>OY969433.1:0-4864187 GCA_963699315.1 uncultured Chloroflexia bacterium
AGCCTCTGCCCCCCTCCCGGCAGGAGCAGAGACAACCAATGTCCTTATCCAAGCACTTTCGCTTGCTGGCAGCGAACTCACTCTGCGCAGTGTCGCTCTCGCTCTCGCAGTAAGCGTCTCCTCTGACAATGAAGAGGCCGTGGATGCACTCCTCACAACATTTCGTCAGCATCGTAAACATGCATTTCTCGCTCCAGCACTGCTAGAAGCACTGACGTTACTTGCCCTCAGAAATCCCATTGCTCGGCTCGAAATGGCTCCCCTCCTTATCCGCCTCACCACTCGTGACACTCGCTATTTGCTTATCAAGAGTGCCAAAATGATCACACGTCTGGACCCCGTCCTACGATCCACAGAGTTACGCCAGAAACTGACAGACTGGCGAGAAAGTCAGGACCTCGCCGTGGCTGCCGAAGCAGCGGTACAACATGCCTATATTGAGCTTTCCGAGACACTCCTTTCTGCCACAACTCCCGAATTTCGTCAACGACTTGCGCTCACCCAAGTTGCTTTCGCTCGCGCCGCCACCATGGAAGAACAACGCCCAGACGCAGAACTCTCGCCTGTCTGGTCGAAATGCTCCTCACCTTTTATCAGCTCTCTCACGATCGAAACACAACCGCTACACGCTTACTTGAACTCTTTGATCAGCTTACGGAGATAGCTTCGACCCACTGGATCGCTGAGTATCGGTCGGACGTCACAAACGTCTGTCTTTCTCATATCCTGGGACTTGCTGATGCCTTGAAACGTGCAGCACTCTCCATGAACGATGCGGACGATTGGACAAATTTTGATGAAGCCATCATCGAACTCGCAGCACTCTATAGCATTATTGGCAATCCCGACGAACTCCTCAGCGACTTCGCCCTCACTTCTACCGTCTCCTCTGCCATCGCCAACACCTTCTTCGTCCCCCAACTAGGTCCCATGCTCCATGAAACAGTGGGACGACGACGCCTCGCGAAGATCAGGGAAAAATACGTCCTCGCTCATGGAGAAGATAGCAAGGCCCGTGGTTTACATGCCTTTGAACAGGCCATCACGAACCTTGATCAGGCTCCCGAACAGGAACACGTCGCCTTTTCTCCTTCACCTCAACTCCTTACTGAACTCTCACATCTTGCCTCCGACCTCGGACAATCTCCTGAGACAATGCTCCTCAGCTTTTTACAGGCTCGCCGTCACGGACAAGATGCTCAATGGCTTGAACAATTCGGGGGCGGCTTGGTCCCCCTCCCTATCGATCATCCAACCTTCTTCGAGGGCGATGGCCTCCTCCACGAAGCCAGCCAGAAACTCTTACAGGAACTCAACTCAGTGCTCCATCCCTACCCCCCTGCTCGCTGGATGCGGCTGGTCAAAGTAGTAGAAAGCATCCTTGCCTTTGCCCACTTGGTGTTTGACACGATGCCAGCATATGTTCGTTGCCAAGAAGACGAGGGGAAAGGACAAGATGCATCAGAGCACGATCTTCAGGACAACCTCTTTTCCTGGTTACGTCAACGCTTCGATGAACAAGCCATTTATGAACATACACCCATCGGTGGCGGAAGAGTCGACACTGGACTTCAATTTGCTGAGTTCCTCCTTCCCATCGAAGTCAAACATGAATTTATTTCCGTCACCCCTCAGCATATTCAAGCCCATTACCTCGCACAAGCAGATATCTATGCTGCCGCCACAGGTCATGTTTCGTTCTTACTCATTCTCGACCTACGTGACCTGCATGCTCGCAAACACAAAAAACGCAGGGCACAAGCCCAACGCACCGGCACAGAAAATACCCTCATCGCACAATATGGATGGTATGATGGTTTCTGGGTTGAAACGCTTCCTCTCGATCCACAACTCCCATCGGCAAAACCAAACGCCGTGATCGTTGGACTCATCCCTGGCAATCGCCCTCGTCCATCCAGTACGACCCGCTATAGTACACGGCCAACACGGCCAACACGGCCAACAACTTTAGTAACCAGTACTGCACAGATCCCCTCCACAAACCACAATGCACCCTCACATTGATCAGCACAGAAAAGACGGGAAAGTCAGCAAGGAGAGTGATTCAGCATATCTCTCAAAAAGAGGAAGACCCTTGGGGCTTTTTTGCAAAAAAAGGACTGTGTGAGACATTCTCACACACACTCAAACAAGGTGAGGGCTGGATCAAGAGGAGGCACGCATTACGCTACCCGTGAAAATGTATAGAGTCGTTCCTCTTTCCCTGCTCTTGTCGGGATCAAGTCAGCCAACTGTCGTTCCGTTGTCGCTCGTACGGTGGGTCCATACCGACGCTCGACCTCTCCATTATCCATCACGGTACAGTCCAGCAACGATCGCAGCCGCTGCCACGCCTCTAGCACCAAAGAGGCTTCCACCAGTGTCGGGATTTCATAGGGCGCTAAGCGCTCTGCTTTTTGCTTGAGCTGCCCACTAAAATGCACCGTCCACGGACGCATCGGATGAAAGGTCGCCGTCTTCAACAGTTCCGTCAAGCGTCTCCCCGTGGTCACCGCCAAGCCCACCGTGATATCTTCCCAGCGCGGACTCACCAGCAAGGTCGCCGTCTTCAACAGTTCCGTCAAGCGTCTCCCCGTGGTCACCGCCAAGCCCACCGTGATATCTTCCCAGCGCGGACTCACCAGCAAGGTCGCCGCCCGCTCCACAATCGCTTCCGGGTGATCCAGCAACTGTTGCCCCTCTAACCGTTGTTGGCGTCCCTCCTCGGTCAACGCCTTCATCGCCGCCCACTCTTCATCCGAAAAATTCATGAAGCGCAACGCCGCATGTTCGCGCTCTCGGGTGCGCGGGTTGATCCAACTATTCTCCTGGGTGATCGACAAGGTCCGGATCGCATTGCGGGTATCGATCATCGGCGTATTGAGCGAGCGCAGCGCTTTCATCGTCGGACGGGCGCGCCACGCCGCAATCTCTTCCTCACAGATCCTTTGGATCTCCCCTTCCTGGGCCACGCCCAACACCTCCAACTGCGGCAACACCTCCTGCAAACGCTCCGCTAACCACTGTTTCATCAGCCTCTCCCCTCTCTTTCAGACCAACACGCATTTTGTGCACCATTCGTCTATGCGCTTCTTCAGTATACCCTCAATCCTATCGTGTTGTCAATACATCACAGCACTTTATGTTGATAGATGCACAACATTATGGCTATAAGAATTACATCTTGCCGCACTTACTTTTTTCCACAGACCTCCACTGGGCTCTCTTTTTTTATCCATCATACGCTTTCTCTCACCATGATTTTTCGGTACTCTGTCTTTCCACGCTCTCCCTCATGAACCACGGACAACACACATTAGAGACTCCTACCACCAACAATGGAAGCGTCGTCCAACCTCACATGCGAGATGACAAAGAACTCGGATTGACCGGTGCGATGCAGAAAAGCGATCAGAAATACAACAGGGGCAGGACCAACATTCACGCTCAACCATGTCCAAATCTTGGAGCCCCTCACTCTTCTCTCACAAGAAAAAGCTGATCTGTAACAGATAAAAAAACCTGAGGTGAGGAATCAAGAGCCACATGGAGCGATGCACCACAACAAAAAAAGAGCACGCTCTCGGCCATGCTCTGCTCTTTTTCTTCCCGTGAACAATCATCCAGACAGCGCTCTCTTGTAAACCTCATCCCCTACACCATGCACGCGCTTCTCAGGTTGGGGCAACCTCAAAGCGAGATGATTGCCCCCATAGGCGCGGACTTTAGGCGGCATTATCCTCCTTTCCCGGTATGGCAAGCCGTTGGAGGAGCCAGTGGTGCATCTCGGTTTCCTGTGAGGGCCGCCTGCACCGTTGTCGGCTGACCAGATAGCGTCGCAAACTGGGGAGGCAGTCACGCAGGCGTTGCCGGGTCCAAGACCCTCGCAGCAAGGTGCGCAGTGTCTCCAGTTCACAACAGGCCAGCCCTCCATGACTGATCACCCATGGTGATGACTCCTGCTCTTCGTCCTCCTGCAATGGGCCAATCGCCGGTTCAACCAGCAGTCCGCTCAGCACCTCCGAAAGCTCCTGGGCTTCCTGCTCCTGCAATGACCAGACGATCAAAGACAGATGCACATAGGTCTGCGCTTGCTCCCAGAGCTTGGTCGGCAGCAGATGCAAGGACAACCCTTGTTTGAGCCGCTTGAAAAACAGTTCAATCTGCCATCGCGCTCGGTAGAGCTTCACCACGTCTTGAGTCGACCAGTCTTCTTTGGGAAGCGTCGTGCCCAGAAGCATCACTCCAGCCCACCATGCTGGTGCCAGATTGGCCTGCGCCCCCTTTTTGTGCCGGATGCGTGCGTGCTTGCGTGCACGAGCCGCCATCGCTTGCTGGCGTGGCAACAGCGAGATCACCAGACGAATCGCAAAGCGTTCGGTGTGTTTGGGGTCCCACACCCATACCCGATACTCACACACCGTTCCATATTTCTGGTGTTTCACCAGTCGCTTCAAATCAATCTTTCGCCCATCTTCCCGTTCCAGTCGCACCTGATGATAACTCACGCGATGCACCCCGTAGGCTCCCTGGGCCAGTTCTTGTTGCACACTCTTTCCTAGTGGATAGCCGGCGTCAGTCACCACCACATCTCCAGGACGCAAACCAACATGATGCAGTCCTTCGGCGCTGTGACGATCGGTCACCACGACCTGCGCGACACGGCCTGCCGAGAGATCATAGGCGCTCTGCATCCTCACATCGTCTCCGCAGCCTGCTGGAACCTTCAGACGGCTTGCATCCACCAACAAGATCCGCCCGGCCCTCCTGGGTAACCAGTCCGGCGACTGCTGCGAACCGATACAGGCTCCTACTAACCAACTGATCCAGTCCTGGGCTCGCTCCAGCCGTTTGCGCCATGCTCGCTCTGAGAGGTTCCCCACGTTCATCACTGTCGCCCACACGCCCAACTGCCGATAGGAATATCCACAGGCCGCATACACCAAAAGGGCTCGCAACAGATCTGAGATGCAAGCCAGTTTGCGCGTCCGTTGCCAGGCTTTGAGCTTGATGGCTTGCTCTTTCCACTCACAGGGCAAACGCTTGAGTAGGCCTTGCCAGTCTTCTTCATTCCAGTGAACCCCTTGCACCGAGGCTGATTTTTCAGTATCATTGACCGATGACGACATGAGAACCTCCAAAGAAAGATTGATGATACTTTTACTTTCTCACACAAGGCTCTCTTTCGTCTCTTTTTTTATCCTTTTTTCCTAAAGTCCGCGCCTATGATGATTGCCCCCGGCTTCAACACAACTCGCACACCCATTGATCGTCGTCATTGCCCTCTCACCCGATCAACGCGTGCCATCACAACATCTTACGCTCGTGTGTTCACAAAAAAATCGGCATGATGCCTCTGGACCTCGCCGTCATGGCGGCGACTTGGTCTTTTCTTATCTCACAAAGTGTCCAACAAGCAGGATAACCAACGTGATCATCATGCCAAAACAGAAAGAGAGATGCCAATGCACACGAGCTTGTGTTCGCTCTTCCCCTGGATGCAACGGCAACACGCTGACCAGAGACATGGTTGAGGCACGCAATACCAGAGGAGTGACTTGTGCCGTAGCAAAGATCGGTCGATGTCTGATCGTACTATGAGGCATGTGCGTTTCTGATGACAACATGCGATGCTCTCCTTTGTCTTCGTGCTCAGTGTTTCTTACGACTAAGGAAAGTGTAACGGATCGCAGCGATTGGGGGCTACCCTTTTATCCACAGATCAACGACACGTTTCGTGGATATCTTGTGGACAACACCCCTCTGATGTGGATAAGAGCAGCAGTGAGTCACTGGACCATCTGCCTGCGATACGGCGACATGCTTCTTTGACTGCTGATCTCGAAGAAGGGTTCATTCCACCAAGAACACTCCTTCCCTCCAAGCAACAACCCATGCTCTCTCTCCCATTTCACACACAACCTCAGGCAACACTGGATCGCCGCTCGCTCGCGCGTCACTGCCTGTGCAACCAGACGCATACATCACAGGACCTTCACAACCAGAAGAAGCATCTCACAACAACACACCAAGGGGTGTCATTCATTTTTTTGCAAAGAGGCATAGATGATACAATGAAGAAAAGAGCAGCCACCCCAAAAGAGTTTTGAGCCCAGAGGAAACATGCATGGAGAACGAACAGATAAGCCAACGATGGCACCAACAGAGTCAAGAGGCATCCCACGCCATAGCTCAATGGAGGCAAGTGCATCCGCGAGCCACCTTAGCAGAAATCGAAACGGCCGTCGATGAGCAGATGAATCAGATGCGAGCTCGTATGATTGAAGAAGTGGCGCACACCAGCCCATCAATCCAAGAGGAAGCGCAACAAGACAGACAACGGTGCCCGCAGTGTGGTGAACGCATGCATGCTCGAGGAAAACATCAACGGCGACTCCAAACGCAAGGAGGTCAGCAGGTGACCTTGCACCGTCAGTATCAGAGCTGTCCACGCTGTGGGTACAGCTTTTTTCCCCCTCGATGACGAACTAAATCTTCCTGATACCACCTTGTTGCCACATGCCCATCAAAGCCTCGTACGCTTGGCAAGCAAGATGCCCTTTGAGCAGGCCACGAGCGATCTTGCTGCGATCCTGGGCATCCAAATCAGTGCGTCCACCACGCGACGCCAAACGCTGCAAACCGGTCGCGCTGTTGAGGAAGTTCGCACGCTGCAGGCCAAAACCCACGCAGGCTCTTCCTCTTTTCCCATCCCACGCGAAAAGCCTGTAGAGCGGCTTGCCATGGGCAGTGACGGGGGAATGGTCCCATTGCGCAAAGGGGTCTGGGCAGAAGTCAAAACCGTCGTCATCGCTCAGGTCTGCTCAGAGACACGGAAGAACAAAGAAGCGATAACGACGAAGCATTCCTACTTCTCTCGACTTGCTGATGCTGAAACGTTTGCTGACTTGGCCTCGGCGGAAATAGCCAGACGCTCTGTTGCAGAAGCCAAAGAGGTCTGCGCGATCCAAGACGGAGCCCTCTGGTTGCAAGGCTTTGTGGATGGACACCGCTCTGATGCCGTGCGCATTCTCGACTTCGCCCATGCTGCCGAGTACCTGGGCAATATCGCCCAAGAGGGACGAGAAGCAGGGTACCATGTGCCCGCATGCTGGCTCCCGGTGCTGCTTCATCAACTCAAACATCATGGCCCAAAGCGTCTCATGGAGCATATCAACTGGTGGAAGCACTATCGTTGCTCTCCGGCGGCTCTCGATGCTTGGCGCTATTTTGGAAAACGACAAGCCCAGATGGACTATCCACGCTTCCAAGCACAGGGCTGGCCCATTGGCTCAGGTATGGTGGAAAGTGCCAATAAAGCCGTCATGCAAGCCCGACTCAAGGGGGCAGGCATGCATTGGGAAGCTTCCAATGTCAACCCGATGCTCGCTTTACGCAATGAGCTCTACAATGATCGGTGGCAGGAGGGTTGGGAACAGCACCAACAGTGGAGAAAAGAACATCACCACATCCAGCGGCAACAGCGAGCCCAACAACGACGAGCGCATCTGCTGCACAAGCTCAAAGAGCAGATGATCCGTTGGTATCTGCTCATGCCTGTACCCAAACAGGTGCCCTCACCCCTACAACCCAAAGGACGTACCGAAGGACAAAAACGTTGGGGACGACAGACCTTTTCGCACAAAGCTCGTCTTGAGGTGTCTGCAAAAAAATGAATGACACCCCACACCACAGGGCTTTTTAATTTTCGGCCAGAGATGAGAGTAAGAATTGAATAGCCCGACGAGGCTCAGCATCCAGATATCTCATGTGCTGCTTGGCGTTGGGAACGCGAAGGAAATCAAAGAGAGCCAGCACAAAAGAATTGAGGGCAGCAAGAGCATGAGGAGCTGATCCTTTCCGAACCTGACACGCATCCTCAGCAAGCGTGACATCGCGACGGTAATGCAAGCGATTTTCGATCGCCCAGTGGTCGCGAATCAATTCGAGCAGGCGCAAGGGATCGGCTTGTTTGGGAGTGAGACTGGTGATGCCATACACATATTCTTGCGTGCATTTCAACGGGTATTCAACCCGTCGGCGTAAACAAAAGACCTGTCCGACCTGGTACCAGTCGTGGGACAGAAAGTCATTGAGTTCGGTAGAGACCTGGATTTGGCGCATCGTGAGTCGTCCATGCCCTTTGTCGAGCATGGAGCCCATCCGCCAATCAAGGCAATCAAGAGGGGGTTCATCAAAGAAGAGGCGCAAATCTTCCTGCAATGTTGGTTGGTTCCCTTTCGCAAAGGTGAGATAGTCTCCTCCAGAAGCGATGACTTCCTGGCAAAAAACTTTTTGGGTGTAGAGAGCATCGGTACTGATGATGCGTCCTTGAAGCAGCAGCGGCGTGAGAAATGCCTTCACCTGGGTCAATTCCCCCTCTTTTTCGGCCACCATGTGTTCTTTAAGCACCACCCCGGTCTTGGCCTCGTAGAGGTTGACATGGTGCATTTTCTTTTGATCTTCGGCCAGATGCTGTTGCGTTCCGCGTAAGGTCTTGCCATCTAAGATCACATGCATTTGCTCTCCCTCGGCTCGTTTCTCGGCCCGCACACGGGTCAAGAGATCCATGAGCACCTGCGTGACCTGGGCTGGGTCAATCGACCGCAACACGTTACTATACGTGGCGACACAAGGGAACGTCGCTCGTGTTTCAGGCAAGACTTGTTGCAACCAGGGGCTGCGGTATCGAATCCAATCAGTGATCGCCTGTAAGGTCGTTTCTCCCGCCATTTTTGCCAGGAGAATGCAGGTCAAGACGAGTGCTAACGAATAGCGCTTTCCTTTCTTTCCTCGGGTGTCGGTCAGGTTCATCAGCGCTTGATAGACGGAGAGCGCTTCGCTCTCTGGGTTCCACCCGGCCAGTTCCCTGGCTTCTTGTATCATGGTATAGTTCATCTTGGATGAGTCCTCGTTTCGTGGATTTTGGTAATCTCACTCTAACAGGTTCTCATCCTTTTGTTTGGCTGTTGGGACCTCTGGGGAAAATTAAATAGCCCTGGGGACGAATGCTGGCAGTGCCACCTACAGTTACGATGGCAATGGCAACCTAACCACCGTCACCAATGGGACCTCTGGTGCGGGACCGCTGAGCCACGCTCAGACACACACCTATAACACGGCTAATCAGGATATCAGTGGCACCGGCACAGCGACCGGTTCATCAAGCAGCTATAACTATGGCTACAGTGGCACCGATCAGACTGATCGGGTCAGCAACAGTAGTAACGCTGCTGTGTATACGAGTTTAGGCTTGAGCACGGAGCAAACCTCGGCGACCAACACCAACGAGTATGTGCGCAGTAGTGGTGGGATGCTCAATAGCGAGCGCACCACTGCTGGCAACGTCTACTACTACTTGTTCGACGGACTCGGCTCTATTGTGGGCATGACTGATAGTACAGGAAACCTGGTAGCAACCTATGGCTATGATCCCTTCGGCAACGTCGGTGGAGGAAGTGTCCAGAGTGGCGTGATCAATCCCTGGGGCTACGCGGGTGGCTACACCGATGCAACCACTGGGCTTATCAAGTTCGGCATCCGTTACTACGATCCGCGTGTGGGACGCTGGACGCAGGCCACGCCGATAGGAGGCAGTTTGCAGGAGGCCACCAAGGCCAACCCGTATATCTATGCCAATAATGATCCCATCAATGAGGTTGATCCGAGCGGGGCACTTTCTGTAAGAGGAACGGTTCTTTATTTTACCTATGCCGATGCGAGTTGGTGGTTGTTTGCAGAGATGGCTTCTCCTATAGAACTCGCCGCGGCATTAGATACAATAGCCTTTTTCATTGGGGGTCCTATCGGAAGTGTAGCATCATTCTTAGTAGAAATGCTTGGTGTGGGTGGACTATACAATATTACGTATATGCTTGTCCAAGCAAAAATACTGCACAGAGGTGTCTACTTTGGATTCACGTGGAATCCTTTTCCTAATTTTACTGAGGGATTATGGTAATAGAAACTTTTCAAAAATAACATGTTAAGATATTACGAATTGCGTAGTGCGTGAAATCAAATATTCGTATGTAGTTTGACGTTTGGACTAAAAGAACCTTCCAGAACTTCAGAGAAGTTCTGTTAAAAAGAAAGAACTGTTACAAATATGTTCCTAAGGCCGTCAGGATGGTACAAGTTGAGGCACCCTTGGCGTTTTACGAATGACAGGAAATCGCTTGGCCTTCTTCACGTGCGCTCCTTTCCTGCGGCCTTTCGATTTTCCGCGAGGTTGTGGTGCCTTGGCAGGGGTACCCAAACGTGGCAACAATTTGTGCATCCCACGTCGCACCTGTTGCGGGGTTGGCTGGCATTGCTTGTTTTCCCACGGATGCAGTTCGGGTTCAACCAGATCACGAGCCAGCACCAGATGATTGTGAACAATGGCCACGATTTGAGTCCAGCGCTCAAATTGTTCCGGTGTGCGCAGGCGAAGCTGCTCCCACAACAATTCCTGCTTGTCAAAGCGGTAGCCGTGCTCTTGCCCAAAACGGCGAGCATATCCCAAGCCAATCTGCCCGATATCCACCGATGCATCTCCCATCCAGGCAAACCAGCTCACACGCGGATCGCGCTCTTTGTTGGTCGCATGAGGGCGCACAATACGAATGATCGTCATATCCAGATAGCGTGCTTGTTTGACATGCATATGCTTCCACCAGGTGATTTCCACCGGGCGCTCCTTCTGATCGGTTCCGTTCCAAGTGCCATCGGGATCGCCATAGGTGGTACTGTCTTTTGGTTGCAGCTTGGCGCCATCTTTGCGTGGGGCCCCTTTTTTCTTGGTTGGAGGAGGAGCCGGTCGATACAAACAGCGATTGCTTTTGAGGCGCCACAGCACCCCAATACCCAGCCCACTGCATTGACACCACAACCAGTTGGCATCATAGCCTCGGTCCAGCACCACAATGGACTTCTTGGGTACGTGGGGGATCAGACGTTTGATCTGAGTACAGGCGACCTCAATGGCCGTCGTCTCCGATGTGACGCGTTCTTGATCCAGTTGATAGGTCCAACTACTGGGATGTTCTGGCAGAGCCACCACCGTCGAATAGTTCCAGCCAAACGTGATCGGTTTCTTGCATTCTGGCAGGTTGTGCACGTATTGAGCTGTTCTATCCGCCGAGGTTACTGCATCTGGGCGTGCAATTTTGCTGGCATCGATTCCTACCCATTGCCACTTGCCTGCATCACGTTTCGGCAGGTAGCGTGCGAAGACTTCTCGCAGATACTGGGCATCAATACGCCCATCTTCAAATGCCTCATACAAACTGGGCCATTTCCGTTCAAACCAGAGCGATTGCGTGAGTTCAGGAAACGATTGCGCTTGTGTCTCTGTCATCAGAGCATCAATGGTATTGAACAGGGCATCTCGCGCTTTCAGAAAACAGTCATAGCTCGACTTTGTACATTTCCAACACGCTAACAGATGGCCACAGACCACCGCTCAAGTGTTGAGCGGGGAACTAAAACCACATCAGGATGAGTACGTGATGTGGGAAAAGTCTCCATGCCCCACAGAGATCGCCTGACGGCCGCGAGCACATTGCGAAAAGTCGCAGTTGGCTTGCGATACCACGCCGCTTGGGTGATCGAAATCTGCCCATCAGGATGCAATGCGTGTCCAAAGAGAATCACCAGACTGTAGAGGCCAAACAGGAGAGGGGTCGTGCGCTCAATCGCTAGATCCGACCATTGACGTTGGGTCTCGATGCCCATATGGGCACGTCCTTCCTCAAAGGTCACCTCTAAACTCCAGCGCTTCATGAAGTCTTTGACGATCTGTTCTGCCGTCTGGGTGGGGTCGGTGGAAAAGATCGCTTTGGGGGGATGCTTGCCTGATGGATCACGCGTCAGGACCCAACGGATGGGCAAAGGATCAGATCCATAACGATACCATAGGGCTGTGCCAGTGCTCATCTCCAAGGTTCGCTGCCCTTGACCATACCAGTCCAAGGTGAGTTCCTGCCACTGCGTGTGTGGCTCCTGTAAGACCGTTTCCAGGTTCGGCAGACGTTTGCCGACGACACGGGGACGACCAATCGTGTGCTGGGTGCGTTCTGGCGGTGGCTCATGGAGCACCGCATCCAACCGACCAGTGGTGATCAAGGTGACCTGTTGCGCCTGTGCATGCAGACCCAGTTCCAAAACGGTGTAGGCGGTATCGCCCATCAGCTTGATGGAGTGATGAGGCAGCCAACGGCGGACCACACTCACCATCTGATGGGCCCACATGCCCACCGTCTTGTGTTGCTTGCCGAGCTGTTGACTGACTTCTGGGGTCGTCGCAAGGACGCACAAGAAAGGTAAGGCCCAGCGTTGCTTGGTCCAAGGTAGGGGAACAACCACAGCCATCACGATCCATCGCAAGCCGGGGCTGCTCACGGAGCGTTTTCGGCTGGAGAGCGCACTATCACGGTAATGCCCCCGTTTGCTGATCTTGCTGCCCCACCGCCGCTCGAGCGTTTCGTCAATAACGAGGTCGACACACGCTCCGGCTGGCACAAAGGTCTCGACAATGAGCAAGAGCAACTGGCGGCTCACCGCTAATGGGGACCAGCGTGCTCGATTGAGGACCTGATGAAAGGTGCTCCACGTGCCTGCCTGATCGTTGCCGGTGGAACGCAGGGCTGCTGTCACCGTACGACGGCCCTGCGCTAGGAGCGTTCCTGTTAATAACGTCATGAGTTTCCTCCACGTTGGGGCCGTAAACAATGGACGAAAGACGGTCAAAACTTCTATAATGGGATCGGGAAGGGGCATGAACATCCTCCTGGGTCAGATTTGCTTTAGTCAGCTTCTATCTTACCTCAAAAGGTTTTCATGCCTGATTCTTTCCCCAAAAATGTACAAAGTCGAGCATAGATGTCGTATCGATAGTCCCGCATTGTGTTATTATCCATATGAGTAAAGTTCCTTTGTTTGATTATCAGTAACTTTACTCAATCAGGCCGCCCTCCGCAAGGTTGGGGGGCCTTTTGTTCTGGTTAGTCTAAACGTCAATTCTCTCATTTTTGATGCATCTTCTTTGACGCACCTTTTCCGTTTGCATCCTCTCCAAAAACGGGGCAACTCCATCTTACCTTACCCCAGTTCCATGACATGAAAATGCCCTCCGTCCTCTTTCCGGAATCTTCCCTCCTCTTGTTGTAGCATGTTTTCATTCTGGGTAGTGCGCCTTTGGCGCATGGCTCTTACCACGAGATCTGGTAAATGACCCGAAATGTGCACAGGTTTTGCCCTCAAACTTGCATAATTGCCCTAAATGTTGAATAGTACGGCTGATAAGAGGTAAAGAATCCGCTCTCCATGCAGATTGTCATACACCGTTTTTGTAAATTCAGTGCTCATTCTTCGGCACAAATCTGGTATCGAATGTGTAAGAGGTATCTCCCGGATAACGAAATGGTAGGAATTAGAGTAATTTCCCACATTCCGCAGTGAAATTTTGATTTGGCTTCCCAGGCTGTTTCAAAACGCAGAGATGTTCTTCATCTCTGCAATATAACTTGGCCTGTAGCTTGAATTTAAAAAATCAGGTGCGGAATGTCAGTAATTTGCTCTAATTCCTACCATTTCGTTATCCGGGAGATATCTCAGCAAGCCCTCAACCTCTGGACCAATCTTAACGCTAATCAGCCATCTGGCCCTTTTATAACTCTGTAATGTATCGGCCGATAAAGTTGGCAGGCTCAATTGTGCTATTGGCCGATACATTAGCTCGCCTCCATCACCAGATATACGGGACGAGGCGATATTTGACCTGCTTCATATAATCTTCATAACCGGACAGCCCCTGGCGCAGCGTGCGCTCCTCCAGCACGGTTCGTACAAATAACGCGGGAAGGAAGAGCACGACCAGCAGCAGGCCGTACCAGGAGCCCAGCAGCAGGGGCGTGCCGAGAAACATGAAGAGACCACCGGCGTACATGGGGTGGCGCACGAGATGATAGGGTCCGGTGGAGATCACCGTCTGCCCCCGCTCCTCTTGAACACGCACCATCGGCGAGAGGTACGAGTTTTCCCGGAATGTTAGGGACATGAGCACGAACGAGACCACCAGCGCAATGCCCCCAACCACCTGGAGCCAGAGCGGCATCCACGACCAGTGAAAGCGCACGGCGTCGAGCGGCATCAGAATCATCCAGGCAAAGAAGAACACGTCGAGCAGCAGCACAAACGCCTTATCCCAGGCTTTTTGATTCGGTGGGGAGATATTTATGCGCTCGGCCAGCAGGCCAGGATTGTACTTGAGCAGCAACAAGATGCCGATAAGTAGCCAGCCGTAGAGCAGGATCAGGTAGATCCAGCCAGCAGGCCAGGTGATGGTGCCCGTGCGAGAAACAGGGGCAGGGCTGTGATCACAACGCCAAACACCAGCCAGATAAACGCTTTTAGTGCGAGAGTCATATGTCACCTCTTTCAAAGCTATGTATTATTACCACGCGTCTACCAAACGCATGAGATCTTCTACGAGTCGGTTGGCGTGGCGAACCACTGCGCCAGCCTTTCTCGTGCCGCAGATTGCAGGCAAGCCGGACGGAGTTCCCAGCAGGCGTTCTAGCACGTCGGTGCGAGCCCTGACGATGCGTTCGAGACGCTGGCGGTCCTGCGGCGAGGGTGAGTCCACCAGCAGCAGATCGGCGCTGGCATAGCCGATGTCTTCCAGCAGAGCGATGATCATTCTGGCCGTCTGGTCAGCATAGGAACTCTGGAAGACGCTCTCCTCGACCCCCTCCTGGATGATCTTCTCCAGCCAGGGGGCAAGCCGTTTGACGCGGGCCCGGTAGAGCTTGTGGCGCATGATGGCGTTCTCGTCGCCATACCAGACGGGGAAATAGGCGAACAGCAGATCCTTATGGGCGAGTCGAGCGTAGCGAAGAAGCATATCAGTTTGTCGAGCGTAGCGAAGAACCACATCAGTTTGTCGAGCGTAGCGAAGAACCACATCAGTTTGTCGAGCGTAGCGAAGAACCACATCAGTTTGTCGAGCGCACCGGGCGTGGGATGGTAGACCCACGGCGTGCGGAGAGACTCTGGCTGGCGATCGCGGTAGCGACGTTATGGGCGGTGAGTGTGGGAGGTCAGGCCGATGCCACATTGCCAGTCAGCAGTCTGAAAGCCTTGCCGGCGTTGCATGTGGCTCGTCGCACAGCAACTGGTCGATCACGACCTCGGATGATCAGTTGCTATGCACGTGGACTCATCCTCATTGTGGGGACGCTCATTCGAGGTGAAGGTCTGCTCTTGGGCCGCTTTGTTCCCGAACCCTAGCCGTGCGCTCCACCGGCCCTGCGAACGTTCAACATCAAACGCAACGCTCATCAACCAGTCATGGAGGCGGCCTCATGAAAAAACCTACTGTTGAAAGTCCCGTATCGCTGGGGCCACTGCGGTGGGTGGATATCGCGGCACGTGCTATTCGGCGCCAATGGATCGCGCATTGGCAACAACAACGGGTTGAGCTTCTTCCCACCGACGCGGCCCAACAACGCGTGCTCCCTCCTGCCAGATCTCCTCGTGCTCTGCGTTCGCACGAACGCTGGAGTTGGCAGGACAGACGTGCACGCAATACCTGGCATGGCCCACCACGGCAACGTCTCGAGATAGCAGGCGTTCCCGCTTTTCTCACCAGCGATGGGCGGTAGGAGGAAACTGAGAGAGAGCGCGCACAACCAAGACGACCTTTTTCTCTCTCTGACGAATTCATGAGAGCAGAGAGGTTCTGCTCCTTTTTTTCAGCGTCTCAGCACATGAGCTGGTGACCAGAAAGCCTGCTCGGGAGCCAATTCAGCAAAAAGGGGTAGCTCGTTGCGCATCCCGTGGGTACGTGAATTGCGCTGATCCGTAATAGTCCGGACGTTGCCCTCTCTCAGCGACAGGAATAGACGCACGGATATGAGCGTCCTCCAAGGCTTTGATGATCTCAATCGTTCCATACATCATGTCGCCTGTCGCCTAGAAAGGCCGGATGTGCCAGCGAAACACCATCCGCCAGATCAGATCGAGGATGGGCTGATTGTCGTTGACCTCCCCTGGCACGACAAGCACCGACAGGATAATCCGACTTTTGCCACCATCTACCACGTAATGAGTATGGTAGCCCAGATGTGTTCCGCCCCCTTTGAGCCGCATAGGTGTGGCATCGGGATCGGTCGTGCTGATCCGCATGTCCGCCGTTCGCTGGTAGGTACCATGGACTTCTCGCTTCGGCGTTGGCATCGATGTGCGTGGCATCAAAATACAACTCTTTGCCCCAGATCAACTTGGCTTGGTGACATTGTTCGACAATGGCCTCGAAGAAGCGCCGAAAGGCCTCTAGGCCGTAGCGAGTGCGAATCTTGCTGAGACTGGAGTGATCGGGCAACGGTTGATCCAGATCATACCCCACATACCAGCGCACGCTTAAGCGATCAGCGACTTGACGCATCAGCAGGCGCTCCGAGCGGATATCTTCGAAAAACATCACTAACTGGAGCTGAAAGAACACGACTGGATCAACCGATGGGCGTCCAACAACGGCATAGGACTCGCGCACCAAATCGTACACAAAGGAAAGATCTAAAACCTTTTGTAGGTACCGGTAAAAATGGTCTGGAGGAACCAATGCTTCCAGAGAGACTGCAACCAACGGAGCAAACGCTCGCTCTTTCAAACCCATCATGATGCTTGTACCTCCTCCTCCATTACATCGCACGTGCTCCTTCTTTGTCAATCACATCCCTTTCTTTTGCAGCGTGCTGCCTCTTTTCCTTTCCTTGCTCGTTTGTTTCTCACAACGAGACCAGATGGAACCAACCTCAAGCATTCTCACAAGCTCAGCAAGAACTTTTTCAACAGGCTGGAACGGTTTTGCTACTCTTCAATATACCTCAAAAACCGGTCGATTCCGAGAACGCCTCGCAAGCACAGAGAGATGTATTCTCTGACCTATCCTTGACAACTGCCCATGTATGATCTATACTACTTTTTAGTATTGACTGACCGTCGGTCATTTGTTAAATGTGAGGAAAACATGAAGCGTATTGTCAAAGATCCTGTCGTGAGACGCAACGAGATTCTCGATGCCGCCGAGCGATTGATGGTGACCAAAGGCTATGAGCAGATGACGATCCAGGATATTGTGGATGAACTTCAGATTGCCAAAGGGACGGTGTACCACTACTTCAACTCCAAGGAAGCCGTGCTTGGGGCGCTGGTCGAGCGCATGGGAGAACAGATGGAACAGCTCATCATCCCCATTCTCGCAGATCCCACTCTTTCTGCCCTGGATAAGCTCTTACGTTACTTTTCCGCGTTGGACCAATGGAAAGGAGCCCATCGCAGCTTTGTGCTCACATTCACGCACTTCTGGTATGCTGACGAGAACGCCATTGTTCACCGCAAGCTCTTGCGAGACGGCATGAAACGCTATGTGCCCTATCTCTCGCAGATCATCCGGCAGGGAGTCGCAGAAGGCGTCTTCACGACTGCCTACCCTGATCAGACGGCCAGGATGATGATCGCTTTACGCCAGGATTTTGGAGATGCCATTGCCGATGCGTTCCTCTCCGAGCAAGGCCAGTCCGCCGATCCCTCCCTGATCACTCAGATGACCGTAGCGACGGCTGATGCCCTGGAACGGCTGCTCGGGGCAAAGTCGGGGTGCTTGCAGAACCCCTGGCTCGCAGCGCTCTCACGATGGCAGAACCCGTCTGCTCCTTCGATGTGAGGACTCTTAAAGAAAAGGAGTAAACCATCATGAAAACTTTCGTCATTCAAACAACAGCATTAACTTTTCTTGGTTTGATCGCGCTGGGGCTTTTGCTGTTTCTCTCAGCGTGGACGCTGGCCTACTGGCAGGCATGGGTTTTTATCATCGTCTTTATGCTCTCAACGAATGCAATCGGCGTCTACCTGTATCTGAAAGACCCGACTCTCCTTGCGAGGCGCAAGAAGATGGGATTTGCGGACCAGAGCCTGACGCAAAACATTATCATATCCATCGCGCTGCTCAGCACTCTCGCCGTACTGGTATTTAGCGCCTTCGATCATCGCTTTGCCTGGTCTCCGGTACCGCCGGCGATCTCAGTGCTTGGAGATGCGCTAGTCGTGCTTGGCCTGTTCATCCCCTTTCTCTCGTTCAGAGGAAACAACAGCTATGGAGGTGCTACGATCGAGGTAGTTGAGGGTCAGAAAGTGATGTCGACCGGTCTCTACGCTCACATTCGACATCCCCAGTACCTGGGAAACGTGATCATGATCATCGGCATCCCGCTCGCGCTCGGTTCCTGGTGGGGACTCGTCATGCTTGCTATCACCATCCCTGTACTGGCATGGAGAATTCTCGACGAGGAGAAGCTCCTGGAGAAAGATTTGACAGGGTATAAAGAATACGAGCAGAGGGTGCGCTATCGCCTGGTGCCGTATCTTTGGTAAGTCAGAAGCACGGACGCAGTCTGGGTACACGACATCGGTGGCCTCGATCTCTTCAATGCTAGCCCTGCACCAGCGCCCGCTGTAGCACTCCCCTAAGGCTTATGCCCTTGCGCGTGAGGAGAGCATAAGCCTTATGACCTAACACATCTGTCAGTCGCGGCAAACGAACCAGCCTGTTGGAAAAGTCGTCCATGGATGAGCATGCCTGACAATTATGCAATCAGTTACGCTCACATTTTGTGTGTCACAAGCAAAAAGATCAGATTACTTGGACTTTTTCAACAGGCTGGACCGTTTTTAGGTGTTTGTGTTGGGTACACTTCCAGCTGGAAGTATCTCCAACAAGGAGAGGTGTTTCATTTCTCCTGATGCTCGACCCACTGAGCTCGCCAGGCAGGTGCCTCGAACGGATCGGCAAAGTACTGCGTCTCGTGGGCAACCTTGCCATCGCGAAACTCCATAATGCTGACTGTTTGCGTTGGCTGCTCGTTATAGCTGAGCACGTACTCGGTGATCCAGAGATCGCCGATCCCAAGGACGCGCCGGATGGCGAAGCCCAGCTTCGCCGGGTGGTGTCCGCGAAGGGCTTGAATGTTGTGGCGACCGCGGATTCGCTCGCCCGACTGAGGATACTCGACCAGGACGTCGTCGTGATAGATCTCGTGTTCCGCTTCAATGTCCCCAGCTGCGGAGGCTGCCCAGTGCCGATCCAGAGCTGCCCGAATTTCTTGGTTTTCCATGGTTTATCTCCCTTTGGCTCGTACAGAGCAACATTCATCTCATGTGAAGATGCCATAGTGCCATATTCGTATGAAGGCTAGAGGTATGTATCGACATTCTTTCTTGTTTGCGTAGTTCAACAACCGTTATACAGAGGCGCAGGCGAATACCTTAAGGGGCAAGCGCCAAGGCTATTTCATTCTCCCTGAACTCTCTATAACCATGTTGCCCCTGAAATCACGAACGTTGGAAATGGCCCTATGCGTGATGTGATGAGGGCGCTGGATGGTGCGAATGCCGCCAAAATGCCGCCAAGGGTTCTGTCAGAACTGAGATCACAGAAAAGCGTACTGGACGCATGGGATGCTCACCTCTCACTCATGGACCTACGAGGCTGCTTGTATCATTGTCTGTAAAGCGGCAAGACGCTGGAGGAAAACCTGTCGTTGTTCCAGGAGAGCGACCACTTCGCCCATAGTGTGGCGGGGGCGGAGATACTTGCGCAATTCGTCGAAAGCACAACAGAAGCGTGTCGCTCCTTCAATGGTTCCAAAACCGCGCATCGGGTAGTATCGTTGTTTGATGCCACGGTGGTCTTGTTCCAACCGATTGTTGAGGTATTTACTCGTCCGATGGTGTACGTCACTGCTTATTGTCTCGCGAATTGCTCGTGGATAGGACAGATGCCCATCCGTTGTTATCTACTCGGGGACATGGCCAACCACGGCAACAGCCTGCTTGAAAAATCGCTTGGCTGCCTCCATCTTTCGCTTCTCGCTTCCTATGGAATCCACCAGATTGCCATCGTGGTCGATCGCACGATACAAATAGCACTACTTCCCATGGACTTTGACGGAGGTTTCATCGACAGACCAGGAGGAGGAGGAGGAGAAGCCCCGCTAGGAGTTCCTTGACACATACCTTTCCTATCTCTTGGACGAAAATCATTATCAGGACAATATAAGCCGAATAAGATAGTTAAAAGGGAATAGTTCATAAGGATTTTCATCGGAATACGGATCCTGGAAGGAGAGTTATGCCTAAACGCAGATACGAGCACCGAGAACCTACCCATGAGTGGTCATACATTCGACCACTGCTCAAAGATACTGCGCAGATGAAGTATGAACTCATTCGGCCAGTGATTTTATGGGGGACTAGTGTAAAGGAACGAGCGGCAGAAACAGGAGAACCACGTAGTACCATCTATTATCAGGCCAACCTCTTTGATGCTTTGGGCATGGCAAGTCTGCTTCCACCAGAGCCTCCACCACCAGTTTCCAATGTAGATAAGCGAATCCTTCCACCTCCCATCCGTCAGGCCATTGTTAATCTCCACACTGAGTATCCTCAGCATCATGTTGATGAGATTGCTCGAAATCATATATATCCAGTTTGGTCGAAGACCATCAGCACAAACCGTGAAGTTGACCCTTGCCAATGGTCCTAAACCATCTTGCACCACACGCCGCTTTCCACTGTTCTCAGAGATGATTGACCCACGCGAACGGCGGCTTGCAATCGTGAAACTTCACACAGAGGGTTGGACACCCACCTCAATTGCAGGCTATCTGGGCACATCGCGGCAAACGGTCTACACAACATTGAAGCGTTGGATCGAAGAACAGTTCGCTGGGCTCGTGAACAGGTCAAATCGGCCTCATCAGCCTGCGACGAAAACAACACTTCGGGCAATACAAGAAGTGCGAAAAATACAAATCAATCCTGAGCTTGGCGAGTACCGCGTGAGCGCGGCATTGGAACAACTGGGAATCAAGCTTTCCCCACGAACCTGTGGACGCATCATAGCACTGAATTGGGAACTCTATCACCTCCAGATGCCTCGTAAGGGCCACCACCAAAAAGAGAGCACCCATTCCAATCCGAATATCGTCATCAGTACTGGTTTGTGGATATAAGATACCTTGATATGCACCACATCGGTGGAGGAATGATCTACTGTATCAGCATTTTAGAGGGCTATTCACGAGCGATTCTTGCCTCTGCTGTGACCCCCGTCGCCAAAACTTTGAGGAATACATCTCTGTACTCTACGCGGCGATTCGTAAGCATGGATGCCCTCAAGTGCTGGTGAGCGATCATGGTGGGGTATTTCGCGATCACCGTGGAATGCATGTCTACTCCGCTTTCGGCATCGAGAAGAAAGAGATTGAGAAGAGGCAAAGTTGGCAAAACCTTATAGAAACGTCCTTTAATGTGCAAAGGCGAATGGCAGATTGGTATTTTGAGACAGCACAAACCTGGGAGGATCTCGTCGCTGTACATGAAAAATGGGTGTTCAATTATAATTATCAAAAACACCTGGCGCACGATAGGCGAGAGGATGGACGACACTCACCAGCCGAAGTCCTTGGTTGGGTCACAGGGAAACAATTTGAACCGGACTACATGTATCGTGCTTTTTCGGCCATTTGTGAGACGAGAACACTGACTTCGGTGGGCTACGCTCGCTTTCGGAATTTTTTACTCTACGGTGAGCGCGGATTAGCCGGTAGGAAGGTGCTCATAAACATATTCCAGGATACACTGGCGCTGGAATATGGAGAGCATCCTCTGGCGAAATACGCGGTAGAATTCCAACCAGATGACAAACATCTCTTACGAGTTGGCAATCCCCGTCTCTATGATCATCCCTATCAAAGTCCGCAGTTAGAACTTTGGCCGAGAGATGCTGTCGAATGGTTCGTGATAATCCAAGCTGCTTCTCGTGGTTCACACTCACGGCGCAAGCGTGCGACGCGACTCATCGTCGTACAGCCTCCATTGTTGGCAGAAGAGACACCAAACTGATCAGATCTTGTCTCTCTCCTCCCTGTATGGTAGAGTACAAGAAGATCAGCATACTTGTGCTCAAGAAAAAGGGGAACGTACTCAGCATGCGGTGAGTCATCATCTTGTTTTCCATTCAATGGTAGTCCCTGATACAGGCAATAGCCTCACAGACAAAGATCTCTCAAGGGATTTTCTCTTATCAGGGCTACCTTGCGCTACACCTGCTTGAGAAAGAAGCAAACAGCTAAACGTTTTTGCGCTAGCTGTCTCTGTAGTGAATGGAGAACCTCTTTTATGTCTTCAAAAAAATCTGCACGTCAATCCGCTTCCGTTGAGAGGGATAAAGTTTGTTGTACCCTTGAATTTAATTCGAATAATGATGGTGATGTGAAAGGTACACTTCAGCATGTCTCTGTCGATCATCGATTCTATGTATGGGCACGTTTCCTCGCACTCTGGACGGTCTCGGGGGCAAATTACTTTGCATATGGAACAATGGGCCTGGCGCTGGCACTCTTCGCCACCCATCTGACGCGTTTGCCTCTGCTGGTCGCAGGAGTAGGCTTTGCCCAACTTCTTCCCGCACTCATAGTAGGTTTGCCTGCTGGTGTCCTGGTAGACCGTTATGATCGGCGATTGATCTTGATTTCAACCACGGCTGTGCGTGTGGTGGCTTTCACTCTTGCCATCGTAGCAGCCCTCATAGGATCCGTCACCTTGCCACTCCTGTATGTACTGGCACTTCTTCTGGGTACCACCGAAACGGTGGAAGAGCCCGCACTCGCCGCAGCAGTGCCGATGGTCATGCCTCAAGCAAAACTGGAACGTGCGAACACACTGCTGGTCGGAGCGCAGAACATCCTTGGATTGCTGGTCGATCCACTGGGCGCACTCTTTGTGAGTATCTGTATGGTGCTCTCAATGAGCATCAGCGGCCTCTGCGCAGGAGTCGCACTTGTTGCACTCTTCTGCCTAGGCGGAGGCGTACTGCGTTCCCCCTTCCGCAGAAACAGGGCATATTCAGAGAAGGATGTGGTCGCAGAGATAATGCCAACACAAGCGGAAACGGAACCTAGCCATTCCATGGGAGGACATCTCAACGTGGATGTCCTAGAGGGGTTACGTTATCTCTGGAATGAGCGCTTGCTTCTGACGATCGCTCTGATGGCAGGAATCATTAATGCTTGTTGGAGTGGATACCTCGTCGTGCTGGTGCTTTATGCAGTTGCGCCAGGCCCTCTTGGCCTGACTACCCCTGCTTATGGTGTCATGTTGATGCTCATCAGCATTGGGAGCATCGCAGGTGCATTTTTGACCCTGCCAACGCAAAGGTGGCTGGGGAGACGTTGGGCAATTGGCCTCAACATCTTTGGCAACGGTCTGATGTTTGCAACGCCAGCCGTAACGCATAACCTCTGGCTGATTGGGGGAGCGATGTTCTTCGGCGGTGTAGGAGCGCCAATGTGGACGATCGCCGCCGCAAGCTTGCAAGGACGCATTGTTCCCTCAGAATTACAGGGACGTATTAACGCTTCTTCCCGTATGCTCTCAATTGGTACGTCAGCCTTTGGCCCACTGCTCGGCGGACTCATGGCTCAAATCTTTGGACTTTCGATAGCTCTCGCGCTCTTCGGCATTCTGACTTGGCTCCAGTTCATTCCTTTCTTCTTGGTTGTTACCGAGCATGCGATGACACGCAAACGGTAGAGATAGAGCTTCCGAGTGAGGTCTCTGAAACGTTGCAAACCAATACGTCTCAGAGACCTTCCTGTTGTTACAAATGGTATCTATTATGCAGCTTTTCCATCCGAATGGGCATCTTCCACTTTTGGATTCTCCTGATCGATTTAGGATGTTTTTCGTCCAAGAGATAGGAAAGGTATGTGTCAAGGAACTCTTGGCGGGGTTTCCTCAACACCCACACACCATCTTCCTTGTATTCCACCTTTGCTCCGTCGGAAGCCCTTCGCCTCCTCAAGAAATTGGAAATCCACTATACGCCCGTCCATGGGAGCTGGCTGAATATGGCCGAAATTGAGCTCTCTGCTCTGGCACGCCAATGTCTTTCCCGCCGCATTGGGACACAGAAGGAACTGGAGCGAGAGGTCTTGACCTGGCAACAAAACCGCAATGAGGAGGCCATCACCGTCAATTGGCGTTTTACCACCGCTGATGCACGCATCAAACTCAAACGCCTGTACCCCTCTCTTGAGAAAAAGAAGCCTTCCACTTCAAAGAAGACTGTTGCAAAGAAAGATTGACTGAGCACTACAGTTGAGAGAAAAGAACACAAGAAGAGTCATCATGACTGAGCAAACCCCGTTCAAATGGCGTCATTTCCAGGCTGAGATCATTCTTTTGTGCGTGCGCTGGTACGTGCGCTATGCGCTCAGCTATCGTGATTTGGAAGAAATGATGCTCGAGCGCGGGCTGCACGTCGATCACACCACGATCTACCGCTGGGTACAACGCTATGCCCCCGAACTGGAGAAGCGCTGTCGACCACATCTCAAAGCCTGCAATGACTCGTGGAAAGTGGATGAGACATACATCAACATCAAGAAAGTCTGATTCTACCTCTACCGGGCGATCGATTCCGAAGGGAACACGCTTGAGTTTCTCTTGAGTCCGACACGCGATGCCGAGGCGGCCACACGTTTCTTCCTGAAAGCACTGCATTCCACCGCTGATGGAGATTCTCAAG
The DNA here is from genome assembly GCA_963699315.1 of uncultured Chloroflexia bacterium. GTDB lineage: Bacteria > Chloroflexota > Ktedonobacteria > Ktedonobacterales > Ktedonobacteraceae > Dictyobacter. Next base: position 24,635 of record OY969433.1, read on the forward strand.
CTCATCCAGTCGAGGAACAGATGGCCCTGCCCGCGACTGCGGCCAACCCCGCCACATCAGCGCTTCGAGTGATCAACGTCGATAAGAACGCAGCCTATCCTAAAGCTATTGCTGATCTCAAAGCTGCTGGCATCCTGCCTGACCACGTGGAATTGAGGCAGGTGAAATACCTCAACAATCTGATTGAACAAGACCATCGATTCATCCAACCTTTCCCCAACGCTTGACGAAGCCGGGGATGGGATTCTTTTCCTTCGAGACAGCCAGCAGAACCTTACAGGGATATGAGGCATACAACATGATCAGAAAAGGACAACTGCAAGGGGTGAACAAAGGAGATGTGCGAGGCTAGGTTGCCTTGGTTGCCAGGCTGTTTGGAGTGGTCGCCTGACCGAACGAGGAGAACTCTTCACGTCATCTCCGCCTTCGTCATAGTTTTTGCAACACAACCATCTTCAATACGTCCAATGACTGGTTGCCACCCCGGTGGTTGCGTGACCACTTATTAACAAATATGAAAGGACCGTCAGGCGGGTCGGGTCGAAGCTCTCGGCGAAGGTCGTCATGATCATAGGTGCTCTGACGTTCCAGATAGGGCTGCCTAGCAGCACGATGTCGTAGCGTTCGATCGAGGCCAGCGGGTTCGCGATGGACGGACGAGCATTGGCGTTTTGTTCCTGGACGTTGCGCTCGACGGTCTCGTCATAGTTGTCAGAATAGGGATGGACAGGTGCGATGCGGTAGATATCGCACCTGATACTCCGACTGATCATGCCCGCCAGGACTTTGGTGTTCCCCACCTTGAGGTCAGTTCGTCCGCCGTAGTAGTAGTTCTCGCCAGCCCGCGAGAAGTAGACCAACAAGACCTTGCTCCCGGTCGAGGTAGGTCCCGCTTCCACGTGGCGTGGTGAAGACTCGGCGCAGCCACTCATCTGAGCACCGAGAACCACACTTGCTAGATTGAGGAGGGCACCCCGCAGGAAGAAACGTCGCCCCATCGTAAATAGAAGAGTTGACATGTTCGTTAATGCCGTCATCATTTTCTTTCTCGCCTGTTTCGCATGATCACTCGGTAGTCATTTAGTAGCGGTCTCCCAGGACTGTGATAGTGGCCATGACACGATCGATCTCGCACAAATCGTCTTCGGTAAGCTCAACCTGGACCGCGCCGATGTTCTCCTCTAGGTGCTCGATCTTACGACTGCCGGGAATAGGAACAATCCACGGCTTCTGCGCGAGCAGCCAGGCAAGTGCGATTTGCGCTGGCGTCGCCTGTTTCTGCTCTCCAATCCGGGCCAGCAGGTCGATCACCGCTTGATTGGCTTTGATAGCCTCTGACGTGAAGCGCGGATTACGACTGCGAAGGTCCGAACTGTCGAAGGTGGTATGTTCGGTAGTGGCTCACTTGAACAGGATAGCCCGCTCCCGATTGTAGCGGTGCAAAAAAAGGAGCAGGCAAGTTTCGTGCATGATCGCCGACGTGGAAAAGGACAACGTCATGCGGACAAAACGAGCCAGGCGTTGACGTAGCGTATTGTTCCAGCGCTCGACATGAGCGGTTTCTCCCGTCTCTTTGCCCACGGCGAAATGCTGTTCCTCGGGAAGCAATGCCGGGTAGGCCGCCCAGAAATCCGTGAAGCAATGCCTGTGGCGATACCCCTCTGGAATAGCCTCCCACAACCGCTGACACGTCTTTTTACTTCGATCACCTACCGCAGAGGCAACCACTTGCCGTGTCTTGCGGCAGAGTGCGATCCAAATCCAGGAGGCGTTGGTTTTTTTGAGCACAAACGAGCCCATCCGTTCGTCCAGTTCCAGTATCGTGGATGTCGGATCATCTGGATCGGGAGCGACCAACGTTGTGCTTAAGGGGGGAAGTTGGGCACCTTTTTTTTGATCCAACTCGACACCGTCGTGCGAGAAACGCCAAATGTGCGCGTGAGGCCGCGCAGGCTGCTGCGTTCTTGGTAGGCACGCAGAATCTCTTCGCGGCGAGCTTCTGGATAGGCATGGGGAGCCGGATTCTGGCGGCTCTGACGTCCACAGGCGCGACAACGATACAATTGTTTCCCATTGGGGGCGTGACCATTGCGTACGAGAGCGTCGCTCTGACAGTGAGAACAGTGAAGGGTGAGTGTCACCATTGAAGGCTCCTCTTTTTGAAAACGGATTGACCTTCAGAGTCTACTCCATCCTACTTATTTGTACCACTACCTCAGGATTATGGTGAGGCCGCATTCTCTCCCGCTTCACGGATTGACGACCAATCTCTACCGTGGGGAGAGCGCTGTCTGCTTCCATCTCGCAGGGTGGGAATTTCGCCCACCATCAGATCATCAGTTGTCAAATTTCTTTGCCACGCATCCCCCGTGTTGCCACGGTCTCGCATGAACGGGTCGCACTGTTCCATTGCACCACAGACCCCTAACTTTCTGGAAGGTATGGAGCGAGCCATAGGAAAATAAGCCCAGTGCCTGTGAGTATCAAAATGCCAGTAGAGTGTCTGTATTGGCGTCAGAACAAACATTTCTCCACTTTTAATCTCCTGGAGATATCCCTTATGAATATGTAAAATATGTATATCCATGTAAGGATGAGAATTGGAAAAGCATAATTATGGTAAGGATACCCTCTACTTTGCCGCCAAAAAGTATGATGTGTCCAACATGTCATTCTTTACACGAACGGTCTTGAGCATTAGGTAAGTGAACATATAAGAAATTGAGTACATATATTACAGTAAGTAAAATCAGAATGTGCTCAATAGGATATGGCAGATAGTTATAGATGCGTATGATGGATAAGAATGCAGAACAACAGTTTGTGGAACCTCCTTATTCAAATGTGATGGAGCAATTGCTTGAGCTTATTCGTGAATATATGGCTCCGGATGAGATAGATCTGGTAGTAAAAGCCTATCAGCTTGCTCTGGAAAGCTCTGGTGATATTATAGGGACATCATTATGTCCTGTTCCTCCTCTTGACTATGCGCTAGCCGTGACAACAATTTTGGCGCAAATGATGCATGTGGATGCCATCGGTATTTCTGCAGGGTTGGTCTTTGAATCCGTCGATGCTGAAACTCTTGCTCCCTGAACAGGTTGAGTATGCACTGGGTGGTACGATCGCACGTGTGATAGAGAGTATGTCGAGCTTGAATATACTGGAGCGGAAAAAGCTGAAAGCCACTACAGGTGCTATGCTTGCAGTTCAAAAAAAACAGCTTTCTTCCACCAAAAAGGAGCGTGAGGAAGATGGCAGTATCTCAAGTATGGAGAGCAAGAAACCTCGTGTTCGAGAGGCCCTGCGTCGTCAGCAGTCAGAGACTGTGCGTAAAATGTTAGTGGCTGTGGCTAATGATCCTCGTGTCGTTCTGCTGAAACTGGCATACCGTCTTTTTGCGATGCGCCAGATATGTAATCCAGATTATCCTCAGGCTGAGGCACAAAAGGAGCAGGATATTCTGATGGTAGCTGAGGAATTACGTGAGATCTATGCGCCTCTGGCAGGCCGGCTGGGGATGTTCCGTGTTGAAAGTGAGATGCAGGATCTCGCCTTCCAGGTGCTTGAGCCAGACCACTATAACTGGGTCTGCACCATCCTTGATGCGGAGGCGAAACAGTGGTGCTCATATGTTGATCGGGTCTGTGAGATATTGCGCTCGGAGATGGGCTCACTTGGGCTGCGTGCTGAAATCTCAGGTCGTGTGAAACATCCCTATAGCTTCTATAAAAAGATTTCGCGCAATGTTGGTAACGTCGAAGCTTTTGAACAATTGAAGAAGGCCGCCGATGTTCATCCGGCCCATGATTTATTGGCTTTTCAAATCCTGGTCGATATAACGACTGATTGTTATGTCACGTTGGGGCATATCCATAGTCTCTGGCAGCCAAAAGAGGGACGCTTCAAGGACTTTATCGCAAACCAGAAACCGAATGGCTATCGCGCATTGCATACAACTGTATATTGCCTCAATAATCAACTGGTTGAGATCCAGATTCGTACACAGGAGATGCATAAAATGGCTGAATACGGTGTCGCAATGCATTGGCATTATAAAGATATTGGTGATACTGCTTCTGCATCAGCGAAAGAGTTGCAATTCTGGTTACGTCAGTTGACGGAGTGGCAACAGGATTTACATATCTCGAACGTCAGTAATGCTGAATTTGTCGAGGCTGTCAAAGACGAGCTTTTCGATGAGCAGATTTTTGTGTTGACCTTGGAAGGGGAGGTCAAAGATTTACCGGTTTGTTCTACACCGTTAGATTTTGCTTATCGTATTCACTCCGAGATTGGGGATCATTGTGCTGGTGCACGCATTTTCTCGGAGGCGGATGGTGGTGAGCGTTTGCTATCGCGTATGGTCCCATTGGATTATGAGCTAAAGAATGGTGAGATCGTTGATATTGTCACCAATCGGAATGCTCACCCGACCCGCGATTGGCTGAGCTTTGTGCGAACAGATCTGGCCCGCAATAAGATTCGCCGCTATCTCAAAACGAAGGAGGATTTTATCAAGTAGTGAATGATGAAATAGCATGATTTTGCCAGTAAGGTGTAAATGTTCAACAATAGGTCCCAGCGAATAGGCAGGGAAGTAGGTCAGGGCTCCCACAATCAGGATCACTCCAATGAGTAATGAGACGAACAGCGGACCTGTGATTGGGAACGTGCCAGCACCAGCAGGAACAACTTTCTTGCGTACGAACGATCCTGCCAACGCCATTACTGGGACCACAAAGGCGAAACGACCAACCAACATGGAAAAGGAGTAAATCTATTCAGGACCCCTTCCTCCTCCTGACTGCTCCCCATTTGTTAGTAATAATCCTCTTGACAAACAGAACCATCTTATGATTATTAATATAATTACACGAGTAATCGAATGGCGCTAGAGATAGCAATGATATATTGTCGCTCTGTATTTGACGTAGCCACAGTGTTTGTGAGAGTGCAGTCGGCGTGTCAACGTTATCGCCTGGCATACCACTTTTGAGTCGCTTCTGCCACCATAGTGAGTGTATAGCGCATCATTATAGGCAGGCATCGACGAACGACTCAGGAGAGTTGAAAACGAGCAAAGGAGCCCATAAGATTGAATGTTCTACTGATTATGAGCGATGAACATCGCCGTGACGCTATGAGTTGCGCTGGACACCCCATCGTGCGTACACCAAATCTGGACGAACTGGCCAAGGAAGGCACACGTTTTACCAATGCATACTGCAACAGTCCTCTTTGTATTCCGAGTCGGGCGAGTTTCGCGACCGGTCAACACGTCCACGACATTGAATACTGGGACAATGACAAGCCATATAGCGGGACACCCGGCAGTTGGGGAAGTTATCTGGATGAACGGGGCGTCAAGGTTGTAACGGTTGGGAAACTGCATTTTGACCCTTCAAAGAGCAATGGCTTTGCCGATCAGCGTTATCTGCGCCAAACGGGCAACGATCCAGAGGGATTATATCGAGAGCCGGTTCAAAAGCGGAAGCAGGCACGGAAACGCTTTGAGGAAGTCGGCTCAGGCGATTTCTGGACGCGCAGTACAGAGTTGGAGACACAGGCTGCCATAGATTTTATTTCGGATGAGGCTAGACAACAAGAATCTCCCTGGGTATTATGGCTGAGTTATCTTCCTCCCCATTTCCCACTCATTGCCCCCCCTTCATTCTATGACATGTATCCGGAAGACGCTGTGAACCTTCCATATGATTATCCATCGAAGGAACACCATCCAGCAATGGAAGAATTACGTGATCATTTCGATGGCCGCAACCTCGATGAAGCAATCCTACGCCGTACACGTGCTGCCTATTACGGGCTGGTAACGTTTATAGACAACCAGATCGGACGTGTTTTACAGGCCCTAAAACAGAGTGGGCAGGCTGAAAACACCCTTATCATCTATACCAGTGATCATGGTGAGTTACTTGGCGATCATGAACTGTGGTGGAAGAGTGCGATGTATGAACAATCCGTGGGTATTCCGTTGATCATGGCGGGGCCAACCATTGCGCGAAACGCGGTTCGCACGGACCCTCTATCGCTTATTGATCTGACACCCACGATTGCTGAAGCGGTTGGTTTAGCACCAGATCAAGCCTGGCAGGGACGTTCTTTTCTTTCTGTGGCTCAAGGACGGGAAGGCCGACCCGATTCAGATAGTATATTTAGCCAGTATCATGCACATGGTGTAAGTCACAGCATCTTCATGATTCGAAAAGGACGCTTTAAATACATCTATTATCCCCATTTTCCTGCACAACTATTCGATCTTGAACGTGATCCTTTAGAGATGCACGATCTCTCAACCGATTCAGAGTACGCATCTGTAATCACCGAACTCCATGCAGAACTCACGCGCATCGTAGATCCCAATGAAGTGGATCAAATAGCGCTCGCAAATCAGAGGGATCGACTCAGGGCGTATCAGGCTTCCAGCAGTCATAATTAAGTGGTCTCCATCGCATACATATAGCTATATGTACATTACGCACTGCTCGGAGCAATCCAAACATTTTTTGTGTTGTTATGCAATAAATGTAAATCTAAACACAAACAAATATAGATTAAATAAGAGGCATCATGGAAACAAAGACGTCACATACTGCTGAGAGCCCCCTAATGACCAAGAGGGTCGGATTTATCACTTTTGTCTGTGCGATGGGAGCATTTCTAGACGGCTATGACAATATGGTCATCAGTGTCGTGCTCCTTTTATTACAGCCTGTCTGGAAGCTTACAGCGACGCAACTAGGATTACTCAGTTCAATGGCGTTTCTCGGTATGGCGCTAGGTGGACTTATTTTTGGTCGTTTAACCGACAAAGTGGGGCGTCGAACATCATTTGTTCTGGACTTATCCATGTTTGTCATCGGTGGACTTGTGAGCGCGTTTGCGCCGAATATCACAATCCTACTCATCGGGCGCTTTATCGCAGGTCTGGCAATTGGTGCGGATATACCGATTAGTACATCAATGATTGCAGAATTCAGTCCAAAGAACAAGCGCGGTTTTCTTACCGGTCTGATGCAACCGTTCTGGTTTATTGGAGCAACAGTATCCGGCATCATCACCATTGCGTTTCTTCTGAGTGGAAATCAGGATGCATGGCGCTGGGCACTGGGGTTTAGCGTCGTGATTGCCGTAATTGTCATGCTTTTACGTATTCGTATGCCGGAAAGTCCACGCTGGTTACTTGCTAAAGGCCAAAATGTGGATCTGGATGAATTTAGTAAGGAGTTAGCTGAAACCCCAAAGAGTATGCCATCTTCTGTAGATGCAGAATTGAAACTGAGTGTTTTATTTAGCAAGCGATATGCGGTTCCTTTAACCGTTGTCGTGCTGTTCTGGTTTCTGGCTATTTATCGAGGATCATCGTTCAACTCGTATTTACCGATCCTGCTCCAGGCCTTTGGTTTTCATAGTCAGATAGCCGCGCTTGAAATGAATACCGCGCTGTGGCTGATCTATGCTGTGGTCTCTTTTGTTACCGCGCTTTGTTTGGACCGCATTGGTCGAAGGTCGATCATACTCATTGGTTGGATTTTCAATGTTATATTTACATTTGCTGTTGCATTTGTCACTGGATCGCAACCGATTCTCTTTGTGACATTGATTATGGCCTCTACCATCTGCAATCAGGTTGTCAGCACCGCCATTTACCCGTGGTCAGTTGAATTTTTTCCGACGAGGTTGCGAGGTACCGCACAGGGGCTAGCCACCGGGGTCAGCCGCTTTGGTGGTATGTTTGCGACATTCATCTTCCCTATCCTTCAAGTTAGCCTGGGATGGACCGGAGCCGTGACCACTGTATCCGTGGTGATGTTCATCGGGCTGATCGCTGGGTTCTTCTTGAAACCGGTCGCAACAGAAAATCGTTCTCTCGAAGAGATTCTCGGAAGCGAAAGCGCGTAGGAGGAGAAAAAGCTTGAACTGTATTGTTATTCTGTGTGATACGCTACGGTGGGATCATTGTAGTCCCTATCATAAAGGTCACCCTCTCAGTGACATGTCTGATGAGCAGTCGTCATGGGTTGTCCCTACACCAAATATAGAGCGATTGGCGAATCGTGGAACGGTTTTTGATAACGCGTGGTGTGGATCATCGCCCTGTATGCCAGCACGACGTGACATGTATACGGGTCGCTACGAGTTTCTTGAGCGAGGATGGGGGCCACTTGAGGATAATGATCTTGATCTGCCGCGCCAGATTTCCGGTTCCAAGCCGGCTTCTATCACTAGATTATTAGCAGATGGATATTCTGTCAGTCATCTTATAACGGATCATTTTCACCTGTGGGAACAGGGGGCAGGAAACTATCATATGGGATATGCGGGCTACGATTTTATTCGTGGTCACGAAGGAGATGCCTGGAAGACAGATCCTATCACCTTTCCATGTCCGGATGATCCTATGGCCAAGGTGGAACGCCACCATCGCAATGTTTTCCTGACGCGGAAGAGCGAAGAAGACTATTTTTGCGCGCAAGTGTTTTCACAAGCGAGCGAGTGGTTGCAAGCCAATCATCACCATAAAGATTTCTACCTACATATTGATTGTTTTGATCCACATGAACCCTGGGACCCACCAGAAGAGTATGTGCAGATGTTTGACCCTCGTGGCTATCAAGTAGAGCATTGGCATTCAAAACCCCCCTACGATTTCTGGCGGCCGCATATGACCGAGGATGAGTTACGCCACTTCCAGGCCCGCTATGCTGCTAGTGTCATGTTCACTGATAAATGGCTTGGTATGTTGCTTGATACAATGGATGAATTACATCTCTGGGAAGATACGGTCGTGATTTTTACGAGCGATCACGGGACATTCAATGGAGATCATGGTCGCATTGGCAAAACACAGACGCATCAGTTTAGTGCGCTCAGCCATATTCCATTCATACTTGTTCATCCAGACTATGGAGCAGGTGAGAGAAGGGATCAACTGGTCCAACTCGTCGACATTTACCCGACCGTATTGAGTGCCCTTGGCCGTCCATCTCCGGCCGGGCGGCACGGAGTAGACTTGCTTCCCATCGTACAAGATGGTACCGCGCAGACGCACGCGTACGCCATTTCAGGGCAATTTGGGAAAAGCGTTTCAATCACGGATGGACAGTGGGTGCTCCATCAATCACCTAATCCTGAAAATCAACCGCTCTATTGGTACGGGCACCAGACAGCACGTTTTGACCCGCTAGGATATAAGCTGGCAGCGTACCAGGATGGACGGCGTCCAGTGGTTGATTATCCTTCGTGGTCAGAACCGACCTGGCTGAGTAATAGGGAAGAAGATCCCAATGAGATGCAAAATATTGCAGACCAGTATCCAGATCAAGTAGAGCGTTTAACCGGCGCGTTGCGAGATCTATTCAGCGATATTGGAGCGCCGCAGGAGCAATTTCAACGCTTGAATTTATAGGATACATACATAAGGAGTAATAGACATGACACCGCTGTATGGTGTTTCTACTATAGCAGATTTGCGACAAAGAGTTGGCAATCTGAGGCAGTTTGCTGGCTATCAACGAGTCCTCTTGCAAGAGGGACGCGGACACGGCAATGAGGTCCTTTTTGTCCGAAATGGATCAGGGCTCTCCTTCCAGATTTCTATCAGCCGAGCCTTCGATCTCGGCCTGTGCGAGCTCTATGGCATCCCTATGAGTTGGCTATCGGCGACGGGACCCGTTTCACCACATTTCTACGAAAAAGATGGACGGGCATGGGATCGTGGTTTTGAAGGAGGATTGTTAGCCACGTGTGGTCTGACCTATATGGGCAAACCGAACGTAGATAATGGTGAAGCACTTGGATCACATGGGAGAATCTCTTTTACCCCGGCTGAGTTGTTACGCTCGGAAGCGCTACAAACCAGTGATGCATACGAGCTTGTATTTCAGGGAAGAGTACGACAATCCTCAGCCGTAGGTGAAAACATCACGCTCACTCGAACTATTCGAACTGCCATGGGAACGAACCGCATCAGTATCGTGGATGAGGTCACGAATGAGGCATTCACACCGACGGACCATATGATACTCTACCACTTTAACCTTGGTTTTCCACTGATCAGCGAGACAAGTCGTATCCATATTCCAGAAGCGCGCACGAGACGCTGGATTCAGGGGAACGGATCAGTAACAGACTGGGATCGTTTTCAGGAGCCGTCCGATGCGACCCCGACAGTACTCCTTCACGAAGGAATACAGGGTGAAAATGGTTGGATCGAGGTCTCCGTGGAAAATGAGATCATATGGAACGAGCAAGAAAAAACTCTACGGGCCAGTATTCGCTATCCGCGTGAGGCGTGTCCGTTTCTTACACAATGGAAAAATGCTACCAGAGGGGAATATGTCCTTGGTCTTGAGCCTGGGAATACCTCAACCGAAGGACGTGCACTGCACCGCGAGCATGGCACATTGCCGCAACTTCAGCCTCAAGAGACACGACGGTACGAGTTCGTGGTGGACTTCTCGCTGCGTGATTGATGAAGTGTGCAGAAGAAATTATAGAATGTAGACATATATTAAAGGAAAATCAATGAATATCATTTGCATCGTGATGGATACATTTCGACGTGATCATATGTCGTGTTATGGCAATCCATGGATTCAAACGCCGAATCTAGCAGCATTTGCAAGAGGAGGTGCCCGATTTGACAACGCCTACATTGGATCATATCCATGTATGCCTGCTCGACAGGATCTCTGGACCGGCAGACTGAACTTCCTACGGCGAGGATGGTCACCATTAGAGTATGATCAAGACGACCTTGTGAGTCTGGTGAAACAGCATGAGCATGTATCTATGCTCGTGACAGACCATTATCATCTCTGGCAGTATGGTTCTGGTAACTACCACTTTGGTTTTGACGGTGTTGAGATGATCCGTGGGCAAGAATCAGACAACTGGATTACCAATGCGGATATTCCCATCGATTATCCCGCATCTCCAGAGAAATTAAATCGGAGGTGGGCCAAATACAGGCGGAACACCAAACATTTTCGGGTTGAAGAAGACTACTTCGCTGGTCAGGTCTTTCAGAAGGCGATCGATTGGGTCGAACATAATCAAACGTTACAGGACTTCTTCCTGCTCATTGATAATTTTGATCCCCACGAACCGTTTGATCCCCCCGCCGGTTATGCTGATCTCTACAATCCAGGCTACCAGGGTGAGTCGATCATCTGGCCTCGTTATGGCGATGCGGACCGCTTCACTCCTGACGAGTTGAAGCAAATTCATGCTCTGTATAGTGGAGAAATTACCTATGTAGACCATTGGTTCGGGAAGTTCTATCACAAATTGCAGGAGCTCAACCTGCTGGAAGATACGATGGTCATTGTGACCAGTGATCACGGTTTCCTGTTTGGAGAACACAACTGGATAGGGAAACATGCTCGCATTCTCTATCATGATATCGCACGCACACCGTTGCTGGTACAGGCACCCGGCATTACACCAGGGATAGCATACAAAGAGCTTGTCCAGATGGCAGATCTCACACCAACGATCCTTGATGCGTTGGAAATACCGGTGCCCCCGAACATGCAAGGACAAAGTCTTCTTCCCCTCTGGCAGGCAGACACTTCTACCGGCGACGACATTCGCTCACGTCATGAAATCATCTTTGGCGTCTTTGGTGGGCCAATGTATTGTACCGATGGTGAATGGATGCTGGTGAAGAAGCCCCAGGAAGGCAACCAGCCATTGTACTGGTATACACGGTCACATTACAACAATTGGGATTTCGGCCAGCAAAACTTTCCAGAGGATGCGAAGGACCGCTTAAAGATCTGGGACGGCCAACGATTCCCAGTGCAATACGAAAACGCGCATCCTGCTCATGCGGCACCGACCATGCTCAGGCGACCTGAAGAGTATCGAACTCACATCCAGGAACCGGAAGATGAACTCTATCATATTGCGTCAGATCCATTGCAGCAGTCCAACAAGATGAACACCGAGCGTGCAGTACTAGAGCATATGCAGCAACTGATGAGTGCATCGATGGAGCGAGTAGCAGCACCTGAAGAACAATGGACACGGCTAGGTTTGGCGAGGAGGTAATGATGCATATTCGTGTGTGTTTGACGAATCTGGATATCTACATGCCAGGAGCCAGCGATGATCTACGCGAGTGCATGAAATCCTGCGGTATTGAAGTGGATAAGGGTGAAACACGTATAGAGGAGGTTAAATGCCTTGGGCATTGCTATCCCTGTAACCTTGGACTTTTCGCGGAAATCGATGGGAGACCAGTTCCATTGCGCATCGATAGCGCACATAGCCATCAATTAGAATAGACAGACACGATCTATATGAGAGGAAAAAGTTGAAAACAAAACGACCAAATATTGTCATTTTTAACCCGGATCAGTGGCGTGGTGACGTATCCGGGTACGCGGGAAATCCTGCGGCTGTAACACCAGTGCTCGACCATCTAGTGGAAACTGAGGCAGTTGCATTCAGCCAGGCCTATTGTCAGAATCCCGTCTGCACGCCCAGTCGGTGCTCCTTTATGACGGGCTGGTATCCACATGTGCGGGGACATCGCACTATGTTCCACATGCTGCAACCAGACGAGCCGATGCTGCTAAAAACGCTCAAGGACGAGGGCTATTTTGTCTGGTGGGGTGGAAAAAACGACGTCGTGCCAGCACAAAATGGCTTTGATGCCTACTGCGACGTGAAATATCAGCCTGAGCGTCCTCCACTTCCTACCTGGGGAGTATTGTCTGAAGAAGAGTGGCGTGGTGATCCTGAGAGCGATACCTATTATTCCTTCCTTGCGGGACGTGCAAAGCCTGCCCCGGGCGAAGCCCATGTCTATGATAGCGACTGGGCCATGATTGAAGGAGCCATTGATGCCATCCGGCAGCATGAGCAAGACGATCAGCCGCTCTGTCTCTATCTACCATTATGGGATCCGCATCCTCCGTATACCGTAGAAGATCCCTGGTTTAGCATGATAGACAGATCAAAGATGCCAGCACGTATTCCAGCATCGGCAAACTGGCAAGGCAAGCCAGCAATGCTCAAAGGGATTGCGGAAAACCAGAGATTACAGGCATGGACCGAAGATCGCTGGACCGAACTACGTGCCACCTACTATGGCATGTGTGCCCGTGTGGACCATCAACTCAAGCTTGTACTCGACTCACTGCGTGAGAAGGATATGTACGATGATACCGCCATCCTCTTCTTCTCCGACCATGGCGACTTTACTGGCGATTATGGGCTGGTCGAAAAAACTCAGAACACATTTGAGGACTGCCTCACGCGTGTCCCATTGCTCATCAAACCACCCGCTTCGATTCCCCTCAAGCCGGGGATACGTGATGCCCTGGTTGAATTGATCGATGTGCCAGCCACTATTGAGGCTTTGACCGGAATTCCAGTACGCCACACGCATTTTGGTCGATCTCTCTTACCGCTCCTTGCCGATGAGACAGCGGAAGGACGGGATGCCGTTTTCTGTGAAGGAGGGAGACGACATCAAGAAACACAGGCGATGGAATTAGAAAGCTCCAGTAATTCGAGTGGCCTTTACTGGCCGCGTCTCAGTCTTCAGCATCGTGAGGGATCGGAACATACCAAAGCCGTCATGTGTCGTACAAAGGATTTCAAATATGTACGTCGTCTCTACGAGACAGATGAGCTCTATGACCTACGCGCAGATCCCCATGAGCAACATAACCGTATTGATGATCCGGCACTGGCATCGGTACGTGACATGCTCAAAGAGCGCCTATTGACCTTTTATCAAGAAACGAGCGACGTCGTACCATTCAATGCCGATCAACGTGAGGCTCATCGTACGAGCCATACGAGTAAAGTATCCTAAAAACATCAAAATAAGGTAGGTCTATTTTATGAGTCAATCTCAATCGTCTTTGGCAGCCAGAAAGCGTTTTACGATCCTGGTCTACTTCTTCGGTGCGCTAGGTGAACTCATGTTTGGGTTCGATATAGGCGTGATCGGAGTAGCTTTACTTTTTATCAAGAAAGATATGAACCTGGATCCCGTTCTGCAAGGCTGGGTAGTCAGTTCGCTTCTCCTTGCCGCTGCAGTTGGGGCGGGATGTGCGGGCCTACTCTCCGATCGCTTCGGGAGACGCCCGGTGCTCCGCATCATGGCAATTACCTTCATACTGGGAGGACTCGGAGCGGCTCTTTCCCCAAATGTGGGCTGGCTGATCTTCTTCCGTTGTGTAATGGGGCTCGGCGTGGGTGCCTCGGCAGTGGTCGTGATGGTCTATCTGGCAGAGTTGGCACCAACTGCACACCGTGGCAGAATCACTGCCCTGGGCCAGATGATGGTGGTCAGTGGCATACTGCTGGCTTATCTGGTCGATTACGGCTTCTCTCCCTTCTCAGCCTGGCGCTGGATGATTGGAGTGGGAGTGATCCCCTCTGTACTCCTTCTGCTGGGGCTATTCTACCTGCCTGAGAGTCCTCGCTGGCTGGTCAAGCAAGGCAGAATTCAGGACGCTGCGGCTGTATTTCTCCGCATGGGTCGAGTCGATCCCAAAGCCGAGTTACGAGAAATTGAGGCCATCGAGGCACAACATGTAAAACGTAGCTTGGGAACGGCGCTACGTGAACTGACCGGTCCTGGCCTCCGTCTGGCACTCTTCGCCGCTCTTGGGCTTGCTATCCTGTCTCAGCTCATGGGAGTCAATTCGATCACCTACTATGCTCCAACAACACTCGTCGCCGTCGGCTTTGGCCAGACAGCATCGATTGTGGCCAACATTGGCATCGGCACAGTGAATGTCATCGTGACCGTGCTCGCTTTATATCTGATCGACCGCGTGGGTCGTAGACTCCTGCTTCTCCTGGGATGCATTGGTATGGTTCTGTCTATGCTGATCCTGGGTGTCACAACGCTCGCGCTCCCCCATGGGAGCAGCGCAGTGGCCGCAGTGACACTACTCTGCCTGCTCCTCTTCATTGCCTCGTTTGGAATGAGTTGGGGAGTTTGCGTGCGCGTAGTGATCTCTGAGTTACTACCACTCAACGTCCGGGGCTCAGCCATGGGCATAATCCTCGTCTTCAACTGGTTGGGCAACTTCCTGGTTGGACTGATGTTTCCCATCGCACTGGCTTCAGCCGGCATCGCCATCGTCTTTCTCTCCTTTGCCGGGATAGGGATCATCACCTTCTTCTTCGTGCTCGGCGTAGTACCTGAAACAAAAGGTCGAAGTCTGGAGAAGATTGAGGCCGATCTACGCCGACTCGGTCAACCGCGCGTCGCGTCCACATCTCAGGGAGATACACAAGAAAGTGATATCAAGGCATGAATACAGATAAACCACATATCTTTGTCATCACTTGCCACGACCTGGGACAACATCTTGGTTGCTACGGTATTGAGAGTGTGCAATCACCCAATCTCGACAGGTTAGCGGCAGAAGGTACCAGGTTCGACCGCGCCTTTTGTACTGCTCCACAATGCAGCCCAAGCCGGGCCAGTCTGGCGACCGGTCGCTACGCGCACAGTAATGGGGTTATGGGCCTCTCCCATGCAGACTGGGATCTGAATCCGGGTGAAAAACACACTGCAGCGCACATGGCCGAGCACGGCTACGAGACACACCTGTTCGGACTGCAGCACGTGACTCAGAACGTTGATCGTCTGGGTTTCCAGCACCTGCACGCTCAGGGCTCAGGCCATGGTGGGGGGACCGGGTCTTCTACTGCGCAGAAAGTTGGAGCAGCCGTCGAGGAATTCCTACAAGGTACGCAACTACAGGCACCACTCTATGTGGAGATCAACTTCTTTGAACCTCATCGGCCCTACGATTTCGGCGGAGTGGAACCCGACACCTCGTCTGGGGTGTTTGTACCACCATATCTGCCCCAGATCCCCGAGTCCCGAGAGGAAATGGCGGCCCTCCAGGGAGCTATCCGCGAGGTAGACCATGCCATCGGGCATATACTTGATGCATTGGATCAAACCGATCTGTCACAGCATACACTCGTCATCTTCAGTGCTGACCATGGATTGCCAATGCCTCGTGCCAAATGTACCCTCTACGATCCGGGAATCAGCATTGCTCTGATCGCTCGCTGGCCCGACGGAGGTATAGCAGCAGGGGTTGCAGTCTCGGAGTTAGTCAGCAATCTGGACGTTCTACCAACCATGCTGGAGGCGACTGGGCTTCCTATTCCTGCGGAGGTGCAGGGTTCCTCCTTCCTGGCACTCTTACGAGATGAGCCACACCAAGTACGTGAGGCAATCTATGCCGAGAAGAACTTCCACAGCTATTATGATCCCATGCGGTGTGTGCGTACCGAGCGCTTCAAGTATATTCGCAACTTCGAGGCCGATTTCGCAGTGGAGGTACCCGGGGATATACAACAGGGCTCGATCTTTCGCAGCAACCCTGGTCGCTATTCTAGTAAACGTCAGCAGTTAGTCGAACTCTACGATCTCTCAGTCGATCTCCTCGAGGAGCATAATCTGGCAGGCAGCCCTGAACTAGCTGACATTCAACAAGCGTTGGATCAGCGTCTATGGCAATGGATGGAGGAGACGCAAGATCCCTTGCTACTAGGCCCAATTGCTTCGCCTCGTTACCGCACTGCTATGCAAGGACATCTAGCCACAGGACAAGCGGAAAGCGACGCCGACGTCGGTCCATAAGGTCCCTCCCATACATGGGAGCGAGTATTTGAGCTGTGCACACAAACGTCGTTCATAGAAAGGAACCATATCATGTTAGATGTACCTGCCGAGACCACGTCTCTCACCCCTCCAGCTTTTCATATCATGACGAAGCCACGAGGGGCCATTTGCAATCTGGATTGTGCGTACTGTTACTTCTTATCGAAAGAACTACTCTATCCTGGAAGTCGTTTTCGCATGTCCAACGACTTATTAGAAGAGTATATTCGTCAGTACATTGAAGCACAGCGTGTACCAGAGGTGACTTTTGCCTGGCAGGGAGGCGAACCAACCTTAATGGGACTCGACTTTTTCCGACTCGCAGTGAGCTATCAGCAGAAATATAGTCGTCCCGGCATGCGCATATATAATGCTTTGCAAACGAATGCCACACAACTGGACGATGACTGGTGTCAATTCTTCCGTGAACAGGACTTTCTCATTGGCGTGAGTCTGGATGGTCCACGCGAGTTCCACGATATCTACCGTGTCGACAAAGGAGGAAAGGCGACCTTTGATCGCGTCATGACCGGAATCGCTCTGCTGAAAAAGCACCAGATTGAATTTAATATTCTTACAACGCTGCATGCAGCCAATGCCGAGCATCCACTAGAAGTCTATCGTTTTCTACGTGATGAGGTGGGGACCCAGTTCATCCAGTTTATACCAATCGTCGAACGTGACAATGAGACTGGCTTTCAAGAAGGTGATCGCATTACGCCACGTTCGGTGACTGGTGAGCAATATGGACGCTTTCTCACCGCCGTTTTTGATGAATGGGTTCGCCATGACGTCGGAATTGTTTTTGTGCAAATCTTCGATGAAGCCTTGGCTGCCTGGTCGGGGAATCGTCCTGGTTTGTGTATCTTTGGCGAAACGTGTGGAACTGCACTCGCAATGGAGCATAATGGCGATGTCTACTCCTGTGATCATTACGTCGAACCAAAGCACAAGCTGGGGAATATGCAATTTATTCCACTTACCAAACTGGTGGGAAGCGAGCAGCAGCGTCAATTTGGTCAGGCAAAACGAGACACTTTGCCCCGCTACTGCCGGGAGTGCGAGGTGCGTTTTATCTGTAATGGTGGTTGCCCCAAGGATCGTACGCTCACGACACCCGATGGCGAACCAGGGCTGAACTATCTCTGTGCAGGCTATAAGGCCTTCTTTACGCATATTGATCATCCGATGAAGATCATGGCGCAAGAGTTGCAGGCGCACCGGCCACCCGCAAGCGTCATGTACCATCTGGCCCAAGAAGAAGCCGAGCTCCAGCGACGCTATGCGCATGCAGGCCGGAACGATCCTTGCCCTTGTGGTAGTGGTCGTAAGTTCAAGAAGTGCCATGGTGCATCACCATCACTACAAAAAGCGGACTGAAGAGATTTCGTGCACAGATGTGAAGAGGTGGGCTTCCACCACCTCTATAGCCTCTTTCGTCAATTTCACGCCGGTCTGATGGGTTGTCGTCACCAAGCTGCCCTCTTTTTTGAAATGCACAAAATTAGAGATTGTACTCAGCGTCCGTTTCCCGTACAATACGAGAGCGCCCCCTACTCTAGTCAGCATTCCAGGTGGGTGCCAGGTGATTGAAGTTTATCGGAGGGCAATGTATTTTGAAATCGCGTTCGGCTACCAGCAATGACGTAGCCAAAAGAGCCGGTGGAGTTGCCCCGTTTTTGGAGAGGACGCAAACGGAAAAGGTGCGTCGAAGAAGATGCATCAAAAATGATGAATACGTTATTGACGTACATACATAATACGTATATTTCTATATTACAATAAATGTATGATCTTGTCAAGGAAAATCGCTTCGTATTTTCTCTCCTTGTTTCTCATAGTAAACGGGACTCAGATATCCTAAAAATGAATGTCTCCGTTTTCGGTTATAATAGACCTCAATATGCTCGAAAACAGCTTTTTTCGCTTCATCTCTGCTTGGAAAGATACCATCCTCAGCACATTCTTTTTTGAGTGTTGCCCAAAAGCTCTCGATGGCTGCGTTATCGTAACAATCACCTTTTTTGCTCATACTTGCCTGGATGTGATGCTCACGCAGCAGGCTTTGATACCGGCTGCGGGCATATTCACTGCCTCGATCTGAGTGATGGATCAGATCAGCGCCTGGCCGTCGTTGAAGCAGTGCCATATGCAGCGCGGCGTGGACTAATTCTGTATCGTGGTGTTCGCTCATGGACCATCCCACGATTTTGCGCGAATAGGCATCTAACACCCCCACGAGAAAAAGTCACCCTTCCTACGTCTCCAGATAGGTGAAATCTGACATCCACTTTTTATCTGGTGCATCAGCGGTAAAATCCTGCTCCAAGAGATTGGGAGCAATCGGAAAATCATGATGACTCTCCGTTGTACGTGGTTTGTGCTTCTTTTTTCTGGCGCTCAGCCCATGCTCGTGCATCAGGCGTGCGACCCGTTTTCGCCCACAGTGAATGCCTTGGTCCTGTAGTTCAATATGAATACGAGGACTTCCATAATGATCCCTGTGCTGATGATATGCATCTTCAATACGCTCCGTAAGCTGTTCGTCATCCCGCTTCCTTTGACTTTTCCCTCTTTTCCGCCAGTTGTAGTAGCCATTTTCCGAGACCTCAAGGACCTGGCACATGCGAAGAATAGGGAACATCTGGCGATGCTCATGCATAAACCGGAATTTTACGGATGGGGTTGCGCGAAGATGCTCATCGCTTTTTTTACTATATCCCTTTCCTGCCTCAGAATGTCGTTTTCACGCTTTAATTTTCTATTCTCTTCTTCAAGTGGAGCTTGATGGCCCTTGCTAGGAAATGCCACTTCCCCTCGCTCTCCAAATTCTTTGCACCATTTACTTAAGGCACTATCTGATATGCCAAGATCTCTAGCTATTTGTGTTTTACTTTTCCCACTGGTTTGAAAGAGTGTCACAGCTTGTCGCTTGAATTCCTTGGTATAAGTCGGTTGAGATTTGCCCATCGGATCCTCCTCTTGAGTCGTCTACCATATTTCTCTTCACCGACTCTCCAAATCCGGGGGAACTCCAGTTTCCAAATAAAGAAGAGTTTATCATCACGCCTTCATTCTTGCAACACAACCTCCAGGTTTGCTCGAGCCCGTCCCTGAATAATCGCTTTCTGTACACGCTCTAAGTCCGCCCGCCAAAGCGTTTCTGCCTGCGTCAAAATGCATGACATCACGTTCTTGCTAAGACCCACTCGAAGCTTTTTTTCCACAAATCCGCTGGTATTTCTTCTGCGAGGGTCTCCACAAGGTCAGAAAGACGCACGCTTTGTAACTTCTTTCGCCATTCCCGATCTGCCTCCCCCATGATGCGGGCGATGGGACATGGCTTCGTCTCGCAATAGTCTGCAGATCGGCAGGGATTGTTCTTGCGAATTTCGCTGCAGACATAGGTAGAGCTCTTCCCCTCTACTGCCTCGACGATATCCAGAAAGGTAATCTCGGTGGGTGCCTTTGCCAAGCGATACCCTCCAGTAGGACCCAAGGTGCTGTCAACGATGGAAGCCTGCGATAGGCTTTGTAAGGCCTTTGATAAATACTCCTTTGGGATACCGTGGAACTCTGCCAAGTCCTTGGTAGACAGGTAGCGATTTTCCGGAAGCCCGGCGAGTATGGCGCAGCAATGCAGTGCCCACTCGACTTGACTTTTTAACATCATCGGTTTGACCCCTATGTTCTCGATGGAAACGCAGCGTCGGCTGAGCCTGCTGCGATCTTGAATTGACTGCGTATGTGATGACAAACAGGAACGAGTTCGCGGGGTGAAAACCGACGCGATCGTTGCTTTCCTGGCGTTCCACGATGTGTTGTTCGGCTTTGTGCTTGCCGTCCGCGACGCTTGTGGGCAATTGTTCCAGGAGGCCTGCCAGTGGTATCTGTTCCCTCTCGTTCTCTTCATGGCAGGGTAGAGCAGGTTGCTTTGCCCATGCCGTGGCGGACAAGGTGACCTTGTGCCGGCTTCTTGCCAGTGAGGCGGATCATGTCGCCGATTGTCACGCCGCCATGCTGGCACACATGGTCGATACTCTTGACGGCAAGGTCAGGTAGGGCTGCCATACCCAGTTTTTCGTGCGCCACCTTGGCGGCAAGGTGGCCCTTCTGTTGCTGCAACTCGCGTATGAACAACAGAAGCCAGAGCTGCCAATTCGGGGCCTCGGTGCGGAGAGAGCCTTGGGTCTGACGTAACGCTCCATAGGAGCCTTCTTTGTGGTTCTTTTGGCAGCCGCCCTCTGATCGAGTCTATTATACCCTACCTTTCTCGACTCCATCAAACCAGGGCAAACCCACCTTTCCTCCAAAAACCTACTATTGAAAGCTCTGACCGAGGCAGTGAATATCCCACGGGTTGCGCAACGAGATGGCGATTTCACAAAATGTGGCCTGCAAACGTTCTGTGTGGCTGGTACACGTCCAGACAGAAAAAAGGTACAGCGTCTTTGCCCTCATGAACGCTTCAGAGGGAGATGTGATGTCATCAGAGCGATTGACGGTGCCGTGTTCCTCCTATCCGTTGCTCCTGGCCAAATGGGCGGGAACCCCTGCGATCAGAATACGCTGTTGCGCTGGTCCACGCCACGCATTGTAGGCTCGTCGGTCCTCCCACCTCCAGCGGAGGTGTGCCCGAAGATCACGTGGTGGTCGATCTGGTGGCTTGGGTGGTCGTGGCGACGCGTCGACGGGAAGGACCTCCACATGTTGCCGCCGCCAATACGTGATCCAGGAACGACGGAGGAAGCGTCCCGCCGCATCCACCCACCGAATGGCTCCCAGCACCACCGGATGGTGCTCAACCGTGGCTGGTGGGGGGATGAGATGGCGCAATTTGCTCATACGACGACCATGCGACCCATTGCCACGTGGCGCCAGACACTGCTCCCGCAGTGGACAGCTCTCTCACTGACACTTCCTCTGAAAACAGCTGTCCAAAGGCGCACAAAGCCCCCTCAGAGAACGTGCCACCACGTTGTATCGCTTTTCGATCTATTGTGCATTTAAGCGGCAGGCAACGGTTGGAGCGTCACCTGATAGCCTAAATGTTGGAGACGTTGCACCAGGTGCGCTTGCACGTGCTGCTTGTCGACCTGTTGAAAGAACATCACTCCTTTCTCATGATAGGGCTGTTGCAAAGTTATCTTCTCCTCAAGCGATCAAACGAGTGAGAGCTTTATCGAGATGATAGGCAAAGTCACGCCGAGCCTGAGCGACATTGGCCTCATGTTGTCGAGCAAAGAGTCCAAGAACAATGTTGTTGAGGATGGCCAGCATTTCTGGCGCGTGGCCCATGCGTAACTGAGCATGGTCACATCTCGACGATGATGCAGCCCATTCTCGATGCCCCAATGATCTCTACTCAATTCGAGAAGCCGTTTAGGATTGGCCAGATATGCTGGTAAACTGGTTATGCCATAGTGTACCTGTGTTTCAGTTTTTCCCAGAGCGTTGGTGCTTTGACGTTCGAGTTTGAAGACGTGATCCAGTCCAGGCCAGTCACTGTAGTCGGCAAGCAAACTGCTGACGACAATCGTTCGTTTGTCCACGCGCCCATGCCCTTTCTCGACCGTGCTTGCTTGGCGGAAATCCATCGGAGGAGCCGATGTTCCAGCGAGCCTGCGATGCGTCTGGAAGAGATCTTCAATATCCTGACGGAGCGTGGCTTCATTGTCTTTGACGATCCAGAGGTAATCTCCATAGGCCTGGATCACCTTCAGACTCAGTGTGCGACGATCAAACATGGCGTCTCCACTCACGACAACCCCTCGCAAATCAATCTGCTTGAGGATCGTTGGCGCAAAGGTGATTTCGCGACCTTTCTTCTGCACATTCATCTGAGCCAATACGACGCCTTGTTGAGGCTGGTAGACGGCCAGCAAATGGACGCCTTCCGTTTCTCCCAAAGGGATGGTTCCTCGCATCGTTTTCCCATCAATGGCCAGGTGGATACTTCCTCGTTGGTGATGCGTTCTTCTGAGCTCGACTTTCTCTGAAACATCTTATTTGTGGTATACTTTCGTAAAGAAAGTAAGATGCACAATGTAACTCACCGGATTTGAGGGAACGTTATCGTCGTGGTCTTGCCTTGTACATCTAAATTCTCGTGGAGCTTCTCTAATTTTAAGTAGAAAAGAAGGAAAATAATATGACCCAAGATACGAATGACATGAATAGTCAGGCTATCACTGAATTCCGCGCAAATAGCGGAAAAGTTGGTGGTTATTTTGCGCATCTCAATTTAGTCTTGCTGCATCATAAAGGAGCTAAAAGCGGCGTAGAGCGCATTAATCCATTAGCTTATCTTAATGAGAATGATCATATATATATCTTTGCTTCACTTGGTGGTGCACCAAAGCATCCCGACTGGTATTTCAATGTATTGGCGAATTCAGATGTGACTGTCGAGTTAGGAACAGAGACATATGAGGCTCAGACTGTTGAAATAAAAGGCAAGGAACGGGATAGAATTTACAACATAATGGGAAAACTGGCACCTCAGTTCGCCGATTATGAAGTGACTGCAAAGCCGCGTGTGATCCCGGTTGTTGAGTTAGTTCGTAAGAATTAAAAGGAGTGGAATTAAAGTAGCGGTAGTGTTGCAAAAAATTTAAAACTCAGCAAATTGAAGTACACACGAACATATCTCACTAGGAAAAGATGCAGAACATGCACACTTTATCTGCTGTAATGATTCTTTTACCGTCATTACTCACTCAATTTTCTCGGCTCAAAATTTTTTGCAACACTACCCATATAACTATTATGGATGATAGATATAACTCCCCAAATGCAGCGCTACTTGACCTGGATCAGGAATTGCTTTATTTCTGGGCCATTGGTGACTTGCATTTTCGCGATCACGAGCAGTGGAAACAGATCCATACTCCGCGTATGGCACAGCTGTTTGATGACTTACAAACATTGTGGCGGGAAGAACGCCGTCCCGCATTCTGCGTTTTACCCGGCGATCTCGTAGAACGCGGTGCAGCCAGAAACTATGAACTGGCGAAAAAGGAACTCACAACTTACCTGAGTGGCATGCCATTCTATCCAGGCATCGGCAACTACGAATATCTTCCTGAAGAGGACGAAAACGCGCCTCATGGCATTGAAGAATTCATCTCGACCTGGGCTGTACCAATACGCTATGCCTGGACCGCCGGGAAAAATGATAGTATTGTGTGTATCATGCTTGAGCAGCCGAACTGGTTTTTCCCTGACAGGTATGAATTAAATATGGATGTTGTCTTTACACGAGAAGCCCTCGCTTTCCTCGATAAGACGCTGGCCGCACATGCTGGACTCACAGCTGTTATCTTCGCCCATTGTCCCTTGAAAAACACTGTATTAGACCGCGACCCGGCGCGTAAGCTCGACGATGACTCATTGACCCGTTTCTTCTTTGTGGAAAACTCGCCGGCGGTACGTGATATTCTTGCCCGTCACCCCAATTCTGCACTCTATATTTGTGGGCACACCCATTCTGGCTGGGGTTCGCCACAACTCATCCACACTGAAACGCTGGGCACACATCCACTAACCAACGTCAATCTGATGAGTCCCTGGTATACGGGCTTTAATGGACACCCGTCAAGAGCGAGGACGGTCAAACCTTAGAGTATCGCACGGACGATCCGGACATGTTAGCCTCATTCGCCGTCCATATCTACCAGCATAAAGCTATTATTCGTGTGCGCGACCACCGCACACAGCAGTGGCTAGCACAATGGGACTTTCCTATTGCGTAGGGCATCTTCTAGAAGAATACGTGACTGTATGTGATTTACCATGATTCCTGGCGGATTTGGTACCGTTGGCGAACCCTCTTTGTAGGCTTATTCCGAGCAAAAAGTGTCCCCAATCTTTACACGATGAGCAGTTCGCCAAGAGTTTTCATGACTGCTTTTGTTCCGATGGACTCGTTTCTTTTCCTCTCCAATAATGAAGCATTTCCGTCGCTTGGCGAATGCCTTGGGCAACTTTCCACCAAGCTTCATCGCGATCCCCCAAGCCATAACCGGCTTCCAGCCATCTTTATCATCCCCTGGCAAGGCTTGCAGAACACGAAGTGGAAGTCCTGTCAAATCAACACGCCGCAAGATAATTGGGATCAGGAGTGCTTTCCCACTGATATGCCTTTCGAGCGCTTGCCGCACTTCTGCCCCAAAGCACTACTGCTCTGTCAACTAAGATTTGCTACAGAGAAGAAAAGCTGGTATTCTTGAGCTTAAAGAACGTTTCATTGCAAAGTTCAAGAAGGAAACCATGAAAGAACGCCCACACACATACGAAGTCGAATTGCATGAGGACCAACGTTTTGTCCTGCGGCAATTGATTGCCAAAGGCAATGCACCGGTCCGCCAACAAGCTCATGCCCGTATCTTATTGAAAATCGATCAGAACGCTCCCGGTCCTCGGTGGACCGATGCGCACGTCGCAGAAGCTTTCGAGATGAGTCGCTACACGGTGATCCGCATTCGGGAGCGCTTCGTGAACAATGGGTTGGATGACGCCCCCAACCATCGCCTCCATACCCAAACACGAGCCCGAGCCCTCGATGGAGAGCAAGAAGCCTTCCACTTCAAAGAAGACTGTTGCAAAGAAAGATTGACAGAGCAATTACCAGATTAACTTATTTCTTGCAACACAATCCTACAAGCAGCCTCCTAGCGAGAGACAGCAGTAGCTCAGTATTCGTTGTTCCCTGATGAGCTTCTGTGTTCTCAGTTCTGACAGAACCTACACTGTCATCAGGCCCACCAATCAGTACGGACTGGAAAACCTCTTGGAGATATGCTATGCCACCCCCCTAAACTCATCGGTGAAGCAAAAGCTGGAGCGCGATCTTTGCCAATCCTAGCGCACTATGCGCGCCGATGATCGCAAGGGCACAACAGGCAAGCGGGATGTGAACTTTCCGCCATAAGCGGATGAGCCTGCGCGCGCGTTGCTGGCGTTGCAACGAGCGGTGCAAGTTCGCGTATGTGGTGAGAATGGTGCTCAGACGTTGAAAGTCCGCCTGCTCGTATGGTGCAATGATAGGCTGCGGGCCCGATGGCACTCTTTTCTCGCGTTGTGCCTGGACACAGTAGTGCTTGAATGCCTCAGATTTGCCCGCGCTGAGCCGCTCGATCATCAACGCCTGTTCGTGCAGGTGTTCTTCCACTGCTAGCTCGATACCGATACCGTTGCTCCTGGCCTCCGCCGCAATGATACGCGACAATCCGGCATCCAACAGGCGGCCAAGGATGCCGCTCATGACGAGCAGAATAAGAGCAAAGAGCGCACTCATTCCTAATGCCCCCTGGAAGAAAATGAAGATGATCGAGCGGACAGAGTAGGAAGTGGGCAACAGGCTAAAGTAGTTCGCATGCTCAAGAGCGATGAGCACGCTCACAATACCGAACCAGGTATGCAACCAGAGCCAGTTCTGCACACGTCCAGGCAATCTACGCACGAAGCGTCGTCGCAGCGAATAGGCTGCGGTCAGCAGGACCATACAAAAAGCGATGATGCCAAATATGTAAAACGGATAATAGTTTGGGTTCGCATTTTTTTGAGTTGTGAGTGAGGAATAGAACCAGAGCGACACTCCTCCATAAATAAGGAGTGAACACGCAAGCCAGAGCCAGGTTGCCCATGTCCGGGGCTTTTTCCAGTTGCGGCGTGGCGCAGGTTGTTCTATTGACCGTTTATCCATTACTGCCATAGATCTCTCTCCTATCCTTTTGAGTAAAGTTAAGCACGCTCCTTAGCGCTGTAGAATATCTTCTGTTGAACCAAAGAAAGTTGCTGGGCGCACGCGAAATGCTGCTCCCGTTGGACAGGCCTGCACGCAGGCTTGATCGTTATAG
The DNA here is from genome assembly GCA_963699315.1 of uncultured Chloroflexia bacterium. Classification (GTDB taxonomy): domain Bacteria; phylum Chloroflexota; class Ktedonobacteria; order Ktedonobacterales; family Ktedonobacteraceae; genus Dictyobacter. The sequence continues at coordinate 51,176 of OY969433.1, forward strand.
CCCGCGCAGAGATCACACTTGATCGCGACTTTTTTGCGCATCTCGTCCAGAGCAGAGTGTGGTTGCTTGCGCTCAAGGGGTCCGGGAGAGACCTGACCATGACCGGTTGGCGATGCAAGTCCGTTCAGCACAGGCACCACGGGACGATTGCGCTCACTGACAATACCCCGCCGCAAGATGGTATTGAAGCGCTGCCAGGATGAGGACTCCTCGATTTCTTCTTCTTTTTTGCCCTTCATGACATCAACAATCGAGATTGCATGATAAGGGCAACGTTCGGCACAGATACCACAGCCGATACAACTATCGGTAATGTAGACTTCCCCATTTGGTAGACGGGCTATGCCCGCGCGGCTGCATAGCATACATACCGGGTCCTGGCAATGGCGACATGCGGTGACGATATTGAGGTTTCTGACAACTTTCCCGTTGCGATTCATACGCGAACGGCCATGCCGCCGGGTACATGCTTCCTCACATTCATTACAATGGATACAGGTATCCAGATCGATAGCCAGGACTTCTGTTCCTTCAACCACGCCATCGTTCACAAGCACGTGCAATGCTGCTTTGCTCGCAGCCCCGGCCCGTGCGGGAAGACTCGCGGCAGATTGTATCGCTGGCATGACGTCCGTTTGGGTGGAAAGCGAGCTATCAATGTATGCTTGCACACGGATTTTGAAGCGCCGTTCAACTTCAGGATAATGCTGAAAGAGCGTCAGCATTGCGTCGTGTGGAATCTCGGCAACAGAGACGCGATTGATTGTAGTCGCTGTCACGGCCCGACTATCTCCCAGGAGATCGAGTCCTCCTGCGAAATAGTCCCCGCGCTGCCGGTAAGCGATAATCCGTTCGCGCACCTGGGATGAGCCATCTCCCACCGACTTCTGGCGCGCCACTTTGATAAAACCTTCGAGCAGAACGTGTAACGTTTCACGCGCTGGACGACCCATTTCCGCTTCTGCAAACAGGCGGACATTGCGATCATACTGTTTTACCAGTGCATGATCAATGAGATACTGGAGCGCGGCGTCTGGGATATCCTGAAAGAGCGCCATCCGTTTCAAGATAGATGGAAGCGAGTGATCCGTCAACATGTGTTCGAAAAAGGCGCGCATGCCAGGAACCAGTTCCATCAAACGCTGCATGACTTGCTCTGGCACGCGCAGGAGCAATACGGGAGTCTGCGCCAGCACGGTTGTTGGATGTGGCTGTCCGGTGAGCAGACCATACCCCCTCACAAATTCACCTGGCTGCAGGAGCGCAAGTGGAAACGCATGCCTATCACTGTCAGTGGTCGAAAGCGCAAGCGTGCCGTCCAGGATCATATACAGATCTCGCCCGTATTCACCTTCACGCAGGATCGTCTCACCAGCCACGTGCACCTGAAACTCTGCCGACGATATCATGTGAAGCAAATAGTTATCCGATACGCGCGCGGGATCGCTCAGAACACGCTGCATACGCAAACGACTGAGCAGCGCGGGGATATGCCATCCCGGCGGTACTGCCCGCTGCACATATGCCGGGTCAACGCCACTTTCCCAGGATGAGCCAAGACGCTCTTTGAGCGATACCATCAAGAGATCGCGGTGGTTATCCACCGGACAGACGGGAACGCAAGAACCGCAAAGAATGCATTCTTGCGTAAAACGAGAGACATGGGGAGCGATTTCGTCCGAAACCGTGGCACGGTTCAAATCAAAAATAGTCACCTGCGATGAGAGGGGCACCGGGCAAACATCCATACAGCGATTACAGCCAATGCACATATCAATCTCAAACCCAACATGTTTCGCCGTCAGGGTTCGTGTATCCGTACGGTGTTCGCGTCCCACCACAGTATACGTTTGGTTGCCGGATATATGACGTAGCGCCGGTGTCGAAGTCAGCCAGTCATCATCATCATGCGCAATCGCCGGCGGCACATGGTGGTAATCGAGCCAGGCATCAAGGTTGAAATCACTCGCGAAAAGATGGTTGAGCACAGGCAAGAGGTTCATCCTGTGGTCGATGGCGCGCTTATAAGCTAGCGCGTGTGTGCGATCGCCAAGCAGGAGTGCTCCGACAGGAACTCCCTGGGACAAAAGGATTTTTTGATAGGTGCGCGGTCGCGGATCGGCAACAATGACCTGGAGCGCGCTTTGCAGGGGTGCAGTAGTGACTCCGAGCGAGACAAAAGCCAGATCACAGAGAAACGTGGCATTGTAAAATGTATCGGCGAGCAGCGGATGCCGTGCATCAAGCTTGCCAAGCATACTGGCAGCAGCAATGCGCGCCTGCTGAATTGCCGGATACCATCGACCAGCGACGCGTGTTCTGCCAGTCAGAGCGTCTGTCGTTTCAACGACATCACCGGCGGCGTAAATGTTTGAAGTATTCGTGCGCATAGCAATGTCAACCGTGACGCCGCGCCCACAGGCAATGCCACTCGCACGCGCGAAATCGATCTGCGGCTCAATGCCGATGGCGATCAGTAGCATATCACAGGGAATACATTCGCCCCGACTGGAGAGAACCTCTGCCACCTGACCGCCAACTCCACGAATTTCGACGATTTCTTCATCTACGTGCACATCGATACCAAGGCGGCGCTCTTCGTGTAAGACAAGGTCAGACGCCGTCTCATCAAGAATTTCTGGCCAGATGATGTGATGGCGCATCAGATGCGTCACCATGTATCCCTGGTGGTGAAGCCCTTCGGCGGTTTCTAACGCCAGCGTGCCACTGCCATAGACAATAATGCGTTTCGCCACCGTGAGATGCTGGCGAATGTGCTGATAGTCTGCGATTGTGCGCAGAGTCATCACCCCCCCAAGATGGTTGCCCGGACAGGAAAGTTGCCGGGGACGAGCGCCATTGGCAAGCAAGAGTTTATCATATCCAAGCTGCTGCCCATCATGCAGTTGAACAAACTGCTGGTGAGAATTAATACCTATCACATGGCCCGAAATACAGCGAATCTGCTGCTGCTGGTAAAAGATTGCCGGGCGCGCCCATAGTTTATCTTCAGTTATCCGTCCCGCCAAGTAATCTTTGAGCGCGGGACGATAGTAAACAGGAAAAAAATTCATCAGCGATGATGGTGAGAGAACATGTCGGATCTGTAATGCAGAGCATTTCTGCAGCGGTAATACCTGTAATACCATTGCCAATAATTACGTAGGACTTATGCCTGTCCACAGCTTGCCTGCTTTCTAAAATGGATAAAAACATCGTTAGTTGCTGCACTTGGATCGGACAGGAAGCCTCATTGACTTCTACACTGTTTTGGTCCTCTTGCAACCCATCACACTTCACCGAAGGAGCATATGTCCCTCACCGGGCAGTGAATCTTTTCCATATTCTAGCGAGTAGTTATGAAAAGAACATGAAACTGATGACGTTGGTACTGATTGTGGTTTACTCCGTACCCACTGAGGTAGACTTTATCCAATCGCTAGACAAAAAACGAAAGGCAGAGTAAGCTTCTCTCAAAATTCGTATTCAAGGAAAAAGAAGAGATGCTTACTCTACCTAAGTTTTGCCCAAATAGCGACTGGTCCCACTTGGCTTGTGTTTTCTGTCTCCACGAAAACGGGGCAAGATCATTTTTAGGTTTCACTTCCTTTGTTGAGTCTTTTGTTATTCGAATGTTTGTTCAAAAAATTCGGGATGACCCGTGTTAGGATTTCTACTCGCCAGACGGATGCTCAAGAGCGGTCTTCAGACTCACTGGCGTGCCAAAATCGGGAGTCCCATCTGCCTTCCAAGTAAACGGCTGTGCGCGTGTCTCGCGTCCATCAGAGGTGAAATCAGGCGTCGTTTTTGCGTGATAAACCATCCAGGATTGTTTTCCATCTGGTGAGGTGGTAAAGTGCGCACGACCAGGGCCGAACACACCGTTGGCACTGCTGTATTGAAAAACTGGTCCCTTCTTCACCCAGGAATGACGGTCGAGGGGATCCCCGCCTGTATATAACATCAGACCTAGACAATAGTTATAGTTGCCGGTATTGCTGGCAGAATAGACAATAAAGGTTTTTCCCTGATGATAGAGCGCCTCAGGGCCTTCTGCAACAGGGTATGTGGAGTATGCTTGATAGCCCTGTTCCTAGGGCTGATCAGGATCGATGATCAAGTGAGGCGTCCCGCTGACAGTAAGTGAGTCACTCATTGGCGCAATATACGTAGCATTTGTCCCTTTTTCTAACACATACATTAAATAGCACTTACTACCTATGCGCAAAAGCGAAGCATCAATGGCGGTGGTATCATCGGTGCCCGCCAGTTGGCCCTTAAAGGTATAAGGACCAAGAGGATCAGTCCCCTGACTTTGCAAAACATAAATACGATGACCTTCATTCTGATCGGTTGTCGTAGCCGTAAAATACACAAACCAGTAGCTTGCACCCTGATAATTCAACAAGAACATAGAAGGGGACCAGACCTGAAAAGCGGGTTCACCGGGCCCTGGACTCCAGATAGTCTTTGAAGATGCCCCAACATCCTCCAGATGGGGCGCATGCCAGATCTCAATGGACTGTGCAGTATGTGTACCTGTTAAATAGTAGCTTCCAGCATGATAGACGATAAAAGGGTCTGCGATAGGAGCGATGGGATTACGAAGGAATACAGTTGGTTTTGACATATGTGAGGTTGATGGCGCACAGGCTGCTATAAAAAAGCAGAGCGTACATAGGAAGAGAATCGGCTCCCTTCTTCGTGCACGCTTCCGCCTTGTAGTGACCATACGCGTTTTTTCCTTTCTTGATAGATAAGTGCCTCGATACGTTTATCAGAACGAAAAATAGATCTATCCTTCTTTAAAAAGTGTGTGTTCCCATTACTAAAATTATCCCTTTTGATACTTACCCTTTGACACTTCCAGCCAGCATGCCGCGAATAAACTGGCGCTGCAACGCGATAAAGAGCACCAACAACGGCATCGTTGCCAGCGAACTGGCAGCCATAATCATACCCCATGCATCATGCCCGGTTGTACCGGGGCTGGAATTATTGATCTGGGTCGCCAAGTTGGCTAACATCACCTGCAATGTCTGCATGGAGGCAGATTGTGTAATGATGACGGGCCAGACAAAATCATTGTAGATCCCCAGAAACGTCATGATGGCAAGCGCCGCCAGTGCTGGACGTATTAGAGGAAAAACAATACGCCAGTACATGCCGAAGGGAGTACAGCCATCCACTTTCGCCGCCTCAAGCAACTCGTCGGGGAGCTCGGCAATCTGTTGACGTGTCCAGAAAATCGCGAAGGCATTGACCAATCCCGGCGCAATGAGTCCCTGGTACGAATTTACCCAGCTGAGCGTTCCCATTTCCAACAGGAGCGGCAGAATCATCGCAATGACAGGCACCATCATTGTAGAGAGTACAAAGGTGAACAGAAATTTTTTGCCCCGAAACTGGAACTTGGCGAAGGCAAAGCCAGCCAGTGGGCAAAGCAACATCGTCGCACCACCCTGGATGAGCAGAACAATGAACGTATTCTGAAAGCCAACCCAGATTGGCACAGAGGACAATAATGCAGTATAGTTCTGGAACGAGAGCGTATACATGTCCAGACCCAGCGGGGTTGCAGCGATCTCACTCCCCGGCTTAAATGATGAGATAAACATCCAGGCCAGAGGAAAGACCGTGACAAATGCAGCAATGGCCAAGACCACATAGGTGAACACGCTCCCAATAGTAAAAGGAGACCGACGTCTTACATCGTGAGCCGTATACGATTGTGATGTTAGTACAGCCATAGATTACCTCTCATCTCCAGCCCGCATAGAGCGCAACATAATCAGCGAAAGGACAACCAAAAGGATCGTCAATAGGAACGAGTTCGCCGCCCCCGTACCAAAATCCGAATTCGCGATATAGGAACTGAGCGAAAAGCCCGCCGTTGTGGTTGAATTGTAAGGGCCGCCATTCGTTAAGAGCATTGGCTCTAAAAACATTTGAATAACACCCAGAGTGCTGAAGACAACCAGAAATGCGATTGTGCGGTGTAACAAAGGTAACGTGATAGAGAAGAATTGTCGAAATGAGCTTGCTCCATCGATAGATGCTGCTTCATAGTACTCGAATGGAAGTGCTTGAATTGCTGCTAACATGATTAACACTGCAAAAGCGCTACCAGACCAGAGCGAGAGCGAAGCCACGGTTGGCCTTGCCCAAGCAGTGGTCGTGAGCCAGCCAATCGCAGGCAGATGCACGATATTCAATAGCGTATTGATGGCACCAAAATCCTGGTCGAAGAGCACCAGCCAGACCTGCGCAAGCGCAACCAGTGGCACAACATAAGGGAAGAGCATGATGGTCCGGAAGAGACCACGTAGACGCAGTCGAGGGAGCGAAAGCAGCGCAGCAATCACGACAGCAATCAACACACGAACCGGTATAATAAGTATCCACAAGATGGCCGAATTGGCTAATGACTGCCAGAATGAGCTATCAGTAAGCAGGAAGAAATAGTTCGAGAGCCCAATAAAGCGAGGGGCTGCGTCACCATGCCAGTGAGTAAAACTCAAGGCAAATGAATAGAGAAACGGGTAAAGCGAAAAGGCAAAAAAGAAGAGAAAGAAAGGTGCGATAAAGAGATAGGGCGAGAAGCTCCCCCCTAACCAATGACGGAACCGTTCAAGAGGCGAGTGCGAGGGCCTCGAGGACCTCGAGGTAGAGACAACTGAGCGCGACTGGGATGTAGCAACAGCCATAAAAACACTCCTCTCCGAAAAATAAGAGGGCTCATCACATTATGAGTCCTCTCGGACCGGGTCAAATCCAGATCAATCCGCTTAGGGATGTAGTTGTTATTGTCGAGCAATCAACTTTGTTTGGATATCGCTCGTGGACTGCTGTAGCACCTGTTGTGAAGTCATTTTTCCATCAAGCAAGCGCTGTACATTTGTCCCAAAGTAAGGAACGGCCTGGTTATACCAGGGAGCAATATAGAAATTGCCCGGGATATCCTTGACCGTATCGGTGACCGTCTTCCACAAATCCTGTCCACCCAGGCCATCAGAGTTCTGATAGAGTTGTGTTTGAAGCGCGGGCAAATAGGATGGAATAGAGGTATTGAGGCCACCAGGATATATCTTATTCGGACCATAGACCGCCGTATATCCTTCTTTGCTGAAGACCAGATGTTCGAAGAAGAGCCAGGCTAGGTGAGGATTCTGCGCTTTTTTGGGGATAATAAAGGAGCTTCCGCCCATTACAGCACCCCGAGCACCACCTTTTGTCCAGGCAGGGAGTGCCATCGCACGCCATTTCCCTTTGGTCTTTTTGAAGAGCAGATCAGGGCCATACACTGCCCAGACAGCCTAGGGATAAAATGCAATGCGGTTGCTTTCGACGGCAGCAATATCATCAGGGCTCAAGTAGACGGCACGTGTTCCGAGGTTTTCATTACTCACTTGCTTGAGGAAATTCATGATATTCAAATAGGGCTGCGAGTTGATCTGCAATTTGCCATTCGCGTCGGCCATGCTGGTTCCTTGCTGATTGGCAAACATTTCCACCCAGGTCTGGGTCAGACCTGGATCTTGCTCCAAGTGAATAGGCTTACATGAAGGACCAAACTTATCCTGTACTTTGTGTGCGGCTGCAATCAAATCGTCGTAGGTAGCAATCGTATCGGGCGCGACCCCAGCCTCCTGTAGCATATCCTCACGATAGAACAATAGACCTGGATCGAGATCCCATGGAATGCCTACAATGCGGTTATTATACGTATTCACACGGAGCTTGAACGGTACAATATCTTTTGTGTACGGCTAAATCCAATCGGTAATATCATAGTAGTGAGAAGCTAGCACAGGCAGGTTGTTATCCTCATAGAAGACACCATCCGGTACATTGACACCAGTATTGAGCGTTGTAGGAAGCTTTGCATCTACATCAACCGATACATGCTTTACTTGGATCTTGGGGTATTTTTTGTTAAATGATGCAATGGTCGCATCAAAGACCTGGTAGAGATCACAAGAACGAGTGCTACGTTACTGATATATTAACTTATACATACCGTTCGTTCAACGTTAAACGTACTATACATCAAGAAAAATGCTTTGTCAAGGATCATTTTAGTTGTAAAGTTGACACTATCCATCTTTGAATGGTACTATTCTTAGCGTAGAAACTCTACAAGAATTAACATCAAGAGCTGAAAGTTTTTCCTTTACGATGACAAGACATTTAAAAGATATTGCGGCCTATACCGGTGTTTCCATTAAGACTGTGTCAAATGTTGTCAATGGAAACTATGCTCATGTAGGCCCTGAAACGCGGGCACTCGTGCTCGATGCAATACAAAAACTGAATTACAAGCCAAACATGGCTGCGCGCCGTCTGCGCAATGCTCAGGTTGGCATTCTGGCTTATGCCTTTCCTGACCTTTCAAATCCTTATTTTACTGACATAGGTCACGCCATTGCCACCATTGCTACCAAACTTCAATATACGACGCTGCTTGACTATACACATTATGAACATGATAAAGAGCTCCAGCTTCTGACTGGCATGAGTCCCCACTTACTTGATGGTATCATTCTCAATTCGCATACACTTAATGCCGAGGATGTTCACCAGATAGAGACTTATGTTCCAATCGTTTTGTTGGGAGAGCGGCTCTTCGGCGCACCATTTGATCACATTCTCACCGACAACACTGAGGCAGCCTATACCGCAACCAAGCACCTTATCGAACTTGGCAAATCACGGATTGCGGCCATCGGTGTGCAAAAGGCGCAAAGTGAGGCCCCATCTCTTCGTACACAAGGCTTCTTGCGGGCACATAGAGAGGCCAACTTATCGACAAATTCCTCACTTCTTATGGACGGGGGACTCTGGCATCGTTCTGATGGAGCGGCGGCAATGAAAAAGCTCCTCAGTCGAAGCCGCTCAGAAATACCAGACGCAGTCTTCTGCTTCAATGATCTGATGGCGCTGGGGGCAATGTCTGTCATCAATGCTGCTGGCTACCGCATACCAGAAGATATCGCAGTCATAGGTATCGACGACATCGAAGATGGTCGCTATGCCATTCCATCGCTCAGCACTATCGAACCAGATAAGCAAAAAATAGCCCATCTCGCTGTAACAATGCTCATCGACCGGATCAAAGACAACCCCACACGACCACCACAATCAATTATAGTGCCGTTTCGCTTGCATACACGCGCCAGCACCGTAGGGCGACAGGCACAAGAAGTATTATCAACTTATTCTGTGAATGAAATTTGAAAAGATGGATAGCCATATAATTGGCTTTAAAAAGATATATCTTGCTAGATAAGGTAGATAATTATATTTCGTCCAGGCACTCCGCCAGATATGTTCGGAATAGGGTTGTGTTGCAAGAATGAAGGTGTGATGATACTGCTCTGTCACACGTCCTTTGCAACAGGAGGAACTGGAACGAGAGGCCTTGGCTTGGCAACAGAACCGCAATGAGGAGGCCATCACCGTTGATTGGCGTTTTACCACCGCTGATGCACGCATCAAACTCAAACGCCTGTACCCCTCGCTTGAGAAAAAGAAGCCCTCCGCTTCAAAGGAGACTGTTGCAAAGAAAGATTGACTGAGCAATAATGCTATCTGCAGTAGTTTGAAGCACTGCTAACTGGAGTTGAGATAGCTGTGTTGTGCGATCGGAAGTATTCTGGATACTTTGGATCGTGCCAATGGTGAGCGATTGACCCATGTCATGAATATCACTACCGGCGATTTGTTGGTTCGTCATATGCTGCCCCTTAAAATGAAATTTCGCCATCGAAGTCTCCCTGGGTATATCAAATAAGAAGAATGCATAGGTGTCTGCCTATAGAACGTGAGAGAGAGGGAATGTTCACATAGGTGGTGAACATACGAAGAAATGACACCTGGAGTGGATTCTGTATTCATAAGGCAACGTACGCACGCAGCCAATGAGCTCAGATGGAGAATATACTATTTTGAGGTATATAGCCCGCCTTATGATGTATGATGGTGAGGTGACTGCTCAGGGGTTGAGAAAATGCGAGACATATGATAAGCTTGGGGAATGGAAGAGGCAAGTCAGTACGAAGAATTCACAAAAGAAGGACTGATACAGATCATAATGGATCTAAAAAGAGATAGAGGCGTTCAAACCGCCAGCGTCCAAAGATAGCACAAATAGTTCGATCCGGTGTCCATCGTTACCCATCCAAGGATATACCACGATTGGACTCCGGATGGGAGCTTTGATCACCTATTTGAATGTGGAACATACTCTTCTCTATGACCGGCTCAGCCAAATCACCCATGATCTGCTTGGATTTGCCATCTCGGAGGGAACGGTTGCCAACAAACTGACGCAGATGCAAGAGCAAGCGAAAGGGATCATTGAGCGGATCAAACAACACGTGATATCTGCTCCATGGATAGGATCAGATGAAACACGCACATCGGTGGCAGGAAAAAAGTTCTGGGAATGGGTGTGGCAATCGCCTTTTGCCTCCTACTTTGTGATTGACAAGCGGCGCGGGTATGCAGTGATCAAAGAGCATTTCACCGAAAGCTATCAGGGCGTGATCGGCCATGATTGTTGGTGCGCCCAAAACAAGACACCTGCAGGCAAGCATCAGTTATGCCATGCACATCTCTTACGCAATTTGCAATACGCCGTTGATGTAGAGCGATCCATGTGGGCCTATCACGTTCAACGCTTATTACGCAAAAGTCATCGGGCCCGAGGCAAGATCTGGGAGACAGGGGTTTCTCCCAAGCAGAGAGAAGCCGTCATCCAGTATTACGAGGATGCATTGGATGCCCTTCTGAGCACGCTTTTGACTCACAAAGAGGAGCGCAGATTGCAAAAGCGTCTGAGCAAGCATAAAAACTGGATCTTTCCTTTCATGGCTTCTCCTGATGTGCCGCCAGATAACAATAGTTCTGAGCGGGCTATTAAGGCGGCAAAACTCAAAGAGAAAATTTCTGGGGGATTTCGCTCTGTCCTGGGAGCCAAACGATTTGCTCAACTGCTCTCCCTGACCCAAACCCTGCGAAAGCAGAAACTTCCCATCTTTGCCACATTGACCGCGATCCTCCAAGGGAACGAGGGTGCTATTTCCCTTCAATCTGCCTGATGGCGAGGTCCTCGTCTCTCCATCCTCTCACAACCTTCTCGCCTTCTCCTACTTCAGGGCAATCGCATTTAAATTTTGCTCTATTATACCCTGTCAAGGTTCATTTTCTGCGTCTTTTCCTGGTGAGAGATGTTCGAGTGTCCTTCAATTTGCTGAGCTTTAAATTTTTTGCAACACTACCGCTGACGCCGCCTTTCCGCTGCATATGGCTCCGCTGAGAACCAGATCGACAATGCGTTCAGGCAGGGTCTCATCAAGGGGCTGATTTAGCAAAAACATCTGGACATACAACGGGCCAATTAAAGTCCGCAGCAACAGGTGTCCGTCCGTCTGGGGCGGAAGCTCACCTCGCGCTTGTGCTCGTGCAACGATCATGTTGAACTGCTCAAAACGACTCTGCCAATAGTGCTGACGTTCTGGGGCCATCGCTGCAACATGCAAAGATACTATGTTGATCTGTACGATGGTCTCTCCCAGTGGTGATTGAAGAAAAGCGGTGACGGCCTGCAGCCATTGGCGAAGGTCGGAGCGGACAGATCCTGTATCAGGAATGGGAAACATCTCTTGAGCACGCTTCAGGAGTACCTCCATGATCAATGCCTCCTTCGTCTTCCAACGTCGGTAGATGGATGTTTCGTGGATGCCAGATCGAGATGCGATCTCAGCGATGGTGATGGCATCATAGCTTTCCGTCAGGAGCAGTTCCATCGTCGCATTGAAGACGGCAACCTGCACCTGCGTACTCCGTCCGCCCGGTCGACGTTGTGGGACCGCCTTCTTTGAAGCATCTCTCGTGGATTCAGAAGAAGGAGCACTCCTCATCATATTCTGGTTGTGTCTCATCTGTCTCCCCCTTTGAAGAGCTTGTCGTTTGTCCTGGTCCATATGGAAGCGATTCCTCCCGTCCCCTTTTTGACATCAGTATACCATTGCTGGTGCATAAACGCAACTCGCCTTGCATTTCTAGACAGGATATGCTACACTAGTGCAAGTGAAGTTGCGTTTGTAGTTTTTTAGAAAGAGATTGACCTAGGTCTGGAACGTCTGACTTTGGAACGTTTGGTCGTTATCAGGAACTTCCTCTCGACGAGATGAGCCCCGAGCAGAAAAGGGCCTATGAGTTCACCATGAAAGAGCGCGAGCTCGTGCCTGGGCCGTATAAGATCTGGCTGCAAAAACCGAAACTGATCGACGTTATGGTGCCTCTGGGTGCCTACTACCAGGGGCACTCATCGCTCTCCAAAGCTGAGATCGAGATTGCCACCAACCTGATCAACGCTCGGTGGTTAGCGGCGTACTCGAACTACGAACACGAATGGATCGCGGAGCAGCTCGGCGGTCTGCCAGCGGAGAAGGTCGAGGCGTTGATTGCTGGACTGCCCACGTCGTTTGAGGACCCCCAGCGGTTGGAATTACACGATGCGGAAGAGAAGTACACGTTGCTCAACGAGCGAGTCCGTCAGGTGGTGATCCTTGCTGCCGGTGCCGTGTGGGAGTCAGGCTACGAGCTGTACGCTCATGCAGCGGCAGCACGCAGGGCCGGCCTTTCAGAGGAAGCCATCCGAACGCTTGTGAGTGGTGGACTCCCGGATGACCTTGACGAGCAGGAGAAGATCGCTCAACAGTACGCACGGAAACTTTCAGCTGAGCACCGTGTTGACGCGGCTCTGTACAGCGCCGCCGAGCAGGCTTTTGGCAGGCAGGGAGTCGTCGATCTCACGTATCTCATCGGGATCTACCACGTCACCTGCTCGCTGTTAAACGCATTTGAGATTCCTGTTCCTGGCGAGCAGATCTAAACGGAGCATTTGTGAGAGTGCCATGGGCTTGAGATGAGAGCCAGGACCTCATCAACCGGAGGCACCTTCAACCTCTATAGTTATAGTGAAACCTGTTCACAGGCTTTGGAACCATTTTCAAGGAGAACATCATGTCATCTGACACTATGCCACAAGCGAAGCTTACCACGATCGCCGAGTTTCCCCAAGGATTCATGCTGGAGAACTTCGCCGTACGCAGCGACAACTCGATGCTCGTCACAGTTCCGAGTCACCGTGAACTCTGGTTTGTTTCTTCACCCGATACGGCCATCCAGGTTGAACCCCTGAAACTGTCTACCTTTGCCGCACTCCCAACCGGCATCGTCGAGACAGAGCCCGACGTCTTCTACATTTCAACGGGCAAGTTTTACAACACAGACGAAGCGTTTCTGGAGCGTCTGGACCTGCGCGGTTGGGTGCACGGCACGGCGGTGCAGCCGGAGCAGGTGTTTCGATTCCCCAAGAATGCCCGCGGGCTCAACGGCAGTTGCCTCCTCGCGCCCAACGTCATTCTTCTGGCGGACTCGTTCGCTGGTCTGATCTGGAGAGTTGATCTGCCCAGCGATGGTGGAACTCCGGTAGCACGCGTTTGGCTGCAGCATGAGAGCATGGGGTACTATCCGGGACAATTGAAACCCGAACAGCCCGGCGTCAACGGCATCCGCTACGCAGCGAAGTTGGGCTATGTTTACTACACGGCGACAGCCAAGAAGCTGTTCATGCGCGTGCAGGTCAACCCTGAGACGCTGGAGGCAGTTGGTGAGCCGGAGCATGTTTCGGTGGGGCGCATGGCGGACGATTTCTGCATCGACGAGGACGCCGGAGTGGCGTACCTGACTACCCATCGGGAAAATACCATCGATCTCGTCTCGTTGGATCCAGCCAGGAACAACGAACGCTTCATCGCCGTGGGAGACCCTTTCACCGAAGCACTGATTGGATCAACCAGCGGTGCGCCGAGCAGGCTCCCTGGAGAATATGGCAAGGTGGCCTACTTCACTACCGATGGTGGCACCGTCTCGCCACTGCCCAGTGGCGTACGACGGCCAGCGAAGGTCCTGCGGATGGAGCTTCCGGAGGTGCCTGAGGCCTTGCGGTCACAGAGCCAGACGGAGCAGTCCGCTGCAGATCCCAGGAGGAGGTGATCCATGGCACACAACAGACGGAGCGCATTCGTTCAGGGGACGAACGTGACGCTGGAAGTCTACGCCGACGGCACAGGTCCTGCACTGGTCGTTCTGCCCTCCTATGGGCGTGGTGGAGGAGAGGACTTCGACTTCTTTGCCAGCAAGGTGGGCGCAGCGGGCTTCACGGTCCTGCACCCTCAGCCGCGAGGCATCGCTGGCTCAAAGGGAAAGATGGACGGGGTGACGCTGCATGATCTGGCGGCCGACATTGCGCTGGTCACGCGTTCGCTTGGTGCAGGTTCGGCGATCGTGCTGGGCCATGCGTTCGGCAACGGCGTTGCTCGCCTGAGGGCGGTGGATCACCCCTCCCTCGCCTTTCAAGACTTTGTTGGCGAATGACACCAGGAATCGCAGAGAGATCATGCAACCCTCAGAGGGTGCAAATCAGGATGCAACGCCAAGCGCATGAAGTTGGATTGCCGTGTCTTACCACGAGGCGTCTGGGTGAATACGGCATCAAGACGCACGAGATTGATCGCGACGGCGGCCAACACGTGCTGCACCTGCGTTTTGTGCAAGCCGTCATAGCGTGCACGTCGTACCCCCATCCCTCGCACCGCTTGTGAAAGCGTCGCCTCGATGCCTGCTCTTGTCTGATAGGCCTGCCGAAACGCGGGTGTTTCTTGTTCTTGTCGCCGTGCTTGCAAGGCTTCATGAGCGGCTTGTGAACGCACGTGCAACACTCGACCAGTCGTCGAGGACTTCGTGCAGTCGCTGCGTACCGGACAAGCTGCACAGACCTCTCTGGCAAAAACTCCTTCCATTCGTTCCCCCACCAGGCTCCAACGATGGCTGGTTTGACCCTGTGGACAGGTGGCGAGCTTTGCTTGCCAATCAAGATGGAAATGAGCCACGTCAAAGCCCTTGTCCGCTTTCGCCTGCCAACTGTTGTCTGAGAGAACCGGACCGACCAACGCAATCCCATAGTTCTGATGGCTGCTCACGAGTAAATCGGCGTCGACGTAGCCTGTATCCACGATCTGTTCATCTGGCAAGAGGTGATGCCGTGCCAAGTTTTCTTGAATAATCGCTGTCATTTCCACATCTTGAACATTGGCAACAGTTGTCTGCACCGCAGTAATCAGCGGAGGGAGGACTTTTGCCTGCGTCCGCTCCGTTGTCTGCAGTGCACAGGTTTCGGTCAGATGCACTTTGTATCCCAACCAGGTAGTATCCCGCTTTTTGCCTGTTCGTGCGTCTGGATCATACGGAGAGCGAATGATTCCTTCTTCTGCGTTCTCTTGCGGCCCTGCCCGCCATTTCACCTTTCCTCCCGACAGATCGTACTACTGCTGCCAGACCTGACGCAGAAGCTGAACACTGGCCTCGTTCTTGAGCGTGTCAGGAGCATCAGGCTTTTCCAGGGCTTGCAATAGATGCAGTCCGTCAACGCCGATCTGCTGTGCTAATGCGGTCCGCTGGCTTTCTGCTTTGGGCAGGCGATAGTTCTCCACCCAGTGGCTGTATCGCTCAAACCAGTCCGGGGTGATTTGCTTGACCAGCCAATCCGGTGCGATCTGAGCCAGGTCGTCTAGGGCCGCTCGCAGCGTTTCACCAACGCATTCCAGATTGGAGAGCGAGCGCACACGTGCCAACACATGCGTCGAATCGGTGCGTTGCTTGCCACCGGCTTTGAGCCACCCTCGTTGCTTGCAGACGTCCAGAAGCCGATCTAGCAACAGGGTCTCCTGCTGGCTCTCTATCAAACGTGCACGAAATTCTGATAACACGGAGAAATCAAAACCGGGATCGGTCAATTCCAATCCTAATGCATATTTCCAGTCAATCCGCTCACGCACAGCATTGGCTGCTTGCCGATCGGTGAGACCTTCACTATATTGTAGCACGGTGGTGATGGCCAATCTCCACGGTTCGTATGCTGGCTGACCCTCAACCGGGCAGAGTGGGGCAAAATGCTCATCTCGATACAATTTGCCCAACTCATCACGCAAGCGTATTGCCAGGTTTCCCTTTGGACAAGCCGCGCGGGCGACACGGGCTGTTTCTTCTGGGATGCTTCCCAGCTCTCTTGCATACATGGACATTGGCATCCTCCTTCTTGTTGCTCTCTTCGCTCCGTTTTCCCTCTATTTTATCATTTCAATATTTCTTTCATTCGCCAACAAAGTCTTGAAAGGCCACCCCGGTACCGGCAGCAGGTTCCGCACCGTCGCCCACTCGGCGTCCGTCATATCCGACAGGTAACGCCGCACACGCTGCGGACGGTCAGCCGCGTTGCCGTACACATGCGCGAGACAATCACACGACCGGGTGCGCGAGTTGGACCCGGCCGACGCGAGGGCGTACAACTGCGACAGCAGGGCCTCCTGGGCGCTCGTTGGTCTCGACAACCCCAAGCTGCCCAGGAGGCCCTGCTGTCATGCACACCCGCCCGAAAGATCACCCGACCGGGAAACCGCACTCGAACCCACGCTCACCACGATTGGTAGAGCAACGGCTTCTAACCCTCGACGAACCTGACCGTCTCGTCGAGCGGTGCCCGGCCCGTCCGGGCCTGACTCACCGTGACGTCCTCGAACCCGATCGACATGCCGCAGAAGAGGATGAGCTCGTCCGGGGGTGATAGGATCTCCGCGACGGTCTTGTGATACTTCGCCCACGCCATCTGCGTACAACTGTGCAGCCCTTCGGCGCGGAGCAGCAGCATGACGGTCTGCAGATACATGCCGACGTCGGACCATTGGGGTGGGTCCATGTCGCGGTCGATGTAGCAGAACAGGGCGGCGGGCGCGCCGAAACAGTCCCAGTTCGCGGCAGCGGCCCTCTGGCGCGCCTCCAAGTCCTCGCGCAAGACACCGAGTGCGCCGTAGCGTTGCTTGCCGAAGGCGGATCGGCGCTCCTGGTACGGGGGCTTCAGTGCGGGCGGGTACTGCTCGTACTCCTCCCCGTCCCAGGGGTCGCCTGCGGCCACGCGCGCGCCGGCGCGCTTCTTGAGCTCGGCCAGCGGCGCGCCGGTCAGCACGTAGGCGTGCCACGGCTGGAGGTTCGATCCGGACGGCGACCAAGCCGCGGCGGACAGCACGCGCTCCAGCACCTCCTTCGGGATGGACTGGTCGGTGAATCCGCGCACTGCCCGTCGGCTCATGACTGCCTCATAGACGTCCAAGATCTCCTACCTTCCTAAAAGGCGCGTTCGCCACGTCGACGACCACCTGAGCGCCGACAAGCGCTTGCGCTAACCCCTCACCAGTGATGGTGTTGACGCCTGTACTAGGTGATGCCGCCACGACCTGATGGCCAAACTTCGTGAGCTTGTGAACAAGCTTTTTTTCGATGAGCCCACTGCCACCAATAGCCACAATCTTCATACTGAACCTCCTCCTTCGTAGCCCGTACGTCGGCTTGTGCTGTCTAAACATATAGTCTGATGAGCGCTGGAAAGCCTTGGATAAGCATTCTATGGAATTTCCATAGCAGATCATCAATACTGTCATTTGCCTGAATTCTTGGCGGCTTTGTCAGATAAAATGCCGATGGTTTTAGCGGCTGCAAGCAGACAGGCAGTGCCGCATAACCTGACGCAACATCGCTGGAGAATAAAATCATGCATCACATCAGTTCGCGCCTTTACGTTTCTCGTTATCGCGCCAAATTATCTGGCAAAGAATTAAGCCAGCCTAGGTGTAAATCCCGGCTAATTCCAAAATTTACAGCAGAGCGCTAATTTGAAGATCGCTTAACGATCCATATATTGATCGTGCGGCTCATTGCGTGCCGCCTCGAGAATCTTCTGGGCCACAGCTTCAGCACTATCGGGTTCTGGTCCGCTTTGTGCTGGCCGCGGAGCTTGATTTATATTTGATAAGCTATTTTTGCCGAAATTCGTTGCCGTTTTACGAGGGAACATCGTTGTTATGCGAATATTATCTGAAGCTAACTCCTCTCGTGCACTATCAGAGATCTTATCGAGGGCAGCCTTTGTAGCGGCGTATGCACCCACGCCGGGAAGGGACATTTTTGAAACGATCGCACTAACGTTGATAATCAGACCTCCGCCGTTTTGACGCATCTTTGGGATCATAGCCTGCATCGCTTCTACGGAGCCAAGCACATTGAGTTCAAAAATCTGGCGAAACTGATCGATATCTACATCAGCGACGTTGCCACTCACGGCTTGTCCTGCATTATTGATGAGAATATCAATTCGCCCATACTGCTGAAAAACGCTGTCCACCATAGCCTCGATCGCATCCTTGTTACGCATATCGGTGGGAATCGCGATAGCCTCGCGATGTTGCTCATGAAGCTCATTGACAATGATATGAAGGGTATCGGCAGAGCGCGCCGCAAGTGCGATCTTTGCTCCTTCTTGAGCAAAGAGACGTGCGGTAGCCAGGCCAATGCCTCCAGATGCGCCTGTAATGATAACGACTTTATCCTGAATATCCATAAGAAGAAATCCCCTTTCTCTTTCACAAGAAGCTTGTCCGGTAGTCGTTTGCTAAGCTATGAGCCTTCCGGTGTTTTTTTAGCGTTATCTCAACGCCGTTTTCACAGAGGCTGTAACGTAAACAACGTATGATTTTCATACACGCTATACGCTTACGCTACAACGTTTCCACGACGTTAGTTTCGCTCTACAAGCTACTTCATGCAATATGTCATTTACGTTCTAGAACGTTTCTACGTTACGTGAGTTGGCTTCCTGGCTAGTTTCATATCATCAAGTCGAGATAATTGACGAAAAGATACGACGTGCCATAGAACTCCTGTTCTATCCTGCATTGATGCTTGTGGTTTGATGGCATCCTCCATCTCTTGATGTGAGAAGAAACGAACACCCTTCCTCGCAAACACAGGCAGTTCATTTGGCGGTCTGCCGGAGGCATTGAGTTGGAAACCTCATCACCACCCTATGTACCTAGGTGATTCGCTTTCTTTGGACGAACAAAGTTAAACACTCCCGCTCGTTGAGCTTAAGAAAGCTCTTCTTCCGCTTGTTTTCGTCGAAGAGAGAGAAATCACCTAGGTATCGAAGGTGTTGATGCGTTTTTTTGTGGTTGGGCATCGATCCTGCCTTACCTTTGAGGTACAGAGCGGCTGAGCCAATCCTCGAAACGTGTCGGGGCGATCCGCGCGTTGTCGCCTGGAATGAGGGAGTGATCGTCCAACTCTGAGCCGTAGAAGCGTGCATGGACGTCTGTGATCACCTGACGTGTGTCTTTGTTCGCGCTCAAAAATCGGCGCACGAGTTCATCGAGGCCTATCTTTTCGGGGCCAGCCACTTCAACCATGCCGTTTACAGGCGCCTCAAGTGTGACGTCGGCCAGTGCAGCCGCAACGTCATCCGACAAGATCGGCTGTATAAATGCAGGCGACAAGCGCACAGTTTGTCCATCGCTAGCCTCTTGGGCGATGCCGCCGACGAACTCAAAGAACTGCGTTGCGCGAAGGATGGTATAGGGCACCTTCGAAGCCTTGATCAGGTTTTCTTGGGCCACCTTCGCTCGGTAGTACCCATTCTCGGGAAGACGGTCGGTACCGACGACCGACAGGGCAACGTGATGTCCCACACCAGCGGCCGCTTCTGCGGACAGGAGATTGCGACCTGATGTCTCGAAGAACTCTAAAACTGCCTTGTCCTCCCACGAAGGCGCGTTCGCCACGTCGACGACCACCTGAGCGCCGACAAGCGCTTGCGCTAACCCCTCACCAGTGATGGTGTTGACGCCTGTACTAGGTGATGCCGCCACGACCTGATGGCCAAGCTTCGTGAGCTTGTGAACAAGCTTTTTTCCGATGAGCCCACTGCCGCCAATAACCACAATCTTCATACTGAACCTCCTCCTTCGTAGCCCGTACGTCGGGCTTGTGCTGTCTAAACATATAGTCTGATGAGCGCTAGAATAGCCTTGGATAAGCATTCTATGGAATTTCCATAGCAGATCATCAACACCTCTGTTACCAATCAAAGGCTCGCCAGTTCGATGGGCATATCCTTGCAGAATACACATGCATTGATGTGCAAAGCCCTGAGCACAACACGATCGCGGATTGTCTCTGCAATCGTGCTTTCCTTTACCGCGCTACTGCATGCCTTGCGCTGTTTAAAGAGCTCAGGCGATTGCTGCATGGGAAGAGACACGTGAAGACCGAACAGTCGCTCCCTCTCTTCCAGTATTTAAGGATATACAATATCCTTAAGGATATTGTATATCCTTAAATGAGGCCCTGTCAAGCGATCTACTGCTCAGGGATCTTTTTTTCAAAGGCAAAAGCCGCATCTCTGTGTTCATGGGAGTCCAGACCCTAAGCAGTCCAGCTGAACACACCCAAGAGGCCATTGCAGGCAGTTCTTTGGGCTCTGTTGCAGAGATTTGTTCTGCTTGGAAGAAAGAAAGGCGTTTTCTCTCTTCAGCTGAGTAGATTCCGAACTGCCTGTTCAGAAGACGGACCTGTCCTTTCTAGACTAGGCGCATGAGTTCAAATCCCTTGATAGTGGCAGAGGCGGTTTTCATGGATTGGAAGCCCCCTACCGGATTCCTCAGACGCTTACGCTTGCCGTGGTCAGCTTCTTCTCTGTTGTTGAGGCACTTGACCTGTCTATGACCAGAACCTCCAGGGGCAGTGGCATAGGCAGGCACTTGGTCGGGAGTGATAGTTTTTGGCATCCTCCAGGCCTTTCCGAGTAAACGCTTGGCTGCTGCCGTGTTACGGGTGGGAGAGAGGGAGAAATCTATGGGGTTGCCTTCCTTGTCCACCGCATGATACAGAGGCGTCCATTTTTCCTTCACCGTGATGTCCGTCTCATCCACCCGCCGACTCAGACCTCGATGAAAATGCTTCTTCCACCCCCTTCATTGCACTGCCAACAGTCTGTGCAACCTCACGTTTATTGCAATCCATGCTCTGGATCTCGAATATTCGTCTTTGAGCCCAGGCATCACCTCTCAGTGTTCAATTTCCTCCTCTCCCGTCGTGTTTCACATTGTTGACGTAAGTTCTCTGCCACGAGAGATTGAATTGCCTCTTCATATGTCTGAACAGTGCCAGGAATGAGAGCATCGGGACCATAGATGATTTGCTCCTGCTGTAAATGTCGAATTCTGTGTAAATCATTCCCGATCCACTGATACTTCAGATTGTCAAATGTATTCTCTTCCATCTTGCTTGCCCTCCTCACGTTCTCAGCAATCTCTATCAATAAGAGTCTTGCTGCCAGAGCTTGCGCTGACCTTTACAGGAAGCATAATATAGAAGAAAGAGAGTCCTTTCAAGAGTCAATTTTGCGCACTTGATGGTGCCATTTACTGGAGATTTCCTGTGCAATCATGGCAAAAAAACGACCAACGCTTCAAAACACAGCAGATCTTGCCCTCAATCGCACATTCATGATGCCATTGCATCGTCAGTTGTATGATCGGCTGCGTCATGCCATCCTGGGTGGTCAATTGCAGCCAGGTCAAGGCCTGCCATCAACACGGATTCTGGCGAGTGAGCTAGGTATTTCTCGGAATACAGCTAGCAATGCCTATGAACAACTCTGTGCTGAAGGCTATATCGAGAGAAAGGTTGGCCAGGGGACCAGAGTGGCCTGCGACCTTCCTGAGACCTTTTTCCTTCCACGAGCAGCACCGCAGGGAAACACAGTTTCCGACGAAAGCATACAGGCCCCCCTCTGCTTATCTCAGATGGGAGAGGCACTAATGTGCCAAGCCCCTATGTCCTCCATCCAGACCTATCGTCGACTGACTGCCCCACGTGCTTTTCGCACGGGCACTCCAGACATCCGCGCCTTTCCCTTTCAACAGTGGAACCAGATCGCGGCTCACTGCGCACGATCTATGCTTAGAAACATGGCCGATTATCAGGAGAGCGCAGGCTATTACCCGCTACGTGAAGCGATCGCCTCCCATGTGAGCATCACACGAGGCGTGCATTGCCAGGCCGAGCAGGTCATTATTGTGCCAGGAGCGCAGACAGCATTAGATATGGCGGCACGCCTCCTCCTGAACCCAGGTGATCTTGCTTGGATGGAAAATCCAGGCTATCTCGGAGCACAACGAGCTCTCCTCAACGCGGGCGCGCAACTGGCTCCTATCCCTGTGACATCGGAAGGGATCGATGTTGACATTGGACAAAAGCGATATCCACAAGGACGCCTGGCCTACGTTACTCCATCCCATCAATTTCCTTCGGGTATTACCATGCATCTGTCGCAACGCGTTGCCCTCCTGCAATGGGCGAAGCAAGCCAATGCCTGGATTCTCGAAGATGATTATGACAGCGATTATCGTTTCAGTGGTCGACCACTTGATGCCTTACAGGGACTTGATCTCGCCCAGCGCGTCATCTACATTGGAACGTTCAGCAAAGTTCTTTTTCCAGCACTTCGCATCGGCTATCTGATCGTCCCTCCCCCACTCGCCCCCCCTTTCCTCTCCCTCTGTAGTTATACCCATATTCATGTGCCTATTCTTGACCAATTGACCCTGGAAGCCTGGATGACCAAAGGGTATTTGCTGCGTCATATCCGCCGTATGCGCGACCTCTATGCGGCCAGAAGAGCGCTCCTCATCGAGTCGTTGCAGAAGGAACTTGGGGGAAGCATAGACGTGCAGCCTCCTCAAGCCGGTTTACATCTTATGGGTTGGCTTCCGCCGAGTCTTGATGACCAGCAGATTGCACAACAAGCAGCAAGCTGCGGGCTCGAGATCATTCCCCTGTCCGCGTTGACGCTCGGTTCGTCGCAGCGAGGGGGTCTTGTTCTTGGCTATGGAGCCGTCAATGAGCAGG
This sequence comes from uncultured Chloroflexia bacterium, assembly GCA_963699315.1. Taxonomy (GTDB): domain Bacteria; phylum Chloroflexota; class Ktedonobacteria; order Ktedonobacterales; family Ktedonobacteraceae; genus Dictyobacter. The sequence continues at coordinate 74,042 of OY969433.1, forward strand.
AGATTCAGGCTGGCGTTCGTCAACTGGTGAGCGTTTTCCCCTCATAGTTCGAAACCCTTTCAGGGGAAGCTGATTCTGCAGCGAGGCACAAGAAACGCGCTTCCTGTCCAGTCTTCAGGATGCTAGACTGGAGTTGACCCGTTTTTGGAGGGGACCCAAACGTAAAATTCAAGTCACGGAGGATACACGAAAAATAATACATACGTTATTGACGTACGTACGTAATACGTATTTCTACTTTACGATAAAAGAACACTTCTGTCAAGAAAAATCGTCATTCGTTTCTGTCCTTTGTTTTTCATAATAAACTGGACTGAGGTATCCTAAAGATGAATACCTCCTTTTTCTGTTATAATAGATCTCGATGTATTCAAACACTGCTGTTTTTGCTTCATTTCTACTTGAAAAGATACCATTCCCTATACACTCTTTCTTCAATGTCGCCCAGAAACTCTCGATGGTCGCATTAATCGTAACAATCACCTTTTTTACTCATACTTGCTTGGATATTGTGTTCACGCAGCAGGATTTGGTACCGGTTGCTCGCATATCCCACGGGTTGCGCAACGAGATGACAAAAGGGTTGCAAAAAGAAAGAGAGATCTCTACTATAAGAGTCTACCTAAGAAAACTTACTCTAGGAGATCTCTCTGCATATGGTATCAAATACTTGTATTGAAGTCTACACGTCCCCTGAGGAGCGTCCCTCGGTTCCTCAATGGTTTGCGGAAGTCGTCATCCTCTCCCGCCACTTGACGGCACAGGGTCAGATTGGCGCGTTCACACAGCATCTCCCTCTGGTTCGTCGTTTTAGGACCTATGAAACGATTGATTTTCTCGTCCCCTTGCTTGGCTATGCCATCAGTGGGGAGCACAGCCTGGAAGCCTTTTTTGAGCGGGTCGCTCCGTTCGCGAGCGCCTTTATGCCGCTCTTCGGACGCCAAGAGCTCCCTGATCGTTCGGCTCTCAGTCGCTTCTTGCTCGCCATGAATCGCCCCTGTCTGGAAGCGTTTCGAACCTTGTTCCACCACTCCAGTCTGAGCGACGGATGGACCTCAGAGACCATTGGTGGCATCTTCGATCGGCAGAAGCATCGCTTCATTGTCTTTGACGTGGATGCCACCCGCTAGGCAGCTCGACAACGGGCCTTGCCCACTGATCCCTCGTTCCCACCTGCTCGGCGCAAGCTCGATGCGGTCTGTGCCCCTGGACACAAAGCTCTCTCCCTGACACTTCCTCTGAAAACAGCTGTCCAAAGGCGCACAAAGCCCCCCTAGAGGACGTGTCACCACGTTGTATTGCGTTTCGGTCTGTTGTGTATTTAAGCGGCAGGCAACGGTTGGAGCGTCACCTGATAGCCTAAACGTTGGAGACGTTGCACCAGGTGCGCTTGCACGCGCTGCTTGTCGACCTGTTGAAAGAACATCACTCCTTTCTCATGATAGGGTTCCTCTGTCTTCCGCATGTGGTAGAAGATGATCAGCATACTGTACGGCACGAGCGGGATCGCAGAGAGATAAAGGCAGTTGGGGAGTTCTACTGTTGGGACTTCCCGACGATACGTATAGCTCATTTTTATAGGGGAAATCCTGGGGAATCACCGACTACTTTTCCAGGACATAGGAGCCTGGAGCGGGAGTAATCGGCAGGTGAGCGGCGCAACCCATAGTTGGCGCAGGTACCTGCTCACCGGAACGAGACGAGAGCCACTCTCCCCAATCCGTCCACCAACTTTCCTTATGCTGCTCTGCCTCCTCTAGCCATTGCCCGGCATTTTCCGCGCTCTTATTATTCGTCCAGTAGCCTCTTCCCTTGCTAGGGGGACTGATCACACCTGCAATATGCCCGCTCCCGGCGAGCGTAAAACGCACTGGACCACTAACCAACCGCGAGATCTGCCAGGCCGACTGCCAGGGTACGATGTGATCCTGCTGCGTGCCTACCATGTAGAGATCCTGGTGTATCCGGCGCAGATCTATGGGGACACCTTTGAGCACAATCTTGTTGGGCTTGATTAGATTGTTCTCCAGATAGGTGTTACGCAGGTAGAATGAGTAAGCAACCCGCGCCATGCGTGTGCCATCGCTGTTCCAGTACAGCAGGTCAAATGCAGGTGGCTCCTTGCCCATGAGATAGTTGTTGACGATATTGCTCCAGATGAGGTCATTCGCGCGCAACATGTTGAACATTGTCGCCATTGAATGGCTATCCAGATAGCCACGCTGCATCATTTGCCCCTCGATATACTCGATCTGGGATTCATCCATGAACACAGAGGTATCACCTACTTCGCTAAAATCCAGCAAAGAGACCAGGAATGTCGCAGCATTGACCGTATCGTCTCCCCCAGCAGCAAGATAGGACAGCGCCATAGCCAGCAGCGTACCACCGATGCAGTATCCCACCACGTTGACTTTTGGAGAGCCAATAATCTCTTTGACGACATCCAGCGCCGCTAACAGCCCCAGAGTCAAATAGTCCTCAAAGGTTGTCTCCTCCATAGATGCATCGGGATTCTTCCAACTCACGATAAAGACGGTATAGCCCTGCTCCACCAGGAACTTCATAAGGCTATTCTGAGGCTGCATATCCAGGATATAGTATTTGTTAATCCATGGCGGGATAAAGAGGAGCGGTAGGGCGCAGACCGTCTCGGTGGAGGGCGCATATTGGATGAGTTCAATGAGTTCGTTCCGATAAATCACTTGGCCCGGCGTAATGGCGAGATTGCGACCAAGCGCGAAGGCGTTACTGTCCGTCATCTTTAACTGCCCTGCCTGGATATCGCGTATGAGGTGCTCCATGCCCCTGACCAGATTTTGCCCACCACTCTGAATGGTCTCGTGAATCACCTGGGGATTCGTAAAGAGCGCATTCGTCGGACTGATCGCATCTAGAAACTGGCGTAAGTAGAAGACGAGTTTGTGTTGTTGCTTCACATCGAGTCCCTCTATTTCGGAGACAGCCTTGAGCAGGGTCGTGGCGATCAACAGATAGCTTTGCTTGAGGAAATCAAACAGAGGATCGAGTTGCCACTCGGGTGCGCTGAAGCGTTTATCGTCCTTTTCCGGCTCCACGACTGGCGGGATCTCCCGGCCTCTTTCCCAGCATTTGAGTGTCGTAATAGCCATAATCTGTGTGTACTTCTGGGCAAAATCGATAGAGTTGGACCAGGCACGAACAGGGTTACGAAGAGTATCAAGCCACATCTGCTGGAAGGTACAGGTTATGGCGGCCGGATCAAGAGGAAAAGCCCTGCTGAAAGGATTTGCCTTCCAGAGTTGGCGCAGCAGGATCGTCCAGGGATTCTTTTCGCTGTCTTGTCCCTCTTCAGTCGCTATATCCATAGTCAGGTAGAGCTTCATGGATTGCTCAAATAGGCTGTTCCAATCCTCGAAGAGATTCTGTCCAGAGAATGGTGATTGTGCCATGTTGATGCGCTCCTTCGTCCATTGTCACTTGACCTCTTAGGATTTTGTGGTATACCTTCCCCCTAAGGGGGCGCAGGAGTTCATGTTCTTTCACGATCCCTTGAGGGTCCTGAAATGAGCTCCTGCATCGGGATCTGACTGGTACGTTACCTGCTGACGAGAAGCCGCTGACGAATGCCATGTTCTCAGAGACTACTTGGAGGCTACTCGCCAGCGGTTTTTCTTTCACAGGTCACTCACACTCTACGATCATGGCTACGCCCTGCCCACCGCCAATACACAGAGTAGCCAGACCATAAAGAGCCTGACGCCGCTGCATTTCATACAGGAGCGTCACCAAAATACGCGCTCCACTCGCTCCAATGGGATGTCCCAGCGCGATTGCACCTCCATTCACGTTGAGCTTGGCCCGGTCAAATCCCAGCTCCTTTCCCACTGCGACTGCTTGCGCTGCGAAGGCTTCATTGGCCTCAATCAGAGCGAGATCCCCGATCTTTAATGCTGCCTTCTCCAGCGCCATCCGTGTCGCTGGCACCGGTCCCATGCCCATAATGCGGGGCTCAACACCTGCCGATGCATAGCCGCGGATGGTAGCCAGCGGCTTCAGTCCCCGCTGCTCCGCTTTCCGGCGACTCATCACCACCAGGGCTGCCGCACCATCATTGAGCCCTGATGCATTGCCTGCTGTGACGCTTCCATCTGGTTTAAAGGCAGGACGCAGCTTAGCCAGAGTTTCCTGCAGTGGTGTCGGATCGAGGCTGCTGGTCGGTGTCGAAAATAGTCAGTCCTTTCTTGCTTGCCACCTTCACGGGAACGATCTCTTCGCGGAAGCGTCCGGTTTCAATGGCCTGCAGTGCCCGGTACTGGCTCTCTAAAGCAAATTGATCCATCTCCTGCCGGCTCACATTGAACTTGGTGCAGATATTCTCAGCAGTGATGCCCATGTGTATACCGTCGAAGGCGTCGATCAATCCATCGCGCAGCATCTCATCAACCAATTGTCCGTCCCCCATACGATAGCCGAAGCGTGCTTTCTCGAGCAGGTAAGGAGCGCGACTCATACTCTCCATGCCTCCTGCTACGATAATATCCGCATCCCCGAGCCGGATTGCCTGCGTCGCTAGCATCACCGCCTTGAGCCCGCTACCACACACTTTATTGATCGTCATCGCAGGGATAGAAGCACGGAGATCAGCATGAAAGGCAGCCTGGCGCGCAGGATTTTGTCCCAGACCTGCCTGCAGAACATTGCCCATAATCACCTCATCTACCTCATCAGTTCTGATGCTGGCTCGCTCTGTTGCTTCCCTGATGCAGATTTCGCCTAACTTGACGGCCGGTACGTCGGCCAGTCCACCACCATATGTGCCGATAGCGGTTCGTACTGCGCTGACAATAACCGCTTCTTGTCGCTCTGTCATGAAATCCTACTCCTTGCTTCAGTGTGCCACCGCGTTGCACGCTGCATTTTATGCTCTACTCGTTACCAAGCAGTATGCCCGTATGCCCGACACTCAGCCAGGGAGGCACTGCTTGCGATACTTCCTTCCACACTCCTGGTACCTGTCCAGTGTTGAAGGGAAACGATCGGGTACGCTACTACATATACACACCACCATTAATACTGAGCGCTTGCGCTGTCATGTAGTCACCCTCTGTCACAATATAGCGTACACAGGCAGCAATTTCCTCAGGCTGGGCGAAGCGACCCATCGGGATTTTCTCAATGAGGCTCTGGCGGATTTCCTCGGGGACTGACCTGAGCATGTCGGTCTCTGTGAAGCCTGGACAGATGGCATTAACTGTGATGCCATGATGAGATACCTCCAACGCGACTGATTTCGTGAAACCAATCACCCCGGCCTTGGTCGTGGCATAGTTTGTCTGACCAATGTTGCCGGCCAACCCCACAAACGAGCTAATGTTCACAATCTTGCCGCTTTTGCGTTCCAGCATGAACGGGAGAACCTGCTTGGTGCAGTTGAATAAGCTATCGAGATTCACGTGAATCACCTCATCCCACTGCACTTTACTCATGTTTTTGAGCGTCTTATCACGTGTAATACCGGCATTGTTGACGAGGATATCGATCTGACCAAAGGTCTGAATGGTTCGCTTGACCAGTTCTTCTACTTGTTCGTAATGAGAGACATCAGCCTGCACGATCAAGGCCTGTGGTCCAAGTTCCTCAATTTCTTTCGCTAGTTCCTTTGCCGCGTGACCACTGGTAACATAGTTAATCACCACATTAGCGCCCGTTGCTGCAAGATCCTTGACAATAGCTCGACCGATGCCTCTCCCTGCTCCCGTGACAATAGCTGTTTGACCGTCCAGTCGCTTCCTCATAGTGATTGCTCCTCCTTTGTTGAAAAACTGCAGATAAAACCTCATCTATCCGCACTCCTTCATGCTTTTCTCTCAAGGTCTCATTGCCAGATAATGGATCATGTGGCGCGATTGACGCATATCCAGTAACCCGGTCGCACTGATAAGAACCATCACCTCTGATAGCTGTTCTCGGAAACAAGACTCGTCAGGATAGAGGACAACATCATTCAGAAAACAATTCGGATTTTATAAGTCAAGACGTGTATATTACGCGATGTATCTCTGGCATCAATCCATCTTGAATTGTGTCAACCACATACATGAAGTATATACACTGAGTATCATCATTGATTATCTATATATAGATTCTATACGGGGTTATATCATATATAGACATCCTAAGGGTGGAGACCGTTCTGCGGTAGACTTTATCTAAGCGGTAGACAAAAAGCGAAAGGCAGAGGAAACTTCTCTCAAATTCTGATGAAGGAAAAAGAAGAGATGATGACTAGGCAGCGTGTAGAGGTCGGGCTTGCAGCAATCTTCGCCACGCGAGTGGCATGTTCTGAATGCGATCAGATATAATCATAGGAGAGGAATTCCTGCGATCTTGCACCAAGTTTTGTGGATAAATAATCTCTTCATTATTTAGTAATAATGAAGCAAACAGCCAATTTTTCTCACAATGCTGATCTGAAATAAGGACCTTACGTCCTTGACAAAAGCAAGCATCTAGAGGTAAGCAGCATAGAGATGCAGGATAGCACTACGCCTGTTGATGGTGTCAGTACCTTTTGAAGCGAGGTCAAATGACGATGGGAAAAGAGAACAAAGATCCAAACAATCTGATGACGGCTACCTAGTCAAGAAAGTGGTGTGTTCTTGTCATCCTCTTGATGCTGCGTCAATGGAACTTTTATGGCTATGCGTTGATGGAGAAGCTAGCGGCATTTGGGTTGCAAGCGATGAATCCCGGTACGTTCTATCGGATGTTGCGACAAATGGAACAGGATGTATGGTCAGTTCTACCTGGGATATTTCAGCAGCCAATCTTGCGCGCCGTGTTTACTCGATTACCCAGGCTGGGGAGGTGTATCTGAAGTGCTGGGCTGAGTCGCTGGACCAGTACCAGAAGATGATGAACACGTTCTTCGAACTCTACACCTTGCCAATAGCACAGCGCAAGAAAGAGGATGACTAGACGAGGACATTGGGACACACGAGAAGAGGTATGGATGCCTCTATCTAGTGAGGAGTTTTGTACTCGCTTCCCTATGCGGGTATGATGCTGGCCTGGCGATGCACATGCTTCGCGGGCTCCTGTCGGGAAATAAAGAAAGGGCAAAGTAGTGGTAAAGAAAGAGGCATTCAAAACTATGCAAAAGTTGAACCAGTCCTGGTATGAAACCTATCAGACCATTGCGAAGCGCACTATTGATGTTCAGGGTCACTCTGTACAGTACGCACAGAGCGTCTTCGCGGATGGAGTAGAGACACTCAAGGGCCATATCGAGGCCTCGCAGCACTGGTTGCAAACGACAAATAAGCTTCCCGACTCGCAAGAGTCGATACCACCCCTCATGGAAAAAGGCGTAGAAGCTTACATGCGCAATGTCACATTCCTGCAAAGGACCTTTGACCGCGGGGTCGAGACATTCAAGAGCAATACCGAGACCATGAGCGACCTGACTCAGACACTGATAAAGAAGGCCCAGGAGCAGCAGGATATGTTTTGGTCGTAGACCCCTGTCAACGCCTGCATGAACCTGTTGTATCACCACATTTATCACCGCTTCTGTCATACCGTAGTTACGAAAGCAATCGAAGTGGCACAGATACTGGATAGCCTAGGAATAGACACAAGTTCTATTCTCTACCCAGTCGTGACGGAGATGCCTGTGGATGGGGTTGCTTGAGCAGCAGAGAGTGGCCTGGCTCATCACATGCCGCTCAGGCAACGCCGAATATGTATGTCTTGCGCACGAGCGGGAAAGGAGCGTTGCAGTGCCGAATGAAACAAAGTCAGAGCATCCCATGAATCCATTGGAGTTCTGGATGCAGTGGAATGAAATGGCGACCAGCATATGGACAAATGCCATACATAACGACAAGGTAGCAGGAATGGATTCTTCTGGCTTTGACAGTTCGTGGATAAAAACCACGATGAAAACCGCGCGCACTGTGCAGGAACGCGTGACGAACAATGCTCAGGCGTTGCTTGATCCCCAAGAAGCATGGAAGCTCTGGTTAGATACAACCATGGATATCTGGTGTGGCGCTGTCAATATGGGAGGTGACCCGCTTGGGATGATCGCTGGCTGGATCAAGGTGATGAAAAATGTCCAGGGGAAAGCAGATTCCGGTGGGTCTTTGTCGGTTCATCCTTTCATGTTGTTCAACGAATGGTACGATGTCACGAACGAGCCATGGTCCAAATTGATTGAGGATACAATCGCATCTGAACGATTTTTAGAGATCACTGGCCCTTTCCTGGAGAAACATGCTAATCTCATCAGTACATTCCGTCGCGCAAGCGAGGAATATTTCAAGATGTTACGATTGCCGACGCTTTCTGACATCGCCCATGTGGCGGAGCTTATCGTTGGCTTGGAAGAGAAAGTAGATACCATAGAAGAGACGATCGAACGCGTGAAAGAGCCAACGATGTCGGGTACTGCGACAATGGTAAGGATGGCGAACCTGGAGCAGCGGCTGAACCAAATAGAAATAAAGCTGGATAGGACGATTGCGCTGCTAGAGAAGATCGAAGCCGGGTCTACGGAACGTCGGTAACATCTTTCATAGTGGCAACGAGAAACACACAAGGATTATTGGGATGTGTAGTCATATGATACGAGCGACCTGAAGCGGTGCTGTCCGCAGTAACCAATGCTGCTTACTAGCCGATGATGCCTGGAGGTGAGTCCCATGACCAATGAACAGAAGACATCACAGATCTTCAATACAGTCAGTATGTTCGAGAAGTATAAGACGGGGATGCAGACGATGCTGGAAGGTGCGCATATCCAGACAGGTCAGACGCCCAAGGAGGTGATATGGACGAAGAACAAAGCCCGGCTCTATCATTATGTGCCAGTGTGCGAGAAGCGCTTTCCGCTTCCTCTTCTTCTCATTTATGCGCTCATCAATCGCTCCTATGTCCTGGACCTGATGCCGGGCAATAGCTTCGTAGAGTATCTGGTGAACCAGGGGTTTGATGTGTATCTCCTTGATTGGGGCATTCCAGGTGAAGAGGATACAAAGCTTTCTTTCGAGCATTATGTCCTTGATTATATCGCACGCGCCGTCAAAAAGGTGCTCAGACATGCCAACACCGAGCAGTGCAGCATCCTCGGCTACTGTATGGGGGGAACGATGAGCGCCATGTATGCGACCCTTTTCCCTGACTCTCCGCTCAGAAATCTGATTCTCCTGACGACTCCCACTGATTTTACGGCAGAACTTACGGGTCTCTATGGGATCTGGATAAACGAGAAGCACTTTAACCCCGATCTCCTGGTGCAGACCTTCGCCAACGTTCCGGGCGAACTCATCAATACCGGCAATCGCATGCTCAAGCCCGTCGCCAATTACGTCGGCATCTACGTCACAATGTTGGATCGCATCCTCCATGACAGGCCAATGGATACCATGCTCGCCATGCATAAGTGGGTCAACGACGGAGTGCCCTTTGCTGGTGAAGCATTCCGACAATGGATACGCGATTTCTACCAGCAGAACAAACTGATCAAGGGTGAGATCAGCCTGCGTGGACAACGGGTGGATCTCTCGCATATCTCCTGCTCTGTACTCAACATCGCGGGGAAACGAGATCATATGTGCACTCCAGCACAGGCTGAAGCTATTATGCGCTTCATCAGTAGCCAGGACAAGGAGTTTTGCGTGCTTGATGCTGGCCATGTCGGCCTGCTGACCAGCGCGAGCGCCAAGAATAACCTCTGGCCGAAGATATGCACCTGGTTGGAGGCCCGCTCCCACTAAAAAAGCGTAGAAGGCAGCCCTGGATGCTGGGATGGAAGTGTTTGCAGCACTCATCACAAGCAATCGCACGTCGTACTTTTGAGGGCTCATTATACTAGAGATGAACAGGCCTGTGTCTATCCAGGTCCCTATGCCTGGTTCACCCAGGGACTACGCCGCTATGGTTTCCATGGCATCAGTCATCACGCCAGTGCGCAAGGACTGATCCATATCCTCAATCATGGATCGGGGTTGCAGGGAATCACTGGCATGTCTAGCGATATGCGCCACATCTTCCAGGCGAAAGAAGCAGGAGACGAACAGGCCACGCTCGCGTTCGCGATGTTTATCCATCGGCTCCGCGCTGCGATTGGCGCACAATTGGCGGCCCTCAATGGTTGTGATGCGCTCGTGTCTACAGGGAGAATTGGCGAGCGTTCGGCGCTGGTACGCCAGGAAGCGTGTCAGGCCTTTGCTTTTTTAGGACTCGCATGAGAGCCAGAGAAAAATACAGCATCATTGCTTGATCATGATAGTGCCAGCGCTGACTCAACCGTTCGTGTGGTGGTGGTCCATGCTGAAGAAGCATGGGCCATCGCCAAAGAGTGCTGGCATGTCATGTCGAACCATGGCGTGTTGTGCGGGTAGTACAATTTTAGACCATTTTAACGATTTTTACACGAGAATAACTGTTATGCTTGATCAACGTACTTAACACACATAGTGGCACTGACACGTGACAGACAATGACGCGCGACAAAAAACCAGCCATGGCTTCTGAAGCGCAGATACCTCTGACATTTCTGCCATCCGTGGCAGCCAAGTGGCAGCCCATATGGGTATGGGAAGTCTTGATCACGTGTGGATGGTATGGACGGTATGGAGAATACGGTCCGTCTGTGCCATTATTCTCGAAAAATAGGTCAACACGAGAGAGGCATTCTATGGTACAGCCAAACATCGGCATTCTTGGGACAGGGTTGTATGTGCCTGAAAAAGTACTGACCAACCACGAACTTGAAATTTCGCTGAACTTAGAGCGAAATTGGATTAGGAACAAGACCGGTATACGCGAACGACGCATCGCTGCTCCGCACGAGGCAACGTCAGACCTGGCAACCAATGCAGCAAAGCAAGCCCTGATTGCAGCGGGGATACAAGCAGATGAGCTTGACCTCATTGTCGTGGCAACGTCAACTCCTGATTGGCCTTTACCTGCTACTGCATGTCAGGTACAAGCAAACATTGGTGCAACGAGAGCAGCGGCATTCGATATAGCAGCCGTGTGTGCCGGATTCGTGTATGCTCTTGCCATTGTACAATCGGCAATGCAAGGAAATGCTCATTTTCAGAGGGCATTGATCATCGGTGCCGACACGTACTCTCGTATCCTTGATTATCAGGATAAGAGAACATGTGTGCTGTTTGGGGATGGGGCTGGGGCGGTTGTCCTGGGCCGTGTGCCTGATGACTATGGTATTCTGTCGTGTTACATTCGCTCGGATGGAACTGGCACATCTCTGGTCCAGATTCCTGCTGGCGGGAGTAGACGTCCTACCACCGCCAGGACGCTTGCAGAACGTGAGCATTTCTTCCGCATGGATGGTTCTACCGTCCGAACGTTTTTACAACAAACATTCTCCGACGCTTTATATACCGTAATAGACGCGGCACATCTTCCTATACAAGCGATAGATCTGATCGTTCCTCACCAGGCAAACGGTGTACTTCTGCAGGAAAGAATGCAATTTCTTGAAATTCCCTCAGAAAAGGTATATTTCACGCTTGAGCACTATGGAAATACGGCAGCCGCTTCAGTGCCCATTACCTTGCATGAAGCCGTCTCAAGGAATCGCGTGCAAGATGGGAATGCGGTTGTGCTGTTGTCCTTTGGTGGAGGGATGACCTGGGGGGGAGTGCTTTTACGCTGGTACAGCTCGCACGAACAACGAACCGAATGAGAAGGCATCTTGTGATGCATATGAAAATAGAGAAGAACAAAGGAGAAAAACGTGTGTACTTTTGAGATAGATTGGTTCTTGGAGTTGTTTCACGCAACCTTGCAAGTAATTAGCTAAAGCCGCTTCTAGGCTGGCTTTACAAAGAATTTATCTAAACGTCAAGTCCTGGAAATGTGAAGGAAGGAAAAGGGAAAAAAGACGATGGCACAAAGAGAAGTCGTTGTCCTGAGCGGTGTACGCACTGCAATTGGAGAATATGGCGGGAGCTTGAAGGACAAGCCTCCTACTGAACTGGGCGCTGCTGTAGTCCGCGAGGCGGTCAAGCGAGCGGGGATACTGCCGGAAGAGGTGGGGCATGTTGTCTTTGGCAATGTGATCCATACCGATGCCCATGACATGTATCTTGCTCGAGTTGCAGCCATCAACGGAGGCCTTTCCAACGAGACCCCGGCTCTCACGCTCAACCGCTTATGTGGCAGCGGACTGCAAGCGATTGTTTCGGCTGCCCAGACCATTTCTATGGGCGAGACCAACGTGGCGATCGGTGGCGGAGCCGAAGTGATGAGCCGCAGCCCATACTGGCTGCCGGGAGCGCGTTGGGGTCAACGCATGGGTGAGGGAAAGGTGATTGACGCGATGGTAGGAGCCCTCAGTGATCCGTTTGACGATTGTCATATGGGCATGATTGCTGAGAACATAGCGACCAGGTGGAGCATCACCCGTCAGGCACAGGACGAACTAGCACTCCAGAGCCACCAACGAGCGGTGGCGGCCATCACGGCTGGCCACTTCAGGGAGCAAATCCTGCCGATTGAATCCACGGTCAGAGGACAGACAGTGATTTTTGATACCGATGAGCATGTCAAGGCGGATACGACGGTGGAGAAGCTGGCGACATTGCGCCCGGCCTTCAAAGACGATGGGAGTGTGACCGCAGGCAATGCCTCGAGCATCAACGACGCAGCAGCGGCAGTGGTGTTGATGGAGGCGAGCGAAGCCCAGCTGCGCGGATTACGGCCTTTGGGTCGCCTGGTAGCGTATGCCCATGCCGGCGTCGACCCAAAATATATGGGGATCGGACCGGTTCCAGCAGTGAGAAAGGTCCTTGAACGGGCCAATCTGAGCATCAAGGATATGGACGTGATCGAACTCAATGAGGCCTTTGCCGCCCAGGCTCTCGCCGTCATGCGAGAGGTGGACCTGCCGTTGGATCGTACAAACCCGAACGGGAGTGGCATTGCGCTTGGTCACCCCATCGCGGCAACTGGCTGCATCTTGACAGTGAAGGCCCTGTACGAACTTCGTCGTAGCGCAGGAAGGTATGCACTCGTCACCATGTGCATTGGTGGAGGTCAGGGCATTGCGGCTATCTTCGAAGCGATGTAACACCCGAAATCCCTCTGCAACCAGGGCTGTTGCAAGATCCATCCGTTCCAGTTCACTGGCCAACAGAGCCAAAGGGCGATCGCACTGATACTCACAAGGGCGGTAGGCATGCGGAGGATTGGTTTCGCACTGGCGCAACCATTTGTGTGGTGGTGGTTCATGCTGAAGAAGCATGGGCCATCGCCACAGCGGGCTGGCATGTCATATGAAGCCATGCTGTGTTGTGCAATTATTGTACATAATACAATTAATAATGTAATAAAGGAACTTCACTGGTTTGAACCCTGGCACAAAATGTGAAGTTCCTCCAGATATTCCAATCATTCCTCTCAGTGAGGCCCGTGGGCAACTCTTACTCATCCTTGTCGGTTTTCACCTGAACTACCACTTTGCCTCTGGCATGACCAGCTGCCAGATAGGTCATGGCTTCGGGGAGTTGCTCAAACGCAAAAACCGTATCAATAATGGGCTGAATGTGCCCGGTTTCTATCTGTTTTGCAATAGTAGCTAATTGCGCCCCATTTGATTCCGTCAAAAAACGATAATAGCTGGCTTGTGTTTTCTCTGCCAATTTAAACACCTGATGGCTTACTAGGCCCATTATTGCCTGGAGGAACCTGTTAGCATTGACCTGTTGAGGAAAATGGGTATCGGGCACTCCAGCAATGCTGACGACGGTGCCACCACGCTTGACCACCTGAAACGCCTCACGCGTATAGCTCCCCCCCAAGGTATCATAGATAATATCAAATGGGGCGTTACACTTGAGAGAGTCTTCATTGTCGTAACAAATCACCTCGTCTGCCCCAAGTTGCTGCACCAGGTCAACGTTTTTACTGCTCGTCGTTGTAGTGACGTGTAACCCAAGCAATTTGGCATATTGAATAGCAAAGGTCCCTATCCCTCCAGATCCAGCGTGAATAAGGATACGTTGTTCGGGCTTTGCTTGGGCTCGATCAACCAGGGCTTGCATGGTGGTCAGACCAACTAACGGAATAGAGGCAGCTTCAACATGAGACCAGGAATCTGGTTTGAGTGCAACCCACTGCTCATTTAATGCCACCTGCTCCGCAAAGGTTCCACCGCGTTCTCGGCTGGAACGGGCAAATACCTGGTCACCAATCTGAAATCGACGAACGTTGCGACCAACGGCCCTCACAATACCACTGACATCTCCACCGAGGGTGAATGGAAGGCGTCGTTTTTCGATCAGTCGAAGCGCCCCTTGCACGATTTTTACGTCAATAGGATTGACACTGACCGCATGAACATCGATGAGAACATCCTGGTCGCCAACAACAGGCGAGGGAGCATCAGCAAGGTGGATGTGACCAGGTATGGAACCATAGCCAGTCATCAGAAAAGCTTTCATCACAAGATCTCCCGTTCAGAAATTTTCTTTCGGATGGGACAGAACCGATAGACAAAGAAGAAGATACTCAGCGAGTACTTTCAAGGTATGCAATGTATATCTTTCCTTGTACTTTGTCAAGAAGTATAATAGGAGAGTATGCGCCATACCCAGCAAACACGCACTGCTCGTGGATAGGAGGTATGGCCGTCCGTCGTCACCCGTTCCGGCGTCTGGCCAACAACGGCGAGAGCTTGCTTAAAAAACTGTTGGGCTGCCTCCCTATCCCGTTTCGCGCTCAGGCGCGAATCAACCAGGTTGCCATCTGTGTCAATGGCGAGGGAAAGATAGCACCATTTCCTCCTCACTTTGACGTAGGTTTCATCTCCATACCACGACTGCCCTGTCTGTCCGCATCGTTTGGTCCGCAATTGCTCTGTAATGAGTAGAGCAAACCGCATTTTCCACTCCCGAACTGCTTCAGAGGTGAACATCCATCCCCGCTCAAGAAACATCTCGGCGAGATCTCGCAGGCTCAACGTGTACCGGAGCTGCCACAGGACCACGAGAAGGACAAAATCAGTGGGATATTCCAAGGAAGTTGAACGGCGTTCCTGTATGCTCGTTGCAGGTTTACTTGCAAGCTGAGCAACGGAATGTTCGAGAGCCAAGCGTTGTTTTCCGGGTTTGTTCTTTGGTCGTGGTTGAAGCACAGTGCGGACAGTTCATGAATCACTCCTCATCAGATAGGTCGTTATTCTCAGCATATCTTGCAAACAATCTCCAAGGCAAGTCTTTTTCTGAATTCTGACACTTCCACATCAGAACGCTCCCAATCCTGTCCCGTGTAGAATCATCTCCAGAGCACTGACAATTAAGACCATCAAGAAAATAAGACGCAAAAGTTTGTTACTGATGTGTGCAAGCAAACGTGCTCCGATCAATGCTCCAATGAGAATTCCCAGGGCGACTGGAGCCGCCACAAGAGGAGGAATATCTCCACGTGAGAAATAGATACCTGCGCTCGCTGCCGCTGTCACTCCAATCATAAAATTGGATGTCGTCGTGCTGACCTTGATCGGGAGTCGCATGAGGGAGTCCAGTGCGATCACTTTAAAGGTTCCGCTTCCAATGCCGAGTAAACCAGAGATCAGACCTGCAACGTACATCATGACCAATCCCCAGGGAGTCCGCGTCACCTGATAGGGAATAGTCTTGCCTTGCTTGTGGTCGGGGTAGGTGCCAGAGAGATGCAACCAGGTAGCCAAACGATCGTTTTTCACTCCCTCAGGCGTGTCTTCGCCAATTTTGAAGACGAGTGGAGCAGCAGAGATCAGGAGAATGATGCCGAAAATGATATTCAGCAGATTTGGTGCCAGCAGGCCTGCTAGAAACGCTCCGCTTATGGCTCCTATTGTCGTGGCAATCTCCAGAAACATACCGATCCTGATATTTGTCAGGTGGTCGCGAACGTAAGCCGCTGCTGCTCCACTCGAGGTCGCAATCACCGAAATAATACTCGCACCAATCGCAAACTCAATGGGGAGTTTAAAAACGATCGTTAACAGTGGCACGATCAGGACACCGCCGCCAAGGCCAACTAATGAGCCGAGGAGGCCTGCAACGATCGAAGCCAAAAAGATCAGCAGCGGTATAAGCGCGTTGAAATGGATCCCATGCGCAAGATTGGCGTGTTGTTCGCCACTCCAGGTGCCGACGCCAAAGATGCTCAAGAGCAGGATCGCCAGTACGATACACGTAATGATGATATAGGTGCGGTCACGTTCCACCACGAACGTCACAATAGAGACGGCAACACGAAGAACCGGTGTCGCAATCAGGCAAAGCAGCCCCAAGGTGATAATGCTTTGTGGGCGAAACTGTGCTAACTCGCTGATCAGTTGTGACCAGGTAAAAGGAAAGATGAGTAACCGCTGCGCAGAAAGCCCTCCTGGCCGCGTCGGTAGCAAAATAACACCACAGAGAATAATGATGGCACTGAGCAAAACACCTCCCTGGAGAACCCAGCCAATGAGCGCGATTGCTTGTTCTTTTCGTCGCTCTTGTGTTTCTTGCGGTGACAATGACTCTTCCTGATTGCTACGTACGAAGAAAAATTGATTGAGCCTGTTCTTGAGTCTTCTCATACCCCAAATCCTCCTTGTGCTAACTTCCACCCTGACCATTGAGCATAAATGCATCTTTTCTGTAGAGCGCGTTTCTTCAAAAGAGCGCACTCCATAACGAACTATATGTGAGAAGAGAAAGATACATCGACATATAATCACCCTATGAAAAGCTTACTCTATTTTTATCTATAAATCCAATTCATAAATATAATTGTAATCATAAACAAATGGAATGGTTAAAGCTGAACTCGTCTCCTCTGTTTTTTCTCTATTCCAGATAATGTGATGCAGCACTCACGCTCGTTCATCCCGAAACATCTCAATATCACAAAAGAGCAACCTATTTCGTTGTATCGGTATAATGCATAAAGAGCACCTAGAGCATGATTATGAGAGATAGTGCGAGAAAAATAAAAGATGATTCCTCTGCTTAAAAAAACTGCATCGCCTTTTCCTTCTAAATCGGTGAAAAGAAAACTTTATTCACATGAATTACAGGAGCAAGAAACACGGCCTCGGGATAGAAAGGTGACGGATCACCTGGCGAACGAGCGAACCTTCTTGGCTTGGATTCGGACGGCGCTTGCGGTTATTACCTCCGGATTAGCGCTAGGACGTCTTGGATCGCGGCTGCATATCCATCAACACGTGTCTCTTCCCTTCGTGTTCTCCTCGACGCTCCTGGAGATAGTGTTAACCTTCCTTGGGACAGTGCTTATATTGATTGCACTCCTCCATTTTTTGAGTGTGCGCCGTTCCATTGAGCGTGCACAGTTCCAAGCTGGAATTGGATTTGTGATTTTGCTGACGGTGATCTCTTCTCTGATGGGAATCACGTTGGCTCTCTATCTGATGACAACTTGAAACGGTGAGGAACAATCACGCCCTGTTTTCTTCCTTTGCAATTTCTTGCAACACAACCTTATCACCCATATAGAGGATTTTGTTATAATTAAACAGCCTGATCAGTCTATTAATATATAATACTATTTAGGACATAACTCTATTTAGGACATAACTCTTTAAAATATCCTTTATAGAACTGCGTTCTGTAGGTAAACGTTCGGATAGGATAGGTTGGTATACGTAGAAATGAAGGGAGGAGACAATGATCCTTATCCGGCAGTGAAGTTGTACATAGAGCGAAGTATTTCACTGCGCTTCTGCTTTTTAAGGAATATATATGAGTGATAATTGGAATCAACAGCCAGAAAATAATAGTCCATTTAAACCAAAGGGTCCATTTAACAATTTTAACAGCCAATCACAACATCCAAATATCCAAGATCATCACTTGAATAACGCGGCCAGCCCGCCATCTATGCCATCTCAGGCTGGTCAAATGGGGCCTGATCAGAATAATTCATTTCAGCCCAGAAACGCAAACCCACCATCCTCAGCCTTGCCACCTCCTGCGAACTCGGCTCAGTCACAGCGACAAATTTCACAACAAGGTTTTCTCCGCATACCTGATCGTTTGGCAGGCCATCCAAGAACACAGACATTCGATAATGCATTACGTCGCGTACATGGATGGACTAATAAGGTGGCAGCCATTGCAGGTCACACAGTTCAACCTCCCGCTCCATCAATGGATATGTATCGACCTCAAGCTGTAAACGCTCCTCAAACGAGGCCTCAGGAAAAGAGCGATTCGTTGAGAAGAAGCGCACGCATACGTAAGATCAGCAGACAAGCACAGCGTAGGCGATTGCAGAAAACTCATAGTATCCATGCTGCAATTACTACTATTCTGGTGATAGTAGTCGCAATCATCATCACTTCGACTTCAGTCAGTAGTGCCTATGGATATAGCTATTATTTGCAGCAACAACCTCTCGTACAGAGATACGCAAACGAGCAACTACCACAAATGACGCGTATCTTTGACCGTAACGGTAACTTGCTCTATGAGGCGTATGATCCAAATTCGACCGTTGGCAACGGCGGTCGCCGACTGACAGTGCGCTATCAAGATATTCCCAAGGTTATGCAAGAGGCCATGGTTGCCATTGAGGACAAAACCTTCTGGACAAATGATGGTATTGATCCCACTGCCATCATCCGTGCGGGAGCCAGCAGTTATGGCGGAGCCAGTACGCTCACGCAACAGCTGATCAAAAATCTCTCGGGAAACAATCAGGAGACATTGGTACGAAAAATCAACGAGGCCGCCATGGCTATCGGCATAACACAACAGTATTCAAAGGCCACCATCCTGACGATGTATTTCAATGTGGCGCCCTTTGGCGCACAGGAAGCTGGTGTTGAAATTGCCGCACAAGACTATTTTGGTCTCACTTCGACCTGTCTGCCAAATCAGACTTGTACACCTGCAATTTCCAAGCTTGAGTATAATCAGACGACCAAAAAAGATGATCCCATTCTCGCCCTGGCACGAGCCTCCTTGCTCGCGGCCATCCCTAATTCACCAGTAAGTTTTGACCCGGCATTGGGGCCTACAAATAAGGCGGGCGCGCTCGCCCGTCAGAAGCTAGTGCTGCAAGCGATGATAGCACAGAAGATGTCACTCGATGGCAAGCCAATTACGCAAGCCATGGCCACTCAGGCGGAGGCCATGACCTCCAAGATGACTTTCTCCCTACCAACTTCAATCAAGCGCGCACCAAGTTTTGTTGACTACATCATCAATCAGGTAGAGACCGCCCTCGGAAATGGCGATCCCAACGCGGGTGTCGAAGCTTTTGCCACAGGTGGCTATGACATTCGTACCACCATTGATGTCAATTTGGATGATTATGCCCAAGCTGCTATTAAACGCCATCTTTATTCACCTGAAATTCAAAAAGGGCCTACAGCAGCATGTGGGCAGGAAGTAACCCTGGCGAATCCTACGAATGGTTATTATTGTGATGGCACCGCTATGCCTTCGAATGTGCAGAATGGTGCGGTTGTGGTGCAAGATGTCAAAAATGGTGAGATTCTCGCCATGGTCGGGAGTGCGGGCTACAATATGGATACCCCTGAGGTACAAGGTGTCTATAATGACGCAGTCACTCCACGTTCGCCAGGATCAACCTTTAAATTGTTTGACTATTCCACTGCCTTTGAGATGGGATGGAATCCAGGCATCACGCTGGCAGATACGATGACTGCCTTTCCCAATGGTGCCCAGGCGGGAGCGACGGTTCCATCGAATGAGACGGATGCGGTGAATAATCCTCCTACTGATTATCCTGGGGTCTATCTTCCTTCTGACTATGGAGCTAAGTGGTGGAATTTTCTGGAGAGCATCACCTGGGCAACGGCCAACTCAATGAACGTTCCGGCAATTCGGGCGATGCAATTCGCAAGTCCAGACGCAGTGAAAGCGACGGCGGAACGGCTCGGGCTTACATTCCCAGCCAGTGAGTCTTTTGGCTATGCAGCCGCCATCGGTGCTGATGGGGCCACACCGTTACAGATGGTCAATGCCTATGCAACCTTTGGCAATGGTGGTGTCCGTGTTCCTCCACAGACGATTCTGGATATCTCGAATAACTATGGCGTGGATCTCTATCACTATAATGAGAACAATCCTCCGGGCATACAGGTCGTCTCTCCGCAGGTGGCCTATGAAATGACGGGGGTTCTTTCAAATGAGCCAGCACGTAATTTCGAGTTTAATGGGGATCATGATCTCTCATTTGCCGATATTGATTCGACCTGTGCAACAAGTCCTGTTTGTAACGTCCAGTTAGCCGCAAAAACCGGTACCACCGATAACTTCACTGATAACTGGACTATCGGCTATACACCGGAGGTGGCTGTGGCAGTCTGGGTAGGCAATAATGATAACTCTCCGCTTGTCAATTCGATTGGTATCACTGGTGCTGCTCCGATCTTCCATAGCGTGATAGAGCGGACATTAGGATGGTGCAATTATAGTACTGCAACGTTCGCCGTTCCAAGCGATCCATTGGCGATAGCTGATCAGATACCCTGTGGTCTAGGTGGTGCATATAATTTTCCATTCTCCGGTCATCCACAGTTGGCCTTTACCGAACCTAGCGGTCTGACTCAGGGTGTACCTGCTGGATTGCCAATCAGCAGTGCAGCGACAAACTCGTATTCTCCATTGCCTGCCAGCGGTGCTGTAACGTCCGACTGGATGCTTAGCGGGAATTAAGTCGCTACTTAAAGAAGCCTTGTTCATAGTAACCATAGAGACATAATGATGTTCTTCTGTTACGCTGGTTGTGCAACAGAAGAACATCATTTGGTAGTGGCTCACTTGAATAGGATGGCCCGCTCTCGATTATACTGGAAGCTAGCACAAGAACCTTTAGCATAGAAAACGCCGGTGAATAGCTGGTGATTGGCGAGAGGCGAGTAAACATCAAAGAAAGCGAGAATATGTGATGAATGATCCTTATCAGCATCCAGAAAGTTATAAAGCCCAGCAACAATTCACTGAACACTATCTTGAAGGACACACCCCCTGGGATTCGGGTATCAGTCCTCCAGAACTAATGGATGTGATGGTTGGTCCTCATATGCTTCCTCGTGGAAATGCATTAGATATTGGCTGTGGAACCGGTACAAATAGTCTGGAGATGGCCAAACATGGTTGGTCTGTTTTGGGGGTGGATTTTGCCGAACCAGCTATCGTCCTGGCAAATAGGAAAGCAGAACGAGAACAAGATACGATTATTCGTCACAATGGAAACGTGCGCTTTTCCTGCACCGATATCACCCGTCTTGAAGCTCCATCTGAACCCTATACCCTTATCTTCGATCTCGGCTGTTTGAACGCGATTCCCTATGCAGTTCGTTCTGCCTATGTACAGATTGTGGCTGACTACGCAGCTCCAGGAGCACTTTTCCTACTCTATGCTCATCTTCCGCAACAGGATAGACGAAAACCGCTTGGCTGCACACCAGAAGAAATCGATGCTTTGTTTGCCTCATCGTTTACACTGGAGCGCCGTGAGATGGGACAGAGTCCACAGGGAGGAGCCTCCATGTGGAATTGGCTTCGCCGCACCATTTAAACAAGTAGAAATGCAATCTCAAATATATCATGCCATTAATCCAGGATTAGTTGACACTGATCCTGGATTTGCTGCGCCATCTCTCACAACTGTTAATTTTCTACTCCACGAGTTCAATTGTTCATCCTTTTCGTAGCTTCCAGAGATTTTCCATTGGCCAATGTCGAGCCCACTCCGTCTCTGTTGGTGTTCTATATACGCTACTCGCATCTTTGCCAGGTTGGATTTCGATAAGATCTTCAACAATTAAACCTGAGCGGCGAAATAAACGAAGCCAGTCGCCGTATGAGAGTTGAAAATCTACCTCATCGGCCCATTCCTGCCGCCCCATGCCAAAGTAATCGTGAATAAGCGCCTCTCCTAGCATATCGGTTTGTACATTTTGGCAGAGTATGGCAATAGGAGTTGAGGTCGTAAAGGCAAATCGTCCTCCAGGACGCAACAACCGTGCTGCTTCAGGCACAGTTTTTTGGGGATCACAAAAGGTCATAGCTCCCCAATCACAGAAGATGATATCGAAACTTGCTTCTGGCAACGGAACGTTTTCAGCACTAGCTTCAAGTAAGGGAAATTGTATGCCTGCTTCCTCCATGAGACGACGTGCATGGCTCAACTGACTTGGCGAGATGTCAAGTCCGACGGGATGTGCGCCATGTTGCGCCAAGGCAATAGACCAGCGAGCTGCTCCACAGCCAAATTCTAAAATATCCTTTCCGACTATTTCACCCAAAATATGTAGTTCCTCTTCAGGGATACGCCAGAGTCCCCACGCCATCGCTTTTTCACCTGAAAGAACGTGTTCATTTCTCTGCTCATACTCGTTACTCGTAGCTTCCCATAATGCTCGGTTCTTTTGCACATGGTAGGGAAGATCTGCATTGCCCTTGTTCATCTGGACCTCCTTGAATTCTTCTAGTAAACGTATGTCTTCTAACTAAAATGTAACAGATCGGCGGATTGATATCTAGCAGCTCGATAAAATGTGTAATGTCAACGTGATCCATTTAATAGATGGTCTTTTCACTGCATTGACACTGCAGCAGGAGGAATCATAAAAGCCATATATTCTACGCTATAAACAGCAAGAACAGTTTTAATAACAAGTAAGCTTTTTTCTCACTTGAGACATTCTTCTTCGATTCTCACACTTTCACTCTTGTATATTTGATAATGTACTAGAAGACTTGAATGCTGACTTATAGAAATTTAGTAGTAATAAAGAATTTTCTATTAGCCAACTTGTGTGAGTTCTAACTAAACCATGGCGTACTTACAATGGAAGAACTGCTTCATAGAATTATCATTATCCAGTACGCATCATCTATTGGACGTCTTGGATAATTCATTAAAAGATCGTGAGCATATTGCAAGTGTAGAGCATGCTAAATTACTCAAAATATGTATCCATAATTTCTCAGCACATCAGCGAAATTTGCATCATGCACATTGCATACCTCTTCTTATTTATATGCATTGAAAAGGCCATAAATAGATTACATTGGAATTAAAATGAAGGCACCAAATGTATCTATTTTATTCCTTCACAAAGGAGAAGTTCTTCATGCGATCGACAATAAAGTCGGCAGTTGGAATTATTCCCATATTGCTGACGGTGCTAATTATCGTACTAAGCGCCTGTGGGGGCTCGACTACTTCCATAAACGACACCAGTTGGGCACCAGCTGATCAGCAGATATTTAATCAACCGCTAGAAGGTATTTCGGACATTGGAACGTTTGACCCGGCGATGGTAGATAGCTCTACATCAATGGCCCCTATAAGCATGGTATTTACAGGATTGGTTTCGCTGGATAACAATCAGAAAGTGGTACCGGAATTAGCACAATCCTGGTCCACATCCAGCGATGGTCTAACTTGGACTTTTACACTAAGGGCGAACTTAAAGTTTAGTGACGGCACTGCTTTAACCTCAACCGATGTAGTATATAGCATTGATAGAGCACTTCAGCCTGCTCTTGATTCACCAGTGGCTCCCAGCTACTTGAATCTGATTAAAGACTCCGATAAATTGCTGGCAGGCAAGATCACGACGATTATTGGTGATAGCATACTAGCTCCTAATCCAAACACTGTTGTGATCAAGATCAATAAGCCGGCTTCTTACTTTCTAGCTGCGTTGACCTATCCAACTGCCTTTGTCGTTGAGAGAAAACTGATCGATACATATAGCAACGCTCATTTCACTGACCACCTGAATGAAGGTGGTGGCTCTGGTCCATTTAAAGTTAAATCGTATACTCATGGCAAAGACATTGTCCTGGTGCCAAATCCTAACTACATCAAGGCAAAGCCAATCATCACGGTAAATTTCTTTTTTTATAAAGATGTCACCACCGCATATCAGGCCTATTATAATGGGCAGCTTGATCTGACATCTATCCCAAGTGCCTTTTTAAGCCAGGTCCAGAACACAAAAGAGTATCATAGAATTCCTAGCTTAGTGATCTTCTACTATGCCTTGAATTTCAATAGCAAGCCATTCGACAATATAAAGATTCGTCAGGCGTTTGATCTGGCCCTCAATAAAAGTCAAATTGTCAAAGTCGCCTACAAAAACGTCGAAATTGCCACAAATCATATCATTCCAAGCGGCATACCCGGCTCTAATCCCCATCTCAAGGGCCCTGATGGTACGACCAGCACCAGTGGCAATCCAACACTCGCCAAGAAATTATTCACTGAAGGTCTGCAAGCGGAAGGTTACTCTAGCGTCTCCGCTTTGCCAAAAATTCAATTTTCTTATGCAAGTGGTAGCTCAGATACCACTAAGGAGATTGAGATCGCTATAAACGAGTGGGAAACCGTCTTAGGTGTGAATATTGAGGCTCTGCCAACTGACTTCGAGACATTGACGAGTGCAAAAGCTAAAGCCGTTGGTAACGACAACTTGCAGATGTTTCAAACATCTTGGGACAGTGATTATCCTGATGCTCAAGACTTCACAACACTCCAGTTCAGCAATGGTTCGCCGAACAACTCCACTAACTATGCTCAGAACAAAACGTCGGCAGCGGCAAGTCAAGTCCAAGTTCAGAAACAACTGAGCGAGGCAGACATCGAAAAAGATCCAAACAAGCGCGTAGCAATGTACAATGATGCGGAACAACAATTAGTTAACGATGTAGCCTGGCTGCCAATGTACCAGGGCACAACCTCATACGCACTAAAAACATACGTAAAGGGGTATTCCTTCGATACGACTAATCTAATTTCACCATTTAATTGGGCAAACATTTATATTATGAAACATTAAGGCATTTAATTTCTATGGTTTGACTCAATTCATGGCAAAAAAGTTTTTGCCTCATAAAGTCGTGCGAGTTCAACCTGATCTTTTCATGTGTAGATACTGAGGGAAGGTCCGTCAAGTACCCCATGCATGAAATGCAGGGGCTTGTCCCTAACTCCGAAGAGCTGAGACGATAGGCCGCTTGACAGGGCCGACCCACTGACGAAGGTGTACCGACGCCAGCAAGAGTCGAGAGATGCTTCTCTCGAATGTTGTAGGAGGCATTGAGATCGGCATTCAAGCAGTAGCCACATGTTCGACAGCGGAAGAGGGATTGCGAACAGCGATTGTTGCGTGCTTGGTACCGACAACGAGAGCACGTCTGCGAGGTGTGGCGAGGATCAACCTTGACCACCCTGATGCCCTTGGCCTCCGCCTTGTAGGACAGAAACGCATGAAACTGTGCAAAGCTCCACGAATGGATACGTCGCTTCCGCTCCACGCTCTGGCTTTTTTTGCCGCGACCAATCTTCGTGTTCTCGCGGATGTTGGTCAGGTTCTCAAGGACCAGCGTGGAACCAGAAGGGGTCGTTTGTATGAGGCGTTTGGTGAGGACATGATCATGGTCTTTTCTCTGCCGCAACCGTTGACCCGAAAGTTTTTTCAGGTGCCTTTTAGCAGATTTTGTACCTTTGGATTGTAGTTTCCGGCGCAGGCGAAACATGCGTCGTTCTTGTTCTTTCCAGCGACGCTCTCCCAGAAAGGCACGGGTGCTGGTCACGGCTGGACGATTGAGCCCAAGATCAACTCCAATTACCTCACCGGAAGGATCAAGCACGGGAGATGGAAGAGAGACAACGATATGCAGAAAATAGCGTCCGTGGTGGAAACACAGATCGGCAGAGCGAGTCTTCCTACCCATATACTGCCGAGCATGGCGAGGGACGGTGAGAGGAATCTCAAGACGGCCAGAGACGCTCGCCAGGCTGGCTGTCATGCGGTCCCACTTGACCCAGTAGGAGTTTTTGTCATAGCGGATGGAAGCACGGGTCGATTGAGGACAACGAACAGGCTTGAAGGTGGGAAGAGGTCTTCCTTGCTTTGTTGCCTTGGCAACCCGCTTGGGATAGTTGGCAGCGTGTTTTTTCTTCCAGGTCAGCGCAGATTTCACGGCTTCAGCCGCTTTGACGCGAGCCGCGCAGACCAATTGAGCAGGCAGGTCGGGGTGTTGAGCGCGCAATGGATAGTAGGTACGTTTATGCAAGGTAATGCTATTGCTGCATCCGGTTTCAAACCCCTCATGGGCGACAGCATTGAAACAAGCAGTGTGTTCCTGCATTGTTCGGTCAAGGAGAGCTTTTTGCTCAGGAGTCGGATGTAGTTGTACGACAATTGTTCTATCCATAAAAAAAGTATCTCAAGGAAAAGGAGCATTGTCAATATGGATGGGTATTCTGTCTGCGGACAGCATTCTTTCCTCCCCCTGCATTCATGCATGGGTCTCCAGAATGAGGCGAAGATGAGTATTGATCGCTAGCTGGACGAGGTTGACCTTGTATTTGCTCAGGCGCCATATATGGCAAGGCACCTGCCACATCCTGCACATCCTGATAGTGCATCGTCTGAACCATCAGCGCGATACCAAAGTCGCTGAGAAGAACCTCATGACGTCTTCCAAGCAGCATATTCTCTGGCTTCAGTCCCGGTGAATCAACTTCTCATCGTGTGCGTATTGCAAAGCCTCAGCCATCTGTTTCACATAGGAAGCTACGATGGACAATGGAAGAGGTGTTCCATAGGGGTGACGCTGACGGAGCGTCCCATAGGGCGCGTGATCCAGCACGAGAAACGGGACATCGTTCTCTACCCCAAATTCTAGAACGCGCACAATGTTTGGATGAATAAGATGAGCGATATTACGGGCTTCCGTACGGAACAAATCCATGGGATAGTCCGCTGATTGAATCTTGAGAACCTTGATCGCTGCCTGCGTACTAAGATAAATATGTTCACCAAGATAGACTTGGGCAAATGCTCCCTCTCCTAAAAGACGTGTAAGTCGATAATTGCCAAGCTGTTGTCCTATGTAATCAACCATACGCAACCTCTCCTGAGAAATGCTTGTATCCCTCTCCTTATGTTCAGCAGAGGTAGCATAGCATACAGAGAACAAAAAGAGAATGCTTACTGCTCCTATTTCATCCACAGTTAATTTCACATTACGTTAACCGTTGCAGGGCGCTTTCCCCACTAAGTCGAAGGAGTATAATTTTTCATTTACTCCCTCTTTATGAATTTTATAGGCAGAATAAACAACGCACACACAAAATGCATTGATAATAAGAGGAATTTTGTTTGCTTAACACTATCCTATAGTGGGCTGCGTGCTTCAAAGATTTCCTATGTATTTTTCGGATTTTCGCTGAAGCTGATTGATGACGAGATTAGGCACATGCTGTTTTACTACTTGCTTTTGCCTCTTAAGCGAGACACCATCACAAAGATTTTATTTATCCAAGAGAACAGTCCACCGATAAGAAGAAGCAGGATACCTACGCCAACCGCTATCTGCCAGGGGGAGAACAACTCGAATAAATTCTTGTCATCTCCGAGAGAGACATACTCAGAAACAGCGCCGGTGAACGTCTTTTTCTGTGACTTGATGGTGAACATTGTCGTATAAAAGAGCTGTTGCTGATGCCCATATGTTAACGTAAGTAATGCTTTATACTGTCCAATAGGAAGTGCTTTATGCTGAATATAGATATGATCATTAATGGACGTGTGTGGAAGGAATGTATTCAAACGCAGTGGCTGGTTTTGCAAACGATGTCCTTTAAGATCAAAAATTTGCAGGCTCCCGGAAGGCTTGACCATCATATTCCCGCTGTTATGCAGTCCAATGAGTAAGCGTTGATAGATACTTGCTCCGTCTGAGCTGATACCTGTAGCAACCACTTTCTCGACCAGTGTACCTGGGATATTAACTTGCACAGCAACAGCTCGAAGTTGTTGCAAACCAATATTAATAGTATGCTTTTTCGCCAAAAGAGTGTGTGAGGTAGTATCTTCAGCGACAATGCCTCCAACATGTTGACCAGCATAGGCGTGAGAAGAAATCATGACCTGAAATGGGATGATTTGACTCTGACCAGGAGCGAGTGTCAATCGCTGGCGACTCAGCACGATCCAAGCCCCAACATCGAGCCGTGCAGCCGTACGCGTACGGAAAGCGGTTCCTCCTGATGCAGCAGTAAACGCATCCACTGGGTAGAGCGTGACTGTACCTTGCGCGGTACCAGTATTGATCACACGCAAGCTATTTTGCAAATGTGATGCAGGATGACCATTCATTACAAAATAGGCCCCAGTCACTGGATTGTTCGGGTCAGTGAAGACAGGCTGGAGATCAAAGGCTGGTTGAGAATCAGCCGCATGTATGACCGCACAATTCAGTGTTCCGCCCAGTACAACTACTAGCATCAACATGACTAAATAATAATAAGGCAGAAATTTTCGACAACTCAGAAATGCATATGCCATCCTCATAACAGGTTCCTTTTTAAACTATGACGGAAGGACATAACATCCTCCTCCTCAGCCGGACAGAGACGTACATGAACAGGAAAAGGAAGAGCTATAGCTCTTCCTTTTCAGTTGGAACGAGCCGGTGTTACATTAGGGTCCCGCAGTGACGAGAACTGTGATAAGTCCACCAGTAGACACTCCAGAACTTGCAGATGCTGGCAGAGTAAAATTACCAAGAGTCGAGATATTATATGAACCAAGGCCCTGCGTGGTAGCAGCACTAACCAATGTGACAGGCCCCGCCGTCACGAGATCTTCTCCACCAGTTGGAACAGTAAGTACACCAGGATTTGAGCAAGTCGAATTTCCGGCACAGCCAACCGCTACAGGTGCTGTTGCATCAAGAAACAAGTCAGATGATGCAGCCCCAAAAACCGCAGCTGTCGCGCTAGCTGTTATGGTCCAGCCCACGCCTGTTCCTCGCGCATCACTGATCGATGACAAAAATTTGAATGGGATAATTTGGTCTTGTCCAGTTACGCTTACAGCATTACCGTTATTGACGATAGTAGGGTCCGTAGACGCGGTTAAGGTACCGCCGCCAACTGTCACACCACCACCGGTGGTACATGGAGTTCCAACGGCACATACGACCATAGGAGCCGCTTCAATTTTACTAGCCATGGTTCCTGTTCCCAGGATACATATGCCGCCCATCAGCAAAATGCTCAGACAGCGGGTGCGAAGACTATTCTTGTAAACTCGCATAGCACGACACTCTTTCTTTCTAGTAGTAATTACAAGGTATAAATCAAATCCTCTTTCCCCTTCTAGTTATGGCAACAAGCAGAAAAAGTTATAGAGTGTTACGAACACTGTATACTTTACATTGACTTTTGCCTCTATCTGAAAAAATGAGAGTGCATCCTTGACCAGGATACAGGGCAGCACTCATTCAGCACGAAAAGTTTCTACCTACAGAAGAGGTCGCTATTTCCACATGTCCACTCATAGGAAAAACCTCTTAATCTCCACACATTGCAGATAAACTTCAATGTAGCCTGGAAGACTCGATACGAATGTAGAGCAGGGAAATCAAGTTGACGCTCCAAATAGATAGCCTCTTTACTTTCTGATCGATTTATTATGCCCAATGACTTATGTTATTATTATACATGTTATATAAAAAGATACATGCCTATAAGTATTTATACAAATGATGCGTAAAAAAATTATCGGCATTAATTGACATATATTTCTTTTAATACATGTGTCATTACATTAAATATACGCGACACAGCTATAAATACTATTCACAATAAAAATGCTGTGGGGCAATACGCTTCTTATTCATAAATAGAAGCGTATTGCCCCACAGCATTTTTATTGTGAAAAAACGATGCCTTTCTTTAAAATCAGTGATGTTTCATGAGAGCTATCTCAAAATAACGAATAAAATTTTTGCTTCGACGATCCTCTTCTTTCATTAGTCCACATAGTACATGTACAAAGTCCAGTGCAGACATAGGTGCAACATGCGGCGTAAGTGCCGGAAGTACAGGAAATGTAGACGTCACGTAATTATTATTTGAGTTACTATCTCCAATAATGCTACTCTCAAAATAATCCGTAATTGAAGGAACGGCAGCAGTTGTCAACGTTCCAAGAAGAGTGATCGAAGGGAGACTTGCAGAAGGAGCGAGCAAATACGGTGAACTATAGGTCGCTTCAAATATCATCGGGCTGATAGTTGAAGAGAGCGTAAAGGCCCAGTTCTTCCCGCTAATTTTTATATTGGTCAACCCCATGGGAATCACCCCCGAAACATGGATTGTTTGATTTATCGGAGTCGTTAAACTTCCATTAGTGACTGTGAGAATGACACCTCTAGTGGTCCCTACGCGGGGAACGGTCAGGTTACTACACGGCTGTACTTGCATAATAGCCACATCAGGAAGGTTCGCAGGCAATGGAATAGGTGTGTAGAGAACAACAGGTGTCGGCGAGCTCATTGGAGATGGGATCACTGATACAGGTGGAGTAGGAGTGTAGGGTGCGGATGAAAGGAAGAAGGTATCAGTGGCAAGGTTATTCATTGGATTGCCATCGCCTGAAATACTCGCTGATCCTGCATCGATCAAGACAGCACTAGCATCAGCATTTACCGTTCCTGTGATGATAAGAGGTGGTAAACTTGTCCCTGGTCCGACGGGAGTGTCTCCGACATAGATGGCTGAGATGAGCAGTGGACTTGTGCTTCCCGTAGAGACAATGGACCAGTCTTTTCCTGTTACCGACACATTGCTCATACCAACTGGAATGACCTCGTTGGCATGAATAGAACTTGATGGGAAAATCGGTGTAGATGCAGATGTGACAGATACGGTAAGTATTTCAGTTATGGTTTGTCCGATGGAGAAAGTACTCCCTCCTAAATGAGTCTTCTGCATTGCGACATCAGGTAACTGGATGGGTGTTGGCGTTGGTGTTGGCGTCGGCGTTGGTGTTGGCGTCGGTGTTGGCTCGGCGTCGGTGTTGGCGTCGGTGTTGGCGTCGGCGTTGGTGTTGGCGTCGGCGTTGGTGTTGGCGTCGGCGTCGGAATAAATGGATTTAGCAGCACACTGACAGTGTTACTACCGAAATTAGCAACAGCGAGTTCTTGATGTCCTTGACCGCTAAAGTTGCCGACTGCTACTTCTCTTGGACCAACACCAACAGTGATAGGCGCTTGCGTAGTAAAGGTGCCACTCCCATCATTGAACAAGGTACTGATAGTGCTGTCAGTTAAATTCGTGACGGCCAGATCTTGATGTCCCAGTCCAGTAAAATCGCCGGTAACGATTCCAAATGGATAGCTACCAACCACAATGGGTGCATGTACGGTAAAAGCCCCACTACCGTTATTGGATAAAATATTAACACTGTTATCATAGGCATTCGTGACGGCCAGATCTTGATGTCCTTGACCCATAAAGTTACCAACCACGAGTTCTTGCGGACTATGCCCAACAGTGATAGGCGCTTGTAATGTGAAAGCTCCACTACCATTATTGGATAATATATTGATACTGTTGGCACTGGCACTACTATTCGCGACAGCCAGATCTGCATGCCCCAGGCCCATAAGATCGCCAGTGACAATCCCAATTGGACTGTTGCCAACAGCGATAGGTGGCTGCGCGGTGAAAATCCCACTGCCATTGTTTGCCAGAATGCTAATCGTGTTGCTAAGCTCGTTCGTAACGGCGAGATCTTGATGGCCCAAGCCCATAAAGTTGCCAGCTACAATCCCAATTGGATTGCTACCAACAGCGATGGGTGGTTGCGCAGTAAAAGTACCATCACCATTATTCAATAGAACAATGACGGTGTTATCTCCAACATTCGTGACAGCCAGGTCAGCACGCCCCAGGCTGTTGAAGCTACCGGTAACAATACCTACTGGATTGCTACCAACATGAATAAAAGCGTGTGTGGTGAAAGTCCCACTGCCATCGTTTGCCAAAATACTGACTGCGTCACTAAGCTCGTTTGTAACGGCGAGATCTTGATGACCAGCACTCATAAAGTTACCGCTGACAATGCCAAATGGATAGCTCCCAACCGGATAGGTTACCGGTGGAGCAAAGACACCTGTCAAAGCATGAGCTTCATGTGCTCCTCTCGAAAAGGGAGATGACAACATGATCATGCTAAATAGACTAAAACCTACTAGTATCATTGGGAAGAATGGTTTCATTAGGAACATGGAAATCTCCTTCTATGGTTCTCAAAGGAATATGTGCAAGAATTGAGAAAAGTGGATCAGAGGAGAGCGAATACAGAAATAATAGAGAAAGATACGTTTCACACCAACAGACAAACTCCATCAAACAATCCGTTGGCTATATCTATACAATTCGGTATTAGTAATATTGACGAGATAAAAGTGGTTACAGCTGGTTATTGTGTATATACATCTACAATGATCACTCAATTGCAATATTTCATCCTTTACCTGTCTTACACATAAGAATGTTACACATATCTAGGTTATGCCATACACTACATGAAATATTTTTCACAGTCATGATGATCCTTCATATTAATATTATATAAAATCATAAAAAATATGTATATAAATGAATAATACGAATATTATATCCTTTATAGATAATTAAATTTGCAATAAATAAAAGTTGATGTTTCCTATAAAATTACTATTCAATTTTTTACATTTGTTAAACACTTCAAACCCATATTCTCTTATAACATATTACTTATATAAAGTGAGCCTCAAAAAGTGGGCTTCCTTTATTTGGTTACTTCCCTTTAGAGATAAGTCCTCTGAAGTGGCCTTATCATCAATTGACACAGTGTCTCAATTGATGATAAAGTATTGATATTCAGTATCGCTATTAGACATTACGGATTAGGCATGCGATATATTACACTGATACTCCTAACAGGGGCACATACTTCTATGCAAGCAAACGCTCAAAAGGATCAGTGGATGTATTACGCACCTGGGCAGATTGCAGTGCTTTTTAAGAGGTATTTTTGCAATGTTTCTCACAAAAATGTGTCAAGTAACCACTCCCGCATAGAATACGGGCAAGTAATTATTATAGCCGCAATTAAAAGTTGGCGGTCATAATGGAGAAGATATTATAATGCATGATTTGTCCTCTATCGCTTCATCCAGCCCTATCCCTGCAATCCTTTCTCCTATCATCCAGGTGGAAGACGCAGCCATTGAGTTGGGAGGACGTACCATCTGGCAGAAGGCTAGCCTTTCCGCCCAACCGGGGGAATTTCTCGCTATTCTCGGCCCTAATGGCGCAGGCAAGTCCACCCTGCTTAAAGCCATTCTAGGGCTCATTCCACTCTCAGCGGGAAGGATCACCGTGCTAGGTCATCCAGCACGACGGGGTAACGCCACCATCGGTTACGTTCCCCAACGTCGGCATTTTGAGTCAGATGTGCATATACGTGGACGTAGCATTGTTCGACTTGGACTCGACGGCGGAAATTGGGGACTCCCCTTACCATTTATCCAACGGCGCAAAGCACATGAAACGGCAACTCGTATCCAAGAAGCCATCGAGCTTGTTGGTGCGGGTGGGTATGCTGATCGGCCCATTGGCGAACTCTCTGGTGGAGAACAACAGCGGTTGCTGATTGCACAAGCATTGGTGACACGTCCACAAATTCTGGCTCTGGACGAACCTTTGGATAGTCTGGATCTGCGCAACCAACAAGGCGTAGCAGGAGTGATCCGACAGATCAGCCGGGAGACGGGAGCCACAGTACTGCTCGTAGCCCATGATATCAATCCCATCTTGCCCGCCGTTGATCGAGTGGTGTACGTCGCACGTGGACAGATTGCAGTCGGGACACCAGCAGAGGTAATTACCACGGAGACGCTCTCACGTCTCTACAATACCCCTATCGAGGTCCTCCGAGCAAGTGATGGGCGTATCGTCGTAGTAGGACAGCCCGAAGAGGAGGTCAGTTATCATGCACATCTCTCTCGCTGATGCAGCACCAATCTCCTGGGACCTGCTCGCAGATATCCAAATACTCCTCCACTACCACTTTATGCAAAACGCTTATATCGCTGGAACCTTTGTTGCAATTGCCGCTGGATTTATCGGTTATTTTATGGTGCTACGCAATCAGAGTTTCGCAGGCCACAGCCTTGCTAATGTGGGCTTTGCAGGAGCGACAGGAGCGGCTCTCTTTGGAATCACGCCGGTCATTGGCCTCTTTGTGGCAGGATTGCTTGCAGGGGTTGGCATTCAGGCCATCAATGTCACGACACACCAAAAGCACCAGAGCGACATTGCAGTTGGTGCTATTTTAACGGCATCACTTGCTCTTGGCTTCCTCTTCATTCATCTATCTACGGCAGAATATGCAGCAAGTGTCTACAATGTGCTATTTGGCAACGTCCTCGGCATCAACGATTCTGATGTAAGTGTGATTGCCTGGTCGACCATCGTACTCATAGGCATACTTCTATTTATTGCCCGGCCATTATTCTTTGCATCCATCGATCCGGACGTAGCATCGGCGCATGGTGTGCCGGTACGCTTGCTCTCTTTCGGATACCTGATCCTATTAGCACTAGAGGTCGCAGTAGCAGTGCAAATCGTAGGAGTATTACTTATCTTTTCCCTACTCGTTACTCCTGCTGCCATTGCCCAGTATGTCACAACTCGTCCCACCCAATCCATCCTGGTCGCGATAACATTGGCACTTCTCTTCACATGGGGAGGGCTTACCGTTGGCTACATCACATTGTATCCAGTCAGTTTTTTCATTACGACCTTCGCTTTTGGAACCTATGTACTGGTACGTATTGGGCGACTCGTGCGAGATTCCCTGCTACGCCGACTTCCTCATTCCCATGTAGGAGAAATCATATGAGTATTATTGTAGCAGGAGTGCTTCCCCCTTTCACGCTGAACCTCTGGCAGGATATTCAGGTGATCCTCAGCTACGACTTTATGCGTCAGGCGTTACTCGCAGGTACAATCTTAAGTCTCACCACAGGATTGGTCGGCTACTTTGTGGTCTTACGTCACCAGGCATTCGCAGGCGAGTCGCTTTCAGACGTTGCCTTTACTGGGGCGCTGGGTGGTGCAGCATTGGGAATCAATCCTTTCATAAGTCTCATCGTCATAACCATTATCGTCGCGCTAGCAATGGGAGGATTCGGTGAGCGTCTGCGTGGACGCGATGTCGCAATTGGAACTGTACTCTCCTGGGTTCTGGGATTAGGAGCGTTATTTCTAAGTCTGTTCACCACACAAGCTAGCGGCACAGGTACGGGCTTCTCTGGCGTAACTGTGTTGTTTGGCAACATCTTGGGCACCTCCACAAGCCAGTTAGGCACGATCGCAATCATTAGTGGAGTGGCAATCCTTGTCCTCTTACTTATCGCGCGCCCATTACTTTTCGCATCCCTCGATCCTGATGTGGCAGCAGCACATGGTGTACCGGTACGTCTACTCGGCCTAAGTTTCATGGTGCTCCTGGCTGTAACTGTCGGTGAAGCCACTCTAGCAGTAGGTGCATTGCTTGTATTTGCGCTGATACTCTTGCCTGCTGCTATCGCGCACCAGATCAGCAGTCGTCCCTTTCTAGCCATCTTGCTTTCAGCTAGCCTGGCTATTGCCTTCACCTGGTTCGGCATTGCTATCGGTTTCTACACCGGATATCCAAGTAGCGTTTGCATCAGCCTTTTGGCCTTCGTGAGCTATGTGATTGTGGTTGGGGGAAATGGTCGCATGCTAAAAGCAACAAAGAAAAACAGAGTGATCATTCGTGCATAGAAGCATTGGCTAAGAAAATCCACTAATCTGGGGCAACTCGCAAGTTACCCCAGATTAGTGGATTATTTAGATCAGTAGCTGATTTACTTTTTACCAGTAGCTTGTGCTAGTGCATTTTTGATACCTTGAAGCTGGCTTGACTGCCATTGTTGGAATGACGCATTAGCTGGCGTCAAAGTTTCAGTAATCGTTGCGATCGGAATCTTATTTGCTTTTGCCAGACTAATAATTGCCTGGATATTATTCGGTGTATTTTGTGAGTTATATACCAAAATCTGGATTGTATGATCTTTGACTTGTTGCTCCACCGTTGCTTCATCGGCAGCTGAGATATCTGTGTTCTCGGAGACCGCTTTCAAATAGGAATACGGTGTGACCAGGTTTAATCCCAAAGCAGGTGCTTGATAGGAAAAAATACTTTCAGTAGCTCCCACCTTCGTCCCAGAATATGTCGTTTTAATATCTGAGATCAATTGATGATATTGCTGGAGGCCTGTAGTCAAAAAGGTCTTATCTGACTGGTCAAAAGCACTGGCATCCGCTGGATCCAATGTCTTGAGATCATCACGGATCTTATTTGCAACTGCAGTAACGTAGTCAGGATTGTACCACATGTGGGGATTATCCCCATTCTTCTTGCCATTGAAATTACCTATATTCAGTTCTTTGCGACCACTAACAGGGTTTGCCTGCAAAAGCTGGTCAGCCCAGGGATCGTAGCCAGCACCATTTATAATGACATACTGAGCATTTGCGACCGTTATCGCATCAGATGGTGTCGGCTCATAAGCATGGGGATCGGCATTAGGGTTCGTAATGAGACTGGTAACGTGAACATGACTGCCACCAACCTGCGAAGCTATACTGCCCCAAAAATTTTCGGCCGCTACCACATTAATCACTTTACCATTTGCCGATGTTGGCTGGCTCCCCAAGCTACTATTGCTAGTACCACACGCGGCACAGAGAAGTAAAAGTAAAAGGCCGCTCATAAAAGCAGCAACACATTTTTGCATGCGAGAAAACAATACAGAGACCTCCTCAAAAAATGAAATATCGCAGATGCATCCGAGGTAAAAATCCTTACGCTCAAATGAGATAATGTATCCTTAAAAGATAGTACAAGATAAACCAAACTTTGTCAATGAGACAGTGTACCAATAAAAACGCGGCAAATGCCCTGCTAAGATGCTACGCTTATTGGATATCCAGAACCTTATACTACAAGGAAAGATGGGTAGTAGAGCCGATCATATGTTATATTAGTAGCAGTTGATCTATTAAAGCATGGTCTAACGTTCAATGAAGGATGTAGAAGCTTAAACCTCGATCACCAATTCATCATATCCTTTGAAACATGAGACATGGTAATCCTGACGAATTTCATACATCCTTTTTTCTCATTAGCAATCGATCACTCCTATTTACAAGCAGGGAAAAATGCGTATTAGAAGGAAGGAAAATATCATGGGACGACTTGATGGACGAGTTGCTTTTATTACTGGGGCTGCCAGAGGTATTGGCGCAGCTACGGCCCTCCGTTTAGCAGAAGAAGGAGCACGAGTTGTGCTCGCAGATATTGATACTGAAGGGTGTAAGCAAGTGTCCTCCGAACTGGAGCGATTACATGCTCAAGGATTAGTGATCTCCTGCGATGTTACAGACAAAGCGAATGTCGAAGCCGCAATACAACAGACAGTGAATCATTTTGGACAACTAGATATTCTAGTCAATAATGCTGGCGTGTTACGTGACAACCTGCTCTTCAAAATGACAGACGACGACTGGGAAACGGTTATGAATGTCCATCTACGAGGGGCGTTTCTATGCAGCCGCGCAGCCCAAGCCCACATGGTAAAACAAGGGTATGGGCGGATTGTCTCACTCTCGTCAACCTCTGCCCTAGGCAATCGTGGCCAGAGCAACTACGCAACCGCAAAGGCGGGTCTTCAAGGTTTGACGCGTACACTGGCCATCGAGCTAGGCCCCTTCGGTATTACAGCAAACGCAGTTGCACCTGGTTTCATCGATACCGAAATGACGCGTGCCACCGCGCGACGACAAGGCTTTGATCCACAAGAACGAATTGACGCAGCCGCAAAGATCATTCCAGTCAGACGCGTCGGGCAACCACGTGACGTCGCTAACGTTATCTGCTTCCTCGCCTCAGAGGAATCCAGCTACGTGAACGGCCAGATTATTTACGTAGCAGGTGGCCCTCATTAGAGATGATACGATGATAAAGGGAGAATTAATCATCGATAAAACATCTTATTTCAGGAGAAAAAAGTATGTTTGACACAAGCAAGATTGGTCAGAGTTTTGTCCCTTTCACAACTGAGGTGCAACGAGTTAAAATTGGTGAACTTACGACGGCCATTGGTGATGATAATCCTCTCTATCATAGCCGTGAGGCCGCCCAAGCTACGGGCCTGCAAGATGTACCTATTTCACCAACAACTCCTACCATGTTCAATTTCTGGCGTTTAGGGCAACGTGAAAGTGATATGGCAAGTCTAGGCATCGACATCCGGCGCATTCTCCATGGTGAGGAGGAGTATGAATATCTGGCCCCGATATATCCAGGAGATATCCTGACCGGAGTCTCGACAGTTATTGACGGGAAGACACGACAAGGGAGCGATGGTTCCTCTATGGATATCATCACTACGGAAACGCAGTATCGCAATCAGCACAACCAGCCAGTCCTGAATGCGCGAGCAACGATAATCGTACGCGGTTGAGCGTTGCCAGAAAGCATAAAGTCGATAATCAGCTGGACAAGCAAAACATTCTATTTCAATCCATACGCTCAGGGAAGCAAGTGCAATCCAGAGGCTTCTCTGGCTGAAGTATGCTGAGATATATCATAAGCCATAAAATCTCATTACTGACTCAGAAAGGCATATAGTGTTCATGAGTGAGACCTATTATTGTTGGTATCCATTACAAATTCGCTTCCGGGATTTAGATCCTCTGGCGCATGTCAATAATAGTGTGTACTTCATATATTTTGAAGAGGCACGAAGTCATTATTTTGATCAATTAGCTCCCTGGTTAAAGCAATGGCCTGCGGGGAAGGAGCATCAACAACCAGATGAGACAGAGGTCATCGTGCTCGATAAGGTAGAGAGTGAAACACCTAATCCACGCATTCGCACTGACCAACGAGGACGCCATTACGGCATTCTCGTGAAAGAAGCAACATGTACTTATGAGTTGCCTTTAATAAGGTCGGATAAGGTGGAAGTAGGTGTACGCGTGACAAAAGTAGGACACTCAAGCATCCACATGGAGCAAGAGATTCTTGCTAGTGATGATCATACACGTGTCTTTGCAAGAGGGCGTACAGTGCTGGTTTGGAGTAATCTTTACGCAGGCCGTTCTCATCCAGTGCCGCAATCACTGCGCGATGCCTTCGAACAAATGGAGCAACGCACTTTTTAAAGTTCTTTTCACTTGCTGACCGCTACGCACAACGTAGCGGCAGTAGAGAACTTCTCATCGTTTTCCGTTTCAGCAGTGATAGCAGCCTTCATGGCCAAAATCAGCCTGTTGACGAAGCCATAGCCAGCGCAAAAACATACATCACAGAAGCTATTCGCTATGCACCAAGCCTGGGACATGGACATGGGCCAGTCGAACACTTCTGGCGCATCCAGAAAGAACAAGCAGATACAAAGGGGAATCAGCATGAATGAAGATACGACATCGATATCATTATTGCCACCATTAATCAGCCATATTCGCAAACAGCAGCCCCTCATTCATCATATTACCAATATAGCAGTAATTACGGCTGTTGTATATGCCGATGACATAGCTGCTGCTGCACGCCAGTTAAGTCAGGCCATTGAAAGAGAGATAGCATGACTACAATAGCAGAATTTGGTGAGTTTGGGCTGATCGCCCATCTAACCGCTGGCTTGCCTCAATCTCCTCACGTCTTGCTAGGAGTTGGGGATGATGCTGCCGTTCTTGCAATAGAAGGTGAAGAGATCCTCGTCGCCACCTGTGACTCACAAGTCGAAGGTACGCACTTCAGACTAAGCAACATAGATCCCCGTGATCTTGGACGCCGAAGTCCTAGCCGTAAATCTGAGTGATATCGCAGCAATGGGAGCCAAACCACGCTTCGCGTTAATCTCTCTGCTCTTGCCACCCACACTTGACGCAACAATACTTGACGGCATTTATGCTGGACTGCGAGAAGAAGCGACTCAATTTGATGTAGCAATTGTCGGTGGGAATATCGCACGCAACGCTGAGCGACTGATTATTGACATTACACTCCTAGGAACGAGTCAACGTCATCATCTTCTGCAACGAAATAATGCGAAAGTTGGTGATACTGTCATGGTAACAGGTAACATAGGATCAGCGGCGGCTGGACTTCTTTTGTTGGAGGATCAAAATCTGGCCTCAAAGATTGCTCCAGAGCAACAGGCTGGAGCGCTCGTAGCACAACATACACCGATACCGCGTCTGGAGGCAGGTCAATGGCTTGCGCAGCACAACGTAACCACAGGTATTGACGTGAGCGATGGACTTGCGGGAGATCTCTTGCATATCTGCGAAGCCAGTGCTGTTAGCATACGTATCGAAGCCGATGCCATACCAATCCTGCCAGAAGTAGCCACCATCGCTCATTTTGCTGGTCGTGACCCCCTGGCACTCGCTCTCTTTGGAGGTGAGGACTACGAGCTACTCTTCACCATTCCCGCAGATCACGCCAAGACACTTGCACATGAGCTATTTTTCGCGACAGGCGTCAAAGCGACAATTATTGGGAGTGTCGTCGAAGGATCGGGTCTTACTCTTATGCAAAATGGAACAACCTCATCATTATCAGCCGGGGGATGGGACCATTTACGCTCGTTTTAGGAGAAATAAGAACTACAAAATTTTATTTGACAGAGAGGAAATGCATCGTGCAAAATATGTAGATATTCGGCGAAGCGCTGTTGAAGCATAACAGAAGATACTGTATCAATGGCAGTTACGGCCTGTTTGGCAACGGCAATACTAGTATCTCTTTCTCGCTTATGTGCATAGGCCTTGGCTAGCGGAATGACTGGAAAACTATTAATCAGGCCAAGCAGGCTTATCTTGCTCCTATTCAAGACCTCAAATCCAGAAAGATTTAAACCTGGCTTCTATAGCAATTATTACCCTCCCAATACCTTTAGAAATTGACACGCTAGATACGACTATAAGTCAAACAAATGAATAATCACAGGGGGATTATTATGTTATATTTTCAATTGCATACATCATAAAAGGATGCGCTGAAACCAATATGTGATTGGTAATCTACATGCATTCTATTATTAGTTGACAATCCTAGCGATGAAGTCATCTCTGCCATACCAAATTGATAGAAAGGGCATATGGGCCTTGCTTTGAAATGGCAGCTAATAGCATATACTACGATTGTGAACAAAGTATCATAATGTTACGCATAGAACACATTTTCTGAGTACAAAGAGATCGATACAAACAACCATGAAATCCGGTTGTGTTAGTAAAATAAACATAGATGTATTAATATTACTAGGACTACATTGATAAAGAGGATGAGGTATTTTGGTATAAATAGTGATTGAATGGTTGCGTTTGCTTTTGCAATATAACCTGTGTTGTGAAAAATCGGACAATCATGCACAAGTGGGAGGGATGGTTATATGCATTTTGATCAGTTATTACTTATTTCTTCGGTGCTACTCTTCCTGAGCATTTTTGCCTGGAAAGTCTCTAGTCAACTGGGTATTCCAGCCCTGGTGCTTTTCCTGGGCGTCGGCATGCTTGCTGGTTCAGATGGTCCAGGCCATATTTATTTTGATGACACGTTAGCAGCGCAATCCATTGGAGTAATAGCACTAGCCTTCATCCTCTTTGACGGAGGACTTGAGACTGATTGGGAAATCGTTCGCCCCACACTTGGTGCTGCTCTTTTGCTCTCCACCGTTGGCGTACTCTTGACCGCCTTAGTGATAGCGGCCTTCGCGGTCTTTGTACTACATTTTTCATTTGCCCAGGGATCGCTATTAGGCGCGATTATTTCAGCAACCGATGCTGCGGCTGTCTTTAGTGTACTTGGAGCCAAAAACCTCAAACTTACAGGGAAACTCGTACCATTGCTTGAATTGGAATCTGGCACGAATGATCCGATGGCGGTCTTTCTTACAATAGGACTAATCCGTGTGCTAACCAATCCACATGAATCTATATGGGGAGTGCTTCTGCTATTTGTGCAACAAATGGGCATAGGAGCAATCTTAGGAGTGATTATTAGCTTGGGAGCAATCTGGCTTCTCAAACATATAAATTTGGATGAAGAAGGACTCTACCGTGTATTTACAATGGCGCTCGTTCTACTCGCGTATGGTCTTACGGCTATTCTTGGGGGGAGTGGATTTCTGGCAGTCTACCTGGTCGGGTTATTTCTGGGCAACAGTTCTGTTCAGCAAATGGATCGAATCTCGCACTTCCACGATAGCTTGGCATGGTTAATGCAAATTGCCATGTTTCTAATCCTGGGATTGCTCGTCTTTCCCACTCGCCTTCCTCCAGTTTTGGGCAGCGGATTGCTTATAACAGGTGTTGCGGTGTTCCTGGCACGCCCAGTGGGCGTCATTATCGCGTTACTCCCAATAAAGATGCCTTTTCAAGAAAAAATCTTTGTCTCATGGGTTGGATTGCGTGGAGCAGTTCCAATTGTGCTAGCAACTTTCCCGCTGCTTGCGGGCGTCCCCCAAGCTTCGTATCTCTTTAATTTAGTCTTCTTCGTGGTCCTCGTCTCAGTATTACTTCAAGGAGTATCCGTGCCTTTCGTAGCCAAACGATTGGGTGTCATCGATATCCAGACCCAGGAGGAAAAATAAGAAACATAAGTCACTACATAGAAGATGATAGTCCTAAAGAATTGTACAAATATTGTCGAACATTTATACTTCCATCGGGCAAACAATTCAGTAATCCAGGTCAATTCATTATCAAGCTTGACAGGAAACAACATTTCCGCGTTATGGGCATACAGCCCGTACTAAATCCACAACAGAATTACCTGGATGTTTGCCGAAGCCGAGGCAGAATCACACATTGCCGATGACTGATAGCTGATAATTATGGATTGTGTTGCAAAAATGAGAGGATTAGGATAAACTCAAATAGGTTCTGTTTGATTGGAAGGATGGTTTTTATGAATGCTTGCTTTCAAATAAAAACGCCGCGTATTCCAAAGCTATAATGAGCTGAAGCAGCAGGATACTTCGAAGAGTCGTGCAAATTGTTTCGCTAAAACTTACTTATACAATTCATCTCTCTCCAAATCCCTTGCAATCCAATGCGACAATATAGCACAAATAGAGTTTTGCGCTATATTCAGCAAATACCTATAGAAGGATAGTATCTTTCATTTGTTATTATTCGCCCAAAGGTTCTTCTCATATGCCAATTCACAATCTAAGAAATAAAGGAAGAATATTAACCATTGAGCATCCAACAGAGAGTTCGCCCGCACTCATGGTTTTTTCTGGAAATGCAGGACAATTACTCAGGGGTGATATTTCAACGGCAAACATCCTCAAAGCAATGAGACAACGTGCTCAACGCAATGGCGTCGCTTTTACTATCCATCTTCAGGAGGCAGGCGCAGTAAATAAAAATAGTGTGGGTATGACCAGGTTACTTGAAGATGTCTTTGGAGACGAAATAAACATCTTTTGCTATGGCCAACAAGATACAAACGGGCAAATACGTGAGGGGCTTGATCAATACACCGTTTCGTCAAAAAATCTCACTGTTCGTAGACGTAGCGTTGTGCATTTAACGGTCGTCGAACGAAAGCTCATGAGAAGAAATCAGCGCATTGCGATGAATGCTAGCTATGATTTTATCTTACCAAATGGTGAACGAGGATATTTAGAAACTACCGGTTTCCATTATGATCTTGGTTTAACCCCGGCTAGTACAAAAATTAGCCGATTGCAGGCCGTTGAAACCAGGCACGGAGTGGAGAAACTGATTAAACAAGATATTGGTCAACAAGACATCTTTTTTGATCAGAACCTGGAAGCAAAAGCGCATGGACTAAAAGGATTAGTAACATTTAGCGGCGATGGCAATACGCGTGGTCTTGTCGGAACACGTTGGCACCTAGATCGTGTTGAAGCGTTAAAAAAAGGGCTCGGACACGATGTGCTAGAAGCAACTGAGGAAATTAATGTTACCTCTAATCTACCTCACAGTATCCAGCAAGAATTTATAGAAAAAAAGCATCCCGTACTAAAATTAACCGGCCATGTCGTCAACTCTGCGATTGGAGCTATGGATATCACGACAGGAAGTAAATGGGGCGAAAGAAAATTGGATCACCAATTTTACCGTGATTTTATATTTACTTCCGACGGGTCATTTGTTCCATTACACAGGTTTGATGTAATAGAGAATAACGTGTTCTACAATTTTGCAAACGCCGATCACTATTTCATCAGTACATTGTTTGGATATCAAATGAAATAGGCATTATTGGGACTATACTTGTTCTCTTCGATTGAACCTGTTATAGTACCTCTTAAATTCGTTAGAGATTATAATAGGGAAATTTATAGCATGGCCTCTCAGAGAACAAGACAACAACCAAGGACAAGGACCACTTTACAAACGGCTCCTTCCTTTAACGCCAATCCACAACAAGCTGCTGCTATTTCTCATACAAATGGACCAGCAGCTTTTATTGCAGCGGCTGGCACAGGAAAAACGTCGATACTTGTACAACGGTTAGTCCGACTCGTAGCAGATGAAGGGGTCGCGCCAGAATCTATTCTCTGTGTCACATTTACGCGCGCTGCCGCTGACGAGATGGAGAAGCGTGCATTAAAAGCACTCCGCGCCCGTGGTATGAGCGTCAAAGAGATTAAGCCACTGCGCGTCGTGACGTTCCATGGCCTCGGACACCACATGCTACGAGAGAAGCTAGAAATAACGCCACAACAATTAAATAACAGACTGATCAGTGGAGACCCCCGCCAATGGCTAGCTGAAGATATTATTCGCCCATGGAGAAGTAACCGTACGCGAGGTATGAATTGGGATGTCGAAATCACAGATGCGTTATCGGCACTAGACCGTGCCAAAGAGGCCATGATCCAGCCAGAA
This sequence comes from uncultured Chloroflexia bacterium, assembly GCA_963699315.1. Lineage (GTDB taxonomy): Bacteria > Chloroflexota > Ktedonobacteria > Ktedonobacterales > Ktedonobacteraceae > Dictyobacter. The sequence continues at coordinate 118,859 of OY969433.1, forward strand.
AATTCCACGAGTTTCTTTCAGAGTGATATGAGTATTGAAATTGAGCTTGCGGCTCGCTATCAAGAATTTTTTGTCAACTATGAGCAAACCAAAAAAAAAGAAAAGCTCTATGACCTCTCAGATCTCATTTACATCCCACTTAACCTGCTTGAGAGCAGTCCCAAGTACCGTAAAACGTGGCAAGGGCGCTATAATTATTTGCAAGTTGATGAGACACAGGATACCAATCCATCACAATATAAACTCATCCAGTATCTTGCAGCCCCAAAACAAAATGTCGTCGTCGTAGGTGATCCTGACCAAGCAATTTACCAATTCCGTGGGGCCAGTCCAGAAGCCTCTATTCTCTCCTTTCAAGCGATGTATCCCACAGGAAAGATCTTTCGCATAGAACACAATTATCGTTCAACTCCTCAGATTTTAGCCGCAGCGAATCAGCTCATTGGTCATAATGATGTAACACCTGGTTTCGAGAAGATCTTGCGCTCTACACAACCAGACGGCGCACCTGTCTGGGTAACAGCGTATGAAGACCAGGAACAGGAAGCCGAAGGTGTCGCAGAACGTATTGACCGTCTGGTGCGTAACTGGAAAGAGCAGCAAGATAACCTTTCATATAAAGATATCTTTGTGCTCTCGCGCACGAATCATCATCTCGCTTCGCTAGAGATCGCGCTAGCACGCAAGCGTATTCCTTATCGCTCTGCTGGAGGCTCATCTTTCTTTAAGCGCAAAACAACACGAGATATGCTAGCATACCTTGTTCTGATTGATGGTATACGCATCCATCAAGATTATTTAGCCGCTCGCAACAGTCCTGAACCACGTAAATGGGACGATGTCTTTACGCCAGTACATTGTGGTGAACAAAATACCGCATTTCGTATTGTTGCCAATATTCCATCACGCGAGCTTTTTGCCAGCACAGGCAAAACTTCGCATCGTTTTACGGCAACATTCTACGGCTTACTGACAGCACATGCCAGTGGACATCCATTATTACAATTTTGTGAAGAACATCCTTATACAATTGCCAAAGAACATCAGCTTGGTGTAAAGGATCTCGTTTCGCTCATCAAACGGCTCTGGTCTAAAAGCAATAATAATCCAGCCGAAGCGATAAAACTCATCAGGCAATTCGCCTATGATATGCATCTACGCCATTATGATAGCAAACATCAGGAAAATCCAGAGGATGAAACTGACGCGCCAACGCATCACGAAGAAGTCAAGTTGGAGGCCCGCTACGATGAATTAGAGGAGTTAATTCACATTGCGGAAAAACATCGTACCATTCGCCACTTTTTGCAGGCCATGACTAAACTTAAAGAGCAAGCTGAGGATAATAATAAAAACAAGCGCGATTGCGTTAGTTTGATGACTATCCATAAATCGAAGGGATTGGAGAGTCCGGTTGTATTTGTCGTGGGTATGACTGAGGGCATTTTCCCCCATCGCCGCTCTTACACCTTCGCAGAAGATGGTCCCATTGTGCTCTCAGGAATTGCTGAGGAGCGCCGTCTTGCCTATGTAGCCTTCACACGAGCCCAAAAGCAACTCTTTATTACCTCACTCCTACGCTATCGTAGCACTGATGCCATCCCTTCACGCTTTATCGAGGAAGCAGGACTCACACCCACCAATGAAGACGGAAATCTCAACCCCTACCTCTTTTCACGCGATGGCACACCTCGTAAACTGAGCCCCCTGGTCGAAACTCCTACGCTCTTTTAAAGATTATGCACAGTACAGATCTTATTCGATAATGATTAATATCTGTACACATCTAACATCAACACGCCAAAAACCCACTATGCATCAATATCACCTTGCCCACCGTAATATACTAAATTTCGTTATAGTAGAGACGGATAGTTACAAATTTTCCCCAAAAATACAGCTTCAAATCAACAAAGAAAGTCAAAAGATACAACAAAAACATTGTATTCATGGATAGTTTTTATATTGATGACTAACTAGGTCAATATAATCAACAAAACCATTGACATACACACCAAACTTATGTAAGCTCTATACAATAATCGTAACCACAGTTTCATATTAATCCATTTTAGGTAGTGTATGGGCAAAAATTGTAACCAGCTTTACATAGGCAAAGTCAGGTGCAATAATGGCAACGAGAAAAGATAAGTAAATTCAACTTCGCTTGAGGTATAATTTTTCTTAGAACGAGGATGAACTCATCTATCAATGCGAACCAAAGAAGGTATTTTTGTTTTTTACGATGGATCACAAATGAGCGATAAGTTGACAAAATATCCATTATAAGATATACCCATACATGAACTCTGATTATAGGATGAAGGAGCAATAATATTTATGCATGCCCCAATCCATCGTTTCCCACGTTTTTTAGCCATCTTGCTGCTTCTATCACTGGCATTGGCTGCCTGCGGCACCAACGGTAGCGCTACTGGAGGAGATCCCAATGCTCCGGTCACCGTTCATCTTGGCTATTTTCCAAATATCACACACGCATCAGCTCTCGTCGGTATAGCTAGAGGCACATTTGCCTCGGCAATCGGCAAAAACAAGTTGGACACATCAAAGACCTTTAACGCTGGCCCAGCCCTCATGGAAGCATTAACCGCCGGGGACATCGATATTGGTTACGCTGGTCCTAGCCCTGCAATCAATACATATGTCAAAACTCACTCAGACATACTGCGTATCATTGCTGGAGCATCCAGCGGCGGCGTATCCTTAATTGTTCGCCCAGGAGCCAATATCAAAAGTGCGAGTGACCTACAAGGAAAAAAGATTGCTGATCCACAATTGGGAGGGACACAGGACATATCTTTGCGCCACTACCTCCAGGAGAACAACCTGAAATCCGTCGACAAGGGTGGAAATGTTCAAATTATCCCAACAGATAATGCGACCATCATAAACGAGTTTAAAGCCGGACAAATCGATGGAGCGTGGGTACCCGAACCATATGCCTCGGAGCTGGTTGATGAAGCCAAGGGAGTAACCTTTGTTGATGAACGTAGTCTCTGGCCCAATAATCAATTTGCCACGACTATCATTGTCGCACGCAAAGCATTCCTGGATCAACATCCAGATATCGTGAAAGAGTTTCTTCAGGCCCAAGTTGAGACAGTCCAATATATCAACAACAATCTGCCACAGGCAGAGCAATTGGCCAATCAGCAAATAAAGAAGATCAGCGGGAAAGCGCTACCGGCCGATGTGTTAGCCAGGTCATTTAGCCAACTAACTATTACCTATGATCCATTGGCATCAACAGTCCTTCAAGCCTCCAATAACGCTTACGCGCTAGGTGATCTCGGCACAACAAAACCTGATCTCTCGAATCTCTTCTCACTTGATTTGTTAAATAGTGTGCTAAGTAGCAAAGGACTGAAAACAGTTTCAGCCTCATAGAGGAGCTCTAAAATGGGCCAATCAACAGTCAATAGAACGAAAAATATTGAAGCAAGCAGTAGGGACAATGAGTCCCTACGCGCTGGCGCAAACTCTTTACAGATTACAGGTGTGAGTAAAACATTCATAGATGGTGAACGCGTTGTAGAGGCTTTACGCCCTGTTGATCTCTCGATTGAGGCCGGTGAATTTGTGTGCCTTCTAGGGCCGAGTGGTTGTGGAAAATCGACGCTCTTGAACATTGTTGCAGGTCTAGAAACTGCGTCCAGTGGAAAGATCACTGCAAGCGGAAAAGAAGTTAATGGGCCAGGTACTGACCGCGTTCTACTCTTCCAGGAAGCCGCACTTTTTCCCTGGCTTGATGTGCAACGCAACGTCGAATTTGGACTCCGTCAGGCAAAGGTTTCGAGCAAACAGAGGTCGGAAATTGCGCATCACTTTATTGACACGGTCAAGCTCACAGGCTTTGAGCGCAGCTACCCACATCAACTCTCTGGTGGCATGCGCCAAAGAGCTGCTATTGCTCGTGCGCTCGCCATCGATCCGGCTATTCTACTCATGGATGAGCCGTTCGGAGCTCTCGACGCATTTACACGTGACCATCTCCAGGAACAAGTTGAAACTATCTGGTCAACCACCCATAAAACTATTCTCTTCGTCACCCACAACGTTCGAGAAGCGGTTGCATTAGGAGATCGCGTCATTGTTTTTGCTCCACGGCCCGGAAGAATTATTAGGGATTTCCACATTGACCTACCACGCTCGCGTAGTCTAGAAGATCATGAGTTAGTTGATAAGGCAGCAGAAATCTTGCAAGTACTAAAAATAGAAATGGACAGGCAAATACAGGAGGATGCAGATGTTAGCTCCATCCGTTAGTGTGAGCAAACCACGAACTAGTAAAAAATGGGTGGGCAAGCTCATACGCCAGACCATCTTCTATGTATTACTAATTCTAATCTGGCAAGGATTTTACGCATTAAAGGTTGCGCCCGACTACTTCTTTCCAGGACCACTCGAAGTGCTGGATCGCCTCCGGGGCTTTTTACAAAATGGAACTTTAATCATAGCCATCCTGGTTAGCCTGAGACGTCTCGTCCTGGGCTATGTAATTTCGCTAATAATCGGTGTTATCTTTGGTCTTCTCATTGGCAGTAATCACTATGTTGAAGAAACCTTAGGCTCACTTGTCCTGGGCTTACAAGCACTACCCAGCGTATGCTGGATTCCAATTGCCCTGCTCTGGTTTGGCTTAACTGAAAACGCTATGATCTTTGTTGTTGTCATGGGAGCGCTTTTCTCTATTGCTCTCGGCGTTGATGCGGGTATCAAAAACACGCCCCCAGTCTACATCAAAGCCGCTCGCAACATGGGCTCACGAGGGCTCGCCCTCTCGTTACAAGTTGTCTTACCAGCAGCATTGCCCTCGATTATTACCGGACTTAAACAGGGCTGGACATTTGCTTGGCGCTCATTAATGGCAGCTGAATTAATCTATGTTACGGTGAGCCTAGGCGGCCTACTTGAAGGTGGCCGTGACTTAGGCGATACAGCACAAGTTTTCGCTATCATGCTTATCATTGTCGTTATTGGTATCCTGATTGAGTCAATTATCTTTGGCCCACTCGAACGTAATGTCCGTAAACGTTGGGGACTCGCATATTAAATCCAAAGAATAGATCGTATAAATCTATCGGCAGAGCGTAAAGTTTAATAGCATTGGATGACTACGCTCTGTTTTTTATCCTACAGTGCTCAATGTAGGATCATCAGTTGAAGAAAACAGAAATGTGAAAAACACTTGAGCAGCTCTGGAAAGTTGTTTATCAGAGCGTTGAATGAAACTTAGCTCCGGATGAATATCCATATCAGCCAATGGAATCTGCACAAGGGCCCCATTAGCTAACTCGCGCTGAACAGTGAAAAACGAAACAACAGCTGCACCAACGCCACTGATGACCATTTGCTTAATTGCCTCATTATCCGTTAAAGTCAACAATGGCTTAAGTGTAATACCACGCGTGACAAGCTCCCGTTCCAACATATCACGAACACCACTTCCTCTTTCACGTATCACCAACTCCTCTAATCCCAGTTCCGCAGGACGCACCTCTCCACGTCCGCACCAACTATGAGATGGAGCCACAACCAAAATCAACGTATCACGCGTAAAAAAACGTACATTTAAACCTTCTGGCAGATGAGCCACATCGCCTTCGACAATACCAAAATCCAGAGACCAATCCAAAGTATGCTCAACAATATCTTGTGAATTCAGAATAGATATTTTGAGCGCAATCTCAGGATAGAGAGCGCGAAAACGAGCAACAATTGTTGGCAATAAATAGACTCCAGCCGTCGTATTTGCGGCTAATTTAATTTCACCGCGTTTTATGTCGCGCAAAGCCGCGAGAGCATCATCCATCTCACGTTCGAGAGAAAACATCTGACGAGCATAGATTTGCAAAATATGACCGGCATACGTTAATACAATACGGCGTCCTTGTCTCTCAATCAACTCCAGTTGCACCTCTTGCTCAAGACTTTGCATAATTTTCGTCACTGCTGGCTGCGTCAAATGGAGTTCTTCAGAGGCTCGCGTAATGTGCTCGAGCTCAGCAACTTTTAAAAAAACTCGTAAGTTTTGCAAATTCATACGATTACCCACCTCATTGCGCAGCACTCTAGATTTAGTGGATGCGCTTCTTTCAATTCTACTTATGCATCATACCAGAAAAAGATAGCATGATCATAGAGATAGGTGCAAATACAAAAAAAGAAAAAGGTACCTATCCAAGCCCTCTCCGCCACTTGTGACAAGAGATTATGAAAATGATAAATTCCCTTAACGATTGTATAGAAAGTCCAGGTACGAATAATATCATGCGCTTGTGGGCGCAAGCTCAGCGGGAAATGCTGCTGAAACCGGATAGGATCATCTATCCAATGACTAATAATCAGTGGAGTACAAGACGATGTAGCCCAGGTATCCATAACATCCATCTCGGTCGCCTTGCGCTTTAGCGTTCTTTCGACAAAACGCTCTGTAGGCAATCCATTGTCATCAAATCCCATCGGATATAAAACGCGTTTGCCACTCATATGATGAAAACGAGCGATAACATCTGTCTGAGTATACGAATAGCAATGTCCGAGGTGAAGTTCACCAGAAACGGTTGGAGGAGGCGTATCGATAGTATAGAGCGGTCCCGATCCCTGAGGATTAAAAGCATAGATGTTGGTATCCGCCCATAGTTGAGCCAATCTTAATTCAACATCACGAAACTGATACAGGAATCGACTTTATTTGTCAAGCATTTATATCGATTTGGGTATCTTTATCTTAAATCACATTTTTCTTATCCTGCCTTTCTTTGCGGTGATGCACATAGATATCCTGATATAGGTGCACCAAGTGCCTACTTTCATTCTCCCATGTCAGACCACTTCTCACAGCATTGAGTGCATTGGCACGCATATAAGTAAGCTCTTCTTGATTAGCCAGCATGGTATTAATTGCTTGTCCTATCGCTGATGGAGTGAGATCAGGAAGGACATGTCCTACTCTATAAAGATGAATTATATTTGAGATGGCATCTAAGTTGGACGATAAAATCGGCAGTCCAGCCATGATATATTCAAAAAATTTATTCGGAAGGCAGAGACGAATGCTCAAGGAATAGTCCGGAGGCAGAACGGTCAAGCCGATATCAGCAGATGAAGTCCACATCAACAACTCACTATAAGGTACAGCTGGAAGAATCTTAACATGATCCTCTAGCCGCTCATGCTGGATCAATATACGTAGTTGAGCTTCTGTTTTTCCATAATTTGCACCCATCAATACAATTATTATGCCTGGATTAAGATAATGAGCTGCCAATAATAGAGTATCCAAGCCACGATCTTCCTGTAGATACCCCTGATAAAGAGCAATACGTACGCTGGGATCAAGTCCTAATTTTTGTTGGAGGCATGTGTTTCTGACGACCTGCCAATAGGGTGGAATATGACGAAGTATCAGTATTTGTTCATTGCCATAAAGATCCTGCAATATAGGCTTATAAAGTGGCGAACCTGTAATATGATAATCACAGGATACTGACATCCAACGAATAATACAAATTGCCCATCGACGCAAAACAGGCCAGCACAGAATAGTTGGTCCAAACATCGTTAATTCAGGTGTATCAAAGATCAAACCTTTTCTTCGAACTCGTGCTGCCACATATGCAGCAGGAAAGGCATGCTCAACATGTGCATGATAAATGTCCGCATTGCAACGGAAGAGCTTAAATGCACAACGTACCATAAGAATGAACATTTTTATGAGAAACCAAAACTTCCAACGCGCTGGAACAAACCAATCAGGTGCAAAGACATGCTGAAAAGAGAGATCCTCGATCACCTCTTCACGTGGACAATTCCGATCGCTAACGACATCGCAAATAATTACCTCATAACCTGACATCTGTAAAGCTTTTGCATCATTCATAACTCGATAATTTGAGCGACCAGGCACCATCAGATGCATACAAACACGTTTCCACGGTTTCTTTTCCTCCACTCCAGGACTCCGGTAGGAACCGATGCGAGCTTCACATCTAGTTATCAGCATATAATCACGAATCCTCTCTACATTACTACTTTTTCAATCGCTTTCTCGCTGGTATTCTTCCCAGCACAATCAAAATACCAACATACAGACACACAATGCCACCAGAGCCAACCCAACGAATACTTGAACTTTGATTATGAACCCACATTACCATCCCCATATACCCTATAATTCCCAGGCACAATGCAAGACCAAACAATCCAATTTCAAAGAGAACCAGATGGATTCCTGAAATTCTTCACTAACTGTTTTATCAAAGAAGAGTAGCCATCTTTCTTCACAAAGGATGACATTTTTTTAATTCGTTCCAGATTAGCTATAGCGGGAATCAGCCAGGTAAGTTGTTGATCAATAGAAATGTACTCTCTACCAGACATAGTCGCTCCAAACACATCTTCACGAAACGGCACCTCTGGCAGTTGCTGGAACATAATGTGAGTATCCTTTTCAGTACGCGCAAAATTTGTACTCGAAGACAATTTGTCGTTAGTGCCAGGAGTATCAAAAAGAGTTGTTGGATCTTTTAATAATGAAGGTCTATGGAGAAGTTTTACATGTTCTACAGATACATCGTCTCTTTCTTCCCTATCATGCTGTGGCATAAGTGGAATTGTTGACATACAAACTAACCTCTTTTTCGTAATGTCATAGTCATGTGCTACATACAATAAAGGGGATGCAATTACGCCAAGAATAAGCCATCCAATCATCGCAAGGGCAAAGTGTGTCCATCCATTGATGCTTATACTATTAATGCTCAAGGTAATAGTTGATGAAATACCGGCCCCGATCAAAGGCCGTAATGACATATCAGCACTGCGCCAATTGCGTAGGGCCAGCCAGAGAGCGCTCAAAACCAGCGCGACAAATAAAATCAATATCGGAATCCCAGCCATAGCGGCCCATTCAAGATAAGAGTTATGAGGATGAGAAAGAGGTATGAATTGCTCAGGGACCCGATAGATATTGGAACGTGTTAAGTATGCTTGATGACCTAAACCAACGCCTGTCCATGGATAAGCCTGAATAACTCGCAACGCGGTTCGCCAGGCGGCAATGCGCAAAGAAAGTTCATTATTAGCTCCAATATGCTGTAATTGTAATTCGATCTGATTGGGAAAAATCGTCATCATTAACCCAGCAATACATAATGCAATTATGGGCAATAATATACGATAATAAATATTCCCTATAAATATAATAAAAACAACCAGGCCAGCAATAAAAGCGATCCATGCTCCCGTACTATACGTACACATGAGTGCTAACAGGATAATAATCATTGCGAATAATGCACAGAGCTTTTGCCAGAAAGTAGTATCACAGACAAAAATGCCTAATGGAAGAAAAAAAACAAGCGCAAAAAATGCACCATTCCAATTTGGATCAATAAAGAACGAACCAGTACGCTGAACGGCTGTTCCCGTAAATTGATAATACTCAACATCAGTACTCGATAAGAAATTGTTAACTCGTGATGAAGCGAAAAGCACAATCCCCGTCATACTTTGATACAAAGTGTGTAATGCAAGCATAACAGCAAAGCATGTAAAGATAACAAAGAATATTTGCAAGCGTGCCTTATTAAAAACGATGATATTTCCCAACCAGTACATCAAGAATGCACCTAATATATCGCTTGGATAAAAGGAAGCGGCATCATACATCATCAGCAATCCACCACGTATTGAGGGATAGATGGTCAACACCAGAAAAACGATCCAAAGCCAGCAAAAACGAGGAAATATCCAGGAGTGAAGCGAGGGCTTCATGAAATAATAGGCTATAAGCAAGATAATCGACAGTCCCGGCGCGATCAGGTGGAGTCCAAGGTACCAATCTACATAGAGATGAATAGCAATGATAAACGTTACAGCGAGAGCATCAAAACGCAAAAACACTACAATGCCCAACGTAATCCCCACGATCATCATCACACAAGCGTAGATCCCAAACCAACCAAGTAAACCTCCAAGGAGCAGCATGCTACATACCAGACCAGCCATGCCCACCACGTATCCCCAATAATCTGCGACAAACATCCAATTGCTCTGTCCAAAACGCTTCATGCCGCCTACCTTTCCTCACCGCAACGAAACATTCATATGTACTATATATTTAAATACTTCTCAGAGCGTCATATTAGGAAATTCCCCCAACTCTGCACCGCGCATCCGTTCTACGGAACGATAATGACTATAGTAAGAAGGAGGAACGAGCCGACTATAACGGCGTTGTTTATTCATTACATATCCAACAACATGAGCACCAACTTGCGTCAGATTAACTTGAACTTGCTTCAGTTGCTGCTTACATACACGTTTTGGATCAATCACCATAATTGTGCCATCGACCTTGGAGGAAAGTGTTATGGCATCAGAAAGTTCGAGAAGAGAAGAGGCATCAAAAATAATGACCTCGGCCCCACTGCGACTCAAAGCCTGAAAAAATCGTTGCATCGCACTAGAATCGAATAGCTCTGATGGATCAGGAGGTAATGGGCCAGAAGGCATCACTCTGAGATGTGGGACACCAACCATATACATATAGTTCTCAAGCGATATAACCTTTGCATCAACTATAGCTTGATGTGTGCACAGTAACGACGATACTTGAAATCCGGACATGCCACATGAAAGGATTGCATTACTCAACCCAGGTTTATCAGCAGCAAGACCAAATTTGTCATGGAGCACCGGACAACGAAGATCTGCATCAATTAACAACGTGCTCTTCCCTGCCATAGCCATACAAATAGCCAGGTTGATCGCAATCGTACTTTTCCCCTCAGATGGTAATGTGCTTGTCACGAGTAGAGAGCGTAATGGCTTATCAACTTCAGCAAAACCAATATTCGAACGCAACATACGATACGCCTCCATATTGATACTCCGCACGATGGGATTGGTAATGTGTTCGTTCTCAGGCTCTCGTGACCTCCAAACGATTGAGAGAACCGGCCAATCCACTATCTGGCGAATAACCATAGCGGTCCCTACATGCGGGTCCACCTGTTCAACCACCAGGATCAATAGTAATCCGAATAGGAGGCCTACGACAAAACCTGCACTGGTATTCAACAAAACCTTTGGCTCCACTGGATCTGTTTCTGGCAATGCTGGCTGAACAATCAATAAAAAATTACCACTTTGTGCCTCCGTCAACTCCAATTGCGCTAGTGCCGACTGCCACTGACTATTATGTTGTTGAAGCATTGTCAGTTGCGCTTCAAGGTTATCAACTGACTGTCCATGAGCTGCCGATAACTGGCTTTTTGTCACCTGCATTTGATTCTGAGTTGTTGTTATTTCTTGTTGCAATTGTTGTTGATCAGCCATATCTTCTTGCTGCCGCGCCTTCTCTTGATGCTCAATAAATGCCTTCGCTATCTCATTAGTCAAATTGGCAGCCTGCCTAGCATCCCCATCTTGGACATGTAACTCAAACAATTGTGTGTTCAATTTTGGTTCTGATGAAACCATATTTTCAAGCTGTGATACTGTAATTTGAGGATGGTGAACCACCACATCTTGGAGAATCGGATCACTTGTTGCCAATTGTGACTCAGTTTGCACTAGCTGATTGCTAGCAAGTAACTCGTTAATATCACTTTGATTACCCCCAGAATGGATTACAACCTGTATAATCGTAGTAGAACGATAAATTGGTGGGATCATCAGACTTACAAGTAATACGCTACTCCCCACTAAAATCAGGCATATAAGCACAAGATACCAACGTTTAATCAAAATTGACCAGTACTCTCTAAATGCCATGGTAAACCTCCTTCCAGAGAGTAAACTACCGACCCGAGCACCAGAACATTTCAATACATGTTTTGAGTAAAATGCAGATATCTAAGGAGAAAGAACGATGCTTGATATAGTACATATCATGCTGCAATTTAACAATCGCATCCTGATATGTACTGGCGTAAGGCACCTTCACTTGAGCCCAACCAGTCAACCCCGGTTTGACGTTTAGACGGTGTTGAAAAAGTGGTATAGCTTGTTCTAACTGTGAAACAAATGGTTGGCGCTCAGGCCGTGGGCCAATTAAACTCATTTCGCCACGAAGAATATTGACCACTTGAGGTAATTCATCTAAATGTGCGGCTCGCAGCACATGCCCAACTCTTGTTATACGTGTGTCCATGTGTTCTGCCCAGACAGCACCAGATTGTTCAGCATCCATATGCATAGAACGAAACTTGAGCAAGCGAAAACTGCTCCCACGATATCCCACTCGTTCTTGCCAATAGAAGATTGGACCAGGAGAATCCAGATAAATGAGTGTTGCTAGAAGGGGTAAGAGCAATATAAGCACGCATCCTCCACATAAACAAAAACACATATCCAATATCCAACGCCAACAACGATATGACAATGACCCCATTCTTCCCAACAAAAACGCATCAGATCCAGAACCGCTTCCATACAGCAAAGAAACCTGTCCCAATGTGTATTCATACAAATCGGGGAGACAAAGGGCCTTGATGCCATATGTCGCGGCAAAACAAATCTCTTGACATATACCCGGTTCAAGACTGTCATCTCCTGATACAACAATCATGTCAACAAGCCCATATTGGATTAAACTTTGCAACGCCTTTCTCTCACCCAAGTATGGCCAGGACATTGCTGGTAAATTGGTCGGTATTTGTGCGCTAATATAGCCTAAAACAACTGGAGCTGGTCGACTAAGACCACATAAGTCATGTATAAGTGCATCTGTGACCTTATGATGACCAATAACTACAATCTGCGATCGAAATCCAAAAAGCCTGAGCATAAAAACATAGCATACACGCCAGAGGCTCATCAGAAATACAAACACTAATACAAAGGGAATGGTTACATAGATACATTGAGTAAAATCGCCCCAGAAAAAAGCCAGGAGAAATACACTCCAGCAGAAGACCATAATCCCAATAGAGCAATATATAGCCAACACGCCTTGACGACAATAACGTAACACGTGTCTCTGTGCATATGGCTTCGCCACACGTATACCTTCTATCCAGGAGAGAGATCCAACAACCATCCACAAAGTCCAGGCCAGCCAATCACGATGAACATTTGTATCTGTCATTGATAGCGCAAAAAAAGAGTGCGAGAGTGTACAAAGAAGAAAAAATGCGTCACCACTTACAAGGATACAATGCCAATGCCAGGCAGACCATAGACGTTTTGGTATGAACATATCATGCCATAAAGTTGTCGATTTAGAAGCAACCATTCTTAAACCTCCGTAATCTAACAATTTTACTCAACTACATATTTCTATACCTCCATGTAACCCAAAAGCGGAAATTTATAGGCGGGAATATTTGCACCTGTGAACGAATATTCGCTGGATTCACCAAAATTGCTCATTGAAAAAATATAAAAAAGATAATGAAACTTTCACATAAAGCAAGACGTGACAACGAATAGATATCCTAAAATGCCAAGAAAGAGGACAATTATGGGAACATGAGATCAACACTAAACAAGCAAAATTTAAAAACTTTACACCTGCCTCTACTCCGCTAAACATCAAATAGCCTACGATAACATCAGAGATAGTTATACAAAAAATTGACAAAATAAAACTATGCAATCTGAACTTTCTGTAAAAATACCATATCCTTAGTAAAAAAACTGGCACGTAGTCAGAAGATACGGTTAGAACCTGATTGTATTTAAGGTGATCACCTGATGTTACTTTTCCTAAAAATTCTATAAAATAAGGCTAAATATAGTATGGATGTATGGACACATACGCACAACACACTACGGCTTACTACTAATAGTATTTGCAATATGTGAAATGCGTTGCCTGTGAGGACGCGATCCACAAGGCCATACAGAGTCCGACGCTGATTTGTCGGTGAGTTTCCTGAAGGGAGCGTGGAATTATGGCAATTGTTAATCCAGTCAGAGAAGACCGAAGAACCATGCGGGCCACAACATTAGAACGATTTACCAGTCCCCTCCCATCCAAGCTCAATATCGATTTCGATGATACCCGGCTTGCAACTACAGCTACACGGAATACAGAGCCACTCGTAGAGGTTGATATATCCTTGGATGAGGATGAAGAGACGAGCACACTTCTCGATGAAGAAGAGCTTGACACTACTGAAACTTATGTTATAGAAGCCAGACAACCTCGCCGCCGCGAGGGAGGGATCACTGGAACAAAACATGCATCTGGATCTGAAGATGCTTTCCAGAGCTACCTTCACGACATTCGCCGCCACGGTCTTATTACTCATGAAGAGGAAATTAGCCTGGCTCGTCGCGCTGCCTCTGGTGATACAATGGCTCGTCGCACACTTATTGAATCCAACCTTCGTCTAGTGATAGCGATCGCGAGGCGCTATACGAGCACCGGTGTCCCTTTAATTGACCTGATTCAAGAAGGCAATTTGGGGCTGATGCGTGCAGCGGAAAAGTTTGATTACCAACGCGGTTGCCACTTTGGAACGTATGCGACTTGGTGGATTCGACAGGCTGTCAGTCGCGCAGCAGGTGAACAATCACGTATGATCCATCTTCCTGAGCATGTCGCCACACGCTTGCGAAAAGTGCGTCGTATAGCTGCTCAACTTTCACAAGAAAGTGGTCTTGATCCTCTTCCTGAAGAGATAGCTGTGGCCTGCAAGATTGAGGTCAATGAAGTGGTAGATTTGTTAGGCGTTGTCGAACAGCCCGTTTCGCTTGATGCACCGGTGGACGAGGAAGCTCGGTACTCTCTGGCCGATACACTAGAAGATAGCACAACACCTGCTCCTGCAGATACAGCGTCTCAACATCTTCTTGGCGAAGAACTCCATCGAGCATTAGCGTTCCTCACGCCACGTGAACGCTCCGTTATCACGTTACGTTATGGCATTGGAGATGGACATAGCCGCACGCTTCTGGAAGTTGGGAAAGAATTAGGTATTTCGCGAGAGCGCGTGCGTCAACTTGAAGTAGTTGCATTAATGAAGTTACGTGGAATGAGCGCGAGTATTTCTCTTCGTGAGTGCGTGTAAACGATTAAAAAGGGGCCCTGGGTCAGGACCCCTTTTTAATCGTTTTTTTGCTTTATAACGCCAACCGTGACTATTTGATCTATTCTATCAATAGGAAAACGCGAGATTGCATGATACTTTCTGTTCTAGACGCATTTTACTTTAGTATGATATACTAGCCCTCGATTACAAAACCGTCTGGAAGCTTCTAATTACCTGCACATATATTCAGCGAGCTGGTAGGAAAAAATGCAACGTCACCCAACACGAGATATTCTCTGGCTCTTTTTTGTCACACGCCTCCTTTTGGTGCTAATTACTTACATCGCCTACATTCTATTGACAGCAGCAAAGTATTCGGATACGCCAGTCAATATAATCGCACTACTCAGCACATGGAATCGTTGGGATGCGGCTAATTACACGCATATTGCACAGTATGGATATCAGACCGCCGATGATCTGGCTTTCTTCCCACTCTTTCCATTGCTCATTGCGGGTGGAGCACGGCTGTTGGGTGGAGGAAGTTGGAGCTATCTTCTTGTAGGCACACTCATCAGTAATGGGGCGCTATTGGGAGCGCTTCTGATACTCTATTATCTAGCGGTTGATCTGGTGGGAGAGGAACTTTCGCAGCGCACATTACTTTATATTTGTATCTTTCCAACCGCCTTTTTTTTCTTTGCACCTTATAACAAATCGCTCTATTTACTCTTTACAGCTGGAAGCTTTCTAGCGCTGCGCCGCCAGAAATGGTGGCTTGCTGGCTTATTAGGCATGCTGGCCGCACTTACACGTTCAGTGGGTATCTTGATTATTGTACCTTACATCTATGAAATGTGGGAGCAGAGGGCTTACATACTCACCCGCTATAGAACGCTATTACTCAGCCTGGGAGCAATTCTTTTAATTCCCTTTGGTACACTTCTCTATGCCTGGTACAACTGGCAAGCATTTGGTGATCCACTTGCTTTTGTACATGTTCAAGCCAACTGGTCACGTCATACGACATGGCCCTGGATGGGTCTTTTCCAGGCCATCTGGGCACTTTTCTTATATCATCCACAGCCATTTGGATCATCTAACCAGGTTCATTTGCTATTAGACTTAACAGCAACATTAAGCTTTATCGTACTAGTTATCATCGGTTGGCGTAAATTACCCAAAAGTTACAGTTTGTGGATGATGGTCTTCTTACTTTATATCCTGTTAAATCCTGCTCAGAAACCGGATATTTTGCTATCGAAATCAGCGCTTTGTCTTGGAGATGTTTCCCGCCTTTATCACGCTCGCTATACTAGGAAAACGCTCAATCAAATTCCATTATACGTTGTTACTATTCTTCCCAACTTTACAAGCGATCATGGGAATTGCATTTATGATGAACCACTGGGTTGTCTAATAGCTAAATCAATGTGTATCAGCAGTTTGACTTTCGAGGTATAACTCTCTTAAAATAACTAAATATAATTTCATTCGTTTGGAAAAGGCAAAGTATTTATGAAACGCGCCCCCACACGGGAGATAGTCTCGCTCTTTCTCGCCACTCGCTTGCTCCTGGTACTCGTTACATATGTCGGTTATGTCCTGCTGACACAAGGGAAATATTCGAGTGCGCCTGTTACATTTCATACTCTAATGACAAGTTGGGATCAGTGGGATGCAAAAAACTATCTACGCATCGCCCAGACAGGCTATCAACCACCTTATGATCTTGCCTTTTTTCCACTTTTTTCTCTGCTGATCGCGATCCCAGGACATCTTCTAGGAAGTTGGAGCTATCTTCCTATAGGTATAGTCATCAGCAATGCAGCGCTACTTGGTTCGCTCTTTATTATCTATCAGCTTGCCGCCGATATAGGTGGTGATCAAATAGCACGCCGCACCATCTTTTATTTTTGTATCTTTCCAACCGCCTTTTTTTTCTTTGCACCATATAACGAATCCCTCTTTGTGCTTCTGAGCACAGGAGCATTACTGGCACTACGGCACAAACGCTGGTGGCTCTGTGGCGTTCTGGGGTTACTGGCGGCACTGACGCGCAACGCAGGTGTCCTCCTTGCCGTACCCTATCTCTATGAGCTCTGCCTGACACGAGACAACGTTCTGAATAATAGACGTAAATTTTTCACCGACCTGCTTCCCATAGTACTTATACCACTGGGAACAGTACTCTACAGTATCTATTGTTGGAAACTTACAGGAAATTTTTTAACCTTTGCCACCGTGCAATCACACTGGTCTCGTCAACTCAGTTGGCCATGGCAAGCATTTATCCAAACCATCTTTGAACTTTTTTTTCATCAACCCTTTGGCTCATTCAATCAGGTTGAGATACTCATCGATACTACTACAACTGTAGCATTTATCATCCTCGCGTTCGTCGGGCGAAAAAAAATGCGTCCAACTTATACTATCTGGATGAGCCTTCTACTACTTAGTTTTCTTATTTCACCAAGTTTAGGACAACGTGATGCTTTTATTTCCAGTCGTCGCTTTGTGCTGGAAATGTTTCCCGGCTTTGTTACGCTAGCCATGTTAAGTATCAACCGTCCGCGCCTTCATCAAACCCTCTTATGGATCTTCCCAGCACTACTTGCCACGCTCAGCCTGCTTTTCATCATGGGTAAATGGATGGTCTAATAGCTATCAAAGGATACAAAAAAGGAAACAGTCAATCGCAACTGTTTCCTTTTTGATTGGTATCGTACTTAGCCTTGTGGTACCGCTATTTGAGGGGTCTTGATGGCAGATTCACTCTCATTGAGAAATACAGCCTGCGGAGAGCGGTTGCGTGACGCAATGTAGAGCAAGCTCAGCACAAAAGCTGCTAACAGAATGTTACGAATTGTTGTTGCGGGAAAGAATGGAACAAGATATGGAACCTTTTCGATATCTTGTGTCATTCTATAAATATATGGGTAAATCCAGGTCGTCAAAAGTCCAATCAAGAACCAGGTACCAACCCACCAACGTTTACTCTCTCCAACGTAGGCGACCAGAGGAATAACCCAGATTAAATATTGCGGACTGAAAACTTTTCCTGTAACTATCACAACAAGCAATATCAAGAGACTAGCTGTTGCCAGATCAATCTTGCCACGCCATTGCAACCAGAATACATAGAGAATACCAACTAACTCCGCTACTGTCGCCAACGGTGACATGATCGATGCGCCAGCAGTCAGAATATTGAGTGATCCATAAGTAAACTTATAGGATGCAGGCTGTGAGAGAATTGAGCTCGTGATCCAGAGTATCGAAGCAGGCAGAGACTCAACCTGTATTGGGCGCGTCAGAAAATAACTAAACGGAGAAATTGTTCCTTCGACGCTTAATAGCAACGAACCTCCCATTACTACGACGCATGCCAACACAAATACACCGAACGGTATCAAACGTCGCCATGACTTCCAAGGCAACGACGAATCCTTTTGTTGTGCAATCAAGAACGGTATCAGCAACACAACTGGATAAAATTTATACAAAACCGCCAGGGCCAATAAGAGAAAAGCCCAGTTCCAACGCTTCTTCATAGCACAAATGATGCTAAAGAGTGTTAAAGCGGAAGGTATAATATCAAAGCGACCAGCCACAGTTCCCCAACCACCAACAACGATCAAAAGGGCATAGACAAGAGCAGCACGCCGTGAACGCCAATGCAAGAGGACTAAATAAATAAGAGCAGTCACAACCAGCATCCAGAAGGCAAAAGCGATCTGAAACAGGTTCATTGGAACCAGAAGAGAAAGTGTGAATGGTACCAATGTCAGCATCGGATATTCATAAGGAAGTG
Organism: uncultured Chloroflexia bacterium; assembly: GCA_963699315.1. GTDB lineage: Bacteria > Chloroflexota > Ktedonobacteria > Ktedonobacterales > Ktedonobacteraceae > Dictyobacter. The sequence goes on from OY969433.1 coordinate 137,681, forward strand.
CATGAAACGGCTGGCTAGATGATTGTGCATTGACAAATTGAACCAGGACAGAAGGTAGCCCAAGTTTTCCCATATCTTGAACCAATGTGTCATGCGAAATAGGAATTAACTGTTTACTGGGATGAGTCAAAAAATTGCACTGTCCAACTGGAAAAATATTGAGTGAAGACGTACCATGCCAGAAAGCTCGTGTGTAACATTGATATTTGGCAGCATCAGTATTAGTTGCATATATTTGCCATGAGGCTCCAAAATAAAGTAATCCTGCCATAATAAGAATTACAGCAATATCTAAGATAGAAATACGTTTTGTTCTTAAGCTGGATGCGATCATCTTTAGACCTACTCTATATTTTTACGTTTATTGCTACTATTCAGGAGGTTTTCTACAGCTATTGTAAAGAAACGTGAATATAGCAATTAAACTCGTCACGCTATCATCGGGATGCTATCTCCTCCAGATTTGCGCATACCAACAGTATAGAGAGAGAGGCTCTTTTCTGTCAATCAAACCTGACCGTTGGGGAGGTGAGAAAGACCCTTGGAACTCTAATCCAGTCAAGAACGTTCCAATTTTACGAGCATCTTTCTGTAACCGATGCAATGTTAAGAAAGGAAATTGTGTAATGCTGAAAAACTTGTTTCTGCTTATACGTTATTTATCAATTGAGCACATTACACATTTGACCAATCTCACACTGACCAATTTCGATATTATACGACTATTACAAAATCTCTTACATACACTAGGTTATCCTACAATTATTCTTTTCGTGATGATTGAAAGTTCAGGTATTCCCTTTCCAGGTGAAACAATGCTGCTGCTTGCAGCGTTTTATGCTGCTGCTTATCATGATCTCACGCTCCCACTTGTGATTGCATGTGCGGCCACGGGAGCAATCATTGGAGATAATTTAGGTTATGCTATTGGTCGCACTGGTGGCAAAGCTCTAGTGGAACGATATGGACACTATATCTTTCTGAAACCAGAACGACTCACACAAACAGAACTTTTTTTTGCCAATCATGGAGATAAAACGGTCTTCTTTGGTCGCTTTGTTGCTATCTTACGAGCATGGACAGCATTTTTCGCGGGCGTCAATCACATGGCATGGCAGAAGTTTCTCATATATAATGCAGCAGGAGGCATTCTATGGGCCATCATTTACGGCCTCATTGGCTACTATGCAGGACGTATCTTCCAAAATAACTTTAGTGCGGTAGAATATTTTGCCAGTAATACCACTTGGATTATTACCCTGATTATTATTATAGGAGCGATGGTTACCTTTGTTATATATAAGAAACACAAACACCACACAAATACAGTGCACTAGGATGTATACGCAAATATTTTCCTTTTCATGAATACGAAAAATGAGACAACTATTCCTCTATATGCCTATGCTGAAACTGTTCTATATGATACAATCAGGTACAATAAAATGTTTTTTGAGCCAGAATGAGGGTAGAATATGCCAACATTGAAAGAAGGGGACAAGTTTAAATCCTATCATATACTTCGCACATTAGGAAACGGTATAACAGGTGTAAGTTATGAAGCAGAAGATACACGGCAAAAGCGTACAGTCGTACTCAAACTCTTACATTCCTGGGGCCCTCTTTCAGATGCAGTGCGACGACAATTCTTTCGCGAAATGCAAACCATTAGCAGCATTACACATCCCCAATTAGCACCTATTCTTAATTACGGAGAATGGCATAAACAACTATTCGTCGTGCGTACATTTACAGCCCACGGTTCACTCCTTAACGACCTGGGACGTGCATGGCTTCCTCAGCCACTCGACACACACGTTGCTATCACTTATGGCATTCAAATTGCAAAAGTACTCAATTATATCCATAAAATTGGATACACGCATGGATCACTTACATTCTCCAATATTCTTGTCGAGCAGAAACCTAAAGTTCATCAAACAATACTGCCTATTCTAATTTCTGATATCGGTTTAGCAACTTTTGTACAGAACCAGGGACATCTACAAACTTCATTTTTACCTATCACCGCAGCGCCAGAACAATTAAAAGGACAAACGATCCCCGCCAGTGACCAGTATGCCCTGGCAATCATGCTCTACATTTGGCTAACTGGACGCTCTCCCTTTTCTGGTTCACCAGAAGAAATAGCACGACTCAAAAATCAAGAAATCATCCAATATATTTCACCATCTAATACCAATGTCTCCAGGGAATTGGAAACTGTTCTTCGCCGGGCACTAAGCGCTCATCCAAAAAACCGCTACGCAACCATCTATGAGTTTATTTATGCCTTAGCAAAAACGAAACAGCCACAACCCACTCAACCCGCCACTATAATTATGCAGGAGCCTCTAACGACTCAGCCCACCGCTACAACTATCGAGAATACTCAGGCACCGTCATCTAATCAACCTATCACTGAGACGATTGAAAATTCTTCGGAACCACTAGCTGATCAACCCATCGCTGAGACGATTGAAAACTCTCCCGAACCACTAGCTGATCAACCCATCGCTGAGACGATCGAGAACACCCCCGAACCACTAGCTGATCAACCCATCGCTGAGACGATCGAGAACACCCCCGAACCACCAACGTCTATAGCCAACGCCTGCCTTGCGATAACATTACAGGGATCAACTGAAGTTACTACCTATCAAATCACGCAAGATGAAACTTCCCTTGGCCGCGCCGGCTCAAGTGACGTGCTACTGGAAAAAGACACAAATATATCACGACATCATGCTTTAATTCGCAAAGAGAATAATCAATATACTATTTACGATTGCCGTAGCACAGATGGTATAAGCGTAAATGGACAAAAATTACCTACAGAAACAGCTTATTCGCTTACCAATAGCGATCAAATTCTCATCGGCAACTACACGCTTCTTTTTTACAGTAAATGAAGGAAGAATCCCTGTGCATTTATGCCAGGGAGTGTCAAGGCACGCCTTTAGTACACGCAGGAACGGAGCAACAAAAGAGCTAGGTGTGCGTCTAGCTCTTTTGTTGCTCCGTTCCTGCGTGAGATTAGAGAATATAGCCAGGGCCGCCAGCCGCACAGCAAATATCAATGCTGGCCTGCCGTCCTGTGCGCTCGGGATAATAACGCTCGACAGCTTGGCGTAGCGTATCAATTGCTTGATGGCGCACAAGGTTGACAGTACAACCACCAAAACCGCCACCCATCATACGAGCACCAAGCACGCCAGGGACATCACGTGCGATATCAACCAGGACATCTAACTCAGCACAACTGACCTCGTACTCATCCCTCAAACCCGCATGACCGATCCAAAGAATACGGCCTGCGGCTTCAATATCACCAGCCTCCAATAATTTGACGACCTGAAGTACTCGTGCGTTTTCAGCAATAATATATCCAGCACGTTTCCGAAGTATATTCGGCAAAAACTGTTTAAAATATTCGAATTGTGCGGATGTAATATCGCGTAATTCTTTGATTTCGTTCAATTGTGAATTAGCAGGCTCAGCATGCAAGATCAACGCTCTAAGCCGCTGTGTTGCCTCTTCACATTGCTGACGACGCTCATTATAGGCTGAATCAGAGAGTTCATGCCGTACACCAGTATCAATCACCACAACTGAAACATCAGAATCTTCAAACGGCAAATATCGATAGTCTAAAGAGCGACAATCCAATAAAATAGCCTTGTGAGGTTGCCCCAAACACGATGCGGCTTGATCTAGAATGCCACACATTACGCCAGAAGCAATCTGTTCAGCGCGTTGGCACATACCAGCAACCTGGATATGCGACAGCGTAGCGTCCTCTTCCCCAATCGTAAAAGCATGTTGAGAAAAAAGCGCGTAGGCATGGGCCGAGGCAACCTCTAAGGCTGCTGAAGAGCTCATACCGCCCCCCAATGGAACATCACCGCTAACGACAGCGTCAAAGCCCTTCAATGCCATACCAGCGCGCGTTAACTCGATAGCCACACCCAAAACATAGCGCGCCCAACCAGAGAGTGCTGCCCGCTGCGCATTGAACGTCTCGGGCAAGCCCAAGAGTGAAAACTGTGCATATTCCTTGAAATGCGTCGACCAGAGACGTACTGACTGATCCTCTCGTGTGCGACCTGCAAAAGCAGAGACGCGATCCATCGCCAGTGGCAATACAAAGCCACCATTATAATCTGTATGCTCACCAATCAGATTGACACGACCTGGTGCCCAGGCAGCACAAAGAGAACTTGTATAGGTCGTTTCGTCATGAAAGGCTAATGGAAACTGCTCGATAGCCTTCTGAACTGGAGGCAACAACTTCGTTGTGTCCATAGACACTACACATCCTTTCCTTTTTCGATTGCTTCGCGTAGTTCTAGCGCCTTCTGCTCAGGAGCAGAATCATTTGTCCACAATCCCCATACTGCTTCAGAGGATGCAGCATACTTTAGTTTACCAGGAGCGCGGCCGATAGCTAGAATTTCTACATGGAAGTGGAAACGCTCATCAGCAAATTGGTGAAGTCCCATCAAATAAGGCATAGGAGCCATTGCGCCATCATTGAGAGCATTAAAGCCACGAACAACATTCAACAGCAGATCAGCCAGATCGTGCAATTCATCATCCTGCATCGCCCCTATATTCGCGACATGCCGCCGTGGATAGAGATGGGTCTCATAAGGGTAATGTACATAGGGAGGCAAGAAAGCCTGCCAGGTTGTATTGGCTGCGACTTGCTGCTTACCATTGCTCAACTCTTCACGCACTCGACAGAAGGGACAACCCCTTCCGGCTTCGTCGTCAAGGACGACCGTTTCTAATTCGCGCTCCAAGATCGGTGGGATAACCGAAATACCATACGCCTGACCATGTGGATGGCGCTGCGTCTGCCCAATTGAGGCTCCGCTGTTCTCAAAAATCATGACCGATGGGTAACGCGAAGCTACGTCTCGATAGAGCTCCCGCCAGAGTTTCGTGACTTCAAAGACTTCATCAACTGTCAGTTGCGTAAAAGTGCGGTTATGATCTTGATTATAGATAACGACATACGCTTCACCAACTGGCGGCTTCAAAGGGGGAAAATCATTTGGATGCAACCAGACCTGCGTATCAGGGTCAACAAGTCCATTGGTAATATCAGCACAAAACGGGCACTTGTCTGTTCCCTCGCGGCGATTCATTCGATGGGCAGCATTCACAAGGTGCTGTCTTAGAATAGGATTCCACACCAGTGGCGTCATGTATTCCTGCATAAAATATATATTCCTACTTATAAATGACGATGACGATGCTGAGCAAGCTGGCTTCCTAATAACACACACCGCCCTTGTTGAGTCAAAGACGTGAGGAGCTCACCTTTATCAAGGGGATGTTCCTTATCGACATCAGTCAATAGCCATTCATCCCACGTCACCTTATCTGTAAAGAGAGCCCAGGCAACCGGAGCGACCTGTTCCCCCGTGATACGTATTAATTCTTGAGCATGTATATAGCCGGGCTCTAACTGTGCGATAGGTGGTAGTCCTGCAGCGATAAATGTTTCAATGGTTCGTATAGAATATATTTCGCCATCAATAACTTCACAGACACATCCAAGCATCAGTTGCTCCGGCATTTCAGAGGCTGAAGCATCTGCTTGCCACACACCAACGAGCAATGAACAGTGAGCAGGCAAAGCCTTGAGAAAGACATTGATATCCTCTTTACGCCATCCATGCCATGCATATGAGTTATCTTGCTGTTCAACCCGTAATGCAGCATCTAATAGCGGACGAACAGCGCTCCATAACGGAGATGCTGCGTCAACAACGGCTACTTCTTCAACTAACACGCATTATCCTCCCTTGTGACACATATTTACGCAAAAAAACACCTTTGATGCTCGATGAGTAGACATAAAAAATTGGTGTACTCCGATCCTATCAAGCTGCAAAAAATCTTTCTCACGTGCACACAAAGTATACAATACCTGACCATATCATGATATAATTCCAATATACATCGTCCCACTCTCATACCCAAAAGATTTTCACTTCCCTGATGCGAGGAGGCGAATCGATGAATATAAGCCTGCTAGCAATTTGTCTGACACTCTTCGGCATGCTAGGTTTGCTGCTACTCTCCGTTATATCACTTCACATATTTTGGCTTTACCGCAGTTGTCAGATGGGAACATTTCGCTGGCATATTCGCAACTATTATCTCAAACAAGTTGCAGCTATAGCTTGCCTCTTCTGCCTAGCAATGGCCGCAAGCTATGGTATCCTTATGGAAGCGTGGGCTTTGCTCTATATAATTATCGGCTTTAAGATTGGAACCTGGTGGTTACGTCTGACCATTGACCAGCACGCATAATACAGAATCCGATCAGCGGATCGATAAAAAATATCAATCTCAGCACACCACCTCTATTCATTCTAAATACACGTTAAGCCTAAAGGATTTTTTGGTAAAACAATAGGTCGACAGAAAATACATACTCATGCATGATAGCAACCATCAGAGCATGAGAAAAGGAGAACATGCGCTGAAAAAGGAGAAAGGCTCGTTCATCTTAGAATAAGATATGTGCACTTTACCATCGCAAGCAGCATAATGACAAAAAAGGATAATGAGCATGAACGAGCCTCCCTGGTATGAAACATTCTTTGGCGCTGATTATTTACGCCTCTACACACCCTTTCTTCCACCCGAGAAAGCGGAACAAGATATTAAACAAATCATCATGTTGTTAGATCTTCAACCGGGTGACCATATACTCGATCTTTGTTGCGGCTATGGACGCCATGCTCTCGGGTTGGCCCACTATGGATGTATCGTGACAGGACAGGATCTAAGCGAGACACTGCTACAAACAGCACAGATCAACGCCAGCGCATCCCAACAACACATTCGTTGGGTCCATAGCGACATGCGCAAAATACCATTTGACACTGAATTCCATGCAATCATTAGTATGTTCACTTCATTTGGGTATTTTCAAACCGACGACGATGATCAAACAGTCCTGCATCAAATTGCCAAAGCGCTCAAGCCGGGTGGCCTCTTTTTACTTGAAACCATCTACCAACCTCGCATCATCCGCACCACTGCGCCTCATGGCATCACCCACTATCCGGATGGCCTGATTGTCCTGGAAGAGCGTCATATCAACCTCCTTACCAGTCATAATGAGGTACACATTAGCCTCATCAGTCCTGAAGGACAACGCACTGAGTATCGCCAATCTATTCGGGTCTACACTCTCACTGAGTTAGTACGCATGCTTAACGAGGCAGGCTTAGAACTCCAATCCTACTATGGAGACCTTGAGGGGAAACCTTTAACATTGGAAAGTCGACTCGTGCTTATCAGTCAAAAACGCTAACCGCGTAACAAGAAACGAGACAAATTCCACACACTCTGTGGCAAGGCTCTCATTCTATAGACTCATGGTCTACACATGCGCTATAATGAGCAAAGCTACCAGAAATGTTTTAGATACTCGGTGCAACAATGGGGGGAACAATACTGAGCGAACACCAGAATCAAGTGGGTCAACATGGTAAAAATCTGTTAAGATATTGAAGGAGGTTACCTCCTCTCAGCGCTATCGTAGCAAGGCCTGTTGAAAATTCGGTAAGTCCCCGCCAACTACGGTAGTATTTATAGAACAGTCCCTATTTTATTATTATAAATGTATAAGGAAGGTACATAACCGTGCCGTGGTGTAGATTTTTTATTCCCAAGATTGCTTCACCCGATGTAAAACCGGGTGATTTTGACTTAAATGATAACATTTCGTATGCGAAATGTATCAAAGGTCATGTGTTACGTGACGCGAATGGCTGGCTTCAATGCGAAAATTTGCCTGCATCTGATGCAAAATGTTGGCAAGAAGGGGGCGAGACGCTCTTTACATTGAATGTACGTCGGCATCGCGAGGAAAAAGAGGCTCCCTCGGACCGTCGTAACCAGGAGGAACCTACAACGCAAGTTAGTAAATCCTGAGGTTTCATGGGTAAACATACAACTTCCTCGGCCCTCTCTTCCCATATTGCACCCGATCATATAGCGCTGGTGCACAAATCGCTTCTCTCCTGGTATGACCAGGAGCAGCGTACTTTGCCATGGCGTGAGACAAGTGATCCATACGCAATCCTCGTATCAGAAGTGATGCTTCAGCAGACACAAGTGGACCGTGTCTTGCCGAAATATCAACAGTTCTTGACTGCATTCCCAACGCTATCTGCTCTAGCGCAAGCTTCAACTGCTGATGTAATCGATGTGTGGGTCCCACTCGGTTACAACAGGCGGGCAATTAGCTTGCAGTCAATCGCGCGACAAGTCATAGCTGAATATAATGGACAAATTCCAGATACGATTGACGGGCTACTCAAGCTCAAGGGTATCGGTCGTTATACAGCGGGAGCAATTGCTTGCTTTGCTTATCATAAGCAAGTAGCAACTGTTGATACCAATATCCGTCGTGTCTTACATCGTGTTTTCCTGGGCCTTGAATACCCAGAACCCAGAGCCAATGACGCACAAATGCTCACTCTGGCTGAGCAGGTTCTTCCCATTGAGCAAGCATACAACTGGAATCAAGCATTGATGGACATGGGCGCAACCATTTGTACAAGCAATAATCCTCTTTGTGGAACCTGCCATTTGCAGCTAAACTGTCAGGCCTACGCCGAAATGGGACAGTATAGTCTCTTCCCTTCGGGGAGTGTTTTTCGCCAATTACGTAAAGTAGCTGAGAAGAAAACCCACTATCAAGCCCAACCTTTTACCAGTACGAACCGCTATTTCCGAGGGCGTATCGTCGATTTACTTCGTTCAGTACCAGCAAATCAACGTATTCCTCTTACTGTATTGGGACCACAGATCAAACCAGAGTTTTGCGCACAGGATCACGCCTGGTTACAGACGATCATACTTGGCCTGGTGAAAGATGGCTTATTGGATGCAAACGAGGAAGGTGTACGTTTACCGTAAAAAAACTTCGCTTGTCTGTATCATGTATACTTAAGCTATATTTTTCTCAGTTGCCCTAGAACCATATGCATGGAGGAAATCAAGCATTGCGACTCACTAGCACTAATGATATAACAAAACATTATCGACATATTTTCCTGGCCCCCCATCTTGACGATGCGGTCTACTCGTGTGGAGGCACGATGGGTGTACAAGTCAGTTCAGGTGTACGCCCCCTTGTGATTTCAGTCTTTGCCGGAGCACCATCACCACAGCAAAAACTAAACTCTCTTGCCCTCGAAGTTATGCGCGATTGGGATATTAGCGATCTGCCAGGAGCAATTCGTTTTGCCGAGGAGCGGCGCAAAGAAGATAGTGCAGCACTCGACTATTTACAAGCCGACTATCTCTGGCTCGATTATCCCGAAGCAATCTACCGCGGACAACCAGGCTATTATACAAGCAAAGAGCAACTTATAGGAGGCGAAGTTCACTCCTCTGACCGCTCCCTGGACAATGAATTAGGTCAAATGCTCACTGAATTACATGACAGATTGCCCGATACTGCCTGGTATGCACCACTCGGCGTTGGTCGTCATATTGACCATCAAATTATCTGCTCAGCAGCTGATCGTCTGGTTCAGCGCGGGGCGAAAGTCTTTTTCTATGAAGAGATCCCTTATGTGCAACGTAACAAAGAAGCTCTGGATGCACGACTACAAGAATTGGGCGGATCATTCGAATATACTTTGGTCGAAGTCTCTGAAATGATTCCAATGAAGTTAGAGGCGGCCGATATGTATACATCCCAGATAGTACCAAATTTTGGGAACAAAGAAGCTATGCACAAAGCGATTGACGGCTATGCGCAGAGCATCCGTCCAGTTGAGACAATTCGCCTTGAACGTTATTGGGTTGTACGTTAAAACGTTTCTCAACACATAGCCAGATTTTTTAGACGTAGAGCAGAGGAAACACCCATAATTGTAGTGACTCTGCTTTCTACGTTGTATCGGTAACTCCAATATACCATTTTTGAAGTATGACCACCACGATACAGATACAAAAGAAGCAATGTTTGTTTTCTTACATCACAAACCTGGGTGGATGAGGTGAAAGTAGGGGTGAGGCTTGATGAAAGGGTTAGAAGGTTCAAAGTTAGGACGATACGAATTACGTTTTCGTGTTGCCCAGGGAGGGATGTCTGAAGTCTATCTCGGATATGATCGACGGGTCAAACGCTATGTAGCAGTCAAAGTATTATATGGCAGTGATGAGCCTTTTGTTCGACGTTTCGAACGCGAAGCACGTGCAGTTGGTACTCTCTCTCATGATCATATTTTACCGCTCTTCGACTTTGGAGAGCAGCGTCCCTGGTATTATCTCGTTATGCCTTTTGTTGAAGGCGGAACACTGCGCGACTATCTGCATAAACGCGAACGACTCACACTCGAAGAAGCTGGGAGTTTTCTAGAACAAATTGCCAGCGCACTACAACATGCACATGATCACGGAGTTGTGCATCGCGACGTAAAACCATCAAACATACTACTACGCCTAGATGGTCATGCCTATCTGGTCGATTTTGGCCTAGCCAAAGCGAAAATCGAAGCTGAATTCCAGACTCACTCAGGAGCGATGGTTGGTACCCCCGAGTATATGGCCCCAGAACAATCAGATGGACGAAACGACTCTCGTAGTGACATCTATTCATTAGGTATTATCCTCTATCAAATGCTTACAGGTAAGGTTCCTTTTATGGCGGACTCGCCAGTTGGTGTCACACTAAAACATATTCAGACACCACCCACACCGCCTTGCCAACTCAATAGTGAAATCCCATCAGCCATTGAAGAAGTAATGCTTAAAGCACTCGCAAAAACTCCTGAAGATCGCTTCCAAGAAGCACGAGCTTTTGCCTCCGCCTACAAAATAGCATTGCTCCACAAACACCCCCATGATCCGGGAGAAGATGTTCTGACGTATGCTCTTACTGGGGAAAGTAAGACACAACATGTACGGCAGACAAGACAGCAAACAGATAATACAATAGCTGCCATTGAACAAATCACGACGCAGTTGAGCATCCCTTCAACAAAACCGCAGCTCTTTCCATTGGAACGAGATCAATCATCATTCATCTCATACACAGCAGAGATGTCCAAAAGGAAGCGGAGACGCTTCCGTCCGGTCCATATCGTGGTGCCTGTTCTCACGATTATTTTATGCATTACACTTTCTCTCGTTCAGATATGGCAAACGCGACCAGCCCATAAACCTGTGGCAGATCGACCAAATTTGCAACAAACAATACAGGTCCAAACAACAAAAACAGAAACGTCACTTGTGCATGCACAGGCAACATTGGCTGCGCAAGCACGTCTTCAAGCCATTACAGAGATTACTTCTTCAATTGGAGCTGGCAAAATTCTTTACTATAATGATATGAGTCAAAAAAGCGCTGGCTGGATTAACGATGGTAACCAATGCTACTTTACACCGCAAGGCTACCATGTATATACTGGTCTAGCTCATGCAGTGGCCTGGTGCTACTCAAATCAACAAAGTTTCTCCAATGTGGTCATGTCGGTTCAGGTTCAAATGCACTATGGAGGTTTTTGTGGACTAGTATTTCGCCTCAATCCATATCATAAAACTTTCTATGTCTTAGAATTGAATAGCTACGGTCAATATCGTCTACAACGAGCGCTTGGCAATGATCCGGCACGCTGGCTCACCTTAATTGATTGGACTAGCAGCAGTGCCATACATCAAGGATATGAACACTACAATACGATGCTAGTTGTCGCTACAAATGCCCAATTCCGTATTTATATCAATCAACAACTTACCATCGCAACTTTTACTGATGATACATATACGGCCGGTCTGATAGGTCTACTCGTTGGTGGAGACAGCATCTATGGAACTGAAGCTATTTTTAAACAGCTGGTAATCTTTCAAAAACAACCGGAGTAAGTACCATACGCGAAACCGGCATAGTCTTATATAGGAAAAATATCCTGAACATGCAACCGGGAGGCTCGCCAGTTCGTCCTTAATATAGAGTTGCAACATTTCTAGAAACAGAGGGCCATGAGCCAGGATATCAACCCTTTAGCGCCGTCAAAGGCGCAAAAACACACCATTTATCTGTCTTTAGGATCAAATCTTGAAGATCGACAATACAATCTTCAAATTGCGTTACAAAAATTACGGCAATTTGTCTATATTCAACACATCTCCTCTGTCTATGAGACAGAACCTATCGGCTATCTTGATCAACCGTACTTCTTCAATATTGTCTGTTTGGGGGACACACTACTTACGGCAAAGGAGCTTTTGACACAAATTAAGATTATCGAAAAGGAACAGGGTCGCCAACTAAGCATTCGTAATGGCCCACGCCTCATAGATATTGATATTCTCTTCTATGATACGTGTATATACGCAGACGAGCATCTCATTCTCCCCCATCCTCGTATAAGAGAGAGAGCATTCGTCTTGGTGCCACTCGTCGAAATTTCACCTACTGTGATTGAGCCGCATAGTGGTTGTACAGCACAAGAGCTTTTGCACGCTATCTCGCAAGACGGTGTAACAAAAACATCTGTTCATGTGTGACCAATATATGTACATACGTACTACTCACGCAAATGGAAAAGAATACAAGCAAATAGCCTATAGGCCTTTTGCCCTCTTAACAAGACATAGCCGATCATGCTATAATGCTGATACGACAATTACAACAATTGGTCATGAACATACTACCGCACATCATCACAGATGTGCACACAATAGGGAGCACTCGTGGAGGGAGTTCTGTTAGATATAGACCAGCTAGCTAAGGCAGCCGCAGATATTGCATCTGACAAAAAAGCATCAGACGTTCTCTTGCTTGATATTAGAGACGTAAGTTATATGGCTGACTATTTTGTCATTTGTAGTGGCAATAACGATCGTCAGATCCAAGCCATCGCCGATACCATTGACGATGATCTAGGAAAGCAGGGAGGGACGCTGCTTCATCGTGAAGGTAACGCTGATTCTGGATGGGTACTACTCGATTTCGGTAGTGTCATTGTACATATCTTCGGGCCAAAAGAGCGCGATTACTATCGACTAGAGCGCCTTTGGAGTGAAGCTAAAACCATTGTATACTTACAATAATATGTATAGAAAAGGTGGCGACGATGACATTTTTTCGTAATCGTTTGTTCCTGGAAGGGATTGCTCTCGGTGGGATCTGCGGCATCGTTATTGGCTCCGTCATCGCTTTTACCATCGGTGAAAGCAGCGTAGAAGCCGTACGCCGAACCGTACAAAACAAATTCCCGGGCAAACGTGAAGTGCCGTTTAAATATCTCTCGCAATAGCCTTTTTATTGCGAGTACGTACATCCACATATAAAGTGCACTTCCGAATAAACATCATTTCAGTACAGTCAATGTCACGTTCACAATAAGGTTAAGATGATTGATGATGAAGAAGGGGTGGAATTGTGAGGTTTTTTGTAATTGCTTGCCTTATTTTGAGCGTGGCTTTTTCTAGCGCATTGATACCTACACCCACTGCTCAGGCTCAGGCTTGCCTACCAGATATATCCGCTGCATCAACTCCTGAGGGTACTCCACAACCATCAACCGAATCGATTGTTATCAACGAGGTGCTACTTTTACCCATTCAAGCACCGTTACATTGCACCACCCCCTTAGCAGTAGCACAACTACCGGCCGGTCCTTGGATTGAACTCTACAATACACAGATACAACCCTTTCAACTAGTACATGCCAGCCTGGATGGTGGCCCCAATACAAATGCGTTTACTCTTACCAATACGTCCATTCCAGCACACAGCTTTATCGTGGTATTTCCATATATAAATAATGCATTTGTAAGTACATTCACCTCAAAGCTGAGACTCCTACTAAATGGCATCATCCTGGATCAAGTCGAACTTCCATTACCCTTACTAGCGCAAGATAAGTCATATGCACGCATTCCAGATGGAAGTCCATCCTGGCAAATCACACCAAACACGGGCGGAACTACCAGCACAACCATTGGCCAGAGTAATAATGTCACTATCACAATCGCAAAAGCAACCACTCAGCCCCAAAAGAAATCAACAGCCATAGCTAAACCTAAGACAGCAAAGCAGACCTCCACAACCAATGCTACAAACAAGCAGACTTCAAATCAAGCACAACAGCCTTCGTCATCTTCATCAAATTCATCTACCGTAAAATCACAAGTTCCTCAGTTACAGCCCAACTGGAAATTAGTTCGTCTTCCCACACAGATTGCTGAGTCCACCCCGACAACACCAACAACACCAGACATACCAAACACAACACGACCTCCAAATACACCAGACATACCAAAAAAAATTGCCGTTTCCCTATTAGTCATCACACTTGCATTGGTCCTATGGTGGTGCCGTAAGCTCTTCTTCAAGACATAAGCAGTAACGTGTAAAACCTCATTATCTAAAAATATCCAGATATCAATAGTAGAATTGAATAACTACTACAAATCCAGCTCGATAATTATCCCGTGCGAGATGAACCTTCACATTCCTGATTTTGCATGGTACTATCAGTATAATACTATGTTCATCACTGTAAAATAGTATGCCTTGCATACACCAAAGAAGGGAAAAACGATGAGCATCATAGAACAGCCTTTAAATACAGCCACAGCCACAGCACCAGAATATCACAGAATATCTCCTGAGGACAAAGTAGTTGTGATTAAAGAATTACAAGCTTTACTGGGTGATAAACATGTGCTACACACTCCATATGATATGGCATTATATGAGTACGATGCCTCCATCGAACGTGCCAGACCAGACATAGTTGTATTTCCTTCAAACAGTCTTGAAGTTGCAGCTATTGTCAAAATTGCTAGCCTCCATCATATTCCCGTCATACCACGTGGTGCGGGAACGGGGCTGAGTGGAGGGGCAATCCCAATTTATGGAGGGATAGTTGTTACTTTTACACGCATGAACCGCATCATTGAAATTGATTATGACAACCTCAGAGCAGTGGTCCAACCAGGCCTGGTTAATCTTCATCTCAACAACGAACTCAATCCTCATGGTTTTGCCTACGTGCCAGATCCCAGCAGTCAACGCGCATGCACTATTGGTGGCAATGTTGGAGAAAACGCTGGCGGCCCACATACACTGCTCTATGGAGTAACAACCAACCACGTCTTAGGTCTAGAGATCGTCACTCCCGACGGAACTATTGTTGAGGTTGGAGGAGAAGTTTACGATACGCCTGGCTATGATCTCACGGGACTTCTAGTTGGTTCTGAAGGCACTCTCTGTATTATCACCAGCATCATTGTACGTATCGTTCCTTTGCCTGAAACGGTCAAAACCATGATTGCAGTCTTTGATGTCATGGAAGATGCCTCTACTACCGTTTCAGATGTCATTGCTACGGGAGTAATTCCAGCTGCGATTGAAATGATGGATCAATTGATTCTTCAGGCTATCGAAGCTGATACACATGCAGGTTATCCGATGGACGCTGCGGCGGTGCTTTTAATGGAAACAGAAGGGCTGCAAGAAAATGTTGAAATCCAACTAGAACAGATTGTCACGCTCTGCGAAAAAAATCATGCAAGAGTGATACGCATCGCAGCGAATGAGACCGAGCGGCAGCTACTATGGGCTGGTCGTAAGAATGCCTTCGGCGCAGTTGGACGCATCAGTCCCGAGTTTTATGTCCAGGATGGAGTCGTTCCTCGGTCACAACTTCCGTACGTTCTTCATTGCATCAGCGACATCTGTCAAAGCTATCAACTCAGAGTGGGCAATGTTTTTCATGCCGGCGATGGAAACCTTCATCCACTGATCCTTTTCGATTCTCAAATTCCTGGAGAGATCGCGAGAGTACGTCTAGCGGGACATGAAATCCTCGAAATTTGCGCCTCTGTCGGCGGATCAATCACAGGCGAGCACGGAGTTGGCATAGAGAAACAAGCTGAAATGGCACTTATCTTTAATGAGGCTGACCTACATACTATGCAAAGTGTCCACGAGGCCTGGAATCCTTTGCAACTCTTTAATCCTGGTAAACTTTTCCCGCTTCCAGGACGTTGTGCTGACATTAAACATCTCTCATCCTAGCTTTTGCTCATCTATCTCTGCTAGAGACGCCTCAGTAAAACGACAAAAAATGAATTTGGATCATTGATACATACGGTGGAGTCCGCTCATGGAAAGATTAACAGCTTGTATCGCGCTATTACGACAACAATTTCCACACATGCATATTGTAGATGATCAAACGTTTCTATGTAACTACGCCGTAGACAATCAAGTTCCAGGCCTTCTCATTCAGCCTGGCACAATAGAAGAAACGTCCCAGATCATAAAAATCATTGATCAATGCCAACTGAAAGTGCTACCACGAGGAAATGGCACACAGATAAAGCAAGGGGATCAACCTCAAACAATCGATATTCTGCTTGAAACAACGGCGATTAATCGTCTACTGGAGCATGAAGCGTCAGATCTTACCTGCCATGTAGAAGCAGGGATAACATTAGGACATTTGCAAGATCAACTTGCTATTAAAGGTCAACAGCTTGCCCTCGATCCCCCTGATGCTGAATCGATCACTATTGGCGGACTGCTGGCAACGAATGCCAGTGGACCAAAAAGGTTACGCTATGGCTCTGCGCGTGACCTTGTCATTGGTTTACATGTCATTCAGGCTGATGGAGAAGTCGCACGCAGTGGAGGTCGGGTTGTGAAAAATGTGGCGGGCTATGATTTAAACAAGCTCTATATTGGTTCACGCGGCACGCTGGGCATAATTATTGAAGCTAATTTTAAACTCCATCCAATTCCCCAAGAAGAGAGAACACTTCTTTTTACCTTTACAAACTGCGAAGATGCCATGCTTACAGCCATCGATTTAGTTCGATCGCCACTCTCACCTAGTGCGATCGAACTAATCACTATGAGAGAAAATGCATCCTCCCCTTTCCAATTTGCTTTGCCAGATAATGGCTACTCATTGGCAGTAGACTTTGAAAATAGTACAATAGCAATTACGCGTCAAATCAACGAGACACTCAAAATTGCTAATGCTCATCATGCCTTCCTGAAAAATGATTTGGAAGGGCATGAACAAAAACAATTCTGGCAGACCATCAGGCAGCAGATGCAGGGGACGTTAACCTGTAAAATCTGTCTTCCCATCTCACGGACAGCAACCTACATCCATGAGCTGGAAAATATCTGCCAAGAACAACGGCTAACCGCAACTATTATTGCCCATGCTGGCAACGGCATACTCTACGTCGAGCTTAGTCCACACAATCAGGAAAAGCAGATCGTTACAGCCATTGCAGAATTACGTCAACTGGCGCAAAACTTCAAGGGATATCTGGTTGTAGAGTGCTGTCCGACTCAAGTGAAACCACACCTGAGCGTTTGGGGAGAACCCCGATCAGATTTCTTTCTGATGCAGCGTCTTAAACAACAATTTGATCCACATGGACTATTTGTGAGCGGGAGGTATATAGGAGGACTGTGATTACAACTGAAAATTTATGTCTTGTGACTGCACAACCAGAATTTATAAATTCAGCGTTTGCTGAACTCAAATTGTTTGATAAAAACGTTACTGAAGTCGAAGAGATTGCATCCGATATTCTACTCTGCCAAACACCGGATGTCGCGCGACTTATGAATATCGCTAGTAATACACACCCTACCTTTGCACGTCATATCGCACCAGTACAAACTATTATCGATCTGGATAATAATGAGCACGATATTGGTACAATCGCGCTGACAACCATACAACTACCCAACTTTGCCTTACTGGAGCGTGGCACGCATTTCGCGGTACAAACACGTTTGACGCAAACAAACAAAGCCGACGGTGAGCGAGCCTATAGTAGTGGACAGGTCAATAGAACGTTGGCAGAGGCGATAGCAGAGGAGACAGGGGCAGTAGAAGATATAAAAAAACCACAAGTGGTGATCTCTCTTCTCTGCACTATGCACAAAGGTTATCTAGGCATTTCAGAGGCCGAAAAAAATCTCAGCAGTTGGCCGGGAGGAGCACGACACTATGCTCAGACCAAAGAACAAATTAGCCGAGCCGAATTCAAGCTGCTAGAGGCTCTTGAAGTGTTTGGCGTCACACTACCATCCCGGGGACAAGCCCTGGATCTAGGGGCAGCCCCAGGCGGCTGGACACGGCTCTTATTAGATACAGGTCTACAAGTAGTGGCCGTCGATCCAGCGAGACTTGATCCCCGCCTTGCCTCGCGCAGAGGGCTGGAACATTATCGTGGATATGCCGAGGATTACTTAGAAGATGCAGTACAAAAACGCAAACGTTACGATCTAATTGTTAATGATATGCGTATGGATGCTCGTGAAGCGGCTCGACTCCTTAGTAAAGCCTCTAGTTGTTTGCAAACAGGCGACGGATTTATGATCAGCGTCTTCAAATTACCACATGCTACATTGGAGATTGATCCATTTGTAAATCTGAACGAAGCTTTAACTATACTGAAGAGAAGCTATCAAATCGTGCAGGCACGACAGCTTTTTCACAATCGTCAAGAGGTGACAGTGATTACTGCGCAGCCAATTCCGCCACAAAGACGTCGCTAATAAACGGAGGTAGTCAAGATGAATCCAGAATATACACAACCACAAACAATGCAGTTCTTTCCACCCACAGAAGGACCGCTACGTCGCCATACGCATACCTACGATCTAATGCGTCAATGTATTCACTGTGGATTTTGTCTGCCTACCTGTCCAACATATGCCGTCTTAGGAGTTGAAATGGATTCACCTCGTGGGCGTATTTACCAGATGCAGGCTGTCGCAGACGGTAAATTAGATATTTCGGACGATTTCATCGAGCATATGAATTGTTGCGTTGGATGTCGCGCTTGCGAGACTGCCTGCCCTTCTGGAGTGCAATTTGGTAAGCTCATTGAGGCAGCCCGTGAACAAATCCAAATCACTACAACAACTGTGGTGGCTCAGAAAGGTAGAGAAGCCAATGCTAAAGAGGAATATGCTACAATGATGCCCCCACCAACAACCAGAGCCAAAAATAGCGTGGCAACCAGGCTTTTACGTAGCTTCTTCTTCGACACCATGCTTCCCTCACGTAGGATGCTCTCAATCGTTTTGGGGGGCTCAAAGTTTATCAGCGCAGTGGCTTACAAACGATTGTCCAAAGTACCGGACTTCTCAATGCTATAAATGCTATGCCAACGCCATTCAAGGGCCATTTAAAGCTACCAGAAGAGCTAATGACCTCAGCCAAAGGAGCAATCATTCCTGGTATACTTCCAGAAATCACGCCTGCCTCAGGCATAAAGCGCTATCGGGTGGGAATGATTAGTGGCTGTATTATGGATCAGGTATTCCGTGACATTAATGAGGCGACCATTCGTGTACTCGCGGCTAATGGCTGCGAGGTTATCACTCCCAGTCAACAAGGTTGCTGTGGTGCTCTACATATACATGGAGGAGAGGCTGAACAGGGCCGAGATTTAGCACGAAAGAACATTGACATCTTTGAGCGCTACAACTGTGACGCTATCATTATCAATTCAGCCGGTTGCGGATCTACACTCAAAGAGTATGACCACCTGCTTCGTGAAGATCCAACATATAAGCAGCGCGCACAGGATTTTAGTCACAAGGTTAAAGACATCAGCGAATTTCTAGTCTCGATTAAATGCATACAACCCATGGGTGAGATTCAGCAAACAGTAGCTTACCATGATGCTTGCCATTTATTGCATGGACAAAAAATCAAACAACAGCCACGTCAACTCCTCGCATCGATACCTGGAATTAAATTAGTCGATTTAAAAGAATCAGATTGGTGTTGTGGCAGTGCAGGCATCTATAACCTTACCAACCAGGAGATGGCTCAGGAGCTCCTCGAACGAAAAATGAATAATATCACAGCCACCAAAGCAAGTATTATTGCCACTGGAAATCCAGGCTGTATGATGCAAATTGCGATGGGAGCACGTCAACGTGGACTTAATCTGGAAGTTATGCATCCAGTACAATTACTGGATGCAGCGTATAAAACAGGAGGAGTCTACGAAACGCTTCACAAAAATACTGGCATTAAACGGACCTCACAACGGACAATTATCCTTGGAGCTGCTCTTACAGTAGTGGCGGTAGCTCTTCTACGCCACCGCCAAAAGCATAAGGATTTGTAACGTTTGAAAACTCATGAAAACCAGAGCAGTTGTTCATCACATGAGCAAATCTCATTCTCGATATTTAATCTTTCTGCTCATGTGATGATTGCCACTGCTGACGCAACATCCGAGATTTCATAAAATGCTCATTTATATCTGCATCATGCCGGGCAATATGATCACGAAGTGACAATATGTTATTTGCGTAGACATCCAACCAGCGTACAATTGCCTGACTATTTGTAAAACATATATCACGATACATTTCTGGGCTACCTGCGGCCAAACGTGTGGTATCACGAAAGCCACTAGAAGCTAATAATGATGCATCATTCCAGGTAGGGTCTTCAGCTACAGTGTTCATTAAGGCAGTTGAAACCAGAAATGGCAGATGACTTACCCCCGCAACCAATCCATCATGCTCAGCAGGCTCAAGAAAATGCAAATGTGCACCCAATAGTTCCACCAGACTGGCCACTTTATGGATAGCATCCGGAAGAGTATGTGAGGTTGGTGTTAAACAATAGACACAATTCTTAAAGAGATCTGCATCAGCAACATCTATACCACTTAATTCTTTTCCAGCCATCGGATGCCCCCCAACAAAATATATATCAGGCGGCAAAAATTCTTCTGCCCAGCTAATGACTTGTGATTTGGTACTTGAGACATCCGTGACCACCGCACCAGACGTCAGCAATGGAGCAATCATCTGCAATAGAGCATGAATTGTCCCCACCGGAGTAGCCAGAATCACTAGCTCTGCGCCACGTACTGTATCAGCCAGATGCATATATGCTTTATCGATTGCACCAATCTTACACGCACGATCGCCCACTCCACGCCCTAAATCGTATCCTACTACCTGTTTTGCCGCATGTGTTTTATGCAAACCCAACCCGATAGAACCTCCAATAAGGCCTAATCCAATGATTGCAACACGATTAAACATAAAATAGTGCTCCTTAACGTATCGTCAATGAATAATGTATTTGCTCATCCCCTCTTCCTGGTTAGAAACCATTATACTAAAACCACCTACAAAAGCATAGAGAAGGATGATTGATACACCCACAATACATCGATTTCCACACTATATCGACAAGCTTCCACTGACGCTGATACTTATACACCCTATTCTTAATACACTCATTAAGAAGTAGAATCCTTCTCTAGAGTATTATTTCATCTATAAAAATTCCTGAGGGTGCATCTGGAAATAATGCAACTGCTCGTACTGTCCATCTAAAGCCAAAGCACTTGCATACTGATCTTCTGCGGGCAACGCGCAAAGGGACCATCTCGGCACAGCTTGTGGCTCCTCTCGACATGCGACTAGCCTAGCAGGCATATCAGGTTGCAATGTAACATCAAACGAGTCTAGAGCGATTGAAAGACCCTTGCCTCGTGCTTTAATATAAGCCTCTTTGCGCGTCCAGCCAGCATAAAAAGCCTTGCACTGCTGTGTATCAGGAACTGCTTGTAGTTGTGCAATTTCGAAAGGAGAAAAATAATGTTGGGCTAATTGCTCATACTCGATATTGGTGCGCATATATTCAACATCTATACCCACAGAATTAATCAAAGTAAAGGCATAGATAACAGTATTATGCGAATGAGCCAGGTTAAAATACAATGGAACATGTTGATTATCTTGCACAAAAATAGGCTTACCATAATCATTGTATTTAAATTCTATATTCTTAGGATCGAGAGAACAGTATCTTCCAAGCAATATACGTAACAAACTGCGTGAAATAATCGAAGAAGAACGATCTTTTTCAAAATAAAAGCGGCTTGCCCGCTCCTTCTCATCTGTACTCAATACTGATGTAAGGGATGGTATCTCTGCTTGCCAAACATCAAAAAAAGCTCTCCAAATATGAACATCCTGAGAAGCCAGATGAGGATGCCCTGACGCTTGTTGCCATATCATTACAACGATCTCCATTACAGCTATTATTTCAACAAAAAATGGAGGTAGGAGCAGACACCCTCACAACCTCCAGATCCATGACTGGAACGCATTAATCAAACTGACAAAACATCACTTCCATCCACTTACCCACATATGCAACACGGGAAAGCAGCTAAAATTTAAAAGTAGACTAATGCTTCAAGCCATTCTTCAGAACCCTGACCAAGTGCTTCAACCAGTAGCAGAGTGACTTGATCGCTTAAAAATTCCTTGCCATCGACGCGATAAAGAGCAAGGAAGCGAGAAATAACTGAAACATCATAGCGTGCCAGTAGATCCGCCGCAAACTGTTCAAGCAATAGTTCATAAGTAAGATACTCTTCCGGAAGAGTATCCTCATACCAATCAAAACCACGAACAGTCACTGGCGTCTTTCCGTCTAGTTCAGGCACAAAAGCCTCTTCATCCTGCTCAAAGATGTCTTTATTGACTACTCCCTGGACACCGTTCAGTTGCTGAGATAGCCATAAAGCCAAAAACTTAAATTGCCATTCATCAGCCCAGAGTGGAGTAACCTCAGGCCAGGGACGAATATCTTCCTCTAGATATGCCACTGTCAACTCATGATAGAGCATAAAGGCAAATTTTTCGGGTGTGGGCTCACCAAAAATTGGATCAATCTCAAGTGGTACAACCAGCGTAGCGGGGGTTGTCACATCAGTCATATATGGATGAGGTGAATCCACCTCTTCAGACTCACTATGAGGAACAAGCGGCCAATCATCCATATTCACCAGGAGCACTTCAAAATCTGGCATATCAATATTAAGCAGCTTCGAGAGTTGCGTTCCCGCACTATCAATTGCCTGTTGTACCCAGCGAGCAAGTGACTCTTCACCCGTTGGATAATAGACAGTCAGTGACTCAGTCAATGTTTCGTAGTGATCGTAAGGAAAGAGCATAGGCACGGTTTAGGCTTTCCCTTCTTCAATGAGCTTTCTATCTGGCTCATCTAATATTGGATCTGAATGACCTTCATTCAGTTCGGTAAGAGATTGCGCGCGTAACTCATCGATGTTTTTTTCGCGGCGGAAACGATGGTAGAAATCATTGTAAAGGTGTCGTAAGCGCTTGGGATTTATCTTTTTATCTCCTTCATAGTATTCTAAAGCAACCTCTCCAATGGACCATGTTGCCGCGCCTGCAATAGCGCCAGCGACAAAATCGCCACCAAATGGAACAGCTTTAGCCGCCTGTTGAGCAAGATAACGCAAGCCCAAGCCACCTGCAATTGTCGCAATTAGCTCGCGAGCATGCTTTTTCGCATCAGTGCTATCCATTTGCTCGCCATAGAGAGCAGCCAGACGTAATACCAGACGAAGCTGCGTCCCCAAAATAATAGGGATATCAATAAAAGGGATCGGTTCCAGACCGGCGGCCAAACTAACCAATGTAGAATTACGAATAATTCGTTGGGCAGCGACACGTCTATACGCAGGTAGTTCACGGCCAATAGCCAGGGCCGCCTCAGGGCTAGCTTCAATAATCACAGGAATGAGTTCCTCAGCAATATTTTCGCCCGTTTTCGCCGATACCGGAATGACTCCTGGAGATTCCAATAGCACAGCCACTTCAGTTGCTAATTGGTCGCCAGATTCTCCACCCTTAAGGTCATCGATCTTATTAACGGCTACAACCGTTGGCTTATTAAAACGTTTGATAACTTTATATAGCTCGCGATCGGACGCCTGCAAACCCTTTGAAGCATCGATCAAGAATACAATCACGCTAGCCTGATCCATACCGCTTTCCATCACATCGGGCAAATGTCCAGGAGTATCGACCAACGTAAACGGACCAAAGTCGGTACGAACCAGTGTTCTCGTCGTACCAGCTTGCGACGAAGCAGGGGACAACGTTTGCCCTTTCAGCGTATTAAACAGTGTACTCTTGCCTGTATTTGGTTGGCCTACAATGACAACTGTATTATTCAGACCATCAAGGACTTCCTGTTGGGCAGATTTCCAATTCACAGCTTTCATCAAACCCTGAACCATCGAGATGTTCGCAGGTAGATTAAGTAACGTATAAACACCTAAATCTTTAAAATTCTTTGGTTGATTCCGCTTACGCAAAATGCTAGCGGCTAAATCATTGCGTAGTTTTTCCTGTTGCTCTGGTTCTTTATTAGCCACGTTCAACTTCCTTCCCTGACGTTGTTTAAAATACTTCTTTAAGAGTAATATGCAGTATATACAAATTCGCTATAAGTGCTTGCCCTATGTATCCACAACAATGTTTACAACAATAGTACGAGCATATCTAAGGCCACGTTTCACAGACAAATTATATGCCTATCTCCAAATCCTATACTCGTTAGCTCACGTATATTTCCTTGATTCTAACATACGACACAGCCACTATCTCAATGAATAGGCTAAATTGGCATAAGTTTGGCTCTTCTCAAAAATGAACGTTTCATTTTAGGTGGTATATACGTTGCATAATGCCCTTAGTTCATCACAAGAAATCAGGTAGCAACGTCCTCCTATATAGAAGACAAATGTTCTTGACACCGAGACATATTTTCTGCCATAATCGTGAGGGGATATTTGCTAATCTAAGTATACGCTTTTCAATTCATCATTTTTTCTGTAACAGAGGCATTATTATGCAAAATACACCTATGCGCAACTACTCAGCCGAGCAAGATTATGACGCTGGTTTCGGGCGCATCATGTGGCTAGCTGATCAAGCTCGCCTTCACGGTTGGCGCTTAAGTGAGCGTCAATTAATCCATGAAATCATGCAACGCGAGAGGGCCGCTCACATTCGTGAAAAAAGTTCCCTCCCAATGGTTGGATCAGAAGTACATTCCGCTGCCTGGAACTATGGGCAAGCAGCCGCTCTACGAGCTCTGTTGCGTTCTCAGAACGAAAGAAACAGCTAGTATCGGAGTCATTCCAATGATCATTTCCATCTTGCATTGCTAAGCATTACGCAACCCACCGCATCCCTCATTATACATGTAATGAGGGATGATCTAATAAAGATCAAGATCATTACGATAAACATTTGACACACTAAAAAGTTGGGACGAGATAAACATCTCTACAAAACAGATAAAGAGAGTATAGCGCCAATGAATCTTGCAGCACCTATGTATACAGGCCCAAAACCGGGTTCGCCAGAGCAAGTAAACGCAATTATTAGTGAACTGAGACGCCTCTATCCAACGGCAACTTGTTCGCTCGATTTCACTAATCCGCTGGAACTCTTGATTGCTACACAATTATCAGCCCAATGCACTGATGAACGTGTCAACATCGTTACCGCAAAACTCTTTCAGAAATATACAAATGCCGAAGCCTTTGCAAATGCTCACCAGGAAGATTTAGAGCAAGACATACGCTCAACAGGATTCTATCACAATAAAGCAAAAAACATCCGAGCTGCCTGTCAGCGCATCATTTCCACCTATGAAGGAAACGTTCCTCGCACCATGGAAGATCTCCTCACTCTCCCTGGAGTAGCGCGTAAAACGGCCAATGTCGTGCTAGGAAACGCATTTGGTATTATAGTAGGTATCGTCGTCGACACCCACGTCGGGCGCCTCTCACGTCGCTTTGGTTGGACCATCAGCACCGATCCTGCCAAAGTCGAGCAAGAACTAATGCGAATCGTTCCCGAAGCCGATTGGCTAGATCTATCCCATTTATTGATCTTCCATGGAAGAGCCATCTGCGATGCCCGCAAACCGCTTTGCGAACAATGCTCATTGACCCAATTTTGTCCATCAGCATTCACAGTAATCCCCGCGCCCAGTACAGCCAAACTCAAAAAACCGCCTACCCTATAGTTGAACGGTATTGCTCATGACTCTATCAGATTCTTCTTGGGGATGTTTCTAGTCTCTGTTGTCACAACACGCAGAAAAAACTATAGTCGATAGCAGCGTCGAGCATTCTCGTTCCACAATTTATGTTTCGCTTCTATAGAAAGATTGACAGTTAAAGCATCGAGTGTTTCAACCCAACGTTGAGAGTTAGCTGCAGTTAACACGACAGGCCAATCGCTACCAAAAAGCACGCGATCTTCGCCAAAGGCTTCCAATACATATGAAACATAAGGAGCCAGATCATCGGGTACCCAATGCTCTCTATCGGTCTCAGTCACCATACCGCTAACTTTGCAGAAAACGTTAGGATAAGCTGCCAGAGCCTTGATATCATCTCTCCAGGGATCTACTACATGTCCTTTAATATCCGGTTTACCAATATGATTGAGAATAAAAATGACATCTGGACAACGACGCACTAATTCCACCGCATTTGCAAGTTGCCGATGAACGACACCAATATCAAAGGAGAGTCCATACTCAGCGAGTATTTGGATGCCACGGACAAATTGCGGTTGCAGACAATATGCGCTATCAGATTCACCTTGCAGTAAACGTCGTACCCCTTTGATACGAGGACTTATCTTGACCAATTCGTCCAGATACGCATGTACTTGTTCGCCAAATTCGATAGGAGCATTCGCAACAATACCTAGTACAGAAAAATCTTTATGAGTCTGCTCTGCGGCCCATTTCGCCTCTAATAATGCAAGTTGCGGCGCAGTATCGACTTCCACATACACTACACCTTCAACCTCGATCTCCCGCGTAAATTGCTGATATTCTGGTAAAGCATAACGTTTATTTAAAATACCTGCATTATCTAGCCAGGGTATACGGAAACGTTCAGGGTCCCAAAAATGTATATGAGTATCTATAATCGGAAAATTGGGCATATTGACAATCCTTTCTAACATAATAGCAAGAAAAACTATACATTATGAGCGCTGGATTCTTGGTCGATACTGGATAGCCTCAGCTATATGATTGGCCGCGATGATATCACAGTCGGCTAGATCCGCAATAGTTCGTGCTAACTTGAGGACACGATGAAAGGCGCGTGCAGAAAGATGCATCTGCTGCATAGCCGCCTTCAGTATTCTCTCTCCACCGGCATCAACCACACAGAAATCATGCACTTGAGCAGGCCCCATCTCAGCGTTACAAGTCAAACCAACCTCACGCAAGCGTCGCATTTGGCAGTCGCGCGCCCTCTGAACACGTGCTTGAATAGTTGATGAAGACTCAATATTACGCTTATCTGCCAATTTTTCATAATCAACGCGAGGCACCTCTACATGAATATCAATACGATCCAGCAATGGACCGCTGATCCGCTTCTGATAACGAGCAATTGCCGTTGCCGAACACGTACACTCACGTACCGGATCTCCATAGAAACCGCAAGGGCAAGGATTCATAGCGGCAACCAGCATAAAATTTGCTGGATAGGTAATAGACCCATGAGCACGAGAGATAGTCACTACTTTATCTTCAATTGGCTGTCGCAGGACTTCAAGCACATTGTGACCGAATTCGGGCAACTCATCCAGAAAAAGAACGCCCCGATGCGCCAGACTAATCTCTCCGGGGCGAGGAATACGCCCACCGCCGACCAATCCTGCGTGGCTAACGGTATGGTGAGGAGCTCGAAATGGACGTTGTCTGATAAGCGGAGTATCAATCGATAGCATACCGCTAACACTATAAATCTTCGTCACATCTAGAGCCTCTTCGATCATCATGCTTGGCAAAATGGAGGGAATTGAGCGAGCTAACAACGTTTTTCCTGATCCAGGAGATCCACTCATTAAAACGTTATGTCCACCACTGGCTGCCACCTCAAGAGCACGCTTTACGTGTTCTTGACCACGTACTGCCGCCATTTCTTGTCCATAGTGAACCGCCACTACCTCGAGCAGCCCCGGATCATTTTCATATTGCTGAATGGGGGTTACTCCATTCAAATGATCCACCAGTTGCCGCAATCGTTCAACTGGATAGACATTAATACCTTGAACCAGAGTCGCTTCTAAGGCATCTATAGACGGAACAAACACCGTTTTGATATGCTTCTCACGAGCTAAGGCCACCATCGGCAAAACGCCATTCGTATGCCGCACACTTCCATCCAAAGACAACTCACCCAGAAACAAAGCCTCATTTATCTGACTACTATCCACAATCTGCTCTGAAGCCAACAAAATACCAACCGCAATTGGCAAATCATAGACTGGCCCCTCTTTGCGCAAATCCGCAGGGGCGAGGTTTACTGTAATGCGCTTATAGGGAAAACTACAATCGCTATTCTTAATAGCTGCGCGAACACGATCCTTGGCCTCATTAACCGCTGGATCCGGCAAACCAACAATCGCGAATGCCGCCATACCAGTCGCCAGATCGACTTCTACCTCAACAAGAGCCCCATCCAAACCAACTACCGCACAACTACGAGCCATTGCCAGCATATATTACAATCCTTCCTCTACAATTTTGTCATCTATCTCTATAATGCGCGCAATGCCCCACCTTAGCGGAAAGATAAAAGTACCAATTTTCTCTGGACAATAAAACTTGCCTTTGTGCCAGATATATCAAATGATTTGCTTACAGGTTCCACCAGCGTTGATGCCATGTTTTAGCGGCAAGCAATGCCTGCTGTGTATCATGACTATAAATAGTCTGACTACGCGTCAGTTCATTCGCGCTGGCATACAAATCAACAATACCTAGATGTATCCCAAGCAGAGCCTCTATAGCGGCCGCAGTACAATATGGAACATACGATGTGCTATAGCCACCTTCTTGAAACAACACCAGCCGTCCCTCACAAACGAGTGCAGCCAGATCAGTGATCAACGTAGTAAGCGTGCGATAGCCATCCATAGTCATCATCATTTGAGCCAGTGGATCAAGCCAGCATGCGTCCTGGCCTGCCGATACAAGGATAAGTTGCGGGCGATACAGTTCCCCAATAGGCAGGATGATTTGTTCAAAAGCTGCTCGATAACCACGATCACCGGTTCCCGGTGGTAGAGGAATATTGACTGTATAACCACACCCCTCTTTGTCCCCAACCTGATCAAGTTCACCTCCTGAAGTTGGAAACCAGTCCTGTTGATGAAGCGAGACAAACAGCACGCCAGGATCCTGATAAAAAGCATCCTGCGTCCCATTTCCATGATGAACATCCCAATCCACAATCATGATGCGTTCAAGGCCAAAACTCTCTTCGCATACTGTGCGGCCAACACAACATTATTGAAAACACAAAACCCTATGGCCTGATTCCTCGTGGCATGATGCCCTGGAGGACGCAATAATGCATAGACATTTTTTACTGTTCCTTCCATAACTGCTTGAATAGCATTCATTGCACCACCCGCCGCATAAAGGGCCGCATTAAAAGAACCAGGATTAAGAACAGTATCTTCATCAATCTTTCCCCAAGGGGCCACAAAAGGTCCCATCATCCCTTTCTCGGCACAGCTACGAATACCAGAAATATATTCATATGTATGATAGGCCATGAGCTCTTCTTCTGTAGCCGCACGAGCAAGCACAGGATGCATCCGAGCAGTTAGCCCACTTCCATCTAAGAACTCTTTCGTCCGACGTATAATTGTTACCGACGATGGATGTGGCTCTGGCGATAATTCAAACGAACCAGTATTTGTCATTACTGCGAGATTCCACTCCAGTATCATGAGCTAAAAAGTGTTCATCATAGACTAACCCAGAGCGATATATAGACATAGTAGACTTCTCTCCTCGCATACATATGAGAGCAAACAAACATCAATAGAGCGTATCACATCATTACGTACAATCTATAATACACTATAAATACATATCGATATCTATAAGACCCTGAAATATCAGGAGGTCTGGCAAAAGTCATAAGGGAATATCAAATATTACAAAACACTCTAGCCAAAAGTGTGCTACATGACCATAAATATTTGATTGTAGAGCACGCAACAATGATCATGTAAAGTGGTCATAGGTGTGTGCTGTAGCGTGTACATGTCCCCCGAACTAGTGTATAATGCGAATGCAGGTGATAAAACCAGGACACCGAAAAAGAGGTTCTATATTTTCCAGGCTTACAAAAAATTGTCTTACTTAACGATGCACGTCTTACTCAACAATACGAAGGTTGTTTCCCCCGTTAAGTATGTCATAATTCACGAATGAACCCTATATCTCTGGTCGCTTGTGTAAATTCTTAACCCGACGTGAGTAGCGATCCGTTACCTCTTGGGCACATTGCAGCGGGGAGGATGGATGATGGTATTTGTAAGTCCTCAGTCCCTAATAAACTCAGTGGCTCGCGTTCATAGATCGAATAGGGATATTTTCACTGGAGGAAGTAATGATAGAGACAATCCCATCAGGTACGATATTATATGGACGGTATCGTATTGAGCGTGTTTTGGGTAGCGGTGGCTTTGGGCACGTTTATCTGTCGTATGATCTAATGACAAACCAACAATGTGCAGTAAAGGAATATTTAGTAACCGGCGCAAGCGGCCAGGAGCAATTAAAACATGAGGCTCGTGTGCTCAGCCAGTTACACCATCCTAATCTGCCAGCATTTCTGGATACCTTTATGGAGCGAGGACGCTATTATGTGGTCCTTAGCTATATCGATGGCAGCGATCTAACAGATCTGGTTCGCCTGACACGACAACGTAATGAGGTGATTCCTATTGCGCAATTGTTGAACTGGACCTTGTCGATCTGCGATGGGGTAATGTTCATGCATAGCCAGCGTCCCTCTGTCGTTCATCGAGACATTAAACCTGATAACATTCGCATCACACCAAGTGGCACTGCGGTCCTCGTAGATCTCGGCAATGCAAAGACTGTCGCAGATGGTGCACGCACACTCTTCTTTATTCGCCATCAAGGAACTCCTGGCTATGCGCCACCAGAACAATATCCTGGCGGTACTGGCACAGATGCTCGTTCCGATGTGTATGCGTTGGGGAGTACTCTTTATTTTGCATTGACCGCTACCGAGCCTCCAAGTGTCTCTACACGCAACCAATCTATTCAACAGGGCCAACCAGATCTGCCAACATTGCAAGACCATCTCGACAGGAATCCACCTATCGAGAGTGCGGAGATGCACGAAGCCAGACAATTCCGCTTAGGTGTATCAAAACCGGCCAAGCCCGCACCACGCCATTCCAAACATATCGCCCAACTTGGAATGTTACCACCAGGTATACTTAATACGCTAAATCGCATTACCCAGAAATCAATGGCACTGCGCCCGAATGATCGCTATCAATACGTGGCGGACTTCGCAAACGACCTGAAAATTGTTATTGCCGCATTTTCTAAACAGCCAGCAGCAACGAAATCAAAAGATCCCAATAGTACCCAGCCAGATCTGGCTGAGATCTATGATGCTCTCCAAGATGCTAAAGGGCAAACAAATCGGCCATATCCACCCAATACACCACAGCCATCGTCACAACCAGGAGGTGGGGTTGCGACAATGACCTGTCCGCGCTGTCAAAATCCATTGGCACCAAACGCTGCTTTCTGCCCACGTTGTGGCACCCCGTTGAAGCAACCGGGGAATGTGATGAGCAATTCTACCCCTTATGCCAGCGTGAATGTAGCACAAGCAGATAAAACACAGATCATAGCTCAAAATCAAATAAAGCAGGCCGTAAGTACAACGGCCCAACGAGGGAGCAATATTCCGCCAGCAATGTATACTCCACAGCCTGAGTACCAACATCAATCTGCACCGCAGGCACAAGCGATGGTTATGCCATCCCAATCAATTCAATCGCCTTTAGATGGAACGATACATCCAGCTCCCCCTCAGAATACCAAGCAAAATAACGTCAACTCTAGGCTAATTATTTTCGGTGGGATAGCACTCCTGATAGTAATCATAATTATTGCGTTTATATATCTCAACCACGGTTAGGCAGCGAAAACCGACGGCTTATATCCTGGCCTAACCGTACCTATTCATTACGAAATCACGATAAAATCACGACGGAGTTCTCTTTGGCAGACGCTAATCCCACATCTCAGCAAATGAGCGGCGCACACGACCTAACCAAGTAGGTAAAGATGTAGCCCAGGACAGACGCTCTAATATATCATCAATAACAGCACTCTCCGTCTCCTCATCTGTATAAAACAGATCTTCAAGAGGACCATTGAGCGTTACAATAGGCGAGACGAGCATCAAAGCATCTATCAACAAAGCAGCCTCTCCTTTTATTGGAGGACACAGTTCACTATATCCATGCAAGAAGCTACGCACGCGTTCTGGCTCAAAGCCACGTTTCACGAAGGGCAATGTTGTACTACTTCCCGGCAACCAGGCCAACCCGCAAAAGTAGATGAGAGCATACGCGACTTCAAAAATGCGCTTCTCCCAACGTGTCGCTTCCAAACCAGTGACAGCACTGACGCCAAATGGACCAAAACGCACGTTCAAAGCATGATAATCACCATGGATGTGGAATTCTGGCAGGGTGTGATTGGTACCAATCGACATCATTGCAGCAGGCAAGACAGCTTGCCATTGATCAGCCCACTCAGATAACGCTGAGGAGATGGCCTGAAGCGAAACTTGATTCGCTCGACTACGTGCAAGATTGAGATATCCTTGCACAACACTGCCTATCTGCGCCTCCGCAGGCCAGAGGTGAGGCGCTTCACGATACTGCTGCGATGCTTGATGAATACGACCAAGCATGCTACCAGCTGAAGCGATCCAATCAAGGCTGCGCGGATTGGCTGTGCTAAAAAATTCACCACCAATCTGCTGCTGAATCTCAAAGAAATCTTCTCCCAACTTAACCGTCGGCTCTCCCTGAGGTGTCCGCAAAAACGAGGGTACAGGAATATTAGACTGATGCAAATACTGCTGAAAATTATAACGAAAATGTATATCTTCACCGATCGGCCCATCAGGACGCTCTCGCAGCACATAGTTCTGCCCATTGATCTCTACCAATAAGCTTAAAATGTTCGTATGTTGTGTCTCTAATGGCCCTAAATTCTTCCATGCAGAAACGCCGAAAGCCTGCATGACCTCATTGAGATCAAGCAGGTTTTCGGCGTTCGAGCCACCTTCTGTGTTAGCATTATCAAATTCGTTCATCTTTTTGGTTAATCTCGTTATTTCCTCTTACACTTCTGCTGGAAGGTCTTGGCGCGAACCCCATTCGTTCCAGGAGCCGTCATAGTTAGTCAATTGTGGATACCCTAGCATTGCTAGGCTAAAAAGCACACTGGTGGCTGCTACACCGCCATTACAATAGGCCACCACACGTTGATCCCGAGCCACGTGAGCAGCTTCAAATATGTGCTGCAATTCTTCTACCGAACGAAAAGTGCCATCAGACGGATCGATTAATTCTTCACGAGGTAGACTCAACGCTCCTGGAATATGACCGGGATGGCCATCTCCTCGAATAACAGTTCCATTATATTGCCCACTGTCACGAGCATCAACCAGAGTCACCCCTGGCTGACCAATCAGAGACAGAACCTCTTCAGCAGTTGCACGCAGTTGTGGCTGCCGCTGAGAAGTAAAGGTGGCAGGCGGATACGATGGTCTCTCATTATCAAGAGGGCGCCCCTCGCGTTTCCATTTCGGCAATCCACCATTCAATACGACGACGTGCGTATGTCCATAGTAATGTAAAGCCCACCAGAGGCGTGTCGCGAATTGAGAAGCAGGATGCGTATCATACGCCACCACCAGATGGTTATCACTGATACCAACACTCTGCATTGCCTCTGCAAAGCGCTCAGGAGAGGCTATTTGAGCCTCAACTGGATCATCATGATCCACGATATCCTGTGTCCAATCAACATAGACAGCGCCAGGAATATGCTCCTGATTATACTCTTCGGGAGCACCTTTATAGACTGCCACTTGCAACCCATCTTTGGAAACGGTACGTACATAGCCACGCATATCAACAATGCGCAGCTCTGGATCATGTAAATGTTCCTCAAGCCACGCAGTCTCAACCAGAAATTGAGCACGACGATCCTGTCCCATGATAATTATTCCTCCCAAGCGCTTTACCAATGCACCTTTCAGGTTTAGCAAGTACAATGAATAGAGGAGTGGTGCGCTGTAACCGATGCTTTTTATCTATCCACTGATACTCTACATTAGGCAAACAAACCAGCTGCATCAGGATTATCGGTACTCACAAAGTGGGCCGGAGCCCCCATCACAGTCAACTGTTTGACGCCAATGATACGCATCGATGAATTCGGAGTCTGCGTCGTAATATAACGCTGAACGGTCAAACCTAACGGACGCGCCAGCACGATTGCGGCAGTCGAGGCCAGGATGACGTTATTAGCAGTACTATATGGACGGCGCATTTTCGCCACGGCCATCGATGAGAGACCAGTCAATAACCCCGCGACAGCAAGATTTGTACCACATCGCTCATGAACGGCCAATTCTGGCTGCGATGTACGTAACAATTGCAATGCTTCTTGGGCTATAGGAAGAATGGCCTCCGTGGGCAGCTCACCAAACACAAAAAAACCTGCTGCAAAAGAGATTCCAGATAAACGGGCTTCTGGATATTTTCGTGATAGCAGCACTATAGTAGCATGCTCAAGCGCGTGATTCTGCTTTACAGCACCACCTAATAACATTTGCTGCGCAACTTGAACAATAGGATTGATGGAACTCATGTAATTTGTCCTTCCATGTGAGCATGCGACCTCCCTTTTATTACATCATACCAGAAGGTCACAGGGATCCGTACCAGCCAGCTAAGGACTGTATACGAAGCATATCATGAACCGCAAATTACGGACCATATATAATATTAAATACGACTACCTCGTCTCCAAAGTTGATTACATCACCATCATTGAGCACAACCGACTGAAAAAGTCGTACATTATTGACACGTGTCCCATTCGAACTTCCCACATCATCCAAATGCCACTGTCCATCAGCGAACCAAAGCCGTGAGTGACGGCGCGAAACTGAAAGTCCCGAAATGATAAGATCGTTTCCATTGGTACGGCCTACCGTCGTGACATCTTGATGAAATCGATAGGAACGCCCCTGCATAGGCCCGCTCTGTATTGTCAAAAGCGCCAAAACTGGACGTCCATTTACCATGTATAAATCTTTACTTGCGCGTGTATTCGAGAGTTCGTCTCCACACACAGTACAATAGATACTAGAACTTTGATTCACTGAACCACAACGAAAACAGATCACTGTTTGAGATATTGCAGCCCCCGGCTGTGATGTTACCAGTAATCCATTATAACCTGTTCCTGATCCACCAGAATTATATCCACCTTGCTTAGAAACCATCGGTGGAACACGGTATAAACGAGGCAATGAGAGGTTAGAGGCCGCCAACGCACTGGTCAATGCTTCAATTAAGACATCTGCTGATTGATAGCGATCCCCAGATTGCTTGGCAGTCATTTTTTGCACGACTTAAATCACAGGCACCGGGACGCCCTCGGCATTTAAATGATCAACAGGCAACGGTTCATTCAGATGCTTGACGGTCACGGTGAGTGGGTTATCCGCCGAAAAAGGCACATGTCCAGTTAAACAATGGAACAACACTATCCCTAAAGAATATATGTCACTTCTACGGTCAACCTTCTGCCCCATCCCCTGCTCAGGAGACATATATTGTGGCGTTCCGATACCAGTGCCAACGCGTGTCAGGTTTGTTGATTGTTCCAGCAACTTGGCTATGCCAAAATCCGATAGCAAGAGGTGTCTATCCTTGCGCACCAGCATATTGGCTGGCTTCACATCGCGATGAATAATGCCATTACGGTGAGCACAATCAAGTCCCTCAGCCGCCTGAATAGCGAAATTGATGGCTTCAGGCACCGGCAACGCTTGCTTGAGACGATCTTTAAGCGTCCCACCATCCACATATTCCATCACAATGTAAGTGACATTATCTTGCTCTCCCTGACCAAAATCGTGAATTTGCACAATATTAGGATGTGCGAGTTTCGCGACTGAGCGGGCTTCCTGGACAAAACGTTTCACAAATATTGGATCACTGGCGTGATAGGCAGGCAAGACTTTCACGGCAACATATCGATCAAGGGTCGGCTGATATGCTTTGAACACCGTCGCCATACCACCTGCACCAATACGCTCAACGATGCGATATTGACCTAACGATTTACCTATAAGCGAATTTATGTCTCCATCAATTCCTGCTTGTCGAGGATTGTTATTTCCTGGCTGCATTACCCCGAAGGCTCCCTCTACTCCTGCCGTATGTGATCTATGACAATACCTGCATATCCACTTCCAGCAATATAGCCCCACAATGGTGTGTTAGGTTACATCAGAACTTGCTGGCCCGCATTAATTTATGATACAAGCCAGACAAGACGAATAGTATTGCTTCTATAATCCCATTGATTATACAGATATAAACGCAGCATGTCGAGAGAAACAGCACATAAACTTAACCTTCAAGTAACAGAGACTCAGGATCTTCAAGCAGCTCTTTAATAGTCACCAGAAAACGCACAGCCTCACTTCCATCTACGATGCGATGATCGTATGAAAGTGCGACATACATCATAGGCCGAATAACCACTTGCCCATTAAGGGCAATAGGTCGTTGCTCTATCTTGTGCATCCCAAGAATAGCCACCTGGGGCGCATTCAAAATAGGCGTAGAGAGCAAAGATCCAAAAGTACCGCCATTAGTGATAGTAAATGTGCCACCCTGTAAATCAGCTAGCGAAAGCGTATTAGAGCGAGCACGTTTAGCCAGATCGGCTATCTCTCGTTCAATCTGCGCGAAACCTTTACGATCAGCATTACGCACGACAGGTACAACCAAACCCTCATCCGTAGAGACAGCGACGCTAATATCGTAATAATGCTTCAATAGAATATCGTTGCCTTGAATTTCCGCATTCAAACGCGGATATGCTTTCAAGGCACCAATAACCGCCTTTGTAAAGAACGACATAAAACCCAGAGAGACGTTATGGCGCTCTTTGAAGGCTTCTTTACGACGACTGCGCACATCCATCACAGCACTCATATCAACCTCATTGAAGGTCGTTAGCATGGCCGCTGTATGCTGTGCCTCAACCAGGCGCTGCGCAATAGTCTGACGCCGGCGAGACATTCGAATGCGCTCTTCGCGTCTATCCGACGATCCTCCCCCCTCTAGCTGAAGCTCCGGCTTTACAACAGGACGAGACTGCGACACCGGTTGTACAGGTGCTGCTGGAAGTACTGCCGGTTTAGTAGCATCTTGCACATTTTGCTCTAGATACGTGATCACGTCATCTTTTGTGACACGCCCATGTGGACTACTGCCACGTACCTGCGAAATGTCCACCTGGTGCTCAGCAGCAATGCGACGAGCCAGAGGCGAAGGCGGACGCTGAGTATCTAAGGATGTAGACGCTGCCGACCCAGTAACAGATTGACTCGGTGCACGCTTCGGCGATGTGCTCTCAACAAAAACAGGATCTGTCTTAGATACCGCTCCATTGAGATGCTCTTCACTTTCGCTAATTGTGCAGATAGCTTCACCAACCGCAACTACATCTCCAGCCTGCTTCAATATTTTCTGGAGAATGCCATCTTGGTCCGCATTCACCTCAACATTCACTTTATCAGTCTCAAGTTCAGCAAGGGCTTCGCCACGTTTCACAGGCTCACCCTCTTTTTTTAACCAGGATGCAATCGTCGCATCAACAATAGATTCTCCCAACTCAGGGACACGAACTTCAACGGACATAATTCCCTCCAGGTTGTTTCAGCGGTGAACTGGAGGCTTCAGTGATGATTTGTTCTTGCTCTGCTACATATAAATCCCAGAAGCCTGCCGCCGGGCTTGATCGCTCGGGACGTGAGATGACGTCAACCGTGACTGTTGGACCAACGATGCTCGACAAGCGTGGAAATATATAGCTCCACGCTCCCATATTCCGTGGTTCCTCTTGTGTCCAGACTACCTCATGCGCATTTGGATAATGTGCTAATACTTTTTTGATTTCTTCGCCTGGAAATGGATACAACATCTCAACTCTTACTAAAGCGATACCTTCATTATGAACACGATTATTGTGTGTTAACAAGTCTATAGCTATTTTCCCAGTACATAGGATTACTCGTCGGACCTCTCTCGCCTTTAGCCGTGCTTTGGAGTCATCAATTACTGGCTGGAAACTTCCATGCTCCAGGTCTTCTAGCTGCGATGCAGCTTGTGCATTGCGTAGTAACGCTTTAGGAGTCATGATGACTAGCGGTCGGGGATAGGTTTTGAGATTTTGCGCTTGCAAACGCAACAGATGATAATATTGTGCTGATGTTGAACAATTGGCTACACGCCAATTATCCTGCGCAGCTAATTGTAAGTAGCGCTCTAAACGAGCACTTGAATGTTCGGGCCCTTGCCCTTCATATCCGTGAGGCAATAACATAACAATAGATGAGTCCTGCTTCCATTTCGCTCGGCCTGAAGCAATAAATTGATCAATAATAACCTGAGCGACGTTAGAAAAATCCCCGAATTGCGCTTCCCATACTACCAGGGTATCAGGAGCATGCACACTATAGCCATATTCAAAACCTAATGCACCGACTTCACTTAAAGGACTATTATAAATGGAAAATGAAGCCTGGGAGTCAACGAGATGCTGTAAAGGAATGTAGGTCTCATTGCTATCTACACTGTGTATGACGGCGTTGCGATGACTAAATGTACCACGTTCGACATCCTGACCTGTCAGACGTACAGGAATACCATCAGACAAAATTGAAGCAAAAGCCAATGCTTCAGCCTGTCCCCAATCAATCCCTCCTTCAAAACCGAGCGTCGTAGCTCGGCGCTGAAGAATACGCGCTAATTTTGTATTTGGTGTAAAATTCTTCGGCCATGTCAAAAGTTCTTCGTTATAGGCTCGTATCTGCTCTTGTGACACACCAACGGGCATGGCTAATGTTGGCTTCTGCCGTTTGCGCTTCTGGTCCGGAAGTTGTTGAACGGTATAGGCTCCACTATCTGCCTCTTGCTTTGCCTGCTCCAACGTTTCCAAAGTCTCTTTTAAGATCGACTCCGCTTCTCCCGGTTGGATCAATCCCTTTGACTCCAAAAATCGACCGTATATTTCACGCACGGTCGGATGGGAACGAATGGCTTCATACATTTCTGGCTGAGTAAAAGCCGGTTCATCACCTTCATTATGTCCCCAACGTCGATATCCGACCAGGTCGATAAGCACATCCTTATGAAATTGGTCACGGTATGAGTGGGCAATGCGTACAGCAGTTAAGCAAGCATACGGATCGTCAGCATTAACATGGATTATCGGTATGCTAAAACCCTTCGCCAAGTCACTAGCAAAAGGAGTTGAACGACTGTCTTCTGGATCTGTTGTAAAACCAAGCTGATTATTTGCAATAATATGAATAGTTCCACCTACCCAGTAACCACGTAGATGCCACAGATTAAGCGTTTCGGCGACTACTCCTTCACCCGGAAATGCGGCATCGCCATGAATAAGAATGGGTAGTGTTTTATCAACGTCTTGCAGAGGAGCACCTGCGACTGTACGAATTTCTTGTGAAGCGCGCGAAATCCCACCCACAACCGGATTCACAAATTCAAGATGACTGGGGTTAGGTGGCAATATCACTTTTAAATCGATGGCGGCTCCCTGGCCGAAAATGTGCTCTGCGCCCAGATGATATTTCACATCGCCGGTCCAACCATAACCAAAACTATCAGTAAGCGGCACACCCTCTTCATGCTTTGCATGGGAAAACTCTGCCAGAATAGCTGCATACGGTTTACCTAACGCATGCGCCAGTACATTCAGACGACCTCGATGCGCCATGCCAATGACGACCTCTTTAGTTTCTGAATCAACTGCCCCAGAGATGATTTCATCGAGCATTGGCACTAGCATGTCGATGCCTTCAATCGAAAAACGCTTTTGCCCAACAAAAACCTGATGCAGGTATCGCTCAAACGCTTCAACCTGTGTCAGACGCTTCAATAACTTACGCACTTCACCCTGTGTTGGATCTCGGTGGTAGAGATTCAATCCAACCGCATCACGTAGCCAGAGCCGCTCATTCGGACTCTTGACCTGATCAAACTCGTAACTAATGGTACCTGAGTACATTCTTTTGAGTGCGTGAATAGCCTCCAATGCATTCTCCGCACCTTCTGCAGAATGACCTCCGATCGTCTTAGGAGAGAGTTGTGTAAGATCTTCATTCGTTATATCATACGTTTCAGGCAATAAGGTGGGATCACCCATAGGCTCACTTCCCAGAGGGTCCAAATGTGCGCCTAAATGTCCTTTCACCCGAATTGCATGAGCATAATTGGAGGCACCTAAAATTTTTAAGACCTGGGTACGTGAGTAAGCAGGTATATCTTCATGAACATTGGCTGACGTTTGTTGGCTCTGTGCAGGCTGTAGATCTTTTAAATCCTCTGGCGTCCAGGATTCAAAAATCGCACGAGTGGCAGCATCAACCGACTCTGGATTCTGCTGGTAACGTTCATAAAGCTCAAGAACATATCCAGCATTGGGTCCATAGAATCTTTTTAGATTTTGCATAATATTCCTTAGGTTACATTGACTTATTGTATAACTTACGGAACACGAAATTGAGAAATGAGCCTCAGTGCTCGTATCCTTCATCTAGCTATTGTATTCTACCATTTACTATGGTATCATAGCTTCGCCATATTCCAAAATATTCGCGGTACCATAAGCTACGTCAGGTACCCCCTGCTTTTACGCATGAGCTTGTACGTGGAGGAATTTCTACCAATCTTGTACAAACTCTGTTTGATCAGGCTCTATCAGGAACTAAGTGCACATATTCTTTTCTCTCTTGAGAACATTCTGTACAGAGAAAAGTTTTATACAACATATAGAGACAAGCTATCTCATAAGGCTATGATGGAGCGAGTACGCCACAAACGTTGTTACAGAGAGTCCGGGAATGGTGTAAACCGGATACACATTGTGAGCCGAAAATCACTCTAGAGCCACAAGTCGAACCATTGTCGCTATCAAAAGTAAGCCACACTGTCCCTGCACGGTAGATTATGTAAAACCATAGTAAGTGCAAGGTTTATGCTCTACGGCTTTCTTATCTCATAGTTACAATGATAGGCACAGTCGGCACCTTCCCGTTATCACGAAGGCGTGTAGTCTGCAGTTCCAGATATGTGTCCAAACACATACAACTATTTGTCAGACGAGTCAGACCATTTTATGGGGAACACTCGCGGGGAACTCCAACGGATTACAGTGTAATGAGTGAGTTCTAGCATGCTATGTTTCATGCTAAACTAATCAGGGTGGTACCACGGGAGTTCCTCTCGTCCCTATGCGGGCGAGGGGTTTTTTTGTTCACGAAAAGGAACCTGAAATGAAAACAAAGCTCCTTTACCATACAAATAGCTTTACATATGAGTGTACGGCTACAGTCGTCGCCGTAGAGGGCGATGATATCGCGTTAGATGCCACTGTCTTTTATCCAGGTGGTGGCGGGCAGATGGCGGACCGAGGTACGATTACCTGGGATAATCAGGATTATCCGGCCAGTGTTATTTCGATGCATAAGCGCAACGATGTCGTCTGGCATACGCTTGATTATCCGGCGCCTGCCGTTGGAACCGAAGTTGTAGGAACCATCGATTGGGATTTTCGTTATCAAATGATGCGTACACATACAGCGTTACATATTTTATGCGGCATCATTTGGAAAGAGTTTGGCATCCAGGTCACGGGAGGCCAGATGTATCCTGATCGCGCTCGCATGGATTTCGCGATGGAAAATCTGGATAAACAACGCATAAGTGCCATTGAAGAGAAGGTGAATGAAGCCATTGAAGCGGATTATCCAATTCGCATCTATTCACTACCACGCGAGAAAGCATTTGCCATTCCAGATTTAATTCGAACTAAAATTAATTTGTTGTCACCTGATCTCGAAGAGATTCGCATTGTCGAGATCGTCGGTTTGGACCTGCAAGCCGATGGGGGCACACATGTAAATCACACACGAGAGGTTGGTGGCATTCATATTACAAAAACTGAGAATAAAGGCAGAATTAATAAACGTCTGGAAATCATGCTTGATACCAATGTCAGTAATTAGCTAACTTTTATTGCATCCATTGTACCGATATTGCATTATAATGCTTCCATTTCACCTGCGAGCCACTATCATTTGTAGCCTTGGACGCGGAGGAGGATACTGTGTCAATAAAATCTAGTGTATTCAAACCAGTTGTCGCGGCAGATCGTGTTGATTACCCAGAACTGGAACATACTATCCAGAAGTGGTGGGACGAGAATAATGTCCGCCAGCAATACATAAAACGCAATGAACAAAGTGAGAAAAGATATTCCTTCCTAGATGGTCCAATTACTGCCAATAATCCTATGGGCGTCCATCATGCCTGGGGCCGTACATATAAGGATCTTTATCAACGCTTCAAAACCATGCAAGGCTATAAGCAACGCTATCAAAATGGCTTTGACTGTCAGGGCCTCTGGGTAGAGGTAAATGTAGAAAAAGAACTCAACCTAGCAACGAAGCTCGATATCGAGAAGTATGGCATCGCAGCCTTCGTAGAGCGCTGTAAAGAGCGCGTCTTTACATTCGCAAAACGTCAGACTGAGCAGTCTATCCGCCTGGGCTACTGGATGGACTGGGGCAACGACTACTATACGCTCTCCGACGAAAATAATTATACGATCTGGTCATTCCTACAAAAGTGTCAGGAGCGCGACCTAATCTATAAGGGTCACGACGTGATGCCCTGGTGTCCACGCTGTGCCACTGGTATCTCCAATATGGAGATGGAGGCAGAAGGATATAAAGAGTTAACTCACCTGAGCCTTTATGTCCGCTTTCCGCTCGTTGATCGCCCTGGAGAATATTTGCTAGTCTGGACAACCACTCCTTGGACACTGGCGGCTAATGTGGCCGCTGCGGTAAATCCTGATCTGACCTATGTAAAGGTAGAACAGGATGGCGAATATTACTATCTTGCCGAGCAATTGCTTTCAGTGCTTAAGGCGCTCAAAGGACGCGATAAGGGCGATTATAAGGTTGTGGAGACCCTTAAAGGAAATGCCATGGTGGGCTGGAAGTTTCATGGTCCTTTCGATGAACTTCCTGCTGAAAAAGATGTTATACATACGGTGGTTCCATGGAAAGAAGCCAACGCGACCGAAGGTACGGGTGTTGTGCATATCGCTCCTGGCTGTGGTAAAGAAGACTTTGGTCTCTCAAAAGAGTTTGGCCTCCATGTGGTTGCTCCTGTTGATGAGTTCGGGGTTTACAAAGAAGGCTACGACTGGCTAACTGGCAAACATACAAGTGAGGTTGGACCGCTAGTTGCTGAGAATTTGACACAAAAAGGCCTGCTCTACAGACCACAAAACTACAAGCATCGTTATCCTACATGCTGGCGCTGTAAAACAGAGCTTATCTTCCGTCTGGTCGACGAATGGTTCATCTCGATGAAGACGATACGTTACGAAATCATGGATGTTGTGCGCCAAATCAATTGGATACCATCATTCGGTTTCGATCGCGAGATGGACTGGCTACGCAATATGGACGATTGGATGATCTCAAAAAAGCGCTATTGGGGTCTGGCGTTGCCAATCTTCGATTGTCAGCAGTGTGGAAATTTCGAGATCATCGGAAGCCGCGAAGAATTACAAGCACGTGCAGTAGCAGGCTGGGATGAGTTTGAGGGACATACTCCCCACCGACCATATATTGATGGTGTCAAGATAAAATGTCAGCAGTGTGGCAGCGAGGTTTCTCGTATCACGGATGTCGGTAATCCCTGGCTGGATGCGGGTATCGTTCCCTACTCGTCACTGCATTATCGTACCGATCCCGAATATTGGCGACAATGGTTCCCAGCAGACTTTGTAACAGAGTCATTCCCTGGGCAATTTAGAAACTGGTTCTACTCTATGCTAGTCATGAGTACGGTCCTGGAAAATACGGCTCCGTTTAAAACACTCTTTGGCTATGCGACTCTGATGGCTGAAGATGGCACACCAATGCACAAATCGACAGGCAATATGGTTATCTTTGATGATGCAGCCGAGCGTGTCGGCTCCGACACTATGCGCTGGCTCTATGTCAACCATGTACCTGAACAAAACTTGAATTTCCCAGCCATCCCGAGCGATGAGGATATGCAGAAATCATCCGCAAGTGGACGACCAGTTCGCTTGAGTGAAATATGGATGCTTACACGCAGAACGCTGGACAAGATCTGGAACGTCTATTGGTTCTTTGTGACCTACGCAAATATCGACCAATTTGATCCCACG
Source organism: uncultured Chloroflexia bacterium (assembly GCA_963699315.1). GTDB lineage: Bacteria > Chloroflexota > Ktedonobacteria > Ktedonobacterales > Ktedonobacteraceae > Dictyobacter. The sequence goes on from OY969433.1 coordinate 182,038, forward strand.
CAACAGCAATTGCCGATGGCACGCCGTAGTGAGCTGGATCGCTGGATCATTTCTGAGCTACAGCAAACAATCCGGGACGTTACCAACGGCCTAGAGAAATATGACACAACGAAACCAGCTGAGGCCATCCAGTCTTTCCTAGAGGATCTCTCCAACTGGTATCTGCGCAGGAGCCGTGAACGCATCTGGAAATCACAGATGGATGATGACAAGCTTGGAGCTTACCAGACACTCTACGAATGTCTGGCTACACTGATCACATTACTTTCACCATTTATGCCGTTCCTTACCGAGGAGCTCTATCAAAATTTGGTTCGTAATGTCGATACATCAGCGCCAACAAGCGTCCATCTCTGCGATTGGCCACAGGTACGTACTGAGTTAATCGACGAACAATTGACGAGTGAGACTCATCTAGTAATGCGTATCGTCGGTCTAGGTCGTGCTGCCCGCGAAAAGGCTCAGATCCGTGTTCGCCAACCATTGAATGCCCTCTATGTCCGCGTGCCGGCTAAGACTGAAGAGGACTCACTACAACGCTTGAGCGATCAAATACTTGAAGAGTTGAATATCAAAGAAATTCAACTACTCAGTGCTGATAGCGATATGTTGGCTTACACGCTAAAACCGCAAGTCAAGGTCCTGGGACCTAAATACGGTCCGTTAGTACAAAAGATCCTGGGTTATCTCAAGGGTTTATCTGCCCATGAAGCACAGGAAGCTGCGACCCAACTGAATACGGCTGGGACATTGACCTTTACTGTAGCAGACAAAGAAATCACACTCACAAAGGATGAGGTTGAAGTGCAGGCAACGGCTCGCCCTGGCTTCGTTACAGCTGAGGAACGTGGCTATATTGCGGCACTGGAAACAACGATCACGCCGCAACTACGCGAAGAAGGCATGGTCCGCGATCTAATACATTTCATCCAGGATATGCGTAAGAAAGCTGGTTTCAATATTGAGGATCATATCGGACTGGCGCTCTATACAGATGTCGACCTGGCCCAGATTCTCCAGCCATATCAGTCTGAGATAATGGAGGAGACCCTGGCGCTGAATTTGCTTCTCTCGATCAGTCAGCGCGATTTCCCGTCGTTTGAAGAGGTCTATCGTGAACGTATATCGCCCGAGTCGGCCAAAAAACTCGAAGGATATACTATCGAGATTGCACTCGGAAAAAACGTACGAGACAGTAGTCAGATCTAAGTACTCTGTGTAGCAAACAAGAGCAAGCCAATAAAGGGATCTCTACTAAACGAACACTAGAGATCCCTTTTTGCTATAATTTGGACACAGATCACTGGCGATGTTCTCGTTTTATCTATAACATATCCGTAACGACTCATATCTCCTCGCCACGGGTACTGAGGCATCAAAGCGAGCCGAAAGGTATACACATGCGCATTGAAGAGACCACCATCTCAGAGCTACAAGCTGCCATGACAGAAGGGCAGACTACCGCACGCCAACTCACAGAACGTTATTTAGCACGTATTCAAGCCGTCGATAAAAGCGGTCCCACACTCAATTCCGTGATTGAGATCAATCCTGACGCTCTAAACATCGCAGATGCCCTGGATGATGAGCGTGCCCATCAAGGACCACGTGGGCCACTCCATGGCATTCCAATTATGCTCAAAGACAATATTGCTACCGCAGATGCAATGCAAACAACGGCAGGCTCACTTTCATTGGTTGGCTCAAAGCCACCAAGAGACGCTTTTGTTGTCCAAAAACTCCGTGAAGCCGGTGCGGTGATTTTAGGTAAAACCAATCTTAGTGAATGGGCTAATTTTCGAGGAGCATCGTCCATCAGCGGGTGGAGCGGTCGTGGAGGGCAAACGCATAATCCTTACGTACTGGATCGCACACCATGTGGCTCAAGCTCCGGTTCTGCGGTCGCAGTAGCTGCCAATTTAATCACAGTCGCATTGGGAACAGAGACCGATGGTTCGATCATTTGTCCTGCCTCAATGTGCGATGTTGTTGGTATCAAGCCCACAGTTGGACTCACCAGCCGTGCTGGCGTCATTCCCATCTCGCATAGCCAGGATACCGTTGGACCATTCGCTCGTACGGTGACGGACGCGGCAATTGTCCTGGGTGCTATCACAGGAGCCGATACACGAGACAGCGCAACGCAGGCAAGCACAAACACATCTTTCTCCGATTACACACAGTTTCTAGACGTTAATGGCTTGCAGGGAGCACGTATTGGTATCCCACGTAGTGTCTACTTTGGCTACAGTCCCAAAGCAGACAGATTGATTGAAGTAGCCCTCAGGTTACTTGAAAAACAGGGAGCAATCCTCATCGATCCTGCGGATATTCCAACAGCTAAGCGCATGACAAGTGTAGATGCAGAAAATCAGGTTTTGATTTATGAACTCAAAGCTGATCTTAATGCATATTTAAGCGAGTTGACTACAACGCCTGTCAAAAATCTGGAAGAAGTAATTGCTTTCAATCAAACTCACGCTGACGAAGAGTTACATCTATTTGGACAGGAACTACTCATTCAGGCACAGGCAACCTTAGGACTCGAGGAACCAGCCTATCAAGCAGCACTGACTGAGAGTCGCCGCCTGGCAAGAGAAGAAGGCATCGACGAAGTCATGAAACAATATAAACTCGATGCTCTGGTTATGCCTAGCTGTAGTCCTGCCTGGTATACCGACGTAGTGAACGGAGACAGCTATACAGGAAGTAGTACACAGGCAGCAGCCATGGCTGGTTATCCTGCCATTAGCGTTCCGGCCGGACATGTTCAGGGATTGCCAGTTGGCATCACCTTTATCGGGCAGGCCCACAGCGAGCCAACCCTAATTAAACTTGCCTATGCTTTTGAGCAAGCAACAAAAGCGCGTCAAGAACCTGAATATTTGCCGACAATACAGTGATACTGTTCCCAGGGAACAGAGAGGTTAACGCTGTTTTGTGCAAACGATTAGGTAAGAATTACATCATTATCCAATCATCTGCACAAAACAGCTTGCAACGCACCATAGACACAGTAATATCAGCAAGAATTAATCTGCATAATTATAAGATCAGCTTTGACTTTTACATGCAGAATTAGCCCCATTGACCTATGAGCGGCAACAGCTCTGAAAGGGAAGAGATCGTTGCAGATGGGTGGATATAGTCAGGCTCGGGCCAGGGATATGGGGTTTTCTTCCATACTCCACGCATGCCAACCGTTAGTGCACCCGAGACATCATCGACCAGACGATCTCCAACCATAACACAATTTTCTGGTTCCACTTGCAAACGGCGACATACCGTCAAAAACGCCTCTGGATGAGGTTTAGAATAAGGCAGATCCGAAGTATAGGTAACCAGGTCAAGCAATGTATTCAAGCCATGCATAAGCAGATCAGCATTATGCCAATCTGCCGCCCACCAGGTATTAGAGAGCAATCCAAGACGATATCCACGCGCGCGCAATGCTAATAACGTAGATGCTGCATCCGGAAAGACCATCGCCCACCCATAGACAGCCTGAGCATAACCATCTAAAGCAAACAAAAGTTCATCACGACTCACCTCACAATCGAGCACTTGAAATCCCTCAAGTAAAACTTCTGCGGGGGTATTGCTACTTCGTACTGTATTCACACGCTTCCAATGTGCCAATTCAGCACCTCGCATCGCCTCCACATAATGATCACGTCCAGGCCATTCCCTACCATTTCCTTTCGCGACAAGATAATCATAAGAAAGTCCCCAACGATTCAAAACATCTTCATCCCAATCTGGCCAATCAATCAGCGTGCCACCTAGATCAAAAATCACAGCCTGAATAGACATAAACCCATATCCTTCCCAAGACGCACAACACTATATTGACAAAAACGTGGTAAACACAGCATACTTCATAAATGCTTCTTAGTAAATCCATTGCACCTAAAATTACTGCTTATTCCATCAATCATACCTAATTCTCACATAAATGGCATCGTTTTTATGATCTATTTGACGGTAAAAAATCTGCTATCATATAAAGATTATAGCATTCATCAGTGTTGATTTTACCGCACCAGAGCTGCCCACGAGAGCAACGAAGGCACCACCAGGGATAGCCAATGAAATATCATTTAACAACACAACATTATCTCGACTCGCCTTTTTAAGGTTAAGTGCATCAATACATATGCCCTTACCAATCAAATTCTGATCATTCAAGGGTTGTTGACGATTATCAATGGCAAAATTGTTATCTACATCCCAATCGCTATCCTTCTGCTTTCCATCGGTATTTGGAAGTTGAGTTAAAGAAAGAACATCATGCGGGCGAAGAATAACGGTGTCCTGACGACATAAATCTTTATTATAATCTAATAAGGAGAGTGACTTTACTGCAGTCGTACGTAGACTGTCAGTTTGAGGTTGTATAACATTTTTGTTGGGGAGAATCGATCTTCTTGCTTCAAAAGCACGATATTCATTCTGATTATCCGGATTATGCTTATTGCTGTCAAACATGATGGTACAATAACCCCCTCCCAATACACATAACACCAGGCACAAATCTATAACAAACAACTGATGAACACAATCCATTTTTGACATCAGCAGTAAACAAAGACATGTACAGAGATGTCATTATTATTTCCATATATTCAGATCACTCTGTACATGCTCTTTTATTATAGGGCTTATATTACCATCTGATCAAGCTATAATGACTTATTGCTTCCAATATTATGAAAACAAGAAAAAATTAATTCGCCTCTAATGGCTTGATGAGCGAAAAATCTAGTCAGTCAACAAAACCTCTCTGACGCATCTGTGTTAGATCATATTCAATGGGGGCCAGCGGACTAATGCCTGCCGAGAAACAAGCCCAGCCAATGATGTCAAAGCCCGTAGTTAATCCGCGTATCAATTGTGATGAATCTTGAGAAGAAGCTAATTGTAGAACTAGCTGACGCAGAGTAGCTACATTCGTCAGCGTATACTGCCCAGTAAATCCTTTAAGCATAGCCGTGTGCGGATTAAAGTGATCGTACTCTACATTACTTATTGCAGCTAATAAGAACAGCCAATAGCCAACCTGGCTACCCTCTAAAGCTGTATCTTCTGGCAAACCGGTATGTACATGTTCACCCGTTTGGACACCAATCAATTCATCTAACTCATTAGACAAACGTTTCAGCAGAAACGTCTGATCTTTCTCATGCAAGAGACGCGACGTGTTTGAGATAGCTGTTTTATCCTGATCACGTAAAGAGAGATAGACTGTATATAATTGGCGTAATGACAGCTCTAGCTGCTGTGGGGTCTGAATTTCAAGCTCGCTATTTCCCATTGATTTATCTGCCTCACCGCGCTCAGTTTGATATACATCTTCGGGATCAAAAATGCGCTCAGCCACTATTTCATACTGGTCATCTGGAAGTAGGCGACGATAATAGCAGCTCTGATATCCTTCATGACATGCAGCACCTCCATGCTGGAACACGCGGATCAAGAGACTATTTTCTTCACAATTAACAAAGATATCGTGTACTTCCTGAAAATTTCCCGACTGCTCTCCCTTATGCCAGATCTTATTGCGTGAGCGACTAAATAAATGAGTCTGCCCAGTTTCGCGTGTCAGCCGTAGTGATTCCTCGCTCATAGATGCCACCATCAATACCTTATCGGTAGCATCATCGACAATGACAACAGGAAGCAACCCTTGCGTGTCAAATTTCAGCATGGCCGTACAACTACCCCCCTTGACTGTAAATAGCGCTTGACATCACGCACACGAAATTCTCCAAAGTGGAAGATTGAAGCAGCTAGAACAGCATCAGCGCCACCACTCGTCAACCCATCATACATATGTTCCAGAGTTCCAACACCGCCAGAAGCAATAACTGGGACAGTTACAGTAGACGATACGCGAGCATTCAGCTCGATATCATAGCCTTTTTTCGTACCATCACGATCCATACTCGTCAGCAGTATCTCGCCTGCACCGAGTTCAACGCCACGCTGTGCCCACTCCATAACATCCAGATTTGTGGGAGTGCGACCACCGTGAACATACACTTCATAACCACTAGGCATCGCCGCATTCGAGCGTGCATCGATCGCCAACACAATACACTGTGCACCAAACTGTTCCGAGCCAGCAGTAATAAGCTCGGGATTCTGCACTGCCGCAGTATTTAGTGATGTTTTATCAGCGCCTGCTCCCAACGTTGCCCGGATATCTTCGACTGAGCGAATGCCTCCACCAACAGTCACAGGAATAAAGACCTGTTCCGCAGTTCGGCGCACGACATCTAGCATCGTTGCCCGTTTTTCATAAGACGCGGTAATATCCAGGAAAGTTATCTCATCGGCCCCTTCCTGGTTATATACTTTCGCCAATTCAACCGGGTCGCCGGCATCGCGTAGATTGACAAAGCTCACACCCTTTACGACACGTCCATTCATAACGTCCAGACAAGGAATAATCCGCTTTGTTAACATCGGCATTACCTCTCAATCTCGCGAATAGCTGCTGCAAGATCAACAGCCCCAGTATAAATCGCCTTTCCGACAATCGTGCCTTCGACACCACTTTGGACCAGCGCCTGGAGGTCTGCAAGCGAACTAACACCACCAGAGGCGATTAAGGCACTTGTGACAGCCTGCTGCATTTCTGCGAGGGCCTTCAAGTTCGGTCCAGTAAGTGCGCCATCACGAGCAATATCAGTATACACGAAACGTTGTACCCCCAACGCACTCAGTTCAGTAGCCAGATCTACCGCTTTTACTGGCGACGTTTCCAACCATCCAGTGATCGCCACATAGCCATCACGGGCATCCAGCCCCACCACAATCCGCTCGTGCCAGCGAGCAAGCGCCTCCAACAATAGAGCGCGATCAGTAATCGCAATAGTCCCTAAAATCACGCGATCCACACCCAGATCCAACATCTGTTCAATATGTTCAAGAGTGCGTATACCGCCACCAACCTCAATATGCAAATTTGTTGCCGCTCGTATACGTTTGATCAGTTCAGCATTCACTGGATAACCAGCCTTGGCACCATCCAGATCAACCAGATGAAGCCAACTTGAGCCAGCATCTTGCCAGCGTACCGCAACCTGTACAGGATCAGTATCATACGTTGTCACTTGTGCATAATCGCCCTGGAATAGACGCACACAGCGACCATCCTTGATATCAATGGCAGGTAATATAATCATTGCTTCACCCATTTCACAAAATTCTTGAGCAATTGCATCCCCACATCTCCGCTCTTTTCGGGATGGAACTGTGTACCCCAAACTTGATCAGTCACAATCACGCTACAGAAAGGAGAACCATAATCAGTTACAGCAGCAACCCCAGTCTGATCATGTGGCTCAACATAGTAAGAATGCGCAAAGTAGAAGTAGGCATCGGGCGGAATATCTACAAAGATCGGCTGCGCTGGTAGTAATGTATGTAGCTGATTCCAGCCCATATGCGGAATCTTCGGACCATGCGGAATACGGCTAACAGCCCCTCTAAATAGCCGTAGCCCCTCGACCTCACCTTCTTCATGATGATCGGCCAACAGTTGCATGCCAAGACAAATACCAAGAAACGGCTTGCCCTGAAACGTGGCCTCACGAATAGCATTATCCAATCCGCGCGTAGTCATACGAGCCATCGCCGAACCACCTGAACCAACGCCAGGTAACACAACAGCCTGCGCATGAGCAACTACCTGTGGATCATCTGTCACCTGTACCTGTGCTCCCACATGCTCAAGAGCTTTCTCAATGCTCCGAATATTTCCTGCTCCGTAATCGATAATGGCAATCATTTCTACAACTCTCCTATGCTTGATAGAGTACCCATCTGCATCACCTGTGAGAGTCCAAGCCAGCAAATTGCGGCCGACCGCTTCGTATCATCTAACAGGTCCACCGTCAGCAGCGGACAACAGAGTAAAGCCAGACGTACCATCTCTGCCCAGTTCTCTGGTAGCATCCCTCGCTCACGCAACAAAGAGAGCAGCGCTGGTAACAGATGAGTCAATTTGGTCTCTAGTATCGCCTTCCGTACGGGTGTAAGCTCATAATCATGTTCAATCACAATACGTGAGCCTCGTGTTGCAACAGAGATATGAAGCTGCTGCTCCACCTCTTGTGGAAAATACATCCAGGTAGCAAAGACATTATGAAACAAAGGCTTCACAATATCGAGCAACGGCGTATGGCGTCCTGCGAAGGCTGGATCAAAATACTGAAACATTGCTTGATCTTGCAAAAAAACGTTGCCGAAATGGGCATCACCATGGCCGATCACCGACAACGCTGCCTGCGCTGGCTGTAGCCCCTCTTTAGCCCGCTCGATAAGTTGTCCAAGTGTCTGTCCGAAGTGACCTGTATTACCCTGAATATCTTCTCCATTAATAGTCCATTGATAACTCAATAATTCCTCAAAAGATATCCCTTGTACGCCATCATCTTGCGCTAGTTGATTTGGAAACGGGACCCATTTGTGCTCATAAAAACTCTGCAAACGTCCACCAGTCAGACGATGCCAGAAGAGTTGATGAATTGGAGCCTGTGCATGCTCTTCAGGAGAACTCACAGCTAATGTCTCCCGATAAATCGCCAACAGACGCTCGCATTCCAGCTTCTCAGCTGCGACCAGCAATTCAATAGTTGCTTGCGACGTATCGCCCAGTTCAACAGCACGCATCAGATCAAACATTACAGGAGCATGGATCACTGGATAAATCACCATCTGCTGGCCTTTTTGATGCACCGTACGAACTGGTCGCACAATGTTATATCCTGCACGCTGCAACAATTCAGCATGATAGTACTCTTCCAGAATACCTTGCTCTTCTACATGAGTTTTGAAAAAATATTCCTGGCTGTCAACACGATAGATGCCGTTGAACGAGTTGAGCGAAACCGCTTTGGGTGTCAAGCTGATCTCATCCACATGTAAATCCATAGCCTGCAAAAACCAGCGGCGCAACAGCATCTCAGCTTTTTCACGCTCGTTAAATTGCATACGTTGAATTGTCGCCAGATCATCCAGGCTTCGCAACAAGTCCGGAATATGTGTGACATCAGGGACAAAAAAATCTGGCTTGCTCTGTTCCAACAATCGGCGTGCCTCTTCAGTGCGAGCGCCAGTCAGGACCGCGACAACAATTGCACCCGCCGCCCGACCACCAAGTACATCACTGGTCGTATCACCAACGACGATAAAGCTGCCGTGTGGAGGTAATGACTGATCTGGTTCATAGTCAGGGTATGCTGCTGCCAGAAATTGATAAGGATGCGGCTTGACCAACGAACGTTGATCATCCCTGGATTGCAATTTCTTCTCAGCTAACGCTACCTCGGTATGAGTCATGATGCGAGATGGATCGAAGTGCTCAAAAAGTCCATAGTTCTGCAACGGGACAATAGCTTCCCGTCCAGGACGCCCTGTTGCAACCCCCAGCGTGTAGCCTTGATCGCGAAGATTTTGGAGAGTCAAGCGCAATACTTCAACGGGTAGTAGTGGCTGCTCCATATAGATACATCCATACTTTCCCGTTTGCGTTGGAGCATGCTGATGTTCCTGGGTATAGAGCGCATCGCCTAGATAAGTTTCCTGAAAAAGATCCTGGCAGAGGCACCAAAAAGGACTATAGCGTACAAACACACCTTCAACTGACTGACCGACAATTCCGCTCGCATATGTGGTAAGGCGCTCAAAAAGCTCAAATCCGACGTAATTCTGGAAGAGAGGCTCTTGAAGTAGGAGATAAGGCTCACGCTTTCTACTTTTTTGGCCGTCATAGCGAGCCAACATTTCACGAAATGTCGCCATCCAAAGCGCATCCCATGGCTGTAGCGGAAGCAATGCCGAGTGCTCTGGTATTGTAGTCAAAAGATCCACCAGACACACGCACACAGCCGCATAACAAGTGTCCCAATTAGAATTAATCGAGTGGGCCTTAAATCCAAGCATTACCGACTCGGGAAGAACCTCATGACTCAAACACGTGCATGCGTCAGCATTATCAGGGGGCACATACGTCTGAGCGCTATCAATATTCCAATAGCGTGGACTATATATTATTTCATGCAGCACCAGGCCAGCCGTAACCCAGTACGCCTCTTCGCTTGTAATAACACCATCTAGATCAAAAACGACAAGGTTACTCAAAATGATCCCTTCAACCGCTAGCATACAGGAAAACCGCCATTACGAATGATAGTGTATCATTCTAGCAACGTACCCGTCACTATTTCTGGCTTCTCTTCAAGTACAATTGACAAAAAGAAGGGACAGCACAAAAAGTTTTTGCTGTCCCCGATCACCAACGCCACTTTCTAAAGCCTTCCATGCATACTCACAACAATATATTCGTGCAATCGATAGAACAAAAAACTGCAAAAAACTGCAAAGAGTAAAAAGCACGCACGTCATCTTTAGCGAATGATCATCGTGCCTGCGCCCTTATCAGTAAACAATTCACGTAACAAAACATGTGACTCACGGCCATCAACAATATGGACTCGTGGCACCGCAGCCAACGCATCCAGACATGCCGTGACCTTAGGAATCATGCCACCACTAATAACACCCTCATCAATCAATTTTTTGGCATCTGATTCGCGCAATTCAGACATTAAAGAGCCATCCGAGCGGCAAATGCCAGCCACATTGCTCAAGAATATCAACTTCTCCGCATTCAACGCTCCAGCCATATGAGCGGCCACGAGATCAGCATTGATATTCAAACATGTGCCATTAGCGCCCTCACCCAGTGGAGCGACGATGGGAATATAACCATCTTTCAATAACGACTCAATCGGCATTGGATCAATGGAATCAATCTCACCTACGAAACCAAGCATTTCATCTGCAATATGCGCACGCACCATACTGCCATCAGTCCCACACAGACCAATTGCCTTTCCTCCCATCTGAGAAGCCATCAATACCAATCCTTGATTTACCTGACCCAACAGAACCATACGTACAACATCCAGCGTTGGAGCATCTGTTACACGAAGGCCATTAATAAAACGTGTCGGTAAATTGAGTTTGGTCAACCACTCATTGATATATGGACCGCCACCATGAACAAGCACCGGGTACGCTCCTAAAGCTCGCAGCCAGATGATATCTTGCAGGACCGCACGCTGATGTTCCAATGTGCTACCGCCTAGTTTTATAACCAGTGTCTTCCCTTTTAAAAAATCGATATAAGGGAGGGCTTCGCCCAATACCTGCGCGATAAGATGATGATCGCTTATAATATCCCCCTGGGGTGTTCGTGAAAATGAGATTGCCATATACCCTAACTCCTCACAATGGAATTTCTATCATTTTTTCAATTCCAAACATAGCTAAAACTGTAACGCTGCGATTTAAGCAGGCACTTATGGATGTATGCCAAGCGAGGACAATCCTGTTGTCTCTGGCAATCCATATAGTATATTTGCATTTTGTATCGCTTGACCAGAGGCTCCCTTGACCAGATTATCTAAACAGGAAACGACGATCAAACGTTTTGCCCGTGTATCAACAATTGGATAGATAAAACAATGATTGCTGCCATAGGTCCATTTGGTGTGTGGAGGCTGATCAACCACATGCACAAATGGTTCATCTTTATAATATTGCTCATATATCGAGCGCACTTCAGCCGTTGTCAACAGTGGCGATGAATTTTCTTGTTTCAAATCAGCATAAGACGTTGCCAGAATACCGCGTGTCATTGGCATCAAATGTGGAACAAACGTAATACGTAAATCATGGGCAAGTGGATGACCTCCAGACGCTGCCATCAATGTCAGTTCCTGAGCAATTTCAGGCATATGTCGGTGCCCTGACAATCCATAAGCACTGACATCCTCATCAATTTCAGAGAAGTGATAGGCCAGACTTGGAGTACGCCCGGCTCCACTTATACCAGATTTGGAATCAATAATAACATCAGGATTGATAATACCCGTCGCAAATGCAGGACTCAAGCCGAGAATTGAGGTTGTCGTATGGCAACCAGGATTGGCGACAAGCGATGCTGTCCGAATGCGGTCACGATAATGCTCAGATAATCCATAGACAGCTGTCTCTAGCAATGCAGGAGCCGGATGTTTATGTTTATACCACTCTTCATAGGTTGCCACATCGTGTAAACGGAAATCGGCGGATAAATCTACTACTTTTGTCCCACTCTGCAGCAGTTTGATGACTGCTTCGGCGGCGGCGGCATGAGGAAGACAGACAAAGGCCAGATCGGTCTGGGCTGGTTCTTCGGTAATAACCAGAGTTGGGTCTATTGCTGGCTGCTGACCATCACTGACAGGAATACCAGCACGCAGAAATGGGAATATCTCTTCGAGATGCTTCCCGGCAGCGCTACGCCCGGTCACTGATGTCACAATAAAATCGGGATGCTGGGCAAGCAGGCGCAACAGCTCTGATCCAGTATAGCTCGTTACATTTACGATAGAAACGGTTTTCATAAAGCATGCACCTCGCAATAATTCAACTCAAGAACAATAAAAAAGCCTTCATCCCTTATATCTACTCAGATAAAGGGACGAAAGCTATGTTTGCTTCCGTGGTACCACCCAGATTGTCTTCCACGCTTACTTGATCAGTGAGATCGTAGTATATCTCCGACCTGTATATACCGAACGATAGCGAAGGTGGAAAGACCACTCATTCTAGCTAATATGCTGTGTGGGAGCTACCCACCTATCCTACTTGTTACATAATCACCAGGTAATTCTTCATACTCCAGAGAGAAAAGAAGAATGCGATGCGATAACCATAGTGACCAGAACTTTCTTCGGACAGCCGCTCACGAAAGGGTTTTGAGTGGGTCTCACCGCTCCGAACTTTCACCAGGTGTCGGATCTCTGTTGGCTCCCTACCTCATACTAGGTTCGTTCAACACGGGTCAGTCTTTATTTATAGAGTTGTTATTGACAAGCATACCAGCAGAACGTTTATATGTCAATTAGTAATTTTCATGTCAGGGAGACAGACCTATGTTAAAAATAACCATATCTTTTTTGCTTATCATGATAATGGCTAAATAATGGCTAATTCTTGCTCTAAATGCATTCATCGAGTAAAATAATAATGCAACACGCTTGGGGAACCCCAAAAAGTGCAAGCATAGCATGCTCTCTTTTGATCAAATCCAGCGACGCAAGCACAAGGCTATAGTACAAAAGGGACACCTAAATTAGAGGTTATTCTCCATATAATTTTTAATGCTCATCCACCTTTAGTCAAATTCATATTGACGTAAAAAATCCAAAGAGCGCATTGTTGATCATATCACAACTGAAATACGATCATTATCGCTATAAAGCGACCTTAACCAATCGACGATCAGAGGGTGTGTACAATTAACAGCATTCAAAAGATCACGATGGATATCATCACAGAATTGATTATTCTAGCTTATAATGTTAGCGTAACAGTTGACGTTCCCAAAACGTCTATTATAATGGGGAAGAAACATTACAAAAGTCATCATCTCTACTTTATTACGCGTGATGACAGATCAGTGACAAGTGTGATACCGCAAATGTGATACCGTACGTAAATGCAGTCAAAGTTATCGTAACCAGAAAAATAATAGGAGCCATTAAGGAATTCGCCGAATACTATCCTGTCGTTAGAAGGGAGCTCCGCAAAGGGGCTTGTTTATTGAATTGGACAGGATATCAAGGAATGATCCTTAATAGAAATATTTCGTATGCGAACTATCAATCAGTTGATATATTTCAGTGAGAGGAAATGCGAGCGTGGTAACTGACAGCAACGAGTTACTAGGACAGACGCTCGGAACATGTACGCTCCAACGCCTCCTAGGACGCGGTGGAATGGGTGCAGTGTATCTGGCGCGACAGTCACGTCCACGGCGGATCGTAGCCGTCAAGGTGCTTTTACCAGGGGTTGTTCTTGAACATCGATCAAGAAACGAATTCCTGGCACGCTTTCGTAGAGAAGCGGATGCTATCGCAGCACTGGATCATATCAATATCATGCCAGTCTATGAATATGGCGAGCAAGGAGATCTGGCGTTTCTTGTTATGCCCTATGTGACTGGGGGAACGCTTCGCGACGTTTTAGAAAAACGAGGCATCCTCTCTCTCGAAGAGGTCGTCCCCATTATTGAACAGGCTGCGGCTGCCCTGGATTGCGCGCATGCCCAGACGATTGTTCATCGTGATCTCAAACCAGGTAACATCATTTTTCATGCTGATGGACGTATCCTATTAGCAGATTTCGGCCTGGCAAAAGTACTCAAAGAGGTCACTGACCAGGAAAACAGTCAGGGCCATCTTACCAGTGTCGGCACCATCGTAGGAACCCCAGAATACTTATCACCTGAACAGGGCACTGGCGACACTATTGACTATAGGACAGATGTTTATTCACTCGGTGTTGTGCTCTATCAAATGTTGGCAGGTCGTGTCCCCTTTACAGGGACGTCTCCTGTTGCCGTGGCGATAAAACATACGTTGGAACAGCCACCCCCTATGACTCGTTTCAATCCACAAGTTCCAAAAGATATCGAAGCCGTAGTAATGAAAGCCATGGCCAAATCTCCCAGCCAACGCTTTAACAGCGCAGGTATGTTTGCGCAAGCATTGCGGCAAGCTGTCTCCGAAGCACTAGGTGATCATTTCCCTAGCTCTTTACCATTGTCTGCAGGAGAGCAATTCACGCCAGTCTATCCACTCACACAAGAGAAAATAACTGAAGCTCCACCTGAGCGTCGCATTAAAGACAGCGATATGCCCACGAAAATAACAAATCCATCCAACGGCGAGGATCAGGCACCCGGCATGTCCACCGTTCTCATGGAAAACGAAAACGTTGGTAATCCCAATAACACAACCGAGGCTGATCCACGTCTCTCTGAGCACACTCAGAATCGCCTGCAAGCGCTACCGACCGTTATTACGGAACTCGATGCGACTATTGCAGATTATCCAGGGACAGCACCACGGAACGTGCCTGCAGCAAAATCTCCCACCAGGGAAACAACAACACAACAACCATCAAGGAAATATCCACCTGCCAATGGTCCACACCAAAGACCACCAACCACCGACACTCCAGCGCCTGAACAGCGCTCTTACAATCATCCTGTGCCACAGAAAGAACATACAATCGAGCATTCGACACAATGGCATGCCGACAGTACAGCACAGCAACAACAATTACAAGCGCCCCTGGAACAGCGACCAGGCAATTATCCCGTACGTAAAAACAGCGCCAGTAAGCTTAACAGGCTAGCACTAATCGGAGCTATACTGGTAATAATCATTATCATCGGTGGCGTTGCTACATTCTTCGCTAATCAAAAAAGCAACACAAGCCCGCACGCAACCACAACACTGACAGGTACAGCGGCGACCAGTACAGCGATTAGCAAAAAAAGTAAATCTACACCGCAGGCGCAGGCAACACCAACAAGCACCACGAAGTCAGCATACTCGCTACCTGGCCCACAAGCACCGGGAGCCGGAAGATTGATCTATAGCACTAATTATCCGGGTAAGTGTGATTCTAACGGCGGAACATGGCAAAATATCAACATACAGGCGAAATGCCCCCCCGGTAGCCCAAGCAATCCTACACAGCTAGAGCTTACTAATCCTACCTCAAGCAATGCAGGAACAATCCTGACAAAAATATCTAATGGAACCCCTCTGCCTAGTAGCTACTATATTCAAGTTCAGGTTACGCTCAATACGCCAGATAGTCAGTTTGGTATTTTCTATCATTGGTCATCAAATTTAAACTATGAATATATAGTAAACAGTAACACATGGGGCCCTTATTACAACATGAATGGATCTCCCACTTTAATGACCGAGCAGCTATATCCGATCAGCGGTACAACACTGGATAAAACTGCCACAATTGATATTACCGTAAACCAGGGAAGTTTCCATTATTACATTAATGGAGAACCAGAAGGAAATGCTAACGGTGCATATGGAGGAACAAGTACTGGTGGGGACATTGGTTTTACAGTAAGTCAAGGCTCCGATGTTTCTTTTAAAAATCTGGCTATTTATACGTATGATGGACCGTAGCGGATAGGGGATTTTTCGGTACTTCATAGGGCAATAAATGTTCTGTTCGATTTCTAGTACGGAACTTTATAATCTATAGAAAAACTTTCATAGAACACGATATGAGGACATATGCTTCAAGTATATGTCCTCGTATTTATTGACATGAATCATTTCAATTTTGATATTGCAAGTAAACCATTTGAGGGGCTTTAGGCGATTGAGGCCATATTTAGATAGAATATAGGAGGTGGTTAGGTAGTTGGTAATAAAAAATACCAATACGAGTCTATTTCAGTGGAGAAGCTTTACGATTGATGCAGAGCTTTTCCAATCGTTGTTTAGCTAGGAGGAGGAAAAGAAGTATAAAAAAGCGATGCCATGAAACCACGGCACCGCTCTATCGTCTTTGCACAGCCATCAGCCATCATTGGTGGATTTACCGTGAATGATTTCTTAATCACAAAAAATGCGAGATGGCTTATATATGCTTACGAGTACCCTAGTTGTTCGTGTATATTTGTGATAGGTTTGATATCGGCGAGATCATTTTCTCTGAAACGAGAAATTTCTCAGTGGATTGCCAGGCTGCTGGATCGTTGTAGCCAAGCTTCCCATCTCCCTCATAGACGGGAATTGTAGCCTTCAGTACCTCCAAAGCGACAGTCGTATCCATACCAGGAACGTATGCTGCGCTGATCGTAACTGCATCTGAAGGATTAGCATCTACATCCTTTACGCCTTTCAAAGTGGCCTGGATAAAGCTCTTGACGACCTGCGGTTGCTTGGTATAGGTATCCTTTGTTGTGATGATGCCATTTGAGACAAGTGGTAGATAATTGGAAACGTTGAAGATGCGGACATGGAAACCATTTCGCTCTAGTTGCAGCGGCTCATTATTGGAATAGCCAACGACTGCATCCTCTTTATGTGTCATCAAAGCTGCGACTTGATTGTAACCCACAGATTGTATTTTTACGTCGTTGGATGTCAGATGACCCGCTTGCAAGAGTGCCAGCAAGCCAGTATATGTGGCACCATAGAGTCCAGGCACGCCAATAGTATGCCCTTTGAGGTCTGATAACTGTTTGATGGATGAATCTTTGGGGACAATGATGCTCACCGGATATTGCTGAAAGATGGTAGAAACATCAATTGCTTGTAAGCTTTTATTTTTATCATAGGCTGTCAACAGTTCATCTCCGCTAGCAAAGACAAATGTGTTTTTACCAGCAAACATTGTACCGATCAGATCGGTTACGACCCCATGATTGAACGTTACATTGAGACCTGCGTCTTTATAATATCCTTTGCTCTGTGCCACATAAAAAGGCGCAAATTGAATATCAGGATTATAGCCCAACCCGATCGAAACATTTTGTAGTGTTTTGCCGTTCGAGGTTGATGTAGTACTAGATCCAGTACTACCGCATGCAGTCACAAACAGGCCACAGATCAACGCAAGCGCTAGAAACGACCAGGCCACAGATAAACGACGATATACTGACATTAAAACGATTTCTCCATTCGGCTTGTTAGATTAAGTAAATGCATTCTTACAACCAGCGAGCAAAGACGCTTTGCAGCCATCCCAATACAGGGGTTCTAGACATACAAAGCGTCTTTATGTGTGCTACTTCAATTGAATATCTGATTGCGTTGTTATAGTATACGATTCTTTGTTAATATATTGCTTCAGCTAGTCTAACGAGTAACCAGGTAGCACTATAATATATCGAGGCAAGTACAGCTAAAACAATAACGGTCGCAAACATAAACGCCATATTATATTGATTTAGCGCTATTTGCAATAGAGATCCTAAACCTCGACCGGGACTACAGAATAACTCACCCACCAGCGCACCTGTAATCGACAAGGTTAAACCGGTACGTACCGCAGCCAGGATAGAAGGCAATGCCAGTGGAAATTCGATATATGACAAAAGCGACCAACCAGAAGCACCTTCGAGTCGTGCGGCATCCAATAACTCACGCTCGATTGTCTGTACACCCAGGACAGTATTAATCATCATAGGGAACAATACCACCAGCATACAGACAATCGTGACTGGCAACGTCCCCAGGCCAACCCAGAGGTAGAGGAACGGAGCCAATACGATCGCGGGTATTGCTTGTCCTGCGGCCAGATAGGGCTGTAATGTAATTGCTAACAAACGTGACCGGGCAATGCCATAGCCTAAAGGGAGAGCAACTACTACTGCCAGTAAAAAGCCGAGTAGACTCTCCTGCATTGTAATACCAATATGCACCCAATAGAGACCTGTGCTAAAGCCATTGATCAAGCTCGCAAATACAGCCTTTGGACCCGGCAAGATGAAAGCATTGATGCTCCCAGAAGCTGTCGCCACATACCAGACCAATAAGATGATCAGCCCCAAGGCAAACGGAGGAGAAAAAGAAAGCACATGCTTCAAAGTTTTTTGGTTACTATGCTGAATAGATTGTGCAGACTTTTCGTTAGAAGTAGAAACATTACGTACAAAACGATTTTTGCGAACAGCCAGCTGCCCACTATCAGTCCTTGAAGTTGTAGCATTCATAGAAATCATATCCCTCGGTCGTAGCTAATACTGGCATGCACTCATACAAACTATTAATCCGATAAAGAGTGATGTCAATTCAACTAACCCAGGGGGACCAAGTAAGGGAGATGTGACCACAAGCCATAGCTGCATAATAAATGGTCAATATTATGTGCTAGCGCCGCTGACAATATTGTCATCGTAATATGGTTCACAGTATAACCTTCTCCCATCCGGACTGTACCGTCGGCTTCGGAATCACACCGAATCTGTCGCATCATCTGTTAAGGAATAACCGATGATAGACTCGCGGGCTTGATACATGCTTTATGAGACTGTACCATACCGCCGGTCGGGAATTTCACCCTGCCCCGAAGGTCTCTTTGCGCTAATTATGTCATATAAGCGCGTTGTTATGCAAGGGCTTCCAGTCGCTCTAATTAGCGTGCCTGCTCTATATCGTTCCGCAGAACAACCTTGAGCAGGCACAAAATCAATACCCATTCGTTCAAAAGGCGCGCCTGTTCTGCCTTGAATCCCTTTTATCAACCAGGATGTACAACAAACCACCTATAATTGAGAGGTTTTTGCAAAATTCCATTATTATATTACTACAAGTCGCTGCATCTTTTTCTTCCCAGAAAGCATGTCCCATAATGGTTGTGATGCTCATGGAACCAGCCAGTGCGGCGGCCGACAATTTTGGTAACACCCCGGCCGCAAGGGTCGAACCTCCAATCGTCATCACAGCAGCATTCAAAATCGCCAGTTGTCGTGGAGCGGGCAAACCCTTGGCTTCAACCACTCCTGCAATGTAATCAGGCTGGAGAAATGATTTCAACCCGCCGTAAATGAAAGTGGACCCTAAAAATAGGCGTCCAAGCGTTTTAATCATCGTTATCTTTACCATTCCTTTCAAACTACATTATAAGCTCAAGTAATAGTATAGGTAAGCCAAATAAGTATTTACTTGCAAATATACCCAAATTACTTGTATAAATGCATTTTTCATCTCCTACCCATGTATGTGGTCAAGGATGGAATTCTTATTATGAGGACGCTATGACATCGAGGAATAGATACATCGTATACTCAGGAGCAAGGAGACTATGGCATTAGTCTCGTCTGGCAGGATCTCGTCTGAAGGGATATAATAATCTTACGAGGAGGACTATGAGCACAGAACTACGTATTATTCCAATCACTAGCATTGGAGAGATAGCTCCGGGCGCTGATCTAGGCGATCTCATTTATGGAGCATTACAGCAACAACAACTCACATTGCAGTCAGGCGACGTACTCGTTGTAACACAAAAAATTATTTCTAAAGCCGAGGAACGCATCGTTAATCTAGAAACAATTGAGCCTTCAGAGTTCGCAAAAGCGTTCGCTGAACAATACGATAAAGATGCACGCCATGTTGAGGTTGTATTGCGCGAAAGTAAGCGCATCGTTCGTATGGATCACGGTGTACTCATCAGTGAAACCTATCATGGTTTTATCTGTGCGAATGCCGGAGTTGATGAATTTAACGTCGAAGGCGGCGAATTTCTTACCTTGCTTCCTGTCGATTCCGATCTATCTGCACAGATAATTCGGACACGTTTACAACAATTGAGTAATCAAGAAGATATCGCCATCATTGTTTCCGATACCTGGGGGCGCGTCTGGCGCAACGGACAGGTGAATATGGCGATTGGTCTTGCGGGTATGGAAGCATTGACAGACTATCGAGGACAACATGACGCGTATGGCTACGAACTACACGCCAGTATTATTGCGGTCGCCGATGAATTATCTTCCGCCGCAGAGCTTGTGATGGGTAAAGTTGACCGCATACCAGTAGCGCTTATTCGTGGATATCGCTATATACAGGGCGAAGGCAGTGTCCATACCCTGACACGCGACAGTGCTACCGATATGTTCCGCTAGTCCAAGTAGGTCCATAATAATTTCATGAAAGAACTAAACACTACGGAGAATCAAGAACACGTGACCATATCAGGAGAGGAGCGTCAGTCTACCACGCTTCAGCGTGTCAGCGATCTTGCCACATTGATGCATAGCCGCCGTAGCGTGCGTCAATATCAAGATACTCCTGTTCCACGCGAGCTAATCATGCAAATGCTTGAAGCAGCTCGCTGGGCCCCATCACCACATGGCCGTCAACCATGGCGTTTTGTAGTCCTGACGCAACCGGAGCCGAAACAGCGGCTCGCGGACGCTATGAGCCAGACCTGGCAACAGAATTTAGAGTTGGATGGACATTCTTCCACCATCGTTTCTATTCGCCTTGAAAAATCGCGTCAGCGTATCCTACAAGCGCCAGCCCTCATCATGCCTTGTCTCTACCTGGAGGACCTGGATCAGTATCCGGATGCCCAGCGACAGGAAGATGAAAAAACAATGGCAATACAGAGTGTCGGTGCAGCAATTCAAAATATGTTGTTGACAGCATATGATTTGGGTCTGGATACAGGTTGGATGTGCGCTCCGCTCTTCTGTCCTGATATAGCTTGTGCGGCACTCGATCTGGATAGCCATCTTATTCCACAGGCACTCATTCCCATCGGCTATGCGGCCGCAGATCCAAAGCGACGTGCTCGCCTGCCTTTAGATAGTTTAATAGTTCGCTTCGATTGAGGTAATACATGATTGTCGTTCTAGCTGGTGGCGTTGGTGCAGCGCGTTTCTTACAAGGTCTTGTTCAAGTAGTGCCACAAGAGGAAATCACGGTTATCGTCAACACGGGCGATGATCGTATATTTTACGGCCTGAACGTGTCGCCAGATACAGATATTGTCATATATACGCTGGCTGGTATTGTTGATGAAAAAAATGGCTGGGGAATTCGCGACGACACCACCCATACAATGCAACAATTAATCAGTTATGGTAATGAAGATTGGTTTCTGCTCGGTGATAAGGATCTGGCAACGCATATTCATCGTACGGCTCGACTCCGTGAGGGCAAAACGCTCAGCGAGGTCGCCGACGAACTGCGACAACATTTCGGTTTAAAGTTGCGCATCTTGCCAATGAGCGACCAGCCCATCGCAACTCATATCCAAACCCCAGCCGGGCTTTTTCACTTTGAGGAATACATGATTTAACGTCAGTGTTCTGATGAAGTACAGGGCGTCGTTTTTGTGGGAGCCCAAGGAGCAAAACCTGCACCTGATGTTCTAGATGCTTTAAAAAGTGCAGATGCTATTCTCCTGGCTCCTAGCAATCCGATTGTAAGCATCGGAAGTATTCTAGCAGTACCGGGTATCCATGACGTGCTGCACGAAGCCAGTGGCATGATCGTCGCGGTTAGTCCTATTGTCGGAGGGGCGCCAATTAAAGGGCCAGCCGACAAACTCATGCGTGGACTACATATGGATGTTTCGGCGGTTGGCGTCGCTCGCTACTATCGGGATTTCTTAGATGTAATGGTGATCGATGAGCAAGATGCACATTTAGTGGAGGAGATTGAAGATCTGGGCATTCCAACCTCTATCACAAACACTATTATGCGCAGCGACGAAGCTAAAGCATCTCTGGCCCGCCACGTTCTAAAGGCTGCGGGATTATCATACTAAGGCATCATAGCCACAGGCATGGAACGAAACAGTGTAAGGGGCGCTCACTTTGTTCAAAACACAGGAAAATCCAGTGAAATATATAGCACTTGTCCCGGTCAAATCGCTTGACGAGGCCAAAAGTCGTCTCGCCACTCATCTGACATCCGAGCAGCGTGCCAATCTTATGCTTGATATGCTACATCATGTTCTGTTGACGTTACAAAATAGTCATATTTTTGAACATGTTTCTGTTGTCAGTGCAGATAAGTGCGTCTTGCAACATGCCCAAAACTGGGGAGTTTGCGCTCTGACTGAAGCACTGCCTGGGCACAATCCTGCCCTTACGGCTGCAGCCACCCATGAGTTACAACAAGGAGCAACGGCTCTGCTGACAATATCAGCGGATCTCCCTTTGCTCCAAACAGATGACCTTCATTATTTATTCGACATGTCTAAACACAATGAGGTCGTTATTGCTCCATCGCAAGATGGAAGTGGAACCAATGCATTGCTAACACGTCCGCCATTGGTTCTTCCCTATCATTTTGGTGTCAACAGCCGCTATCGTCATCAAAGTGAAGCGGAAAGCAGACAGCTTACTTATACATGCTACAAGAGTATCGGCCTGGCCTTAGATATAGATACTATAGACGATATCACGGCATTTCAACAGTATAATGTGAGCAGCACGATAGGTTATACATCTAGCTATCTCTAAAGAGAAACGTTGCATAACGCAATAAGATATAGGTATACTCAGGGTACAATTAATCCAAGTTCAATTTCCATGAGCTTAAATTGTGTCAGCTATGATCCAAAAGTTGCCTATAAGATACACTAAAATTTATTTATAACATCAATTAAATCTTAGCGTGGTTCCCACGTGCATTCCGGCAGTAGATACAATTATTGTCGCTTTTCAGCTTAGGAGAATCTATGTTCAGTCTGCACATCAGTTTCAGGTAAAGCTGATCCCTTTAGAAAGATTGCAAGATACACAATAATAAGAATGGAAGTGGTAGCCAGCACAAATTGTGCACGTTGCACAATAGAGCACAGGTAACTTTCAGATAAACTGTCTGTAGTATACTCCTCTATAAGCATCATATTATAGGGGTAGATATAAGTGATCTCGTTAGAAGATCTCTATCCATACCCTTACGCAATGCTAAAGGTACTACCGGGCGATGCATGCCGCTACTTCCTGCAATGATGCGAGGATACCACATTAAGAGGAGAACAAGACACATGACCCCAGAGGAAGTCCTAAAGTTAGCCCAAGAAAATGGAGTCAAGATTGTAGACTTCAAATTTTCTGATCTACCAGGTACCTGGCAGCATTTTAGTGTACCAGTACATGTATTATCAGAGGATCTTTTTTCAGAAGGGTTACCATTTGATGGTTCCAGCGTTCGCGGTTTTCAGGCTATTAATGAAAGCGATATGCTAGTAATTCCTGATGCGCAAACAGCGTTCCTCGATCCATTTACGGCGGTGCCGACGCTAAGCCTCACATGTGATATCACTCATCCTGGGTCTGCCGGTAGCCAGAAACCTTATAGCCGTGACCCACGCTACGTCGCCAAAAAGGCTGAAGCATATCTACGTGCAACGGGTATCGCTGATACAGCATTCTTTGGTCCTGAAGCAGAATTCTACATTTTTGACAATGTCCGCTATACCTCAAAAGACAATATTCAATATGCTGAGGTCGACTCAGTCGAGTCTCAATGGAATAGCCAGGGCAAAGACAACACCTCTAACATGGGACATTTGATGAATGTCAAAGGTGGCTACTTCCCGGTCGCGCCAAACGATACCTATCAAGATCTTCGTTCTGAAATGGTGTTGAACCTTGAATCGCTTGGTATTAAGGTTGAGGCCCATCACCATGAAGTCGGTGCCGCTGGTCAGTGTGAAATCGACTACAAGTTTGGAACCTTGCTCGACACTGCTGATAAACTCTTGCTTTTCAAATATGTCGTTAAAAACACTGCTCGTAAGTATGGTAAATCGGTCACATTTATGCCCAAACCAGTTTATGGCGACAATGGTTCCGGTATGCATACGCACTCAAGTTTGTGGAAAAACGAGAAGCCTCTATTCTATGAAGCTGGCGGCTATGCTAATCTGTCGCAATTGGCTCGCTATTACATCGGTGGTATCCTGACTCACGCTCCCGCCATTTTAGCGATTGCGGCTCCTTCCACCAATAGCTACAAACGCCTGGTCCCTGGCTTCGAAGCTCCAGTTAATCTGGTCTTCTCACAGGGAAACCGTAGCGCAGCAATTCGTATACCACGAACAGAGAGCGCGAAAGCCACTCGTGCAGAGTTCCGCTCACCTGATCCAACAGCTAATCCCTATCTACTCTTCTCAGCGCTGCTGATGGCTGGTCTCGACGGTATCCGCAATGAGATCGATCCTAGCACACATGGCTATGGTCCAGTCGATAAAGATCTGTTCGTTATGACCCCAGAAGAATTGAGCGAGATTAGTTCGGTTCCTGGCTCATTGGACGAGGCACTAAAAGCTCTAGAGAACGATCATGCCTTCTTGCTTGAGGGCGATGTCTTCACTTCTGATCTTCTAGAGAAGTATGTGGAACTCAAACGTGAGCAGTCTGATCAAGTTCGTTTGCGCCCTGCCCCCATCGAATTTTCACTGTATTACGATGCTTAAGCACATCAAATAAAAAAGAGAGGCTCTAAGATACATATGTGTCTGGAGCCTTTTTGTTTTTGCATGTAGCAATGATACTCCATACCATCCTCCCATAAAATAAATGGACAAGCACAAGTATTTCTATTCCCGCTGGAATGGAAATACTAAACTAATATATATTGCTAAATATATATATGCCTTAATACTTCATCATATCCAACGTCATAAACATAGATGTAATTATGCGTCGACAAACGTGCTATATTATAGATAGCTGTATGTTTGTTTGCATCAATTCATGGAGAGGATACCAAAGATGGAGTTACTTGTAGATAGCTATGGACGTCGCATCAAAAGTATGCGTATCTCTATTACAGACAAGTGCAATTTCCGTTGCACATATTGCATGCCTGCTGAAGGACTTCCCTGGCTAAACAAAGCTGAAATTCTTTCTTATGAAGAAATCGTACGTGTCACACGAGTCGCTGCTAGCATTGGAATTGAACAGATTCGTTTAACTGGTGGTGAACCACTAGTGCGAAGAGATGTGCCAGAACTTGTCCAGCAGTTGAAAAAAATCGAGGGCATCCATAGCCTAAGCCTTACAACCAATGGCATTTTGTTGAAACATCAGGCCAAAGCGCTTGCGGAAGCGGGGCTTACGCGCATCAATGTCAGCCTTGATTTATTGTTACGCGAGAAATTTGCGCAATTGACACGTAGGGATCAACTTGATCATGTGCTGGAAGGTCTTGCTGAGCTCGAAAAACATCCATCAATTCATCCAATTAAAATCAATGCAGTAGCTATGCGCAACTTCACCGAAGATGAAGTACTTGCGTTCGCTGATCTGGCACGTCGCAAAGCGTACGTTGTACGCTGGATCGAATTTATGCCTCTAGATGCCGATCAACTCTGGCGGAAAGAAGATATTCTCACTGGCGCTGAGATCAAAGCGATCATAGAAGCGAAATATGGTTCGTTGCAACAAATAATGACTGGCGATCCATCTGAAACCGCTCGTCGCTATACATTTAGTGATGGTATCGGAGAAGTCGGCTTTATTAATCCTGTGAGTGAACCATTCTGTTCCACTTGCGATCGTATCCGTATCACAGCTGATGGTCAACTCAGAACATGCTTATTCGGCACAGAAGAGACCGATCTCCGAGCCATCTTACGCTCGTCGGCTAATGATGAAACACTGATCCAAACAATCCGTCAGGCAGTCTGGAACAAAGAATTAAAACACTACATCGGCGATAAAAGATTCAAGAGGGCAAGTAGAAGCATGTCGATGATAGGTGGATAGATTAAGTAAACGATTAACACTACACGTCCTTTACATATACAAGTGATACGTTCCGTTTCTTACTTACCCCATTTATACAGTGTAAATATTTGTAAAAAAAAATGTTACAAAAAAAGGGCAAGATCGTCATTATAGTCAAATAGACAAAATATATATTCTTTGAAATTCAATTTTGTCTCACTGGACTATAATCGTAGTAAATACTTATTCGGTCTGACTAGAATTTGGGCCAGAAAGAGGACATAGTGGCAAACGAAGAAGCAGACTTACTCACAGTTGGCGAGGTTGCAACACAACTACAGAGTCGATGATACAACGGTACGCCGTTGGATTAAAAGTGGTGTACTTGAAGCTATTTCGCTCCCTCATAGTGGCATACGTCAGGCTTACCGCATTCGCCGTTCCACTTTAGAAGCCCTATTAGCAGCACCACTTTCCCTACCTGATGACACAAGTGATGGAGAAATAGAATAAGTCTTTAGCTTCCGCACTGCTACCGCATCTCTGCACATCTAGCAGGACGGAGGCTATTTGCTATTTTCTGAAACCATCTGATTCTTTATGCAAAAATAGAACTATGAGTATAGTTCTCCTCGGTAGAGTTGAAACCCATCAATCACTACATGCGGAACAGCGGTCATAGCATATTTACTAGCCAGATGCATGGATGCATCGTCGGCAACCGGAAGAAGTGCTTCGAAATAACAAGGAATACCTGCCATTTCTGCCTCAAATTCAAATTCAGTGGAGATCAAGCGAGCACGATTTAAAGCACCACTGAGTAATGCTCGCCCAGCCCGTCTTCTACGCTGCTCAGGATGAACAGCTCCCTGGCAGAGCAAATGATAGCCAGTTTCATCTTGTTGGTAATGCAACACCGTATATCCAACGATGTCCCCTTCAATCCCCTCCAGAGTGCCCCCCTGTCCCCAGACAAGCATCTCATCATCATCATCTGTCATAACAAAAGCATTATTATTAGCATCGCGTGCAGGATCAAGCAACCAAATAGAAAAAGCGTCCGCCCTCATCTCCGTGCACCGATCAACTACTGCTGCCGCCTGCTGAATCAGCACAAGCGATGGAATGTCTCCAGAGCGAAAGTTTCGAATACGCATACGTTTCTTATACCTCTCACCATATATAAAAGTCGCGGAGAGCTATCCATAGTATAAAGGATATTACAGCTCTACATTACTCAGTGTAAAAATAGATCCGATCATTGCCGTATGCAAAAAATAGATATTCATACTATATACTATTAGCAGATCGCTGTCTAAATCTACAACCGCCTATATACAGCAATTTATTTTCTATAATACCGAAGAAGAGGTTGACTCACTGGTCCATGCACTCTCTAGCATCATTTCCAACACATAGCGGCATAGCAATCACATCATAAAAGGGATATTCCGTTCTTACCAATACAAAAAGAATGGAATATCCCAAAGAAGCGATAAAGCATAGAAAAAACCGCTCAGGTGGGCGGGTGAGACGGCGACTTCCTATTTTCCCATGCAGTTGCCCACATAGTATCATCGGGGAGGAAGAGCTTAACTTCCGTGTTCGGGATGGGAACGGGTGTGCCCTCTTCGCTAACGTCACCAGCTCGCCTGCACATACAAGCGGTTGCTTCAACAGGACCTATACTACTACAGTTCACTTTATCTGTCAACACTTTTGTAAGTCTAATTTGCACGATGCGGACATTCTGTTCGCCATTCCCCACTGGTTGATACCTCGTCGAAGCGCCTGGATAATAAAGATCACACCATTCGCTCTCCTCAGCCAGGAGACCTTGCTGAGGCGCTTCTCCCACTGACACTAGTAACTTTATCCATCAACGTGGATTCCCGCTCCATTCATCGTGACAATAGAGGATAGAAGGAGGTCATAATACGAGAAGAGGCTCGGATTTATAGCCCAGAGAAACAATTAGCAAGCGACTTCGAGATACAGAGCCAACACTGCGCCAACAACAGGCAAATAAGCCGATTGATTACAGTATAATATGCACATATCCATCGCGACATTCAACGCTCTCTACTCCATGACTATCCGACTGCATATCAGCAATACCCACAAGGCTATACGAAACAGCATCGGTTGCCAGAAGATAACGATCAATAGAGATGACTTCGACTGGTCGCTCAGTGCTAGCAACGCCACGGATAAATGTGTATAGATGACGTGCTGTCCATTCGTGAGCTTGCACGACATAATCATCGTCGGTTGGATAAACATGATAGCTGCTTAGTGCTTCGTTTTGAGGTTGTAAGACGATATGATTACGATAGAGATCCAGCACTGCACGCGCTAATAATTGACCCCCGAGGTGTGCACAACGCATTTCTAATTCTGCATAACTTATGCCCTCTGGAACGGGAAGTGTTTCCTGCGCCACAATAGGGCCACTATCCAATTTATCAGTCATCATGTGGATAGTAACCCCGGTCGTTTCATGCCCAAAGCGAAAAGTCCAAAAAGAGGCAGCGGGCCACGGTTGTCAGGCAATAAGGACGGATGGACGTTTAAACATCCTAAATGGGGCAAGGCTAGGAGTGAGCGTGGTATATATTTAGAAAAGCAAGCAACACAAATAATATCTGGTTGATATGTCGAGAGCGTTGTCAATGTCTCAATAGCTCCAAGTTTGCGCATCGCCCAGACAGGAATATGATGTTCCCAGGCCATTTGTAACATAGATGAGGTGGGAGTTTCCCTCATCGGTAATGTGTGAGCAATCGAACGAGGAGGTGACATTGGCAAAATGGCTGGTGGAGTCTGCTTACCGAAAATAGCTATTTCAGGCATGGGGATAACAACAGCGCGAATAGCTATATCACTTTGCAATAAAGTCTGTAATGCGAGTAATGAAAAATCGCAATCCATACCAAAAAATAGCACCTGTGGCCTTCTCAACGCATCAGAAATATTTGCCATCTGTTCGTTTTCCTCCTGCCAGTATCCATCACCAATCCATGCAAGCATCACACGAAACAAGACACACTCGTGAAAACAGCAAACCTCTATAGTATAGTCACACCGTTTCTCATTATGTTGGCGATCGCGTAGGGCAAACAAAAACACGGTCCATTGATAGAGATGCAGGGATACCCATTAACATAGTACAATAACATAGTACAATAATAAGAAGGATGCGAGATACGTCAGGGATAGTTGACCGATATCTATACCATAGTATTCCATCCATGTAAAATTTGATGCTTGATTTCTGACTAGTACCCACCTATGGGGGAGAGATTACACATGCCAAGATTAGTTTACTGCGTCAAGTTCCAACGTGAGCTGCCAGGATTGGATAAACCACCATTTCCTGGAAAATTGGGTCAACGTATCTATGAGCAGATTTCCAGACAAGCCTACGATATGTGGCCAGCTCAACAAGTTCTTATTATCAACCATTATGGATTGAACATGGCCGATCCCGAGTCTCGTCGCATCTTACGAGAACAAATGGAAGAATTTTTCTTTGGTGCCGAAGCAGCCATGCCTTCAGGCTGGAGTCCCGAAACTGCCGGTGCTGGATCGAGTCCCAAGAGCAAAGGGGGAGGCGCACCACGAAAGAAATAAATAACCGTGGAGATATTCTACTTATCTCCTGCTATGAATTAGGGCATCAACCCTTTCATCTCGCATCATTGTCGGCCATGCTTCAACAAGCCGGCTATGCTCCTGTCTGTGTTGATACTTCACTCGACGATCTCCTGGATCAGGATATTCTTCAGGCACGTTTTGTCGCTATCTCAGTTCCGATGCATACAGCAATGCGCCTAGGTGAACAGATTGCTCGCCGTATTCGCCAACTCAATCCAGATGCACACATCTGCCTCTATGGACTTTATGCTTTGCTCAATGCGGATCACCTACTGGAGGACACAATTGACTCAGCTATTGGTGGCGAATATGAAGTACCCCTCTGTCAGTTAATTACTGCGGTAGAAAAAGGCCAGGGCGAAGCTACGCCAGGGGTTCACACCAGAACACACCAGAGCGGACCCTGGATACAACGAACACCATTTGTTGTACCTGAGCGTAGCCATCTTCCTGAGCTTGATCGCTACGCGCGCCTTGAATGGGGAAGTGATTCACGTGTCGTAGGCTATACTGAAGCTACCCGTGGCTGTAAACACACCTGCGTCCATTGTCCGATTACCCCTATCTACCATGGACGCTTTTTCGCAGTCCCAGCTGAGATCGTTCTCTCTGATATTCGCGCCCAGGTTGCTCGTGGAGCTCAACATATTACCTTCGGCGATCCAGATTTCTGGAATGGGCCGACCCATGCGCTCCGCATCACACGAGTGATGCATCAGGAATTTCCAGAGCTCACTTTTGACGCGACCATTAAAATAGAGCACCTGCTAAAACATCGAGACCTGCTCCCAGAGCTCAAAGAACTGGGTTGCGTCTTCGTCGTCTCAGCAGTTGAATCGCTCAACAACACCGTCCTTGAGCAACTCGCGAAAAATCATACTGCTGCCGATATAGCTGAGGCGTTTGAGAAAATGGAACGTGTGGGCATCACATTGCGCCCATCACTGCTGCCTTTTACTCCATGGGAAACACTAACAAGTTATGTTGATCTACTCAACTTTTTTGAGGAGCATCATCTCATCGAGCATATCGACCCAGTCCATCTCTCTATCCGTCTGCTCATTCCACCGGGCTCCGCCCATCTCAGCGCACCGGGCAGCGAAAAATGGATTGGAGAACTTGACCCGACAGCCTTTGGACATCGCTGGGAACATCCTGATCCTCGGATGGACCAACTTCAGGTGCAAGTAGCAACGCTGGTTGAGCAAGCCGATCAGATGAATACCGACGCCATTACAACCTTCTTTCAGATCAAAGCACGTGCATTGGCAATGCAAGGACAAGAGCAAAAATTTTCTGCGTTTCGAGCTATGCGTCAATATGGAGAGCGTAAAGAATTGCCTCACCTGTCCGAGTCCTGGTTTTGTTGTGCAGAACCAACCAGCCGTCAGTTATGCGCCAAACGCGTGTAAACAACAATTGCGCTTTTCTGTTTTTTTTATCAAGCAGGGATGCTCTATTAATTTTATCCAAAAAATAGTGACTATGGCTACCAGGAATTGCAAGACATGACGAAGGGACAAGTTGTCTCAATCCTGTAAGAAAGTAAGAAATATAATTATTGGCACCTTATCATCAAACACCATCATAGAAAGAGAGAAACACATGAACCCAGCAGTAAAGAAACAAGTGTTGCGTCAATTCACCTATGGCCTCTATGTTGTCATGAGTAAAGATGATGCTGTCGTCAACGCATTCACCGCCAATTGGCTCACCCAGGTCTCATTTGAACCGCCGCTTCTCACCATTTCCATCGAAAATGACGCCAAATCATTATCTATGATTCGGCATAGCCAAACCTTTACTATCAACGTCCTGCCAAAAGTAGCTGAGCCGAAAAAACTGGCCGGACAACTTGGTAAATCCTATAACAATCATCCAGACAAGCTTTCAGGAATAGACTATAGCCTTGTACAAGACACGTATCCCATCTTGCAAGACGCCCTTTCCTGGGTAGCGTGTAAGGTTCAGAGCAGCATACCAGCTGGCGATTCTACTCTGATCATTGCAGAAATCATCGATGCGGGCTTACTCAATGAGGGAGAACCATTAACAATGAAAGAAGCAGGCTTTCGTCACGCAGGCTAATAACTCAGACACAAAAAATGGTCATCGGTTACACAATGAATAGAGCGTATAATTGCATAGAGCATTATGATCGCTCTATCTTGTATCTCACAAGAAATACCATTATTCTCAATAGAACGCAACTATAAGAGTTAGGAGTTATCTATATGCAACGTCAGAGCAGCGTCTCTACGGATGCTAAAACTTTTGATCCTGAATGTCCCTTCTGCCAAATCAGCGACACAGCGCCCTCAGTAATGAAGCAGACTCCGAACTTCCGCCTTGTCGCTGACCATGCTCCACTCCTTGCTGGACATATCCTAATTATTCCCCGTCAGCACTACACCTGCTATGGAGCAGTACCAGCAGAGTTCGACGAGGAACTGGTCTCTTTAAAGCATGAAGTTTTGCGTTTTTTTCAACGTTACTATGCTCATCCAGCATATTGGGAACATGGCATTTTTCATCAATCAGTCTTTCACGCCCATCTCCACTGCTTTCCCATCGGGCCAACCATTTATCCAGTAGAGAAAGTCGAACAGGGACAAATCGTCTCCAGCCAGGATGATATCCGTCGCTGGTATAACCAGAATGGTCAATACTTCTACCTGGAAGATGAACGTCTAGCATGTCTTTTTCCCCCAAATGCAGACGTATATACAGATATCGTCAAGAATGTATTGTGGTCTGGCGTCTCAACCCACAGCATATTTACACGTTGGCGCACAGCACAAGAGCGGCTAATAGATGGAGAACCGCTCATCGCATCTTTGCTACAATATTGGCAGGAGTTTCAAGCGGAAGAGAAAATAAGTCCAAATGTCTGATCATCTCGAAAAAACTTCGGATACCATCTAGTAGGACAACAATTTGGATTATCTAATGAAAATAATAATCCAAGCAACATATTCACAGGGAGAACAGCATCAATGGAAATTCGCAAAGTTGGCGTTATCGGATGCGGCTTGATGGGAGGCGGCATTGCTCAAACCTGTGTTCAAGCAGGTTATTCAACAGTTGTACGCGAGATCAATCAACCGTTGCTGGCTAAAGGATTAGAGCGTATTTACAATGCCTGGGATAAAATGCAACGGCAGGAGAAAATCACTCCCCAGCAAAGGACCGAGTACCAAGAACATCTGCATGGCACAGTCAACCTGGAAGATCTGGCGGATTGCGACTTGATAATCGAGGCCGTCATTGAGAATATGGAAGAAAAGCTGCGGCTCTATCCTGTCCTCGATCACCTACTTAAGCCAGAAGCCCTATTGCTCAGCAATACCTCCTCACTTAATATTACGCAGATGGGAGCAGTCACCAGACGTCCAGACAAAATTGCGGGCCTGCACTTCTTCAATCCAGCGCCAGTCATGCAGCTCGTCGAAATCATTCGTACCATCTCTACGTCTGAAGAGACATTAGCAACAATCAGACAATTTGCAGAATCGCTTGGCAAGAAGCCCGTCCAGTCTAAAGATACAGCAGGATTCATCGTGAACTTTCTACTCATCCCCTATTTAATCTCTGCCATCAGGATGCTCGAAAATGGTATGGCGACCCGCGATGATATCGATACTGCGATGAAGCTAGGCTGTGGCTATCCAATGGGACCATTCACGCTGTTGGACTACGTTGGACTCGACACCACGCTCTGGGCGGCTGAAGCTATCTATAACGAATACAGAGATCCACTCTATGCTCCTCCTCCACTCCTACGCCGTATGGTTCAGTCTGGACAGTATGGGAAGAAAAGTGGGAAGGGCTTTTATGACTATCAATAATTGATACTGTAATCAGTAACCAGCAAAGATCAAAGAGGCGCGAAAATGCATAAAAGAAGGGATGTGATTTACATTCACATCCCTTGCTTGTTAATCTGCGGCGACCGGACGAGGTGGAAGAGGCTTCCGGTTCTTGTAGTTACGGCGATCTGACACATAATGTTGAGGTATTGGTCTTACTTCTTCAGGATAGTAAGAACCAGCAGCATCGGTATTAATGCCAGGGAAGTTTGGACCATAATTGTAATGACCAGTCTCTGCAGGAGACAAAGGACCATTAGCAAACATTGGCACACCCTTCACTTGAGGAACGCCATAATCAGGTGCCGAATCATACAAGTCAAACGGCAAACGATCAAGATTGCGCTTCAGCAGATCCACTTCACTTACCTTCAAGCGAACAACATTATTTTCAATCCCATCCTCAATCAAGTGAAGCGGCACATAGTAAACCTTGATGGTGAGACCACCACGATCGGCAAGGATATAACGTCCCAGACGAGCCTGGATAGTACCCAGGGATGTTCCATTTTTATCGACAACATCCTGACCAATCTGAAATTTCGCCATCACCCCTGCTAATTGGGGAGAAGGAATAAAAGTTTCCTTTGGTGTTGCCATCGGATCTTCTAGCGCCCATCCCATGATACCAACAATGATAAAGACGGCACCAATGATCGTTAGATATGGCGCATCAGGAATGAACAGCAAACCAATCACCGTCACCAGAATAGCAGCACTGAGCATTACAGGCCACAAACTAGGATTTGGTAAATGGATATGATGTTCCTCCTTAACAACTACCTCCTCCTCATAACCCGAGTCGGACAGGTCCACTCTACCACTTAAAGCGGGATTAGCACGTTGAAGAGAACTATCCATAAAGCATTTCCTCATAAGAATGTATTACGATCTGTGAGGACGAGTATTCCTAATAAATTGTCCCATTCATAAGATAGCACAACTCACAATTTTTGACCAGAGCAATAGGCTTGTCTAGTAAGTTGTTCTAAAACCTCTTATAAAAACCTAAACAACTGTCAGGAGTTCTGGCGCGCCGTCAGTAATTGCCAGACTATGTTCATATTGAGCCGAACGTTTACCATCGGCAGTCACAATAGTCCAACGATCCCCAAGAGTTTTAGCCTCATATGTCCCAACATTAATCATTGGTTCAATAGTAAAGACCATACCTTTTTGAATACGTAATCCAGTATGCTCTCGCCCAAAATGAGGCACATTAGGATCTTCGTGTAATGAGCGTCCAACGCCATGACCAACCAGATCGCGCACAACAGAAAAACCTTCAGACTCGGCGTATGTTTGGATGGCAGCACCAATATCACCAAGACGATTATTATGCCGCGCCTGCTCAATACCAAGTTCCATACTTTTACGCGTCACATCCATCAAGTGTTGGGACTCCTCATCAACGTTGCCGACACCGTATGTCATACACAAATCACCAACCCAGCCATTGAGCGTCACACCGATATCAACGCCAATGATATCACCATCCAACAAGATTTTTTTCGAGTTCGGAATGCCGTGGCAAATGACTTCATTAACAGAAGAACAGATGGTAGCAGGAAATGGTGGAATCGCTGGTCGTCCACGCCCACCTGGATGAGCACCATATCCTTTATAAATAGGAATGGCATTTTTACTGCGAATGTAATCTTCTGCAATCTGATCAAGCTCAGCCGTTGACACGCCAGGCTTTACATAAGGGCGAAGTACTTCGAACGTCTGAGCTACCAGCCGTCCGGCCTCGCGTAACATATCAATTTCTTTGCGCGATTTTAAAAGAACTGCCATAAAATCCCTCATCTATTACGATTATTGGTTATGCTAACGATTTTTTCGGAGATGTATTTGTTGGATACGTTGAATATTCCAGAGATATGTCACTCTCAGGAATATACTCCCACGAGAGAAGATCATCAGTGGTAACCCGGAAATAGCGATTGAAATAGGCGAGAAGATGATCAATTGTTGTGTAATCTATGCGCTGGCTTTTTCCCGTATGTAGAGCGGCAAGTACGCTTAGTGATACGCCACTCTCATAAGCGAGCCGTCGCAAACTTAACGCTGGTTCGCCTCGTGTAGCTCGTTCCACATTTGCTTTAGCAAGCATCAGGCGCAGTTTGCAAGAAATTGTCAAGATCAACACCTCAAGTTTTTTGTTTGTTATTTCAATGTAACTAACTCCTATTGCGATAAATTATAACAACTATGTGGTTGGATGTCAACACAATGTATGGCCTTGAACCCACAAAACGCATTTTGACAAGATGTAGAGGTTATTCTCCGACGCTGAAAATAGGAGAAAAGCGTTTTTGTAAAAAGCGTTCTGGATAAACACTTGCAATCTGATAAACTTCCTCGTATACTGGCACACAGCTATAGAATATGTGTATAATCATTTGTGCTTGTGCCAAAAACTCCCGCTAAAGAAGCTATTCTTAAAAATGTCTGGAGAGGTGTATATGAGTGATGGAACAGCAACCGCAACCTTACGTTTGCCTTCGACGTTGAGCGCATATAGTGGTGGGAAGAGTCAAATTACCTTACAGGCTGAGACAGTTGAACAATTGTTATCAGCTTTAAAGCAAGAACATCCTCTTGTATGGGAACGGTTATGCACTGAGCAAGGAGCAATTCGTGAACATGTGCGTATTTTCGTTAATAACCAATTAATTAATGGCGATGAAGGATTAAAAACCACGCTGGAACCTGGGCAAGAAGTAATCGTCCTACCAACCACCTTCAATCTCTAAATGCCTAACGATTACGCGCTTACGCATGGGTACTAAGCATAGACCACTCATCTCATACTGCATCTACCATGCAGAAACACAACTACTCAGGTCACCTTATCCTGACAGCTCAGCGCCGCAGGTGGCAAGATTATCTGAGTAGTTACGTCCTACCCTACTTTATTTGCAATGCATGCATCTCACTGGTACTGACAAAAATCCTACTATTCTCTATCGAAGGACGATTAATCCTGCCTTTGCCTACCTTAGCCACAAAAAGAATATGGCCGTTCTGTAAATCAATACCATAGAGTTCTCGTCCAAAGGTACTAACACAGACCATATTATCAGCCACGACAGGAGCTGATTCGATTTCATGTTTCAGATGTGCAACCCAGAGTATCTTTCCAGTCGAGGCATCGATAGCGTGAAGCTTCGTATTAGCCGAATCGCCAACAAAACCACCATGAGATCCAATATACGCGACACCATTTTTCAGCACCAAATCTCCTGAAACATGTTTATCGAGTTGGATCGACCAGCGTATTTGCTGAGCCTTCATGTCAATAGAATATAATTCGTTCTCGAATGCGCAGATACAATCGATACCATCCACAGTTGTTTCAGCAGAATAAACCTCACCCATATCAGTGAACGTATCTAGCTTTTGTCCAGTCAGCGCATCTAGTTCATAGCAATAGCCACGGTCGGTACTTAGATACATCGTGCCGCTAGCAATCACAGGACGATTAGATACGCCCGCTTTGATAGTAACACTCCAACACTCACGTCCTGTATCGGCATCTAAGGCATAAACGGCATGCTCGGGGTAAGCATAGACCATGTTATTAGCGATGGTAGGCTTGACTTTGACATATTCTGCTGTCGGAAAGGACCAGCGAACTTGACCTGTGACAGCATCCAATGCATAAATTTTGCCCGGCAGGTTAATATTGCCCGAACAGGCATACACGATCCCATTGACAATAACTGGAGCATCGTAAATACCATAGTCGGTATTGACAGCCCAGATCTGCTGTCCAGTAGCAGCATCCAACGCACGCAATTGATTTGCCTCTTTATTGGGATTATCAACTACCGTTGAATATGTACCGGCATAGACAACGCCGTTGAGAGCCGCTGGCTCTGAGTAATAAGTATGATCCAGACCAGTAGTAACCGACCATACAAGCAGAGCATGCCCAACACTGCCACCAGTAGTATGTGTAGCACTTCCACCAGTAGTATGTGTAGCATTAGTATGTGTAGCATTAGTATGTGTAGCATTAGTATGTGTAGCATTAGTATGTGTAGCATTAGTATGTGTAGCATTAGTATGTGTAGCATTAGTATGTGTAGCATTAGTATGTGTAGCATTAGTATGTGTGGGTGGGGTGTGCTGCGTCCGATAATCAGCACTAATGATCTCCTGGCGCGTTCGATGAGGATCTGAAGTTTGACTGGCCCTTTTTATACGTGGAATCGCACGTGCGGGCACTTCAAAATCAACATCCCACAAATCATCATTTGGAGCCTCGTCCGGCCGAATCTGCGGTATAGGAGCTGAGATTATTGGTGCAAGTGGTGTGCTTACTGAGATCGGCAATCCAGCCGCAGTACGCAAAGCTTGAATAAAGTCAGCGACACTCTCATAGCGATCGTCGCGCGCCTTAGAAAGTGCCTTCAAAATAACCACTTCAATAGCAGGAGGAATATCGGGATTGAGTGTTCTTGGTTCCACAGGAGGCTCATAAATGTGCTTGTAGCCAATAGTGTAGGGATCATCAGCGGTAAAGAGTTGTTGGCCCGTAAGCAATTCATAGGCAATACAAGCCAGAGCATACTGATCACTCTTCTTACTAACTTTCCCTTTAAACTGTTCCGGCGACATATAAGGCGGCGTTCCAATCTCATCAACGCGGCGCGTCGATTGCACCTGAATAGCAATACCGAAGTCGGCCAATACGGCATCATTTTCAGCGTTAAACAAAATGTTAGCCGGTTTGAGATCGCGATGCACAATATCCAGATCGTGGGCATGCTGCAATCCCAACCCAACCTGATTGAGCAGATGCATGGCGTCTATCAGATCCATCAAAGCGCCATTGAACTTATCCAGGCGATCACGTAAGGAGCCACCAGGAGCGTATTCCGCCACAAAAAAGGGATAACTTTCGTACAGATTTGCATCTACAACGGGGAGAATATTGGGATGAGTCAATTTATCGAGAATTACGGCTTCCTGAAAAAAACGATCTATCTCCACTTGCGTATTCAAAGTAGTATTCAATACTTTGACTGCAACAGGAGGTTTATGCTCCAGCAGAAAGTGCTTCCCCAAGTAGACACTGCCAAAAGCCCCGTGACCCAATAAATTCACGAGGATATAACTACCAAGTTGGCTACCTAATAATTTGTCGTTCACCATGCGCTTCCTTTGCGTAAAGAGGCCGTCTAATAATGTACTTTTCAAATTATATACGATTTACTAGCAATGCATAAGGGGTCCAGATAGCATAAAATACTGGGTAGGAATATGAATAACATAGTTAGAAGAGAGATAGGCTGTCAAGTACGTTAAATAGCCAACTTGGGCTTGATACACGCAAGACGTTGACACCTCGCTACGCTATTCCTATACTAGGAAACAATATTAATTCATACAACAAAATGTGTGTAGAAGAAGGGAATGGTACCATCCAATGACGTTCACGCAAGATGAATTACAATCGCTGAATACGATTATGGAACAAAAGCTATCAATCCAGCGTCGCGATTTGGAACGGACCTTTGAGCAACGTACGCAAATATTGAAGCGCGAGTTTGAGCAACGCGTTACAACTATTCAACAGGATCTACTCCATACCATATCCCAGCGGCTTAACGATCAACATTCAAAGACGAGAGAAACGCTCCTGCAACGCATAGATCTTCAACAATCACGCACGATACAGTCACTTGACCAAAAGTTTGAAATACAGAATCAGCAACAGGCACAGGACTACAAGGATATGCTTGAACGCTCATTGGCCAATCAATTGCTGGCACTTGAGCAGATTGTAAATCAGCGCATCTCTACTTCGGAAACACAGAATGACTTGTTGCATGCTTATTCACCTGATGGACAATCAGAGTTCGATGCCATTGAAATACAAACGGAGATCCCCTGGGAAGAACTGGCCGAAATGGTAGATCGTGCCCTCGAGGAACGTCTTATCACACTCAAAGATTCTTTCATTTCATCACTTCAAACTATTGAGCAGGAAATTCTCCAGCAAATGCACGCCTTACATGCAACACTCGTTCAGATCTCTTCCACTTTTCGTACAGAATCTACTTCAGCTACAATTGAGACACCAGCGATAGCGACAACACAAGATGTGCTCCAAAGTATTGGTCGCTTGGAGCATCTCATGGAGTCGTTGCAAGTAGCTATGACCTCTAATACATCCCTGATCTCAAACCGCCTCTATCATCATCAGCAACTTCCGCTAGAACGTGCACATCCTGCATATATTGCCCAGCAAACATCACCATCATCGGAGACTAAATGGCCAAGTCCTTACACAAAAAATGACTCGGCACAAGAACCACCATCTGAGAAAATAAAAAACAAGGAATAGCGTTTTCTATCTTGCTCATTCTACACAGTTCATGTATCCTTAGAACTTGTAGGAAATAAATACATACGTGCAGTGATAGAAAACGGTACAACATATTTATGATAATCTTATTTCTTATGTTCAGGATCATTGTGTTTGTGGTTGGCGCTGCGATAGTTTTTACTACGTTTCTTTCTGCCATTAGAACTTTCGTGAGCCTCAAGAAGCTATCTGACATGCTACATGTTTCTTGACTTCATCGAGTGAGGCACGAAGAGATGTGGTTACAATAGCGCCTGCTTTAAGAAGTTCTTCAATATAATAAGACCCTTGCCCTCCAGTATAATCACGAGTAGCGAGTTCTTGTAGGAATCCCTCTGCAGAGGATTGCCTTTCAGCCCTCTCTGGAGTGCAAGCCGTATGTACTGGGACAGCAACAAGGATCACGGGAAGACCGCGCTGAGCAGATTGCGCCGCTTCCTGCATGAGAGCAAGATTCCCTGGACCGATAGCAGTTGGACAAACAATCAATACATCAACTTGCATTAAACGTTCGCGCACCTGCAACAATACATCTGACGATATCGGAGCGAAAGGCTGCTCGGTTATGACATCCTTGGCCAAACGAAGGGCCAATGTGTGATCACTGTCACCAATATTCAAAGCCCCCACGCTAAAAGAAATCTGCGCATCAGCTAGAGCACGCATGATTAATTCGCCTGAGCCACCACCAGCGATCACATGTACCAATGGAACGGGACGATCCTCCTGCTTGATCAACAAATCCTTTTGCGCCGGAGGTAAAACGCTTAGATGCTCTGCTCCCCGCAAAATGCCAACTTGCACCTGAATCCCATAGACTCGACTTAATAATCCTGGTTCCAGGACTTCAGCCGGGCTAGCATCGGCAACAATACCACGTTGAAAGAGTAACAGGCGTGAAAAATAGCGAGCGGCAAGATTCAAATCATGCATAGCAGCGAGCACTGTCATATGGCGTTCTTGATTCAGTCGCTGTATCAGTTCTAAAGTTTCAATCTGATATTTAATATCCAAATGCGAGGTCGGCTCATCCAACAAGAGCACTGATGGTTGTTGCGACAGCGCCATCGCTACTGTCACTCTCTGACGCTCACCACCACTTAGTTCGTTAAATATACTCTTTGCCAGCGGTGCTACTCCTGCTGCTTGCATAGCATCCTGTACAATCTCTTGATCATGGAGCTTCTGCGAACCCCAAAATGAGGTAATAAATGGCGTACGTCCAAGCCCAACCATATGTTCGACCGTAAAGGAGAAGGGCATATAGAGTTCTTGAGGCACTACTGCGATACGTTGTGCAATCTGCCGTCGTCCCCAGGTACGTAACTCGCGCCCCTCTAGTAAAATTTTTCCCTGTTTAGGCTGTAGTGCGCCACTCAGCAAGCGCAACAACGTTGTTTTACCAGAACCATTTGGACCCAACAAACCTACCATCTCTCCAGTGCGAACAGCAACAGACACATCATACAACAGTGTTCGTTGGTTATATCCAAAAACCACATCTTGCATCTGTAACAAAGGAGAAGACTCTTTTGGCGAAATTACTGCTATATCCTCTACCATTTATATTCTCGCTTATTACGTCTTAACAGATATAAGAAAAACGGTGCTCCTACCAAAGCAGTAAAGATACCTACTGGCAGTACAGTAGGTGCCAACAAACTACGAGCCAACAGATCCGCAAGCGTCAAAAAAATCGCGCCACTCAGAGCTGCCGCTGGCATCAATATCCGATGTCTCGGACCAATTATGAGGCGCATAAAGTGGGGAGTCACTAATCCGACAAAACCGATCAAACCACTAATCGAGACGGCTGCCGCCGTCAACAAAGACGCGATAATCACGATTAAGAACTTCGCCCATTCAATATGTAATCCTAGATGCAGTGCAGCATCCTCGCCTAAAGCAAAGACATCTAATACATG
Organism: uncultured Chloroflexia bacterium; assembly: GCA_963699315.1. Lineage (GTDB taxonomy): Bacteria > Chloroflexota > Ktedonobacteria > Ktedonobacterales > Ktedonobacteraceae > Dictyobacter. Next base: position 223,963 of record OY969433.1, read on the forward strand.
ACTCATAGTCAATGCTCCCAGCAAACCGATCAACACAATTACCGCAATAATCGCTAATGAATTCCAGCCCACAACTGCAATACCACCAGCAAGCCAATTATATAATCCCAGAATGCGCCCGAAATCATTTGAAGGCCAAAGATTTATAATAAGTGTCTGCACCGCTGTCAATACTGCACTCACAACAATACCACCCAGCAATAACATAATCACCGGCGTCTGCCCACTCGAATGTGCCAATGCATACACAAACAAAACGGTAAGAAGCGCTCCCACGAAGGCCAGCAATGGCGTTAACGAAAAAAAAGAGCCATAAACTGTACCGAAAGGTAATACAAATGCCACCGTTGCCCCTAGAGCGGCACCTGAAGAGGTCCCTATCAAATATGGATCTGCAAGAGGATTACGCAATACACCTTGAAATAACGTCCCAGCCACAGACAGAGCGGCACCCACCAGTACTGCACCAATTACCTCTGGAAGTCGCACCTGAAGAATAATTACTTCTAGAGAGTCATCTACAGAAAAATGCATGAAACCTGTAGCATTTAACAAAATCTGTATTATAGTCGTGATAGGAATAGAAACCGAGCCAAAACTAACAGATATTAATATGACAGCCACCAACATTATGACCAGACAGACAAACACGAAAGATGTCGGTAGGCGTTGTTGGAGGAGAGTTTTTTGCAATCGCGTCGATTGCGTAGAACGAGTTAGCAATTTCATAAAATAGAGAAGCTCACTTTGATACGTATGAGCGAAAAGAAGACGCAACGAATAACCATTTCATGAACATGAGTATATCGGCATGCTACTATAAAGTCAAGAAAACCATTCCTCATTTCAAATCCTTTCGCAGTAACATTTTTATTTGGCCTGACACAAAATACTTGCATTAAAGTCAAACATCGTGCACGTCACATTCTTATTTATCAGTACATCAATAAAACAAAAGACAGGAATAAGCAGATGACAAATGCCTTCAGATAAACGTCCAGCTTGCATGCATAGCCCAAATGGGAGGTATGGAAACAATAAAGACCTGTACCGATGTTCAGTTGACAAGCTAGAGAAGAAAGGTTGATACTTCTATTAATAATACTCGCACTGCCATACTATGACGTTTGATAGACGGGGAACCTGGAATCGATCACTGCGTTCATAGAAGAATCAACAGCGTTCATACATTTTCATATGTTTCTATTTGAAGGAATATTTCATGACTATCCAAAAAGAACTTTTTCGACAGGTGATGGGCCACTTTGCGACAGGAGTAACAGTCGCTACAACAAATAATAAGGGGATCTTAGCAGGACTCACGGTTAATTCGTTTTGCTCCGTTTCGCTTAACCCACCACTTGTACTGGTTTGTATCGACTTGAAAAGCACAACACTGCAGCATTTCCGTGAAAGCAACGTTATTGCGGTCAATATGCTAACAGAAAAACAAGAAAAATGGTCCAGAGGCTTTGCCACAAATAGTACTGAACGCTTTGAACATTTCAACTATGCTCCTTACCACACAGCCACTACCGGTGCACCTATTATTGACAATGTGCTAGCATTTGTAGATGCACGTATTATTGCTGAATATCCAGGCGGAGATCATGCAATCTTTATCGCTCAAGTTGAAGCTTTGGGTATGGCGGGTCAAGCCGCATCCATAGATGAAAAGGGACAAGTGCAAGAAGCGCTTCCTGGTTTCGATAAGCATAATGAGGGTGAAGAAACGCATCCGCTCATCTACTATGCGGGACAGTATCGTCACGTAGTACGACACTTTCACGAACCCAGTCTAATAAAACCTCAAGAAGAAAATATTGAAGAGCCAGCCAAGGGCAGATAGCTTAACAGCACTGACCATATTACAACAGACTATTCGTACTTGCCAACTTTGCCAACAGCAAGGGTATATTCCTATGGCCCATCCTATCGTGAGCGGTCGGGTCACCGACCGTATTATGGTAATTGGACAGGCACCAGGTCATCGCTCAATAGCGCAAGACCGCCCCTTTAGTGGCCCGGGGGGACGTATCTTGCAAATGTGGTTAGAAACTGCTGGATTCCCGGCTGGCTATCTACACAGTAGCACTTATCTCAGTTCGCTCACACGCTGCGACCCTGGCAAAAATCCCCGTGGTAGTGGAGACCGTAAACCCTCACCAGCTGAAATGGAACTCTGCCGTCCTTACTTAGATGCAGAGCTTCAAATTATACACCCCAAAGTTGTACTTCTCGTTGGAACGATGGCTATCGAAGTTTTTTTCGGCCAAAGCACGCTCGAAAAAATCATTGGCACCTATCAGGAACACAACGCTACATTCTTTTTACCTCTACCACATCCATCGGGAGTTAGTCGCTGGCTTAATGATCCCGAGCACAAAAAACTACATCTGAAAGCATTGGATATACTCTCTAACTGGCGCAATCTCTATAACTTATAATAAAGTCCCCGTTGTGCATAATTACAAATCAGCCGCAGATCATCAAAGATACCGTTAACACTCTACAGAAAATGCACTGGCGCGAGTGCCCGCATCAGAGCATTTTCTGATTCTGAATTATTAAAATCAGACAATTATTTCTGAAGGTCCGGATAATGAGCTTTGTCGGCGCGCTGATGCATATCATACTCATGAACGCCCCTCTTAAGGGTTCCAAGAGCCAATGTTGCACATGTAGGACGAGTCATAACCACTTCGCGGCCAAGTTGGCTAATGAGATCCTCGAAGGTAATTTTTTCGATTTCCTCAGCGTTCAGTCCCTGTACCATCTCAGTTACATACGAAGCAGCGGCACGACTAATTGTACAGCCTTCTCCATCCCAGGCAATCGCTTCGAGCTTGCCATCTTCGCCGAAACGAGCCTGCATAGTAATAACATCAGCACAACCGGGATTGCCACCGTTTGCATTCACATGTGGATGGTCAATCTCTCCTTGATTACGCGGATTTTCGTAATGATCTAATAGAAAGTCGATAGCCTCTTGACGGTTCATATTTGCTCCTCTTTTTTAATCATGTAAACAAGGTATTAGCTATTCTTATTCCAATGCTAATCTTTTATATCAATCCATAAAGGATCTTGCTCACATAGGAACATTTCCCGGCGCTTGTCCAAGTGCCAGTAGACGCTCAGCCAAGCCAGTGTTACGCAATGCAACACGATCATTCTGAATAGCATATTCTAAAGCAGAAACTTGACCAACAACGATACAAAGACGTTTAGCGCGTGTAATCGCTGTATAGAGAAGATTTCGCTGCAATAGCATCCGATGTTCTCGCACCAATGGTAAGACAATCGCTGGGTATTCACTTCCCTGGCTCTTATGAACGGTTACAGCATAGGCCAGCACCAGTTCGTCGAGTTCATGGAAATTATAATCCACTATAAGCGGTCCAGCTTCTTCAGTAAATTCAACTTTAACAAGTAAATTTTCTTTATCGATGCGACGAATAAAACCTACATCTCCATTGAAGACACCTTTATCATAATTATTCTTCGTCTGCATCACCTTATCTCCAATGCGGAAAAGGCGATCTCCCCACTCAATTTGGCCCTGAGTAGTTGGATTCAACTGAGCCTGAAGACGCTCATTTAATATCTTCACACCCACGACCCCTTTATACATAGGAGCCAGTACCTGGATATCTGAAATCGCGTTTAAATGATATTTCGCGGGTAAACGCCTCTGGACCAGATCCAAGATAAGTTGTTGCATATGTATAGGATCTTCCTCTTTCATAAAGAAGAAATCGCTAGTCGCTTCGCTCTTTATGCCTGGCATGATACCACGATTAATCTGGTGGGCCGTAACAACTATCTGACTTTGTTGCGCCTGCCGAAATAGATCAGTCAATCGTACCGCCGGAATAGCATTGCTACGCAAGATATCACGCAAAACATTGCCGGGTCCAACTGAGGGCAATTGATCGGCATCGCCAACAAGTAAGAGATGTGCGGTCTGAGGTATTGCCTTGAGAAGATGATAAAATAATAAAATATCAACCATTGAAAATTCGTCGATAATGATGAATTGATACGGCAACGGATTATCTTCATTGCGTTGATAGCTATTATCATGAGGAGCATATTCAAGCAAGCGGTGTAACGTTTTGGCCTGTACACCTGTTGCTTCAGTAAGACGCTTTGCTGCACGCCCCGTAGGAGTTCCAAGAGCAAAATCAACCTTGCGGGTGCGCAAAAGCATCAGCAGAGCCCGCAACGAGGTTGATTTGCCAGTACCTGGCCCACCAGTTAAGATAGAGACCTTCTGTTGGTACGCTACCTGTACAGCCTCGCGCTGATAATCCGTCAATTCCATATGACGAATTTGTTTCAGCCGCTCAAAGACAATATCCCATTGCTTTTGTGAAGTTGGAGGTAGACAGCTGGGCGCGCGCTGCAAAATCCGCAGTAACCGCATAGAACCGCTTTCTGCATACCAGAAAGGGCCAAAATAAATCCGAGATTCGGGAGCCTGAGTCGTATCTAACGTTGACCTAACATCAACAGCGTCATGTCCTTGCGCGCCCAAACGAGTAGCTTTTTCAGCAAGAACAGCCTCAGGAATTTTGGGTACAGGTTCAATAAACACATCTTGCTCAGAACGCAACTGTTCCACAGCCATCTGAAGCGCGTTGGTAGGAACCTGGAGGATATGAGAAGCTCGTTGGACCAGGTCATTTCCTAGCAAAAAACAATGTCCATCATCATTGGCAGCCTGCGTAAGCACATACTTCAAGCCAGTCGCTAGCCGAGGAAGACCATCATGTGGCAAACCTAACTTCACTGCAATATCATCAGCCGTTCGAAAACCTATACCCTGTACTTCCTGGGCCAACTGATAAGGATTCTCACGCACCACACGGATAGATTCTCGTCCATACTGCTTGTACACTCGCGTAGCGACATTCATCGACACTTCATGCGACTGCAAAAAAAGATGTAGTTCTTTAATGTCTGACTGTTCCAGCCACGCCTGCTCGATACGTTCGCAATCCTTCGAGCTGATCCCCTTCACCTGAGTTAACATTTCCGGTTGCTGCTCAATAATCGCCAATGTTTGTGCGCCAAAATGATCTACAATTGCCTGTGCCTTCTTTGGTCCAATACCCTTTATCAAGCCTGAGCCCAAATAGCGAACCATGCCCTCCGTCGAAGCAGGCAGACGCTGCACAAAAGTTTCTACGCGCAACTGACGGCCATAGCGAGGATCACTCTCCCATTCACCTTCAACAGAAAGTAACTCGCCCGGATGAATGCCTGGCAAAACACCTACAATCGTAGCTAAATCGTCACGAAAAAGCCGCCCGCGATCATTCAAGCGAAAGCGCGCAATAGTGTACTGATTCTCTTCGTTACGAAAAACGATATTTTCAACGGAACCTTCGAGCTTTGGCATATAGCAATATTCCACAATAATAGACACAAAGAGGAAAATAATTCTCATCTATCATAGCATAGTATGCCAGTTCGCGTCGAACGTTATATCACTGGCCATATTCAGATCACTTGCCTATTCAGTTCAGGATTTTTAAACGTCTTCTTTATGGCAAAGAGTGTATAGGCCACTTGAAGGAATTATGCTATGCAAGATAACTTTCGAAAAACGCCGCTCCTCTGGCAATGTAATATGACATAATCACGCTTGGTGTTCTATAATGATTATAGATTTGTATCGTTGTAGTCGCTCAGACTAATGATAAGAAAGCACTTTTAATGACAAACAATCCATCTGCTACTAACGATAGCAACAAAGCTCGCGTACAAGCTTATTTTAGCCGTACAGCGGCTAGCTACGTCAGTAGTCCATCTCACAGTACTGGCAGTGATCTTAATAGCTTAATTGAGCTTGGTGAGTGGAATCCAACTCTCCATGCTATCGATATTGCCACAGGTGGTGGACATACGGCTCTGGCAATTGCCCCCCATGTCTCACAAATCACCGTTACCGACCTCACACCAGCTATGTTAGAGCAAGCAAAAATCTTCATTAGCGCGCAAGGCGTCAGCAATGCTCATTTCCACGTGGCTGATGCCGAAAATCTTCCATTTGGTGACAATACTTTTGATCGAGCTACATGCCGTATTGCACCTCATCATTTTTCCGATGTTTCTCAGGCTGTAAAAGAGGTGGCACGTGTACTCAAACCCCATGGCCTCTTCTTACTGATTGATAGTTGTGTTCCTGGTGATGCAGAACAAGATACATTCGCGAATAATGTGGAGAAGTGGCGTGACAATTCACATGTCCGCTCTTATACGCAAGAAGAGTGGCAAACCTTCTTCAACAAAGCCGGCCTGGAAGTCGAACTGTTAGAGCTCTTTCGCCGCACCCATAACTATAATGCTTGGACAGAGCGCTCACAATTACCAATCGCAGAAAAAAATCGACTTGAAGGATATATTCTATCCAGTTCTCCTTCTCTACAAGCGTACTTCGAAGTCGTCAAAAACGATACAGGACACCTCGATACTTTCTCGATGGAATACATTATACTAAAAGGACGCAAGAAATAGCCAAATGGTAGTAGCCCTTTTATGCCAGACCTTTTTGTTCAAGGTGTATATCAGTTAGATAAAAAGATCTGACATAAAAGGTCATGAAGCAAGCACATTTATAGCCAATATATATATATGATGATCGCTATAGGCACATAAATCAGCTATATTTCTTCTAAAACAGATAGGCTATACCATTGTAAGCATCCCACGGACTAGGTTATAATGTTGAAAACTACAAATGGTCAGTCATTCATACAATATATTTCAGGATACTGCTCCTCTGGATGCAGCAATGTTCTAATTAGAGAATGACATATGTCAATGACAAATCTTCTCTTAATTGTATATTTTTCTCTCGCACAATTTGTCTCAAAGGGCAGATAGGCAAAAAGATGAATGGAAAAGTTACCTATCGCCAGCAATTTACACGCTGCGGAAAACAACGCTGTCGTAAATGCAAAGAGGGCTCCGGACATGGACCATATTGGTATGCCTATTGGAGTGAAAATGGACGTACTGTTAGTAAGTACATTGGAGCAGTGTTACCAGAACAACTCCAAAAAGAGAAAGCTTCAAGTGATTCTGCTTCTAATTCGATTGCCACGTTACCTCAGGTACCAGTTCCCGCGCTTCGTGTTTATCTCCTTGGTCAATTTCGTATTGAACGAAAACTAGAACACAACGAATGGCAGACTGTCGATGGTCGCCTCTGGCATCGCAGACGTGCTCGTTCTCTCCTTGGCTGTCTACTGAGCAGTCCTAACCGTCGCTTAGGACGTGAACAAGTCATGAATCTCCTCTGGCCCGATCTTGATATCGATATTGCGGCTAATCGTCTCAACGGAGCGGTACACGAATTACGTCAGATGCTTGAGCCTGAGCTTGCTCGACCGGCTGCTTCCCGTCTCCTACGCCTGGAACGGGATATACTCGAACTAGCTAATGCAGATTATATTTGGGTTGATGCTGAAACCTTTGAACATCTCATTAAGGAGGCTGATACTGCTACCGATCCTACACACAGTAGGCAGTTGCAAGAGAAAGCGGCATCACTCTATCGAGGCAGCTATTTGCTAGAAGAATTATATTCAGAGTGGGCGGCCCAGCGACGCGATGCCTTACATCGAGCCTGGGTTGGACTATTACTCAATCTAGCACAGAGCCAGGCGAACCATGAAGAGTATGCCAGCGCTATTGACACATTAGATCGCCTGCGGACTGCCGATCCGACCAATGAAACCGCTGTACAGCATTTGATGATGCTTTTAACTCAACGTGATCGCCGAGGAGAAGCCCTTCAGGTCTATCGCCAGCATCAGACCATGTTACAGCGTGATTACGAAAGTGAACCACTACCAGAGACCTCGGAGCTCTACGAGAAGCTCCGTAAGGGACATGTTCCAACACTCTACAGTATACAGAATGATAATCAAGTAGAGGCACCGACAGCGCCAATATCGGACCATTCACCAAAAGCGGAGCCATTCTTTACGCGGCCGCTTTTTCAGCTTGGAAGACAGAAACAAAGTCCTCTTATTGGACGTGAGCGTGAATGGCAAACACTCAATCAAGTCATGTATGCTCTTGAGGAAATGCCTGGCTCATCTGAAACGATGCCCCATAGACAGCAACCAACTGAGGTCCCCCTGCATCAACCTCAAAAATTCAAAACAGCCTCTATATCTCGATCACGCGATCCTCATTTCGTCCTGCTACGCGGTGAACCAGGCATCGGAAAAACCCGCCTGGCCGAAGAACTCAGTCTCGAAGCATACAAACGTGGATGGACAGTAGCCTGGAGCCGTTCCTATGAGCAAGAAAGCTCAATTCCATATCATCCCTGGACTGATCTCCTGAGAACACTCTTTAAAAGTATCTCTGCTTTTACACAAATCACCACGCAGCAGTCAACCATACCTGGCAATACCAACAGCTTCGAAGCCGCCACATCATCACTCAAGCTAGATCGTTTAAGGGCGCTCCTTCCAGATCTGGACATTATCAATCAAACCACCTCACCAACCAAAGCGATGCCGGCCATCTCACTTGAGCAAGAACGCCTCTACCTCTGGGAAGCAGCTCTGGGACTCATCGGTATGTTCAGCAAACAACAACCACTTTTGCTAGTGCTTGATGACCTCCACTGGGCAGATGATAGTAGTATTGATCTTCTCACCTACCTCATTCACCATATTCAAGACCAATGTATTCTACTGGTTGGAACCTGCCGCGAAGGAGAGTTGACTCCTCAACATAAATTGCGTTCACTTATCGCGGACTTGCAACGAGAACAATCAATTGTAACAGTGCCAATTCTGCCTCTCACGCATACTCAGATTGGAACATTAGTCTCTTACTTACCACAAAACATTGTTCAGAGCATTCAATCACAAGCAGCTGGTAATCCATTTTTTGCAGAAGAACTTGCACGTTATGTCGGCGCACCTTTCAACGAAAACATCGATACATTCACATCAATAGAGCAAAAATCTCCTGTAAATGCAGTGTATGGCAATGCAGCGCATACACACCAGTCTCAAACAGATCCACTAGTCCCCAGTCAGGCCGATCATGACCATACACGCGCCACTATCTCTCTGCCAGAGGCCATTGCCGCTGTACTGGAACGCCGTTTAGACAGACTTAGTCAGGGTTGTCAGCAACTCCTCGGCAAAGCGGCTGTCATTGGTGGATCATTCGAACTCCGCCAGCTACTCCCCATGGCCAATGAATATGATGAAGATAACGTTCTCGATTTATTAGAAGAGGCGCTCAATGCTGGACTCTTGATTGAAGAAGGCACTGGTGCCAATATTCTCTATCATTTCTGGCACCCTTTAATCATCAACCATCTGTATCGTCGCCTCTCAGCAGCACGTCGAGCGCAGCTCCATCGCCGAGCGGCAGAAGCCTTCAAAGCTATTTATGCCCACCAGCCTGAAAAAATTGCGGCAACGATCGTCTATCATCTCAGCAAGGGAGGCGGCGATCGCGACACACTGGTCTATTACGCTGAACTAGCTGGCAATCAAGCATACACTCTAGCCGCCTATGCCGAAGCCCAGCAATACTGTATACTCGTCATTCAAGCGTTCAGCGAAAATGACCTCGATGCAACTCTACATACTGATGTCCACCAGGATATCCAACAAATACTCTCTAGAGGGATCGATCAGTTACCCTTCACTAATCCACTGCATCTCTGCACTATCTTGGAGCGTCTCGCTGAATGTAGTACCATCCAAGGGAACTTCGCTGAGGGGCGGCAGGTCTACGAATATATCCTCGCTATACGTACCAGCAACCGCTTTCAACAGTATATTCATGCCTCAACGCTGAAAGAACATATGGAAGAGCGTCAGAAAAAGGAAGCTCAGATTCAAGCATTGCTCTGGCGTGAAATTGGCAACTCCTGGACCTATACCAGTGAATACGAGTCAGCCAACCGCTGCTATCAACGTGGCAAAGAAGTCATGTCACAGGCAAAGGTTACCAATGGAGCAGCCTGGGCCTGCCTCCACCTCCAATATGGAGCACTCTTACGCTTGGAAGGTGATTATTATCAGGCCCGCCGTTACTTACAAGAAGCACTAACTATGCTTGAAGAGATAATAGGCTATCCACAGATTTCCTATCAGGAAGCGGTTTCCATGCATTCGCAGCAGAAAAATCAAAATACAGACTATACGAGTCTCAACGCAAAAAATGTAAAAGACCTTCCACCCTCGCGCATCGAACGTGCACTCATCGGAGATCCACTGGAAATCGGCTATGCGCATGAACGCCTTGGCATCGTTGCAGCCAGCCTAGGTGAGGTTAATAGCGCACTCGACCATCTCCATACAGCTCTGACCATTTACGAACAGAGTGAATTGATCTCAGAGATGGCTCGCGTATGCGGTAATCTAGGAGCAGCGAACATCATCAAAGGAGCGCATGGCGCTGCTCGTATGTATATGCAACGTTCACTTGAACTCGCAGAACGCGGTGGCGATCTTCCAAATATGACCTTCGTGAGCTTTAACCTGGGAGATATGGCTCAGCGCTCAGGGGAACTACAAGAGGCCGAAACATGGTTTACACAAAGCCTGAGTCTGGCAGAACGCATCAATGATCGTGAGCGTATCAGCTCAAGTAACATCGCTCTTGCCTCTGTACAAGACGATCAAGGAAAACTTCAGGAAGCGGCGATCAGTATTCAGCGTGCCATCAGCATCAGTAGAGCTATCAAGAGCCAACGCTGCATTCGCTATTCACAGATAGGATTAGCAGATCTCCGCATCTGCCAGGCAATAGTCCTCCAAACAAGGCCCGATGCCGCCTTGCACCACAGACGTCGCGTACATCTGCTCACACGCGCCAAAACCATGCTCCAAAGAACAATCTCCCTACAAGGGATGGAAATCGAGCATATTGTAGATGGTAAACATCTCCTCGCTCTGATTCACTTCTTGCTGGACGATCTCGCAACCGCTCTTGACATCGCCCAGCAAACACTTAAAGATGCACAAGGATTCGAAACACCCCGTATCATTGAACGTCTCTATCGTCTATTAGGACGGATATATGCCGCCCAGAAGCAACCCATCCAAGCCACTCATTACTTCCAAGAAGCAATGCGGATTTGCCGCGAAAACGATCTGCGACTCGATTACGCTCGAACCCTGCATTGCTATGGATCGCTGCTATTATGTCAGGATAAACAACCGCAAGAGACCATTTCTGACAATGATGCCCCGTATCAACAAGGGCTAACTTATTTGAAAGAAGCTAGTCAGATTTTTCAAGCTTGCAATGCGACCATTGATCTAGCAGCGACAGAACAATTACGCTCACAGACTAATACAATACCATCCACACGGTAACAAAAAACAAGTGGCGAATATTAATTGACCAACCATTTATCCCAACCTATTAATTGTACTGGTCCTCTTCCAGAGAGCATTGGCAAGAGCGTACTCTCTTTCTTGTTAAGGTTAACTGACCAGAGCTGATAATTCAGCGCTCCACTGATACTACCTACTGTTAGTAAGATACCAGATGGTGACAAAGCCAGACTGTTAGCGCAAATGGACCCACTTGAGGCAGCCACACTACAAAGTGCCCGCGTCTTTCCAGCTACAATATTCTGGTAAATGGGCGTGGCTGAAGAGGTCTTCTTGATATCAAAGCTACCCGCTGCTTGATTCCAATTGATATACATAAACGACCAAGCGCCAGAAGATTCTTCAGTATATCCAACAGGCGTTCCTATGATGTGCAAGGATAAATCCTGTGAGGAAGATGTGTTCTCCCGATGTTTATACATTTCACGCTGTGTGCCATAGCCCTTCACGTAATAAATATCCTCTGAGGTAGGATCCATCCAAAAGCTATTTGACGCAGCATCTGGTACAATAGTCTGCTCCTCATGTTGTACATCATCTACATTCACACGATAAAGCGATTCTCCGCGAACATAGTATAAAAAATGATTGCGGTAAAATTCTAGTTTGTCTACATGGATGGCCGGAAGTAATTCCGTCGGCGCAGCCTGAGGATCATTGACACTGATCTTCCAGATTGTGCCAGCGTCTGTTGCTAGAAAGACTGTAGTATCATCAGTCGACCAGACTGCATTAAGTCCACGCCCACTCACATCATACTGTCCACCGGAAAGCAGAGAATACTGCGTCTGCTGTAGAACGCTGTTATAGGTATGATAAATCAGATTCTTGCCACTGTGTGACACGCTATCGACCGTTGTATCTCCGAGTGATGAAAAAAGCGGTGCGGCTTTCTTACTGATAGGATTGTAGTTCTCTACGATTAGATGCTTCCCATCCTGCGACCAATGCGTCAAAATAACGGCAGACCAGAGATTAGTCGCTTGTAAAGGAATACTGGTACGTGCTGTTACTGGGGCAGAAGTTGTAATTGATTTATTATAAGGTGCTTTGGCCACATCTGAAGTTGCTTGCAACGTATTAAAATCACCAAATTGCGTAAACATATGGAATGAAGATAAGATCATGACAAAGGCCACTGTCAGAACCAGGGTCGCTCCACATTTTCTGGCACGTTGTGTCTTATGATGGGCCAGGAAGATGGCATCTCGATCTCCAATTAGCGGCGTTTCAGCATAAGAGGGCATTTCTCGCCTTACCTGGAAATCGAAAGGTAAATCATTGCTTAAAGATGCGAGAATGGTTGCAGTTGTCGAAGGGACTTCTCGCCCTTCAGAGACAAAAAAAGCGTGCAAAAGGCTGCGCTGCTGATCTCTCAACGTGTGCTCATGCTCCACTGCCATCTGGCATGCATAGCAGTGTCGTAGATGCTGTGCTAGGTGCTCAACTTGTTGCTGGTCGTATATATCCTCTATATAATCAACCAGTATTCCGCCAGATAAAGCCTTTTGGTTCAGAGCATCAATTTCATCAATTCTTTGGATACACATAGCACTACTAGAACACAGTGGGAGACCAGAGCCATATGGGTCAGGATACCAATCCTTCATCATCTTCCTTCCAGATCAAGACGGCTGTATATGCGTTGAAACGCCTGCCGCGCACGTGAGAGTCGGCTGCGCACAGCTGAAAGTGAGTCTTGTAGAGTCTCTGCAATTTCGTTGTATGAGAACCCTTCAGCATCTAATAATAGGCACATGACAGAAGATTCCGGCAATTGAGATAATGCACGCCGAACCAATTCTCGTTCAACGACGCGGTCTTCAAATTGCTCATCGCTTGCCAGGAAATCCTCACCTTGCTCATCGAAAGTATTGTCATCATTTCCCTGCGGCGAAGGAAACGGAACCATTTTAATGTGCTTGTGGTGGCGCCATTCGCTACGTACCAGATTTAATGCAATACGATACAACCAGGGAGCAAAACGCAACTCTTTATCCTCCATACGAGGCAAAGCACGGTAAGCCGCCAGAAATGTATCCTGACAGAGATCCTGCGTCAATTGAACATCCTGAGTCATACCATAAATCATGCGCCTGATGCGCGGCTCGTAGAGCTTTACCAGAGACTCAAAAGCGGTTCGTGATCCATGGCGGGCATCACTCACCAACTGAGTCTCATTTTCCACTACATTCATTTAGTCCTATTGCCCAACTAGAGTACCTTAAATCAGATCTCTATAAATAATAATACAAAACTCAGACCAATCGTCTCACTAAAAAGCAAATTCTTGATGATGAATACACACGCTCTTAATTTGCACCTCTTTTCACTAAAAAACAATGAAGTATTTCACAATTTCATATGGATATGGCAAGACGAAAGATGATTGTGTTTGATAACGTCTTATAACGTGTCATATACTTTTCCATACCTATGTCATCTGCCAGACATCCACCAAAGCCAAACTGCTTCAGAAAATCAACCAGGAAAAATCCTTCCTCTGATATAATCGTAAATCCCCTCGAAACGATACGGCAGTAGGAATTTGGGCTAATCGGACACGTTATTCTAATCTTTCTATAGCCCCTTTGACCTATTCTTGAACCTCGCTAGCAATGACGAGAAATTAGAGGATGCTTCTTCTTTTGGTGGTGAATTTAAGTTAAAACAGGTACGAAACGGTGTACTGGTAGGGGTGGATCATTACAGAAGTGCTGATGAGAAGAAAAATAGCTCATGCCAGAAGCAGAATATGCGCAAGCATAACATGATTTCATTGAAGGGCTTTAAATACAATAATTGTTCATAGCATAATAAAGAAGCATCAGCCTCTAGAAAGTTGATGCTTCTTTGTCATTCATTCTTAAATCTTTTGTTTTTAGTGTCCAAAGATAATATGGAGGGCAAGAGCTAGACCAGCTGATGATAAAAGAGAAAGCAGTATATATAAACGATAACGCGCGTATCGAGCTTTCTCATCAATTGCAATTGCCTTTGCGCCACTTGATCTTCGATCCTGATCGAATCTTTGCATTGTCCTTACCCCTGATATCATAAAGTAGGAGGGTGACCTACTTAAACAACGTTTGATGATTATATTATATACGATCAACGTAAGATTATGGTTGTAATATTTTGAGTGTACACTATGAGAACGCAAAAAGCTACGATTTAGTAAGTAAAATTATACTAAATAGCTAGTAACTCTTCAGGGCCTGGTGCCTTGAAGAGTTACTAGCTATTTAGTATAGAAGGGAGGGATAGATAATGATTTGTCAGAGAGACTAGAGTGTTCATTATAGGAAGGTTGATCGACGACATCTTCTTTTGGAAGATAAATCCATTCATAGTTCATTTCTAATAGCCGCCGAGCTTTCACGAAATCGCGAACTTGCAGAATGCGAAAAACCTGCTCACAGAGTGCAATAGATTCTGCTGCTGAGGCGCGTGCTATCGCTGTATACGAGCCTAGCACATCATGGCGCTTAGCCGTGCGGAAGGAGAGATGAACTTTTTCCAAAACTTCGGCAAACTCGCTCTGAAGGCGTTCATTCCACTCTTGATGCTCTACTAGTGCTACGGCATTACTTAACAGACGGGCGCATACATCAACTGCTTTA
Source organism: uncultured Chloroflexia bacterium (assembly GCA_963699315.1). Classification (GTDB taxonomy): domain Bacteria; phylum Chloroflexota; class Ktedonobacteria; order Ktedonobacterales; family Ktedonobacteraceae; genus Dictyobacter. The sequence goes on from OY969433.1 coordinate 238,982, forward strand.
TTATAATCAGCATTACGACCATCAAGAAGAGCATGCAAGATGCGTTCCTCATCAGCCACATCTAGCGCCATTACAGAGAAAATACTGGCTTCTCCACCCATTTCACGAATATCGTTAGTCAGTTGGCGAAAATGTTTCTCAACTTCTTCAGAATATGGTAGCAAATAGACAGAGTTCTGTAGAGCATACGCACCAAGATTTTGTAAACGACGCCATACCCATACCCGTTTCTGGGATGGTTCACTAGGAACGCGATACGTTAATTGTAACCAGCGCATCACTCCATGCTCTTGCATACGCACTACTCCTACTAGAAACAACAAAAACACCTGTATCAAGAGTTACCATTACTGTTATCGTACTCTAAAAAAAGAGGCAAAGTCAAGTCGCAAAATCATGGCAAACTCTTTTCACCTATAATAGTTTTAAAGTATACAGTATAGCAAAATTATGTTCTTGTCTGCTTATTTCCTGTAAAAATAAAATGAGCTGACATAATTTAAAACATCAGGCCAGATTAGAGGATATTTTCTTTAGTATTTTTACAAGGAGCTAAAGTTCATGGTCAAATCCCTTTCTAAAGCTCTGCTCTTCATTTATACTTACTATGATGAAACTATATTTAAAGAAGGGAACGCAACTGCAAATAACAGCGGGTGGATACTTCATCAGTAAACAACCAACCAAATTATGTCGGACATGGACATTGAAACTGTAATGCCACTTGTTCTACAATGGAGTAATTCAATGGTTGGCCCGGAGAAAACTCCGTACAGTCCTTTTTTGTATTGAGGAGGATACATCGGCATGAATAACAATCTTTTTGAAGATACTGATTCAATTTTATCTGAAGAACGTATTTTCCCCCCTACCGCTGAAATGGTAGAGAATGCCAATATCACAGCTTACATGAAATCAAAAGGCTTTGATAACTATGAAGACTTTTACAAATGGTCATTAGATAATCGTTCCGAATACTGGGATGATATGGCTAAGGAGCTTCATTGGTTCGAACCCTGGCAAAAAACGTTTGAGTGGACGACAAAACCATTCTTTCAGTGGTTCGTTGGCGGCAAAATCAATATTGTCTATAACTGCCTGGATCGCCATATGGAGACGCCTGTACGCCACAAAGTGGCCTTTCATTGGGAGGGAGACAACGGCGAGACGCGCTCTATTACATATGAGCAGCTATATAAAGAGACCAATCGCCTGGCGAAGGGTTTGCAAAATATTGGTGTCACAAAGGGTGATCGTGTCGCTATTTATATGCCAGCAGTGCTTGAGCAGGTGATTGCAGTACTCGCAGTAGCGCGCCTAGGGGCAGTCCACACAGTAGTATTTGGTGGCTTTGCTGCCAACGCTCTTCGCGATCGTATTATTGATGCGCAGGCTAAAGTTGTAATTACCGCCGATGGCAACTATCGCGGTGGCAAGCTGATTAAACTGAAACAGATCGCTGATGAGGCTATCGCAGAGACTCCTTCAATCGAAAAGGTAGTTGTCTTTAATCGCCAGCAACTTGATATCCCAATGCAGGCTGGGCGCGACATCTACTGGCACGATCTCCTCGCCGATATCCCAGAAGATACAGTTGTCCCTTGCGAACAAATGGATAGCGAAGATCCACTTTATATCCTGTATACAAGCGGTAGCACAGGCAAACCTAAGGGCATTGTACACGTGCAAGGTGGCTACGCTGTCGGAGCCTATGCGACAACAAAATTTGTTTTTGATATGAAAGATGACGACATCTATTGGTGTACGGCAGACGTTGGTTGGGTAACAGGTCACAGCTACATCATCTATGGTCCATTGATGAATGGGGTGACAAGTGTGCTCTTTGAAGGTACACCAGCCTATCCCAATCCTGATCGCTGGTGGAGTGTCGCTGAGCGTTTCAAAGTAAGCATCCTCTACACGTCGCCCACAGGTATTCGCGGACTGATGCGCTTCGGTGAAGAATGGCCCGCGAAACATGATCTCTCACATCTGCGCTTATTGGGCTCGGTTGGTGAACCCATTAATCCAGAGGCATGGATGTGGTATCGCCATAATATTGGTCATGATGAACTCCCAATTATGGATACATGGTGGCAAACAGAAACTGGTTCCATCTTGATTAGCCCAACAATCATCCAACCCTTAAAACCTGGCAGTGCCACACGGCCAATGCCCGCTATTGATGCCGATGTCGTCGATAAAAATGGACACTCTGTCGGTCTGGGGAAAGGTGGATTCCTAGTTGTGCGTCATCCATGGCCAAGTCAGATGCGCACCATCTATAACGATCCAGCTCGCTATCTTACCTACTGGAACACCATACCAGATGTCTACTTCGCTGGCGATGCCGCCACTATCGATACTCAGGCCTTTATTCGAGTCCAGGGACGCGTCGATGATGTGATCAAGGTGAGCGGTCACCGCCTTGGATCCATGGAGATCGAGTCAAGCCTAGTCAGCCATCCGGCAGTCGCTGAGGTCGCCGCAATTGGCAAACCAGATGAGATTAAAGGCGAACATGTCAAAGTATTTGTTATTCTGAAAAATAACTATGAACCATCCGACGAGCTCGCTAAAGAACTCAAATTGCACGTACGTGCTATGGTTGGTGCCCTGGCAGTACCAGACGAACTGGAATTCACACCAAGCCTACCTAAAACACGCTCGGGCAAAATTATGCGCCGTGTCATTCGCGCGCGGGAACTGGGTGAACCTATCGGCGATATTAGTACACTCGACGCGTAATTACAAACGCTTAAATGCTTAATGTTTCCGATTGACTTCACGAAAAAGACACTTGACCAACGATATCAAGTGTCTTTTTTTTATCTTTTCTTCCCCAAATTTATATAGTGTTTTATCTGATTATTCACTTATATCGATCCATTTGAAGTGGTAGAATTGAACTATAAGCAGCATAAATAAACACGAAAAAGATGTGATTACAGCCTGGAATGATCATGGTAAGTATACATGACACAATTGAGATGCACTTACTCTGGCGCTTGACCACAGACACAACCTACGCTATAGTAAAGTGCAACATCCAGGTTGAAGAGAGAGGGAACAATGAGCGAAACAACGCAACAAGATATTTATACGTATCTTACCGAAATAATGCGACAGGCGACCGCAACATATCTTGAACAAGAACACATCGATATTGACACGACACAATTACCTATAGATTTACGACTCTCAGCACAAGCCAGCTTTGGTGATTATTCGATTCCTGTGATGGCCTGGGCGGGAAAGCTCAAGCGACCTCCTTTAAAAATCGCAGAGTCATTGCAGACAATTCTCCAGACAAACTCTCAGTCAGTAGTAGAGGAGATTACGGCCACTAAACCGGGCTATCTTAATTTTCGCCTGAGCCGTCCAACTATAGGCAAACAGATTATTGACCGCGTCCTTGAGGCTGGTCCTGATTATGGACAGCATACGGTCAGTATTGGCACCAAAGTAATTGTCGAGCATACGAATATCAATAGCAATAAAGCTGCACATGTTGGTCACCTACGCAACTCATGCATTGGAGATACCATCGTTCGCATGCTGCGCTCACAAGGCTATCAAGTTGAAGCCGACAACTATATCGACGATTCTGGCGTCCAGGTTGCGGATGTGGTCGTTGGCTTCACTCTGCTTCAACAGGGCTTGCTGCACCTTGCTGAAGGTGATGAGCAACTACCTGACGAGTCATTCGACTACTACTGCTCACGCGTCTATACGACAGTGAGCAAAACATATGACGATAAAGAATCCGAATTGGGACAAACAACCGCTCGTCTGCGTAAAGAGGTCCTGCACGCTATTGAGCATGAAGAAGGGCCTGAAAATGGACCCAATTATCCTGTCATTGCGGCCGATATCTCCCATCAAATCGTGCAAGCACATCTCAAAACGATGTCTCGCCTTAACATTTCTTACGATGTCCTCCCCTGGGAGTCTGCAATTTTACACGCCGGACTCTGGCAGCATACTTTTGAAATGCTCAAGTCTCGTGGTCTATTAGAGAAGCCTGATACAGGCCATGCGGCTGGTTGTTGGATTCTCCCTTTTGGTGAGGGAGATACGCAAACGAGTGAGGGTGATCGCACTAGCGACAAGATTCTCGTACGTAGTGATGGAACGGCAACCTATACAGCTAAAGATATCGCCTATCAACTATGGAAGTTTGGCTTGGCTGATCAGCTTGGCATAGAATTCCATTTTGTGCCCTGGGGCATCCAACATGATGGACGCAAACTCTGGACGATGCGTACTCCCAATGATCCATTGCTGAAAAACGCTACAGACGAAGCGCCAGCCACCAAATTTGGACATGCAAAAAAGGTTATCAACGTCATTGACGTACGCCAGTCCTATTTGCAACAGGTTGTCTACGAAAGCTTACGTCGCCTGGGTTATGAAGAGCAGGCCGACAACTCAACCCATCTGGCCTATGAAGTCGTCACCCTTTCAGCGTCAACCGCCGCCAGTCTGGGCATTGACACATCAGATGGGCGTGAATACTACGCGATGTCTGGACGTAAAGGCATCGAAATTAAAGCGGATCAGTTGATCAATGCAGCGATTGCGCGTATGCAAGAGGTACGTAGCCAGGAAAATAAAGCGGATCTCACGGACGAAACAGCGAGCATTTTAGCCTCTTCAGCGATCCGCTACTTTATGATCCGCTTTAATCTGCAACAAATCATTGCTCTGGATATAGATGATGTTCTCCGTCCAAATGGAGATACGGGTGTGTATCTTCAATATGCTTATGCCAGGGCCAATAGTATTTTGCGTCGCCTACAAGACGCGGGATACGAAGCTCCTTCAGAACCAGGACAGCTTCCCGAAAATTTGGAACAAAGCGAATGGGATCTGTTACGACATATTGAAGTCTATCCACGCCGCTTAGCTGAATACACAGAACAACTTGCACCAGCACTCCTGGCTTCATACACCTATGATCTGGCAGCGCACTTTAGCGACTTTTACGAACACACATCGCCAATTCTCAAAGAAACGAACGAACAAATCAAAGCTTTCCGAGCCAACCTGGTCCGAGCCACAGCGCAGACAATGAACAACGTCCTGCGCGTCCTCGGTTTTGAACCATTGGATCGCATCTAAACAAACGTAGGTGGGACTATCAGGAGTCCCACCTTCCCCATATCCACACAAGGCATTTAATCAAACAGTTCCTTGCACATGCCAGACCAGTGAGGTAGACTGGAAGACAATCTTAATTATCTGCACAGTGCAAAGGAGCGTAATTACTATGACTCACCTGAGTTTCGGCATCAAAACTGCCCCCCAATGGACCACGTATGAGGATATGCTCGCAATCTGGCTAGCAGCGGACTCCGAACCAACGCTGGAACATGCGTGGCTATTTGATCATTTTTACCCACTTACTCCTGATATGTCTGGCCCTTGCCTGGAAGGCTGGAGCGTACTTTCCGCCTTTGCAGCTGTCACAAAGCGAATTCGCCTAGGCCTGATGGTTACAGGAAATACATATCGCCATCCCGCCGTCCTTGCCAACATCGCCGCCACCGTCGACGTGATCTCCCAAGGGCGGCTTGATTTTGGCATAGGGGCCGGGTGGAATGAATCAGAAAGCTCAGCTTATGGCATCGAACTCTACAAACCGGGCGAACGTCTACGCCATCTAGCAGAAGCCTGCGAAGTCATCAAACGTCTGTGGACAGAAAAATCAGCCACCTTCGAGGGGAAATATTATCAACTCAAAGACGCTTACTGTGAACCCAAACCCATTCAGAAGCCATACCCACCATTTGTTATCGGTGGAGGTGGAGAAAAATTGACATTACGTATTGTGGCCCAATACGCAAGTATCTGGAATATGGCAGGAGGCTCAGTAGAAGATTTCAAGCATAAAAGCGCCGTCCTCGACGAACATTGCGCTGCTATTGGTCGCAATCCAGCCGAAATCGCACGCTCAGTGCAAGTGACCATCGTCCCCGACAATCTTCAGGAGACGCGCGAGACAGCACAAGGCTTGATCAAAGCTGGTGCCAACCATATTGTCCTCAACCTGCGCCCACCATATCCTGAAGGTATTGTCCATCGCCTCGTCACAGAAATCGTCGAGCCACTCAAAGCTGAACACGAACACTCTTAACGTCATTTACCATAATCATCAGAGAAGAGTAGAGCGCAATTCTACCTACGTATTGCCTCCACTCTTCCGTTGCACCAGTGTAATAATTTCAAGCAAATTGTCATTCTTCTTCTTATAAGAATTATACAGCGCTACGCTTCCTAATACTCAACAAATACAAAATCTACTTTTGATACGCTCCAGAACGAAATTCTCAAACAAATAACTGATGTGATTATTTAAACATTCCTTCGTTATACATTTGGATAAGTCAAAATCATGGGAAATAAAGTAATTATATCGACAACAAGGATCTTATTTCCACAAATTGCATGGAGGGCATAAACAATTGTCTTATTTATTTCGTCAGCTTTATCGTAATTTCTATGTGAATGGTAAACCCTCGCATCAACTCATGCTTGGGATAGTATTAATTCCATTGGGTCTAATTATATCTTTTTTTGCTCTATTTGGCAGCCCAGACTATTCTTACCCAATTTACGCCATCTTTGGCGTTGTATTCGCGATCTTTGGTGTATTTTTAATCATCAAGGGAGTGCGTGGTCTTGCCACCAGCAAGCCAGGTACATCCACACAACAACACGCTCCAAACCCAGCCCCAGCATATGGACAACCGCCGGTATACCCACCACAAGCGTATGGACAACCACAAGCGTATGGACAGCCACAAGCGTATGGACAGCCACCAGTATATCCATCACAACCAGATTTCCAGATCCCCAATACGCCTCAGCCTCAATCAAACGCTCAGGCAACCTACCCAACACAGCAGTTTTATGAACAATCGCAATATGGACAAACGCCCAATACGCAAGATTAATTGAAATAATAGTAATAATCTTATTCAGCAATCTGAGTAGGATAAAACGAAATTATCTTCAAGCTAACTAAAATGCATACAAAAGGAGAGAAAGCAAAATGCTCTCTCTCCTTTTTAACTTCTTCTAACCTGCCCGTTTTAGTTACGGTAAGTATTTATTTCTGCTCGCAAGGCTTCAGTAGCTTTTCTAGCTGCCTGGGCAAAATCTGATCCAGTTGAAGCATAGATGATATTACGTGAAGAATTAATGATCATCCCTCCGCCGTGGCTATCTTTGCCAGCCTTCACAGTAGCCTCCACCTCACCACCTTGTGCACCAATCCCCGGAAGAAGCAACGGCATATCACCTACTACTTCGCGTACGCGCTTCAGTTCCTCTGAATAGGTCGCTCCGACAACAATGGCACAATTACCATATGCGTTCCATTGCTGGGCCACGTTGCGTGCTACAACAAGATACAGAGGCTCCTGTGACTCACCAACAAGCAGATTCTGTAGTTCACCCGATCCTGGATTAGAGGTTTTAGCCAACACAATCACGCCTTTATCACGACGTTCTAGAAATGGCGTAAGTGCCTCTTTCCCCAGATAGGGATGAACAGTGATTGCATCCACATGCATCAAATCGAATGCCGCAGTGACATAGCCAAGATTCGTATTGCCGATATCCGCACGTTTGGCGTCGAGAATAATCGGAACCTCAGGATAAGTTGCCTTACAATAAGCAATTATCTGCTCAAGGACAGCTAGACCAGCGTCACCCAATGCTTCATAAAATGCACTATTTGGCTTATAGGCACAGACGAGATCGTGTGTGGCATCGATAATCTCATGGAGAAACACACTAAATGCTTCTGCTCTCGATCTTCCTTCTTTTATTGCGGCTGGTAAACGTTCATATTCAGGATCCAGACCAACACAAACAAAATTCCCCAGCTGCCAGCGCTGCTCAAGCAGCGATAGAAACGTTGTAGCTGTCTGCGACTGCTTTTGTATTGCCATGTATTAATTTCACCTCCAACACTGAATATTCATACGGCGACTTCATCGCACAACTTTTCACCACTGCTCTTAAACATTTTGACGTGCTAAGAAAGCACGTCCTTTGCCGAGCTCGGTATTAATTGACACATTCTGCTGGCAAAAAGGACATTCATCCTCACCATAGGTCTGAAGCGAGAGTGCAATAAGTGCATGAATAGGGACACCTCCTACATTTGCTGGCTGAACGTTTCCTCGATTGCAGAGTGCACTGACACCGACGACATTTCCACAATGACGTCGTATCAGTTCCACAACCTGACTAACAGATCCACCAGTAGTGAGCACATCTTCTACGACCAGAATGTTCTTATCTGCAATGTAATGGTCATAGCCCCGGTTGAAAGCAAACTGCTTATTCAGACTGTCGCTCCCTTTTTCGGCAAAGATGGCCAGTGTCTCACCTGAAGTTCTTCTCTGATTCTAGCTCGTGAGCAACCCATTGTGAAAGGACAACACCTCCAATAACGGGACCCACAACAATGTCAATTTGATCGGCATTATAAGGCCGAGCCATCCTCTGGCACAGCTGTGCAATTACTTCAGTATGCAGATAGAGTGCGTCTTTGTTGACATAAACCGAACTATGCCGCCCAGAACTATAAACAAAATGACTATCGCTGACAATAGCGCCCACATCTGCAAACAGTTGCATGGTCTTTGGATCATTGACCTGCTTTGTGCTTTGTTCCATGACTGACTCCTGGCAATATGTTACCCTTGCGGGTTGTCATCTCAATTATCCTGCTTGATATTCGTTCCACGACTTGATTGGAATGGTTGCTAAATCTTTCTCGGCAAGTGCCTTAATAAAGAGACGAGCCTGTTTCAGCTTGGTAAAAAGAGGGATATTATGATCTACCGCATAGCGACGCATCGCATAATCGTCATCCAACTCTTTATTAATATGACCCTCTACAATATTAATTGCTACGTCGATTTTGTTATCAGCAAAGTATGTCAACACATTCGGAGATTTTTCCTCGTGGATCTTGTACAGCATGGTTGTTTCAACACCATGCTCGCCTAAGAAAATGCTTGTCTTCTCGGTAGCATAAATAGGCACATTAAGCGTGCGTAGAAGTCGAGCACTCTGCAAAAATTCCGCCTTCTTTTCATCGCCACCCAGACTAACAAAAACACCCTTCTTTGGAATAGTACCACCTGTGGCGAGGATAGCCTTGAGATAGGCATCCTCAAGATCTTCACCAAAGCAGGCAACTTCACCAGTTGAGGCCATTTCAACCCGCAATACAGGATCAGCTCCTGTCAAACGCGAGAAGGAAAATTGCGGAGCTTTGACTGCAGTAAATTTCAATGGCGGAATCTCAACCGCTGGAATATTCTCCTGGAAAAGAGCATCGATAAACAGCTCGATGAAATTTACTCCCGTTACTTTCGATATAAAAGGAAAGGTACGCGAGGCCCTTAGATTCACTTCGATCACATATACCTGATTGTCTTTTGCTAAAAACTGCATATTAAAAGGTCCAGTGATCTTCAATGCCCTAGCGACAGCACGGCCGACTTCCTCGATGCGGGTTCTTGTTTCCGTATTGAGTGTTTGTGGTGGCAGGACAATTGTGGCGTCCCCCGAATGAACTCCAGCATTTTCTATATGCTCTGAAATCACAAAAACTTTGACCTCGCCATGCTGTGCGACCGCATCCAACTCAATCTCTTTTACTTTGCGCATAAACTTGGAGACCGTCACCGGATGCTCTGGAGAAACGGCAGCAGCTTCTTGAACATAACGCTCAAGCTCGGGCTGGTTATAACAGACATTCATAGCACTACCGGAAAGTACATATGAGGGTCGTACTAATACAGGAAAGCTCACACGTTCCGCAAAACGCGTCAGTTCAGCCACATCTGAAAAGCTGTCCCACTCTGGTTGGCGAATATCGAGCGCATCAAGCAAAGCAGAGAATTTGTTACGATCTTCGGCCCGATCAATATCGGCTGCGTCAGTTCCCAACAGATGGAAACCATATTTCTGCAACGCTCTGGCACGATTGTTCGGCGTCTGTCCACCCACTGAAACTATCACTCCCAACGGCGCTTCAAATTCACAGATATCTGCGATACGCTCGAATGTCAGTTCCTCGAAATAGAGGCGATCAGAGATATCATAATCCGTCGAAACTGTCTCTGGATTACAGTTAATCACAATAGATAGTTTCTGATACTTATGCAGTGCCTGCACGGCACTCACTGAAGTCCAATCGAATTCGACTGAAGATCCGATGCGATAAGGCCCAGAACCGATCACAACAACGCTCGTCTCGCCCGTTGGAGTTACGTCATTATGCTGCCCATTGTAGGTAACATACAGATAATTCGTTTCAGAAGGGAATTCCGCCCCCAACGTATCGATCTGGAATACACACGGCAACACACCTGCTTGCTTACGAATCGCACGTACCTCTAGACCAGTCATATCCAGGATTTCGCCGATACGCTTGTCCGATATACCTGCCTGCTTCAACGTACGCAAAAATGATGCGGTCAATTCAGGATGGCTCTGCAAGCGTTCTTCCAGTTCGACAATATGCTTGATCCGCTGCAAGAACCATAGATCAATACCGGTTATCTCGTGAATAGTTTCGAGACTATAGCCATTCCGTAGCGCTAATGGCAGTACAAACATACGCTTCGGAGTTGGTGTGTAGAGATATTTATTAATTGCCACATCCACGGACTCTGCAGTAGGAGCAAGCGCAAAGACCTTTTCAGAGGTCGCACCCTCAAAGTCCAGATCGAGCATACGAATGGCTTTCTGATAAGCCTCCTCGAAGGTACGCCCGATACCCATGACCTCGCCCACAGACTTCATACCAGTACCGATAGTCTCATCCACGCCTTTGAATTTGTCCAGATCCCAACGAGGAATTTTGACGACGACATAGTCCAGACTAGGCTCAAAGCACGCTCTCGTCACACCCGTCACCTGATTGGTCAGATCGGTCAAGCCATAGCCCAGCGCCAACTTCGCCGCTACATAGGCCAGAGGATAACCAGTCGCCTTACTCGCTAGCGCGGAACTGCGTGAGAGACGTGCATTTACCTCAATTACCGAGTATTCAGATGTAAGCGGATTGAGAGCAAACTGTACGTTACATTCACCAACAATGCCCAGGCTGCGCACAATCTTGACCGAAGCCGAACGCAACATATGATATTCAGCATTCGTCAGCGTCTGGCTGGGCGCGATGACAATCGACTCGCCCGTATGGATACCTAGAGGATCCATATTTTCCATATTACACACAGTAATACAATTATCAAAGGTATCGCGTACTACTTCATATTCAACTTCTTTGTAGTGGTGTAAGTATTTCTCGATCAGTACCTGAGGAGCAAAGGCCAGTGCTCCGTTGACGATATGCTCTAACTCCTGACGATCTTTTGCGATACCAGATCCTTGTCCACCAAGGGCAAAACCAGCACGCACCATCACAGGAAAACCAATCTCTTCACCGATTTTGAGTGCATCTTCCAGCGTCTCAGCAGTCCGACTTTGTGGTGTCGGAATAGAGATCGTGCCAAGATGTTGAGCAAACTCCTGACGATCTTCGGTCAAAAGGATAGCGGATATCGGTGTGCCTAGAATTTGCACACCATATTTTTCCAGAACTCCGTCTCGATACAGAGCGATACCGCAATTGAGCGCCGTCTGCCCTCCAAAGGAGAGCAGAATACCATCGGGACGCTCCTTCTCAATAATTTTCTCTACAAAAAAAGGCGTTACCGGCAAGAAATAGACCTCATCAGCCATCGCCTTCGATGTTTGGATTGTTGCAATATTGGGATTAACCAGGATGGTTACAATCCCTTCTTCTTTTAAGGCCTTAAGCGCTTGTGATCCAGAATAATCAAATTCGCCGGATTGTCCAATTTTAAGGGCACCTGCACCAAGTACCAATACTTTGCCTGGCTTACGCATGTTCGCCTCTTACCCTCTCCAGAAAATAGTCAAAGAGCCAATTAGTATCCTCAGGTCCAGGGGCAGCCTCAGGATGGAACTGTGCCGAAAAGAAAGGAAGGTACGTATGTTTGATACCTTCATTGCTTCCATCATTCGCGTTAACAAACCAGGGTTCAAAGTCCACTGGTACTGTACCAACAGCGAAGCCGTGATTTTGCGTTGTAATATAGCAGCGCTTCGTACCTTGTAGTATCGCTGGCTGATTCTGCCCACGGTGTCCAAATTTTAATTTATAAGTATCACCACCCGCTGCGAGCGTGAGAATTTGATGACCAAGACAAATACCCATAGTTGGAATATTCCGCTCCATAGCGATACGAACAGTCTCGATTGTCTGTGTCAGTAGCTTCGGATTGCTTGGCCCATTCGAGATCAATATACCATCAAAATCGAACGGACACTCCTCTGAAAAGAGATCATAATCCCAGGGAATAGTAATTACATGGACACCTTTCGTCAGCAGACTGCGTAAGATATTTCGCTTCGCCCCACAATCGATCAACACAATTGTGGTATCGCCTTCACCATCTTGTTGTACCTCGGTACCAGATACGCGAGCCACCAGATTTCTCAGTATTGGGATCCCAGAATTCTATATCCTCATCAAACACAATCTTTGCTAGCATAGCCCCATGCGTACGGATATGTTGTGTCAACAAACGCGTATCTTTAACCTCTAAAGCCGGAACTCCCTCACGCTGCAACCATTCTCCCAGGCTCATTTCACTCTGTGGGTGCGAAGGAGTATCCACGTAATTTGACACGATCAGCCCCGACACATGAATATGATCATCTTCCCATAACGATTTATCTGGCACACCATAATTGCCCATAATGGGAAATGTCATTGTCAGAATTTGACCAGCAAACGAAGCATCAGTCAACGCTTCAGGATAGCCAACCATCCCGGTACAAAACACCACCTCGCCTGCGGCAGCACCCCGATATCCAAATGAAATGCCTTCGAAGCGTGTACCATCTTCTAGCACCAATGCGCCATACGTAGGGGTATAACGCTCGGAAGCCAGCGTTGTACTACGATCAGTTGCTGGTTCCAACTGCGCAGCCTCAAGCAAACTGCCAGTAACATTTTTGTTATACAATGTATAATTCCTCTCAGATATCGATAGCTTTTCAGAAAAATCCGCTCACTAGCCCGGCGATTATACGCCGTGTGGAGCGGTACGCACTTACTGTAGATTTATTACAAATGTTGTATATGAAACAATGAAATTCAATTATTTTGTGTTATATTCTCCCTAACACAAGTGCTAACAAAGCCATACGTGTATACAGGCCATTTCTAATTTGTGAACGAAGATAAACTGCTCTTTCATCCGCATCAACCGCCGGATCAACCGATCCTACACGAGGTAACGGGTCCATCAAAATCATATCTTTCTTCGCATAGTTCCTAAGTAACTCGGGAGTTGCCACTACAATTTCATGCTGAGCCTTTTGATACTCATCAATCGATGAAAAACGCTCTTTTTGTACGCGCGTCCAGTACCAGAAATCGCAATCCCGAGGTATATCTTCTGCGCGATGGATTTCAATCAGACGCAAGCCACGATCCTGCAAACTGACAACATCGTCACGAGTGAGACTTAATTGCTGTGGAGACAAAATATACATCGTATTGTTTCCATAAAGCGAAAGGCCACGCAGCAAAGAATGCATCGTTCGACTATTTAACGCATCGCCTGCCAACAATCCAGTCAAATGATGCAAACGACCAAAGCGTTCATACAGCGTATACATATCAAGCAACGTTTGTGTAGGATGCTCATTGTTACCATCACCTGCATTGATCACGGGAACAAATTCTGCCGCTTTCGCGGCCTGTTTGGCCGCACCAGAAATACGATGCCGTAACACGATGGCGTTTGTATACGCCTCTATCACCTGAATAGTATCCTCGAAGGTCTCTCCTTTCGAGACAGAAGAGACGGCCTCTGGATTTTGCATCTCAAGGGTCTGACCTCCCAGACGCTTTATCGCAGCTGCAAACGAACTAAACGTGCGGCTTGAGGGCTCAAAGAACAGCAATGCGACCAATAATCCCTCTAAAAGATGCGACGGCTCATTATTTATCGCGATCCTCTTCATATGGTTCGTCACACTGAACAAAATACCGAAATCTTCTACAGAAAACTGATCCAAAGAAACGATATCCTTACCTTGGAAGCAACCTTTAATCATCTCAATTTCTGGCTGTGGGCGCGATGTGACTTGATACATGGATTCTCCCCTGAGCAGACACAACAATAGGTTGACAGGTCATCCCTTTCTTATTTGCCATTGCGACTAATGCACTATGTTCATCGCGTTAGATAGGAAGGCCTCTACGACACAACAAATTCTTTGCAAAAAAAAACTCCTCACCCCCTAAAATAAAAGGAGTGAGGAAAAAATACTTTCCCTAGGAGAAACGGCACCGGGTCCATCATAAAAACGAATTGAATGAAATATCTTTCGCGCTGCTATGCTGATATTCCGCAACTTATTGCCCATGTAGATGCCGTGTCCTTTGCATAAAAACTAATTGGAATCTGTTTCAAATTGCTACGAGTATACCTCATAAAATTCACCTCTGTCAAGAAGATTTAACCAACGTTGTGGGATATTTTATGGAAAAAACCACTACAAACACTATGCCAGAAGGAAAAGTGCTCATCTCCACACAATCATTACGTTTATTCTGGAAAAAAGAAATTCCTTACGCAGCTCCGACCACCGAATTCATAGAGGAAGAGGCTCATAGAAGCAAAAAGGTCACGTATCTCCCTCCCTGCTTCTATACAATAAGAGACTTATGCCTCCAAGTCTGGTTCAGGAGATATCTGATCTACGGCACTATCAGCCACAGCCACAGCCTCTTCTTCAGGAAACCGTTCGCGGAGCAACTGGTACAGGATAATGGCGCTGAAGGTTGCCGTACCGATGCCGCCGAGAGCAAAGTTACCGATATTGATAGTAAAATTACCGGCTCCCATCGTAAGCGCAACTGCCACAGTAATCAGATTACGACTTCTAGTAAAATCGACCATATTCTGCACCCAGATTCGTCCGCCGGTGGCTGCAATCAGGCCGAAGAGGGCGAAGGCGAGACCACCGATGACACCTGTTGGAATGGTGCCAATCAACGCACCGAACTTGGGACAAAAACCCAGTAGGAGTGCCACAATAGCAGCGATCACAAAAACCAAAGTAGAGTAAATGCGAGTGACCGCCATGGTCCCAATGTTTTCTGCATATGTAGTCACACCCGGGCCACCCCCAAAACCTGAGACGATCGTAGCAATGGCATCCCCTAAGAAAGCTCGACCGAGATAAGGATCCATGTCGCGCCCAGTCATTGCGCTCACAGCTTTGATGTGTCCCAGATTTTCCGCCATCAGAATGATTGCAACTGGAGCAATCAGCACTATTGCATTTGTGTGGAAGCTCGGCGCAGCGAAGCTTGGTAGACCAATCCATGCCGCCTTCTCGACAGGTGACAGGTCGATAGGAGCGCCCAGGCCGAAGCCGTTGGCTAAGAGCAGGTAGAAGAGGTAGCCAATAACGCCACCGATGAGAATGGGCAGACGGCGTAGTGATCCAGGTGCATAGATGGCCACTAGCACAAGAACCAGGAGAGTGAATAGCGCCATCAAGGTATCGAACGGCGTTTTGCTCGCGTCTGAAACTGCTACCGGAGCCAGGTTGAGGCCGATAGCGGCAACAATAACACCAGTCACCGCTGGCGGCATCAATTTCTCAATCCAACGGTAGCCAACAAACATGACGATAACAGCAATGATGGCATAGACAACTCCGCTGGCGATAATACCACCTAACGCAACGTCCATATGGGGATTGAGTCCTTTGCCGCTAAAGGCTGTGGCGGCAACGACGACAGCGATGAAGGAGAAGCTCGATCCCAAGTAACTTGGGACATTTCCCCCTGTAATGAGAAAGAAAATAAGTGTGCCCACGCCGGAAAAGAAGATAGCTGTATTGGGGTTAAAACCCATCAAGATGGGCCCTAAAACGGTTGATCCAAACATGGCAAGGACATGTTGCAGACCTACTAGGATTGATTGTCCCCAAGGAAGCCGTTCATCTGGTGCAATTACTCCTCCAGTTTTTTCAATCCAACCGTGGAAGTAGCCACGTTTTTCTGCGCCTGCCATAGAAACCCTCCTCATCTTCCACCCACGTTGATCCAATCTGGATCACAATCAAGAGATAAAAAATAGACAGCATCAACGGTTACTGCCGATCATATTGTTATGCTCAACAGTAACAACCAACGCTGTCCGCTATCACAACATGTCCACTATATTATTGAGACGCTTGAGATCCTGCAACTGCAGTTGCAGTGGCGTTCACATCACCGAAGCTAGTAGCGGTCACATCAAAAATAAGAGTTGCATTTGCAGGAATCACGACTTTACCTGTTGAATCCTTTTCAGCGGTCGCGCCATAACCGAGGGAAGGTGGAATAATCAAGCGGCGTGTTTCGCCGAGTTTCATACCGATTAATCCTTCATCCCAACCTTTAATGACCTGCCCTGCACCAAGGGTCACACCGAAGGGTGTACCACCATGATCATAGCTACTATCAAATTCCTTGCCCGTCCCTTGAATCCAGCCTGTGTATTCAACGTTGATAGTACTTGTAGATTGCACTGTAGCGCCGGTCCCTTTAGTGATAGTAATATACTCTAATCCACCTGCCAATTTTGTAGGGGCCGTTGTAACCACTGGGGGTTTCGGCGCACTTTTAGGGTTTGCTTTAATCAACCCTTCCACTGTTGCCGTGGCTTGAACATTGGCTGCATTACTTGTCTGAGTAGCTTCCGCATAGACACCATTAGTGGTCGCAGTGGCATCTACATTAGCTTGTAGAGCCCTGTCTTCATTCTGGCGTGCGGCAAATACAACCCATCCTACTGCGGCTAATAAAATAACGAGTGCAATGACGCCGCTAATTACCAAATTCTGGCGACGGCGTCGACGAGCCTGGCGCATCAAGCGTTCTTGCTGGCGCTGACCAGGGCGGCGAGATGTATTCTTTGTGTTATTTGTCGTCTGCGTCACGATACTATCTTCTCCTCTAGACAGTTGGCATAATTATAGCAAGTCGAGGTTATCATTATTTCAAGCATCTGACAAGAGGCATAAAAAAGTCGAACAGCTCAATGTTTGTTTCACCTTGACATTCTTGCTACAATAGACCCAACTGCCATACTACTTGGATCAGGAGTATACAGGTGACTAGATTGCCCCATACTCACGATTACTCTTTCAGCTCGGAACAACAGAGCAAAAGGTTTTACCGCCATTTTAAGTCTGAACACGCTTCTATGCTCAGGCAACTTCATGGTATCGCCAATGATGCTGACTGCTATGCCTATACAACGGTGCTTCTCCTCCGCCTCCTTGTTCTCTATTTTCTACAATCCCAAGGATTACTCGATAATGACATCCATTATCTTTCTCACCATCTCTATCACACGCAACAACGCTTTGGCCTGAACCGCTTCTATCGTGAGTATTTGCTTCCTCTCTTTAGGATATTGCATACTGGCACTATAGTTATGAAGGATCAAGCTTCTTACTTTGGTAATCTCCCCACACTCGCACTTCCTCTTTTTCAACCCGCTCCTCTAGAACTACACACCCAGCATCTTACCCTGCCGGACAGCACTTTTCTTCACCTGTTTCACCTCCTTGATACCTTGCAATGGCAACTTGATACCCAGATACAACCTGGACAAGATACACTCCAACCTTCTGTTCTCGCCTACATCTTTGAGCATCAGAGCGATCAGAAACAAACAGGAACGTATTATACACAAGAGGATATCGCTACTTATATTGCCAGCTCGACAATCATACCTCGCCTTCTCTCAACGGTGGCAGAGGAATTGCCAGATATGTTCAATGTACATGCTCCATGCTGGCATCTCTTAAGCGATGATCCTGACCGCTATATTCACGCTGCGCTTCGTACAACAAGCTATCTTCCCGAAGAAACGGAACGTGACTACACTCTGCGTCAGCGGCGTTATTATACACTCCTGGCCCAGTTACGTACTGGCTCAATCCATTGTATTGCAGATCTTATCACCTATAACCTCGACCTGCAACGTTTTACCTTAGATATCCTCATAAACTACCAGGAAATTCATTTTCTGCTGGTCTTTTTTAAGAAATTGGAACAACTCACAGTACTAGATCCTACCTGTGGTTCAGGAGCATTTTTATTAGCAGCGCTGCAACTTTTACAACCGCTCTATACGCTTTGCCTTGAACATATAAACGTCATTATATCGACTAGCACTTCACAGCCAAATGAGTTAGCATCAACGAGCCATCAAACACACATAGCCGGTAAGATACTTTTAAAACATGTTGAACAGTATCCAACACATCAACAATATATCCTGCATGCTATTCTCATCAATAATCTATATGGAGTAGATTTAGCTCAAGAAGCCATTGAGATATGTCAATTGCGTTTATATCTAGCATTTTTAGCATCTGCTCGATGTATCGAGGAGGTCCAACCTTTTTCCACACTTCATCTTCATGTGCGGATAGGCAATCCGCTTGCTAGCACTCTGGACGACAAGCATCTAAACAGCACGCCTCAAGTATCGGCACAGGAGGAAGCATACTCGTCACAAAGCGTCGAAGGATTTATACGACAGCCCTTTTACTGGCGACGTATATTCCCTGAGGTTTTTGCGCGCGGAGGTTTTGAGATTATTATCGGCAATCCACCATATCTTGAGCATAGTAAAATAAAGCAGCAATATCTGATCGATGGACATGAAGAAAAAAGTTGTGGCAATATTTATGCAGCTATCATTGAGCGCTCGCTAGCCCTATGCAAGCCAGGGAAGAGCTACCTGGGATTTATTGTTCCTATTAGCCTATGTAGTAGTCGAAGGTTTGAAGTATTACGTCAACAATTACTTCATTCGACTGCGACGCTCTGGCTAGCCAATTTTGAAATTTTTCCAAGTAAGCTCTTTGAAGGCGCTTTTCAACGCCACACTATTTTACTCGCCAGACATCAGTCTGACCAGATAGATGAGGCTCCGATACTCTATGTTACGAGAATTCATCGTTGGTACAGTGCTGAACGTCCCTACCTTCTCCCTCGCATGTACTATACGCAGGTACAAACGCATCCCCGCTCACCACTTATCTTCCCCAAGTTAGCTGCATCGTGCCAGGAAACGTTGTTACAAAAAGTTCAACAAAAAGCGCGACAAACGACTATAGGCAATATACTTGTGCATCAACCAACCCCACACTTTGTCTATTATCAGGAAGCGACAAACTATTGGACCAAAGCTGTCTGTCATGTTCCTTTTTATAAAAAAAATGGGCTCGTTATGGCTCCTCCTCATGGAAGACTCCTATTCTTTACTAACGAACCAACAGCGCATGGCATCATGGCAATCCTCAATAGCTCACTCTTTTATATCTGGTTTGCCACCTATTCTGATGGCTTTCACCTCTCACATAAGCTCGTTAAAGATTTTCCGCTAAACAGCGATCTCTTGTGTCATTCTGAACTACAGCAACTTTCCCAACGCCTTGAAGCCGATATTCTGTGTCATGCGCGTATCATTTCCCGCAATACCAGCAACCAACAAGCCTCGACAAAAACGAGGCATCGTATCGAAATCGTTGAGTACTATATGCGACGCTCCAAAGCAATTCTAGACGAAATAGATCGCTTACTCGCAGTTTATTATAACTTTACGCCAGAAGAACTAGATTTTATCATTAATTATGACTGTAAACATCGCATAGAACGTAGCCGGAAAAACGCTGATAATATATTAAAAGCGTGACACCACTTTACAAATATATGAATAAACAGTATCATACGTATGAAAACATATTCTGTATAGGACAAGGATTAAATATGTTTAATGCTGGATACTATTCACCATTTCAGAATATTGAGCAGATCATTAAGCATTTCTTTGATCGCTTTAAAGTAGAACGTTTAGTGTTCCAACAACATTTCATGCATCAAGATCCACTCATATCAATCAATCAGCAAGAGCAGCTAACATCTCTACTTATTAATCGTCTAATGTTCCTTTATTTTCTCCAAGAGCGAAATTTACTCGATGGAGATATCCATTATCTTCAACACAGGCTTCAAGCAACCAGATATCATACTGGTCCAGATACATTTTACCGTTCATTCCTTCTCATCCTCTTTCATCAAGGATTGGGATCATCAGAACGTGCTCCAGACATCAGGAAACTCCTTGGAGAGGTTCCGTACCTCGGAGGAAGCTTATTTACACGGCGCAAGATCGAATATCAACATCCAACGTTGATCATTCCAGATACAGCTTTCGAGCGCATATTCACCTTCTTTGACCTTTATCATTGGCATTTAGATGCGCCGCCGCCCAAAGGAAAAAACATACTTACGCCCGACGTGTTAGGATACATCTTCGAGCAATATGTCAATCAACAACAAATGGGAGCATATTATACAAGAGAAGATGTTACAGATTATATTGCTAGTAGTACGATTATACCTTACTTCTTTGATATCCTCGCCCAACGACATCCAGAAATTTTTGCACCCGAAAGCCCCATCTGGTATCCTCTGCAAACAACGCCAGAACGCTATATTTCTGAAACGATGGCAAGCCCTACATATTTACCTGATGAAACTCCATACGAATACATACAGCGCCGTAACGCATATATAGAAGTCAAGGAACTCCTAAGCACAGGACAAATAAGAACAATTGATGACTTCATTTCGTATAACCTTTATCTCAACCGCTTCGCCATCGACTTTATCCAATCGATTGTTGATCCTGTGCTACTTTTGACCTGTTATCAACAACTCACATCGATGACTATCCTTGATCCTACCTGTGGATCTGGTGCATTTCTTCTGGCAGCCTTGCGAACACTCCTCCCACTTTATGAAGCTTGCCTGGATCAGATCCAAACGCACATCGACCATCCAGCGTGCCAATCCATCCTCATAGAAATGTCGACCCTGGAATCGACGCGTCGCTATAAGATTCTAAAAACGATTGTTACCAAAAACTTATATGGTATTGATCTGATGGAAGAGGCAACGGAAATCTGCAAACTCCATCTCTTCTTGACACTGATTGCACAAGTCGAACAAGCGCAAGATATTGAGCCTCTGCCAGATATCGAGCATAATATCCACACAGGAAATACGTTGGCAAAGATGTATGATCAGGAGCGAACAACACATCCATCCATCCCGATGACAATAACTCAGCCTGATCCAACGTCAACGTCTCAATGGCAACAAGCATTCAAGGAGATTTTAAAGCAGGGAGGCTTCAGCATTATCATAGGCAACCCACCATATGTAGAATACACAAACCAAACCTTCCCATATTCACTCAATCACTTTACTACTCGTGTCTGCGCCAACCTTTATACCTGTGTCGTTGAAAGAAGCCATCAACTTCTCTCCCCACGAGGTCGGCAGGGTATGATTTTGCCTCTGGCTGCCTTCGCGACCAAAAACATGCAACCTTTTCTAGAAGCTTTTCGCCGTTGGTTTCCAATTAGCTGGCTCTCCTTCTATCATTTTCGTCCCTCGATGCTTTTCTCGGGAGGAAAGGTCGCAAACATTCCAACCGCCATATACATTGCAAAGGCCAAAGGACCAGAAAAACGCTTCAGCACTCATTTAATGAAGTGGACACACAGTCAACGCCCATTTCTCTTTTCACATCTCATATACCATCGTATTACGGCTCACACTGATCCAGCCAACCGCCATTACTATCCAAAATTAAGTCATTACTGTGAGGATATTATTTTAAATAGACTTCTCACACATCAAACGGTGAGCACATATATTTCGCGCACACCCAATGCCAACGCGATGTATTATCGTACCGCTGGAGGGCTATATTGGAAAGTTTTTGTCAACTTCCCTTGGCCGTACCATACCACCTCCAACAAACAATGTTTTTTCCAAGAAATGTATCATCGTGACATTTTTGTAGCCCTCTTCAATAGTTCACTATTCTGGTGGTATTACACCATTACATTTGATACATTCAATCTCAAAGACTACATGCTCTTTGGCTTTCGCTTTACGTATCCAGATGATCCTAAATTGATCGGGGAACTCCAAAAATACAGTCAACAACTGATGGAAGACTTTGGCCATCATGCCAAGCATTTAAAGCGTGGTCAGACCGGTAGTTACACCATTTATGCTCGAAAATCAAAAGCCATCATCGACGCAATTGACAACCTCCTCGCGCAACACTACGGTTTCAGTTCTACTGAATTAGATTTTATCTTAAACTACGACATCAAATATCGCGTAGGAATCACCCGCAACAATCCTCCAACAGAATAGCACCACATCGCAGAAATATGCTCTGGTACATCGCAAACACATCCAATAGAGACAATATCTACTTCATCATAAATCAAACCACTAAAGTATCTCTGTTGAGATGGCGATTGTATTGTATACAGAGATCTCCCACAGACATCTCTCATACCAATAAACCAATACCTCTACTATTATCTTGTCCTCTTAAGGAAAGAAAGGCAAATGTAGTCCAAAACATTTTAAGTTTTGCAAACTTATCGGTTCATCTAAATGGGTACCACATGCATAAAAAAGACGCTATACACAACGTTCGAAAAGTGGTATAGCGAGCATCAAGGGGGTAATTGTGAATAATATGAATGATACACGATCTACATACCTGTCCATCATCATTCCTGTCTACAACGAAGAAGAAAGTATTCCTCATCTTCACGAACGTCTTCATAATGTTTTAGTACAACAGAATTTTTCATATGAAATCATCTATATCGACGATGGTAGTAGTGATACTACATTCCAGCAACTTAGCCAACTAATCGAGCATGATGAGCATGTACACATTATACGTTTCCGTCGCAATTTTGGACAGACAGCGGCGATGGCTGCTGGAGTGGAGCAAAGCCATGGTGAAATCCTGATCTTCCTGGATGGAGATCTGCAAAATGATCCTATCGACATTCCACGTCTACTCAAAAAGATTGAAGAAGGCTATGATGTCGTCAGCGGCTGGCGTAAAAATCGTCAGGATGCCCAGTGGAGCAGAAAATTCCCATCGCTGCTTGCCAATAAGCTCATCTCTCAAGTAACAGGAGTACACCTACACGATTATGGCTGTACACTTAAAGCCTATCGTTATGAAATATTCCGTCATATTCATCTTTATGGTGAAATGCATCGTTTCATTCCTGCATATGCAGCGCTTTACGGTGCAAAGATCTCTGAGTTAGCAGTTGCACATCATGCACGGCAGTTTGGAAAATCAAAATATGGCATTTCCCGTGTCATTCGCGTGATACTCGATTTAACCACGCTGAAATTCCTAGGTAGCTTTGGTACCAAACCTCTTTACGCCTTTGGAATACCAGGTCTCACCTCATTAGGACTGGGAATCAGCACAGGGCTCTATGCATTGGGACGTAGCTTTTTTCCGACCTCAACGCGTCGCCAGCGAACGCCGTTGTTACCAATATCGCTGCTCTTATCAGGCTTCGGATTGCTCAGCATTATTAGTGGCTTGATTGCCGAGCTACTCACACGTACCTATTATGAAATACAAGAAAAACCAATTTATACAATCAAGCAAATACAACCAGATCAAAACAAAACGATTCGGCTTTTCGAGCCTCAAACGCAAGACTCGACATTACCCAAAGCGCAGAGGAACGGCAAAGTCGAAAGCCTCTCCAGCAATTGAAAAACGCATCAAATGTGTAATCACAGAAACAACCATCGCCAGATCTGACTGGACAAAGACAATATTGTCTTACATCGATGAGTATTCGTAAAGAGTAGACCAATTATCAGTACATATAGATAAGACGAGGCTTTCATATCGGGGTTACACCACACTTGGGATGAAAACTCGTTTTCCGAGAAAAATCAGAAAGGAAATGCGGTGAAAATTCTGATGATTGCGCCTCAGCCGTTCTTAGAAGAACGAGGAGCGCCATTTGCCATCTATCATCATATCAAAGCCCTTTTACATATGGGCCATACAGTTGATCTTGTTACCTATCATATTGGAAAACCAGTAGATCTACCAGGACTACGCATTTTCCGCATCTCATCAATTCCCGGTATCCATCAGATTAAAGTTGGCCCTTCAATGGTAAAATTCCCATTAGATCTGCTTGTCTTTTGTCTTACATTCTGGCGTCTTTGTATCATGCGCTATGATTGCCTTCACACGCATGAAGAGGCAGGTATCATAGGTGTTCTTTTAGGGTACATCTTTGGGCGTAAGCATCTCTACTACATGCACTCAGACCTCTCACAGCAGATTGTCAGTTCTGAATTCACAACAAATCCATTCATTATTCATATGGCCAAGTTTTTACAGAAACTGATTGTCAAGAAAGCACATAGCGTCATTGCAATCTGCCCCGACATAGAAACTACGGCTAGGAATATGAGCACGAAAACGCCCATCTATATGATTGAGAACTCGGCCGTCGACGAGAACCTACCGATGCCACATCCCGATGAAGTTGCACAAACCAGACAAGAACTCAATCTAGGAAAAGGGCCTGTTCTACTCTATACGGGTACCTTAGAAAGCTATCAGGGTATCGATCGCTTAATTCGAAGTATACCCGCCGTCCATAAAATCTTACCAGACGTCAACTACGTCCTGGTTGGTGGCCAACCTGCTCAGATTGAACGTCTCTATGCGCAAGCCAAAGAGTTAGATATCCACAACGTGATACGCTTTGTCGGACAGCGTCCACTGGTTGAGATGCCAAAATATATGGCATTAGCGGATGTGTTGGTCAGCCCACGCAGTAAAGGGACCAACACGCCCCTCAAGCTCTATACATATCTTCACTCAGGCAAGCCGATCCTAGCAACCGACATTTACTCGCAAACGCAAGTACTCTCATCTGAAATCGCTCTTCTGGTACCGCCTACGGCAGAAGGATTGGCACAAGGAACGATAGACCTTTTACTCAATCCACAGCAAGCAGAGATGCTGGGCAAAAATGGACGACGGTTTGCAGAAGAACATTATAGCTGGAATGTCTTTCTCAAGAAAAGCTCCCATGTACAGGCAGAATTTAATGCTGAATTGCTTGCAGTTGCGGCATAGCCTGTCATCACAGGATCAGTTGCCATGCATGCAGGCTTAAAAAATCATCAATGTATACACCAGAACGTGAGTCATCACAATTTAACAAAGGAGAACATCATGCGCTGCTTAGTTACGGGTGCCGCAGGCTTCGTTGGCTCCCATCTGACAGAGCGTCTGTTGGCAGATGGGCATGAGGTCTGTGGAATTGATGCATTCATTGACTACTATGATCGATCGATCAAAGAAAAAAATCTAGAAGGGCCGCGCTCATGGAATACCTTCACATTTATTGAAGGTAACCTGATTCATCTGCCGCTTGAAACACTGATAGAGGGTGCAGACTGGATTTTTCACCAGGCAGCACAGGCCGGAGTTCGCGCTAGTTGGGGTGAGGAATTTGCTCGCTATACTGAATGCAACGTCTTAGCCACACAACGGCTCCTTGAAACGGCTTTACGCATTGGTGGAGTCAAACGTATCATCTATGCTTCGTCCTCTTCTGTCTACGGTGATGCGATGACGTTTCCGATTGAAGAAAATACGCAGCTCCGTCCCTTCTCACCTTATGGTGTAACCAAGTTGGCTGCCGAAAATCTTTGTACACTCTATCATCATAACTTCAATCTTCCCACCATATCGTTACGCTACTTTACTGTCTACGGCTCACGTCAACGACCAGATATGGCCTTCCATAAGTTCTGTAAAGCGATACTTGATCATGAACCAATTCGCATCTATGATGATGGCTATCAAACACGCGATTTCACCTTCATTTCAGATGTCGTCGAGGCAAATATCCGCGCCGCAACCTCAGAGATTGCCATTGGACAGGTTATGAATATTGCTGGTGGCTCAAGAGTCACACTCAGAAGTGTCATCGATATACTCGCTGAAGTGAGTAGCAACACCATAAATGTCACATTCGAAGAGAAGCAACACGGAGATGTACGACATACATTCGCAGATACCAAACTTGCTCAACACTACTTAAACTATCAACCCCTAGTATCTTTACACCAGGGGTTGGCTGATGAATTCGAATATGCACGTTCACTCTATCACCTCGTTCAATCAGCCTAGTCAATGTCAGGTTTCCAGGGAGCATCGACATCACCTATGTAAAAACGTCGATGTTTCCTGGACAGTGAATAAATGGAGGTGCGATGAGCATACCATTACCTCAAAGAGTTGTTCCGCCAGATTCCGATGATACATCCCAGATGGATTTAAAGCCGCTTATGAATCCCAAAAACAGCGCTATACGTGGCTCAAATTTGTTTTGCGTCTTGGATGTACTCTTCTTCTCCTCGCATTCCTCTTTAAATTTAAATCTTTTTCCTGGTTAAACGTCCTACAGAAATTGCAACACCTTGACGATGGAGTACTAGTAGTAGCAGTGATTGTAGGGTTTATCGGGATCATACTTAGTTCATATCAATGGCAGAGTCTGTTACATGGTGAGAGTATTCATATCAATCTGAGACGCCTGATCAATCTTTATCTCATTGGAATTGCATTCAATCACTTCTTGCCGACTGGCATGGGCGGCGATGTCATCAAAGCCTACCACGTCGGCAAAGAGGGACGCAATCCAGGAGGTTCAGTCAGTGCGGTAATTATGAGTCGTGTCACCGGCTTTGCCGGTATGGTGCTCGTCTCGATACCCACACTAATCATCTGGCACACTATGTTTGCTCTCTGGGTAACGATTACCTTCGTGCTCGCTTGCCTGGGAATGTGTACGGCACTCATCTGCATCTACTTGGCCGTGACAATATTCCCAAAATGGATTAAAGGAAAATGGACGCACTATCGACTTGTTACATCGCTATTGAATATTGGCCTCACGCTTCGTGAAAGTCTCAAGCATCCGCGTGCGTTGTGTGTCGCTACAGCTTATGGATTCCTTTTTCATATCAGTGCAACGCTTAATTATTATGCATTTGCTATGCTTCTGCATATGCAAATTCCGCTTCCTTTCTACCTGGTAGCTGTCCCATTAGTCTCTTTAATCTCTTTTGTGCCCACGACCATTAATGGTTATGGTTTACGAGAAAATGCCTTTATAAACATTTTCTTAACAATGCATGTGGACAAAGTCACTGCTGCAACACTTATTCTATTAATGGATGTACAAGGGA
Organism: uncultured Chloroflexia bacterium; assembly: GCA_963699315.1. GTDB lineage: Bacteria > Chloroflexota > Ktedonobacteria > Ktedonobacterales > Ktedonobacteraceae > Dictyobacter. The sequence goes on from OY969433.1 coordinate 266,280, forward strand.
TTTTCTTCGCAATTATAGGTAGTAGCATGTACCTGCTTACAAATGAGAGGAAAATTTCTCATCAGATGACAACACAGGGATATCCTGTCTAAGCTATTCACTCAAACACAATAAAGCCTGGCTTATCCAGTTAAGCGCTGAAAGAAAGCCAAGTTAAACCATAATGCTACCTACATATGGCAATTCAGTGATAGAGAGATTTGTGCTGGACAAAAGATGCTCTCAAGTTCTTCCTGACCATCTCAACTATACGTCCAGCGCACACTCAATACCTGATAAGGATGAAGAAAGCGTGAAAGCAATGGAAATACAACATTCTTTGCTAACATTTATCCATAATTCAACGGACCAATTCCGAAGACTGCCAAAACGATCACGTTACCTAACAGTTACCTTCTTCCTCGCTCTTATCCTGCTGCTAGGAGCGATCACCTATACATTATGGTACTCATTCCTTGCTACTCAGCAAGTAACAGTATTCAAGGTTGGTAGACAGCAAAAAGTCTCCACAAACGTTGGCGGAGGTGGCATTGTAGCTGCCAAACAAAGCTTTAACGTCCAATTTCCCCTGCCAGAACACGTGCTCAATATTATGGTCAAGCCTGGTGATCATGTGAAACCAAATCAGCCACTCATGCACTTTGATACATCACAACTGAATGCACAAATACAACAAGCAGCAAGCAATGTCTCTGCAGCGCGGGCCTACTTGGACTCAGTTACAAATGTAGCAATCAACCCCATTGCTGTGGCAGCAGCTCAACAGGCATATCAGATTGCTAACAATCACTACCATGCGCTCACTGCTCAGACAAATAGCATGACATTGCATAATGGGAGCCTCGTTTCACCAGTAAACGGCATCGTCATTACAGTCCTTGTCAATCCTGGTGAAAACTTTAGTGCAAATGCTGTGCTTATGACACTAATGGATCAGTCATCATTACTGGTACATACTCAATTACCACTCTCCAATTTGCAACAGGTACAGATTAATGCGGCGGCACAAGTCGTGCCATCGGCCTTACCTGATCTAAACCTAAACGGGAAAGTGACAGCGATCATTCCCCAAGCGAATCCGCAAACTGATACCTTCCAGGTTGATGTCAGTGTAACGAATACGCAACAGGCATTGCTTCCTGGAATGAGCACCTTTGTACGTGTACAAGGCCAGCAAATGGTTTTTGTAGTTCCACGTCTTGCCGTCCTCAACCCAGATACTGAGTCAACCGTCTTTCAGGTTCACAACGGACATGCGTATATGCATCAGGTTCATGTTGTCGGGAGTGCACCAAACGTCTTCTATATCGACAGTGGACTTTCGCCCAACGACCAGATTGTTGTCCTCCCATTGAACCGGCTCCATCAGGGGCAGGCAATCAAGATCAACACCGTTGAGCAGTAAGGCTAAGAATGGGGGGGAAAGAATATGGATATGTCTAACCGGCCCTGGTCTGCGCGTCGTAGTTGGGCACCGTACCGGGTTATTCTGCCAGGGATTGCGGGCGTATTGATGCTTGTGTCAAGCATACTCCCCTGGTTCAACGATCCGGACGGGACACCTTTGATGGCCTGGCAAATACCGGTTGATCTCGGTTGGCAGCTACGCTTGGGCGTATTGAATTATGGAACATTATGCACCTGTTGTGCGCTCTACATCTTTTTCGTCAGTAGACAGACCTGGAGCGTGTACCTGGCACAACGTAGTGCTGATCCGTCCAGATTGCTTATGACATCACAAATTTCGCCCACGAGATGCTATAGACAAGCAGGGCTGTTGTGTCTTATTCCACCGTTACTGTTTCTCTTTCAATTTCTTGTTGTCGATATGAGTATGATTGCTGAAGTGACAGGAAACCAAATACAACTTGAACTGGCTCGCTCTCATTTCGGCTATGCCTTTGCACCAGAATTTATGCCTATCCTTCCATTCGATTTACATCAATTGCACATGACTGGTCGAGCAGCCATGCTACTCGATCAGGCCGGAATAGGCATTTTTGTGCCATTGATTTGTACGCTCATCATGCTGGTGACACGCGCAATTTTGCCACGTTCCCAATCGATCATGGCCTGGCCCCAACAGGTAACGCATAGGCAGCGTCACATTGTGCTCTGTGGAGTGATTTTACTAAGCCTTATCCTGTTGGGGCGGGCACCCGCTGCTCTTGTCAGTGAATATCAAGCCGAACATATGTTACATACAGGAAATTATACGAATGCACTCTCATGGCTGGATCGTGCACAGCTATTCAATCCATCATTGGATATGTTACCAGACTATCATATCGAACGCGGTCAAGCCTTGTACTTTCTACATCCTTATCAGCTTGATGCCGAGAGTAAGGCATTCCTCGGCAACTACTACCTGACCCAAAATGACATCTATACATCGTATCGAGAATTGAAAAACGTCTGGAATACCTATCCACATACCATCTGGCTCAGAGACGAAATGAGTCTCTCGCTAGCAAAGCTAGCAGAAATGGGAAAGCCTCTCGAAGGACTAAAACAGACCCGCTTAATACGTGAAGAGCCAGCGCTACCCTGGCTAGATGAAATTCTTAGTATCAATCAGAACAATTTTTATGCGCAATTTACGGCCGGACGCATTCTCTGCGACCTGCACAACTACTCTGCATGTGAAGCACATATGCGCATGGTCTTGAATAGCAATCGGAGCCTTGAGCTCCAATCGGCTGCCTATACCTATATTGCAATCAGTAGATTTGGCTCAGGTGATTTTGTTAACGCGCGCGAGTATCTGTATAAAGCACAGGATTTCGATCCCACCTACCATAACAATACCGCTCGCCAGTATATGTCGGGAATGCGTTAACGCCTAACGGCATTACTCGCTAGATACGGAGAAAGGTTATGAGCGTAACGTCTTCAAAACAGAAAAATTTGACGCAGTCATTACGCGGGAAGTTACAGATACAAGCTATGCAACGAATCAAACAACGTCTGACTAGCTTCACCCTATGGTGCTGTCTCTTTCTGGCTTGTACCGGTACAAGTTGGTTCGCATATCAATACTTCCTTGTGCCACAACCAACAACGTATGCACCATCATGGGGGGACGCTCGCTGGATACAACCAGTAGATATCACGTCACCTGTAGCCTACTATCGTTATATCGCGGACTTTGATACACTGCCTGATAACGCATTTATCATGCTTACCGCAAATCAGGTGTTTCGCGTCTATGCGAATGGCATTTTTATCGGAACCAACGCACAGGATTTTGTCGTTGGTAAGGCGCCTAGAACCTACATGTATGATATAGATTTAGCATTGACATCTGGCACAAATGCCATTGGTATCCGCATAGTTGATGCTGACAAACAAAATCCACAACTGCGCGCCAGCATTGGAGCTACCTGGGGTAACATAACCCGTTATATCGGAACAAATGCTAGCTGGCATGCTACTGGACGAACGGTTCTAGCTCATCCACGTAATGCTGTTACGCATCTTACCTGGACACTACCCAATTTTGATACAACGCAATGGCCGCCATCCCAGCTAGTCACGCCACTACCTGCCACAAATCCACTGCTCACAGTGAATCCAGTCATCTATACATATCCGCCACCACGTCACTGGCTCAGCGCGAATAATGGTCAGGATGGCTACTTTGTACGCCAAATTCATCTGCCGGCTCAAAGAGATCAGGTGTTTCTGCGTATAGTTGCGAACGGTGTTGCAAATGTCTTTATTAATGATCATCAGTATATGCAATTGGCCAGTCAACCTCCTGTACCTGATCTACCGATAGCAACTTCGCTCGATGATACGGGGGCACCAATCGCGTATCAGACAGGACTTATTACAGGAGCCTATGATGTCACACCTTACCTGCACACGGGTGAGAATAATATTGCGGTACATGTGCAATCTCCTGGAACAAGTACAGCCAAGGTTGGACTGGATGCTCTGAAAAGTGCATTCTCAATGGATCTTCTGCTGAGTAATGGATCTTCTACAAAGAATCTTCTTGCTCATGATGAGGGATGGCATGCCTCAAATCAAGCAAGTGCCCAGTGGACACGCGCTAGTGGTGATACGCAACAATGGTCTGCCCCTATCCCCATTGAACGACCGGGAGCCAGCAGTACTTACTACCTACCCGATAACAATATACCACGTAACGTGCAGATGATGCCGCCAATGCTGATTGCAGAAACGCTTATATATAGCTCAATTGCTGTCCTGGCCGTCTGGTTGTTCATGGCGCTTGTGCTACGACGGCGCGTCTATGCCTCTCGAAACGCAGCCCTTGAAGCTGCCAGCTTGATCTTTTTGCCTGCATTGACACTCGAAGCATTGCTCATAGTGCTTGCGAGAGAGCCACTTTTATCACAACCATTTCCCTATACACGTTTCTGGGGTCTGCTACTTATATTGCTTGTCGGCTGTAGCGCATTAGGACTCTGGCTTTATGCACGCAAGATACAGCGCTTGAACCAGATAATCAACGCCCAACAATTGGAAGCAACAAACGACAATTTACGCTACCTCGCAGCCGAACAAGAAACGACGCAGACGCCAACACCAAAGCGATGGCATCAACGCCTCCTAGACTGGTCACGTCAGAACTGGGGCCTGTTTCTCATCCTTTTGCTAGCGATTCCCATGACGTGTTATAACCTCGGATATGAACCATTCTGGCAAGATGAATTATCCAGCTATAACGCGGCAAGAAATATCATGAGCCAGGGCTTTCCGGCCTTCCCATCCGGCTTCGTCTATCCGAAAGGAGAGCTATACTCCTACCTGCTAGCTGTAGTGATGTTCATCTTTGGCACATCTGGCCAGGTAATACCACGCATAGTCAGTCTGGCTGAATACTTGATCAGTATTCCTATGCTTTACCTGATCACACAAAAGTTCTTCAACCGCAGAATAGCCTGGTTGACAACTGCAATGCTCGCATTCTCACCCTACGCTTTAATCTGGTCACGTCAGACGCGTATGTACGAGCAAGCCCAATTCATGGTAATCGTTGCCGTCTATATGCTTTACCGAGCCATTCAGCTCCGTGAGAAAAAACGTCCTGTTTACCTGGCATTACGATGTCTGATACTGGCATACTTTAGCCATGAGGAAAACTTTATTATTCTCCCAGCGGCACTTTGCTGCGGCTTACTAGCGACACGAACTGGACCGTTCGGTATCCCATCAATTCTGCGCAGAAAGCACTGGTGGATTCCAGCTTTGATCGCCTGTGCTATAATCATTACCCAATTACTGGTCGTCTTCTGGTCACATCCACCAACATTTGCCACTGATCAGAGTCGCCAGCCACAAATTGAACCTAGTTTCAATAATGTTCCTTACTACTTTGGATTGCTCTTCCTGGTCAAAACACTCAAAATCACCATAGCGCCATGGTTGCTTACTCAACCCTGGTTAATTATCAACTCTCTGCTGACGGTCTTGGGCTGTATCCTGGCCTTTTTGCACAAGGATCGCCGTCCACGTTACTGTGCCCTATTCTTACTGCTTGCCAGTAGTACACTCATTCTCCTGTTTACAATGCAGGCGGACCGCTACTACTATCCGCTACTCCCTCTCTACTATATGATGGGAGCTTACGCATTTTGGAGCATTCTTAACCTGCTCTGGCGTTTCGCCAAACCGCATCTCACCTTTAGCAGCGGGACGACAAACTCATATCCACGTGTCTCACTCCCTGTACGTATTGTCCTGATGAGCATGGTAGCCATACTCAGTTTCAGTCTGCTCATCTTTTCCGTACTGCCATTGAGTAACTATAATCTGTTCATCAGCAGGGCACTAGGGCTAAGCTATCGACATCATTTTGCGGACTACAATAATGTTGGCCAATACATGCAAAAACATCTAAAAACAGGTGATACGGTGGTTACTATCGCGCCAGCGGTCTCAATCCTGTATTATGTCGGGAAAGTCGATTACTACTTCTCGATTGACCGTGCCCTGTTTTTGATTGAAAACAACAAAAACGTCATTGAAACGACCTCAGGTGCTCATCCAATGCTCAATCCACAAGACTTCCAGAATGTGCTTGCCAGTCATAATCGCGTCTGGTTAGTTACCGATAATGGAGGCTATCAGGGTGGCGTCACCAAGAATAACCGCTTCACATTTCCTCCACCAGGCTTTCGTATGGTTTATGAAGGCTATGGATCGGCTGTTTACTTCCATGGTGACGATTAATATTCAGGTCATGGATGTCGATACATATAACCAATAGTTACAAAAAGAAGGTTACACGCATCTTTAGAGATTTTGCTTCCCTTCGCGGAGAAGTCCTGAGGCTCATTCAGGACTTCCACCCCGGGGAAAACAGAAGAGCTAGCATCCCTTCCTTCTACGCATATCACTATATGTGAAGGAAGAGAAAGTAGGTAATCGTATGCAGCAAACAACTCCAATGGCAGAGTTACCCGTTGCTGATTTCTCATCATCTGAAATTAAGGGCCCATCTCAAACAGCGCCGATGTTGGCGAAACGATCAGAGAAGGATCGAGTTCGGGCTTATCTACTCTTATGGCTCACATTTGGCATCTTTTTTGCTTCAACGGGGGCGGGGAAACTCTGGGATCGCTACTGGCATGCAACAGTACGCTTCGATACCTTCTGGTCACCACCACATTTCTTTGTATTCGTGATGACCACAATGACAGCGATGTTGGTTGCTTTTATTGCTTTTTCGCCGCGCTTGCGCATCTGGTATGGGTCGGGTATTCGTTTCCCGTTCCTACCATTTGAGATTGCAGGCTCGCTGGTCGTGCTTGGCGGCGGTTTAGTAGCACTGACCATTACCATTCTCTTCGACAATTTCTGGCACTCAACTTATGGCCTTGACGAGACGCAGTGGTCAGTACCACACTGTATGCTTGGCTGGTCGTGGCTTACTATCATTCTAGGTTTTGTAGCAGCCCGCTTGGCTTTTCGCAAGTATTACCCTCCTCACTGGATTACAAATCTCTTTATGGCTTTACTTATTCTTGAATTTCTCTGCCCAGCCGTCCTTGGACCATTCTACTTAATGTATTCACCGCATCTCGTCAATGCGCTTAAAAGTATTCCAATTGTCAAAACAGAGCCCTCAATACAGCATATGTATCGCATCTATGAGCATTTCGCGCTAACTCGTCAAACCCATCCATTATTCATCATCGTTGCAGCTATCTTTGCCGGTACTGCGCTCACGCTACTACGCCGTCTGGATGCCCGTAAACGTGTATTCTTGCTCGGGCCATTCCTCTGGTCATTATTATTGATGGGACGTGACTGGTACACCCTCTACTTTTTACACTATAATGGTGTCAAAAAAATCATAGACATCTTCCCAATCTTACTCAAAGAGCCATCACTCTGGATACCAATTCCACTCTTCCTTGCTGTGATTGTCTACACCGCCTTAAGCCATAGTAGCTTTAAAGAAAATCGTGTGCTTGTATTGACTGGTATTGTTTTTGGTATTGGCACATTTGCTATCTGGCACACAGGACTATGGATGATCCTCTTAGCGTTACCAGCCGGTGCTGGGATGCTCTTCGGGGTATGGTTAGGTAATTACATCTATGACATGATAGAAAAGCCTCACCTGGACACACTCATGTACTTTCTACTAGCCACCTGCGCTCAGATTCCAGCCGCCTTAGGTATCGTCGACTTGTTTATGCGTCGAGCCACACCTTAAGATCATCTTGAGATCATCTTGCAAAAAACGCATAAAAAACTTCCTATTTCTGTGGGATAGGAAGTTTTTTATGCTATCAGTGCATCATATCGTCATTTTCCAGCTGCTTTGGCGTATAATCCAGTCTGTGACACATAGATGTCATAGGTTTGATTATCTGCCGGTTCAAAGACAGCATTGCCATAGGCAGCATCCACAAAGGACGAAGACCAAGCTTGCTTATAAATAGACTTAAAGAAATCCCCATCTCCTCCATTAAGTGTGACAACTGTGTGCTTGGATTGGCTCTCTAAATTGGGATCACTATATTGTCCCTCCAAACGCGTGAGTTTATAACTTGAGTGAACACCAAAAATATTCATCCAAGAGGGGAATTTGACCATATCGCATTCTAGCAGCCAGCGATCTCCATTCATTTCATACGTTTGATCTGAAACTTGTTTCCCTTTGTCATCTAGCATAACCAGCTGCACACTCATGACATTACTGTTGTTGCTAAAACTAGTGGCCTGCACCTGTGCCACTTTCACATCATTTGTCAGACCGAGGTAGCTCTGAATAGCCAATGTGAGCCAGAGTAAACTGATCGATAGCACTAATAGCAGCACACCACTTGTGCCCCGCTTCCAACGCAGCTCACGCTTACGTCTTCTCCAACGTTTATAGCGTTGTCCATACTCATCTTCAAAAATCTCGGCTTCTCGTCTGCCACCAAGCAGTCCCATCAGAGCTGAAATGAATAAGAAAATTCCGATCACTAAAAGGATAAATAACAATAATTGCGGCAAACCAATCTGCACAGGTGTTGTCATAGAAAATCTCCAACCTTTCGGATTGTTTTTTATTACTTTCAGAGGAGTCAATGCATCTCAATTAATTCCAAAATGCCCCTCATCAATACTATACGATCAAAACATTCCTTTCAGTTTAAGACACTCTGATAGGAAGAATGACATAAAAATCTTCACAATTTGCCCAGCGGGCAAATATGTTCCTATAAGGATAAACGTATCTGGCAATACAATCTCTCATCAGGCAGCGATGTTTATTTTCACTTTCACTAAAAAAATAACGCAATTCTTCAACATTCTAATCTGTCAAATATTATAAAATATTTATCGTATAATAAATCTTTTGAGATACAAAAGAAAATCTGTCGTTTTCAGGCTTTTTATTGTCCACGTTTTTACATCTTTAACGTTTAAAAAATAGAAGGCAAAAGGCCTTTAACTCAACATGGACATTTGAGGATTACAATCATAGCAAAAGGGGAAATTTATGCCAAAGGTAAAAGCAATACTTTTTGATCTTGACGGTGTTTTAACAGATACTTCGGAATACCATTATCGAGCCTGGAAACGACTGGCAGATGAAGAGGGTATTCCCTTTACGCGCGAGGAGAATGATACTCATCTTCGCGGTGTTGGACGACGAGAGTCATTAGCGTATATTACTCGTAATCGCAAGTATTCAGAAGATAAGATTTAGGAGATGATGAAGCGCAAGAATGATTATTATAATGAGTTGATTAAAACAATGACACCTGGTGAGCTGATCCCCGGTGGTAGAGAATTATTGCAGGAGATACGACAGGCGGGTATTAAGTCGGCAGTGGCTTCGGCTAGCAGAAATTGTCAGACGGTGCTTGAGCGCCTGAATATTATCGATCTTTTCGATGGAATTGCCGATGGAAATTGCGTCGTTAATAGCAAACCAGCGGCGGATATATTTGTGTTTGCAGCTGGTCTTATTCACACACCTGTGACCAATTGTTTAGGCATCGAAGATGCTGATGCTGGCATCGAAGCAATCAAAACTGCAGGCATGTATGCATTGGGTGTTGGCCCCGTTACACGCTTCCATCGAGCGGATCGTGTAATTCCGAGTATGGAAATGGTACATTTGAAAGATATACTACCAAATGAGTAATTATCTGCAAAAGGTACTCTTTTGCAAAAAAGTGAAGAGAATAGAGGGTGTGCAGTGAAAAATCCCTGGCAAGTAATCGAAGATTCATTTAACACCAACCAGAAACAAATCCATAGTCAAGAAACCGTTTTCACGATTGGCAATGGCTATTTTGGTACACGTGGTACTTTCGAAGAAGGTTATCCTCATGAGACTACAGCAACTTTACTATTTGGGGTCTTCGATGATATTCCGATTGCTAAAGAAGAACTCGCCAACATTCCTAGCTGGATAGGTATTAGGTTATTTGTCAATGGCAAGCGCTTCAAACTCGATAGGGGGAAGTTGCTGGCATACACACGAACCCTTGATCTACAGACAGGATTACTCACACGTAAGATCCTTTGGGAAAGTCCTGCGGGCGTGCGTGTCAGGATCACAAGTGATCGGTTCGCAAGTCTGGCCGATGAGCACTTAGGTATCATTCGATATAGTGTCACGATCGAAGAATCGCCAAACAATCAACCAGTAGATGTGGTATTACGTGCCAGTTTCGATGTTGCAGTCGGAAACTACGATCTCATGCATTGGGATAGCCAGGATCAAGGGCACACATCAGATCTACTCTGGTTACAAAGTAAAACGAAACATTCCGAGGTTTCGCTCGTCCAAACGATGAATTTTACAACCGATACCTCAAATGTACACAAAGAATTTGTCGATTCCGATAACGAGCCCAGTATTCATCTTACCAGCACACTGGCTCCTGGAGCTTCATTGAACGTCGAAAAATCGGTCGTGATGTATTCCTCACGTGATGCGGATGAGCCATTGCAGGCGGCAATTATACATCACCAAGAAATACTCAACACGATCGCCGAAGGCACATCAACGACTACGCCCACCCCCTTCATATATGATGCTCAATTCGCCAAGCAGCAAGCCGCCTGGAAAGCCTACTGGCGGCAGGCAGATGTCATTATTGAGGGTGATGAGAAAGCACAGCTGGGCATACGTTATAGCATTTATCAACTGCGCATCAGCGCATCAGATCATGATAGTCGCTATAGTATAGCAGCCAAAGGCCTGACAGGCTTCGGGTATCGTGGGCACATATTTCATGATACTGAGATTTTTATGCTTCCATTCTTTATCTATACACTTCCAGACATAGCCCGCAATCTCTTGCTCTATCGCTATAAACTCTTGCCCGCAGCACGAAAAAAAGCAGCGAACAACGGTTATGCAGGAGCCCAATATCCCTGGGAAAGTACGCTCGATGGTGAAGAAGCCACACCAGCTTCAATCATTCATCCTGAGACAGGCGAGGTCGTGCCCGTTCTCAATGGTCGCCTCGAACTGCATATCACCTCCAGTATTGCCCATGCTGTTTGGGAATATTGGCAGGTTACTGGTGATGATGAGTTTATGCGCAACTATGGAGTTGAGCTTCTTTTGAGCACTGCTCTCTTCTGGGATAGTCGAGCTGAAAAGAACGAGCAAAATCACGATTACGAGATTAGGAACGTTATTGGGCCCGATGAATGGCATGAGCATGTCAATAATAATGCCCATACAAATGGAATGGCTCAAAATAACATTAAAAATGCCTTAATCGCATTTCAATGGCTCAAAACATCATCTCCGACCAAGGCTACGGTGCTCACGAAACAACTTGATCTGACGGAAAAATGCCTAGCCCATATGCAAGATGTACAAAAACATCTAAAAATGCCCATAGATCCCAAAACTGGCTTGATCGAACAATTCGATGGCTTCTTCAATCTCGCCAAACTCGATCAGGAAAAATACAAGGGACGCAAAGACTCTTACCAGGGTATAATGGGCGTTGAGGAAGTCCAAAAGTACCAGATTGTCAAACAGGCAGATGTCTTAATGCTATTGACGTTACTCAGGCAAGAGTTCGATATTCACACGAAACAAGTCAATTGGGATTATTACTTTCCTATTACTGACCACGATTACGGTTCTTCGCTAACTCCGGCATTACATGTCATTCTCGGAAATGAATTAGGTCATATCGAAGAGTCATACCAGATGTTCTCAAAAGGAGCATTGGTAGATCTTGAAAACCTCCGTGGGAATACGCCTGAAGGCATCCATGCAGCCTGTGCTGGAGCTGTCTGGCAAGCAGTAATTTTTGGCTTCGCAGGACTACGTGTCACTAGGGATCAATACACAACTGCTCCACATTGGCCGGCTAACTGGCAACGTATCGCTTTTAAATTTAAACTGAAAGGAAAATCAATTAGCGTCGACCTACACCGCTAAGAATAATCCAGCGTATAGTAAACCAGTGATATTTCCTTGCATTCAAATGAGAAATGTGCCGCAGCACATTTCTAGCAACGAGAGTTGCGTTTTTGAATGCATATGGGTATGAGGCTCCAGACAACGCTCAAAATGCCATTGCGTTTTTTGCCAACAAAAACATTTGTCAACAAAAAACGGTTGACAAGAACGCAATGGTGGGTTAATATGTAGCGAGTAAAATCCCATCGCAATATAGAGGCCGAAAACCTGAATAAGGCGCATTCGTCTAGCGGTCCAGGACATCGCCCTCTCAAGGCGGAGATCACGGGTTCAAATCCCGTATGCGCTACCAGTAAGAAACAAGTTCGACATATTGAACTTGTTTCTTGTTTTCTTCCCGCAAATTTTATACCTGGATAGGCATACAGATAGCCCGAAGTACCATGATGGAACATTGAACATATCTACCTCTTCTTTGTCAAAATGATCAATTTTTGCTATAAATATATTAGACACTTGGGAAGAGACAAAACCAAGTACAAAAAAAGAACGTTATAGACTCTTGAGAATATAGATAGGCAAAGCAGCTATGTATGCAAACAGAGACATTTGCAAGCCCGTTGCAGTGAAAAAAAGAAATTTCCAATCAAACGTGGCTAATCTCTTTGCTATATCGGTGACATTTTGCTATAGTTAAGAATGTCCCCAGATAGGTTACTCTTGTCATTATCACAATCTCATGGAGACGAATAGATTTCTCAAGGAGGACTCCAAGGAGCGCTATGAATAGAAAGATCCTATTCGGCCTTTTAGCCTTTACGCTTATGACTGTTTTATTTTCAGCTTGCCGTGTCATCGATGCTGACACCATACCCAAAAACCCTGCTGTACATATGGGTGCCGCTTCATTTCTCGTACCCTCAATAACTATTGCAAAGGGTGATAAACTTCGATCTCGTTGATGATGTAGCCGTTACACACATCATCAAAAATGGTACATGGAATGGTGCAACTCCCGATAGTATGATAGAGCCTGGAGCTCCAACGGTGAATTTAACATTCAACGGTGGTGATACACAGACTATTGGCCCATTCAACCAGTCAGGTACATTCAATTTATATTGCACCATTCACGGTAGTATGAAAGTCTCAATTATCGTAAAGTAACAATCCATCCATCTACTTTTTATCCCGCATGAAAAGAGCATAGGCATAAACAAGAAGCCTGGGCTCTTTTCATGTATAGCATACACAAAATCCTATTAGCCCCTTTTATCCTCTACATAAAGCAAGCTATAGTACTTTTTTGGCTAATCGTCTACAAATAGATAACCCCTAACGTATGATGTGTTATACTGTTCATCAGTATTGTAAGTTTATGAGGGCAATAACAGGTTTATGCAAAAAAAAACAATCAAAAAACAACCCAAAAAAGCGTCTCCAATCTCGCTCTCTTTTAAATATGGAGCTATTTTCCTTCTTCTTACACTGAGTATTATCATTGTTGCTTGTGGTTCTAATACCAGTGGTACAACTATCACTAGTGCGGGTGCGACCACTACCGCTACCACTACTTCCAAAGCAACTCCAACCATTAATTTTAGTAAAGTCAACCAACTAAGTCCCACCCCTACCCTTCCTCCGCAATGGTGTGGTATCTGGGTCACAAATGCCTCTCCCGTCTTCAGCAGTGGTGGTAGCATTCCTATTTATGCAAAGTTCGTGTCCCAACAAGGGGGAAACCCTGTTGGCATTGCCGGCGCTGCAGTGAGCATTACGATCCAATGGGGAGATCTATCGACCCCAATATCATTACAAACTATCACGACATCAGATGGACTGGCTACAACTTATGCCTCTATGCAGGGTCATTCATTCGCAGTCAATAAGCTGTCATTAATTACGGCTACTTTCAGTTCTGGCAGCGTTTCATGCTCTGTAGGAACTGATCGACCTGCATCCTTTGCGCTCGTCGCTGGATCAACAGCCAAGCCAAAAAACACGGCAAAAACAACATATACTATACCTACGCAGACCCCCCAGAATACTGTAGGAAATACCAACAATCTACCAAATAAACAATCGCTGACCAGTAACAAATAGAACCCATAATCGTACCCATGTATAAGTGAACAAGGAAAATCACTCTCGATAACATTATTGAGAGTGATTTTCCTTGTTCTGATGCTTCTATTCGTTATATTGACATTCCAACCCTACGTGTGCTACGCTTTTTTCATCAATGAAAGTCACTTTGTTATTGTGCGCGTTTGCATCTAGGAAAGCACATCACATTCTTTTCTAGAAACAGTTTACACTGAAATATTACGTAGCCACTTTCTACTTGCTAAAAAGGCACAATTAGTAGAGAAAAGGTACTATCGATGACGACGAAATCTTCAATCACAATCACAATCACAGTTAATGGGAAACAGCATCAAGCAGACATCGAACCACGCATGCTCCTTGTGCATTATTTACGGGAGGCGTTAGATCTAACCGGAACGCATATCGGTTGTAACACATCACAATGTGGGGCATGTGTTGTGCTACTCAATGGTGAGGCGGTCAAATCTTGCACACTCCTGGCCGTTCAAGCCGATAACAGTGAAGTAACCACAATCGAAGGACTGGCACCAGAAGGTGGCCTTCATCCTATTCAAGAAGGTTTCTGGGAAAAACATGGCCTGCAATGTGGTTTCTGCACACCTGGAATGATCATGGCTTCTTATCAACTGCTTAAAAATAATCCTAATCCAACAGAAATCGAAATCCGCAAAGGACTAGAAGGCAATATCTGCCGCTGTACTGGTTATCAAAATATCGTACGAGCCGTTCAAGATGCCGCAGAGCATATGAGCCCAAGTAGCGCATTCCCAGTTCACAACGGAGATTAGTTCCTGGCTTTCTTCGCAAAGCTACATGGATTAATGTTATCTATAATTAGCTCTCATTCTTTGTCATCGCGTTTCTGGATTGCCTCTTTGTACCCTTTTATGTGAAACATCCTCAAGATACTTCGCGCTTTTTCTGATCCAGAAAAGTGGTTTATAATAATAATGTAGATGTGCCCATGAAAGCTGAGAAGTTGTGACAATTTATTTAGCAGCAATAACATCAGCTTGAAAGCGACCGGGAAAGCAAACCGGCTATTGAAAAAGCACACGTGTGCACTCCTGACAGATGGTCAAAACGCACAAGGAGAAAAAAGCATGTCTGTACCAGCAGCATTCGATTATCATGTGGCTCAATCGATAGACGAGGCGATTACGCTACTGCAACAATACGGCGATGAAGCAAAAATTTTAGCTGGCGGTCACAGTCTAATTCCGGCCATGAAGCTACGCCTATCGCAACCAGAACATCTGATCGACATTGGAAAGATCACAAGCCTTGCATACATCAATGAAGAAAAAGATACACTTGCGATTGGAGCACTGACATCATATAAGCAGATAGAACAATCAGCATTCTTAAAGCAACACTTTCCGCTCCTACCCGAAGGCACCTCACTGATTGGAGATCAACAGGTACGCAATCGTGGCACGATTGGGGGAAGCATCGCCCACTCGGACCCGGCCGCAGATCTACCTGGCATTATCCTAGCGCTCCGAGCATCACTGGTCGTTCAAGGGCCGACAGGGAAACGCACTATTCCTGCTGATGATTTCTTTGTAGATACCTTTACAACTGCCCTAGAACCAGATGAGATTTTGATTGAAATACGCTTGCCACTACCTGTTGCACGTATATACACTGCTTATGAGAAGTTGGCAAATAAAGCCTCACATTACGCTATTGCTGGTTGTGCTGCGGTAATCACACTCGATGATAACAGTATCTGTTCCGCTGCTAGCATTGCCATTACTGGCGCGGCTACCTATATATTACGTGCCAATGCGGTTGAAACTGCTTTGCTAGGGAAGAAACTCGACCAAGCCACCATAGCAGAAGCCAGCAGCCATGCAGCAGAAGGCGCAGACATTGTTGCGGATATTCATGGCTCAGAAGATTATAGGCGACAGATGACGGCTGTCGTCACGCGTCGGGCCATCACGCGTGCACTTGAACGAGCTTGATATTTGATCAAAGCATTTATATCAGTGCCATAGCAGAGCGAGAGCAGAAACTTGTTCTCAAGGCACTGTAAGGCATCTATCAAACAGAAACAAGAAAGAATTACAGCCATATGAACGATATTCGTATTGAGCGCTGGGCACATACACTGGTTCACTACTGCTTATACCTCAAAGAAGGGGACATCCTTGCGATCCAGGCCACACCATTGGCTGCCCCTCTAATAGAGGCAGTTTACCGTGAAACATTACTTGTCGGAGCCTATCCGGTCCCTTTGATCGAACTAGAATCGCTTAAAGAGATTCTTCTGCGTGACGGAAATGATAACCAACTGACAACGCCATCTCCGCTGGCCCAAACACTAGCAGAGAAAGCGAACGCTCGCCTGAACATCCAATCCAGCGGTAATCCCAAATCGCTCAGCAATATTCCGTCAGCACGTAGTGCTAAATACCGTCAAGCGAGTCATGAACTGGCCACGCGCTTCCGTCAACGCGAGCAAACAGGCGATTTCCGCTGGTGTGGAACACTCTATCCAACCACAGCCTATGCACAAGAAGCGAATATGTCGCTCAAAGAATTTGAAGAATTTGTCTTCAACGTCTGCTTGCTCAATGATCCAGATCCTATTGCGAGTTGGAAAGAACTTGGCAAGCAACAACAGCACTTCGTTGACTGGTTAGTTGGCAAGGAAAAAGTACATCTACTGGGTGAGGGGACCGACTTGACCCTCTCCATCAAGGATCGTATTTTCATCAATAGTGATGGCAAACGCAACTTTCCTAGCGGCGAGTTTTTTACTGGTCCGGTCGAAAACAGCGCCAATGGCGTCGTCCAATTTGATATTCCTGCCAGTTATGATGGCAGAGCCGTCGAAGGTGTACGCCTGGTTTTTAAAGATGGCCGAGTCGTTGAAGCCAGCGCACGTCAAGGAGAAGATTATCTCCATCAAATGCTTGATCTTGACGCTGGATCACGCTATCTGGGAGAATTTGCCTTCGGAAATAATATGGGTGTCACGCATGCGACAAAGCAAATCCTGTTCGATGAAAAAATGGGTGGCACAGTACATATGGCATTAGGCTCTAGCTATCCAGAGACAGGCGGCCTGAACCACTCAGCTCTCCATTGGGATATGATCTGCGATCTGCGCACTGCTGGCGAAGTATGGATCGATGATATACTCTTTTTAAAAAATGGTAAGGTTCTGGTATAATTCTTCACACAAAGCATTGTCACTGATAACAGTCATAGCTTACAATAATAGAGATTTCACTTTGTAAATACGCTCTTTATTCATCTGGAGGCTTACGTTGGAGCAGGCTCAATTTAACAACCTAGCGACAATTGAAGATGTACAGCGAGCAATGCTTGCACAACATTATATTGCAGACCGTAGTCTGGCAACAGCAATCTATCTTTCACTCAAAAGACGTAAGCCGCTCTTATTGGAAGGTGAGCCAGGGGTTGGAAAGACGGAGATTGCGAAAGTACTCGCATCTCTGCTCGATACACGCCTGATTCGTCTACAATGCTATGAGGGCATCGACGTAAACACGGCAGTCTATGAATGGAACTATACACGACAGATGCTCCATATCCGCCTCTTAGAGACCACAGCGACCACTCAGCAGAACGAGATGAAAGAAATATTCGGTCCCGATTTCCTGATGCAGCGCCCCCTCTTACAGGCTATTGATCCGGCCAATCAGAAAGCACCAGTATTACTCATCGATGAGTTGGATCGTAGCGATGAGGAATTTGAAGCCTACCTGCTCGAATTGCTCTCTGACTTTCAGATCACAATTCCCGAAATTGGTACGATCCAGGCTAAAGAGCCACCTTTTGTGATTATCACTTCGAATCGTACTCGTGAAATTCATGACGCGCTTCGTCGTCGCTGCCTCTACTATTGGATTGACTTTCCTTCAATGGAAAAAGAATACCAGATTATTCTCACGCGGATGCCGGAGGCGCCAGAGCTCTTATCAAAGCAGGTCACCCACTTTGTGCATGAGCTACGCACGCTGGAGCTATATAAAGCCCCTGGCATTTCAGAAACGCTCGATTGGATGAGTTCTTTACTGGCTCTTGATCAAAAAGAACTAACCGAAGATGCTATTCGCGATACGTTAGGAGCAGTACTGAAATATCAAGATGACATTCTGAAAGTGGGAGGACTCAACATCAAGCAGATGCTTCAAACGTTAAAAGGAGCATCATAACTATGGATATGCCTTTCACTAATGATGATGAGTTATCTCAGTCAACAATGACGACTGTGCAGACGGTTGAGCCTGGAGAACGCTTGCTATATCGTCTGACAGAGTTTAGTCGTTTGCTGTGGGAATCGGGTATCAATGTTGGACCTCATCAGGTGCTTGATTTGACCAAAGCGTTAAACATCATTGACATAACAAATAAAGAGGATTTCTACGCTACGCTTAAGTGTAGTTTACTAACCCGCCACGAGCAGGAACCTATTTTTAATCAGATGTATCACTATTTCTGGTTTATACGCTCGAACCTGGATAAGAAAACCAATAACACGAATAGTAGTGTGGCGAAGCAACCAGAACAACAAATGCGCTTACCACCTTCTGAACGCAAGCGACTGGCGGAACATCTAAAAATGAGTGATCCACGCAAAGAATTGCGTAGCGAGATGCGTTCTACAGAGCGTCCTCGTCTCACCGATAAGGAACAGGATGACGACAAGGATGATCTCGGTGATCCTCAAAATATGGCTTATAGTGCCATCGAACAATTGCGTAAAAAGGACTTTGAAAACTATACCTGGGAAGAAATACAGGAAGCTAAACGCCTGATGGCGGAAATGCACTGGAAACTTGGTCAACGCACTACGCGTCGTAAAGCACCTGCTCGTAAAGGCTCGTATCCAGATATGAGACGTATGGTCAGACGCAATCTTAAATACGGTGCTGAAATGATCGAGTTGACATGGCGCGAAACCAAACAAAAGCCGCGTCCACTTGTCATTATTTGTGATATTAGTGGATCGATGAGCCTATATTCGCGCCTGCTTCTTCACTTCATCCACACTATCTCAAACGGTCTGATGAATGTCGAAGCCTTTGTCTTTGGCACACGCCTCACGCGTGTCACACGGCAGCTAAAGAAACGCGATGTCGATGATGCAGTACGCGATGTCACTAGCCTTGTTCAAGACTGGTCTGGAGGCACACGTATCGGGGATGCCATTCATGTTTTCAACTATCATTGGGCGAGACGAGTGTTGGGCAGGGGAGCGGTCGTCCTGATTATTAGCGATGGATGGGATCGCGGCGATGCAGATACTTTGTACAAGGAGATGGATCGTTTACAACGTAGTTGTCATCGCTTGATCTGGCTCAATCCCTTATTAGGTTCACCAGACTACCGACCTCTTACAGTTGGTATGAAAACATCGCTCCCTTTTATCGATGATTTTTTGCCTTCGCATAATCTAGATAGCTTAATAGCGCTTGGACATATTCTCTCAACTATCGATGATAGTCGACCAAATCGGAGCGAAGCCTCCCGTCGTAAAGCGATCAAAGAATGGAGTACACCCAAACCGGACTTCAACTAAGGCCTTGCAATTCCTGTAAATCCATACAACGTAAGGTCATACCACAAAACACAGAACTGGAGAAAAAAGATGCGTGATGTACTACCAGATATCGAAAAATGGCGCACGCACGGTGAGAAGGTTGCATTGGCAACCGTTGTCAGTATGGCAGGATCCGCGCCGCGCTTACCTGGAGCCAAACTAGCGATAAGCGAAAAAGGGGAATTGAGCGGTTCCGTTAGTGGAGGTTGTGTCGAGCCAGCAGTCATTCAGGTTGCCATGAAAGTCATCAAGAGCGGACGACCTCAGATGCTAGAATTTGGCATTAGCGAAGCAGAAAATATCGAAAAGATTGGTCTGGCTTGCGGAGGGACTATTCAAGTTTTTGTTGAACGCATAGATTGGTAGCAGACACTCTTCTGTTAACAATCGCTATAAGAAAAGGGCAGAGTGAGTTGATGAGCGGACACTATGAAAGACTTAGCGATGCATTGAGACACGATCAGGCCATTGCTGTTGCCACTGTTGTCCAGGAGGATACAGAGTACCTGGGAGCCAAATTGCTTATTTATCCAGATGCCACGACCTATGGGACGCTGGGACATCCAGAGTTGGATAAACAAGTTATTGTCGATGCTGAACAATCGATCTGGAATGGCAAAGCGGGACTGTATTCCTATACCATCGATAACAACGATCAGCCAAGTACTTATCAGCACATCGATGTCTATATCGAGGGCTTTCCTCCCCCTCCCGAGCTCATCATTGTAGGAGCAAATCATATCGCAATTGCGCTCACCACCTTCGCAAAAGCGCTCAATTATCACGTTGTAGTCATAGACGCCCGCTCAACATTCGCCACGCCCGAACGTTTTCCTAACGCCGATGAGCTCATCGTCGCATGGCCAGATGAAATTTTGGAGAAAAGAGCACTTTATCCGTCTACATCTGTAGCAGTCCTAACACACGATCCAAAATTTGACGAGCCAACACTCAAAATCATCCTGGCCCATCCTACTGGCTACGTTGGTGCTATTGGAAGCCGTCAAACCAGTCAAGAACGGGCAACACGCTTAAAGAATCAGGGACTCACGGATGAACAGCTTAGCCGTATTCATGGGCCGATAGGTTTAAATATCGGAGCGACCTCGCCCGAGGAGATCGCTCTGGCTATTATGGCAGAGATAGTTGCACAACACCATGGAAAACTCTAAGAAAAACATGTGCGCCAATATTAGTATTAGTACTTCTTTAGGACGTATGACTACCAGAATCCGCATGATGAAACTTCTCTATGCTTCATTCGTTTTTATGTAAGAGCTATATGCTCTGTTTTTAGGATTATGCAATCATAACGCAATTATGTTCCTCCTGTAAATGCTTTGTAGGTCTTATAATACGTTTGTTTGCCATGCCAAAGTGAATTCAGACTGCACACCAATTATAAGCCGCCAATAACCAAATAATCTAAAGTAAAGGATAAAAGATGTCAGATAATTTCTTTCGACCGGACGATTCCACTGACGCCACTCCTCCTTACCCACCGCAACAAGGTCAAGGGTCACAAGGAAAACTAATTCTTGGCAGCTTTCAGCAGCAACAACCACCACAAGTGCCAAGACAACCTAATCAGCCTAACGGCAGCCCGCCTTACCAGCCACAACAACCCTATCCACCTCAATCTGGCGGCAGACCTCCTTATCCTAACCAGCCACAACATCCTGGGCCTGCGCCAGCATACAATCATCAACAAGGAGGTTATTCGCCACAAGCAGCACCATCATCCTATCCATTCCAGCAAGCGGGCCAGCATCAAGGCAACGATCTCGGTCCAGGTAGGCCACGCAGGAAAAGAAGTAAGCGAAAAATTGGCTGCCTGGCTGTATTGACCATTGTTGTTATATTGTGCCTCACCGGCTTTTTTACGGCTCAGCGTGTGTTAGCTTTCGGTTCAGCTATCTCAACCCAATCGCCACTGAGTACACAAACAGGCTATATGACCACTGGCAATCGGACCAATCTTCTGATCATGGGATATGGTGGTGGCACTCATGACGGAGCAAACCTGACAGACTCGCTCGTTATTGCCAGCATGATCCCATCAACCCAACACACATCACTCGTTTCGGTACCACGCGACCTCTGGGTCCAAAATCCAGAAGGTTCGAGTAGCTATTCAAAAATCAACGCTGTCTATGAAGTTGCCTCAAACAATGGACAGAACCCAGTCGCTGGCGGAAATGCGATGGCAGCTAAGGTTTCACTGGTTACTGGGATGACTGTAACAAATTGGATGACGATTGATTTTACTGGTTTTACGAATTTTATCAATTCAATCGGTGGCGTTGACGTTTACGTGCCAGACTCTTTTAATGCTTGCTATCCCAAAAATGATGATGCTGCAGTAGACTCGAGTTGGATCACGGTCCAATTTAACAAAGGCGAGCAACATATGAATGGCGCAACTGCCATCGAATATGCTCGTGCGCGCGAACCTGTAGAAGTCTGTAGTAATAAAACATCCATAAATCAAGCAGAGCTTACCGACTTTGGCCGTTCCGCACGCCAACAAATTATTATCAAAGCAGCTCTGGGAAAACTACGTAATATCACTACCTGGCCAAGTCTCTTCAATGCCTTGACCGCCCTACAAAAAACCATCTACACAAACATGTCATTAGCGGACCTGGGACTTTTTTCCGATAAGATGAATCTCAGTGATCCACACACTGCACATATCGGCTTAAGTACAAGTAATGTAATGGCGATTTCCACTGCTTCCGATGGGGAGTCTATTGTCATACCACAAGGAAACAATTGGGATCTCATTAAGACTTATATCCAGAGCCAGCTATACAATTAGCCATCTAGCAACTATCTATTGTCGTATTACAATACGACATACATGCATCTCTGTTGACACACCTCAATGGCACGTGGCGGCAAAAACGTGTTATTCCAAGATGGAGATAGCATAGACAATGCTGAAAAAGGCGGGGATGAAGAGGAAAAAGTAGATTAAATAACTAAATGCAGGTATATCTACGCGAGATATACCTGCATTTAGTTATTTCGCTACCAAAGCGCTTTTTAATAGGTCCGACCAATAGCAATCAGATCGGCAAGCAAGCCTTGCCCCGTCTCTAGACGACCCGCGCCTGGACCGCTTATTGTAACCGCTGAAAGCGAATC
This sequence comes from uncultured Chloroflexia bacterium, assembly GCA_963699315.1. Classification (GTDB taxonomy): domain Bacteria; phylum Chloroflexota; class Ktedonobacteria; order Ktedonobacterales; family Ktedonobacteraceae; genus Dictyobacter. Next base: position 288,998 of record OY969433.1, read on the forward strand.
TGTATAAAAAGTGATCGCATTCATTGTCCCATCCAGATGAGCAAGAGCATCCGTAAGAGGCAGGCTTACCGGTTCAACACGAGCTATCGGCGGCTCACCATCACCGCCACGCGTAAGCGAAGCCACTAGTTTGATACGCTTCCCAGCTTGTTGCGCTTGCTGGATCTGCTCCCTGGTAACAGCAGTAATACCCTTTCGATAGACCTGCTCTGGTTTTAAGGCATGACCGAAAACCAGAGCGGCTAGAATGAGTGTCTTAGCAACGACGTCATATCCCTCGACATCGGCAGTAGGATCGGCCTCAGCATATCCTTGAGCCTGCGCCTCAGCGAGCACCTCAGCATAATCGCGTCCCTGAGCCATAGCGCTCAAAATATAGTTCGTGGTGCCATTGAGGATACCACGCACCTCTTGGACACGCACACCGGCCATTCCTTCGCGAAGAGTACTAAGCACAGGCGTCCCTGCCATGACAGTCGACTCCATGCGCAGTTGCACTCCATGCTGTCGAGCCAGCGAGAAAAGCTCAGCAGCAGCCAGGGCCGCAGGACCCTTGTTCGCTGTCACCACGTGCATACCCTCGGAGAGAGCCGTACGAATATGGCTGATACCCGGTTCAGCATCGCGCAGATTAGTCCCCGTCGCCTCAGCCAACACATCACTACCTGATGCTACTAATCCCTGTAGAGGACTCTCCCAATGCTGCACATCTGGATGCTGCGTCAATGGAAGACGGCGAGTTGCCAGATCGAGCAACGTTGGAATATCTAATCCTTCTGCACGGTATATAAAGCCATGACGACTATTCGCTACGCCAACGAGTGAGATATTTACATCAAAATCACGGCGTAACAGATCACGCTTTGTATGTAACAACTCGGCCAGTCCCTGACCAACTACCCCCAAGCCTAGAATTGAGAGACGTAATTGTTTCATAATCTAACAACCTATATCCACGATAATTTGAGACGATCCATGATACGTTTGAAAGAACCCAACTCGTAAACACCCAAACGGCGTGAGACACGGATATATACAAACAAGCCGATAAACACCTCAATGCCAAGCTTAATCATAGCCTCAAGAGTACCAATCAAGCCAGTCGATTGACCGCTAGTGGTGTCTAAAATGCGATCTAGCAACTCACGAGCAATAAAGACTGTGATGCCCATGATCAACGAAGCCAATAATACGCGTCCGATAAATCTCAACAATGCTTTCGTCTGCATTTCCCCAATACGTTGATCAAGTAACCAGAAGAGGATGGCCGCCTCTACAATATTTGCCACCGAAGTTGATGTCGCCAAACCTGCAAGTCCCCATCCTGTGCCCCAGGCAGCCGCATTCACTAAAATCAAGCTAAGCGCAATCTTGAACACAAACTGAGCAATACTCACAATCACTGGAGTCTTGGTATCACGCATCGCATAAAAAGAACGTGTCAGGAGTTCGACAGCGCACAGACCAGACATACCAAACGCAAATGCGGCCAGAGGAAAGTATGTTGCTTGTGCACTGGCCAGATCATAATGACCATGCTGCAAAAGCACCTGGATGACTGGCAAACCTAAGATAATCAAACCAACACTTGAGGGAATCGTTGTATACAAAATACTGCGGAGCGTCTCAAGAATAGTACTCCGAACACGATCAAAGCGTCCTTTTGAGATATTCTCAGCCAGTGTTGGGAAAACTGCCGTTGCAGGCGACAATCCAAAAATTCCATATGGCAATAGAACCAATTGGAAGGCCTGATAATACTGCGTTACCCCTCCACCTGCACTCCCCATCACTAACGTAATTAAATAACGATCCACGAATGTTGAGAGATAGACCATCGCAGAGTTTCCAATACGTGGTCCCATTTGTTTCGCAATTTGCAGAATACCTGGATCGCGCCAGTCAAATACACGCGTATACTTCATCCCTACCTTTACAAGGCCAGGAACTTGCACTCCAACCTGCAACAGCGCACCAGCTACGACTCCCCAGGTAGCCGCATTCACAGCGACAGCAGGATTGTTATGTCCGCTTATGACAAAAATCACACCGGGAAGCATGCCCCCAATTAATCCTACATTATAGAGAACAGAACCGATAGCCGAAGACTTGAAATCTTGCTGCGCATTTAAGATCGATGTGACAATCACACCGCTGCCTAGCACGATTGATTGCAATAACATTACACGTGTTAAAGAGGCGATGAGATCCAATTGTGCGGGTGAAGCACCGGCGTTATACAACGGGACAAGTTGACGAGCAAAAATAATAGCAGTGGTCGCAAAAACTATCATTAGCACGATTGCCAAGTTGAGTGCAGAGCTGGCTATATGCCAGGCTTTTTTTTCGTCTCTTTCGCTCACCATATAATTGGTAAACACGGGAATAAAAGCCGAGCTTAATGCGCCTCCTGATACGATATTAAAGATCAAATCAGGAACCAGGAAAGCCTGCAAATAGGCATCGGAGAAAGCAGTCGTGCCAAAGACATAAGCAAACATTGCCGTTCGCAGCAACCCCAAAACACGGCTAGCAACAAAAGCAATAGTGAGTATCGACATCGCCTTGCCAAGATTCACTTGTTGAAGCATGCCTGTATCTTGGGCCGAAGCAGCCGCTGGCTGTAGGCTACTAGATCCTAGGGGCGGTCGTTTCGGCAGCCTGACGCCCTCAGGAGGAAGCGTTGATGAGCGTACCGGAGCGATATCATCGGGATTTGGCCGTACAGGCAACGAAATACCAGGTGATAATTGTGCCGGCGTACTCGGCAAAAAATTTCCATTACTAAGCGGGCCGCTCACTGGAGGCGTTGCCTGGCTGCCTCCTTTCCAAGGAGACATCGCTGTCACATCCCCACCGCGAATACGACGTTGTTGGCGACGCATACGCTCTTCGCGTAGCTGCTGCAAACGCTCCTGTCTTAGTTGAGCCATCGGTTGAGAAGGCTGTGGCACATTAAAATATTGATTTTCTGTACCTTGCCCATAACCTAATGTCATGCCCATATCTTGTATAGGCTGCTGCGACTGTTGTTGATACTGTTGCTGGTATTTTGAGGGCTTATTCCCCACTGGCGGAGAGTTTGGCCCACCTGGTGGATAATTATTCGGCTGTGCCCTTTGCGGAGATGAAAAAGACCGAGGAGGAGCACCTGATGGGGACGGAGGCCTCACTTCTGTTGCATCCTGATCATACTGCCAGCCATAATATCCTTGCTGCTCTGATGGACCCCGTTCAGGCGGAGACCCTTGCTGTCCTTCGTTTTCCACGTTCTTCTCTATTGATAAATAGCGACGAGTATAACACTCAAATCAATTACATTTCCGTATAGCATTTGTTCGTCAAGCATACCATACTAACGACGTTCCTGACTAGAGGAACTTCCTGATAATGGTACCTATCATCTAAACAATAGTCAGAAAAGCTGTCTGTCAAAAACGCATGCTACGCATCGCTCTCTGCTATATTTTCGCTCTCCGGATGGGTTATAAAAAAAGCCAAGCATAATTAATCATCGATGTAGCTGGTCTATTAGTTCCGCTATTTGACACAATAGGGAAAGCCCGATACAATCCGATCAGGTACCACATGCGGACTAGTCATGGTCCGTGAATAGCCAGAGAATGATACAGGATTTGCGATTTTAAGGAGGCGTCATTTTTCACTATGAAACATCTTAACGCCGTCATTTTAGCGGGCGGCAGCGGAACACGCTTATGGCCCCTAAGTACTCCCAGCTTTCCAAAACAATTCCTGCCACTTCCCAGTGGTTTAAGTATGATACAGGAAACAATGGTTCGTGTAGCACCAATTGTAAAACCACAACAATTTTGGGTGGTCACTGGCAAAAGTATGGCGGATCTGGTACAAGAACACTTGCCAACTGTACCAACAGGTCATATTCTTCGTGAACCAATGGGGCGCAACTCTGCGCCTGCTATCGCTTGGGCTGCAGCAACTATCGCACAAGAAGATCCAGACGCAATTATGGCGATCTTTAGCGCTGATGCGGTTATTACTGAAGTTGAGACACTCCAACAGACACTCAAACTTGCTTATCAATTAGCTGAACAAGGAAAACTTGTCACTATTGGTATCCAACCGACTGCTCCTGAGACTGGATATGGCTATATCCGCTTTGCTGACGAGATTAGTGATGACTTTGGGTATCATGCATTCCAGGTTGATCGTTTCGTCGAAAAACCTGATCTGACAACCGCACAAAGCTATCTCGATGATGGACATTATGTCTGGAATGCTGGTATCTTTATTTGGAGCGTTAAAGCTATTCTGGCAGAGTTCAGCAAGCACTTACCTGAAATGGTTGAACAAATTCAGTCAATTATCGCAACAGCACCCGCTGGTTCAAGCAACACGACCCTTGATACACTCTGGCCTACCTTGCAATCCATCTCTATCGATTATGGCATTTTAGAACGAGCCCAGAATTTAGTCGTGATTCCTGCTCAGCTCGGTTGGAATGATGTCGGAAATTGGGAACAGTATGGAGCACTTTTTCCTGCTGATAATCTAGGTATTCGTGCTGTGGGTACCCATATTGGGCTGGGTAGCCAAAATGTTATTGTTTATAACAATACTGCACGCAGAATTTACACTATTGGTATGGAAGATGTTATTATTGTAGAAATGGATGATATGACAGTTATCTGTCATAAAACACACGTTCAACGTATAAAAGAATTGGCGGAAACTTTTCAAAAGAAAAGTTAAATTATGCTGTACAGGCTACTTTGTGTGGATGGTGAGCATTACAGGCTTGGGAGTATGATCTTTAAAACATATTCCGCCATCCGCACAAAATAGCTCAAAAAATATGGCGCTTACTCTTATCTTCCCCTTCAGGTATATGATATAATTATTGACAGATTGGTAGTGTCTCATACGCAAAAGGAGTGTGCCATGATAATCTCCAAACATAAAACTTCCTGTAGCAATATAATCATAGCCTTACAAGGAAATCACCTCAAAGCATAGCAGATACCACATCAACGCGCTCTATATAGCTGATACATACTATCGTTATTATAATCCACATATGCATCTCCTCATGCAATAAGGAAAGATGCTAACCATGAAATACAAAACAACGGTATTCATATACAATTTCGCACGACTATGATAGACTTTGAACGCTACGTCCAATCGGTCCTGCAATACAGCGGTAACACAGTAGGCATGCCCCGATACAAGAAAAAGCACTAGACGCTACGGCTGCCTAAATAAAACAAATGGCAACAATGGCATCTGGCTTGATGATAATAAACGTGTTCACGCATTTATGCGCAGATGCGTCACTGTCACTCTGTTCGCGACATTCAATTGGGAGGATGGTATGGGATCAACACACTCTAAAGTCACTGATGCATATATACTTCTTTTTCAAAAGACTGCTGGCCTGCGCATCTACAGCGCATTAGTAGGAATGGTCCGTGGATAGAGTTTAGCGTAGCAAGGAAGGAAAATATATGACAACCCATCCATATCGTCAAGGCATTCCCGAGGAGATCCTGGCACTTTCTCACGAGCGTGACCTTCTTCGGCGTAAAGGACATTATAAACAAGCGGATGTGCTCAAACAACAACTTGAAGATGCTGGCTATGCCGTCAAGGATAATCCACATGGCGCACATCTAGTCATTCTCCCAAACATTTTTGTGGATGGAACCCAATATCATACGATTCATCAATTGCCTTCATTGCTTGATGAAACTGATCACTGCACCTTTTCCATCGTTATTCTGGCACAGAATAACAGTGATCAAGCCCGCCGTTGTGTAGAAAGCGTCTTGCAGTTTGCTGGTACGACCAATATCGAAGTCATGCTGATAGATAATTATTCACAGGATGGACTTGATCTATGGGCAGAGTCAATTCATGGTCGTGATGCTCGTGTCCATGTGTTGCGTACAACCCGCAAGATAGGTGTAGCTGAAGCATATAATATCGGACTCCTCCAGAGCCGTGGGAGCAATATTCTGCTTCTCGATACAGCTATCGAACTCACAGGCGATATCTTCACACCCTTAGCGCAGACGCTCTCAGATCCAGCGATTGGGTTAACTGGTCCACGAGGACGACTTACTGATGATATGCGCCACTTTGAGGAGACTGAAGAGCTTGAGGTTGAGGTTATTGATGGCCGATGTATGGCCTTCCGGCGCTCTTTACTCAAAACAGCTGGACTACTTGACGAAGGCTATCGCTACCCAGAATTTATGGACGTTGATTTTAGTTTCGCCATTCGCGATAGTGATAAAAGCTCGCTACGTACACCAGATCTAGCACTCACCTATCATCCAGACCCCCAGCAATCTGGATTATCGTCCTCTGAACAGACGCGCTTGACCAAGCGTAATTTCTATCGGTATCTGTCAAAATGGGGAGATCGTGATGATCTGCTACTCGCAGGGTATTCGGCAGATGAGGACGAAGATGAAGACGAAGACGAAGAAGAGTCATAATCTTCTTCTGCGCTTCAAAATTCTGTTGTGTATAGATGGCGGGTTGTGCTAGCACAACCCGCCATCTATACACAACAGAGTAATTTATGGGAGATAAGGTAGTTACAAACGCCTTAAATACGCTGCTTACATTACAACACGTCTCAAAACACTGAGACTTCCACCACCAATTCATCGGAAGATTTTCCACGAAATCTGTCAGCCCACATAATTCTTCAATGTACAAAATCACTTCTTCCGTTGCGCAACCCAAAACATTATACTTTCCTGAAAACATTCGCAAATACAATCAGCTAACATTGTTCTATCTTAGAGATTGCATTCCATCGAGGCGATGGGAGCATATGATATCATGTGAGTACATCTAGAAAAAGACCGTTTTCAGGTTAATGAGGAAAGGTCGTATCAACATTGCAAACGTATAAGAAACGCAGCGATATTCCAGTCGGCTACACGTGGAATCTCAGCAGCATCTTTGCAACGGACGAAGATTGGGAACGTGATTTTCAAACCATTCAGAAACGTATTCCCGAACTAGAAGCATTAAAAGGTACTGTCGCGAAAAGTGGTCAGGCATTGCTTATCGCCCTCCAAACACGCGACGAAATTTATGAGCCACTCGAAAAGCTGTATGTCTATTCATCCATGCGCAAGGACGAAGATACCACTAATGGTACGTATCTAGGCTTGGCAGACCGAGCAATGCAATTATTTGTTCGCACTTCTACCGCAGCCGCGTTCATTGAGCCTGAAATTTTGGCCCTATCACCGGAAACACTAGATCAGTATATTCAGCAAACACCCGAACTTGACCTCTATCGCATGCAGTTGCAAGAGATTAATCGCAAACGTCCACATGTACGCTCAGCGGAAGTCGAAGCAGTGCTGGCGGCGGCGGGCGAGGTAACTGATGCACCAGATGCTATTTTCTCGATGATCGACAATGCCGATCTGAAATTGCCATCTATTACCAATTCAGATGGTGAGCAAGAGGAATTGACACCTGGCAACTATATGACATTCGCTCGTAGTAAAGATCGCCGGGTACGCAAAGATGCGTTTGAAGCTATGCATGGCACCTTCCTGAAACAACGTAACACGCTTGCTGCCACCCTATCAGCACAAGTGAAATCAAATATCTTTTATACACGCCAGCGCAATTACGCCTCTAGCCGTCAGCATGCCCTCTCCGCCTACAACGTTCCGGAAAGCGTCTATGACAATCTTGTCACTTCCGTTAGCGAACACATTCCACTGCTTAATCGCTATATGAAATTGCGCAAACGCATTTTACAATTGGATGAACTGCATATGTATGATCTATATACGCCAATTGTAGAGGAGAATACGGACTCAGTAACGTATGAGCAGGCAAGAGACACGATTCTCCAGGCTCTCACGCCTCTTGGTGAACAATATAATTCAGTGCTCAAGCAAGGCTTTACACAACGTTGGATCGATGTATATGAGACACCTGGCAAACGTGGTGGTGCATATAGTGGCGGCGCATATGGTACTCAGCCATTCATCCTGTTAAACTTCCAGGAAAAACGTGATAGCATGTTTACGCTAGCGCACGAACTGGGCCATTCAATGCACTCGTATTTCACGCGCAAAAATCAACCATATCAATATGGTGACTACACCATATTTGTCGCTGAGGTCGCCTCAACCTTAAATGAAGGTCTGCTCACTGAATACATCCTAAAGAATACTCAGGACAAAATGGCACGTATTTCTATTCTTAATCACGCATTAGAAGATATTCGGGCCACGCTCTTCCGACAAACTATGTTTGCTGAGTTCGAACAACAAATTCATAGCAGTGGCGAAAAAGGCGAGTCACTTACGGCAGATACCCTCACAGCTATGTATACAGCCATCAACACGAAATATTACGGGGGAGAGGCGATCATCGATGATCTGATAGGCATTGAATGGGCGCGTATTCCACATTTCTATTACAACTTCTATGTATATCAGTATGCTACAGGTATCTCTGCAGCCTCAGCACTGGTCCAACAGATTCTGCATGAAGGACAACCAGCAGTTGAACGCTACTTGAAATTCCTCAGCTCAGGCTCATCTGACTACAGCATAGAGTTGTTGAAAAAAGCAGGTGTGGATATGACGACGCCTGAACCAGTCCGCCAATCCTTCCAGCTCTTTGAAGCCCACCTCACTCAAATGGAACAGCTTCTCAACTAAGCCAAGCACTCAAAATGAGGCGAAAAGTGATGAATAAACACTTTTCGCCCTTTTTATATGCTTAAATAACTCTTATGATAAAGAAAATTGTATCCTTTTCCCTTTGCACAAGAGTACCATAAGAGAGGGACATACATAAAAAGAATCCCCACAGGCAAAGTTAAAAAGAACTGTTTCATTCAAAGGAGAGTATAACAGATGAGTGAGCAACATGAAAACAAAGATCTCGGTACAAAAGGTAGAGAGAATACGCTTAAAGGCAAAGTAAAAGAGGCTGTGGGTAAAGTTCAGAAAGCTTTGGGTAAAGTCCTAAACAACCCAAAGACAGGGGCAAAGGGCAATGCAAAACAGGTTGAAGGCAAAATGCAATCAACTGTTGGGCGTACAGAGAGCAAAATCGATAATGCTCTTGATCCAAACAAACCCTAAATTGAATGGTACATTCAATTTACATGAACTACTCCATACCACACTAAAAGAAGAACTATCAGAAATTTGATAGCTCTTCTTTTACTAGACTGGCGGCATCAATCAACTGCTTCAATCAGGGATTTACCCACTGACGACCATCCTCAGCAATTAGCGTATCAGCCTGCTCAGGACCCCACGTTCCAGCAGCATAAGGATAGACAGTATCTCCCATCTGCTTCCAGGCATTAGTAATGCTATCAATAATAACCCAGGAACGCTCAATCTCATCACGGCGAATGAAGAGTGTTGAATCACCAACAATACAGTCAGCGATCAGACGTTCGTAGGCCTCCGGCAATTCAATGTCAAAGGCACTATTATAAGAGACGCTCAGATCAATTGAAGTAAGCTTGGTAGCAGCCCCTGGAATCTTAGAGCCTATTTTGAGAGAGATACCTTCATCTGGTTGAATACGCAAGGTCAACGAATCAGGTCTCAGGCCGGCAGTCTCAGAGGGGGTATAGAGTTGATGAGGAACGCGTTTAAACTGAACAATAACCTCGGTGTTCCGTCCAGGTAAATGTTTACCAGTTCTAATATAAAATGGCACATCAGCCCAACGCCAATTCTCTACAAACAGCTTCAAAGCCACATATGTTTCCGTAGTCGAAGTAGCACTGACCCCTTTCTCATCTTTATAGCCCACAACCGGATGACCATTCTCAGTACCGGCTACATATTGTCCGCGTACCGTCTGGTGTGCAACCTGCTCTGGCGTTAATGGATTAATAGCGCGTAACACCTTAACCTTTTCATCCCGAATATCGTCAGCCTCATAATCAGCAGGAGGTTCCATAGCAATGAGCGATAAAATCTGCATTACATGATTTTGCACAATATCCTTGATCGCACCAGAGGTCTCATAATATTCAGATCGGCTCTCAATCCCCAGGCTTTCGGCGACCACAATTTGCACATTATCGATATATTTTTGATTCCACAATGGCTCAAAAATACTATTGGCAAAGCGCAGGGCAATGATATTTTGCACCGTCTCTTTACCCATATAGTGATCAATACGAAAAACTTGATCCTCACGAAAAACTTTGGCAATCTCTTGATTAAGTGCCTGCGCAGATTGCAAATCATGCCCAAAGGGTTTTTCAGTAATGATACGCACCCAGGGCTGTTTCCCTGCCGTGTTTGCGTGACCCGGTTGGGCTAAGCTGGCCTCTCCAATATGAGCAATGATCACCGAATCTGTGTCAGGAGGAGTTGCAAGATAAAAGAGTCTATTACCACCAGTCTCTTGTTCTTTATCTAATTTATCAAGCAACTGACCTAAGCGTTTATACCCTTCGCTATCATCAAAATTTGATTGACAATAAAAGAGTTGTTGCGCAAATTTTTGCTTAGCCGCTTCATCTAACTTATCCTCAGCAGGCATATATTTGTCAAGTGATTCGAGCACCATCGCGCGCCATCCATCATCACCAAGCGGACGACGCGCAAAAGCTACAATACACATTTTTTCCGGCTGGGGATGATCGTGAATAAGGTGTGCTAGAGTGGGGAGTATCTTACGTTGTGCAAGATCACCAGTCGCCCCAAATAACACAATTGCACAGGGTTCTGGTGTATGACCATCTTGCCAGATAATATGCTTTTTCAACTGATGGATGCTCTGTACTTCAACTTGTTGACTCATTAATTTCTCCTCATTGGGATTTCGCGATATCGTCTCTATCATATATACGCATTAACCATAGCAGATTTTGACACTTTTGACATTTGGCTGCCAAAAAAGACCGTGAGGATCAGAGAATTTCTTACCAATCAGCCAACTAGCGATATGAGACAATAGAAAAGAGCTTATCTATGGCATAAATAAAATACAGGATATCTCATACCCCTATGCCTTCAGATGAGATATCCTGCTAATCAAGACGCAGACCTATCGTATTTTCTTCTTGCGAGGTGCGCTCAAGTATATGTGCTTGATAAATTGGAACGGCGGAGTGGCTAGTATAAAAGCGGCAAACATACAAACCACAACCGGAGTCAGAATAGCGATGGTAACAGGAGTTTCCAGTGAGATACGAAAAATGGCCAGGCAGACAAATTGTAATACAATTAGCAAAGCAATTAAGCCAGCAGATGTCAAGACTGATACAGCCCGCCAACGCAAACGCAACCGTTCATCAAGCACTTTCTGCCGCAATACGGACTGCTCTCTCACACCGTGTTGTAACACGACAAGTTGCTGCCGTTCCTCTTCCAATTGGTGCTGCTCATGTTCCAATGCTTCGGCAATACGCTCAACCTCACGTTTTAAATGGAGTGCCTCCGCTAAAAAACGCTCTCCATTTACTTTCGCTCTGGCCTGCGCATTTTGGACAAATGTCTGAAGCGATACAGATGACCAATCAGATACTATATGCGTCTCTGAAAGTTCTTGTAGACGTTTTTGTGTCTCCTCAGCGACCATCACGTCGAAACGTTGCAAAACATCCTGGTGATTTTGTGTGAAAGTCACAAATTCATCTTGTAAACGATTGCGTTCCTCCATTAACTCAAGCATATGCGCCTGATAATACGCGATCTCTTGCTGATGCCCACTATGAACTATCGCAAGCTTCTCCTCAAGACCACCCTGAGCGGTCAGCTTATCTGTGACAAGCAGCTGCATCTCTACACGTAACACCTCTAATGAAGCACGTAAGCGGCGATTCTCCTCACGCAATTGCACCATCTGACGCCAAGCCCATTTGGCAGAAGGGGAATCGGAACCAAGTACGGGTAAGGCATCCGTCTGTTTCTGCTGTAAAATGTGCTGCCGACGTTCGTTCAAAGCACTACGATGATCGAATGTACGGGGAAGCTTTTCAAGAGCCTCTGTTGTTTGTGAAACCTCTTCTGATGAAAACATATTACTCTTGTCTCCTTCAAGTGCAGCAAAAACATGCGCAAGAGATTTTGCATAAGATGCAACGACATTGTTCAACATGTCTTGCTCTTTATTATGCACTTAAAACCGAAAAGATTCAAGAGTATGTAATGCTTTACAACAAAAAGACGCCATAAGCCTACAGATAGGGTACGTAATTACAGCCATTGCTTGTTTCGATATGATACAATGATAATCACCAGATGGTTATTGTACTAAGTACACTAAGTCAAAAGGGCGCACGAAAAAAGGAAGGAAATATCTATGCATCGTCGTATGCCTAGCTTGCATCCAGGATTGATGACAGACATGTATCATCCAGATTCAGCGTATGTTTCATGGCGAACCGGTCAGAATGGGCTAACAACCTTTGATCTTTATACAAGAAAAGCTCCTTTCGGCGGAGCATATCTGCTTGTAGCGGGGCTTGAAGCAGCTTTAGAGTTCGCACATACATTTCGCTACACATCAGAAGAACTAAAATTCTTAGCCACTATTCGTGACTACGATGCAGCTTTTCTCGATGAACTGGCAGACTTGCGCTTCACTGGAGAAATTCTAGCTTTGCCCGAAGGTAGTATCGCTTTTCCTGACGAGCCCATCGTACGTGTTACAGCGCCATTTCGTGAAGCAATCTTGCTAGAAGCTGGACTCTTACAAGCTATTGGACTCTCAACCTTAATTGCAACAAAGGCTTCACGTATTGTCTACGCAGCCAATCAGGGGTATGATCGCCGCGTATCTGAATTCGCCTTCCGCCGCGCCCAGGAACCAATGACCGTCGCAAGAGCCTCCTACATTGGAGGATGTTCTAGTACCTCTCTCCTCAACGCAGCCTATGAATATCGCTTACCTGCTACAGGTACTGTTCCACACGCACTTATAGAGATGTTCGATACAGAGGAAGAAGCATTTGAAGCGATTGCAGAGGCATACAATCGCTATACACTGCTACTGGATACCTACAATACACGTCGAGCCATCCACATCGCTATTGAGGTCGGACAACGCTCACAGGAGACGCAGGGCCATACTCTTGCCGCAGTTCGTCTAGATAGTGGTGATCTAGTCGCTGACACTATGTATGTGCGCGAACAGTTGGACAAGGCTGGGCTACATAGCGTACGCATTTTAGCCAGTGGAGATCTCGATGAATGGAAAATACAGGATATGCTCCAAGCAGGTGCGACTGTCAATTCATTTGGTGTTGGAACAGCGCTAGGTAGTGGAGCAGGTTCAGTTGAACGTGCGATTGAAGGTGGTTCACTAGGAACAGTCTATAAGGAATCTTACTATGTAAATGAGACTGGCATAGAACACCCAAAAATCAAAATAGCTGGAGAGAAGAGTACCTGGCCAGGCAAAAAAGAAATCTATCGTCATCCTGAATGGGAGGAAGACGTTATCCAACTTGCACATGAACCACGCCCTGACAGTTACCATCGCCTACTCAAACCGGTTATGAATAATGGAGAAATTGTGCCTGGAAGTCTTCCACCTCTTTCAGAAATCCGAGAATTGGCACAATACAACCTTTCGCTCCTACCCCAACGCTATCGCCAGCTCAGCATCGACAAACCCTATCCTGTACGTTTCAGCGCAGGAATGCAATCGTTACGTCAGCAAGCGGCCAATCGAATTGGCCTGATCAATGCACTTGAATAACGCGATCATCAATAGCCCAGACTATTCCCTGCTTCTTACCAAAAGGGAGAGGATAAAACTTTTCATTGTCTTGTCCTCTCCTTTACGTACAACACTTTTTCCCACCATACTATGCAACTCAAAGAATAAGAGCATTTAGGATTTTCACTCTCCGGGCTTTGTGACATTATTACCTACGGTCCCAGTTACTTTTGTCCTCCCTCAGGAGCTAACAAAATATCTCATCTTAGGGATGACTGAGATAAATGTACCTGTCAGCATGCCTTATCCGTTACAGAAGCAGTAGAATAAAAAAAGTAACTCTTCACCTTGTAAAAAAGAGTTGCGTAGTTATGAGTTACAAGTTTTATAGATGAGGCAATTTTTTTGTGACAGATACAAGCATGGATTTTTCAACAAATGATATGATAGTACCGCAAACAGTAGACGTAACATCGCAAACAAAGTTATCCATTGATTATGTGAAACCGATAATTTGGACGCCGGGTTTCATATTGTTTTTCGCAATACTCTTTATTCTCGGAACAAGCACCTCGAGTCTAGTCACGTATATCTGGATTAATAGTCACCTCTACTCGGTAAATAGGGTTGGCATGGCCTATTCATTAGTGCTTTTAGCAATATGGATCATCACCGCAGTACGAGCACGCTCAGGATGGGTACGCCTTGGAGCTGTTTTTAGCTGTATCTGGGCAATCGGAATGTGCGGTCAATTCTGGCTCAGCATTCATGGTATCGGATCGCAGGCAGCCATTATGACACAAGTCCGAGCAAGTAGTAATAGTGCGCTACTAGCGAGTGCACTCTGTCTCTCCACTGGTCGCATACAGTTAAGGCGCTGGAATACCATCTTGCTCTGGCTACTTCCACTGCTGTTTTGTGGCTATCTCGCCTATAGCTATATAAAAACACCAGTCGATATTCGCTCAATACTATTTATCGAAGGGAAAATTGCATCCACAACTGTCTATCTTACGATTGCAGTCTGGTGGTTACGTCTTGGGTGCTGGCGAGATGAGACTGGACCAACCTTTTTCTTTGGTGTAGCCCCCATCATCCTTCTTGTCTTAAATAAATTGGGAAATATCAATACAGAATTATCCCTGTTCATCCTTCAACTATTTTTTCTTTGCCTCGTGCTAGGAGCGGTGCGCTTGCTACAAGGAGAGAGACATCTAAAAAAGGTGACCTTATAAGTGCCAAACAGATAAGCGTGGAGTGCTTATTATTCAAAAAACATATCCGTAAAAGTAAAACTGGAGCATCCTTCATTTAATAGGATACCCCAGTTTTACAAATCATATTTCTAGCTACATCATGTTACATATTGATGCCATGCATAGCCAATATAACAAGCAAAGCACTCAATCCATTATTTAACAAATGCAGCATCAAGCCAGGCCAATATGAACCGGTCAATATGCGTAAAAGAGCAAGAGCGACTCCAATACAAACGAGAACCGGGAAAGATGCGGGATCACCATGAGCAACGCCAAAAATCAATGCGCTCATAATAATCGCGACACTCAAAGACATACCATTCTTCAATCCCATAAATGTAAAGCTACGAAAAAAGACCTCTTCGCAGAATGGAGCGATAAAAACGGCGACAAAGAGAGATACATAGGTTGTGATAGGCTCAAGTCTTGCATTCTTTAGAATGACCTGGTCGTTTGTCTGCAAATTCCAGTGAAAGAACGTAATCCAAAAACTATATGCTTGATTGAGTAAAATAATAATAACCAATGCCACTAACACCAATACAATAGAGTAGCCTACTTGGAAACGGCGAAACCCTAACAATTGCCAGACTGAACGCGTTTCAGAGGTAGAGGTACGTTGAGCACGCCTGGCATAATACAATGGAGCGGCAAGAAAAACGCAGTAGACAAGCACAGAGAAAAGCAGTGAGACAATAGCATTTTCGCTATCCATTTGAAAAGAGAGTGGCCTGGTAGACTGAGATGAAGCCCCTATATGTGAATTCAAAAATGCATCAGCCGCGAGAAAAATGATCCAGGGAACTAGAGTATAAAAAACACCACGAAAGGTTTGATTTATCGTCCAGGGAACATTGTCGAACTTCTGTTTAAACAAGAGCTTACTCCAATTTTTTCATCTCCTATTATACCATTACCCACTCATTTATGTCTGTAATGACGCCCCTATTGCCAGCAGAATATTATGGTATACTAGGTTTAACATCCTATTAACCTATATAGCACGTCACAAATAGTTAGGAAGGATACCTGGTTGACAGGGACAATCGAAACACATCCAGAAGAAAATTCAAACTGGCGCAGGCACAAAAATGCTTGTCCCCATTATCGGGAACGTTGGTTCCCTTGCAACGATGTTTCAGGAGAGCCGATGTATCAGGTCTTCTGTCTCAAAGGGACACCACCTGAGACGCTGGAGGAACAAGAAAAATGCTTCCGCAGCAAAGTAGGTTGTTGGCGTCTCGCTAAGCGAAACAAACAGAACCAGCCGGCCTCAGAGGAAGAACCAATTACAACGGCCCAAACCGCTTCCCGCTAAGTGCACCCTTGAAGTCATGCCATAGATAGATCACCAATACCAATCTTCGATTGACATTGAGCCCAAAGCATGAACCGATGCACAATCCGAACAAGCAGCCACACAGCCAAAATCAAGCGTATGCAAATTTCTGGTTATCTGCATCCTCACGACTCACAACTTTTTCAGTAAGCTTCTGAGTTATAAAACGAGATAATCAACGCACGCTGTTTTATCTCCTGATACATATGCATCTAAACTGTGACAAGATCTCTAGCGGGATATAAGTCACATATATATTGGATCATGTATCTTAACATCAAAATCTAATGGGCACGCCTCTTACTGTTCTGATCACCATTGAAGTGAGCCAACAATGCAATCGGAAGATAAAATAATAGCAGGATAAACACGTACTCATATACATCAGACATGGCATTAACGTCATATCAACTCGCCATCTGATTCGCCGAAACGCCTCTGCTGACGTTTCTGAAAAACCAGGACAAGAAAATGGAGCAGATCAACTTTTTGATCTGCTCCACTTCCATATTTGTGCTATATTAGTGCTAATTATCGCTCGCCAGAATTATAGATATAGCTCTCTAAAACATCTTCATAGTCAAAGAGCTCTTCTGGTTTGAAGAAGCGTGGAACCTCAACCCTGGCAGTCTCTAACGAATCAGAGCAGTGGATAAGGTTAGCCTGGACGCTCATCGCAAATTCCCCACGGATAGTTCCAGGAGTAGCTTCGCGAGATTTTGTAATACCTGCCAACAACCGTACAGCGTCGACACTTTCAAACCCTTCAAGGCAGAGGGCCACAACTGGTGTGCGCTGCATAAACGACTTTACTTCTGGATAGAAAGAACGGCCAACCAGATGACTATAGTGTTCATCCAACACATCGCTGGATAGGTTTATCAGTTTTAAACCGACGATTTTCAGTCCTTTATGTTCCAAACGAGAAATAATTTCTCCGACGAGATCTCTCTGAACTGCATCGGGTTTGAGTAATACTAATGTACGTTCCATAACTTTACGGGTACTCCTTCAATATCTATTACAAACTAGCAACCAACTGAATAAGTTGGCGGCAGGCTTTTTTCATCTCTACGCGTACGCGACCAAGATTACCACTACCTTGCGTCGTAACAATGAGGATTAGATCACCTGCTTCTTCCATTTGGACTGTCCCAGCCTTTGTCTCGACAATCACGTGCCGTGCCTCACCGTTATGCACCTGAGCAGTTAAATCACTAATGGAGCCAAATGCGGCTGCGGCCATTGCACCAATAACCTCCTCATCTTCGCTATGAAGTATACCAGAGACAATCAGGCCATCTTTGCCAACAAGAATCGCATCATGTACCTCTTCGAGGTCGGTTAAACGTTGCAGGATCGTTTCCACTTCAGGACTCCTTTTCTCTATTTGTGATAGCAGTTATATCACATCTCTTAGCTCTTCGCCTTCTTCGCCATTGTCAGAGCTTTATTGTACGACTCCATCGCTTGCAGGTACTCCCCTTGACGCATATATGCATCACCCAGGACGCGGTAACCAGCAGAATAGTTAGGCGCTAGCCTCAATAGAGCACGTACATTACTCACAACCTCTCCCAGCAATTCAGGCGCGTTTCTGATAATAAGACGATACTCTTGCATCGCCTCATCGAAATCGCCAATCAGTTGGGCTTGATATCCTCTAACAAGGCGTTCTCGATAACTCACATTCCCTTTGCTATCGGGCAAGCGTTGTCCAGCTCTCTCGCCTGTACGACCACGGGCTAAATGTGAATTTCCACCGTGATCACGAGGTGTAGCCTGCTGCTGCATCGGCTGCAAACGTACCGCTGGACGCTTCATAGTGGTTTCTAATTCGCTATCCAATAATACATTCATCCGCATAGCTGGTGCCGGTGCCGGCGCTGGATTTGTTGGTGCAAAGGCTGACTCATTCTCAGAGTAAGGCACTGCTAACAACGGGTTAGTAGGCTGCCTGACTCTGCTAGAGTCAGGCATGGCAGATGCTCTTACAGTTATATCTTCTGCTGGCTTCTTCGGAGCTGTAACCTGGCCGACAGACGGAAGCGCAGCATCAGGGGCAGTTCCTAAAGACGATAACCACAAAGGCTCAGATGGTTGAGTTTGTTTTTGTCTGACCTCTGGCTGCGGTACGCTAAGTGACTCGTTATTTGAAGATCCTATCGGACCTGCTGCTTCAGGCCGGCCAAAATTTCCAAGTTCGGCTAATGCCGACGAGAGAGATGGTTCGGCCTGGCCATTCTCTGCCGTTGCAGAGAATGCTTCTACAGAAGGTCGCACACTATATTCTTCTTGACTCGCTTGTGCTATGTTAGCCAAAGAATTAGGCTCCAATGGCATAAAACCATGTGAAAGAAGGTTATGCTCTAGTTCTTCTAAGGTTGTAACCAGATCCTGTTCAGTCTTCTCTTGATTGCTGGGAACGTTCTGCTGAATTTGTGAAAGGTCAGAGATAGGATTAGGAGCAGGCTCTTCTTGCACTGGTGCCGGCTCTATAGATTGTTGATTACCAGCAAGTTGAGCAAGCCAATTATAATCTATTGACTGCGATTGCACCTGCTGACTTAATTGTGCCCAAGGATCTTGTTCATCTTGTGATGATACAGGTGCTGGCTGCTCTGCGTGCGTTGTCCAGGGATCATTACTATACGCCTGATCTGATGTACTTTGATACCCTTGGAATCCTGACTCAGCAGATATTTGCGGCTCCGGCAAGCCTGCATTCCAAGACTCCGCAGCAGGTATTTGCGGCTCCGGCAAGCCTGCATTCCAAGACTCCGCAGCAGGTATTTGCGGCTCCGGCAAGCCTGCATTCCAAGACTCCGCAGATTGAGATGCCCAATCAGTATACTCCGATACTGGCGTTCCCTGATTGCTCTGACTCAACTGACTCATCCAGGAAGGTTGTTCTTGATTACTAGATACTGGATTTTCTTGCTGTGGTAACGACCAGAAACTTTGATCATCTTGAGGCTGAATTGATAAATCAGGCCAGGGTTGATACACCTCTTGATCAGCAGGAGAAGAATATGAAGATGCGGGTTGCCAGGAAGCCCAAGCGTCCTCCTCTTGAGTGTTTGGGGGCTCTTTGGATAGCGAAAAATGTGAGGTTTCTTCGCTCTTCTTACTTGATATTTGTAATTCTGGCTGATCCCATGACGCCGCTACTTCCTCAGGCTGTTGTTCTAACGTTACTGGTTGTTCACGAACGACGGGTGCTTCTTCCTCTGGCACGGAGAAATCAAATGGCTCAACTCCATCTAACGAAGCGGCTCCCAACGTTTTTAGCCAATCAGGGCCAAAGAATATTCCGTCATCTCCATCTGCATCAGATTGCACTTCGCGCGCCCACTCAGGCATTTCATCAGATGTAGTCTGAGATTGCGCGACAGAAGGTTGTTGCAATGGTTGCGCTGCTGGCGGTTGTACTTGTGCGACTGGAGGCGGTGATGATGGCGATACCTGTGGTTGTGCTTGCGGCTGAACAGCATCAGGTTCCACAGCCTGCAAAGGTGTAGGATCAACAGAGAAATCTGAAGATTGCAGCTCATTTACTTGTTGTTCATTTTGGGTCAACATGTTGAGCCAGGCAGGAGTTGCTGAACTATTATTTGACTCGTTCTCGGCTGGAGTCGCAAAAGACCAGGAATTCTCTCCTCCGTAAGCAAAGGATGCATTAATATTCCCATCATCGTTTTGTGCACCGTTCGATGTACTTTCAGCATACAAAGAAGGAGCAGCCAAAGCATCTGTTCCCAACCAGGAAACGTCAGCTGGCGCAGGCAAACCAGGATCTGATATTTGACGAACTACTTCAGGACTTATATTATTTAATGCATCTTGCAACGAATCCCATGGCTCAACCGAAGCAACATCGTCCTCTTGCAATGGAGCTGATTGACTCAAAGAGACTGGATTCCAGGTTTCACTACCCCACTGAGAGGTGGAGGTGTCAGAATTTGACTCGACAGGGAGACTCGGCTTATTCGGTGAGGTTAAGCCCTCAGACATCCAGGAAGGAAAAGCGGCGGCTCCAGCTCCAGACTCCGCTGGGAAAACAGTATCAGCGCGCGGCTTCACAAGAGTCGTGTCATTACTCCAACTAGCGTTACTGCCCCATGATGCCAGGGACTCAGAAGAAACAGTTCCAACAGAACTATTCAACGCTGCAAAAGGATCAGCGTTTTGCACAGCAGGGATTGGCGCAGCCTGGCTCTCAGCACTGATGGCCACAGGTGACTTATCCAACAACTTTAAGAAAGGGTCCCCTTGCCGACTGACCATCTGATCTGCAAATAAATCATGAGCCATGACAAGATCAGGATCAACCACTTCTGCTTTTTTAACCAGTTCCTGTGAACGCAACATATCCTGTGGAGCAGTCACATAAGCAAGCAGCAACAAAGCTTTTACACAGCCCGGCACATCCTGCAAAATCTGCTCCGCCAATTGGGCAGCGCGATCATAAATACCCAAACGCCAATAGACCTCAAGCAAACCAGTACGAGCATCTAAGCGATCGGGAGTCATCGTCAGCACGACGTCCCATTCCTGTGCCGCCTGGGAGAGCAAATCGCCACGCATATAGAGACGAGCCAACCCGGCACGCGAAAGCATAAAGCCAGGTTGACCTGCCTTTTCGCTTAATTGATTAAATGCCTGCCGGATCTGACTATTGCCACGACTCAACTCATACGCCTGCTGATAGCAATCCAGAGCAGTATCATGATCAGATAAGCGCTCACTTACCAGAGCACGACTACAGTAAGCAACAACATTTTCAGGGTCATTAGTCAACACCCAATCGAAAGCTTGTTGAGCGTCCTCTAACTTCCCCTGAGCCAAATACACCTCACCAAGAAGACGTTGAGTCTCAAGTGATTCAGGAAAATACGCAAGAATGTATTGACAACTGGCAAAAGCTTCATCGACGCGCTTCGAACTAATGGCGTCTTCAGTCTCTTGCAAATAATCACGAAGCGTTATTTGTGCCATAAAACTTGGCCTCCTCTTCCCGCCTTATGCACCTGCGAGCAATTTCTTAAAATGGTCTACTCGCTGGGTCCGATCTGGCCCAATTATAGCCAGGCGACGCCATTCAGGAGCAAAGCACTTCCGGGCTACACGCTGTATATCCTCGATAGTGACTGCATTTACCTTTGTAATTACTTCATCCACGCTCCACACGCGATCATAGAGACATTCCTGACTTCCCACCCAGGAAGCCATCTGTTGAGTTCCCTCTAAACCAAGTAGAATACCACCGCGCACATACGCTTTTATGCGTTCCAATTCATCAACTGGGACAGGTTCTCGGCACAATCGCGCAAGCTCCACGACAATAGCCAGTATCGCCTCATGCGTTCGTGAAGGATCAATACCTGCGCTTACTATCAGGCTACCGGTTTCATAATAACTATTAATATAACTACCAATATCATATGCCAGACTTTGCTCTTCTCGAATAGACTGAAAAAGGCGCGAACTCATTCCATCCCCAAGAACACCATTGATCAGGAGCAGTGGATAGTAGTCAGAAGAAGCATATGCTGCGCCCAAAGTTGCCAAACAAATATTGGTCTGCTCAGTATCTTTTTGAATCATGCGCACAGAAGGCGCATCAACAGGAGGGAAACTCTCCTCCCAATGTGGATGATTGCCCGGCTCCCAATCATCGAACAGACTCGTCACCTGTTCGACAATCGCATCGTGATCAATATTACCTGCAATACTAAGCACAAGCGAATTTGGACGGTAATAGGTATCCATATACGCAAGCATCTGCTCACGTTGTAAGTGAGAGACAACTTCGACCGTTCCAGCATCATCACGACCTAGAGGAAGCCCAGGCCACATCGCCTCATCAACCAAAAGATTAACCCACTCTTGCGGATCATCCTGAGTGGAACTCAGTTCTTCGATAATAACACCGCGCTCTTTCTCGATCTCAACTGGATCAAAAAGCGGGTGTCGTATCATATCTGACATGACCTTCAAGACCACCGGTAGATATTCGCTTGGGACACGAGCAGTGTATGTTGTAATTTCTTTACCAGTGCTCGCATTAAAATTGCCACCCACACCTTCAATCGCCTCAGAAATTGCTTTTGCAGTCGGATATTGTTCAGTGCCTTTAAAAAGCATATGTTCAATAAAATGCGAGACTCCCGAAATAGAGTCATCCTCATAACGAGAGCCGACATTAAAAAAGAAAGCAATACTTGCGGAGCGCATACCAGGCATATGAGTGGTAAGTAGGCGTAGTCCGTTATGCAGTGTAGTTCTCACGTAATTCATTAATAAATGGACACAGAGCCTCTTGCGTTCATACGTGGACAGAGTGCCCCGATTCTCCTTAATAATACCTGATCAAAAAATACTGATACAAAGTTCAACAGTTATACTATCATTCACAATCTAACATACAGATTTAGATTATCTCGCCGTATTATAGCATGTCTGTTGGCGAATGGAACCCCGCTAGGAATTTCTGATCAAACAGTATCTGTATTTTATCTCTATTAGGAAGAAAAGCAATGAAGAGATCTGTGAAGGGAGCATCACACGAGACACAGGTGAAGTAAAAAACTTCACCTGTTAATGATAAAATCAAATCAAGCCAATATCATTGGCTAGTCTGCCCAAGCCACCCAATGGCCCATTATCTTCCTCGCGACGGTGGTGATGGTGATGATGATTATTATACCCCATATCACCTTCTACTCGATTTTCAATATTGTTTTCGAATCCATTCAAAAGCATCTCGCCGCCCAGAACAGCCGCAGCTCCACCGAGGGCCCCCATGGCATACTTACCGCCATTCCCTTGCAGGAAACCACCGATGCCATTTTGTTGCTGACCTTGCTGACCTTGCTGGCCCTGCATTGGTACTGGTATAACTCCAACGAGGCTTGTACGACAGCTGACGCAATAAGCGCTTCCAAGCGGTGCTAACGCCATACAGGAAGGACAACGCAAAACCATGGGTTGCTGCCCTACCATTGGCTGCATCTGGTTATTTGCTTGACTATATTGCTGCTGAGGATAGGCTTGCTGGTACTGAGAAGGCGCTGATACTGAGGTCCGGGTTGTGAATATTGAGGATTATAGGGCTGCTGATAACCTGATGTGGGTGCATATTGCCCAGATTGAGTGGTCGATCCACCAATGAGCTGAATACCGCATCCGCCACAAAAACGGACACCAGTAGCATTCCGCCGTCCACATTGCGAGCACTGTATACCAGCCTGAGAAAACGTAGGATTCCGCATATCATGCCCACACTGCGTACAAAAAACGCTCTCCCCAGATACCTGTGTATGACACGCCAGACATGATTGCATTGCCGGCGGAGGTGGTGGAGTCTGAGTCTGAGTAGAAGCCATCAGAGAGGTTCCACAATGCATACAAAATGACGTACCAGACTTCACTATCCCATGACATTGCGGACATGTCCGGCTATTGCTAGCAGATGAACTATCCACCTGTACAGGTGTGCCACAATCGGCACAAAACTTTTTTCCAGTTACGTTATTTCCACAGAATGTACAGTTCACCATTCCGCGCATCCTCCTCAAACTTAGAATGTTCAAATTACTGCATATACGTTTAAACGCAGTGTAACATACTTTCTCCAATTCGTCGAGGCAAGTAAAAAGCAACGCTTCTCGACAGCATGGGTACTCATTCTGCTAGCAGTTCATTGATTTTTGTTTCGATAGCCTCTGCTGTCGGATAAAAACACGCTTCTTCTGCAGCACTATATGGCGCTGGCGGGGCAGGTAACGCGGCAATAAAAACAGGCGTCCCATCAAGGTCATAGAAACAATTTTGCACGATCCAGGAATGAATATGCCGCCCAAAACTACTCAGGTCGATCTCCTCAGTCACAACGATGACGCGATTAGCCTCTTTTACAGCGGCCGCTACTGCTTCCTCATCAAAAGGAGAAAGCGTACGCAGATCAACAACTTCAATGGTCACGCCCATGCGACGCGCCACATTAACTGCGGCCGTGCAAGCTTCCAGTACCATAGTCCCCCAGGCAACAATCGCTACGCTGAGTGGCCCTTGACCAAAACGCAGACGACGCGCCTTTCCCAATGGTAATGTATAAAAACCTTCGGGAACATTCCAGAACTCAGCCATTTCAGGAATAATCGCACCTGACTCATCTTTGGGGGGTTCAGAACGATAGAGACGTCCACGCTCCAAAAAGACGACAGGTGACTGCGCACGAGCTGACTCTAATAGGAGTCCCTTGGCATCAAACGGTGAAGCAGGGCAGACAGTAATGATACCGGGTGTATTCGTGAACCACTGTTCGCCCGTATTAGAATGACCATAAGCCCCTCCTCCCACTGTACTGCTAGAGATCGGGCCACCACCACCGCTACCTGATTTTGTGCGGATGAGCAGAGGAGAACCCCAGTTACCATTGGTCTGATAAGGGAAACGTGCGGCCAGACGCAAAGTCTGTGCGGACGATTGATAATAATCCACGAACTGAATCTCAGCACAACGCGCTTTTCCGTCACGTAGGCCGGCTCCAGAGACGAGACCAACAATCACTTGCTCATTCAATGGGCTACTTATCGAGCGTTCAGGAAATTGAGATACCAGTGCAGCAGTTGCACCAAAGACACCACCCTTGGGGCTACCCACATCTTGACCATACACAAAAAAGCCCGGATCACGCTGCGCCAACTCTACAAGGGCTTCATTAATAGCACTGAGCATAGTCAGCGTCCGTTTCGTGCCCCTTGGAACATTCTCACGCCATTCTGGTATATTTACTACGTGATCTAAAACGCGCTCGGCTGTAGGTTCAGGCTCTTGCAGAATGTCTTGTTCAATGCGTTCAAGTTCCGCCCGTATGCCTTTGCGCATCTGCTCGATTTCAACTTCCTTTAGCAGCCCACGCCTAACCAGCCAGTTAGCAAAGTTCTTAACAGGATCCTTAGTTGCCGCAGTTGCCGCAATTTCTTCCTTTGTCCGGTATGTCCGAATATCAGTACTACTTGAATGGGCATCCAGTAACCCCAGGTGTAAATGCAGAAGGGCGGGGCCACGTCCCGAACGGATGTGCTGGACAAGACGGCAAGCCGCTTCATAGGTTGCTACAACATCGCTGCCATCAACCTCTTCAGCATACACGCCACCACCTTTTGACCATTCGACCAGTGAGCCAGACCATTGACTGCCGCCAGGCATCGTAATGGCCCAATCATTATCTTCTATAACCATAAGAACTGGGAGCTGATGAATACCTGCTTGTTTATACAATGCATAAAAATCATTTGTCGCCGCTCCACCATTGCCAGTAGAGCATAAAACTAATTCATTCCCTTTTTGTTGTTTGATTGAGAAACCGACGCCACCTGCAAAGGGACACAGACCAGCAACTTCACTTACACCAGGTAAAATATGATGGTCCTTACTTGCATAATGGGACGGCATATTACGGCCAGCGTTCATCGGCCCAGTAATCCGCGAATAGGCCTCACGTAGAGGACCATGAATATCACCGGTTCGTTGGAGCCAGGCCGCCAGATCGCGATAATACAAAGCGAGCCAATCATTATCATTGAGAGCAGCTACTACCGCCGCCATAACCTCGTGACCTGCACACCCAATATAAAACGGAAATCGCCCTTGCGTCTTACGCGTTTTAAGCAAGTCATTCATGACTCTAGCGGTTACCATCGTACGGTAGAGCGCGATCATATCCAGCGACTTTGCTGAAGTTTCTGCCTCTGTATCGCGAACATTTATTGTCATTTTGCTATTGCCTCCACATAGTTGTCTGCATTGACGCTGTAGGCTTCATCGATGCTCCAAATATAATAAATCACAACATCATTATAATAGTTAGCGGCTTTGAAAAGCAATAATCAGGAAAGTTCAATGAGATTTTTTAGTCCTATTTTCGCTTTCTAGAGTCATCAATGACTATCGAAATCCTAGCGCTAATACTCTCTCTCTAGACATTCCCTTTAGTTGAGCACTATAATGTGTCTAACTATTTTTTTATCGGGACATGTCTCATCAGCGATAGGTTGGGATATGGCAGAGAAGATAACAGGTGCCTAAAGAGATGTATCAATAAATGACGAGCACAGCTCCATCTTCGAAAGTCCTACGAGATATCTACACAAAGATGCTCTTGACACGCATAGTTAATGATTGCGTACAAGAATTATGCACAGAAGGATACATCGACTTTGTGAGCAGTTGTCATGGGCGTGAAGCGGCACAGATAGGTAGCGCGATCTGCATTGAGGTTGGGCAGGATTTTACGTTACCTTATTATCGCGACCTCGGCGTAGTGTTGACTCTTGGTATGACCCCTTACGAGGTTTTTCGAACCTATTTACAATCACAACGCAAACCGCAGACAAACGAACACATTGATACGCAGCAAACCTTTCAACATTGGGGATATCAAAAACACAACACAATTACTGGTCCGGCTCCAGTGGCAACCCAATTGCTCCACGCAGCCGGAATCGCTTTTGCCAGTAAACTCCGCAAAGCGGCGGTAGTTACTATAGCCTATTGCGGCGATGATGTCACAACAGATCCAGACTTCGGTGAAGGCATTC
This sequence comes from uncultured Chloroflexia bacterium, assembly GCA_963699315.1. Classification (GTDB taxonomy): domain Bacteria; phylum Chloroflexota; class Ktedonobacteria; order Ktedonobacterales; family Ktedonobacteraceae; genus Dictyobacter. Next base: position 315,877 of record OY969433.1, read on the forward strand.
AATTTGCCACCCAACACCAATTACCAGTTGTCTTCATTTGTGAGCAGGACAATGAACGGTTTTGCACACCAGATTCCCCAGGTACTACTTATCTATCTTCTTGCTTGCAAGAAAACATGTTGCCCGCTGGTCTCACCTATCAACTCATTGATAGCAGAAACGTTATCGCTGTCTATACGGCGATGCACCAGGCAATGCAGCATGCACGTGAAGGTTATGGACCAACCCTACTGGAAATGGCAGTTGCCCGCTCACATACCCATGTATCCGTGTCACTCCCACGTCGCGTGACTCCCCCTGGGATAACACAACGTTCGCCTCTATCATCCAGCGTCTCCAGCGCCGGAACGCACTTAGATCCTCTTGTGCGCTGCCAATACGCCCTACAAGAGCGAGGCATATGGGACGACGAATGGGCTTCTCAACTTTCCACACGCATGATGATGGAGGTTCAGCGTGCACTCCAAGATGCATTGCGCGATACCCTTCAGTCAAAATGAGAAAGCCGAGTAGACATATGACATTTTCACACATGGAAAGTATTGACGTTCGACATGTAACAACCAATCAACCATTTTATGCAGGGGTCATTCTTATTTACCACGGCCAGCTAGTCATCACACTGCATACCGACCACATTTCTACTCAAAGAGCGCAGCAATCTACCATATATCGCGCTATGGGGATAGAAGGAGGTCAGGAGCCAGGAGAAACTATCTGGGAGTGCGCTATCCGTGAAGTCAAGGGGAAACTCCAACTACAGGTTCAACTACGTCCATCATCGATCATGTATTTTCATGAGGTAGACACTGGCGAAATCCATCCGGTTCGAGGCTTAGATACAACGCCTCCATTCTTGCTTGAACGCCAGAGTAATCTCTATCCCTATGTGCCTCTTCGTCCAGGATCGCCTGTTGGACCATATACATATTTCGGCATATTTCTATCCGAGATATTGCGACCTATCACCCTGCCAAACAATGTTGAAGGTATTTTATACATTCCACTCAACCTCTGGAGCATGTTGCTCCAGCAACCAACATTAGAAACTATATTACAGCAAGGAGCGACACTTCTGGAACACACCACTCTGCCGCGACAACATCAACTCCGGGTGCATCCGGGAGATGTCTTTACGACGGCAGTTTCATTGCTTCAGAAGCATCCTGAATTGCTTTGATATTCAGTGTCCTGTGAATGCTAGCATCACTAACGATGGTAGTGCAGAAAAAACACTCTTTAAGCCCATGCTATCCATCTGGGTAATTCTGCATGGGCTATTCTTCGCTCAAATCTGGCGCTTTATTCGAGATAACCAAACAGATTGTTTAGCGACTCTGCAAGCGTGGGATGAGCAAAAACGCCATCGCGCAGAACTGTATAGGGTAATTTGCCTAGCATAGCAATCTCCAGCATTGACATGATTTCACCACCCTCAATACCGAGAATGCAGGCTCCTAAAATCTGATCATTATCCACATCCACAATTGCTTTCATCACGCCACGAGACTCATCAACTTCTAATGCTCGCGCCACGTAACTCATCGGCATCTTCGCAACTTTAATCTTGCGCCCCTGTTGACGTGCTTCCGTTTCAGTGAGTCCAACACGTCCAAGCTGAGGATCGATAAAGACAGTGTAAAGCACGGTGCGATTTTTGATACTTGCCTGTCCATGTTCGATTAAATTTGTGCGTAAAATACGAAAATCATCATATGAGATATGTGTAAAAGCTGGTCCACCCTTTACATCACCCAAAGCATAAATACCTGGCACATTGGTTTCGAGACGATCATTAACCTGAATATGACCCTTCTCGTCGGTCTTCACACCCGCTACTTCCAGATGAAGCGCATCGGAATTTGGCGTACGTCCAGCCGCAACTAGTAGCTCCGTACCTGTTAGTATGCGGTCACCATCTGAATTGCGGACAGTTAGTTGGATCTGCCCATTACTACCAGCAGCTTTGACAACTGATGTCTCCAGCAGGATCTCAATACCATCCTCGCGCAAGACCTTCGCAACATCTTCAGCGATGTCAGTATCTTCATTTGTCAGAAACCGCTTGCCACGCTGTATAATGGTAACCTGACTACCAAAACGGCGAAACATTTGACCAAACTCCAACCCAACATATCCGCCCCCCAACACGAGCAAATGCTCAGGTACATAATCCAATTCCATGATGGATGTAGAATTAAGAACCGGAACTTTATCAATACCATCCAACGGAGGAAGCGATGGACGATCACCAACATTCAAGCAAATGGTTTCTGCAGTCAATTGACGAATCTCACCACTTCGCAAACGCACCTCGATCACGTTAGGAGCCACAAAATAGCCTTCTCCTAGCAAGAGATCAACGTTTTCAGAGGTTTCCAGACGATGCTGACTTCCTTCGCGAAAGCTCTCTACAATATCACGTTTTCGCTTCCTGACTACAGACATGTCCACCTTGACCGGACCGGCTTGCACCCCATAATCAGCAGCACGACCCATCAAATAAGCCACACGCGCACTAGCAACCATCGTCTTCGTCGGAGTGCACCCTTCATTAATACAGGTTCCACCCACATGCTCGCGCTCAATAATTGCGGTCCGCTTACCAGCCTGACCAAATGCTGAAGCCAGAGGACCACCGGCCTGACCAGACCCTATAATGATCACATCATAGTGCTCTGCATGAGACATTATCGTTTCCTCTACTTTCATAAAAATATACAGATGCTCCCTTCATACTACATAAATCAATACGATTGATTGCAACAAAAAGAGACAGGGCATTCTGAACATTACTCATAAGAGAGGCGTTGATCCGTTTCAGAAGAACTCAATTGGTTACGTACTATAGCTCGTTCCTGATTGAGTAAAGCATCTTTTACGCGCTGTCGATGCTTAGGTAGAGTATTAGGGGGGAGATCCATAGGAGAAAAATAACGACACTCACGAGACTCTTCAGTCTCAACCAGTGTCCCACCAGTCACACGGCAACGAAAAGTTAGCACAATTTCTTGTTTTTGAGGTTTCGAATAGACACCAACAAGCTGCCCTACCTCAACCACCAATCCCGTCTCTTCAAGCACCTCTCGACGCACAGCCTCTTCAACAGTCTCACCAATTTCCATCCCCCCACTGGGCAAATTCCACCAATCGATGTCACGGCGTAGAGCTAATAGGACACGTCCCTCGTCAAAGATAAGTGCTGCTACGGCGATACGAAAGTACCTCGATAGAGATGTATCGGTGATCATCTTTTCTCAATCGCACAGAAACCCCTGCATGGATGCATGGGGAGGAAGTGCGCCTCCTTTTTTCTCTTGCTAACACAACGCTTTCCCTTTACAGGGAAGGAAGCAGAAGTGCGGTCTGCCTCCTCGCGCCAGAGATGGCTGGCACCCTTTTCCGCACAAAGTAAATGTTTGCTGCCTATTCAATCTCAATTGCGCCTGACAACCTGTCGCCACAGCATAACACTTCTTCTCCGTCGTCGCAATGGATAACCATAGGCGACTCAAGCTTAATCCGCTTAGTTCCCAACCTTTGACATGATCACCAAAGGAGCAAAGAAAAAAAGCAGATAAGACACAATACAAAAGATACAACATATTGCAATTAATAGATGGATGTACAATGTATCATAAATCATATACACCAAAGGTCAGATCAAAAAAATCAGCTTGGTGCATCTGAAACTAAAAGCTTGTGTTACGCGTAATCTATTTAGTGAAACATATTAAAATTAATACGACTATCGTCATTACACGACGATGAGCATAGGGAAAGGATAGAGGATATGAACAACTTTGTGAAGGGCATACTTGTGGGAGTCGGTGTTGGTTTACTCGTCGCCCCTATGAAAGGCGATGAGATGCGTAAAGCCCTAAATCAGCGCATTGGCGAACTGCGTGGTTATCTGCCAGAGAATGAGCAATTTGACGCCTATAAGAGTCAGATCTCTAGCCGTGTCAATCAGACAGCTGGTACGTTGAAGGATTATGCACAACAAGCTGCGACTACAGTAAAGAGTTCAGCTAGCAATCTTAGCCACACAGCTCAAGACGCCGGTTCAACACTGAAGGGTAGTGCACAGGATATTGCCGATACGACCAAACGGACGGTAAATTCAAACAATCCAGATCGCTAAAACGCTGACATTATACCTTGATCGGCGTTAACAAGGGGATGGATGGTGAGGTCAAGATAGACCGGATCGAATAAAAATAACGCTCCTACGAAGGGATCTCACTCGATACTTGAACATTTCAAACGAGTGGGATTTCTTTTTAACTATTCTGCTATTTCTGCTCACTTAAAGCCAATAGAACTTCAATTTCTCTTTGAGAAACAGCATGCCAATACGCATACAAATTACATTTACGATAAAAGTTATGCGCAATTTTCTGCTCACCAAGAACGGCAGTGGATACCTTCAAGCGTAACTAAAGCTATTCTTAAGCAAATAGTTAAAAAATTCTCATATTGTGAGTTGAATATTGTTGCGCTTTAATGTATCATTCTTCACCATTTTCTTCGTACACAGTATAGCACATGATAAAGTTACTTGACGAGAACAGAATATTAAAGAAGATGTAAGCTTGTAATGAAAAAGTAACAAATAATTAAACTCGCAGTTTGGGAAGATAAGTGCAGAAGCATATCTCTCAAGAAGACAAACGAATTAAAGGGGAAACTATCATGGCAACTAATAATATAACAATTGTTAGCATTTTTGATGAACAAAGTAGCGCAGAACATGCAATTGAAGATCTCTACAACGCGGGCATTCCTAGCGATCGTATCAACTACTCTCGAGGTAGTACATCTGAAACCAGTGGTGGCGGCTTCCTCGAAAGCATCAAGAGTCTGTTTACTGGAGGTCATGATAAAACTTCACATGATGTTTTGAACGATCTTAACAATATGGGAATCCCTCAAGAAGAAGCTCAATATTATGCGCAACAACACGATGCAGGACGCACTATCGTTGCTATTCAACCAGAGAATTTAAGTCAGGATGCTCTCACGATTTTACGTAGTAATGGCGGCTACGATTATCAGGGCAACTGGAACAGAGCTTCAGCAGCAAAATTCGCGCAAACAACCAGCACTGGTACAACGTCAGATAACACTTATAGGTCACAGAACGTCAATCAGCAAACCGCTTCGACAAACGACCGGACAGAGACTGACGCCACTACTTCTCCAGCAAGCAACATTGCAAGTACCGAAACTGGAGCATATAATCAGGATGCCAACGCTCCTAAATTCACAAGTCAGCGCAGGTATGCCGATTCCACAAGTGCAAGCAGCATCAACAACCCGGATGTTAATAATCCTAACAACACGACAAACACTTCCAACCAGGGCCCCACGGCTCCCAGCAATCCTAGCCAGCAAGCGTATGTTGAACCTAATCGACAAAGCTTCAGCAATCCTAGCCAGCAAGCTTACACTGATCATACACAATCCGGAAATACATACAACCAGAACGCCAACGCTCCACAAAATCAATCAGACAATCCCAATGCTAATCGTATTCGCACCGAGCGTAACGACGTAAATCGTAATGCTGATCAGGATTATGAACGTGAGCAACGTAATACAACCGACCAGAATCCCTTATAATCCACATGTAATTAGTATTCACTACGATCATGTAGATTAGATAGAAAAAGAAGACGATGCTTGATAATATGCAAGCATCGCCTTCTTTTTCTCATAGCTATGCCGTTGATATTTTATACACAGCAACCGATAGAAGAAGATAAGTTACAGATAAAAAATCCATATATATTGGAAAGGGCAAGTGCTACGATGAAGGTAGTATTAGACCATAGGCACCAACGCAGTTCTGCTTGTATTGGTCTGCTTTTAGTAATTTTTATACTATCCGCCTGTAATACAAGCGATAATACCTCTAGTACAAGCGGAAATGCCTCACATTCAACAACGTCGCATGCGATGGCAACTCATTGCAAACAGATTGGCGTTCTTCTCCCTGACACCGCCTCGTCGGATCGCTGGCAGGCGAAAGACCGTCCACTATTAACACAGGCTATCAGACATGCAATTCCAGGTGCACAAGTAGATATTGTTAATGCTGAAGGAAATGCGGCAACTCAGCAGAATCAAGCAGAACAAGCCATGACCAGAGGAGATTGTATCCTCGTTGTTGCGGCTGTTGATAGCTATCAAGCATCTGTCATTGTTAGCAGCGCATTCAGGCAAAACGTACCAGTGATTGCATATGATCGACTGATTCAGAACAGGCATTTGAAATACTATGTTTCCTTCGACAATGTCCGAGTAGGTATGCTGCAAGGACAATATATTGCCGATCACCTGCAACAGTCTGACAGTAACAAACCTATCAATCTCGTCATGATTAATGGATCAAAGACGGATAACAATGCACTCCTCTTCAAACAGGGAGCCATGAGTCAACTTAGCCCACTCATCAACGCGCACAAGATCAATAAGGTTTATGACATCTTCATACCGGACTGGAACAACGATCGCGCACGTACCTCAATGGAACAGGCACTGACTGCCAATCAGAACGATATTCAGATCGCTTATGTCGCCAATGATGGTATGGCAAATGCCGTGATTGCCGCGTTACGTGCTCAAAAACTTGATGGAAAGGTTTTAGTTACTGGACAGGATGCAACTATTGCGGGCATACAAAATATCCTGATAGGCAATCAGTCTATGACTGTCTATAAAGCCATCTCCAAAGAAGCGAACGCGACCGCGCAACTGCTAGCCGCTATTAGTAATGAGCAAAATACGTCGTCGCTTACAAGGGGATACACAACAAAAACGCGAGGGGGAGTTGCTATTCCTTCCTTGCTTGAAATGCCTGTGGTTGTCACCAAAGACACAATCAAAACCACAGTCCTCAATGACCAATATATGACCACAAAACAGATCTGCCAGAATATACCCACAAATATAGACACGCAAGGCATTTGTTAAAACTGTACAACCTATCAAGCAGGCGTCGCCCTCCATTGCAAACGCGTCTAGGTCTCATAGAGACGCCTGCGACGTACACAGGGAGAATGTCTCATGGCAACAAGTATTCTATCAGATCCTGCATCGAAGTTATCAGATCCTGCACCGAAGTTATCCAGTGGACCATTATTGTGTATGCGTGGCATCGAAAAAACTTTTGGAGCAGTACGTGCTCTGGCAAATGTGGATTTTGAGGTCTCTGCTGGCGAAGTCGTCGGCCTCGTTGGAGACAATGGAGCAGGAAAATCAACGTTGATTAAAACCATTTCAGGTGTTGGTCCATGTGATGAAGGCAACATATTCATTGAAGGCCAAGCCGTCAAAATCAGTAGTCCACAGGTTGCAGCACACCTGGGCATCGAAACAGTGTATCAAGATCTTGCTCTCTGTGACAATCTCGACGTCGTTTCCAATCTCTTCCTTGGTCGCGAAACGTGTACAGCACTTCGCACGCTCAATGATTTGGAGATGGAACAACGAGCACTCGATGTGCTACACATTCTTGATGTTAAAATTCCATCTATTCGTGCCCAGGTTGCTACGTTATCTGGAGGGCAACGGCAATGTATTGCAGTCGCAAAAACGATTCTACGCAACGCCAAAGTGGTCTTGCTTGATGAGCCAACGGCTGCCCTAGGTGTCGCGCAGACACAGCAAGTTTTGAACTTGATTCTACGTTTACGCGAACAAGGACTAGCTGTAGTCGTCATTTCGCACAACCTCGCCGATGTTTTTACTGTCGTTGATCGTGTGATTGTGCTACGCCTGGGAATGCGTGTAGGTACTTTTAGCGTAAAAACAACTACTCCTGAACGTATTGTAGCAGCCATTACTGGCGCGGAATTAGGAGAAGTCGCGATAGCGCCCAGCATAAACCTAGCAGAGAATTACCAGGAGGACATGAGACATGAGTACTGTCAATAAAAACATGCCGACGTCGATTACGCCTAATTTAGTAGAGGCCCCATCTTATCTCCCCAAACAATCGCTGAGACAGCTATTACGTAACGACCTGGGTTTTATACCAGTATTCATCACACTCATCACCATTGCGATCTTCTTCCAGGTCGCCACCAGCGGCCTGTTTCTAACACCACGTAATCTGACGCAACTCATTCTTCAGATTATCACTGTCGGAACCTTGGGGCTGGGCATTATCCTTGTCCTGCTCCTAGGAGAGATTGATCTCTCTGTCGCTTCTGTCGCCACTCTCTGCTCGGTTGTAATGGGTATCTTATCCGAACGCCTTGGTTATCCTGCCTGGATAGCTATTCTAGCAGCAATTACGATGGGAGCGACCATTGGCTTCCTCAATGGTTTCTTTATTGCCTACCTCCGCGTACCATCTTTTATTGTCACATTGGCTGCCGGGATTAGTTATTCCGGGTTGCTCATCTACCTCTTACAGGGACAAGCAACGTTAATCATAGCAAATGACTATATCGTCGGCATTGCCAATAATTATCAATCGAATATAGTAATGGGAGTGGGGTTACCGCTATTTGCCTTAGCTCTTTACATTGCGGGACTCCTCTATACAACCATTAAACGTCGAAAGATGAGCTTAAAGGTTGTCTCACTGGTGCACCTGATAGCCAAAATTGGCATTCCAACATTAATCGTCGTCGGAGCGCTCATCCTTTTCTACGCCTATCTAGGTGTACCACAGGCGATACTCATTCTGAGCGGATTAATTTTGCTGACTTGGTTACTCCTCACGAAAACTCCCTATGGCCGTCATGTGTATGCGGTAGGAGGAAATACCGAAGCAGCCAGACGTGCCGGTATCAACGTCGTCTGGCTACGTATCAGCATATTCACCCTCTGCTCAACGCTAGCCGCTATTGGTGGAGTACTAGCAGCCTCACGGGCCAGCGCGGTGGCCAGTCAGATTAACCCAACGCTATTACTACAAGCCATAGCTGCTGCAGTCATTGGCGGAGTCAGCCTCTTTGGCGGACGTGGCTCTGTCTGGTCAATTTTACTCGGGGCACTTATCATCGGTAGCCTGGAAAATGGGCTGGACCTTAATAATCAGCCAGTCGAGGTCAAACAAATGATTGAAGGAGCCGTCTTATTATTAGCGGTAACCAGTGACGCACTTATTCGCCGAGCGCAAGCCCGCACAGGCCGTTGATAAATCACAGCCAACATGATGGTAAAATGGTTTTTTCTAGATCAAAAAGGGACATTCAGTACGGAAATCTCAACCTTTCCTGTACAGGGTGTCTCTCACGATGTCATGAACGTTAACGCAGAGTAAACGTGATAGGCAAGTGTTTTGGGCCTAGAATAAAACTACTACGCAACGTCTCAATCTGATAATCCTGCTGGCGGCGAATGTGTTGGATACGTTCTAATAATATGCTAAGAACTATTTTCGCCTCAAGCCTTGCCAGCGGCGCTCCCAGACAGAAATGGATACCATGTCCAAAGGCCAAGTGACGATTAGGAACACGCTCAATATCAAAATGCTGCGGTTGTGAAAACTGAACTGGATCAAAGTTGGCGCTGGCAGTCCAACCGATGATTGTCTGACCACGCCGAATTTGTTGGCCATTCAATTCAGTATCATGTGTGGCATAACGTCCGACCATTACTGCTGGCGTTCGATAGCGCAGGATCTCTTCGATAGCTTGTGGCAGCAGTTCTGGACGTTTTTGCAGTAGAGCAACAGCGTCTGGATGTTCGTCAAAACAAAACATGGCATTAGCAATCAAATTAGTAGTAGTGATATTACCAGCAATCAACAAAAGCGCGCTAAAAGCAAGAATCTCCTGCTCCGTCAACGCTTCGCCATCAATCTGTGCAGCTAACAGAGTACTGATCAAATCTTGCTGAGGCTTCAGCCGACGTTGCATCATCACTATACGGAAATAATCATAAAGTTCATCTAGAGTACGACGTATCACAGCTTGAACACGTTGTCTGTATGTGTGAATATTCTGCCGTCCGATATCATCATACTCGCTAATCACCATATCATCCGACCACTTTTTGAACAGGGCACGGTCCTCAGCGGGCACACCAAGCATCTCAGAGATCACAATTACAGGTAAAGGATAAGATAGATCCGATACAATATCCATCGAACCTTGATCCAATACCTGATTGAGCAGATCGTCGGCGATAGCAGCAATACGCGGAGACATGCATACTAAAGCACGTGGAGTAAATGCTTGTGTCAGTAACGAACGTAACTGCCGATGACGTGGAGGATCAATATTCAGGATACTTTGATCTTCTGGCCGCATCTCTGAATACTCAAGAAACGGAGAGCCATCCGAAGAAAAGGTCTCATAATCAGAAGTAAGCTTGAGTACATCATCATACTTAAATACTTCCCAAAACTCTCCTTGCTCATTGTAAGAGATCGGTCCATAAGACTCGCTCAAAGCGGTAAAACACTCATAAGGATAAAGTAATTGATTCAGAAGATCGCGTGGATTTACCAATTCACCATTCCTTCCTACCTATTAGATCACCTATTGTTCACCATATTGTTCCATTATATATCAGAGCATACCATGACATACTACTGCGGCGCAAATTATCATAATAGAGAAACATCAGCTATTCTTAATAACATTCACGCTGAATAACTAAAAAATGCAAATGTACAGAAAAATTTGTCGGCCAACTATTTCTGCTGGACGGAACATGCTATACTCAAGCGATATCAAAAAAACATTCAAGAGTAAAACACACTACAGGGATACGAGCACATCCATGCAAGAGATACAAACACGCATTGTATATGTTGATCCACAACATCCGAATATGCAACAGATTGAACTGGCAGCGGAATTACTTCGTCAGGGCCAACTCGTCGTTTTCCCTACTGAGACTGTGTATGGATTGGGCGCAAATGCTCTGGATACACAGGCCAGCGGACAAATTTTTACTGCCAAAGCACGTCCTTTTAGCGATCCCTTAATTGTCCATATAGCGGATGAGCAGGACTTAGAGAGCCTCGTGACGACTGTACCAGAGTCTGCTCGGCTACTAGCAAAGATATTCTGGCCCGGCCCTCTTACAATGATACTTCCCGCCAGTCCGCGTGTCCCCCGATTGATTACATCAGGTCTCCCCAATGTCGCTATACGCATGCCTGATCATCCCGTTGCGCGTGCACTGATTCGTACCGCCGGAGTGCCAGTTGCCGCCCCCAGCGCGAATCGCTTCATGCACGTAAGTCCAACCACCGCGCAGCACGTCTATGCTGATCTGCACGGTCGTGTGCCACTCATTCTCGATAGCGGCCCTTGTTCAGTCGGTGTCGAATTTACCGTCATTGATCTCTGCTCCGAAATACCAACCATTCTTCGTCCAGGAGGAGTTAGCCTAGAAGCGCTACGCGAAATATTACCATACGTCCAACCACCGAGAGCACAATCAGCTAGTACAGAGCAGGATGAAGTAGCTCAACCAGCACCGGGACAAATGTTAGTCCACTATGCACCCACTATCCCAACTTTTCTATTTGAAGGCTCCACTTCAGTCATGCTTACAGCGATGCTAAAGGAAATTCAACAGCGTCGCAACCAGGGAGAGCAAGTAGGCATTCTGATCGCTGACGAGGATCTTGCAACGTTTCTAAAGAGTGAAGCGATCATTTATAGCCTTGGCAGTACGCCAGAACAAGTCGCGACGCGACTCTTTGCTGGTCTGCGTACGCTTGAAGAGGCCGGAGTAGATGTCATTCTCTGTCGTAGTTTTGATGAGCGAGGATTGGGTCTGGCTGTACGGGATAGATTACGTAAAGCGGCCGGCGGCAAAACAAAGAGCTAGTCAGAATGTAAAAAACTATAGTAACCTAATGTTTTTTGAGGTGATGAATTTTCAAGGCAATTTGTAGGCCCAGGCGCAACTCTGGATCTTCAAGAGAACGGCCAAGCAATACCTCGATACGATTCAAGCGATAAAGTAGTGAGTTACGATGGAAATGCATTGTACGAGCCATCTCACTCAGATTACAGTTGCTACGGAAGAAGCCTTCAAGGGTCTCTACATATGTACTATCATGATTAAGTAATGGCCCCAATGTTTCATAATAAAAATCGTCGAGTTCGCTATGCCCATTGAGGTGGAAAAGTAAGCGGTAGATACCAAGACGACCAAACGAATGCAGATTCCCTTCTCCAAAAAGTCGACGGCCAATCTCAAGCGCTTGTTGAGCCTCGCGAAAAGACAGCGGAATTCCCTGTAAGTTCCGGGTAATACGCCCCATACCGCAAGAGTAGACAGGCTTGGCAGTACCATTGTTTTTTTGAGAAGAAAGGCGAAAGACGACACGCTCCAAGCGTGAGTAGAGAGAATTCTCATGTTCTCTTTCGGTCTCAGCCTGATCATCAAAAGATGGTAATGGCAGAATAGCAATCACACGACGTGCATCATTTTGCACCCAACAACCCGACCACTCACGCAACAACTCTTCTCGCACACGCCGGCTCCATTGAGCGTACAAACTATTCGACGAAAAATCATGCTCACTGGGAGAAATCTCAAATACGACAACGACTTGTGGATTCGTTAAATCATACCCAAGCAGACGAGCTCGAGCCATCATCTCCTCAGGTTGATGATAATGCCCCTGCACCACATCAGTGAATGCCTCAACCTGATAGCGACTCTCGACCTCTGTGCGGTCACGCTCACGAGCAAACTCAATCGCAATAATGGGGGTTGCTTGTCCCAGGATAATACGCTCTAGATAATCAAAATCGTTTTCGCTACCGACGAGAGAGAGATAGCCTGCTATTTCGTGACGACTACTAGGGATAGATTCAACAACTCGTACAAGTCCCTGCAAGCGTAACTGTTCATCGGTTAGGGGGCTGGATATAAGCAAGGGAGCAGTACCGGCCGGGGCTATCTGAAAACGCACATGTTGATCAGCATCTTGTATGACGACCCACTTACCGCGACTCGTCGCTAGATGCTCACAGACGCCCTGTATACCCGCGCCACGCAGACTTAACTGCATTAACTGACTGGCAATCTCAGTCGCTTTACGTTCAGTCTCACCACGAAAACTGACGACGAACGTAATTACTTCTCGCTCAATTTCCTCAAGCTGTGCATTTAACGGAAGTAAAATCAGAGGAAGATGCATCTGATCAGCGAAATCTCTCGCATCCGCACCGAGAGCCTCAACAGATGGCGCCGCGACAGCAACAACGGCTACGCCAGCCTGGTGTAGGCTTTTCAACAGATGAGGAAGGGTCTCATCCAAACGCCGCAATTGCGCGAGTGTCAATAGAGCGAGCTCGCCTCCTTGAACGCTTTCAAAAGCAGGGAGACGAGAACGCATCCGACAGGCCCACGTAACACGACGCTCCAAACCTTCCCCACCTGCGACTAATTGTGCGTCACGTGAGGCGAGCAGGGTTAAAATGTTTCGGACTGAAGCCGAAGATTGTGATGATGATGGGGACAAGATGCTCATAACTCACACGCAAAAACTTTGAGTCGACTACTTAGCGGCGAGCGGTCGCCGGAGTGACACTAGTTCTCTGGGCACGCTGCTTGTCTTTCAACTTCTTGGCTTTAATTAAATGTTTGTGCCAGGCAACTTTTTTGGTCTTATTCATGTATTATACTACCTTTCCTCTAAAAATGTTACTCTTCAATATCAGGACTGCCCTCAAATTCAAACTCGTTCATATCCTCGCCATCATCACCGCCATCATAATACTCATCATCGCCGCCTAGCTCATCATCATCTTCACGATCATGGCGAAGAATGGAATCTTTGATATAGGCACGAACGGTCTCACCACTCCCCTGTGAAGGGAAGCTTACCGATCCAAAAAGCTTTGGATGCTGGTATTCTTCACGTATAATGATGCGAACAAGATTAATGTCAAGAGTCAGAATACCTGCCGCATAACGATTGCCATCTTTAATATAACCGATCAAACGGCCCGCCAAGCGGGGTTCAATCTGCCCTATGGTTTCTTGTGCGGCATTACGCACCAGTAACCGATGACCATCAACAAACAAATTCAAACGATCGCCGACTCCTATCCTTGAAAGCACAGGAGCAGGACCCAGATTAATTAGCTCAGTAATGCCTGTCTTGCCAGTCTCTTCAATAAAGAGCCTGGGATCAATACGCTCTACACCCACGGGACCCGGCGTAGAAGAATCTTGCAGAGTCTGCAGGCGGTCTAGATTTTTCTTGGCAATCGTATTCGCCGGACTATACTTCAGCGTTTGTGAATACGCCTGTCGCGCCTCTGAATACTGGCCCAGCTCACTATGTGCCTTGCCAAGGCGATTAAAAGCATCTGGTTCCTGAGAAAAGATGTTCAAAATGCTTTTATTGGTTGAAACAGCCTCTCCCCATTGACCTTCTTGGGCCTGCTTAATTGCTAAATCTGTCCACTGCTTCTTCAGTCGTAACTTTTCCTCAGCTGACAGTGCTTGCGTCATCAAAGCTTCCTCCAACTTCCTGAGATATGTTGTATTATGTTGTTTATTTTATCTAGTGTCGCGCAACTTCCATCGCGACAGCTTCACCCTGTAATGACCAGGCCGTAGCCCGTTCGATACGCACCTGCACAAAGTCGCCGGGTCGAAGAATACGCTGATCATCGGATTTATTCGCACTTGGATCAGGACAGAAAACAAGCTTATTGGCGCGATTACGCCCTTTCAACTGTCTTTGTTCGCGTGATACATTTGTATCTTCAACCATCACTTCCTCTACTTTCCCCAGATAAGACTGATTTAGTTTTAGCGCAATTTCAGCTTGTACATCTTCCACTGCATGCAACCGGCGCTTCTTCTCGGTCAAAGGGATATCATCCTCCCAACGAGCAGCCACCGTTCCCGGTCGGACGGAGTATGCAGCGACATGTACTACATCAAAGTGAACTTTTTCTAACAAGTCCAATGTATGCTGGAACTCTTCTTCAGTTTCGCCACAGAAACCGACGATAACATCAGTCGACAAGGTAATTTCCGGCCACAATTCACGGACACGATCAATACGCTCTATATACTCATCCAGTGAATAGCCACGTTTCATACGTTTGAGCATAGCATCGTCGCCAGATTGCACCGGGATATTCAAGTGCTCACATACTTTTGGCAAGTGAGCCATGCGTTCAAACATACTATCCGTCATATGCCGAGGATAGGATGTCATGAAGCGGATACGAGCTAACCCGTCAATCTCACTAAGATGGGTCATCAAGTCTGCAAGATCGGGTTTATCAGGCAGGTCCAAACCATATGCCTCTACTGTCTGTCCCAGCAGAGTCAATTCTTTGGCCCCTTTTTTCTCCACCAATGAGCGAGCCTCTACCATCAATTCTTCCAGCGGGCGACTGCGCTCTCGTCCTCGGCGATAGGGCACAATACAATATGTACAGACCTTATTACAACCAAGAACAATAGGCAACCAAGCCGTTGGACTGGTCTGAGCAGGTTCGATCTTCGTAGGATAATGCGCAATGCGCTCGCCTGGCTTCGGGATAATTGCCATTGGCAGCACTGTTTGCTTGCCACGACGATTGATCGAGGTAGCAAAAGTAGGTGCGGCAGATAAGACTGAAATCTCTTCTACGACAACGTCTTCCTCGACACTATCGGGAAGAAAATCAATATCGAGACAGCCAGCGCCAGAAATAGGCGTCCACCGCTCTTCTAAGAACTGAGGCAAAATATCAGCCTGCTCAACCTTCATAAAAAGGTCAACATGCGGATAACGTTTACCCAGCGCATCGATGGTCTTCTGATTGCCAATCATACATCCCATCAAAGCCACCAGCAGATCATCTCGTTGATCCTTCGCCCGTCGCAATCTGGCAAGCAAATTATGAGCCTTCTCTTCAGGAGCCTGACGTACGCTACAGGTATTTAGAACGACAAGATTGGCTTGCTCCATGCTTGCTTCTTCCCATCCTAATTCATCAAGCATAGTTTGAATACGCTGAGAGTCAGCCTGATTTATTTGACAACCAACTGTCCAAATATGATACTTTCCCCGAGGAATACTAATTGTAGTCATTTCAGAGCCTCTCCTAGACCATCAATTGCTTGTGTCATAGCTATATGGGATATCACGCAACCTACTTGTCCTTATTCTAAGATGGACGGTATTATACACCATGCGACGTTACCTGTCACCATCAATCTTGCCAGAATGCTAAGCGACCTCGATAATTCTATACGCAAAAGTTATTTAGGACGACGATCTTCCACACGAGCGCTCGCAGTTTTAGACTCACCACCTATCGCACGAGGGAGACTGTCCTGGGGCACTAGTTCCACCCTAGGTGTGTTACCAGTTATCGACTTCACAGCGGCAGCCATATGGCTCTGTAGCGTTTTCACGCGCTCTATATCTTCCAGGATCGACCGATCTTGCACCTCGACCTTCAAGCCAAAGGTATCTAAATCGTTCTTACGATCCACGACAATGCGGAAGTTCGAGGCAGTCTCAGGGAACTGTATCAGAGCAGCCTCAACCTGACTTGGAAAGACAATCAAGCCACGAATAGAGACAGCATCATCGCTACGTCCTTTAATAGACGCGATCTTCGGATGAGTACGACCACAAGCGCACTGATCATCCCACCACAAACGTGACAGATCACGACTGCGATAACGGATCATTGAAGTGCCATCGCCAGTCAGCCATGTCCAGACCAGCTCGCCATCCTTACCATCCTCAACCGGCTCACCGGACGCAGGATCGATACATTCAACGAGAAAATTATCAGCCCAGGCATGCATGCCATCTCGCACCTCGCACTCACACGTCATGCCAGGGCCAAGGAATTCAGTCATTCCAAATTCATCAAAAGCAGTGATATGAAAAAGACTTTCAATCTTGAGACGTGTCTCCCAGGGCCAGGGCTCAGCTCCGAACAGGCCAATCTTCAACTGAGTCTCCCGGAAATCCAGTCCCAACTCAGCCGCCTTATTGCCAACATACAGACCGACCGAAGGTGTCATACAAAAAGCCTTCACACCGAAGTCCGTAATAAAATCGAACATACGATCGTACTGACGCGCATCGGAACCCATCGGAATGGACATCACATCCATCGCCATCGCTCCATAATGGAAGCCGAAGCCACCAGTTGGCAGGCCATAGCCGTAACAATTCATCATGACATCGCCGGGACGCAGACCAACCATCCATAATTCACGAGCATTTAAATCAGCCCAATTCTGGATATCCTTTTTGGTCGCAAAAACAGGCACACTTTTTCCAGTCGTCCCACTGGTCGCATGAAGTTGTAATGCCCCACCCTCACCACCTGGCGCATGCATGGCCGTTCCATATGGATAGGCCGCACGAACCGTCTTCTTCTCCAGAAAAGGCAACTTACGAATATCGTCTAACGACTGAATATCTGAGGGTTTGACTCCCGCTTCATCATAAAGATTGCGATAAAAATTATTTTGAGTATAAGCCCGTTCCACAACAGCTTGTAAACGCTCCAGTTGCAGAGCCTGCAGTTTCAGTTTAGGAAGCGTCTCCATCTCCTCGTTGAAGAACTTGCGATGACTTATCACAGAAACATCCTCCAAAATGTATATCTCATCCCAACAAGCCGCCAGATCCCTCGGCATCGCCACATCTCCATGAGGCAACCAGGTAAACTACATACAACACGCGGGAATATGATACTATCAACATAGAAATATTTGCACGCCTACCTCTCTTCAAGGCAAACGTCATTTCGTCAAAATATAATGTATTGCTTCAAAAGCATTGGCTTTAATCTCATTCTATCATGACCGCTTCCACGCGTCTATGCGAAACGTCAGAAGTAGGAGTCGCAAGCAAAAGTAAGCTCTTTAATAGCCCCGAAAAAAGTGGCTATAAGCAAGTCGTCGCTCCCTTACACGCTCATCAAAAACATAGAAAAGGATCTCACTCAGATCGCAGTGGAAAACGGCTTGACAAGCTCTTCGAAGCGTGACATTATTAAACCTGTCCCCAAAGAAATATAGGTTCATATGGAGGTGTAGGGATCCCGGTGGGTCTCACCGTCTTCAAAACGGCTGGGGGGCCGCTTAGCGCGGTCCCCGGTGAGTTCGACTCTCATACACTTCTGCCACACCCCATTAAATATTGATGAGAATTGTCATTAATACCATGGTTTTAGAGATTTTCCAAAACTATGCTTCCTATTTTGCCCTCCAAAACTATGCTTCCTATTCGCAGTAAAGAAAAGATAGATTATACTATTACGCAAATACGATTAACAAACTCTGCAAAGTATGGAACGGAAAACTATGTATGTTTTTTACCGGACAGAGCTACCTGAGCTTGAGGAAAGAGACGGTTCACGACGATTTTGGGCTTTTACATAGTTAGCTGTTTTGATGGGAAGCATAGTTTTGCAGAAAAACTTTAAGTCGTAATCAAGAGGTTTTATCCTCAAGCTCAGACGGCTATAGTTCTCAGCAAAACTATGGTTTTTTCAATCTGTCAAACCATGGATTAAAAAGAATGCTGTCCGTAGACAGAATACCCACCCATATTGACAATGCTCCTTTTCTTTGAGATACTCGTTCTATGGATAGAACGATTGTCGCACAACTCCATCCGACTCCTGAGCAAAAAGCTCTCCTTGACCGAACAATGCAGAAACACACTGCATGTTTCAATGCTGTTGCACGCACAGGGTTTGAGACAGAATGCAGCAATAGCATTACCTTGCATAAACGCACCTACTATCCATTGCGTGCTCAGTACCCCGACCTGCCTGCTCAATTGGTCTGCGCTGCTCGCGTCAAAGCGGCTGAAGCCGTGAAATCTGCGCTGACCTGGAAGAAAAAACACGCTGCCAGCTATCCCAAGCGGGTTGCCAAGGCAACAAAGCAAGGAAGACCTCTTCCCACCTTCAAGCCTGTTCGTTGTCCTCAATCGACCCGTGCTTCCATCCGCTATGATAAAAACTCCTACTGGGTCAAGTGGGACCGCATGACAGCCAGCCTGGCGAGCGTCTCTGGCCGTCTTGAGATGCCTCTCACCGTCCCTCACCATGCTCGGCAGTATATGGGTAGGAAGACTCGCTCTGCCGATCTGTGTTTCCACCACGGATGCTATTTTCTGCATATCGTTGTCTCTCTTCCATCTCCCGTGCTTGATCCTTCCGGTGAGGTGATTGGGGTTGACCTTGGGCTCAATCGTCCAGCCGTGACCAGCACCCGTGCCTTTCTGGGAGAGCGTCGCTGGAAAGAACAAGAACGACGCATGTTTCGCCTGCGCCGGAAACTACAATCCAAAGGTACAAAATCTGCTAAAAGGCACCTGAAAAAACTTTCGGGCAAACGGTTGCGGCAGAGAAAAGACCATGATCATGTCCTCACCAAACGCCTCATAGAAACGACCCCTTCTGGCTCTACGCTGGTCCTTGAGAACCTGACCAACATCCGCGAGAACACGAAGATTGGTCGCGGCAAAAAAAGCCAGAGCGTGGAGCGGAAGCGACGTATCCACTCGTGGAGCTTCGCACAGTTTCATGCGTTTCTGTCCTACAAGGCGGAGGCCAAGGGCATCAGGGTGGTCAAGGTTGATCCTCGCCACACCTCGCAGACGTGCTCTCGTTGTCGGTACCAAGCACGCAACAATCGCTGTTCGCAATCCCTCTTCCGCTGTCGAACATGTGGCTACTGCCTGAATGCCGATCTCAATGCCTCCTACAATATTCGAGAGAAGCATCTCTCGACTCTTGCTGGCGTCGGTACACCTTCGTCAGTGGGTCGCCCTGTCAAGCGGCCTATCGTCTCAGCTCTTCGGAGTTAGGGACAAGCCCCTGCATTTCATGCATGGGGTACTTGACTCTGTAGTTAACTCTAAGTGTACAGGCTATAACTTGGATATCCCCAAATCCTGCATAAGTTTATAGATTGATATCACAGGCCCCGGTAGTGTATTATCATCAAAATCATCAACGTGACGTAAAGCATGGGGCCCTAGTTTTTGGCGATCTCTTAGATGGAGTTCACCGCAGTCGCCTATTTCATTTTGCAGGTGACGCTTACAATTTTGCACTTCAACACTCTTGCCTGGATATTTAGGCCCGAGAGCAGATTGTTGAGCCTTATGGAAACATTCATCTACCTGCGTAAGTGATGTCATTTATTCACCTCTTCTGTCTTTTATATGAATGATAAAGATCCTCAAAAACAACACTAGAAAATTCACCTGTTAGTACAGTGACACATCTCTATAACATCTAAAACTTCAAGGGCCACTTTACGTTACCACTCACTACGATGCTAGAACAATGTTCCCTAAACAAACGAATTTCGTCTATAAGTGCTGCTCGTTACTTTGATCGAGGCAAGAGATGAATTCTATTTCAACGTCTTGTATTGAACAGCATTCATTACAATCTGGAAAGATACGGTTCGATATTTTTCCAAATGTGATATAAAGGGACAGCCTCTGCAATATCTGGCTCGGAGGCACTATTAGAACTGGAATATCCACGATGTATAGCGATTACGTGCCAATCCTGGTTAAAGATTGGACCTCCTGAAGATCCATAATCTACTTCGATATTATGCTTGATAACTTCATCATCTAATTGAACAACCTCACCGATCTCGGATATTTGTAGAGGTTCTCCTCGGGGATGGTGAATGAGGCAAATTTTTTGGGAAATATGAGGATATCCACTATCCAGGCTTACAGGTTGCATTTCCGACTTGCTAACTATTCTGATTAATGCATAGTCCTGTGTGTGGTCAGAAACAGGTCCCTGGCTAACAACATTCTTAATATCTAGTTCAAGTGTTTCTCCTGCCTCTACTCTATATGTTCCTGTTTCATAGCCAAAACGAATCCACGCACGATCTTCCTTATCATCAACAATGTGTTCAACAATATGTCGACATGTCAACAAGTATTGCTGACCAACGAGCACGCCAGTGCCTTTGGCAGTTCCTATGGGTGCTTCTATCCTTCCTACTGTACTCCGGGCCACCCGGGCATTAAAGTTTTCTCGACCTTGTTTGATCAGCTTCTGAAAAAGAGCCCTGTCCGAATCCTCTAGATCGTGTACATACAGAAGGTATTCAAGCAGCTTCACCATCGGATGATAATAAGGCTGTAGCTTTGATACACGATAGGTCATGAATTGTGCAATCAAGCTATTTGCAAAAAGATAAGCATTGGCACTCAAGTTCAATTTACTGTAAAAAGCACGCTGAATTCCTGCATTGACCAGAACATCTCTGCGATCTTCAGGGATAATTATATCAAGAGCAAAGGTGTTGAGTGCCTGAAGCAGCAAACATCCATCCTCTTGCATGAAAAATATATCAGGATTCATTGGTTATATACTTTCTCTACCACATCATTGATCAACTTTTTGAAATCTTCTGGGTTTCCTTTATCTTCTTTTTTCCACTTCGCGACTTTTGAATCTTCCAGTTCCGTATTCAGCTTCTCTTTAAGCTCCTTCAAGTACCCTTCCTTGCGCATAGATTCAAAATTTTGGTCAATATTAGCCGTCTCCCAGAGATATTCAGAATGGGAAAAAGGGTGCCTGGAATGGACAAGAGCCGCTGCCAGATAATATAGTGCACATTTATCAGCAGGCTCATCTATCTTGGCCTCAACTTTTGCATATTTATCGAACACAATCTGACACCAGGTTGCCAGGCTATAGAGGAGAAAGATGGTATTATCTGCCCGACTCTCGTCAAAATAGTAAGGGTTAACATCATCCATTACCTGCCTGACACATTGAATCTTAGGGTTAATAATTTGCTCGTCTGACCTAAATATTAATGTGGTTATAGCTCTATCGACAAGGATTCGATCCTTGATCATTTTGTCTTCTGTATATTTGAGTGCATAATCGTAGTATGTTTGCGCCTTATCAAACATTATCTCGTGTGTTCTTCCAGGAATGCTTTGCATTTCGAACCTGTATATGTTTGCTAGATACAGGTACGGTACCCACCAACTAATTTGCTCATGCTGCTTTGTCATTGCTTTTTGAAAGCAACTCGCGGCAGATTGTAAGAAGAATCGCTTGTGCTCTTCAAACTGATCCGCGCTAGCATAGTAGATCGCTCCAAGGAGGCATAACATGACTGCTTCCTTTTGTTCCTTACCTGTTCCTCCACCCTTTACTTTTCTTTGAGAGATATCCTTTTCCCAGATTTGTAACATCAACCAGCGCATGGAAGGGCCTAAGAGGGTGATATAATCTGTGACTAACCAGTCGTCATTCGGTGAGTCGGGTGACTGCGGTTTCACAGGCAAGCTAGTATGTTTTCTCTTTTGCCAGAATGTATGAATCAATGGCTTACGGTACCTTGGACTGGCCAGTTCAAGAGTAATTCCGACTTCGTCATTCTTGTATTGTAGATATCCAGTTACTTTAAAAACATCAGGCGCAACAAGCGTATCAATTAATGGCATGATTGGGCCAACACCTTGAGGCGCAATATTCTCAAGAGCATTAGAGGAGGCATCTATTGGACCCCCTAGCGTGTTCACGATGTCTTGCAGTTCTTCTACAAGCACATCTACAGCTTGTTTTATGCTCTTATCTTCATCCTTTAAAGCAGGAAGATAGATACCAATGTTGAGTGATGAACTCTTTTCAATGTTAGGAAGTACAACTACTGGATCTTGAGAAGAATCACTATACTGGGCCTGCTGATCATAAAGTTCACTATACTGGGCCTGCTGATCATAAAGTTCACTATACTGGGCCATCTGGTCATAAAGTTCCTGGAATTGATTAGCCAGCTCTTCCTGAGCTAATTTACTGAGATTAACAGGTTTTTGCTCAGACTTCAAAACATCTGCTTCATTGCAAAATCCATCGAAGAAGAATCTGTGAGGACGATGATCGCGAAAATATTGATGAAGAAGTATCATAAAAGCAACAATCAGCAGTAACTCCAGGAATGCCAGGATTAGAGATGCAATATTCTGTCCATATTTGCTAAAATCACCGATAAATCCGCTCCATACAATGAAAGAGACAATCAGCATAATAAACACGAAGGGAGCGATAAATAGCATCCAAACATATCTTCTTATATATTGTTCCATAGTTTACTACTCCATCATGTATATCCTGCCATTGCCTAGTGCCATTACTACGTATTTTTATCTTAAAGTACTTATGCGATATTACGCTCACAAACCAATCACAAATGGTAGTCTTAATATCACAAAACCACCACAGTTGCACATTGTTAAATAAAACCATAGTATCTTATAAAAGATGCGCTTCAGAGTAACTTACCCACGATAGACAAATATAAAGTTTTTTGTTAGAGTGTAACTTATCACAAGAGTACAATAATCCCATGCGTTCATTTGGCATGGAAGTTTTTTAGCAACACAGCTTGTAGGTGCACAAATGCAATTCCTTGAAGCAGAAGAAACCTCGCTCCTTCATTCTATTCTAGTTAGCCATGTCTTGATTGCCAATGAAACTGCACGCGCTGATATGCTGATCAATTGCGGCCTTTCATCACTACTTCCCCACCTATCCTCGCTAGGCAAATCTTCTCTTCTTTTCGTCAATGAATTGTGCGCCAGACTCTCACGCCTTCACACCATAGCAAATTCAACAGCGCAACCTGGTCTGGTTGCGCTGTTGAATTTTATTGCTCTGCCACCGTATGATGTCGATCTTACACCAGACGAGAAAAAGTTTCTTGAGCGGGTGAAGCAGAAATGTCTGCAATGGCATGCCTCCCAAACACAAAAATAGTTCCGTCTCGGCTCATGAGGTTAACATGATGATGAACACAAAAGCCTTTCACAAGATCGCACGGTTGATTCCACTTAATCTAAAGTTTTTCTGCAAAACTATGCTTCCCATAGCTTGTAAACAAAAAGTAAATTTTACTACCACTAGAAAATTTCCAGTTTGAAAGTGATTAGCAAGATCGGCAAATTGTTGGCATATATCAGGAAATGCATCCCTTAGAAAGACGATTTTTTCGGAATTACACTGGAATCGCTTCCTTAACACCAAGGCGTGCGGCGGCAGGTTTCTCCCCTGAGTGTTGTCACGTTTTCTTCTTCTGGACGTGTACGCCTTATGATAGGGTCGCCTAAAGATCATCAGAGTCAATGTAAAAAACGTTTTTAAGAGATCTATACAATATAGGTGCGCCTGAACAAGGAGAAATGTATTGGTAAAGCCAGCGATAATTATCATTGATGACTCTCTTGAGATCCGACATAAACTCAAGAACGACCTGGAACAGAAATATAGCGACCGCTTTCGCATCATTGAGGCTACATCAGGTGAGCAGACGCTCGATCTGATGAAGCAGATGAGCTTGCATAGTGAGCCAGTAGCACTTTTGCTAGCCTCTGAGAAGATGCCTGAGATGAACGGTTCTGATTTTTTAAAGGAGACACAGAACCTGTATCCGAAAACCAAACGTGTCTTGTTGATTACTTATGCCGAAACGCATGCGGCTGTACAGGCGATCAATACAGGGAAAATTGATTACTACCTGATAAAACCATGGGATCCGCCGGAGGTGCGTCTCTACCCAGCGTTAGATGATTCACTGGCAGAGTGGCTATACTCATATAATCCGTCGTCCGCAATATTGCGGATAATCGACCATCGTTGGTCGCCCAAACTACATGCAATCGGGAACTTTCTAGCCCGCAATCAGGTACCCTATCAATGGCTAGACATTGAAAATAGCAAAGAAGCAAGCCACATGCTGCAGCAGCTGAATTTAGACAATAAGGAACTACCAGTTGTGATTTTTCCCGACGGTTCATATCTCATAGATCCCGATATACACCAGCTTGCGGAGAAGATCAACCTTAAATCACACGCTGCCAAGCCATTTTATGACCTGATCATCATCGGCTCGGGGCCAGCAGGGCTTGCCTCAGCTGTTTATGGCGCTTCTGAGGGACTACATACTTTACTTGTGGAAAGTAAGGTTCCAGGCGGGCAAGCGGGAATGAGTTCACGTATCGAGAACTATCTGGGCTTTCCTTCAGGACTGAGTGGAGGAGAATTGGCACGTCGCGGCGTGATACAGGCAGAACGTTTTGGCGCAGAATTCATCCTACCTCAAACGGCAATGAAGGTAAAGGTAGATGGACAGTACCGTGGTGTGATTTTAGAAGATGGCTCAGAACTACACTGCCACGTACTTTTGCTCGCCTGCGGGGTCTCTTATCGCCAATTGCAAGTGCCGGGCATAACTACCTTGATTGGTGCTGGCATCTATTACGGTGCCTCGGTCACTGAAGCTATGTTTTGTCGGGATGAGGATGTATATATCGTTGGCGGTGCAAATTCCGCAGGACAGGCGGCCATCTACTTCTCAAAGTATGCTCGCAATGTGATAATGCTAGTACGGGCTGAAACGCTCGCTGCTGATATGTCCGAATACCTCATTGATCAAATCAAAGAGACAAACAATATCGAAATCAAAACCTGCACGCAGGTCGTTGCAGTACAAGGCAAACAGCATTTAGAAAGTATCACGATTGTCAATGACAAGACGCATGAAGAACAGACGTTTCCAGCAACCTCCCTATTCATATTCATTGGAGCCGAACCACATACAAGTTGGCTAAAGAGGGTTGTGAAGAACGATGAGAAAGGTTTTATTTTCACTGGCCCTGACCTGCTAATTGAAGGACAACGACCAAAGCATTGGCCGCTTGATCGTGATCCATTTTTACTGGAAACCAGCATCCCTGGTATCTTTGCAGCTGGTGATGTGCGACACGGCTCCATCAAACGTATTGCCTCCAGCGTCGGTGAGGGGGCAATGGCAGTTATGCTCATTCATCGCTATCTGGGCTAGCTGATACCCATAGGGGTATAAAAATATCGAAGTTACTACAATATTAGTTACTACAATATTAAGGAGGAAAACTATGCTAAATTATTGTGCACATTTGGATGAGATACAAGCGGTCGTACCAAACACCAAGGGGTGCGAGGAGTGTTTGAAGATTGGGGATACTTGGGTACACCTACGCCTCTGCCTCACCTGCGGACATGTAGGTTGTTGCAATTCGTCGAAGAATACGCATGCCACCCAGCATTTTCACGCTACCGCTCACCCAATCGTTCAGTCCTTAGAGCCTGGAGAGGACTGGGCCTGGTGCTATATCGACGAAATAATACTTGAGCCGGCTTGAATAGCACTTGACTTCACAACCATCACAGCTTGTATAAAATCGAAAACCCCATAATTGCAGTCTCAAATGATTATCTCACTTCATTTGTCTGCTTTTTGTCCGTATGCGCTCATATAGCTCTTCCATGACGCTAATAAATGACGCGTCTTTGTGCCAGAATGATGGATAATCTCCCTGTTTCTTAATCAGTAGCGCTGGGACGCTTGTTTGTGGGGCGGAGGCTAGCGGTGGTAGCTTCTTTGCGCCAGTCCAGAACTCTTTGTGACTAGCTACGACAGCCACATGTTCCCCCTTCGGACGAGTATGATAGGACTCAACAGGTTCGACTGGAACGTCGTTTACGACCAATGCAGATGCTAAGATCTCTCCAAGCGGTGAGCGGCTCAGTTCAGCCCGTAGATCATCTCTGGAGAGTCCTCTCAATTCAAACATCACAAAAGGATCGTTGTCCAGAGCAGATGCCAGGAGATAATAGACTCCAGCAATATGTTTGCAAGGGTTTGAATAATCTGGACAGGAACAAAAGGTTTTGAAATCACTTTGACTATGCGGCAATAAATGCAGATCTAGCCTGGAAAAAGCGTCTTCTATGGTATCCGGCATCTCGTTCATCAGCAGTTTCGTGACCAGGTCCGCTCGTGATGCTATCTGGTGGATAACCTTCGTCCAATCGGTAGCGTTGATTGCTCTGATTTTAATGGAGGTCGTGTAGATGGGTTCTTTGTAGACGCCAAAATATGGATTGATCGAACCACGTACTCTGGCATTAACGGTGCCATCAGTCAGCGTATAGTCAAGGATACGCCCTCCACTCGCATAGGATCGCCCGCGTCCGAGTCGAGAGGGATCTGTAAACTGCTCCAGTGCCTCGATAAAACGCCGCCCCCACCAGGTTCGACTGAAATTAGTCATGCTTATTACTCCATAACTGCGCTACGCCGCAAGGCAATCAGATCTTTAAAGGTATCGTTATCAAGTTCCGTCAGCCACGACTCATCAGATCCCACCACCAGCGAGGAAAGTCGTTTCTTATCTTCGATCATCGCATCGATGCGTTCTTCCATCGTACCCATTGCCACAAACTTGTGCACAAAGACGTTCTTGCGCTGGCCGATACGAAAAGCACGGTCGGTTGCCTGATCTTCAACAGCGGGATTCCACCACCGATCAAAGTGAAAGACATGATTCGCTTTTGTCAAATTCAAGCCAACACCACCTGCCCTCAACGAAAGAACGAATAGTGACGGTTCAGCCTCAGGATCTTGAAACTCAGTCACCATCTGATCCCGTCTCAGCACGTTGGTCCCTCCATGCAAATAGTATGTGTTGTAATGTTTACTCTGCTCAAGGTAGCGTGTCAGCGCGCCTCCAATCTCTGTAAACTGGGTAAAAATAAGGGCACTCTCGCCACTATCAATCACCTCTTCGATCATCTCCCCCAGCCGTTGAAACTTGTGAGACCGCTCGGTAGTGAAAGCACTGCCGTCCTGCAGGAACTGCGCTGGATGATTACAGATCTGCTTGAGCTTTAGGAGAGTAGATAGGATCAGACCTTTGCGTTGGATACCTTCGGCCTCCTTGAGTTGTTCAGCAACATCATTGACGACGGCTTCGTAGAGAGATGCTTGCTCATGGGTAAGTGTACAATACATTTTCTGCTCGATCTTATCCGGCAAGTCATCGATAATACGTTTGTCAGTCTTGACGCGCCGCAAGATAAAGGGTTCGACCAACTTCTTCAAAGTTGCTAACTGACCTGCATCATTGTCTTTGTAGATGGGCAGCTCAAAGACTTTGCGAAACTGTGCTTCCTTACCCAGGTAACCAGGATTGAGGAAGTTAAAAATGGACCACAGATCACGTATCCTGTTCTCGACGGGGGTACCAGTCAAGGCAAGGCGATGTGGCGCTCTAAGCTTCAGAATCGCACGTGTCTGGGCGGCCTGAGGATTCTTGATGTTCTGTGCCTCATCGACCACCACACGGTGCCACTTCATGTCCTGCAAAAGCTTATCATCCAGGCGAGCCAACGCAAATGAAGTCAGGACAACATCATGCGCCTGACAAGTCTCCACAAAGGTCTGCTTGTCCTTGAGACGCATACTACCTTGATGGACCAGCGTACGGATTTGTGGGGCAAAACGCTCTATCTCCTTGCGCCAGTTGCCAAGCACTGATGTCGGAGCGATGACGAGAGTTGGTGGCACTTTGTCTGACGGCTCCCGCTCTTTGACCAGGCAGGCAATGACCTCCAGGGTTTTGCCAAGGCCCATATCATCCGCCAGACAGGGATTCAAGCCCAGATTTTCCAGATACTGTAACCAAGCCACACCGCGCTTCTGGTAATCGCGTAACGTCCCCTGCAATCCCTGTAGATCTTCAATAGGAGCAAACGTATCCTTATTATTGAGCTGAGACAGCATCTCCTCCAAAGTATCATCATGCTCCCATTCTAGATCATCCTCAGACTCCGTCGCAAACTTCAACATATCCAGAAGAGAGATTTCGGGCTCCTCATGCTGATGCGTCTGCCAAAACTCGAGGAGTTGCTGCATCTTCTCACGATCTAGTTCTATCCATTGCCCTCGAAACTGGACCAGTGGAGTTTTCGCGTTAACGAGTTGCAACCATTCCTCTTCCGTAACTTTCTGTCCTCCAACCGACAACTGGTATTCATAGGAAATAATAGTTTTAAGGTCTAAATAGCCCGAACTGGCCGCAGATGATCCTTTGGAGGAGCGCAAAGCCGTTTTGAGGCGCACTTTCGTACGCCGACGTCCCTCAGGTGTCCACCATGCTGGGACGATCACAATATAGCCTGCATCATCAAGCACCCAGGCACTCTCCTTCAAGAACGCGAACGCCTCCTCCAAAGTAAGACGACATTCGACTGGCTGATCCGTGGCTAATCCACTCCAAATGGTGGGATAGATACGTGAGGCACTCCCAAGAGCAAACAAAAGATTTTTCTCGAAATCCTGACCGAAAGGTTTGGCAGCCTCAGCACGATCGTTTGACCTAAGACGCCAATATTCATCCAGACTCAGTTTGAGCGAAGGATCATGTTTGGCCGCCACCAAAAAGTGCAGTCGCCAGTTGTCGATATCAGTAGCGGGAGCCTCCTCCAGCCCAAAGCACAGAGTAAAACCGGATTCTTTATGCGCTCTTGTAAAGTTTGTACGCCATGCCAACCAGGACTTGTAGTCATCCAGTTGATTAGGGGAATCTTGTAATCGGTCCGGATGAACACACCGAGACAAGAGTGTACCTGCAATCTGCTGGTCGAACTTCGCAGTAAAGGGTGTCTCAATGACAATATTGAGCAGGAGACACTCCGAGAAATGACGGAGCAAGGACTCTTTGTCGAACAACGTTGCGCTATCCAGGCTACTCAATCCTGCCGTACACACCGTCGGCATAGCAGCAACATAGCGCTGAATAGACGTCTCATAGATATCGGATAATAATTCCCATGCAGGATAAAGCACAAAACTGGGGAGATCCTTCACAGGCTTACTTTTGGCAGTGACAGATGTTTTCCCCCGTTTGCTTTTAGCAGTAACAGGTGGTGAGGTCAGCTGATACTTCAAAGCCGGAATGTACTGATCTCTGGCGATGATACTTTTAAGCACCTGGGCATACTGATACCAGAATAGGAGATCCACCCCAAGCTGGAAATCTTCGGCGGCATGGAGCGCAATAAAATGGAGATCATTCAGTACAGTCATAACATCTGACACCCGATAACAACAGACTTGCCAGGGCCTCAAATCAAATTCTATAGGCTCTTCCTCATCTACATAACGCAGCAATTCAAAAGAGGGAGAGGGAATGTTCTCAACTGTTGGTAACAAAAAATATTTCATGCTCAGGAGATGCTCCAATGCGCCAGGCGTGGGCTCCTGTAGGCCTAGTTTTTCTTTGAGAAATTTGACAAGGTCTGTATGCATCAAATGCCTGGGATGAATGGCATCTACACAGTGACTTGACGCATCTAGTGGCGTATCCGTTTCTACCCATAGGCAGAAAGCACCACTTTGGATAAAATCGTGTACGTTGTCAGGAATCCAAGTTCCGTGGATAACGTGCATGTGCTACTCCTCGAATGAGTGTCAATGTGCCGGATATGTATCTCAAAGTGGATCTTTATCAGGAGTGGACCACACCACTTGATTCTGGCCACCACCACATCACATACATCAACACTATTTGCACCACATTTCACTATGCTATTTTAGCATACAGAATAACATATTGATTCAGCTGTTGTCGAGGCATTCCTCTATGTTCCCTCTGTCTTATCTTTGCTATAATACGATAAACATCCAAAGGTTATGATCAGGAGCTGATGATATATTATGGGGCAAACAACAATGGAACAAACAACAATGGAACCACCAACCAAGAAACGTTCTTTTATCTCGCGCAAATGGGGTACAATCCTAGGTATTATTGTCATTGCAATTGCAGTGATTGCTACCATCCTGTCAGGACCGCATGAAGTTGAACATGATGACTTATTTGGACCTCCTCCTCCTCCGGTGGTTACAGCCACAAAGCTTAGCGGAGAGACCACCCTGCATCAAACATACAATTATAATGGTGTCCACGTCATGTTTACCAAAGCAGAGCTCGCTGCCAATTTTTCTGACGATACAATGACTACTAGCAACTACGTTGTACGTATCTCAATGAGCTCAACCAACCAGCTGGCAGAGTCAATCGGTGTAGATTATGTTAATTTAACCTGGTTAATTCTGCCAAATGGAGAAAAGATACCAGGCAAACTGTCCTCAATAAGCAAAGCAGTCTATCCAGGACAGGCGCAGAGTGGCTATGTCGACTTTCCGGTCACAAATAAAATAGCGCTCTCGCAAATCAAGTTACAATTCAACGACACAGTTCTCTCCTAACATCTATTTTAGTATTGTAGGAAGAAAGAAGGAAGCCTCAAAAGTTTCTGATAGCATATTTACTTCTTTTTTCTTACAATACCACCTTCACATCCCCTTGCAGTTGAAACTCTACAAACGCCAACGCTCCATAATTATAAACTTTTTTCGCAATACATTGACAGCAGCCAGGACGTAACATAAACTCCTACATAATGATCAGCTAATCAGTCCATAGCTGAATACATCGAAAAGAAAGACATTCGAAAATTTGGTGGGAGGGCCTTACGTTACGTGTCAACACATAACAACAGAATTACACTCCTCATATCCTGTCCCGACAGGTCAGGCATTGTCTCAACTGTCTCAAGTTTTTTATATGAATATAACGGTAATATTCTTGAATCAGATCAACATTCGACAAATCAAAATGACTGTACCTTCTTCATGCGTATTAGCTTCGCCGAAGAAGGTTTTCAGTTGAGCTCCTCCGAGCTGGAAACAGCATTCAAATCTATCGCAGAACAATTCCATATGCAGTGGAGTATACATTACTCCCGTCAACGTAAGCATGTCGGCATTCTTGTCTCCAAATATGATCATTGCCTTGTTGATCTACTCTGGCGCTGGAAAATGGACGAGTTGGCAATGGAGATCCCATTTATTATCAGCAATCATCCAGACTTAGAACCCTTAGCCGCCATGTACGGTATTCCCTATCATTATTTTCCAGTCAAACGTGCAACCAGAGAAGCCGATGAACAAAAAATGCTCGATTTCATCGGTGATCGAGTTGACTTTCTGATCCTAGCACGCTATATGCAAATTCTTGAGCCATCATTCATTGAAGCATATCCCCAACGCATCATTAACATACACCATAGTTTCTTGCCCGCCTTTATTGGTGCGAGTCCTTACAATCAGGCGTTCCAACGTGGTGTTAAATTAATTGGAGCAACGGCGCACTATGTCACAAACAAGCTCGATGAAGGGCCAATCATCGCTCAGGATGTCATCCATTGCGATCATCGCGACGCCGTTGATGATCTCATCCGCAAGGGGCGTGATGTTGAACGCCTTGTGCTTGCAGAGGCAGTACGCCTACATACCAGCGACCGCGTACTCGCATATGAAAATAAAACAATTGTTTTTTAAGTAGAAAAACATGACTTCAGGCACCTGTGATTTTTATCGTCACAGGTGCTTTTTTCTATATACAGAATAGAAGCATATAACGTAATGGTTATATGCATTTTATCCACAATTTCTTTCATAATATATAGGCGACATTCACTTCTACCTCAATTTTCAAATGTTTTCTACTGATTATATCAAGCGCCAGCATCATTTATACGAAAGCGCATTTATACCTCAACCATCTCTACAGGCTTGCTCATCTATCGTTTGGCGCATAAAAAATGGTAGAATTGCTGACATAGAGGACACAACTTTGTAGTAGATATAAGTTGCAATGCAGCACATTACAAAAGACTACATGCCCAAATATCCTGTTGAACTGTTAAGGAAACATATGATACTATAATGAGGCATTAGAGATAATGCCATAATTTCAAAAGAGGAGCTTTATTTCGAAAGAGGAGTTTTAATGAGCGATATGCTTCGGCTCACCCCAACGTCCCGTAAACAAAAAATTGAGCTGAGTATGGATGAACGGGCTCAACTAAACATTATTGTCGACCTACTTATTCCGTCCGACCAGGATTTCCCTCCGCCATCTAGTCTACATCTAATTGATGAACTGCTAATGCATCTACTGCCCAGGGCCGGGCGTAAAACCATTCCAATGATGAGCGAAAAACGTCTCCGTACAGCATTGAGTGAATTGAATTTATCCGCTGGTGGAAATTTCTGTCTTGCTAGCACGGACAAACAGCAAAGCCTACTACGACATCTAGAATATCGTGATCCTGCCTTTTTCCAAGCCCTGTGGACACTTGTAAATCACAGTTACTATGCGATGCTAGCTCACCGTTGGCAGCATCGCCGATTGGCCTGACCATAGT
Organism: uncultured Chloroflexia bacterium; assembly: GCA_963699315.1. GTDB lineage: Bacteria > Chloroflexota > Ktedonobacteria > Ktedonobacterales > Ktedonobacteraceae > Dictyobacter. The sequence continues at coordinate 348,957 of OY969433.1, forward strand.
TTGAGTACGCTTATCCATCTTTGAAACCATAGCATTCACACATACAACTATATTCATGAGACAACGATAACAAGAACGCAAAGATCGATGGCGATCTAAGTACAGAGAAAAAAGATACAGTTCTGCTGGATATTTTATGATAATCGACCATGATTATTCAGCCATTAGTTCGTCTTATCCATGGCAAAGAAACAGCAAAGTGATTTCTCACATCGCTCGTATGCTGCAGAATGGATAAAGCATACGTAAACTTTCATCATCTGGTTGTAGAAAATGTCAAAATACAGGATAGTACGTAATAGACATTTTCTACAACCTCCTACGCACATCTTTTCAAAATTTCCATCATCCTTGTTTGAAAAAATCTTTCTAATAAAATCAATGCGATATATCTTGACATCAATGCGATATATCGTTTATACTACAAATAGCGATAACGATATATCGCATTGATGACTTTTTTGAAAGGATATGGAACACATGTTTAACTACTTTAATAAATACTTTGCATTTCAAGATCAGGGTCCCTCAGACGATTGGGAAGGATGGACTCCCCCCTGGTTACGCCATGACCGACCTGAGCACAGGCATCGACATGATCTCCGCTTCTTCGAGATGCGTGGGGGAAGACATGGCTTCTTCGGTCCTGGTGGTCCTGGTCAACATGGTGGCCCTTTCAAAGGGGGCCCTCGCTTCTTCGGACGTGGAGACGTCAAATATGCTCTCCTTGAACTACTCCAAGAACGCCCGATGCATGGCTATGAGATGATGAAAGCGCTCGAAGAACGATCTGGGGGCTTCTACACTCCAAGCGCGGGTACCATCTATCCAACATTGCAGCTGCTGGAAGATCGCGGACTGGTAACTGTCCAGGAACAAGAGGGAAAGAAGATCTACAGCATTACAGAGGCTGGACAAGCTTTTCTTGGCGAGCGACAGAAAGAAGAGGATAACTTCACTCCTCCATGGTTGCGTGGGAATGGTCCAGGTCGCTTTTGGAATGAACCGGAGATTCAAGCGATACGTGCTGAAGCCGCGGAAGTTGCTCGACTCTTCGCTATTGCTGGTCGTTCATCGTTCCGCGATACGCAAAAGTTAGCCAGATTGCACGCTATCCTTGAGCATACGCATAAAGAGCTAACGGACTTCATTTACAATGATCACGAACAACCAACTAGCGAAACACCACCCACGGATGCTTAACAACATAATTTGTTGTCGGGAAGGCCTCCAGTCAGCAGAAAGCTTAGACTGGAGGCTCGACCTCGATCATGAAATAAGTGGTCAACTAAAATCTCAAGAGGAGAATTAGCAATATCGTCAGGATATGCAACGCCTGATCTATCCAAATAGGGCCGATCAGCTTATAACGGGCTTTTAATGGGTCAATAATGAAATGCGTTCCAAACAAGACAGCAGTTGCCAGTAAAGATGGATGAGCAAACAAAATGAATGGAGCGGTATAAGTAGCGGAATGATAGAAATTAATCTCCCAACTCTTGCCCTTCTCTATACTCATCCATGAACTTTGAAAGGCAAAATCCCCCAAAAAGTGGCAAGCTAACCAGACAAGTAACGTTGCAGCCGAAAAATCAATGAACATATATCTTCTCCAGATAATTACCTCAATAATGTACACGACATTTCCACTCCCAGTGCCCATTCCAAATACACACGAAGTCAAAAGATACTGCAAAGGGAAATATTACTTGTAAGTATAATGATCTTCAATAATACATTCAATGAGCTATCTCTCTACCAAAATGTGAACTGCTATACATTAAGCACAATCAACAATCCCATAATAAATGTTTATCTTTTGTGTGAAATAAAAAAGAACTCTGGAAAGTTGTTTCCAGAGTTCAAATCACATCATCATTTAAAATCGCTTACGGATACGCATGGCAGGTAACAGCGTTTGCCAGGGCATACCAATCTGTACTCGAATGACCAGAAGAGTCGCGACGAGCAACCAGAAGCAGAATGAGAGATCCTGCGCTAAAAACGCACTATCCACCATACCTTGAATGATCGCAGACAGCATACAGGCAGCCGCCCCCACTATCATCCAACGCCATTGCTCAAAATCTTTTCTTTGTTGCTGGTCCAGGTAGCGCAAGATCGTAGCAAATAACCAAAAGAATAGAACCAAAAACGCTATAAAGGCGAGCAAGCCAAACAAGCCGATGCTCACCCACACATGCAAGAATATATTATGTGGATGCGATAGCTCAGGTTCATCATACATGTGGGTTGTCTTCCCATTGACTTCGCCGACGATATAATAGTGTGAAGCAACAGGACAGGATTGCATCCACGATAAATTGGGATCATTGGGCTTGTAATTGGGATCGGCTGTGACGGTGACACGTGGGTCAGCATAGTGACAGAGCCAATTATCGAGACCATAACCAAACCAGGGCTGATCATAAATCATTGCAATGGCACTCTGCCACAAAAAGAAGCGCCGATCCAGTGTGCTTACATTATTCTTATCACTATGCCCATTAATAATTGTGTCAGTCACAATATGATTCACCTTATTGTGAAAAACGCCATAACCGCCAATTAACAGAATAAAAGCAATCACGCTACCTATAAGCAATATTTTGCGATTGCGCACTGCTAATACCACAATAAATATCAAAACCACAGGAAATGCAGCAAGGGCGGCACCACGCGAATTATTATTCAGCAACGCATATATAAATGGAATGCAAAGCAATACCATGGAAAGCCGTATTTTCCAGGATATACGTGAAAAGATAAGGGCCAATCCAATCGGCAGTGTGTAATCAAAAAGCAAGCCCACGCTCGGAGGACTACCATAGACAGTATAGGTTTGATCTTGACCAAACATTTTATATTGAATGATTGACATTAACGCTATTACTAGTCCAGTTGTAAAAAGGGCCGCAAGTAATCGTGACAGGTCCTGACGAGTACGTAAACAAAAGAGGATTAAACCAGCATATACTAGAGGATCGAGAATCTCTTCACGAAAAGCTCTCTGCGCGGCATCACGTGAACTCGCCACGAAAATGGAGATCAACGCAGCAAGTACGAAGATAAGTATCGGCCATAAAAACGGTCCAAGCCGCCTACGCACGTCTTGAAATGAAAATCGATACGGCCACTGGCGACGTTGCAGTAGAAACTGTGTGCAAGCTACCACAACAGACAACCATAATACAATTTCAGCTGGGCTAAAGCTAACGGTTTTAAAGACTACCTTTGGGGCTAAATAATAGGGTAGGGCCAGGGGAAGGAGTCCCACCACAAAAGGTAAACGATACCAGCACAAAACTGCAAATATAACGAGAAAAGGTAGTCCGAACAATGGATGTAGTTGTGCCAAATTGCCAATCGGAAATTTTACATTGTGATTTCCGATCAAATAATACAGGGCCATCGAAAACACAAGGCCACATTCAATCAAACGATTCCGCCAGAAGAAGAGATATCCTGTCTTCTTTGTACCATTAGCATGAGAGGGAGGAACAGTAGAAATAGAAGAAGATTCGCTCTGCTCCTCTGCGCCAGCAACATCAGAAGAAAAGTTGACCTCCGGCAAAGACATATGTAAATCGCTCATTAATACATACCAATCAATCCGCACTCCAGCGTGCATTTGTTAGAAAATAGATCTATAAAATGGACGGCTATCAGGACCAAAGTATAACAAAATATATACAAGGCGTCCATTGATAAGAGGTTATTAGGACGCCTATACAGCGATGGGACCCGATAACACTATTCACTATCAGTAACAAACACAAAGGCAGATATGATATGCGGCAAATGCACTTTAGCCAATTCACACGGAGAGGCCTAGTATTCAGAAGACATCGGAAGTGCAATATTTGACGATGGCAATAACCAATGAGAGAGACTACTGTTTGTCCTTAAAAAGATAAAAAACAATAGGCGCTCTAGTCGATACAAGGAACAACCCAAAGCTTTGAAGCGGCCACAGCACTAATAGCAACAGCACGATCATCAGCGGCCAATTTCACCCCTTCATCCAACTCCGGCTGATCGTAGTGAACCACCTCTGAGGCGGTGCCATCCATCTGAGTAAGCATAACTAATTGAGTTCCAGGAGTTAAACCTTTTTCATGCATATACAGAATGAGTGCCTCTTCATCCTCCACCACTTCAGACACACACAGAATCCGTACACGTGTTCCATCAGGCACAGTTGAAAGTCGTACAGCATGATTATCTTTGAGATAGGTACGCGCATTCGGTACCGAACCAGGAATAGGATTACCATGAGGACAGGTTGTGGGATTATTAAGGCTTGTCATTACACGCGACTCGACAGCACCCGATATAAAATGCTCTAGACGACAAGCTTCTTCATGTACTTGATGCCACTGCATACCTAACATATCTACTAAGAAACGTTCCGTTAAGCGATGGCGGCGCAAGACAGCTTCTGCTGCCTGGTTACCCTCCTCTGTCAACGTCACATGCCGCTTATTATCCATCTCCACATACCCATCTCGCACCAGACGCTTCAGCATCTCAGTTACTGTAGGAGCAGAAACTTGAAAGCGATCAGCTAGGCGAGCCCCAATAACGGTCTCGCCTTCCATACTCATGTTGTAAATCGTTTCCAGATATTCTTCAACAGTTGCGCTCAAAATATCTTCTGTTTTCATGGCACTGCGTCCTATATTCTTCTACTATCTCAATAGGCTCACATTGAGGGATGATGGTTTTTTCTATACATATCAAAGGTCTAATTTTCCACGAAATGACAGAGGAATAAAAAAGCTAAAGCATTCCGCTTTTTCTATCCATAGAGGCTGCCGTTCTCCACGGGAAATCCTTACCTCTGGAGATCACGCGACGCTGTTAGTGTAGCACGTCTTGTTGCTACAGTCTACATGAACGATAAAACCGTTACCTCGTAGAGTGTTTTCACTCGTCGTTCCACACACTATTTTATTTTTTCACCATCAATTATAAATAATCTACCTCGGCAGCCATCCATTCATGTTTAACAATTCACATAAGGAATATAGTAGATGAGAAAGGAGAAGTATGGAAAAGATACCCAAAGAAAATTCATACACAAAAAAAGGTAAATGCCAACTTCATCTGATCAGAAGTCGACATACATTTTTGTGGACTACAGTCTCAAAAAGGCTAATACTCCTACTATGTGCCCTATTTCTGGTGCTAGGACTTCTTGTAGGCTCTGAGCGGCATACAAATGCACAGGCTACAAAATCAAACTGTTTATGGCATCGTGTAGTTGCGGGAGACACTGTGGGCAGAATTTCCTATTACTACCGGGTCAATATTTGGACAGTTGCTCATATCAACAAAATTCGTAACGTCAACCTGATCTACGCAGGACAAAATATCTGCATACCATATGCAACAAAAAGGGCAGCGAGTGGTCTGTCCTCCAATGGGAAAGTTCGCTGGTATGCCTACAATGCTTTAGAATGGTCAAACAGACAACAGGCCAGCATGCTCATACGTCAAACGGCCATTCGCCATGGAATTCCAACCAATCTCATGCTCGCTATTGCCTGGCAAGAAAGTGGCTGGACGCAACATGTCATTGCTCGCGATGGTGGCATCGGAGTAATGCAACTCATGCCTTACACAGCACAAAGTCTTAATCAGCAAGTTCATGGATACTATGATCCCTACAAGCTAAGTGATAATATCGAATTAGGAGCCATTTATTTACAATCGCTCACGCATGGTTTTCACGGTCATCTGACCAAGATCATTAGTGCTTATAACGAAGGTGGCTGGAATGTACAACACCGAGGTATTTTTAACTGGCACTACGTGCGTAACGTGCATACCCTTATGTATCGCTATTAGGGGTTTCAGCCTCATAGCGCATGCGTTTTTTGGTCGAAATGCTCTTCATACTGCTAGATCATAAAGATCAAATAGAGATAGCCTTGACAGTCCCAGAGATCCAGCTTATACTATTCTCAATATAGACAACCACATAATGAAGCGACGAACAGGAAAAGTACATAGCGCTGATAGTTACAGAGAGTCGGGATTGCTGGAAATCCGATACTAGTCTAACTATGGAATGGCCCTGGTAGCTAAAGAGCAAACGTTTCAATGAAAACAATGACAATCATTTGAAACTAGTAGGACTCTTTCGGAAAGTCCCCCGTTATTGAGGACAGGATATATAACATTTCTGGATAATGCTTGGATATTTTTCACATAAACAAGTACAGCAATGGCATCGTATCCGGCAAGAGAGATGATCTATTCATAACCTTGTGCATCATAAAAACAAAAAGTATGCGTAAGGAAAAGATAATCGTCTAAACCAGGGTGGTACCACGAAAGCGACTATTTCACGCTTCTCGTCCTTGTAGAAGGATGAGGGGCGTTTTTTATTGGTCTTCTAAGCAGTACGGGAGAACAAAATATGTCAATCGAAACAAATCAAGTAGAACAGCCACTAGTGCAACCAGAACATACCAAACAGCCTGTCAAAAAGCGTGTCTTTTCTGGTATTCAACCCACAGGCAACATTCATATCGGGAATTATTTGGGAGCAATTCATAACTGGGTCGAGACACAAGATCAATATGATAACATCTTTTGCATCGTTGATCTGCACGCCATCACGCTTCCGATTGACCCAAAAGAACTGCATACAAATATTAGAAAACTGGCCGCGCTCTATATCGCCTGCGGGCTGGATATACAGCACTGTAAACTATTTGTCCAATCGCATGTTCATCAACATGCTGAACTAGACTGGATTTTGAGTTGCTTCGCGCCAATGGGATGGCTGAGTCGCATGACGCAATTCAAGACTAAGGCAAATAGCAATATGGATACAGTTGGGACGGGGCTCTTTTGCTATCCGATACTTATGGCTTGCGACATTCTGCTTTATCAAACACATTTTGTACCTGTTGGAGATGATCAACGTCAGCATGTTGAACTAACACGCGATCTGGCACAACGCTTCAATAGTATCTATGCCAAGCCAATCTTCACCATCCCAGAAGCGCAGATCCGTGAGGCAGGAGCACGTATCATGTCGTTAGAAGATCCAACAAAAAAAATGAGCAAAAGCGATCCCAATCCCAATGGCTATATCTCGTTATTGGATGATCCAAAGACAATCAAGAAGAAAATCAATAGGGCGACAACGGACTCTGAGCGTCTGGTCACTTTTGATCCCACGCGACCAGGTATCACAAATCTGCTGACAATCTATCAAATTCTCACAGGACAACCAATGCAGGAGATCGAAGCAGAATTTGCCGGAAAAGGCTATGGTGATTTCAAAGCAGCCTTGATCGAGCACCTGATAGAAACACTGAGTCCGATCCAACAACGTTACAACGAACTGATCAGTGATATGCCCGCTTTAGAGCACTTGCTCAAGCAAGGCGCCGACAGCGTACGTCCTATGGCTGAACAGACAGTCAAAAACGTCAAACAAACCATCGGGCTTGGCTAGAAATCACATGTTGATAAGAGCATTGGCAGACCACAAATACATCATAATGCTGTGACCTGCCAATGCAATCACACGAAGAAATGTTTTCTTTCTATAGTGGAAGGCAAAGCCGGTGAACAATATGTACAATCCGACCTTAGAAGAAGTACGGTGCGTGATTGACGCAGAGACACATACAGTGAACGATATGACGCAAGATAAACGCCGACCGCTTTTGCCACTTTACGGCGATATTCTAGCTGATATGGAGACTCCTGTTTCTGCATACTGTAAAACAGCGCAGAAGCCATATAGTTTTCTCCTCGAAAGCGTATCTGGTGGAGAGCATGTCGCACGCTACTCATTCATAGGCATAGATCCTTATCTGGTCATGATACAGAGTGGTGAAACGGTCAAGTTACGCAAGATGCAAGATACGCCAGGCAAATATAGCGATGAAGAAGTTGCTTGCCATGATCCCCTCAAGCTGCTCGAAGCTGAATTGGGACAGTTTCGACTGATCATTCCTCCACATCTTGCTCAAGCCCATGATCAGCTACCCAAATTTTTTGGAGGTGCAGTTGGCTATCTCTCATACGATACAGCAGCCCGCTTTGAACGCCTACCAGAACTGCCTCCCAACGAACTAAATGTTCCGCTCGCCGTCTTTATGCTCACCGAAACTGTTCTGGTTTTTGACCACGTACGTCATAGTGTCCGCGTTGTCACACACATTCATCTGGACGCACCAGATATCGAGGCAGAATATCGTCGTGGACAGGCATTGATTGACGATGTACAGGCGCGCTTAGATCAGTCAGTTCATCTACCGGAAGAACCCGAACCAATATTCGATCCCGAAGCGCTACGAATTACTTCAAATCGCACCAAAGCCGAATTCGAAAGTATGGTAAGCCGATCCATCGAATATATCAAAGCCGGAGACGTCTTCCAAGTCGTTCCATCACAACGTTTAAGTCGGCACGTCAACGCCTCGCCATTTACCATCTATCGTGCGTTAAGAGGCATTAATCCTTCGCCATATATGTTCTTCCTTGACCTTGAAGATTTCCATATAATTGGAGCTTCTCCAGAATTACTGGTACGCTACGAGAATAATGAAGTCACAATTCGTCCGATTGCTGGCACCAGACCCCGTGGCGCTGACAGACAGAGCGATGAACAACTCGCAGTCGAGTTACAACAAGATCCCAAAGAGCGAGCTGAACATACCATGCTGCTTGATCTAGCCCGCAACGATGTTGGTCGAGTCAGCAAAGTTGGCACGGTACAGATCGAGGATTTCATGACCATCGAACGCTATTCACATGTCATGCATATGGTCACAAATGTCTCAGGGCAACTTCGCGAAGGAGTCACTCCTTTTGATGCACTACGCGCAGGCTTTCCCGCTGGAACGGTGTCCGGTGCGCCAAAGATTAGGGCGATGGAAATCATCAGCGAGTTAGAAGGTGAACAACGTGGGGTTTATGCAGGTGCGATTGGCTATTTTAGTCATACAGGCGATCAAGAGACAGCTATTGCGCTACGTACTATGGTCGTCAAAAACGGACGAGCCTATATCCAGGCAGGTGGTGGAGTCGTGGCCGACTCAACGCCTGAAAATGAATACCAGGAAAGTTTAAACAAAGCAAAGGCTCTTATTAAAGCACTTGATGAGGCCGAGCATATAGCACAAAACAATCGCCTGGCCAACCGTGAGTCCTCAACCAGCTCTAATAAAAGGAGGAAATAATATGCTTTTATTACTCGATAATTATGATAGTTTCACCTACAACTTGTATCAGTATCTGTCTGAGCTAGGAGCTGAGGTTGAGGTCTATCGCAACGATCAGCTAACGATTCAGGATATTGAACAGATGAAACCGGCATATATCGTCGTCTCGCCGGGACCATGCACACCCAACGAAGCCGGTTTATCGTGTAAAATCATTGAACACTTTGGTCCATCTATTCCTACGCTGGGTGTCTGTCTGGGTCATCAATCAATCGGACAGGTCTACGGCGGCCGCGTCATTCGAGCGCAAGAACCGATGCATGGAAAAACGTCACGCATGCATCATCAAGGAAAGGGCGTCTTCAAAGGCTTGCCCGAACCGTTTGAAGCTATTCGCTATCACAGCTTGATCGTTGAAGATTGCAGTTTACCAGCCGAACTTGAGATCACTGCCAGAACAGAAGATGGTTTGATCATGGGCCTGAAACATCGTTCCTATCCTGTTGAGGGAGTCCAATTTCATCCCGAATCAATTATGACGACGATCGGCAAAGATTTATTGCGTAACTTTTTAGAGCAGTAGAATCGGAAGGGAATGAGCCATACCATTCCTGATCAATATACAGAGAGGATAAAGTGAACGAATGATTCGTGAAGCTATTGCTCATATTGTGGGTGGGGGGACCCTTAACACAGACGAAGCAGCCACTGCCATGGAGGAAATTATGACTGGGTTAGCCACATCAGTTCAAATCGGGGCATTTCTCGCTGCGCTCCGTATGCGACCTGATGGCGAAACCATTGAAGAGATTACGGGCCTGGCTCAAGTGATGCGCGATAAAGCTCTACCAGTTCATTTAAATACTTATGCGGCAGCACATGCCATGGATACGTGTGGAACGGGTGGCGACGGCTCAGGGACGATCAATATATCAACGGCGGCGGGCATTATCGCTGCTGCAGCTGGTGCGACTATCGCCAAGCATGGCAATCGCTCAGCCACAAGTAAAAGCGGAAGCGCGGATGTATTAGAGACGCTCGGCATGAAAATCGACCTGGGACCTGAAGCACTAGCTCAAAGCATTGAAAACTGCGGCTTTGGTTTCATGTTTGCTCAAACATATCACCCCGCAATGAAATATGTGGGAGCAGCCAGACGAGAGATCGGCATTCGCACTGCCTTCAATATCCTGGGTCCATTGACCAATCCAGCGCATACACCTTATCAGGTGCTGGGAGTAGCCGATAAATCACTCTTACGTAAAATGGGGGCAGTCCTGCTTCATATGGGCTGCCAACATGCGCTTATAGTTCACAGTGAAGACGGTCTGGACGAATGCTCACTCAGCGCGCCAACACATATTTGTGAAGTCCGTGCGGGTCAGGAGATGCTAGAATATATCATTACGCCTGAAGAGGTCGGGCTAACCAGCGTCACAAACAAGCAACACTTCCAGGGAGGTGATCCCGTATATAATGCAACTATCTTACGCGAGATCCTCTCAACCTATAGCGCGACACCAGCTACTGATATGATCTGCCTCAATGCTGCCGCTGCACTAATGGCTAACGAGCAAGTAGCATCCTTCCGAGAAGGGATCAAGTTAGCCCAGGCAACATTACAGGAAGGGAAGGCTAAACGCAAACTGGCTGAGGTCATTGAATTTTCACAAGCATACAAGAGGTAATACTATGTTTCTTGATCAGATTGTCAGTCAAACACGTATAGATCTCGCACAGCACAAAATAGATTTGCCGCTAGATAATCTCCAGCGGCTGGCACTCGAGCAGCCACGCCCACGTGATGTGTTGAAAGCCTTGGAGCCACGAGATCGCGTTCATTTGATTGCTGAAGTCAAACGTGCCTCGCCATCTAAAGGAATGCTTGCTCCAGATATCAATCCAGTCGCAACAGCACGCCTCTATGAAGAAAATGGCGCATCAGTCATCTCGGTTTTAACAGAGCCACATTTTTTCCTTGGCTCCTCCGAAGACCTGACCGCCGTCAAAAATGCCGTCAGTGTGCCCGTGTTACGCAAAGATTTTATTATTGATGAATATCAGGTATATGAGGCTCGTGCCTGGGGTGCAGACGTCATTCTGCTCATCTGCGCCATCCTAGATGATAATCAGCTGCAGCGCTTACTTCATCTCACCCATGAGCTACACATGCGCGCCTTGGTAGAGGTTCATAGTCACGAAGAGGCTCAACGCGCCATCAAAGCTGGTGCTCTAATCATTGGCGTAAACAGCCGTGATCTCACTACTTTTAAAATGAATCCCTATCTCTTGCGAGAGATCCGACAAATACTCCCAAAGGATCGGTTTATCATTGCCGAAAGTGGTATCCATAGCGAAGCTGATGTTCGCCGCCTGGCCCGCTACGATGTTCAAGCCATGCTAGTTGGAGAATCTCTGGTTCTGTCCTCCGACATTCCAGATCAGATACGCATGCTTTTACATGGAGCCAATCAGACAACGCAGGTCAAAATTTGTGGTCTGAGCCAGCCCGAACACATTAATGCAGCCATCGATGCCGGCTCGGATATGCTAGGCTTCATTTTCTATGAACCCAGTCATCGTTATATTCAACCGACTCAGATTCCAGCATTGCTTGAGTCAAGCACAAGTTATGCACAACCTGCACCAGGACAAACACGTCCAGACCTTGTCGGAGTCTTTGTCAATAAGGAAGCCAACTATATTAACGACGTTATTGAACAAACAGGTCTAAATTATGTCCAGCTACACGGCACGGAATCTCCAGATTTCTGTCAGCAGATCTCACGGCCGGTGATCAAGGCATTATCATTAAAAGAGCAAAGCGATCTCTCACAATTAGCAGACTACCAGAACGTTGTTTGGAGACTGCTAATCGATACACCGACCCCCAATTGGGGAGGTTCTGGACGCAGCAGTGACTGGGATTTAGCTCGTCTGGCGGCACAGCAAAGCAAGATTTTGCTAGCGGGAGGTCTGACCACTGAAAACGTTGCTGCAGCGATACAACACGTTCACCCGTGGGGGCTGGATGTCAGTAGCGGGGTCGAGACAGATAAAAAGAAGGATATACAGAAGATACATGCGTTTATTGCACAGGTCCGCCAGAGTGAGAAAAAACGCTAACTTATTAAAGTCACAATATATTGTTCTGCATATTAGAGCATGCCTGGTATAAAGGAAACACAATGCAACAGACCAAAAAGCAAACCTCTTATCAACATAATTTCTATCCCGATGCAAGTGGGCACTTCGGAGACTTTGGCGGCAAATTTGTCCCAGAAAATTTAATGGCTGCCCTCGTCGAGTTAGAAGTTGCTTATAAAGATGCGCTCCACGATCCAGTATTCCAGGAAGAGCTCAATCACGAGCTTTTCAGCTATGTCGGACGACCTACCACTTTACATTATGTACGACGCTTTTCCGAAAAAGTAGGTAACAATGTAAAAGTCTACCTCAAACGCGAGGATTTAGCTCATACGGGTGCTCATAAAATCAACAATGCACTAGGACAAGGGATGCTGGCAAAACGTATGGGCAAGAAACGCATTATTGCTGAAACAGGAGCTGGTCAACATGGCGTAGCAACTGCTACAGTCTGTGCCAAACTTGGACTCGACTGCATCATCTACATGGGTGAAGTTGACATTCAACGCCAATCTCTTAATGTTTTTCGCATGAAACTTTTAGGAGCAGAGGTACGCTCCGTCAATAGTGGCACAAAGACACTTAAAGATGCGATCAATGAGGCAATTCGTGATTGGGTGACCAACGTCGAGAGCACATTTTATCTGTTTGGCACCGCCGCTGGCCCGGCTCCATATCCACGCATCGTCCGTGATCTCCAGGCAGTAATTGGACGCGAGGCCCGTGAGCAAATCATTCAACAAGAGGGCCGCTTACCAGATAGCATCTATGCCTGTGTTGGTGGCGGTAGTAACGCGATTGGTATCTTTTATCCTTTCGCCGATGCCAGCGAGGTAAAACTGATTGGGGTCGAGGCAGGTGGTACAAGTATGGAGCCAGGAATGCATGCTTCGACACTGGTTGCTGGCCGTCCAGGGGTGCTACATGGTGCCATGAGTTATCTTCTGCAAAGTGAAGATGGGCAGATTCTCGACACACATAGTATCTCCGCCGGACTGGATTATCCAGGGGTCGGACCAGAACATAGCTACCTCAAAGATACCGGTCGTGCCACCTACGTTTCAGCTAACGATGCGACGGCACTTAGAGGCCTAGAAACGCTTAGCCGGACAGAGGGTATTATTCCAGCTCTGGAGTCAGCACACGCCATCGGCTACGTGCTTGAGCAGGGAGAACAAGGCAACATCCCAGCAGGATCGCTTATTATTATCAATCTGTCAGGCCGTGGTGATAAAGATATGATGACCGTCGCCAAAGCTTTTCATGTTGAATTATAAGATCCAACATGATCAACAAAAACAGCAAGCGAAATAGTCAAATGGCTGGCTCACAAGCCTGGTCTAATTTCTTTACTTTCTCTCCAAGAAAGATTTAGGAGCATAACGATGGAAATAATCAAGAGCGAGGTCATCGAGCAATCGAGTCAACAGCGTCCAGTGGGAAAAATCACGCAGACATTTGAACGCGCTCAACGTGAAGGCCGTGGAGTAATCATCCCATACTTTATGTGCGGTTATCCAACTGCCAAAGATTCGATTGACATCATCCTTGCCGCAGCTGAAGGGGGAGCCGATATTATTGAGTTAGGGATGCCCTTTAGCGATCCACTTGCCGATGGTGCTACAATTCAATACGCAGGGCATACCGCATTGGAACAAGGAATGAGTATTCAGGGATGTATGGACATCGCGCAACAGGTTTCGGCCAAAAGTGACGTTACCTTGCTACTCATGGGCTACTACAATCCAGTCCTATCTTACGGACTGGAGCGGTTTTGTGCTGCCGCAAAAAATAATGGCGTCAGCGGTCTGATTATTCCAGACCTACCTGCCGAAGAGGCAGATCCATTGCAAACAATAGCCTATCGCCACGGTCTTGCAATAATTTATCTGGTACCACCAACGGCACCAGATGAACGCATTATTGCCTCTGCACAGCGTACTGCTGCCGGTCCAGGTGGTTTTATCTATTGTGTATCTCTGAGTGGAGTTACTGGCTCTCGTACCGAATTACCAGAGCATTTACAGAGTTTTATCTCTCGTATTCGTACAGCCACCCAGGCACAGAAACTACCTATCGCCGTTGGCTTTGGGCTCTCAACACCCGAACACATCGCCACGGTGACTAGCTATGCTGAAGGAGCGGTCATTGGCAGCGCATTAGTTAAACTCATTGATCAGCACAAAGGCGGTAATCCGGTAAAAGCGGTAAAATTATATATGGAGCAACTTAAGCAGAAATAAGTCAGTGGAACATATCATCTGTACATAAAAATCGTCACACTAACGGTTAGATGATACAGATGCAAAATTGCTATCATCCTTTACAATAAGGGTGAAATCCATTGGCTTTACCAATATATAACTGGTATCTACGTAACTGGTATCGCCATCGAAAGGAACGAGAAGTCATGTATTGTCGTGGAATTCGTGGTGCAACCACAGTAGAAAACAATAGTCGAGAAGAAATTCTCATAGCGACCAAAGAATTGCTACAGTTGCTGATTTAAAAGAATGCCTTGAAGAAAGAGGATATTGCTAGCGCCATCTTTTCCTTAACACAGGATTTAGATGCTGAATTTCCTGCTGTAGCGGCAAGAGGGCTAGGATGGACAGAGGTCCCCCTTATGTGTACACGAGAGATTCCTGTACCAAATAGTTTAAAAAGTTGTATCCGTGTTCTGATACACATCAATACTGAGCAGAGCGCAGAAGAAATACAGCATGTGTACATCCATGGGGCAGTGAATTTACGCCCCGATATTGGAAGTATAAATTAGCTAAAATATAAATTGGCGTTTAGACTAAATTCATATGAGGTGACTCGTTGAGCGTACTAAAGTTATATTACAGTGAATGGAGCTGAAAACCGCTTCCCACCTACATTCATAAGGATTTAGTCTAAACATCAATTCCTAGTTGAGAACATCATCACACAATGCGATTGAAGACCTTGAAAGGTACATCTTTCCTGCACCGACCATCGTGTTTTCGCGTATGATAACTATTTTATACTTCTATTGCATTTTGTGCTCACTCGACCTTTACCACTTTGATCTTTTTGATCTTAAGGAGTTTGTTTCATGATTGTCATAATGAAGTCAGCCAGCAGCGATGCTGATATCAAACATGTCTTGGCCTTTCTGGATAACCATGGCTTAAGTGGTCATCTCTCACGAGGCGTAGAGCGTACTGTTATCGGCGTGCTAGGAGCGGTTGGTCCTTCAGGAGCACCGGGCAGCATTGGTGGTATAAACCCTTCTATTGGAGAGTCCCTTGAAGGACTTGTCAATGTGGAGAGCGTGGTTCGTGTCTCTAAGCCCTATAAACTAGCCAGCAGAGAATTTCATCCAGAAGATACCGTGGTAAATATACCCGTTGCCTGTGTTGAAGGTGGCGTCGTTGGTATCGGTGGCAAAGAGATCGTTATGATGGCTGGTCCCTGTACGGTTGAAACAGAAAAACAGTTGATGACAACGGCTGAAGCAGTCCGTAAAGCAGGCGCAGTTATTTTACGTGGTGGTGCATTCAAACCATCTACTTCACCTTATGGCTTCCGGGGACTGGGTGAAAAGGGGCTAAAGTTGCTGGCCAAAGCACGCGACGAGTTTGGTATGGCTATTATTACAGAGGTGATGACTCCCAGTGATGTTGCGATGGTCTGTGAATATGCCGATATCTTACAAATTGGGACCCGCAATATGCAAAACTATATGTTGCTAGATGAAGTTGGTCGTACGCAGAAACCTGCAGTGGTCAAGCGAGGTATGTCCTCTACCTTCGAAGAGTGGCTTCTCGCCGCAGAATACATTCTCTCACAAGGGAACCGTAACGTTATCTTATGTGAGCGGGGTATTCGTACCTTCGAGAAAACTACACGTAATACCATGGACATTAGTGCGTTCCCACTAATCGAGCGCCTTTCCCACCTTCCAATCATCTCAGATCCTAGCCAGGGAACAGGACGTCGTGACCTTGTTGGTCCAATGTCACTGGCATCAATCGCAGCAGGTGCGGACTCATTGCTTATAGAGGTTCATCCAAATCCAGATGAGGCACTCAAAGATGGGGCACAGTCAATGACCATCGAGCAGTTCCAAGAACTAATGCCCCAGGTTCATGCGATCGCTGGAGCAGTTGGCCGTACACTTATCACTAGATAACCACAAAGATGCATACATAAACACAAGAGGTCTTCAGATATTATCTCCGAGGGCCTCTTTTTACGTAATGTATCTATACAAGTGCAAGCGTATCTTTTGGATACACTTCTATCAATTCAGAAACTCTTTACCATAATATGCCATCTGCGTCGGTGCCTCTTCCACACCGACCATAATAGTAGATAAATTCGTAGTGGAATATTCAGTGACTAACACCTTATAAAGTTCCTCACAAATATATTCAGCCAGTAACTCAGCGCTTGAGTTCTCAATTGGCAATTCGACTACATCGGATACGGGGAAAATATAGCGCTTCTCATGAAACCAAATCTCCCAGTTATCAGCCGACCTGGTCAATTCCAAAAGTGGGTTACGCAACGGCAAAAGAAAACGATGATCCAGAAGCTGACAAATCTCTTTTGTACGTTTCTTTAGTACTGTAAAATCAAAAACGACATTATCAGTACCCAACGCCCCCTCAATTTCCACAAGCACCCCATAATTATGCCCATGCAAACGCTCACATTTTCCACTATATGTAATAAAATGGGCAGAACTAAAATTGAGGTAGCCACCTTCTACCTTCACCTTCCGCAAAGTCCTCGTACCAACCATACCAGGGTCCTCGTTTTCTCTAAAAATCATCTTGCTAAAATCAACCTTATATTTCCTTGCAGATAAGAAATGTGCGGTGGCACATTTCTATCTAATTACTCACAGCATACCATTGGTAAAACTGAGACACAAGAGAGAAAAGATGATCAATATATATCCACAAAAAGGTCCATCGTAGCTTTTACAAGGCGGCACTGTGCAATATGCTATACTGTAAAAAGGCTAGCGGGGACCTGCCCTGCGCGTATAACAAAGGAGCAACGTCAACAATGAGAGTTGTAGATACTTTTCCGGCTCTGCAAAAACTCTTTAATCCTAAAGCAGCTGTAGGTTTGGATAAGACTATTCAATTGAATGTTACTGGCGAAGATGCGGGCGAATATGCCTTACAAATCAAAAATCAGACATGCGAACTTGTGGAACCAGGGTCGAACAAACCTGACTTAACTCTGATTATAAGCGATACGGATTGGATAGCAGTGACACAGGGGCAATTAAATCCGATGAATGCTTTCTTATCAGGTAAAATCAAAGCAACCGGTGATATGATGTTAGCAATGAAAATTTCCAATCTCTTTCCCATGCCATAGGCATAAATGCGATCCCAATGTGAGCATAAATAAAGGGGTGATACTGTTATAAAGCGGTATTTACCCCTTTATTTGTTTTTTGAGGTAGTAAAACTGATCAACCTTGCAGTACAAGAAGGACCTATGGTATACTCATATTGACTAAGCAATGTCTTTGCCAGGCACTTTTAGCATACGGCAGACCGTAGAAAGGGTCCGACATGGTTCTTAGGAGCAGTGAGTTACAGCATCACAATTTGCAATACCTCAATGGCATGTTAACCACCCATGAGGCTGCAAAACATTTGGATCTGAGTTATTGGCACTTCATGCATCTAGTAGAAGCGGGGAGAATCCCCGGTGTACGGGTAGTTGATCGGTGGCTATTCTCGCCGAACGACCTGAACGACTATAAACGTAGTAAATTTGGAGTGCTAGAAGATCTTGCAAGATCAGCGCTCGGAAGTCCCGATATTGGTCTGACTGACAAACAATCTATTATCTGTCATTATCTCCTCGCTAATGAACGTCCCTCTGAAATTGCCCGTAAACTTCAACAATCTCGCCAGGCAGTCCACTCACAAATATCACTCATACGGGAAAAGGTGACACGTCATCAAGCTACTTCACTTATTCCATCTGAGTCATCTATAGCAAGGAATACAACACCAACGATTAAACGCACAGCCCGTAGTAAACGCATACAGCCATCGCTTTAACGCGACAAAAATGCATCTTCGATGCTAAAATGGACGAAAACATAGAGTAGAGTCTCTCTACTAAAATCATTATGCTTCTGTGCCATCACTTTTTAAGTAGAATATGGATTATTACATTATGTATAAAACGTCATAATACACAGCCTCTCCTTCCCCAAATCTTCCACTTGCCTCCAACCACGCCAATAAAGAGATGTGGTCCACACAACGAAAGGAAAACACAGCTTCAACTGAAAAGAGGTATGATATTCGATAGAAGAAAACGCCGTACCCCAATTGATACTCAGCAAAGAGATACTCATCTCAATGAGAGAATAGAACGTATCAATTAGAAATACTAATATGAGGGAAAACATAATGGCACAAGAACGTGTATCGTTTTTACCCAATGCTCGCAGAACGTATCAACCTATTGAAGACTATGGTGTAATTGGCGATCTCCACACGGTCGCATTGATCGGCAAAAATGGCTCAATTGACTGGTGCTGTATACCACGTTTTGATGCTCCCAGTGTCTTTGGTGCATTGCTCGATGTCAATAAAGGTGGCTCATTTCAGATACATCCGACATTTGAAGAAACAACCACTGTCGGTCGTCGACAACTCTACCTTCCCGAAACAAATATTTTAGTCACGCGTTTTTTGGCGGCCGACGGTGTAGCAGAAATCACCGACTTTATGCCCATCAAAAAGGCCGGCTCAAGATTCTTCAACATCATATCATTCGGGAAGTCAAAGTCGTTCGTGGCTCACTGCCTTTTGAAATGATATGTAGCCCTGCTTTCAATTATGCTCGCGATCAGCATACCGTTTCGCTCTCAAAACATGGGGCAGTTTTTCACAGCCAATCGTTACATCTCGCCCTGGCATCCACTGTTCCCCTCGAAGAAGATGGTCAGGGAGGCGTTCGCGCCAGCTTTACATTGCACAATAATCAGGTAGCATATTTTGTACTAGAAAGCGCAAAGGATATTGATCTCGATCCAAAACCACTGACTCATCGTGAATATCAAGCAGCATTTCAGGAAACGATGAGCTATTGGCAAAATTGGCTCTCACAATGTCGCTATCAGGGACGCTGGCGAGAGATGGTTCAACGCTCGGCTCTAGTACTAAAGCTGCTTACCTATGCTCCCACGGGAGCAATCGTGGCGGCCCCAACTACCAGCCTGCCAGAAACACTCGGAGGTGCTCGTAACTGGGATTACCGCTATACCTGGCTACGAGACGCATCATTCACAATCTATAGCTTGTTGATACTTGGTTTCTATCAGGAGGCTGAGGCGTTTATGGGCTGGCTGGATGCACGTTGCCATGAGCTCAAAGATAATGGCTCACTTCAACCTATGTATACCATTGATGGTGGACACGACCTGACAGAATTTACCCTTGATCATCTCGAAGGCTATCGAAAAAGCGCTCCGGTACGTATTGGCAATGGAGCGTACAAACAGAAACAGTTGGATATATATGGTGAACTTATAGATTCCATCTATATTTTTGATCGCCATCAGGATATTTCATATGATCTCTGGCGTAATTTGCGTCACCTGCTTGATTGGCTCACAAAACACTGGCAAGAATCAGATGAAGGCATCTGGGAAGTACGTGGCGGACAGAAGCAATTTATCCATTCGCGTGTCATGAGTTGGGTCGCTTTTGATAGGGCAATTCGCATTTCCCGTCATCGTGGCTTGCCTGCTCCACTCGCCGAATGGACGGCTACCAGTGCTCAAATCTATGAACAGGTTATGCAACAAGGCTGGAATGAAAAGACCAGAAGTTTTACCCAGTACTATGGTAGTGATGCTGTTGATGCCAGCGCTCTGCTAATGGTCCTGACGAAATTTACTGGACCCACAGACCCACAAATGATTGATACAATGAATCGTATTCAGCGCGAACTGACCAGTGATTCACACGTCTATCGTTATGATCCTAAAAAGGCTGCTAGCGACGGACTAGGCAGTACTGAGGGGACATTTAGCCCTTGCAGTTTCTGGCTGGTCGAAACATTAACCCGCGCTGGACGTCTCAGTGAAGCTCGTCTGATATTAGAAAAGATGCTGACATATTCCAATCATCTTGGTCTCTATGCCGAAGAAATCAGCAATACAGGAGAAGCTCTAGGTAATTTCCCACAGGCATTTACGCATCTCGCACTTATCAGTAGCTGCTACAACATGGACCGTGCACTAAATGGCACTCTGCAAGGCTAGTAATTATTCATATTGTGATGCGTACAAACTCAGAACTGAAATTATACGCATCATAAATATAGACGATTATAGTTGGTGAAGTGGTGGAGTCAGGTACAAGGGAATAAAAAACGAGGTGGTTACTGTTTATTATTAATAGAATACATTTTAATTTTTTGAGAACAATGCGATAGCATTCATAGAGATACATTGTTTGTGCTTACAAGCTAAACTTTAGTCGAGGGCCAGACTGTCAAAAATGGACGTTCTATCTCCGGCTCTCCCATTTAAATCCGCATAAATAAACGTGACAAATCTGTATGATTTCAATAAACGATGAGCACGAAACTTGACGGGAAGAACCAAACCAAGTACAATGCCTCTTGGAAGTGTCGGTACAAACCAACTTATCCACCGGGCGACGAAGACCGTCCGGTTTTCTTATGCCCTCTAGGAGTAATTGCCAGGAATATGCAAACGATTGAAAACGCTAACAACAAATTTGAAGAAACATTAGTGGAACGCACCGACATTCGCAACGTTGCGATTATTGCTCACGTTGACCACGGAAAAACAACCCTAGTGGATGGGCTCTTAAAGCAAAGCCATATCTTCCGTGATAATCAGCAAATGGGTGAACTGATCATGGACTCAAATGATCAGGAACGCGAACGTGGAATCACGATCCTATCCAAAAACACTGCTATCAGATATCATGATGTAAAAATCAACATTATTGACACTCCCGGACACGCTGACTTCGGAGGCGAGGTCGAACGCGTTTTAAACATGGCTGATGGCTGCATACTACTTATCGATGCCGCTGAAGGTCCTATGCCTCAGACGCGCTTCGTGTTACAGAAGGCCCTCGAACTTAATCTTCAACCAATCGTTATCGTCAACAAAATTGACCGTAAAGATGCTCGTATCGAGCAGGTTGTGGAAGAGACACAAGATCTGTTCCTGGAACTGGCAACACGCGATAGTCACTTGGATTTCCCCATCCTGTACGCAGTCGGACGTGAAGGTGCGGCCATGTATCATCCGAACGATGAACATGTAGATCTTCAACCTCTCTTTGAGACTATTATTAAAACTGTACCCGCTCCTAAAGTAGATGCGAACGCTCCGTTTCAGATGCTGATTACGGCCCTTGATTATGACGATTATAAAGGCAAATATGCAATTGGACGGATCATTCGCGGACGGATTGCGCCGAATACGTCTATCGCACGTATTAATCGCGATGGGGTAGTTTCACGCCAAAAGATCAATCTGGTGATGAGTTATTCAGGCTTGCAACGACTTGAAGTCTCTGAAGCTATCGCGGGTGATATCGTCGCTATGACCGGTGTCTCTGATGCCAATATCGGAGAAACACTGACGGATGTCGACTATCCAGAGGCATTGCCTTTAATCGAAATATCAGAACCCACCCTGAAAATGACCTTTGGAGTGAACACCAGTCCATTCTCTGGTCGCGAAGGTAAATTCTCCACGTCACGGCAACTACGTTCTCGCCTTTATCGTGAGCTTGAGACAAATGTGAGCATGCGTGTAGAAGATGGCAGTACGCCAGATGAATTTATTGTTTCAGGTCGCGGTGAACTTCATCTCTCTGTCTTAATCGAAACATTGCGCCGTGAAGGCTATGAACTACAGGTCTCTCGTCCAGAGGTCATTACTCGTGAAGACGAAAATGGTCATCTACAAGAGCCGATGGAGCATCTCGTTATCGATACGAAAGACATCTATATGGGTGTCTTGACTGAGGCACTGGCCATTCGTAAAGCTCAGCTTAGCAATATGACAAACGATGGCAGCGGAAACATACGTATTGAATATGATATTCCTACGCGTGGTCTGATTGGCTTCCGTAATGCGTTCCTTACGCTGACTAAGGGAAACGGAGCCCTGAGCAGCCTCTTGAAAGGCTTTGTGCCCTGGATGGGGAAAATCAATAACTCCCGTATGGGTGCGCTCATTGCTTCAGAGCTAGGCACAGCCGTCACGTATGGCTTAAATAACGCTCAGTTGCGTGGTGGTACGTTCATCGAGCCAGGTACCCCTGTCTACGAAGGAATGATCATAGGGCTAAACGCCCGACCAGATGACCTGGCTGTCAATGTGTGTAAAGAGAAACAGAAAACAAATATCCGCTCTTCTACATCAGATATCGCGGTACGTTTGACCCCAGCGGTTCTTATGAGTCTAGAGCAATCTCTTGATTTCATCAAAAATGATGAATTAGTGGAATGCACGCCGAGAAATATTCGACTGCGCAAACGTTATCTAACACAGCATGAACGCTCCCGCATGCGCTCTCGCGAAAACGAATAACTTTATAGGATCGACACATATACACAAAAGTTCCATGTTTTCTCTAATTTAGGTGAGAGAACATGGAACTTTTTTTGTGAATTCGTCCCTTTTCTCGCTGGATATAAGCTTGCCAACGTGGTATATAATATCTATGTATTTGTATCTACATATCCGATAATGAAGTACAGATGACGGATTAGCGCCCATGCATAAGAACGTAGATGTTCTTTTCTATCAAGTAAACCAACGGTTAGTTACAATGACAGAAATGGAGATTTTATTATGGCAAAACTCCTGCGGGAAGTGGCGTTTGTCCTGTCAATTGGATTGTTACTCTTTAGCAATCCGATTATTCACTCAGTATCAATTACTCAGACCCACAGACAAACTGGTGCCATCGCTCTACAAAAAAATAGCTCATCAAAATTAACACCTTATGTAACCTGTCCGCCACCACCACGCGGCTGTTGGTAACACATTGGCCGCCTAACGCGGTTATCTATTTGTACAATAGGAACGTCATTTTTCGCTCATGAGCGAAAAATGACGTTCCTATTGTACAAATAAACAGTCGAAGGTTACGGTCACTGGAACATACTATATGTGCAAATAATTGCTCTCTTAGACATCCTTCGAGGTACTTTATTAAAAAGTCAGGTCCACATGGGTAATAAAATCAATTTTATATGTCTGTATGGTATAATCTCAAAGAAGATTATGAATGGAGTAAATAACCATGGATGAGCATACACATACACAAGTGACCTTCTATACAAAAGCCGGCTGTCATTTGTGTGATGAGGCACGAGATATGCTCGATGAAATCGCATCTGATATACCATACGATCTCACCGAAATAGATATTCGTAAAGATATGTCACTCTTTGAACACTATCGTTATCGTATTCCTGTAGTTATGATCAATGAAACGATTGTTGCAGAAGGCCGTATAGAGGATAGTGATCTGAGAGCGGCATTTCTACAAAAAGAACCATAATCATTTCAATGAGAGAATAGTAACAAGGAAATATATATGGCGACTCAACCGGTTTTTCAACCATCTCATTCAAGGTACATGCCAACAAACGTTGGATTCAATCGCAAAAAAACGACCTTCCAACGCATGGTAAATGGCATTGGAGATTTTCTGCTGGAGTATTGGGCACATACAGTAACTGCTCTACTAGGACTCGTGGTTGCTATTGCCATTGCTATTCCATTCCTCTCTTATTTTGGTCTGGAAAGTATTTCTGCTCCTCTTTTCTATGCCCTGCATTATGTGTGTGCACAGATCCCATCACATTCTTTTTATATTTATGGACATCAAATGGGTCTATGTGCTCGTAACTTTTCAATCTATACCTCAATGTTTCTTGGTAGCTTGATTTTTGTATTGAGCAAAAAGCGGTTGCCTGGTATTCCGTGGTGGGTCTGGATTTTAATGATGCTACCAATGGCTCTAGATGGAACTACTCAGATGTTTGGCTTACGTGAGAGTAGCAGTATTTTACGCATAATTACGGGTACACTCTTTGGCTTTGGGAATATCTGGTTCGTACTTCCACTTATGCACAAAAGCATCATTGAAACAACACCGTATCCTGCGATGTACGCTCCACAATCGATGTCTCATGTGGTCCAACAACTAAATCAGCGACCACTACTAGCTCAAGATAATAATTATACGCGAACAGAACAATAATATAGAACGAAGAGATTGGCCCAAATCTAATAAGTGTTGCACTGACTACTGGAAGGCTGGAAGGCTTTTCCGCTTTCCAGCACTATTCAACGATGGCACAATAAGCTATAATCATGCAGTAGAAACAAACGAAAAGAGAGTTCAACACATCGGCATTACCATAGAGCCAGAAACTAGTAGAGAGAGCATGTCCGAGAATCTAACACAGGGAACAACTTTTGCAGTCACGACGCTTGGCTGCAAAGTCAATCAAGCAGATAGTGAAGCCATAAGCGATCAGATGAATGCCGCTGGCTTTGAACAGCGTAGCTTCGAAGAGTCGGCTGATATTTACATCGTAAATACCTGTACAGTTACGCATCTAGGCGATAGAAGCTCACGTCAATTAATTGCCCAGGCACATAGACGCACGCCTGATGCTCTTCTGGTCGTCACAGGATGCTATGCTGAGCTAAACCCACAGGGAGTCGCTGCGTTGCCGGGCGTCAATCTAGTCGTGGGTAATAGCGGTAAAGATGAGCTAATCACAACCATCAAAGCAAAAATCAGCGAAACCGAGTCAACAAGCCGACATAGCGACACATCCGAACAGAATAATGTTCAGCTTGAGACGCCTCTCCGACGCGAGTTACCCGTCATTGATACACAACACATTGGAAGCGATAATGCTCTCACCTTCCAGGCTCAGGAAGAAGAACCACAACCAGAAAATCCTGCTCTCCTGACCCCATTCACGGATAGCGTTCAGACCACTGAACTAGCAAATAACAGACTGTATTCGCGCACGCGTGTACAGATGAAAGTACAGGATGGCTGTGATAATCGCTGTACCTACTGCATTGTTCCCTATGTACGTGGAAAATCGCGCAGCCGTGACATCGCCTCCATCGTAGAGCATGTCCAACGCAAAACGCGCGCAGGCTATCAAGAAATCGTGCTGACAGGTATTCATCTAGGTGACTACCATCCCGATGATGACAAAAAGCTTGATCTAGGCGACCTGATTGCAACACTACTACGCGAGACAGATATGCCGCGTATTCGTGTCTCCTCCCTGGAGCCGGAAGATTTTCAGCTTGAGTGGCTTGAGCTATGGTCAGATCCACGCATGTGCCGTCACCTGCATCTCCCCATGCAAAGTGGTTCTGATACTATTTTGCGCCGTATGGCCCGCCGCTATAATAGCGAACGCTACCGTACGATAATCATGGCAGCCAAACGGCTGGTTCCAGGTATCGCTATCAGTACCGACATTATTACTGGCTTTCCAGGTGAGACCGATGAGGATTTTGAGGCGACATATCAGTTAGCTAAAGATTTAGAGTTTGCTAAGTCACATGTTTTCCGCTTCTCTCCACGTCAGGGAACGCCTGCTGCTCGTATGCGTGGTCAAATTAAGGACGAAATCAAAAAAGCGCGCAGTCAGCGCCTACTCGACTTGCATAATCTACACAGCAGCAGTTTCCGTGAACAATTCTTAGGCCAGACGATACCGGTCCTCATTGAACAATTTAAACAGGGCAAATGGGAAGGCTTAACCGACAATTATATTCGTGTAGAGGTCAATGATCTCCCAGAAAATATCAATGGTTGGCAACACACCCTTATCAATGCTCAGCTAAAACATCTAGCTAGTGATGGAGTCCATGGTACATACATTAGCTAACCATAACACGGATGATTCGCGTATGCCCAACAATCGTAATAGAGCAGCCAACTACTATAAGAAAACCATGCGTCGCTATGCTTTTATTGGCAATGTCTTCCTGCTTTACCTCTTGCTATGTGTTGCTGCTTGCCATGATGCTACATCTATGCCAAGCAAGCAAGTACCGATAGCACAAACAGCAGGGACATTCAAAGAGTATCCTTTACCACAAGCCCAGAGTGGTCTGATGAGACCAGCTGTCGATCACCAGGGGCGCATCTGGTTTGGTGAAATGGGGAAAAACTATCTTGCATCTTTTGATCCACAGAGCAAAACCTTTGTACAGATCACACCACCACACGGACAATACGGTATAATGGGAGTCATTGTCGCCCCAGACGATACGGTCTGGTTCGCGGAACAAATTGCGGATTATATCGGACACTATGATCCAAAGACCAAGCAGTTTACCACATATCCCCTCCCGCAGATCACGACGCCTGATCCAGAAAACAAACAGCATATATTGAGTCTGCCCTCAGCTCCAAATGAACTTATAGCCGATCAGCGAGGAGATATATGGTTCACTGAAATGAATGCAGACGCCATTGGGAAACTTCAGATTAAAACCGGCACCATTACCCAGTATCCCCTTGCATCACCACCAACAGTACAAAAACTTAGTCCATATAGCATTACGGCTGACGCTCAAGGAAACATCTGGTTCACTGCATCAGGGGAGAGTAAAATTGGTCGTATTACTCTTGGCAACGGAGCAATACATTTCTATACTCTACCTAAGACGGTCCAGAACGCAAATATTTCGCTAATGGAAATCATAGACGATCCAACTGGTATGCTCTGGATCACGACCTTCAATACATCCAGCATCATGCGATTTGATCCTGGCAAAGCGACATTTACTACTTATCAGCTTCCTAACACGGGACAAGGCATCGATGGCATCTACGGCATCATCGCCGCATCAGGCAACGACCTCTGGACCACTGTTGCTGCCTCGAACGCCATCGTACGCTTTGATACTACAACGAAAACATTTACTACCTATACTATTCCGACGGCTCACTGTACGCCACTAGGGATAGTTATGGCACCTGATCATACACTCTGGTTCACTGAATCAACGACCAACCAGATAGGTATGCTCAAACCATAGCACGGTTGATGAAAAACCAGACGGCTAACGCAGATAAGCAGCAAACCAGTCCAGGATGTGGTGTAATCGAATAAGACGCAGTTTGGGATGTCCTCCACGTGATAGACCATGGCTCTGACCTTCGAAACGCACAAATTTGACCTCACGCCCCATCCATTTAAGCGCGGCAAAAAGTTGTTCGGCCTGCTCAATATTGCAGCGTAAATCCTGTTCACTATGCATAATAAGCAGCGGTGTATGCATGTTCTGCACATAGGAAATTGGCGACATATGCATATATTTATCAAGCTGCTCCCAAGGAGTAGTATCTAGATTATCTTCTCCTAGATCCCAACCCACATCACTTGCTCCAAACATAGTAGCCATATTGCTCACACATCGATCAGTAACCGCGACTTTAAAGCGATCATAGTGACCAATCAACCAGTTTGTCATAAAGCCACCATAGCTACCACCGGTAACAGCCAGACGTTGCTCATCGATGTATCCCTGACGAATGACCTCTTCCATACCCAACATAATATCGATCGAGTCCTTCTCACCCCAGGCCCCACGAACAGCGTCTGCGAATGCATATCCATAGCCCAGACTTCCACGAGGATTGCAATAAAACACCACATAGCCCTGGGCAGTCAAGACCTGCATCTCATGAAAAAAACCATAACCATATTGTGTATTCGGTCCACCATGGATCTCTATCACCAGAGGATAGCGTTTAGCGGGATCAAAATCCTGTGGCTTCATGATCCAGCCCTCGATCTCCCAATTATCTGCGCCCGCATAAGTAATACGCTCAGGTACAGAAAGCGACAATCCATCGAAAAGATCGTCATTAGCATGAGAGAGACGTTTCAGTTCTCCAACTTCTGCCGTAGACCGTACAAAGATCTCCTGTGTATGCGTTGGATCACCAATCAACAACGCGAATTCCTCTATATTACGATCAGCGCTGAAGTCACGCACATGTACATTATCAGGAGTCAAAGCGAGCGGGTGCGCATTTTCTCCATGGTTGGACAGCTGAAAAATCTGAGAGGCTCCATGATACGAAGCCAACACATATAATTTTTCTCCATCTGCTGACCAAACGGGAGCAGGCGTTAGATGCTCATCGCCAACATCAGAATTAGTAAAATCGACACACGAGCCAACGAACGCCCCTGACAGGCAGGCTGGTTCAACCTGATGAGCATCAGCAGCAGCGCGATAGACAGAAGTTTGTCCAGCAGAATGAGCCTTAGCGGCCGCGAGAAACGCTATTGAGCGTCCATCTGGTGACCAGGAAGGCGACAGACAACCAAGCTTACTATCAGTCAGGCAGCGTAACTCTCCATTTTGTAGAGTAAGCACATAGACATCATCTCCTAAAACCTGCCAGCGATCTTCACTATGATTAGAGGTAAACGCAATGCGTGTCCCATCAGGTGACCAGCATGCTTCACCATCATCCCAATCGCCATCGGTTAGTTGTTTTGGCTCCCCACCAGCGCGATCAATCAAAAAAAGATGAGTACGGCGCTCATTGATAAAACCGACGCCGTCTAAACGATACCAGAGATGCTCGATGACACGAACTTTCGGTAATATTTTTCCATCAGCCGCTTCCTCATCCGCCAGACCAACCTGAGCGCTAAATGCGAGCTGCTGACTATCAGGAGACCAGACAGGAGATGCAGCTCCGTGCTCTACATATGTCAGCTGCTGCGCCTCACCGCCATCAGTTGGCAATAACCAGATCTGAGGTTTGCCTTGGCCATATGCCTTTTGTGTAACCACATCTTTCCCAACATTCTCACCTGTACGTTCAGAAACAAAAGCCAGCCACTTTCCATCCGGGGACCATGCCGGAGTATGCGCATTAGCGGGGCCGCTAGTAAAACGTCGTGCTGAGCCACCTTGCACCGAATCAATCCAGATTGAAGAGTGGTACGCATGTTTCTGGTCATCAATCGTCGTTTCTACATACGCAATACGTTGTCCATCAGGAGAGATACGTGGCCTACTCAAAAATCTCAAAGCATAGAGGTCCTCAATCGTAATGGATCTTCCCATGTTCGCATCCTTTTTTCCAAAACTTAACACAGCACTTCAGGACTCCTCGCCCTGATATCTCAGCACCTATGACATCCCACAAGCAGTTATATGGATAATGGATTGTACAGCATCAGACTGTCATATAACCTATCATCTATATAAAATAGCAACAAGCAGCCATAGGTGGCGAAGAATCACAAGTAGTTACAAATCGATACTGAATAGTTGAGAGAGTTAGTAACATTGCTGGTCCAATCATAAACTCCCCACAAGCAACAAGCCACCGAAGTGGCAAGGAGCACTAAATAGTTCAATCCATAAAAAACCCGTAGTACTTATGTAATCTTTTGAAAGATCGTACCACGGGCTTCTTCTCTTTACGTAAGTCTATTTCTAGCACTAGAAAAAAGCAGAACAGACATATGCAGCCCCAACTTTCACACAGCTAGCGGCGGCGACGGCTACGGCGGTCGCGCTCCATAGCAATATCAAGCGTCTCATGTAACCGCTCAAAGTCATCTACATCGAGTTGTAGCTCTACGGCAGGAAGATCCTCTGGGCGTGAGCGTCCCTCTTCGAACAGTTGTAAAACCATCACGAGCTCCACCTCATCCAGGCTTAGGAGACCATCCTCGGTCGGAATCTCCAATGGAGTTTCGATAACCTCATCCTCATCATCCTCATCATCTTCTGAAGGATCAGCCCGAGGAATAAACTCAATATTTGTGCGCACACATTTCACACGACCAGTGATCTTCAATGCATCGGTCGACATCTCCTCAGCGAGTTCGCGCACAACCTCCATCATCTGCACAAAAGCATCCTGCAACTGTTCTAGAGCATCTTCATCATTATCTGTCTCCAACTCTGGGGTAAGTTCAGTGCTACTGAGGCTACCCGAAGTAGCCTCAGGTAAACGCTGACGTGCCAGTTCATTCAACTGTTTCAGCGCCTGGGCGAAAGCCGGAGAAAACGCGCTACTATCACGCTCCACGGACTTCACACCCTCTTCGTGATCACCTTCATTATGACCCGTTACAGATTGCCCGTCATCCTCATCCTCATTATCATCGCCCGCATCTAAGCCAAGCGCAGCCTCAATCATAAGAATCTGCTGATGAAGTTGCTCTGCCACCTCGCGTGGGAAATAAGAAATAACTCGTGCCTGACGCGATGCCGCCAGTAATTGAAACTGGGGCCAATCCCGGTACCGTTCTCGGCCACGCAGATAGCGAACTTCAACTACACCTAGCGTGTCCAGCCGCAGCGAAATTTCCATGACTCCCTCCTCATAAACCGAACGAACCGGCTATTACATCTTTTTTTAATGCGACCACCAGACGCCCCCTCACGAGCATAAATTGTACCGCTCCGTGAAACAAGGGATGCGTTCGCCTCTCATCAAAAAATAGAGATACCATTTCTATGATTTATCACCTCGACATGTAGTGCAAGTGATTCCTCAGCGATACCATTTCATATGCGTTATCAACTAGCCCTCTCAGCGTTTCAGTGCACATTGCCATCGTGTTCTCAGTAGACACCTACAAGCTGAATAGAGCCTGCTTCAGAATATACGCTCCATCATCATATCACAACGAGCATGAATTGATACACATCTTATGACCAGTTTACTTTTTTCAAACAATATTAATGGTTCAACAGGTAACGGTAATACAAAATGGGGATAAGAAACTTAAGACACAAAATCATACATCTCAAGCTTCTTCTCGACTTTTTTGCTCAACTTCTGATCTCTAATTCTCATTAAACCAGATCATTTATGCTTTACCACGCATCACCATACTCTCCTTGCGCGCTATAGAGATGTATAAAGAGCGGCTCAATTATTGTTCATGTCAGAACGCTCATCGATACAATACCAGAAAAATCCATAAAAGCAAAAAAAACAGTCAACAAAACTGTATAAGTAGAAAATTCATTACAATACAAACTTGTTATCAGCACTCCAAATAGAGTATAGTATTTGCGTAACTACTACTTATATAAGAGGTTAGGGAAAATAAATCCATTCGATAGAATATTTACACGCTACAAACACTTCCCCGAAGTTGATTTGACAAGAGGAAGAAGCATCGCTTTTTCTCGTAGTTCAACACGCCGCATGATGGAATTAATCGATGCGAATGGGCATGGCAATGTACATGGAGGGGTTATTATGCGTATGGTCGATGAAGCAGCTGCGATCGTT
This sequence comes from uncultured Chloroflexia bacterium, assembly GCA_963699315.1. GTDB lineage: Bacteria > Chloroflexota > Ktedonobacteria > Ktedonobacterales > Ktedonobacteraceae > Dictyobacter. The sequence goes on from OY969433.1 coordinate 380,656, forward strand.
GCCCTCAAGCATAGCCAGATTCCAACAGTTGTCACAGCAAGAGTGGAGCGCTTTGATTTCCTGGCACCTGCATTTATCGGAGATGTCGTCTCCGTCCACTGCACGATGCACTATGTCGGACGAACAAGTATGGAAGTTGGCGTTGAAGTTACGGCTGAAGATGTTATTTCCCAAGAGATACGCAAAATCGCCAGCAGTTATGTTATCTATGTTGCCCTAGACGAAAACCGGAAACCCCGACCAGTTCCCCCTTTGGTGCCTGCCGACGAAGAAGAAGCAAAAATAATTGAGCAAGCACAATTACGTCGTCAACAGCGCAAAAAAATTGATGAAGAATTCCAACGCATGCAACAAAACATGGAAGAAAAGAACAACATCAACGAATAAACATCTATCGCACATCTACCAATGCAGATAAATGTGCGATAGTCCAGTTCTTACAGATGTAATGCCTCGACGGCCTCCAAGACTTCGTTGGCATGACCATCCGGCTTCACTTTATGCCAGATTTTACGTATGATGCCTTCTTTATCAATCAAGAATGTCTGGCGATCTACCCCAAAGTATGTTTTTCCATAATTGGTCTTTTCTTTCCAGACAGCATACTGCTGAACGACCGTCTTAGCAGTATCTGCCAGCAATGGGAAAGATAATGAAAACTTATCAATAAACTTTTGGTGGGAAGCCATATCATCAACGCTAATGCCAAGTACGATCACGCCTCGTTTTTGAAGGAGGTGATTGGCATCGCGGAATGAACACGCTTCGACAGTGCATCCAGGGGTGTCGTCTTTTGGATAAAAGTATAAGACAATAACATGATTGCGGAGTGCACTCAACTGAACCTGTCCATCTTTCACCACATCATCGCTGCCTATGGCCGGGAGTGTGAAATCAGGAGCAGGCTGTAATTCTTTAATTTCTGTAGTACTCATATAGCTATCTCACTTCGAAGCAGTTTTCTTAAAGACATGCAATAAAATTCAACTGTATCAGTGTACCACACAAAAAAGTCTGACAACCACCTCCCTACGGATTTTGAGGAGGTTTTATACCAAGCAGATCCTCAAATTTATAGTGATAGCATTCATATCGAAAAAACAGTGACCGCAATTGGCAAACCGCATGCCAAATGGTATGGTGAATGGAGCAATGAAAAATCTGTAGAGCTAATGATGTGAGGAATATGGCCGGTTGGGGTCTGTGCAACGATCTCTTTGCGCGACTTGTTTTATGTCTATCTCTCTGGTATATTTACATCAATACAATTTGATACAAATATATTTGCTGTATTGGAGGGGAAGAATGGACAGTCTTCTTGTTGACTCACCACGTGTTCTCAAACTTGTTGGGCATGCGGTTCGTTGGAACCTTGTACAACATCTTTCGCACAGCGACTATCGCGTGCAAGATCTCGTTGGCAAACTTCAACTTCCACAAAACCTGGTATCCTATCACCTGAAACAACTTCGTCACGGCAATCTGGTGACGGAGCGGCGGAGTTCTGCCGATAGTCGCGATATTTACTACAGCCTTGATCTTCAGACGCTCCGCCAACACTTTCTTGCGACCGGAGCAGCCATTCATCCTGTACTTGGTACAGATGCTTTTCTCCGTGATCCAGGACAATGGCATCTGCCTGTTTCACCACTTCGGGTGCTCTTTCTCTGTACAAAGAACAGTGCACGTTCGCAGATCGCAGAAGGGCTCCTTCGCTCTTTGAGCGGCGGATGCGTTGTCGTCGAGAGTGCTGGCAGCGCACCGGCTACCTTGCATCCTGCAGCGATACGTGCAATGGCAACGCACGGAATCGATATCAGCCACCAGCACGCGAAACCGGTCGATCTGTTCCTGGATCAGCACTTTGATGTGGTGATCACTGTCTGTGATCGTATGCGTGAGGTCTGCCCATCATTTCCAGACACTCCACGTCGTATCCACTGGAGTGTGCTTGATCCAGTCGACGTGGACGGAACAGCGCAAGAGGTAGATCAAACCTTTGCACAGACGGTGGAGCATCTGACGATGCGCGTGCGTTTCCTCTTGGCAGAGCTTGAACAACAAAGGAGTCCTCGTGAGCAATGACACACAGACAGAGCAGGCAGCATTTCCGCTCTCTCCACAGCGACAACAAGCACACACTGAAAGGAAGCGGATCTGGGCAGCCTACCTTGCGGAAGGAATCGGAACCTTTGGCCTCGTGTTTGCTGGGTGCGGAGCCATTATGATCGATACACTCTCTCATGGAGCGATCACCCATGTGGGGGTAGGTCTCGTCTTTGGCCTCATGATCACCGTGATGATCTACACCTTTGGCCATATCAGTGGAGCACATTTCAATCCGGCAGTGACCCTCGCTTTTGTCGTTGCTCGCCACTTTCCTGTTCGACAGCTCATTGGCTACTGGAGTGCGCAACTGCTGGGAGCATTGCTGGCCGCAGGTTGTTTACGGTTCCTGTTTGGGAACGTCGCGTCTCTGGGGGCGACGGTGCCAACTGGACAAGGAGGAGCCTGGCAATCCTTGGGATTGGAAACCCTGCTCAGCTTCTTTCTGATGATTGTCATTATGGCGATGGCAACCGATACTCGCGCCGTTGGTCAGGCTGCTGCTCTCGCCATTGGTGCGACGGTGGGCCTGGAAGCCATTTTTGCCGGACCCATCTGTGGGGCCTCGATGAAATCCGGCCCGTTCGCTGGGACCAGCACTCATGAGTTGGACATGGACCGCACAATGGATCTATATCATCGGCCCGCTGATGGGAGCCGTCGCTGGGGCCTACGTATATCGCTGGTTGCGCGAAGCGAGTCACCAACAAATCTTCTCCCGCAACGGTGAAGAGAAAATAGACAACCAAGGAGTATGAAGAGTATGAAGAGCATGACGATGCCTGACACAGACAAACAGCCAGGGCAGCCCCTGCGGGTGCTCTTTTTGTGCACGCACAATTCATCCCGCTCTCAAATGGCAGAAGGATTGCTTGGCACTAGTGGTGGGTCCGACTTCCACGTGGTGAGTGCGGGTATCCAACCACGGGCAGTTCACCCATTGGCCGTGAAGGTGATGCAAGAGATCGGCATTGATATCAGTGATCACACGGCCAAAGGCATGGAGGTGTTTGCCACAGAGCCGCCCATGGACCTGGTCGTGACGGTCTGCCACGAAGCACAGGAGAGCTGTCCGTTCTTCCCCAATGCCAGACGGCAGGTCCATTGGGGGTTTCCTGATCCAAGTCGTGTCACCGGGACCGACGAAGAGCGTCTCGTCGCTTTTCGCCACATTCGCGACCTGATCGCAGCAAAAATTGACCACTTTCTGGATCGGAGGCCCTCATTGTCCTTCGATCAACTCTATGCAGCAGCCAAAGCAGAGGAGCAGCAAGCATGAGTCACCTTGTTACGGCATTGTTTCATGAGATGACTGTCGAGGCACTCTCCGATCTTGACCTGTCCTACACGCCTCCTCTTGAGAGTCCTTGGGACCTGGGGCAGATGGGCGCGCAAGATTGGAGTCGAGCTATTCGTACCACACCGCTCGGCTCTCATGCGGCGGAGTTGCTTCAGCCGTCCCTCCTAACGCCCAAACGTGAGGCGAATGCCGAGAAAGAAGAGGGAGGAACACCGATATGCGGATGCGACTAGCAACCCAGGCAGATGCTGCCTCCATCACGGCTATTTACAATCAAGGGATTGAAGATCGGATCGGCACGTTTGAAACGGAGGTGCGAACAGCGGCCATGATTGCCTCCTGGTTTGATGGTAGACACCCAATCGTGGTGGTAGAACACGACACCACGCTCATTGCCTACGCCTCAACGTCGTCCTATCGAGCCCGCTCTTGTTATGCAGGCGTCGCTGAGTTCTCTGTGTACGTCGAACGCTCTTGGCGAGGTAAAGGAGCGGGACGACTCGCCATGACAGGATTACTCCAGGAGAGCGAGCAGGTGGGATTCTGGAAACTCGTCTCACGCGTCTTCGTCGAAAATGCAGCCAGCCGTGGACTGCTCCGGTCGCTCGGCTTCCGTGAGGTGGGCATCTATGAAAAACATGGGCAACTTGATGGGGTGTGGCGAGATGTCGTGATTGTGGAATATCTCATTGCCTCAAACCTTTCGTTGGCTCCAGCGGACGCATAACCACCCTGCGTCCTTTTGGTTCCTTGTCCGTCTTTGAATATGGCAATAGCGGTAAGGGAGTAAAGATCTTGAGCCGCTAATAATCGATACTGCCGGCCAAACAATTTATGACCTTGTAGTTGGTTATGATAAGTATCTCTATAATCTAACGATCTACTACCAATAATCCTTCATCTTTATTATCCAAGAGCTACTATATTTACCATAATAAGCACAACACATACTACTATTGTCAAAATAAGTGCGATACGATCGAAGCGTTCAAAATGGAAAGCACGCAACTTTGTTCTGTGCCAGCCACGATGCACGCCGTAACAACGGGCTTCCATAGAAACAGTCAAAACCTTTACTTTTAAGAAAGCGCTCACGAAAAGCGGAAGCAGCAACAAAGCCATCTTGGAGACTCGTTGAAAGAGATTCCCCTCATCAAAGTTTAATCCGCGTGCTGTCTGGGCTTTCATGAGACGCTCAACCTCTAGCACAAAGATCGGGACAAATTTCAAGGCAATGACGACAACCATCACTAGAGCACTGACTGGTATGCCAATCTTTTGCAATGGCGAGCCTAAAACTTCCATACCATTCGTAAGATCAACCAGTGACGTAGTGAAGGTAAGCATAGATACCAAATAATAGAGGAAAAGCACGCGTACCATCGTCAAAACGCTAGCGATGATGCCTTGCCATGAAATGTTCAGAATCCACCAGTGCCATAATGGCTGCGAAGACTGGCTCGGTACATAAAACAGTACTTCAAAGACAAATGCGAAGAGGAGAAAAATAATGAAAGGTTTCAGACTACTTAAAATATAACGGATTGAAATTTGTGATTTCCAATGCAGTACGATGCAAAAAAGGAAGCACAATGCAAAAGCAAAAAAGCTAGAGAGAAAAGAGACAAGTGCAATCAAGAGAACTGCACAGATAAGCTTCGCACGCGGATCCATACGAGCGATTGACGAACCATTATTAATATACTGCCCAAAGGTAACATAGCGGGAAAGTTCAATCATACCCACACTCCATTATAAATATCCATACGGGCACAATGCATAGATATAATGCTCCTCTCAGTAAACATTCAACACACAGTAGAATACAATTTTTGTAACTCAGCCTCAAGTTCTAGCATATCAAGCACATCAGTACGCAGTGTTGGAAAAATCTGCCTTAACGACAACGCAACCAGAGCAGCTTCGGGCAAAGTAATATCCAGAGAGTCGAGCATTTGAGCCTGGTTCAGAATCTCACGCGGCTCTCCACTCAATAATATACTTCCCTGATCAATCACGTGAACGATATCTGCCAATTCGATCACATCTTTAAGGCTACTCGACGCATACACAATGGTCAGGTCTTCACGTTGCTTTAAAGCTCTAATCAACTCAAAAATTTCATCACGTCCACGAGGATCTAATCCAGCCATCGGCTCATCAAAAATGATCACCTTTGGCTCAAGCGCCAACACACCAGCAATAGCAACGCGGCGCTTCTGACCACCGCTCAGCGCATAGGTATAGCGCGAACGAAAATCCTCATAAGGCAATCCAACTGCTTCGAGTGATGATTGAACCAGGCGGCGCGACTCCTCGAGAGAAACATTGTGTTGTCGAGGTCCAAATGAGACATCTTTCCCCACCGTTTCCTCAAAAATCTGTGCTTCAGACGATTGAAAAACGATACCTACATGCGAACGAATACGTGCTATTTTAAAAGAGTTTGCACTCGTATTCTCGCCGTTAAAGTAGAAGAGGCCCGATGCGGGCTTAATTAAGCCCGCTAATAAATCACAGACGGTTGATTTACCAGAGCCTGTTTGTCCGACTATACCTACAGTCTTACCTGCAAAAATAGAAAGAGATAAACGATGCAATGCCTCTTGCGCAAACGGCGTATTGCTACGATACGTATAAAAAATATCGCGTAAATCAAAAACAACCGGTTTGTTAATATCTCCTGCAGCTTGAATTGATCCTTGTTCAAACTCAATAACAGCGCTAGACTGCTTCAATAGACTCAGCGCTGTTTCATGCACCTGATCTTCTTGCACAACCTCGACAGCCGGTTCAGTCTGTGTTTCCAATAATAATTGCTCAGCAGACAGCACCACATCAGAAAGTTGTGTCCATCCATGATCAAATAAATTCCGGCCAAGTCGAGTCACCATAGGCACATCTAATCCAACCGATTGTAATTCATCCACGTGAGCAAAAATCTCTGTTGGCGATCCATCCATCAACACCCGGCCTGCGTTCATCACAATTACCCGATCAAATGACACAATTTCTGGCATAAAATGTGTAATATATAGCACAGTCATACCACGCTCATGAGCAAGACGTTGTACAGTATCCAACAATTGCCGCACAATATGACCTGAAATCATTGTCGTCGGCTCATCTAGAATTATATAGCGAGGCCGCATGGCCAGCACGCCAGCAATCGCGACTCGTTGCTTTAGACTGATTGATAGCTCACTAATCGACATTTGCTCATGCCCTTGTAAGCCAAGCAATGCAATTGCCTCTTGTACACGCGCAGCAATCTCAGCACGTGGCAGCCCAAGATTCTCTGGACCAAATGCAATATCGTCAATAATAGTGGTGGCAATTAATTGGTCATCTGGATTTTGAAACACGACGCCCACACGCTCACGAATAGACCAGAGATCCTTACCTTCAGCCCTGGCTTGCAGACCATCAATCTGAACGGTCCCGGACTGAGGAAAAACAATCGCAGCAAGCAATTTAGCAAGCGTGCTTTTCCCTGACCCGTTATGCCCAATCACTGCCACTGTTTGACCTTCGGGAATGTGCAAGGAAATATTCTGCAACGCAGGAGCAACATTCTGTTCCCCCTGCGCACTGTAGTTAAAGGTTACATTCTTTAGTTCAATCATAATTAGTAAGGAAGCTGATCACGAGGTTTCGTGTCAGGAGCATGAACAAGACGCGATTCTAAGATATAGAAGATACGCACAAGAACAACAGTTAAGATGGCAGCAATAATAGCTTCAAAGATTGACTGCACGATAACCGTTGGAATAATGACCTCCGCGGGTAAATATCCTCTCACAACAATTGCAACAACGACCAGAATGGTATTGGTCGCAGCACCAGCAAAGCCAGCCACGGCGGCAGCTAGATCTCGATTGATGCGCACTAACGCCGCAAATACAGCCCATGAAACTAATCCGATAAAGAGGCGAGGTAAAATAGCAACTGTAGGGTCTTTAAAAAGGGGGGTAGACGAATGTAAGAAGCTTACGATGCCAAAGATCAAACCAGAAATGATCCCCACAATTGGGCCAGCCACAATACCACCAATAATGGTTGGGATATGTTCAATCGTCGCATTGCCAGTAACATTGGGAAGGGGAATGAAACCAATGCCAGGCACAATGCCCAGAATGATCGTAATGGCAGCCAAAACACCTGCAATAATAATGCGTTCAGTAGTCAACGACCATGGTCGTGCACTGACAGGGTTAACATCAACATCGCTCACCGTGCATACTCCTTTGGAAGCAAAAATATAATAAGAAAGGACGATTGACGCATCAATACTAATCAAATAATTCCAGTAGCAGAAAGATAAAGAGGACTATATCTCTATGCGACTGTAGCTAATGGTACAAGCTTACACAAATACCTGAACGATTGTCAACAATGCTAATGTTTGATACCTTCGGGTTTTTTCCTGCTACTGTGCCATTCATTTTTATCTTGATGTATCTTCAATCGCATTATCTTGATCTAGAATATTACGATACATTGTTCGAGCCCGGAGCGGATTTGAAAACGCACGCAGAACATATCATACCCATATGCATTCAAAAACGCAACTCTCGTTGCTAGAAAGGTGCTGTGGCACCTTTCTCATTTGAATGCAAGGAAATATCACTAAATGGCAGCAACCTGAAAGCGAACCATCTCTGACCAGATTTCAATTTTCAATATATTACTCACTTTCCGGCTAAATACATTTTTTCATTGAAGAGTGAAGGGGCGCTGACCAATATGGACAGTAACAACTCAAACTACCTCATTCATTGAAAACACAACTACACAATAAAGTATTCCAAATACATCTATTAGATAGATGTATTTGGAATACTTTAAGTATCTTTCGCATCACAATCAAAACAGAAAAATCCAATCTCTCGCGCAAGCGACATATCAGGCTGCAAGAGAGAGCATACGCTCTAATGCGATACGTGCCCAGTATGTCATCTCTTCATCAACGCTCACCTGATTGAGCACTTGATCATCTAAGAGCGAATCCAGCACCCAGGCAACATACGCAGGATGGATACGATACATAGTCGAGCAAGGGCAAACAATAGGGTCTAAACAGAAGATAAATTTATCAGGATTCTCCTGGGCGATACGGTGGACTAGATTAATCTCTGTTGCCACAGCCCACTGGCTACCCGCAGGAGCTTTCTCAACCTGCTCAATAATATATTCGGTCGAACCATACAAATCAGCTGCCTCGACCACTTCTTGGCGGCATTCTGGGTGCACGATGACGTTAATACCTGGATAATCGATACGTGCTTTTTCAATTTGTTGGACATTAAAACGCATATGTGTTGAACAATGACCCTTCCACAGAATGATTTTCGAGTTCTCCAGCGCCTCTTCTACGCCATCGAATGCCATTGGATCTTTGGGATCCCAGACCACCATCTGATCCGGGCGAATACCATAATGCGATGCAGTGTTACGACCCAGATGCTGATCAGGAAAGAAGAGGACCCGCTTCCCTTGCTTGAATGCCCAATCAATAACTTTCGGTGCATTCGAGGATGTACAGACGACACCACCATTTTTCCCGCAAAAAGCTTTAAGATTTGCGGCAGAATTCATGTATGTCACAGGAATAATGCCAGCATCTTCACCTATTGTCTCATGGAGAAGCTCCCAACACTCTTCAACTTCAGCGATATTGGCCATATCGGCCATCGAACAGCCCGCAGCCGGATTGGGTAGAATCACCTTTTGATGACGCTCACTAAGAATATCTGCGCTCTCAGCCATAAAATGGACGCCGCAGAACACAATATAGTCAGCATTTTTTCGCTTAGAGGCAAGTTGGGCCAGTTTAAACGAGTCGCCGCGATAATCGGCATATTTAATGATTTCATCGCGCTGATAATGGTGTCCCAGAATTACCAGACGCTCACCCAGGATTGCTCTGGCAGACATAATGCGACGATCCAATTCCTCACCATCCATCTCAGCATAAAACAGCGGGATCCCATCAATACGCTTTGAGACATCATAGCGAGCGCGCTTCTGAGGGCTTAACAACGGCAACACATGGGCTTCCTGGCTTACTGCACATTCTGACTTGATAGCCATGGATTTGCTCCTTTAGCTTATATTTCCTTGCATTCAGATGAGAAATATGTGGCGACACATTTCTAGCAACGAGGTTGCGTTTCTGAATGTATGCGGGTATTAGATCTGTTTCATGCAAATTCTAGCGAGACATTAAAATTAGGTGCGGAATGTGTCAGGGCACCAAGCGAGATAAAATCCACCCCAGTTGCTGCGACGGCAACTAGGCGCTCAGAATTTGTGCCGATATCGCCGGAAGCTTCAATCAATACTTGTGGAGCCTGTTGGCGAATGAATATTACCGCACGACGCATCATCTCAACATTCATATTATCAAGCAAAACAACGTCTACCCCAGCATCAATTGCAAGCTGCACTTCATCCAGAGTTTCGCATTCAATCTCAATCTTAAGCAAGTGTGAAGCCAACTGCCGTGCCATAGCAACAGCCTGTGCAATTCCCCCTGCCGCCTTAATATGATTGTCTTTAATCAATACACCATCGCTTAAACCAAAACGATGATTATGTCCTCCCCCCAACTGAACTGCCATTTTTTCCAATGCACGCAGCCCCGGAGTCATTTTACGCGTATCCAAAATACGCGTCTGCGATCCTTCTAGAGCATGCACGCATTGTGCTGTCAGCGTCGCAATGCCAGAGAGACGACCAAGAAAATTGAGAGCGACACGTTCAGCACTCAATAAAGAACGGGCAGGTCCATGCAAAAGAAGCAGATTGTCATCCGCTTGCACGTGCGCTCCATCCTGTACAACTTGCTCAATTTGGATACGTTCATCAAAGACGTGAAATGTCTCGCAGGCAACTGTGAGACCAGCAATTACACCAGACTTACGCGCCAGGATACGTCCTTTGGACCATCGATCTTCAGGGACAGTGCTTTGCGTCGTAATATCGGCGTAAGCCCCATCTTCTTCCAATGCACGCGTGATCAGATCAACTATCAGTCTAGACATATGATCTTGCCTCCTTCTGAGCGAGCGGTAATCCATAAGGATCAATGCGTAGAGGCTCAAAAACAAGATGTTGTGACGCCAGATGCGCATCAGCCGCTTGATAGTCTGAGCGCCAATGGCTTCCTCGGCTCTCGCGTCTCTCTAGAGCCGCTGCAATCACTAGCTCAGCCACTTGCAACATGTTTACTGTTTCAAGTGATTGAAGATCTTGTTCCAGAGTTCGCATTAGCGCTGCACATATGGCACGTATCTGCTGCCAAGCATTCATGAGACCCTCTTCATCGCGGCGCAATGACACATATTGCCACATTAATTGCTGGACCTGCTGCCGAACTTGTAATACTGACTGCTGCTCTACAAAAGCGGTTGACTGTAATTCAGTAGTATCTAAAGCATCCTCATAGTGTATAATCGATAAAGAACGCCCAATAAAAGAAGACATAGCAGTATCAGTGGATAAGCCCCCACTTAAAAAATCAGCAATGCGAATACCGTACACCAAGCCTTCTAAAAGAGAATTACTGGCTAATCTATTCGCACCATGAACTCCCGTACAAGAGACTTCACCTACCGCATAGAGATCAGATACCGTTGTTCGACCGTAGCTATCCACTATTACGCCACCCATACAGTAGTGAGCCGCAGGAGCAACTGGCAACAAATCCGAGGCGAGATCTAAACCATACTGTTGACATAACGCAGAAATCGTCGGGAAGCGAACATACATCCTCTCAGCAGATAAATGGCGTAAATCTAAATACTGGTAATCGGTCTGCTCTGCCAGCATCTCACTGAGAAGCGCGCGTGCCACCACATCGCGAGGTGCCAACTCATTCTGAGGACTGTAGCGAAGCATAAAGCGTTCACCAGCATGATTGCGCAGATACGCTCCTTCGCCTCGAATAGCCTCAGACATCAAATGAGATGATCCCTGGGTAGCCAGAACGGTTGGATGGAATTGCATAAATTCTAGATCAGTAAGGCCCGCACCGGCACGCCATGCCAACGCCAAACCATCTGCCGTCGCTCCCTGAGGATTGGAGGTATGAAGCCAGAGGCCTCCAGTTCCACCATTTGCCAGCACCACCGCACCAGCTCGCAATTCAAACATCTCACCATTTCGTAGTAACGCCTGCAAGCCAACACAGCGGCCATCACGAATAATAAGATCGCGAACGAATGTCTCTTCATAGACCTCTATTGAGGGTCGTTTCTGCACAGCAGCCATCAATGCACGTTCAATCTCAGCACCGGTAGCATCACCGCCAGCGTGTAAGATACGCCAGCGACAATGAGCGGCCTCGCGGCCTAAGAGCAATCCATCCGGTGTTGCATGAGCATCAATCCCCGGTTGTGCGCGATCAAATTGGACTCCTATATCGATCAACCAGCGCACAGCATCTGGGGCTTGCCCAACCAGAATACGTACCGCCTCTTCATCACACAATCCTGCACCAGCAGCCAGAGTATCCTGTAAATGAAGTTCCGGACTATCATCTGCACCCAGCGCCACAGCAAGACCACCTTGTGCATACCGCGTATTGCTCTCCCCAAGTTGTCCTTTAGTAAAGAGAGCCACACGTATATGCTTCGGCAAACGTAGAGCCACTGAGAGCCCCGCAATGCCACCACCAATAATAGCGACATCAAACGGTTGGCAGTGAGTCATGCCTTATTCTCCTTCGAATAAGTGTACAATGTACACTTACGACTCAGACAAAAAAGAAAAGGTGTTTTGTATACACTAAGTCACCCTTCCCGAATAGTGTACACAATTTTTTGTAGTTTGTCTAGGCCTTGTTTCGTGGTCTTTTTCCGGCATCTCCAGAACCACCTTGCCATCCTGCCACTAGTTATCATATTCTTCATATGATGACTCTTCATTGTAGAAGGACATACATAGAGTGGTCTAAAAAAGATAATATGAAAGGTGGCATCATGAGTATCCAGTCGATCAATCCAGCAACAGAAGAGATCCTAAAAACATTCGAGGCGTATACGCAAGAGCAGATTGATAATGCACTCGATGAGGCTCATACGGCCTTTATAAATTGGCGTCAAACTACCTTCGTTGAGCGGAGCACCCTCTTCAAGCAATTATCCTGTTATTTGCGAGACAATAAAGCACGTCTGGCAAAGCTAGCCACGCTAGAGATGGGCAAGCCGATTATGGAGGCAGAAGCCGAGGTTGAAAAGTGTGCATTAAATTGCGATTACTATGCAGAGAAGGCGGAACAGTTTCTCGCGCCACAAAAGATGGAAAGTAATGGGACTGAGAGCTATGTGAATTTCCAGCCCTTAGGAGTCGTGCTGGCATTGATGCCTTGGAACTTCCCGTACTGGCAGGTCATACGCTTCGCTGCGCCTACATTGATGGCAGGCAACACGGCGGTCCTTAAGCATGCCTCCAACGTTTCCCAGGTGGCACTAGAAATCGAGCAAATGTTTGAGAAAAGTGGCTTCCCCAAAGGCGTTTTCCGCACAGTGCTGGTCCCTGGAGCCGAAACCAAAGCGCTTATTAAAGATCCGCGTATCGCAGCGATCACGCTTACGGGAAGTGAAAAAGCTGGTATTCAGGTCGCCTCCGCGAGTGGAAGTGTTCTCAAAAAAAATGTGCTCGAACTTGGTGGCTCGGATGCTTATATCGTGTTGGCTGACGCAGATATCGAGGCTGCGGCTAAGACAGCAGTACAGGCACGCAATCAGAACAACGGGCAAAGTTGTATCGCAGCCAAGCGCTTCATCGTGGTTGATGCCGTCTACGACGACTTTCTAGCAAAGTTTGTTGAGAATACTGCTAGACTCCACATTGGTAATCCACTAGAGCATGATGTACAAATTGGTCCGTTAGCCCGCGCCGATCTACGCGATGAGCTAGACCGCCAGGTACAGGAGTCATTGGGCATGGGAGCAACGCTAGCTCTAGGTGGTAAGAAAGTCGGAGATAAGGGCTACTTTTACACACCAACCATCGTCTCAGACGTCACACAAGAGATGCCCGTGTTTAAAGAAGAGACCTTCGGTCCCGTCGCTGCTGTAATCCGTGCTCATGACACCGACCACGCAATCGCACTCGCGAATGACTCGATCTATGGTCTTAGTAGCAATCTATGGACACGGGACATTAAGCAAGCAAAAAAATTGGTAACCCAAATAAACGCTGGGGCCACATTCGTCAATGGAATGACAGCCTCAAGTCCTGGTTTGCCCTTTGGAGGTGTTAAGCATAGTGGCTATGGTCGCGAACTTTCATACTTTGGCATCCAGGAGTTTGTGAATATTCAAACAATATGGATTGGCCCCAAAGTGGAAGATACTCCAACCCAGAAGATTAAATAGATTAGTCTTAAATAAAAAGCCAGACACAGATTGTGTTGGATCACTTTTAACACAATCTGTGTCTGGCTTTTTATTTACAGTAATACAATACAAATAAATTACGGGCAGTTATCAAGCTGGAAGCGCCCCGTACAACCTTCAGGGATCACTAACATATATTGCATACTGCTTGTTATCGTGATAAAGTCTATATAGACCGTCTGATATATATAATGCCAAAATGGCGGGTAAACTAACAATCACGAATATGCGTTTATATATTATCTAGAAAAAAGAATTATGGAACAAAAACAGGATAAGCAATCTATCAAAAGACGCACCTTTATAAAAGGTAGCCTCTTCACGGTGCTCGGTCTTGGTATAATTGGCACTGGAACTATCTACTATGCACACAATATCGAACCAACCTGGCTTAACATTACCCACCATCAATTACATCTACCACACCTCACAAAAGCATTCAATGGATATCGCTTAGTACAGATCACCGATATCCATGCTGACAATTCTTTTATGACTGCAGAACGACTGGCAGGGCTAGTCCAGACAATCAATGCGTTGCTAGCGGACGTGATTGTCATCACCGGAGATTTTGTGACCGACTATCTTCCTGATGCCAAACGTACCTTGACGGGATTAAGTCAACTGCAAACACGTGATGGCGTCTTCGGCGTGCTTGGCAATCACGATCATCCATCGGGAGTAGAGTGGGTACGCGAATGTTTACACGTGGGACAGGTCCAAGAACTCGCTAATAAAACACATACAATACAACGTGGAGATCAGGTGCTACATCTCGTCGGCATGGACGATCTCTGGCCTCGGAATAGAGGAATCCCAGCACCTATCTGGACACACCAACCACTACTACAGCAATTAACGTCCAGTCTCCCAGATGCCGGGGCAGCCATATTGCTTGTTCACGAACCAGACTTTGCTGATGTGACTGCCCAGAATAGTCGTATTGACCTTCAGCTTTCCGGCCATTCTCACGGTGGGCAGGTACGCATTCCTCTGCATGGACCAATCTTCCTTCCACCATTATCGCGTGTTTATCCTAAAGGGCGCTATCAGATAGAGAACCTGATCCAATATACAAACAGTGGTCTCGGTATGCTTGCCCCATACTTCCGCTTCGATTGTCGCCCGGAAATAGCCGTGTTCGATCTTTATACGTCCTAAAGTTTCAATATATTGTTATACCAGTTTCTCACGTTACCTCGAAAAGAGGAGTGCATGTTGACCTACTTTTCATTAATAAGCAAGCCTTATAGAGAATATGAAGTTTTTCTAGCAACATCATGATAAAGTATATTTAATTGTTTTGCACAGTCATCCCATGTCGGTAAGTTCAGTTGATCTGGAATAAGAGGATTATCCAATTGACGCATAACTGCAGATGCTAGTTCTTCTGGCGTGCTATCTAGAGAAACTGCACGAGCCAGATTTCTCTCTGCATATTCACGAAGAGCAGAAGTATCAGCAACCAGAACCGGACGATGAAGGGCAAGTGCCTCCATGATAGCAATACCTTGCGATTCGTACTCACTGAACAACGTAACAAGCGATGCTTGTGAAAGCAAAGACATCATTTCGCTACGGTTGTCAGCTGGTATAGAACGGATTGTAACATGTTCAGCCACATCAAGCTTTAGCGCGATTTCATGTAAGGCCGCTTCATATGGTCCGGCTCCCAAAATCAATAGTCGGGCATCAGGACGCGCTTCGCGTATTTTAGGAAGAGCGCTAATTAGATGTTGATGTCCTTTATATCGTTCTAAACGTCCTACAGAAACGATGAGTGTTGACTGTGTAGCTTCTATCACAGAGGATGGCATCTCTGGCACACTAAATCCATTAGGAATTACAGAAAACTTTTGTTCAGGTAGATGTAATAGATTGCGAAAGTAGTTCGTCTCAAAATTGGATACGCCGATGAGCTTTTCAGCATCCGCGAGAAGCGGACGAAGCAATCTCCATTGAGTATCTCTAAACTTCGTTCTCAAACGAGACGAGTGGCCCCCAGAATGAAAAGTGGCAACATAAGGTATTTTTTCCGCTTTGGCTGCGAGCATGACTAAAGGTGGGAAAAATGTATGACAGCCTTGGCAATGAATAAGATCCCAATGGCCCCGCTTAATAAAAGAACGTATGTCAGGAGCAATATAGAAATCATGTGGTTGAGTCCATGCTTGAATACGCACGACCCTCATTCCTTCGACATCTTCCTCTGCGAGAGTTGACTTAGTATAGTTATGAGGAAACGTAGTCAGAAGGGTTACATTAACACCACTTTGGGCAAGACGCCGTCCAACTTCGTGAACATGCATTTCAGTCCCTCCGGCATCAGGGAAATAGCGCGGAGTCGCCATCAATACGTTTAATGAAGGTTGATTTTTGAACACAAGTGTCCCTTTCACATAGATTTACGTTTTTTAATAGCTTCATCATAAAGAATATAGTGATCATTGTTCCATCAAATGTTGAAAGTAAATAAAGCGGAGAAGTGCGGGAAAGCCCTGCTGATTTCAACACTTCTCTCATCTCAAATTTTGCTATCGACTATTTATTATAAATACATTTTTCGATTACTAGTCAATACGCGTAAACTTGGTTGGAAACCGTTTCTTGCGGTGGGTCGGAGTATTAGTTACAGGGCCCATCCTCCCTTCCTCTCCATTAGCTAGTCGCTGTACATTGGTGCCAACATTATCTCCAGAAAACTTTTGAGTATTAGGATCATCTATATCAGCTTGCTCTGATGGGACAACATCGGTAGTGTGACGAATTACTCTCTTCTCAATACCATCTTCCTCTGGAAAACCGTTTTCTGTAATAGACGGCCCTTGCATCCATCGAGATTTTGATGCTTGAATCGTCCTGTCAACATCTTCATGTGCTATCTGCGATGGGGTAGAGCCACTTACCATATGAAGAGTATTCTTCTGCTCAATATGCACATTCTGTTCAATGTCTACATTCTCTGATGCATTCTCATGCTGCGTTCTTTCTACTGGAGGCGACTGTGGCTCATTCGATGACCCGCTAGCTCGCCGTTGTGCTTGCGATGGATTGAATGCGGCAGGCATATAAACTGTAGATTGATTCTCAAACCTTTCACGCGCTGCAGATGAGAGCTGTGCCTTCGCCATCTGTACAGTTGGCTTCTCTTCAATATCCACATCCCCAGTTACTGCAGATGAGAGCTGTGCCTTCGCCATCTGCACAGTTGGCTTCTCTTCAATATCCACATCCCCAGTTACTGCAGATGAGAGCTGTGCCTTCGCCATCTGCACAGTTGACTTCTCTTCAATATCCACGTCCCCAGTTACTGCAGATGAGAGCTGTGCCTTCGCCATCTGCACAGTTGACTCCTCTTCAATATCTATATCCCTGCTCATGGCGGATGAGAATTGTGCCTTCGCCATCTGTACAGTTGGCTTCTCTCCAATATCTATTGGCATGGCATTGGCAAGCAAACCTGGAATAGAATTCCCTGGGACAACACGGACGGTGGATTCATTAAAAACATCCAGGTTACCTACACTTTGTGGCTTTACACTACTCGTACCTATAATCAAAGGATGTGTCAATAAGGTTCCAAAGCCCCGAATAAAACCGACATGATTATACACTATGACATGTACATTCGTAAGTTCAATTACTACAGCCACTATGCTAGACACAACCAGAGTAAGCATCATAGCCAACGGTGACCAATGACCAGCATAGAGATAGATACCGACGACAATGCCATCGATTGAGAAGCTCAATGCCACTGCCAGTGACAATTTTACGACAAGCTCCTTCACATGAAAGAAGCGTACCAACGCCATACCAGGACAAATAAAGAGAAACCACATGATGAAAAGCGGTCTTTCGGGGAGACTTGGAAAAACGCACATTGCCATCAATGCTGCCAGAGCGGAACATACGATGATGATCGGCCATAGCACTTTTGTTAAACGCACGATCTATTGACCTCCTTGCGCTGAGCTGGCCAGAGCATATATTCGTACATCAGGATTTTTATATATTAGATTGAAATCGCCTGATTTAGCGACTGCATTTTCTAGCGTGATTAAGCTCCCCGCTGGTAAGCCTGAAGTAGCATCGAATGTTGCGATCTCACTCCGTGTAAAGACAAGATAAGCATTGGTCCCAACACTTCCTTGCTGCATGGAAGTAACAATGGCGGGTACATTCGCAGGGTTAATATCCTTAGTGGTTGCATCTTCAGCGCCCAAGTCGTCAAGTGTATATTTTTCATAATCTTTGAACTGCCATGGCCCACCTAGCCAACAAGTCATGAACAATGAATGAGCCGGTGCGACACTGTACAGATAATTTACACCATTAAATTCATTATAGGTTATATAGTCGTCACGTTCATTGCCATAACGTGTAAAAAGAAAACCTGAAATCAGGATAAGATTCACTGCCAAAAGCGCCATATATTGCCAGGCTGGTCTCTGTAAAAAAGACAAGGATAAACGTCGCATAATCGGAACGCTACGTAAGGCCGCTATAGGTGAACTGTAGAACAACGATGCCACAAAAAATACCATGGCAGGCAGTGAGAACATATAACTGCGTAACAGCATCTCACCACCATATGGTTGAACAATAAATAATGGGAATGGCATCACAGCGAGAAGTACAAGCGAGGCATCCTTCTTCTTATTAAGGATGCGAATCAACACTCCCAGAAAGGCTAGCCCCCAGATTACGATCGACATATAGACTCGCAATTTGGCGACAAATGTATGATCGGGATTGCCAGCAACGCGACTCGATACATTATTACTGAAGGATGAGAGAAGATTCAAGCCGGAGAAAACCATACTCATATGACCGACAAGAAATGTATGCGCCGCCACTAACAGCCAGAAAGCTACCATTACGATCATGACAATAAGAAGCCACCAGAGTCGAACACGGTGACATACTACTAGTGCCCCCACACTCAATATGGCAAAAAACGGAGTCAACTGATGACTACTTACATCAAAAGCAAAGATAAGTAGGAAACTGACAAGTAATAAAACACGTAAACCTGGGCTAGCAGGTGTCTGCTGAGGATCGGCAGCCGTCAGCCAATCGTAGAACGGCGTTACAAAGCGAATTCGGCGTAGCGATGGCGGGAGAGGGCGCGCTGGCATATCGACAGGCATTTTAAACCATTTTACTAGGATGGCAATCATCACAAGGTACAGAAAAAAGTTAAATCCTTGGGGCGAGAAATAGTCTTGCCAGATCCAGTTTGTCAGATAGAAAAACCAGAGGGATAACCAGATGATGCGCTTATCTTTCGTAAAGGAGGCAAAAATCGTGTACAGCGGACCAAAGTAAAAAATGGCGAAGGCAACTGGAGCCCAATCAGCATATGAAAGGATACTACTAAAACCCGCGCTAGTATTGAGAAATGCTGCCAACGAAAAAAATATCGGCCAACTAAAGTAGGCATCGAGATTAGGATTGCTCGTTCCAGTCCGCTGAATGAATTCGGTATACCCTGCATGACGATACACAATGTCAAAACGGGGCATCTGCTCAATTAGCATCGTGACACCATACAGCATGAATATTATGAGTGCCATATGGAATAACAAGAGCGGAACTCTATATTTGCTATTACGCTGTAACGTAATACAAAAACTTACAGTCATGAGTAGAAGTGCGACAATCATTGCTGGTGGCATAACTGACACCAATCCCAGATCGTTTATCTGCCCTATATTTATAGATCCAAGAGAGAAAAGCCAAAGCAAAAAAAAACCTAGAGGCAAAAGAAAGCAAACAATATCCATTATCTTTATGTTTGGTACGGAGTGTTGCGTTCTTGCAATTCCGATTGAACCAGTCTTTATCATTCGTTATTCTCTATTCTTTTTATATAACCTATGCATGCACATGTATGAATTCATAATAATTATCTAATCCAGCCCTTCTCCATACACCCAACATTTATGTTTCATGCACCACGCTGCAAATCCCCATCGGTGATAGGCTTCTGAAAATTACACACATTAACACATGCATATTATAATCCCTAATAGATTTTGACAAATGAGGAGGCAGACATCCTATTGGATGGATAGTATGTGGTGGCATACCTGACTAGGTGTTTGCTTCCTCTTCCACCTCTTTTGATTTAGATCCCCCGGTGATTTTAGGATGCTCTGTGGTATTTAGGCGTTCCACCCGCATTTTCCTGATCGGCTTCGGTTTATTAGATGAACTCGGCGCTAGTGCATCTGGCCCGGATGTCGTCGGTTTCTTAATACTACGCATTTTAATAGTTGGCGCGTTCATGAACTCATTAATTTGATTCCCTGAAACCTGTGTATTGGGAAGATTCTTTTTCGCTAAGTCTCTATCTGCCAGAGCCGCTTTGCTCAGGTATGCTTTGTTAAGTTTAATAGTTGGAGCATTACCATCATCATCAAGGTCATTATTATCGTATAACTGTGACCTCTTCAGCTTAATAGTGGGAACATCTATAAAAGCAATGCTGCGAATCATATCGGTAGGTGATTCAATAGCCATCATCTTCATTGAGACGGTTATTGATTTCTCTATACTGCTACCAAAACCATCAAGCGGAATATCCCAGGTATCAAGAATACCCATAGCTGGTATATCTAAGCCTCTCAGGGTGCGAAGCACGGTGGGGCCCATGATAATAGCCTCGATATACATCCCTATAACCCAACCAAGGCTAAGTCCTGATAGGCCCCAAAGGTGCGTTCCTACAACCGCCATTACAAGCTCTAGAATGCTTCCAATTGTAATAGGCACAATAGCTTTTGAAACGTTATCTTTAATACGGTGTATCGCTAGATAGTGGTATTTAATGATAAGCGGTAACGCACCAATGGCAAGAATGCGTAAACTCCAAGAAGCCTGAGCAGCATAACTTGGACCAAAGAAACCTAATATCAGGTGTGCTCCTAATATAAGGATCAGGCCAGCAACCAGGCTAACGCCGAATGCCAGGCCTACCGTCATGCGGGATTTCTGTGGCAAGGTGTGTATTTGTGTGGCGTTTGTAGCGTGCAAAACAGTTGTAAGTGAGCCAATCACAGCAAACAAAAAATTAGCTATCATCGATGCAGTGTAAAACCAGGCATTCGCTGATGTCGAAAGCATAATAGTGGCGATCACCGGCAGAATTTGTGTTGGGGTTTGATAAATCAGGTTAAGGATATAATGCTGAATTGCAGCATGACCTACCTTGCGCATCATACCCCAATGGGGTCGAAGACTTCTTTTTGTCTTTCTCGCCTTAACAATTCCAAAAATCACAAGCGGGATCATAGAGATGAAATTACTCGCTGTCCAGGTCGTATAAATGGAGATACCAGTCTTTTCTGATATGAAATGGACAGCGACGAAGAGTAGAATTAATTTGGTGGCGGCAAAGAGGGCATTGCGCCAAAATTGTAATCCACCTCTGAGCAAGGCGATCATACATGTATCAACGATAATAGTAACCGATGTAAGACCAATACCAAGCCCAAACAGAATTATACTAGGGAGATTAGCACCAATAGGCTGCAAGTTTTTTGAGATGATTGGGGTACACAGGGCAAAAATAACACCAACAGTAGTGCCTACCAGGCCAACCAGAATAAGTGCAGCACTGATAATAGTGCCTTCCTGCCCTTTATTACGTGGTAATTCGCTAATCAACAGGGTACTCAGACCTAATAAACAAATGCTTGAGAGTAGCATCATTGTTGAAGTTGCGGCGGAAGCCAGACCAACAGCACTAAGTGGGAAAAGCCTGTCAGCAACGAACCAATACGCGAACCCAAGTCCAGACGTAACTAACATAGTGCCAATCAGTGACGCTGTGTTCAACAGCATGACACCATTACTCTTCACCCATTGAATAAGCAGCGAAATTCTCACCAACAAAAACTCCCACATTGTACCATTATACACTTGAATGTTGTTATGTATGGATATAGACTATCTATTGTATTTTTTCCGGCAATATCTTTTATTTTCATAAACAGAGATCCTGACTATATAACTAGCTGGTTTCTTAGCATTGTATCATTATAACTCCGGTATTCAACATTTATAGCCCTTTATGCCTAGATTACAAAGTACATAAAAAATATCGATATTCGCAGAAAAATATATTTTATTTGCGTCAGTATTACAACATCCGTTCATTCATCGATTTCTCAAAGGCCGACTCCTGAATAATACGTGTTTCACTACTGATTGATTGCGAAAAACAGCGGCCAATAATATAACCACAAGTAGTTACCAGCAGTCCTGCAACAATAGCACCAGCACGTGCCAGGCCCGCAATATCACGATGAAAGATGGCCGCCTTCAAGTTACGTAGAGCCCCTTTAGGCAGCGTCTGTAATGTATACGGAACTCTCTGCCGACAAGGAATCTTTAGCGCCTACAAAACGTGCGACAAACGCTTTGGAGATACCTTCTGCATAGCAACGTGCCCAGAAATATTGCCAACAGGCTCGTTGCGCGGGAACCCGATGTGAAACTTGCGCCTGTGGCTGGAAGAGGAAGGTACGCTGCGGCCAGTATTGACGAGCGCGAATACACAACTCTGTCTCCTCACAGCCAACCGGACGTGTACCAACACGTCCGATACCACTGCGAAATCCGCCAACAGCCACAAAAACGTTGCGTCGAATACACATACTAGCGCCAATAGGATTACGCACCGGTGCTGTCTTGAGTGGAAGTCCGCGGTAGGTACAACCAACCACCCAGTAAAACTCCTCCGGAAGCCAAGAGGGCTTATGTTCAACCCAATAGGGAAGAACAGTCCCTCCGCTTCCCAGAATATCTGGATCATGCATGTTCTGGCTCAATTGTTCCAACCATTGTAATTCAGCAATAGCATCATCATCCAGAAAAGCCATTAAGTCACCATGGGCCAGTATGATACCGCTATTGCGAGCTCCTGATAAACCACGTTCTTCGCTATTTTCAGTGACAATAACCCCTGAAAGTTGTTCCTGAGCGCGTAGTAACATTTCTGGATTATGATCAATAACCACAATAATCTCGGATGGTAGCACTGTCTGGCGCTGTACCGATATTACAGCGGCAATAAGATCATGCCAGCGCTCCAGGGTATACGCACAGATAATCACTGAAATAGTCTGTTTTATAGTTGTTGTCATAAACACTAATTCTTTTTATTGAAAGATTGAAATATATCAAAATCAATCTGACACTAGATCACAACTTCTGTCGATGACGTAGATGCAACAATTTCCTGAGACTGAGATGGCTTAAATGTTATTGTCGCTGATTTGGGCATAACCCCACTAACACGCCGTTCGCGGAATATGGTCATCAACACACGCCAACCATCACGAAATGTACGTAGATTGCTTTGACCATGAATACGTGCATGCTCCATACTCGGCACTTCAACAATTTTCATTTTAGCCTTGTACATACGCAAACATATTTGTGTTTCGACCTCAAAGCCTGTGCAATCGAGCTGTACATAATCAAGACATTGTCGCCAGAAAGCATTATAACCATAGCAGAGATCGCTATATTTTTGACCAAACAGTAGGTTGACAATTGTACATAAACCATAGTTTCCCAAAGTGCGTAACCACGTGAGGTCATCGCTCCCCCCACCCTTAATAAAACGAGAACCTTTTGCAAAATCGTAGCCCGCCGTTAACACTTCAACAAAACGATAGATTTCTGCCGGATGTGCCGAACCATCGGCATCAAGCATAATGATGATATCACCCGTGCAAGCGGCAAACCCCATACGCATTGCATCACCTTTACCGTTTCCTGTCTGTTCCAGGATGAGGATCGAAGGATAAATCTCTTTGGCAACCGCAATTGTGTCATCGGTCGAATGGCCATCCACCAACACAACTTCAGTAACAATTGAAGGGATTAAGGGTAGCGTATGATAAAGATTTTTGGCTTCATTCCGTGTAGGAATAACGACGCTTATTTTTGGATCTTGTTTTTTATCTTGCATAAAAGTATCCTGATCAACCTTTTTTTACTAATTTTAATGTTTTTGTCAGGGGCAAATCCTAAAATTCACCCCGATCAAACTAAATGAATTTTTCGATAATATATTTATTATCAGTCAGAACCTTTTGCTCTTGCACCTTTTTTAAGTTAGTGCTTAAGCTCTCAGCGAATTCTTGAATTCCATCAACCAAAATGCCATAATGTGTTCCCGGAATAACGTGCGATTCTTCCTCTGTAACCTTAACGTTATTGAGCCAAAAATCTCTATCTCCAGCGGATAGAGCCTCGCGAGCCCATATATATGTCACTTTACCGGCATAAGGACTAAGTGTATAGTGCTGTAGCGCCCAAGAGAAAATTGTATTGTAATCTTTCCTAAGTATTTTAATTGGTGGAAAGAAACGCTTAAACTTTTGATCCTGGTCGATAAGCATCCTGATACCTTTCAATAATTGTTCATCAACTGTATGGGATAAGCGTGATAATATTGGGCGAACTTTGCGAATATATATATGGCGCATACGAAGATACACTTCCCATTGTTGTTTTTCCGTCAAATGTATAATGTGATCAAAAAGGTACACAAAGTTTTTAGCGAGTGATCTAGTAGCCGGATCTACTAATACGAGAAAGTCAACCTGTTGGCCTTGCTTCTGCAATTGTTGAGCTATTTCATAAGCAATCACACCACCGTTACAAAAACCTCCCAGGTAATATGGGCCCTCTGGCTGTACAGACCGAATCAATTCCAGATACGAAGCAGCGAGACTCTCAATAGTTGGTATAGCTTGATTGTTATTGAAGACAAACGGCTCCAACACATAGAACGGTTGATCCTGACCTGCTTGTCGTGCCAGGGTAAAACAGTAGTACGCACCACCGGTCCAGTCTCCATGTAAGAAGAAAAACGGCTTTTTAGATCCGGTAATCTGCACTGGAATCAAAGGTGATCGTAAATCTAACTGAGTTTGCTGTTGCAGCGCAAAGGTTAAGCCCTCAATAGTTGGACGAGCAAACAGCGTCGATAAAGAAATCTTCGTACCAAAGACTTGCTCTATACGAGCCACTAAACGAGCCGCAAGCAGCGAATGTCCTCCCAGGTGAAAGAAGTTATCCCTGATACCAATTGGACGCACCGAATGAAGTTCTTCCCAGATATTGAGCAGCTGATAATGCATAATTTCAGACGGCGCAACATAGCTGGTTTCTGCGCTTGAAATCCTGCTCATATCAGGAGCGGGCAATCCCTGACGATAAACTTTACCGCTTGGTATCAAAGGAAATGCATCCATAAAGACAAAGGCAGCTGGAACCATGTAGTCTGGCAAGACCTCTTTAAGGGCCGTGCGCAGTGCCTCGCTTGTTGGTGGCTCTCCATTTGGAATCAAGTACGCCACCAGAAATTGATTGCTCGATGTATCTTTATATATTGATGTGATAGCTTGCTGAATCGCTGGCTGCTGGAGAAGAACAGCCTCAATCTCACCAAGTTCGATACGGAATCCACGAAGCTTGACCTGATAGTCAATGCGTCCCAGATATTCGATTGCCCCATCTGCTCTGTACCGTGCCAGATCACCGGTGCGGTAAAAACGTGCTCCAGGTTCCAAGCTCAAAGGATTCGGGACAAAGCGTTCTGCGGTCAGGTCTGGTCGCTGATGATATCCACGTGCCAGACTCATACCTCCGATGTAGAGTTCTCCTGCCATGCCAATGGCAACAGGCTGTAGCGTTGTATCCAGGATATACAACTGTACATTGGCAATTGAGTAACCAATAGGTATGTTTTTTTGCCCTCCCCCCCGTTGACATTCCCATGCCGTTACATCGATAGCAGCCTCGGCAGGCCCATACATATTGTACAAGCGCACATGCTCAGGGAAAGATGCGAAGAAACTTTCCTGCAGCTCAGGTGAGAGCGCCTCACCTCCACTCATGACCTGACGAAGACTGTTATAGCCCTTCAAATCGGAATCCATTAAGAAAACTTGCAACATCGCTGGTACAAAATGCATCGTGGTGATAGCTTGTTCAATCATCACTGATTTCAGGTATGCTGGATCTCGATGTCCCTCTGGACGAGCGATTACCAGACTCGCTCCTGCCAACAATGGCCAGAACAGCTCCCAGACAGAGACATCAAAACTAAAGGACGTTTTTTGCAAAACGCGATCGTGGCTGTCTATCCGGCAAGAGGCATTTTGCCTCCACATAAGTTGATTAAAAATGTTGCGGTGCGAGTTCATTGCACCTTTGGGTTTTCCCGTAGAACCCGAAGTGTAGATCAGGTAGGCAAGATTTTCCAAATGCACTAGCTTATTCAGATTATTGCCATCCCAATCGGCAGCGCTTAGTTCGTCGTCATCGAGACAAATCATCTGGATACCCAGTGAGGCGACGCATTGGCTTACGTGGGTTTGTGTGAGAACCAGTGGTACTTGAGCATCAGCAATCATATAGGCAAGCCTATCCTGAGGATAGGTAGGATCAAGCGGCACATAGGCTCCACCCGCTTTGAGAATGGCAAGCACGGCGATGACGAGTTTCTACAGAGCGCTCCATGCAGACACCAACCAATACATCTGATCCCACCCCCAAAGTATCCAAACGATGAGCCAGTTGATTAGCACGCCAATTGAGTTCCTGATAGGTAATCTGCTGCTCTTCAAAGAAGATTGCAACCGCCTCTGGGCTTCGTTCAACCTGCCGCTCAACAAGTTGATGTAAACCCAGATGCTCAGGATAGTCAACAGCTGTATCGGTCCATGTCACTAGTTGTTCACGCTCAGCCTGGGAAAGCATAGGAAGCAGATCAATCGGTCGATTTGCATCTTGCGCAATAGACTGTAAGAGGACTTGCCAATGAGCAAGCAAGCAATCAATGGTTGATGCATCATACAAGTCGGTATTGTACTCAATACTGGTCCAGAGACCATGTTCTACTTCTTGAACCGTAAAGGTTAAATCAAATTTTGCAGATGTACTCTCAATCCTGGCTGGACTCCAGGAAAGTTCATCGGTGTGACGTGTACTTAACGACATGTTCTGCATCACAAACATGACTTGGAAAAGTGGTGAGTAACTTAACGAGCGCTCGATCGGTAGAGACTCGACCACTTTCTCAAAAGGAAGGTCTTGATGAGCATAAGCCTGTAATGTTACTTCACGTACACGGGCCAACAGGTCACGAAAGTCAGGATTATCTGACAGATCGATCCGTAAGGCCAGAGTATTGACAAAGAAACCGATCAGGTCCTCCACTTCCCTACGGGAACGATTAGCGATGGGCGTCCCGACTACAATATCCTGCTGATCACTAGCACGCATTAAAATGACTTGGAAGGCTGCTAATAGGGTCATAAACAGCGTAACACCTTCTCGCTGGCTCAATTTTTTAAGCTCTTCGAGCAACTGAGTCGGCAAAAGTACCTTCTGCTGTGCGCCATTAGTGGTTTGAATGACTGGACGTGGTCGATCGGGAGGCAGAGTAACTAGTGTAGGAATGCTTGCCAATTGCTGCTGCCAGTAGTTCAGATGGTTTTGCAACACCTCACTTTGTAACCATTGCTGTTGCCAGAGAGTATAATCAGCATACTGGACAGGTAGATCAGGCAATAACGTTGGTTTACCGTTAATCTGAGACTGGTAGAATGTAGTAAGGTCTCGTAATATTACATCCACAGACCAACCATCAGAGACAATGTGATGACAGGTGAGAAGTAACATATGCTTCTGCTCAGCTAAGCGGAACAATTGTATGCGCAGTAGTGGTCCATTGATCAGATCAAAGTGAGTATGCAGGTCTTGCTGCGTCAAGCGCAAGACCTGCTCATCGCGTGCCGCATCCGCTACGCCACTCAGATCGACGACAGGCACAGAAATGTGAAGCTCCGGCGCAATGATTTGAACTGCCTGACCATCACGACTGGTAAAGGTGGTACGCAAAGATTCGTGTCGCTGCACAAGCATCGCCAGACTGTACGTCAGAGCATTAAGGACGAGGGGGCCTTCAAGTTGCACGGCGAGAGGCTCGTTATAAGCTGTACTCAGCGGATCTAATTGCTGTAGGAACCACTGACTTCGCTGTGCAAAGGATGCAGGCAGCTCACCGACACGATCAACTGGCACAAGGGCTGGTGCCATTATTGCTTGTTTAAGCTGCATCTGATCATGCAGATGGTGAGCTAAACCTGCGATGGTTGGAGTTTCAAAGAGATTAAGAATCGAAACATCGACCTGTAGTATCTGCCGAATATGTGAGACTGCCTGCATAGCCAGCAGAGAATGACCACCAAGCTCAAAGAAATTGTCATGCACACTTACCTGCTGCACATTAAGCAGATCGGTCCAGATAAGCGCCAGCATCTCCTCCACAGTATCGCGTGGCGCCACCAGTGCATTGTCCAGTCTGAATTGAAGGGTATCAGGAACTGACAACGCTCGTCGATCGATTTTGCCTGTTGGAGAAAGTGGAAATGCGTCCAAGAAGACAAAAGCCGATGGAATCATGTAGTCTGGTAATTTATCTTTGAGGGTGGTGCGCAACGTCTCGATGCTTGGAGCTGCGTCCTGATCCGCCAGAAGATAGGCTACCAGGCGTTTGTCACCAGGAGTATCTTCACGGATAATGACAAGGGCTTGCTTAATATCTCCCTGTAGTTGGAGAGCAGTTTCAATTTCCCCTAGCTCAATGCGAAATCCCCGCAGTTTGACTTGCTGATCAATACGGCCAAGAAATTCAATAGCCCCATCTTCACGATAGCAGGCCAGATCCCCTGTGCGATAGAGACGCGCCCCTGGCTGCTGACTAAAAGGATTCGGCACAAAGCGTTCAGCAGTCAGATCTGGGCGTTGGAAATATCCACGAGCCAGACCAATATCGCCTGTTTTACTTCCACTATATATTTCTCCTGCCAAACCAATCGGCACTGGCCGCATATGCTTATCAAGCAGGTAAACCTCAGTCTCTATCACAGGATAACCAATGGGTACCACCTGTAGTTGCGTATCACGTTCACACGACCATGATATGGTAAAAATGGTTGTTTCAGTTGGCCCATACATATTGTCGAGTCTCGACCGCTGATGAGTAGCATAAAACCGCTTCGCTAAATCTAAGGGAAGAGCCTCTCCACCACACATTACCACTCTCACACTCTGACATGCTCTCCATGCAGGCTCCTGTATTAACAGACTTAATGCGGCTGGAGAAAAAACCATGGCACTTACCTGCTGCCGCTGGATGAGTGAGCACAGATACTGGTGATCGGTATGCTTGTGGGGAGCAGCAAGGAGTAGTCGAGCCCCTACACACAAAGGCCAGAAAATCTCGAAGACCGAGGGATCAAAGCTAAATGTGGTCTTATTCATAACAACATCGCTTGCTTGCAAGCTATAAGTCTGCTGCAACCACTGTAAACGTGGGAAGAAACTCTGATGATCAATCATCACGCCTTTAGGGCGACCAGTCGACCCTGAGGTGTAGATCATATAGCTCAAGTTTTCCAAGTGCACAGCGATGTCTAAATTCCTTGTATTTATCTCTGTAGCCAGATCTGGTTGATCCTCATCCAGAGTCACCATTCAGTGGGATACGTTCTTCTACGGTCTTCTGGGTCAGTACTAGAGAGATGCGGGCATCAACCATCATGTAAGCAAGTCGATCTTGCGGATAGTCAGGATCAAGCGGCACATAAGCTCCACCCGCTTTGAGAATGGCAAGCAAGGCAACGACCAGTTCCGCTGAGCGTTCCATACAGACGCCGACCAGCACATCTAGTCCAACTCCGGTAGCCTTGAGACGACGGGCCAGGAGATTAGCACGCTGATTGAGTTCCTGGTAGGTAACTTGCATATCTTCAAAGATAACGGCTACCGCATCAGGAGTAATTTCAACTTGCTTTTCAACCAGCTGGTGCAAGCAATGATACTCAGAATCGGCTATAGCTGTATCATTCCACGTCACCAGAACTTGCTCACGCTCGGCATCTGCCAATATAGGGAGGTCAGCAATATGCTGCCTAGGATCGGCAACGACTGCGTCCAGAAGGACACGCCAATGATCGGCCATGCGTTGCACAGTCTCTGGCTTCCACAAATCGGTATTGTACTCCAACCAGGCATCAAAGCCATCGGGTCGATCATCAATTACCAATGCAATATCAAATTGCGCCGTATTGGTTTCAATGCCCGATCGGGTCATAGTCCAGCCAGAGGGAAGCGCCGATACAGAAGGCTCAAACGTGATCAATGCCCAAATCAGTGGATTGAAAACTGCGTCATACCCACTATTTAATTCTTTGACCAGATATTCAAAAGGAATATCCCGGTGTATATTGGCATCGAGTATGACATCGCGCACCCGAGCAAGTAGATCTAAAAACGTTGGGTCCCCTGACAAATCAGTGCGCAAGGCCAGAGTATTTGTGAAGAGGCCAGCCAGTTGCTGCACATCACGATGGGTATGGTTCTCAGTTGTGCTCCCAACAAGAACATCATCTTGCCCTGAGTAACGCTGTAATAACACATTGAAAGTTGCAACAAGCACCATGTAGAACGTGGTGCCAGTACTATGGCTAAGACTTTTCAACGCGTCAACCAATTCTCCCGTTAGTGAGAAGCCCAGACGAGCCCCATTATACGTCTTCTGTGATAGGTGCGGCTGGTCGGTCGGTAGCTCTAGCGCCGAAGCATTAGCAAGCTGTTGTTTCCAATATGTAAGTTGATCTGCGAACAGATCCCCTTGCAAGCATTCGTGTTGCCAGACTGCAAAATCAGAATACTGTATTGGTAATGGTGACAATGATGCAGATCCCCCCTGCATGATAGCCTCATAATGTCCATAGAGTTCTGTTAAGAATACCTTGTAGATTGTGCGATCAAAGATGATATGGTGAATAGTCAGGTATAGACGATGGTCATCATCATCCATATGAATTAGCGTAGCTCGCAACAATGGCAGCATGGTCAGATCAAATGCTAGTCTGGCCTGCTCAGTTGCAAGACGCAGTGCTTCAAATTCACGCTCAGCAAGCGAACACTTCCGTAGGTCAATGACCGACATATGCAACTGAAATTCAGATTGCACCATCTGTACCGGCTGTTTATCAATAATTGGAAAAGTTGTGTGCCAGATCTCATGACGCTCAATGAAGGCATTTAAACTTTTCTCAAACGCACCTGTATCCAGTTGTCCAGGAATATTTACAAGTACAGACTCATTATAAACGGGCATATCAGGAACAAACTGTGACAACAACCACATTTGTTGCTGTCCAAATGATAATGGCGCATAAGTTGACGGTTGGTGTTTCGCAATAGATCCTAAAGATGTTTGTATATTTTGCTGTAGTCTACCAGGTAAATGTTCCTCAAAGAGGGTATGTTTGGTATTTGATAATTGATCCGTTTTTAACATCAAAAAAACGTTCCTTTTTAATTTATATCAATCAATACATTGTATATACAATAAACGAAACGGATAAACAAAAAATTTGCTAAGGCTTATTCATGCTAAAGCTTATTCAAATGAGTCTGCATTGATTACTCTGCTAATCAAGCATAACGCATATGCACACTCTGCAGCATTTTCGCCATTATATCCATGAACGTTTGCTTTGTACAAAAACAACCATCATCCTTGAAACCACATCCTCATCCCTGACACAATCGCAAACTCAGCACATTGCCAAGTTGTGGTAACCACGTGGTTTTAACAACATCAACTCAATTTGCACCATAGCACTATTGACGAATACAACAACCATACAGCGGTTCACGAGCAGCGTTGCTCAAGCGAGCATATGAAATAGGTAGCAAGCTACAACCCAAATATGGAGAAAGTCGTCCCCTTGGAACTGACTCTTCGTTGCGTAACAAGATGGAGCATTTGTTCAAATCATCGTATGGGAGCATTTCTCGACCACCGATAAGAACTCTTTTCGTGGCATACTGCATAACTGGATTGGGAGCAATAGAAAAAACATATACAGCATTCTTGTTAGATATAGAGAGAAAACAACATCCTATTGTAATGTTACTGTTTATCAACATAATGAGAACTCCCAACTAGTAATAACCAGACCGGAAATAGCGAAACATAAAATGCTATTAAAACATTGTCCAGCTACTTATAAAACATTACGCATATTTGCTACATTTGGATCAAATTTTTCGTATTGATTAATTCATATTAAAAACCTATATGTATTTACTACTAGAACAGTATAACATAACTTTTAAATATTGTCTGCATTTCATTTTGGGTATGAGAAAAAGATCCTAAAACCAAAAAAGATTTCGCGTAGATTACTAATATATTGGGTATGGTATACTCTTACATACACAAACTTAAATATATACATATTTGATACTTAACAATAACTTTAAGAAAGTTGCTTAAGTTTATAAAGGAATTACAAAATATCATTTAATAGCATAAACGCTACAAACATTACTTTTTACTTCTATCTGACAGTACTTTTAACTGATTTGAAAAGGTCCTATATTCCTATTAATTTGACGTATCGTTACGTCCTGATAATATGAGTTAGGAAATGCATTTCTTACAATAGTAAAAAAAAATACTTATATTTAGCACGCTCGCTTTTCCAAACAATAGCGTAACACGGTAAACAATCAGGAAGCTAAAGAGTCACCAATGATTAATGATCAAGCTTTTTATTCAAAGCCATGGAGAACAATATTATTTCCAAAACCTTCTTCTCATCATATATTGATCAATATTCATTCGTCAATAAATAACACTACGATCTCTCTAGTACTGATACAGGAAGTAGGGATAGAGCGCTGCTTTATAGTGATACCCAAAGTACCAATCAAATAGTCATTGTTATTTCCTTTCGTTATTTTACAAATAAAATTATACAAGAATGGAGATATTTATGAAAAAATGGAGGATGGACTCCTTCTACATTCTCTGTCTTCTTGTCTTACTAGTCCCGTTGCTAACATCCTGCTCAAACCCATTCAACAAAGGCAGTCAGTATGCTGCACAATCCAGTACTTCTGGCAACGAAATTGGTAGCGATAGTAACAATCAAGGCAATGCTTTGTCCAACAAAAGTGCGACAGCCACAGCTACGTATAATGCATTGTGTAACGGAGAAAATGGACAATCAGGTAACAGCGCGGAGACGATTACCGTTACAATCAAAAAACAATGTGCAATTATATCGCAATATGCATCAGGGATAACATTATCTGATGCATCGTTGGATCTGGAAAGTGGTAATGATCCTACAGCAGTGACTAATGTAGAGTCAATGATCCAACAAAGCTCAAAATATGTGAACACGCCAATTATGGGATGGGGACTCCCTGATCCCTGGCCCAATCCTGCCACTCCCGATCCAACAGATTGGGCTGAACTCGACGCTCGCGTACAATTGGCAGTGAATTTAGGTGAGACGCCAATCTTAACATTGGCAATAGCTCCTTGGTGGATGAAGGGAGAATATGATGGCCACGGCAAAACACAACCATTAACGGCTGATGATGAGTGGCAGCCCATTGCGTATAGCTCTCGTATCCTGGATAATAAAATGGATGCGTGGACACATCTGGTACAAGACGTGGCTGAACGCTATATGAAGCCTCCCTATAATGTCCACAACTTTCAGGTATGGAATGAATTGAAAGGGTATTTCGATCCTGATATCAATAATTATGACTTTACGACAAGTCCTGGCCAGCCGAATGGTCCGAATGCCCGAAATGGGTATACATATATGTACAACCAGGTCTATGGTACGTTGATGACTACGGCTACGTCACTAAATATCGCTCAAAAGGATATCAAAGTTGGTGGTCCTTATGTCTTTACAGATATCTGGTCCAACGCAAACCAGAGCGATCCCTCGAAGGTCACTACACCATATGGTGTTTTTGATCAACGCCCACTCGATGTACTTCAATACTGGTTGCAGCACAAAACTGGCGCAGGCTTTATCATTTTTGATGCTTCGCTAGAGGACCGCGACACCATGAAGGTTCTCAATCAGGACCCTTTTGTGGCTGCGAGCCTCTTTGCCGATGTGGTCAAGTGGATTCATTCGCTTGATCCCAAATTATATCCTGGTTCGACAACGCTACCTATCGATTTATCTGAATGGTTCTCTTGGACAGAACAGGATGGTACTAGCGTCGACGAAGATAATGCGCTCAAAGCCTATACAATGATGCAATTTATTCAAGCTGGTGGTGGAGCCGCTTTATCCTGGAACAACTTTGGCAACGGAGGCTCTGATTACGGACTCTGGACATCTATCACTTCCGATGACGGTGGTCAGGCGTATCCCTGGTACTCTACTTACAAGTCGTTGATGGATGATTTCGGATCCGGCACGACAATTTACAAGACATCCGTATCGGATTCCTCGGCAGTCGGTGCGATGGCTTCAAATAGTCAGCTAATGCTCGTCAATAAAACCCCAAACGATGTAACCGTTAGCGTTAATGGTGCAACAATTCCTCTCAGCCCATATCAAGTCAGTATTACTAGTACGAAATAGCTCATCTCAATATAAAAAGAGGAGGTGAAGTTCACCTCCTCTTTTTATATTGAGATGAAAATTTTTCGTAGCAATAAGCGCTTTAGAAGCAACAATATGATAACCTCTTTCGTACAAGAATAATGGAGAGCTAATATCCATCGCCCTCTCTCTATTACTGACAATTATTTCAAATCTAAAGAACGAGAAAATGCTAATAAAAAAGTGGCAAAAAAACTCCATCTTATCCCTAGTGTTTTTTGTGTTTCTTCTTCCGCTTTTGTTTTCCTGCGCCAGTCCAAAAACTGCAAAAAAACAGAATATCAATCAATGCAATAATACTAGTGATATCCCATCCTCAATGCAAAATACAGATATACAGACAAGTGGTAATATAACTAATGTGACTATCAGTTACGATAAACAGGCAACAAGCACATCACAATTCGCATCAGGATTGACGCAATCAGATAATGAGATAATGCAAGGCGTTGGAAATAATGCCTGCGCAGTGGCTAATGTACAGTCACAGATCAAACAGGGCATAAAATATATGAACACGTCGATCATGGCATGGGGTCTCCCTGATCCCTGGCCTGATCCTGCCACTCCCAATCCAACAGATTGGGGCGCTCTTGATGCTCGTATACAAACAGCCATAAACTTAGGTGAGACACCAGTTATCACGCTAGCAGAAGCTCCCTGGTGGATGAAGGGAGAGTATGAAGGGAATGGCAAGACAAAGCTGTTAACGGCTAACGATGAGTGGCAGCCCATTGCGTATAGCTCTCGTATCCTGGATAATAAGATGGACGCCTGGACGCATCTAGTACAGGCTGTAGCTGAACGCTATATGCAGCCTCCCTACAATGTCCGCTACTTCCAGGTATGGAATGAACTAAAAGGCTATTTCAATCCTGATACCAATAGCTATGACTTTACAACAAGCCCTGGCAAACCAGATGGAGCAAATGCACAACATGGCTACACATATATGTATAATCAGGTCTATAGCACGTTAATGAACGTTGCTACGTCACAAAATATCTCCCAGCAGGATATCAAAGTTGGCGGCCCCTATGTTGTTTTAGAAACCTTGTCCAATGCCACACAGAGTAGCAATCCTTCAAATGTTGATAAACCATATGGTATCTTTGATCAGCGTTCACTTGATGCAATTCAATACTGGTTGCAACATAAGACTGGTGCTGGCTTTATCGCTTTTGATACGTCGCTAGAAAACCACGACACCTTGAAGATCCTTCATCAACAACCTTTTGTCGCAGCGGATGTCTTCGCCGATACCGTTAAGTGGATTCGTTCGCTTGATCCTAAAGTGTATCCCAGCGCAACGACACTACCAATCTGGCTCTCCGAATGGTATGCCTGGACGGAGACAAGTGGCACCACCTTCAATGAGGATAATGCGCTCAAAGCCGATGCAATGATGCAATTTATTCAGGCTGGTGGGGGAACTGCTTTGTCCTGGAACAACTTTGGCAATGGAGAAACTGATTTCGGACTCTGGACATCTACGCAAAAGGCGGGCGGTGGTCGAGCATATCCCTGGTACACTACCTACAAGTCATTGACGAAAGATTTTGGAGCGGGTACAACGATTTATGAGACATCCGTATCAGATCCCTCTAAGGTGGGAGCATTGGTCTCAAATAAAAATCTGATGCTCGTCAATAAGACGGCGAATAAGGTGGCTGTGCATATTAATGGTAGAACCATTTCGCTCAATCCGTATCAGGTCAGTATCACTGCTCTGCACTAAACCTGAATGAACACCTGAACCACAAAAAAGAGGCCGCGATGATCATCAACTGACGTCGACTGTTATAACCGATATGTAGCAAACAGAGGCGAAACACGAAAGGCCGTTTCCGACCAATCCCGTTCCGCCTCTGGTACTAGTAATAGAAACTACTAGATATGTTTCTCAAGGTTTTTGAAGAAGCGATCAAGCGTGCTTTTAACAGCAGTTTTAATCACGAACTCCGGTGTAGCAGCAACTTTCCCTTCCAGAGTAGCTTCAGTCACGTAATTCACAGCTGTCACTTCACCTTCGTTAAGAAGGTCAACGACACAGCGAGCATTAATCGTGCCCACAGAACTGCTTGGAGAACTAACCAGTACGAGATGCGATGGTTCAATAACATCTTCTGGCTTGACAAAAACATTGAATGAACCGGACAAACCAGGGATATTGAGTGCAATCACTAGTTTAATATGACGACCAGTCGCCCATGGGACCTCTGCAAATTCAGCCTCACTACAACCAGGGACACTCTCTTTCAAAACTGCGGGATTCAACAATGCTTGGAATACTTGCTGTTGACTCGCTTTGATTTTATGCGAACCACTAATCTCCATATTGGAATTGTCCTTTCAATAACAAAACACTCATTTTTAGCCTGAAATAGTCATAACTATACTATTATTGAGTTATACATTTTTTACAAAAAATATCTATACTCACTCTCCTTATGATAATAAAGTCCTCCAGATAAATCAACAAAAAACAATTAAGTACTAACAAATCTATCTGCGCCTGATCTTATTGCTCACAAACGATCTCTCTGCTGTAAATAGTGAGGCGAATAACTTATGACTTATTTAGCAAGCAAAGAATGCATTTTTACTAAAAATGCATTCTTTGCTTGTCATGGTTAATGATTGAGAGATATAAGAAAGGTTTTTACATTTACCACAATTACGTTCAATCAATGATAATTTGACCTTCTACAATAATTCCTTGAGGATCAATCTTGAATACGCGAGCGTATGGAGGCTCAGGATAATGACGATGCGAAAAAATTATATACAGATAGCCGCTGCGTTTTGCCCAATCGATATCGCGTGCGGAAGGATAAGCTTCAGTGATTGGATGAGAATGATAATAAATCATATCTCCATCATATTCATCAATGTCGTTATATATGCGTACCATGTCCGCTTCACTAATAATCGAAAAATCATCAGGATGCTCAGCAGCATTGGCGGTAGGATAATTTTTTAAGACGCGATCACCTGAACTGCCTAATGCTCCACATGTCTCATTAGGATATCCTACGCACACATGCTCAACAAGTTCCTGATAGATAGACGCGGGAATATAAATGCCAAAACTTGCTTCAGCTACCATAAAATTTTTGCCTCGAAAGATTCTTCGATCTGATCCACATTACGTGTCCAAAGATCCTCACTTAAATATTTCCATCCGCCATCTGCCAGTAGAGTAACAATCTTCCCATGTTCCATACTATCTGCCACGCGTAGAGCCGCATGTAAAGCAGCACCACAGGAGGGTCCTGCAAAAATACCTTCTTGATCTTTTAGTTGGCGCGTGCGACGGATAGAGTCGATGCTGGGCACAAATATCTTCATATCCAATAAAGACTGATCGAGAACTGGTGGAATAAAACCATCTTGCAGACTGCGTAAACCCTGAACACCATCCCCTTGCTGCGGCTCAGCAGCCACAATTCTAATCGCAGGATTATATTCTTTTAAGCGACGAGCAACACCTGTCAGCGTACCACCAGTACCCAGACCTGCCACAAAAACGTCGATATCGGGAAGGTCACGAATAATCTCAACGGCAGTCCCTTCATAGTGGGCCCGTGGATTCGCAG
This sequence comes from uncultured Chloroflexia bacterium, assembly GCA_963699315.1. GTDB lineage: Bacteria > Chloroflexota > Ktedonobacteria > Ktedonobacterales > Ktedonobacteraceae > Dictyobacter. Next base: position 418,607 of record OY969433.1, read on the forward strand.
GGTTGCCATATTGATACAACATAACGTAGCGATCATCCTCTTTAGCCAACTCCTTAGCCAATTTGACCGCTCCGTTGCTTCCCAGACGTCCATCTGAATAAATGATTTTTGCGCCATACAGCTCAAGCATCTGACGACGCTCACTGGTTACATTATCTGGCATCACGGCCACAAACTGGTATCCTTTGATGCGAGCAATCATTGCCAGTGCGATACCAGTATTGCCACTTGTTGGTTCCATAAGAATAGAGCCCGATCGTAGCACACCACTCGCCTCTGCCTCCTCAATCATCTTTTTCGCTACACGATCCTTGACACTACCAGAAGGATTATTTCCTTCGAGCTTGGCATAAATCTCTACTCCTGAACGTGGACTGAAACTCTTCAGTTCCACAAGCGGCGTATCTCCAATGGTCTCTAATATGCTGCCATAGCGCATCTGTCATTTCTCCTAGCAGCCACCTGCCATTGCAGGTAAAAGAGTTACACTATCACTTACCCCAATAGGAGTCGATAAACCCTGTAGATAGCGTACATCCTGATCGTTGATATAAACATTGACAAAACGACTCAACTCTTGCTCTGGTTGAATCTGTTCCTTCAAAGAAGGATAATTCTGATAGAGGTCATTTAATAATTCACCCAATGTGCTTCCCTGAGCACTGACCTGCTTGGAGCCTCCCGCGAATGAGCGTAAGACAGGTGCTAAACGAACGTTAGCCATTTAATATGTCCCTCCACTAAAATGGTGCTTTATATTAGTCGAGATGACGCCAACCTCTATGCGTCAGCGTCATCAATAGAATCAGACTTCATAATGTTAGGCAGGTATTGCACAGACGTCTGCGTAGGTCGGAAGATCCTCAGGGTGCCCATGTTCGCCACAAGCTGCACAGTTTGGATCGCGGAAGAGCCGTAGCTCATTGAACTCACCAGACAAAGCATCGTATGTCGAAAGACGGCCTACCAGCGGATCGCCGATACCTAACAACACTTTAATAGCTTCCGTTGCCTGCAAGATACCAATAATGCCAGGCAAAACGCCAAGCACTCCGGCTTCGGAGCAACTTGGAGCCAGTGCAATAGGTGGTGGCTCGGGGTAAAGACAACGATAACACGGTCCATCATAAGGTTTGAACACAGTTACCTGCCCCTCAAAGCGGAAAACACTCCCATGGACAACTGGTTTATTGAAGATAACTGCTGCATCATTGAGCATATAACGTGTTGGAAAATTATCAGTACCATCAATGATCAGATCATATTCGGATACCAACTGCTTTACATTGGTTTCGTCCAAGCGCTCAATATACGTGTTGACCTTCACATCAGGATTGAGTGCTGTCAACGTCATACGCGCAAATTCAGCTTTATACTGACCAATACGTTCCGTGTTGTGGAGAATCTGTCGTTGTAAGTTACTATCATCAACGACATCAGCATCAATAATGCCAATTGTCCCTACACCTGCGGCTGCCAGATAGAGTGCAGCAGGGGATCCCAGACCACCAGCGCCAATAAATAGCACCTTTGAATCCAGCAACTTCAATTGTCCTTGCTCACCGACCTCAGGCACCAACAAATGACGGCTATAGCGTTTCGTTTGAGCATCACTCAACGTACGAGGCTGAGTAAAACCCAGTCCGCTACCCTTCCACTGTCCAAAACCGCCAGCCATGGACACCACATCTTGATATCCCATCTGCTGTAGCGTATTTGCGGCCATGAGTGAACGGACTCCACCAGCACAATACAGAATAACGCGCTTTGACTTGTCTGGAACAGTCTCTTCAATTTGCGACTCAAGATGCCCACGCGGCACATGAATAGCGCCGGGAATGTACCCCTCATTCCATTCAATCTTCTCTCGCACATCCACCAGAGTGAAATCTTCTTCACCTTGCTTACGACGATTTAAAACATCGTTCACCTGCGAAGAAGGCCATTCGGGTACATGTTGACGTGCTTGCCGCAATATTTCGCGAAAAGCATCACCCATGTTTATCACCTCAATGTTGACTATATTTATCAAATTAGTTATAAACTACCCAACCAAAGAGTACCATGAACTTTTTTTTCTTGTCAAGGAAACTCATGCAAACAACCACACTCCACTCAACCTTAGCATATCTATTGGGGAAGGCTAGCCTATTGTTTTCATTTATATAAACATAACACCCTACCTGAATTATTCCAAACAATATGCATTCTCATTAAAAAGCCTATCTGATTCCCTACGTAGGATCAGATAGGCTCTAGCTGAAAAAAATTCAGAAGTAACAGGTGCGATCAGCCAGGACGAGATAACTTATACAATTAGCAGTAAAAGTGCAGGAAATATTATTGCGAATAACGTCAATTGATATTTCCTCGCTTTCAGATGAGAGCAGTCCTGGCAACAGGACTAGCCTTTTTTAGCCAGGCCCTGAAATAGACGTTCTGGCGTCATTGGAAGCTCGGAGGCTCTTACGCCAACAGCATCATAAATAGCATTCGCAATAGCACCAGCGACAGGGATAACTGGAGGTTCGCCAACCCCTTTTGCACCATAAGGACCTTTACCTGAAGGGACCTCAATCAGTAGAGTTGTAATATTGGGTACATCAAAACTATGAGGCAAAGCGTAATCCATCCAAGTAGACGTCAATAGTTGTCCATTCTCATCGTGCTCAAGACCTTCAAACAACGCCCAGCCAAGACCCTGAACCACACCACCATGAATCTGGCCCTCAACGGAGGCAGGGTTGATCGCATAACCAACATCTTGAGCCGCCACATAGTCCAGCACACGCACATCACCGGTATCAGGATCAACCGCAACCTTTGCTAGATGAGCGGTATACATTGGCGAATTCTCATGCACGGCAGCGCGTCCACGACCATAGATAGGACCACTGGGACTGAAACGTTCAGCCGCGGAGGCAATTTTCTGTAGTGAAAGGCTTTTCCCTGGTACACCTTTTACTACCACATTGCCATTCGCAATCTCCAGATCGTCGACAGCCGCCTCAAACAGTTCGCTAGCCACCTGCAAAATTTGCTGTCGTGTATCTTGAGCCGCAGCCAACACTGCAGGTCCCATCGAGTAGATCGTTTTACTGCCACCTGTCGCACCACTAAAAGGCATCGTATCAGTAGCATCATGAGCAATATTCACGGTATCAGCAGAAACACCAAGTCCCTCAGCGGCAATCATAGCAAGAGATGTATCCGAACCGGTCAGATCAACTGTCCCAATAACCACCGAAATCGTACCATCAGACTCCAGACGACAGGCAGCCGCAGCCGCATCCGTACCTCCCGGCCATCCACCAACAGCCAGACCGATACCAATTTTCCAACCGGCCAATTCTTTTGGAGCAATCTTCTGAGCAGCACGATCTTTCCATAATGGATGTTGTTCAAGGCTCTCAAGGCACTCGATCAATCCAAGTGGAGGCCATTCAGGGCGACGAGGATCACCAGAGGCATCACCCCCCTTGAGGCCGTTCAGCTTACGAAACGCAAGGTCGTCCATACCTAATGCTCGACATAACTCAGTAACTGTCAATTCCAGAGCGAAGGCGGCCTGAGGAGCCGCCGGAGCACGATATGCACCCACGCTTACTTTATTAGTAAGAACTTCGTAGGCTCGAATATCCGTGTGCGGACAGCGATAGACATGAGAAATGAGATAACCCGCCAGGCCAGCCGCCGCACCGGCATAGGCACCAGCATCCATGATAATCTTCGACTGAAAGGCGACTAGGGTGCCATTATTCTTCGCACCCAACTTGACAGTAATCAACGACTGTGGTGCTGGATTACCCGCCAGTAGTTCTTCATCTCGTGAATAAACCAGGCGTACTGGCTTGCGTACAGCATAGGCCACCGCTGCCACTAGAGGTTCAACTAATCCAAATTTTCCACCGAAAGCGCCGCCGATTGGCACTGACTCAACACGCACTTGTCGCTCTGGAATATTCAGAGCCATCGAGATATCTGAACGCGCACTGAACAATCCCTGGCTACTTGCATATGCAGTCAATTGCTTACCCGAGGCATCAGGAACTATTGTGACAGATTGTGTTTCAAGGTATGATTGGTGAACAGAACGAGTACGATATGTATGCTCGACTATTACATCAGCTTCGCGCCAACCGGTTTCAATATCGCCGGTATGCATATGGACACGATCGCTTACATTGGGAGAAAGATCTTCTTGCTCCTCTTCATCCTGTGAGGTCGCAACATCTGCATGTGTGCCCCCTCCTGCGATCTCTGATGTTTCATCCTCGTTGTGCGGGCGAGCCAATGGGGCATCGGGTTGCATAGCTGCCAAGGGATCGAGCACAACTGGTAATGGCTCATAATCGACATCAACAGCGGCTATACCATCCTCCGCCAATGCTTCAGACGTAGCAAGCACTATCGCTACCGGATGTCCACACCAGAACACTTCATCGCGGGCTAATGGTGCCTGCGAGCGAGAACCGCTCTGCGAATTTGCCATCTTCAGTGTTTTACCAGTATAGACAGCAATCACACCGGGAATAGCTAATGCAGCTGAAACATCAATTGAAATTATACGTGCGTGGGCATACGGACTTAATACCAAACGAGCATGCAGCATACCAACAAATGCCAAATCCCCAGCATAACGTGTATATCCGGTTAATTTTCCCTCTGCATCCTTACGACGAACGGGCTTACCTACAGAGAGATGATTTGTTTCCTGACCAACTGTTTGTGTCATACGGGAAATCACTCCATAAAATAGTACATCGAAGACAGATAGTAGTTACACCTACAGTCTCTTCTGTGATACATTATGTGATATACATTTGCCTTTATCAAAACAAATGCATACTCTTACATTCTGTTTATGTCAATCCATGCATACTTGAATACGAATGTAAGAAAGACAACATCAAATGGCATAGCCTATCGACATGGAAACAAAAGAACACAGTAAAAGTGTATCACACAGAGAGGACACGCTGGCATAGATCGCTTACGAAACAGAAAAATGAGGAGCAACATGTTCCACCAAGTGCTTAAGCGATGCCACATCTAGAATACGGAACATAAAGTGGGTCACGCCAAGCTCACGGAACTGTTCCAGTTCATGAATTACCTCAGACGAACTGCCGGCAATAAAATGTTTATTGGGATGACGAATGACCTGAGTGGGATCATTGGAAACGCTGATGGTGCTCAGGTAGGAAAGCGCAATTTCGGCCGGATCACGCCCTACACGTTCACAATGCTGCCGCAAAATTGTAAGTTTGTGTGCATAGTCCTCAACTGTACATGAATTAAAATTCCACCAATCAGCATAGCGGGCAACAATCGCCAGGGTGCGTTGCTCTCCACCGCCACCAATGAGCACAGGGATCGCTGGATCAGGGAGTGGAGCACAATATGCATCATAAACTTGATAATGCTGGCCTTCAAACGTGGCCGGCTGAGTTGTCCACATTGCGCGCAGGATTTTAATCGCTTCCTCCAACTCCTCCATACGTATCTTCACAGCAGGATATGGATAATCATATGCCCTATATTCATCTTCCTTCCAGCCTGCACCAAGCCCAAGGATCAGCCGTCCACCTGTCAATGCCTGTAGATTAGCGGCCATCTTTGCCAGTAGCGCTGGATTACGATAGGATTGCGATAGGACTAACGATCCAATCTTAAATTGCGGATACTGTGCCGCTAAATAGCTCAATGTTGTCAAACATTCTAATTCATCGACCGCTCCAACCTGTAAATGATCCTCCAGCCAGAGCGTTGAAAAGCCATCTGCTCCCGCTTCAATACACTGGCGATTAAAATCGATGACTTCACGTAACGGATGACCAGGGTCATTTTGCCGTAACATCAAACCAAATTCGACAGCAGCCATATGTAGCTACCTCCATTTTGTCTATATGAAAAGATTCCGCTATCTATATGCGATGCTTTCTCATATCCATATGCCTTCAGATCTCCTCCATCTGAAGGCAAAGAAATATCAGCACTTCAGCATAGCACACAATCCATCACTTAGACAGACAAATAGCAAAGTGCAAAGTACGAAAGTCTCATCTGAAGGGCAACGAAATATCATCGGATGTCATTACAATGATAAAAAGATTTTCCCAGAGGAATAAAAAAGAAAAGCACGTAGGCAAACGAGCACCTAAGCCAGAAAGATTTTAATTTTTCTTCCTGGCTATAGCAACTTAACTATAATCAGAAGGAGCCACGAACGTTGTGAATTAACTTTCTTGAGGACGCATCTCTTTCGTTTTGCTGGCGTCATCAAGCACAATACACTCTAGCCGAGGATCTGTGTCGCGTTCCTCCTGTAAGGCAAAGAGCGTCTGTCGATACGCATTGATAAAATCGAACAACCCCAGAGTTTCCTCAGGAGTTAAATCAAAGTTAATACCAGAAGCATGCCTGAGAATCAAACCTGATTCTTCCATACGCGCACGATATCGTCCGATGATAGCATCCATATTAGGCTCCTTCCTCCTAGAGGAACGGTTATTAACACTACAACACAGTGAAACTGGAGAAATAAATTGCGGTCACCAGCAGCCTGTATAATCTACTCTCATTCTAGAGGTATACAACAAACACGTCAACAAACAAACGCTATTTTGTACAAAAAAGGCCAATATTATTGGCTTAGACAATAGGCCAATCCAGCCCTGCAGCCTCATAAATGGCTTCAATCGTCGCCAGATTCTCCAGTGTTTCACTCAATAGGAGCTTTGGGTCCTGACCAGAACGAATACACTGTGCAAAATGTTCAACCTCTAATTGATATTGATCCACTCCTGAAAAACTCTGTTCTGTCATTTGTCCATTTTTGGTCACGAATGCCGTCATCTCATAACTGCCCGGAGTGAAAGGTACAGGTAGTGTGATGATGCCTGTCTCACCAACAATTTCAGCTCCCTGTCGCGACGGAAGACTGAAACTTGCATCAAGTATACCAAAGCGGCCATCCCCATAATCCAATACCGCATTGGTAGCCAGATCTACGCTGGTAGCGCCTTCCACATGGACACGCGCAGCCGCTGAAAGAGGCGCATGCTCGTACACGGCACGAAACAGATTCAGTGCATAGCAGCCAACATCCATAAGAGAACCACCAGCCAACTCTGGTTGCAAACGGATATTCTCAACATGGGAACGGATATCAAATGAGAAAGAGGCGCGCACTAAACGGATAGGCCCAATAGCTTCTAACCGTACCTGCTCTAATGCCCAAATAATCTGTGGATGAAAACGATACATAAAAGCTTCCATCAACAGTCTCTGGCTGGCATGCGCCACTTCAACCATCTCCTCGCCCTGCTCGCGAGTCACAGCGAGCGGTTTCTCACACAACACATGCTTACCCGCCTGGAGAGCCTTGATTGTCCACTCCGCATGTAGGCTATTTGGTAATGGAATATAGACAGCCTCTATCTCGGGATCATTAATAATAGCTTCATAACTGTTATAGATACGCACATTAGGAGCAAAGGAGTACAACTCAGCCGCATGCTGTGCATTGCGACTCCCAATTGCAACTAATTTCCCATTGGAAGAGGCCCGAATCGCTGGAGCTACAGCTCGTACACCAATGTTAGCAGCACCAACAATTCCCCAACGTACGGGATCTTTTCTGACTAAAATTCTGGACTGCATATCACCGAGGTCCTTTCGCTCACACTAGATTTTATTAGATAGAAAAAGACCAATGCTTTGCTAAAAAAGACATTGCTCTTCCCTACAGATTTAATATAACTTTATAAGCTTAACATAATTTGCCAATAACCGAATTATATGCATACAATCAATGTAGGTGGATACAGAACCACAAAAAAGAAAGGTTATTTATTCGTGACACAGCAAACAGCTTGCCCTATAAAAGTAGGTGTACAACTCCATCCACAGCATACAACCTATAAAGATTTTGCGGATGCAGTGCGCCGGGTCGAGGATCTCGGTGTTGATAGTATCTGGAACTGGGACCATTTTTTCCCACTCTACGGTGATCCCCAGGGAAACCATTTCGAAGGCTGGACACTGCTGACTGCAATGGCAACATTGACGACACGTGCCCAGATAGGTTGCTTGGTAACCTGTAATACTTATAGAAATGCTGCGTTGCTGGCTGACATGGCAAAGACACTTGACCATATTAGTGATGGTCGCTTGATTCTTGGTATTGGCGCTGGCTGGTTTGAACGTGACTATAAAGAATTTGGCTATGATTTTGGGACAGCTGGTAGCCGTCTAGCAGCCCTAGAAGAGTCGCTCGTCACGATCAAACAGCGTTGGGAGGTCGACGTTCCCCAACCAGTACATGGAACTGTGCCAATTCTCATAGGTGGTGGTGGCGAAAAGAAAACGCTACGTCTTACAGCTAAATATGCTGATATGTGGCATGGCTTCGGTGACGCAAGCACGTATGCACACAAATTGGAAGTCCTTAATGACTGGTGCGCTAAAGAGGGTCGCGACCCCAATGAGATTGAACATACAGCTGATGCCAAAAAGGACGCGACTAATGAGGAACTCGATGCCTTAGTACAGGCAGGAGCAAGCCAATTGATCATCGGGCTCGGAGCTCCGTGGGACTTTGCTGCTGTCGAGAAGCTCGTTCGCTGGCGCGACTCTCACAAGTAGACAATACGTCAGGTAATGAATAAAGAGGCGATACATCTTGATAAGATATATCGCCTCTTTTGAAGGGTGACCGATGGGGCTCGAACCCACAACCACTGGAGCCACAATCCAGAGCTCCGCCTATTGAGCTACGGTCACCATACATATTGTATGTTTCTCAACACGTCAACAGTATACTGGTCCTGTTGCGAATTGTCAATACCTAAAATGATTTGGTCTTTAAAGTCGATAAAACTATGATTTTTCGTGTAATCCTGGGTTTTGGTATTGGTGGTGATTATCCTGTAAGTTCGACCTTGATGAGTGAATATTCAAACCGTAAAGATCGTGGAAAGTTGATGACACTGGCCTACCTGAGCCTAAAAGGAAATCGCTTGAAACCATAGAGCGTGAAGGCCAAAATTTAGACCAACAACTTTCCAAAAGTTCTGTATGAAAATGCGAAGAGACTTGACAAGCAGATATCCCTGTCCTACACTCCAAAGAGAAGACATAAAAAGAATTTGGTCATCGAGAGAGAAAAGGATACTAACAGGTATGTCACAGGGACCCTATAGTGCCCCCAAGGAACCAGACCTTCCTGGGAGCACACCTCAAGAGAACGATCAGGATTTTATCTCTAGCGGAGATGGAGAAATCTTGTCGTTACCTGAACTTCCGCCAGGCATTGTCATTCCCATACCCGAGAAAACGCCACGACAGAAAACGACCTGGCCGGATGCGATCGACGTCATCTTTGAAAAAGATCCCGCTTGTAAAAATATATTTGAAGCAATACTCTATCAGAGTTTCTGGGCTATCCTTTTCCATCGCGTTGCTCATACTTTTTATAATGCGCACATTCCTTTTTTTCCACGCTTGATCTCGCAATTCGCTCGCGCAATCACGGGTGGCATCGAAATTCATCCGGGGGCGCAGATCGGCAAGCGCTTCTTTATTGACCACGGAGCAGGTGTCGTCATCGGCGAAACGGCTATTATTGGTGATAATGTCATGCTCTACCATCAAGTCACACTGGGGGCCACTGGCTGGTGGCGTCCTAGCCGATTGAGCAGGCCAAAGCGACATCCAACGATTGAAGACAACGTCACTATCGGCGTCGGTGCCGCCATCCTGGGGCCAATTACGATCGGAAAGGGTAGCAGGATTGGCGGGATGACACTGGTGCTTGAGTCAGTCCCCCCCAATTCAGTAGTTGCCTCGAAACCAGCAGAACTCCTCGTGAAAGGTGGAGAGATGCTCGAAAAACATCAAGAATTGACACAGGGTTGGAATGGGAAAGACCCCTGGGAAATGGATTACCAGATATAGTACGATACAGAAGAATTATTTCTATGCGTTTCTCGTAGCAGAGGATAAAATAGAGAGAGATGATTCTTCTGTTATTCATAGAGTTGTAGTGTTTGTATTAATATCTGCCAGAAGCGCTCTACTTGCAGTCCATAGCCAACACGGACATTTGCCGCCAGACCAGTCTTGCCATACAGATCACATACCGTCCGTCCATCTGTCCACTGCCCCATCGTCTCAATCGCTACATACATCTCCCGGGATAAAATGATATCCGGCTCAATAACTGCTGCCACAGCACAGGGATCGTGTACAGGCGGTGACGCATAGCCAAAAACTTGACGATATGACTCAGAAAAATAGCGTAAGAGATCAACGACGAAATCAGGCACCGGACGCTGGAGAGCGAGGAGACGCTGAATAATCTCCTCAGTCGCCAGAGCCTGATGTGTGACCTCCAATGTCACCATTGTAATAGGCCGGCCACAGGCAAAGACGATTGCCGCCGCCTCAGGATCAGTCCAAATATTAAATTCTGCGCTAGCTGTCACATTTCCTACGCTAATCGCTCCTCCCATTAGCGAAATGGACTGAAATCTTCGGAATGATCGCTGGTTCACGACGTAACGCAGCCGCAATATTCGTCAACGGTCCAGTTGGCACCAACACAATATCGCCATCAGATTGCAAAAGCAGATCAATTATCACATCGACCGCATGTTGCGGCAGGAGCATACGAGAAGGTTCTGGAAGATCTGGACCATCCATGCCAGAATCTCCATGAATATCAGCAGCATGCTGCGCTGAACGAATCAAAGGTTGTTTCATTCCTTGAGCGATTGGCACATCAATATGTGCCAATGAACATACTTTGAGCGCGTTCAAAGAAGTCTTCTCCACCGACTGATTTCCCGCTACCGTTGTGATCGCTAACAGTTCTAGCGCTGGATGACGTGCCGCCAATAAAATAGCAATCGCATCATCATGACCAGGATCACAATCAAGAATTATTTTTTGCCTCATATGCCAAATCCTTTCTTCGCAGCGATTCAAACATAACTGATTGATAGAAGCATTTTTGCGAGCAATCAGTATCGTAACATGCAAACGCAGCTTTTTCAACTCGCTATAATAATTTAATAATAATAGCGTCAAAGAAATTGACCGTTAGCACTCGACGCAGGACGCTGGCATTGCTATAATGACGCGGGTAAAACATAGCTCCGACAGTTAGTAAACAAAGAGGGTATAGTATTGTCTTCAACACAATCTGGAAACTTGATTATCGGACAATCCGGCGGTGCGACCGCCGTGATTAATGCCAGTCTCGTGGGTGCAGTTGAGGCTGCCTTCGCCGATCACCGTATTGGCGGCATCTATGGGATGCACAATGGCATTGAGGGACTACTCAAAGAAGATATTATTGACTTACGCCAACAACCGATATCTATCTGGTCACGGCTTATCCATACACCATCCGCAGCTCTAGGCTCATGCCGCTACAAATTACAACCACACGATCTTGAGCGCACAATAGAGATCCTACAGCGCTACGAGATCCATTACATGCTCTATATTGGTGGCAACGATTCTGCAGATACCGCCCATCAGCTTGCACAGGTGGCCAAACAAATAAATTATGAGTTGTTTATTATCAGCATACCTAAAACGATAGATAACGATCTGCCATTCACCGATCACTGTCCTGGCTACGGAAGTGCCGCCCGTTTCCTGGCGCAGGCCACGCAGGACTCAACACTTAATACGCTGGCAATTCCCTGGCATTACCCGGTCAAGGTCATCGAAACTATGGGCCGGGATGCAGGATGGCTCACTGCGGCAACGGCTCTGGGAAAACGTAGCGAAATGGACGCACCACATATTCTCCTCCTGCCGGAACAACCGTTTCACGAGAGCCACTTTCTAACTCAGGTCGAAGATATCTACAGACGTCTCGGCTATGTGGTCATTAGCATTGCTGAAGCAATACGCGATGAAAGTGGTCAAGCGCTTGGAACCGCCGGCCAAGTGGGAGTGGACGCCTTCCAGCATCCACTCCTTAGTGGTGCTGCGCAATATCTGGTAGAACTAGTCAAACGCGAATTAAAGATTCGTGCTCGCTTCGATAAACCCGGTGACATCCAACGTATGTCATCAACCAACATTTCTATCACTGACCGGGATGAAGCCTATCTTGTTGGAAAAGTAGGCGTGCAGGCCCTGTTGGATGGTGAAAGTGATAAGATGATAACGTTACTACGGCAAACAGAGCCAACCTATCACTGTACGACAGGCGTAGCTGATCTAGCTAAGGTTGCAAATGTCCAACGTCTACTACCAGACAATTTCTTAAATGTAGAGAAAACCATGGTCACACAGGCTTTTTATGACTATGCTTTACCGTTAATTGGCGGACCACTAGCAGACTATGCCCAGCTGGAAATGACAAGGATACGATAATGACACAACTGAGGCGTGCAATTCTAATCGTGCTTGACGGCGTTGGGGCAGGAGAAAATCCCGATGCTCAGATGTATGGGGATAACGGAGCTAGTTCGCTCGAACATTGCGCTCAAGCCATTGGGGGTCTACAACTACCCAATCTAGGTAGCCTGGGATTAGGCAACGTCACGCCCATTCTGGGCACACCACCACAGCAAAATGTTCTTGGTTCCTATGGGCGTATGGCATCAGCAGCCGCTGGTAAAGATAGCACAACGGGTCATTGGGAAATGACCGGTGTTGTCCTCTCCCAAGCACTGCCAACCTATCCTCATGGCTTCCCCAGGGATGTCGTATCGGCATTTGAGCGGGCTATCGGACGCAAAGTTATTGGGAATAAGGTTGCGTCTGGCACCGAGATTATCACAGAACTTGGTGAAGAGCATGTACGCACTGGCTATCCCATTCTCTACACGTCTGCTGATAGCGTCTTTCAGATCGCCGCCCACCAGGATGTCATTCCACTCGTCGAGTTGTATCATATATGTGAGATCGCTCGTAGTATGCTTACCGGCGATCACGCGGTTGGACGTGTCATTGCCCGGCCATTTATTGGGGATGTTGGAGCCTTCAAACGTACTGAGCATCGACGAGATTTTTCGTTGGCACCGACTGGTGTTACGCTGTTGGATCGCTTAAAAGATGCGGGCAAAGATGTAATCGGCTTAGGCAAAATTGAAGATCTGTTTGCTGGGCGTGGCCTCACGCAACGCAATCATACAGAAACAAACCGTGAGGGTATGGCATCAACACTCGATTGGCTTGAGAGGGACTTCACTGGTCTACTCTTTGTTAATCTGGTAGAATTTGATATGCTATGGGGACATCGTCGAGACAGTCAGGGCTATGCTCAGGCTCTACGCGACGTTGATCGGTGGCTGCCGCTGGTACAACAACGAATGCGACCTGGAGATGTTCTTTTATTTACCGCTGACCATGGTGTTGATCCTACCTATCGTGGAACCGATCATACCCGTGAATGCGTTCCCTTATTAGCTTATGGGGAAAACATTCAGTCAGGGGTCAATCTGGGGGTGCGTTCAACGTTCGCCGATCTGGGGCAAACATTGGCTGAAGCATTTAATGTTGAAGCTCTGCCAGCCGGAACGAGCTTCGCACGCATACTGGGGTTAGTATGACAGAATTACAACGTGATAATAAAACAGAGCAGGAACGAGGGCCACTCTTGCAGGGAGAGCGTATTCATCTACGCCATCCTTCAATGAAAGATACGAATTTTGTCTTTCACTGGGAACGCGATGATGAAGTCTGGCATTACGATATTCATCGGCCCTATTCACGTACGATGGGGGAATTCCTGCCCACATTCGAACGTAATTATGTACGTGGAAATGGACGCCAATTCTGGTTTATCATCGAAGACGAAATAAGAACACCTATTGGCACGATTACCTACTTCAACGTCGATAATCGCCTGGGACAAGTTGAGATCGGACTAGGATTGGGGGATAAAACGAAATGGGGACACGGATATGGATCAGAAGCTATTCGCACGTTGGTACGTTACCTATTTACGTTACCAGGTATTCGACGCGTCTATGCTGAAACCGCTCTAGCCAACCAGCCTTCACGACGAGCATTCGCCAGGGTTGGTTTCGTCGAGGTTGGACAAATCTATGATCCTCGCAGTACAGGTGAACCATGGGTGCTACTTGAAATATGGAAATCACACCGCATATAGTTTTAGCGAAGAAAGGAGATGATTTTCTCTCTTCATCTAGTTATCTGGATGACACAAGAAGAAAATCATACACAGCATGAATATCTCTCATACTTCCGTTAATCCAACCATCTTTGGGGCGTATGATGTGCGTGGCGTCTACGGAGATACTTTACACGAAGAGACAGCTTACCGTATTGGACGCGCAGCTGCCCAATACCTGAATGTATCAGAAATCGCCGTTGGCCGGGATATGCGTGTCTCATCTCCACAAATCGCCGCAGCCTTGATTCGTGGCATCAGCGAACAGGGCGTCAATGTCATTGATCTAGGACAGGTTACTACTGATGGGCTCTATTTCGCAGTCGGCAAATTTAATTACGCCGCAGGCGCTATGGTCACGGCATCACACAATCCTGGTAAGTATAACGGTATTAAATTTTGCCGAGCGCAAGCCTTTCCAATCAGCCTGGAAACGGGTCTAGCAGATATCCGCGATCTAGCAGTGAGCGGGAACTTTGCTGAGCCGAAACAGCAAGGACAAATCACGCAACGTGACGTTATCGATGATTTTGTCCAACATGCCCTTTCTTTTATCGATGTCAAAAAGATTAAACCGTTGAAAGTTGTTATCGATGCAGGCAACGGTATGGCCGGCTTAATCATGCCTCGCGTCTTTAAACATCTGCCTTGCAAACTCGTTCCACTCTATTTTGAACTAGACGGCACCTTCCCACATCATCAAGCCAGTCCGATCGAACCTGAAAACATGGTTGATGTCCAGAAAAAAGTAAGGGAAGTCGGAGCGGACATTGGTGCAGCCTTCGATGGCGATGCCGATCGTATGTTCCCAGTCGACGAACACGGCGATTTAGTTGATGGTTCGATGGTCACAGCGATGGTCGCCAATAGCCTTCTCAAAAAGAATCCAGGCTCAACCATACTCTACAACCTGATCGTCTCCAAAAGTGTTCCTGAACTGATTGCAAAGTTAGGGGGCAAAGGACTCCGTACCCGCGTTGGTCATTCATTTATCAAAGCCAAGATGCGCGAAGCCAATGGCATCTTCGGTGGTGAACACTCTGGGCACTTCTATTTTCGCGACAACTGGTTCGCCGACTCAGGCCTGATCGCACTCCTGATTATGCTTGAACTCGTCTCGGTTGAAAATAAACCACTCTCGGAGATTATCAAGCCGCTTGACAACAGGTTCCGCAGTGGCGAGATTAATAGCACTGTCAAGGATGCTAAAGCGAAGATTCAGGCTTTAAAAGAGCACTTTGGCAGTACGGCCACAACGGTTGATGATCTTGATGGCTTGACCTTCGATTATGGCGATTGGTGGTTCAACGTTCGTTCATCTAACACAGAACCACTCCTGCGCTTAAACCTTGAAGCCAAAGATAAATTCCAGCTAGAACAGAGACGCGATGAGGTTCTTGCTTTTATTCGAAGCTAGTGCTTGATTAACAATTCCACAAGCACGTACACTATCAAGCAACAGAACTCCAAATTGCGTACAGGAAACACAGCACGCAGTTTGGGGATTCTTTTTTGCATCGAAATACAATAAAAGATACATCCTTCATTGACTGACTATTAGCTGAGTCATATAATGACAGAGATCGGCGCAGAAAATTATCCTGATCACAAGGAATAGCGTATGCGCCATCCGATCGTGATAGCAATTGTCTCCCCATCAGCGCATTCAAGCGCTCAAGGGCTCTAAAAAATCATCGATCAATATACAGTAAGCCTTGCTTGTATATTCTGCGTCTCGGTACTAGATCAGAGGCAGACAATTAATATATTCCATGCTATCTTGCGCAAAATACGTCTATTCTTTAGAATAGCAGGGAGTACGAAGATGTACGACATCTATCACAAGGAGCAACTATTTTGAAGATTCATGAATATCAGGCCAAAAGTATTCTGGCCCGGTATGGCATTCCGGTACAACCCGGTAAAGTCGCCTATACTCCAGCAGAAGCCGAAAATATTGCCCGCGAACTGGGCGAACCGGTTGTCATCAAAGCCCAGGTCTACGTCGGTGGACGCGGCAAAGCTGGCGGCATCCAGTTTGGCGATACGCCAGAACAGGCGCGTGAGGCGGCCTCACGAGTCCTGGGTATGGATATTAAAGGCTTGATCGTCGACAAGGTCCTTGTTACCTCCAAAATCGATATCAAAGAAGAATACTACCTGGGTATTGTCCTTGACCGCAAGACGCAAGCCCCCGTTGTGATGGTCTCGACCGCTGGCGGTATCGACATTGAAGAGGTGGCAGAGAACACGCCGGAGAAAATCATCAAGCAGCCTATCGATATGCATTGGGGGCTACGCCATTTTGAAGCACTAGATATTGTCGCTCGTGCTGGCTTCCCCTCTTATGTCTTACGCCAGGCAGCCGCTATTCTAACGGCTTTAGGCAAAGCCTTTATCGAGAGCGATGCCAATCTTGCCGAAATCAATCCGCTGGCTTATACGGCCGATGGCAAGGTGCTCGCGGCTGATGGCAAGATCACGATTGATGATAATGCTCTATATCGTCAGAAAGAATATGCTACCTGGGCCGAGCCAGAAGAGGCCAATCCACTTGAATACGATGCCAAAAAAGCTGGTCTGACCTATGTGAAGTTGGATGGCGATGTCGGTATCATTGGCAATGGAGCAGGCCTGGTTATGACGACGCTAGATATGGTAGCCCGTTCCGGAGGGAAACCAGCTAACTTCCTCGATATCGGTGGCGGTGCCAAAGCTGAAATCATGTACAAGTCGCTCATGTTTGTAGCACGCGATCCCCAGGTCAAAGGCATCCTCGTCAACATCTTCGGAGGTATTACCCGTGGTGAAGAGGTAGCCAAAGGTGTCATTATGGCTCAAAAAGAACTTCCTAAGGGTTTACCCATGGTCGTACGCCTCTCAGGTACCGGAGCAGAAGAGGGACGCGCCTTGCTGAAAGATGCAGGACTTGATTGGGGCAAAGATATGCGCGATGCATCAGAGAAGATTGTAGCCGCGATAGCTCGAACGGAAAAAGGACTGTAAAAAAACATGAGTATTCTTTTAGATAATACAACACGGGTCATTGTACAGGGCATCACTGGGCGCGAAGGTCAATATCATACACGTAACATGCTCGCAGCTGGTACCCATGTCGTAGGCGGTGTCACGCCTTCGAAAGGTGGACAAACAGTAGAGGGATTGCCAGTCTTCGATACTGTCTTCGAAGCAAAAGCTGCTACTAATGCTGATGCCAGTTGTATTTTTGTACCACCAGCAGGTGCCGCAGATGCCATTGAGGAGGCTGCATCAGCCGGAATTAAACTCATCGTTTGTATTACAGAGGGCATTCCGGTGATTGAGATGACACGAGCAATGCTTGTCGTACGTGAAAAGGGGGCCCTGCTGATTGGCCCGAACTGCCCGGGTATGTGTACGCCAGGCTTTGGAAAGATTGGTATTATTCCTTATCAGATCTTCAATCCGGGTCCAGTGGGGTTCATTTCACGCTCTGGCACGTTGACCTATGAAGTCGTCTCTCTGCTCACAGGAGCTGGCTTAGGCCAGTCTACATGTATTGGCATTGGTGGTGATCCAATCATCGGCTCAACGTTTGTAGACTATCTAGCTCTCTTTGAGAAAGATCCACAAACCAAAGTTGTTGTCATGTGCGGAGAGATCGGCGGTAGCGATGAAGAAGATGCAGCTGAGTTCATCAAAACGATGAGTAAGCCTGTGATCGCCTTTGTTTCGGGACGCACTGCTCCGGCGGGCAAACGCATGGGACATGCCGGTGCTATTATCTCTGGCAATACAGGGACAGCACAGGGAAAGGTTGCAGCCTTCGAGGCTGCAGGCGTTCCAGTTGCTGATACCATTTTTGATATTCCAGCCTTAGTTAAAAAGGTATTGTAAACATATCATTGGAATATCCAGTTCAAGCTCAGCCTGAGTTGGGTATTCTATCTAGTATATATTCAGGCACCTTACAGGTTTGCCTGCACACATAAAGGAAATGTATGACTACGGCACTCGTCTATGATCCAATATTTCTTGAACATCTCGTGCCTCAAGGTCATCCAGAAGGGCCACGAAGAGTTGAGATGGCGATAAGGTACGTCGACGCTTTTAAGTGGCTTGAACGCGACGATCTTGTGCTTCTTGCTCCTCGCGCTGCTAGCGTTGATGAACTCGCGACTGTCCATGAGCGTACGTATATTCAAGAAATCGAAAATGCAAGTAAACAAGCAGCTGAAGCTACAATAGCCAATGGTAGCCCGGCAATAATAGAAGTTGGCACTGATACGTATGCGTCTGCAAAAACCTATGAAGCAGCTTGTAAGGCTGCTGGTGCCTCGTTGACCGCTATCGATGCGATCATGAAAGGCGAGATAAACAACGCCTACTGCCTGGTTCGCCCGCCTGGACATCATGCAGTAGCTGAAGCAGCCTTTGGCTTCTGCATTTTCAACAATGTTGCAGTTGCAGCCCGCTATGCCATTGAGCATTATGGGCTTGAGCGCGTTATGATTATTGACTATGATGTCCATCATGGCAATGGTACACAGGAAATGTTCTATGAAGATCCACGTGTACTCTACTTCTCAATTCATCAGTCTCCGTTTTTTCCTGGAACAGGACTATCTGACGAACGAGGCGAGGGTGCCGGTGAAGGTACAACGATCAATATTCCTCTTCCGGCTCAAACAGGTTTTGAAATTTATGACCCCTTGTTCCGTCAGATACTCGCGCCAGCCGCCGATCGTTTTAATCCTCAGTTGATCCTGGTATCAGCTGGTTTTGATGCCCATTGGAAAGAAGCAGAAAGTCAGACAGGCTTACTCCCACCAGGAATGCGACTCTCCATAGCGGGCTTTGCTAAATTAAATGAGATCATTCTCAAATTGGCAGATACCTTATGTGATGGCAAAGTTATCATGGTGCAAGAAGGAGGCTACGATCTTCAAGCAGTCGCCTCAGGTGCCGCAACCTGCATAAATCAGCTGCTAGGTGGAGCTGAGGCTATCGATAGTTATGGTCCGGCTCCTGATATCACGAATCAGATCAACACGGATGTCTTGATTAGTGAGTTACGTCGTATTCATCAACTAACGGGCTATCGCATGCGCAATAAACCCAAACCGGATATTGAAAAACTTCGCCGTGAGATCAAAGGACCAGCAGCGTCCGAGCCAGTCCAGGAAGCACCAGTCGAGGATACAACAAGCTGTTGCCAGGATGACAAAGCAGAATGATAGATGCAAGGATGACCTCTACATATCATCGAGGTCTCCTTCTGTGAAAAGAGATATGCTATTTATTGTCAGAAGTGGCGTTATCTTCGCGACGTAAACATAAGGAATTTTGCAGAAACTACATTTTATATACAGAGGGTATATGTCAAATAAACAAAGACAGGTACGTTCACTCAACCATAATGATATACCAGCTATCGAGCGCCTTTTGCGTACATCTGAATATGTGTATCAGCGTTTTACGCTAAGTGAGTTACCTCTGTTACTTAAACGGTATCCAGCGGTTGGTCTGTGGCACGACACAACGCTCTATGGATTTATCCTTTCACAGATCATCAAAACACCCTTCGCCTGGTTCGGCGGCTTTGGTGTAAGCTGGACTGAGAGTAAGGACTATGGTTCCATTCTCTCCACGCTGCTAGATCAGTTATATGTGGAATTGCTATCCCAGGGGATACGCTCTTTTAATTACTCAGGTAATGACGCCAACAACGATTGGTTACGTGCTCTGCTCTTAACACGGGGCTTTATTCCTTATCAAAACCTTTACTCTTACGACAAATTCGATTACAAAGTCCCAACAGAGGGAAATCAAGAGGTAATCATACGTCCTGTCGATCTCACACACGATACGCTCAGTCTTCTCGCTATTGAGGAGGCTTGCTTTGAAGATTTCTGGCGCTACGATGCCACATCTTTTTACGATGTGGCTTCCACTCATCCTTACTTCGTGGTTGCAGAACAAGCAGGTAAGGTGGTGGGATATCAGTTTAATGCTCTGGATGAGGATTATGGCTACCTCGTCCGTATTGCGGTCCACCCATCAGCCGAGCACAAAGGTGTTGGAGCTCGCTTAATGACTGAGGCGATTCGCTTCTTTGAGAGAGCTCACGCCACACGTATTATGCTCAACACACAGGAGGAAAACCATCATGCGCACCAGCTCTACGAATGGTTTGGCTTTATACGCCTCCAAAACAAAGGCTTTGTGCTTCGCAAAAGCCTTTAGAGCACTCCCATCAGGTAACGCACAGTTAAAGGGACACTCTTATTTTTCACCGAGAGGGAAAAAGCTCTGCCAGTATGTACCTCTTGCTGTACCTGCTGGAAGGTCAAGTCATTCAACAGAATATTGTTGTCAGTCACATTATTCTGCAAACGAGAAGCCACATTCACAGCATCACCAATCGCAGTATAATTCTGCAAACGCTCTTGAGCTCCCACATTGCCTACAGTAGCAAGCCCTGTATTCACTCCGATACCAAAAGAAACCTGTATCTCCTGGGGCTGAGAGCGCTGGTAGTCAAGGACAGCCAGGCGCATCTTCCAAGCAGCGCGTACCGCCCGTGAAGCATGATCAGACTGGGCCAGAGGAGCATTGAAAATTGCCATCAAGGCATCTCCCTGGAAAGCCGTCAATGTACCAGACTCTTCCCAGATTGCATCGCACATGATTTTGAGATAGCGATTAATCAAATGCATGACATCTTCGGGAGCCATGCTCTCACTTAAACGCGTATAACCACGAATATCGGCAAAAACTACAGAGATTTCTTTTGTTTCACCACCCAGCTTCAAAGCCATAGGATCGCGAATGAGCTGCTCAACCACGCTAGGATGCACGTAGCGTTCAAAGATACTGCGCACCTGCTTGACACGCGCTTCCGAGCGTTTTAATTCCGTCTGATCATCGATGACCAGAGCCATACCAATATGAGCCCCTTGCACATCACGAAGCGAACTCACATAATAATTCAGACTTACAACATCATCGCGCTCTCGCCCTGGTATTCTACAATTGATCGCTTGTTTGATCAACGTACCATGTTCATAATGCTTCTGCGCATTCATGAGCATATCAATAATGCCTACATTCAGTGGCAAGACATTAAACGCCTCGCGATAATGTTTCCCTAGCGCACGATCAGGATGAATATGCAAGATAATACTGGCAGCCGCATTGAATGTTGTAATCATGCCTTCAGCATTTGTTGTAATAACACCATTCGCGATAGAACCAAAAATATTATCCATATATTGTTTGTCTTCGCGCACTGTACGTATAGCTTTATTCAAATCAGCAAAAAGGCGAGCATTATCAATAGCAATAGCCGCTTGATTACAAAACGCCAGCAATAGTTGCAGATGCTTGGAGTGAAACAGCTGTGTATTAAAACGACTATCCACATAGACCGCACCGATGCAATTATTACGTACAATCAAAGGAGCGCACATAATAGAGCGAATACCAAAAATCATAATACTTTCCTGAGCTTTTAGCATATCATCGGCCTGTGCATCATCCGTCAACATAGGCTCACGCGTACGAATAACCCTTTTAATCGTATTACGACTAATCTGGGCAGTTGCAAACGCGCTCTCAGAAATGGTATTTGCATTTTTATCGCGAGCGATCGAAAATTCTAGCTCCTCAGAGGATGGGTTTACCAAAGTAAGTACACCACGCTCAGCTTTCACGAACTGAATCACACGATCCATAACAAGCGAAAGAACTTCATCAAATTCCAAGGTAGAATTAAGAGTACGAGCGATTTCTGACAAGGTCTCTAACTCATTGCGTTCCTGCTCCAGGTTCGTAATGCTCGTTGTCAACACCTCACGTTCGCGTTCAAAAATCCCATTGGATAAAGAAGGCGATGGTAAAGTAATCCTCGGCTGTACTTGAGCAGCTTGAGCGGTACGCTGCATGGCCTGGTAGATACGACCAAGCTCCAAATCAGCAACACGACTGACATGTAATGCATCACTCAAAAGTCGTACACGAGGGTCACCGCTATCGTGCGCGAACTTTCCCTCAACAGCAATTTCTAGTTTTTGAGAATGTTCATGCAAGAGACGTGACATGCGGATCACCGCTTCGCTGATAGCGCGTAAATCATCGCCCGTTTTTCCAGACAAATCAGTAGAGACCACCCAAATTCCTCCCTCTAAATCTGAATAGAAAAAACATATAACGCAATATTTATATTTACAATATCCACATAAAATTGTAGATCTGATAGCATTCGTGGAATCCTGACAGCCACAAAAAGTGAGCTTACCCGCTAACATATACACACTAAACGAATATGCCCACCCATTATAGCATAGCAACTATTTGCTTGTATTTCCCCTTTAAACGCCCTGCGTCTCTAGATATATTTGGAAAGATTGTGGTTTAAAACCGAAATCCCGTTCTACACTATTCAAATCGGTTATATTATCGGAAGCGAAAAGTGCCATTGCCGCTTTTGTCAATGGAGGTTTAGGCAAAACTGCTTCCATCACGGCAGCCCCAACACCAACTAATGGCATCGGTGCATAGATTTTAGGGCGAAACGTATGCGTGGCCTGCAAAAGCAAGTCTAAAATGCGCGAAAAAGAATAATAATCGGGGCCACCAATGGTAAAAATTTTTTCGCTTGTATGCTCAGGATCAGCTAATACTCTGGTAATTACCGTTATCACATCCTCCACATAAATTGGTTGGAATCTGATCTTACCACCTCCAAGCAGAGGTAACACCGGCGATGTCTTGATGAGATCTACCAGTCCTTTAATGAAAGGAGATCCTTTGCCAAAGAGGACCGAAGGACGAATAATAGTCCAAGCCAAGCCACTATCAATCAGCATCTTCTCAGACAGATAGCGACCTTGCATATAACTACCAGACTTATCTGGTTTCGTTCCCAGACCACTAATTTCTATCATGCGAGCAACACCAGCAGCTTTCGCTGCCAAAATCAAATTTGAAGTGCCACCTACATTTGTTTCTTCATAATGGTTGCCTTCAGATTGCTTCCGATCAGCGGTCATAAACGCTGTGTGAACAATCATATCAACCCCACTGACTGCTGCGACTAACGTAGCAGGCTGTGTGGTAGCTCCCTGAACCAGTTCAACATCATTGACTGGCAGAACACTCGCAGCCTGTTGAACATCACGAACTAGACAACGTGGTCGCTCTCCCTGAACAACAAGACGAGCCACCAGTTGTCGGCCGATAAAACCAGTTGCCCCTGTAATCAAAATCATGAACATAACCCTCCCTTGAAATAGTTACTCTATGCTAGAGATGTCTTCTAAACCCTCTTCAGGTAGCATTCGCTATACATAAACGGATCAATTCATCTGAAGCATAAACAATCAATCCAGCTTATATTAAGCCAAGTGTATAAAAGAAACGGGACAAACACCAGGGGATAGAGGCACCAATTGAGTAGTGAGCTAGCTCATGAAAATCAACAGGCGTGTCAAAAAATAGCTCGCTTGAACGAGGAAAATGCATTTTTACCGCAGAGTATCTATAGTGAGTGATACAGGAACACAATGCACAGTATTTGTAGGTTTGACTATCTCCGATATCCTCGGTTTTACCTCTATGACGTAGGCTTCCTGCGCGACATCCGACTTCTTATACACACGTACCTTGATACCCAAAAAACGTAACGCATCCCTTTTATCCGTGTAGATCATTGTGCTAAAGTTACCCTTCATCTCTGTGCATTTCTTCAGGAAGTTTTCTACAGCGTATTTTTCATTCTCTTCTCTGTTGGCATCTGGTACGACTACGAGCTTCTCTGATTTTAGCTCTGTAAGTTGCTTCTCTAAGTAGCTTAACTGCTTTAACACTAGCTCTCTCACCCTCCCCGTCAGTCCATTGAGGTCTTTAAACAGCCTGTCCTGTTCTTGCTCGATTTGTTCTATGAGCTGCTCTACCGTCTGTAAGTGGGCCGAGGCGTTTTCAGCATTAGTGTCATCATCCAGTAATACAGCGGCGATAGAATCTACGTGATTGAGTATATTTTCCACAAACGTCCAGACAGCGGTATCGATAACCTTTACGGATACACGTGGGCGGCTACAGGTGTTTCTTACTCCCGTTGACCCGCAAGCATACTGGTCCGCGTGGGGCTTGCCGTTTCGTTTGTCCACGTAGTGGTGTCGTACGACCTGCATCACCTTTCCGCAGTACCCGCACACAGCGAAGCCTGAACGCACGAGAGCGGACTCGGCTTCCGGATTGTGCCTTGCTGAGTCTTGTTTAGCTCCCTCTCTCTTATTAGCGACCTGTGACCACACAGAGGAATCTACAATGATAGGAACAATGCCAGGTGGTAGAGGAGTGGGATTAGGGTGTGGGATTCTTTTCTTCTTCCCGTCAACAAGTATCCACTTGACACGAAGATTCGAGGCAACTCCCTTGTAGAACTCATCGGTGAGTATTCTACTCACCGTCGAGACTCCCCATAGCTTACCTGCTGGAGACGCAATTCCATTGTCACAGAGGTACGAAGCGATACCGCGTACCGTATAGTTTTCAAGGTAGAGTTGAAATATCTTTCTTACTACCTCCGCTTGCACAGGGTTTGTATTATAGCGTGTATGATCTTCCGACCAATTGTATCCGTACTTTGCTGGGCCGCCTCCTATAAGAACCCCACTTTCAACCCTGTTATTCAGTCCCCGTTGTGTCCTCTCAACTGTCTTCTCTCTTTCTATCGCTGCTACCATACTGAGCATCTGTCGCATTATTTGCCCAATAGGCGTCTGATCAATCTTTTCGGTAACAGACTCTAGTCCTACCGCATTTTCTATCATCTCGTGCATCAATACTGCTTGGTGCATAGAATCCCTTGAAAGCCTGTCGAGAGAATTCACGAGCACGACCTGAACTTTCTTCGACCTGACCATCTCCCGAACCTTCGCAAGCTCTTTCCTCTCTCGCAGATAGTACCCTGAGTACGTTTCAGAGACGATATCCACAAGAGTATACCCGCGATCGGTGGCATACTTCCTTACGGCTTTTTCTTGACTTTCGAGAGATGCTCCTTCTTGTTCCTGCCGTCTGGATGATACCCGTATATATCCTACTGCTCTCATGCCTACTCCTTTATGTCCCTACTTTATACTTTATGTCCCTACTTTATACCACATATCACAAACAAATGCATAAATCAATGTAAAATACCCGTATCGCAGTATATTTACTATAATCTATTGACAAGCATGTGTGTTTTAAGTTACACTCTAATCATAGCAGTTATATCTGCATCCTGAACGGGAGATGAGCGAGTGAGCGATAGAATTGATTACACCGACGCGGAAGGTATAAATCTTGCAAGATATTTCCGAGAGAAGTACGAGCAGCAAGGGTGGAAATCCCAAGTGAAATTTGGGGAGTACGCGGGACTCCATCAGATGACCGTTAGCCGCCTTTATAGGTCTATACCTATATCATCCGCAAGTTTTAATGCGCTGGTGTTGTACAGTTTAGCGCTAGATACACCTATCCAAACGTTACTAGACATGCTGCGCCTTGAGGATAAGGTTAAGGGTCACATACAAGACCCTAAGTACTCACGCTGGTACACCAACTTGCGGTACCTTGTTGAGGCGCCGATGAGAGATCCAATGGACCAAGTACTTGCGCGTGTTCCTGACCACAAGCGCCGACAAGCACGACGCCTCATAGAAACTATAATCGAAAGCTTTAACGAATAAAAATAAGCCCCCGAACCTTCTTACGGAGGCCGGGGGCTTACGTGTCTATCAACTAGCGGATAGCGGGGACGAGTTTCGTGGTAGCTCTCATACCAGACGCGGATAACTGGCTGACAGTTGCCTCTATCAGAGAATCTATTATAGCGGGAGACACTGACACTTTCGCGTCCTTTAGAAGCGTCGAGATCAACGCCTCGGCCTGAGCTTTCTTATTTTCCCCAGGCAAATCTTGTACCGTTTGTTCTATCGCAGTTACAGCTAGTCCGACATACTTCTCAGCCTGCGCGAGCTGTGCAGATGACATCTTCGACTCGATATACTTCAGTAATTGCTGGACAATCCCCTGAACGATAGGGAGCACGACAGGGAACGCTGCAAGGATATACGTGACGGTTGTTGCATCAATGGTCATACTGACCTCCTATTTGATGAGAGCTAGAGCGTCTGTGAGAGCGGCAGAAGCGCTGGTGAGTTGTGTTTTCATTTCCGTAGTACTGACAGGCTGCGCGACTTTTAGCTCAGACAGTTATTTCCCTAGGCCAAGCAACTGTGCTTGTGCTGTAGCTAGGGTCTTTT
This sequence comes from uncultured Chloroflexia bacterium, assembly GCA_963699315.1. Taxonomy (GTDB): domain Bacteria; phylum Chloroflexota; class Ktedonobacteria; order Ktedonobacterales; family Ktedonobacteraceae; genus Dictyobacter. Next base: position 445,067 of record OY969433.1, read on the forward strand.
GAGCAGTAGCGGCATCCGTCTGGGCTTTTGTCAGACTTGCCTCAAGCGGAGCGTTGAGAACTTGCTGGCCTAGCTCTGAGCTAATCATCACAAGGTACAACAGTACATGCATACTGCCTGAGGAGTAAGATGTAACTACGGTTACAACTCCTAGTTTGAAGAAAGGCCGAGCAGAGTAGCGCGAAGACCTGACTTCTCATCTTCAACCTTCTTCGGAGCTTCTAAGTCTCGTTCCTGAAGTCCGACGCTAGCTAACCAGGCTCGCACGTTAGTCCCAGGATGTTGCCTTGCTTGGCTGATGATCTTCCCGGTACTGAGCTGTTCAGCTTGCACGCGTAGCAGGTTAATGTAGTCGAGAATCGCTTGCTGTATGCAGATGTGGGCCGTTGGTGTGGGTTGCTTCCCGTACTTGTTAACGTAGGCTTATAAGTAGCTGTCACGAAAGTATTCGTAATGCGCCTTTTCTACATCAACCATTCCGTCCATTATCTCTTGAGGTAACGGCGGCATGATGACGGCCTACGCGGGTCTGACGTGGTGCTGAGGGGGTTGTAAGAGCGGTTACATTGATAGGTAGCGATGGTTGTTTCATGGGATTGTTTCCTTTGAGAATGTACACTTAACATCTGTAGTATAATAGTTATCAGCACAAAAGCAGGACGAACGGAGGAGCGGTAGACATGACTGAAGGGCAAGCGTTAGCCTTGGGTAGGCTACTCACAAGTTATCTTACACAGCGAGGGATGACGGATGTTGATTTTAGCGCTAAAGCTGGACTCTATCGAGGGAAAGTCTCTCAAATAAGAAAGGGCATGGTGAGGACTCTCGATGCTAGTGACTTTTTCCGGTTAGCCTGGGCGATGGGGAGAGATCCCGTTGACCTAGCAAACGAAGTGGGGATTCAACCCTTCTAAAGTCAGGGCTTTTTAATTTTCGCCGAGAGACTTAAGCAAGAGACGAACAGCGTGAAGAGGCTGGGCATCCAAGTATCTCATATGCTGCTTGGCGTTGGTAACGGCACAGAAATCGAAGAGCGCCAACACAAAAGAATTGAGGGCCGCAAGAGCGTGAGGTGCAGAACCCTTGCGAACTTGGCAGGCATCCTCAGCGAGCGCGACATCGCGACGGTAATGCAAACGATTTTCGATCGACCAGTGGTTGCGAATCACATCGAGCAGGCGCAAAGGATCAGCCTGCTTGGGAGTGAGGCTAGTGATGACATAGACGTATTCTTGCGTGCATTTCAGCGGATACTCGACTCGTCGGCGTAAGCAAAAGACTTGTCTGATTTCGTACCAATCGTGAGCGAGAAAGTCATTGAGTTCAGTGGAGACCCGGATCAGACGGTTTGTGAGGCGTCCATGACCCTGGTCAACGGTGGAGTCGGTCCGCCAATCCACGCAATCGAGAGGGGGTTCGTCAAAGAACAGGCGCAAATCTTCCTGTAACGTGGGCTGGTTCCCTTTCACAAAGAAGAGATAGTTCCCTCCCAAAGCGATAATCTGTTGACAGATACTCTTCTGCGTATAGAGGGCGTCTGCACTGATAATGCGCCCTTGAAGCAAGAGAGGCGTAAGAAACTCGTTCACCTGGGTCAACTCGCCCTCTTTTTCAGCGACCATGTGTTCTTTCAGAATCACTCCGGTCTTGACCTCGTAGAAGTTGACGTGATGCATTTTCTTTTGATCTTCTGCCAGATGATCTTGCGTTCCACGTAAGGTTTTGCCATCTAAGACGACATGCATTTGCTCATCCTTTGCTCGCTTCTCTGCCCGCACACGGGTCAACACATCCATGAGGACCTGCGTGACTTGGGCCGGATCAACCGAGCGCACTGTAGGTCGCGACACAAGGAAACGTCTCTCGTGTTTCGGGCAGGGCCTGTTGCAACCAGGGGCTACGGTACCGTATCCAATCAGTTATCGCTTGCAGCGTCGTTGCTCCTGCCATTTTCGCGAGCAGGACAAAGGTCAGTATGAGTGCTAACGAATATCTCTTTCCATTCTTTCCTCGTGTATCTGTGAGTTTCATCATGGCCTGATAGATCGAGAATGCTTCGCTCTCCGCGTTCCATCCTGCCAATTCCCTGGCTTCATTGACTATGTTATAGTTCATCTAGGGTGAGTCCTCGTTTCGTGACGTTTTGTTATCATCACTGTAACAGGTTCTCATCCTTTTGTCTTTTAGGGTCTCTGGTGGAAAATTAAAAAGCCCTGAGGCCAAGGAGACAGCGTACGCGACACTCTACGCGATGCTCAGCGGGAGAGAATCAAATATACTGTCCTCTGATGACTTCCTTACGAAACTACGTAAGATGCGCGAGGAATTGAGTCCTACGCCTTATGTTCTTTCCGATGAGGCCAAACCCAAGGCTCCGAAGGTGTCCGTGAGAACATGAAAGTGTCGGATAGTGATCCTATAGGGATATATATACGCACACTTACTCCTGCGCCAGGAGTTGTCTTTACGGTAACGCCACCTCCTGCAATCGTCAATAAGGCGCTATGTGTCAGAAGGCCACCACCAGTTCCGGTGGTTGAACTATTGGATGAGACAATTCCAACGCCGTCATCGGTCACGAGTACCTCCAGATCTGAACTGCATGAGGCAGAGAGCGTCAGGCGCAAGCGACGGTGTACATCGCTACCACGCGCATGACGAGCGGCATTACGTAACGCCTCCTGCACAGCGGCAAAGATCAGCTCAGCAATCGCAGGAGGAACCAGATCGTCAATGAAACGCGCCGTTTCCTCAGTTACCTGCCACTCCACCGCATCAAAAGCATGCTGAAAATCCTGCTCAAGCATGGTGTGAATAGCAGACATCATACCATCACGCTCCAAGCGATGAGGCGCTCCAGTTGACATAGCACGCATCATGGATGCCAATTGACGATGCGCATCGCTAATCGATTCAACTGCCTCATCGAGAACCTGTGCAGAACGTTCGGGGGCCGTATCATTGTGAGCATTGAGAAAACGCAGCGTCTCCAGACGCAAGAGTGCAAGGTGAAGCATTGGCAATGTCTCATCATGCAACACTCTCCTTTGTTGGGCATCCAGCAACTTCACATCAACGATACGTCTCCGTAAAAGACTGGCTACTGCTAACATTGCCTCATGATCCCGTAAAGTATCTAGAATACGCTGCCCGCATGCCTGAGCCAGATCCATATCCTCATTAGTAAATGCGCCTCGATCCTCACGAGGACCCAGATAGAGCCTGGCCACTAATCCCAATTCGTTGTAAATTGGTAAAACCCAACAAATAACTGGCAAGCCTTGAATTGCGATCTGAATACGATAAGCATGAAAATCTGAGCGTAAACGTTGATGACGGTTACTCCAATCCAGGATAAGTTCATTTGAACCCGTTTCTCCTGGTAGCTCAGATACAGCAGGGATATCAACAATCGACCAACGATAGACAAAGCTCCGGCGGACAGGACCTGACAGTATAACCAGGCGAGCGCAGCGTACTTCTAATACTTCTTTACAGAGATGGAAGAAAAGCTCCTCCATATTTTTTTCGGTCTTCTTCAAGTCGGTATTGAGCCAATGGCGCATACCTGTATTATGTAAAAAAGGACCAAGAAGAGCTACATAGCGATCATGGGCAGTATAACTACTCCAGGTAAACAAAGCGTATGCTCCGGTCGCAATGCAGGTAATGAGTAGTAAACTCCCCAGTGAACTATTCGTTGCCAGTCGTAAGAGCGCAATAAAGAGTGCAATCGTTGTCGCCATAAGTACAACGCCACGCCATTGCTCAAAGAAACCACGGCGAGCTAGAGGTCGTTCAATTAAAATACCATGCCGCACAATTGAATATCCAATCAACAAAACAATAAGCGCAACACATCCTGTTACATACACATCTAAAATGATCAGATTCATTGGAATAGTATCCAACTCAGAGGTAGGAAGCACAGCCACCCTACTACTTCCTCCTATTCTAAGCCAATTAACTATCGCCCAGACACCCAACAACCCCAAACTCCCGATCAAGCACACCATCAAGAGCGCAGCCAATAATAAAATTGGGCGTGCCAAATGCCAGGAAAGCATAGGTTCATCAAGCTGTTCAGCCTTCATCTGATCCTGCCAGAAAGCGTCCACCAGCGTACGACGCACAGAAATGGTACTTGCGCGCAGAATACCAAAATGCCATAGAGCCATCAACAAACGCCCAACGCGAGCAGGCGTAAACCAGGGCCCAATGGCACAGAAAGTTACATAAAGCAAAAACAAAATGGACAGCCACATCATTGGAGAAAATACGCCGACATGAATTGTGCTAACAGCATCATTACTATATGCCAGCAGTAGCAACGTCTTTTGAAACGTAAATATCGATTGATGAGACAATAAAATGAACAGGACTCCGCATCCTAATACAGCGCTACTCAGTAACAGAAAAGGCCGTCGCTGTCGCCACTTGTCATTGAGAAACGAAGCATAGTAGAGTCCAATCACAAACCAGATATATGGTGCCCCAAGCGCAGGAAACCAGATAAGATGCCACAAAATTTCTGTAGTAATCGGTCCAGTGCTCCTTGATAATGGTCCAGAGATCAAGAGCGACTGGATAAAGAAAAAAAGCGCAACCAGACTTAGACCCACTACCCCAACGCGAGCAATCATGCTACGGCGATCGCCATTGAGCCATACAGTACAGGCTAACCAGAGAAAAGCGATCAAATTAAAAATTGAGAGCGCTAAAGCAGCTATTTGTAGAAAAAAAGTAGGAGTATGAAAAAAAAACGTTGCCATAATTATTCTTCTTTGTATAAGGGGATCCATGCGCCACGACGATCTTGCACTAATGCCACTCCATTTTCATCCCACATCACCATACGATTAAGCATATAAATAAGTGTAGCGCGTGCACGAGCGACCTTATCATCAACAGCATTCTCACTTAATCCCCAGGAGGCATAAATTCGTCCATTCGTCCTACTGACAGCACGCTTATCATGAAGATTTAAGCGCGTCGCAATCTGTTCGTTCGTCATTCCTTGAGCCATTAACTCTGCCACGCGCAATTCATTTGGCTCCAACAAAGCCCGTGGAGATTGCTCATCGAGATCGCGTACCTCTTGCACGCGATCCTCAATTTCAGGATCAACCAAGCTACGCCCGCTTACAGCGTCGCGCAACAAAGGAATAAGCATACGAGGTAGTAAATAATTGCTCTTACGTACATACGCATAATGCGTCAGAATGCCAGAAGCACGAAATTCACGATAGTACTCATCATCATCCTGAATTGAATAAAATACTACCGGCATACGCGGACGCTCACGCCTGATCGCAACAGCAGCTCCAACACCACTCAGTGCCCGACGTCCTTCCTCGATATCGCGCAACTGCACATCCATCAAAATAACATCTATATCCAATTCAAGGGCCCGTGCCACCACCTCGCGGCCAGTTGCTGCCTCACCAACAACCCGCACCTCCCCAGTCGCGTCTAAGCCTTCATAGAGCGCCTTACGCAAAGGACCATGATCATCGACAAGTAATAATTTGAGTGTTCCCATACTTAACAACCTGGCTACTCTGTTAGATGTTACCATCGGCCATTTTTTCAATATGCGCGCTATGCAATCCATAGTTTTCCACAGCATCTGGACGCCCACCAATCCACTTCATACATATAGCGAAAAGTATACCAACTTTTAACGCAAGAAGATAGCATCTGAAACTCTCAAAACACGCACACGAAAACAGCATAGATTGAAATAAGTTTAAGGTACATATATTATGCTATCATAAGTCATATATATTAAAACAAAAATGGAGTGGCATACTAAAGCTCATAGAGGATGGAAATTCATGATAATCAAGCCACAATCTCAAAATACTATTCATCTTGGACTTCTGCTTCACAACCATCAGCCCGTTGGGAATTTCCCATGGGTGTTCCAACAAGTGTATGAGGACTCGTATCTTCCCATGCTAGAAGCACTGGAGAGACATCCTCATGTGCGCATCTCGCTTCACTATACAGGTTCACTATTTGATTGGTTAGCGGAAAAACATCCTGACTTCCTCAAAAGGGTTGCTCAGCTTGTAACAAACAAACAATTAGAGATGGTGGGTGGTGGCTATTATGAACCTATCTTGCCCTCTATTCCAGATGCAGATAAAATCATTCAGATTCGACGCCTAACCGCACGCCTGGAAACTGACCTGGGCAGCAAGCCAACTGGTATGTGGTTGGCAGAACGTGTCTGGGAGCCTAGCCTACCGCGTGCACTAACTGAAGCCGGCATCGAATGGACCATCCTGGATGACATCCATTTCAAAAATATTGGTATGGATGACAATGAGCTCTACGGATATTATGCCACAGAAGATCAAACAGGCATCTTGAAGGTCTATGCCACTAGCCAGGCGCTACGCTATACAATTCCCTGGCGACCGCCGCAGGAGACGATCGATGCGCTACGCAAACTGGCAACATCGGATGGAAATCGTATCGTTGTCATGGGAGACGATGGAGAAAAATTCGGCAGTTGGCCCGACACAGATATCTACTGCTGGGGTAAAGATGGTCGCTCAGGCTGGGTTGATCAATTCTTCACAAAACTGGAACAAAACAGCGATTGGCTGCATATCACTCCATTGGGCGAATATGCGAGCCAACATCCAGCACTTGGGCGTGTCTATCTCCCAACATCCTCTTATATTGAAATGACTGAGTGGTCGCTTCCCCCTAAAAAATCGTACCAATTTGGGCAACTGCTCCATCAACTTGAACAGAATCACCGTACGGATATCCTGCAATTCATGCGTGGTGGCTTCTGGCGCTCCTTCCTGGTTCGCTATCCAGAAATCAACAATCAGCACAAAAAGATGCTCCGCGTCCATGATATCGTTTATGAAGCTGGAGCGAATGACGAAGCCGGTCTGACACATCTCTTAAAAGCGCAAGCCAACGATACGTACTGGCATGGTCTATTTGGTGGCATTTACATGGCCCATGTGCGCTCAGCCATTTATCATCATCTGATCAAAGCCGAAAACGCCGCGGCCAGCATCAACCACGGAAGTCAATCCTGGCAACAGTATGAATTCACCGATTTTGAGCGTAACACCCTCAACCAACTTATAGTCGAGAGCGACCAACAGAATCTTTATTTTGATCCACACCATGGAGGGAGCCTCTTCGAATGGGATCTGCGCCGGAGCGCACATAATATGCTTTGTGTCATGACCAGACAGCAGGAGAGCTATCACCAAAAGCTACGCATATATGAACAAGAGCGCCGTCAAAAAGTAGCAGTTCAAACAGTACAACAAACTACGAAAGATCCAGAAAATCCGCATAACGCCTTACGCACCAAAGAAGCCAATCTTGATCAACTCATTGTCATTGACCGTTATCGCCGCAACAGTTTGATTGATCACTTCCTACCACCTGGATTGCCACTTGAAAGTTATGCACAGGTCCGTTACGAAGAACAAGGAACCTTTGCCGATCAACTATATGAAACACAAGTTGAGCAAGATACCGCAGGCATCACAGTCACAATGAGTCGCAATGGAGAAGTCAAACGGGCTGGAGCACTCAAGCCACTACCAGTACATCTCAGTAAAACTATTGTAATACCGTGGGCGGAAGAAAAGCTCATTGTCCGCTATCAGATAGAGAATTGGGGGCAAGCACGCTTACAAACCAACTTTGCTTCCGAGTGGAATTTGAATCTACTTGGCGGCGGTGGGAATCCTCAGGCATACTGTACAATTGCAGATCAACCGCAGACCCATAATCGCTTCGATAGCACAAATGAAACATACGAGTATATCCAGGAGATGCATGTTGGAAATAGCTGGCTACAACAGGATCTAGGCTTCTTTATTAGCGAACCAGCCACCTTATGGCGCTTCTCTATCGATACTGTGACAGGATCAGAGGCAGGTTTTGAGCGTACCCATCAAGGAAGCAATTTTACATTTCTCTGGCCAATCATTCTGGATAGTGGAAGCACTTGGAACGTCGAAATAATCATACAAGGATGCATATCAGGCTAGGAAAGAAGTCCTCCATGTAAGCCAACAGTTAAGTAAAGTTGTAAACAAGCTATAGTTAAATATATTCATAGCTATTCGTATCTCTTTGCTACCTACGATATGGCGATAAGGTATAGGGAAAAATAAGGTCTTTGTAACTAAAAAAGTGCGAAGTGAATATGTTGTGCGTATAAAGGTCAACTACTTCATCGATACATGCGTATACAATAAGGAGCACCAAATAACTTGCAAAAGGTTTTGATATTACAACACGACCTGGACAATCCAGAAGGCTACCTTGGAACGCTCCTAGATGCTCATCATATTACGTATGATGTTGTATACAGCGTAGAAGATCTACTGCCAGATCCAACAACGTATGCGGCCATCATTGCGTTAGGAGGCGCACAACACGCCTATGCAGAACAAGAATATCCTTATCTGGCGCAAGAAAAAGTCTGGTTGCGTCAGGTCATCGAACAAGAGCTTCCTTATCTTGGCATCTGTCTGGGTAGCCAATTACTCGCCGATGCATTGGGAGGTCAGACACGGCTGCATAATATAACTGAAATCGGATTTTTCGATGTTCATTTAACAAACAAGGGACAAAAAGATCCGTTGTTCGCCAGACTACACGGCTATCAAAAAGTCTTTCACTGGCACGAAGATACTTTTGATCTGCCTTCTGGGGCAACCTTACTTGCAACCAGTGCAAATACCACAAATCAGGCTTTTCGTTATGGCCATCGCATCTATGGATTACAATATCATATAGAACTTAATGATGACATGCTTAATAGTTGGCTCCATAGTCCATTGTCGAAAGAGAGCATAATTGAAGCAATTGGATTGGAAGCGTATCACGCTATCAAGAAAGAATGTGAGATTAGCTTTCCACTCTATCAACAACATACAATATTACTTTTCGAAAATTTCTTGAGAATATGCGATCTGACCAATTGAAAATTGATAAGCACAAGTAAAAAACCCTTTTCTTTTCATCCTGCTATCTGATATACTTGCACTCAATAGTTTTTATGCGACCAATGTGAAAGGGTTCGTCCAATACACCGAATTCTCGAACCAACACAATGTATGTAATCAGGGACATTGGAATAGTGACAATGTAGAGCAAGTGTACAGCAACAGGTAAACATACGTTAAAGGTATTCCTGGACCACGTGGTCTGTTCTAATGTTTAATGGATACACATGAATTATCAAGTAAAAAGAAAAAACTCAACTTCTATAGTAAAATCAATTGAAAGGCAACAAGCGAGGAAGATGCCACATCAAACAAGACATCATAGACGTATTACGACTCATCTTCATCAGCGATCACCTTTCGCCACCTCAGGTCGCAGCATTGCAAACGAACGTCACCCTACGCGTAACGAAGATAATATAATAATTGATGAAATCGGTGGCCTCTTCGCGGTCTTTGATGGTGTGGGAGGAAGCGCGGCTGCCGAAACCGCGTCGCTCACCGCAGCACATTCTACCAGGCAATCTTGGAAACGTCTACTGACAAAAGAGCGTAATAGAAGAAAAATTTATACATTTCTTGAAGACTATCATGAACGCAATCTCTGTGGGATTTTAGAACAACTTATACTTGAGGCCGACGAACAAGTACGCACTAATGGTGCGCAAAGAGCTGGCACGGATGATCTTGCAACGACTGTGGCGCTAGCCGCTTTCTGTCATCAGCAAAATATACGCGACTATACCATGATCTATGCTCACGTAGGAGATAGCCGCATCTACTTGCTACGAGGAGATGAACGTATCCAACGCCTCACCCATGACGATGGTCTATTAACGAAACTTGTAGAAAATCAAATTGTCAACGAATATCATGCACTGCGCATCGATCAAGCGATGCGAGCCGACCAGCTTTCAGAGGTTGAATATAGATACTTCCGCTTACGCGGTGGAATTACTCAAGCTCTGGGTGGTCCCATTCCTCCAACCATACACACCAACAAAATCACAGTATATCCGGGCGATCGTATTCTATTATGCACCGACGGCATTCACGATAATTTAACTGACGAAGAAATTGAAAATATCCTCAGGACAAGTCCACGTTCATCGACAGCTCGTACGCTCGTTGAGTGCGCCCGTGAGCGCTCACATGAAGATCGGAATCAAACGATCCGCTCCAAACCTGATGATATGAGTGCGGTTGTGATGAACTGCCGCTTCTAAGCAAGAAAGTTTTAGATGCAATTATTGATAAAGATTGCACAGGGGCCGCTCACACCCTGGTTGAAAGGCATGGGAGATCGTCCAGGTGAGATCCCCCATGTCTTTTTACCTCCTGCCCTCTCACTATATCCACATAGAAAAGCTACTATTATCGACGATATACATTAATGTTCAGGTGATAAATAGTTTTGCAAAAAATGAGCGATGGCCGGATATGCCTTTAAACGATTATCGCGCTTCACCAGACCATGTCCCTCATCCTCGAAACGCAGATACTCCACCGGAACCTGACGAGTACGCAGAGCCGCAACTATCTGCTCAGCCTCTCCAACAGGGACACGAGGATCGTTGGCTCCATGTACCACAAAGAGCGGAGCACTGATACGATCAACGGATCGAATTGGCGAGATTTGCTCCAAGAACTCTCGATCATGCTCAAGGCTACCATATTCAGACTCGCGCAACTTGCGACGCCATGGACCAGTATTCTCTAGAAATGTGACAAAATTGGCGATCCCAACAATATCAACAGCGGCCGCCCAGAGATCAGGATAGGTCGTAATTGCGGACAACACCATAAATCCCCCATAGCTACCACCCATCACAGCAATGCGTTCAGCGGCAGCGATACCACTCTCCCGCAGCCATAAGACCGCAGAGCGAAGATCGGCGACAGAATCCATACGCAAACGCACATCATCCAGACTTTGATATTCATAGCCATACCCAGTACTGCCACGCACATTCGGTATAAATACAGCATATCCCTGAGAGACAAAATACTGAGTCACAGCATCAAACAACGGTCTGGATTGCGATTCTGGACCACCATGCACATTGATTACCACAGGTACATCTGCCTGTTTCCCTTGTGGCAAATACAAGAAGGCAGGAATATCTCGTCCATCAAAGGTGGGATAGCGTACTAACGTCGGCGTAACAAAAGACGAACGAGGAATACCACCTCGCGCACTCTTTGTCGCGCGTGTAATACTATCAGCCTGCCCATCCCATACCCAGATATCTAACGCATCGTCAGGTGTAGTATAGGACAAAGCAAGACGGTAGCCATCATGCGACCAGGACAAATCATAGATGACTCCACCAGATAAGTTGGGGACTGGCCGAGATTGACGCTGCTCCCATCCATGAGAGACATCAAAAAGCTCCAACTTCGAATAGCCGTCCTCATTGATCGACATTGCCAGAACAGTGCCATCAACAGTCAACTCCAGCAACTCAACGTCCCAAGGTTCTTCACGTAGATAGCGTAACTCCAGTGTCGTCAGATCTAGATATGCAAGCGAACGAAACAGACGATCTCGATCACTCAACACATACAATCCCTGACGATCAGCTGTCCAAGCCGCCGAACTATATGTGGCTCCGCGCTCTCCAGCATCCAGATCAGGTGTCAGAGCTCGCCACTGACCAGAAGCCAGATCAACCAGAAACAACTGGCTACACGTATTTGATGCATGGCGAGATACCAACACCTGTAAGCCATCAGGCGAGTAACCAGCAGAATAATTTGTACCATCCTGGCATAATATCAACCGGATCTCACCGCTAACGATATCTCGTTCATAGACATCAAAATAACGGGCATCACGTTCATTACTGCTATATGTGATGCGTGTTCCATCCGGCGACCAACCTCCAAAGATATGCATAACCTCCAAATTTGAGGTCAATGCAGTGAAGCTTGATCCATCAGCACTTAAGAGAAAGAGCTGAGTACGCTCATTGCCACCGATATCGCCAGTCACCAGCAGCATATCAGCGTTGGGAGCATATATCGCACCAGAGACACGTTCACTCCGAAAGGTTATTTGTTCGGGCCAGTGAGGAGAAAGCTGTTGCGAAACAAAAGGGACACTCCAGACTTCAGCAACACCAGTGGTATTTGTTAAGAAGCTCAATGTATTACCATCGGGAGAAAAACTTGGCCCAAAAGCCGTACGCACATTTAGATAGCGCTCAAAGCTATAAGTTTCCTGTGTCATCAAAGATTCCCTCATAACGTAAGTTACATGCTATCAGGCATTGGTATTACGCATACTCAATTGAACTCGATTACGCTTGATGTCAATTTCCAATACGCGCACCTGTACAATCTGTCCCACAGCCACCACACTCAGTGGATCGCGGACAAAACGATCTGCCATTTCCGACACATGGACCAGGCCATCATGTTTGACACCAATATCCACGAATGCGCCGAAATCTACCACGTTGCGCACCGTCCCCTGGAGAATCATATCAGGCTGTAAATCCTCCATTTTCAGCACATCATGGCGCAAAAGAGGCGGAGGAAGAGCATCGCGAGGATCAAGCCCAGGTTTCTCCAGATTCTCTAAAATATCATTTAGCGTCGGCAAGCCAACGCCAACTTTGTCCGCAATATCCTTCCAAGCAGCCGGCTCGTCACTTCCAGTAGGATTGCCACGTTGACGATTCGAACGACCAAGACTATTTTGCAATTTGATCAATTGCCGAAACTGCTCAATCCTCGCCGCTGGCTTTTCACGCTTATCTTCGCTATCAGGGAGCATCTTCAGAAGAGTACGTACTGCCTCATAGCTCTCAGGATGAATAAATGTGTTATCCAGAGGCTCGACGCCATTAGCAATTTTCAAAAAACCAGCCGCCTGTACAAATGTTGCAGGCCCCATACCAGGTACCTTCAGCAAATCACGACGTGCCTTAAAGGGACCTTTCGCCTCTCGATACTTGACGATGGCATTAGCAACACGTGTATTAATGCCTGAGACGCGTTTGAGCAATGCTGCCGAGGCGGAGTTGACTTCGACACCTGCAAAGTTTACACACGACTCGACAACACGATCTAACATCGCTGCTAGCTCTTTCTGATCTACATCATGTTGATACAGACCTACACCCACCGCCTTTGGATCAATCTTCACTAACTCAGCCAATGGATCTTGCAGACGGCGAGCAATCGAAATCGTGCCACGTTGTGTCGCATCCAGAGTTGGAAACTCTTCCCGTGCCGCTTCAGATGCTGAATAGACAGAAGCACCAGCCTCATTCACAATCACATATCCGATCGGCTCCTGACCGCTGCTACGCTCTTCGAGTTCACGCAATAGGCCCGCAACTAATTGCTCAGTCTCTCGTGAAGCAGTTCCGTTACCAATGGCAATCACTCTGATCCCATAATCAGTCAACATTTGTCGTAACAGACGACGAGCCTTCTCTTCCTGATACAAGTACATTGTATCCGATGTAATATACTTGCCAGTTTCATCCACCACTGTCAGTTTACAGCCGGTACGAAAACCAGGATCAACCCCCAGAACCTTTTTGCCACGCAGAGGAGGCTGGAGCAAGAGATTGCGCAGATTAGTCGCAAAAACATTAATCGCATGCTCTTCAGCCTTACGCGTCAATTCAACACGCACCTCACGCTCCATTGCAGGAGCAAGCAAGCGCTTATATCCATCTTCCATCGCATCAGAAAGCAGCTGACCAAAAGGAGATGTTTCTTTGACTGGATAGTGCGCTCTGATATCCCGTTGCGCCTGCTCATAAGGAAGAGAAACAGCCACGCGCAGCACCTCTTCGCGTTCGCCTCAATTCAATGCTAGGATACGATGCGGCACTAATCTCGTGACATTCTCATTGAATTCGTAGTAGAGACGATAGAGACCATTTGGATCTTTCTCGGTCACTTTTTCAGGATCTTTTACCTGTGAGCCAACCGCTGAATGATGGAAAAACGTCGTACGCACATTCCCACGTACATTCGCATCCTCCGAAACCATCTCAGCAACGATGTCACTCGCGCCAGCATACGCCTCTAAACTAGTTGCAATGCCCTTCTCAGTATCCAAAAATGGCAGCGCATGCTCTTCTAACGTCGCATTAGCATCACCAGTTATTTCCAATTGTTGTAAAATAATTTCAGCTAATGGTGCCAATCCTTTTTCACGCGCAACGCTCGCACGTGTCTTCCGTTTTTGGCGATAAGGAAGATAGAGGTCTTCCACTGCTTGCAATGTCCGTGCTGCTTCAAGCGCATCCGCCAACTCTGGTGTCAGTTTCCCTTGTCCCTCAATCAGACGATGAACATCTTGTTTACGCTCAAATAGTGCCCGTAACGCAGCCATGCGATCGGCAATCGCCTGAATCTGGACCTCATCCAGACTATCGGTCACCTCTTTACGGTAACGCGCAATAAAAGGTGTGGTATTCCCTTCATCGATTAAAGCAATAGTCCGAACAACCTGTCCATTGCCAAGCTTTAATTCAGAACTCAAAGTTTGAGCAATATCTTCAACTGACAATACGGCAAGAGATTGTTCAGTAGCTACAGCAGTATGATCTATTGGTTCTTGAGTCGCCAAATGTATACGCCTACCTTCCCTCGACAATATGCCCACAAATCTCTAACAGAGAGACATGTGTACTCTCCACAAACAAAAGGAGATGCTCACCAGTATAGCACTTTGGTTCTTTCGCTTCTACGTGCGTCTATTAAGAACCAGAGCTTTTTCTGGAGGTTCAAGGTTCCTATCAAGGGGTGAAAAACCTCAGCCAAAACATCTATGGACCAACAGGCTTCCTTGAGACATAACGAGCACTCCCACACAGGCCACCGATCCAACCTGCAATCCAAGCAACAGCCAGCCCAATGAGCATCAGGATAAGGAAATTGACAAATGGAGATTGCGTGGCCACTAATTGAGGTATAACAGGCCATTGTGGCTGAACAGCCCGCCAGACTCGCGGAAACAACAAACGAGGATCAGCCTGCGAATTATAGCGAGAGAGTATCTGAAAGCGTTGCAAAGCACTTACAAACAATCCAATAGCCAATCCCACCCAGAATATAATCGTCCCCCATATACCAGTCCAATACCCCGACCAACCACCCCGCGCCGAATTGCCTCCGCGCCGCGTAGTCATGAAACCAGCCAGGACGTAAAAAAGAAAACCTAACACCGTTGCTAGATAAAACACAGCTTGCTCTTTAAAAAACAAAACCAGACCGGCTGCTAACACCCCTTGTAATAATCCCCATAAACAGCCTTGCTCAGATGGTACCGGTAATCGACGATTCCGTGCGGCTTGTGCACGCGTCCCTTGCTTTCGTTGGGCCGGTCCAGCAGGAGCAGGCACACCTCCTGGTGGCACATAAGGATAGCCGGACGGAGGAACCTGCGCGCTATTTCCTGGATAACTCACTTGCTGTTGACCATATGGGCCTGGGCCATAAGATTGTTGAGGAGAAATAGGCAAATATGAAGCTTGATTATTGCCAGGCGTCGAGATGACTGTATAAGCATTATTAGCAGGAGCAAGTACGGGATAACCAGATGCAGGCGGATAGGCATTCGCTGCATAACCAGGCAATACGACCGGTACGGCAGGATTGCTCACCGGCGTTGGATTGAAATGGACAGCAACTGTAGGATCGTCATAACCCCCAAATGCGGGCTCACGCAATGACTGAGCAAACTCTCCCATGCTTTGAAAACGTTGATCTGCATGCAAGGCTAATGCCTTCAACAGAATCCATTCCAGTTTCGGTGACAATGCAGGATTAAGCAAACGTGGAGCAATCAGCTCATCACGCGCTCCACGGCTGGTCGCTGCCGGGGGAAGTCGGTTTGTCCAGAGAATATAAAATGTCGCGCCCATCGAGTAGATATCCGATTGCGGGGAAGTCTTCCCTATATACTGCTCAAGTGGACTAAACCCTTCTGTCACCGCACGACCTAGAGTTTGTGTGCTTACGTTAGGATTATAGAGCTTGGTTAAACCAAAATCAAGCAGGACCGCCGTATTATTAGGGGTCAGCACAATATTTCCTGGCTTAATATCTCGATGCATCACAGCGGGGCGACGACTGTGGAGTTCCTGCAACGCATCCATTAATGGTAGCAACCAGCCCAATACCTCCTGCTCACTACAAGGTCCAGTAGTTAGTCGACCCGGAGCCTGGACTCCTATCAGACCATTGGGCACACGCGAACGCAACACTTGTAAGAGGTTTTTTCCTTCGATCAATTGCATGACTAAATAGAAGCGACCATTGGCCTCAAATGCATCATAGACCTCCGGCAGATGAGGGCTTCGTACCGTGAACAAAACACTCGCTTCCATCAAAGCCTGACGACGTGCAGCAGGTGTCACGTCATAGGTTTCCTTGATAGCACAAGGACGATTTCCCTCACTTGTATCAACCCCGCGATAGACCGCTCCAAAGCCACCTTGATTGATAAGATCCCCAGTGATATAGTGACCTCCAATGAGGGTCCCTGGCGTTAATGCTACTGGTAAGCTCATAGCAGGGCGAATTCCTTTACTTTCCACACAACATAATTTTGAATACGAGATGACGCATAATATTTACGTTGCAATGATCTAAGCGGTTACATGATCTTCCTTTTATCCTACCTCAAAAGATCTAGAAGGTACATCGCGCCGCCATTACCATACCTACATGACTACACAGTTAGAAACGTTGATATGCCGACTTTTTCAAAGCTATATTTCGATGCTACTTGCCAACTATTCATACCTATTGTCTGCAGAAATGCCACACCTTTCTCCTCTGCAGGCAAGAAATTATCACTTATTCAGGAATAAGAGAGAAAGGATTTCTGTTTACGAGAGTATACTTGAACCAAGATCAAAAAAACTCATGTCATAAAAATGGGCTGAGCTGTTGAGATTGAACAGACCACCGACACAATGAATGAGTAGAACAACGTGAGGTCGAGATAAATAAGAGAGGAAAGGTGTCGCTTGCAATACCCCATACGTATGATACAATAAACCAAGACTGAACTGATCTACGTACATGTTGCAAGAGAAGAGAGCAAGCACTTGGAACGAAATGTGATGTTTAACGCAGAACGCGACCGTAATAAGAGGGCTGAATCAGAACGCGAAAATGTACCGGAAGCTGATCTCAGTAGTCTGGCCCAAAGCGATAGCTTACGTCTCTACCTTCGTGAGATTTCACGCATTCCTTTGCTCTCAGCAGCAAGCAAGTCCCACCTTGCACAGAGAGCCGAGCAAGGCGATAAGGATGCAAGAAACCATCTCATTGAAGCTAATTTGCGTCTGGTTGTCAGCATTGCAAAGAAATATGTTGGTCAGGGACTCTCCTTGGAAGATCTCATAGGTGAAGGCAACATCGGTCTTATCAGAGCTGTCACCAAATTTGACTATCGCAAGGGTTTTCGTTTTTCCACCTATGCAACCTGGTGGATTAAACAAGCTATCACACGAGCAATTCTTGAAGGTACTCGTGTCGTACGGCTCCCTGTATACATTATGGAAGAGGTAATGCGCGTCAAGCGCACTACCAGACAACTGTATCAGGAAATGGGCCGAGAACCCAATCCTGAGCTTATTGGCGAACGGCTCGGTATGACTCCCGAACGTGTAAGCGAGTTGCTGATCTGGGCTGAAAAGGTCTTCTCACTCGATGCCCCTCTTTCTGAAGAGGAAGAAAATACCCTTGGTGATATTATTGAGGATATTCATGAGCGCGGCCCAAGCGAAATTACTGATCAACAGCTATTACGTGAGGAAATCCGTAAGGTGCTTGGGCAACTTACTGTGCGAGAACGTCAGGTTATTGAGCTACGCTTTGGTTTGATTGATGACCATGATCATACTCTCGAAGAAGTCGGCAAAAAATTAAAAGTCACCCGTGAACGTGTACGGCAAATCGAGGAACGAGCAATTCGTAAATTACGTCATCCACAAGCAAGCCGTATCTTGAAAGATTATCTCGATTAAAAACCACTCATTCAACTAACAGAGTGCAAGCTTAAGCTTGCACTCTGCTTTTTAGGCACTCATTTCCGCTTTTTTATACATCAGCCAGAATTAGCTCTAGACGTATTATCTTACAAGCTATAGAATAGTATCTGTCGGGGATAATTTGATGCTCCAATATGGTTTTGTTCAAGCGTATACAACGAACAAATAAGTAGAGATGTTTGGTTCTCACTTGGCCAAAGTTTGTAACATCTATTATTTGACTATACTTGCTATAGTAAAAGAAAGATTATCCGTCTACACTGTAGAAATGTCCTGAATACATAAATCTGGGATATTTACTATATCTGTAGTGCCGTCATCCATCAATAGAGATGGGTAAATTCTTCATACCTGAAAGGAGAGCGGCAACCCTCAACACTTTCGCGTGGGTTATTGCATGTGCCGCAACCGATTATGAATGAACTGGCAGGGCATCATCTTGGTGGATACTATCTGGAAGAAGAAGTGGGGCGAGGGGCGATGGGCGTTGTTTATCGAGCTAAACAATTGACATTAGGTCGTGAGGTCGCCGTCAAAGTGCTTCCGCAAGGATTAGCACGCGACGCTTCCTATGTAGCGCGTTTTACTCGTGAAGCTCGCATTATTGCAGGGCTTAATCATCCCAATATTGTGCAGATTTATGATGCTGGCGAGCAACAGAACTTGCTCTTTTTTGCGATGGAGTTTGTTCAAGGTCCGACATTGGCGAGCTTACTCTATCTCGATGGCACGATTTCTCCCTACTACGCCTCAGAATATGCAGCACAGATTGCAGATGCTTTGGACGCTGCCTATCGTGAACGTAACGTTATCCATCGTGATATCAAACCAGAAAATCTAATGCTCAGTCGTTGGGGCAAGGTAAAGGTGATGGACTTTGGGTTGGCACGCGCTCCCGGCCTTCAGGTGATTACTGTTGCGAAAACACTGGTTGGTAGTATTTACTATGCATCGCCAGAGCAAATCTGGGGAGAGGTCATTGATAATCGGAGCGATATCTACGCTCTGGGTGTCGTTCTCTATGAAATGGTCTGTGGACGCCGTCCTTTTTCAGGCCGGACTATGCCCGAAGTGACTCAAACTATTATTCAAGGTATACTCCAACCACCCAGCGTCCACAATCCCAATATACCGCTCGAACTCGAACAGATTATCCTTACGGCGCTTGCGCGTAACCGCGATGATCGTTATGAAGACGCCAGTATCATGGCAAGGGAACTACGAAACTTACGTTTGGATCCACCTTCAGGCCCAGTACCATCACAATCGCCCTATGGGGCGCGTGGAAAAACAGCGCCCTATCTTCCTAAGAGACCTCAAGTAACGCTCCCACGCTATCTTACACATGACCAGGAAAACACTCAAAGGACTCCGGCCGTCCAACCACAAGAAATTGCGAGAGGCCAACAACCAACTAGGGAAGTTCCTAAAACACCTGTATTGCCGCCATATCCTCTACATGAGGAGAGGCAACTCTCACAGGATGAAAACACTCAACAAAATCCAAAAATCTGGAATCAACTCCATAAACTATTTAAAGCTCCTGAGCAATAGGAAGATCAAGCCATTCAAAAACATGGGAAACAAAGCATATGTATATCTATAGAGGATAAGTAAAGCAAAATCGTAGAAATACATATGTATGCCAACTCCACGGCAAGCTCCATCTGCCGCAGATGAAAACGTTGCACAGTTTCCATTCACCCTTTATACTATGAAGCAACGGAAATTAAACGGTCGAGGAGTATTCATGAATCCAACACAGATCAGTCTTGGTATCGCTTTTATCGCCGGACTGGCCTCATTTCTTTCACCATGTGTGTTACCTTTGGTCCCAATATATCTGGCACAACTTGCTGGGCCCAGTGTGTATCAATCAGTCGATCAGCAGCAGACATTGAAAACTCGCTTAAATACTTTTCGTCATGCTGCTATGTTTGTCGCGGGCTTCACGCTTGCGTTTGTAATGCTAGGAGCTACAGCCAGCACGTTAGGAAGCTATCTAAGAGAACATGTCGCCATCTTACGTCAGGCCGGAGGCATTATTATGGTTATCTTTGGGTTACACCTGACAGGGATATTACGCATACCATTATTTTACCGCCAGAAACGTTTCTCGTTCATACCCGAACATCCAAACTATTTTGCTTCATTACTGGTCGGCCTGATCTTTGGGATAGCATGGACACCGTGTGTTACACCAATTCTGGGAGGCATCTTAATTTTAGCCGCCAATGCAACCACGCTCCAACAAGGAGTACTGCTACTTCTTATCTATTCACTTGGATTAGGAGTACCTTTTCTTCTCCTTGGTCTAGGTGTAAACCAGTTGAGTAGTGCTTTAAAATGGTTTAAACCACACCTGAGAAAAGTTGAAATTTTTACAGGCATCCTTATGATAGTGGTAGGTCTGATGATATTCTTTAATGTACTTGTCTATCTCAATTCACTCTTTAGCATAGGTATCAATTTATAAACCATCTCATTTAGTATGTAACGCGGAGAGAACACCTGAGACATCATAGCTACAGAAGACAGCAGATATAAATCCGTGCGCGATTGCCCTGGCAGCGAGCAACTGCTCATTTAGGAGTAGAGCTACATTCACACAACGAACAATGAAAATATATACCAGGATGCCTGCGCACGGATACACACATCAATTCTCATAAGCCGGATTTTTGATGTACACGTGTAAAGCAGCGCTTTCTGCCCGCATACGAAGGTCAAAGCGGGCTGTTACCAACTGATACACGAATTACTACCGTTCTTTAAGGTCAGCGTTAATCTCTTCTCTGATTTCCCTGACCAGATTTGCATCTAAATTGTTACGCTCACCTTGCGCCAAACGCATGACGGCATCCCGCAAATGAGCAGGAGCACGTTGAATGGTGCAACGCTCATGCAACAATCTTTTTATTTGCAAGTCAAAATGAAAGCGGTATTCACAATCAGGGCAACCCACTAAATGTTGTTGGACGATCGTCACTTCCTCGGCCGTGAGTTCACGATCGATATAAAGATGCAGACGTGCTGTTGTCTCAACACAATCTAAACATTCCATGATAAAACTTCTCCTACTCTAGCTCGCCACTCTATCTGTTCATTCTAACATAATTCGATAGCCCTTTCATTCCCACCGCCTATAAGATATACTGATATTACTTTCCGAAAGAAAGAAGGAGGAACTCGTGGAGAGCCCCTTGTCAGAGGAGTATTCAATGCAGGAAAAGACGAGATTTAACGATATAACCACACAAGAGTTGTTAGATACAGAAGAAGATACAGAAGAAACACCAACAAAAAAGGAGCCTCCTACAGAAGATTTTGAGGCGGGACTCCTCGCCCAATTAGATAGCCTATATCGTACAGCTTTACGTATGACCAATAATCCTCAGGAAGCCGAGGATTTGGTTCAGGAGACTATGCTAAAAGCTATACGATTCTCGCATACCTACCAGCCAGGCACAAACCTACGCGCATGGCTCTTTCGTATCTTAAATACATCTGCCATTAATAGGTACCGTAAACAGGCTGCCCATCCAACGCCCATAGCATTACCCGACGGAGAAGAATTTTATCTCTACAATCAAATTCGGGATTTGAGCGGCCAAGAACGAAATCAAGGGGCCGAAGAAGAAGTTTTAAGCCAATATCTCGATGAAGATGTATATACAGCATTAAAAGTTCTGCCACCAAATTTCAGAATGGCAATCATTCTAGCCGATATTGAAGGATTATCGTACAAAGAGATTGCTGATGCCCTACAAATTCCAATTGGGACCGTAATGAGTCGCATCTCGCGTGCTCGCCGACAGTTACAAAAGTCCTTATGGCAATACGCTAAGGATCGAGGCTATGTCAGAACGGAAGCGTCTTAGCGCTCAATCAATAAAATTGAGTCGGATCTTCCGTGCTGCCATCACTAGCGTACAAATAAACGCAAGCCATTCAACTACACAGAGTTAACAATCTGGCGTACAGCATCGGTACCAGCACGCGTAATACGTACATTCACACAACGCCGATCCATCATATCCACCGAGCGTGAAACCAATCCTTTACGTTCAAGACGCGTAATCGCTTTTGTTGCGGCCGCAGAGCTCACTCCCAAAGCAGAGGCAACTTCGCCAACAAACCAGTGTTCACGTCGTGCTAGAAATGCAAGGACTTCCCGTTGACGAGAGGTAATACAGGTAGGTGTTCGACGCATCATAGCCATATGTATTTTCTCCCACACATCAAATCTATATGCATATACCTACTATATGTCATTCATGGAAAATGACGCTGCGTCGAAGAAAACTGGGTACCTTTCCAAAAAGATTAGGAGGCATACATTAGACAGGAAGTTGTACACTTGCAGTTTCTGCATGATACTTTTTCGGGACCAACTGCAATGCAAACGCCAATGCACTTCCACCACCGACAGTACCATTGCTCTCAATCCAGATCCGCCCTCCCATCGCTTCCAGCAGACGGCGGCAAATAAATAAACCTAGTCCCGCGCCACGTACGGGGCTATTGATATCGCGCTCCAAGCGGACAAAACGTTCAAAAAGTTGCTCCTGTTGGTCCGGAGGTATACCTAAACCGCTGTCGTGTATTCGAACGATAACCTGCTCATCTACATAGTGTGCCGAAATACAAATGTTTGAACCTTCAGCAGAATATTTCAAAGCATTACTCATTAGATTAAGCAGCACTTGCCGTAAACGCTCATCATCGGCAGAGACACACACATCAGCGGCTATACATACGATAATAACACGCTGCTCACGCGTGATCATTGCTTCCATCATCTCCAATACATATGATACCGTCGTCACAAGAGAAATCGGACGCAAATGAACCGCATCAGCATCAATATCCACGTGGTTAGCATCCATAATATTGCGCACCAGCAACGAAAGCTCATCGCAGCCAAGCCGTGCTTTCTCAATAAATTCAGCTCGCGACGTTACTTCAAGCTGCTCATGATACTGATCTAGCAACTCAACATACCCCAATATTGTCGTGAGAGGAGTACGTAATTCATGTGATGCCGTCATAATAAACTGATCTTTTAACAGATCCAATTCTTTTTGACGTTCATAAGCAGCCCTCAACTCTGTCGTCATTTGCACATTTTCCAGAGCGGAGAGGCACTGGCTAGCAAACATCTCCAGAACGCTCATCTCTTCGCTTAAAAACACATGTGGGTGAGCATAGGTAATCACCAAAATTCCCATATACTGCTCATCTTTGTGCAACGGTAGCCAGGCAAACGGGCAAGAAGGAATCAGCGGAAAACATGCAGGCAAATGCATAGTCTGGCGCTTATCATCGAGAGTTTGCTCTTCCGTGAAAAAACAAGGAGACCAATCACTCTTTTGTATATCCTTGAGGCAATTCAATGGCAAGAGACGAGGACCATGGCCTGTGGTCACAGTGAGATGTAACTCGTTCATTAATCTATCATATAACCACATCTCGACAGCAGCAAAAGTGGAATTAGCCGCCATGATCGCATACGTCGTAGCTGCATCCTGGACCGTGCTAAAGGCAGAATTCGGCATGATGCTCACATTATACAGACTATTGAGTAAGCTTGTGTGGTGAGTCACCCGTGTGTATAAACGTGCTGTCTCCAGAGCCATAGCATAGTGCTCCGCCAACTGATGAACCATCTCAAGATCCGTACCTGTATGTGGTTGCCAATCATCTCGTGTACCTGCTACCAACAATCCAATCATTTTCCCTTGTGCTCGAATCGGCGTGAGCAACCAATTTTCATCATTGAGGGAAGAGGTAGAAATAAAGCGACGTGTGTCTGATCCAGTCGCAACTGAAGCAAGCAACTCGCTTAAAAAAAGTGGGCGATGAGTACGCTCCAAACACTGAATAGCAGGCAAGCGTGCATCTAAATATTCAATCACGCTCTTTTGATTAGATGCAGTAGTATCTAATACACATCCTAAAGAGATGAGCAACGAACGGCAATCAGTGTTTGCAGCATGTGAAACTAGATCTGGATAGAGAATATACTGTCCACGATTATCATCAAAAACAAATACACAAACGCGAGCAGTCTGCAAGGCATACAAAACAGCTATTGTAATCAGACGAGCAACATCATCGATGCCTAGAATATCTTCCGATAACATTGTTGGCTCATCAAGCAAACACTGATAGAGTCCAACTTCACCAAAAAACAGTTTTTCAGTGAATACAGTTGCCAATCGCCAAATTGTAGGAGTCAACAATGTGATCGAAAAAACAATACATATGACAATGGCGGTTCTATGTTGTATGACCTGCTGATAAGGGAAAATATGACCTATTGTGACAAAAATATCAGCGAGCAAGGCAAAAAAACCAACGCCAAAAAGCATCGAAACCCATTTGCACACAGTCGAATCAAACACAAGTACTTGATAGCGTAAAACTGCATAACCAGCAATCAGCGGAAGGAGGCACAACATACCCTCAGCCAGTATTCCATGCAAAGAAAAATAATCAGATAGGTTATTAAACCATAAAAACACCAAAAATGGAGCACCCATTATTACACTGCATCCTAGCAATAATAACTGCTGACGTTCACGTGATCCTTCAGATTGGTAATAAGACCTTAAGAAAAGATATAAAAGACCCGGCAAGGTAAAGGATAAATAGACGATACGACTTACAGACAACAGCGAAACAACGTTATAAAACTGCATATCCGCACAAATATATAACGCAGCAATGCCAACACCACCAGCACTGATGAGCCAGAGATAGCCCTTTACAATCAGTATGGTATGAGCTGAGCTAGTCTGAATATCAAGCTGCTCCAGTGTGCCAAATCTACGTCTGGATAGTGTCCCGCTAGGAAAGAGCGCTAAAAAGGCGGATAAGCAAATAATGAGACTAATACCACTCATCTCGCTGAGGAAATCCATCCACCAATTGTTAGCAGGATGCGTTTCCGCAGTAAAGAAGATCATCATAGTCAGACAGCATCCCAGAAAAAGCCGTGCTATCCTACGGTTGCGTGCATAAAACCAGACCAATAAACCAACGGCCAAAAATGTCATTGATGTCAGAAAAGATAATGTACAGGAGATCACAACGACAACCGTTTGGGTTTCATTATGCAGGCCAAGAAAAAAAATATATGATACGTCAAAGAAAAATACTACAAAAATGATAAAAATTGTGAGCAAGATAAACAAGAAATGTTGAGGTTTCATTAGCATTTGATAAGCATGTTGCATGCCAATCCCTCTCAAAAATAGTTGCCTTTTTAAGTCAACTGGGATATTGCTGTTCCCCTCGTATTAGAAGACACAATGATATTATTGCTATTTCTTCAGCTTGTAAAAGATAATAGAGAGTGTATTCATTATTGTCAAGTTGAAGGCGTTTCGACGCCATCTGACTAGTACTGAAGCCATCAATGCTTCAACAAAAGTCATCATTTGACACAGAATTGCATCGGGAGATAAACACAGATACATAATCATAAAAGCATAATAAAACATAAAATACGCTCAGAGCCTTTTGAACAATAGTCCTCAATAATCATAAAAAATCAGGAGGAAAGAATGCCATAACCGTACTATTCTACAAAAAAGGAAATGTTAAAAACACACACGCAAATGAATAATTTAAATCAACCGATATTACCTATAGCGCCTATCCATTAATAGACGAATGATTGACGAAACCGGGGTTTGTTTGTAGAATCGAAGTGGAAAAGTAGAGAGGCGTGATAGCGGGGAAAATTTTTGAGATCCGGCAATCAGGACCAATTAACCATTTTTGCCGATTATAATCTTCCCCAGAACCTGCGAGATTATAATGTACACGCGTACCATTTTAATATCACCATCTCGCAACAAGCGAGTTCTATTATACTTAACATTTGAAAATTCACTGATTGGTAAAGAAAAACAGATGCAGTTACATACATTGCTTACAGCTCTTGAACATCAATCACGGCAAGTACAAGCTGGCCATATGCTCAACGAAAAGAGTGAAATAACATCTATTGCCTACGACTCTCGAAAAGTCAGTGAAAACGGATTATTCGTAGCCGTAGCAGGTACACATACAGACGGGCGCAGCTATCTTGCTGATGCTGCCTCACGCGGAGCGGTTGTAGCTATTGGGGAGGCACTCTCCGAGGATACACAGGAACTTCCGCTGCCTTATATAGAAGTTCCGAACGTGCGGCTCGCTCTCGCAGACCTGGCATGTACCTTTTACGGTTATCCAGCTGATTATTTGTGCACCATTGGCATTACAGGGACAGATGGAAAAACCACAACTGGCAATCTCATCAGTACGCTCTTTGAAACAGCTGGACGACGTAATGGACTCATGACAACGGCAAACTTCAAAGTGGATGGACAAAATTGGGAAAATACCACCCGACAAAGCACCTTAGAAGCATTGGAAATACAAGAATTCCTCCACCGTCTAAGGACAGCTGAAATCCACTATGGGATCATTGAAGCAACTTCTCATGGACTGGAATTAGGCCGTGTCCATGGATGCAACTTCGATGTTGGGGTTGTGACCAATATTACCCATGAACACTTGGATTTTCACAAGACGATCGAAGGGTATCGTCGAGCCAAGGCACGTCTCTTTGAGATGCTTGATCCACAGCGCGATAAAGGACTACACAGTCATCCAGTTGCGATTCTCAACCGTGATGATGTCAGTTATGAAGTGCTCAAACCCTACTGCCGTGTTCCCATTCTCGACTACGGCATCGATACACCAGCGGCTATACGAGCCGTTGATCTGCAACTCCGTCCTCACAGCACATATTTTCGTGTAATCCTCCCCGATGGTGAAGGAACCATCGAAACAGGTCTAGTCGGACGTTTCAATGTCAGCAATAGTCTGGCAGCTATCGCCACCGCATACAGTCAAGGCATAAGTATCGCTGAGATTGAAAAAGGGATGGCAACAGTCACAGGTGTCACAGGACGTATGGAAAACATTGACGAAGGACAATCATTTACCGTCATTGTCGATTATGCGCACACACCTGATAGCATGGAAAAGGTTATTCAAACGCTTCGTCCTCTGACAGCAGGAAAATTGATCGTTGTCTTCGGATCAGCCGGTGAACGCGATCTGCAAAAACGTCCAATCATGGGTCGTATCGCAGCAGAGCAAGCGGACTTTTTTGTTATTACAGATGAAGATCCTCGTGAAGAGGATCGGGAAAGTATTCTGAATGACATCGCTGTCGGAGCCGAAGCCGTTGGCAAACGTCGAGGACAAGACTTTCTATGCATCGCGGACCGTACCCAGGCTATTAATACTGCATTCGAACAAGCACAAGCTGGCGATACGGTTTTATTAGCGGGCAAAGGGCATGAACAAAGCATCATCATCGGCAGAGAAAAATATCCCTGGGACGATCGCCGTATAGCCCATGAACAACTCAAAAAACAGAGGGGGCAGGCGTGAAACATATATATTTCTTCCAGCGCCTTATTATCTACGATCACTATTGTCAAGATCACTATCACGTTCTGGATTTGAAACGCATTCAGGCCATCATCTCGTCTGGAGGGTGTATATGAATCAAAACTCACTGTGGCAATTACTACTTGTTTTTGTGCTTTGCGCAGTAGCAAGCGTCTTACTCTGTCAGGCAGCCAGATTCCTTTTCCCCAAGTTTCGCAGTGGTGAGCATAAACCGGGTACGCATCGCATCGATATCCCCGTGGGAAAACGCGAAATCCGGAATGTTGAATTACCACTCGTAGGAGGGCCAGCTTTTATACTAGCAATCGTTGGTATTGGCATCGGAGCGGGTTATTTCCTAAACTTCTCAAGAGATCAATGGACGTTGCTGCTGATTTCTTTGGGAGCAATGCTCGGCTATGCGCTTGTGGGCTTCATCGATGACTGGAGAAAAGTCTATCGCAATGAAGGAATAGAAGAAATCACTAAATTTGTAGGAGTATTTCTCGTAGGTGCGATTGCGGCTGCGCTTTATTTTTTCTTACTACCCAAAAGCGGGCAAATATCTTACAGCCTTTGGAAAGACCTCCCGATCCTCAATACATTTCTCTGTCCCACCCCTATACGTGGTCATAGTGAGATCTGTTCAGTTGTAGGCAATCCCATCTCCTATTATGGATGGCTCATTTTCCTCATGCTCTTGACTGGAGTCGTGGGAAGCCTCACCTCGGTTTCGGTCGATTTCAGCGACGGACTAGATGGACTGGCGGGTGGACTCGTATTCAGCGCATCATTAGGACTAGGCGTTGTAGTCACGGGTCTGGTCGGCACACAACCAAATGGAGTCGTTTTAGAAGTGCTGGCCCTGTTAGGTGCAGGTGGAGTTCTGGGCTATTTGCCTTTGAACTGGCCATCCGCTTGGGCTGCACGTCGCGGACACGCTCCACGTCGAGCGAAAATTATCATGGGCGATAGTGGAGCACTTGGCATGGGTGGACTCCTCGCAATGATCGCCATCTTCTCGCGTAACGAAACATTGCTTCTCATGATTGGCGGAGCCTTTGTCCTGGAGGGGCTTTCAGCACTTATTTCGGCCCGCTTAATGACGCGCTTTTTTCGACGCTATCTCACCATCTTACGTTTTGCCAACACAAATAAATTTGTTCCACACACCGAATTCCCGTTACCATTCCTAGCCACACCTCTTCATCACCACTTTGACTTACTCGGTTGGGATCGACGTCGTCTGGTATACGCCGCATGGGCACTGGGAGCTTGTTTCGCTATGCTTGGTATCATAGTGAGCCTGGTGCCATTACCCTGGGAACGTTATATAGGACGTTTTTTGATCATCCTCTTAGCAGTTCTCATCTGGTCTACAGGTTCCTGGTCAAAGAACTATTTCGTAGGCAAACATCCGGAAGAACGTACACGTCGTTGTCGCCTGGCACTCTATTATGGTTATCCCTTCAGCATCATGGGTATCAACCTCTATCATCGCGTAGAAGTCACAGAAGCCAGCGAGGATGTCATAGAAACGCCAGCAGAGGAACTGGCTCTCTGGCAACGAATGACCATCTTTGATGCCAGAGCAATGCTAGGACTGTACTGCTACCGTGCTGGCTACTATCCGGCAGCTCTAACTCAATGGACACGTATTCCTGAACGCAATCGTGTGCTACGTCCTGAGATAGTTCATCTGTTAAATGAAGTTGAGACTCAACTTACATTAGAGAATCAGGAAACCCAACCATTGCGACGCATGGACATACTACGCCAACAACAAGAACCAATCCTGGAAGGCAATCTGCCGCCAGCTGACCTTCCCAATCCATTTGAACCCGTCAGTCAGGAAGAAACGCAGAATGGCCCAACCAAGGTATGGACAACACATACGCGGTCATACCCTATTGAAAGTGTTGATGAAGAGATCAAAATCTCTTCAGCCTCACGCGATGAGGTACTGAATACAAAGACCTCTTACGAACATGCCAGCCAGGAAATGCATCCGTCAACCAACGGACATGCACTCCCATCAAGACCCGAGTCGGACAATGAGCTAAATCAGACCGCTGGCACAGATGAAGCATCTTCAGATCGGTTAAGCTCCGTTCTGCATCACACACCAGACAAATAGGAGAAATAAAAGTATTTGCCCCGAAAGATTGTTCGGGGCAAATACTTTTATTTCTTTAAAAAGTGTTGATGTCGTGAACTTCATCTGGTGAAATCATACTTGAATTTGAGGGCGTTTGAGATCCGTCTAGAGGCGGGAGATTATGCGACTGAGGTCGTGCTTTACTCAGTTTGATCCCTTGAAAGATATTCGTTCAGTAGAACTGGCTATTATATACCGCATCTGAGCCGGTATTGGTTGACCCCGCCAGCAGACGAGCATAAGGAAGAAGATTAAAAGCCCATCAAGCCTGTGTTGCTCGAGAACGTCGGCTACGGACACAGCGCTCCCAGATGACTCTGAAGCAGCCCTGCGCTGGTTTGATCATCCAGACGGTTTGCGTATTCAACCGCCTGACACAGTATCGATTGTAGTGCCGGGAACAATCCAGCCCCTTTAAGAGTCTCAACCGCACATAGAGCCACACGTATAGCTTCCCGCATATCTTGTGGCTCACCGGCCGCGGCGAGGTGCTCGAAAGCTTCAATCCACTCTTCAGAGCTGGGCGGCGAGAGGCTATAATAATATGCCGCTACGACACGATGGATGCGACGACGTTCCGCTGGAGGAAGACATGAGAGAGCGAAATGGCGGATCTGGGAATGGATAGTGTAATAGTGACCATCAAACGCGACAAAAGAGGCCTGGACCAACTCATCACGAGCTGCACGCCAATACTGAGTCAGGTTAACACTTGAAATTTCTTGCGCAGATGCTCTAGATTTATCCAGATCTTGAGGGATAATTTGTGCGGGCTCATGAGCAGCCACCAGGGTATCTGGCGATACAAGCATTGCAATCTGTTTACTATGAAATGGGAGTCGAAACGCGGCCAGATAGGAAAGCAGCAGACGCCCTGTAACCGTCAAGCGTTGATAGGGCACCTCTAGCACCGCCATAATACCAGCCAGAGGATTATCATACAACTCGTCGCGTACCTCTTCTAGAGAGCGTGTCGCAGCCTCTGGCGTGAAGACCTGTCCTCTAATAGAACGGGTTGTACCAAAAATCAATTCAGCGCCAAGTGGATAACCATCAACTAGTCGACAAATCTCTTGCAAAATAACCTGTTGCTTCACATCATCCAAATGTATACGCTGATCCAAGCCACTACTCTCCGCCAGATCAGTAAAGAGCATAAAGAGATCGTTATTGGTCATTTTACCAACTCGATATTCATACCAGCGACATCCAACGCCTTCAACGACCATCATGTTTTCTGGGCTAGAATGTGAAGTAACAACCACGACTACTTCAGAAGGCAACGCACTTAGAAATTGCATCCATTGCTCTAGCTCAGTATGATCATTGACCTCTTCAAAACTGTCAAGCAGTAATAGACACGGCAATTCTCGACTGGCTAAAGAACGCAATGTCCCATGCACCAAACGAACCAACTGCTTTACATCCATTGTGTTTATATTGCGCATTTGGATGCGTAAGACACGAATAATCTCTAATAGAGCCTCCTGGAATGTCTTGTTCTCCTCCAAAGAAATACCAATAATCCCACCAAGAAACTTATTCCGATTGAGGCGAATGGCTTCGAGGGCCAGCGCACTCTTTCCAATTCCAGGTGATCCAGTCAAGGCGATATGATGATATCCTTGACGTGATCGTTTCCCTCCACGCGTCATTTGTTTCTGCGAACCGGTAGCTGCTCCAATGAGTAACAACTCAATATCATGCAGTTCGCTCTCACGTCCCACAAAAGTAGCTGGGGGACCAAGATGAGACAGAGGATGAGCATGCTCATCTTGAGCATCAGGTTTTACCATCAAAGCCACTGGTTCTTCTTTGCCTTCAGCTACATGTCGATAGAGAACAGGCACAAACCAACTCTTCTGCGTCATCGAAAGTAACGACTGACGAGCACGAGATAGAGCCTCCTCTAAAGTCTTCCCGTCGGCCAGAGCCTCATAGAAATGATACATAAACGTCGAACTAAGATCATCCTGTACAGAGAACGGCATTGCCACAACAGCAGGGATCTGAGCTGTCACCAAGGAAGTCGCCAGTGTCGAATCGACAGCAGCCAGTCCTTGCGATCCCTCAAGGGTATGTCCATTCTCATTAGAGATCATCGCCGTCTCACAGGCAGAAAATACGGCAAGGCGCACGTCACTACTTACCAGAACTCTACGTAAAGCCTGAGTATCGACAAAGCTATTATATCCCTCATCATCACAGAAACAGAGATAGGTCTGGGGTGGCACACGGCTTAGACCACTGCTACATTCGCTACATTTGCGAGCATAAGGACTATTGATTGTCTCACAGCCATCCTTTGGACACAGCTTGCCATAGGCTCCATGACCATCAAAATGCACCACATAGCATGGCAACATCGTTTCACCATCATCCAACGTGCCCGCGCCACCGTATGAATTAAAATAGCGCACAAACTGACCAAAGGTTGGCGGTTCCAGTCGATCAAGAAAAATTTGTCCGGCATCGATTAAAGGTGTCAGAGCTTCTTCTATCGCCTGAAAGCTGCGCTCGGTCTCTAGAGGAGCAAAATTTGTAGGGGATGCACTGATGTAGAGCATACGAAAAGGTGGATGTACAGGCAGTTCACAGCCCACAGGAGAGTCCACACGTAGCAGTGACCGACTAAGGGTAAAAACACCTGATACCGTCAAAAAATGATTGCCATTGTGGAGTAGCTCCCAAGGATAGCGCACAAATTCTTCACACCCCGGTTCAAAAATCAATGAGAGTGCTACTGTTCCACGGCGCTTAAGCGTCCGCTGAATAATTCCCTGAAATACAGTCTGGACAGATGTAATTTCCGATGAGATTATAGGACTCTCGACAGGTCCAACATCGCAGATAGCACGAAAAAGTCGATAACCAATGTCACGTAGCTCCGCATCGCTACTCTGCAAGGTATTCAACTTTTTCTGTAGTGTGCTCACCTGCCTGGGTGTATATGGAGGCACAAACTTTCCACAAACAGTATGTCCTGACCAGCTTTCCTTCAGCTGTACCTCATACAACCCACCATCACACGCACGAAACTGTAAGCTTAGTGTTTCTCCCATGAGCTTAAGTATACTCGCATTCCGTTGCCTGTTCGCGTTTGCTTTCGTACACAAACGCAGAATATGAATCTTACCACTTAATAGTATAACATACCCGTGCGGTAGAGAAGGTATCACAAAAGAGAGAAACTAACTACTCTCCCCAAAAAGTTCGGTCTTGCCGAAACGTACAGTATCACCAACCTTCACACCAGCAGCTTCAAGAGCCTTTGTTACACCCGTCTTTGCCAACTGGACCTGCATACGATCCATGCTTTCAGCGCTATCCTGATTGGTCATATTCACCATACGTTCGACACGCTTACCGTGCACAACATAGACACCATTTTCGATTGCCACCGTAAAGGCATCATCTGGCTGAGGACGCAGAATAGGGCTTTCACCATCGCGCAGATCAGTTACAACTTGAGCAGCAGCCTTCTCAGCTTCATCTCGCTGCATCTCCAGCAAGAAGCGAGAGATTTCAGTCATCAACTCATCTGTCCCCTGATGGGCGGCAGCCGAGATAGCAAAAACGCGATAGTTTGCCGCTAGCGCTTTAGCTTCAAACTCAGGCCAGCGTTCCTGAGTTTCAGGCACATCCATTTTATTCAGTACAACTATCTGCGGGCGCTCGGCAAGTTGTACATCATATTCGTGCAACTCATGATTGATTGCTTCAAAATCCTGCCAGGGATCTCGTTCAATGGCAGAACCATCTACCATATGGATCAAGAGGCGCGTACGGCGCAGGTGGCGCAAAAATTCATGACCAAGCCCTACACCTTGAGCGGCCCCCTCAATCAATCCGGGGATATCAGCCATCACAAAACCATATCCATCGCCATCGCGAGGTTGGCCTATCTCAACTACTCCTAGATGTGGCTCCAGAGTTGTGAAAGGATAATTGGCGATCTTCGGGCGAGCCGCTGAAACTACTGATAGCAATGTCGATTTACCGGCATTCGGATATCCAACCAGACCAACATCAGCAATGACGCGTAGTTCAAGATTTAGCCAGCGCTCCTCACCAGGCTCACCCTTCTGGGATTCCTTTGGAGTCTGACGCGTCGAGGTTGCGTAGTGGACATTACCCAGCCCACCACGACCGCCACGAGCAATCATTACCTGTTGACCAGGCTCAGTTAAATCGGCGACCAACGTATTCGTCTCAGCATCGCGAATAACCGTGCCACACGGCACCTGCAAAAGGATGTCTTCCCCTTTTGCTCCATGCATCTTCTGACGCACTCCTGGAGCTCCTGATTCCGCCTTAAACTGTGCCCGATAGCGGAAATCAATCAGAGTATTCAAGCCATTTGTCGCTTCAAAGTAGATGCTTCCACCACGTCCACCATCGCCACCATCCGGTCCACCAAATGGAGCAAACTTCTCGCGACGGAAATGTATCGAACCGTCGCCTCCACTACCAGCCTTAACAAAAATCTTTGTATGATCGTAAAACATAGTCTATCCCCAATACGTTGTGCAGGTGTCCATTTGTATGACCGTGCATGATCGGTCTATGGTCATACGCTATAATCTCTTCTCATACGCGATGCAAGCGTACGTTAATATATCTTTATGGCGAGTGGAGTATATCACAAATCCGCTTCTGATGGTAGCGAGAACTAGGCCATCTGATCCATCAATGCATGCTTTCGTAAAAATAGTGGAAACGGATCAAAAGATGTAAGTGCTCCGGTGGAGGGCTGATGATAGCCAAAACTAGAAGATGAGACGTTCCAAGTGCCATTTCCAGAAGAATCGCAGTGATTATTCTCATAGTTACAGTAAGAACCTGACATAGAACCATTGGACTAAATCTGTCCTTGGAAGAAAAGCGATGGTCAGGCAGTTGCGCTGATACCACCGCCAAGCAAAACGAAAAGCACAAAGCCACCTTGTCCTAAAAGATCTTCGATAACGTAACGATCTCGGACAACCTTGCCTTTGGGAAGTCTGGTCTGAAACTGTCGCATCCCTTTACCTCAAGTTCTTATTGTTCGCATTTTTGCATTATATGCGAACGTAGAGCTTGAAGAAAGTTCTATTGAGGTAAAAGCTCCAGATCTTCTTGCTTCTGGCGTATAGCAGTACTACTAGCATGATCATGCGTGATCAAACGTGCGCCACGTTGAAACGTTATATAACCCCAAAATGTTTGGAATAAGACCAGAAAACGATTGCGAAATCCGATCAGAAAAGCGATATGCACGACAATCCAAAATATCCAGGCGAGAAAACCAGCAAATTTAACTTTACCGAAATCAGCAATGCCAAATGAGCGTCCAACGGTTGCCAGATTGCCTTTGTTCCTGTAGTGGAATGGTTGGCTAGTAGTTTTACCCGTCACACGATCCTGGATAACGGAGGCGGCATATTGACCCTCCTGAATAGCAGCAGGAGCAATACCTGGGATAGGCTTGCCATTTTGTGTGGCTGAAGTTGTATCGCCAACAACAAAGATATTGGCATCACCAGGCAAGTTGAGATTCGCATCAACTTTCGCCCGTCCGGCTCTATCTAATTCGGCGCCCAGCCACTTGCCAGCTGGAGACGCAGAGACGCCAGCAGTCCATACCACTGTACCGGCATCGATTTGTTGTCCCCCCGACACCACTCCATTTGCATTTACGTCGGCAACAGGAGAACTTGTACGAACTTCGACGCCTAAGCGATGCAAACCTTCCTGAGCTTTCTTTGCCAGACCCTCGTCAAAGGCAGGCAGAATACGTGGAAGGGCCTCGATCAGGATAATGCGTGCAGACTTCGGGTCGATATTACGAAAGTCACCTACAAGGGCACGATGAGCCAGTTCGGCGACAGCACCAGACAGCTCTACACCCGTTGGGCCAGCGCCGATGAAGATAAACGTCATGAGCGTACGCTGGCGATCAGGATCGGTCTCAACTTCTGCCTGCTCAAACGCCAGCAAGATTTTACGGCGTAATGCTGTTGCATCAGAGATTGTTTTCATTCCAGGTGCGTGAGGAGCCCACTGATCATTCCCAAAATAACTATGGCTAGCACCAGTCGCCACAATTAAATAATCATAAGGAATAGAACTACCATCGGCAGTCAGCACTAATTGTTGCTCGCGATCAACGCCAGTCACATTAGCAAGCAAGACTCGCGTGTTTTTTTGCTTACGTAAGATTGAACGAATAGGTGCAGAGATATCCGCTGGAGATAATACTGCAGTTGCAACTTGATATAAGAGAGGTTGGAAGAGGTGATGATTATTCCGGTCAATGACAGTCACATCAACATTTGCATCTTTTAGACCTTTTGCGGCATTCAATCCCGCAAAACCAGCCCCAACAATTACCACATGAGGACGATGTGTAGAATCAGTCAAAGCTAAATCATTCTGTGTTTGTGCAATATCCAATGTATGTCTTGTCTCCCTGACTCGTCCATGATAATAATAGTTCTTCAGCGAACCTTGTTCAATCGATCAGTATGCGATAGATACACATTTGCAAACGCCGCTTAATCGCGGCTCGCACAGTAGCGACGGCTCAGCTGTGGAGAACTGAACAGGTTCGGTCATAGGCTCTCAGACCCTTACATGGAAGCAACCGCATGATGTAATATACAAAAATCACTAGCGGAAAAGATCATCACTAGTATATTTATATCTATAACCATTAGCGTACCACGTTTTTGAATTTTATAAAATACTGCCACCCTTTTTATCTGTTCCTTAAAAGGAAATTCCGTAAACTTTACATAGAACCTATGTACATAATGACTATAAAGATGACAATCAAAAAGCTGTAAATATATGCATAATTAGTTTCACTATAAATTTTATTTTCTTTAGCATTCAAGCATATTTTCTATAGAATGAAAGCTCAATTTGCTTTAAACGATTTTGCTTGTATAATATAGGCATGCGTTGCGTCTGCTTCTTGATGCATCACTTCTCTGCACAACAGAGACCACTTGGATGGACTCAACGCGTATTCTTAATCTTGTGACCACACAGGCTTTCTTTCCACACCACTAGCGTGCTAAAATACTATCTACATGCTATCTTTTCAAAATATATGCTGTAACAAGCTAGCGACTCTCACTCAGACTTGGACAATTGTGTTTCCATCTTGTATCATGAAGGCATACTTTACTCTATGGAAATACTATGCGTGCCATCTCGCTCAAGGAAAAGCGCGTTTTTCTGTCCAAATTGATTGCAAGATATATGCCATTGTCAGGAGCAAATATGAGTAAATTCAATCCACGTGATCCCAAATGGATGAAGGAATCACGTGAATATCTCGAACCAAGGGGCATTATTCCCTATGTTGTGGAAACGACACCACGCGGTATCGTCAGCCATGACCTCTTCTCCCGCTTATTGCAAGATCGAATCATCTTCGTGGGCACGCAGATTGATGATATGGTCGCCAACAGTGTTGTCGGCCAGTTGCTCTACCTGCAAAACGAAGATCCGACCAAAGATATCAATATGTACGTCAATAGCCCTGGAGGAGTTATCTACGCCGGACTCGCTATCTATGATGCTATGCAATCCTTGAAGGCAGATGTCTCAACCGTCTGTATGGGAATGGCAATGAGTATGGGAGCCGTTCTGCTTGCAGTCGGTGCCAAAGGAAAACGCTTTGCCCTGCCAAACTCGACCATTTTGATTCACCAACCGTTGGGTGGCGCAGAAGGTCAGGCATCCGATATCGAAATCACTGCACGTGAGATCTTACGCCTACGTCAAAGTCTGCTTGAGATCCTCGCTAAGCACACAGGACAGCCGATTGAGCGCCTGCAAAAAGATGCAGACCGTAACTACTATCTCAGTGCGCCACAGGCCGTAGAATACGGTCTCATTGACGAAGTCCTCACTCGTGGTGAATAACACCAGTGGACATGAGCGCGCGGTGAAGAATGTGTTCTTCATCGCGCTTGCTCTTTTTGGAATGTCTTCAAAACTTGTCTGATTGGATGATTGCTTTTCTTACAGGAATCGAGTATTCTTAACAATAGGATATAGTCAGTGTCTTTCTCTTCGTAACCTACGGAGGCAGGGGCGATACAAGTGGAAATGTATGTTGAGTCCCCTGGCGTCGACATCTAGAATACGCCAACTCTCTACAAATACGCCATAAGTTATACGCTAGCAACTCCTCTTTCAGGCAAAAATCAGGGCGCATTGCCGCGCCATACCCCTTTGATTTTCTATGCGTCACCATGGTGGTGTCGATGCGTGAGCATATACATGAAGAGATATTGTTCCATCAGGCCTATACACATCTCATGTCACCAACAGAGGAACAATATCTGGCAAAGGTTGCCAGGAAGACAACACATATAGCCTGCCTTTTTATTCTCTTACTTGTTAAGGAGTATACTATGGGACAGACTATCGACACATTGATAAACGCTCACCTGAAAGGCAATGGTCCTGGAGCAGCTATTGGGGTCATGCGGACAGGTAAATTGCTGCACTGTCAGGGCTATGGAATGGCATCACTTGAATGGAATGTTCCTGTGCAACCAGACACAGTTTTTCGAGTCGCGTCATTAACCAAACAATTTACGGCCATGGCCATCCTGATCTTACAAATGCAGGGGTATCTCTCCATCGAAGACTTACTTGTGACGCATCTGCCAGACTGTCCTCCAGCCTGGTATGCGATTCGACTAAGACATCTGCTCACACATACTTCAGGACTCGTTAATGTCTCAGAGTTGCCAACATTCCAGGCGCGGGCCGCTCAACACCTCTCTCCTCAAGAGGTGATTGAACTATTCCGTCCACTACCACTACTCTTTGAAGCTGGCACAGACTTTTGCTACAGCAATTCTGGCTATCAGCTGCTTGGTCAGATCATCGAACATATCACACAAACCAACTATGAAGACTTCATTCACTCAGCCATCTTAGAGCCACTTGGCATGCAGCATTCCTACTTCCAACGCAAAACACCTATTATTCTGCGACGTGCAAGTGGCTATATCATGCAAAACAACACCGTTATACCTGCGCCTCTTGCCAGTAGTATCAGCACACACTCTTCAGGTGCGATGGAGTCAACCCTGAATGATCTACTCATCTGGGAGCGCGCATTACACAATAACATTCTCGTTGATGCCGATACGCAGAAACTCATGTTTATGCCCATACGCTTACCTGATGGTCGTTGTGTGGAATATGGCTTCGGTTGGTCCTTTTCAACCTATCGTGGAAAAACAGTGACCTGCCATGGAGGCTGGGCAAACGGCTTTCGTTCTCTCATCGCCAGATTCCTCGAAGATGACTTGACGATTGTTATTTTAACCAACTCCAGAGAATTTTCTACGGAACGCGTCGGCTTAGAAATTGCCGCTCAATTTATTGATTTTACTCCAATTACCCGTCAAGCACTCTCTCAGGAGATCGTTTCTTTCAAGAAGATTGTTGGATGCTATGATGTACCCGGCGCACACATCGAAGTTATGGAGAGAGAGCAGCGTGTCCTACTGCGCAAAGGCACTAAAGAGGTGACACTTTTCCCGGTGGGCGCGAATGTCTTTGTACCGGAGACCGATCACGATGTGGTCTATCACTTCGATGAAGAACGTGATGGCACATTCCATTCACTCGTGATTACTTATCCGCTCCACTTTACCGTTGCCAAACGTAAAACACACGAATATGCCAGCTAATATTTCCTTGCATTCACACGAGCCGACATTTTAATGTAGCAGCAAGACCAGGATGGGATAACAACTCGATCATTATCCCATTTAGTCTTGCGACTGATTGTTGAAGCAGATTATAATACCGACCAATAATCAGCAGCGTCGTCAGCATTCTGATCAGCATTTGAAGAAGCCGAAACGACAATATCTCCCTCTTTCATGATGGCACGCATCCGACCAGTAACCTGACTAATAGGTGTGCTCCCATACGTAGGCTGCTGCGGTGCAGGCATCGGCATAGGCTGGCCTGATTGCGGTTGTTGCTGTATTATCCTGGCTGGCTGGCTTGGTTGACCTGATTGCGCAGGAGCATCATAAGCAGGAGGAACTACTGACGCTCCAGGATTGGAAACTGGTGCCGCTGGATTAGAAACCGCTACGGGTGAATAACTCTCATTCCTCATATTCTGCAGCGTTTCCATTGGCGAAATAAGTGCAGGAACACGTACAGATGGTTGTACAATACCCTTATTCATCATTTCATAGTATTCAGTCAAGCGCAAAGCAATAAGCTGACCAGGATTTTCAATCATATGGTGCTTGACGGCGTCTTGCCGTAAGGCCTCCAAGGCTTCAGAGTCCTTCAGCAGGCCAACTGTAAAATAGAGAAATTTCTCTGCTGGAGCTTGTGACATATGATTTTCTCCACTATAGTTTAAAATATACGGGTACTGGTTGTACTGCCATTACTATTACTAGTGGTACTGCTAACAGTAGTGTTCGTAGTAGTAGTACTACTACTACTAATATTGCCAGTTTGTACCTTGCGTATTAAAAGGCGACCCGCTAACGTACAATATCCAATACAATTCGCATGGACCGGATCATCAGGCCGGGATAGATGGGGTATGCGCTTTTTTAAGAAGTTATAAAAGTAAAAAACGCCACCACCAATATTTAGGACAGGCTGAAAGCTAGCGGCAACTGCGTCACGATCACTCTGCCTCCAAGCTGAAGCCACAAAGGAGACGATCTCACTGCCAACCTGCGTTACTGCCTCTTTAACTAAACGCTCCAGCTCATAATGGCTGATCGATTGCCCATATGATGAGATTTCAGGATATCTTGTCAGATCTCCCTGAGCCTGGGATGCATAGGCGTGCATGATTTCACGAGCTTCGAGCAGCGAGAGAGGACGGTCATACTTATTCTCAAAGGCATCCATGACCATCTGAGTGGCCATCTCTACGCCAACAGGCTTACCTTTACAGTATTCAACCACAGGCACTTGCCCACGTGCGACATACAAGTCAGTTGTTCGTCCACCAATGTCGATGACAGCACTCTCGGTGAACTTGTTTGATGATCTGTCATTATAGGCAATCAGCGCCCCAGCGCCTTCCATAACAACAGTCGCAACCTCAATAACTATCCGTCTAGGAGTCTTTTCATCATTGAGTGTGAACACGTAGGTACCGTCAAGCGACTCTTTGATCGCTGTACGTAAAGGGGCGTTCTTAATATAAGT
Organism: uncultured Chloroflexia bacterium; assembly: GCA_963699315.1. Classification (GTDB taxonomy): domain Bacteria; phylum Chloroflexota; class Ktedonobacteria; order Ktedonobacterales; family Ktedonobacteraceae; genus Dictyobacter. The sequence continues at coordinate 485,926 of OY969433.1, forward strand.
CTCAGCAGGGAGACCCGCCACAACATAAATACCAAACTCAGCATCGGGAATTAAGGTTGCCGCAATTGTAAGCAGTCCACGCAGACTGAATTTCCCGGCGTAACGCTGAATATCACCACGTCCATTGTAGACGTCAATCGACTGCTGTAAGGCCAATTCCCCAATGGCATAGGCCGCCTCTTCATTCATAAATTGCATAATGTGTACATTTGATTGATCGACATTGATCCCAAGATTACGCAATGCGGTTATATCAACCTTGGCAAAAGCAGTCGGAATGCTGAGAGTAACCGTCTTACCATTGATGACGGTCACGCCACCGATTTCCGCATTCCCAAAATCGTGACCATACGGGTACCATTTCATTAGTTTTAACTCTCTTCTGTCATTTCTAGAAATGAGAAAGAATAAAATACAACTTCCATGCCACACTCATACATATATTCAATTGTGTAACAATAAACACACTTGTGAACAGCTTTTTTGGGCATTTTGGTACTAATGTCAGTACCTCATGATGCGTCAAGAGCGAGAGCTATTTCTACTATCTCTATTACTTCCACAAAAATCGAAGGTATATGGCATGCATCAATGTGCCTCAAGCGGGACAGATAAGCGATAAACCACATAGCCATCAAATGCATATTTCGTGTAATCTTTCTTGTCAACGTGTTTAATCTGCTGGGCTAGGGTTAGTGCTTGAGGAGAACTGTCTGGAAAGACATATGTGAAACCAGGTGCATTTTGTACTAGTGCAATGTAAGGTGTATAGCGGTTTTCACGATGTGATGAAAGCTGTAAACTATTTGTAAGACTTACGCAATCTATTTTTTCATCACTCTGAAATGCAATATTATAGCAAGTCCAGTATTCTGTATAAACATGCGTTGCACCAATCCGTAGAAGGTCATTGATGAACTTAGTCTGTTGTTGATACACTTTCTGTGATGAAGACATATCTCGTAACATTCCAACAGTGCCGTTTGCGTAAAAAAAGAGGATAAGACACAAAACAGCCATTCTTAGAATGAATAGCGGCTTTACTGTCCATCGAGTAGGGATACGTATCTCAATAAAGCCATTCCAAAGAGGCCAGAGCAACGCTGGTGTTGCAACAAGCAAGTTGAGTAAATAGCGTGCATTTGTGGTTGGTTCAAGGGCAGCTGCAGGATTATTTATGTAGGTCAAAAGCGTAAGTGCAACACTGATCAACAAACAGAGACGAGCACTATGACGCTTTAGAAGTAACTGCTCTGCATATGTCAAATGTCGAGTTGAACCCTGCTGTTGACGTGATTGACGAATGGAACGCCATAGCCTCAATATTATAAATACAGATATAAGAGCTGCACTGATCCAGAGAAGAAAATAACCTAACGTCCAGCCACCTTGTTCTACAACACAGTGTAAACTAGCGGCATTATGGTTTTCAAATCCTGGGAATCTAATCTGTGGGCAAAGGGGATTGAAACCTGTAATTGTTGGTATAGACATGAATATGGTTCCACTCAACTGTATGATCTTTCTAAGATGTAGTTGAGCCATTTGTGAAGCCGTAGTGCTTTGTAATTCTATCATTGCAGCAAGTGTACTTTGCTCAGTGCTATTACGTGTCAGGTTATAATAAATCATCGGAGCAACACCGATCAAAATACCAAGCACCGCCAATAGACCAGATTTTGAGAATATCTCGCGACGACAATAGATCAGGAGAAGCAGGCCCGCTGGAGCAATAAAGGTAACAATAAGAGGATCACTCCAGATTCCCAAACCAACGAGTAAACCGAGTAAAGCATAGAGGCACCAACGTTGCCTTCTCTCTTGATCTGTCATCTCTGAGTACTGTACTGGTGCCGTAAAGACCAGTTTATTGACAACAAAAAAGATTATGCTAACGAAAAAAAGCATCTCTGGATAGCCGCCGAAGGCCTTCAATTGTCGACTGATTATGTCGAAAGATCCCAGACCTAAAAGAAGCGTTGTAAAAAGTGCTAAAGATCGATTGTAGAGTTGACGAGTAAGAAAATACATCGTAGATATAAAGAGTGCAAAAATAAAAATCAAGCCAAGGCGCAATGTAAAAAGAGAGGAGCTATCCCTGAGGTGAAATAGAATTGCTCCTAGGTACGCTTCAATGCTCCCCATGTACCCTTGTCCATAAAAAAATATAGGCCATTGACCTTGATAAGCAATGTGTCGGGTCATTAGGCCCATTACAGCTTCGTCACTATTGGTGACCGGATCATGGAAAGCAATGAAAACAATACGTAGGAGACAGGCCATTATAACTAAGATTATCATACCTATTTCATAGATGCCGATATCTAGCTTTTTTAAAATCATATGTCCTTTATGCATGTTCCTCAATCCTTCGTGCAGATTGTTGCAAGTCGTTCTCGCATTGTTCAGCTTTTCCCCTCTGACACATATGAAAGTTACCGCTGTTGCCTGTAGCGTACCTATAAAGTGTGCTACAAATAGCTCCAGTTTTGGGATAGCTTCAAACTATTCTATTTCTTGTTGCTTCAGAAAACAATACGATTAGTTCAAGCTTAACTTAAATATTATACAAAAACACAATATAGCATACCATATGAATGACGTAAATTAAAAAAATTCTAGACAGTACTATTTGCAAGGCGTGTTAATTACCTCACAAGTATTTGTAAAAATACAAGTTTTTAGGTAATAATTGAGAAGGCGCATTTTTGCGTACAGCCACGAAGAAGCGCGCCTTTGGACATCCTTCTGCAGGACGACACACCACAAATGGTGAGATGATGGTGAGGATGAAGATTGATCACAGTCCCAGCGATCAGACTGATTACTGGTGTACAAACCTGATTGTTCATACATTTTCGGGCTGGTGGATCATTAGCGGCTTATATGAGTTATCTGCATGCCAGGCTATCACTGATAGCTCATTCTAAAATTGCTTCAGAACTGGCATGCGAAGGGTGGGCCCAGTTGGGGTCGAACCAACGACCAATCAGTTATGAGCCGACTGCTCTAACCACTGAGCTATGGGCCCTTGCGCAATGCATTATAACATAGGTATCGCACTTTGTGAAGTGGCTTCAAGACGAATTTTTGTAGTCATCTAAATTTTCATTTTATTCATCACATTTCCCCCGCTAAGACATGTAAAAAGCCCCGGCTCAAACGGCCTTATCAGACCAGCATGAGAGGTTCGCGTGCTCCCTTCTAATAACAAAGCAGGCGTGAGAAACGTTATTAAATAGCGGTATATGATCTGTTTTCGCGTACTCTTATTCATATGTTGTGCTATAATACGACTAGTCAAGTGCCAGGTTCAACCCGACACAGTCGATAGAAACGGACAGTTAGATTGAGGATGTATATGCCCAGTCAGCTAGAAACGGATCTGGTATTTATGCACTTGCTGATACACTCCGTTCAACGTTGGCTGACACGTGGAAGAAGAACACATAGGTTACAGAATATCTCTTTCGTTTTTCACAGAGGGAGAGATATAGATGTTCCTGTGACAAAAAATCCTCGTCTCATTCCCTATCCTACTGCACAACTCGACATATTGTCTTTACCGCGCTATGCTTTAAAGTGTAGCGCGGTCAACGTTTTCCAGGGGGCATTCAATGTTGAATGAGGTAACAATTCGTATCGGCGGCGAGTCAGGCGAGGGCACAATCTCTGGTGGAGATATACTTGCTCTGGCTTCTGCTCGCTGGGGGTATCATGTCTATACCTTCAGGACGTTCCCAGCCGAGATTCTCGGCGGGCCATGTATGTTTCAGGTTCGTATTAGTGACCATCCAGTGAAGTCCATGGGCGACTATGCTGATGTTTTGATCTGCTTGAATAAAGAGGCATATGATCGAAATATCGGCGATCTACGCCACGGTGGCGTTCTGATCTATGATCCCTCTGACTTTACTCCAACTCCGGATGACAGTATAACGTATGCAGTTCCTTTTAACGAGATTGCACGTAAAGAGATCCAGCTTTTCCAGACAAAAAATATGGTTATGCTTGGAGCCATCTCTGGTCTCTTCGGACCACCTCTTGAGGCAATCGTTCAAGTAGTACAGGCAAAACTCTCGCGCTCGCGCAAAGCAAATGCAACCCTGATGGAGAAGAATTTGTTGGCGCTCGATGTGGCGAAGAGGTACGTTACTGAGAAATTAGCGAAAACTGATCCATATATGCTCGGTCCTGTTGAGAAAGCGGATCGAGTGATACTCAATGGCAATCAGGCAGTTGTTGCTGGTGCCTTGGCAGCACAATGCCGTTACTTTGCAGGCTATCCGATTACGCCTGCCAGCGACATTATGGAGGGTATGGCGAAAGAGCTTCCTCTAGTGGGGGGAACATTTTTGCAGGCCGAGGACGAAATCGCCGCGCTGGCATCAGTGCTCGGCGCTTCATATGGCGGCATGCGCGCAATGACAGCGACATCTGGCCCAGGTCTCTCGCTTATGACCGAGTTAATCGGTCTCAGTTCAATGTCAGAACTGCCAGCGGTGATCGTCGATGCACAGCGCGCTGGTCCCAGTACAGGTATGCCAACAAAGATGGAGCAATCTGATCTCAGCTTTGCGCTGAGCGCGGGACATGGCGATACACCACGCATTGTGATCGCTCCATCCGATGTAGCAAACTGTTATGAACTCATCATCCTGGCATTTCATATGGCCGATCGCTATCAGATGCCTGTTCTGTTTCTGACAGATCAGTCGCTGACCGCTCGTGTAGAAAGTGTGGATCGTATGCTCTTTCAAATGCCAGAGATTCAGGAACGCATTAAATATCGTGACGCGACCACTGATGGGAGCGCCGGCCAGAACGATATATATGCGAATGAGCAAAATCTGGTTGGAGCAGGTACCTACGCACGCTATGCATATACTGCTAGCGGCATCTCGCCTATCAGTATTCCAGGAACGGGTTCGCCAAGCTATGTGGCAACCGGATTAGAACATGATGAGTTAGGACATCCAAACTATGAGCCAGAAGATCATACGGCAATGATGCATAAACGCTTCCGTAAGCTGGAAACAGCAGCCAAAGAATTGCCGCAACCTGAGCGCTATGGTGATGAAGAAGCAAAAATTGGTGTTATCGGTTGGGGCTCAACTGAAGGGACGATTCAAGAAGCCGTTGATCGTGCCCGCGCCAAAGGCCATAGAGTCGCATCGCTCCACCCCAAAGTGCTCTCACCGTTGCCAGATCAAGCAATCAAAGAATTTATTCACTCTGTCGACAAAATTATCGTGCCAGAAAATAACTATTCTGGACAGCTTGCCAATCTATTGGGTGCTAAATATGGCTTACAGGCAATTCGTGTCAACAAATTCGGGGGGCTTCCATTCACCGCTGGTGAAATCCTACAGGCAATTGAGGAGGTTTACTAATCATGACTCAGACAATCATCAATCCAACGCCCAAAGACTATAAAAGCGAGGTAAAGCCTACCTGGTGTCCCGGTTGCGGCGACTTCGGCGTGCTCAATGCTGCGTTTCGTGGTCTGGCAGAGATGAAGTTGCCTACAGATCAAACAGTGGTAGTCTCTGGTATTGGCTGTTCCAGTCGATTTCCACACTTTATGAAAACATTTGGTTTCCATAGTGTACATGGACGTGCATTACCAGTCGCCCAGGGACTCAAGATGGCACGCCCTGATCTGAATGTGGTCGCAGTTGGTGGCGATGGAGACTTCTTCAGTATTGGCGCTGGCCATCTGCTCCATGCCGCGTTACGCAATATCGATATCACGGTCGTTGTGATGGACAATGAGATCTATGGATTGACCAAAGGACAGACCTCACCAACGTCTCCACAGGGTCACGTGACGAAATCTACGCCATATGGCTTACTAGCATCTCAATTCAATCCAATCGCAACGACACTCTCATTAAACGTTAGCTTCGTTGCGCGAGGATACTCTGCCAAGCCGAAAGATCTGGCCGCACTGATCAAACAAGGTGTTGAGCATAAAGGCTTCTCCTTTATACATGTTCTCAGTCCGTGCCCTACGTTCTTTCACACCTTCGATGCCTGGGATGCCACTGTAACACCTATTGAAGCCAGTCATGATATTCATAATAAAGCGGAGGCCATCGTCCTGGCATTAGAAACGGAGAAACAATATACAGGCATTTTTTACCAAGAAAAAGAGGAGCGACCAACTATGGATCAAGCCGCTCATCATCTGGTTAAACAATCAAAAACATTCGATATAGACCAATATATGCAACGTTATGCCTGATCAATCTGTATAAGCGCACACAAAAGAGAGGGCTGGTGTATCTGCGCCAGTCCCTTTCTTGTGAGCTATGCACGACATCTGAAATGGATCAACCTATTGGTGCAGTTGGTGGTGCACAGGCGCGGCCTTCACAGCGCTAAGAGAATCCGCAACTCCCTGGGTAAACTGCTCCCCACAGGGACGACAAAAAATGCCACTTTCATTATGATATAAGCCACCAACAGCCGTCAGTTGTCGTTCTGCGGGCTTTCCACACCATTCGCAATGGCTACCCTGGGGGGCAAAATCTACCGAGACCGGTCGCTGAAATTCATTGGGCATCAGGAGCCTCCTCTACTGCGTTAATCCGTGTTACTGCTCATACATAGGAAGATAAGCAGAACACCATAAGAGGAAATCTCGTATCGGATGGAGAGAATTATAAGAGTATCTCTTCTATATCCACACTGATACGTTTATCCGCATGCATCTTTGCCCGTGAGCCTCATTGCTCTGTCACTCAGCGCCACGCACACTATAAAATAGGTTGACTATACGTAAGCTGAGTAAAAGATACTATACCACATTTTGGAAGAAGATTCCAAATCATAAATAATGTTCAAGGATAATGACGTATTTTTCCTTATACGGATGGCCAATCAGTGCTTTTTTCTTCTTCAGTAATCGTCTCCTGCTCTACAGGTACAAGCATTTGTGCTCTCTGTGCAGCAAGCTGCTTTCTCGTCGTTAAGAATGCTCCAATAATCCAGCCAATCAAACCAAGACCAATGGTTAGCGCCAACCAAATCAACGAGACCGTTGAAAAAGACACGTTGAAAGAGGCGGCTAGGATACCCGCCAAAACAATTCCCACAATCAAGCCAGTTGTGATGCCAATAAGGCAACCAGGATGGGCGAGATTACGCCCTTCTAATCGATTCATCATGATGACAAAAGATACCTCTACATAATTTTCGTTGCATTAGGATGATAGCGCGATGACTCATGCACGTCAAGAGAAATTTTCGGCGAAGATCATGCTAGAGAGGCACAACAATGACAGATGTATAGGTCCCGGAGATATCGATAAGGCATCAGGGCTACTCGATCAACAAAAAAGAACAGGGCATAAACTCACTCGTATAATAGAAGTATCGGTGAAAGAGGTTCTAAGCATCAGACAACTGGTCAAGAACCAATATATCCGTGTAATTGAAAAGGATAATGTTAATGACACAGACAACTGAAGAAACTCCTGTATGTAGAATTGAGATTGTTGATCAGCCAGATGAAATGGAACAGCGAGAAAAGAGTGTGTCTCGCTTCTTATTGCCATTCATTTTAGTATTAAGCCTGTTAGGTATTCTCTTCATTTTCCGTCGGAGTCGCCATCAAAAAGCAAAGTAGCCAAGAGCAATGTGTACCCGGACAGATGCTATTGATCTTATGCAAACGCAGGGTGCTCAGGTACACATTCATTTTAGCCTATCACTATTTTCATCACGTGATAGCGTAACATCAACATATCCAGTAGAGGAATACCATCTATAACCTGCGGTGGCTGAATATAAGAAAAGAAATTGTGCTGTCTTTCTTACGACCGACTATGGCTATACGACAAACGCATAACCAGAGCAGACAGAAATGTACGAGTTACCAGGCAGTAGATCCACCATCAACCACAAGCGTCTGTCCTGTTATATAGGCGGCAGCCGGCGATGCCAGGAAGACAATGACTCCTTTCAGATCATCTGGCGCTCCAAAACGCGTCAGAGGAATGTCTGATAGCATTTCTTTTTCGTATTTCGCAAGCAGGCCACGAGACATTTGAGTCGGAAACCATCCAGGAGCGATAGCATTCACAGTAATACCATACTGTGCCCAACTCGTCGCCAAATCCCGTGTCATGTTAATAACAGCGGCTTTGCTGGAATGATAGCCAACAACCTGTATATATTTAGGATTTCCACCAACCAGGCCAGCAACAGATGCAATGTTAATGATCTTGCCACCTTGCCCACGTGCAATCATAGCTCTACCAACCAATTGGCTCATCATAAAAGTTCCCTTAACATTCACATCGATAACATGATTAAATTTTTCCAGCGGCATCTCTTCTGCTGGAGCACCCCAGGTTGCTCCACTATTATTAATCAAAATATCGATAGCGCCGAAACGCTCCAGAGTGGCTGCTACTACATGCTCAACATCAGGCAATTGAGTCACATCGCAGGCCAGAGCAAGGGCATTACCACCCTTCGCCTCAATCTCCTGCTGAGCTTCTTCGCAAGCTGCTAACTTCCGTGAGCAGAGCACAACATTTGCTCCTCCATCTACCAGTGCCTGCGCGAAATAACGGCCTAAGCCACGCCCGCCACCTGTAATAATCGCAGTCTTTCCATCCAGACGAAATAGATCAAGAGTACTCATCACGTAATATTCCTTCCTGACGCGCTTCAGTCATACTATCTTTTGCTTGTTTTCACCGCCATACGGTACTGCTGGTGATTTTTACCAACGATTGAAACATGCTCTATAGCGCATATTTGCTCGCTTGTTCTTTCGTTTGCGCTCGGCAACTCAAGCATGCTATGATTACTTTAACACATACATTGGCACATTTGCCTAGCATAAACCCAAGGAGCCCATTATAGTTAGCAATCAACCAAAAATACAACTTACCATGGATGCAGAAAATCGACATCGGCTGGAAGATCTGCCCTGGGATATTCAATTAGAGGAATGGGCAGAACACGGTATTCAACTCCTTGTAGTTCGTCGTGGTGACTCTCGCCATCCAGTCATCTTCATTGAGCGGCAAGGTGTGCGCTATGCGATTAAGGAAACGACACCACGTATGGCAGAGCGTGAAATACGCAGCCTGCAAGAAATCGAGCATCGCGGAATTCCTGCACTCAGTCCAATCGGAACTGTGCACGTAGCCTTGTCACCGATTGCGCTGGATGTTCCGGGCATTCGGGGAATGCGGCAATATATTAATGCGGATAGAGGATATACGGTCACTAGGCTAGCTCCGCGAGTCGTACCTCACGTCCTGCTCTACCGTTTACCGCTTACCAGACGCACCAAACAACGTATGTTATCAGCAGTCGCGGTGTTGATGGTTGAACTGCATGAGCATGGTGTTTATTGGGGCGATCCTTCGCTTGCCAACGCGCTACTCCGTATTGATGGTCATCAAATCCTCGGCATCATGGCCGATGCAGAGACAGTTGAGATATTTCCTGGACCAATCAGCGAAGGACTACGCGAACAGGATCTTGCACAATTTGGAGAATCGTTAGCCTGGCAGGCTGAAGATCTTCGTCAAGCTAAAGGACTCCCAGAGGATGTTCAGGTACTAGATGATGAGGACTATCGTTATTTTGAGCAACGCTATCGTGTTGTACGCAGAGAGCATGCTCGTGTTACCGGCAACCATGATGTAAACACCATCTATCAGGCCCAACGCTTGATGCGAGCTATGGATGATTGGAAAAGTATACTTTCCGAGAAAGCCAGTAACGCTGTTCATCAGATGACGCCAATTCTGCCTGGCTGGTATCAACAACGCATCTATGATCTGATTCACATCACAATTCCACGAGCGTATGCACACCGCTTCTACAATTTAATAGTTGGACATAGAGATATCATGAGCAAAAATACAGGACATGCAGTCAGCCTTGAAGAGGCCGCTCACGATTGGTATGAGTATTATCATTTACCAACTATTCTGCTCCTTCGTCACCGTCTGACTAATGAGCAAGATCCGATGCAGGTATACTTCGCTATCATGCAACATAAGTGGAACATGAGTATGAAAGCTGGTTATGAAATCCCTCTGGATGAAGCCGCATTGCATTGGGAGCTACAAACAGCTCGGACAGGAAAACTTGGTCCAGTTGATCCAGCGAGCATAGCCACCTGGTGGCGCAAACGCCGAACCGTCATGAACGTACTGGAGCCCCCTTTAATCGAAAGTGGAGAATTAGATCCATTGCTCACGACTGCCGAGAGGCCATTAATTCATCTAGACCAACCAGATCTCGAACAAAACCTGCCAAGAAGCTTGCACGATGAAGCGCATAATGATGAGAAACTATAGCAAAGTAGCGTACTAAGAGGCTCCATCCCCAGAAGAAGAAAAACGTGGCAACGCAGGCTACCACTTTGCCTCTTAGATACGCTATAGCGAATCCACTGCTTTGACAACATAGGGAAGAGAATTTTTAAGCTATAGAATCTCTTCAACCCCAGTTTCAGCCAGAACTATCTCCTCTGTATCCTCTTCTTCCTCAACGACTTCAGCATCAGCAGTTCTGAAAGCCAGCATATTACCACGGATCTGATCTTCAATCGCGATTGCGACATCGCTGTTCTGGCGTAAGAATTCTTTTGCATTCTCACGACCCTGACCAAGACGAATATCGCCGATAGTAAACCAGGCACCACTCTTTTTGACCAGCCCCATCTCCAGACCAAGATCAATCAGGCCACCTTCACGAGAGATACCCTCGCTGTACATGATATCAAATTCAGCAGTTTTAAAAGGAGGAGCCACTTTATTTTTCACGACACGCACACGGGTACGATTACCCATAACATCCTGGCCCTGCTTAATCGAATCCGTACGACGAATATCCAGACGCACCGAAGCATAGAACTTCAACGCCTTACCACCAGCAGTCGTTTCTGGATTGCCAAACATGACACCAATCTTTTCACGCAACTGATTCGTAAAGATAACAGTCGTGTGTGAATTGCTGATGGCACCCGTTAATTTACGCAATGCATGGCTCATCAAGCGTGCCTGTAAGCCTACATGAGAATCGCCCATTTCGCCTTCAATTTCAGCACGTGGAGTTAGAGCAGCGACCGAGTCAATCACAATCACATCAATGGCATTACTGCGCACCAATAAATCCACAATTTCCAAGGCTTGCTCACCAGTGTCTGGCTGAGAGATAAGTAAATTGCTCGTATCAACGCCCAATTTCGACGCATAGAGAGTATCCAGGGCATGTTCAGCATCGATGAAAGCAGCATATCCACCATTGCGTTGAGCATTAGCAATCACATGCAAGCAGAGTGTGGTTTTACCGGAGGACTCAGGGCCATAGATCTCTGTAACGCGTCCGCGTGGAATGCCGCCGATACCCAGCGCTAGATCCAGAGCAATTGACCCAGAAGGAATAGCCTCAACGTGTACTTTTGCGGCATCGCCAAGTTTCATAATTGCGCCCTTTCCAAAGCGCCGTTCGATTTGGCTAAGCGCCAGCTCAATGGCCTTCTCTCGATCACTCATACCAGCCGTATTCACACTGCTAGCCGCGGCGGCTGCGTTTTTATCTTTCTTACTTAATGCCATTACTTTACTTTCACAGGGCGTGAGATACAAAATTGACACTATGCCATCCCATATCCCTCGCACTCTGCCTCCTCCTTTTTTCAATCCACATAAGGGGCTGCAATGTACAAAAGATGTATGTTTTACAGCGTACACAGGTATATATTAATGCGCAGAGAGTATAACCGTGCCGCTCTCGTTATTGTTCCTACAAGTCTTTATTCTTTTATAGGGGCAGGAAACCGGAAATAATTTCTGTCGTTCCCTATTTTTGTCTAAAGTAGAACAAGTGTACCATGAGGTGATATAGGTGTCAAGTTGTACGAGGAGACGCTACAAGGGCTACCTATCATCTAAAAATGAAAGAAAAAGGGATGCTTATAGAAGCATCCCTTCTACATGAAAGCTACAATTCGCGACGCCCTTCAAGGGCTCGGCTTAGTGTCCCTTCATCTGCATATTCGAGATCGCTACCCAAAGGAAGTCCGCGAGCCAGAGTAGTTATGCGTAACTGCGGCACATTGAGCTCACTCTTAATGCCATCTTTGATCACACCAGCGGTATAATCCCCCTCAAATCCGGGATTGGTTGCCAGAATGACCTCCTGCACATCTCCTGAAGACAGACGCTTTAAGAGTTCATCAATACGAATATCTTTACGTCCAATGCCATTTAAAGGTGAAAGAGCACCATGCAAAACATGATACTGTCCTTTATACACGCCTGTCTTTTCTAAAGCTAGCACATCAAGAGGCTCTTCTACCACACAGATAGAACTCTGATCGCGGCCCGGGTTACTACAAATATAGCACGGATCCACCTCAGTGATATTATAACAACGCGAGCAATAGACGATATTCTCTTTGACGCGCATGATAGCTTCGGACAAACGACGGGCCTGGTCCGTAGGACTTCGCAAAATGAAAAAGGTCAAGCGCTGTGCCGTCTTTACCCCGACCCCAGGCAACTTCGAAAGTTCATCAACTAACGCTGCCACAGGAGCTGCGATATCATTCATGTTAAAACAACCCAGGAATCTTCATTCCACCAGTGGCGCTACTGACAAGCTTCTGCTGAGCATCAGTTACTCGATCATGAGCATCTTTAGCAGCCGCCTTCACCATCACCTCTAGCTCTTCGATATCATCCGCACTAAACGCCTCGGGATCAATTTTCACGCTGCTAATTTCATATTTTCCACTCATGACAAGTGTCACGGCACCACCACCAGCGGTACCAGTAAACGATTTAGCCTCTAACTCCTCCTGCATCCTCATCATCTGCTGCTGCATTTTCTGAATTTCACGCATGTTCATGGAACATAAACTCCTTATTTTGGTCGAATATCATTAATTTCAGCTTTAAACATACGAATGACTTCCGTAACAACAGGATTACTTTCCGCATGCTTCTTAATACTTTGGTAACGTGTCTCGCGGCTATCAGGTGTCGCTTTAGTATTCTCTCTCACAGACTCATTTCTGGCAAGTGGTTGAGCGGTAAGCATAGCCTTTTCTTCTGGCACAGCCTGCTGCGCCACAGGTGGAGCAGACTGTCGGGGAGCGTTGCTAATAAGAGGCGGCGCTTGCGATGGCTCAGAAGGCGGTGGCTCAGAGACTACCGGTCGCTCAACATGTGCCGATGGCCTAGGTGGGGCCACTGCCAGTGAATTCTGCACTTTCGGTATTATAGGTATAGCCGGAATGGTAACTTGAGCCTGCGGCGACAACAAACGAACGTCACACTCGATATTTAACTCAACCTTTAAAGCCCAACGAATAGTATTATAATATTCATCATTCTGCAACGTTTTATAATGAAAATCAGCGTTTGCTTTACAAACCACAATAGGTAACTGCCCCGTACCTTCAACACCAAGGATTTTATAACCGCCCAGCAGGGCAGCGATCTTCGATCCATCCTTACGTGTTTTCACTCGTTTGCGTATTAATTCCCATTTCTCGGTCACATCAATCAGTGTTAAGGTCGGTGCATCAGCATTTTCTGCTGGCGTCTCAGATGCTGCAATTATAGTTAAATCCGCAGTAAAAGGTGGTGTCACGGGAACAGTCGGAAGGCTAACCGAGTCCGAACTATAGGTAGTAGTATCCACTTCTGCGACAAGGTAAGCCCCGGACACCTTGATTTCATCCCGGGCTTCAAATACTGGCTCATCCTGAGGAGGTGAAGAGAGCACACTCGACTCAGATGATGCATGGAACTCTACAGCCGGCGTCATCGAATAGGATGAGGGTGGCGTTGGTGACATGCTGCGTGGCTGCGCTACAGGTGGTCTTTGTGCAGGCGGTCCAGATGGAGGTCGCGATGAAGAAGAAGCAGAAACCGGAGAGCCAGGTCCCTCCTGCGATCGGCGATGTAATTCAACGCATGCCAAAAAAGCCAGCTCAAGTCCTAGTTGAGGAGTAGCTTGACTCCTCTGCATCAACTCATTTTGCGCAAAAATGCGAGCACACTCGGTCAATTCAACGAGCGCGAAGTTCTGTGCCATCTGCACAATCTCGCGTATCTCTTCGTCGGTATTATCTAGAATATCAGCAACAGTCGCGCCAGCTTTGGCTAGCATCATTGCCCGCCAAAATTCCGCCACCTGCACATTTATCTGCCGCAGATCAGCCCCAGACTCAGATAATTCATTGATCAAATGCAAGCCGCTAGCACTATCTAAGGCCGCCACATGAGCGATAAATTTCTGAATCGCGTGAGGATCGGCAACGCCCAGCATGGTCTGAACCAGCTCTAACGAAATGACCTTTCCGGCATAGGCAATAGCTTGATCCAACAGACTTAAAGCATCACGCATACCACCAGAAGCGGCCCGAGCAATTAACTCAGCGGCCCCCGCCTGCAACTCAACGCCCTCGGCTTGCGACACAAAACGTAAACGCTCTACCAGTTGTCGGAGATTGAAACGTTTAAAATCAAAGCGCTGACAACGTGATAGGACGGTCGGCAACATTTTATGCACATCCGTCGTAGCCATCACAAAAATAGCGTGCGGAGGAGGCTCTTCTAATGTCTTGAGTAGCGCATTGAAGGCTTCCGTTGTCAGCATATGTGCCTCGTCCAAGATATAGACCTTGTATTTACCAGTGGTCGGAGGCATCATGACTTTTTCGCGCAGATCGCGGATACTATCAATACCACGATTGGAGGCCGCATCGATTTCAGATACGTTAAAAGAGCTACCAGCGGTGATTTCGCGACATTGATCACATTCATTGCAAGGTTCGCCATCTTGCGGATGCAGGCAATTGATTGTCTTGGCGAGGAGGCGTGCCATGCTTGTTTTGCCTGTACCTCTTGGGCCAGTGAAGAGATAGGCATGAGCCAGCTTACCACTGGCAAGTGCGTTCTTTAGGGTACGAATAACAGGCTCTTGACCCACGAGATCGCTAAAGGTCTGAGAGCGCCATTTACGGTAGAGTGATTTGAGGCCATATTATTACTCCCGCCTATGTGTCCTCATGACGGGCCACGAGCCCACCTGTTGCCAGAAGAGTAAAATGAGAGGTTTGACAAAGAAAAACCGATTTTTCCCCGGTCCTGCCGGTTAGCGTAATCAGGTAACCCTGCGTCACCCAGAGAGGTCCATTTACCGTTGCTTCCTCACGGACCTAGCGGGATTTATAAACATCTGCCGCGCAGGACCCAATTACGCCAACCGACAGGACCGGATAAAAATCGGTCCACCCCACTTCAATGCTTTACTTCATTCCCACGTGGGATGAACCCATTTTACACCTGATTGGAACAGCTGTCAAGAGATGTAACGCCCAATTAATAATTGGTATTTTTCCTTTATCTCGGTTGGGATCAGAGAGACATCTGTCATGATTGTTGATGCGAGTGCATGATCACAACTACACGTCTGCGCACTCCGTTCTGATGGCAAATTCTGAGCAACGTTCAGGATCATATGTTTGGCATTCTCAATATTTGCGTTCATATTGCCCACAACCATATCAACCGAGACAGATTCCTCAGCATCATACCAGCCATCATAATCTGTCGCACAAGCGATGGTAGCATAGCAAAGTTCAGCTTCACGGGCCAACTTCGCCTCAGGGAGGGCTGTCATGCCAACCACATCCATGCCTAACTTTCGATAGACATTCGACTCTGCCTTGGTAGAGAAGAGTGGCCCTTCCATACAGACATATGTTCCGCTCTGATGAACCTTCACATTACTCAATTCACTGGCCGATGCTAAAAGCATCTCCCTCAATGTTGGACAAAGTGGTTCGGCAAAAGCGCAATGCACAACTATGCCACCTTCAAAAAAACTATTTACCCGACTTTTTGTACGATCAAAGAGCTGATCAGGGATCACTAAATCACGAGGGGCGATATCCTCACGCAAGCTGCCCACTGCGCTAACAGAGATGACCCATTCCACACCAAGACTCTTCAATGCCCATATATTGGCACGTGAAGGAACCTCAGTGGGATTAAGACGGTGACCGCGACCATGACGAGGTAAGAACGCTATTGAGACGCCTGCCACCTTGCCAATAGTAATCACATCGCTAGGATCACCAAAAGGAGTATGCACATGCACCTCCTCAATATTTGTCATCTGCTCCATATGATAGAGACCACTACCACCAATCACACCGATCTTTGCCTGTGGTGCCATCGGGACATCCTCCTTGAAAAAACTGCCAGCTTCAATGTCAATAGTTACGCTTTAATACGAATATACTGGCGCTTGCCCACTTTCAGTATAGCTCCATCCACCGCATCGAGCGTGAAGTTGGGATCGGTGATACGTTGAGATTCGCCGCTCGCGCCCTGCGTAAAAATGGAGACGCCACCTTGCTTAATCAGTTCGCGTGCTTTATTGTTACTGGTAACCAATCCAGCTCCCACAATCACCTCGACAATATTCTTGGCTGCATCCAAATGATAATCAGGAATATCGGTGGGTAATTTGCGCTCGGAAAACTGGCGGATAAAAGCATCTTCAGCCTCGTGAGCGGCTTCAGCGTCATGAAACTCGGTTACAATTTCACGGGCCATGCGTAATTTCACATCACGAGGATTCAACGTGCCCTCGGTCATTTTTCGCTCGAACTCATCCAATTCATCATCATCCACCTCAGTCAGCGCCTCAAAGTAAGTACGCATGGTTGGATCGGGCAACGACATCAGTTTCCCAAACATATCTTTAGCCGGAGCGGTAATCGCGATATAGTTATCAAGCGACTTCCCCATCTTCTTCACGCCATCCAAACCAACGATCAGATTCATAGTTAGAATCTGTTGTGGCAGCTGACCAAAGATTGGTTGCAGTTCACGACCGACTAATAGATTAAAGGTCTGATCGGTACCACCAATTTCCACGTCTGAGCGTAGAGCAACGGAATCATAGCCCTGCAATAATGGATACATAAACTCGGACAGATAAATCTCAGTACCACCTTTGTAACGCTTTGAGAAATCATCGCGTTCAAGCATCTGAGCCACCGTTTTATAGCTCAGCAACTTAATCGAGTCACCAAGAGTAAACTTATCAAACCATTCTGTCTGGCGATGAACCTCTGTCTGTTCCCGATCCACAATGCGGAAAAACTGATCGAGATATGTTGCTGCATTCGTACTGACCTCGTCAGCGGTTAAAACCTTACGCGCCTCAGCGCGACCACTGGGATCGCCTAGGCGAGCAGTCCAATCGCCGATCACAACCACGGTCTTATGGCCCATGCGTTGGAACTGTCGCAGTTTACGGAAAACAACAGCATGTCCAATCGTTAAATCGTAATGCGTTGGATCAACACCAAGCTTGACACGTAGTGGCTCACCCTTATTACCTTCTATAAGCAGACGTCGCATATCTGCTTCTTTCTCGACCTGTGCGACGCCACGCGTCAAGAGACGATCTATCTCTTTCTTCGTTGGAGACTGTTTCATCACCAAAATTTATTCCTTCCCTGATACGTAAGTGCTATGTTAGCTGCATTGTAGCAGAAGATGAGAATGCCGTCGAGAGTATCTCAATCACCGAAAACTTGATAGTCTCTCTATCAAGTTTTCTAACAAACTTCTTACACTTCGCTTACGTTCCTCTAACATTCAGTGAAGTATAGTATCAACAGAAAGAAAAAACGCAGGCGCGAGGACAGAGATAGCTTAATAAGGAGCGAATATGCTTACTCACGCACTGAAAGAAAATACGAATAATTCAACAAAGAAATGAAAGAAGGAGTTACTACGATGGCGAATATTACACGTTACAATCCTTTTAGCGAAACAGTTTCCTTACGTGATGCCATGGATCGCTTGTTTGAAGATAGCGTAATTACTCCACGCTTTGGCGGCAATATAAGTGGTCGTACTGTAGCTGCTAATCTTTATGAGACAGCAGAAGGTTTCACGCTACAATTACCAATCCCTGGCATCAAACCAGAAGATGTTAATATTACCGTTCAACAAGATGTCATTAGCTTAAAATGGACAACTAAAGTAGAATTCCCAGAAGGTGCTCATGTCCATTGGAACGGATTTCAATCAGGTCAGTATCAGCAATCAATCACAGTACCAACACCTATCAATGCAGAGCACGTTAAAGCCAACTATGAGAATGGTATTCTGACACTGCAACTGCCAAAAGCTGAACATGCGAAAGCTCGCAGTATCAAAGTGAATGCACTTTAATATAAAACGAACACGCATCACCTATACATTCAAAGAGTACGAGAGTGGCTACGCCGATCCGCATAGCCACTCTCGTACTCTTTATTAAATAATCACGCAGCTAACCACTTGTGCTCACGGGCTAAAGCCACCGCTTGAGCATAGAAAATGCCATGAATGCCTGTTTGATAATATTTTTTCAGGCCGGCAGAAAGCAAGCGTGAAGCCATCGCATGAAAAGGTGACTGCTGATCATGTTCAACCATACGAAAAATACAAACAGCCAACAATGCATTTTCAGTTAAAGGCTGCTCACGTACAGCCAGGAGGCCAATCGCCTGTAGACAATCTGGATAATCATAACAGAGATTGTTTTGAGCATCCAGCAACTCCTGACAGGCAAATTGCGTTAAAACACTGGCAGTTTCCAGATAACGCTGCACGCCACAAGCGTCATAGGCATCTAGCAACGCCTGCATCATCCATACCTGATCAGCTAATTGACCAGGCAAAAATGCTCGCCCTCCCAACTCATAATGAAACATGCTCCCCTGATAAGATAATACATGCTCACATAAATAGTCTAACGTGCGCAAAGCTTGTTCACGCAACAAAGCATCACCAAATGCCTGTGCGGCAAGCAAATAAGATGAAATCATGTGGGCATTCCAATTCGTATAGATGGTGCAATCTACCAGAGGCTGTGTTCGCGAAGCACGAGAGTAAAAGCCTGGCTCATAATAATCTTCATCAGCACATTGGCTCCCACTAAAAGCACCTATATCAGGCCTCCAGAGTGTTGTATTGACATACGCGATGAGCTGTCGTGCCAACTGGTTCCACTGTTCATCGCCAGTAGCCTGAGCCGTGAGTACAAGCAAGCGCAACATGGCTGCATTCTCATCCAACATCTTCTCCGTATGAGGAGCACTCCAATCGCTGGCTGCCGAATAGCGGAAGAAACCACCCTCTTCCTGATCCCATAAGCCGCCATCGCGCATCTGGGTCAATGAGTAGCATACCCGCTCATAATCGGCCGACCGCCGCGAAGATAGGAGAAATTCAAGCGCCTCAGGATGAGAAAACTTCAAGGATGGATGAATAGTAAAACCGCCATTTTCTAAATCATACAAATCCAACAATACGCGTCTAGCCGCCGCAGGCACATCCTGTAAAGTCACAGGTTCCACTGCATGGGCCGTCTGTATTAAAGTACGTGCACGTCGTTCATCTTGTAAGGATTGAACCTGTGAAGCAATATCATGATGATGCTCAGCATAATAACGACGCATATATCCAAGATAATACAGTAACTTTGTCGGAGGCATATACACGCTCCCCCAAAGAATCTCGCCCTCAGTTGAAAGCAACAGAACGCTGGGCCAACCATTCTGGTTATAGCGCTGGTTGATATCTGGACGTAAATCGCAATCAACACGAATAGGAATATAATCGGCATTAATTACATCAATTACACGAGATTCTGAAAGAGTCATCTTATCCATGAGATGGCAACTCTGGCACCAGAGAGATGTAAGTAGCAAAAAAATGGGCTTATCCGTATGGATAGCTTCATCGAACGAAGCCTTTCCCCAGGCACGCCATTGGATTCTGTGTGCCATGTGGGTATGAGGAGAAAAACGGGATATTTCAGGCACCGGAGAGAGTGACCACGAACAGTCGGTGATCAGATTAAAGCTCATAGAGAGCCTCCTTCGTGTCAAGCCTGTCTTAATTGTGGAGTAAGTATTAAGAAGAGGATCAATTATATACAAGAAAATACGCCCAGCAATAAGTATACCATAAAAAACCGGAAAACAACTGTGTACTATTACTTTAAGCGGAGGTTCCCTGGTACTTTTTATATTTTCTTGCATTCAGACGAGACATGAGCTGTGGCCCATGTCTCGCAGTGTGCGTCACGCTTCTGAAGGCCCATAGATTTATTGATAAGACTCAAGAGAAAACAGTTTCGCTGCTTCTTACTGCAATGACTATTCGGTTTGGGAAAGAAACCCCTACCGTGGAGCCAATCCAAACACCAGAAATAGCGAAAATATGTAGGGAAAAGAATTTACAAAAAGCCTTGCATAGGCATTATTGTTCACTTGCCAATCGGCTTCGCACGTAGTATACTTGTACAGTCCAAGTGTGGCAGATATTTCGTGCTGGCCAAAATTACAGCTGTGAAATACCACACAGTGGAGGGAAGCGTATCTCATTGTTGAAAGCTCTACTCATAAGTAATTAAAGAAGAGGAGAATAGCCCTATTAACAAGGATTTTCGGGGGAACGACCGTTCACGAGAGCGAGAAACACGTGTCAACGAACGCATTCGTACACGTGAAGTACGCCTGATTGATGAAAATGGCGAGATGTTGGGAGTAATGCCTCCAATGCGAGCACTAGATATTGCTCGTGACAAGAATCTAGATCTGGTTGAGGTATCTCCAAATGCTATGCCACCAGTTTGTAAGCTGATGGACTACGGTCGCTACAAATATGAGCAGGCTAAGAAAGAAAACGAAGCCCGCAAAAACCAGAAGACCATCACGCTCAAAGAAATTCGAATGCGCCCACGTACAGACGACCATGATGTAGAAGTCAAAACGCGTAAAATCCAAGAATTTTTAGCTGACGGCGATAAAGTAAGAGTCAGTGTACAGTTCCGTGGTCCTGATATGCGTCATCCTGACATCGGTCGCAAGTTACTAGATGGAATTGCAGAAGAGTTAAAAGGCATTGCGACCATCGAACGTACTCCGGTCATGGAAGGCCGTATGATGTCGATGATCGTCTCCCGAGCTCCAGGTTGGGAACCACCCAAGAAGCAAGCAGCGTTACCTGTTAGTAAAAACAAAACAGAACATGTAACAGCTGAGCCGGTAACCACAACCACAGAACAGGGGACCACAACCGCAGCTGAGCCGATAACCACAGCAGAGCAGGTAGCCGTAGAGGAACCTGAGGAGCAAAGGGTCGCGGAGCCGCAGGAACAGTAAGTTATTCACCTCATATGCAGAGCTTCCTATGCCACATGGTTCGTAGGTTGGCCCAACAGTGAACTTCATCAAAACGAACACGAGAGGACTATAGTTCTAATGGACTGTAGTCCTCTTCTATTATCAATGCCGCAATTTGACTTTTAGCACAACGCCCACTAAGATAGAATTACATATCCTGAAAAATAAGCAATCCGAATAAAAAGACATAGCGCACTCAAAACAAACAGTGCCTTAGGAGGCTATTGGTGAGCAAATACGATGACCCCAGTTGGTATGAGCAACAACCTACAAATGATCAAACGGCATCACCGCAATCTCAGCCGGCACATGACGATTTCGATCATTATCCTTTTCTTCCAGCACAAGATACCAGCCCTTCGAATAATCAAAATCTGGCAGCCCTGACCACTTCCAATGAATCTCATCGTCACCTGCAGCGTACAATTGGACGAGTCATTGCACTTACTGCTCTTATTGTTATTGCGTTTTGTGGTGGCTGGTTTAGCCAGCAATACTATAGTAATAACTACTTCAATCAGAACAATAAATCGCAAGCGTATGAACAACTTTTCCAACAAGCTTGGAATGATATCAATGACAACTATGTGGATCGTTCGTCAATCAATTACCAAAAGATGTCATATGCTGCAATTAACGCGATGGTGACCACTTTAGGTGATACAGGCCATACGCGTTTTATGGATGCAAGTACGGCTAATGCGGAAAATCAACAACTTAGTGGTCAGTTTAGTGGAATCGGTATTTATCTCCAACAAGATCCAAAGACAAAAAAACTCATTGTTACGTCACCAATTCCCGGTTCGCCAGCGGAAAAAGCGGGCATTAAAGCAGGTGATGTTATTACTGCGGTGAATGGAAAAAGTACGGCGGGCACAGATGTCACTGGTGTGAGCACAATGATCCAGGGCAAAAATGGCACGAGCGTTACGATCACCATTCAACGTCCTAGTGACAATCAATCTCACACCTTTTCAATTACGCGTGCAGAGATCAATGCTCCAAATGTGTTTATGCACTATATTCCTCAGGACCACACTGTACAGATTCAAATTGTGCAGTTTGCCAAGGGCGTCACCGATCAGGTCAAGGCTGATGTGACAAAAGCCAAAAGTGAGGGAGCTACAAAAATTGTTTTAGATCTACGTGATAATCCAGGCGGCTACCTAGAAGAAGCGCAAGATACCACCAGCCTCTTTGTAAAGAGTGGTCATGTCCTCATACAACAGGATAGCAAGGGCAACCGGACTCCTGTTGATGTCACCGGGCATCCTATTGATACCACCACACCGCTTGTCGTGCTGGTCAATGGTAACTCAGCCAGTGCCGCAGAAATCGTAGCTGGCTCCTTGAAAGAGAATGGACGGGCAACACTTATCGGTGAAAAAACCTATGGCACAGGGACAGTGCTCCTACCATTCACCCTCTCCGATGGCTCTGAATTGCTAATTGGAACGCAGGAATGGCTCACACCAGATGGACAATTTATTCGCAATCATGGTGTTGACCCAAATATCGTAGTCAAAATGCCAACTGATGGCACGGCCCTTACTCCAAACACTGAGAATGCAGAAAATTTAAGCGAGCAACAAATCTTACAGAGTAAGGATGCACAACTCGTTAAAGCGCTTGAATATCAGAAATAGCCTACCGCGGTAGTATAGGCACGTATAACATTCTGTGGTGAGGAAACAGTGAAATGGTAAGTTTAATCGACATAATTTGATCAGACTTACCACTTCACTTACTCAAAAGGTAAAGTTATGCTTCTCTGTACTCATAAGATGAAGGTTGATCTGATGATGATAAAGCCTTATCTTCTGTGCTAGTGTCAGAGTCCTCTGTAGTAGCATCCGGCTGCTTATGATCATCAGGAGATTGTAACATCAGCATATCTGCCTTTTGAGCGTGATGGCGCTTAACGCGTATCTTCAGGATACGGCGTCCGCGCGTTGCCAGAACGGTAAAGGTCAGATCTTCAAACGAGATCGTATCACCGACACCTGGTATTTTATCCAACTGCGCATAAACAAATCCCCCCAGGGTCTCATAGTCGGTATCAACCATATGAGTATCCATCAAATCATTAAAGTCATAAATACTCAGTTTGGCATCGATAATATACTCGTTCTCATTTACCTTCTCATACAAGTTTTCTTCATGATCATACTCATCCTGGATATCACCGACTATCTCTTCCATTAGATCTTCAATTGTTACCAGGCCAGCCACCGAGCCATATTCATCAATAACCATCGCCATGTGGGTACGGCTTTGTCTAAGCTCGCGCAAGAGATCATCCAGTTTCTTTGTTTCCGGCACGCAGTAAGCTTCACGCACCAATCCTTGGATAAGTTGCGAACCATGATTTTCACGCAATTGGCGAATCATATCCTTGGTATACAGAATGCCCACGATATCATCAAAACCGGTCGCAGCCTCATAGACTGGAATACGAGAGAAGCCACCTTGCATCGCCATGTCGACCGCTTCATTCACTGTCATCGTACTGGGCAGTGTCACCATATCGATGCGAGGAACCATCACCTCACGAACCGTAGTATCCGCAAATTCAAAGATACTACAGAATCATCTCAGTTTCTTCTTCTTCGAGTACCCCTTCCTCTTCGCTAACAGTTACAAGCAAGCGCAATTCGTCTTCAGTAATAAAGGGGCCGCGATGTCGCATATGACCACCCAGCAAGCGCACAAGTCCCGCTGTTATTACACTGAGTACGACGACAATTGGTCGCAAGACCCAGGCTGTTACACGCACTGGACCAATAAAGATACGGGCCCAATGCAACGGATTTTGTACGGCAGCTGTTTTGGGAGAAATTTCGCAGAAAATCAGCACAATCAATGAGGTTACAATAGAAGAGATTAAGTCGCCTAACGAACTTGAAAAGAAACGGAGTGCCAGTACTGTTGCCATACTGGAGGCCACAACGACAGCGACACTGTTCACAATCAAAATCGTTGAGAGGAAGACATTTGGCTCAGCCAGCAGGCGCTCAATTTTGATGGCCTGCTTATCACCCTCTTCGGTTAAATTCTTCAGCTTAATGCGGTTGACCGAGGTAAAGGCTGTTTCGGCAGCAGAAGCCAATGCACAGAGTACAAATGCGACGAGCATCACAATAAGCTGTGACCAGGCTCCCCCATCAAAATGTGAAACATGAAAATTAACCGTGGCGGCTAAGCTCCATAAGCCAGGGCCGTCCCCGTTCATATGAGTACCTATTCCTTTTTACCATCCTCAACTGCCACATCATCCGATGCAGGCAATGTACGCACAAAACGTGCTGGAACACCATACGTTAAGGCGTGAGGAAGGACATCTTTATTGATTAACGAGATCGCTCCTGTCATGGCGTGTTCACCAACAGTAACAGGAGGAACTAACACTGTACCACAACCAATAAAGGCACCGGCCCCTATCGTCGTGTGATATTTTTCTTTCGTAAGTCCATTATAATTAGAGGTGATCGTTCCAGCACCGATGTTTACATGATCACCTACAGTTGCATCGCCAAGATAGCTAAAGTGGTGGACATCTGTCTCTTCGCCAATATATGAGTTTTTAATCTCTCCAAAATTGCCCATACGCACCCCTCGTGCCAGATGAGCTCCCGGTCGACAATGGCTAAAGGGACCCATACTCACTTCATCTTCTAACACGCTTTCTTCCAGCGCGGAGTTTCTGATGTCACAACGATCTCCTATGGAAGACTGATAAATAGTCGTTCCAGGGCCAATACGACACCATGAGCCAATCGTTGTCTTGCCTGTAATCATCGTACCAGGGAGAATAACAGTATCCGTGCCAATCTGCACATCGCTCTCAATATAGGTAGTGGCAGGATCAGTGATCGTTACTCCAGCATACATATGCTGCTCAAGAATACGATGACGCATAACTCGCTCGGCTTCAGCTAATTGGACACGATTGTTGATACCTAATGTTTCATCCAACGCGCCTGATACAGTCGCGATAGGACGTCCTTGGGCACTAGCGATAGCAATCAAATCGGTCAGATAATATTCGCCAACAGCATTACGCGGCAACGTTGAGAGCACATTCCACAACCAGGCACGTTCAAAACAATAGACACCTGAATTCACTTCCTGAATAAGCAATTGCTCAGGTGTTGCTCGCTTCACCTCGACAATCGCTCGTACATGCCCTTGAGGATCACGTACAACGCGGCCATAATCCGAAGCAGGACCAGCATTGGCAGTCAAAAAAGTGGCCGTAGCGCGTTGCGAGAAATGTTCAATCAGTACCTGTGCCAATATCTCGCTTCTTACAAGCGGAGTATCTCCATAACAAACAAGCACAGTGTCAGGCAAAGGATCAAGCACATCAACAGTCTGTTGCGCCGCCAACACCGCATGTCCGGTTCCTAATTGTTCACGCTGCATAGCATACTGACAACGATCCCCAAACGCCGATAAAATCTGCTCGGACTCATGACCAAGCACGACGATAGGGCGGCTCGTGGACACACTATCACGCCAGGATGAAAAGCTAGAAGTTGCAGGGATAGCCTCGATCGATGTAAGGACGTGTGCCAGTAGCGGCTGACCGGCCAACGGGTGAAGGAGCTTTGACAACGTTGAACGCATCCGTGTACCCTTGCCTGCGGCAAGAACGACGGTCGCATATGTATTCATAGTTTTGCTTTGCAAACCCTTTATTTTTCTCGAAATAGCTGACTAGAGGACGGACCAGATAGCACGTGTACTGCTATCAATATACCATTGCAGAGGAAACATATCTCAGGACGCATTAGCTAAAGCGTTTTAATCCAAAGAGAGAACCAGCCTTAGATGATACCCCGATAAAAGCTTCGATCTCTACTTTTACACACGTATAGTACACGAAAGAAAGCCGTCCTGTCAATGCGACAAAAATCTGGAAAGCCCCGGCGGACTCCTCAGCTTCTCTTGACGACCTCCCAATGGAGTGCTATGCTGCAAATAATAGCGCGATGGCGCGTATTAGCCATGACAACCAATCCAGATCCATCATCGACGTTGAGAGGATATAGATATATGGCAACCATCGACACGCATATCGATCGTCAAAGTTCCGAGTTTGCGGAAAATACGAACTATTTTCAGCAACTCATTACACAGCTCGATCAACATATACAGCAAGCACAACAAGGTGGCGGAGCTGATGCCATTGCCAGGCATCGCAAACGCAACAAATTGCTCGCCCGCGAACGCATACAACGCCTCTGTGATCCCAACACGCCATTTCTGGAGTTCAGTCCGCTCGCGGCCTGGGATATGTACGCTAATGATGCCCCATCGGCAGGCATTGTCACAGGTATCGGCCTGGTTGAAGGGCAAGAATGCGTCATTATAGCCAACGATGCCACGGTCAAGGGTGGCACTTATTATCCGATGACTGTTAAAAAGCACCTGCGTGCTCAAGAAGTCGCGGCCCAGAATCATCTGCCTTGTATCTATCTAGTTGACTCTGGAGGTGCATTTCTGCCATTGCAGGCGGATGTTTTTCCTGACCGCGACCATTTTGGACGTATCTTCTATAATCAGGCTCGTATGTCAAGTCAGCGTATTCCCCAGATTGCAGCTGTCATGGGTTCTTGCACGGCTGGCGGGGCTTATGTACCTGCGATGAGCGATGAAACGGTGATCGTCCGTGAAAACGGTACTATTTTTCTTGGAGGTCCTCCTCTTGTAAAGGCTGCAACTGGTGAAGAGGTAACAGCCGAAGATCTAGGAGGCGCGGATGTTCACTGCCGCACGTCTGGAGTGACCGACCATTATGCGCTGAACGATGAACATGCATTAGCCATTTGTCGTAGTATCGTCACACATCTCAACCGCCGTAAGTACATTCCCTGGGACATTCGCCCACCCATCTCGCCACGATATCCCGCTGATGAGTTGTTAGGCGTTGTGCCAAAAGATAATCGCAGGAGCTATGATGTGCATGAAGTGATTGCTCGTCTGGTCGATGACAGTGACTTCCATGAGTTCAAAGCATTATATGGCACGACACTAGTTTGCGGCTTCGCCCGCCTCATGGGCTATCCGGTTGGCATTATCGCTAACAATGGTATTCTCTTCTCTGAAAGCTCATTGAAGGCAACACACTTTATTGAGCTTTGTGCTCAGAGGCAAACACCATTAATCTTCCTCCAAAATATTACAGGCTTTATGGTCGGGAGACAATATGAAAATGGCGGTATTGCCAAAGATGGAGCTAAATTAGTCATGGCAGTTGCCAATGCGTCAGTACCAAAATTCACCGTCATCATCGGGGGCTCATTTGGAGCAGGCAACTACGGTATGTGTGGACGTGCATATTCTCCTCATCAGCTCTGGATGTGGCCAAATGCTCGCATCTCCGTTATGGGCGGGCAACAGGCTGCGACTGTCCTGGCAACGATACGGAAGGACGGCATGGCCACACGTGGACAAACAATGACACCCGAAGAAGAGGAAACCTTCATGCAGCCAACGCTGGACAAGTATGAGGAGGAAGGCAATCCTTATTACAGTACTGCTCGCATCTGGGATGATGGAATCATCGATCCACGGGATACACGCACTGTACTTGCCCTTGGCATCGCGGCATCATTAAATGCACCACAGCCAGAAACATCCTTTGGAGTCTTCAGAATGTAATCATTAGTAATGGTGTTTATTGTTATCCAATCGGTATCCTGATTTAGTGTATATAGTTGAATAGTCAAAAGGATTTTTCTCTGCGAAGACAAATTATCCACGAAGAAAGTGTTAGCCTCCAGAGAGGCTAGCTCTTCTTCAATACGGTTACCTATAATCTTAAAAAGGATGCATCCATTTCTATGCAACAAATCGTTATTTGGCAACAAGGATCATTACAATTCAACTGCTCACAGGACCAAATCCATGAGACTCTTCAGGATGATCAAGCAGTCGTCTGGCTCGATATTCAATTCGATGGCACTCTACAAAAATATGCAGATCTACTTTCAAATGAATTTCATTTACTGCCACTCGTTATTGAAATGATCCAGGAGGATAAAGAGCGCGCCAAATTAATTAGTCATGGACATTATTTTTATCTTGTAGTACACGGTCTTTCATTTGATGTGGAAAAGATTGAGACGGTGACTCCTAAGGTAGATATTATCTTTGGCAAAAATTTTTTGATTACCGCCCATCAAGTTCCACTTCCCTGGCTCGATGAGCTTTACGAGACAATTCGTAGCGAAGACGTACAAGAGAGCTTTATAAGACAAGGGACTTCTTATCTGTTACATGCCCTGCTAGATAATCTGGTCGACAGTTACTTTCCAATTATGGATGAAATCGATCATCAGATTGATGATCTAGAAGACGCAACAGTTCAACAAGCCAATAATGAGGTACAGGCACGTATCTTTCGCATGAAGCGGGTACTGTCACAAATGCGTCGAGTGATCAGTCCTCAGGTTGAAGTCTCAACCTCGTTAATTACACGTACTGGAGACTTCATTCCAACGGAGGTTGAACCCTATTTTGCTGATGTACATGACCACTTAATTCGCACGTTTGAAGTACTAAATTCGTACCGTGATCTCATGAGTAGTCTACTCGATGTCTATCTGACAACTGTTTCAAATCGTCAGAATGAAATCATGAAGCAGTTAGCACTAATTTCAACAATCTTTCTACCTATTACCTTTATTACAGGCATCTTTGGACAAAATTTTGCTCGTTCTCCTCAGATAGAATTTGATAGTGGTTACAATTTCTGGATTGTATTATTTGTGATGGTACTCATTTCGGTGGCGCAGATCTGGTACTTCCGTTACCGCAAATGGATCTAATACCCAATATGCATTCAAAAACGCAACTCTCGTTGCTAGAAATGTACTGCGGCACATTTCTCATTTGAATGCAAGGAAATATAAAAAACAAGGAGAACATATGACATCGCAGTACACACAACTGATTATCCAATATGGTTCCGAGGGAAAAATTGCAACTATTACCTTAAATCGTCCGCAAGTACGCAATGCGCTGAACACCCAGTTGATTCAAGAACTCACGATGGTCTTTACTGAACTCAGCGCAAATGAACGCTTACACGGCATCATATTAACTGGTGTGGGAACAGTCTTTTGTGCTGGAGCCGATATCCATACGATGCAGGAGAGCATCACTTATACCGAAAAACAAAATCTTGACGATGCGATACAACTAAACAACATGCTACAGACCATCAATACCTGTCCTTGTCCGGTGATTGCTCGCCTCAATGGCGATGCAATTGGTGGTGGCATTGGGCTAGTTTCAGTATGTGATATTGTGATCGCAGTTGAGAGTGCACGCTTCGCATTTAGTGAGGTGAGACTCGGTATTGCTCCGGCAGTTATCTCTCCTTATGTCATCAAGAAGATTGGCGAGAACATGGCCCGCGTGCTATTTGTCACAGGAGAGCGCTTCAGCGCAGCACGTGCCCATGCCATTGGACTCGTCCATGCGGCAGTGCCATCCGAACAGCTTGATGATGCTATCGAGAAGGCAGTCAATGAATTGCTTCATGGAGCGCCACAAGCCATGCGAGCCTGTAAAGCCCTGGCATTACATGTCGGGCAGATGACGAATGAACAGGCGAGCCAATACACGACTAAAACCATTGCTCACCTACGGGTAAGCGCAGAAGGGCAGGAGGGATTAAATGCATTCCTGGAAAAACGTACTCCCTACTGGTCTTAGTTAAAGAGGCATTATGTTCAAGAAAATCCTCATCGCTAATCGAGGGGAAATTGCTATCCGCATTATGACGACCTGTCGTGAGATGGATATACGCAGTGTTGCCGTCTACTCAGAAGCAGATCAGCACTCCCGCCACGCCTTTAGCGCAGATGAAGCCTACTTACTTGGTCCGGCCCCAGCATCTCAGAGCTATCTTCATGGAGCAAGGATTATTGAGATAGCCAAACAATGCCATGCTGAGGCGATCCATCCTGGCTATGGCTTCCTGGCCG
The DNA here is from genome assembly GCA_963699315.1 of uncultured Chloroflexia bacterium. GTDB lineage: Bacteria > Chloroflexota > Ktedonobacteria > Ktedonobacterales > Ktedonobacteraceae > Dictyobacter. The sequence continues at coordinate 516,178 of OY969433.1, forward strand.
AGAATGCAGATTTTGCCGCAGCTTGCGAGCAGGCTGGACTCATTTTCATCGGCCCATCCGCCGAGGTCATACGTCTGATGGGCTCAAAAATTGCCGCCAAGCAATTGGCTCAGTCTGTAAATGCCCCAATAGTTCCAGGTTACGACGGCGAGAGCCAGGAGATTGACGTGCTCCAACAAGCAGCTGGGCGCATTGGTTTTCCCTTGCTTATCAAAGCTTCAGCAGGCGGCGGAGGAAAAGGCATGCGCGTGGTTCTGCAAGCGCAAGATTTTCTTGAACAGCTTGCTGGTGCTCGTCGCGAGGCGCAGGCAGCCTTTAACGATAATACAGTCTTCCTTGAACGCTACCTACAACAACCTCGTCACATCGAGATCCAGATTCTCGCTGATCATCACGGCAATATCATACATCTGGGTGAACGTGAATGTTCTATTCAGCGCCGCCATCAAAAAATTATTGAAGAGAGCCCGTCCAGCGCCTTAAGTCCAGCCTTACGGCACCGTATGGGCGAAGTAGCGATACAGATCGCGCAAGCTGCGCACTACGTCAATGCAGGCACACTTGAATTCATGCTTGATACAACCAACCAGTTTTATTTTCTCGAAATGAACACCCGTCTGCAAGTTGAGCATCCTGTCACAGAACTGGTCACGGGATTAGATCTGGTACGCCAGCAATTATGCATTGCAGCAGGTGAACCACTCGATATGGCGCAGGAAGATGTAGTATTTCGTGGACATGCTATTGAGGCACGCCTCTACGCAGAAGATCCTCAACAACAATTTTTGCCTGCTACAGGAACTATCACCAGCTTTATCAAACCAGAAGGACCTGGCATACGCCTGGATAGTGGTGTCGATACAGGAGACAGCATTTCACAATACTATGATCCTATGCTAGCCAAGCTCATCGTATATGCAGAGAATCGCTCTGCGGCTATCACTCGCCTTCAATATGCACTTGAACGTTGCGTGATCTTTGGACTCACCACCAACGTCTCCCTTCTACATGCCATCAGTTGCAATCCTGCTTTTTCTCGTGGAGACACGCCCACAAACTTCCTAGAAGTACAACGCTTACTACAACCTGTTCCCAACCAGCATCTACCAGAGCCGATTCTTATGGCGGCCGCCATTTGTGAGATAGACAATGAACTGCATAAACAACCACCCAGTCTATCAGCAAACAATCATACAATAAACAGAAATGATCCTAATCCATGGCAGACGCTAGGCCCATGGCGGATAGGAAGAGGCACACGAACATTCAGTTACCGCTATCAGGACCTAGACTATACTGTCACAATTCAACCTGATTCTGTACATCAAGGAACATGGCATATTGGCCTTCCCAAACAATCAGAGCAGGATGTTACCAGTATATTGAGTGACGGTCATATGCTTATCCTCAAGCTGCAAGAGACCCAGAGACCAATCTATGTGCATATGCAAAAGGAGGAAATTCAGCTCTCTCTGAGAGGGCAGCGCTATCAGCTCCAACGACAACAACCACCCGATATCGCCAGTGCAACCCAGGGTGGAAGCGTACAGCAACGTCAAAAAAACCTTACGGCTCCAATGTCGGGTACAATTGTCAAAGTTCAGGCTCGCGATGGTGATATAGTAGAAGAGCACCAGATCTTACTCATTCTCAGTGCCATGAAAATGGAGTATGCCCTTACCGCACCGTACGCGGGCAAAGTGCACCATATCCATTACGCAGAGGGTGCTGTTGTACAAGGAGGAGCGATCGTTGTCGAAATGGATCCAGAAAGCTCATCGACATAATCTCACTCACCGTAACAACAAAGATATGCGATCGAAACTATGAGGAAAGGTAACATAAATCATGCAAATAGGTTTTATTGGTATTGGTGTAATGGGTCATGCCATGGTCCTCAACTTGCTCAAAGCTGACCATGATGTCACGATCTATGCCCGTCATCCCGAAAATGCAGAAGTTCAGGAAGTACTCAAAGCTGGAGCCCGACAGGCACCCTCTTCAAGAGCAGTCGCCATCGCTTCAGAAATCGTCATTACGATGGTCCCTAACTCACCGCAGGTCGAAGAGGTGGTTGCCGGAGACAATGGGATTTTGGAAGGAGCTCGCAAAGGACTGATCATTATTGATATGAGCACCATCTCGCCATCCGTCAGTCGTGCCTTAGCTCAGAAAGCAACAGAAAAGGGGGTTCATTTTCTCGATGCGCCCGTCAGTGGTGGATCCCAAGGAGCCAAAAATGGCACCCTAACGATTATGGTTGGCGGAGACAAAGAGATATTTAACAAAGCGCTGCCAGCCTTAGAAGCCATGGGAAAAAGAGAAAATATCGTCCATGTTGGTCCTAATGGCTCTGGGGAAATCGTCAAAATCGTGAACAATATGCTCACCGGTACAATCGCGGCATCTATAGCTGAGGCATTTGTGCTAGGAGTGAAAGCCGGAGCTGATGTCGCAACCATGGCACGTATTATTGGAACCAGTACAGGCGCTAGCTGGCAATTAGCTAATCAGTTCTCATTACGAGCCTTTAATGACAATTTTCAGCCAGGTTTTATGACTGATCTTTTGCACAAAGACCTCAGTCTGGCTCTAGATCTTGCTGCCGAAAATGAAACGCCGATCGCCATGACCACGCTGGCACGTCAACTCTATGAGAGATCACAAACAGCTGGCTACGGCAAAGATGACTACACTTCTATCCTTAAAGTGCTTGAAGAAGGTGCTGGAGTTGAAGTCCGCGCCAAACAATAATCAATTGCGATCATCAAATCATGCTATATCTGTCATATCAAAAGCACAGCATAGCATGATTTTTACCACGACAAGCAATGGTCACATTGATTAGTTTACAGGCAGAATATTATGGGTTAATGTCATTCCTAAAAACAGGACTATTATCAGGCCAAAGTACAAGATACCCAAGAAAATGCGCGACCTCATCTGTACCTTATAATAACCCAACGCTTCTGGACTTTGGCGGCGCAAGCCTCGCGACCATAATTGTGTCGCAGCCATGACAACAAAGAGAAGCAACCAGGGAGAAAAATCACCATGCACCCATTCCCATATCTGGTATCCCAGTAAGGCCACAAAACCAATGATCCAGACGCGTCGATCGATTGCTGCTACTACTCGACCACCATCAAATGGCACGATTGGAACCAAATTGAACAGATTTAAGAAAAAGCCAAAGTAAGCTAACGGTGCCCAGATTGTACCTGGAGCCTGTTGTGCAAAGTAGAAACACACACACGCTGCTATCCCCCCCGCTATCGGTCCCGCGATACCAATTTCCGCCTCATCTTTAGCATTTTGCGGCATCTGGCGCATCGTTACGGCGGCTCCCAACAAAGGTACAAAGATCATCCCACCCATGGGAACACCTTTGAACCTCATCACCAGAGCATGGCCCATCTCATGGATAAACAACAACACAACCAACCCTATCGCAAATTGCCAACCGAAAAGGAATGAATAGACAAGCACAGAAGCAAGCGCAGAAAAACCAAACCAACCAAATTTCAGCAAAAATGCCAGGCTTTTAAATTTGAGTAAAAAGCTTCCGATGGCTACCAACAAGCCACTCAGGCCAGTGAGTTTTTTCCGTGACTTGCCAGAACTTGCATGCACGTCCCCAGGGACTTGCTGCTGCGCCTCAGTCTCTTCTGGTGAAGCATACGCTTCCATACTCTGCAAGCCTCGATACTCTTGCGCTGGTACTGAAGAAGAGTACACGCTCGACGGCATATCTTGATAGCCGGAGTAGTTATTCATATAAGGACTATAGGAATCATCATTGTAAACAGAATATGTATCGTCTGCTGGTACAGGCTGTGCAGAAAGAGAATGATAGTACTCAGGATGAGCGTAATCTATCTCTTGAGCATTCCCATTATCCTCACGATTTGGAGAAAGGTCTTCGGGATTGCTATTATACACCTTGTGCCTCGTTTCTGAGAATAAAAAAATGGTGGTGCGCATAAGTGTATCATATATCTCATGATACATAAACACTTAAGGTGCTCTTACTATTCCAATCAAATTGGACAACATTGTCAATTGGCTCTGTACCCATCGCCACATAAAATTAAAATATCTTTTCTAGCCATCGATTATTAAATAATAGATGTAACTAATAATAAAACCACAAGGACTGTGATTAAAATCACTGTCGCCCAAGAGATAATATTAAAGATAAGACCATTTACATGTCGACCCATCAAACGTCGGTTATTCACTAACAAAATAATGAATACTAACAAAATGGGGACCATGGCGGCATTCAAACTTTGTAACACGACCAGCACCCGTATAATTGGCAAGCCTGGGATTAGTGCGATCAAAACGCTAATAATAATTAAACCAGTAAAAATACTCTGGAAAACGGGAGCCTCGCTAAAGTTATGTGAGACACCGCGCTCAAAACCAAAGGCTTCACAGATCCCATAGGCTGTCGAGAGAGGCAATACGGCGGCAGCCAGTAACGACGCTCCAAATAAACCGATGCCAAAGAGGTATGAGGAATAAACACCTGCGAATTTATCTAACGCCATTGCAGCATCCAAAGGCGTCTGAACAAGCTGATGAGGATACAGTGCAGCACCAGTTGTAATCACAACAAAGGCAGCTATAATAATGGCAAAAATGGTGCCGCTATAGACATCAATTTTTGTATACACATACTCGCTAACCGGGATCCCTTTATCTGCTACAGAGGATTGCACAAAAAATTGCATATAGGGGCTAATAGTCGTTCCAACCAACGCTACTGCGGCTAAAAGATATGCGTTATTGCCACTAATATGTGGTAACACTGCGCTGTGACCTACCGCTAGCCAGTTTGGATGCGAAGCAAATGCCGCTGGTATATAGGCCAGAAAACCTAGTGACATCACTAAAAAGACCTTTTCAACCCGGCGATATGATCCTCTCGTTACCATCCACCAGACCGCCAAACCGCACAATGGAACAACGATATAGACAAATGGTGTATGGACATTGTTCGCAAATACCTGCACGCTTGCCGCAATTCCCAGAAATTCAGAGACTGTCACGCCTGTATTTGCGACTAAAAGCGCCAGCATCGCAACAACGGTCCAGCGTACGCCAAATTGTTCACGGATCAGGTCGGCCAGACCTTTTCCAGTAACAACCCCCATTCGAGCACACATCTCTTGCACAATTGCTAAACAGAAACCAGCAATGATGAGTGCCCAGAGCAAATTATATTGATATGAAGCTCCTGAAGTTGAAAAGGTCGCAATTCCACCAGAATCATTTCCAGCATTTGCGGCTATCAATCCAGGCCCTAAAACGGCCAAAAGTTTCACTATTGATGAGGAACGACGAAGGCGAAAATATGACCGCCCAGGCTTCTTACGCTCAGTGCGGTCTTTTTGGGGCTTTGGTGCTTTCTGGTGCTTTGAGTCCATGGGATGCACACTTGGGCAGAGACGTTCAAATACAATAGTCTACTTACCCACCCTTTCCTCTATGTTATTTGTCTATGCTTGATGATATCATCCCTCACCTGCGAGAAACAAGGGCCAAGTACAATAGGATGCGATCAAACTACGCTATCAATAACACGTAGGAAAGAGCTTGTTGAGGAACTATGAGGGAACGATAGTTCCTTGCAGATAGCGCCGTAACAAATCGAGAGCGGTCAGAACAGCGTATCGTTTGTTATCAGCACGTCCACTGCGCCAGCCCGGTCCCATACCCACTATGGCGCCTTGAGGGCCTTCTATGGCAATATGAATCGTACCTACTGGACGATCTTCTTGTTTATCAGGACCCGCAACGCCAGTCACGCCAATACCAAAATCGGTACCCAGACGCTCGCGCACGGCATGTGCCATTGCCCGTGCCGTCTCTTCGCTAATCACTCCATAGCGCTCAACGGTCTCTTGAGGAACACCCATCTGCACCTTCAAGTCGGTACTATAGGTCACAATACCACCAACAAAATACTTCGAGCTATTCTGAGCATCCGTAATAGTGCTGGCAAGCAATCCTCCTGTCATTGACTCCATCACGCCAAGCGTTTGCCGCTGAGTCTGGAGTAAGCTTCCGACTACACTTGCCAGAGTATCGCCGTCGGTACCAAAGATATAATCACCAAGCAGAGCACGTGCCTTTTCTTCCATATCAGCTACCAATTGACGAGCATCATCGGTTCGGCTACTTTTCGCTGTGATACGTACATCAACGGCATCAGACTTCGCATAGGTAGCAAGTGTAGGATTGGTCGCATGGATTAAGGGTTCAAGCATCTTCTCTACAGCCGATTCTCCAAGTCCATTGACACGCAAAAGGCGCGTAAAGATTAAGCCGCCCGTATGACTTGCCAGTCGAGGTACGACTTCATTTTCCCACATACGAAACATTTCTCGCGGCACGCCAGGCATGGCGACCAAAATATGCTTCTCTTTCTCAACCCACCATCCTGGTGCTGATCCGATCGGATTGGTAATACTTTGAGCTGAAGGAATAAGAGTCGCCTGCTTCAGATTGCTTGCGGGCATAACTACTGCGCTATGTGTATAGCGTGCGCGTAATTCCGCCTCCAAGACAGGATCCATCGTCATTGTCTCACCGAGCAACTCGCTAATTGACTCACGCGTCAAATCATCTTCAGTTGGGCCCACGCCACCAGTCATAATAATAAGGTCAGAACGCTGCCATGCCTGACGCAATAGATCGACAACACGCCCTTGATTATCCCCTACCTGTGAGACATGATAGAGATCAATACCTTGTGCTGCCAGACTCTGTGCCAGATAGGTAGCATTTGTGTCAGTAATATGGCCCAATAGTAATTCAGTGCCACATGATAAAATTTCTGCGCGCATACATCCTCCTGATTTCAAAGCCATTATAGCCTCTTGCCATAGTACCCTAATGGCTAACCCTTGCTAACCATCTCAGGTAGTCATATAATATCATACTGTATCGTATATCAACATATTGTGTTGACTCTTTAAAAAAATCAATATGTTGTGTCCAAAGACTTGTTTTTGGCTACAACTGCGAGTATACTAAATGCGGTAGACAAACAAACCAACAATGCGATGTCTAAAGATAATTAAATTATTTACAACAAATTATATACAGACAAAAAGAGGAGCATTTCAGGATGCTAGATCAAGAAGCCAGACCAGTTGATAGTAACGATAATACAATTATCCAACATACAACCAAATTAGATGGGATTCGCCAAAAAGTTTTTATGGATCGCTATTCCCTCAAAGATCCTGATGGAAACGCTTTAGAGTTCTCTCCTGAGACGCTCTGGCATCGGGTCGCAAAGGGTATTGCTGCTGTAGAACAAACAGAAGAGAAACGTGCAGAGTGGGAAAAGCTTTTTTATGAAGCTCTGACCGATTTCAAATTTGTCCCAGGTGGTCGTATTCTCGCTGGTGCTGGTACAGGACATCAGGTTACCTATTACAACTGTTTCGTCATTCCGAGCCCTGAAGATAGTCGCAACGGTATCCTTGATAATCTCAAGGTTATGACCGAGATTATGGCTCGTGGTGGCGGCGTCGGGATCAACATTTCTACCTTACGCCCACGCGGCTCATACATAAAGACGGTCAATGGTACCGCTTCTGGCCCTTGTTCCTGGGCACAATTATACTCAGTGGCAACTGGAGATGTCATCCAGCAAGGCGGTTCCAGGCGCGGCGCATTAATGCTTATGCTTGATGATACCCACCCCGATATAGAAGAATTCATCACTGTGAAGAAGACTGCAGGTAAGATTGAGCATGCCAATCTCTCCATTTGCATCTCAGATGCTTTTATGCAAGCGGTCAAAGAAGATGCCGAGTGGAATCTGACCTGGCAGGGAGAAGTTAAAAAGACCATTAGTGCCCGTAAACTCTGGGATCTGATCTGCCATTCAGCATGGGAATCGGCAGAGCCAGGTCTCGTATTTATGGACCGTTACAATACTGAATCAAACACCTGGTACTATGAGAACATTCGTTGTGTCAATCCTTGTGGCGAGCAGGGACTGCCACCCTGGGGCGTTTGTAACCTGGGTGCCATCAATTTATCCGCCTTTGTGAATAACGGCAAAATGGATTATGAGGGGCTCGCAAAGACTAGTAAAATTTCGATGCGCTTCCTGGATAATGTGGTTGATGCTAATGAGTACTTCATTCCTGAAAACCGCGAAGCTCAAATGGGTACGCGCCGTACAGGCTTGGGCACAATGGGACTGGCTGATGCTCTCATAAAAATGGAGGTTGCCTATGGGAGCAAAGAGTCATTACCGATTATTGAACGAATTTATACAACTATCCGTAATGCCTCCTATGAAGCTTCGTCAGACAATGCGGCAGAAAAAGGTTCTTTCCCTAAATTTGATCGTGACAAATATGCACAAGGAAAGTTCATCAAACGGCTGCCAAAAGCACTTCAGGATAAAATCCGTAAGCAGGGCATTCGTAATGCAGTAATTCTCACGCAAGCACCTACAGGCACAACTAGCTTACTTGCTGGCGTCAGTTCTGGCATTGAACCTGTCTATGATTTCGCAATGATCCGTCGTGACCGCACGGGTGAGCATATCATGTATCATCCATTGCTACAAGAATGGCGCGAACAGCATCCAAACGAGACGACTCCGGCCTACTTTGTCGCCTCAAAGGATCTCTCGCCAGAAGAGCATGTAAGTGTCCAAGGCATGATCCAAAGCTACACGGATTCTAGCATCAGTAAGACGGTGAATGCTCCTAACGATCACACAGTCGAACAGGTACAGACGCTATATCGTCTGGCTTATGAGATGGGTTGTAAAGGTGTCACCTACTATCGCGATGGTTCACGCGATGCGGTCCTTACTCGTATCGCAGATGAGGAAAAAGCCAAGAAACCAGAGGTTGTGATACCTCCAACACCAATGTTTGAGCCAGTTACCTCAATCCATCAGGGTATCAAACAGCGTCCATCTGTCGTTCAGGGCTATACACGTCAAGTCAACGCACCTGAAGGAAAAATCAATATCACCATTAATAGTGACGACCAGGGACCATTCGAGGTCTTTGTCAACGTTGGTAAAGCTGGTAGTGATATCTCTGCACTCTCTGAGGCGCTGGGCCGCTTGATCTCGATCAACCTGCAATTGCTCAGCCCGCTTTCACAGACAGACCGCGCACAAGAGATCACCAATCAGCTACGTGGTATTGGTGGCAGTCGCTCCGTCGGCTTCGGATCACAGCAAGTTCGCTCGATGCCAGATGCGGTAGCGCGGGCCTTAGAAATCCACCTGGAGAACATTCAGGATACGACAAAAGAGACAAGTCACGATCAAGTCGTTTCGGCTGATCCAGTGGTCATTTCCAATGGTCACAACGAACATGACGAAAAAGTAAATCTTGATCTACTCAAGACAACTGGTAACCTGTGCCCAGAATGCGGCTATAACGCCCTTGTAAATGAAGAAGGCTGCCGCAAGTGCTATAACTGTGGTCATAGTGAATGCTAATCTAAATCACAATCACCACTAGCAGCATCTAGAGTAACGAGAAGGATGGTAGACATGTATTGTTCTACCATCCTTCTTGTTATCAAAAAGCGGCGTAAAACCCCTGCATTCATGCATGGGGATATAAGCCGATCATCACAGAGAACCATTGTCGTCTTTGCTTGATGTTACCATTGACGAGTCAGAAAGACAACTTCACATATCTCACACAATAGGCACTATGCCCATTGATGCAATAGACAATATTGTATATAATGTGAAATGAAATACATGGGAAAGGAGGTGTAGAAATCGTGACGATACTCAAGACATTCAAGTATCGTTTATATCCCACCAAGAAACAAATCGGCACGCTGCAATGGACGCTCAATAAAAATAGAGAGCTGTACAATGCCGCGCTTCAAGAACGTCGTGATACGTGGGCGATCATCAAGCGTCACCCAAACTTCTATGATGAGGAGTGGCGCAAACAAGCCACGAAGGACTATAGCATTAGTTGTTACGATCAAATCAACCAACTCCCTGAGATAAAAGAAATCAGGGAAGAATACGGCGAGATCTATTCGCAAGTGCTCCAGGAGACCTTAAAGCGCGTGGACAAGGCGTTCAAAGCCTTCTTCCGTCGAGTACAGAACGGAGAGAAGGCTGGATATCCGCGGTATCAAGGACGAGATCGCTATGATAGCTTCTGTTACCCACAGAAAGGTTTTTCCCTGGAAGGCAATCGTCTGGCGCTCTCCAAAATCGGGCATGTCAAGATCAAATTGCATCGTCCGATCCAGGGCAACATGAAAACCTGCACCGTGAAGCGAGAAGGATCATGTTGGTATGTGTGCTTTTCGTGTGAGGTAGAGGCAAGCCAGGAAAAGCACACGCCCTTCACTGATCAAGCAGTAGGCATCGATCTCGGTCTCTATCACTTTGCTGCATTGTCTGCGGGCGATATTATCGATAATCCGCGCCATTATCGCAAAGCTGAAAAAAAGATCTCGACTATTCAGCAGGAGTTGTCTCGCAAGAAACGCCGGTCCAATCGTCGGAAGAAGACCGTCGAGCAACTGAGCAAAGCCTATCGCAAAGTCCGCAATCAACGAGCCGACTTTCTCCATAAGTGGTCACGCCGCTTAGTCGACACCTACGAGGTGCTTGTTTTCGAGGAACTCGCCCCCTCAAATATGAGTAAGGCTCCCAAGCCCAAGCAGGATGAGAACGGGAAATCTCTCCCCAATGGTGCTAGTCAAAAGGCGGGATTAAATAAAAGCATCCTTGACGCTGGTTGGTCAACCTTTGTAACCATGTGTGAATACAAAGCTGCAAACGCTGGTATGACACAGGTCTACAAGGTCGATGCCTACAAAACCAGCCAAGTATGTAGCGCCTGTCTGCACGAAGGACCACATAAAGACCTGGATGAGCGGGTCCATGTGTGTGAGAAGTGCGGGCTGGTTCTGGACCGAGATGTCAATGCGGCTATTAATGTGTTAGCAGTGTGGCAAAACGATCTCAAGTTGCGTCCAGAACCGAAAGCCAAGAAAAACAAGAAACTCAGGTCTGGGAGAGACCTTCAAGAGACGCGCTCTTGAGAAGCCCTTGCATTCATGCATAGGGTACTTCACGCTTCAAACCGCCATGCCAACATCGCGAACCTAGTTGATGGTGTAGTTGATCTTCTGCCAAGTCTTACCACCATCGATGGTCTTTTCTAAGATGTTCTCAGTCATTAGTATACAGCCAGGTATGCTACTCTCTTGACATAATTCCAAACGCAAACGTATGCTATAAAAAATGTTTACTTTCCTTTTCAGAGGAAAAAACAAAGCGATCAAGTAGCAAAAGAGGCATTATACAATGAGTACAAAAGAGATAAGTACAGCACATATTAACTTCCACTTCGATCCACGTTGTCCTTTTGCGTGGCGTACCGCCATATGGGCTATCGAAGCACGTAAGGTCCGTCCGCTTCAAATTACCTGGCGTTTCTTCAGCCTGGAAACGGCTAATCGTCCAGCAGGCACACAGACTGACCATGTCAGCAATGGTTGGACAGCGCTTCGTGCGTTGGCGCTAGTACGCCGCTTGCATGGCAATGAGGGTGTTGAGAAACTCTATATTGAGCTAGGAAATGCCGCTCACGGGCGCAAAGAAAATATCACGGATCGCAAAGTGGTGGAAGCATGTGTGGAAGCAGCTGGCTTTACTGCTGATCTCGTTGAAAAAGCTCTGGCGGACGATTCTACTACTGCGGATGTCGAAGGCGATCACGAAGAGGCGGTAAAACGTTATCGCGCCTTTGGAGTTCCAACTATCGCCCTGGAAGATTTTAATATAGGCTTTTATGGACCGGTTATCTTAGATGTTCCTCGTGGAGAAGAGGCGGGCGAACTCTGGGACCATTTTTTATGGATGCTACATCACGATAATCTCTATGAATTCAAGCGTGATCGGGCTGGGGCCCCACCATTAAGCCCTGTTACAGCATAAGAGAGATAGCACAATGCTATGAAGTGGAGATATAGGACCTGGACATTTCTTGCCATAGTCTCCACTTCGTATCTCAACCGATGCTATCAGGCGTATTTTTTCAGAAGACGTTCAATACGAATCAATGCTTCTTCTAATTTTTCGTAGGATGCGCAATAAGCAGCACGCACATATCCTGTTCCAGCTGCTCCAAAAGCACTGCCTGGAACGACAGCAACCGACTCTTCCATCAGGAGCTTTTCCGCGAAAGCATCATCAGTCATACCAGTATTGCCAATGAAAGGGAATGCATAGAATGCTCCCTGTGCCTCATGACAAGGCAGTCCGATACGATTGAGACCTTCAACAAGCATGCGGCCACGACGACTATATTCAGCATGCATACGCACCACATCTTCTTCACCATGGCGCAAGGCCTGTACAGCTGCCTCTTGTGGCGCCGTCCCCGCGCACATAATCGTGTATTGATGGACCTTCAACAAGCCGCTAAGGATGTTGGTAGGAGCTGCTACATAGCCAACGCGCCAGCCAGTCATGGCATATGCTTTTGAAAAACCATCTAGAATGATAGTACGCTCTTGCATCCCTGGTATAGAAGCAATACTAACATGCTCTACTCCATACACAAGGCGACTATAAACTTCATCGCTAACAACAATCAGATTATGTTCGATTGCAAGTTTGGCAATACCTTCCAACTCCTCGCGAGGAATTACTGCGCCGGTTGGATTATTAGGGCTACCAAGCAAAATAGCCTTGGTCCGTGGAGTAATAGCGGCTGCGATCTCTGCGGCACGCACAGCGAAGTTATAGTCTACATAAGTGGGAACTGGGACGGGTACGCCATTGGCTAAAATGATATCAGCCTCATACGCGACATAACCCGGATCTGGTGAAATCACTTCGTCTCCTGGGTCGATGATCGCACGTAGAGCCAGATCAGCTCCTTCGCTTACGCCCACCGTCACAAGCACCTCGGAGACAGGATCGTAGGTCAAACCATAACGACGCTGGAGCATAGAGGCAATCTCTTCACGCAGCTCCAATGTGCCCCAATTTGATGTATATTGTGTACGTCCCTGCTGAATAGATTCAATACCAGCTTGACGAATATGTTCTGGTGTCACAAAATCTGGTTCACCGACCCCAAGAGAAATCACATCCGGCATTGTATTGATGATATCAAAAAACTTGCGAATACCGGAGGGTTTTACCTGACGCACTCTCTGTGATAATATCTCACGTTTGAGCGTATCCATACCGCTACTCCATCTTCTGCGCTCTCACACAAAGGTGTTGAAAACAATTGTAAATGAATTACATAAATTATACATATGCTAACAAAGAGCACCTATGCTATCAGATATAGCGACAATGCTAAATTATCTCAGCCATTAGCAGCATCCTTTCTCATGGTAACATAGATTCCAGGCAGAGGACAAGAAGTACAATCCGAAAACAAGTTTTAAACAAGTGATACATGTAAGAAAAGGAGGCATGTAAACAGCCTATACAACGCTTGTTAACATCAACGCGAACATCCGCACAAGACTCTAGAGGCCTAGTCCACGAAGTTTCTCAATGATGCCAGGGAGAACGGATAAGAGAGTCTCAACTTCTTCCTGCGTGTTGCTCTTCCCAAGTGTCAGGCGCAGACTACCATGCGACCACTCTGGTGCAAGCCCTAGAGCGATCAGGACATGCGATGGGTCAACTGAACCGGAAGTACAAGCAGATCCGGTAGAGGCGGCAAAACCTAGCATATCCAAATTTAGCAAGATCGATTCTCCTTCGACGCCTTCAAAGGCAAAGCTCGCGTTATTTGGCAAGCGGTCCGTTGGATGACCAGTAAGACGACTGCACGGAATCTGTAAGATACCCTCGATCAAACTATCGCGCAGAGTCCGCACGTGTGAAATGTTCTGTTCTAACTCTGCATATGCCAACTCTAAAGCCGCCGCAGTGCCCACAATACCTGCAACATTCTCTGTCCCCGCTCGACGGCCCCGCTCCTGCGAACCGCCCTGGAGTTGCGGTAAGATACGCATTCCCTGACGTACATACAAGATCCCCATCCCCTTCGGACCATAAAACTTATGCGCCGAAAGCGAGAGCATATCAGCTTTTAGTTCCACCACATCAATTGGCAAAGCACCTCCGGCCTGAACAGCATCCACATGAAAGGGAATCTTACGTGCTCGACAGATACGCCCAATCTCAGCAATAGGCTCAATCGTACCCACCTCATTATTGGCATACATAACTGAAACCAACACCGTTTCGCTAGTAATCGAGCGAGCCACATCATCAGGATCAACACGTCCATACTCATCAACAGGCAGATAGGTTGTTGTAAAGCCAAAGCGCTCCAAATATTGACAGGTATACAATACGGCGTGATGTTCAATTGGAGTAGTGATAATATGCTTGCCCTTCTTCTGAGAAGCAAAGGCCATCCCTTTGATGGCAAGATTATCACTTTCTGTGCCACATCCCACAAAAGCGACTTCTGATGGACGACAATGCAGTTGATCTGCAACCTTCTCACGCGAATGATCGATCGCCTGCATCGCATGGCGTCCAGAAGTATAAATACTACTGGCATTGCCATATTCCGTTGTCAAATATGGCATCATTGTATCAAGCACACGCCGATCTAGCGCGGTGGTGGCTGCATGATCAAAATAGATAGTGCGCTCTGACATGGTAGATCTTTCCTGCTATCTGCTGAATAGAATTATGAGATGAACATGGCTAACATTCTCAAACGTCTAATTAAAAGCACATTTAAATTATATCACAGCTCTGCCTGCTTCTTTTTCTTTAAAAAAGTTTCATTCATACTACCTGTACGATAGCCAAGCAGATCGACAGTTACATAAGTATAGCCAATTTTACGCAGACCATCCGTCACTGTACGACTCATATCTTCTTCAATCAGGCGAGGGATCTCTGAACGGGCCACTTCGATGCGGGCTATTTTATCGTGGTGGCGTACACGCAGTTGAACAAAACCCAAATTGCGCAAAAGCTTCTCTGCCTTATAAACCATCTGTAGAGATGCAACATCGACCTTACTGCCATAGGGAATACGTGAAGAGAAACAGGCCATGGCCGGCTTATCCCAGACAGGCATACCTAGGAGACGAGCAATGGCTCTAATTTCCTTTTTGCCCATCCCTGCTTCTTTCAGCGGACCCCGCACTTGAAACTCGTGCGCCGCACGCTGTCCAGGACGATAATCGCCATCATCATCTTTATTGACCCCATAAGCAATATACTGTAAATGATGTTGTTTTGCCAGCGGCTCAAGATGGGAAAATAGCTCTGTCTTGCAAAAGTAGCAGCGATTAATATCATTCTTAGTATAGCGTTCGTCTTCTAGCTCATGAGTTTCCACAGTTATCAAAGGAAGGTGCATCTGACGAGCAACAGATGTAGCCTCTGCGGTCTCCTCATCTGCATAGGCTGGAGAGGAAGCGATAACGCCCAGAGCGCGATCTCCCAGGACATCATAGGCAACTTTGAGTAGTAATGCGCTATCCACACCACCAGAATAGGCAACCAACAAAGAACCCATTTCGCGCAGAATTGCCTGGAGATGCTCATATTTCGCTTGCGTCTCAACATCCAACGTCACGACACTATCATCATGTATTTGGGGGATATTTAACATCATAAACTCCTGTACGTGTGTAGTCTACGACTTGGAAGTTCCACAGCCGCAGCCCGGAGGAGGCCAGTATTAGGCACACATCTAGCCATTATTATATCATTATCAGCAATAATCTTATTCCCTTTTTCATTGAAATAGTATAGTATTTTTACGCAGGAAGTTGCAATGGTATAACCGTTTCTCATGTCGTACAGAAAGAATAGATTATGTTGGAAAAGCACTCGATTGCGGCCATCATTCTCGCAGCAGGCAGTTCTAGCCGCATGGCTAATGGACAACACAAGCTTTTATTACCACTTGGAGATCGTCCAGTTCTCGCTCATATTTTGGAAGCCGCCTTACGCTCACAAGCCAGCCCCATACTCCTAATCCTTGGTCACCAATCTGAGCAGATCGAGGCTGCCATCTTAGACTATACGAAAAACGAACGGCTAATCAGGCTAAATAATCCCGATTACCGGCAAGGGATGAGTACTTCGTTACGTCTTGGTCTCGCGCAGCTCGCGGCGTTGGATCTACAACCAGATGTTGAAGGTGCAGTTGTGCTGCTTGGTGATCAACCGTTTATCAGTACTGAAATCATAGATGCTTTGATCGCCACCAAACACACAAGCCAGAAACGCATTATCATGCCATGTTATCATGGAAAGCGCGGCAACCCGGTCTTATTGGATACCAACCTGTTTGGCGAACTCGCAGCGGTAACTGGAGATGAAGGTGGCCGCAGTGTGATTGCGCGACATCCTGAAGATGTAGAGATTGTTGAATTAGGTGACGCGTTGGCAAATCATGATGTGGATACCTGGGAAGCCTATCAACAAGCAGTAAATATCTGGCAGCGCCAGCATTCAATAGAAAAGGATATCTAAGCATGACGACAGAGGATGCTCAAAAGAAACAAGCGGAATTCTGGCTTGAATACAGCCAACAATTATCAAACTCTATCCGTTACATAGAAGCACTCAAAGCGGCTCAACGCTCAGTGGCTCTTGATGATACTAATCCAGAAGCCTGGTATGCACAGGGTACCTGCCAGGCGATGCTTGCCCACTATACAGAAGCACTCGCAGACTTTGAACAAGCCCTCCAACGCGACACTAACTACGTTGCCGCTTGGGATGGCAAAGCTTGGGTCGAGGGTATTCTAGGACACAAGGAAGCTGCTCTGCAAGCAGTCAACAGAGCTTTAGAAATCGAACCAGACTACCGCGAAGCACGACATCGCAAAAAGCGACTCGAAGCGCTTTGAAAATTGTTACTATGCATTGCTGATAACTATAATTTGTGAACAGGCAGGTCTATCGTTACATCCGCGCCAGGATAGCCACTCCTCGGAGGATCTCCCCGCTGTGGTTGTTTGTATTTTGTATCATTGATAATCAAGATGCCAATACCACAACAACCCAGGGCAATACCAATCAGATAGCCCGCAATAGTATCAGTAATAAAATGGGCACCAATATAAAACTGCATAAAACCCCCGAGAAGGGCTCCAATGCTACAGATGTAAGCCAACACGGTCCCAGGCCATCGTCGTATAGAGCGTTTACAGATCCAGGCCAACAAGATACCCGTTAAACACCAACGTATCGCATGACCACCAGGATAACTACTTTCGCTGTCGCCGATTGATGGAAGAAGAGGCATCTGAGCCACAGTATGGGCCCAACTCACCTGATTGCTTGGAGGATCTGGTACTTGTCCTAACAGACCAAGGCCAGCGGCAATCCGTACAGAGAATGGCTGCCCATGCATTTGTGGACAGTTCAAAACGGTCATACCCGAACGCAACGTTGGAGGCAGCGGTAAATTGAATACGCTTTTACCAATCACTTCACAACCAACCGCTACGCATAACAGCAGAAGTAGATAGACTAGCACACGTTTACGATGTCCGGTCCGGATACATACAATGCCCAGGATTATCAAAGCGATAACAGTTACAGGGACTTCACCAAGCTGACGCCATTCATAAAATGAACAATCCAGCCGCGTTATTGGTCGTTCGAGTAGCCAGCGTTCGATTTCCAACGTTGATTGATTTAACATACCAGTTGCATATAGAGTGGTATATATCAAAAATAATAACCCGGCTATGACAGCCACGATAAACCAGGGACGCGCAGAAATCCTCTTTTGTGGAGCCGTATGTATTTGCATTATTCACAAATCCCCCTTTTCTATTACAATGATTATACAAATATGAAGAGGAGCAAGTAAAGAGGATAGTATTTTTACATGAAAAAAGAGGATAGGATGCATTTCCTTTCCTCTTTAAAGTAAGGAGATTATTTTATGTCATCAGGAGTATAAATAGACTCATCAATGTGTTCAACACCATTATCTGACTTATTTACGGCTTCATGCTCCTGACTTTCAGGCTGATAATCATGTTGATATTGCGCTTGCGCCATCTCTTGCGATACTTCAGGCGAGGTAACAGAGATAATCTTGTTACGCGCTACGACACGCGGCAAAGTTATTCTTTTGCGCACACGTTCTGATCCTGCGCTGGAAGATGATGGGCGTGCCGCATTAGATGAAGACATCCGCAAAGCCCAGGAAGCCCGCTTATGAGAGAGCATCTGATCAGCTGTTTCGCCACGTGCAGAGCGATAAAAACTCGCTACGACCACCCAGGCTGCTGCTACAATTGGAGTCGCAACTAGAGCGCCAATAGCGCCTCCGAAGGCCCCAAAAGATGCACCAAACAATTTGGCAAACACAACGAGGGACATGATTGAAACAACCGGATGTAAACCAACTGCATGCCCAACAATACGGGGTCCCAAAATATTACTTTCTAATACCTGAATCACCACAAAGCAAGCAATCACAATCACGGTTCGAGGAAAAGGATCAGGGAGAAGCAATGAAACAATCACTGGAGAAATTGAGGCCAGAAATGGTCCAACCATTGGGATCGTCTCAAACAGAAAACCCAGGACGCCAAAGATAACCGCAAACTCTCCCAAACCGGTCATAGTACAGACGAAAACGACAGCAACACCAATAATAAGCGCTAGAGTCAATTGACCCCGGATGTAATTTCCCACGACACGGGTCAAAGCATCTTCAAACAGATGGGCATTCGATAATGAGCGCTTTGGCAGGATACCAAAGATGCTATCCCGAATACGTTTGCCATCAAGAGTCAGGTAGAAACTCACCATCAGCACAATCAAAAAGTCTAAGAATGTGTTCGTTAGAAGGAGAATAAAATTAATAGCGTTTGCTGCGGCAGCACTTGCAAAATTTTGTACCTGCTGCTCAATAGAATTCAACGCATCACTAATACGCGATGGAGGAATCTTTGCCTGAGTTGTTAAAAAATCGATAAAATGGCTGTAATGACTAGGTATTGTTACGGTAAAATCTACGATTGTCGTCGAAAATATCTGGACTTGACTAACCAAAGAAGATATTAATAAATAAGCAAATGCCACCAGAATAATAAGTACCAGTACATAGGAAATGATAGCTGAAAACAACCTTGGTATGCCGCTACGTGTCAAAAAATTTGTTAAAGGCGTAATCAAAAAGGCAATCGCTGCAGAAAGCAAGAGCAACAAAATCGCCTCAATAAATTGATTAACCAGAATCCAAAGAGTCCACACGATGATCCCCATACAAATGATGGAAATCAAGATATCTCGCCTCTGCTGCCAGTTGATTTGGCCCATAGCCATTCATCTTTCTTACGCTAATAAAATCAAGGAAAAAGTCCGGTGCTTACCTTCTTATGATGGAAATGTAACACACACTCCCTCATAAGGTAATACGATCTCACTCGTAAGAATGCTGCAATTTCACAGAGCAAAAACTTAACCTATCACCAGAGACCATTCTTTCTATACAAACTCACTCAAAGCACTGTCGGCAACAAGAGTTTTTCAGCCAGAGCTACAATATCTTGTTGGATTTTTTCTGGTGCTTGCGTAGCATCGATACGTTTGATGCGTTGAGGATGGGCCTGCTCTAAAGTGAGAAAAGCTTGTCTCAAGCGTGCATGAAACTGCACAGATTCCCGATCAAAACGACTTTGTTCTTCAAGTTGTCCCTGATATTGGCGTGCTTTGCTAGTTCGGGTATGGACCAACATGGGATCTAAATCTAAAAAGAAGGTGAGATCCGGCGTATGACCCTGGGTAGCTAAGAGTGAAAGCTGTTCGATCACATCGCTTCCCACTCCCTGAGCCACACCTTGATATGCAATACTGGAGTCAAAACAACGGTCAGAAACGACCACCTTCCCATCAGCCAGGGCTGGCAAGACAAGCTTCTCAAAATGCTGGGCCCGATCAGCCTGAAATAAAAATGCTTCAGCCAGAGGGGTAATTGATAGTTCGGGATGCTGAAAAAGCAACTGACGTATCTCCACACCCAGCAGCGTCCCGCCCGGTTCTCGCGTACGCACATAAGAGATCCCCATGCGTTCCAGCCAATGCTCAAAAAGATCTATCTGTGTCGTCTTTCCAGCGCCATCCAAACCTTCAAATGAAATCAAAAAACCTCGTCCCATACACCAAATCCCCTTACTGCCAACGCAAACAGAGCGCCTCGTTTATCTGGCACGATCAGTGCGATAGATATCATAGTCCCAATCAAAATGTGGTTTAGGCAACATATCCTCAGGAGTCCACTGCTGATCACGAGTACCATATTTCCCATGATATTCTTTCAGCGTCTCGCCCACATATTCAAAAGTCAACTGGCAAATACGAAAGCCGACTGGCACCCAGATGGTTGTCTGCGTGTGATTACTAATTTCCATTGTCCAACGACTAATATAACCCACATCACCAACACCTGCGCAGCGGCATACTGATAAGCCAGAACGCGCCACAGTACTACGTGAATACATCTTCGCCAGATACCCATTGTGGCCGCCGATGATCTCTTGTGTGTGTGCCAGAATTGTCGTACCTGGACGGATTGCGATTTTTCCATCCGTTGCTTGACGCGCCTCTCCCCAATAACCACGAATTTCATCCGGGATATCCAGGTGCATAACTTCAACATTCGCATTACCCTGGAAGTACCAATCGCCCAGACGACAATCATACGAGTTTGGTCCCAGATGGCGCTCATTAAATGGCTCAATAACAAGATTGCCATTTTTCAGTTCTTCCACAATACGTTTATCTGACAGTAACATAACAACATCACTCCTGACTAAGATCTCGCAATAACCCCGATCATGTACCCAAGAAATAGTAGACGTGCAGCGTAAAGATAGCAAGAGGGGAGGCGTATTTTTTCTCACTAGCAAGCATACAGCCAAAAAACAGAGTCAGCGCTCATTATAACGCATTGTCATCAAATGGAGTAGCCCCAATCATCGAGAATGACGATATTTCCTCACGGCTATTCTCAGATGGTAACGTGCGTGCTAACTCAACCTCACTCCAGATGTGTTGGATGAGCGAGGTCATTTCATCTTCATGCACAAGAGCTTGTCGGAAAGGGAAAAAGGCTCGATCACGACTATGATGATGAATCCAACGGCTAATAATATTAATTTGATCCACTTCCGCTTTTCCAACCACACTAGGAGGTTCACCCAATTGAGCCGCTCGTTGGAGCAAATCCATCATAGCATCATGCATCATAGACATCTCATGTGGCACACAGCGCTGCTCAACCATCCGTCCATGGCGGATCAAAAAAATTTCATTGCAGTCAGCTTGCGCAGAGGGATACACAATAAAAAGGTTGTTAGACTCGACTGCGCCCGTGATCAGGCGCTGCCCAATCAAAACCTCATCCGCGCTACGAATAGCATCGCGCAACCAGGTAGCACGTTCGAAATTAAGCTGCTGTGCAGCCTCCATCATTTGTCGTCGTAAACGTTCCATCAAATCTTCGCTCTCACCGCCAAGAAACGCGCAGATCTGCGCGATCATCTGCTGATAACCCTCAACATCAGCATCACCGGCACAGGGTCCCGCACAACGTCCCAGATGAAAACGCAAACAGGGTTCGGACGATTTTGCAACTGGTGGCAAGCTCCGCGTACAAGTACGTACTGGAAAAATTTTCTGGATCAGCTCAATCGTTACATCAACCATGCGCCGACTGCGAAATGGACCAAAATAGCGTGCACCATCAGCAGCAACCTCACGCGTTGCATAGACACGAGGAAAAGCATGCTGTATATCAATTTTGATAAAAGGATACAACTCGTAATTGCGCAGTTGTACATTATAGACTGGTTGCAGTTCCTTAATCAATCGGGACTCAACCAATAATGCCTCAAGCTCCGAACCCAGCACTCGCGTCTCAATCTCTTTGACATTTTGCAGCAAACCATCCATCTTACGCGTGTACCCAAGTGGCTGGCTATAGTAAGATGACAACCGATCTTTCAGACATTTTGCTTTCCCTACATATATAACTTGATTAGCAGCGTCTTTCATCAAATAGACGCCGGGTTTGAGGGGAAAGTCGCGTTTCCAGGCAGGATTTAAGAAGAGATTTCCATTAGGGCGGACGCTAGCCACGACCGACGCTGATAAACTGCTATCCGCGCCCGCTTGCCTTCTCTCCTTCTTAGTAATCTGAGTAATATCACCGCTCCAGGCCACAGGCAACTGCAAGCGTTGTCGTAAATAGCCAAGTGTCAAAATGCCCTGTTGTTGTGCCAGAGTCAGGATACGCAGAAACACTTCCGCCGTTACTTCAGCATCGCCAAATGCGCGATGGCGATTGGCCGTCTGAATATGCAAGTATGCTGCGACCATATCCAGCTTGAAGCGTTTCAAGCCCGGTAGAAAACGTCGAGCCAGTGGAATAGTATCAAAGCCATCGATAGGGAAGGACAAATCTAAACGGTCCGCTTCATGCGTGAGAAAGTTCAAATCGAAGCCGACATTATGTCCAACTAAAGGCGCACCATCAATAAATTCTAGCAACGCAGGCATTACCAGAGCTGCCACAGGGGCTTCGTTTACCATCTCCTGCGTGATACCAGTAAAGCGCTCTATAAAAGGAGGAAGGCGGCGCTGAGGATTTAGCAAACTTTGAAATGATTCAGTAATTCTACCAGCGCGTATACGTACTGCGGCCACCTCTATGACTCGATCCGCTCCAGGGCGCAGGCCCGTCGTTTCTGTATCAATGACCACAAACTCAGCCTTATTAAGAAGAAGTTGGGCATGACGCCATGCGGCCAATAACCAGCGTAGCTCTTCACCCGCTGTCAGATCCCCTTGTTCCTCAAACAGCGTAGATCCCTGTAGCGTCTGACGGAGTAGTACCGTCCAGAGGTGCTGATTACCATCGGCTCCAAAGAGATGCTGAATCAAAACCGCTTCTGTCACGGGTTGTCCCAGCGTTTCCAATAGCTCGAATGCTCGACGCACTAACGTACGACGCTGCGGAGCATTATTATCCTCCTCCAACACCATATCCACACGCCTCCTCATCACAAACAGGCTAAAAAATACTAGCTCATATATACGAGGATAACACGCATAAAACGGTTTTGGCAAGCGAACGCACAAGAAGGCTACCGCACACATACACGGCGGCAAAATCCAACTTCGACAGATCAGATAGCGAGACTCTGCTCTCAAAAAACGAAAGCAGAGAAGCGGGATACCTTGACAAAATGTAGCATTTCGTTGCTTCACTCCCTTTCTTAGGTTATAATGTGGAGAATGTAGGCATGATTATGCGTCTCTATTGTTACCAAATAACGTATTCTACTGAGAATGCCCAATTGATTACAGCGCACTAGCAAGCGCTGTCATAGATGACGCTCCAAGTGACCGTTGTAACTATTGGGCGATCCATAGGCTCTAACATATTTTCTCATTTGTCATTATCTATTCAAAAGTAACACGCCTGGTCGAACAGATAGTACGGTCCCCTTTCAATCCCTACATTCTGATCGCCTTACTGATAATCCTAACAGCTACGGCACCACTATCAGATAGTTCGAAAGGAGCAGATATGATTTTTTGCGGTCAGTGTGGTCTACAAATAGCCTCTGGAAGCACGCGCTGTCCCCGTTGTGGCGCTATCATAGAAGAAATAAGCAAGCAAGCCGGAGAAATACACTCTGACGATCCTACTGTTGCCACACCATCATTACAAAATCAACCATCGATATCGACCCAGCAATCGCCAGCAAACCAGCCACCACTAATCTTACGTCCAGGTCAAAATAGTGGTACACAGGGCACGCAGGCCCCTTATAACAACTATGATGAAACAAGTATGATGGAGCGGTCAAATCCGCCAATGGGAAATTCCTATCCTGGATATGCAGCACCAGGATATCCAGCGCAACAAAGCGGCAGCAGTTATCCACCACAAAGCAACGGAAACTATCCTCCGCAAGGTATGTATCCAGCCGATTACGGCACATCAGGCGCGGGCGCTTATGGTCCTAGTACGAATGGCTATGGTACGGGTAACTATGGGACAGGCATGTCATATCCCAATATGCCACCGCAAGCAATGCAACCACCAATGAATACAGGCTATCCATCCTCAACTAGTCAATACCAACAAGACGAACATGCAGCGCGAGCGGCCAGAGGACGTACAACAGGACTCTGTACTCGTATTATGTGGCTTAATCTTTATACTGAGTGCAGTTGTCCTATTTGCAGTACAAATGCATATCATCTAATTAAGCACCACAACAGCTCAAGGGCTACGAAACAGTCACATCGTAGCCCTTTTCCTCCTCTATCTCAAAATTTTCGCCCTCTATTTTTCCCTTTGCTAAAATGAAAGGAGAAAACAGAATTACCTGATATAAGATTGAGATAAAAGATGACAAAAGGACAACACGTACCGGCGGATTATATTCACCCTCCAACGCTGCCAACAAAATCGCAACGTTGGCCCGCTCCACGTCCATTAATCATTCTTCTATCCATACTGGCTATTCTGACGCTAGCGCACTTTATCGCGATCTACCAGATGCATACCCCGATGGTCATATCGGCTACGCGGTCAAAAAACTGTGCGTTATTGATTCGCAACACAGACTATACGAAGATCGTGCCGATCAGGGACAAAACACAACAAATGGCGGCGATACAATTTGTGGATGAATTGACAGGCGGGCAACCAGCAGCGTTAATCCAAGTCAATACGACGGGATCACAACCAAAGCTCGATGTCTATCTCTACGGATGTCGACAGAAACAGAACCAAAGAATACCGGCGCTCACACAACTCTTCAAACAACAAGGATTAATCAACGGGATCGCCGATATTACGCAGGTCCATACATTAAGTATCGAACAAGCTGATACCACTCTTCCTACTGATAAAGATGCACTTTTACTTCCACTACAGCAGAACGTCTTTCAGGAATATACCTGGAAAAACGGTTCATTGTCCCAGACCTTATTCCCGGGACTTTATCCTGTCACAAGCCGCAGTGAAGCGGAAGCTCTACAAGATGATGCCAACAATGGTCAATCCCTTCTCTGGATCAGTCCCTTACAGACAGCCGAACAGATGGCCAAGGACCTTTTTCAGTGGCCCATCGAGATTATCCATGGGACACTCAAAGACAATAATGGCACAGAAGCTCATGTGATCTTAGAAAAAAAGGATACCAATATACAAGTTGTGGTTTCCCTCACTCGTTTGATTTCAATCAAACAGCAAAGGACTCTGGTGGGTAACCAGCGCCCAAACGCCAGGCATCTCACTTGATCAAACCGGATTTAACCAGCCGCTCTCATCGCCTGTCACCATTCGGGGAACCATCAACCCAACGCAGGAAAAAGTCACGGCGATGCTCTTCAATCATACGCTCACGCCCATCAATATCGCGAATAGTCCAGTTCTGCAAACAGACGCAAACGGGCAATTTTCAGGCAGCCTTTCGTATGCAGATATCTTCCCCGATCAGCCTGCTTTGCTACTTGTGACAGCATATCCCAAAGATCCACAAGAAGAGGGATATCTTTTTCTTACCAACATCACACTAAAATAATCAAGCGCCGCGGCAACATATATTCTTTTCAAACATCTCCGACCATAAAGGAAGGCCTCAAAAGATTACACTGCCAGCAGCACTCGCAACAATGCAATATACAATTGGCTAATTTTCATGCTAAAATATGCGTTATGAATGAATTAACACATCGAATCGAACGCCTCCAGGCACGCGTTGAGAAAATTATGGTGCGTCTTTGACCTGGCAACAAAAGACGAACAAATCAAAAATCTAGAAGCAGACAGTATGGACCCGGACTTCTGGTCAGATAATCGTAGTGCACAGGCTGTTATGCAACAACTGAATGCATTACGTGAAGAGGTCACTACCTGGGAAGGAATCGCTACTCAGCTCAAAGACCTGCTCGGATTAGCACAATTACTGGAAGAGGAGCCAGATGAAGAGATGCAGGCAGAGGTAGCACAGTCCCTTCTCCCTATAGAGGAACAGATTGAAAAACTTCAGTTTGACTTGATGCTCAATGGTGAACACGATGATCGCGACGCGATCTTGAGTATCCATGCTGGTAGCGGCGGCGTTGATGCTCAAGATTGGGCCGAAATACTTCTGCGTATGTATCTACGCTGGGCTGAACATCATCACTTCAAAACTGAAATCTATGATTATAGTGAGGGCGAAGAAGCTGGGCTCAAAAGTACGACCGTCGAGATTACAGGACGCTATGCTTATGGCTATTTGCGTTCAGAGGCAGGCACTCATCGCCTGATTCGTCTCTCGCCTTTTGATGCGGCTCATCGTCGCCATACATCCTTTGCCAAAGTCGAGGTGATCCCCGACATTGAGAATGCGATCAATATTGTTATCCGACCAGAAGATATAGAGGTCGATACGTATCGCGCGACTGGAGCCGGTGGACAGCATGTGAATAAAACCGATTCGGCCGTTCGTATGCGCCACCTCCCATCAGGTCTCGTTGTAACTTGTCAAAACGAACGCTCACAAATGCAAAATCGTGAGGTGGCGATGAAGCTACTCAAGGCTAAGTTGTACGAAATGGAACAAAGGAAGCATGAGGAAGAGACCGCACGTCTTAAGGGCGAACATGTCCAGGCCGATTTCGGCACCCAGATTCGCTCTGTAACCGTCCATCCCTACAGTATTGTCAAAGATCATCGCACAAACCAGGAGACTGGCAATACTGATGGATATCTGGCCGGTGACATCGATCCTTTTATTCATGCCTACTTACAAGCTCAAGCAGGTGGTGTGGTTACCGCCGAATAAAAAAAAGAGAGAGAATTTGTTCAAATTCTTTCTCTTTTTCTTTTTCACAATACCACAAGCATTTGCAGAAAAATGAAGATATATCCATAATTGAGGATTACGCATGACAAAGATGTAAGCCATGATTCGATTCATGCGAATGCTTGACTTGAGTTGTATCACCTGTTATGCTGAAGGTAAGAAGCAAAGAAAGATGCTTCCAACCGCATCTTTTGTCTAACGGAAGATGAACAAAATCATCTTTTTCCGCAGAAAAATGAAGAATTATTCATTTTCCTACTGACAGAGATGGGGAGTTATGGTATTATACGTAGGGTATGGGTAACACCTGCTGTGGGGATGCGGATGCAGCGGCGGAGGCTCCCCCTCGGCTTACTATCTCGCTAAGCCTCGCTTGTAAAGCAAATAGCAAGCGCATATTACCTCCAGAGAGAAGGAAGGAGGCGATTTCGTGGAAAATGCATTTCCTCGGTGTCGCAAGTGTAGTGAAGGTGATCTGGTTCCGCTTTCAGATTTCGGCAGCCAGGGAGCTTCAATAGAGTACAAAGCTTGGGTTTGCACCAACCCTTCTTGCTTGTACAATATTAAGATCCGTAATGGTGATATCATCATTAACGAACCAATTAGTGATGGCTCACTCCATACATATCGAAGCGGTCGACAGTAGGAGAGTGGGGGGTAAAACACCACAAATGGCGTTCACGGGCGATTTACGTCGCTTGCTGGCGTATCAAGGAGGCAAAAGGCGGACAAATATATACTTCCTTTTGCCTCTCTATACATAGAGGGATAATCACAAGTGAGGGCGACTGAAGTGGCCTGAAAGGGTGGTTATTGGCCCTCTATTTGTTTTTTAACAAAAATTGCTGTATAAAGTCAAAGAGTATATCTTAACATTCTAAATTTATTCAAAAGGAGTCAATGCCGACGTGCTCAATAGATTCTTTGGGCAGAAGCCGCAGGAAGATCCGAAACAGGATAAAACAGGTGCCGATCAAGGGCAACAGGCTGAAGAACCTGCATCTGAACAACGTTTCACCTTTCTGAATCGCACCCGCCAACTCTTTAGTCGGCTGGGCAATACTGTTCAGGATACTGATATCATTACTGATAGCCTATGGGATGAGATGGAAGAGTCATTGTTGGGGGCTGATGTAGGACCAAGCACAACGCTATGGCTCATAGATCGTCTACGCCAACGTGTCCAGGACGAAAATCTGCGGACCGGCAGCCAGGTACAAGCAGCCCTACGAGAAGAACTATCGACCCTCCTCGGAAAACCGTCATCTCTTCGCTTTTCTAAACAATCTCCACTCACTGTTATCCTTGTGATTGGTGTGAATGGCTCAGGTAAAACTACTACTATTGCGAAGTTGGCACATCGCCTCTCTCACGAAGGGCTTTCTGTTATGCTCGCAGCTGGCGATACTTTCCGTGCAGCCGCAATTGACCAGTTACAGGAATGGGGCAATCGTATTCAAGTGCCAGTTATTAGTCAAAGCCCTAATTCTGATCCTGGAGCTGTTGTCTATGATGCGTTACAAGCTGCTAAGAGCCGGGGCACCGATGTTCTGATTGTTGATACAGCTGGTCGCTTGCATACTAAATTTAATTTGATGGAAGAATTAAAGAAGATTAATAAAATTATTCAGAAATTCGTTCCAGATGGCCCTCATGAATTATTGATGGTCATTGATGCAACTACTGGCCAAAATGCATTGCTACAAGCTCGTAAGTTCGCAGAGGACATTGGTCTCACAGGTGTCGTCATCACCAAACTGGATAGTACGGCGAAAGGTGGTTTCGCCTTTGCTGTCGCAGACGACTTAGGTGTGCCGATAAAATTTATTGGTACAGGTGAAAAAGTAGAGAATTTGATGCCGTTCGAGCCACAAAATTTCGTGGCAGCACTCTTCGCACAATAATAACCGGAGGTTCCCTATATGGCAAAAGCAGCGGCTATCCCTTTTACCAGGCAGGCTCATTCTTCTCGCGAGGGAAAACCTACTCTGTCCGAAGTGGGCAATATAGCGGTCAAGTGTGTCAAATGCAAAGAGATTTTATATAGCCGCGATTGGGAAAAAAATCTGAAGGTGTGCTCTCGCTGTAATTATCATTTTCGCTTAACAGCCTATGAGCGTATCGAGCTCTTAGCCGATCCCGGTAGTTTCTCTGAAAGAGATGCAGATATCATTTCTGTGGATCCGCTTCAGTTCAGCACCTTCCCACCATCCTATTCAGATCAGCGCAACTATGCGGAGAAGCTCTCCCAGGAGCGAAAAAAGTCTGGGATGAATGAGGCGGTGGTCATCGGGGCCGCAACAATTGAAACCAAACCGCTGATCCTGGCCATTATGGACTTTCACTTCATGGGTGGAAGTATGGGATCTGCAGTAGGTGAAAAGATTACGCGTGCGATTGAACTGGCGATTGAGCGCCATGTTCCCGTTTTGATTGTTTCCACATCAGGCGGAGCACGCATGCAAGAAGGTCTCTTTTCGCTGATGCAACTAGCTAAGACGTCGGCTGCTCTGGCAAAACTAGGAGAGGCCAATCTACCCTACATCAGCCTCCTTACTGACCCCACTACTGGTGGTGTCTCAGCTAGTTTTGCGATGCTCGGCGACATTACTCTGGCCGAGCCGGGAGCTCTCGTGTGCTTTACGGGCCCCCGCGTAATTGAACAATTCATGCATATCAAACTACCTGAAGGCACGGTCAATTCGGAATTTGGCCTGCAACATGGTATGATTGATACAATTGTGCACCGACGCGATTTAAGACAAACATTAGGGCGTATTTTACGTCTCTATTCATAAGGCTCCGCTTGAGTGTAGCACTTTTTGTTACCGCCGGGCACAGCGAGACAGCAACGCATAATAGAAGGGAAAGCGATGGCCTACGATCTGGAATTTGAAAAACCGCTGGCTGAGCTAGAGAAAAAGATATCTATACTGCAACGCAAGGGTGATCGCCTAAAAGCGGAGGAACTGGTACAGTTACAAGGATTTGAGCGCGAGCTACGCCAAAAAACTGAGGATATTTATAAAAACCTCACAACATGGCAAACTGTGTCAGTAGCACGTCACAAAGATCGTCCTTACGCTGCAGACTACATTCGGCTAATGTGCGATGATTTTTTTGAGTTGCATGGCGACCGTTCCTTTGGAGATGATCATGCCATTATGGCTGGACCGGCCAAAATTGATGATCTTACGGTTATGTTGATCTCTCATCAAAAAGGCCGCGATATAAAGGAAAGGCAGTTCCGTAATCTTGGTATGCCGCATCCTGAAGGTTATCGCAAAGCGCATCGCTTGATGAAGCAGGCCGAAAAGTTTAAGATGCCCATTGTGACGCTAATGGATGCTGCCGGAGCATCTCCCGGGTTGATCGATGAGGAGCGCGGTCAGGCAGAAGCGATTGCTTCGACGCTTTATTTAATGCCTCGACTTCATGTGCCTATAGTTTCAACGATTATTGGTGAAGGCGGCAGCGGTGGAGCGCTAGCTATTGGTATCGCTGATCGCGTACTTATGTTCGAGCACAGTATTTACATGGTTGCCGCTCCAGAAGCTGCTGCGTCGATTATGTGGCGAGACGCGGCTCACGCATCATACGCAGCTGAAAGTATGCGCATCAGTGCTCGTGAACTCCTCCCTCTGGGCTTGATTGATGAGATCTTACCTGAGCCGCTTGGAGGTGGGCATCGCAACTATCAGCAAATGGCACAAACCCTGAAGGAGTCTATAACACGCCATCTTGCAGAGATTGGCCAGTTGTCCATTGATGACATGCTGGAACAACGTTACCAAAAATTTAGAGTGATGGGAAAATATGGATCTGTCGAAGCACAACTTCTAGCTGTATCGGAGATCTCCTAACACTCATTCCAGCCAGCCTGATATCTGCAACACCTCGCCTTTATGTAGAAGAAAAACGGGCTCGGTCGATATAATGACTGGGTCCGCTTCTTTTACACGGATATATGACAACACACAAAAATATGCTGCTGAGAATTCTGTAAATGTCAGGAGTTCATGTATTCAGACAGAGCCTTGATCAAATGTCCCATCTTTGGATGTTCAGGAATAACATGTGAAGTCACTCCATATTCTAGTAATACGCCGGTACAGGTTGGACCAATTGAGGCTACAATCGTTTTAGTATTGAGGGCAATAACTAAGTCCGATGCGAGTTGTAACTCTGTTGCAATCAAGAAAAGATGGCGTATCTGAATCTGGCTTGTAAACATAACGGCATCAACGTGCCCAGCAACCAATTCTTGGACCAGTGTGCGCAAATCATCGGTATGCTCTGGCAAGAGCCATTCATACAGACAAAGCTCCTCTACCTGGGCCCCACGGGCATTGAGCGTCTCAGTGATCAAGGCATTACGTTCGCCATAATGTACCACACCAACATTTTTCCCTGCCACATCAAAAGGAGTTAAAATCTCGATCAATTCATGTGTCGTATACGGCTCTGGAGCGCTGGCAGCGATGGGAATGCCTTCACGCCTGAGCACGGCTGACGGTTTTGGACCTCGACAGACAACAGTAATATTACGTAAAGCATTCACCAGTTCGCCACGACGTCCCAAACTATCAGCCTCCTGCAGCAGCGTCTTGATGCCAACGCCCGTAAAAAACACCATCATGGTAATTGAGCCAGCCAGCAGTTGATCAATAAAATCCTTCACTGACCCAGAGGCATTCAAAGACGTTTCACGGACAGATGGAACACTCCAAGCAGTTCCGCCATTACGACGAATAAGATCAGCCATCTCGCTACTCATACGCGCTTCTAATACAGCAATACGTGCATCTTTAAATGATATCATCTTACCTTATCTCATTTCTTACAAAAAACAGGCCGCCAGAAAGGGAACGTTTGTGCAGCGACACAAATGAAGACAATTATTTAAAAATCGACACCTTTTTGTGCCAGCATACCCTGGCTATAGGGATGTTTGATCTCATTCATTTCTGTGACCAGATCAGCATAGTCGATTAATTCTGCTGGGGCATTGCGTCCTGTTAATATAACATGCATCTTAGGATTACGTGCTTGCAAGGTTGCTAAAACTTCTGAGATGTCTAGCCAACCATAGTTCAACGCATAGGTAATTTCATCCATGATGACGACATCATACTGATTACTCTCAATCTTCTCGCGACAGAGTTGCCAGCATTGCTGAGCCAGTGCCTTGTCATGATCGAGATTATCGCTGTTCCAGGTAAAACCATCACCTAAGGGAATTATTTCAACTCCCAACTTTTGGGCCGCACGAACCTCTCCCCACTTACCAGTCTGTGACTTGAGAAATTGTAACATCGCCACGCGCATATTCTGTCCCCAGGCTCGGAATAGCACCCCAAGGGCTGCCGTGGTCTTTCCCTTGCCGTTGCCAGTATTCACCATCACAAGACCGCGCGGAGGAAGGCGATGGGCACGTTTCTCCGCCTGTTCTTTACGTATCTGCGCACGTCCCTCTTCACTCAATTCAGCGAGCGGGGTATGTTCATCATCTGTATTATGAGATATCTGCTCTTCCATAATCGTCCTTTCAATCCTCTGCTATTGTACTCACACTAGCAGGATTAACAACTACATCGAATGTGATTACTCCCTCTACCGGCTTTGAAGGCCGCACACCTCTTTCAATTGAGCTAGATCGAGAGAGGAACGCAACACTGCCGCCAGTTTATCATACTCAGCTTGTCGATCGAAGGGAACGAACTTACTACGATCCAAAGACAAAGAACGTCTCTCAGCCAGAGCCGAGACAATGCCATGGCGGAAAGTATCATAGATAGATGCTCTTTATCCTTACTAGACACTGGCGGAACAATACGCTGGCAAAGCTTCAGAAAACTTATCAGGATGAATAACCTGAGCCAAGCAACGGATACCCTCTACGATACGTGGTCCGGGTCGTTGCATGATATCGGAATTGATATGATAGACCTGATGGGACTTTACAGCAGCAATCCCCCCCCAATTCGCGCGCTTATAAACCACAGATGTCTGACCACCATACAAGGGATCTTCAGTAAGCACGATGTCTTGTGGATTCGCGGCAATTACTGACTCATCCGATACCTGAGGATAACCACCATTTGAGACGTTACTATGAAAAATATTCACTCCATTCACATATTGCAACATTTCGTCACCAAAGGAACCACCGCCAAAAACATATGGTTTACCAGGAGTACTATCATCAATTTCTAATAATACTTTGGGTGCAGATGTTCCTTTGACATCAGCTTTAATCTGAGCAATTTGTTGCTGCATCTGTTTCACAAGCGACTGAGCAGCAGCTTGCGTGTATGTCAAACGACCGACCAACAGGATCTGATCCAATGTATGGGAAAGATTCGGCGACGGCAGATCTATAACCCTCAAACCTAATTTCATCAACTGTGTATCATACTTATCTGTCAATCCACCAGAACTCAACACTAAATCCGGCTTCAAAGCTACAATACTCTCAACGTTGAAATTACCCGAGCTATCAGAAACTTTTTTAATTGAAGCCATTGTGGCCGGATAATTCGTCAAAGCATCAACCCCAACCACTTTACTTTGCAGCTTCAAAGCTCCCAAAATCTCACTAATGCTAGGTGCTAAAGACACAATACGTTGGGGAGGTGTTTTAGGAAATACAATAGGAGTGCCATATGCATCAATGGCTACGGGAGGAGTCGGTGTGACATGGGAAGTCGAAGTATTGCTGGTCTGCCCACAAGCTGCCAGAGAAAATAATAATACCAGTAAAAAGACTGAAATAAAACGAGCAGAGATGACATGAGTGCGCATACAAATAGTATCCTTCTAGCTAACGCCAGCAGTCACCTCGCGTGAAATGGAGACTAATCCGAGACACTTAATAACATAAGGCACAGTGTCTCTCGATAGCTCGCTCCTTTTACGCGAAGGATCATGAGCTCAAACTCATCAGGCAGGTCTCCTGACTTCTGGACGTTCCATGTTTATCAAGCCTTCACATGCCTCATACATATCAACCGAACAGTGGCATGAAAACGATAAACACTAGACCAGTTACAGTAGCGCGACTGCGTCGGATTTCCACCGACTTCCCTATTCTGTTGAGATTATTTGTCTCAACCACCTGATGAAATAAATGTAGAGATAGTTTCAACAAGTAGTATACCGAGCTTTATACACCCGTGTCAATGAGAGGATGAGTTTAATCAAATACTGCCTGGAATATTGCAAGAACAGGCAACCTATGCACCCTACGAATTTATAATGCTGCCTGTTCATGCAAACGCTTAATATCCACACCCAATCCAGCCACCATCAAATAGACACGCGAGGCTGCCGCAGCAATATGCTGATTCACTAAACCTAGCAGATCTCGATACACACGCCCCAATGCATAAGCAGGCACAATCCCTAACCCGACTTCATTGGTCACAACAATCAATGTTTTGCCAGTTTCCAACGCAGCGACGACCTGCAGCAGATCATCAATCATCTGCAACACGTCATCGTTACGATGCAAGCTTAGGATCTGATCATCTAGCTGTTCGCCAGTATCTTGCGCAAAAAGCCAGTTCGATAACCAGACTGTCACACAATCCAGAATCAGTACATCGGCAACTGTAGACGCCTCACGTACAGCATTAGCCAGCTGCAACGGCTCTTCAATCGTTAACCAGCTAGCAGGTCGAGATGCTTGATGATGAGAGATCCGATCACGCATATCTTCATCGCTAGCAGTAGCAGTGGCAATCAAGGCCACACGGCGTCCACTATTTATCGCCAGATGTTCAGCAAACGTACTTTTGCCACTACGCGCTCCACCTAAAATCAGCACCAGCCCTGGCGGACCACTTTGACTTGCCAAATCATTATTACTATCCATCAATCTATTCGCCTCTTCTCTTCTGAAAATAATGTGATCCCCGGTGAACATTAGACAACGACCTATCTATCTAGAGCCAGAAATGCAGCAGTGTAAATAAAAACAAGAGCACAACTTCAGAAATCTCTGCGATAGCTCCATATGTATCTCCTGTCAAACCGCCCAGGACATGGGTAACCCATTCGCCTACAACCAGAGTAATCAGCGCCCCGCTTATCCAGAGGGCCAATCCTACCACAATATGCCCAGCCAGCAAAGCGATAATCAAAGTCAGAAGCGATGCACAAATAACACGCTTGCGCGTCACTGTCTGGCGAAAATACGCACCTAATCCACTCGAGCGTGCTCCTGGGAAAGCATACATAGCCAACACCATATTCCAACGCGCAATCGGCAAAATCGTTAACAGCGCAATTGGTAAGAGATGGACATCCAGACTTGCCAACAAAGCAAACTTTAGCAATAACGTACAAACGCCACCGAGCACTCCAAAACTTCCCACGCGGCTATCCCGCATAATCTCTAACTTATCTGCACGGCTTTTTCCTCCAAACATACCATCGCAACAATCCATCAAACCATCCAGGTGCAGACCACCCGTTAGTAGCACAAGGACAACAACCAGCAAAGCCGCCAGTACTAATCCCGATACGTGTAATCCAAAAACCAGTGCAACAAGCCAGAGAATCGCTGCCAGCAATAAACCAACCAGAGGAAAATAAACACTTCCAGAGAAAATCTTTTCATCACCATCAGCAGCATTCGTACGAAAAAGTTGTGTAGCGCCAGGAAGAGGAAGAGTCGAAAGGAAACGGATAGCGGCCACAAATTCTTTCAATTGCTCAAAAAACCAGGAGTAACGACTCGGTCTCAATGGTTCCCGGGGCATGTATTCTGATCCAGCTTGAAATGGGGAAGTATCAGACATTCAATATGTATCCTTCCATTTACCGAAGCAAGCCCCCGGATTTATCCGTGGGGTTCCTGACTCTTGGAGGTGCTTTATATGAGGTAATTCATATATGGAACATCGTCTCGACTGCATGCTGATTCAGCAAAGACAACGTCGTCGTTGAGGCCGCATCCTCGGCCCCGACAAGAAAATCAAGTGCGCTCAATGAGCCATGATCAAAACGTAATTGCCAGTGATGATCAAGGGATATACCCAGCATATAGCACACCAGAACGCGCAATGTCCCCTGGTGACTAATCAGCACTATATCACCATCTGGTAATGATAGCGCATCTTGAGTCAGATGAGCAAGAGCCACCTGTATCCTTTGGAGAAGAGCGGCGAGTGACTCCCCATCTGGTGGAGGTGCCTGCATCGGATTGGTAAAAAAAGCGAGTTGATCTGGAAAACGACTGACGATCTGAGGATATGTCAAACCTTCCCAGGCACCAAAGGAAAGCTCACGCCATGCTGGCGAAGACTTGATAGCTGGAGATGCTGAACAATTTCGAGCAATAATTTTAGCTGTCTGATGGGCCCGTTGCAGATCACTGGAATACAACGCAACAATAGATCTGCCGCGCAACTGCGCACCTGCCCATTGAGCCTGAACTTCTCCCAACGACGATAGAGCAACATCCTGATGTCCACAAAAACGCTTTTCCCTATTCCATATCGTCTCGCCATGGCGAACCAGCCAGAGGCGACGCACAGCCGGCTCCAATGATGTATCCATGAATTCGTCCTCTACTCTCCACGAGAATAATCATTATGAGATAATACCAAATTAATCAGCGCAATACTTGATAGTAGCGATTACTTTTCTGCCAATCCAACGCATATATTACATGCCCGGATACTCCTTCTATATAATCAAGCATATGCTTGATCCGCTCTTGCGCATGCACATCACGTTCTACCAAATCGAGTGCTCTGCGTAGGTACGCAATAAAGCAAGGCAGGTTGTCCTTAAAAGAATAGATTACGCCTATATAGACATGTATCTGGCTCTCATTAAGCTGATCACCATAATGATGAAAGATTTTTTGTGCTTGCAAAAAGTTGTCCCGTGCGCGATCAAACTTTCCCTGCATAGCATACACAATTGCCAGCAAGCACCATTGTTCGCCTTCACTTTTTTTATCATGTATCGTCGAGTAAAGATCTCGCGCTCGTTGGAGATATAAGATAGCCTTGTGCGTATGGCCCAATTCCACACATATTAATCCAGAGCTAGTAAGAAGTTTACCTTCCTCTTGCTTATCACCATGTATATTTATTGCTTCAAACGCATAATTGAGAAAGGACTTCGCATTACCCATTTTATTACAAACTCGATAAACCTCACTCATCTTTCTTAACGCGATACTATCAAGTAAACAACTTTCATATATATCAGTAAGATTTAGAGCCTTATCAAAATGTGCACGTGCTTCTGCAATTAATTCGGCCTGTAGCAACAGCGTACCAAGATTAAGCA
Source organism: uncultured Chloroflexia bacterium (assembly GCA_963699315.1). GTDB lineage: Bacteria > Chloroflexota > Ktedonobacteria > Ktedonobacterales > Ktedonobacteraceae > Dictyobacter. Next base: position 553,378 of record OY969433.1, read on the forward strand.
GAGTTTTTATCTCATTGCTCGTATCGTCGAGAAAGCGAAACAAGTCAAGTGACTGTTGGAGATAGGCAATTCCTTCATCAAATTTTTTTACTTTAGCATAGCTACAACCAATATTTCCTAGCAATAACGCTTGCGTATCAGGTTTCCCCTTCTCGCACTCAACAGTGAGAGCTGCCCGATAATATATAAGTGCGTCCCGCCAATTCTCCTCCTGGACTGCGATATCTCCTTGTATCCATATTTGCTCACCATGTTTCTTGTTTAAAGTAAAAAAATTATCACCATCTAAATCTCTCGAATAGAAAAGTAAGTCATCATTTTTATTACCAACCGCAAGTATTTCTTTGTCAATCCAGCAACGTTGGAAAGTCAGCCAGCGAATATGGCTCTCGCTCATACGCCACCAGCGATGAAAGGTCCTTTCATGAATGATATCTTTGATAATATCGATTTTATGCCGAACCTCTTCTTCCTCTGCTCGATTGGCGGTTCGCAATAAATTTTGGCCCATACGCCAATAGGCTAAAGCTTTCCCTTTGTTGCCTTGTACAACGTAGACAAAGCCAGTGTTTGTATAGATTATCTTTGTATTCACATAGGCTGTACCCATGTTGACATAGACACGTCCCTCGCCAAGTATATCGCCCAATGCTTGAAACATTGCCATAGCATGTTTGTTATGAAGAAATCCTTCTTCAACCTTACCGGATAGCGTTAACGCACCAGCAATATTTCCAAAATGTTGTGCTTCTGCTACAACATCCTTTCTTTCACGAGCAAGGACGAGCGCTTTTCGATGAAGTTGGAGCGCCTCTTCCAGATTCCCCTTAGCTTGTTGCAAGAGTCCCAGACTCTTCAAATGTTGTTCTTCTGCCTCTCTATCACCACGTCCTTGATCAAGCAATAAGGCTCGTTGATACGCCTGGAATGCTTCATCGTGTTGTCCTAAAGCGCTATAAATGTTTCCTATCCTACTTAAAATACTACCGATTAGTCCTCTAGCCTCTTGCTCTATCGCTATGCCTCTCGCTTGATTGAGAAAGCGTAGAGCCACTTGAAAACGTTGTGCTTTCCAGTGTGCACCTCCAATATTCGCAAGTGTTTTGGCCTCATTATATTGATCATTATATGAATGGAATAAGCCAAGTGCTTGCTCAAAGTAGTAGATGCCAACATCGGATCGACCAAGCGTTTCCGCATAAGTATAACCAAGATTGCCCAATTCCACTGCCTGACGCTCCACATCCCCTACTTCACAGGCTATAAGAAGTGCCAGCTCATGACAAGTAAGTGCTTCGTGTGAGCGACCGAGCTTTGCATAGGCTCCACCAAGATTGCCTAATGTATGCATTTCGGCTTCTCTATCGCTATTGATCCGTATGATAGCCAGAGCTTCCTGATGATAAGAAATTGCTTTCTGAAAATGTCCCGCCTCTGTGGAGGTCACACCAAGCCAACAGAGACATTCAAGTAATAACTGTCCAATTTCGATTCGTTTCACTATAGCAAGTGTTTCTTCAAGGACAGTAAGCGCCTGGCAAAAACACTCAATCTGATACAAAAATGATCCAAATTGTAATAGCACATAGCTAATTTCGGCCTGGCTATGAAATTCCCTGTAAATAGGAATAGCTTGCTCGAGGGTATTGGTAGCTTCAGTCATCTGACCCACAAGAGCATAACTGTTGCCCAGAAATATGCCTGCGTCTCCTTCTGCTTGTTTATCTGCTCTGCATCGAGCTTCATTGAGAAGTTGCTCAGCACGCGCTAACTGCATCCAATATCTATCATCTTCTGCCATATGCTCCTCCTAACAAAAAAGCAATAGCTGCTATTCGAGCATTATACCACACTACAACAGAATTATGGCCAGATTTGCTAAATTATTGGGTTCCGTACCTTTTTCATATCTATAACATTATCCACCAACAACCTATCAATCCGCTCTGCAATATTGCCGCTTAAACACCTCCGCACAAAATCACAGGAAGCACAACATGAATTCCACGTTGTGCTTCCTGTGATTTTAATTGGTGCTACTTAATAAGGTCTCTGGACGCTATACAATTAGGAGGGACTCATTTATTAGACAAAAAATCATTGTTTCAGCACCCAGTCACCATTTTGCTTGACAACTGTAGAAGGAGGACCGGCAAGATTGCGAATTGGTTTACTCTGATTGAGATACATCTGCACATCATGCCAGATAGGGCCCGCACCATCAACACCAGTGACGTTCACCATTTGCGAATCATCGTTATTCCCCGCCCAGACGCCAACGGTATAGTTAGAGGTAAATCCCATGGTCCAATTATCAACGAATGAGTTGGATGTCCCAGTTTTCACTGCTGAGGGAATGACTTTTCCGGGATTACCCGCATAACACTGCGAGGTGCTGTTGGCGAAGAGATAGAGCGCACTACAAGGACCAAACTCTAAATTACGTGAAGTATTGTCGCTCAGAATACTAGTTGTCATAAAGGCCGCGGCTTGACTCAGCACACGTGTACTTGTCGTATTCGGTTTGAAAATGACTTTTCCATTTTGATCGGTCACAAGATTAATCGTATGATATTGAACGCGAACGCCACCATTTGCAAGGGTTGCATAACCTTCGGTATTATCGATTAACCTGATACTCAGAGCTCCAAGTACCATTGTATAATTCGGCGTACCATAGTACACATTAGCTGCTTTTGAATTGTTTCCATCCGAAATCCCCATCATCTTTTCAGCTGTCTGCAATGATGGCTCAATACCTGCCGCTTCCTCGATTTTAACCGCAGGAATATTTAAAGAATTATCGAGTGCTAAACGATACGTGATCAAGCCGTTATAATTCATGCTATAGTTCTGCGGCTGATATGGTGGCAGACCACAACACATGGGGATTGACAAAGGGGCATCAAGTACAGGTGATCCTGGACTTGCTATACCTTGCTGGAAGGCAGTCGAATAGACATATGGCTTAAAAGATGAACCAGGCTGGCGGTATCCTTGCGTCGCGACGTTGAATGAACCATACTTGGGATTATTTGGATCAATATTGCCAACAATCGCGCTCACTTCACCTGTATGCTGATCCATCACAACCACGGCCGCATTACTCATATTATGCGCTGCCATTTGCTGAATATGCAATTTGGCGTCTGCCTGAGCATAGTTTTGCACCTTTAGATTGAGCGCGGTCTTGACGCTAAGGCCCGAACGCGAAAGATCTGAAACCTGAACATGAAGATCATTGCTTAATTCAGTCAGCACATAGTTGACATAGATTGGTGCCTGTTCAGCCGGGGGATACGTTGGCTTGATAAAGTTTGGACGTTGAATCTCTAGAATTGCCTCAGCTTTTTGCTTACCATTAATATAGCCCTGCACATACAATTGTTGCAGTACCTGAAGTGTGCGTACGTAGTTGTTATGAGGATATCCTATCGGATTACGAAATGCCGGATTACTAGGAATACCGGCCAGGGTCGCGGCCTGAGCAACATCAATTTGTTGTGCGGCAGTCTCTTTTGACGTATCCTGTAAACCAAAATACCTCGTAGCGGCTGCCTCAGTTCCATACACCATATCTCCATAATAAGTTGTATTAAGATACATATCCATGATCTGCTCTTTGGTGTAATAACGCGTAATTTCTGGAGCCAGCAAAATTTCCTGCAATTTACGAATTGCTGTATCCTGGTTGCCTACAAGCGTATTTTTAATTAATTGCTGGGTGATTGTACTGCCACCAGATACGACACCATGAGCAGTTACATCCTCGATAGCTGCGCGTACGATACCAGTAATATCATAACCAGGATTTTTCCAAAAGCTTTGGTCCTCAATAGCAACTTCAGCATGAATCATGTTAGGGGATATTTTGTTCAATGGAAGACTCGTTTGAAGCCCTTGATCAGCAGATTGAAAAATATCAGTACCCTGGCTATCATAGATCTTTATATTATCCTTTGGTAGGAGATCCTGAAGCGTCATAATACTGCCTTGATATTTTTTGTTGACAGCATTAGTAAAACTCTGAATTGTTACAAAGACAATAGCAACAACCAACAAAATCGAAACAATACTTACACTCATGGATATCATTGTACGCGTACTCGTACGCGTAGTAACGGCAACTTTCAAATTTGATACCCGCAGATTCCGGCGTTTGAAATGGCGTTTCGTGTACCAACCCGGTTCGTGTTGACGCGTCTGAGACGCTTCATACATCACTCCTCGCGTTGGCTGCTCAGGAACATCGGCCAAACGCTGGGAAACAGCCGCTTGACTATAGGTTGGAAGCTTGGCTGGTTGTCTACGTTGCTCATTTCCAGCGTCAGACGGTGGAACCTGCACAAGTGTGCTCTCCTCTTCTGAGCCAGGATTTTCCCCGGTACGCGTTCCGGTCGCCATAGTAGTATCTCTTTCTAGGTTCTATAAAGCCATATTTCCATAATTTATTACATGCAAATAAATGAAATAGCGACACATGTATGTGCAAAAGTTTCAGCACGTATTTTAATGCCATAAGCACTTAAGACGAAGTGACGGACTTAACAATGTGGAGCAAAATGCACTACTCTATTCCAAATACTTAGAAACCTGGACATACATAGAAATTCGCATACTTGCAGTATCGCACTACTATTTAACACCATTTACAATTTTTTTATATACTTGTAGGAGTAATAGGTATTCCCTTACTTATTAATTCAAAGCATTCAGTTCATCTAACAATCACAGACGATCGGCAACGTACAAGTGTTGCAGCTACGTGTGGATTCAGAAACTATACATAAAAACGTTTCGGCTAACAATATAATCACACTTCACCAACTTCAAAAGAACGAACCGTAGTTAATAGTAACCCGAATCCGGCCGAAGTTAATGGTAACCTAGGCCCGTAAATAAAGATGACAGATTTGACAGTGAAAGCCTCTTGATGCTATCTATGATAGAGGCTCATAATTCTGAGGAGATATGCCATAAAAACCTTACTATCGATGGAAGCCAAACAACAACTCAATATAGTTCTCACCAGACAATGCGGATTCAAAAGGAGTTCTTTATGAACGAGCCCACGTCTACTTCCGTAAATTCTACTATCACAAATACTGATCATGCAGCGGTTGCCACGACTCCTACAATAAAAGCGATGCCGCGCCAGAAAAAAGATGTCGATTATGTTTTTTATGAATTAACGCGTAGTATTTGTCCTGAATGCCGCCGCGTGATCGATGCTCAAATACTTCTACGCGAGAACAAAGTATACATGCGTAAGCGTTGTCCTGAACACGGCTTATTCGAAGGACTCGTTTATGGTGATGCAGCAGCCTATGTGGCAAATGCTCGCTTCAATAAACCTGGAACAATTCCACTGGAATTCTCTACTGCGATAGAACATGGTTGCCCACACGACTGTGGCCTTTGTCCCGATCATCAACAACATGCCTGCCTCGGTATTATTGAAGTCAATAGCGCATGCAATATGAACTGTCCCCTTTGCTTTGCCAATGCGGGGAGCGGTTTTAATCTCACGTTGAGCGAAGTTGAAGATATCCTGGATCATCTAGTAGAAACAGAAGGAAATCCAGAAGTAGTACAATTCTCAGGTGGAGAGCCGTCGATTCATCCCCAGATCATTGACATGATCAAAGCCGCAAAAAAGCGCAATATTAGACATGTGATGCTCAACACTAATGGCAAGCGTATCGCCGATGATGATGAATTCCTGCGGGAACTAGCCGAACTACGCCCATCCATTTATTTTCAGTTTGATGGCTTTGAAGAAGAAACCTATCGTGCACTCCGTGGAGAGCCCGGAATCTTACCACAGAAACTTCGTGCATTGGATCGCCTGGCAGAGATTGGAGCACACGTCGTATTGGTCCCTGCGGTTGATCGCCTGGTCAATTTGCATGAAGTGGGTGCCATTGTGGAATTTGGTTTGAAACATCCGGCAGTACGTGGTATCAATTTTCAGCCTGCGTTCCAATCTGGTCGTCATGGGGAAAGTGATCCCATGCAGCGCCTGACCATACCAGATATTCTCAAAGCGCTGGAAGAGCAAACCAACAGCACGTTGATGGTTTCTGATTTCGTGCCAGTCCCATGTTGTTTCCCTACCTGTAACTCCGTCACCTATATCCTCAATGACGGTGATACTGTTGTGCCAATGACACGCATACTTAATGTTGAGGATTATCTTGACTACATCACAAATCGTGCGGTGCCGGATATCTCTGAAGATATTAAGACAGCTCTGGAAGGATTGTGGTCATCATCCGCTGTACCCGGCTCAGACAAGGCTGCCCAGCAATTTGCCCTCTCATGCGCAGCATGTGATCTCCCCGGTGGATTAGATCTGGGAGCCTTTGCCAAGAATATCTTCATGGTTATGTTGCAAGATTTTATGGACCCCTGGACATTTAATCAGAAGAATCTGATGAAATGTTGTAAAGAGATCCTGTTGCCCGATGGTAAGCAAATTCCATTCTGTGCCTATAACAATGTTGGATATCGCGAGCAGGCACGTACACAGCTACAGACACGTGAACGCCAACGGAATCAGGCAAAACGTGCAGGAGTTCCTTTTGTACCTGAACCGTTGACCTTCTCATTTGAACCTGTAGCACAAAATAACTTTCTTCAGGTAATGCCTATGGCAAAGGGTCATTCACATGAACACTAAACCCGACATTATCAGCGAAAGTGACGCACAAACAATCAAATCCTGCTGTGCAGATGTGTATCAAAGTGACTGGGCCAAACTCGTTCTGGGAGATTCCTTTCATCCAGGTGGAACGGCATTAACCGACTATCTCGGAAATGCGCTTCAACTGGGGCCGGAACAACGTGTCCTGGACGTGGCAGCGGGGCAAGGAACCAGTGCGATCTATCTGGCTCAACGTTTCGGCTGTACCGTCTTAGGCATAGATTATAGTCACGCTATCCACGATAGCGTGACTCAGGCCGCACAAGCCGCAGGTGTGGCTCATCTCGTGACATTTGAGCAAGGAGATGCCGAATGTCTGCCAGTGCCAGCAGCAAGCTTTGATGCCGTGATCTGTGAGTGTGCGTTCTGCACATTTCCCAATAAAACGATTGCCGCCTCTGAGTTTATGCGTGTATTAAAAGCAGGTGGTCAGGTAGGACTAAGCGATCTGACACGTCGAGGAGAGATGCCCGAAGAATTGCAGGGCCTGCTGGCCTGGATTGCCTGTATCGCCGACGCCCAGCCTCTCGAAAACTATGTACATTATCTTACAGAAGCAGGATTGGCGATCCAACTCGTAGAACCACACGATCATGCGTTGTCCGACATGGTACGAGATATCCAGACAAAACTTCTTGGGGCAGAATTACTGGTCAAACTCAAAAAGATCAATCTTCCAAACAATATTGACTTTGAACAGGCAAAAAAACTAGCAAAAACGGCGGCGGCAGCAATAAAAGCCCAACAGTTTGGTTATGCAGTTATCACCGCTACTAAGCCATGAGAGACTGGTACTGAGTATCAATTAGACCGTAACGGAAGGTCTCTCTCATTCGTTCTGGCTTGCATAACCCACCCTCGCCAGAGAAAATCGATAGGAAAGTTCTTTGCCATAATTGGTTGCAATTTAGCTAATTGACACAGAGCCTGTGCTTCTGCTAGCGTATAAGCCCGAACGTGCTGTGGATCAATACATGTAATCAGCCACTCAAACAGCCTCCATGGAAAAAGGAAACTGCGGCGCGTGTAATCTTCGATCACCAGATGTCCTTGCGGAAGCAGAAGCATGGCCAGCCTGCTCAACACCTCGACTGGATCTTTGAAATAATGGAAGACATTCGTACAAGTAATTAGATCGAAAAACGCTGGCTCATAGAGTAATCCTGCAGTTTCACCTCCTATAACGGCTCCCTGGACAAGGTGGACGTGAGGATGATCTTTCAGCCGCCAACGCGCCTGATCAAGCATATCCTGACTCGCATCAACTCCATACAACTCAGCCTGTGGAAGGCGAGCGGCCAGGGATTGTAAGAGTAATCCTGTACCGCAGCCAACATCCAAAATGCGTAATGGATACCCTCTTCCCACATCAGCATCTTTTAAGCGTAAAAAATCGATAGCAGAACACGTATTCACCAACGTCTTTGTAGAAAAGCTTTTCCATCTTTGATTATAAGCTTGGGCATATTTACCAGTATAATACGTTTTCATATCAATTTCATTCCACTTCCCTGTCTATCTCACGATACTCATCCTTAGACAGTCTTATACAGCACGCATCATTTACTTATCTGAACATCAACGTATTCGGAACAATCGACGGAGCCATTTCCTCAAGCGCAGCAGATTGTAGACAACGGTCCGATTCTTACGTGCTGCTACACTACTAAGGTATGCTTCAAATGCTGCCTGTTGCACTCCTGTACTGTATGTTGGATAGGGGTGAATTGTGGCGATGATATTTGAAATCGTCATATGATGTTGCATAGCAAGCGTTATTTCGCCAAGTAATTCTCCAACATGTGTCCCCACCAGATGCGCACCCACGATCTCATCTTTCTTGCCTGCCAGCACAAGTTTGATGAAACCAGTGACGGCATGCTCAGTCTGAGCACGATCAACTGCTTGCAACGGAACCGTAATTACACGTGTCTGAGCATGCTCTTTCTCAGCTTGTTCAATTGTAAGTCCGACGCGTGCTATCTCTGGATCGGTAAAGGTACACCAGGGAACTACACGATAGTCAACCTTTTTCTTTCCTATTGAAAGAAGGGCGTTACGTACCGCAATACTAGCCTGGTAGGCTGCAACATGTGTAAAGAGATATCCACCAATGGCGTCACCGATAGCAAAAACAGTGTCGGCCTCTGTTTGTAGATAATCATTAACCTGAATCCCCCTATCCGTGTAATGCACACCAGCCGCCTCTAAGTCGAGGTGTTCAACATTCGGTTGCCGACCAACAGCCATCAAAAGCTCATCAGCTTCAAAGATGACCAATTGATCACCCTGCCTGGCAACCAGAACCTTTTTATTCTCGCGACAACTAACCTTTACAGCACGCGTGTTCAGCGCAAGCGTGATACCTTCCGCTTGGAGCGCATGAGTAATCGTTCCAGATACCTCTAAATCTTCTTTGGGCAGAAGACGTGCTGGCCCTTGCAGCAGAGTTACCTGGACACCCAGCCGAGCCATTGCCTGCCCCATTTCTACTCCCACGGGGCCACCACCAACAACAATCAGCGATTTTGGCAAGGCCGTTAATTGAAAAATGGACTCATTGGTGAGATAGCTCATCCCTGCCAGCCCTTCAATTGGAGGAATAGTAGGATGCGAACCGGTCGCTATGACTGTTGTACGACTAGTAATAGTTTCATTATTGAGCAAGAGAGACGTCGGAGATGTAAAGGTGACGGTGCCAAATTCGACAGTTACCCCTTTAACATAAACAGCTTCCTCTTCGTGGACACGTTCAATGACACTCTGAATAGAAGCCGCAACTTTTTCCATATCCAGAGTGGTCGGCGCAGAAGACCATCCTAGTTCTCTGGCTTCGTTGAGCGAGTGAGCTGTGCGAGCAATATGCAGAAGGCTCTTGCTAGGTACACAGCCAGCATACAAACAATCTCCTCCCAAACGTTCTTTATCAATAAGTAAAGTATTTGCACCCAGGGAGGTCGCAATACGAGCCGCTGTCAATCCTCCAGATCCACCGCCAATAATAGTGATATCATAGTCTCTCTGCGTCATTGAGTCTGTTCCTCTCGTCTTCTTTATTCAGAAATTCAACTATCTCTGAAGGTCTTCCAAATTTCCACATTTTCTTTGTGACCTGTGCTATTGGCGCGATTACAAGTAAGCAGATAGTAACGATGAGCAATGGGGTCTCCAGAAAATGAACATAAGTGTACATCGATGATGGTGAAAGTAATACAATAAAATAAAGGCATTGCCCTAATCCAGCATATTTTCCCCACACAGTTGAGCTAAAAGGCACAGGATTAGCAAAAGCAAAATAACTCAGCAAGACTGCTATCAAGGGCAGAATAAAACGTAACAGCATCACGCAACCAACCCAAAGAGGCAATACGCCATTTTGGAGTAGGATAATTGTGAGCGCTAAGTAGAGACAGAAATCTGCTTCGGCATCGGCGATCTGACCTAGCTTGCTCTGAGTCGCTGTACGTCGGGCGATCTGTCCATCGAGAATATCAGTTATTATGCCACTCATAAAGATTGCGAATGCTAATCCTGATGGTATCACCAATCCACTGCCAAGCCTGGCGAGTAGATATGATGCCCCCAGCCCACGCAGCCAAGTAAACGTATTGGCTAATCCGACATGAGGCAGCATCTCACCACTTTGCGTTGATCGGTTAAGACCAAGATGCCAGAAGAGATCACTTTGCTGCCACACGATACAAAAGACAAACCAGGGTAACAAACGTAAGGTGTCTGCCAATCCCATAAACAGACTATTGCTTATGAGAATCATCAGAACGAACAACCCCACAAGAGACGTTATACGTTGCCATGAATGCTTAAGAGAAAGGTTGGCATTGAAAGCCTGACAAGACATGAGCCAGGAACGCAGGAAAAAATCCCTCCAGGCATGTAGACTAAAGCGATGATGGCGGAGAGTTGTCAGCAAGTCAACAACAAACGTCTGTTCGGTATCATGTTGCATGAGAAACGCTCCTCTAGAAAATATATATTATGCTCATAGCTAATTAGTAAATACCTACTATCAGCTTTTTGCGGCTGCTTTCAATTGAATATTTCTATTGATATTTTCGCACAAGTAAGTAACTAATGCTACAATTATTTCTCTCTGTAACTTTAATACGTATCTATAAATGAGTAATATTGACATTCTTACCTGGTATATATAAAGTAATAGTAGCATTCCAAAAAGATACGATCCTATTCAAACGCTCTGTCATCTCAAGGCATAGGGTTAGTAAGGACAACAACTGACGATGAGATATATTCTCTCGTCACTTCGTATCATTCAAGCCATCAACAGGAATAGAAAAACGAAAGAAAAACTATTGTGAAAGAAACAGCAACACCTGAAGTATTAGACATAGCGAACGAAGAGAAACCATCCCCGCAAGGAATCGGAATGGCTGTCTCCATTGACTGGGGACTGGCGACACAAATGATATTGGTGCCAGTATTAGCTGCAATTTTGAACCCGTCACATCTGATGCAAACGCCAGTCCTCAGCAACGTCCTGACGTTCGTCACGGCGCTTGTCGCTGCCATTATCCTCGTGCTTTTTGGCGAGATGGTACGACGAGGTCACGCTTGGGCCGGTATAATACAGTTTGTAGCCAATGCGTTACTCACATTATTTGGCATCTTCTCACTTATTCACTTATATCAAAGCGTCCAAGTAGGAAACTACTGGCCGATAGTAACTGAAATCATTCTGATCATCATTTCACCTTTGATTGTCTGGCGCTTGAGTCGTCCCTCGACGAGACAATGGTTTAAAACCGTTTCTGTTGCAGAGGCACGCAAACGTCATGGAGGCAAATGGGTATGGTTCATCGCACTATGGGCCATTATAGGTGGTGTCTTGCAGGTCCTGGCTATAATGCACAAATAGAGGCTCTTTACTGGAGAAGCTTATGCCAAACTCAGTTTTTAGGCTTGATATTTTTTCTTGGAGCCCTATCTCTACATCTCAGCCCTTTTACTGCATTGCGCATGGAAAACAAGTGCAGTAAAAGGGCACGGCGCATACAAAGTTTGCCACACGCTTCCCCAAGAGTGCCCTGTGTGATCAAGTCAGCGTCATAGCTGATGAGGAGCCCGGTATAGTGACCGCCTGTGGTGAGGCGAGCACCTGCATCGACGCTAGCGGTGACAAAACCGTGAATCTTGTCGCGCTGTCGTTCGTCGATGATTGGACCAAGCCCGACCAATTCTTTAGCAGGATCGCCTACGGTAAGATGCTCAGCTGCCGCGGTGAGACACTCAACGTAGGCATCGGCGATCCGTTCATGAGCACAAGTAAGGAGATAACCTGGAGCGACGAAAAAACTCGTCCCGCTTTGATCTGCAAGTGAGATGCGTGTAGTACAGCGCTCCAAGAGCGAAATCAATGGCTCCGAATGATTCATCTTGATTTATCTCATGCTCTCAATTCTCACGCAGGTGGCATTTGGCTCCACTCCAACGTAATTTTCATACTTGCTGTCGTAGAGTTTTCAACGAGGAGGGCCATGATATCGCCGGACTCGAGAGTAAACTCAACTCCAAATTCCACACTTGCTCTGCTCGGTTCTACTTTTTTCCAAATATCACTCAATTTGCGAGCAACACCCTCAATAGCTTGAGTGACTTTCTCGAAAGATGCGGCCTTGATACCTACATTCATCTCGTCGACGGGCGTTTTTGCTTGAATATAAAAGGTAGTGCCATCATCAAGGCTCACTTCAACAGTTTCTGTTCTAGATCTGTTACCAATGGACTCATCTTGCATACCCATCTCCTTCGTAATCAAATTTGACTTTCAATCAATAAAAAATGGCAGTATGCCTCTTTAATGATGGTTCTGTCACGATACATTCACCTCACATACAAAGGAACTAAAAACCTGACTTCTATTAGAATATCTAGTCATACATATAATGTTAAAATTCTACCTATTTAACGGATTTCGCTTAATGAATACTTATGAGTGCGAGAGATACCATCTTTGCCGTTCCTGATTGGTTCCGGTTGTGCATCTCTATCTCATGGAAGAAACATACCGTGTTCATATCACAGCCGTATCACAGGAAGAGCTTCATTCCTCTCGAAACAATCACACCTATTAGTTAAGTGTCTTTCTTCATTTTCCCCAAAATTCTTCGTGATGATCTTACGATAATGCAGAAAGTGGGCACCCGATGCGCTGTATTGCATCGGGTGCCCACTCCCCATTTCATCTATTTTTAAGCATAGAGTAGATTAATCATACATCGCATTCACACGACTAGGCTTGTATCATAAGCACATCACGGCCAACATTTCATCCAGGCATTGAGCAATGGAGCTTTCTGGGCTTCCCGCACGTTATCACGCATGATAACGAGAGTAGCTAGGATTTAGCGTTGGACATAATGTTGGAAATGCCCGATACTTCGAGGGTCAACACGCTTCCCGACACGCACTAACAGGACATTTTCAGGTTCCATGGCTATATCAGGCTCAGTCGTCGTATATTCGATAAAACCCTGTGACGCAAATAGCTGCGAAATCACCTGGCGATAACGATAAGCAGACATGCCCAAACCTTCCAGATCCCAATGCCAGGAGAAACCTAGCGCAATAAGTAACATATCCTCCAGCGCATCCAGTTCCAAAGCAAATGCCAGTAAGCTCTTCGCGATATCCAGGCCACGCCAATTTGCACTAACCTCAATAGCTACTTCGTAGGCATTCTCCAATCCCCCCCACCAATCATCTAGAGGAGCAATCGTGACCTGACCAATAATTTCGCCCTCCGTGGTATGTGCCAATGCAAGAGCACAATCCGGGCTTTTTGAAATTGAGATGAGTAATTGTTGTTCACGCTCAGGAAGACGCGCAAAGGCATGTAATCCCGCTTCGACATGCAAACGCTCTACCAGTGAAGAGGGACAAAAATCGCGTAAGATGATCGAACCTCGTGGAGTCTGTAGCACTTTACGCCGTGAAGGAGTAAAAGAATCGCTCCCATGAAGCAGATCAAACAGATCAGAGAAGGGGGAACGGTGACGCATCACTGGAAATGCCTGACGTATAGGCGGTGGCAGGAATAAACGCCGCACGAGTATAGCAGTTTCCCGGTTCTGGCGACTAATGCTATCGCGACGCGGTTGAGCAGGCACATCCTCCCGACGATCCTGGAACGTCGTTGGAAAATAGTCCTGAGTAACAACTTTCTCCATCAGAGATTGATCCTGCTCCTCTAGTTCCCTGTTCGCCCGCCAGATTGGCTCCCAACGGTTCACCCACGTTGGAGGAAGCTGTTCTGGAATAGGAAGATTGGCCATCTCGGCCCAGAGCAAGCTCCAAGCACGCGGCACAACCCGATACGAGTCATACCCACCACCACCTAACGCGACCCAGCGCCCCCCACAATAGGTATGTGCCAGTTGATGTGCCAACTGTGCTTGAGCATGAATACCGCGCATACTCAAATACTGATGGGTTAATGGATCCCAAGCATGGGTATCACATCCATGCATACTGACCAACACATCTGGAGCAAACGATACAAGTAATGGAGCAAGGACCATATTCATCACTTCAATAGCGGAATCATCCTCAGTAAATGGCGCCAGGGGAATATTCACCGAGTAGCCGCGCCCACTACCACGTCCCATTTCGAGAACATCTCCCGTTCCTGGGAAAAGATACCGGCCTGTCTCGTGCAGTGAAATAGTCATAACACGTGGATCGTCATAGAAAGCACGCTGAACACCATCGCCATGATGCGCATCAAAATCGATATAAGCAACTTTGGCTTCGCTGGTGCGTAGGACATTTGCAATAGCAACAGCGATATCATTATAGATACAAAAACCTGAAGCATGCTCTGCCCAGGCATGATGCCACCCTCCAGCTGGATGAAAAACGTGCAGCGGTTGTCCTGTTCCTGTCCACTGTCCTGCAGCTCCTCCCATCACTACATCGAGCGCGACCAGCGTGCCCCCTACAATCGTCGCAGATGCAGTGTGCATGTCTGGAAATGCTGGAGTATCTCCATCAGCAAGCCCATAGCGCATTGCCAGCTGCGACAACGCTTGCTGATCATGTTCCTGATCACTTGTGGCAACGCTCAAACGCTGTATCGCGTCAATATAGTTGGGTGTGTGAATAAGTTGGAGTTCGTCATCAGTTGCCAGGCGTCCATGCAAACGTGTCAACGCGTTCTCAGAACGCCACAAATCGCTCTCTGCCAACAACTCGATCAACGCTTGCAGCCGCTGGGAGTGCATTGGATGGTGTGGCCCAAAGTCATATTGCATTTCAAGCGGCTCGAATAAAAGGCGAGCACAGGGATCTGCTATTGCATCAGACATAGTCGTTATCTCCCATGAATACATCGCCAGAAGCATACTCTACTCCATCTTGCTCCAGATGCATGAAGAGAGGCGCAGGATTGATTGTACGTAACCGCAACGATGCGTGTTGTTCCTGAGGCCCTACAAGGACACTACAGACACCAATATGGAGTGTATCTGCGGCGAGCAGGGCTTTTGCAAGAGGAGCCATACATCCGTTGGGAAGTTGAATGGTCACCTGCGTACCAGGTTCAAGGGCCCCCAAAGAACGAGCAAAAGTAAGAAGGATATCACTACGTGTCACGAGTCCAACCAGAATATCGCGTGCTGAAGCATCCGCTTGACCAGGCTCAAGGACGGGTAAGCAATGTATCCCACGCTCGACCAGCAGTTGTGCAGCAACGGCTACAGAGGTTCTAGGTGTGAGAGATATTGACGATGATTGCATTATCTCAGCAACACGTCTCCCTTGCCATGAATGAGCGAGTGGATTACTCGCCTCCTCCTGTTGCGCGAGAGCAACTGCCATATCAATATCCTGAGAAGTGAGCAGTCCCTTAAAAATAAGCATAGGCGGCTGATACGTATATGGTTCCTGCGGTGCATGTGATGTCTGTATACTATGTACAATTGGAAGATGATGAAATCGGTACTGCCGAAGTAAACCCGCGGCATGGCTGAGAGTATCATCCGACTCCACAGTCACCAGCTTTGTTTGCATAATATCGCGCACAATCATAAATTGCTTCCTTCGCTCTCCTTTAGCAGATTATAGAGATGTTTGCATTATTTTCCATTCATTACATTATCTAGAAAGAAGAAACTACAACATTGAGCCTGACATCGCACAGTCTTCGGTATATCAGTCCACCATTTAGTATCAGATGCGAACACTACAAAAACGTCACAACAGCAGGGAGGAATATCACAGTGACCTCACAGGACAATTTCCATGTATTCTTTGGGCGAGGTAACCCCAAAAATGGCATTTATCAGAAAGAGAATGGAGAGGGGAGATCGAAACTCGCCTCGATCTCCCCTCTCCATGTCTTGTACGACAAAAACATCATTCTTTGGGCGCGGTTGTAAACTGATAGCCAATGCCAACTTTCGTCAGAAGATAGCGGGGATGCAACGGATCTGGTTCTATTTTTCGTCGCAGACGATTTCACGTTGACCTGGAGCATATGACTTTCACCGATATATTCTTCGCCCCAAACATGCTCAAGCAGAAGATCATGCGTGATCACGCGGCCAGCGTTTTGCAGCAGATAGGCTAGGACACGATACTCTGTTGGAGTCAGCACAATCTCTTCCCCACCGATCGTTACCAACCTTTGGGAATAATCGATGGTTAACGCACCAATCGTGGTCACAGTACGAACGGCGTAG
Source organism: uncultured Chloroflexia bacterium (assembly GCA_963699315.1). Lineage (GTDB taxonomy): Bacteria > Chloroflexota > Ktedonobacteria > Ktedonobacterales > Ktedonobacteraceae > Dictyobacter. The sequence goes on from OY969433.1 coordinate 569,800, forward strand.
ACTTGCTCTTGAGGAGAAAATTGCGTGCGTCGTAGCACAGCGCGTACGCGTGCGATCAATTCGTCAATGTTAAAAGGTTTCGTGAGATAATCATCTGCGCCAAAGTTCAGCCCTTTGATTTTGTCATCGTCCTGACCCCGTGCGGTAATAATGATGATGGGAAGAGATGAGAACTCGCGAACTTTTTGACACACGGTAAATCCATCCATTTTCGGCATCATCACATCAAGCAAGGCAAGATCGAGTGTTTGTGCCTCGATCATGGACAGTGCTTCTGCGCCATCTGCAGCCGTGAGCACCTGGAAATCTTCCAGCTCTAGACTTCGTGCAACCAGTCGACGGAGTTGTGGATCGTCGTCTGCTGTGAGAATCACTTGTTTTCTTGCCGTCATTGTGTCTGTATCCTCTATCTCTTCATGTATTTATGCTGTTGGGAAGAGTATCTGGAAGGTACTTCCCTTACCAGGAAAGCTCTCTACCCATATAACGCCATCATGGAGCGCGACAATATATTTGCACAGAGTCAGGCCAAGTCCCAGACCAGAAACGGGACTTGTTAATTGCATATCAACGCGCTCAAAACGCTCAAAGATGCGCTCAGAGTCTGCATTGGAAATACCGATTCCTTCATCTCGAATAGAGAGTTGAACGAGATGTTGCTTGTGTTCCTGGATGTATGAATGTATCCGTGGAGGAATTTGCCCTGTATCTTGATCAAATCCCTGAGAGGTCAACGTGACCATGATAGACGGAGACGTGGCCGTGTATTTTTGTGCATTGTCCAGCAGTTGCATGAGCAGTTTCTGAAGAAGTACTTGGTCGCCCTGGATAATGCAATGGCGTTGCTGCGCAGAGCTCATTACATCGTATTCATCCTTCACAATCAGCGATATCGTGCTCTCTGAATATTTTTGTTGTTCTGTTGCCAACGTATCTTGCACGAGTTGCAACAGATCAAGAGGGAGTGAATGAAATGAAATTGTGCCCATTTCCAGAGAAGCAACATCAATCAAGCTGTCGAGCACAGCATTCAAACGATTACTTCCATCTGTAATAGCTTGGAGAAATTCGTGGTGCTCTTCTGGTGCGATGCACCCTTCATGACGCAGTAAGAGCGTAGCATACCCCTGGATAGCCGCCAACGGACTGCGTAGTTCATGACTTAAACTTGCCAGCCACTCCGCATTGAGGGTCGGAGTTGGAGCAAACTGCATCGTGTGGGCTATCTCTTCCTGGGAGTTTGTCTCATCATTCATATATATTTCACTTATCGTTTCGTTGCAATTGGTATCGTCTCAGAGATATTCCTCTTCTCCCAATTATAGACAGAAGAGTCAACAAGGGGAAGTCCCTCCATGCCGATTTATATCACAAATAGATCACAAAAAGAGATATACAGCCATTCTCAACGCATATAGCCTTCAGGTATTGCGATATGGTACTATTATTACGACATGGTGGTACTTTATTTTTACACGCCATTGCCACTAGCTAGTGTTCGAGGGTGAATTATTGCGATGAAAACACAAAAGAGTCATCCTGGTCTCTCTGAGCCTGAGCGATTTGCGGCGCTCTGCCGTATTAGTGCCGCTTCTATGAGTGAACGTGATGAAGGTCGTTTGCTTCATCTCATCGCGGAAACCGCCGCCAGCTTGACTGGTGCTGAGTTTGCAGCATTTACACTTCGTCCCACCAATGAGCAAGGAGAACTGCTTGGTCCTGCAGAGGGGAGTTCCTTTCATCTGGCAGCCGTTGTGGGCGTCACGGAGGAACAGGAAAAACTCTTTCGTCATTTTCCGTTGGGGGGAAGGGCTGCTCGCTCCAATCTTTCGCTATAAGGTTCCGGTGCGAGTTGCAGATACGTTTGCACTGATACATAACAATTCTAAAGATCAGTCTCAAACGATGGTGGAAGCACGTAATACGGCGTTTGCTTTTGCTCATGGGCAGATTCCCCCCGAGGAACTGCAAGCGATTGGGCTCCCACATGGACATCCGGTGATCCGAAGTTTTCTTGGCGCACCATTGCTGAATAGAGCAGGAGAAATTCGCGGAGGCTTATTGTTAGGACATTCATCTCCCGACCAATTCACAACGATCGATGAAGAGATCTTGATGGGGTTAGCAGCTCAGGCCGCTGTTGCGGTGGATAATGCACATCTGTACCATGCGATGCATATGCAGTCACAAGAACTACAAACTATTTTTGAAAGCATTGCAGATGGTGTGACCCTCGTAGATCAGCACGGCCAGATTGTGCGAGAGAATTGGCGTGCACAACAACTACGACAGGAATTAGAAACAGATGTGCAAGGCATACAGGCATTGCAAGCCTTAATCCATGCACCCGCTCGTAGCGCTCTTGAAGACATCACAGAACATGATGTAATAGTTACACTGATTGATACGCAGAACGAGTTCCGCGAATTTGTGGTGAATGCGTCACCTCTGCGCCAGACCTTTCCTCATACACAAGATAAATACGTCAAACTTTCTAGTAGATATGCAGAACCTTGTCTGATCACTGGAGCAGTCGTTGTCTGGCATGATGTAACCGAAACCCAACGACTTCTGCGTGAACGACTTATTCATGCAGAGACAGAAGCTCGCCGTGTGCTGTTACAGCGTATTCTTGATGAGCTTCCAAGTAGCGTCTATCTCGTGCATGGGCATGATGCACGTTTACTCCTCTCCAACCATGCGGCGTACAGTGTCTGGGGTGCAGACTGGCCTCACGAGCAACCTATGCATGAGTTTCTACAACAACATAGCATTCAAATTTTTTATGTCGATGGGCGTCCGATCCCTCATGATCAAATGGCGACCATCCGTGCAATACAGCAGGGCACCTCGATCTATCAGCATCAAGAAAGTATCCGCCATCCCGATGGGTCCGTTATGTCGGTCCTGGTCAATGCCATTGCATTAGACCCCCATACCTTTCCATTACATGTGGCAACGAAAGCTTCTGCTTCACTCGAGCCTGTAGCCCTGGTGATGCATCAAAATGTTTCAGCACTGAAAGAGGCGGAAGCCTTGAAGGATGAGTTTATTGGAATTGCAGCCCATGAGTTACGCAATCCACTCGCAGTGTTACAAGGCTTTGTCCAACTCTTGCTCGCACAATCGGTGACGAAAGATGGTCTTGCCTTAACACATGAGCAGCAAGAATCGCTCACAAGCATCCAACAGGCAACGCGACGTCTGAATACATTGACCGAGGATCTGCTTGATGTCACACGGCTCCAGGCGGGTCGCTTACAGATCTCCCAAGAACCAACTGATCTCGTCGCACTTGTACAACGGGTAGTGAACCGTTTCCAGATGACGATTGATCATCATCGCTGTCGTGTTGTCACACAGATAGAGACGCTTGTTGTCTCGATTGATATCCAGCGCATAGAGCAAGTTATGATGAATATTTTGAGTAACGCCGTGAAGTATAGCCCACAGGGCGACATTGTTCAGATTACAGTGTCGGAAGATACTGAAAACAAGCAAGCGATCGTCAGAATCAAAGATAATGGGATTGGCATTCCCGCACAACAACAGGCGAAAATCTTTGGTCGTTTTGTGCGTGCCGAGAATGTGCATGCCCATGGAATAACTGGGACTGGTCTAGGTTTATACTTGAGTCGAGAACTCATTGAACGAAATGGCGGTCGCATCTGGTTTCAATCCATGGAAGGACATGGAACAATATTCTTCGTGGCGTTACCTTTGTATTCCGACGAAGAGAACAACGCATAAAAACTCTCAAATAGAAATCAGGCAAAAATCCTCTCTCTTCATGCTGTTATACATGGAATACTGAGTCTTCTTCAAGGTGTCCCTCTCCTTTGTGATGTAGTCGTGATATCCGTTGCATCATTTGTGATCCCATCGTATTTTCATATCCTTATACTTTTTGCAGTGAACCTTTATTTTGTACTATTTCAAAAATAGGAGCATAAGGTTGCAAGAGCATTGGGGTTTCTGGAAGGCGAGAAGGAGAGAGACAATGTTTAAACGTATTATTGTTCCATTAGACGGCTCGATACACGCAGCTCGTGCCGTTCCTGTTGCGGCCTGGATTGCTGAACTTACGCATGGGAACATTATCCTTGTGTGCATCGTAAACCATTTTGTCTTGGGACAGCCAGCAACCACATCTCCCAGCAGCATGTATGATCATGATGATTTTTCAATACATGAGGCGGAAGCCTATCTTGAGGAGGTCTCGCATGCTCCTGAACTTGCTCATCTTCCTGTGGAGAAGGTGATTCTTCCAGGTCCTGTAGCATCAACATTACTGTTCGTAGCCCACTCCTCTCACGCTGATTTGATTGTACTCAGTAGTCATGGGCGATCAGGAATGCAACATAAAGCGTTTGGAAGTACCTCAGAGAAGATTGTATACCGAGCCTCAATCCCAGTACTGATCCTCCGTGAAAACAATGCTCTCTTCGCCGATGCTTCTTCTCTTCCTCCTTATTCATCCATCTGCAATACAAATACAAACAACACAGTGTTTTGACGCATATATGCGTCAAAACACACACATCTTATGCATATCCTACATACTCAAAGGAGAAAAAATGTTTTCGCACATAATCATTCCACTGGATGAGTCAACACGTGCTGAAGAAGCTATCACCGTTGCCACTCGGATTGCGAAAACCACACACGGCTCATTGACGTTGCTACGTATCGCAGAGCGCGTACTTGCAGAGACAAAGTTGCCAGTATTCATTGTCCATGCATCGACGGGCTAAGGCGTCAGTTTGCACACTATTTTATAGATATTGTACAACCCGCCATGCCGATAAGACAGAACTCCTTCGCCATCATAGATGGTGAAGGAGTTTACTTTATTCATCTTCTTCTCATTCACCCGTTTTTTAAGAATAAACGTTACAAACCAATAAATGGACGAAATGGCTCCTGAGCATCCTGTTTTTTGGCTGATGCCTCAGCAAGGACTTGCTCTTTTTTTGCTTCGTTCTCAACATGTCGGAGCACAAGCACCGGTAGAGTTGTCCCACCAAGAATATCTTCTGTCACGCTCCCCAACAGCCAGCGAGGAATACCATGACGTCCATGAGTTGCGACGGCAATACCACTCAGAGGGGGCGTATCCATAAGGTTCTCAATATCCACGACTGAAAGGAGCCGAGCTGAGACATCATCATCACAGTATACAGAGAAATTCACATCGAGTGGAATGTTCGGAGCGATAGTTAAAAAGATTCTACTGGTTAGCCCTACGAGATAATCTTCTGTTCTATCATATACCTCCTTATTGGCTTGGGCAGTTGTCTGGCTAGCCAGTGGATCTACAGAAAGGATCGGCTTGATAACACGCATGAGATGCAGACTTCCTGGATGCGGATAGGAAAGCAGGGCACTTAACTCGGCCGCAGGTTGAATAACTGTTTCTGCGTGAGCCGAACCATCAAGCGCAATCAGGATACGAAATGGTTGTTGGTCATGCTCATGCTCATCAGCGGGTTGTTTTTCCTGGTGCTCATGTAAGATGAGAACCGGAATTGCACTCTGGCGAACAACCTGTTGCGCCACACTTCCCAACACCAGATGCTTCAAGCTAGTTCGTCCGTGACTGCACATGACGATCAAATCAGCATGCTCCAGTTGAGCGTCATCTGTAATGGTTCGGGGAGGAGTGCCATACATGGTTACGGTCTTGACTGGAATATCTTTGAGCAGCGGGTTGGCACGGATATGAGAGAAGTACTCTTGTGCAGCTTGCTCGTCCCTATCTATAACCTCTTGGGTCACCATCCCAAGAGCCATCGAGTTGACAGGGTAGTCTGCTGAATATGAGAGGACATGCAAGAGTGTCAACATAGCACCAGTATTGCGAGCGATCTGTGCAGCCAGAGGTAAAGCTTGTTCTGCGCATGCAGATCCATCGAGTGGAACGAGAATATGTTTGAACATGGAAGTAACTCCTCCTTTGAAAGCGATGAAGTGTTGTCGCGATTTCTTTCTATAGAGCAAAGGTACAATAGATGTCTCTCAAGCGCTTCTCTAAAGACAAAGTCTCTCTCACAAAATGGTCACAAGCTTTTTTCTTATTTTTAGCACTTCAGAAGGAAATTTTGAAAGGGAAGCATGAACAACAACCTCTCCTGATGGTTCACGCGCAAAAAACGAAAATGGAAGAGCCAGTTTCGCTATCCCCAGGCTCTCTTCCAAGAGATTAAGGAATATCTATGCTTGGTCGCGCAGTGATGTCCTTGTGAGGTCAGCGTATTGGTATGTGATCTGCCTGAGATAGGAACTCAGTATAATGTAATTAATGCATTTGACGTACCTATACGTTCCTGGTTATACACATGAGAAAAAGTTCTTAATAGGAGGAATATATGTCACACGTTGATCGAACTCGCCTCGCACTGATGAACAAGTATTGGGATGCAGCTAATTATCTGACCATTGGTCAGATCTATTTACAAGGAAATCCTCTCCTGAGAGAGCCCCTCCGTCCCGAACATATCAAACCACGTCTGCTTGGTCATTGGGGCACGTCGCCAGGTCTGAGTCTTATTTATGTGCACTTAAATCGGCTGATCCAGGATTACGATGCCAATGTGATCTATCTTGCAGGTCCTGGACATGGTGGACCAGCGTTACTTGCCAATGTCTACCTGGAGGGAACATATACTGAGGTATATCCAACCATCACACAAGATGTAAAGGGCATGCAACGCCTCTTTCGTCAGTTCTCGACTCCTGGTGGCGTGCCAAGCCACGTGAGTGTCCCGACTCCCGGTTCTATTCATGAAGGGGGAGAGTTAGGCTATGTGCTTTCCCATGCTTTTGGAGCGGCCTTTGATAATCCAGATCTCATTGTGGCGGCGGTCGTTGGCGATGGCGAGGCGGAGACAGCACCTCTAGAGGGTGCCTGGAAAAGTATTCAATTCTTGAATCCTGTCCGTGATGGCGCGGTCCTGCCCATTTTACACCTGAACGGGTACAAAATTTCTGGTCCGACGGTGATGGGACGGTATAGCAATGAGAAAATACAAAAATTACTCTCTGGTCATGGCTACGATGTCCATTTCGTCGAAGGGGACGATCCCATGCAGGTCCATGAGGATTTTGCTGCGACGTTGGAAACCTGTTATCAAAAGATTCGCAGCTATCAAGAAGAGGCTCGTGCCCATGGCTTCACACAATCACCTGAGTGGCCGGCGATTGTTTTGCGCACACCAAAGGGATGGACAGGGCCCAAAGAGGTTGATGGTCTCCCTATTGAAGGGACATTCCGAGCACACCAAGTCCCGGTCGCTGATGTCAAGGCGAATCCCAATCATTTACATATCCTGGAACAATGGATGCGTAGTTATCAGCCAGAAACATTGTTCGATGAGTATGGACAGCTTCTGCCTGAACTGGCTGCTCTGGCCCCCTCTGGTGAACGTCGGATGGGAGACAATCCACATGCAAACGGTGGAAGCATCCTGATCGACCTGGATATCCCGACCTTTACAGAGTATGCTATTGATGTTAAAAAACCTGGGGCCGAACGTCATGAGTCAACGCGCCAACTTGGAAAGATGCTGAGAGATATTTTTCTACGCAATGCGGATCAGCACAACTTCCGATTATTCTGTCCTGATGAAACGAATTCCAACCGCCTGGGCAATGTCTTTGAAGTGGAAAACCGCATTTCAGTCGAACCAATTGAAGCGACCGATGATCATATTGCGAATGATGGGCGCGTGATGGAGGTCCTGAGTGAGCATCTGTGCCAGGGTTGGTTGGAGGGCTATCTGCTTACTGGACGCCATGGCCTCTTCGCCACCTATGAAGCCTTTGCCATGGTTTCCGCATCCATGACCACCCAGCACATCAAATGGCTGGAGGAGGGGATCAAACTCTCCTGGCGCAAACCAATCGCCTCTCTGAATATTCTCTTGACCTCAACATGCTGGCGCAACGATCATAATGGATTCAGTCATCAAGGACCTGGACTTCTCGATACTGTCATCGCCAAAAAGGGCACCGTCGCACGCATCTACTTGCCACCAGACGCGAACTGTCTCCTCTCAGTTGCAGATCATTGTTTGCGCAGTCGCAACTATGTGAACCTGATCATCATTGATAAACAGCCACAACTTCAATGGTTGACGAAAGAGGAGGCCGTTGCTCACTGTGCTCGCGGTCTCTCTATCTGGCATTGGGCCAGCAATGATGAAAACATTGAACCAGATGTCGTTCTGGCCTGTGCTGGTGATAGTCCTACGCTGGAAGCCGTTGCGGCAGCCTGGTGGCTACGTCATCATCTGCCGGAACTCAGGGTCCGTGTGGTCAATGTCGTGGACCTGATGACACTCTATCCTCCATTCTTACATCCACATGGTCTCGATGAGAAAACATTTATTGAACACTTTACAGAAGAAAAACCGGTCGTATTTGCTTTTCATGGGAGTCCACGAGCCATCCATGAAATCATTCATGGACGTTCCAATCCACAACGATTCCATGTGCGTGGCTTCAATGAAGAGGGCACAACGACCACACCTTTTGATATGGTCGTGCTCAATGAGATGAGTCGGTATCATCTTTGTATTGAAGCGATGCGACGCACAAAACGCGTCCATAATCTGGTTGCTCCACTTATCCAGGAATGCAATGACCTCCTTGTCAAACATCGGGCCTATGTGCAGGAAAATCTTGAAGATATGCCAGAAGTCCGTGATTGGGTATGGTGGTCTTGACTATAAACAGAGTGTATGGATTACATCACAGGTTAAAGAAAAACTCAAACACCTCACAAGCTTTGCTCCATTGCATAATCCAGTAAATCTGGAGGGCATTGAGATTATTGAAAAACTGAAACCAGATATGCCACAGATAGCCGTTTTTGATACTACCTTTCACCGGCATATACCAGCGGAAGCTGCCATCTATGCCGGACCCTATGACTGGATAGCACAGGAGATACACGGAGGAATGAATGGAAACGAAAAGAAGTATCATATCTGTGATTTAATTCACACTCTCCTGGTTAATCACTACATTTGACAAATCTTTCTATTTCTGTAATATATAAATGTATAAATGTATTTCGTAGAGAGGAACGCATTTAGGGAAAAATTTTTGTTATATCGGAGGTTTCTGTTTTTTTATGTCACAACGAAAATTATTTATCCCGACACAGCATCTCTTCTTGTGTTTGCTTTGTGTCCTTTTATGCGTCCTTGCAGGATGTGATCTTGGCGGTAGCTCGACAGCGACCACCAGCTCGACACCCACGCCGACGCTAGGCCTGCAATATCAGACGCTCAAGCTGAGTATCCCACAGAAAGCGCTGTCGGCCCCAATAACAGGTTCAGTGCCCGACAACCAGATTTTGCATGTTGGAGTGACCTTTAAAATTGATCCTCAATTGCTCAAGAATGCAAATAACAACGGGATTGCCAATACTCAAGATGGGGGTAATCTGGCGAAGAACCTGGGAATTAGTACTCAGGCCTATCAGCAGTTTCAACACTATTTTGGCATACAGAATGCAACCATTAAATTGAATCAGACGCGAACCTGGATGACGATTGATATCAAAGCTGGCTCGCTGTCAATGCTGCTACAGACCACATTTGTTTTGCATAAAGTCGGTACTCGTAGCTATTACACGCCCGACCCCAATCATCTACCCAAAGTGCCAGCACTGATTGCTAGTCAGGTTCTGGCGATCAATGGCCTGGATAATTATAGTCAGCCTGCGCAGCCAGGAGGATTTTTTACTCCTGCTCAGTCAGCATCGACGCATCAGACACAGAATGCGAACGTTGATTGTTCGGCTCTAACTGATCGATCTGGTTGGAATGCTCCTATTCTGCTGCCCTCTGATTATATACAAGCGTATGGTTTGACCTCTTTTCAGCAGCATGGCTGGTATGGTCAGAATCAGAAGGTGTTGTTAGTTGAACCTTTTGACACGTATAGTCAGGATGATGTGAACGCCTTCTTTAACTGTGCGAACTTCAAAGGTACATTGAGCACTGTTACCCTGGATGGTACGCCCCCAGTACCCACAGACTTTAATGAATTTACGCTGGATCTCGATGTCATTGCCAGTGTGGCGCCGCAGGCTCAAATTGTTGACTATCAGGGTGACAGCAGGGGAGCCGATCAGCGTGGGGAAGATGGGTATATTGTCATCAACGACCTGCTTCAGCATATCATTGATGATTATCGAAATAATACGCATTCAGGAGCGGTGATCAGTATGAGTTTTGGGGGTGATGAAGGGGAGATATCGCAAGATGATCTGAATATGATTAATCAAAGTTTGCAGATCCTGACTCAGGTTGAGCATATTACCATCTTTACTGCGAGCGGCGATTGTGCGGCCTTTGGGACTGGTACCTATGACCAGCTTGGTGTGAATTTTCCTGCCAGCGATCCCTGGGTGGTTGCCACTGGCGGCACCATTCTTCACACGACGAGCAATGGTAGTCGTACCAGTGAGGTCGCCTGGTCGGATAGTACAGCTGATCATAGTTCCTGCAACAACTCGTGGGGAACTGGCGGCGGCGTCAGCACAGCCTTTCAGGAACCCCCCTGGCAGCAGCAGGATGCTTCCAGTATTCCCGGATTACACAATAAATATTCCACAGGCTATCGTCAGTTGCCGGATCTTGCCGCAGCAGCTACCAATAATCTGTGTTACATGAGTGGTCAGTGGGGAGGATGCTCTGGTACAAGTGCGGCTACCCCGTTGGTCGCCTCGGGCACAGCGATTATGAACGGAGCTCTCATATACAACTTTAAGCATTTCTTCTTTGGTCCCTCCGGTTGGTATGCTGCGCAGTCTCAAGAAGCCAAATATCATCCTTTCAATGCGATCACCCAGGGGGATAATCTTTACTATCAGGTTGGTCAGAACTGGAGTTATCCGACTGGCTTGGGCTCGCCCAATTTTCTAGGCTACTACCAGAGCCTGCAACAGTTCCTTTCGCACTCATAGCGCAATAAGTATGAAAGACGGAAGAACGTATAATAGTGCTGTTCAGACGAAGTGCCAGCACTGCCGTCGTATTGTAGCTAATCGCAACAGATGGTAGCATGGAGGTTTCGTCTGATAGGGCCGCGTTGCAAACAATGGGTGATAAATTCTTTGAGGATATCCGAAAGGGCTTCTCAAGCAGGACGAATGGAGAATCCTGCTTGAGAAGCCCTGGCAAGCCGTCGTCGAATCAGCGTGAGAGAGAGCATAAAATTGGCAGAGTTGGTAAAAGGTGTTCCGAGAATTTTAGACCTCTACGGCAAAAAACGTCACAAGGATTCGCTCAAAGGAGGTATCCCAGCAGTAAGATTCCCCATGACGCAATGCGCCAATTAATGGGTGATGCCAAACCTTGATGCTATATGTTTCATTTCCTGGATAACGACAGCGGGGTCTGGCTGTGAGAATATACCGCTACCAGATACGACTCCATCAATTCCAAAAGCAGCGATGTCTGCAATGTTCTGAATTTTCACTCCACCATCTACAATAACCTGGACGTGACGAAGTTCCATGCGTCTCAGCATCTGTACAAGTTTTCCTGCCTTTGCCAGACAGGAATCAATGAGTGGCATGCCAATGGATCCAGGTGAAATAGTCATAATAACGATCTGGTCTAGCTCTGGTAATACCTCCTCGAGGACAGAAAGTGGTGTTGATGGATTTAATGCAACACCGACACGTACATTGTGACGTTTCATCATGGTAATACAACGATATAAGTCGGTGGCTGCTTCTATGTGGATGGTAAGAAGATGGCAGTCGGCAGCAAAAAACTCATCCATGTGTTCCAAAGGACGGGCACTCATTAAATGCACCTCGATAGGAAGCTTGCTAAAATGATGCAATTTTGCAACAATACTTGCACCAAAGCTGAATCCCGGTACAAAATATCCGTCCATCACATCTACATGTAACCAATCCGCACCACCACGTTCAATCGTCCTGATTTGATCACCCAGGCGGAGCAAATCTGCAGCCATAATAGAAGGGCCCACGCGTAACATGTTTCTTACTCCTGTTGTTCTAGAAATATCTTCATAGCTGGCAAAAGAGTGCTCAAGGCGTATTCTTTCTAACCGACCCTGGTAGCATTTTCACAAAGGATTCGCTTCTGTATGCCAGGAAGTGGGTCGCAAGCAATGGGCTCTCTTATGACTGCCCATTGCTCGCGACCCACTTCATTACTCATGCTGTTACTGGCTCCGTCCACGCTAACTCTCGCAATCTGGCGACATCAAGTTCATCAATTTTGTAGACGGTGCCATCACACTGCCCACGATGAAAGATCACCGCCTCATCGCACAGATCCAGTATCTCCTCCTCCTCACTCGATACAACAATGACGGCAAGGTCTCTCTCGGCTACCAGACTGCGCACAATCTGGTAAATCTCGCGCTTTGCCCCGATATCGACTCCCTTCGTGGGTTCATCAAGAAGCATCAGGAGAGGATTTTCCAGTACCAAACGCCCGAATATTGCTTTCTGCTGGTTGCCACCAGAAAGTGACGTTATCGGCGCTTCCAGTGAGCCATGAATGTTGAGCTGCTGCAGCACATTGGTGACAGTGTCCTGCAATTGTCTGCGACGCAGGATGCCAAAGGTGCTGAAACGATGAAGCACGGGGAGCGAAGCATTGATAATCGCGTTCATCTGGGGAACAAAACCATCTCGCTTACGTTCCTCAGAGAGGTAACCAACTCTGGACCGGATCGCAAAACCTGGATTTGCTGGCTGGTAGGGCTTCCCCAAGAGCTCAACACGCTCAGCCGTAAACTGCTCAAGTCCGGCCAGGCAACGGAGAAAGCGAGTCCGGCCCGACCCGACCAGCCCGTAGATCCCCAGTATGCTCCCTGCTCGCGCCGTCAGCGACACATCTCGTAGCGTCTTACCAGAAAGATGCTCGACGATAAGGGTTTCTGGCCCCTCTGAGAGACTCCTTTCGGTCAAACGCTTGCTTTTATCAACAACAAGTGATGGCGCGCTAGCGGTAATACCTGAAGCAATGTGCTTCCCATGATCAGGTGTCGTGCCAACAATAGCGCCAATCACATCCTCTTGCTCTATCTCATTGATAGGAGCATCGAACACCACCCGACCATCGGCGAGAGCAGTCACGTGATCAGCAACTGCAAAAATCTCGCCGAGCTTGTGATCGATCAGCAGCACACCTAAATTCTGTTCTCTCACCAGGCGTTTCACGAGAGCCAGAAGTTGCTCAATTTGTCGAGCTTCCAGCGCCGTGGTCGGCTCATCCAACAGCAGATAACGTGCATTCCGGTGTACAGCGGTCACCACCTCAATCATCTGACGCTGGGCGACCGGCAGGTCACCCAACCGCTGGTTAGGATCAGCAGCGATACCATATTCCTGGAGCAATGTTGAAGCTTCACGCTCCATAGCTGCCCTGCGCAAGCGTCCTGTGCTTGTCATCTCAGCGCCCAGAAATATATTCTCGGCCACTGTCAGATTCTCAATCAGAGACAGTTCCTGATAAACAGCCACAACTCCCTTGCTCAGTGCCGCAGTTGGACCCGAAAGCGTTACCGGCAGTCCATCGAGGATCAATTCTCCGGCGTCTGGCTGGCCTGCTCCAGCCAGAATCCTGAGAAATGTTGACTTACCAGCACCATTATGACCAACCAGGCCATGCACCTCACCCCGCTGAAGTGTGAACGATATATCGTTCAGTACCACGTTCTGGCCATAGCGCTTGACAATATGTTGTGCGGAAAGTGACAAGACCATTACTATCTACTTCCTTCCCTCTTTATTGGTTCCTTAGCCAACTTCGCCAGCGCCAGGCTTCTGACCTTCGCTAAATACCTTCACCGGCTGTAGGATCTGTGATGAGAGCTTTTTCCCCTTTATGTACTGCGCGATGTTCTGTGCCATAGTCTGAGCATATTGTGCTGGCTCTTGCGCTGCACATCCTCGATAGAGGGTATTATCCAATTGAGTATTAGCGGCACAGAAACCATAAAGAGAAATCTTACCGACCTTGTTTAGCTGCTTGATAGCCTGGATCGCGCCAGTTACGCTAGGACCAGTATCAGCAAAGATCATATTCATATTCGGGTTACCCTGAATCAAATCAGTAGTCACTTGGAGGCTAACATTCGGATCAACCTGACCGTTGACGGTCGGAAGCACTTTGGCGTTAGGGTCATGGGATGTTAAATAATCCTTGAAGCCCTGGTCACGCTCATTGGTCGGGATTTGATCCGGGTCGCCAACGATGCCTGCTACGATTTTTGAGGAATTGCCCATATCCTGGAGGAGAGCCTGAGCCATAACCGTACCACCTTCAACCTGGTCAGGGCCAACATATTGAACGATTGAGGCGTTCTGCTGCTTCAGGGTATCAGAAGAGATAATGATATTGACAACGAAGACAGGAATGCCAGCATGGCTGAGTGCCGCTACATCCGCGGCTCCTGGCCCGGAGTTCACGGGATTGAGAGCAACAGCGCATACGCCCTGCTGAATAAAAGAATCGATTTGAGAAAGCTGGGTGGAGTCGCTATCATTGGCAATCGCCATATTGACCTTGAAGCCCGCTTTCGGTCCGTTATCAAGAAAACTCTGGCGCATCGCAATGTAGTAAGGATTGACGGTATTGGGCAAAGCCACGCCAAGAGTCGGTTGTGATGATTTACAATTGGCTGGCAGTGATTTGCTACCGCTGCTGGCGCTACTATTAGAGGAGGACGTTGTTACAGCCGAACAACCGGTAAACATGGCGATGACAGCGACTAACGTAACAAGAGAGAAAAAACGACGGAGCATTGCAAACCTCCCTACCTCTTTGATTCAGAGGGAGCTAAATAGCATTTTGACAAGCAAAAAACACCAATGTTATTGCTCTGTTTTACCTGAAGAGAGTGGTTCATTCACTCTTTCGGTTTCTCGGGCGGAGAGCGATTCGCTCACCTTTGTTGCTGATGGATTGCTCCACAAACGTGAGAGCAAGATGCCCAAGCCTTGTCCGGCGAGACGGCGTCGATAGGTATCGAGCATGACTCCGGCGAGAATAATGACACCGATCACCAGTGGTTGCCAATAACTGCTGACGTTCATGACATTCATGCCATCACTGACACTGGCGATCAAGACAGCGCCGATCATAGCACCCAGTACCGTGCCACTGCCGCCGAAAAGACTAACACCTCCTACTACCGCTGCGGCGATTGAGAAAAAGAGCTCATTGCCGAGGCCGGTGGCAGGAAAACCAACCATCAAACGGGAAGTGGAGATCAAACCGCCAAAGGCAGCACAGAGACCGCTCAGAGCGTACACGATGACCACCGTGCGCCCAACGCCAATACCGGCCAAGCGCGCGGCATCGCTGTTACCACCGACGGCGTAGATATGGACTCCAAGTCGCGTCCAAACGAGCATCAACCCGGCTATGACGGCGACCACCAGCAGCAGCACAACCGGAATGGGGACTCCGAACAGCAATCCCTGGCCGATGAAGGCAAAATTGGGATCAACCACCGGAATAGAGTTGGCTCCGGTGATAATCAAGGGAATCGAGGAAGCTACTCCCATCGTTGCGAAGGTGGCGATAAAAGCAGGGACGCGCACAAAGTGAATGAGTACTCCATTGATGATTCCCAGAGCTGTTCCCGCCGCAAGCGTGATTAAAGCGGCAAGCGGCCAACTGATGCCCATTTGCATGAGCAACGCCACAAGGACGCCTGTCATGGCAACATTAGCACCTGTTGACAGATCGATGCCACCCGTGAGAAGCACAAAAGTCTGGCCCAGCGCCAGGAATGCGATCACAGAGCCGTTGAGCAAGAGCGTGAAACCATTCGAAACGGTGTGAAACGGCGCCGATAGCAAACCCATCACAATGAGCACGATAACGAGTACGAGAAAAATGCCGGTTTCCTCTGGAAGTCGACGTTGACGTTTATGCGTCATCGAGTTCTTCTCCTTTCATGATTTTTTCGTAACGATCGAGAAGCATGTCTGGCCTTTCACCACAAGGCTCAGCCACGATATACATGGGAGGAGCCCATTGCATTGCCTGATCTATCATCGACACATTATGAACTGCAGCTGCCGCCATGACTGCGGCACCACAGGCAGAGATATGAGATAGATCAGTGACATAGACTGGACGCTGAAAGATATCGGCGGCAAACTGGCGATACGCAGGAGAGGCAGCACCACCTCCCACCAGCAGAAGCCGACCATCAGTGCGTACTCCTACCCGCTGCAGGGCTTTATATCCCTGATACAGGCCACAAAGTACGCCTTCAAAGGCGGCACGCGCCAGTTCTCCCCGCGAGAGATCTGAACGTATACCGCCCAGCACTCCTCGGCTATATGGCCGGTTCGGGTTGCGCTCACCGTTAAGATAAGCAAGCAGAACGGCACGATCTGGTCGTGCAGGCTCCTGCAATGCAAGCTCAGCCAGTTCATGGTGATTGACATTGAGCAGTCGACCAACCATGTCAGTCACCTGCGTCGCATTGAGTGTGCACACGAGAGGGAGAAACTGCCCGGCGGCATCTGCATTACCATCTACGGTGGCAGCCTCGTCCTTCACCGGATCGGGATGCGAAGCAAATATTGTCCCTGAAGTCCCCAGAGACATCACTACATCTCCCGGTTGAATGCCGAGTCCGAGAGCAGAGGCCGCATTGTCATGCACACCTAGCACCGGAATGCCAGATGGTAGTCCGATCTCTTCAGCGACGGCGGGAAGTACTGTCCCTACCGGCTCACCTGGAGGGACGATATCAGGCAATCGCGCGAACCAATCGACCGATGGATCGACAAGATTCAGCAGGTCTGGCTGCCATGTGGAGAGCCAGGGAGAAAAATATGCTGTACCGGAAGCCTCACTGCGTTCAGTTGCTCGCTTCCCTGTAAGCTTATAGACAAGCCAATCATGGGGCAACATGATATGACGAATGCGTACAAACGACTCCGGTTCGTGGCGCGCCAACCATAACAGTTTCGTTATGGTGAGGGCAGCCTTTGGCACAATGCCAACTCGATGTGCCCATTCTGCCGCACCTAACCTGGCTATCAGTTCGCGAGATTCAGGCGTACTCGTTGTGTCGTTCCACAACTTGGCCGGCCGAATGACCCGATCGGCACTATCAAGGATCACCAGACCATGTCCCTGACCATCGATACTCACCGCCACCGGCTTTGTATCACGCACCTTCGACAATACCAACCATAGTGCCTGCCGTAGCGCCTGCCACCAGGCGTCGGGATGCTGCTCACTAACAGGCGCTGTGGTAGGGGGATGAGGCGCTGTGGCAGAGGCTATCAATGTACCCGTTTCAAGATCTCTCAATACGACCGTACAAGACTGTGTAGAAGAGTCTATACCAACAACAAGAGACATAATACATACACTCCCATATAGGCACTTATTCAGGCACCTTGATCAACATTGACCGATGATTCACTACGAGGAGAAGATCCGTCGGGAGCTTTACGCTGCCCTACCGCACCTCCTGGATGCGTGTATAACACATCACGCCAACTATAGGAGCGCTGTTCCATCAGGGTAGCCGCGAGCGCATCACCCCATGCAGATACTGCCAGCGTCGATCCCATCGCAATAATGTCTCCCAGATCACTATCCTCCGGCAACGCTAACGTGATGGCGAGCGTCGCCAATTTCGCGAGTGGTGAGTCGGGATTGCTGGTGAGCACCAGCAGAGCGGCACCACGACCAGCCGCCCTCTCAGCCATTGTATTGACTTCAGCTGATCCGCCATTCTTGGAAATTGCGATCAACACGTCTCCCGGCTCTACAGCTCCCAGCGAACCATGAATCAATTCGCTGGAATCAAGATACAGGGCGGCTGTCCCGGTCACCGCCAACAGATGTGCCATCCGACGGGCCACTGCTGCCGAGGTTCCAGCTCCACTGACCAGTACTTTGCCTTGGCGAGATTCGATTAAATGGAGTGCGGCCAGGAAGTGGTCGTCCATTGCATTCACCATTGCAGCAACTGCCTGTGCTTCGGCCAGAATACGATGCCGCCCGACTTCCAACAATGGCCGGCCGTTAGACTGTGCATCATCTTGCGCAATGCTCATATATGACACCTCCTATTTTAATCTGGCTGCTTGATCAGAACCATTCAGGTATACTTTTGAGTTCGCTGTAAAAGCAACCCAATAATTGAAGCGGCACATTTGAATTAATCAATGTTATTTTAACACTAATCTCATCAAATATAACATTAATATAGCATCTCTGCAGGGGCTGTCAAGAGGGAAGTGTGAAAAAATGAGCACGATAGAGCATGCTATCGCTTGTAAAAACGCAAATGGCTTGCTTTCTACAAAAAACGCAGGGGAGAGTGATGTTATATTTTTAACATTTTGTTGTGATATGAATTTTCTATGCTATCCAGTGAATGGGAAGAGAAAAGAGATGATAAAACACAGCCAGGGGGAATCTCCAGGCTGCTGAAGCAAGGGAAAGGGAAATCTCCTTGTAGATCAGTTGTTACAAGGGAGCAATCTTGACGGGGATCTGGGCTTCATACAATTCGTTTAATTGTGCTTCATCCACGCCAGAGTCAACAATAACCAGGTCAAATTCTCGCAGATGGGCCAGACGGTGCAGGGCCACTTTGCCAAGCTTACTGTGGTCAAGCAGGAGAATGCGCTTGCTCGCTGACGCTAACATCGCACGCTTCACCTTCACAATTTCCTGCTCCTGGTGATAGATAACACCATTTGAAACTGCCGAGCCCGACATAAAGAGAACATTGGCATGCAAAGCGCCAATCGCCTGTTCGCAGATAATCCCCGCAAAGGCATCGTGGTGGGGAAAGAAATTCACCGCCAAGCGAGATCAGATCGATGCCCTTTACCTTGCTTAACTCTTGAATTATTGTCAGGCAATTGCTAATCACGGTCAGTGGGATCATACGGGGGAGACGTCTGCTCAGGGCCAGTATGGTTGTAGAAGCATCCAATAAGACGGCCTGACCGGGCTCTACGCAGGATAGCGCTACTTCGGCAATTGCTTCCTTTTCTTTTAGCGCAGTGCTCAATCGATAGCGCACATCGCTCTCAAACAAACTTGAGGGCAGCACAGTGGCCCCCCCCCGTACTTTTCGCAGGATTCCCTGAGTCTCTAGCTCATCAAGGTCACGGTGAACCGTCATAAGGCTCACGTTAAAGAGATCCGCAAGCTCCTGGACACGTACAAATGATTGCTGCAAGACATAGTCAGCAATCTGTTCCTGGCGCTGAGCTCTACTATTGAAATATTCTCCCTGCGGGAGATCAAGAGAATCTGCCATGAGCAACTCCGGTAAAAGAAGGCGATCTCGGCCTTTTTTGTTTATTCTACTATTTACTATCTGCTCACTAGTTTGTCATGAAAATAACGACAAACATGAAAGCAGTACCAACAATCATCCAGTCATACAAATTGGCCCATCAGTAGCCTTTTGCCAATAAGATACATCGTGCCATATGAAACCTAGCCAGATGAGGCTTGACTCTGGTGTGCAGGATCTCCTGGAATAAAAACCACATCGACTGGAACAAATGAAGAGATCCCAAGCTTATTGTTTTGAACTACAACAACCGCATTGTCTCATCAGGCTGTCGTTAACCACTATTTGCCCAGAAAAAAACTGTTCCCCTCAGGCTGCATGGCCGCTTGCTTCGTATGAAGCGGCTTCTGACCAGCACTGAGAGGAACGGTTTACACATTGAAGCGGGAGACCGGGCTCGAACCGGCGACAGCCTGCTTGGAAGGCAGTGTGACACAATAAACACGCCTGCTTGTTGTAGATCGGCCTCTCAGGCTGATCCATACCTATCAACCCAACCATAAGCTCAATTGACAGAGTATGTTACGAAGATTTTTGGTCTCTCAAACCTCTTATGCATGAACGTTAAAAAAATCAAGCAAAATATTTCATCAGGCAATTCTTCTTATCCATGAGTTTTTTGCTCCTCCGACAAAATATTTCATAAAGTTTTTCAGCGCTCCATGAACATATATGTTAAAGAACAGGAGAGGCAGTATGGCCTAGCTCCATGTACTCTAGAAGCACTATACGCGTTCTCACTCCGAACTTCAAGGCAGGCAGTATTTCCCAAGAGACCAATTTGAAAAAATACAATTTTTCGTGCTTCTGTTACGCTATCCTCGTCATCAAAAGCGTGTCATTGACAGGAATCAATCACAACAAACAGTTTCTCGTTGCGATATACCGAAAGAGGGTGTGCAATGAAAGGTTATTCCATAAGCTAGGACAGTTTTGGAGGAACACGACAAATAAGACAGATTGGTTCTTCACTTGCCTCATACAATATCCTATGCCTCTGTGCAAAGGAAGGCCCTCATCGTTTCCCGAACTAATTCGAAATATATCGAAACCTTCCTG
Source organism: uncultured Chloroflexia bacterium (assembly GCA_963699315.1). Taxonomy (GTDB): domain Bacteria; phylum Chloroflexota; class Ktedonobacteria; order Ktedonobacterales; family Ktedonobacteraceae; genus Dictyobacter. The sequence continues at coordinate 590,215 of OY969433.1, forward strand.
CAGAAAAAACGTGTAAGAGGAAAAATGCGAGGATTTCACCTCAGGTAAGATTTACGATAAGACAACAAGTACAATATAAACCAATTTTTGAAATATTATATTCCATATTTATTACCTACTTTGGGGTAGCTTTAAAGAATTTCATACTATAGCATAAATCACTAATGTGACTAAAGAAATAAAAAGGTAATTACAAATTATGAAAGCTAACGATAGACCACTTCTCTCTTTTCTCAAAGACCAAAGACAACTCACTCTCCCCCTTTATCAGCGTTTTTATGTTTGGAGACATAAAGAGTGCGAAGATTTATGGGATGCTATTGTAGATGCAGCTACGCATCAAGAGACACGAAATTATTTTTTAGGGTCCATCATTCTTAGTGTAGAAAAAAAAGTTTCCGTTTCAGATTTACCAACATTCCAAGTGATTGATGGTCAACAACGATTAGTAACCATTTCTCTTCTTCTTTTAGCGCTTGTTAATGAGCTAAAAATAGCGACTGATGCATTCGCCTTAAATGCTGATGAGATATACATGTCCTATCTTAGAAACGACGATATTAAAGGCGAAGGAAGTTATAAAATGCTTCTTACACCTAGTGACAAAGATACTTTTATAGATCTTATTCAGAACACAGGGCAGATAAAAATCACAAAAAGAAATAATCAACTCGTTAAAAATTATTGTTTCTTCAAAGACAAATTAAATCAAAGTTCGTTCGATTTTTTAACGCTTTTTGAAGGTCTCAAAAAATTTGTAGTCGTAGAATGTTTGATAGATAGAGAACAAGATGCCCAACAAATATTTGAAACCCTTAATATAGGGGGAATGTCGCTTAGTACGGCAGATGTAGCACGTAACAGGATTGTTACAGGCTCGAAAGAAGAACAAATTGTTATTTATTACAATCACTGGCAACCAATAAAACAAACTCTTGGCCTTAAGGAAAATATACAACAATTCGATCGCTTTATGTATAATTATTTGGCTGTAAAATGGGGCGATATTCCTGACCGAGATGGTGTACTTTCTTTTTTTACAAAATACTTTCATAGCAAATCCCAAAACACCTCTAAAGAGATAGTTTCGGATTTACTAAGATACAGCAATTACTTTAGTAAAATCGCATTCTTATTAGAAGAAAACAAAGACATCAAATCCACTTTACAGGATATTGAAGCAGTAGGAGGTGACATAGCGTATCCTCTTCTCTTAGATATGTACAACGTCTATGCCAAACAAGAAATTTCTCTCATAGACTTTATTAACGGGCTAAGAACTATAGAAGCTTATATTTTTCGCTGCGTGGTGTGTAATATTCCAAGAAAGGTTCTGAAAAAAATATTCACCAAAATCCTACAAGCATTAGATAAGTATTCCTATCTACAAAGCTTAAAGGTTGCAATGCATGCAGAGGAAACAGAAGGATATTGCCCAGATGACGAGGAATTTTATGTCGCCTTTATAACAAGAGACATGTATCATCTGTCTTGTCGCAATTATATGTTTAGAAAAATAGAAAATCATAATCGCAAAGAACGAATAATTACTGAAGATTATACCATTGAGCATATAATGCCTCAAAACAAGCGTCTACCATTGGAATGGAAAGAAAATCTTGGGAAGGATTGGGAAAGTATTCACATGCAATACTTGCATACCATTGGGAATCTAACGCTCACTGGCTATAATTCGGAACTAGGAGATCGTTCGTTCAGAGAAAAACGCGATATGGATGGCGGCTTTGCGGATAGCCCTATTCGCCTCAATAGAATGCTTGCGCGTCTAGAAAATTGGAACAAAGACGAAATCGAAAAGCGCGCTCGACAAATTGCAAATCAAGCAAAAGAAATATGGTCTCTTCTTTAATTAGTTTTCATAAAACTGAAATGATCGTTTCTAGAGTAAACACAATTACTATATCACTTTGTTCCTAGGATATTCCATATTAGGAAAATATACTTAGAGTAATAGATAACCCTTTCTGCTATAGGTACTAATAGGACTTGAAAAATTAGATTAATCCTCTCATAATCTATACAGATGAATTTATCATTTGTATTTGTGGGGGAATATGCAAATAAAGCTAAAGGATTGGATAGAAGTTACTCCTCATGTCTCAAAAAATGGAAGATATCACCATAAGAGTCTAAGAGAAAATTTAGAGAAACGCCCTGAGATCTTAGAAGATTTAAAAACATATATACAAGGAGCCCATAATGACGCTCGATCTTTTTTCGAGGAACCAACAAGCCATTCATTAGATCCGTTAGAAGAGGATGATGATAATGAAGTTCGTACTCCTCCTAGTGCCTCTTTATCTGGTTATCCGGCATTACTTCCGATGACCACACTCAAAGGGTATTTTGGCGAAGTATTTGCTGGTCTCATTGCAGAGAACTTCTCACCATTTGGAGATGATAGATGGAAAGTACCAGCATATTTATTTCGTTTTCACGATACCGCATTCCAATATTTAGAAATATTACGCCAGACTGGCCGAGCAAAGCGGGAGGTATTTGGGCGAACAGGTGATGATTGCTTAGCATTTACCCTAAAGAATGGTGAAATAGAAACCATACTATATTGTGAAGCTAAGTGTACAAAAGACCATAATTCAGAAATGCTAGCTAATGCCTATACAAAATTCAACAAATCTGCTATTGTGAGCATCTATCAGGTGATCCAGATACTAAAGCATAGTACATCGACAGATGCAAAACAATGGTATGAAGCATTAGATCAATTCGTGTTGCAAGAAAAAGATGATCCTCTCTTGCGAGAAAAACGGAGATATAATTTCTTAATATATGTTCATGGAAAACTTCCTGAGCGGAAATCAACATGGATACCTACAGAAAAACCACCTAAATCCTACAATGCAAGCCATCCGTTTGAAGCAATCGAAATTCATCTTCATGACATCGAGGACCTTATTTGCACCATGTATGAGAAAAAGAAGATAACCACAATACCAATTAGTGTATAAAGGACGTATCCATGTCTAATCCAGATGCTACAACTATTGCGACCGCACAACATTTAAGAGAACAATTAGCAGGAACGGCATGGCCTGAAGCACAAGCTCGGCTTTTTAGTCAACATACAAGACTTGAATATCAACAAGAAAGCCTTCCTAGTTGGCAAAGATCTAAATCAACAAAACACCTTGATGATGCCATAAGATTGCTAGAAGCAGCATCTGTCGAGCAAGAGGCAGGACATGCACAATGGCAAGTGAGCATTCGCAGAGCAGCAGAGCTATTAGAATGGCTTGCTCATCCACTGACAAATCCCCATGGATATCCTTTTCAATTACTTTCCGCAGCGGCGTATCAAATTGCAGGTTATCCAGCAAGGGCAAGCGGTCTTCTCTCATACATCCCCATAGACAATCATGAATCACAAGTTCTTCGTTCTTTGCTAAAAGGAGAATTCACCAAGCTTTCAGAAGAACTTGTCGATTATTGGACCAAGACAAGGTTATCTCAAGATAGCAATGTCACGCGAGATGAATCAGATCTCTCTTACCAAATACAACAAATAGTACTTAAAGATACCACAAGTGCCCTTGGAATATTATGTATGAAATTACGATGGGGAGAGGATACACGATTAAAAAAAGCTTTGGAAAATTTTGTTTCAGTAGGAAGATTATTATCGTATGGCGACGATCCCTATGCGTGGCTACTATCAAAGCTTACATTCGAAGTAGTGTCTTTGTACGCAACACATGCTTTACGGGATACGGTAAAACCTCTATTGCAACACATGGATAAAAATGGACAGATTGCAATGGAACAATATCTTCGTCAATGCTACTCCGAAAATAAAAATATTGCATGGCCTTCCAATTAAAAGGCATCGAACGATTAGTTGAAGGAAATTCCTTTGCTCTTTGTACACCAACAGGCTCAGGGAAAACTTCAGTAGCAGAATTAGCAATTATTCAGAGTCTCTTTGCTACTTATAATCCAGCAACAAGTGTTGCAAATGACATAGTAACTCAACTTTCGGCCTCATTACGCGCCAAACCACTTGTGATATATCTGGTCCCCTCTCGTGCGTTAGCAGTTGAGGTTGAGGTAAAGCTTGCTCGTGTGTTGAGCAAGCTTGATACATCTATTATTGTAACAGGACTTTGAGGACTGATTGGGGTCCAACTGATGCATGGCTTACAGCTACCGATAAAACTGTCCTAATTTGTACATATGAAAAAGGAGAGGCACTTATACGCTTTCTCGGTCGATCGTTTTTGCACCGAGTGTCTCTGGTTATAGTTGACGAAGCACATTCCGTTCAATATGATAATGCGAATAATCAACTTCGAACTGGAGAAAATCGATCGTTACGGCTAGAAATGTTGGGATCACGTTTATTTCGACACCTTGACCACAATCAAGGCCGTGTAATTGCCCTCTCTGCCGTAGCTACTGGTATAGAACAAACATTAACAAACTGGGTAACAGGAAAAACGGGTGTGAAACCAGCCCAAACATCATATAGAAGTGTTCGGCAATTGATAGGACGCCTCATATGTGAAAAAGGACAATGTATTATTCGTTATGACCTCTTAGATGGTGCAAAGATAAACTACAAAAGCAATAAGAAATCTGATGCGCCATATGTTCCAAAACCCTTCGACTTATTACCAGAAAAGCAATATGATAGCTCCTTGATGAAACGGCTTAGTCCTTATACATTCTGGGCTGCAATTAACTTTGCCAAACGAGAGGATGATGGTAAACAACATACTGTATTAATTTCTATCACACAGGACATAGGCCAATATGCAAAAGATTTTTTAAATCTTCTAGATAGTTATTGGGCAGGAATTCAACCAGATTTTTTTCAAGAACCAAATACGTTCCATGAAAATTTCGAATTGTGGGATCAATGTTTACGTTCTTGTGAGGACTATTTCAAACGTGATTCATATATCTATCAGCTTTTAAAGAAGGGAATTGTTGTCCACCAAGGTAGTATGCCTGGAGCTATAGGAAGGCTCTTTGTAGAACTTATACAAAGGCGCCTCATCTACATCGTACTGGCAACATCAACACTCTCTGAAGGAGTTAATCTACCATTTGAAACGATCCTTATACCAAGCCTTAAACGTTGGAGCCAAAGTGGTAAACACTGGGATGCACGTTTGCATCGCTACATCAATGGCGGTGGTGATGAACCGATTAGCAATCAAGAGTTCGTAATCTTCTTGGACGTTTCTGGGCGTCCTGGATATGGAACAGAAGGTCGTAGCTTAGTTGTAAGCGCACCTACTAATAAAACTTATACGGACCTAATAGATCAGATAAGTGCTGAAACAAAAACTGATGATAATGCAGCTCGAAGCCCCCTAGCAGAACTTCTCCTTGATCTCGAAAACCAATGGTATGATATTACGCCGCGTTCTAATAACAATGATTTTTTAGCCTGGTTCAAACAAGCAGCTCCGTTAGAGATACAACATAATCAGATAGCACAAAAAATGGATACGGCACTTGAAACATTAGATACAATTGATGGTTTACTGCTTGTTCATATTAGTTGAAGCTGAAGCTGAAGGAACAGACCAGCAAGATATCAATCTCAACAATTTGGAAGACCATTTACGTGATATTTGGAAATGCACGTATTGCCCATTATGCCCTTAAGGAGGAAGATAGGTTAAGCGAGATTTTTGTTAGAAGAGGAAGAGCTATCCCAACGCATATATACCCTAATCCTAGGTGGCGTAGAAATTTATATTGTACAGGTTTACCACCACGCCATGGTTCACAACTAATTACTTTGTATCCAGATATCAAACAATATTTGCAAGCCGGATATGATTACAGTACAAAGAAGCCTCATGAGCAGATGGACTTTATTAGGGGCCTAATTACACTCCTGCTCAAGGTGCCTGGTTATCAAGTAGAACAAAAAGGGAAAAACTGGAACGTCATCTTAAACTGGTGGCTAGACTGGAACGCAAATATTACCAAAAAACCATCCGATATTATGGAATGGCACAAAAATGTAAGAAATAACTTTATATACCGGGTCAATTGGGGAATAGGAAGCATCGTTGCCCTAGCAAGTGATAATATTTCAGGAAACATGCAAACTGATTTTACGCTCGATAATTGGCCATTAATTGGGCTACCTTGGATAACTCTATGGTTAAAGGAATTACTTACATGGGGAACGGCCGAACCAGTAGCAGCACATCTCCTGGCAAATAAAATGGTTGTAACAAGGGAAGAGGCAGAAAAGGCAGCAAAAGGTTATTATAATGAAATTCAGGTTCATACACTCGACCCAAACGAAATACTAAATGCAAAAAGCATAAGAGATTGGGCACAAGCTCATTTTAATGAACAAAGTAAGTTAGAGAGAAAAGAGCCTCCGGCAAAAATGCCAGTGCAACTACAGCGCGATTTTGGTCGTACCAAGCGCACTAAATGGAGAGTTCTCCCAGTAGAAGTGGATCACCACTTATATTGGTATGATCCAGCCGGTTTTCCATTGGCTTCCAGTAGTGGACCCCCCCTCTGGCATAAAGATTTCATTAATGATTATGACTTTGTTCTAAATTCTGGCGAATACGATCATTACATCTGGCTCTTATCTGAGCGAGAAATAACATTAGATTAGAACGTGATTTATATAACAGTTCTATATAATACATAGGTCGTGTCTTAACATTTTGCGCGCATGTTATCGGTTACTGCATCTTAAATATCACAACGGCAGCATCGTGCGATAACCTGGAGAACATGCCGCGAAAAACCACTTTGCAATGAGCGTGGGCAAGACTCACCGAGAGCAAAGGTATCTATATTATTCCAGCAATGCAACCTGCGTAGATAAAAACGGAATAAACATTTGCTCGGTTGCTTTCTTAGGCCCGCATTAGCGCTTGCTATACCTAGGGGCTCTGGCGACACTCAATGGTATAAACTTGCTCTCCTATGAAACCGGATCTCATACTTGCCGACATAGCCACTATGACCTTGACTCGCTTCGTAGAGTCGCAAACGATAAGAACAGAAGATAACTAAAGACGCTTTTACGTAACTTAAGAGATATATCTTATAGGAAAGTCTATTATCCTTGTTACGTCAAACATTTCTTATTCTCCTGTTGTTCATAGGTAAGCAGGCTGACATATCCGAATGTTGAATGTCGCCTCTGACAGTTGTGATACGCCTCGAGATATTCAAACAGTGATCGTCTCGCCCCCCCTGGTGGGATGGGTAGAGAATGTTCCAATACATTCTCCTTTGAGTGTTCCGAAGAACACTTCCATGACGGCGTTATCCCAACAGTTCCCTTTTCGGCTCATGCTCACTGTCATTTCAGCTTACTGCAACCTGTGACGATAGGTGTAACTAGTATACTGGGAGTCACGATTGCTATGGTAGGGTAATTCCGGCTTGGGACAACGTTGGACCACTACCATCTCTACAGCGGAATGCAGAAAGAAGGCTTGATAGCTCAATTTTTCTGCTAGTAAGTACCTACAGTGAAGAAACCGGCAGTGCGCGTCTTGTTCCCTGACGGCGAGCAGCGCTTGACAGATCGTTTCCACCGGAGCTTCGCGGGTACAAGCCTCTCCACGACACAGCAACACCTTAATCTTAGAAAAGCTTTCTTCGATCGGCGGCAAATTCGGCGAATACGAGGGTAAAAAGAGCCTGGCATCCTCTCGATTGGATGAGCTGCTCAACCTTTTTGCCTTTATACGTAGAGTGGTCATTGACCATCCAACGAAACGATGCAATTCAAATCCAGGCAGAATATATCGAGCATGTCTAAAACTTGATGCGACCAGAGGTGTATCAAGCCAAAGACCTTCGTGCAACACTTCCACCAGCAGGACCACCATCAAATAAGTTAGATGGCACATTATGGCGATGTTACATTGCTATAACGTCGTTTTCTTTCTCTTTATAGGATATAAAACTAACCTTTTATGCGCATTTACCTCACAAAGATCCATTCAGAAAACAACCATACAAAATCGTCAACAATGGTATAGAATCAATGAATTGTGAAGTTATTCTTTGTTTTCATTCGAGATTCAGCCATCATAGGCAGTTCAGCTTGATAAGGTTTTAGCAAAGTTTCTAGCAAAAGACACTCAATTCTTCTTTTGTATCAGCTACACGCATTAAAGAGGTGACAACTGCAATCTGTCCTTCTAGATGTTTTATACCTTCCTCAGGAAGAATTGGTGATGCCTATGTTTACGATGTCCAGCATCTGTTGTACGATTCTTCTCACGCAATGCTGTTAAAACTCCATCTCGCAAATATTCATAGATCCATTTATTTATCATGTTGCCAATGACTTGTGGTCGACTAATATTACCAGGAATATATGTCCATCCATGCAATCTATAGATCTGCCGAAAAAATTCCTCTGGAAAAACACGTTTAACCCAAGGACGCAGCTCCTCATTAATATAAGCTGATAGAATCCTATTAAGCTCATCTTTTTCTCTTAGTTCCTGGTAGCCTGTCGCCTCATCAACTAATGCAATGATACCAACTTGAGCAAAGCCACGAATAAGCAAATCACAAACTGAGGCAATGCGCCTTTGTTCTTCAGTGAGAACATGCCGCCCCTCTAACTCAGCAAGCACACTAGCGTCTCTTGCTTTGAGATAAACTTCACAAACCTTCGGAAGAAGTGTTGCTACGTAGCCATAAGCCTTAATGCCTCGTGCATTTCAAAACGTATCGGGTTAGCAATGGCACAAGCTCATCAGATATAAAAGGTTGAAGGTTTTCAGCAATAAGAAAAGGGGGCAATCCTTTCGTCTGTGACAATCTCGCACTCCCAGTTCCACCTTTAGCAGAACGAGCACGACCAATGGCTTTCAAAAAGGTCTATTAAGTAAGTAAGCGTGTACCATTTTCTAATACGGCACAATCAATTACGCCACCTTCAATACTAATTTTCCCTGATAAGATGCACGTGGTACCATTTCGCCCCACTTAGATTGTGCAGCTTGACGAGCTATTGTTTGTTGCTCTTGCTCTGCTAATACTGCATCACCGGATTTACCATCTCTTGAAGGTCTTATTGTAGGCAACGTTTTCGCATGATTATTTATTTCTTCTTTGCTCATATTGCTCCTCCCTAGCTGAATATATTTCAATTAGTAAAACCCATTATATTAACAACATTAATATATGTCAATGCTATGTTGTGCAAGCATTACTTATTAAATTCAAGAATACTAAAATACCAGAATTATACTTCAGCACGTGGTGATAAACATCAAATCTTAATGTTTATTATGTCGCCTCAAGATACAAATCTTAACATTAATGTCGAAGAAAAGTTATTTGCACTGCAACATAGGAAATCTTACCTAATGAAATAATTCTCACGCACTTTCATCTCGATCACTTTTGTTACTGGAAGACCACTTCTATTTTGTGCTCATTCCAAAAAGCCAACCGGGTGATGATCTTTACTCTAGGAGTAATAAGTTTTATTCAGCTCATTGTCGCTTTTGGTGAAGTTGTTTCCTAGGGGGAAGCTCACATAAATCCTATATAATATCTCGTTTCATTCGGATCACTTTTCACATGTATAAAGAGTACAAAACAATGTTACTTATTGATCATTCGAACGATTATGGTCAAATTGATCATAATGTTTGAGAAATAGTCAAGGCTAGAGGAGCTATCGGCTCTTTCTTCTGAGAGAAAATCTTTTGTTGGCCAGATTGTAAATGTATCATCAAGAAAAAGAGGGATAACAGCATTTAAATGACTTCCGTATGTATCCTCGGATTTTTTTCCAGTATATACCCATTTTGCCCACTGTGTGGTAGCACCAGCAAGCACATCAGCGAGCTGCAAACCACACCACTCTCTAGAGCTCTCTAGATGAGTCTTACAATCTCATTAGGAAATATCCATTTCATTCATGATTGCCAAAAGTTCCAGAGGCAAATTGGGATCAACTGATAAAACGCAAATATGCCGCTGTTGAGCCATTTTTGACAATTCATCATGAATAAGCACAATACAATCAGATCGTTGAGCTTTCCACTTCATCATCAAACCAAGTGTACATGTTAATCCAACATCAAGAAGCCCAGCACTAGCAGTCCCAGAGAGTTCACTGACGGCTTTCATATGAGTTCAGCAGATTATTACCAATAGTTACATGACATGTCCGAATGATATCAAGCAAGAAATCGATTGATTTGGAGATTTATTTTGAAACAAAGGTTGAAAAAAACGATTGTACGATTCCTGATCCTGCTGGCGAACCATATTCTGAAATCGATAAAGTAAGTTTTCAAAAAAATCCTTAACCTCCCAATGGCAGGAAGAGTGAAAAACAAGAGGTTACTTAATACATAAGCATGTCCATCTGAATACAAATCAATCCCATGCTCATGCATAACAGGTTCCATAACGAGATGAACCAGCTTTGCAGTCAAAGTATATTGCTTATGAACAAGATATAATTTACAGCTGTAACATGATGAGAAAGTTCCTCGAGGAAATTAAGGACCATTCTCTGCTGCCGTGCTAATTTTCTTAAAGATGAATGCTTTAACTCAGCGGATTGGACTCCTTGAAAGAAAGATGCCTTGAGTTCTTTACATGCCTCTTCAGAGAAATTTAATGTAGCAAGAGTAAAAATTGGCTGAACTTGATTGAAAAGATCTTGACCGGTGAAACCGCTCTCATCTAAAAAAACAATAGACATGTAAACCTCTTTCATTGTAGCCAAATGACTGTGTATTAAAACCATCAATATATTTTAACATCCAGATTAATAAAAAGTAATTTAAAAACAAGACTGTACTGGTTATTTTCTTAAAACTTTATGTAAATCAAAAAAACATTGTAGTTCAATATGATAGTAATCTTCTCCTTTCACTATGTTTTTACCTACATGAGATATTTTTCACCCTACATAAGTAAACTACGCAGAAGGGTAAGATCTCCAAATAAAGGAGGCGTGTCTTACAAATCCACCAATTGGCTGTATCCATTTTGACATGCTCAATGACTCTTGATATTCATCCAACTTGTTTCATCATCGAAAAGTTTATACTGCTTGCTTTTGCCCCAACCAATAAATGCCATTCTTGACCTGCAGCAGATGCTTCTTTCTCAATCAAGCTAGTTTCCTTCGTATCATACATATATTGAAAATATATCAATATTATCTACTAATCTCAGCATTAACACACAAAAATAGGATGTAAGAGAGGACGATATTAGTAATAAGGTGCGTTGGTGAAAGAAAAAGGCACGGCAATCTTTCACAATGGTAACTACTCCGCACGTGATTCAATATCGTCTGCAGTACAGAAATGCTAGATATAGGGGAAAAGGCTCCCTTCCTTCCAGAGTAAACTGTTTAATAGAGAAGGGATAAGAAAACCTTACTGAGTAGTAAGGTTTTTCATGGGACAATACCCAAAGACGTCTATCACCCTTTCCATATATTCCACCAAGAATACCATCGATGGCTCACGGAAGGCATGTACAATGCACGCTTGCCCATTCTTCTTACGGCATTCTTTATCACCTGAGTTGTTGGATACAGCGTATCCACCCAATATTTAAAAATATCAATTGTGGAAATATAAGCTATTTCAGACACTTGCAGTGTGAGTAGATCTATCGTATATGGATAATCGGTAACAAGTATCGAATCATGTTGGAGTGCCAAAGCACAGGGAACAGTCTCTCCATCATCGATCATTCCCATAGAGGCTATTTTTGCTGCCGATTTTAGCACATGGCAATCGGCAGATACAATTTGTAAAAACCCCTTCTCGACTAAGGGCTGTATATTTATTGCTTCTTTCTTCTGAGTGACATCTTCGTCAGGCCCAGCATAGGTACAATATTTTTCATCAGAGGACACTCTTTCATCACAGACACAAACAACAGGGAGAGAAGCTAACAGACTTTCTATCTGACCTGATGCATAGAGAGTCATAACACATGATGCAGTGAGCACCAGCGCCTCTCTCCATATGATATCATCTGTCATGCTCATCCTCTTGCATAGGTAATACATCTCTAGTATGGTACAGCGATGCTTGATCTTTTTCTTCCATGTTCTCTCCCTTAATAGCCTCTACTAGACTCCGTGCTGTTAACAGGTCAAGTTCAAGAAAACGAGCCAGCATGCCTTCGCTCATTAATTTTTGTTCAAACGCTTCAATTGCTAGATATTGGTACCGCACAGGTAATTTTGCGCTGGGCTATCTCTTTGTTTGAGTCCCAACTGCCTTTGCGTTTCACGTACTTTAAAACCACGTGCTTGTAATTTTTCCCAAAGACCTGCTGATAACAACTTTAAATCTTCTAAACGTGGGTCATTGCTTCTACTGAAACTCCGTAGTAATAAGCCAGGGTACATAGATCAACTGGGTAATCACCTTATTTCTCGGCGAATATCGTGAAAACGCCGCGTGATGCCATTGGTTGGCATAAGAAAATATCCAGCAAATTTGTCAGCCAACCGTTCACTTTCAGGCTTACGCACATACCCATCTTCGCTAGTGACTATACGTTTAGTTCTATGAATGAGAAGCTCACCATAGTCATGTGCTAATGACCATTGACGACGCTCCTCTGGATGATTACTGTTAATAGCAATGCACCCTCCTACATGTTCTTCAAATAAGTAAATTGCAGAGAATTTAGGGGGTAGAGAATAATAAAAAATGCGTAATCCTACATCTTGTTCAAGAATATCACGTAACACGGGGATTTGTCCATCTCCTATACCAAGACGAACACGTTCTTCTATAGCAATACTTTCAGCGGCCTCATCTGTTGATAAATCCCAATACTATACTCCAGGGTATTTCGTAGTAATGGTGCGGAAGTTATTCTTTCCAGTTCAAAGTAGTCTCTGGCAAGCTGGGCTAACTCTTCAACATGTGGTGCAATAGCATTGTCATCATCATCTTCTGCTCCTGTAATGTTGGCCCACGAAACTGTGGCTTCGACCAATCTATATTCGCATGATCCCGCAAGAAATCACTCATTTGAAGGCTATAGGCGTACGCTAACTTTGCCAATTCGTCAGCTTTAATTCGCCGTTCCCCTTTTTCAATTGAGATCATGGTGGTACGCGCAACAGCAATAATATGAGCAGCTTGTTCCTGAGTCAACCCTTTTCTTACACGTGCTTGCTGAAGCTCTTTCCCCTACATTTTCATGTCGATGGTTTCTAAAATATCATTCATCGTAATTCCTCTTTCATCAAGCTGCTTCTTATCTTACATCCTTCATTAAAGGAGCAGCCCTTGCTGTATGATAATAGCACGCACCTGATCCCACTCAGTAACATACTCATGATATAGGTGCAACAATCGCTGCTTTATTGCCTCTTGTTTTTCAGGAAAATTCACACCACCCTTTTCCACTACTTCCTGTAATATTGGATATGTATCCACCATTACATTCCATATATTCTTTGCTTTTTGTGCCCCTCTAAGTGTTTCTACCTGCGCAAGCATGGCTCGAAGGTGCGCGCCATCAGTTTTTTGCCTTTTTCTCTCTTTTGACACAGTTATTTGATATGGTGTTTGATCTTCGATCCCCGACGCTGCAATTGCCTGACGTCTCAATAAGCATGACGAGCAATATCCACATTGCGGAGGACTACTCCGATGCCAACTATCACAACTCATCGTACAAAAAGCTATCTCAGGTATTTCTCGCAACAGGCGCCGACACATCTCTGCTTTCGTTGTAAACAGAAATGGATTCTCGAATGAGAACGGTCGACCAAGAATTTTACCAAGAAAGGTGCTCATACGTATGAGCGAGAGTGGATGCACTGAACGAGAGTGGTCTAAGCCCACTTCGCATTCACGAAATGGTAAATTTATCGCACCAATCCCATTTTCATGAATGTAGAGCGTGTGTTGTTTTTCCTGAAGCGCACATATTGCCCCTAACAATAAGAAGACAAAACCTCGTGCTCGACTACTCGATACAGTCGGAGTTTCCTTCTTTTCAAGACGGATAGGCAATTGGATCAGTTTCAGCCTTCCCCGAAAAATCTCATCCATTTTTCCATAAACCTTTTTCTGTTTTCCAAACATTATGCTGTTGCTTCCAGTTCCAACAAGCGTATAATGAATATCTGGCTCTTGTACAAGCTGATGATACAATCCTGCCAGAGCATCTAGGCCACCGCTCCACAAAGCGACCCTCGTCAGAGGCTCTTCTTGAGGGAGCGGCAAACGTTGCGTACGCTCAATCGCACGACCACTCTTTTCATAAGCTCTTAATTGAAAACTCCAAAGATCTTCTGTAAACCAGTATAATAAATCTTGCAACTCCTGATTGAGTGAAGCTCTTTCACGTAATTCAGCACTACGTATTGGCAACTTTATCAATAAACGCGCAGTTCTATTATCTTTTCGGGCGGATAAGCGATCAGCTATGTATACAGCCACCGCCAAATCGCTTAAATCAGCGATCAGTGCCCTAACGTCATCAGATGCGGTACGCATCAATAGTTGATTATCCAGGATGGCTACTTTAGGTAAAAACTTTTCTCCAGTGATATGATCAATGCGAAACAGCTGTCCTTTTTTTAGTTCCGAGGCAATATTTGCGAAATCGTATGTGTAGTCAAAATCGTTGCCCACTCTTTCATCTCCTATAGGGTTAAAAGATTAAAATCTATGGGGACACCCTTACGTTTATCTGCATGGCGTAGTCGCTGCCGTAATGTAGTAACTGTACCATTCCTATACGCTTGCTCCGCCCAAGGTAAGAACTTTTCCCATACCTCTGGCTCAATACGCGCCAATGTCTCATTGACCACAGCTGGATTGGTATAGTACATATGATCTAGGCCAGACTTGACATAGGCTTCAAAATCAGCTCGATATATTCTCCAGAAGTAGCCACGCAACATTTGAATATGTATGTTGTCAACATTCTCACCTTGACGTATCTTGCTAATCTGCTCTTTGCAAGCTTGCAAGACAAGATGTTTGGCTCTTTTGTCCATACACGTTTCTTGTGCGACTTTCTCTATTTTGTCCCATAGTCTATGCCAGTCGACCTGACGACTGAACAGTGGCATGTCCACTTGCATATCTTTACATATATGTACAATCTCTGCCAGAAACTGAAGAGCTTCGTCACCATATTCCTTTATTTGTTCTACAGTAGGGCTTACCACGCCAACCGCTAACTCCTCATCCTCGCTTTTGCCAGCGCATATTTCCTTATAAGCTCTATGGTACTTTCTTGCTAATCTTTTGCGTACATTATCCCCATCAGGCATAGCATCTTCACCTTTGAACACATATCGCATCCTTCTTTATACCAACCCACGATAACGCATTACAGGTGTGTCATGTTGTTTCTTCATCATTATACCAATGAAATGAAAGAATGTCAACAAAATTAGGCAGAAAATTGCACTTAAAATGTCTATCACATGACATTTTGCAGAACTCTGGTGAAAACAGAACTGCAATCATTTGCTTCCACGATGTGCGACATAGTACGGCCAGTTTATATTACATTGGGAGTACACGCAAAAGTGACACAAGAGTTGTTAGGACATAGCCAGTTAGCATTACACTTGATACCTATTCTCATATTCTTCCATCCCTATAAGAGGAAGCTATGAGTTGTCTAGATACATTGTTGCCCAAGCCTATCAAAGATAAAAATCATATGCATAATCGGTGCTTGTTAAGATAATTAATAAGGCACATTTAAAGCACAAGGCAATACAGTCAATATTCATGCAAAAATGCATGATAAGGTTATCTCATCTAATACAGATTGAACGTGTTATGGTGTAAAGTAGACCAAATACTCAGTAAAGTGGAGATTCATCCATACATGAAGGCCAGATAACGGGAAATGGTTTTGGAAGGACAGTACAAATGAGGCAGGTCGGTTTTCCCGCTTGTCTCACAGAAAATGTACCCACTGGGCACAAGAGGAGCGAGCCGAATACCTACATTCAAAACGAGCACAAAACGGACGGAGATCTTGCTGGACAGGAAAAAGGGTTAAAGAAAACAGCCAGAGAAATCTTACTACCGGGTAAGATTTCCCATGAGGCAGTGCGGTGTCCAGTTGAAATGGCAACCGAACGATATCTCGCGAAGAGATCACGATTGCGCAAACCCCTATTCCACGTGGTGAACTGGTCATGGCAGTGATAGGGTCGGCAAATCGTGATGCCAACGCTTTTGACCATCCTGATTCACTAGACATCACCCGCAGAGGACAACAAACATTTGGCGTTCGGCCACGGTGCGCATTTCTGTCTTGGGGTTTCACTGGCCCGACTCGAAGGTCAAATCGCCATAAGCACGCTGAATTCAGCGAATGCCCAATTTGCGTCTGAGTCTTCCACCAGATCAACTTCGTTAGCGTGGCACGTTCCTCCTTCGTCGATTGGAGGCACTCCCCGTGTCGTTCTAGTTTGGTTGCCTTGTCTGTCAATCCAAACTTTCAACTGATCGGTTTTCTCATAATTCTCTAGTGGGTCCGATCTCTCATCTGTGGCTCCACCAGGAGAAGGGTGTGATTTTCAATAGCATAAACAAGAAAAAGTGGATGGTCCCACCTCTTCGTGAAAATTTGCAGCGGATTATTTTTCCACAAGTCAATCTGGCAAATTGGCATCTTCTCTTGAAGCGATGAGGGAAGAGCATCAGACTTCTACGTTGGGCCTGGTGACAGAAAACCTCATACTACCCCATGTTTGGAAGCGGCTTCACGTCTAACTGAATGAGGCACCGAGAAGCGCTGAAAACAACAGGAGCAAACCAAGTAGCCACATTCAAAAACAAGCACAAAACAGCCTGAGATCTTGCAAGGGAGAAAAAGGTCAAGAAAACAGTAAGATTCCTCTGAGTGCCGGATAAGATTTCCCATGAGGCAATGCATCTTTTTCTATACGAGAGGCGTTTCTATGAGGGATACAAATTGATGCTTATCTATTTTATCACATCGTTTGATAAAATGCTCTTTCTGATTAGCATGTTGCTCAACCGGAGAGAATGCTTGGAAGTATGCGAATATAGAGGTAATGGACATAGATACATTTTTTCCAATTTGTTGAACGTTTTTCTCTTCCTTTTTTACGTTTTAGCTTGGCTCTGATCCTCATTTGGATTGGTGCGTTAAAGTTTGTTGATCCAACATCAATCAGAGGACTATTGGCGGCCTCGTTAACTTTTCTCGCTTTCAATGGATTCGTGTACGTATTAGGTACGCTTGAGATTATCGCGGGCATCCTTCTTATTATTAGAAAAGGATTACGTTATATTGGTTTGCTCTGCGTGCTGTTGTTCATTGGTACGCTCACGATTTTTCTGATTGCGCCCACAGTTACGTATGCACATGGCTTTCCTTTTTTGTCCATGACAGGTCAATTTCTCTTGAAAGATCTTGTGTTGGCTGCAGCAGCCGTAAGCATCTCGGCAATGGGTATTGCCAGGCAACGTTCTCGCCTGACTATGGCGAAAGTGTCATAATATTCCCGCTCAAATGGGACTCACTGATAATACTTGCTCAATGGATAGTTATCATCCTACTACTGTCCATTTTTCCTCTCTTTTGCAATACATTCTAATAGGATGCAACAAGCTTGTGAACAGGCAATTTGAGGAAAAGGGGGCGCATCACCCTATATGATCCAAAACCGTTTTCGTGCTTTGTATGAACCATTTATGGAAAGAGCAAAATGAAGTGGGGGAAGGTTTGCAATAGAACCGTGATACTTCTGTATAAGAGAATGAGATATAGATAGGTGATGAAGAAATATAGACGATGCAGCCTCATTGGCTTGATTGCTGGTGGCATCAGTAGCAGTATCCTGATAGCAACTATTGTCTCAGCACCATATCCTTACAGGTCTTGTGTGTGGTATATTCGTTGGCTGGATCTATGCGTTAGGTATTCGCACAGTCACGCGAACCTTGAGAGAAAACATCCTGATCGCAGCGACTATGGGCATTGTCCTCTGGATCGCTCTAAGCGTGATCCTGCTTCCACTCTTTGCGGGGTTGAGTCCTCAGTGGACGCCGGAAGGATGCGTAGGCTTTTTCCCTCCCTTGTTGGTTGGATTATCTATAGTGTGAGTATCGGATTGCTCACGCCACTTCTCCGTAAGGTGTTGCATTCACTTTGGGGCCCTGAATATCAATCAGTTCCGCTAGAACGCGCCATCACAACACGGATCGTCATCATCGGCGGAGGTTTTGCTGGTGTGACAACTGCCAAATATCTTGAAAAAAATGTTGGGACCGATCCTACTATCGAATTAATCATGATCAGTGAAACCAATGCACTCCTCTTTACACCGATGCTCGCAGAAGTGGCGGGAGGTGGCCTTGAACCACCCCATATCTCTGTCCCGTTACGTACCAGTTTGCACCGCACACGTATTATTCATGGTCGGGTCGTACAGATTGCGGTCGAACAACGACACGTGCTCGATTGAGCAGGATCACCCTTCTCAGACGCTTACGCAGCCTTTTGATTACCTTGTGCTTGCAATCGGGAGTATTTCGAACTACCTTGGGCTTGAAGGGTCAAGGAAACAGCGTTCGACTTTAAATCGTTGGCAGATGCCATTCGCATCAAAGAACATATCATTCGAATGCTCGAGTTTGCAGATCGTGAACGTGATACCCAACGACGGCAAGCCATGCTCACGTTTGTCATTGCTGGCGGCGGCTTTGCCGGTGCTGAACTGGCAGGAGCGATCAATGACCTGGCACGTGGAGCACGTCCTTACTATCCTTCCATTTCTCCTGAAGAGATCCAGATCATTGTGGTGCATAGTCGTGAGCGTATCTTACCAGAACTGAGTGCAACACTGGCAACGTATGCCATGCAACGCATGCAAGAGCGAGGAGTGACCTTTCATCTCAATACCCGTCTGGTAAGTGCAACAGAGGGAGCTGTTTTGTTGCATCCAGAAAACGTGATACGGACAGAAACACTGATCTGGACGGCTGGCATCAAACCGCATCCTCTGCTCCAGACCCTTCCGGCCATCTGTGATGAACGCGGAGCCATTCTCGTCGATCGCTATTTAGCCGTTCCCAATCTTCCTGGTTTCTGGGCCTTGGGCGATTGTGCCCTGGTCACTGATGCAAAAACCGGCCTTCCGTGCCCTTCGACCGCCCAATTTGCTTTGCGGGAGGCGGCTACTTTGGCCTATAATATTTACGCAAGCATTCATCGGCGTCCGCGCAAACCTTTCCATTTTTCAGCCATTGGAATCCTCTGTGTTGTTGGCTATCAAACAGGCGCTGAAATTAAAACCGTGCGTTTTTCAGGCCTGTTTGCCTGGTTACTCTGGCGCGGGATCTATCTTCGAAGCTTCCGAGTTTCGAACGCAAATTACGGGTATGTAGTGACTGGATCATCGAACTCTTCTTTCCACGTGACCTCGTTCAAACGATTGAGATTGAGCCTATGCACAAACCAAATCACATGACAGATGAGACATTCCATCACGTTGAGTAGTATTTAGAAATGGAGGGGAGTGATGCGACACGTTTCTCTGGTTGATTTCTGCGTGTGCTTCTGTCTTGGAGGATTGGGCGGACTCATTGCATCGATGGTGGGATCAATCCCTTTGCCGCTTTTTCTAAGTGTGCCCTTGGGAATGTTGTATGGGATGGTTTTCTCGTTGTTCCTACCCAGAAACTTACTCTATCCCGGAGCGGGACTGATCTGGGGGCTCGCATATACAGTCATCGTATGGCTCATTGTCCCTGTCGGAACGGCCTTTGTGTTTGAGCAAAACATCGGTATGGACATGCTTGATGTTGCACGTTCCCATTTTCCTGAACTTGTGGCCTACATCCTTTTCTTTGGAGTACCGCTCGGTCTCTACAAAGGGTATGCTGGATCGAGAGAAACGCGTCCTGCTCGACAAACAATGATGCAGTTTCCCCTGCTTCGTGCGATTATCATTGGTGGGTTGGCTGGATTGGTGGGAGGTTGGGCCTTTAGCCACTGGTTTGTTGAGACGGACAGTTTTGTACTCATTGCGGGCATACTGGCGTCACACACTTCTTCTACAGGCATATTTCTGCACTACGTCATTGCTGCCACGGTAGGAGTGAGTTTCCGGGTATTATTTGAACGTGAGATTCATGGGCCAGGGTCGGGTCTCTGTTGGGGATTAGCTTATGCGCTCCTCTGGTGGTTTCTCGGGCCGCTTACACTCTTGTCTGTGCTACTTCATCAACCGATCAATTGGTCCTATCTCTCTGCAAGTATGTTTTTCGGTTCATTCATCGGGCATGCGATCTATGGAATTGTCCTTGGATGTATCTACGCGTGCATAAATCAGCTCTGGGTTGTTTCTTTCTTTGAAGCTGATCCAGTTCATCGCATGGTAACAGGACCAGGAGCGATAACGCTCCGATCGTTGGGATGGGGAGCACTGGCGAGCATAGTGGGTGGTTTGCTTTTCAGCCTGGTGATGTTTTCAACGGGAGTCTTACCACAGATTGCATTACTCGTCAGAGGGCTTCTCCCCCTCCAAGGATTCGCTGTTCATCTCGTCATCAGCATTCTTATCGGGATGAGTTATGGACTGCTGTTTCGACAAGAAGCCTCAAATCTATCGGAAGGTGTTGCCTGGGGATTACTCTACGGATTGGTCTGGTGGTTTCTTGGTCCATTGACACTTATGCCTCTTCTGCTGGGACATCCCGTTACCTGGACACTACAAGCGGCCGTTATTTTGCTTCCATCCTTACTTGGACATTTGCTCTACGGAGCAGCGACGGGCCTTGTCTTCTTTCAATTGGAGCATCGCCATGATCAGATGCTTCAGTTATTGGATCAACGTTTAACAGAGCGCTTACGCCCGCCGATTGAAATAGCTGTTCCTGCACTTTGGTTCTTCGTTTTGGCGCTGGGAGTCTTACTCCCCATCATTCTCTAGGTGCGCTTTTGGATTGTGTGGCAAGAATGAGGAAGAAAACAAGCTGTGCCTGCTCCAGCGGATCAACCGAAAGTGCCACTATCCGTGTATTCATCTCACTCAACTGCTGGCTGGCCTGTTGAAAGTCCAGTAGTTGCTGGCGGCAATACGAGCACCAATGTCCACATAGAATAACAATATCGTCCACTTGCCAGCACGGTATCTTCTTTATCCAACTCCAGACACAAACGACCATGTGGGCACCCATAGCGTGCCAGCACCGACTCCTGCTTACGGCTGGCCGCAAGAAAAGCCAGAAGACGCTGGCATGGGTCAGATAAGCTCACCCACTGCGCAAACATAGACTGTAGCTCTTGCTCGTGCGCCTCGATCACAGCCTCCACCAGCGCCTCTTTGGTACGAAAGTGATAATAGATATTCCCCAACGGAACATGCGCCTGCTGAGCAATATCTGCGAGCGTTGTCCGATTCACGCCTTGATGATAAAACAGTGTTTGGGCCGCCTCGATCAGGCGTTCCCGTTTAGGTGCCATCGTCGTCAATGCATCCCTCTCTATTCAGTCGGTTAACTAACTTTTCTATACTATACTATACTGGACAAGGGGCATCTGTCAAGAAACGTTTGGCGCTCTGATCCTTGACACGACCTCCCCTCATGGTTTAGGATAAAGTCAGTTGACTAACTAATCATCCTTCAAAGAAAGATGAAAACGAGGCGTATGCATCATCTGCGCCTTTTTCGCTTCGGCCTCGCACTCAACGGCGCAAGCTCAAGGGCGACCGGATTGCAAAGGTAAGACAAATAGATGATCTCCTAGCACGCCACAAGCGCTATGGTATCTCATACGTCACGTCTTTGGTGATAGCCTTGAGACCTTTGCACCTGCTGTGGCTCAATTAGAAGACAAGTAAGCGCAGAAATAACCATACTAGTAGCTGCTATGCAGCGGTGGCTACCAAGGAAAAGAGGCATATTATGAGTGAATTAAATGGGAAAATTGCCCTAGTCACTGGGGGTGGTCGGGGGATTGGTCGCGCAATCGCCCTAGAACTAGTTCAAGCAGGCTGTGATGTCGTGCTCCTTGCCCGTACGCGTGAGCAGGTTGAAACAGTCACAGCTGAGAATTCGAGCGCTAGGGAGACGTAGCATCGCTATTACCGCCGACGTCGCCCATACACAGCAGGTGCAGCAAGCTCTCATCGAGGTGCGAAACATAATAGGCCCAATCTCTATTCTAATCAATAACGCAGCCGTTGTCGGGCCAATGGGGCCAACTGCTGAGGTCGATCCAGACACGTGGGCACAGTCAATCGTCATCAATCTAACCAGTGCATTCCAGCTCATCCATACTTGTCTACCCACCATGCTCTCACAAGGCTGGGGACGTATTATCAATATTTCCAGCGGAGCTGCCGCTGCGCCTGGCATGTCGCGAGGCAACGCATACGCCGTGAGCAAGGCCGGTCTTGAAATGATGACAGTGACGTAGCGACAGAGGTCGCGGGCAGCGGCGTGACGGTGAACGCGGTCCGCCCAGGTAGTGTTGATACTGCGATGCAGGCGCACATCCGCAGCCTGCCAGCCGAACAGGTCGGGCAAAAAATCTTCGAACAGTTTGATAAAAACTACCGCGAAGGCAGACTGCAAGACCCCGCACTTCCCGCTGGTCTGGTCACCAATCTCATTTCCACCGATGTCACAGGCGAAGTCATCAGCATCTACGACGCACGCGGCAAAGAACTTCTCTCTTAGCTGAACTATTATGTGTCTAGTAGCCTGAGAAGCCCGCGTAGCAACCATCCCTCGCGGCATTGACTCCCCCTATTGCCTGGCAAATTGTCTAAAAGGGGATGCCAAGAAGTAGGGAGAGTCGATATGTATAGTATGAGGAGATACAGGGGTGGGACAATTGACAGACGCTGTTTTATAAGCTATTCTTCGTTAGCCACCATTATTTCTATCCATCGATTGACAAGGAGATTTCAATGCGACGAATCTGTGTTTTTGATGTGAACGAGGCGCTTTTGGATCTGCACGCCCTTGACCCCTACTTCGCGCGCGTCTTTGGGAACGCCGCGCTGCGCCCGGCATGGTTTACCCAGATGCTCCAGACCTCACTGGTCGCAACAATCACAAATGCCTATACAGACTTTGGGACAAATGGAGTTGCCGCGCTCGATATGCTGGCCGAGCGGCAACAGGTCACGCTCACTGCCGCCGATCGGCAGGAATTACGCGATGGCATGCAACATCTCCCACCCCATGCAGATGTGGTTGCGAGTCTCGAACGGTTACGCGATGCCGGTTTCCGTCTGACAACCCTGACGAATCAACATCTCAGGTTGCTGAGGCGCAGCTTGCAACGCTGGCCTTACCAGCTATTTCGAGCGGATCTTTCAGCCGATAGCGTTCGCCACCTGAAGCCCGCTCCCAAGCCCTATCAGATGGTCGCTCAGCAGCTAGGGTGGACAGAAACCATATTCGTTTAATCGCGGCCCACGCCTGGGATATTGCTGGCGCCCTACGTGCCGGATGTAGGGCTGCCTTTGTTGCACGCCCCGGCGCAGTGCTTGATCCTTTGGTTCCCAAGCCTGATATCGTCGGCCCAGATCTACTCTCGATAGCTACCCAGATCATCGCGTATGAGAAACCGGCGAAACAATAATGCCAAAGTATCTATCACGTTAGCTTCTGCAATTCATCACCCATGTGAAAAGTTCCTTCCTTCATAATCCAGTCTTCGGGATGTCTCCCACCGCCAACGGGAAATAGTTTCGGAAAGACAGTACAAATGAGGCAGGTCGGTCTTTCCGCTTGCCTCACGAGAAATCTTCCACTGAGCACAAGAGAAACAAGTAAAATGCCTACATTCAAAACAAGCACGAAACCGCCGAAGATCTTGTTGGAGAGTGAAAAGGGTTAAAAAAACAGCCCGAGGAAATCTTATTACCGGTAAGATTTCCCATGAGGCAATGCGTTCTCACTCCGAACTTCAAGGCAGGCAGTATTTCCCAAGAGGCCATTTTGAAAAAGAATACAATTTTCCGTGCTTCTACTGCGCAATCCCTCGTCATCAAAAGCATATCATTGGCAGGTATCAATCACAACAAATGTATTTTAGTTGCGATACACAAAAAATCACTATGTTTACATCGTGTGGGTATAGATTCCAACATTATCTAAAGTTGGAACGAACGTATCGTATGTAACGTCGTTAACGTCTACATTCATACCAAGAGCCTCGGTCATCTGAATATGATATATTCTTCCCAGACGATTTACGCTGTATACATGTTATATAACAAAATATTCTATTTGTACTACTCATACATAATTCAAGATCTATGCCCGTTGATATAAAAAATACAACTGGATAATACTCATATGCTCCAATTATTCTAAACGTAATTTACTAATTTATTAATTCACTAAAAAGATCGGAGAGTAACAAGCCTGCGGTATATTATTAAGTAGCTTTGTTCTATACACTACTATACTATGTCTGATATACTCTCGCAGTATATGGCATTTTCATTTTTCAGTTCGAACTTATCATTTGTACAAAAGAGCAGAACAATGGTATCAAGGCTCCGTTTACAATGGAAAAAATTAAAACAACATCCGGTGAGATGGGCAATTACAATCATAGCGGGTTTGCTAGGAACTATGTTTATTGTGACGATTATTGGAGGATATTTATTTAGCTGGTCTTGGACAGGTATTGGGGCATACGCGCCTCCTACCCAAAATAGCAATTTTCAGCGAGCAAAAACGTTCTGGGACTGGTTACAGCTTCTCATTGTTCCTGCCATGCTCGCTATTGGTGGTTTTTGGCTTAACCAAATACAAAAGAGTAGGGAGGAAAAAGCGACAGAACAACACGCAAAGCTTGAGAGAGAGACAGCAGAACAACGTGCCCAGAGTGAGCGCGAGATTGCGTTAGATAACCAACGTGAAGCCTCTCTCCAAGCCTATATTGATAATATGTCGCAACTCCTCCTCGAAAAAAAGTTGCGGGAGTCAAAGCCAGGAGACGAGGTACATACCATTGCACGTGTACGAACTCTTACTGTTCTCTACCAGTTAAACGTGCGACGAATGAATTATATATTAGCATTCCTGCGCGAAGCCAATCTTGCCACGCCCAATGCTGATACAAGTATTGTCACCTTCAGCAAGGTTGATTTTTGTAATGCTAACCTTCATGAAATTGACCTCCATCAACTTGATTTGAGTGAAGCCAATTTCAATGGTGCAAACCTCGGTGAAGCTAGTCTTTGGGGAACCAATCTCAGTCGAGCTAAACTTATTAAAGCAGACGCCCACAATGCTTACTTTCACGCAGCTAACCTCCAAGGAGCCAACTTCAATGAAGCCAACCTTAGTGGAGCTAATTTGAGCGAAGTCAACCTCAGCCACGCTAATCTCAAAAAAGCTAATCTTAGTAAGGCCGATTTCCGTAGAGTCGATCTCAGAAGCACTGAATTGAACGAAGCTAACTTCAAAGGGGCTCATCTAGTCAGAGTAAACCTGGGCGGAGCCAACCTCAGTGGAATTCACTTGAGCGAAACTGAGTTAATCGAAGCCAATCTTAGTGGAGCTAACCTCAGCAGGGCCAATTTAAGAAAAGCTCGACTTATTGCAGCTAACCTCAATGGTACCAATCTCAGTGGCGCTGACCTCAGTGGCGCTGACCTTAGTGGCGCTGACCTTAGTAATGCTAACCTGAACCTTGTAATCATTACGCAAGAGCAATTAGCAAAAGCCAGATCTCTTCAAGGTGCAACTATGCCTAATGGGTCAAAATCGCCCTAGTCAGCTAATTTGCAATAGGTCTTCCCATGCATTTTCGTTAAAAAGATATCAGAAGACCTATTGCCCACTGAAAATAGTTTCATCTGGGTCAAAACCATCACAATCTCCAAATCGCTCGTGCGAATTATATCTCCATTTTCAGGTGATGGAACACAATAGAGAAATCAAGCAGAGAGAAAAAAGTTGTTAACCTTGTCCTTCCTGTGCTTAAAATTGCTTTGGCTAGAGATGTGTAAAACGTTCCAGCCTATTGACAAAGTCCAAGCAATCTGATCTTTTTGCTTGTGACACGCAAGCTTTGAGTGTAGAAAACAGAGTGGTTGTGAGATATACTCATCCATGGACGACTTTGTCAACAAGCTGATTCGTTTCTTGATCAAAAAAAGGTGAGTAAAAATGTGTGCAAAAAGATGTCGTGATCCTAGCTTTCATCGGCAAATGAAATTAAACGGTATATTATTGCGCTAAAGGTTCTTGCGAAAATCGGTATCGGTGCTAACGTACTCCAAAATAAGATCTGCCGCCGTACTAGCAGGATCAATGGGGTGAATAATCGCCTTTACTCGATACGCTTGTCCTATATTCTTTTCGTCATCGATTGTTACATATTCACCAGCACGTGGCGGAATTGAAAAGGAATGAGTGCCTAACCCTTTCCACTCGCCAGTGGCTTTTTTTACCATCACAATAAATTCAATCATATTTTCCTCCAATGTAACGATTTGTATCGATAATATATATAAGCCTCATATAAGGCCTCTACTTCTCTTGTTTCTTACGCCTAGAACGAATAATAAAAAATCAAGGTTCATTTGACCATAGAGTGAGAGAACTATCCAAGGAACTTTTAAATCCTTTCTTGCCAATGTTGTTGTTTTTTACTACATGGTGGTCCTGCTTTTGTACATTGATGAGCGAAGAAATTTGTTCCTTCTCATTAGAGATAGAGTTCTTAGGAGAAAAAAGAAACTTCGCTCGATACATCATGTTCTTGGTAGCGACTAAGAGCAAGATCACGGTTATTTACCGCATAGCAATAGACACATCCATGAGGACATGTATCATACTCTCCAATGTCTTTTGATACAAAGCAGCCACACTCTTTCCGATTACCTTTCTGCTTCATCCTATAGGTAAAGGGAGCACCAGCACTCCGCTCCAATCGTTCAGCATCTATACAGTGTGCCTCCTCAATACCATCAACAAGAAACTCTTTCTGTGAGCATATCTTCAGATCCATGCCGTATGCCAGAGCCACCTTTGCCAGTTCATCTACAAGTTTGCGTCCCTTCTCTCTCACTAGTTCCCATGATTTGTGATCTTCCCACGTGAAACCGTATTCACGAGCGGCATTTTCCATATTGCGTACAGTCTTCTTATATAGTTGAGCAAATGATACAACCACCTCATCTGTAGTACCCTCTAATAGTTTGGCTAACATTGTAAAGGTCTTCAAATGCCAGATGTAATCTGTATGTGAGGAAAAGATGATCGGATCATACCGCCACACAAGACACTCAGGTCCGTAATCACCTGCCAGACGTTTCATATGCTCAACCGTGCGTGAGTAGTTAATCACCCGAAATTCAAGTTCTCGAGGATACCCATTAATAGTGTGCTGGACTAGGAAGGGAATACCTGTTTGTTGTACTTCGGGAAGATGCTTCAGAAAAGGGCCAATATTTTTGGTCCAAAACACGAAACCATCTACGCTCTCGGAAGAGAGGTCAATAGTATAGACTTGCCCGTTGTAGGGGTTAACCATTTTGCAGTAACCAGCACGCAGGCGATTAATGAACCACTCACCATAAAAGGTGGGAATGTCTGTTTTATAACTAGCTGAAATAATCATGAAGTATTATTCTTACGCTTTAACATAAATTCGGTAAGCAATATGTGCATGCGTTTTTGGATGCCTATTAAATTTACTAGTATAAGCTGCTAACTCATGAGCCTGTTCATCCCATCCCAAGACAAAACGATATTCTTTTTGCTCAACAACGCTTAAACCATTGTCGATGGCCATTTCATCAAGCCATCCATAGAAATTCTTGGCATCGTTGTCTACAAAGAGAAATGTGGCCCCAGGCTTCGCTCGGTCTATCATCGTCTCAAAAAAATCTCGCGCGTCTTCTCTGTTACAGTATAACTCTGATATAAAGTAAATCATTGTGAATAAATCAGAATTAAATGCTTTGCTAGAAGCACGGACACTAGTAGGTTCTGTAACATCTAATTCCCAAAAATATGTAGATGTATTGACAGACATAGAAATTTTATCATCTATATCATAAAACAAGTCTCGCCATGCCTGCTCCTTATCACAAACGAGACATTTCAGTTTCTTCATAGTTGGAGATGCGATGGTAATGAATTTCAAAATGCCGAGGAGATCGCTTCCAGGACCACCACCAATGCAAGATATAGAGGCTGTTTGCCTATTAAAAATATTACGAAGTTGAGCTGATCCTCGAATTAGTTGGTAAACAATGTCAGCATGTGCTGTAGTATAAGCATAAATATATGCAAAACGAGTAACCGGATTACTGTAGTCAATAGAGTTATTAGTTTCTAGGCTCTCATACTTTTTACTGAGATCGACTATCGCCTCAGTGAGAACCTGATCTGCGTTATCGCCATAGACAGAGAAAATTTGATCATATAGTTCATCAAGAACTAAGCGGACAAATTGAAAACAGTTCAAATGAACCTCCTTAGCAGGGAGAAAATCCTGCCATACAACATACCGCAAATATTCGAATATAAATAATATTCACCAAAATCAATTTATCTATATGTATGAATATAATATAACATTTAGTAGTTCAAAAGCTATAGATAATATATTCAGGGTAGTTAGAACATATTTTCTATAAAACCAATTCAATTATATTATTCGCGCATACAGAAACCGTGATGCAATAGATACTATCATAAAATGAGTAGCTAAACAGAAAAAAATTAAAAAATGCGATGAGTTCAGAAAAATTAAAAAATTTGGAAAGAGAAGTGAGACCTAACTAATAGAGGTACCTCGAGCTACCTCCGATATATTTTTCTAACTTATAGGCTGATATAATCTAATTACACTTCAAATTTCTGATGGTAATATTCATACAATTTTGATCATAACTAGCCATAGCGCTCTCCAGAAACGATAGGGAATATTTCTATAGACCAACAGAGGAAAAATTAGTTAAGACACTAGAAGAACTGCTGCGCACTAAGACTGATTTGCAAATAGGTCATACACCTTTTTATCACTGCCATGATTAGGCGTCCAAACACCATCGTTCGTAACCCACATAACTGGAGCATTATCAGCAACCCTAGTACAAGATGCATAAGTTGTCCAAATTTTGCCACCTGCAAAACAACGCGATCAGATCCAACTTGAAGAGACCGCCACAACATCTAATCACCTCTATAGTATCCATTATACCCATCCCTGGAGCACTCCAGAAAAATCTCAGCCAAAATTTCTACATATAACAAAACGATGATGAATATTCGTTGATGTTTCATAGGAGACTTCTTCTTCAGATTGTTTCGTGCACTTACTAAATACTCCTCTTTTTCGTCCACCGTCGCTGCTATGGCTTTCATTGCAGATTTGCACTTTTTAGAGACCACGAATGCTGGCCATTGTGATGAGTGCTTCGGGCCTTTACTTCTGGAGTTGGTATAGCACAACACCAATGAGATATGTGCAATTGCACATATCTCGCAACGAACATTGTATTTCTGAAGGCACGCAGGACAGCGAGCAAGAGAGATCAACATCATCCGGCAAGCACAAAATAACAAGCGGCAAGAGTATACATACCCTATATCGTCAGGTAACCCCATACACATGCAGATAATAGACCTCTCTTCTTACCCAGTCACCTACTAACCTTTTTTTGCGGTATATCCTCTCCGTCTCGTCTCTCGTGGACTGGGAATAGTGGCAGGAAGATGATCACCTGGGCTATACTTCCTCTTTTGTTCTTGAATATCCTCATCATTCATGTGCATATAGAGCTTCACAGTCGCCATATCTTCGTGTCCCAACAATTCTTGCAGACTAAAGGGATCTCTGCCCAATTTGAGATACCGAATAGCAAATGTATGGCGAAAAATGTGTGGACTGATACGCTTCCCTGTAATCTGCGAGCGCTGTTTGAGGCGTACAAACAACAACGTTACCCCATTTTTGGTGAGTGGCTTACGAGTTTCAGCCAAGAAGACATGATCTTCGCCAAGGCTACCCCATTCTTCTAGTTCTTGCGCATCAGGTCGATGTCGATCCAAATAGTAGAGAAGATTGCGCAGACAATTTTGCCCAAGCGCAATCCGTCGTTCCTTTGCTCCCTTCCCTTTGACCGTAATAAGACCATGCTTACGATCAAAATCGCCCACACGCAAGTTGATCAGCTCTGAGAGGCGAATACCGCTGTCGTAGAACAACCAGAGGATAGCTCGATTACGCACGGTGGCCCGTTCGGCAAACGGCCCTTCCTCATTGGGAGGAGCACAAGCCAGCAGAAGCAGTTCAAATTCCTCATCACTAATGGTTTTGATCAATGGCTTGCCAACCTTTGGGAAAACCACACGCTCAAAAGGATTCTCTACTATCATTTGCTGACGGACCAGCCAATGAAAAAATGCGCGTGCTGAGCGTGCATAGGTCTGGACCGTCCGTTCAGTGCGCATTTTTCCACGTGCACCCGGCGTTTTGCGTAGGTAAGTAAACCAGGCGGTAATATCGGGTGCATCAACCTCATTGACAAGTGTAATATCTCGTCCTTTTTCCAAATACACTTGGAGCAAGCCAAGAGCTGTACGATGCCACTCCAGTGTTTTTTCACTATGATTCCCTCCAATGTGATCATCAAGATAATCATCGATGGCTCTCTGCACAGTCATGTTCGTCCGTCGCCGAGCCTGACGCGTCAGAGGTGTTACGTCCTCTTTCTGCTCAGAGACTTCCTCTTGCTGTTACTGTGCGGATGCTTCCTGGTCAATTTTCGTTCTCTGTGCTTTAGAGCGTGCCTGCGTCACTTTTGTCACGTGACGACGGCGTCCATCAGATTGAGTTTGTACGAGAGCGTCGTTATGAGCAATAGACATTGGGGTTCTTTCCTGTAGACTCATCAGTTCCTTGCCTCCTTTAAACACAGCATTGCTGCATTCCTAAAGTTATCAATTTCAATAGTAACTTTCCATAAGGGATAAGAGAGAGGCAGGCGAGGGATAAGGGAGGGTAGAGCAGGCTGTCAAAGTCAGGAATGGCAGGCTCTCACGTCAAAATGAGGCAGGATGCCTATGTTTCAAAGGAAAGATGTCACATGCCGAATTCCTTGTGACAAACTTTTTATTGGGCAGGCTGTGGTCTCAAAAACACCTTGCGACAGACTTTTTTGAGACAGGCTGTGCACCAAAAACGAAGCAGGCTGTCGTTGACCAGTATTTGCCCAGAAAAAAACCGTTCCCCTCAGACTGCAGTGCCGCTTGCTTCGTATGAAGCGGCTTCTGACCAGCGCTGAGAGGAACGGTTTACACTTATAAGCGGGAGACCGGGCTCGAACCGGCGACAGCCTGCTTGGAAGGCAGGAACTCTACCACTGAGTTACTCCCGCAGAATCGGGGTGCGCGGACTCGAACCGCGGACCTCCTGGTCCCAAACCAGGCACGCTACCAACTGCGCCACACCCCGTTGACATTTCGTACTATATCACTCCTCTAGAGCTTTGTCAAGTACTTTTTTGTCAAATTCATCGCATAGACAAAATTCGTTGCAACCTCATCTCTCTTGCTATGGCTCATCCTTACGACGATATTTCAGTTTGAGCACGAGCAGGTTCCACTGCGTCTTGAACATATGGAATGGTCCACGCCGTAGCGGTGTTATTGTGACGTTACCATAGCGCATTGACCGCCTACGACCCGGTGGTAGCGAGATAAATTGTGAACATGCCACCAATATCAGGCCAATAAAACTTACCAGGGCCAAAATCAAGGTAATGATATTTGGTCCAGCTAGATATGCGTATCCACCAGCGAGTAGTGCACTTATCACCGCTCCTAAAAGGAGACGCTCTATGGGCGAAAGATTCCACGAACCAGACGACCGTCTTTGCTGTGTACGCAAAGGAGGCCCTGGATTGCGATGTACTCTTTCCCCAAACTTTCGGGATTTCGCAGCCTGAGGGTCAGTGTGTTCCAGGTTGCGTAGAATTTCTTCAATCTCACGTTCGTATCTATTTGGCATAGCCGCTCTGCTTCCTTGAACTCGTCAGAAGACGCTCTTGCTTGTAATGATACCAACTTTTCAGCGTAGAGACAAGTACTTTGTGACTCATTTTCAGAGGTAAGAAGATGAACCTAGTGACTATAGGGTTCTCGCTCTAAAATAGCCTGGACTTTTTCAGCCAGCGTGAGTGGATGAAATGGCTTTGTCATATGTTGTACCGCTCCCAGGTCGATACTAATGCGTTCATATATATCTTCCGCGTGCGCAGTAATCATCATAACTGGAATATCATGGGTCATAGGATTTGCTTGTAGAGCCCTATAGATATGATAGCCATCCTCTCCAGGCATTATAACATCTAAAATTATCAAATCAGGTAGTTGGAAAGCCAGAAAACGATGAAGTTGCGATCCATTAGAAATGGCATCTACCTGGAATCCATAACGTACAAGTACAGATATTATAATTTCGCGTATTTCTTTATCATCATCCACCACAACTATGCGTTTAGGCATATACCATCCTGACACTCTCACCTTTTGCCTTCTCTCTTATTATGATACCGATTCTATATGAGAAGTACAACATGAGAAGTACAACTCGCCGGGCCAAATGTATAACAGAGGTGCATTTTCTTCGCGTATTATCATATAAAGTGTTGACTGACTACCTTTCCTTCTGTTATCATGTACACTGAAACCTGATCACAATATATTAAAACAACAATAAAGAGGTGGAAAGACATGGTCACCCCTCCTGCTTCATGGTCAAGCATCTTACAAGGCATCATCAAATCATCAGGAGAACGTCAGCGTCTAGCATCTGCTCTTGGAGTAACTAGCATGACACTGTCGCGCTGGGCAAGTGGTGAGTCTAAACCCCAACGACCCCATTTGATTCATTTACTTCAGGTTGTGCATCCAAGTCAGCGTCCCGCATTGCTAGATGCTCTTGAACATCAGTATCCAGACATCCAATCCTGGTTGGCTGAAGATACGCCCGAACACATTCCATCAGATTTTTTTGCTCAGGTGCTGAACATTCGCACGACAGTCACAGAAAGTTTACGCTTCTGGCGCATTAGCGAAATTGTCCTCAAACAAGCACTCACCCAACTCGATCCTAATCGTTTAGGAATGGCGATCAAGGTTGTCCAATGCATGCAGCCTGACGCCAATGGTAAAATCCGTAGCCTTCGCGAACGTGCGGGCAAAGGAACCTTTCCCTGGGCAGCAGATCTTGAACATGATGTACTCTTTCTCGGCCTCGAGTCTCTCTCTGGTTATACTGTTGAGGTTCGCCATATCATCAGCAATGATAATCTTCAGCAGAGTAAAACCTCGCCTGCTGTCCAGGATACCTTTGAGGTCAGCGCAGCCGCCCACCCCATTCGCTTTGAGGGCCGTATTGCTGGCTGCCTCCTTGCATCAAGTACACAAGTAGGTTATTTTTCGCAGCCACGCCTCAATCTGCTAACTACATTTAGCGATCTCATTTCACTCGCTTTTGATAAAGATGATTTTTACGATCCTACCATGATTGAATTGCGCGTCATGCCTGAGCCAGATTTTCAACATCCTATTCTCGCGCAATTCCGTCAGCACGTCACAGCCAAATTCCAACGAGCAATGCAGCAGCAAGAAGCCCGCGTTAGTAATGCCGAGATAGAGCAAGAAGCCTGGAAAGAACTAGAAGCTGAACTCTTATCTTACCAAGTTGATCAGAGTACTATTTATTTCCAAAAATAGCAGTAATACCCATATGCATTCAAGAACACTATACACGGCTTTATTCGATGCCATGTTTCTTCATGAGATAGCGCAACTGATCAACTTTTGCCAATCCTAGTAGTTCAGTTGCCTGAGTACGATTATGTTTAGTGGTCTCCAATGCCCAACGCACGAGATGTCTCTCCATGCGAGCAATGATATCGTCCAGGCTGACCGAACTGACTGGTCGTGCGTTCAACCATTGCTCCCATGGATCATTATAGGCGATCCCCCCATACTCTCCCTGCCCGACAACCTCATGTGGCAAATGAGCTGGGAGTATTTCATCGCTACTCCCCAGAATCATTGCCCGTTCAATGACGTTTTTTAGCTCACGAATGTTTCCCGGCCAGGCATAGGCAAGCAATAACTGCTGCGCCTCAGACGAAATACGAGACACATTGCGACCCATTGTTCTATTAAAATCATCAATAAAACGTGATGCAAATAACAGAATATCAGCTGGACGCTCACGTAATGGCGGTAACATAATAGTCAGTACCGCAAAACGGTAATAGAGATCCTTACGAAATGAACCATCGCTCCTCGCTTGTTCCAGATCGCGATTCGTAGCGGCTAGCACGCGCACATCTAACTTAACCTCCTTACTTCCTCCTAGACGAAAAAAAGTCCGTGTCTCTAATACGCGCAAGAGCTTTACTTGCATATCGAGCGGCATCTCACCAACTTCGTCGAGGAAGAGCGTCCCGCGCTCAGCCAATTCGAGCAAACCACGCTTTTGCTTCTTGGCATCAGTAAAAGCATATGGCTCATAGCCAAAAAGTTCACTTTCTAACAAATGACTGGCAATAGCAGCACAATTCATGGCATGGAAAGGACCAGTAGCCCGATTGCTCTGCTCATGAATAGCTCGCGCTACAACCTCCTTCCCCGTCCCACTCTCTCCCATAATCAAGACTGATGCCTCGCTACATGCTACACGTGACACGAGATCAAAAACCTCACGCATGCGTTCGCTATGCCCAACAACATACTTAAAATGATAGTTATCACTCCGCTCTTTACGTAACTGACGCAACTCGCGAGACATCGCACTTGTTGCGAGCGCACGCTGGACTACCAGCAATAACTCATCAAGATCAAAGCCTTTGAGTAAATAGTCAGAGGCACCAAGCTTCATCGCAGCCACCGCAGTTTGTACATCGCCATATGCAGTTAACATAATAACAGGCATATCGGGATCAAACGTGCGCATCTGAGCCAATACCTCCAAACCACTCAACTTTGGTAAACGCAGATCGAGCAAAACAAGATCGATAGTACGATGACGAAGTTCCGCCAAACCAGCCTCGCCATCACTCGCGGTAAGAACGTCATAGTTATAGCGCTTCAAAAATCGTGCGAACTGATGTGGCAGATATGGTTCATCATCAATAATAAGAATGGTCAAACCCATGAGATACACCTCTCAAACAACAACACTCACACTATTCACACTTCCATTGACAGTTGGTGATCACCTATGTCTGTCGATCATCTATAGCCTCTTTGATGAGAATTTCAGCGAAAAATGGCATCCTAACTGCAATCGTTGCTCCGTAGCCAAACTGACTCTCAATACGCAAATAGCCACCGTGATCCTCGACCAATCTCCGTGTAATGGCCAGTCCTAATCCAATACCATGAGCCTTCGTCGTATAAAACGGCTGAAAGATATGCAGTAATTGGTCAGCAGTTATGCCAACACCAGTATCTCTAATGATAATTTCAAGCCATTGATCCACACGAAATTCTTTCTGTGTTACATGCTGATCAATCAGCCAGGCATAGGCACTGACAGCCGTTCCCGAAGTACCAGAAGGCTTCTGTGTTGGAGGACAATCAGAACCTGCGGTATCGTAAAGTGCCTGTTCAGTCGAGATATAATGACAGGCGAGGGTCAGAATGCCACCATCAGACATAGCTTGAATTGCATTGAGATAAAGATTCAGAAGGACCTGCTCTATTTGGCCTGGATCAATCCAAATAGAGGGAAGATCGTCAAAGATGCGATGAACTTCTATATTCGCGTCTGTACATTGATGTTGAACGAGGCTAAACACCTGTTCGCATAACTCAACAATATCACAGCGCGTGCGTTGAAGTTGTCTTGGTCTGGCAAAAAGTAGGAGGTCGCGTACAATTGTATCGAGACGCTTTACTTCTTTCAGTACGACAGAGACTGATGACTGAATCCATTTATGTTGACTTTCTTCCTGTTCTGGCGTTGACATAGTTATATTCGCTTCATTCAAGTCATCGTGCAGCATTTGCATCGACGTTTTGATCGAAGCCAGAGGATTCCTGACCTCATGGGCGACACTGGCCGCCATTTCTCCTAAGGAAACCAATCGATCTAGGCGATGCTTCTCCTCCTCTAATTGATGCATCAAAGTCACATCGTTAAAGGTGGTCAGTAGTCCCATTTGTGTACTAGCAGCATCATAGAGCGCTCGCACGTCAACATCTAACACCAATTTGCGCCCATAGCGATCAACCGTGATAACTGTCTCGCTTCGTGCCTCTCCAATATGCATACCAGTCATAAAGGCTTCTTGCTGCCAGAATGGCGTTGGGCGGGTGGTAGCAGTCATTGAATTTGACGAAGTCATCGCACGTATATCCAAAATTTTCTGCAATGGTTGACCGAGTACTTCGAAAGGATGATATCCCAACATAATTGCAGCGGCCCGATTGAAGGTATGAATACAGTCATTTTGATCTGTTGCAATCAGTCCACATGGTACACTTTCAAGGATCAAGGCATGCAAGTGTTGATCCTCTAAGACCTGATGCAAAAGCTGCTGAGCCTCATTACGCGCCACCACCGCTTCCTCAACCAGATGCATATTTTCCAACACAGCACTAGCCTGACTTGCCACAACTTGCAACAGAGCAATCTCAGATTGGCGCATTTTCCAGGGGCGATAATATCCACCAACAACACACCCAAAGAGATACGTCGGACCTTCATTGGATTTGTACTGCTCCATCATCTCGCTAGCCCCGGATGCCAGAGGTTGACTACTTAGTAAAGGGAAAGCAAAAAAAGTGTTGATCCGAGCAGGAAGTTCCTCGAAATAATCATCCACATATGCATGTTTACCATCACCAGGCCGCTCGATAATAATTGGGAGCAAAGAACGCTGCTTACGCAAACGCTGGAATAAGAGTGTACGCAAACGGGCGGTAATCCAGGAGCCATCCTCGAGATGGGTCGATGGCTCAAGCACCTCACAGAGATCAACCTTCGAGATCTCACGTGTCCGTTGTAGCACGACGCTGCGTAAACGTTCAATCTCAAAAACAGAGCGATTCATCTGGCTACTGATACTGTTCAGCAGAGAAAGTTCATAGATGCGTTCGCGATCATGTTCGAGCAAACGTGTATCCTCCAGGAGAAGGGCCACCACACCCGCCACCGACGTTACTACGTCGCCTGAGCCCGCAGTCCAGTATAGTGGATACGCTGACTCGCCTGCAGTCTCCTCATGCTCACGCCCACGCAACAGCACCAGCACTCCAATCGTTCGCTGTCGATAGACCAGGGGCACGGCTATATAGGTAGTGGGTCCTATCGCAGGTTGTTGCACTACACGTTGTTCACGCCAAGCACACGCTTCTGGCTCATCACCATGGATATCGATTGGATTGACATGTGCGACGGCAAGTAAGGCGGCTGACCAGCCAGGTACATCATCAAAGGATCCCGACACAAGCTGTAATGTATTATCCACACGGAGATAGAGGAGTACACAACGGCATTTGAGCAATGCTGCTAAACGCCGTGGAAGATTATCGCGTAAAGTACGATAATCAGTGATCGCACTAAAATCATTGAACAGTGCTTGTAATACAATCGCGAGATTAATCTGCTCGCTCCATTGCTCCACTTCCATCGTCATAGATACCCCCTCTGCCTCCATTGCTACCATTTTCAAATCCTTCAGTATTCTAAGCAGCGCTTAAGTGAGTATTATACCTTACTATATCAGAATACATGTGAATTTGCATCAAGTCTAGATAAATATGAACAAATTGTCATCTTACCACGTTAATTACATAATGAGGGTGACAGAGACATAAGCGATGCCTACAAATACCAGCAAATACGATCATACGTTATTCTGAAAATACAACTTTCAAACAGACAAATTTATCTAAGAGTGCGATGTGTATTACAATACAACAAGACCCTGGCTGTATTGGGAAAAGAGGGCAAGACAAAAACATGAGTCAATTCAATGATCAGCAATCAGAGCAGGCACCTGACCCACATGTGGACAGCCACATGAACAAAAAGGGCACAAAAGTAGCACCATTGTGGGTCGCTACACTGGCAGCGCTACTCTTTGGAGTCATTTATGCTATTTTACCTGCATCTATCGCATTAGGTCCAAGCTGGCTACCTTTAGTAATCGAAATCATCGTCATTCTTCCTGGTACGACAGCTCATCTCATCCAGCATCCCTTTAGTCCACATATTAATCGCATTAGCGCATTCATCGTTTTAGGTATTATAACAATTGCTCTGGCTATTGGAGTTATATTGCTGGTTATCACCCTCCCCCAACGCCATGAAGGGCTTCAAGCAATCAACTTACTGCGTACAGGAGTTTCATTGTATATCTCCAATATACTTGTCTTTGCACTATGGTATTGGGAGATCGATGGACATGGTCCGCACAGACGCTTTCAGACTGGACATAAAGCCGCTGATTTACTCTTTCCTCAGCAAACAGATGGCAATAGTTCAGGCTGGGTAGCGCACTTTTTAGACTATCTTTTTGTGGCTTTCACCGCATCAACAGCGCTCAGTCCTACAGATACCTTTCCATTGACCCATCGAGCCAAAATGTTGA
Source organism: uncultured Chloroflexia bacterium (assembly GCA_963699315.1). GTDB lineage: Bacteria > Chloroflexota > Ktedonobacteria > Ktedonobacterales > Ktedonobacteraceae > Dictyobacter. Next base: position 628,847 of record OY969433.1, read on the forward strand.
TGATAGTACAAGCACTCATTGCGATGACGATTTTCTCGATTTTGATTGGTAGAGCTATTAATATTGTCTAAGCTGTCAGTACGCTACTCATGCTTGCGTTGATAGGGGACGAAAAGTAACACGATGCTCATCAATATGCGTCTCTGCTCCACGACGCAGGACACTACGAGCGGATATCGTCGTGGCAACCTCACGTCTATTTTTAAAAACATGCAATGGTAAAAAAATATCCTTCGTAGAAGAAGGATATTTTTACTATCATCAATAGAATGCTAACGACCAGTCTGCTTCAATTCGATGGGACGTAAGATGAAATAGACAATAGCGGCAATGATCAAACCCAACTCAAAGCCAACGTCCATTCCTCCCAATGCCATCGCAAGCGGACCTTCAAACAGCGACTGTGATGCGCCCAGATACACGCCGACTAATCCTAGAGCCATCGCGATAATTGCAGCCCACCCAATGGGCAGCTTGCTACGTGTATTCCAATCCTCGACATTATACTTTCCATGACGGAAAACAAAATGTTCCAAGATTAAAATAATACTCCACGGCCCAAGCCAGTATGCGACCAACAAAAGAAAATTATCCAATGTGGCACTAAAATTAGCGGAAGAAGGAATAGCAATCAGGACATAAACAACTGCGCCAACCAATGTCCAGACAGCACGGTTTACCTTTTGGAAAGGTCGCCCTAATACCTGCACGGTCAACCCGAGGCTATAATCATTCGGGATGTTATTCGCAATTACACTTAACCCAAGCAAGATCATAATTATAGTACCAAGACCACCCAAAGGCTTTAATACTAATCCCAGGGTCAGACCAGTGGTAGCAGCACTATACACAGCAACAGTCGACACAGCTAAACCCAAAACCTCTAAAATAATGAGAGGAATTGTGACACCGAGAAATGTCAGCCAGAACACACGACTGGCGGCTGTCTCTTCAGGCTGGTTTACATTATAATCAGCCGCATATGAGCTCCATCCAGTCGCAAAGCCATAAATAGCACCACCAAAGGAGATCATGGCAGATGCCGTCCCGATAGTAAAAGCTGGTGCAGGAACTATCACAGTATGCGAACTGGCGAGAAAGATCAATACGATGAAGATAATCGCCATCGGAATCCAGGCAAAACGCTCATAGTAATGAACGTATTTATACCCATAAATACTGACAATTGTTGTAAGCAACGCAATGACGATAATGCCGACCCAGCCAGGAATGGCTCCATTACTCAAAGCTTGTACTAGTTGCCCCCCAACAATCACATTCACTGCCGACCACCCGATACAGGCCGCAATGTTAAAAAGAGCCAGAATGACAGCCCCCCACCAACCAAACGAAAAGCGAGTAATAGTCATCTGGCGCAGACCAAGTTTGGGTCCCAGCGTTGAGAAAAAAGCAACAGGTAACACACCTAACACATTAAAAATAACGATGATTGCTACGCCTTGCCAGAATCCAAGATGAAAGACAGGTACCGCCAACGTGCCTAGAGCAACGGTTGAAAGGACCAGATTTGCCGAGAGCCACATCGTAAAATTATCAAAAATCCTTACATGTGTTCTTGCATTGGGAGAAACACGTTCAATGCCATGTGTCTCAATGCCACTCTCAGCAAGAGTAGTCTCAATAGTATCTGCAGCCAAAGCACTTATCTCCTTTACGGAAATCAAATGGAAATCAAATAGGATGTCATACAATACAAAAAAAAGCCATACGCTTATATACAGCACTGTACAAAATATGAAGGTCAGCTCCTTTCATTATAACAGGAGAAGTTTATATATTGTCAACTAGAAACAAAAAAATTATGGTGACTATAGAAAAAAAATCCATCTCCTCAAATTGAGTTATAGATGGATAATCATAGAATCTTGGCCTCTATGCCACTAAAAATGAAAAACCTTGAAAAGAGGGTTGGCAAAAAATGCATTCTTTGCAGAAAAAAAACGATACATAGCGCAAAAGTTCATAACAAAAGGACAATTATGGTTGCCATGGCTGTTGATTTTCGACCAAATTTATGTAAAGAGAGTAGAGACTCTAGACGTAGCGAAATAAAATGGGTACAATGGCTCATATATAGTTATGGACGGAGTATCCATATGAAGCTAACCTGTAAAGGGCGACCAATGGTGTAACGCTCTCATACTCTTACACTATTTGGTCGTCCGTCCGCATACGTGTAATGTATCATCTTTACACAGGGTTTGAGGCTTCTACAACAACCACGGTTCCAATGATTGCAGCGGTGGTATCAGATGCACACCTGTGCTATCATTTGTCAAATCAGGAGGTTGTATGTCTTTCAAGGCAAGTACAAATCATCAGCTTCCCCCTTTCTCGGACGCCGACTCGGAGCAAACGCACGAACAGCTACGCACAGAGAATAGCGCGCTACGCCAAGAGATCGAATTGCGAACCCAGGAAAACGATCTGCTTAATGAAGTCATTTCAACAGTTGGCTCAACGTTGAGGCTTGATGAAGTGTTACGTCACCTTGTGGACACCGTCGTCCGCGCCACATCCTGTCACATCGCTTTTATCTACCTCTATGACAAAGACAAAGAGCGGCTCATCCTAGCAAGTACAAATGAGCAGCATCGTCATCTAGTAGGTAAAATCACAATGGGTGTAGGTGAAGGTATTGCTGGTTGGGTAGCTCTGCATCGGCAGCCGGTTTTTCTTACAGACGAGGCCTTAGAAGATCCTCGTTTTTGCTATTTTCCGGAGCTCGAAGAAGAAAAATTTCAATCGATTATGACTGTACCTATTATCACCAAAACCCGTCATTTAATTGGTGTAATTACGGCACAGGCGATTGCACCTCATGAGTTCACGGAACAACATCGTATATTTATTAGCAACACCGCCTCGCTGGTTGCCAGTGCCATCGAAAATGCGCAGCTGTACGAAAACACACAGCGAAAGCTTAGCACGCTGACAACCTTGTCAGTACTAAGCCAGACTATCAGTTCGGGGCTTTATCTTGATGATATGCTGCGTTCGTTGGCTACGTTGACAGTCCAACTTATGGAAGTGGATCTTTGCGTCATTATGTTAATGGATCAAGCCCGCGAACGGGATTTGGAGTCCTCACGCCAGGCCAGACGCCTCACAGTACGTGCCACCTCGCCTAATCTCAATGATCGCGGTCAATTCCGCGCCATCGATATTGATCGTACAACATTGGAACGTCTCCGTGAACTCAACGAGGCAAATCAAACCACAGATAGTTCCCATAAGACCTTCGAGTTGGATCATGAAAACGAACATACACTCGAACGGCTCAACCCTCTCAAAGATAACCAGTATCGCGCTTTGATTTCGGCACCACTGATCGCTGGTACTGAACAACTAGGCTTGATCAATTGTTATTCAAATAAGACACGTCGTTATTCACCAGAAGATCAGATACTCCTAACGACCATTGCGAATCAGGCCGCTATCGCCATTAAAAATAGCTATCTGGTAAACCAATTAGCGCAAAAAAATCTGGTGAAAGGGTTCTTTGATGATCTTATGCAAGGCACCAGCGACTCTGAAGATTCACTGCGCCAACGTGCTCATTTCCTGGGCTGTGATCTGACAAGGCCACATGCAGCTGTTATGGTTGAAATTACCCATGTAGATGCTCGCTGGGATGAAACGCCTTCGGCACAGAAGCCAGGCAAAACAGAGCGAGGACGGAACACTCAGTTTCCGGCTGCCACAGACACCAATACAAACTATGCGCAAGGAGTCTCCCTACAGGCTGCGTACAAAAGGATGAGTGGCATCATCCGCCGTCGTATTCAGGATAACTATTCTGGTTCGGTCTTCTATGAGCATGAAAATCTCATTACCTGTATTACTCCATTAAGTAAAGATCCAGGTGGGGCACGTTTAAAAATCTGGCTGAAAGATCTCTCGCTCCAGATGCGCAATGAATATGATGTCTTTCTTTCCATCGGCATCGGCAATACCTGTCAATACATCAACGACTATCGGCGGGGTTTCGCAGAAGCCAATGAAGCCTTACAAATGGGGCAGAATTTACAAGATTCTAAAGCAAGCGATGGTAAACATCCACCCATTGTGACACATTTCAATGACCTTGGAGTCTACCGCTACCTCTATAAAATCGCGCATATGGACGATTTACGTGACGTCTATCAGGATCAAATCGCTCATATCGACAATTATGACCAGCGAAAAAACACCGATCTGCTAGATACATTAGAAACGTATCTAGAATGTGCCGGCAATCTGACTAAAACATCTGAGAAACTCTTCGTCCACCGTAATACGCTCATTCAACGCCTGGAACGGCTCCAGTCATTGTGTGATATCGACTTACAAGAACGGGGTAACTGGCTAACGTTACAAGTAGCAATTAAAGTGTATAAACTTCGAAGCAGCGGCGAATAGCTATGACTATTCACTGCTGCTTCTCTTGACACCTCAGTGCCTTTAGCGCTTTTAAAGTCATATTGTATGGATGGTATGTTTTGAGAGCTTAAGCACCAGAGCCTACCAAACATACAATATAGGACGAGACACTGTGAATGGCAAGATAAGTTTTACCTGTACCTTACTTTTTATGTGCAGCAATGCCTCTAAAGAATATCTTTTCAACACAGGCGATAATATCTTCTGATGATATATTCTTTTCGGCAATGAGACGTTCATAGTTCTTGGGCGAAAGCAGACTAATAAAAGCGCTGGTCATGACGTTAGTTGGCAAGGCAGGATCGAATTCACCGGCAGCTTTCCCCTCATCAAGTAACTGCGCAATATGTCTGGTTATATCATCCCATAGATCTTGCATACAACTCCCTTTCTCCATAAACAAGTGCCGCATATCAATGCTATGATGAAGTGTGGAGAAAAGTTGAGCTCTTTTGTAAAAAAAACCAGTATACCTCAAATGATATAAAGCCTTGAGCTTTGCTTTAGGAGTGGGCTGAGCATCAAGAACTCCATCAATCTGCGACAGAAATTCTTGCATATCACGCGCAACAATCGCCACAATCAAATCATCTTTCCCTGAAAAATGAAGATAAACGGTCCCTTTAGCAATCCCAACTCGACTGGCAATTTCATCCATAGAGGTTTCATGGTATCCTCGTTCTAGTAGCACCTCTTCCGCAACCTGGAGGATTAAAGCTTCTCGTTCCTGACGCTGTTTCTCCTTTAAGGAACGATGCGATTGTGATGTTTGCATTGATGCACCTTCTTTAGTTTACATCAGACTATCAGTGTTGATGATGGACTGCCTCTGATGACAAGACGATAACCTGATGATCATCATCGGCATGCTCGTGATCAGTGGTTCCCAACCGACAATACAAACTTTCATCCTGACAACACGCTTGCACATGATCTTTGCACTCACATTGAATAGTAGCATGGCTGATGTCGTATTTCGTCTGTAACATCATATTAATTTCTTTTAAAATACGCGCATTCTCTCCTGGAGTTAGATCACCAATGGAAACATGGCAAGAAAGGGTAGACATACCACTAGCGATGCGCCAGACGTGCAAATCATGCACATCGTTGACTCCTACAATTGCTTTAATATCCACCACCATCCGGGTTAGAGAGATATCTCGTGGCACGGCCTCAAGCAAGATATTGGTGGTTTCACGCACAATACCCCAGGCTCCAAAGGCAATAAAGATCGCAATGCCAACCGAGAGCAAAGGGTCCATAAAAAGCCAACCTGTAAAAAGAATGATGACACCCGCTACGATGACTCCTACAGAGGCTCCCACATCACCAAAGACGTGGAGTGCAGCCGCACGAACGTTAAGATTATGCTTTTCCCGGCGTAAACCGAAACCAATGGAAAGATTTATAGCAATACTTACAGCAGCTGAGATAAACATAATGAGGGGCTCAACCGGCGTTGGATGTTGAAACCGCTGAATAGCTTCCCAAGTGATGACAATCGCAATGAGGATTAATATCACCGCATTGAGTAGAGCCACGAGGATACCCACACGATGATAACCATAGGTTTGTCGTTCGTCAGAAGGTCGTTCAGCCTGACTTGCCGCGAACCATGCTAATCCTAACGCGAACAGGTCAGTCAGTGTATGACCAGCATCTGAGAGGAGGGCCAACGAGTGGGATAGTATGCCACCAACAATACTTGCAAGCAAAATGATCATGCTCAAGAAAAAGGCGGTGCGTAAACTTCGACGTGCCATACCATGTGTATGATCGTGCGTATGGGCTTGTGTATGCCCTAAGCTCATAATTACTCCTCCCACGCTTGCGGCTCGCCAACATGATCAATGCTCATACGCAGCAATTGTCGAATGTGCTCATCAACCAGCCGATAATAGACTACACGGCCCGCTTTACGCATAGCAACAATCTTTTGCTGACGTAAAACGCGTAGCTGGTGCGAAATCGTACTATCGTCGCGTCCAAGACCGCTAGCCAGGTCACAGACACATAGTTCACCAGTCGGTGCACATAACAGTGCATGCATTACTTGCACGCGGGTAGGATCACTGAGCACAGAGAAAAGAGCCGCAATACGAAGGGCATCAGTTCCCTGAAGCAAGTGGCGCTGAATCTCAAGGACGTGCTCCATATGAATAACACGTACCGAGCACCCTTCATCTGACGTCGTTACGCCTACAGGCAGCTGAGAGGTAACCGTTTTTATAGCCATACAATCGATCCTTTCCACGCATATATGCACAATCATGCAGGTATCAATATAGAAATTATAGCACAAGCCAAGAAAATTCTCAAGAAAAGCTACTTGTCTGCTTGCATACATAAAGCTGAAAATGCTACACTTAATCGTGCTCACCATTTTTTTCACTGAACAGCATATAACACATGTTTGGTGGCAGCGCATACGCCCTAAACTCACAATGTTGTATCTGATCGTCGCCTTGATCCTGCTCTTGATCAGTGGAGTAGGACATTTTCGTTTGCTCGGCGAGATTGGTAAAATATTCGGTGGTTTCACCTGGACGATTGATACCGATAGCACAAATGGAAAAATCACTATCATTTCAATCCCACCCGATCTTCCTCCTTTTGCTGTTCCAGCAGGTTCACTCACTAATGATGTTCATATCACGGCCGTTAATCACATCAACGGCGTTGCCGGTTTACAACAAGCCTATCAACATACGCATCCCCATGAATTGATTACATATACAGCGCAAGGGGATAAAATGGCACAGATTACTGTCACGCGACCAGCCGTTATCTTTACCTTTGATATGTGGTGGCAAACATATGGTATTACCTTTCTAGCTGGTGCCAGTTGGCTCATCGTTGGCCTTGTGCTGCTTGCGAGATCGTCGGAATGGACAGGCGCAGTCGAGGGCCTGACGATGCTACCGGCGGCAATGCTCTTTCTTCTATCCAGTCATTGGGGAAATATCAACACCGCCGCACCACCAGATTTTGTTGCGCAAATGCTGTGGATTCCTTCTTTTGCGCTATTAGGAGCCGCATTCATCCATCTCAGTCTGAACTACCGGCCCGTTGCCATGAGCAAAGGACGCAATCCAAGCTGGCTGATTGATGGACTTCCTTATGCCCCTTTATTGTTGCTCATCGTCTACGAGTGGATCTGCTTCTTACTACTTGGACACGTTCCGCTAAGAACGAATATCGAGTTGAGCCTCGGTTATGCACTGATTGGTGGTCTAGTTAGCCTGAGTATTGGTATTACCTCAATAGTGCACATGCTCGGTATCTGGCCTCACACAACGCGCCAGAATGGCAGCATCGAATCCATTATCCCTCCCCACGTTCGCCATTACCTGGGAGATCTGCTCACGTTATGGATCGGTGGTATTGGCTTAGGCTTTTGTTTCGGTGTACTCCCCATTCTGTTGCTAGGCAAAACACTCTTACCACTCTCTTTATTTTATATTCTAGCTGCTATCTATCCGCTGATCTTGCTCTATGCAATCCGTTCTTTACGCTTAATGGGGCGCTTGAACATCACACTTAGCCAGCGTGAAGCAGCTTTACAAGAGCAACAAAAAACAGCAGACGTATTACGTCAGACAAACGCAGAATTAACACAGGCCACGTCACTCTTACTCCATGCCGATGCTCATCTACGCTCGCTACTTTCGCAGCGTATTCATGATCAGCCAAAACAGCAAGCACTACGCATTCGTTCCTTACTAGGCTATTGGCAACATAAACTCCAGCTCGAAGCCGAACGCAGTTCAGATGGCAAGGTCGCAGCCACTCAAACAATCGAAGCCCTGGGGAAAGTGCGCACGATTAGCGAGGAACTCGAAAGAGATCTGCGTGGCCTGCAATTGCTGGTCGAAGATGCCTATCAACGCCGTAGCCTGGGTTTGAGACTACATCTAGAAAAGCTCATCAGAGAAGACGTGCCACTACTCCATCCAGAATCATTACTTGAAGTCAAACCGGATCTCTGGGCCATTGATGGGCTTAGCCCTGATTTAGAACAAACGGAAGAGGGACAAAAAATCGCTGAAGCCATCTCATATACTGTGACACAAGCTTTACTCAATATCTATAACCATGCTGGTGCAAGCTTCGCGACGGTCCGTACGTTTTGGAATGATGGTGTACTCAAAGTCGAGATTGCTGACGATGGACGCGGCTTTGATACACACAATATTCCACCGGAGAAAACCAGTCTCTTTAAAGCTGAACTCAAAGTGCGTGCAGCGCATGGTACCATAAATATCCACTCAATTCCTCGGCCACAACCAAATCACGGTACCATCATCATACTAGAAATTCCACTTCAGCCAGACATACAGATACTCTAGTTGAAATCACTTAAGCAAACGGTGGTTCCTCGCGCAAACCAGCATAGGCTTCATAGGCATGAGCTAAGAGCACGCGACGACCTGGATCGCTGGGAGCCCCTTCAATAGAAAAGAAGGTATAGAGCTCACTAACGAGATTTTCAACCGGACCAATATTTGGTCGCCCTCTAGTATTGAAATGCTGGAAAAACTTGTACGGATTTGCCTGGCGTTGTAAGCTATGACAAGACCTATTGATGCAATGTTTTAGCAATTGCAAGAGTAAGCAAGGAGTTCTATTGTGTCCGGCAAATTCAAATCTGAACAACCACCACAATCTGGCAAAGCGCCAATCCTGGGACAGGGCCACGGTCTGAGCAATGAGGAAGGCGATATGATTAAGCAGATGATTAGAACAGAGCAACATTCTTCACGTGAACTGTTCATTCCTCCGCAAGATCTGGCAGCGGAAGCAACAACTAGCATGTCACCTCCCACTGCACAGGTTATTGAGGCCAGTCACATCCGTCCGATGCTGGAGATGTTCAATCGCGACTTTCTCTATGGACAGGGACGGTTCGATGCTTACAAGGATGGTCTGATCTTCAAGTGGGGCGATGGCTATTCGCGTCGTCACATCTGGGCCAGTGTAGAGAATGGCAACCTTTTGCTAGAAACCAGTCATAATAAAAAATGTGATAAACCCTACTGCAATGGGACACATCATGTTCTGACACCTGATCTCTATACGAATCCCGCACTTATTAATCAGGAATTAGGGGATCTCTTCCGTCATCCCGTCTACGAAAGCCCAGAAGACTAGGAAGTATGTTGTGACCACAACCATTATCGCCTTAGAAAAAGATCTCTTTTTCGCGGTGAAAATTCGTGATACATTGCGCCATTATGACATGAATACGACTATTGTACGTACACTGACTGCCTTCGAACAGGAAATTAGTGCACACGATAGCAGTATTCCAAGTCTTGCGATCATTAACATTGCCACCAAGGGAGTGGATTGGGAAGCGGCTATTCAGGCTGCACGCGCGCAGCATCTGCCGGTACTGGCATTCGGATCACATATGGATCTAGATGCACGTGCAAAAGCGCTGCAAGCAGGAGCACAGAAAGTTGTTGCCAATTCCAAATTTGCTCGTGACATGCCTGGTCTTGTTCAGCGTACGCTTGATGCACCTGGCAATGACGCAAGTAGTAAAGATGATGAAGACGAATAATACGATCCGCGTAGATATAGTAGACCAAAAAGGCTCCCTCGCTTGTTAGCAAGGGAACCTTTTCCATTAAAAAATTGAGTAGCAGTCAACTGCTACTCAATCGCACCTAATTACTTAGTGACCGCAACCGCAGCTACGAGCCTCGCTCTCACCACCACCATCGGCAGTTTTGAACGAATGGCCACAACCGCAGCTTGAAACTGCGTTCGGATTATTGACAGTGAAGCCAGCACCCATCAAGCTATCGACATAATCGACTTCGCTTCCTGTGATATAACCCAAGCTCATATCATCGACGAAAACGCGGATATCGCCCAGAGAGACGATTGTATCCCCATCTTGCTCCTCGTCGAGGGTCATTCCATACTGAAGACCCGAGCATCCGCCACCAGCGACAAACACGCGCAGACCCAAAGCAGGATCATTTTCCTGCTTGATCAGCTCGCGAACTTTATCAGATGCGGCTGAAGTCATCGTGAGAATGCTTGTCTCAATCGCTGACTGCTGTTCCTGCTCAATCATATAAATTCACCTCTCCGAAAGGGGCAACAATACAACCCCTTATATTCCAGACAAATTAAACATTGGGTTAACAAGTACATTTAGGTGTATTGTAACTCACACAAAATGAAGCGTCAAGAACTGATACTTCATTTACCACAACATTCCGCATAAAACATTTATTTCCATATCGCCCAGAAATCAGCCAGTTTTATGTAATCTCTTTATTTCTTTATCATCCGAAACGCTGTTGCACATAGATAATATTGGCAAGCAAACTCGCAACATCAGGAGGTGCACCAAATAAAATATCGCTGTGTTGTTCTTGACCCGAAGAGAGGCGCGCAATAATATTGGCCGCTGACCATCCTTGAGCCATCAAATGTGCGCCTAAAGCACTCATCATGGGGGTTGCAAATGAAGTACCACTCCAATCTGCCCACCCGCTACTATTAAGCTCACCGGACGGAAAAGTTGGCGCAATAAACACACCACGCACCGCATCGGGCAAACCATGCTTATCCAGCATACCGGGTCCATCACCACCCAGAGTAGCAACGCCAGCCTCATATGAAGGCAGGTTAGCTGCATTAGCAAAATTAGAAGGTGAAAAATTGCTATTTATCGATGTAACACCCAGTGTCGATTCATACCTGGCAGGAGCGCGTGGCGGACGTGGTGGCAGATCGTTCTGTAACGCAAGTATTGAGTCGTTACCTGCTGCGGCAACAATCAGCGCGCCATTCGCGTATAGGCTATCAAATAACAAACGCAAACCGTCTTCGATCTGTGTCAGAGCACGCTGTGCACCTATCAATTGAGAGGTTGGCCATTGGCGATCTTGAAACCAGAGATAGGGAAGACGGCGGATATCTGGCATGATGGTCAAGCTCAGGTTGATCACCAAGCGACGAATAGTCCCTGAAATTAGTTCACGTTCCAGATCAGTCAGTATTGCAAAGAGACTGTAGAGATCGCTTCCACCAAAATCATTCAGAATTCGCACCAGACGAATATGCGTCCGTGGAGCGAGATCCCGAATAATACCGGAAACAAAAAGACCATGATCAGGCATAAGATAATACCGCGACTGATGCGATGCATCGTGACCGGTACGCACATCGTTCGTCAATGCATAACGGTCATATTCCACAACAAAAGAGCCATCTTCGGCGCGTATATCTTCGGTGAGTCTCTGGAGTAACCAGTTACGGCGTAGCTCCGGACGTGTTGCAGCACTACGAATACGATCAGGATGATGGGCCGTATCAAGCACGACAACGAGCACATCTTCGGCATTTTTTGTATCTAATATGAGATTCTGCGGCAAAAATTTGAGATGCCAACCGGGCAATGTATGCGGTGATGTCTGCATAGTCATCTCCGGAGCCGGGCGAGGAGGTACTGCTGGGCCGCCATCACTATAGAGGGATGGAGCAGCAGTCACCAGCCAATTCGGCATCGATGATATAATATGTAGACCGATCTGAGCAAAATATTCTAAATGAGCATGAATATAAGAAAGTGCCATCGGCAATGGGTCGCCTTGCTGGTCTTCAAGATGACGAGTGTGAAAAAAAATTGCGACCAACGGCTGTTGACGATGGCGACCAAAGACAAAGGCTCGACGACGGACAGGTGGCATCGTCGGACTATCATCCCAACGTCCGGCAGTACCATAAAGATCTAGCGAAAGATGATAACGAGCCAGAAAAGTATTCAATTGGATACGGATCTGCTCAACCACCATGTCCAGAGCGTCGTCAAGTGGCGCACGCGTTAAGCGCACAACCACAATCATTTCACCAGGAATCCAGTGGAACAATCCAGCAGGTGTTCCCATGAATTCCGTTGAGCTACGAGAAGACATGCACGGAAATCCCCCCTCCACACGATGTGGTACAAGAAAGTAGTAGGTGGTGTGGCTTTGACTTGCCCCTGAGAGCGCAGCACAAGCTGAAACGAAGAATTGTTTAATTATAGCTTAATAGACGTAGGAAGACAACTTAACATCCCCCAATTGGATGATTGTAACCCGAGTGGCTAGCAGTTTCGTTCTAATACTATGAAGAAATAGAGGAGACAATTGCATGATTATTTACGCCGATCAGCTTTATCAAACATTGGTAGAACTCGTAGGTCTACCCAGTACTTCGGGACAGGAAACTTATGTCCGTGCTTACCTTGAACGACATCTCTCTCTCTTGGGATTAAAAATATGCGTCGATGATGCGGGCAATCTCATCGCTACATTAGATGGGAAGGGGACACCACTCTTACTCAATGCTCACATGGATCGCGTTCCTCCAGGATTAGGTCATGTGCCAATCCTGAATGATGGCGTTCTCTATAGTGATGGTCAAACGAATTTAGGAGCCGATGATGCGGCAGGTATTACGATTATTCTTGAAGTGCTACGTCGTGCTATTGAACAGAAACTTCCAGTGCCACCTCTCGTGATCCTTTTCACTGTTCAGGAAGAAACTGGCCTCTGTGGTGCTCATGGCTTTGATGGTCCGGCCTGGGGTGTAAGCAACGGCATCGTATTCGATAATGCTTTTGATGCTAGCTTTGTTGTCTCCAAAGGTGCTTCCTATGAAGCATTTACGATTACTATTAGTGGAAAATCAGGCCATCCAGGCAAAGATCTCACTAGAACAGTCAATGCGATCGAAATCTTTCGGCAAGCTCGCTTTCCATCTGGATCACAAGCATCCGACCAGACACGTATTAACATTGGCAAGGTCAGCGGAGGAACGGCGCGTAATGCCATCCCCGGCACGATGGTTATTGAAGGAGAGATTCGTAGCTTTGAGTCCTATGAAAGACGGCAACACTACAAAGTGGAGATACAGGAGGCTTTTGAGGATGCGGCACAACGCCTGGGAGGGCACGTAGAGATCGTCTTTGACACGCATAATGAGGGATATTGCATTAGTCCTGATGAGCCGCTGCTACAGGTCTATCAGGGCGCTCTGGCAGAACGAGGAGAAGTTCTTACGATGCAACCAACATTTATAGGTAGCGATACAGGAGGCTTTCGTCCCCAAATCAAAGCATTTACCATCTCAACTGGTGTTGTCAATGAACATACCAAAGATGAGCGTGTGGCATTATCGCCACTTGAACAGATTGTTGTAGATACATTACATGTCCTCTATCAATGGCACGCTCAAACCATACAGGACGAATGATCAACAAAAGTTCTCGCTAGAGATTTTATTTCATCTAATTTGCAACCAGGCATAAAATATACCCTGCTCTTTGTTATAATAGATACAAGGTCATCACACAAATGAGGGGAAGTATATAAAATGTCAAAAACATATGGCGTAATCATTATTGGTTCTGGTCCATCAGGCTATACTGCGGCTATTTATGCTGCACGCTCAGACTTATCTGTTCTAATGCTACAGGGCTATCAAGCAGGTGGACAACTCATGCTCACCAGCGATGTCGAGAACTTTCCTGGCTTTGAAACTGGTATTTTAGGTCCTGAGATGATGGAGAAATTTGAAGCTCAGGCTAGGCGCTTCGGAGCTGAGATGGTTCCCGAAGATGCAATTTCTATTGATTTTAGCAAGCGTCCATTCACTGTAACAACAGATACAGGTGAATATAAATCACGCTCAATAATCATTTCGACAGGAGCAAGCGCTAAATGGCTTGGGCTACCAAGTGAGAAACGCCTACAGGGGCGCGGCGTGACTGCTTGCGCGACGTGTGATGGTTTCTTCTTTAAACAGAAAGACGTTATCGTGATTGGTGGAGGCGATACTGCGATGGAAGAGGCTCTCTTCCTGACGCGCTATGCTAGCCACGTGACTATTGTCCACCGTCGAGACACACTACGTGCTAGCAAAATCATGCAAGATCGAGCTACGCAACATCCCAAAATTAGCTTTTTGCTGAATACTGAGGTTACTGAGATTCTTGGCGAAGATGCAGTTACAGGTGTGCGAATCCATAATGTTAAAACAGGAGAAGATGACACTATGGAGACGCAGGGCTTCTTTCTGGCCATTGGACACCAACCAAATACCGATTTGTTCAAGGGTGTTATCGATATGGATGAGGCAGGCTATATCGTTCCATCCGAGTTCACTATGACCAATATCCCTGGCGTTTTTGCCGCAGGTGATGTCACAGACCATCGCTATCGTCAGGCTATTACCGCTGCTGGTGATGGCTGTCGGGCCGCACTCGATCTGGAACATTGGCTCACCGAGCAAGGGGATGATGTGGGCATTGAGGACTGGAATTAAGACAAATTTGCACGACATAACACGAAAGGAAAAGTCTCTTTTCCAGTAGTACATACTAGCCTTGCGTATAGGTCTTGAGTATAGCATTAAAATGCTCAAGACCTATAGAGGTCGTTCGCTAATCCTTGGAAAGAACTAGAGGCGAGTTGCGGCTGATTTAAACCTGTCAAGCTCTCCCAGACATGCACTATACATGTATTATCATATATTCGCGAATTTTGTCTGATTTGATCTTCCTCCGGCAACACTTCACCAATCTCTTCAACACATTCCTCTTCCTGAAAAAGAACATGCCGGATTAATTGACCATGAACAAAATACCAGAAACCATATGTATGCGAGAGCTGCTCCGCGACAAAGGCAAAAATACGCCTCTCACGTGAAAAAGCGGCCAACATTGGCTCTCGCCAGGTAATAATACACAGAGGATCACAAAGTGCCGTCCACAATCCCACCTGACCAATCGCAAAGGGCACAGGCAACGAAGATGAAAAGGCCTCCTTTGCTTGAAATGTGCGTCCTGTCAACACAAATGAGCTAGGAAAATCAGCAATCAACTCATTAGAAGTCATATGCTCAACAAAAAAGGCTGCTGTATTCCACCGCATATTCATTCTTCCTTCTCTATTTTCTCTTGTGCCATTTAGTTACATGAATGTAGCTCTGTGACTGCCCTTGCAAGGGCCACAACCGAATGATGACCTTTGCACTAGCCGCATTTAAACGACGCTTGCAACTGTATAGTTATAGGCATTGTAAATAGTTACTACCTACTTCTATTATTTAAGACGCTAAAAATACTGAAAAAGCATACTTTCCCGTTACAAATATTTAAGATTACAGCCAACCTGCTACATAACGTCATATCGGTATGCTTTTTCTCGACGCTTCATAATCAGCTGATAATTATTCTATAAAAAACGTTCTCCCTACTGATATGCATGGGAGAACGTTTAAGTTTTTTTCGCGAAAACAAACAGGCTGCGAACTTATTGTACAGATCCCTCATAAATGCCCATGATGTTGCCCAAGAACTTAACTGCATCATCATGGCTGCGCTGGAAGGAATTACGGCCCATAATTGAACCAAAACCACCTCCATCACGAATCGCGCGAACCTCATTGAACACCTGATCATCCCCAGCAGCAGCACCGCCCGAGAAGATAACAATACGGCGTCCATCAAATGAGCTCTGGATAACGTGATGCACACGCTCGGCCAATGTTGAGGTTGGGATCTCGTATTTCTGATATACCTTCTGAGCTTCGGCCAACTCAACCTTCGCAGATGGCAGCTTCACTTTGATAATGTCGGCACCCAATTGTGCTGCAATCTGTGCAGCATAGGTCACAACATCAACCGCTGTCTCACCATCTTTACTCAAAGAACTTCCACGAGGATACGACCAGACAACAGTAGCCAGACCGGCGGCTTTTGCTTCGCGTGTCAGATCACGTAACTGTTCGTAGATATGTGTGCGTTCCGTAGACCCTGGGTAAATGGTAAAACCGACGGCAACACAACCAAGGCGTAACGCGTCACCAACGCCAGCAGTCAAAGCAGAGATAGGATCATGCTCATCATTTAGAACATCGTGGCTATTACATTTCAAAATCAAAGGAATATCGCCTGCATAGTCTGAGACACCGGCTTCCAAAAATCCTAATGGGGCTGCATATGCATTACAGCCAGCATCAATTGCTAACTGGAAGTGATAACGTGGATCGTAACCAGCTGGATTAGGTGCGAAACTACGGGCAGGTCCATGTTCGAATCCCTGGTCTACAGGTAAAATAACCATTTTCCCTGTTCCACCCAGGCGACCATGATTGAGCATACGAGCAAGGTTGGTGCGAACACCAGGATTTTCACTAGCATACCAACTTAAAATTTCTCGAATACGGTCTTTCATTTTTCTGTTCCTTAAACGTACTTTTCTTAAACGTACTTTTCTTAAACGTACTTTCCTTCTAGGAAACTATCACAACCATAGTGATATAGTGATAGAGCTGTATCTGTATCTGTATCACTATGTAGCCAGTAACATGTATATAAGAATGTCTTGTCCACAATATATATACATTCATATAAGCAACGCAGAGTAATTCCAGCTTCTATCACCAGATGCTTACTATAAACCTTACCTTCATAGTGTAACACAGAGTCACCTCAACCAACAAACAAAATCTTTATCCCAGATATCATACTAAGCTCAAATATCCAATTGATTGTCAAATAGAAGTCGTTTTCTTTTCTAGATGGTAGATAGCCTAAACCCTCTATAATTGTTACTGACCTTGGGTTGATACGTCTCTATATCCATAAACCGGAGTATCGCAAACTTCCTTATCACATATTGGGGGTAAGCGTA
This sequence comes from uncultured Chloroflexia bacterium, assembly GCA_963699315.1. GTDB lineage: Bacteria > Chloroflexota > Ktedonobacteria > Ktedonobacterales > Ktedonobacteraceae > Dictyobacter. The sequence goes on from OY969433.1 coordinate 645,997, forward strand.
CCTTTCTAAAGGAGATAGATAGTATGGGTGGCAGTAGCTTCGATCTTATCGCGCAAGAGATACAAAAACAATACAACATTATGGAGGAGATGAAAGCGGAAAATCGTAAGCTGCATCAGCAACTTACTGATCTGCGTGCCGGTCAGGGTATATTCCTTGAGATCAGCGGCACCCGTCTAGCCTTAGAGGTGCCCATAGCACCAACAGCCCCCCTCCCCCCCGCACAACCGACAGCATCAATCCCAACTGCAACATCACGCCCTCCCCAGAACGCCAAAAAATTGAGTGAGGAACAAGTGGCGACGGCAGATCAGGCCAATAGCCAGATAACAACCAGCCTCAGAAAACAAGCAATGGCACCAGACACAGCCAATGTATCCCCACAAGGGGTAGAAATAACCAGACGGCCAAGCACATTCTTGGAAGAGATTATGCTTGACGAGTTTGAGTCCGCCTTGACTGCTCCTACTACTACTACCATTATCAGACAAGAGCAAGAGCACAAATCAGAAATTGCCGAAGAGGAAAAAAAAGCAGCCCTGCGCCATGAATTAATTGGAAGCTTCTTGCTAGAATAATTTGAACTGGGTATATTGACAGGTTAGCGGCAATCCACTTCAGGGAATACTCGGCCGAGATCAAGAGTAGCGGGTTTGTAAGAGCTTCATAGGTAGTTCCAAACCCGCCTTTAAGGTAGGATAAAGCCCATTCCGCCCCAACCTGAAGGTGCGAGACATCCTGAACCGTTCTAGTGATATAATAGAAAGGTAATTGGAAATAATATTCTATATCAGTGAAAGAATATAGGAAAGCGACGCATGCCAGCATTTAAAGTTGAAGCACCTTTTGAACCAACCGGCGATCAACCCAATGCCATCGTACAATTGACAGAAGGCATTCACAACCACAATAGATATCAAACGTTACTTGGCGTGACTGGTAGTGGAAAAACATATACTGTAGCCAAAATAATTGAACAGATACAACGCCCGACCTTAGTCCTCGCTCCAAATAAGACCCTTGCGGCACAGCTTTATAGCGAATACAAAGAGTTCTTTCCCAACAATGCTGTCGAGTACTTTGTCTCGTATTACGATTACTATCAACCAGAAGCGTACATTGCTCGTACCGATACTTTTGTGGAAAAAGAAAGTATGATCAATGAAGAAATTGAAAAATTACGCCTCTCTGCCACACGGAGTCTCTTTGAGCGACGCGATGTCTTGATTGTCGCCTCAGTATCCTGCATCTATGGCCTGGGTAGCCCGGAAGAATATGGTGATGTTGTCCTGACTCTGAAAGTAGGAGAAGAGCGCCGCATTGATAAAATTTTGCGACATCTGACCGAAATCCAATATGAGCGCAATGACGCTAATTTCATTCGTGGTCGCTTTCGCTTGCGGGGAGATGTGTTAGAAATCTTTCCAGCCTATGAAGATGTCGCAGTGCGCATTGAGTTCTTTGGAGACGAGATTGAACGTATGACTGATATTGATCCATTGACAGGCGAGATTTTGAGCAGACGTCAGCGTCTTGATATCTACCCTGCCAAACACTGGGTCACTACACGTGAACGTCTCTTCAAATCCCTTGAATTCATTGAGCAAGAACTAGAAGAGCGTCTGGCCGTACTAGAATCCGAGGGAAAGCTGCTGGAGGCCGCTCGTCTCAAGCAGCGCACAAACTTTGATATGGAGATGTTACGCGAAACAGGCTTTTGCTCAGGCGTCGAGAACTATTCACGCCATTTGGCAGGACGTGGGCCTGGCGAACAACCATGGACACTCCTCGATTATATGCCCGATGATTTTCTCATGGTTGTCGATGAATCACACGTTGCACTCCCTCAAGTACGAGGAATGTTTGCGGGCGATCGCTCGCGTAAACAGGTTCTGGTCGACTACGGTTTCCGCCTACCATCTGCTATGGATAATCGACCTCTAACATTTCCTGAGTTTGAAGGAGAATTGAATCAAGCGTTGTTTGTCTCGGCAACACCTGGTCCATTTGAGCATGAACACAGCCAGGCGATTGTGGAACAGTTGATTCGGCCAACAGGACTGATTGATCCTGAAATCACGGTGCGAGAGACGAAAGGGCAGATTGACGATCTTCTCGATCAGATTCGTAAACGCACAGAGAAGGGTCAACGTGTCCTTGTAACAACCCTAACCAAGAAAATGGCTGAAGATCTTTCTGACTATATGCAAGAACTCAATATTAAAGTACATTATTTGCATTCCGAAATTGATACTATCGAGCGGATCGAGATTTTGCGTGACTTGCGACTGGGAGTCTATGATGTCGTTGTGGGTATTAATCTCCTACGCGAAGGTCTCGATCTACCAGAGGTATCACTGGTCGCTATTCTGGATGCCGACAAAGAAGGTTTCTTGCGTTCTGAAAACTCGTTGATTCAAATGATTGGTCGCGCAGCACGCCACATCGATGGTAGTGTGATTATGTATGCTGATCGGATTACAGGATCTATGCAACGTGCGATGGATGAAACAAATCGTCGTCGCAAACTCCAAGTGGAATATAATGAGTTACACCATATTACACCTCGTGGTATCCATAAGGAAATCAAAACGCTAACCGAGCGCATCAAAGCCATGAGCGGAAATAAAGATCAAGTAGATGGAAAGAGTCCAGCTGTTTTACTTGCCGGTATTCCTAAAGATGAAGCGTTACGCTTGATCAAGGATCTTGAGTCGCAAATGCGTTCTGCCGCCAAACAGCTAGAGTTTGAGAAGGCAGGTCAACTGCGTGATCAGATTATTGAACTACGGCGCTCTATGGTCGAATAACAAATGTGAGAGATAGAAGTATAGAAATAGTTGTTAAATTAGGCGCTATGACCCATCCAACAACTCTTTCTATACTTCTATTTTTATATATAAATAATAAAATATACGTCAGCAAATAACATCTACATTAGATAAAACGCATCACGAAATCGGCTACAAAAAAATTCTCCATATTCTCTCTCCTTTTGTTCATATAATCATTGTACGAAGATGGGTAAAATCGGGTATAGTATAAAGTGTTTCCGGCGTCTAAACAAAGAAAGGATCACTACAAACAATGACCCATCATCACGATAATGCTAATGAAGAAATTTCTGAAAACAATCATAGTGGACTGCTAAGTGGACCCAAAATACTTCCTCATCGCGTTCGTCCCGATATGACGGTGGCAGAACTGGTAGATGAACAGTTCCAAGCCTATAATGGTGCTCGCCTGAATGAGGCCGCTCGCTTATACGCTGAGCGTATGCTCGATCCAGAACTTGATGTCACTATCGGACTGACAATGGCTGGCGCATTGACTCCTGCTGGCCTGGGCGGCTGTATTCTGACACTTATGGAATATGGTTTCATTGATTTCATTATCAGCACGGGCGCAAATCTGTATCATGATATGCATCACGCGCTCGCGATGTCTCTGCACCGTGGGGATTTTCAACTGGATGATATCAAACTGCAAGAAGAGGGCATCATTCGCATCTATGACATTCTGTTCGACGATAAAGTATTGTTGGATACCGATGTCTTCGTACGTGAGAGCTTGCACAGCCTGCCAAATCGACCTATCTCTACCTCTGAGCTTCACAACCATCTCGGCAAACAACTCTTAAAAGCTGGCGTCAAACCAGAATATTCTATCCTGGCCCAGGCCGCCGCCTGGAACGTTCCACTCTATACCTCCTCGCCAGGAGATTCATCAATCGGTATGAATGTCGCCCGCCATGCATTGGATGGCAATGCACTTACTTTAGATCCACTGGCAGATGTAAACGAGACGACTGCTATTGTTCATCATGCTACACGCAACGGTGTGATTATTCTGGGTGGCGGAAGCCCAAAAAACTTCTACTTGCAGACACAACCACAATTGTGGGAGGTACTGGGCATTCAAAAAGGTGGACATGATTACTTTATTCAAGTCACCACTGATGCTCCACATTGGGGTGGTTTGTCTGGAGCAACACCATCAGAGGCAGTTTCGTGGGGGAAAATCAAGCCGGCACAACTCAAGGACGCTGTCGTCGTTTATGGTGATTCAACTATCACTTTACCTATGCTTACCGCCTACGCAGTAAGCAAGGCCAAACCTCGTCCACGCCGAGAGCTATTCGCCAAACGAGAAGAGCTACTCCAAGAATTAAAGGATGCATACGAAAAAGGCAAACAAGCTCGCCCATAGCAACGTCTTCAATCTAATAAAAAGCAGCCCTGCTACTTGCTGCAGCATAAAGTAGTCATTAGATTGACATGTAAATGTTATTTAGGTGGATTGCTTACTTGCTATTAGGTAGAAAACGGTTTCTCATTAGATACAATTTTCGCATTTTCTTTTGCATTAGCTTGACAATCTAATATATAATATCAAACAGTGTGCAGTAAATTTGACACACGGTAATTTGCGAGCAACAACCCATATGTTGAATACCATGCTTGCACTGTCGAGATATAGTAGGAGGAAAATGCGATGCTGGTTCACTTGATGCTAGAGCTTTATAACATCGATCGCAACATTTTAGCTGATGATGCTCTCTTGCGCCGAACATTGAACGAGCTACCAGAACGGGTAGCAATGGAAAAAGTGAGTCCGGTGCATCTGTATGACATTGATACGTCAAATCCTTTGGACGCGGGTATGTCCGGTTTTGTGGTCATTGCCCAGAGTCACATTAGCCTTCATGCTTGGCCCGAATATGGAGAAGTGGATATCGATATTTGCTCTTGTAAAGAGTTCAGTCAGGAAGATGCGATTGCCTTTGCAAAAGAGATCTTCAAAACTGATGATGTCGAAGCTCACTTCGTTGTACGAGCAACCCGTTCACTACGTCCAGAAGAGCCAGATCCAGTACGCTACGAACAGGCAATGGAAGCACGCCGCTTAGCTAAACTGGGGGCGCGATAAGGGCAACAAGAAAAAAGCGAAGTGTGCCTTCGCATTGATATTAGCTCCTAATATAGGAGGGTGAGGTGCCAACCAATTTCTAAGGAAGGTGCCTCACTTTTTTTGCCTCAATACGCTATACTATATCAACCGGTAGTTATAACGACGTCTTCATCACCAGGCATCGCGCCAAACACTCTATTTTGTACAGAAGCAAAGGACTGAACCTGGCGTACAATAGAGACATGGATAGACGCTCTCGGAAGCGTAAGCATGACGTATACACCAAACTAAACTAGATTAAGATAATAAGGAACCAATCTCTATGGAAGATGGGTTGATTAACCAATTTGGAGCACCTGATGCTCCCCACTGTGATCCCAAAACTGCACGTGTCGCCATTATTCCAGCGCCCCTCGAATATAGTGTCTGTTATATGGAAGGGACACACCGAGGTCCACAGGCGATTTTGAATGCTTCCAGCCAGATGGAGCTCTATGATGAAGAGCTTGATTGCAGTCCCATCGAGGCCGGAGTCTATACTTATCCGGTACTAGACTACAATGGCCTGGATCATGCCACAGCACTTAAAATCACAGGAGAAGCTGTTCATCAAGCGCTTATCAACCAGCAAATCCCTCTCACGCTAGGTGGCGAACACTCTCTATCAGCGCCAGCCATCGCCGCTGTCCATCAGCACTACCCCGACCTGACGGTCGTGCATATTGATGCCCATGGCGATCTGCGCGATGAATATGAGGGGACACCACTTTCACATGCTTCAATCGAACGCCGTGTGGTGGATATGGGTATTCCTCTCTTAGAGATTGGTATCCGCAGCATGAGCCCAGAAGAAGCTGATTTTTTGAAGACAAAACCCGATGTGGCCATTGTCTGGGCATATCAAATGGCAAAAGGACATGCACATATTCCCTGGGAACGTCTTGGCAAGCACACGTATGTGACCATTGATCTGGACGCGTTTGATCCTAGCGAAATGCCCGCTGTCGGCACTCCTGAACCCGGAGGCTTACATTGGTATCAAGTACTTGATCTCTTCCAGGAGATATGTCGGCGCACAACTATTGTGGGCATGGATGTCGTTGAGCTTTGCCCTATGGATGGACAAACACGGGCAGATTTTATGGCCGCAAAGCTCGTCTATAAAATGATCGGCTATCGTACGTCTTTACAATAGGCTCATGAGATCATACACAGGATAAAGATGTTTTTGATCTTTATTAACCATAAAATCCATCTTTATCCGTAGAGTTACTTTTAAGCTTGCATATAACTGTTACACGCTTTCTCATAAGAGAACACTCTCACACACATGCAGAGTAGTAGAACGAAACGAAATTGTGGTATACTGTCAGGGACGCGCCCCATTACATCAGGCATTACGGAGCGCAACGCGCCAAGCATTCAAAGTAGATGCGGAACGACCGACGGGAGGAAGTCTTTATAAAGATCTTGCCGATCAAACCACTACTTTAATAAGTACATCCCCATATCGCTTGACATTGAAAGGAAACATGACCAGAGAATTCAATAAGCAAAGACGAGATGGCTCACGTCCACCATTTCGCAACTCATCCTCTAGCCAACCCGGAGACGAGCGATCTTCGCGCCCAGCTCGGCCTCGCCTCAACCGAGAGATGGTAGATCGTGCCTGGGAAAATGGAGCCACACGAACACATGCGGATTATCATCCACGCAGTTCGAACGGGCAATCCCAATCCACTTCCAACAATTGGCGCAATAACCAACGTAGCGGAAATTCCTCCCAACAGACGCCGGGCGGTCGCAAGCCTTATGGTCAAGGCCAGGATAATTACGATCGAAACAATTCCCAACGTTCTGATCGTCCCTATAGCAATCAACAGGGCCCTAACTCCCACTCCTCAAGCGCCAATAGATATAATGGCAATGGTGCGGACAGGCCTGGCATTGATAGCCGTCGGCCTTTTTCAGGTAACCCATCTAATCCAAGAGAACGTCAGGAGAATCGGCCTCCTTACGAACGTGGATCTGGAAACCGACCTCCCTACGAACGTGGGCCGGTATCCCGTGGGCCTGATAATCGACCTCCTTACGAGCATAGACCTGACAATCGACCTCCCTATGAGCGTGGACCGGTATCTCGTGGACCTGGAAGTCGACCTCCTTACGAGCGTGGACCGGTATCTCGTGGACCTGGAAGTCGACCTCCCTACGAGCGAGGGCCGGTGTCTCGTGGACCTGGAAGTCGACCTCCTTACGAGCGTGGACCGGTATCTCGTGGACCTGGAAACCGACCTCCCTACGAGCGTGGACCGGTGTCTCGTGGACCTGGAAATCGTCCTCCCTACGAGCGTGGATCTGCCCCTCGTGGACCCGAAGGTATGGCTCCTGGTACACGCGGAGCTGCCAGATATGAACGCCCAGAGCGGGATTCTCAACGTGGCAAGAATGACTCGCACCGAGGCAATCCAACCAGACCACCACAAGACGAAGCACAGCGACCGCCGAATCCACGTTGGCTCAGTCGCCCTGAAGTGCGACAGGCGCGGGATGTGCAACGCCAACAGGAGCACGATGAACAATTTGAGGGCGATTACGAACAATTCGATGCTCAGGAGGCTTCAAAACGAAGTGAACCTGTAGAGAGAGGTTCGAATCATCGTCATTCTCGCAATGATGACAATGCTGATCGGCATGTTACTAGGCTAGATGATGGGCGTGTGTTGAAAGGTTCTCGACCAGCACAACGTAAAAATGCCCAGTTCTGGACCGAAATCAATGAAGATACAAGCAAGCTTGTTGAACAGATCTCGTTACCAGATGAAGATACAAGCAAGCCAGTTGAACAGATCACGCTGCCAGATGATGAGACAGACGAGCGCGTTGAGCGAGTCAAGTTACCGGATGATGAGCCTGGTACGGACATAGAACAATCCGACGAGGCATCTCAAACAGCCGCACCAGCAGCCAAAAAAAGCAGGCGCGACGGCCGGTAGGGCGAAAAACCAAAAAAGTTGATAAAAATGGTGAGGAAGAAAAACCACGCACGCGTGGTCCAAGGCCCTCACAAAAAGGCTATACATGGCCTACATCGTAAGCACTTTAATCAGTGCTTCATGTTTTTATATGTGTCCAGTCTCTCAGCTGGACACATTTTGTGAATTGTCAATATAACCAAGAGCAACGATGAGTACTATCAGGATAGTACCGGAGTAGCTAGCATGTCTTATCCCAGCTATCTTAATCTTTATGAAACAGGTGAATTGGCAGAACGCGCTGCAGCTGCATGGGAAGTCTTACGCAGTTGCACAATCTGTCCACAAAATTGCCACTGCGACCGTATCGCAGGAAAAACAGGCGTATGTCATTCTGGTACAGAGGCTATCGTCGCCTCTTGGAATGTCCATCGCCGTGAGGAACCACCCATTAGTGGGACACGTGGGGCCGGCACAATATTCTTTGGATATTGCCAGGCACGCTGCACATATTGCCAAAATTTTTCGCTCAGTCAAGGTGGCTTGGGACATCGTGTTGGTCCTGAACGTCTGGCGGATATGATGCTCTATTTGCAGAAAAAACATTGCCATAATCTCGATCTCGTTACGCCAACGCATTTTGTACCGCAGATTCTGGCTGCGCTTGTGATTGCTTGTGAGAAGGGGCTACGATTGCCTCTCGTCTACAATTGCGCAGGATACGAAAACCTGGAAACCCTAAAGTTGTTGGATGGTGTGGTAGATATCTATCTGCCTGACTCAAAATATTCTGATAACAAAAACGCGCTACGTACCTCGAAAATGCCTCGCTATGTCGATTATAATCAGGCAGCATTACGAGAGATGTATCGTCAGGTTGGTCCTCTCCAATTGGATGAGGAGGGCATCGCCTTAAGAGGATTGCTCATTCGCCACCTCGTTATGCCAGAAGATGTTTCAGGTACACGTGAGGTGCTGCACTGGATTGCAGATGAGCTTGGTAATGACACACCAATCAGTCTGATGGATCAATATTTCCCAGCGTGGAAAGCAGTCAATGATCCCGTTCTCAATCGTCGTTTATCCTGGACGGAATATAGTAATGCACTGGAAGCACTCGACGAATTTAATTTTACTGCCGGATATGTCCAGGAAGATCTGGTTGAGGTAGATACAACGTCTGATACGTATTAATGGCATATGGCTATCTCTGCTGGCTCATTCTAGAATTTACTCTATCATACAACGGATCAGGCACGTTATAATCAGAGGGGAAATGTTACACACCACGACGCAAGAGAAGGAGTGTAGGTAGTAACAATTTGATATGTTCTATCTGTACAGAAATTGTCAAAGAACACCTGGATACGTGCCAGAAGATATGCAAAATGGAGAACCCTTATGAACACGACGGCCACGTTAAGCCGATTATTCACAGGCATCCAATCTGATATGGATCAAGTGGACGCTCTCTTTCAAGAAAGGGCTACATCTGGGCTAGAGATCCTCAATTCAGCTTCGATGCATGCGCTTGCTTCGCCTGGCAAGCGCCTACGTACGGCTTTAACTTTACTAGCCGGAAAGCTAAATAATTATCGCTTTGACCGCCTACTGCAATTGAGTGTTGCTTTCGAAATGGTTCATCTAGCGACGCTTATTCATGATGATATCATTGATGAGGCCTCAACACGACGTGGCAACCCAACAGTCAATGCGTTATGGGGTGACAAAATTGCTATTCTCCTGGGAGATTATTATCTTGCTAAAACCTCTGGTTTGATCGCTGATATCGAAGATACCCGTATTGAGCATCTCTTTGCTGATACGGTGGCAACGGTCAGCGAGGGCACAATTCTCGAGATGATGACATCTGGACGTATCGATCTATCAGTTGACACTTATTTCGAAAAAATTAAAAACAAAACAGCATGTCTGATCGCTGCTTGTTCAAAAGGTGGCGCAATTCTTAGTGATGCTACGGGTGAGCAGGTAGATTTTTTATACGCATATGGCCTAAATCTGGGTATCTCGTTCCAAATTATCGATGATATTCTCGATTATACTGAAGATCAATCGACGATCGGCAAACCAGCCGGCAATGACTTGCGTCAGGGAATGGTAACATTGCCATTGATCTATGCGCTGCAAACATCGCCCTCTGGCGGCTATCAACAACAAGTACAGTCATTATTGAACGGTGCCAAACACACGGAAACAGAGATCCTTGATGTAGTCTCTTGGGTTAGTAACAGCTATGGGATAGAGCAATCTCTAAAGGATGCTGAGACCTATGCGGATAAGGCTCGTGAGGCCCTTTATCACTTCCCAGCATCACCAGATCGCGATGTGCTGGATGAGCTGATCGATTTTGTGATCAGACGCAGACGTTAATGGAATAAACAAGTATGAAAACAAATTTTGTCTTAGAAGAAAAATTCAATGAAGTTGGGGGCAAACGCCCCTATGTACAGAATCTCTTTGGGCGTATCGCTGGTATCTACGATCTCATGAATAAGTTAATGAGTCTGGGATTGGATGGACATTGGCGTAAACGTGCAGCACATTATCTGGCTCTGGCAACCGGCGAAAAAGGTTTAGATCTGGGTACTGGCACGGGTGATCTCTCGATTGAGGTGATCCGTAGTACAGGACCCGGCACTACGATGATTGGTATGGATATCACTCCTGAGATGCTCGCAGAAGGTCACAAAAAACTGCTTCGCATGGGATTACAGGACCGCATTGAGTTGCGTACTGGCGATGCGGAACATATCGATCTACCAGCTAACAGTGTCGATGGATGCTGTTCAGCCTTTATGGTCCGCAATCTCACAGATATTGAGCAGGGTTTTCGCGAGATGTTACGTGTCGTACGTCCAGGCGGACGAACTGTTTGCCTGGAGATTAGCCATCCTCCCGGCAAGGTGTTTGGCACACTGTTTTATCTCTACTTTTATAAACTGGCACCGCTCTTCGGCACGATTCTTGGTAAAGCATTTGAAGAATACAACTATCTACCCAATTCGCTTACCACGTTTCCCAAAGCTCCTGCGTTGAAAGAAATTATGGAGAAGGCTGGATGGAGCGATGTCCACTATTATTATCTCAATGGTGGAATTGTTGCTATTCACGTCGGTACAAAAAGCGTGTAATCGCATCTTAGATCTTATGCGTTGGAGATTGATAACAAAAAACCCTTTTTTTATATCCTATAGGAAAAATCATCTCCAACGCATCCCACTTCTGCTTCAACCCAATCAGTCCTTGCCAGGCATTCGTCAGAAATAACCTCTATAATCCAAATTATCAGAGCATAATCTTAGTCTAGTTGCTCAGTCTTTCTTCTTCCCAATAGATGACATATCACCCAGAAAATGTTCGAGTACTTGTGCCAAATCGTGCAACTGGGCCGCTTCGACCCTGGAAACTTCGTGTCCGGCACGGCCGACACGATGCAGTAACTGTACTCCAGGATGCTTGGCAAAAGAAGTTTGGCCGGTGGTTGATGAGCCAAGTAGCGACGCTCGCATAGCATCAACGTTCGCGTTAACTTGATCAAGTTCAGCGATATCGATAAAACTGGCGGGTTGAGGTATAGCTCCTTGTCTTTGCGAGTCAGGAGCATTACTAGCTTCCCACTGACGCTTGGATTGATTACCAGCAGCGCAATAGCAAAAACGCGGCAGTGCAGCATCAGAACCGGGCACGCCAGTATCATCACAAATAGGGCAAATAGACATCAAATGATCTCCTTATCCATCAGTTCACTTAAATATAAAAGGTCGTAACGTTTTAAGGTTCCTCTTGCTGACCACTATACCATAGAAGCGATTAGGAGAGACATTGGTGCCCAGTCAAATAATCCTTAAGCATATGTTCACAATCAAACGCCATGTGGCCTAAAACGGCCTCAGGTTCACGCCAGCAGGTCTGACCTTCATTGGAGCCATGCTCTGCACCACCTTGAATGACACCTTTATAGGCGATCGATGCGGCTCGAAAACGTGGATCTCGGTCGATCGACGAATACACACCAACAATGCTGGTTATCTGGACGTCATAACCCGTTTCTTCGCGGGTCTCGCGTCTGATGCACGCTTCGATGGTCTCTTTGTACCGCACGATTCCTCCCGGGATGGTATAGCCGAGACCGTCGCTACGTTCAACCAGGAGTATTTTGCTATCATGCTCAATAATCACGCAAGCACTCAAAATGGGTGAAATCTGGCCCAAAGTTAAGATGCCAATAACGCGAAAAATGATGCCCGCCAGTAGTCCTTTAAGTTTCTCCTTCATTGTTTTCCTCCTTGATATCAGGCGTTTGAAATGTTCCATGCGACAGCGTGTCGGAACGATGTTCAGCCAGTTGCTGTATAATCTGCTCTGCGAGTTGGGTGAATACCATTGCGATAGGAGTACCAGCCAAGCTTACCACCGCAGGATATCCTTTGTCTCCATTAAGCACAACTGCCGGATCGAAAGGTATGCTCCCTAGACATGGCAATTTATCTAATTGTGAGCGACTTTCGTGACTGCCGGGGAAAATATCGATAGATTCTCCACAATGTGGACAGAGCAAGCTATCCATATTCTGCACGACCCCAAGAACAGGTACTGATGCTCTCTGAAACATTGCTAAGGCCTTGGCAGTATCGATGCGTGAGATATCTTGTGGTGTCGTTACCAGAATCGCGCCAGCCAGGCTAAATTCACGGCACAGAGTCGCTTGTGGCTCACTTGTCCCTGGTGGAAGATCGATAATAAGATAGTCTAATATACCCCAATTAACAGAATAAAGCATCTGACGCATGAGCATACCGAGCACATCTGGCAAAGGTGCGACTGCCTGTTCTTCTCCAATAAAAAAGCCCAGAGACATAATTTTGATGCCATATCGAAGCAAAGGGGGAATTTTTTCCGCAGTAGAGAGATCTTTACGCTCGGCTAGGGGCAGCATTAGCTCTTGTTTACCTGCTACACGCTTACGCACTCCTAGCATCATCGGAAGACTTGGCCCATATGCATCTCCATCCAGCAAACCTACACGTGATCCCAATCGAGCAAGAGACACGGCAAGGTTAACACTCACCGTTGATTTACCAACTCCACCTTTACCACTTCCGACGACAATAATAGCCCCAATATGCTCTAATTGTTCACGTTGCGCCATCATTCCTCCCTCTAACAAAAATAAAAAACATCTTGTCTGTATGGGCTAGTATAAAAGCAAATCATGTATTTGACAAGGCTTCAAGCTCGTGGAATGACCTCTTTAAGTAATTGCATTTATTGTTATTTATGCATCTACACAAAATCATCTAAAAGCAACTATATACCTGTTGAATAACAAAGTATCCTCAAAATTAAACCAGAATGATAGATCAACTAGCTATATGAAAAGACCAGAATTTACGTTATACTAATGGATAAAGAGAAAAAGATAGACCACGACTCAATCAAGTAAAAAATTTTTGAGGAAAACCATGTCAAAGATAGATCAACCTCATTGCCCAATCCTGAAACAAGGACAAATTATACCGACGTTTACGCTTCCAGGCACAGATGGTATGCCTCATAGTCCTTGGGACTATAAACAAAGAGAGCATCTCCTCTTACTCTTCATCAACAGCACAACGACTAGCGAAGCACACGATCTACTCAGCAACTACGCACGGCATTATGCTGAGTTTCGTGAAGAACAGTGTTCCCTGCTCGTCATCAGTTTAGATCCGGTTCTTACAAATTTACAGACACAGGAAGCATTGCATGTCCCATTTGCGCTTATTTCTGATGCTCGTGCCATCACTATTGCACGTTATACTCAATGGGACCCAAACACACGCACACTTTTATCTAGTACGGTGCTAGCAAACCGCTACAATGCACTGTACGAACAAACGATCGCTGCAAGCATCGATGAATTACCAACTATCCAGGATATATTAGCAAGCTTGCGTTATCTCAACCTTCTCTGCACACCTTAAATAGTCAAATTAGATCATTCATATAAAACCATCTAATTAAATCTTCTCTCCAGATCACAGGAGAAAACAAAGCAGAGACAGAAAAAACCATCTCCTCAAAGCTGAAAGGATAAATATGACCCAGTATAATAAGCCACAATTGCCCGCTTGGAACATTGAAACATTATTAGTCCATGGTGATCGTCAAACACCAGTCGGGGACAATAAGAGTGGAAATCCAACGGTGCGCCCAATTTTTGCCAGCACAACCTACGTTCATGAAAGTATTGAAGCTCTCGATCAGGCATTTATTGGAAAAACGACAGATGGAGATCCGGCCTATGTATATGCCCGTCAAGGAAATCCTAATGCAAATGCCTTTGAGGTAGCGCTAGCACGTATTGAAGGGGGAGTAGGAGCGGTAGCCTTTGGTTCTGGTATGGCAGCTATTCATGCCTCTCTGCTCGCGGCTGGACTAACAACTGGCACAAAAATCGTTGTGTCCAGGGATCTGTACGGCCCAACAATCACATTATTGCGCAAGTTATTTACTACGATCGGTACCCAACTTATTCTCGGCGATTTTTCTCAACCGGGGATCTATGACCTTATTAGAGAAGAGAAACCTGACGTCATTTACACCGAAACCATTTCTAATCCGCTGACCAAGGTTGCTGACCTAGATGCCCTTAGCGCTGTAGCACGTGAAATAGGAGCTGTCTCTATAGTAGACAGCACATTTAGCCCGCCTTGCATTGTACGGCCGATAGAGCATGGCTTCGATCTCGTCCTCCATAGCGCTACAAAGTATATTAGCGGCCATGGAGATAGCACCGGCGGTATCGTCATCAGCGCAAAAAATATACTACTCAACCAGCTACGAGACTATAGTAATCTATTAGGAGCTATGCTCAGTCCGTTCGAATCGCATCTGATGCTACGTGGTCTACGCACACTGGCATTACGTGTAGAACGTCAATGCAGCAATGCATTACAGGTAGCGCGATTTTTGCAACAACATCCAGCCATTGCGAAAGTACATTATCCTGGCCTCACTGATCATCCATCGCACGAAATCGCCAGCCGGCTTCTGGACAACGAGCAGTATGGAGGACTACTATCCTTCGAGCTACAGGATCAATCCCAACAGGCTGTTTACCATTTCGTCAATAAGCTTCGACTATGTACATCTGCAACATCGCTTGGCGATGTCTTCACATTAATCAGCTATCCTCCAATCTCATCACATCGCTCACTGAACTCAAAAGAGTTACAAGGCATGGGCATCAGCGAGGGATGCATCAGGCTATCGGTAGGAATTGAAAATGTCAAAGATATTATAGAAGATCTAGCACAAGCACTCGCAGAGTAATCACAACACTGCAATAAAGGGTCGACACTCACTACTCAGTATGGAATAGCAAGTGTCGGCCCTTTATTGCAGAATTATATTGCCAGCACTATTCAGAACATCTTACCACCTGCGGAGTGCAGCGCTTTGCAAGCGAGGAAGTGTCCAAAGGGAAAGTCCTGAATGGCTACAAATCATCTTCACACAATTACTTGGTATGACGAATATATTTTCCAGGTACAATATCTTCTGTACCCTCCGTTCCTGAGGAAGACATAATATTCAGCAACTCAGCTTTCGGCTTGATAACTAGATCATTTGATACTGAGCGCACTCCAGGAAAATCACTCGCAATCTGCTCGGCAGCAACCTTCTGCTGCTTATTATGCACATATCCATTCAAGCGTACGATACCCAGGCGTGGATAAACCCCAAGAGGAAGATCACGTGTACGTGGATCGCGCCCTAGGGCCATTGCCAAATCCGCCGCTAGTATATCATCACCGACCATACGATCCTTCACTTCCAGTAATCCTTGCACACCAGAAGCCTGATCATCTACAATATCGCTGCGCAGAGAACTGGAAATGTTTCCATCAAGATAAAGGACACTATCGAGAACACAAACATGCATACCAGGAAAATCAATATGTAGAGGGGCAAAATCAAACAAGACAGCCTCAACATCACGCTGCAAATCCTCATCTGAGCGATAGGGAGGAAGAGTTTGGAAGGTTGCATTTGGGACACTCACCAACATAGAACCATTCTCTATCTTTGAAATATATTCCTGGCGTAATAGCGTATCCTGATTCGCACGCAGAGAATGGGCAACGATATAAGAGATTTTGCCACTTTGTTTATGAGCCGAAACTAACAGCAAGGTGCCTCGTGCATTTGATTCAGACTCTCGGACAGAGCTATGAGCATCAAGCTGCGCTCCCTCGGCCTGTGTCTGACTAGCAACTAACTCTGCTTGTGTAGTAGAAAGAATTATTCCTTGACCCGAAGCCTCTAATACAGTCGAAAACGGTACAAAGACGGTCTTACCAAAAAAACGACCAAGTTTTATGCCAAGGGTGACAACACTCTGGGTACTAGCATCAACACCCACATGAGAGAGATATCCATCTTCGCCATCGGAGCAAATCACTTTACTCCCAAAGCGAAACTTCTGCATCTCAGAAATTAAAGCTTTTTTGTCCATCTATCTGTCTTACCTCATCTTTTTCACTCGCACAGATATCCCTACATTCATATATGGGAAAGAAGATCTGACCCTGCCAAACTAACCGACATAGCCAGACGACAGGCTTATATCACTGTACTAGTGGAAGTGTAGCACTTTATACTTGCGAATGACAAGACACTTATGTAGAGGACGATTTTGATACATTCATTGTGCCCAAATGAATAGAGTAGCAGAAGTTATTCAGCGCTCAAATTTTAACCTCTGGCAGACCGGCCCTCGCCTTCCATTTGTTCGTCCAACGGCGCGCTGGAATTAGTTCCTGAGGTCTGTGTTCATATCTGTATGCCAGATCACGTTGGATAACGGTCCCAGCCCAGGCATAGAAGAGTGACATATCTTTCAGGCGCCCTCGCGCGCGTTGATAACCAATGCGCCAAGCTAGTTCAAAGATGCGCAAGCCAATCCACTGAAGAAGAGGCTTACGCGCCAGAGGTTCAACGCGCAGGATAGTCACGGTACGCGCAGCATCAGCCCGTGGGTCGCCTGCCTGTGCATTCGTCCAATCCAAAACTCCAGTGATCTGTGTGCCATCAGTCAGGACGTTCAGCGGATGATAGTCCAGATGTAGCAAAGACGCCTCGCCAGAAGGCAGATGGCATAAGCGATCTTGCAAGGCCGGTTCCCCCTCACATTTCCAGGCAATCCACGCATCTGGCTGCTGACGCAGCAGATCGGGGGCGGGCACCGCATGGATCGCCGCCTGCATGCGACCAAAAGCGATCCCCTGCCGCCACACATTCCATGGCCGCGCACGCAATTCGTCGACTACCATACGACCGGGCAGCCAAGTGATCAGTAGCGCCGGGCGATCCTGCCAGACACCTGCTGCATGCACCTCTGGCACAGGCAGGCCCGCAGCCCGCACGGCAGCCATCACTACTTGTTCGTGTTCGCAATTCTCATGCTCCCCTGGTCGAAACACGCGCAGAGCATAGGTCTGGCCCTCATACTCAACCTTCCACATAGCCATATCAAACCCATCCTGCACAGGAGTTACTGTGGGCGTCCCATTGACGCCAAGTGAGCGGAGAATTTCCAGAGGCGGTAGATCAATTTGCGTCATACAAAGCTCCTTTATGCAAAAAAACATAAAAATTGATGTATATAAATAAATATGCTGTTATCTTAGTATTAAAGATAACACCGAAAAAATCATTTTCAAGCTCGGATGATTATAATAGCCGACGGCGCGAGGGCCATTGATTCCAAATAATTATGGATGAGATGTTTCTTGATGCACATATGATCGTCAACCTCCATCGTATCTGTTCAATAATATCTTACTGTAGCTGCGTGTCTTGCGCACGCGGTCCTCTCGACGTACGACGGACTTCCCCATTGATCTCCCCACGCTCAGCCTCTGATGCGTCTGATTTCACCGATGATAGCCCTCTCTTTTTGAGGAGTATTACGTACATCGTATTAGAATGCCTACGATGATGTACATTACGTACGTCGAGGGGTCCGCGTGCACAAGACACGCAGCTACAGTAGGCCACTTTGCTCGTTTGATACGCTCATACATAATTTCTTGGATTCAATGGCGCGAGGGCCGTCGGCTATCTACGCATATTTATTTATATCTAATACTTATATTTAATGATTTTTTCTCATTTTCTTCATACATTACTCTATTTGACAATTTTTTTATTGACATCGAGTATTTGGCGCATTATAATATATTTGATGATGAAAGATATACAGATATATAGCATTCACTTCATGATCCATACATCGTCATACAGGTACCTATCGATTTGGTGACGTATCGCAATCGAAACATGCGTATCGATCATCATCCTTCGTTGAAGAACAGGGGTTGGGATGGTAGGGACGTTCCACTTACCAATTGAGGCGACAGACTTAGTTTTCTCAATGTTCTTCTATACATCTACAGAGCCAGATCAGGTTTTTATACCGATCGTGGTTAACACATTCCACAGTATATCAGTTCATGGCCCCCTATCTGCACTCATCTCTTCGACCCATCGGGAGTCAGACACGGCCACTATGTCACAGAAGGAGTATATCAATGCATACAATGCCCACGCAAACATTTCAGACAACACAATTCACACCCAAACCCATGTCTCCCTTAAAATATCAGCGCCTGCTACGTAGCTGGTCACAGACGGAGCTAGCCAAACGCATCTACAACCTCTGCCTACGCGATGGTCACCAGCATGTGGGTGTGAATGAAGATCTGATCAGTCGCTGGGAACTCGGCAAAAATCGGCCAACGCTCCTGTATCGCAAGCAGCTATGTGAGATCTTCGGCATGAATGCGCTGCAACTCGGCTTCCTCAGTGAACAAGGCCACGATCACCACATCGATGACACATCTGGGACACTGCCACTGACCACCACCTCCCAACTCTCTGACAATCCCCCATCGTCTCAGGACGCTGCACACTAAGGAGTTAATACCATGTCTGAGACACCACGTTTTCGATTAAATAATCAGAGTGCCGCTATCAGAGAACTCCAGACGTATCCCCACTGGATCGGTTATCGCAAAGAAGAACGCAACGGGCGCATCACCAAAGTCCCCTATTCGCCCGGAAATGGTCGCCATGCACTATCGAATGATGCAGCAACCTGGAGCGATTATCAGACTGCTGAAACAGCTGCGCAGACCTATCACTTCGATGGTCTGGGCTATATGTTTCATCAGGACTTCACAGGCGTTGATCTGGATCATTGTATCAATACCGCTGGCGAGATTGAACCCTGGGCCACAAAAATTATCAGCTATCTAAACAGCTATACAGAGTTTTCGCCCAGCAGCACTGGGGTGCATATCCTGGTCCGTGGGCATATCCCCAAAGGAATTAGACGTTTCATCCCTCCTCGATTGCAACCGCTGCACAAACAGGCGGCAATCGAGATGTATTGCGCAAAGCGCTACTTTACGGTTACCGGAAACCATGTGTCGGGGACACCTGATGTACTGAACTCCAATCAAGACAAACTCGATAAACTGTTCCGTAGGGTTACTACGAATGATGAGCCGACGATCAAGAAAAAAACAGAGGTTGTAACAACCAACAAAAAACGCGTCTTAGTCCGTACAACGGCGCAACCACCAGCCACCTCGATCAGTCCACCGGATAACACAAATATCCTCGCGCAGCAAACGCTCAGCGATGAGGCTCTGTTGCAACGTGCCTGCGAAGCTAGCAATGGCGCACGTTTTCGCACCTTATACTATCAAGGCAATAGCGACAACTATCCCTCTCCATCAGAAGCTGATATGGCACTCTGCCTGCATCTGGCCTTCTGGACCGCATGCGACGCCAACCGCATCGACCGCTTGTTTCGCCAGAGTGCCCTCTACCGTGAAAAATGGGACAGTATCCGCAATGACACTACCTACGGCGGGGAAACGATTCAGCGAGCGATTCAGCGCTGTCCAGAGGTCTACAAGCCGCAACAGAATAAAGTCGAAGTCCTCAAGCGCATTGAGACGCTCCTGGAAACTGCCAATGATTACGATCTGATCGAGGGAGAGTCCAGGTTGGAACTCCAGGATATGAATGAGGCACAAAGGTGGGTCAGCCATCCACGCAAGGTCAGCCTGCACGAAGTCCTTGCCTGCCTGCATGAGAATGAACTTGGAGACGCACAACTATTCTGCGAAGCATTCCACAACCAAGCTTGCTATGACTTCATCGAGAAAGACTGGTATCTCTGGCGCAAACACACTTGGCATCATGATCAGGCCATGAAAATCATCTTGCTCGTCGATGCCCTATCATCCATCTACAGCAAAGCCGCCGACAAGCTCAACGAGCGACAAAATACTTTGCTCGCGCAGATGGATCAGATTAAACATGAAAACAATCTAACGCACATCGATAGTCTGAAGGACAATGTACAGGAGCTGACCACCCAGATCGAGCAACTACGCAAACGAGCCATCGCGCTGCATAGCTACAAACGCATGCGCAACATCATCACACTCGTCGAGCCGCTGATGACGGTCAATCCCAGCATCTGGGACAAGCAACCATTTCTGCTCCCAACCCCTGAAGGAGTTATCAACCTGGAGGATGGCAGTTGCAGCGAGGGACAACCAGGCGACTATATGCGCATCTCGTGTCCTACCATTTGGACTGGACTCGATACGCCCTGTCCGCGCTGGGAGAGTTTCTTGCAGGAGATCTTCGCAGACAAACCCGAACGTGACGAGATTATCGGCTTCTTGCAGCGACTCCTCGGCTATGGCATCACCGGCTCAACCAAAGACCACATCTTCAGTATGTTCTACGGCGCAGATGGGCGCAATGGTAAAGATACGCTTCTCGGCGTCTTCCACGACGTGATGGGAAACCTTGCCAACGTCGTCCCCAACGATATCTTCCTGGCGGATGATCATCAGCGCAGTAGTGGAAGCGCCACCCCGCATCTTGGCATCTTACACGGCATGCGTAGCGCCTGGGGCTGCGAGCCGAATATGGGCGATCGCATTGATATTGGACAGGTCAAACAGTTGACTGGAGGAGGAGATATCACGACCCGTCCACTCTACGCCAAATCATTCTACACCTTCACCCCGACGCACAAACTCTTCATGATGACCAACCATAAACTTACCATCAATGCCAATGAAGAGGCTGCCTGGGAACGGGTATGCCTGATCGACTTCGGCATGCGCTTCCTCGATAATCCAAATCCTAGTAAGCCCAACGAGCAACCTCGCGATCGCAACCTCATCCAGACCCTCAAGGAAGAGCGCAGCGGCATTCTAGCGTGGCTTGTACGCGGCTGTCTCGACTGGCAGCAACACGGACTCACTATTCCCCTCGTCATTAAGAAAGCGACCCAAGACTATCAAGAAGAAGAGGATATGCTCAGACTCTTTATCGATGACCGCTGCCAACGCGATCCTAATGCCCGAGTCAGCTCTACCACCCTCTACCGAGCCTACAGACAATGGCACATCGATAATCAGCAAGGTTACCCCATGACCCGCACCATGTTTGGACGCGAAATGGCCAAGCGCTTTGAAAAAGGACACTACAAAACAGGCAACTACTACCTGAATATTGAACTATACAATCAATCATCGCAAATCCAAGAAGAAGGTGAAGAAGGTGAAGAGTTTAAGGCTCCAAAAACTTCGTCGGTGAAAAAAAAGAAAGAGATAAATAAGCAGGATAAAGTTGAAAAGGCTTTAAACTCTTCACCTTCTTCACCAGAGCCTCTAAAAGACGCCACACCAACCAGGCACAATGATGATACCATCCCTACAAATGTCAATGACAATTATAAATTCGCTCAAACATTCGACGGCTCTGATATTCCTCAAACATGCGATGATTCTGATGTTCCTCAAACATCCAACAGCTCTGATGCTCCTCCCACTCTCTCTCCTTGGCAGATTTCACAAATATCAAAAGAATCAGAAGCTCAAATGCCCATAGATCTCATACCAGCATTCTACTTTACCGGGAGTCTGAACATCGATAAGAAGGAAACGTACGCACTGGAAAATTTACCTAAACTCAAAAAGCACATCCAATGTGACAACTGTCGCGAACAGTGGGATAACAACATCAAACACAGTAGCCTTGCTCATGCTCATCAAGGCGTATGGTGGTGCGATAACTGCACCCCTCGTTACGAATTGATGCAACTAGCTCACAGTCGAGGATATCCAGCTATCGACCTGAACTATGTTACCGTCGATGCAGGTTGCGCACCATGGCTCGTGTATGCTCGATTAGAGCACTTGAGGCGCGTCTGGTATCTCTTCAATAGCTTGACCGGGGCTATCGATCCTGCTCTCCCAATCAGAGAAAATCACAGCTAACCGACAGCCCTCGCACATTGATTCCAAGAAATTATGGATGACCAAGGATGTCAAGCGAAAATAGCATGTTCAATCGCAGAGACAACAGAACGAGACTGTAGCGTCGGAAGATTGCGGGCCGAGTGAGAACATCGACAGAAGACAACGGAGCAATCTGTGCCTTGCGCCCGATGTCCAGTTCACGTACGAAACACTCCTGAAAGACGGTCAAAGCACCCACACGTCTCATACCATCGAAGAGACGTGACTCCGAGCGTTGGGCGATGCGATGCGAAAGATGGGGCGTGTGAGCTTGGTGCGCGCGATGGGGCGACGTTTCGTACGTGAACTGGACATCGGGCGCAAGGCACAATACTATTCAGTTAGGCTCATGGGAAGCACTACAGCCATCCCGTGAGGTGCGAAAGAAACGCAACGCTAGCCGACGGTCATCGAGCCACCAAGTCCAACTTATTCGTTTTGAGTGCTCAAAAAGAGATGCTGCGCTTGATCGCGAGTATGCCCCACGATTTTTTGCACGCGTTCTCGCGCTGTGCAAAACTCACGGGCGCATACGGCAACATCGTGGAGATACCGCTACGCGCTTGTCCCATGGTCTCTGCGATTGAGCCTAACCTGCTCCTTGGCCGGTTTGCAAAAAATCGTGGCGCACACTGATCGCGACGTACTCAACCTCCTTTGTGATACCTTCGCGATGATTACGTTGGACTTGGTGGTCATCGAGCCATCGGAACCACTTCGCGCACGACCGGAACGGTACTCGCCGAAGACCACCCCAAGCAACTATATGGCATCAACAGGTCCCAGGAAGAGCAAGCCGTCCCCGTGCGATCCCTTCGATCGTGTGGGAACGTCGCGATCAAGCGGATGTGAGACTCGTCGTGTGTGGGCGTGAAAGCCCATCGAAGAGACGTGACTCCGAGCGTTGGGCGATGCGATGCGAAAGATGGGACGTGTGAGCTTGGTGCGCGCGATGGGGCGACGTTTCGTACGTGAACTGGACATCGGGCGCAAGGCACAGATTGCTCGGTTTGCTCGTTTGATCGTCTCACTCAGCCCGCAATCTTCCGACGCTACAGGAGGCGATGGAGGGTCTCCCAAACCCAACCTCTTTGGCGGGGGATTTCGTACGTCTGGGGGACTGCGTTCACGTACGAGAGAGAGTTACAGATATATTACCGCCGGACCCCTTAAAGAGGTCCGGTTTCAACAACAGTAAATCGTATATTGCTTAGTCGCGGATAGAGCGGGCTGGCAACGGACGAACGAGAGGGCTCATCACTGGAAGATCCTTCTTGCCTCGCGGCAAGCGCTGGCGTACCAGATAGTTCGGGGCATTCGCCAGATCATTCTTCTCCAAGGTCACATCCTCACCAAAGCGATTGAAGAAGGACAGTTCGAAGTTCGGGGTCTCGCCTAGAGCTCCGTGAGGGCACACCTCGACGCAGTCACCGCAGAAGATACAACGATCTAAAGCGAAAGAATA
Source organism: uncultured Chloroflexia bacterium (assembly GCA_963699315.1). Lineage (GTDB taxonomy): Bacteria > Chloroflexota > Ktedonobacteria > Ktedonobacterales > Ktedonobacteraceae > Dictyobacter. The sequence continues at coordinate 669,750 of OY969433.1, forward strand.
GCGTGTCAACTCACGCTCAGCCATCATCAACGAACCCGTTGGGCAGACCTGGACGCAGGCTCCACAGGAGACACAGTCGGTATCATGCAAGCTGACATTGAATGGCGTCGACACAATGGTATCAAAGCCCTTGCCAAACATACCATAGCAATCGGGTCCAATCACATCATGGCAGACACGCACGCATTGCGTACAGTTAATGCACTTGTTGGGATCGCGCAGAATAAAGCTATGAGACAGATCCGTTTCGTAGTCATGATAGTCACTCGGCTCACCATCATGGAAACGATTATCGGCCAAGCCATGCTCGATACTATACTTCTGCAGATCACACTGTCCAGCTGCCGGACAGGCACATTGGAGACAGCGAGCAGCTTCTCGCTGCGCCTGCTCTTGCAAGTAACCCGTCTCGATCAGAGCGAAATTTCTCTCACGCTGGTCATAGGGCAGCATCGGCATCTTCACCTTTGGCTCAACCGGCTTGTACGGGACGATATCGAAGAGGTCTGGGCGTCGCTCCTCTAGTTCGAGGCGGCGAGCCACTTCGTTCATATCCTCACCCAGCAAAAAGGAGTGGACCGAACGTGCGCCAAGTTTGCCCTGCGCCACACCTTCAATAATCGTCTTCGCGCCCATCTGACAGTCACCACCGGCAAACACACCCTTGCGATCCGTCATAAAGTTATGCGGATTGGTCTGGATGGTTTTCCACTTGGACCATTTCACACCAGATGTCTCATCAAGCACTTGTGTATCAACCGCCTGACCAATAGCAGGAATGACGGTATCACAATTCAGCACAAACTCAGAACCGGCAACGGGAACAGGACGACGACGACCACTGGCATCTGGCTCACCCAGTTTATTACGCTGGAACTCTACACCAGTAACCACACCATCCTTAGCAATGACCTGTGTCTGGCTGACATAAAGCTGTAGATGTGTACCTTCGGCCTCACCATCTTCAACCTCTTCGGTTGTCGCACCCATCTCAGTACGACCACGGCGATACATCGTATGTACTTTGGCTCCCAGACGCAATGAGGTACGAGTGCAGTCGAAAGCGGTAAAACCACCACCGATAACAACAACCTCGTCACCTTCCTTCACCGGAACAGGCTTACCTTCAACTTTTTCACCCAGGTAACGAATAGCGTTTACCACGCCCTCTGAATCTTCACCAGGAACATGTAGATCATTACTGGTCCAGCAGCCAATCGCCAGATAGACAGCATCAAAACCCTGAGCAAACAGATCATCAATCGTAAAATCATGACCGAGTTTTACATTCGCCTGAAAATCGATGCCCATATCCCACAACTGCGAAAACTCACGATCCATCATATCTTTTGGTAAGCGATACTCAGGAATACCGTAGCGCAACATACCACCGGCCTGTGGCTGCATGTCAAAAATCTTGACATAGTGACCACGCATAGCCAGATAATATGCATTGGTCATGCCAGCAGGTCCACCACCAATAACGGCAACCTTCTTACCCGTTGGCGGATCCTGCACATACGGGAGCGGTGGATCAAGCAAGCACGACTCAGCCGCATGACCATGCATACGACAGATCGCAATCTCTTCATCTACCAGCGTACGACGGCAGGCCTTCTGACAAGGAGCAGGACAAGTCAAACCCAACACAAAAGGAAAGGGCAAAACCTCTTTAACCAGGCGAGCGGCTTCCTTCATCTCTCCTTGAGCGATTAATTCCAGATAGCCAGGAATATCAATATGCGTCGGGCAATCCACCTGACAGGGGGGTTGGCAATACGCATTGTGATCAGAGAGCATCATTTCCAGATTTGTGCGGCGAATATGAAATAGCTCATCAGAGTTAGTTGTCACTGCCATGCCTGGCGAAGCAGGCGTGTTACAAGAAGGCAACGGACGCTCAACACCCTCAATATGGACCAGACACATACGACAAGCAGAAGTCGGCTCCAACTTCTCGTCATTACATAAGTTTGGGATATCCGTAATCCCATTATCAATCGCCACACTCAGGATCGTCTGGCCTTCGTAAGCCTGCATCGTTTTGCCATCAACGGTCAACGTAAAGCTGGGATGACCCACCTCATTACGCACCATTGGAGGCTGCGAACCCTGGGCTGTGAGCGAGAAATTATCACGGATTGATATAGCCATGTACTTCCTCTTCCGAAGTTCTTAAGAATATGATTACGGCAAGACATGCTTCGTCACGAAACGATGAGCACGTACCGGCACGCATACACCAGTTGGACAGCGCAAATCTTGAATATGTGCGGTAAAATGTTCAGCCCAATAACGCTTGGCCGTCTTCAACGGATTCGTTGCTTGTACACCAAAGCCACAGAGCGAACCATTCGGCACATATTCAGCAAACTCATCGAGTACATCCAAGTCTCCGTTGACTCCAAGATCACTTACAATTCCTTCAAGGATACCGGTGATACGCTTCACCCCTAAGCGACAGGGAACACATTTGCCACAGGATTCTTTGGCAAGATAAGCGCTACGCTCGCTCGCCCATGCGACCATGCATGTATTGAGGGGAAGCAACTCAATAATACCCGAACCAACAATCGTGCCTGCTTCTTCTAGCGCATCAAAATCGTAATGCGTATCAAGCAGAGAGAGAGGTAATACACCACCTTCAGCTCCACCAACAACGATTGCTTGAACATCATTTTCAGTTGGATGTAATTCGGCCTGCGCCAGGATATCGCGCAATGTGGACCCAAAGGGAACTTCAATCACCTCAGGTTCGCTAGTTGGCGAAGCATAGATAGTTAAGATCTTTGTGCCACCAGTCATATCTGAACCAAGATTTGCAAATGCAAGCGCACCATCGCGTATGATCACTGGTACATTCGCCAATGTTTCAATGGAATTGATAGCCGTTGGCTTATCCCACAACCCATACTGTGCAGGAAAAGGGGGGCGCTGCTCAGGCATACCACGACGACCTTTAATTAAGGCCATCTGAACGGTCTCTTCTCCACCCATAAAACCTATATCAGCGCCAAGCACATTAATGATACAAGAAAAATCGGTGCCTAGAATATCCCGCCCAACAAGATTAGCCTCCAGGGCTTCCTCTAAAGCTCGCTGAACAAAGTCAGTGCCAGCCTGCGTGCTACGCGTAAAGAGATATGCCTCCGATGCGCCTACTGCATAGGCGGCAAGGAGTATACCTTCAATGACTTGATGAGGATTAGTCTCTAGCAACGTGCGAGCAGCCAATGAACGGCTATCTGCATCATATGCATTGCAAATCACATACTTCTGATCATCTTCAGACTGGCGCACAATGCGCCACTTCTCGCCAGTCAAACGACCAGCACCGCCACGTCCACGCAGTTTTGCGTCGATAACCAACTGACTAACCTGTTCAGGAGCCAGTCCCCGCAGAGCTTTTTCCAAAGCGGTATATCCACCGCTAGCACGATACGCACCTAAAGTACGCACATCGGCATCAGCACTCCGCAGCAATACACGAGATGATTGTTCAAATTTAGGCATCTGGCTGCCTCACATGATTAATATTTCCCCATACACCACGCTTACTAGATGCTAATCCGCGTGCTGGTTGATCATCACGCTTCACACCCGTTGGAGCTGGGGCTGGTTTAAATTTCGGACTCATCGTAGCGATTCCAAAGAGATCGCTTAAATCAACACCACGAGCCTGTACAATGCGTTTAGCCGCCTGCAATGGCAGATACCCATAGAGATCCATCACTGCATCCAACAGCCCAGGTAAAGCGCTCGCCTCGCGAGACCACGTTACCAACAACGTATCAACCTTACTCAGGTCAATCTCAGGCTCTAAATAATCCTTTACCGGCATAGCAACACAGGGCGTTACTGGCTTATTGAAGTACTCTACCGCATACTCAGAAATACGAGACTTGTAAAAACCCGCATGTGAGGAACCTGTTGCGGGAGATAGTTTACGAGGGGTAAACTTCTCAGCACCTTCGCGAATATAGGATTTAAACCAGGGGCGATCTTTCCACTCATTAATAGGCTCATACTCGATCGTGATTGCACGAGGAGGACAGGCTTTTTCGCAGAGAAGACAGGATTCACACTTCAAATTGAATTCTGTATTCAGACCATCCTGCGCGATCAATTGAATCAAACCTCGGCTGCGCAATGGCAGTTTAGGTTTCTCATATGGGTAGAGCCGTGTCACCTTCGGTCGAAACATATGACTAAAGGTGAGGCCCATTCCCTCCAGGATACCACGCATACACTATACCTCGATTTCGTTCTCACCACGCACTTTGAGACCTTGTTTCGCGATCTTCTCACGTAGCTTCAGGATACCTTCGATCAACGCTTCTGGGCGAGGAGGGCAACCAGGCACGTAGACATCTACTGGAACTATCGTGTCCACACCCTGAATTGTATAATAGCTATCATAAAATTCACCACCCGAGTTCGCGCACTGGCCCATGCTAAGGACCCATTTAGGCTCTGGCATCTGCTCCCAGAGAAGACGTAGGCGTGGACCCATCTTCACAGAAACAGTTCCGGCCACAATCATCAGGTCGGCCTGACGGGGACTAGAACGAAACACTTCAGAACCAAAACGTGATAGATCATAATGAGCTTGTGCCGAAGCCATCATTTCGATAGCACAACATGCCAGCCCATAACTCAAAGGCCACACTGATTTTGATCGTGCCCAGTTCTGGGCCCATTGCAGCATATCAGCCATGCTGGTGAGCTGAACTGGAAGTTCTTGGTCTCCTGGGACATACTCATGGGGTCCAGTCGCCATAGATATAGGAATAGGCTTGCGACGACCTTCTGCTTTCCCATTTTCACTGAATTCGCTGCTCATAAAATTTAACTCCTAGACAAAGGTTCAGCAGCACCTATTGCTTGGTTAGGGTTGTTGTAGAATTTTTTAATTAAGACGGGGGCAACGTATTATATACGCTCCATCTGGCCCCTATTATAGCACGTTTCCCCCAGGCATGCTATCAGTACACGATCGGCTCAGGGCTCTTTAAAGGTCAGTTGAAGCCTTGCAGCGAAAAGCAATGCTGCGTTTTCCACCTGTATCATACGCGTTATAATCGTTTTAAAAGCCAGAAGATGACATAGAGTATTCTAAAGATTTCTCTATCAAAGTAGAAACCTGGCTCTTGTCAGACAGCTAAACGCTTTGGTAAACTGTGAAGTATCACACACGCTTTGAAGCTACCGCAACATCTCTTTTATCAGATCGGCAGAGAAATACTTATTTATTAGACGGATTTACAGGGCAATTTGGATACATCTACGTTAAACTTAACACAGATATCCAGAAAAAAAGCTAAAGAAAGACGTGACATTATGGGAAACTATACAATCGCAGTTCTACCCGGAGATGGCATTGGTCCTGAAGTTACTGAACAGGCAATCCATGTACTGGATACCGTCGCCAAACGCTATGGACACACTTTTACTTATCAGAAAAGATTGGTTGGGGTGGCTGCGATCGAGGCAGAAGGCACGGCAATTTCTGACGAATCGTTAGAAATATGTCGGCAAAGCGATGCGATTCTCTTTGGGGCCGTAGGTGGACTCCCCAACTACAATGGTCAGCACAAAGTAAAACCAGAAGAGGCGCTCTTTAAACTACGCAAAGGACTACAATTCTTTGCCAACTTACGTCCGGTCAAGCCACTGGACAATTTGCTCAACGCGTCTCCTATCAAGGCTGAAATAGTGAGCGGAACGGATCTTTTAGTCGTACGAGAGTTGACTGGCGGACTCTACTATGGTCATCTTGAGCCAGCAGTGCCTGGTAAACCAAGCGAAATCCGTAAGACAGAACAGGGAACCGAAGCCATTGATACGCTACTTTATACTGAAACAGAAATTGAGCGTATTTTACGTGTGGCTTTTGATGCTGCACGAGAGCGCAAGAAACACGTCACCTCAGTCGATAAAGCCAACGTGCTAAGTTCCTCGGTACTCTGGCGACAAGTAGCCGAGCGTGTCGCTGCCGACTATCCAGATGTTACGTTTGAGCATCTCCTTGTCGACGCCTGCGCCATGCATTTAATCCGTAGACCAACTCACTTCGATGTCATTGTGACAGAAAATCTTTTCGGCGATATCCTCACGGACGAAGCCTCAGTACTAGCGGGTTCTATGGGTATGCTTCCTTCAGCGAGCCTAGGAACAAAACAAACGGCGCATGGACGAATGGGACTCTATGAACCCATCCATGGCTCCGCCCCGGACATTGCAGGACAGGGTAAAGCAAATCCAATCGCCGCCATTCTATCGGCAGCGATGTTACTCCAATATTCATTAGGATTAAAAGCTGAAGCCGCTGCGATCGAGGCAGCCGTGATACAAACTATTCAGGAAGGCTATCGTACGTCAGATTTGTTGGAAGAAAAAGGCACGAAGGTCGTCAACACGCAAGAGATGGGACAAAAAATAGCGGCAACGTTAGCGGGTCAGGCCTGACAGCAATAGACCAGATTACAAACAGGTCACAGCGAAAGGAAACTTGCTATGATCGCAATGACCAGGCCTAGCCTAGCCCATCATAGGCTTAGGGCAAGGACCCAGGGTTTTCAATCTTTCCCGACTTCGTTCCAATTGCTGAAGTATTTCAGCGATATCCGCCACAGGCACATTATCAGATGGCACAGGCTCAGATCCAGCATCGTCATGATGCTGGATCTGAGCCACTTGAGCCTCTAGCAGATTAATTTCATACAGAACTGTCTGACGTTGGAGGTACCAACGTGTTACAGAACGTTCAACGCCCATCATACACCTATATTAGCAACTATTTTCCAGCACCATAAACAAGAGAATTAATGGTATTAATTAATTCCTCATCCTGATATGGCTTAACAACGTATGAGCTTGCTCCAAGTGACATTGCACGTTGCTGATGCTTGGCAGCCGCGCGAGAAGTCAGGACCACTAACGGTAACGTTCGATATTGTTCCTGAGCACGAACCGTCGAAATCAACTCATAGCCATCCATACGAGGCATCTCAATATCGAGTAGAACCGCAGCTGGTGTCTCAAGGGAAATCATTTCGAGAGCCTCAACACCATCGCGAGCCATTTGAACCGTCCAACCATGCTGCTTCAGCATATTGCTCACCACACGTCGCACGCTCGGGCTATCATCAACAACAAGAATGTGCTTGGCACGTTCAGGTGTTGCCGCCAAAGCTGCCGTTGGAAATCTGGGAATATTTTGCGATTTGTTCGAGACATCAATATGCTGTTTCACCTGACCGCCAGGAATTGTTCCTTCGCGTTTTGGCAATACTATATTGAGCTTAGATGCAAGCAAGGAGTTCAATTCTAATACCAGGACAACATGGCCGTTACCAAGAACTGTACCTCCAGCAATACCATGAACTTCACGCAAATGAGGTCCCAGACTCTTCATCACAATATCAAATTTTCCACGGATCTCATCAACGACCAGTGCTACACGACGACCACTGGCATGCGCCAGTATCAACTGCGCCTTATCATCGATAGCCAGGTTCGTAGGTAAGGACAGATACTGTGCAAGCATATTTAAAGGATACAAATCATTACGTACGACGACAAATGGCTGTCCGCCAGAGGTGGTCCGCTTAAAGTTATCCAGACGTCCAATCGATTCTACATGGACAGTTGGAATTGCGAATTCTTGTCCCGCAACCCGTACCATCATCGCACTCTGGATAGCCAGACTGGTTGGAAAGGTCATGGTAAACGCAGTACCGAGACCAGGTGCAGTCTCAACAACGAGTGTGCCTCTCAAACGCGATACGCTATCGCGTACAACGTCCAATCCAACGCCACGTCCACTCTCTTCACTCAAAACCTCTGCAGTAGAAAAACCAGGTTGGAAGATCAGAGAAACAACATCATCCTCACCAATCTGCTGATCAGCTCGAATAAGTCCACGTGCAATGGCCGTATTACGCACCTGCTCACGATCAATGCCGCTACCATCATCGCGAACAGTAATCATAATCTGATTACCTTCATACGAAGCCGATAGCTTGATCTGTCCAGCCGGAGCCTTACCATGCCGCATACGTACTTCTGGTCGCTCGATCGCATGATTTACAGCGTTACGTACGAGATGAAGCAATGGTCCAGCCACCTCTTCAAAGACCGTACGATCAACTTCAGTCGTATCACCCTCAAGCACAAAATCGATCTCTTTGCCCTGCTTAAGAGCTACAGCGCGTGCGGCTCTGTAAAGACGAGGTGCCATTGTCGAGAGAGGCACCAGACGAACCTTCATTAAGCGATCTTGAAAGGTCGTATTCAGACGATTCTCGCGCGCGAAGACTCCCTCACATTCACGGATAAGAGTATCCATCTCAATGCTAAGCGTGGACATATCCGAAATGCCCTCGCTCAATCCACGAGCTAACTGGTGAAATTCGGTATAGCGGTCCAATTCCAATTCATCGAAATCGGAAAAGTGCGAAGGAACATACTGATTTGTACCAGATTTTGCTTTTTCCTTTGGAGCGGGTAGACCTAACGTTGTATTCGTTCCCAGAACGCCTGTCCCACTGCGAACAGCGCTCTGATCGCCTTGACCCGGCATCACTTGCACCGAACGACCACTTGGAAGTGTGGCAGCCTCAAAACGACTATCTAGCTTCTGACCAACATCCCCAAGACGATTACTACTCACGGCAACATCTGAGACCAGTCGCACCAAACGTTGGATACGTTCCTCTAGTACACTACGATTCACCAACATTTCGCCAAAAAGATTAACCAGTTCATCAAGTTTTAGTAGTCGTACACGGACACTCAAATCACCTCGCGTACGAGGAGTCGGTCCATCAGCGACACGTCCACCTCCAACCACGCTAGACTGAGTCATGTCCGTCGGATGATCATCGTCGTCGAGATCTTCTTCCATTATCTGATTAGAAGAACTACGCTCACCAAGCAAACCAACATACCGCTTATGCAGTTCATGAACCTTCGTTTCAGCAATAGCGGTGTCGTTACCAGTGATAAGCAGCTCCAATACTTCAGCAGTATCAAGAATCAAACTCACAGCCATCGGGGAAATAGACATTGTCCCTTCCATGATCAAGTCAAGAAGGTCTTCCGAAACGTGACTCAGATCCGCAATCGTCTTAAAGCCCATCATACCAGCAGCGCCCTTCAGCGTATGCGTAGCACGACGAATACCCTGAATATACTCTCTATTCATGGGATCTTTCTCAAGAGATGCTACATTCACACTGATGGATTGAAGATGTTCTTCTGCTTCTAAGCGGAAAATTTCCGCTGCCTCTTCACCAAAATCACTGCTACTATCATTGCTACTAAATGAAGATGAATTGGTTGATTTTCCTACTGTTTCGCTGATAGGCGTAGATCCACCAGGAAATGGCGCATATGAATTGGTGATCTCAGGTCTTGTTGGTGTTACATTTGATGGCGGAACAGTCGCCGCCACCCCTTGTGCTCCAAGCGCAAAACCATTCCTATCATGAGTGGTGCCTATTGGTGGTAAAGAATCATCACCTGGGTTTGTGATCTGATTGAGAAATTCCTGGCGAACCTGTATCTCAATCTCACTGCGCAGATGTGCCTCAAGAGCTTTCATCCCCTCGGCATCCAATTGGCCGCCACTATAAGCACGCTCTTGTAGAACCTGCCTCTCGGCAAATTCCTGACGGACCTCATCGCGGATTTGCCGTTCTAGTTCAGCTCGCTCACGAGACGTAGAGTCCATATGTGCTTCATATTCCCGGCGTACTTCCTCACGTACCTGCGCCTCAACCTCAGCACGTAATGCAGATGGATCACCCTGTCGTTCGAATGTTACACGCTCACGTAATGCTTTGGCATCCTGATCAACGCGTACATTCCATGGGCTCCAACCATTCTCCGACCTCAATTCCCGTGCATTACTCTCAAAGGCCCCGCCATAAGATTGAAGAGAAGCTTGAAGCTGTTCAAGAGTCATGGTCAGCTGTTCATCGGTCAGCTCAACTCCACCAGTAATTTTCTGTATGAGATCAAAAACCTTTTTCAGCTTCGAATTCGACACCCACATCACAGATAGCGGTAGATAACGGCGAACTTGCTCAGGACTGTTACGCAAGTTCAAACCCATGGCCTTCCCTGCCCACTCCTCCATGCGATCGAGAGCATCTTTCGAGCCATTTAAGAAACCCTTAAATTCACTTCGCTGAGCTTCGATCACAGTCATGGCATCGCGCAACTGTACCGCGACACTCTTTAAAGATCCAGCCTGGGTCTCCAGGGATTGCACATCCCGCTGCATATCATCATATACCTGAGGCAGCACGACTTCTTGTTTCTCAGATGCAACAAGTCCGGACATCTGAGCGGCATAATGCTGATCATTATCAACAGTCTGACCTTGAGATGAAAAAAACGTCGTTGGTATTGGCAACTGCTCAGCCATCTTGTAATCCAGAGGACTTACACGAGAAGATGTGACATCAGGCTGCACAGGTACAGGGGGCTCAAATGGCCGCCGTGTTGAAGCCATCAATGTTTCAAAAGCACTGGTTGGTGTCTCTTGAACAGGGATCTCTGGCCACGCAGATTCGGATTCCTGTGCTTCCGACGAAACAGGCATAGCTGGTATAGCAGTCATAGATGATGTATTGTCAAAACGCATGCCCAGTGCAGGTTCCTCAGGCCAACCAACATCTTCGCCAGGTGTTGTTGGTTGCGTGCGGAAAGAAGCAAGCACCTCATCAAACGACGGCATCGATGATGCAGGCAAAAAGGGCGAGGACACGGCTGGTGCCTGACTTGAATTGGTGGCATAAACATCTGCGACACCCGACGCAGCCGGATCTGAAGCATTATCAACCAGAGTACGATAGCCAGCATAATCGGCATCATCCTCCGCAATCACTGCTTCTTCATCAATACCACCGCGAATACCCTCCAGGAGTTGACGCAGTCGACCTAACGAGCGCTGCAAAAGACCCCTTGTGGGATCATCCAACGCGACTAACCCGTCTAATGCGTCACCCAGGATGTCCTCCATACCATGAGCTACATGAGCCAGGCCTGGAAAGTCCATCATGGAAGCGGAACCGCCAATGGTGTGAGTGCGGCGGTAGGTTTCTTCGAGGGCATCCATGTCGCCAGGTGACTGTGCCAATCGCTCGAGATTCGTCTCGATTTCTGGCAAATAACTATTCACCTCTTCGATAAACGAGTCGAGGACAGATAGTTTATCAAATGTGTTCGACATGTTGCGCGTACTCACTTAACTATTCTGATGCTACTTCCCTCCCCTCTTCCTTGTCGATCAAGAAAGAGAAGCGCAAGAGAGAAGTAACATCGTATTTCTATAAACAAAATACGACCAGAGACACTTAAGTGCTCAAAAACCGTATTGCGTCTATATGAACAATTATTGATTCTGTTCACCGTTCTGCCAACGTGGACGCGGATTTCCATTCTGACCCGGTTGCGGCTGCTGATACGGGGTCGGAAGCAATCCCTGATTCGGTGCCGGCTGGCCCAGACCAGGATTTGATGGTTGGTAATAAGGTGATCCAGGACCATTGAAATTTTGAGCTGGATTAGACTGTGGTGCACTGGGGTCTGAATTAAAACTCTGTCCAGAGTTAAAGCCTTGTCCAGGATTGAAACCTTGTCCAGGATTAAAGCCTTGTCCTTGTCCAGGATTAAAGCCTTGTCCAGGATTAAAGCCTTGTCCTTGTCCAGGATTAAAGCCTTGTCCTTGTCCAGGATTGAAGCCTTGTCCCTGTCCAGGATTGAAGCCTTGTCCCTGTCCAGGATTGAAGCCTTGTCCCTGTCCAGGATTGAAGCCTTGTCCCTGTCCAGGATTAAAGCCTTGTCCCTGTCCAGGATTAAAGCCTTGCTCAGGGTTGAAACCCTGCTGCTGATTTTCAAAATCTCCTATATCACCAAAATCCATTTGATTTCCAAAGAATACCTGATTATTTCCATTATTGCCCTGGCCAATAAACGACTGTTGTGAGCCGGCAGGCAACATAGGAGGATTACCAAAGTCCTGTTGATTTCCAAGTGAGAACTGACCTGAACGTGAACCCAACGAAACCAGCGCACCGGTATTCCCAGGTTCAGGCAATGGAGGGAAATTCCCCGAGAAGTTCTGACTCCAATTATTGTTATCAGCTTCAGAACCCATCGGTGCTCCAAATCCTACATCACCTTTGTCCGATATATCACCCAGAGATGCCATACTAGAAAACGAACCAAGCATATCATTTGCACGGTCTGGTAGACGGAAAGTTGATACTGAAGCACGCAATTGCTCAGAAAGTTCTGCCAGATAACTTACACTTACAGCTGCTTCCTGGGTACCCGCATCAGTCTGACGCGTGATCTCAGAAATACGACCCATCGCTACCGCAACTGCCTCAGACACAGTTGTCTGTTCGTTAGCAGCGCGCGCGATATTTTCAATCATTTGAGCTTGTCGTTCCACTGCGCTATAAATAGAGTTCAGTGACCTACCAGCATCATCAGCAAGTTGTGATCCCTTTACCACCTCTTGGGTGCTATCTTCCATAGCCACAACAGCTTCATACGTATCACCCTGAATACTCTTGACGAGAGTCGCGATACGCTTCGTCGATTCAGTTGATCGCTCTGCCAACAGGCGGATTTCGTCGGCAACTACAGCAAATCCTCGACCATGCTCACCAGCCATAGCAGACTGAATAGCGGCATTCAGCGCCAGCAAGTTTGTTTGATCAGCGATATCTTCAATAATACGAACGATTTCACCAATTTCATTGGAACGCTCACCAAGGCGTTTGATTTTCTTCGCGGTCTCCTGTACGTTTTCGCGAATGAGCATCATACCTTCAATCGTCTGACGCACAGCCTGTTGACCATTATTTGCACTACGCAAAGCTTCTTGAGCTACATCCACACTCAACTGAGCGTTACGGGCTACATTTTGAATAAAGATAGCCAATGCCTCTACAGCCTCAGTGGTTTGAGCAATCTGTTTCACCTGAGTCTCAGTGGCCTGGGCCAACTCAGCAGAACGGTCCAGAATACGGCGAGTGGCGTTTGTTACCTGCACAGCCGTTGACTGTACACGACCCACAACTTTTGCCAACTCTTCAATCATATAGTTGAAAGAGTCTGCCAGCACGCCCAGTGTATCAGGTGTCACCTCAGCCTGAACGCGCAGGTCGCCATCACCAACTGCACTGACTTCTTGCAAGAGTTTCTCAATCTGTGCTTGCAGTGCCGCAGCATCATTGCCAGCCGCTCCCATCGAAACACTGGGCGGTGAGCTTTGATTATCTAGAATTGCATTCAATGCACTAGCCAATCGATCTCCATCACCAGAGACTGCAACGCGCACCGACCGATCTCCATTAGCAAAATCGCGGCACACTTCAGCCAATTCCCCCAGACGGCTTCTTACACTCCGTTGCACATATAAATTGGCAACAATGATGAAAATAGCAGAAATAGCACAACAAGCAATAGCCCAGTAAGCTGTTTGAGTACTAAAAGAAAAAGATAAATAAGCAAGGTATATAAAAAGAACTACAGGAACAAGAACGGAGCCAAGCAGCCCAAAAGTAAATGAACTACTAAGCGCCGAGCTACTTTTATTTTGATCAGGATTCATCCGCCAGACCTCCATTGATAAAAATATATCTATCTCAATTTAGGTGACCTTGTAATAGGCCGCCGCACTATTATCATTAGGCCTTATAGCGCTGCATTTTTTCGGAGAAAAGAAGACGGGCCACATCTAGGATTATAATTGCACGGTTAGAGATTGTTGCACTTCCAGTAGTATATGGAACCGCCCACGATGGAATTGTAGCCTGGCGCACATTTCCATTAATAGCTGTAGCAGAAATCGCTAACATCTCGCTCACACCATCCACAGCCAGACAGATAACCATGTCATTACTCTGCAATGATAACAAACGTGTACGTTGAGTATAGGGCATCTGTTCCAGATCTAAAAACATACGTGCATCTACGACTGAAACAATAGAGCCACGCAAATTCATTACACCTCTGACCCATGAGGAAACATTAGGAACCGACGTTAACTCAACAAGACGCTCGACCCCCTGTACTAGTTCAGCTTTGACAGCTAGCTCACGATCAGCTAAAGAGAATACAAGGTATTGTTCCCCATTAGCGATAGGTGGAGGAGTCTCCCCATTAGAAGACCCAACCCCGAATTGTCCCTGAGCAAGTTGCATTTGTAATGCTGCAACTGACGGAGACTGCGAAATTAATTGCTGAATGGCCGCAAGAGCATCACGTTTTTTCTGATCTTCACTGGACACAAAAACTTACTCCCTATAGGGCTCAAGAAGCGAGAAATATCCCCTGTAATACCGCAACAAGGACAGAGGACAATCCTGCTTGTGCAATTACCTTAAACCAGGCGTCGCACACTCGCTACTAACTCATCACTATTAAAAGGCTTTGTAATATAGAGATCAGCCCCTTGTCGCATCCCCCATGTTTTGTCTAATGGGGTATTTTTTGACGTTAACAAAATGATTGGAATATGTCGGCTCAATTCTGAATTTTTGAGTTTCCGACACACCTGAAAACCATTTTGCTTTGGCAACACAACATCAAGTACGATACATTGAGGATGTTCATTGAAAACTTTCTCGACAGCCTCGTCACCATCGACGGCAGTTACCACCTCAAACCCACTATTACGTAGTGGGGTAACAATCATCGCCAATTCAGTCCAACTGTCGTCCACAACAAGTATTTTTTGCCCAGGCATCCGATTATAACCTTTCCTAACAAGCCAACCAAGTAACGGGACCTTTGGCTTACCCTCCGAACCACCCTACCCAGGATGTCGAGCATCGCAGGTATGTATTTTACCAGAGATCAGCCACGATAGCGTAAGCGAGGACGTGTCCCTTCTTGTTGCATGGGAGCACGTTCTTGCCAATTCGCAAGGTGCTTCTTGACCGTATGAACTAACTCTACGGAATCAAACGGTTTCGTCAAATATTCGGTAGATCCTGCTAAACGGCCTCTCATCTTGTCGAACAAGCCATCCTTCCCACTCAGCATGATAATGGGAATTTGCCGAAACTGCAAGTGTTTGCGTATTATCTGGCAAATTTGGTACCCATCCATGCGCGGAAGTTGGATATCTAACAAGATAAGGGCGGGCATTTCATCTGCTACAGAGGTCAATGCGCTCAGCCCATCACCAACAGTAACTACTTTAATATGCTCTCTTTGCAACGTCATTTGCACAATTTTCCGTACTGTTGGACTATCGTCTACAACTAACACTACTGGTTCTGCCATCAGATTGACCTCCTTCGAGTATCAGGTGACCACATATCCCCATTATTTTCTGAGGGGTTCTGCCAATTTTGTACTATTCCAAGTGTTGAGGGTTGAATGTTTTCTCTACCTCTGGACATCTGAGTAGTTCTGTGCGCTCGATAAATCTGGTATTGCTGTACCTCATGATCGATCTCTGAAAGGAAAATTCGCCATGCGACATTCAATTGTCGCCCAATATGCGAATTACCAACTTCATCCCGTAATAATTCGGTAAAGACCATACGCAAAAACGCCACCAGCCCCTGTACGGCATCCCAATAAAATTCTTCGAGCTGCTCACCTTTTACAACTTTATTTAGCGTGAGTATATCATTACAATCGAGTTGGCCATAATGGAAAGATGTTGTCTCCAAAATAGGAAACTGATGTTGCGCTAATGCTTGCAACTGGGGGATAAAGCGACGTTCGAGATAACGTGCGATCTCCATAGAGGGGATTTTCCCTCGCCCACGCAGACTTTTGGCATAAGAACCATGATGAACCAATAGACCATTGATACACTCAGACAAGGTATTTATCAGGCCCAGTAGATGTTGCTCAGGATGCGAGGGCTGGCGATGTTGTGCCAGTAAATACTGACACTTGATAATGATATTTGAGAGGTCACTCTGCAATTCCGTTTCTAGAGCGGTATCGACGACCTCAATCAGATTTAATTCCAACAAGCGAACCATGATGCGCGCTACGCGTGCTTCAGGAGACATTAAAGCCAGGGCTACAGCTTGCAACGTCAATTCTCCGTTGGATAAACACAGGACTTCAATACCTTCTTGATTCAATCCGAGATTGCGAACATCATTGCTTACCTCTGGTTGCCACCGTGAAACCATGGTTCTGGTCAGATGTGTCGCCCCCTCGCCCATAATTTCTTCCCATTCGTCTGCTTGTCGTAAGGCTTCAAGCAACATAGAATCGACATCTAATGGCTGCATCTTCGTCTCAAGGGGAATGACCTGACGATGAAAAGCAAAACGACCATTAACCCAGCGTAAAGCATGGCTAATAGACTGCGTCACTTGAAATTCAAGGCGGCGCTGCATTTCAGTCACATTCATCCAGCCACGCTCAACGAGAAGGGCCAGCGACATCTGCATATCTCCTCGCGCCAACTCACGAATGTGCTGCGCACGCGGGGGATCTAATTTATTTAATAGACATAACATGCCCAATACATCAGGCTGAGGTATACCATCCTCATGTAACCCAACAATTTGCCCTTTACGCAGGCTAATCGAAAGCGTTTCTGGTCCTGAAGTTACAAATAACTTTCCAGTTTTTCCACTTAGGGCAAGCATTTTTAAAATAGATTGGAGACCTAGCGTTTGTAAATCTCCATCCATGATGCGGTCTTGCTGCTCCATTCTTCTCCCCGTTCCTTTACCAGACTAGCTTGCGGCTTCAATCTATACTATTCAAGCAGTCTTTTCACAGGTGTACACAGAAATTCATCCCTGATGTTCCATTACCTGCTTGCAAGCAAGAAACACATGTCCGATGGATTCTGTACAGAACATCTGTCCTTGACTATCATGCAACCTATGAATGGCATAGAAGACATCCAAGCACTTCCACGCGCATATTTAAGCGACCGTGGATACTGTGCACAACGAACCAGCAGACAGAGAGCACATTATACGATATATACGCTACCCATTCATCTACAAAATAAGAAGATCCGTTATGGCACCTTGTGAATGTCCTATCAATCATTGCGCTAACCCCCACCCCAGTAATTAACCCTTCTACATATTCAACCGCACATCCAACCCAGATCATCATCGTTTTTCAATCGCACGGAACCCCCTGCATTGATACGAGGAAGTGCGCTGCCTTTTTTCTCTTGCGCACAGAACCCTGACAGAGGAGAAAGCAGAAGTGCGGTCTGCTCCTCACGCCAGAGATGGCTAGCCCCCTTTTCCGCACAAAGGAATGTGTGCCTCGAAGAAGACCCTGGCTGGGTCTGATCAGGTCCAGGTTTGGACGGGCCACCGCTCCAAACAATCCCATCAACATCATACAACGAATCACCTTGCAATACCAGAATCTACGTTGATATAAGGTCGCGCAGAAAGAGTATATCCACAATTCTGTGCCTGTTTTGTTCACAACTATTCTTAGATATGTTCACAGACGTTGATACAATGTATTGACGTGATTGATAAAACGTTTCTCATATGAAATGTCCCTGGTAAGAGTGTACGCCGAAAAGGGTAAGGCCGCTATAAAAAAGTCGTAAGATAGTATTAAAATCTTATTAAAAATTTTACGATTCACCTTGTGATCGAAAGACATAACCAATTCCTGGTTCAGTTACGATATATTTTGGCCGTGAAGGTTCCTCTTCCACTTTGAGTCTTAATTGTCGAACGTAGACACGCAAATAATCGGCTTCTTCGCCATATTCAGGACCCCAGACGGCACGTAGTAACGTGCGATGTGTCATTACTTTCCCTGCGAAAAGCATCAATTGTCGTAAGAGTTCAAACTCTGTTGGAGTCAAACGCACCTCTTGAGAACCAGCGCGCACTTGACGGCGTATAACATCCATATACAGATAGCCATCCTCGCTCGTCAAGACCTCTGGCTCACGCGCATTCGCTGTCTCTTGCGAACTTGCACGACGCAGACAGACTCGAACACGTGCCTGCAACTCATCATTACTAAACGGCTTTGTCAAATAATCATCAGCGCCAAAGTCGAGAGCCTTAATCTTCTGTTTTTCCTCCGACACCGCCGAGAGTACAATAATCGGCGTCTGAGTAAACTGACGGACCTGAACACACACTTCTACACCATCAATCCCACCCGGTAAACAGATATCCAAGAGAATAAGATCTGGCTGATGCAACTTGACCATCTCAACAGCCTGCCAGCCACTTTCAGCAACAAAAACTTCGTACCCTCCAACAGTCAGATTGCGCTTCAAAATACGTTGTATAGGCGGTTCATCATCAACAACCAGTACACGCTTCCCTTTCACTCTCATCGCAATCCCCTCCTACACAGATACTCTGATCTGCTGCCATGAACCACTATTAACATCCATTTCATCGCGCCTCCCTGACTAGTCATTATTGGGAGGAACCGGAGCAACATCACTCCCGGTAAGTTCGGCAAGCTTCTTCTCTTCCCGATAGACAACACTCTGTGGATGAATTGGCAAAGTAAAGGCAAAACATGAACCAGCATCTTCAGCCAATTCCACCCAGATATGTCCCTGGTGCGCCTCAATAATTCCCTTACAGGTTGCCAGAGCCAAACCATTGCCATATGATTGTCCTGTTTGAAACGGTGTAAAGATGTGTTCAGATTCATGTGCAAGTACCCTGATACCATGATCAATAATCCGAACACGTAACTGTTCACTTCCATCAGGCATGATATCAATCATCAGATGAATTTTCGTACCATCTGAACTATGACGAGCCGCATTCTCTACCAGATTAAACATTACCTGTGCTAAGCGAGCATGGTCCACATACACTAAAGGCAACGGCGACTGTATCTGTGTAAGAAGTTGTCGATGTGCAAGTGCCCGTTTTAACTTCGGGAGAGCACCATAAAAGATTTCAGAGATGTCACACCATTCTCTTTTGACTTCCATCGCCCCCATCTCAATCCGAGATAGCTCGATCAACGCATTGACCAGCACATTTAAATGATCAGCCTCACTATCGATATCTTCGAGCATATCTCGTCGATCATCATCGCTCCAGTGGAACTCCGGCTCCAGAAGCCCCGTTACAGCCGCTTTGATCGTCGTGAGAGGGGTCCTCAAATCATGCGAAAAGGCAGACAAAAGTGCTGAACGATTTTTTTCATCACGCACCTGCTCAGTCACATCTTGCACCTGCAAAGCAATAGCCTCCAGTTGTCCAGCCTGTGTATAAAGCAGATAACGTGTAAATTGATAATGGTGATCACTGGCAGTTCCATCATAGTGTGCCGTAGATCCAGCCATTCCTGCATGCTGCTGGTGCTGGCGCTGAATTAGCACATGTTCATCGGCAAGCACGCAACAAATTTCTTGCCGATACATACTATCCTGTGTAAAATCTTGTAAATAGCGACATACATCATCAGCATTGCGCATGCGTGGAATGAGTTTGGCAAAAACCTCGAAAATTGATGGGCCCACAGCCTGTCCCTGTGCCAATGATGAGGCGAGCATGTGATGATAATAATCAGCCGATAATTCTTCCAGACTCAGCTCACATAATTGGCGTGCGGCAGGATTCATATACAAACAATAGCCATTCAAGTCCATCACGAACCAGGCATCTTTGACCCAGTTTGTGGATAATTTCAGATGGGTAATTAAACGATCGAGTTCCCCCAACATAGCTGCCGTAGTCAAAGCAGAGGCTGCAGTTTGGGCTAACACATCCTGAGTTTCACCAAAAGACGTCCCCACATTAGCATTTGGACCTAAAAGTTTATCCTTTAATAGTAACGGCGAAGTGGCCAAATGCTCAACCTCTATAGGAAATCTGAGTAAACCGAGGACCTGCTCATTCTGTATTGAATTGCGAATAGCCTGAAGATCACGCTCACTCTGTGTCAAAAGGTGCTCGCTTACCCAATTCATAAGGCTACCGAAGCTCAATCCAAAGGTACGTTGTGTCTCTTCGCGTACCTGCTTGAAGAGTTCAAATTCCATGCCTTCTTGTTCAGATGTAACATGATCAGTAATGACCTGTTGCGTCTGATCAAGACGTTCGATTGATTCTTGAAACTTTCTACGTTGATTTACCGAAGTCCAAAGCATGTCATTGTGAAGCGCTACGGTCGCCTGGTTCGCAAAAAGCGCGAGGATATCCGCTTTGAGTGGAGTAAAGCCTCCCGTCTCAGTAGAACACAGGACTAATGCCCCATAAGCAGTTGTTCCTGTGGTCAACGGATAACAATAAAGCGAACGTAACCCTAGTTCGGTACTTAAATTATGGCTATCAGGATAATGCTCATCTGCGGCGATGTCCTGTGAGCAAAGGGGCTGGCGGCGCTTTAAGGTTTGCCAGAAAATACTTTTTTCGCTCTTTCCGCTATCACGTTGCAAGACATGCTCTAGGGGCTCTTTTTCCAAACCGCATTGAGTCTCCAGACGTAACCGATAATCATAACGATCGAGCAGTACGATGAAAGAAGCTACATTCAGTGCTTTAGAAACTCCAGACACGATCTGTTCCAAGACAGTTGAAAGATCCACCTTTGAAGTCAGAGCATTGGTCACATCTTTGAGAGCCTGCCTCTGACGATCCTGAATCGCCGCATTACCTCCTAATTGAACACTCTCTATCGCTGCGGCTAGAACACGCACGACGGCATCAACCAGACGCTGCAGATCGTGATCAATGTAGGTATGCACACCGGTACTTCCTAGCTCCAAAGTACCAAGCACACGGTTATCTACCATCAAAGGGGCGATGAGCGTCGAGTGCAGTTGAGGATAAGAACTAAGAGCATAGCCACTGGTAGCGGGAGAACCATCCAAACCATCAGCATAATCGTGTACCTGCAAAGAACGCCGTTGTAATACATGCTCTAGCATAGAGTCGTTCAGTGGATGCTGATGCAAATGTGCTACCCAGATATCATTTTCACGCTCACACACTGTTACACGTACAGCTTGCCGATCATGCCTTAATAGTACAATACCAAAAATATCAAAAGGAACAGCTGGTTCTAGCTCTGCTGCCAAACGCGTATAATCAGGCTTGGTACCGCGTACGCTAGAGACGATACGTGCAACACGCTCTATAATTGTAGATTCTTCAAGAGCAGAGGTGTGTGTTCTTGCGTCCATTACTTCCGCCAGATCTCATGACATATTCATCCACACAGTGCTGTAGACGAAACTATTTCAGTTATAAAGATGGAATAGATATCAAATGTGCTTAATTACACTTTTTCTATTTTATAATTTTCAGTATCTAGCGATGACTATCAACGAGCACAAAAGCATCGTTACAATTGCATATACGACAAACAAAGATGACCAAAATGTGGTGTCAAAGCTCTATTTACCTGCAAAATGCTTGTTTGCCATTGCCATCAAGTATACCACATCTATACTAGTGACGGTCAATCCCCTGCTCATCCACTAGCTATTCAACAACCACATCCTCTCCACAAAGAAATAGAACTCAATCAGCACTACAGCGGCTTCGCTGGAATAGTGCGGGCAAAAACATAAGAAGATTTCTTCCTCTTTATTTAATATAATTTTTATGGAACACCTGCTACGCGCATACATCATTGATTCCAAGAAATTATGGATGACCAAGGATGTCAAGCGAAAATAGCATGTTCAATCGCAGAGACAACAGAACGAGACTGTAGCGTCGGAAGATTGCGGGCCGAGTGAGAACATCGACAGAAGACAACCGAGCAATCTGTGCCTTGCGCCCGATGTCCAGTTCACGTACGAAACGTCGCGCCAGCGCGCGTCCCAAGCGCACACGTCCCATCGTTCGCATCGCATCGCCTACCGCTCGGAGTCACGTCTCGTTGATGGCATGAGACGTGTGGGTACTTTGACCGTCTTTTAGGAGAGAATCGTGCGTGTAACTGGACATCGGGCGCAAGGCACAGATTGCTCCGTTTTTCTCGTTTGATCGTCTCACTTGGCCCGCAATCTTCCGACGCTACAGTAGGCGATGGAGGGTCTCCCAAACCCAACCGCTTTGGCGGGGGATGTCGTACGTCGAGGGAACTGCGTTCACGTACGAGAGAGAGTTACAGCTTACTAGGCACCCAGATCAATCTCAGCGCTAACTGCGGTACCGCTACTACGCAACCCCGTCGTACCAATGCTTTGGACGAGTAAGCGACGGAGGCAACTTCGTTTCGGCATCGCCCTTCGCCGCATCCAGTTGGGATTGGATGAGAAAGATACTCTCGGTGAGATCGGCTCCCCTAAGGTCGGCATCTCTGAAGTCAGCCCCGATAAGGTCGGCCATCCTCAGGTTAGCTCCTCTGAGGTCAGCTCCAATAAGATATGCCCCTCTCAAGTTGGCGCCTCTGAGGTCGGCGCCTTTGAGTTTGGCCCCGATGAGATCGGCTCCTCTGTGGTCCTTCTTCTTGTGTCGGACTTCGGCTCGCACGAGTTCGCTCGCACGCAGCAGTAGGGCATTGACATCTCGTCGGTGTGCTGCCATGTCCAGTTCTATGAGAGCATCAGGGCTGTTGTGAGTGAGGCGTTCAGTCTCAGAGAGCGCGAGGCTGAGATCACCGTAGAGTGGGTGAGCCGGTTGCAGCATCAACGCTTCGGTCAGATACCAGAGCAGCTCATGGAGGTCCCGCATGATCAGGAACACCTCAAACATCTGCTTTGCGGTTCGCGGGACTCGCCGCCAGTCATGTCCACCAAAGGTGACCTGAGAGACCTTTTGCCCCGCACCGAAGCAGTCGTAAACGGTGCAACCCCGAAAGCCCTGCGGTCTGAGGCGTGTGTGAATGCCGCAGCGAAAGTCCGATTGCAGATGGGAACAAGCCTGCCCGGCGTTTTTATTGATCGCGAAGTCTGCCGAGGCGGAGAAGGCTGGCGCGACACAGCACAGTGCGAAGCAACTCTCACAGTCAGCTCGTAGGCTAAGGCGAGCTCCTTCGGGGGCGAGCTCTACATGTTCGCGTTTCTCAGACAACGTGTGTGGCCTCCTATGTGAAGCAACCGTGCTGGTCGCAGCCAACAGCGAATAGCTATTTTACAATATCTCAACGAAAGTATACCAGATGCGGTAAGGATTTCCTCTCGTGTTTCTATCTCGTATATCCAGTCAATTCAACGTACCCTTGACCGGTAAGCGACCGACCGTTGCTACTTCCATCAATACTAACGTCACCTTCCCAATAGATGTTGCCCGTAGAGCTCTGAGTATTCAATTCCTGGTTTTTGAGCACAGGTTTGATAGTCAGAGTAGCTTTAAGATGAGGATCATCGATTTGTAGCCGCCAACCAGATGGATAGGTTATACCAGTAGCAGAACTAGTCCATTTTGCCAGCGCCGTAGTATGTAGAGCACTCGCGGACAATACGATACTCTTACTATTAGCATCAATATAGCCAGCATAAGTTGAGATGACCTTCCCAGAAGCATCACGAATGAAGTACAGCATAATTTCGGTATTATTATTCAATTGCAGGCTGTACCAATCCCAACCGCCACCACCATCAAGGGTTAAAAAATTTCCCCATTGATGGTCCATCCAGGCTGTACCTGTCACTTTTAAGGTCTGATTGTGATCTACCAGTGTTCCCCCAACCTCCATGCGCGTGCGCGAATAGTAATACGAGGATCCTCCCAATCCATAGGTTATCAGACCGTTCCCATTATGCAGGGTAGGAGCTTTTAAACTACTGAGATCAAAATTCATGGCATAGTCTTTCATTGATGCGACAAGATGATCATTGCCATCCAAACCCCGAAGAGACCAGTTCCCCACATGCTCATCAATCCCTTGCGTGGATTGTCCATTGGGAATCTTGCCAGCATATTGGGTCACACGACGCTGATCATAATGAAACTGGTCACGTGTGATATCAGTGATCGCAAAATGCGCTGGATAAACAAAAGGCAGATCACTCCGCGAGACTTGAAAAATCACGAACTCAAAACCATAGACGTGCTGCTTACCCAGTGCGTCAACCGCCTGCAGATGACCTGTGTAGTACCACCACTCGGTCAGATCATTATGGGCCCCCTCGTCTTGCGGAAAACGAAGCGCGGGCAAAACCGACTGCCCATCGGTATGGCTGACCTGTGGCAAAGTAGCCGATGTAGTGGCCAGGCCCGGAAAGGCGCATGATGAGAGGATCATAGTCAAAAAGAGACCGATACTTAGTAACCAGGATTTATTTCGTACCCAGACACTCATTTTTTACCACCTAACTGCCTATCAGATTCGCCGGACGAGAGTGCTGTCGGCGCATCATCTGCATCTACCACAGCGCTGTATTCCGGCATCACAGGTGGATGACGCTGTACGCCGTAAAATGGCAGCCACCAATTCCATGGACCTAATAGACGCATAGTGGCTGGAACCAGGAGTCCACGTACCAAGGAGGCATCTATCAAGACGGCTAGAGCCATACCTACACCAACCACTTTCACTAAAATCATATCTGCGGTCGCAAAACAACAACTCACGACAATGACAATCACAGCGGCACTGGTAATAATACCACCACTACGTTGCAAACCTAGAGCAACAGCACGTTTATTATCACCGGTCTGCCAGAAAGCCTCCTGAATACGTGACAAAAGAAAAACCTCATAATCCATAGAGAGACCAAAAATAGTACAAAACAGGAGAATTGGACTAGAAGCCTCGACATATCCAAGTGGTTCAAAATGCAAAAGCTGATGCAAAAATCCATCCTGAAAAATCAAGACGAGTGCACCGTAGCAGGCTAGAATGGAGAGCGTATTCATTATAATTGCCTTAAGTGGCAATAACAATGAACGAAAGAGCAGGAAAAGCAAAACATACGTGGTAAGCGAGATAACGAGAATAGCTTTCGGAAAATCATTGTAAAGCGAGCTCACATAATCAATATCTGCAGCGGTGCCACCATCAACCAATACAGAAATACCATTTCCAGGATGGGTATTGCGAATAGTCTGTACCAACGTCTCTGAACGAGAATCATTCATACTATATTTGCTGATAACTTCAATCAATAGCGTATTACCAGCAACCGTCGATTTCATGAAGGGTCCAAGATACGGATCAGTGATTTCTTGTGAATGAGCATAGAAATATTGATACTGTGCTAATGTAAAACGAGGATCGGCGCTCACAATGCTATCAACACGCGCAACGCTTGGATCAGCTTCAATCCGCTTGACATAATAATAGAGATTTTGGATGTTGTTAGGACTTAACACATTTCCTTGCGTCTGCACAGCCATCAGAACAGGCGTGGTCTCACGCTGATTAAAACGTTGTACCAACAGATTGTACGCGGCTCGCGATGGAACCGAGGATGGCAAAATGGAGGCATCAGGAGCTGAGAAACGGACACCTAGAAAAGGCAAGCCAAAGCTGATTAATAAGAGCAGGACGGGGAAAAATACACGCAGTGGATAGCGCATGACAAATTGCGAGAGACGATACCAGAAACCCTGATGAGGATCAGTGTCACTCCCGATAACATTGGTCGCCAGAGACGTGGAACGCCTGCGCAGGCGAGGTAGACGAACAGGTAGTGCATTCACACGCAATCCCAGGATAGAGAGCATCGCTGGCAACAAGGTGAGCGCCGCCGCCACTGCCAGGATCACTACTAGAATGCCACCCAGGCCAACTGAATGGAGCATGTTAATATGGAAGAAAGTCAAGCCAAACAGGCCAATAGTGACCGTCAGGCCCGAGCAAGCAACCGCCCGTCCAGCTGTTGCCATTGTGATCGCCACAGCCTCCTCAATACTTCGTCCATGAGTAATCTCCTCGCGAAAACGACTCACCATAAAAAGCGAATAATCCACGCCTAATCCCAGGCCAAATAGTGTCGTAATATTGAGGACAAAAATAGAGAGAGGCGTTAGATGCCCCAAACCAAAGATCAATGCCAATGCCAAAACTACAGCACAACCGCCGACCAGGGTTGGCAACACCGCCGCTACTAAAGAGCGAAAGACAAGTAACAAGGCGATAATAGCAAACGGAAAGGCCAGTAGCTCAGCACGTCGTAAATCATTTTCGCTCACCGATTGGATATCCGCATAGAAAACTGGTCCACCACCTACCTGACTCTTCAGATCGGGAACTTTCTGCAAACGTCGTTCAAAAGCAGGGAGAAGACTAGCCGCTGTATTCGGATCAGTCTTCAGCTGTATATTGACATAAGCAGCATGATGATCTTGCGATATTTGCCGTGGATTATCCAAAAAGAGGTCACTTGCACAACCTCGGACCAGGTACGAACATTGGCTAGCGCTTGTTGCGATTGTTGAATAAATTGAGGATCAGCAACAGAATAACGATCACTTGTAAAAATCACCTGTACGATGGTTTCGCTCACATGAAGTTTTTGTGCCAGCAGATCAATAGCTTTTTGTGACTCTGAATCTGGGCTTTCAAATCCACCCGATTGCAATACTTGACTCGCTTGTGGTGCAAACGGGAGAGCAATCACCGAGGCAAGCATCCATATCCCCACAATCAACCAGCGATGTCGGGTGGCAAATTTGCCTAAACGGTAAAACATAAACCAACCTCTCTAACATAATGTAACAGGAAACACAATCTTTCCACTCCAAGATATGACGATATTGTTCGCCCTGAGGGGTAATATACTCAGCTGTTTAGAGAAATCAACAAGCTCAATGAATGACCTCCCCTGTGATATAATAATGACATTACCCTATACTTATGGATGTCCACAGCTTTCTGCACGCAAGCGATCCATCATACTTTATACTATCCAACATACAACTAAAACCTGAAACCTGCCAGACAGTGTTCCTGCTGCAAGAGGGATTGTCATCACGGTCGATCAGACAGCATGCAGCAGATAAACGTCCTTTCTCTAGAGGAGTCATTCATTATGGTTAAACCAATAGCTAAACCAGCCTCAACCAAAAAAACAATCACAACAACGACACAAGCCCCTGTAAAAATCATTTCGGTTAACCGCCAAGCGTATCATGATTACGAGGTAGAACGCACAGTAGAAGCGGGGATCTCACTGCTAGGAACAGAGATCAAATCAATCCGCGAGGGTCGCGTTCAGTTACGAGGCGCATATGCGATGGCGCGCAAGGATGAGCTCTGGCTTGAAAATGCTAATATTGCAACATATGAACATGGAAACCGCTACAACCATGATCCAATGCGCACACGTAAATTACTACTACATCGACGTGAAATCGATCAGTTGCTCACCAAAGTCGCAACGAAGGGCCTGACCCTGATACCGCTCAAACTTTATCTGAAAGGTGGGAACGCAAAAATCGAATTAGGGCTCTGTCGTGGTAAAAAACTCTATGACAAACGTGAAGCAATCGCCAAACGTGATGTGCAACGCGATATGGAACGTATTGTCAAAGGAAGGTAGACTGATAATGACAATTAGAGGATTACATCACGCACAAATTACTATTCCATGTGGAGCAGAAGAGCAGGGGCGACAATATTATTGTCTCCTGCTTGGTTTACCAGAAATAGAGAAGCCAGATGCGCTAAAAGGACGTGGCGGTTTCTGGCTACAAGTAGGAGACCGTCAGGTGCATGTTGGCGTCGAAGATGGCTTTGAGCGCACCAGTACAAAAGCGCATCTAGCCTATCATGTCACCGATATTGCAGCATGGAAAAAAAGATTGCAGGAGCATGGATTTCAAATCATAATAGGGGTACCAATTCCTGGTTATGATCGCTTTGAAACACGTGATCCTTTTGGAAATCGCCTCGAATTTATTCAAGCATTGATATAATTCATCACAACGCAGACTGTTCCAGATACTTTCTCTTAGCCTCTAGTGGCAAGGTCATCCATTGTAGAAGACCTCGCCTTACGATAACTATACAAAGTCCATAATGCAATCACGGCGCCCGCAATGATCAGGAGAATCGCGATCAGTAGCAGCACCAAAAGGAGAATGCGCATGCTATCTGCATTCACAACACTCTCTACACCAATCATTCTCAATTCAGCAGCCATAAAAACTTTCCACTCTACCTTCTCTATGTTCCAGCCATTGTTTTTCTAGACGGCCGTATTTTGCATGACGGGAACATTTTCTTTTTCTTTTTTGTGAACCATACCATATGCTAACATTTTTTCGTAGACATCATACAGCTTTGCAGTGTAAGCGTCTACTTTTTCCGTATCTGGTAGCGTATTTTCCCCATTATCGACTGACAAAGGCACATCGAGCATCATCAGCCCATCATATGCACCAAGAGCTTGATGTGTAATCTGCTCCAGAGCAACATGCATGCGTAAAAATTGACGGACCAGCGAATAGCCTTCATGCTGAACCGTTTCACACAACTGATAATTTCCACGCTTCACAGAAATACTTACGTTAATCGGGCAATATGGAGCGATACTCCAACTGATCTGCCGTATCCGCTCTTCACCTGAGCGGATCAAAAGTGTTTCGATACCACGACTCTGAAAATCGGGATGTACATATAATGTCAGAATAAAATCCTCATCCGATTGCTCAAAAGTTTGTTGCACATCAGCATATCCAACAAACTGATCATTCCTGGTAACGATGATCCATGCATCTGACATGAGCTGGAAACGCGGCCGCTGCCAGGCAGCCTTGATCTCCTCCTCATGATACTGTCCTAAACTGAATGCGTTTGCATCACATATATGTATAAGTTCCGCAACCTTGTATGCATCCTGCATAGAGGGAGCTCGCGCAGACAAGGTATGTAAACGTATGATCCTCATACTTTGTGCTCCATTTTTATCAGCGGTCTCACTACCTGTATAGAAGAGAGACCCGTATTCTGGTGCGATGGAGACATGAGATGGGC
The DNA here is from genome assembly GCA_963699315.1 of uncultured Chloroflexia bacterium. Lineage (GTDB taxonomy): Bacteria > Chloroflexota > Ktedonobacteria > Ktedonobacterales > Ktedonobacteraceae > Dictyobacter. Next base: position 698,601 of record OY969433.1, read on the forward strand.
AAGCAAGTACCCTGGTCACTCTATGGGCTTAATACTCCAATGCCTGGGTACTCGGCTCCTTACCAGCTCGTAGCTCCTTTTCATAATGGGTCCGTTCCCTGACTATGTGCATTCCCGCACGTTCATATAAGTGAGTCGCGCCTGTCAGGCTTTGTGCATCTACGTTAAGAAAAACCTGTTTAATAGCACGAACAGAAAATTCATGAAAGGCATACTGTAATAAAGCAAAAGCTAGACCTTTGCGTCGCCAAATCCTACTCACGCCTAATGTATGTACCCACCCCCCTGATTTTTTTTCATCGGCACAAAGCGCAAGCCCTACAATATTATTGCCATCCATTGCTAGAAACCAGAGGGTCGCATCAAAAGCCTCGCTCCGAGCAGACCAATGCAGCCAGTCCTCAAAAGACTGAGGCATATATCCCCAGTGATCACGGAATATAGATTGATCAGCCTCATAAACCGCGTGCAACTCATCAGGATTCATAGTACGCACAACGATGCCCTCAGGCCATCGAGGTACAGGAGGCACATCGGACAAATCAATCCCCATACGCCAGAAACTTCTAGCAATCTGAAATCCATGTTTCGGCAACAAATGTTGGCAGGCACTATTCTGCTTCAATCCTGAAGCACAGAGAGAAACGCGTACATCAGGAGCAGCTAACGGAATCTGTTGCTGAGCCCATTGTTCAAGGACCTGAAGCAAACGTGTACCAATGCCACGCCCCTGATGATCGGGATGCACATAGACACTTGTAAAGATCCGCGCATGGTCAACGTGTTCAACCGTTGCAAATCCAACCACTTGTCCTTCGGCAGACAGGACTAACCAACTATCAGTAGTCATTTCAAAACCTGGGGCAGACAACTCCACCTGCAGATCGGCCTCTGTTGTCTCAGCGACACCAGTCAAAGAGACCTCATAGGTATTGATAAGTGCGTGAATATACTTAAAATCATCTCTGGTAGGGCAGCGCAGACTATATTCTGAACCGATCTTTTCAGCCAATTGAGATAATGACATTCTTCTTCTCCATTCATGATAAAGATAAAAAAAACAATAAAAAACCGTGGGACTGGAAGTTTTGCTTCGCCAGTGCCCACGGTCGAGGGATTTTTCTCTTTGACTCACCTATCTATGCTATCAGGTGGTCTCCCCAGGAGATGGGCACACTGTTGCTATGGGCCACGCGGCGTTGACGCGCAATCTTAGAACCGCCAATGCCAAAAGTTGCATTCCAAGTCACGACAACAAGCCCAATACGAGAATCACAATCAGCGGTATTCATAGCTTCATACAAAAATGTAGTAAATAACACGCTATTGCTTATCATATTAGCCATCTCCTTTCTGTAAATTTTTGCGTCAAAAATGATTATATTTTGTCACTTCACAAAATGTGAGCGATAAAGATCACACATGCAATCTCCACTATTATCAAGTATACGGAATACACTTGCGATGTGTCAAGAGGCAAACACCTCAGTTTTTTTATGCTCGATGTGACATGAATAGGCACATCTATTTATTTTCTTTTAAATACGTCTTGAGCTTCCCTTGCTGAATGACATGGATCAAGTCAATATGCCGCTGGATAGCTGCATCTGGATCATCCGTGACAAATTCACCGGCAGGCAAACGTACCAGAGTAAGATAATGACCTTGCAATGGATAGATATATGTTACATAATCTCGCCCCATATTTTTATCTGCAAAAGTAGCCACCACATAATCTTTGCCATCAGGTGCAATAGCTATGTGACGTGCTAAATCGAGCGTCTGTAAGCGCACCGGGGCCGCTCCTGGAATTTCGATATCAAGTTTTTCAGGAATAACAAGGGGAACAAGAAACTGCTCTTTATTCAACACTTCATTCTCAGACATGGAATCCTCCTACCAATCAACAACTGTAGAAATCACAGCCTACAATTTACAAGACAGGAGGCTGCAAAATATAGTGTACGAGAACAGACGAATTAGGTCAAGCAATCCAGGCAAAATTCTACTGTTAGACAGCATTATCATTATCACTTTTTCCGCAAATGCGCAATAAATTTTCCTGGCAGCTTAAGTGCACGGCGCAAGAATACAGGATGCAACAAGACATAACGAAAAAGATGGAGCCGCACATGCTTCCAGAGGAGAGGCAGTTGGTTGATTTCTCCATCACTCAATAGATGATCTTCACTATTAGGATCAGCCCAACGTTCACGAACATAAATATCTCCCAGCCGTTCTAATGCTGTTGTATCCTTGACAGAAGGCAGAACAGAGGCCGAAAGACCATGCAAGTATTCGTAAGGAGTTTGCGAAGGTTGACGTCGGATGCCAGACCAGTCCGCTAACATACAGACACGACCATAGAGCTGTGAAGCTAGACTATATTGACGAAATAGGCGTCTCCACCAGAAGACAAAGGCACTACCACCCAGCAGCAGCAGAATGAGTAAAGCCACCAGAGCAATATCCAATTGCGTACGAAGCTGCAGGGCTGATTGCTGAGTAATTGATGCACTCCCACCGTCATCTGAATTATTAATAGGATGCAAATGATTCGGATTGATTGGTGGAAGAGTCGTAGCTGTCTGACCATCTCCAGATCCCGACGAGCCTCCAGGGATATATTGATTAATAAAAGGACGTGCAAACGGTTTAAAAGTAGCAGACGGCTCAAAATTAATCCAACCATAGCCAGCAAAATAGACCTGATCCCAACTATGAGCATCTACCCCACGAACGATGTATTGTCCATTATTATAGTTTCCAGGAGCATAACCGACCACCTCACGAGCAGGAATACCAAGCGAACGCACCAACAACGTCATCGCGGTCGAAAAGTAATTGCAAAATCCATCTTGCTGAGAATTGTCAAATAAAAACCATAACACCGGATCAGTGCCAACAGGAGGGCGGATATTTGTATTGTAGGTATAATGAGTACGTAGATACGTCTCGATAGCGGTAACCTTATCATACATCGTTTTAGCTTTTGCCTGATCCACGATCTGCTTGGCCAATGCAGCAATACGCTTATCATCTTTTAGATAGGTGGGTATCTGAGTAAAATCCTTCACGATAGCAGGAATATAATATTCGATAGGAGCCTGAGCATCAGGGCTAGCACCAGCACTATAACTCGGAGCATCAGCAGGCAGAGGAATAGAACGCAAGGATGCGACATCAGCCGAAGAGACTGAGGATATCACAGTATACTTTGTACCAGCCTGCATAGCGGTATCTCCTAGCCAGGAAACGATCCCCCCATCACCATCCAGAACATTCGCGGCTAATGACATCTGCACCACATCAGAAGCTCCAATCAGATAGGGTTTTTCCTCAGCCGGAGGCGTCACAACCTCAACATTTTGCGTCACCGTATGGGTTGCCCGAGCACCTGTGGGCAGAACATTATTCGCAGGGATATGGAATTTGTTATCGACACCAGTAATAGACCAACCATGATCATAGGTATTATAGGACACAAACGTGAGATACTGAGGTTGTCTATCACTAGTTTTCACCTTAAAAACAACCTGATTCGTCAAATTCGGGTTGCCTCCCAGCACTAGCGTATCGCCAAAGCTACCAGGACCGGCAATAGCCGGGCCACTTCCCTGACCTAAAACGTTTGAAACCCCGCCTAACAGAGAATTGGAAGTCCAAATTTGTGCTAATTGTGGCTGCAGATATTGTCCCGGCAAAAGCCAGGCCAGTACAAGAATACCCAACGTGATCCAAATACCAGCCTTCATGATATCCCAACTTACATTGTCGGAATAGCGCAGTCCTTGCCGTTCCCAAAGTTGCATTGACTCGTGGAGATTAAAACGAAGCACTAACAACAGTGCTGAGATGAGGAATAAAATGAAAAAGATAATGGAGGAAGGCTGCATCCCATTCAAATTGAAGAGCAGCACGACTGCATTCACTATGACCAGAAGCCATGGTAAACGCCAGCGAAATAGCAATAGAGCACTGATATAAGCCAACAGGTATCCAGTTAAAAGGATAATAACAAAGTAGAAGGAAGGGTCCTGATTAATATGACCGGCCACAATTAGCCCAGGCCAACGCATCACTCCTTGAATGCACGGGAGAACATTTCCAGTGTAGAACACAACGGCCAGTTGCCAGAACGTTAAGGCAATCCCAATCAACACAGCCATACAATAGACGAAAGAGGCAGAGATCAAACGCTGCTTCGATGACCAGACGCCACCAAGAAGCCCAATCAGTGCCAGCAATGCCAATACCCCCAGATTATCTACCCAACCGGCAGCCTGGGTGCACCAGATCACGCTATAGACCACTAGAGCCAGCAAAAAAAGCGCTAGCCAACCTTCAGCTAAGTGCAACGACAAACCAGCATCAGATAAACTAAAAGATCGTTTACCTCGGTTTTCCTTCGGCGAAGGAGGCTCAGCAATAATGCTAGAGAGACGCTCCATTGCGGTATGACCCATGATGTTCACCTCTGGTTTACAGAACGTACATCAGAACCCGTTTCTAAAATTTGAGCAATTAAATCAGCATATTTTACACGCATTACAGGGATGCCAGAACCTTCTAATAGAGCAAACATATCTTCTTCAGGCGGCCAATCTTCAAAAGAAGCGGCATCAATACCAACAACAGCCACCTGGACACCTCGCAATTGTAAATGGCGTAAGCTTTCATGCCAATCACTCGAATTTGCTGGTGTAATCACAATTGCCAGAGCATTACGTCCAAAATGGAACGCATCCATAGCCAGAGCTTCTCTTAGCTCATACCCGGACCCCGAACTTACCACAGCCAACAATTCCAGCACGCGCTCTATCTGCCGCTCGCCACGATCCAGTGAAAGTACCTCCCGACGTTCTCCATTTACAATCATGCCCAGTGAAAAATCCTGTTGAAGCAGATACGTGGCCAGAGAAGCCGCGATCGTTACCCCATACTCCTCTGTAGAGCGTTCATTCGTACCAGCTTGTACAGCAGCATGCAGATCTAAAAAAATCCAAGCATCTATCGCCGGATCCTGATCAAACTCTTTCACCATCAATTTATTATAATGCGCACTGGAGCGCCAATGGATGCGGCTAAGCGCATCTCCACGCGAATATTCGCGAATAGTGGTTGGAGTCGTTGTGGTGTGTAAAGAGCGACGCGAACTCCTGCCTCGACCCGGCAATCCGCCGGTAAAGAGCGCAAAATTTGTAAGTGGATAGACACGTGGCAGTACAAGAATCTCCTGCATAGGAGCCAGCGCAATCTGACGTTGAAATAGACCGAACGGATCTCCGCTTGTAGCCACGACTGGACCAAGTTGAAAACGGCCACGCTGCTTACATCTACTATGAGCGCGCCACGTGGCCCTCTTCCAGCCGCCAATACTGGCAACATAGCCAGCCCAATGATCCGGCAAGGTTGAATTATCAACGACCTGCACCCACAGCTTAGGAAACGCACTAAGATTGTCCAACATCAAGCGTTCATCGAACATCTCCCCCACCTGCACCCGCCCGCTGGCAGCCGTACGACGAAAGGTCAACTTACGCAAACTGAGGCGCGTCCACAACCAGGCCAGAATGAAAAGCACCAGTAGTACATAGCACAATACATACAGCACTTTCCAGGCGCTACTCACTGCAAAAAAGCCCACGATGATAATAAGTAGTAATATTTGCCAGGGACGCATAATTAGCGCCCCTTTCCACCACTAACCCAGGCATTGGGCACCGGCACAGTTTGCAAAATCTCATCTAACAAGGTAGTTGAAGAGATTGAACGTACACGTGCAGCCGGCGTCACAATAATGCGATGAGCCAGGGTTGGTTTTACAAGTAATTTGATATCATCAGGAATAACATAACTACGGCTACGCATAGCAGCCAGTGCTTGTGCTGCACGGAACAGAGCAAGTGAACCGCGCGGACTTATTCCTAAGTAAATGTTTTGATGGTTACGAGTCGCATTAGCAATTGCAACGATATATTCAAGAATAGAAGCATCTACATGTATATTTTTTACTTGTTGCTGAATAAACACCAATTCTTCAGCTGTCATGATTTGTGTCAGGTCTTCTAGGGGATGATGATGCTGATGGGTATTCAAAATATTTATCTCATCCTCAGCCTTGGGGTATCCTAAACTAATATTCATCATGAAGCGATCAAGCTGAGCCTCCGGCAACGGAAAGGTGCCTTCATACTCAATGGGATTCTGGGTCGCCATGACCATAAAAGGCTGGGGCAGATGATAGGTAACGCCATCAACAGTAACTTGTCCTTCCTCCATGGCTTCAAGGAGGGCTGACTGCGTTTTTGGGGTGGCTCGATTGATCTCGTCAGCAAGCACAATCTGGGATATAATCGGACCAGGCCGAAACTCAAAATTCCCTATCTTCTGATTATAGATCGAAACACCTGTTACATCACTCGGCAACAAGTCAGGCGTGAATTGAATACGTTTAAAAGAACATCCGATCGAGCGGGCAATCGCTTTCGTAAGAACCGTCTTCCCTACACCAGGCACATCTTCAATTAATATATGTCCATTACAAATAACCGCGATCAAGCTAAAGGCAACGGGCTCGGCTTTCCCAACAATGACCCGTTCAACATTCCCAACAATACGTTGCACCGCGGTAGCCAGGTCCTGCACAGACTGCATTCGTTACTCCCCAACGTAATTTTGCCGAGGCTCACGCATCGACATAAATTCAGTTATTTAAATTACTCGCATATAGAGCGTATACTTATGATAACACCTGCACATCAAAGACATCATGGACGGTGATTACGCTCAATGATACAACATGACATCATGGTACAGATATATCAAATATAGAATTACTTGATCTTTTCAGCTTTACTATGTATCCTATCCAGAAGAAGGCGAAGTTGTGCATCTTCTTTCTTCATACCGCCATAGAATACTGCAAGTGCCAGAATACTGCAATAAGCAATACGATATACTCCATGTTTTTGTTGCATACCACCATTTCAATCCCCCTTCTGTCTCTTTCAATCCCCTTTCTTTCTCTATTGAAGCATACCAGATATAGTCGTTTCCAGATAAAGGGACTATCCTCAAAGTCCAGTCTATGCTATCATGGAAGGCATGAGCCAGAGTAATTCAAACCCAAAAGAAGAACTCTACGCAGTAGTAGTCGGACAAGTACAAGGTGTCGGCTTTCGCTATTTTGTCGTCCAGAAGGCACGCCCTCTGAGCATAAATGGATACGTCCGCAACGATAGTAATAGCGACGTTGAAGTGGTAGCACAGGGACCACGAGCAGCTCTCGAACAGCTCCTGGTTTTACTACGGCAGGGACCACCAGCCGCCCAAGTGCAACATATACACACTACATGGAGAGATATCACCGAGCATGTAAGCGGCTTCCATATTCGCTGGTAGCAGGTTACAGATAGAAGAGGACAACAGAGTATGATTAATCGCGAGACGGTACAAAGTGTAGCCAAACTCGCCAGGTTGGGGCTGAGTGAGGATGAAGTTGATACATTTGGGAACCAACTTTCTGCAATTCTCGACCATATTTACATCTTACAAGAGGCTGATGTAAGCGGTGTTTCTCCAACAGCACATGCATCGCGCCTGACAAATATCATGCGTGCAGATGTGTCAGGACCATCCTATCCACCTGAAGTATTACTCGCCAATGCACCCGATCAGGATGAGAATTGCCTGAAGGTTAATGCAGTACTTGAGGAAGGATAGACCACGATGACAGAATTATATCGATTAAGTATTCATGAAGCTGGTGATTTGTTACGTCAGCGTAAGATTTCTGCGGTCGAATTGACGCAGGCTCATCTTGACCGTATCCGCGCGGTTGAGCCAAAAGTGAAAGCTTTTACTCTGGTCACAGATGAACTGGCACTGCAACAAGCCAAAGAGGCTGATAAACGCCTGGCAAGCCAGGAAAATTTACATCCTCTGACGGGCATCCCGCTCGCGATCAAAGATGTGATCTGCACAAAAGATATTACGACGACTGCGGGCTCACGGATGTTGGAAAATTTCAAGCCACCTTACAATGCGACAGTCATGGATCGCTTGAACGAAGCTGGCATCGTGATGGTAGGCAAAACCAACATGGACGAGTTCGCAATGGGATCTTCTACTGAAAACTCTGCATTCTTCCCAACCCACAATCCATGGGACCTTGATCGTGCTCCAGGTGGTAGTAGTGGTGGCTCCGCTGCCGCTGTTGCGGCCGGTATGGCGATGGGATCTTATGGCAGCGACACAGGTGGCTCAATCCGTCAGCCGGGGTCTCTCTGCAACCTGGTGGGGCTGAAGCCAACCTATGGACGTGTTTCGCGCTTCGGCCTGATAGCATTCGCCTCGTCGCTCGATCAGATTGGACCATTCGCCCGTGATGCACGCGATGCCGCTATATTATTGCAGGCTATCGCTGGTCATGACAAAAATGATAGCACCAGTTCACCCGAGCAAGTTCCAAATTATACCTCAGCCCTCTCCGGCAGCATCAAAGGCCTACGTATCGGAGTACCTGAAGAATATTGGGTTGAGGGTACACAACCTGGCGTGGTAAGTGCCGTCAAAGAAAACATTGAGCGCCTACGTGCTTTAGGTGCCGAGGTCAGTCCAGTCTCTCTTCCACATACGAAATATGGGGTTGCAGCCTACTATATTATTGCCCCCGCCGAAGCTAGTTCCAACCTCTCCCGCTATGATGGCGTCAAATACGGCTACTCGTATCGTGATACCACTGATATGTGGGAAGCAATGGAAAAGACAAGAGAATATGGCTTTGGCGCTGAGGTGAAGCGCCGTATTATGCTTGGTACCTATGCTCTCTCTGCTGGCTATTATGATGCTTACTACAAACGAGCAGAAAAAGTACGCACGTTGATCAAACAAGACTTTGATCAGGTATTTGAGAAATTTGATGCAGTGGTCAGTCCAGCATCTCCAACGGTCGCGTTTAAAATTGGAGAAATCTCTGATCCCTATCAGATGTATTTGCAAGATGTCTTTACGATCCCAGCTAATCTGGCTGGCATCTGTGGTGTTTCAATCCCAGGTGGTTTCAGTGAAGGCTTGCCAGTTGGTCTCCAGTTGCTGGGCAACACTTTTAAAGAGGATACAATTCTACGTATTGCCGATGCTTTCGAGCAAGTAACGGATTATCACAAGCGCTGGCCCAATTTATAGCAATCTTCTTACGAATGAGTTGTAATCGAGATTCAGTAGCAATAGTAATTGCGGCTGAATCTCATTGCGAATCTAACGAATCAATAACATGCCATCAAACAAAAATCAAAATTAAATAACTGCAAATATTGGACAAAAACAATATGAAACGTCGTATTATCACCATTATTTTCATTGTTGTAGTATTCTGCATGATTGTAACTTCTGATCTCACATTGGTGCCTACCAGCACGACTGCCTTTATAGACAGGGGAACTAAGCCATCCCCCACTCCAACTACGATACTCTTACCATCACCAACTCCAATGCCAACGCTCACACCGATTCTAACATCAACAAAGGCTACGCCATACATCGATGCCTCAGCCGTCTATTTGCTTGATGCAGATACAGAGCATGTCCTCTATGATAAAAATGGAGAAAAACCAATGCTTATGGCTAGTACCACGAAGATCATGACGGCCCTGATCGCCATACAAACAGGAGATCTCAATAGTCTGATTACCGTTCATCAGGACGCCATCGATAGAGTTATCCTTGATGATGGAAGCAGTTCTGGCCTGGAGGTTGGTGATGTGCTGCCGTTGAAAGATTTACTTTATGCGTTACTACTACCTTCGGGAAATGATGCAGCCTACGCAATTGCGGATGGATTGGGAGGAAATGTACCAAACTTTGTAGCAAGGATGAACCTTCTCACGTATCGTCTCCACCTCTTCCAAACCCACTACAATAGCCCGGACGGTCTTACCTCCGATGAGACAACTCACTACACTAGTGCTCATGATCTGGCAATACTAAGTCAATATGCCATGCAAATTCCACTCTTTGCCAGCATTGTCAAAACACAAACCTATACGGTCCATCTCAACGACCAAACATTTGTGTGGAACAACACCAATACCTTGCTCGGCACGTATGCTGGTATAACAGGCATCAAAACAGGCCATACGGATGCGGCCGGCTACTGCCTGGTCTTCTCTGCAACACGTTCTGGACACCATCTGATGGGCATCATATTCGGTAGTCCAAACCAGGAACAACGCGACACAGATGCTGCCACACTACTCAATTGGGGATTTCATCTGCCACTGCTATCGCCTCAATAGGTTCCAGCGGCCCTCGCACCACCAAGTCCAACTACATCACCTGGGAAGATTGAGTGGTTTTCAAGGCAAGCCTGGCGAGGTACCTCCCTTCAATCGCAGAGATACAGAGAGCCAACGCGAGCGCCGCGGTCTTGCGCCATTGACTCCAACACATTCCAAAGAAAGAGCTTTGAGCTTGGCAAACCAAGATCGCTTACTGTAGCTGCGTCGCCTTGTGCACGCGGTCCTGTTCATCGCACAATCAAGCATCATGTTCTCTCTCAACGCCTCCCAACAGGTCTCTTCATCGTAGAAGAAAATGCGCCCATGCTGTCTATTCGTACCGGGCTCGCTCCCGTACTCCAAACAGCATAGCCATCACATCGTCTCTTCATTTGAAAAGGTTCCCTCTCGTGTGGCTATGGCTGGCATGTCGTACGATAAACGGGACCGCGTGGCTATGGCTGGCATGTCGTACGATAAACGGGACCGCGTGGCTATGGCTGGCATGTCGTACGATAAATGGGACCGCGTGGCTATGGCTGGCATGTCGTACGATAAACGGGACCGCGTGGCTATGGCTGGCATGTCGTACGATAAACGGGACCGCGTGGCTATGGCTGGCATGTCGTACGATAAACGGGACCGCGTGGCTATGGCTGGCATGTCGTACGATAAACGGGACCGCGTGGCTATGGCTGGCATGTCGTACGATAAACGGGACCGCGTGCACAAGGCGACGCAGCTACAGTAGGCTATCGTGGTCTCTTCGATTGTACGCGGCCTTGTGCCCAGCAACCTGTTCACGCACAGGATACCAGGCACCGCGCCTTACGACGTACCTTCCATGCGAATACGTTGGACTTGGTGGCACGAGGACCGTCGGCTACTTTTTGCTAAAAGCGGCGTCAAAAGCGACCTGTGACGGAGAGAAATCAGAGCGACGGACAAACGCAAGAGCATCTTGTGCGCCATATTCTCGATCCATGCCAAAATCTTCCCACTCGATGGAGAGTGGCCCTTGATAACCGATACAATTCAACGTGCGAATAATTGCTTCGAAATCAACATCTCCGTGCCCAGGCGAAACAAAATCCCAACCACGTTCAGCCGAGCCAAAATTCAGGTGCGAACCTAAAATACTGCTGCGACCATCCAGATGGCGTTTTGAGTCCTTGACATGAACATGATAGATACGTTCAGCAAACTCAGTCAGAAAAGCCGCTGAGTCTAGGAACTGAGGCACAAGATGGCTAGGATCAAAGTTGATCCCAAAACCTGGACGATTCCCAATGGCATCCAGCGCCTTACGCGTTGTGACAAAGTCATAAGCGATCTCGGTTGGATGGACCTCCAGGGCAAATTTCACTCCCTCTTGGTCAAAGACATCGATGATCGGATTCCAGCGCTGAGCAAATTCTTCATATCCGCGCTCAATTTCGGCGAAGTCATTCGGTGGGAAAGAATAGAGCATGTGCCAGACGCTGGAACCAGTAAAACCAGTCACACGCTGTACGCCAATTTTGGCAGCCGCGCGAGCGATATCTTGCATACGCTCTGCTGCGCGTTTGCGCACGCCGGCTGGCTCACCATCGCCCCAAACTTCTCTGGGTAGAATATTTTTATGCCGTGGATCGATAGGATCACATGTTGCCTGGCCAATCAAATGGGCCCCGACTGCGTATACGTGCAAATGATATTTATCTAACGTAGCACGCAGTGCTTCAGCATAACCTGGCTCGTTAAGGATTCGCATCTCATCAAAGTGTTGACCAGAAGTTGCCAGTTCAAGGCCATCAAAGCCCCATTTACTTACCTTAGCAGCAAGTTCTTCTAAAGGCAGATCGCCCCATTGTCCTGTAAAAAGTGTTATAGGTCGTGTCATTACGCTCCCCTTACAAAAACTTTTTTATGCCATTGAGTATATCACACAGGATAACACAAGATAGAGTCATCTCTATATCTATATCACAATCACCGATCGAGTCTCTCTGGCTTTTTTTGTTTTTCTATACCTACTAGTAAGGTTGTCGCAAACATGGTAAAATAATCACACTTACAAGTATCATATATTTTGAATAGAGTATGCTGTATGCGTTACGCGATCTTTACCGATATACACGCGAACTTAGAAGCTCTTGAAGCAGTGCTCGCGAAAATCGATGAACTATCTCAACAAGAACCAATTGATGGCATCTGGTTCCTTGGTGATCTAGTTGGTTATGGTCCCAATCCCAATGAATGTATTCAAAAGCTAAGGGAACGTACCGATGTGATTATTGCAGGGAACCATGACTGGGCTGCGGTTGGTAAACTCGATTTAGAAGATTTCAGTGAGGCTGCTCGCATCTCGGCAGAATGGACGGCAACACAACTCACCGAAGAGAATCGAACCTTTCTAGCTAATTTACCAGAACGTATTGAGAAAAATGAGTGTATTCTCGTCCATGGAAGCCCCTATGGACCCCTCTGGGAATATCTTACCTCGGAAGTATTAGCTGAACGCAGTTTTCAGCATTTTAATAGTCGTTATTGCTTTGTTGGTCATACGCATGTTCCGGTCATTTTCCAGCAACCTGATACAGTCGCGAATTCCCCCACACTCCCCTTAGAGATTGAAAGTATTCTCACCGATTTATCTGAGGAAGATGCAGAAGAAGCTACTCAGAATAGTGAAATAGCAGCAGCAGATAGCAACGAGGATCAGGGAGATGAGACAACGCCTGGTGGCGTGGTAAGTCTATCTAGTAATCAAACCACTCAGCAAACAAATAAAGAATATACTGAAGCTGAGCAGATCCAGAATCTGGTAGCTAACGCTGCTGATGCGGTCGCGGATTTACAACATCAGATTGCTGACGATGCTCCTGAGGTACAGATTAGTGCTCCACCCGAACTGAAAGAAATTATGACCGAGCAACAAGCAGTAGATCTCTCAGGAAGTCAAGAGGATGCTGCCACTTCCAAGAGCGCTGAGAAAATTGAGGATCATGCAATTGTGGAAGAGACGACTTCTGAAGAGACAATTCAGAATGCTGAAGAGCGCCTCAACCAGGAAATCGAGGAGCTTCTAACGCTCCTGGGTCTCAGTCAGAGTATGATCGATGTCACCAACGAGATGCTTATTCCCCCAGAAGGGGAGTGGCAAGCCCCTAAAGATTATCGGGCCATTGTTAACCCTGGAGGTGTCGGTCAGCCAAGAGACGGCGATCCACGTGCCGCATTTATGATCTATGATACCAAACATGGCTTCCATTTCTATCGCATACCTTATTCATTTGAAAAAACTCAGGACAAGATCATAAAGGTAAAATTGCCACAATATCTGGCAACACGCCTGGCATATGGTCGTTAATCAGGTTAAGATATTTTTATGAAATTAATCATCGGCCTGGGTAATCCAGGCTCCCAGTATGAGAAAACACGCCACAATGTGGGTTTCCACGTTGTGGATGTCCTTGCTACTACCTATACATTGCGTTGGGAACGTCATGGACGTGCAATGATCGCTCCAGGCGTGATTAATCATGAAAAAGTTGTGCTGGTCAAACCAATCACTTTTATGAATAATAGCGGTGAAACGATTATTGAACTCATACGATGGTATAAAATCGAAACGACTGATATCATTGTTATCTACGACGACCTCGATCTACCAGTAGGACAGGTCCGACTCCGTGCACAAGGAAGCTCAGGTGGACACAATGGCATTAACAGTATGATCAGCCATCTCCACACGAATCAATTTTCGCGTCTGCGCGTTGGCATTGGACGACCGGCCAGTCACCGCATGGACACCGTTAACTACGTGCTTGGTGTCCCTAGCGGCGATGAACATATCCAACTTGAAATCGGAGAAAAGCAAGCCGCCGAGGCTATTACGCTCTATCTGGAAAAAGGGCTGGATGCCACAATGAATCTGGTTAACGTGGACCCCGAGGCTCAAAAAAAAGCGGCCGAAAAACAGCGTCTGAAACAAGAGCGTCGTGAGCAAGAGAAGTTTCGCAAAGCTGAACAAACAGCAAAGGACACTGTACAATCCGATATAGTCTAGCCATTTTGCTCAGCTATTCTCATGCACCAGCAAAAAAGCTATCCTCAATCTCGCACCTCAAATAGTATCTCGCTAGCTGTAGCGTGAATAACGCGACAACATGCCCAATATGCAATAACTCAGCATACGGTACAGCACGAAATCTACACCAAAGTAGCCTGAGTTTACATGAAATCAGATCCAGATAGACAAACATGAAATCAGAAATACACGTAATGTAGTATAATACAAAAAATAAAACATGCGAGATGTGCGATAGCAGACATAGCTAAAAGCGTGTTTTAGTGACAAATATCAATACATGAGTTAAAACGCCCAGGAGAACGATCCAAATAGTCCTCCGAAGCCAATATCGCTGCATAGTGATACAATAACAAGAGTATGGAATAAGGGCAATGCGAATGACACCCCCACTGTATTCTCGGAGGGGGTGCTGTTTATACTGTCCATTGCTGGAGGATGAAGTGACATTACAGGGTTTACTTACACTATTAACACAGAGACCAGAACATCGTCGTCTACGCGAAAAGCTCCAAAATATAGAAGGAATACCAGCGCTAACCGGCATCACAGAGGCAGCGCGTCCTTACGTTGTCGCCAGCCTGGAAGTCTCGTTCAAACAACCGATCCTACTTATTATCAACGATGAAGCCGAAGCCAATCAGCTTGTTGAGACACTCAAGTTATTTGTGCCTAATCCAAGTGACATCTTCTACTTACCAGATCGCAATGCGCTTCCCTACGAACGACTGATTGGTGATACAGACACGACACAACGGCGTATGCAAGCACTGATTGCAATGGTTGAACGCGAACGCACACCGGTTGTCGTGTGTTCGGCCCGAGCCCTTACCCAACTTGTAATGCCTCCACAGGAATTAGCAGCGGCCCTCTTTCGCTTACAAACCGGTCAGGAAACCGACCTCTCAATGCTCATCGAGCATCTCTATAATCTCGGTTACGAACCCGTCGCCGAGGTAGAAGAGCCGGGACAATTCAGTCATCGTGGTGGCATTATTGATCTTTTTCCTCCGACGCTACCACGACCAGTACGAGTTGAATTTTTCGGAGATGAAATTGAATCGATACGTACTTTTGATCAAGAGACCCAAAGATCCCTCAACACTATCGAGACCTGCATTATTGGGCCTGCACGTGAGGCGTTGCCCGGAAAAGGATCGGCAGCAGTTAAAGACCTCACACTTTTAGAGAGTAAACTCCTCCATAAAGATGCAGAGGAACGCTGGAACCGCGATCTAGAGTTGCTGGCACAAAAGCGCTCATTTGAGGATATCGCTTTTTATCTCCCCTACTTACATGATCCAGCCACCATACTTGATTATCTTCCACGCAATGGATTACTCATTTTAGACAATCCAGCCAGCATCCAAAACCGCATCATCGAGCTTGACCATCAGGCTCAAGAGACAAGAGAGCTGCATGAGCTGGAACATGAAAATCCAGCTCATCTACGTGATGCTGCCATTGAATGGACACAATTAGAAACACAGATACAACAACGTCGTCAGTTGCGCTTCGCAGATATCCTATCGACAGCCGAAAGCGACTTTGAAACTCAGCAACAAAGGGGCACGGAAGATCTCATTCCAGCCATGATGAGTGCAAACTCTTATGGAGGCCGCCTACGTGCATTTGTGCAAGACTGCCGTAAAGCGCTCAACAATCGAGATCGCGTAATCATTGTCACCATGCAAGCTCGGCGTATGGCAGAAGTCCTGAGCGATGAATCAATCCTCCAAGACGCAACGATTGAAGTCAGTCCCGGCACGAATATCAATCAACTACCCGAAGCCGGAACATTGACACTCATACAGGGACAACTCAATGAAGGCTGGCAATCGCGCTCACTGGCGCTCTATGTCTATACAGATACTGAAATTTTTGGCTGGTCCAAGCGACGTAATGTGCAACGCCGTAAACCCATCACACCGGCTTCGTTTCTCGCTGAAGTCAATCCTGGAGACTACATTGTCCATCAGGAACATGGCATAGGACGCTTTGAGGGGCTGACCAAATTGAGTTTGACTGGCGTTGAACGTGAGTATCTCTTGATTCATTACGCCGGAACCGACAAACTCTATATACCGACAGATCAACTCGATCGCATTACACGCTTTATCGGCATGGGCGATGCGGTACCTGCGTTAAGTAAATTAGGAACAACTGAATGGACACGCGCCAAATCGAAAGTTAAAGAAAACGTCCAGGAAATCGCCCGGGAACTTTTGCGACTCTACAGTGTACGTGAAGCTGCCCCGGGCCACGCATTTCCACCAGATAGCGATCTGCCATGGCTACAAGAATTGGAAGATGGATTTGCTTATCAAGAGACACCAGATCAGCAACGCGCTATTGATGAGGTAAAGGCTGATATGGAACTTCCACGACCAATGGATCGTCTGGTTTGTGGCGATGTGGGGTATGGAAAAACGGAAGTCGCACTGCGTGCTGCATTCAAATGTGTGCTAGATCAACGCCAGGTCGCCATTCTGGTGCCTACAACGGTACTAGCCTTGCAACACTTCAACAATTTCAAAGAGCGGCTTAAAGCCTATCCTGTGCGCGTAGAATTGCTCAGCCGATTTCGCTCAGCGAAAGAGCAAAAACAAGTGCTCGAAGACCTCGCTCTGGGCAAAGTAGATATCATTATTGGGACACATAGACTTTTGCAAAAAGACGTTGTCTTCTTGAATCTTGGTCTGCTGGTTGTTGACGAAGAGCAGCGCTTTGGCGTCATCCATAAAGAGAAGCTAAAACAACTGCGGGCAGAAATTGACGTACTCACGATGACGGCTACGCCAATTCCACGTACATTGCATATGTCACTGGTTAATTTGCGCGATATGAGCATCATCGAGACACCTCCACAGGAACGTCTACCCATTCGCACCACCATTCGAGAATATGATGATGCATTGATTCGAGAAGCTATTTTGCGCGAGATAGATCGTGGTGGTCAAGTCTTCTTTGTCCACAATCGGGTCCAAGGAATTCAAATCCTGGCACAAAAGCTACAGCGACTCATCCCTGAAGCGCGCATTATGGTTGGACATGGACAGATGCCTGAGGATCAGCTCGAACGTGTCATGATCGGTTTCTCAAATGGCGATTATGATGTGCTCATCTCGACCACTATTATCGAAAATGGCCTGGATATCCCGAATGCAAACACGATTATTGTTAATAACGCAGCATTTTTCGGCCTCTCGCAACTTTATCAACTACGTGGACGCGTTGGGCGGGCCACTCAACAGGCATATGCGTACTTCTTCTATGGCAAAAATGCCAAGTTAACTCCGATTCAGGAGAAGCGTTTACGAGCAATATTCGAAGCTACTGAGCTAGGAGCAGGCTTCCGCATTGCGATGAAAGATCTTGAGATCCGTGGTGCTGGCAGTCTGCTGGGAGCTGAGCAATCAGGCTTTATGAACTCAGTAGGCTTTGATCTCTACTGTAAACTGCTCTCTGACGCTGTCCAGGAATTACAGGGACAACAGATCGAAACAGCTCATCCGAGTACATCTGTCGATCTGCCGATAGATGCCTATCTACCAGACGAATATATTGGAGATCGCACCTTAAAAGTTAATTTCTACCAGCGACTCGCTAGCTTGAAGGACGCGGCGCAGATTGAGGCAATGACCGCTGAATTAGCAGATCGTTTTGGGCCTATCCCGGAACAAGTACACAATCTGCTGGAACTCGTTAACTTGAAGGTTGAGGCAGGTCATCTAGGCTATGAAGCTATTGCGATTAAAGACAATGAGTTGATCCTAACCGTCAAACGCAATGTAGTACCCAATCGAATTATTCTCTATCGACGTTTCCGCAATGAAGCCCGTGTACAACAGGGTATCATTCATATACCTCGACGTCTGCTAGGACCTATCTGGTTACAAGAGTTGAAAGAACTCCTGCCGATGCTCACAGCCTCTGCCTCATCAACAGCATCCTGACAATCAACACAAAGAGACAGAGGCTACTCCGTCGAAACGGAATAACCTCTATCTTCTAGTCAGAGACATGTATTTACTGGCGCCGTGTATGCATAAGATGGAACATCAATGCCTGCTTGTAATCCAACACACTTACCAGACCTGTTTTGATCACCTGGTTGGCAAGATTCAATAATGTTGAAACGACCTGCAAACGAGTCTCATCATAATGAGCATCCTGACGTAGCATCTCTAGCAGTTGCGGAGGACCTTGATTCGTAATCTCCAGACCAGCCGTAATCGCCTCAATGCGCAGCCAGATGACCAATTGATGACGCATCTGCTCAAAAATAGCCAGATCATCCTCGCCGACAGCCATCATCTCACGCGCCTCATTAGTTGTCCCTGTGGCCAACGAGCCTGTGGCCGATAGGGAAGATGATGGCCATTGGGTAGAAGATGGAGGGACTACAACTATGGATGGTGAGGAGCCACTCAACGATGATAGAGATGAACGAGATCCATTACCATTGCTACTGGTTGCCCTGGCCGATGCCGTAGCGGGCATTGGTGGCTCTGGTTGTGGCGCAATACCTCCAGGAGTCTCTACAGGCCGTGAGCTACGATTTGCGGGAGCAGCACTCTTGCCATCATAAGGTAACGAAAGCGAGTCAAGCTTACGTGGAGCGGAAGTCGCTACCTTATGACCCGTATCAACAGATTGAGAACTTCTACTACTTGTCGGAGGAGGCAACACAGATGCAGTAGCACTCTTTATCTCAGCCGCAGGAGCCATCTTCGGTGCGGAACGCGGCGATGAGGCTGCCGGTAGCACAGTACTTCGTACAACAGCCGGCTCAAAGTCGCTCTGGCCTGATTGTCCACCAGGACGCACATTTGGAGGCATAGTTGCACTACGACGTCCAGCTCCATTCGCACCATTTCCATTGGTCGTCCCAGCACTGGCACCCGTACTCCCAGCAGTAGATGCTTGAGGAACGACAGGAGCAGCAGTCTTTATCTCGCCTCTAATCTCTTGCAATTGTTGTTGTAGCAGCATTGTCGAAGTGGCTATTTGTTCCCAAGACGGATCTGCACCATTACTGATACTTGAAGTAGCCCAGGATACAACGGAATGTGGGCTACCAAAAGGTGCATGGCCTGATTTTTGACCAGTCAAATGATTACGCAAACCCTGAACGACTGTCCCAGAACATGAGTTGACCAATAAGCGGATATCAGCCATACGTCGGCGGCCTTGATTGCCAAAGAAATTCCTATTGCGCTGAACAAACTGAATAAAGAGACGCTCTATCTGATGCTGTATGTCTGGTGACATCAGATCTATACGACTCCAGGCAGTAAAATCAACAGAGCTAAGATAAAGCCAGACTTCCTGGCGCTTCGCTCGGTCAACTGGACGCATTTGCAACGACTCAGTGCGATGATCAAAAAAACGTGGATAGCAGAAATTAGCGATCAGCGTCTCCGCTAATTCAGCCTTTAAGCGCGCAATTTCTGCGGGCGGAAGTTGACCTAAATAAATGCTCATCCGACATCCTCTTTCATTTTACTGCGGCCATGCCATAGAGAGCTAGTGATGCCGCTCAATATATATCAGTTAACGATGGTTAATGGCATCAACTGTAATGCATTCGTAGTTTTACTGGCGGTAACTGTACCGGCTGCATTTAAAATCTGTAACGGTAGCCGAGCTTGCACATCAGTTATTGTACTCGATGACTGCGCTTGTGGCAAAAGGGCAATGGACATCTGTGCTAGTCCATCTGGGATCCCACTCTGCTGGAGATTAAATGTGCTGCTCGTCAAACGTACAATCGTACCAGGTTGCCATGTCTGCGCAGGACACCATGAGAGATCTGGCATATCTGTATTGGTAATATATTCACGCCCGTCGCTACCTTGCATAAAGGCAAGTACTTGAATAGGCGTCTTCATTAAACTATCAACGCGCCAATATGTCGTCAGCGTGCCATAACCATTAGTACGGCTAAATGGGCTACTTGCCCCGACATCAAAACCTATCAGATGGATCTTACTGCCATCCGGCTGCTTGAAATCGACCTGCAGAGGATGCGTGACCTCTTGCTGAGAGACATAGATATTTGAACAAAAGCTTGTTGGAAGATTGAATAAAAGCGACGCTGGATCAATCTTTTGACCATTAGACACAGCAGTAGCCGGCGTCGACAAAATATGTGGCGCAGGTAAACCCTGTTTCAATAGCAAATATCCATCCTGAGCCGCCACAACACCATATTTACCGCTCGCTAAAACCTGCTTCACGGCGCTATCATACGGTTGCGACTCAAAATAGGGATAAATATCACCTGTTACATCTAAAAATACATATTCAGCCTGAGTATCACCATAAGGGAACATATATATGCTCTTCCGCTGACTCAGATGAGGAACCAGTTTCGTTTGTGCCGAGACCGATGCCTCCGGTGGAATCATGTCAATAAAACGTTGTGCAAGTGCAGTATGAGCTGAACTCTGCGGCCATTGGAAACCAATCGAAAATGGCAACTGCCCATGAAAATAGTAATCTGTACGCAGAGCGCTTAGCATAACACCCACCAACAGCAGACAGATGAGAGCCGTTGGTGCCACTCGTTGCCACCATCGCGACCGACCAGTCTGCATTGATAGAACCGATGACAATCCAGTCACCAAGCCACCATTCTCAACCTTTGCTGCTTGCCTCCGAGCCAGGGCAGCAATACAGATATGAGAAAACCAGCGTACCACTACAAGTGCCTCAATAGTCGAAAAGATGATTACAGGAACAATCTCAGCATTATATTGAAAAAGCCCGGTATATTGTTGAGGATTTGAGCTGAGTAAGTTAACAGCAATCGAAGGCACAGCCATGACCAATATCCAAGGTGCCAGTAGCGGCAGATAAAAAATCCCTCCCCCATGAGGTTTTGGGATATAACCAGCTGGAGCAAGCAATGAATGGATATATGCCAGATGAGCAGGTTCAAATACGTAGGTACGTAGAAAAGTGATTGGGTGCAACAACACGTTCCTGGCTATTGCTCCAACGCCACCAGTACCACTATACCTGGAAATCAGCATTGCCTGTCCAGTAGGACTAAAATGGGGCATGATCACTTTCGTCGCTACAATAAACCAGACGCCTGCGAATAGAGTCAATGCCAATCCGCTCTTCCAACGTCGCTGAAAAATAATCGACCAGAGGGCAAAGGCAGCTATCACTAGAGGGATATCTTCCTTGCATGCCATCGATAAAATCGCAAAGACAAAAAAACAGAGCGTTTGGCGCGTGTACATAAAATATAAGGTAAAGAGTAATAAGGCCGCTGTCAGCGTAACAGCATGAAAATCATATGTCGTTGCCTGCAATTGCGCTGGATAGATCAAGTACAGCAGCGCAAATATACCCGCTAACCACTCATTTCGCAAACGCAGACGCGCCAACCAAAATGCTGGATAAGCACCAATAGCCACTACCACTGTCTGAAGTACTAGCAAGATACGCGGATCTGACCAGATAAAATAGAGTAGTGAAATCGGAAACAAAATTGGCTCAAAGTGGATTGCAAAACGCGTATAACCAGCAAGAGAAGCACAATTTGTATCGCTTATACTATTACAGATCGTTTGATGCAGTACACTACCATAAATCGTATTCCAGATTGCCTGATCCATAATACCAAAATCTTCGGCATTTGTCTGGAATGCGGTCTGTCTGGCGCACAGATAATAAATATAAAAAACGCAAAAACATATAACGGCAACCGAAATCAGCCCCATCACGATCCAGAATTTTCGGGTACGCGGCAGAGGTTCAGGAGCTGGATAAAAACATAAGCGATCCCGCGCATACAAAAGGCGTTTGCGCCAGATTTCTTTACTCACGCACTACACCTTCTTTTGTCATCGGTTATGCATATACTCTGGTCAGAGGAGTAACTTCCCTGGTACATCCATAAACCTGCCAGTTGCACCTGCATAGCCAATACTCTATACTGACAAGCCCGTAGACCATGTAGAGGACGGAACAGCTCTACATGCCAATCCAAACGCCATACTGCTTGTTGCAGAAACAATACGGCGCTTACTAAAATCAGTAGCCCCATAATGTCTCCGAAGGCATTGACCATAAGCAGCTGTCCGTCAGTCCACCAAGCATATGTCAGTAGCATAAAGAGTAGGCTTATCAAAACAATCCACGTATCAGTTACATGCAAAAATATGCGCTGCATTAAAGAAGTTCCTGCCTGATATTAAACTCTTCGCCGTGCTGGAATGCATAGTGACGTATCATCTCGCTTTGTAGACCTGCCAGAAAAAACTGTACACCAAAGATCATTAGCAGAATACCTACAAATAGTAGTGGCTGCACATGGATTGGCACATGAGTCCAGAGATAACTACGCAAGACAATAAACAGATCAATCAACACACCAATGACAAAAGACCAAAATCCTAATGTAGCAAAGAGACGTAAAGGTTGACGCAGATATGTTGTCAAAAACAAAATGTTCAATAAATCAATGAAGCCTTGTGCCAAACGCTTCGCACCAAACTTTGAAACGCCAAACTGACGAGGATGGTGAGTCACCTTTATCTCGGCGATACGGAAGCCACGAGCCTGCGCAATCACAGGAATAAAACGGTGGAAATCACCATAGAGCTTCAACTGGGGATCTTCAATCACCTCACGGCGATAAGCTTTAAAGCCACAGTTAATATCGTGCAGATGGACACCGGTCACTTTACTTACCGTAGCGTTGAAAATGCGAGATGGGAATGTCTTGGAGAGAGGATCGAGGCGAGGAAATTTCCAGCCAGTGACCAGATCATAGCCTTCATCGAGTTTCTCAAGATAGCGTGGGATCTCCAGTGGATCATCTTGCAAATCGCCATCCATAGTGAAAACAATATCGCCACGCGCACGATCAAAACCAGCGACCAGCCCGGGCGTCTTGCCAAAATTCCGACGAAAGCGCACAACGCGAACAATACCAGGATTTTCTTCGTGTAAACGCTTTAATACCTCAAAGGTTTTATCAGTACTACCATCATCGACAAAAACAACTTCATACGTTTTACTAAGTTGCTCGAGCTGGGCTTTAACTCGTTCAAAGAGAATGCCAATACTCTCCTCTTCATTCATCAACGGGACGACTATCGTTATGTCAACATGTTGCGATAACGACTCAGGGACAGCCAGCTCAGATACAGGTTCTTTTATTGCAATTTCAGATTGTTGCATAGTCTCATATTCTCCGCTCACAATCGTAAATTCAACCCGCCCTATGGCAGGCATTTGGGGGTCATTATAGCATACCCTTAAGTACGAACTACAGGATATGGTACCAATGCTTTCTCATAATACAAACGCATAACTCTCAAGAGTAGACACACTCGAATATGTCATCAATTACTCTCCTAAAAAAGTACTTTTCATTCCGAGTGACTGATGACATTCATTATGAGAATCATTTGCCACTGCCAGTCGCAATAAGCTACAACTGAGAGAAAAGATCAGGGCGATCGGTAGTCAGAGCATCTACCCCCAGACCACTTAAGAAACGTAAATCTGCAAGATCATCGACCGTCCAAAGTCCCAACTTGAATCCATTGCGATGAATGACAGCGAACAGATCAGGCGTAAAAATTTCACGATCCATATCGATCCAATTACAACCTGCTCGCGTCACCTGCTGGCACAACTTTTCCATCCGTGGATCATCTTCGGCAGACCAGAGCTCATCCGAAACGAGCGCACCGGTTATCAATGAAGGTTCTAGTCGCCGTATTTTCGTCAGCGCTGCCCAATCAAAGGAGATAACCAAAACCCGCTCGACCATCTTTGTCACCCGTAGATCTTGTATCACCGACTCAACAATATTAGGATAACGACCGTACTCGCCATTACGCTCACTCAATTTGATCTCAATACAGACCCGCACACGATTACGAGCCAGCTCCAACACTTCCCGCAACGTGGGAATATATTCAGGCTGAGGCCAGCTCCCAGGAAAATGCGTCGCAGCATCAAGAGAACGTAGATACGCAAAATCGAGATCGAGGACATTGCCTTCTCCATTCGTCACACGATCAACCAGAGCATCATGAAAAACAACCGCATAACCATCACGACTCACCTGCACATCCAACTCAAGCATGTCCACAGGCAGCGTCAACGCATTTCGAAAAGCTGCTAGCGTATTCTCAGGAGCTAGATGAGATCCTCCCCGATGTGCGATTCGCAACAGAGAGCCTTGTGACGGAACCATTACATACCCACCTTCCCTTATACATCGAAAAAGCATCATAGCAATTGATAACGCCCATCATTATACAAAGACCAATCATCTGTGGCAAATTCCACACGCTAATAGCCAATAAGAAAGATACTCAGATCAAGCTGCTTTGAGATCCTATTTCGAACAGGCACTTGCAGCGTAGTCAGCATCAATGGCAAATGGCACGAATCAACGGCTGCAAACACATCAAAGATAAGATATTGCTATTTGTCAACCAATGTGGTACAATTAGTTTGTATCTTCAGTGTAGGGATAAAGCCTTATCAAAGCGAGTTCTTCCACGTTGATGCGGATCTTCGTCTGGGGATGTCGGGTTTCGACAGGCGGTCAGATTGGAGAATTGCAGGTCGAGGTGTCGGTATGCACTCTCGTTAAACAACCGACAAAAAATTAGTTGCCAAAACAGCAACACCACAATTCGCTCTCGCTGCCTAAGAAGTAGCGACGCGATGTCTGCCCGGCTTTTCTTCGTGGGGCCGGTTCCAGGCACCATACACACGCGGTGCGGTGATGAGGACCGTCTTCTAATCGTCATCAAAGACCAGAGGGCCAACGCTTAGGAATCCTGTCGGTGGGAGTCCAGAGCGTCTAAGCAAAACATCGAATAAGCCTGTAGTACATTCCTCAGTAGGGACGTTTGGACGGGGAGTTCGACTCTCCCCCATCTCCACCAACATCAGAGGCTAGAAGTTACGGTGCAAACCCGCTTCTAGCCTCTCTTTATATCCTTTTTCCTACCCGATAATTGCAGTGAAAAATGGAAGATTGTAGCAACGGTGTAGCAACAACAAAATTTTAACTTACTTAGAACAATATGGTGGCGCCATAAAGAACAAGTTTACATACCTTTGAGATCAAAATCTTGCAATAGGATCTGCTTAGAAAATATATACGATTACTTCGATTTATTCTTGAGGGCATACATATGAATTTCTAGTTGTTGTAATATTTGATTAGCAGCTACATTTACTGGTTGAATAGCAAGAAAATCTTTCAAATCATCAATAACATCTATCAACTTCACTATAGAAAAACAAGTTGTTGACAATTCAGAGTACTCATCTATAGCACGCTGAATTGAGTCATTAGCCAGTAAATATAAAGCTGCATTAAAACGAAGACGATAATAATCTTCATTCTGAAGTAGCATAGTATTGAGTCTATTTTGATTGACAACAAAAGCATGATGGAGATCAGCATGAAAATTATCCATATGATGAGTAACGAAATAGACTAGCGCTCGATGATACAGAAAAAAGTCATCCTTCTCATCCAGCTCGATCGCACGATCAAAGTCCTTCAGTGCCTCCGCATATCGCTTCATTAGTCGATACGTCTGCCCCCGGCAGGCTATCGCCAAGGCATCTTTCTCATTGAGCTCGATCGCACGATCAAAGTCCTTCAGTGCCTCCACATATCGCTCCATCGCTTGATATGTCTCTCCACGACAGACTATCGCCCAGGCATCTTTCTCATCCAGCTCGATCGCACGATCAAAGTCCTTCAGTGCCTCCGCATACCGCCCCATCAGTCGATACGTCTCTCCACGACGGACTATCGCCCAGGCATCTTTCTCATCCAGCTCGATCGCACGATCAAAATCCTTCAGCGCCTCCGCATATCGCTCCATCAGTCGATACGTCTGCCCCCGACTTCTATATATTTTACCAGAATCAGAAACGAGCGTAAGGGCATACTCATATTTTTCAAGTGACCGTTGATAGTCTCCGATGCTCCGATAAGCAGATCCTTGACATCGATATAAACATGCAATAACTTCTTTGGGAAAAGATAAATCATGATTAATATAGATTAAAAGATTTTTTATTGCTTCTATTTGTCCTTGGTATTGATCTTCTGCATATACTTCTAAATACTGCACTAGTTGAATGACAATTTTTTTGGCAACTACTGTCATTAACTGGCTATGCTCATAGTAAAGTAAGTTTTTAAGCGTTTTAATCATTTTATCATCTTTTACTGAATATTCGTATGTGCGCACGACATATTCTATGCCAATGAGGTAATTCTCATCATCTGGTAATAAGAACGCCTGCTGAATTAAAGCAAATACAAGTTCTTCCCAAGCACGTGTCGTATAAACATCATTATTTCCCTGAGATTGAAGTTCTACAAGCTGCTGCAAATAATGATGAGTCAATGCTTTACATGCTGCGTAGTAATCTTCTCTAGAGCTTTGATAAAGGTAACGACGAAACAAATCTTTGGCAAGATCATGATACGTATAGTGACCATCTTGTGGATTGTTTTGAATAAATGGTTGCGTAATGATCCAATGATAGAGATTAGTTCGTTCTGGTTCTGAATACGAGAATGCAGAAAGATCATCTTTAGTAAAAGGTTGAGAGAAAAGAGAAGCATTTAATGCAAGCTGTCGTTTTGAAAATTCGTTTTTCGGAATCCAGCATAGAAAGTTTTCAACAACTTCAGCATTAGGATCAATGCGTCCCTCAGGATTTGATGTGAGCAGGCTAAGATAGAGGGGAAGTCCCTTGGAAAGTTCGCTCACATTTCTAATTTTTTCCGGATCTGTAATTCCTCGTCTTTGAAGATACATTTGTATTTCTTCTTCTTTAAAAGCGTTCAAAGACATCAAGTAAACTATTCCACTATCAATAAAAGGCAACCAACGTTTTGGATCATTCGGAAGTGAGGATTCGATAGAGTCACGACCAGATATTACAAGCACAATATTGGCATTTATATCGGCACTCAAAAAATGGTCAAGGAGCCAGGGAGCAATATCCTCAGCCAATTTTTCAAATGCATCGAAGAAAAGGATAATTCGACAGGAACGTTTTGTCCACGATTCATTTATACTAGTGAGAATATCAGCCTGTTGATTGAGATCTTTCACAAAGATTTTTGTTAAATCTCCAATAGGATCTTCTAAACGAGCTGCATCCTTAAAAAATTGATGAGTGCGCCCTTTCTCAAGAATGAGATCAGACATTACGTTTGCACCATTATGGACAATCCCCCCAGCAAAAGGAATATTCTCAGCAACGCTTCCAGCAGTATCGACTATTTCACGAACGAGATCTTCATTTTCGTGATAATAGCCCACAGACTGCATACGCCTTAGTACTTCTTTATAACGAACTAATCCCTCTTCAAACCTTTTAAGAAAATGATCGTGTTTTTTGAGCTGGTCCGCAATCCGTTCCATAACACTAGCAGGTGTTCCTTGGAGCTCATCTACGCAAGCGGCAAAGCAATATTCACGGAAGTTAGGAGAATCAATTTCATCGAGGAAACGTTGGAGCATCGTAGTTTTCCCTACTCCTCCTTGCCCTGAAATTGAAATGATATTGTGACTAGGGTCTTCAGGTTTTAAAATACCATTTACGAAAAAATCGAGGTAATCAGTACGACCAATAAAGAGCCGTTTAATATTTACAACTTGTTGTGAATTTCGCTGATTAGTTTTCTTAAATGGCATACGTATATCTCCCATTAAATCATCTCATACAAAATAATCGATGCTATACATATAATCTTATGAAATCTATTATAGTAGACGTTTGTGAAACACTAAATTTAAAAAAAAGCCTTATGAAAACTACAAGTGTGATGGTTAAGAGAGGCATGCTTAACCACCACATTAGGCTCTTATATATCCATCCCTTCATCATTCTGATCATTATCTTCCAACACTTCATCCAACATTTTAAAAGCTTCACCCATTTTATCAATGACATCTTGCTGCATTGATGGTAGGATATGCGAATAGAGATCCATCGTGATCGTGATAGAACTATGTCCTAGAAGCTCCTGCACTACCTTGGGATGTACATTCATAGACAACAAAATCGTTGCAGCGCTATGCCTTAAATCATGAAAATGCATATGAGGAAGACCAGCTTCTACAAGCAATCTCTTAAAATGTAGTTATAGACAGTTTGACGGCATACACCCAACCTAAGAGCAACATCAGCAATACTCAAAAGTACAGGTTGAGCAGTCGAAATCCTTTTATGACGAGCCATAGCGCACCTCTTTACTCAATACCTTCAGGATTATAAAGTTGCTGTTTTCTACGAACCTCTTCTAGAAAATCACGACCTCTATCAGCCAGGTACTCTTGACCATGTTCATGAGCGTCTCATCAAGTTCTTGCTGGACCGGCTGAAACGACTCATCAGCATAGCGAACATTGAGGATTAAGGTATCAACGCCATAGCCCACCAGCTTGATTTTATCGATCAAGGCATCATAGATCGACAGCGTACCTCAAAAGTAAGCGTTTAAACGAGGACTTCTAGTACTTAATTTGGTAAAGTATTAGATGGAAACGTTAGATAAATTAAGCGGCAAGTAACAAAGGTAATATTTTAAAAGAGCAAGGTGTAGATATGGATCAAACAGCTATCTTGACAACACTACTAGGTGGAATGTTAGCAATAGTAGGAGGATTTTTAGGGACATATTTCACACAAATAATCACTAGTAAAACCGAAACAAAGAAATTCGCACGTGAAAAAACTGAAGAACTCTATTCGCTCATAAACGATCTGGACGATAGAGCATCTCAGCAATTTGTCAAAATAGGCATATTAGTACAAACTGATGGAGAATACGATAAAATTGTAGAATGTAGCGGTGAATTATTAAGAGAAGGTAATACTTATGCTAATAAGATTGAAATGATAAGCAATCTCTATATAAAATCGATGAAGGATGATGCTAAAAATTACGCTGATAAAGTAAGGAGTATATTTTCACGTATATACTTAGATATTATAAATAAAAGGACATCAGAATTAATTTTAATTATAACTAAAGATAGCGAGGATATGACATTATTAAATACACAATTCAAACGTAAAGTTGTCGAGCTAATTGATAACTTGCAGTAATGAATAAAACTCACAGAGGATGTAAATAGACAGGAGCGTGTTACTTGTGTGCGCCTGTCCAATTGGAGATACTCTTACACTCTGCCCTTCGTTTTTTGTCTACCGATTGATAAAGTCTGGCTAAGAGACATAAGAGAACCTCCTCGCTAAAGTAAAACAGGGTTAATTCGTTTTCACTGTATCGCAGGGGGCTTCTTTTTGTGAGCTTCGCTATTCGCCAAGCTCTTCCCCTATAAGCTGATAGAGGAGAGCTGTTGTCGAATTTATATGCTCATCCAGGTATAACTGTTGCCGCATATCTGATTCCTACATTTTGTAATCAACGTTCGTATATGAACCGTCATTAATCACTATCGTAGACATGTACAAAACGTCACAATCTTATGCCTAAAGAGCTATCTCGGGAATTGGTTACTCCATATGGAATAGTACTTTTGGTTTCTATTATTATTAGCAATTTTGTAACCATTGCGTCTTGATACGATGCCGCTCGATACATGCCAGACAAGCTCATGCTAGTTTATTATGACTTGTATCTATGGATCAGACGCTTTATAGTTTTCATATGGTCCGGCGAAAAGATGCATCCCTTCCTTTCTGTTGTCTCGCAACGTTCTTGCATACGTACTCCTCAAAGCCGGACTTCTTTTCTCCATCATCTGCACTCGCAAACTCTTGCAAAGCGATCAGGCTGAAATCAAGGGCAAGCTGATATACCAGCACGCCAACATCTTTTGCCAATTGAACACGCCCTCATACGCGGCCGACTATATCAAAAAGAGACATTTTGCTCATGTGTGACACGTTCTCACAAGCCGCTTCATATGCATTGGCTCCCCTAAAAAAACTAAAAGATCCAATCATCAGTTTTGAGCAAATTACAAAAAATGGATGATATTCATTGATGAAGTTGTTATTAAAAATAGCCATAGAAAACGTTATCTTATTTAGTTGAGGAGCAAAAAGAATGCATGAGGTCCCGAATAATACTATAATCAACAATATTAAGGAAAATTCTCCTGATCATCCAAAACAGCTTTCTGATGCGCTTATTTCTGCAGATAATGTAGTGCAAGCAAATCCTAGCATCCCAATAAATAAATGGATGATATTAATTTTAGCAGCATCAAGTGGCTTTATTACGACCCTTGATAGTTCGATTGTCAACATTGGCTTGCCTGCTATTTCACAAACCTTTCATGTAGGAATTAGCGGCCAGATTGAGTGGATTATCATTGGTTATTTAGTCATCATTGCAGCTACCCTGCTGACCTTTGGTCGTCTTGCCGATATGTTTGGGCGCAAGCCGATTTTTATGGCCGGTCTGATTATTTTCATCATAGGATCGGCATTGTCAGGCATGGCACCGACGCTATTACTACTCATCATAGCCCGTCTCTTCCAGGGACTTGGTGGAGCGCTCATCTTTTCGGTCAACATCGCCATGATCACCAGTACATTTCCAGTGAATGAGCGAGGCTTGGCACTTGGCCTCAATACGGTAGTGGTATCATTAGGCGTTAGTGCGGGGCCAACTATTGGAGGAATCATCACCCAATATTTGACCTGGCGTTGGATCTTTTATGTGAATGTTCCCATCGGCATTGCAGTTTTACTCACAGCGTTCCATTTTTATCGCGAGGATCATCCTCAAACGCAACATCTACAACGCTTTGATCCGTTGGGAGCGGTACTACTAGCGGCTAGTCTGGCTTTAATTACGCTTGGACTCTCCTTCGGAGAGGAATGGGGTTGGTTTTCAGCTGGTCTGCTGAGCTCAATGGGACTGGGCTTGTTAATGCTGGCACTTACCATCTACGTCGAAGGTCATAGCAAGCATCCCATCCTCGACCTCCACTTGATAAAAGATCACACATTTGCATTCTCAAATATTAGTTTCATGCTCTGTATGATGGCATTATTCGCACCTGGTTTTCTTATGCCGTTCTACTTCGAACAGCTACGGGGATTTTCTACGATTCGGACAGGTCTAATGCTCACCCCGTTACCACTCATGATGGCTATCGTAGCGCCACTCAGCGGCTCAATAGCAGATCGTGTTGGCTCGCGCTGGCTATCGCCGATAGGCATGATTATTATTTGTGTAGGACTGTTCTTACTGGGTCAGATTAACGCACAGAGCACAATGCCGGATATCATCTGGCGTCTTGCCCTTATAGGGATCGGTCAAGGAGTTTTCCAGTCACCCAACACACGCACAATCATGGGAGCAGCACCACACGAAAAACAGGGAGAGGCATCAGGCCTGCTGGCAACAGGACGTGTCATTGGACAAAGTCTGAGCGTTGCCCTGGCAGGAACTTTCTTCGCTGCGTTTGGAGGAACATTAGCAGGCAACCTTCTTTCTGCTCAACCCAATCATCTTACCCCAGCCAAAATCGTTCCACTACAAATAATGTTTGATAGTGGCTTTCATGCGGCGCTGTTAGCCTGTGCCTCCTTCGCGGCCATAGGCATCTTCACCGCCATCGCACGTGGCAAAGGAGCTACGGCCAGCTTAGCTGGATAATCTGCTCTTATGAGGGTTGCTACCATATAGCCACCGTTCTCGATGGCTATATGGTAGCAACCTGGCCTCACTTACCAGATTAGGACTTGACCATCTGCAAACTACACTTATACATGTGGATGAAGCAGGGGGTTGAGAACTTGCCAGCCTCTAACCAGACCTTCATCGAACCGCTCGTTACAATAGATAGGATCTTCATGTTCAATGGCCATATTCCCCGTGTAACCAATCTCATCCAGCGCGGAGATAAATTGAGGCCAATTAATCTCACCATAGCCAGGAATGCGAAAACGGAAGTAGTCGCCGTTGATACCGCCACGGTAGCGCCGCTCTGGTAACATCTCCGTGTCTTTCGCATGCACATGATGAACGCGATCTCGAAATTCGCGCAGCGCCCGTATATGGTCGATGCCTTGCCAGTAAAGATGCGACGGATCAAATTCGAGGCCCAACGCTTTTTCAGGGACAGCCTTGAATAAAGAATCCCAGGTGTCAGGCGAACCACCAAAATTGATGGGCTTGAATGGAAGATGTCCACTGACACTCATCCAATTTTCAAGCGCGATCAACAAGCCGCGCTGTGCCGCCATCTCTGCGATGGGTCCAAAACGATCAGCAAACAATTGAAGGTTACCTTGCCAATCGCGTCCGGCGTCAAAACCACTCATGCTAGCAATAACTCGCACCCCCAGCGCTTCTGCTATATCAAACACACGCTCATATGCTCGTGAAATATCAGCCTCTGTCTCGAAGTGTCCCTTGGCAAGGCCATAATAAGCCATGGCTGTAATCTCAACATTGTGCTGCTCTACCAGTCGGCGAGCATGGTCAATAGCAGCTTTATCTGGCTTCTGGACGGCAACGTTTCCGAATGCCGTAGCTTGTAATTCGATACCGTCGAAACCCAATCGAGCTGCTTTCTCCAGGTCACCAATGGTACCAGTTAAAAAACTTAGCTTCATAAAACTTATCCTTTCGAGACACCATAGAAATACTCCTTAACATGTATTTTTTAATAAGGTAGTATTTTTAGAAAATGTATAGTATAATTATACTATATTAACTTTGCTCTCATGAGCCAGGTTCCTCGTATTAGAAAACGCTTACAGCAATACCTATCATAGAAGCGCTGCGATTCACCTATATCTGAGTTCACATCTCTCTGCATGGAAGCGTAATTGTTAGAGACCATATGATCTGTGTTTAAAACGCACGACAGGGATCAAACAGTGCCATCCACCAGCCAAAGCGATTATAGCATCGCCATAAGTGAAGATTGCATATATAAAGATACGCATAAATCCGAACCCTGTATAGGATAGAAGTCCGAGGAACGCCATAGTTACGCCAAATTACAAGAATTACTTACGTTTTTGCCACCTACAGCATCGCTGTAATGGGTATCACTACAAGCAAGGAGGCGCGCTTCTTTCCCATGCATAAATGCAAGGGCATCAGCGCGATCTTATCGATGAGAAATCGCTACTACGTCCAGCCCCTGACCGAACAAGTCTTTATAATTCGTGAACGCATGTCCCCAAATGGAGGACCTGGACCTAATGATCGTATCGTCCGATCGTTTAGCATACGTCATGATGCCTATATGTACGCAGGCAAAATGAACACTGAAGATACTGAACAGCATCCATTGGTCGAAAAAAGCAGATCATAAAGATCATTGCAGGCACATAGATAAACACACAAAGGATTCTGGATGAGGAAAACAGAGATCTCCAGAATCCTTTATGCAAACATTCCTAAAGCTTTTCGAACACCCACACTCCAAAATCTACTGATGCTTTACATCTTTTGGTTGATGCAAATTACCCTTTAGCCTGGTATATTTCAGATAGCTTTGCTCACACAGTCGCATGTAATGTATGTATGGTGCGCACGTATATATACTGTAATAACTGACATAGAGGAGTAAACAAGATGTCTTCACTGGCGAACCAGCCCGGTGGACCAAAGAATGAAGAAACTCCTACCGCAGTATGGACAAGGCGCTTCTTGATTGCGTTAACTATTGTGGCCTGGATGATCATTATCACAGCCGTCTGGATTGTGCTAAGCAAGATTTTTAATGCAATAGTCATTATCGGTCTCTCGGCACTCATAGCTTTTGTGATTTATCCATTAGTTAGGATCATTGAACATATAATACCAAGGCCACTTGCCATCTTCATAGTCTACCTTGCAGTACTAGCGTTATTGATTCTTATGGTCTATTTTGTCGTCTTGACAGCCATTGGACAACTAGCAACACTTATTGTAACAATTCAACAAAACCTGCCAGTACTCTGGCAACGTTTACAGCCACTGATCAATAAGCTTCCGCAAATGAACGTGAGTCCAAATGATCTAATTAACTCCAGCCAACAAGTCCTCCAGTACGTACTCTCTGTACTAGGAAATGTTGTACCCCTGCTAAATGGAATCACGATAGTTATCATCGATATCATCATAGTAACCTCATTAAGTGTTTATTTTCTGCTCACTGGTAGTCAAACAGTGCAATGGTTTCGTTATAAGACACCTTTGCGTTGGAGGCCGAGCATTAATTTTTTCCTGGATACATTGAACCATTCGATGGGAGGCTTTATACGAGGACAGATTATATTAGCGACCGTTATTAGTGTTATCATGTGGATCGGCTATACTATTATTGGAGTTCCATATGTGACATTGATCGCGATTGTCATCTTTGTCTTTGAATTTGTGCCACAGATCGGCTCTTATATTTCTATTGGCATCGCAGTAATCCTGACTTTCTTGACCAAAGGCTGGCAAACAGGCTTAATTGTCATCATCTTTTCTGGTATTGTGCAAGGTGGTCTGGATGGGCAGGTATTAGCTCCACGCATTTTAGGCCATGCTGTTGGTATCCACCCCATTATTTCTATTGGAGCCTTGCTGATTGGAGCTGGACTATTTGGCCTACTAGGCGCTCTCTTTGCCGCTCCCATTGCCGGTATTATACAAACCATGGTAGTAGCATACTGGATCTCATGGAAACAACGGCATCCAGAAGAGTTTCCAGAGCAGTCCATTCCATCGCCAAACCTCGAGACGACAAAAATTAAGACATAACACATTCTGATAAAAACAAAAAGATCGCAACATCTACTTCTAAAGTCGTTGCGATCTTTTTTATAGATACAATGTATTTATCGGAGAGGAGGCTGTGGCTGTGATGGTCCTTGCGGTTGCTGCCAATTCGGTGGCGCCTGATTCCACTGCTGATATGGAGGAACACCATTAACCGACTGCTGCTGCTGTTGATATGGAGGCATACCATTAACCGACTGCTGCTGCTGTTGATATGGAGGAACACCATTAACCGACTGCTGCTGCTGTTGATATGGAGGCATACCATTAACCGACTGCTGCTGCTGTTGATATGGAGGCACGCCGTTGGCCAGTTGCTGCTGCTCATCGGCATGTTCAGCACGCGCGCGGCGATCGTTACGTATATGACGCCATAAGTAAAGCACGATCAGGACTACAATAAGCGCAAGAATTACATCCTCAAACCCCTTATAATAGGGCTCAATAACAGCCATATTATTCCCAAGCACCACGCCGGCATAAGCTAGCAAAATACACCAGGGCAAAGAGCCAAGGAATGAATAGATACAAAACTTCACAAAGGACATCTTTGTGATACCGGCGGGTAACGAAATATAGGTACGTATAACTGGTAGCAGGCGGGAAAAAAATGCAGTCACACTACCCCAGCGTTGAAAGAAACGATCAGCCAGATCTGCGTCATGCTGCGAGATCAACACATATCGTCCATACTTCAACATAAGCGGACGTCCACCTTTATAGCCAATCCCATATGCCGCAATCGAGCCAATGAGACCACCAACAGAACCTGCTAACCCAATCAAAACGATACCTTCAATTGTATTAGCACCTGACAACAGTTGGTGCTTAGCCAATAATAGACCTGCTACAGGAATCACCACTTCGCTTGGCAATGGAATACAACAACTTTCAATTGCCATTGCGAGAACAATTCCCGCTAAACCCGTGGTAATGTATAAGTTAGTAATAAGCGTCGTTAACAATTCAGTAATATGAGCCAATTATGCCTCCTTTGAAAAGCTTGCAATTTTGACTCATACTAGCATATTTTTTTGAAAGAGGCTAGGACCAATAGAGCAAAATATAGGCGTAAAAGGCCTATTCGTCATCATGACCTACGAAAAGATTTCTTGAAGATCGGCGCGTAATAGGTGGATCTACTTGTTGAGAAAGCTCATTTTTCAAAGCATCTGTATCATACATATACGGTGCGCGGCGTACAAGTGGTTTTTTCAGGTCCCCTGTAATGTATGTCTCATCAAAATCTTCTGCTTCCGAATCGCTAGAGCGACCTGTTTGATAAGCTTGATCTTCAGTAGAATCAAGGGACTGGCGATAAGGACTATTGGGGGATAAACTAGCATCCACGATACGCCGTCCGCGTCGTAGATAGCGGGGTTGTACAGGAGGATAAGCATCTTGCTCATCCAGCAGATCTTCTGGATCTTGCCGATAACTGTACGGGGTTATTGGCTTCTCTTTCCAAGTAGTATCCAGCCTTCTTGTGCGCAGTGGAGAACTCGGACGGCGCGAACGATGTAGAGGGAAGTCAGCCATCGCTTCTTCTTTTTCTGAACGACGATACGCTTCCTCACGCGCTATACGCAATGCTTGCGATTGAAATTGACCGCGCGTCATCTCGGGTTGATAGCCAGAAAAATCGGGATTGTTCGGACGCCGGGATGTAGTATGCTGACTCCCCATATCGGTATCGCGTGCAGAGAGCTGCCTCGTTTCACGAGCACTATGCTGAGTAGAAATGGATCTATGCACAGGCTGCTGATTAGGAGTTGATACACGAGGAGCCGGGAGTCGCCGTCTGGACGAATCCGGAAAATAATGATGATCATTCTCCTCATACTCTTCACCCCACACTCCACGGTGATAGGATAAATACTCGTTTTCTTCCTCGATGGATATCTTTCTCAACGCACGTTCAGATACTTCCTCATAATCATATGAGAGCGACACAGATTCCTGATACTTCTCTTCTTCCATGCTAGAATGCCCATCATGCCGATGAGAGAGATAAGAAAAAAGCGTCAAAGAGATAGGGATACTAAGAAGCAGAGCTGCTAACCCACCAATCAAACCACCAAGCACCCATGAATTCAAAGTATTAGCATACCAGAGCACTACAGCGGCTCCTGCAATTAGCACGAGTGCCGTAGCAACAGCCTTTAACAAAAGCATGCATCCTTTCCAAGCTACCAAAACACATTGAAGCTCGCTTCACCACATCTACAACAGCCATACAAGTACAACCAAAGAAATAAACGCACATTACTGGCTCTTTGGAAGTATTCTCTCCATAGAAACGCCCTATATCAGGCGAACTTAAAGTGCATTAACTAGTCGTGATCAAGCAGAACATTCTGACTAAATACCACCTAGCGCATTGGTAGAAGTATACCAAACTAAAGAGAAGAGTACAAGAGTGGGAGTCATTTGGGTATTTAAGAGGCGCAAGAGGCCAGCAAGAAGAGGAGCACTGAAAGATAAAAAAATACAAGGTAGCAAAGGGCCAAGCTAAATGAAATATGCACTTAAAATCCTGACAACTAAATTGAGCTAGCTATCTTTGTGTCAGGCAACATACCAATACTTAACCTCTTCAACTACCTCGTAAAAATGACTTATCTGAACAGACTCATAATGAATGAGCTAAACCCAACAAGCACATTTATGCAGCGCTAAAACATTGTCGAAAGATCGCCACAACTTTCCCCTGAATCTGCCATTCACGATCCCAGATACTCTTTGAAATGAGAATCGGATCAAGTTCTGAATTTGCAGGCTGGAGACGCACACGATCATGTTCTTTTTCTTGAAAGAAACGCTTCAATGTCGCGCTACCACTTACGCCTTCTTGCATGTGTACAGCAACCACAATATCGCCGTTCTGGCAAGTAGACTGAGGTTTAATTACAACATAGTCGCCGTCGCAAATGTGATCTTCGATCATCGAGCGGCCGCGTACTACCAAAGCATAAGAATTGTCGGTCTCTGTAAAATTACTGCTCACGTCAACTGACTCAGTCGCATCAGAGTAAATATCCAGAGGTTCACCAGCAGCGATTGTGCCAATGACAGGGATACCCTCGTGTGCCTGTTTCGTCAGCTTAATACCACGACTCTTCTTAGCCTGACGTGAGATCAAACCTTTTTTTTCCAGCATTGTGAGATGATAGTCAACATGGCCGGTACTGGCAATATTCAATTCGCGCCCAATCTCTCGATTGGTAGGGGGCATCCCCTCCGATTTCATATAACCTACGATGAAATCGTACATGCGACGCTGTATCTCGCT
The DNA here is from genome assembly GCA_963699315.1 of uncultured Chloroflexia bacterium. Classification (GTDB taxonomy): domain Bacteria; phylum Chloroflexota; class Ktedonobacteria; order Ktedonobacterales; family Ktedonobacteraceae; genus Dictyobacter. The sequence continues at coordinate 737,024 of OY969433.1, forward strand.
GGCTTGCTCCAACGACATAGTATGGTCTCCTGCCTTTCTGAACGCCTTCAGCTAACATCTCCACACAGCAAAAAACTAGAACGACTATTCCAGAAGATAATACCACAACCACATAATCAATACAAGCTTTTTTTGAACGTATTTTTCAAATATGTGTTCAAGGCAGACGTATCAAGCTCACCTGACACACAAAAAGTCACAAAGAACTGTCGAAAATCGGTAGTCTGACACATTGAGGACTTGGCAGTCGAGATAGGTTTTGTTATACTCACTTAAAGGGGAACATTGAAATACGTTAAACTATACCAAGATGTTTAATGATTTGCACCCACTACTTCGCTAGGTGTACAATAATGGCACAAGATATTCGACGGAGCTATGCATGAAAGAGAGAGAGTCAAAAAAACTATGGTAGAGATGACAGTTGAGAGCGTGCGCATAAATCTGGCTACGCAACAGCGAGTGGTCATCTTAAAAGCCACTAAGCAAGAACGCTATCTCTTCATCTGGATAGCGTATGCGGAGGCATATGCTATTGCCGTCGAGCTTCAAGGAACAACCTCAACTCGACCACTCACCCATGATCTCTTGAAAAATATTCTTGAGGAACTGGATGCAAAGATTGTTAGTATCGTAATCTCTGATTTAATCGATGAAATCTACTATGCGCGCATTGTGCTGGATGCAGCAGGACGGCATGTAGAAATCAATTCTCGACCAAGTGATGCGATTGCACTGGCTGTACGTACCAAAACACCCATCTATGTGGAAGAAAGCGTCCTGGAGCGCGCTGGAGTTGTCCCTGAACAAAACGAAGATCCACAACCTCCGGGAGTCCGCTCTGAAAGCAAAACCGAAGAGGCAGCGGATGAAGATGAAAATCTGGATGCCTATCGTGACTTCATCAACAGCTTGGATGTATTAGATGAGTTTGGTAAGGATTGATCTGTTTCATCTACTCTTGGATCAACACTTTTGATCTGTTAACACATCTATGCGGGTATAGTACGCAGTTGCAATACCACTTTTAAGAGATGAACAATTATCCGTGAAAAGAGTCCATAGAGCACAATTGCAAGCATTGTATAGGGCTCTATACGTGTAAAAATTGCCTGCGTCAACGGTGGCAACAATGCATACAGCGGTAAAAGTACAATATCACTGAGTGTATAGACGAAGCTCACCCACGGTATCGTAGTTGTAAGGTCGCATAATTTAAATGCAAAGCGAACCAGCAGCAGTATTTGAATACCCACAAAACACATGCCTACTCCAAATGGGATCAACCAGAAAGGAATTATGCGTCCTATCTGCCAGACAGTTTGCTGAGCTGGCTCGTTCTTTGCTCCTATAGAGGAGCTCCCATCAGGATAGACTGTTACGACCGGCGCACTTGATGCGACCGGATAGCCTGGAGTATTAGCTGACGACATGGGTACAAAATGTGATGGCGCAGGTATACTAGCATAATCGAATGGATGAGCCTGATCTGGCGAGATTTCCGTTGGCAAAGTAGGGATGAGAAGGGGTAACGGCTCGGTCGGTAAGTCATGATGATCAATCGCTTCCACCTTCTTTTTATAAGATCCAATGCCCATTATGCACGCTCCTCGATATTCACAAACGTTCCATTATCCAACGTACCACGTGTGTAGCGTCATCTGCCTGTTATAATAGCATACAATAGCAAATAGTAATGCAAAAATACACACATACTTCATAACATTTCACAGTGCACTTGAGTCTTTCGCCAATGAGTAGTACGACTGGACAAAGACCCGGTTGTAATTATTCATCATACTGAAGAGTGCAAGCCAGGGGGATCAGGCATATCCCTTGTGAAAAGCTGTAGCTGATGCTATCCGCTACAATTATACTATGCTACAATGGATCGGTAATGTAGTAAAGAAGCTGAAGGAGAACATTTCTTCATATGGCACAAACCAGCATCCCCACGGAGGGGCAAAAACAACCAAATACTATAACTATACCTCGTCTACGTTTTGCACCAAGCCCTACCGGATTTCTACACATTGGTGCTTTTCGTACCGCTCTGTTTAGCTGGCTCTACGCCCGCCATAGTGGTGGACAGTTCATTTTACGTATTGAAGATACAGATCTGGTACGCACGGTAGAAGGTGCAGTTGAAGATTTCACGCAGGGCCTGCAATGGTTAGGTATGGATATTGATGAAGGCCCAGATATAGGCGGCCCTTATGGCCCCTACTATCAAGTACAACGTAAAGCTCTCTATCAACAATATGCACATCAGTTGATTGAATCAGGTCATGCTTATCACTGCTACTGCACACCAGAGCGCCTTGATGAGATGCGTAAAGAGCAAATAGCTAATAAATTACCACCACGCTATGATCGGCGTTGCCGCTATCTGACACCTGAAGAGAGAAATGCCAAAGAGGCTGCAGGCGAGTCCTGGACAGTTCGCTTTGCGATGCCACTTGATGGTGAGACGGTTGTACCAGATAAGCTACATGGGGATATGGTCTTCAAGAATAAAGATTTGGACGATACGGTTATCCTGAAAACAAATGGATTGGCCCCTTACCATTTGGCACATCTGGTTGATGATCATCTTATGGGTATTACCCACGTGTTACGTGGCGAAGAGTGGATATCGAGTGCTCCTCGTCATGTGCAGATTTATCAGGCGTTGGGCTGGAAACCTCCACTGTTCTATCATTTGCCGAATGTGCTGGGCAAGGATAAAAAGAAACTAAGCAAACGCCGTAATGCTCCAGCATGGTCTGATTATAAAAAACAGGGATTTTTACCTGAAGCCGTTTTCAACTTTCTCGCCTTACTCGGTTGGGCCTATGATGACAAAACAGAGATCTTTACAAAAGATGAACTCATCAATGCCTTTACACTCGAAAAGATCGGCGTCTCTTCAGGTATCTATGATCCAGAGAAACTTTTATGGATGAATGGCCTGTACATCCGCAATCTCTCGCTGGAAGAATTGGTGGAACGTACTCTGCCATATATGGAAATCCCAGAAGCTGAGGGGGGACTGCCGGATAGTGTTACACGCCCATTGAGTCGGGACTACACAACGCGTGTGTTAGCACTGGAACAGGAGCGACTCAAGACACTGGGAGAGGCTGCCCACATCGTTTCTTTCTTCTACGAGGACGAAATTGATTATGGACTGGAGATACTGATCCAGAAAAAAATGGATGCCGCTAGTACTCATGAGGCACTGATCCAAACACTTAACCTGCTACGCGATCTGGAGACATGGGAGCATACCCTTCTAGAGGCACAACTACGTGGTCTTCTGGTGACGTTGAACTTAAAAGCTGGTCAACTCTTTAGTACCATTCGTACTGCTGTCAGTGGACGTACCGCTACTCCTCCCCTCTTCGAGATGATGGAAGTATTAGGACGCGATGTCTGTTTGCGTCGTATCGAACAAGCAATCGCAAAACTGGCATAAGTCGGTCAACCGATTAAAAGTTGAAGGGCTCCGACCCTATCAAAATACCTTTCTACTTTTAATCGGCACAGACAAGATCCGAGGGCATTGATGATTAATAAGGACTATATTCTACGCTTAGCAGAACAAATTGGCTATGAGATCTCTATTCTGGTCGGTTTGCGCAAACGTAACCGTTTTGAGGACGATCTGCTGACAATCGATAATCTTTTGTTAAAATTTACTGGTATGACCTCAAGATTTATCAATTCGCTGTCAGATGAGACATTGCTACAGAGTCTTTCGCCCATAGGCAAGTTAAATGTCGATACTGGTTTATGGATTAGCGCTCTCCTTAAAGAAGAGGGTGAAGCCTATGATGCATTGAATAATAGTCGCGAAAGCTACTATCGCTATGTAAAATCCCTCTACCTATTGTTAGAGTTACTTCATCAAGAACATGTTCCTTTCGACTCTCCCCTCTACAACGATGCCAGGGATTTAATCTCGAAACTCTCTACTTACGAATTACCATCATATATACAGCGAAAACTTTTTCGTTACAATGAACAAATAGGTATGTATGCTCAGGCCGAAAATATACTTTTTGATTATCTTGAACAAGATGCCTCAGCAGATATGCTTGAGCAAGGTAAAGCATTCTATCAACGATTACTCACCAAAAACACGACTGATCTGCAAAATGGCAATTTCTCCACCGAAGAAATCCATGAAGGACTACATCAACTACAAAAATTTGAGGTCTAAATGTAACAATAACATACTTACCCTAGACAAATGCGGCGTTGTTGATTACACTATTTACACTTACTTAATATCTTTTAACAGTTTCTTAAGAAACTTGCACGGAAAGCTTTTTATAAATTCATGGCAACAACGCACACAAATTCTGTCTTTCTACCTAGAAGAGGTAATCACGTGTCATCAGTAAAATCATCCCAACTTGTCTATTCGACAGTAGCCAGTTCATGGCGTTGGATGTGGCCGGATACTCTTATGCGTATTATTCCGATGGGTCTTATACCACTTGGCTATATCTTTATTTTCCATTTACCTTTATCTTTTTTGGGGCTTACTCTGGCATATGTTCCACTTCACCTCATCGTTGGTTTATCGGTGGGCATCGGCATGGCCGCCTTTGCAGCCTTCTATCGCATGTATGTGGTTGGAACCGGATTTCGTAAACCAACCGCGGGTGATCAATGCATCCAAACATTTTTCTATCTCTTTATTAATGGACCAGTAGAGGAGCTGTTCTTTCGTGGATTCCTGCTCGCAGTGGTCACACAGTGGACTCACTCGCTTTTTTTGGGTTGGCTCGTAAGTACAGTGGTTTATACGCTTTATCATCGCCTGGGAAAATGGAACTGGCGCAGTGTGGGTGGAGTCGGTCTGGCAGGTCTGGTATTTAGCCTCATCTATCTTTTCCTACCTGGACCACGCTCACTGCTAGCGGTGATAATCATTCATGGCTTCACAACCAGTGGTTTTCTCAGTTGGGGAGACGAAATACTTTACCAGCGCTGGAAACATCTACAAACAAAAGCCATATAAAACCATAAGAGCCACAAAAAACCTGCGACGAATGCAAGCGCCATAACGTATTAGATCATAGAAGCGAATGGACGGATCCATCCATATCCTTTGTGCTATTTTCGTTACCAACCTCCACGTAAATCGTTTACCCATTAAGTACAAATATCTTATAAAGAAAGATATTATCTATATCGGAGGTTCTCATTGAAAGTTTTAGTTACTGGCGGAGCAGGTTTTATCGGCTCCAATCTCTGTGCACGCTTACTCGATGAGGGGCACACTATTTATTGTGCCGATAATCTTATTACTGGCTCTACTCAAAACATTCAAGCACTTATTGATAACCCTCATTTCACCTTCCTCCAACAGGACGTCACCGAACCATTCGATTGTGATGCAGAGGTCATTTTTCACCTCGCCAGCCCAGCTAGCCCTATTGGATATCTTGAACATCCACTTGAAACCATTCTTGTGAACAGCGTGGGTACTCATCGTATGTTAGAGTTAGCACGCAAAAATAATGCTCGCTTTCTCATCTCCTCAACATCAGAGATTTACGGCAATCCGCTCGTCCATCCACAGCGTGAAGACTATTGGGGCAACGTAAATCCTATCGGTCCACGCGCCTGCTATGATGAAAGTAAACGCCTGGGAGAAACATTGGTTATGGAATACTATCGACAATATCAAACCAATGTGCGCATTGTGCGTATTTTCAATACCTATGGACCAAATAGTGCTCTCGAAGATGGTCGTATGATTCCAAATTTTGTAACCCAAGCGCTTAAGAACGAACCCGTCATCATCTATGGAGATGGCACCATAACGCGTAGCATTACGTATATAAGCGATCTGGTGGACGGCTTGATCAAAGCCATGTTTGCATCGAATACAATTGGAGAGGTATTTAATCTCGGTAGCACAGAAGAGTATACCGTCCTTGAATATGCTCAAATGATCATTCGGTTGTGCAACTCTTCATCGGAAATCCAATTTGAAACCAATCGTATAGATGATCCGGAACGTCGTCGTGCGAACACAAACAAAGCGCAACAGATACTTGGCTGGCAACGTCACGTAAGTATGGAAGATGGGCTTCGTCAAACAATTGAATGGTTTGGCAAACGCATTGCTCAATACTCAACTATTTCGTGACCGATAATACTTCATGTATAGCGAGACCTCCCAGGCGAGATGCAAGAGATCAGGTTCTGCAATTCTAAATCCTGTTGGTACGTCGCTAATACATCAATTCGTACCAACAGGGAGCCGCCGTTTTTACTCATCACACGCAAAAATGCCTCTAAAATCTCCTCATGCTCCTCTTTTCTAAAATTATCAGGCATGTATGCTTCACTCATCTAAATAATTTCATCAATATACGCTAAAGAAGTCATACGGCAAAGAAGACTTCTCACAAATTGGTACAGCGCAAGGCCGAATGAAACAATGTCTATATCTCCTGATGGAGACGATGAGACCCCTACGCGTTATTTACTTGACACGATGAGGTACCTACACTATAATTTTTGCGCGGGTCTAGAAGTAATTATGCATGGAATACCCATGCATGAGTATTCCTTCGCCTGCCTCAAATACAGGCCGTGAGAGGGGGGATTTAATGACAGAAGTAAAAATTGGCGATCGCGAAATGTTTGAAACCGCTCTGAAACGGTTCAATCGTAAAATTCAGCAAGCGGGAATCCTCGCTGAAGCGCGCCGACGCGAGCATTATGAGAAACCGAGCACTAGACGTAAAAGAAAAATTGCAGCGCTAAAACGTAGAATCGCTCATAAAGGCTAATTGCTAACCACATGTCTCTCATACGAGGTCAATTGTTCAGGTTTTTAGTATAGATATGCCATGAGTGCAAAAACTTCGCTCATAGCATGTCTATCCTCATGGTTATCCCTATTCTGGTCAGAGGAAGCATTTTTATGCAAGAACATTCATCCATAGAACTTTACGTTACGCTTAGTAATGAGCAACAAAATACGCAAGTAGAACAAATTCTCACTACAATCGATCTGGATAGTGTCGTTCTTCATACTCTACAAGCAGCACATATTATGCAACCAATCATGCTTACGTTATTGATCACTGATGACTCAGGTATTCGAGATATGAATAAGCAATATCGTGAACAGGATAAAGCGACAGACGTTCTTTCGTTTCCATTGCTAGAACAGCCTATCGTTGAGGCTCCCGAAGACCAATTGTGGCCCCCACAAATAGATGAGAATGCCAATGGGACAGCAACGTCAACAGAGTCAAATACAACCTTCATCACGCCACCAGGCATGATGACAAATCTTGGGGATATCGTAATCTCCTGGCCGACTATTTTGAAGCAGGCTCAAGAGGCAGGCCATGATTATCGGATAGAATTACTTTACCTTTTTTCTCATGGCATTCTACACTTGATTGGTTATGATGATCAAACGGAGGCAGGCTATCAAGCAATGGTAGGAATCCAACAATCAGTCTTACAAAAGATGGGGCAAAGGGCATATCTAGAATGAACCAACTATCACAACCACCACGGCTCCCCTGGCATAAACCTATACTCAGACATGGGCTAGCAAAATTTATAGGAAGTTTTGGTTATGCCTTTCAAGGACTTGGATACGCAATACGTACACAACGCAATCTTCGCGTTCATCTCACTATTGCAATCGCCGTCGTGCTAGTGGGTTTATTTTTCCACGTTTCAGCTATTGAATTCGCCATGCTGTTTATTGCAATCACTGGAGTATTCATTTCCGAAATGTTTAACACAGTATTGGAAATCTGCGTTGATCTTGCTTCGCCCACGTACCATCCATTGGCCAAAATCGCAAAGGATGTTGCAGCTGGAGCAGTATTAGTAAATGCAATTTTGTCAGTAATTATTGGTCTCTGTATCTTTGGGCCACATATATGGATGCTTCTGTTCTCCACACATTAATTTTTCTGCGTGTTATTCCACAATTCAAGCCTGTATGTATTTGTCCTGCAGATAACTGTGATACATCTGCAGGACAAATACATACAGCCAAAAGAAGTAGACGGCTACTTCACACGCTCAACATATTGACCTGTACGCGTATCGATACGGATATGATCTCCAGCATTTACAAACAGAGGCACGTGAATCGCTGTACCAGTCTCCAGAGTAGCAAGTTTGGTCACATTATTCGCAGTATCCCCACGCATACCGGCCTCAACGCTTTCCACCGCTATATCCAGGAAATTAGGCAACTGTACCGCAATGATATTATCTCCATCCACTAACATTTCAACAATATCCTGCTCCTTGAGAAACTTGATCGCATCACCCAACATCTCTTTATCAATAGGTTGTTGATCAAAAGTCTCCGTATTCATAAATACGTAGTCATCACCATCAATATACAAAAATTGCCAGTTTTGATGCTCAACGCGTACCTCATCAACATCTTCACCAGCGCGAAAGCGCTGCTCAATCACACGACCATTTTTCAAATTTTTCAAGCGTGTACGCACAAAAGCACGCCAGTTACCTGGACTAACATGATGGAATTCAATAATTGTCCATAGATCATTGTTAAAACGAATAACCATACCATGACGAAAATCCGTAGTAGATGTATTAGCCAAGGGAGTAATCTCCTTTCCCAAAATCGATAATCATCTCCAGATTCACATAATCCACATACTACACGCATGCAAGAATTTGGATTGGAGAATATGATAGATGTTAATTTGTTCTTGGATGCTCATGCTCGCTCAGTTACAAAGATACTTGCAGGTTGACCAAGTACCACAAAGACAACTTTCTTCACCACACGCCAACCATGATCACGTAGAATACGATCCCACAAACGATCTTCACTGGTTAGAGAGACCACAAGTCCACCAGGAGCAAGTACACGATTAAATTCCTGACTCAATGCAGTATATAACCCCTCATTCTCCGCTTTTGTGCCAAGTTGTTTGCCAAATGGCAAATTGGTGATAATACGCGTCACACTGGAAGCTTCTAAAGGAAGTGAGCAGGCATCCCAAACCTCCAGGTTAACATCCACATTAGCTGCAGCGGCGTTGCGGCGCGACATTGTCACAGCTTCGCTCCGCAGATCTCCACCCAACTCACGCTCTACTGGTGCTAATAAAGCACGTTCAATGAGAATTGTGCCAGTACCACAGAGAGGATCAAGGACAATATCATCAGCAGTCGGGTGCGACAGCCAGGCCATAGCCGCTGCTGCAGTAGGTCTTAAAGAGGCTGGTAAATGCTCGCGCTTATACGTACGATGTCGCATCGTCGCATCGCTCAGGCGTATACCAATTAAAACATCGCCACCACCCAACCACAACCAGACCTCAAGATCGGCATCATCCTCAACCTGGCGCATCCCCTTAGGCATAGTGCGCCGCAAGGCATCGGAAACGGCTTTACCTGCATCCATACGACGAAAATCATATGTACCAGACATCTGACTCACCACACGCCACGTCCGAGGACGTGTGCCATGATGAATTCGTCGCCAACTTGTCAAAGCACCTTCAAGGTCCGCAGTCAATGTTGCGCTATGTAAGACACGTAATGCTTCTGCTCCACGGCGTAAACCTTTAATATGAGCCAGCGTCACAAAAACATCTTCAGTCGTACGAAGTTCAAGCAGGCTATCAGACACGGCAGGCGTACGAAAAAGCGCGATGCCACGCATAAACTTGACCAACTCGGACTCTTGTATCACCGCCCGGATCTCGCTAAAAGCTAGCGTCTCCAATCCTGGCATCGTCATCGCATAGAAAAGATATGACATCTATTTCAATTTCTTGCTGCACAGCCACACTCTCCCCAATAATAGAACCAAGCGTAATAGATCTTCACCGCACATCTCAGTACATATAAAGAGCCGGGGGAAAGGGTAGAACAACACTTTTATTTATTTCTTCTGCTACCTATCAGCGTGACATGATATCATAGGCAACCTGATCTCGCAATCCCCACCCATTCGGACACCTAAGGCTTTTCCACGCTTCTCTTCAGAACTTGTAAGAGACCTCTTTGATAGCGGCGACACATCAAAGATGCCCAAGAGCGCATTACCAGTCCAGATGACAAAGAAGACGCTAGCAAAAATAGAAAGCTAACGAGATTTATTCTTTTCATACTCTGATTTTTGCCAGTATCTATGTGTTTAGAATCCCTAAAGATATTTATGGAAGAAGCGCTATCACGCCAGCAATCTCTTGCGAAAATTTCGCCAAGCGCTTTTTCTTTAAATTTTCACGCAAAATCCAGGTAACATCTGCATCGCTCAACAAAGCACACTCGCGCATGAAAGCAAATCCCTGCTCAGGAAGGGCAGCCACAACCACACTCAACGTATATCCCAAAGCGCGCCGCAAAATAACAAAATCTCCGTGTTTCCGCTCAGATACGGGGATATTTACTATGCGCTCTACCACCGTACGTTGCAATTGCAGGGCCGCCGCTGCCATATCAGAATTATAAAGCAATCGAGGCTCTGCCACCGCAGCCACAGAAGCACGCTGTTGCAAAAAATCCTCGCTCGTTGCCAGCATTGAAAGATAAGATAGTGTCGCCTGTGGATCCACTGTCAGAAGATGCTGAAAAGCGGTTGCAACAGCCTCCCGCACACGCCAGGAGGAATTACAGGCATAATGATTCAACATCTCGACAATCTTTTCACGCCATTCCTCGCGTACCGCCGCACAGGCTCCTGCTGACACTACGCCGCAAAGCATTACGAACTCGGCTGGCGTATTTACTACGACAGATTTCCGATCTCCATTTGAAAACGTTTGAACAATAGCAAACACCCTATCTGGATATTTATCACTGGCTGATGCCAATAAATAAGCCACATCATTTGCTAATTCCAAGTTTGCTCTTGGCCCCGGAAGTCGGCTATGTTCAAGCAAATAAAATTCAAGCGGGCGATTCTGCCCTGCGACAGCTCTCTCAACCAGAGAAGATAATGTGTCATGCATGTTACTCATCCTTACTGCATCGAAATAACTAAAATGACTCTGGTTCTTCTCTTTCTGCCTGTGCTTCTCACCTTTTCTACCCTCGCTGCATGCCAGATAGGATAAAATTTTAGAAGAATTTTACCATTTCTATATTCATCATTTTACCATACCTGGTACCATTCCATACGATATCACCTTTTATTATCGTTTATCCTACCTAGGTAAACATCCACCTTATGCAAATACCCCATGAGCGATCACTATCACATTGACGTAAACGTTAAAGTTGTAGTACAATTAAACTATCTTTTTAGATAGTTCAATTGCTCCACTTATTCATATCATCTGTTTTCCCCTATAAATGGGAAAGAGAGACGTGTGTTTATGTCAATTCTAGAAAAAACTCATAAGGATCAAGAGCTAGTCGATCAGGTGTATTACACTATTGAACAGGTAGCAAACCGTACCCAATTAACCAAAAGGACTCTACGCTACTATGAAGAAATGGGGCTCCTATCACTGGCCGAACGCACCGAAGGAAACTATCGGCGCTACATAGAAAACGATGTCCAACGTATTGAACGCATCAGAGCACTACATAAGCTATTGGGGTTTTCGCTCCATGATATCCGCGATTTTCTGCTCGTCGATGATGAACGCGATCAGGTGCGAGCGGAGTATCGTGCAGATAGTGATGTGTATTCAAAAGTTGCCTCTCTAGATCATGCCGATGAGCTTATTCAGGAGCAGATTCAGCTTATCGAGCAAAAAATCACGAGTCTGGAACAGATGCGTGAAGATTTATTGAATAAACAAAAAAAGCACACCACGATGCGCCAGGAACTACACAGGCAAATAAAGACATGATTGGAACATATTTATTATATGTAACAAAGCATTCTTGGATTGGACCCACAAATGCCGACTACCGATTTAGAAGTTACACAGGAGGTTGTAAGGGGAAAAGTAGGATTTAAATTTCCTCGCGCCCTAATAGCTCTCAATTCTCGTAATTTTCGCCTCTTCTGGCTAGGCCAACTCATTTCACTCACAGGCACATGGATGCAATCAACTGGACAAGATTGGCTTGTCTTGCAAATGACCCATAGTGCCTGGTTACTAGGAGTGGTAGGAGCACTTCAATTTCTTCCAGTGCTCCTTCTTTCGCTCTTTAGTGGTGTTATAGCTGACAAGTTTCCTAAAAAAAAGTTACTTATAGGCACTCAAATCGCATCTTTAATATTAGCGGCGGTGCTCTGTCTACTTGTCGTCACAGGCACAGTCCAACTCTGGCACATTTTTATTCTTGCCGCCTTGCTTGGCATTACAAATTCACTGGACATGCCGGTACGTCAATCCTTTATGGTTGAAATGGTCGGTAAAGATACATTACCAAATGCCATTGCACTCAATTCCACATCATTTAATTTAGCTCGTATTATAGGGCCGAGTATTGCAGGTCTCTTAATCAGTTGGCTTGGTGAAGCGCCACTCTTCTTTCTGAATGCAATAAGTTTTCTCCCAGTTCTCTATGGATTATATCTCATACGTAGTTCGGAGCTTCATAATCAACCATCACGACAAGCACCGATACAAAAACAAGGGACATTCAAAAGCTTGGGTGAAGGTCTCTCCTATATAGTCAAGGTACCAGCTATTTTTATGATTATTGCAATAGTTGGGGTAATATCTCTATTCGGTATCAACTTTAATGTGGTACTTCCACTTTTCGCTGACACTGTCTTAAAGGTTGGAGCGCAAGGATATGGCTTTCTCTCTTCAACATTTGGCTTTGGAGCATTGCTGGCAGCCGTCTGGCTGGCCTGGTCGAACAAACAAGCCACTATGACACAGTTGATTATCAGTGCCCTGCTCTTTGCTATTACAGAGGCGCTGTTTGCCATTTCACATTTATATATTCTTTCACTTATACTTATCGCAATAGTTGGTTTTAACCAAATTTCTTTTTCGGCTAAAGCAAATTCAATGCTACAAGCCGTGACACCCAACCATCTACGTGGTAAAATCATGAGCGTTTATACAATTGTCTTTGTAGGTACCACACCAATTGGAAATCTAGCCATTGGCGCTCTTTCTAACGTGTTCGGTGCTTCTATCGCTCTTCTTGCTGGAGCCATACCGTGCATTATTGCAGCTACTGCCGCCTGGTGTACGAGGAAACCAGCTGAAAAGAGTATCAAAGAAACATAATAGCATACATGAGGAACTGGCTCATCTATCCGCTTACGACTGCTGATCAGCAGCAACACATTGAGCAGAGTGAACAATTATTGCGCACCGTTCAAGTTGGTGACCCTGCGACGCTCTATTGGTCAATGGCCCAACAGTCTGGCCTGGTTCTTGGGTTTTCACAGAAGCATACGATAATCAATCCAACCGCGCTCGCAGCTGGATTGATTCCCATTTATCATCGACGTGCTGGTGGTACCGCAGTGCTTGTCGGTCCAACGCTCCTCAGTATAGATGTTATCTTACCAGCGGATCATCCTTTGCATCTATTGGATCTAGTTGAATCCTACCGCTGGTTTGGAGAGGCTTGGATGATGGCACTCTCTCTTCTAGGCCTTCAAGCACGGATAGTAACGCCAGAGGAAGCTCATGAGCAGCGCATCCTACGCAAACAGCCAAAAACAATGGAGTATGAGTTGTTGATGAATCGCGCCTGCTATGGTACCCTTTCTCCTTATGAGGTCGTCGTCGGACAACGTAAAGTAGTTGGGCTCGACATGATTCGGCGAAAAGCAGGCAGCTTGCTTCAAGCTGGAGTCCTCCTGCATTGGGATACACAAACGCTCGCTCATCTACTGGGCCATAGCGGGGAAGAGCAAGAACTTCTACAAAAAGGACTCTTAGAACGTGCGGCAGGATTAGATAGCTTGCTGGGACGTGAGATAAATAGCAAAGAGGTGATTACCGCATTTGAACGTGTCGTAATCTCCGATGAACGGCAACGCTTAACCATTAGCACGCCATCATCTTCTATTTAAATTCAATTGAAACGGAAGGTTTTTTTATACAATGGGAGATAGAACTGCAACAGGTGCGGTCGAGATGCTGACCACACCTGATTATGAAGCAATGGTTATCGGGGCTCATCCCGATGATAATGATTTTTCTTCTGCGGCTACGTGCGCCTTGTGGGCAAGCCAAGGCAAAAAAATTGTCTGGGTTATAATGACCGATGGCACTGAAGGAAGTGAAATCCCCAGTCAGAACGATGAAGAATTAATGCTTCTGCGCGAACATGAACAACGTCTGGCCGCTGAAGTGTATGGAGTCCACGCAGTAGAATTTCTGCGCAATCGAGATGGACATTTGACCAATACGGAGGAGACACGACGTGGAGTCGTCAGATTGATCCGTAAATATCGTCCTCGTGTCATTTTTACCCATGATCCTACCATCCATATCATGGCACCAGATCCGGATGAAAATCCGACTGCCACTGGCTATCTTAATCACCCAGATCACCGCGCGGTTGGAAATATCGTATTAGATTCTATTTTTCCTTTTGCTGGCAATCCACGCTCATTCCGTGAGTTACTCGCTGAAGATTTACAACCATATCGAGTCCATGAAGTCTACCTTTTCCATCCACAGCAAGCCAATACGTATGTGGATGTGACCACAAGTATTGATAAAAAAGGCCAGGGGTTGATGAAACATGCATCACAATTCAATCCTGAAGACAAAGATATGATATCTAAACGCATGCGCGAACGGGCCGCGATAGTTGCGAAAGAGGCGAAAGAGAAAAAAGGACTAGACATGCAATATGCCGAGTCATTTCGCCGTGTCAAGATATATGTTCCACCAGAGCCAAAAACTCCCGTCCATGGTGTCGAAGAGTAGTAGAGGAAGCTAGATCAGAGGGATTATACGATGCTTTTCTGTTTCGTTACAACGAAATGAAGCATCATATAATCCCTTCTTTATGCCTGCTACTTGGATTTAGGTGTAACCACCACGGCGAATCCTTCCCAAAGCGATGTGAATGCGGCTTGTGACATCACAGTCTGATCCAATGTGGATGAGTCGGACAGATAGACTTGGCTTCCTTGTCCCCCTATGACTACAAGAATATGCCCTCCGGGAACACGATCAGGGGGAAAGCTTACAATGACCGGGCGGCCTTGATTAGCAATCTGTATTACCTGATCTAATGAGGGGTTATTGAGGTACGTTGTCTGAAATCCAAATTTGGTCACGGTTATGTCGATACCGCTCGACTCCACCAAACCAAGAGCTGGCGTAATCTGACCTAAATTTGATTGAACTTTGAGAACATCTGTGATGCGGTAATTGTGCCCATAAGCATTCATGACTTCTGTCATCGTGGCTGTTGAGCAAGCTGATAATGCCCACTTGTTGTACTCTGCCGTCGAGCTATATTGATTAGTGGCCATTTGATTGATACGTACCAATGCTTTCGATGCACCAGCTATCCCCGTAAAAAGAGGCTGATTCTTTGCAGTTTGGTCTGAAGTCGTCTTTTTTGCAGCCGCTTGAGACGCTGCAGCAGGTGTAGCCACGGTCATATTTGTGATCCAAAACGACTGGCTCGAGTGAGAAAGCAACAATGATTGTATAGAGAACATACCAATACCAAAAAGCGCAATCAAAATCAAGCACACACCTAACCAGGGAGTTGGCTCTCCAGCACGCGGATAGATCAACTGTTTGACATTGATTAACGACAAAACACGCGACCAATTTCCAGGCTGTTGGATCACTTCATATTGCGTATACGATCGCTGCGGTTTATATGGTTTATATGGTTTATATGGTTTATATGTTTGATAATCAACGTCCATAGTGACTGAACGTTGTAAACGTACACTCTTGCCAGGCTGATATGTTTGACTATCACCACGATACATCCTGGTCCCATTACGAGTGGCAAAAGGTATATCTTGTTGAGGCGGCGCTTGTTGAGGTTTGGGAGAAAGGAATAATCCTGCCAATACCAGTGTAATAGCAATTGCCAAAAGAGTAAGCAGGACAATTGTCATTAAAAACTCCTATATAACTCGTTTAATCCATCCATGACGAGTGGCAACCCACAGTCGACAATGAAGAGTACATTTGTTCTAAAAAGTCATTGCTCTCACTGTACCACGATCTGCTCTATTTTTCAACATTAGCCGCTTTTTTGGGGATAATCAGCTAACATATACATGCAGAAGTCCCTTCATTGCTGTACTTGCGACAAAGTAAGCATTCATAGTATAGCATACAAATATTGAATTTAACTATAACATTTCGCAGAAATTGACGACGGATAGACTGATTCAAATAAACAAAAAACATGCAGCATATTGGTCTACATCTTCAATACAGCAAAAAATATTTGCTGTATTTGCTTGAGGAAACTTAACAGAGACAGCGAGTTATGGTATGATCCAGATACTTTGATTTCATCTGAACAAAAAAATAGCAGGGGATGTCCATACATCTGATTACATCCCCTGGATAGACCAGTTCGCAAAAGGAGAGCTTACCAAGATGTATGTTTATTATATTTTGCGTGGGACCAAAAAAGATACGACAGTAGAACTTGATGGTGACATTACGGCGGAACAATTCCCAGGTGTAGATCTCACAGAAGGTCCCGATGTTATCAATGCCGTTATCCAACAACTACAAGCGCAAGGCACCACACAAGAATGGACAGAATGTGATCTGACTAATGAATATTTTGATCGCGATAATACTTACACATATGTCAACAAGCGTTGGATACGCCGCTCTGATGTTCCCTTAGCCGGCAATAAATAGCATTCAGTAGCATATGACGGTGCAGGCGTATCTCGATTATTGCAAGAAAGACAATGAAGTATATGCCCATACTCGCAGGGTGGTTGACAGGCGAACAAGTACCACTGGATATTATTGAGCAAATGTTAACAACGATGGGAAACGCACTGGCTCAACACGGTGGAGAGCCAGCCCGCAATATACAAACGGGCGCGGGGCTCATCGCTTTCGCTGACCCGGTGTATGCTACGCCACAGTATAGAGAGCCACCTATGTTGGATTGGGTTCCCGATCGCCGTACACTTGTCTATCGCCGCCCTCTTAGTGGCATGCATCCACTTTTCTACATCGAAAATTGGCCCGCACAAGGAAATTTGCTTTTTGCCAGCGAGATAAAAGCCTTATTCGCAGTGGGCGTCCCCAGACGCATGCACCTATCTGCCCTGGATACACTCTTACGTTATGGCTTCATTCCCGCCCCCTGGACAGCATTTAAAAATATCAATGTAGTACCTGCTGGCTCCATTCTCCGCTGGCAATATGCAAAAATTGTCGTCAACACTGCCAGTGATTTCTCTCTGGAAGCAGTGGACACTCCAGTCCCATCCCTTGAGCAGGTAGACACGCTTCTACATCAGGCATGGGCATCATTACAACCCGCCCACGATCAATTTGTTTCCTTGAGTAGTGGAAGTCAAGCCTCAACGCTCGCCACTATCCTTGCCATCCAACAGACCCAAAAGCCATTCAACGTTGCCACATTGGGAATGTACAAAACACTCAGCGCAAAAAGCTGGCAGGATGCACAACGTGTAACAGAAGCATATAATCTACCCTGGCTGGCCGTTACGAGTCAGGATAATCCTGAGTTCTGGAAATCAACGCTCCTGGGACTGGAAGCCCCTTGTGCTGATACACGTCCTCTGGCCATCCATCAACTCTTGCACACGGCCTCAGCGGAGACTGGTGCCCGCATAGCGATTAATGGATTGGGTGCAGAGACCTTGCTTGGTCTCACAGTGAAACGATTTATCCAGCCCTCGATGCAAGCTAAACAAGCGGATATGTTCTCCAGTTATCTTAAGCATGTGATTACACCACATAGCAAGTATGATGCATCAATCTGGTCACAAGCTGCACGCGCATCCTTGCACAAAGCCGAAACATGGGAAGATACAGTATACGCACGTAAATTGAAGCGCAAAGCCTCTCAATTTAGCACAAAAGCTCAGGGGTTCTATTATTTGGATCTTCATCTACGCATAGCAGACATACTCATCCAGCCATTCCAACAACTTGCCACCCAAGAACGTATGGCCATACGTTCTCCTTTTTTACATACACATAGCATGGAAACATTCATTCACTTAGCAACCACCATGGCAAACGACTCACAACGATCAAAAATTCTCGCCGCTCTGATTTCCGACAAGCACCTGACGTTGTCAGCAACACCCGTAGTACTGCCCCTCAACATTCCAACAGCATCACTCATTCATCTCGCAGACACAGAGATCACCGCTCAAACCTTGACACCAGAAGCGATTCAAAAAACAGGACTCTTCGATAATCAAGCAATCCAGATGTTGAGACAGAGAGCCAGACAGCAGAAGAAGGCTCCTGCGGAGTTGATCTTTGTCTTTACTACCCAATTATTAGCCACTTTATTTGATAGCGAGGGATGGGCCTAAAATCTTCTGCAGAAAAGACAAAGCTAAACAACCCGATCATAGACCATCTAATGATCAACACCTTTAATCCCAGCCGCCGCTGAGGCATCGCCTTGATCAGCAGCCCAACGTAAGGCTTCACCGGCCAGATACAGTGAACCGGTTGCGACAATGAGATCCTGATGATCAGCCAGATCCATAGCAAGATCCAAGGCTTGATTACATGTCTCAGCGAGGTAGACAGGTACCTGAGGAGCGTACTCAGCAAAGAGTGCTTGTAGCCCGTCTGGCTTCATTGCGCGGGGATTGTTCGCATGAGTAAGAACCACAACATCCACATCAAGCAGCTCCTGCACTATATGCGAAATATCTTTATCTTTATTTACTCCCAGCACACAGATGATACGATGCGCATCAAAAACAGTATGCAATGTGGAGAGCATCTTCTGCATGGAATCCGCATTATGTGCTCCATCAACTACAATCGTGGGCTCATGTCCAACGATCTGCATTCGTGCAGGCCAGTTCACAGAGGACATTCCTTTACGTAGTGCGCTCTCACTCCAACTGATTCCCTTCTCACGCAATATTTCCAGGGTAGCCACAGCTGCAGTTGCGTTCTCAAGTTGATGGACACCAACAAGCGGTGTTTCCAGATCAACATACACACCAGATGGCGTCTGAATAGAAAACAACTGGCCTCGTTCATGTTGTGCTATCATCTGATAACGATAACTCAAAGGCGGCAAATTTCCCGCCACAACCTCATGTGCAGCAGGATCAAGCGCAACAGATCCAACCCGTATCAAGCGTGCGTTCCGTTGCCTGGCAATCTCAGCTATGGCGAGTAAGGCTTCAGGGGATTGTGCCGACGTTACCACAATACCATCAGTCTTGATAATCCCAGCTTTCTCGGTCGCAATCTTTGCCAACGTATTGCCAAGGATGCTCATATGATCGTAACTGATGGAGGTGATCACTGAAACAAGAGGATGCGTGACATTGGTTGCATCAAGACGCCCACCTAATCCAACTTCAACCACAGCATGCTGTACGTGCTGGCGAGCAAAATAGAGAAAAGCCAGCGCAGTGCTTACTTCATAACTGATAAAAGGTCCGAGATCTTCTCTGGTTTGAATCTGCTCCACAGCAGCCCGCAAATCAGGAACAAGTTCACCCACCTCTTGCTCGCTGATAAGCTCTCCGTTGACCTGTGCACGTTCACGAAACGTATGCAAATCAGGCTGTGTATATAAACCGGTACGCAAGCCAGCTTCGCGCAGGATACGTTCTATATAAGCGGCGGTTGAACCTTTTCCTTTTGTACCAGCAATCAGTGTATTGCTATACTGCATATGAGGATTGTCCAGCAACGCTAAGAGCTCAACCTCACGCACCAGATTTTCGTTGCGATCCCTGGTATACTTGCCATTTCTTTCATAATCGATAAAGCTATAAATATAACCCAAAGCTTCTTTATAATTCATAGAGACACCTCATTTTTACCCTTACGAGATCCTCATACTACTTTATGTAGTCAAAAGGTTCCACGTACAATAGCATCGCTCATTTTAACAACACGCATCATCTCGCGTACATCATGTACTCTGACTATATCAGCCCCTTGAGCGATACCCAATGCCACCGTAGCAGCAGTTCCTTCAAGCAAATCATCAGCAGGAAGGCCGCCAAGTACGCGTTTAATAGTTGATTTACGCGAAGTTCCAAGCAGAATTGGACGCCCCAACGTGTGTAACTCACCCAGACGACGCAACAATGTCAAATTCTCTGCTGGGGTCGTACCAAAGCCAATGCCAGGATCGATAATAATGTGCTCCCAAGGAACCCCAGCAGACAGAGCATGATCAATAGCCGCCGAGAGAAAACGCATCACATCGCTCACAATTTCATGCTTATGATAATTACGCATATTTGCCATCAACACAACTGGAACGCCGTACTGACAGGCCACATCAGCCATCGCTGGATCATACTGCATCGCCCAGATATCATTGATCATATCGGCTCCCGCAGCAAGAGCTCTGCTAGCAACCTCAGCCTTATATGTATCGATGGATATAATCGCAAGCGGGCAAATTTCTCGTATGGCCTGAATAACGGGTAATACGCGTTCGATCTCCAGTGTAGGCTCAACAAAGGCTCCGCCAGGCCTTGTAGACTCTCCACCTACATCAATCAACATCGCGCCTTCAGCCACAAAGCGCTCTGCTTGAGCCACAGCACGTTGCACCCAATCGCCATCAAATTGCACGCCATCACCAGAAAAAGAATCAGGAGTCACATTGACTATACCCATCACCTGAGTACGTTGACCCCATTCCAGTTCATGAAAACTCCAACGCATTGGAGAACAGTCAGTAAGCAGCGATGAAGTCATAGACAGCCCCTCCCTTTGTATAGAAAGAAAATCACTCATCATCATACCTTACTGGAGAATGTATGAGCAATATCTCAATCACTGCTCATCATTGTATCAGGGATAGAAAGGACAGTTTTCGCTAGCTTCGTCTGACCTCTGGTAATGTATAGATACCAGATAGACGATATGGTTCTCTAAAGGCCATAGGATGTCATTATATGGTAATCAGACGAGAGGAAAAAGGCAGCAATACCAGCCAGGAAGGCCAAAGATAGGTCATTTAGATTATATGTAATCTAATTGAACGGTTTATTCGTTATATCACACAGGTCTACCAGTGCTATACTATCAGTAAGCACATTTTTTATTATCTTTATTGTATATATACGATCATATTCATAAGCATGATCACCCTATAACGACAGGGAAAGAAAAATTATGGAAAACGCTGAGACACAAGCTTATCAGCGGGGTATTACTGCCGCTCGTCGTTGTCACGAATGTACTGAAGAGGCTCTTGGGCGTTGTCCTGATTGCCATATGTGTTTCTGCCAGGAACATTTTCCCAAACAGCAACATTCTCCTTGCGCTGAAAAGCAGATGAAAGTAGCGCAAATGCAGGTCTGCTATGTCTGCGGAACTCAGGTCTATCCTGATCAATGGTCACTCTCTAAAACAACCCATTATGTGGATCAATCAACCTGCCGGGGTTGTGGGCGCTATATCTGCGATGACTTGCACACGCAAAGCAAGGATGAAGATGTTATCATTTCTCGTGAAGGGCTACGTGGTCATCGGTATCAATATATCAATCGCTATTGCGACATGTGTTCGCCACTACGTCATATTGGTGGAGTACGAGGACTGGCCCGCTCAGTTGTTGTCATTGGTACATTAGCCGCTGGTGTTTTCTTTTATCTACACCCATAAATCAAGCTATTAGCAAGAAGAGAAAGGGGGACGAGGCGAATAGCGGACACGCGCTATATAATCTCGTATCGTCATATTCATGGTTTTATCGACAACGCTACAATCAGCGTTACTCAGGCACCAATACTCAATTGACGCAGCATTACGGGCGACACTCGCAAAGATTGCGGGCAAGTCGCTCGTTCCGGCCCTGGATACTTACTACGGCCAGATGTACTACCATCTGGGTTGGGTCGATGCCGACCTGGCTCCAACTCGAAGCAATCCTGGAAAACTGTTGCGCCCAACCTTGCTGCTGCTTGCGTATGAAGCAGCGGGTGCTTGGGGATTAGCTGACATGGAGACTGAGAGCTATTTACAACGAGCCTTACCAGCAGCAGTCTCAGTTGAGCTTACGCACAATTTCACATTGATTTACGATGATATTGAAGATGGAGATACGGAGCGCCGCCATCGTCCCACACTCTGGAATGTCTGGGGCGTGCCTCAAGCGATAAATACAGGTGATGGCATGTTTGGTCTAGCTCGCGCTGCTTTGTGGGGAGTACTAGAAAGCGGCGTTGATGGCAACATCGCAGCTCATCTGGGTGTGGTCCTGGATCGTACGGTCCTGGAAATCGCCGAGGGTCAATATCTAGACATTAGCTTTGAGCAACGTCAGGATATCTCTGTTTCGATGTATATCGATATGATTAGCCGCAAAACCGCTGCTCTGATGCGCTGTGCAGCCGAAATGGGAGCAATGATTGGAACAAGCGATCAGACAACAATCCAACGCTTTGCCCGCTTTGGTCAGGCTATTGGTGTCGCTTTTCAAGTACGTGATGATGTATTGGGGATATGGGCGACTTCTTCCGAGTTGGGTAAAACGCAAGCTGGAGATGTCTATCGCCGTAAAAAGAGCTTACCGATTCTCCATGCACTTGAACATGCTAACACACAAGATCTTCAAATACTTCAGGAGATCTACTTGTACGACACCTCAGTTACAAGTGAACAAGTAGAAAAAATATTAGCTATATTTGAACGTACAGAGACTCAAGCTTACTGCCGCACATACTTACAGCAACAGTGCAGGGTTGCTTATGAGGCATTAGACAATGTGCCTCGTGCCAATAGTACAATATCTAAGCAAGCTATCAATGATATGAAAGCCATGGTTCAATTTATTGAAACAGATGCACGCTAAATAAGGCTAAATGTCACTTAAAATGGGATAGCTCATACTCAATTGATTTGGATGAGTGATATCGATAAAGAACCCTCAACGTCAATGTTGAGGGTTCTTTATCGATGTTTTGGTATATTTAATGAAAATCATATAACATTCCATATCATCACTTGCTTATCAACTGCCATAGCTATTTGTTTACTATCAGGTGACCAGGCGATGCTACGGACAATATTGCCTATATTAATATTTCATATTTTTGCAACTCAATACCTCCATCGCTCTTTCAATGATCGTAGTATACTATGGTACCTATTTTTTCTTCACGTTCTTGAACCAATGTATTTACGCCATGAGTAAAAATGGCTATCATAAGCGCGATTGATATCTAAGACCAACCTGATAATGCGAAGTGTAAACAAGAAAACAATAATGGGAGACTCCTAATATAAATATATTTTGTGGTATGATACAAACAAATATTCTCGATGATATCTGAGTTGTTCAAGAGGACATTACGTGAGTAGTTCACGAATTTCACTCACCCGTATATAGTGGGCTATCGCCTTGACAAAATAGCCCCATCTGAGTAAAAAAACGCCTTATAGGCAAGCCATCACAGCCTATTGTCGTTCAACAAAAAGAGACGATGATACCTGAATCCTTCATTCCTTTGACAAGTATCGCTCATAGCAGATACTTTTGACATTACAGTCATCTAATGCAAAGCATAGGCCAAATTATTAAGGGATATGTATTAAAAGCTTGATGAAGCTGTTCATAATAAACGTAGGCTGACTATAAGATTACTTAAAGCATCTCAAAAAGAGCAACAAAGAACAACTCGATCCTAACCGGAGATCTACCGTATGACAAAACCAATCTATGTACTGGGACATAAAAACTCTGATCTTGATTCTGTCGCTTCCGCCTATGCTTATGCATACTTGTTACGTGCCCAGGGCGAAGAACAAGCTATTCCAGCACGCCATGGAGATTTGAAGCCAGAGATAAATTTCGTTCTCGATCGTTATCATATCGATCCACCTGAAGCTTTAGATGATGTCTATCTTCAGGTACGCGACGTAATGCGCCGTGGCGTCCTGTCGGCATATGTTGATCAACCAGTCTTTGAAGCCGGTCAATTGCTTCAAGAACATAATCGGGGTTCGATGCCTGTTATCGATAAAGACAACTATGTGCAAGGGATGATTGCCCATGATGATCTTGCCAAGTTGTATTTCAATGATTTAGATCCCCTATCGCTTAATCGTATTCCCCTCCAGCGTGATAACCTTGCTCGCGTCCTCAAGGGGCGTGTCTTGGTTGAGGGTCGGCGTCCACTCGGTAACCGTGTGCTGGTTGGCGCCATGGAAGCTGAAACAATGGTCGATTATATCGAGCCCGGCTGCCTGGTGATTATGGGGGATCGTGAAGATGCTCAGATTATGGCGATCGAAAATGGCGCGGCTGCCCTTGTAATCACTGGCGATCTGCTCATTTCAGAACGCACACTGGCTATGGCCAGGCAACATGGCGTAATGGTACTCAGTACAGCCCACCACACGTTTACAGCTATTCGCTTAATCAACTTGAGTATTAATACACAGGAAATCATGAACCGCGAATTCTCCTTTTGCCATCCAGATGATCATATGAGCGACGTGCAACCCACACTGGCACGCTTGCGTTCAATGCCCGTCGTAGATCACGATGGGAAGCTGGTGGGATATATTTCACGCACGGACTTGATAAAGGCTCGCCCCAAACGTGTGTATCTCGTTGACCATAATGAGCAATCGCAGGCAGTTGATGGCATCGATGAGGCCGAATTGTTGGGCATTATCGACCACCATCGTATCGCTGATGTGCATACAAATAAACCTATTTTTTTCCGTGCTGAACCCGTTGGCTGTACAGGAACTATTATTGTCGGACTCTATCATGAGGCGGATATTCCCATACCACGAGATGTCGCTGGATTGCTGCTGGCAGGCTTGCTTTACGACACGTTAATTTTACGCTCCCCAACATGTACTGCACGCGATGAACGCGTTGCGGCAGAGCTAGCCGCTATTGCGGAAGAAGATATCAGACGCTATGGACAAGCTATTTTTGCAGCTGCCGCGCGAGATTTAACTGAAAAGCCAGCTGAAGCGCTAATTACTTCAGATTTTAAAGAATTTTCAGTTCACGATCACAAATTCGCCGTGGGTACAGTGGAAACGGCCAGTCCGGCAACCATCGAAGCGCGTATGGACGAACTCAGCGAAATGATGCAGCAGATACTGCAAGAACGCAACTACTTATCGTTCTTGTTCATGATTGTAGATATCATCAATATGCGCTGCCATCTACTGATTTGTGGTGGTGAACAGGCTGTTGCCGAAACCTTTAACCGTCCACTGGAGCCAGATGGCCACTCGATTATTGTCGAAGGCCTGGTATCCCGAAAGAAGCAAGTAGTTCCGCAGCTTACACGCATTGAATCCATACTTGCAGAAACGACGAATGTGCGGTAGTTCGTTTATAATTCACCTACCCTTGTCATGTAACATTCACTATGCTACACTAAGATACAACTTGGATACTCCTTGTTAGGTAGAAGTAGTTATTGTAAAAATTCCGCAAAGACCCCACATTCTTCAATAGTTCAGGTTTTGTAGTTATAATACAATAGACTACTTCTACCACGGTTCGATCACGATGTCTATAGGCTATCACTGTTGATATGCTGCGAACTTCTTACCTAGTTAGAGAGGACGTTTCTATCGTGAGCAACTATATCTGGGTTCCAATCGTAGTAGGAGCTCTCGCCATACTGTTTGCGGGCTATTTGGCGAGCTATGTATTACGCAAAGACACCGGTACACCTGCGATGCAAAAGGTTGCCAATGCTATTTTTAAAGGTGCAATGGCATTCTTAAATCGGCAGTACCGAACCATTTCAATACTTTCTCTTGTAGCGGCTCTAGTAGTTGCAACTGTCCTTTATTTCCTCAGTAGTGGAGACAGTGCAATGAAATTCGATCTGGCATGGCGCACAGCCGTAGCCTTTCTTATTGGAGCACTCTGCTCCGGTATTTCTGGCTACATCGGGATGTATGTAGCAGTCAGGTCCAATAGCCGTACAGCGAGTGCCGCAACACGGAGTCTGGGTGAAGCACTGATGGTTTCACTTCGTGGTGGTGCAGTCTCCGGCTTTCTCGTAGTGGCACTCTCACTTCTGGGCGTATCGCTCATTTTCCTCACCTATAGTATTGGCAGCAGCATCGACAAAGTACCATCACTCATTGTTGGTTTTGGCTTTGGTGCCAGTTTTGTCGCGCTGTTTGCTCAGCTTGGCGGAGGTATCTTTACCAAAGCAGCTGACGTAGGAGCAGATCTTGTCGGAAAAATCGAAGCAGGTATACCCGAAGATGATCCCCGCAATCCTGCAGTCATTGCCGATTTAGTTGGCGATAACGTCGGCGACTGCGCTGGTCGTGGCGCAGATCTCTTTGAGTCAACAGCCGCCGAGAATATTGGTGCCATGATTTTAGGAGTCTCACTCTATCTGGCCACAAAAAATCCAGGTTGGATTCTCTTTCCCCTGGTCGGTCTCGCCTTTGGTTTGATCGCCTCTGCGATTGGGCTGCTCTACATTCGCCCGTCGATCGTTGTAGAACCCGATAAAGCAGCCGGACGAGATCCGGGTGAAATGGCGATGAAACAGCTCACGAATGGCTACTACATCACCTGTGCCCTCTCAGTGATCGGGATCTTTACCGCATGCTATTTACTGATTGGCGGAGGATACCAAAGCACACATGGCCTACCTGCCTGGGTCTGGTTTGGATTGGCTGGTACAGTAGGCATATTGCTGAGTATTGCATTTGTTCACATTACTCAATACTATACAGCCGGTACGTGGCGCCCAGTACGTGAAATTGCCAACGCGGCACTGACTGGTCCCGCAACAACTATTATTACTGGCATGTCGGTAGCTTTTGAATGTACAGCATTACCAGTAATAGCGATCGCCCTTGCACTTGGCCTCTCATTTTTCTGTGGTAGCCAGGTCCATATTGTCATGAGCGCGTCAATCAATCCAGGCATCATCAATGTAGGAGGCATTTTCGGCACTGCCGTAGCCACTACAGGTATGCTTATGAGTTGTGCCTATGTGTTGGCAATGGACACGTTCGGTCCTATTACTGATAATGCTGGTGGTATTATCGAAATGGGAGGCGGAGCAGAGTCCGTACGCGATATCACTGACGCCCTTGATGGTGTTGGTAATACGACAAAGGCTCTCACCAAAGGATATGGCATTGGCTCAGCAGCATTGGCAGCATTTCTACTTTTTAGCGCCTATCTGGACGTCCTCTACTCTTATAAGAAAAATCCAGATGTTTATCGTGTTGATCTTGCCAACGTTGTCGTCTTTATCGCCGCTCTAATTGGGCTAGCTTTAATCTTTTTCTTCAGCTCACTTGCCATCCGTGCGGTAGGCAATGCAGCTAAACGAATGATTGAGGAGGTTCGTCGGCAGTTCCGTGAGAATCCAAAGATTATGGCTGAACGAGTCGAGGATCGCGTTGATCCTGATTATGCTCGTTGCGTTGACATCAGTACCCGTGGTGCTCTACGAGCTATGATTTTACCAGGAGTCGTTGCCATTTTCACACCGGTATTAGTCGGTTGTATCCTAGGACCACAGGCAGATGCTGGTTTTCTCATGGTGGCTACAATGGGAGGTATTGTCCTGGCGCTGGTTCTCAACAACGGAGGTGGGGCATGGGACAATGCCAAAAAATATATTGAAGCAGGCAACTTACGCATCAATGCACGAGGTGAAGTAGTCGATCACAACGATCCAAATGGTATCGTGCAAGGAAAAAATAGCGACGCACACAAAGCCAGTGTTGTCGGTGATACACTGGGTGATCCATTTAAGGATACAGCCGGACCATCGCTGCATGTACTGATCAAGCTTCTAAGCACAATCACATTGGTGCTTGCGCCTCTATTCATTGCCCTTCATCCTTAGCATTCAAGCTATCCAGCGCATCAAGGCGTTCCTGATTCTGTAAAAAGAAGCGGGAACGCCTTTTTTTCGTATTTTTCCCATTTTCCGCAGTGCTCATGGTATATACATAGCAGAGATATACGTAACAACTCCAGAATACGTATTAAGTAGAAAGATGTAGACTCATCAAATTCACAAGGAGGACAGATGAATTTCATAATCATTGATTTCAAAGCCACAAAACGCTCATGGATAAGTCTTGTTTTTGGTCTACTCTGCATGCTATTGACAGGATGCGCAACGATCACAATCAGCACAAACACTGGCACTAATACTAATGCGACAACCAATACAACCGACGTGAATACTTCGGCCGGGGCTAGTACTAGCGCACCGCAGAATGTAAAGTTATTTATTGAACCACAGGCAGGCGAAAGGGTTATTACTGGAGCAATAACTAGTGCCAAAAAATCAGTCTGGGTAGAAATGTACCTACTCACAGACAAAAAAGTTATCAGTGCCCTGGAAGATACAGCCCGCCGCCATATCGATGTACGAGTGATGCTAGAGGATCATCCCTACGGAGGAGGTTCGGTTTCTCCTACAGAAACGCTGGATAAACTAAAAGCAGCTGGTATACAAACAAAGACGACAAATCCAGATTTCGCCTTGACACATGAAAAGGGCATGGTTATTGATGGTACTACGGCTTATATTATGACAAGCAATTTTACTCTCACTGCGCTTGGAGCTGGTAAATCTACTTTGAACCGTGAGTATGGTATTATAGACACAAATACGCAAGATGTAAAAAACGTTCAAGACATTTTCACAGATGATTGGAATCGTACACAGGCAAAAGTAAGTAGTTCAAATCTGGTCGTCAGCCCCATCAATTCACGTAATACATTCATCACGCTGATAAAGTCAGCCAAAAAATCACTGCTCATCGAAGCAGAAGAGATGAACGATCCATCAGTAGAACAAGCACTGGTTAGCCAGGAGAAACAAGGAGTAAAGGTCCAAGTTATCCTACCCAAGAATGATAGTAACGATAAGGGGATAGCGACAATTAAGAAAAGTAAAGTCCAGGTCGAGGAAGATAGCCATCTCTACATTCATGCCAAGATCATCATTGTTGATCAGCAAAAGGCTTTTGTCGGATCTGAGAATATCTCCACTTCCTCCTTAGACAAAAATCGCGAACTGGGCATTATCGTTTCGAATACATCAGTTCTCAATGCTTTGCAGCAAACGTTTCAACAGGATTGGAGCGCTTCGATAGCGGCTTAAGCGCCTGATATAATCGTACCAGCTATCGAGCTTGTTAACTTTTTTGATAAAGTGACATTCAAAAGATACGCAGATAGGTGTCAAGGTTACCACGAAATAATGGGTTTGCAGCAACGCTAGAACTTTTAGGATGATAATAGACATCGCCTCGCATGTCATGATAGGATAAAATTAAGACATACAAGTGTCTAGCATAACAAACTTGAGCGCTCGCCTGACACTGACGTCTGAGCAGCACTCCTCCAAATTTTATAGTAAGTATAAGGAGTTTTCCATCATGGTTACCGAGATCGCAATTTTTACTGCACTTCAAGGAAAAGAAAACGATTTAGGCCAGGGATTTATTCGTGGCCTGGAATTTATTCGCCAGCATCCAGAATGCATCTCTGCCAATGCAACACGCTGTGTCGAGGAGCCGGCACGATACATGATCTCAGTCGTCTGGACATCACTGGAGGCACATATGAATGATTTCCGCAATAGTGCATTATTCGGCCAGTGGCGCAACGAGATCAAGGGATTATACAAAGGAAATCCAGAACTTCACCACTATCAGGTGTACTAAAAAGAATAAGCTAAAAGCGATCACATAAAATTCTTTTGACAGGAGCAAAGAGTATGTCAGATGTTCCCGATGGGCAAAAAACACTCAATCTAGCAGGAGAACCTTTGCATACAATAGTAGAGCAGGGCGGAAAAAGCATAGAGGAAAAACTTGAGGCGCATATAGAAGATCTACGGCATCAGATTGAAGAGGCAAATTACCAATATCATGTCAATGATAATCCAATGCTGACTGATGCTGAGTACGATCAACTGATGATAGAACTCCAGAAAATTGAGCTTGAACATCCTGAACTTCAGACACCTGATTTTCCCACACAGCGCGTTGGAGCCAGACCAGCACAGGATGTTCCCCAACATCGACATCCCGTACCTATGCTAAGTCTTGCCAATGCGCGTAGTGAACAAGAATTGCGAGATTGGCATCGACGTGCGCAAAATATTTTACCAAATGCGGCGTTTGACTATGTCTGTGAGCTCAAAATTGATGGATTAGCCATGGCGCTAACCTATGAGCAAGGTCGCCTCGTGACAGGTGCATCACGAGGTGACGGTCTCGTCGGCGAGGATTGGACGGCGAATGTGCGCACTATTCACACAATTGCCAAAAAGCTACGCGGCAACCATATTCCCAAGAAGGTTGAAGTACGTGGCGAAACCTATATGCCGATTTAAAGCTTTGAAAAACTCAACGAAGAGATGACCGACTCACGCATATTTGCGAACCCACGCAATGCGGCAGCGGGCTCGCTACGTCAAAAAGATCCACGCATAACAGCAACGCGCAACCTCAGTTTTTTTGGTTATCAGATCGGCTATGTGGAAGGAATGCGCATTACAAGCCACTGGGATACACTTAATCTTATCCGCGAATGGGGTTTTCCGGTCAATCCGCATGTACAATTAGCACATAATCTCGACGAGGTCATGGCATATTGTAATAAGTGGGAAAAAGAACGTTTTGATCTTCCTTATGAAATAGATGGTGTGGTGATCAAAATCAACGATCTAGACCACCAGGAGGAACTTGGGACAGTTGCTCATGATCCACGCTGGGCTATCGCCTTTAAATATCCACCAATTCAGGTAGCGACACAACTTTTAGACATTCGCGTCAATGTTGGTCGTACTGGCTCACTGAATCCCTGGGCTGTCCTTGAACCCGTCAACATTCGTGGCGTTACCGTCTCACGTGCATCATTGCACAATGAAGGAGATATCCAGCGTAAAGACCTGCGCATCGGAGACTGGGTACTAGTACAACGTGCTGGTGAAGTTATCCCTCAGGTTGTAAAACCAGTGATAGAGAGACGTACGGGCAAAGAAAAAGTTTATCAACTTCCTGAACGTTGTCCGTTTTGTGATACGCCAATCATTCGTATTCCTGATCAAGCGATGGCCTACTGTCCCAATAAAGAGTGCCCAGAACGCATTCTGCAAAGCGTCACCCACTTTGTCTCCAAGGGAGCTATGGATATCGATACCATTGGCGAAAAGATGTCAGAACAGCTTGTCAAGGCTGGCTACATCAAAAGCCTCTCCGATTTCTACCATTTGACCGAAGAACAATTGCTAGCACTAGATGGCGTTAAGAAAAAGAGTGCTGACAACATGCTCAAGGCCATTCAAGCCAGTAAGCAACGACCATTATGGCGTGTCCTCTTCGGTCTTAATATTCGTTATATCGGTGAGAAATCGGCCCAACTATTGGCAAACGCATTTGGTAGCATTGATGACTTAAAACAAGCCAGCGCAGAAGAGATTATCAAAGTGCCTGGCGTTGGCCCGGAGATAGGTCAGAGCGTTTATAGTTGGTTACAGGATGAAGATAATCTGGCGCTTATCGAACGTCTACGTGCCGCCGGATTAACATTAATAGAGGAAAAATCCGATCAGATAGGACCACTCACGGGTCAGTCGTTCTTGCTCACAGGACGCCTGCACACGATGACACGTACAGATGCTGAAGAGTCAATTACACACTTAGGCGGAAAGATCGCTACTGGCGTTAGTAAATCGCTTAGCCATCTGATAGTTGGCGAAGACCCAGGTTCCAAATTAGCTAAAGCACAGAAAACTGGCGTGACAATTCACGATGAAGAATGGCTAGTCAATTTGCTCAAAGAGCAGACTGCTGAAGCAAGTTAACCTTTATTTTGCTATGATTGTTCTACTATGTCGCTGTTACATCATCCTAGAACAATCATAGACATTCATTCTGCAATTAATGCTACTTTGAAAGGGCATTGAGATTGGATGTAGGCAGAAGCTTTAACTCACCAGCATCTAGACCAACAATATAATAACCCTGAAAGTTTTTAATTATAGTTACACCACTATCATCAACTTCAGTTGTTGCTATACGCACATTGACTTGATACGTACCATCAGTACGCTGAATAGTATCCTCGTAGGTCACATTATCATGTTGCGTCCCTGCAAATCCTCCAGCAAATTGGTCATAAGGATATTTCAACTGGTATGCTGCTGACCATTGATGGTAAGCATCCAGAAAATCTGTCTTGTTGATATCACGGTAATAGCGCTGAACAACAGCTTCTGCTTCTTCAGATGGCGTTGCCGTCGCTGTTGGGATGGGTGTTGCCGTCGCAACAACCAGAGGAGTCGAGATCGGCGAAAAATCAGAGAGGGAGGTGAAATATCCGGCGATATGAGGCACGAGCAACACACCCACAATACATAAAACGATTACAACACAAAATGCCAGGATCCAATTCGATCCAACTCGTGATTTGTGAGGCTGATTTTGTACATGATTAGTGTAGACTGGTGCTTGAGGATTTTGTGTCGCATTGAACGTATTTGTCAATGGCGAATATGGCATGCTTCCATGTGGTGTATACACGACATCACCTGGTGCAGATGTATAAGAAATATTGGGTATACTTCCATATGGAGCATTCGAGTTAGTAGATGGTGGCTCCGATCGATTAGAGGTTTCAAACGGATAATAGGCATTTGGGACGGCCCCGAAAAGAGAATTACTGCTGTTGTATGGCTGCGATGGTGCAGGAAACGGAGCAACAGGAGAACTATTTGCATTCAGAGAAAATGAAAGCGGTGCTATGATAGCATTACGAACCGCTTCAACCATTTCACGCGCCGAATTATAACGATCCTCAGGTCTTTTAGACAGAGCCTTCAGCACGGCCATATCAAGTGCCAATGGGATAGATGGGTCTAGTCGAGTGAGGGATGGTGGCATCTCATTGATATGCTTGGCTGCAATAGAAAGAACTGTCTCTCCCTGAAAAGGAACACGTCCAGCAAGCATTTGAAATAGCACAATTCCCAGTTCATAGAGGTCAGCTCGGTAGTCGATCTTATGTCCCTGAACCATTTCAGGGGCCATATATTCAACAGACCCCAAAAATTGTCCAACTGCTGTCAGCGATGGATCGGATAAATCACCGGCATTGCTATCTTGCGTAATGCGAGCTATACCAAAATCCACTAACACCAGACGTCCATCTGCATGAAAAAGTATATTGCCAGGCTTGATATCACGATGAATAATTTGATGTTCATGAGCATATTGCAAAGCTGAACCAGCCTGCTCGATGTACTTGAACGCTTCTTGAGGAGAAAGTTTGCCTCGTTCTTCTAGCAAAGTCCGCAAGCTCCCTCCAGTAAGATATGGCATAATAAGATAGGCTAATCCATCTTGCTCATCGTATTCATAAATGGGAAGAATGTTTACATGATCAAGCCGAGCAATCACATTTGCCTCACGGCGAAAACGGGCCAGAAATTCCTTGTGAGCGTCAGTATATATGCTAGATCCCGAGCGCAGAACCTTCACAGCAACATCACGTATAGGACGAGTTTGATGAGCCAAATAGACCATCCCCATACCGCCAGCACCAATCTCGCGATCCAGTACACATGTACCTAGTTGTTTTCCAATGAGATGATCATTACTTTCCATGAAAAATTATCCACTTCTATAACTTGTCTTATAAAACATACCAGTGGCTATATATTGAACAATAGACGCAAAAATTCATGTCAACGCCTCGCGTAACATCTCTTCGTAAACGTCATACCGCCTATTATTTATGGAGCAAAATAAGTGGTCTTTTTTATGAACGAAAGAAAACACAAGAATGTATCTAAATATGCCAAATAAACAAAGAATAAGAAATTTATGCATTCAAAAGAAATTGTTACTTCTCACTAAACAATCCAAAAGCCGGGACAAGATGTATTGATCTTATCCCAACCTCTTCTGCCAAATCATATTGATCTAAACATATTTCATTTCTGTATACCGAGTACGAAACGCATGAACTTGCTCTTTGACATTTTTACCACGTACGCTATCGTGAATGAATTGGGCTATTTCGCCCATCCCCTGTTCATCTACACCAAAACGCGTCATCTCAGAGACCCCAATACGTAAACCCGAAGGATTACGAGGATCAGCATCACCCGGGAGCATATTATAATTCAAGATAATATCGCTCTCCTCCAGGCGCTTCGCTACATCCACACCACCGCCCCATTCAGCGACATTCACAGCAATCATGTGACTCTGGGTGTAGCCAAAATCACGCGCCTCAACAGGCGTACCAAGACCATCCAGACTACGTCCAAGCACCTGAGCATTGCGCACAATCTGCGCTGCATATTCGCGTCCATAGCGCTTCATCTCACGAATAGCAACCACTAGAGCCGGAAGTGTATTTAGATGGTGATTGCTGGATGATCCCGGAAATACACCGCGATCAGCAGGTTGCCAATACTTCTTGATCGCAGCAGCATCTGTCAGATTGCTCAGAATAATGCCACGCTGTGGTCCGGGAAAGGTCTTATGAGTGCTGCCTGTCATCCAGGTTGCCCCCTCTTTTAATGGAGACTGAAATTGTCCACCAGCGACCAAACCGAGTACATGGGCTGCATCATAAAGAACGGGAATCTCTTGCGTTTTACAAAAGGCGGCAATCTCTGAGACTGGCTCAGGGAACAAGAAAAGGCTTTTCCCCAAAATCACGAGTTGTGGATGGAGTTGATCGACAAGTTCGATGGTCTTCTGCCCATCAACATGATAACGATCTTCTGTCAGCGGCAGATAGTTAAGATGAATGCTACTGGCACCTCCCAGTTTGAGCGATTGACCCCGATTCTGTATGCGTCGTCCAAAGACCCCTACAGCACCGTGGCTGATGTGTCCGCCAGCATCTGTCGAGTTCGCAATGACTGTATCACCGCCACGTAGCACACTTAAAGCCAGAGCTGTATTTGCTGCATTACCACTAATGGGGCGAACATCAGCCTGCTTCACATCAAATAAGTCCAGTAGCTCATGCTCAGCCATCCGCTCAATTTGATCAATGTAGTAGGTCCCTTGATAATAGCGATTGACGTCCTCACCTTCGTTAGGATGTCCTTCGGCATAGCGACCCATAAAATCAGAATTCTGCACTCGGCGTACAGCATCGCTGGGCGTGTTCTCGCTGGCAATTAAATTTATCGTTTGAGTCTGACGCCAATTCTCTTGTTGGCGAATAATTTCTTCAATATCATGTATATCAATGGTCATAAAAAAACTCCTTTTATGCGAATCATACTGAGCAAAGACTTTTTCAGTATAGCATATCCTTGCCAAAAGAAGCATACTCGACGTTGCCATTTTTTACGCACTTATAACATGTACAACATATAATATTACGCAAATGAACACACAACGTCATCTAAAAAGAAAAGAAAGGTCAGGTCCTTCTCATGCTTGGTGGTGCGCCGAAAGCACATAGGTCTCGCTACCAATTTTATTTCGTAATCATATAGATGGCTCCTTGTAAAGAAGAGATCGCTTAAACAATTCGGGTACGATGCCGATTGTATTAAGGATAGAAAATAACAGTTCTACCAAGAAATATATGGTCTATTGTATCCTGCAATGGTAAGGATTGCACAATGGATGAGGCAATAAATCTCAGCAGGTCATCTTTTACATCACCATGATATAGTTTGATACTTGGTTGAACATGTTACATAATTTTGATATACTACGTTTACGCCTTCTAAATGAGAAGGGAGAATGTGTATAACTTTTCTCTGTACTGTGAAACAGCCATTCACGTGGCCGCGTCGCATTGGTGGTCTAAGACAGACCTCCCCACCGAAATAGTCTGATCCCAGACCACTGCTGTGTAGAAACTCAGGAGGATTGGGTTTATGAAAGTTTATCGGGCGGAACACATTCGCAATGTTGCACTCATTTCTCACGTTGGAACTGGTAAAACGTCCCTCATTGATGCTGCACTCTTTGACAGTGGTGCAGTTACACGCTTGGGCAAGGTGGATGATGGAACTTCGGTAATTGATTATGATCCAGAAGAACTCAAACGACGTATGTCACTACAAGTGAAAGTGATCCCCGTCGAATGGAGAGATCATAAAATCAACTTTATTGATACTCCTGGCTATCCCGATTTTTTGGGTGAGGTAAAAGCCGGTCTACGCGTTGCAGATGCTGCACTCGTGGTGGTTACGGCAGAAAAAGGAGTGGAAGTCGGCACAGAACTTACCTGGCAATTTGCGAATGAACGAAACCTCCCTCGCATCATCCTCGTCAATAAACTGGATCGTGAAAATACTTCTTTTGAGCAAGCTATAACATCTCTTCGTACACAATTCGGTCCTAAAGTCATTCCCATACAACTTCCGATCGGCGAACAGGCCAACTTTAAAGGTATTGTTGATTTAGTATCGTGTAAGGGTTATACCTTCGAGGGGGACAATAAAGTACAGGAAATTTCTGTTCCAGCAGAACTACAAGAACAGGTCACAAGCTATCGCGATCAGTTAATCGAGGCAGCAGTGGAAAGTGACGACACGCTGATGGAAAAATTCCTGGATGGCATATCCCTCAGTGATGAAGAAGTGCTCTCGATTATTAAGGAAGGTACATCCACTGGTATCATTATTCCTGTTCTATGTGGATCAGCCACTAGAAATATCGGCATACAACCATTACTAGATGTCATTGTTAATTATATACCTGATCCTCTCCACGCGGTTACCGAGGAGGTCAAGGCCTTTGGCAACGATGTTTCCGCCTTTATCTTTAAGACCGCCTCGACACAGGTAGGAACGACCTCAGCGTTTCGTGTCTTCAGCGGCACGCTCAAATCAGATATGCATCTCACCAATATGCGGACAAACGTTGAGGAACGCATGAGCCAACTCGTGATTCAACATGGCAAGACACAGGAACCAGCCAATGAGATCCCTACAGGGGACTTTGGAGCGGTCGCAAAACTCACTGATACACATACCAACGATACACTCACCAACAGCAAAGAGATTACAACACCACTGAGTCCCATCTGTTTTCCAATGCCATGTTACGTGGTGGCAATTGTGCCACATAGCCAGACCGATCTGGATAAGATGGGTAGCGCCTTAGCACGTATTAGTGAGGAAGATCGGACAATACAGATTTCACGAGATCCAGAAACTGCGGAAGTATTATTGTCAGGGATGGGAGAAACACATTTACAAATTCTAGTAGAGGGGATAAAACGTAAATATGCGGTGGATCTCCTCACCCATGATCGGCGTATCTCATATAGAGAGACTATTCGCAAGAAGGCTAAAGCGAATGGGCGACATAAACGCCAAAGTGGCGGTCATGGACAATTTGGCGATGTCTGGCTAGAAATCGAACCATTACCACGCGATAGTGAAAAAACGTTTGTGTTTGAAGATAAAATCGTAGGTGGTGTCGTACCTGGACAATTTATTCCCGGTGTCGAAAAAGGTATCCGTGAAGCGCTTAAGCGTGGCTTTCTCAGCGGCCATCCAATGGTCTATGTAAAAGTTGCCCTCGTCGATGGCAAATATCATCCAGTGGATTCCTCTGCCCAATCTTTTGAAGTCGCAGCTTCATTAGGAATGCAGGAGGCCGTATCACAAGCCAATCCCGTGCTCCTTGAGCCTATTATGAATGTGACGATAGACATACCCGAGCATAATATGGGCGATGTTATGAGCGATATTAATACGAAGCGCGGCCACGTTATGGGCATGGAGTCGGCTGAAAACGGCTATCAACGTATCACAGCAGCCGTCCCCCAAGCAGAAATGTTGCACTATGCGACTGATCTACGCTCGATTACGCAAGGTCGTGGTACGTTTACGATGGAGTTTGCTCAGTACGCAGAAGTTCCAGCCAACGTTCAACAGGATATTATCTCCGAGCGGAAGAAACACGAGGAAGTCGCTCACAAATAGTTTTATGCTTTTTGCGCGCTGTTTATTTTTCAGGCTTAAGTCTGAAAAATAAACAGCGCGCAAATCGCTTTTAATGTATTGCCTGATTAGATAACAGCAATTTATTCATTACGCCTCAAGGCATGCATACGCATATTCTTTGTATTCAATACAAAAACAGCTAAAGCGATAACTATAAATGCGCAGGCAACAATACTAACGCCGGTCCACTGGTCGATACCCCAACCGATTGTAGCAAGCAAAGATCCTAACGAACCACCAACAAAGTAGCAAAACATATACACTGTATTCAAGCGATTACGCGCTCCAGAGCCTAGGCTATAGATACGCGATTGACTGGTCACTTGATTTCCTTGTGTACCAAGATCTAACAAAACAGTACCAATAATCAATCCCCATAACCATTGGCCAGCGATCCACATCAGCACAAACGAAACTAGCGAAATCACTAGAGTAATACCATTCGCAAAACGTGGATCACGACGATCGGCAATCTTACCGACCACTGTTGCAGCCAACGCTCCCGCCATACCAACCAAACCAAATAGGCCAGCTACTTCACTCCCGAAATGGTATGGAGGTGTCTCCAGGAGAAAAGAGAGCGTTACCCAGAATGCGCTAAAAGCGCCGAAAGCCATCGCTCCAAAGATACTAACTTCACGTAATACTGGTTCATTACGCATCAGCCCCCACAATGAGCGCAACAACTGTGGATAACTCATCGTACCCTTCTGGGAATGATCATTAGGCAATAATAAACGTAAGAGTAATGCCAACAAAATCATGATAGCGGCCGCAATCCAATACATTGCACGCCATCCTAGGCTAGCAGCCACAAAACCGCTTAACGTACGAGCCAATAAAATACCAATGAGTAAACCACTCATTACCGTTCCGATCACCTGGCCGCGTGCATTTTCAGGAGCCAGGTTTGCAGCATAGGGAATAATAAGCTGCGGTACTACTGTCGTCAGGCCAACCAGAAAACTAGCAATCGTAACGATCAACACGGAAGGAGAAGCCGCCATGGCGATCAATGCGATCGTTACGGCAACCAGCATACCCACAATAAGTTTGCGCTGGTTATATTTATCGCCCAGAGGAATTATCAATAATAAGCCAACAGCATAGCCAACTTGCCCCATCGTTGCAACAAATCCGATCTGGCTCACTGACACAGAAAAACCTTGTGCCATTGCAGCCAGCATAGGCTGGATATAATAAAGATTCGCAACCGCTAAAGCACAGGCCACAGCCATAATGAAGACCAAACGTTTATCTATCGTAGCAGGTTCATTCCTGATTACTTCAGTGATAGAGTTAGATTCTATAACGCTAGTAAGTTCTTTATTCAAAAGAATTACTCCTTTCTAACCACCAAATCAATTGATATATCGATTTTTTATACATACTATGCATACTATATAGGCAAAATAGGCAAATATATGAGTGAGATAGTCGCACAATCCACGTTCAAACCAGAACAACAAGCGGATCCATGGCACAATAGAATCCACCAATGTCTATATAGTAACAAAAAAGAGTTCCGATTTTATTGCATATCCTTAGCTGGAAAATGAAGTAAGAGTGATGGAAGGTGGCGCTTATTTAGCGGCTGGAAAGCCCTAGACATATACGCCATCTTCCATCACTCTTCTGAGCTTAATTTAAAATTGGAGGCACTTTAGCTATTTTTATCTTCCAGGTTCAACCAACGAATTTCTGCTGGCGTCAGTTCAACAGTAAGCGCGGGTAAGGAGGTACGTGTTTCGGACAGCAATCTGGGACCGATTAACGGAAAGGTTGGAAATGGCTGATTTAACACATACGCGAGTGCGATATTAATAGGCAGGACACCACGTTCCTGCGCCATCTGATTCACCCGTTCCAGACGCTGGAAATTATCTGCACTGTACCAGCAACGTACCAGTTCTGCATCAGAATAATCATCAGGATGAGCACGACCGGTGAAAAAGCCACGCGCCTGACTGGACCATGGCATGATGGGCATCTGTGTCTCTGCTAGCCAATGACGAGATTTCACGTCCGAGGCTGATATACAGCCAGCCCATACGGGATCAATCATGCGCGCCAGGCTAAAATTATTGCTTATCGCTGAGAAACCGGCCATACCATGTTCGGCAGCCCAGAAATTCGCTTCCTGAATACGCTCAATAGACCAGTTAGACACTCCAAAGGCGCGCATACGACCTGCATTCTTATGCTCATTGAGCACCGTGACAAACTCGCCCACCGGAATAGTAAGATTATCTCGATGCATCATATACACATCAACGTAGTCGGTCTGCAAACGATCTAGACTTTCCAGGAGCTGTGAACTAAGTGCCTGCGGATTACAATGTGGTGTATGTGCACCTTTATCTAAAATCACGACCTGCTCACGAATACCACGATTCCTTATCCACTCTCCTAGTATGCCTTCGCAACGTCCCTTGCCATAGATATAGGCAGAATCGAAGCAGTTACCACCCTGCTCGAAGAAATCATCAAACATGACGGCCGCATGAGACCAGCTGGTCTGATTATCTACACCCATAACTAGACGTGAGACGGGCTTCTCGACACCAGCAAGCTGCCCATATCTCATATTATTCTGTGGTCTTACCCGCAAAGGACGTTTGGAGACTGGAAGTTTTTGACCAGGATCTTGTGGAAGCTCAATCGCATATTCCAATCCAAGCGCTGCACGCCATTGATCCAGAGTACGCATATTCCCCAGCGTATCATCCCAACTCATAACTGTCGTCTGACGATCTTGAATATGCGCGGCGATAACATCAGCCTCCAGACCATACAGGTCTCCAACATTCTCGAACGTGATCTGACGAGCTTCTGCCTCACCACTACGCTTCACGATGATAGAAGTGGATTGATCCCTGCTTGGATTCCATGGAGTAGGAATAACCATGGATCCCTCAGTACCATAGATCCTCACAGAGTTTTCGGCTTCAAGCTGCACGCCAGTAAGCAACTGTGCCACAATATCGCCGGGGAAGGTGAGTGAAGCAATGGTATATTCATCAACCTTGCTCACTGCTCCAATATGGCCTGTAGCGGTTACGTTGATAGGATCGGCAAAAGTCTTCCCACTCGCAGCGCCAGCAATCAGGCGAGCCATAGATACACAATAGCCCCCAACGTCTAAGATACCGCCACCTCCAAGAGCGGGATTCAGCAAGCGGCTCTCTGGATCAAACGCAGTCCGAAAAGCAAATGTGACCTGGATAACCCGAACATCTCCGATGGCTCCCGCTTGAATAAGCTCTACTATCCTGGCAATCTGTGGATGACAACGATACATAAAGGCTTCCATCAAAAACACATCATGGCGCTGAGCCGCCTCGATAATAGCCATTGTATCGGCATGGTTGAGTGCAATAGGCTTCTCACATAAAATATGCTTGCCAGCCTCGGCAGCTTTGATCGCCCACTCGGCGTGCAAAGGATGTGGAGTAGAAATATAAATAGCCTGCACTCCACTATCAGCGAGTAAATCCTCATAGCGAGAATAGCGCCGAGGTACGTTCCAAGCGTCACCGAAACGGTCAGCAGCTTCTTGCGTACGACTTCCTACAGCTAAGAGCTTTCCCGTTTTCGATTGTGCCAGACCATTCGCAAAAATACCTGCAATTCGCCCTGTACCAAGAATACCCCATGATAACGTTTGACTCATGATGCTCCTCCAAACCTCTGTGAAACCTGATGATCAACTTATTAACTTCATCATACCAATATAGGCAAACAAAGCACGTTGACCAATAAAGAGACACAAATAAGTATTACAGTTCGCAGCATAATACATTTCAATGTATCTTTTTCACAATGGAAGTCGTTGACCTTCACTCACCTTTGGTGAGTTATATCACGGCCTGCTTACCACATCAAATATTGTAGCACAAAAAAAGAAAAGGTTATCTATGATTATCAGAGTGCTTGGTTTTATTCGGTAGCGAGCGTTGAGATCCATTACCGCCTCTAGCACTCCGAGAGCTTTGTGATCCTTTACGGGAAGAAGATAAACTAGTCCCAAAGATAGCCTCTGCTTCACTGACGTGTTCGTGACTCATCAACCACGCACGAGCCTGCGGATGTAAATCTTTGAGTGTCCGAGAACTGGCAATCATCATCCACATCGCAAAATCTGCATCCTTTGGTGGACCATCTACCCATTGTCCTTCAGCAACTAAAAAGTCGCATACCCGATGAACATCCAGTGTGCGCAAAACAGCATCCAGCCGTTCTCTAAAATTGTGATAATTGGTCATACTTGCTTTTATTCTCTCTCTTCTAGCACGAACAAAGACGCACTCAATATGCTGATCCTAGTTTAGCATAGTCAGATCATCATCAGGCCTCTTCAATAACAACTGACGCATAAATGGGATTTCGCGCCGTAGCACGGTAATCTCGTCGAGCAAACGCTGCCGGGTAGAAGTCAGTTCGAGATACTGTTGCTTCTTGCTATCTTCAATCTCAAGGAAGTAGGCAATGAAATGCGAAAGGTCCTCAGGCAATTTCGGGAGGTGAGCATGGATTTCATTCCCGACCGGAGCTTCCAGCAGCAAATTCAGATAGGTTTCAAAGAAACCGCGTCCTTGCTGTACTAACCTGTCCAAACTATCTTCAGACCCTTGCTCGTCTTCATCTTCATATGGCTCAACCAGGGCTGAAAGATACGGCATATCATAATGCTGACTCACAATACGAAAACGTCGGATGCCCACCGCCATCAGATCATAGCATCCATCATCTAACGGCTGCAGATTATGGATCGCGGCCAAAGTCCCTATCTTACAGACCTCTTCGCGTATAACATTGCTACCTGACTTCATCAAAACCACACCAAATGGTTTATCTGCCATTTGACAATCTACGATCATCTGACGATACTGGGGCTCAAAAATATGTAACGGCAACACAGTACCTGGAAAAAGAACCACATTTAAAGGAAACAACGGTAATTCAATTGCTGCTGCAGACATAGCATAAATCCTCCATCGTTAAGAAACAGTCACCGCATTTAATTGGTCGTCCCTTAAGACGCTGGCAACATACGTTCTGGGGCAAGTGAAATCAACGCTCTCAACGCGAATGGTGAGCAACATCAAACGCGCTTGATTCCTCGATAAATATGACTGTCTCATGAATAACAAGTACTATAAGCACTATACCATATCAATGACCCTTGCAATACATAAGAGCAGTAAAAGATTATAAAAAATCCGGCGAGAAATTTAAATTCTCGCCGGACTGATCATGAATACTAACTCAATATGAATAATTAGCCAAAACCGCTTATTGCGTTAGTTCTCTGACAAGGCGCTGTACACGAGCTCCATCAGCA
Source organism: uncultured Chloroflexia bacterium (assembly GCA_963699315.1). Lineage (GTDB taxonomy): Bacteria > Chloroflexota > Ktedonobacteria > Ktedonobacterales > Ktedonobacteraceae > Dictyobacter. The sequence goes on from OY969433.1 coordinate 780,406, forward strand.
TGACCTTTAGTTTCTTTGGCTGCGAGAGGCATCACTTTACGAAACTCTTTTCCATTAGCATCGATAATACGACTCACAACTGCTCGTAGCTCCTCATCGCTCAATTGTGAGGATTGCAGATACACTTGCAAGATTTCCAACTCATGCTGCTCTTTGTCCGCCAGATCAGTACGTCCACCTTGTCTATAGAGAGGTATTGCCTGGTTACGTTTCTTTATTTCTTGTTCAAGAACCTTCATGCAGTCGGCTTCGCTCAAAGGCTGGCCATATTCTGGATTCTTACGATCAGTCCGAGCAACTTCTAAATTATGAATCGCCCCTACAGCCATACGTAATGTATCCAAGCGTGCTTGATCTCAATTCCGCTGAGCGTCCTGAATATCCTTCTTCAACTGTGTCTCAATTGGAAATTCCTGCCGTACGTCCGCCATCAGTGATACTCCTACCTTATTAATAGTCTTCAACGCACCTTTTAGTATACTACGAAGAAGCAAAAAAAGCACCCATAGGAAATTCCATATACTGGACCCAGGCTTCAAAGTAGGGAAAGATTGTGAAGATCTGGTGAGAATTCTAAAATGTTTTTCTCACCGGACTGATCTCGAATACGACTAGACAATTAATGAGTTCGCTGCCTTTTACTAGAGATATAGCCGCCAATACTCATAACTACCCCGAAGGCAAGCATCAATATACCCCACCATAAATTAATATTAATACCATCACTACGGCTATAATCAACCGGACCGAACAATCCATAGAGCACAAGCACAAGGCCAATCACACCAATTGTTGCTCCAATGGTCAATGCAATCGACATGCGTTGTGTCTGGCCCACTTTTTCCATACCTTGAGGATCATTCTGACTCATAACTATCACCTTTCCATGCATTAGAAGAATATGATATTGAGAGCAACAAAGATAACCAGGGCAGCACCAGCCAAGACCATCGGTCTTTTATACCAGACAGTTTCAACCACTTGCAACTTTGGCGTTAAGCTATAGACCAATCCTCTCAACTCTGATTCCGGCTGACGTTTGGTAAAAAGAGAAACAACAATCGTCACAACAAAACAGACAGTCCAGGCAATCAAAGCTCGCCACATACTGGAGCCCTCTGAACTTCCGAAAGAGAGGAGATGAAAGAATTGTTCCCCGACCCAGAGCACAATAGAGCACACTGTACCAACAACCAGGCCCCAAAATCCTCCCCAGGGTGTGGTACGCTTCCAAAACATACCAAGCAAGAAGGTTGCCAACAGTGGAGCATTGAATATTGAGAACAGAGCCTGTACATAATCCATAATACTTGTGAAATCTGACGCAATATAAGCAGTACCAACGCTCAGGACAATACCAACCACAGTCACAATACGCCCCATCCGCAGGTAGTGGTTATCGGAAGCATCACGCTTGATGTACGAGCGATAGATATCATACGTCCAGACTGTATTAAAGGCCGTGACATTGCCAGCCATGCCGGACATAAAAGCGGCTAATAAAGCAGTCAGCCCCAGACCTAGCACACCATTTGGGAGATAACGAGCCATCGCATACGGAACTGCCATATTGTATGAATTTTCAAAGCCACTACTATGACCCAGACCAGGCATCACTGACAGAATAATTAACCCAGGAATAATGGCCAGAAATGGGAAAAACAACTTGGGAAAAGTCGCAATCAGCGGCGTACGCTCTGCAGCCGCTTTATCCTCTGCCGCCAGCGCACGCTGCACCACAAGGAAGTCGGTACACCAATAGCCAAAACTTAAGACAAAACCCAATCCTAACACGATACTGATAAAGTTGACGCCAAATGGATTATTGTTTCCAGCAGTGTTAGCCCACAAGTGAAAAAATGCAGGATTGCTTATTCTAGCTTTCAAACCGTCCCAACCACCTACACTGATCAAACCGATGATGGTAAGAGGTAAGAGTCCAGCCACAATCAAGAAAAATTGGAGTGTCTCGTTGTAAATAGATGATGTTAGACCTCCCAATAAAATGTAGATCATGATGAATAAAGCGGCCAACCATATACAAGCATTAAGTGACCAGCCAAGCAACAGGCTGAATACCAGTGCGGCGGCAAACATGTTAATGCCTGATGTCAACAATGTGAGCACGGCAAAAGATATAGCATTAAAAGCACGTGTTGCCTCATTGTAACGCATTTTCAGAAAGCCAGGGACCGAGTGCGCTTTACTACCATAATAGAAAGGCATCATAAAGATCGCCACAAAGATCATAGCGGGAATAGCACCGATCCAGTAAAAATGCGCCTGCATCAGACCATACTGAGCAGCATTTGCGCCCATACCCAGGATCTCAAGCGCACCTAGATTTGCACCCACAAATGCCAATCCTGTTACCCAACTTGGCAACGAACGACTGGAAAGAAAAAAATCTTCAGAAGATTTCATGCGTTTTCTTAATGCAAAACCAATTCCCAAAGTAACGGCAAAATAAATGCCAATGATAAGATAATCTACCCAGTTCGCGTTTGCAGTAATTGCAGCGATAATGAACATAGAAGTCTCCTTGACTTTTACGATATATCGATAGTGACAATTTTATCTAGTAGAAAAAAAGCTTTCAATTGTAATAGAAGTGGCTTTAAATTTTAACAAATAAATATCACTACCTATATTAGGATAAGGGAACCCTAAAAAGATAAAGATGAACCAATAATCCATCATTCTTAAAAAATTCGCTATAAATACGAAATAGACCAGGAAGTAGCTTTAAACGATCCTTGTAAACATGTAGTAATATGGAGAGAGACAGTATGTGTCACCGATAAGAAAGAGATTGGACCAATGACAAAGCCTCAGTTTCGTGGTGAGGTCAGAGCACCTGATTTTCCTGCTGGATTAGATTGGTTGAATAGCGATCGCCCATTACGTATAGGTGAACTCTGTGGTCATCTAGTGCTCCTGCACTTTTGGACCTTCTGTTGTATTAATTGTATACATGCCCTTGATCAGCTTCGGAAGATTACCGAAGCTTTTCCAGACACGTTGACTGTGGTTAGCATCCATTCTCCCAAGTTTCCGCGTGAGCAATTTACTAATAGTGTGCGCGACGCTGTACTGCGTTATGGTATTGATCATCCTGTCGTAAATGACCGTAGTATGTATCTCTGGCAGCAGTATGCGGTACGCGCGTGGCCAACATTTATCTTTATTGATCCAGAAAACCGCGTCATTATGCGGCACGAAGGCGAATTTTTTCCTGCGCAGGCGATAGCATTAATTAAACTAATGCTTGAAGAGTTTGATGCACAAGGATTGTTGACTCATCAACCACTCCACTTTACACACGAGGTTTCATCCAATTCTTTCTTGGCCTTTCCTGGCAAATTGTGCCTGGATGCGCCAACTGATCGCTTGATCATCAGCGACTCGGGACATCATCGACTAATTGAAACAAGTCTCTCCGGTCAAGTGCGCCAGATTATCGGTACAGGCGAAGCTGGTCATACAGATGGCCCATATGCTACGGCACAGTTCAGCCGCCCGCAAGGAATCGCTCTGGCTGATACAACCCTTTATGTTGCGGACACCGAAAACCATCTGATCAGGAGCGTCGATCTTGAGACACGACAGGTGACAACAATTGCTGGGACAGGTCTCCAATATGGTATGGTCCGCACGCCCATCAGAGGTCCGGCTCGTACCGTCGCATTGAATTCCCCTTGGGATCTGCAGTATAGGGAAAATGGTCTATACATTGCGATGGCGGGAAATCATCAAATTGCAGTGCTCCACCTCGCGACAATGGAGATTGAGGTATTCGCGGGCAAAGGTCCAGAGGGACTTGGTGATGGTTCTTATCATGAAGCTTTCTTTGCTCAACCTAACGGTCTAGCGTTGGACGATCATACTCTTTACGTTGCCGATAGTGAAACAAGTGCGATTCGAGCAATCGATTTAACAGACGCGAAACAGGTGCACACATTGATTGGCGAGGGACTGTTCATTTTCGGAGATCGTGATGGCGTCGGAGATGAGGTTCGCTTGCAACATGTACAGGCCATTTGTATATACGCTGGACAGCTTTATCTAACCGATACCTATAATAACCGCATCAAAAGACTTAATCCACACACGCGAGCCGTGCAGTCGCTAGCAGGTGACGGAAACGCAGGCTTTCGCGATGGCCCTTTCCAAGAGGCTCAGTTTAACGAACCAGCAGGCATTGCAGCGGCAAACGGAAAACTCTATATTGCAGACACCAACAATCACGCGATTCGTATTTTGCAATTGGACACACAAACTGTTGAGACAGTACATATCTACCAATGACTCTCTGACTCATGTATGCTTTCATCAACTCCCGCTATGAGATACAATGAAAGATACGTTCTCCACGATAGGAAAGCACTTCTATCGCTATAATTTTAAGGAGTATTCAATGACTACTGTATTTGAAAGTGCTTTATCGCATGCTCAAACACCATTTATAAATGAGCCCTTTACTGATTTTTCCAGAGAAGAAAACAAACGCGCTCAAGCAACAGCACTGGAACAGGTAAAAAAAGAGTCCGGTCAAACATATCCACTGATCATCGGTGGTCAAAAAGTGACAGGCGAAAAAACATTTGCCTCCATCAATCCCTCCCAACCTGATCAGATTATTGGAAACTTTGCTGCTGCCACCAGTGACCAGACCGCGCAAGCTATTCAGGAGGCCGCAAAGACATTTGAAACCTGGAAGCACGTAGCGGCAAACGAACGAGCAGGTTATCTTTTCGCCGCAGCTGAACTCATGCGCCAACGCCGTTTTATCATCAATGCCTGGATGATTTATGAAGTTGGAAAGAGTTGGGTTGAAGCCGATGTGGATACAGCTGAGGCTATCGATTTCTTAGAATTTTATGGGCGCGAGATGCTCCGTATGGCAGCAGAGCAACCAATTATTCATATCGAGAGCGAAAAGAATGAGTTAGTCTATATTCCGTTAGGTGTTGCAGCAGTGATTCCACCCTGGAATTTCCCATGTGCTATTCTAGTAGGTATGACCAGCGCAGCACTTGTAGCAGGCAATACAGTGGTGCTCAAACCAGCCAGCACTGCACCAGCAATTGCATACCAATTTATGCGTATACTGGAAGATGTCGGTTTACCCGCTGGAGTGGTCAATTTTCTCACGGGATCAGGAGCGACGATCGGTGATACATTGGTGGATAGCCCGGCTGTCCGTTTCATTTCATTCACAGGATCACGTGAGGTAGGACTTCACATCTTCGAACACGCAGCAAAAACTCAGCCTGGCCAACGCTGGCTCAAACGTACCATTCTAGAGATGGGTGGCAAAGATGCGATTATGGTTGATGAAACAGCAGACCTGGAAGCCGCAGCCACCAACATAGTCTTCTCAGCCTTCGGTTTCCAAGGGCAAAAATGCTCAGCTGGCTCGCGCGCAATTATTGTCGCCCAGGTCTATGACGAGGTTGTACAAAAAGTCATCGAAAAGACGCGACAACTCGTCTCGGGAGATGTCACCAAGCCAGAAACATACGTAGGTCCAGTTGTTGATAGTAATGCCTATAAGAAGATTCTGGATTATATCGAGATTGGAAAAAGCGAAGGTAAAATGGTTAGCGGAGGACATTCGCATGAGCCAGGCTACTTTATCGAGCCAACCATTTTTATTGATGTTGATCCCCATGCCCGCATCGCACAAGAGGAAATCTTTGGGCCAGTCCTGACCGTCATTAAGGCCAAAGATTTTAATGATGCTTTAGACATCGCTAACGATACGGAGTTTGGGCTGACCGGATCACTCTACTCTACTGATGAGCAACATATCACACGTGCCAAAGAAGAGTATCACGTTGGCAATCTGTACTTCAATCGGAAGTGCACAGGTGCATTAGTAGGCGTCCATCCGTTTGGCGGCTTCAATATGTCAGGAACTGACTCAAAAGCTGGCGGTCGCGACTATCTATTACTTTTCACTCAGGCCAAAGCCATCTCAAGAAAAATATAAAGCGGAGGAGCAGCTCTTGGCAACTATTACCAAACAATCCCCTGGTCTCTGGCACATTTCATTGCCGTTCCAGGGCGAGCATGATGTAATTGGGACATATGTCCTTGCGGGCAAAGATGAGGTTGCGCTCATCGATCCTGGTCCCACGACGACCGTTGATTCTCTGCTAGCTTCGTTAGAAGAAACTGAAATCGTTCCACAGAATGTGACGCATATTCTGCTTACGCATATTCATTTGGATCATGCTGGTGGTGTGGGAACATTATTACATCATATGCCTAACGCCAAAGTATATGTACATAGTAAAGGTGCTGCCCATATTCAGGATCCAGCCAAGCTAATTGCAAGCGCGACCAAGATCTACAAGGGTCGCATGGAAGAGCTTTGGGGTGATATTGAGGCCGTTCCGGCTGACAATGTCAAGGTCATCGATGGTGGAGACATTCTCAATATTACTGGCCGCCGCCTGGAAGTGCACTATACGCCGGGTCACGCCAGTCATCATGTTGTCTTCTTTGATGTTCACTCTGGTGAACTTTTCGCGGGTGATGTAGCCGGCGTTTATCTGCCACCGGTTGATTATATTCGCCCTCCAACACCACCACCAGATGTGAATATCGAGTTGTGGTCAGCCAGTATTGATCTTCTAAAGAAGCTACGCCCAGATGTAATGTATCTGGCTCACTTCGGCCCTGTACGCAATTCCGTTCCGTATTTAGAGAAACTACGTGCCCAGATCATTGCTTGGGGTGATATTGTCTTGAAAGCCTTACTAGAAGGAAAAACTGAAAAAGAGATCCTTCAAATAATGATCGAGACAACTGAACCACAACTTCAACACAAAGGCGCAAATGCACAGATGTTGAAACGCTTTGAACTCGCGACTAATTATGAAATGACTGTTCAAGGGTATATACGCTACTGGAAAAAGCAACATGCGGAGAAATTCTAAAGAGACGTCATTCTTGCAGAATCCACGCAGCAAGTCAGGTACCCCCTCGCGTTCAGCGATGGGCTTGTAAACTGTTGGTGGCTTTACACCAGGCAGTGACAAGCTTGAACCTGACCAGACCCAGCCAGGGGTGCTTGCACCCATCGGGCTACGATAGCAGCAACGTTGAAGAACGTACCTTGGGATGCTTGCCAGTTCCAAGCTCTATAACTTTCAAGTTAACCAGCAAAACGGGGTCTATGCAGTGCTTGAGAGGTGTACGGACTGCTATCTTCGTCGAGGCAAACATTACCTTCGAAGGGCAACCAGAGAAGAGGGGTTTTGAGCCATTCCGACAGAAAATGGCTCTCCCGTAAGGGATGTTGGATCAGTTTTTCATAAGGAGGCGCACTCCTCCCCATGCATTAAATGCAGGGGTATCCGTACGATTGAAAAAAGATGAATTGCCAGAGGACGGTTGTCCTCCGGTCACACGCTTCATAACGTATATGCCAGGGGCCAAACCGAAACTACTTTCTGCATTGACCATGATTAGGGCGGCGTGTGCATCGCCATGATGTCCTACAATCTGAATTAACCTTCCAGCCCTAACGTAAAAAGGAACGCACCACTCCACAAGCCTTACACCAACCAGATAGCTCCCCCGTATCATCGTGTGTCTGTACATTCGTCAGGCGACGCGCACAATGGCAGACGTAGCCACAAAAACGTGCGGGATTTCCTATCACCAGAGCATGCGAAGCAACATCCCTTGTCACCACAGAACCCGCTCCAATCAAAGCAAATTCACCAATGGTCACGCCACAGATAATCACCGAACCCGCTCCAATAGAGGCACCATATTTTACATATGTGGGCACGATATCCCAATCATCTGCGCTTTTTAAGTGACCCTCAGGAGTAATAGCACGGGGATACATATCATTCGTAAAACAGACATGTGGTCCAATAAAAACGCCGTCTTCGACGGTAACCCCCTCAAAAAGTGAGGCATGGTTCTGAATCTTAACGCGCGATCCAATCGAAACACGAGACTCAATGTACACGCCTTTACCTATATTGCATTGCTCACCCACACAAGCAAAAGAACGTATATGAGCTTGACGCCAGATGCGTGTTCCCACTCCAATCTGTACATTAGCCTCTACTTCTGCCAATGGATGAATATAAAACGCATGTTCCTGCATTACACTCCTTTTTTACTCACAGCATTGGTGAAATTTTTGCGAATAAAAGGTAGCCAGCGTAATCGGGAGAAGAAGCCCCAAAGTCCTGCTGCCTCTGCTGCGACCACGAGCCAATGTTGAGTAACATCCGCCTCAATACGCTTCAGCCGATAAGGATCGCTAGAAGAGGTATTCATACCATAGGTTGTAGTCAAAGCCCAGGTATAACCCGCATCCTTGACTGCTTGCACCACTACATCGTCTATATGTTGATCCTGCCCAACAGGATACGCAAAGGTACGTATTTGATACCCTAACTTGTGCTCAAGAACACGGCGACACTCAGTTACTTCATATTGTATCTCTGCAGGATTAGTTAAATAAGCCAGAATAGGATGGTACATTGTATGGGCCCCAAAGGAGATCCAACCACTTTTATCCATCTCCAAGACCTGCTCCCAATTGACCGATAAACGTTCCCCATCACGATCTCGCTCATCGGGCTGAGGAGAAAGTTTGAGCTTTTCTCGTGCTATCTCAAGAAATGCCTCTCGCTCAGCTATCGACGTAGCATAACGAGCACGGTCATCAATATATTGAGCCAGAGATCCACGTGCTCTGTCATCCTGTAACCGGAAATTTTGCTGCTCCAAAGTCACATCGGCCACGCGCGCACGACGAACCATACTCTGCCCCTCAAACCACCAGAAACGATTTCCTGCATCGATATAGCCAGGAATCAAGTAAATTGATAGAGGAATACAGTAATTACGAGCGATCTCTGTAGCATACGTGAAATTATCCACATACCCATCATCCAACGTCACCACCAGAGAAGTTCGTCGATCAACCTTTCCACTAATGCTCCTGCCAGTGGGAGGAGTGAAAAGATCATCTAACGCCGCCTCCACATGCATGATACGATAGTGACGGCGTAAGTAGAGCAGGTGCTTCAAAAATTGCCCATCAGCAGCAGTATGGTAATTCAAAATCACAACGTGTGGCCCTGAATGCCGCGTCCACCAACGCGCGAGAGCAACAAGGCCACTATAATAAAAGCATCCAGCGATCAAAATCAATAACCATTTACGCATTTCACCTCTCACCCCTGCTTCGAGTAGCTCTTTAGCATACTCACCCAATCTATCTATCAGCCTTAACGAGAACGTGTAACCTGTCTGGCAACTGCGCTAGCAGTGCGGCGAGCAGCAGCATCAACACCTACAACAAAACGATAAAAAGGGCCAAAACTACGCGCTGCAGAAAAACCAATGAAGTAGAGGCCAGGAATATTTGACTCAAACCAGTTATTCAATACAGGTGAGCCATGATATGTCTGTAAAGAGTCTTTCAGATGCTGATCCAACATTGGCAACTCCTTCACATCTGCTTGATAGCCGGTGCCAAGGATAACATGATCAAACAAGAGTTCTTCACCATTTGTAAGCGTGATCTGTGCGTTTTCATCCACTGCTTTAATCTGTGCAACAACAGTATTTTCGCGGAGATCGACTTTCCCAAGCAGACGTGGCTTCAACCATGCTGATCCAGCTGGCCCATGGAGCGACTTCAGGATGGCATTCCGACGCGTACGAGTTACCCAATACAACAGATATGGATATTTTTCTAGTAGGACATTCAACCATCCATCGCCCATACCAGCCTGCGGTGCGCGAATGTTCTGCAACCACGCGGGAATTTTGGGGTTAGCTTCGGTAAGCCAGCGGATGGTTCCACGATAGAGCACATGAACATCGCAACCTTGTTCTTGTAGCAAGGCTGCCGTCTCTAGCGCCCCCTGACCCCCACCGATAACAGCGACTTTCTTCTGCGCAAACATTGTGAAATGACTATAATCAGATGAATGAGACACTAAAGCTTCTGGCATATGAGCATATGATTGAGGTTTATAGAGATAATAGTGAAGTCCAGGAGCCAATACAACTGCATTGCTGGTAATAACACGTTCATCCTCTAAAGTTATAGAATATTTATTATTACTGTATGCAATAGTTTGGATATATGTTTCATCGATATTGGGTACCGCATGCTGCTGGAACCAGAAACCATAATCAATAAAGGTTTCACGAGCGAATGGAGCTGTTGGTAGAATACCTTTCTCTTCAAAGTATTTTGTGAGAGTGTATTTTTGCTGCGGGTCCGAGAGATTGGTTGCCCACCAATAAGAACGTAAGAGCATACCATCAGGCATATGATTACGCCAGAAATAGAGTGGCTTGCCAAAGGTTGCCACCTTCAATCCCTGTCCCAATAAATGGGCCGAAACAGAGAGACCATAAGGGCCAGCACCAAGCACAACAACATCAAATTGGGTGGCAGGGATAACTTCTTGAATTCTTTTGGTATTGAAAGAGACGCTCACAGTTAACTCCTCCGAAAGGACCATTGTTACTTCTGTAAAATAGTCTTATCATTCTGAGTGGTAGATGATCTTAATTTGTTTGTTGCACGATACATAAAATCCATAGTCGCGGTCCAAACAGGAGCAAGATCCCACCAATCAACGTAATCATAACCAACACGGATAAAAAAACTAGCACAAAAATCCAGCACAGTTTGCGCTGGTGACATCACATCTGGCCTACCACGCTCCACCAGAGCTTCCACCATTGATACAATATCGCCACTGAGATAGCGCATCCAGAGTCCTGTCTGATACCCATCAACGTGCGTAACAGGCTCTCCTAACGCCCATTGATAGAGTAAATAAGGAAAATCAACACCTGAACGAACAGCTACTTCAACCGAAGCAGATAAACGAGGATTAATTTCCATTAGATAAGGCTTACCAGCCTGGTCGCGCCGAAACTCAACCTCAGCATAGCCTTCTAACTCAATTTCACGCACTAGGAGCTCAGACTGGATACCAATATCCATAGGCACCGCAATACTCTGTCGTAAAACCGAGGTTCCTCCCAGTGGAGGCTGTGTGCGTTTCGCCAACTGAGCAAAACGAGCGGCTATCTCGCCCTGTGCATATAGGAGACTAACTGCTTCACGTCGCCCGGTTAAAAACTGCTGAAAAAGGATTGTTCCACCGTATTGTGTGACCTTTTCAACAGCCTTACGGGCTTCATCAGCAGTCGTTACAAGTTCACAGATCAAGCGGACTCCCCGCTGTTCATGCCAGCTCCATGTTTCGATAGGCTTGATCACCGCCGGCAAACCAATATCATGGATAGCTTCGGTCACCTCGCTGACCGAAGTCACCATGACGCCCTTTGGCACACCAATGCCAAGGCGCTCGGCAATCTTTAATGTCTGATCTTTATTAGTAGCAGCCTCCAGAGCGGGTTCTTTAGCTAATGCGAGACGCGTATAGCGCTCAATCTCTGCACGATGTTTTCTCAATACTGCCAGAGTGCCATCAGAAGATGCAAATAGCACTTTAGCACCGGCATGCTCCAATAGTTGGCGCAGATAGGTTATGTATGGTTCGGTGTGTTGACCATAGTCTGGAGCAATATACGAGCGCTTGCACCAACGAGAAGAAAATGTCGGAACATACAGAGGCTTCCTTTGCTGTCGAGTCATCTCTAATGCAGCAATATGCATACCTCGTCGTCCAAGTGAACGTACAGCAACCAACGATTGCCGCAACATTGCATCAAGTATCAGAGCATCGTACGTTTTTTTGCGCGTATCACGAACCATCGACTCCTGTTGAAGAGTAGATGGGATAACAGGTATTGCTGATCCATACATATCGCTACTTTTTAAAGAGTCTGGCATATTTTTTCCTCAATCGAGATACAATTCCCAACAAGCCAACCAGTTCCGCAGCCATGACCATCCAGTGCAGATCGACATCGCCAGGCATACGTGCTAACAGCAAAGGATCAGTATGCTGTGTATTTTCTTGCTCAAAAGTTGTCACTGCCCATGTATAGCCAGCAACCTGCACAGCCTTCACTCCCAGCTCACCAATATGTTGAAACTTGCCCACTGGATAGGCAAAAACATGGATTGGATGACCTAATTTTTCTTCAAGGATCACGCGTAAATCCTGCACCTCACGCATGACCTCTTCAGGATCAGTCAGGTAAGCTAGAATAGGATGATTAACGGTATGTGCACCAAATGAGATCCAACCGGTTGCTTCCATTTCTCGAAGTTGTTCCCAGGTAAGAGGAATGCTGGTATCACTAGTACTCAGACTACGGGTAGGCAGAGCAACACCAAGTGTCTGTTGCACATGCGAAAGAAATGCTTCTCGTTCAACGACAGAAGAGGCATATCGAGCATGTTGATCAATAACCTTGATCAAATCACGACGCCCAGCGGGACAGGTCAATTGGTAATTTTGTCCATCCAGCGTAATTTGTTCTGCCTGAAGTTGCATCACTAATTGTGCAGCTGCCAGCCACCAGAAGTATTGTCCGCTTTCCACATAGCCTGGAATAATAAAAATGGTCATGGGAATACGATAGCACTGAGCCAATTGAAATCCAACCGTATAGTTATCCAGATAGCCATCATCGAAAGTCAGGACCAGCGGCAAACGCCGGCCCTGCCGGGCCTGATCAGGTTTGGGAGCGTACAATTCCTCAAGAGCTGCCTCAAGGTGCATAATGTGATAGTGACGCCTGAGATAACGCAACTGCGAGGACAAATTCCCTCCTGCGTTATGATAATTCAGAATAAGAAGTTGCTTATTAGAACGTTCTTTTAGCCATAAGGCCAGGCGTGTCAAACCAGAATAATAAAAAATTACCGCAATTAATACACGCAGACGCTCATGCATACACATCCTCTCCATTTCCCAGGCGCTATCCCCAATTATCTCTGACATAGGCACCTCATTTCTAGTGCCTAACATAGCGTGCAACCGCACTGGCAACTCGGGTGCCGGATGCCTTCGCACCTACGACAAAGCGATATAAAGGACCAAAGGAGCGCACAGCGCTCAAGCCAAGGAAGTACAAGCCGGGAACGCTACTTTCAAAGCTGGAATTCAAGATAGGAATATCCTGATCGGCCTGAATCTGCTCAGCTAATGATGGATGAAGCATGTGGAGGTTTGTGAGATGTACTTCATAGCCGGTTCCAAGCAAAACATGGTCGACCTGAAGTTTCTGACCATTCGAGAGCTCAACATCCATGCAATTATCATGAACGCGCATCTCTTTGATCGAGGTGTTCTCATACAGATGAACCTTCCCCAGCACACGCTCACGTAACCATTCAGCCGCCGCAGCTTGATAATTTGAATGGATATAGCGATCCTTTCTTGGTTGCGAGAAACGATGAAAAAGATAAGGCAAATACTCCAGAGCCCAGTTTCTCCAGCCAGGAGCAATACCTGCATTGGGTGCAACGATCTTTTCAAACAGAGAACGCTCATTCGCACGATCTCGTTCCAGCCAGCTAATGGAATGACGAGCTACCAGATGCACATTGGTAACCTCTCCATCCTCAAGCAGCAGAGCCGCATATTCTACCGCGCTTTGTCCACCACCAATGACCAACAAACGTTTCCCTTTGAACTGACTATAATCACTATGGTCAAAAGCATGTGAGACAAGCTCTGTGGGGAAACCACGATACTCCTCTGGGCGTTTGGTATAGTAGTACACACCGATAGCCATGACAACTGCCGCTGCGTGTACCACACGACCATCTTCCAACGTCACCACAAACCATCCATTTTGTCGCTCGATTGAAGCAACGTACGTCTCATCGATATCTGGTACAGCATTTTTTTGAAACCAGAGCGCATAATCAAGAAAAAGGCTCATCGGAACTGGATACGGTTTCGCCAGTTTTTTTAGTTGAAAATACCGCGCAAAACTATATTTCTTTTGTGGATCAGAAAGATTTGTTGCCCACCAATGAGAACGTAAATACATTCCCTGTGGCATATGATCACGCCACAGTTCCATTGGTTTGCCAAATACGCCAACATGTAAACCTTTCCCGATTAAGTGAGCAGCAGAGGTCAAGCCATAAGGGCCAGCACCAATAACGACCACATCATATTTTGCTACCGCTACCGATTGTTGAGATGTTTGCAGATCAGATGCTATACTCATGAAAAACTCCTTCGCATACGGGATAATCTCTTCAATACAGCCCCTCCAACCCAATCGCGCGTAAATTCCGCCGTGGCTTGTATAGCTGGAGCTAGATCATTCCAATCAACACAGTCATAATGCATAGGCTTCAAACAAGAAAGGGCAAAACCAAGCACTGCCTGAGCTGGTGGTGCCACTCCTGGTCGCCCACGTTGTTGAATGGCTTCGATGGTGGTCATGATGTCGCCTTTAAGATAGCGCATCCAACCACCGATACGATAAGATTTAACAGTATCAATATGTTCACCTGTCGCCCATTGATACATGAGATAGGGAAAATCTACGCCGGAACGTACTGCTATCTCTACTGAAGCGGACAAGCGGGGATTAATTTCCATCAGGTAGGGGATACCTCCTCGATCTCGACGAAACTCAACTTCGGAGTAGCCCTCCAAATCAATCTCGCGAACCAGATGTTCAGCTTGTTTACCAGTATCGGGCGGCAGAGCAATACTTTGACGTAATACAGATGTTCCACCTAATGGTGGTTCAGTGCGCTTCGCCCATTGTGCAAAGCTTGCATGCACTTCATGATCGGCATACAGCAAACTAATCGCCTCACGCCGACCAGTCAGAAACTGCTGGAAAAGAATCGTGCCTCCCAGGCGTGTCAGATCTTCAACTGCGACTCTGGCCTCATCTGCAGTCATAACCAATCGTGAAACCAAACGGGCACCACCCTCTTGAGATTCATCCCACAGCCAGGACTCAATAGGCTTGATCACTGCGGGCAAGCCTATCTCATTAAGCGCCGCCGTGACCTCAGACACAGAACTTACCGTCACTCCCCGAGGAATATTCAGTCCCAACTGCTTGGCGATCTCCAACGTCTGCTCTTTATTGACGGCAATCGCTAGTGCGGGATCCTGAGCCAGAGCAATAGCAGTGTGCTTTCCCAAACGATCACGATACTGCCGGATCAACGCTATCGTACTGTCAGAAGATGCAATCAAAACACGAACCTTTGTATGCTCCAACCACTGTTCCAGAAAGTCGAGATAGTCCCTAGAACCACCTCCAGTCGGAGCAACAATTCCTTGCTGGCACCAACGCGAGGAGAAGGCCGGAACGCGTTGATCTGCCTCTAGGGCAGCTACAGCCAGGCCGCGCTGACCAAGTGAGCGAATAGAAACTAAAGATTGACGTAATGCCGCATCCAACACAAATGCATCGTAACTTCTGGTTGAAACATCCAAACTCCCTTGAGACTGCATGAAAGCAGCAGACTGGGAGCTCTTTGTCGGCTCGATATCAGATGGATGACGTAGCACACAACACCTCAACATCAATATGCATATGATCTATACAAAAGCATGTCAGCTTCCAATATCACATAACAGCTATACATCTTCTTTTTCATTAATGAATGGTTTCCAGAGCGGTGCAAAGATATGCCAGATGCCCGCAGTTTCAGCAGCGATCAAGAGCCAATGACGCCGTACATCTACTAGGACACGCTCTATGCGATAAGGATCACTGAGCGACGTCGCAATACCATTTGTTGTTGTCACTGCCCATTTATATTCTGCTTCGCGCACTGCTTTGAGAGCTTCAGCACCGATGTGTTCAGCACGACCTATCGGGTATGCGAATGTATACACTTTCATTCCTAGCTGTTGCTCCAACACTTCTCGACATGCCAGCACCTCATAGCGTACTTCGGATGGATCTGACAAACTAGCTAAAACTGGATGGTGCATAGTATGTGCACCAAATGAAACGAAACCACTTTTCTGCATTTCATATACATCCAACCACGACATAGGCATATTATCATCTATTGCACTCGATGTGCAAGTATCAAATTCAGATATAGCTAAAGTTTGGCGCATCTGTGCTAAAAATTGTTCGCGCTCTGCTACAGAGCTAGCTGTTCGCAAGCGTGTGTCGATCAAGACAGATAATTTCTTTTGATCCTCTCTTAATTGCAAATGGTACGTGAGACCGGCAACGGTTACATCTTTAACTTGTGCCTGCTCCACAAGATGCGTACTTTCTCCCCACCAGAAACGATCTCCGTTATCGAGATAACCAGGGATGAGAAAAATTGTGATTGGTATCTGCAATTCAACAGCAGTTTTAAATGCGTATTGAAAGTTGTCACGATACCCATCATCAAACGTCATAACGACCGGAGTCCGGCGATGACTTTTCTGTGTTACCTCTGCATACAGCTCTTGTAAAGCGTCTTCCAGAGGGAGCACACGATAATGACGCTGCAAATAGCGCATATGCTGTCGGATATCACCCTGACTCGCTCGATGATAATTAAGAATAATTAAATGTGAGCCCCGTCGCCGCATCCACCAACGACAAAGAGCCACCAGACCACTGTAGTAGAAAAAGGCTGCGACAACTAAACGTACGATCCTGCGCATACAATCCTTTCTCAACAAAGCCCATTTACAGTGTTGCAATTACAGATGAATTTTCATAAAGGCCGACGCTGAAGTTAGCCAGGAGAGAGGACAATAGAACATAAAACCTGAATAGAATGTTACCTTTATCAAAATACCATAGGTGTTGTATCAAAGAGATGTTTATATTGGTGTAGAATCAGTGAACCACATTACAAAGATGTAGAGAAATCTATGGAACGTCAAATAGTCACGCTCCGGGTATGAGTAAGTGCAGATACAATAGCGAGCATCAGGGATTACTATCTAAACAAAAGAGTACTGTCCTAAACACCTTCTCAACACCAGCAACAACCTGATTAGCAATCCATAGGGAGTATCTTCTAAAAGGAGCGCATGTAAAAATCGCCGCAAACTTTTTGCTGTAGCACAGTTATTTCTTTCTGAGTGCAATATATAGATATTTTTATAAAGAAGCCTGCTAACGTTATTTTCAACGTGCTACAAATCTTATCATTGGTAAGGATGGTATTTAAATGCAGAGTACACTTAATCGCTATATACTACTGACAAAGCGCTGGACATGGATAGTACTGCTTGGTATGGTTATTTGTAGTGGAACGACATATTTTGTCACCAAATTTACGATGCAGCCTGTCTATGAAGCACAGACGCGACTACTGATCACGGTGCCAGGAAGCTCACAAAATGATAGCACCGTGGCAGCTATTGCTCAGCAACCGGCATATAATGCATTAGTTACTAATTCAAACATACTCGCTCCCGTTGCCGCTGATAATGGCATGAGCCTCACACAATTAAGTGACATGGTAAAAACGCAATCTGATACCAACACACCATTTATCGATGTGCTCGTCGACAACAGTAATCCCCAACTGGCGACAAAACTATCAGAAGAAATTGCAAAAAGCTTCACTACCTACGCCTATACAAAACTGGGTAGCCAGGCTACGTTTGACATTATTGACCCTGTCGTTCCTACGACTCCGATCAAACCCCAACCACTGCAAGATGCCATTATAGGTGCCCTCGTAGGGCTGGGTCTTGCACTTGCGATCATTATTATTTTTGAATGGATTGATGATCGTTTAACTTCACCGGACGATGTGAATAAATTGCTCGGTCTCGACGCACTCACCATCATTCCGGCGCTCTCACGCAGGCAGCGCGCCCAGAATGCTGAAAATACTCCAGAACTCGCAGAAGGTTGTCGTATCCTTTGTGCTAATCTCAACATGACACAAATGATCCATCCATTCAAATTAGTAATGATAACAAGCGCGATGGCAGGTGAAGGAAAAAGCACCATCGCCGCCAACACAGCAGCATTTCTGGCCATGTCAGGAAAACACGTGCTATTAGTAGATGCTGATCTGCGCCATCCGGCCCTGGATAAGCACTTCCAGCTGAGCAATCAGACAGGTCTATCCAACGCCTTCCTGGAAAAGTGGACACAGATAGAAGCTGATCTGGATGGTCAAGCAACCGATATACCATCATTACGGGTATTAACAGCTGGCACACTACCATCCAATCCATCCGAATTGCTGCAGTCACAGTTAGCAAATCAGATCTTCAACCACTTTCGGAACACGTCAAAATTCGATTATGTCATCTTCGATTCTCCACCACTACTGCCAATTGCCGATGCGCAAATAATAGCTGCATATATGCAAATGACTATTCTGATTGTCGATGCATCCAAAACTCCTCGCAAAGCTATGCTACGAGCCAAACGAATACTCAATCGAACAGGCACACACATTCTAGGAGTCGCATTAAATAAGAGTAATTGGCGGGAATATGGTGAAGTGCATGACTACTTGAGCAATATTCAATCACGTCCACGAGCTGACTTGAACATGGTCATGCCCCCTAGTACGCCACCCATCAACCATTCGATCGATGCTGCAAATACCGCCGTTCTTCCATCCACAAACAACAAACATTAACCGAAGCGTTATAAAGCAGCAAGTAGTGAAAACGTCATGTATACACGCTTCCATAATTACATACAAGCTATCGCCTACATACAAAGGAAAATAAGGAAGAATGAAAAGTCAACTCTTAGATAAAATATCCTCTCGATCATTACAGGTGGCGATTATTGGTCTTGGTTATGTGGGACTACCGTTGGCAACAACCTTTGCTGAGGCTGGTTTTCATGTCACTGGTATTGATGTTGATCAGAGCAAAGTTGATCTCGCCAATAAAGGGCAAAGTTATATCTCTGATATTGACAGTAATGATCTTCAAAGGCTGATCGCAGCGGATCGACTCACATTTACAACAGATTTCAATGCCCTCGATCAGGTTGATGCGATCAGTATCTGTGTACCAACTCCATTACGTAAAACTCGCGAGCCGGACATCTCGTATATTCTCTCTGCGATGCAACAGCTACGTGCGCACCTCCATAAGGGTCAACTTATCGTTCTCGAGAGCACAACCTATCCAGGAATGACCGATGAAGTGCTGCTACCCGATTTGGAATCTACAGGATTAAAGGTCGGAACAGAATTTTTTCTGGCTTTCTCACCCGAGCGTATTGATCCAGGTAATCCACATTTCGACACCAAAAATACACCCAAAGTAGTCGGTGGTATTACACCTGTCTGTACCGAAGTGGCTCAGGCATATTACGGTGCCGCCATTGATCACATTGTGCCTGTCTCTTCTGCCCGTGTAGCAGAAATGACCAAATTGCTCGAAAACACGTTTCGAGCAGTGAACATCGGTCTGGTGAATGAGATTGCCATCATCTGTGAAAAACTCAACATCAACGGGTGGGAAGTCATCGATGCAGCAGCCACAAAACCATTTGGCTTTATGCGGTTCCAGCCTGGACCAGGCCTGGGCGGTCATTGCATCCCCATTGATCCACATTATCTATCCTGGAAACTAAAAACGCTCGACTACACAGCACGTTTCATCGAATTAGCCACTGAAATTAATAGTAGCATGCCTCACTATGTCGTAAATAAAATCACAGATGCACTCAATGAACAGCGCCGTAGCCTGAATGGAGCGACAGTACTTGTGCTTGGGCTTGCATATAAACGTAATGTCAGCGACATACGCAAGTCACCTGCACTCGATATCATTCAAGATCTACTTAAACATAAAGCAGTTGTCCTCTACAACGACAACTATGTTCCTTCACTGACACTCAAGGAACAAACATTACATTCACAGCCACTGAGCAGTGGCCTACTACAGGCGGCAGATTGTGTCGTCCTGGTCACCGATCACAGCTATTATGACATCTCAACTATTGTTCAGGAAGCACGCTCTGTCGTCGATACCCGCAATATGACAAAAGGCATCAAGGACGCCAAAATATTTTTGCTCTAAATGTTTATGCACACGATAGAACGGTAAATAAAAGCATGTCTCAATCCTTGGGCAACGATAGAAATAATAGTCAACGGCTAAGCACCACAAGTGCCAAACTGGTAGCAATCAAAATACGCTTCGCCAATAAACATATCTTTCGAGCATTGCTCAGCCTGGCCTCAGCCAATCTGCTGATCCGCGTTATAGGCTTACTGAACCAGATAGTAGTAAGCGCCAAATTTGGACAAGATCAGCATATGGATGCATATTATGTCGCTTCACTCATTCCAACGACACTCGCACCTATGCTAGCAAGCGCACTAGAGGCTTCAGTCATCCCTGTGTACGTGCGCTTACGTACACAAGGGGGCCGCGAACAAACATCAAGACTCTTTAGTACGCTTTTAAATTTATTAATTATCGGTTGTGTGCTTTTTACGATTGCCCTAATCATCTTCAAAACACCATTATTAGGAATAATCGATCCAGGATCACAACTCGTAGAGCCTGATGCCTTTGTCATAGCACAAAATCTGGCACCATTTATTTTTCCGGTGCTCGGCTTAATGACGCTCAACAGTTTCATGGAATGTCTACTCAATGCGGAAGGCAAATTCGGCTGGCCTGCCTATGCAGGTTTACTTGTACCACTTACAACTGCCACATGTGTCCTGCTTGGAGGGAACTCGCTGGGTGTATTAATGCTCTGCATTGGCTCTGTCATCGGGCAATTACTCCAATTATGTATCATCATCTATCGTGCCCACAAAACAAAGATCATTTATCAACCCATCATGGATTTAAGTATCCCTGAATTGAAACCCATTATGAGTACAGCGTGGCCGGCGCTCTTCGCTGGAGTTATCAGTATGGCCAGTCCAATTGTAGACACGTTCTTTGGATCATATCAACCTGCAGGGACCATTGCGGCACTGAACAATGCGCTCAAGCTCAATAGCGTTCCTACCGGGGTGCTCTTTGCAGCCGTTGGAAGGGCCGTATTACCTTATCTGGCAAGCCAGGCTGCCATCAAGGATATGCGAGCATTTAAAGGGACACTCCGTTTATATCTCTGGATCGTTGGGCTAGCAACATTGGTCCTGTCGGTGGTGATGACATTTGGAGCCTGGCCAATTGTCTTTGTCATTTTTAAGCATGGACGCTTTGATATCCAAGATGTGAACAGAACATCATGGATACTGGCTGGATTTTCTATTGGAATGTTTCCAATGGCGATTGGTTTTATCGTCTCAAGAGCTTTTAGTGCATTAGGACGTACACGTATATTGATGGGCGTCAGCATTTTTAGCATCTTTGCGAATGCAGCCCTGGATGCACTCTTCGGTAGATGGTGGGGAGGCTTTGGCATCGCTTTCGCCACTTCTTTCTATTACTTCTGTACAATGATCATCTTAATCGTTACGCTGCGCATGATCATCGGAAAATTGAATTTACTCACACCACCTAAAGAGTTGCTGGATATAGTGCAGAAGATGAGCGCAGGTGATTATTATCTCCAATGGGCCATCTGGAAAGATGCTATGTCGAAAAAATTAGGCTTCACCTATGCTCTCCGCAATCAAATCATGCGTATTGCTTTTGTATTGATAGTTTTTATAGGCGGGACAGTTGGTACAATCAAGAATGCCACGTTTACCGTGCGTATTGCCTGCGGATCGGTACTTATTCTCGCGCTCTTACGTTATCAATATGCATTACTACTTGCCTGGGCCTGCATAAATGTCTTTATTGGTTCATCATTACCATTTTTCAATGGAAATAACCTGCTATCAGGACTAACACTACCAACCCTGATTCTCCTCTTCACACTACCAACTAAAGAGGCATTTAAGCGCATGCCAGCATTACCTTTCTGGCTGGCCTATTTTGTATGGGTTCTACTGAGTATAGGTATTTCGCCAATCCCCCTTCAGACATTCCTCATCAATTGGACATCGGAGTTGGATTTCCTTGCAGTCAGTGTCTTAGTAATCATTCTGATCGACTCACGCAGGAAACTCATCGGTTTCCTGGACGCGATGATTGCACCGGCCATCTTCATTGCTCTGTATGGCCTGTGGGGATTTACAGTACAGCAACATGGTGTGGTAGACACGTCAACAGGTATTTTTCGTATCAGCTCTATTTTCATGGATACTCCACCTACGCTAGGACTCTATCTCTCGATCCTGATTCCCATCACTATTTACCGACTCTTCACACTACGAGGCTTTTTCAAATGCTGTGCAGGTATAGCTGTGCTACTTTTACTCCTTTTAGCATTAGGCCTCACATTTAATCGTGGCACATTGCTCGCTGTAGGCATCGGCCTGATCATTACAATACTCTTCCTACCATCAAAAAAAATGAAAGGCATGGTCATAGGAGCTGGCACAGCTCTGATGGGACTGATCTTCCTGGGAACAACGCTGGCAAATATTCCTCTATTGAGCCGCTTTGCGAACAGCGATATCAGCTCGCTCAATGGGCGTACCTATCTATGGCAAGCGGTCATCGATCATTTTGATCCAACACAAATCCTGGGCAAGGGCATGCAGTCGTCCGATGTCCTACTGACCAATCTCAGAGTTGGCTTCGATGGGAATGTAATTGCTACTGCCGCACATAATATTTATTTGGAAGCTATGTATGAGCACGGATTTATCGGTTTGACACTGATGCTATTGGCATTTGGAACCATCGGATATGTGTTACTACGCCAATATAAGATTGGTAGTTATGAACAAAAACTGCTACTGGCAATAGCGCTTGGCACCTTAATCAGTATCCTCATCCAGGGTTATGAATCAAACGACATCTGGAACCAGGGAGTTGGCATCTACTTCTTCATTTTTATGGCTCTTCCCTTCTCACGCTATTGGGATAAAACACAGGGGAGAAATTCAGTGACGCAACCACAATTTGAAGAGTTAAAAAACCACCATAAAGAGGATAGTGCAATAAAAGAAGCAGAATCACTTACAACTGTAGAGGAAAGACCAATAGACATCCTTCTTTCTTAGCTGTAAGAGAAAATCTACCAAGGAGTATACGCATGGATAAACAGCTACACATCTGTATGATCGCATTTCAATATGCACCAAATATTGGAGGAGCTCAAACGCGTGCCGCAGAATCAGGCTCACCAACTCCAGGAATGTGGTCATAAGGTGATGGTCGTTACATTGCAACATGAAAAACAATGGAAAAGATATGAAACGATAAATGGTGTACCGGTTATACGTATAGGTGGATTATTTAATACACATGGAACATTGCGAGTTGGACGGCTGGGCCATCTCCCCGTGGATATCCTGCTGTTGATACAACTCTGGCGTATGCGTCATCAATATGACATTCTTCACTCAATACAAATCTCACCGCTATCCGGTGTAGCCGCCCTTATCGGAAAACTGACTGGCAAGCCAGTCATCATTAGCATCCCCAGCACAGGACCTGGGAAGATACCTCAGCTTGAAGATGCGGTAATGATGGTTGATACTCTGGCCGGCAAACTTAGTGACAGCAGTTTTCTCAAAGTACCCTACGCTGACACGGTAGTCGGAGATATAACGCATATGAGGAAAACCGCTTTTGGAGGGGACTTAATCCTTGCCTATCTTAAAAAATCTGATGCATTTTACCAGATCCTTAGTAGCCGTAGCCTGAACTATATGACATCGAATGGCTTTCGAGCAGAGAGAATTGTACATATCCCCAATGGTATTGAGGTTGGAAAATTTACACCTATTCCAGAGTTAAGGCCAGATCCTGCGCTGCCAGAACGCGACATCCTATGCGTAGCACGGCTGCAATATCCCAAGGGTATTGATGTACTCTTACATGCCTGGAAACGGATGCTGAGCGCCCCCAATGACTGGCGAACCCAGATCAAGCCTCGTCTATTACTTGCAGGTACAGGTCAATCAGAAGCCCAGCTCAAACGCCTGGCGCAAGAACTCGAACTGGGAGAGGGCGTCGTTTTCCTGGGATCACACGATGATGTCATTCCCCTACTGCATACAGCCTGGGGATTTGTGCTTCCATCGCGCTGGGAAGGCATGCCTAACGCGCTATTAGAAGCCATGAGTTGCGAAGTGCCATGTATTGCTACGAGGGTCAGCGGAAGCGAGGATATTCTCGTAAACGGCGTCAATGGCCTACTCGTCGAAACAGAGCAATCCGCCGAACTAGCTCAAGCGCTCCAACAATTGATCTCCGATACCGAATTGGCAAAAAGATTAGCATTGGCAGGACGCGCGACGGTCCTAAGAGATTACCAGCTCGCACATATCACAGAACAATTTATTCGATTTTATCGTCAAACGTTGACGGATGAAACCCAGATCAAAACAAAGGTCCTTGAGATCGTGGGAGAAAAATGATATGGAGAAAAAACCACGTATATGCATCGCAATCAGCACATTTTATCCGCTGGTAGGTGGCGCAGAGACTCAGACACTTGCCCAATGTCAACGACTGATTGAAACCGGCTATCCAACCCGGGTTATCACATTTCACCATAAACAGATCTGGTTGCCTTACGACAAAGTCAACGGCGTACCAATTCGACGTGTTGCCGGTGTACTGCTTGGCAAGCGCGAAAAGTTGCCGCGTATTGTACAGCGTAGCCTCTACTTCCTGGCCATGCTGGTAATGGCAATCTCTATCTGGCGCGAACGTAACAACTTTGACATCTTACAAGTCTGTCAGTTTAGTCTACTCGTCTTGCCATTAGCGCTCATCTGCTATATAGCCAAAAAGCCAATGACAATTGTTGTCATCAGTGCTGGCGCTGAGAAACCGTCAAAGACAGGCGAGGCCGCTAGATTGTTAGCAGGTCCTCTCGATCCAAATACGCCCTGGTTACGGGTTGATGGAAAAACATGGATCGACGGCGACCTCTATGGTTTGCAATCGGCAGGCACGATAGTTGTCAAGATAACACGATGGCTATTGAGGCAGGTGAAAGCAGTTGTTATTGTTCTCAGCACTCGTACAGAGAGCTATCTCAGAAAAAATGGCTTTGATCTGCCAGGAACGCAGATCATACCGAATGGGGTTGATATCACACGATTTCAGCCAGCCCCCCAGAAAAGGGAGCTCGCCCAACAGGCAAAAACAGTCATATGCGTATCAAAAGCGCGCTATGAAAAAGGTCTCGATGTCCTCTTACAAGCCTGGCACATCGTCCATCAGCACGTGCCCGAAGCCTACCTGGTCATTGTAGGCAACGGGCCGGTCCAACCTCAATTGGAACATATGGCAAACGCACTCAACATCGCGCAGAGCGTGGAATTTGCGGGCTTACAAACGGATATACCGGTACAACTACACCGTGGCTTGATCGGTATTCTGCCTTCACGCTGGGAAGGTATGCCCAATGCGCTCCTCGAAGCGATGGCCAGCGGACTGGCATGTATTGCGACCCGAGTCAGTGGCAGTGAAGATATCATTCAGCCGGGAGTAAATGGCCTTCTCGTTGAGTCGGAGGACTACCAGAGCATGGCACAGGCACTGATTACATTATTGCAATCTCAAGAGCTAACGCAACAATATGGAACCGCCGCCCATGCTCTTATCGAACAATCTTACACACTTGACCATGTATTAAATATGTACATACAACTCTATCACAATCTGCTCTCAAACATGCCAAGTAGTCCAAAGGATCTCATTTCTACTAGCAGTTGTGCTGTGACTCCGTAGGATTCTTGAAAGGGTAAACTTTCTATGTGTGGAATAGTAGGCTTTGTTAATATGCAATGTGGATATGCGAATGCGGAACAGCTTATAAACTCTATGTGCGCGGTTATTCGCCATCGTGGACCCGATGACCAGGGAATATGGGTCAGTGATGACGACGTCGACCAGCCGACGGCGGCGCTTGGCATGCGCCGTCTCTCCATTATCGATCTTGCTGGCAGTCATCAACCTATCTTCAATGAAGATAGGAGCAAACTGATTGTCTTCAATGGCGAAATCTATAATTATCGAGCCTTGCAGCAAGAGCTACTGGCACGTGGTCATCAGTTTCGTACAGGAGGCGATAGCGAGACTATTCTCCATGCTTATGAAGAATATGGAGATGAATGCGTCAACCTCCTACATGGAATGTTCACATTTGCCATCTGGGATATTAAACAACAACGCCTCTTCGCCGCACGTGATCGCTTCGGAAAAAAACCACTCAACTACTATTGGGATGGTCAGCGCCTGATTTTTGGCTCTGAAATCAAGTCGATACTTGAAACAGATATTCCACGCGAAGTTAATCCACTTGCGCTAGACGAATTTCTTGTCTATCGCTACGTGCCATCCCCATTGACTCTCTTCAAAAATATCATGAAGGTGCCAGCCGCCCACCTATTGATTTATGAGCATGGACAGGTCAGCATAAAGCGCTACTGGGATATCTCTTTTGCGCATAGCTGCCTGGATGATGAAATAACCGCAGTGCAACAAACAAAAGCACTACTCGAGGAAGCTATTAGCATCCGCCTGATGAGTGAGGTGCCTCTGGGAGCATTCTTAAGCGGTGGTCTGGATTCTAGTGTGGTTGTTGGGATAATGAGTAAGCTGATGTCTCAACCCGTGAAGACGTTTTCTATTGGCTTCGAAGAGGATGACTATAATGAGTTGCCATATGCTCGTAAGATTGCTCAGCATTTCGGCACTGATCATCATGAATTCTTCGTCAAATATGATCTTGTATCGATACTCCCTCAACTCGTCTGGGCCTACGATGAACCCTTTGCTGATTTATCGATGCTACCAACGTACTACGTCTCCAAACTCGCCCGCGAACATGTTACAGTAGCGCTTACCGGAGATGGTGGAGATGAAATATTCGGCGGCTATGAGCAATATCGGCGAGAATATCAGATCTATCACATTCCACGCTTGCTGCGAGGATCGCTAGCCCATGCCTCCTATCTGCTACCCGATGGCCTCCGTGGCAAAAAACGTCTGCAAACCTGGCTACGTGACTATGGAACTCGCAGCATTGAAGCATCAATGCTCTTTCCTGATTACACACGCGCTGAACTTTATTGCGCTGATTTCTTTCAGCAGGTGCAGAAGCACATGCCTTTCGAGCGTCACTTGAGCATCTATCGAGCAGTCCAGCATCTGGACCCGACGGCCAGAATGCAATATGCCGACACCTGTACCTATCTGGCCGATGATATCCTCGTCAAGGTCGACAAGGCCAGCATGCTCAACTCTCTGGAGACCCGAGCTCCTTTATTGGATCATCGTCTGGCAGAATATGTTGCCTCGTTGAATCCATCACTGCGCGTCAACAATGGACGTATTCATGAGGGACATGGCAAATATCTGCTTAAGAAAGTCGCACAGGATCTATTGCCAGCAGATATACTTGAACGTCCTAAGAGAGGTTTTTCGGTACCGATCAGCAATTGGTTCCGCAAGGATATGCATAGTTATGCTCATGAAGTACTCGGTTCAGCGAAAGCACGAGGACGTGGTATCTTTAGCGACAAACTTCTGCATGATCTCCTCAGAACCGATGGGGCAAGCACTCTCACCAATCATAGTCAAGCACTCTGGACGCTACTCTGCCTTGAGTTGTGGTTCCAAACCTATATGGATCCTAAAACAGAGCAAACGCGTTCAACTCATTCATCTTCCTACACAATTCAGACACCATGACGCCATTAGGTATACCATTGAAGCATAGTTTGTCTATAAGAAAACTGGTAGCGACTTCAACAATTTATTAGCAAAAGGGAGAGTTTATGTGTGGCATTTGTGGAATTTATAACACACACGGCGGCGAACCAGTCTCTCCGCAGACTATCGACTATATGACACGCCTGATTGCTCATCGTGGGCCAGATGATAGCGGCGCTCATATCGATGGTCCTCTCGGACTGGGTTTTGCGCGTCTCAGCATTATTGATCTCAGTGGTGGACATCAGCCAATGTGTAATGAAACCGGAGAGATCTGGATTGTCTTTAACGGTGAAATCTGGAATTATAAAGAGCTTCACAAAGATTTACAAGAAAAAGGTCATCGCTTCCGCACCAGTAGCGATACCGAAACAATTGTCCATGCCTACGAAGAGTATGGTGTGGATTGTGTAGCTCGCTTACACGGTATGTTTGGTTTCGCCATCTGGGATGGACCACGCAAACGTCTTCTATTAGCACGAGATAAAGCAGGCAAGAAGCCACTCTACTATACACGTCTCAATGGAACAGTTATCTTTGGTTCAGAAATCAAAGCTATCTTAGGTCATCCACAAGTCAAACGCGAAGTTGACATTCAGGCAATGGCCGACTTCCTGAGTGTCCGCTATGTACCAGCACCAGCAACCCTCTTCAAGGATATTGTCAAGGTCAAGCCTGGACACTGGATACTCTTTGAGGGCGAGATTGTCCGTGAAGAATGCTATTGGGATTTCTCGTTCGGAAAGGTTGAAAAACACTCAATTCCGGATTATTTGGTGGGGATTAAACAACATGTCCAGCGAGCGGTTGAGGAACGGATGATGGCGGATGTTCCAGTTGGTGCTATGCTCAGTGGCGGAGTCGACTCTAGTATCATTACAGGCATCATGAGCCAACTCACCAACCATAAAGTCAACACGTTTTCTGTTGGCTTCGACCATCCAGACTATAGCGAATTACCTTACGCTCGTATGGTTGCCAGCCATTTTAATACCGAACATCACGAATTAGTCGTTAGTGCCTCGGATCTAACTCAATATTGGCCCTTACTTACCTGGCATCGTGATGAACCAGTCAGTGAGCCGTCCGATCTGGGAGTCTATCTCATCTCCAAACTGGCACGGCAACACGTCAAAGTTGTTTTGTCAGGCGAGGGAGCCGACGAGCTCTTTGCAGGTTATCCGAAATATGTCGTTGATTGGCTAGCAAAGTATTACCACATATTACCAGCTACAGTACGCGATCAGGTCATCCAACCACTGCTAGAAAGCCTGCCATATAGTATGCGCAAAGTAAAAACGGCGGCCCGTAATATCTCACAGCCAGCTCCGCAGCGCTGGATGAACTGGTTTGGTATCTTCAACGGATCGCTCAAAGAGCAATTGCTGTCACATGAAACAAAGATGGCTATTGATCTAGACGCCAGCCGGGAATTCAGCCACTGGCTCCAAACAAATCCGCAACGCGATAACCTCTCAGCAATGCTCTATCTCGACACCAAAATATGGTTGCCAGACAATCTATTGATGAAGGGCGATAAGATGACGATGGCAGCCTCACTAGAATCACGCATTCCCATGCTCGACTATAAGCTAATCGAATACGCAGCCAGCATCCCCTCGGAAGCCAAAATTAAATCATTCAAGACAAAATATCTGCTCAAACACGCATTCGCCGATCTCTTGCCTGAGCCAATTCTGACACGCAAGAAGATGGGCTTCAATGTACCAACCGGTGCTTGGTTCCGCGCAGAACAACGCAATCTTATCAACACATTGTTACTCTCGGAGCGCATACGGAGTCGAGGCTACTTTCAAAATGACTTTATTGAACGCATGGTACGCGATCATTTGGATGGCAAGACGAATTATCAAGCCCAAATCTTCACGCTCGCCAGCCTGGAACTCTGGTTCCGCGTCTTTATTGATCCACCCAATTTGGAGATGCCTCAAGGATCAGTTGAAGCGTTGCTCTCTGAAGAGTATGCAGTCACCCATGCGCACTGATCAGCAGAAAGGATTAGCCTTATTATGTCTGAGACAACTACTACACTACCAGCCAAACCTTTTCGCGTTCTGATGGTAACAGGCATCTACCCAACACAACAGCGTCCGCATGCGGGCACCTTTGTCAAAACCCAAGTTGACTCACTCATCAAAGCAGGGTTAGAGGTAGAAGTTCTCCATCCCAGCATCGGACAACCCGCGCTGGTACGTTATGCCTCTACCATCGTACAGATCTGGCAGAAGGCGTTCAGCAGGCGCTATGACGTCATCAACGGCCAGTATGGACTCTGGTGTCTGATCTGCCGATTGCAATGGACAACGCCTGTCGTAGCCGCTTATATTGGTGACGATTTATTGGGCACGATCAAAGCAGATGGCAATTATAGCTTCAAAGGGAACGCCGTTGCTCTACTGAGTCGTCAACTTTGTTATTGGGTTGAGGCCGTGATAGTTAAATCAGAACAAATGAAGCGGGCAGCGCGAGGGCATCAAGAGAAAATCTTTGTCATTCCCGATGGCGTCAACTTTGAACAATTTCATCCCGTCCCACGTCCTGAAGCACGCAAAGACCTTGGCTGGCAACAGGATAAATACTATGTGCTTTTTGGCAATAATCCACTTATTCCAGTCAAAAACTTCGCACTCGCGCAGGCAGCAGTAGAGCGCATACGCGCAAAAGGGATAGATATCGAACTTGTCGTCGCAAGTGGCCTTCCACATGCAACGGTTATGCAATACATGAATGCAAGCAATGCTCTCATTCTATCATCACACGCCGAAGGGTCTCCCAACGTTGTCAGAGAAGCGATGGCTTGTAATGTGCCCGTGGTCGCTACCGACGTTGGGGACGTGCGTGATGTCATTGCACGTACCGCTGGATGTACTGTCTGTACACCAAACAATGTAGAGGAGATGGCAGCCGGTATTGAGGTTGCTCTCGCCCACACAGAGAGAACTACGGGACGTCAGGATACACAACATCTCGCAAGCGATGTGATTGCACAACAAATTATCAAAGTCTATGCGCAAACCACTGGCCATAACATCCAGCAGTTTCCAAAAGAAACAGGTGATGAACAAATAGCAAAGGAGACACCTTATGCACAAAAACAATAGGGTTCTCCTCCTGGTTGAAAACCTCTCAGTTCCAGCCGATCCACGGGTCTGGCGCGAAGCACAGACATTGCACCAGCATGGCTATCAAGTCAGCGTGATCTGTCCGCGCGGTGAAAACTGCGATACAGAATCCTATGTGAACATCAATGGAATACATATATATCGCTATACACTTTCAACCAAAATTGAGAAAGCTACCGATTATATCAAAGAATATGTAACAGCCATGCTTAACACACTTGGATTGAGCCTGAAAGTATGGCAACGGCACGGCTTTGATATCATTCATGCCGCCAATCCTCCAGACACCTTTTTCGTTATCGGACTACTTTATCGCATCCTCGGCAAAAAATACATCTTTGATCAACATGATCTAGCTCCAGAAATGTTCGCGATTAAATTTAAAGGGCGCATGAAATGGCTTTATCATCTACTTCAGCTCTTCGAAACGCTCTCTTATTGGACAGCCAATCTTGTCATTACGACTAATGAATCGCAGAAACGCAATGCCATTGAACGTGGTCACTGTAAACCTGAGAAAGTCGTCGTCGTACGCAATGGTCCCGACGACGATCTCCACGTTACAGCACGTGCCCCTGAGCTCGATCTGAAGATGGATTATAGATACCTGCTGGCATATATTGGTGTTATGGGGGTGCAGGATGGTGTTGAGTATGTACTTTATGCACTCAATGAGCTGATTAATAAACGCAATCGACAAGATATAGGACTGGTCTTGATGGGCAATGGTGAACAACTTCCCATGCTTAAAAATCTTACACACGACCTGCATCTCAACGACTATGTCCGCTTCACAGGTTGGATAGAAAAACATGATTTATTACGCTATCTGAGTATCTCGACGATAGGACTTTCTCCAGATCCCAGTAACCAACTCAATGACTATAGTACGATGCTCAAAACGATGGAATATATGGCAATGGGATTGCCTGTTGTCGCCTTTGATCTACTTGAAACACGATACTCCGCTGCAAATGCGGCACTTTACGCTATGCCTAATCGCGTCGAAGATTTCGCAGACAAGATCGAAATCCTTTTGGAAGATGCTGCTTTAAGACAGGCAATGGGAGACTATGGGCGGAAACGCGTTGAAGATGAGCTAAGTTGGAATCAGACCAAAAAGCATCTCTTAAATGCATATCAACAAATTTTTGCAAATTCGTTCCACCCAAATAATAAAAGTAAAAAACAGCCAGTAGTTGTGTGATCATGCACATGGATTGCCTAAATTAAATACATTTATTGTTAAATTACTATTAACATGAGCAAAAGAAGGGACAGGTGCTTTTATACAAGTAAAAGTATCTGTAGCAGGTAAAAACATATGAATCCAGCACGTTATTTAGTCACTGGTGGAGCAGGTTTTATTGGATCGCACATTACAGCGACTCTACTCGAGCGAGGAGAATCTGTACGCGTATTAGATAACTATTCTACTGGTCGTTTACGCAATCAAGAGGCCTTTAAAGGATTACCAGGTCAAGTTGAAATTATTCAGGGCGATATCCGTAATATTGAGATCATTAACAAAGCGGTTCAAGGTATCGAGGTCGTATTCCATCAAGCTGCGCTCGCCTCAGTACCCCGCTCGATTGCCGATCCGATTAGCGCACTTGAAGTGAATGTGAATGGAACCCATAATGTGCTGGTAGCAGCACGTGATGCCTCTGTACGTCGCGTAGTCTTTGCAAGCTCGTCATCCGTCTATGGAGACACACCGACTCTTCCTAAGCATGAAGACATGCCCACAGCTCCCATGTCGCCATATGCGGTACATAAGCTGACTAGCGAACTGCTCTGTAGCGTCTTTACACGCATTTATGGCCTTGAAACTGTCGCATTACGCTACTTTAACGTCTTTGGTCCGCGCCAGGATCCAAAATCTGAGTACGCGGCGGTCATTCCACGTTTTCTCACCGCACTTCTTACAAAAGAGCAGCCAGTAATCTTCGGCGATGGTGAACAGACACGAGATTTCACCTTTATCGAGAATGTTGTTCAGGCCAACCTCAAAGCCGCGACGGCTCCCGATGCGAATGGACAGGCGATGAACATTGGCTGTGGCACACGTGTATCACTCAACGAAGTGCTACAGATTGCAGGCAAACTGTTGGAAACAAAGATCAATGCCGACTACCATCCTGCACGACCTGGGGATGTCAGAGATAGTCTGGCCGACATACATAAAGCGCAACACCTGCTAGGCTATGAGCCAACTATCGGATTCGCTGCAGGCCTGGCCCGAACACTAGAAGCCATACGAACGGGTAACGAATAGTCCAATGCAACCTCTTACGCATCTGGAGAGAATGCCATCTCAGATGCGTAAGAGCAGCAAAAAATTTATTGCACAACTGTAATTGTATGCCGGGGATGACGTTGTGACTCTTCTAACGACTTCTGAGCTGCCTCTAAAACACGTACGACAGAGAGGCCGACTTCACCATTCGCACGTGGCTCTATCCCTGTACGGATCGAATTCGCAAAATCCTCACATTCCAGACGTAACGGCTCAATCCAATCTATATGCGGAATAGTAATGGCACCATAGCGATAGGAAACAACGGGATCAGCATGTACATCAGCGCCTTTATTATAGATCTTGATCATCTCAGAAGGATTTGTATCATCATAGACAACCATCCTGGCATTGCCAATCACTGTCACACGACGGATTTTGCACGGGTGCAACCAGCTCACATGAATATGGGCCGTCATAGCATCGGCAAAATCTAGATCAAGATGAGCAACATCACAGATCTGCGATTGAATATGAGCATGTGCCTGAACTTTGACATTTACAGGTGCATTGCCGAACAAATAAAGAAGTATCGATATATCATGCGGCGCCAGATCCCATATAACATTAGTATCGCTGCGAAATAGTCCTAGATTGACGCGTTCTGTTTCCACACAATAGATTCTTCCAAGGTCGCCACTCTGCACCAGCTTACGTAGCTCATTGACGGCTGGACTATATTCAAAGGTATGCCCCACCATCAAAATCAGCTTCCGCTGGCGAGCCAATGCCACCAGCTCCTCTGCCTCCACAACGCTGGTCGTAAGAGGTTTCTCCACCAGAACATGTTTACCATGCAACAATGCCTCTTTTGCCAAACGATAGTGCATACGTACTGGTGCTGAAATGACAACACCATCGACATCGGATTGCAACATATCATAAAAATTTGTCGTAGTCTTAATCCAAGGTTGGCTTACAGCAATTGAGTTCAGACGATTCTGATCCAGATCAGCCACTGCCGTTACAGACGCTTGAGAGAGACCATCAAGATTGCGAGCGATCTTAGGTCCCCAATATCCCCAACCAATAACCCCAAATTGTAGATCTTTTCTCATTGGAACAATCCTTTAAAGTCTTACACAGCACACAATTTTGATCTAGAGTTACACATACATACATGTTATCCTACTATTGACGTAGCCTTATGAATGATGAGGGGTGATAGAATTGGAGACAAACTGCTTTACCACCTGAATGATATGCTGAATTTGGTGTTCAGTAAGTTCGGGATACATTGGTAGGGAGACAATACGTGTCGCAACTGCTTCAGTGACAGGCAACATACCCGGCTTATATCCATAGTCAGCACAC
This sequence comes from uncultured Chloroflexia bacterium, assembly GCA_963699315.1. Classification (GTDB taxonomy): domain Bacteria; phylum Chloroflexota; class Ktedonobacteria; order Ktedonobacterales; family Ktedonobacteraceae; genus Dictyobacter. Next base: position 814,779 of record OY969433.1, read on the forward strand.
GCAGGCTGTAAATGAATCGGTGTCGGATAATGGATATTTGTACCAATTCCTTCTTCCTCAAGGACTGAACGAAAACGTTCGCGTTCAGAAACCTGCACCACATAATAACAATACACATGGGTAGCCCAGGATTTCACTACTGGTACCGCAGCAACGACATCACGCAAGTGTTCAGTATACATCTCAGCATGAGCCTGACGCGCTGCATTCCAGCGCTCAAGGTAAGGCATCTTCACAAGTAAGACGGCCGCCTGTAGCTCATCCAGACGAGCATTTGAGCCCATAATTTCGTGGAGATAACGTACACGCGAACCATGATCACGCAACATCCACATCTTCTCAGCCAGAGCAAGATCGCTGGTCGTACAAATGCCAGCTTCACCAAAAGCACCCAGATTCTTACTAAAATAAAGACTAAAACAAGCGATATCTCCAAAAGAGCCGACTCGCTGTCCCTTATAAGTGGCTCCATGAGCCTGAGACGCATCCTCAATCACACGTAGCTCATGCTCGCGAGCAAAATCCATAACAGGCTTCATCTCCACAGCATGTCCATAGAGATGCACAGGGATGATAGCACGCGTGCGAGGAGTTACTACCTGTTCAAGTTGCCGCCAATCCATCAGATACGTCTCGGGATCAATATCCACAAACACAGGATGAGCTCCTACCGCTGCGATAGCTTCGACAGTAGCAATAAAGGTATTTGATACTGTGATAACCGCGTCACCAGGTCCAATATCACAAGCACGTAGTGCAAGTTCTAGAGCCGTCGTACCAGAAGAGGTTCCTACCCCATAACGGCAGCCACAATACGTAGCAAACTCCTGCTCAAATGCCCTCTGACGAGGGCCCTGGAACAATTGCATACCTTCAAGAACCTCTTCAAAAGCCAGCATGATTTCAGGCTTTAAAGCAAAATATTGCGCTCGTAAATCAACGAGAGGTATATATTCAGATGACATGACGATTTCCGCTCCTTTAACACGTACAGAATTTTATTACATATTTTTTTGATGTACTATATAACACCTAAAATGAACATACTTACCGGCTATACCCATCTATTACTATAGATTTATGTTCACATAATATCAAATATAAGTGCTGGCAAGATGACTATATGGGTGTTAGATAGGTGATTGTGACACTAAACAGTAAAGAATAGACAACCATAGATGCATTTTTATATAAAGCAGGCCTGATATTTCCATCACTTATTTCCTGGCTATTTACCATATCTCCATGAAAATACTCACCTATTATGCACCTTCGTCGTCTACTATTGAAATCAGGAAGAACAGAGAGGGGGAAACATCGAGTGTTTTTCCCTCATGGTTGCATTTTTTATGGAGGGGTATTATGATTGTTCAATCGACGCCAGTCCGAACGATCAGCATCGATACGGGCTACCTGAAAGCAAAACGTATACTCGACATCACATTTACGCTTCTCATCGCACCTCTAGTTATTTTGGTTGGTATTGTTGTGGCAATATGTATTAAACTTACATCGAAAGGCCCTATCTTTTTTCATCAGAAACGTATTGGTCAAGATGGGGCTGTGTTCGAAATGCTTAAATTTCGCTCTATGTATGTCGATAGTGATCAAGTGGCTCATCGTGAAAAAATCCTCCAATATATGCATGGACAAAAACTAAACGCAGATGATGCAGAGAGTTTGTCATATAAGGATGTCCATGATTCACGTATCACCAGGGTCGGCCGCTTTATTCGTAAAACAAGCCTGGATGAAATTCCACAATTCTGGAACGTTTTTAGAGGCCAAATGACTCTGGTAGGGCCGCGTCCTCCTATGCCATACGAAGTGGAACTCTATACATCTCATGAGTGGCTACGCATGGTCGGAAAACCTGGGTTGACTGGAACATGGCAAGTTTATGGCCGCTCACGTGTCACTTTTCAGAGTATGGTCGAGATGGATATTGACTATCTTGAACATCAATCGATAGTAACTGATCTCAAACTTATCTTTTTAACGGTTCCGGTAATGATCTTCGCACGTGGTGGCGCATAAACACAATATAGTTATATATATAAATATAAACGAAACAACCGCTTGACCAGGCATGGAAGCAGTTGTTTCGTTTATACCAATAAAGAACTATGACCTTTGAGGTAAGAACATAATGAACAAATTATCGATCATCAAAAGCGCGATCGAGGAAACGAATATATCAGACAGACGCTACACGTAAAGGTCGGATATTTTCGTCATTATTTGAACGGCGAATAAGCGTATAGCCTACGCCAGGAATAGTCAGAATATAATAGGGGTTGCCAGGATTCGGTTCTATTTTCTGACGAAGATGTCGAATATGGGCTTTAATTAAGCCAGAGTCACCATCACCCTCGTAGCCCCAGACATGGGTAACGATCTGGCCCGCTGTGCACACATCATTTGCATTAACGGCTAAAAGATGCAACATTTTGCTTTCAGTAGGTGTCAGACGTGCTTCCTTACCATCAACAGTCACGGCATTATGTAAAGAATCGACGCAGATCGGTCCAACATGAATGAGAGAAGAAGGCCGACATTCCAAGGTGTTACGAGATCTACGGCTGACCGCACGAATACGGGCCAATAATTGAGAGGGAAAGAAAGGTTTACGCAAATAATCATCTGCGCCTGACTCCAAGCAACGCACCTCATCGTGTACATCTTTTCCATCAGTAACCACGACAGTAAGCGCATCATGTACCATACGTAAATCGCGACACAGACTTAACATATCAACATCTTTCAACACAGTATCCATAATGACAAGATCTGGTCGCTGCTCTAGCCATTCAGCTTTAGCCCGCTCAGCTGTATAAGCCCTATGCACCTCATAACCGAGCGTCTTCAACCAGCTTGTAAGCATCTCAACCAGATCCCGATCACTATCAATAACCAATAGCTTCATCGTTTCGCCTCCCAGATCCTTTATCGCCTATGCACCTTCTAATAATTACCCTAAAAGGGGGGTATATCAAGAATGTTACAAAAACAATCACAACACGATAAAACAGTTCGCCCCTACTACATAGCAATTCCCAACCTAGTTATACCGTTCAAAACGGAACAGATAACTTCTTTTCTTGGCATTAGTATGTGATGAATTTGCAACTGATAGACTATCGTAGATAACAAACGCATCCATTGCATCAGTATATACACAGAATAGACGCTGGTAGAAGAGGTATTTATCACATCTCTTCTACTATGAATAATTTCCCCCTCATTAATAAAGTATTTACTAAAAAATGCAGGTGAATCATCTTGTTTCTAGTGCAGAAGAGTGAAGATTTCTGTATTACAACACACATTGCCGATTGGTATTTCCTTCATGATGAAAGTTTTGCCAATAAAGCAAGCAAAGAAACATATATTGTAGGCGCTCATATTGTTGTAGAATATGAAAAATCATAAGAATCTATTAGATTTTGCGCACTGCCTGATAAAGACTATACCCCATCAGCTTTTAAATTTCAATGTATGTATATGGTAATTTCTCACAATATGCATAGCATATATACCATCAACTCTTTTCTCAATAATTAAGTAGAAAGCCTTTCACACAGTAAAAACCCACGTTCGTAGCACGAAACCAAAAGTATCATTCGAAGAATTTTGAATTCAGGCGCAAGTCTGGAGATTTGATCAGGAGATACTACGGGCATAAATATCTTTTGCTAAACAAATAAAAAGATTGCCCGTACTATATGAGTATGAAAGGCGTAATATTTAGTACAAAAGTTCTTACGCAGAACAAAATCATAAGATGTATAAAATAAACATCATTTTTTCTCTATGTAGAAAACATTACATAGTGAATAACACCCCCACACAGATACCAAGGATGCCACCAACAAAAACTTGTATTGGTGTATGGCCTATCAGCTCGCGTAACCGTTTCTCGGCCATAGGACTTCCCTGGAAGGCTTCTTCAATCATTTGATTAAGGATACGTGCCTGGATACTTACCGCACGGCGCACACCAGCAGCATCATACATAACAATACCAGCCAGCACAACAGCGATAGCAAAGTCAGCAGACTGGATACCAAGCTTACGTCCAGCAGCTGTAGCCAAACCAGTCACAAGGGCTGAATGGGAACTAGGCATCCCACCTGAAGAGACAAGACGGCTAAGAGACAATCTGCGCTGCTTAAATAGCTCAAGGATAGTCTTGCTTACCTGCGCAATTGCCCAAGCCATAAAGGCTGCCAGCAAAACGCGATTATCAAAGATAGTTGTATTATTTATCATAACGTTTGCAGTAAAACTCCCTTTTACAGCTCAAGTGGTGAAACAGAGAGTGTATCAGAACCCTCATTCACACTAAGTTGCTGCACTGAAAGCTCTGCCTTCTGCAAAAGTTCGTTGCAGTACTGTGCCAGTTGCATGCCATTCTGATACTGGTGTAATGCCTGTTCTAAAGGGACCTTCCCTTCTTGTAATGCGGTAATTGAGGCTTCGAGCTGTTCAAATGCTTCTTCAAATGTTAACGTTTCCATCTTCTTCCCCCAAATCGTTCCTTAGGTCAGACGTAATGTTGGACGTACCTCTACAGGTATCTGCCCATCTTGAACTTGAATAGTTAGTGAGTCACCAGCTTGAACTTGTCGAACACTTGTGACAATTACTTGATTCTGTTGTTGTCGCACAACCGTGTAACCACGAGCAATAGTTAAGAGCGGACTTAACGAGTGTAGTTGTAGGCTTGCTCCACGCAATCGCTCAGCACGTAAAGTCAATACATGCTGGAAAGAAATTTGCAATCTATCTGTGTATTCATCAAGTTGCTGCCTACGTTGTACAATCATATGCTGTGGGCTAAGGCGCTGTAAATCATGTGTGCGATAGGCCAGTTGCTCAGCAAGATCCTCAAGCCTGGCCGCCATTAAAGCAGACAAAATTTGCTGCTTTTCCAGAATATCTGTGTACCAATCTGTAATATCTGGCACAGCGGCCGTTGCGGCAGCCGTTGGTGTAGAAGCTCGATGATCGGCAACAAAATCAGCGATGGTGAAATCTGTTTCGTGCCCAACGCCACTAATAACAGGAATACGAGAACGAGCAATCGCCCGTGCCACCACCTCTTCATTGAAGGCCCAGAGCTCTTCAATCGAACCACCGCCGCGACCAACAATCACCACATCTGCCTCGCCATGTTCATTGAGGAGATCCAGGGCAGCCGCAATGGAGGCAGGCGCTTCAGCACCTTGTACCAGCGCAGGCGAAAGAATGACACGAGCTAATGGATAGCGATTGCGCAATGTGCGCACGATATCGCGTAACGCCGCCGCTTGAGGAGAGGTAACAATTCCAATGACCGCAGGTTGTTCAGGTAGCGGGCGTTTACGGTCAGGAGCAAAGAGCCCCTCTGCCTCTAATTGTGCTTTTAATTGTTCAAACCGACGAAAGAGAGCCCCTTCCCCAAGAGGCATAACCTCATCGACATAGAACTGTAACTTTCCATCACGTTCATAAAATGAAACGCGGCCATTGACAGCCAGCGCCATACCATCCCGCAACGCCGGAGCAGAAGTACGCAAGCGTGCAGACTTAAAAAAAACACAGGATATCTGAGCCTCCCCCTCCTTCAATGTAAAATAGCAATGGCCTGAGGGATATGTTTTACAGTTCGAGACCTCACCATGGACCCAAACATTTTGCAAGATATCATTTGTCTCTAACAACTCTTTGAGATAGAGAGAGAGTACTGAGACACTAATTGCAGATGGGGTACCAAGGGTGTCTAGAAGAGGCATAGAACTCATGCCTCCTCTGAACTATCGATGACCACCAACGGCTGTCCATATTCGACGGGTTGCCCATCCTGAGCTAGAATTTCAACAACGTTTCCGGCAATAGTACTTTCAACTTCATTTAGGACATTTAATGATTGAATCGTGCCTACCAATTGACCAACCCGGATATGATCACCAAGAGCAATCGCAGGAGCGCCCTTAGGTTTTCCCCAGGTATGAAAAACACCTACCAGCGGAGCAATAATCGTATGTTTCGCATCGGCAGTGCCTATTTCCGAGGAAGACCCTGAACTGTTGGACTCCCCAGCCATGAGGACTGAATATCCGCTGGCTTCGCTGCCTATTTGCACTTTAGCCTTACGCAGCACTAAGTGCATCCCCTCATGGGCTCGCTTCACCTCTATTTCAGAGACATCGCTCTCATCAAGCAGCTGTACCAGGCGTCGCAACTGCCCAACGCTCACCTGTTGAGCAGAAGAGGTATCTTCTTCGACGTCTGTTTTAACTTTATAAGGATACTGATTGTTGTAGTTCATAGAAGACTCCATATACGCTCTATTTTTTCGAGCAGGCCTGGACGGCCATACTCGAAAAGAGATATGGAACACACATGTGTTCCTATGCACGCTCTACATAGGCTCCAGTGGTGGTGTTGACACGAATAAGATCACCAGTAGAGACAAACAACGGGACGTGTACAACCAGACCAGTTTCAGTGGTAGCAGATTTCGTGCCACCAGTAGCGGTATCACCCTTGAAACCTGGTTCGGCATATGCCACACGCAACACAAGCTTCTCAGGCAATTCAACCGACAAAGGCTCTTCATTATAGCTTACGATATCCAATTCCAGGTTATCGATCAGATAGTCCTTCGCCTCACCCAGCTGAGCTTCAGTCAAAACAACATCATCGTACGAGCGGGTATCCATAAAATGGTATTGCTCACCCTCTTGATATTGATATGTCACCGTAGCACGGTCCAGAAAAACACGCTTGAACTTATCACCTGCATCACACGTACGATCAACGATAGAACTGGAGCGGAGATTACGGAGCTTCATGCGTACAATAGCCCCACCGCGCCCAATTTTCACATGCTGCCATTCAATAAGGGAGCAGATCTGTCCCTCAAACTCAATAGTCACACCTTTTTTCAAATCGCCAGTTGATATCATATAAGGACACTCCTTTAACGTGGGATCACCAATTCAGTTGGTGATTGTGTTAATATTTCAACACTATCTTCTTTTACCAATACACAATCCTCTACACGTGTACCAGTCCAACCAGGGATATACACACCTGGTTCAACAGTCACGACACAGCCCACCGGCAATTTGAAATTCTCAGGGGCACGTTGTGCAAGGGAGGGATGCTCATGAATCTCAAGGCCAACCCCATGACCAGTAGAATGGATATAATATTCAGCGAGACCGGCATCCGCCAGCACATCACGAGCCAGGGCATCTGCCTCACGTCCTGTAAGGCCAGCACGTAACTGTTGTTCACACGTCTTCATAGCCTTCAATACCGCCGCATAGACCTCTTTCATGCGAGGCTCGGCAGGCTCGCCAAGACAGATTGTTCGCGTCATATCTGCACAGTAGCCTTTATAGCGTGCGCCCATATCAATGGTGATCAACTCTCCAAGCTGAATGCGACGCTCACTCGGAATAGCATGGGGCATTGAACCATTTGGACCAGAAGCGACAATAGAATCAAAGGAGGTACTATCAGCACCCAGTTCGACCATCTTACGCGCGATCTCTAATGCAACGGCTTTCTCAGTCATTCCAGCCTGAATCCACTGACAGAGATGAGCAAATGTCTCATCCGTAATAGCAATAGCCCGTCGTAATGCTTCCATTTCGTAAGGCTGCTTAATATAGCGCAATTGCTCTACGATATTCTCATCAAAAGGCTGTAACGTAAAAATACCTTCACCAGCCTGTCGAATTTGCTCATAGGTAGCATAGCGAATAACAGGAGATTCAAAACCAATCTTCTTCCAACCATGCTCCTGACCCAAATGAGCAATAGTGTCCGCAATTTTACGGCCTGTAGGGATGACCACATTCCATCCAGGCGATTGCCGCCCAGCAACTTCGGCATACAAATGATTTGTCAAAAGGAATTGCTGCTGCGCACTTACCAGGAGAATATTCGCACCTTCCTCATCATTCAGCCAGCCACTCAAATATGAGGCACTCTGGGGTTGCATCACGCAAAATACGTCGATACCTTGTTCCGCGATCCATGCCCGAAATTGTTGTATGCGCTCTTGACTCATAGCAATATCTCCTTCTATTTACTCGTTTATCAGGGCTGTCAATGCTTCTAGAGCCAGAACGTAGCCACGCCAACCAAGGCCAGCTATCTGTCCTCGACAGACCGGAGCAATTACCGAATGATGTCGAAACTCCTCGCGTGCATAGACATTACTTAAATGAACCTCGATTGTTGGAAGCCGAGCATCAGCAATGGCATCGCGTATAGCAATCGAATAATGAGTAAAGGCTCCCGGATTCATCACAATACCAGCCGAGTGCTCACGGTGCTGTTGAATGTAATCGATCAAAGCGCCCTCATAATTTGACTGAAAACAGTCCGCACTTACCCCTAAAGTCGCAGCACGCTGACGAACCGCATCATGGATTTGTTCCAGGGTCATCGTACCATAAATAGCGGCTTCACGCGTCGTCCCCAACATATTAAGGTTGGGGCCACTTAAAATGAGGAAATTAAGCATGCACTTCTACTTCTCTTCCATAAATGATGAAACAACGCGTTCAACCAGTTCAGCAGGTAATGGCATAGCAACTACCTCACCGATCTTTTTGGGCATAATCCAACGCAGCTGTTTTCCAACAACCTTTTTATCAAGTTGCATAGCCACCAAAATATCACGTGCCTGCGCAGAACCCGAATACACAATAGGTAATCCCAGAGCAGCCAGCAGTTGGTTTTGACGAGCCACATCACTTGCTGCAAATAGACCAGCCTCCTGAGCCAGCGCAGCCGCAACAACCATACCGATGGAAACGGCCTCACCGTGTAACCACTCACCATAGCCAGAGACGTTTTCTAGAGCATGACCGAAGGTGTGCCCATAATTTAAGATAGCGCGAAGGCCTTGCTCACGCTCATCATTCTCTATCACCGCTACTTTTAAATCAATACAACGCGCAATGATCTGACAAAGCAGTGCCGCTGGAACCTGTGAAAATTTGCGTAATACATCTGCATGTGCATCTAATAGTGTGAACAACTCAGCGTCAAGTATGATACCATACTTTACAATTTCTGCCCATCCCTCTGTCCGAGAACGCACAGGCAACGAAGAGAGTACTGAAGGGTCAGCCAGTACCAGTCGAGGATGATAGAAAGCACCAATCAAATTTTTCCCGCGCGTATGATTGATGCCGGTTTTGCCTCCAATGGCCGAATCGACCTGTGCTAGCAGAGAGGTTGGAATCTGGATCAGCGGGACCCCTCGCAAATACGTGGAGGCTGCAAAGCCAACAAGATCACCAACGACGCCACCGCCTAGTGCGATGATTGCTTCTCGCCTTTCAGCATGAAGTTCTAACAGCCAATCATAAAGCATAAAAAGCTGCTGCTGGGACTTACTCCCCTCACCAGCGGGAATAGCGTACACATGAGGTTCAAAGCCAGCGGCAATCAAATTTTCCACCATGGAAGGAATATATATATCATGAATATTACTATCTGTCACAACAAAGACGCGCGGCGGCATCTGCAACTGTTGAAGGTAAAATGGCAGACGGCGAAGTCCTCCCCAATCTACCACAGCATCATATCCAATACCAACATGGACATGACGCACAATTGGATCTACCTTAGCGGACAGATTTAAATCAGTAAGCATAGCTATAATCTCCATAGTTATCTGCTCAACACTTTTATCCTGAGTGGAACAGATAACTTCCGCTTCTCTATACCATAGCTCACGAGCAGTCAACATCTCTTGAAGATTCGTCAGAGGATCGGGGCCGGATAAGAGGGGGCGAATCTCAGGAGTATAGCCCTGCTGCTGCTCGCGGGCATGTTGAGCTTGCAATCGTGCTAATGAGACATGGGGAGCAACTTGCATAAAAACGCGCACGCCATGTCGAACCATCAAGGCACGATTCTCTGCCAACACAACAACACCACCACCAGTAACGATGATAGCCTCATCACGATGTTGAACCGCCTGGGCCAATATGCGGCTCTCTAGAGAGCGAAAATACGCTTCACCATGTCGATTAAAGATTACAGGAATACGTTCTCCATATTCCTGTTCGATGAGCGCATCGATATCAATTAAAAGGCGTCCCAGGTGTTGAGCCAGCAAACGTCCAACGGTGCTTTTTCCACTCCCAGACAGCCCTATCAAAAATACATGCTGCATAACCGCTATTGTATCACGATTTTGACCTTAATAAAGCTCCTCATTTCTGATGGGAGTACTCAATGAGTCCACCAGACTAAAAAGTGTGGTATCGACAGATTGTACATGCTCTTGCACCGGTACACCATCACGTAAAAAGCCCTGAGCGCGATTATCATAGATAGAAAATTCTCTGCCAAAAGAGAAAACATATTGCTCAAGCTGGCCAGTTTGACGATTAAGCACAAGGAGTGTATCGTTCTTAGCGCAATTTACATCCTGCGCACAATCCTGCTGATCAACAAAATCGCCCACTAGAATCTGCCAATTCTGATCCCATGTTTTCACCAGATACTGATGAGTGACATTGATATTTTGATCAAATGCCAGGAAAGTACTCTGGGCATTCTGCACATCGTATAACATCACGCTAAGTGTAGGTAAACCGAAATGACCAACATACAACACCTGATGCGTCCCTACATTTGATAACGTCTTCGTTTTGGTCAAAGCCAGTTTCGCGTTAAACTGCAAAACATTGATATCACCGCTACTAGGATCATATAGTAAGAGTTGAGAACGTCCAGAATTCGTAAAATCTCCGCTGTAAACAACCCAACTACTTCCCAGATTATGCAGTTCATGATAGTCATTGACTAGCAGATGCTGATCAAAATCCATGATACGGCCTTCTCCCTCTGTACGGTCATACAGGAAAATGCCATCTTGCTGCGTATTGACGAAACGACCAACATACACCTCCCAATTGGCATGCCAGAGCGTATACATTTGACGATCGCGAATAGTCAAGTTGGCATTAAAGTCCAGCAGCATAATATTCGCTGAACGTCCCTGCTTCTCCCAATCAGCCAATTGTGTACCACTAAGATCACCGCCCTGATCAGGGGTTGAGCCTTGATTCAATGTAGATGCAGATGGTACATCATAGCTCACATTCTGCGTAGCCAAACTATTCGTTGAAGTCGCTTTTACAGTATTCGCTGCCGTTGGCGTCGTTACAACGGCAGGCGGTACTGCCGTAGGTGCTGTGACTGGCGGTGTTGTTGGAGTTGCCACTACGGTAGGAACCGCGGTAGGCGTTGCGCTGGGAACGACAGTCGCAGTGGGGGTTGCGGTGACCACAGGCGTCGCAGTCACCGTAGGTGTTGGATCAGGCGTAGCCACCACTGTCGAAGTCGGTGTTGGCGTCACCGTAGCAACAGGCGTTGCTGTAGAGGTCGGTGTTGGCGTAGGAACCGCTTTTACAGTAGACGTCGCCTGAGGCGTTGAACTGCTAGTAGGCAACTTGTTTGTTACGGCAGGTTGTGTTGCTACTGAGTTAGTCGGACCGCTCTGATTATTCGTATCAGATGGCAAAGGGGAATCAGAGACATTACTTGTAGTTATAGCATAGCGTTTATACATAAAAACGCCACTACTTTTCCCATTGAAACGTCCAACAGCGAGTTCCCAGTCCGTACCAATATCCGGAATCGTTACATGCTTTTTGATGTGAAAATCTGATGTCAAGCTTATAAGTTGTATCGTCCCTGCTACACGGTCATACAACAAAATTTCAGATGCCTTACCGCCTGAAAAATTACCTATATAAATATCCAGTGACGAACCCCACGTACCATCAGGAGTAATCGAGTCACCGAGATTCACTATTGGTGAATCGGCCGCCGGAACCTGAAAAAGATTATCATTAAGTGATCCGTCAGCAGATATATGCGGACGCACCTTCTGTGCCATCACTCTCTGCTGATTCAGTCTATAAATCTGAAGTTTGCCTTGCTGCCGATTGTAGAGGAGTAGACTATTCGTACCGGTACCAGTAAAATCAGCGTTGTACTCCTGATCTGATGAGGCAGGAGAAAGGCCTAGCGCGATGCGATCACTCGTATATGTTGTCTGTGGCTGCTGTGTCACGCTCGCGCTGGTATCTGTACCGACATTTGCCGTCGATTGGTTGTCGGCGTATTCAATGCATTATTGGCCTGTTGCACAGCAGCCGTTGGATCAGCAACGCCATCAATGCCCGGAAGTTGAGCAAATAACTTTTCATCAATCGCCTGGGGGAAATAAATAAATCGCAACTGACCATTCTGAAACTGTGGCTCATTGATCAGTGACACACTATAATTCGTGCCTGTATACATATATTGAGCATCGCCATAATTTTGATAAGTCACATCAAAAGTCGAGCCATCGCCACTTACAGATGTCACAAAGGCCACATGGCCAGCCGGTCCAGCTGCCCAATATCCATCGTCGACAGGAAAAACCGCGATTGAACCCACACGAGGAGTTGTTCCTAAGGTTAAACCAGAAGCTTGAGCATCGACAGCCCAATCAGCAGCATTTCCCCAAGTCGGAGGAAGATTATAATTAAGCGAATGCCATTGTTCCCAGGCCCACCAAACACAATTTCCGCCTGTTGGATAGGGTCCTGGACAAAGAGCGTATGGATTTCCATCAGAAGAAAAATACGCCTGACTACATGTGTCAGAAGCCTTCTGTATATGAGATTGTTGCGCGCTAGCAGACAATGAGAAAAACGGCGAAAATTCTAGTGTAACAATACAACAAAGGAAAAATAATCCAGCGGCTCTTGCCCACATGCGGCTGTTATAGTAACCGCTCATCATGCGTCGACCCTTCAGCATCCGTCCTTGAGCTGAAACAAGCATACAGGCCACACCTTCCTACGGCGAACAGAGATGGTACATTTTATTCGATCAAACCCATGTAAACCAGACATGCACGCAGACTAATTGGAGCATCTCAAAAAACAAAAAAGCATATCCAAGCACGCTTGCAATGGCATATCTAGCCCCAGGGGTAGTAGACACATTCTCAAATATATACAGGTTTATAGCCTCAATACTCGACGAAGTATACCATCGTATTTATATAGAATCAAGTTACTGTCATGCTTTTCTAGTACTTACGATAACTTACAAAAGATTTGTGTCAGCACAAAAAATTGAAGAGCTATGTTTGTTCTTTCCTGGTCAAGGTCGTTCAGCACTTGTGAATGAAGACAAAGTGAGTAAAAATATTATGGAAGAAACCTGTCCCAAAACCATAAAATGCTCAGGACTTTTCGAACCTTCGAAGAGCCCTGAGAAAGCGGCCAAAACAATTGACAAGATGCACTGCGCGTGCTATTATTGTCAGCGTTAAGGGCGATTAGCTCAGTTGGTTAGAGCGCTACGTTGACATCGTAGAGGTCACAGATTCAAGTTCTGTATCGCCCACTCGAGCAACTATTTCTGTTATGCTTGTTCGTATTGAGGGCGATTAGCTCAGTTGGTTAGAGCGCTACGTTGACATCGTAGAGGTCACAGATTCGAAGTTCTGTATCGCCCACCACGGTCATCTACATCTGGATGACCACTTTTTTTGTCCTCTTCCCCATCTTTATCTCTTTATCCTTGTTTTCAGAAACGCAGCCTACGTCGTACCTTAGGACAAAGTGACCTGCATAGGTGGCACGATGACGAAAAGAAGCGTTGTAGCAAATAATTATTTAGCCACAACGCTTCAATAAAAGCATATCCAGAAAAAACTAAGTTATGCTCTCGGCAAAATTGGAATATTCATACCTTCGTCGCGTGTACGATGGGTACCCGCAATCGCACTAATACCACCCTCTGGATAGACGAGTCTGGCTTCTGCTTCAGGCAGGAGACTGGCGACCTCCTTAAGGACAGCATCTAGAAACTGGTCTTCAGGTACAGTCTTGACGACTAGACCTTTACGGAAGATTACCCCTTTGCCCTTGCCACCAGCAAGACCCACATCGGCATCTCGTGACTCTCCAGGACCGTTCACGACACATCCCATCACAGCAACCTGGATCGGCGTTTGCACCTTGGATAAACGTTTTTCAACCTCGTTGGCGACGCTGATCACATCAATCTCGACGCGGCCACACGATGGACAAGAGACGAAGGTTACGCCTCGATTACGCAATTCAAGAGAACGCAGAATTTCAAAAGCGACAGGAATCTCCTCCTCAGGTTCTGCACTCAAACTAACGCGTAGAGTATCACCAATACCTTCAGCCAGCAGGATACCCAATCCAACGGAGGATTTCACGGAACCAGAGACAAGCGTGCCAGCCTCTGTGATACCCAGGTGTATTGGATAGTCAGAACGCTGCGAGAAACGACGATATGCTTCGATGGCAGTTAAGACAGTCGAAGATTTCAAAGAGACATCGATCTCATGATAGTCCAAAGCTTCACACCAGCTAATATATTCCAGTGCTTTGACCACCATGCGCTCAGCTAAACGCTCGCGCTCAATGCGTCGTGCTTCTGCTGGATCAGAACGCTCCAGGGTCCCATCATCACGCAAGCGCACCTGAACACGCTGCATCTGAGCACCCTTATCTATTGCATCAATCGAACCAGAGTTCACACCAATACGCATTGCAACACCACGCTCTTTAGCTGCCAGAACGATTTTCTCCAAAGACTCACGGCCTTTGAGGAGATTTCCAGGATTAATACGTACTTTATCAATCCCCTGACGGATCGATTCTAAAGCTAACTCTGGATTATAATGAATATCGGCCACGAGGGGAATATTGATACGTCGCTTAATTTCGCCTAATACAACCGCATCATCCATTTCAGGGACCGCAACGCGCACGATCTCACAGCCAACATCCTGTAGGCGATAAATTTGAGCAACAGTGGACTCTACATCACGCGTATAGGTAGTGGTCATAGATTGTACAGAGACGGGCGCGCCTCCGCCAATCGCAACATTTCCTACATGTATTTGTCGTGTTTTTTTTCGCATAACTGAAATTGAGCTCCGTTTAGCTTCCCCAATGCATAATGTCACTTACAGTGACCACAACCATCAGGACTAATAGTAAGGCAAAACCAACCAGATTTATAAGACCTTCGCGCTCTGGTTTTAGACGCTTCCCACCACGCAATAATTCCACTAATATAAGAAAGACGCGTCCACCATCCAAAGCGGGGAATGGTAAGATATTAAATATCGCTAGATTAATACTTAAAGCAGCAGTAAGACTTAAAATGGGCCACCATCCGATTGTAGGCGTTTCTGATGCAACGGTCTGGGTCACCTGCGCAATGCCCACCGGCCCTGAAATTTGTGGCTGAATAGCGCCAACAATCATTTTGCCTATAATTGACAGATAATCATGAATAAACTGAACAGTATGCACCATTCCTCGAAATGGAGCTTGCCATAAAGGATAATGCATGATCTCAACTTTACTATCTATCCCCATCGCACCTTCTCCGGCGGGCGGATGAAGACGGGCGGCAACGGTCACAGCGATAGGGGTCTTCTCGTTACTACGCAGTACCGTTAAGTGAACAGGCACTGTGGCAGTACCACTACTCTTTGCAGTTGCAAGTACCTGGCTCACAGTTGTTGACACACCAGTAAAATCTTGAACTTTCTTCCCATTGACGGTCAGGATTTTATCATTCGCCTGTAAACCGGCCACAGCGGCTGGAGAATTCGCCCCAACTGATCCTACGATTGCCTCATTGGAAATGACCGGTTCTCCCAGACCATAAGCAACCGTAAAGAGAGCAATGCCCAACAGGAAATTCATAAACACGCCAGCGCACAGCACAACAATACGTTTGCCAGCAGGTTTAGCTGCGAACGAACCAGCATCATAGTGACCATCTTCATCAAGAACATCACCGCTTTCACCTGGCATCCGTACAAAACCGCCGATTGGCAAAAGATTGAGCGAGTAAATAGTATGGTGTGGACGTTCAGACGCGGTAGCTCCCTTGCCACCACTGACGCCATTGAAAGGATTTTGGATATTACTGGTATCCACCGAACTTCCCCGACCCAACCACATTACTTCCCATCCTCCTCGGTCACGCTTGCGCACACTGACAATATTAGGAGGGATACCAATACCAAACTCTTCTACACGAATACCAGCCCACTTCGCCGTCAAAAAATGACCAAGCTCATGCACAAACACAAGCAATGCAAAGACTGGAATAACAGCGAGTATATACCAGCTCATCCCATTTTCCTTTACTCACACAAAATCCCATCAAGGAATTGTGTCCACTATTTCCCGCTCCTTCTGATACACACTCGTGGAGCAACATTGCAGCAGGAACATCCAGAGAAGTGTAGCTAGACATGTTTCTTCCACATCTCGCGCACTGCACGACGTCCCCAGGCACAAGCCTCAAGAGTTGTAGCTACATCAGGTTGTTCAACGGATTGGTGGCGTTCCAGCGCACCTTCAATCAACTGAGCAATCTCAACATATCCAATCTTGCCAGCCAGGAACAATTCAACAGCCTCTTCATCAGCACCGACGAGTACACAAGGATAGGTTCCACCACGTTTCCCTGCTTCAACAGCCAGACGAAAACATGGGAAACGAGATAAATCGAGATCTTCAAAATGGAGAGCAGCCACATCAGCCCAATGCAATTCGCGAATAAAATCCGTTGACGCTGCATCAAGACGATGAGGATATCCCAGAGCATTCATAATAGGAAGATGCATACTTGGCAGACTAGCCTGCATTTTTATCGAGCCATCGATAAACTCGACCATAGAGTGGATTATGCTTTCTGGTTGCACTACCACCTCTATCTGCTCATAAGGAACGTCAAAAAGCCAATGGGACTCAATCACCTCCAAACCCTTATTCATCAGGGTAGAGCTATCAATCGTGATCTTCGGCCCCATTTGCCAGGTTGGATGAGACAAAGCTTGCTTCACCGTCACCTTCATCAGTTCGTCTAGCGGAGTCGTCCTAAAGGGCCCTCCCGAGGCAGTCAACAACAGACGATGAATCTCATTCTTTTCTTCGCCACGCAAACACTGCCAGATGGCACTATGCTCGCTGTCAATCGGAAAAATCGGCACACCAGCCCGTTGAGCAGCCTGTGTTACAAGATGACCCCCCATCACCAATGTCTCTTTATTCGCAATGGCGATAGCCTTACCAGCACCAATCGCGGCCAACGTAGGTACCAATCCAACCAGACCGGAAGTTGCTGCCACCAACACATCCACATCGGAATGAGTAGCCACCGCTAACAGTCCCTGCTCACCTAGCAACGCCTGTGGTAAGAGACGACGCGCCTTTGCCTCAACTTCTGGCGAATCAGCATAGCAAGTCACTAGCTCTGGTTGAAACTCTTGTACCTGTTGCGCCAGCAAATCAACATTGCTACGTGCCGCCATCGCAACGATGCGGAAATGTTCAGGGAAACGCCTCACAACATCGAGAGTTTGTCGCCCGATTGAACCTGTACTTCCTAGCAAAGCAATACGTTTAGGAAACATAGTCATAACTATTTAATCCATAAGAATATGTTAACGTTCTCACACTACGCAAGCAACGATTCAGTTTTATCTCACAACCTGATTATAGCATGGATGAATGAAAACAGAGTATAGTAAGACAAATTGGACTATTGCTCTTCAAATCAAGCACGCTTAGCCAGGTATAGTTGTCAATAAACATCGTATATTTCATGTGTCTCTGCGTCCATGTCGTGTTTCTACAACCATCCAGGTATTAGAGAAAAAACAAAGCAAATATATAAACCACAATAATAGCAAATAACAGACTATCAATACGATCCAACATACCACCATGACCGGGCATAATCTGCCCGCTATCTTTTACATGCATCTGGCGTTTAATAACTGACTCAGCAAGATCACCAAAGGTAGATGCAATTCCAATCAGAAGCCCCAGCAGAATCGCCAAATACCAGGGAACACCAAGTGGAATCACGGTTAACACCACACAAGCAATGACCGAAAGCACCAGTCCTCCAACGACGCCCTCCCATGTTTTTCCTGGGCTAATACGGGGAGCAAGTTTATGGCGTCCCAGATAGCGTCCCGAAAAAAAGGCAGCCGCATCGAAACCCCAGACACCAAGGAGAGCCGTCAACAACCACCATGCCCCTGGAGGTAAAGAGACCCAGGAGCCAACCATCAAATGGAAGGAGCCCACTTCATACCCGCGCAACAACAAAAAGTAGCTCATTGACCAACCAAGATAGACAGGCACAGCGAGAGTCAAAGCCCAATCTACCATCGTTCCCTCAAGGGTTGGACGCCAAAACAGCCAACAAAAAGAGAGAATCGCATAAACTCCCACGCCAATCTGCAAAAGAAGAAGTCTCTGAGCCGGAAACATCGCTGAGAGTAAAAAAAGGAAGCTCAGGCCAAAACTCATCCAGATTAATGGACGATAGCCCGCTTTTGTTAACATCGTATGCAGTTCAAGTGTCCCCAACACGACCACCAACGCACAACCAGCGAAGGAAACCCAGCCACCAAACCAAACCAAGAGGAGCACCACAGGAATCGCGAGACCTGCGGTCAACAAGCGTTGGCCTACAGACGATTTCTCTTTTCTTTCGGGTTCATTCAAACCCATCATTTTATGTTGTTTACTTGTGCCTTGCAAACAATTCACATCCTCAGTCAAGTTCTATTTTATCATAACACGCAGTAATGCCATCTTATCAGAGCAAAGTACGCACCTTGAGAGCTTTTCAATGCTATTACATATGCGACCATCTCTATTCAGCTAACACCAACTTGTGTATATAGCAAAGAGAAAATTATACCCATAAAAAAAGAATACGTAGAGCAGTAATCAGGTTACCCTACGTATTCTATCATTATTCCCTACTTTGAGGGCACATCTAGCAGACCAAAACGCCGCCTACGCTGATAATAACTGTCGAGGGCTGCCACCAAATCGTCAGGCCCAAAGTCAGGCCAGAGAGTAGACGTCGCATAATACTCGCTATAGGCCGATTGCCAGATAAGAAAATTGCTCACGCGCATCTCACCAGCAGTACGAATCACCATATCAGGATCAGGAAGATCGCGCGTATATAAATAAGAGGCAATCAAATCTTCATCGATCGTCTCTGGATCGCGCCCATCAACCATCATCTGGCGAATTGCATCGACTAATTCGGCTCGTCCTCCATAGTTGAAACAGAGATTAAGCCCGATACCTGTATTATTCTTTGTCAATTCAACCGACTCATGTATGGCGCGCTGGATGTCGGGAGACAGATTGTACAATCGACCAAGATGACGCAAACGAACCCCATCGCGGTGCAGTCTTTCCACATCTGAACGAATGGTCTCCCAAAATAGACGCATCAAGCCTTCAACTTCAGGCTTTGGTCGCCCCCAATTCTCAGTTGAAAAGGCATACACACTAATTAAGTCAACCTTCTTTTCGTCGGAAGCAAACTGCACCACACGCCGGAGCGCAGAAACACCTGCCTTATGTCCAGCAAGACGAGGCAGGTGCCTCTTTGAGGCCCAGCGCCCATTGCCATCCATAATGATGGCAATGTGACGCAAAGGCGGCTGCTTCTCAGATGCGACAAGGGTCGTTTGCTCTAAATTCTTCTCTTTTCCTCTTGAAAAGAATTGTTGCATCTTGGCCAAAGTTAGACCTCCAGGATCTCCAGTTCCTTTGCTTTCCCGATCTTATCCATCTCATCGATGAAACGATCAGTGAGCTTTTGCAGTCGGTCAGTACTGCGTTTAAGCTCATCTTCAGAAACTTCTTTTTTCTTTTCACGATCGCGCAATTTATCCTGAGTATCGCGACGGATATTGCGAATCGCAACTTTATGTTCATCAGATTTTTTATGCAGAGTCTTCACCAGATCCCGCCGCCGCTCTTCACTCATAGGCGGAATCACCAGGCGAATCGTTTCTCCATTATTATTTGGATTGATACCGAGATCAGACTTCTGAATAGCCTTTTCGATATCCCCCAATAATTTTTTGTCCCAGGGCGAAATCATCAACAGGCGTGCCTCAGGAATAGTGACGGAGGCCACCTGATTAATTGGTGTTGCGGCACCATAATAATCTATAGTAATTCGATCTATCAAAGCAGAACTCGCCCGACCGGCACGAATAACATTGAAATCTTGCTTCAAAGCTTCAACTGCTTTTTGCATCCGTCGTTCTGCATCGCCAAGTAAATCTTCTGTCATTGCATACTCCCTTTTCTCTAGGCACCAGATGCACCTCAAAAACGGGACGTGACGAAAGAAGTAGTGCAACATATTGCACGACTAAACAGGTTCTTTCACGTCATTAGTGACCAGTGTACCACACTTTTCACCCCGCATAATGGCTTCCAGAGCACCTGGCTGATGCAAATTGAAAACCAAAATCGGCATGTTATTATCCTTACACAAAGAAAGGGCAGTACTATCCATGACCTTGAGACCCATGTTCAATGCCTGCATATAGCTCAACGCTTCAAAACGATGAGCCTGCGGATTATGAACCGGATCCTCATCATAGATCCCATCCACCTTGGTCGCTTTGAGCAACACCTGTGCATTGAGTTCAACAGCACGCAATGCAGCAGCGGTATCAGTTGTAAAGAATGGATTCCCACTACCAGCAGCGAGAATAACCACACGCCTCTTTTCGAGATGGCGTACAGCACGGCGGCGAATAAAAGGCTCAGCCACAGGTGGCATTTCGATAGCGGTCTGGACCCGTGTACTAATACCTAATTTTTCCATCGCATCCTGCATAACCAGCGAATTCATGACTGTCGCTAGCATACCAACATAGTCAGCAGTTCCGCGATCAATGCCTGTCGCAGCAGCATCAGCGCCGCGCCACATATTGCCACCGCCGATTACCAGCGCAACCTCCACGCCTAAGTTATGTACACTTTTGATCTCGCCTGCGATACGCCGTACGGTATCGGCGTCAATACCGGGTCCATGCGGACCAAGTGCTTCGCCACTCAATTTGAGCAGAATGCGCCGATATTTTGGTTCGCCTGACATATTTCCATTCTCCCTTGTACGCGACCGTGAGGAATGCCTCTTGGTTTTTGCTGTTTTCTACAATCTACATCAGATATCCCTTATGGGAGATATCCGCCAGAGTACTGTCTGAAAACTGCTGAATTACTCTCCCAGCGCAAAGCGGCTGAAACGGCGTACAACGATATTTTCACCAGTCGCAGAAATGACTCGACGCACGAGATCATTGATGGTTATTGTATCGTCTTTCACCCAGGTTTGTAACATCAGAACCTGCTCGCTAAACTCTTTATTGAGTTTCCCTTTGAGAACATCTTCTTTGCGTGCCTCAGGGACACGTGCCATCGAAGGGTCCTCAGCAAATCTCTGACGGGATGCCTCAATGATTTCAGCCGGAACATCCTCATAGTTTACGTATTTAGGAGCAACACCAACAATCTGTAGCGCCAGATCGTTAGCAAGATTGCGGAAACTTTCGCTACGAGCTACAAAGTCGGTATTACAGTTCAACTCAATCAGCACACCAATACGATTATTATGGTGAACATACGAAAAGACACCGCCCTCTTTCGTTTCGCGGCCAGCGGTTACCATCTTTTCCGCCTTCTTATCGCGACGACCTTCCAGATATTTGACCGCATCTTTCCATGACTGGGACTCGGTTAGTGCTTTCTTACAATCGACGAACGTAGCACCTGTCTCTTCACGCAACTTTTTTACGTCTGCGGCTATGAACTCCATGCTATAATTTCTCCTCAATCTGCTCTATATGATACTCAGATCTTCTAGGGCACACAACAACTGCTGTCCATTTTTTTGGTCTCTGAGTGCTTGACAAATATAAAATGAGCATTTACGCGCTCAAATCATACATCATAGGGCAATATATGTACACAAAAAGGCGGGAGTCAAGGGCAGATACGCCCCTTTTCTCCCACCAATACCATTTCTTGATTGTTGACTAATGAGCCTCTTTGGAAACCAATTCCGGCTCTGCAACTGCAGCGGGTGCCGACTCTATTGTGGGTTCTACATTTGTAGGAGCAGGCGCTGAAACCTCTGCCGCCGGGGTTTCTACCACTTCTACCACTTCTTCTACGACTGGGGCAGGTGTCGAAGCCTCTACCACGGGAGCAGGCGCTGAAACCTCGTGCGTAGGCACTGGTGCTGCGACAATCTCTTCCAATGGTGTTTCGTTCTCACCTGGATCGGCATCTTTCTGCTGGGCCTCAAGCTCGCGGCGACCCTCAACAGCGGCGTCCGCAATTTTTGCACAGAGCAAGCGAACGGCACGAATAGCATCGTCATTAGCAGGAATTGGATAATCCATTTCGTCAGGATCACAATTGGTATCAGCTAACGCAATGATTGGAATTTCCAAACGGCGGGCTTCCATCACAGCAGTCCGCTCTTTACGGGTATCGATAATAAAGATAGCCGTTGGTAAACGGCGCATATCTCTAATACCGCCCAGAATGCGATCCAACCGTTGGATTTCATCCTGCATGTGCTGAACTTCTTTTTTGGGCAGGCGCTCAAACTCGCCACGATCCCGGCGAGTTTCCAACTCACGCAGATAAGTAATACGCGATTGGATAGTCTTGAAATTGGTCAACATACCACCGAGCCAACGCTGATTGACAAAGAACATACCGCAACGTTTAGCTTCTTCAGCTACAGCTTCTTGTGCCTGCTTTTTCGTACCCACAAAGAGCAATGTACCGCCACCGGCGACCAACTGCTCTACAAACTTGTAGGCGTCATTCAAGCGTGTCACCGTCTGCTGGAGATCGATAATATGGATCCCATTACGGTCCATGAAGATAAACTGCTGCATCTTCGGATTCCAGCGACGTGTCTGGTGCCCAAAATGCACACCAGCTTCTAACAATTGTTTCATCGAAATGATGTTAGCCAAAAAACGGACCTCCCTTGATCCTCCGCTCTCACTTAATGGCGTCAGGGTCCCCTAAGGCAAACGTATCTGGCTCCAAACATCTATAGAAGTTATGGACCCCAGGGTCAGCGCTTTTCCAGAGAGCGTGTGTACTTTAATATATGTATGTTTTAATCAACAAATGAGCAGGACTCGCCCACTCCGAGAGTGAAGTATAACACAGAGCGACAGTGGACGCAAGAAATAATGAGGGTCGATGAAGAGAATTTCTTTTCATATGATGCATCAGTGCTAACAAATATAAAAAAATATACTATCTTCCTCTTTTTGCTATTTCAAGGATGCTAACACTATCCGCGTTAATTTCTGCTCTAAAAGGGTGGGGAATACTGTCCGCTTCTTGAATTCAGGCGTATAGTATAGAGTGAGTGTACACATTTCTAGCTAACTAAGTTGTGTAACGCTCATACCATTTTCAGGGGTTGCAGAAGTAGAAAGAGGTTGACACAAATGGTAAATATTTTGATTGTCGATGACCACTCATTAATGCGTCGTGCGGTGCGCGAGGTGGTCGAAAAAGAAGCTGATATTAAGGTGGTTGCCGAGGCATGTAATGGACAAGAAGCCGAACTCCAGGCAACTCAGACACAACCTGATGTAGTGCTGATGGATGTCGATATGCCGGATTGTAGTGGCTTCGACGCGACCGAACGCGTTCTGGCCTGCTCCCCACACTCACGAGTCATAATTTTCACCTCATCTCATCAAGAACAACTACTGTTTCAGGCGATCCAAAAGGAGCTATTGGTTACATCACCAAAGATATTGAACCAGATGCTCTTATTCACGCGATACACTGTGCTGCACGTAATGACCTCTGTATCCCAGGTGCATTTGCAGCGCAGGTCCTAGCTTATCTACGTTCATACTGGAAAGTTAGTACTCCTTATAGTAGCCTGATATCAGCAGCGGTCTCTTACCGCACGTCACGACGTGCAGCGCGCGCTATCGCCGGAGAAGGAGCACTTTTACTCGATGCCAGTAGCAATTTGCCAAGACCGTTGACTGAACGCGAAAAACAGATTCTTGATCTGATGCGCAAAGGTCGAAAAAACCGAGAAATAGCCATAGAAACTCTCAATTGCAGAGTCGACCGTCCATAAACATGTACAAAATATTTTTGAAAAACTGCATGCACGTAACCGCACCGAAGCTATTTATCTAACCAGTGCGGAAGGTTAATACTCGCCACCCGGTATGATACAATATTTAAAGTTGCATAAAGACACGACAAAATCATGCAGGATAATACACGTGCAAGAACAACGAATAAGCCAGTCTGGAACGCCCCATTCGATAAGAGATCCAGCCGAAGAGAAAGCGTCTTTCTTGGCTCAAACTGGCATTTTTCAACAGCTTAATTCCCATGACATCAACGAGCTGAATCGTATCACTACCTCGCTTACCTGCTCACCGGGACGGATTCTTTACCGTCCTGGTGAGCTAAGTAATGTCCTCTTCTTCGTAAAAACTGGCAGCATACAGCTCTATCATCTCTCGACTGACGGAAGGAAGTTAATTACAGCTATGATTGAGGCGGGAGCATGCTTTGGAGAACAAATACTCTGTGGCCAACACATGTATACCAGTTTTGCAGAAGCAACGACATCCTCATTTCTTTATCAGATCAATAAAACTGACATTGAAGCTCTCCTTACTCATCATCCAGCCATTGCGCGTGCCCTATTACAGATGGTAGGAGAGCGTCTGATAGATATGGAAGCACAATTGGTCAGTACAACCTTTAAAAGTGTCACAGCACGCCTGGCGGGCCTGTTGCTGCAACTCGCTCAACCACAAATTGAGCTAAAAAGCCAGGAGATTGTAGTAAGCGGTTTCAGCCATGAAGAACTAGCCACTCGCCTAGGCGTGTATCGTGAAACGGTCAGCGCCGCTCTCCGCGAATTGCGAGAGATACGTGCAATCAAACTTAAGCGCAAACACATTACTATCCACAATCCTGAATTGCTACGCGATGTTGAACAGACAGACAGTAAAACAGGACTACATAAACGAGCATAACTAATGATTATCAAAGCACAACATATCACAAAAATCTATCGTAATGGACAGCTTCGTGTTGAGGCACTCAACGATATTTCTTTGGAGATAGCTAAAGGGGAAATGGTAGCGGTAATGGGGCCGAGTGGCTGCGGCAAAACAACGTTGTTGAATTGCCTCTCAGGACTCGATACTATCGATGATGGCGATATCTTTATCCAAAATGATAACATACGCGACTTGAGTGAACGTGAGCGCACGGCATATCGAGCACAACATATGGGTTTTATTTTTCAGGATTTCAACCTGTTGCCCGTACTTTCAGCAGTCGAGAATGTTGAATTACCACTGCTCATTTCTAAAGTACCTGCTTCCAAAGCACGTCGACGAGCGCTGGAGATGCTTGATATAGTAGGTCTAGCCAACAGAGCCAATCACCGCCCAGCTGAACTATCGGGTGGACAACGCCAACGCGTCACCATTGCCCGTGCACTAACAAATAATCCCGCGCTGGTCTGGGCCGACGAGCCAACAGGTAATCTTGATAGTGATACAGCGAGAGAAATTATAGAACTATTGATACATTTAAATCGAGAA
This sequence comes from uncultured Chloroflexia bacterium, assembly GCA_963699315.1. Taxonomy (GTDB): domain Bacteria; phylum Chloroflexota; class Ktedonobacteria; order Ktedonobacterales; family Ktedonobacteraceae; genus Dictyobacter. Next base: position 840,343 of record OY969433.1, read on the forward strand.
CAACAGCAAACGTTTATACTTGTCACTCACGCCCAGGAGATCGGAAACGTAGCCCATCGTATTATTCATATGCGAGACGGAAAAATTACGCTCTCCTGAAAAGATCAGGAAAGCGTATACCGTCTTTTTCTCACCAACTATTTCGCCAGCGTATGAGCATTCAATTGCGCTCGGACAACATCTTTAATATGGGCTGATGAGAGACCATACAATTCTCTAAGAATGGCCACAGCACCATGTTCAACAAATGTATCAGGCAACCCAATCACACGAACTTTCACATCAGTGATCTCATGCTGCTCTAAGAGTTCCAACACTGCGCTCCCAAAACCACCAGCAACGACATGATCCTCAACAGTCACCAGATGCCCTGTGCCCTTCGCTAGCCGTAAAATCATATCAGCATCCAGAGGCTTCGCCCAGCGTGCGTTAACAACAGCGACATGAATACCTTCATCAGCCAACTCTTTCGCCGCTAATTCGGCCTGAGAGACCATTGAACCATACGCCAGAATCACTGCATCTTGAAGTTCTGCCGCCTCCAACGTATCAGGACTGAGCAATTCCGCCTTGCCAACCTCCAATGCATGCAGGTCAGCGATCATAGGGACACCGAGCGCTTTCCCACGTGGATAGCGAAGTGCCACAGGACCATCCAGATAGACGGCAGTATAGAGCATATGGCGTAGCTCTTCTTCATCCTTAGGAGCCATTACTTTCATACCAGGAATCATGCGGGAAAAAGCGATATCAAAAACTCCATGTTGCGTCTGACCATCTTCGCCAACAATTCCGGCACGATCCATAGCAAAGACCACATGTAGATTCTGTACGCCGATATCATGAATAACCTGATCAATCGCTCGTTGCATAAACGTTGAATACACAGCGACCACGGGACAGGCTCCACCGACGGCCAGACCACCAGCAAACGTTATCGCATGTTGTTCAGCAATACCAACGTCAAAGTAACGCTCAGGAAAACGCTGGTGCAATTTCTTCAGGCCAGTCCCCTCTTCCATCGCAGCAGTAATACCTACAACTTTAGGATTTTCCTCTGCAATCGTCACTAGCGTATTGGCAAATACCTCGGTATACGAAAGCGGATCACTAGCATTCTTCTTAATCACACCCGTCGTATAATCATATGCGCCAGGCCCATGCCACGTCGTGGCATCGCCCTCCGCGACTTCCCAACCCTTCCCCTTTTTCGTCACAATCTGGACCATAATCGGTCCCTCAATCTTTTTTACATTTTCAAAGACATCAAGCAATACTGGAATATCATGTCCATCAAATGGTCCAAAAAATTTAAACCCTAACTCTTCGAAGACCGCACCACTCTTACTATGCATCATAAATTGCTTAAAGCTCGTTTCAGCAAGGCCGGCCGCCTCACGTGCTTTATCACCAATAACAGGTAAGCGCTCAATCAATTCTTTCGCCATATCACGCAACCAGCGATAGCTTGGCGTAGTCTGCATTCGACGCACGTTTCCTAGATGCTGAGAAAGAGCTCCAACGTTATCAGAAATTGATTTATCATTATCATTCAGTACAACAATAAGGTCTTTCTTGAGACTTCCAGCATTATTAATCGCCTCAAGAGCCATACCACCTGTAAGTGATCCATCTCCGATAATCGCAACAACTTTATGATGCTCGCCTTGTAAATCACGTGCAGCTGCCATACCTAGAGCAGCTGAAATCGATGTACTGGCATGACTGGCACCAAAAGTATCGAAAGGGCTCTCATCACGACGTAAATAACCTGAGAGACCTCCAAACTGGCGAATGGTATGAAAACGCTCACGTCGTCCCGTCAAAAGTTTGTGCACATAAGCTTGATGACCAATATCCCAAACGAGCATATCACTCGGAGTATCAAACACGTAATGAAGCGCCATTGTTAATTCAACAACACCCAGATTCGGAGCCAGATGTCCACCTCTTACCGATACTTTCTCGATGATCTCACGCCGGATTTCTCTTGCTAAAAGCTCCATCTGCGGAACAGTCAAGGTACGCAGTTGCTCAGGTCCATTAATCGTATTAAGAATGCTTGTCAATGGTTTCCTCCAATTACTAGGCACTGGTTTCCCTTTATAGATCAGCAACAAGCGACCAGTAATATTCATCAATGCAGCTTGCACTATTTATAAAGATGCATAAAAGTCATAAAAAGGGGCAGTAACCAGATACCTTTGACACTATTATAGAAAGGTTCAGTGCAACTGGCAAACCCCACAACCCTAAAAAATCATGCACGTGAGGTCTTGACAAAGGTTAAACGCGCTCCCCAAGCCGACCTAAGCACCCTAAAGTGTCCCTTGACAGGCTTACGCTTTCTTCTTATTATGGTCTTCGTATGGTACCATTCGCAGGTGAGAAGCAAACGCTACCTACTGAGAACAGTGCCAACATATAGGCAAAGGGATATTTTTAGTCGAAAAAGACTCATTGAGAAGTTTGTCAGCGAAAAGAGTATCCCGCCAAGCCAACCGCCTGTCACTAAACACTTGCTTTGTTTCCCGCTAGCAAGTACTATAGTTTAGCACAGGTCGGAAAGAACCAAGTAGCGTGTGCAATGAAAACAATATAAAAGGAAGGCAGGAGCGGTGACTCACTCCAGTGATGAGGAGAGCCGCGCATCTTATGACAAGAAAAGATAGCGAAAAAGACTCTGAGAGGCCACATTACTATTCTCAGTTCTGGCTTGATGTGGCTGCGGGCCGCCGCGTGATTGGTGCCCCCAGACCAGAGGAAGACGGAGAAGCATTAGACTCAGATATAGCTGAACCGATAAGAATTCGTAGAGGTCGTCTGGACCACGATGGTGATGAGCAGAATGAACAGATCGTTCACCCTGTCGCAGAGCCAGTCCGCACGCCTCAGGATTTTATTGAACCTGATAAAGATGACGATATCTCCCTCCCTGACGATCAGGAAGTGTCGGACTATCAGGATGACGTTATAGAAGATACGGATGTTCCTGATATGGATCTGGAGGCTGACGCGGCAGATGAGGATGAGGAACTCGTTGATGAGGTGGAAGGGGAAGAGGAAGAGGAGGAGGATGAGGATGGTATGAATTGGGGACGCGGTCGCAAAAAGGCCAAACCCACACGAGCGGTTAAGCCAGCTCCGAAAAAGCCGGGGAAACGCGATGCACGTCGTCCCTACTAAGACTTTTCTATCAACCGGTTCTTTATGAAAAAAACAAGCGACCGCTTAAAAACGGTCGCTTGTTTATTAACTTAGTTCGTCTAACTTCTTCCTCAAAAGCAGTTGAACAATATCAGCTTTCGCCTGACCGCGGGTCTGCTTCATAACTTGACCCATCAGCATCTGAACGGCATTCGTCTTGCCATTACGATAATCGTTCACGGCTTTTTCGTTTTTCGCTAGCACTTCTTCAATGATACGTTCCAGCGTTCCCTGGTCACTGATGGGAGGCTTGATGCCTTTTTTCTCTACAATAGCCTCGGGTAATTCACCGCTAGCAAACGCCTCATCCAATACATCTTTCGCCTGCTTGCCAGTAATACGTTCTTTATCGAGCAAATCAAGCAAGTTAGCAACAGCTCCTGGCGCAAGAGGAGCATCTTGTATCGAGATCGCATTGGCTTTCAATAGCCGTACAACCTCGCTTAGCACCCAGTTACTTGCTAGGCGGGCACGCGCCTTGCGATCTTTGACAGGGGATGCAGTCACAACCTGCTCAAAGTAATCACCCAATGACTTATCTTCGGTTAACACATTGGCATCTTGCTCGGAAATCCCATACTCCTCCTGATAACGCAGACGACGAACATCTGGCAATTCGGTCAGACTGGAGCGAATCTCTTCCACAAATGTGCGACTGATGATCAATGGAGGTAGATCTGGCTCAGGAAAATAGCGGTAATCATCAGCTTGTTCTTTGACACGCTGAGTCACGGTAATGCCCTTATTTTCGATCCAGCCACGTGTCTCCTGACGAATCGTTCCTCCGTTGCGGATAACCTCAATCTGGCGACGAGCCTCATATTCCAGAGCACGCTCGACCGAACGGAAACTATTCATATTCTTAATTTCGGTCTTCACACCCAATGTTTGCTGCCCACGAGGACGTACCGATACGTTAGCATCACAACGTAGGCTGCCCTCTTCCATGCGCCCGGATGATACTCCAATATAGATAAGAATTTCACGTAGCTTCTGCATATAGAGGCGAGCTTCTTCAGGCGAACGCATATCTGGCTCACTGACAATCTCCATCAAGGCTGTGCCAGCGCGGTTCACATCAATAAGAGTATATCCCTGGCGATGTAGAGAACGTGCCGTATCCTCTTCAAGATGGACACGCGTAATGCCGACACGCCGCTCCTGTCCAGCATATTGAATAAGCAAATAGCCATCACTGCTCAGTGGAATATCATACTGAGAAATCTGATATCCCTTCATCAAATCGGGATAGTGATAGCTCTTCCTGTCAAACTTCGAGTATTCAGGAATAGAACAATGTAAAGCCAGCGCGGTCATAATCGTATACTTGACGGCTTCCTGGTTAATGACTGGCAACACCCCAGGCATTCCCATACACACCGGGCACACATGTGTATTTGGTGCAGCGTTCGCATAATTTGTGCTGCAAGAGCAGAACATCTTACTCTTTGTTAGCAATTGCGAATGCACCTCAAGTCCGATAACGACCTCAAAATCTGTATCAATCGGGGTATCTGCGGTTGTCGTCATATGCGTGTTCTCACTCTTTTTCTATCATGTCACTCTATCCACAACAGAGCAACGTTGTCTTATCCTAAGTCTAGCCTTTTCGCTATCATCCGTCAATGAGAAAGCACTGCAGCCCTCTCTTGCACACGATACGCGAAAAGAGAAAGCGCCGCAGTTTATTGTAGCACAGAACAAAAAGCAGATTGCTTCTGTGCTTCAAACCATACTAACCTGAGCGATCATCAATAATGGCGTAAAAAAAAGATGCATATGTCTAACTGATATTGAAAAAACGAGATAACATGCTTATTAAAAAATAACCGTGAAGCTGTTTTACAGTTCTGCTAAAAACTGTAGATAAAGTGGGTAGTATAGACCTATGATAATCAGGCTAAAACCAAAAGCGATGCACATTTCTGCTGTTGCAGCCATTCATAGAATAATGTATACTGTCCCAGAAAGAAGTAGCTTAGTTTACATCTTACAGGCACGCAGATAACGGCGTGCTAAAAGAGCGGGCAGGAGAGCGTTACGTATGTCTCTAATTAATATGGCGAAACGCGAGATTAATTGTAAAATTGTCTATTATGGAATTGGTCTTTGTGGTAAAACGACAAATTTGCATTATATACACCAGGCAGTGAATCCACATGATGTAGGAGAGATGGTTTCGATTGATACAGAAACAGAGCGTACATTATACTTTGACCTGCTGCCACTAGAGTTAGGAAGAGTTAACGGCTTTAATATTCGTTTTCAACTCTACACCGTCCCCGGTCAGATTCTTTATCAACAAACCCGGATTTCAGTCCTAAAAGGTGCCGATTGCGTCATTTTTGTGGCTGATTCTCAGGCTAGTAAGTTGCAAGAAAATATTGAATGTTGGAATGAGTTACAGGAACAGTTGCGTCGCATGAATAAGGATACGGCAAGTTTTCCGCTGGTAATGCAATGGAACAAACGAGACCTGCAAGATACACTACCTGCCTCAGTTCTCGAAAAATACCTCAATCCCTACCGCGTACCGAGCTTTGAAGCAGTGGCAGTCACGGGAAAAGGTGTGATCGAAAGTTTAAAGGTCGGTATTAACTCTACACTACGCAAACTTGAACGTATTTAAACTACTTCTTTAGTATATGTCCACCCGATAAAATGATACTTCAACCTGTACGAAGACGACTCCATAAGAAGAATGATTAAGGTTGTTTGTGTACTATAAACATCAGACAACCGCAATCGTTCTTATTATGATGCATGCCATCACCTCTGTAACAAAGTTCCATCTAAAAGTACTATCTACAATTCAACATGGTGGGGTAGAAACTCCTAGATACGCCCTTGAAATAGCCTGTCATCTTATAGACGCTTACAGCATTAATGTGTATAATGGGCACAGTCATAAGGTCATCAAGTCCCTTGATGGACTAGGGGACTATCACTTTTCTTGGGAGTTCAATTTATATAAAAAAGAGTGTGGGCAGTGCTACGATGCGCCTTCGCGCTGTTCGCTCTTCTATGAAGGGATTACATGGAAACGATACGTGTCATCATTATTGATGAGCAACCACTCTTCCGAGAGGGTATTCGCGCTACCTTGTTACGAATGGGAGACTGCGAAATTGTTGGAGAGTCGACGGATGCTACTGATGTACTAGAAATAGCCCGTACGTGCAACCCCGATGTAGCCCTCATCGATGCAGGACTTACTTCTTCTGATCCACTTGAAATTGCTAGACAGATGCGCCATTCTTCTCCACGCCTGGCAATTATTATTCTCACGCCATCTGAGGATGAAGAGCGTCTCTTTCAATCTATTAAGGTTGGAGCCGCCGCTTACACGACGCGTAATATTACCGCCGATGAATTGATGGATACAGTGCGTAAAGTCAGTCATGGTGAGTATTTAATTCGAGATGATGTGCTCGCTAAACCTCAACTTGCCAGCCGCGTACTGAAGTCATTCCGCGAACTGACGGTGGAAGAAGAAGAGAGTGATCATAAGGATCTGTATTCACCTCTTTCAACTCGCGAGGTTGAAATCTTAGATTATATTGCACGTGGAAATAGTAATAAAGAGATTGCGAAATCACTTAAAATTAGCGACCAAACAGTAAAAAACCATATTACATCTATTCTTAAAAAGTTGTCTGTGAACGATCGCACAGCGGCAGTAGTACATGCTTTGCGGCATGGTTGGATCAAGATGCATGAAGAATAAGCTTTATGGGCTTTATTCGTCAAGTGCTCTCCAGTACATTCTTTCCTATCTGACAAGCATGACCACACAAGCGGACCTGCTTGCACCATTGCCATAGATCTGAAGTATGCTGGTGAAAGTCCATCCGCTTTGCAGCCTGCCCGGGGTAGTACTTTTGTCATAAACAGTCTCAGCTATCGAGATAGCCTGCGAGGCGGATGCGTTTCTCTCACGAAGAAACTTCCTACTCTGCATAAAGAACGCAGATAGGTTATACCCAGACGGTTAACTCCATTTGTCCTGTAGTAGCATTCAAAAAGACATAGAGATCATGAGACACTCCAGCATCGAGGGCAACATTCGTCTGTGGTTGAGGTACTTTCTGAAACCAGATCATCCAAACCGGAACATTCTGTAAATCTGGTCCGCTTTTCGCACCGGTAGTGGCAGTATACGTCAGCAAAGCATAACGCGCATCGATAGTTTGCGCACCGGTAGCAGCGTCAGGCTCCATCTGATCAGCTATTTGTAAAGCCTGTGCCTGACTAAGTGCCGCGGCTTGAGTAGAAGAGGTCAGCATAACCCCTACCTCAGCCAATAAAGCCGGTGGTGTTCCAGAGGCGAATAGGGAAGCGCTAGAAGTCCATTGAGAGAACACAGGCGACGTAACATGATGGAAGAAGAGCAGCCAAATAAGGCAGAAAAGTCCACAGCCGAGCAATATTCCCCCCCAGAAATTTTTACGACCATCGAGATACACAGAATTTGGCTTCCTTACCATATAGACATTCGCTCCCTCATAAATACCCCCATGTACGCTTCATGTAAAAGATGCTAATAGCGTTCAATCACATATCTGACTCTCAGTATAAGTCAATTTTTTAGAGAAAACAATCAGATCCTCTTAATTTCTTGTTTCTGAAAAAAAGAGCATCAGGGAACTCTAAGGAAACCATAAATCAAGTTGCTCGGCTTTCTGAAAAAAGATATACTAATACTAGGAATTCAAGAAAAAAATACACATCAATCGAGATTACTTCACTTCTCACACAAACACACAAAGAGATGGAAGATTAAGAAAGGAAGCCTAACCGCGTGAAAGTCTATGGTCGCATAACAGTCTTTCCGATCATGCCAGTACGCATTAACAGATTATACGAACTTGCATACAATGTCTGGTGGAGCTGGCATCCAGAAGCACGTTTTCTCTATAGTTCCCTTGACTCAGAACTGTGGGAACAGGTTGGGCACAATCCAGTACATTTCCTAAGTAAAATCCAACCCCAAAAACTGGAAGAGGCAGCCGAGAAACCAGAATACCTCTCGGCATATGATAGCATCATCCAAGATTTTGATCATTACATGCACCCTCGTCCCGAGGAGACCTGGTTCTCAACCAAATATCCTGAACTACAAGAAAAGACAATTGCTTATTTTTCCGCCGAATTTGGACTACATGAGTCTTTACCAATTTATTCTGGCGGCCTAGGTATCCTCTCTGGCGACCATTGCAAAGAAGCGAGCGATCTTGGATTACCCTTTGTAGGTGTTGGATTTTTGTATCCTCAAGGTTATTTTAATCAGCGTGTGAATCGAGACGGCATTCAAGAAGCATCATATGCTAAGTTACATTTCTCTGATGTGCCAGCAGTACCAGCAGTCGGGCCAGATGGCAATGAAGTTGTTATTAGCGTAGACTTACCTGGTCGCCGCATTTATGCAAAAGTCTGGAAACTAGTAGTCGGTCGCGTACCGCTTTACTTAATGGATACAGATATTTCCCTCAATGCTCCAGCTGATCGCGAGCTATCAGCTCGCCTGTATGGTGGAAACAACGAGATACGTATTTCACAGGAGATTGTACTGGGAATTGGCGGTGTGCGGGCATTACGGGCACTGGGCATCGAACCAGCAGCCTGGCATCTCAATGAGGGTCACGCAGCCTTCCTGAGCCTGGAACGTTGTCGTGAGCTCGTCGAAGCTGGACTTAGCTTTAATGAGGCACGTGAAGTCGTCAAGGCAAATTCACTCTTCACGACGCATACACCGGTGCCAGCAGGCAATGATACGTTTAGTTACGATCTCATGGACAAATATTTTAGTTCCTATTGGGGTCAACTCGGCCTAACACGCGATCAGTTTCTGAATGTCGCGCGTGAAGATCATAGCTGGGGTCCCAACTATGGTATGACCATCCTCGCCCTCAAATTGACGGGACAGCATAATGGAGTGAGCAAGCTGCATGGGGATGTTTCTCGTAAAATGTGGCAGTTCCTCTGGCCTGGACTCGATAAAAGCGAGGTGCCGATTGGTTCAATTACTAACGGAGTACATACATTCTCTTGGATCGCTCCAGAGCTCAATGAACTGTATGGCCGCTATCTAGATCCTGACTGGGGCAAGTATGTTGATGATCAACAATTCTGGGATAATACGATTCAACGGATTCCCGATGTTGAATTGTGGCATGCTCATTTCAAGCGTAAAGAAGCTCTAACTGATTATGTTACGCGGAATTTGAAAAAGCAACACATCCGCCTGGGTGAAGGTGATCGTCAACTCAGTGAGTTCGAAGGGATGCTCAATCCCAAAGCGCTTATACTAGGTTTTGCGCGCCGTTTCGCCACCTACAAACGTGCCACTCTGATTTTCCGTAATCTTGATAAACTACGCCGCATCTTAAATAATCCCGAACGTCCGGTGCAAATCGTGTTTGCGGGCAAAGCACATCCAGCAGATGATCCGGGTAAAGCATTAATCGAAACCATCTATAAGATGTCTCGCGATGAAGAGTTTAAAGGGAAAATAATTTTCCTGGAAAACTATGATATTGATATGGCACGCTATCTGGTTTCAGGTACCGACGTATGGCTCAATAATCCTATTCGTCCATATGAAGCCAGTGGAACCAGCGGTCAAAAAGCTGCTCTTAATGGACAGCCCAATTGCAGCATTCTGGATGGCTGGTGGGCCGAAGGATATAATGGTAAGAATGGCTGGGCCATTGGAGAAGAAAGAGACTATCGTGACCAGGAAATCCAGGCAGAAGATGATAGCAATTCACTCTACGATATCCTTGAACAGGATATTATTCCAACTTTCTTCGATCAAGATTTTGATGGTGTGCCTCATCGCTGGATAAGCTATATGAAGGAGGCTATTCGCACTTGTGCTCCACAATTTAGCATGCGGCGCATGGTAAAAGACTATACCAATCACTTTTATGTACCAGAAATTCGTCAGGGAAATCTGGTCAGAGAGAATCATTATGAACGTGAACGGCAACTCGCAGCCTGGAAAGAACACGTTTATCAAGCCTGGAAAAAACTTGAATTATACGTCGATGGCCGTCGCGAAGGTCAGCTCAGCCTGGGAGAAGGCATTGATATACATGCATGGGTGCGTGCCAACGATCTCAATCCTGAAGACATCAGCGTTGAACTCGTTTATGGAGAAGCAGAGGACGAACTTGCTATTCCTCGCTTTGCATTCCCAATGACCTTTGTCAAACGTGAAAATGATGGCTCGTATCGTTATGATATTCAGCTAAAACCAAATGAGAGTGGTAGTATCGTTTACAACATTCGTGTCATTCCCTCACATCCCTCCTTAACAGAAAAATATGAGGTTGGTTTGATCCGCTGGGCCTGATGGCTGAGCATGAGACAACAACTAAGATAGCCGCATCTAGTTGTTGTCTCATGCGGCGGTTCCTATCTGCTTTCACCACCATTAGCCAACATAGCACAAAAGCACAAAACACGGAACCAACAAGCAACGCTAAGTCGGGAATTCGAGAAATAAGGCCGATATGATATGATAGAAAAAACTACTATCTTTTATCTTTGGAGCAACAATGATATTAAAAGGCTTTCTGTTCGATCTCGATGGAACACTGGCAAACACCCTGCCACTTTGTATCAAAGTTTACCAACAGACCTTTAAACGGTTTACTGGCCGTGACTATACTGAAGATGAAGTTACTCAACATTTCGGTCTTACAGAGGCTGGTATTTGTCAAAGTGTCATTCCTGACCACTGGCAAGAAGGGCTCGCTTATTATCATCAAGCCTACGAACAACAACATGATGAATGCCGCAACCCTTTTCCTGGGATTGAAGATGCTTTAAAATTCCTCAAGTCACAAGGAGTAAAGTTGGCGATAGTGACAGGGAAAGGCGAACATACGGCTAATCTTACGCTCAAATATCTTGGCCTCGCTAACTACTTTGAGTATGTGGAAACCGGCAAGGAAGATGCCGTAATCAAAGCGACTGCTATGCGCACGATCCTGAATGCCTGGCATATGGATGCCCATGATGCGGCCTATATTGGTGATGCAGCATCTGATGTTGAACAATCGGCACAGGCTGGTGTGTTGCCACTAGCAGCCGAGTGGGCAGAAACAGCCACGATTTATCTTCTCGAATCGGCTCAACCCTATGCAAGCTTCAAAACCGTTGAAACCTTCAATAAGTGGCTTCAACACAATGTCGAACTGATCGCTGCGGCATAAGTACATAAAAAGGAGGATTTCAGATGAAGGCAGTTCAATTTTCTCACTATGGTGAACCCGACGTTTTAGAGGTCCAAGATGTAGCCGATCCTACGCCCAGTTCAAATGAGGTCCTGATAGAAGTTAAAGCGACAACAGTAAACCATCTGGATCTTTTTCAGCGTGATGGCAAACGTCCAGTCAACAAATTTCCATTTACTCCCGGCCTCGAAGCCGCTGGAGTAGTCTTACAGGATAGCAATGGTTTCCGAGCAGGCGAACGTGTATTAACAACGAGGGCCGCTCAAGCCACAGGTGGTGGTGGCTACGCCAGTAAGATCGCTATAGGGGCCGACAAACTAGCCCGCATACCCGCAAATGTTCGCTTCGAGGAGGCCGTAGCAGCAGGTCTTGCAGCCTCAACCGCTTGGGCAAGTTTATTTGACCTTGGACGTCTCCAAGCCGGAGAACGCGTCTTAATTTGGGCAGGATCAAGTGGTGTCGGTTCTATCGGCATTCAGCTAGCCAAACAAGCTGGAGCATGGGTAGCGACAACAGCCAGTACAGATGAGCGAGCCGAGGGACTCAAAAAGCTAGGGGCAGATTTTGTCATCAATCACCGCAAACAAGATGTTGGCAAACTTTTACAAGCTGAAGGTGGTGTACATCTGGTGATCGAACTCGTTGGCTCTAGCTTACAAGCAAGTATAGAAGCTGCAACAGAAACAGGCCGAATTGTGCTCATTGGCAATCTAGGAGGCCCAGATGCAACCATCGACACGCAAACATGTCGCCTGAAACGCCTCCAGATTATCGGCGGTGGTCAACTCCACACTACAATCGCCAATGAAGAAAAGATGCTCAGACTAATTGCCGAGAAAGCTGTTACTCCTCTCATTGCTCAGGCATTGCCTATTGAACAAGCCGCAGAGGCTCATCGTATCCTGGAATCAGGAGATCCACAAGGCAAGTTAGTACTCACCTATGCATAAATGTATGCTAGCATAAAGTTATCGCATAAACAAAACATGTCCTATACATTAGAAATTATAAAATAAGGAGACACAGCATGCCCAGCCAAGTTAGTAATGAGCAGATCCTCTTTACACGCGGCGTACCAGCCGTGGAAGCACTCCCGAACAAACTACTCAGCGAGTGTATGCAGGCAGTTCTAGAAGGGCCCGATGCCAAAAACATTCTGCAATATGGGCATAATGGGGGATATCTGCCACTGCGCCAAATGCTTAGCCAACAATACAAGGTTTCACCAGATCAGGTGCTTGTAGGTAATGGATCACTCCACTTGCAAGATATTTTCGCTGGTCTGCTGCTTAAGCCTGGAGATGTTGTCTTCGTCGAACAACCTAGCTATGATCGTGCAATCAAGACCTTCAGGCGTCGTGGCGCAAAGGTTATCGGCATCCCCTTGGATCTGGATGGCATCAACCTAGCAACCTTAGAACAAGCCGTGAAACAACACAAACCAGTATTCGTGTATGTCATCCCCGATTTCCAAAATCCTGGAGGCATTACCACCTCAACAGAGAAGCGACAAGCACTAGTTGATCTAGCCAAGCGCTACAACTTCTGGCTAGTCGAAGACGTGCCATATCGTACATTACGTTATGCAGGAGAGTCACTGCCTTTACTGCGAGATATAAGCGCTGAACATGTGATTACAGTCAGCTCATACAGTAAGCTGATCAGCCCCGCGCTACGTGTTGGCTATCTTATTGGTCCAGTCGATTTCGTAAAACAATTGACAAAACTATCTGAAGAAACTATTCTAGCACCCGTCCTACCAACTCAAGCAGCAGTAGTTGAATTCCATAAACGTGGTTTCTTCGACTCCAATCTAAACAACTTAAAGCAGCTCTATGCTCCTCGCCTACAAGCTGTCGTACAAGCGCTCAAAACATATCTGCCAGAAGTTCCTTTCGCCGAACCACAGGGCGGTTTTTTCGTCAGTATCACACTCCCAAAAAGCTTTAACGCCACCAACTTACTTGCACGTGGAAAAGAGGTTGGTCTCATTCTAACCAATGGACAGGATTTCTTTGCCGATCCTTATACAAATGCTGAAGATACAGGGCAAGGCGAACGTTTTATACGTCTCCCATTCTGTGCACTCACCCCAGAACAACTCACAGAAGGCGTTAAACGTTTAGCAAATATAGTTAAAAATTAATATCTCAACGTATTTATCAATAGCGAACAGCCTGCTTTCCCATAGATTAAAAATGGGAAAGCAGGCTGTTCGCTACTATTCAGATTGTTACTTATAATGGATTATTCGGATCATTTGAAAGGCAACAAGAGGCACACCAGGAAAATCAGCAACATAAAGCCTTATGGCTTTATCCCTGTTTTGGCACTAATGTCGTCTCTGATGAACAGGCCCATAGGAGAACCTCCATCAGTGCTTCCAAAAGCTTTACGGTACCATAGCCACTGCCAGATGTTGCTGGCGGCCCTGCCAAGATTAAACGTTGCACCCGGAGGCGGATTATCACCATAGCTTAACCATAACAAAGGACCGACGCCAACATACTGCTGCACCGCTGTACATGCATTCGTGGCAGAACGCTGACAAGGAGGTGGCATATATCCTTGATCCCATTGTGACCGCGACACATACTGGTGGAAAAGGTAAGTATCACGGTCTTGATCTTGTAGAGAAGTCATAGCATCACCACTTGCAATGACAACGGGAATGGACTGTGCCATCTGTGTAGAACAACCAGTAGGATAATTAAAACAAACATTGGTATAATCGCGAACATACCAGGAAAATGGCCATGTCGCATCGCTCACGATACCAATAGGTAGCTGGTGCTTGCCGCCATATAATTTCTGATCTAGAGCATCAATCTTGTTCATTACAGTATTGACGTCAGTGGTTGTCTGAACATAGATCATCATCTCATGAGGCGCATCAGCATAATGCACAAACGAGAGTTGAAACATATTCTGCACAGTTGGTACTAGCAAGACAAGAGCAAGCGCCACGGTCGCCACAGAGCCAGCTAGAGCATAGCGACGCCGACGAGGGGCGGGTGGAACAACCACAGGCAGGGCAGCCTCATGCATAGACTCATCCTCTGCCAGCTCATCTTCGCTCTCAACATACTCTGCATCAACCTCAGTATTTCTAGGTACGGCCGTCGTTCGCCCAGCATATCCCCAACGCGCTTTGATAGCATTTAACACCACGATCACGGCAGGCTGAAGAGCAATGCCAGCTAAAATCATCATTGGCATGGTCATGTTAATCGACAACCAGGGCATTTTCTCACCAGCCCAGCTATAAATAAACATATTGCCGACAAACCAGAAAACCAGGAAGAGACGTAAACGGGTTGGTCGAAGCAAACAGTACACAGTACCAGCTAATCCAAAGACCAAACCAATCTGCTCATAGAGAGGGATAAGCAGGAAGTAGTAGTACCACGGTTGCCCTCCACGAGCCACCTGTTGTTGCTGTGTCCAGTAGTAGAGACCCTGCCAGATGCCATCACCAAGGCCAGCGGGGACATTCGTAAATATTACAGTGAACAAAAACATAAATACGAACCAACTACACACCAGAGCAAAAAACCAATGAGTCCAATTCATCGTCACAATCGTATCAAGCAAACGTTGCTTCTTAGAATCAACATGACGAGCCAGCCCACGTCTTTCCTGAGAAAGAGATCCCTTTTGCTCACGTATTAAAAGTACGAATACGATCACAGCCAAAAGAATGCCTAACCAGGGCAGAATAGACTCAGTTGCCGCTTTCAAATGTGCAACGTAGGCATCGGAAATACTAGTATTTGCCGCATCTTTAGTAATGAACTTTGATAATGAAGCGACCTCATTTAGCACCAATTTGGCAATGATACCAATAACGACAAAATAGACTAGTACAGCCCAGGGAGCCGCAGTCTTCGGCAAATACCTTTTCACGCTGGAGGACTGCTCGTCATTTGATGACAAAGACCAGCGTAAACCCAACTCCCAAACGATCAAAGCTCCGAAGAAGCTCCCAAACACTCCGATAGTCAGAAAGGTCGCCTCACTGGTGGCATAAGAGAGCGTCAAAGACAACGCTGCCATCAACAACCACCAGGCGTTACGACTACGTAAATAGCGAGCAGTGGCGATAACAAGCATTAGTGTAAAGCAAGCCATGTAGATATCTTCACGAGCGAAACGTGAATAATAGACTAGGCTTGGTGAGACTGCCAGTAATAAACAAGACAACCAGGCGCCGATTTTGCCAATGTAGAAGCGTAACAAAAAAGGCAAACCGACGATCACTGTTCCCAAAGTAGCTGCCGCAATACGCACAGTCGTCGTATTCACCCCATGATCAGGCGCACCAAGCCACTGGCTAATTTGATAGACAAGTGCAATTGCATGAAACTGAAATGGCCCATGAGTTAATGGATCATAACGGTAACACGAAGCCGCAGCCGTCTTTGCGCAGTAGTACCAATTGTCTACATTGTTATGCAACAACACCAACGAAAAATAAGCATGTAAGCTTTCATCCCAATGCAAAGGTTTATCGCCAAGGCCCCAAAAGCGTAAGATTGCACCTAACAAAATAACGGATCCAAAAGCGATAGCAGTCCAGAGTTGCTCACATGTGGGTGGCCAAAAGTGGCGACGATTAGATATTTCTTCCTCTTCAACATGATCGTCTTCATCATCCAGAGGCATGTCAACCTCTTCACCATTCAGAGGAGTATCAATCTCTTCTTCACTCTCCACTACGGCCTCAGCAAGCTCTTCCTCGTGCTCCGGGACATGATCGATGGTGGCAATAGCATCACTATCACCACCATCTGTTTCATTTTCCTCAGGAACCAGACCATCAGAAGCGATCATCTCGTCTTTTGGTTTGTCTTCATAGCTCTTCAAAGCGTCTCTCTCCCTATGGGTTTACCCCCAAATCACTGCGAATAAACAGCCCCATTCCAGTGGCACCATCTGTGCTACCAAAGGGTTTACGTAGCCACCACCAATCCCACACATTTCTAGCTGCCTGGCCAGGATTAAATTGAGCATCTACTGGAGGAGTATCACCATAACTCAGCCAAAGTAGTGGCCCAACACCTCCCCAGATGGGTTGACCCTGACAGAAATCTGTAACACTGATAACACATGGGCGCGGTTTGTACCCCTCATCCCACCAACTACGCAAAGCATAGCGGTGAAACAAATAATTGGATGATTTTCCTGTGCCCGCACTAGCAGTATACTGATCCTGCGCTTTGTCTAAATTATCCCCACCGGCTATAATTACTTCAGGATTCGCATTCGCACAGCCTGTAGGGAAACCATAACAGACATTTGTGTAATCGCGCAAGTACCAATAAAAAGGCCAGGATGCGTCCGTCATCACACCAATCTTAAGCAGATGTTTACCTTGATAGAAATGTTGATCGAGCTGATCAATTTTATCCACCACAATTTTAACATCTAGCGTAGATTGCACATAGATCATCATCTCATGTGGGCCATCTGCATAATGTACGTAAGTAAGCTGGAACATGTTTTGTAAAGTGAGTGTTAGTAGGAACAACGCAACAATAGCACCAAAGATTGCAACACGTTTCGGCTTCTCCCATGCTACTGATTGTATACTATATTTGGTACGCTTCATACCAAGTTGCCTCTTCTTTACCAACATAAGTATAACTACGGTCACAGGTTCCAATCCAATTGCTGCCAGCAATATCATCGGTATGACCATATGCACTACGAGCCAGGGCATCTTCTCACCTGCCCATGAATAGATGGCCACAGTTCCCAAAAACCAATATACGAGAAAGAGACGGAAACGGCTTGGATACCGGAGGCTTCTCACAATACCAACAAGACCAAAAACAAGACCAATCTGTTCATAGAAAGACACAAGCAAAAAGTAATAGTACCAGGGCTGTCCACCACGAGCCACCTGCTGCTGCTGTAGCCAGTAATAGAGTCCTTGCCAGATGCCATCGCCAATACCCATTCCCAAATTTGTAAAGAGGGCAGAAAACAAGATGATAAAGATGAAGGCTCCAACGAATAAAGCACTAAACCAGTGTGTCCAGGGCACTGCCACAATAGTGGCCAGGGTCGGTTGTCTGACCGGATCGATATGTGTAACCAAACCACGTCGCTCGATAAGTGGAGCCTTCCTCAGGCTTTCACGCCCCCAACACATGAGCACATAACATCCAACGATAATGCCCAGCCAGGGCAAAACTGTGAGTGTCTGCAACTTTAACTGTTTCACAACCACATCAGAAGCTACAGTATTAGTGTTAATGTAGGCAGCAGTATTTTTCATCCAACCAAAGAACCACTTTACCAGCGGAGCACAGATTGCAAGCATGGCGACAATTCCCAGGGGCGCAGCCGTTTTAGGAACATAATGGATCAACAAGGATTTTGAATGGATGCGCTCACGCACTGCTATTTTTACTCCCAACTCCCAGACAATGAGTGCCCCTAGAAAGCTTCCAAAGACCGCGATACTCAGGAAGGTTGCCTCTTTAGTGGCATAGGAGAGTACGAAAGCACTTGCTCCAATGATAAACCAGCGACCTTTACGACTATGTACATAGCGCCCAACCGCCACAACAAGTAATAAGGTAAAAAAAGCCATATAGATATCTTCACGAGCAAAGCGCGAAAAATAAACTAGGCTTGGAGATATAGCCAAGAGGAAACAAGCGACAAAAGCATTACGCCTTCCTCCGAAATAATCCCGTAAGAAATATGGCAAGCCCACAATGCCAGATCCAAGTGTCGCTGCTGCAAACCGTAATGTCGTCGCATTTACTCCATGGTCTGGAGCCCCTAACAATTGACTTATTTTGTAGACTAACGCAATTATGTGAAACTGAAATGGACCATGCAAAAGTGGATCATAATGGTAACACGCTGTTTTTTGCTCAAAACAGCTCTGCCAATTCTCCATTTGATGCATCAATTGCAAAGAAAAATATGCATGTAGGCTCTCATCATGATGCAATGGCTTGTCACTAAGGCCCCAGAAACGCAAAAGAGCTCCCAAAGCTATAACACATACAAAAGGCAGCCACTGCCACAACTGCTCACGAGTAGGCCGGACAAAGTGCTGTGAACGTGACGACTTTTTTTCATCATCAATTTGAATAGTGCTAATCTCCGCCACATCTGTCATCTTCTCATTATGCTTCATTTGTATTACACCTCCTCCAATCACATCACACACGTAAAGAGTGTTCCCAATATACGTACAAGCGAATAAGATCAACTGCTATGTACACTTGTACAATTATCATTTCACCTGACTAGAAAAATCGCCATAATGCCGTTAGTAACTCTAATAATCCACAAATACATTATTCAAATATATAATACACCTGCTGACAAGCGAAAATCTTTTGTATACAAAATAACTTTTAAACATAAAAGATTACCTGTTCCTTGATGTCTTTTAGAGAGGAAATAATGAAACTACAGAGGAAGGCTCATTATATAGTTCGTTTGCGCGGACAGTGGATTATCTCATACCCATATACCTTCAGAAATACGAGGCTCGTTGTTTTTCTGAAGGCATAAGGTATCACAAAGGGGATATATTTCATAATGGACCCGAAGAGATTTTATGCTTGAGGCAAGTGAACACCTGCCAGAAGTTTCGCTAACAGTTGCGCTGAGGTATAGGGATAATTAACATCACGTACAAAAATTCGTGCCGTAGGATGATCAAATACAGAATAGCTTTCGTCAGCGCCACTGTCATCTAAAGTAATCCCAAAAAGATGAGGACGATTCTCAAAGGTTGCAGCTAAATGAAAACCCAATTGACCGCTAAAAAGCAGTTGATAATAATGTATAGTTAAAGGATAACGTGCTGGAGAGCGGGGAATCGACTTATCCAGACGATCGGTAGGCATCGTAATCACATTTATTTGCGGCAAAATCAAAGAAAGGAGCTGTGCCTTGGCTTGAGTATCATCGCCATAGAGATCCAGCCCCGTCACAGTCTGACCCCCCTCAACATAAGACTCCTGGACATACTCTCCAGGCGAATGGCCCATAACGGCAACAGGCAGAGAGTCATCCCATTGTTCATAGGTTAAAACACTTCCAGCTGGTATATGCTGATAGATCCACTCTGAAGCCTGGATACGCGTATTCGGCTCGCTATACACATTCAGTAACGCCAATCCCTGAAAGATAGTTCCCCCCAGGACCAAAATAATCAAGCTCCCTTGAAGAAATGGTGTTATCCAAGCAAAGCGAGATAGATAATGCTCATCCACCCAGCGTACTTTCTGTAGCATTATCACTAAAAATGCAGCCGCCATTACCGCGAGAAAAGGATAAAGAGGCAGCATATAGCGCATATATTTTACAAAGAAACTACAGACAATAACACTATACACTACTACCCAGGACATAACCACGAACCAGGAACTAAAAATATTATGCCATAATGACCAACACAACCAGCAAAATCCAAGTAAAGAAGTTACACCTAGTGTAACACCTAATCCCCATAGAACAAGATGCTGGCCTTGATAGAGAACAGGGATCGTTCCCGCAAATTGACGCACATATGGTAGATCCAATGAGCCACGAACTAAACTGCCCTGCTCCGACACCTGTTGAATAAAATTGGACATGTCAAGCAGTGCATATGGTTGTGTCAAAAAGAAAACAAAGATCACGAGAACAGCTGACCAGAGTAACGCAACCGCACTAGATAAAAAATCTCGTTGCCGGTACCAATGCAATCCACTCGCGACCACCAATACGATAGCAAGCGGAGCGGCACTGAACTTTGTGGCCATTGCTAGTCCGTATGAGATACCAGCAAGAGCGGCCCAACCTGCTATGTGCTTAGAATCAACCATGATGACACATGCCAGCACAGTTAATAACACAAAAAAGTTCAATAGTGTATCTACTGTATAAAAATGCGAAAGTTGTAGATCCAGTGGAGAAAACGCCATAAAAGCAGCCGCTAAAAGAGCCATATTCCACGCATGGAATTGCAATTGCCGAGTCTTACGAGCAAGAACAACAGCCAGACATCCAGTCAGAAAAACCGTACCGCTATCGAACAGGGCGGATATCACTCTTCCAACTAACGTCAAAGGTACAAAGTTGGCTGCAGCTTGTAGCTGATAACCTAAAAGATGACCAATTAGAGCCAACAGATAGATAGGAAATGACCCATAGGCAAAAAACTTTGGATTAAGAGGAGATGTTATTGGATTGAGAAACTGTGCAAAACTGGTCGGCCATGAGATAGCCACTACGTGGAAGAGGATTTGCCGTTCATCCGGCTGAAAACTATTTCCGCTATCCCAGTTCAAGCCATAGAGGCGCAAGCCAAAGCTTAAACAGGTAATTCCTAACAACACCCAATACTGCCAATGTACGATACGCTTCACGTTTTCCCTTTCTCTGGCTTCGCATGAGAAGGACGATGTATAGAGAGCGGACGAACCCCTAAAAGCTCATTGGTAGTATAAGGCTTCCTTTACGAGTGGTCAAGAGGTGCGAAGGCTGTTCTAGTGCCCAATTTAATGTCTATTTTTTATACAAACATCTCAGACACACACTTGTAATAGTTCACATTCTAACTGCTGCAAAAGCAAACGTTCAACTTCAGTTCCACTAACGGATAATTGCATCGTCGTATCAATTACCCTTTGCCAGTATGACGAAAGATGGTTACGCTGGACAGTTAGATCAGGTAGATTGCCAAGCGCTATCTGCCTACGTTGATAAAAAACCTCATTCGCAAACGCAATTGTAATCAACTCGGCATAGTGTTGTATAAGAAGCTGCTGGGCAGCCAATTGAAAGCAATCAGGCTGTGTAGCGACAACCATCAGGCAGCCTGCAATTTTGTCGAAAAGATGGATTGGATAGGCAATCATACTTTCATAGTAATTATTCTGCCAAAAAGGGAATAATACATTTCTTTCGGCACGATCACGCACCACAAAGGGACGTCCAGAAGAAACCACATATCCCGCCAAGGTTCCACGACCTAAAAAATACATTGGTTGATCTACTTCATAGGGTATAGGATAAATACCGTGCCGCATATCTCGATAGAGACTACGTACCTGACCGTCTTGCATAGGAGGTGTGCACTGGATTATCATGATGCTCATACCTGTCTGATTAGGGTCTAATTGCCCGAGAGCTTGTGGAAGAACCAGATCACAAATCGTATGAAAACGCTGGACTCTGGGTACAAAACGATGAGCATGCATCACTTGTGCATAAAAAGAGGGAGAAATCTCATAAGGGACAGGATCATCAGTCACTACCGCAACAAAATTGGCCCCAAATTCCTCAGACCAGAGTGCCAGAAATGGGCGTCGATATTCAGGGAACAGGTGTAATAATAAGCGTAAATTTTGAGGACGAGGCTTAGATTCACCTGTAATCCAACGTGTCAATGTAATTGGGCTAATTCCCAATCCATCGGCAATACGTTGTTTTTCCTGTGCATCCTTAACAATATTCCCTAGCATTTCCCGCCACATATGGGAGACTGGCACACTTCTACTCCAATATAATCCAATAAGTAACAATACACTTTGTATGTATAGTAACAGCAATGCTATCGAGCGTCAACCAACAAATAACACAGGTCAGGTTTTTCTGAACACCTTTGATAATTTTTCCACTTCAATGGGTACACATGGGTATTTTATATTTAGATAGGCTCTCTATTTTACTTTAATATAGGAGGATATATGATCAATAGAAAAAACACAGCGCTCAGATACATAAACGGGGCTCCTTTTTCATTCGCCTCACCAGGTCCCCAGCGCCATAATTCGCTCCTCGTCGATACAATCGAACTCTTTGGCCCACGCTATACGCCAAACGCATTCATCCTGCATTTCAATGATCGTGCGAATGTGATCTCTATCCATGAACAAGAACAACTACACCAACTAGGTATCTACGCCCCTTTTGAATATTTCTTCTCAGATATCATTTTATATCAGGAAAAAAAACAGGCTATTTTTTTTATTGAAGTAAGTACTTCGCATGGCATCGTCTCGCACCAGCGCAAACGCGAGATTGAAGAATTTCTTGCCCCATGTCAGATACGCCGAGTCTATATTACCGTTTGCTACAGCATCGATGACTATAAGCAATGTATAGAGCGCGTTGCCTGGGGAAGTTATATCTGGTGTGCTCAGATGCCCAATCATATCATCTTTCAATGGTAGCCTGAAATAACCATAACTATTTAGTTCCAGCATAGACAACCATTAACCTTGTCCTCATACATTCACTATGCAGCGACATGGTCGGCACCATGAATATCAGAGACGGCGACAGTATCGCTACATTCCTGCTTTACTACGGATATAGAAATTTCACTATCAACGACATCTGCAACAATAACATCACCAGGTAGAAACGTTTTCCTCAATAGAGCTTCAGCCAGCGTATCATCTAATAGACGCTGAACGGTACGTCGCAAGGGACGTGCACCATATTCCGCGTCGTAGCCACATTCAACCAACCGCACCCGTAAGGCATCCGTTACTTGTAGTTGCATCTTTCTTGCAACCATTCTCTCCTGAGTCTGGATAATCATCAGATCAACTATCTCACGCAAATGAGACATCTCGAGTGGATGAAAGACAACTATCTCATCAATACGATTAAGCAACTCTGGACGGAACACATCTTTCAATCCTTGTGAAATAATGTCACGACGACACCGAGTATTCTCCTGCAATTGATCCTGCTCGCTGCGTCGAGTAGTAAAGGTCATCAAACCGTGAGTAGAATGCGTCGTCCCAATGTTCGAGGTAAGAATAATGATCGTATGCTTAAAGTCTACATTCTGACCATGAGCATCCGTCAGGCATCCATCTTCGAATATTTGCAACAATAGATCAAAGATTTTGGGATGTGCCTTCTCAATCTCATCAAACAGAATAACGCAATAGGGACGACGGCGAACGGCCTCCGTAAGCTGTCCAGCCTGATCATAGCCCACATAGCCAGGAGGAGCACTAACAAGGCGTGAAACATTGTGGCCCTCCATAAACTCTGACATATCTAATTTGAGTATGGCATCCTCATTTCCAAGCAGTGTAGCCGCCAATGCACGCGCCAATTCAGTCTTACCAACGCCAGTTGGTCCAACGAATACAAACGAACCGATTGGACGTCGTCTATCCCGTACATCAACGCGAGAGCGACGTATAGCCCTGGCAACAGCCTGGACAGCCTCATGTTGTCCAATAACACGTTGATGCAAATCTGCCTCAAGATTGAGTAGACGTAATCGCTCCTGGCCTTCTATCTGCACAACCGGGATGCCGGTCCACATGGCAACAACAGTTGCAACATCTTCCGCAGTAACAACGGGCGCTTGATCAACATAGCGCAGATGCCAATCTTGTTCAGCCTGCCAAAGCGCCCGCCTCACCTGACGCTCTTGCACCAATAACACTGAAGCACGCGGAAAGTCTCGCCGGGCAACTGCATAATCCTTTTCTCGCTGTATAGTCATCAATGTATAGCGTATCTGCGTTACCTCGTCAGAAAAGAAAGATCGCTGCACACTGACCCGAGAGGCAGCCTCATCTATCAGATCAAGCGCTTTATCGGGTTGGAAACGACTTTGAATATAGCGCGAAGACATAGTGACAGCAGCTAGTAAAGCCTCATCACTGATGGTCAGATGGTGAAACACTTCATAGCGTGCCCGTAGCCCTTGTAAGACCGCGAGTGTCGATTCTGGCGACGGCTCAGAGACCATCACAGGTTGAAAGCGCCGCTCCAAAGCCGGATCAGCCTCAATGGTCTTACGATACTCATCAAGGGTCGTAGCACCAATGCATTGAAACTCACCACGCGCCAGCATAGGCTTAAATAAATTCGCCACATCAAGTGATCCATCCACCACACCTGCTTGTGACAACGTATGTAGTTCATCGATGACAACAATAATACCCGGAGTAATGACAACCTCGTGTAGAATATGTTTCAGACGCTCCTCTAAATCTCCCCGAAACTTAGTACCAATCGAGAGGAGGCCTACATCCATCGCGACCACACGATGACGCGACAAATTCTCAGGCACACGTCCTTGAATAATACGCAATGCCAACCCTTCAGCAATAGCGGTCTTCCCCACCCCGGCGGGACCTATCAGGACAGGATTGTTTTTTGAACGTCGTGACAAGATCTGCATAGTACGCTCAATTTCGGCATCGCGTCCAATAAGAGGATCTAAAAGATCATCCAGGGCTGCAATCGTCAAATCGCGGCTCACCTGATTTAGCATCGGGGTGGCGTCATAGCACAAACGATAATGATTAGATAAAATTAGCCGCTCATAGCCACCATTCATCAATGCCGCAAATTGCACACGTGCTACATCCAGGTGAATGCCAAAGCTTTCCAACACACCCAACGCGATACTATTCTGCTCGTCCAAAATAGCCAAAAATACGTGCTCAAGACTTACAAGCTCTATTTTATCCTCAACCGCTATCTCTTCAGCGCGCACTAGGGTAGCACGGGCAGACACATTTAATGCAGGTTCACTCAAAATAGCTCTATTGCCCCGACCAACGACATAATCCAAGGCCTGAGCAATACTTGTCGTACTTACATGCATAGACGCAAATAATCCTTCAATTAGCGGATCTTGCAATTTCAGGATACCAAGCAAGAGATGTTCAGATCCAACTAAACGATGCCGTAAACGTTGAGCCTCTTCACGTGCATAGGAAATAACTTGCCGTACATCCTGTCTATAGTTATCATATTTTCCCATCATCTCTCTCCTTATCGCATCATAGCAATTGCAGTAGCATATGAGATAGATATCGGGAGCAACTATGTTTTCTAACAGAGCATCAGATAGAGCAAAGATAAAGTAGAGGAGAAAGTCCCAACAAGCAATGAAAGGCTGCAACGAATATGCACAAACTCAAATAGAAGATATTCATAGATAATAAAAAAAGAACTGGCGCGAAACCAGTTCTTTAAGCAATGTACCCGATAGGAATTGAACCTACGACCTACAGATCCGCAATCTGTCGCTCTATCCCCTGAGCTACGGGTACTCATGATCAGTAACGAGATGAGCAGAACATCTAAACACTCGCGAGAGTCGCTCGTGCCGTCCACCACGTCTCTTGCCGACTGCGTTATAATACCAGAACCTCCAATAGTTGTCAATAGTTTTTACGCAGAAAAGCACTATTTAAAATCATGTTTGGTTATCTTCATTGACAACTTCCTCGGACCACCTCATCCTGAGGCTGCAAATAGAGAAAAATCCAGCGTTATGACCTTCACGCGCATATCCAGAGATACATAAAAAGGGTTCCACGATTGTGAAACCCCCAACAAAGAATGTCTTAAATCATAAGATCATGCTACCACAACATCAATTGGTAAAAATATACCAGAAAAACCTGCTTTGTCCACCGGATGCTTCTTGAAGCAGAGAGGTAATGCATGATAAGAGGAATTATGAGTGCATTACTCTTTATATAAACTATTATGCAAGTCCATCAATCACATCGCGAGCACGATTTAAAGCATCACGGCGTACATAATAGTAAGCCCACAGCCCTTTTTTGCGACAATCGACTAATCCAGCATCACGTAGGATACGCAGATGATGCGAGATAGTTGGCTGCTCTAGTGTAAAACTCTCCACGATCTCAAAGACGCACACCTCTCCCTCATGACGGCTCAACAAGCTTAGGATGCGCAAACGAGTCGGATCAGCCAGTGCTTTCAGCAAACGAGCTTGTACAACAGCATCTTCTTCAGTCAATGTGGGTACAAACTTCGGCGTAATTACACTTGGATTACTAAGGGGCGCAGTTTGTCTATTGAGCATGCTTACTGCGTTTGCCCCCCCGTGTGGAACTGAGGCTCGATTTGTATTTCCCTGGTTCATCGATGTCATATTCTTCTCCTTCCATCCTCCCAACCGGATGTAAAACCAATAATAGATCTGTGGCTTATGGTATGTGTATACCTACAATTATTATAGAACTCTATCCAAATTGTTAGATACAAATATGTATCTTTTATCTTTCGTGCTTGAAAAATGGATTTATCAGCTTGACATAAAATTTAAAAAAATAATAAATATTCATTAACACTGATGCAATAATGAAAAAAAAGCAAGGAAAGGGGACGTTAGCCCCAATCACTTCCGTGATCTGGACCAACGTCCCCTTTCCTGACAATTATGTAATCAAAATAAACGCAACATTTATGTCACATTTATGTCACATTTATGGGTGCTTCTCATTGGGACGCACGCTTAAATGCAAATCCTGAAGCTGTTTCTCGTCAACAAGCGCTGGTGCACCCATCAAGAGATCCTGAGCGCTTTGCGTCTTTGGAAACGCAATGACGTCACGAATACTATCTACATCAGCAAGCAGCATAATCAAACGATCGATACCCAGAGCAATACCACCATGCGGCGGCGCGCCATACTCAAACGCCTCTAACATATGACCAAATTGTTCTGTAATCTGCTCATCAGTCATATTCATCAACGCAAAAACCTTACGCTGAAGCTCAGCCATATTGATACGAACGCTCCCACCACCAATCTCGAAGCCATTGCAGATAATATCGTACTGCTTGGCTCGAATATTGAGTGGATCACTATCGAGACGACTGATATGGTTATCATCCATACCGGAGAAAGGATTATGCTCAGCATCATAGCGCTTCAAATCGTCATCATAATGAAAGAGAGGAAAATCCACAATCCAGCCGAGTGCCAATTCATCGGGACTGATCAACTGCAAACGCTCAGCCAGCTTACCGCGCAAGCGGGAAAGTACATCATTGCTCACTTTAGCACTATCTGCCACAAACAGCAGCAAATCGCCAGGCTTACCTTCCAAACGCTCAATAATTGCCTGGACCTCTTCAGCGGTCATGAATTTTGTCAATGGAGACTTGATATCACCACTAGCACTAATGGCCAGCGAGACTAGGCCCTTTGCGCCGAGGGTACGTGCGAATTCAGTGAGTGCATCAACCTCTTTGCGGCTATAACTTCCAGCACCTGGAACACGGATACCTTTCACCATGCCCTGCGCTGCCAGAGCGCTACGAAACACACTAAAAGTGCCAGCGGCAGCCAGATCAGAGATTTCCACCAGAGGTAGATCAAAGCGAAGATCAGGATGATCGGTTCCATACCGACTCATCGACTCCGGATAGCTAATACGTGGGAATGGGCGTTGCTTAATATGCTTTGTCGTCGTCTTCTCAATCAAATAAATCAGCAAGTCTTCAATTAAAGACATTACATCCTGTTCAGAGACAAACGACATCTCCAAATCCAATTGCGTAAACTCTGGTTGACGGTCTGCACGCTGATCCTCATCACGAAAACAGCGAGCAATCTGGAAGTAGCGATCCAGGCCACCAACCATTAGCAACTGCTTTAATTGCTGAGGAGACTGAGGTAAGGCGTAAAACTCGCCAGCATAAAGGCGGCTAGGAACCAGATAGTCACGCGCACCTTCAGGCGTACTTTTCATTAAGATAGGAGTCTCAACCTCAATAAAAGCACGCTCATCCAGATAATCGCGCATAGCCTTCACCACCCGGTGACGAAGGATCACAATATCACGCATTCTAGCACGACGCAGGTCTAGATAGCGATATTTAAGCCGTAACGACTCATCAACATGTCCAGCATCGCTAATCGGGAACGGAGTTGTACGAGATGGATTCAAGATCTTGATGCTCTCAGCGGCAATTTCTATCTCACCTGTACTTAATTGTGGATTCACGGTTCCCGGTAAGCGGCGTACGACCTTGCCAGTTACTTGCACTACATACTCGGAACGCAACTCACTGGCAACTCGATGAGCCTCAGGAGAATGCTCAGGATGACAGACTACCTGTGTCAGACCATAGCGATCACGAATATCTAAGAAAATCAGTCCGCCATGGTCGCGGCGGCGATTCACCCAGCCAGCCAGCGTAACCGATGTATCAACCGAAGCCGCATTTAATTCACCACACGTATGAGTGCGGTATTGCACCTCAAATCCCACGTGAGTATCACTCCTTCTACTATGTTACCAAAACAAAGGCGCAAACAAATATGCTAACAACCGTTGCAGGCTTCATCAGCAAAGAATAGACGCAGCCATTCCAACGGATGCCATTCCTTCTCTGGCATTTCAAGCTGTCACTAAAAATCACTGCTGCTCCCAGAAAGGAAACAGCAGTGAAACCCAAATAGCTCTCTCTTATTGTGACACGTGTCGTCAATCCTTTAGGGATGTGC
Organism: uncultured Chloroflexia bacterium; assembly: GCA_963699315.1. Lineage (GTDB taxonomy): Bacteria > Chloroflexota > Ktedonobacteria > Ktedonobacterales > Ktedonobacteraceae > Dictyobacter. The sequence continues at coordinate 869,074 of OY969433.1, forward strand.
AGCACAGGCTGTATTTGAAGAAACATTAATTTGCACCTGATTTGAAGCAGAGGAACTTTGCATACCAGTCAGTAAATTGATCTGATTAGTTCTAGCGTCAAACGACAATCCCTTGACATCAGACACGATGCTTGCAGACACGTATTGCTGTTCTAAATTTACACTTGGTCCGGCGGGTCCGGAGCCCGATCCAATCACACCGCCTCCCGCACGGTTAGTCGCAGAAGCAGTTGGAGTTACAGCAGCCGTTTGTGCCGCTCCAGTAGACTTAATCGTAAAATTTAACACACGATGATTAGTATTATCAACCACATATAGATGTGGCACCCCATTGATAGCGCCTGCTGAGAGCAACGTCTGAGCAGTCTGAGCTGTTGGGGCAGGGATCGTCAAAAACTTGGCAATCGGTGCCGTTGGAGTCGCAATCGGCGTAGCAACATTGAATGTTTGAACATCCTGCGACCATGGGGTTGCAATACTTACAGGCAGAAGCACACCCATTTCCACTGGTTTGCTTGTCGATTTGCTTGCCGTAACATCTAAGCTCTTAATATCTCCATCGCTATGCAGGAGAAATAATTGCTTGGACGAAAGAGCAGCTGCGCTCACCAAACTGGTTGAAATCGAAATTAGCGTCTCAGTGGGACCATCGCCAAGCTTATTCACATTATAATTGAGCACAGTGGCCTGATTTTGATTCGACTGGCTCGACGTGGCAATCACATAGATATCCCCGCCCCAGGAAGTCATTAACTGTGGAACCTGACCATTCTGAAGTAGACTTGACTGAATAACAGTTCCACCAGCAACCTTTTCTACTAACTGTTCATCCTGGACTTTAAACGCATGCAACCGATAAGTAAATCCTGAAGTCGCTTTCGCTTCTGTCACAGTATATAGATAGGTATCATCGCTCGCGATAAGCAAAATTTTATCAGTTCCAACAACCTTCGTTACTTTTTGCAATGTATTCTGAGCATTTACTTGATAGAGATCACCGTCTAAACCAAGAATATAGCTAAAAGTATGCGTCTTATCTGCCGGAACGGTCGCAATTGCGGCGGTTGACTCTGTAGGCTTGAGGGTCACAGGATCTAATGTAGCACATGGCAACAGCGTGACAGATGATTGCTTATTATATGTAGTCAGAGCGGATTTAAATTCACCAGTAAAATCATTTTGTAACGTGTTCAATTGATTACTTTGTTGCGGATTGAGCAAGCCATTTTTCGCAGTACGTAAATATCCCTGAGCCTTTGTTAAACTTATCAATGCATTACCGGGATTTGTATTTATATTATCTTTTGCCTGCGTTATCAGGGTATCGGCCTGATTAAGATCAGCCTGTCCATCCGATGGCCGTAAGAAAAAATAATACCCACTGGCAGCCCCAGCCGCCACTAGCAAAATAATAAGCAGCATGGTTGGAAATAATAAACGGTTATGCTTCTTCTTACCCTTCGGAGCAACAGACGCAACAAGGGGAGCAGTATTGTCACCAAGGGAAGTAAATAGTGAACTTGCAGGTGATGGCAAAGGACGGCTGATAACACGACCTTCCTCAACACTCATAGTAGAAGAAGACATACCTAACGATGAAGTGGGTACGCGATCTAAAACGGCGGTACTCTCATCAGCAACATGCCCTCCGCTCCCAACGCGTACTGGATGTTGCAACGCACTTGGGACATCATCGCCCGCTTCTTGAATATGAATGACAATAGCTGTGATATTATCAGGGCCACCGTTTTCATTGGCCCTCTCGACTAGATGATAGACGCTCTCCTGAGGCAAATATTGATTGATAATCGCTCGAAGATCATCCTCACCCACGAGTCCGGAAAGTCCATCAGAGCAGAGAACAAAGGTATCGCCATCTTCTAAAACTTCTGTGAAGACATCGACATCAACCTCTGCCTGAGTACCCAGGGCACGAGTAATGACATTTCTTTGGGCGTGTGAACGAGCTTGATCTTTCGTCAATAAACCCGCACGCACCTGTTCTTCAACCCAGGAATGGTCTTGCGATACCTGTTTCGAGTGACCATTGCGTACCATGTACGCACGACTATCCCCTACATTCGCGATATAGGCCACACCACTGTGTACAACCGCAGCCACACAGGTTGTGCCCATACCACTACGCATCATATTTTCTGCCGCTCGTTGATGAATTAAAGCATTTGCTCTTTTAATAGCATTCATCAATGAGAGGGGAATTTCATCATTTTCATCCTGATAGTAGGCTGTACTTACTGTGTCTACAGCAATTTCGCTCGCCACTTCCCCTGCTGCGTGTCCCCCCATGCCATCAGCTACAATAAAGAGGGCACCTTTTTTGGCCATAACCTGACTGTCTTTGGGAATGACATAGGCCATATTATCTTCGTTATGGGGACGTTTACGGCCAACATCTGTTAGCTGTGCGACATCGAGCCGGAGTTGTTTGGACAACGCGCTTCTCTCCCGTACTTCAGTAGCTCTCGATTTGTGCGCACTGCCCACTAGGCAGTTGCTGGAACTTTAGGCTATAATACACCGATACAGAGAAAAACGCAACGTAATACACATTTTTGTTGCTGCGATCTTCTCACTCACCTACTACTTATACCACTCACTGCACTTGAGTATACTCTTTCGAACCTTGGCATGCAAGATTCTTAGACTGCAGTACTAGCGGTATAGGTTCAGGAAGGCAAGATTTTCATGGTATCACCTTCGGTTCAACAGACGCTTTTTCAAGCTATCGATGACCGCCTGCTGTCTTACCTGAATGATTGGCGATCTTTCTATACTTCCATTTATACTTCACAAGAGCAAAAGATACAAGAGGCTTTTCTCATTTTGTTACATCGATATGGATGCACTTCACACATTCTGGATCACGACCAACACATCATTTACGGTAAATCCACAAACGATACACCACATACCCTCTTGTTCTCGCTACAATATACCCCTGAATCCTCTCAAAAAAGAGGCAGGCAACTTATATTACCCTTCTTCGCGCACATGGTTGCACTACAAATTTACAAAACCCACTTCGGCCCATTGCCTATCAATATCAAATGGCTCCTGGTCATGGAGAAGACAACCTCTCATACTACCCTGGAGCGCCTGATATCGAAACAAAGCCCACTCCTCAAGGCCGATAGCTGTATCTTGTATACCACAAAACACGAAATAAGCAAAGAAATTGGCCTTCCAGAGCTAACTTTAGGAATAAAGGGGCATCTCTCCACTGCCATATCCATTCAAACGGTCCCCACTGCCATTCCCATCCACTATGGTTCAATTGCGCCCAATGCTGCCTGGCAATTAATATGGGCACTTCACTCATTAAAAGATGCGCGTGAAGATATCCTGCTAAATGGTTTCTATGACGACCTCATGCCCATTGAAGATGAAACCATTGAAGCGCTCAGACATTTGCCAGATACTTCCTCAATGGTTGCTCAAACATGGGGTATAGAGCATTTACTGCTAAAATTACATGGGGCCCAGCAACACTATGCACATTTTCTCACACCGACCTGCTCTATTACTCATTTGAGTAGCGATAACGATCCTCAGTCTATTCCAGCAACGGCCAGGGCGCAGCTAGATTTTCGTCTCGTCCCCAATCAAGATCCTTATGATATCTTTGCAAAACTCCAACAGCATTTTCTGGCCCACAACACATATCCAGTACACATCCAACTACTCTCAGCCACTTCTCCTGCCTATACCTCAGCAAAAGATCCACTTGTACAGCGTCTCCAACACAGCATGGAGAGCATTTATAACCAACCTCCAACCATCATCCCACTCAGTACGGAGCTAGATACATATGATCTGTTCTTGCGTACTCGACTAATAATACCAACTATCCGTGTCGCTATGCCAGAACCACCTGTAGCTAATACCAAACAGGAGCAAAGTTATCTCGCTCAAAGTATAAAACAGCATGTCCTTTTTTTAGCTGACACGAAGAGCTATCGCCCATACGCAAGCCACACAAGCAGCCCGTCAAGCCATTAGTGCCATTTACTAGGACAATACTCGATAGCAGAGTATACTGAGGAGTATACATACTGTATATGAACGGCAAGCTGCTCATATGTAATCAACAATGCAACAGACGAACCTACACGGCAATAATATACTTGGAACGAGCTGGTCAACGAAGGGAATCGCGCAAGCGCACAATGATTTCATGCCAGAAGCAGATGCAAAAGTAATCTAGACGTCTTATATCCCTATACTTATGGGAATGTAGTCATCCAAAGGATGCTTTTTGTGACTACACAAAAAACAGAGACGTTATAAAGACATTATTATAGAGCGTTCGTGAACAAGGAATCAATGATGATTCCGTCAGTTCAATTCCAGAAAATACTTGCGCTGGGAATCAGCTAGAGGAGAACACAACGAGCATGCATATAGGCATCAACGCACAGCTGTTATCCTATGGCCAGAGCTATCGCAATGGTGGGGTTAGCCATTACATACGTTATCTTCTCACCCAGCTCACCAGAGAGCCAGGGGAACATATATACACGGTGTTTGTCAACGGACAAGAGGCGATCAACCAGCTAGAGCCGCATCCGCAAATTACCTATCTATCCGCCCCCTGGTCCAAATCTAGACCAGCTAGCCGGATCGCGTGGGAACAATTTACACTCCCTACCATAATTCGTAAAAGGCACATCGACGTTTTACATTCTCCAGTCAATGTACGACCAGAATGGCTACCAGAGACATGTGCCAGTATCGTTACTCTACATGATCTAGCTTTTTTGCGTTTTCCACACGTGCTTACACCGGCGAAACGCCTCTACCATCGTACGTTCACAGTTCGTAGTTTGAAGCATGCTAGTATGATCATTACGGTTTCAGAGAGTACAAAACGTGATGTTCATGAGTTGGTTGATATTCCATACGAACGTATCCAAACTATTTATCCTTGTATCGACACACGTTTCTCGAACGTCTTTAAAGAAGAACAAATACAGACATTTCGTGAAAACCATGGGCTACACAAGGGTTTTATTTTATATCTTGGCACATTAGAGCCGCGCAAAAATATTTTGAACTTGATTGACGCATACGTGCAATTGAGACAAAATAAGCAGCTAAGTGAAAAGCTGGTACTGGCTGGTGGAAAAGGTTGGCTATATGATACAATCTTCGAAAAAGTACGCCAGCTTGGCTTAGAGCAAGATATTTTATTTCCGGGATTTGTCTCAGACAGCGAACAGGCTCTATGGTATCAAAGCGCTGCTGCCTTTGCCTATCCATCACTCTACGAGGGCTTTGGTATTCCAGTTGCGGAGGCGCTGGCCTGCGGAACACCAGTTGTTACCTCGAACGTATCTAGTTTGCCAGAAGCTGGTGCTGGTGTAGCGCTCTGTGTTGATCCGCAGGATATCAACGCATTGAGTGAGGCACTCTATCAAGCAATAACAAATCGACAGTTACGTGAAAAGTGCCAACAACTCGCACCAACAATCACACAACAATTTTCGGCCCATACGATGGTACAAAAAACACTCGCAGCGTATGAACAAGCTGCAAAGCTACATCATCAAAAACGTCTAACGTATGTTTAATAGCATTGAGAATAGTATAAAGCATATGGCTCGAATTGTAGATAACAACAAAACGCGACAAGATTTCAGACCTAGCATAGGAATAATGGAAGAAATAATGGCTGGAGCGACAGGACCAATCACCAAAGTCATCTCAGAGCGACGATCACATCGACGCCACTGGCGCATCGCTGAATGTGCTTTTATGATCATTTTTGATGTGGTGCTCATCCTTCTAGCCTGTTATTTAGCTTACGTCCTCCGATTTTACCTGTTACGAGGTAATCCACTCTTGAATTGGTTGAGGGATCAAATTATTGGTCCTGAAAATCCCAATACAAATAACCAACCACAGTTCCGTGCTTACTGGCAAATATGGGCAGGCGTTGTTGTGGGGTTCATTGCAATTTTTGCTTCACGTCGACTCTATCATATTCGCCTGACTGGAAACTGGTTCCGGCAAGCCTGGGTAATTATCAGTTCAACCACAATTGGCATAGCCTTTTTGATAACCTGCTTTTTCTTTATTGCCAATTCTAGCAACATCTTATCTCTACCTAATTCACGTCTACTCGTGCCATTTATCTGGATTGCTTCAATCGCGGTGCTATGCCTGGGCAGGTTACTTGTCTCTGGTGTAATGGGAATACTCTATCGTCTGGGACTTGGCGAAACCCGTGTACTGGTAGTAGGTTCTGGTCGTGTTAGCAAAATGGTCATGCAGTGTCTGACTGCCAGCCCAGATCTGGGTTATTCAGTGGTGGGATTTCTTCATGATCTCACAGAACAACCTGGAGATTTTGGACGCTTCAGAATGCTTGGCACCATTAACGATATTGGTATGGTTATCCGTTCGATGCAAGTCGATGAGGTTATTATAGCGCTTCCCTCGGAGATGAATAAATATGCGATACAGAGCGTGAAGTTATGTGAGCATCTAGGAGCCTCTTTCAAACTCATTCCTGATATGTATGAGTTAAATCTGTCGCGCATCGATATGGAGAACATTGAGGGAATCCCATTACTGGGCATCAAACAAGCTTCACTGAACGTACCTCAGCGCATCATCACCCGACTTATCGATATCACAGTCTCACTGTTTGGCCTGATTATCGGCTCTCCATTCTATCTATTGATTGCGCTGATAGTTAAGTTCACTTCATCAGGACCAATAATTTATAAGCAAGAGCGAGTGGGACTTAATGGCAGACATTTCTTTATGTTCAAATTCCGCTCTATGTACAGTAACGCGGATCAACGACTGGCACAACTTTTGGGCCAAAATGAAGCGCAAGGACCTATCTTTAAGATGAAATCAGATCCACGTAGGACGCCGGTAGGACGTTTCTTACGCCGCACCAGCCTGGATGAAGTCCCTCAATTACTAAATATCTTGAGGGGCGAGATGAGTCTAGTTGGTCCTCGGCCTCCCCTACCTAGCGAAGTGGCTCAGTATGAAGAATGGCAAAAAGGGCGTCTGGCCATCAAACCCGGCCTGACGGGACTCTGGCAGGTGCGTGGTCGTAGCAATATCAGCTTTGAAGAGGGCGTCTTGATGGACATCTATTATATAGAAAATTGGTCGTTGCGTCTGTATATACAAACACTGTTGCGTACTATTCCAGCGGTCTTATTCAGTCGAGGAGCATATTAATTACGATGAAAGTTGCATTAGTACACGATTATTTAAATCAAATGGGTGGAGCTGAGCGCGTTCTGATGGCTTTCCATGAGATTTTCCCCGATGCTCCTGTTTATACATCTATCTATGATCCCAAGCGTGTCGATCCGGCATTCCAAAAGATGGATGTTCGAACATCATTTATGCAGAGACTGCCGTTGGTCACCAAACATCATCAGCCTTATCTGCCGTTATATCCTTTTGCGATGGAGAAGCTTGATCTACGAGGCTATGACCTGGTGCTGAGTAGTTCAAGTGCCTTTGCCAAGGGTGTGATTACACGACCTGAAACAATGCACATCTGCTATTGCCACACGCCAATGCGCTGGTGTTGGAATTATGAAGAATACGTTGAACGTGAACAGTTGGGTACAATTGCCAGAAGCGTGCTGCCCTTTATGATTACAGGACTCCGCATTTGGGACCAGGTTAGTGCGGCACGCGTGGATCATTTTATCGCTAATTCTCCTGTCATTGCGGAACGTATTCGCAAATATTATCGACGCGAAGCCGCCTACATTCCTCCTCCTGTCGAAGCCAAGCGCTTTCCATTCGATCCTGATATCATCCCAGAAAACTATTTTCTCATATTGAGCAGATTAGTTCCTTATAAGCGTATCGACCTGGCAATTGAGGCCTGTAACCGTCTGCAGTTACCGCTAGTCATTATTGGTGGTGGCAGAGATGAGGAACGACTCAAGCACATTGCAGGCCCCACGATTCGTTTTATGGGCAGGCTGCCAGATGAAGAGGTAATCCACTACTTCACGCACTGCCGAGCCTTTCTCTTTCCAGGCGAAGAAGACTTTGGCATCACGCCGCTTGAAGCACAAGCTTGTGGGCGACCGATCATTGCCTATGGAGCGGGTGGAGCACTAGCATCAGTCATTGATGGAGTGACAGGCATTTTCTTTCATGAACAAACAGCAGATAGCCTGACAGCGGCACTAGCATCGTTTGATGAATGTGCATTTGATCCCCATATCATTCATAACCATGCTCTTGAATTCGATACATCGCGTTTCAGTCGCCGTATACTACAGTTCATCGAAGCTAAAATGAATGAGGGCAAGCCCACCAAGCGATTACCGGCCAATGATATTATGCGCTAGCACGGATGGCACGCTATGTCCTGTTCTGCCATATTGAGAGTCTTTTGATGGCATAATCTCTTGCTAATACGGCATATGCTATATAACGGCTATCTCTGCAAGCCTTCAAACAGTATGGCATGGCACACTACACAGCTCCTAGCAACTAAGTCAATATTGTTGACAGCAGAAATTGAAGCCATTATAGTAAAACAGGCTTGTTGGAAAGTGGAGTAGGCTAAAGAGAGATATACTCACAGCGTCCATTTCTATAAATGAAACAAGTAGACATTATTTATAATAATACGAGTAGGCGGTGTGATGTTTATGACTTATCTGACATCACACGAGATCCGTAGATAGCCTTACCAGTAACCGCCGAGACTTATGAGGAGGACTAGTATGCAAGGACAAGGAGATCAGGGAAATAAGCCATTTGAAAGGTCGCCCACTCCCAACCACCCCTATCTCAATGGAACAGGCCAACATCGTGCCATAATGCGTAATCCGAATGAAGGAACGAGTAAACATCAGGCAATCCAGCAGGTAATTTCGCAAAAGACAAGTGAGATGCGCGCACTTCCCAAGCGTCCTCCTGGTATGGCACACATAGATACACCGCCAGAGATGCCACGCGCGCCACGGCCAACCCATGAGCAGCCTCAACCACAAAAATTGCGCAAGCGCATTTTGATTCTAGGGGGTGTTGCGATCGTACTAGCTATCATAGCCTGTACAGTCGGCTCATTCCTCGCATCTGGCATTAACTCCAGTGCAGGACCAAGCGTAGCAGCAGTAGACTTTCTTTCATCTATGACGAGTCGCAACTATGCACAGGCATATAAAGATCTTGGTCCAGCGATTACCATTCGCATCTCGCAGGACCAGTTTACCCGCCAAGCCCAAGTTGTTGATACATGCTATGGACAGATAAAAAGTTACGTCGAAGTACCTAATAGCGCCAAGGATCAAGATAGCAGCCAGAGCTATATATACACTATTTCACGTGAAAAGAGCACAAAAAAGCTTCCATATAAACTTCAACTGACCTTACAAAAGGATCCGGACGATGGCACATGGAAGGTGACAGACTATAATAATAATAGCCTTGGTCCAGCGCAACCAGCGCCCGCCTGTACCAAATAATACATAAAAAATAATAGCGCCGTATAAAATTTTCATACGGCGCTACTATTTTGTGACACTGCAAGTCTTCTCGCCACTTACGATACTTTGATTTTTACATGCACAATGAGTATTTGAAGAGCGATAAGTGCTAAAGTGTCAGGGTAAAGATATTTTAAAAGTTACTATATTTCTAAAAAAAAGCATTTTCTCCAGTAATAGCTTGGCCAATAATAAGCGTATGGATATCATCTGTTCCCTCATAGGTGAAAACGGACTCCAGATTGTTCATATGCCTGCTGATAGGATATTCAAGGGTGATACCATTAGCTCCTAGAATAGAACGTGCCTCTCGCGCAGTATGCAAGGCCTCCCGTACATTATTCCGCTTGGCAATAGAGATCTGCACAGGATGCAACAAACCAGCATCTTTCAAGCGCCCCAATTGCAATGCGAGCAGCTGAGATTTGACCAGTTCGGTTGCCATATCTACTAACTTCTGCTGTACCAGTTGAAAACGAGCAATGGGACGCTGAAACTGTTGGCGCGTTTTAGCATACTCTAATGCAACTTCATAGCAGGCACGGGCCGCACCTATTGTGCCCCAGGCAATGCCAAAACGAGCCTCGTTCAGACAAGATAATGGTCCACGCATACCACGAATATTGGGTAGCATCTGTGTGTCTGGAATTCGGCAATCCTCAAAGTGGAGTTCAGAGGTCACAGAAGCTCTGAGAGAGAGTTTACGATGGATGTTACTGGTTGAGAAGCCCGGAGTTCCACGTTCCACAATAAAGCCCCGTATGCCATCCTCAGCGTGCGCCCAGACAATGGCAATATCAGCGATACCACCATTAGTGATCCACATTTTTGTGCCATTTAGCACATAGGTAGAACCATCTCGACGTGCGGTTGTACTCATACTGGCAGCATCGCTGCCACTATCAGGTTCAGTTAAACCGAAACAACCAATAACTTCACCTTGAGCCATACGTGGGAGCCAGTGTTGTTTCTGCTCTTCCGATCCAAAAGCGAAAATAGGAAACATAGCCAGCGAGCCTTGCACAGAGACAAATGAACGTATACCACTATCGCCCGCCTCCAACTCCTGGCAAACCAATCCATAAGACACAGCACTCAAACCAGAGCAACCATATCCATCTAAATGCATCCCCAGCAATCCCAGCGCAGCCAGTTCAGATATCAGCTCACGCGGAAAGGTTCCAGCCTCAAAATGATCCCCAATAATCGGTAAGACACGTTCGCGTACAAATTTTCTCACTGTATCGCGCACCATACGTTCTTCCTCGGAAAGAAGAGTATCAATTGAATAGAGATCTGTTGGTCCAGGCAGCTGTGCCTGATAAGAAACATGAGTGCGTTCAACCATCATCGATCCTTTCTGTATATCTATCCATTTATGCACACAGCAAAGAGAGCTGACTACTTTCACAAAGTATCGCTTTAACCTTATAATATAGTGTATCACTTTCCATCTATACCTCTTTTACGGCACAGCTTTCAACTTAAAGATGCATCCGTGTACTACAATGGGGACAGGAATACGTATCTTCCCTTTATTACTCACTATAAAGTACTACAAAGCTCTTCAAGAGCAGATAAAAACATGTAAAATAGGTACATCTCATTTAAATTTTTGAGCGGAGCGTATCAACATCATCATATGCTTTTTTCAGATCTATAACATATTTTTTTCTTGCTCGTAGTATAGTATGTTGATGATAAATATCTTGACAGACGCTTCTAAACGCACTATGCTGATATCCTTAGGAAAAAACATCAATGCCAAAAATCAAGAAAAGATCGTATAGATCATATAGACCGCACAGATCATATAGAACAAATCGTGGTAGAAAGCGCAGGAGAATTTCGCGACCTTCTACTTTTCATATGCTGGTAGCTCTGGCAACTGCCTGCGTCCTTGGAGTTGGACTTGCCAGTTTCCTTCTCTCCACCTCTAATAACAAATCCAATATAGATACAAATCAACCTAATTCTTACACACTCGAAGGAAAGCCAACTATTAGCGCCAATTTCATCAATACAGTGCTAGATTATTATCACTCTCCGGCCGCAGGCAAAGGTCAAGCTCTCTACGACGATGGTGTGAAATATGACATTGATCCAGCCTATGCGCTGGCATTTTTTATGCAAGAGAGCACCCTTGGAACCCAGGGAGTCGCAACTATTACACATTCACTTGGAAATATCCGCGCCATTCAAGGCTATCCACAATATGGTGGTTACCGCAAATATGCAACCTGGGAAGAAGGGTTTGAGGATTGGTATAAACTAATTTCTCAACAATACGTAAATGACTGGGGGCTCACAACTGTTAATCAGATTATTCCGGTTTATGCACCAAATAGTGACAATAACAATGAGCAACAATACATCAACGCTGTTGAATCAATGGTTCAGACCTGGCGCACTGGAAAGGTAAATATATCTTATACACAACAAGAACCAGGATTGTTTGCAAGCAATCCTGGCCCCTATCGCGATATCGATAACAGTAGAATGATTAGTGTAACGTTGTAATATCACCGCAGGCAAAAGGATCGTTGCTTGCCTGTGACTTCATATCAGATGATCCAAGATGGATGTTCACATACCAACCATTACGTGGCACAGCCTTCACTTTAGGAATTACCGTGGTTGAAGTCGCTTCGCCAGTTGCATTTGCAACAATGGTCTTTAGATCATACTTAATCGGTCCCTGGCTGGCGCAACTGCCGGCATGCACATGAGCCATATGTTTCGAATTTGGTACTAACCCCTTCAACGTAATCAATACTGTTAGCTGATCATTATTTACATTTAATTGAGCATTACCACTTACAGACTGATTGGGAGCAAAGGCTTCATTTAATGTTGCCTGAACATTCTGAGAAGATTTGGTAGATGCTGTTGGATTGAAAATATTTGCGCAAGTAATCACCATCGATTGATCATCCGTGGTCGTACCAGGACCATTACTTACATTCATATGCCAACCAGTCTCAGGAATGCCTCCTGCGACATCTTTAAGCTTAGTAATCACATCTGCAAAACCAATATCAGTCGATTTTATCACTGACAGATTATAGACAACCTTGCCAGCATTTTTACAACTCCCGGCGCTGATCCATGCCGGATGAGTGCTGTGAGGTGTCAAACCAGTTAACGCCATGTGGACCGTCATGGCATGAGAAATATGGTCCCACATGAGTTCAACTGTACCCGAAGGACTATGCCTTATAATGGCACTTGCAGAATTCACGACAGCACTCGTAGGGTTCGCCCCAATCCCTGACTGCGAATTATTCCCTAAATCACATGCAGAGAAAAGTAATACTGCAGCTCCAAGCAACAGAGTAAATTGGATAATTTGGTGCTTGACAAAATATCTTGTAAGCATATTGACTCCTTTTCCGTGTTTATACCACACATTCTTATTATAGCCATCCACAACTATACTCGCAAATTCAATAATTCAAACTTTTCTATCCCAAAAAATCATATTGAACCTGTGTTAAACAATATAGCCTATAATCCATTATTTATGACACAACGTCTTAAAGCACAATAAATAAAACACTCTGAGCTTGGTCAGAAAAATGGATTGACCTTAGAGCATAAAAACATGTATCATAGAGAGGCATCAAACATCACTTTATTATCAAGAGGGAATCTCAACACGGCTATATACCATGTACAATGCATCGAAAGAGTAAACAAGCATCATGAAGCAGACATTCTGGAATACATTACAACAACCAATTATTGGACTGTCACCAATGGACGGAGTTACTGATGCTCCATGCCGTACTATGCATGGCATTCATGGGCGGCCTGACATCATCATGACGGAGTTCACAAATGTTGAAGGACTCTGGCGCGGTAGTGAGCGCATCCTCCGCGATTTTCTTTATACCCCAGTTGAACGTCCAGTAGTAGCTCAAATCTTTGGTTGCCGTCCAGAATACTTTTATAAAGCTGCACATATTGTCTGTGAGCTAGGATTCGACGGAGTCGACATCAACATGGGATGTCCAGCTAGCAGTATCGCGAATAAAGGAGGAGGAGCCGCCTTAATTCGCCTCCCCGAAACGGCAAAAGAGATTGTTCGTGCCACGCAACAGGGTGTGCGCGATTGGGCCAATGGACAAACATTGGAGGATCTGGAGATAGATCCACTACGCGTTCAACAAATCAAACAGATGAATGAAGATCGCGCACAAATCTGGGGTGATCATGTACAACAAGAACGCCATCTCCTCCCAGTCTCGGTTAAAACACGTCTTGGCTACGATTCGATTGTGATTAAAGATTGGATACAAGAGCTACTTGAACTAGAACCAGCTGTCATCTCTTTGCATGGTAGAACGTTAGCTCAACACTACAAAGGCGAAGCCAACTGGGAAGCAATAGCAACGGCAGCAGAGATTGTCCGTAAAACCGATACATTGATCCTGGGGAACGGGGATATACACTCGCTGTATGAAGCCTCAGAACGTATTAGAATGTCTGGTGTCAATGGCGTACTCATTGGACGAGCCACTTTCGGAAATCCCTGGATCTTCAAAAACAAAGCACTCTTGAAACAGCTTCTTGCAGATGATATTATCCCAACACCAGAAAATCTTCCTGATGTTGAACCAACACGAGAAGAACGCTTCTATATGGCATTGGAACACGCCCGTATGCATGCTAAATTGAAGGGACAAACTCATTATGTCGAGATGCGTAAACATATGGGCTGGTACCTGGGACACTTTGCAGGAGCCAAACATGTGCGCAATGAATTAGTGCGCATCAATAGCCTGATAGAAGTGGAAGAAATCATCAAGCGCGCACTTGAGCAATATCAAGTCACAGAAGATGAAAGCAGTGATGATGTAGTGATGTCATAAAATAAAAAGGACAAAGCATTCTTGTAAAACAAATGCTTTGTCCTTTTTACGCGGTCTTTATTTGAAATAATGCATTAACGAGCACGCAAAAACTCTTCCAGAGTAACAGGAACGAAATACGTAGAGCGTACAGATGAAAATGTACCGGACATATCCCACGGGTTTCGCCGCCTTTGGAGAAAAGATATGTATACAGTGCTCGTATGCCTGATAGACCGCGAACCTGCTATGCGAATATTCTTAAACTAAAACGCCTTCAATCTCACCAACCAACTTTTGGATTTCACGTAAGCGATGTTCAGCAATCTCAACATTCTCCAATGCCTGTGCCAAAATACGTGCCTCAGGCGATGGATATGACTCAACTATCTCAGGGTCAATAAAGCCACCTAGCAATTCCAATGCACGGCTCAAATTATTTTCTAAGGTTCCAATTGTCATTGCTTGTTACCTCTCCAAAGCATAGAATTCAAATGCTACCAATGGGACAATCTATGTAAACCGTGTCTCATCAGGATCAGACTCGCTCTCTGTACTACCATCTACTACGTAAACCTATACTCAATAGTTACATTCGTGAAGTCCCGATTCCTTTTTAATCTCTGTGCTTACGTTTATATTACACTAGACGCCAACAGAAGTTGAAACGAGCCTTCTGGATTCCTGATGAGGCATACTAGAGAATTGTAGAATTGCTACACATTCCATCAATTCACAGTTTGTGGGTGTAATTTCAGTATCTACACAATATCCTATTTTTTTTATTCTCGTTCAGCAAATTCTGTTCTCCGAGAGCATAATACCAGGGTTTTTCCAACAATACAACAAAGAGGTACCTCTGTGCTTCCACCCTTGCTTAAGCTACTCTTACCCAATCTCTTTCTCATTTATTCATCTAGGATAACTCAAAATATTAATTACCTTTAGCCTTTACCAGCATAACTATTATTCAATTAAAAAATTCTTTATTTATAGATATAGACACAAAAATAAACAGGGCAATTATATATAACCAATTGAAGCGAACAAGAATACCTACACGTGTAATAAGAGGTATCAGCAGAATAGTAAAGTGTCCATAAAGTGAACAATACACTTTCTCCTACCACAATAGTGGCTACGTAAAGAACGCAACTATTGCATATGCAAGCATATATTGCAATGCATATGATAGCGATTTTTTTCCATCGCCCTTGACATGTCGGCATTGAGATGTTATCGTATAAGTATTCCAAAGTCATAAAGGAATATACCAGGGAATTAAAAGACCTTGGCACAAGGCAAATGCCTTGCATAAGTAACCCGGAAGGAGATCTTATGAGAACCATAGATCTGATAAGAACCATGAAGAAACCAATACGCTTGTTGGGAGTAGTATTTCAGATTGACAAGGAGTGCCCGTAGATGCGGGCCGTCCGAGCCTCTGAGCGTCTTGCCCTCCCCGTTTTTGCCCCGGGACTGCTCCCAATAAGGAGAGTTCCAACATGCCACGGCGCGCTTTAAACGTCAGGGAGAGGCAGAGGTAAGCAGAGGGTGATCGCGGCAAATGTCAGCGATGTAGCAAATAAGTTGTGTACTCGGTTGACGTAAATACGGGAGATGTATAAAAAAAACAAAAAAGAGGGCTGGGTAACCGTGATTATCCAGTCCTTCTTTTTGTATAAAAATATGCTTGGGTTATGAACGATGTGACGATTAATCTTTGCCAAGAGAAAGTACAGCCATAAAAGCCTCTTGAGGAATCTCGACGTTCCCAACCATTTTCATACGCTTTTTGCCTTCTTTTTGCTTCTCCAATAATTTGCGCTTACGTGATATATCCCCACCATAACATTTAGCCAACACATCTTTGCGCATCGCCTTGACTGTCTCACGAGCAATTACACGTGAGCCAATAGCCGCCTGAATAGGCACTTCGAAGAGTTGACGTGGGATCAGACTACGCAATTTATCGACAAACGCTCGCCCCTGGTGGTAGGCACTTTCGCGGTGAAGAATCAATGAGAGAGCATCTACAGGAACGGCATTGACCAGAATATCCATTTTGACCAGATCAGAGTCTCGGTAGGAGCCAAAGTTATAATCTAAGGAAGCATAACCTTGCGTACGGGACTTCAATTGATCGTAAAAGTCAATAATCAACTCAGCCAATGGCATCTCATAGGTCATCAAGACACGCTCAGACTCAAGATACTTTAAGTCTTTGTAAACACCACGCTTGGTTGTCACTAAATCCATAATGGTACCAATATAACGTGAAGGAGTAAAAATCGAGATATCCATATAAGGTTCTTGGATCTGCTCAATCTCTCCAAAGTTTGGCATATCAGAAGGATTATCAACTTCTACTATTTCGCCGCCAACCTTGGTTACATGATATTCAACGCTGGGAGCCGTCGCCAAGATATCTAAATTATATTCACGCTCCAGACGCTCTTGAATGATTTCCATATGCAATAAGCCTAGAAAGCCACAGCGAAAACCAAATCCCAGAGCATTGGATGTTTCAGGTTCGTAGTGTAGAGCGGCATCATTCAAATTTAAACGGTCCAGTGCCTCACGTAGAACAGGATAGTCAGTACCATCTACCGGATAAATTCCTGCAAAGACCATTGGTTTCGAAGGCAGATAACCGGCTAACGGTGTAATATGCCCAATTGCACTGGGAACCGTGACGGTATCACCAACCTGACAATCCTTCACATTCTTGAAGCCGGTCGCAATATAGCCGACCTCACCGGTCGTCAAGATTCCCGTAGAAACAAGGCGAGGTTGAAAACAGCCAACTTCTAATATTTCGGCCGAACTTCCAGCCGCCATCATCGACAGACGCTCACCTACATGTAACTTACCATCTATCACACGGATGTACGCAATCACGCCTTTATAAGCATCATAGTGTGAATCAAAAACCAGAGCGCGCAGGGGACTCTCCGTCTGCCCCGAAGGGGGTGCTACCAGCTTCACAATGGCTTCCAGGATGTTCTGTGTGCCAATACCTTCTTTAGCCGAGGCCAGAATGCACTCCTCTTTTGGCAAACCAATCACATCTACAACCTCTTGTATCACCCGCTCAGGTTCTGCGCTAGGCAAATCAATCTTGTTAATGACGGGAATAATCGAGAGATCGGCCTCAATGGCCAGATAGAGATTAGCCAAAGTCTGCGCCTCAACGCCCTGGGTGGAATCAACAACCAGCAAAGCGCCTTCACAAGCAGCGAGGCTACGTGAAACCTCGTAAGTGAAATCCACATGCCCGGGAGTATCAATAAGATTCAACTCATAGAGCTCACCATCTAGAGCAGTATAGCGCATACGTACCGCCTGAGACTTAATAGTGATGCCCTTCTCACGCTCCAGATCCATTTGATCAAGCGTCTGCTCCAACATCTCGCGCTTCGAGATAGTGCCGGTAAATTCGAGCAAACGATCAGCGAGCGTAGACTTGCCATGATCAATATGAGCGATGATACAAAAGTTTCTAATATGTGCCAGATCCGTCATTCTATAATAATCCCTCCGCACAGCACCTCAGCATCATCCTCACCACCATAGAACACGGCGGCCTGTCCTGGTGTAATGGCCCGTTGCGGATGTAACAGAGTGACATGTGCACGATCACCCTCAAGTGGAGTAACGAGTGCAGACTCCTCAACACCCTTATAGCGGACGCGCACCAAGGCCTCAAATGGCTGAGTTGGTATTTCACCACTCAAATAATGCATCTTGCCAACAAGAAACTCCAACTGCTCTAACGCCTTGGCAGGTCCGACAACAAGCGCATTGCGCGTAGAATCAATCGTGAGCACGTGCAATGGATCATGGGAAGTAATCCCCAATCCTTTGCGCTGCCCAATTGTATAGTAGGCCAGACCTCGATGACGACCCACAGAGTTACCCTCCTGATCGTAGATCGGTCCAGGCTTCGGAATAGAAATCAGCGGAGAACCAGATCCACGCTGCTGAGCCACTCCAGCCCCAACTGCAACTGGCGCTTCTTCTAATAGGCGAGCAGAGGCATAGCGGTCAATAAAACCACGATAGTCGTTTTGAGCGACGAAGCAAATCTCCTGGCTTTCAGCCTTCGTAGCAACCGTCATTCCACGCTCAGCGGCCATTGCGCGTACTTCCGTCTTGGTATAACCTCCAAGGGGAAAACAGGCATGCGCAAGTTGATGTTGATTGAGTACATGCAGCACATACGACTGATCTTTATCTGGATCTACAGCACGGCGCAAGCGACGTATCCCGGTCTCAGGATGATCATCAACGCGCACATAATGGCCCGTAGCCAGGTAGTCCGCATTCAGGGCCAGCGCACGGTTGAGCAATACCGTAAAGCGAATATGGCGATTGCAATTTAAACAAGGATTTGGCGTGCGGCCTTCGACATAGTCTTCATAAAAAGCATCGACAATCTTCTCTTTGAATTCTTCTTCAACGTTCACCAGATAAAAAGGTATATCGAGCATGCGCGCAACTTTCCTGGCATCATCGACTGATTCCAGAGAGCAACATTTATTTTGCGCAACACGTTCAATACCGTCATCTTCATCTTCAATAACACCAGGTTCAGACCAAAGGCGGAGCATAATACCGATCACCTCGTGGCCCTGCTCTTTGAGGAGTGCGGCGGCGACCGAGCTATCTACGCCGCCGCTCATTGCGACGACTATTCGTGCCATGATAAAAATCCCTGCTTGCTTGTTACTAGAGTGTATGGTAATAATGGGTGTATGTAGAAAAAAGGGCTAGCCTTACGGGGAGCTAGCCTACTGCAATTTTGTGATATAAATTGGGTACTAATTTTATCTTGCCCTTTCGTAGCCAACTGTAAGATTAGCACAGGCTGGTAACCTTGTCAAATGACTCATACAGCCGAACAGCCGATCTACTGGGATCTCCATCCTTATACTCAGTGCCAAGTGCCACCCGCAAGCAAAGCAAAAACATAGACGGGAAGCAGATCATTACAAAATCGGATCTCATTGAAACCCATCTGCTGTCTACGCTTGCCAATAGTCGTGTACAATGTGTATAATAGCTACAATGTGCTAGCCAACGCGAGATGTTGCAGATGCTAGAACGATTGAAATGGTACGAGAGCGCATCTGAACGATGAGGCAAAGCGTTACCTATATCAATAACTACGACAGCTCGATAAGCCATCCTTCTAAAATGGGTAATCGGGCAAGGGAGTAAGAAGCCACTATGCCAAAGAAATCAGCAGCTGCGCGAAGCGGAGTGCAGCCCCAAAGAGCACGCGGACAGAAAAGTTTTGAACTGGTTCTTCCAGAAGTTGCGACTAATGAAGGCGTAGCTACAAGCGACGAACAGGTCGAGGCTCCTTTAAAAGAACAATTTGATGATACTCCTACCATCGCGACGGCTCCCAAACAAGCAAAGAACTCGTCACAAAAGGTGAAAACTACATCTGCTATTGCTACAGCAACACGTGAAGCAGAAACTGAAGCCAAGAATGCATCGGACGCAACTACGATCACGCATAGTACCACCAATGCCAAGCCAACCGGCGCACCTAAAAGTGCTTCAGCGCGTCTTGCGGCGCGACGACAAGCTACGCTAAAAGCACAACAGCGAGCTGGTGCCGCCATGATTACGCCTGAACACTTCAGCTATGTTCGCCGCGATCTGGTTACTATCGCAATTCTTGCTTGTGTGATGTTTACTGCGATTATTGTTCTCTATTTTGTGCTAATTTAATAAAATCTTTTTCAGCATACATTGCATAGAAGAATATATTTGTGCTGCAATAGAGAATTAGATCTTTTTCAGCTCGATTAGATGGACACGATTAAAAATTGAACAGCTCATAAAGAAGAGGCTCTATTTAAATATAAGAGCCTCTTCTTTATGAGTTATCTCGAATGTGGGAGATATCAGACACTTATGAGGGATAGTGTCCGTGTGTGAGGGGACCGGTGCCTAAACCGGAAAGAACTCCATGGCGATGTGCCTCTGGAATAGTCACGCCAAGTACACGCTGCATTGCCATCGTATGGCAACAATCGCCCCAATCATGGAAA
Source organism: uncultured Chloroflexia bacterium (assembly GCA_963699315.1). Classification (GTDB taxonomy): domain Bacteria; phylum Chloroflexota; class Ktedonobacteria; order Ktedonobacterales; family Ktedonobacteraceae; genus Dictyobacter. The sequence continues at coordinate 889,504 of OY969433.1, forward strand.
AAGCGGCAGGTACACTGCCATTCGCCGTCATCATATCTCGTCAAGTGAACGTCGTTTTCGCCCTGGAACTTTGCCTCGAAACTCGTGAACTGAATGCGCTCGGGCTCTTCTGCATAACGTTTCGCTTTTGCAATTTTGTTAATCATACTTGAGTTCATGATCGCACTCTCCTTCAATTTTAGCAACCACTCCGTAGCCACATATATGTATTTTAACTCCGGGGGGGAGCATAACTTACTTCTTAGCTCACCAATAAATCGAAAGAAACGTCGTTGTCCTCCTTCTATTGTTTTTAAATAAGTACCCCTCGTCGCATCAATTGCAACATTCCTAAAACTGCAAACCTAAACCATACTTTTATGATTGATAAGTATACTGAACTGCGCGTCCCAGTAACAAAGGTCTCAGTAATGAAAAAAGCACCAGGGATTCTTTTCCCCAGTGCGGATTTAAGGGTGTATCTCAGAAATGCTCTCTGTGTTAGCCATGGTCATAAACATCAGCAAGCAATATCTGTAGGTTCTCGATTGTATTGAGACTATACGCATAAGCATTCCACCCTTGCTAGAATACAATACTATATTCAGCCACAACTACCCATACACTCACCATTGCTATTCACAACTCGTAGCATACAGGCTCAACGTCCAAATCGTGAATGTCTCTTGCTCTTGGACGTAATTATACCATAAAGATAAGTGAAAGTCTACCCTTGACCAAAACTATGCTACATGTATAAGACAATTCAACTAAAATATAGTACATACCAAAATGTGTCATTACAATTCAATATGTCTAAAAATTAACCACATTCATCTCAACACATATTTTTTATAATATAATTGATGAGTAAAAAATAATTTATCTGCAAATACAGAGAAGCATGTGATAAATACTCCATATACTCATTACATTTATATTCATCTCATGCTTCAATGACTTTCGAAGAATTCTATTTTCTATTAGAGAGCAACTGGGCACTGACTCACACTGATTAAATCATCATAAATAGCCTGTACTTGCAGTGCAACGTGCTGCCATGCGAATCGCGTTACAGATGCGCGAGCCGCCACCCCCATTTTTGTGCGCAAAGTGGGATCTCCCAGGAGCATGTCTAAGCGTTCCGCAAAAAAACCTGGACAACGTGGGACCAAAAAGCCGGTTTCACCATCCCTAACGACTGTCATCAAACCACCAGCGCGCGTAGCCACAACTGGTGTACCACAGGCAAGCGACTCCACAGCAGCCATGCCAAAGGTTTCATGGTAAGAAGGGACGACGGTAACATCGGCGGCACTATAAAATAATGGCATATCTTTGCGTGACCGAGAGCCAGCAAAATGCACACGCTGCTCTATACCCAACGTGTGAGCCAATTCTTGAAGCTCCTGTAGATCTTTATCGGCGGAAAGCCTGCCACCTACAATTACCACCAAAGCATCCTCCTGCATCATAGCGGCCGCACGTAATAATTGATCGGGTCCTTTAAATGGGTCCAGGCGGCCCACAAACAGTAGTATAGGGCGATCCACTGACAAACCTAACTGCTGACGGGCCAGCCTCTTCTTATAAGGCTCAAATAGCTTAAGATCAACACCACAGGGCACAATATCAACCTGATGTGAAGTTGCGCCACAATAATGAACTATATGCGTACGCTCATCCACAGTTGAGGCGATGATACGATCTGCCTGATGAATTAAACGCTGCTCCATCTCTAGACGCAAAGGGAGCTCAGCTTCATTAGGATTAGCTAATTGCTTCAAACGTCCCAGAGTGTGAAACATGGTAACATGTGGAACACTCCAGATACACGCCAGGCGTATTGCGGCAACGCCAGAGAGCCAGTAATGGCTATGGATTACATCATATGTAATAGACTCGCTACGTCGGAACTCTTCAATATGCCGCACAAAGGTTGGAGTATACTGGTAGAGGTCATTCTTGTGGATAGGAACAAGAGGACCCGCTTTAATGTGGATAACCCTCACATTTGGATGTATGTGCACAATTTGAGGGAGGTTTTCTTGAGTACGTCGTGTAAAAATATCAATTTTCACATTTTGGGTAGCTAGTTCTTGTGTTAATTCGCGAATATAGACATTCATGCCACCAGCATCTTTCGTCTTTCCCGGATTATCCAGGGGCGACGTATGAATGCTAAGCATGGCAATAACATACGACATGTGGGATCGACTCCTCTTTCTTCGATTGTACAGTAGCCACTAAAGGTTACAGATGCGCGGCCAACGCCCTTCGCTAGCAGCTTGCAGACGTGCAAACATGAGCATTTTTCCTTTCTGTTTATACATATCTTAAAACAGCATACAACACATTTCTATTCCTCATGAAATAAAAACAATTACGCTTCTTGGTTATGCAGTTCCTCGATCGCATCAAACATACCTTGCATATCGATGCCCCCTTTTCGTGAGATCTCGTTCACACATGCAATACGTCGCGCCAATGCTTCATGAAATTCTTGTATAGGCATCCCAATCCAACCGGCAAGATCAGTGAGAATAGCCTGATCAGCATGTTCAAACGTATCATCAAATGAATTCCAGAGTGAGAGCGGAATCGGTACAATGGCATCAGGTCGATCAAGATCAGCATAGGGCTGTAAGAAATGGGTAGAAAACCAACGGCGACGTGCTGGATATATCTGTCCCACGAGACCAATGTTGATCACTAAGCCCAAGCGGCGCATATCTTCCGGCCTTAAGCGTAGATCGTGTTGATACATATAAAGAACATCGTCGATTGTGTCAGCATGTACACTTGTGGCAATATGGTATCCCTGTCCTGGTAACATCAAATATCGACGTGCAATCCGTTCCCACATATAAATAGGCAAATGATCGCTCACCTCGTTACACAGAGCACAGGTGTTTTTCGGATCAATGTCTGGTAAACGCGTAAACGCAAAATCCTCATACATGCCAGACATATACGCTAAAGCAGTCCCCTCTGGAAGAAACTGCAAGAGGGCATTGAGCGTCGTCGTCTTCCCGACTCCAGGTTGTGGATCGGTTGGACCAGCCACGGTCAATGAAGAACCGCGTTCAAGCAATAACCAGATCAAGCCTGCAGTTTCGGCATCGACGCTCTGTAACGCAACTATTTGAGCCACGGAAAGTGGTCGTCGAGACTCGTAATGCCAGTAATAACGCTCATAAGGGTCACGAGGGTCAAACATGCTGAGTTTTCCTTCCAAAAACGATCATATAACGTTATGGCAACACGCTATATATTGGTACGACACACTATGTGCTAGTCAATAACACGCCATCTTTCTACTACATCTTCTGGTCACTGACTTCCTGAGCAATATCGGCTGACGCCAACTTTTCAGGAACAGGGAGAGGAACTTTCAACCAACCCGGTTTTGGGCTCCAACCAATCGTAAGCACTCGCGGAGATTGATCTTTCTCAATCTCAACCAGGCTAACCGAAGCATTATCAATAGTAAACACGCCCGCCCGTCCAGCGTCCAATTGCGCATAATGAGCCAGCAAAAGCTTTACCACATCTGCGTGAGCCACAAAGACAGGGTAAGCACCAAGATCATCTTTGGAGAGCCAGCGTTCAATGGCGGCAACGGCACGTTGCTGCACCTGGGGAAAAGTCTCAATGCCTTCAGGGGCAATTGTTGGATCTTTTACATACGCATTCCAATTTGGATCTTTTTTGGACAGGTCCTCAATAACCTGACCAGCCCAGGGACCAATAGCTGTATCCATGAGATCTGGCTCCTGCGCTATCGTGATATTCCGACCCTGTGCCAGATACTCAGCTGTATGATACGCACGCTCCAAAGGGCTGCTAATAATAGCACTAATTGGCAACTCCCGTAAAGCTCCTGCCAGACGCGCTGCCTGCTGGCGTCCCGTCTCATTTAAAACCACACCAGAAAGTTGTCCTGGCAGACGATGTTCTACATTCCATACTGTTTGCCCATGTCTCACAATGAGCAACGTTTGTTTCATACGCTTCTGTGTACTTTCTCTATAAGGTAGACGTAACCAGAACCGCATACGCCAGAAGAAAAACCGCCATGTTATACATAACCAGAGGGAGATCAGACGTAAAGTGTCATACATTATTTTTTGCCACTTCTGTAGATATGTCTCTATCTATCTCACCTGTATATTTTTCTAGCGCTGTCTGGCATATTTCCTGTCAGATAGCTCATCAAACTCTATAGCAGAGTCACTTATTGTCCCTCATTGTATCAGTGATACTATTCAAGGTGCAACTGACGTGCCCTCAGATAGCGGAGTATTCAATTGTTGCTAGTAATCTTGCCAATACATCCAATAAATACACGGGAGGATCGTTGCATTAAAAGCATATATCTCTACCGTATTACACATCATGGAATGAGCGATGGTCTGTAGGTATCATCGCTCATTCCATGATGTGTAATATATGTTCTTCGCTATCGCAGACGAACAAGGCAATTATAGACAAGACAATTTACGCCAATTGCTTGCGCACAGTAGCTGTCTGAGGAACATCCACATTAGTCAGACCAGCATTATGTGGAATCGCTGCCGATGGCTGAGGTAATTTTCCCTGAATTGTCGGAATCGGATCTGCGCTACAGACACCGGTTGGTTGATTATTGGTAAGTGCGCAAATCTCCGCAGTCAAATAATTAGCCGCGCCAAGTACATCACGCGAAATATCAGTAGTTGGGTCTTTTACCTGAGTAATCATATCATTATATGATTTACCCATAATATCAGTCGGTGAGTAGTAGGCACCTGCGGCTACAAATTGGTTGCCAACACTAATAAATGGAAAACTACCAGCACTATCCGCGCTCGTATAGGGAGGTGCATCATATGTTTTCACTAGCTGTGTCTGATCAGTCGTCAAATTTTGCAACGGATTTGGAGTAGGCTGAGTGTTATCCTCAACTTCAACCGGCACAAAATCAATATACTGACTCTGATAGGAAGACTTATAAAATGAGAAAGTCGATATGCTGTCTTCACCGGAGATAAGACCCGTTGGAGCCTGAGTAAAAGATCCAAAGCGACTCAATGCGACGATCATCGACCATCGTTGCGCCGCACAATATGGGCAATATTCGGCACCCATATAAAAAAGCTCGGGTTTTCCTGTCGGTCCTTTTAAAATAGGAGTATTGCTTACTGGTTTAATTATAGAGCTTAAATTAGCATCCAGCCCACCAGTACCAACTTGAGAGAGCACATTAGGACTAATACTTGTAAGCGCTTTATAGGCAGTTGAGGCATCCGCTGAGACATTTGTTGAAGCAGCTGTTTGTGCTGCCTGCTCACGATTGCCATACCAAATAAATCCGCCAACAATAGCTACCACTACTACGATAATAGCTCCGACAAATAACCAGGAGCTTAAAGAGCTTTTTTTCTTCATCCTCCTGCCTCTTGGCTGACTATGTGTATTTTGAGTACGTTGTCCGTGCTGCTCACGTCTCACACGTTCTTGCTCACGCTGTCGCACTGCTGATGCAGTTTGCTTCGCTTTTGCCATTCTGTTTACCTCTTCAATAGGTTCGTTATCAGGTACAAATCTCAACACATTGTAGCATAGGGGAAAAAGACTATGCATTTTTATACATTATGATTGACGGCCACTTCTATATCTATATATGTGCGCACAATAGATCCACATTGTTACCAGTCACACTAATAATAGCCAGCCTCTCTTTTTTCGTTCACGCTTTTTTTCTAATATGATGTATCTAGCTTATCTCATGTGGTACACTGAAACAGTCAAGGCCATCAAAACATCGTTTTTTGCTCAGCATTGCCTGCTTGCAGCCCACTTTTAACATTGTTGGTTTCACGTGTACAACACGTCCTCATGAATATTTTGGCTCTGACATATGTGGTCGCAAAGGCTTATGCATATATAGCACTATCAATGTAAGATAATGCTTAAATCTCAGGAGAAAGATATGCAATCCAAATATGAAAAAGAAGGGCGAAAGCTCCCGCGCCTACAACATGTTTCTCTCTCTATTCCAGATGGCTCACAAGAGCAGATTCGCGCCTTTTATGGTGGTTTACTTGGATTCAGGGAAAAACAAGTTCCAGCAGCTTTAGCATCTCGAGGCCTCGTCTGGTTTGCAGCTGGTGATAGTGAAATGGAATTACACTTTGTCCCTGATACCTATTTACAACGTCCAGAGGAGGCACGCCACTTCTGTCTCGAAGTTGACGATGTGGACGCCTACCGCGCGAAACTTGAAAAAGCAGGGTATACAATCAGAGAAACAACTCCAATTCCAAACCGCCCGCGTTTCTTTTTACTAGATCCGGCCAACAATCTTCTAGAACTGACAACTATACAGGCTGACTACAATGAACATTAGTATTGAAGAGTGTACACAAATCTCGTCATACATCATGCGCCAATTGAAAAGTATAAAAAAGCCAAGATAGATGCTTGACAAAGTCTCCGCCGTACGATACAATACTCTACGTTGACGCGAAAGCGACGACAGTATATGCCTCGTTCGTCTAGCGGCCTAGGACGCCGCCCTTTCAAGGCGGAGATCACGGGTTCGAATCCCGTACGAGGTAGTTCTATTTATGGAAAAGCCTGGCATCACCTGAATATTTTAAGTGAGCCAGGCTTTTCTGCGTTTTTTTCTGCGTTAAGGAGTTATATGCTTATGATCAGCGTTGAAGATGCGCTGTCGCGTATTCTATCTCAAATTACATCCTTACCTACAATCCGCGTCCCTCTCTCGGATGCGCAAGGATTAATTCTGGCCGAAGATATCGTCGCCCAGGAGGATATTCCACCATTCAATAACTCAGCTATGGATGGCTTTGCTTTATTGAGTCAGGATAGCATACCTCATGCCAATCAACCACCACGTCTGAAAGTCACAGGCGGCGTTGCCGCTGGCTACGTTGCAGACCACGCAGTCGAAGCCGGAACGGCGATGCGTATTATGACAGGTGCGCCAGTTCCTCCTGGTGCAGATACAATCATTCAAGTCGAATTGACACGCTATGATGGTCCCCAAAGCACCTGGGTAGAAATCCTTCAGGAAGTACCGCCCGGTAACAACATTCGTCCAGCTGGAGAGGATATGCGACGCGGCCAGCAGATTTTATCACGTGGGATAGTACTTGGTCCCTGGGAGATCGGTATTCTGGCCACACTCGGCTGGTCTACGGTACAGGTAATACGCAGAGCACGGGTCGCTATTCTAGGGACAGGAGATGAAGTTATTGAGATCGATCAACCACTTCAACCAGGCAAAATCCGCAACAGTAATAGCTATCTCATAGAGGCCGCGGTTCGACGTGCAGGCGCAGATCCGCACCGTCTAGGCGTGGCTCGAGATACAGTTGAAAGTTTACGCGAAAAATTTGCGGAGGCCATAACCTTTGATCTTATCATCACTTCTGGTGGCGTCTCGGTTGGAGATTTTGATCTGGTAAAAAATATTATGGCCGAGCAGGGAGAGATCGACTTCTGGCGTATCAACATGAAACCAGGAAAACCAGTTGCCTTTGGACACATTGGGGATGTGGCATTGATTGGTCTCCCCGGCAATCCAGTCTCCAGTGCAGTAACTTTTGAGCTTTTCGCACGCCCTCTTATTCGAAAACTACAGGGACATCATCTTCTGGTTAAGCCTCAAATCGAGGTCATCCTGCAGAATGATATACATGATAAAGGCACAAGACGCCACTATGTACGTGCATATGTCGAATGGCAGGATGGACACTTTATCGCCCGCACAACTGGCAATCAAGACTCTCATATGATGACATCTCTGCTGCATGCGAACGCATTCGTGATTGTACCAGAAGGAGGCATCCCTCCGCATGCAGGGGATAAGCTCAAGGCCATGATGCTCGAGTGGCCTGAGGTTGAAGCCTGGAACTAAGCGAGAGACAAATCTAGCAATATCATGGAGCACAGAATAGTGAGGCTATTCTTGCTCTGCTGGTATTGCCTCTGACGATCGACGATCAATTTGTGCCGCCAAACGATAGCGTAATTTATCGCGTGAAATGCCTAGCAGTGCAGCAGCATGCACCTGATTATATCCACACCGTTTTAAAGCTTCCTGAATAAAAGCATACTCAATGTTGGCAAGAAAACCAGGCAAATCAATACCTTCGATGGGAAGAGAAAGCATTTGAAGAAAATCAACTGCCTGTAAGTTAACATGCATTTGAGGAGGGGATACAACACTCAGCAAATCGCTTGCTTGGATAATGTTATCTTTGCATAAGATCCCGCCCAACTCTATGGCATGCTGTAATTCACGAACATTGCCAGGCCAGTCATAGTGCAATAAAAGACTCAATGCTTCATCACTGATACGCAGAAATATCCCACGTTGTGAACTCTCACGTTGCAAAAAGTGTTCAATCAGCAGAGGAATATCTTCGCGATGATCACGCAGAAGAGGCGTAAATAATGTCACAACCTTGAGGCGATAAAATAAATCATCGCGGAATTCCTTACGAGCTACAGCAGCCTGTAAATCTACATTTGTGGCGGCAATAATACGCAATTGTACATGGAACTCTTTCATACCACCAACACGGCGAAAACTCCATGTTTCCAGAAAGCGCAACAATTTAGCCTGTAAGATGAGGGGCATTGAGCCAATTTCATCGAGGAAGAGCGTGCCACGATGAGCACGAGCCAACAGGCCATCACGAGCGACTTTGGCATCGGTATAAGCACCTGCCTCTACACCAAACAGCTCGGTCTCCATCAGCAATTCTGGAATGGCAGCGCAGTTAATCGCAACAAACGCACCCGGAGAAGACGAGCGTTGGCCTGCTTTGTGAATAGCTTGCGCCACCACATCTTTTCCAGTCCCACTCTCACCCTGGATTAATATCCTGGCCTTTGGATATGATGCGACCTGACGTACTGCAGTAATGATCTTCTGTATTGCAGGGCTCTGTCCGATGATCATGCCTGCAATTGGGTCATCTAGCTCAATGAGATCTACTGGCTGAGCAGATATGCCCTTTTCTATCTGTGACACAACAACCCCTTCCACATATCCTACATGATCCAATTAGCGTCTTAAAGCAGCATATCTTCGCGAACTAGTAATTATTGCCAAGCGGCATATAGATGCCACTCGGAGATGCTAGAGGACCACTAGATTGCAACGGCTGCATTGGTTGAGGACTAGCAATCCAGCCACGCCCTGGCACAAACTTTGCACCATTACCGCCATTCCCCCACTGAGATTCGGTAACCACACCATTTCCATTCACTTGTCCAGTGAACGGGGTTGGATTCATATCGGGTTGTGGCATAGCCGGCAGCGATGCAGACCATGGTGAGGCGGCAGATGATGCATATCCTGGCGCAACATAACCATTGCTTAAACCAGATACCACGAGTTCGCCTGATACAGGCGCTAAATCAGGTTGCATGTTATCAGTAGGCATGGAAATTGTGATCAATTCTTCTGCGATCAATTCACCTACTACGGGACAAACGATATCAGGAGTAGCCCCTAAATCCTGACAAATGGTTAATAAGGATGTTCGACCGTCAACGTGGGTCAGCACACACCACTGATCAGGCGTGATCTGCACTTGCGGATTTTGCTCACGATAAGCGGAAAGATCTTTTGGCAGCAGTACCATCTCTGGGACCATAAACGATGTGTCGATACGTCGTGGCGGCACAGGATTCGATATAGGCACTGGCTGATAAGAGGAAACCTGAACCTCCGCATCCCCATTTCCAAATAAAGATGCAAAACCAGAATCGCCCTGCTGCGACCCATTATCCGCGAACATAGCACCTACGTCGGCAAATGAAGGCGCGTCGGATTGTTGAGCGAATGAAAGCTCTTCAAATGATGCAGGCGAAAAAGATTCAGTCGATGGAAAGGATGTCGCGAAAGATGAAGCCGAAAAAGATGAATCATCTAAAAATTGCGAGGCCCCCATGAGCGTTGGCACGCGTGCAACATCAGGCGAAGGCGTGCTTGGCGTTCGCGGTGTGGACGGCGGTTGCGGTGTTTGAATTGGTGGCTGTATCGGTGGTGTTACTGAAATAGGTGAGACCATCGGTGCATAAATAGATGGCGTTGGAGGGCTTACGGGCGAATAAATAGATGGCGTTGGCGCTGGTATAGCTGTAGCTGGTAGTGGCGCAATGCTAACCGTAGCATCATCAATAAGAGATGTAAGAGACATTGAAACCAGCAAACGCTCTTTCGGCTGAGGAGCGCCTTCTTCAAAATAAATGTCGCCTATCTCCCAGGGCAAAAGAACTTTTAACACTTTAGTCGTATTGCGAATTGTCCAAGCACGCAAAGCATCACGACTTACATACCGTAAATCTATCAGTTTACGAGCCATTTGCGACTCACCGGCCTGAGTATTGCTTAGCGCAAGCAATGTCTCCTGCAAAGCTCCCTGTGAGATGACCCCATCCTGTACCAGACGTTCGCCAAGCGTTGCCTGCGTGCGCAAAGGTCCGATACAAAGCAAATGGCCATCACTGATATAAAATTCAATCCATTGAGAACCCTGTTGAATTATAAGGAGGCCAGTCTTTGCATGCCGCTCAAGGCGCTGCAACACTTCTGCTAGCTTGAATTGCTCTAATGTACCTATCAGTGACACAATACTTCACCGTCCATCCAAAAAAAGACTTCCATGTAGCATATGTTCCCTTTCACCGTTGCACTAGTAGAATTCATATACGCTTTTACACGAAAGTCAACGACTACTTTTTCATTATTCATATACTATATCGTGCGTGTACAGTGGTTTGTATAGCACATTGAAAAGAACTTTTAGCATCAATTATTGCCACCAGTTAAAATTGAGTCCAGTTCATTGGTACAGGTGAGGCAGAAACAGATAAGACAAATCTAGAGCAGACGTATACTATCTGCTCTAGTACGGAAGGAGAGGGATTCGAACCCCCGGGACTCTCGTCCAGCTGTTTTCAAGACAGCCGCATTAGACCACTCTGCCATCCTTCCGGAGATAATATACCACAACTCTGCCAACTTGTGAAGAGTTTTATGCCAATTTCACAAATATTCACACATTTGGTTCTAATCTCCTCATGCCAGGCTTTTTTTCTCTTCTTTATCATACTACGCAAATGGCAAAAGAATGGATGTACCGACGTACGGGCGCAATACCTTTGGCACAACGACAGAGCCATCGACCTGTTGATACGTCTCAAGGATGGCAGCCATCGTACGACCAACCGCTAATCCCGATCCATTCAGTGTATGCACATAAGCTGTTCGTGCGGTACTGCCACTACGATATTTAATGTTTGCCCTGCGTGCTTGAAATGCCTCACAGTTACTTACCGAAGAAATCTCGATATAGTCCTTCATCCCTGGCATCCAAACCTCAATATCGTAGGTCTTGGACGCAGAAAAGGGTAAATGAGCACTATTTAACACGACCACGCGATATGCTAACTCTAATAGTTGCAAGGTCGCTTCCGCATGTTGCAACATACGAGTCAATTCGACATAAGAATCCTGCGGCTCTACACATTGAAAAAGTTCGACCTTGTTAAATTGGTGCAAACGCAACAACCCTCGCGTCTGATGAGACGACGAACCAGCTTCGCGACGAAATGCAGTTGTCCAAGCAACATAGCGCAAAGGTAACGTATCACGCGGCAGTATAGTATTGCTATACATCCCCACTAATGGTACCTCTGCTGTAGGATTGAGATAAAGCTCATCTTCGGCACAGGCATATACTTGATCTTCGAATTTTGGCAGTTGACCAGCCCCCACCATAACGGAACGCTTTACCAATTGCGGAGGCAATACTTCGGTATAGCCATGCTCACGCGTATGGACATCCAGCATAAAAGAGATCAAAGCCCGCTCCAGGCGAGCGCCAGCCCCTTTTAATAATACAAACCTACTGCCAGCAATACGCACGCCCATTTCTGCATCTAGAATCCCCAGGCGCGCACCTACATCCCAATGTGCCTGCGGCTCAAAATAGAAACGCACCAGCTCTCCCCATTGACGAATAACCTCATCTGGAACGGTTGAATCCGCAACAGGAACACTCACATGAGGAATATTCGGTAAGCGGAGTAGCAAAAATTGGAGGCGTGCATCAATATCGGCTATCTGCAGTTCTAGAGCGTGGATTTCTGCGGTTCGAGCTTTGATAAGCTCATTCGGAACAGAACGTTGATCAGTTGGGATGGAACGTATCGCCTCTTTCTGAATTTTCAAGGCCGCATATAGTCCATCTCGACGGGTTAGAAATCCACGACGTTGCTCAGATAGTCGTATTATCTCGTCTATCTCATCATTGTGCGCCTCACAACGCTTTTGCAGCGCATCACGGACGACATCGTGATGCTGACAGATAAAATCCAAACCCAACATATAGTGTGTAGTATAGCATAAAGTGAGAGAAACGACTGGAATTTAGCTGTGTACTGGTATATATGAGTAGTCTATTACATCCCTTGCTTGCATTCGCCCATCTTTGACGCATACAATACCAGAGATATTAAAAGAGCTTCAGTTTATTTTCATTAGGAGATAGCATTCGGCATGAGCCAATCAATACAACTACTTTGCTCAACAGGTGTTTTCAGTCGCTACCCTGACCTCACAGGCTATCAAGCGATCATTAAGTATGGCCCATTATTAGAGGTAGACGGCTTTGAGGTCATGTTTTATCCTGACTGGTATTCACAGACAAAACATATCGCTGACCAGCTACTCGGTACAGGTTTACGCTTTCCAGCCATGCATACTGAGAAAAACATCGGGACAGCACTTGGTCAGCCAGATGCCACCGCACGAAAAGCTGGCGTCCGCATGCTGACAGAAAACTGTCAACTCGCAAATCTTTTGGGAACCAGGCTACTCGTTCTTCACCTCTGGAATTGGCCCGAACTAGATGATAATCTGGATAATAATCTTTCGGTCTTGCACGAATGTTACGACATCGCCCTGCAACATGGGATAGAGCTAGCACTTGAGAGTATCCCAGGTAGGCATTTTGATCCTTTGACGAACTTACACCGTGCATTTGCCTCTGAAACGCGTAGCCATTTTGCCCTGGATACTGAGTTCTTAGCCAATTATAAACAATTAGATAGTGTCTTTCAGACATCTTGGTTATGGGAAACAGATAGAACTCATCATGTGCATATAAAAGATTCTCTAGGTCAATCCTTTGTTGATGGTCAACGTCGCTATCTTCATCCTGGTGAAGGAAATATTGACTTCAAGCGGTTTTTTTCGCAACTACAGCACATCGGCTTTACTGGTAACGTGAGTCTTGAGTCACCCGCAATTACTGTAGATAACGGGATCGATATAGAACAACTGCATACCAGCCTCAATTTCATTCGTAAACAGTTAGAACATACCAACGTACCATCAGGCACATCAGAGCCGGTATCAGATGACCGTTTCAAAGGCTTCGAAATAGCCTGACCAACTTCTCAACTTCTTTTATGCTTGACTTTTACTCGCTGAGTCAGTATTATTTATTTTATGCAGAATGAAACTATATGCCACAGTCGGCAAAACAAATTTGCCCAGTTTCTGGCTTATCATTATCCCTATAAAGCCATTACGCATGTGTGCGCCGCATAAGCCTGATACATTTGCTTATGCGGCGGAAAGCAGTGCTGATGTCGTGGATTAACGTACGTGCTCCGCTTCCACACGAGACGTAGGTTGGTTTTTTTCTATCTGTACTCCTTCCAGCCATACCAATAGCTATTCCCATCATCTCATTTCTTCCCAATGCAGCTTATGTACAGGTCATTCTCCCTCAACACGCTGTTCATGATTATCTCCCCGTGTATAGCTTTCTTGCTATTCATGCTGCACGTTCCAAAAGGAAGAAACGATGTTATTAGTTCAATTTTCAAAGGTTAGTAAAGATTATGCTGGTAATGCGGTCTTTGATCAACTTGATCTGGAAATCCTCACAGGTGAACGCATTGGCCTGATAGGAGAAAACGGCTGTGGAAAGTCGACTCTTCTGAAACTCATGGCGGATCTAGATACACCGACAGAAGGCACAATCTCGCGCAAGCGACATATGACTATAGGACATCTCTCTCAGGAGATCGATCCTCAGCAGCATGCCAAAACGGTCTTCGAGGTTGTTGAAGAGGTATCAGAAGAATTCGCAACGCATCTCAGCACGCTACATCAATTAGAAGAGCAGATGGGCAATCCGAACACCGCTAGCGATCCAGACTCCTTGAACGCCGTACTAGAAGCCTATGGAAAGGCACAGGAACACTTTGAAACTCTGGGTGGCTACATGGTCGAGCACAAAGCCAAAGCAGTCCTGACCGGACTAGGCTTTCCCACCGCCGCTTATGATCAAATAGTTGGCTCGCTCAGTGGTGGCGAAAAAAAATTAGTGAATCTGGCTCGTATCCTTGTCCAAACACCAGATCTGCTCTTACTCGATGAACCAGACAATCATCTGGATATGGAAGCGAAAATCTGGCTCGAGCACTATATCCAGGACTATCCAGGTACGGTTGTATTGATTTCGCACGATCGTCACCTTCTCGATCAAACGGTGAAGAAAACCTATCAATTGGAAGATGGCGCTATCGATATCTACTTTGGCAACTATAGTTCTTATGTGAAAGAGCGCCAACTGCGACTCCAACAACGTTACGAACACTATCTCACACAGCAAGACGAAATCAAACGACTTGAAGTTAGTCTGGTGCAGTTACGTGAATGGGCCAAGCTTAATGATAAGTTCGCAGGCCGTATGCATAATATGGAGAAGCGCATCGCACGCATCAAAGAGGATCTTGCACAAAAACCTGTGTTAGCGCGTAACAAAATGAAGTTTACACTAGATCCAGAGCGGAGCGGCAAAAAAGTACTGGAAGTTAAGGGATTGGGTATATCTATCAGCGAACGTGTTCTCTGCCATCCATTTGATTTGACAGTAATGCATGGAGAACGAATTGGCATCGTGGGAGAAAATGGTAGTGGCAAAACGACTCTGCTAAAAACGTTGTTAGGGCTACGTCCTACCAACCAGGGACAGATCAAAATTGGACCCAGTGTGGTCACTGGTTACTATTCACAAGAGCAGGAAACGTTGCCTTTTCAGAATACGCCGCTAGAGTTCGTCACACGGTTAAAAAACATGAGCGAGGCACAAGCGATTGCTTTACTACATCGTTTACTGTTTTCCTATCGCGATATGCATACCACTATTCGGAGCTTAAGTGGTGGTGAGAAGAGTCGATTACAGATTGCTCGCTTGATGCTCACCGATGCGAATTTCCTCCTACTCGATGAGCCAACGAACAATCTAGATATTCCATCTGTCGAAGTTCTGGAAACAGCACTCCAACAATTTGAAGGTACCATTCTGATGGTTTCTCACGATCGCTACTTCCTGGATCAGGTAGCAACAAAGATCATCTCCATCGAAGCAGATAGAGCTGTCCATGTTTTCCCGGGCAATTTCTCCTATTATAGCGAGAAACTATCGGTATCTAAAATTTAATTCAGCATGGGTATGGTTACGGCACCAATCGCGCTAGCAGCCATATCTATTTTCCAACAAAAAATAGTTTTCACGCTTCCGCTCCACACCAAAACACCCTGCATCAAAGTCAGGGTGTTTTGGTGTAAGGAATGTGGGAAGCTGGCACCCACTTTTCCTTCGCAAGTCTGGACAAGGTTAAAATGACCTCGCAGCCACCAGTCCTCCACTTCCACTTTAACGTAACCGATGGAGACCCAACCGGTACCTAGTGGATTCGCGTGCTTGTCCCTCAGGGGCACGAGGAGGAAGCCGCGTCCCTGATACCGCGTTTTCGCACGGAGGTCATCGAAGCGCAAGAACAAGCATGGCAACGATTGATGAATCCTCCAGAACCACTCTACCGCGATGGTCAGTAAGATTGAACCTTCCCATCTCCAAAAACTGGATGAGAGGCGCTCGTGGAAGTTGGCTACTTTCCCAGCTATCAGGGAAGATCAAGGGTTCTGTGAGTATCGTGTGAGAGGAGTGACTCTTTTTGTGACATGGGTGTGATGTTCATCCGTATACTTACTCTCAGAGCGGTTATGGTTGAAGGCATGAGTGGTGCAAGGGCTGGTCGCTTTCTCACTTTCTCGATGCGCTGTTCTGGGGTCTTGTCCAATGCTGGCAAAGCGCCTCCGACTTGTTTCCGATGTCGCCCTACAGCGTTCAGTATCAGTCACGGAGGCTTGCTATGAAACGTTCTTTTCCGCAACGACGGCCACTTCTCTTCGTCGTGTTGCTGCTCATGGATCGGCACAATATGCTTCAGAAGAGGGCCAGATTTAGGGTAAAATCGCACTAAGGTCAAGAAGGTGACAAAGTGATGCTCCATCTGGCATTATGGAAAAAATTAAAACGAACCATAATGAGAAGGAGCATGGTAATGATGAGTGTATCACAGATTGAAGAAGCCTTGAGAGAAATAATGGGTTCACAAGCAGATGAATTAGCAAAGAAAACAGGATTTATTCGTCGAAAACGTGAAGAAGGGATAACAGGAAGCAATTTTGTACAAACATTGGTATTTGGATGGATTTCCAAAGTGAATGAGGCACTAGGGCAATTAACCCAAAAGGCTCAAAATTGCAAAAACAGATGCAACAAGCGCTTCTAGCTATCAAGCGTGAAATGCGTTCGGGCTGTCGCCTTGATACGCGGTCAGCTCACCCCAATACCTCACAGATCTTGCTTGATGGCCTGGATTGGCATCTGACCTTAGCTTAATGCGTATGCCTTCATAAACACAACGCCCCTCGTGAGAAATGCGCTGCGACACATTTCTCATCCGAAGGCAAAAAAATATGACACAAAATCTTCTACGTATTCGTGAAAAATCCTGAGAAGATTTTGAGTAATTCTTACATTCTCCAGAACGCATCTTTATCAATACAACGGTACACTCAAAAACGTAAGGCAAGTATCAAATTAAAATGATCTTGAACTCCCATCGATCTGTAAGAGGAACATGTATTATCGAACAAAAGAAAGGACCACTATGGCTGGAGCACGCATCTTACTCGTTGAGGACGACGATGTGCTACGTGACCTACTAAGCCGCAATCTCAAAGCGCGTCATCACATTGTATCGATGGCAACTGATGCGCACAGTGCGATTGAGCTACTACGTGAAATGTCCTTTGATCTGATTCTGCTGGACATCAACCTGCCCGATCAAACGGGCTGGGATGTTCTACGAACTGCACAACTTGAAGGACGCTTACACCAGCAAATAACAGGCGATGATACGGTCAAACTACCAGTAGTAGTACTTTCTGCAGTGCGCGTCAGTCCTCTCAGACTGGCCGAATTTCATCCTCTTGCCTATCTACCTAAACCTTTTCCAATGGATGCAGTGTTGCGCTTTGCAACAGAGGCTTCCCAGCGGAATGAGGCGCAGAACACATTGTAGTTCCCTACGATGAAGTATATCTGACGATGGAGCATGCATGTCTTATCACATAAGGAGAATCATATGCTTGATATCATTTGTATTCTGGTAACGCTTGTATCATTTGCTGTACTTATCAGTTTCACAGTAGGCTGTGATCAACTATAGAAAGGATCACACAATGAATACTCCGCTAGAATATATTCTGGTTGGTATTGTCACATTTGCTGTTCTTGTATATCTCATCATCGCGCTACTAGCGCCTGAGAAGTTTTAATGTTCATTTAGATTGATCACGAACGAAATCGAACAATTTCGTTCATCTAAACAAGTGAGGTGAAACTGTGACGCTTAATAGTGTCGCTCAGGTCCTTGCCTTTGTCATCCTGCTAGCATTGATTACCAAACCAATGGGCCTCTATATGATCAGGATTTTCAAGGGCGAGCGTACCTGGCTCTCGCCAGTCCTAGTCCCTGTTGAGCGTGTTCTCTACAAAATATCCGGCGTCGAAGCTGAAGAAGAGAATACATGGAAACGTTATGTAGTTGACATGTTGCTCTTTAGCTTAGCCGGTATGCTATTAACATACCTTATACTGCGCACACAGCAATGGCAAGGATCATTCTTTAATCCACAAAATTTTGGACCGGTTGAACAGCGACTGGCATTTGATACCGCAGCATCGTTTACTACCAATACCAACTGGCAAAACTATGGTGGTGAACAGACCATGTCGTATCTATCTCAGATGACAGCCCTGGCATTTCACAACTTCGCGTCAGCGGCTACAGGTATCGTGCTGGCCGTAGCCCTGGTGCGTGGCCTAACACGTCGGAGTGCACAACACCTGGGAAACTTCTGGGTAGATGTAACTCGTTGTATCCTCTACCTGTTACTCCCCATTTCAATTGTGGGCGCACTTGTGCTCGTCTCGCAAGGAGTGATACAAAATCTCAATCCTTATATAGTTGTTCACACACTTAATGGTGCAAGTCAGATCATTGCCCAAGGACCTGTAGCATCACAAGAGTTTATCAAAAACTTCGGCACTAATGGTGGTGGTTTTTTCAACGCGAACGCAGCTGATCCTTATGAGAACCCTAATATGGTCACTGAGTTACTAATCACACTTTCAATCCTTTCCATTCCAGCAGGTCTTTTCTACATGTTTGGCAAATGGGTTGGCAGCACCAAACAGGGCTGGGTACTCTGGGGTGTATCTCTTATCATCATGCTAATTGGTGTCATCGTTGTGCTTACGTCAGAACAAGCTGGTAATCCACTCCTAACGCAGGCCAATGCCAACCAACAGGTCTCAGCCACTCAAGCCGGTGGAAATATGGAAGGCAAAGAGGTGCGCTTCGGCATTACACAATCATCGCTCTTTACAGTCATAACAACAGACACTTCGACGGGATCCGTAAATAGCATGATCGACAGTTACACACCAATTGGTGGACTCATCCCATTAATCAACATTGGTCTTGGTGAGATCATCTTCGGTGGAGTTGGCTCAGGACTCTATGGCATGATACTCTTTGCAATTCTGTCGGTTTTTATCGCAGGTCTGATGGTTGGAAGAACACCAGAATATCTGGGCAAAAAGATAGAACGAAAAGAGATCATGATGGCCGCTCTGGCTATTCTGATACTACCAGCCTCAATTCTAGGCTTCACGGCCGTAGCCTCAGTTATTCCCCAAGGAGTCAGTTCTATTGCCAATGCAGGCCCACATGGGCTAACCGAAATGCTATATGCGTATACCTCAACCAATGGCAATAACGGCTCAGCCTTTGGAGGACTAACTGGCAATACACCTTACTACAACCTTACGCTAGGTCTGGCGATGCTTATCGGTCGTTTCGGTTTTCTTATCCCTATACTAGCCCTTGGAGGCTCGTTAGTGCAAAAGAAAGTCGTGCCAGCAAACCTTGGTACCTTCCCGACCACAGGGCCAACATTTGCCATATTATTGATTGGCGTTATCCTAATCGTAGGTGCCTTAACCTACTTCCCAGCATATGCCTTAGGACCAATCGTCGAACAATTGCTGATGCATGCAGGAAAGGTATTCTAACCGAAAATGAATACAAATATCACAACAAATACATCTGCAATGCAAGAACAACTCATAGATCCACAACAGCCGAAGAAGCATCATAAAAATGAAGTCTCGATTTTTGATGGAAAAATCCTTCGTCGTGCTATTCTCGACTCATTCGTCAAACTCAATCCACGCATCCAGTTGAAAAACCCTGTCATGTTCGTGGTAGAGGTTGGCAGTGTCGTTACAACGATCGAGTTTGTACGCTTGCTCCTTTTTACTGCACCCGTAAAATCTTTCGATAGTGCACAACTACACAGTGAGATGTGGTTTGTATTGGCTGTCGCTATCTGGCTATGGTTCACAGTACTCTTTGCCAACTTTGCAGAGGCGATGGCGGAAGGTCGAGGCAAAGCGCAAGCTGATACATTACGAAAAGCACGTACAACCACTAATGCCAAGCGACTGTTAAGTACTGACCATCTAGGAAAGTTTGAGGACGTAGCCGCTCCCGATCTCCGCAAAGGAAATTTGGTACTGGTCAATGCCGGAGACGTAATTCCTGGAGATGGTGAAGTAGTCGAAGGAGTCGCCTCCGTCGATGAGTCAGCAATCACTGGCGAATCGGCTCCAGTCATTCGCGAAAGTGGTGGCGACCGTAGTGCCGTGACTGGTGGCACAAGAGTACTCTCTGACTGGATTGTCGTCAAGATCACAGCCAATCCTGGCGAAACCTTTATGGATCGCATGATTGCCCTGGTTGAAGGCGCAGCACGCCAGAAAACGCCAAACGAAATTGCCTTAAATATCTTGATTACCAGTTTGACGGTCATTTTCGTGCTGGTCTGTGTTTCACTAGAACCATTCGCAATCTATTCGGGAACAGCCGTATCTGTCACAACATTGATCGCCCTGCTCGTTTGTTTGATCCCAACCACAATCGGTGGTCTGCTTTCAGCTATCGGTATTGCTGGCATGGACCGTATGGTGCAACGCAATGTCCTGGCAATGAGTGGGCGCGCAGTTGAAGCGGCTGGCGATGTCGATGTCCTCTTGCTCGACAAAACAGGAACAATTACCATCGGTAACCGTATGGCAAGCCGTTTTGTTCCGCTTCCAGGTGTGAATGAGCGTGACTTAGCACGTGCAGCTATGCTATCAAGTCTTTCGGACGAGACTCCAGAAGGACGTTCTGTAGTTGTTCTGGCCAAACAAAATTACGGACTGACAGAAGAGAATTTAGCTGTAGCAGCTTTCATTCCCTTCACTGCTCAAACACGCATGAGTGGTGTTGATCTAAATGGAGATAAATCAACTATCCATTCTATTCGTAAAGGTGCCGGAGACTCAGTTGCCGCTTATGTGGTAGAACACGGCGGAACGACAAGCGCCGACATGAAGACGATTGTTGATGATATTGCGAAACAAGGCAGCACTCCTCTCGTAGTTGCTGAGATACAAAGTGTCAATGGAACCGCGACAACAGCACGCGTACTTGGAGTCATCGAACTCAAAGATATTGTGAAGAATGGTATGCGCGAACGTTTCGACCAGTTACGCCGCATGGGCATTCGTACTGTCATGATTACTGGTGACAATCCACTCACCGCTGCTGCAATCGCCAAAGAAGCTGGCGTCGATGATTTTCTGGCTCAGGCTACTCCAGAGACAAAAATGAAACTGATCAAGGAAGAGCAGCTTGGCGGACGCCTGGTGGCGATGACCGGTGACGGTACAAATGATGCTCCAGCCCTGGCGCAAGCAGATGTCGGTGTGGCAATGAACACTGGCACACAGGCCGCCAAAGAGGCCGCAAATATGATCGATCTTGATTCAGATCCGACCAAACTAATCGAAGTCGTTGAAGTCGGAAAACAATTACTGATCACCCGTGGTGCCTTGACCACGTTTAGTATCGCCAATGACGTTGCTAAGTACTTTGCGATCATTCCTGCGGCATTCGCGGTAACCTATCCGCAACTGAATGCGCTCAATATTATGCACCTGGCAACCCCGCATAGCGCAGTGCTCTCAGCGGTTATTTTCAACGCACTGATTATCATTGCGTTGATACCACTGGCACTACGCGGTGTAAAATATCGACCAATCGGTGCGGGACCGCTGTTACGCCGTAACCTGCTGATCTACGGTCTGGGTGGAATTATTGTTCCATTCATAGGAATTAAGATCGTTGACCTCATTCTGGTCGCCTTGCATCTTGCATAGTGAACCGAAGGGAACAATCGTCATGAATATGAGTATCGTAAATAAATCCGTTCGACCAGCAATCGTGATGACTATACTTTTTATAATCATCACCGGATTAATCTATCCCGGCATCGTAACCGGACTGGCTCAGGCCATCTTTCCCTCGCAGGCGAATGGTAGCCTGGTTACAGCCAATGGAACGGTCATCGGATCGTCACTAATTGGACAGGAGTGGACTTCTCCACGCTACTTCCACGGTCGTCCGTCGGCAACACTATCAGATGATGGTAGCAAGCCACAGCCGTACAACGCTGAGAATTCTGCTGGATCAAACCTGGGTCCAACCAACGCAAAATTGATTCAGACAGTCACACAACGTACTGAGGCACTTCAAAAGGAGAATCCTGGTGTACCTGTCCCAGTTGATTTAGTCACCTCATCTGGATCGGGTTTGGATCCAGATATTACAGTAGCAGGTGCCTACTTCCAGATCCCACGTATCGCTCAAGAGCGAGGTTTAAGTCAGGCTCAGGTCAAGAGTTTGATAGACAGCAACACCACAGGTCGTTTCCTTTGGATCTTTGGCGAACCAAATGTCAATGTACTAAATCTAAATATGGCTCTTGATGCTTTAAAAAAGTAAAGATGCTCTTATCTAGATCACAATTCTGATGCTTCAAAATGCATCCATGATGCTTGAAAATGAGGTTCGTATGGAAATCCATTTTCAAGCATCGTTTATGCTATTTTTATTTGCTTAGTAAGGGTAAAAACAAACTAGCTTTGTTTGGTATTACTATAAATCAGCAGCTTAGCGTTGATATTTGTGAATACGCAAAATTACCCATTGAAGATTAGGTGGATTTACGTTACACTATATACTGTTTGCAAAAACAGTATAGTGTCTCTTGATTATTATAAGGAACCATGATTACTATTGTAAAACTTGATCCGTTGGGGGCTGAAAAAATTCGCTACACAGGCAATGTTATTTCTCGCTCTCAATATGAAGTCGTTGTCCAAGCAAGCTGGACGATGAAGGAGCACGATCTTGGCTATACCCGTTTTGAGCCAGGTGATTGTTTCATTGAGTTTTACTACGCGGATCGCTGGTTCAATATCTTTGATATTGCACCGAAAGATGGCCTTCGCAAAGGCTGGTATTGCAATATTACAGAGCCAGCTCGCATCACGGATGCCAGTATCGAACAGGTTGATCTCTTTCTAGATGTCTGGGTCGATCCAACGGGAAAAACGCTCATTCTCGATGAAGATGAATTTGCAGCTGCAACTATGCTTAGCGCAGCACAACGTCTGCGAGCACAGCAGGGATTGCAAACTCTGCTTGATATGATAGAAAAACGACAGGAAGTTTTTTCTAGTTTAGCTGAATTTTCGTAACATATGGGCCTTTACACTGCCCAGGAAGGACTCTCTTGATGGAAAAATGGGACGCCAGGCCGCTCCAATCAGAATATCCAACGGAAGAATACGGTTGGAACGTTTTAAAGCTTGAGTCTCGTAAAAATCTTCATAGTAAGATCCACGAGTTCATTGATCTCACCACGAATAGTACCCTTTCGACAAGCGATATACGACAGCGCTTACAGCTTTGCCAGCTCCAGTATGGGAAACAGTTCGCTACTTTGCTTGTCCACTACCTCAAACGCACTGATGCTGCTGAACGGGAAGCAATTGTCTGGCTTTTAACTCAACTTCAAGACCAGCATACTATCCCTTTATTACAAAAATTATCCCAACACAAACAGCAATCACGTGCAGTACGCCTTTCAGCTGCTCTGGCACTCGCTGGATTGGGACAAACGCCAGAAATGATCACGACAGCTCGGCCATTTCTCTATGCTATAAGTTAAACCCAATATTTCGCTTCATCGCGAAATATTCCGACCATACGTACAAAAAAAGACTGAGCTATTAAATATCCACTGGCAGGGAGGTTACTATATGCAATTTTCTATTCAGAGTTTTATTGTCTGGCTTATTATTGCTTTAATTGGCGCTTTTATCGGCGAAACAGTCGCTCGCCGCCGAGCGCGAGATGGCATTATTGGAGCTACCGTTATTGGCTTTATCGGCATGATTATCGTTGTAGGTTTGCTTGGGCTACATTTCTCAAACGACCTGGTTATCGCTGGCGCGCCTATTTTCACATCATTGCTAGTTGCCGCCGTCTGTGTAGCCCTTTGGAGTGGCTTAGCCTATCATCGGGTGTATCGTCGCGGTTATGATCGGTATCGTCGCCGTGGTAGCTATGCACGCCGCCCCCGTCGTCGTCGCTACTACAGAGATTAATTGCAATGCACACATACCATGGCTAAATAATTAATTCTAAACTTTACCGGATAAGAAGCGTCAAGGAAGTTATTCAAACGCTTCTTTTTTTGTGTGATTGGGAACCCGGCTAGGACATATTATCTGAAAGAATAGCTAGATGCTTGCCAGAAGACTCGTCTATACGTTATGCTCTTAGATGGCCTATAAAAAGACACGCCGTGGTGTCTGGAATATAAAGATTATAAGATTACTGAAACCTATCTATGTATAACAGGGAGAAGATCAACACGTTTGATCACGTTTTGAAAGGCAGATAAAGCAATTGGCTATCAAGATTGACATTCCCCAAAGAGGGATTATTGAACTGCAACATGCAGTCTTTGATGCAAATGGGACCCTCGCAGTTGATGGTACCGCAATTGCAGGAACCTCCCAGCGACTCAAAACTTTATCGGAGCACCTCTCAATTCACCTGATCAGTTCTGACACACATGGGAACCTGACGACCCTCGAACGTATGCTTGGTTTTCCCATCCGCGCAATACAGCGAGGCGACGAAAAAATGCGCTATGTACAAAATTTGGGACCAGCCAACGTTATCGCCTTCGGCAATGGCGTCAACGACGTTAGTATGCTACGACTAGCAACCATAGGCGTAGCAGTTGTCACGGCCGAAGGAGTCGCCACCAAAACTATGCAAGGAGCCGATATTATTTCTTATGGTCCAATCAATGCAATTGATCTTCTCCTAAAACCCAATCGCCTCATTGCAACCTTACGCGGCTAAACCCACGACACGACACGGGCAACCAGATTCACAAGAGGAAGCGCTTAAAGTCAGCAAAATGGAGAAAAAATAACTATCCAGATAGGCAGGCAGGCAGATGAGAAGCTGCCAAAACACGACCTACCAGCTAACAGACTTATTTGGTGAGGGGGCGCGGGTAAAATCTACATCAAAAATAGGGAAAGGTTCATAGGAAACATAACAACAACTTGAGATAGCCACGCCCCCTCCCAACTACATAACACAATACAATGCAAAAAATATAAAAGTTACAATTGCGCCATCACATTTTTGCTAATTGCACGCAGGGTCGCAAAAACCCCACGACCATCAGCAGCCACCGCCTCAAAGCTTGGAGCTCGTCGACGATTAAGATAACGCTCCAACACAGGAACTGGCAGAGCATTCGGCATATCGCGTTTATTCCACTGCATAACCAGAGGAAAAGTCGTTAAATTCTTGCCAATATGACGCATGTGCATTTCAAGCTCGGCAATACTTTGAACATTTTCCTCAAATTTATCAGCCTGTGAATCTACTACAAAAACAATACCATCCGCGCCGTTTAATACGGCAAGGCGAGTACGCTCATAAAGAATTTGACCAGGCACAGTATAAAGATGAAAACGCGTACGAAAACCATGAACAGTCCCAAGGTCTAAAGGCAGAAAATCGAAGAACAGAGTACGCTCCGTCTCCGTAGCAATAGAGAGCATATCACCCCGAGCATTGGGGTGAATACTCTTATGCACATGCTGCAAATTCGTTGTCTTCCCACAATATCCTATGCCATAATAGACAATTTTACAGTGGATCTCATGGGTAGCAATGTTGATGAGAGCCATAAAAGACAGGTTCCTCTAATCGCGAAAAAGCAGATCGATGGTATCTTCGACCGATGAACGAAACTGAAGATTGAGAACCGATGATTTTGTACGCGTGGTATCGGAGCGCACACGTTCCAGGGTTCGCCCAAGTTCATCGGACGACTTTTTTGAAAGAACTTTGACCAAACCGATATGAGTTAATTTATCAAAAATAATCACTAAAAGCCATTGTTCTTCCACCATAGTAGTGTAGATGTTCTCTTGCACCCCCTGCTGAAATATATTACGAAAATCTTTTTCGTCGAGCAATTTTGCAACTTCTCGTGATGATGAAAAGACACCAGCCAACAAAGCGCCAAGCGTTGTTGCGTTGCGACGTGTACCTGTTCCTTGCACAGCAATAACTTGACCACTTTTATCGAGAAGCATAGCAGAAGTGGCATTAGTATCATTCATCAATTTCAGCAATACAGATGAAATTGTAGTAAGTTCGCGATCAGAAATGATAAGATTTGTTAATTGTTCCATGGACGCGCCGCCCTCCGTGTACACGTCTGGCATAAGGTAGAATACACCATTTTCTATTGCGCTAACCTAAGCTATATCTAGAGCCTCAAGAATTTCATTACGACTCGCTTTAACCAAATGGCGCACGCGACCAATAGTTGAGGCATTGTCTGAGAGGGTTACCATCAAGGCAAAATCTCCCAGAGGATCAACACTCACCAGGCCATGTTCATATTCCAAGAGCAAACCCACTGCGCTTCCCCGTGATATTGCCTGCCCCAATGCCTCGGCGGTGCTAAAGCTTGTCGTGGTAATTGCTCCCACTGCCTCCATATCATCCTTCCCATCGCGTGTCATACCCTCAATAATTAGACCATCGCGGCCCACGAGGACGGCCTGACGTATACCCGGAATTGCGATGAAACGGCTCAGCATTTGTTTTAGATCAACCATTATTCCCTCCGCATTGGTAGGTTGCCATCGTGTTCGGTGTGCGTGAGTCTGAGACCCTAGCTATTCTAACTGATACCGCCTATGAGCGCAATCATATGGTACATCTTGGCTAATATGTATCAATCGTTCAGCTTAGAGAAAGAACCTTTCTCGCCTGTTACCCTTTACATCTAGAAAGCCTCGAAGCTTGACCAGCCAATATATCCTTACAACCATATACACAGCATGTATTATATAAGGGGCACTTCGCTCCAGTCAAAGAGTAGTCACACAGATGCGCACTATGATACTACTACTCACAAAAATGGAGCTATTTCCCCTACTACACAAATTCTAACGATCCAAGGAGCCTTTCGCTATGGACGAAACCAATGCGGTATGGATTCCATCAGCCAATTATTTCCCTGATCGCGCCGGACATATGCCACGCTGGATCATTATACATGGTACGGCTGGCTTTACAAGCGCTCAGGAAGTCGGCTATTATTTTCAACGTGTCGACGTAAGTACCCATTATACGATTGGCCGTGATGGTACCATCGTACAATCGGTGCTTGAGCGCGATGGTGCCTGGGGCAACGGTGGCGTTACTGAAGGCCATGATTCTTGGTGGTCACGCGATCTTAATCCCAATAATGTAACCATCTCGATTGAGCATGTCAAACCACATCATGATAACTCTGATGAACTGACAGAAAAACAGAAAGAGGTCAGTTTCCAACTCATCGAACACATCTGTGATCGTCATCATATTCCGAAACGTTCGGCAGATGCCAACGGTGGTATCACCGGACATTTTTCAATGGACCCCGTTCATCGTAGCTTTTGTCCTGGTCCCTATCCTATGGATGATCTTTTTGTATTCCTCACGCGAAACGTTCACGTGATGAGGGAATAAAACAGCTAGCGCCCAATGAAGACGCTCATGAAAACCACACACTATCCCGTATAAAAAAATCTTTTTTAGCAGAGGAAGAGGCATCTCTGAAGGTATCTCTTCCTACTTTTTTAACGCAGTTTCGTGCCGTAATTAGGAGCTTCTTTAGTAATCATCACATCATGTGGATGACTCTCACGCAGACCAGCATTTGTAATGCGCGTAAAACGTGCATACTCCTGCATATCATAAATCGTAGCGGCACCAGCATAGCCCATTGCCTGGCGTAAACCGCCAACCAGTTGAAAGACCAGCGGACCTAGCTGACCCTTGTAAGGGACACGAGCTTCAATGCCTTCGGCGATCAGGTCTGACTCATCCACTTCTCCCTGGAAATAGCGATGCTTACTATACGTTCGCTGTTTCATAGCCCCAATAGATCCCATGCCACGATAGTCTTTGAAGCGCTCACCATGGGAGATGATCAACTCACCTGGGCTCTCATCGACGCCGGCTAACAGGCTCCCCAACATAACCGTATCCGAACCAGCAACGATAGCTTTCGCAATATCGCCAGAATACTGAATACCACCATCACCGATAACTGGTACATTATATCTACGTGCAACGGCTGCACAATCATAGATAGCAGTTATCTGCGCCATACCAACGCCTGAAATAATGCGCGTCGTGCAGATAGAACCAGCACCAATACCAACTTTTATAGCATCCACACCAGCCTGGATAAGAGCCTCAGTAGCCTCAGCAGTCACAACGTTGCCAGCCACTAACTGAACCTTTTTGCCAAACAGATCATGGATCTGAGCGACACGCTCAATAACCATCTTTGAATGACCATGAGAGGTGTCTACCACCAGGGCATCCACGCCCTCTTCAACCAGAGCGCTACAACGATCTAGCGCATCAGGTCCCACACCAACAGCGGCAGCGACACGTAAACGACCAAACTCGTCTTTAGCCGCATTTGGATACAGAATTTTCTTCTCAATATCCTTTGTGGTAATCAAGCCCTTAAGCATGCCATGCTCATCTACCACCGGCAACTTTTCAACTTTACTACGATGAAGAATCTCACGAGCTTGCTCTAAGGTTGTCCCGACTGGGACGGTTACAAGATTTTCACGCGTCATAAGATCAACAATGGGACGTTCCACATTGGTCTCAAAACGCAGATCACGATTTGTCAGGATACCTACCAGCCTGCCACGCTCGGTAATGGGAATACCTGAGATATGAAAACGCTTCATGACCAGAAGAGCTTCCTTCAAAGCGGCATCTGGTTCAAGCGTAATAGGATCAGTGATCATACCAGACTCAGAGCGTTTCACCTTGTCAACCTCTTCAGCCTGGAAATCAATGGAAGCATTACTATGTACAACACCAATACCGCCCTCACGCGCCAGTGCAATTGCCAAACGAGCTTCAGATACAGTATCCATAGCCGCACTCACGATCGGAATGTTGAGGGAGATCGTACGAGTAAAGCGTGTTTGGGTGGAGACATCGCGAGGCAAGACTGAAGAGGCAGCAGGTATGATCAGCACATCATCAAAGGTGAGCCCTTCTTTTGAAAACTTTTGGGCAAAGGAGTCCGGGTTCTGTGCCAGAGACATGATTTTAGACATCCT
This sequence comes from uncultured Chloroflexia bacterium, assembly GCA_963699315.1. GTDB lineage: Bacteria > Chloroflexota > Ktedonobacteria > Ktedonobacterales > Ktedonobacteraceae > Dictyobacter. The sequence continues at coordinate 918,588 of OY969433.1, forward strand.
CCTTAAAAAAACACCAGCACACCGATTCACGTGTACTGGTCCCTTGCGGGTGAAACAGGCTCGCGCCTGGACAGCTTATCAACCAATCTACACTATAATTTTTGATAGTGTAACATCTAGAGAGAGGAAGCGTCAAATAGCATACAGCACAACCATATTTTACGTTGGAGGATAAGAGGACAAAAGAAGATTTTTAAGAAATTCATGCTAATGCGATCGCACAAAAAAAGATTGAAGCCTGTACTCAGATAAAGAGCCTTAGGGCCTTCAATCTCTAGTAATACAACTGGTACATATATAAAATCTCAAAGTGTGCGACGACTACGTGTACCTACTACCAGATTGTAAATCAAGACTATTGCAGCGACGATTAAAAGAATATGGATAAGTGCGCTGGTAACATGTAATACAGCGAAACCAAGTAGCCACAAGATAACTAGAACAACGACAATACCCCAAAGTATACCAACCATGATATTTCTCCTTTAAAAAACAATAACAGCGTTTTCTTCCCTCAGCAATTATAAGGAAGTGTTTTTATGTAACTACTATGTACACGAATGACGACCAAAATTAGATGTACACCTCCTGCAGCTTATATCAGAGATTTTGGAAAGCCTGTCTGTGGGTTTGTAGTAAACGACATACGCTTAACTATAAAAAGAGAATTTCAAATACTCTGCCTTTATACGGTCAGGCTTGTCATCTCTTGAAAACTGCTGTACTTTATATAAAGGATTTCTTGATTTCTTGTGACCATTTCGCCAACGTATGTTGTCTCCGGTTGAGTACAAGAAGTAATTGCATATTGAAGGAGTTGCTCTTATGTCTGCACATACGCAGACAACGACACAGATGGCTCAAAGATTGCCCAATGGGAATCCAGCCATTGTCGTTGAGAATTTCAGTAAAAGTTATGGCGCCCATCGTGTCGTCGATCACTTACAGTTTTCAGTTCAATCGGGAGAGGTCTTTGCTCTCCTAGGTCCAAACGGAGCAGGCAAAACAACTACTGTTGAAACGATGGAAGGGTATCGATCGGCAGATGAAGGCACTATCCGCATCCTTGGACTAGATCCGCTTCGTCAGGGTCAGGAACTGAAACCACGTATCGGCGTAATGTTACAACAGGATGGCCTCTATCCAGCATTGACGGCTCGCGAGGCACTGAATCTCTTCGCAAGCTATTATGAGCAACCTCAAGCGGTTGATGCGTTACTTGAGCGCGTCGGATTGACGGCTGCCGGGAAAACACGTTGCCGTCGTCTGTCGGGAGGACAAAAACGCCGTCTGGCGCTGGCAATAGCGCTGGTTGGTAATCCTGAACTAGTCTTTTTAGATGAGCCAACAGCAGGAATGGATCCGCAGGCACGTCAGACAACCTGGGAGATTATACGCGAATTGAAACGCAACGGCGTAACGATTCTCCTCACAACCCACTTGTTGGACGAGGCTGAGCGGCTGGCTGATCGCGTCGCCATTATTGATCATGGTCAACTTATTGCACTGGACACACCAGGAAATCTTACTGGTGGACAAAATGCCGATAGCGTACGCTTTGTCGCCCCAGAAGGACTTGATTGTGCGAAGTTGACTGCGTTACCTGCTGTCAAAACAGCAGAGGAAGTTCGTGCAGGAAGTTACGTAATCGAGACGGATAATATTCCCTCTGTACTGGTTGAGCTTACCACCTGGTTACGCGATGCGAATATTCCTCTCTCCGAATTACGCGTAGGCCAGGGCTCATTAGAGGATCTCTTTTTACGCTTAACAGGATCCGAGGTACGAGATTAATATGGCAACACACACATCCCAATCAACCACTCATCCACCACTGAGTAATAAACCAGCTTCAGCAGGACGCCAGATTCTCAAACAAACACAGGTTGAATTGTTATTGACAAGTAGGCGCGGTGAAAACGTCCTAGTGACGTTGATTATTCCTGTCATGCTGCTTATTTTCTTTGCGTCTTTAAATATTATTCCAGCTCAAAAAGGCCAGAATGCTGCAACTTTCCTATTACCAGGCATCCTGGCCATTGCAATATCGGCAGCGGGCATGGTCAACCTGGGCATCGCCACAGCATATGAGCGCAATTATGGTGTCCTCAAACGGTTAGGAAGTTCACCGCTATCCCGTAGTGGACTGATCATCGCCAAGATCATTTCAATCCTGGCCTTAGAAATCATACAACTGCTGTTACTCATAGGAGTTGCCATTGCGTTCTATGGCTGGCGGCCAACAGGATCGCTGCCATTGGCATTGCTAGCGATTATACTGGGCACCATTACATTTTCGGCACTTGGTCTGGCGATGGCTGGCGGCCTTCGAGCTGAGATGACTCTGGCCGGTGCTAATGCGCTCTTCCTCGTCTTTATCTTATTAGGTGGGGGAATTCTTCCATTAGATCATTTACCAGCCCCAATTGCCGCCATAGCGCAAATCTTGCCTGCTTCAGCATTAACCCAGGCGCTACAACAAACAATGACAGCAGGGCAGCCATTCCCGACCTATCCGATGTTATTGTTGGCCATCTGGGCTATTATTATCCTGTTTGTGGCGATCCGAACTTTCAAATGGGAGTAGTAAGCACATCAATATGACGAACGCCAATAAAACAGGAACAGATTACTTCACTATTCAGTATCATGATTTGTCAACCCACAAACCATCAAATACAAGCTAATTATTTTCTGGGTACAATCATCTGGGGAGATGCTACTTCATCTCCCTCATCTTCGTCTTCAAGCTCTTCATATCCTGGATCTGATTGTATCAGCTGAAAGACTGCAATAAGCAGCATAACAAGCATAATAATGTGTAGAGATGTACACCAGGCACAGATGGTATGCAAGACGGTAACCTCTACAAAAACTAGATAGAGGGCAGTTAGCACTCCCAAGCCAAATAAAACTACCTGGGCCACTCTTAAATCGCGTCGTTCAGGCCATACTCTCCAGGCTAGAAAAGCAACGACCGAACTGACGAGAAACCAACCTAATCCAGGAAGTGAGATTGGAATATGAGTATAAGGTACCAAAGAATAGGAACTCGAAAGAACACGCTGACAATCAATCAAGCCAGTATTTGAACAGACAACGGGAGCTTTTGCATAGTGAGCAACTGTCAGGTATATAGAGATGGCCACACCAATGGCAGACAACACAAGAAATGTGATTTGTGCTCCAGAACGTCTAAAAGAAGTCATCTGCACCTCATTTCATCGTGCGAATAATGTTGATGATATAGCTTCACGTAGCACGATATATTAATAGCATATGCCCTACAAACAATGATGTCAATAACGATAGAATCATTTCCGAAAGGCCATCTGGCTTATCCCATCTTCGTAATACATAATCGTCCATATAGCATGCGTACGTGGCACAGAAGAAACATTCACCTCGCGCTCGATTGTACAATCCAGGAAAAGCGGTAACGTGACAAAAAATGATCTGCGATTTTCGGGGAAACGCTGCATCTCTAAATGCCCTTGATGCCTTTCGACAATTTTGCGTGCGATATAAAACTCTGTCCCTAACCCATTATCTCCCTGGTCACGCATGGCGATAATAGCTTCATTCCCAACTTGCTGGAGCATAATTGTAATTGGGTCCCCTTTTTCTGTCGAAAGACCAACCATAAGTCGGTACAATACCTGGTATATCTGCTCTTCATCAATCGCCACCTCGACTGAACCCGGAAATCCTTGATAGTCAAGCTCTACAGCAGTATCCCCCATAGCTTTCTCCAGCACATTCTTACAAAGCTGAACTAGATCACAACGTTGGCGACGCAAAATAAAGCGCTGCATTTCAATATCTGACGTGCTTAACAAATCTTGTAGCAGCACTTCCGTTCTGGCAATCGAGACTTCGATGTCGACAAAACTACGCGTCACAATTTCTGAAAGTTCCGCATTACCAAGTTTTTGACGTAATATCTGAGTGATATTTTTCAAATTCGCAATCGGCTCTTTGAGATCCCGTGATACCAGACTGATGACTTTATCCTTGGTCATATGTGCTTCTGATAATTCATTCGTACGGTGCTGTACCAGATGCTCAAGGGAGTGTGCATAATGTGAAAGAGCTTCCTGCTGTTCTTTCACTTGACGGCGTAGCTCACACGTTTGAATACTTCGTAGTAAGGATGCGACAAAGTTATCACGCTCAATAGGCTTTTGAATATAATCATAGGCCCCACCTCGCAAAGCTTGAATGGCAAGAGCATGCTCGCCATGACCCGTAATCAAAATCATTGGAGTTTCTGCTTGAATCTTATTAATCTTCGATAAGAGCGTCAAACCGTCAATGCCAGGCATCTTGATATCGCTTACGATAGTATCGTAGTTCTTCTCCATCACAAGTTCCAACGCTGTTTGAGGCGAATTTGCAACCTCAACGATGATGTGAGGAAGGCGTAGCAAGATAGTCCCTGATAATGCCTTTAGGAGTTCAAAATCATCATCAATAAGCAAAACACAAGGAGATTGTTCTTTCGGAACATGTTGCAACACAATGGGATCTAAAAAAATAAATTCGCTTGAACGTACCAGCAAACCGGCATGGAGACGAATACTCACTTGATCAAGTGTCAAAAGATACCAGCCCGCGACATCTATCGCGACCTTCCCGGGGACCCATACACCGAAGACGCATATTTCAATCTTTTCACCCTCTGATAACTCGTGCCCCTCAAAAAGAAGAAAGTTGCGTTCTGCATCATATATTAACGCTCCCATTGATTTCTGAATATTTTTCTCACTCATCGTTGTTGTCACCTACTTTTTGGCAATACAAATGAAGAGGAGGGCTCACATTTTTGACTCTTACCACCCCTCAATACGACAAAACGAATGCCATCAGCACATTCACCCAAGCATTCAGAAGAATTTATGATCCAAACTGATATGAAAAGACATTTCAAGATACGATATCATCATGCCATCAGCAATTGCAATGAAGATAGTAAAATCAGTCTATAGGCTAGTAGAACTTCAGTACTATAAAATGACAACAATTAGTGCCCATCAGAGTGAATCGCGAAAATGTATCATCCTTCAGCCAAACAATGCGAACGCCATAGAGCTGTAATTGTGTACACAGCAATCAGCATCTTCTAAAGCTATAACTAAAAAAGCATCTATAATCGTGACGTTACTTTACATTATCATGTACTATACTATTGTATAGCAATGTGTTTTTGCTTTTGAAAATTTGGAGAATCCAGATAAAGCTTGAACCTATGTAGTTTTCTTTTTAAGACGATCAATGATGTTCCAACCCAATTCAATGACGTAAAGAGTAATTACGATATCGCCAAGCATCTTAGCAAGCCAGCCAGCTGATAACATCTGGTCAACGCCCCAAAGAATAAATGCGGTACAGACAATCAACGCCTTGAATAGGTCTATAAAATTTGGTCGGGTCCATCCCTGAAAGGCCAGATATGCCGCTCCAATCAAGATAAGAGGAGCCGCTGATAAAGAAGCATGAGGAAATGGTGTAGGGATAACATCAATTGCCAGTAGTATAACAGCACTTATAAGAGCCGAAACAGCAACGATCCATGACAACAAATAAAGCACTGCATGTATAAAAGGGATCTCCACAGAATGAGACACGGAGGCTGGATAACCTATTCTTTTTTTTAAGAGCTTATTCATATATAATCCTGCATAGTACCTTCCCATCCTCCACCATTGCAGGAAAGAAGTCCAGCATAACCTCTCAGATTTTGAGTAGGGAAATCATCCCTCTAGTCAATACCATATACGATAGCACCAAATATGTCTAGCGTCTCTCAAAGTCTCGCTTGACGGTGATAAGAGATCTACTCTACAATAAGAAAGACCACACGATCCAATAGAGGACTGGAGACTTAAAAGGGGAGGTCATTGACATCTGTGGTGAATATATCAGGAGAGGAAGATACACCTTTAGAGAAACTTATACCAACTCGACGTGGGGATATTCACCGCATCGCTGCTCAACATGGGATATACTATGTGAGAGACTTCGGATCAGGCACATGTAAAGATGTTAATGCACAAAATGATATCGATCTCCTCATATCAAAAACATGCCCATTTGACCTCTCGATCTTTGATCAAATAGATGATTGGAAAACAGAAATATGACGACTCATTATAGATTACGTGGGAAGCAAAGAGATCAACCCATCGAACGTGAAGGAACGCTGACAGAAGAGCAGTTAGCTGGGGTCGATGCTAATCAGGATGCCGCTAAGATTAATGCTGCGATTAGAGAATTGCATAAACAAGATACGGATGCTGAATGGGAAGAATGTGTCTTAACCGATACTTCCACTCAACATGAAGATACTTATATTCGCTACAAAAAACGTTGGACCCATAGCTCAAAAATACATTCGCGTCAGTAAAAAAGCCATTAAATCATTTCAAGTCGCCAGTGTATCTATCCGATAGCACTGGCACTCGATCATTTTTAATATCCTAAATAATGAGCATGACGATCACCGCACATGCGCCACAAAATAGTCAATAGGTCTATGAATGTCCCTCAATCGCCAATATGGTGACCAGCCTGCACCATAACCTCTATAGCTCGTTCTACATTTTGCTCTTTGATCAATAAATATTCTGTCGCATACGTCGCAATTGCCAGGACGCTAATATCAGCTTCAGCGAGAGGAAGCGCCAGCGAAGCATTGACGCCTGCCGTAGCAAAGTCGAAAGCCCCATGCACCTGTACACATTTCCATCCTCTCTCCGCATGTATATCATTCGGCACATTGTCCTGTCTACAGACAATAGAAAGTTCTTCTGGTGTTCGAGTGAGTGAGACAAAATCGCCCAGTAATGCCCAGTAGGGGATATGTTTGTCGGGATGGAGTCGGCAAACAGCATACTCATATGGCAGCAGCGATAAGTTTAAATTTTTTAGCATTGGTTCTGGCCAATCTTAACTATTGATGCTCTGGTAATGTCTGATGTGGTCGACCTCTTAATCGTCTAATACCCATGCATTCAAAAACGCAACTTGGACCCATAAACATTCAGAAACGCGACTCTCGTCGCTAAAAATGTGTTGCGACACATTTTTCATCTGAATGCAAGGCAATGTCTCGTTGCTAGAAATGTGCTGCGGCACCTTTCTCATTTGAATGCAAGGAAATATAAGAGGCCGACCCTCGCTATTAATCACCGCTCGTTAGAGCGCTATCACTCTTTGTATCAACGACAATGTTATTCGTAGTTTTGTGTTCGACTGCCAGCAAAATGGGAGTCCCCGTTGACAGCTTACGGATGTAGAGGAAGGCGAAGCCAATAACCAGCCACAGAACGGCGAAGATGACCGCAATGATTGTATCGACTTGAGCACTACCACCGCCGGCAATCGCAAAATAGAGTACGCCGATGAGCATTGCCACGTTGAGCAAAGCTCCTAGAGCAGGGAAGAGCATTGTAGTCAAGAAATTGCGTCCGACCACACTTGCGAAGGCCACAATACAGATGATACAGGTCATACCATAGAGCAGGAATGTACCAACATTAGAGATAAGCGTAACCTGTGTCAGATTATCGATATTCAATACTCCATAACTACCAATAATTGCTGAGACGATGCTCAGTACGATCACTCCCACATGCGGTGTGCGATACTTTCCATGCAGAAAACCGAAGACCAAGGGAAGCTCTGTATCCTTTCCCATGGCATAGGTCACGCGTACACCGGTGTTGAGACAGGAAAGCGCGGTGCCAATCAGTGCGATCACTACTGTCGCGGCCAGAATCACGGCTAACGCCAGACCATTGCCTCCAAGCATCTGATCACCAATGATTTTTGCCATATCCCCAATAGGAGCACCGGAAGCAAAGGCAGCTGCAAAACCACTCTTCCCGCCACTCACGTAGCCTGTATTGATAAAGAAGTTCGCAGCAAAATATTCTATAAAATAGAAGACGACAGCCTGAATGACCAGTGAAAGCAGAACACCCCGTGGGATGTCGCGTCCTGGATTCTTTGCTTCTGCGGCCAGAGACGTAGCTGACTCAAATCCGACAACGAGCAGGATGGCAATGGTGGATTGCTGAATGAGACCACCGAGATTATGGGGCATGATCACGCTTATTGCGCTGGGGTGCAGATAGTGCAATGCTGGATGCTGAACACGGTAAATAATAGCAAGTATAGAGAATGTAAGCAGTGCAAGAATTTGAATTACATTAATAACAATGTTTACCAGTGTTGAACCTGTTACTCCGATATAAGAGATAGCTCCGACAATACCAGCAAAGACGATACACACTAGTATCTCTTGCCAGGGTGCACCGAAACTAGGTACGAATGTCTGGATAATGTAGGTGATCAATAAACCCATAAAGGCCACCATCACACCAGGGTAGATCCAGTAGTACAGATGCGAGGCCCAGCCAACCAAAAATTTACTTAAACGTGCAAATTTAAAATGACGATGTTCCTCTTTGTGTAATACAGAAGCTTCAGCAAAATAATATGAACTACCAGAACCCGCCTCGGGATAACGCTTCGCTAGAGATGAGTAAGCGACGGCTGTGAGTAGAGCGATAGCGGTAGCGATAAACACTGAGGCCCACATGTTCATCGCGGTTGAAGGATTGGACTGCAATTGATAGGTGGTCCAGAGGAAGGCTCCGGGCGCAATGAGGGCCATTGCGTTAATGGTCACACCCGTGAGGCCAAGGGTGGGGATCATTTTGACCTCACGCGGATTTTGATCTGCCATGTTGTACTTCCTTCTTGCTTAGTGTTGTTTGAAACACGCTGTTTACCATGAAGGTATCCTTTGCTTGTGTAAAGAATGAAGGGTACATCTTTGTACAAATCATACGACAATCATCTCTTAAACAAAGTATATAAATTTTCAAAGTAGGATACTATGTTAAAAATTGATAAGTTTAAGTTTATATTTTGTGTATATTGCACAAAAAGTATGATTTTATTGAGCATTTCTTTAGAAATAGGCACAATTTTCTAAAGATTTATTAAGGTGCGCTATGTGGATATGTATTTAGGAGCATATATTGATTTAGTCCGAGATTCTTAGTTGATACACAAATCCGGGACCGCCGAGAGACATACCGCCGTCAACGTTAATGCAATGGTCATCAGCATATATCCATGGACGATCAACTTTTTGAGGTGAGCAACTGCGCATAATATTAATAGGCGTATGCCCATGTATTAGATTTTTGCCGCCAAATACCTCTAAAACTCGTTGTGCGAAATACGTACCATACGGATATAGGAACGCTCCACGACGGGCAAAATCTTCTAGCATCTCTTCCCAAGCTAATGCGTCGCTCTTACCTAACAATTGGTTGAATGTGGCATTCACCTCATCGACGGTATGACCGCATTGAATATAGAGCGGGGCATCAGCATGCATCAAGAGATAATTATCAATCAGCACCATTGCAGGCAGTTGTGCCATCCAATCGAGGTGCTGAAGTGTCAAACGTGCAATATCTTTGCGTTTACCTCCGTTACTTTTCCAACGTGTCAGAAAGGTACAGCCCAGTCCTGTCGAGCGTCGGCCAAAACGATAAGCCGCCAGCAACAGCATCTCATGGTTGCCAAGTAATGATGTTACTGTCCCCCCAATGGTAGCGGCTTCGGTTTGCAGACGCATCACCAAATCTAGCACAGCAATACTGTCGGGGCCACGATCCACCAGATCGCCTATAAACCAGAGTGTAGCAGTGCCGCCTGTCCAAGCATGTGCGGCATCGATTAGCTGGATCTGTTGTAATAGTCTGACAAGTTTTTCTATATGGCCGTGAATATCACCAATCACATAGATAGGTCTGGATGATTTCATCGACATCTGTACATACATTTTCTCCTGAAGGTGTATATGTATATAAGGAAAAGAGAGCCGTGTTAGCGTGCATTATGTATAAATTGCACCAAGAAGCCGAATGCAACAATGAGCAGGATAATGATGATAATAATGAGTGCTGCGATAAGTCCAGTGCGGTGAGAATTGTTGAAGCGCGGTGCTTCTGGTTCGTAAGGTACTGATTTAACCTCTTCCAGATTGTGCAGATCGTGAAGGAAATCATTCACTGACCTATAGCGTTTCTCCGAGTCACGACGAATGGCACGCATCACGACCGTGGCTAGCTCTGGCGAGAGATGTGGATTTGCTTGAAGAATAGAGGGTGGGTCCTGTGATACATGCTGATTGATGATTGCAAATACGTTTTCGCCTTCAAATGGCGTATGGCCGCAGAGCATTTCATAGAGCATCACACCGACAGCATAAATATCAGCGCCTGCTGCGCCACGTTCTCCCTTAAGTTGCTCCGGCGACATATAATCGGGAGTTCCGACTGTGCTCGATAGGCCACGCCATGTGACACGTCGTGCACCTTCAAGTAGTGCGATCCCGAAGTCAATAATTTTGACGTTATCATCTTCTTGCACCATGATATTCTCAGGTTTAATATCACGGTGAAAGATGCCGTTTTCATGGCAATAAACCAGAGCATCGCAAATCTGGAGTGTAATGCGGATGGCCTCGTTGACAGGCAATGGATTGGGGGTATGCTTTTCGAGGAGAGCACGTAGGGTTTGTCCCCGAATATATTCTACGACAAGATACTCTTCTGAACGTTTTTCATCGATATGAAGTAGATGCTGAATGTGCGGATGGTCAAGGCGATTACCGATCTCAGCTTCGCGTTTGTAACGTTCAAACACAGCGATATTTCCGATGAGATCTTCGTTGGGAAACTTGAGCACTACCTCTTGTTGATCAGATACATCACGTGCAAGGTATACCCGATTCATTCCACCATGTCCCAACATGCGAGTAATTTCATAATGATCAATTAACGTGCCTGGCGTGTAGGTCAGGGTCATCGACACATCTAGCCTTTCTTCAATGCAGACAACAAAAGCAGCATCTTGCACCATTAGTATAGCATACTATGATATAAATTATAGTAGTATGGACATACCCTGCTGACAACATTTAGAAAATATTTAGGGTTGGATGAATTATTTGCTTAAAGACTTGTTACTCATCTATAATACTATGCCTTATAGATCTATACAATACGTATAGATCAAAATATGGTAGTCCCGTCTGTCAGGTTCTTCGGCCTTAAATTTTTATATCCTAAATTAAACGGTCATTTAATTAAGCTTTCATGATAATGCCCTAGCTCATCTTCTTTTGCTTCGTCACTTCTTTTACACGCAAACGTATCACATTCCTCCCTCATGTTTTTTTAGTACACTGTGCTGGTTATCATTCAGCCAGATAAGGTGTATGATATGTGATGATATGTGATGATATGTTATCAATGTATTTTATGATGTACAATGTGATAGGATAATTATAATCACCCTGATAGCAAATGGGGAAGAGGGAAAGGGAAAATAAAGTGTTAGAACCATTGATCATAGAAGACACATTGGCACCATATGCAATACCAGTTTCAAGGATTGAGACGCCACCGTTCTATGAAGATATTGTCGACGAGATCCGACAAATCATGCACTCACATAGTGGAGATATACAAGAGCTGAAACAGGCAGATAAACTGATCAGCTATATCCTTATCTTCCCACCTGGAACCATCAAAAGAGAAATCTATCCACGCATACATGACAGCCGATATAAAATTGTATTCCCAGACGGGTTCGCGTTATCTGAACATGAGGCTGTCAACAGAAAAAACAGCATTGTACGCTTTCCTCTTGACACATTCAGCGCAAAAATGCAAAAAAAATACTTCAAATAAAACAGCGCAAAAACGCTTCAGGATATGAGGACCTCTGGAGCGTTTTATTATGCATAGAAAGGATAGTAGTACGTTGCAAGGATAAGCGTTCGGTTGTGAGTTTCAGCGAACTCAAACATAGAAATGTTCCCGACTGGAATCGAACCAGCGCCACCGGTTCCGGAGACCGCTTGGTTACGTGCACAAAGATCTATCCACATCTATTTTGAGCTCAAAAATAGAGATGTTTGTCTATTGAGGGACAGCAATGTCGATGAGAAATCTTCGACGTTGCTGTCAGGTTGCTGTCAAATAATAAAGCACCTGGACTGGCCTGATAGCTACTTCTCGGTCCGCTTTTTCTTGTTGGGCTTTTCCTATCTGGACAAACTATATTGCAGAATAATAAGAAGACGAGAGCGAGGAAGCGTTCATTTAAGCATCTGCCGCAATTCTTGTGTTTGCCCATACTCCATTCTTCCCGTCTCCTCAAGGAAGCGCACAAAACGTTTGAAACTCGTCTTCGCTGTTTTGACGCCAGTTGTCTGCAAATAAGCTTCAACCTCATGTGTAGTCATATCCAGCAATCCATGTGATGGTGTCTGGTTTACCAACACGCTGGAGCCAAATTGCTGAATAGTGCTGGTATGCTGCTCTACCATCTTCAGGCTCAACCCCGTCTGGGCGAGGTGCTTGCGAAAGGCCTTCAAAAGCTTTTCATTGTGCGCCGCTATCTGGAGATGCAACTCATTGAGGTTTGCTGGCGCTGGGGGCAAGAGGGATGTCAGAATGCCTTCTCGCTCCTTCGCATTGCGATACACTTCTTGAAGACTGCGGCGAATGCCGGAGCCGAAGGTAACGTTGAAGGTGGTCAGCAAACCATCATAGATAATTCGATCCTCAAAGGGCAACAAAATGGTCTCAATGTAAACGGGTAGTGGAAGGATCATCGTCTCGGCCACCGAATCAGTGAGTCCTAGCACGCCATAGGCATGCACATGAGATGCAAAGTCTGTAAGTAAGACGGTGTAGCTCTTGAGTGCGCGCACCACAAAGAATTTGCCCGAAAGTCGGTACTGCCAACTCCTCACGAGCACCAGGTCCTCCTCCGAGAGCCGGGCGGGATTTTCAGTAACAAAGTGTTTGAGCAAACGGTCATCAGCCCACAGGGCATCACGTACTTGCATGGCCTGTTCTGGTATTACAGATCCCTCGGGAGGATCTGCGGGAAGCCAGGGAACCAGGTGTAGTTGCTCGTTGACCCAATGCAGTAAGTTGAACCAGATGCGGTAAAAGCGCGCTGTCTCTTGTCGTGATAACGTCGCTGCCATACGAAACTCCTCTCATGGATTCTCTTCAAGCGTGCTTATATGTTGCTGTTCGGACTCTTCTCCCATTCCTAATGTCCTGGTAGGCAGCTTCTATCCCGGAGCTTACGCACAAGGGGATTGCGTGCCATGACAATCTCATGGTATATCGACACCGACATGTTCCTCACTCTTCCACACAGACAGACAATATAACACAAGAAGAACATTTTTGCTTCTCTGGAGAGAATAGCGTATTATTTGCCTCTGTGCAACCCTGCATCTTCCACTACCCTATGCCAGATTTTCTTGTCACAAGGCATGCAAATGATCCCTATATTTTTATCTACGAATACAATAAAGAAGGAGGACATACGTAAGGCTTTTGTAAACTGGGGCAAAAACAGAAAGGATGATTTCAATGAAACGACGAGCACAGGGAGAATTATTAAATAGCCCTGTTTCGCAAGTTCGCAAGTCCCTTACCTTGACATGCGCATTAGTTTATTTTACAATATTCATGTCGAAAAACCTTGTTCCTCAATCACACACCAAAGATCATGAGCACTTCTCCTCTCAGTATGTAAAGCTTGTCAGGAAAACGCGACGGATGCATTCCAAAAAGCTTGAAGATGGTATGATTGTTGCTCGTCTTAATCTGGACCAGGCAAGAGCTTTCTTCGCAAACTATATCGAGCCTGAACATCCCATCAGTGATTTCACTCGATGAGATAGAGAAGAATTGGATGAGGACGTACTATCTGGCTACAGGAAAGGACAACTTTTGAATACAAGAACAGTTTTTCTCTTCTCCGGACAAGGCTCTCAATATTTCCAGATGGGAAAGGAGCTTTTTACACATAATCAAATCTTTCGTCACTGGATGCTTCAATTAGACTCACTCGTAAAAACTCACTACGATATTTCTATCCTTCACCAATTGTATGAGCAAGATAAAAATCCGCGTGAGCCTTTCAGTCGTACACTCTATACGCATCCAGCTATCTTTATGATTGAGTTCGCTCTCACGAAAACTCTTATAGAGCAACAGGTATTTCCCGACGTGCTGGTTGGCTGTAGCCTGGGCGAGTTTGTGGCGGCAGCAGTATCTGGCATGCTTAAGGTGGAGGAGGCACTTGATCTGGTGATTTAACAAGCTCGTCTCTTTGAGACGTATTGCCAACCAGGCAAAATGATAGCCATTCTTCATCATATCGACCTTTATTATCAGTCTCCTGAACTCTTCACTTTCAGCGAACTTGCCGCAGTCAATCACGATAATCACTTCGTCATTTCAGGGGAAGAGCGTCATATTCTTGAATTAAAAAATGTGTTAACAAACAAGGACATTCTCTGCGACATACTGCCTGTTTCTCATGCTTTTCACTCTTCGTATATCAATGCGGTTGAACCGTACTACAAAGATTTACTGGCGACTATACACCATACGCCACCTCAAATTCCTGTTTTCTCTTCCCTTTATGCCACACAAATCTTTACATTACTGCCCGAGTATTTCTGGGATGTGGTTCGCAAACCTATGAACTTTGCTCAGACAATCCAAACGTTAGAGGCGAGTGGTCCTCATCAGTATATAGATGTCGGACCCGGCGGAACACTGGCTAACCTGACAAAAAGAAATCCCTATCTCAATGCTCTTACTCGCTGCTATACGATTCTTTCACCTTTTCACCAAGATGTTAAAAATATGGCCCAGGTTACACAAATGCTCTCTCGATGAAAGGCCTTTACGTCTGTTCGGCACATACACTGTATCGTATGCACTCTATGATAACTATCTGAGGTACCAGTCAGAGTTGCAGGCTCATATAACTCCTGCAACTCTTTATTCTGTTTTGGTCTTATCTCGCCAGAACCCCTGACCTTGCATGACGATATGGACGTTGACTACCTGGAATCTGGCATATCTCCTCGGTTCCTCTTCTGACTTCTTTCAAGCCTTTAAAGCAATGTTGCCACTCTATTCTCCTCTGTATACAGTTTTTCACAGAACTCTGCGATGGCTCCTGATGCCTTTTGTTCCGATAACATCGACATATGATTGGAAGAATCGACATCCGATATATGCAGTCTGGATATCTGTCGAGTCCATTCTTCCC
This sequence comes from uncultured Chloroflexia bacterium, assembly GCA_963699315.1. Lineage (GTDB taxonomy): Bacteria > Chloroflexota > Ktedonobacteria > Ktedonobacterales > Ktedonobacteraceae > Dictyobacter. Next base: position 933,774 of record OY969433.1, read on the forward strand.
AATACACTGTACGGTCCAGTGATAATTTGTCCTGCGGAATTGTAAGATATGGCTCTAAACTGCCAAGGAATACGCCACTTTTATTCCGCAAATAATAGCCTTCTACTGCGCTCGCGTCAGGTAAGGGCAATACTGTATAGTCTTGCAGTTCGTAGGATCTTTGAATCTTTACATGTTGCTGAATGGCATTACGTATGTATGCATTCGTTCTGGTCAATCCTCGGGCCTTTGCCAGGTCGATCATTTGTTTCACAAACTCCTCATCATCTAAGCTTATATCTACTTCCTCATGGCTGATAAGTATCTGGGACCTTTCATCTGATTCTTTCGCTATAGCGATCAACAATGTGTTGACTATTTGCAAAATGAAGCTTTTTAATGAGGGCATTTTTTCTGTGAATTTTGGACCATATGGCGAGTCTATCATGACGATTGTGTCAACTTTTTGTCTTGATTGCTGCATTTGGCGCGTGATTTCATACGCAAGGATCCCTCCTAGTGAGTATCCTCCTACATCGTAAGGCCCCTCTGGCTGGACGGACCGTATGATTTCAATGTAGTAGGCAGCCATCTTTTCAATCCCTTTTATTGAAGTATCACTACGCACATATCCCGGTGCCTGGATTCCATAAAAAGGACGCTGGCTTTTGTGCGCAATCATTTGATATATTTCGACCCCTCCTTGCCCCCCATGCAACCAGAATACGGGTCGTCCCTGGTATCTCCTGTTCAGGTGAATAAGTTCAGGAAACTCTTTTCGAAGTTCTACTATCGAATCCCTGGTTTGCTGGCCGGATATTGTCGGCGCATCTGCATGGTGTTGCTGATGGTCAGTAAGAGGACCAGGGCTACCTTCAGACAAAGATGCCTGGCTCCCTTCCGGCTGTTGTTGCTTCTCAAGAGTCTCTTTCGAATCCCTACGACAAGACGTTCTCTTCTCAAAAAAAGAATACGTAGGCAAGGAAATTCTGCGGACTCTTTCGCTCCGATGCAACAACTCCCATGGAACGTTGCCTCCCTTTACCCAATACAACGCGATTTTTTCAACATCGTTCTCTGATACAAGAGTCTGAAAGACGACTTCCCCTGGCTTCCCTTCAAGCAACTTCCTCATTCCTATATGATCTTCTTCTATCTCCCCTAGAAAAATAGGAGGCGATGGCTTTAGCGCTCGGCTTTCTCTGACGGCTTCTAGATATTCCTCCAAACCCTGAATAAGTTCCACCTGCCCAGAAACGATAAGGGCTAAACGGAAGTCCATTGCCTCACGCCCAACTTGCAGGGTATAGGCAACGTTCGGCAACGAAAGCTCATTGTGCAACTTTACATATGCAAGCGTTTGTCGCACAATGGCGTTCAATCGATCTTGATTCTTCGCTGAAAAAACTAGAATTTGAGGAGCATATACGGAAGAGGCTTTCCCTTTTTCTTCTTGAGGTCGTCTATATTCTTCAAGAACGACATGCGCATTCATCCCGTTCAACCCATAACTGTTGATGCTCGCACGACGTGGCATAGCATTACCAGCATGATCCTTCAATTCCTTCCATTGCTGATTCTCCGGCATGATCTGAAATGGGCTTCCTTCCAATGAAACCTGTTTCTTCAACGATTGGATTCCCGGATTGCCGGGAATGGTCTTCTGCTGCATAGCCAGAATGACTTTGAATAATGCTGCCATGCCAGACACCTGTTCTCCATGTCTTATGTCCGGCGATAAACTACTGATAGAGCATGGAGTATCCTGTTGGGGACTCTCCGGGTGCATACTCACAAGTTGTATGTATCCAGATTTCAAGGCTTCTAGCTCAAGAGTATCTACCATTGGTGAAGCTATACAATGTGCTTCTATATAGGATACCGTTCGGGGATCGATATGGGATGCCCGGTAGGCCTTAAGCATGGCTTCTTTCATTCCACTTGGATTAGGAGTGTTCGGTGACAAACCTCTTCCACCATGATGTACTCCTATCCCTCTGATGACTGCATGAATAGGATCGCCGTCTTCGATGGCTTTTTGTAACGGCTTGATGAGTATTACACCCACACCTTCACTTCGTACACATCCATTGGCTTCCTCCTGGCATGATCTATCTTGCCCTTCCTTCCTCAGGGACTTCCTTGCTTCGAAGCTAAGGGGGTCCAATGGAGAAAGATGCAAATTCACACCTCCTACAATGGCTTGCTCGCATTCATGGGTATGAAGCGATTGCACAGCACGATGCAAGGCCACAAATGATGAAACACATGCCGCTTCGCAATACTCACTCGGACCCTGTAAGTTCAATGCATAAGAGACACCGCTGGGAATCAAAGATGGAATCATGGCTGGCTGCTGAGGTCTATTTTGTGAATCAGCACTTGTATACACATAATGATCCTGCGCCGCCGCAACAAAGACACCCGTGGGACTCTGCTCCAGAGCTTGCCTCGTGATACCAGCATCCTCCATAGCTTTCCAGGTATGTGCCAGCAATAGATACAACTGAGGGTCCATAAGAGTAGCTTCCTGAGGAGACAATCCGAAGAATAAAGGATCACATTCACTCATTCCTTCTAGAAGTCCTCCGCCTCCCCATTGTATGCTTACCTGGTCAGCCTCTTTCTCTCTTTCTCCCCCCTGCTCCAGCCAATCCCCACGATCTCTGGGTATTTCCGACACACGATCCTTCCCATCGGCAAGATTATTCCAGTATTCGATCAGGTTTTCTGCTTCTAGAAATTGTCCCGACATCCCTATAATGGCAATTCCTTCATTGATCTGCTCTCTGGGATTTGTCGCAGACGCACTATCCGGCACTGCCATTTCCACTGGCTTGCACATAGGATCTGCACGTGATACTGACAGCTCGGCCACATTTTCCAAGACTTGGGCAAATTCTCTCTTGTGCTCGCTGGCAAAAAATTCTGTCAGCTCTTGAATGTTCGGATATTCAAAGAACACGGTGGGAGACAGCTCAATATCAGTTTCTTCTTCGATTTCCTGTGCCATTACTACCAGGCGAGAAGAATCTAATCCTAGTTCCAAGAAGCTTGTTTCGGTATCAGAAAGCCATGTGCCTTCAGGGACAATGCTACTTAGCTTATTGATCAAATAGTTCGTGATTTTACTGGCAATATCACTTCTGCTCGACGCTACATGCTCATATGTGGAAAGCATGGTTTTCTGAGTCTCATACTGGGACTGCGCATGAGTACTAGAGGCTCCTTGTCTTTTTCTTTCACTGGTACTATAGATTCGCTTGAGCGCATAACCTGTATAGCGTACGGCAACTTCAGAGACGTCATTTATCGCATCTACATCGAAAATGACTACTTCATCTGACATTTTCACTAATTTTATTAAGAGCCAGCCCTGTGTAAATCCCTTGTTCTTTTCAAATTGGATCTCATGAATTCCGAAGGGCAAAAATCCTCCTTCAATATTTGCTTGCTCTAATACATATAGCATCGCTAGATACGCTGCATTAGTAATGAGGGGATTCAATTCATACTCATGTCGATGGTCTTGTGGGTCCAGATTGAGGACAATTCTAGCAAGGATCTGCTCATGCCCCATATATACTTGCGTTATGATTTTAAAAATGTCTCCCCACTTGACCAGGCCTCGACCACGCTCATATATGCGGCCTACGTCCTGAAATTCTTCCAGGGTGCCTTTTATACGCTGTACATCTATATACTTGCTTTCAATACATGCTTGTTCGTATTTCCCTGCAGCGGTTGGCTTCCATCCTTCTGCAGATGAGTGACGGTAAATAACTTGAAAATCTATTCCGGCACCTTTTTGAGATATCTCAACCTTCACTTCGACGTTCTGATTCTCTTTCACTTCGATAGGTTCGATGTAATTGAGTTTGCGTATACAGACATTGGTTTGCTCAGGAAAGCGTTTTTCAAACGCTTTTATTGCCAGGCTTGCATGCGTTGCTCCAATCAGTACTTGCTCACCGTTCATTTGATGACCCTTGAGATACGGCTCATTGTACTGATAGATCTCTACTTCTCTGCTCTGCTTCAACTGGAGATCCGCTACGACGGAGGACGTTTCGCCAATTCGATACTCATCATGGCTGTCCTCGACGTGAGCATCTTCATTATCAACAAAACGGAATGCTTCCTGATGGTCAAACACGTAATGTGGCAGGTCAACCCATGCGGATTCCTTGTCTTTATAGAAGGGTGTGAAGTCTATCTTTGCTCCTGTCACCCAATGCCGAGCGATCTGCCTCAGATCCTTCTTGTCTAATAATTGCAGGATCGTAAGTGCGTCTACAATTTCGACCTGCCGTGTATTATGATCAAAGGAGGTATACATAGTACACTCTTCTGAGCTGATGGGTGCGTGTTGAAAACGGCCTAATTTGTCTAAAAGCTCTGCAACGGATGATGCCTGGATGGCAACTCGATGTTCCAAACCATGGTCGATCTTCTGCAGGTTTCGCGCGATGTCCCCAATGCCCATCGAGGTGCCTTGCCTCAGAAATATGCTCATTTTCTCAAGATATTTGATAAGGCTCCATTTCGTTTTGGCAGAAAAAATGAGCAGGAACTCTTGCTGGGATTCAGGATCTCCCTGCCTGCCAGAAGCATCTCCTACATATTCCTCTATGATGAGATTCGCATAGGACCCACCCGCTCCAAAGGAATTGATCATGCTCCTTCGGGGCAGGCTCTTTCCAGTTCGAGGATCAATTGGTCGCTCCCAATGCCCGACTTCTTCCTGAAGATAAAATGCCGTTCTTTCCAATTTGATAGTAGGATTGATGGGTTTTGCGTTTATGCTTGGTACAAGCGTTGCATGCTCCATTTGTAAGAGCACTTTGCTCAGTTGCGAAATGCCAGAGGCCGCTTCTAAATGACCCAGGTTGGATTTCACGGACCCCAATGCGCAAATGTGCTTCTTCTCTGTATAATGCGCAAATGCTTGCTGCAGGGCGATGACCTCGATCGAATCTCCTAGCTCCGAACCATTGGCGGCGGACTCAATATATCCAATTGTTGTAGGATCAATGCCAGATCGCCAGATCGAGTTAGTAATTAATTGGGCTTGCAGCTTCGGATCTGGCGCCGCATACATTTGTCTCCCTCCACTATGATTGACCATGCTGCTTTTAATCACAGCATAAATATGGTCGTGATCCTGAATGGCTCTGCTCAGAGGCTTTAATAATACAGATCCAACACCCTCACCCGGAATAAATCCATCACTGATCCCAAAACTTTTACATGCATTGCCACTCCCTAAGAGATGCGCACGCTCCAATACGTCGTATTTGGATGGATCCAACGCCAGATTGATTCCTCCTGCGATGGCCATTGAACAACTCTGCTGCTTCAGGCTCTCACACGCTAAATAAATCGCACTCAATGAACTGGAACAGGCAGAACTGATCGCAAGGCTGGGACCGGTGAGGTTAAAAAAGTGTGAGATACGATTGGCAATATGCCAGTCAGTTCCATTGGAGCTCAGTATGGCTTGTTCAAACGAAGGAATGCTCCAGCAATACTGGTTGTACATGTTGCCTACAAATACTCCAACCCCTGTCTGATTCTTGCGCTGCAATTCGTTTAACCTGAACTTACCATATCCTGCGTTTTCAAATGTTTCCCAGACGATTTCTAGAAAGAGCCAAATCTCTGGCGACAATTCCATGACTTGCTGGCGGCTCACTTCAAACAACTGATAATCAAAACGATCGATTGATTCTAAAAATCCACCATAATACTTTTTATCGGGTTTTCGTGATGAGCCTTTGAATAATCGATGGCTCAATGACCCTTGCCACCGATCAGATGCGACCTCTGTAATACAATTATGCCCGGCTTTTAAATGCTCCCAGAGCTCTTCCAAGGTATTTGATAAAGGATAACGACCGCTGATTCCAATGATGGCTATATCGTCCGTTTGCTGGTCAGGTGCACTGCCCTTTTGATCATGAATGCTATGCTCCTGGTGATGGAATACGTTGGCTTCCTGGGCATAAACCCTCTGTTCTTGCTCCTCTCCTCTATTGGATTCCTGCACATGGATTCTTTGTTCCTGGGTAGTCCAAATCATCTCTTCTGGCTTTAAGAAACGGGACATGTTTATAGAGAATGAGGACACCGGATCGGCAACCGGCTGGACAACTGGGGACTCTTGCGCTGTACCTTCATTCTTTTGTGGTGCAACCCATTCCTGGAGTTTATTAACATGATTTTTGATGAGGTATTCGACTAGCTCCTGTGTATTACTATACTCAAATAAAATTGTCTTGGGAAGTTCTCCTACTACTTTTTCCAATTCTCTAATAAAATTTACTTGCAGAATAAGAATCAATGCCGTATTTTTCGAATGATGCCTCAACATCTATCCTCTCTGGGGAGAGTTTAATCGCTTGCGCTAGGGTCTCTTTGACAAATTGTAATGTCCGTGCCTCTAGAAGATCGTTCGACTCGCTCGCGTTGATTTCCGGCTTCTCTTCTTGAGGAACACTGTTCTTGGTCCCGTTCATTTGAATTAGAGTGCGCTCACGGCTATAAGACGATCCTTCCGCTGGTTTGCTTCTTGTTTGCTTTTCTTCTATTGCTCTCACTCCACGGTGCTGCTTTTGTCGAATCACGCCATCGCTTTCAGCGACGATGATCTGCTGACCAAGCTCATGCTCCTCCTCTGCCATAAAGGTTATGTCTCGAAAGCCTTCGCTCTCCAATACTCGATACCAGGTTTCGGGATAGAGGCCGGGACAGCCCGCTATACGTAGCTCTGGATCTTCATATAACCACCACCCCTCCAGTAGGCCAAAGGTTAAATGAGAGAAAAGGTTATTGCTGGCAATCTCATTCAATAAGAGTATGCCATTGGTTTTGAGAATCGCTTTGGCGTTGCAAAGCGTCTGACGAATGTTCTTGGTGGCATGTAATACGTTAGCAGCTATGACGACGTCATAAGCGCCCGCATCGATTTCCTGGCTTACGATCGGAGCTTCCACGTTAAAAATACGATAGGTCAGGTATGGATTCTGCTGACCATATTCCTTTTCGGCATGCAACAAAAACGCACGGGAAAGATCGGTATAGCAATATTCTTGCACGCACTCCTGGTAAGGCTTCAGCTTTTGAAAAACCATTACGCTTGTTCCACCCGTACCAGCCCCTATTTCAAGGATTCGCAATGCGGTGTTACGTTCTGACTTCAGCCGCTCCTGGATGTATGCTGCTAAGGTGTCGGCGAGCACTTCGTTGAAGTAATCCGCCACCCGGTTCTGTTTATAGATGCCTTCCACCAGTTCCATTGAGGAATCAGGAAATATGATGTCTGTGGCTGGCACTTTTCCGGTAAGAATATCTGGTAAGGCTCTCACTGTGGCGTCCACCAGCCTGACCATTGCTTTCATGTTGCTGTCTGTTAGCAGCACGGCCTTCTGCTCATCCCATTCCCTCCACACCATGTCCATGTCGAGCACAGTGGGATCTATTGCGATATAGGTGTCTCCTTCTTGTTTTAGATACCAATTCCGCTTCAACACAGCGGCAGTTTCTTCAAACCAACGTCTATATAAAACAAGTAGCCTGCTTTCCGTTTTAAGGTCGACCGCTATATGTTCTTTTGTGAAAAATCCAATGGATTGTAATTGCCCCCACACCACTCGACAAAGAAGCTGTTCTACGTTCAGCATTTTGGGCCTTCCTCCTTATTTCATCTGCTGTATCTTTATTTCATCTGCTGTATCTTTGCGCGGTCCCCCAATTTGTAGCTGCGCAGTTTTTGAATATTTGCATGAGGGTTCTCCGGATATACTTCAACCCATTCATCCTGGCTCATTGTTTCCAATTCTGAAAGGGCTGTCGTTTTCACTAATGTAAGCTGATTCAGCGATCCTCCAAGCAGTATTTCCAATGCTTGCATGGCTTCGAGCGGCTCAATGGAACCAACGCCTGCCTGAGCCATCCTCTGCTGATACTCAGGTGTTGCTACTACTCCGACACTTCCCCAATAACTCCAGTTCATGATTTTCACCGCGCATGCCCATTCCTGAGCCAACCGCTGCGCAAATGCGTCCTTAAAAGTACAGCCCGCTGCATAATTGCTCTGCCCGGCGGCTCTGGCAAATGATTGTAATGATGAGAAGTACAGAACAAAGTCCAGGGCTTCTTTGTGAAAAATCTGAGCTATGCGTACACTTACGTCGACTTTGGAGGCAAGGACATGTTTGAAGCGGCTTTCGCTCATGTTCGCCAGACTCTGGTCCGACAGGACGATTGCAGAATGTATCACTCCATGAATGTGCGCATACCTTTGCTTGATTTCCTGGTACGCTCGCTGCATGGTGGTAGAGTCGGTTGCGTCAGCTTCGATATAGATGGGCACTGGTCCCAGGGACGCAAGCCGGTCTATCTTGGCTTGTATTCTTGCATCCTTTTCCCGCCGACCAATCCAAACAATGTGCGCCTGATGGGTTCTGATGAGGTGCTCGCTCCAGGCTTCCCCTATGCCCCCTGCCCCTCCAACGACGACGTATACTCCTCCCTGCCGATACAAGGATTGCGGTGCCTGCGCATGCTGAACAGAGATGAGATGCTGCTTGTACCATTCCTGCTTCCGGTACGCCCATGTGTCCCCCTGGGGATCTGCTGGCACACTGAATAGATCCACTGGCCAACGGTGGCAGTCTTCCAGGTCGATCAATCTGACTTTCCAGTTGGCGTATTCCTTTGCCATGGCTCCTATTATTCCATGAACGCTTGCATGCGTCGGATTCACGAGATCATCTTTATTTACACACTGGGTTCGTTCGGTAATCACACTCCAGTTGATGTCCTTCTTGCCGTACCCCAAATGGAGCATGGCTTTAATAAGTCTGAAGATCTGCAACACGCCCTGGTTCTGCTGCTCGATCATTTCGTCACTATCAAGAATCTCCGGATGCTGGGATGGTGCGACCCAGATGATATGGCTGATGGGGCCACCGCTTTCAAGTCGCTCCGCTATCGCTTCAATAGTGTCCTGGGATTGCACGCTTAACGATTGGGCCTTGGGATATTGTTGCCGAATGGCTCCAATGCTATCTTGATCCCCTCCGATGATTACGACACGATCATTTGAAGATGACGATGCCTGCTTCCTTTCCACTGCGATGACGTCCCATACCGGGGCCAGTATGAACGCACGTGCAGGCGATCCAGAAGAGCTCTCAGGCATGGCGGGCTTTGATACGTGACCTTGTTGCGCCCCCTCATCCACCACTCTTGAGGTAATTCCTTTGATGCGCACACAGATTTTCCCCTGCTCATCACATATATCAATATCCATCTTCTGCATCTTGTCTTGTGCAGCGCTATCGTCACAAATCCTGGCATAGGCCCACATCTGGGATGTACATTTGCTGTGCACTTCTAGCTCCTCCAGGGCAAAGGGCAATGATAATTGATCAGTGTTGGATCCTTGCTTTAAACAGATTGTCGCTTGCAATGCCAAATCAAGCATGCTCGGGTGCAGGACGTATTGATCGGCCGTTTCATTCACTGTTGCAGGCAATGATAATTCCGCCAATGCTTGCGCCTTCCCTACATAGACGTGCTTAATTCCTTGATGTCCCGGACCATAATAAATCCCTACTGCATCAAATATCTCATAGCATTGCCTGGAGGAGAGAACCTGTTGATTACATTGCTCCAATAACAATTTCACGTTGAGCGGCGCAGTTTCTTCTACGGAACCAATCGCTACGCTTCCCTGACTGTATATGGTCTTCTTTACTTGGCTACGCTCTGATTCGCTATACACTTCATAAGCAATTTCTCCATTACTCCGCGGGGAGAGACTGATATCCACTTGCGTAGACTGATGATTTGCTACAATGGGTTGTACCCAGACCACGTTCCTGATGCGCATTCCGGTCTGGTTGTCCTGTAAACCTCTGACGGATCTGATAACGGCTGCATGCGCCATTTCAAGATGAGCCACTCCTGGCAAAATACGTTGGCCTTTTACGACATGATGAGCAAGGAAGAATTCTTGCCCTGTGAAGGTTGAGCTATACCGTTGCTCAGTAAGATCGGATGTGTTCTGATGCAGCAATGGATGCAAGATGGCTGCTCTTCCTCCACTTGTCCCTCTGGGCATGCTCTCCTGTATGGTTCCATTCGCGCTCCTTTCGGCTACCCAGTAACGCTCCCGCGCAAATGGATAGGTCGGCAGACTTATCCGCTTTGGCTTCTTCTCTCCATACATCTGCCTCCACTCGATGTTCATTCCCCTGACCCACACATCCAGCAACTTGCCATACTTCTTCCTCTGCATCCATTTCTCGATCGCTTCCTGGATCTCTTCGTCGCCGGTCATCCCCTGGAACGAGGCTCTGTTGACTTTGCCTTGATACACATCCTCGATGCCTTCTCTCCTCTCCAGCACTCCTGCAAGCTTCTCTTCCAACTCCTTTATCGAGCCTGCGATGATACCTAATCGCTCTTCCATCGCGTCTCTCCCCACCTGCAAGGTATACGCCATGTCGGCAAGATCTTGTTCGCTGTATCGCCGGCTTCTCAGGACGTTGAGCATCTGCTGAACCTGTTCCTTGAGTCGCTCTTCATTCCTGGCAGACCAGACAAAGATGACGGGTTGCTGTGGGCTCACCTCCAGAACCGGCTGGACTTCTCCCGCCTGCGTGGCTGGCACATACTCTTCGATGACAACATGGGCATTGACTCCTCCGATGCCAAAAGAACTTACACCCGCTCGCCGTGGCAGATCCCGGCCTTGGACGTCTTTTACAGTAGTCCATGCTTGCGTCTCTTGCACAATGTAAAAGGGACTATCCTGCAACTGGATATAAGGATTGATGTGCTCACTATGCAGACTCTTGACGAGCGTTTTGTGCTGCAGCTGCAGCAGCACTTTGATGACACCTGCCACTCCGGCCGCTAACGATAAATGCCCGATGTTGCTTTTGACCGAACCCAGTCCACAATGCTGGCTGCTCACCTGGGGATCTCCGCTCTGACAGTAGAGCTCTTTGAAGGCGGCTTTCAATCCATTGATCTCTACGGGATCACCCAATGCGGTTCCGGTTCCATGCGCTTCGATGTAGGTGACGGTCCTTGGGTCCACCCCTGCTCGGCTGTAGGCAGTTTGCAGCAGTTCGGCCTGCGCTCGAGGATTCGGGGCGGTCAGGGAGTTGGCGCGCCCTCCATGGTTCATTACGGCTCCTCGAATGACGCCATAAATATGGTCGCAGTCTTGCTCGGCTATGCTCAACTTCTTCAATACGAGGATTCCCACACCTTCACTAACGGCAAAACCATCGGCTCGATCTGAGAAGGTTTTACATTTCCCCTCTTTGCTCAGTGCTCCAGCCTTATCGAAAGCAATATGGCCATGAGGAGTGACAACGGTATTCACGCCGCCGACGATGGCCATGTCGCAGGTGCCATCTTCCATCGCCAATACGGCGTGATGGATGGCAACCAGAGAGCTCGAACAGGCCGTATCAATCGGCTCGCTCGGCCCATGCACATTCAAGAAATAACTCACCCGGTTGGGACCGGCCGAAGGACTCATATTGGCGGCAGAGGCACCTTCGATGTCTACATTGGCAAGCAGAGAACCGTAACCGGTATTGCCAGTTCCGATAAAGACGCCAGTCTGCGTGCCCGAGAGGCTTTGCGCTGAGTACCCTGCATCTTCAATCGCTTTCCACGCATAGGTCATCAGTAGGCGCTGTTGCGGCTCCATCTGCTCAGCTTCTCTTGGCGAGATTCCAAAGAACAGAGGATCAAAATCCCCAACGCCATCGATAAATCCACCCCACTTGACGTTGGTCTTGTTGGATTCTTTGCTCGGATCTCCATAGTACTCTCGCCAGTCCCAGCGCTCCTGGGGAATTTCGATGATGCAGTCTCTTCCCTCTACCAGATTTCTCCAGTACGCCTCTACATCCTCTGCCATGGGGAATTTTCCACTCATCCCAATGATGGCGATTGGCTCCCGGACTCCTGCCGCTTGCGCTTGCGCTGGCGCTACGGCGACCCTGCTGAAACGAGAGGGCCGTCTCTGGCGCGACTGAGAAACCACTGGCTCGACGTTTTCGTTCACCTGCACCGCTACCTCGACACGACTTCGCGGTGCAAACAGTGCCGCAAAGACCGCTCGGTGCTCCTCCGTCAGATGCGTAGCAAGCGCCTGAAGCGTTGCATACTCAAAGAATATTGTGGGCGTCAACTCAAGCTTGTACTGCTTATTCAGCTTGTTAGAGAATTCTGTTAATGTGATGGAATCGAATCCATATTGATTGAATTCCGCATTAACATCAATATCATCGACTTTAATCTTGAGCAGTCCGGATACGTCGTGTTTTAAAGCACTCTGCACTTTATCGAACAGGCTCCCGGTGTCAATTTCTGCCGGAATCGTGACTGGCTCTTCAGTTCTTGCGACCCGCTGTATGACAGAAGCCTTCTTTTGCAGCATCTTTTGCTTTATTACCTGCACATCACCTTCCATAACGATGATCTCGTCTTTGCCAGAAGCAAGCCCTTTATACATGGCTTCAATGCCGCTTGACGTTTTCATCGCTACGACACCGGTGCGCTGCATGGTCATCTTTTCGGTTTCGGCATCAACATGCATCCCACCTTCTTTCCACAGAGGCCAGTTGATCGATAGGGTTCGGCCATGACGGTACATGGGCCGAATGAGAGAATTACGATAGGCGGCGTACGCATCCATAAAGGCGTTGGCCGTAGCGTAATCTGCCTGCCCTGCACTCCCCATGACACTCGCGATGGATGAGAAAAGGATGACAAAATCTAGTGCAAGATCCTTGCTTGCTTCATCCAGGTTTACCAGTCCTTTGACTTTGGGAGCTAGCACATCCTGAATATCCTGCCTTGTTTTCTTGTGAATGTAGTTATCTTTGATAATGCCTGCACTGTGAATAATTCCATTGAGATGCCCGTATTCCTCCACGATATGTTGGATCAGGTCGGTTGCTTCACTCTCTTGCGCCACATCTACCTGACGATAGATGACATTCGCTCCCAGATCCCGGATTTCGTGGAGTCGGGCTTGCTTCTCAGCGCTCAACTCGGAGCGCCCGCTAAGCAGTAATGTGGGATTCTTGACTCGCTGCACGATTTCACGAGCAAAGATCAATCCCAGACCTCCAGTTCCTCCGGTGATGAGATAGACGCCTTTATCCTTCCAGGGCATCTTTATCTTGCTGCCAGGTACTTCAACCTCGTTCCAGTCGACAATATATCGTTGCCCATCCCGATACTTGATGTGCTTGTCTTCGGCGCTTCTTTTATTTTCTTCTAGGTGCTCTACAAGCCTTTCGATCTCTTCGCTGGTTTCGATTTCAATGATCTGCCCGCTCAGTTTCGAGTTTTCCAGCGTGGCCGTTTTGAGCAGGCCCGCCAGTCCGGTAAATAATTGTTGTTCGCAATGCGTGGATACCACGACCTGGATCAGCACGTTGCCCTGCGGCTTCTTGTGCAGGATCTCCTGGATCATCTCAAACACCTGCTCAGCATAGAACATGAAACGCTGGGCAACTGTTCCCTGACCAGATTGCGCTGTGATACACTGAATCCCTTGCATCCCGCCTTCGAGACGATCTTTTGTAATTCCAGCGATTTCACAAAGCATCACTATATGCTGCGTGTATTGAGGAGCTGTCTTTCCCTGTTCAACTGCCTGCTGTTTCCAGACCGGCTCCAGCAGCAGGGTTCCGAGCGACTCAGACGACCTTTCCAGATCCGTTTCGCCTCCCACGACTCTAAATGAGAGACCCTTTAATCGTACACAGACGTTACCATTCTCGTCACATATATCAATGTCCCGCTTGCGCATCTTGTCTGCAATTTTGCTACCCTGGCTATACCTGGCGTATACCCACATCCAAGAGGTGCATTTGCTATACACTTCAAGCTCCTGAACGGCAAAGGGTAACATTAATCGGTCTTCGCTGGCGTTTATCAGGAGACTGGATACCTGTAGGGCCGAATCCATTAGACCGGGATGTAATATATACTGATCCATTGTATCGATAACTGTGGATGATAACGAGAGGGTTCCCAGGACAAAATCCTCTCCGATATACGCTTTCTCGATCCCACGATATGCTGGACCGTATTCAAACCCGATCATTTTGTAGGCATCATATACCTGGCTTACTGAGAAAGTGCTCGGTTTGCACTTCGCTTGCAGGGAAGCCAGGTTGATGACCGGAACTTGTGGGACGATGCTTTGCCATGCACTCCCCTGACTATATATGATTCGGTTATCGTCACTATCTGCCAATTGACCGTAAATCTCGTAGGCAATTTCTCCGTTATCTGAAGGATACAGCCCGATGTGCACCTTCAATGGCTGATCCCCAACCACAATCGGTCGCACCCACACGGCATTTTTGAGATGCGTGCATCTCTGCTCCTCATCTATACATTCAGAGGCTTGTTCAATGGCTTCACGCGCCATTTCAAGATGAGCCACTCCTGGCAAAATACGTTGGCCTTTTACGACATGATGGGCAAGGAAGAATTCTTGCCCTGTGAAGGTTGAGCTATACCGTTGCTCGATAAGATTGGATGTGTTCTGATGCAGCAATGGATGCAAGATGGCTGCTCTTCCTCCACTTGTCCCTCTGGGCATGCTCTCCTGTATGGTTCCATTCGCGCTCCTTTCAACTACCCAGTAACGCTCCCGCACAAATGGATAGGTCGGCAGACTTATCCGCTTTGGCTTCTTCTCTCCATACATCTGCCTCCACTCGATGTTCATTCCCCTGACCCACACATCCAGCAACTTACCATACTTCTTCCTCTGCATCCATTTCTCGATCGCTTCCTGGATCTCTTCGTCGCCGGTCATCCCCTGGAACGAGGCTCTGTTGACTTTGCCTCGATACACATCCTCGATGCCTTCTCTCCTCTCCAGCACTCCTGCAAGCTTCTCTTCCAACTCCTTTATCGAGCCTGCGATGATGCCTAATCGCTCTTCCATCGCGTCTCTCCCCACCTGCAAGGTATACGCCATGTCGGCAAGATCTTGTTCGCTGTATCGCCGGCTTCTCAGGACGTTGAGCATCCGCTGAACCTGTTCCTTGAGTCGCTCTTCATTCCTGGCAGACCAGACAAAGATGGCGGGTTGCTGTGGGCTCACCTCCAGAACCGGCTGGACTTCTCCCGCCTGCGTGGCTGGCACATACTCTTCGATGACAACATGGGCATTGACTCCTCCGATGCCAAAAGAACTTACACCCGCTCGCCGTGGCAGATCCCGACCCTGGACGTCTTTTACAGCAGTCCATGCTTGCGTCTCTTGCACAATGTAAAAGGGACTATCCTGCAACTGGATATAAGGATTGATGTGCTCACTATGCAGACTCTTGACGAGCGTTTTGTGCTGCATCTGCAGCAGCACTTTGATGACACCTGCCACTCCGGCTGCTAACGATAAATGCCCGATGTTGCTTTTGACCGAACCCAGTCCACAATGCTGGCTGCTCACCTGGGGATCTCCGCTCTGACAGTAGAGCTCTTTGAAGGCGGCTTTCAATCCATTGATCTCTACGGGATCACCCAATGAGGTTCCGGTTCCATGCGCTTCGATGTAGGTGACGGTCCTTGGGTCCACCCCTGCTCGGCTGTAGGCAGTTTGCAGCAGTTCGGCCTGCGCTCGGGGATTCGGGGTGGTCAGGGAGTTGGCGCGCCCTCCATGGTTCATTGCGGTTCCCCGAATGACGCCATAAATATGGTCGCAGTCTTGCTCGGCTATACTCAACTTCTTCAATACGAGGATTCCCACACCTTCGCCATGGGCAAAACCATCGGCTCGATCTGAGAAAGTTTTACATTTTCCTTCCTTGCTCAGTGCTCCAGCTTTGTCAAAGCTGATATAGACTTCTGGTAAGATAATTGTATTCACGCCGCCGACGATGGCCATGTCGCAGGTGCCGTCCTCTATCGCACTCATGGCATGATGGATGGCGACCAGGGAACTCGAACAGGCGGTATCGATGGACTCACTTGGTCCATGCACGTTCAGAAAATAGCTCACCCGACTTGGTCCCACTGAAGGACTCATATTGGCGGCAGAGGCACCTTCGATCGCAGAATTCGCTTTGGAGAGTAGTGCACTATAACCGGTATTGCCAGTTCCGATAAAGATGCCGGTCTGCGTGCCCGAGAGACTTTGCGCTGAGTACCCTGCCTCTTCAATCGCTTTCCACGCATAGGTCATCAGTAGACGCTGCTGCGGCTCCATCTGCTCAGCTTCTCTCGGCGAAATTCCAAAGAACAGAGGATCAAAATCCCCAACGCCATCGATAAATCCACCCCACTTGACGTTGGTCTTGTTGGATTCTTTGCTCGGATCTCCATAGTACTCTCGCCAGTCCCAGCGCTCCTGGGGAATTTCGATGATGCAGTCTCTTCCCTCTACCAGATTTCTCCAGTACTCCTCTACATCCTCTGCCATAGGGAATTTTCCACTCATCCCAATGATGGCGATTGGCTCCCGGACTCCTGCCGCTTGCGCTTGCGCTGGCACTACGGCAACCCTGCTGAAACGAGAGGACCGTCTCTGGCGCGACTGAGAAACCACTGGCTCGACGTTTTCGTTCACCTGCACCGCTACCTCGACACGACTTCGCGGTGCAAACAATGCCGTAAAGGCCGCTCGGTGCTCCTCAATCAGATGCTTTGCCAGATCTTGAATTGTGGAATACTCAAAGAACATAGCTGGCGTCAGTTCAAGCTTGTAGGCTCGATTGAGCTTATTGGTAAATTCAGTCATCGAAATGGAGTCGAGTCCGTAATTTGGCAGCTCGACATTATCATCAATCTCTTCAAGCGGTACTCTGAGTATGCTAGCAACTTCTTGTCTTAAGGCCACTCGTACTTTCTCAAGCAAGTTCTCGCTATCAATGCCCGCTATGACAACAGACGTATTGACTGCCTCCTTGCTTCGTACAAGAGCAGGCAGCGCCCTTTGCTGCATTCTTTGTTTGATTATCTGCAACTTGCCTGCAAGGACCATGATCACACTTTTGTCAACCGCCAGCCCTTGATACAATGCCTGAATACCTGCCTCGGTTCCCATGGGGACAACCCCCATCGTTTGCCTCAACATTTTTTCGGTTTCGGCATCGACGTGCATTCCGCCCTCTTTCCACAGAGGCCAGTTAATGGATAGCATCTTGCCATGCCGCTGGTTGGCCATTGTCAGGCTATTACGGTACTCTGCATATGCATCAATAAAGGCATTAGCCATGGCGTAATCCGCCTGCCCCACGCTTCCCAGGCTTCCCGAGATAGATGAAAAGAGCAGGAAGATGTCAAGTTCCAGATCCTTACTCGCTTCATCCAGGTTCTCCAATCCAATCACTTTTGGAGCTATGACCTCTTGTAGTTCTTCAGAAGTTTTCTTGAGGATATAGTTGTCTTTGATAATGCCCGCACTATGGATAATTCCGTTCAGCTTGCCGTATTCCTTCACGAGATTGTTGATCAGATCGGTTACTGCGTTCTCTTGCGTCACATCCATCTGATGATAGACGACATGTGCACCCAGGTCCCGGATTTCGTTGAGTCGCGCCTGCTTCTCAGCGTTCAACTCAGAACGCCCGATGAGCAGTAACGTGGGATTCTTGACCTGCTGCGCAATCTCGCGGGCAAAGATCAATCCCAGACCTCCAACTCCTCCGGTGATGAGATAAACCCCGTGATCTTTCCAGGCTCTGGCTTCACCTTCCAGTTGACTGGAGGATATTTCTTGCCAATCAGCAACATATCGCTTACTGCGCATATAGCGGATATGCCGGTCCGCCAGATGGAAGCGATTGTCCTGTAGCAGTTCAACCACGTTGGCCATGTCTTCGTCGCTGCTAATCTCGATGAGTTGCCCAATAAACTTCGCATTCTCCAACCGGGCCGTTTTGAGCAGGCCCACCAGTCCCGCGAAGATCTGCTGCTCACCCTGCGTGGATATGACAACCTGGAGCAGCACATTGTCCTGCGGCTTCTTGCGCAGGATCTCCCGGATCGTCTCAAACACCTGGGTGCCATAGGTCTGATATCGCTCGGCGATACGCCCGCTTCCTGCATCCAGGCTCCACACTCGCACACTCGGCATCTGCGCAACGATCCGTTCACATGCGCCTGTGGCAGTTTCACAAAGAATGACGATATGCTCTGCAATAGAGGGCGCATCCTGTGTCCCTGGCTCACTTGCCTGTTCCTTCCATACTGGTTCTAGCAGGAGACACTCAGATGTAGCTTCGGCCGGGCGCACATCCCCATCCAAGACACGCGTCGAGAATCCTTTGATCCGTACACATACAGATCCACGGTCATCACAGAGATCAATATCTACTTTCTGGATCGTATCCCCTACGTGGTTACCTTCGCTATATTTGACATACACCCACATTCTGGGAGCGCATTTCCTGATGACTTCAAGCTCCTGTAAAGCAAAAGGCAGCGCCACTTGAAAAGGTTTCCCGCTTTCGGAAAGTACCTTCGCCCTGGTAATATTCAGTAAATATTCCGCTACTTGTAGTGCCCCATCCATTAAACTTGGATGCAAGACGTACTGGTCCTGCGTATAGACGACGGAGTCAGGTAGCGCAAGCTTCGCCAACAGTTGGTCCTGGCCCATATAGACGATCTGCACGCCTCTGTAGCTTGGACCGTATTCAGCTCCGATCATTCCCTCATAGAAGCGATCGGATGCGATCATGCTCTGATTGCATTCATTTTCAATGGCATCGAGATTCAAGGTGATGGTATCTGTTGGGGCATACAATTCTGCGAGACCTTGATTATACAAAACAGTCCCAGCATCAATTGTTTCGACGTCACTATACATCGTGTACGAGATCTGTCCGTTGTCTTCTTCATAGAGCCCCACATGGACCTGAAGAGGTTGATCACCTACGACGATCGGTCGCACCCAGACGACGTTCTTGAGCCGAATAGCTGTTCGACCATCATTTACATCCCCAATGGCCTGTTCTACGGCGGTTCGCGCCATCTCAAGCGTGACAACGCCCGGCACTATGGTCACACCCTGAATGATATGCTCTGCAATAAAATATTCCCGCCCCGAAAAGGTTGAGCTAAATCGTTGTTCAACTAACACGGATGTATTTTGATGCAACAAGGGATGGAGGATGGACGCCATGGACGCCTGCTTCTGTTCATCACCACGAACCTTCGGCCAATAGCGCTCCTGGGCAAATGGATACGTCGGCACACTCATTCGATGCGGTTTGTCTTCTCCGTAGAGCTGTCTCCAATCGATAGTAGCACCTTTACACCACATCTCTGCCAGTTTATTGAGCCTACCCTTTGCAAGCCACGTCTCAACCAATACCTGGCTATCCTCGCCGTCCTCCAACCAGGCGAGATCTTTGCCTGGCTTCTTCTCTCCTCTCACACATCCCTCGATCTGCTCTTTCCCCTCCACATACGCTTCTAATTGCCTCTTGAACTCCTCTTTCTCCCTCACCAGAAAGACTACCCGGCTCTCCATCGCCTCTCGACCTACTTGCAATGTGTAGGCGAAATTCCTCAAGCTCCCCTCTTCCTCCCATCCCTCCCCGCTCACATAGGCCAGCAACTCCTGGGCATACACCTGCAACCGCTCTCGATTCCTCGCCGACAAGGGGATCAGCCAGGGACCACGCTCCCCCTCCTCTCGCCCTTCACCCTCCACCGGATCCTGATATTGCTCAAAGATCGCATGGGCATTGGTCCCACCCAACCCAAAGGAACTCAATGCCGCTCGCGGCACCCCAGTCTCCTTCTTCCACTCTTTCCGCTCCGTCATAACGTAAAAGGGAGAGTGCTCCAGGTCCAGCGCCGGATTCGGCTCCCGATAGTTAAGTGTGGGCACCAGTTCGTTGTGCAACAAGCTCAATGCCACCTTAATGCAGCCCGCCAGTCCCGCCACGGTATCCAGATGCCCAATATTGCTTTTCACCGATCCGAGGCCACAATACTGCTGCTTGCTACTCTGGGATCGATACGCTATTGCTGCTGCTGCCAGTTCAATGGGATCTCCCAGTTTCGTTCCCGTCCCATGCGCTTCGAGATACTGGATCGTCTCCGGAGCAACTCCGGTCTCCTCCAATACCCGCTGGATGACCTCTGCTTGCCCTTTCACACTTGGTGCATAAAAGCCAACCTTCTCGGCTCCATCATTATTGACCCCAATTCCTCGTAGCAACGCATAGATATGGTCCCCATCCTTCACCGCTTCCACTGCGTTTTTCAGCACGATGACGGCTACCCCTTCTCCTCCTGCCATTCCATCAGCGGAAGCATCAAATGCTTTGACATGCCCATCACTGGAAAAATTCAAGCCCGGCTGATGCACATAGCCCACACTCGATTGGGCATGGACCGTTGAGGCACCCACCAGTGCGTAGTCGGCATCTCCAGATTGCAAGCTCTGGTAAGCAGCATGCATACCAATGAGCGAGGAGGAACAATTGGCGTGCACAAAATAACTGGGACCCTTAAGTCCCAGTTTATGAGAGATCATGGTGGGAATGGTCCCACTCTGCGCTAGCACCCAGGAGACATAGCTATCAGGACTTTCAAAGCTGTGCGTTACCTCAGCAGGCAAAAGAGCACGATAACCGTTGGTGCTGGCCGACATGTAAACAGTGGTGCGGGGAATTTGCCGGGAGATATAACCTGCATCCTCCACTGCTTTCCAGGAGTGCAACAGTAACAACCGTAATTGCGGATCCATCAGTTCGGCGTCTTTAGGCGAGAGATTAAAGAAACCTGGATCAAAGAGATCTTTCCCTTCGATGGACGATTGCACCGGCACATAGTTGGGATTGGCGACCAGTTCCTCCGGCACTCCCATCCCTCGTAGTTCCTCTGCGCTGAAGAAGGTCAGGCTTTCCTTGCCGTTACGCAGATTCTGCCAGAACTCCCGATAATTGCTGGCTCCGGGAAACTGACAGGAGATACCGATAATCGCAACACTATCTCGATAATAGTCCGGTAGCGTGCTCAACGAATCGATCTGGTGCGCCGGGGTATGCGTACCATCGTCGTCTCCACTCATCTCCTCCGTCGGTACCGAGGAATGCTTCTGCTGTTGCACCAGATGGGTACTGATCGCACGAATGGTCGGATACTCAAACAGATCCGTGACCCCAAATGGACATCCCAGGGCATTCGCAATCCGTTCAGCCACGACAACGGCCAGCAACAAATCACCTCCAACATCGAAAAATCCATCATCTATCTCCACGTCACGCACCAGCAATACCTCGCGCCAGATCCCCAGCAGCGTCTCCTCAATCTGCGAATGCGAGACATGCCGGGATACCGTTGGTTGCAACACCAGGGCTCTCGTCTCCAACGCCTTGCGGTTGATCTTCCCATTGGGCGTCAGCGGCATCGCTTCCACACACTGGAAATGCGCTGGCACCATGTAGTCAGGGAGTACCGCTTTCACATGTGTACGCAACTCCTGGGTCGAGGGAGCGGTCGCTGGATCATGCACTGTATAATAGACGACCAGTTTCTTCTGCTCCTGCTGCTGATGCACCACGGTAATCGCTTCCTGGATCGCTGGATGCTCACTGATCCGACTGTCAATCGCTCCTAACTCAATGCGAAAACCACGGATCTTCACCTGCGTGTCGATGCGTCCCACATATTCGATCTGACCATTAGAAAGCCAACGCACCAGATCGCCGGTTTTGTAGAGCCTGCTTCCTGGCTGGAATGGATTGTCAACAAACTTCTCGGCGGTCAAGGCTGGTTGATGGTAATAGCCTCGCGCAAGGCCATCTCCGGCGATACACAGTTCACCAGTAACACCTATCGGGACTGGGGTCAGATGCTGATCGACAACATAGACCTGCGTATTTGCAACCGGCTTGCCAATAGGCGTTTGTTCGCTTATTATCTTGTTCGTTGTACAGTTAAACCAAGTTGCATATATTGATGCTTCTGTCGGCCCATAGATATTGTCAACTCGACTCTTGTTAAACGTGGCAACAGTCTTTTTCACAAGCTCTTTGGGAAATGCTTCACCGGCAACCATCAAATATTTGATTGGACAATGCTCAATAAATGACGTGTTCTTCACAACGCTGCCCAAAAAGACACTCAACATCGCCGGAACAAAGTTGATATGCGTTACCTGGTACTTCTCAATATATTCTCTACAAAGCTGGGGCGATTTCTCAGCATTCGGGGGAAGAATGACGAGATGCCCATGTCCTATAAACCAGCCGAATAATTCAGAGAGCGAGACGTCAAAAACATAGCTCGTCTTCAACAGGTAGGCGTCTTCATTGGCTACCGGGTATTGCGACTCAAGGAAATAGAGTGTATTCATAATGCTGCTATGCTCAACCATCACTCCCTTGGGCCTCCCGGTACTACCAGAGGTATAAATCATGTAGGCAAGGTGATCTGGCCTTACTTCCCGCTTCAATGTTTTTCCTTCACCTACTGCAGCATATGTAATCTTCTCCCAATCCTGGTCCAGAGCGATGACGTGCGCCTTACTCAAGGCTTGCAACGTTTGCGCAAATCTGGTCTGCGTCAAAATGATAGAAACGTCGCTATCCTTGAGCACATATGCCAGGAGATCTTCTGGGTACTCTGGATTCAACGGTACATATGCTCCACCAGCCTTGAGAATTCCCAGGATACCGATGACCATCTCGAAGGAGCGTTCCACACATATGCCTACCAGACGTTCTGGACCAATGCCGCGCTCCTGCAAATACAGCGCCAGACGGTTGCTTCTCTCGTCAACGTCTTGATAGGTAAGTGTTTCTCCTTCAAACATGATGGCGATAGCGCCGGGCGTTGCTTTGACTCTCTCCTCGAAGATTTCATGGATACACTTGTTGTTCCTATACTCGACTTGAGTTGCGTTCCAGTTCACAAGCACGTCTTGTTGCTCATCTTGTGATAGCAACGCATATTGATTCAACGGTAAGGATGGATCATGAATAATCTCTTGCGCCAGCTTGATGTAATGCTGCATCATGCGCTCAATCGTCGCAGGGTTAAACACGTCAGGGCTATATATCAGGTTCAGAATTGTTTCGCCGCTCTGCTCATACACTTCCAGGGCAAGCTCGAATTCACCTTCCTGACGGATATCATTAAGAAACTCGATGTCAAGCGTTCGATAGCGATTTTGAAGCTCCTTCATGCCTGTGGATTGAAAAAAATTCTGGTAAAAAAACGCTACCTGAAATATTGGTGAACTCGATCTCGTACGATCTACGTTCAATTCTTTCACTAGCAGTGGGAACGGATAGGCGGCATAATCCAGATCATCGACCACCCTCATTTGCAAATCTCGTATGAACGCCGCGAAGGGTTGCGTCCCTATACCCTGACTTCTTACTGCGATCATGTTGACAAAGTATCCGATCATTGAGTCGAAATGCTCTTCGGGTCGAATCATCGTCGGCATGCCGATGATGATGTCTTCTTGCTCTGTATAGTGATGCAGCAATACTTTTAAAAAGGCTAAATAGACGATGGATAAATTGATGTTGTGAGATAGTGCATAAGCTTTAATTCGTTCGTTCAATTCAGATGGAAGCACGCTTGTATATGCCTGCCCTTTGAAATTTTGCACGCTGGCACGGGGACGATCCACTGGAAGCTCTAGAACGGGTAATGTTCCCGCTAACTGCTGCTTCCAGTACGCAAGATGTTCTGCGCCTATCTCTCCGCTGAGCATGTTTTGTTCCCACTCAACAAAATCTCGGTAGCTCACCGGCGAGGACTCGACAATCGGCTTCCTGCCCTGTACAAGATCCTGGTACGCACCTAAGAGGGCAGCGATGAAGGTCATCATGGATACACCATCAAAAATAATATGGTGGATGATGATCAGTACCAGGGATTCTTGCTCTGACTGCACAAAAAGATGCACCCGTATTAAAGGGTCCTGCTCCAATACGAATGGCTCTTTTGATTTTTCTCCGAGATACAGGAGCACTTCTGCTGAATCCATAGCAGAGATATCCTCCTGCTGCAGAAGCAGAGGTTGCGATGGCTGCATTGTCTGATACGGGATGCCGTTTTCGTCTTCGATAACTGTGGTCAAAATCGGGAATTGCCTTGCAACACACTGCATGGCTTCCTGGAGCTTCTCGCTATCCAGTTGATTGTGCACACGAAAACACAAAGGAATATTATAAGCACTCATCTGAGGCGACATTTTCTGGAGCATCCATAAGCCCTTTTGCCCCTCGGAAAGAGGGCTTCTGAACGACTTCACTTTCATTTCATGAAGCCTTTCTTCCACCTCAGCCATTGATAATTGCCCTGATTTATATGCATTTAGAATTTCTGCATGATCCATTCTTATTTACTTCCTTCTAATATATTTTGAACTTCTTCAAACCCCAGTTCTCCCTGTATGAATTTTTCCATCATTTCTATGCTTTGTGTATCACTATATGGCATGGTTTTATCGAGTGCCGTTTCCGATCGAACAATTGCTTTCGTCTCGCTCTGGTTTGACGCTGCGACTTTTCTGGCTACATAGGTAATGAGTGCCTGAATGCTTTGATGCTCCAGCATTTCGCGCCCTGTAAGCTTGATATGAAACTTTTCTTCTACAGAACGCATGAATTTCCTGCCCAGAATAGAGTCCATCCCATATTCCTGATATGTTTTCTTGATATTTATCTGCTCTGGCTTAAGTCCAAGCTCTCGGGATAAAAATTGCATGATGTAATCTTTGGTGCTCTTTTGCTCATCTGTGCCTGCTTTACGTTGATCCGTCTGCTGCACTTCTCTCCTTTGAGGATGAGCAACATCACTATATAGCCTTTCTGGAGATGTCGTGATCCAATAGCGTTCCCTGGCAAATGGATAGGTAGGCAAAGATATTCTGCGCACTTCCAATTCTTCGTGGAGTAGCTCCCATGGAATTTTTCCACCCTCAGCCCAGTGTTGCGCGATTTTTTCGAAGTTCTGCTCTTTTATCAATGCTCGCAAAATCACTTCACCTGTAGTTTCGGAAAGAAAATTTCCGCCTGACGAATCATCTTCTTCTCGATCGCATGTGAAGATAGGCATAAATGTGTTCAATCCCTGCCCTTCTTTGGCCGTCTTCAGGTACGCCTTCAGACTCTGAATCAGTTGTTCTTTGCTACTAACGACCATTGCCAGACGGGATTCCATCGCTTCTCGCCCGACTTGTAGTGTATAAGCGATATCTGGTAGGGAAAGGTCATTGTGTGCTTCCGCATACTCCAACATTTGTTGGGCAACTGTGTGTAGTCGGTCCTGGCTTTTTGCTGATAAAATCACTATTTGTGGCTTGTGTGGCTGGTGAGGATGAACTGCCTCTTCCACATCAGGACTGTACTCCTCAACAACAATATGCGCATTGGTGCCGCTGATTCCTGTTGAGCTCACTGTCCCTAGCCGGGGCATGTTCTGTTTTGTGCTCCACACTTGATTCTCTTTCGAGAGGCTAAAAGGACCTTCCTCGAAATTAATATATGCATTGCTTACTTCACAATGATGCGTGGCTGGTATGGTCTGCTCTTTCATTGCCATAAGCATGCTGATCAATCCAACCACTCCTGATGCTGCAAAGGTGTGCCCGATTAATGGCTTGATCGAGCCTATGGTACAAAACTGCTTCCTGTCAGTATATTTTTTGAATACGCTCGTCAAGGCTTGTATTTCTAAAGGATCTCCTAATTTTGATCCAGTACTGTGCGCCATCACATATTGGATATCCAACGGATTAATGTCATATTTTTTGTAAATATTCTCGATTAATTCCGCCTGACTGAATGGACTTGGAGACGTAATTCCATTAGTTCTGCCATCATAATTCACTCCGCTCGCCTTAATGCATCCATAGATATGGTCTTTATCTGCAATGGCTTTCGATAATGGCTTCAATAGTACGGCCGCCACCGCTTCCCCAGGCACTAAACCATTGGCGTTCTGATCAAACACTCGGCATTGCCCGTCAGGGGACAACATGTCCGCTTTACTTAGCGCAACGTAAGACATACTAGAGATGTTTAAGCTGACGCCACCAACAAGGGCCATTTCGCAGTCTTCCTGACGCAAAGCCTGGCATGCTTGATGAATAGCGACCAGTCCAGAGGAACACGCTGCCGTCAGGGCCAGGTTTGGTCCCTTCAAGTCCAGCGTGTAGGCGATACGCGCTGATAATGTTGCATTCTGGCTACCGTTGATCTGCATGGTATCTTTCGCTAAAAAGGCGTATTCTCCTTCTTCAACTCCAACATACACTCCACAAATCTTCCCTTTGATCCGTTCGCCCATATATCCGGCGTCTTCAAATGTATGCCACGCTTCCTCTAAAAATATCCTATGCCTGGGATCCATCGTTTCGGCTTCCTTTGGCGAGATCTGGAAAAACAATGGATCAAATCGATCTACGTCTTTCAAAAATGCTCCCCATTTCGAGTTCGATTTATCCACCTCTCGATGTGGATCCCCATAATATTCCCTCCAGTCCCAGCGCTCCTCCGGGATTTCCGAGATGCTGTTTTTGCCGTTCTTCAGGTTATCCCACAGTTCGCTCACTGTGTCTGCCTGCGGAAAACGTCCACTCATTCCGATAATGGCGATTGGTTCCGTCTGGTTGGATTGCTCTCTCCCGATGAGGACGTTGCTTCGCCTGGAGGATTCATCTTCGACGCTCTTCTCAATCCGTTTCGGGGACACCTTTGCAACGGATGCCGTACGTACCTTGGAAACAGGTTCAACGATACCCTCTCGATAAAACACCTGCACGGCATCTTTATGATCAGTTATAAAGTAGCCGATCAATTTTTCTATTGTCGAATATCCAAAGAAATCCGATGGACTGATTTCAATACCATAATGCCTGGTTAATAGCGCTGCAAATTCTGTCAGATTTATAGAATCAAATCCAAAATCCATCCAATTTCTATCCAGGTCTAATTTGCTCGTGGGAATTTTGAGCAGTTTGTTTATATGATCTTTTAGATCCCATTCCAGGCATTGCTTGATACTCATGCCTTTCATTTCCGCACGCCTTCCTTTTCCGGCGAGACTTGCGGTTGTAGGGGCTACTAGATTGATGGAGGCTTCCTCTAATCCTAAAAAGCGCTGTACTCGGCTGCGCTGCCCGACCAGGACCAGATGCTGCGCCTTGTCTTGCGAGACAATACGCTCGAACAGGTTAATCCCTTCTTCGGCTTCCAGGAAGCGTTGGCCGCTGGACTTCAGATACATTTCCGTGGTCTCTTGATCACCAATCCCCATGCCACCATCTCTCCATACAGGCCAGTTAATTACAAAGGCTCTACCTGGATACTGCTGCCTATTCCTATAATGGGCATATGCCATCTGGAAACGGTTGCCGATTGCATAATCACAACAACCAAAATCTCCAAGCATGGCAGCGACTGACGAAAAATAACAGATAAAGTCTAGCGGCTCCTCTCTCAGCAATTCATCAAGTACAAGGGTACCGTCAATGTTTGGCGCGATGACGTTTGTAAACTCTGCGATGTCTTTCTCAACAATGCTTCGCTTGCTTTCGATACCCGCTGCATGTATGACTCCATGAACCGCTCCGAAACGTTCTCTTGCCTGCCTCAATCCTTCTTTCATGCTGACAAGATCACAAATATCGGCCTGTAGATAGAAAACCTGGCTACCTGCGTTTTCTATCTGCTCAATGTGCATGCGTTTCTCTGTGTTGAGCACGGATCGTCCTGTAAGAATCAAATTCGCACCATACTGCCTGGCGAGATGCTTCGCAAACAACAGGCCGAGACCTCCACAACCACCTGTAATCAGGTAGGTTCCTTTCTCTCTGAATGGATTGTTTCCGACTTGCAGTGTGGTTGATACAACAGTGCTTACATGCCGTTTCTTATCCCGGTACAAGACTGGTCGAACGCTTTGCGCCTGCAACTCATCCCAGCAGGTTTGTAGCCAATCTTCTATGTCCACCTTTCGATCCAGGCTGCCCTTCTCTTGATAGACAATCGCTACTCTCGTATCTGGCAGCACAAATCCCAATGAGCACTCAAAGCCGATCCAGGATTCCAGATAACAGCGATCCATCCCTTGATCAATTTGACCGGCGAGCAATACCTGGCCCACGTTTAATCCGACAGATGCTATGGCTTGCAATGTATAGACAATATATGCGTAATCCCGTATACAACCTGGATCTTCAAGCGCCCAGAGATAGAGAATCGCATCTATCTCTCCATGTTCGTCCCGGATGCTCTGTAAGACGTTCTCGTAGGTGTCTGGCTCTTGATGATAAAGACTATAAGAATACGGGGAGACTTTCTCGTACGCTATACCCTGAGCGATGAAGATAACGCTGGTCTGCTCTGCACACGTTGCGACGGCATTTCTGACCACTCTTTGCATCTTCGGGTCCGAAAGGAAACAGATCAGTGTTTTTATGCGTACCGGGGAGGACTGTGGCAAAGGTTGCTCACTCCACCTTTCCTCGAATGTCATCAGTTCACACGCTTCTTGCGCATGCGAAACTATGCTATGCTCAGATGCTCTCTCGACGAGAGAGGTTGCCGTTTGTGCTTCCTCATCCACCGGGATATAACGGTTGCTATTGGCATTGATGTCATATGCCTGCAACCAGTAGCGTTCTCTGGCAAATGGATAGGTGGGCAGGCT
The DNA here is from genome assembly GCA_963699315.1 of uncultured Chloroflexia bacterium. Lineage (GTDB taxonomy): Bacteria > Chloroflexota > Ktedonobacteria > Ktedonobacterales > Ktedonobacteraceae > Dictyobacter. Next base: position 962,448 of record OY969433.1, read on the forward strand.
GATACGTAGCGGCTTGATCTCTCCGTACAGTTTGCTCCAGTCGAAGGTCAGACCATCCACCCACAGATCCAGGAGCTTGGCGTATTTTCTTTTGCTTACCCAGGCATCTATGATCATATCCATGTCTTCATCCGCTGTAAAAACAGCCAGAACGTTTTTGTTTGGTCTGACTTGCCCCCGGCTGAGACCATCGATGGAATCTTTGCCTTTCACAAATAGGTGCAGTTTCTCCTCGATGTCGTTGAGGGATTCCGCGATGAAGCCCAAGCGTTCGTCCATGGCTTCGCGCCCTACTTGTAGAGTATAAGCGATACGTGGCAGGTCAGCCTCAGTGTAGAACCGCTCCTGAATTGCGGCAAGCAACTCCGTTGCCTTCTTCTGTAACTGCTCCTCACCCTTTGCCGAAAGAATGATGATGGCAGGATGAGGGTTCATATCATTTTGAACGCTCTCAGCGGGTATGAAATTCTTCTACAATAAGGTGAGCATTCGCGCCACCTGCGCCAAAACTGCTAATGCCAGCTCGCCTCGGGACTTCTCGCCCATCAATCACGGGACTCTTCCACTCTGCAAGCTCTTGCTGCAGTTTAAAGGGCGTTTGTTTGAAATCAATATCAGGATTCAAGACCTCAGCATTGATGGAAGGGACAAGTTGACGATGCTTGAGTTGGAGAAACACTTTTGTCAATCCCGCAATACCTGCGGCACTTTCACAATGACCAATATTCGACTTTGCCGATCCAATAGAGCAAAACTGCCGATCCTGAGTATCTTGCTCAAAGGCTCGTGTTAACCCTGCTATTTCGATCGGATCACCTAATGCGGTCCCTGTACCATGACCCTCCAGGTAACTGATTGTTCGTGCAGATATGTTCGCTCGATGCAAGGTTTCTGTGATCAACTGAAATTGGGCGGTAGGATTTGGTACGGTATAGCCATTGGTTTTTCCTCCGGCGTTGAGCATACTTCCTTTGATGACACCATAGATCTGATCACCGTCTTCAATTGCCTTATGTAAGGGTTTCAAGACGACAGCACCAACTCCCTCACCATCCACAAATCCATCGGCACGATCTCCATAGGATTTACAAGCATCCCCAGCAGAGAGCATATGCATGGTCGAGAGATTCAGATAATGAATGGGATCGACCACCAGATTTACTCCACCTGCGATGGCACATTCACTCGAACCGCTGTATAGACTTTCCAGGGCTAGATGTATCGCTGTCAGTGATGAAGAGCAGGCAGTATCCACAGCTAAACTTGGACCCTGGAAGTTCATCAGATAGGAGATTCGGTTGGCTATCGACCAGTATCCATAGCCCGTCGGATAGTTCTTGTTCATGACACCGGCGAATACGCCAATTTTTCGGCTAGCACAAAGATTCGCCGGTGTATATCCTGCGTCTTCGATGCTCGCATAGGCCGCTTCTAAAAACACTCGCTCTTGTGGGTCCATTCTTTCCGCTTCGGCGGGAGAAATTTGAAAAAATGAGGGATCAAACTTGTCGAAGTCCGCTATAAATCCGCCCCATTTCGTATAGATGGTCCCTCGTTTGCTTTTCTCTGCGCTGTAATACTCTCGCCAGTCCCAGCGATCTTTGGGAATTTCTGTGATGCAGTTTTTCCCTGCTTTTAAATTGTTCCAGAGGTCATTGACGGTGTTCGACTGAGCGTAACGACCCGAAAGACCAATCACGGCAATATCACGTACAGCCGGTGCTGCTGGCTCAATTTTTGCATTATCTGGCTTGAGATCACGCCTTAATCTGCTCACTGTACGCTTAACAGGCGTTGCTGGCGTTTCCTCCATCACCTGCTCTGGCACATGAGCTTCTAAACCTACCAGTTTTATCACTGCATCCCGTTGCGTTTTGATGAAATGTTCTACCAGCGCATCAATGGTCTGATATTCAAAGAACAGGGTGCTGCTCACATTATTTAATACTTTTCGCAAACTGTTTGTGAGTTGGACCACAACAATGGAATCGATGCCGTAGATTTCTAGCGGGTCTGACGAATCAATTTTGTTTACCGGAATTTTCAGCGTTTCTCCAACCAGTTTTATGATGTACGCTGTGCTTTTCTCTTTCAACAGGTCATCTGGTACTTGCCCCGTTTGTTTGATCGAACTCCTGGATAGGGAAAGTTGCTGTTTTGCTTTTGGGGTAAGGCTCTTCTCTTGATGAGTTGTAGGCGGCTGCAACAATTGCTTTTGCCGAATTACGCCATCACTCTGGGCAACAACTATCTGATGGCTCAAGCTGTGAGCCTCCTGCGCCGGGAACATGACCGACTTAAAACCTTCACTTTCCAATACGTTGTGCCAGGTTTTAGGATATAAGCCCGGACAACCCGCAATGCGCAGTTCAGGGTCCTCATATAACCACCACCCCTCCAAAAGACCAAAGGTCAGGTGGATAAATATGCCCTTGCCAGCCATTTCATTTAATAAGAGCAAGCCGTTGCTTTTGAGGGCCGCTTTGGCGTTGCGTAGTGTCTGGCGAATGTTTTTGGTGGCATGCAATACATTGGCAGCGATGACTATGTCATAGCCACCTGCATCAATATCCTGGCCTGTGATCGGTGCCTCTACATTGAAGATGTGATACGTCAAATATGGATTCTGCGGACCGTATTCCCTTTGGGCATGCAACAAGAATGCTCGGGAAACGTCGGTGTAACAATACTCCTGCACGTATTCCTGATAGGGTCTCAACTTCTGGAATACTGCTGCGCTTGTCCCACCTGTTCCTGCCCCGATCTCAAGGATGCGCAATGCTACAGTTCGCTCTGACTTCAGTCGCTCCTGAACATAGGCTGCTACGGTATCCGCGAGCACTTCATTGAAGTAATCGGCAACCTGATTTTGCTTATAGATCCCTTCTACCAACTCCATTGAGGAATCAGGAAACATGATATCGGTGGCAAGCACGTTGCCAGCAAGAATTTCTGGTAGAACTCTTACGGTCGCATCTACCAGGTTTACCATCGCTTTCAGATTGCTATCTGCCTGTGACGCAGCCTTCTGCTTGTCCCATTCCTTCCATAACTCATTTAGATCAAGCAAGGGCGCATTAATGACGCTATATACATCACCTTCTTGCCGCAAATACTGATTTCGCGTCAGCACCGCCAGACTTTCTTCCAGCCACTTGGCGTACAAACTGCGCAACTTGTACTTTTCCATAAGGGTTGCAGCTGTGAATTTCTGGTCTGCAAACAATCCAAGCGTATTCAACTGGGCAAAAAGCAGTTTGCAGAGAAGTGTATCTATCCCTATGCTTTTTACATGATTCGTATATGCGTCCTCAAAGCCTTTTCTTGGAATGTGCAACTGGAGATTCGGGACATTGAATGAACGGTTCTCTGGATAAACTTCAATGCTCTCGTCTGATCTCATGTTTTCGATCGCGACAGGCCTGGTTGTATTAATCAGCGCCATTTGATCAATTGGGCCGGAAAGCAGAATCTCCAATGCCTCCATACCATCCTTCGAACTAATTAATCCCAGGCCGATTTGATCGAACAGTTGGACAAAGTTTTCATCGTTTGCTACTTCACTATTTCCCCAGTATCCCCAGTTCATGACTTTTACCCGACACTTCAACAGTTTGGCAAGCCTGAGGGCAAAAACGTCTTCAAAAACACATCCGGCCACATAATGGCTTTGTTTTACGTTCTTTATATATGCTACAAGCGAAGAGAAGAAGAGGAAAAAGTCTAGCGGCTCTTTTTGAAAAACCTGGGCCATGTGCACGCTTACGTCGATTTTAGCGGCTAACCCAGCTCTAAATTCTTCTAACTCCATGCTCTCCAGACTCTGTTCTCTTAAAACCATGGTGGAATTAATGACACCATGAATCTCTGTGTGCCGCTCTTTGATGGTTTTATACGCTCTCTGTAAAGCTTGGAGGTCGGTTGCGTCCGCTACTATATACTCAGGAGCAAGCCCTAGAGCAGCAAGCCTGTCGATTTTGGCCTGAATGGCTGCGTTTCTCTGACTACGGCCAATCCATATAATCTGCGCCCGGTATGTGCGCATCATATATTCGCTCCATACCTCCCCGATATATCCCGCACCACCAATGACGACATAGACTCCATGCTCTCTATACACTGTTTGCTTGACTGCAGTATGGTGGAATGGCAGCAGTTGCTGCTGATACCATTGCCCGTTTCGATATGCCCAACCATGCCCCTGACGATCTATGGGTAATGTGAATATGGCATCAATCGGCCAGGTGTAACTATCCTCCAGATCAATAAGCCGGGTTTTCCAGTTTGGGTATTCCTTCGCCATCACACCAGCAAGTCCATGAAGACTGCTATGGGTAGGCTCGATGCCATCGTTTTTGTCAACCACCTGGGCCTGCACTGTAATAATGCTCCAGGTCAGGTCCTTGCTCCCATAATCCAGACGGAGCAGCGCTTTTATGATTTGAAAAACTTGTATTATGCCATGGTGCTGCTCTTCAATTAAGGCATCGTATGCTAAATAATCTGATAGCTGATATGTCGCTAGCCATATAACATGATCAATGTGAACATATGCTTTCAGCTTTTTCGCTATCTCTTCGATATCATCTGCTGGCTGCAATTCTAGGAAGAATGCACCTGGAAAACGTTGTTGGAGCATCCTTTGATGCTCTTCTGTTCCTCCGACAATGACTATTCGTTCTGTTGCGGAAGTTACGCACTGCTTTTTCTCTACGGCAATCGGTTCCCATGTGGGGAGCAGTTTAATGTGTCCAACAGGAATGTCTACGCGATCACTGGCTTCAATCGTTTTCACTATCTGATCGGTTTGGGCTGCTCCATCCAGTGCCCTTATTGAGGCTCCTTTCATACGCACACAAATCTGTCCGTGTTCATCACATAAATCTATGTCGTATTTGACTATCTTGCGCTCTGCTTTACTACTCTCGCTATATCTGATGAAGGACCAGATCTCAGGCGCACAAGGACGTAGTATTTCCAGTTCTTGCAAGGCAAATGGCAGAGATAGTCGTTGGGATACTGTATGGTCAAGCAGCATCTCATCAGAGGAACCTATTATCAGCCCAATCGATGCATGAAAAGCGGAATCCATTAAGCTGGGATGCAAAATGTATTGGCTTTGCGTGTGTTGTACCGATGGCGGTAAGGAAATTTTTGCAAGCAGTTGATCCTGCCCTACATATATCTTCTCAATCCCTCGGAAGCCTGGACCATAATGGAGTCCCATCTTGTCAAACGCCTCATAGCACTGGTTCCCGGTAAGGATATTTCGATTGCACTCGGCCTGCAGGGCTCTCATGTCTAAAGGCAGAGGGTGTTGCACAGAGCCTAACTCGGCACGACCCTGGCTGTGTATAAGCTGCATGTCACTATTGCTGGACTCACCACTATAGATCTCATAAGCAATCTCTCCACTATCCTCTGGATACAGCCTTATTTGAACCTCTAATGGCTGCTTCCCCTGGATGATGGGTCGAATCCATACAACATCTTTGAGCCGGATTACTCTCTGGTCTTCGTCTACACTTCCCACTGCCTTTTCTACGGCGACCCGCACCATTTCAAGATAGGCTACTCCGGGCAATATCTTTTGCTCTTTTACGACATGATCCGCCAGGAAAACTCCTGCCCAGTAAATGTTGAGCTAAAACGCTGTTCTGTGAAATCGGAGATGTTCAGGTGCAGCAGAGGATGCAGGACATGTCTAACTGTTGCGTTGCTTGCTCCGGCGTTGGTTTCTGGTATCCAGTAACGTTCTCGCTCGAATGGATAGGTTGGTAGACTCATGCGCCCGGGTTTATTTGCATCATAGAGTTCATTCCAGTCGATCTCAAGCCCTTGCGCCCAGGCTTCGGCAATACGGCTGATATCACCCCGTTCGATCCATGCACGAACCGAGGCTTCCGTACTCTGATCCTGCCGGACGGCTTCACTCCCTCGTTTCCCACTCTTGACCTGCCCACGCCAACATCCCTCCACCTGCTCCTGCCCTTCCTCAATGGCGGCTAATCTGTCTTTCAACTCCGCGATGCTGCTCACAACACACGCGACCCGCTCTTCCATCGCTTCCCGCCCTACCTGCAACGTATAGGCCACATCCGCCAGGCACATCCCTCCATGCAGCGCGGCTCGCATCTTCTTCGCATACGCTTGCAATCGCTCTCTGTTCCTGGCGGACAATGGCACGATGGTCGGAACAGACTCAGAGGCCGCTGGCAATGCAGGACGCCGAGAAATATACTCTTCCAGAATGAGATGGGCATTCGAACCAGATGCACCGAACGAGCTTAATCCTGCTCGTCGCGGATAGCGCACCTCTACCCCTTGCTCGACCACCACCGGTTGCTGCCACGCTTCGGTGGTTCGCTGTACATAAAAGGGCGATTGGGACAGATTCAGATGCGGATTGAGGTCTTCCGCATGCAGCGATGGCACAAGCGTTCGATGGTAGAGTTGCAGGGCCACCTTGCTCAACCCGCTGATCCCTGCAGCCGATTCGGCATGCCCGATATTCGATTTCACCGACCCAATAGCACAGAACTGCTTCTCCTGCGTCCTCTGGCTGAAGGCTTTGACCAATCCCTGGATCTCGATTGGATCTCCCAACGACGTGCCGGTCCCATGCGCGTCCACATAGCTGATCGTTCGGGGATCAATCCCGCTTTGCTCTAAACACTGCTCAATGGCATCCGCCTGCGCCACCGGACTGGGCACCGAAATCCCACTCACCATGCCGACATGATTGATCGCACTCCCTTTTATCACTGCATAAATACGATCTCCATCCTGCTCGGCCTGCCGGAGCGGCTTCAGCAGCACCGCTCCGATCCCTTCGGCTGAGACATAGCCATCCCCTCCCTGACCAAAGGTACGACACCGGCCATCACTGGAGTGCATGTCCCAGCTTCCATAGGTCAGATATTTCTGAGGATGCAAGGACAGGTTCACGCCTCCAGCCAGCGCGACCTGACACTCCCCACGGCGAATGCTTTCCACGGCCAGATGCACTGCGGTTAACGAGGAGGAGCAGACGGTATCAATGGCCATGCTGGGGCCATGAAAATTGCAATGATAGGAGACCCGGTTGGCAATTTGCGCATAGTTCAGCGATAACGGAACGCGATGGCCTTGGGCAGCGGCATCAGCCCCTAATAACGTATAATCCTTATGCATCACGCCAACGAAGACACCCACGGGATGCCGCCGATGACGTCCCTGAGGAGCCACCAGGGTTCGAGGGGTATAGCCAGCGTCTTCGACCGTTTCCCAGCAGGTCTGCAGGAACAATCGCTCCTGCGGGTCCATCATTTCGGCTTCTCGTGGGGAAATATGAAAGAACTGGGGATCAAAACAATCCGGATCGTCGATAAAACCACCCCAGCGCGACAGGTGCTTGCCCGATGGGGAGGTGATGTCGTCATATTGCCGCCAATCCCAGCGAGAGGCGGGAATCTCGGTAATGCAGTCTTTGCCTTGGGTCAGATTGTGCCAGAACTCCTGCAGCGTGGCAGCCTGAGGATAGCGACCGGCCATCCCGATGATGGCGATGTCTGCTGTCATCTCAGATGGAAAAACGGGTGTAGGGACCGATGGTGCGCTGGGGACAGGAATGCTCGATGGAACCACCTCTGGGGATGCGATCGGAACAATCCGATCGGCCTGCGACCCAACAGCACTTATAGAGTGAAAGTGTTCGGCATAGTGCTCCGCTAGAAAGGTTGTTAATTCAGCAATTGTGGTATACTCAAACAACAGAATTGGTGAGAGGCTGACACCAATTTTACTTTCGACGGCCTTTACCACCTCCAACAATCCACGGGAATCCAGACCCATTTGATAATAGCCCACACCCGGTTCAATCTGTTCTTTTGGGACGTTGAGCCATTGCGCCAGCATCTGCCGCAAGAAGTCTTCAATTGTACTGTAAGTAGCAGTACCCTCAATTGCAGATGAGGGTACTGGCATAGATGCAGAAGAGGAGGTTGAAAGCGTCTCACGCTGTGGTTGCGTCGTCGCTGCGCGTTCAGGATGGATGAGTTCGGCACTTCGCACAAGTTTGCTGGCAAAGTTTTTCAGTTCGGCAACTTTCTGGCCTGAGGCATCAAAGAACTCCAGGGTCAGATAAATCAGTTCTTTCTCCAGGCGAACCGAAGCGCGTTGCACGCGGGTGTAGCAATGCGTTTGCACCAGAGCAGAGGCACAGAAGGACTCGTAGAACAAAGGCAGATACAACTTTTGATCCGCGTTCAGAGGGGAAGAAAGCAGCCATCCAGAACCGATACCACTTCCATCAATCAGGGCTGGATGAAATAGAAAATGCTCCGCCTGCGCCAGACCATCGGGCCCAAGCGCAATATCAATCACTATACCAGCGTCCATCACATAGATCTGCCCCTCCGCTTTCATCAAACCAGTATGAACTAATTCCTGATGCCTGCACTGTTCATACATTGTATCTAAAGCAATCTTGCTCTTCGCAACCTGCTTCAAACCAGGCACATCCAGTGTTTCGTTAAACGCTACTGGCGTTCTTTTATACATTTCAGCAGTCACATAATGTTTTGTCTCCTGCACAATGTTTCCATATTGCTGCGTCTGGCCATCTACACGAATACGCCATTGGCCTTCTTTGCTCTCGATACATTGAATATTGAGCAGAATCTCATCATCTTGCTTCACAATCAAGGGATCATAAATGGCAACATTTTTAAGTTCAAGCTCATGATGAGCAAAACCATATTCGCGAAAAATTTGATAGATGAGATCAATATAAGCTAAACCTGGCAATAGATCTTGTCCGTATATCTTATGATTGCATACAACGGGGTTTTTCAAAGATATGCGTAATTGCTCTGTGATCATGATTCCTACTAGCTCCTCGCTTATGCAAATGTTTTCCAGAACATTTTTTTTGCAGTGTCCATAGATTGATGTTCTTGTGCTTCGTCTCGCTTCTTTGCTGTCTGGTCAGCATCCCTGGATACCAACGATCGCTTCTGGAATGGCGGGGGCATCAGAGGACGCCGTCTCACTATCCGCTCGGTTCCCTCTTCCCAACGCTCGACGATCACGTGCGCGTTTGTCCCTCCATCCGCGAAGCTATTGATCCCCGCTACCGCTCTTGCTTCTTCCCACGCCTCTAACGTTCGACTCAACGACATCTGCGCTGCCTCTCGATCAAAATGCTTCAGGCCTTGCTCCCCCGATAAGAACGGAACCATCTGACGATGCTGCAACATCAGCACCACTTTGATCAAACTCGCGATCCCTTCCGCACAGAGGGGATGCCCAATATTCGGCTTGATAGATCCTACGCCCAATGGATGCACCCTGCTTCCTCCATAGACCGCTTGAATTGCTTTGAGCTCGATCAGGTCCGTCACGATCGATCCCGAACCATTGGCTTCTAGATAGCTGATCTCCTCGGCTCGCTTGCCACTCCTGGCCAGGGCTATCTGCATGACCTCTTTTTGCGCTTGCAGGTTCGGCATCGCCAGTCCTGCCGTCCGTCCATCGTTATTGACCGCGGTCGCCTTAATGACGGCATAGATGCTATCTCCATCGCGCAACGCCTGCTTCACCGTCTTCACCAACACCATGCCTACACCTTCTCCCAGCACAATCCCATCGGCTCGCTCGTCGAAGACATGGAAGGCGGGTTGGGCACATAAGAGCCCGCGCTGCTGGAAGAGTCGATGGGCCGCATCCGTCTGCAGCACACTCACTCCTCCCACGACGGCGGCTTCAATTTCCTGGCTCCGCAAGGCCTGGATAGCCATGTTCAGACTCACCAACGCTGAAGAACAAGCGGTATCCACCACCATACTTGGTCCTCGCACATCGAAATAGTGCGACAAGTTGGCTACCAGATAGTTTTGTCCCACCGCCACAATCGGATTCCGTGCCCGTTGCAGGTAAACCTCATCCGGACGATGCTGGCTGCGCGCACCCAGATAGATGCCGATCGCTTTCCCTTTGATCTCGGCCGGGGTATAGCCAGCGTGATACCATAACTTGAGACACTCCTCTAAGACCAGCAACGCCTGGGGGTCCATCGCCTGAGCATCCTCTTCAGCCAGATGGAAGAAGGCTGGATCAAAGGCGGTGATATCTTCGAGCATGCCCGCAGCATAGGAGCTCACATAGCCCCAGCGCTCCGGTGGCACAGCACGGATCGCCGAACGCCCCTGGGCGAGCAGTTCCCAGTAGTCATCCAGCGTCTCAGCCCCCGGAAAACGGCAGGAGAGTCCGATGATCGCAATATCTTCAACCTCAGGAGTCAAGAAATGCGCATCGCCCTGCGTCTCGACGTTCTGTGGCGTGGGCGTGGACATCGGAGGGTGCATCACCACTGGTCGTCCCGATGGAACCTTGGTCCGCACCGGGTCCACGGTTGTCTCTGGTGCGCGTTGAACCAGCATCGTTGCCAGCGGGGTGGTATAGGTTTCACTCAGCCAGGTCGCAAAGCCCGCGATGGTCGGATATTCATAGAGAATAGAAGGATCGAGCGTCACCATCAATTTCCGGTTGATGCGTTGCACAATCTGGGCCAGGATGATGGAGTCCACACCGTATTCCTGCACTGGCTCGTCCATCTCCAACTGGCTGGGATCAATTCTCAACTCCTCGGAAAAGAGAGCTTGTAACCATGTCTCTGTTGCCTCTCGCACCCCCGGCGTGACCACTGCCTCCACGGATCGCTCCTCTTGCTCTCGCTGCATCCGAGCCTGCTGGCGGATCTCCATGGGCTCCGCCTCGCGCGACCGCCAGAGTTTCTCCGGCTGCCACCCAGGCATCTCCACCACCGCTGGCAACACCACTGCTGGCCCCTGCTGGCCCAGAATCTGATCCAACAGGCGCATCCCTTCTTCATTCGTGAGGCTCTGCAACCCCGTCTCTTGATAGATTCGATTGGTCACTTCTCCCATCCCCGCCTCTTTCCAGTTCGGCCACTGGATACTCACGATGCGACCTTCCTGTTGATGCGCCTGGGCAAAGTAGTCCATGTAGGCATTGGCCGTGGCGTAATCACTCTGACCAACAGCCAGCATGGGAATAGCGGCAGAGACAGATGAAAACAACACGAAGAACTGTAAGGGCTCCTGCCGAAGAACACGATAAAGGGTATTCAGTCCATTTACCTTCGGCTGGAATATGCGCTGCATCTCCTCCAGCGTTTTCCGTATGAAGGCAGGATTATCTGCGTCACTGATTCCTGCACAGTGAATCAGTCCGCCGATTGGCCCCATGGTGACGTTTACCTGCCGAAGTGCTTTTTCCAACGCGCTTTCGTCGTGCAAGGGTACGGCCAATACTGATACTGTTGCTCCCAGATCCTCTAGAGCACGAATGTTACGAATTTTTTGCGCGATGGCTGTCTCTTGCTGTTGATATTCATCCCAGGTCTCGTATGGTGGTAATGCGTCTTGTCCCGTCAGTACCAGACGCTTGACTCCATAGTGGGTGACAAAGTGTTGCGCACAAAGGTAACCCAGCCCTCGTGTACCTCCTGTGATCCAGAGGACATGATCCGGGGAAAAGGTCTGGGGGATATTGTTATCCTGCTCCACCTGACACTCGTTCAGATAGGCACGATAACGTTGCCCTCCTCTATAACAAACCTCTACGTTTCCATCTTCATAAGACAACTCGTCTATAATCTGATGCACAAACAGACTGATATCATCTATCACGGCCAGGTCGATATGTCGCACCTGGATCTGCTTATATTCAGCTTGCAGCGTACGAGCCAATCCTGCATGAAGTGCGCCTGCTAAATTGATACTCGTATTTTGAAACGCTTCTAGCCCTTGCGTGATGCACAGGATAATCATTTTTCGCTCATTGCTATTAGCAATACAACGTTGCCACAAGCTGATCCAGGACAGCGAGTCATGAGTTTGATGGCTACATCCCAACAAGTCTATGAAACCTGTATAGTCGAGCCAGATACTACTTTCTTCTTGCTGAAGGAAAGCTTCAAGATTGTGCACATTCACGATCACACTTTGAGGGTATCGTTGTTGCATGCAAGTAGCCAGTTCCATCGTGTCCTGGGCCGTCAGTATTAAGATTGGCCCTTCTATCTCTCTCTTGTGAGAAGGCATACATGGTTCCCAATGCTTTTGCAAAAAGCTTGTTCTCCTCTGTATAATGCGCTCTTCATCTGATGTACAATCTCTACCGTTATCAGATATGGCGTGGACCGAATCCCTGCCAAGGGTCGATATATCACGGGACAACCAGTAACGTTCACGGGCAAAGGGATAGGTTGGGAGACTCAGACGACGTACACTCCTCCCTTGATATAGGCGCTCCCAATCAACGTCCATCCCTTTGACCCAGACCTCCAGCAGTTTCTCATACTTCCTCTTGGCAATCCATATCGCCAACATCTGCTGCATGTCTTCATCCGCCTTCAATACTTCCACCATCTCCCGATGCGGCTTCACCTGCCCACGCATGATTCCCTCGACTCGACCCTGGATATAGTCCTGCAAGCGCTCCTTCACTTCCTGCATCCGAGACACCAGCATTCCCAGACGCTCTTCCATCCCTTCTCGTCCCACCTGCAACGTATATGCCAACTCCTCCAACTCCTCTTCTTTCACCTCCCCTCGCTCAATCGCCTCCACCAACCTCCTCGCTTGCTCCTGCAACTGCTTCTCGCTCCTGGCTGAGACCAGAATCAGCACACGCTCCTCTAACGCAACGCTCTCCTGCCTTGCGCTCACCTCCACCTCGGGCCACTCCTCCTCGATCACCAGATGCGCATTCGATCCTCCTGCTCCAAAGCTGCTCAACCCCGCTCGCCTCGGCTCTTCCCGTCCTTCACGCTCCTGCCTCCGCCAGACCTCCCGCTCTTGCTGCACCCGAAAGACACTGCCGGCAAAGTCAATGTGCGGATTAAGCGTCTGCGAATGCAAGGAGGGCACCAACTCTCCATACTTCATCTGTAACAGGACTTTCGTCAAACCAGCAATCCCCGACGCACTCTCCGCATGCCCGATGTTCGACTTCACCGATCCGATCGCACACACACTCCTGCTCTCCCCGGTTTCTCCCATCTCCTGACCGGTTCCATAGACCCGACTGAGCGCGGCAATCTCGATCGGATCACCCAACGCCGTCCCCGTTCCATGTGCCTCAATGTAGCTCACCTGGCTCGCTTCGATCCCTGCTTGCTTCAGCACATGATCAATCACCTCCGCCTGCGCCACCGGATTGGGTACCGAATATCCATTGGTCTTGCCTCCATGATTAATCGCGCTCCCTTTGATGATCCCATAGATATGATCCCCATCCGCTCGCGCTTGCGCCAGCGGCTTGAGCAGAACCGCGCCCACCCCTTCGGCTGGCACATAGCCATCTCCCCCCATGCCAAAGCTCTCACATCGTCCGGTACTTGAAACAAAATTGCCCTGAGCCAGTAGCAAATATTTGTTGGGATGCAAGGAGAGATTGACCCCTCCGGCAATCGCCACTGCACTCTCTCCCTGGCGCAAACTCTGACAGGCCAAGTGGATCGCCGTTAACGATGAGGAGCACATGGTATCAACTGCCATACATGGACCATGAAAATTACAGAAATACGACACCCGATTGGCGATCGAGGAAGGACTTGCGCCCAGCGCCATTGACCGACCGAGCAGGGTTTCCTGCGCTCCATACAGCTGATATTCCTCATACATCACGCCGACATAGACCCCCACTTGACCACCGACTCCATGAGCATTCCTCCTGGCGCTTGCCGCTAACGACTGGCGGGTATAGCCAGCATCCTGCAACGTCTCATAGGCACACTGCAAAAAGAGGCGCTCCTGCGGATCCATGATCTCGGCCTCTCGTGGCGAGATATTGAAGAACAACGGATCGAAGCGGTCCACTCCTTCTAGAAACCCTCCCCATTTGCTGTAGGTGCTGCCACTGGCATGTTTATCTGGATGGTAGTACAGCGAGTGATCCCAGCGCTCGGCAGGAATCTCCGTCACACCATCTTTGCCCTCACACAGATTCTCCCAGAACTCGCGCAAGGTGTTCGCTCCCGGATAGCGCCCGGCCAGTCCGATAATGGCGATGTCCAGCGCTTCCGATGTCGCAGGTTGGACGGGACGCCTCCCAGGCTGCTGACGACTCCGTGCCAGCCGAGAAACAAAGCGGGATTGCGAGCGGGCAGTTGAAATCACCGTGGGAGTGGTTGGCACTGAACGAGTAGGCGTCTCTCGTTTCCCCTGATTCAGGATCGTGGTGAGCACTTCACGATGCACGTCCAGAAAATAACGGCTCAGCTCGCTGATCGTTTGATATTCAAAAAAGAGCGTCTTCGAGAGCGTCCCGAAGGTCTTCTCCAGTTGATTGGTGAATTGCATCGCCAGGATTGAGTCCATACCATACACTTCCAGAGGAGCATCTGTCTGAAGTTGTGCTACAGAAACTTTGATTACAGTTGCAATTTCTCTTTTTAAGTAAGCAACGGTCTGATCCCGCAACATGTCCGGGTCAGCCAATGATACATCTTGCGAGAATGGCTCCTGTGTCACAATTTCTTGTATAGTAGGCGACTCCGATGATATTTCATCTATACTGATGCCAGCTTGCTCCAAATCCCCATCAGTGATCATCACCTGATCAGCATCAGAGGCCATGGCTTGATACAGTACATGCATCCCATTGCTTGTGGACAGAGCTACTCGATCCTGCCCCTGTAAAATCGCAACAGTTTCCGGGCTAATGTGCATGCCGCCATGCTGCCAGAGGGGCCAGTCCAGGGCTATCGTCTTGCCTGTACGCTTCCCTTGCCTCACCTGCTCATTGCGCATCCTCGCATAGGCGTCCAAAAAGCCATTCGCCGCTGCATAATCTGCCTGCCCCACATTCCCGACACAGCCCGCCAACGAGGAGTAGAGCACAAAACAATCTAGCTTCATCTCTCGGCTCCCCTCGTCTAAGGCCACCACCCCCGCCACTTTCGACCACAACACCTCCCGCACGCTCTCCTCTTGCTTCGCCAGCACATAACTATCTCGCAATTGTCCGGCACTATGAATGATCCCATTCACTCGGCCATACGTCTGCTCGATCTCCTTGAGCACCGCTCGCACTTCCTCTCCGTTCCCCACATCCATCCGCCGATACTCCACCTGCACGCCCGCTCCGATCTCTCTCCGCAATGCCTCCAGTTCCTCCTCCGTATACGCTCGTCTCCCCGTCAGGACCACGCTCACTCCTGTTGCTCGCTGGCCGATCTCTTTGGCCAGCAGGCGTCCCAATCCCCCTGCTCCTCCTGTCAGCACATAGACCCCCCCTTCCTTCCAGGGAATGGATACTGAGGCACTGCTCTCCATGAGCTGCCATCCCAACTGCCAGAGCTGTCCCGCTCGTAAAGCCGCCTGCGTCATCTGGGGTCGTTGGGCTAGCAACCGGACCGCCGCCGCCACCTCCTGCTCACGGTGCTCCAGATCCTCGACTTCGAGTAATTGACCCTGGAACTTCGGTTGCTCCAGGTGGGCCGTCTTGAGTATACCGGCCAGGCCTCCCCAACCGGGCTGTTCTACCGGCACGACCAGCTGTCCGAGCAGACCACGACGCCCACGTCCACGCAATTCTCGCTGCAATTGCTCGATCATCTGCACACATCCCGCCATGTAGCGCTCGGCGCTCCCCTCCTCGCGCGATGGAACCCGCAATGCCTGGCACCGCCAGGCTGGCAACAACGCTTGCATCCGATGGGCCTGCTCCGGGCTCCCCCCCAGCAACCACAGCACTCGCTCTTCCTCGACCAAGGCCACCTCGCTCTCCTCCAGCACTCGCTGCCAGTGCGGACGGAAGAGATGGAACGTGGGCAATGTCATGGACCCGCTGGCAGTAACCAGAGGACGCGTGACCAACCCACGAAGACCCACCCGGACCACTCCTGCGTCATCACACAGATCGATGTCCAGCCGTCTCACCTGCTCTCCCGTTACGCTCGCTCCCTCCACTCGACGCACCCAGGCCCACATCTGCGCCTCTCCCCCTCCATAGATCTCCACCTGCTCTAGGGCATAGGGCAACCATGGCACCTGTACCTCCGAGCTGCCTCCCTCCACAAACACGCCGAGTGCCGTATGCAACGCTCCATCCAGCATACTGGGATGCAGCACATAGTCCTGCCTCGTCCCCGCAACAACTCCCGGCAAGACCAGCCGACCCAGTGCCTCTCCCTGACCCGCTCGCACTTCCTCCACCGCTCGCATGCCCACTCCATAGCGCAACCCTATCTGCTCATAGCGCTCATAGCACTCCTGTCCGCTCCACACCCGTTGTTGACAGCGCAGACGGATCGCCTCCAGATCCAACCGGGGACACTCAGAGCGGTGTTCCCACTCAATCTGTCCCTGGCTGTACAGCACCTCATCTTCCCCTGCCGGGGCCACTCCTGTGAGTTGGTAGCGCAACGATCCATCGTCCTGTGGCTCAAACTCAATCTCAACGCTCACGGCCGCTTCTGCCACCACCGGACGCACCCAGACCACCTGACGCAGTACCATGCTCCCAGGCTCATCCTCCTCCCCCCATGCCAGTTGCGCCGCGGCTCGCGCCATCTCCAGGCTTGCCACGGCTGGCAGGATCGCTTGCTGTTCCACCTGATGATCCCGCAAGAAGAACTCCTGCCCGCTGAAGGTCGAGCGATAACGCTGCTGATTCAAATCTGAAATATTTCGATGCACTAACGGATGCAAAGCGGCAATCATGGTCGCAGCATCTGAAGGCATAGCTCCTATAACGCCGGGTACCGTGCCAATTCGGACGCTGGCAGATAGTTGTGGCAACCAGTAGCGTTCACGGGCAAAAGGATAGGTTGGGAGACTCAGACGACGTATCCTTCGTCCCTGATATAAGCGCTCCCAAACTATCGTCATCCCTATGACCCACAAATTCAAGAGCTTCTCATATTTGCCATCCTGCATCCACTTCAACACGGCTTCCTGCAACTCGTCATCGGAAGAAAAAAGATTGAGGGTCTCTTTATTGGAACTTACCTGCCCACGCATGATTCCCTCGGCTCGACCCTGGATATAGCCCTGCAAGCGCTCCTTCACTTCCTGCATCCGAGACACCAGCATTCCCAGACGCTCTTCCATCCCTTCTCGTCCCACCTGCAACGTATACGCCAACTCCTCCAACTCCTCTTCTTTCACCTCCCCTCGCTCAATCGCCTCCACCAATCTCCTCGCTTGCTCCCGCAACTGCTCCTCGCTCCTGGCTGAGACCAGAATCAGTACACGCTCCTCTCGCGCAACGCTCTCCTGCCTTGCGCTCACCTCCACCGCGGGCCACTCCTCCTCGATCACCAGATGCGCATTCGATCCTCCTGCTCCAAAGCTGCTCAACCCCGCTCGCCTCGGCTCTTCCCGTCCTTCACGCTCCTGCCTCCGCCAGACCTCCCGCTCTTGCTGCACCCGAAAGACACTGCCGGCAAAGTCAATGTGCGGATTAAGCGTCTGCGAATGCAAGGAGGGCACCAACTCCCCATATTTCATCTGTAACAGGATTTTCGTCAAACCAGCAATCCCCGCCGCACTCTCCGCATGCCCGATGTTCGACTTCACCGATCCGATCGCACACACACTCCTGCTCTCCTCTGTTTCTCCCATCTCCTGACCAGTTCCATAGACCCGACTGAGCGCGGTAATCTCGATCGGATCACCCAACGCCGTCCCCGTTCCATGTGCCTCAATGTAGCTCACCTGGCTCGCTTCGATCCCTGCTTGCTTCAGCGCATAATCAATCACCTCCGCCTGCGCCACCGGATTGGGTACCGAATACCCATTAGTCTTGCCTCCATGATTAATCGCGCTCCCTTTGATGATCCCATAGATATGATCCCCGTCCGCTCGCGCTTGCGCCAGCGGCTTAAGCAGAACCGCGCCTACCCCTTCGGCTGGCACATAGCCATCTCCCCCCATGCCAAAGCTCTCACATCGTCCGGTACTTGAAGCAAACTTGCCCTGGGCCAGTAGCAAATATTTGTTGGGATGCAAGGAGAGATTGACTCCTCCGGCAATCGCCACTGCACACTCTCCCTGGCGCAAACTCTGACAAGCAAAATGGATCGCCGTCAGCGATGAGGAGCACATGGTATCAACTGCCACGCTTGGGCCATGAAAATCACAGAAATACGACACCCGATTGGCGATCGAGGAAGGGCTTGCGCCCAGCGCCATTGACCGACCGAGCAGGGTTTCCTGCGCTCCATACAGCTGATATTCCTCATACATCACGCCGACATAGACCCCCACCTGACCACCGACTCCATGAGCATCCCTCCTGGCGCTTGCCGCTAACGACTGGCGGGTATAGCCAGCATCCTGCAACGTCTCATAGACACACTGCAAAAAGAGGCGCTCCTGCGGATCCATGATCTCGGCCTCTCGTGGCGAGATATTAAAGAACAACGGATCGAAGCGATCCACTCCTTCCAGAAATCCTCCCCATTTGCTATAGGTGCTGCCACTGGCATGTTTATCCGGATGATAGTATTGCGAGTGATCCCAGCGCTCGGCAGGAATCTCCGTCACACTATCTTTGCCGTTGCGCAGATTTTCCCAGAATTCCTGGATATTCTCAGCTTGAGGATATCTTCCTGAAACTCCAATGATGGCAAAGCCTGAATCCTGGGACTCTTTTGTTTCTTCCGTGGCACTATCAGGCAAAGGTACAAAGCGAAAGCGCTTGCGACTATCAGCGATCATTTTTATCGACTCGATTGCTGACACAGGTGTTTGACTTCTCTCGACAGTCGCCACAAATTCTTCCTGGATACCCAGCACTTCAGCCAGTTTGGGATAGTGCGCTTCAAGAAAATAGCCTGTTAAAGCCCTGATATCCTGATATTCAAAAAACAAGGTCTTCGATAATGATCCGAACACTTTCTCCAATTGATTGTTCAGGTGTATGATCATGATCGAATCGATCCCATATTTCTCCATCGGGTCATCAGCTTCTATGTGATCCGCTGGCAGCTTGATGATGGAAGAGAGCAGATTTATAAAGTACTTTTCGGCTCTTTCCTGGAGAGCGCTCTCTGCGTTCTTCCGTCCAGCTTTCTCTTGTTTACTGCTTGGCTGCTGCACGGAGTTCTGCTTGTCGTATTGCACGGAGGGATGAGTGGTCACACGCTGGAGATATGCGCGTATTTGTTGTAAGACGCCTTCTACTACCATCACTTGCGATTTGCCTGCATGCCATCCTTGATAGAATGCCTGGATGCCACTTTCTGACGCCATGGGGATCATACCTGTATCGCGCGTCAACATGCTTTCGGTCTCTTCAGCGACATGCATCCCACCATCTTTCCATAACGGCCAGTTGATCGAAAGCGTTCGACCATGACGGTACATGGGTTGAATGAGAGAATTACGATAGGCTGCATATGCGTCCATGAAGGCATTGGCCATGGCATAGTCTGCTTGACCCACGCTACCCACGGCTCCGGCACCCGATGAAAAGAGTATGAAGAAGTCGAGCGCCTGATCCTTGCTGGCCTCGTCCAGGTTGACCAATCCAGTGACTTTGGGCGCCAGGATTTCCTGGACTTCTGCTCTGCTCTTTTTGATAACGAAATTATCTTTGATCACGCCGGCACTGTGGATGATGCCATTGAGATCGCCGTACTCCTTCTGAATGTCTCTGATTAAGTCGTATACGGCTTCTTTTTGTGTGATGTCCGTTTGCCTGTAAGATACTTTTGCTCCCGAATCTTCTAATCTCTGAAGCTGGGATCGCTTGACGTTGTCCAGCGGGGATCGACCGGTAAGGATACACACGCTGTCCCTGGTTTTGCTGGCAATCTCTCTGGCAAAGAGTAATCCGAGACCGCCAGCACCTCCGCTAATAAGATAGATGCCGTTGTCTTTCCAGGGGATGCTCTCTTTACCTTGCGCGACTTCAAATTCTTTCCATTCAGCAACATATCGCTTGCCGTTCCTATAACGGATATGTTTGTCTCCTGGATATTGTCTGTTCTCTTGCAGTTTTTCTCTGACATCCTTGGCACTAATCCCTGGTTCTACTTCGATGAGTTGACCAATCAGCTTCGGGTTCTCTAATTGCGCAGTTTTCAGCAATCCGCTGAGTCCGCTTAAAAGCTGGGATTCCTTCTGGACAGCAATTACGATCTGTACCAGGATATCCCCGCTGGCTCTGGTCTTGAGGATACGTTGAATTTCTTCAAATGCCTGCACGGCGTATGCTTCAAAGCGCTCAGAGATTGTATCCCCTTGGGACTGCAAATTCAGGTTATCAATTTCTTCTTTCAGGGTGTTAGCTTCGATCTCATCCAGTTCGCAGGTGATAACTTTCCTGTCTACATAGTCGATCTGCTCACTCATCCTGATGGCGACCTTTTCTTGCCAGATAGGCTCAAGTAAGAGCATGCCGACGGTTGAAGCGGTACCAGTCAAATCCCCGCTACCTTCTAGCACTCTGGACGAAAAGCCTTTCATTTTTATGCAAATGCGGCCCTGGTCATCACATAGGTCAAAATCTAGTTTCTGTACTTGATCCTCTGCTGTGCTCCCTTCGCTGTAGCGTATATACGCCCACATCGAGGGGGTACATGCTTCGAAAATTTCTACATCCTGCAGCGCAAATGGCAACATTGGCTTGTTTTCTACCAGCATTGAGTCTGCGGTATCCAGAACCAAACCAATAGACGCTTGTAATGCCGAATCTAGCATACTCGGATGCAGAACATACTGACCCTGGGTGTGGGAAATGGAAGAAGGTAGAGACAACTTAGCCAGTACCTGGCCTTTTCCGGCGTATACTTTTTCAATTCCTCGGTGGGCTACGCCATATGCTATCCCCTTCTTTGTATAGGCTTCATAGCATTGCGTGGGTGAATAAACTCGTCGATTACAGTTTGCCTGTAATTCTTGAATATTCAGCGTTGCAGCTTCTTCTAGCGGAGAAAGTACTGCACTCCCTTGCATATAGATAATAAATTCGCCACCGATACTTTCGGGCTTGCTGTAGATTTCGTAAGCAATTTCTCCGTTGTCTTCAGGAAGAAGCTGGATGTATATTTGTGCTTCCTGCTCTGCCACAACAAAAGGTCGCACCCAGACGATATTTTTGAGCCGGACTCTGGTTTGCATTTGTTCCGCGACTGCTTTTTCCACGGCGGCCCGCACCATTTCAAGATAGGCCACTCCGGGTAAAATATGTTGCCCTTTTATGATGTGATCCGCCAGGAAAACTCTCGACCCGTGAAGACTGATGTAAAGCACAATCCCTCGATGTTAGAGACGTTTTGATGCAACAACGGATGCACAACATCGGCAACAATCGATTTATTTCTCTGAATATCTGGTCCAGCATCCGACTCAGGTAGCCAATAACGCACCTTTTCAAAAGGATACGTTGGCAAACTTAGACGTTGAGGTCTGGTTTCTCCGTAAAACTGCTTCCAGTCGATCGCAAGCCCTTGCGCCCAGGCTTCGGCAATACGGCTGACATCACCCCGTTCGATCCATGCACGAACCGAGGCTTTCGTACTCTGATCCTGCCGGGCGGCTTCACTCCCTCGTTTCCCACTCTTGACCTGCCCACGCCAACATCCTTCCACCTGCTCCTGCCCTTCCTCGATGGCGGCTAATCTGTCATTCAACTCCGCAATGCTGCTCACGACGAATACGACCCGCTCTTCCATCGCTTCCCGCCCTACCTGCAACGTATAGGCCACATCCGCCAGACACATCTCTCCATGCAGCGCAGCTCGCATCTTCTTCGCATACGCTTGCAATCGCTCTCTGTTCCTGGCGGACAACGGGACGATCACTGGGGCATTCTCTGACGCCAATGGCCCTCCTGGACGACTCGGCTCCTCCTGGGGAATATACTCTTCCAGAATGAGATGAGCATTCGAGCCGGTTGCACCAAGCGAGCTTAATCCTGCTCGTCGCGGATAGCGCACCTCTACCCCTTGCTCGACCACCACCGGTTGCTGCCACGCTTCGGTGGTTCGCTGTACATAAAAGGGCGATTGGGACAGATTCAGATGCGGATTGATGTCTTCCGCATGTAGCGATGGCACGAGCGTTCGATGGTAGAGTTGCAGGACCACCTTGCTCAACCCGCTGATCCCTGCAGCCGATTCGGCATGCCCGATATTCGATTTCACCGACCCAATAGCACAGAACTGCTTCTCCTGCGTCCTCTGGCTGAAGGCTTTGACCAATCCCTGGATCTCGATTGGATCTCCCAACGACGTGCCGGTCCCATGCGCGTCCACATAGCTGATCGTTCGGGGATCAATCCCGCTTTGCTCTAAACACTGCTCAATGGCATCCGCCTGCGCCACCGAACTGGGCACCGAAATCCCACTTACCATGCCGACATGATTGATCGCACTCCCTTTGATCACCGCATAAATACGATCTCCGTCCTGCTCGGCCTGCCGGAGCGGCTTCAGCAGCACCGCTCCGATCCCTTCGGCTGAGACATAGCCATCCCCTCCCTGACCAAAGGTACGACACCGGCCATCACTGGAGTGCATGTCCCAGCTTCCATAGGTCAGATATTTCTGAGGATGCAAGGACAGGTTCACGCCTCCAGCCAGCGCGACCTGACACTCCCCACGGCGAATGCTTTCCACGGCCAGATGCACTGCGGTTAACGAGGAGGAGCAGACGGTATCAATGGCCATGCTGGGGCCATGAAAATTGCAATGATAGGAGACCCGGTTGGCAATTTGCGCATAGTTCAGCGATAACGGGACGTGATGGCCTTGGGCAACGGCATCAGCCCCCAATAACGTATAATCCTTATGCATCACGCCAACGAAGACACCCACGGGATGCCGCCGATGACGTCCCTGAGGAGCCACCAGGGTTCGGGGGGTATAGCCAGCGTCTTCGATCGTTTCCCAGCAGGCCTGCAGGAACAACCGCTCTTGGGGGTCCATCGTTTCGGCTTCTCGTGGGGAAATATGAAAGAACTGGGGATCAAAACAATCCGGATCGTCGATAAAACCACCCCAGTGCGACATGTGCTTGCCCGATGGGGAGGTGATGTCGTCATATTGCCGCCAATCCCAGCGAGAGGCGGGAATCTCGGTAATGCAGTCTTTGCCTTGGGTCAGATTGTCCCAGAACTCCTGCAGCGTGGCAGCTTGAGGATAGCGACCAGCCATCCCGATGATGGCGATGTCTGCTGTCATCTCGACCTGAGAAACCGGTGCAGGAATGGGAGATGCTTCCGTCTCCAGGGATGTATTCAAGGTAGTTGCACTCGGGTCAGATTGCTCTGCTTGCACCCTGGCAGAACCAACGGTGTGAAAGTGTTCGGCATAGTGCTCCGCTAGAAAGGTTGCTAATTCAGCAATTGTGGTGTATTCAAACAACAGAATTGGTGAGAGGCTGGTCCCAATTTTACTTTCGATGGCCTGTACCACTTCCAGCAACCTGCGAGAATCCAGGCCCATTTGATAATAGCCCACTTCTGTTTCAATCTGTTCCTTTGGCATATTGAGCCGTTGTGCTAGCATCTGCCGCAAGAAGTCTTCAATCTCCTCAAAGACGGTTGCCTGCTCGGGCGATGACAAGGGCACTGGCGTCAACATAGAAGAGGCAGTTGGAGCGACAGCCGACGCCTCACGCTGTGGTTGCGTCGTCGCTGCGCGTTCAGGATGGATGAGTTCGGC
The DNA here is from genome assembly GCA_963699315.1 of uncultured Chloroflexia bacterium. Lineage (GTDB taxonomy): Bacteria > Chloroflexota > Ktedonobacteria > Ktedonobacterales > Ktedonobacteraceae > Dictyobacter. The sequence continues at coordinate 986,134 of OY969433.1, forward strand.
ACCTCGCACAAGTTTGCTGGCAAAGTTTTTCAGTTCGGCAATTTTCTGGCCTGAGGCATCAAAGAACTCCAGGGTCAGATAAATCAGTTCTTTCTCCAAGCGAACCGAAGCGCGTTGCACGCGGGTGTAGCAATGCGTTTGCACCGGCGCAGAGGCGCAGAAGGACTCGTAGAACAAAGGCAGATACAACTTTTGATCCGCGTTCAGGAGAGAAGAGAGCAGCCATCCAGAACCGACACCGCTTCCATCAATCAGGGCTGGATGAAATAGAAAATGCTCCGCCTGCGCCAGACCATCGGGCCCAAGCGTAATATCGATGACGATATCGGCATCCGTCGCATAAATCTGCCCCTCTGCTTTCATCAAGCCGGTATGGACCAGTTCCTGATGCCGACGCTGCTCATATATTTCGCTTAGATCAACCGTTTCTTTCGCAGACTGCTTGAGTTGATGAAGTGTAAGCATCTCTTCAAATACCACAGCCTCTCTCTCATGCATTTCAGCCTTCACATACAGCTTTGTCTCGGGGGCCGGTACGTCATTATATGTTTCATGCCCTTCTATGGTAATATGCCAGCATCCTTCTTTGCTCTCCACACACTGGATGTTGAGCATTACGTGGGATGCCTTCCCTAGAGTCAACGGATTATATATCGACAAATTGCGCAATTGAAGATTGCTGTAAGAATAACCATGCTCTCTAAAAACTTGATAGATCATATCTATATAAGACAATCCAGGCAACACTTCTTGTCCATATACCACATGGTTGTGCATTATCGGATTTTTGAGCGATAATGCGATGCGCTTGGTTATGTTTTTCACGTTAGCTCTCCACTTCATAAGAGTCCCATATGTTTGCGTTATCCGTAGGTAACGCTTGTGCTTCGTCTGGCTTCTTTGCTGTCTGGTCAGCATCCCTGGATACCAACGATCGTTTCTGGAATGGCGGGGGCACCAGAGGACGCCGTCTCACTATCCGCTCGGCTCCCTCTTCCCAACGCTCGACGATCACGTGCGCGTTTGTCCCTCCATCCGCGAAGCTATTGATCCCCGCTACCGCTCTTGCTTCTTCCCACGCCTCTAACGTTCGGCTCAACGACATCTGCGCTGCCTCTCGATCAAAATGCTGCAGGCCTTGCTCTCCCGATAAGAACGGAACCATCTGACGATGCTGCAACATCAGCACCACTTTGATCAAACTCGCGATCCCTTCCGCACAGAGGGGATGCCCAATATTCGGCTTGATAGATCCTACGCCCAATGGATGCACCCTGCTTCCTCCATAGACCGCTTGAATTGCTTTGAGCTCGATCAGGTCCGTCACGATCGATCCCGAACCATTGGCTTCCAGATAGCTGATCTCCTCGGCTCGCTTGCCACTCCTGGCCAGGGCCATCTGCATGACCTCTTTTTGCGCTTGCAAGCTCGGCGTCGCCGGTCCTGCCGTCCGTCCATCGTTATTGACCGCGGTCGCCTTAATGACGGCATAGATGCTATCTCCATCGCGCAACGCCTGCTTCACCGTCTTCACCAACACCATGCCTACACCTTCTCCCAGCACAATCCCATCGGCTCGCTCGTCGAAGACATGGAAGGCGGGTTGGGCACATAAGAGACTGCGCTGCTGGAAGAGCCGATGGGTCGCATCCGTCTGCAGCACACTCACTCCTCCCACGACGGCGGCTTCAATCTCCTGGCTCCGCAAGGCCTGGATCGCCATGTTCAGACTCACCAACGCTGAAGAACAAGCGGTATCCACTACCATACTTGGTCCTCGCACATCGAAATAGTGCGACAGGTTGGCTACCAGATAGTTTTGTCCCATCGCCACAATCGGATTCCGTGCCCGTTGCAGGTGAACCTCATCCGGACGATGCTGGCTGCGCGCACCCAGATAGATGCCGATCGCTTTCCCTTTGATCTCGGCCGGGGTATAGCCAGCGTGATACCATAACTTGAGACACTCCTCTAAGACCAGCAACGCCTGGGGATCCATCGCCTGAGCATCCTCTTCAGCCAACAGGAAGAAGGCTGGATCAAAGGCGGTGATATCTTCGAGCATGCCCGCAGCATAGGAGCTCACATAGCCCCAGCGCTCCGGTGGCACAGCACGGATCGCCGAACGCCCCTGGGCGAGCAGTTCCCAGTAGCCATCCAGCGTCTCAGCCCCCGGAAAACGGCAGGAGAGTCCGATGATCGCGATATCTTCAACCGCAGGAGTCAAGAAATGCGTCTCGACGTTCTGTGGCGTGAGCGTGGACATTGGAGGGCGCATCACCACTGGTCGTCCCGATGGAACCTTGGTCCGCACCGGGTCCACGGTTGTCTCTGGTGCGCGTTGAGCCAGCATCGTTGCCAGCGGGGTGGTATAGGTTTCACTCAGCCAGGTCGCAAAGCCCGCGATGGTCGGATATTCATAGAGAATAGAAGGATCGAGCGTCACCATCAATTTCTGGTTGATGCGTTGCACAATCTGGGCCAGGATGATGGAGTCCACACCGTATTCCTGCACTGGCTCGTCCATCTCCAACTGGCTGGGATCAATTCTCAACTCCTCGGAAAAGAGAGCTTGTAACCATGTCTCTGTTGCCTCTCGCACCCCCGGCGCGACCACTGCCTCCACGGATCGCTCCTCTTGCTCTCGCTGCATCCGAGCCTGCCGGCGGATCTCCATGGTCTCCGCCTCGCACGACCGCCAGAGTTCCTCCGGCTTCCACCCAGGCATCTCCACCACCGCTGGCAACACCACCGCTAGCGCCTGCTGGCCCAGAATCTGGTCCAACAGGTGCATCCCTTCTTCATTCGTGAGGCTCTGCAACCCCGTCTCTCGATAAATTCGATTGGTCACTTCTCCCATCCCCGCCTCTTTCCAGTTCGGCCACTGGATACTCACGATGCGACCTTCCTGTTGATGCGCCTGGGCAAAGTAGTCCATGTAGGCATTGGCCATGGCGTAATCACTCTGACCACTTGAGAGCACCGGCACTATCCCCGAGACCGAGGAGAACAGTACAAAAAAGTGCCATGGCTCGTGGCTCATCTGCTCATAGAGCGTCACCAGACCCGCCACCTTAGGCTCCAACACGTCCTGGATCGTGCTAGGTGTTTTGCGGATAAAGGCCAACGTCGTCGGATCCAGCAGGCCAGCACAATGAATCACGCCGGCAATCGGACCCATGGTCGTGCTGATCTCCCGCAGACACTGCTGCACCGCCTGCTCATCCGAGAGGCGCAAGGACACCACCTGCACCTGCACACCTTGCCCTTCCAACGCCTGGACCGCTCGAATCTTCTCTGCCAGCGGGGTAGCGGTGGCCGTGATCTGCTCCCACTGCTCACGTGGCGGCCACTCCTCCCGTCCCGTGAGCACCAACCGCCTCACCCCATACTGGCGCACCAGATGCTGCGCACACAGCGCACCCAGTCCACGCGTCCCTCCCGTGATCAGCACCACCTCTTCCTCTGCAAACGCGTGCGGCGAGAGCGGCTCCCCTCCTGCACCCTCCGCACATTCGGCCAGATACGCACGATAACGCTGACCTCCACGATAACACACCTCCACCTCCTGGCTCTCAGCGAAGAACTCGGCGGCAATCTGGTACGCCAGCTCCGCATCCGGACTGTGGGCCTCTCCATCCATATGCCGCGATCGCAACTGGGGGTATTCGCTGTGCAGCATACGATAGAGTCCAGTCCGCATGGCTCCCGCGAGATTGACGGAGGTCGCACGGAACGATTCCAACCCTCGACTCACCCCCAACAGGAGCAGCCTCTCTTTGTGTCCCAACTCCACCAGCCGTTGCAGCCAACTGATCCACCCGGTCGACCGATCCTCCGTGGATCCACATCCGACCAGATCGATCACGCCAGCAAAGCGCGTCCAATCGGCTTCAACCGGGACGGGCTCCAGGCGGGAGATCTCCACCATGGCAGCGTGTGGTAAGAGCCTGGACAGCTCAGTTGCCAACAGCGCCGTCTCCGCCGTGGTCAAAATGGCAATGGTACCTGTGGTCCCGGCGCGCTCTGCAGGCACGACGGGAGACGATTCCCAGTGTTTCGTCAGCAGATGGGTGATCCGCTCGGCCGCCTGGGCGTGCGCACCAGCAGGGGCAGTGCTCTGCCGGGGGCCATTGCCATTGGGCGTTGGAGGGGAAACCTCAGCCTCAGGCAGCCAATATATATCCCGGGCAAACGGGTAGGTTGGCAGACTGATGCGGCGAGGTCGGACCTCTCCGTACAACTTTGTCCAGTCGATAGGCAACCCTTTTACCCATAAATCCACCAGCCTGGCGTATTTCCGTTTACTTATCCAGATATCAAAGATCTTCTCCATATCTTCATCCACCGTAAAAACAGCCAGGGTATCTTTGTTGCGGTTAGCCTGTCCCCGGTAGAGATCTTCAATACCTTCCTTACCTGCGATAAATCCTTGGAGCTTCTCCTCTAACTCCACCATAGTTCTCACAATCAGAGCCAGGCGTTCTTCCATAGCCCCTCGTCCAACCTGGAGTGTATAAGCCACGCGGCTAAGATCCGTATCGGTATACTTCCGCTCCCGGATTGCAGCCAGCAACTGCTCCACTTGATCCTGAAGTCTCTTCTCATTTTTCGCGGATAGTACGATGATCGCAGGATTCTGAGAAGAAATTGGAGAGGTAACTATCTCTTCATCTTTTGGAATATATTCCTCAATCACGACATGCGCATTGACACCCCCGATCCCGAATGAACTTACGCCAGCTCGACGCGGCAAATCATGACCTTTATCATCCTGGATAGCTCTCCATGCATCGTTTTCTTGTACGATGTAAAACGGACTATCTTCCAACTGAATATAAGGATTAAGAACTTCGGAATGCAGACTTTTTACTAAGGTTTTATGTTTCAATTGCAGTAATACTTTAATGACACCTGAGATGCCTGCAGCAAGCTCCAGATGGCCGATATTGCTTTTCACCGATCCCAACCCACAGCGATGCTCCATTACGTCTGAGTCCATAGTAGCCTGGTGAAGCTCTTTAAACGCGGCTTTTAATCCATTAATTTCAATAGGATCACCCAATTCTGTTCCGGTTCCATGCGCATCGATATAAGTTACGGTTCTGGGATCAATATTGGCTTTTTTGTATGCTGTTACTAACAAATCAGCCTGTGCCTTTGGATTGGGTGAAGTTAGGGTATTAGCCCGTCCCCCATGGTTCTCCGCCGTACCGCGAATGACACCGTAGATATGGTCCCGGTCTCGTTCGGCATCTTTCAACTTCTTCAGCATGATTATCCCAACACCTTCACCTCTCACATACCCATCTGCCTGGCTGGAGAAGGTTTTACATCGTCCATCTTTGCTGAGCATGCCCGCTTTGCTGTAACTAATGTGGGCCTCTGGCGTTAGTATTGTATTTACGCCTCCAACGATCGCCATATCGCAACTTCCGCTCTCCATTGCTGAAACAGCATGGTGAATGGCGACGAGAGAACTCGAACATGCGGTTTCGATAGGCTCACTGGGACCATGGATATTCAGCAAATAGCTCACCCTATTAGGTCCTACCGAAGGAATCATATTTCCTGTTGTTGAATGTCCTTCGATAGGGAGATTTGCTTGATAAAACAAATCTTTATAACCGGTATTTCCTGTTCCAATGAATACCCCTGTTTTTGTCCCCGAAAGGGCTTGCGCTGAGTAACCCGCATCTTCGATGGCCTTCCATGCATAGGTCATCAAAAGACGCTGCTGAGGGTCTATAAAATGAGCCTCTCGCGGTGAAATGCCGAAAAATAATGGATCAAATTCAGCTACACCATCGATAAAGCCACCCCATTTAATGTTGGTCTTATTTGCTTCCTTGGTCGGATCCCCGTAATACTCCTGCCAATCCCAACGATCACTGGGAATTTCCGTAATGCAATCTTTCCCTTCTATCAGATTTTCCCAGAATTCGTCGATATTGCTGGCACCCGGAAACTGCCCACTGATGCCTATAATCGCAATGGGTTCGACGTCGTTTGCCTTGCTTGTTTCTTCGGACACTATCACTCTCGTGGCAAAACGACTCTTTCTCCTTTTTACTATGGGGGGCTCGAGTGGCTCATTCTCAGTTATGCTTTCAGTAACAATTTGAGGCTCCGCAAGTTCGGGGGACATGACGAATTTTTCCAGCAACAGGGGTCGATGATCTTCCAGCAGGAACTCAGTCAAGCTTCTCAGGTTCCCGTACTCAAAGAATATGGTAGGAGCCAGTTCTAATTGACATTCTTGATTGATTTGATTGGCAAATACAGTAAACGAAATCGAATCAAATCCGTATTCACCTAGTTCTGTATCTATATCAATATCCTGATATTCGACTTTCAGAATATTTGATGCAATTTTTATTAAAAATTCTTGCACTTTGTCAAAGAGATTCTCTACTTCTATGCTGGCTTTTGTCTCTTGCGTCCTATGATCATCCCGCCGTTGCGTCCTAGGCATTGGGGACATTAGCAATTTCTGCTTGATTTTTTCAAAATGGCCATCCATTACGAATACCTGACTCTTGCTTGTAGCAAAAGCCTGATACAGAGCCTTGATGCCTTTCTCTTTTTGCAGCGGAATCATTCCCATATTCTGCATCAACATCTTTTCGGTTTCCGCATCGACATGCATTCCGCCCTCTTTCCACAGAGACCAGTCGATGGAAAGTGTCTTGCCGTGCCGCTGCTTGATGGCAATGAGCGTGTTGCGGTACTTTGCATATGCGTCCATAAAGGTATTGGCCATGGCATAATCTGCCTGTCCTGCGTTGCCCAGACCCCCTGAGACGGATGAAAAGAGCAAGAAGAAGTCGAGTTCCAGGTCTTTACTCGCCTCATCCAGGTTCTCCAGGCCAACCACCTTCGGAGCCATCACTTCTTGCAGCTCTTCCCGCGTTTTCTTGAGGATGTAGTTATCCTTGATAATACCTGCACTGTGGATAATGCCGTTTAATTTGCCATATTCCTTCACGATATGTTTGATCAAATCGGATACTGCGCGCTCTTGCGTCACATCCATTTGATGATAGACGACATGTGCTCCCAGGTTTCGTATTTCGTTGATCTGGCCTTGCTTCTCATGACTCAACTCCGAACGCCCCGTGAGAATTAACGTGGCTTTCTTTGCCTGCTGCGCTATCTCCCTAGCAAACAATAATCCTAAGGCTCCGGCACCTCCCGTGATGAGATAGACGCCTTTATCCTTCCAGGGTCGGGATTCACCTTCCAGTTGACCAACGGTCACTTCTTGCCAATCAGCTACATACCGCTTGCCGTTCGTGTAACGGATATGCCGATTTGCCGGACTGAAGCAATTGTCCTGTAGCAATTCAACGACGTTGGCCATGTCTTCGTCACTGCTGATCTCGATGAGTTGCCCGATCAGTTTCGCATTCTCCAACCCGGCCGTTTTGAGCAATCCCACCAGTCCTGCGAACATCTGCTGCTCGCTATGCGTGGACGCCACGGACGTCACAATCTGGACCAACACGTTGCCCTGGGGCTTCTTACTCAGGATCTCCTGGATCGTCTCAAACACCTGAGCAGCATAGGTCATATACCGCTCGGCCACGGTCCCGCTTCTCACTTCCAGGCTGAGCACACGCACATCCCGCATCTGGGTGGTGATATGCTCACGCACTACGGTGGCGGTTTCACAAAGGATGACGATATGCTCGATAGAGGAGGGACGCTGCTCCCTCTGCACGATTGCCTGTTCCTGCCACACGGGCTCTAGCAACAAACACTCGGACCTGGATGCAGCTTCGGCAGGGCGAACATCTCCATCCAAAACTCGCGTCGAGAATCCTTTGATACGTACACACACGGCTCCGCTGTCATCACACAGGTCAACATCTATTTTCTGAACCGCACCCCCTTCTTTATTTCCATGACTGTGCCGAGCATACGCCCACATAGCAGAAGTACACCCACGAATCACCTCAAGTTCTGCAAGGGCAAAGGGCAGTAACAGCTTTTGCTGGCTCAACCCCATCATGATGCATAAGGTCGCCGTCTGCAAAGCTGCATCCATCATGCTGGGATGAAGTACGTACGTATCTTGTGTTCCAGAAACGGAAACAGGTAATGATAGTTTTGTTAATACTTCACCCTGCCCTGCATACGTCTGGGTAATACTCTGAAATGCGGAGCCAAAAGCTATTCCTCTATCTCTCGCCTCCTCGTAGAACAGAGCAGGTGAAAGCACACTTTGATTGCACTGCTTCTGTAGATCAAAAAGATTCCAGGATGGAACATCAGCATTTGAAATCAAATCCGCGTTGCCCTGACCGTGCACAACTGGATCAGCACCGTTTTCTGTATCGCTATAGATTTCATATGCGATCTTTCCATTATCTTCGGGAAAAAGACCAATATGTATCTGCACTGGCTGCTGATCTACTACAATGGGTTGAACCCAAACAACATGATTCAGTCGTATTCTGGTATTTCCATCATCCAAAACCCCGGCCGCCTTTTGCACTGCCGCTCGGACCATCTCTAGATAAGCGACCCCTGGCAATACCAACTTCCCTCTCACCACATGATCGGACAGAAAGAATTCCTGTCCCGTGAACGTTGAGCTAAATCGCTGCTCGGACAGATCAGAGGTATTTTGATGCAGCAAGGGATGGAGGATGGACGCTCCTCCCGTGTGTTTCCGCTCCTCCCGGCGGACCTTCGGCCAATAGCGCTCCTGGGCAAATGGATACGTCGGCACGCTCATCCGATGCGGCTTGCCTTCCCGGTAGAGTTGCCTCCAATCGATAGACACGCCTTTGCACCACACCTCCGCTAGCTTGTTGAGTTTGCCTTTGCCAAGCCACGTCTCAATGAGTACACGGCTATCGTCGTCATCCTCCAACCAGGGTAGATCTTTGTCCTGCTTCCTCACTCCTCTCACACACCCTTCGATCTGCTCTTTCCCCGCCACATACGCCTCTAATTGCCCCTTGAGCTCCTCCTTCTCCTCTGCCAGAAAGACCACCCGGCTCTCCATTGCCTCTCGACCCACCTGCAACGTATAGGCCAGATCCCTCAGGCTTCCTTCTTCCTCCCATCCCCCCCCGCTCACATAGGCCAGCAACTCCTGGGCATACACCTGCAACCGCTCTTGATTCCTCGCTGACAAGGGGATCAGCCAGGGACCACGCTCCCCCTCCACTTGCCCTTCATCCTCCACCAGCTCCTGATATTGCTCAAAGATCGCATGCGCGTTGGTTCCTCCCAACCCAAAGGAGCTCAGCGCCGCTCGGGGCACCCCTGCCTCCTTCTCCCACGCCTTCCCCTCCCTCACCACGTAAAAGGGGGAATGCTCCAGGTCCAACACCGGGTTCGGCTCTTGATAATTCAGCGTCGGCACCAGTTCGTTGCACGACAGGCTCAATGCCACCTTGATGCAGCCCGCCAGTCCCGCCACGGCATCCAGATGCCCAATATTGCTTTTCACCGATCCGAGGCCACAATACTGCTGCTTGCTACTCTGGGACTGATAGGCCGTCGTGACTGCCGCCACCTCGATGGGATCTCCCAGCTTTGTTCCTGTTCCATGCGCTTCCAGATACTGAATCGTCTCCGGCGCAATCCCGGTCGCCTGCAACACCTGCTGAACGACTTCGGCTTGCCCTTTCACGCTGGGCGCATAAAAGCCAACCTTCTCGGCTCCATCGTTATTGACGCCGATACCGCGCAACAGCGCATAGATATGGTCCCCATCCTTCACCGCCTCCACCACCTTTTTCAGCACGATGACGGCTACCCCTTCTCCTCCTGCCATCCCATCGGCGGCGGCATCAAACGCCTTGACGTGCCCGTCACTGGAAAAATTTAAGCCCGGCTGATGCACATAGCCCACACCTGGCTGGGCATGCACGGTCGAGGCACCCACCAGCGCATATTCGGCCTCCCCTGCTTGCAAACTCTGGTAGGCCGCAGCCATCCCGATGAGGGAAGAGGAACAGTTGGCATGCACAAAATAACTGGGACCCTTAAGTCCCAATTTATGAGAGATCATCGTGGGAATAGTCCCGCTCTGTGCCAGCACCCACGAGACATACCCGTCGGGACTTTCAAAATTGTGGGTCATCTCCGCAGGCAAGAGGGCACGATAGCCGTTGTTGCTGGCCGACATGTAAACAGCGGTGCGAGGAATCTGCCGCGAGACATAGCCGGCATCCTCAACGGCTTTCCAGGAGTGCAGCAACAAGAGTCGCATTTGCGGGTCCATCAACTCGGCATCCTTGGACGAGAGGTTGAAGAAGCCTGGATCAAACAACTCCTTCCCCTCGATGGTCGATTGCACTGGCACATAGTTGGGATTCGCCAACAGTTCCTCGGGCACCCCCATCCCTCGCAGTTCCTCCGGGCTGAAAAAGGTCAGACTTTCCTTGCTGTTGCGCAGATTCTGCCAGAACTCTCGATAATGGCGAGCTCCGGGAAACTGGCAAGAGATGCCGATAATCGCAACACTGTCCTGGTAATAGGCCGGCAGCGAACTCGATGCATTGACCTGCTCCTCGGCAAGATCGTGCTCCACTCCGTCGTCAGGAAGCGTCTCATCACCATCCTCACCGAGCATCGGGATATGCTCCTGCTGATACACCAGATAGGTACTGATCGCACGAATGGTCGGATACTCAAACAGATCCGTGACCCTAAATGGACATCCCAGGACGTTGGCAATGCTCTCAGCCACCACGACCGCCAGCAACAAATCACCACCAACATCGAAAAATCCATCATCCACGCCCACATCACGCACCTGCAACACCTCACGCCAGATCCCCAGCAGCGTCTCCTCAATCTGCGAATGCGAGACATGCCGGGATACCGTTGGTTGCAACACCAGGGCTCTCTGCTCCAATGCCTTGCGGTTGATCTTCCCATTGGGGGTCAGAGGCAGCACATCCAGACGTTGAAAATGGGCAGGCACCATGTAGTCAGGCAACGCTGCTTTCACATGTGTACGCAACTCCTGGATCGAGGGAGCGGTCGCTGGATCATGCACCGTATAATAGGCGACCAGTTTCTTCTGCTCCTGCTGCTGATGCACCACGGTAATTGCTTCCTGGATCGCTGGATGCTCACTGATCCGACTGTCAATTGCTCCTAACTCAATGCGAAAACCACGGATCTTCACCTGCGTGTCGATGCGTCCCACATATTCGATCTGACCATTAGGAAGCCAGCGCACCTGATCGCCGGTTTTGTAGAGCTTGCTTCCCGGCTGGAAGGGATTGTCGATAAACTTCTCGGCGGTCAAGGCTGGTTGGTGGTAATAGCCTCGCGCAAGTCCATCTCCGGCGATACACAGTTCACCAGTAACACCTATCGGGACTGGGGTCAGATGCTGATCGACAACATAGACCTGTGTGTTTGCAATCGGCTTGCCAATCGTTATTGGCTCTTCTGCCTGGACACGCTGAATCGTAGACCAGATCGTCGTTTCGGTGGGACCAAACATATTCCATACTTCACTGTTCGTATGGATAAAATGCTGCTTCAAATTCTGTGGCAGTGCTTCTCCACCACACAGAATCTTTACGCGCTCCTCGTTTTTCCAGCCCGCTCGGAAAAGCATAGTCCATGTAGCTGGCGTAGCTTGCATAATCGTCGGCTTGATATGTTGAATTTCCAGCTTGAGCTTTTCCGCATTTCTTATCTTCTCAGATCCACATATATAGCATTGCGCACCCACTATCAAAGGCAAAAATAACTCTAGACCTGCAATATCAAAACCGTACGTTGTTACGGCAAGCAATCTATCCGTTGCAGACAGACCAGGTTTTTGGGCCATGGAAACCAAAAAATTCGTGAGTGCCTTATGGGATATCATGACCCCTTTGGGTTTTCCCGTACTACCCGAAGTATAGAGCACATACGCCAGGTGATCCGGTCTTACTTCCCGCTTGACCCCCCTGCATCCCGGTGCTACTTGTACAATTTCTCGCCAGTTCTGATCCAGGATGATCACCTGTGCTCGCGTCCCAATCAATGTAGCGAATTTCTTCCTGAACCGGGATTGAGTAAGGATAATTGAAGCTTCGCTATCCTCTAACATGTGAGCCAGCCGCTCGTCAGGATAATCAGGATCTAAAGGAACATACGCCCCGCCTGCCTTCAAAATAGCTAATAGCCCCGTGATCATATCTAGAGAGCGTTCAGTACAAATTCCTACCAAGCAATCTGGACCAACTCCTTGCTCCTGCAAATAAAGAGCCAAGAGGTCGCTTTTCTCACGCAAATCTCGATAGGTAAGGGAGTCCTGTTCGTAAAAAACGGCTATAGCATCAGGCGTTTTGCTTGCCTGCTGCTCAAATAATTCATGAAAGCATACATTGGGGTACTCTTGCTGAGTAGCATTCCAGGTATGAAGAATAGTATGTCGTTCGTCCTCCGACATCAAAGAATACTCATGTAAAGTCAGTGCTGGATTTTGAATAATCGCGTCCACTAAACGGATATAGCGATCGAACATGCTCACAATGGTTAAATCATCAAATACATCAGCGCTATATTTGATGTTCAGACCCATGCCATCTTCTTCATCCAGAAGCTCAAAGACCAGTTCGTATTCTCCTGCCTGGTGAATGCCTTCCACGAAATCCACAGAAAAGAGATGGCGATACTGGCGAAACATGCTCTTGAAACTTATAGATTGCAGGTAGTTCTGATAGAAAAAGGCCGCACGGAAAATAGGGGCAGTCGCCTGATCAGAGGGTATATTCAACGCCCGGACCATACGAGGAAAAGGATATGGGGAATGATCCAGCCCATCGAGCAGAGTCAACTGCAGCGTATGTACAAAATCAAGAAACAATTCCTCTCCCAGAATCTGAGCCCGGATAGGAAGCATATTGAGGAAATATCCAATCAACGTGTCAAAACGTTCTTCCGGACGCACCATGACTGGCATGCCAACAATGATATCCTCTTGTCCGGAATAACAGCTCAACAGCAACATGTAACTGGCCAATAAAACGGTCGATACATTCTTTGACTGCCTTTGAGCAAAAGACTTGATGCGGTCAATAAATGCGGCTGAAAAAGTTTTTGCATACACTCTTCCTTCGAAACTCTGGTTAGCATGGCCAGGATGGTTGGAAGGAAGTTGGAGGGTCGGTAATGTGCCCGCAAGCTGTTGTTGCCAGTAAGCCCGATATCGCTCTCCCTCCTCACTAGCAAGCATGCTCTGTTCCCACAGGACAAAATCATCATACGTCATCGAAGGGGACGAGACTGCTGACGCCTCTCCTTGCAAGAGATGTTTGTAGTTCTCCAAAAGACTTTGTATAAACGTCACGGAAGAACTGCCGTCAAAAATGAGGTGATGAATAACAACAAGTAAGAAATGTTTCTCTTCCGACCGGGACATAATATGCACGCGCATCAAAGGACCTTGTTTTAACACAAATGGCTCTTTGACTTTATCCCTGATATAAGGAAGGATTTCATCATCGTCAAAGCTTGATATGTCTTCCAGAGAGAAGATCAGCGACCGGGATGAACGAGTTTTCCTGTAGGGTATCCCCTTGTCCTCTTCAATCACGCTCGTCAGAATCGGATGCTGCTCCAACACAAGGTGAAACGCTTGCTGCAATTTTTCTATATTCAACTTTGAGGAAAACCGGAAGCAGAGTGGAAGATGGTACCCACTCATTTCAGGCAACATTTTCTGCAGCGTCCATAATCCTTTTTGCACCTCGGAAAGAGGACTGAGGGATGAGCGTTCTTCTCTGAGTTCTTCCTTCTTCTTACTGCTCTTATCAGCAACCGCTTGAGCAGAGGAAGGATTGCTCTTTTCGGTCTTTTCAGCGAGATGCGCCGCCAATAATTGAATGGTTGGATATTTAAATAACTCTCGTGCCGTAATCTTGATACGATAGCTTTGCTCGAATGCACGTATGAGTTTCATCATCATAATGGAATTGATACCCAGACTGTGGATATTCGTATCTGGCTCGATCAAGTCACGGACAATCTTAATGGTTTCGACAAAAAACTGGATCAAGCATTGCTCAATATCTGTTGCCGTCAACATTACGACATGACTGCCTGATGCCTGCTCCTCATGAGTAATTTCCGTTCCGCCGCGACTGACACGATCCAGCGTGTTGAGCAAACCAACAAACTCCCCCTGTTCAAACGCCTGCTTCAACTGTGCACGCTGAATTTTCCCAATAGCCGTCTTGGGAATCCTCTCTTTTTCAACTGGTAGCAGATATGCAGGAGTAACACCAACCGTCTGTGTCACCTGATAACGGATCTTTCTGAGAAGTTGCGCCAGTTGGTGTCCATCGTGTGGGGATGATACCACAAAGAAGATCGCTAACTGATCGGTTGCATCACCGCTTTCACGAACAGCGCAGGCAGCCGTATACGAGGTCTCTATCTCGGGCAACTCATCCATCACGGCTTCAATGGCGTAACTATAATAGTTGACTCCATTGATGATAATGCTGTCTTTCGTACGCCCCGTAATGGTCAGACGTCCCTGTCGCATAAAACCGAGATCGCCCGTCTCAAACCAACCATCTTCGGTAAAAACACTCTGATTCAGTTCTGGTCGGCGATAGTAACCACTGGTCACAGAGGAGCCACTGGCTTGTAAACGACCTATAACGCCTTCGACCACGAGCTGGTTATTATCATCCACAATCCGGATAGACACACCAGGAATAGGGGGACCGACCTCGACAAACGGATCTTCATCACTAACAGCCTCACGTGAAAAGTTGTACGAATAAACCACACCAGAGGATGTTTCTGACATCCCCCAGGCCGGGCGTATGGCATGAGTAGACAGACCATGAGGTTCTAATAAGGTTAAAAATTTCCGTCCCATTTTCGCCACAACCGCTTCGCCCCCATTGAGTATCGTACGCATGGAGGAGAGATCCCAGCTCCGACGGCTAATCTCTTCCTCATAGTCAGTAACCAGACCAAAAGCGAAATTCGGAGCCCAGCTGAACGTGGCACGATAGCGATCAATCCCATCCAACCAGCGCAATGGATCGAACAAGATGGTCTGATTTGCAGCATTGATCTCCTGACACCCCACGTAGACATCACGCATATGTATCATGATAAGGCCCCCGACATGATCAAGCGGCATCCAGTTAAATGTCACATCCTGCGCTGAAAGATGGAGCATCTGAGCGGTGCCTGCAACCATGCCCAAGACGTTGCGATGCTTGAGCATCACGGCCTTTGGAGCACCGGTGCTCCCAGAGGTTAACAGTAAAACAGCCAGATCTTCCTGCCGGGCATGATACCAATCTGTATCACCCTCGTACACAAAAAGATCTTCAACGGCAAAAGCACGAAACTGCTCTAAACCCTGATCCTTCGCCCACTCTAACAACTCTGGTAGCATCTCACAATTCGTAATAACTACCGCATGATCTAGCAATACCCAGGCATCGAGCAGCTTATGCGTCGCGCTACTCGGCTGGATATAGGTGGGTGGAACGGCCAGAGGGACTGGCACAACTCCGGCTAATTGACATCCCCAGAACATGGGAATAAATTGCTCATTATCCGCCAGTTGCAAAATCACGGTATCTTGTGGTTGCAATCCCGCATGACGAAGACCTCGCATCAAATTCAGCGCGTCTTCCCATAGCTGAGCATATGATTGATGCAACTCGGAACCATCTGACTGGAGATAGATGATCTCCCTGGTCTTACCATGCATCAGAGCAGTTCGATGTAAGGCTTCGGGAAGCGTCCCTGGCTGATCTTCCGCATTCAGCAATTGGCCCCCATAGCGGATAGAAAGGCTTCCAGAACTATCAGTGTCTAAAGACTCCATTATAAGTTTCATTCATTTATCTCACTATTCCTAAGGAACAATCCGTTATTGCATTCATAGAATAAGTACAAGCTGACTTACAGATAGTTCCATTCTCCCATAAAGCGATAATCGTCATCGCGCATAGAAAATCAGCACTTGAACGTATTCTTCACTGAAAACGTATGAGACCCATTTGTACTTGCAGTGGTATTCAGAAATTTCTTCTAAATATAAAGGAGTATGAAAAGCAAGGTAGGGGAACGTGCTCTTATCCAGCACCAGCACTTGGTTCAGAAAGGGCTTTAGCCTCTGAAGATACCTGGGATAAGATAAAATTTATTGCCGTCTGAAAGCCTGCTGTCCCTGAATAAAAGGCAATGGCTTTCTCTTCCATTAACAAGTTTTCGAATCTAGCGGTCTGTAAATTACGGTGCCTGGCAAGCTCCATCACATTCAGATAATCTGTTCCACCAAAAACATTAATTGCTTCTATTTCAGAATGAACCATTGATCATATCGCTCCATAATATAGATTGAAAGGCTCCTATGGCTGTACCACTTCCACATGAAACCGTACATGGACCTTGAGCTTTTTTACATCGAAGTTATATGCTTTGATCTTTATAATTGGAAAAACTAAAATGCGGGCTTATCCTACCATATACCAACCCAAGTAATTATGCATCATTTGATACCAGCAAATAACTATACCTTTATTAATATTCATGCAACGGATGAGATATTTGTCACACTAGCAGCCTATATCTAGTATAATATTATTGTTCTCATTTTTCAAGGATTATATAAAATGGTACTTATACGCTAAACACCGAAACTACAAAAGGACAAAAAAAAGATACATTGTTCGATTTGCTCTTTTTATGCAGCTAATACAATACGAAACCGATGAGAGACGAATGGCATTGGCCAACTCCTTCTGAGGCGTTGTTTTCGAGACAGCTTTTGAGATAGTCCAATCATTTGCGCCAGCATTGCGCCTCTGATGCCCATCGCCTCTCTTATCACCTTTAGATAACGGCCGCTTCTGAGATGGGATTTTTGCACCTGTGGTCATCTCCGCCCCGATTGTTCCAAAGGTATGCTCTGGGTCATGGCATGATGGCAGAACGAAGAGTGGCTCTGCGCGTCTGAGAAGAGCAAGATAGGAGAAGTTTTCTCTTGCCGATTGAGGTATACTCAATCAGCCGATCGGATATACTTCACCCAGTCGATATACTTCTCGACGGTGACTTCCGATCAAGAGAAAGAATAGAGGAAATATGTTTACGAAAATCGGTACCATTACGATAGGTGTCAGCGATCAGGACAAAGCCCTCGACTTTTATGTGAACAAGCTTGGCTTTGAAAAGTTAAATGACCAGCCCATGAGCGAAACGGAGCGCTGGCTTGAAATTGCTCTTCCTGGCACACAGACCCATATCATGCTCGGCCTGCGCGGCCGAAGTGGCGGCGATAAAACAGGCATGACTGGCTTTGTCCTGCATACCGACAATATCGAAGAAACTTGCGCAACGCTCAAAGCTCGTGGGGTCACTCTGACCCAGGAGCTTATCACTGAACCCTGGGGCAAATGGGCTCAGTTCACTGACCTCGATCACAACGAATTTGGGATCTGGGCACCCGCCTGGTAGCTTTCCTCTCTCTCAAATGTACACCCCAACATGAAACTGGTGGAAAAGGGTCGAACGGTGTTGGGGGGTTTTAGAGCAACACTGGAATGGTTCCTTGCTCGACTCGGTAGATGCTGTGGTCCAGTATGCCAGCACGATGACTTGGAAAGAAACACATCCCGTCGTCGCATTAGTGACGAGCATCTATCACACCGGCGTCAAATTGACCAAGGAGGCAATGGACGCCGTAGAAACACAACTTCAGCGTTTGCCTTCCTTGGGAAAATGGTTCGTGGACATTGCATATCGCGCACCAGATCTCCGGGATGGTTAATTATTCTTGAATCCCTTAGTGGAATGCAACCTGATCAATCAAAGAGGATAAGAATATCTATCCATCTCTTGCTACCATTGAATACCATTTCCTACGTTGTTGAAAACTATTGATCTCTCTCTTAATGAGTTATTGTTTCAATGAAGCTTTCTAACCCGTCCAACTCTGTAATCTGGCTGTTACACGCTTTACTGTCCAGGCAAATATACTGACCGACAGTCCTATAATTATCAGGCGAACTTGCTCCCCTCATTTTCGCTAAGACGGAGAAAAAGGCCGAATCGCCAGGTTTTTTGCAGAAGGCACAGACCCCACTCTTGCTCGTAATAGTAAACTTGCCCTCAAGGCCAATCAGCTTTCGGCCCGATTCTTTGCCCTGTTGAGGTCTTCGATAATACACGAGATACTTCTTGTTCGTTGCTGTATCTGTCCAGGTCAGATATGTCAGCGGTTGCCCCTTGATGTCGGAAAGTTCCGGCATACTCAGCTTTTTGACCTTGGGAAACAAGCGTTTCAACTGAGTTTCTGTAATTTCAGGGAATGGAATAATACATTGTGACAATGTATTCAAATACGATTGGAGTTCTTCATCCGTTTGTAACTTCCCCATGTGTTCTAAGAGGTGCAGATTTTCCCCGTCGAGTCCAGGGCAAGCTTGTACCATTTTGTTTCCCGCTGTATATTTAACCATTTCCACAACCTGGGGATCAGTACAGGTTTTTGATGTAGATATCACAAACTTTACCTGCCGAGCGACAAAATTATATTGATGATTTTGTAAGAACGGATCCATAGTGTCTCACCTCTTATCTATTCAATGATGACCAGACCTCCTTGAAGGAAGATCATTGCTCTCTGTTTGTGGTAGCAAAACGCACAAAAAAACCTCTCCCTTCTTAGTTCCACGGCCACTTCGAAAAGATCGCCCTTGCCTGGTATGTTTCAGGCCTCGGTTAACCATAAGAAGGAGGTGTTTTCAACACCATATACTGCGTTGAGCCCAAAAAAGTAATACATGATATAACGTAGATGTAGCCTTACAGACAAAATAGTATCATAAACCACCAGTAATTGTCAATTTACTCATTTTTGTTTTCTGTGTGATGAACGATAATATAAGTGACCGGCGCATTGACTCATGGGAGAAGCTTACTTTGAGAAGAGAGTATGCCTCACGGGAAATCTTACCACACACTCGTTTTTCTCAAAGTAAGAAGCTTTACCATTCAGGGAGTCTGAGGGGCGGTGCCATTTGTTGAAGCAATTCATACTTCGATTGATAACTCATGTTTGACCTCACTTTTTCCCTCCGCTGTCTTCAATTTATAGACGTTGAGTAATATTATCGGTGAGGCAAGTACTCTAGAGAGAGTAATATCTATGGTGAGTCAATTCGATGGTACTGTTTAATTGACTTTCATCACGATAGTATTGACAGATATCACGCACAACGTTATTATAATCTCTAGCATTCTCTTTACACGAAGGCACCATGAATGCACGTGTACGTGTAGAATAGATACTCTTTCCATTTGCTGTTTTTAGTTTACAACAGAAATCAAATATAGATGATTACATATGTATTTCCTGGACAAGGCTCGCAGTATAAAACGATGGGGGATACCCTCTTTGATGAATTCAAGGAGTTGATCGCGCAAGCCGATGACATTTTAGGGTACTCAATGCAACGGCTTTGTATGGAAAACCCCTACTCCTACTTGAACCAGACACAATTCACGCAACCGGCTTTATATGTGGTCAGTACATTAAGCTATCTGCGAAAAATCCAGCATACCGCTACAAAACCAGACTTTGTAGCGGGTCATAGCGTGGGGGAATATACTGCTCTATTTGCAGCAGGTGCATTTGATTTTGAAACCGGGCTCAAACTCTGTACAAAAAAGAGGCGAGATCATGAGCCGTACCACCGGAGGTGCCATGGCTGCAGTGGTGGGGTTGAATGAGCAACAAGTCGTACACGTTTTAGAAGACAACAACCTGAACACGATCGATGTTGCCAATTATAATACTCCTCTCCAGATCGTCATCTCGGGTTATAAAGAGGATATTGAGAAAGCCCAACCTATTTTTGAAGCTGTTCAAGGAATACGAGTCTTTAAACCACTGAATGTGAACGGCGCTTTCCACTCCAGATATATGCGTGAAGCACAACAAGAATTTGAAAAGTTTCTCCAGGGATTTAATCTGTATCCTTTATCCATCCCTGTGATCTCCAATGTGTATGCACGCCCCTACGAACAGGGCAAGCTTAAACGAACAGTAGTTGATCAGATTACCAGTACTGTAAAGTGGACGAAGAGCATTCAGTTTCTCATGGAAGAAGGACCAATGGAGTTTGAGGAAATTGGGCCAGGCACTGTTTTAACGGGGTTAATCAAAAAAATTCAATGAGAAACGGCAAGGCTTCAAACCGAATCACGATAATCCTATCCTGGTTGTTCCACCAGTACACGGCTTATCTACAATGAATTCATATAAGATGTACAGTATGCTTTTCAATTGTGTGAGCAACGTCATCTCCACTCCAAGTCCACATTGTCACACACAATAGCACAGGACTGAGATTCAAGACCTTTTTCATGCGCTGGCACTGGCAGCATGATTTTTCAAATATAAAAGGCAGGCAATTGAGATGATTACATATATGTTTCCTGGTCAAGGCTCCCAGTATAGAAGAATGGGAACTACCCTCTTCGATGAATTCAAGGATCTGACGAGACAGGCAGACGATATTTTGGGCTACTCAATAAAGAGTCTCTGTCTAGAAGATCCTCATTCCCATTTGCACCAGACACAATTCACCCAACCTGCATTGTTTGTTGTGAACGCATTCATGTATCTCAAAAAAATTCAAGCAACTGGCAACAAGCCGGACTTCATTGCAGGTCATAGCCTGGGAGAATATAACGCTCTATTCGCTGCCAATGCCTTTGATTTTGAGACTGGGCTCAAGCTCGTACAAAAAAGAGGCGAGGTCATGAGCCGTGCCACCGGGGGCGCCATGGCTGCTGTCATTGGACTCAATGGAGAACAGGTCTTGGAGACGCTACAAAGAAATCATCTGAACACGATTGATGTCGCGAACTACAACACGTCATCTCAGATTGTGATCTCTGGTCATAAAGAAGATATTGAGAAAACCAGAGCCATTTTCGAAGCCCTCAACGATGTCAAGAAGTTTACAGCTTTGAATGTCAGCGGAGCCTTTCATTCCAGATATATGCGTGAGGCACGGCAAGAGTTTGAAGCCTTTCTCCAGCCTTTTCATCTCTATCCTTTAGTCATTCCGGTCATTTCCAATGTGTATGCACAACCCTATGAACAGACAAAGATCAAACAGACATTAGCCGAACAGATCACCAACTCTATACAATGGGCAGCAAGTATGCGTTACCTCATCGACATCGGCAAAGGAGACATGGAGTTTGAGGAAATTGGCCCGGGCATCGTCTTAAACACATTGATACAAAAAATCAAAAAAGAAGCAAAACCGATAACGACTGACCATCAACAGGATAATCTTGCAGAAAAGAAACTCTTCCCGGTGGGAGGGAACGTCGCAGCGAAAGTCAATGAGAACACTCCCCATCATAGCACATCCTCGACAAAGGAGAGTCTCTTTCACTATCCAAAAATTTCTGCATCGTCACTGGGAAGCGCTGAATTTCAAGAAGGATTACAACCTTCACTATGCATACCTTGCTGGTGGTATGTATCGAGGCATCGCATCACAAGCAATGGTTATGAAACTTGCCCACTCAGGTATGATGGGTTTCTTTGGGACTGGTGGATTGAATTTGCAACAAATTGAAGAGGGCATTCACTCTATTCAAAGCAACCTCTCACATCAACAACCATACGGCATCAATCTGGTACACAATCCGAAAAATGCTGACATGGAACATAAAATAATTGATCTTTTACTGAAAACTGGCGTCCGAAATCTGGAAGCCGCGGCATTTTTAACTGTCACACCGGCTCTTGTACGATTTCATGCCAGAGGATTGAAAATCGATGCCAACGGGAATATCATAACCAGACAAAAAATTATAGCGAAAATTTCTCGTCCCGAGGTAGCTGAAGCATTTCTAAGTCCCGCACCCGAATATATGCTGCAAAATCTTTTAAACGAAAAAAAAATAACCGCTGAAGAAGCCGAATTATCAAGAAAAATTCCCGTCGCAGATGATCTTTGCGTGGAAGCAGATTCAGCCGGTCATACTGATGGCGGCGTTGCCTTTACCCTTATGCCAACCATTATACGGGTACGAGACGAACTGATGCAAAAGTATCGCTATGCTAAAAAAGTACGTATCGGCTCCGCTGGAGGCATTGGCACGCCTGAAGCTGCAATGGCAGCTTTTATGTTAGGAGCTGATTTTGTTTTGACCGGTTCCATCAATCAGTGTACGGTAGAAGCGGGAACAAGCAACAAGGTGAAGAATTTGTTGCAGCAAATGAATATTCAGGATACAGAATATGCTCCAGCTGGAGATATGTTCGAAGCAGGTAGCAAAATTCAGGTGCTAAGAAAGGGCGTGTTTTTTCCAGCACGAGCCAACAAATTATATGAAATATATCGACGATATAACTCGTTGGACGAAATTGATAAACTCACCATGACTCAAATTCAGGAGAAATACTTTAAACGGAGTTTTGAAAAAGTGTATGAGGAGGTCAAATCTCATGCTCCAACACACGAGATCGAAAAGGCTGAGAAAAATCCAAAACACAAAATGGCCTTGATCTTTCGATGGTACTTTGCCTATAGTACTCGCCTTGCCTTAAGTGGAAGCGAAGAATCTATTGTCGATTATCAAGTTCATTGTGGTCCAGCATTAGGAGCGTTTAACCAATGGGTAAAAGGGACAGAACTAGAATATTGGGGAAATCGCCATGTTGATGAGATTGGAAAGAAATTGATGGTAGATACCGCTCAACTCATGAATAATACCTTTCGCTCTTTGTTTGGGTAGTGGTACAAATAGGTAGGATGTAGTAGACTCTGAAGGTCAATCCGTTTTCAAAAAGAGGAGCCTTCAATGGTGACACTCACCCTTCACTGTTCTCACTGTCAGAGCGACGCTCTCGTACGCAATGGTCACGCCCCCAATGGGAAACAATTGTATCTTTGTCGTGCCTGTGAACGTCAGAGTCGCCAGAACCCGGCCCCCATGCCTATCCGGAAGCTCGCCGCGGAGAGATTCTGCGTGCCTACCAAGAACGCAGCAGCCTGCGCGGCCTCACGCGCACATTTGGCGTTTCTCGCACGACGGTGTCGAGTTGGATCAAAAAAACCAACGCCTCCTGGATGTGGATCGCACTCTGCCGCAAGACACGGCAAGTGGTTGCCTATGCGGTAGGTGATCGAAGTAAAAAGACGTGTCAGCAGTTGTAGGCATCCAAATAGATATGATGTACATACACATAAAAAACATTTTTGAGCTTGAGAACATAGAAATGTTCCCGACTGGAATTGAACCAGCGCCACCGGTTCCGGAGACCGGTGCTCTATCCACTGAGCTACGGGAACGTCATTAGTAACTATACCATATCAGTCAAACTTTCTCAAGGCGCTTGACGAGCCAAACCAATTCACGCCATCTATATGCATACAGGACCTTTGTTTCTAAACATTGATATATGCGTCGCTATATGTTACGTTTAGTCCAGTGATGATAGATGTGAAGATAGAGGGGAGTAATATATGATCCCACCATTTCAACCTCAATCAACGCCTCCTCGTATATTGTTTCGGTATGATGTCACGCAACAACCAACCTTGACACATCCTCTTGTTACGCACGAAAATAGTCAGGATACGTTACAAGGTGAAACATCTCTTTCGATATCCTCACCGCTTGAAGAAATTGAAGCTGCATCACCAAATCATACGACGCTTCTTTTCAAGAGCCCCTACACCTCACGCATCATTGCGGCAAGTCTAGTAGTTGGCCTGATAATAGGTCTCTATCTACTCTGGCAACCTTCATCTGCATCAACCTCAGCGCCCCCAGCAGATAACACGACAATGTCCACGCTTACCACTACGACCACAGCAAGTGAACAAGCTACGACAATAACGAATACGAATACAACGGATACAACTAGCACGAGTACGACGATTCAAGTGTATATAGTTGGAGCAATTCAGCATCCAGGCGTCTATACATTAGACAGTCAGGCACGCGTTTATCAGCTACTACAAAAAGCGGGAGGTTCTCTCCCTAGTGCCAATCTAGCTGCGCTTAATCTGGCGGCCAAGCTTAGCGATGGGCAAGAGATATACGTTCTCCGCGTTGGTGAAACGCCGGTTGCAAGTATAAGCAGCACTGCAAGCCCAGCTAGCACTACAGATGTAACGACACCCCCTGCGGCGGTAACTCAAGTAAATATTAATACGGCAAGTGCCGATGAATTAGAACAGCAACTATCAGTTAGTAGTAAGACCGCTCAAACAATCATTGATTATCGCCTACAACACGGTCCATTTACATCCGTAGATACTTTAGCACAAATAGTAAGTGCAACTATTTACAAAAAAATAAAGGACAAGGTAACTGTGCAATGATCATCACGCACGGGTTTTTCGTTCTCCTTGAGAGCATTGGCTGGATCATGTGCCTCATACTAGGTTTGGGATTGGGGATGATCTTTGGAAGATGGGCAGGCACTCTATTAGGTTGGATGATTGCTACATCACTCGATAGCAATATACGTAAAGGTGGCCTCATCGGAAAACAATTAGGAACATTCATTGGCATTGGCATTGGCATTAGTATTGCTATCTACTATGCAACCCAATTATCTACTCTGATTACTCATCTAGTTACTGTTAGCTAGCCAGACATCGTACCAATAAAAGAAGGTATGTGTGGCGGAAGTGGAGGGGGATCAATGTGGAAGATGTCGTTACTGCCAGATGATTCGAAGCTAAACTTGCACGGCCTTACACTTGTAGCATTAGCTGGAAGCTGGCTCACAGGTATTCTCGTTGCCTCGTTCTTTTCAATCTCACCTTTTTACTATCTAGTTCCGGCGATAATTGCCCTACTTTGTGCCTTTTTCTTACGTCAAGAGCTTACCTGGCATCTGACACTGTTGCTCATCTTTAGCTTCATGATCGGAGCATGGCGCTATACAGAATTGCTGCCAGCCAATGATCCTCAAACCATAGCATCCCACATTGGATCTTCCACCATACAGGTACAGGGTATGGTCTCTGATGAGCCCGCACTTGCAGGTCGTACGCGTCTGTTAAAAGTTGTAGTCAGTGAAGTAGCACCGCATAACGATTTCAACTGGGAAACAGCCCATGGCACAATTGAGGTGCAAACGTTAGGTACCACTATAGATGATACGTATAGTGCTAATTATGGAGACATACTAATAGTTCAAGGGAAACTTACCGCACCTCAAGCACATAGCCCTCCAGACATTCTGGCCCAGATGCCTTTCCCACACATCACCATCAATCAGAATGAAGGGAATCCCATTATTGCTTTCTTATATAGTTGGCGGGCACACTTTGCTATCCTCATAGAACAAACACTTCCTCAACCGCTAGCAGCATTATTAGTAGCGATCGTGCTCGGACTACGTACACCAGAATTGGCACCATTAAAACAGGCCTTTAATGTGACAGGAACTGCTCATTTAATTGTCCCCTCAGGATTTAAGGTAACTATTGTAGCTGGATTGGTCACCACTAGCACGCGCTGGCTCTATGAGGGACGTGTCGCCGATTTCTTGTCTCGTTATATACGATATCATTGGCAACGCAAACTCAGTACACTCCTCATGCTCCTCTGTATCGGCGGCTATACCATTTTGAGCGGCGCTGGACCGGCCGCTATACGCTCTGGAGTGATGGGATGTCTACTAGTTATCGCTCCACGTATTGGTCGCACCTATAATATATATACCGCACTGGCCTTCACCGCACTTGGAATGAGCATCCTTGATCCCTTTGTCTTATGGGATACGGGCTTCCAGCTCTCCTTTCTGGGAACACTCGGAATTGTGCTCTTCACACCCTATGTACAACGACTTCTTCATCCCATGCATGCTCTTCCCGGTGGACATTTTCTGGCGGAGACGAGCGCGGTCACCATTGCAGCTCAAATGGCCACATTGCCTATCTTCGCTATCACATTCCAACAGGTCTCATTTATCTCCCCTATCGCCAATATGTTAACTGTGCCATTGCTAGGTATCGTGATTACACTTGGCTTACTCATCTGTGCGCTGGGGCTGCTCTTTTTTCCATTGGGGACGCTCGCCGGTTGGGTTACCTGGCCATTTCTATGGTATATGAGTCACTGCATCTTATGGTGCGCATCGCTGCCTGGTGCTTATATACTTGTGACGACGTTAGATGATCGTATCCTATGGATATACTACCTTCCACTGACGCTCTTGCTCATCTTCCTCTTGAAACGTTGGCCCCAATCAAAACAAGGCTATAAGCAAAACGCTGCTGGCTTTCAGCTATCAAAAGGTATGCGCTGGTTGATCTACGCTGGAACTGCGTTGGTGATTATAGCAACGACAGGTCTGGCAACGATGCGCTCGCAAACGAACGGACAACTAGAGGTCACGTTTCTGAGCGTCGGACCCGCAGGGAAATCTGCCCAGGGTGAGGCGATTCTGGTACGTACCGCCGATAATCAAACGCTTCTCATTGATGGAGGTCTAGATCCAACATCTCTCAGCCAGAAACTTGATAGCCATCTGCCAGTCTGGCAACGCTCTCTGGACATGATTATCCTCACGTCGCCTCGCTCAGATCACCTCTCTGGTCTTCAAGATGTGGTGAGCCGCTACCAAGTGGGAAACATTCTGGACGCTGGCATGCTCTACCCTTCTGCAGCCTATGCAAGTTGGCAACGCACCATTCATGAGAAAAACATTCATTATCATTTGGCGATCCAGGGACAAACACTCTCATTGGGCAAAGAGACACAGATACAAATATTATGGCCCCCATCTGTCCTGCATGCGGGCTCCAATAATATCCGTGACAACAGCTTGATTTTTCGTCTGATTACACCAGGATTGCGCCTTCTCTTCCTGGGAGTAGCCGCCCAAAGTAATTACGCTCTCTCAGGATTACAAGCCCAAATGATGGATAATTCACAACCAGATGAAATCGTACAAATTGTCTATGGAGCAGGCCAGCCTGTCACCAACAACTTGCAAGCTATCATCAAACAAGTGCATCCATCCCTATTAGTAGTCACGCCACCAAGTACACGCAGCACAAAAACATCCCTATCAATCCCTCCCAACGCCATTCAAACAACCTTTTCCCCCATCTTGCTAAACATGCGGATCATGCCAACAGTGCAAACGGGAGATGTAGATATAGTCAGTAATGGACATGCTTGGCAAGTAAATACATCATAGATTACATTCGAGAGCTCAAATAATATTTGTAACAACAGTTTGATTTTTTGTCTGGTTGATGCCACTACCTCGCGTCCAAAGCACAATGCTACAACCCATATCAATTGAATTCGTACTAATAAGTAAATACCATCTTTACTCCGTATAAACTACCTTGATGTACACGTTTCCTATCGAGCAGATTGGTCGGTTAGACAAACGATATGTCAAGTCAAATTATTGCGTACAATCGATCACTTACCTTCATAATAGATGAGCAAATATCACTATCATGAACATTAAAATCATCATTGATGTGAAAAATATGTACCTAAAAGCAACAAGGGAAAAGTATCTTGTTTTTGAGAAGCAACAAGAATAGT
This sequence comes from uncultured Chloroflexia bacterium, assembly GCA_963699315.1. Lineage (GTDB taxonomy): Bacteria > Chloroflexota > Ktedonobacteria > Ktedonobacterales > Ktedonobacteraceae > Dictyobacter. Next base: position 1,013,701 of record OY969433.1, read on the forward strand.
TCTTTTCAAAACGTTAAAAACGCTTCGCTGTTTTTCTAGCACGATCAATATGGGAAATGATGTTGATGAAATCAGAGGGATTTTGCCAATCATGTTTTGTAAACGTTGTGGAACCGAAATAACCAAGATAACCAGAATATGCCCTATGTGTGGAAGCAACATTGAACATACACCAGTGAATGCCAAACCACCTACAGCTTATGGTGCTTATACTCAGTCGAACTTTGACCAGACCACCAAGCAGCCAAACGGATATGGATCTCCATATAGCAATGCGAATAATGTCATACCTCCTCTCAATGAATTTGCAACACCGCCTCCATCTTATCAAAATGCGCCGCTATATCCACAGGATTCATATAATTCCTACACATCTGGAACAAATAACGTTACGTTTACAAACAAAAATGACACTGCCCTCGTGACAGAGATTTTACTATCACTCATTGGTGTCTTTGGAGTGGGTTGGATCATAGCACGCGAAACAACCATTGGCATTATTCTCCTTGTGTGCAGTTTTTTGATATATTGGCCAATCATGATTTTGGGAACTATTTTCACATGGGGCGTTGGATTAATCTGCCTGGGGCCAATTGCGATTGTCGCCATTATTATCAATTTCGTTCTGCTCAATAGCATTTTAAATCGAAGAGCCACACAAATTGTGATTACACAACAACCTCCTCAGAATATAACGATACCACCACAACAGTACTAAAACGCGCCAGGAACAATACAGATACAGGGATATGTTTCACAGTCAACGTTATATATTCCTGATATTCAGATGAGCATGTACCACGACACATATCTAACAACGAGAGAGTTCATTTGCATGTCTCTGGGTCCAAGTTGCGTTTATGCATGCATAAAAAAAGAGGAATGATGTCACTGACTATGTTCCGCTTTAAAAGAACATACTTCAATATGCTATCATTCCTCAATACGTAATCAGCCTGTCTCCAAGCCGACACAGCAAAGGATATGCAGAGAAGATTATTTGGGAAATGCTAGACGACGATATTTTTCTTTAGACTCCAGCCAAGCCTCATCAGAAAGTCCAAGTTTCTCACGCAAGCCATCTAACGAGACACCATCTTGCAACTGCTGAACGGCAAAATTATCACGCAAGAGCTGCAGGGTCACGCGTTTTTGAATATCCGCTGTTTTCACCGCACGAGCTAAAATATAATTCAAATTACGATCGGTACAGGGAAAGACAACATCGATGATACGATAATTTTGTTGATACCGGCGAAAAATCTCGGTAAACTCGGCAGATAAAGCGATGCGTCGTTCTCGATGTTGCTTATTCGTTGAGGCGGCAAAACGAATAGAGACAAGGGGAGTCTGAGGGTCAAGCAGATCAACGTGATGAACCTTCAAACCCATCACCTCCTCTTTCTTCAATCCAGCCCGCAAGATCAGATATACCAGGCAATAACAACGTGCATCTTCCTTCGAAGCATCTAGCAAACGTTGTACCTCCTCGAGCGAAAGCAACTCAGGCAAAGGGGGCTGCGGACGCTCCAGGGTCAAACTCTGCAGCAGGACTCTCCTGAATGATATGCTCGCGTTCAAGCCAGGTAAAGAAATTCTTGAGGAAAGTTACTCTCCGAGCCATCGTCTTTGGTGCTGGCGTGAGAACAGGATTGCCAAATTTCAGTTTCATTAACCAATCCGTCACATTCTCTTTCGTAATGCGACCAACCGGAATATCAGAACCCAGAAAATCCATCAACATTTTTAAATCTGAGAGAAAGCATGTCACGGTATAATTAGACTTGCCACGTAGCATCAACTCTCTCCGGTACGGTCCAACACAAGATGTCAGACTGCTTTGATCAGTCAACATCGTCATGTGCTCAGGGAGAGGCTGAACCTCCTCAGCCCCATCGAATTGATCATCAAGGACAATTGGAGTCCCAAAGAGATTATCCTGTTCAACAGGATTCTCTTCAGTGAGCATCCCAATGGAGTGTTTTTTCTGCTCAGAATCCTTCTGCATATACTATGCTCCTTGCTGCACTATGTTATCCCACTACATCATTATCTCAAAAGATACGTAACACTTGAGACACGCACACTCCACCCTAACACAGGTAAAAATGGACGTTTACCAGTACCATCTATTCGTATCCAATCACCAATGTATGTAACAGGCGTATGCATTTCATTATAGCAGAATATGAGGATATGGCAAATTGCCTCATTTTGGCCAGATCTTCTTTTTCGAACAAAAAAATCATCCTTCGCTGGCAGCAAAAGGACAAGAGAAAAGCCTTCTTGCATGATAACCAGAAGGCTCTTACATAACTGTAATTCTTTTGTATATAAAAAGATCAGAGATTACTCTAATCTCGCATCCAGATCTTCTGTTTCCAATTCATCCTCACCATCATCCTCATCTTCGAGCTCTTCATCGTATAGGTCAGTAGAATCGTTAAGATCCATGTACGAATAATCGGTCAAATACGACTCTCTGCGAATTTGAATTGTCGGATGAATAGTAGGAAAAGGCTTCAACCCACTTAAAGCATTTGGGCCTGCCATTTGAGTCTCGTAGATTGGATCACCTTCACGCACCAACACATGATCTTCCATAGCTACTGACTCAAAACCCAGTCGCCGCAGGTCCATCACCATCCCCGGCCAAATATCTTCCGAGTCGATAGACCACCAATCACGAGCTAAATATCTCACCGGCTTGACACGCAAAGGTCGGTTGAGATCGCCTAGGCTAGCCAACAGTGAAGACTGTTTACGTTCAGCTTTTTTCACGATGATAAACCGTCCCTTCTTTACTCTAACGCTCATCACATCTATGTCACCTAAAGATGACTGGACGAAAGGCTTCTTTACCTCTCTTCTTTTTCAGACGCTGAAAGCGGAATGTTTGTATATAGCTTATAACTCATACAATATCACATAAACAAGACGATGTGCCAATCCTTGATGTGCATAAATAAAAAGACGCACATTTTCACCTAGCTATCAAAAAAGAACAGAGTGCCCCAATCCTTTTCATTACTCATTGCTCAGTGCTTCGCGGTTCGCAACTTGGAATGTGGTGGTATAAGTGAATCCTCCAATAGCAGATTGACACGCAACAACACGCTTATAAATATATTGCCATCACGATAAAATTGAATTGAAAAGTTCCGAATAAAAACTATTCATTGACTGTATTCAGAAAACAACGCATAATTGATAAATCGCATCACGACAAGTTTTCATGTGTACAGATGGAGATGACTGGACGCTATGAACCAATCGAGGATTTTTTTCCGGGCGAGCAATATACCACAGGCAACGCTACGACGGCTGCGCGTTATTCCTAGCTATTTTTTCCTCATCTGGCGCTGGAGCATGTGGATCTATGCGCTTATCGTTATTATTTTTTCACATTCAAGTTATGTGAAAACTAATTCTGTTTCCTATACATCGATGGCGGTGTTTTTGCTTACTGTTACGTTCATTGAAACGTTGATTGTAACACTTTATGCTCCCGTCATTCAAATACTTTTTCCTCGCTTGCTCAATACATCCGCATGGTATCGAAAACAAGAGCAGCCAGAACTTCGACGCCGTCAAAAAGAAGAAGACGGCGAAGCAGAAATCCTCCCTCCATTTGCGCAGACCCGCAATCGCCATTGGAATATTGCTATCTACAGCATGGATGTTATTGTCTGCGGTCTGGTCATGTATTATAGTGGACCATTTTCTAATCCACCATTTGGTTTAGGATCACCTTTTTATCGTTACGGGATTTCAACTGTGTTCGCAGCAGCAGCAGCCTTTCAATACGAGGGCGGTCTGTTGGCAGCGTTAGGATATGATCTTTTTGCATTGTTGGGGATGTTCATCCACGCACCTGGCGCGACCAGCTATACGCCAAATGCCGTTGATATCGTTGGGTCACTCATAGATGCGCCAATTATAGCTATTCTAGTAGCTTACCTTTCAACTTTATTAGAAAGTTATGCGCATAGTAAACGCCAGGAACGTGAAAATGCACGAACGCAGGCAGCTCTGGTTAACATTGGAAACACACTCTTAAAAAGTACAGGGGATCGTCAAGAACTTCTGCAAAGAAGCATTAAGCCCATTCAACGTGAACGTTTCGATCGTCTCACTATCATACTCATTGATCTTACGGATCAAGCAGAAGAGTTCACGGAAGCACAAATTAGCCCGGGAAATCAGCCAGATCAATCGCATACTATGACCTGCGTTGCAACAACGCTGCCTGAGGATTATTTTTCCGCTAGTAGTCAGTCGTTGATGCAAAAAGTCCTCCAGTCAGAGCAGAAATTTGTCTCATTTGAATCAATTGAAGGTGAGCAGAGAGGTATTGCTCGCTTGTATATTCCTTTACGTAAAGATGATCATGTGCAAATTATTTTAGCCGCCGAAAGTAGGCGTATAACTCCTTTTACGGCCCAACACGAGAAGTTTCTTACCATTGCGGGAACACAGTTGCTCGTCGCTCTGGACAACATTCGTCTAGCAGAGCAAACGATACAACTGGCCGCTGATGCAGAGCGTGGACGTATCGCGCGTGAAATCCATGATGGTATTGCGCAGCTTACCTATATGCTCAGCCTTCAGGCAGAGACCTGCGAAGCACAGGCACTCCGCATTGCTGAGGCCTCAGAGGATGATGCTGAATTGATTATGCCTCTAGCTGAACGTCTAGGTAAATTAGTTACCGTTTCAAAACAAGCGTTATGGGAAACGCGCAACTATATGTTTTCACTCAAACCTCTAATGAGCGGCACGACAACCCTGACTCAAATGCTACACAATCAACTACGCGAATTCGAAGCCATTAGTGATCTACCAACACACTTACATATTGAAGGTTCAGATGAAATTTATGAGGAGCAACGCCGCCACTCGCGACGCTATGCTCAGGTGGGGACCACGTTTTTTCGTATTGTACAAGAGGCACTGACGAACGCCTACAAACATGCTGAGGCGACACATTTAGAAGTTAATCTGCGCTATCAACCAGACCATATTGAAGTAGATATATGTGATGACGGACGTGGACTATCCAAACCATTCAAGAATAATGAAGATACAGCGTCAGAAGAGCCTGCAATGATATTATCTGGTCATGGACTGCCTGGCATGCAGGCGCGAACAAGCGAGATGGGCGGTCAATTTACTATCTTAACGCAACCGTCTGGTCATGGCACGATAGTGCGAGCAAGTATTCCACTTTAACCCGCAAAGGAGATTTTCTATGACGAAAATACGTCTCATGATTGTTGATGATCACGAGGTGGTACGTCTGGGTATGCGTGCTGCATTTGAATTAGAATCGGATATCACAGTAGTAGGTGAAGCCAGTGATGGTACTGAAGCACTGGCAAAAATTCACGTGCTCATGCCAGAAGTGGTACTCATGGATGTGCGGATGGAAAAAATGGGCGGGATCGAAACCTGTCGTGAAATCAGAAGCCAGTATCCACGGATATTTGTTTTAATGATTACTTCGTACCCAGATGATGAAGCAGTTACTGCTTCTGTGCTAGCAGGAGCTAGCGGCTATCTGCTCAAAAATGTGAGCCGGACCGAGCTACTCAAAGCGGTTCGTCAGGTTGCTAGTGGAGTGTCACTTCTCAAACCTGATGCGACAAAAAAGGCAATTTCTCAGATGATAAGTATAACAAATAGAGCCACGTCTAGACCCAATGACGAACTGACAGAGCGTGAAAGAGAAGTACTCGGTCTAGTTGCACGAGGTTATACCAACAAACAAATAGCAGAAGCACTCTATCTCAGCGAGAAAACGGCCCGCAATCATGTAAGCCATATTCTAGAAAAGCTGGGACTCTCTCGTCGTAGCGAAGCTGCCGTCTATGCCGTTGAGCATAAAATGTTACAGCCACGCCAACAATTGTAAAAAGATATCGCTATTGATACCATGTAAACAATGAGAAACACTAAGACATTAGGACGAAACGGGATAGATGCTCAGGTTACTGTAGATCACTTTTGTTGCAGCTCCACTTTCTGACGTAGCAATAAAACCTATATTACCAGAACTCAATGTGGTGTCCTGGATAGGATCAGGCTGATAGATTCCGTTGATATAGAATAATAACGTGCTGTTTTTGGCAATCACCTGTAACTGATTCTTACCTGATCCAGTCTTTAACGCAGAAGAAGATGACCAGTCGCGCAAAGTCGTCATCGAGCCAAGCGCAGAGTTGTTTAAAACAGAGATTTTGTAGTGTCCTTGACTATCTATCTCAAAGAGATAACCCTGTGAGAAGTCACTGTTCATGCGGAACAACAAACCACCTGAATGTCCGCTTTGTATTGATACATCAACTTGAGCAGTAAAATCTGAGTATGATGTTGCTGCTTCATGGCAGGCATCAAATGCATGTAGGACATTAGCCGTCACCTGATAGCCATCGTTGGTGAAAGAACAGATCGTACTTTGATCCCATTGTTCAGCCTGTGTAGCCGTACTGTCTGGATTCGTTAAGGGATCTGTATAGACAGGATTAGTAGAGGTAGCTGTCTGAAGCACTCCAGGCGTTGCGGTAGCGTTGGCATTAGCTGTCGCTGTCGCTTGAGCCTGGACAGTTGCGGTAGCGTGTATATGTGCTGTCGCTTGGGCCTGGGCGGTCCCAGTGGCTTGCGTAACAGCGGTTGCCGATGCATTCGCCTGCTGCACGGCGGTTGCCGATGCAGACTGTGCTGCGGCCTGTGATGTGGCTTGGAGATTTGGTGTAGCTGTTACTACGGGAGTAAGGACGATCGCCGCAGGATGATTGACCATGTTCATGACAATATATGTCATTGGAACAGCAACCACGATCAAGGCAACAACAACCAGGATTGTCACTAACCAGGTTTGGGCACGTGAGGATGTATCTTTGTGAGGCATTTGTTGAGGATTGATGGGTCCCTGTGCCGGATATATACCAGAAACAGCATTATACTGTCCTGTTGAAGGGAACCTGGCTACTGGTGTGGCTTGCGGCACTGGCGGATAAGCTCCTAACGGTATAGATTGTCTGCCAGTATTGACCAGTGCTCCACTATTCCGTTGCCATTGAGGATTAGAGATTTGGCTCCCTTCGCCTGGCCGAGCAGTAGTCGCTCGACAAAAAGCATCAGCGAGGGCGGTCGCGCTATTGTAACGCAGTTCCGGTCTCTTTTCAAGCGCCTTCATCAGCACTTGCTCCACCGCAGGAGGAATGGATGGCACATAATTACGAGGAGACGGTGGCAACTTACTCACGTGCATGGCAACCACAGCAATCTGGTTTTCAGCCACAAATGGCAAGTGTCCCGTCACCATCTCGTACAACAGCACACCCAATGAGTAATAATCACTGCGTGCATCTGCCCGATAGTCCGACTCGAAGAGCTCAGGAGCAATATAATCAACGGTCCCAAGTACATTCCCTGTCGTAGTCAATTGAGTAGCATCTGCGTCAGAGCGAGCAATTCCGAAATCTGCAAGATAACAGCGCCCATCTTCATCCAGCATGACGTTTGAAGATTTAATATCTCGATGAATAATACCTTGCTGATGCATATAATCAAGCGCATCAGCGATATCACGTAAGTACTGGCAAGCTTGCTTGAGAGAAACAGGTGAGTGGCGCACCCGTGCACGTAAAGTTCCGCCATCCAGATAGGGCATAACAATATAATACACATTAACGCCATCAATACGGCAAGCGCCCGTATCATATACAGGCATCAGATGCGCATGATGGAGGGAGGCCATCAACTGAGCTTCCCGAATAAAGCGTCGCAGAAGGTCCTCATCTTCACGTTTAAATACTTTTACAGCCACGTCACGTTCAAAGTGGGGATCATATGCCAGATACACATCGGCCATCCCACCTCGTCCTGTGAGTTGCTGTAATTCATACCGATTGAGGATTCTTCCTTCCAGATCTGCCATACATTACTCCAATAAAGCCCAAGAACAAACAGATCGACACTGCTTTTGTTCTTTCTATAAACACCTCTTATAACACGAACACAAAGGTGTTTGATTACTCTTTTTCTTTATCTTCTATAAAAAGCTTAAACGCACATTGATTATAAAAATAAAGAGAGCATAAAAGCTTAAACGCATATTAATTGTAAAAATAAAAAAGTACAAAAAAGTACAAAAAAGTGAGGCATCTCTTGCTTTTGCGCAAGCATATGCCTCACTATATCACGAATGACATATTTCCTCAATGCGGAACGCTTATCGTCGTTTATCTACCTTAGTTAGAGTTTCACATACAAATGTGAAGACGCATCATAGCGATATGCCGGATCTCCATGTTGATACTTCAACGTTCCATTCTGATCTGTAAGCCAAATCATGACCTGCGTACCAGTAGGAGCATGCACATCGAAATGCCAGTGATCCAATGAATTCGTGCCAGTGACACCAAGCAGCCAAGATCCGCCATCAATATCTATCGTATTTGGATCGATTTGACTACACGACAAAGAGTTATTATCATGCGTATCATTAACTTGAAAATCGCAGGCCCGCAATGTCATACCATTCAAGCTAGCATTAGGATCAGCGTAAGGATATTTACCAAAACCGGCGATTGATTTACGTTGTAACATAGCTTGAGCCCAGATCCAAGATCCAATATGCAACGAGAGCGCGGTCTGGACATTTAAACGAATCTTCACGCTAGGAGTTAAGCGTATAGTAAGCAAGCATCCATTCGAACAATCTGGCGTATAATCAGCGGTCGATTGTACCTTGATCAAAGGAGTAGGCAAAACCTGGAGTGGTGATGTCGCATCAATCTTTAACAACACACCACCCAAAGTAACAAGTGGGTATTGCGGCGAAAGTTTCAAAACCATTCCTGGTTGCAGACGATGACAATCTTTCCCAATATCTTTGTTTAATTGTTTGACCGTATTGGCATTGGAATCACTAAAGACCTGGCTAGCACTATACATATGCATTTGATCTGATAAAATCTGGTCACAGTTGTCGCCATCCTGTACTGTATACTGAATAGATCCAACTTGAGGTAGAAGAGTTGGAAATGCGGGCATTGGTGTCGGCGACGGTGCAGTAGACACATTGGATAACGAATAGAATATACCTGTCAATGCGGGTACAATATTCCCTCCTGCATGTTCTCCATAGAAAAAAGTTGGGATGGCAATAATAAGTAGTACGGGCAATATTACTAGTAATTTCCAGGGTATGGAAAGAAAAAAGATGTGTAAATTTTCTTTTGGCGTGCTGTTCGGACGAAAACGACGAGCCATAAACGACTCCATTCTATGCTAAATCTTATCCCACAGGCATTATAACAGGGAACGATAAGAAGAACTATCAATGAAAATAAGAATAGTACTCTTAATTATATTCGTCTAGTGATGCAGTTTTATAAGGTCAGGATACAACAGGATAAGAATTAAAATTGGAGGTGCCAGTTATATATACTTAATAACCTTTATAACGCATAAATACATATAACTGGTCAAACAAAACAAATAGAATCTATGATGGATTCTTAGCCATGTATGCGTGTATTGCACGCAAAATACGTTCTGGAGTAAAAGGGAGGTTGCGAATTTGAATATCAACGGCATCTAGAATCGCATTCGCAATAGCTGGAGCAATACCATACAGTGAGATGCCACTGATCGCCTTGGCTCCAAATAAATCAGAACTATCGCTGGAATCAACCAGATACGTTTGCAATTCAGGCATTTCTAAAGCAGAAAGCATGTGTGAATTGAGCCAACTTGTAGTCAGGACTGCTCCATGCTGATCATAGAGCAACTCTTCGCTAAGACTCATCCCTAACGCTTGAGCAACATCGCCCGCAATCTGTCCCTCGAACACTGCCGGATTCATAGGATTACCGGCATCAACAGCGGTTACGACTTTAAGTACACGTATGGCTCCCGTTTCAATATCAACTTCTATCTCTACCCCTTGGGCAGCAAACGTCATTGGCATCTGCTGACCTTTCCAAAATGCAGTGGTCATTAACTGACGATTTTCGACATACATTGAGTGAGAAGAGACTTGAGCCACCGTTAATTGCTGTCCATGAGCACCTTTGAGAACTCCATTACTGGTTTTCAGCGTTTCTGGTACAACGCTTAACATGCGACCAGCGACCGAAAGGATCTGCCGATGAAGCTGTTCTGCAGCTTTCTTCACAGCATTGCCATTCATATAGAATGCAGCAACATCGTTACCACTATTTTCAACAGGAGAAGAGCTAGTATCGGAGGCATGCAGAAGAATATCGGCAATAGGAACTCCCAGTACTTCAGCTGCAATCTGAGTCAGAAATGTCGTCAATTGGGAACCATTTTCGCTGCGCCCAGCAAATATATCAAAAGAACCATCCTCATTGAGCTTGATCGTGGCTCCACTTATACCTGCCATCACCCCAGGAGCGCCGTAAAAAGCCAGAGCGCTTCCCACGCCATGACGATAACGGTCATTACTCTTCACCCCTCGCTTTGTGCTCCATGCTAATTTCTCTTCTACCAATCGTGTACATGTTGCCAGACCACAACTAGTTATCGATGTATTGCCAGTTCTTGTATTCCCCGCAGGAGCTAACAACGCATAACGATCGCCCGCTTTCAACCAATTTCGACGACGAAATGCTAAAGCATCCATCCTTAGTTGCTTGGCAACGTCGTCCATATGGCACTCCAGGGCAAAAAACTCATGATGGAGATCATAACCCTGCGTCGGTGCAGCCGGCGCATGGTTGGTATAGAGCACTTCAGCCAGAAAACGCATATTAGCACAAGGGTAGAGCGCCAGGGCATGAACCGAATGCGTTGGTGCCGCCAATACATGCGTTCCATAAGCTCCTGTATCCGCCAAAACAACCATTTGACTTGAGACAATTTCTCCATCACGTCGAACGCCTGTTTTCATGCGCACAATATACTGTTGACGCGCATGATTGCTACGAAATTCGTCGGCACGCGAATATTCAAGCTTAACGGGACGATTTGTCGCCAGGGTCAACAAAGCACAAATATCTTCACCCTCGATATGTTGTCGAAGACCCAGGCTACCACCTATTTCAGGCTGCTCCACCCGAATGCGGCGCATTGGCAGACCCGTAAGTTGCGACAAAGTCCGCCGAATATAATTAGGTACCTGATTATTTGTACGTACAACTAGATAATCTTCATCATCGACATATGTCACAACAGTATATCTCTCCAAAGGAGCCTGTTGTATCGGAGGAACTATATATTCGGTCTCAATAACATGGTCGGCAGATGCAAAACCCTGTTCGACGTCACCAACCTCCAAACGAACACGGGCGGCTATGTTGCGGGTGGCATCGACGATGCCCTGTGACTCTAATTCAGCATGCACACAAGCCGCACCAGGCTCTAAAGCTCGACGTTGATCAAGAATTGCTGGCTGCACATCATAGTCAACAATGATCAGCTTCAACGCTTGTTCGGCTACCTCTGGAGTTTCAGCCACAACGGCTGCTACGCGGTCACCCATATAGCGCATAATATAATCCAGACTATACTGATCGAGCAATAGTTTCTCACCCACACGTTCAACACTAGAATAGGCTATATGAGAGACATCTTTATAAGTCAAAACAGCCAGTACACCAGGTAATGTTCTAGCTTGTGATGCATCTATTGATCGAATAATGGCATGGGCATGTGGACTGGTAAGGATACGAGCATAAGCCATCTGATGCATAGAACGATCGTCAACGAAAACCGTCTTTCCGGTAATCACCTTCATTACATTGCGTGCGGGGGTAGCGGTGCCAACAACATGCAAATGTCTCTTAGAGGCAGGCACAATGGGTGGTGCGACCGCGTTAGCAGCAGCTAACATTTGCGGAGTAAGTACAGGAATTTTAGTTGTTACCGAACCAATATTTTTTGCAACTCCGCTCGTTTGCAATATGCGTTGCTTGTCACTACCCATGGCTAAGCCTGACTGGTCGACTGATGCCTCAAGCTGCTCATTAGCTATCACAGTAGTATGAAGCAACGGCTCTACCTTTTCCCCACGCAACAAAGAAGCCGCTCTCAAGACAGCCTGAACCGGTTTTGCATAACCAGTACAACGACATAAATTCCCTGAAAGCGCATCACGCACCTCTTCTTCTGTAGGTGCAGTATTCTGTTGGAGCAGAGCATACGAGGAAAGCAACATACCAGAGGTACAAAAACCGCAGCCAGTCGCCCCAAGTTCAAGAAAAGCCGACTGCAATGGATGCAATTTATCTGCTGACCCCAAACTTTCCACTGTCGATAATGTACATCCGCCCACTTGAGCAGCCAACATTACACAACTTGGGCGCGGTACACCATCAACCAAAACAGTACAGGCTCCGCACTCACCGGTTTCACAACCTTTTTTTACACTACTATGGCCCTCGCGACGCAATAACGAGAGCAGAGAGTCATTAGGGGCAACATCCAGCCCCTCAATAACCCCATTGATACGTAATTCGAGTTCCATCTAGCTCCCTCTTTCAGATGACACCATGCCGCGCCAGGAGGCTACATTCATCGCTTCTTCGAGCGTACGATACGCCAACCCCATACCACTTACGCGTCGGTAACTACTGCTGGCTCGTATATCAGCTGGTGGACGAAATGTGGCCATACCTTCTTGCAAAATGGCGAGGAGCCTCTGGCTGTTGGGCGGATTCATGATTGGCTTCCCTTGAAGTAATTGCTCAACAGCATACAAATGTGTAGGTTCCATATTGGCTCCACCTAACACCAGGTGCACCTTGCTATATTTATTTGCTTCAATCTCGATCATAGCAGCGGCGTTCAACAGGGCAACATCAGTCGGCGTACGACTCACACGCATTAACGAGCTGCCACTATTAAGGCTCGGACGCGGTATTACAATCTCAATAATAAGTTCACCGGGACGTCGATCTTGCTGGACATCGCAACACGCAATACGGCGTTCCTGTTTCCCTTTATAGACAACACCTGAAAGAGCTAGACCAGGATGCATGGTCGTTCCGCCACGAAGATCGACCTGGGTCTTCGAACCAGAACGCACAACCACCTCAGCGTCCAGTACCGCTAATGCGGTCAGTAGATCAGCCTGAGAAGCACTGCCAGTGGCAACAGTACCACCAATGGTCGCACTATTACGTATTAAGCGTGACGAGGAAGAAAGCCGGGCAGCACGGGCCAATAGGCCAGCCATAAAGTCCTTTAGAAGTGGTGCCTCGACCATTTGTTGTAGCGTCGTCATAGCACCTATATGTATACTGCGTGCATCTTCAGAAATATAGGCTAGCTCCAGATCACGCAAATCAACCACGGACTCAATACTATCATCTTGCATACCCAGTAAATACGTTCCGCCCGCCAACGGCACCGTCTTAACATCAAGGCGGCCTAGCAGGAGAAGGACATCATCGATATCCTCTGCCCAATGATATTCAATCAAATCGAGTAGCATACGTATTACCTTTGTAGAGGGATACGAGTAAACGTTTCGACATCAATTAATCCTTGATCCGTCAATTTAAGCGACGGAATCACAGAGAGTGAGAGAAAACTAAGCGTCATACAAGGGTGCTCCAGAAGACATCCAAGTTCGGCAGCTACCTTATCCAAGGCTTGCAACTGCTGAACAACCTCAGCAGCAGGTAAAGGCGAGACTAATCCCCCTATTGGCAACGGCACACTCGCTTGTACGCAACCATCTACGACGCAGACAAAGCCTCCACCCATCTTCTCTAACGCATACGCTGCCTGTATGATATCACTATCATTTACACCCGCAATGACGATGTTGTGAGCGTCATGAGCAACACTTGAAGCGATAGCTCCTGTTCGCAAGCCAAAACCCTTGACCAATCCAAGTCCAACATTTCCGCTGGCATGATGTCGCTCAATCACAACCAGCTTGAGCAAATCCCGTTCAGGATCAGCAACGAGTTCATCTTGACGAAATGGTGCCTCCTCCTGCAAATGCACGGTCGTTATCTGACCAGGCTGTATGCCGATAACTTCAACCAGACCTGGTCTCCCGGCGATACGTAGATCCGCTTCAGAAATATTTCCAATATGAACGGTTCCTGTTATTCCGGCTATATTGGGAGGCTCCTGTGTAATTGAGACTTCTAGCTGACCATTTTGAGCCACTAGGACACCGTCCTTATAGACCTGAGCAACCTGAAAGGTATGCAAATCGTCTAAGACGACAAGATCGGCCACGTATCCGGGAGCAATTGCACCACGATCGGACAAGCCAAAATATTGAGCTGTATTAAAGGAGGCCAGTCGAATAGCCTCCACAGGATCTAAACCGAGTTCAATCGCACGGCGCACCATTGAATTGATATGTCCACGAGTCATAATGTCTGCGGGATCACGATCATCGGTCACAAAAAAGACTCTGGGAGGATGAAGCTCTTGTACAACAGGCAGGAGAGCTTCCAAATTCTGAGCAGCTGATCCTTCACGAATCATTAACCACATACCCAGACGTAGACGTTGTCGGGCCTCTTCCGCCGTCGTACATTCGTGATCCGACATAATACCCGCCGCCGCATAAGCATTCAAATCACGTCCACTAACACCAGGAGCATGTCCATCAACAACCAGCGCATGTTCTCGCGTCGTTTTGATCTTCTTTAGCACCTGTGCATCAGCGCTCAGCACACCGGGAACATTCATCATCTCAGCCAGACCCAGTACATGCTGATCATCTAACAATTGCAAAAGGTCTTCAGCTAGTAAAGTCTGATAGGGACTCTCAAAACTCGATGCTGGTACACAAGATGACAACATAACATAAGAAGATAGAGGCAATCCTCGGCCAGACTCCAACACATAGCGAATACCATCAAGGCCCAGTACATTCGCAAATTCATGTGGATCGAGCATCACAGATGTCACACCACGCGGAACCACCAGACGAGCAAATTCAGCGAGAGTTAGCATCGTACTTTCAATATGCATATGCCCATCAATCAGAGCAGGGGCTAGCCAGCGTCCTTGCAAATCGCGTACTTCGTGAGCTTGGTAACTCACAGCAGAATCATGTTGCTGAGCGAGAACACCCACAACAACTCCATCAGCAATTGCCACATCAGCCAGGTAACACTCGCCACTACACACATTCACCAGTTGAGCATTACGGAGCAACAAATCCGCAGGCAGTTCACCGCGAGCCACCTGGATACGCCTTCGCAATTCATCCATTAACATCCTCACACTCTCATAAAAAACATTTGCACAAAATAAGTCTCAGCCATCAGATATAAGCTAATACATTTCCTACAATCACGCATCTCTCTCTAGTGGCAATCCGCTCATCGTATCGAACTTAGTAGCAGATTTTAACACATAGATGGACTTTTCATATAATTATACAAATCTGATCACCATTATGGGCCCTTTCTGGTACTAGAATCAATGGGCTACCCACAAAAAACTTTTTCCGCTATAATACAATCCCGCAAGGCATCTCCAACGTATACACTTATAGCATATAGTTGATCACAGCGTTGAGGTTAATAAGGAATGAAAGGTTAGTTTGATGGAAAATGATAATGGCAAAACTATTGGAAATGCAATCATCAAAATCATAGCTCTGACAGGTGGTGCAATTACTGGTGCGCTTATCGCAAACTGGTTTGATAAACGCCTGACCGACATGGCACATGAGCGATCTAATTACGATAAGACTCGCTATGCCCAAGGGCTTGCTCAACGGGAACCCACAGCCAGCAATACCACAGTTACACAAAACGAGCAGCCACATATAATCAGAGTTGAGTTGTCAGAATATCGGGATTGGACAGCCGAGGAAGAACACTGACCAGCAAGGACTTTTCGATGCTTGAAAAGTCCTTGCTGGTCAGTGTTCTCTCACACGCTCTATAGAGCAGAAGCATCAGAAATATTTAGAGCAGGACCAGATAGAGATGAGTGCAGCGATTGAATAGTATCTTCCAATCTATTCAAGACTGTATCTATCTCCTCTCTGGTTATGACCAGGGGAGGTTCAACACGAATGACACGGGAGTTATTCAGTGTGCCAGAAATTAAAACGCCACGCTTGAACAGGCCAGCAGCAATTTCATACCCAATATCATCATTGACAAAATGTTGTCCAATAAGCAGGCCTTTGCCAGTAATATCAGTATAAATATCGCTGTGACGGCTCGCGATATCACGCAATTGTCGGATAAAGTAATCCCCTTTCTCAGCTGCTTGCTCCACTAGATTTTCTTCTAGAGTTGCATTAATCGCCGCAATAGCAGCAGCACAAGCTAGTGGATTACCTCCAGTTGTCGAGGTATGAATAAAAGGATTACTATTAAAGACGCTCCAAATCTTAGGAGTTGCCATGAAAGCACCTATCGGCATCACCCCACCGCCAAGAGCCTTCGCTGAAGTAATAATGTCAGGGGCCACATTCCAATGATCAACACCCCACAACTTGCCAGTGCGGCCCATACCAGTCTGCACCTCATCGGCAATCAACAACACCTCATACTCATCACATATCTGGCGCAGGCGGGGCCAGAAATCGTCAGGAGGTACAATAGCTCCAGCTTCACCCTGAATCGGCTCCATCACAACAGCGGCAATATCGTTACCAACCTCACGCGCTATACTTAATTGTTGCTCAACCGCATCGGCATCCCCAAAGGGTACGTGATAAATGTTTGTATGGAGTGGCATCGCCGGACGTCGAAACATGGCTTTACCCGTCAACGCAAGGGAGCCGGTCGTTTTCCCATGGAAACCACGTACAGAGGCAATAAACCCACTCTTACGTGTATAGAGCTTCGCGATCTTCATAGCCCCTTCTACAGCCTCTGTACCGCTACCCACAAAGAAACTATACTGAATATCGCCAGGAGTCATCTGAGCCAACAGATGAGCAAGCATCCCACGCAGAGGATCAAGCAATTCTTGCGTCGGCAATGGACTCTTTTGTAACTGTGCTTGTACGGCCCCGATGACTTTGGGATGTGCCCAACCTAGATTAAACAGGCCAAAGCCACCCACACAATCTATATACTCTTTCCCTAATACATCTCTGAAGGTTGCCCCTCGCCCCGTCCATTCCACAGACGCAAAGTCGCCAGCTTCAGTGACAGCTTTACGATACTCAATAAAACCACTATTGTAGTATTTTGCGAAATTCTCAACGGTGGTTTCGACCAACCATTCCGCCTCTCGTTTTCCCAATTGAGGCTTATGGACAATATCAAGGTAGCGTTGGGAGTCATTCAGGGCCTTTAGTAAACCATCCGAACTCATATAGAACCTTTCCGGCAATGCGGCAAAAGCAAATCCACGCCACCATCGATCCGCATACATCAAACAGCACAGTATCGCGCTCAAGCTAACAAGCGACCCGGTGCTTGTGGACATGGAAAACCTGTCTTTCAAGATAGGTACAAAGAAACCATATGCACTCTTATATATATAGCTAGCATCTGACTATAAGGAAAAGAGCGTCAATAAACTACAACATGCACACAAATGATCTACGGAAGATATGAAAAAGTGAAAGTAGCAACAATGCTCTAAAGATTGAATGAAGAAGATAAATCAGAAGGGAGGCTCAGGGGTAGCAAGTTGACAAGTGGAAACCCCGAAAAACGTAGAACTTCGGGATATAACGACCTTTTTGGGTTCCATATTTCAGCGCGACTTTCATACGTCACCATTCTTTAGAGTTGAGCCTGATAAAATCTCTATCGCTTAATTATAGTCGACACAACGTAATAAAGCAAGCTCTAATATCTCATTTTAGCACTTATTAAAAATCGTGCGAGCTCTACCAATGCTACTTTTCTAGCTATAGTTATGCCAGTTAAGATCGATCAAAAAAATC
This sequence comes from uncultured Chloroflexia bacterium, assembly GCA_963699315.1. Taxonomy (GTDB): domain Bacteria; phylum Chloroflexota; class Ktedonobacteria; order Ktedonobacterales; family Ktedonobacteraceae; genus Dictyobacter. The sequence goes on from OY969433.1 coordinate 1,031,573, forward strand.
AAATCGGTGCCATCATCTTATATGCATTTCGCAACGCAACTCTCGTTGCTAGAGATGTGCCGCCAGAAAAATATCCTGCTTGATATTTTTCTGGCGGCTTTATTATAGGACACATGCGTCATCCCAAAAAACCAGGAGAAAAGCAGGGGACTATGTCGTATATTCGCCGTTGATTTTGACATATTCGTAGGTGAGATCACAACCCCAGACGGTCGCTCTAGCATCACCGATACCCAGAGAAACCCGAATCGCTACTTCTGCATTGTGCAAATAGGCTTCTAGTTGTGCTAAATCTACTTCGGGAAGAGGCTGTCCTTGATACATGAGCAGGTCGCCAAAACTGATGGCTACTTTTTCTGGCACAATATCTGTATATTCAGAACATTTACCAATCGCCATGGCAACACGGCCCCAATTAGGATCGGTGCCAAAGATAGCTGTCTTGACTAGTGGTGAGTTTACGATCGATTTGGCGACTTTCTTCGCTTGCTCGAATGATGTGGCCTGCTCTACTGTTACTTCTAGTAGTTTTGTGGCACCTTCACCATCGCTAGCCAGATCTTTGGCCAGCTCGATCGACATTTCGAGCAGTGCTTGACGAAAATCGGCTAGAGGTACACCTCCCGCTAAGCCATTAGCCATAATCGCAACAGTATCACTGGTGCTAGTATCAGTATCAACACTAATCATGTTAAACGAGAGATTGACAACGTCATGCAGACATTGTTGCAGTTGATCAGGAGCAATGAGAGCATCGGTTACAAAATAGGTTAGCATGGTCGCCATGTTTGGCTCGATCATGCCAACGCCTTTGGACATACCAACCAGTATGGCGTCTCCGATCTTACGGGCATGCATCTTGGGACGTGTATCCGTTGTCATGATGGCATGGGCGGAGACATGGAGTTGTCCTGCCTGTAGTTCAGACCGTATGCCACGAATACCTGTACGCAATTTATCCATTGGCAACTGCCAGCCAATGACTCCAGTAGAGGAGGGAAGTACATCCTGTGGAGCAATGTGCAGTTCATCCGCAACTAACTGTACAATCTCACGAGTATTCGCCAAGCCTTGCTCGCCAGTAGCGACATTAGCATTTTTACTATTGATCACAAATGCCTGCAATTGTCCATCAGCAATATGTTCGCGTCCGACAGTAATCGCCGCACCACAAAAACGGCTCTGTGTGAACATCGCCGCCGCAGATGCTGGTACATCAGAGGCGATGATTGTAAAGTCGAGTGTCGTATCTCTAATGCCAATGCTTTTCGCGCATGAACGAAAACCTTGCGGATAGAAAGGTAACGACTGCATAAACACCTTTCCTCTCATTTCTACGAATAAATCTTTTCTACGCTAAACCTGAGAGAACGTATTATCGACGCTCTAGTTGCTCGATTATATTATAATGAGGTGGCAGATAAGTTCAGAGAGAAAAAAGCCGCATCGCCCATTTCTTCCCATCCGTGTTTCGTATAAAATTTACGTACATACAATTCACGAATACGCCAATTCATAAGCAGTAAACGTGAACAACCACGTTTACGTGCATATGTTTCAATTGTTGTCAATAAACGTCCACCGATACCGCGTCCAGTCATATCAGGATGCACAAATAATTCGGAGACGTAACCATCATCACCACGCATTAAATGTGCATACCAATGGACAGCAACATATCCAACAACGCGATGCGCATCAACCTCCTGCGACTGTTCCTCTGCGACTAAAATTGTATGTGTCTGCTCTTTGAAAGAGCGCTCAAGACGCTTTACAATCTCCGTCTGTGCAGTAGAAAATGCTTCCTGCTTAATATGCTCAGACCAACCTAATTCACGGTGAATGGTAGTGATAGCATAACTATCCTCCATGCATGCTTCACGAATGGTAATATCCACTTGTGATCGTTCCTTATAGAGAATAACAATTTTGAACAGATGATAGAAACATCTCCATTGATGGAAACTTATGCCTGGTGAGCAATCCCCTTCCGTATCTCATCCAAGATAACCGGCACTGCCTCTGCAAGAGGGACAATACGACTCTCCTTCTGAGAACGCAACTTGAGCTCAATACCTCCATTTTTTAGGGAGCGTTTACTCATGACAGCACGCAAGGGTAGACCTATCAGATCAGCATCATTAAATTTGACGCCCGCACTCTCGATGCGATCATCGAACAGAACTTCAATACCCGCTGCCAGCAGATCATGATAGAGTTGCTCAGCAATGCTCCCATTTTCCCCTTTATCGAGATCCAATCCCACCAGTGCAAGCTGATAAGGGGCGATGCCAAAGGGCCAGATAATCCCTTTCTCGTCGTGGTACTGCTCAACGGCAATCGCCATCATACGGCCAACACCAATGCCATAACAACCCATCAAGAGAGGCTGGTCATTACCTTGAGCATCTAAAAAGGTGGCACCAAAGAGATCACTATATCTCGTCCCTAGCTTAAAGATATGCCCTAATTCGCTCCCTCGCACCATATGTAGTATGCCACCACAGTTGACACAGCGAGCGCCATCATAAGCAGAGGCAAGATCCTCCCAGGCATCCGCACGAAAATCTCGTGGAAAATTCACGTTCTTCACGTGATAGTTAACCCGGTTCGCGCCAGCAATGAAATTGTTGCCCGACTTCAATGAGGTATCGGCAAGTATGAGAATGTCTTGCCCTTTATCAATCGGCGACGTAAAACCAGCCACAATGCCAGCCTTTACCAGCTCTTCAGCGGTGGCAAGATGAAGGTCACTAGCACTGAGACCTGCATGCCGTAGAGCATTTATGAGCTTTACTTCGTTGATTTCAAGATCACCACGTACAACGGCCATAATCATCTTGTTTTCGATGACATAGCAAACGACCTTCATAGTTTTGGTCGCATCAACATGCAAGAAAGCGGTCAGATCGCTAATAGCCATACAATCAGGCGTGTAGACCTCTTCAAGCGCAACTTCAGGCTCTGATACCAATTCTTCGCGCACAAACTCAGCCTTCTCAACATTTGCCGCATAGCCACAAGTAGCACATTGAACAGCTTCATCCTCACCAGCGTCAGTGATAGCAATAAATTCTTGCGAATCCTTGCCGCCAATGGCTCCACTGTCAGCCTGGATAACAATAAAACGTAAACCACAGCGTCGGAAGATAGCTTGATATGCATCGAACATAGCAGTATAACTCTTATGCATCCCCTCAGCATCAGCATCGAAGCTATAGAGATCCTTCATCAAGAATTCGCGGGTGCGCAGCAAACCGCCACGAGGACGTGGCTCATCCCGCAATTTTACTTGAATCTGGTAAATAAGTTGTGGTAGATCGCGATAACTGCGCACAAACTCTTTTGCCAACAGGGTTATAACTTCCTCATGCGTTGGACCAAGGACCATCGCACGACCTCTACGATCGATAACATTAAAAAGAACATCCATACTCTCCGCACGTGAAGGACCACCATTAGCCGGTTTAGCCTCCCAGATATCCTTTGGTTGGATAACTGGCATTGTCACTTCCTGACCGCCAGCCTTGTTCATCTCCTCACGCACAATCGTAGAGACCTTCTGAATCACACGATGACCCAGCGGCAAAAAGCTATAGACGCCTGAAGTCAATTGACGCACAAATCCAGCGCGTACCAACAGCTCCTGATTGGCCCCTTCAGACTCGCGAGGCACTTCACGTAAAGTTGATGTAAATAGTTGAGAAACCCTCATAAACACTCCTGCACACTAACAGCATCTATATCGCTCACCTGTCCACCATTGAACTCCATCATCCGCTGCGCGGCGATTAATGCGTAGCGCTGAATCGTTGCACGATCACTGGTCGATGGAGCATAGATGGCGATTAATATCTGTGTCGTCTCTATCGTCACGCGGGTACGTTCCGAATCAGAGACAGTTGTACCCATCACACCCTCATCGTCGGCAATGATTACCTTATTTCCTACTTGAAAAGTCTGGCGTCCAATACCAGGATAGGCAGTATCTGGCTCCCCGATACAGACTCTCACTCCACCTCTGACATGCTGAAGATCGTACACACACATCGGTAAACCGAACTCCAACGAACAAAAGTTATTAACATCGACAGCCGTATTGATCTGATACAATCCCTGTCCTTTGAGTATCCTACGCAAGAGAGCCTCCGATGAAGGTCGATAGCGCGTTGGATCAAAGCCAAAGGATTTCTGCATGCTCCGCACTGCTGTGATATGCGGCTGCTCCGAAAGTTTTTCTAACGTAAACTGCTGGCTCATCTGTCGACTCAGCTCTTCGATCTGCTGCCATAAGCGTTCCTCGCCAGCGCGAACCTGAACACCACTGATAGTCGCCATACCGAAAGTAACCGCAGGAATACGCGTCTGTAAGTCCGGAGCAAGACATATTAGCATCGCTTCATCCCCTCTCTACATATCCGATGGTTTAGTAGGCACGTGCGAAGATGGCTTCACATGTTGCAGGCTTGCCTGTGTAGATACACTTGCCTTGTACTCCACCTTCAGGTTGATCAAATGGAATGACGCGCAACGTCGCTTTCGTCTCTTCTTTTATTGCCAGTTCGGCCGCACTATCTTCGGCCCATTTCACACGGATGAAACCACGCTTCTCCGCAATGATTTGCTTAAACTCATCATAGCTCTCGGTGCTATAGGTGTTCTGCTCACGGAACGCCAGCGCACGCTGATACAGTGCTTTCTGCAATTCTTCTAAGAGTTCTGGCAAGCGCGTCTCCAAAGCCTCTACCGGAACAGCCTCTTTCACGCGATTATCACGGCGGACCAGCATCACGTTGTTGTTCTGGACATCACGCGGACCAATTTCCATACGGACAGGCACTCCACGTAGTTCCCACTCATTGTATTTCCAGCCAGGAGTGTTATCGCTACGGTCCACTTTCACACGAACCTTACCTTTGAGCATCTTTTCAACGCGATTGACCAGTTCATTGACTGCTTCTCGTTCTTTTTCCTTGCGCCAGATAGGGACGATGACAACCTGATATGTAGCCAGACGCGGTGGTAGGATCAAGCCGGATTTGTCACCATGTACCATGATCAGACCACCAATCATGCGCGTACTCATCCCCCAACTAGTCGTTGAGCAATATTTGCGTTGGCCATCAGCATCAAGGAATTGGATATCAAAGCTGCGAGCGAAATTTTCGCCCAAATTGTGACTGGTACCGGACTGTAGTGCTTTCCCATCACCCATCATAGCCTCGATTGAATAGGTACGTAGAGCGCCAGCAAACTTCTCATTTTCGCTCTTGCGACCAGTAATCACAGGGATAGCAGCATCCTCCTCAGCCACAGCACGATAGACCTCAAGCATGAGTCTAGTGCGAGCTTCAGCCTCATCGAGTGTACGATGCGCAGTATGGCCCTCCTGCCAGAGAAACTTGGAGGTACGCAAAAACAGAGCTGTACGCTTTTCCCAACGCATCACATTAGCCCATTGATTAATAATCAAAGGGAGATCCCGATAGCTCTGAATCCATTTGGAAAAGCTATAACCGATGATCGTCTCACTCGTCGGACGGATCGCCAACGGCTCCTCTAACTCCTCACCGCCTCCTCTGGTCACCCAGGCCACCTCCGGAGCAAATCCTTCGATATGCTCGGCCTCTTTTTGCAGGAAGCTTTGAGGAATCAAAAGCGGGAAGTAGGCATTCTCCACATCATTCTCTTTGAAACGAGCATCTACGACACGCTGAAGATTTTCCCATAGAGCATATCCATATGGACGAATAATCATACAACCACGGACCGGCGAATAATCAGCAAGCTCTGCTTTGCGCACAACCTGGTTGTACCACATGGAGAAGTTATCATCCTGATCGACGATATCCTCAACATACTTCTCTTCGTTGACCATATAAATTCCTTTTCTCTTCTATCTACAAACGAGCATAAAAAAACTCGCCCCTACAAAGGACGAGCATATAAACCCGTGGTACCACCTCTTTTGAACTAGCTATTCATAGCATAGCTCCACTCATGCGGTCAACAAAAAACCGCGCCTTCTCAATAACGGCGAAGGAATCCGGTCAGGTTTCACTGACGCTCTCAGGTGGGTTCGATACAAGCTCTCACTACCGACTTTCACCCTCTCGGCTCGCTATCTGAAAGACACTTATCTACTAATCCCGATCAGCGCGTTAACTTATATTAAAATAAATCATACACGATCACCTCAAGTCTGTCAAGCAACGATTTTCACTTTGGGGGCGGTGCACTTTTGTCTGGTTAAGCAGGTGCGACAGGAGGTTTGATTGAAGAGACTCGGGTCACTTGACGCTCGGTCCTGATAATGCGACTATGTCATAAATTCAGTATCCAAGTTATTACAAAGGAGCCAGTGCACATGAGTTTACATGAAGATGACTCAGTACTCCCATCAGATGGAGTGAAGGTCATCAAGCCACACCAATTCGATAGCAATACGCCACAAACACCCGGCATGCAGCGAGTCGCCGCTGTCTCACAACAACTGGCCGGTTCAAAAGGCATTTGGGCAGGTATTACCACGGTAGGAGCCCATGTGGCCAGCGGCAAACATCATCATGGAGAACTCGAAACAGTAATTTACGTAGTATCTGGTCATGCCAGAATACGCTGGGGAAATGCTCTGGAATTCTCCGAGGAGGTTGAGTCAGGGGATTTTATCTATGTACCACCTTTTGTGCCACATCAGGAACTCAATCCATCGAACGAACCTTCTCAATGGGTAATTGTACGCAATTCCCAGGACCCAATTGTGGTCAATTTAGAACCAACCACACCTGAACAACAACAGGCCAACAACGAAACGCATCGCCAAGCATAGCATGATCAAACAGTCAAAATAGAAAATCCCATCACCAAAACTGGGCAGTAAGATTGGGTAGCATTTTTGTGCCACCGAAACTATAATAAGTCAGTGAATACTACCGTGACCTTGTCAGGCAACGTTGGATATATACATCTTCACAGGTCTAGACATTAGAGCAATGAAAAAAGACGTACGATCCTTATAATTATAGCTCCAGGAGCACAAAACGAACGATGAAAAAAATATTTGGAGCACTTGTTGTTGCAAGTCTCATAGCGATAATAATTTCAGCATGTTCTCTTGGTGGGCACACAGCCACTGGCCCCAATCCTGTCCATATGGGAGAGACAGATTTCAAAGTATCTTCGATAACGATCAAAAAAGGTGCGAAAATCACGCTCATAAATGATGATGCGCCAGTGCATATCATGGCTAATGGCACATGGGATGGTGCGATTCCTAAACCTGGGATTGAAGCAGGCGCACCCAAATTAGATAATTTACAGGTTAATGGCTATGGTAGTGGTAGCATCGGACCATTCAATACGGCTGGAACTTTTCAGATATATTGTACAGTCCATCAAAACATGAATTTAACTGTGATTGTGAAGTGATACTCAGTCGATAGCACTCCTCAACGCTGAAGAGGCTTCTTGGCAGGATTGAATATAGACTAACCCGGTCGTTATGGCAACCGGGTTAGCTCATGTCTGGCTATATGACATTTCTCATTTTAGAGGTTACAGATGGTGCCACGAATATACGTGTAACAGTTCAAGTAGCATCAGAAGCTTTAACCAAGCTCATCACGCGCTATATTGTAGACATCAGGCGAACCTAGTCCAGTAGCCAGATCATAGTTAGGTGTGGCCGGATAAAAAAGATTCGTTCCGCTTGTCACGTCATGAAACGGTTGAAACGGCTGTTGGGTATTCGCTAACGTATACAATAATGGATTGACCCAACCGCTACGTCCTTGACCATTTTGTTGCCTAAATTCGTTGATGAGAGCTGTACTGGCCGCCCACAACGGCGCAGCAGCGCTGGTTCCTCCAACAATGATATTTCCAGTCGCAGGACAACCAGATGCGCTGGCTGTGCAAAATATAGCATATCCTGATCTGGGATCGGCGTTGGCAGAGACATCAGGAACTTCACGCTGACCATCACTGAATTGGTTCGTCACACCGGGACCAACTTGCCATGTCGGTTGCTTAAAGACAGCGCTGAGACCACCACCGCTACCTGCTCCATTCGCACTTCTCTGGACAGATGTAGGACTACTCCAGGCAGACTCACCACCATACGTATTGTCATTAGCGAGTTGGAGATTGGTTCCTCCAACACCTGTCACATAAGGATCACTGGCTGGCGCATCAACTGCACGACTTTGTGTATTACAGTCAAAGGCACCAGAGTCACCCGAAGCGGCAAAAATGGATATACCTTGCGCCGCTGCTTGCTGGAAAATAGTATCAAGAGTTTGTAACTCAGTCACGCCCGACTGAGCCTCGCACTGCCCCCAACTCACCGACACCACATGTGCCTGGTCATCAGTTACAATGCGGTTGTATGTATCATTAACTCCCTGGGTTGAGTTTGGACCTTCATAGACAATTTGATGAGCCTGGGGAGCAACTTCATTAATAACTTCCAGATCCAACTCGGCTTCAATAGCTCCTGGTCCCGCGTCACCATTAAAGCCATCCACCAGCACATTGCTTAGTGACGGTGGATTGAGATTATTATCAGTTGCAAATTGACTAATATCCGCTGGTTGATAGCCATCTAATTCAAACACAGCAATATTCTGACCGCCCCCCTGGGTACCATTCTGGTACAGTGGATTCATGTCATAGGCACCAGCTAATTGAGGCTGAGTATAAGCGACACTTGCTTGAGGTAGACGATAGGATAATGGCTGATATTGGGTGCTGTTGTCCAATCCACCTATCGACATGATGATAGGTGATAGCGCACTAGGCATAGTTGGCTCATCAGCATTAGCATAGAAGGTATACGAGCCGACACGATAGTTATGCATGTGCACATCAAATGCGGATTCTACCTGATCCGAGCTACCGTGTGCATCGATAAGTAAACCGTTGGAAGAAACACTATCTACCTCCAAGCCCTGGTTAACGAGATAGTCAATCACCTGCTGCCGCTGTTCCGCCGTTGGGCTAAAGTCAGCCTCAAATTGTTGCGGAGTGAGAAACTGATGATATTGAGTAGAACCAGGTTTATAGATCGCTTGCAACAACTGTTTCAAGGCCGTTTTATGACGCAATTGGAGTCCAATTGAGAGTTGCATTTGTTGCTGCGATTGAACGCTGCCAATCATCTGTGCCTGCTGGATAAGGGGTGCAGTCTGCCCTACCATAGATACACGCTGATCGGATTGCGCGTGAGCCATAACAGAGATACCAGCAATCCCTGCTCCAATCACTACAATAACAAGCCCCCATAACCATAATATCTGTATTAATCGATGTTTCATACACCTCTCCTCACGAGATAACGACCTACAAGTATCCTAAATCTCTGAAACACTAGAAATAAGCGACGCTAGAGGAAAAAATCAGCATAGTCATCTACTTGTAGAGTAAACAGAAAAGCTTGATTGTGTCCAAATTCTTAACATAAAGCATACAAAAGGACTAGAAAATAAGATGTTGAAGGTCTTATTTCTCAACCTGAATTTCCTGGCACTTCATAATATATATTTACGTACCAATATGTATCTTCAAAAAACGCAGTTATTGGGAAGCACAAAAAGATTTGGGTAATACGAGGCTAGTCAAATTTCAATATTTACAGTATGATATATAAGTAACAGTCGTTACACAAAAGTTGCATACTTATAATAAGCAGGAGTGCAATCGCGTCGATCAAAAAATTTAGCGAGACGAACAGTACTATTGCAGCGTACTATAGTCAGAGCTAGTTAGAGCTCAAAAATCGTTGAGTGACACCAGAAACGTATGAGAGGAAATGTTACTGCATGGCAACAATTGTATTTAATGAAATCACTAAAAAGTATTCAGGCACACAGACCCCAGCCGTTGATGCAGTTAGTTTTGAGGTACCAGAAGGCAGCACATGTATGCTCGTTGGAACCTCAGGATCAGGAAAAACAACGTTATTGCGTATGGTCAATCGTTTGATTGAACCTACATCTGGTGAAATTTTGATTGAAGGAAAAAATATTCTTCAGGAAAATCCCATCCAGCTACGTCGCCGCATCGGCTACGTCATTCAACAGGTTGGCCTCTTCCCTCATATGAATATTGCTGAAAATGTTCGCGTCACAGCCGATATCGCTGGTGGATGGAGCAAACAGAAAATAAATCAACGCGTCGATGAGCTACTGGATCTTGTTGGGCTTCCTCCAGATGAATATAGGAAACGCTTTCCTCGCCAACTTTCAGGTGGACAACAACAACGTGTCGGATTAGCTCGTGCTCTAGCTACCGATCCTACGATCTTATTAATGGATGAGCCATTTGGTGCACTCGATGCCATCACGCGCGCACGCATGCAAGATGAGCTATTACGAATCCAAAGAGGTGTGCATAAAACAATCCTATTTGTGTCACATGACATGGAAGAAGCATTCAAATTAGGCGATCAGATTGCCGTACTCTCGCAAGGGAAACTTATGCAGTTAGGTACACCGGTCGAGTTACTAGCACAACCAGCCAACGATTTTGTCCGCCAGCTTGTAGGTGCCGATAATATATTACGCCAACTACAATATCTACCAATCGCTAATGCGATGGATACTCGGCCAGAGGCGGTCTCATCAGCGCATTGGGGCGACGTACCAGAAATATCAACAGAGGCTACTTTGCTTGATGCACTTCTGAAACTCCTCGCTACCAACGCCCCCGCCCTTGCCACCAACGATCCCCAGAGCCAACAACATACAGGTTATGTGACCCTTGTCAGCATCAACCATGAAATCGCACAATTACGTGAAGGAGCAATGTCACCGGCAACTTCAGCCCTATAATAAGACTAGCTCTGACCATAATTGATTGAAGGAGTTCTATGAAGTATTTGCTGAGTGGCTATAATTATGATCTGACTGATCCCGGTAGCATTCCAAATTTACTTTTGCGGCATGTGTATCTCGTCGGCGTAGCGATGCTTATTTCACTGATCATTGCCATTCCGGTCGGGATTTTAGTAGCACGCAACCGCTGGCTCTACACACCAGTCATTACCTTCACAGGTATTTTATACAGCATTCCAGGCATCGCCCTGGTGGCTTTATTAATTACCGTTCCAGCAATTGGCTTGAGCACAGCTACAATTATGATCCCACTGGTTGCCTATACACAATTGGTACTTATTCGCAACACAGCCACAGCGATTAACGGCATCGATCCACTGCTGCTTGAAGTAGGCAGAGCGATGGGTATGAACAGATGGCAACTTCTCACAAAGGTCACGCTGCCACTAGCATTACCAGTCATCATTGCAGGTATCCGTATCGCTACAGTGACAACGGTTGGTACGGCCTCCCTCGCCTCCCTGGTTGATCAAGGTGGTTTAGGAGACCTCATATTCAAAAATCTTACCAGCGGATACCAGGACGCTATTGTGGCAGGGGCTATTCTCATGAGCCTATTCGCAGTTGTGGCTGACATCATTTTGCTCGGCATTCAAATACTCCTGAGTCGAGGACGTAGCGCGACGGCTGTCGCATAGGAGAGATACAATGAATGAACTGTGGCAGTTTGTTACAGACCCAACAAATGAATTTGTAAGCCATTCAATTGCTTATTTGCAAATTTGCGCGTTCTCGATTTTTTTTGCTATTGTTATCGGAGTAGCTTTGGGAGTAATCGTCTCGCGTAATGCGCTCGCTGCATTCACGGCAGTGAATTTAAGTGGTTTAATGCGTGCGGTTCCAGTCATTGCATTTCTTATTGCGGCTCTTCCTTATCTTGGAGTGGGCTTCAAGCCAACAGTGACAGCTCTGATTGTACTGGGTATTCCGCCGATTCTATTAAATACCTATACGGGCATTAGGGGTATTGATCCAGCCATCACAGATGCTGCTCGCGGTATGGGCATGACAACATGGCAAATTATTAGCCGCATACAGACACCACTCGTTCTCCCTATTATTGCCGCTGGCATACGCACATCAGCGGTTCAGATTGTAGCGACAGCGACTCTGGCCGCTATCATCGGAGCCGGTGGCTATGGAGAATATATTATCGATGGCTTAAATAGATTGGATAACGTTGCTATTCTAGCAGGTGCAATACCAGTCGCGATTCTTGCCATATTCGTAGAATTGTTTATGAGTTGGTTACAATATGTGCTCACACCAAAAGGTCTGCGTGCTATTGCAGAGGTAGTATAACTATTTCTGGACAATGTCGTCCAAAGCATTCATAGAAGCATTGACTGCCACTGTGGCTTTATTGACAATTTGCCCAGTCTTTCCATTGTTGATTGTTCGATCCTTCAGGAGTAAAAATGGATTCATTATTCCGCTCATTACGAGCCAAATCTTTGTTTCTACTCGTATGTGTACCCTTGCTGATCTTATCTGCTTGTGGAGGTAACACTGCCACTACCACCAACAAAAATGATCCTAATGCAAATATCACCATAACAGTAGGTGGTAAACTTGATACAGAATCAAAAATCCTCACCAAGCTCTACACCCTTGACCTCAGAGATGCAGGGTTTAAAGTGAACGAGAAAGCTGCCTTTGGTAATAACACCATCGTCTTTACTGGTATCAAAAGTGGAGCAATTGATCTCTATCCAGAATTCACAGCAACTGGCCTGGATGCACTCAAAAAAACATCCTCATTGAACGATCAGACAGATTATAACACTGTCAAAGCAGGCTTCAAAAGTCAGTTCGATATTGACTGGTTGGATTACTCACCACTCAATGACACCTATGCAGTCTGTGTAAAGCAGGGTAGCAGTCTCAAAACGATCTCGGATCTTGCAGCTCAAGCCAAACAAATCACCTTTGATCTGCCAAGCGATAGTGCCTATGTAGTTGACTATTTGAAAGCAAAATACAATCTAACATTGGCAAGCTTCAAAGCAATCAATAAAGTTGACTATAGCATTGGATTTAAAGAAGTTCAAAGCGGACAATCACAGGCGAACTTCTGCTACTCAACCGACAGCCTGATCACCGCTGATAAACTTGCAGTACTACAAGATGATAAGAACGCCTTCCCTGCTTATCATCCAGCTCCAATCGTACGTGATAGCGTGCTGCAAAAATCACCAGACATCGCCACTACCCTAAATGCTCTGGCACCAGACATCACCACGCAGGTAAGCTTACAACTCCAGCAGGATGTCACAAACAACATGAATTCTGGCATGTCGCCGGACAGAGCCATCTACCAAACTGCCAAGGATTTCTTGACGAGCAAGGGCCTTTGTAAGAAGTTTGGTTGTACTAATTAAGCATTCATTACAATTAAAAAAGCTCATTTCAGTAACGTGTGACGCGAGTCACCTATTTCTGAGATGAGCTTTTTTTAGTGAGGATAACTTCTAATTACCCACCTGGCAAACTTCCCACGTTTTTATCCAATAGGCAATTTACTCAAACTTGTTATATACTGTTCAAAGAGACAAATGCCATATATTTTGGTAATCTGCCCCACAAAGATGAGTACAAAAAAGGATATTTTTTTGTCGAAAAAATCAAAGTAGCTGGACGTTAAACTCCAGCAACTAAAAATAAAGGTCCGTCGATGGCACAACGCACACAACTAACAGCAACAGAAATCGCTTTTGTGCATCAGCAACGCGTCGCACGCCTGGCGACAGCAGATGAGAACGGGAGCCCAACGCTTGTTCCTGTCTGCTATGCCTTCGATGGAACCTGCTTTTTTACTCCCCTCGATGAAAAACCCAAACGCGTCTCCGTTACGCAACTACGTCGCGTGCACAATATCGAAGCGCGCCATGAAGCCAGTCTGCTCATTGACCAATATAGCGATGACTGGTCACAACTAGGCTACATCCAAATTTATGGACAAGCCGACCTTCTCTATCCCCAGCATCATCTACACCCACAAGCATTGATCCTGTTACGAGAGCGCTATGAGCAATATAAATCGATGGCACTAGAAAGCCTGCCATGTATCATGATCATACCTCAGCGTATACGATCATGGGGACCAGTATTAAGTATCCATCCAACTAAACCATCATGATAATGTTGTGATATGTTTCCTAATCATGTTCCTCCATCGTCTATACAATTATGGAATAGTTCATGTATTGACACGCTTTTGGAAAAATAATGATGATATCTATCTGTAAATATCCACGCACTCCTCATGTAGAAGGATCAGGAATTCAACGCGGTGATGAAGATCTAACGGTTTTACCTTTGCGCGATTTAAGAGGAAAACATCTAGTAATCGAAGAAAAAGTGGATGGTGCGAATAGTGCCATTAGCTTTGATGCAGAAGGACAATTGTTACTACAAAGCCGTGGACATTATCTGAACGGAGGTCCCAGAGAGGCACAATTTCAGCTGTTTAAAAGCTGGGGACACACACATACACGTGATTTCTGGGACGCACTGAAAGATCGCTATATTGTCTATGGAGAATGGCTCTATGCGAAACATACGGTTTTTTATACTGATCTCCCGCATTATTTTCTGGAGTTCGATATTTATGATAAGCAGGAGCAGACCTTTCTTAGTACAGAAAAACGCCGCATCTTTCTCAAACAACTTCCATTTGTTGTTTCTGCTAGAGTAATCTATGAGGGTAAATTACAAAAAAATCAACAGTTGCTGGATTTTATCCAATCTTCACCTTATATCAACAGTTGCTGGATTTTATCCAACCTTCACCTTATATCAGTAGTAACCATATAGAACAGCTGCTTAGGATTTGCGAAGAGAAAAACCTCAATAGTGATTTGATATGCAAAGAAACTGATACAAGTACTCTAATGGAAGGTCTTTACATCAAGGTTGAAAACAATACTGTCGTCAAAGAACGTTGGAAATATGTACGAGCAGGTTTTCAGCAAACAATGACAGCTTCAGAAAGTCATTGGATGCATCGCCCTATCCTCCCTAATCTTCTGTACAAGGATGCTACCCTCTTTTAAATACGGATATTTGGCTCTCGATATGATGAACACGTGACGATATAGATAGTAAAGAGGAAAATTTTGGGAACTATACAAAAAAACTCAAAAACGATTGTAGATGACTTTTTCCCGTTTTGTCCTCAGCCATCCAAGCAATGGAGGCTTGATTGGAAAACTATACAACAACAATTTTCATGGCTACGTGCAATGGATGGGGTACCACAATTTCCCGGCTATCATGCAGAAGGAGATGTCTTAATCCATACGCACATGGTCACTGATGCACTTATCCAGCATGCTCAATGGCGCAAACTACCGGATGAGGAGCGAACTCTTCTTTTTGCATCCGCTCTTCTACATGATGTGGGCAAGCCTGCCTGTACAAAAATTGAACCCGATGGCATGATTAGCTCAAGAGGTCATGCTCGCCGAGGCGAGTTTATCGCTCGACGCATTCTCTGGACGGGGACAGAACTCCCAACACCTGTACCATTTACCCAGCGAGAATATATTGCTCGACTCGTACGCTGGCACGGCCTACCGTTACAATTTCTCAATAGGCCTCATCCAGAAAAGTCAGTCATTGAAGCCAGTCAGAGTATCCGCATGGATCACCTTGCTTTGCTAGCAGAAGCAGATGTACGTGGTCGTATCTGCGCCGATCAGGCAGAGCTATTGGAACGAGTTGAACTTTTTCGTCTTCTCTGTCAGGAACAAAAGTGTTACGCCACACCTTATGCATTCAAGACACCTCATAGCCGTTTTGTCTATCTTCATGGCGAGCAGAGTTATCCTGATTATGACGCTTATGATGATACAACCTTTGAAGTCATCCTACTATCTGGTCTCCCAGGATCTGGGAAAGATACCTGGCTACAAACACATTTGCCCGACTGGCCTGTAATTTCACTTGATAGCATTCGCAAGGAATTACACGTCACAGCAGAAGATGATCAAGGCCACGTTATACAACTGGCACGTGAGCGAGCACGCGAATATATGCGCAAACAACAATCATTTGCCTGGAACGCTACGAATACGACACGCTTACTTCGACGACAACTGATTGATTTTTTTGCTTCCTACGGTGGACGTACTCATATTGTTTATATTTCTAGTCCATATAACGCCATAATAAAGAGAAATCGTGATAGAGATGCAAATATTCCAGAATCCATCTTAAACAAACTATTAGCGAAGCTGGAGGTACCAGATATCACAGAAGCTCATCAAGTTGAATGGGTGCTATAATATAATACAAATCGATATTCAAATATCAATTTGTATTGGAGAGATTGGAAGGTTAAAGGGACACAATACGTTAGATTGGGCTCTATTCATATGTAAAGGATGAGTGCTTCAACATGTACCAACATACATCCATCTGTTAAAAAGAATATTTCAAACGGCAGGATGTCTATTCGAGGAGAAAAACATGTTCGCAAAAACCGGCTATCGCTATCGGCTTTTCACACTCATCCTTTCTTGCGCCTCATTACTTACAATTGTCCTTAGTGGCTGTATCCCTGCTGGAACTGCTATCAAACCTACAGACACAATCGCAGGGCAGGCATCTAATGGCGGAACCTGGATCGACGATCTGGTCAACGAACCAAATTCATTACTCCCAAATGCAACCGTCCAAACCTTTGCAGATATAGTTATGCAATCGCTCTATGCGCCACTCTTCATTGGAGACTCTAAAGGACAGATTAATGCTGGTATTGCTACCCGCGTACCTACAGTGGCTAATGGCGATATTAGTCAGGATCAAAAAACCTGGACCTTCCACTTGCATCCTAATCTTATGTGGTCAGATGGTCAACCACTGAACGCTGATGATGTCTACTTTACCTGGCAGCTCTGGAAAAATCCGCGCTTCGCAGCAAAGAATACCTCTATCATCAATCATATTCAGTCCGCAAGTGTTTCAGCGGACAAACGCTCGATTACATTTCATCTAAAAAGTGCTTTTGCTCCATTTCTCACAACTTGGACTGACGGAGGATATGCTCCATTACCCAGACACCATTTTGAAAATGTAGCACCAGACCAGATCACAAAATCTAGCGATAATCTCTCTCCTAGTGTGACAAGTGGACCGTTTATGATGTCTGAGAGCAAGCCGGGCGACCATTATACGGTGGTACGCAATCCGAAATATTATCGCGCCTCAGAGCATCTTCCACATCTGGATAAGGTCGTTTTTCGCGCAGTGGGTAACCAAGCAACGATTCTAGAAGATCTTAAATCTGGCACGGCTGATTCGGCCTGGTTTCTAGATGCTTCAAAGATTCCAGCTTATAAGCAACTTGGCAATTATGAGTTACTTCAAACGACGTCGGCAGGCTATGAAGCACTTCATTTTAATCAAAATAATGTAGCATTAAAAGATGCTAACGTACGTAAAGCCATTTCGCTAGCAATTAATCGTCCCCAGCTTATCCAAATTGCACGCCTGGGTGCAGCGCAACCATTGTGTACTGATCATAGCACGGTCTATGCTCCTGGCTATCAGGCGGACATTCAATGCCCCACATATAATATAGATACCGCCAATAAACTACTTGATAGTGATGGCTGGAAGTCTGGTTCTGATAATGTTCGTCAAAAAAATGGTGTGAGACTCGAGTTTAAGTATGCTACTACGGCAAATAATGCCTGGCGTGAAGAAAATGAGACGATTAATCAAGCAAACTTTCAAAAAATCGGTGTAAAGCTGGATATTCAGAATTATCCCTCTTCAACCTTTTTCAGTACCTTCCTGGGTGGCGAAAAAACAAACACCTATGATTTGGCAGAATGGTCTAGTAGTTATAATTACGATGCCGATGATGCGGCGGAACTGGCTTGTGATCAGATTGGAATGTCCAATTTTAACTGGTATTGCAACCCTCAACTTGATACATTGTTTTTGCAAGAACAGCAAACTACAGATGTCAATATACGCCAGCAGGCCTTCAATCAGATCCACGCTATCATACTTAAAGACATACCATTCGCGACAATGTTCAGTCCTAGTGACATTTCAATTGTGATGAAGGGCACACACAATTATAGACCAGGTCCCTTCGTGGCTTCTGAAACGGTCAACATTATGGATTGGTGGTGCGACAATGGCACCTGTCCGGCGAATGGTTAGCGGTTCAATATGCGTCAAATACTAAAAAAGGAGATCTTCTCAAGCTAGCATGATTGCTAACGCTAGCGCCAAAAGGAAGGTAAATACCGTGGGACAGTACCTGGCTCGACGTTTATTACAAGCTCTGCCATTACTCATCCTAACTTCGATTTTGATGTTTCTTTTAATTCATGCACTGCCCGGTGGCCCCGATGCTATTTATGACAATCCCAATCTGGATGCAGCTGGCCGTCAGGCAATAAGGGAAAGCTTTGGTCTTAACGATCCTTTGCCAATCCAATATTTTAAATGGGTAAGCAACATATTCAAAGGCAATTTTGGCAACTCCATCTATACCGGCCAACCGGTAATTACAGTACTGATTTAACGTTTTCCAGCCACATTAGAATTATTTGCCAGTGCCTTTGCACTTTCGTTACTGCTCACTGTAGTATTGGGCACGCTTTCCGCCGTATATCAGGGGCGACCACTCGATTATGCAATTACAATACTAGCCTACCTAGGTATCTCCACACCTATTTTTCTACTCGGGCTGGCGATGCAAGATGTTTTCGCATCGACACTCAACTGGCTACCTCCATCAGGAACCACAACGTTAGGCTATATGTTCACCCCGTTTAACGCCTTGCTCGATCAGCTTTTACACCTGCTTATGCCGATGGTTGTCTTAGCCGTAACCTTTACGGCTCGCTGGAGTCGCTATCTACGTACAAGCATGATCGATGTCTCTCGGCAAGATTATATACGTACTGGACGAGCCAAAGGCGTCGCTCCTGCGCAACTGCTCCTACGACACGCGTTGCGCAACGCAGTCATTCCTTTGATTACAATTGTGGCGCTTGATTTTGGCTCGGTGGCTGGAGGGGCCGCCATTACGGAGAGCGTCTTTGCATGGCCCGGTATGGGACAATTATTCATCGCGTCGCTTGATAGGCGGGATTATCCTATTCTGTTAGCATCACTCTTACTAAGTGCAATCTTTGTGATCGGCTTTAATTTAATTGCCGATGTGCTTTATGGCGTAATGGACCCACGAATTCGCTACACATAGCGACATTCTCATTAAACTACGCATAAAGAGTACAGGTCTTATCAGATGAAGATGTAGTAATGGTATAAAAGGAGATTGAGAATGGATACTTGCGAGCCAAACAATACTCCAGTTAAAGATACAGGCTTTCAATTACCTTCTGATGGCATAATAGAACTGCAAGAGAAAAGACGGAACCAGAGACAGATTATTTTTGACCGCTTTGTCCGCAATAAGGCCGCAACGGTCGGTACTGCTTTCCTGCTAATATTGGTTCTTTGCTGCCTCTTTGTGCCACTCATCCCTGGCCATACCAGCCCTGATGCGATTGGACTCGCAGCACCTTTCACTGGACCTTCGCTTCAATATCCCTTTGGAGTTGATAATCTCGGTCGCGACACGTTCGCTCGCTCTATGATTGGGGGACGCATCTCACTCATTGTGGCATTGAGCTCAATGCTCATTTCTATTTTTCTGGGGATAGCTATTGGAGCATTCGCGGGCTTTTATGGTGGCTGGCTTGATAATATGCTCATGCGCATCACTGATACCATCCTGACCGTCCCACTGTATCTGTTGCTCTTTGTACTCTCAGCCACATTTGCAAATGGAACGCCCGCAAGTGTAATCTTTTTAATCGCTATCTTTGGCTGGACAACAGCGGCACGTCTGGTGCGTAGTGAGTTTCTGACACTTAAAGAGCGGGAATTTGTACAGGCCGCAGAGACTATTGGAGCACGTAATATGCGCTTAATTTTCTATCATATCTTGCCCAATGCAGCTGGACCCATCATCGTAAATGCAACACTATTGATTGGAAGTAATATTATTTTAGAATCGGTATTGAGTTTTTTTGGTTTTGGAGTCAGCATACCGATTGCCAGTTGGGGCAGCATGATCAATCAAGGGAGAGACTATTTTGACTCAGCCCCTCGCCTGATCTTCATCCCTGGCATCCTCATCTTACTAACAGTGTTGAGTTGTAATCTGGTTGGCGACGGTCTACGCGACGCACTTGATCCACATATGATCGAACGCTAGCATGGAAACAGTTCAACGTGTTGGTAAGCGTTTAGTCGTCTGGAGAGTCTCAATCAGACGCGATACGCCAACTTTTTCAGCCAGAGCCTGTACACGGCGAAAGCCTTCACCATAGATGGGATCTGGATTCTGCTCTTTACCATGGCTATGATAGCGACTCTCTGGCGTATTATGGGCGAGGTAGTAACGATATGAAAGCCACTCACAAAAGCCTTCTTCCTCCCAAGCCGCTAAGCCATGCACACCACTCACGATCAACCAGACATGCCCAAGCTCATGCACTGTCACACCCTGGAAAAGGATTGAAGGTAGGCCCTGTAAAACAGCGATACCGTTGATGTCAGTACGAATGACCTGTCCATTTTGGGTATAAGTGGCACTGGTAGTGGCTCCCAGCGAATGCCCGGTATTGCCATCTTGCAACAATTCTGCCAGACGTGCTCGATCGCATAGCTCAAGACTCAACCTCAGGTTATGATACATCAATCCCTGACCATTCATCCACCGGATCACATGCGCAAACAAAGGCTTGACTTCGACCGACGTCTCAATTGCGGTAGAACGACATACTGAGCAGCGCGCAACCTTATCGGTTGCTTCGCGTTGTTGTGGGGGAATCAGACGACCACAATAGGTACAAACAGGAAACTGTCCCTGATGCACAGCACAAAACCTCTGTCCCCAATGGTCGATTAAATATTCTCCAATCAAAGGTTTCCCACAATAGACACAACGCGGAGCTATCTGACGCGTATAACATTCTACATGGTATGGTGACCCTTGATGAACTTGAAAGTTCGCTCCCTCAATAGGTTTACTACAACCAACACATATAAAATGCTCTGGATGCCATGTAGTGCCTAAAGCGTTCAGATAATGGCCCCAGATGGGTTGTCCACAGCCCTTACAAATTAGTCTTGCCATATTCATACATTCAACATCCAATATCGCTGCATATCACACAAAGCTTCATACCTACACTCACATACCTTCGAAAACGCGACACATGTCGCTAGAAATGTTGTCTCACAGGAATATCTTCTGCCTGTGCCTGACGAATCAAGAGAGGAGAGTCAACAGACTGTACTGATAAAACGGTCCGTTCCACTATCATTTTATACTCGAAATGTTCATACAACGAATGAGGCGATGCTGCAAAGGACTGTCCTGAAGTTGACGCATATTCGACAATGAGCGACAAATTTGGCAAATATCTCTGCCTGCATTCTTTACGTCCAGCTTCCAATAAAGTTGTAAAGATGCCTTGTCGACGCCTCTATGGCAAAATCATGCCGCAAAAAAATATGATATTATTCCTCCATTTTTTGTTCCAATGATACATAGCTCCCGTGATATACTTGTATCTGGAACAAATTTACAATACCAAACCAGAGAAATAAAACCTCACCGATTTAGGAAGCAGGAACAAGTATGCTTAATACAGCATCAGTAAAGGCGGTCAATTGCTCACGATTTTCTCAACGCTTTATACGTCCACGCTACGATTCGTATTGCTTCTCAAACTTTCCTTCGACGATCCAATTTCTACTCACAGGTAACGGGCAAAGTGCTCTTCCTCTCGATGTCTTTGGTGATCTCCCAACCAAATACGATAATGTCGTTTTCTTCTTCATCGATGCATTCGGCTGGCGCTTTTTTGAAAAATATGCGGAAAAGTATGAGGTGCTGCAAGCATTTCTGGAACAGGGAGTTGTCTCAAAATTAACATCTCAATTCCCCTCGACAACGGCTGCTCACGTTACCTGCATCCACACCGGACTCAATGTTGGTCAAAGCGGAGTCTACGAATGGAACTACTACGAGCCATTAGTCAACGATATCATTTCACCGTTGACATTCTCTTATGCTAGCGATAAATATGGCCGTGACACAGTTAGGGAGAGTGGCCTGTCACCAACTGCTTTTTTTCCCCAGAAAACTTTTTATCAAACGCTTCAAGAGCAAGGTGTTGATGCGCACATTATACAATACCAGGCCTACACACCCTCAACCTACTCAGATATCGTCTTCCGTGGCGCAGAGGTTCATCCCTATCGCATGCTATCTGACGCACTCCATACCCTGACAGAACTTCTTACCACCAAACATCAACGACCAAACTACTATTTTCTCTACTTTGATCGTATCGATGCAACCTGCCATAATTATGGTCCTTCATCGAGACAACTTGATGAGTCTGTTGACAATTGCTTCCGTATGATGAATGAGCTATTTCTCAAAGAGACACGTTACAAAACCGGTAAGACGCTCTTTATGTTGACTGCCGACCATGGACAGGTTGAGGTGAATCCTCACAATACATATTATCTGAATCAACAAATGCCAACCATCAACCGTTATCTCAAAACCAACAGCCGAGGACATGTACTCGCGCCCGCAGGCTCGGCACGCGATATGTTCCTACATATTAAAGAAGAGTATGTAGCAACAGTCATCACCGAACTACAGCAACGCCTCCAAAATAGAGCAGAAGTCTATCGCACTGAAGATTTAATAGCGCAGCACTTCTTCGGCCTTGAAAAACCCTCGCGTACTTTTTTGGGTCGTGTCGGCAATATTGTGATCTTACCTTATAAACGCGAAACGGTCTGGTGGTATGAAGAGAATAAATTCAATATGCACTTCCAGGGCCATCATGGAGGTTTGACACCGGAGGAAATGGAGATTCCACTGCTACTTTTGCCGCTCTAAATAGAGTGATATGCGTTCATGCATTGTCGTTGTATACTACACTACGATAAGTACAATATACAACGACATGCAGATCTACTCGTAGCGCAATACTTCAAGTGGGCGGACACGTACTGAGCTCCAAGCAACGATCAGCGAGGTGATCATTGCTAAGATGGCAGAGCCCAACACAAGACCAAGGACGATAGAAGTACTAACGGCGAAGTTTGTCTTAAAAACATATACGCCTAATAGCCAGGTAACTACTGACGCCAGCACCATAGCGACCAACGCTCCCAACCCTCCGATAAGACCATTTTCAAGCAATACTTCACTGAGAATCGTCCGGCTCGTGTAGCCAACCGATTTCAGGATGCCTAGTTCTCGTCGCCGCTCCAACATAGCCAGAGCAACAGCATTGGCAATAATAATGACACCAGCTAGCAATGTAAGCGAAGCAATTGTCGTCAGGGTAAGTAAAATGTCGTTGAGAAGTTGATTAATAAAATCAACCAGACTGGCCAAACTTAGCAAAAAAGCATTCGGAACAGTCTGTCCAATATCATCGATGGCGCTATTCAATTTCTTTGGATCGATCTTCATGTAGAACGCGGACGACTCTTGGCCTGAAGGCGAGAGCGCTTTCGTAGTATCGGTTGTGCCTAATATTGGATCAAGGTTTGCTCCAAAGCCAGTTGTCTGATAAAAACCAACGATTGTCACTGTTTGAGCACTACGCTTGTCTATACCGACAAGCATAATTTTATCGCCTAATTTCAGATGCAAAGAAGCACTCTGGGCCAATGTTTGTGAAACCACCACATTATTCGTACCTGCATCTTCCGAACGTAAGTTTCGTCCAGACACAACATTGAGCGTATCTGTCACCGGAAATTGATTTTGGCCAACATCGTAGCCTTCCACACCACTTAGATAGTAGCGCAATGTCCGTTGTGACTGGGAATTTTCACTTTGTGCCGAGCTTCTCAAATAATCCTGAAGCGGCTGTCCATTAATACTCAATGGAACAGTCGTAGCTAGCGTGTGTATCTGATGGGCAGAGAGTCCAGGAATAGTAGGCAATTTGTCCTGAAGCTTTTTTGTATCAGCCTGAGAGGTAATCGCAAACACGTTATAATCGAGCGTATTGTTAATAACGTTATTCACTTCAGTACGCAGATCTTGACCCAGCGCCAGAATC
Organism: uncultured Chloroflexia bacterium; assembly: GCA_963699315.1. GTDB lineage: Bacteria > Chloroflexota > Ktedonobacteria > Ktedonobacterales > Ktedonobacteraceae > Dictyobacter. The sequence continues at coordinate 1,055,607 of OY969433.1, forward strand.
AAGCCAATCGTGAAGATGCCAACGAACAGCGCCAGCATCGTTGTGGTTGTGCGCCCACGCTGGCGAGCAAAATTACGTAGCGCCATTTTAGTTGTAGCCTTCATTGTACGCGGCAAAAGCAGGACAATGAGACCAAGTACGGCAAAGATCAGGAACAGGAAACTGTACGGTCGAGCAATCCGATAGAGTACGGCGGCAACGATTAGCATTCCTACGACGAGCACGATATGCCAACGACTGAAACGCTCAGGTACTGGGAGCTTACTAACAAGCACAATCAACAATCCCAACACCAGACTTAGAAATCCCAGGAAGATAAAAATGCCATACACCGAAATTGCGCCCAGTAGTACATCTCCGCCCAAAATGATAATCGATAGGATACAAAACAGTACAGAAAGTATAATTAATAAACCACCCATCAATACAACGCTTCCTGTACCACGCCCTTCAGGTAATTCACGAATGACATTTAATGGGCGTATATTGGCCGCCTGTACGATCGGCAATAGGCCGAAGATCAAAGATGTTGCCAAACCAATAACAACACCGCCACCAATCGTAAACCAATCGAGCACAAAGGGTATATTTAAGCCAAAAGTATTCTGTACTAGAGTACGCACGAGATAGCTGACACCAATTGCAGCGAATGCTCCTAGCAATCCACCAATCAATCCCAACAAGCCAGCTTCCAGGCCGAACAAAAGATAGAGATCAAAACGGCGATAACCAGTGGTTTTAAGCATCGCAATTTCAGTCTTGCGACGTGAAAGCAAGACTTGCATCGTATTAACAATACCGACTCCGCCAATCAGCAAAGCTAACAGACCAGCGATCTCCAGGAACTTCCGAATATTCCCAATGACCTGCTCTTCTCGCTTTAAAGCATCAGCAGCTGTCTGAGTTGTCGCTATAGGAAATTGGGTTTGAATCTTTTTTACTGCGCTATCAATTTTTGACGCTGGAGCTACCACATCGATAGTATCATAGGTCAGCGCCATATCAGGGGAAGCAGCATGATAATCATTGACGGAGAGCAACACCACACTACCAGCCTGAGCCAGGACACCCGTTTCAGATACGATGCCAGTAATTTTGGTATGGATACTATGACTATCACTCTGATCTTGCGAACTAATGGTGATATCGAGACTGTCACCAATCTTCTTTTTATACTGATCCATAAATGCCTGAGTTGCGACAACTCCGCCATCCCCTACCAGAGTAGCCAATGTACCATTGGAGGGATTGATAAAAGTTGGAGCAGTGATGGTTGCCGCTGGATAATGCGCAGCATCAATAACACGCAGGCTAAAAAATGATTGACGTTGAGAAGCCTTCGCGCCAGTAGTCGCCTGAGATGTAATTACAGGTGTGTAATCGGTAATTGAACCATCTTTCTTCAATGTCGTAAAATACTTCAGATCGCTGGTGGTAAAAGGTTGTTGAGAACGAATGGCAATATCACCACCATTCGCATCACGTACATTTCCAGTGAAGGCGTTATTAATCATCACACCAACCAACTGCAGCGCTACAATGGCCATCACGCCGACCACAACGCAAAAGATCGCCAATAGCGTGCGCTGACCATCCCGAAAGAGTGAGCGTGCGGAATAATTAAGGTACATCGAGGCTTTCACTGTGTGATTCTTTCATCTATTTCATCAATACTACTCACCAAACCATCAACGATATGAATAGCGTGATTCGCATGGGAGGCTACATTCTGATCATGCGTCGCGATGATAAAAGTCTTTCCTGTTTTGGCACGCAAGTCGGCGATCAAACTGAGCACATTTTCACCATTGCGAGCATCCAGATTCCCGGTAGGCTCATCAGCAATGACGATGGCAGGATCAGCCGATAATGCACGCGCAATGGCGACACGTTGCTGCTCACCGCCAGATAGCTGGTTGGGACGATGATCAAGACGATGCGAGAGGCCAACCAATGCTAACAACTCTTTCGCACGAGTGGAGGGTAAGCCCTTATGTTTGCCCACATACAATGGGATCTCTACGTTCTCCTGTGCCGTCAACGTAGGAATCAGATTAAAAGCTTGAAAGACCATACCGATTTTCTGATTACGTATACTAGCCAGTTTTCCTTCACTCATACGCGCAATATCGATGCCATCGATGAAAACCTGCCCACTGGTTGGATTATCCAACCCGGCAATAATACCCAACAAAGTACTTTTACCGGAACCAGAAGGTCCTACAATCGACACAAATTCACTATTAAATATCTGAAAACTGATGCCCTTAAGAATATCGATGCGCTCACGTCCTAAGGGCAGACTCTTTGTAATATCGCGTATATCCATTACGATTTTACCCTTATCAATAGCAGTATCGGTAGAAATTGCTAACCGTTGAAGTACAATTTCATCCATAGAAGTTCCGGCTCCTTAGTACAAAACAAGACACATTGACATAAAAAACGTTATCTTTTCTATTATTAATGACATAATATCACCTAGCAGTGGGTAGAAGTCTATCACTATTATCACTCGCTAGCCGTTTCAGTAACAGCTACTTATCTAGAAGGGATTTTATAATAATCTCGCTTCTGTATAATACACATAGAAAGATCATATGCGTAGTGACCGCATCCCAAGAGCATTAAAGATTTGCAATATCCTTAAACACATGTGCATAGCTTGTATGTATAGCTATAAAGAGTTGAACAGGATATGCAACAGTAATCAATTATGATATACTGCACAGAAATAAGGTGGGCGTCCCCATGTTTCTTTTGTACATCGAAACACTCTACCTGATATACTCAATAGAAAGAAGTTGGGGGCATATGATACGCTCCTTGGAAAATATCAAACCGATCCAGTGAGAGGAACACTTTTATGCGACGAGGAACACTTTTAATCCTCTTCTTTATTATTTTACTGGCAGCGGGCGCATCATTTGTCGTCTTCTGGCCCAACACAACCTATCACAGAGTCAAAAATCCCTTTACAACCGTCCTCGGACTAGACTTGCAAGGTGGTGTAAGTGTCCAGCTTGAACCCAAGCCAGGGCAAGCCGTTACCGCGGATAGCATGCAAACGACAACTGACGCAATTAACCAACGTGTCAATGGTCCTGGTGTTAAAGAGGCTATTGTACGTTTGCAGCAAACCGGCATTGGAGGCTTGACACATTATAGTATTGTCGTTGAGTTGCCAGGCTATAGTGGCAACCAGCAATCAGCCTTCCAAACTTTATTTGAAAGTGGTAAGCTAGAATTCTGGAATACTGGCCCAAGCGGCGGCTTACAGACTGGTGCAACGTTTGATCCAACGCAATATACCTCATACAATCCAGGTAATGTACCAGAATTTCACAGGTAAGGACATTGATCCAAAATCTCTGTCTGTTGGCCAGGACTCTTCAGGCGCAAATATTATTCAATTCCAGATGCAGTCTGGTAATGCGGCAACGAAATTTGGCAAATTTACCGCCGATAATATCGGTAGCTTCCTCACAGTTACGCTCGACCGGAAAGTAGTCACCTCGGCCACCATCAATGGCGCCATCACAGGTCCAGGAGAAATCCAAGGAAACTTCACTACTGCTCAAGCACAACAAACTGTCGATGTGCTCAAATATGGTGCCTTGCCAATTGCCCTCAATGAGACAAGTTATCAGGTTATTGGCGGTACTCTAGGCGCAGAAACTATTGCGCATAGCATCCTGGCTGGCGCGATCGGTTTGAGTATTGTCGTGCTGTTCATGCTGTTCTACTATCGTTTACCTGGCTTCCTCGCAGACATTGCTCTGATACTCTACTCATTAGTAACATTCGCGGTCTTTAAAATGATCGGCGTAACCATGTCAATGGAAGGTATCGCAGGTTTTATTCTATCCATTGGTATGGCGGTGGACGCAAATGTGCTCATATTTGAACGTGTTAAAGAAGAATTACGGGCGGGTAGATTACTGGCATCAGCCATTGATATAGGCTGGAAACGTGCCTGGCCATCAATCCGCGACTCAAATACGTCCACAATGATCACATGCGCGGTGCTGTACGGCTTTGGTAGCAATTTTGGAGATACAAGCATCGTTGGCTTCGCAACCACTCTTTTCATAGGTGTTGCGATTAGTATGTTCACCGCGATTGTTGTCACACGTACCTTTTTGAATCTGCTGGTGCCGACTGGAGTTATCAACCATCCTGCACTGTTTGGGATTCCCGCCAATGCCATTCCAAGCTCAAAAGTGACACGATCACATAGCGCGGCGTAGAGGAGGCTTACAGTGTTACATCTAGTTAAATTTCGCAAACTATTCGTTTTGTTCTCAATGATCATCATTGTGCCAGGTATGATTTCGCTGATTCTCTTTGGGCTTAACCTTGGAACTGACTTCCTTGGTGGGACAAATATTATTTTGCGACCACAACAGACAATTACCAATCCAGCGGAGTTGAATAATCTTCTCAGGCCCTTCAATTTAAAGAGCCAGCAGGTTATTCTCGGCACGGATCAAGGTGCAACAACAAATATTGCCTGGATCCGTCTAAAAGCCGAGGAAAGTACAGCAATTACCGATCAGATTACGAGTGCGCTAAATAAAAAATATACTGGTAATACGCTGGTGGGTAGCATTTCAACAATCACAAAGGATACAAAAACACCTTATACATTGTTGACATACACTGGATTCAAAACGCTCCCTAACACCGCTGATGTTCAATCGGTGTTGAACACTATATCTACCTCGACTAGCACTACAGCAAGCTCAAATACCAGTACAGCCTCAACGAAGTTGGGTGTTGCAGATGTACAGGTGGGTAATAGTAAACAGACAATTAATATTCTCACGCTGACAACAGTCCTTGGAGCAGCTACTACTAACGATACCAAGAACTCAGTAAACCTGACAGATATACAAGGTGCTTTCCTACAAAACGGAGGCCCATACTTCTATGACCAAAGCATCACTTCAGTTGGTGCAGATGTTGCGGGCCGAACAGTTGAGATGTCGTTCCTGGCGGTGGCGGCTGCGGCGATCCTGATATTGTGTTATGTCTGGTTCTCATTTCGTAAAGTACCAAAAGCACTGCGCTACGGCGTCAGCGCCATTGCGGCATTATTACATGACGTTCTGGTCGTACTGGGCATATTCTCAATTCTGGGACATTTCTTCAATATACAAATTGACTCACTGTTTATTACTGCCTTGCTGACTATCATCGGTTTCTCGGTGCATGATACCATCGTGGTATTCGACCGTATCCGTGAAAACATGCAACGCAGTACCAACGAGTCTTTTGAAAATGTAGTCAACGCAAGCTTGATTCAAACCTTAGCCCGTTCGTTGAACACTTCTTTAACTGTAATCTTTACTATGCTGACTCTGACACTCTTTACAGCTGACAGCGGCTCAGTACACATCTTTACGCTAGCCCTGTTGATTGGTATCATCAGTGGAACCTACTCCTCAATCTTTAATGCCAGTATGATTCTGGTCATCTGGGAGAAAGGTGAGTTGGGAATTAAGTACTTGCAACGCAACCGTAAGCCAGTACTTGCTAAATCCACAAGTGAGACACGCGAGTTAGCAGAAACACATAGCTAGATCCCCTCTGTAGAGATCAGGCCTTTATCTAGCTAAAGCAGAACCGGGTGACGTTCCTTCCTCCTCTAAAGGATCAGGAACATCACCCGGTTCTTTGTTGTAGCAAACCTACATTTTCAATGGAGATGGAGCAGCAATGCAAATTGAGAGATAGATTATCACTTATCAAAAGGGCATAGCCAGTGCCGCGTGATTAGTCACGCGTTACAAAATGTAGATCCCGATGAAATACTTTCTCAAATAAATCCGCTTTCTCCTGAGCGTGCTCTAATTCCTGATCCAAATCAGACAGCGGACGTGTCCATAAGCGGATAGTCCATTCATGCTGATTACAATTTTTGGGATCAGCCGCAACACGTAACACGCGTCCATCATGATTATAATCGAGTGCATCGGCGACACGTAATAGAGCCGAGAGCCGAGAAACACGTTTGCGGGCGGGCGAAGAAAGCACTGCGTACTCCTCATGATCAATACTGGGTAGTGCCCGGCGATGATATCGTGCAATACAAGCGATTTCGTGACGCTGCTTTTCAGTAACATCAGGCAGTGGAGTATCTTTAATCAATCGATATGAATGTTTATGATGGCGGCGTGCTTCAATCATCATACCTGCGTTATGTAGCAAGGCGGCACGTTCAAGTAGAGGCAAAACGCGCTTCCCGTAATGATGTATTGGACGCGTTGCTTCAAATAACTGTACAGAGAGTTGCATCACATGACGAGCATGGGGCCAATCTTCAACAAGCAAGCCTCCACTCAAACGGAGTTCTTCCTCAGCCGGTTGATCATACCTCATCCAATTTATATCGTCAACCAAACCTTGTAACGTCATGCACAATTTCCTCCTGAGTACAGCATAATTTCACTTATGCAGACAGACCTTTAGATCAATAGATCCTTACATTACTATCCACGCGACTACCACTATATATTGTTACACGAATAGGGCAAAATAATTGTCACCGGATTCTCTATTTCATACAATCTTCGGAGACTCCTTAACTGCATCTAGCCTCCTGGGAGCTATGCAGCGTATAACATCGTTCTATTCATCGCTGAGCAAGACCGAAACCTTATGCCGAAAATCATGACTCTTGAGCTGATACCAATGCTTATGGAAAGCCGTGTACTGATCTTCACGCTGCTGATGAAGGCCAAGTAAAAACAATTCCAGTCCTTTCCGTTGCAAGGGCTGCGGAACCTTAGATGAACGCAACAGATGGGCTACCAGTTCAGGATTCACCATCAAATATCCTTTTTGCGGACGCTCTACTAGAGAGACCAAAGCCTGTTCATAACCAGGTCCGCTATCCAGCCCACCAAGATACAGACGAAGCAATGCAATCATGACATCGCTATCGTGCAACGTACCCAATTCATCTTGAAGCTGTACAACTTCTTTTAGAATACTATTACATTGTGCTGGAAATGTAACCTCAAAAATTTCTAGTGTGTAACGAAGACGCTTGGCAGCAATTCGTAAATTATGGAGTTCATGAATAGCATATGGATTATCTACAAAACTCTCCCAATTGTACATCTCCTCAAGGCGTGTCCTGGCTATGATACGCGCATTTTTACCCGTTGAAGCATGAGCATCTAGATTGGAAACTATCTTAGCTTTCGCCATTATTCGATTCTCCTTTAGATAAACACGCCTCCAATTGAGAGAGAAAAGCTTCGTGATTCCACTTTAGCAAATATTTCTCTAACTCTTGTTGATGCTGCTGACGATACCGGGTCAAACTATCGATGAGCCAGTTGATACCAGCCTTTTCAGCATCGGGCACCTGCTCCAATCGTTGTTGTAAATTCATAATCATCACATCGGTATCGCGAGCCATGCCTAAGATATCAGCAATATCTTTCACCTGTCGATAAGTCTTCTTGAACAGTTTGGGTTGGCAAATAGACTGATATGCGTCCATCACGGCACGCAAACGGCGCGAAGCGACACGCATCTTATGCACTGCCTCAACATCATCATGTTTCAGGACAACATCAGTCCAGCTTACCATCGTTTCTGCACGCTCACGAAACATCCAACGGCCAACCTCAATAAACATTTCATGATAGGTAACCATTGGCTTACCTATCACAACATCCTGAGAGGCGGTTTGAACGCTTTGTCGGGCTCGCTGAAGCCAATCATCCCCATCACGCGCATATGCTATCACCAACCCCTCACGGATACCGTATGGGCTAATATGCAACTCCTTCAAACCAGACATGTCAAGTATCACCAGCAAAATCAAAATACCAGCCGAAATCATCCGAGCACGCTTGTGATCAACTTGATAACGTCGCGCAATTTCTTCGGCAGTCATCGTCCAGAGGAGCCCTTCGCAGCGGAGCAGATCATCATGAGTGAGCACAGTAAGATCTTCATCTAGACCAAATGCACGTTTTGAAAGCGCGAGCAATGTGTTTGCACTCCCCCCCGTAGCAAATAATATGGGAGGAAAAGTCTTCGCATTTAAGCCAGCTAGATAAGTATGCAAAAAAGAACGCGCAGTTGCCTGATCGTCCTTCGTTGGTGGATCTCCTACCAGATAGCGATCATATAACCAGCCAGAGCCAAACGGCAGAGATGTATGCCAGTATATATTCAGATCTTTGGCAAACACCAGCTCCGTACTTCCTCCACCAATATCCATCACAGCAACCTGCTTCGGAGAATCAGCATCTTTACTCAACGCATAAGTCGCACCATAGAAGGTTAAGGTTGACTCAACATCCCCATCGATGCATTGAACATTGATATCAGTTGCCTGTTTAATAGCTTGTAAAAATTGCTCTCTGTTTTTGGCTTGACGAATCGCCTCAGTCGCAATCGCCAGGATAGGCTGAGCAGAATGTTTCTCGGCTAAAGCTTTAAATTGCTGAAGTACAGAGATAGTGTGCTCTTGCTTTTCAGAAGAGATCAATCCTGTAGCATTGACACTTTCTCCAATACGCACCAGCGCCTCATCAGTCTCAAGAATAGTCATGTCAGTAGCAGAGCAACGGGCAACAACAAGACGAAGGGTATTACTACCAATATCTATAGCAGCGCAAACAGGCGCGGTTTGTTCTTGCATGAAGGACTCCAAGACCTTTTATCCAACTGACCTATTCCTAATATACCACACTTCAAGAAACCAAAATCTTCACTATGCAGTATTCTTTATTGTGCGGCATTATATAGACTTAATTCATTGGAGATATAACTATTATTATAGCATATATCTAGTCTTACTAGTTGAAGGGCTAACGAGAGCATCTCTGACAGGCAGCACGACATGGGGCAGGTGGGGCACCGTCCTCAACAACACAAGAAATCATCTGAAAAACCTATTGACAGTCGAGGATATATCCTGTATTATATGTCCATCCTACAGGAAAGCACGCCGAAATGGTGAAATTGGTAGACACGCAACGTTCAGGGCGTTGTGCCTTCGGGTATGGGGGTTCGAGTCCCCCTTTCGGCACCATCGACCGCCTAAAGCTAGATATACACTGGCTTTAGGCGGTTATTTCTTTATATGTCAACGCTCATTACTTTCATCTACAATGACGTATGCAATTTGTAAAAAGACCCAAATTACATTTTCGCGAAACTGGCGTGTAGCTTTTTTCTAAATTTACTTACCAGGCCTATACTGATCCGATGGCAGAAATTTAAAACATATTTTGAACTAATGAAAACTTTAGGCCTTTGAGCAACAAGAACATCCTGCTCTTTACCGTTTAAAAAGAGGATAGTGTGATAGCGAAAAGAAAAACAGAATAAGAAAAGGCAAACATTAGCGGATAAACCTGTATATGAAATGCCCAAAGGTAAAGCAAAAAACCAATTGTGAGATTTAGTGAGCATATTCACCGTTATAACAGTTGTCAATTATATAAAATATTGTATATTAGTCTATGAAAGAGTTATTCATGTTGGATGGCATTTTAATGTCACTGGAGGTACCATGAATTTTGGATCACTAGCGGTAAAAGCGCTCCTAGTTATTGTCTTGTTATTTCTACTATCTCTTGCAGGAGCTATTATATTTCCCGATATTACCTCCATTGCAGGCGGTACTGGTGCGGGAATTATTGGCTTTCTTTTGCTTCTTGCAGCAATATTAGTACTCTCAGTCATAGGTAGCTTGCTTGGCAGGGGTATCAGGAGCATAAAGAGACCCGTTGAAGTACTTCTCTTATCATTTGTAGGAGCTTTCTTTATGGGAGCAGCCCTGGCGCTTTTTGCAGTTTTGCAAATACCATATGCAATTCGCGTCAATCTCGAATGGCTAGGAACTAATTGGTATAGTCCATTATTAGCATTGCTCTTTATCGGAACTCCTCTTATGCTCATATTTCTAGTAGCTGAATAAGGACATCCAAACGTTAGTTTCAAACGATAGAATCAACAGCTGGGCTAGCGAACAGCCACATAGATGAAAGAGAAAGATTGAACGCTTTGCCAAAGACTATTGGAATGGTAATAATAGTCTTTGCTCAAGCAGCTATATAATCGCTCGCAGTCCCAGTTGTTTTTACATCCCCCCTTGTATCAATCAATATAAATTTACTATAGGCAACGTATATTTCTGATATAAACACAAAAAAAGACCTTACCCACCGGGGGTAAAGTCTCTCTTGAGAGCTATATTCAGCAAACAACAGCCATAGGATATGTCCTCAATTTTGCCGAGCACCATGCCATCAGCCACGCTGAAGCAGAGAACTCGCATCCAAAGCCACAATGAAGATACTTCTGTGAAACAAGCCGCTCGATCATTAGGGCGACTTCGCTCCGCCTGTTACCAGGTGTCCACGCGTCGTCTATCTACCAAGTGGTCTGCTTGGGATCTTAAACACTCGAAAGTGTTGGGAGAACTCATCTTGGGTGCGGCTTCGCGCTTAGATGCCTTCAGCGCTTATCCCTTCTCGACGTAGCTATCCAGCTCTGGCCCGGGCGGGCCAACTGGCGCACCAGCGGTCGAGCCATCTCGGTCCTCTCGTACTGGAGATGACGCCCCTCAATTCTCCTACGCCCACGACGGATAGAGACCGAACTGTCTCGCGACGTTCTGAACCCAGCTCGCGTGCCGCTTTCATGGGCGAACAGCCCAACCCTTGGGACCTACTCCAGCCCCAGGATGCGACGAGCCGACATCGAGGTGCCAAACCTTGCCGTCGATGTGAACTCTTGGGCAAGATAAGCCTGTTATCCCCGGGGTAGCTTTTATCCGTTGAGCCACACTCCTTCCACTCGGGAATGTGGGATCACTAAGCCCGACTTTCGTCCCTGCTCGACCTGTCCGTCTTGCAGTCAAGCTCCCTTCTGCCTTTACACTCTTATGGGTGATGTCCATCCACCCTGAGGGAACCTTTGGGCGCCTCCGTTACTCTTTGGGAGGCGACCGCCCCAGTCAAACTACCCGCCTGACCTTGTCTGCGCGCCGGATCACGGTCACGCATGAGACACAAACTGTATCGAGAGTGGTATTTCACTGCTGTCTCCCCTACCCCCACAAGGATAGGTTCTCCGACTCCCACCTATGCTACGCACGATCCACCTCGTATCCAGATCAAGGTGTAGTAAAGCTCCACGGGGTCTTTTTGTCCTGTCGTGGGTAACCCGTATCTTCACGGGTACTTCAATTTCGCCGAGTCCTCTGTCGAGACAGTGCTCAACTCGTTACTCCTTTCGTGCGGGTCGGAACTTACCCGACAAGGAATTTCGCTACCTTAGGACCGTTATAGTTACGGCCGCCGTTCACCGGGGCTTAGATTCGCAGCTACGATCACCGCTCCTCGTAACCTTCCGGCACTGGGCAGGAGTCAGCCCCTATACTTCCGCTTTCGCGTTCGCAGAGACCTGTGTTTTTGGTAAACAGTCGGTTGAGCCAATTTCTTGCAACCCCCTCACGCTGCTCCGAAGAACCTCGCTACTAGGGCACCCCTTCTTCCGAAGGTACGGGGTCAATTTGCCGAGTTCCTTAACAGAGGGTCGCTCGTTCACCTGGGGAGATTTCCCCCTGCCTACCAGTGTCGGTTTGCGGTACGGGCGGAGTATGATTCTGGCGAGAGGCTTTTCTTGGCGGCGTAGGGGCCAATGACTTCCGCAATCTTGCGATCGCTCGCTGCATATGTCACGCACAGGAAACCGGGATTTTCCTCGGCTTCGCGCTTCAATACACAGACCTATCCTGTCCATTTGATAGGCTCACCTTCCTTACCGCGTCCCCCCATTGCTCATAACGAACTACTCCGGTGCAGGAATGTCCAACCTGCTTTCCATCGCCTACGACTATAACGTCCTCGGCTTAGGACCCGACTCACCCTGGGACGATTGACGGTGCCCAGGAACCCTCAGGCATTCGGTGTGTCTGGTTCTCACAGACATGACGCTACTCATTCCGGCATTCTCACTTCTGCACGCTCCACCAGTTCTTTCGATCTGGCTTCTCTGCCTGCAGAACGCTCCCCTACCAACCCTCTCTTGCGTAAACACAAGAGAAAATTCCATAGCTTCGGTAACGCGCTTGAGCCTCGATACGTTGTCGGTGCCACTCCACTCGACCAGTGAGCTATTACGCACTCTTTAAATGATGGCTGCTTCTAAGCCAACATCCTGGCTGTTTGGGCGAAATGACTCCCTTTGACACTAAGCGCATATTTAGAGACCTTAGCTGATGGTCTGGGCTGTTTCCCTTTCGACAATGAAGCTTAGCCCCCACTGTCTCACTTGCGGATACCCTGTCCTGGCATTCGGAGTTTGGTTGGGTTTGGTAACCTGCACGAGGCCCCTAGCCCATTCAGTGCTCTACCTCCAGGATAGTTTTTCTTCCGCAGCTGTACCTCAATACATTTCGGGGAGAACCAGCTATCTCCGTGTTCGATTGGAATTTCTCCCCTATCCACAAGTCATCCCCTAGTTTTGCAACACTAGTGAGTTCGAGCCTCGACGGACTGTCACATCCGCTTCACTCTGCTCATGGATAGCTCACACGGTTTCGGGTCGCATCGCCGCAACACATACGCCTTGTTCAGACTCGGTTGCCCTGTGGCTCCCCAACTTTACCGTTGGTTAACCAGGCTACGACGATGCACTCGCCGGATCATTCTACAAAAGGCACGCCATCAGCCCTTAGTCTCGCAAGAGACAGTGGCCTCTGACTGCTGGTGAGTACGTGGTTTCAGGGTCTCTTTCATCCCCCTCTCGGGGTGCTTTTCACCTTTCCCTCACGGTACTTGTTCGCTATCGGTCGCTGAAGATGTTTAGCCTTGGAGGGTGGTCCCCCCTGCTTCCCACAAGGTTTCACGTGCCTCGTGGTACTCAGGATACCGACCCATCCGCCTATGCCTTCCTCTACGGGACTGTCACCCGCTCTGGTCGCGCTTTCCAACGCGTTCGAGTAGCTCATTTGGATTTGTTGTCGGTCCTACAACCCCAGTGGTTCCGAAGAATCACTGGTTTGGGCTGTTCCCGGTTCGCTCGCCACTACTACGGGAATCTCGGTTGATTTCTTTTCGTCGGGTTACTGAGATGTTTCAGTTCACCCACTGCCCCCCGTCACCGCCTATGTGTTCAGCGGGCGGTCTCCAGACATCACTCTGGAGGAGTTGCCTCATTCGGAATCTTGGGGCTCATCGCTTGCATGCAGCTCCCCCCAAACGTTTCGCCGGTCTCCGCGTCCTTCTTCGGTCTTCAGCGCCAAGGCATCCACCTCGTACTCTGTGTAGCTTGTTCTCTTAATCTTGTCATGTCTTTGAATGCTTGACTTTTTATCTTTTTGATGAATGAAAAAATCGATCCTCTGCTTCAGTTTCGGCTGACCACATGCTGTGCTCAGCAAAATTGAAGATATATCCTATGCAGTTGTTCAAGTGCAAGATTGGCAATCCCATAAATGAATGAATCATTCATGAGGTTGTAACCCCAACCTCTGGAGAGTGGAAACCAGCGCAGTACTGGATCAAAAGATGTCATGTCCTGTGTCGACCTGGAAGTGAGTCAAGGATAGAAACGTCCTTCATTGAAGGACCCTCGACTGTAGCTCCCTAGAAAGGAGGTGATCCAGCCGCACCTTCCGGTACGGCTACCTTGTTACGACTTCACCCCAATCACTGACCCCACCCTCGACGCTTGCCTCTCTTGCGAGTTAGCCCAGCGGCTTCAAGTGTTGCCAACTTTCGTGGTGTGACGGGCGGTGTGTACAAGACCCGGGAACGTATTCACCGTAGTGTGCTGACCTACGGTTACTAGCAACTCCACCTTCATGGAGGCGAGTTTCAGCCTCCAATCTGAACTGAGGCCAGGTTTGACGAGATTAGCTCCCCCTCGCGGGTTGGCAACTCTTTGTCCTGACCATTGTAGCGTGTGTGTCGCCCAAGGCGTAAGGGCCGTGCTGACTTGACGTCATCCCCGCCTTCCTCCATTTTGAAATGGCAGTTTCGTTAGATCAATTCAACTAACGACAGGGGTTGCGCTCGTTGCGGGACTTAACCCAACATCTCACGACACGAGCTGACGACAGCCATGCAGCACCTGTGAATCCGCCCCGAAGGGACAGCGCATTACCGCTGGTGCGAATCCATGTCAAGCCTTGGTAAGGTTCTTCGCGTTGCATCGAATTAAACCACACGCTCCGCTGCTTGTGCGGGTCCCCGTCAATTCCTTTGAGTTTTAATCTTGCGACCGTACTCCCCAGGCGGACCACTTATCGTGTTAACTACGACACTGAAGGGGTCGATACCCCCAACGTCTAGTGGTCATCGTTTACGGCTAGGACTACCAGGGTATCTAATCCTGTTCGCTCCCCTAGCTTTCGCACCTGAGCGTCAGGTACTTCCCAGGACACTGCCTTCGCCATTGGTGTTCCTCCGGATATCTACGCATTTCACCACTCCACCCGGAATTCCGTGTCCCTCTGAAGCCCTCAAGTCAGACAGTTTCCAGAACACTTCGTCGGTTAAGCCGACGACTGTCACTCCAGACTGATCTGACCGCCTGCGTGCGCTTTACGCCCAGTAACTCCGGACAACGCTCGCCTCCTACGTATTACCGCGGCTGCTGGCACGTAGTTAGCCGAGGCTGATTCCTCTGGTACCGTCCGTTCTCGTCCCAGAGAAAAGCAGTTTACGATCCGAAAACCTTCTTCCTGCACGCGGCGTTGCTCGTTCAGGGTTGCCCCCATTGACGAAAATTCCTCACTGCTGCCCCCCGTAGGAGTCTGGGCCGTTCTCAATCCCAGTGTGGCTGATCGTCCTCTCAGACCAGCTATCGATCGAAGTCTTGGTAAGCTTTTACCCCACCAACTAACTAATCGAGCGCAGGCTCATCCAAAGGCGTCCTTGCGGACTTTGCTCGTTACCGAGCGTATGCGGTATTGTCGGCGATTTCTCGCCGGTATTCCTCACCTTGGGGTAGATCACCCACGTGTTACTCACCCGTCCGCCACTCTCTGATTGCTCAGAGCGTTCGACTTGCATGTGTTAGGCACGCCGCCAGCGTTTATCCTGAGCCAGGATCAAACTCGCCATCAAAATGTTTTTATATACCCATCCCATTTCCATGAGATGCGAAAAAGCATGTTGCTTGAGTTGCGATCATGACCAAGTTACTATAACATTGGCATTTGTTCGCAGATTATTGTGTGGTTGCCATGCTCGAGAGCATGGAACCGAATTGACAGGAACGTGAAACTTTTGATTGTTCCAGTTGCTGTTCTGCTTTCCACTCTTCAGTTGTCAAGGTTCAATCAGCGAAAACGTTTGTTTCGCATCGGTCGAGCGTTTGTTGTGTTTACCGTTCGCTCGCTCCCGTGGATGTAGTATCGCATATCCGTTGTGCTTTGTCAAGCGGTTTGTCGAGCAATTTTTGCACGCCCTCGAAAACTCGTGATCCGTGTCGATCAGCCTGTCTACACAGGTGACGCACCAGAAAAAGAGCCGACGCATCCCAGAGAAGTCTCAACGTGATGTTGGGAGATACCAGAGAGATGTGATCTCGGAGGGGCCACACGACGGTGGCACAACTGCTAGGAAAGGACAGGCGCACCATCTCTCGTTGAAGATCAAGTGATTGTCGCTTTTTGACAGCTTGATGATTATGCCATACGTAGGTAACTTCTGTCAAGCACTATTACCATCAATTTTACGTCTGGGCAAGAAATTCGTGACAGCGAGGAAAATAACCTTTGTGGAAAACACTTACAAGAAAGATATTGTCGATCTCTTTGAGGATCTGATATCTGATTTCCGGCTCTAGAAAACCGCTAAGACGCATAAGAAGAGTCATGAATGTTTGGAGCATTATTATATTTCGAGAAATGGCATGGAATATTGTCTTAAAATAGCTACTGGTGGTGTTTCTAATATATAAACAAAAAAACAAGAAAACTTCAGTCTGACAGAAAGATATGCACACAGAAAGAGATAGAATTGTGCTTGTATGATTGGCACAGAAGAAACATTGTTTGAAACAATTTTTATGCGTTATTATGCTCTCGTCTATCAGTTGGCATATCGCTGTACAGGAAGGAGAGATAAAGCCGAAGATATTGCGCAGGAAGTATTTTTACGCTTCCATCATACTCCCTCACTTATGATCAATGAAGAAGCTTGTACCTGCTCATTCTCAATGTTCCACCTGCAAGAACACTTTCAGGGGGACTAGAAATGGTTATTCCTCTCCTAACAGGGGCCATTGCGACCTCAAAAGCTATCCTTTCATAGCGTTGGATTACCCTGGAGTTTTCATGTTTCCACAAGGGGCTTGACAAGAAGTCTTAGCTGTAGTATTATTCGTTTTGTCAGACACACCTGTATGTGCAGGTGAGCTGGTGACGTTAGCGAAGAGGGCACACCCGTTCCCATCCCGAACACGGTAGTTAAGCTCTTCCTCCCCGATGATACTATGTGGGCAACTGCATGGGAAAATAGGAAGTCGCCGTCTCACCCGCCCACACAGGTGTTTTTTTGTGCGCATTTACCACAGCTACTTGGCGACCAACTTTCCTATCCACCAACGAGCAAGTTCCCCCTGCAAGACACACATGGAGCATACAGATCACCGCTTGCACCATACTTCAGGCATATCGACCTTTAAGAAAGTACTATCAGCTACGATAAACCGGACATTCCTCTACACAACTGGCTTTTTCCTATGGAGATGATACTTATGCGTATATATTTATATACAGCCATAAGTGATAGAAGCGTATAACGGCTCTTTGCTATCCATTGGAATCGTTCGAGTTGCATAGAAGGAAAATAAACATTGATGGCCCAATCAACTGATCTTATTGCACACCAATTATCTGATCTTTATAGCATGAATGATGCTCAGCGCGAGATCATTGCCCACAAAAGTGGCCCACTACGCGTCGTAGCTGGTCCTGGATCGGGGAAAACCCATAGTTTGACACTCCTAGCCATGAATTTGCTGCTCTGCCGTGATACGCCACCGGAAGGGATCATTTTATGCACATACACCGACCGAGCCTCCTATGAAATACAGGATCGATTATTAGATATCGCCCATAAAATCAATTATTCTGGAGATTTATCGAATATCCAAATTGGCACCATCCATAGTATCTGCAAGCAATTTATCAACCGACACTTGGACCATACACCGTTGGGTAATAGTTATGAGACATTGGATCAGTTCTCACAGAGGTTATTGATTTATCGCTCGTTAGCAAGACTTTGTCGACCTGCGATGCTCACCTTCTTACAAAAAGAATGGGGATCAGATTGGGAGATTGCTAGAAAACTCCAATCTCTGTTTGATAAGATTGCGGAAGAGCTTATTGCTGAAAAGCTATTAGAACTGTTTCCTCGACCCTTCATCGACGATGCAAGTGACAAAAAAACTATCGCTAGCTTTCTGCCTTATATCTATCGCAGATACAGAAAAATATTAGAAGATAGCAATTATGTTGATTTCGCTCATTTGCAAAAATATGCTTATGACCTACTTCAACAGCCAGATGTGTTCACGATGATTGCCAAGGATGTCCGCTATGTGCTCGTCGACGAATATCAAGACACCAACTACATCCAAGAAAAAATACTCAGTACCCTAGCTTCTGCCACAGCGACCAAAAATCTTTGTGTAGTCGGTGATGAAGATCAAGCGCTCTATCGCTTCCGTGGTGCCACGGTGCGTAACATCCTTGAATTCCCACAGACCTTTCCTGAGTGCCGTGATATCGAACTTACAACCAACTATCGCTCCAATGCAACCATCATTGATACGTGCAATCAGTGGATGGTCTCGCTCGCAGATTCCCTGCCCAAAACAGATGGATCGTCAACAACTATTTTTCGGACAGAGAAAACTATTCATCCTGCGCCATCTACTGGACCACTAGATACGCATCCAGCGGTCGTCACGATTATGGCTAAAGATGTTTATGACGAAGCTGAACAATTTGCACAGTTGGTTGTCGATTTGAAAAATCAGGGAAAAATTAAGGACTACAGCCAGGTTGCTTTACTGCTATACAGCGTCCGTTCAACGTATAGTGGTCCATATATCGAAGCGCTCAGCAAGCAGAACATTGCAGCTTATTGTCCACGAGCACGAGAATACTTCCAGCAGCCAGAAATCCAACTGCTCATCGGCTGCTTCACGCAAATTTTGCACTTCCATGATGCAGATTTCGCAGACGAGCAAGAACAATTTATCGAGTATATTGGGCAATGCAAACAACTTTTCATCCAACATAGCCAGCTACATAGTGATCTCAAAACCGAATTGCACGCAATAGATCAAGAAATAAAACAGGAACAAGAGCAACAAGATGCTCCTGAAAAACAGCTTGCTGACTATTTTTACCGTCTGCTCGCCACAGACGCCTTTGAAGCGTTTCGCACAGAAAAACTCGCTCTATCTAATCTCGTAGTCTTTTCACAATACCTCAAAATTTTTCTAGCCAGCTTTCAATATCTATCCATCAGCAATAAAAATCTGAGCGCGATCCAATACGACTTCTTTCATACATTTCTCTACCTACTCCATCAGGACGGAGTTAATCAGCCGGAGAATCCCGAGGATCTTGTGCCAGAGGATCATGTACAAATCATGACCATTCATCAGTCAAAGGGACTAGAATTTCCGGTCGTCGTGGTAGGACGGCTGGATAGAAATCCTCAGTTGGCAAACTCGACGGACCGTCCCATCCAGGAATATTATCATCGACCTCAGCATGAACCAGAAAAATATATACCGGCCTTCGATCTGCGGCGACTCTTCTATGTAGCCTTCTCACGAGCCAAGCAACTACTGGTACTGAGCTCGCCGAAAGAACCACACGTGCAATTCAGAGCTCTTTGTCAGAGCGTGTTATCGCTAAAATATAACTATAATGCCGTCATGGATATGCCAGAAGCAGACGCGCTTCAACGTCAGAAACCATTCAAGCGCCGCTTCAGCTTAACCGGACACATCACCACTTATGAAACCTGTCCCAGACAATTTGAATTTTTACGCGAATACGGTTTTCATCCCGCGTACTCAGCCAATACTTTTTACGGACAGCTTATCCATCAGACATTGGAAGCCATCCACCGTATCGCGCTCGAACGCTCTCTAGACGCGCTGGATGACCAGAAGCTTCAGTACTTGTTCGATAGGACCTTTTACTTCCTGACGTGTACAGGTCAGACGCCTCTGGATCAAACACTCAGACAAAAAGCTCGTACACAAGTCTTCCGGTATGTCGATCAGAATCAGGATGAATTGCAGCACATCCACGATGCGGAATATAGCTTCCAAATAGAGAAGGATGCCTATATTTTGACTGGCAAGATGGATTTATTGTTACAAAGTCCAAATGGCTTCGAGATTATTGATTTTAAAACAGGTCCTCGACCAGCCTCCGATGCCAGCATACTGCTGGCATACAAGCGACAACTGTACCTTTACGCGCACGCTCTTGAACGACGTACAGGACAACTCCCAGAACGACTTTCTTTGTATTGGACCGATGAAAAAAACAAACATGATGCTCGTATGGAGATACCTTTTCATGAGGAAGATATCGAACAGATGAGCAATCATTTCGATACGATTAGCCAGCAGATTCTTCAAAAACGCTTTGAAGTTGTCACGCCACCTAAACCTGCCGTTTGTCAAGCATGTGATATTCGCTATCTATGCATCAAAAAGGGCACCATCGAGCAACCTTCTGTACAACCTTGATAGGCTTTTCGGCGATATATGCAGACCCACGGCAGAAAGCGCTGTCATACTGCTTTGCAAAGTAACTCATCCTATTTTCTAGCCAAAAGACGCAAATGGGTGTAATATGTCGTTGATCCTGTCCCATCCAATTGGGGAACAGACTGACATCCACATGATGGGTCACTTCATGTCCATTCAAGCTGTATGGACCACAATAAGAAAGATAGGTTCGTGCCGCTTGAGCTTGCTCCTCTACGGTGCCCCCAAAAATATCATCAACAGTAAAATAGGTAAATTGACAATTTCTCGTTCGTACCAAATGATTTCTTTAAAACGTGTAGGATAGAAGCGAGGGAGGTCTGTATTCTAGAGAAGATATTTCTTTTACTATGCACCGTCTGGAACCGTCAAACGACCTGATAGACTGAGATTCATTAATCCCTTATAAGGATTGATCCTCGGTTTCCCGTAAGGTTCTCAGACGGCGCATTTCGGGCCAGAGCAGGGCTACAGAAATCACAACAAGGATCGTTCCAATGCCTCCACCCACAACGGACAACAGTGGACCAAAAATCTGCGCTGTTAGCCCTGACTCGAAGCCTCCCAATTCGTTGGAAGCACCGATAAACACAGCATTCACCGCAGAGACACGACCTCGCATCTGATTCGGTGTGCGGGTAAGCAACAGCGCGCTACGAATCACCACACTAATATTATCCAGGCCTCCAAGCAAAAAGAGCATCACCAACGAAAGCCAGAAAGAGTGTGAGAGACCAAAAATGATCGTCGCCACACCAAATCCAATCACAGCACATAGCAACGTTGGGCCAGCATGCTTAAAGGGCGGACGACGTGTCAACGCAAAAGCCATACATAAGGCACCAACTGAAGGGGCCGCACGTAACCATCCCAGACCGGATGCACCAACATGGAGAATATTAACGGCATAGATGGGCAGCAAGGTAGTCGCCCCTCCTAATAGCACAGCGAACATATCCAGCGTGATAGCAGCCAACAATACTGGCGTGCTTTTCAAAAAGTTCACGCCTTCAAATACTGTTTTCCAACTTGCTTTTTCTTCTATGTCAGCCCGGATCACGGGCTGATAGCGAGCATGCACAAAGATGAGAAAGATAGCAAACAGCAGGGCGGCCAGCGTGTTCAATAGATAAATCAAGGTTGTTTGATTAAAAACACCGATCAGCATGCCACCGAGGCCGGGACCGATGACTGAAGCGAGTTGCCAGGAACTACTATTCCAGGTGGCTGAATTTTCAAATGCCTCTTCAGGGACAGTTTGCGCTGTCAATGCTGCACTCGCTGGATTCTGGAAAGCTGCCGCGGTCCCCATCAATAACAAACAAGCATAAATAAGTACGATAGAACTATTGGTCAATGATAATACAGTCAATCCAACCGAGGACAAGATCAAAACGACCTGACCTATGAGCAGAATCATCTTCCGATCGAAGCGGTCCACAATGTGACCAGCGGGAAGCGATAATAAAAGCACTGGAATAACCAACACCAAGCCGACTCCACCCAAGGCCAGCGCTGAATGCGTACGTTCATAGATTTGCCACCCTAACGCGACTTCAACCATCCTTTCGCCCATTGAGACGATAAATGTACCAATGACTACAAGACGGAAATCGAGAAAACGCATGGCTTGATAGGGATCATGGGGTTTGTAAGAAAGTATGCCTGCTTCGGGCTGGATGCCCTCTAAGATTTTTGCGTTAGATTGCTGATCGTCGTTATCGACAAGACTCACGTAAAATACCTCTTAGTTATTTCATTTTGTTGGTCTGATAGTCCAATCAGGTTGTACATGAAAAAAATACACATATATCTATTTGGATCTATTCAGTATCTGAAGGTTGTATGATGAGGGAAGATTCTCCCTTAGGAACTATATCATAAAAAATAGTTCGATATTCAGCTCATATTAGAAACCAGGTAAGCTAAATTGTAGTACTATATCGTAGCATATCATTATGTAGCAACTTATCTTTCTTTGCATCAAAAAATGCAATCCAATCGTTTTAACGGGTATATAACCCAATCTCTAAGCCTAGTACTCGCTTAGATTATGTCACTTTTGAGGCTTATTTATGATACAATAGGTGTGGGAATTGATAGCAATCATGTATGTTGGTTATTTCTCCAATTCTGTTTTGATTTGCTGATTTTAGGGTTGCATTCAGCATCGGCACATAGATATCGATTGTCGTTTTCAATGAGGATGTGCGACAGACAAATTTTCAGATCCTCTTATTATAACGCCATTGAGCGATAAAAAATGCTTCTGCTGTTCCGCATGTGCATAAATAATTGATGATATATAATCAGAGTGCTCTTTTTTAGGTGCCTGATAAAAAAGAATGTACTCCTAAGAATTTATTTGGTTACGAGGGGTTGAGGTGTATAGTATAGATCTACCCGCACTATTACAATTTCTGCAAAAATCTCGTCATAATGGACGTGTTTATGCTCAGGTTCCCTATGGCTTTGCGGGCCTCTCTGGAGGGTATGCTTTTGTGGATATCGCCCAGGGAAGGACGGTTGCTTGCTATCTTCTAAATGCTCAAAAACAGCTCATACTCTCAGGCAATGAGGCAATGAATGTTATCTCCAGTATGGGTATTTTACAGTGGACCATGGGACAGGAATATCAACAAGCTAATACGAATTTACCTGCAGTTCGCCCCTCCTATACAACGGGTTCACAGTATACCAATCCTGCTATGCCCTCAATCAGGCCATATTCACCAAACACGCTATACACTAACTCTCAGACGCCTGCAATTCGGCAATATCCATCTGACACACAGTACACCAATCCTCGCCTCCCCATGCCTAGATTATCTTCAACAGACAATACATATACTACATCTAGGACAAACAATACATCGGAACAACCTGATTATCAGTTCTCTTCTTTTGTACCAGAACGCATCGTACATATTGATACAAACCTATTAGATAGCATTGCTCGTCGGCTAAGAAGAGTACTCGTGCTGGTTGACGGTCAACGCTCAATCATGAAAATTGCCTTGATACTCTATTCTAATCATGATGGACAGCGCGAGACTTTCAGCATTCTGAAACAACTCGAAGAGATGAGTATCATCTTGATAAAAAGACCTTAAGAGCTTTCCCCTGCACATAGTTCCAAAGCATACACATCGCTTCTATCTAGGCAGACCTTCCTTCTTCCAGCTCCCATAATTACGCCCAATATAACATATTGGCAAAGCATTGTTCTATATGTTATAGTACATATATGATAATCCATCAAGGAGGCTTACCTATTGTTTTTAATGTTAGAAATTAATAGCGAACTGCCAATCTATCTGCAAATACGTGACCAGATCATCGCCGGCATCGCTAATGGACAATTAAAACCAGGTACCAGCTTGCCATCAATCAGGCAACTCGCTGCAGACTTTGGCATCAATCTACATACCGTTAATAAATCATATGATCTTCTAGAACGCGAAGGATTTATTCAACTGAGACGTAAGACAGGAGCGGTCATACAGATTACGCCAACACTATCCGACACATGGAAAGAGCGCCAACGTGCACTCCTGGCCGAAGCATACGCAAAAAACGTCTCGCCCGAGGAGATTCTCAAGCACTGTCAACAAATGCTCGCAGAATTTGCGTCACAGCGCATACAACATAATAATCCGTAGGATTGGGGTGACTTATGAATAATGCATCGTTTATTCTCATGGATAGTATCTCTTTCGTATTGCTTCTCTCTGCCTGGATTTGGCCTTCGATGGCCTTGCCAACGCTGCCATTTGGCGTGCGCATCCCCCCTGGTCGCACCAAAGAACCAATCATTGGGCATGTACGTCGCGATTATTACATTGGCTTAATTATCATCGCGTTGCTGATAGCTGCGGCAAGCTGGTTCCTTGATGCTTCACTGCTAGCAAGTACAGCAAGTATATTCATCACAATAGTGCTCATTGCATTTAACTACTCTAGCGCGCATAAACGTATCGCACAGGCCAAGGCGCGTGACAACTGGTATGCCGGCTTGCGTCAAACAATAATGGTTGATACCGAGCATCAAAATCAAACGACACACATATCATTCCTTTGGCTCGTACCTTCACTCCTTTTACTGATGACCGCAATTGTAATCAGCATCATCCGATATCCTGCCTTACCCGCCACCATTCCGACACACTTTGGACTTGATGGCCGTCCCAATCAGTGGACAGATAAAGCTATTGGCATCTGGATGTTACCAGTAACCGCTATTCTGTGCACAGCACTACTGACAACTCTCGCTTATTGGCTCCCCAGATCTCGTCAACAAATCGACCCGGCAAATCCCATCGAGGACAAACAACGTCAACTGACGTTTCGCCAGAATATGAGCAAGATGCTACTTGTAATATCGGTAGTATTAAATCTAACCTTCCTACTAACTACCTTGCAAATCACCGCTGTACTTTCGCTTTCTGCCAACAACTTCGGCATAATGGCGTCGATGATAACAATCCTCTGTGTTCTGGGGATCGTTATTGCACTAGGATATATTACTATCAGACAGCGGAATAAGCTCAGTGCTGCATCTTCGTCAAAAGACACAGGTAGCGGCTTCGTTGCTCGCGATGATGATCGCTATTGGCTCGGCGGCATGATCTACTACAATCCTGATGATCCTGCTTTCCTGGTTGAAAAACGTATGGGCATCGGTTGGACTGTCAACTTTGGTCATCCAGCGGGCAAGCTATGCGCGGTCGGTACGATCATCATCATTATCGTAAGTATTGCACTACCGGCCATTCTTAATCATTAAACAGGGAATAGCTCGTAAGATGCTGTTCGCCAGACAAAAAAAGAACGGGACCAGACTACCGCATCAATAGTCTGACCCCGTTCCACAACCAGAAAACACAGGGGAAGATAGAGAGAGTTTGTATTTTATTCGATCTAACGCCGTCCTGCTACCTTTCTTGCATCTTCGTATTCCTCTTCCTCGTCTGGATCACTGGAGATCAGGAGTATATAACCAGTGGATAGGATTGAGGAGATATCGACGTTGAAGGTGCGCATTTTAAGCCTGGTGCGCGATAAAGCACAACGTACCGGACGCATCTCTTGATCCCAACAGCCTGCTGCCATGGCTTCATCGAGATGCTCACGTGCACTGGCGATGCTCTCTTCGGTGGCTTTGCCGCCACCGTAAAAACTGGCATAGAGCACTTCATAAGGACAATAATAGGGAAACAGTTCTAAAAGAGGTAGTAATACGCTCAATTCCGTATTCGTAAACTGCTCCTGCTTCAACAGACGTGGCATACCGACTGCATCACAACTGAGATACGAGAGTGTACCAAAGTTTGTGTTCAAGACCAGTGTATGACGTGCTGGAAGTGAGTCCTGAAGCGAAAAATGCAATATTTTGTTAGGCTGCTGGCTCATCTGGTTTGCTGGTGCCTTGGGCTTACGCAGATAGACTTTCTGCATGGTGATACTCCTTCATAGTAGACGCTTCTGGGCCTACCAATCTCAACCGCATCGCCACTGTTCCGCGTACACCAGCCGTGGCCGCCGCTCGGCTATCGGAGTGATACATCTGCTCTTCTGCTACTGTAGATACATCGAGGCTACCACCATCTGGTGAAATACTCGCTTGCGTATCCAGTTCACTTGAGATATCAGAGTCCGCAGCCGTGACGACAAAGCGCACAGCGATGATTAATCGGGTCTTCTTAGGACGATTTAGATGAATACGATGTATGTAGTTTGCCATAGATCTCTACTCTATTCCCCAGAACTTGGTATATAACAATGAAGTTGGTGCTGGTACGCTACTGGCCGGACCAACCCGCAGCATTTCAAGTATATGGGCAAAACCGACTCCTCCAACAATACACAATATGATGAGTATTACTAGAAAAAGTAAGATCTTATCTTGTCTCACTTGCTGTACCAGGGTAAGCAATGGAGACAGTCGAGTGGCTACCTGAAAGGGCGGCACCTCTTCGCCAAATGGCACCAGTTTATCCTGTTGTTCTCGTGTTTCTAAAGAAAACTCAAGATTGGTAGAAAATGGAGCATCAATTTCTTCAACCAGTGTCAGTGAGGTCCGTGCTTCACGGGTTCGTAGCGCCCAACTAGCCGTTTCATAGTTAGGAAGTCCTGTTAGCGGCTCAGTGACCCGATAAAAGGAGATATCCATTGCCACCTGCGGCCGCTCGTAAACGGCTGTGGAGGCTTTTCCCACGGCTTCTGATGGTTGAATGGACCAGGAGGCCCTACGTGAGTTGTCAACAGCCATACCAGTGGTAGCCGAGCGATACGTTTCCCCCAGCGTATTCTCGTCCATATAACCATAGGTATTCCATGAACCAGTAAAACTGTTCACGGGTGACTGCTCTCTTGGCATCCATGCATCCGACGTCGCCTGCCATCCAGCGTACACAGAGTGCAGCGGCTGGAAGTCCCCTGGCTGAGCTAACGCCTTCTGACAGGTCTCAATTGTCGAATAGACAGTGAAACCATGTCGGCGAGCCCATAAACGAAGTCGCTCATTCCCTTCGATGACCAGAATCAACTGAGCATTCTGGGAAGCAGTAACCTGTTGCAACTCACGCAAATCTCCTGGACGCCGAAAAACGGCATCTGGCGGCAACACAATGATAAACGGCTGCTGATCGCACTGACCAACATTGTAGAAAAGCCAGTCCAGAACAGATGAACGCTCATCGGTTGCTTCAATTTCAAGAGTAGTAATGTCGTTTAGCTCCTGGTGTTTCATATGCCGTCCGTACCATTGATCTCATTTTCTCACTACAAACTTTATCTATGCTAATTATGTATCAGAATGGGGTATACTTTTAACGACAGACTTATCATTCACATTTATCATATTTATCACTTTTTCAATAGACAAGGAAGAATGGTGAAAGGATGCCAACCTCTGAGACGCCTCCACAAGCACGTATACGCTTAACCGAAACGCGTGTCAGCTATAATCTTTCACAGCAAGAGGTCGCCGACAAAGTAGGGACAACGCATGTTAATGTCAGTCGATGGGAACGTGGCATTACACGGCCGAACCCATATTTTCGTCGCAAGCTTTGTAGTTTTTTTCAGAAGTCGGAAGAGGAATTGGACCTGGCACTGATAAAACCCGGGCGGGCCAGTGCCGCTGGTAGGGCACCTGCATCATCACCGATTGCCAGCCCGGTCATTGTGGCACAGACTATTTATGATCCAGCCATTCCGCTCCAACCCGCCAAACCGCTTGTCGGACGCACACAGGATCTGATCCGGATCAAAGAGCAG
Organism: uncultured Chloroflexia bacterium; assembly: GCA_963699315.1. Classification (GTDB taxonomy): domain Bacteria; phylum Chloroflexota; class Ktedonobacteria; order Ktedonobacterales; family Ktedonobacteraceae; genus Dictyobacter. The sequence goes on from OY969433.1 coordinate 1,082,688, forward strand.
CTCCAAGGAAGCAAAAATGGTTCGCTGACGGCGCTCAATGGCCTTCCAGGCGTGGGTAAGACGGCACTCTCTGTCGCTATAGCCCACGAGGACGAGATACGTGCCTATTTTAAAGATGGCATTCTATGGGCCAGCGTAGGTCCTCAACCCAATATACCTGGTGTCTTTAGTCGTTGGGGTAATCTATTGGGTATCTCATTCACACAGATGACCAATCTAGGCAGCAATGAAGCCAAAGCGAAAGCCATACGCAACGCAATCGGCAGTCGATCGATGCTTATAGTTATCGATGACGCCTGGAAGCTGGAAGAGGCGCTGGTCTTCCGCGTAGGAGGAGCCAACTGTGCGCATCTCGTGACCACACGCTTCCCTCTGATCGCCTCCCATATGGCCTCGGGAAGCGCCTGCTTGATCAGAGAGCTGAACGAAAAGGACAGCATCAATCTATTGAACCAGCTCGCGCCACAGGTCATCAATCGCGAACAGCAAAAAGTCCACGACCTCGTCCTCGCAGTCGGAGGACTTCCACTGGCTCTGACCTTGATGGGCAATTATCTGCGTAAACAGGCCTATAACGGACCTGCCAGACGCATCACAACCGCCCTTGAGCGCCTCAGCAAAGTAGAAGGAAGACTGAAGCTGAAAGAGCCTCATATTCCAGCTGAGAGCCATCCGAGCATCCCGATAGAACAATCGCTCTCCATACAATCGATCATCGCCGTCACCGACCAACAACTCGATAAAGAGACTCAGGATACTCTCTATGCCCTCTCCGTCTTTCCGCCCAAACCAAATACCTTCTCGGAAGAAGCCGCCATCGCCGTAGCCGCCTGCGCATATGATCAACTCGATGCCCTGTCCGACTCCGGCCTGCTGGAAAATAACGGCGAGCGCTATCAACTGCATCAAGTCATCTCCGACTACGCCCTCCTACAAATCGAAGAGAACAAACTTAACGAAGCGCAGGAACGGCTGGTTATGTATTTCGCAGCTTATTTGCAAGAACACAAAAAAGATTATGAACAACTCGAAATAGAAAATGACACAATCATTGCCGCATTGGAAAGTGCCGCATCTCAAGGAAAACCCGAGGAGCTTATCCAAATAACCTGTAGCTTTGCCCCTTTCTTAATCTTGCGAGGATTTTACCCACAAGCCTCTCAACATCTAGCAAAAGCACGTGAGGTTGCACAGCAGCAACAAAATAATTATGGCATTACAGGAACTCTCTTATATCTCGGACAAATTAGCCAGAAGCAGGGCGATTTTGCTCAGGCTGAAAAATATTTTCAAGCAGGCCTTGATCTCGCTCGCAGTGAAAAAGAAAGTGGACGCATCTGCGAACTTCTAACTGGCTTAGGATCAATAAAATGGAGAATGGGAGAAGCAGATCAAGCTCTACAATATTTGCAAGAAGGACTGATTTAGCCCGTGACATAAAAGACAAACAACAAATAGTGGGCTTACTGCGAATATTAGGGTCAGTTGTTGCCAGTAGAGGTAGATAATACCAAGCAATCGATTATTACCAGGAAGGACTTAAAGCTCGCTCAGCAGACTAGGAAATAGAGAGCAAATTTGTGTCTTATTAAGCAATTAGGGTAAAATAGCAAGTGAAATGGGAAAAATCATTAAAGCGGAGCAATATTACAAAAAAGGATTAGCTAGTCGCGCAGCAAATTGGTGACCGCGAACAAACTTGTGTTTTGCTTATTAATTTGGAGACTTAATAGGAGAGAAAGGAGATTATGATCAAGCAGAAGCAATATTTACAAGAAGGTTTAGGTTTAGCTCGTCAGATTAACCACAGAGAATGGATCATTGCATTGCTTATTAACCTCGGTGGAACGCAGTAAAAAAAACAATAACAAGAGGCAGAAAAGTATTTTCAAGAAGAGTTCAATTATAGCAAAACAAATTGGACGACCATATTTTACGGCGAGTCTTATATGATTATGGAAACTTATATATTAACAGTGAACGCATTGAGGAGGCTAAAAGAGCATTCAATGAAATGTTGCAAACTATTAGTCCTGAACACCCAGATTTATATGCCTTAGCTAATTATAGCATTGCTCGTATTGCGAGCAATTCAAGGCAATATCAATGAAGCAAAGCGGTTGGGAGAGGAAAATGTCAAAGCATTGAAAACAATGCAACATAGTAAGGCAGAAGAGGCACAGAGATTGGTTAAATTCAATTAAATGACTGCTGGTAAAAATAGGATCAGAGAAACAAATAGAAAACCCTGATCCCATTTTCATCGAATATTTACATATTAATTAAGAAATGACCAATCCGGTTGAGCAATAGAGTGTGGAGTAGCAACACTCGTAGGAGTGGGTGTTACTGTCTTTGTACCAGCAGCATGGCTAAATATAGCGGGGCCTAGAACCAGGACAGTTACCATAATTAAAAGAACCAGTACGGGCAGGATCCAACGAATATACTGTTTACGCATGATGTTTCCTTTCCTGTGCCCAGAGATCGCAGAGCCGCTTCCAACGGTCGCTCTTACCGTCTTGCCCGCATCTCTAGACCGATAATACATTTACACATTCCATTGCTTTTGCCATCAGTGGCGTTTTATGACAACTGCTCCAACCTCTAAAAGTCGCGCTCTTCCACAGGCTGGGTCATTGTCACCAAATTGGGTAGTCAAGATGTTCACATCTTTAACTGCCATCGTGAGTTGTTTACACGCTTGCCTTTTCCGATAGAAGACATTTACTCAATTCCATCTGAGAGGAACGCACACGTCGTATACATGTCTTATACCGACTATCAACATCACTAGGGTCTAAGGTATAAGATTTTTTACAAATCATCATTATTGCCATCAACTAATACCTACAAAGTACTAGACAGAATTCTAAAGTTGACGATATGCGTCTCAGCCCCCATGTAGAGCGCACTTACACAGTTTCAATCTGAAAATCATAGCTAAAAAGCAGCAAATTAGGGGCCAATATGGATGTTAAGATTGTATAAAGATTATTTTGGAGCACAGATTTTCAGGGGAAATATCAAAAAAGAGGCTTGAACATGTAGGATACAAAGAGCAATTTCATCCAGACAATAATCTGGATCGGCTAGCCTGATAAGCGTCTCTAGCAAGTACCGCTTTCATTTATGATTGCCCTGGTCCTTACGTTCCTTGTATTTAGCCAGATGAAAATGTCTCTATCGTTGTAGCAGCAACAAATAGTTCTTTTGGGTTACTTCTGTAGCCCAGTATGCTGATACTGAGCTACCAGATAATGGCAAATAATCTCGTTGTCTTCACAAATCACATATCATTGACGCAATAAGCACCGCATACGCTTAACCAAATGGTACTTACAAGTTGAGGGTTTCTAACCAGGTTTTTATTTCTTGTGAATGAACATAGCCAATACTCTCAAGAATTTGTAAACTAAATTCACCAAGAGTACGCCCTTGGCCCAGATCACCTTGCGAAGCAGCCACACGAGCTAATCCATAACGCGCAATAGCATACCAAGCACGCTCATCTTCAGCGATGACATTCAACATTTCTTGAAAATTCTTTTCAGCAGCATCTATTTGATCACGTATAAGACAAAAGTTTCCATATTCATTCAAAGCATTACACATGATCTCAGGCCGTCCAATTTGTCGCGCCAGAAGTAGGCTTTCATGTAACAAATTTTCAGCGTCACTATAATTTCCCTGATGCCACAAAGATGATCCTAGATCACTCAATAAAGCACTTGTCCATTCACGATGTCCTATCTGCCGCGCGACCTCAAGCCCATCGCGAAAAAATATCTCTGCTATATCATATTCTGCTTGATATCTTTTTATATTACCCAGATTAAGCAGGATGACACACATCTGTTCGCGATGTCTTATCTGACGGGCAAGCATTAAACCTTCCTGGAAACATGCCACTGCACTTATTTGTTGTCCCTGCAATGATAAAGCCACACCCAGATTTCCGAGTAACAAACACATACTCTCACGATCATCAGTCAACCTTGCAAGCTCCAAGCCTTTTTGGAAGGACTCTACAGCTCGTTTAAAATCCCCTTGACCGCTAAAAACAGCTCCCAGGGTTTTTAATATTGTGTAAACACGTTCATTGTGTTCAATCTTGCGAGCCAGCAACAATCCCTCTTGCAGATACGCTTCGGCTTGCACATTATTGCTGCGTCGCCAAAAAATAGATCCTAGATCGGTCAAAAGATCACAGAGATGTTCATCATCGCCCAGCTCACGGGCAAGACGCAGCCCTTCTTGAAAGTAAGTCTCAGCTTGATCAAAGTTTCCCTGCTTCTGGGCCACTTCTCCAAGATAGCGCAGTACGCCTCCGACCAGTGCTTTTTTATCATTCAATGCGGTTGCGGTCTCGTAGGCGCGCCTGAGATGATGTTCGGCCAGGGCGTAAAAACCGCGTAGGATGAGATAGGGGGCAAATGCACAGACTCCTTGGATCAATCCTGTTTGCTCTTGTAGTTCATAGGATAGGTTCAAGGCTGCGATGATACTACTGGTCTCGATCTCCAACAACTCATAAGCTTTTTTATGTGGCTCGATATAGCTGAGCGTGTAGGTGATCAATCTCTGACTGGCTTGGATACGATCCTGCTCGGTCAGGTGCATGTATGCATAATCGGCAATCACCTGATGCAGCATATAACGGTTCGTGGAACTACATTCTAGCAAGCCACTATCGGAAAGCATATCCAGATTATCGGTAGTGCAGGCTGCTACTGCGAGCGCGGTCTCTTCGGAAAAGCTGTTGGGCTTGGCTGGTAGGATTGATAAGGCGTAGAAGGCGGCACGTGTCTGCTCGCTTAATATCTGCTCGGTGACGGCGATGACTGATTGCAGGGATAGTGGAGTTCCAGCTCTCTGGCTGGGATGGCTCTCAGGTGATAAATCTGCTTCGCTCAAGCGGAGTCGTACTTCGACGTCCTCAAGACTCTGTAACAGGGTGTTGATACGCCCTGCCTTCCCAGTATATTCATATGCCCGTAGATAGTTACCCATCAATAATAAGGCAAGGGGCAAGCCGCCAGCTGCTCGTACCAGATCCAGGCCTTTCTGCGACTCAGCTATCACAGCTTGCGAAGCGAGGCGTTGTAGCAAGGCAAGACTTTCATCATCATCCAATTCCTGAAGTGACATCACCCCATCCACCGTCAGATGCGATGCGATCGCCGGAAAGCGGGTTGTCATCAGGTGCCGGCAATGGATACCACCCACTTTACAGGCCAGAGCATCCTCAACGCTCCAGACATCATCAATCACTATAAGAAATCTCCTGGCACCAATCGCGGTGCGCAACGCTTGACACCACGGCTCAATCCCGGTCAGCGCCTGCGTTTCTGCTGTCGTAAGGCCGAGTTGTACTCCCCAGCGGCTCAACAATCCCAGCAAATTTGGCTGAGGACCAAGTCCAGCCCAGAGAATACCATCCACAAAATGCTCTCTGAGATCGGTATCGTGAGCAATCGCAGTTACGAGAGCGGTCTTACCTACTCCTGGCAAGCCATGGACGGCGATTAAGGACGATTGTGCAGGATCTTCTAGACGCTCCTTTAATTGAAATAGCGCCTTCTCGCGTCCCACCAGGCCAGTAACCGAACTCAATGGGATCGCAGGGTCGTAGAGACTGTGAACCACCACTTCAGCGGACATCTCATCACTATCCATACTCGACAAGCGGCTATCAGCCAGAGAGGGAAAACCCAATTCAGCAGAGGACATCTGAAAGAAGGCACACAACTTCTCAAGCCATTTGAGAGAAGGCAATGTCTCTCCACGCTCCCAACGACCAATTGTATAGAAACTAATCCCAATCTGCTCAGCTAGCTGCTGGCGAGATATTTTACGACTCATACGCAATGATCGCAACTGATCATTGGGTAATACGTTTTCCATGTAGGCCACTCCTGAAAAACGAAATTTCTAGTATATATTTAGCACAATAAAAAAACATCTCTTGTTTCTATCTTTGCCACATCTCTCAATTATAATGTATCCAGGCACAATTTTTAGTTCATATCATCTTCAATAATAGGTATCCTTTACGATTCTCAAATATCCAATGACACTGATGCCTATCGACATACGCTCTTCACAACTACGCTCACCCACTATCAGGCAATGACAAATACTTACTGACAAATATTGACATCTGTCACCTGATAGCTTATACTAGCTATAACTTCATACAGTGAGGAGATCCAAAACTCCTTCAAGCTAAAAGAAAGTTCGCAGAGGTACAGGATTCTATGCCCTCGACCTCTTTCACGAATTCAAATCCAGGCCAGCTTCACTGGATCTCGCTCGTCTAGCACAGGCTGTCGCAGGTGGAAAATTGAAACCACATATTGAGGTTGAAGAGTCCTGGGAAAAGATTGAAGAAGTGGCACAACATCTGAAGAATCGTACTTATACGGGAAAGGCAGTATTATATGTGCAATAGTTTGCAGAGTATACTTGCCAGCTCTTACGCTTACTTACAATCAAAAGGAGAATACTCACATGATTAATCGTTCACTTGGCTCTACTGGTCCTAACATAGCTACCCTTGGCTTGGGATGCATGGGCATGTCCGATCTCTACGGTCCAGCCGATCGGGGCGAGAGTATCGCGACGATCCGTGCTGCTCTGGATGCCGGCATGAATTTGCTTGATACCGGCGATTTCTATGGCATGGGGCACAATGAGCTATTGATTCACGAAGCGCTGCAAGGCCGCCTCCGCGAACAGGCCGTGATCAGTGTCAAGTTTGGGGCACTACGCGACCCAGATGGCAACTGGGCTGGTGTCGATGCACGCCCGGCTGCTGTCAAGAATTTTCTCGCCTATACGCTACGTCGCTTGGGAACCGACTATATCGATATATATCGACCAGCACGTGTTGATCCAAACATACCTATCGAGGAGACCGTTGGTGCGATCGCAGACATGGTCAAGGCTGGATATGTCCGACACATTGGTCTTTCAGAAGTCAATTCAAGCACGCTACGACGCGCACATGCGGTACATCCCATCTCTGATCTACAGATCGAGTACTCGTTACTCTCACGCGGCATTGAGGACGATATTCTACCAACGTGTCGCGAACTTGGCATCGGCGTAACAGCCTATGGAGTGCTATCTCGCGGTCTAATCAGTGGTCACTGGTCCAAAGAGCGCACCCTCACGCCTGGCGATTTCCGTGGCTATAGTCCCCGCTTCAGTGGTAAAAATCTTGATCACAACCTCGCGCTTGTAGAAGCGCTGCGCACAGTCGCGGATGCAAAGGGCACAACAATCGCACAGGTGGCGATTGCCTGGGTGCTATCTCGCGGGCAGGACATTGTGCCGCTAGTGGGAGCACGTCGGCGCGAACGGCTCACCGAGGCTCTGGGAGCACTCGAACTTAATCTGACAACTGATGATCTGGCACAGATCGAAAATGCTATGCCAGCCGGCTCTGCCGCAGGCGCTCGCTACGCTGCAGTTGCGACAACTGATCTCGACAGCGAGCGCTCCGGTAAGGCCGATGCAGTATGACCGATGAGATTCTTACTCCTGAACGGATTCTTGATGCGACTGAGGGGGTTCTGCGTCGCTTTGGTCCGGCCAAGGCGACGGTCGTAGACGTTGCTCGTGTGCTTGGTGTCAGCCATGGCAGCGTCTACCGGCACTTCCCAAGTAAGGCCGCGTTACGTGATGCGGTCACTGAGCGCTGGTTAACCCTTGAAGCGACATCGCTTACAGCCATAGCTGTCAAGGACGGTCCTGCACCAGAGCGACTACGGCACTGGTTTGATCTCCTAATCGCTTCAAAACGCAGGAAAGCATTCGACGATCCAGAATTATTCGCTACTTATATGGAACTTGCCGCAGAAGCACGAGAGATTGTTAAAGCGCACGTCGATGATCTAGCAAAGCAGGTCTCTCAGATAATTGCCGACGGAGTCGCCCAGGGTGAGTTCACGACTACGGACCCGGTAACATCTGGATGGGCTGTCTTTAATGCGACCACTCGCTTCCATGATCCATCTCACGCATCAGAGTGGTTAGATCCTGGTATTGACATCGCCTTTGAAGGGGTCTGGTCACTTATCATGTGCGGACTTATCGCCCGCACAGCTTCAACATAATCATTGAAGCATACATTTATATATGCTTCAATAAAGAAAGAGGCTCACGATGCATAAAAGACACATACACACGTATAGTGTGTGATTATCTATGATACATGCGTACTTCTGATCATAAAGCAACGTTGGGGAGAGTGAAACAGAAACAACTTCCTTCTCCCTGACGCCCTGAGCTTTCTACCCAGATCTGTCCTCCCATAGCTTCCACTAGGAGCTTACTGATATACAATCCGAGCCCGCTCCCGGGAGTGGACATCGCTACATCTCGTTGCAGGCGCACGAAAGGAGAAAAGAGATTATCTATCTCCTCAGGTGGGATGCCTGGTCCGCTATCTCTCACGCGAATACACCACCATTGCACATCCTCTGCGACCGCCGAGCAACCTCCAGCCGGGATAGCACTAACAGCTGGGATAGCACTGAGATGAATAACAGTCTGCGGAGCACAATAGATACAGATATTCAAAAAGATATTCCAGAGAATTTGTTTCAAGAACAGCTGATCAACCCAAACCATCACCTGCGCTGAACTATCAAGCTCGAGCTGGCACTGGTAAGCAATACGAGGATCTCCATGCTCGAACAGATCCTCCGCTATCTGCACAAGGGACATGGCTTTCGGTACAGGTACAAGAAAAGGGTGGCTCGCTGTAATAGCTTCGAGCACTTGATGCACCAGATGCATAAGGTCCTCACAGCCTTCCATAGCTTGCTGTAAGCACATTTTTTGAAAGGATGAAAAATCCTTCTGCTCACTATCCTGATCGCTGGTGAGAATTTGTAAGCTTCCATAGATAACAGTGAGAGGACTCCGCAATTCATGATGAACATGCTTCAAAAAAAATCCTTCTGCTGGAGAAGTTCCTGCTGCTGCTGGAAGGCTCTCTCCAGCTGCTGTTCAGCTGCCCGTCCCCTCCGTCGTGTCATTTCCACTAGATCCACAGTCGAGCGCAAATAGGTAATAGTAGAGCCAATAACTACCATACTCATTATTCCAGTCAGCACAAACATGCCAGACGAAACAGTCAGGAAAGGTATATGAAAGAGAAACGTATCGATAAGTTTAACTGTGCCAGCGATTAAGAGTATGCAGAGCAATGTTCCTCGATAATGGAAGAACCAGGCGGTTAGTACCAATGGGATAGCAACTATACCCGCGGAGTGGGTTGAAGGAAAAACGAGAATATAGACTATCTCGCATATCACGAATGCTATTGCAATAATAGTGAGACGAATGTACCTGGAAAAACTCAATACCATGATAGGAAGTCGAAGAAAAACACGCATCGCATCATATCCTTTCTTTCAATTAGGCGCTCATACCGCTTCTATCATAAACACTATCATCAAGAAATGCTATTAAGAATGTATAAAACTAGCAGAATTATGTGCAGAAAGAAAATAGATATTATAAACGGATAGCGAACATGTGCTTGCGAGAGTGCACAGAAAATGCAAATAGGATGCAATATTAAAAATATTTGGGAAAGATATAAGGGGAAGAAGAAAAGAGATAACATCCACCGAGAGAGATTTGCTAAGACAAAAAGAGTCTCCAAAGAAGTTTTCTTTGGAGACTCGTATGGCAGGCGAGACAGGACTTGAACCTGCAACAACACGTTTTGGAGACGTGGACTCTACCATTGAGCTACTCGCCTAAGCATATGTTGTAGTATCACTGGCGGAGAGGGAGAGATTCGAACTCTCGGAAGGGTTACCCCTTCAGCGGTTTAGCAAACCGCCGCACTAGGCCACTATGCGACCTCTCCATGCGAAAAATAGACCATGGCATACTCATGTAGCCATTCTATGAAACCACTTCAGCGTAATAATTATTATCGCCTCAGCGATTACAATAATAACATGGCGTAATACTCCTGTCAACACATTTATAGCAAGGTTTTTGAAACTCCCCGAAAATTGGAACTCACGTATTGCTTCTTCGAAATACTTTATGCCCTTTTCTACTTGAGCTTTGCCATCGATATATTTTACGATAGAAAACTATTGATGGCTGCAGTACAAGTCAGTAAAGCTGTAAGATCAATATCTGGTTGGTCACATTTACCTTAGCATAAATGGACAGTATTGCTGCATGAGTGGCTGTACGCGTCCCTGAGCCTCATCCAGAGCCTGTTCTGGAGTCTCCTCTCCCAGCAGTACTTCTTCTTGAGCGGTCATCATTGCGTCCCAGAGTTGCGCTCCGACCGGTAAGGGGACGCGGCTACGCGCATGCAGCATGATCTGCTGAAAGAGCGGTGGCTGATCTATGAAGAGCTGCTTTTCATGATAGAGTGACAACCACGTTGGTAGATGTCCGGTGGCCTGTACAGAGATACGCTGTCCTTCTTCACCTGTCATGAAGCGTATGAAGCGATAACCAGCGCTAGCATTTGGTGCGCCGGTTGGCATGACCAGGGAAAAACCGCCAGCCCAGGTGGTGGATTGATCTCCTTTCTTGACGACCGGTAGATAGGTTACGCCATAATTCAGCTTTGGTGCATACAATCGAATACTGTCAACGATCCAATTCCCATCAATTGACAGTGCTTGATGACCCGTCAAGAACGGTGTCTGACCTGCAGGTGCGTTCGGTGGCTGATAAGTTGCCAGAAACGCATCAACTTTAGCATAATCCAGTTCACTGGCCCATCTAGCATAATCCTGATACGTCTGCATGATCGCAGGCTCAGTCAGAGTAAGCTGGCAGGTATGCGGATTAAAGTATCTGGCACCCATGTTCAGCGACCAGGTAGCGAAGTGACCCTGATCTGACCACGGAATAAAGCCCATCTGAGTATAGTTACCACTTGCATCGAACTTATTCATCTTGTGAGCCAGCGCCATCAGAGCATCGATAGTGATCGGGCCGTGAGCAGGATTTAACAGCTCAGGATCAATCCCGGCTTGCTTCAATAGATCTTTATTATAGAAAAGGACACGGGCATCGGTCTCGATCGGCAGCGCATAGGGGCTCCCTTCATAGATGATCTCATTCCAGGCCGATGGGAGGTAGCTCTTGGCAAGATCGATTTTCTCTCTGGCAATATATGGTGCCAGATTGGTGAGCAGGCCGATGGAGGCTTGTTGGCTGACGGTAAAACGGTCCAGCATATAGACATCTGGTGGTGAGCCCCCTCGTACGGCTGTGATCAAAGAGGTTGCATCGCCTGTCGTCACGTATGGTATGCCGACCATACGCACATACAGGTCAGGATTCTCCTGCTCGAAGACTTTGATGAGCATCTGCTGAACACGCATCATGACAGGATCAGTCATCGTTGTCCAGTACAACACCTCGTGGGGATTGCGCACTCCTGTCAGCGAACAAGCAGAGAGAATGATTGTTAACAAGAAGAGCGGTAGCCATCCCGCACAGATATGGGCAATATATTGCTGGCCTTTGTGCATATCAACTCCTCTCGGCAGATCACAATGTGCTGTGACTGCTTCCGCTACTTCTTGATGCTCACAGATGTGATACCTTCGATGAAGAAGCGCTGACATAGAAAGAATAGGATGATAATGGGTAGGATCACCATGATGGATGCAGCCATCAATAAATTGAATTGCACATCATGGGTCGAACGGAAGACCTGTAGACCAATCGATAGCGTATGCATATTATCGTCTTGTAGATAGATCAAAGGTCCCATGAAGTCGTTCCAGGCCGCAATCCCCGACAAAATTGCCACCACAGCCAACGCTGGTCGCGCCATCGGCATCACCACCAGCCAGAGGATACGCCATTCGCTAGCGCCATCTATGCGTGCCGCATCAAGCAAATCTTTAGGCAATTGGAGCAGAAATTGACGCAATAAGAAGATATAGAATGCGCTTCCCAGGAAGGCTGGGACAATCAGCGGCAAGAGAGTATTAATCCAATGCAGCCAGGCAAACAGGTCGAACAGTGGGATAATGGCGATCGGAAATGGAATGAAGATGGTGATCAGTACTAGATAAAACACTAGATCGCGACCAGGCCATTCGATACAGGAGAAGCCATAAGCTACGATCAAATTTGAGCAGACAGATCCAATCACGACCAGTGTGGTATAGATAATGGTGTTAAGAAAATAATGCAGAAAAGGAATTGTAGTCAACGCCTTACCAAAATTATTCCATTCCCAACTGCTCGGCAGCAGCGTTGGAGGAATGATTGCCAGCTCAGGATTCGATTTGAGGGCCGTGTTGAACATCCAATAAAATGGAATGAGATATAACAAAGATATGCTGATCAGCAAGATACGCACACCAATATGTTTTCTTGTCCACCTGAACGCTATGGCATTGCGTTGCCTCTGCAAGATCCTGTGCTCATGCACAACAGTCTTCTCGGATCTACCAATTACCTTCATTTTCTGACCTCTCCACCTACATCATCGCTCGAACGACAGCTAACACTTAAAGCCAGTATACCTGTGAAAAAACCATCAATCGATCTTATGAATACAATCCGACATGTCGCTACAGAACAAATGCTAAGCTGCATCATAATTAACAAAACGCTGGCTCAATACATAGAGAAGAAGTGCTAAGACAAGTCCAAAGAGAAACAACATCACGGCCAGAGCACAGGCATAACCAAGTCGAGCATAGCTAAAGGCGCTCCTATACAGGTAATACATATAGAAAAGAGTGCCATTCGCTGGCCCCCCACTTGTCATAATGTATGCCTGTTGGAATACCTGTAAGCCACCGCTGACACCAGTGATCAGGTTAAAGAGAATCGTTGGAGAGAGTAGTGGAAGGGTAATCCGCATGAAGCAGACCAGGCGGTTAGCGCCATCGATGTGTGCCGCTTCATACAAAGTTTTAGGGATACCATTAAGCCCGGCCAGAAAGATCAGAGCGGCGTTCCCTGCGCCTAACTGAGCCATGACCACAATCACCAGCTTCGCGTCCGTAGGATCGCCCAGATAGTTGGCCGAGGGAAGACCAAAGAGTCCCAGAAAAGCATTAAACAAGCCATACTGAGGATTGACGAGCACAATAAAGATGAATGATAGCGCAAAGATTGGTATGATCGAGGGCAGATACAGAATCGTCCGATAGATGGATACTTCTTTCACCGAACGCTGCATCGCGAGAGCCAGGATAAGGGCTATCACCAAGCCCAGCGGGACCGCCAACATTGTATAGAATAGTGTATTATGGACCGCTATGCCGACCAGTGGATCAGTGAACAAGCGGCTATAATTCTGAGTTCCCAACCAGACAGGTGATCGTAAGCCAGAATAGCGTGAAAAGCTGATCACGAACGAATAGATCGTCGGATAGAGTACAAAAACAAGAAATCCTAGCATCCAGGGACTGATGAATAGCAACCCAGTGCGCAGATGAGCACGATCCCGTTTACTCAGCCCCGACCTTTTGCGAGCAACCACGATCCGCCTCCTCACATAACATCCAAAGAAACTATCCTGTACACATAGTATACTCGCAGACAGCCATACATTAATACATTACTGAGCCCGAAATGTCCAATCATCTCCGTGTTTTGTCTCACTGATGCCAAAAAACACAGATGTTCTGAGAAAGAGACAATGTATCCAACTGTAGCTGCGTGTCTGGTGCACGCGGAAATTTCACACGGAGGGCAAAAGTTTGTTCAAGTCGCGTCGGATGAGCTTACCAGAAGAGTTACGGGGAAGCTGATCGACGATATAGACCGCTCGTGGCAGCTTATAGCGAGCCAATTGTGTGGAGATATATTCCAGGATAGCTTCTGTGGATAATTCACGATCAGGATGCAGATGTACAAACGCGACTGGTACCTGTCCCCATTCAGGATCAGGCTGGCCGCAGACGCCGGCATCTTCGATGTCTGGATGCGCTAACAAGGCCGCTTCGATTTCGGCTGGATAAACATTCTCGCCACCAGAAACGATCAGATCGCTACGTCGATCCAGTACATAGAGATAGCCTTCGGCGTCCAGATAGCCGAGATCGCCAGTAGACAGCCAACCATTGTGAATAGCCGCAGCCGTCGCAGCGGGTCGATGATCATAACCTGCTGTGATGCTCGGACCCTTTAAGCAGATAACGCCTGCCTGTAGCGGCTGTGCGATAGTATCCTCGACCATCACGCGCAACTGCACGGGCAACAGCGGACGACCAGCTGAGCCGAGCTTACGCAGTGCGTCGGCGGGAGATAGCGTTACAGCCTGTGAGCATGATTCAGTCAAACCATATGTCTGCACCACCGGAACCCCACGTCGAGCGCAATCCTCCAGCAGAGACTGCGGAGCCGGACCGCCTCCCAGCAGGACACAGCGGAGCGCCTCGGGATAGCGTCCATTCTCCCGCTCGGTATCGAGAGTAGCCAGCATACGCTGTAACATCGCAGCCACCACAGAAATAATTGTCACGCGTTGATCGCGAATCGCCTGATTGATTATGGCAGCATCAAATTTCTCATAGAGAGCGATGCGGATGCCATAAATCACATTCTTGATCAGAATCGAGAGTCCGCCGATATGGAACAGCGGCATACACAGCAACCAGCAATCGTCGGGCTGATGACCAAGATTAAGAGCAGAACCGGCTGCATTCCACCATTGCATCCCATAGGTCACAATCACACCCTTAGGAGTCCCAGTGGTCCCAGATGTATACATGATAGCCTGCGTGGCCGTCAGATCGATCTCATCGCGCAACGGAGCATCAAGCGTTGAAGATATTCCAGATAACGTCACATTATGCGTTGTGCTATCAAAAGAAACCATAGCCTGCTTGATATTGGGCAACGATAAGACAAGTTCCTGAGCTCGTTGAGCATACTGTCCATCGCTGATCAGTGCCATAGCTCCTACATCGTCCAATAGCCACACCTGCTCACTCAAAGTCAAGCGAACATTCAGCGGGACCAGGATCGCCCCCAGCTGCATCAAGGCATGGACACACGTTACAAAGGGCAGACCTGTACCTGCCAGCACAGCCACACGATATCCCTCATGTATTCCTAACGTCGCCAGTTGTTGAGCCAATCTTATCGACTGTTGATACAAATCAGCAAACGTCCAAATCACATCGTGTGCACTTATCGCTATCTGTTGTGGATTATTTTCCCCACAGCGTTTCAACCAATTGGGGAGAGATGTCACTGCTACATTCACAATTCGCCTCGAAACTATAATTTATATACTACTTATAAGCTAATGGTCTCATAAGATCACCAATCCACTTAGCGTCGATAAGCTAACAGAGCCGCTCGATCCAGTCGAACACCCAGGCCAGCGCCAGTTGGGACAGTCATAAGGCCTCGCCGGACAGGGATATCATCTTCAATAAAATCATCGGCAAGCATCTGCAAAGTCGCCAGACCACATTCCAGATCAATCTCCGAGGAGGCAGCCGCCAACTGCAATGCGCTACTCACGCCAACGCCAACCTCAATCGTACTTGTCACCACGCAGCGCACACCGCGTGCAGAGGCCTCCTGGATTATCTGTCGGCCTGCCCGTAAACCGCCAGCCAACTGTGGCTTCACAATCAAGACATCCGCAGCCTGAGCATCCAGCACACGGCGAGCGCTCTTCAGATCAGAGAGCATCTCATCGGCTGCAAGCGGGATAGAGGTAAGACGACGCAACTCCGACATCCCGTGCAGATCATACCTAGACAGCGGCTGTTCAACGTACTGAATATCGAAACGCTCGCAAGCCTGTAAAATCGAGCGAGCCTGAGTAAAATCCCAACTCTCATTCGCGTCCAGACGCAGATGGATAGCCGGACCAAGCGCTGTACGCACAGCCTCTACCATGGCGCTAGCAGCGTAAATATCACGGGCAAGCTTTAACTTGACGCATGCAAAGCCAGACGCCACAGCCGCCTCTGCTTGCATCACAGCCATCGTCAACGACTGAGTGCCAATCACAGCATTCACCGTCACAACATCCCGTACAGAAGCATAAGCAGCCGAAAGAATGTGATGATCCAGAGGTTTATCTAGCGCAGGAAGAGCCAGCAAATTAGCTAGTGAGCAGTGATAAAATTGGCCTAAAGCATCAAGCAATGCCGTCTCCAAACCATACATCGTCACCGCCGGGATATGTCCATGTGGCTCTTGAAACATCGCCAGAGCTGAAAGCAGAGTCTCGCCACGCCACCGCCGAGTCACAGCCGGTAAAGCTATCAGAGCATCCTCCAACGTCCCCCCACTAAACTCAGGCAAAGGAGCACACTCACCAATGCCAACCAGCCCCTCACGAATCTCAACCTCAACAATCGCTCCCTCACGCGTTGCCAGCGCCTCATGAGCACTCGTAAAGCGGCCCCGCAGCGGCACTCGATAAGGATACCATCGCACATCAACAATCTCAAACTGAGCCATCAGCACAGACCAATCTTCCAGCATTATCCAATAGCAAACTGACAATATTTTACCATATCCAGTAGTTCTCGTGATGACACTAGAGATAAGTAAAAATAAAGCTCTCGCAGTGTTCTACGCGTCGCGAGAGCCATCATCGTCAGCTTGCTTACGCCGATTACGGTAGGCGTGGGAACTTCGAGAAGTCAGGTTTACGCTTCTCAAGGAAAGCATTTTTCCCTTCTTTGCCTTCTTCGGTCATATAGTAGAGCATCGTGGCGTTACCAGCTAACTCCTGGATACCAGCCAGGCCGTCGGTGTCGGCATTGAAGGCTGATTTCAGGAAGCGGAGCGCGATAGGGCTCTTCTCCAGGATCTCCTGACACCACTGAACGGTCTCTTCTTCCAAGCGAGCCAATGGGACCACGGTATTGATCAGACCCATGTCCAGCGCCTCCTGAGCGTCGTATTGACGGCAGAGATACCAGATTTCACGGGCCTTCTTATGACCAACGATACGTGCCATATAGGTTGCGCCCCAGCCCGCGTCAAAGCTGCCCACGCGTGGACCAGTCTGACCAAAGCGAGCGTTGTCAGCAGCAACGGTGAGATCGCAGAGCATATGGAGGACATGTCCACCGCCGATCGCGTAACCGGCGACCATAGCAATGACGGGCTTGGGCAGGTACTTGATAACCTTTTGCAGTTCGAGAGCATTCAAACGAGGAACGCCATCCTCACCAACGTAGCCGCCCTCGCCACGGATGCGCTGATCCCCACCGGAGCAGAAGGCCTTCTCGCCTTGACCGGTGAGAATAACAACACCAATTTCGGAATCGTCGCGACAGAAATTAAAAGCTTGAATCAGCTCATCAAGCGTCTGTGGACGGAAAGCATTCCGAACCTCTGGGCGATTAATCGTAATCTTGCCTATGCCATCGGCTTTCTCAAAAATAATGTCATTAAAGTCATGGACTTTTTGCCATTCAACTGACATATATCTCCCCTTTTCATAAACGCTACTATATCTTACATATTTTTTGATATACTGCTATTATCTTCTACGGACAACACCACCGTCGAGCGTCACCAATACATGGCTATTGTGTAGAATCGCAGAACTCTCGCACGATAGCTTCAAATACGGCAGGCTGCTCAAGATGAACGGTATGACCTGCGCCTGGAACGATATGATGTTGAGCCCGTGGCATCTGTTCCGTCATCTCGCGAGCGACATCACAAAACTTCTTGTCATCTGCTCCTGTGATCAGGAGGGTTGGGATCGTGACTTCGGCTAAGCGATCATGCAATGAAGGCTGTGCACCTGTGCCGACGCCGCGCAGGCTATTGGCCAGACCACGTACGCTATTATGCAAACGCTGATCACGCAAAGCTGCTCTAGTCCTGGGTGGAAGTGTCATCTGACTAGAAAAAATAGGACGCCCCTCCCAATAATCCACGAAAGCCTCAACGCCATATTCCTCAATGCAACTAGCAAGCATCTCATCGCTGCGACGGCGCTGCTCACGCTCATCCAGGGAAGCCAATCCTGGAGATCCGCTCTCCAGCACCAGAGCGCCAAAATAACCCGACAGTGCACAATAGAGTGCGATACGTGCCCCCATCGAATAGCCAATCAGGATCGCCTTGCCTGGAGCGACATTCAGCTTACGCAGGACCGCCACCACATCCTCCTGACAATGTTCAATTGTATAACGCTGTGGATCATCAGGAGCATCAGAGAGACCATGTCCCAGCATCTCCAGAGCGATCACGTCCTGACCTTGCTGAGTAAACGACTCGACTAGAGATGCCCAGTTCTTACCGCATCCAGTGAAGCCATGGATAAAGACAACTGGAGGTCGCTTTATAGACACATCATCCGCCCGCCCGAATTCGACCACCCCCATGTATACTCCATTGACCTCAATACGAACGGGCACCTTATCATCTGGCACAGTAGATTGCATATTCATTGTCGCTTCTCCTCCTCTGCCTTGCTAAGAGCGCGCTCCACCGCTTGCCAGAGTTGGCGATGCATAGAGACATTACTTGCTCGCTCAGTACGCAACTCAATCACATGCAGCCCGCCAGCCTGAATACTCTGCTGGAACGTGCGGCGAAAAGCAGACCAATCAGCGACCTGATAATACGTACCGCCATACATCTGCACCACAGGTTGGAATTCAAGGCCCGTCGGTGTACCAAAAAACTGCTCGAAATGTTCAGGGTAGTCTGCCTGTGACAAAAATGAAAAAATGCCGCCGCCATCATTATTGATCAAGATAATTGTCATATCTAATTGATGAAGATGGGCTGCCAGCAAGCCATTGAGATCATGAAAGAACGACAAATCGCCAATCACTAGGACCGTTGGAGCCTTTTCCTTTTGTGGTAAGAGCGAGCCAGCCGCACTCACTCCCAGCGCGCTAGAGATGACGCCATCGATGCCGTTGGCCCCACGATTGCCAATGATATGCACGGGACGTGAAATATTCCAGAAGAACGTGTCCAGATCGCGCACTGGCATACTATTTCCGACAAACAGAGTAGAGCCATCCGGCAACAGCTTATTTAACTCAGTAAACACCCGGCCCTCGAACGGAGCCGAAAAATCCTGGATAGCTGTAGCCAGAGCCTGACTGGTGATCCGATCTGTATCCAACCACGCACGCAGCCAGAGTTTATCATGAGCAAACGGCCGGCCTTGTTGGAGCGATTCATCCATCTGCTGGCAGAACACCGCTGGAGACGAATGGACCATCCGAGTCGCTAATTGAGTCGGCTCATTCCAGCCACCATCAGCATCAACGACAATCTGTGGACAATCTGCATAGCGATTAAAATACTGCAACAACGGTTTCGCCGTCGGCATCGCCCCGAAGCGCAGAACCAGATCGGGAACATACTGTGAACTAAACGTATTTAGCCGTAGAAAAGCATCATAGCTCGACACAATAGCGCTTTGATCGTGAGGACCACTGCGCAACTGCGAGAGGGGGTCCGCCAGAATTGGATAATCCAATATCTGTGCTAATTGCAGCAATGGAGCAACTAGAGCAGAATCATTGGATGGTCCGACAATAATCAATCCGTGCTGCGCAGTCCTAAGCTGATCAGCAATCTGTTCCACAGCAGCAGCCGGCAGACTCCCCAACTGAGCATCGGCAACTTCCACATAGGGAACGTTGTGCGGACGCCCATTCCAGGCAAATGGATCTCGCTGCAAGAGCGGCGGCAAAGGCTGATCTGCTAGAGGTCCGGGCGTCAACGGCTCACGAAACGGAAAATTCACATGCACAGGTCCAGCTGGAACGGCGCTAACCAGAGCTGCTACCCGATCAGCCAGCGTACGAATATAGCGCAGAGCTGCATTGGAGGCTTCTGGTAGAGCGGTCTCGACAAACCATTTCACATGTGTCCCATAGAGGCGATTCTGATCGATTGTCTGCGGAGCACCATTCTCACGGAGTTCATACGGACGATCGGCGGTCAACACAAGGAGAGGTACATGTGTGAGCTTTGCTTCTGCGATCGCAGGAAAGAAGTTAGTCGCTGCCGTCCCGGATGTACAGACGACAACCACGGGATGCCCCAGCCGCTTCGCCATACCCAGCGCAAAAAACGCGGCTGATCGCTCATCCACATGCATCCAGGCTTTCAGAGCAGGATGGGCTGCGATCGCCAATGCCAGCGGTGTCGAGCGCGAGCCAGGACAGATTACCACGTTATGGATATCTGATCTCTGCAACTCATCGATAAAAGCATTCACATACGCATAGGTAGGATTTTCCGCCTGTAACGCGTAGCTAGGATCATTTGCATTTAATACATAAGTAACATCATTTGCTTGTAACATAGTAACCTTCTCACTTTTCACCACCGAGACCACGCAACATCACCTGGAGCTTCAGACAGGACTCCTGATACTCACTTTCAGGGTCCGAATCGGCGACAATACCGCAACCCGCAAAGAGGATCGCTTGCGGACCTTCGACCAATCCCGAACGCAGTGCTACCGCAAATTCCCCATTACCCTCAGTACCAATCCAGCCAATCGGACCAGCATACCAGCCGCGATCCAGCTGCTCATCCTCGCGAATCGCCGCCAATGCGGGAATACGTGGATAACCACCAACCGCTGGGGTGGGATGCAAATCTTCAATTGTTTCCAGAATACTATGTCCAAGCAAGAGATTACCCACGATCGGGGTCTCCAAGTGTTGAATATTTTTCAGTTTGAGCAGATGTGGAGCATCAGCCACCCAGACGCGTGAGCACAGTGAAGAGAGGGCATCGCGAATGGTTGTCACCACAAATTGATGTTCTTCTTGATTCTTTGTGCTATTGAGCAGTTCAGCACCAAAACGTTGATCTTCTTCCTCCGTTGCGCCACGAGGAGCTGAACCAGCTAGAGCCATCGTCTGAATCTGACCATCCTCGCTACACACCAGACGCTCGGGTGTAGCACCCACAAAATAGCGCTTGCCACGCTGGATCGCAAACACATAGGCGCTCGGGTACTCCTGACGCAGACGCCTGAGAACCATATCGATATCAAAAATATCGGCTTGCGTCACCTGCACGCTCCGTGCCAGGACAACTTTCTCAAAAGCACCCGCACGAATTCTCTCGACTGCCCGCTCCACCTGGCGTTTCCACTGCTGAGCGGGCAGAAGATCATGAATGGACAGCTCGCCGCTGGCGGCAACCAATGTTTGAGGCTGCTCTGCCGACTCTTTAATAGCAATCCACACTTGTTTCAGATCCTCAATAAGAGTATCGGCACGCTGTTCACAAGCATCCGTCGCATCGATTAGCGCATTAATCGTCAGCGCCGCCCGATCTTCGTCAGAATGAAATAGCAGATAGGGTAAAATCAACAAGCCATCAGGAAAACCATTCCATACAGCTGTTCGAGGTGTAAGAGTATCGAACGTAAAGCCCCCCAATAAAACGGGGCCAGATGTATACAAAGGCAAATTATCCGAAAATTTCTCAATGATCGCATGCTGCCTCAATTCACGCCAGGCGGCAGAGGCAGTTGCGACACGTTCAGGACCAGTCGTCTCGATCGTCGTAGCATAACCAACGCCGACCAGAGCACGAGCATCGACTTCACGTGTCCAAAAGAAGCTCTCGCCCAGGTGCAGATGATGAAATGCTGTAAACAGGAACAGTGGATCACATGACGCAATTGGTAACGTTATACTGACAAGAATCGAGCGTCCCAGTTGTGTGGAACGCTGTGCAGCCTGCTGAAATGTTGTCACAAAATGTTCTCGGTCGCAGAAAGAGGACCATAATTTAGCTGTATTACATACAGTATCAGTAAAAGCTATATCCATTTATATCTCACCAGATTATGACTTGATCATTAAAACCGAAAAGCGACCATAATTGGGCTATACTCAACAATGAGCCAGATATGTGAGCAAGGAAGCAAAGATAATCTTATTCAGACAACATATATACGACCATGGTCCCTTGCTCATTCACACACTGTCGACAACGCTCAATATAACCACCGAGCTAGACCGCCGTAGAGCTATGTTTTTACAAATGATCAATCATTAAGTAGCATCAAAGTGAACGGGAGTATGACCAATCTTGCCAGCGAGGCTACATGCTGCGGTGGTGAAAAAGTCAGAAGCCAAAGCAGTGCCTGTAGTATTATAGCACGTTGAACAGGCATGCACCAAAGAACCTCGAACATGAGTAGGCGATGCTACTGTGGTGGCACGTGATAAATTCACCGGGCTTCGCTTAATCCCTACAGGTCTTGCTTTGAGAGATGAGGTAACCCGCTAATGACCACGAATTGAGGTTGGATAAATACGTAGCACAACCGAATAGCGTGCTGCATAAACCGCTGGTTTGCCAAAGGCAGAATTAGTAATAATGCTGTGATATTTTTCTACAAAAGCCGGTACCTGATCAGCCGAAGGTTCATCAGAACTTATCTGCGCCCGACCAGTGATCACAATGATATCGCCGCCTGACCCATTCCCATCAAAGTTGAGAGAGACTGCGGGATTCTGTTGGATATGCGCGTGACGTTTTGCGTCATTCAGACTATAAACAAGAAATGTCGATGTATCTTGATCCCACAGGAACCAGACAGGAGCGGGTTGTGGTATCCCTTTCACATCGACCGTCGTAAGCCAGATTATCGGCTCATCACGCAAGCGACGTGCTACTCTTTCGCCAAACGGTGTGGCTGGATCTGGTAATTGAAAAGCCATCGTAGTAACTCCCTTTCATTCTTGACAATACTTATCAACGCCTCTAAGCACAAGCTGTGGTCTTATCAGGGTACAGGATATAAATAGGTATATTTTGCGCAATCGATCTCAATTATATATTATTATCGCGATGTTGTACAACATCGTGATGGATTAACTTTACCGGCCCGATAATCGTGCAACAATTTGAGCGCTTTCTCATGCTGGATCTGTTCCCGATTTGTCATGACAAATATCCTTTCTATACATTCTCAATATAAGGAATGCTGCAGCGTATCCAACGAGGTTGAAGGCTCTCCACAGGCGGATCTATATCGAACAGGCTTGGCTGCTCTTCCAGGCGAAAGAGCCGCTCAAAGACATCTTTAGGAAAAGCTTTGCTGAGTCGTGCGGCATACGAATTGCGCAAGATCTGCACATAATGTTCGACATCATAATCGCGCCTTTGCGCTACGTCGCGATGCGTAACAAGCACTAGCTTCTTCTGTGGAGCGACCTTGCTATCTGCTGGTGAACGCCAATCGGTCACGACAGTCATCTCTTCATTTTCTTCGGGCAGCCAGACATAGCCTTTGCGGGTTCGATAAAAGCGGACGCGTTCTCCGATATGCCATTCTGTGCGACCCGCCTTCAAGAGCGCTTCATAAGCTGGTTCGGTATGTGCAAATCTATTCGCCAGATAGGTCTCCGGCGCTTTTGATAGCTTGACTCTAGTTGATAGATCTGATGCAGGCAGGTTGCGATCGCGCAGGGCCGAGACCGTTTTTAAATAGACTTCACGTACACCAACCACATTGCCAACCATCACATAGCGTAGAGCCTGCTGCAAGAAGCGTTCGCCGAAGGGTTCAGAGCGACTGGAATGAAGAGCCGCACCATGTACCAACAAATGTCCATCATAAGTCAGCAGAGCATAATTCTTCATCTCGTGGCTCAGCATAGCCCGATAGCGTCCCTCGTACTCTAGACGAATACCGGCAGGCAACTCGGAACCAATATCATCGACCAGAGCCTGCTCTTGAGCTTCAGTCCAGCCAGCCGGGACTGCAAAATAGACGCCATCGGTATCGGCCTCAATCAGAGCCATACCACGCTGACGGAGCCGGTCGAGAATATGTGTGAGGATCGCTCGTCCACGGCGGGTAACCTCGCCAGCCGCCTTGCCATCAGCAAAGAGAGCCATTGGGCCAGCACCCATATATCCATAAGCAGCATTGATCAATATCTTCATAGCCGCCTGAGTCGCTGTATGATGACTGCTCTCAATGGAATCGCGTTTGGCCTGCCGTGCCAGCTCTTTATGTTCGAGGCGTAGATCTGTCAGGCGTCCCAGGATGTTCAAAAAGATGCCTAGACGATCACAAGATGGTCCAATACGAAATGTACGCATTAAAGATGGATACAGTGAGGCGACATCGGCTTTCACTACCTGTTCAGCGATACCAACTTCAAAGAGATGGACTGCACCGCCCTCATGAAGACCATCTTCGGCACTACGACTGGCGGCCTGATAGGGCAAAGCAGCGCCCATGCGCAGATAACCTCGGACCAGGATTGGCTCCAGGATGCCCATCGCCGGACCAGCCGAAGCCAGACGCTCATAACGTCGTGGAGCCATGCCAGCCAGAGCAAAGGGAGCCCCCAACAAACGTCGTGACAGACCATCTACCTCAATGACATCATCCAGAGCATAACGACGCACCAGTTCAGGATCTTTCTGATACGTCTCAAAGATATCAGCTCCTTCGATATAGACACGCTTCTCAGAAGCCAGACCAAAATACTTCGCAACCTCTTTCAGACCATAGCTAGGAATATCGCGCACCACAAAGTCGTGCCGTCTGACAGCATCCAGAGTGTCAATCAGTTCGCGTCCCGCTAAACTATAACGTTTGCGCTTACGTGCATCTGGACCAACCGCCAGCGTCTCCTGGTGACTCTCTAGGACCATCGGGCCGCCGCCTGCGCGTCCCAGCGCCAGAGGCACGTGATTCACTAGGGCACGATGCTCGAGAAAAGGTAGATCAAAGCCAAAGAGATTATGATTCTCGATCACATCAGGATCACGTTTGCGGATCAGTGCACACAATTCGTAGATCAAATGGGCCTCATCTTCAGGAGTCGGAGCCTCTAGGATTGCCTCGAAGCCCTGGCTATCACGGATCGAGACTAGAAATATGCGTCCACGATGGGGATCAAGTGAGGTCGTTTCTAGATCAAATTGGAGACGATGCAGATCATTATAGGTCATACCACGAAAGTAGACCTGACCTGTGCTCATTAAATACTGTTCCACTGGACCAACTCTATAATAGGTATCTTCCAGATCACCGATTGAGTTAAAAGGACGACCCAGACGATGACCTGCCCCTTCGAGAATAGCCCGTTCTAATGTCCGTGCATCGCGAGCAAACAACAGATAGCGATAAGAGGAAGCTGGTCCCTCCAGCTCCCGATAACGAATCATAACCTTCTCAGGAACCTGAGCATCGAAAGGTTGCAGAGCCATCCCCAGATAAGAAATATCCTCCAACGAGGTTGTCAATAACCAGGGCCGATAGCGCTCAAATGAGCGTATGATCCGATTATCTACCCGCCTCCACACCGTAGCCCGTCCGTCTCGATGTGCTAGGACAGAAACAATACCGGGCGTCGGATTCCAACCAAAGAGAAATTCATCATCAGCCTGTATGAGCGTAGTATCAGTGTGTACTTGCATATCTGAATAAGCGCTCCTGATCTTCAGCATCGACATAAAACTTTTGTTCTAAGTATAGCACGTGCGAGAAATTTATGACAAGAAACGCCCTTAAAAGATCAATTCATATTTCCTGCCTTCAAATAATCCTAGCAATTGGTCGTAACACCTTCACCAGATGCATAGCGACTTTTCGCTGCCCATCATCGCTGGGATGATATTGATCACTAAAATCTGAAGTATTGGGCGTCAGCCAGCCAGTAGTATCAACATAGAACACATTGTAGTAGCCAGCGGCATTGAGCCGTGAGACCGCCTCTCTGGTTGGTGCTTCCATCAAACCGGAAAATGTGCGCATTACATAGATAGGTGTATGTGGGTAATGTTGGCGGATTTGCTGAATAAATACAATATAGGCAACCTCAAAGGCATCCTCGAACTGTCCATGAATGTAATCATTCGTTCCCAAATTGATCACGATAGCGTCAGGTGGATTACTCTTATCATTCCACCATGCTGCATCTGCCGCAGCGCCTGGTCGTAATTTAAAGAACTGAGTCTGCATACCTCTACAGGATGGTATTGTCACCACAGTCTTCAAGCAAATACCAGACGAAGCAATTTGTACATGTTCAATGCCTAATTTCTCAGCTGACAGCCAGGCATAGCTAGAAAGATCCCCCATCTGATCAGTCCAACCAGCGGTTATTAAATCGCCAACGAACTCAACCGTGACCGGGGAACTATGAGGAGCCAAAGAGAAGGCATTACGATCCAGTACCAGTCCCTGGAAAGAAATAGTAGTTGATTCTGATCCAGCGGTAACGCGTAATGCATGCCTACCAGCAGTCAAAGGCACAAGATTAAGGCTAGATAGCCCTTGCACGGCATTGATGTGAACATCTGCGCCTCCATCGATACGCACATAAAGGCTAGCAGGATTAGCCAGTCGTAGCTGCACATGCCGACCAGTAAAATCGGTTTTAAAGTAGGCGCCACCCCAATAGCTATTGTAGGTCGCCTGATCGTGTTTATCCCAGCGACCAAAATACTTGATCGTAGCGCTGGAAGGTAGCACATCGCCACTCACCATCGTAGCAGCAGGCAGATACTGGCCGACAAGTGGCCGCGTAAACATATTAAGAGCATACAGAGCCGCCAGCACAAGTACAAACCGCAAAGCGATCTTGATCACGTTTATATATCGCCGCATAAACACCTCGACATAACGCCCCCATCAACATATTTCTTTTTCTTACTAGTGACTGCGATAGTTTCCCTTCTTCAGTATATTCCCCACTTATATGCAAAACCGATACATCTTTTATTCAACTTTCCAAATTTGAATTGCACCATTCGTACCGCTAGTGATAACAAGCCTTCCATCGCTATTCTCAACATAATCAATTGTTAGCAAAGTAGCTTGGTGGAAAAAAAAACTTGCCTCACTCATTGGTGACTGTATAGCCCAGGCATATATTCCATCCCTGACTACTCCAAACATATATTGACCATCAGGTGAGTATACAAGCTCATTGATAACTGCATCAAGCTCTAATAAATTCTGAACTACTTGATAATTCTTATCAATAAAATTTACCTGACCATCGGCGGTTAATACAGCAGCCACCAAATTCGTCGCATCTGTCATTGGCAGCCATAACACCTCTTGCACACGCTCATTCAAGCCAGCAAATTTGATAGTACCTGCTTTACTCTGTGGATTATTTAAGTCCCAAACCTTGACGCTATCACGATCAAACATAGCATAAAGCCACCCTCCAATCCAATTCACAGCAGCCGCTTGTGGTATATCTGGAGACAGGCTTCTCCATGGACTGGCTGCCAATTCATAGAGAGGACGACTCCGGACCCCTTTAGAGGAAATTTGAAAAACTTGTACATTGCCATCGATATCGCCAACAGCCAACGTCATCTTATCAACAGGATTCCAACTTACAGTCTGAACCACTGCCGGCAAAACATTGTGATATGCAGCCCAGGGATCTTTTGCTAGCTTCCCTTCTTTCGTATCATCTTCCACAGGAGGAATCTCCCAGATATAGATGGATCGTCCTGCTGCGATGGACAGATATTGAGCATCAAAAGTCCACGAAAGGGAAGTTACAGGTTGTTGCACATGTAATTGATAAATCACTTGATACGTCGATGTGCTCAAAACAAAGACGTTGCCTGCCTCGTCTGCAACGGCAAATAACTCATAGAGAGGAGCACATAAAACCTTCGTAATATTTGCTGCTCCATTTGGCATTGTAGTTTCAAATACCAAATCCAGAACTGGATTATTTAATTCAGGGCCTGTATTAGTGACAGGCGATGAATGAAAAGCAGGAATGGCATTGTAGAGAAACACCGATCCCACACCAATAGCTAAAGTTATCTGCCATCCTCTTTTCATCAGCGTACGTCGGGCGATACCTGGTGCTCCTGTTCCTGACGACTGAGCTTGAGGCTGTTGCATCTGCGATTGTCCTGACTGACCAGCAGAGCCTTGCCAGTAGGGCATCGAGCCAGCGGCCTGTGCAGCACTGCTAAAAGGCTGAGATGTCGGAGGACGCCAAATTCTTTGTGCAGAGCCTCCACGCAGACGTCTGATGTACTCCAACTCAATGATGACCACATCTACACTTCTTGGACGCTGCTGTACATCAAGAGCCACCATCTGCATGATCAACGCCTCAAGCTCTGCCAGGCCAGCTGCCCCATAGAGACGCAGAGGAGCAAAATGGAAGGGATTTTCGGCTGGGTCCAGGCCCGAGAGCATATAATACAGCATAGCTCCCAGACTATAGATATCGGCCTGAGCCGTTGTCTGTCCCTTGCCATACTGCTCCGGAGCCGCATAACCGGGCGACCCAAAGGGAATTGTATCTTTCAGCTTGCCCGGCTTAAAATAACGCGCAATCCCAAAATCGATCAAATAGATGGCGCCCCGATCCGTCCGCATCACATTAGAGGGTTTGAGATCACGAAAGATAATCGGTTGACATTGTCCATGCAAATACGTCAATACATCACACAACTGCAAACCAATATCCACAATCTCATCCACCGACAAAGCGTGCACAAAGCTCGCGGAAGCGCTGGTTATCGACTCGAGATAGGCCTCAAGCAATTCGCCTTTGATAAACTCCATAATTAAATACCAATGCTCAGCATCCATAAAGTGGTCATAGATCCTGGGCAAATGGTCATGGGTGAGCGAGGACAAAAACTGACGCTCACGATTAAATCCATCTGTGGCTTCGATGATTTCCTGGGCCGTCAGGCCGCGCAGATTAATCTGCTTGATCGCCACCAGCCGCTGCTGCTCCAGCATATCTCGCGCCTGATAGACAGCACCAAAACCACCGGTACCAATCTGATTGAGGATTTGATAACGCTCATGGAAAAGAGTGTTCTGATCAAAGGGGTCGAGCTCATCTGCAAAGACATGCTGACAAAACGAGCACTGTTTTTCACCTATCGTATACGCGGCTCCGCAGTGAGGGCAAAAGTGGGAAGTAGAAACCATAGATTTGTTGCCTCTTATGGTAAAACATCCTGGTATAGTATTCCTGAAATAGTGTCTCAGCAGGAACAAAAAAATTTCTAATATATGCTTTTCATATCAATAATAACATATATTTACGGAAATAACATATAAGCATCTCCCAGTCACCCAAAGCACCTACGTGACAAGAGCACTCGAACATAATGGATATAAACTACACAACATCTCTCCCAGCCGGTGATAGCAACATACAAAGGGATTTGTGGGAATAAAATCAATCGGCTACTTTAGACGCTGGAGATGCTGGCAGGTAATTTTACGAAGAAGGAGCTTCCATGTCCAGCTTCAGACTCGCACCAGATACAGCCTTCATGACGCTCAACAATATCTTTAGTAATAGCTAGACCCAATCCCAAGCCACGCTGCGATGACGATTGAGCATCGAAAGTCCGGTAGAATGTTTCAAAGATTTGCTCTTGCTCCTCTTTTTTTATGCCTTTTCCATGATCCTTTACTTCCAATAAGGCCCATGCACCTTCGGCCTTGAGACATACCTCGACTACGCTTTTTTCTGGTGAGTATTTAAGGGCATTACTGATCAAATTGGTTATGACCTGGATCATACGATCTGGATCAACCTCGATATGAACAGGGATATCAGGCGTATGAAATACAATTTCACGCTCCGTTAACAGTCGCTGATCCTCGATTACTTCGCCGCAGAGCGTCCCAATATCACAGACACGTTTATTTAAGACCACTTTGCCTGCACGCATACTGCTGACATCTAATAACTCGTCAATCAACATCGTCAAGCGGCCAGTCTGATCATTGATACGTTCAAGCGTTGTAGCCACGCCATTCATATCACCGAGTGACTTCTTCTCCTTAGCCAGACGCCGCAACATTAATTGTGCCTGTCCGCGAATAGTCGTGATCGGAGTTTTCAGCTCATGAGAAGCAATCGAGAGGAAGCGATCTTTCATCTGATTCGCATCTTCCAGTCGCTTATTTGTCTCCTCCAACTCTTGTGAGTAAACTTGTAGCTCGTTTTCGGACGCCATCGCGTGCACACGTGCACGCTCACGTTGCGCCGTAATCAACGCGATGACCAGTCCCGATACAACAAACGGTAAGAGTTGAAAGGCTTCACGCCAATCCCTAAAATCAAAAGAGATCGTGGGCAACACCAAATCGTAATAAAGCGCAGCAGAATTCAAAGCAATCGCAAACACAGCCGGTCCAACGCCCCAAAATAAGGCCACAAAGAGAATAGACAGAACGCTGAACATGCTTGAAAATAAAAATTGTCCAAATATCTGAGCGATATAGTGCTCACACATGATCACTACCACTGTAACAGGAATTGTTACCAGATACCCAATCAGTGGATAACGCCAGCGTGGTACATTCTCCATATAATCCTTACGCAAACGATTACGTTGCTCTAAGGACATCCTGCGATAACGCCGTCCATGTTTATCTGTATATGTATCACTCTGTGCCGATCTCATATCGATCCCACCTCTTCTGACAACCAGCCAGCTCGGTTACCTCGACATTCTTGTTTAACGCCACGTCTCATTGTTTACACACATTCCATTATAAGATATATACCCTCTGTTATAACATATGTATATTCCTGCATGCTTACTCAACAGTCATGATTGCATCCTGTAGATGCCCATCATGCATACTAATCATAGGTACGTCAGGATGATTACAGGAAAAATAATGTAAGTCGGTCAGTGTTTGTTTAGCAATTTTGTCGTCGCTGGTGACAAGCGACCAGATAAAAGGATGCATGGTAGTAGGGATCAGATAATTGTCTGCCACCCAGGCCGCATCAGCTATCAGGAAGAGGCGTGATCCATGAGCACGATTAATAAACAGACCAGTTTGTCCGGGTGTATGACCGGGTAACGGAACCAACACAATCGAGCCATCGCCAAAAACATCATAGCTTGAGCGAAATCCCTCATACGCTGGCCCAGCAAAATCAAGAAGTTCGACAGGATTATCACATAGCAGACGACGGACCAGTCCATGATTTTTTTCGATTAGCCCCTGGCTAGCAGCATCATATTCAACGCGGTTGATACGTAAAGGCACTCCAGGAAGATCAGGAATGCCCGAGACATGATCCCAATGCAGGTGCGATAACAAAATGAAGTCGAGATCTGAAGGCGTCATACGTAAATCTTCTAAATGAGCACGGATAGATTTTTCCAGCACGAATTGTCCCAGGGTATGCGAGAAAAAGAATGATTGATCGAGCATAAACAGTGGAATATCTTCGCAGAGACCTGTATCGTAGAGAAATGTTCCCTTGGGATGCTTAATCAATATGGCGCTATGCGCAATGGTGCGCGGCTCCATCGAGAACGAGCCACGAGCCGTCAACCATTCCGGCACAGTCACTTTTCCACACCGCAAAAATGAAATCTCTATGTCGGGAAACGCTGTGGAGGAAGGATAGGTGTTGATGGTTTGTTTATCCGCTGGTTTCGTTAAAAAATCACGCGGCAAAAAGCTATTGACAATAGCGGCGGCCCCGATTGAACCGAGCGTTAATCCACCCAGAGTCAGCCAGTTACGTAACTTCATAGATTATCCCCAATATTATTATTATAGTAAGATCGCCTGACATAGTTGTCCATTCTCAGCCTATGCCAACGGCAATGTAAACCAAAATGTTGAGCCTACATCCAACTGGCTCGTGACTCCAACTGCACCATCATGCCACTCGATTAAGACCGGCTGACTGGCCTCTGAATATTTTAGCGCATTTGTCACATAATTTGAAATGACCTGCCTAAAACGCATCTCTACTGATTGTGCAGTCATACCCATATGTATTCAAAAACGCAACTTGGACCCATAAACATTCAGAAACGCGACTCTCGTCGCTAAAAATGCGTTGCGACGCATTTTTCATCTGAATGCAAGGCAGTATCTCGTTGCTAGAAATGTGCCGTAGCACATTTCTCATTTGAATGCAAGGAAATATGACTTCTGTTGTCGTTACACGCTGAAAAAGAACCATACTGTGGATAAGGTCATCAGGGTACATTATTTCCTGGCATATATGTTGCTGGAGTTCTTCATAGGTATACCCTACGATATCACAAAATTTTTGGTTGACATGTAGCCAATATCAGACGCTGGCGAGCTAAACAAAACAAAGCAAAAAGTCTCTAATATCTCTCTCTACTGCTGTTAAGCAGCATTTAGGAATACATCAGAGACCCTGTGTTTTAATTATGTTCGACTATATTTTCTGTATCTGCATATGCTCTTGTGGTAAGACAGCTACTTTCCCATCTTCCATCATTAAGAGGACAGATTGCCCGCTACTAATTTCGTTGTTCAAGATAGCATCGGCCAGAGCATCATCGATATAAGTTTGAATGGCTCGACGAAGCGGGCGAGCGCCATACTCCTCATCAAAGCCTTCTTTCAAGAGGAAATCGCGCACCTCATCACTAACCGTCAACTCGATATTTTGCTCAGCTAAGCGACTACGCACCTGTGCTAGTAAGAGATCAACGATACGATAGAGTTCATTTTTACCCAATGAATGAAAAACGACCACCTGATCAATACGGTTAATAAACTCCGGGCGGAAAATCTTTTTCAGACCATCTATGGCTTTCGACCGCATAACTTCATGCTGCTCATCCTCAGCCCCATCGCCTTTGGCGTGAGTAAAGCCCATATTAAGGGCTCGCTTAAGGTCAGCGCTACCTGCGTTACTGGTCATAATCACGACAGTATTTTTAAAGTCAACAGTGCGTCCATGACCATCAGTCAGACGGCCATCGTCCATGATTTGCAGTAAAGAGTTGAACACCTCTGGATGAGCCTTCTCAACCTCATCCAGTAGGATCACGCTATAAGGACGGCGGCGCACGCGCTCAGTCAACTGACCGCCATCATCGTGTCCTACATATCCTGGAGGGCTACCAAACAGACGGGAAACGGTATGCGGCTCCATATACTCCGACATATCCAGTCGGATCAGGTTATCTTCGCCCCCAAAGAGTTCGGCCGTAAGAGCTTTGGCCAACTCTGTTTTACCAACACCTGTAGGACCAAGAAAGAGGAACGAGCCAATTGGACGTTTAGGATCTTTTAAACCTGCTCGTGAACGACGTATGGCCCGTGCGACTGCCTGAATTGCTTCGTCTTGACCAATCACACGCTTGCTCAGATCGCCTTCTAACGAGCGTAAATTCTGTCGCTCGCTTTCCAGCATCTGGCTCACCGGTACACTTGTCCACAATTCGACAACCTGTGCAATATGCTCAGACGTCACAATCAGAGAAGTCATATTATTTTTCTCTGAACGAGCCTTCTCCAAATTGCGCAGAATCAGCAACTCCTGCTGGCGCAGCATAGCAGCGTGTTCATAATCTTCTGCGTTAGCTGCGGCCTCTTTCTGAAACTGAATCTCTGACAATTCTTTTTCGAAATCAGCGATCGTCGTCGGACTAATAATGCCCTTCTCCATCGCCTCTAAGCGCAGAGTCGAGCCTGCCTCATCCATTACATCAATAGCTTTATCCGGCAAGAAGCGATCGTTTATATAGCGATCTGAGAGCTTGACTGCCGCATCAATAGCCTCATCAGTAATTGTGATGCCGTGATAAGACTCATAATTAGGGCGCACAATCTGCAGCATCGCCACGGCCTCTTCGGCCGAAGGCTCATTGACCATGATAGGCTGGAAACGACGTTCGAGTGCTGAATCTTTCTCAATACCTTTGCGATACTCACCAATTGTTGTCGCGCCGATACAGCGAATCTCTCCACGGGCCAACGCAGGCTTAATCATATCGGCTGCGCCAACCGCTCCCTCCGCCGCTCCTGCTCCAACGATGGTATGCAGCTCATCAATAAAGACAATGACTTCTGTCGCCTGACGTAACTCTTCCAGAATAGATTTGATACGTTGCTCAAACTGTCCACGGAACATCGCACCAGCGACCATACCACCAATGTTTAACGAGACGATGCGTCGACCGCGTAGCGTCGCGGGTACATCCCCTGATTGAATCCTACGAGCCAATCCCTCCACAATCGCCGTCTTTCCCACACCCGGCTCACCAATCAGCACAGGATTATTCTTCTGGCGACGCCCTAAGACTGTAATTAAACGTCGCAGTTCTCGCGCTCGACCGGCCGCCGGATCTAACTTCCCTTCCGCCGCCTCCTCTGTGAGGTCCCGCCCATACTGATCCAGGGTTGGAGTCTTACTATGCTTTTTTTGCCGCTCGGCTGTCGTAGTGTTTACATTACCACCAGGAGCCGAAGAAGATTTGTTGGTCGTGTTATTGGTAGGAAAACCAAAGGGAGCACTTGTGATACCTTGACCTTCCAGGTCGCCAAGTTGCCCCATAGTATTCATCATCTCGTCAACACAAGTCTGGCAGAGAAAATGGGATTCCCGATGACCCTCGATCACCTGATCCACACGCACGCGGGCAGGATTCTTCTGACAACGCTCGCATTTCATGTCCTGTATGCTCCTCACTGTTTTGTGTGTATGTATATCAATTTCTGCGCTCTTACACAGTGTAGATAGGGATAATCTAGCAATTGCATAGGCGGACTGCTAATATCGATTATAGCACATGAGCTTTTTCATTGCCCGGCGCTATCATGCATAGGCTGCTAGCATATCAAGTATATGAGGACAGAGAGCTCTTACACTTAAGAAACTACAAATTGAAATTCATTTATACATCTCTTTTTATCTATTATACGAACCAGCTATGAAAATAGGCACAACTATGTATTCTGGTACTATAACAAGCATGCTACACCCGATTATTCCTGGCTCCACATTTTTTTTGCATGTATTTCCTCTATTTACAGCACACACTATTCTCGGTCTGGCTGCCAAAATAGACGTTGCCATACTCTATCCGGACTCAAGCCAAACATGCTATAATGGAGGTGTGAACCTACATCTCTTCTTTACAACACACATATATTCACCACATACGGTGCATCAAACGCATATCATGTGTCACACACGCCGTGCGACGATTGAACGCTACCTTCTTACCGCTGGGTAGCGGTGCTCCATCATGCCTCAAGCCATCTCAGCTGCATGGGCTCAACCATGCCATATTTGAGAGGGCAGACTGCAGAACCACAGGTATCATTCGTAGAAATTATTAATACAGCATTTGCCTGTCCGCCCCCCTAATTGTTGCACTGCTATTCATGACGTTTTTCGGATGAACACTCATCAGGTGCAAAGGGCGGATTATAGATAATGGGAGGAAATCAATATGGACTTAATGGGTAAGCTTGCTAGTTTAGCCAAACGTTATGAAGAATTAAATGCATTAATGGCTCAGCCTGATGTGCTCTCAGACTTATCGCTGTTACAACGCTATGGTCGCGAACATTCCGACTTGCAAGATGTTGTGCAGAAATATAATGAGCTGCAAGTGACTGATCATCAGATTGATGAGACACAAGAGATGTACGAGAGCGAAGATGGCGATATGCGCGATATGGCTTACGAAGAACTCGAACATCTCAGGACACATAAAGAGCAGTTGCTAGCAGATGTCAAGGTTGCGCTGCTGCCAAAAGATATCATGGATGATAAAAATGCGATTATCACTGTCCAGGGTGGTGCTGGAGGTGACGAGGCTGCCCTCTTCGCTGGCGAGCTTTACCGCATGTACAGTCGCTATGCTGACAACCACCGCTGGAAAATCGAGGTGCTTGATGTCAATGATACCGAACAAGGCGGCATCAAAGATGTTACCTTTGTGGTTAAAGGTAAGGGGGCGTACAGTCGTATGAAATATGAAGGTGGAACCCATCGCGTCCAACGCGTCCCCGTCACAGAGGCCAATGGCCGTATTCACACGTCGACCGCTAAAGTAATTGTGCTACCAGAGGTAGACGACGACATTAATATTGAAATTAAGGATAGTGATATCCGTGTCGATGTCTATCGCTCAACTGGTCATGGTGGACAGAGCGTAAATACAACCGATTCGGCTGTCCGCATTACTCACCTGAAGTCTGGATTGGTCGTGACATGCCAGGATGAAAAATCTCAGCTAAAAAACAAGACCAAGGCACTTGGTGTCCTAAAATCGCGCCTCTGGGATCTGGAGGAGGCTAAGCGTCAGGAAGAGCTCAGCAAGCACCGTCACTCACAAGTCCAGACGGGTGATCGCAGCGAGAAAATTCGTACCTATAACTTCCCGCAGGATCGTGTGACCGATCATCGTATCAGTTTGTCACGTCACAATCTACCAGGCGTTATGAACGGTGATATCGATGAGTTTTTAAACAACTTGATTGCAGTCGATCAAGCCGACAAACTACAAAATACGTTCCAATCCTAACGCTTGCTATGCTTATCGAGAAAATAAAGCTCAGTTAAACATGTTGGCTGCTCAATTTACTGTCTTAGTCGTGGTAAATTGGACAGCCAATAAATATCCAACTTTATTGACATTTGACAATACCTCGAATCACATGCTAGACTCTTTAATAAGGCCAGAAAGACGAGCGTCTTTTTGATTAGGCCGTATTTCCAGATAGGTAGCTCTTCCATGAAATTAGAACAGCCACAATCTATCCGCACCATATTTTTTGATGCTGGCTTTACGCTTCTTCAACCTCGCCCTTCATCTCGTGAAATCTATCAGCAAGTCTGTCAGAGCCTCTCTTTACAGATCGATACCGACCAGTTAGAACGACAAATTGAGGTGGCAGAAGATTTTTATTTCGGCCATATTCGCGCTCATCCATATACCTGGGCTAATGATCAAGATATTACGACTTTTTGGATCGAATACTACGCACACATCCTACGGCCATTTATCAAAGAGCACGATGAAAAACGTCTGTATCAGTTCGCGACACTAATAAACGAAGAATTTGCAAAACATACAAGCTGGCAAGTTTATGCCGATGTCTATGAAACACTAGATGCCTTGCATCATCGTGGATATACGCTGGGTATTATTTCTGACTGGGGCATCTCACTTGGGCCTATTCTGAGCAATCTCAAGCTCACCAAATATTTTGAGTGCGTCATCATCTCCGCCTCCGCGCGTCAGGCCAAACCATCACCTACACTCTATGATCTCGCCTTACAGCGTGCGAACTCAATCGCAGATTACGCACTTCACATCGGAGACTCCTATATCAATGATGTGATTGGAGCACGAACAGTCGGCATTACGCCTGTGCTACTTGATCGTGCTCATAGAGTACAAGCACAGGCACTCGATTGTTTATTAGTTCACTCGCTCATAGAGCTACTTGATATACTGGAGGTTGACCGTCTTGAAAGTGATCACAAAAAAGCGTAGTCTACTTATTCTCGCTAGCGTAACGCTTGGGGCCGTAGCTGGTGCAACATCCATGCTCGTCCGCCACGTACGCCACGAGATACAGCGCCGTGGCTATCCAGGATGGGATGAATGCCGTTGCGACTTCAAAACGCAGCCAACGATCTTTCAGGTCTGGCATAGCCATCATGAACAACGAGGAGAGACTATTATTGCACAGGAATGGGGAACATATCTGGTACAACCGCCTATCTGGTTACGCCGCCTTCTACATTCCAGCACACAAATTCTAGCCATCCTCAATCCACTGGGATATTATATCGAACGTGTCACACTGAGTCCTCAACAATCCTATCAATTTGCAGCCATCCTACATGCCAGCACAACCAACGAAGATCTGCCGGAACCCTTATTTCAAGAGGAAACATATGTTGTATGGCGGAGGGAAATACTACACTTCCCCAACTATCTCTTTGACGCCTGTTTACGCCGACTCTATCCAGTCAATGTGCCACTGAACAGAATTGAAAACATCGAGGGTCTACCAGCTCTTTGGGATCCCAGCAACAATCTGCCATTGCCCAACGACGGCCCACTGCTAGAAACGCCTGTCGGCACACGCATCGACTGTATTGGCTGGGCACCAGCACAAATCTCATACTGTACCGTAAGGCGAACATCCCTTGTTGGAGCAACTAAATAAGGCAACAACGCAAATCGGTACATAAAAAACTGCCAAGAAAAAAGCAGAGCTGCTCTTTGCAACTCTACTTCTCCATGTAAGGAATTTGTTCCTAATCGTAAAATTGACGAGACAATTCACTATGAAGTTTAGCGTATTTCCAGTAGCCTATATGAGTCAAATAAGCTCATCTTTATTATATTCCTACAATAAATACAAACATATAATCTTTCGACACACCACTGCGCACGAAAAGCAGCTCTCACCTCTTTTTAAAAGATAAAAAACAATTGAGTTACGCCATTATTTAAGTTCGCGCACGACTTCGATACCACAGAGAGCCATCTGGTAGAGGGACATGAGATGCAAAACGTCTCCATCGTGCGGCAGTATACCAATCTTTTTGGCAACAGCGACAGGAGTATCATAAGTCTGGACAGCATTTTCGGGGACAATCACACGTAATCTGGAGTTATTATTGGCCATGGCGTGCAGCTTGATGTGCATGGCTACCTGATAGACACAAAGATCGGTACAATCTCCCACAATTATCGCTACGTGCAAGCTCTCTTGAGCAGCTAACCACTCCTCAAGCGAAGTGCCAAGAAATGCGTTCAAAGAATTCTTCGGGACAATCTTATAGAGATCAGCAAAAGGCAAACGAGCCAGTTCAGGGATAGTTTCGGCCTCACTCGTGCCAGCCTGACAATGTGGCGGAAAATACGCGAACTCGGCTGCTTCGGCTGCGTGACAATCCTGTGGCAGTATGAAATCGCGTACACCAAGCGCATGTGCAGCTTTAAAGACATCTACCACCGCCGGGATAATATTCCTCACGCGTGGACTGGACAAAGCTCCTTCGTGACAAAAACCGTTGGTCATATCGACACCAAAGATAGCTACCTGTCCTGCTTGTACCTCGATAGCCATATCTTGCCAACTCAGAGAAGGCAACGTTCGTTCCCATGCGACCAGAGCATCCAGAAAAAGCGTTGCCTGTGTTAAAAAGTTCTCTGGAAGTGTTGATGCTGCCATAATATTCGCGCTCCTATCGAAATCATTGATCGATCTAAACTAGCAGCTTTAAAGTTTATGTTCAGCAGCAGGATTAAAGCGATACAGGCGCGCTGGACGATGTGTCCCTTCCATCTTTTTTTCGCCAGTATCTTCCAGAATATTCGTTGATAAGATCTTTTTGCGAAAGTTACGCTTATCCATCCTCTTATGCAAAATAATCTCATACACGCGCTGCAACTCACGTAACGTAAATTGATTGGGCAGCAAATTAAAAGCGATCGTTGTATATTCCAACTTATTACGCAAACGATTCAGAGCATAGTCAACAATTTCTTGATGATCAAAAGCCAATTGAGGCAGATCGTAGACCGAAAACCATCCCACATCGGTTACATCGCTAGCCGCCCGCACCTGCAAGCGCTCGGAGTCCAGCAAAGCAAAATAGACCACAGTCACCACACGCGTTCGGGGGTCGCGACCAGGATTACCGAAGGTGTATAGCTGTTCCAGATAGACATCCTGGACACCAGTTTCTTCTTGCAGTTCACGCTTAGCCGCGGACTCAAGCGACTCATTCATCCTGATAAAACCGCCGGGAATCGCCCACATATCTTCATAAGGCCAGGCACGTCGCTTAATCAACAGCGTTTGCAGATCACGTTGACGTAAACTCATCATCAAAACATCAACTGTTACCGATGGACGCTCATACTTACTCACGTCATAATGATGATCATCGACCTCGGCTAACGGCTCTGGTATATGCTCAAGTTGTACTTTTTGTTCAAGCTGCACCCCTTGCTTACCATCTGTGCCATTCTCGACATTCACCGTACTATCTCGCTGCTCTTCCATTTCATGCCTTCTCTCCCTAGCCTGACACCTGCTAAATTAAATAAACTCAATGCTACTTGATATTGCTTACCAAAAAAGTTGACAGACGTCGCTAATGACTATATTATATATGTAAGAAATATGGCTTTTTTGAATTTATTTGCCTCAGCCGCTCACACTTAGTGTACAACATACACTATATATACCTTACCACTGGTATCTATGTCAAGTTTTCCCCTTCAAACATCTTTGTAAACCAATCTAGGATAGTTTGTTACCGCACTCAAAAAGAGGAGTGGCGTCCTCCTGAGCCTCGCGCTACGTTGAGAAAACCCGATTGGCGCGGCATGCAGGCGGATATGCTTGCTATCAGTAGGCTGTGGAATTCGGGCAGCAAAAGATGACTCCCAAAGAAATTGCCGGTTGGCTGGGCTTCAGCGATCGCACGGTCCAAAAGTGGTCCCACTTCTCAGCCCGCTCTTCTCGCGAAGACACCTTCAAGAGTGAGCGTTTCAAGCCGCTTCCCATAACGATGCTCTCACGCTTGCATGACGCTTCCTACTTCCATGAGCACCAGGAGCGGACGAGGAGCGTCACCTGGAGAGTGGCCCGAAATCCTGCCAGAGGAAGTTTTCTTTCCATCACTGCACAGTCAGTATCAGGCGAGAAACTCGGCGAGCGGGAAGGAGCGATGGCTACGCGGTGGGACCAAGTAGTTCTGCCGGTGGGTCGTGTACAGGATCGAATTAATGCCTGCATCGGCCGAGCGCGGAGAGAGCTTAAGGACCGTCCCATCGGGATAGTAGCCATCCATCGCGAGCCGTGTGCGATTGAAGTTCCCAATCGTCGGCTGGAAGATTACAAAGTGCAATCCAGCCGCGGGCTTGGTGCTGAAGTGATTTCCGACCGGGTTTGAGGTGTAGTAGAACGGATTGTCCACTGTATCGAAATCACCGCGTGCGGAGACGGCTATCCCAGCTGGGTAGACCTCGCCGTAATTGGTGGTCGTCGGCGTGGACTGGCGTACAATCGGTTGCATACTCCCACTATGACCGTAGGAATGGTATTTCTGGACATCCTCAACGACGTTGGACGCATTAAATTCAACTGGTGGATTAAGCGTGGTCGTTCCCGGAGCGGCTGAGAGGCCAGGCTTGAACATCGCCCTGACGTGCTCAGGAAACGTGGAGATCTGACTCCCACGCCCATACCAGGCTTCCAGATCTTGAAACAGGTGCGAGAGCTGCATAGGTGATCTTGTTCATACCTCCTTCTATCGGCTCTTTATTTCAATCCTTGAGGATCTCCATCATCTTTCGTACTAAGCTCATACTTAAGGGAAAAGGAGTTCAAACCGATGAGTTCCAGCCGCGGATCGCCAGTCCCCCAGAG
This sequence comes from uncultured Chloroflexia bacterium, assembly GCA_963699315.1. Lineage (GTDB taxonomy): Bacteria > Chloroflexota > Ktedonobacteria > Ktedonobacterales > Ktedonobacteraceae > Dictyobacter. Next base: position 1,123,843 of record OY969433.1, read on the forward strand.
AAGCTGATCAGGTGTAATGACTCTTCTGGATCGGTATTGAATTGACAGCCATCGAGTGCCGGAGACCGCTTCTGGAGCCTTACTCTCAAGCGATAGCCCACTGCTGCTCAACATTCGGGTCAAGTGCTCAAGTCTGCGATCTGGCTCAATTTGGTGACCCGGCTCTTGCAGAGGTATGAAAAGGGATGAGGAAATCCTTGAGTGATGGCAGTGCAGAGCGTAAAAGAACCTGAGCCGTTGATTGGGTTCTTTTTAAGCTGGCTTCTGACCTAATTCGAGGTGTATTAGGGATTACAGATAACTCTTGCAAGAAAATTGTATTTACCTCGACGACTATGCTATACTGACACATACAAACAAGGCAGACGTTCATTATTTACCGGAGAGGCGTAATATGGCAGAGGTAGAGCTGCAGCAACTGGGTGCTTATACCATCAGCGGACTGCTGCATGAGAGTTTCTACGAGTAACTTCTATTTTGGGAAGCAACGCAAGAAGAATGTAGTCATCCAGAAACTTACCATCCCACTTCCAGACGCCGAGGCTAAAATAGCTTTTTGGCCCGCGCAAAACAGCTCAAGAAATTAAAAGATCGAGCGATTGTGCCTATTCTAGAGGCAAATTTTGATGGTGACTATGGATATATGGTGCTCGAGCAGACAACAGGCCAGCCACTCACCCAACATCTAACAGCAGGGAAAAATCTTGCGCCCGATGTCGTCCGCTTGTATATCTCGCCTGTTGCCAACGCTTTACACTACGCCCATACCTCTCGTACCATCCATGCCAATCTACATCCGGGCAACGTACTTATAGGTGAGCGCCACGAAATCCTACTCACAGGTTTCGCGTTAACGCCTCCTGGCTTCTCACCTTTACTCGATGATGAAGTCGCGGCTATTCCTTATATGTCGCCAGAGCAACTGCGAGGTCATCCCACAACTGCCAGTGACCAGTACGCGCTTGCAGTCATGACCTATGAATGGCTCTGTGGTCGCCGCCCTTATGAGGGCACTGAACGCGAACAACTACTCAAACAACAAGAAGAAAACTCTCCTCAAACCGCGCAGCTTAAACAGCATCATTTCGGAGTCACTAGAAACCGTGCTACTCCAGGCACTTACGCTTGATCCAGAGCAACGCTTTCCGCATACCCAGGCATTTGCGCAGGCCTATTTACAAGCACTCCTGGGCCTTCCAGTTAAAATCACTGAGATTCGTCCTCGCCCCCCAGTAGCTCCAATTGCACCGATCCAGCCTGATCCTCAGCAGCCAGCGCCAACGAAGGATACTGATACTCTCAACGCTAGTTTGCCAGCCGAAACAGAGGAGCCCCTCCAACCAATTCAATTGGATACAAAGAGATCAAAAAACAGTCGATCAAAGTCCGTCCAGGCCGCCGCAACAAAACAGCCAGCACCTGATACACAAGAGGATAAAAAACAGAAAATCATCGAGATTTCAGCGAAAGCCTTGCGTGCATCAGCGGATAAGCTATCATTATCCGCTGAACCAGTTCCAAGCCCTGCATCGACAGTATCTCCATCGCTAGGGGATGATGAATTTGATGAATTTGACGAGGTCGATGAACTTGATGAGGTCGATGAACCAGCAAGAAATTTGCGACTCATTCACAGGGTATCAGAAGATCTGCGTCAGGGAGGTATCCTGTCACAGAGTCTACCCGGCTATGAGGAGCGTCCCGCTCAGATTGAGATGGCTACCCTGGTCTCACATGCGATTAACAAAAATGTACCAGCGATTATCGAAGCCGCCACAGGAACAGGCAAATCGCTAGCATACCTTGTACCTGTTGTACGTTCGGGTCAAGTTGCAATTATCAGCACCGCTAACAAAGCGTTACAGGAACAGCTTTTTTACAAAGACATCCCATTTGTCAAAAAGCACATCAAGCACTTCGAAGCCGCGCTAGTCAAGGGTGTGAGTAATTATATTTGCCTGGACCGCGTCGAAGCCGAACGCGTTGGGATGCAATTCTTCAGTAAAAATAGTGACTTCCAGCATCTTTATGATCTCATCAATGATCCAGACGCCAGCTACAAGCTCGATGGAGACTTTGAGAATCTTGGCTTCCGCTTGCCAGCCGATATACGCAACCGCATCGCCACCGATAGTGATCAGTGCGCTTGGAGCAAGTGCAGTTTCTTTGAAGAATGCTATGTGCATCAAATGCGTGATCGTGCTGAACGCGCACAGATCATAGTTGTAAACCACACGCTACTATTGCTCGACGCGGCCATTGGAGGCTTTCTCTTACCCCAACGGGACCTGATTATTCTAGATGAAGCTCACCATCTTGAAGAAGAGGCGACGCGCTCCTTTACAATTACCATCAATCCGGCTCAGATCCAGACCCTCCTGGCTCAACGCATGCTCAAAGATCATAGTCAGAATAGTTTGCAAGATGATACTATGCGTGCGGCCCAAAATTTATGGCAGCGCCTTGAACAGACAATCAATCTTGGTTTCAAAGGCCGAGCCAATCTAGATACACCGATTGAAGAAGGTTTACGACTGGCAACAACCATCGCCGATCTCTCCGACTCTATGCGCAAACAGCGTCCCAAAGATCTACCAGAGAAAGAAGGACAGCTCTACGACAAGTTATTGAAGCGGATCCAAAATTTGGCTGAGAATGTACGTACAGTCTTTTCTGTCGCTGACCAGAGTAAGTTTGTGTATTATGTCGAGCGCATAGCCGGATCTGCCTCTCGTGGCCTTGTGCTCCAGGCTTCAGCTGCCCCACTCGACGTCACAGCCTGGCTTAAAGAGCGTCTCTTCAACAAATGTAACGTCATTAGCACATCAGCGACCCTGGCCACCATTGGTCCCAATGCCGCCAAACCAGAAGAGAAGGGGCCTAATTTCTCCTACTTTCGCAGCCGCATCGGCCTGGACTCGCTTGAGAGTAGCGAGATAATCGAAAGTATCTTGCCACTTACATTCGATTACGAGAGCAATGCGTTACTCTACGTCCCACGTCATCTGCCGCCTCCAACATTTGGTGAAGGTGAAGAGGACTATGTGCATGATCTTGCACTCGAGATGTATCGTCTCGTTAAATTCTCGCGAGGCCGAGCATTCTTACTCTTTTCCAGCAAACGTGTACTCGAAAAGGCCTATGATTGGATGGCACCACATCTCCCATATCCACTTTTAAAGCAGGGAGAGACTACACGACTGGAACTTACGCGACGCTTCCGTGAAGAAGAAAATGCTGTTCTGTTTGGTCTCAAAAGCTTCTGGGAAGGTGTTGATATTGCTGGCGATGCCCTCTCACTCGTTGTGATCGATAAGTTGCCTTTTGATCCCCCTGACGACCCCGTACATGAGGCACGCGTGGCTTTGATGAAAGCGGCAGGCGAGAATTGGTTCGGCACCTACGTCTTGCCCCAGGCGGTTCTACGACTCAAACAGGGCATTGGACGACTACTCCGTACCCACGAGGATCGTGGTGTCATGGCCATTCTGGATTCACGTCTATACACTAAAGGCTATGGGCGCATGGTGCTCGATGCACTACCGCCAGCGCGCCGCACGACCAATATCCGTGAGGTCGAACGTTTCTTCGCCGAAGAAAATCCTCAAGCATAGACAGCTCATACGCCTATGCCTGAGGCAAGATGAGTCAATTGATGCTATGTTCCAGCAAACACATTCATTGCAAGCCCAGCATCTTTTTCCGAAAACATATGGCGATGAAGTATCTAAAGCAATTTCTCGTAACTCTGCGCCAAAGCCGCACAACATTTAGACCGGTACGAACACAGCACACGAATGCAAAGGAAGCTCCAAACAGCTACTAAGATATGTATCAATGTATGGGCTTTTCAACGAGCCTCCTACTTAGGTGACACGCGCAAGACAACCTGATATACTAAGAAATGCATTCCGACACATAATTTTGTATCAAAATTTAATGGTACAGGGGAGTTCGCGCATGAGCAAAACTAAGATGCGCTGCATCACCTGCGGCAAGTGGTTTCAGTCGGCTAATGCTAGAGAAGTAACTTGCCCTGATTGCACGCAAAAAGCTAGAAAAGAAAAACAAGCGGCAAAAAACGCGCCGCCAGTCTCAAATAAACAAGTAGGAGCCAGCGCCCAAAGTGCATTGGCGCTGTCAAAGCCGGTTGCTCCTCCACCCAAGCCAAAGACAACGCAGGGTGGAACCAACCAGTGGCTTGATAATCTCTCGGACGTAAAGATAGGGGAACCAGATCAACCTCCACAACGTCCCAAGCCGTCCTCACCTCCTGTACAACGTGACCGCACTGCAGGACCAGGAGGAAATCGTCCCTATACTAGCGCTGGTCCTAATACGCGCGAGAATCGGGGACATGGTCCAACTGCGTATCATGTCAGCAATGGTGCAAGCACTACATCATCGCCAGGACAACGTCCGCAACAACCTTCCTATCGGTCAGTAAACGATGGTCCCATGGCTCGGGACGGCAATAAACCCTGGGCGAAAAATCCGGCTCAAGGTGGTCCCAAGCAGTTCAAAAAGCCGAAAGTGGCGAGACCAGCGCCTGAGCCAAAGGTTAAACGCGAGAAAACGCCACCGCCCGAACCATATACGCCGACGCCTGAACAGATTGTCCAGGTCGAAGAACGTTATACGCAACTGGCCCAGCCAAGCGAGTTTGATGGTATCCGTACACAGATCGCTAAAGAATTTGACATCCCTAAGAAATCGGTTAAGAAAATCATCAAAGATTTGCGGGACCGTCAACATATTCCTAGCTGGTGGGAGATTCAGACCTATAAAGGGAGCCAAGAGGAACTTGAACGCATCAAAACGGCCTATCAACCCTACCTCCCAGTCCCTCCCGTTGGTGTGCACAAAGAGATATCCGAAAAACTGAGTCTTAAACCTGGCACTGTTTATCAAGCTATTAAAACGATACGCATAGAATTGAAGTTACCCCAATACAATGATCCGAAGTACCACGAGGAAGAAATTGCGGCTCATATCAAAAAGTTGCAGGCAAAAAAAGTTGCTGATGCTACTGACGAAACGGCAATTGCTAATCAGATAACCAGTACCAAACTTATATCTGATGACAGTTCAGCGCAAAGTGAGTAATATAAGATATTAGTCACCCTCTCACGACATTTTTATAGTCAAACCAGATGAATTAAGCGATAATTCATCTGGTTCTTGAGGTTTTGCCAATGGATAATAATTGTATATTCTGTAGAATTGCGGCCGGTCAGATTCCCAGTACTATTATCTATCAGGATAGTGAGGTAGTTGCTTTTCAAGATAGCGATCCTCAGGCTCCTGTACATCTCTTGTTCATTCCGAGACGTCATATTGCCTCGATGGCAGCGTTGGCTCCAGAAGATGGCCCACTGCTGATGGCTATCTTTACAGCTGCACGTAACGTCGCTCACGATCAAGGACTTGAACAGGGATACCGTTTCGTAACAAATGTCGGCCCACAAGCAGGACAATCCGTATTCCATCTACACTTTCACCTCCTGGGTGGTCGTGTCATGAACTGGCCTCCGGGATAAGAGGCGTCACCAAGGCAAAGGTAATTTGATGCGTATTGCGATTGATTATACGGCGGCGATACGACAAGGTGCGGGCATAGGTGTATACGTACGCAATCTTGTCGCCGCCATACTTGCTCAGGATTTGGAAAACCATTACACCTTGCTTACAAGTGGACGCGCCAATTCGGAGCATCCATTTCCCTCCGCTGATAATGTCCACGGACGCAATCTTCTACTGCCAGATCGTTATGTCAATATTCTCTGGTATCGGATGCGCGTGCCTGTGCCAGCCACACTCTTCGTTGGTCAGGCTGATATTTATCATGGACCAGACTTCGTGTTACCCCCTCTGAGTACAAAGGTTCGCAAGGTCGTCACGGTTCATGACCTTGCTTTCCTGGAACATCCTGAGTATGCGGTTTCATCGCTTGCAGAGTACTTACGGAAAGTGGTACCAGAAGCGGTCAGCGCCGCCGACGTGGTTGTCACGGTCTCCAGCGAAGTAAATAGGACGCTCATTGAGCATTTTCACACACCTCCTGAGAAACTGGCAGTGATCCCTCTCGGCGTCCAACCTCATTTTCGCCGTATTACTGATCCTATCTTGCTTGCAGCCACCAGGAATAAATTCAAACTCAAACATCCTCTAGTGCTAGCAGTCGGTACACTGGAGCCACGCAAAAACCATCAAGGACTCATCAGGGCCTTCTATCAGGCTCAAAAGCAAAAAGATGGTCCGGCTATGCTAGCTATCGCCGGTGGTACTGGATGGCTTTATGAAGAGACGCAACAATTGGTGCGCGATCTCAATATCGAGCACAAAGTACGTTTTCTAGGACGCGTCACTGATCATGAACTAGTGACGCTTTATAGTATGACGGATATTTTTGCCTTCCCTTCTTTCTTTGAGGGCTTTGGTATTCCGCCCATTGAGGCGATGGCCTGCGGTGCCCCTGTAATTACCTCGAATACATCGTCACTGCCTGAAGTGGTGGGCGATGCCGCCCTACAAGTCGATCCACACAATGTAGATGAAATTGCGCACGCCATCACACGCCTGTTGCAAAACGAACAGCTACGTGCGGATCTACGCCAGAAAGGTTATCAACGTGCACAGCTCTACACCTGGGAGCGATCAGCTCGAAAGATGCTGCGTATCTATGAGCAACTCTATACTGGACAACAAAACTTTGCAGATAAGGCAGAATGAACAATGAAGATCGGTGTCAATGCGCTTTTTTTTCAGTTTCCAGCCACTGGGAGTGGTCAGTATCTATCCCATTTACTCAATGCACTCTCCGAGGTTGATCATCATAACGACTACGTCCTGCTTGGGCCACATCCTATGCAATCCATGCCAGTCAAAGCGTATCCTTATCACGCGCGACCAGTCCCAGCACTGGTCGCCAAAAATGATAATATTGAGAAGGTTGTCTGGGAGCAATTCACTGGTCCGCTAGCCGCTAGGCAGGAAAAGGTCGATCTCTTCCACATACCCTATTTCGCGCCGCCATTATTTCCGCTGACGCCTACTGTTGTCACTATTCATGATGTCATCTCAATGCGCCTACCAGCGTATCAGCCAAATGGCAGAGTGAAAGCGTACACAAACTTAATTGCACATTCCGCCCATCGAGCAACGCGTATCATTGCCCCCAGTATGCATGCCAAGCAGGATATCATTGATATGCTCAAGCTTCCACCAGAGCGGATTCATGTGATTTATGAAGCGGCGGGTACAGAATATCAACCTATCAGTGATCCTGACACGCTGGCGGCAGCGCGAGCACGCTATGGCCTGGGGAAACGTTATGTATTCTATTTGGGTGGCTTAGATCAGCGCAAGAACATACCACAACTAGTCCGAGCCTTTGCTCGTCTGTATGCAAAGCTCAACGATCCCACACTCCAATTGCTGATCGCGGGCAATCCAGATAAAAACAAGGGATCGCTCTTTCCTGATCCTCGTCCAGTTGCAGCGGACCTTGGTATGAGCGGACAGATCATCTATCGCTATATCGAAGAAGAGGACAAGCCTGCACTCTATAGCGGAGCCAGCTTATTTGTCTTTCCCTCCCTTTACGAAGGCTTCGGGCTTGATCCGTTAGAGGCCATGAGTTGTGGTGCGCCCGTCGTCTGTTCAAATCGCACATCGCTGCCAGAAGTGGTAGGAGATGCAGCTCTGAGTATTGATCCAAACAACATTCTAGCGCTGGTTGAAGCTATGTATAATGTACTGACAAACGCTGAGCTGCAAGCTGATCTCCGTGCGCGGTCACTTCAGCAAGCCAAACGCTTTGACTGGCATAAAACCGCCGAACAAACGCTCGCCGTCTACGAAGAAGTGCTAGCAAGTAAGAAAAAGTAAGAAGAAGAACTATGCGTGTACTGATGATTTCGAAAGCTCTGGTTGCGGGGACCTCGCAGCGCAAATTAGAAGAAATTGCCAAATGTCCCGATTTGGAACTGACGGTGGTGCTCCCTCCTTACTGGCAGAGTGATGATGGTAGTAAACAGATGCTTGAACGCTTCTATACCGATGGCTACCGCATGATTGTAACGCCGATGGCCTTCAACGGGCAATTTCACTGGCACTACTATCCACAACTGCCAAAGATCATGCAAGAAGTGCAACCAGACATTGTGCATATCGATGAGGAACCATACAATCTAGCCACATGGCAAGCCATACATCTAGCTAAAAAACAGCATGCACAAGCAGTATTTTTCACCTGGCAAAATCTCTATCGTAGCTATCCGCCGCCATTCCGCCAGATAGAGCTCTACAACTATAAAAACGCCACCATGGCAATCGCTGGCAATCGAGACGCATCAGAAGTACTGCAACGCAAGGGATATCAGGGTCCTACGCGTATCATTCCACAATTTGGCTTTGACACAAATATCTACAAGCGTAGCCATCCCCGTCCGCCACGCGCTGGCGATGCACCATTCACACTCGGCTTTATTGGACGCTTCAAAGAAGAAAAAGGCCTACCTCTGATCATTGAAGCATTAACCCACCTACCGAATTACTGTCAGGCAGTCTTTATCGGCCATGGACCAATGCAGAGCGCATTGGAAGAGCAAGCTGCACGCTTGGGAGTAAGTCAGCGTGTGCAATTCAAACCCGGCATCCCCACCGATCATGTACCCGCTGCCATGGAGAATTTGGATGTATTCGTCTTGCCATCAATCTCGCGTTCCAATTGGATTGAACAATTTGGACGCGTCCTAGCTGAGGCCATGTCATGTGAAACGCCCGTCATTGGTTCAACCTGCGGAGAAATTCCTTACGTGATTAGCGACGCCGGACTTATCTTCAAAGAAGGCGATGCTCACGAATTGAGCGCATCAGTCCAAAAATTACTCGACGATCCGGCCCTCTACGCCACTCTAGCGCGCAAAGGTCGTCAACGAGTAATCGAAAATTACACTCAAGGTCAGATTGCTCGTCAGACCTATGAAACCTATAGAGACATGCTCAGCACAAACAGCACCATGCTTCATCCATAACCATATACCACGCTGCATAAAGAGAGAGACAACGATTGCTTGTCTTCTCTTTTTATGTGCTATTTCCTACCACAGCACCTTTCTCGCGCTGAACAGCGCATTTCTGAATGCATATGATTATGACAAACTACCAGACAGTTATGCAGTAAAGCAAACCCAACTTTCCTCCCTGAACATACGTAGAAATAAAGAGAGTGTACACTGAAGTAAAGAGAGCACACACTTTCTAAGTAACCATCTATTACTGCTGCTCTTAACTGGCACATGTAGAAAGAGGAAGATATATGACGGTTTCCACACACACTGAACTCATTCCACGAAGTATTTTGTTTGGCAATCCAACCCAAACTAGCCCGCGCATCTCGCCAGATGGCAAGCATCTCGCATATCTAGCGCCAGTAAATAACGTGCTGAATGTCTGGGTAGGTCCAGTAAGTGGAAATAATTTCCATTCAGTCACAAACGACACAGAACGCGGTATACGCATGTATTTCTGGGCACCTAACAATAAATACATCCTCTATATTCAGGATGCAGGAGGCAATGAAAATTGGCGCCTCTTTGCAACCGATATAGAAACACATGCAACGCGTGACCTGACTCCTTTTGAGAATGTACAGGTACAGATCATCGATCATGATAAGCATTTTCCTAACGAGATTTTGATCGCCATGAATAAGGAGAATCCTGAGGTCCACGATGTATATAAACTTGATCTGACCTCTGGTGCTTTGACGCTGGTAGCAAAAAATCCTGGCAATATCGCTGGCTGGGTGGTCGATACGCAGTTTAAAGTGCGTGCGGCGATGGCTGCCCGCGCTGATGGTGGTTTGGATCTGTTGGTCCGTGATACCGAACAGGGCGCGTGGCGTACGCTCTTGGGCTGGGACTCAGATGATGCCCTTAGCAGTGGGGCTCTCTCTTTTACCCATGATGGGCAGTCGCTGTATATGCAAGACTCAAGGAACGTTAATGCCGGTCGCTTAGTCAAATTAAATCTCTCTACGAATGAAGAGACTATTATCGCTGAAGATGCCCAATATGATGTCGGCACTGTGATGTTTCATCCCGATACCTATCAAGTACAAGCGGTCGCTTTCGATAAGGATCGTATCGAGTGGCTCATCCTGGACCCATCAATCCAGATTGACTTCGATCGCATCGGAGATATTCATCAAGGAGATTTCTCGGTCGTCAGCCGCGATGATGCCGATGAGACCTGGCTTATCGCCTTCAATGTCGATAATGGACCAGTTCCTTACTATACGTACCATCGTAAGAGTCAAAGCGCGAAATTCCTTTTCGATAATATGCCTGCTCTCAGCGACTACAAGTTGGCGCATACAACGCCGGTTACCTTTTCTGCACGTGATGGACTCACCATTCATGGCTACCTGACACTTCCTGTTGGTAAGCGAACCAATCTGCCGCTGGTCCTCAACGTCCATGGTGGACCCTGGGCCCGGGATACCTGGGGCTTCAATCCTGAAGCACAATGGTTTGCCAATCGCGGCTACGCCTGCTTGGAGATCAATTATCGTGGCTCTACGGGGTATGGCAAAAATTTTCTCAACGCTGGCGATAAAGAGTGGGGCCGCAAGATGCACTATGATCTGGTAGATGGCGTCCAATGGGCCGTACAACAAGGCATAGCCGATCCACACAACGTTGCCATCTATGGTGGTTCGTACGGCGGCTATGCAGCATTGGTCGGCGCTACCATGACACCCGATCTTTTCCGTTGCGCAGTCGATATCGTCGGGCCGAGCAATCTGATCACATTAATCAAAACGATCCCACCCTACTGGTCTACCGCTATGGCGTCGTTCAAAAAGCGTGTTGGCGATCCGGATACAGAGAAAGAGTTTTGGAATCTCGTTCTCCGCTCTTTCACGTTGACAGCATCAAAATCCCGATGCTCATCGCTCAGGGTGCGAACGATCCACGCGTCAAAGAAGCAGAGTCAGAGCAGATTGTGGAGGCTATGAAGCGCAAGGGGATTCACTACGAATATATGCTCTTCCCTGACGAAGGTCATGGTTTCGCTAAACCCCAAAATCGAATTAAATTTTATGCCGCCGCCGAAAAATTTCTAGCCCAAAATCTAGGAGGTCAGTACGAAGAGTAAGGAGCTACGTTCCCATACAGACGTACTTCTAAGTCACCCAATTGAAAACTAATCCGTTAGAGATAGTAGATGTACATCTCTAACGGAGAGATGCAATGGGGTTGTACGCAAGGAAATTGACCCATATATTATGAGTTTTCAATCTATGTAATACGCATATATTCCCCCAAGAGGTCTACTTATAGATCCATCTGTGTAGACACTATCTTGCTAGGAGTCCTGACGCTATAACATAGTATCATGACACAAGCGAATGGATGGTGTATAATGTAGCCGCTAACAGTAGCCTACTATTAGAGGAGTTCACACCAATGAACGGTGACATGATAGGTCGTGTCATCCAAGGTCGCTATAAACTTATCGACGAACGTGGACGTGGCAGCTTTGCTACGGTCTACATTGTACGCGACCTGGGAGACAATCAGATTTATGCGTTGAAAGTCATGCACCAGGAGCTTTCAGACGACGGCGAACTGCTAGCTCGTTTTCAGAGAGAGGCTCACATTCTTTTGAATCTGAGCGATACACATATTGTGCGTATCTTCGATTATGGAAACGATAATAATATGCACTATATTGTAATGGATTACATCGATGGACAAAGCCTGAAGTACTTTATGATCAATGATGGCCCACTAGACCCATTACGTGCGCTTAACTATACACGACAAATCGTTGAAGGGCTAGATACAGCATATAAACAGGGGGTTGTGCATAGAGATATAAAACCGCAGAATATACTTATTGATAGTAAAGATATGGTAAAGATTACCGATTTCGGGCTCGCCCGCGGCCGAGACACTGTTACACTGACGCAGTCGAATGTATTTATGGGTACCGCCTACTATATTTCACCGGAGCAGGCTGAAAGTGGGCGTTCAGCCGATACCCGCTCAGATCTTTATTCAGTGGCCACGGTCCTATTTGAAATGCTTGCTGGACGTCCACCGTATGAAGGGGAAACGGCGGTCGATATCGTTATTAAACAGATGAATGAAAAAGTACCGTCGATTTGCCGTTTACGACCTGAGTTGCCGCTGGAGATGGATTCTTTTATGCAAAAGGCGCTGGCGAAATTGCCTGCTGATCGCTACGCTACACCACAAGAGTTCATTGCTGTACTGGAGCAACTCGCTCAGATCATGCCACGCAGTGCACGCTCTGATGAGGGGAGTCGGGTTGCCAGTAAACCGCCTGTACTTCCTCCTACGACCAGGGAAGCACGAATTGTCGTTATCTCTAGTGGGCTTGTCATTCCTTTGAATGGAGACACGATGGTCGTTGGTCGACAAGATCCTACGCTCGGTATCTATCCTGAAATTAGTCTGGCGGATAAAACTGTAGGGCGGCGACATGCATACTTGCGCAATCAACAAGGAACCTATACTGTCGAAGACCTTAATGCTCTGAATAAGACTCGCTTAAATGGAGTAACCTTGACACCACACGAGGAACGTACTCTCAAAGACGGGGACATTCTACGCTTTGGTAGCGTTGAGGTGCGTTTCGAATTGCGTTAATTTAAGGCAACTTTTTAGATGATTCTGATAATACGCAACATTGCGCTCACTGTGGTGTGCATAGCACGGAGTCGCAGTTGTAGGGGTACTCTTGCCGAGTACCTGATCCAGATCGGGTGGCAACGCCTCGTGTAGATCCTGACCATCATCAGACTCTACAATACAAAACGAGATTCTTTTGCTGCCCCTACGCTTAGAGGGGTGAACTGTTATGAGAGAGCCAAATCTCACAATCTTTGCAGTAATCAACAGCAGTCTTATCTCAGCGCCAGTTCTTGTTGTAGCTATTATAGCTCTAGCCATCATCCTGAGTATCGGTGGCGTTTTTATATGGCGCAGTGGTAAGAATAAACCAACGAAGCCACCGCTTTCAATGAATGGAACCAGTGACTGGCAACGTCAAGCTCAACCAGGATCGGCTGGAGGCTGGAATCCGCAAGGCCAAGCGCCACAAACGAACTGGAATGCACCTAATGCTGCCGCTCAACAGAATAGTTGGGGGGGCGCGGGCGCTCCTCAACAGCAGCAGCAGCAAGCCTGGGGCGGCGGTACGCCTTCACAGCCCTCATGGGGCGGTGCGCCTGCTGGTGCGCCACAACAACAACCATGGGGCAATCAGCCTGCTCAACCAGAACAGCCTCAGTGGGGTGGCAATCCCGCTCAACCAGAACAGCCTCAGTGGGGAAATAATCCCGCCCAACAACCAGCCGCGAGTAATCCATGGGGGGCTGCAAGTCCTCAACAGCCACAATGGGGCAGTCAGCCTGCTGGTGCCGGTCCGGCTCCTCAAGCTCCCTGGGAAGCAACACCGGCCGCAGCCCCTGTTGCGCAAGATCCATGGGGTCAACCACAACCTGTAACTGGACAACAGTGGGGAGCACCACAACAGCCACAGGCACCAGCTGCCGGTTGGGGCCAGCCACAGGCTGCGCCAGCAGATCCTTGGGGAGCTGCACCCAAACCACAGTCACCACCATCTGGTGCATTTCCGAATCAGGCCCCAGCGCCTCAACAGTGGCAGCAGGGCCAGGCCAGTTATGGGCAAGATCCTAACGCTACGTACGCAGCAAATGCGGACAGTGATAAAACCATGCTACGCGCTCCTGGTCAGCAGACGGGCAGTATTGGCTATGTTCGTGTGGAAGAGGGAAAAGAGCCAGGTCGCATCTACGAAATCAAGAAAGAATCATTAAGTATGGGCCGTAGCCGTGAAAGCGATATTTTCCTTGAAGATCTAGCTGTTTCGCGTCTTCATGCCTCACTTGTCAATATGGGGAATGGCAGCTATGCTCTCAAAGATGAAGGCAGCGCCAATGGTACGAAGGTCAATGGACAACTGGTAAATAAATTCCAAACGTATCCATTACAAGAGGGAGATCGCATCCAGCTTGGTCAAACCGTTCTCGCATTTGCTAAAAAATAGACAGAGACGCTTCTTACAAAATCGCAATGTCTAGACTACGCTCATATAACAATGCCATTTAGAGAGGGAAAGGGGCCACAAAGCAGTACTGCCAGGACAACTGTATCCATCCTGGCACAGAAAACTCAGACAGATACTGCTTATGTGGCCCTATGATATGATGCAGCAAGACGATCTGATTGGAACAATGCTCGGCAATTATCGGATCCTGGAAACACTCGGTCAGGGGGGAATGGCACGAGTATATAAAGCACATCAAGAAAATCTAGGACGCGATGTTGCCGTAAAGGTCCTCCCCCCATGGTATGCCGCTGACCGTAGTTTCGTTGAGCGATTCAATCTAGAAGCTCGATTGGTCGCTTCACTCGCGCATCCCAATATTGTTACGGTCCATGATGCCAATGAACAAAATGGGCATCTCTATATCGTTATGCAGCTTGTCGATGGCGGAACGTTAAAACAACGTCTCGATAAGTATTTGCATGAAAAACGTGTTATCGATCCTGTCGATCTTATCAATATCTTTACCCAACTAGCAGATGCACTGGCATATGCTCATGGTCAAGGGGTAATACATCGTGATATCAAACCAGTCAATGTCTTGATGGATCGTTCTAGTCGCCCCATCTTGTCTGATTTTGGGATCGCGAAAGTGTTAGCCAGCACCAATGCCAACCTGACGCGTCCGGGGGCTGGTGTTGGGACACCGGAATATATGTCACCAGAGCAGTGTCAGGGAGGACCAGTCGATGGTCGGGCAGATATCTATGCTCTTGGTATTGTGCTATTCGAGGCTCAAACCGGGCGTACTCCCTTTATCGGCGATAACTATCCAGCGCTAGCGCACAGCCATATCTACGAGTCACCGCCGCTACCGCGAGCACTCAATCCAGCCATTCACCCTGCCATCGAGCAAGTAATTATGACCGCGCTGGCGAAAAATCCGCAGCAACGCTACCAGACGGCCCACGAGATGGGAGATGCATTAAACCAGGTATTATCCATTATCAATAATCCAGCACAAGCTGCGCTTGGTAGCTACTATGGTCAATCCGCAGGTGGACAATTTATACCGGCACATCTTTTGCCGTCAACGGGGCAACCATCTATCCCTCAACCGCCTACACCGCGCATACCAACACTAGTTGATAATCGTCAGAGCATGCTCTATACCTGCTTCAATTGCCAGCATTTAAACAAACCGCAAATGCGTTATTGTACACGTTGCGGCTATTTGCTCAATCAATGCACCGTCTGTGGGGAACGGAATCCAGTTGGAAACCGCTTTTGCACCAGGTGTGGACAACCAATGGCTATCTAAATAAGAGAAAAGAGGCATTAACATTCTGGAATAATAGCGTAGGCTGGATTAATTATCTGATCCCAGTGCCAATTCCTACTATTATTCAAACGCCACAGCAGCGAAGAAATAGCTTAATAGACAAACTCATCAGGTTGGTCAGCAGTCAGACGCTCCAACGTTCTTCGCTGTTCATCCATATGCTTATGCTGAAGCATCGCACGTTGTTCATTATCCAAAGAGAGCAGTGCTGCTACACGTTCCACGATCACGCTTGGTTGAGCCGGTTTTGTGATATATTCGATAGCTCCTTCTTCAAAACCCTGTACTTTTTGCTCTAAATGCACCAGAGCACTGACGACCAACACAGGGACACGCGGAATGAAGAGGTTGGCTCGTAACCAATGGAGTACATCCCAGCCTGTCCCTGGCTGCATCACAAGATCAAGAATAATAAGGTGAGGCTGGAATTCAGGGATTACGCGCATTGCCTCCAGACCATTTGATGCCGCCAATACCTCGAAATCATGGTGTCTTAAAAAAAAACACAGCACCTGTTGGATAGCCATCTCATCTTCAACAACCAGAATTCTTTTTTTCTGCGACGCATCATACATGCTATCTCACCGTTCCTACCACCAGAAAATCATCTTTACATCCATTCAAATTTCTTCTCAGGATCTCTCTACAATTACTGACGCGCAAGAGGAAAACGCACCTCTGAAATCGTACGCTCAACAGGAACAACATCCTCTGAAGCATTACGGCTCGCTAAGGTTACCGTGCCACGCCGCAAAGAGAACTTGCCGTTCAGATCGCTTATAAGCTGTTTGATAAGCGATAGTCCCAGACCCTCAGAACTCCCTTCAGCATTTTCGTCAAACGAGACTTCAAAAGCTGGTCCGATACCATTGTCCAATACTTGCACAATCACCATACCATCCTCATCCACGCCCCGAATAACTATCTCACCCTCCTTCTGTTTCGCCATACCGTGCTTGATCGCATTCGAGATCATCTCGTTGATGACCAATGCCAACACCGTGACTGCCCGCGAGGGAATGATAATCGGGCTCGACTCGACCTGGAAAGTGATATGTTTCTCCGGCGGACAAAGATTGGAGTGAGCAACTCCGACAATCTTGCGCGCAATTTCATCGACTCGTGCTTCGCTGACATCTTCGTGGGCCAAAAGATCATGGGTAGAGGCCAATCCTTGCACACGATTCACGCTCTCTGCCAGCGTTGCGCGTATCTCTGGCGATTTAGTGCGTCGCCGCTGTAAAGAGAGGATGCCGGCTACGGTCGCCAGATTGTTTTTTACGCGATGGTGAAGTTCACGTAGGAGCACTGATTTCAGTTCCAGACCCCGACGCGTCTCTTCATACAGACGAGCATTTTCAATCGCGATGGCTGCCTCATTCGCAAATGTGATCACCAACTGCATCTGTTCCGGACTCAACAGGTGGCGGTGATTGCTGTAAATACAGATACAGCCGAGTACTTTTTGTTTTACCTTTAAAGGCACACAAAGCACTGAATGAATCTCAGAAGAGACAAATGGATCATTACGTAGAAAACAGGACCCATCTGTTTCAAAGCAATCCACAGCCATACTTGGTCGACCGGTTTGCACCGAGCGTCCGGCGCAACATTGACCTACGCTAATTTGCATACTCGCAACCAGATTGCTATTCAACCCATAATGTGCCAGCACATGCAATTTTTGCCGATCTTGATCCAGCTCAAAAATGCACGAACGCTCAGCCCCCGAGAGATGGACTGCCTGCGTGGTGATGATTTGCAATACTTCATCCAGGTTGAGTGTGGACGCAATAATCGATGATACCCTATGAATCGTCGCCAACTCATGAACTTTACGGCGCAACTGCTCATCCGTTTGTTCATAAAGTCGTCCATTTTCGATATTGATCGCCACAATGCCAGCCACTACTTCCACGAAGCTAACTTCATCTTGCGTGAATTCGCGCAAATCCGTCGACTGTACACTAATAACGCCAATTAAACGCTCGGCGCTCCCAAAGAAGATAATGGGCAGTGCCATTAAGCCATGAAGATCTGCTGGATATGCCTGGGACTCTGAAGCATAATTCATGTCGGCTAACGCGTCACTGATCAGTAAAGGACTACCCTTATCAGCCACCCAACCGCTATATCCTTCTCCTAGGCGTAGAGTGAAATGCATTCCCCCCAGGGGGCGTGGACCATTTGTAGCACGCAACGTAAGCACACGCTGTAGTTCATCATAGAAAAAGATTGAACAAAGCTCCACGTGTAATTCTTCTGCTACTACTTGAGCCGTAATTTCCAGCGTCTGATCAAGATCCATAGCTGAATTGCTAATACCATTGATCCGTTGTAAGGTCAGCAGACGATGCTCTAATTGTTGCGTCGTATGAATGCGGTCAACCTTATATTGATCGGCGACACTCTGATAACCACGCACTAATGCCAGAGCGCAGACAGATTGCACCTGAGACAAACGTGTTACCGCCTCTGCCAGGGACGTTGGTCGCTCATGCAACAGATCTTTAAATTCGCAGAGGAACGCATCTACATATTGCTGCAAACCATATAAACGGCTATCCAGCTTTCCGCCTTGCTCTGCCAACCAACGGCCAGATTGCTCAAAGCGCGTTTCAAGCGTTTGAGTTGATACATCTTTATTTCCGATCAAGGCGTTGAGGAGGAACCATGCATCGCTACCCTCTTCTGGCCCATCACTATCGCCAGAAATACGTTGCAGACTTGCTTGCAAGCGGCCTATATCGGCATGTAATATCTGCTCTACATCGTCGCCACTGTCACCTAACATTACTTTTTTCCTAATCTGCTTCTTACCACACTAAAAAAGCTATGCATCCACCGCCCATCTCACTTTATCCATCTATGGTATTTTAGTTGGGCTATGTAACAGTGTCAAGAGAAGAAGATACAACACCGATTGATAATAATAAGCTCAAAGCACCAAATCCATGACTAAACTCCTATTTAAAGCATCTTTTTTTACGACTGTCGCACTTCCTTCGTCTTACAATTGTCGTAGCTATGCAAAAGAATTGTTGTAGCTATGCAAAGAATTGTTTAATAAAGAGGTTTTGCTAACATCATGAAATGCGCACAATGCGGCATGCCGCTCTCCCCATCGCGTACTCAATGTCCACGGTGTGGGGTACTGGTTGGAAAATCATCAGGTAGGATAAGACTTACTCGTGATTCTTCACCTCCCCCCCTCCTGCTATTGTACACACAGACATTGACACTATTAGCAAAACACCACCGGTATGGCCGACGAATAAACCTCCTGTGACTCCTTCTGGAGAAACACCACCAGAGCAAGAGGCTTTTCCCATACCAGTCGGAAGTTTTTTTCCTTCCGCCGCATCTTTCACTACTCCACAACCAGACGAAACCGCTCAGGCGCAGCATCAAGACTACGTATCAGGCATACCAACATCTACGCCAATAGCATCACCAGTGCCATTTCAGATGCCTGCACCGCAGCTACGACCAACCTATCCACCAAGGACAGTGTCACCACGACAGCCAAAAGCCAGGTTAGGCTTTACCATTGCGGGGATGTGCTTCATCACAGGGATTATTATCATGGTTTTCGTCTTTGTCATGGCGCAAGGCCTACAAACAAGCAATATAACCGCTAACATACCCGCCACTCCCCAATCATCTATTGCCAGTTTACCAACGCAAACGCCAGTATCACCTACTACCCCAACCAGCGTACAAGCCACCCCAACACTAACAAGCAATCAATATATCAATAACGTCAATCTAGCAAGTTCAATCAATCCCAGTACAGGTCAAGCGCTCCAACTCGCCACAGAATTTCATACCAACCAGAACATCTACGTTACCATGACGATCCAACAGCTAGCATATACTGGTGCGGTTTGTCTGGAATGGTCGATTAACAATCAGGTTTATCCCTATGCTACTCTTGCCACTCCTGGGGGAGCCACGTACTTGACCCAAACCAACGCCTATTTTTACTACAGGCCCGGCACGATCGGAACTGGCACTGTAAGCATCTCTTGGGCCAGCTCAACGGCCTGTACAGATAAAGTTCTCATACAGAGCCTGCCTTTCAGTGTAATTGCTTGATATTTGTAGTGCTTCTAGCAGGATGTAGCGATAGAGCCTGCGTTGCTACTCATTTGGCAGCTACGACTTCATCTTCGCGGGGAATGCTAGAGATAATCCGCAGTAAGACAGCATGCTCTTGTTCCGTTAAAGCTTGTAGCGGGAGGCGAGGAAATCCGCCATAGCCAGCAGTATAAGCAAGGGCAGCTTTCAATCCGGCGACTCCATAGCGAGATGTAACAGCAATATTCGCCGGAATCAGACTACTCTGTAATACGCGCGCCTCTTCTAACAGATTCCGCTCAAACAGCGCCTGCACTCTACACACTGCATGAGGAAAGATATTTGCCAGAGCAGCTACAGCTCCCACAGCTCCACCTAATAGGGCCGGCAACAGTACATCAGCGCTACCAGCAAAAACCTTAAAGCTAGCATCAACCTGCGCGACAATTTGCATCAATTTTGAAACATCACCGGAACTATCTTTCACTCCAACGATATTAGGATGCTCAGCCAGCGAACAAATAAAGTCAGCCTTAAGATTGATCCCAGCGGCACTGGCCGGCATATTATATATTAACACAGGTAGAGCGCTGACATCAGCCACAGCACGATAATGAGCATTCAAAGCACGCTCATCCATACGTCCTGGATAATACGCAGGAGGCAGCACAAGCGCAAAATTAGCCCCCTGCTCGGCAGCCTGATGGCAATACTCAATTGTCTGCCGTGTAGACTGTGCGCCACAGCCAGCAATCAAGGGAAGATCCTTTCCCATTGTACTGAGCACTTCCTTCGTTGAAGAAATGACCAATGCGCGTTCATCGCTACTCAAGTGTACGGCTTCGCCATTTGATCCCATCAACACATAACCCGCGATGCCACTCGTAGCCAGACGGCGAATATGACGCTGTAATGTCACACGGTCAAACTCTTCATCTATCCCAAAAAAGGTCGGAACTGGAGGATAAACGCCACCAGGAATTATTTTTTGTTGAGTAGGCATAGTATCTCCTAACAATTTTACGTTATTAGTGTCCACCGAATATCAGCAGGCCAATTAAAAGTAGGACGATCACCACAACACTTATCCAGACGAAGCGTACCACCATGACATGCTGATTAACTTTTTCGCGTAATTCGCTCACCCGTGTATTTTCTGCTGCTGACCAGCGAGCGGTACCACAGTAGGGGCAGAGTGGAAATAGCTCATAGGGAGGACATAAACCAGTTTTTTTGGGTATATTTCCTCGCCCAGGCATATGTCCTTGCCCATAGGAATAAGATCCAATCTCATAGCGTATCTGTTCGCTTTCAAACACCGCAGAACAATGCAGACAGCGTAGAAGCAGGTATTCAGGCCAGTCTTTCGCATGGCAATTAGGACAAAAATGGGGCAAGCTTCCTAATTTATTATATACTTGCTTATCATACCAGCGATGATGACAGCGATGACAAAAATACTGCTCCCCCTTCGTCTCAGGAGCGACACCGCGCAACAAACCATCCCGTAGCAATTGTTGCGCCTCAGACGCTGAAAGTGCATAATCAATATCAATCAGGTTCACCCTTACGCCTTTATCTGGAGCGAACGGGGGGAAATCATAGTGACGCTGTCGATCGCGGCGGGCTGCTGGTGAGACCGTTTTTCCAGATCGCGTCCCAGATCCCTGTGATGAGTATGAGTGCGACTGACTATTGGATGCATGTGTTGAAGCGGGAGAAGACGCATTGCCAGGTACATATATATGCAGCGAATGCTCTGAGTATTGAAGATCATAATTCTTGCGGGCCACAGGATTACTCAACGTCTGATAGGCGCGCAAAAGCTGGCTCATCCGCTCATTCGCGTCTGCGCCTTTATAAACATCGGGATGATATTGCAGCGCCAATTTCTTGAAGGCCGCTTTGATTTTTTCTGGTGACGCATCAGAGGCGACACCCAACAGAGCGTAGTAGTCGGTAAAAGTATTCATTCAGCAATCAGTGTAAGTTTATGTTACCAACAAACTGGTATTTTTTTCTTAATCAAGGTATCTTCTAGTACATAGACGAATAACAGATCAAAAGGTTGTACAAATGGTAAAAATACGAGAGTATCAAGTGTTATTGGATGCATGTTCTCGAGAGGGTTGTCTACTTTGTAATCTGACTCAGGAAAGTACCCATCGCTATCTAGATACCTGGAAATATGAACTATTCACAGATATAGACATCCGTCAGGAACTACGTCATACGCAAGGCTTCTGCCATCTACACACTTGGCAGCTTGTCCGTATGGGAGCAACCTTGCCCATTGCACAGGCATATCGTGATATTCTCTCAGATTCTATCACCCAACTACAGCAAACCTCAACTTCTACGATGCCAAACACAGGGAGCTTACTCAGCCGCTTCTTCGATAACAAACAGACAACCAATAGGACAGACTGCCCAGCCTGCCAACAGAGGACCAGTGCTGAGGGACGCTACATTCACAGTCTACGCCAGGCTCTCCTCGATGATGAATTTTTTACACGTTTCTCAAATGCCACTGGTCTTTGCCTACATCACTTCCAACTAGCCAATGAACTAAAAGTCCCCAATGTAGCAGGGAACTGGTCGCAACGCCTACACCAGGCGCAATTAAGCTGTCTAAAGCGTCTTGAAACGCAACTGAGTGAATTAATACGCAAACATGACTACCACTTCAGAGATGAAGCACGAGGCTCTGAAATGCACTCTTGGATCCGTGCCGCAGGTCTGGTGGCAGGGGAAAATATAGAAAAATGATGATAATGTGCTGTGGCGAACTTAATTTTTCTCGTCACAGCACATTATCATCATTGCTACACGGCTAGCATCATCGAGGATACCAACAATGACCAGGCAATCTGCATGAGTCTAGTGAGAGATGCTCAATAGACCATCTTGCTCATTCGAATCAACGAAATCACAAGCTGTAGTGATACCATCTTGTGGCGAGATACGCCAGAATTGGTTGCTAACTTGATCCCAATTATTGAGGAGTTCTTCGGCATAGACACTACGCGTCTTATGTGCGTGAAGCTCAATTATATAGCGCAAGGCATCTAACTCATTGCTAGCCCCAATGCGACCAGGCGCGACGAGATCCGCGTTACAGCGACCTGTGAACGTTCCTTCTCGATCCAGCACATATGCGACACCAGCCGACATACCAGCCCCAAAGTTGTGTCCCGTTTCACCCAATACCACAACCATACCACCGGTCATGTATTCGCAACAGTGATCGCCAGTGCCTTCGACAACCGCAACACCGCCACTATTGCGAACCGCAAAACGCTCACCCGCTCGACCTGCGGCAAAGAGATAGCCACCAGTGGCTCCATAGAGAACCGTATTGCCTAGAATGGTATTATCCTGACTAGCGAAAGTAGCATCGGCCGATGGAGTGATCACAATCTGTCCACCTGTCATACTCTTCCCAACATAGTCGTTGGCCTCGCCACTCAAGATCAGCCGCATACCAGCGACGTTAAACGCTCCAAAGCTTTGACCAGCTGAACCATTGAAGTTACAGGTGATGCTGACACCAGATAAACCCTTATTGCCATAACGTCGGGCAATCTCTCCAGCCAGACTAGCTCCGACAGTGCGATCGTAATTATGAATCTCATGTTGAGTGATAATACTACGCTCACCCTGTAAGGCAGGTTCCGCTTCCACCAATAGTTCCTCTGCCACCGTTGACTGCGGTACAGTCTTCTGCGCAGATGGATCTGAGATCACTGGTAACGAAGTAAACAGCGGTGAAACATCAATGTCACACTCGTCATTGCATTCCAGCAAATTCGCACGACCGATAAGATCTTCCAATCGTGAAAAACCCAGTTGTGCCAGCAACTCACGCACCTCTTCAGCTACCAGTGTCAGGTAGTTGATCAAGAATTGTGGGCGGCCAGTAAATTTGACTTTCAAATCGTCGCGCTGCGTGGCAATGCCAGCCGGACACGTATTGAGATGACACTGACGCGCCATATCGCATCCCAAAGAGACCAGAGCTGCGGTACCAAAACCGAACTCTTCCGCTCCAAGCAAGGCACCAATAATGACATCTCGACCTGTCTTTAAACCACCATCCACGCGAAGTTTTACGCGCCTGCGCAGTCCATTTTTGACCAGAACCTGCTGAGCCTCTGCCAGGCCACGCTCCCACGGCATACCAACGTGCTTAATTGATTGGATCGGCGAAGCACCTGTTCCACCATCGTGACCACTGATCAGCACATAATTAGCGTGACCTTTGGCGACGCCGGCCGCAATCGTTCCTACGCCAGCCGCCGATACTAGCTTTACACCAACACGTGCGGTCGGATTGATCTGGTGCAGATCATAAATAAGTTGCGCAATATCTTCGATGCTGTAAATATCGTGATGCGGCGGCGGCGAAATCAGTTGGACTCCAGGAGCCGTATGACGAAGTTTCGCAATGAATGGTGTTACCTTAAACGGTGGTAATTGACCGCCCTCACCTGGTTTAGAGCCCTGAGCCATCTTAATTTCTAGCTCTTCAGCGCGCACCAGATACTCCGGTGTTACTCCAAAGCGTGCAGATGCAAGCTGTTTGATTTTACTGCTCACTGGATAGCCATCCAATGTTTTGGTGTACCACTCTGGATCTTCACCGCCTTCACCGGTGTTGTTGCGCCCCCCGATGCTATTCATAGCAGCCGCAATGGTCTGATGCGTTTCGGGATTGAGGGCACCAACTGACATGGCAGAAACGACAAAACGTGCGCGAATCGATTCCATCGACTCAACCTGATCCAACGGGATAGGCGTCGTAGGAACAAAAGTAAACATGTCACGCAGGACAGTCTTTGGACGATGATAGACCATAGATGTGAATTGTAGGTAATCTTCCCTTATTCCCGATTGCGCTGCCTTTTGTAAAGCACGCACAATCAGTGGATTGAAGGCATGATATTCGGCGTCGCGACGAAAACGAAAACGACCGAGATCGGACAATTTACGCTTCCAATTCGTAGGCTCAGCCGTCGTCTGCTCTGACTGCAGGCTCTCCGCGTACTGGATTAACTGCTCGGCAAACAAGCCATAAGTCACTTTACCAGCATGTGTTGCTGATCCTGCAAAACAACGCTCAGTGAATTCAGGAGAGAGGCCAAGGATCTCGAATTGTCCCGCGCCGATGATGTTGCGCAATGTTGAGATACCCATGCGCGCCATGATCTTACAAAGGCCATCTTCAATAACATGAATATAATGCTCTACTGCTATTTCTTGCGTGATGTGTTCCAGACGACGATCGCCGGCTAATGCTCGCACACTCGACAACGCCAGTGTCGGGACAATCGCTTCAGCACCATATCCTAGTACCAGAGATACCTGATGAACATCGCAAACCGTGCCGGTCTCGCAGATCAATGAGACGCTAGAGCGCAGACCTTTTGCAATTAAAGACCGATGTACTGCGCCAACCGCGATTACCATAGGGATCGGAATACGCGTTATGGACGCATCATTGTCACTCAATACAATCAGCGTAACGCCACTGCGTACAGCGGCGGCAGCCTCCTGCTCCAAGCGATCCAACGTAGCCTCTAAGGCCTGAGAGCCAGCCGTTGCCTCAAAGGTTGTGCTTAATGTCGCCGTACGGAAATGATCATTCTCAAAGGTACGCAGTATCTCTAACTGAGCTTCTGTCAACAATGGCGTCGTCAGATGGATCAGACGCGCATGCTCTGGGGTCTCTGTCAGTAAACTCTCACGACGACCAATGTAGCTATCTAGTGACATTACATTGCGTTCGCGCAGTGGATCAATAGGAGGATTGGTTACCTGCGCAAAACACTGACGGAAGTAATCCGAAAATGAGCGCTTTTGTTCTGAGAGGGCTGCCAATGGTGCATCATCACCCATACTCCACGTCGGTTCTTTATTATCCGACAGAATTGGGCGCAATACCATCTCGACATCCTCATGTGTATACCCGAATATCTGTTGACGTGAGAACAAGTCGCTGGATTCAGAGGGGGTGACCTCTTGCTCGGTCTGGACCGTCGGGAGTTGCGCCAGGGTCAAACGATAGTTATCTAACCACTGCTGATAGGGCTGACGTTGCGCGAGTGCCTCTTTAATATCTTGATCACGTAAAAAAAGATGGTTTTCAAGATCGACGGCGAGCATCTCGCCAGGTCCCAAACGGCCTTTTTCGACTACATCTTGGGGCTCAATCGAAACCACTCCAGCCTCAGAAGCAACGATAAGTAGACCCTGCTTCGTCAAAACATAGCGCGATGGTCGTAGACCATTACGATCTAAAGCTGCGCCAACCATATGCCCATCGCTAAAAACCAGGGCGGCTGGACCATCCCAGGGCTCAATCAAACCTGCATGATAATCGCACCAGGCTCTTCGTGCTGCATCGATCTCTTGATCATGTTCCCAGGCGGGAGGCATCAACATCTGCATTGTATGCAGCAGATCACGACCTGAAGCGGTAAGGAATTCTAATGCATTGTCTAATTGACCTGAGTCGCTGCTTTCAGATTGCACGACAGGCAGTAGATCCTGCATGCGCTCATTCCAGAGAGGTGAGGACATCAGACCCTCACGCGCCTTCATCCAGTTTCTGTTACCTTGAATGGTATTGATTTCACCGTTATGCGCCAAAAGACGCATCGGTTGTGCTAGAGGCCAGGCTGGGAGAGTATTTGTACTATAACGCTGATGAAATACGGCTAAGGCGCTCGTATAACGAGGATCGGCCAGGTCAAGGTAGAATTTTGCCAGGTCGAGGGGAGCCAACAGCCCTTTGTGAACGAGCACGGTGTTCGAAAATGAAGTAATGTAACAATCAGCTATCCTAGCATCTACAAGTTTACGCTCGATCAAGCGCCGAGCATAATATAAAGTCTTCCCATATTCTTCAGAGGTAAAATGGGCAGGGCATGAAATCAGCACTTGTGCAATTTCAGGGGCCGCTTCCCTGGCACGCACACCAAGCACTTCATAATTGATCGGAGGAGTACGCCAACCTAACAAAATCAACCCAGCCTTAATTACAGTTTGTTCTATAATCTGGCGGCTTTGTGCAGTGTGATCGCTCCCACGTGGAGGGAGAAACACCATGCCAACTGCTAGATCAGCCGGGTTGGCAACTGCTAATTGCTGTTTCGCAAGTTCCTCAAGAAGCAATGCTCTAGGAATTTGTGTTAAGATACCAGCGCCATCATATGCTTCTGCTTCTGTATCCTGCGCTCCACGGTGCGTCAGACGCGCTAACGCTTCGAGGGCTTGCTGTACCAATAAATGGTTTGCCTCACCTGAAACATGTGCTAAAAAGCCTGTGCCGCAGGCGTCGTGTTCCCAGCGGCTGTCATAAAGCGGATACATTTGACACGCAAATTCAATGGCTTCATGCTTGTGCGTCATGCATTGCTCTCCCAATATTAGACTATCTTTGCTCAATGCGTAAGAGGCACCTGCGCCGGAGCCGGAGTGTTCGACGAACAGACGCTGGTCGCCGAAATCATTATTTATAGGTTTGGGTACTCCATGGGAGGGACTTCATTCGTTATGGATCAATATCATATGGAGCACGGCAGTCGCAACGTTGGGATGAGAAAAGCTTCATAGCTTTCTAAAAAAAGGTAGTACTATCACTTATTTCGGAAGTATATCATACAAATAAGCATCCAAACAAGCTTTGTGTATGTGGAAAATGCCTATACTGTTTCATGGAGGATAGTATATTTTCAACTATCTTTTCATATACACGCCGACAAGCATAGGGGATCAGCATAATGGATAGAGGATCACACAATAAAAAACGCTCAATATACTCCAATGCATTCGAGCATAAATACAGTCATCACAAACGATTTCAGGAATATATTCTGCGCTTATTTACCTCTTATTTACAAGGAAAGCGGGCAATTCCCAAACCCGGAGTATAAGCGAGCCTCGATCCCAAACTCTAAACGGAACTGTACAATTTTCACATAAATTTTCCAATGGTAGGCTGTACGATAGACCAGAAAAGCCAATGTTTTAAGGATCAAACAAATTTCGCATATCATTTTTCTGTGTTTATGCAGAAAATATTGTACAAGATAACTATATCATTGGACCTATGATCATGTGTTAAAATGGAAAAAGGCGCACAAGGTCAAGTCAGAATACGCCGCCACATGAGGCCCACAAACTCATCGTGTTCTCTATTTAGAGTATACTGGCAACAAGTGATCCTACACCAATCTGATGTGCTTATAGTAAGGACCAGATATGTCAGAACATGTTTCTCGCCGTGAAAAAGATAATCCGCTCAGACAGGACATTCGTATCCTGGGAAATGCGCTGGGACAGGCTATTCAACGGCATGAAGGATATAAAGTCTTTGATACAGTGGAAAAGCTACGAGGAAATTGCATCCGACTGCGTGACTATAATGAGCGTATCCCTCATGTGAATGCAGAGGAAAAGGCTCAACTTGAGCGCAAGATTCTAGGCTTACAGGCAGACATCTTGCAGATTGTGAGTGAAAGTGATCTAGATACAGCTATCGATGTGATCAGGGCCTTCACTGTTTATTTTCACCTGGTCAACACCGCTGAACAATATCATCGTATGCGTCGCCGCCGCGCACATGAAATCGATCCACACAATCAGCCACAACACGGCTCACTCGAAGCTCTTGTCGAGTTCTTCAAGCAAAATAAGCTAGATACAGCAACCCTACAACGCTTATTTCATCAGCTTACCATCGATCTAGTTTTTACAGCGCATCCGACCGAAGCCACACGGCGCAGTTTAATCACCAAATCACGACGTATTACCGAGCTCCTTATACAAAACGATCATGCAGATTTAATGACTCAGCGTGAACGGACACATTGGCAGCGCGAGTTGGATACTGTAATTGATCTTCTCTGGCGTACAGATTCCGTTCGTCAGGTACGTCCACAACCGCTCGATGAGATCAAAATGGGCATTTATTATCTGGATGAAATCATCTACGAGGCCTTGCCCGATCTTTATGCGGAATTTGAAGAGTTGTTGCATAAAGATTATCCTGATCTCGTCATTCCCCCATTTTTGCGCATCGGCTCATGGATTGGTGGCGATCAAGATGGAAATCCGTTTGTGGATGCAGATACATTACTGACAGCATTGCATCAGCAACGCAATTATATTTTGCTCCATTACCGCAAAGATCTTTTTGATCTGGCCCGCGAGTGTTCTCAGTCTATCGACCATTCAACGATAACTCCTGAACTGCGCGCTTCCTTAGCTCACGATATTGCTTGCATGCCTGAATATGCGCAGGAGTTAGGGCCACAAACAGCGCTTGAACCATATCGTGCTAAAATTTCTTTCATATGGCAGCGCTTAGGAGAAACACGAACCGCTTCACCTCCCCCACCGACACGTTCATGGACCTTTAACTCACCCAATCAGAGCCTGGAAATAGAAAGGGAAACAGAAAAATCAATTGCATATAAGCAGGCAGAGGATTTACTTGCAGATCTGCGCATTCTGCAAAGTAGCCTACTTGCAGATGGCGAAGAGGCCTTTACCAGGGGTCGGTTGAATACATTGATACGCCAGGTTGAAGCCTTTGGCTTCTATTTTGCAGCTCTTGATGTCCGTCAACACAGTGAACGCCACGCGGCGGCTCTGGCGGAACTTCTACAAGTGACCGGATTGCGTAAAGACGACTATAAGACACTCACAGAGACTGAACGTGTCAAGATTCTCGAAGATCTGTTACGTGATCCCCGCATCTTAACACGTCAGGGTCTGAAGTTGACGCCAGAGACCGAACACATCCTGAAGACATTCCAGGCCATCAGCCAGGTACGCGAGACATCTGGAAAAAGAGCGATTACTTGCTATATTATCAGTATGTCGCACTCTTTAAGTGACTTACTTGAGGTCCAATTTTTCTGCAAAGAGGTTGGCATCTACGATCTCCCCATTGTTCCGTTATTCGAAACTATCGATGATCTGCGCAAGTGTACGACTATCCTGGAGGCTGCATTTACGCATCCGCTCTACCAGCATTATCTCAAAAATTGTCAGAATGAGCAGCAGGTAATGCTAGGTTATTCTGATAGTAGTAAGGATGGAGGCATTCTTACATCAAGCTGGGAACTCTATCAAACACAAAGCAGATTAGCAGAATTGAGTCATCGCTCAAAAATAGGCATCACCATTTTCCATGGTCGTGGCGGAGCCATCGGTCGTGGAGGCGGTCCCATCTACGAAGCGATCCTGGCTCAGCCGCCAGGCTCAGTCAACGGGCACATTCGCCTGACAGAACAGGGCGAGATGCTCTCATTCAAATATGGTATTCATGACATCGCGATTCGTAACATGGAGCTAATTGTTGCAGGTACAGTACAATCAAGCGTGCCAGATGAAAATATTATCGAATCCCAGGTCCATCCTAAGCCCAAACAGGACTGGATTGAGGCCATGGATCATCTGTCACACAGCGCACATGTCCGCTATCGTAAGCTGATCTATGAAGATCCTACCTTCCTGACCTTCTTTGAGCAGGCAACGCCCTTGAAAGAGATTGGCTGGTTGAATATCGGTTCACGCCCAGCCAGGCGCACGGTTAGTAGAGCTATCGAAGAGTTGCGGGCCATTCCCTGGGTCTTTTCCTGGATGCAGAGTCGTTATGTGCTACCGAGCTGGTACGGCGTTGGTGGCGCACTTGAAGAGTACATCAACAAACAGCCCCATCACCTGTTACAGCTCCAGCAGATGTACAAGCAGTGGCCATTCTTACAAGCATTCCTGGCTAACTTACAGATGACGCTCTCAAAAGCCGATATGACAATTGCTAACGATTATGCAATGGCACTTGTCGAGGACGCAGCATTAAGAGAACGCATCACAAAGGATATTCAGGCAGAATATGAACGCACCAAACGTACAATTCTCGCGATCGTAGGTGGCGAAGAGCTACTTGGCAGCACACCAGTCCTCCAAGAATTTATCAAGCGCCGCAACCCTTATGTAGATCCATTAAGCTACTTTCAGATCGCCCTTTTGAAGCGCCTGCGTAATCTCGGCGGACCATTAACTATGACGAAAGAGGAACTACAAGATGCCTCCGCAGAAGACGCTGAGCGAGTCCAATTAACTTATGGAGTTCTCCTCACTATCAACGGCATAGCGGCCGGCGTGAGAAATACCGGTTAGTTTTGGCTGCTGCCTCATGTCTGAGATCATGTATAAACTTCGGCAAAAGGATTGTATAATCAGAAAGCCTGCATTTATGATGTGCAGGCTTTCTGATTTTCCCGTTCCTTTTTTACAACCGTACAAAAGTTATTTCTTGGGCTTTACAACCACAGTTGGAGTCGCGCTGGGGACAGGCGTAGCTGTAGCTTCTGGCGAAGTAGAACTACTCCCAATTTGAATACTCGTATCATCAAAGGTTTGCAGATTGACAATGTTACCACTGTTGCCTGTATAGGTCATAGTCACAGTGTCGCCAGTCTGTACAAGCGGAAGCTTGGGAGAAAGCGATAGGTTCGCAGTGAAGATGTAGGGTTGTCCCGCAACCTGTAAGTAATATATGGTGCTGGTTCCCTGCTGCACAGATGAAATGCGCAAAACTTTTCCTGTTACAGTTTGGGGTTGATTAGAAGTTGTCCCGCCTGAATTCCCACTACTCTGCTGTGTGGTAAGCCACTGCTGATAATCTTGCAAACCTGATGCCAGATCTGGATCAAACTGCACGTTATTGCCGTTAAGTTCACGTGCATCGACCAGTCCAACGGCCTGAAAGATATCACCGCTACTTGTATTTTGCGCATAGATAGCTACCCACGTTGGCGTATTGTAGATCTGGTAGAGCTGAACCGATGCAACACTATAACCACGGATATTTGCTCTTGTTGATTGAAAGGTACTTGTTACATTATCCCCGATCCCAAGACCTGCAGCTTTGGTATAGAAGGTAGCTTGGTTTTTATGCGTATCAAACAAGAAGAGTCCGGTACTGGAATTATCATTCGCAGATGCCGAAGTCATAGGTATTAACCAAACGGGCTGGTCAGCGTTGTTATATAACAGCTCTGGACTACTGGCTGGTGTTTGCTGTCCCAGGCCAGATAAATTAAACCAGGGAGCCGCATGATACAATCCCCACCAACTCAGATATTGAGTAACGGTCTCGGGCGGCATCACACGATCAACCCATGACGGAACATCCTGTGGATTATAAGCATTGATCGCACCTGTATGCGCATTGACAAGCAAAACCTGTTTCAAAGTATCACCTGTATAACCACGAGAAGGTTGCATCAATGAGATTGTCCAATAGGGATGCAGGCTATCATCTAGCTCCAAAGTTGGATCAACTAGGCGACCATATGTGTATCCATTCAGATAGACATGATGCAATAAATCCTGATTAAACAATGCTCCAGGTAGGTATTTGATTGTTGATTGCACGTCGGTATGCAGTTGAGGCGACTGCTGCGGATTTTCAGCGTCGACCATCACAAATCCCGGCGTTACAGGATGAGAGAGATTAACAAAGGGATTGTTATAACTCAATACTGCAACATAATAGAGGTGATGATTAATTGATTGTAGTGTGTAACTACTAGGGTCCAGGTTATAAGCAGAACCAAGGTTTTGACCGGTTGATCCTAGCACTTGCTGGCCTTTGTAGGAAGCTATACTCTGACTAACTAGGACGATGTTTTTAGCATCCGTTGGTGGAAGGTTAGGCGATGCAGCAATGTTGACTTGCGGAATGCTCGCCAGCGCCTTGGCATTGCTATCAAACCAGGTCGTAAAGACGTTTATCAGGATTGTCGCTGCAATACCAAAAACCACGACAGCAATCAAACCCAAAACGCCTGACGCAATCGATCTGCGTGACATCTTCGCGCCAGCACCTTGAGGAACTTGTCCCTGACTTACGCTCAAGCCAGCAGCTAACATCCCCCCGGCTCCGCCAGCGAAACTAAACAGGTTCAAGATACTACTGATCAATAATGGCCAGAGCACCCATTGCCAGCCCCAGAATGGACCGGTCAATGATGGTAAGGACGCATAGACGATTACCAAACAAAATACATAATTGAAGATAAAGAAGCCTATAAACCATTTAGCAAATGCGCGCCTATCTAAGGCCTCGCCACGCCCAAAGCACAATCTCCCGACAGTCAGAAACACCATCACGATTACTGCTCCAATGAGAGCCAGCAAGAAAATCGCCATCAGCACACCTCTGGTATAAAAACAGCAACGAAATAATAACATTTTGTTATTTATTTTATAGCATAATGCAATGTCTATGTCAAGTTCTATTAAAGAAAACATGTTTCATCAAAAAAAGCACCCTGTACAGGCAATGGTATTAATACGCTGTGTTATTGAAACTTTATTCAAGAGAGGTTCATCCACCGTCTCTTAGCCATCTCGCTCCTCACGGCCAACGAAATGCTCTCTATTCTCTATCTACGCTCTATAGGGTACACATAAGAAGTCCCTAAATAGTGTGCAAGCCTCACATCCATTATCAGCTTTTGCGCGTTGACTTTTAGGAAGGACAATGGTAATCTATTCCAATAGACAAAAAAATAGACAGATCCGCGCTGATCGAAAATAGTATGAGCGAGGCGACCAACAGCGATCCGAAAGAGAGTGAAAGTTCGGAATGGTTATGCATACTCAGAACGCCTTCGTGAGCGGCTGGCCGAAGAAAGCTTTCTGTCGATGTTTCAATAAACAGAGAGCAAGTAGGGCAGGTGATTGGTTCCCACATACAACCGAACCAGGAAAAGTGGTCATTATCGGTTTTGTCATGACACCATGATGAACGTGCTTCAGCACAGATAGTGACAATTAGGGTGGCACCACGGGCATTGGTCAATGGAGAAGTTTAAAGACTTCGCGAGTGACTATTCTCGTCCCTTCAAAACATTTGGAGGGGGCGAGGATTTTTTTTACCCTTTGCACCTTCCAGCATATTCCAGCTTTTTCGTTGCGCTCTTTCTGCTTTACTGACTTATCGTAGCCAGTGAAAAAGAGCTCGCGAGAACAAAATAGTCAGGAAGAAGAGGTGCAAAAGATGCCCATACAACTTACAAAGATCCCCTCATACCCATATGCATTCAAAAACGCAACTCTCGTTGCTAGAAATGTGCTGCGGCACATTTCTCATTTGAATGCAAGGAAATATCAGCAGCTCGTAAGCTTCATGTGCAATCTCTTGCTTGCCTCTCTCTTAGAAAACTAAGATTCATTCATAAACGTACATAATAAGTGTCTCCCATATAGCGAGGAAGCAATAGAAAGGATAATCTATGCAAACGCAATTATTATATAAAGCAAAAGGTAAGACACCACCTGTGCGCATTGGAACATTGATCCTAGAAGATGGGACACAATTTGAAGGACTGTCATTTGGCTATGAAGCAGGACGGTCTGGTGAAATTGTCTTTAGTACAGGCATGGTAGGATATCCAGAAGCACTCACTGATGCCTCGTTTGCTGGTCAGTTGCTAGTCATGACCTATCCTCTCAGTGGAAGCTATGGAGTACCCAGACCGAGCGCATGGGAAGATGATCATATTCATGCAACTGGACTCATTGTCTCCAATTACATCGACACCCCATCGCATATCCAGAGCACCATGACATTGAGCAGCTGGCTCAAACAAGAGAAGATTCCCGCGCTCGAAATCAAAGATACACGTTTGCTCACACAACACATTCGCACGCATGGCACCATGCTGGGGAAAATTGTTTTTGGTGAAGATATTCCTTTCTATGATCCCAATCAGGATAATTTGATAGCTCAGGTTTCAACACACAAGGTGACGAAGATTGGTCAAGGATCAAAAACGCTGGCCTTAATCGATTGCGGAGCCAAGAAAAATATCGTCCGCTGCCTGCTCAAACGCAATATCGAGGTTATCACCGTTCCCTGGGATTGGGATTTGTTCTCCAGTTCCAATGATTTTCACTTTGATGGCATCCTAATCTCCAATGGGCCAGGAAATCCCAGGGAAGCTACACAAACTGTACAGACAATTCGTACAGCCTTAGAGAATAAGATACCCACACTTGGTATCTGCATGGGTAACCATCTTCTGACCTTAGCTGCTGGCGGCGAGACGCAAAAGATGAAATTCGGACATCGCAGTCAAAATCAACCCTGTGTGATGCGCGCTAGCCAACGCTGTTATATCACGACACAAAACCATGGTTATGTGGTAAGTGACGTTCCTTCCGGCTTTGAAGCATGGTTCACCAATGCCAATGATGGTACAAATGAAGGCATTATCCATGCATCACTCCCCTTCATGTCAGTACAATTTCACCCCGAAGCGGCACCCGGACCAGTGGATACTGAATGGATCTTTGATTACTTTTTGGAGAAAATTTGATGGAACGTGTACAAAAAGTGTTGCTACTAGGATCAGGCGCACTCAAGATCGGTCAGGCTGGCGAGTTTGATTACTCTGGTTCACAGGCGCTCAAAGCGCTCAAAGAAGAAGGAGTTCAAACTGTCCTCATTAATCCAAACATCGCCACGATTCAAACATCAAAGTTACTGGCAGATCGCATATACTTTTTACCGGTCACACCTTACTTTGTTGAAAAGATTATCGAACGCGAACAGCCAGATGGTATCCTATTAGCTTTTGGAGGTCAAACAGCACTCAATTGTGGTATCGAGCTGTATGAGCAAGGCATCCTCGCCAAACATCATGTGAGCATACTTGGCACTCCCATCTCAGCTATTATTCTGACAGAGGATCGTCAGAAATTTGCAGAGCATCTTCATGCCATCGAGATTTCCACGCCACAAAGTCAGAGCGCAACAAATCTAGCAGAAGCACTGACGCTTGGTGAATATATCGGCTTCCCGGTTATGGTTCGAGCCGGATTTGCGCTCGGTGGTCAAGGGTCTGGCATCGCCCACACAGTAGAAGAGCTCAAGCATATTGTTGAGCATGCGCTATCATTTGCCCCTCAGGTACTGGTTGAACAATATCTTCATCACTATAAAGAAATAGAATATGAAGTGGTCAGAGATAGATATGATAACTGTATCACGATCTGTAACATGGAAAATATGGACCCGCTTGGTATCCACACAGGCGAATCAATTGTGGTCGCACCCAGCCAGACGCTGACGAACGAAGAATATCACATGCTCAGGTCCGCCTCCATTGAGATCGTAAGAAGCCTGGGCATTGTTGGCGAGTGCAATGTACAATTTGCACTGGATACACAAAGCCAGCAATACTATGTCATTGAGGTCAACGCACGCCTCTCACGTAGTTCCGCTCTGGCCAGTAAAGTCACTGGTTATCCGCTAGCCTACATCGCTGCCAAATTAGCACTTGGTTATGGCCTGACACAGATTACTAATAAGGTTACGGGAGTTACGAAAGCTTGCTTCGAGCCAAGTCTTGATTATCTAGTTGTCAAGATACCACGCTGGGATATTGCTAAATTCACGGGTGTAGAGGAGATCATTGGGACAGGTATGAAA
The DNA here is from genome assembly GCA_963699315.1 of uncultured Chloroflexia bacterium. Taxonomy (GTDB): domain Bacteria; phylum Chloroflexota; class Ktedonobacteria; order Ktedonobacterales; family Ktedonobacteraceae; genus Dictyobacter. The sequence continues at coordinate 1,159,893 of OY969433.1, forward strand.
TCAGTTGGTGAGGTGATGGGGATTGGTCGTACATTTGAAGAAGCCTATCAAAAAGCGCTCCGCATGCTGGAACAGGATTTTGAAGGTGCCATACCCACAGATGATTTCTTTGCCACAGAAGAAGACCTTCAATGGTATCTCACTCATCCAACGCCAAAGCGTCCTTTTGCCATCGCCAAAGCGCTACAGAGAGGCGTCACGCCAGCCGAGATTTTTGCCATCACCGGTATCAATCCCTGGTTCAGCTATCGAATACAAAACATTATCGAAAAAGAGCAGTCCATTACCTCTGAGAGTGTACTGACAGCCAGACAAATGTTAGAGCTTAAGCAAATCGGCATCTCAGATAAACGCATCGCCGAACTGAACGCGAGTGATGAACTTGAGATACGTGCGCTACGTAAGCAGTATGGCATCACGCCATCAATCTTCCAGATCGATACATTGGGAGCTGAATTCCCATCTGAAACAAATTATCTCTACTTGACTTACAACGCGCAACATCATGATGTCGCTCCCAGCGGCGAGAACGGCGTGATCGTGTTAGGATCTGGACCCTATCGGATCGGTTCATCTGTAGAATTTGATTGGACCAGCGTCAGCACCGTTGAGGCACTTAAAAAACACGGCAAGCAAGCCATTATCATCAACAGTAATCCAGAAACCGTCTCGACCGATTATGATGTATCGGATCGGCTCTACTTTGAAGAGCTTAGCTTTGAACGCATAGCCGATATCTATGATTTTGAAACGCCCAGCGGCCTGATCGTCTCTGTGGGTGGTCAGACTCCCAACAATCGGGCACAAGCCCTGGCGGCCTATGGCGGTCACATTCTGGGTACATGCGCCGAAAATATCAATCGGGCCGAGGATCGCAACATCTTTTCGCATCTACTAGATACGCTTGGCATCCAGCAACCTGAATGGAATAAATTCAACACTCTGCCAGAGTTAACCGCCTTTGCAGAACGCATCAGTTATCCCGTACTAGTACGTCCATCTTACGTTCTGTCAGGCAACGCCATGAAAGTCTGCGATACACCAGAAGAGCTTGAACTCTATGCTCAACAGGCCGCAGCCCTCTCATCAAAACATCCAGTCACCGTCTCCAAGTTTTTCGAATTTGCGCGTGAAGTAGAATTTGACGCTGTAGCACAACATGGAAACATCAAAGCCTTCGTCATCTCAGAACATATTGAAAATGCAGGTGTCCATTCAGGAGACGCAACGATCGTCCTACCACCACAAACGCTTCCGGCCATCATCCAACTAGAAATCGCCGTCATTGGCCGAAAGATTGTACAGGCGCTCGAAGTTACTGGTCCAGTGAACATCCAGTTCCTAACCAAAGATGGGCAGATCTATGTGATCGAAACCAATCTGAGAGCTTCGCGCACCTTCCCATTCATTTCAAAAGTCACCGACATCAATTTCATGGATCTATTCGTCGATGCACTCTTTAGCGAGAAAGAACTGCCAGAGATAACCATACCCCAGCCTCATTTTGTGGCACTCAAAGCGCCACAATTCTCCTTCTCACGCCTGACAGGAGCAGATCCGGCACTCGGAGTTGAGATGTCATCAACAGGAGAGGTTGCCTGCTTTGGGGATGATCTCGCGGAGACCTATCTCAAAGCCATGCTTGCCATCGGAGGTACCATTCCGCAGCAAGGCATCTTTCTCAGCCTGCATGGAGAAGAAAAACAGGCCGCACTACTGGAGAGCCTTCCACAGCTAAAAGCAACAGGTCTTCCACTCTACGCGCTGCGAGAAACGTGGCAATTCTTACAGAGCCAGAACGTTGAAGCTACCTTACTGCATGCGACGGATAAACTAGCAGGATTAACGATCGAACAAGCCTTTCGTGAACACAAAGTCGACCTAGCAATTATCAGCGTCTCAGGACGCCTGCAAAGAGACTTTGATCAAAATTATGTCCTGCGCCGCCTGGCTATCGATTGCAACGTCCATCTGATCACTAAGATCAAACAGATGCGCCTCTTCCTTAACGCCATCGTGAACAAAAGCCTGGACACACTACCGATCAAAGCTTGGAACGAATATCAAATCATGGACCAGCCAACAGAGGACAAAACAACCGATCCATTACTACTCATCACAAATTCCTAAGTGAGAAGATAATCACAATTTATGCCTGCTGGATGACCAATCTGATTGGCCATCCAGCAGGCATAAATATTTCATCTAGACAAACATTTTCTCGATCGACGATACCAGAATGCCTTGAGCACCTAAGTTTTTAAGTTCCTCAATGACATCCCAGAATACATCTTCGCGAACCGCAGTATGAACTACCATCCAATTTGCGTCAGCCGTCGGTAATACGGTAGGTGATTTGAGGCCGGGCATGATGGTAGATATGTATTCCAATTCGTTGGCTGGCACATTCATCATCACGTACTTATATTCAGATGCTGTCATGACGCCTCTAAATCGAGTTAGCAGGCGTTCTATGATGGCAGATTTATCAGTGTTCGCCATTGAGTGCGGATTGGCTATCACTATAGATTGAGAATCCAGAACGTTGTGAATGGCGACTAGATCGTTCAAGCGTAAACTGCTACCAGTACTGACCAGATCGACAATCGCAGAGGCGACACCCAACGCGGGTGTTAATTCAACGCTGCCACTGATGGTTATCACATCGACATCGACTCCATGCTCGGCAAAGAAATTGCTGGTTGTCACAGGATAAGAGGTGGCAACTTTACAACCATTCAATTGCTCAATACAAGTAATTCCGCTCTCAGCTGGAACAGCGACCTTTAAACTGCAATGACCATAATTTAGAGACATTACTGTATCGACTGGCTTTTCTGCCTCTATTACCAGATTCCGGCCGACAATGCCAAGATCGACAACCCCTTCAGCTACATACTCAGCGATATCATCGTCGCGCACATACAAAATATCCAGGGGAAAATTGCGGCAGATACTAAAGAGCCGCTGTTTGTAGGACTCAAAATGGAGTCCTACTGTCCGCAACAAATTGCGTGTATCTTCAGTCAAGCGTCCATCTTTTTGGACAGCCAGTTTGACATGATCGCCATTTAATTTTGACATAGCTAGCCTTCTCCTCTAAGTAATTTGTACGCAAAAAAAACCCTCATTCCTCACAATTCGAGGAACGAAGGTTGATCCGTGGTCCCATCCTCATTTCTGCCCGTATGGACAGACACTCAGTCCAATAGTCTCAACTTCAAAAAACTTGAGACTATTAAGCGCTCATGATAACGAATGAGTCCATCCGCTGTGCTTCTGCGTTACGCATTATCGCACATGGCTCTCGCGATGTGTTCAGTCAGTGGATATATCTGGACTTACACCATACTCCAGATCGCTATCTATATCACAACTACTTACTCTTTCGCGATTTTTACGCCTTTTTTGGTATTTAAAATTTGTCTTTCAGATTGTGTCTGTATGTCTTCCTTGTCCTCGCGTTCAAATAGTTTCACGACAATGACAAAGATTCTTCTTATCTTACGTCAGTATTAAGCTTATAGGCTGCTAGCAGTATTGCCATAAGTATATAAACCAATTGCCACATTGTCAAGTAAATAGGCAAGAGCTTAACGGTTTTTTTAACAAATCTTAATATCACCTATCAACAAAGATTAGTAGATATCTTTATTCACTGGCGGATAATAAAAACAAGAAAAACCAAAAGAGACAGTATGCTGCGATGTATCCAGGTACTCTACAGCGTGCTGCCTCTCCAACTCAAAGTTTATTGCATAATTGTTTGTACTGAAATTTCAACATGCATACAATAAACTCGTTGAACAGTTGTATCACTCACGTGCCAACTGCGCACACACTTGTAGATAGCTTAAGGTGTAAATTCACGCTTAGGCCTCTGGGGCTCAGATTTCGTCTGGTCAACCAATCCCTGCGCAGTGTTTGGTATATTTACAGGCTTCCCCTCCATCTGGGGTGGCTGGTTAAAGCGCTGCTGCATATCTAATTGATTAGTAGCAGCGTTATCCGCAGACAAGCCAGCAGGAGAGATGGTACTCACTGTGCCAATACCACGCTCCAGGATCTGCCTGGCACTGTCACGACCTCCTAAGCCGAAAGCGAGAGCACAAGCGAGGGCCGCGCCTCCTACGACAGATGTAAACAGGATTGTGATTAGCGCAGGAGCGATCTGTAGTTGCTCTAAGGCCACAAGGATCGCAAAACCAATGATCATATAGCGTGCTATGTTGGCTAGAACATTAGGATTTGCCGTCTTTGAACCCGTCGATGCTCCACGTACAATATCAGCAACAAATGTAGCCAGCAACATACCAAGGAAGAGGACTACAATAGCCACAAACACATTTGGAATGTAGCCGACGATGAGTCCAAGCAGTGAACTGATAGAAGTCAATTCCAATGCATTACAAGCTGGCACCAGGAAAATCAGGAAAACGAACCAGAATACCACTTTCCCCAACAATGATGCAGCATCCATACGTATATTCATCCGCTGTTCCAGACGCGTTAAGCCCATACGATCGCTCATGCGCTCAAATCCAACACGGCGTAGCAGCAGAGTTACTCCCTTTTCGAGGAGAGCAGCCACAATCCAACCAATAATAAGGATGACTAGAAATCCAACTAACTTTGGAATGAAACTTACAACAAGTGCCAGGGCTCCAGCAAATGATGATATGATAGCTGTACCCCAATTCGTCACTGTGGTCATTTCAATGCTCCTTTCGAACACAAAAATCATCTACGCGCATCCACTATAGATAGATACGGTTGGTACGACCACTTAGATACTGAATAGCTCATCATACATAGAACACCTCATGTACAATAACAGCACTATATATTCATCAATTATTCTATAGCTCAACCCTTATTCACTCCACTATGGCGTTCGACATAGGGCCTGGTGTGTGAAAGTTAACCTGATTCATGCATCTTTTTATGTGCAGTTAGAAATTTGACATTTTACGAAAGGGCTGTTATTCTAATACAAATATTAGATAAGAACCTGCGTTGACCGAAATTAGTATGAGAAAAGCCAGCCGACAGCGATCCGAAACAGAGTGGAAGTTCGGAATGGTTATCTTCTCTCAGAACGCATTCGTGAGCGGCTGACCGAAGAAAGCTTTCTGTTGAGGTTTCAACAACCGGAGAGCAAGTAGGACAGGTGGGTGGTTCCCATGTAAGAACTCAACCAGTAAAGTGGTCTTTCATAGCTTATTACAGTAGCTAGAAAGACAATTAGGGTGGCACCACGGGTGTGAAAGGGCAAAGGAAAATCCCTGCACTCTCGTCCCTTCAAGATTGACGGAGGGGCGGGGGTTTTTTATTGCCTCGCAGCTTCTTTCATAACATAATCGAAGGAGTTCACACACGGTGACTAAAATCTGGCAAAAAGGCTATAGCGTTAATGAGCAAGTCGAACGCTATACTGCCGCTCAAAATAGTCTACTCGACAATCGTCTGATCCGCCACGATGTCTGGGGCTCTCTTGCCCATGCCATGATGCTCCAACAAATTGGTATTCTCAATGATGAAGAACTTCAGGCGCTCAAGCAAGCATTGCGCGAAATCTTGGAGCAAGAGAAGACCAATAAATTTGTCGTTGAACGCTCCGATGAAGATGTACATACAAGCATTGAAAATTTTCTGATCGAGAAAGTTGGACCAGCCGGAAAAAACATCCACACAGCGCGCTCACGTAATGATCAGGTGCTCGTTGATGTGCGCCTGTATAGCAAAGAAGAGCTCATCAAGACCAGCAATAAACTCTTTACGCTGTGTGAGACGTTACTCCAATTTGCACAAGCGACCAGTGATATTCCCATGCCCGGCTATACGCACATGCAACGTGCGATGCTTTCATCTGTGGGTCTCTGGGCAGCGAGTATTGCAGAGGCGCTCCTTGATGACGAACGTTTGCTCTCAACTGCATATGAGATCAATGACCAGTCGCCGCTCGGCTCCGCTGCAGGCTATGGCGTCCCTCTTCCTATTGACCGTCAGCTCGTCTCAGATCTACTTGGTTTCGCACGTGTGCAGAATAACGTCATCTATGTCCAGAACGCTCGCGGCAAGGTTGAAGGAATCATCGTGCAAGCGCTGACACAAATCATGCTCGACCTTAGCACACTAGCGCAGGATCTACTACTCTTTACCACTGCTGAATATGGCTTCTTTCAAGTGTCCCAGGAGGTCTGTACCGGCAGCAGCATTATGCCCCAGAAACGCAATCTAGACATCATGGAACTTGTACGCGCACGCTCACACACCATGCTGGCCCATCAACAACATATTCTCAGCACTATCAGCGGTCTGCCCTCGGGCTTTAATTTGGATTATCAGGAAACGAAGCGACCGCTGATTGAAGCGTTAGATCTGGCTCAGGAGAGCCTGGATATCTGTACTCTGGTCATCAACAACGTTACAGTCAATAAAGAGCGCGTGATGGCGGCCTGTACGTTCGAGTTATTTGCAACCGACCGCGCTTATGAGATGGTAACGCAAGAACACATACCATTTCGCGATGCCTATCGTATTGTTGGCAAAGAAGTCACAGCCCAGCTTGATCAACATATCCCATTCCCTAACGAGAGCCAGGAGCAGCTTATTGCACGCCTCAAAGCCCGCACTCATCTGGGAAGTACGGGAAATCTGGGACTTGAGCAAGCCCAGCAGAGACTCACTCATGCACAGGAGAATTGGCAACAGCGTGCCACGACCTTTAAAACTGCCATTCAGCAGCTTGTTGGAACATCACTGATCCATATTCTGGAGGAGGAATAATTATGGCAACCGTTGTACTCGCATATTCAGGTGGGCTCGATACCTCAGTGGCAATTCGTTGGATCAAAGAAAAATATGATCTAGATGTAATTGCCGTTACTATTGATGTCGGCAATGAACGCAATATGCAGGAGATCGCTGATCGTGCCATGCAGATTGGCGCGATCAAGTCAATGATCGTTGATGGACGAGAAGATTTTGTCCGTTATTTTGTCTGGCCCGCTCTGCAGGCAGGAGCTATCTACGAGGGACAATATCCTCTAGCGACGGCCCTGGCGCGTCCTTTAATTGCTCGCCTGCTCGTTGAAGTAGCTCGCCAGGAGGGAGCAGTCGCAGTCGCTCATGGCTGTACGGGTAAAGGCAATGACCAGGTACGCTTCGACGTTTCAATTAATACGCTGGCTCCAGATCTGAAAATCATCGCGCCGGTCCGCGAGTGGAGCATGACACGTGATAATGAGATCGCTTATGCTGCCGAGCATAATATGCCAATCAAAGTTACCAACGCCAGCCCTTATTCTGTTGACCAGAATTTGTGGGGTCGTAGCGTCGAATGTGGCATCCTAGAAGATCCCTGGGCCGAGCCACCCGCAGAAGTCTATGCCTGGACGAATGATCCCGATGCCGTAGAGCATCTAGAACCGACCTATTATGAGATCACTTTCAAAAATGGCATCCCAATTGCCCTAAACGGTGAGGAGATTCCTGGTTATGTGCTGGTTGAAACGTTGAATAGCGAAGCCGGTAAATATGGCATTGGACGGATCGATCATATTGAAAACCGTCTGGTTGGTATCAAATCACGCGAGATCTATGAAGCCCCCGGTGCAGTCGTACTCCACGCCGCCCATAGCGCATTAGAAACCCTGACACTAGGTCGTGACCAGGTGCGCTTCAAAGAAACGGTCGCTGCCGAATACGCCCGCGTTATCTACAACGGACAATGGTATAGCGCATTACATCAAGATCTAGCAGCCTATGTCCAGAGCACACAGCGTTTCGTCAGTGGAACAGTACGAGTGAAGCTCTCACGCGGTCGCTGCCAGATTGTCGGTCGCAAATCTGAGAACTCGCTCTACAGCCTTGGACTGGCAACTTATGACAGCGGTGACCAGTTTGATCACAACGCCGCCCTTGGCTTCATCAAACTGTGGGCCCTGCCATTGAGTACGCAGGCGCAGGCACAACTACTCCCTTCCATCGGCTTCGAGGGAAACCTGCTCAATAGCGGTGAAGGCAAGGTACAGATCGCGACCAAAGGCGAAACGACTAAAGCCTAAATTCCATCTTCAAAGATAAGCAAGACCGCTGCGTTGTCATGCAGCGGTCTTGCGTTATTACTGGAAGAATCTCTCTGAATGTAAATCAGGCTTTTCTTACTGGCACAGCCTGCACTACTAACTTCTGCTCATTCTGTTTCTCAGCCTCTTTCTCTTCTGGTGCCGACTCTTTCTTATTCTTGCGAGCGGCACGCCAGTTTTTAAATTCAAGCATACTTTTGTACGCTTGATAGAGCAATGGATTATAGGGAAGATCATAACCAGGCAGCGACAGGCGTGAGAAGCCATTAAAGCCTCTCTTGAACGTATACACACCCCAGAGAGGATCATTCTGGGCTTCTGGCTCTTCGAGGGAGTTAGGAATGCCCAAGAAATTGTAATATTCGCAGCCGCGTACTTTGGCCCATTGCATACCAGTCCACTGCAATAGATGATTGGGCATGAGATTGCGACCCTGCGCTGAGGAGGCTCCGTAGCGATACCAGCACCATTTGCCGACACGCATCAGGACAATAGCAGCGATAGCCTTACCCTCATGCTCCGCGATCAACAGAGCAAAGCGGTCATCCTGCTCGTACAGCTGCATCAATAATTCAAAGTGATCCACATTATGGATATAGAATTGATCACGCTCGCTAGTCTCTTGCAAGATACGATGAAAGGTCTCAAGATCCTCTCGTCCATGTCCCTCGCGAATAGTGACACCTTTACGCGTCGCCAGACGAATATTATAGCGCCACTTCTCCTTCATATGTGCCAAAATATCTTTTTCGGGCGGGCGAATATCTAGAATCCACTCGTTGCGAATATGCAGAAACTGGGTGGATGGGTGGAAGCCACGACGCTCCAACGTGGAGATCCAGCGGGTATCACCAGCATCAACTCCAGGTTCAAGCTTGAGCATAAACGCACCCAACTTGCGTGCCTCGCTCTTCACAAAGTTGAGTAACACGCTTATAGCAGGTGAGTTGGGATCATCAACAATAGGACCACGCGGCGCATAGAAAAAGGAACTATGTAACATCGGTACTTTGACCACCAAAACCAACATGACTGCGCACAAGTTGTTTTGATCATCCACGGCACCAACACGCAAAAAATGTGAACCCACATCTTTTGATAGTTCGCCCCACTCGAATGTCTGTGTAATATTTCCATAGGGGGACTTCGCCACGAAGTCGTTCCACTGCTGTTTATCAGTAATGAAACGTGCTTCCATTTTTCTCTTCTCCTCTATAGCAACCCGATCAGGCTGACAATCTTATCATAGCTAGCAAATGCCAGATACTCTGTATATGGAACCGCCACAGAGGTATCTGGTAACCAGGCGAGAGCATTGGTGAGAAGGCCTCTACATGGAACTTCTCCGCCTGGATGCGTCTGTGTCTGGATAGTAAAACCGGTCCAGGCATCCCAAATATGTAATACAGAGTCCGTACTGGTCGATGCGATCAGACTGCTGTCGGGAGACCAGCCAATATGATCGATCCAATGCTGTGTGGATTCATGCTTCCTGTAGATCTGCCGGCGTAACCCTGTCTCGATGCTCCAAACGTGAATATCATCACCACCTGAAGCAATCCAGCGCCCATCTGGCGACCAGGCCACAGTCAGCACCCACTGCTCTTGATGTCCTGTATACACGATCAAGGGCTGTCCTGTAAAAGCATTCCAGACCTGTACCAAATTATCATCGCCAGCCGACGCCACATATTGTCCATTCGGCGACCAAGCCACCGCATCGATACCATAGTATCCCTGCGCATGACCATTGTATACCATACCAACGCGCTGCTCTAGTATATGCACAATCCGCACGACATTATCGTCGCTGCCAATAGTCAGAAAGCGACCATCCGGCGACCACCCTAACGCTCGCACGCAGCTATGCTCCCCATGATAGACCATCACTGTATGACCAGTCTGAGCATTCCAGATTTGTACAGTATGATCTTCACTGGCAGAAGCCAGCAGCGTTGTGTCAGGAGACCATACAAGGGCTGATATCTCATCAGAATGACCATAATAGGTCAATTCGCAAGTATAGACAGGTATACTACAAGTACTGCAATTCCAAACCTGTACAGTATGTGCAGGACCCACACAAGCGATAGAGATGGTTCTTGCTGAAGGATCAATCTGAGCCTTCCAGTTGCGCCAGGAGACAGCCAGCACAGTAGCTACATCATCAGACATCTGTGAAGGATCGGCTATAAACGTTCTGGAACTGGTCTGACGCACCACCCGTGAGCGAAACATGATAGAAGGTTGTTCCACATCCACACCTCATCTTCGACCAATAGACAGCGATTTTATACACAATTAACGCATTGCATAAACCTACGGCACTCTATTTTTATCCAGTGTACCATGCAAGCATATTCTTCGCCACCAAATAAAACTTATGGCGTATCACTAACATCTTCAGCTTCTGGAGGTAGCTAAACAACATAAAAAATGCTCTTCACGGGATCAAAAATGAAAGATATAATATAATTCAAAGCAACCAGAAATAGAATTATTCAGTGCGCCTCGCCGCCGATGATAGGACAATATGACAATATTCGAAATAATTAAACGCCGCCGTAGTATTGGCAAAATGACAGAACAAGTTCCGACCCGCGAACAGATTGAGCAGATTTTAGAGGCTGCGACCCATGCACCAAATCATCATAAAACAGAGCCATGGAGATTTTTCGTCATCGCAGGCAAGGCACGCAAAGAGCTTGGCGAGGTGATGGCTCAATCGCTAGCAGAGCGGCAAAAAGACGTATCACAGCAAGTGCTAAATAAAGAACGCAACAAGCCGTTACGCTCACCCATCTTGATCGCAGTAACTGCTGACCACCCTATCCAATCCAACGTGATAGCCATTGAGAACATCGAAGCCACAGCAGCAGCCATACAAAACATGCTCTTAACTGCTGAAGAGCTAGGACTAGCAGCCATCTGGCGCACAGGAGATGCCGCCTATGCTCCCCTGATAAAACGCTGGCTAGGACTGGACTTAGAAGACCATATCGTTGCATTTATCTACCTTGGCTATCCAGCCACACAACTGGCGAAGCGTCAACCGCAAGCAGCAGACAGCAAGACGGTCTGGTTGGGATACTAAAATAAAAAGCGAGATGAGGGTTGATACAATCATCCTCATCCCGCTTTTAACATTACACAGTATCAGGAAAAAAATACGCTGGCCTAATACTGGATCAAAGCAAAAACATCATGATCATTTAAGCGATTACGCCCCTTGAGAAAGCCCAGTTCGACCAGGAAAGCGATGCCTGCAATATGACCACCCATCTTCTCAACCAGTTCAATCGAGGCCGAGACAGTTCCACCAGTAGCCAGCAGATCATCCACAATCAAGACGCGCTGACCAGGTTTAATCGCATCTGTATGCAACTCAACCACGTTGGTGCCATATTCGAGCGCATACTCGACGCTCACCGTTTCGGATGGAAGTTTTCCAAACTTACGCACTGGTACAAAGCCGCAATTGAGCAGATAAGCCAATGGTGCACCGAAAATAAATCCCCGCGACTCAACACCCACTACAGCTTCAATACCAGCCCCCGCATAATGCGCGGCCAAACGATCCATAGCCATATGGAACGCCTTAGGATCTTGCAGCAAAGGGGTAATATCCTTAAAAAGGACACCTTTCTGGGGAAAATCAGGAATATCACGAACCCAATCTTCCAATCTTATAGGCTCGGATGTTGACGTCATGAGTTATATTCTCCTCTGATATGAAATTGGCAATAACATAGAAGTCAGCCAGGACCACATAAAGTATTCTCTTGACTGCCTCTGACTTCACGGAATACATCAACTGTGCACATGAAATCATGAACAACACTCAATAAATTCTCCGTTAGCAGTATACGCTAGCCATTTCTCACATGCAAGAATCTGGGTAATGTTATCTATATAGCACCATTGTAATTACAATGGTAGAAAATACACCACTGACAGTCCTCAATTTTGTTGAGAGAAAGTAGCCTGCACAGCATCAACTGGAGGCAATGGAGAAGTACAATACGCACAGCGTGTCGCCTTGATATTTACCGTACTCAAACAGTAAGGACAATCGCGTGTCGTAGGAGCCTCCACAGTCTTCGGGCGCAAACGACCAAAACCATTTTCCAACGCATTGATTGGCTTCACGACCAGGAAGTAAACGACGGCAGCAGTAATAATAAAACTGATTGCCACCGTAATAAAATCACCCCATAAAAATGTTTGGCTCGCACCTGTTGGAAGTGTGATAGTACTATCAAAACCGCCAAATCCTTTAACATTAACTAGTAGACCGATGAGCGGAGTGACAATATCTTTGACGATACTTTGAACTACACCATTAAATGCAGCACCAATAACAACACCAACAGCCAGATCAACCACATTGCCACGTAATAAAAATTGCTTGAAATCCCCTAATGTATTCAAACCACCCCGAAAACCACGCTTGCCATAATCTGCAAGATTATTTGGGTTAAATATTTCGCGAGCCATGGGCACTCCTTTTGGGTTAAACATATAAGGCCACGATAAATTTGTCAGTTTCTGCCATACGCTTATAGTGCGCACGTGGTAAAAAATCTGCTACAGTACAGAGACACTTGCTTGCAGCATTACCATAGCAATGCAGTTCTCAAGGATACATCTGCCTGTGTCTTGAATTCATAGAGTAACATAAACTGAGGCTTTAATTCTAGTGGACTTGGGCAGTTAAAATGCCTTGAATTACCATCTCTGGCATGGGGAAATTGCAGAATGATCCTCGCCAAGATACATTTTCTGCTAGAGCGCTTTTTGACATTTGCACAGGATTTGTGCTACTGTTGTTGGTAGAGTTGCAAAAGGCTCAACCAAAACACTTTGTAATTCGTATATTTCTTGAGATTAAAAAACTCAATCGCTTGAATGTCGACGTCAGACAATCGCTAGCGGTTGTCTTGTAAAGGAGTATGCTCCATGTGGCCATTCGATAATAATAGACAACAAGTCTATCAACAATACGCCCAGGCATATGATAATGGCAACTTTAATGGCTTTGATCCATCGCAAGCACTGGGTCATCTTGGTCAATTCATGCAAGGCGCGCCTGCTGATCTACAGCAAAACATTTATCAACAACATTTTGAGCAGATGCCATATGAGCATCGAGCACTCTTTGCTCAGCAGATGCCTCCTCAATATGGTGTGAATCCCAATGATCCTTTCTCAATGGCACAAGGCCTTTTCCGCATGGGCCAGGAACAACCTAACCTCCTACAACGTGTTTTTAGCCATCCCGTTCTAATGGGAAGCGCAGTTGTGTTAACAGGACTGGTCGCCAAACACATGATTGCACACCATCAACGTGAAGAATACGGTGGCGGTGGCGGTGGTGGTAACTTCCAACAATATGGTGGTAACAACTTCCAACAATACGGTGGTGGTTTCCAGCAACCAGGTGGTTATCAGCAGCAAGAGATTAATCATGAGCGTCGCGAAGAGCGCGAATTGCGCCGCGAGCTCCGACAAGAAGAACGTGAAATCGATCGTTTAGAAGATGGGGAATTCCGGCATCATCATCGCCGAGAAGACAACTACTAAATTCTCCTTGTTCCTCCTTAATGACGGGCCTCTTGTAGGAAGTTTTTCTACAGGAGGCTTTTTTGCTGGGTAGTGGAGTCCTGTGCAGAGGTATGCTATACTCGAAAAGAAAATTTCGGACAATCACGCTACATAAAGAGGTACCATGCCTGAATATATATGGGGTCGTAACCCTGTCACAGAGACGCTACAAGCCGGGCGACATGTACAACGTCTTCTGCTTGCTGAAGGTATACGCGAGGCCCCTGCGATCGCTGCAATCGTCGCAGAAGCCAAACAACGGCTTATCCCAATTGAGAGTGTCCCACGACATCGCCTGGATCAACTCAGTCACGGAGCAGTCCATCAGGGATGCATTGCTCAAGTCGAGGAGCGCAGCTATGCCACGATCGACGACATCCTTGCTTTTGCCAAACAAAAAAATGAAGCCCCATTCCTCCTTATCCTCGATGCTATTCAAGATGTAAATAATCTGGGCTCTCTACTCCGTACAGCTGAGGCGGCTGGAGTACATGGCGTTATTCTACCAGAACGTCGAGCCGCCGAAGTCAACGGCACAGTCGTCAAAACATCGGCCGGTGCCACCGAACATATGCGTATCGCGCAAGAGACCAATCTCAGCCGCGCCATTGAAAATTTGAAGAAACAGAACATCTGGGTTGTTGGTCTGGCCGGTGAAGCTCAAACCTTCTATACGCAAGCCAACCTGACAGGTGCGCTAGCAATAGTCGTAGGCAATGAAGGAAAAGGCATCAGTCGATTGGTCCGTGAACATTGTGACGTCTTAATCAAGCTACCTATGTTTGGACACGTCAACTCATTGAATGCAGCTGTAGCCGGCAGTATTTCTCTTTATGAGGCTTTGCGCCAACGTGAGGTTGATGCGAAAAAATAGCGGAAAAACCAGATGCTAAACGGGACCATTGGACAAAGATAGACGTATAGAATACAAAGGACTTAAAATCGTTACGTGCATTCATTCAGTCACGTCTATTTTTACAATGTTGTGTTCTCAGGAGTAATTCTAGTGTTCAAAACTTTCATCAAGTATTTCAGCGTCTTATTCTCTGGCTTGGTCGGATTTGTCATGCTTGCTCTCATCTATACGCAACCAATAGCGCTTGCCAGTTCTCACATCGTGTATGATGACACACCGACAGCAACATACACGAATGCCAGCCTCACACTTGCACTTCCCACCGGAGGCACGACAGCTGGTCATGCTGGAACACAGATACAACTTACCGGAAGCGGCTTCCCTATTAACAGTCCAATCGTCCTCTATGTGGTCACGGATCCAACCCAATGCGTGCCGGGTCAAAGCGGAGTAGTCCCCATTACACCATCATCCGGCAGTAGCACAACAGACGGCAATGGGGGCTTTCAAATAGCGGCCGCATGGCCCAGTTCGGGTGCGACACAACCCAATACACCATACTACGTGTGCGCAAATGTCAGTAACACGGTCAAAGCATCCGCTGCCCCCTTCACTGTTTTGCCTGCCCCGACGGCTGCAGCATCACCCCAAACAGCTAATGCAGGTGACGCAGTCACTATCAGCGGTCAATACTGGAACCCGCAGGAAACACTACTAATAGCGATTACGGCTGGTCAAGGAAGCCCTGCAATTGTCAACCAGCAAGTCACGGCAGACGCTAATGGCACCTTTAATGTAAGCCTGACCATTCCCGCTAACACACAAGGAGGACCTTACGGTATTAGCGTGACCGACGCCATTAATACCAGTCAGACCCAATATTTTGGCAATACAATTACGATTAATCAACAGCCCACCCCAACCGCTCAAGCGACAGCAACTCCCGTTCCAACGCCCGAGCCAACCATTACAGCAACTCCCACGCCTAGCGTAACCAACGGCGGATCTAGCGACAACGGATCAACACTGTGGTTGATCTTTGGCCTTGGCGGCCTCGGCGTTATCCTGGTCATCATTGGCTTGACCATGTTCCTCACGAACTCACATAACAGCTAAGCAGGAAACAAAGACAAAGAGCGCGATTAGCAAACCTGGCAATCGCGCTCTTTTTTTGACAAAAAACGCGCATGCCTGATCTGATCGTTGTAGGGATCAGATCAGGCATGCGCTTTCGCTCACGCTAGACTCTTTAAAGCGGTAAACGTTTGAAAAAGCTCTCAGGAATTGACTTAATGACCAGCATAATTACTTGCCAGTAACCTGGCAGATAGACTACGTCTTTGCGCTTCTTCATGGCTTCATAAATACCGGCACCAACCACGCTTGACTGTGCAAAGAGCATGCCCTGTTTCATATGAGCCGTCATCGGAGTAGCTACGGTTCCCGGTTTGATTGTCACCACGGCTACACCTGACTTCGCCAGACGACCACGTAATCCTTGCAAGAAGGTGCTTACAGCGGCTTTGGCCGTTCCATAGACATAATTGGACGCGCGGCCACGATCACCAGCCACAGAGGAGATCACAGCGATACAACCACGCTTCTGCTGCTCAAAATAGTTGGCACTGATTGTCAGCAAAGAGATCACACTGATGGCATTGGTATTTAATTCCTGCAACGTTTCGGCAATACTGAATTCGCACTGTTTTTGATCGCCCAAAGTACCATGAGCGATCAACAGCGCATCCATTCCGCCGAACGCCCCAATGATCTGCTGTAATAACTCCTCATGTCGATCCATCTCATTGAGATCCAGCACAAAAGACTCTACATTTTTTGCGCCACGCACTTTGAGGTCATCAGATACCATCGCCAATTTATCAGCAGAGCGTCCGACCAGAAAAATATCAGCGCCATCACGAGCAAACAGCTTAGCCGCATCGTGAGCCAGGGCAGAACTCGCCCCTACAATTACTACTCTCATCTTCGTTTTTACTTTCGCCTTGTCTATATGCAAATCGGTGGAGCAACAAGGTTACTCCCTACCGATTGAAATTACATCATTTTTTCATTATATTCGTATAATGCGCATCATATTAAATATACAGAGGGGTGTAATTATCGGCTCCCTGTGTGACTCGACGCCAAAAACTGGAGGAGAATTTGGGATCGATATACTGCTCGAACTCTTTCCAGCGTGGGTAATATTTCTGAAAGCTCTCAGGACTCATACGCGAATCTTTAGCTGGATACAGGACGCCACCATTATCTTCGATAATCCGATCCAACTCGCGCAAAAACTTCTGGGTGCGCTCACCATGGTTCGAGAAGTCTAGTGCCAACGTTATACCGGGACGTGGGAAGGATAACATGCCAGGCGACTGAATATCTCCAAATTGCTTCAACACCGTCAAGAAGGAACCTTCGCCCGCCTGCTGAATGTGATGAATAATCTTGTACAGGGCATCGCGACCATTCTCAAATGGCACCACAAACTGATACTGAAAGAAACCATGCTTGCCATAGATACGATTCCAGTTGTGAATCGCATCCAGAGGATAGAAGAAAGGATCATAGCTCTCCACTTTCTTCACATATTTCTCACGCTGGACATGATAATATGCCTCATTGAAAACTTTCACGGTATAGGTATTGAGCACAAACGAAGGAAAATCGATCGGCACCGTGAGAGGCAATTTTTGCTGCTTGAGGGGCTTTTTCGCCAGTGCTGGATCCTGGTTGTGGTTGCCACGCAAAAATTTACCGCGACAAAGAGCTGAACCTCCAATTAGGAGATCTACCCAGGACATACTATAAGCGAAGTCCTTATCAGAAGCGGTCGACAACTCAAAAAATTCATCCAGCGACTCAAAGCGAATCGATTCCATATCGATGTAAGGATTGACGATCTTCTTCAGATGAAACTCAGCCCATATAATCATGCCAGTTAAGCCCAGACCACCAATTGTGGCGCTGAAAAGCTCGCTATTCTGCTCTGGAGAACAAATAAGATGATCACCATTCGAGCGCACTAGCTCAAATTTGGTGACATGGCGTCCAAATGTTCCTGCGACGTGATGGTTTTTTCCGTGGACATCGTTGGCGATCGCTCCACCTATCGACACAAATTTGGTGCCCGGTGTGACTGGAAGAAACCAACCACGTGGTACCACAACCTCCAACACATCAGCCAACGACACGCCCGCCTCACATTTGATAAGCCCACATTCATCATCAAAAGAGATAAAATTTCGCAGATGGCTGACATCAACGGAGATACCACCTTCATTCAGACAACTGTCGCCATAGCTACGTCCATACCCATAAGGCAGTATTGATTGATCGGCTAATGCTAGATTGGGTAATTCATCGCGCCAGTATACAGGTACGATCCGGCTTGATGTCACAGATGGATAGCGCCCCCAAGATTGGGGTTGTTTATTTGCAGATGCCATAGCTTATCTATTCCTTATTTATTTTAGTATACCGCGATTGATCGTATTTCAAAATGTTCTTACGCTTATAATAACGCATGATGGCTAACTAGCGCTACGAAGCCACCCAAAGGTATAGGTTAAAATGAGCAAGTAGTTACAAAAATAGGACACGGAAATTTCCGTGCCCTATTTTTGTAACTACTTGCTTACTTACTTATTTACCAATCAGTGAGGCAAAGAGACCGAATGCGGCCGGATTAGTCGCATTGAGCACAACTTGCACGATCACTGTCAGTACCAGCAATGAGGCAGTAGCCAGGGTAATCGTTGTACCCAGGCTTGCTGTGGTCACAAGATGATCTTCCTTCGCAGGAGCATCAAAGAACATGACCTTGATGATACGCCCATAATAGACAACTGAAACAATGCTGTTCAATAAAGCTACAACGACTAACCAGGGCTGACCAAGTTGCCAGGCAGCGCTGAAGATAAAGAGTTTACTGAAGAAACCTGCAACCGGTGGAATACCGGCCAGCGATAACAAACAAAGAGCAGTGCCCACACTCAATAGAGGAGCACGCCTCCACAGCCCACGGAAATCTTCAATTCTCTCGCCACCGGTCAAATTTGCCAGGGAGATGACGCCTGAAAAGGCTCCCAGGTTGGTAACGACATAGACGAGAATAAAGAATAGTACTGCGGCGATACCACTGGAAGCGGCCGTGTGATCCTTCTGAGACATCGTCAGAGTCGCAACCACGCCTACCAGGATATATCCAGCCTGCGCAATACTAGAGTAGGCCATCATGCGCTTGATATTGGTCTGGATAGCCGCTGCAAAGTTTCCTAGCGTCATAGTCAAAACGGCTACCACGACAAGGACGACTACTAGCGGCGTAAGATCTATTTGCCAGAGGCCACCATAGACCAGGACACGGATCAAAGCGGCAAAACCGGCAGCTTTCGAGCCAACCGAGAAGAACGCGGTCGCCGGTGTTGGAGCGCCTTCATAGATGTCAGGAGCCCACATATGAAACGGAACTGCTGAGATCTTAAAGCCAAAGCCTGCGATGATCAGTACATCGGCCACAATCACCATCAAATTGCCATTGTCAAAGCTCTTAAAGGACTGTGCGATGCCCTGTAGATCGGTTGTACCAGTCAAGCCATAGAGTAAGGCAAAACCATACAACAAAATGGCAGAGGACATTGCTCCCAGGAGCACATACTTTAATGCAGCCTCAGATGATTTCGTGCCTTTACGTAGCAGACCAGCCATTGCATAGAGTGGAAAGCTAGTTAGCTCCAACGCGATATAGATCGAGATTAGCTCGCTGGTACTGGCCATAAGCATCATACCAACTACCGAGAAGAGCATAAGTGTATAGAATTCGCCATCAGCCTTAATATACTTCCCAAGATAGTTATAAGAAGCTAGAACCATCACAGCTGCAATAATCAAAAAGACAACTTCAAAAAAGAGCGAATATTGGTCAATCACCAGCATATTAAAAAATGCTGAATGAGAACCTGTATATGTCACAGCTTGCGTAATAGTAAACGCAGCAGGTACGATCAACCCCACCAGTGCAACTGTAGCAGTAACGAGCCGTCTCTTTGTAAAGAGATCAACCACCATCACCACTAACGCCAATACTACCAGGCTGATTTCAGGTGCG
This sequence comes from uncultured Chloroflexia bacterium, assembly GCA_963699315.1. GTDB lineage: Bacteria > Chloroflexota > Ktedonobacteria > Ktedonobacterales > Ktedonobacteraceae > Dictyobacter. The sequence continues at coordinate 1,179,559 of OY969433.1, forward strand.
AGCAGGTAGAGATCAAATGGCCCAATCATAATAACTCCTTAACCCCTCAGCAGAGCGACTTCTCTCTTCCGCAAAGTCACCCCGCTGAATAGAGGATCCCCCCTACTTTATCATGGTCACAGCCGTATGAACAATCGGCGTGATGCTACTCGTAATCACATCAATTAGGGGTGCTGGATACACACCAACAAACACAATCAAACCAGCAAGAACAAACAGCGGCACAAGTTCACGTGCAGATGCATCGCGCAACCAGTTCCATTTTGAATTAAATGGACCAAAGAAGACACGCTTGATCATCCACAATAGATATCCGGCCGTTAAAATCATGGTAAAGACTGCTATTATCGTCGGAATCGTCCAGATGCGGAAACTGCTGGTGAAGACCATATATTCCGCAACGAAGCCAGCCAATCCGGGCAAGCCTAGCGAGGCCATTGCCGCAAACGTGAAGAGCGTACCCAACATTGGCATCCGCTTAGCAATACCCCCAAAGACATCTATCTCACGCGTATGAGCCAGATCATATACGACACCAACGCTGAAGAAGAGCATGCCAGTGATAATACCATGACTAAACATCTGCACAGTCGCGCCGGTCAGCGCGGCCTGACGGAAAGCTTCACTTCCGGCGATCGGGAAGAGGCCATTACCAGCTCCAGCCGCTGCCGCAACTCCCAGCAAAATGATACCCATATGGCTCACGCTAGAGTACGCAATCAGTTTCTTCATATCTGTCTGCACGAGACAGATAAATGCGCCATAAATGATATTGATTACTGCGATTACAGCCAACCAACCAGCGAACTGTTGCATACCACCTGGAAATAAGGTAAAGCAGAAGCGGATCAAGCCATAGGCACCCATCTTCAGCAATATACCAGCCAGCAGCACACTGACCTCGGTTGGAGCATCTGTATGTGCATCAGGCAACCAGGTATGGAACGGAAACATTGGAATCTTCACAGCGAAAGCCATAAAGACCAACAAGAATGTCAGCAACTGGAAACTGATCGATATGCCTAAAACGGTTGTACTACCACCGATCAAATGCGTCGACAGGTAAACCATGCTTGAGCTGCCCACGTGGAAGTACAACAGGATAAAGCCAGCCAGCATGAATACGCTACCAAAGAATGTGTAAAGCAGGAATTTCCAGGCCGAATAGACACGACCAGGGACACCATGCTTCATCACATCACTACCCCAGATACCAATCAAGATAAACATTGGGGCCAGTTCGACTTCCCACATCAGGAAGAAGAAGAAGATATCCAGCGCCATAAAGACGCCCATCACACCAGCTTCTAGCAACAGTATCAGTGCCATATAATCTCTAGCGTTCTTCTTTTCCCAACCACCGATAATCGATAGCATCGTCAGTAACGCATTCAAGATCACCATGGGGAGACTTAAACCATCCACACCCAGGAAGTATTGCACTGTAAAATGAATTGAGCCAGCCTGAAAGTTAATCCAGGGCACTTGGATTGAATAGGCCAAATGTCCGAGATTACCAAATCCGTTAATCCCATACTTACCCAGAATGTAGAAAAAAATGCCCAGTGATAAAACAAAAGTTGCAGCCGAAAAGACTAGCGCGACCCAACGCGACCAGCGCCAGTGCTTTTTCGGGACTACATAAATTCCTAGCGCACCAAGGACTGGTAGCAGGAGAATCCATGTGAGTGCATTTCCGAAAATCGACATGTTTTCTTAATCCTCACTTCCAGACCATTGTGATCAGGAATACAATAGCCACTGCCAGTACAGCCACACCACCAAAGAAACCGATCATGTACGTCTGCACACGCCCTGTCTCTACACGGCTAAGACCTGTACCTGCTTCAGTCACTCCACGCGCCACGCCGTTCACAATGCCATCTATGACATAGCGATCGAACGCCTGCGCAATGGTAGCGATGCCCAATATGATAATGTACTTAACAATCCAATTGTACAGATCGTCAATGTAATAGCGGTTGTACAAAATACGATGAATTGTACGCAACGCTGCATTCGACTGCACAAACTGATCGATTTTTACCATGTCAACCCGACCATAGATGACCCAGGCAACTCCCAGGCCAACTAGCGAAACAACCACACCAACCCAGGTAAGTGGATCGGCAAACAATTCTGAAATGTTTAAGTTCGCAACAGCGTGACCGCTAATATTGACATACTGGAAGAAGCCGGTCCAGTAGCCAGCGAAGATGGCAAAGACAGACAGTACAATCAGAGGAATGGTCATTGACCTGGGGGATTCATGGACTTCACCATACCCACGATAGGGACCACCCCATAGGCCCATGAAACGACCACCCTTACCACCAAAGGCCAGGATGAATGCACGTAACATGTAAAATGCGGTCAAGCCAGCCGTAACCAACGTCAATGCGTAGATAACTGGATGACCATTCGTATGAGCTAGACCAATGATCTCTTCTTTACTATAGAAGCCTGAAAATCCGGGGAAACCAGAAATCGCCAATGTCGCAATCAACCATGTTGCGGCGGTGATTGGCATCTTCGTTGCCAAACCACCCATCAGGCGTACATCCTGTACCTCTTTGTGCATCGCATGATGCAGAGCGTGCAAGACACTACCAGCACCCAGGAAGAGGAGAGCCTTGAAGAATGCATGCGTAAAGAGGTGGAACATTCCAGGTCCAACGCCCTCAGAACCAGCCACGCCCAGGCCGACAAACATATAGCCTAGTTGACTGATCGTTGAGAAAGCCAGCACACGCTTGAAGTCCGACTGGACGAGAGCGATTGTGGCCGCGAAGAATGCTGTAAAGGCACCAATCGAAGCGACAAAATCAAAAGCAAACGCGGGGGCAGCGGCAAACAGTGGAGAAGTACGAGCAATCATGTATACACCAGCTGCGACCATGGTAGCAGCGTGGATCAGAGCACTCACGGGAGTCGGGCCTTCCATAGCGGATGGCAACCATGTGTGTAGAGGAAATTGAGCGGACTTACCCATCGCACCACAGAACACGAGAATCATTGCGACACCCAGCAAGGTTGGGTTCATGTGCGTTGCAGCCGGTAGAATCTTCGTGAAATCAAAAGATCCGGTACTGGCGAAAAGAATCATGATACCTATGATAAACCCAACGTCACCAATACGGTTCATCACGAATGCTTGCAAGCTCGCATCAGCGGGCGAAGGACGCTGCTCTTCAGGTTTCGCACGCTTATTTATCCAGAAACCGATCAGCAAGTAAGAACTTAGACCAACTAGTTCCCAACCGCAGAAGATAACTAGGAAATTCTCTGCGAATACAATGACAAGCATCGAAAAAACAAACAATGACAGGTAAGCGTAGAAACGCGCGTATCCCGCAGAGTCTGACATATAACCGCGTGAATAAAACTGCACTAACAGCGAGATTGACGTCACGACCACCAGCATTGCAATCGCCAGGCGATCCAAATGCAACGTAATGGCGTAATGCACAGTGCCTATATTTAACCAATCATAACTGAATGGATCTATTCCAACCTGAGGTAGCGCATTAGAAGTTAGAGAGCTAACCAACAACACCCAGGCATAAATACAAGCCAGCGCCATAATCACGATTGCAACGTAGGCACTAGCCTTTGCACCAGCCGAAAGATACGGCACATGTGGCTCATCATCATCATCGGCTTCGGCTTCACTGTGTCCACCAGCGTGAGCATCAGAGGAACCATGTGCTTCAGCAACATGGTGGTCCCCATGACCAACCGGAAGCTCAACCTTTGGACGGCTACGCATATCCCATACACGTGTTCCAAAGATAATCACAGCAAAGGCGAGAAGCGGTGCTAATAAAATTAACGGAGAATAGTTATACAACATCTGATCACCACTTCATCATATCGATCTCGCCAACATCCACCGTAGAACGCTTGCGGTAGATAGCAATAATCATCGCCAGAGCAAGTGCAGCCTCAGCCGCAGCTACCGTGATAATGAAAATAGCGAAGATCTGTCCAGTCAAGTAACTCGAGTATGGCTTGACAGTATTAAAAAACGAAAAACCAACCACTGTGATATTGATGGCATTTAACATAATTTCAATGCCCATCAATACGGCAATGGCGTTGCGCTTGGTTATCGCGCCATATAGGCCAATACAAAAAAGTATGGCCCCCAAAATCAAAAAATGATTGAGTGTGAGTTGCATCCCAATTAGTCCTCTCTGCCGATGACTATTGCTCCAATAATCGCTACTAGCAGTACCAGTGATGCAATTTCAAAGGGAAGCACGTAGCTGTAATGAATAGGACTGTACAATAATTGGCCGATGCGCACAACGTTATTTGGCGACTGCGATGCCACCTGCGATGGAGCGATAGTACTTGGGATCCTATGTTTGCTCTCTGAAAAAGCATAGATAATTACTGCGCCTATTGCGACGCAGATGACGGCCGCTATTGGCCATAATTTATTGGATGGGTTGGTGGTCTGTGTTTGCCCGCCAATACGTGTGAGCATCAGTGCAAACAATATCAAGATCGTGACTGCACCTACATAGATAAGGATCTGCACAATCGCAATAAATTCAGCACTTAGCAATACATAAATACCAGCAGCCATGGCGAATACCACGATCAGAGCCAGCGCACTATGCACAATATCGCGTTGCCCCACCACCATCAATGCTGCAATCACTATGACGACAGCAAAAATCCAGAAAAAGACGGAGCTCAAATCCATACAAAAACGTACCTCCGGATTATATCGGATATTATTGGATCGTAATTTCAGGCTCAAACCAGAGGGAGAAGATTACACATCCTTACATTAAATTATTTGGTTCACTGTATTGTATACCATTCTATGACGCCGGGACATGGTGGCTAAGCCTCGTGGTATGTTCGGGGGAATAGAATGAGTGCATAGTCCCACAAGGATTCTAACAAAACCTGACACAGGTGGCAAGAGGATAAATGTCACATGCTTGCGCCCATTATTCACATCTTAGCCTTGTCTCAAATTATCCATTTCTTTCGCTATTCTTGCCTTACTCTATAAAGCGCAAAGATGCGATTGAAAAGGGCACTCTTGCCCTTACCATCCTGACTACTGCCCTTTAGTTTACAGCACGCGAAGGCAATCGGTGTGTTATAATCTGTCTTAAGCATACATAGTTTCATTAAAAAGGGCGTAATTGTGGCATGAGCTTAATTCACACATCTCTCGAACAGTCTCAACCAGAAACATTACGATGCAAACGTTGTAATGCTGCTTTGCCTCCGTCGGCTACTTTCTGTGGACATTGCGGTGAGCGCGTTGAGAAACAGAACGGCGATAAGTCTTCTCCAAAACACGCCAATATCACTAACCGGTATCGTATCACTTCGCTGCTACGACGACAACTACCTACTCAGGTTTTATTGGCGCGTGATAACCAGCAACAACGCCCAGTTGTAATCCATGATATAGATATAAGTAATCTGGATGATAGCTTACGTATACAGGCTATTGCAGCTGTACAAAATGAATATGATCTATTGCGCAAATATCGCATTCCTGGCACAATGCCTCTTATAGATCTTTATTACTTTGATACGCATCTCTATGTTATTGCTGGTTGGCCTTTCACTCTTGCTAAAGAGAGTGCAGGGACATCAGATTCTTTACAGCATGAGCTATCTACTTTACAAGATCTCCTACAAAGTGGCCTAGGGCTTCCCGAGGAACAGGCCGCAATCAGTTGGATCTATCGTCTCAGTAGCGCACTTGAACAACTGCATCAGCTCAATATTGTGCTTGGAGATCTGGACCCACAAACTATTCTGATGAGCCATCATAACTATAATAGTGAACCGCTCCTAGTCGGTTCATGGCTTCCTGACCTCTTACGCGAACTTCTTCCACACGCTAAAAATCAGACCAATCCATCAGCCTTTTACGCACCAGAGGCACTTCAAGGTCATCCGGAAACACGTTCAGATATCTACAGCCTTGGTGCTATTCTGTATCTTTTGCTGACAGGTATCACACCCAATGATGCACAGAAGCGCCTTCACCATCCACTCCCCTCTCTACGCGAACTAAATCCTCGCAGTAATGGTTCACTAGATCTGGTTCTTATGCAAGCACTGGCATTAGAACCAGAAAAGCGTTACCAAAGTACGAGTGATTTTAAAGATGTACTTCAACGCTTCCTTCCTGGATCAAAGGCAGTACAGCCCGCAGAACCTATGGCCACTCCTCTCACAGATTTTGATCAAGCTATACATATCACTTCGAACTCGGTCGATAAGACAAGTGACGAAGATATCGAAAAACAAACGGTAGCCATACCAGAAGAGAAAACCGTTTCGATTGTCCCACTTCAAGCGCGTATGGCTCGGCGCTACTTATCTCGTATCAAAACTAGCAAATTAGGTATGTCAGAACAACTATCTGGGGAGGCAATAGTGGAAGCAAGGTCAACCCAACCAGAACTACAAGCTGAAAGTCGCGTAGACGAACAGATGAAAAATACACCTGTACATACTGATTTTGATCAAAAGCAGGTATTAAATATCCAAAATAGCAGCATTGATAAAAATGAGCATACCCAGGAGCATCAACATTCTCTGGATCCTGGCGTGCCCCAATCAACAGTTACAGACGTAGAAACGGCAAAAGAGATGAAAGAGATACAAGAGGGTAATTCGGCTGAGCAATCCGAGCAGACACGAATTCCGTTAGATCAGCAGGCGGAAACATCCACTGCGAACGAAGTCTCAACGCCGATTGAAGATATTGCGCAGATCTCAACAGTAGTGATCACTAGTCACGAACTTGAAACTGCACTAGCCGCTCACGCACGTGTTGAGGAAGAATTAGCCCGAGAGCACGGTGTTCCAGAAGTTGAGCAAGCATCAGATCATATACCTCATAGCGATAAACACGAGAATATCGATAATGCACTTTCTCATTTCAAAGGAATTCTTACAGGATCGCTCCCCCTTATTCCGCACATGCTACGCCCAAAAGATCAGCAGGCCACAGAACAGACGGGGGCAGATACAAATAAACGTCCTGAACGGGCAAATGCTCTGCTCAAACGTGTACAACGTTTTGTTCTAGGCGAGCCTCAACAAACTACATCGGCCGCCGCGCTCATCGAAACACCGATGCGTATCCAACCGAACCAGGGTTATACTATCCGGATCAATGTTATCGGACGCAACGAATCAGATGCCAAAAAAGACGAGAGCCTCGGTGGGCTGAGCGCAATGATAGAAGGTGAAGAGGTCCATATTGAAGTCCGTTCAGCTCTCTATCAAAATTATGCATATATTGTCCAACAGGCAGATGTCACTATTCCCGCCTCTGGCTTCGTGGCAGAGGTTACAATGCCCATGAAACCTTTGAGTAGCGGTCCAAGCGGACGTCGGGAACGCCTACACATCTTCTTTATGGATGAGAACCGCCATCCTCTTTATGAAAAACCATTTGTCCTCGAAGTCTTCATCTCCCATCTTGTCCAAATTGGACGAGAAGGACATAATGTGCTTTCAATACCACTCTAAATGATCAGGGATAGGCTTAAATGCATAGTATTATGCCTATCCATCAATAAACTGTCATAGATCATACAAGAGCTGACAAAATTACTGCTGAGAGCTCTGCTGAAGTCGACGTAAATGACCCATATACCAACGAACAGCTGTGATATATTCTGCATGGCTCCAGGTCAATGGAGAAACACTGAGTGGCTCACTGGTGAAAGGATTGACCTGTTCTGCCATCACTCCGCTAGGCAGAGAATGATCATGTACCCAATGCAACAAAGGCAGCGCCTGGTTTAGCTCATCCACGGTTGTAGAATGAGCAATGCGATACTGAGCTAACCATAATGTACAGATAAACCAGGGATTGCCTTGCGCTAGTGAGAGATCGTGAGTTATCTGATAGTAATAATCATTTTCATAACGCGCCATTCCTCCCACAGGAGTATTCACCCATAAGGTTTTCTCCAGCTTTTGCATCATCTGCTCAATATGCGGATCATGAACGTCAAACATACCAAATTGAAAGAGGCCACACAGGCTACTATCCAAGGTGATATCTTTCTGTATAGAACCATCCGGAGCCACGTTGATCATACGGATAAAATAACCAAGCTCTTCGTCCCACAAGTAGCGTAAGACCGCAGCTTTGATTTCATCGGCAGCCTGCCGATATTTGGTTGCCAGATCCTCTTCTCCAAACAAATGTGAAAAGTTCGCTGCAGCATCCAGGCCTGCATAGACGGTAGCGGTAGTGTACACTAAGATACCATGTCGCTCCTCCCATAAATCATATGACGGTGCGGGTAAATGCGTCGTAGGTTCACGATAGGAGGCCAGGAAATCAGCGCCAGCGACTACAATCTCTCGATAATGAGGAGAAACAAACTCAATATCATGAAACAGCGTATAATGTTGCCAGAGGCTATAGATCACAAGTGCCGTCTCATCCTCTTGTATCGGCAGTTGAGCCACACCATGTTGATCGATCCAGGGATGCCAACTACTGCCCCAAGAACGATCCGGATTGTATTTATGCAATAGATAACCGCCATCGGTCATCACAGAACGGCAAAACTCATAAAAGTTGCGAGTAATCTCTGAGTATCCTGCGTGGCTGAGGGCAGAAGAAACCAATGAACCATCGCGCGGCCACATATAGGAGTAGCTATCACGAGAAAAATTCTCCACATCAGCATCATTGCCTGCGAGGATAGCCCCTTCATGATCGATCTGCGTGCGCAAGATCAATAAACTTCGCTTATACAGATCCACCAATTCAGGTGCTAGATCACCAAAAATCTGATGATCTTTATTGAGCCAGGCACGCCAATAATTTTGTGTGCGCAGCAAGAACGACTCTGGGCCATGTGCATAAACTTTTGCATTCAGTGCTGTTACCTCAGGCATACTACTCCCGATAGCCATCCAGTGATACGCGTCATTGCTGGCATGAGGAGCAATAGAGGGGATATATAATGCTAATGTACCATCCACTGAACCCTGTGCGATAGGATTACGACTCAACTCCCCATCCTCGGCATCGCGCCATGTACCTTCAGAGCCATGAAACGCCTTAACGCCAGTAGCCCAACTATCGATGCCTTTATGAGCTTGCTCTCCACTTCCAACCTGTCCTCCCATGAGAAAGTAAGCTTGCCCCTTATAGGCCACCAAAGCTTGCGCATCAGGATAATAGAGGACTGTATTCCCATCAATATCGTTCCAAATATGCCAATCATAGTGAAAAAAGAGGCGTACTTCGCGTGCAACCTCAGCTTGATTTGTCACCTGCACGTGACGCAGAAAAAGATCACGATTGAAATCAACGGTGTCCTGGAAGAGGAGCTGTAACTGCAAACCAGGATGAAGCAAGGTCACCTTTGTTACCAATGTCTCTTCTTCGTAGATCATAGACCGTTGCCATTCTGACGCATCTAACCAGGCAAACTGCCCATCCACCCACACCCCAGTATGAGAAATATTGCCAGCAGTATGTAATTCCTGTCCCACATGGGGCCAATAAATATCGCGTACATTATAATTTTTATCGAAATTAATAAGTAATTTACCGTTACTTATAGGAAGATCTCTTGGCACTGATCAATACTCCTTCCAATTTTACATATCACAACACATCAAATCGAAAATCAGTTACTATTATCCTTATCATAAACGATTAGTGAGCATATAATCTAACAAAACGCGGCCATGCCAGAAATAATCTTCCATTTATATCTATGATCTTGCACTAAGTGGCAAACTTTTGCCATACTTTCAATGGGACATTTATTTATCAATCGGACAGGAACAAAGAGCACCCATGTAGTTCATCATGCTATCCATGTTGAGCCATTACACAGACAAGAGATGAAGAGAGACGATAAAGGTTTATTATATGAAACGTGGTTTATTAGCAAAGCTTCGCACTAACGGAAGCTATTACATCATAAGTGGACTCCTCTTACTGCTAGGAGTGCCGCTCTATCAAGTACTTATCTTAGGACCAACAGGCTTCAGTAACGCACTCGATGCCACAGGTTCCGGACGCTACACAGCCTATATCACCTGGATCAGCTCATATAGTGCATCATTCCTAATATATCGTGTATTACTCATTTGTTCATTTTGTCTATTGCTTTCGTTTCCTTTTTCGCTTCATCGTATCATTGTTGCGCAGGAAATTATGGCTCAACAAGAGCAAGCAGCAGAGGACAAAGCAGACAGCGATAGTGAAACGAAATCGGCATCAGATAAAGGTGCGGAGGATGAAGAGGATAGTGATGGCGATGAGGAGGATGAGGAGGATGAGGAGGATGAGGGTATGCCGGACCACCCATGGCGAGGGAAAGGCTTTGTGGTACTGGCCGCATGGTCAGGACTCATTGGTCTGGCTATTTATATTATCGGGGCAACGCTCAGTACAGTCTACTTTTTTCTAGTTGGCGCAAGTAGAGGAGCTGCAATTTATAACAGCGTTGCCATCCTGGCACCAATTTTCACCATTGTCACGAATGCGGTTGGCACAGGGCTCCTCGGCCTGGGTTGTCTCTTCTTTGGCGCGATGATCGCACGTACAGGAAAAAATCTTTGGCCAGGCTCCTGGGTTGCCTTTGGTTATGCTTCACTTTTTGTAGGGGCCATGCTCTGCATCAGTGCAGTCGCCGTGGTAAGCGCCGCCGGTATCGGTCAGAGTACCCTTACCACCCTGGCGACCCTACTTTTCGCAATCTGGCTACTCTGGCTAGGTATCATGCTCGTACGCCTAAAACCAGAACCGTAAATACAATGTAAGTAAACGATGTGTGATCAGGCCACAGCATATCCATGACCACAGCCTGATCAATGCATTGTTTACGCGTGCAACCATGGTTGTGCGGCCTGAGCAATACGTGCATACTCGACATCATTCAAACGCCAGCCCAAAGCACCAGCATTCTCCTGGGCCTGATGCAGCGTCTTAGCTCCTGGGATAGGAATGATATGCTTATCCGTCTCTAACAGCCAATTCAGCGACACCTGAGCCAGCGTCTTATTATGAGCCTGAGCAACCTCCTCCATAACCAGAAACAGCGGTTCCATCTTCTCCCGCTTGCTGCGACTGAATTGAGATGATAGTCGCCGTGACAATGATGGCAATGGTGCATTGCCATTACGATATTTTCCTGTTAAGAGCCCCTGCTCCAAAGGACTATACGCAATCAAGGCCATATTTAACTCTCGACAGGCATCTAGCACTCCATTGACCTCTGGCTTACGGTATAAAAGATTATAATGCACCTGATTGGAAGCCAGAGGAATATCGTACCGAGCCAGACGCGCATGAGCCCGTCGCAACTGCTTGGCACTGTAGTTACTCACCCCGACAGCACACACCTTTTGACTGCGAACTGCTTCAGCCAGAATATCCATCAAACTATCGATACTCAGTGCTGTATAAGGAAAATGAATCTGGTACAGATCAATTTGCTTAACACCCAGACGTTCCAGACTCTTATCCAGAGCCTCCAAAAGAGTCTTTGGAGAAAGGCGTAGTGGTAATGGCGCAAACTTACTAGCAATTACAATTGGACGACCATCCTGGCGCCTTGCCTCGCCTAATAGCTGCTCAGACTCGCCTTTCCCATATATTTCGGCTGTATCAAAAAAGAACAGTCCATTATCTAAACAAAACTGGTAAGATTGGATAATGTCATCTCGTGTATATGCCTTACCATAGCCCCAGAAGCCCTTGTCACCCCAACTCCAGGTACCGATACCAAGGGCGGGCACCGTAATTCCGGTCGCTCCTAATTGACGCTGGTCAACTTCTATCATAATTAACTCGCTATCTTTCGTTCACGCATATTGATTTCTCTCTGTCAAACAAAGACATCTATCTGCATCTTACTACGCAGTATACAAGCAAACGGTCTCTTCCCATTTACAATAAGGGACTTTATACTATCAATACGAAACGTTGCACAACACAAAAATAACGTCTGAAAAATCATAGAGCTTTGTAATGTTTTGTAATAATCTGTTTAATCAAAGGATATAGATGTACTTAATGATCCTATATTTATTTGGAACAATCTGATCCATTCTACACTGCTAAGCAGTACTATAGCGCGACGGTTTTAGGTTGATGAAGGACAGCATATCCCTCACGCCAACAGTCAATGGCTTCCGTCACCCGGCCTAACTCCTCTAAAGCCAACGCCCAACCACCATACACGTCTGCAACATCTGCATAAGCTTGTGTGGTGGCAAGGCACCCTCTAGCTTTTTCATACCACGAGACCGTCTCTTCTAACTTCTTTTTCTGTTCTGCAGCATTTGTATTGCGAGATTCTTCGTATGTTACCTTGGCAATAACATGGTATACACGGCCTTGCATATGTGCATCTTCAGTCTGATCCATCGACTTCAAGGCTAGCTGACAATAGCGTTTCGCCTCTTCCACACGCTCCTCTGCCAGACGCAACTCAGCCAGCGAGGCACAATTAAGCATGCACATTATTGGGCCACTATAGTTGGTTGCAATAGCAAGTGATTCCGTATAATGATCTGATGCTTCACGATAATTTTTCTGCAAGAAACTTACCTGACCTAACATGTTGTGCATACGAGCCACCATTTGCTGATCACGATTGAGTTCATACAAACGTAGCGCTTCTTTCCCAGCAATGTATGATTGCGCTAGATTATCAATAGCTCGATACACATCGCAGAGACCATAATAGATATCCGGTAAGGCCGTCTCATCAGCGTAATGATGACAAAGCTGGATCGCCTCTTCATAGTAATCCAAAGCCGGAATATATAACCCACGCATCAAACAAGTCATTGCGAGATAATAGCGGGCATGAATACGAGCAACGGGCAAATGCACACGGCGATCATGTAATACTTTCAAACAGTGTGTAAAATGAAAAGATGCATCTTCATAACTGGAGAGATTGACAGCCGCGACACCCAGGCGCAAGAAGGCCATAGCGTGACGCTCGCGTTCTTGTAATGTTTCGACATCAAAACGTTTATCCATTCCAACAAGCAGTGGTGAAAGTGTATTCAGGGCATCCTCCCAACGTTTACACTGCACATAACACCAACCAAGGAGGTATAATACATCCTGGCGTTGTTTTTCCTCTTCAGGCCGTAAAGCAACGAGTAACTCTAGTGCAGTATCATATCGGCCTTCTTCCACTAATAGTCTGGCTCGATAGAGTAACATCTTAACATCCCTATTTTGTATCACGAGTGTGTTCTCCTTTATAAAAAATATTCAGCAATTATAGCACATCAGCCGCAAAGGGAATAGCTTGTATAAATATAGATGGTGGGATTTTTTTGTCATAATAAGTGCTTTGCTAGAGATAAGAAATATAACGGGAGCCTTGCGCCCTCGCCACCGCGCCCACAAAGCGGCGAAGAGACTCCCGTTACCTACAGTATAGCGTAATTATACTCCTTACACAAGAAGATAGGACTTACGAAAGTAAATATTCGTGAGCGTAGAGAAAGAGAAAAGCTATCAACCAGCTATATTTAGGGTTATAAAAGTGATGATGGGCTTTACATCAATATTATCCTATCTACAAACATATCGTATAAAAGAGTAACAGTATAACAAAGTATAGAATATTTCTTGCACGAGATATACTGTCGTGGTAGACTGTCGAAAGAGAATTGGCTGGTCTGTCTACCCATCAGGCATATGTCAAAAAAGTAGTAGTGTCAAAAATAGCATTATTGTACGTATACAAAATACGTAACTATGTAAGGAATATATTGTGGATAACGAACCTGAAATCAGCCGAAGGAGAAACCGAGTGCAAAGGAATTATCGCACAGGAGATCAGTTCGCAGGACGCCGTATTGTTACTATCGGCGGAGGATCAGGAACTTTTTCACTCCTTTCCCATCTCAAAAAATATCCATTTAACATGACAGCTGTGGTCAACATGTCCGATAGTGGTGGAAGTTCGCGGCGTCTTATGGATGAGTTCCGACGACAGCTTCCATTAGGAGACCTACGTATGTCTCTTATCGCTCTGGCCCGCAATGGAGCCCTGTGGCGTGAGGTCTTTATGCATCGTTTCGAGCCTCCAGAAGAACTAAATGATGAGCAAATTGAGAGTGGAGTTGGTGGACATAGTCTGGGTAATCTGATCTTAAAGGGTTTACAAGATATCAACAATGACAATCTACTGCTCGCTATCGAAGATGCTCAAGAACTGCTCGATACTGCGGGAAATGTTGTGCCAGTGACTCTAGCACAAACCACCATTTGTGCCGAACTTGAAGATGGAAATACTATTTGCAGTGAAACTGAGATAGATACACGAGGGAAAAAAAATCCGGGTCCTCTCTCGCCCATTTGCAGTATACGACTGGTTCCAGATAATGCGCCAGCCTGCCAGCAAGCTGTTCGCGCTATTCGCCGTGCTGATACGATCATTATCGGCCCCGGAGATCTGTATACCAGTCTATTACCTAATCTACTTGTTCCTGAAATCGCACGAGCAGTGCGCGAATCTGATGCCGAGAAAGTCTATATTTGTAACCTGATGACCAAACATGGTGAAACAGACACATACAAGGCATCAGATTTTGTCAATGCCATCCATCATTATCTTGGAACACGCGTCGATCGTGTCCTACTCAATAACGGAACATTTCTACCGGAGGTACTCGCAACCTACAAAGAACAAGGAAGTGAACCAGTCACAATTGATCGGCCACGCCTGGAGCGTATGGTTCCTAGGCTTGTGATTGAGCGCCTCAACCTGGAAGGTGACTCACTCGCACGTCATGATCCAGAACGTGTGGTACACGCCGTTTTCACGCCGGATAACAATTAGTAAAAAGTTAATACTTTGTTTTAGTATGTGGTGTTGCATGTGCCATCACATACTAAAACAAACGCCACCTGAAATCGCTCAGGCACTCTTCCCATGGAAAACAAACCGGTAAGCTCTTCCTTTGCTAGCATACCTCAGGATTCTGGAAGTGGATATGGTATTGTGATAGAACACTTGAAGAAAATCCAACCTTCGCACAATCCCGCTAACGCCCCTGCCAGAGAGAAAAAAGCTGGATTACTACTGATATTCTCGCTCCAGATAAATAAACCGCTGGTCAATAATACATAGCTCAGAGTGGCGAGGATAGCCCCAATAAATGGACGTGTAAACCAGGTAATAATAATAAAAGTAGGGGGAGCATCTACGCGTAAACGACCTAAAGTAATAATACTGCTAATACATCCTCCCAGTAGTCCATACATCATCACCATCCAGGGTACGCCCAATGGAGCGAAGCTATTATTCAGCACGCCATTCCCAAAGCCTAATCCTTGTACAATCGCAAATATCAGGGCAATTAAGAGCAAAGTTACCAGATATATCGCAAAAGCCACTAACCAACGGTAGGTATGACGCGAAGGTTGCACCGCAAATGATCTAGGCACAATATTAGCGGCTGGCAAACGACGCTCTGCAAATGCTGGCAGCGGTTCCGTGTCGTGCTCATCGTGCATAGACGGCTCAATCCCAATCGGTGTAGCCGATATCATAGCCTGACCCATCTGTGCCGAACGAACTTCAGCAATATGTGATGAATGGGCACCAGCCACTCGAGATGATCTAGATGCATATTGACCAAGAGGAGAGTGATGAATAGTGCTTTGCTCCGACGTACTATTCATAGAACTTACTCTCATCGAACGATGGTCAACGAACTGTTCTGAGGAGAGAGGATCACTGTTCAATTGATCTCCTTCACCTAACAATCTATTAATATAGCTTTCTGGCAGCCTTTGTTTCCTCGCAATTGACGCCAAACGCTGCATGAAAGCATCATCGGCCTTTCCCTGCTCAACATTGGCAAAACGCAACTGCTGATAAGCAATATCTGTAGCGACATAGGTTACACTTGTTATCTCACGCTCCCGATAGGTCTCATAAACCACGACTGGCACTCCCTTAAAGAATTTTTGCGGCATGATCGCTGCATGGATAGTGTCTAACAGCGATGGCTCATTGCCATTCAGTTCAGAGAGACGTTGTGGAATACGATACAGTACACCCCAGACCTCTGCATCCGGCTCTGAACTCGGACGAATCGCCACAATCGTAGGTCCGGTGCTCCCATGGATACGTTGCGCCCCCAAGGCCAGCGTGTACCCTTTGAGCACAGCAGGACCATACAAGAGAGCCGATCCATCCAGACGTTCGGGACTATTGAGTATTGCGGCATCCATCTCCAACCCATATTCGAACAACCAGATAAACGCTTGCGTTTCTTCAGAGATATGGGGATGCTCTGTGACGGGGAATGATGTGGTTACTGCTACGTTCTCCTCAAGGTCACGATCGCCCAACTCTTCAGGAAGAGGAGGGGCTGACGGAGCTTTAGTGGGAAAAGATCGTGCAGATACCGCATCATGCGGCTGAGTTCCCTGATATTGTCCTCCAGAGGAAATCATCATTTCATATGACTGTGGACGCGGCGTGTTACTACGAACAATGGGAACACCTGGCGCGACCTCGTCTTCCTCCAGCTTTTTTTTCTCGCTTGACTGAGATGACAAAACCCCTTTTTCTTTTTTTTCACTATTTGATGGATTATGCCGTTTATGCTCCATCTTGATTGTACACTCCTTCTATTCGCATGCCCACCAATCAATCAAAATAACAGCTACTATCATGCTATGCTACTGATCTTGCGCGTGTTCACCAAATCAATAGGACTAATGGGGTACTTAACAAGATATAAAAATACGGGTATGATGGCAATGATAACATATGTTATATAATTGATTATTATAGATGCTTGACATTCGTTTACATAGAGATAATAGTGGAGTCACACTAACGGCAATCTTTCGATAGGTAGTTCTCGTTCAGGTGAACTCGTTCTATGCGCAATTAAACGCTTTATAGCCACTCCGATACGTCGAATCCCTTCGGTGATATGCTTGTCTTCTGGCGATGCAAAACTCAAACGCATAGAATAATGTCCACCGCCGTCAACATGAAAGAGTTCGCCGCAAACAAAAGTGACCCGCTCATATGCAGCCTCATGCAAAAGAGCTCGCGCACGTATATTTCCAGGCAGACGACACCAGAGATGCATACCGCCCCCTGGCAGAGAAACACGTACATCCGCAGGCCAATACATTTCAATCGCTTCTAGCATAAGACGTAATTTTTGTGCATAGCATACTCGAATACGTGCGAGATGTTCATCCAGCATACCACAACGTATCAGCTCAGCAATAGTCCATTGTCCCAGAGCATTCGTATTCAAATCAAAGGTCTGCTTATACAATCCCAAACGTTCGATAACAGGTTCAGGAGCGGCTAACCAGGCCACCCGCAAGCCCGGTGCCAGGATTTTTGAAAAGGTACCTAGATAGAGCACATTGCCATTCGTATCTTGTGCCTTGAGCGGCATTGGAGCCTGATCACAAAAATACAGTTCACCATAGGGATCATCCTCAATAATAGGGATCTGATAACGCTTCGCTAACAAGAGTAAGCGGCGACGACGCTCAGGGGTCATCAGAGAGCCCGTCGGATTTTGAAAGGTGGGCATGATATAGATAAAACGTGGCTGTCGACGTGCCAGAATAGCTTCCAGCATGTCCACTCGCATCCCTTCATTATCGGTCGGGATGCCAATAATATGTGCTCCCAACGCTCGAAAAGTCTGGATGGCTCCCAGGTATGTCGGCACCTCTACTACAACTTCATCGCCTGCCGTCAATAAAAAACGTCCAATCAGACCCAGGCCTTGCGTTGAACCGGAAAGAATTAATATATTTTGAATATCGACGATCACTCCACGTTTACGCATACGCAGAGCAAGGCTCCGCCGTAAACTTTGTAAACCCTCCACCGGACAATAGCCCAGCGCGCTTTGCCGATCTTGACTTAATCCATTCTCGATCGTCATGCGAATAAGCTCAACAGGCAACATATCGGCAGGAGGAGTTCCCTGCGCCAATGAGATCATTTCCTGCTTCGACTCTTCCATGGATGAGATTTCATTTAATGTTTGTATATCTGAACCCAGCAAAGCATCACCATTAGCTGAAAGTCCTAATAACCAGGAGGGCGTGGATTGATCACTATAATCATCCTCTAATCTGAAATGGCCACGTTTCACCACAGTACCGCTTCCAACATGTCCCTCGATCAAACCCTCACCGGACAAATCGTTATAAGCGTGCATAACCGTTGTCCGATTCACACCCAGGTCCTGAGCTAACAAACGTTCAGGTGGAAGACGTGTTCCTTCAGGTAACTCGCCTGAAAGAATCGCTTCGCGCAATCTCTGGCTAATCTGTCGATATAAAGGCGTTCCATTGGCTCGTTCAAGGTGAAGCAATGCTCGAATTGCTAGCGTATCATACGCTAATGGCTGTCGATTTTGGCTGTCTTGTCTCATAATTTCCTCCTGATTGGCTCCTGATAGAGACAGTGTAACCAATCCAATACGAGAGAAACAAGAGCCAATATGTGGATATATAAGCAAGCCAAATATGCTGGCACCGTCTCAATAGCAACACTGCTCCCACCCCACATCATAAAATAGAAGTCGACACATGAAGAATATATATCCCGGTCGGTTTGAATAGTGTGATGCGATCTGGTTACAAAGTATCCAGCAGGCGGATAGATATGTTACACTAAATCGCATCGTCTCACCTATAGGTGAGACGGCATCAGATGATTATTGTTGAAATTCTTCTTTGCCATTTTTCAGGTGTAATGCCATTTATGGAGACTATAGCACAACGTATGCAACGGGTATATGCAGATCGAGATCATGGCTCACACTGGCTCGTCAGTGAAGCCATTAAAATCCTCTATGATCTCGCACAAGATACGCACTTATCTCAAGCAGAGCGCTTATCTCAACTCTACACATATGCCTATCAGGCAACGCAAGCACGACCAGCCATGGGAGCGCTTTCAAGCGCAGTCAGCCGTATCATCAGTGTCTACGAGGGAGGACCAGAAGCCATAGCGCAAGAGGCCCAACAGATCTTAACAGACCTTGCTACGGCATCACAATCTATCGCACAACACGCTCAGCCCTTCCTGAGCGGTCATTTAATAACCTGTAGTATCTCAGGCACAGTACTCGACGTCCTCCTAGCACTAAAGGATCAGATTGAACACGTGACTGTTCTTGAAGGTCGTCCCCGCTATGAAGGAAGAGCGATGGCACAAGCTTTACACGAGCAGGACATTCCAGTTACGCTGATCACTGATGCCCAGGCAGATATCTTCCTGCCACAATGTCAGGGAGTCGTCGTAGGAGCCGATAGTATCCTGATCAATGGAGATGTATTAAACAAAGCGGGGACAGCCCTCCTAGCCTGGGCTGCACACGGTCATGGTATCAACTTTCATGTTTTGAGTGAAACCATCAAAATCTCTCCACATCGTTGGTACGAACACAATCCCGCACGCACAAACGATAACTTATCCTTGCTCGAAGAAAAAGAAGCTACTGAAGTATTCGCGTCCGCTCCCACCGGCATCGAAGTGCGCAACTTCTACTTCGACCATACACCATATCGACTGATAACCAATTTCATTACGGAACAAGGGTTGCTAGATCGCAGAAGTATTCGTGAGATTGCAGTCACAACACGTGCCAATGAACGACTACTTGCGAAATTACAAAAAGAATAATCTTCTGGTACTTTGTGATGTATCTTTTTCTACTGCAAACGTAGAAAAAGATACATCACAAAGTACACAAAAACATAGCGACCAGGCTAGTTTATAGACTTTTTATGAATAAAAATAGGTCCGTAAAGGCTACGGAGGTCAGTAAAGCAAGCTAGCGGTAATTTATATGTTTCAGCTACAATAATTGTACAGTAACTTTTACTTCTACCTTCTTGTTTGTAAAAACCACCGTGCCAAGAAGGATCATGCAACAACATTTGGCGTAGAGAAAGGGCGAGACATGTATTCCAGCAAAACCAAAGAAGACTGGGAAATCACAAAGGATGGGCTATATGTTGCAACGCGCAGCTATCTTACACGCCGTGGTTTTTGTTGCGCGAATAAATGCCGTAACTGTCCTTATATTAACTGGCGTAACCAGCCAAATTGGGAACCCATTCCGGCTGAATATGTCAAACGCACCTGCGTGGCACCCAAATCCATTGCCGGAGCACGGCAATTGCTTTACTACCACGAACAGCAACTTGAGCAATGTGAGCCACACGAAGCATCCAAGCATCAAGAAGCGATCGAACACTACCAATGGCTACTCAAATGTTGGGCAAGAAAATAGATAAATGCAGATGCAGTAGTACATGTATAGTGCTCAAGACTATACGAATATCAAAAGCAGGCATCTATAGTAACGTCAACAGCGACAAAGAGCGTGCTTTATAAAGCACGCTCTTTGTCGCTGTTGGGATTTGTGATTTGTTAGCAAAAACACAGGCTATGAGTGATAGACATACTGGACGCCTGCACCGCTTGAATAGTCTTCCCAGGAAAAGACGCCCCAACCGACGACATTCCAATTGGATGTATGAACGGTACCATTCGCATTAATGCTTTCAACAACAGCGACATGCCCATCCGCGCCAGCTCCCTGATATCCCGGTTGCAGCACGATAATTGAAGGCACATGCGGTGTACTGGAAACATTCCAACCAGGATATCCATAGGCATTAGCTGCCCAAACTGATGCATTGCCACTCCATGGAACGGCGTAACCTGTCAGATGATGATACTCGTAATCGGCCCAATAGGTACACTGTCCTGCTGTAAACCAATTAGTAAAGCTACTATCCGCAATTGTGCCAGTGGTTGATGAAATACCCCCCGACGAACCATTCACTTCAGGAGCCCCCGCAACCGGAGCAGGAGTAGGAACAGGTGCTGTTGTTGTCCCATCAGGTAACGTAAAATCACTCTGAACACCAGCATAGGTATTCTGGCTACCAGCATCATATCCATCGACAGTAACTGCCGTAGCTGTCGCCGCCTGCGCTGCAATCAAAGCTGTAACATTTGACTTTGAACTGACCATGTTCATCTTTGGATTAAATATTTTCCCTAGCGCACTCGCTTGACCAGGACCAGTCGGAATCACAGCCGCTAAGACTCCAATTACAACTACCACCATAAATATCAGCGCCCCCGTATGCACCACGGCACGTCTTCCCTTCGGGGGCCGTATTGTTCCAGAGCTTTTTTTACCTGTAGCTGCAATAAAGACAGGCTTCCGCTCGGCTGGCGCTACAATCTTGTTTGCCACAGCATGATCGCTAACACCATAGTTTGCCTTTTTCACCGCCATCGACATTTGCTCAACAGAGGGTTGGGATGATGCAACTTCACCCATGTGCTGGGCAGGAGGATCAAAATCCATTTGTTTCACATCGGTTAATGTATCATTATATTCTTTTGAAATCATATATACTACCTTTAGTCCGATAAACATATCTCTAATGAGCCGGCAATCAATTGCGTTTCACCAAACTGCTGTCAATAATGTATCCATTTGCACCTATATGAGTCAATTTATCGACACTTATTAGGACTATGTACCTATCTCTTTAAGCCCAATATGATAGAAAAGCTGCATGAATAGATATATGCACAATGAATTGAAGGAGAGAGATTGGCCCTATCCCTCAGATTCATTATCTTCTATATATTAGTACCAGACAAATGTTACACCTGGACCGACATAAAATGTCCACCAATCCTCAATACCCCAATCACCATTCCAATTCCAGTTACTTGTGCTGATACCGTTAGAATAATCGGTTACGCCTGTTTCTACGACAGCCACGTGGCCATAAGAGCCAGCTCCCTCTACACCTGGTCCTAGCACAATAATGGATGGCCCATTTGGATTGGGTACCGACGAGGTCTGCCAACCATAGGCAGAGGCTTGATAAGCCCATTCATCGGCATTTCCGAGCCAGGGAACCCAGTGACCAGTTAATTCATGGTAGCGCATATTAGCCCAATAGGTGCATTGGCCGTAGAAGAAACGATCCAGGCTGCCAGCATCGGATGGTGAAACAACCGGAGCTACGGATGTCGTAACACCAGCATATGTCTGATTGCCAGCATCGAAGCCGTCTTGAGTGACAGCCGTTGCCGTTGCAGCCTGGGCTGCAATAAGGGCAGTGCTATTTTGTTTAGAGGAAATCATATTCATGCTGGGATTCAATAGTTTTGCCAGGCCACTTGCCTGTCCATTTCCCACCGGAACAACAGCTGCCAGGATTCCAAATAGGATGGCTATTAAGACAACTGCTACCCCAATATTCACGACCACACGCCTTCCCTTTGGGGGGCGCATCGTCTTAGTGCTTTTTTTCCCGGTCGCCGGAATCACTACAGGGATTCGCAGTGATTGTGTATCAGGCGGAGTACCAGGCCTAGGAGCTGTTGATGACGAAGGCACAAGCGAGGCTTGCACTTCCCCTGGAGCAAACGATGTTGCATGCATGCCAGTAGTAGGACCTTGCTCCATTGTCATCATCGGAGTTAAACCGCCCGTTTGAGATGGAGGGGTAATACTATGTGGCTGCTGAGTAGCAGCCCGAGAACGATCACGAAATAACATACACATTACCTTCATTCTTACACAGACGCATCGCTGATGACGCCTAAAATAGATTTTTTAAATCTTCATCATGACTTTACCTAAAAGCTAGTATTTCAGTCAATTAATATGACAATTTTTAGGACTATATAACCACAATATATGTATATTTGTGACTCTTCACGCCTCTTCGCCACCTACAATGATTTACGCTGTTTTGTATAGGCAGCCGAGCAGCTTAGATGAGGACCTTATAACCATATGCATTCAGAAACGCAACTCTCATTGCTAGAAGTATGCTACCGCACCTTTCTCATCTGAATGCAAGGAAAGATTAGTTGGGGTACCAGATAAAACTCACACCTGGGCCAGGGTAAAAAGTACGATACGTGAGGGTTGCCCAGTCCCCTCCCCAATTCCAATTACTGGTCAGCACGCTGCCATCACTGTTGACACTTTCGACAACTGCGACATGTCCATAAGCGCCAGCTCCTTCAGAGTAAGGGCTAAAGACCATAATTGAAGAGCCATGAGGATTAGGTGTAGCAGAAAGCGTCCAACCATATGCAGGTGCCTGATAGGCCCATTGATAGGCATTCCCCAACCAGGGTATCCAATGGCCAGTCGACTGGTGATAGCGCATGTTCACCCAATAGGTGCATTGCCCATAAAAAAAGCGGCTTAAACTTCCATAATCAGCCGCCGAAACGTGCATAGCATCAGATCTCGCGAGCACTCCAGCATAGGTATGTCCTCCACCAGGATCATATCCATCAATAGTAACTGCGGTCGCTGTCGCCGACTGTGCCTCAATAAGGGCCGTGACATTCTTACGTACAGAAATAGTATGGAACCTAAGTGGCAAACCTTTATTCAAGCCCTCATGACTATCTAGTGGCACCATAGTCATAAAAATACCAGCAGCAATGAAGATAAATAAAATGCTAAGTGCTCCATGCACAACAAATCGCCTACCAGACAGTAAATGTGCAACGCGCTTATAAGCATGCGTAGACGTAGCAACCGCCGGGATGCCACTTATAGAGCGAGACGCTATCTCTTGAGGATTTGAATAGAAACTAACATCTTTAACCTGCCACTCTTCAAACGATGATTGCGGCGGCAAGGGCTGGTTATTGTGATTAGCAAGGTGCACATCATACACTGGATATCTGACAGGGTGAGAATATTGTGCTGTATCTGGAGACTGCAAAGGATAAAATCGCGGTGAAATATTTTTGTATGTCGCACTATTTAGTGGAGGAGTATGTATATAATCTCCAGGGAAAGGATGCATATTTGTAGAAAATGGTATTTGCTCTACAGGCGTACTAGGTGAAACAGGGTTATAGAAAATTAATCTTATACGACTCTGCAACCAATATGTCTTTTTTCGCTTATATTGATGATTTAACGACATTTTCCGCTATACCTTCACAATTCGTTAGAATTGAACTCCTACAACATAACCCAATAAATCCTATCATATCATAAAGAACACTATAAACGAATTTAGCTTAGATAGTCAAAATCCGCTCAAAATACTAGGAATATTATGCTATAGCGTAATATTAATATTTTCGCTATAAATAAACATATTCTAATACAAAAATACATCATACAATCATAGCTCTTTTGCCAACGCAGAAAGCGCCAGTGTTATTACTCACCGAACCAAGACTGCCAAAGCCTTTTTCTTACTCAATACTGTCAAGGTTGCATGCTCAATACTATAAAGGCTTCTGATAATGAAAATTTTGTGATAAATTTTCATTATCCGTGGTAGGATATGATAATATTTGTATGCAGTTCTAAAAAGCCGATTATACAAAAATACATAAGCGACTGTATAAGCTAGCAAATGGCTAGCCGAAAAGAAATAAAACACATTATAAAATGCGATTCCAAGCATATCGTGTAAGTAGGAGCTAAGATGAAACGCAATGCGCGTCTTTTTCCCCTTTTAATACTCTCTCTCCTATTATTAGCATCATGTGGTTCAACGACAACAATAGGAACGGGGATACAACCAATAACAACGAACACAACCGGAAGAGCACCAATAACAGACACTTGCCCAACATACGCTGGACTATCAACGTCAACATGTCTCACACCAGAAGCTATGAGACAAGCCTACGGTCTCAATTCCTTAAATCAAAAAGGCTATACAGGCAAAGGACAGACAGTCATTGATATCGTTGCCTTCGGTAGCCCAACTATTCAACAAGATATGGATGTCTTCAATTCCACATTCCACCTCCCAGCGGTCAATTTACAAATAATTTCACCATTGAAGGAAGCAGAGTCCGGAACTAGTGATAAAGCAGGCTGGGCAGGCGAAACAACACTCGATGTGCAAATTATCCATGCTCTTGCTCCTGATGCCAAAATTGTACTTCTCATTAGTCCAGTCTCTGAGACCGAAGGAACAATTGGACTGCCAGAGTTCCGACAACTCGAGCAATATGCCATTGACCATAAACTTGGAAATATCGTTTCTCATAGCTGGGGAGCCTCCGAAATCACATTAGAAGACAGCAAAGCCAGTCAAGAACTGCAATTATGGAATACATTGCTGCAAAAAGGGACAACTCAGGATGGCATGACCTATTTCTCTTCTTCCGGTGATGAAGGAGCAACCGACTATTCAGATTTAAAGTCGACAAAACTTTCTACGGTAGCCACCACCAGTTTCGCGGCAAATTCACCATGGGTGACGAGCGTGGGAGGAACCACACTGGAAAACGTGAACAATTCCCTCAGCGAGGTAGCGTGGTCTGGTAGTGGAGGTGGCTTTAGCCGCTTGTACGCCATGCCATCCTATCAAAAACAGCTTCCGGCCACGACACAAGCACAGTTTCAAAATCGTCGAGGTGTGCCAGATGTCTCTGCAGTCGCCAATCCCTATACCGGTATGGCTTTTTATCTCAATGGTTCGTGGGACCAGGCGGGAGGAACCAGTGCCAGTTCGCCAGTCTGGAGTGCCATTACGGCAGTTGCGAACCAGATGGCAGGCCATCCACTGGGCTTTATCAATCCGGCACTCTACAAAATCGCCGCCTCAGATACCTATCATCAAGCATTCCATGACATCACCGTAGGAAATAACTCGAACCCCCAGGCAGGAGTCACGGGTTACAATGCCACCACAGGTTGGGATCCGGTCACAGGCCTGGGGACTCCTGATGCCCAATATCTCATCCCTGCTCTGATAAAAGATATGGCATAAGATCTAAACCATTTTTACACTATAGATAGACGACACGCACAACCTGCCTGTTACAGCTCTTGCAGGAGATGTGTATAAGCGATGCGTGTCGTTATAGTTTTCGGATGACGAGGTCTAAATGATTTTTCACGAATAGTCAAAGCTTGGTAAATTTTAGAGTATTTTGATCAGCTACGCATAAGGGAAACTAAAACTATCGCAGGATGCCAACTATAAGAGCCCTTTACTCACGCACAACTCGGCATTAAGTACAGAGCCTCCAGCTGCGCCACGAATGGTATTGTGTC
The DNA here is from genome assembly GCA_963699315.1 of uncultured Chloroflexia bacterium. Lineage (GTDB taxonomy): Bacteria > Chloroflexota > Ktedonobacteria > Ktedonobacterales > Ktedonobacteraceae > Dictyobacter. The sequence continues at coordinate 1,205,674 of OY969433.1, forward strand.
CCAGCATGACAAATTTATAGCTAAAGAGCGGACAGGGGCGCAAGCGTCCCAATGTGACAGTCATACCATGTCCGGCATCGCGATCGCGCAGAGTTTGTGGGCGATCGATCTCTCGGCGATAGACGAGTGGATGTTCTGGCGCGCTAGGTAGTTGCGCCAGTTGTGACTCAGGGGCATAGCTTTCCCAAGCAGCAATGATCTCTTCAGGACTCGCTTCGCGTTCCAACTGGATGCTAGCACATTCTAGATGCGCTTCACGCGTCGCGACACGATTACAGTGAGCGCTTACAACCAGAGGAGCATTGACAAAACCACGCTCTTCCTGCCAATCTCCAAGCATCTTCAGAGTCTCGCTCTCCACCTTTTCCTCTTCGCCACCGATATAAGGGATAGCATTATCCAGAATGTCGTACGATGGCAAACCAGGATAACCGGCTCCTGAGATCGCTTGCATGGTCGTGACAAGTACCTTACTGACTCCAAAGGACTTCTGTAGAGGCTTAAGCGCCATCACCAGAGGAGTTGAAGCACAGTTGGCATTGGTCACGATAAAACCAGACCAGCCACGTTGCTTCCGTTGCTGCGCGATAGCAGCAATATGCTCCGCGTTGACTTCTGGGATCAAGAGCGGTACATCTACTTCCATACGATAATTTTTCGCATTGCTAAAAACGGCCACGCCCGCCTGTGCAAAAGAACGTTCGATCTCACCTGCAATCTCAGCTGGGAGGGCTGAAAAGACGATCTTTACGTCTGGCAGCGCTTCTGGTCGACACGCGACGACAGGCAATTGGGCGGCGGCTGTAGGCATGTCACTTCCGGTCAGACGCCAACTCGTCGCCTCGGCATAAGGACGTCCATTATGCTTCTCAGAAGCACCAAGGCCGACTAATTCAAACCAGGGATGTCCCTGTAACAATTCGATAAAGCGTTGCCCTACCATACCTGTTGCACCTAATACGGCAACAGGGATCTTACGCTGTTCCTTCGTCTCCATATGCTCTTTCGCTCCCATACTAAAGGGGGACAGGCCTTTGTCTATTTACATGCCCATCCTGATAAGTTATCTGCTGTATCTATCGTATTTGTATTATATCAAAGCTTTATGGTGCGCTTCGTTCGCACTGACTGGATGACGTACGAGTGGTATAACAGGAGCAACTAGATCACGATGCAAGCAACGTAGCGCTTGCTCACTAGATCGATCCTCCACAATCAGTGTAATCCCCTGTTCTGAGGCTCCCTGGGAGATAACGGGAATGCGCTCGCTAGCCAGAGCGGTAATCGCACGAGCCGAGCTCATTGGATCGCTAGTAAAACCAGAACCAATACAGGCACAAGCAGCCAAACTTCGTCGATGACTAACAGTCCAAAGTGCTATATCCATATCGTGGCGTAATAACGCCACAACAGAGTCAGCAGCCTTCTCGTCAACGACAAAAGAGAGATGATGACCAGATGAAGAACAAATTGCAACTGGCGCTGCACCAGCTTTTGCAGCAAGCACAAAGACCTGACCGGCATTTTCTGGAGCACCAAAGAGATCCGTACTTTCCACTGTTATTAGCGCGAGATTACGACGCGTAGTGATAGCACCGGCTCCGCTGGATGTATGTCCAACTGGTCCAATCATGGTTCCACGAATATGCGGGCGGAAAGAGTTCCGCACTCGTACGGGAATGTTACGTGGAGCAATTGGAATTAATGTGCGCGGATGCAATACTTTTGCGCCAAACCAGGAAAGACGTGCTGCTTCTGCATATGATAAACGGGGCAATAAGCGGGTATTAGCCACCAGACGCGGATCAGCAGACAAAACGCCATCAACATCTGTATAAATGGACACTTCAACACAATCGAGAGCAGCCCCAATCACAGTCGCCGAATAATCTGATCCATTACGACCCAGTGTGGTCACAAAACCAGTAATGGTCCGACCAATAAAACCTGCTGCAATTGGTACGATCTCTTGCTGAACCAGAGGATATATCAACGCATGAGCATTGCTTCTTGTCTCATCCATCAACGGCTCAGCCCCCTCAACCACGCCAAATGGCTGCGCCGGATCATGGGAGGGATGGCTGGTAATAATGACCTCTTTACGTACAGGCTGCACCTGCACACCACGTTCACGTACCGCCGCCGCAACCAGTAGAATAGAGAGACGCTCACCCCAGGATGCCACAACCGCAGTATATAAATGAACCATGTCCCCTACAACTGCTGCGTCACGCAATATCTGCACATCTTGAGCCAGGTGCTCCAGCGCGTCTTCGATCACCCGTAGCAATTGAACGCGCTCCTCACCATCATGAATGATCTTCTCAATTGCATCCAGATGTTTCTGCCTTAACGACGCCAACTCCTGTTCACAGGATACCGTATCACCAGAGCAAGCAGCCCGGGCAATGCGCAGTAACTGATCAGTTATGCCAGACATTGCAGAGACTACAACGACTGGAAATGGGATTGTCGGATCGTTCAGAGTATCAGCGATAATGGATGCGACACGACAAATACGCTCTCCACTCCCAACTGATGTACCACCAAATTTCAAGACACCAACAGATCGTTTCATAATAAGCTACCAACATTCCTAACACGATCTGGGGGCATGCGTTCTGTCCTGCTGTCTATACGCTGTATGCAAATCACGTCAGGAACAGACGTATACCCCACAACAACTCTTATTTACGAATTAGCAGCACTCACATCAGCAACTGCGGAATTCAACGCCTGATCAAGATCTTCAATCAAATCCTCAACCGTTTCTAAGCCAATTGAAAGTCGAATGAAATCCGGTGTGACGCCAGTCGAAACTTGCTCTTCAGGAGTTAACTGGGCATGTGTGGTGCTCGCAGGATGAATAATCAAGGACTTTGCATCTCCGATATTAGCCAGATGGGAAAACAACTCGATATGACGAATCAATTGCTTTCCAGCCTCTAGGCCGCCTTTGATCCCGAAACCAACAATGGCTCCAAAGCCACCATGCGAGAAGTATTTTAGTGCCACTTCATGCTGTGGATGACTCTTCAAACCAGGATAGACGACCCAATCGACAGCGGGATGCTGCTCTAAAAATTCTGCGATGCGTAGAGCATTCTGACTATGTCGCTCAAGACGTAGAGGCAACGTCTCCAGTCCTTGCAGGAAAAGCCAGGAATTGAATGGTGTGGTTGCTGCTCCTAGATCGCGCAGCAGTTGCACACGAGCCTTAATAATGAAGGCTAAAGGACCTACTGCCTCAACGTAACGGACTCCATGATACGAGGGATCTGGCTCGACCAAACCGGGAAAACGGCCACTTGCTGCCCAGTCGAAGTTACCACTATCAACGATAACGCCGCCAATCGAGGTTCCATGTCCACCAATGAACTTTGTAGCCGAGTGGACAATAATATCTGCCCCATGTTTAAATGGCTGTATCAGATATGGCGTAGGAATTGTATTATCAACAATCAGAGGCAGACCATGCTCATGTGCAATATCTGCAACCGCTCTGATATCAAGTGTATCCAGACGAGGATTGCCCACAGTTTCAGCGTAGATAGCTTTGGTGCGTTCATTAATTACGGCACGGAAATTCTCAGGATTGCGGCTATCCACAAAATGAACTTTAATGCCCAATTTCTCAAAGGTATAATGGAAAAGATTATATGTTCCACCATAAAGGCTCGCTGAGGACACAATTTCATCACCTGCGCCAGCAATGTTTAAGAGAGCAAGCGTCTCAGCCGATTGACCTGAGGCGGTTGCTAATGCTCCCACACCACCTTCAAGGGCTGCAATACGGCGCTCAAAAGCATCCTGTGTCGGATTCATGATACGTGTGTAAATATTTCCAAATTGCTTCAATGCGAAAAGATCTGCGGCATGTTCAGGGCTATCAAATACATACGAAGATGTCTGATAGATAGGAACAGCACGTGCCCCTGTCGCACTATCAGCTGTCTCTTGTCCAGCATGTAAAGATAACGTTTCAAATCCATAACTGCGGTTGCTATTCAATGCCATGAGAGCTTACTCCTTTTAGAACTATAACTGATAAAAACTTACTTAGAATGATAATTGCTGAAAAGCTTCGGCCAATTTTGACCATTCTTTCAAGAAGGCATCATGACCGTATGGTGAGTTCAATTCCGTATAATGCGCATCGCCCCCAACCGCCTGTACTTTCTCAGCCAACCAACGTACATGCGATGCAGGGAAAAGAAAGTCTGAGCCAATACCCACAAACAATACTTGACTGCGGATGCGCTGCAATGCATCTTCCAGAGTAGTATAATTGTCACTTACGTCATACAGATCCATAGCTCGACTAATGTAGAGATAGCTATTTGCATCAAAACGTTGGGACAATTTATCTCCTTGATAATACAGGTAGTTTTCAACATCAAAACGATCCCCAAGCACTGGTGAAAACGTAGGAGCGACTGCAGACTCATGCTCGACCCGCTTGCGTCCGAAACGCATCTCCATTGACTCTTCGCTTTGATAGGTGATCATTGCCAACATGCGCGCAATAGCTAAACCACTACTTGGCCCCTGACTAGGCAGATAATCTCCACATTGCCAGGAAGGATCTGCCATAATCGACTGGCGAGCTACTTCATTGAAGGCTATCGCTTGTGCAGAAACTGCCGCTGAGGCAGCGATCACAATCGCTTTAGCGACCATTTGCGGATACGTCACAGCCCATTCCAGCACCTGTTGCCCACCAATAGAGCCACCTGCTACCATTGCCAACTGCCGTACACCAAGATGCTCAATCAATTTGCGCTGTGCATGAACCATGTCTCGTATCGTAATCACAGGAAAGCGCATACCATATGGCCGTCCGGTGGCAGGATTTGTTGAGGAAGGTCCAGTGCTACCAGAACATCCTCCAATAACATCGGAACAAATCACAAAGTAGCGTGAAGTATCAAAGTATTTCCCCGGTCCAATGAGAGGATTCCACCAGGCGGCCTTTGGATTTTCAGGATCTTCTACATCATGGGCATGTGAATTTCCGGTTAAGGCATGAGTGATCAAAACGGCATTGTCACCTGTTGCGTTCAATTCACCCCATGTCTCATAAGCCAATGTCACCGGACCGAGCCGTCCGCCACGCTGTAACAAAAGCTGATCAAAAGAGAAAGTTAACACCGTATCCTCTGGTTGTACCTGTATTTTTAGTCGATTAGCATACTCCAATTGCGCCACCATCGTTGACTCCTTCCTGGAAAAGGGAACAAAAAAACCCTCACCCTACAGGGGCGAGGGGTAAACGTCTTCGCGGTACCACCCTGGTTTGCCAATGCCTCACAGCATCAACCTTTACGAGTGTTATCATCCCCACCAACCGGCACTGATCTCTCCATATTGGATAACACTACAGCTGTAACGAAGCCCACGGCACAATCTACTAGCTCATACGCATACAAGCGTTCAACCTACAACTCAGAGGCCATATTCAATGCCGGTACGGTGCTGACATCTCATCGCTGTCAACTCTCTGTAACCGCCCATCACATTTACTCTTCCTCTTCAACGCAATTATAAATCTAAATTTTAAGGTACGCGAGATTCCAGGAAACAGGTAACAAAAAAACCCCCTCGCGGGGGGCTGCGACATCGCTGTTCCCCTCATCTTGCAGAACATGAGAACATGTCCTACCGGAATTGGCACCCTGCTTGCTACATTGCAAAGCGGGTTGCCGGGCTTCATAGGGCCGTATCCCTCCACCTCTCTTGATGAGAGCAGTTAACACTGCAATATTTTGTTATGCGATTGTTCTTGTGAGATTTTCATCTTAACGTTATTGAGTAGTATACCTAAGTTTGTTAAAAACTGTCAAGGGTACAATCTTTATAATCGAGTGTACAAAATACACATACCACGGCTTCATCTAAAAATAACAATTTATATTAGACCAAATACAAGTCAAGCATATATATATTATATAAATATTTTATGTGTGCTATATTATACGTCTTAAGATATATAGATAAGTTTTTGACAGTTCAAAGAGGCAGCATGGAACGCAACGATGAACAACATATTACACAACGCTTACTATCAATCAAGGACGAAGTCACAAATGAAGTCACAAATGAAGATGAATATAATAGCATTGAAATCACCTCGATACGTCCTCCTCGTAACCGACAGCGACAGACTAATCAACGTAGATATTTGTGGTTAGGGCTGGTGACAATCGTCATCATCATTGCACTGGCAAGCATTCCCATTGGTATCATCAACTATCGACAAAATCCGCCGACCATAGAAAATGCGGGTAATCTCCTCTGGACATCCGGTAATACAGGAATACTTGACAACACTCCCCATTGGGATGCAAGCAGCACGCAATTTTCATTTTCTGCAAATTTTTTTGCAACGGCCCAAATGTATAATCTCAAGACAAAAAAACTTATACAGTATCCCACTATCAGTACTTTAACGGCCCCATCCCTCCAAACATACTCGTCCCCAAATGGGAATTACCTCATTACCATAAATTATAGTCAAAATCATAGCCAAAAATATTATTTTTCTATTTGGGATACAGTAACGGGAAAACTACTATTCCGCTATACTTACCGGACAAAACAAGCAGCAGTAGTAGAAGGAGACAATAACCCCCCGGCTATATGGTGGTCCACGGACAGTACACAAATGGCAACGCTAGATAATGATTCGCTCTATGTCCTCAGTACCCATAGTGGTTCAATCACAGTAGATAACACACTCTATTTACCAATAACAAGTGAATCTCCTGTTATTTGGTCTGCTGACAGCCACTATATGATTATTGTAGGAGATGATCTCAATTCCCCTACGCCAAATGGAACATCTAGTGTTGCCGTTTGGGATGTATCTGGCACCAAGCAGATCATGACAACACGAATATTCCAAGCTACCAATGAAACAGCCATCGTCTCACCTGATAGACGCTATCTGGCAACACTGGAAACTGATGGTAATACTGTTGATGTATGGGAGATCAGCAGCGGACGCAAAGTAGCCACGCATCATGGTATCATGAAAAATTCTAATTATCTGTTAGCCTGGTCGCCAGATGGAAAATATCTGGCTGGTACCTTCCAAAACAATGAAGTACGCATTTGGAATGCACTGACAAACAAAGATATCATGCTCATCAATAAAGTGCCTAGCGTAAAGAACAATTCATCTGCCAGCATACAAACCATTCAATGGTCGCCAGATAATTCCTACATAGCCATAAGCGCAACTAACGATCAAGATTTACAGGCCACATACAAATACGCGCTAGCCATTTGGAACACACCTCAACATTGAGCCAACAGAGTCGGAATGACCATATTCCGACTCGCTACTGATTTTACAGCAAACTGACATCTTTATATTTCCTTGCATTCAAATGAGAAAGGTGCCGCCGCACCTTTCTAGCAACGAGAGTTACGTTTTTGAATGCATATGGGTATTACGCATCTAGGCGCTCAATAATTAGTGCATTTGCCATACCACCACCTTCACACATCGTTTGAAGACCGTAGCGTCCACCTGAACGCTCAAGCTCATGCAGCAATACGGTCATCAGGCGTGTACCAGAGGCTCCTAGCGGATGACCCAGCGCGATCGCGCCACCATTAACATTGACCTTCTGCAGATCCGCCTGTGTCTCATGCTGCCACGCTAAAACCACACTCGCAAAAGCCTCATTAATCTCAATCACATCGATATCATCCAGGCTCAATCTGGCACGTGCCAACGCCTTACTGGTTGCAGGAATAGGTGCGGTCAACATCAAAATAGGATCGTCTCCTACTACAGCAAACGAGACAAAACGTGCGCGAGGCCTCAGTCCCAGACGCTCAGCGGTGGCTCGTTCCATAATCAAAGTTGCGGCTGCCCCATCACTAATCTGCGATGAATTGCCGGCTGTAATTACGCCATCCGCCTTAAAAGCTAACTTCAACGAGGCAAGTTTCTCCATGCTTGTATCAACGCGAACACCCTCATCCTGGCTGAAAAGACGCGTTGTTCCATCTTTTTGTTTTACAGGAATCGGCACAATCTGCGAGGCAAAACGACCCTCAGCTATAGCCTGAGCGGCTCGACGATGACTCTCCAGACTAAAAGCATCTAATGCGCTACGTGGCAACTCCCATCTTTGGGCAATCAGCTCAGCCCCCAATCCTTGATGTATCTGCTGCCCCTGATAACGTTGCTCCATCTGTGAACCAAAAGGAGACGCAACCCCCTGGACATTCGATCCCATCGGAACACGTGTCATTGATTCCACACCACCCGCAATTACGATATCATAGGCCCCACTGAGCACTCCCTGAGCCGCAAAATGCATCGCTTGCTGGCTAGAGCCACATTGACGATCTACGGTTGTGCCTGGCACAGTTTCAGGAAAACCAGCAGCCAACACCGCATTACGAGCAATATTTTGACTCTGCTCCCCCACCTGACTGACACAGCCAACGATAACATCATCAATCAAAGCTGGATCTATACTGGTACGCTCAATCAATGCCGAGAATACATACGCAAGTAAATCAACTGGATGCCAGTCCTGTAACTGTCCACCACGGCGGCCAACGGGTGTACGTAGAGCGGCAACAATGACCGCTTCTCTCTGTGTATTAGTTATCGCCATTTTGATCCTCCTGACAGTTCATATGACAATTGTGTATCATACAAGCTCAAAAAATCCGCACAAACTGTAGCACAACAAAAAAACACTTTCACAAAGAATACGAACGTATCTACTTGTGGTAACGTCTTGGGCGATGGCGGCGATGAAATTTCTTTGCCCTATAGGGAGGTAGGACATCTTGCTTGAAATGAATCAAAAAAGATGTCTATCAATCATACGCTTTACAGCCAGGCTTGTTACAAATCCAGTAATTATAATATACATCTTATCTGTTATCTCTCAATGAAAGCTCTATGGGTATGGGTGTAGCATACAATATGCAGAAAGGCATCTTTCTGATAGGAGAAGTGCCTTTCTGCATATTGTACATTAGCGCAATGCTATTAATTTTGATAAGGATTACTTTGACCTTGATAAGGATTCATAGCAGGATTGTAGTTGCTTGGCTGTCCAAACATGACACGGCCTCGATTAACTGGACGTTGTCCAAACACTAGATACAAAAATGGTCCTAAAAATGGCAGCGCCCAGACTACTATGAGCCAGAGCACCTTACCCAGAAGAGAATGATCATCTTCCAGGATAAAAATGGTTTCTATGATATGACCAACTACGGGCAAAAACACGATGATCAAAAACAGAATAGAGTTTGTGGCACATCCTCGGCTACCAGACATATATGTATGCTCCTTAATTTCAGGCGTACTATCTTTCATCAAAGTCGCTAAAATGATCAATTTAGGATTTTTTATATGATGTTACAATCCGTATTACGGAAACTTTGTCAGTTATAGTACGGTTAACGCCGTCAAGATGATACAAAAATAGCGCACAGATAATAAGCAATCCCTGTCACCAAAGATTGCTTATTATCTGTAGCCAGACTAATTATCTATTCCCACACAATTTTAGCCCGCACGAACAGGTACAAATTCCATGCCATCTGCCGCCACCTGGCAATCACTTTCACCAGTTGCATTACTCAGCACCACATGTCCAGCCCTCCCACGTTGGAAGTAGTAGGTACCCAGGCTTACCCACTGTGTCCCCGTATTTACAGTACCAAAAGAGCCATCAAAAACACCGATATGGGCTTCGTCTAGGCGAATCCTATGTGCCACCAAAACAGCGGGATTATCAGGATTAGCACTATAGACAGTATAGGGAACCCAGCCACCTGTCGCATGTGTATCATCTACATAGACACCAACTTCATAGTAGCCGCTCGTAGGAATCCTTGGACGCCAAGTTGCGGTAGCCGTAGGTGCACCATAGGTCGTATTGGTCCAATGCAAGCCTCCCCGATTATCTGTACGAAACGTGTCACGCCACCATGGACCTCGCGCACTCCAACCTAGACTTCCATCATCGACAACAACTGCGCCAGGATGGACGCGTGAGCCTCCCAGATAGGGGGCGGTGTAATATGACCCGGGAGCACCTACCCAGAGATAGTAATCAGGCACAGTATTTGGATCGGCAAAGCGACCACGCCAACCAAAGGGATCAGTCACCTGCCAGTCTGGTAAGTAGAAAGCTGACATATGTAAGTGTGGCCCCGTAGAATCTCCTGTTGTACCACTGGTGCCAATTTGCCATTGCGTTCCTATGCGATCGCCTACCGCCACTAAGACAGAACTGAGATGACCATATGAAGTCACAATACCATTACCATGATCAACCGCCACCCATAGCCCAAACGAAGAGTTGTGGTTCAACGGATTATACCAACCAGCCCGAATCACGCGTCCTGGCGCTACACTTAAGACCGGTTCAAATCTGAAATCCATATCATAGCCATTATGCCCATCGTAACAACTTACACGAGCAAAACAGTTATAGACAGAAGCATGTGAGGTGACACCGTCGAAACGTACAAACGTCCCATCATTAGAATACCAGGGCTGATCGTGATCAAAAAAGGAGATCGTCCTTTGCATAATCGTTCGATATCCGTAATAGGGGCGATGCATAAAAGGGAATGCATATCTGTACTGTGACTGCAGACCAGCAGCATGCGCTGGCGTTGCTTGAAACGTCTTTTGCCAATAACTGGTGGTGCCGATAGGAAAACTAGTCAGGATAAAAAAAATGACGCATAGAGAACACATTTTTTGTAATTGTTTCAATTTCATAGCCATCAAATCTTTTTTTCAATAGGGAAGCGCGTTGGTACATATTCCCGCTGCACTACAAGATTGAGAAGAAGGATTATTTATCCCTATGTGCTGGAGTATTTATCCCCAAGCCACCACGTGAGAAATTACGGCTGAAATGGGCACAATCTGTACGGTCCCAACTTGATCACTCACCTGAGCGGACCAGCTTTGCGTTGTGCCTCCAACGATACGATTCATTGGATTGAGGGCGGTAAAATTGATGTGATCACTCTGGGCAGACCAGGTAGGATTGATGTTCCATTGTTGGGCCGTTTGCTGGGGAGAGGCTATCAGTCGAGATTGATGAGTACGTAGATTAAACTCACCAATGCCACACTGCAGTGCTTGATAGAGCGTATCTGCTCGATGATCACTTGTATTGGTACGTACAACATAAGCAAGTTTCTGTCCATCTGGCGACCAGTTTGGCATATATCCATGTCCTCCATCGACATCGGCCAGCCGTTGCTGTTGTTCTCCCTTAGTATTCATCACCCACAGACTAGCTGAGAGAAAGGGAGCCGGGCTATCTGCCAACCGCTCGTAGGCAATATGAGCTCCATCTGGCGACCATGCAAAAAGACCAGCGACAGCGTCCAGACCAGTCGAGGCAAAAAGATGAGTACGGCTACTACCATTGTTACTCATCACATACGTGTCACTCCCCTGGCCCAGACCAGCGCTTAGAGAATAAACAATACGCGATCCATCAGGCGACGGCACAGCATCAACCAGATTCGCAGAGGGGGCTCCAATATTGATATTAAGATGAGAACCAGTCTCCGCATCAACAGACCAGAGACCCGGATTCCAGGTACCATTCTCCAGAGGAGCCGCAGGTCCAAGGGGAAGCATCGGCCGATAAAGAAATGTATGCCCATTTCCTGTGGGAAGCCAGCGCAAAAAATTTCCTACTACCGCAGCAGGTTTTAGAGAAACCACAGCCTGCTGAACGTCATATACCCATACCTGCTCACCATGATCTCGATTACCATCGATGGCTAGATAGCGACCATCTGGGGACAACTGCAAAGAAACCACTGCATCCGATGAGAGCAACCCAAAGTTTTCGCCTAACGGAGCAAGTCGCTGAGGACTTTGCAAAGGCTGACCATTCGCCCCCTTTGGAGCTCGAGCAAGCACAAATCCCTGCGCATCTTTTAACGTGTAGTAGATATAAACATTCGAGGAAATACTATGGAGAAATGACAGCCGCGGATACAGCGTCCAGAATGTGATGCCTCCTGCAATCACGGTCATGATACAAACTAGCAATAGAGGAAACAAAAGTTTTCGTTTCATTACCCTTCCTGATTCTGTATAGACATAGAAGATAATGCGAACTACCAACTGTCTAAACGCTCCGCCAGAATTATCTCACTCGATGCTTGTAACGTACGAGCTATATCACACGTGCGTTACAAGCATCAAGTAATAACGGGCACTAAAGCTATAAGCGACAAGAATAAGAGAGTATTTGATACTAACAGTAATTCAAATCGGCTATAGCAAAAAGCAGAACAGGGAAAGTCCCGCCGTAGAGGTAAAGCGGGACTTATGGACAGAAATATTAGACTTATGATGAATAGAGGGGTTGGGCGCAGTGGTTACCGCTTTTTTATCGATCCGCTCAAGGCTGCCAGGATTCTGTAAATAGGTCGGTATACATGTTCATAACCGCCGAGATAGCTAACTGTGCGTCCACCCCAACCACGTTTAAAACGGTACACCCCAGACATAGCTTCATCGTCAGCATCAGTGGCAGGGATGCCCCAAAAATCGTAGAGCTGTGCTCCTCGCTGTTTCGCCCAGCGGATCGCCTCCCATTGCAAAACATAATTTGGCATCAACTGTCTTTGTTCATTGCCAGATGCACCATAAAGATAGATTGCCTGTCCTCCCAACACAACCACAATAATTCCCGCCAACAACAATCCATCGTACTCAGCCAGAAACAAACGTAATTCATCGCGAGGTGCAAACGTTTCCCATGCCTGCTGATAGTACGCTTCATCGTGGATGCCAAATTGATCGCGCTTGCCAGTTGCTTGTAAGAGCATATACCAGGATCGTATATCCTCTGGAGATTTCGCAACCCGTACCGTCACCCCTTTACGCATTCCCAAACGAATATTATAGCGCCATTTCTCTTTCATCTGCGCCAACAAACGCTCCTCCGTTGGCTCCAGATCCAACACAATCGTACGCAAAGGCTGTACCGGGGAAACAGCATGTGCCCCCCAGGCCGTCAGATGTTGCCATAGCATCTGGCCCTCGTGGGTACTATCTTCCACATCTGGCTCCCAGCGAAGAGCCACCGCGCCATGTCGACGCAAGTAGGTATCCAAAAGTGTAAAGAACGTTTCGTATAATGCAGGTTGTCGCCAATCAACCACTGGTCCTCTTGGAATATAGGCCAGATAACCAAAAAACAGAGGGATAGGTGGCACTGTTTTGCGTAAAATCTGGGTCGCCGCCACCATTGTCTCACCGTCCCATAAAGCCAGACGTAAAGGATACCATCCCAACAGCGCTTTCAACTCGCCCCAGCCCCAGCTCTGTAAAAAATGACCATTAGCATGGGTAGCAATAAAGATATCCCATTGTGCACGCAATGCCAACGGGACAGCGCGTAGCGTATAGCGTGAGGAGTCAACACTATGTTGAGGTATAAAATTTGTTATCATGCAAGCAACTCTTTCCATTGACAGATGCTATATATCATACTACATTCTTAACATATCCTATAGTAGTAGCCAGTTAGCGTGAAAGAAATCGCAAATGCATTTTTCTCATTCTTACATTGTTCGTAGAGTCATGAGAAAAGAAAAAGAAAGTACATGTGCATAGCCCGCAAAACACATCCGAGCACCTGACAGAGTGGCATGCTATAATATCTCAGGATGATACAAACTATCCCAAAAAGCGGCTCATCGACCGACAGGAGGCTATAAGTGAAAATCGTGATTCTAGGTTGTGGTCGTGTTGGCGCAACACTCGCCACACAGCTAGAGGATGCAGGACATACAGTTTCAGTTATCGACAAAAGTGGCGACTCATTCTATCGTCTCAGTCCCAAATTCAAAGGAGACAAGGTGATCGGAAATGGCGTGGATGAAGAAATCCTACGCCGTGCCGGTATTGAAGAGGCTGATGCCTTCGCAGCTGTAACCAATGGCGATAATCGTAATATCATGGCCAGCCAGATTGCCAAAGAAATCTTTCATACACCAAAAGTTATTTGTCGCATCTACGACTCCCTGCGTGAACAAACTTTTCGAGAGTTGGGGTTAGAGACAATTTGCCCGACACAAGTCATCACGGATCTAGTCTCTGATGCCTTAATTGGCAAAAAACCATCGACTCTGAGCCCTAAAATTTGAGTAAAAATACTATATTTTAACAAACATTCTTTATATGATATAAAGAATGCTATCGTCTATGATGTGCATGCTAATCGTTAGGAAAAAGTAGGAGAGAAATACCCACATGTATATTATTGTCGGAGGAGGTGGCGATGTTGGTTACTACCTCACACGCTATTTGCTCCAACAAGGTCACGAAACCTTGCTTCTTGAAAAGGAAAGCGGGCGTTTTCAAGTATTGGTCGAGGAACTTGGTCAATCTGTGTTAAGAGGCGATGCTTGCGAAGCCAGGACCATGGAAGAGGCTGGCGCACGCCGCGCAGATGCAGTGATCGCTGTTACAGGCGAAGACGAGGATAACCTAATCATTTGTCAGCTGGCCAAAAAGCGCTTCAATGTCACGCGTACGATTGCTCGCTTGAATAATCCAATGCATGAAGAGCTTTTCCAGAAATTAGGCATCGATGTCACAGTGAGTCCGACCAAAGCCATCCTCTCATTGATCGAATCCGAACTGCCAGGACAACGCTTTGTCCTCTTGATGAATTTGAAACGCGCTGGTCTGGAAATCATTCAGATTGTAGTGCCATCTTTATCAACGGTGGTGGGAAAACCCCTCAATCAGATCAATCTTCCTCGCCGAAGCAATGTAGCATTAATCATTCGCGATGACGAACCTATTATTCCCACAGGTGATGTCGTCATCCAGGCCAATGATGAAATCTACGCGCTGGTCAATCGTGAAGGTGAAGAAGAGCTTCGCAGTACTTTTGGAAATGCATAGAACGATATCGACATACACAGTGAACATTGCTAGTCTTGTGACGGACAACGTTCACTGTGCACTTCACTATGCGTTTTATATTTTCTCGCAACGAGAGATTTCTTTGCATGTCTATGAGCCCATGTTGCGTTTCTCAATACATATGGGTATTAGAGATAAGACTTATACTTCTCTTTAAATGACGTATGGTTTGCATACAGATCCTCCAAATGATCTTCTTCCTCAAGACGCTCATCCAAGTATACTCGTGAACGAAGGTGTTCTACGATGTGTCCACGTCCACCAGTCACAAAAGCTTTATGAGGACGATGAATACTCCAGAGAGCAGGTTTATGCACCGCAACTTGATCTGCATGCTCCCCTTGAGCTTGATTAGCGCTCACTCCGTGTGCAGAACGATACATGCTTGCGACAACGACCCATGCCGCCGCAACAATTGGTGTCGCCAGAAGCGCGCCAAATACGCCAAATAGCTTCGCCCCGACCAGCAATGAGAGAATTGAAGCCACGGGATGAAGACCAACTGCGCGTCCCACAATGCGTGGACCAAGTACATTGCTCTCAAGTGTCTGCATGATAATGAATAAAACCACAATAATTACTGTGCGTTGTACTAGTTGAGGCCCACCAACAAGCAAAGAAAGTAGAATTGGCATAATTGAGGCCAAACCAGGACCCACCATCGGAATCGTCTCAAACAGAAATGCTAGCATGCCACAGATTAAGGCATAATCCTTCAGCCCTACCGCCAGACAGATCAAGCTTGTTCCCAATCCAATCAAGACAGCCAGTGTTAACTGTCCCCGAATATAATTGCCGACAACGCGAATTAATGCATCCTCAAATATCAATACATGAGAAAGCCAGGATTTTGGGGACAATTTTATCAGCTTATCGCGAATACGTTTACCATCCAATGTCAGATAAAAGCTGAGTACCGTTACTAAAAAAATGTCGAGAAAGACATTTACGCCGTTGGTCACGATCTCGATAAGATTACCTGCAATGGAGGTCGCTAAGCCGTAGGTCTGTGACTGTACCTGCACAAGTGCAGTATGAATTTGATCTTGAGGAACACCCATATGTTCCATAGTGTTGATAAAAGATTGCAAAGTCGTTGGTAATGAAAATGCGAAATGAGAGATAGTCGCAGAAAATGCATTGATCTGAACAACCAGTGAGAATACTAATTCATATGCCAAACCAATAATAGATCCCAATACAATAATATAAGTTATCGCAGCCGCAAGCACACGATTTATACCATATTTACCCAGGAAATTAACAATAGGTGAAAGCAGAAACGCAACGGCCATAGCCATCAATAACACAACTATGGCAACAACTAACTGACCCAACACAATCCAGGTTGCCCAAATAATAAGTCCAAGGCAAACTATACTGAGTAAAATGTCACGCGTCCTCCGCCAATTGATATAATCCATACCCTTTTTGCCCTCGTAATTTATAGAACTCAGTTGAATAATACCAGCGCTATTGTGACAGGTTTAAGATAAAAGAACAAGCCTGTCAAGCTTATCCATTGACTTCTGGCAGTGTCGTGATTTTTCATGTTAGCCAAAAATCATAGGAAATTCAATCATTTTATCTGGAAATCAAAATATCTACAAATTAGTCCAGTACAAGCGTTCTTTGATAAGGAGAGTATTTGATGCTTGCTATGCTTAGATATGAAAGAAATTGTTTCACGATAAAAATGAATAAAAGCAGTAAATACATTTGCCAATTAATCTTAGAGAACCATATATATTCAAATATCATGCGAAAAAACGATACAAATAGACCCAAAAACAGCCAGAAAGTATGGTCCTGTTGCCAAATGGGTATCATTCGAGAAACAATAGAGAGTAGAGAGATGCGATGTGCGCATATGCATATGTTGAAACTTTCTTTATTTATATATCGTCATTTCTTTATAAAGTACTCTTAGAAACTGTTCAGATGCCTACAACTGGACAAACGAGTACTTGTAAATCAATAAAATTACATTACTTTTGTCGTATTATCACAATACGGTAATCTTATCTTGCTTCAACAGAAAGCAACGTGAAAGAGGATGTGCTCGTGGGTATACTCGTAGCAATTACACCTACTGGAGTTTTGTTATCTATTTTGCTCATCTTACTATTGGCATGGACGGTTATTTTTACCTATCTTGCTTTAAGGCGAACACCAGAGTTTGGCATTGAAGCACAAGAAGCAATTACCGCACAACCAAAGGCGACTGCCACACAATTGGCGTCAGAAAAACTGTCAAAAATCAGTCCTATAGCAATTCAATCATCACTTGTTCACAAGAAATTGTCTGGCAAAGAAGCAGTTTTAGAACAATCTATGCATTAATATGGACACTTACACACCAGCAATCGGCATCAACTCATGTCTTGATCTGAGTTGATGCCGATTGCTTTGTGCAGATAGTAAAGAACAGCGCGCAGAAAATGGCTATTTTGACAGAAACAATATGCCGAAAGAAAATATCACACAGCGCATCTTCGCAAAAAAAGCTATAGAATCAGGAAATTTGAGCTAAAACTGCGCTTGTTCACCAGAACCAGGTGTACGAAATTGTCCAGCAGCATTGAGAAATATAAAATGGCTATCCTGTATATTCACAATCATATCAAGTTTTCCATCATGGTTAACATCTTTAAATGTCAGTGTAACAGGAGCAAGATCCTGATCTGGTCCTACTAAAACTGGTCCTATATACACCTTTGCGTTTGTCGCATCTCCACCTGGAAATTCTATAACCTCAACATGGCGATTAAGATTTAAAGCAACAAAGTGGCTAGGATTTGTGCTTGAATCGTTATGGCCCACCACCTGGTCCATCTGAAGCGTCCGTGGACGCCCATAATGCCAATCATCTTGCGTAACTTGCCACCAATGGGCCACATTAGTCAGAAGTGCCCACCCAAACAGCATCAGAAGCAGTGCCAGACCCGCTATAACTGTCCAATGCACACGTCGTGGCTCATAGAGGGGAGTATAATTAGATGGAACGTCGATATCATCGGTATCGACCTGTCTGCGGCTCATTGGCTGCGCAGCAGTCCTACGTGGAGGAACGGCACTCTTACTTCTAGAACGTGTGGCTGTCGTGGACCATTGTTCGTCCGCTTGAGCGCGGCCAGTTTCCATCTGTACATCGCTATGGTAGCGTCGTATGCTACTCGATGCCTGAGACGGCCAGATATCATCATACTCTTCATCAAAGACATCAGGAATTGCCGCTTGCGGCTGATTCGAACGACGCCTCGTTATATTCCCTACAGTATTTCCTGTCGCATGAATAAACGAACTTTGCTCCACATCGCTACCGTCCTCTCCTTAAATTTTACAGCATTCAGAACTTTTGTTCTAACTATTTTCATAGTACACGAAACGACCAAAACTGTCAACTAATACATAGAACAAAAGTACCAAATCCGTCAAATCTTGCTAAAATTTATTTCCATTTACAGGCATAAGTGGAAAAGGGATTATAAGGAAAAGATGCAGTGCTGCAAAAGCGCCAGTTATCCCCATAGATCCCCCTGGACTATTTCAGACGAAGTAGCAGCCCGCTTTTTCGTAGGAGAACGTCGCTCACGTACTGGTCGCTTGACTTCACTAGCCGGCTCCGACTCAGACGGTACCACGCTGGCCTCCGGAGAAGTCTCAACAGGAGTAGTGGTCAGTAATTCAACAGTCACATCAAATATAGAATCTCGCTTGATGTGTATTTCTGGCCATAATCCAACCAATGTCTCAATCGTCGCATCCTCACAGTGGCTCAAGGCTGGATAACGTTCACGCAATTCGCATAAGACATCACTCCAGGATACAGTGGAGGCACTAAAAGCGCATAACCAGCTCAACAATGACGTTTTTAAACGCATGGACCAGTGCTGATGATATAAGCCCAAGCCAGCTGTAAACACGATCTCTCCATCAGTATCGGAGCAGATAAGATCAGCCGCTTGTTGCAGTTCGGAACGACGATAGCTAGATAACAAAGTGTAACAGTCGCGCTCTGCAATAAACTCTTGTTCCATCACCTGTTGCCGCACCCCTTCACAATTGATTAGAGCCAGGCGAGCCACGAAATCGTCATAGTGCTGACGTAACATCCGCAAAACATCGATCACAGAGAGTTGTCCATGATAATAGACAATCGGAAAATCGGTAGCAATAGTAGAAAATGCATCTCGAGCCTCGACAGGAATTGCCAGCACAAGATCATCACGTCCCTTTAAATACTGGAGCTTTTGTATTTTGCGTTCACGATATGCTGGCGTCCAGAAGCCTAGAATTTCAGCATAGATCCGACGAGGAGCGCGAGTCAAAGCAAAATCGGGAATAAAAATACCTTTATCCAGTAGCAGCGGTTCCGGCTCACGCTCCAACTGCCAACCATCAACCCCCTGATTTCGAGATAAGGAGACAAAGGCTTCAGAAAAACTCTGTTCGATACTACTATCGAATAATTGTGAGGAATCGCCTGCAGCCTCCTCCGCCTTTGGTAGCGACTCATTGCCAGCAGGCAGTAGTTGAAGCAATTTAGCATCCATAGCAAAAGTATACTCACGTTGTAAAAAATGCACCTGAGCATCAGCCTCAACAATCCCCATAGGAAGATGCGACTTTTTACTGGTTTGGGTCGCGCCGTATCCCAACAAGAAACGACAGAGACGAGCCAGACGCAAACCATATTGTTGTGGTGCCCCGGTTACCTCTTGCGGCCCATACAAGGTCAAAGTCAATAAGGTTGGGGTGACCTGCGTTAGCCCGACACTTGATGGCCCCTGTTCATATGCCAGATCGTAATAGACGCCCAGACGACGAGCCAGATAGCAAAGACGCTTAATGACAGCACCGACCCCTGCCATGGGTGTCTGAGGCCGCTTATAATCGCTCTCAGCGCGACTAAATGCCAGACAGTCAATGACAAAGTGCACACTGGAGGCGTTAAATAAAGCCGCCTCAAAGGCCCATTGATTGTAGAGCGTCGCCACCTCATGTGCTTGTGGAGGTTCAGCAGTTACACGCGTAAGATAGGCCTCATCCTCACTGTCCAGAGCCAATAGATATTCGAGCTGCTCGACATGTATTCCATAACGCTCAGCAAATATCCCCAGGGCTTCATCCCTCTGCTCAGCTGCCAAAAAACCATGGTACTGCTCATTCACATACGAATATAAAACCAGGCGTAACTGTGCAGATGATGCGAGAGCAAGCAATTCTTCATTGCTATTCATGCTCATAACCACATCGCGCCATTCGCGTTGTTTCCAAATATACCAGTGACTGAGCGTAGCAATCAGACAATGAGCCATACGATACTCGCCAATAAACGCTCTGGCCTCATCAATGGAGAAGACGCGTTGCGGCTGATGGAGCAATTGTTCATAATAGGCAACGAGGCGAATAATCTCATCCGCTAACTCACCTGAATGCAAAAAATGGAGAGAAACGGATAAACGTCCACCGCGTCGCTGTATCGATTTTCTAATGTCCTGTAAACTAAAGCGCACCAAAAACTCCTCACTAAAAACGACATCCACCAGATCTTAAATCCTATTATATAGCGAGAAGCGCCACTTCGTACGCAGTATATGCACAATAATCAACAGCCTTGCAGCATATTCGGACCACGATGAATTTTGCGCAGGCTTACAATGCTGGCAGTGCAAACTAATTACCCATATGCGGTCTGGTGGCAAGATACAAGACGATTTTCACAAAGCCTCTGGTACATCTATTGATAGACTAGATTATCTGCCTGTTTTTATATATACTTCTCTCATAAACATTTGAACTCTCTACTACGCTATTCCTTCACACAACGACTCAAGCAGTATGTAGGATAGATATCCTAAAAATTTGAGTGTCGGCTTTATCTCTGTTATGGTAGCGGTTGGAGAATACAAACTATGCCATTCAGTTAGACGAGCGCACCGGCTTTGCAGATATGAACCTACTCCTTCTCCTTGCGAAGCAGATGCGCTACCCGCGTGAGAGCTATATTTTAGCTGTCTTTCAATGGCATCTGATAGTAAAGAGGAGTCGGTGAACAGGAGCAGGCCATGAGCACATCTCCGCGCCGCATTGGACAGTATGAGCTGATGCAACAAATAGGTAGTGGACATGTAGGAGAAGTGTGGAAAGCACGTGACTTAGCACAAAAGCGAGATATTGTCGTTAAACTATTACATAACGATTTACAAGCAGATCCACATTTCTTAAATCGCTTAAAGAATGGTGGAAGAGCGCTCACATCTCTACGTCATCCCAATCTAGTAAACGTCTATGATGCTGTCGTTTCGCGGCCAGAAGGAGCCCGGGAAACAACTACCTTTATTGTAACAGATTACATTGAAGGCTACACATTTACTGATTATTTAAAAGCCACTGCCCATCGGGGAATATTTCCTTCAATTCAAGACCTTGTCTATCTCTTCACTAGCCTTGGTGACGCACTCGACTACATTCATCAACATGATATTGTGCATGGAAATATCAAGCCGAACAATATCTTGCTCAGCAAGCAGCAAAGAGCAAGAATCACTGCGGGTGAACCGATATTTACTGATGTTGGCATCACACAAATAACCGGCAGTGATAGCTACTTAAATACGCCACAATATTTAGCACCAGAACAAGCTCAAGGACAGCTGGCGAACCCTATCAGCGATATTTATGCCCTTGGTGTCATACTCTACGAACTATGTACTGGGGCGGTGCCATTCCGTGGTGAAAGCTCATTTGCAGTTATCTCGCAGCATATCAATGTCATACCGACGCCTCCGGCATTGATAAATGCCAACATTCCGACTGCATTATCTGAAGTAATACTCCGTGCACTGGCAAAAAATCCGGGTGATCGCTTTGCAAACGCCACGCTGTTAGCTAATGCTATCGCAGAAGCGTGCTCATTACCAGTTACAATTCCTAGTAGCAAGCACATATCCGCTGGAAATGGACAACTTGCACCAAACCCCAGAATCAATCCACAATCCATCCTTGGTGTCTCCCAACCCATTTCCGACGACACACCTATCTTTATGCGACAAAATCATCAACAGAACTCATCGCCACATGCTCCGATTAAATGCATATCGCTCAACGGAAATTCTAGCGTCTCAGCGGCTTTAGTCTTTCCCAATTCTAGCCCCATGCCTGCCATAAAGAAATCTGAAACAGCTGTATCACAACCATCACAAGCCAACGCGAATTCAGGAGCTCTTTCCGCACAGCTACCGCCAGCAATAAAAGCGCACCCCAACAGCAACTCAGGTCCTTTAAGCATGCCACCAACAAATACAAATCAACAATTTCTCACCAGGCAACCAATGCCCTCCATGGACAATCTGATAGTGGCACCGCAACCGACCCTATTTCAAACAACGCCACCACCAATTCAAGGATCATATCCGACTACGTCCAATGAAGCCAGATCACTAAATCAAGAGTCGGAGACTGCTTCTATACAGCAATCAACCATGCCATATCAATCAGCACAGCCACATATCGCCCTTACCAACCAGGGAGCAATACCATATCAGTCAGCGCAAGCATCTTCCCCCCCGACAAACCAGGAACCGATACCATTTACACATGAACCAATACCATCGCCAGCACAAACTAGCATCCTCAAAAACAAATATATGCTCCCACTCATTTCTGTACTGGTAGTAGTAATCATCCTCAGTATATTTGGTATTAACGCGCTAACAAATCATAGCAACAGCACATCATCAGTTACTCCTCCAAAAGCGACCAGCACCATTGACATATCAGCGCCAACCAACGCCGTCTTTTTTCAAGACGACGCTCTGGGACACAACGATCAACTACATATTACACTCAACAATATAGCGGCACCGCCGCAGGGAACGGTCTATCACGCCTGGATACAAACCAACGACAAACAATATATCTCGATAGCAGACCTTCCAATTAACAACCATCAAATAGATTATATGTATGGGGGAGACCAAAAACACAGCAATCTGCTAGCCTACATACAAGGCATTTTAATCACGAGCGAAGTACCAAATAGTACGCCCACGGCTCCCAGCAAGCATATAGTTTATCAAGCGGCCTTCGATGCGACGATCTTGCCAAAACTTAAAAACATTCTCTATGCAACACCCGGACTCGGCCCCCAAGAGGCTGTACCAGTTAGTCTTTTTGAGTCTGTTAAAGACATGAACGATAAAGCCGCCAGTATTGCTGACTCGTTACAATCAACACGTGATTATGGTCTGGCAAAGAGGCAGGGAACACGTATTATTGAGACGATAGATGGTACAAATATGGCTGGATCCAGCGGTGACCTGCCATCCAATCTAGCCAGTCAGATCAATGCGCCAATCGGTTTGCTATCGATAGGCAATCAAAAAGGCTACATAGACATTCTCAGTGATCAGTTAGATGCTCTTGCTCAGGTTGCTAACAATAATGCGGCACTACTTCAGCGTATCCAGTACACCAGAAATGGTCTAACGGACCTCAAGAATTGGCTACAAACTATACGCACCTACGACATTCAATTATTAAAAGCCGCTAACCTGGATAACCCAACACTCACTGATGTAGCTCTGCGCTTAAGACAGGCGGCGGCTGACGCTTATACAGGACACACAATTCCGCCAGCAACCGCCCCAGGTACATCATTAGGTTCGGCAGGCTCACAGCAGGTATATATTGAAACACAATATATGGCAACCTTAGATCTAGTAGCCGCCAAATAAGACTAGCGTACAGAAGAGTAAAGCTCGGGAGATACAAAATAAATTTTCCGAAGCAAGGGATACATAATTTTTCAGCTTTATCTTCCCATTTTAACTCAGCCTTAAAGCTAAGATGGAAAGATAAAGCTGAATGCTTTGTCTTCAGGTGTGCAGGAGAGGTTCACATCAATGTGTAATCACATTATCCAACGTTGAAGTTGGCACACTAGCAATGACGCCAGCGCCAAATTCAGCAGCAATAGCCAGATGATCGCTAGCCTGATCACCAGGAAAATCATCTTCTCCCATTGTAAGCACGCGACACGCATTCAAACGATCAGCCATAATTTTGTGCACAAAAATGTAATCAATACGACCAGCAGGAGCCGCAGCAGGACAAGTATAGCCTCGTTCCATGGGATGCAAATAGCGAAAAAATCTTCATATTCTGAATCCAAAAGACGGATACATCCACGCGGAGCATAAAAAGAGGCGGCTATATCAAAAAACGAACAGAGAAAATCGCTCTTGGAGATGAAACGTAATAATGGACGCAGCATACGTAATTTTGGCGGCACAACCGAATCAAGATATGGATTACCATCATTGAACATAGCATCTTTTCCATTGCGACCCATTGCGACCACATACTTTAGTAGGGCACTGGCAGTAAAGGCATCCTTAGGAGCAAGAGAATTAAAATCTCCCATTAAAAGATGCGACTTCCCAGCGGCTCGTAAAGGAGCCATAATCTGCAGAATCTCATGCATCTCACGCATGCGAATACCGCCACCCGCCCGTCCACGATTAAAAGAGGCCGAGAGATGAACCACAAAAATGGTCAAATGCTGCCCATTTGCTTCCTCTACACATACTTCTAAAAGAGGTCGCATCAATACACCAGGCCGATCATGGCTTTTAGTATAGACAATAGGTAAGCGTGTCAGCAGTGCAGTCTGATACTCGTGAATACTGCCTGGCTTCCCGCCTTTTATAAGTTGCATCCCTAACGCTTCTGCTAAATCTTCAACGATCATGCGCCCTGATACCTGTTGATTAATTGCTTCAGGCAATCCCACCACATCAGGTTGGGCTGAACGGATTATTTTCAGAAGCTGCTCGGTCCTTTTCGTCTCTTTTTCCCGTAGACTATAGCCACCGGCCAAAATATTATATGAAACGATACGTGTCATGTGATCGGATCCTTTTATCAGAAATGCGTATACCTGGAACATAAACAGCTTATTCGATCAGTATACACACACATAATCTGCTACAATCTAAGCTCACAGATACAGTTTTCAGCCAAACTTCATAGCCAATGCTCAGTTTTACTATAACAAACGATAAAAAAAACGCTAAGGGGAAAGCTTTTTCTGGCACAGAAGTACCAAACATGCACCCAAAGAGTACGGGTAGAGACGGAACGAATGTAATCACACAAGAAGGCTCGCACATGTACTTTCCTCAATGAAAAATACATGGTACGAGCCTTCTCACGATATCCTATCGTTTATGTATTAAGAGCTACTTCCAGGTAACACGCTCTAGCAGATACATAGTCAACTCGCTGATTGGCAAACGAATCTGTGTCATACCATCGCGCTCACGCACCGTTACAGTTTGATCATCTAAGCTCTGAAAATCAATGGTCACACAGAATGGAGTTCCAATTTCGTCCTGACGGCGATAACGGCGACCGATATTCGCTACGTCATCATACTGAGACACCATATAGCGCTGCAAGTTTTTGTGAATCGACTTGGCGGTTGAAACAAGCTCCTCTTTGTTCTTCTGCAAAGGCAAGACGGCTACTTTCACCGGCGCTAACCATGGATGCAAATGCAGTACAGTACGAGGATCTTTCCCATTAGGATCAGGCTCTTCTTCATAAGCATCAAGGAGCAAATTCAAGAATGTGCGATCAACACCACCTGATGTTTCAACGATCCAGGGAAAAAAGCGTTCCTTTGTAATTGGATCGGTGTAGCGTAGATCATGACCGCTATACTCTGAATGACGCGTAAGATCCCAGTCCTGACGCCAGTGAATACCTTCCCATTCCTGCCAACCCAACACAGTGCGGTATTCGATATCGAAGGCTTTTTTAGCATAATGAGCCAGTTCATCGCTTGCATGTTCGCGGAAGCGCAAGCGATCTTTATAATTCACAATACCTTTATACCATTCAAAACGATATTCCTTCCAGTATTCAAACCATTTGTCCATCTCGTCAGGATGCACAAAGAACTGAAGGTCCCACTGCTCAAATTCTCGCTGACGGAATAAGAAATTCCCCGGGGTAACTTCGTTGCGATATGCTTTACCAATCTGAGCGATACCGAATGGCAGCTGTACACGCGACGATTTCAATACGTTGTCGTAATCCAGATAGATGTTTTGACAAGCTTCACCTCGCAGATAGGTCTTCATGCGATCGCCTTCAACAACACCTAGATAGGTCTCCATTAACAAGTTAAAGACGCGAGGTTCTGCAGTCAGTTCGCCACCACAGGCAGGACATTTATGCTGCTCTAGGTTCGCTGGCTCTAAATGGTCAATGCGGAAACGGCGTTTGCATTTCTTGCAATCAACCAGGCGATCAACGAAGTTGTCAACGTGACCACTGGCTTCCCAGACACGGGGATGTGTAATAGTAGCGCCGTCGATACCTACAACGTTGTCATGATTTTGAACCATAGACCACCACCAGTAGCGCTTGATGTTATTGCGCAATTCGACGCCCAAGGGTCCAAAGTCATAGATACCCGCGACACCACCATAAATTTCGGAGTTTGGGTAGACGAAGCCGCGACGCTTAGACAAAGAGACAACTTTTTCAATGGGGACCAGAGGTACATCTTTCACTTGTTCCTCCGCGACATGTTCGATCTGAGTCATGAGTGGTTTCCTCCGCAAAAAAAATGCCCCAGGCTGCTATAGCCCAGGGACGAATGCGCTAACGTAGGCCTGGATAACTACGTTCTACAGCGACATGCGCGGTCCCACCCTGCTTCTTCACTAATAGATAGTGAAGCCACTCATTCTCAATGTATCCAACTCAGAAGCGCCCTTCACCTGCTCTCAATTACTGACCTTACACTATCCGTCAGTTCGCTGTTATCGTCTACAGATTACTCTTCTTCATCAACGTTGGCTTCCATTTAATATCTTATTGTAAGAGGTAGTATAGCGAAGAACCGTGGATTTTGCAAGAGAAATTAGGACCTGCTTAGCAAATTTCAGGAGCTGACGCCTCCTCTCTCTACCTTGTGGATAGTACAGAGAGGTGCTACAATGATGCGGAATTAATCGATAAGGCTATAACATTACAGTAAACAAAGCCACTGAAGCGGTGGATTTTAAAGAAGAGATGGAAGAATACGTGGTGACCAAGCACGAACCTCAGGCTGAGTTACAAGCCTTTGCCGCGCGCTACTCATTCCCAATTGACCCATTCCAATTAGAAGCGATGGAAGAACTCGCGCACGGACAATCCGTGCTGGTCGCGGCGCCTACCGGCACAGGGAAAACCCTTGTAGCAGAATACGCCATCTGGCAAGCGCAACAAAATCATCAGCGCGTGATTTACACAACCCCTCTGAAGGCACTCTCGAATCAGAAATATCGAGATTTACGTGCATTGTATGGTACCGATGCAGTCGGCCTGGTCACTGGCGATATTGTGGAACGTAGCAGGGCATCGATAGTGATTATGACGACTGAAGTGTATCGCAATATGCTGCTTGAAGATGGTGGCCAGCATTTAGGTACGGACAGTGGGCCATCATCGTTAGCTGATGTCGCTTATGTCGTCTTCGACGAACTCCATTATCTAAGCGATGTCGGACGTGGACCGGTATGGGAAGAGGCAATTATCTGCTCACCTCCCCATGTACAACTTATTGGCCTCTCAGCAACTGTGAGCAACGCCACAGATCTCGCTAATTGGATTAGCCGTGTACACCGTCCAATTTCCTTGATTACACACGATCAACGTGCAGTTCCACTGGAGCATTACTACTTTGTTGATGGCAAACTTCATCTCGTCCAGGATGCAGATGGCAATCGCATTGAAACTTTTCCCAATCTTGGTGGTGAAGCCAAAATCGCGCAGATGCTTGGTCGAAACCGTGTCTTCACTTTCGAAGATGATGAGAAAGATGACGACGAGGACGACGACAAAGAAGAAGAGAAAAAAGATCTTCAGGAAGATCGTCGCAAGTCAAACCGTGCACTGCGTCCACAGGATCATCGAGTTTCTCGTAAAGAGCGCGAACGCAATCAACATAATCGATCACATCCACGCGTCAATACTGCTACCATATCGGAAACGGCCACAACGCCACAAGCTAACACCAGTAGCGAAGCCAGAATAACAAATGACTCGGCACGACAAGAGCCAGCAAAACCCAGACGACTTCAGCAAAGAAAAGCTCCCGAAGCTGGAGAGATTTTAACCATGCTTCGCGACGCCCACATGCTTCCTTGTCTCTACTTTCTCCCAGGACGACGTGTCGTTGAAGAAGCCGCAATGAGTGCTGCACTACACTCATTCACAACACCGGAAGAAGAAGTATTAATTAAAGCAGAAGCCAGCATCTGGTTGGAACAACTCCCGAAAGAAGATCGCAATCTGCAACAGGTACGTTCGTTGTTGAGTCTCCTCCCGCGCGGTCTGGCCTTCCATCACGCAGGACTATTGCCTGGACTCAAAGTGCTTGTAGAAACTCTCTTTGCCCGTGGACATTTGCGGGCTGTCTTCTCTACAGATACATTAGCCCTGGGTATTAACATGCCTGCACGCTCTGTTGTCGTTGGGAGCCTCAGTAAATTTGATGGGCAGGAGATGCGCTTGCTCACACCGAATGAATACAGCCAATTAACAGGGCGTGCTGGCCGTCGTGGTATGGATGTACATGGCTCGGCCGTCATTCCTTACTCTCCCTGGGAACCTTTTGAAAACTCATTCCAGAAGATTACAGGTGAAATGCTACCCGTTACCAGCTCTTTCGTGATCCGTTACAATTCAGTGCTTAATTTGTGGCGACCAGGCGATGTTCAACATCTGCGCCGGGTATGCGCCTCCAGTTTACGTGAGTTTCAACGCTATCTCTTGTGGGAGATTAATGAGCTGAACCGGCTGGAGAAACGTTATCAAAAAGCCAATAAATCGAGCAAGAAGAAGAAAGGCGCCGCTTCAGTGGAGGCCGAACATGCGCTAGAAAAACGTCGTGAGCGAATAGGAGCCTTCCCTCTCAGTCGAGCAGGAGCCGCTGAATTAGATGGCACCATTTTTGCTTTACGAGCCATGGGATATATCGGTCAGGACGAACAAACAACGGTTAAAGGTCGCCTGTTACGAAACATCTTCCATCCAGCAGGCATCATAATGGTAGAGTTAATCACCAGCGGATATTTGAGTGAACTCTCTGCCTTCGAATTAGCAGAAGTGTGTAGCTGGTTCACCTATGACAATGATCGACGCTTGAATAACCGACATGAAATGCCGAATCGCCTCACACAGGTGCGCAGAGAGCTATGGCATATTATTCAACATGTGCGAGGAATTGAGGAACGTGCAGGTGTCAGTTTCACTCCTGGCGTGATCCCAGAATTTTATGGCCTAGCTCTCTCCTGGGCTCGCAAGATGTCACTCGGAGGTATCATGCGGCGCATCGATCTGGTAGAAGGTGACATCATGATGATACTTAACCAGACTATCGATCTTATTCAACAACTTCAGTCCGCTATGGGACATGTGCTCGATGACAAGAATACGTGGGAACAGCTATCACCGGTCATGATTGAGGGTGTTTATGCTGAAAGTAATATACCCAGCACTGTTCAAAAGCGAAATGAACAATTACAGCAACAGCACGAATATATGGAACGTTTACGTCCTTTGTTCGCTCAAGCTTCGGCTTCGTTATTACATGGTATTATCGCTCAAAGCCGTACCGTTCCTTCAATGGCTGTTCGTATCGACGCGGAAGAAGTTCCGATGGACGCAGAAGCAGATCGCGATGCACAAGGGCTCTCAGACCCGGAAGTCTTTAGTGGCGATCTGTAATTGTTATGCGCAATAGCTTTTGAAAACTGGAATAGCCTAAATGCCTATCCCCGCGACAAAGCCTGGACGCTACAATGGTGCTGTATTTCTTCACAGCACCTATTCCAAAAGTCCTAGCTTTACTCTTCCAATCACCTTTTCATGCCAATATACAGTATGCTTGGGTGACTTACCTCTCCTCCATGCCCTACAGAGCATATGGATACGACATTTTATCCAACACAGATTAAGTAGCACGAAAGCACAAATTGACGCAGTAATAAACATTACTTTGGTCATGCTTCCCCTATCATTTCATTGTCAGAAGCATGGAAGTTGACTAATATGTACAGAGGTATCAGAGAACGTGTATATCATGGAGGACAAGGCGCGGCGAGGGGGGTAAAAAGTTCGTACTGGCTGACGATTGGAAGTATCAGCTTTAACAGAGGGGTAGAGTTTTGATGAAAGCAGAAGCATTGATTGGAAGGGCATTGGGCACATGCACACTCCAAAAACTAGTGGGTCAAGGAGGCATGGGAGCAGTGTTTCTAGCCCAGCAGTCACGTCCTCGACGTCAAGTTGCGGTAAAAGTGCTTCTACCAATAACACAACTAAATGCAAATCAGCTCGCAGCTTTTTTAGAACGCTTTCGACGCGAGACTGACGCGGCAGCATCACTAGAACATCCCAATATTATGCCTGTCCATGAATATGGCGAACAAGATGGCGTGGCCTATCTGGTTATGCCTTATGTCTCTGGTGGTACCTTACGCGACGAGATGGAGCGAGTCGGCCCTCTATCTTTCCAAAAAACAGTAGATTACCTGGAGCAACTGGCCTCGGCCCTCGATTTTGCTCATGAACGTGGAGTAATTCACCGCGATATCAAACCGGCCAATATTATGGTCACCAACGAAGGTCGCCTGATCTTATCAGACTTTGGATTGGTCAAAATAATTGCTGCAGGTCAGATGCCACAAGTACGTCTGACAGGGGCTGGCGCTCCCGTTGGTACACCTGATTATATGGCTCCCGAACAAGTTATCGGTGAAGAGATTGATACGCGTGCAGATCTCTACTCGCTTGGCGTTATTCTCTTCCACATGCTCACGGGCACAACCCCTTTCCAAGGCGAAACTCCCATGCAAATTGCGGCCCAACATTTACAAATACCACCTCCCTCGCCACAAATGTTACGTCCTGACCTCCCGATCGCCGCCGAACAAGTCGTACTCCAGGCAATGGCCAAGCGCCCCGGCGACCGCTATATGCGAGCCCAGGAGATGGCTAGAGCTTTTCGTTTTTCACTCATGCATTCAGGCGTACAATTAGATCCAGAACATAACTGGGCGGGCTTACTTAGCGGCTCAACCGCTTCTCGACTGGCAGTTCATAAGGGACAGTTTGATCCTATACGCCAGACTATTTCAGTGCCTAAAGTGACAAAAGCAGATATATCAGCATCTGCTCAGAAAAAGACAGCTAACCAACGTAAACCAGTAGGCAACAATCCTTCTCCAACGCAAAATATTACCCCTGCCGCCCAGAACAATATAAATCGACCAGGTAGTGGTCTTCTCAGTCGTTCAGGGATGTTGCCTTCGTCAAACACAGCGCATGTTGAACCAAGTGCAGTAGCGATGGATCAACATGCGCCACGTGGTGGTTTGCTCTCAAAGACTGGCCAATTTCACACAAGTAATACAAATAATATGCCTAAAATTGGCGGTGGTTTACTCTCAAAAACCGGCCAATTTCCCAGGGTAAGTCCAGTCATGCCGGCTCCTGCCAGAGAAGCTGGCTTCGTCGCTGCTCCTGGTAATGGATTACATCCAGCGTGGACGCAAGAGCAGTCACCAACGTATAGCTCAAATAACGTAGCGTTGCAAAAAAATCCGACCAATGCACTTATCACACAAGAACAAGCTAATCATTCTACAACGCTCAAACTGAACGATCCCGTCAAAGTCGTCAAGATTCCAGTTGAAGGGCAACCCGGCCACTATATTACTGGCATCTTACCTTTCGAGAGGCAGAGGGAAGAAGACGAACCAGTCAAAGCGCGAAAAGCGCTCAAACCATGGATGAGAACTGCTCTGGCTATAGCTATTGTCGCCCTTGTCCTGGCATCACTTGGTGGGATTTTAATCGTGCAGAGCCGCAGTCAGCTCAATGCAAAACAGATATCAACCAACCAGACAGTCAATCAGACCACGATTGACTCGCCAGCGGCACAGGCGACCGCAACAGCGGACGCGAACATACTTGTTTCAGATACACTAAACACAAATATTAATAGCTGGCGCATCCAACCAGCCAATCTCTACTTCTTTCAGAATGGAGCCTACCATATTTCGGTGAATGGAGATAAAGGCAGTGCCGCAACCTTGCCAGGAAATTCCTTTAATGGTCAGTTTACCTATAGCTTAACCATGCAGGAAGTTAAAGGCGACGATACAAACATAAAAAACACATTTGGGATGATTATGTGCTTTAATCAACAGACTAAAAATGGTAAAAAAAACATTACCTTCTACGCTTTTGAAATAGAGAATGTGAATGGAAAAGACTATCAACTCTGGCGCTATGACGATAGTAAAACCGCTCCTTGGACACTAGTGAACGGTGGAGAAATACCACTAGGGAAAGAATTCCATCAGGGAAAACAATCAAATACAGTAGCGATTACAATGAATAATGGCGCATTTACAATAGTAGTTAATGGTACAAAGTTACCTAAAGTACTTCATGATTTAACATTGAAGAATGGAAGCGTTGGTATGATTGTAAGCAACAATGGTACTGAGGTAGCTTTCAAAAATCTGTTAGTCACACGTCAGTAGTACCATCCGGTTATATTATTCGTCAGTTTACCCTGATGCTTGCAGTGGCTCGTTGAATGATAGTATAGCTGCTTGTCCAGTTTAATATGACGATTGTACACCAAACAAACCCATCTACAGTGAAGGTCTACAGAAGCAGAGAACTTTGATATTGCTGCCTAAAAACAGGATCTTCTTCACATCGAGAGATAAAACAAGAGCAGGGGAATGTGATCAGGGATGGAGAAATGAGATAGGCAATGACAAGCTTGACGGTAAAAGGGGTAAAGTGTCATGAACGCAGAAGACTTGTGTGGGACAGTACTCGGTACCTGCACTCTACAAAAAGTGATTGGACGGGGTGGTATGGGAGCAGTTTATCTGGCTCAGCAATCTCGTCCGCGCCGACAGGTTGCGGTCAAGGTTCTTCTCCCCATTACAACGTTACAACCACATCAACAGAAAACTTTTTTAGAGCGCTTTCGTCGCGAGACTGATGCAGCGGCATCACTAGAACATCCAAATATCACGCCAGTCCATGAATATGGTGAACGCGATGGGCTAGCATATCTCGTAATGGCTTATGTCAGCGGCGGTACATTGCGCGATGAATTAGAAACCGAGGGAAAACTACCTCTGACACGTATTGTAAACTATCTGGAGCAAATGGCGGCCGCGCTCGATTTTGCCCATGAGCGTAAAGTTGTTCATCGTGACATTAAACCAGCTAACATTTTAATGACTCCAGAAAAACGTTTGCTCCTGACAGACTTTGGCCTGGTCAAAATCATGATAGATGGGCAGAATCCGAATCCGCTCTCTGAGGTAGGAATGCCGATGGGGACGCCAGATTATATGGCTCCTGAACAAGTGATCGGCGCAGAGGTCGATGCACGTGCTGATATCTATTCCTTAGGAGTTCTGCTCTACCATATGGTCACTGGAGCACCACCATTTCAAGGCGAGACGCCGATGAAGGTGGCCTTACAACATGTCCACACGCCTCCGCCGCTCCCACGTCTTTCACGCCCTGATTTGCCTCCTGCTGCCGAACAAGTCATATTGCGTGCCCTGACAAAACGGCCCGCCGATCGCTATGCGAGCGCACGCGATTTAGCCACCACATTCAGGCTTGCGTTAGAGGCGGCAGGCGTGCAGGTAGATATTTCTGGCATGGTTAACGAGGAACGTGGCTCAGGCAGTCGCCGGCGAGGCCTCTTTGATCCCGTTTGGCGTAGTTCAATACCCACCACGCCTCAACCGCCTGCAGAAACGGCCCACGCAGAACAGAAAAGATCTGCTCCTCAGAAGGAACCAGGTACTGGAACTAGCCATCCAATACCACCCCAGCCTTTTAAAGCGCGTCGCGATATTATTGCGCAAACCAGCATGACCCTCCCATCATTCTCTGGTATCTTCACCGAAGAGGCTATTTCTAACATACAACCAGCCAATGATTCACAGTCTGGTTCGAATATGCTTCAGCGCTCACAAAAAAGCGATTTTTCAATGCTCGGCCTGGCACCGGATGTACAAGAGAACCACCCGGTTCATACGCCATTACCACCAGTATATGAAGCTCAACCTGAGAGACGAGTAAATGATCCATCTCCCCAGAACAATCCTCAAAGTGAACAAGGTATCACAGACAAGCCACAACACAAATTGCTCTTTTCGCCATCACATCTACGGTTTGGACATAAAACAAATTTGCAAAGTTTCCAGAGCAAGCAAACCGCAAACAGGATAGGACAAGTTTTACAGAATTCAACGCAAGCTGGACAGCCTTTATCTGAGCAGAACATCAGACAAACGGATAAAGGGCCAGCATTCTCAGCACGATCGATACATATCGAGAAACAAGCGCAGCGGTCCAGACAAATACAAGGCACAGCACCAGATCACGCTAGCGACATAATAAGTGAACAACACGATCCGACTGCGGGCACATTGCCTCCCCCAAACAATAGAGACACACTTATGCAAAGAATCGTGGGAACCTTACCATCTAAGCCTCAGCTGAAATCATGGCAAGATCAGCTTACGCAAAGAATCATAGAAACCTTACCATCTAAGCCTCGGCTAAAATCATGGCAAGATCAGCTTACGCAAAGAATCATAGAAACCTTACCATCTAAGCCTCGGCTAAAATCATGGCAAGATCAGCTTCAGCAAGTGTCTTGGCAAGATCAGCTCAAAAACAACAAAAAAAAAGTGCTGGTGATTGCGATAGCAATTATTATCATCTGTAGTATAGTGATCATCCTGCTCAGCCATGCGGATAGCCCATCATCGACGACAGGACTAAAACAACGCAGATATCAGACTGGCTCAAGCGCTATCACAATGGTGATGGACGCACCTACTACAACACTGCTTGATCCATTGACGTATCACATTCACAACCGGATAGATAGTGTGTATAATGCATTGGCATACGAAATATTTGTGACAGGGGTCAATGGACAAAAAATGGAGATTCATAAGCAGTGACAGATATGAATAAGCAACAAGGACCTTTGAATCCGCTCTTTACCCCAAATGCTCAATCAAAAGGCAAAGATGGCGAGCCAGCGTTGGTCAATGAGACGAAAACCATAGTCTCGCAACCACGCCTGAGGCATAAGACAAAATTATATGGAATGTCACAAAATGAGGCTGCCAAACAGATAACTCAATCATCATCTAAGCAAACACATACAAGCCTGAATAATCCTGATCATACGCTAGATAGTACATTTAGTGCAACAGCCTTGCCATTTAATCCGAATATTCAGAAAAGCTCGACCGAGCCATCAGAGGCAGGTTCAACTTCATTTAATCCTTCGCGCATTTCCCGAGGAAATACGCAACAGCTAAATCCCATCAATGGGTCTGGTAATACGGGACAATTCAATCCCATCAACGGGTCTGGTAATACGGGACAATTCAATCCCATCAATGGGTCTGGCAAGACGGGACAATTCAATCCCATCAATGGGTCTGGCAAGACGGGACAATTCGGCGCGGTTACCAGACAACTTGGCAATCCTACTGGTACCTTACCCAATCCCAACAATACAGGCACACTCATGCATCCAGCAGGAGAATATAGTGGCGATACTGGCATGCTCAAATTGAATCAGGCAGTCAAAGTTGTCCGCATTCCAGTAGCAGGGAAACCAGGAGAATTCAAAACAGGCATTCTTCCGGTTCTAGCACAAAATACTACTGGAACAATGCCACCTCTATCAAAAAATTCGTGGCAAGAGAAAATCAAGCAAAATAGTAAACTTATTCTCCTTGGCAGCCTGATACTGCTTATACTCTTTGCATCAAGCATCTATCTATTGAGCCGTGGAAGTACCACACCACAAGTCGCATCCAACAATACACACCCAACGTCTCAGACACAAAATAACCTCAATACCACCGCGACAGCTAATATCCAGGCAACAGCAACCTTTACAGCGTCATTGATTGTAAGCGATAATTTATCGTATAATGCTCGTGGGTGGTCTACACAATCCGAGAAAGGCATCCATCGTAACTTTACAGGCAATGCCTACCATATACGTTCCGATACAAGTTCCTATTTCGCACCATCTATCTTGTGGAATGAGGTTCCCCCAACTAAATACACCTATAGTTTAGACATGCAGGAAGTGGCAGGAGACAATACATCACAATTTAACTATTATGGTCTGTTACTCAACTACCAGCAGGATAAAAATAACAATCCGACCTTCTACTTATTCTGCATAGTCAATGAGAAGAGCGGTAGCCAATATCAATTCGTCCGTTTCGATAACAAAACAGCAACAAAATGGTCAAACAGCGTTTGGAAGAAGAATACGGGCAAAGAATTTCATAGTGGAAAAACTAAAAGCACCTTAATGGTTCAGGTAGATGGTTCTCATTTTACTTTCTGGGCAAATGGGGTAAAGCTTGGTACAACACAGGATAAAACATTTGGCTCCGGCTCCATCGGTATGGGAGTTAATGGCGTACTAGGAGGAGCTGAAGTCGCATTCACAAATCTCATTCTTGCTCAAAATTAACGCTTACTGGTAACTATTCAGCCAGGCTCATTACCATGCGAATACATGCAATGCGTAGAGGGAATTCGAGTATTTGCTGCTTTTTGCATAGACATCCTTGATAGATTTTTTTGGGTGGAGGTTACAATTGGTTACAACAATAGGGGGTTCACATTGGTATCATTGATCCCAGCAAACATATTTGCGTTTAAATCAGTCACATTGATTCCGATTATCATGTGGGCAACTGGTTTTCTATGCCTACTTAATATCGGATTAGCAATTTTCTTTCGTCACAATAAACGACTTGAAGTAAGCTCTTATTATGCAGCATTTCTCATTGAGCTGGCGCTCTTTATTACTGCATTATTAGTGCTGCTAGGGGTTATTTCGCGCTCACTCATTATCTTGCCAAAGGGACTGCCCTTCAATCAGGGTGAAATAGGTGCGACGCTGGCAATTGGTCTGGGTCTTTTCCCTGCTGCCTACTGGCATCGCACGAATGTCTCTGAATTGCCAAAGCGCATCACAGAAGATGGCAAGAACATGAAAAGCAATGTCCAGGTTCGCAACAGCATCCCCGGAGAATGGATGAATTAAATACCTTTGACAATCGTTGGTAGCTACTAAGAAAGAAAAGCATCGCCTGCCTCTTAAAAATGACTATCGGTGATGCTTTTCTTTTTCGCCTCTTCTGTTACAATTATCAGCTTATCAGAACTCTTCCTACAGCAATATTGTATAATCATTAAACAGTATGATCTCAACAACATTTTGCTTGATCAACACTTTGGAATTCCCCATGAGCGAAATGTAACAAGGGCAATTTGGTTTGATTTACGCATAGTTATTGCGTCTATATACATAAAATGGCGATTTGCAATGATATCTATAGCTATTTGCTATAGTATATGCAACAAAAATATAAGAGTAAAGGATAATGAGGATGATGACATCACCTGAACCGACATCATCAGTTAATAATTCAGCTTCAGAAGCAGATACTTATCATCCGCTTCAAGCGCAAAATATTACTCCTTATGCAGTTGTAACACGCAATCTTATCAGGCAATTTGATCAAAAATTAGCCGTCAACAATTTGAATTTAGCGGTTCAAGCAGGAGAATTCTTTGGTTTCCTGGGGCCAAACGGCGCGGGTAAATCGACATCCATCAAAATGATGGTTGGGCTCTTACGACCCAGTTCGGGAAATGTGTGGGTTGGAGGGATTGATGTCTGGCAAGATCCTCTTAAAGCGCGTGCACTGATGGGGGTACTTCCCGAATACTTAAATCTCTACGAACGACTATCTGGGCGAGAATTCATCACGTTCTCTGGCCATATGTATGGAGTGGCAGAAATAGATATTCGCAAACGTACAGAGGAACTCCTACAAGTACTGGATCTTATTAACGATGCAGATAAATTGATTGTAGATTATTCAGTTGGTATGCGCAAAAAGGTTGCACTGGCAGCGGCGATTATTCATCGACCACAGGTGCTCTTTCTTGATGAACCCTTCGAAGGCATTGATCCAGTCAGTTCACGCGTCATTCGTGATATCTTGCAAGATTTAACACACCGCGGTACAACCATCTTCTTCTCATCGCATATTATGGAGGTTGTAGAGCGCCTCTGCACACGAGTTGGTATCATAAACCAGGGTGTGTTGGTGGCTGAGGGAAGTATACAAGAGCTACGTGAGCGGGCCAGCGGCACCAGTGGGAATAAAGATGCCACCTTAGAGGAAATCTTCCTCAATGTCATCGGCGTACGCAATGAGAATCATAATTTAAGCTGGATAGACTAGCAGCATAGGAAAGAAAGCATGGCAATCAATCGAGATAAAATCCGCTGGCTCTTCTGGCTGCGCTGGAAGATATTCGTGCGTGGATTTGATAGTCGAGGCTCAGCGCATGTACTACGCATTATTGGCACTATCGCATTATCATTTTTTGTCCTTGTTCTCGCTATCGGGATAGCAGGGGTCGCTTTTTTTGCCTGCCGTCTCTTACAGCCTCCAGCTAATATCGGAGCATTATTCCTCATTCTGACGGGGATTTTCGTGCTCTGGCTTGTGCTACCATTGCTGGAGTTTTCAACCAACGAAGGATTAGACATTTCCAAACTGGCGCTCTTCCCTTTGACACGCGGAGAGTTGATGGCTAGTCTAGTCATTTCAACCTTGCTAGATATTCCTACAGTTGGTCTGATACTTGTCTTAGGAGCTATCGTCGCAGCATGGGCCACATCAGTTCCTCTGGCCTTAATAGCCTTGTTAACCATGCTTATATTCTATGTACAACTAGTCGCCGTCAGCCAACTTATCCTGGCGCTCTTACAAAGAGTGCTACAAAGTCGGCGCTTCCGCGATATCAGTGTGATACTAGTCGTACTTCTATCATCCAGCGGTTACATATGTCAGCTTGCTGCACGAGCGATGATCAATCAGAATTTTATTAATAGTCTAAAAAGTGAAACATTTGTTCCCTACCTACAATGGTTACCTCCTGGTATGGCCGCACGCGCCATTCAGCAAGCAAATGATGGCAATTGGGGTCTAAGCATTATCTGGCTGCTTGCCCTCACAATCATCAGTCTATGCTTCTTGTTCTTCTGGCAATTGATTGTCGAACGTGGTCTGACAGCTGCAGAAAGTAGTGGCTCGGCTAAAACGAAACGCCAACGTAAAACGGCAACGGCAACGGCGACCATAGCAGAGGCGGATGTAGCATCAAATACACTTATAGCGCGTCTACTACCGGTACCAGTCAGAGCAATGATCGTAAAGGACTTGAAATACTTCTGGCGTGATCCACAAATCAAAGCGATATTTATACAATCTACGGCATCTATGATGTTCCTGATCATCTATTTTAGCTTTACACTCTCTAAGAATATCAGCAGCCATAGTGGATTCAGTAACTGGATAGTGCCTATCGTTCCAATTTCCCTTCTCTTCACGCTCTATTCGCTCGCCTATAACTCTCTTGGCTTTGAGCGGCAAGGTATTACAACACTTTTTCTTTTCCCTATTGATCCTAGATACATTCTCTGGGGTAAAAACATCGCAGTCCTGGTGGTTGGAGTGGTAGAAATACTTCTTTTTGTTACGGCTGCATCGATTATTACACATAGTTGGCAATATACGGGACCTGCGTTGGTAATTGGTCTGGCTGGCCTGGGAATTATATTGGGCATTGGAAACTTTACAACTGTCTTCTTGCCACAAAAGATGCGTATGGCGCGTCGTGGCTTCCAAACAAGATCCAATATGTCGGCTGAAGGCGGCTGTCTACGCATCTTAATGTCAGTGGCAGCAACACTTATCATGCTCATGCTCCTGATTCCAGTGGCGGCGGCGGTCTTTGTGCCAATCCTTCTGCAGATCCAATGGGTATGGATAATCAGCTTGCCAATTTCTGTGCTCTATGGAATCGTATTCTATACTATTGTTACTAATGCTGTAGCTCCTCACATACTGCAAAAAGCACCCGAAATTGTGGCCATCGTCGCCAAAGAATAAGTCAAGATAAAAGTTGATGCACTAGAGTATTTATATATACCCTAGCGCATCTTTTTAATTTTTACATTGCCCTGATTATTCGTCTAATGGCCTTTGATCCTGTCGATGAACAAGTTTTTGGGAATGGACTCTGTTTTCTATAATCTCGTCAGAGCCAACGTCCTCCTCTGCTTGCGACTCATCTTCTGTGCCAAGGGCGGCCCGACGCGCCTTAGAATGACGGAGAAAAAGTACAATCGGAATGATGAGAAGTGCGCCGACCACAACATATCCAGCAATATTCGCAAACTTTACCCAGAGATTCGCCTGAGCGGGAGTTGTCCCAAAGGTGGGAGGATACACACCTGTGATGATAAAATGTGGCGTTCCCCCTGTATGGATGGTTGTAGAGATCTGTTGACCAGGAATATCATACATTATAGTATTGCCATTACTCAAGGCGAAAAACCCCAGCTGCCCATCACTGGTAATCGCTACGGAGCGAGGAGACGCGTTGAGTTTGATGACACGATCTGGCTCTTTAGGAATCTTATAACCTGTGCTGACAGGATTAAGCACTAATACTTGATTATTAGCACTATCTGGAACATACACGACACCAGTTGTCTCATCAAAGTCCATTGGACCATAAGAGCCACCTGAAACAAGTGGCGTGATTTTGTGCGCATTTATATCGATCGAAATAACAGATCCCTGTGCTGTCGTTACATAAACATTTCCCCCGGCTGGAATAGTAATATAACGTGGCCCCTGCGGAACAGCGACGGTTCCCAGCTGCTTACCATTTACATCATCATAAATTGAAATAGATTTTTCATTAGAAACCCAAAGTTGTTCACCTGTTTTACCCGTAATTGTAAATCCAACCACCGCATAAGCCAGACCGTAGACCGGTCCTGCAGTCTCGATACGCCGCTTAATCGCACAATTGGTCGCATCAACCACAGTCACAGTTGAGCTTTGATTACTTGCCACATAGAGCAAATTCACATTTGGATCGGATAGGAGCAGATCTGGTTCTCCTAGGATGCCAACCTTACACACAACGTCCCCTGTTTTTGCGGCCAGGATCGACATTTGATGTAATTGTGGCTGCGTTACATACAAAAATCGACCATCCAGGCTTAGTGCTACTGCATGGGGATCACCAGCGACCTTAATTGTGCCCGTCACTTTTTGCTGCTGCACATCGACAATCGCCACGCCTCCCGTAGCGCCAGCCACGTAAGCTAAATTGGGTGCCCCACCATCAGCCTGAGCGGCCGGGGGGAATGCCGAAAAGGTCCATATAGCCAGCAGCATAAAAGCTATAAGAAATACGCATGTACGTCTACACATGACAAAGCTAGCCTCTATCTCTCTCTAAGCCTTTGGAGTTAACGAAGACCATGACCCATTCTGCGCATTGTACATCTGGACGCCCGATGGATAAGACAATGACAAGAAAAGACGCGAAGGTGTCTGCGGATCAGGAACCAGATTTTCTAGATTCCCCTGGACTTGTGGTAAGGCCTTCCAGGTATGTCCACCATCCATGCTTTTATAAATCGAGCGTCCTGTTTTGCCATAAACGGTCTCTGCTTGATTAGGTGTGGCAGTTAAAGCACTATAGTGATCATTTGCATCAACCAGAGTAAAACTCTTGCCGCCATCTTGCGAAGTAAAAATACCTTGATCACCTGACGCATAAATAGTACTATTCACACCACCTGTACTCATATTATAGACGGCAGCATTGAAGCTCTTCACCATTTGCCAATGTGCCCCTCCATCGCTACTACGCGCCACGCCATCATTACTGTACACCAGTACCTGGCCTGGCTTGCCCGGAAGCGGTTGAATGCCAAGGATTTGTCCAAAAGGTAACGCCCCAGGAGAAGAGAAATGCTGTCCACCATCCTCGCTGACAAGCAATCCATGGCCGCCTTTCGTTGGAACATAGGCATAGACTTCATTGGCCGAACGATTCCCCGCAACAGCGGTATACATCTTGCCAGTCACAGTCGCTTGCGACACAAATTTCCAACTCACTCCAC
This sequence comes from uncultured Chloroflexia bacterium, assembly GCA_963699315.1. Taxonomy (GTDB): domain Bacteria; phylum Chloroflexota; class Ktedonobacteria; order Ktedonobacterales; family Ktedonobacteraceae; genus Dictyobacter. Next base: position 1,247,820 of record OY969433.1, read on the forward strand.
CATCCACACTAGCATATAGGCCCACTCCACCTGACTGTGTGGAGAGAGAGTGCTCAGCAAGCACATAGAGATGTTGTAGATCAAGTGGACTACTGGAAAGTGAAGAGACCATCATGTTGTTCATCGTTGCATTAGGACCTGACCAGTTCTTGCCATCATTGGTCGAACGGTAAAGACCATAATGGGTCGCTAACACCAAAACCTGACTCGGTAGCGCAAGCATCGCATGTACATGATTAGCGGCTGTTCCAAAACCATTCACATTTTGGGCGACAGGCACTGATGACTGACTAATATTCGCAGTCGAACTACAGGCACTCAATAGTAGAACCACTAAGCCCAACGATAATAGCAGCCCACCAGCTCTGGCAGGCATATAGTTCCTTGTTAACCTGATAGTACGCGGCGACGATACATAAAAACCACTCATAGTAATCCCTACATTCCTCACAATTAAAATGGCGTATCCATTACAATTGTCCCCTCATGAAGAGTACCCTGCAAAGTACGCACCTCAAAACGTAACTGCCAATGTCCGCCCATATTCAAATCGACCTCCAGACGAAAATGTCCCTTACCATCTGGCTGTAAATTCCACGCATCCGTCCCCATATCCATATCCAGCATCGTAGTATAAACAGAAACGCCCACCTGAGTATCGGGTTTTCCCTTACTATCCAGGACGCTTACTGTGAAAATATTCGATCCAAAACGATTGGGGGAAACGGTTACATTGAGGGTAAACTGCTTATCCTTTGTTTGCAAAGTGGCTTGAAACGGCTTCGCAACAGGGGCTGATTGCGTTGATGGCCGCTGATTAGTTGCTGCTGCAGGCAACAATGTACCAGCAAAGACATTCAGTAGTCCGGCACACAATAATATGGCTAGGCCCAGAACAGGTTCCCAACGCAAGATAGTACTCAGCAGATGGGCTTGCTGCTCCACTTTCGCTTCCAGATTTTTCACCTGAGATGCGGTAGATACGTGAGATTCACGTGGGCTTATTCCTCCCTGATCGCTATCCTCTACAACAATGCTGGTTCCGATGTCGGCGTCACGCAGAGCCATGTCATATTGCTCGGACACCGTTGCCAGGCGCGGCCGAAGCCAGAAAACATGCACAACACTGGTTACAAGCAGAGCAATGACAAAGACTACTTTTAGTAATAAAGATCGACCATAGGCGGTAGTTATTAATTGCGAGAATGCATCCATATGCACAATAGCATTCAATGGACCGGTCACAGCCATGATAATGACACCAGCTATAGCAAGAGGGCTAAAACGAGCTAAAGTCGCAAGTAGGACACGGATGCGTTCACGAGGCAAACAGTCACGCAAGATAGGCAAATAAATCACTGCGACATAAAATATTCCACCAATCCAGAGCGAGGCTGCCAACAAATGTAACCAATCCCCCAACACAGACCAGATCAGCACATTGCTACCGACTGCAGACGCGTGACCAGATAGTGCAATGGCAATCAACAAAGCAAGAGACAGAATCAAGTTGCCCCAAGACATGACTCCATCGATCACACGGCTACGCTGGCGCTTCACAAGAGCAAAAACAGCTATCACAAGAGCAATCAGCACTACCACCATGCGCATTGTCCAATAGGTACCAAATTGGCTGCCAGACGCCAGTCCTTGCAGTGTTGACAACGACAGAGCCTGACTCCACTGATCATTGGCAATCACCAACCCTTGTCCAATCAGTACACCAATATTGGCCAATAATAGTACCACAAGTACAGGTAACGCAAAAAAACGTTCAAAACGCCGCAAAGCTCGCTGATCCGCGTGACGTTGATCCTGATCAACATTATCATGCAATTGCAAGATAAATGAATACCAGAGCTGCGCACCCACCCAGAATACCACGCCTAAATCCACGAGAGTACTCATCACAAGACTCAATAAGGTCGGACCATCCAGCTGACCACTCCCAGTGTCAGTCGTTGTTGCTCCACCAAGCACACCAGTACCAGGAACAGTACTACCGCTCGGTTGCGGAACAGTTCCATTAGCACTTGCAACGTTAAAGCGTAGTGAACCACGTAACACATGCCCATCATCTGCAGATTGGGACCGCCAGACAACTACATAGACATCCGGTGGTAGATTGGCTCGCAAAGAAACAATCATCTCTTTTGTATCGCTAGCGATCACATGTGCATTATTTGAATCCACACGTTGATTGGCTGCATTAACAACCTCAGCAGTACTAAAAGTCGAATTCAGATTCTCGGTGAACCACATGCTTACTTGTGTTGGAGCACTCGTAAGCACGGCATCTTTAGCAGGGTCTGATTTAATTAAAATTGCATGTGCTTCCGCTGGTGGAGACCAGATCAGCACCAGAAGCAACGCCAGTGGGAGAGCCGCCAGAGACAGCACACGCCGAGAAGTCCAGAAGCGGCGTATATATCGCATAAAATATAACCCATTCTTATTACTATGGTCATCAGTAACCATATACATCAGATCAACGCTGATAACTATTTTTCCACAATAAAATGCATGTGACTTGTATCTTCTGCATTTTTAGTATAGCACTTATAAATGCCAGAACAATGTAGAAAAATATGAGCTTTATGAATATTGTCTTACAACTACCAATAAGAAATAAAAGCTCCAGGCAAGCGTTTAATTTGACGAGAGAACACCATCTACCACTATTATAACGTAGTTTTTCCAGTCATGATCTCTCTTCAAAACTATGCTATCACAGCCAGGTGAAATACATTAGTTGATGTAACCATATTTCAACCATCCTTCAGCCATACCAACTCGCCTGAATTGGCATAACTGAAGGATGGTTATCCTAAGGAGAAAAAAACGCAAAATAAACCATTCTAGTGATATTGATTAGATAAGAAGGAGCATCTTCCAACCCCATCCTGACTTTGTCTATGATATAATAGGGATGTATGAACGACGCAGATATTCCAACGAACCTGAGTAATTTAGAAACAGTGCTTCAGGTTACGTTTTCCGACCGTACACTTTTACACCGGGCAATCACTCATCATTCTTGTTGCCCGGATACGGCTGTGCACGACTCCTATGATACGCTTGAATTTCTGGGTGATGCCATTATCAGTGCGCACGTCGTTGAGCATATCTATCGCACTCACCCTGATGCCTCTGAAGGCGAAATGACTGCGTTAAAATCAGAGGTGGTTAGTCGCCGCGTGCTCGCACAGGTAGGACAAAATCTTGGACTCTTCCCTTTCATTTGCGTCGATATCGCAAATCTGCGCACTTTCAATGAGCGTTCACGCGATTCATTATGTGCTGATGTCTTGGAAGCTATCGTAGGAGCTATTCATATTGATCAAGGAACCGAGGCGGCACATAATTTTGTCATGCGTACGATATTCCCCATGGTAGAAATAGTCAGTATACACACCCTCGACACCAACCCCAAGGGACGATTGCAAAAAGTCATCTTGCAGCGTACCGGCACATTGCCACGCTATCGAGTGTTAGAACAGAGTGGTCGCCATAATGATCGCATTTTCCTGGTTGGCGTCTTCGAACACGAACAACTTCTGGGGAAAGGGAAAGCATCCAGCATCAAAGAGGCTGGTCGCTTAGCTGCACGGGAAGCGCTACAATTGCTGCAGAATAAAGATAGACCCTCGTCAGCCAATGACACAACAGTATGACCTTCGGCATTGGTATGAAGCCAATTTGCCAATACAAGAGCGTAAACTTCGCGGACATTTCTCAACTCCACCACTTCTCGTCGAGCAGATCCTGGATGCTTGCGGATATACACCCGAGCGGGACCTCTCACGTATTCGTGTCCTCGACCCAGCCTGTGGCAGCGGAAACTTCTTAGCGGGTGCAGCACGCCGTTTGCTTACCTACGGAGAACAAGCTAACCGTTCTAGCCGACAGATGGCAAAATATATGCAACGTAACCTCTGGGGCTTTGATCCCGATCCCATCGCCTGTGTACTGGCAGAACTCCAATTACATTCAACGTTTGCGGGCATCCACCCCCAGGAAAATCACCTCCGCCAACTACACATCCACCAGGCCGATGGACTAGCCTTTCCCTGGGAACAACGCGGGAATATTGATCTCTTTCTAGCCAATCCACCTTACTTGGCAACCAAAAACAATGATTTAAGTGGCTACCGCTCCACACATCAACGTGGACAATCTGATAGTTATCTCCTGTTTTTAAATCTTGCACTGCAAATCGTGCGCCCACGTGGCTGGATCGGACTGGTCTTGCCCGATTCAATGCTTGCTCGTGCCAACGCTACCCACGAGAGACAACGGCTTCTGGCTGAAACAACGGTACATCATATCTGGCATCTAGCCGACGTCTTTGCGGCCTATGTAGGCGCAGTCGTTATAATAGCGCAGAAAAAACCTCCCCATAAACAGCACACGATCTCCTGGCAGCGGTCACGCTGGTCTGAGTGTCAGGATATTCAAAGGTCAGTAAGCAGCAATAACATGGTCTCGCAAATTCTATTACAGAAGCAGCCCGGTACCGAATTACGTTACTTGCTCAGCACAGTTAGAGGAACCTTGATCGAGAACGTACATAATCAACTACGCATGCCAATACAAGATCAAGTATTGCGCACACTCACCTATCTGGGAGAATGCATCTTAATCCGACGCGGTGAAGAATTGGGCAAAGACAGTTCTCTACTCAAGCAAAGTACCGCTTCCATAATACCATCGCAAAAACAGCAACAATTATATCCTGTTCTTCGCGGTGGTATCGATATACATCCATACGAAGTACCTAAAGGGAGTGGCTGGATCGCTCGTGAAGATATCGCGAAGCCCCTTGAACGCTATCTTAAACCAAAAATCCTGCTCGTCAAAAGCTCTGGTCGTCTACGAGCGACACTAGACCTACAAGGGCATATTGTGCTCCAAACGCTCTATATTCTCCAAATGAACGAGCATAAACGCTGGCTACAAGATGCCACTATCCCCACATTTACGCTTGAAGATGAACTCTATTTTTTGCTAGCACTGCTAAACTCACGACTGCTGCAAGAATATTTATATGTTCTACACACCGCGTATAAATGGGTGCAACCACAGATAGAACAATATGTCCTGTCTCAGCTTCCAATACCTATCAACACAGCGTATACTGAAAAAGAAACAATTATTAGCAGGGCCCGACTCCTTATGTACTCTTGCAATCCATCATCATCGGTTGTAGAATTGGAAGCGCATCACCATGAACTGTACGAAGAACAGGAACGCGCTATTTGTGCACTGTATGAAGCAGCGCTTCAGAACAAACGTGGTGGCAATAATCTTCACAATGTAGTGAGTCAAGGAGTCAGTTTGTATGGTTGAGGTCCAGAGTATGCGCCCAATCCGTGTTTTAGTGGCCAAGCCGGGACTTGATGGACATGATCGTGGGGCAAAAGTGATCGCACGAGCCTTGCGCGATGCAGGTATGGAAGTAATCTATACAGGCATTCGTCAGACACCGGAGATGATCGTCGAGGCGTCCATCCAAGAAGACGTTGATGCAATCTTAATAAGTATCCTCTCTGGAGCACATATGACGCTCTTTCCCAAAATCGTTGCGCTCCTCCAGCAAAATGAGGTTGATGACATACTGATCGCTGCCGGTGGGATTCTCCCCGATGAGGATATTCCTGCCATTAAAAACATGGGCATCAAAGGTTGCTTTGGTCCTGGCACCTCGATGGAAGAGATTATCCATTTTGTACGAGCAAACATCCAGACCGACCGTCTGGCTGAGATATAGGTATTACCTTGGACAAGATCGTTGAACGCCTCCTCAATGGGGATCGTCGTGCCCTTGCACGTATGGTTACATTGATCGAAAATGAGTTGCCACAGGCTCATCGCTATCTGGCAGAACTTCATCAGCATGGCGGTCAGGCACACATTATTGGTGTCACGGGTTCACCAGGAGCAGGCAAGAGTACACTGGTCACCCGCATGGTCCGTGAACTGCGTAAACAGGATGCCAAAGTGGGCGTGGTCGCAATTGATCCATCCAGTCCATTTACTGGCGGAGCCATCCTGGGAGATCGCATTCGCATGATGGAACTTGCGGGGGATCCCCAGGTCTTCATTCGCAGCATGGCCAGTCGTGGTCACCTTGGTGGTCTCTCAACTTCAACCAGAGATGTCGTACGTGCGATGGATGCTGCTGGCTATGATCCTATTATCATCGAAACCGTTGGTACCGGACAGGCAGAAGTCGAAGTCATGCGCACGGCTCAGACAGTATTGGTCACCATTGCCCCCGGCATGGGCGACGACATTCAAGCGATCAAAGCAGGCATACTAGAGATTGCCGACATCTTTGTCGTCAGCAAAGCGGATAAGGCTGGAGCAGATCAGACTGCCGCTGAACTCAACACACTACTTAGTCTCGACTCCAGACGACGACATTCCAAGCAACCAGATTGGAAAATCCCAGTACTAAAAACATCATCGCTCAAAGAACAAGGAATTCCCGAACTGATCAATACCATCCACAAGCATCACACCTATCTTCAGGAGAGCGGAACATTGTCAGAGCGGGTACAACGTCAGATGAAGAGTGAAATCCAGCAGTTGGTCATACAGGCAGTTGCCAGAACTCTGCAAAGCGAGCTGGATACTGCCGAATGGACAACACTGACTGAAGATGTAGCCAGGCGTGAGCGCGATCCCTATAGCGTGGCAAGCGCTCTGCAAACGCGTCTGGGTTTACGCTCTTCTCCGCCGGATACCAACCAAACAGAGTCGTGCTAGTTCCATATATCCTTCCCCATATCATTGACATTAAACACATCAATCTCGATTGGATGATCATAGATACGCTGCATTTCTAACCACAACAAAGGATGCTCGCTTTCATTTATGCCATCCAAGACATTGACACAATAGGTCAGGTTTTCGTCAATATGAAATATTATTCATAATAAACGTATAGCATGAAAAGATTCCCATTGACAACCCCAGGCAGAGTCTGTACAATGCTCACTGAAACGTCTAGAGACATCTCCACGCGACAGTTGCTATGCTGATGGGAGCTAGGAGTGACGGTTTGACTACCACGATTATCGATCAGCGAGGTCGCGATCTCGCCATTATCCCACCGGATACTTTAAATACTGCATCACGTCTTGAACTTCTGAGCACGCTTTTTGGTACCCAGCTCTCTCCTGATATAATGTCCAGGATAGAATTGGATGCACGTGCACATTTCTTACGGGCGCTTCCGATACACTTTAGCGCGATCAAACTAGCCTTGCAGCAGCAACAGACGCCTTTCGAGGTCGCATTCGAAGAGCGGCCAACTCTTCCTTTCGAGACTACGCTGGCAATGGAGCCTCGGCCTTATCAACAAGAAGCATTAACAGGATGGCTCGCCGCACATGATAGTGGAGTAGTCGTGCTACCCACAGGCGCAGGAAAAACATTCGTCGCAGCGATGGCAATCCATACTACGAAGCTCTGGACGCTCGCAGTGGTCCCTACGATCGATCTCTTGCAGCAATGGCGCGTGGCGCTAGCTGCTGCCCTTTCACTGCCCACTGAGGAGATTGGCATGTTTGGGGGAGGAGAAAAAGAGCTAAAACCAATCACGATCATCACATACGACTCCGCAGCCCTCTATCCTCGTGAATTGCGCCGATTTGGCCTGCTCATCTTCGATGAGTGTCATCACCTGCCTGCGCCAACCTATCGCCTCATCGCTGAAAGTGCCTTTACACCTGTACGGCTGGGACTCAGCGCCACACCTGAGCGTAGTGATATGGCTCATATGGAGCTAGAAGAATTGATTGGGCCAGAGGTATATCGTCGTTCGCCATCTGAATTGACCGAAGGGCATTTCCTGGCACAGTACAAGGAACAACAGATCAACATCGCCCTTGGTCCAGAAGACCAGGAACGCTATACAGAACAACGCCGTCGTTATCGTGCATTTCTCCAACGGCGACACATTATCATTCGTAGTCCAGAAGATTTTCAACAAAAGATCATCTACATGAGCGCACGCGATCCCGAGGCAAGGGAGGCGATGCTGGCTTGGCGTGAAGCCCGCAATATCGCGATGAACGCACCAGCCAAGTATGCAGAGATTGAACACCTGCTGCTAGCACATAGCGATGACCAGGTCATTCTCTTCTCAGAATACAACTATGTGGTCGATGAAATTAGTCGCCGTTTCCGTATGCCAAGTATCACATATAAAACACCGACTGAAGAGCGGCGTACAATCCTGGAGCGTTTTCGCAGTGGAGACTATACGAAGCTTGTGACGGGGCGCGTACTGAATGAAGGCGTAGATGTACCAGATTGTCGTATCGCTATTATCGTCAGCGGTAACAGTACTAAACGTGAGTATATTCAACGTCTGGGCCGCATACTACGACCTAAAGAGGGGCTTGCCTTGCTTTACGAACTTATAAGCACAGATACTACTGAAGAAGGCATCTCCAAACGTCGACGCTAACGATGGCATACCTTATCTTTTCAGGATTCCTCATCACATGAGAAATTTCGCACTACTTATATGGTGATTGGTTTTGCAGTCTAGCCACAAAACCAATCACCATATAAAATATTCCTCTAATGGCTATTGGAATACATCTTTCGTTTTCTCGAAGAGGTCACGGAAAATGTTTTTACCATTCTGTTCGCTTTGTTCGAGTTCAATACGTGCGAATTCCTCAAGCAAGTGGCGCTGCTCGGTCGTTAGATTGGTAGGAGTCACCACCTTCACGATCACATGCTGATCTCCACGAGCGCTACTATGCACGACCGGTACACCCATGCCTTTGAGGCGGAACGAGCGATTACTCTGTGTGCCAGCTGGAATCTTCAGTGTTGTTGTTTTGCCATCAACAATCGGCACCTCTACTTCATCACCCAAAGCAGCCTGCGAGAAGCTGATAGGCAATTCATAAATGATGTCATTTCCCTGACGCTTGAAGAATTCATGCGTCTTGACAGTCAATACAACATATAGATTGCCGGGAGTACCACCACGCGCACTTACCTCACCCTCACCCGTTACACGAACGTTGATGCCATCATCGACGCCTGCTGGAATGTTCACGACGACGCGACGATTGTTACGCACACGTCCCTGGCCGCGACACTTTTCGCAAGGAGTCGTAATAATACGACCTTCACCACGACAGCGCTCACACATCGTCACATTGACAAATTGACCAAAGATCGACTGCTGTACACGCCGAATTTCGCCAGAACCCTGACAACCCGGACAGCGCTGTGTTGAAGTTCCAGGCTGCGCACCATTACCATGGCACGTCGAGCAAGTCTCCCAACGAGGGAGTTCGATCTCTTTCTGACAACCGAACACAGCTTCTTCAAAGGAAATGGTCAATTCATAGCGTAAATCAGCGCCACGCTGGGGTCCAGAACGGCGTTGCGTACCACCACCGGCATTGCCTGAGAAGAAGGTCTCAAAAATGTCATTAATATTGTTAAATCCACCAAAGTCGAAACCAGGGGCACCCGCACCAGCAGCGCTTCCCACCCCTGCATGGCCATAACGGTCATAAGCAGAACGCTTTTGCGAATCACTCAAAATTTCGTAGGCTTCATTAATCTCGATAAAGCGGGCTTCCGCTCCCTGCTCTTTATTTGCGTCAGGGTGATATTGCTTCGCCAATCGACGGAAGGCTTTTTTAACTTCATCGTCGGTAGCATTACGCGATACCCCCAGCACCTCATAATAATCTCTTTTGTTTGCGGCCATCTGCTGGTCCTTTACCCTCAAAAACAGGGCGCGAACGTATCCGCGCTACTGGATGAAAAACAAGTATTTACTCTATAAGATGTATAATTTATTGCATTCATTGAGTGCAGAGCCACCATTCGTCATTGAAACAGGTTACATATATTTGCCAGCCTGAGCCTATCAACCAAACGTCGAAAACCAACCATGCCAGTTACTTTCCTACTGCTATTGCACACAATCAGCCGTTATCTAAGAATACATCATGGAACAAAATAGAGACAATGATAATAGCCCAAGTAGCAGTATTACTACTCGTTACCTGGATACCTTCGTTTATCGGCTCTGCCAAAACAAAGGAAGGAGAGGGTAACAAAATTGTTACCCTCTCAGACCGAGGAGGCTTACTTGATTGGTGGAAACGTTGCTCATGCTCACGTAACACAGATTCCCTCCTCTCTACGACTACATCTCTTTGTATTCACCCTCAATAGTGTCATCACCAGTGGGGGCTGCTCCCTGATCGGGGCCAGGCTGACCGTCAGCGAAATCGGGGCCCGCTCCAGGCTGTCCGGCCTGACCGTACATTGCCTGACTGATTTTAAAGAACGCCTGCTCAAGAGCTTCGCGTGAAGACTTAATGCGCTCAACATCATCAGTTGAGAGTGCCGTACGTACATCAGCGATCTTGCCTTCAAGCTCGCTCTTCTGCTCTGCTGTAACTTTGTCGCCAATCTCTGCGAGGCTCTTCTCTGAACGATAAGCTGCGCTATCGGCCAGATTGCGCTCCTCAACCTCTTCCTTACGACGCTTGTCGTCGGCGGAATGAGATTCAGCGTCGTTGACCATCTTATCAATTTGATCTTTGGAGAGACCACTGGAGGCCATAATCGTGATCTTCTGTTCACGATTGGTGCCCTTATCCTTAGCAGATACGTTCACGATACCATTCGCATCAATATCAAAGATCACTTCGATCTGGGGAACGCCGCGAGGTGCCGGTGGAATACCATCCAGAATAAAGCTACCCAACGAGCGATTATCTTTAGCGAATTCGCGCTCACCCTGGAGGATATTGATCTCCACACTGGGCTGACTATCACTAGCAGTTGAGAACACCTGACTCTTCTGTGTTGGGATCGTTGTGTTGCGCTCAATCAAGCGAGTGAAGACACCACCCAGGGTCTCAATACCCAGGGACAGAGGCGTAACGTCAAGCAACAGCACATCTTTAACATCACCAGTTAGCACACCAGCCTGAATGGCAGCACCAATAGCAACGACCTCGTCCGGATTCACGCCACGATTGGGCTCACGATCGAAGAGGCGGCGCACAATGGTGTGTACAGCTGGCATACGTGTCTGACCACCAACCAGTACAACTTCATCGATGTCGCCAGGGCGGACACCTGCGTCGGAGATGGCCTTTGTCACAGGAATGCGGGATTTCTCGACGAGATCCTCGACCAACTGCTCCAATTTCGAACGCGAGAGCGTTACGGCCAGATGCTTTGGACCGCTGGCATCTGCGGTAATAAAAGGCAGATTTACTTCTGTCTGCATCGAACTTGATAGTTCTTTTTTCGCCTTCTCCGCTGCTTCTTTCAAGCGCTGGAGAGCCATGCGATCCTGACGCAGATCGATACCCTGTTCTTTGCGGAACTCATCGGCCAACCATGTAATTACGCGCTGGTCGAAGTCATCTCCACCAAGGTGTGTATCACCATTGGTGCTTTTCACCTCGAAGACACCATCGCCAAGCTCAAGAATAGAGATATCGAATGTACCACCACCCAGGTCATACACAGCGATGCGCTCATCTTTTTTCTTATCCAGACCATAGGCCAATGAAGCAGCCGTTGGCTCGTTGATAATACGCAACACTTCTAGTCCTGCGATCTTACCACTATCTCTGGTTGCCTGACGCTGAGCATCATTAAAGTACGCAGGTACGGTGATGACAGCTTGTGTTACGCGCTCGCCCAAATATGCTTCCGCATCGTTTTTCAATTTCTGCAAAATCATCGCGGAGATTTCTGGGGGACTATATTGTTTCCCTTGAACCTCAACCCAGGCATCGCCATTGCTGGCGCGAACCACACGGTAAGGCATCAAACGCTTGTCGCGATCAACTTCAGGATCATCAAATTTACGGCCCATAAAACGCTTAATTGAATAGACTGTATTTTCTGGATTCGTAATAGCCTGACGCTTGGCAACTTCACCAACCAGGCGCTCACCACTTTTATTGATAGCTACAATAGACGGTGTCGTACGTGCACCCTCTGCGTTAGGTATTACGACAGGCTCTCCGCCCTCCATCACAGCCACACATGAGTTTGTCGTTCCTAGATCGATTCCAATAACCTTTGGCACAGTTGCCTCCTAAAAAATTTTATATATACTACCTGAGTTATGACTCATCATATCCATAAACTTCGGCCAATAATTCATCCATCACCTGAGCCATATATCGTACAACGGCAATGGCACGACCATATTGCATACGCGTAGGACCGATTATCCCTAGCATGCCGCCGACCTTACCATGTTGCCCATACCGCGCCAGGACTAAACTGACATCTTTCATCTCAGCCCAACGGTTTTCTCCACCAATAACCACCTGTATCCCCTCAGAGGACGGCAAATGAGAAGCCAATACGGGTAAGATGCTTTTATTCTCAATATCATCCATCACTTTTTGCAAGCGCTTATGTTCAAGCTCTTCAATCATTTTCCGAATACGCTCAGCACGTTCTTCTTCAGGTGCCATGCGGATATCAGAGGGTGTAACGACGGTGTGATCAAGAATATTCACAATATCTTCGCCAAAGAACATGTTTCCCTGCATATCGCCACTTTGCTCCAGGACACGAACTATTCCGTTAGCAATAATGCGTTCCACTGGAGCTGGCTCATAGGTCACCAGAAACTCGTTGATTTCATCGGCGCTTTTGCCCTGGAATAATGGATTAAGCCGAGCTGCAATAGCACTCAGTTCTTCTTGATGTGCAGGTGTCTCTAAGAGGAGCCGCTGCTGTTGAATCGACCCATCCATTAAAACCAATACCTGGTGAACCGAAAGATCGGTCACCGAGAGGACCTCAAAGTGTTTGAAGCGCCCTTCACTGGAGCGAGGGGGTGTCATGACGGCAGCGCTATGTAACAAGCGTGCCATAACTGAGGCCGTGAGGCGTACCCATTGATCCAATTGGTCCTGCACCTGATAAAACATATGCCGAATCAGTCGCTGCTCATCGAGCAACAGCGCGGATTCTTGCATGAGATGTTCGACAAAGTAGCGATAGCCAAGATCAGTAGGTACACGACCAGCAGAGGTATGTGGCTGGTGAATGAGATCTGCCTCCTCCAATCCAGCTAATTCGTGTCGCACGGTAGCAGAACTGAATGGAAGAGTATACTTACGTACTAAGGTCTCCGACGCCACTGGCGTCGCATTATAAATGTATTCTTCGACCAGCGCACGCAAGATCTGCTGTTTGCGTGGGCTCAGAGGTGTCATGTACTTGCTTTCCTCGATTGTCTTGCTGTACCCTCCTGGCATATTGTTTAGGGATATGCTCGGATGATACAACATCTGTCAACTACGATTGCTAGCAGTCTCACTCGGAGACTGCAAATACAGAATAGCACTCTCCGAGGCCGATTGTCAAGTCTTTACACAACCACAAATTGACATAAAGAAGAACTGACATGCGGGCACGCGCCATAAGCACAGCGAGGATTAAAAGTGTTTATTGGTCAGAAACATGCCACTTACACAAAACCCGCTAAACGAACCATCACAGATAACTCGTTTAGCGGGAATAAGCTACTACAACTATCTCATTTAAGGCATCTTCCTTGGCGGCTTTCCAGGATTGGTAACCGGAGGAGGAGGACCAGCAGGTGGAGAAGGAGGGGCAACTACTACTGGCATACCAGCTTGCTGCGGGGCCTGGCCATCCATGACATAGTCATACACGCCAGTACCTTTCAGCCCAGTGAGAATTGATGTCTCTTGTTTGCTAATACCACCGGGATTCGTAAAGGTCCTGGTCGGATTTTTTGAAAATTGGAAGTTGTAATTGGGTCCACAAGGAACGCCATCTGCGTCGACATTGCACCAACCCACAGCACGTTCTATTACATTATGCCAGATAGGTGCTGCACCTGTAATACCAACAACATTCTGATACATAGCTTCATCGTTCGCATTACCCGTCCAAACCCCAACAACTACATCGGGTGTATAACCCATAGTCAAGTTATCTTTAAAGTCATCCGTCGTACCAGTTTTTGCAGCGACCTGCAAACTACATTCAGAGACATAACCGCAATCAGCCTCTTTGTCTGTAAACGAAAGATCATGGTCACCCGTAAACTCAAAAGCACGAGCTGGCTCATCAATCAAGACAGAAGTCATCATGTATGAGACCTGAGGCGAGAACACGCGCGCTGCTGGTACAGCTTGCTCATTATAATGGAATAAATTGTTGCCCTGGTTGTCATAAATATCTAAAATACCCTGTGGAGGCACACGAGTTCCGCCATTAGCCAGGGTTTGATACGCATCTGTCATCTGAATAAGAGGAACACTTTGCGCACCCAAACCCCAAGCCATACCATTATTCGTCAACGTAGTAATACCTAGGCGCTTAGCAGTGTTAAACACATTGTCAGTGCCTGCATACTGCATAGCTCGCATGGCAGCCACATTAAGGGAGTTTGCAGTACCAAGGCGAACAGTCCATCCAACGGCCGTTCCGTGATAAGTATTACCATAGTCAGGTGGCACATATAAATTAGATTTGGGATCAACCTTATCAACCGTAGTAGGTACTGTTGTACCAGCAGGCATACCATTAGGGAAAGCAGTTAGCTGGTCAGGCACAATCATACCTGGATACCAACCTGCTTCAAAGGCGGTAGAATACTCAATAGGTTTAAAGGTTGACCCAGGAGCACGCCCAAGGTCTCCGTTTGGCGGAGCAGCCACATTATACTCACCGCCCACCTTGATATTACTATCATAATAGTTGGCGCTGCCAATCATCGATAGAATTTCACCATTCTTGGCATCCATCACAATGGCCGCCGCATCATTCATATTATCATCCGTACTCAAAGTAGCCATATGAGCTGGCTGAGGAAATAGCTGCAGGTCTTTTTCATCCAGATGGCGAGTGATCTCTGCCTGGGTATAATCATTCAGGTTGACATCAAGTGTGGTACGAATATTATAACCACCAGTGAGGAAATTATAAGCTCCCTCTTCTCCACCACCCAGAGCTGCCTCGACCTGTCCAATAATCCAGTCCACAAAGTGAGGAGCACGCTTATCATGTGTAAAAGGCTTAAACGTCAGCTTTGCCATCATTTGTTCAGCTTCAGTTGCCATAGCTAGCGTTATCTGTCTACCATCATCAAGCGTCAAATGTTGCGTAATCATAGCATTCAGCACCAGTTTCTGACGTGCTAATGATCGCGTTACGTTCGCCGAGCCCAGAGTCGGATCAGTATTAGATGGTCCATTCGGCTGAGCAGCCAAAAACGAGGCTCGAGCTAACCCTAAAATAGGATCGTTCTTCTTCGTCTGAGCATTATAATCAAGCTGCGAAATTGCAGGAACACATTTCGTATTGACTTGACTACAATCCATTTTCAGACCGAAATAATCCTCAGCAGCCACCTCAACTCCATAGGTTGTGGCACCAAAGGGGGCTACATTGAAATACATCTCAAGAATCTTCGACTTAGGATATTGCTGTGTCATGCCAATGGCCATTGCCGCTTCGGTCAATTTACGTTGATAACTTGGCGCCGAATCGTGGGTCAAATTTTTGATTACCTGCTGCGTTAATGTACTACCACCACCATATGAACTGGCACCAGCACGTACAATGGCCAAAGGATCAATACCATCATTAGTCCAAAAGCTTTTATCTTCAATCGCGATCATCGCATTCTGCATTACCTTAGGGATTTCGTTATATGTAACGGTCACCCGACGACCATCATATACCGAAGTGGCATTATCATAAGCATCATAAAGTAGCACGCCATTGCGATCATAGATACGGGTATCCTGCGGAATTTTTTGATTAGCATACTGTGCTACTTTTGGCTCTTGTTGTACATAATATCCATAACCATACGCTGCGCCACCGAAGGATCCAAAAATAATTAGTGCAGCAAAGACGGCAATAGAAATTAAAACCGCGCTATTAGGCCCCTTTTTCATCTTTAAGCGGCGCTGACGCACATGCTGATACATACGTAGAGTCCTGGAGCGTTTCCAGCGTTTGGCCTGCTGTCTAATCTCAGAGGCACTCGCCTCCATCGGCATCGCCATTGGACGGTAACGATCCAGATAGGGTGCGGGAGGCTGTACAGTATGACCAGCCACAGAGCTCATTCGACCAGACCATTGATGCACCATACTAGCTGCGTTGGACAACAGACCACCACGGCGCTGTTGACTAACAGCCGGTCCTCCTGACATTTGTGACGGCTGTACAGGCGGTTGAGAGCCTGCTGGTGCTGATGATCCTAATAAGGACCGCGAAGATGATGCCTGTGGTGGCACATCTGGCACTTGCGGCGCAGGAGATGGCTGATTATATGCTCCTCCCAGCAATCCAGTCTTCTTCTTAACTGGCTCCACTGGAGATGGCTGATTATATGCTCCTCCCAGCAACCCAGTCTTCTTCTTAACTGGCTCCACTGGCGACGGGGTAGGATTAGCCCCAGGAGACATTTGTGTACTTTCGTCCCCTTGCTGCGATTTATAACTGCGTAATAATCCCCCTGTCTTGGGCGGTGAACTTTTATCTGTATTTTGCTTATTACGATCAGCATCCTGCTTCCAATTATCACTCATACAGTATCCTCAAGTTAGCATCAGCGTGTGGAGAGTATCACTGCTTGCATACCGCAGTCCACACACCACAAAAATATAACAATCGTCCCCCACGCTTTTCCATTCCCGGTTTTCGTCAAATATAGAAAATATGCAAATCAGCATTCTTCTATACAAAGAACGAAGTACTCAGGTATAATTAGGAGGACGTTAGAGAGTACATAGCAGCTCCCGCTTCGCACATTTGCTCAATCATTCGGCCTCCCACCACCTACGCCATAAAAACTTTCCGAATGTCATATATCTTGACGAACCGATTGATACACGCTAACACAATCACCTATTTTGGGGATCAATATTTACCATGAGGCCTATTCTATACCGGATATCTTCTCCAGCCTGGATAGCATTTGTATTAGTAGAGTATTTTCAATTTCTATAAAATCTTTCTTTCTATACATAAAGCATGAGAATGACATCCAACACCAACACCAACTTCTGACGCAAGAAGCAATACACTCTGTAGTCAAGAAATGGTTTGCGCGGCTTGAGCCACGCAAACCATTCATCCACACAAACCAGAGTCAGCTGCCGCAAAGTGGAGAGGAGAACCAAATAGCTACGTTCTTCGCAACAATGATCACCGTCGCGCCATAATCCAGTCAAATATGCTGGCGCTATATCCAGTGGAAACAAACGCATTTGCCTGCTGGACTCCATCAGGTATGTTGAACATCCATGCAGGATGCATAGAAAAACGAAAATGATAATCTGGTCCGCAGGGAATCTGGTCTGCGACGACAAAGGCGTTGGTATACATAGGATTCTCATTACAGCGTCCTACTACGCGCTCCATGACACTATGCCAGATAGGACCTGCGCCAGTGATGCCAATCACATCGTTCATCTTCTCATTATTAGCGTTGCCAACCCAGACTCCGACAACAACATCTGGAGTATATCCAATCGTCCAGTTATCGCGAAAATCATCGGTCGTGCCCGTTTTTGCAGCGACCTGATGCCGACAGACAGCGCGCGAATAAGCACACGAGGGATCGATATCAGCAAAAGACAGATCATGATCACTGCCAAATTCGGGAGCACGTGATGGTTCATCTGAGAGTACAGAAGTCATCATATATGCTATCTGTGGTGAAAACACGCGTCCGGCAGCTGGTTTCGTTGCATCGTAATGATAAAGATTATGTCCATAATTGTCCCAAATATCCAAAACACTCTGTGGCGGAATACGCTCACCTGCATTAGCAAATGTCTGATAAGCGTTGACCATCTGCAAGAGAGGAACATCCTTTGAACCCAGGGACCAAGCTAATCCGGTATTCGCTTGAGTGGTAATTCCCAGACGGCGGGCAGTATTTAGCACCTCATTCGCCCCTGAGAATTGCATTGATTTAATTGCCGGAATATTATAGGAGTTAGCGATTGCTGTCCGCAACGTCACAAGTCGATGGGTATATGTATGACCATAGTCATAAGGCGCATAGATCGCTACATGTGGTTTCGTAATTTGATCATCATTCGTAGGAAGAACCATTCCGGCTTGGGCATGATTGGGAAAATAAGTCCGATCATCCTGTAGCATTAAACCTGGAGACCATCCCATCTGAAATGCGGTAGCATACTCGATAGGTTTAAAGGTCGAACCTGGAGGTCGAGCATTGATTGCCGCATTGAATTGTCCACCAACTCTAGGGTCTTCCGAACTATAATCGGCGCTTCCATTCATCGCCAGAATCTCACCTGTTTTCGCATCCATCACCACGACAGCCGCTGTATGCAAATTCTTATTTGTACGTAAAGTCGCATAATATCCACTCACCTTCTGATATTCAGGCTGATTGATATGACGGTCAACTGCACGTTCAACATACTCCTCTAGATTTACATCAATCGTCGTTCGAATGTTAAGGCCAGCCTTCTGAAAAAGCGTATAGCCTGTCATCGTATCGCCATTACCCAACGTGCTCGATACTTGATTGACGACCCAATCGACAAAGTGTGGAGCACGTTTATAGCGTGTATACGCATGAAAATTGGTCTGTTCCATCATTTTTTGCGCCTGAATGGCTATCGCAGGAGTAATCTGGCCCAGGCCGGCTACTGAAATATGCTGCGCCATCATCTGCTGGAGTACCAGCCCCTGGCGCGCAATAGCACGCTGTTTCGCCTCATCGCCCAGCGTGGGATCATCAAAGCCAGGCTGATTAGGTATACCCGCCAGAAGCGAGGCACGTGCCAATCCAAGCAGCGGATCATCGTGCTTTGTACGTCGATTATAATTCAACTTTGTTATACCTGGAACGCAACGCTCATTGGTTCGGCAATCTGGTATCAGATCAAAATAATCTTCGACTGCAATTTCAACTCCATAGGTCTGTGCACTAAAAGGAGCAATATTAAAATACATTTCGAGAATTTTGCTCTTGGAATACTGTTGCGTCAAACCAATAGCCATCGCAGCCTCAGTCAGCTTACGATTTAAGGCATACTCATGCTTATTCGAAAGATTCTTAATCACTTGTTGCGTCAATGTACTACCGCCACCGTACTGTCTAGCAGCAGCCCGTATAATCGCCAGCGGTTCAATACCAGCATTCATCCAGAAGGTTTTATCTTCAATCGCTACCATAGCATCTTGCATAACTCTGGGAATATCAGTATATCGAACCACCACACGTCGTCCCCCTCGTTTTGAATTCTGATCATAGACCTCAAAAAGCAGAACATTATTACGGTCATAGATACGTGTGTTTTGCGCTATGTGCGCATTAGCCAATTCATTCATACGTGGCATCTGCCGCTCGAAATAGCCATAACTATAGGCAGATCCAGCGAATAAAGAAAAAACAAAGAGAAAAAACACCATCAGCATGATACTTACCCAGATCTGCTGAGGTTTTCCCTGCCAACGCTCACGACGTTGCTTCATATACATGCTGGTACGCAGTATGCGTGACCGCCTCCAAGGAACAGTTTTCGATATCTGAAGTACATCATTCTCGCCAGACGAATTGGCACGTTCCATATAAGGTGCTGGTGGTTGAACTTGATAGTGCGTAACAACCGCGACCTTACCAGACCAACGACGCACCATATCCATAGTATGAGCCAACAGATTATGGGGGCGTAAAAATTGTCTCCCTGATCCTGCTGATCCAGCCTCTGGCAAGGCATCAAATGATGAAGAAGATAGATCTGAGTTAGGTTCAGCAAGTATAGGAAGTGAATCTGGTTTTAGCATGTGTGACAGAGGTTGCTGAAGAGGTTCAACCGGCTCCGGTGTCAAAGCCTCAATTTTATTGGAGTCGAGTATAAAGGGCGTTTCCTGTTGCTGCTGTTTTCTATAATTCTGTAATAGCCCTCCTTTCTTTTGATGTGAACTTCCTTCATTCTGCTGTTGATTATTGTCAGGTTGCTGTTCCCAATAGTTACTCATACAATTGGCATCCTCCCATCCACATCACACGCTCGCTTCAGCTCATTGCCGCGAAAATAGAGAACACGAAAAACGTTGAAAAACCCTTTGCAGGTCCCTCATCACAAGTAAACAAGAGTATACAGGAACAAATCCGAAAGGTCAATTGATCTTCAACAAGTCTATACTTCGTATAATCATATAACACCATTAAAACGTACGTACTATGTAGATACGCAAAGTGACGCTGGACATCCTTCGATCGCATATAATAAGGATAGATATCATCAGGCTATTGAGACAGTTTGTAACGTGTCGTCGATGTAAACATCCAACCAAACCAATATCGCAAGAGAGACAGACTCGATATCACAGGAGGAGAAAAGTATGATGGGCAAGGAGCAGAGACGGGTGGAAGTGTATGATGCATCAACTCGCTATTATCCATCTAATGCGCTATCCCTAGAGGATCTGGCCTACTGGATCGCCTTTAGTCGCGTTATGGGCATTGGACCGGTACGCTTTCAGTTGTTGTTGGATTTCTTCCAGGAAGATGTTGCTCAGGCCTGGCAGGCCACAACAAAAGATTTAGCCGCCGCGGGACTCGATCAGAGAACCATCGACGGTTTTTGCAAACAGCGAGCCGTTATCGATCCTCCGCATGAACTCACACGACTGGAAAAACTACGCATCCAGGTCATCACCTGGAAAGACTCCAACTATCCACCACTCTTACACAAAATCGAGTATGCGCCTCCTGTCCTCTACGTATGCGGTCAACTTACTCAGGATGATCTACACTATGCCATCGGGGTTGTAGGCACACGAAAAATGAGTGCCTATGGCCGCCAGGTTACCGAACATCTTACAAAAGAACTCGTCAAAGGAAAAATCACCATTGTCAGTGGTCTGGCGCTAGGTATCGATACAGTGGCACATACAACTGCTCTTGATCATGGGGGCCGCACAATTGCCGTCATAGCTTGTGGACTAGATACCATCTATCCACCGGCCAATTACCATCTAGCCAGGAGAATTGTTGACTCAGAACAAGGTGCACTCATCACATCATTTCCGCTTGGCATCAGACCCGAACCAGGTAATTTTCCAGCCCGTAACCATATCATCTCTGGCTTATCGCTAGGTATCCTCGTCACCGAAGCCCCTAAAAAAAGCGGCTCGATCATTACAGCTAACTCAGCGCTCGCACAGGGGCGAGAAGTGTATGCCGTCCCCAACAATATATTCTCAGCGAGTGGAACAGGCACCAACAAATTACTCCAAGATGGAGCACATCCGGTCACAAATGTCACTGACATTCTCGAACATCTCAACATTTATGTGGTGCCGCAAAACGATGAGGCTCCTCCATCTCCATACAAACCTCAAACCGAAGAGGAGAGAATACTCCTGACGCTACTCACACGTGAACCTCTGCATATCGATGACTTGACTCGTACGTCACAACTGGCGGCGAACATAGTTACCTCAACATTGACAATGCTAGAGCTAGACGGTATTGTAAAGCGAGTTGGTAATATGCAATATGTACGCACTACTCAGTGCTAAAGCTTGTTACACGAAAGAAGAGAAAGCCGTCGTGAAAACTTGTGCGTGACGGCATCACAACTGCACTTCGTAACAAGCGCCAATCAATTTGATGTGGTAGTCTTAAAAGAAGAATCCTATCTCGCGCTGCATGCCAGGATATGTGAAGAGGAGTGCCATGATCTATCTCGACCACTTATTAACCGCTACAAAAGGATTATTGCGTCACCAGGGCAAGTATACACATTTCAATGCATTTACTCATGATTTACGCCAGACCGCTCCACTTGAGATGTTCGTCGCGGTACGCGGCGAACGAGGTAATGGTCATGATTTCTTGCTTGATGCAATACGTAAAGGAGCAACAGGACTTCTCATTGAAAAACATGCTCTAGCACACCTGTCAGAACAGGTGCAAGCACAGCTCGCCAGTGATGATGTAACAGTGGTGGTCGTTGAAGATACACGTCTAGCTTTACAGCAATACGCCCGGACCATCTTAGAGATCTGGCATCCAACGGTTATCGCGGTGACCGGCAGCGTTGGCAAGACTAGTACGAAAGAGGCCATTGCATCGGTCCTTGCCCAGCAATTCGATACATTTCGTAGCTGGCAAAACTACAATGATATGCTTGGTATTCCACTCTCGTTAGGACGGCTGGAAGAACAGCAAACATATGTTGTAATTGAGCTTGGTTGTGACCATCCAGGTGAAATCGCAGCCCTCTGCCGCATGCTACGTCCTCATATTGGAGTTCTCACCAACGTCAGCCCAGTCCAACTGCAATACTTCAGTTCAATGGAACATCTAGCCGCCGAACTAGGAACACTCTTAACCTCCCTACCAGATGGAGGGCACTTCTTCTATCAACAAAATGATCCCATTATCCGATCACTACTAGAACGCAATAATTCAACAGGGAATCCAAACGTGATCTGCCATCCATTTCTACCGGACAATCCACAGGGTGCGGCAGATTTCCTCAAACAGACTACGCACGTGGGCTGGAATGGAACACAAACCAGCATCCATCAAAAAAGAGCTACCGAAAATTATATGCAAGATACAATCAACCTGCATTCACAACTTCTTGGAGAGCATCATATAGATACAATGCTGGCAGCCTATCAGATTGGACTCAGCCGTGGGATCTCGCCTCAAGGTTTGGAACAGTCCATGAAAACCTTACAGCCATTGCAAGGCCGTCTCAATCCTCTACCGGGCGTACAACATGCTATGCTTTTAGACGATACACATAACGCCACGCCAGCATCTGTACTAGCGGGCTTGCAAACACTTGACGCATTAACCCCCACTCATGGTCGCCGTATTGCTATACTTGGCGACATGCTCAATCTTGGTATCTTTGAGGAAGAGGCCCACCGAACTCTAGGACAACAAGTTGCGCAATACGTCGATTATCTTATTACACGCGGCGAATGGGCTGCGCTCCTAGCCGAATCGGCGCAGCAAGCGGGTTTAGATGCCAGGCACGTTGTTATGACATCAACACATGAAGATGCGGCCCAAGCAGCCAGGCGCATCTTAGAACAATCAGTAGCAGAAGAATTTCAACGCGCAGATGATGGACAACCAATACATGATGTGATCCTGATCAAGGGCTCAGAGGAAACGCGCATGGAGCGTGTCACAGAAATGCTTATGGCCCATCCCTGGGAAGCATCAGAAAAACTGGTACGTCAAACTCCCGGCTGGAAAAAGATCTTCTTTATGCATGCCGAACGTCCAACCTGGGTCGAAATAGATCTGAATGCGATTGGAAGCAACACACGCCATATCAAATCGCTCGTTGGTCCACAGACTCAGGTACTGGTCGCCCTCAAGGCGGATGCTTATGGACATGGTGCGTTGAAAGTAGCGCGTACAGTACTCCAGAATGGTGCAACTATGCTAGGAGTAGCAACAGTCAGTGAAGCACTACCTTTACGTGAAGCCCATATTGAAGCTCCAATTCTAGTCTTTGGCTATGTGCCGCGCTGGCAAATGCGCGAAGCCATACGACTAGGAGTCAGCGTTACCATCTACTCTAAAGAAGAAGCGCAAACATTATCCCATACGGCCCTAGCGCTTGATAAGATAGTGAAGGTCCATGTCAAGATAGATACAGGCATGGGACGACTTGGTATCCGTCATGAAGAGCATAGTGAAATCCTTGAATTGGTACGTGAGGCCAGCAACATGCCCGGATTAATCCTTGAAGGCATCTATACCCACTTTGCAAAAGCAGATGCGGAAGATCGTAGTCATGTACAGCTACAACTTGCCCGCTTCAAAAATGTAATTCAGGCTTTAGCTGAGCAAGGATTACGACCACCAATTGTACATGCATCCAATAGTGCTGCAACTCTTACCTTGCCTGATGCTTATTTTGATATGGTCCGACCGGGCATCGCTATCTACGGACTAGATCCATCTCCATATGTGCAGGTACCAGAAGGTTTTCGTGCCGCACTCTCATTTAAAACTCAGGTCTCGCAGGTTAAGTGGATTCCGGCTGGCGAGGGTATTAGCTATGGAAGTACCTATATCACAGAACACCCCACCCGTATTGCCGTTTTACCTGTAGGTTATGCCGATGGTTTTCGCCGCAGCCCTCAGAACTGGGGAAGTGTCCTCATACACGAACAGGAAGCCCCCATCCTGGGGCGAGTCTGCATGGATCAATGTATGGTCGATGTCACGCATATACCTCAGGCCCGCATGGGTGACGAGGTTATACTCATTGGACGACAAGGCACTGCGACTCTGACAGCTGAACAAGTTGCCGAACGGCTAGGCACCGTCAATTACGAAGTCGTTTCAGAGCTTTTAGCGCGTGTACCACGTGTCGATTAAAACATTTATCGCTTCCAAGCACACATGCCGATGTGCTATTACAACTAAATTCATTCGTCAAACGTAGTAGAAATAGTAGAAATAGTAACTACTACAGAATGTATATGATATTTATGTATCTAGCGATAGCAAACCTACTTATCTACCAAATAATGCCCAATTGGCTCTGTCTCTGCCCCTTCACAAAATGATAAGCATGAATACACTGAGTGAGAGAGTTGAATAACCAATAAAAAGGTCCAAAGAGGCTCACAATGCAAGAAACGAAAAAAGAACCTGACGTTTCCAGCGAAAAGCACAGTCCAAAAGCTATTTTGATCGCCAATCCAACCTCTGGTAGCTATATTTTCCACTCGCGCCAAATCGAGCACATTTGCTCAACGTTACAAAAACAAGGCTGGCAGGCAGAATTGAAACTGACACAAGCCGGTGGTGATGCCCGACACATCGCCCATGAAGCCGTCAAGCAACATATCGACGTTGTTGTAGCCATCGGAGGAGATGGCACCATCCATGAAATCATCCAGGAGCTCGCAGGGAGCGAGACCGCTTTGGGAGTCTTACCAAGCGGAACTATCAATGTCTGGGCGCGCGAGGTAGGCATTCCACTAGACTTCAATGGCGCTTGTAATATCCTTTTATATGGGCAAACTCGATACATCGATTTGGGTAAAATCAATGAACGTTACTTCCTCCTAATGGTTGGCATCGGTATCGATGGAGAAGTAACACAAGCGATCGAGAAAAAACCGGTCAAACGCCTTGGCATACTTGGCTATCTGCTTATCGCAGCCTGGTGGGGAGCACGTTATCCTGCTTTTCGCACCACCCTGGATTTAGGACAACGTAACATGAAAGCCAATGCAATCCAAATAATTATTGGCAATACACAATTATATGGCGGAGCGCTTAAATATACCTGGCAAGCCAAGTGTGACGACGGTCTGTTGGATATTTGTATCATCCACAAACAAAGTTTATTGAAACGCGGAGCTGTTATCATAGACTTCTTACTCCGCCGTCGTCAGAGGAAACAGTGGGTGCATTATGAGACAAGTGATACCATTAAAATCTATACCCGCCAGCCTGTGGCGATTCAGGTTGATGGTGAGCCAATGGGACATACATATATAGACGAACAACCAACCTTCTTACGTGTTGTTCCCAAAGCGCTGAAAGTTATTGTGCCTCAGGTCCTTCCAAAGGATCTGTTCTCTTCATATACGCTTTAACGTATAATAATCAGAATAGTTCTATGATCATAGATGACAACATACTAGTCCAGGTTATAAAAAATACATGCTGTCACGCAGGCTGACTTCTACTTGCAAGGAGACGTCACAATGCGGCTTTCCAAGATTTTAAAGAATGTCCTTGCTGAGGAGATATGTTCTTATGGCAAAAGCGATCTTACAAGAACGACAACGTGTACTGCTACAGCAGGAAAAGAATATTGCGGTTGATCTAGCGAGCTGC
Organism: uncultured Chloroflexia bacterium; assembly: GCA_963699315.1. GTDB lineage: Bacteria > Chloroflexota > Ktedonobacteria > Ktedonobacterales > Ktedonobacteraceae > Dictyobacter. The sequence goes on from OY969433.1 coordinate 1,273,729, forward strand.
CTGGAAAATTTCGAAGGCGGCGAACCGTATGAAAAAACCCTACGTCAGGTCACGGCCTCGCTGGATGATCTATTTCTCCTAGTGATCGTTGGCGAATTCAATGCGGGAAAATCTGCGTGTATTAACGCCCTTCTGCATAATCCAGTCTTGGAAGAAGGCGTGATCCCTACAACCCATCAAGTCACCATCCTGCGCTACGGAGAAGAAGAGTCTCAACATATGCAGGAGCAAGATATTGTAGAGCTAGACTATCCAGCCGAATTTTTACGCGATATTAGTATCGTTGATACACCTGGCGTTAATGCGGTTCTCCTCGAACATCAACGTCTGACAGAAGAGTTTGTACCACGTAGCGACCTGATCCTTTTTATAACATCAGTGGATCGTCCTTTCACGCAAAGCGAGAAAACCTTTTTAGAACGTATTCGTGCCTGGGGCAAAAAAGTCGTGATTATCCTGAATAAAATCGATCTATTACGCTCACCAGAAGAACTCAATAAAATCACGCAATTCATTAGAGATAACTGCCAGCAACTCCTTGGCTTTCAACCAGATCTTTTTTCCGTATCTGCCCAACAAGCCCAGCAGGCTCGTACGGCCATTGGTCATCAGGCAGTCGAACAGTGGGAACGCAGTCACTTTGGAAAATTGGAAGAATATCTCTTTGAAACGCTCGACGCAGAAGAGCGTATCCGTCTGAAATTACTCAGTCCATTAGGAGTCATGCAACGTCTTTTAAGCCAGACCAGCTCTTCAGTCGAGGCACGTGCAAAACTGCTAGCAGAAGACGCTCGCACTGTTTCAACTATCGATGAGCAACTCAAGTTTTATGCGGATGACATGCAGAAGAACTTCAAGCATCGTCTGGCAGAGATTATCAATATTGTGCTGGAGATGCGCAAACGTGGAGATGACTTCTTTGAGGATACTATTCGTCTGCGTCATATTTTGGATCTTGTTCAGAAAGAGCATATTCGACAAGAATTTGAGCATGTAGTGCTTGGCGAGAGCGCCTCTCAAATCGAGCTCACAGTGCAAGAAATGATCGATTGGATGGTCGAGCAAGAACATCACTTCTGGCAAAATGTCATGGAGTATCTCGACCGCCGCCGCGAAGTGAGCTTACGTCGCGATGACAGAATGCTTGGTACTATCAGCAAACAATTTGACTATAATCGCCGTGTACTACTACAATCGGTCTCCCATACTGTTACAGGAGTCGTCAACACCTATGATCATGAGGCAGAAGCGACGCAAATTTCTCTAGATATGCGTAATACAGTAGCGTCAGCGGTAATTACAGGAGCCGGTGGTATCGGATTGGGTGCACTCATTGTCACCGTTATGGGTACACTGGCAGCTGATGTTACAGGCATTATCGCAGGTATTGGCTTCCTACTCATTGGCTACGGCATCATTCCGTTACAACGCAAGCGGGCAAAAAAAGCTTTTGATGAAAAGATGTTGGAACTTCAGGGGCGCTTGACCACAACAATGAACGATCAGTTTCAGAAAGAATTATACAACTCGACCAGTCGCATAGAGGACGCCATTGCCCCCTACACACGCTTTGTCCGCGCTGAACAACAAAAGACTGCCGAAATTCTGAGTCGTATCGGTGTATTGGACACAACAATCAATACACTGAAACATGAAATAGAGACGCATTGAGTAGTCAGAGTCTTTAAAGTGCTAAAGTTGTGTGCCATATTACTTTTCTGCACCAGGGATCAAATACAGACACTTCGATACAGAAAATCAAAAGATATATAATTTATAAAACTCTCGTTGGCAATAAAAATTCTTCGGATACGCAGAATCAATAGCCAGTACATCCTTCTCCAGACCACCTGAGGCACTTAAGATCAAGACATCCAATTGTGAATTCCATTGCTGCTGCTGCTGCACAAAAAGCTGCGTACGCTCTTCAGAATGCAAATTGCCCGTCTCAGACGGTTGGCGATATGTTGGCAACCACCCAAGACGGGCAAGCATGCTGTATATTAAAAAGAATGACATAGAGGGCACCTTGTAGATGCCCTCACATCAATCCGATCTAGCTTTATTAAGAAACAAGGTCTAATGTGGGAACACCCAAAACACGCGCCAAAATACGTACATGATAGGGTTGTACTTCTTCACGCCCAGTCTCAAGGTGAGTAATAGTATCGCGACGCAGGCCAGATAGATCAGCCAGTTGCCCCAAACTCAAGCCCTTCTTTTGACGAAGGATACGCAACTTGGGAATACCGTAAGATCGAGTCATTCTCACTTTTGTTACTACTTTCATATCCTCTCCCTCGAGGTCCTATTACAAGCTTCTCCAGCAACATTGCAAGAGAAAACGGCTAATGCAAGTCCTGTGTACGGTTTCTCTATCTACTTCAGATAGCATACCAGATGATACAGGCCATTGTCTAGAGACACAACAATAATAATCTCTCAACAAGAATGCATCCTCATATAACCCAAAGGAAAACACACGTCCTCTCTAGTAAACGCAACAAGAGACGAAAAGCTCGCACACACTTTTTTTATGCAAGATTCAAAATCCAACCATATATTATACGAGTCAATGCACGAGTTTGATTCATTAATCTCAAGCGAATAGGAGGACCAGAGAAAAAGGAGGTTTTTCAGCATTATGTCGTGAAAAGTATCCGTCGCAGCCAATACTTTTCACGACATAATGCTGAGGAGAGCTTGCGCGAGTGTTAATCTGCACGCCATTGTATTTCAACAACAAACACTCACATGGCATTAACTACCAAAAAGATTTTGATTACTTTGATCGCTAAGAGCATTACGAGGCTGAGGCTGATCAGAGATAGCACCAACTACCATAAAGGCTGGGCCATCGGAATTATCAGGGTTGTCCAGATAAATGACATCATTGGCAAACAAGTCAGGAGTGTTCTCTGCGCTTTGCATTACCTGAGCAATACGCCCGCTGATATGATCATACTCATGCAGAGAACCAGCTACGGACGTGAGTTCCGCGTTGTTGATACCATCACTGGGATCACCAACGATCCAGAAAACCACGCCATTATTTTCATCGATAATTTCGCTACGATCGTTATATACCCAGGTTGGATTTGATGCTCCAGTATCAGTCCAATGTCCTTCGACAAAGATAGCCGTATTATTATCTCCATTTTTCACTGGAATTCGCTTGGCGGCACCATCTTTGACAACTAAATAAACCGTTTGTAGTGGCTTAAATTCACAAATTGTAATATGCTTAGGAGCTACACCAGGCAATGCATAGGTATACTCAACAACCATAATTGGGCCATCTGCCCAGGTATTATTCCCTTGATAGAGGTAAAAACTGCTCTGATTATAACGAGACGGCACATATGATGGTACAGAAACTGAGAAGTGCAAGCGTTGCTGCGCCGCTACAAAACTAATCTTTTGTGTGTCGTCTTTTGAGCCATCTTTAGAGGATGCTTGGACAGAATCCACAACTGGAGCATGATCTACAAATATCACTCCACTATTTGCACCTGACAAGAGATAACTTAAACCTGATGCGAACGCAGGAGCAGTTGCAGCTATAGTCATTAAAACAAATATAAGGCATGAGGCACAGAAACCTAATAGTGGGCGCGAAAACACAAATGGCCGCGCAGAAAAAGCATCTCTGAAGGTTGGACGCAACGAGAAATGCAAACGACGTTTAAGGTGAAGACTACGAAATACCTTTGCACGTGTCTTCAACTCAAATCCATATTCGACAACTTGAAAACGCGGATCATCCGATTCTACTAGAGTTTGTACAAACAATGGTGGCAGATTTTCTTGTTCAAGGGAAAATAAGGTATTCAGCTCACAAGCAAACTCAACCTCTTCTACGGTAAAGTCAGCAGGAAACAGGCCTTCCATATTGGGAAGGCAAAAAATCTCCCTCTCGGCTCCGTGTTCGGGTGGGTATTCCTCAAATTCGCTCGTACTCATGGGCATGCTCCTTGAGAGCCTCGCGTAAGCTTTTACGCGCTCGCCAGAGTCGCGTATCAACGGCATGACGGCTAAGGCCCGTTTTCGCCGCAAGTTCCTCAGTGCTAGCAAACTTAAAATAGCGATGATAGATGAGAAAACGGTCAAGTTCGGGCAAAGTCGCCAACGCAAGGCGTAATTCTTCACGCCTTTCGCTTTGCTCTAGTAAATGTTCCATACTAGCTTCTGGATGCGAAGGCAAAACTACCCGGGCTTCTAATTCATACCCCCAGCCAGAAGGTTTACGACTACCATTGTTTTCTGATGATCCCCATTGACGAATCTCATCAGCGGATTGGACGTTATGCGCCTGGCGACGACACAATTGCCGCCGACGATCTAACGCAATGTATTTTGCGCGCATAGTAAGCCAGGTACGTAGGGTCCCACGCATAGCATCAAACGAGTCGATCTCTTGCCAAACAGCAATAAATAAATCATTAACACACTCTTCTGCATCCTGCGCGACCCCAACATTATCAAGAACTAAACGAATAAAATAAAAAACTTCACGAGAATACCTGGATATTAGAGTTTCCAGAGCATCCGGGTTTCGCTCATGCAGCCTTTGTGCCAGGTCCTCATCGGACCACTCATGTTGCACCATCATCGCTCCTTGTAGGACTATATATATCATTCAGCACAGTGAGCTACCGGCACCTGCTTGTATTAACAGCATGGAGCTCACAAGGGGGAGATGAAAAACATATAGAGACCATTGGTACACTCGCCACATCCATATTAATTATACGTCTGAGATACTCACATATCTCTCAGGAATATGGCTTTTTTCAATTTTGCTTAATATGGACCGAATTGTCAAGCCCCTATTTATATGGGTAATGCTGAGTGAGTAGATAAAAAACATACAAGGTTATGCATATAAATGGCTAAATGGAATATGAACATCCAAACTTCAAAATACTATTGTATAAAATTTACAGTATCTTACACCTCCATTTGTTTATCTCTGAATAATCAGAACAGAAATACTTCCTTTAACCTTCTAACTCTTGACATTTAACAATTGAAAAATATAGAGATTTTATACATATAATTTTCGCTCTTCTTTCACATAATTTTACTCGCTATTCCATTTTATATATAATAGTTCTCTGGCCTGGTACTTAATACGAGGGGGATATATTTAACATGCGATTAAATATATCTCCCTCGTATTACAAAATGAAGGCTCCATAGTTACAGTGCGAACAACAAAAATGCAGGAAGCAAGTGTTGCTTCCTGCATTTTTTTGATCATACTACTAGTTAGTATTTTTGATCATTAGTTAACATTGATTACTGGTATTTTTGAAACAGTCCAACGCGAATTTGGGCTAGCTACTTCAAACTGTACCATTGAGATAGCATCCGTGGGACAGCGAACAATACACAAACCGCAACGGATACACTTCTCTTCATCGATAATCATGTCAGCGCCACCAGTCCAAGTTGCGGCACTTTCATGGAGAGGATCTTGCTTCACAACACGCGAGAGACCTTCCATGCTAATGCAATCATAAGGACAGATATCGACACAGCCAGAACAGAGAATACAAATCGATGGGTCAATCATAATATTCAACTGGCATTGTAGACAACGACGAGCCTGAATAACAGCCTGCTCAGGCGTATAGCCAGTCTCAGTCTCACGTGTGTGGCTATAGCGGTCTTTCAAGGCAAGAGAAGGCAACATCTGGTGAGGAATAAATTCATAGTTGTCAACCATACCACGACGGTAATCGGGTAATTCGACTTCCTCAGCAGCCTCAGCAGGCACATCAGCACCACCTAGATAGCGATTAATAGCAGCAGCCAAATCGCGACCATCGGCGATAGCCGAAATGAGATTACGCGCTCCCTGAGCGAAATCGCCACCCGCAAAGAGGCCTGGATAATTCGTCATCCCGCTGTCAATGTCCAGCAAAGGAACACCCCAACGGTTCACCTCAAGGCCCAATTCTTCAGCCTGTATCCAAGAAACGTCACTATACTGACCAAAGGCAGGGATGACAGTATCGACATCGATCTCAAATTCGGTACCATCAATAGCGATTGGACGTCGACGGCCACTGGCGTCTGGATCACCTAGTTTATTACGCACAAAACGCATACCACTGGTATGGATTCCATCTTCAGTGAGTACTTCTAACTGCGAAACAAGATAATTAAATTCGACATTCTCAAATACAGCTTCATCCATTTCATATTCGTCTGAGCCTGCTTCCTCTTTCGAGCGACGATACATGATGTAAACTTTTTCAGCTCCAAAGCAAATCGCCGTACGGCAACAATCCATCGCGGTAAAGCCGGAACCAAGCACAGCAACCTTTTTTCCCATATAAACAGGTTCACCGTAACCGGTCTTTTGGAGCAAGCGAATACCATCAGTGACGCCCTGCAAATCAGCGCCTTTGATTACTTTGTTATCAGGGCCAGTTAATGCATTCGGAATATAACAACCGGCGGCCAGGTATACTGAATCATACTGTTGAAGCAGATCTGAGACCTGAATGTCACGCCCAACACGGGTGTTATATTTGATCTCAACGCCAATATCTGCCATATACTCGTCGCATTCTTCCATGGTAACATAACGAGGCAGACGCCAGACAGGAATACCGTTAACCATCACGCCACCAGCGGTGGGATATTCTTCGTATATGGTTACGGCATACCCTAGTTCTCGCAAGTCGCGAGCACACGCCAGACCAGCTGAACCCGCACCAACGATGGCAACCGTTTTATCTTTCGTCACAGGTGGACGCTCAGCATGATGGCGATATTCTCGATGATCGGAGGCAGCACGCTTTAACCAACAGATAGAAATCGGTTTTCCATCAATTTTATTGCGGCGGCAAACAGGTTCACAAGGGCGTGCACAGGTACGACCAAGCACACCAGGTACTAGGTTTGCCTTACGATTTAGTAGATAAGCTTCGTCGAAACGAGCCTGTGAAATCAAACCAATGTAGGTGGATACGTCCGTATGGGCAGGACAACCAACCTGACAAGGAATGTTTGTTTGATACCAATCCGGTGTTACTGTCACTGAACGATATCGAGCGTCCAATTCGCTATCGGGATCAATCATCTTACAAAGTCCTTTCCTGGACACCGGGCACTCACTACCAGATAGAGAGGTATGCTAGCACCCGGACAGGGGAGACAGCGCTGGTAGCTTATGCCACCATCAACAGTACCGATCTATTTATCCATTCATTGAAAAAATAGACTAATATTTGTGGAAACATAATTGCGTTTTTTGCTGCGCGGCTAGCACGCTCGGCCTTGATATATATATATCATGATGAAACACTCTAACTTGTCAGATTATAGCATAAGGCCAGTCACTGGAACAAGAAGAGATTAGGCTAGGGCAGGAAAACCTCTTGTTAATAAGAGCAACCTCTGGGAAATGAAGCGTGGGAACAATACTCAACACAAATGGCAATGGATTGCTCAAAAACAGTATACTGTTCTCATAGAAAGATTATAATAACATTTTTGTTACGCAGTGTAGCGAACTTAGAGAGGAAGTCGTCAGTGAGCGATATCATACCAGCATATAGCGGGACGATAGTTATCAGCACGCAACGACTCACCAAGGCATTTGGGAATCTTGTGGCGGTTAATGATTTGAATCTGCAAGTAATGCGCGGCGATGTGTTTGGCTTTCTGGGACCAAATGGTTCTGGTAAGACAACGACAATTCGTATGTTGTTAGGACTTATTCATCCAACAGCAGGCCGAGCGGTCTTATTTGGAATGGATAATGCCTATCAACTTCCCACGATTTTCCAACGCATTGGAGCCATTGTTGAAACACCAACATTTTATCCTTATCTTTCAGGTATCGATAATTTACGCGTGATTGCGGCCAATTCAGGCATGGTCCTGGGTAGAGCTAATAATCGACGTTATGAAGAAGTACTCGATATTGTTGAATTGAGACAATATCAGAAACTTATCTATCGAAAATATTCGCTGGGAATGAAACAACGCCTCGGCATTGCGGCTGCATTGCTTTCAGATCCAGAACTTGTCATGCTCGACGAACCGACAAATGGACTTGACCCGGCAGGAGTTATTGAAATCCGTAAGCTCATTCAGCGCTTAGCGGGTCTCGGGAAAACCATCTTTCTCTCCAGCCATATCTTATTTGAAGTGCAACAGGTCTGCAATCGCGTTGCGATCCTGCGCAAAGGCAACCTGGTTAGACAAGGAAATGTCAAAGAATTGTTGAGAGAAAAAGAGCAGGTTGAGATACGTATGAACTATGCAGAGGAGGTTCAATCAGCATATACGCTCTTGAAATCAGTGCAAAGAGCAAGGTGCAGACTGGATGACCCGTATTTCGATCGAACAAAATACGCTGCGACAATCGATATTGCTGATCGATACTCCCCGGTCACGATCAGCGGAGATTAACAAGTTATTGGCCCGCAATGACTTATTTGCGGCAGAGATACATCCCCTTGAAGGGAGTTTAGAGGCGGTCTATCTTCAAGCCACAGCGCTTCCTAACCGAAATAGTATCCCAACTACATCAGATACGCTTGACACGATCATTACAGCAGACTCAGGTACGAAAGGAGCGCAATGATGAGTGATATGTTACCTTCAACTATGGAACAACCCATAGCAACACCTGCACGTAACGAACACGTTGTGATAGGAAATCAGGACTTTATAAGCATTCTCGGTCGCGCAATTGTAGGCGAACTCTACAAAATTCGCCGACGTAAAATGTCTAAAGTGCTTGGCACAATAGCCATTGTTACCGCTATCTTAGCATCAATCTTCACATCTACCTCCTCTACGACATCACCACTGTTGCCGAATGTATTAATTACCTCGATCACAGTCGCTAATTTCATTGGAATACTTCTTCTCATCATTATGGCAGGCACGATTGTAGGAGAAGAATATTCTCATGGCAGCATCCGTTTGCTACTTAGCAGAGGACCGACACGTGTCCAATTCCTGTTAGCCAAGATTGGAGCGATGCTCATCTGCGTGTTTATAGTGCTGGTCTCATTGATAGCAGTTAGTATAATAACATGGGCTATATGGAATCTTCCAAAGGATCACACGATCACGGTAGAACCTCTAACTGGTCTTCAGATCTTGCATATACTATTGTATATACTGACAACGATGCTTAGCCTGTTTACTTACTGTGTCTTGACTATCAGTCTTTCCAGTTGGGGAAAAGCAACAGCCGCAGGCGTTACAGGTATACTTATCTGGTGGTTTCTTGAAGGAGGCATTAGTAGTATTTTTACTATTTTGGGAAACAAAGTTCATAATGCTTTTGGTATTTTTTTGCAGGCTATTCCCAACTATCTTATTGGCAACAACTTGTCTGAATTGCGTGCTAATCAAGAATCCTATCTGATTAACAGTCCGAATGGATCAAATTCCGATCTACGAGCAGGTATTGTTGTGCTGGTCTATTTGATTGTTTCCACTGGTATTACCTGGTGGACATTGCAAACACGAGACATTACAAACTGAAACAGCATACTGATATAGTTTTGCATGCTGTAGGTGGTATAGAACCCTATGCTTGATACTCAAAAAATAAAAGAATATGCCTATACATTAGGTTTCGCGACGGCTCGAATTACCAGTGCTGACGCATTTCCTGAAGCACAGCAGGTGATTCGGGAGCGTATCGAACGTGGCATGTTCGAGGGGCTTGCCTGGTTCACAGCGGACAGGGCTGAGGTCTCTTGCCATCCTGATGCCCTTCTACCTGAAGCAAAATCCATTATCACACTGGCAATGTGCTATCTCACTGAACAGCCAGATGAGGACGATGAGACTGTGCCTCATGGACGCATCTCTCGCTACGCCTGGGGAGACGACTATCATGATATTATCAAACCTAAACTGAAACAGTTCGCCACCTGGCTGAGAGCATACGCACATGATGAATATCCAGCTGACGTTGAAACGCGGCTGTTTGTCGATACTGGACGCATGGTTGACCGGGCAGTTGCACAACGTGCTGGCCTGGGATGGTATGGCAAAAATACAAACATTCTGACAAAGGGCTGGGGCTCCTGGGTATTTCTAGCTGAAATTGTCACCAATCTTCCCTTAGAGACTGACGAGCCCTTAAAGGCTAGTTGTGGTAGTTGTGAGATCTGCCTCCACGCTTGCCCTACAGCCGCCCTCCCTAATCCCTACGAACTCGACAGCACACGCTGCATATCATATCTCACCATTGAGTTACGTGGAAGTATTCCATGGGAGCTGCGTCCTCTGATAGGGAACCTCATATTTGGTTGTGATATCTGTCAGGAAGTTTGTCCGGTGAATAAGATAGCGGAGAAACGATTGGGTCTGCGTCCCCCTCTTATCTCATTAGCTACGATCAAAAAACGTGAGCCGACGATGCTACAGATGGAGAATGCTAAACCGCTTTTTCAAGGACATGCTGAATTCCAGACACGTCCAGCCATCGGTAGTAGTCCTGAGCTGATCCCCTTACTCTCTCTTACAGAGGAGGAGTTCAGTGAACGCTTTCGACGTAGTCCTATAAAGCGTGCCAAGCGGTCTGGATTGCTTCGCAATGTCTGTGTAGCATTGGGTAATAGCAAAGATCCACAAGCAGTGCCAGCACTGATAACCGCTCTGCATGAAAATGAGCCGCTTATTCGGGGACATGCAGCCTGGGCTCTGGGTAGTATTGGTGACTCACAAGCGATAACGGCACTACAAAAAGCGCTGGATACTGAGGATGATGTAGAGGTGCAAAAAGAAATACGCTATGCTCTTGCGATGCAGCCGGATGCATCTTCAACATTACATCTCCAAGCCAATCGGATACGTTAATAGGACCATGAGTGATTAACTATAGTTGTATCACTCATGGTCCTATTAATATACCCAAGAACTAAAAAATATACCATTTACTCAATTTTGCCGAGCACCATGCCATCAGCCACGCTGAAGCAGAGAACCCGCATTCAAAGCCACAATGAAGATACTTCTGTGAAACAAGCCGCTCGATCATTAGGGCGACTTCGCTCCGCCTGTTACCAGGTGTCCACGTGTCGTCTATCTACCAAGTGGTCTGCTTGGGATCTTAAACACTCGAAAGTGTTGGGAGAACTCATCTTGGGTGCGGCTTCGCGCTTAGATGCCTTCAGCGCTTATCCCTTCTCGACGTAGCTATCCAGCTCTGGCCCGGGCGGGCCAACTGGCGCACCAGCGGTCGAGCCATCTCGGTCCTCTCGTACTGGAGATGACGCCCCTCAATTCTCCTACGCCCACGACGGATAGAGACCGAACTGTCTCGCGACGTTCTGAACCCAGCTCGCGTGCCGCTTTCATGGGCGAACAGCCCAACCCTTGGGACCTACTCCAGCCCCAGGATGCGACGAGCCGACATCGAGGTGCCAAACCTTGCCGTCGATGTGAACTCTTGGGCAAGATAAGCCTGTTATCCCCGGGGTAGCTTTTATCCGTTGAGCCACACTCCTTCCACTCGGGAATGTGGGATCACTAAGCCCGACTTTCGTCCCTGCTCGACCTGTCCGTCTTGCAGTCAAGCTCCCTTCTGCCTTTACACTCTTATGGGTGATGTCCATCCACCCTGAGGGAACCTTTGGGCGCCTCCGTTACTCTTTGGGAGGCGACCGCCCCAGTCAAACTACCCGCCTGACCTTGTCTGCGCGCCGGATCACGGTCACGCATGAGACACAAACTGTATCGAGAGTGGTATTTCACTGCTGTCTCCCCTACCCCCACAAGGATAGGTTCTCCGACTCCCACCTATGCTACGCACGATCCACCTCGCATCCAGATCAAGGTGTAGTAAAGCTCCACGGGGTCTTTTTGTCCTGTCGTGGGTAACCCGTATCTTCACGGGTACTTCAATTTCGCCGAGTCCTCTGTCGAGACAGTGCTCAACTCGTTACTCCTTTCGTGCGGGTCGGAACTTACCCGACAAGGAATTTCGCTACCTTAGGACCGTTATAGTTACGGCCGCCGTTCACCGGGGCTTAAATTCGCAGCTACGATCACCGCTCCTCGTAACCTTCCGGCACTGGGCAGGAGTCAGCCCCTATACTTCCGCTTTCGCGTTCGCAGAGACCTGTGTTTTTGGTAAACAGTCGGTTGAGCCAATTTCTTGCAACCCCCTCACGCTGCTCCGAAGAACCTCGCTACTAGGGCACCCCTTCTTCCGAAGGTACGGGGTCAATTTGCCGAGTTCCTTAACAGAGGGTCGCTCGTTCACCTGGGGAGATTTCCCCCTGCCTACCAGTGTCGGTTTGCGGTACGGGCGGAGTATGATTCTGGCGAGAGGCTTTTCTTGGCGGCGTAGGGGCCAATGACTTCCGCAATCTTGCGATCGCTCGCTGCATATGTCACGCACAGGAAACCGGGATTTTCCTCGGCTTCGCGCTTCAATACACAGACCTATCCTGTCCATTTGATAGGCTCACCTTCCTTACCGCGTCCCCCCATTGCTCATAACGAACTACTCCGGTGCAGGAATGTCCAACCTGCTTTCCATCGCCTACGACTATAACGTCCTCGGCTTAGGACCCGACTCACCCTGGGACGATTGACGGTGCCCAGGAACCCTCAGGCATTCGGTGTGTCTGGTTCTCACAGACATGACGCTACTCATTCCGGCATTCTCACTTCTGCACGCTCCACCAGTTCTTTCGATCTGGCTTCTCTGCCTGCAGAACGCTCCCCTACCAACCCTCTCTTGCGTAAACACAAGAGAAAATTCCATAGCTTCGGTAACGCGCTTGAGCCTCGATACGTTGTCGGTGCCACTACACTCGACCAGTGAGCTATTACGCACTCTTTAAATGATGGCTGCTTCTAAGCCAACATCCTGGCTGTTTGGGCGTACTGACTCCCTTTGACACTAAGCGCATATTTAGAGACCTTAGCTGATGGTCTGGGCTGTTTCCCTTTCGACAATGAAGCTTAGCCCCCACTGTCTCACTTGCGGATACCCTGTCCTGGCATTCGGAGTTTGGTTGGGTTTGGTAACCTGCACGAGGCCCCTAGCCCATTCAGTGCTCTACCTCCAGGATAGTTTTTCTTCCGCAGCTGTACCTCAATACATTTCGGGGAGAACCAGCTATCTCCGTGTTCGATTGGAATTTCTCCCCTATCCACAAGTCATCCCCTAGTTTTGCAACACTAGTGAGTTCGAGCCTCGACGGACTGTCACATCCGCTTCACTCTGCTCATGGATAGCTCACACGGTTTCGGGTCGCATCGCCGCAACACATATGCCTTGTTCAGACTCGGTTGCCCTGTGGCTCCCCAACTTTATCGTCGGTTAACCAGGCTACGACGATGCACTCGCCGGATCATTCTACAAAAGGCACGCCATTAGCCCTTAGTCTCGCAAGAGACAGTGGCCTCTGACTGCTGGTGAGTACGTGGTTTCAGGGTCTCTTTCATCCCCCTCTCGGGGTGCTTTTCACCTTTCCCTCACGGTACTTGTTCGCTATCGGTCGCTGAAGATGTTTAGCCTTGGAGGGTGGTCCCCCCTGCTTCCCACAAGGTTTCACGTGCCTCGTGGTACTCAGGATACCGACCCATCCGCCTATGCCTTCCTCTACGGGACTGTCACCCGCTCTGGTCGCGCTTTCCAACGCGTTCGAGTAGCTCATTTGGATTTGTTGTCGGTCCTACAACCCCAGTGGTTCCGAAGAATCACTGGTTTGGGCTGTTCCCGGTTCGCTCGCCACTACTACGGGAATCTCGGTTGATTTCTTTTCGTCGGGTTACTGAGATGTTTCAGTTCACCCACTGCCCCCCGTCACCGCCTATGTGTTCAGCGGGCGGTCTCCAGACATCACTCTGGAGGAGTTGCCTCATTCGGAATCTTGGGGCTCATCGCTTGCATGCAGCTCCCCCCAAACGTTTCGCCGGTCTCCGCGTCCTTCTTCGGTCTTCAGCGCCAAGGCATCCACCTCGTACTCTGTGTAGCTTGTTCTCTTATCTTGTCATGTCTTTGAATGCTTGACTTTTTTATCTTTTGATGAATGAAAAAATCGATCCTCTGCTTCAGTTTCGGCTGACCACATGCTGTGCTCAGCAAAATTGAAGAAATGATATATCTTTAGTTGTTAGTGTGCTCTTGCGATTCGCATCGCTTTCGTGCGGCGCTTAGATAATATGCCATACAACGCTAGCTTTGTCAACACCTCTACAAGTCATTTATCCGAATTACCTAAATTTATCAAAAAATTGGTACTAAACCAATCGCGCTGGTCCCACCACAGGCCTATCTCGTACACACCTCTCTTTGAAATGACCCGCCAGTGCCCGCTTCCGACGTCTTAAGGCTATTGGAATACTGGACACAAACGATACAAAAACAGAAGCAGCAAATACATCTATTCACAATACATGGGCTACAACAGAAGCCTTAGCTAGTGAGATGGGGTCGAAACGGTAACTTGACGTTTAAAGATTGTTATGCTAAAATTGTCGAAGTGTAGTATGAAGCCTGACAATTTACCTATCAAAAAAGTAGTAAGTTGCAGTGTGACAGAGTTGTCGTGAAGAGGAACTATTAAGTAAACATTTGAAAATTTTTCTTCCAATTATTTAGGGAGGGAGAAATGCCGGGCACGTTCAGTTATGCGAACATCTTACATGCAGTTGGTCAGGTTCTCGATCAGATCGATGTAAAGAGTATCGCGATCCATGAAGAAGAGGACGGTCTCTTTGTAGAAGGTTTCAGTAGTGACGGCCAGCTACAAGCACAAATACGCTATGACATTGCCAGTTTGTATGAATTAGTGGACAGAACGGAGAATCGGGTTGAAGAACTCACCAAGGCGCAAGATACTGGTGTGTTAAGCCGTTTCCTCTCTGAACACCACCGCGAATTAGTCGGAGCATCACTTTAATACGTCTGGGATGCATGAAGAGAAAGAACCGGGGGCTACCCTCCGGTTCTTCTAGCTTCAAACATGTGGGTAGGGGAGTTGACTACATATCGATCTAAGAAATGCGATCTACTTACGTACTTACATTACCGCCGTTTTCCCTGGTACCGCATTCTATTGATCATGAACATCACAGGTCATACCTTTTCTTGGTACGTTAATATACAACCGAGGAGGTACTGCTACAAATGTTTGGCAGGGCAACGGTCATTCTATCTTAATAATGAATGCGTAGTCGCTCTAACTAATCACTGTGGAGCTGATTTCCTGGGGCCAGCGTTATCAACTGCTGAAAACGTTTCATTCCAGAAACTAAATCTTGGATAATTAGTATATAATATGGTCTATTTCCCGTCGAGGACGCTTGCAATACGAGCAGCGGGACAAAACCTTCATTCTATCTAATTAACTTGTATGAGCTCCATCAATTGTAATTCTTTTGTTTCTTTAAATTCTTTCTTAGCTACAGAATATACCATAGTATGTACGAAAAGTAAAGCGCAGACTCTCGACTTTAACCATAAAGTATGATATGCTCATAGCTAGAGGATACACTGCTAGGTAATCCGAGCACCTGAACAATCATAAATCTTGGCCTGCGCGGTTTCTCCCCATGAGAGGAGAAGGTTGTGCCCGAAGATATAGCTTTATTCATCGATTTTGAGAACATACGTTATAGTATGTTGAATATACAGCGGCGAGAACCTGACCCACAGGAGCTTATTGCTGTCGCCCGCCGCTATGGTACTGTGATGGTCGCCCGCGCTTATGCGGATTGGTCTCGGCAACCAGAACCATTTAAAGGGAGTTTAACGGCAGCAATGATCGACCGTGTCGATTGCCCTGCCAAGCAGAGGGATCGTATCCGCATGGGCACGATTCATTACTCTTCTAATTCGAATTCTACCCCTACTGGTTCTCTTGGCTCCTCAAGTTATGTTGCTGAGCAAGGAACTGGCGCTATTCCTCGGCAGTGGCCCTCAAATATTACTGGTAATTCCGGTTCTCTCCCTGCAATTCAACCGGGAATGCTTAATAATGGGTGGTCATCTGAAGCTGAATCGCCACTCTCTTTGCATGATGATCTAGATGCGAATCTTCTTAACGAGGAGGAACAGCCTTCCGATGAGCAATATTCTATTGCAGAAGATCCGCAGCGCGAACCGTATCGCCAATTACCCTATGCGAATTCCTATGGTCAATCCAGCCCGACTGGCCCTCTTGGTCAGAGTAGCACTGGTCCTTTAGGATATTCAAATAATGCTCAGCATACTGGAAATACTGGGCATATGCCTGCAATTAACCCTGGCAATAATACTATTGTCCAAAGTACGGTTGTGCAGAGCACTGTCGATTTAAATATGTTGATGGATATTATTGAAACTGTTTTTGATCGTCCGACTATCTCAACTTTCGTTTTGATGACAGGCGATAAAGATTTTACTAGAATCAGTGCACGTTTAAAGTTACGATTAAACAAAACTGTTATTGTTGTTGGTATTCCAGGAACCGTCAGCCGAGATCTCATTAGTAGCGCGAATCAATTTGTACCGCTAGTTCCAGGTGGAGTGAGTAGTATTACTGGACAATTACCAATTATCCAGATGTCGCCAAGCAGCAATCCGCTTACGGCAAGTACCGCTGGCTCTATACCCACAGTCAACTTTAGTAATAGCGGATCCCAGTATCAGCAGTCTCCTTATGGCAATCCACCTATGGATGTACTTGATCCGCAATTTCTACAATTTCTAGATTATATTGACCGCAACTGGTCCTGGCGTACAATTATCGGGGTGTCAAATTTCATTGGTGATCCAGTTAACCCTAAAAATCGGTTTCGTGGGCGTCTAACCCGCGAGTCTGCACGTGAACTATTGAATAACTGTGTACAGCAGAGTATTCTCCTCGTTCAGACCGATGCTACGGGTGCAGAGGATCTCCGTTTAAACCGATCACATCCCGGTGTTGATGAAGTGCTAAAACAATTTGTGCGTTGATACTTACGTATAATTGACTATGTCTATTCTGTAATATTGAATAAAAAGAAACGTAAGATCCCGGTGAGAACCGCCCAGCAGGTATGGTTTTCATCGGGCTCTTTCTTTATTATGCTAGCAGACAATGTGTAAAACATAATAGACAAGGTATTTTGCATTAGTAAATAGTGGTTTATGATGGGAGGCTATGTAATGGACGCGTCACGTGTCGCTTTTTTAGAACAGCTTATTTATAGTCCTAGCCCTTCTGGTTTTGAACAACCAGCTCAGCAGACCGTTCGCACGGAGATAAAAAAATATACAGATGATGTGCGTACCGATGTCCATGGCAATGTGATCGCAGCACTGAATCCTGAGGGGAGTCCCCGCGTGATGTTGACTGCTCACACTGATGAGCTTGGTTTTCTGATTCGTTATATCGATGAGCAAGGGTTTCTCTATTTTGCTCCCATTGGGAGCTTCGATCCTTCGACACTGCCTGGAAATCGTGTGCATGTACATACGCCCACTGGGCCAATTTTAGGCGTGATTGGACGCCCCCCCGTTCACACATTAAGTAGTGAAGAACGTGGCAAGGGTCCTAAACTCAATGATCTATGGATCGATATTGGAGCAACCGATCAGGCTGAGGCGAAAAAATTGGTGCCCTTGGGTAGCGTCGCAACACGTGCAGCTCAGCTAGAGCATATGCAAAAGGATATTATTGTCTCACGCGCATTAGATGATAAGTCTAGTGTGTTTGCCCTCGTCGAAACCATGAGTCGTCTGCATAAGAAGCGTGAAGAGTTGAAAGCAGGCGTATTCTTTGTCTCAGCCGTGCAGGAAGAAGTGGGATCACGTGGAGCACGTACGGCTGCATTCAGTGTCGATCCGCTGATCGCTGTCGCGGTTGATGTCACATTTACATCTGATCATCCAGGCACTTCAAAGAAGGAGCTAGGCGATGTCAAATTAAATGGAGGACCAGTACTTTCAATCGGTGGGAACATTAATCCTCGCGTTTACCAACTCCTGGTGAAGGCGGCCGAAGAGGCAGACATTGCCTGGCAGATTGATCCACAAGCGGCAAGCACTGCTACAGATACAGATGTGATTCAAGTTGTACGTGGAGGTATCGCAACTGCACTTGTCAGCATTCCTTGTCGCTATCTACACACTGGTTCTGAGATCGCATCCCTTAAAGATATTGATGAGGTTGCAGAACTATTGACACGCTTTGTCCTAGCTTTAGACAAAAATACAAATGTGATTCCGTAGCTGCCTCTGAGTAGTCATGTCAAAACTTGTAGTGGACTTGTCCAATTTATACTGGACAAGTCCACTACATCGATAAGTATGGATCTAATGACGGCCATGCTACAATAAATCTTTTTCTAACAGTTCAACTGTTTGTTTAGCTTCTTTTAAGCCAACCTGCATACGCTGTCGATACACTTTGATGGCCACGATTTTGCTCTTGTGCTTAAGATTCCAGATAATTTCAGCCTTAAGATCATCTTTACTCGCCATCTGATCAAAGGTGATTTCATTTTTTCAGCCTGCTGCTCATGGATCATGGATTCTATTGCGTCTTTCGCTTCAAGTAGGCTCACTCCAGTTTCTTTTCGAAAGAGCTTTATTGCAAGTATCTTATTTGCAGGAAGCAAGAGCCTAATGTCATCTTCATTCGTTAATTGAGCCTTTAATTCTTGGAAACGTTGAGGTGTCAGCCGCAGTGAGCGCTGTGACTTAGAAAGTATTGCCAAAAGCGCGATACCGGCTGAGAAGCAAATTACAAGCGCAGATGCTCTCCTTTATTTACATCGGAGGCATCTGTTGAGGATATTCAGCCTTTGGCTGATCATATTCTTCTTGTAGAGGTTCAGAAGATGTTTGATAAGGTCCCTCATTATTGAGTGACTCCTCTGCCGGCGGTTGATATTGGTACCCCTGTTGATACTGACTATATGGCGCTTGTGGAGCCTCCGCAGACTGTGGCGGTCGAGAAGGTTGATAATACGGTTGCTGGTACGGCGTCTGATTGACGGGTGGATTATATTGTTGTTGATTTCTCATCCATCCTTGTAAATTGCTAGAACGTGCAATCATAAAAATGATGAAAACAACAAAACCCACGCTAATAAACATCCACCAAAAGTGGGGAGGTGCCACCCAAAAGAAGATGAAGATCATCCACCAAGGGAAGCCGAAAAAATCTCTTTTTCTACGTGGATTTCTAGGCTGATTTGGCTGATTATTAAATTGGTACATTGCCCAGCCCTCCTCGCATGCATGCGATAAGTACATTTCTATGTATACTTGCTTCGATTATTACTAATCGTTATAAAATACTTCCTAATAAGGTAAGATAGCACTTCGTAATCCTAGTGTCAAGGTTAAACAGTAATAGAAACAACGATCAACCTGAACGCCGCTCTCACAATAAGTTTAGACGCACAATGTACTCATAGATCAAATAGCATGCTGAAGATGATTAAAAAAGAGGACCTGGAGTTTGTTCATTGGCAAAATGATCAATAAAAAACACCTTAAAGGTGAATTTTCGCTAAACACAGTGTTTTCAAGATAGTGGCTGGAGTGCAGGGATTCGAACCCCGATTACCGGATCCAAAGTCAGGTGTCCTACCGTTGGACGACACTCCAATAGGCCTTACAACCCTATAATAGCTCTTTCTTTGCTAGTTGTCAATACATTTCTCAGCAATTTCAAATCGATTTCCATTGTCGTCACATTGGCATAAAAAGGGAGAGAATAAGAGCGCGGACTCCCTTCTCCCCACCACCTCAGATAAAAGGAGATGATACCACTGAGCGAGCTAAGCCTCATGGCAGAAACATCGGTATATTTCCGATGCAATATTTCCTTACATCCATTTATATCACAAGTCACTTCGCAAGAATATACTTTTACGGTTATTCTCATATTTTTTTATCTTTTTTTAATGTGGTCGATTATTAGAGGAGAATAGATATATACAATTAAATAAAAATTAGCAAAAACTGATAAAAATTTATATCATACCTTTAAAATTCCTGCTATGAATACATACATGTAGCGTTTCTCTAAAGCATAGTGCCAGATAATCTTGTTGATACCTCAGATGACTATCAAATTCCCAAAACATAATTCATCAATCTGATATTAGATGGATACACAAAATCAAGTATTACAAGTAATGTCCCTATTTTTCCACTGTATACACAAAATATGCAACTCGTATCATAATACAGCTAAGACTATTCTGTCTCTGTGCTCCTAGGGGGAGTATCAAAGCAGTGAATTGACACCTTTTGTCAACTTCACTGCTATTAACGTATGCCAATAATCAAGCCTTACGAGGTGGCCCCTGACGAATGTATGGACGCAACTCCTGCAATGTACCTCGTTCCCAGCTGAGATTTTCTATCCACCAGTTTACAGCGACCTCCTCATAAGAGGAGACGAGAGCCGCATCATAGCCACGATCTTTCCCCTCAAGTATTCCCCACTGAACCATCGCATAAGGCTGGGTCTGCTGCTCCTCAGTTTGTTGTGAGCGAACGTATTTCAAGCATTCTCGCACTTGTTCAGGAGGCATTTGCTGAGTCATACTTACCCCCTTCCCAATAGGACAGATACCATCCCATTGAGCCGCACGTCGCATTGGCTTTTTATTCGGCCAAACACCCCCTATCCAAATCGGAATGCGAGGCTGTTGCATCGGTCGTGGTAGATGGCGTACGTTATCAAGTTGATAATATTGACCCTGATAAGAAATACGTTCACCGCTCCAGAGCAATGAAAGCAATTCCAATGCTTCATCCGTTCTATCGCCATACGTCTTACTATCTCCAGACTCATGATAGTTTACATATTCAATACCGCCACCGCTTCCAATTCCCAAAATTACACGTCCATTTGAGAGTTGATCCAGAGTAACGACCTCACGAGCTAATTTCCAGGGTCGCCGTCGCGTAATCGGTGTCACCATGGTCCCTAATTTCAAGAGCTGTGTACGCATAGCAATAGCAGATAGCATCACCCATGGATCACTTACTTCATCGCCCCATTTATCACCAATATGATCCCATAAAAAAAAACCATCCCATCCAGCTTCTTCGGCCTCATGAGCAACCTCCGCCATCAAACGGGCATCGGAAAAATCCCCATGGCAATTAGGCATAGCAAGACCAAATTTCATACCATATCTCCTTTATAAAACTTGATCTATATTATACAACGCCGTCAAAAGTATAGTGATATCATCTGGTGAAAATGAGCTTTTCTCATTTTATTATACATCAGTCATTTTACCCATCAACTTTATTAATAGCACTGAGATTTTTCAGTCTATATATATACCTTCAGTAACACAAGAAAAGTTTTAAGCGTATGGATACTATCACGCGCAGCAAAATATTCTTGCTGATATGTCAGATATATAGTGGTGTTACAAGTATTTACAAATAATATGATTGCTACGAGAAGAAGTAGTAGCGCTATTCCATCACCGAACAACGATGGATTTGAAAAGAGTTCGCTTCAGAAGCCAGAGGAAAGGAATGAGTAGAACCATGAAAATTGCGCAGATAGCACCACCATGGGTTGCCATCCCTCCACAAACTTATGGAAATACAGAAAACGTCATTTATTCTCTTGTTGAGGAACTCGTCGATCTTGGTCATGATGTGACACTATTTGCCCCAGCAGACGCCCACACATCGGCCAAACAAGTCTCATTTCTTCCCAAATCACTCATCACTGAAGGAGTTCCCTGGCAAGCCAATCTCAAGGCTTATTATCATTTACACAAATCCCTCGAATACATCGAAGAACATAATTTTGATATTATCCATACCCATCTCTCATCCAGTAGCGACATGTATATTTTTCCACTAGCAGCGATGCTAGCCACTCCACATATAACAACGCTTCATAGTCGCTTTCCTTTTGATCGTTCTAACGATAATTGGATTGGTGATGCAGATCAATATTTTATGGAATGGGCTCAGTATGTTCCATTAGTAGCCATTAGTGAAAATGCTCGTAGACAAGTTTCGAACAAAGCCCACTTTATAGGAACCGTCCACAATGGCTTGCGATTGCAAGACTATAAACCAGCAAGCATGGCTACGCGTGACTACTACATCTGGATGGGACATTTTACATATGAAAAAGGTGCACATCTAGCCATCGAAGCGGCCAGAAAAGCACAGGTGCCACTGATTTTAGCTGGCATCAAAGAGCAATATGACAAAGATGCAACGGAGTACTACCGTCACCTAGTGGAACCTTATATTGATGGGCATCAAGTTCGTTACGAGAGCCCTCTTTCACCACAAAATAAAATCAACCTGTTACAGCAGGCAAAGGCCTTGCTTTATCCGATTGAATCAGAGGAACCCTTCGGCATGGAAATAATTGAGGCAATGGCGACCGGATGTCCAGTAATTTCATCGGCACGTGGGGCGGCACCAGAAATCATTGTACATGGCAAAACTGGCTTTCTTGCTAAAGATGTGGATGAAATAGCTTCATATATAACGCGTATTGATGAAATTAATCGTCAGGACGTACGCCAGCACATCGAACGCCTCTTCTCGGCCAAAAGAATGTCGGAAAATTATCTTGACATCTATGCCGCTGTCATTGCAAATGCATCCTATCTACCGCAATCAACCATACATACACATACCCAACAATTAGGGGATATGAATACTCATGGCATGATCTCTGCATAATATTGGCGCTTGAGATTGATATATAGTAAGCCTCGTGACGAATTATCCCACGAGGCTTTTCCTTTTCGCGATAGCGATCAAGATCAGATTATGCTAACCTTATCTGCCAGCCAGTTGCTTGTTCTAGTTCATTAAATAGAGCATCATCAATTCGCTTTTGCTCATTTCTAGACTGGAAATAGACCAGCAAGATGTGACGCATAGCATCGACAAGTTGGCGCTACACTACCCCATGCTGAGACAATCTAGCCAGCACTAATGCGAGAAGCTTACGAATAGCGTAATGCTTCCGCTGGCGCGACTCTTCCTGCTTGCCAAGCAGGTAAAATCGCGCCTAGAAATGAAGAGAGAAGAGAAACTACCACAATGAGAACTATTTGTGGATAAGGAATGTTGAAGGCCAATCCAGTCTGATATTGCTCAAAGAAGTTTGCGGCAAAGATGTTGCGAGCAAGTAACAATCCCAACACAACGCCCAGCAAGCTACCTACAGCGCCAATGAGAAACGATTCAAGTAAGAATGCGCCCTGAATAAGAGAACGAGAACTTCCCATTGCTCGTAGCATGCCGATCTGCTGTCGTCGCTCTATGACAGCGCGCGTGCCAGTCAAAGCTAACGCGGCCACCCCCAACAAAAGCGTCAGACCAACGACAGCCAACAACACATCACTGAGTAGAATGCGTGGGCCTCGCGCCTGCCAAATAACATCTGCCAAGGCGGTTGTTTCGAGACCATCGTCGAGATAAGCAGAACCAAGCTTCAAGGATAATGCATGCGCATCTTGTCCAGGTGCTACTTTGAAGTAATAACTCTCGGACTGAGGATTTTGTGAGCTTCCTGGCACGATTCCGCCACTTTTAGCTCTATATGCAGCGCTGGAAACATAGAGTCCGTAGTGAGCGCCATCGCTGTTATCAACAACCCCTATAACGTTGACTTTGACTGCTGTTTTTCCCTGCAAACCAACGATCCATAACGGGACAGTGGGGAAGGTTGTCGCACGTTGCGAGACACCACTCATAGTAAAAACATATTGTGGACCAATATCCGGAGGATCATTAAAGCTAGTTCTATGAGCAGAAGGATCATAGACACCAAGGCTATTGATATTATCGGTGAGTGCGCTGCTATCAATAAGCACATCGTCTGGATGTTTCTGCATCGCCTGCCAGACAGATGCATCGCTGGTAAAACCTTGCGCTCGTGCAGAGAGATGCGTTCCATAGCCCTGGAAAAATCCTCCACTGATGATCTGGGCCGGATAAATCGACCAGCGCGGCGATGGGGCAGTGGGTTGAATAATCCCAACCGCAGTTGTAGTACTGGTCCCAACTGCGGAAAAACTATGCGGATCAACGCCATGTTTAGCCAGTGATGTTGGCAGATTTGGGATGGATTTAAAAAACGCGGTAGCCTGAATATCATAGCCATCTGTCTGCGCTGCAATATTCACATATGAATTTTGCGTCGCATTAGTAATAATGGCCATTACAGTCATAGCAAAAACGACCAGACTAAACATCACAACGCTTAACCCAGTCCGAAAACGTCGGTGCAATGGATATGCCAGCGCCAAACGCGCCAGTACATAGACGCTCGGTATACGAGCGCAGAGCGAAAGCAACGGGATCATCAATAGACGAGCATTGGCGATACACGCCCATACAGTTCCCAATACCATCATCAGGCCAGCCACAAAAAACACTTCGATGCCACCTTGAAAACGCGGTAATCCAAGCGCAACCAGGACATCAAATGGTAAGCCCCAATAGGCTGCCAGGCACAGTCCAACGATCGCCGCGATAGCGCCATCGATCACTCCAGAGCAGCCATGAAAATCATCCGACCACTTCCGACCGTACCGAAACCACACAATCAGCGCCACACACTGTAGAGTTAGCGCTTTCAGCAACAGTACAGCGCCAAAAACGAATAAGGAGAGTCCCAGAGAGAAAGAAATAATCACTAAATCGTGTATACCTATATATACAAACAAAATGCCAACACACAATGGCACAATACCAGACACTGTCATAGTGACCAGGAAACTTAGTATGGTCTCTGGAATATACTCAAAAAGGATTCTACGCCCACGCCGCCAATTATGTGTATTCGGTCTCAAACACACCAAAAATTGCGGTACTAGCTGAGAAAATCTTATCCATTGTTCCCGCAGCGAAAGACGTGTAGATGTTGGCTCAGGCAAGTCGCGAATGGCCTCAATGATCGTCATTCTGCTAACCAACCAGGCAGAAATTGCGATGGAGCAAAAAGTAAACATAACTCCCAGGCAATATGCAACAATGAGACTATGCGCTTGGAATGTAAACTTGAGCGGAAAATTAAATTGCGCGAGAACAGGTTGAAGTACATAAACTAAGACAGCACCTAATCCAAAACCTGCTAACAATCCAATCATCGACGCAAGCAAGTCATACACAGTGCCTTCAAAAATATACATCATGATCAAGTGACCACGCTGGACACCAATCGCCCGTGCAATACCCATTTCGGCACGCCGTTCAGCAGCCAACAGTATAAAGATCAGAAATATCAATAAGAGTCCAATTGCCAGTGCAAATAATGCGAAAAGAGAAAAGATGCGCGAGAAAATCTCCTGAGCCTGTTGTGAGTCTTGGACACCCTGCTCTTTTACCTGGATCACATGAACCTGATATGGTAGCCATTGACGTAATTGCTCAGACACTTGCGCAGATAGACTAACCCCACTGAGACCTCCACCGCCACGATTTGCAATTAAAATTTGATTAATGAAGCCCTTGTTATTTTCAATCGTTTGGAAAGTGCTCAAATTGCTGACCATCGTGGGTTGGTCGCCGACAATGTTGGTATTACTCACAAGCGCCACTACCCGCATCGTATAGCGACGACCGGGCCAGCGCGACGAATAGACATACAAACGGTCGCCTGGATGGGCATTTAATAATGTCGCACTCGTCTGGTTGAGATACACTTCATTATTCTTCAATGCCGACACAGGACGCGCAAGCTTCGTCGTCACATCGGATAGTCCACCAAATCCTTGCTCACTGCCGGGAAGGACAGCCAAGGCTCCCACACCAGCGCGTACCTGACGCGACGTTTGATCAGCAAGCAACAAATCGCTCTCATTTAAAGCAGCGCCAATAGCAGCAATGTCGGAAACCCCTTTTGCTCGCCGTTGCAGTCGCTGATAAACATCCTCAGGATATGTTCCAAGTGAACCATGACCGCCCTGCACAAGCTCATCAATATTGCCCCAATTATAGACCGCAATGCTTTGCACCGCAGAAGTCAAGACATCGCCAGTTGCTAGCACACTGGAGAGTAGTGTTGTCGAAAGCATCAGAGCAAACACAATCAAAGCCAGCTGCGCCCGTCGTCTCAACGCATTGCGTACGCCGATTTTAAAGAAGATCGTATTGCTTACAGCCAGCAACAAAACACCTGCCATTATGACACAGGTCATGGTAAGCAGAACAGGCATTAATGTATCGATTGAAATACCAAAAAATTGTGTCATAACTTATGCTTTTGATGGGTCTGATGATAGATCTGATAAAAAATTGCGGCCACTTGCGCATATCCAAGAGCGTTGGGGTGAAAGCCATCAGAACTGATGTATTCTGGATGATCCGCCAGTGTCCGTTCTTGCTGATAGAGATCCACCAGCACTGCGTGATTCTGCTGGACGGCTGTGGAGATAGCCTTATTATAGCTGGCGATTGTTGCTTTGAGCGCCTGGACATTACTATGCTTAAAACGTGGCAGCAGTGTTAAATCTGGTTCATTCGCGACAAGAATTTCTGCCTGCGGTTCAGCTGCGTGTAGACGTTGAAGCAAACGAGCCAGATCATGTTCATAGAGGTCAATAGGAACCTTATCAATGAGATCATTCGCAGCCAGCCAGACCGTTATGAGATCAGGATGAGTATCCAGGGCAACAGGTAACTCGATATTTAATGCGTCAGGGGTATCGATGCCAGGAATCCCAAGATTGATTAACCGGGCATTAGGACCTAATCTATGTACTAAATCTACAGGCCAGCATTGTGTTACGGGATCATCTGTTCCTGTCCCAAAGGTATCAGAAGCCCCAATTGCGACATATGTCAAGTCAGCAGCAGGCGTCGCTTGCAACTGAAAATGTGTACTTGGTGGTGTTTGTAAAAATGAAGCAGAACAGGCAGCAAGAGGAGTTACTATAAAAAGCAGGCATAACAAACCACTGAAGAATCTTATGTCCACCCTGCTTGATACACACAATTTATTCAACAGTCGTATCATACATAGTGAGCTCGTCAAGTGTACACGATGGATTAGAATAGCTCCTTTAAGTATGCAGTAGGCTGACTAAGATGCTCATGTTACCAGATTTGCAATACGTAGGGAGACACATAAAATAAGATTACAACTACACTGCTCGCTCAATCTAGCCATGGATACATTCTTACGCTCAAGATAATCGCATGCAACATGTGTCGTGATGGCAAAATATCCTACCAGTCAGACACACGTCGTGCATGCAAGTATCGGCCTACCAACCGCGAGCGGTCACCATCGCACTTACGACTGAGATCAATCCGAAGAGTACAATAAAAACAATCGTCGCATTGAAGATCAGACGCTCAACGCCACGACGCGTCTTAAACACTGAACCGGCGCTACTACCACCAAAGGCGCTTCCAAGACCAGCTCCACGAGCCTGTAACAAAATAAACACTACTACGGCTATGCAGAGAACAATCTGAACGATACGCATAGCTGGAACCCACTGTTGCAGCAAGAGTATTCCTCTCTTTCGAGCTAACCTATAGTTACCAAAAACGAAACCAATTCTGAGAGATTATACCATATTCCTCTGAAAACGTCGAGATGGTCAAACGCATGGATGCAGGAGGCTCTAGCCTTTATCAATGTGCAATCTACTCTACATGCACTTGCTCTGTTTCTAAGCCATATCTCAGGGGCAATGACTCATCCACATGAAACGGTCGGTTAAAGCGCTGCCGCAATAACATTGCCAGAGCGGGCCATCCATCTTTCCAAGGAGAAAGTTTTTTATCTTCCCGAGGATAATAGCTAATTGGCACCTCAAATATAGCATAACCAGCTTTTAAAATGCACGCTGTAATCTCAGGTTCAATCTCAAAACGGCGGCCGGTCATCGGGAGAGCATGAGCGACCGAACCAGGCATCAGTTTGTAACAGGTCTCCATATCATGGATATGACTACCAAAAAGCGCATTTGTGATCATCGTCAAGAAGCGGTTACCCCAGCGGGTCGTCGTTTTTTGCTTTTGCAGATTGCGCACACCATAGACAGCAACATTCTTGTATCCAGCATCCATTGACTCTTCCCATTTTTTGACCAGAGGAGGGATATCTTGAGGATCGTATTCCATATCAGCATCCTGCACTGTAACCAGATCCCCCTTAGCCAGGTGGAAACCAGTTCTTAAACCTACTCCTTTGCCCTGATTCCGCTCATGACGAATATAACGGTATGTGTCAAAAGGAGCCTTTTGTTGAATTTGCTGTAAAACCTCCCATGTGTGGTCAGTTGAGGCGTCATCTACCACAATTACATCCAAATCGAGTGTGACCTGGGAAAGCATTTCTAAAATGCTGGCCACAGTTTTTTCTTCATTATAGACAGGAACTACAACAGAAACAAGCATAATATATAATCACTCCTCATAGTAATTTACGCTTATCATAAATAGTAATTACCAAAAATGAGTCCCTTTGAAAAACTAATTCTTAATTAAGTAAACGAACGGCAATAAATATGAGCAACAGAGTTGGTCATTCGTGGTATCAATAGCCTATCATAAATACCCATCCCGATTGTACAAGTTGACACATCTTTTAGCAAATTGAAATGAATTCAAAGTGTTTTAAATAGTACTATATTGAAGCTTTTTGTATCTGAAATTTATATAAAATAAAAATTCTGCCGCACGAGAACACACTTCGCATCCCTTGTAGAATGTGTCCCCATATGATACAATACAATTCGGGCGAGGACATTTTGGGTCCCCGCCCGAACTTATGTGGGAGAGCATAAATAGTTATGGAATTTACCTGGTTTGGCCACTCCTGTTTTCAGTTACGTGGCAAAAACGTCATTTTAATTACTGATCCTGTCACTCCTCAGCAAAAAAAACTCGGAAGAAGTCTCACAACTGAGCAAGATTAACGCCTCCATAATTACTGTCAGTCACGAACATCCAGGCCATAACTACGTACAGGGTGTGGGTGGGAAGCCACGAATCGTACGTGGACCGGGTGAATATGAAATCAGCGACGTGTTAATCACTGGTGTGAGTTCTTTTCATGATGATGAGCACGGTAAGAAACAAGGACGTAACACCATTTATATCATACATATGGATGATCTTGTCATCTGTCATTTGGGTGACCTGGGTCATGTTTTACAAGAGCAACAGTTAGAAGAAGTTGCCGATGCCGATGTTCTGTTACTTCCTATCGGCGGTGGCAACTCAATTAATGCGACACAAGCTGCTGAAATTATTAGCCAAGTAGAACCACGTGTGGTTATTCCGATGCATTATCACCCTGAACAATCCGAGGGAAGACCGGCTCAATTAGATAAATTTTGCCGTGAAATGGGTGTCGAAGCAATTGAGCCACAGCCTAAATTTACTATCACAAAAAATTCATTGCCAGCCACGATGCAGGTTGTGTTACTAACACCACGGTAAGAACCGTGAAGAGAGTATCACTGTTTCAATTGCTCAAGGCAAGGCTCCGGGTATAAGGAGAAAGCGAAGCTATGTCAAAATTTATCTTTGTCACAGGTGGTGTGGCATCATCAGTCGGAAAAGGTATTAGTGTAGCCTCACTGGGGCGTCTCCTCAAAAATCGCGGAGTCTCCGTTTCGCTTATGAAGTTAGACCCTTACATTAATGTTGATCCTGGCACGATGTCTCCTTATCAGCATGGCGAAGTTTTTGTCACAGACGATGGTGCGGAGACGGACCTCGATCTTGGTCACTATGAGCGCTTTACTGATGAGCCATCCTATCAAGCCAACAATGTTACTACCGGGCAAGTTTATGCTTCGGTGATTGGGAAAGAGCGTCGCGGAGAGTATCTCGGAGGGACCATTCAGGTTATTCCCCATATCACCAATGAAATCAAAGGTCGTATTCATGCGGTAGCTCGCCATACGGATGCCGATGTGGTTATTGTTGAGGTTGGTGGAACGGTTGGCGATATCGAAGGTGAGCCTTTTCTAGAGGCCATTCGTCAGATGAGAAAAGATGTCGGACGACGCGATGTCCTCTATATTCATGTGACGCTTCTTCCTTACCTTGGTGCGGCGAAAGAACTCAAAACAAAGCCGACACAGCATAGTGTCAAAGAACTCTTGCGTGTTGGTATCCAGCCAGATGTTATTTTGTGTCGCTCGGACTACTTCGTGCCTGATGAATTGCGTGAAAAAATTGCTTTGTTCTGTAACATCGAGGAAAAGGCCGTCATTGGTATGACCAATGCTGAGACAATCTATGAGGTTCCTTTGCATCTAGAGGAAGCCGGGCTTGGCGAATTCATAGTCCAGGAACTGGCTTTGCCTAAACATCAGCCGCAGATGCAGGAATGGATAGAACTAGTTGCGCGTATCAAGCATCCACGACCGGCACTTACCATTGGTCTGGTCGGAAAATATGTCGAGTTACACGATGCCTATCTCTCTGTCGCTGAGTCCCTCGATCACGCTGGCTGGTATCACGACGTCGATATCCATATTAAGTGGATCAATTCTGAGGCTCTGGAACAGATGGGTGATAACTATGAGGAGGCCTTGGAAGGGGTCGCAGGGATTGTCGTTCCTGGTGGCTTTGGTCATCGGGGCATTGAAGGCAAGATCAAAGCGGCTAACTTCGCTCGCCGTAACAATATCCCCTACCTGGGTCTCTGCCTGGGCTTGCAAGTCGCAGTCATCGAATTCGCTCGCAATGTGTTGGGTCTCGCCGACGCTAATAGTTCCGAATTCGATCCACAGAATGCCAATCCGGTTATCGATCTCATGCACACTCAGCGCAACGTCTCCGATAAAGGTGGCACGATGCGTTTAGGTAACTGGGTGTGTTGCCTAACTGCGGGCACCAAAGCATATCAGGCATATGAAGAACCCATTGTCTTTGAACGCCATCGTCACCGTTATGAGTTCAATAATGACTATCGGAAACGTATGGAGAAACATGGACTGGTCGTGAGTGGCCGTTCAGCCGATAACAGTCTTATAGAGATAGTCGAACTTAAAGACCATCCATGGTTCGTTGCATCACAGTTTCATCCTGAATTCAAGAGCCGTCCCACACGTCCACATCCACTTTTCCGCGATTTCGTGGGGGCGAGCGTGAAATTGAAGGTGCAACAGGATCAGGATAGTACATTTACGTTAGAGCCCCGTAAAGTATTACCCGATTCACGGGTTGAGATGTAAACACATGTTGTATTTGAGCCAGTTACTCAACGCATCGATCTTAGATCAGCAGGATGAGCGCGTAGGCAGAATTATTGATGTACTCGCACTCTCATCACAGGTAGGCCAGGATGATCCGGCCTACCCTGGTGCGCTGCTGGTGGAAGTTGAAGACAATCAATTAATACGTATACCACCTGCGGCACTTGAGCACAAAGAAAACAGCTGGTATCTAATTCCTCGTGTCGAGCAGTTCGCCCCTCAGTCAGAGCCCATCAACGAGGATGAGGTTCGACTCGCACAAGACGTACTGGATAAGCAAATTATTGATCTGGTACGCAAAAAGGCTGTTCGCGTCAATGATCTCTGCTTTAGCAACGACTGGCAAATCCTCGGCATCGACAAGAGTTCCCTGGGATTAGTACGTCGTCTGGCACCTTTCTGGCTGGCCAATGCAATCAATGGTCCAACGTCAGCAAATCACTCACTTGTTCCCTGGAAAGATGTTGAGCTGATCCATGCGCCACAACTTAGAGAAAATCAAGCAGATTTATCTCCTATCAGCCAGGTACCTAAGCCAGCACGCATACTTAGTGGACATCTGGGAGAGTTGCATCCAGCTGATATTGCCTCCATTGTGCATCAAGTTTCAGTTGAGGAAGGCACACGGCTCATCGAGCGCCTCGATAATGAAACCGCAGCCGATACGATGGAAGAGATAGAGACCGAAAGACAAGCTCAAATTTTGGAGAATCTTTCGCCTGAGCGGGCCGCTTCCATTTTGCACGAGATGGGACCAGATGAGGTAGCTGATCTGCTAGCCCAACTTCCAGAAGACCGCAAGCAGGAACTACTCCGTCAGATGAATCCCGATGAGTCGGAAGATGTTCAGGTGCTACTCGAATATGAAGCTGATACGGCAGGCGGCTTGATGACTACCGACTACATTGTACTTAATCAAACACGGACGGTTCAGGAAGCGCTAGAGGCTGTACGCCTGAATATTATCACCAACGATGTACGCATCGCGTACGTCTATTGTGTCGAAGATGAGACACAGGACAACAATCATCCTCTAGGAGTTGTCTCTATCTGGGATATGCTCATCGCACAACCAACTCAGATTATTCAAGAGATCATGGAAACTGATATCATTTCAGTACAGCCCGATACCGAGCCACGAGCGGTCGCAGAGACGCTGGCTAAGTACAACCTGCTCGCGGTTCCAGTTATTAATGAGGGCGGTTTTATGGAAGGTGTGGTCACCGTTGACGATGCCTTAGATGTCTTACTACCAACAGATCGTCGTCGCAAAACCAGGCGCATGTATTAGCACACAGTATCGATGATACATGCGCATTTTTAGCCCAATGCAAAACTGACCTGCCCATATATCTTTGTACGATCTAGCTGGATAATAGGATCGCCGCGCCTCATATGTCGTAACGTACGAAGCAGGCGAAAACCATGGCGCTCTAATAGTTCAGTCGCAAACGTATTCGCGCCTGGAGTAAATATAAGAGGTTTTTCAAGTGTAAAAAGTGCTAGCGCTTTCAGCAATAACGCTTCAGCATCATCAACTTGTTCGGCAACCCAGGGACCCAATGTTTGGCCCTGTACAAAAAGATATCCAGTGATATCCCCTACTGTATTACGCGTCACCAATGCACAACCAGGATACTCCTGCCATAAGACAGAGAAAACTGTTGAACGATCAGCTCCAAAATAACGTGTATCAAAGGCGGTTAGTTCCGCAAGTTGTCTGCCGTCTAAAGGCAGTACACGCCCCTGGTCAAGCTCGGGAACGTTCAAACAACTATCCAGATACCAATGCCCCACCGTATCCTCATCAACAAACGCAAAGTGGCGATATAAAGCTGCGCCCGACTCACTAGCATCCAATAAGACTGTAGCGCATCGTTCCTCTTCTAAGCGGATGAGCAGATGACGCATCAAGGCTCGACCTACACCCTGACGTTGTACCATTGGCAATACAGACATCAAGCCAACATAAGCGAATGACCCATAATTTGTCGCACCTACCAGACCAACGGGCTCATCATCTAAAGTAGCAAGAAACCAGCCATGTGGTTGTATATATAAATTTTTTCGCATGACCTCTATACGGCTGCTCGACGTTTGATATGCTGCGCGTATAATAATATCTGCTTTTTCTACATCAGCCTCAGTCAAGTTACGTATTGAAAGCATAAAAACAAAGGAATCCTTTTATTACGTGATCAAGCTACGCATGATCTGGAGAATTTGAAAATACGGTTGTTTCAAAGGCAGCAAGGACTTGAGTGATATCCTGACAGACCTCTGTCATGACAGCTGGGAGCCACTCTTCAGGATGCGGATCATCAGACAATACGATCTGCTCGGTTTCACCATCATCTGTCTGTATCAACAAACTCTTTTCTGGAACTGGCTGGTCTTCATGTAAACCTCTCATGCCTAGAGGATGCCAGATGGGAATCTCGACTCGCTGTTGTAATGTGAGGGTTTCTGGATACAGACGATTTTCACGCAGTACCATGCTTACTCCCGGGCGTGTCTCGCTGGTTCTACGACTATGTTCACTGGCTTGCAATTTCAAAATTTGTAATAGCGAGAGCAGTAGCTCGTCAGAAGGAGCGGTTCCATTCAAAGATAGTGAATAGGTGAGGTCCAGCAGGAGTGGTGGAATAGAACTTGTATGCAGATGGGCACAATCATCTTCGACATCATGAAAAAACTTGCACGTACCTGCTGGTCCATCGAGAGAGAGGGAAGTATCAAGTACGCCCCAGGTAAAAGCAAGCAAGCAAGAACTTAGCCCTTCATCATCATCGCAGGAACCTGTATGACATGTACATGTAAACTCACGCTCCAATGAACGCGTATTCAGCCAGAACTCGGGATGGGTGACAAGACCAAGCTCACGAGCCGCCTTAATGAATAATTCAGTCATGTCTTCAAATATTACCAATTACCAACTCCTTATTGCCCATGACAGGCTGCGTGGCGACTAACCAAAACGCAACAGCAACGTAGCTTCTATATTACTGGCGGAAATGGCTAATGTCAATGAAAGCGTCCATGCTGCCATTGCGTCAAAAAAACAGGACATCCATGCTGTGGGATGCCCTGCAACGTTTTATTCGAGGTTACAGCATTGGACGTATAGAGAAGATACGGTATGTTGTTACACCACCAGGAGTTGAAACGCTTACTTCTTCACCTTCATGATGGCCCATGAGGGCCTTACCCACAGGAGCCTGA
This sequence comes from uncultured Chloroflexia bacterium, assembly GCA_963699315.1. Taxonomy (GTDB): domain Bacteria; phylum Chloroflexota; class Ktedonobacteria; order Ktedonobacterales; family Ktedonobacteraceae; genus Dictyobacter. The sequence continues at coordinate 1,308,115 of OY969433.1, forward strand.
TCAGAAATCAAGCCTGCTTTTGGATCAGCCTCGAAAGTCTCTACAATTTTAAACAGGCGCTTGGTACCTCTATCGGTCTCTACCTCAACCTGCATACCAATACGCACTGCGCCATCTGCATTTGCATGCATATCAGGCGTCATGACTTCAGACAGGGCTAATCGGTGTTCCAACTCTAAAACTTCGCCTTCCAACATCGCCTGGTCATTTTTTGCTTCTTCATATGCGCTGCTCTCGCTAATATCGCCCGCTTCCTTGGCTTCATGAATATAATCGGCAACTTCTCGGCGTTTTACATTACGCAGATAATCTAGCCGTTCTTTCATTTTCGCAAAGCCCTCTGGGGTTAAGCGATAGGTTTTGCGATCAGATGCATCACTCTGTCCACCAATACTCATAGCAAATTTCCTCCTGGTAGTGAGGCTCTCGACCCCAACGGGTCCATTCCCGATCTCTGCCTCTGATTACTTGCATATTCGACGAATAAGGTTCATCACTCTTTTCCTATCAACCTGTCAGTGTTTTCCCCGCCACACTCATACGCTTTCCTATCAGTTTTCTGATAGGAAAAACTATTCCAGTTTTTTTGCTCAGCGCGGACAAGTTATTTTATAAAAAGAGGATGACATATTCGACAGCAAATAGAACGCTTACGCGCCCGGTTATTCGTTGCTGTTCCTTCACGGTTAATCGAGGCGACATAATTCCGCGCTTCGATCAAACATAAAACGCGGATTGCTTAACACACATGAGGGAGATTATACGTTGAGAACAACAGAACGTCAAGTGATTTGCTTCGTTTTTTCATTATTATGTCATAAATTTGTACCATTTTGCTTTTCCATATCCTGATCAACTAAATCTGTCTCGCAAGAGTTTTATCTGATCCCAAAGTTTTCTTTTGTCCTCATCTTTACGTACTAGTCAATTCATCTGAAGCAGTTTATAATGTGGCAGGTATGGCAAGTACATTATACAAAGGAGTCATCGATGTCCAGTATCATCGGTTCACTTTTCATCACGGCGCTCATCGCCTATCTATGGGGTTCGATCCCTGCCGGCTATTGGATAGGCCAGTTGCTACGGGGCAAGGATTACGATATTCGTGATTATGGTAGTCACAAGATCGGTGCAACGAATGTACAGCGTACGCTAGGTACGGGTCCTGCGCTTATTGTCCTAGTCATCGATCTCTCAAAAGGTATTGGTCCGGCACTACTTGCAATGCATGTAGCATTGTTTTATGGGGCAGGTTGGGGCATCCTGGTAGCAGGTATAGCTGCTCTATTAGGACATTGTTTTCCTCTATTTATTGGCTTCAAAGGTGGACGTGGTGTACTCACAGGCGCGGGGGTTTTACTAGTATGTTCACCCTTCACATTTCTTCTGGCCGCGATCACTACTTTCGGGACTATTGGTATCTGGAGATATGTCTCACTTGGTTCAATTGTTGGTGCTATCACCTCAATTATTTGTGCCATCATTTTTTATGTACTTGGGCTGGTAGATCCTGGCTTTTTTGCAGCGGTAAATCTGCCAGAAATGCTCTACATGATCATTGCTCCAGCGCTCATTATTTTTTTCCACCGCGATAACATTGGACGTCTTATCGCTGGGAAAGAGCGCAAACTCGGACAGAAAGTTAATGATGCAGTTGTGAGTCCCACATAAATAGCGAGAAGAACGCTCTCTTCTCGCCTTATCTCATCCATGCGCTATTCACTGCGCGCTGGTGTCATCGCCAGGCCGTAATAAAGGCCAACCTTCTTTGAGGTACTCGATGCCAGAAAAGATAGTCCAAAGCGTTGCGACTATAATCAACACGTCGGCTATCAGTAGGAGAATCTCCGCTCCATTGACTGTCTGGCTACTAAAGGAGAGCTTGAGCGGGAAAAGCGAAAGTTTATGTGCGCCCAACCCCTTTGCAAGCAGCAAAGCTCCCAGCGCGACGAGCGTAATAAAGGTTTTCTGCTTGCCCCAGATGCCTGCGGGAATTACTTTGCCCTTAGCGGCCGCGATGGAACGCAAACCTGATACCGTAAGCTCACGCGTGACAACAATAAAGACGATCCAAGCAGGCACCAAACTTACTGGCACGAGTGCAATCATCACAGCAGAAACAAAAACCTTATCAGCCGTCAAGTCCAGAAACACGCCCAGAGAGGATACAACATTAAAACGTCGAGCCAGATATCCATCTAGATAATCGGTTACTGACGCGAGAAAAAAAAGAATTGTTGCCACCAGAAATGCCCATTGCTGGTCGAGCAACACCAGGATAAAAACCAACAACGTGGCGATTAATCGGCTTATACTCAATATATTTGGGAGATTACGCATACATATCCTTCATCATAAAGCGACCATTATCCATATGGTAGCTTCTGCGTTTCGCTAGGATTCGTATTGTCTCATACAAAACCACCTATCGCACAGAGCCTCAATATCCGACCGATGCGGTCATAGATATATCCTTACTATAACTATACAATGCGAGCATATTGAGTCAGGACAATAGAATTTCTCTCTACTGATTCATCAACAACCAAAAGGAATCAACTCACAGTACTGTGACTACATCATGCTAACAATGAATACCATTATATGCGAAGCCAACCAACGTTGTATAGTTTTTAGGCAAGCAGCTAAACTTTTACTGCAACAAGGATATCGCGTCGCTTGATCACGCGATCGACCGGATGAGTAAATTGTGTATAAGGAACCTCATTTCGTATCTGAAGATGTGTATGCTCTTCAAATAAGGCTACCATCGCCTCCCGCTCAATACGCGTCGCGTTCCAGGCTAATGCCATAGTTCCGCCGGGCATAAGCAACCGCTCCCAGACAGGCAATACTTTGCTCAACAAAGAAGAGACCTCGCCAATATGTTGAATTCCATATGGTAAATCGCCGACAACAGCATGCATATGTGGTCCACCAGCGACCTCACGCAGGTGAAGAGCGGCATCACTAGTATCCCCATGAGCCAGTACAAGATGGCGTGTATTGCCTTTGCGTCCAATCTCAAACTGATAGCGACGTCCACTGCGGCGGCTACGCTCATCGGTCTCCTTACAATGAATATGTTCATTCTCCAAATACTGTCGTACAAAGAGGGCAGTAGTATCCACATCTTGTCGAGTCGACTCAATACCAAACGCATCATAGCCCAAAGCCAGAGCGAGGAAAAGCGTTGTACCGCCACCAGCTAAAGGATCTAATATGCGTAGCCGCTCAGTAAAAGCATAGTCACCAGCGAACAAGGCTGTATTCAACAGCACACGTGTAAAGGTCTCGTTAGTTTTTCCTTTATACCGTCGTGCCTCCGCCATTTCAAGCGGAACAAAAGGCATAAATTGGGGTTCAATTGGACGTAACAATGGTCCAGCCATGTCCCCAAGTTGTTCAAAATACTCATATGCCTCACTGACCGCCCCCAGACGTGGAATCAACTCGCGTAAAAATGCCAGGTTTTGATCATCTGTATCCTCAATGGTCGTCAACAAGAATTCCTGTCCGGCCAGAGTGATGGGCTGTATATCCTTCACAGCGGGGCCAAGAGGGCTCGCCAGCACTTCTGGAGTCGCCAGCATCGCTGTCATATGTGCGTACTGTGTACTACGTTGTGGTGTAATCTTGAGCGCTATTTTCATATCTTGCAGTATAGCATAGCTCTGAGCCAGTTCCTAGCACTCAAACGTAGACATAAAAAGAGCGCTAATATCGTACAGCTGTTGAGGTTGCTGACGCCACCAAACATCCATAATACTTTCAGCAACTGCATAGCTTCTTCCTCTGTACTATGCCATAAGTAAGTTTATAGTACAATATCAAGAGACAAATACAAATTAACAAAGTATCCCGGAGGATGTCCTATGCATATCGTCACCGTCTCTGAAATGAGAGAACTTGAGACTCAAGCAGAACAACGCTATGGCTTGACCTCTCCTAAACTCATGCAAAATGCAGGTAAAAGTGCGGCTGATCTTTTTAAAGCACATCTTCTTCACTCCCATAGCCTCAAGGGTCGAAACATTCTCTTCCTCATTGGCCCTGGCAATAATGGTGGCGACGGCCTCATCATGGCCAATCACTTGAAGGACGCTGGTGCTTTAATCACTCTCTATCATTGGAAAGAGCACAAACTAATCATCCAGGACATGCCAGTGCCACAACAGGAAACCTCAGCGGCGCTTGAGTCGCAGATACGGGAGGCAGACTACGTTATTGATGCCCTGTTAGGTACAGGACGGTCACGGCCCCTTCCCGATGATATGCGTTCCTTGCTGGCATATATTAAGCAAGAACGGATACGGCGTAACGCTCTACATATCGTTGCGATTGATCTGCCCAGTGGTCTCAACGCAGATACTGGCGAAGTCGATCCTGGCACCATTGTGGCAGATGCCACAATTACGCTGGCCTGTCCCAAATTAGGTTTCTTCTTCTTCCCTGGACGTGATTATATAGGAAAACTCTACGTTGGGGATATCGATCTACCAGCCGAATTAGAAAGCCATCTGCAAACAGAGATGCTTACGGGCCAACAGATCCATACATTTTTGCCAAAGCGTCCGTTAAACAGCAATAAAGGCACGTTCGGCAAAGTTATGCTGCTGTGCGGATCGCTCCCTTATCCAGGTTCAGCCTATCTGGCTGGTACCGCTGCCGCACGTGTGGGCGGAGGGTTGATTACACTAGCAGTCACAGAAAAAATGCTGCCATTTTATGCCAGTTCGTTCCATGAAGCGACCTATGTCATATTGCCTGAGGATGGCACGGAGAGTTTTAAACGCTCCCAGGCTCTCACTGAGAAATTAGATGGTTATAAAGCTCTGCTGATTGGTCCAGGTCTGGGACAATCGGCGAATACGCGCGAGGTTATTCTCCAGGTGCTTGAACACTTGCGTTCAATGCCCGATGCCAAACGCCCCCATCTGGTCATTGATGCCGATGGATTAAATAATTTGTCGGCCCTGGAGCGCTGGTGGACCTTACTGCCTAAAGATACAGTTATAACACCGCATCCAGGTGAAATGGGACGTCTAGTTGGCGGCATCAAAGTATCCGGTGGAAATATCGAACGCCTGGCGCTGGCACGTACAAAAGCGCTGGAATGGCGCGTCAATCTTGTGCTCAAAGGTTCGTGTACCATTGTCACCAATCCACATGGGCACACACGTATCAACTGGTGGGGGAATCCTGCTCTGGCGACTGCAGGGACAGGCGATGTGCTGGCTGGTATGATTTCTGGCTTTCTGGCTCAGGATTTGAAACCATTTGATGCCGCTAGTGCTGGTGTCTACCTTCATACAGCAGCAGCCGATCTAGTCACAAAAAACATGCACCTTGGACAAGCCGGACTTCTGGCATCAGATCTGCTGCCATATATTCCCAACGCGATGGTCAATACGGCAGGCGCAGAATTCTAAATGCCATCACTTCAAACAATAGAGGTTACTGGCTTATAGCCGCAAAACGCTCAACCTGGTAACCTCTATACGATCGCGTTTACGCATCCTGGCTGAGATTGGATCATAACGCGAGTGCATCTATTATGTCAGTGCAAACAACAAAAAAAGACCGCCATTTGTTACCATCGCTCTCACCTCTTATTTAAGAAGAGATGAAATAGACGCAATGACGGTCAGTGCATTTCAGAAGCAAAATAACGTAGCATTACACTTCCAGACATCAAGAAATCTGTCGCGATAATGCACAGCTTATCTTGATACGTTATTGAGCGACAGCCTTAATTGACTCATCAATCACATTGACTGTGATCTTTGACTCTAGCTGAGCCGCAATCTTCACCGGGATCTGAAATGTACCCAGAGCACGGATTGGCTCGGGGAGGTCAATAACACGGCGATCAATTGTAACATGTTCGGCATCACGTAGTGCTGCGGCAATATCCTGGCTTGTAATTGAGCCATAAAGACGCCCCTGGGTGCCAACTTTTGCTTTGAAGGTCAAGGCCACTTGACCAAGACGCTCTGCCAACTGTCGATTAAGCTCTGCCTGCTTCTCAAGCTTACGATGTTCAGTGGCAATGCGCTGTGTACGATTGGCGATCAAGCCCTGGGTTGCTCCTGCAGCCATACGGCGCGGCAAGAGGTAGTTACGGGCATAACCATTGGCAACCTCTTTCAGGTCACCAGCTTTTCCCAAACCTTCAACGTCTTGTAATAGAATGATTTTCATTTTAACTCAGCTCCTCATAGAGGGGGGCAAAAACCCGACTTCCTCCTCACGCAAATATACGCGTGGTAGTATACACCCAGGGCGATACAAAAACAAGCCTCAGCGGCTTGCGGTACCCCTGACAATTTTCAGTGTCCTGAGACGGTATCGAAGAAGATGTCTCACCTCGCCTCGTGGGAAAAGGATACACTACAAAGTCCTACGGGTCAAGCGATTCTGCATAGGAGATATAACGCAAAATCAGCGATGTGTTGCACCCTCCAAACTTCTCACTTATAATGACACCTATCAGCACTGAAATCATATCACAGCGAGCACTCATCTATTGAAAAGGACTTTTTTATGAACATTGAAGGTACATACACATTGCAGGCAACTCCGTCGGAAGTCTGGCACTACCTGACAGACCAGGAAATTCTGAGCACCACCGTTCCTGGAGTTAAACGTATTGTATCTACTGGCAAGGATATCTATGATATCATGATATCTATGGATAACGCGCCTTTTACTGGCTCCCATCATGGTCAGATAACTATTTCTGAGCAACAGTATCCTTATCAATTTCATTTGACCGCGACCAGTGATGGCAAGACAAATTTACATGGAGTCGGCAGTATCCACCTTCATGAACATAATCATCAAACGATTATTGCCTATAAAGGCTCATTTACTACCAATAAAACAGGCTCACATTTAGCGCCAGCGCTTATCAAAGGCGCGATCAAGCTCTATATGCAGCAGTATTTTCAAAGTCTGGCTGAGCACCTACATGATCATACACTACCACAATTCACTCAGGAGTCCGATCTAGCCGCTAGCACGACAATGCAACAGCCAGCCGCTGATATCGTTATACCACATCCGATGGTAGACGAAGAGTATCCGAGTTCCAACGGGATTGTGAGTAAAGCGGTTCACCTTTTTCAGCCAGGTACAAGAGATCCTCAGATGCAAGCACGCTGGAAACGTCGCATACGTCGAATTAGCATCATTACAGGATTGCTTGTCCTTGTCTGGATAGGGACAAAGATTCCCCGGCGGCAACCATAACTTTCTTATGCGTCGATGATTGAACGCAAACGTGACTTCCAGCCATTATCATCATCTGTTGATGGCTGATCTTTCTCGACAACCCAACTCCGTGTGCCATCGGCTGCACGTGCTGTAGCCGGACGAGCCTGACGGGGTTCCTTGGTCATCAAATTGTTGAGCGCGGTCTGTGCGGCCTTTCGCACATCTAAGACAGGATCGTTGAGGAGTAAGGTAATTGGCTCCACTGCGGCCTTTACTCCCAGACGCCCTAATGCTCTGGCGCTCGCAGCGCGTTCATCAGAGGTCAATGCCTGAAGTAACGGCACCATATCACTAGTCATTTGTGTCAATGATAGATCCGCAATCAAGCGTATCAAGCGATTGCGCCGCATCGGGTGCTTCACAACAGCTAAGGCCGCCCGACACTCAGTAACTACCTGTCCTCGATTATGAATTTGACCTTGCACTTTTTCCTCAGCTACAGCCATCTCTGGCGACACTGTGGCATTTCCTCGCAAAAAAGGCTCGATCCAAGAGGCCACTTGTTCGAATTTTCCATTTGTTTCATGCAGCTGGAGAATTTTATGATAATGCATGTCTAGCCAATGATAAAGCGCCAGAGTCACTTCTGCATCCCGTGCCGCATAAGCAATCATCGCCGGTGGCAATGGACGTCGTGTCCAATCAGTGCGTTGCAAACTCTTATCCAGATGATAACCAAACGCTCGTCGCAACATCGCAGCCAGTGAGGACTCCTGTTGACCAAAGGTTGAACGACTGGTCGCTTCTAGATCATAATAATGCACAACACGTAATCCGCGCTCTGCCATCACACGTATATCCGCTCCAGCCCCATGTAGTAGCACAGCGATATCGGGATTACCGACAACCTCCATTAAAGGTGAAAGATCTTGTAGACGTAAAGCATCTACAATAAAACAATGATTTTCAATTGCAAGTTGTAAGAGGGCCAAGCGGGGAATATTAGACACGGCATCGTTCTGCGCACGCACACGCACCTGCGTAAATTCAGCATCAACCGCGACAACACCAGACTGCTTAAGCAAGTTTACAGCATTGAGTAGCTGTGCTGGTCGATCTATCCACAAACGTTCTCCACGTGGTGGTAGTTTACCTGACGGAGGAGTAGAACCCAGATAGCCTTGTGCATTTTCCAGGTTGTTTAAATCTGTTAATGGTGCATTATCACTCAATGAATTGCCATTCTGACTTCTAAAATCATGATAGACATGGTGTGTACTCTACACTATACCATATATTCTCCTATTAGTCCAACAACAGCGTAATCATGATCTGAAATAGCACAGAGAAATCCAGAATGCTTGTTTTTAAATAAATCATACTATGAAGGCTACTTATGCACTTTCACTCCCTTAAAAATATCTTTGCAGGTTCGGATGATCGTGCTTGACATCTATAAGGCAAGCATATATAATTGCGACACATCGCCACACTTGGAAAATGTATGTCAGAAACAACAAAACGAACCGACTTTATTCTACAAGAACTTATGACCAACGGGCGCGTTCTTGCTGAAGATTTAAGCCAACGACTCCGTGTAAATTCCTCTACTATACGACGCGATCTCGAAAAATTGGAGCGACAGAATTTATTACGACGCGTCCATGGTGGGGCTGTGCCCTTAGATAGCTTGTCTTACAGTACTTATGCTGATGAGTTAACTTTCCAGAAGAATATGAGCAAATTAATCGACGAAAAGAATCGTATCGCATTAGCTGCGCTAGATATGATTCAACCTGGCGATACAATAGCTCTTTCTCCTGGTACAACAACAACTCATCTAGCGCGTAATATTCGTCGAGCTCAGATAGCTAATTTAACGGTTGTTACCAATGCTGTCAATATCGCGATGGAGCTCGCAAATATGCCTGGCCTGACACTGAATCTCACGGGTGGTTTTCTCCTGCCTGATTTTTTTGCTCTGGTTGGTCCTATGGCTGAACAGAGTTTGGGACAAATGTATGTCTCTAAAGCTTTTATTGGGGTCACTGGCGTGAGTGCCGAATATGGCTTAACTGGCCCTAATCAACTTGAGGCTCTTACTCATCGAATGACAATTCAACGCGCGCAACAGACCATAGTTTTGGCCGATCATACGAAATTAGGTCAGGTTGCTCTTCACACAATTGCACCTATTACCACAATCAACGGTTTGATCACTGATACCGAAGCATCACAGACAATTCTCGCTGAATTACGCGATAAAGATATTCGCATCCTTATGGTATAATTCTGTATCTCTACCTCCAACAAAAGCCTTTCCTTGCAAACACCATGTGCATGTTTTTTGATACTATACGGCTACTGAATTCAAAAATGTATACATCAGATTAAGCATCTATGATATCATCCAAGTGATAGATAATCTATTGTGGGTGTTTTATCCCCTTGCATCAGTACACAGTTGTTATATTTAGTTACTTCCTGCCCTAAAATTTGCACGAACGCGCATTGACGCTACACGTTTTGTGCAGTATAATTTTAATAAACTCAGGAAAAAAGTCTTGGAGGAACAATAAAGTGAAAGTGCTCGTGGCCGGTGGAGCCGGCTATATTGGTTCACATACGGTTCGTGAACTCATTGCTCGTGAACATGAAGTAGTTGTCCTCGACTCAATCGAAAAGGGCAATCAAGCCTCATTGCTAGGAACCCGGCTCGTCATAAGCGATATTAATGATGCAGCCTCCCTTGACACAATCTTTCAGCAGGAGAAACCCGATGCTGTTATCCATTTCGCAGCATATAAAGCTCCTGGAGAGTCAATGAGTGAGCCCGCTAAGTATTTTCGCAATAATGTCAGCGGAACGCTGACATTGCTAGAAACAATGTTACATCACGATTGCCGTTACATTATTTTCTCTTCTAGCTGTTCGGTCTTTGGCACACCAAAGACGCTTCCGGTAACGGAAGATGCTCCGTTTGGACCGGAAAGTGTTTATGGAGAGACCAAGTTGATGGTCGAAACGATGCTGCGTTGGTTTGATAAGACCACGAATCTGCGCTCAACCAGTTTACGCTACTTCAATGCTTCCGGTGCTTCACTCGACAATAAGATTGGTGAAGACTGGAGCGTGACGCTTAATCTTATTCCTCTGGTCATGAAAGCCGCACTGGGCAAGTCAGCCTCCGTGAAAGTCTTTGGTACTGACTATCCCACTCCTGACGGCACGGCTATTCGCGATTATATCCACGTCATTGATCTGGCTACCGCCCATGTGAAAGCGTTAGAGTCTCTCGTCAGCACCAACAAGAGCACAGCGTACAACATTGGTACTGGCATAGGCAGCAGTGTAAAAGAGGTTGTCGATACGACTAAGCGTATTAGCGGTGTAGATTTCCAGGTAGATATTGAGCCTAGACGCCCTGGCGATCCGATAGCCATCTATGCAGATAACCATAAGGCTCAGACTGAATTAGATTGGAAGCCACAATACAATTTAGAGGATATTGTGCGTACTGCCTGGCAATGGCATAGCACCCATCCAAATGGATATATACAGAGGAGTAAATAGCGACAATGAGCAAGTTAACTTTTCCCAAACAGTCTAAATGGGAAGAGCGCTGGCACCCACTCCGCGAGGAGTGGGTAGTCATAGCAGCACACCGCCAAAATCGTCCCTGGATTGGTGAGACTGTTTCAATCACTGAGGATAATATTCCCAACTATCAATCCGATTGTTATCTCTGTCCTGGCAACGGCCGCGTTTCTGGTACATATAATCCAAATTACAAAAGCATCTACGTCTTTGATAATGATCATCCCTGTGTCGGACCAGACGCTCCAGAGCATCCACCAGTGCCTGAGTCACCCTATCGTACACGCTCCGCACAAGGGATTGCCCGTGTCATTTGCTACAGCCCCAATCATAATCTGACAGTGGCAGAGATGGCACTGAACAACATTGAAGAAATTATAGGAGTCTGGCAAGCACAAACGGTCGATCTCGGGCAGCGCTCAGATATAAAGCATCTGCTCTTCTTCGAAAATAAAGGTGAGATCGCGGGTGTCTCAAATCCACATCCACATGGACAAATTTATGCCACAAACTTTGTTTTCAAAACGACTGAGACAGAACTATTAGCCAGTCAACGTTATCTTAATGAGACCAGACAACAACTCTTTAATGCAATCATTGCGGCTGAGCAACGCGATGGCCGGCGCATTCTCTATGAAGATGAATTTAGCATCGCTTTTGTGCCCTACTTTGCGCGCTATGCCTATGAGGTTTATGTCGCGCCTAAACGTCGTGTCGCCCACGTCTCAGACTTAACTACGCAAGAGATCACATCACTCGCACAAGCGCTCAAAAACGTGACAGTGCGCTTTGATAACCTATGGCGCATGTCATTCCCATACGTTATGGCTCTACATCAAGCTCCGATGGATGGTGCCTTCGCTACTTTCCACTTTTTTATTGCCTTTCATCCACCATTGCGACAACCAGGCAGGCTAAAATATTTAGCAGGTCCAGAGATTGGCGGAGGCAATTTCATTAGCGATACATTACCAGAAGAAAAGGCAGCCGAACTACTACAACAATCGACTGTGCACTATCGAGAACAAAGGTGAAAAATGATTCGTGATGTTAATGAGCTCCTTGTCTCAATTCGTCATATCCACGAAGCGATCCGCGATGAAGTCGTTGCTACCTGCGAAAGTAGTTCACTTCATGCCTTGAGCACAATTGTAGCTGAGCAAGGTGGAGACACTATCTTTGCCATTGATCGCATTTCGGAAGAGGTTTTACTCCGTCATTTTGAACAACTCAGTAGCCGCTGGTCTTTTCTGCTCGTGGCTGAGGGACTAGGAGCAGATGGACTACAAGTATTTCCTCAGGGTACAGATGTCACGCAGGCTGAACTTGTGATCATCATTGATCCTATTGATGGTACACGTGAACTCATGTATCAAAAACGTGCCGCCTGGATTCTCACAGGAGTCGCTGTCAATCGTGGAGCAGAGACGAATCTTTCAGATATCGAACTTGCAGTACAAACAGAAATCCCATTAGTCAAACAACATTTAAGTGATAGTCTTTGGGCCATCATTGATCAAGCGGCACAAGGCGAGCGCTACAACAAAATCACTGGAGAGCGTACGCTTCTGCTACCACAACCATCGCAATCTACAACGATTGCGCATGGCTATGGAAATATTTCCCGCTTTTTCCCGGGCATACGCGCAGAGCTAGCGGCTATCGATGACGAATTAATACAACGCGTCCTCGGACCAAACAAACAGGGCCAGGTCCAGACTTTTGAGGATCAATATATCTGTAGTGGTGGACAGCTCTATGAACTGATAATGGGACATGATCGCTGGATTGCTGATTTACGCCCTCTGGCAGAACCTATTCTAGCTGCACGTGGACAGGCTTCAGGTCTCTATTGCCATCCCTATGATCTTTGTACCGAGCTTATCGCACGCAAACTGGGTATTATCGTTACAGATGCTCATGACAAACCACTGGCGGCTCCGCTTGATGTCTTTACAGGCATATCCTGGATTGGCTACGCAAACGATGCTATCCACAAGCAGATTGCTCCCGTTTTGACGTTGCTATTAGAGCAGCGTGGATTACTTACGGCATAACATTTCACATCCAATCAGACGGGCCTGTTCATAGTTTAGTATATAAGGAGCCATCTCCCTATGTGGCAATACAATCACGCATCGCAAGAAATAGACAAACTAGATATCAAGCGTTTTCTCTCATATCTCAATACGCCAGCAGCGGACTTTTTTGCGACCGATCAACCATTGCTCATCGCTCGCGCTCCCGGACGTCTGGATCTGATGGGCGGAATAGCTGATTACTCAGGCTCGTTAGTCCTGGAGATGCCACTTGCGGTGGCAACTATCGCCGCGGTGCAACAGACAAGCGATCCAACGATTACCACCTACAGCACTGCAGATAACGGTATCGCAGAACATTCTATTGTGACATTGCCACTGGCGAGCCTGCGTGAACAGGATCAGCCTATCAGCTATACAGCAGCCCGAACGTTACTCACAACCGATCCTGACACAACATGGGCAGCATATGTTATCGGTGTGTTGGTCATACTACAACGCGAATATCATCTCAAGCTAGAGCAAGGACTACGCATCATGGTCCATTGCGAAGTGCCTATCGGCAAGGGAGTTAGCTCATCAGCCGCCCTTGAAGTAGCGACAATGCAAGCGCTTAAAGAACTCTATCAACTTGATTTAAATGCACGAGAGCTCGCCATGCTGTGTCAAAAAGTTGAAAATCTGATTGTAGGAGCCCCTTGTGGAGTGATGGATCAAATGACTTCGGCCTGCGGAGAAAGTAACAGCTTGTTAGCGCTGCTCTGTCAACCAGCCGAACTACAGGGATCGATTCCCCTGCCCGCAGGCGTGGAAATCTGGGGAATTGACTCAGGTCTAAGCCACACGGTTGCTGGTGCAGACTACGGTTCGGTCCGCGTGGGAGCATTCATGGGCTATCGCATCATCGCTGATCTACTAAACTTCGCCGTCACACCACTACCAGGCCAATCAACAGTTGAAATCGCCGATCCGCAATGGCAAGGTTATCTAGCCAACATCCCACCCTCTGTATGGGAAAACGATTATCAGAATCGCCTGCCTCTGACACTCGATGGTGCCTCATTTCTAGAACACTATGGCGGCACAACTGACACCATCACACGAATCGATCCTCACAAAACGTATGCCATACGTCAGCCAACCGCCCATCCAATCAATGAGCATCATCGTGTCCGCCTCTTCCGTTCTCTACTACAAACGTCGCCAGCAACTGACGAACAGCTCACCCTACTTGGCGAACTCATGTATCAATCCCATGCTAGCTACAGCGCCTGCGGGCTAGGTTCCTCTGGGACGGATCGCTTGGTAGAGCTCACTCGCCTATCAGGACCAGCCTCTCAACTCTACGGAGCCAAGATCACAGGAGGAGGTAGTGGTGGTACCGTCGCAGTATTAGCGCGTAAGGATGCGGATGATGCCATTCATGCCCTCACGCAGCAGTATGAATACGAAACAGGTCTAAAAACCACTCTTCTGCGAGGATCTTCTCCAGGAGCACACGCTTGGGGAACTATACAACTCACTGCCAACTAAACTCACATCATGCGCGTTTCGTGGCAGTCTTGTGATTGCCACAATCTTGATGCTGTGACACAACTTGTACATTTCTGCCCACCGTGCTACACTGACTTGGCCTACCAGGATTACAGCTATCATTTCAGCAACACAAAAGGAAGGTAATCTCATGCTCAAAGATATATTAGCGCATAACGAACGCTTCCTCCAAAACACAACCCTCCCTCATGTTGGACATACTCCACGTAAACAGACGGCAGTAATTACCTGCATGGATTGCCGCCTGGTCAATATGTTTGAGCCAGCACTTGGTCTGGAGCGTGGCGACGTACTCGAACTGCGCACCGCTGGCGCAACTATTTCTTCTCCTGATCGTGAAGAGGCATCCAACGACCTCATTCGTTCTCTGGCTGGTGGTATCTATCTGCTTGGAGTGCGTCGCATTTTTGTCGTTGGACATACAGAATGTGGACTATCAAAAGTTGATCCTGTTGTACTTACTTCTTCGATGCAGGCTCTGGGAATTGATCCACAGAAATTGATCGCCACACAGGGATTAAAAGATATTAATGGTCTGCTTAATTGGATTGGCGCCTTTAGTGATGTTCATCTCAACGTCCAAGAAGTCGTGAAAGTAATCCGCAACAGTCCATTCCTACCTAAATTGCCCGTTTACGGTCTTGTGATCGATATCAACACAGGAAAACTCACAGTCGCCGACGATGGAGAATCTCAGGGTCCGATATAGAATCTGATCGCTCGCCATGCAAGTGCATGAGACCGACAACCAGAGGGCCTATTACCACACCTGGAGAGAGCTACCACTGAGCCGTGGTCTTTGATCTGGTCGCGCTTGAATGGCGCGTGCGACGGCATATCGGTAGCATGTGGTACAATGCGGGTAATCATTGACGTTTTATGTCATGATTACCCAACCTTATTTTAGAGCCACAAACAAACACAAAGGCAACGCGTTTTTGTGGTACTGCGCATGAGCAACGTTTGCCTCCTCATCAGGTGGAACACAACGCAAAGGATGTGCATTAGTAGTTATCTACGCCAAAGCAAAGAACGCAGATACCTTTATATTGTCTTAAAGATGCTATTCGCTCCATATACAGGAGCTAATCACTTGAAAAAGGATATTCATCACATATGACTAATAAAACACCTATTACGGTGGCCCATGGCGATGGTATTGGGCCAGAGATTATGGAGGCGACTCTTCATATTATTGAAGCGGCTGGTGCACAAATTGAGCCTGAAACGATTGAGGTCGGAGAAAAGGTCTATCTACGTGGTATCACCGCTGGCATAGAGCCTGGTGCCTGGGAATCTTTGCGCCGTACGAAGGTCTTCCTCAAAGCACCTATTACCACACCACAGGGTGGAGGATACAAGAGCCTGAACGTCACCACACGTACAACCTTTGGCCTCTACGCCAACGTACGCCCTTGCGTCTCCTACCATCCCTTTGTCGATACCAAACATCCGATCATGGACGTTGTCATCGTTCGTGAGAATGAAGAGGACACGTACACAGGTATCGAATATCGCCAGACGAACGACATGACGGAGACACTCAAGCTTATCAGCCGTCCTGGTTCAGAAAGAATCATTCGCTACGCCTTTGAGTACGCGCGTGCTAACAACCGCAAAAAAGTGACCTGCTTCATGAAAGATAATATCATGAAGATTACTGATGGTCTCTTCCATAAGGTTTTTGATGAGGTTGGTGTTGAGTATCCTGATATTGAAAAGGAGAGTTGGATCGTCGATATCGGTGCAGCGAAAATGGCGGATACCCCAGAAGCTTTTGATGTCATAGTGATGCCAAATCTCTATGGTGATATTCTCTCAGATGTCGCAGCACAAATTGCAGGTTCAGTTGGCTTGGCGGGCTCTGCCAATATTGGTGATCAATGTGCCATGTTTGAGGCCATTCACGGCTCCGCTCCGCGTCGTGCTGGTCAGAACGTAGCCAATCCTTCAGGTCTGCTCCTGGCCGCAGTGATGCTTCTGGTACATATCGATCAACCAGATGTCGCCACACGTGTCCACAATGCCTGGCTACGGACCATTGAAGATGGTATACATACCTACGATATTTTTGCTGAAGGGGTCAGTAAGCAGAAGGTCGGCACCAAAGAGTTTGCGGACGCCGTCATCGCTCGCCTCGGGCAGGAACCACAGACGCTCAAAGCGGTTCATTATATCGCAGCGCCTAAACTTACCAGCAAGGAAAAAATCAAACGTCAGAGTACTCAAACCAAAAAGGAACTGGTTGGTGTTGATGTGTTCCTTGATTGGGCACAAGAGGATGCTAATGCCCTGGGTGAGGCCATTCAACGTCTAAATGGTAACGGCTTAACATTAAGCATGATCTCTAATCGTGGGGCACGAGTCTGGCCCAATGGTCTATCTGAAACACTTACCACAGATCATTGGCGTTGCCGCTTCCTTGGAGAGAACACAAGTGCCATCTCGCACACCCAGATCACATCGTTACTACAGCGCGTGAGTGATAGTGGCTTTGATTTTATCAAAATCGAGAATTTATACAACTTTGACGGACAACCAGGTTATTCGTCGGTTTCTGGTGCATAAATATATCATTTCGGTCATAAGTCGCGGAAAAGAGATTTTTTCTGCGACTTACTTGTTCTCTACAGAAGTATTAAATTCGTCGTTGTCGCCTTCGATAGTAAATACCAGACGCTCACAGACATTTGTGCAATGATCGGCAACACGCTCCAATTTATGGGCAATCCACAAAAGATAGGTCGCACGCTGAAGGGCTGTAGCATCATTCTGTAAGGTTGGAATAGCATGAGCGCCCGCCATCATCGCCATTAAATCATGACGTACAAGATGATAGCGTACATCCACTACATCATCCTCTTCCCATATATAGTGGGCAGCTTTAATATCTCGCTGAGCAAAAGCCTTCATCGTTCCTTGTAAAACGCGCCTGGCTTCGGACCCCAGATCAAGAATGCCACGCAATACTGAAGCCTCAGAGATCTGTGTACTTCCGATAGTAGAGAGCAGATCATTTGAATTGCTTCTTAACGGCATCATACGCAAAAGCAGCTGCGCGATACCGGCTGCCCCATCACCAGCGCGTTCAAGATCGCCAGCAATCGCCAACGCTGAAGTCAAATAGCGCAGATCACGACCGCCCAGCGGCTGCTGTAACGTTAATAAACGGATTGCGTGCTCCTCTACTGTTTTGCGCAAAGCATCTATAGTAGAGTCAGCCTCAATGATCATACCAGCCTGGGCCAGATCACCTGTAGCAAGTGCATCTAATGCTTTTTCCAATGCCTCATCAACAAGGGTACCTAGCTGTTGAATTTGAGCATCTAACTCTTGCAATTCTCTATCTAACGTGGGTCGTGCCATTCAACACCCCTCAAATTTTTTTCAAGCTTCATAATTTCTTAGCAACAATGTATCAGGATTTCAAATTATATGAATCTTAAAAGCATAAAAAAGCAACACTTGAAAAATATATTCGCCGTCTTTCACATTAAACATAGTGTAACATATTTTTAACAGGAAAGATAGAATCATAGTCTAATTGCTCGTTCTATTCTTTAAGGATATGCGTCCAGAAAAATAGAGATTTCAATGGACTATATGAATGCATCTAGTACGAATATGAGTAGATAATATGGGCAGATAGTATATTCAATAAAACATATTTTATGAAGCAGACAGGTGCACATATTTATTATAAAAAACATATAAAATCTTCTCACAAACCAAACAACTACACTCAATCATAGCACACAATATAGCAAGCCATCGAAGGTAGAGAGAAATGCTGAATTTTTACTTTGTATATGTAAGTGATGTTTCATAGAAAAACTGCATAGCTCACCACTTGAATTCGCTCATGTCACTCTACTTGGTAAATAAATCTTAAAGACATTCCAGTAGACATGTGCTAAAAGATCAATTGAAAGATCCAGGCAGTCACGGGATACCGAATTGACAGCCATTCTTACAACATGCTACATTAGCATAGAGGTTCCATTCACAGAGGCAGGTAGAAGAAAAGGAACAAAAAACATGTCAACGAAAAGACTACTTGGCATTTTTGCCCATCCCGATGACGAGGGGCTAATTAGCGGCGCTTTGCTAAAGTATCAGGCTCAAGGAATCGAAACTGGCTTAATTTACGCCACACGTGGAGAGGTTGGAGAAATCACGGATCCAGTCCTAGCAGCACCAAATAATCTTGGAGAAATACGCGAAGAAGAAATGCGTGCAGCGGCTGAGGTACTTAAGGTGCAACATTTGTGGTTCTTGGGATATCGCGACTCAGGAATGCCTGGTACACCAACAAATGAGCATCCACAAGCATTTGTAAATGCCAACGCAGCCGAAGTGATTGGGAAGTTAGTTGGTATTATTCGTGAATTTTGCCCACAAGTCATTGTTACCTTCGACGAATCGGGAGGTTATGGTCATCCCGATCATATTGCCATCTACAAGTACACAGTAGGTGCCTTTCACGCCGCCGCTGATAGAGCGCTTTATCCTGAAATGGGTCCAGCACACGCAGCAGCAAAACTATATTACGTGTCTTACTCGCGTCGTCAAGTAATTATGATGTCTGAATGGATTCAGGATCAAGCTTTCGACAACGTTTTCAAAAATCTAGACTTAGAGCATACTGGCTTCGACGATAATCAAATCAGTGTCTTATTAGATGTTGAATCCTGGCAAGATGAGAAAAAAAGATCATGGAACATGCACCGTAGCAACGTTGACTCTGTCCTACCAATTATCCGGCTCCCTCGCGAGCTCCAACGTAAATGGCGCAGCACAGAATATTTCCAACTGGCTACATCACGCGTCGGGAATGATACACCTAACGAAAACAACTTATTTGCGCATGTACCATAGCAAATAAGTTGTCCTAAAAAATGGAGTGCACGTGATCTAGTATATTATCAATTTATGGCAAACGTTTAATTTTCTCAATCATCTCGCTAGTTGAATGATGTGGCAAGTAAGGAATAAAACGTATCTCCCCTCCGTATGTCTGGACATGTTTCGCCTCTGGCAGACGATCCATGTCTGGTTGATTGCCATCAGCGTCTATATAATCCGCTCCTTTTACATAGATGGTTGGTTGGAGCAGGTCAATCAGTGCCCCAGCTGTACGTTCAGGAAAAATAGTCACATAGTCAATGCATTGGAGCGCAGCTAGTATCTCGGCCCGCTCATCCTCTGCTATCAACGGTCGAGATAGCCCTTTGAGTTGCCGCACGCTCTCATCACTATTCAACCCCATAACCAGAAAATCACCCAGGCGTCTTGCTGCTTGCAGATAGCGAATATGGCCCAAATGTAAGAGATCAAAGCAACCATTAGTAAAAACACAGCGCTCACCCGTCTGCTGACGACGCTGTACTTCTGTCGCCAGTTGGGCACGTTGTACTATTTTTTGTTGCGAAAATTGATAAACGTTATTCATGCAGGATTCCCATTAATTCTTCCGGCGTATTGCTGGCACAGCCCATACGACGTACCACCAGGGCCGCCGCTGCATTAGCAAGATAAGCGGCCTCGGGCATGCTCGCGCCGGCTGTTAATGCCAGAGTAAAGGTAGCGGCAACCGTATCGCCAGCGCCGTTAGTATCCACAATTTCGCTCGCGAACGGCCAGGGATGGAGCGGTATATGGAGAGGAGGCTTGCCCACTTCAAATAAACACATACCTTCGCTACCGCGTGTAATCAGCACCCCTTGAGCATTACTGCCTTCAAGCAAGCGCCGTCCGGCCTCATCTAAATCCGCTTGAGTAATTATAGCTCTACCCAGGGCCAACTCTGCCTCAGGCTGATTCGGCGTAAGTGCCGTTACACCCTGAAAACGAAAAAGTGAGCCGTGGGCATCGACCACCACGACCTTATTCAGAGCACGAGCAGTTGGAATACAAGACTCGATAATTTCCGGACTAATCATGCCATTCTCATAATCTGAGAGCACAACCGCATCAATCTGCGGCAATGTCTGCTGAATATATTCAATAATCTGGCTCTTGCCCGGCTCACTAATGTCTGAGGTATCCACACGATCCAGGCGCACGATATGTTGCTGCACAACTTGCGAACTGCCCGCCAAGATGCGGGTCTTCGTGGATGTTGGACGTGTTTTATCTGCGATCAAGCCATCCTGGTTCATCTGCCAAGCATTAATAGCCTGACGAAATTTGTAGCCCGGGAGATCATCACCAATCACACCGGCAAGAAATACCTGAGAACCTAACGAGCATGCATTCACCGCAACATTGCTCGCCCCACCTGGAACAGTCCTCTCCTCGGACAACTCCAGAATCAATACTGGAGCTTCGCGAGAAATACGGGTAGGGTTTCCGATCAAATATTCATCGGCCACCATATCGCCAATTACCAACACTCGCTTTCCCGCAAAGGATTGAATCAGTTTACGCAAACGAGTGGCCGCAGGAAAAGAGAGGGAAGCGTCAAGCGTCATTCGACTTACGCCCTTTCAATACAACTTGTATAGCGAACTGTGGCAAGGCCAACATACGTCGCCAGCGCCACGGCTCTCGATAGAGACGATACAGCCATTCCAATCCCAGCCTACGCATCCAGCCAGGAGCACGACGTTGTCGTCCCGCTAAAAAATCAAAGGAGCCCCCGACGCCCATAGCTAGAGCCACAGGAAGCCGCTTCAGATTGCGCTGAATCCAGAGATCTTGCGCTGGAGCGCCATAAGCGACGCAGAGTACATCAGCCTGAGCCGCTCTAATGCGTTCGATGATCTCAGACTCCTCAGCCACCGCAGGCGATCCTGCATAGCTACCGACGATAGTTACACCTGGTGCTAACTCTTGCAAACGTGCACCGGCTATTTCAGCTACTCCTGGTGCCGCTCCCAACAGATACAGATGATAACCATGGCTAGCGCACAGTTTCGCCAATTCTACTATCGTATCAACGCCGGTAATACGTTCGGGTGTAGGCCGCCGCAAATAGCGAGCAGCCCACACAATGCCAATGCCATCGGCCATCACGAGAGCGGCCTGATTAATACATTGTCGAAAAAGACTATTATGCTGAGCGGTCATCACAAATTCAGGGTTGACCGTGATAATTTGTTGACAGGGAAGTGACTCTGAACTGCTACGCGCCAGAGAGATAATATGCTCAAATGAAGCCAGAGCCTGGAGTTGTGTGAGGCGATCCACCCGTATCCCAAGTACATAGACTGGGGGTGGTACATCAAACGGTGATATGTTAAGCATTTGTACCATACATTTACCAATGAATTATTTCTTTTTCATAAGCAGAGATCACCAGATCAGGACGTGTCTCTTCGATATAGCGTCGGATATGCTCAAGCACCTCGCCAGCATGCTGGCTACTATTACTTACATAACTCAGCCCTATCTGTGCGATCTGCCAGATATCGTTCTGACCCACTTCGGCAATCGACACTTCAAACTGATTACGCACGCGGGCAATCACAGATTTTATAATTTGCCGCTTATCCTTCAATGAATGAGAGTCCGGCAAACGCAACGTAATTTCAGCTACAGCTATAACCATGCGTGTAGTATAACATACAGAAGGTCATCTTTCCCTCTACACTAGACGTATGGACTATAATCTTACAACATCTATACTTCTAGTATCACAGCACTCCAGTTGCAGACTCGACGCTTTTTACCAACTCTGATACAATCTTTATAAATTCAATGCGATAGAAGCGAGGGCATGAACATGTCAGTAATAAATCCACAAGGTGGTCAAACAAAATTGCCAATGCAAGGCATCATCCAACCAACGCGAGAAGAAGTCGAGCATCTTCCGCGTGTACATATCTCAACCCATCCGGTCATGGCTCATAAAATGACATTACTACGCGACAAAAACACGGCAACCCCACAATTCTATCAGTTAGTTTGTGAAATCGGTGCACTGCTGGCGTACGAGGCCACGGCTTCACTCGCACTTGAGGAAAGCGCCATTGAGACGCCACTGACGCCCATGTTAGGCTATCGATTAGCCGGTGGTATTGGTGTTACACCTATTTTACGTGCAGGACTTGGCCTGGCTGATGGCTTCCGTCAGGTTATCCCGGATGTCCAGACCTGGCATCTAGGGTTACGCCGCGATGAAGAAACGTTGAAAGCGCAAGAATATTACAATCGCCTGCCCCATCAGGTGGACCTACAAGTTGTGTATGCGGTAGACCCAATGCTAGCGACAGGAGGATCTGCCATTGATGCGATCCACATCCTTAAACACCGTGGCATTCCACGCATCTCCTATATAGGCATTATCGCAGCCCCTTATGGTATATTAAAGCTTTCACAGACACACCCAGATATAGATATTTACGTTGCGGCACTCGATGAATCGCTAAACGATAATGGTTATATTGTACCCGGCCTTGGAGATGCTGGTGATCGCCAATTTGGGACCTTCTAAACTTGATCATCATATCGACAGTAAAGATGTAAAGGATCAGCTTCTGTGTCTACACCATCAGATTTATTTTCGTCTGAGCATCACAAGGACGACATTAACCAAGCAGAAGAGCACAGCATACAGCCTTCTGCTGAGACATCTGTGCCAATCTCAGAGCCCCCGCCTATCCCATCAACACCAACTGAACTGCCGCCAGAGGCTCAAGGTGAAGCTAATGGTGGCCCATTAGGTTGTTGCCTCGGCACTATGGTCGGTTTACTTTTAAGTTTAAGCGTTGCTGTCCTCAGTCGCTTCTATGCTGATCCATTGGCCGGTGCACTTCATAGCAATTTGAGCACGGTTATACGTATTGTAATGGTCATCGTTGCTATTATTGCTGTGATTATCTGTGGTCGCTTTGGCTGGAAGATTGGAAAACACTTCTATCGTGAATATCGTGAATATGATGACCCGCGTTTGAAGAAGAGGAGACGTAAGAAAAGACGTTCATCCCCAACACATGCCTGAATACGGCTCTTTTTAAGGAGAATTTTTATTCTTTCCCTAAAAAGAGCCGTATTCATTTATAACCATCTTGAGTTGAAACCGATCTTCACAGGTTCACGTATCTATTATATCTTTATTTCAACAATCATTGACAAGTAATGCTATTGCCATCTTGCTTAATGGTGTTTTTCCTTACCTCTATCTACGCCAGACTCTCTTTATACTCCACTTGAGAGCCTGTAACGCTCCGTTTAAGCTATTAGCATAGGTATACGATTCCGGACAATAGTATAAAAGAACTATAAATACTAGTTCATCTTTATCAGATTGAGTTGAAGGAGTATGATACAGCATAATACGTAAAGAGAGCCAGGGCAAGGACGATACAGCTTCGAGAGTACAGCTTTTAGCATGCTTTTTCTGGAGCTTCCAATTAGCTTTATTTTATGGCGATGACAGGACTATTTGCTTGGAATCAGGAAGATTGAAGAAACAAGAGTCGTCTCGCAAGGGTAACATATATGTTTTTTAGCCATCCAATCCGCCTTTTTCGCATTTGATGATGACAGGTATGCGGAATACCGCTTTTATGACAAACATAGTTGACCGGATGTTACCGGATGTGATGTTACTGGATGTGATGTTACCGGATGTAAGGTAGAACAAAAGAATGGTTTTATGGAGGGCAAGCATGTCGATCAAGGACGACTATATCACAAAAGGAAGAAGGAAGAGGGGCAATGAATAGTCCGGCTCTCGCACAGCATATGGATGAACCCTATTCATCATTTTTTGCATACATCAAGGCCAATACAATTGATCTTATAGATCTGGACTCTACTGAGACTGCGCTAAGTGCTTATGAACAAGCTATTACTCTCACGCCACGTCAGGCTGTTCTGTACTACCATAAAGGTCAGATCCTTGAGCAAATGGGCAGAGTAACAGAAGCCCAAACTACTTATGCAATCGCTCGTAGCCTGGGATACCAATGTTAAGTTCGTATGATTGATAATACTAAATATTATTATTCGCGCAAACGCAGTAATGAGAGTCGTGAGCGCAAGGCATTTGATAGTTCGACCAAACGGTTAGTAGATCTTTGCATTTCGCGCATATGGCGGGTGACGTCACCTGTCATGCGTAGTATTTCTGTTATAGCTGTGATGACTAATTGGGATACTTGTGATTGGCTGCCAGCTGTCACAACAATGCCTTCAATCAAATGAGTTAGCTGATCCGTGACCGCACTTATTGCGTCTATCGCGACGCCAGTCTGCATGACTAGTTCTGTTTGCTTCACGACTTCTTGAGTACTTTGCTCTACACTCTGCGACGCTTTGGTCGTTTCTTGCTGGATTGTATGAATATATTCGCTGACTTTGTGCGCTGCGTCCGTACTATTCACAGCCAACAAGCGAATTTCCTGCGCAATAGCAGTCAGTCCTTGCTTATGCTCGCCTGCTCGCGTGGCCTCGATGGCGGCGTTCAATGCTAGCAGGTGCATGCGCATCGTGAGATCGTTAATCACTGCGACCGTCTCGTTGATCTCATGCCCACTTTCACTGAGATTTTTCATTGTCCGTGCAGACTGCAACGTGGCTTCGCGGACAATCCCCATGCCTTCAACCGTTCGATCAATGGCTCCTTGAACCTCGTTACTGACTTCAGCACCATCAACAGCCGTTCTTGACAGATGAGCGGCTCGCTCAGAGATGACATTCATCATCTGCGCGAAGTCATTAATGGTTCGAGAAATCTGGTCTACCTGTATCTCTTGTTGACGTGTATCATTTGCTAGCAGTTCAGTGTTCTGTTGCATATTGCGCATATGCTCATCAACAGCGCGCGTCATGTCTTCCATATCGAATAAGATATTACCTATCTTATCAACAGTGGTATTGATAACCTCAGCGATTGGCTGCAAGCGCTGATGCTGGGAGGTAATGCGTAGACGCATGTCTCCTTGAGCTAATAATGCGATATCTTTATTTAAAGAGGCAATCCCCTCTTCAAGGGCAATCCGTTCTGCTTCTCGCTCTTGAAAAATACGCGCATTGTCGATGGCAATAGCAGCTTTATTGGCAAATAACTCGCTTACTTCGACTACTTCTTCTGAAGGAATTCGTCCATTCTCAGGCTCATCGAGTGAAAGAAAGCCTAAAAGTCCCTGCTTACGGGGATTATACAAAGGGACAAGAAGCATGTCATGGGGATGCCATTTTCCTGATTCATATGATTTGCTTGGATTGTCTTTAATATTCACGATGGGCCCTATTGTCACCCTGCTTTCGTAACCATGGGGAATAAAATAACTTTGGCTGATGCAGAACTCTGGAAGCATTATATTTGTAAGAGACTCAATAGAAAGCCGCATAGCGCGTAATGTTTTTTCATCCTCTCCAGACAAGCCAAAAGTCGCTGCGGAAATAAACACTTTACCACTCAGATCCAACAAATTGATACTTAATGTATGAAAACCAGTACAGGCCGCTGTTGAGGTGGCAATTTGTCGCAATACTTCATTCAGGCTCAGATCCGCACGTAATAAACCACATAACCTTAGCAGCTCTTTAACTTGCTGCGTATGCTTCTCTTTTTCTGATACATAAGGTGATGCAAAGGCTTGAGCATTCTCACTGTCGATGACGATATCCGGCTCTGACGTCGTTGGCGATAAAGGGACAATACTATTACCATCCGCTTCACGCTCAAGTGTAGTATGCTCCCTGGTATTGCTAATGCGAATACGCATGGGGATAGACCGTGATTGCGTTTTCCGTTCAGACATAATTTTTGCGCCTTTTTCTTATTGAAGACCAAAGTGTTTCTCTTTTAGGAGAATAGCATACACTCTTGTGGTCGACAAGTCGGATAGCACTTCTTAGGTAATAAATAGGTATTTTGTGCACTATTCATAGAGGAACGCCAAGATAAATTTGAAGTGCTCGTGGTATAAAAGCAGATGTGCATGCTCCACTCCACATAACATACCATCCAGCGATATATAAACGTTACCTTTACTCATTCCACACAAGGACTGCCCTCTCGGTTCTTTGAACAAAGGGAACGACTGCTCATCATTTCATTGTATCGTACTCATACAGCAGAGTACGAGAGAAAATAACCTCTTAGTGCTCGCGGAATACGACCGACAATATATACTCCATCAGCCTGATGTTCTTCCTGCTCAAGGTTTCCCCGCCGGTGAAAAAGTTCAACAAGATCGCCTTTGCGATATGGAATCAGTATCTCCACCCGCTCCATACTTTCTGCCCACACATCAGCAACTTTTGCCAATAAAACATCTAAGCCTTGATTTTTCAAAGCTGATATCGGCACGGCATTCGGATAAAGACTACTGTCGATTTCGGAAGGATCATCGAGCACATCAATTTTGTTGAGTGCTGTAATGCGGGGTTTATTCAGGGCATGCAAATCATCTAAAATTTCATTGACGGTTTCGCTCTGCTCAATCGCATTCTCATGACTGACATCTACCACTTCCAGGAGCATGTCAGCTTCAATGACCTCTTCAAGAGTAGCGCGAAAAGCTGCGACTAGCTTTGTTGGCAACTTTTGAATAAAACCCACCGTATCTGTCATCAGGATTTCCTGGTGATTAGGCAAGACAATATGACGCGTTACTGGATCAAGGGTTGCGAACAATTTATTTTCTACTAGGACACCAGCTTCGGTTAGCGTATTAAAGAGCGTTGACTTACCCGCATTAGTATAACCAACCACGGCAACTACGGGCATTGCCTGTGCTGCTCGTTGGCGGCGATGGATGGCACGTTGCTTACGTACATCCTCGATATCCTCTTTCAATTCTGAGATGCGGCTACGAATACGGCGTCGATCTATCTCCAACTTTGTTTCACCGGGGCCACGCACACCAATTGCCCCACCAACGCCCCCCATCGCTCCGCGAGAGCCGCCCCCTTGACGCGTCAAATCGGCATCCTGCCCACTCAGACGTGGCAAACGATACTCAAGTTGTGCCAATTCAACCTGGAGAATACCTTCATGTGTACGAGCATGCTGAGCGAATATATCAAGAATCAATGCAGTGCGGTCAATGACGCGTATTTCAAGCAAATTTTCCAGATGACGTAGTTGTGTCGGTGAAAGTTCATCGTCAAAGATCGCAAGTTCACAGTTACATTGCTTTACCACATCGCTTAGCTCTTGCGCGCGTCCCTTCCCCAGGTACGTGGCAGGATCAGAATGAGCAAGTCGCTGCTGCATCGTGCCGATCACCTCAGCGCCAGCCGTCTCAGCCAATGCGCCCAACTCGTTCAGAGAATCCTCAACACTCCAAACGCTATCTGCACGTGCGGACTCCACAGCAACAAGGTAGGCCCGTTCGGGTCCACGTTTAGCATCCGTATCAATAAGATGTTCAAATTTTGTCGTATGTAACCTCCCATCTTTGCTATTACAAATGTACTATATGCTTCATTGTATAAATTAGACTGCAAGAAAGCAAGTTCCAGCACGCAAATGCACACTACTTCGGCAAACTCGGTAGGGACTTCAAGAAAAAACCATTAATTTTCGCAAACAGACTATTGGTGACCGCCTGATTATAAAAATCATGCCAGCCTTGTAATTGATCAACCTGAATATTCAAACTAGCAGCCAGACTCGATCCCGATGTTTGTAAATTGCTTAAGAAAGCGCCCAATACAACCAATAGCAATAACCAGAGCAACCACGCCTCGATAAAACCGATTGCGCCTCCCACCAGAGTATCACCCTGACTAATGACAGGGACACTTTTTACGATTCCACGCACCATATTGCCAATGATATGTACAAGAAAGACTGTTCCGAAAAAAAGTACAATATATGAAATGAGTGGTGTGGCCGGAATACCATTCGATGCCAATATACGCGTAAACTGTGGACCATAAGTATAAACGATCCATAAACCAACGGGAAGCCCAAAAAAAGTTATCAGGCTAAAAACCGCGCCATTACGAAAACCGTTAAACACCAACAAAACAACCGTGATCAGAAACAGAATATCAATCCAACTGAGTACCATCAGTTTTTTCCTCTCAAAATCAAAGAGATAGGCATTATATCTTTTCAACACCTTCATCGCAGTAATATGGGTAGCTGTGCTAAATATTATACGCCAGTGATACCAGTAAAGTTAAATCTAGCTGCACGCAAAGCTGGAGCAACAACAGTAAGATAGTCAGTATATTGGATACGCTCACGACCCAGAGCAGGAACATCTCGTAACACATCAAGGATACTTTGCGTAAAACGCAGATTCTTGATGGGATGCGTTAATTCACCATGTTCAATTAAAAATGTACCGTCGCGAGTCATACCAGTAAACAAGGTCTTCACTGGATGTAGCACATTCGTGTAATGAAAACGCGTTACATAAATACCATGATCGATGCCACCAATTAATTCTTCAAGCGTTGCATCGCCCGCTGCAAGTATGGTATGCATCGGCATAGGTCCTTCGCTATTAGGAGCAGGCAGAGCATGACCGGTATTAGATTTACCGGCGTGAGCTGCCGTAAATGAGTCATACACAACAGCGTTAGCAATCCCATGCTCAAACATATTAACGCGTTGTTTGGGAAATCCTTCAGCATCGAAGGCTTTAGGCAAACCAACAGGATCATGACCATCGTCATACAGAGTAATCTTAGGATCAACCAGTTGCTTGCCAAACTGACCATTCATAAAGCTACGTTCTTCCTGCACAGCAATTGCAGAAAGGCCCATAAAGATCAGGTTCTGGAGCATATCAGCGACCGCATAGGAATCCAATACGACTGGATACTCGCCAAGCTCAATATCAATCGGATGACGGCTACGCAACGCTTTATCTACCGCCTCATGAGCCATGGCTTCAAAATCCAACATTCCCACATCGGTTGCCATGCGTTGTGTGTAGCCCGAACCGTTAGCATCAGCCATCACGACTGCGTGACATTCAGCATCTGTACGTTGCTCGTAGCCGAAAATGCCAAATGAGTTTGCGACAGCCTCATGATGAAGAGCTGTCGCGAAAGCTCCTGCAGACTCCAAGCCACGTTCTTTCGCTAGCTGAACAATGATACCCACACGGCGTGCGCGCTCATTGGGCGAAATTTTTGCGGTGCGCTCGTTATAGCCAGCAGCGGCGATAATTGGTTGGGGGGATGGTAGTGCATGAAATTCTGGATTTTCTGGTTGCAGGCGAGCAATTTCAAGTGCCTGGGCAGCGACATTGCGCAATGATTCATCATCTAAGCGATTTGTCACGGCTACACCGGCACGTTTGCCAACGACGGCGCGCACACGTAGCTCATAATTGCTTTCAGCGACATTCTGGTGAATATGATTGGTCGCAAAACGCGTGAGCGCACCCTCTGTCGCATTAAATGCCACTTCTGTCTGCTCAGCCTGGGAATAGTGCAGAACCTTTTCTAGCAACGCACGTACGCTTGCCTCATCAGAATACATTGTATTACTCCCCTATCACTAAGACCAGCGTCCAACGCCAACCTGAACATTGCGAAAACGAGCAGGAGCCGCGCCGTGACCTGTACGCATAACTTGCATTGGCTCACCTTTGCCACAATTAGGTGTTCCCCAGACAGTCCATTCATCGGGACCGCCAACGGCATCGCATGAGCCCCAAAACTGCGGAGTAATACCTGTATAGGTTGCATTCTTAAAGAGACGTCCTAATTTCCCATGTTTAATTTCGTAAGCCATTTCAACGCCAAACTGAAAGTTCAACCGACGATCATCGATACTCCAACTCTTATTGAGGCTCATATAGATGCCATCATCTGTATCAGCAATCATATCCGCCAATTTCCAGCTTCCAGGCTCAAGGCTTACATTCGTCATACGAATCATGGGCAAACAATTCCACCCATCCGCACGCACACAGCCGTTGCTGGACAATCCAATCAGAGGTGCCGTGTCTCTTGACATCAGATAACCAGAAAAAATGCCCTGCGTCACAATTGGCGTGCGCTGAGCAGGAACGCCTTCATCATCCCATCCAAAGGTTCCCAATGCTCCAGGGATGGTGGCATCTGCCGTAATATTGATCACATCTGAACCATAGCGATAATTATTATTCAGCTTGTCTGTAGTCAGAAAGCTTTTTCCAACGAAACCCGCTTCATAGCCCAGCACGCGATCCAATTCAATGGGATGACCACAGGACTCGTGTAGCTGGAGCGCGGTCTGTGGGCCATCCAGAATGACCGTTGTGATGCCACTGGGACACTGTGGAGCAGTCAACAATTGGACCGCCTCTTCACCAACGCGTGCCCCATGCTTAACTAAATCCATGGCCTCAATAAACTCATAGCCGGCTGTCCCTGCCTGACGGCCAAATGAGTTTGGATAGGAACGCGTCTGAATCTCGCTACTGTATGCATCCACTGCACTGGCAGAGATAGCGGCTCCCACATCAAAGAGTTCCTGTTCAATCTCGCTTCCCTCTGAACTGGCAAAGAATTTATGTTCACGTGAATATCCCATATTCGCGCTGGTTATCGAGATACCTTTAGCGCTACGCATAGCCGCATCAGCATCCAATAAGAGTTGAACTTTCTGGTTCAAAGGCACACTAAAAGGATCAATGCGCACTGGAGTACGATATGATCCCTTTTGCGGCGGTAGCTCAGAAAGATGAATCGGTTCGCCAGCTACCAATGCACTGGCATGAGCAATCTGTACTGCCAGTTGTGCGACCCGTTCAACTTCAGCCGTATCCATACGAGCACTGCTAGCAAATCCCCAGGCTCCATTGACAATCACACGCACATTAAAACCGCTACTAGCCTCGCTTGAAACCCCCTCGACCCGACCATTTTTCACCTCAATACCCTCAGTAGTACGCTCCATCACACGTACATCGACATAGCTCGCCCCAAATTTCAGAGCCGCGTTGATGGCTCTAATTGCTAGATCACGCATGTATTACTCTTTCTACTTCTAAAAATGCACAGATAGCTCCAGCATGTGAGAGATCACAGCATGAAATATCCATAATATGCACTTTGATCGGTAAAGTTGGCACCCAATATCTCTGACATATCATTATTATGTACTGATACATCCTATTGTACGTTTTTCTGTGTACCCTGTCCACTCCTACATACGCCCAATTATAACCCCACCATGGCAATTCTCAGCGATCTTGAACAGTGCAAAACTGGCTGCTATCTTCGACTAGGCCATATGGAGAAAAATCTCGTGAGCAACGATTGGATGGCTCTACATAGCTATTGGACGCATGTACAGGCTTCTATATCATCGACATGTCTTATGAAGCCATTAATCCAATAGAGCCTCCACACAGTGCGCTCAAATCCATTTGAAGGGTGCATGGTAGTTTCATGTATTTTCATCAAAAATTCGATACTGAATGCAACCACACTTTTTCACTATTCACTATCCCTCAGCAGGCCGGTGAAATGATATGTGCAAAGGGTGAAAGGTTAATAGACACATATCAACCAGCATCATCATGCATCTGATCGTCAAAGGAAAGCTGCTGCATTTCTGCTGCTCGCTGTGCGCCTATATTGACATTAGGAGCCTGAGGATTGACTTTCTTGGTATACCATATCCCCCATCCACAAAAAGCCAGCAAGCTAATCGCAATGAGTATGATCAGTTGAGTAAAACCGATGATTACAGTAAAGGCTCCTGCAAATAGCAACACAGGGATTGTGCCGGCACTATAAATCATTGTTTGCAACGATATCACACGCGCTCGCCCACTTTCCGGTGATCGCTCTTGCATGATCGTCTGCGTCGGAATATTCACACAAGCCATCGCAACACCTAATGCAAACAGCACAAAGATGACGCTGACTAAGATCAGTGGCGATCCGATACCATGCTTAGGATTGATCAGAGTTCCCAAAAATTTAAAACACGGCAACAGAATAAAGCCAACCGCTAGCGAGATGAAACCGATCACAGTCAAGCGGATACGCCCAATTCTCTCCACAATCTGCGTCATCAATACAGAGGCACCTACCAGACCGACAGCAGCCGGAACCAGGACCAGCGACATATCTGAAACTGGTCGATTTAAAATCTCCTTCACAAATGTACCAGCTAGCTCGCCGATCAACTGCATCAAAACACCAACTAGTGAGAGTTGGATAACAGAAAAATAGAGTAGGCGATCTGCGCGTACAATTCTCCAGCCGGCAACCATATCTCCCCAGAGTGTTTGTAGCGCCTGACCCGCTGCCGTGTACGCACCATCTTTCTCGTGCTTATGGGTATGGACGTGCGTGCGCGATTGGTTAAAGGCTGATTTTGGGATGCAAATAATCAAAAAGACACAAACCACATAAAAAAACGCCGCAATTACAAAGAGCATATCGGTTGGCTCGACATGTACAAGCTGGTGTCCCAGTGCAAACGAAAAAGGTGGAAAGAGTTTAGTCACCACACTACCCAGTACAAGAAAGCCAATCGCCTGAGAAATCGTCATTGAAATGTTAAACAGTGACAGAGCAGGCATTAAATCTCGCGCACCTACGAGCAAAGGAATAGAGGATCCTTCGGCAGGGATAAAGAATTGTCCAATGAGAGAAGTTAGAAACATTAGACCAAATAATGGCCACACATTTGTACGATCAACCAGGACAGCCAAAAACATGAATAACATTGTGACCATACGTAGCAGGTTGCTTACCCATAAGACTAAACGTTTATCCAAACGATCTACAATCGCGCCCGCAATGGCGCTGAACGGAATCGCTGGTAATGTAAAAGCAATGATAGCCAGGGCCGCCAGAAAGGCAGCATTTGGCAGCTGATTTACAAGCACAATCAAGCCAAAGTTAGCCGCATTCAATATGGTCAGCGAGATAAGCTGGGCCATCCATAGCAATAAAAAATTACGGTTTTTCAACACCTGGCGAAAGCTCGCCACATCTGTTTGTTGCTCAGAGTTAGCAGGTCTCTCCGCCTGTTCAGTCGGAATCGACATAAAATATCTGGCCCTCTTCCATGATGAATTCACACCTCGCTTTTCTATCCACTCCCCTTACATCGGTATACGTATGACCGCATGCAAAAGTAGAACATGATGTGATACAAATCGAAACAACTTTTTCCGCTGGCTTTCCTTTCGAGACTGTTTATTTCGAGACCACTTATTTCCACTCTCTACCATGATACATGGTATCCTTGGGGTTTGATATACCTTGAATATATATGAATAGTCAGAAATATACAGGTAAGCAACTTCATCTAGTTGCATAGCGCACGTGATGACCAATACATACTCATTCATGCTATAATGTGACCATGACTATGACACCGACAACACCAACTCAAAATAAGACGGATCTCCTCTCACTCACGCTGCCACAATTACAGGCATGGCTAAAAGAGCGTGGCGAGGCACCTTTCCGCGCCAAACAAATCTATAACTGGCTT
Organism: uncultured Chloroflexia bacterium; assembly: GCA_963699315.1. Lineage (GTDB taxonomy): Bacteria > Chloroflexota > Ktedonobacteria > Ktedonobacterales > Ktedonobacteraceae > Dictyobacter. The sequence continues at coordinate 1,341,892 of OY969433.1, forward strand.
TATCGTCAGCTTGTAGCCGACTTTTCGGCTATGACCAATCTATCCCCATCGTTACGTCAGCGCCTGGCTGATGAGGCATATATTGGACCTACTATTATTCGCAGCGAATTGCATTCGAAAGATGATCGCACGCGCAAAATTTTACTGGAATTGTCAGATGGCAAACTGGTTGAATCGGTGCTAATGCTTTATCCACCTCTTGGCGACAGCAGTGCACGCGCCACGGTCTGCGTCTCCAGCCAGGCAGGCTGTGCTTATGGCTGTACCTTCTGCGCTACCGGCCAGATGGGGTTTGATCGCCACCTCAGCTCTGGCGAGATTGTCGCTCAGGTGCTCTTCTTTGCTCGCGAACTACGTACTGTTCCCTGGACAGCTGCTGGCTTGCCTGGAACTCCGCCCATTGATCATATCACTAACATTGTCTTGATGGGTATGGGTGAACCACTCCATAATTATACGAACGTCTTACAGGCATTACGTATCCTGAATAGCGACGACGGCTTTAATCTAGGGGCACGCCATATGACGGTCTCTACGGTTGGGCTCGTACCAGCAATTCGCAAACTGAGTCAGGAAAAGTTGCAGGTCAATCTTGCGATTTCGCTGCACGCTCCTACTGATGAGCTACGTAGTAAAACTATGCCAATTAATCGTAAATATCCTTTGGCTGAACTGCTCGCTGCTTGCAAAGACTATATTGCTACGACCAAGCGACAGGTTACTTTCGAGTACGTTTTGCTGTCTGGTGTGAATGATACACCCACACATGCCAAACAATTAGCCAAGTTGCTTTCACCATTGAACCAATTTGCGCATGTCAATTGCATTCCAGTCAACGCTACCTCAGCGAGCTTCCAGACTCCTGGTCCGGATGCAATTCGCACATTCCGTAACACCCTCTATGATTTGGGTATTAGTAACAGTGTGCGTGCAGAAAGAGGCGATGACATCGCTGCCGCTTGTGGACAGCTCCGTACGCGCTTTGAGCAAAAGAGCCAGTCACCGGCTTTACCTGTAGTGACGGTATAAAACAAATTTTGCTCACAAGATAGGGAGAGTGGCAGGCCCGATCGTTCACCAAGATGAACGGCCGGGCCTGCCACTCTCCCTATTACAACGAAGCCTCCCGACATAGCTATCTGGAATAGCAGCGGCGATGCCGACTACTAGACGCTATGGTAGGAGGTCTCCTTTGTTGCTGTATTCATGCATGTGCAAATTAGCGCTCTTTTGGCAGTTTGCTCATTGTGCGCAAGCAGCGAGTGCAGATGTTAACCAAGCGTGGTGAACCATCTATTTCAATTCGACGGCGATGCACATTTAGCACAAAACGACGACGAGTACGATGCTGCGAAAAAGGTACATGGTTACCATACATCGGCTTGCGCTCACAGATATCACAACGTCCTGCTGACATTTCTCTTCTTCCTCCCAAAAAAATTGCAACGAACACAAAAGAAATCCTTCCTCGGCGGAAGGCGCTCGTTTTGCCCCGTATTTCGTTTACTTGATTATCCCTGAGCTCTCTGGTATACTGCATTAAGAAATTTCGCATGCGTACCACCAGGATAATCTAAACACGTCATGCGAGTATAACCGATATTGGCTATTTTGGCAAGAGAGAAGACACCATGCGTATGCCAAAAACATCTTTGACCCAGCCACTGCAAGGCTCGCACCCTCTCGGGAAAATAGAAGTACTACCTAACGCTATTCATTCCATCGCTGTTGATGCCACTTTAACGTGCTATGGCGTCCTGGGTATTGCCTCACCCCACCTGCGTAATGGGCAAGCAGTGCTTCTTTCAAATGAACAAAGCAATCAGGGAGTGCGAACTCAAATCCTCGATAATCAGCTGATTATCGATGTCTATGTTGCGTTGGAATATGGGCTCCGTATCTCTGAGATTGCCCACAATATTATGAGTGCCGTCAAGTTCTCAACGGAGAAAATGCTTGGCATTCCTGTCACTCAGGTTAATGTAAACGTTCAGGGACTTATTCATGGACCAGGTTTCTCTGAAAATAGATAAAGGACAAAGGTAGCATAGAGGCTATGGAGGAAACAACCCCTCGATCCCAACAACGCCACAGGCCCAGACGTATGAACCGACGTATTAGCGTCTATGATGGACAAGATTTAAAAAAAGCGTTTTTAGCTGGCGCAGCCTGGTTAGAAGCCAATCGTGATACCATCAATGCACTGAATGTCTTTCCCGTTCCCGATGGGGATACAGGATCAAATATGTCGGCAACGATGAAATCCGCCGTTCGCAATATCGCTACTAGCGATGAGAAATCGGCGGCAACTATCGCCAAGAAAGTCGCCCATGACGCGTTGCTAGGAGCGCGTGGAAACTCTGGCGTTATCTTGTCTCAAACTCTGCGTGGCATTGCGGTAGGGCTCAACGATAAGGCTACTTTCAATGCTCAAGATCTCGCGCAAGCTTTTCAGGAAGCTTCTCAACTGGCATATCGTGCAGTCATTAAGCCGGTCGAGGGAACTATTCTTACTGTGGTGCGTGAGTCTGCAACTGCTGCTCTGCAAAGTGCAGAACATCAGAGCGATCTTGTGACGGAGATGCAAGATATTGTTTCAGCAGCACGCCAGGCTGTGACACATACTCCTGAATTGCTACCCGCCTTGAAACAAGCTGGTGTCGTTGATGCAGGTGGACAGGGCTTCCTTACTATTTTAGAAGGTATCTTACGCTATATGCGGGGAGAGCCTACGACCAGTCAAGCCGCCTCAGATAATGCTTTCACTGCAAGCTCAGGTTTTTCTCCCGAAACGCATACGAAAAAAGGTCGTGTGACTATCGAAGAAGAATTTGGCTATGAAGTTGTCTTTCTCCTCAATGGTGCCAAGCTGGATGTGGAAAAAATTCGCCAGACTATCATTGAAATGGGAGGTGTCTCTACGGTCGTTGCTGGCGATGAGAAGATACTCAAAGTACATACGCATACATTGACTCCTGGTAAGATTCTAGATTATGGTGTCAGCCTGGGTAGCTTGCTGGATATCAATATCGAAAATCTACAAGCTCAAAGCCTGACCTATGCCGCTGAGAGCGCAGCCGAACATGCCAATGATGAGCAGGAAGAAATAGATAGCTCTAGATTGGCAACTGTAGCGGTCGTGTCAGGCACGGGTTTTGAAAAAGTCTTTCGTGGTTTAGGAGTCAGTTCTATAGTCTCTGGCGGCCAGACGATGAATCCCAGTATCGAGGAGCTGCTTGCAGCCGTTGAAAAAATTCCAGCGCAACAGATCATTATCCTTCCGAACAATAGCAACGTCATTTTAAGCGCCCAGCAAGTTGTCGGTCTCACCACCAAAGAAATCTATGTAGTGCCGTGCAAAACATTGCCACAAGGCATCGCCGCATTGATAAGTATTAATTACGAGGCGAATTTTGAGTCAAATTGTCAAGCAATGTCAGAAGCTGCAAGCTGTATTCAGACAGCTGAAATCACAACTGCTGTGCGTTCAGTCCAACTTGGAACACTCCATGTGCGCGAAGGAGACTACATTGGTGTGATCAATGGCAATCTCTCTATCGCTAATCCACGCATTGAGGATACAATACGCTATACATTACAGCGTATGGACATTGATACATACGAAATTGCGACCATCTACTATGGTACGGGTATCACTGCAGAGGAAGCGCAGGAAATTGCAAGACGTATAAAGTCTGTCTATTCACAACTTGAAATCGAAGTTGTTGATGGAGGTCAACCTTATTATGCCTACATTATCTCTGCCGAATAAGGATATTTCAATTGCCAAGCCGCCTCTGCTTCATGCCTCGTTATCTGCGCACCGCCGCAGGTAGCGAGCTAACCTGAATAGTTATATTATTTTTTTCTTCTCAGGAGAGCCGCAATGAGCATTCGCATCGTTACAGATAGCACAGCAGATATTACACCCGAGATGGCTGATGCTTTAGGTATTACAATTGTACCCCTCTCTGTTTTTTTTGAAGATGAAACCTATCGTGATAATATCGATCTTGATAACGCTACTTTCTATCAAAAATTACAAGCCAGCAAAACACTTCCTCGTACTTCACAGCCAGCCCCAGCTTTGTTTCAAGAAGCCTATACACGTCTGATTCAAGAGGGAGCTGATGGCATCTTGTCTATCCATGTCTCCTCAAAACTTAGTGGAACCTATCAATCAGCATGTACAGGCTGGGATAGCCTCCCTGAAGATCAGCAAACCATTCCATTTGTGGCCATCGACTCAAAAAGCATCAGTGCAGGTATATTTGTGACGCTAAAGAAATTGGTCGAAATGGCAGGACAAGGAAGCAGCTTGGAAGAACTTAAGGCCTATGCCGAGGATAGATTCTCTCGCACTCATATCCTGGCCCTACTTGACACGCTGGAATTTCTCAAACGTGGTGGTCGCATTGGGAATGCGAAAGCACTCTTGGGCAATATGCTCAGCGTCAAACCGATTGTCACATTGAATAAAGAAGGTGAAGTTGTTCCGCTTGAACAGCCACGCACACGTAGCAAAGCCTTCGCTCGGGCCGCCCAATTAATGAAGGAGTATGGAGAGCTTGAAGAGTTAGTTATCGCTGAGTCAGATGCGAACATCGGAAACCAGTTAGTGGAAACCCTCAAAACCATCTACACTGGAGATATCGCCCAATATAAGCTGGGTGCTGTTCTGGGGGCGCATACAGGTCCCGGTACAGTAGGGATAATCGCAGTCACAGCCAAACAATAGTCATCCTATTTTTTATACCCCAGCTATAAATTTAACTCAAGAATAGTCAAAGGTCGTTTGAATAGCTTCTTAACCATTGACTATACACAGGTCCTCACGTACAATAGTAGTACCAACATGTGTCTTTTTGTATACACAGTTGAAGCATCTAGCGTGTTGTATGCGCAGGCATATTTCAGTCTACCTGGAAAAGTGCCCATTGTTAGACAGCGCATATACATATGTTAGATATATGCCTCAAAAATCTATTCAGTATCATGTAGTTCGTTGAACCGGGCAATAGTAGCTGCAGGTCAATGTATGTAGCTCAAGCTCAAACAAGCAACAGATTTTCGTTGGCATCAGCCATGAGCAAACATGGCGTAAACTGTGAAGGAGGAACGACTGTGGGAATGTTACGGGTGATGTCAAGGCGCGGCGACGACCGTCTTACATGGGATGAGCAGAAAATTCAGACGGGCGATCCTGAAGCGATAGCGGCTATTCGCGAAGCGGAACGTATCTTTGAACAAGAACGAGCGAAAGGATCAACCGCTTTCCTCGTATCTGATGGAAAACCGATACAACGCATCGATAAATTCGATGCTACCGCAGAACAAATAGTTTTGGTACCACGAGTCGTTGGAGGATGAACCTCGGGTCCCTGGTCATCTCTGTCCTAAGTTGGATGGTGATAGCCCTTGCGATCATACCTATAATATGGTTGGTTTTACTTCCATATGCTAAGGGGTGGTCTCGTGCCGAACGTCGAGCGACTACTCTTTTACACGATATGTTGACGCCTGAACAGCTCCGCCAATTGATTTGGAGAGGGTACCTGGAAATACCAAGTCCAACAGAGCCCAGGCGTACATATCGCGTCCCCAAAAACAAAGGTTATGTCCAGGTAATTGAGAATGGACATGCGACCATGCGCCTATGCCTACAACCTGAGGAATATCTTCCAGACGCTGACGTGATAATAATCCATAAACTTATGATTGAAGCTGATGAAGAGGCATATTTACAAAAAGCCAATAAGTATGTCAGCCATGATTAATCGCGCTAGGGTAACAAGGTATCCACATAAGGTTGTACCGCATGCTGCACTTCGATGCACTAGATCCAACACGCCTGGGGTATGAACTATTATCTGTGCTCCAAGCGTGTTATTTACATATTACGATTTATTTAAGATAAACGATCCGCTAGTTCTCGTCATCAATCTCTTCAATACGAATAATTTCTCGGTGTCCATTTTGCTTGACACAGGCATGGGGACCTCCATCCAAGGGAGCATGGCAAAGAGGACAGACGGGACGTCCTGAAGAAATTACAATTTGTATGGTTGTTGAAAGTTCTTGAGCTTGCTGCTGCCTAAACTGAAAAGAGAAGCTATCGTTGTCAAGCACAGCATCCTCAGCTTCCTCACCACGTTCCAGTATAATATCCAAAGGGGTGACGAGCAAAGAAAAAGACATATCTTCCTCATCAAAGCTAAGGCGCATCTGTCCCATCTGCACATCGTAGGTAGGATAACGAGGAAAGTCAGCGGGTATCCCCTCGACGGTTGGTTTAGCACCGGCCCATGCTTCAGTACGCAGAATCTGACCCTCAGTAATTAAGGCCAACGTACGATCTAGGGCCTCGGCTAACCCTGCAAGTTGTTCTTTTTCCAGCCATATAACAGCCGATCCATGCACAGCACGCAAAAAAAGACGAAAACGTCGTTGCCCTGGCTGGCCTACGGCATCGACACCAAGTACGGATACAAGACCTAGATCTACACTCATTTTTCACCTCATCAGTATCCACGTGCCGGATCATAACGATTATGCAGTGCTTCCCCGGCCCACTAGCACCGCACATTTTCAATGCACAAGTTTATATTTTCTTGCCCCCATATGAGACATGTGCTGCGACACATGTCCATGGGTCCAAGTCGCCCTTCTAGTTTATACCAATTTACACAATAAGACCAAATATAACGATCTATAGCCTCCATATAAAATATGCTATGTATTCAAATTTTCAATGCAGCAATAAATACTGGCAGAGAAACCCATCTACGTGGTATCAATAATAGTTATGAGTAAGTTATCTGCAAGTAAAACAACCGATACTGCATTCGTGAATAGACAGGATATACCATGAATTTCAACATCATTACCAATTATTATCATTGCCACGCCAATGGAAGGACAGCAATCTCAAGCACAGCTACTTAAAGACCAGTTACGACAACGTTATCCTCAGTTTCATTTTGAAATAGTAACTATGGCAGCTTTTGCTTCTATTTCAGATGATATCTGGCAACGCACAGAAATTCTTGTCACTGGAGGAGCTAATTTTCCTCGACCAGAGCAAGCGCCCAAACTACGCTGGGTGCATATTTACTCAGCAGGAGCCGATCATGCCATTAATAATCCTCTTTTTGAGGATACTTCTATTATCTTGACTACTAGTAGTGGTGTTCATGCCATCAATATTGCAGAATATGTGCTAGCAGCTATTCTATCCTGGTACCATGGCTTTTCACAACTACAAAGGTGGCAGCAAGAGAAAAAGTGGGACGTAAGAGGAGGCTTCGCTCTGGACGAACTACGTGGCAAAACCTTAGGTATTGTCGGCTATGGCAGTATCGGTCGAGAAATAGCTCGGCAAGCCAAAGCCTTTGGAATGCATATTATTGCCTCACAGCAGAATAGCGATCATCGCGATCGGGGCTTTCCCTTCCCTGACATTGGAGATCCAGAAGGCATCATTCCTGAGCAATATTATACATCCGCACAACTCCATCTCCTCTTACAGAGAAGTGATGTCGTGGTAGCGGCTATCCCCCTAACATCACAGACGAGATATCTCTTTGATACCGCAGCCTTTAATGCCATGAAACCAAATGCATTGTTCATCAACATTGCGCGTGGAGAAGTTTGTGATGAACAAGCCCTGATCCACGCCTTGCAAGAACACCAGATTGCCGGGGCTACCTTGGATGTATTCCAACAAGAACCATTAGCGAACGATAGCCCTCTATGGAATCTTCCCAATGTCTTTATCACTCCACATCTTAGTGGTATGACTCCACATTACGACGAGCGCATGTTTACAATTTTTGAGGGAAATTTGCAGCGTTATCAGGCAGAAAAAGCTCTTTACAATAGAGTTGATATAAAACAAGAATATTAGAGCAATACAAGCATCACCTCATGGATAAAGGCCGCATTTTGGGTATTTTGAGCTGCGTCTTTGGTATTTGGATAAGCATATCTTTAGTTGCACCAATCGTCTTCCCTGTGCTATAATCCGACTGGTAGAATAGAGAAGAAAAAGACGGGACACTAAGGGAATATAAAGGATGAAACAGAGACCGCCTACCCCTAATGTCTTGAATACGCTAGGGGCGCTGAGCGGAATGGGCTTTACAATAGCCATCCCCATCGTTCTTGGGACTGTCGCAGGGCATTACCTGGACGGTCTTCTTCATACCGGACCATTATTCGTACTTCTTGGGCTGCTGCTTGGCTTGATTTCGGGATTTTATGGTGCATACCGTTTATATAAAAGCGTCTTTCAATGAGTTGAAACGGATCTTTTACGCACACTAACATCGAACTTAGTCCCGGCTGAGCCCAATATATGGGAGGACAGCTGAGTGAATCTGTGGGAACTTCCTAACATAGCGATCGCCCCAGATGTAATTATTCCTGGTACGTGGATCACTAACACTCTGCTTTGCACATGGATATCGATTATTTGTCTGCTTGTGGTTTTGTTTATCGGCATACGACGGCAGGATCTAATTCCAAGCGGATTACAAAATGCCTTGGAATGGGTTATTGAGGCATTGCAGAATTTAATTGAAAGCGTAGCCGGCAAAGAGAAAGGGAGAAAATTCTTTCCTCTTGTTGTTACATTCTTTCTTTTCATTTTATTCTGCAATTCACTTGACATTATTCCTGGCGTCGATACTATCGGTACTATTAGCGGCGCAAATTTAAGCGGTCCATTGCTGTGGGGTGCCAAGTCATCAAGCGAGATTATTCCATGGATACGCCCTGCTACTACTGACCTGAACCTGACCTTGGCCATGGCTCTTGTTTCAGTGGTAGCAACACAAATTGTGAGCTTCTCAATGCTTGGCTTTAAAGAGCAGATCAGCAAATATCTGAACTTCAGGGCCATCAAAGAGAAGGGGGGAATGGGTGTTATCGATTTTCTGGTAGGGCTTCTAGAAATTATCAGTGAGTTCGGACGTTTAATTTCTTTCTCCTTCCGTCTCTTTGGTAATGTCTTCGCAGGTAGTGTGTTGCTGGCAGTCTTTGCCTATCTCTTACCTGTGGTTGCCAATATCATATTCGTTCCATTCGAATTATTCGTGGGTGCCATTCAGGCATTTGTTTTCGCATTCTTAACCCTACTCTTTATGCAAGTGGGTACCACTAGCCATTCTCATTCCGATGAGGGTGAAGTCCATGCGTATGAAGAGAGAGTTGCTACGACACATTAGTGTATCGTAGCCAACATAACTTGCCAAACGCAGATTTTTTTCTGCGATTGCATAAATATTCATCCAATTAAATAATAATCACTCGTCCTTAAGGAGGATTTTTTATCATGAATTTGTCACCATTAGCTGCTGGACTTGCTATCGGTCTTGGCGCAATCGGCCCTGGTATTGCTATCGGTCTGCTCGCGGCTAAAGCGCTAGAAGCTATCGGTCGCAACCCAGAGGCTGCTCCAGTCATTCAGACCAACATGATTTTGGCAATTGTGTTCGCTGAAGCTATCGCTATTTACGCACTGGTAGTCGCCCTGCTGATCAAATTCATCCCGTAATACTGTTTCGCATCGTAATTTGGAGACGTAGTGCATCTGTTCTGTTCCTTCTTCTTCTCTCATCTACGGACGGATAAGGAGAGAAGCAGAGGATGCCACGTCTCCATGTTACATACGAAATATTATTTGCGACGAAAGGAAGCACTATCGTGTACTCATCCCTCACCATTGCTTCAGTAGCTGTTGCCAGCGCCAATCCGACTGGAGGCATAGGAGCACTCGGTATTAATGCTGGTGCATTTATATCGCAGCTGATTAGCTTTCTCATCGTCCTCTGGATCCTTTCAAAATATGTCTTGCCAGTCATCCAGCGCACGCTCGATAAACGGCAAAACATAATCCGTGAAGGGATCGAAAACGCTGAGCAAGCCAAGCGTGATCTGGCTGAAGCCACAAGTAACGCCGAACGCATCATCCTTGAGGCCAAACGTCAGGCTCAGGATGTTATCGAGCGAGCATCACAGAACGCTGAGCAGATCGCTCAACAGATTCAAAATGAAGCTCGTGAAAAAGCTGAAAAATATAGTCAACAACAGATTGCTCGCATTCAACAAGAGGCTAGTCGTGCTCGCTTGGAGTTAAGCCGCGAGGTGATCAATCTTTCCATCGAAGCCGCTAGTAAAGTTATCAACCGGTCAGTTGATAGCAAGGACAACCGCCGCTTGGTCGAAGAGTTTGTCACGGCTAATGACCCGGCGAGGAATAACTAATGCTTAAAGGAGCGATCGCACGTCGCTATGCCGGAGCGATCTTTGAGATTGCACAAAAGCAGAATACGCTTGATCGCAGTCTTGATGACGTACAGGGCATTGCACAGGTCTTTGCTAACCGCAAGTTGTCCTACTTGTTACGCGAGCCTAAAGTTCCTGCTCAGCGCAAAGAGACAGCATTACGCCAGGCTTTAGCTGCGAAAGTGCTGCCGACATCGCTCAACCTGGCTCTGCTAATCGTCCAGCGTGAACTGGTCGAGATTATGCAAAATGTGGCGACTGAGTTCGAAAAACTCGTGCTTGACTACCGCAATCAGGCTATTGCCGAAGTGACGACAGCAGCGCAAATAGACGATGCTCAAGGAGCAGTCGTCAAGCAGGCACTCGAACATAAGACGGGCAAAAATATTATGCTACAAACTCGGGTCGACCCGAGTATTTTGGGTGGGGTCATCGCTAGGGTGGGAGATCAGATCATCGATGGCAGTGTCCGCAATCGCCTGCATGTCTTGCAGCAACGGTTGCTTTCGGGCATCCGTGTGACCGATGAGGATCTTGATAACTCTGAAGATTTTAACCAATCTATGGCTAGCATTAATTGACAACGCTAAGGTCTCCACGTTCTCGTTTCAGGCTCAGTTGTGACAGGTTGAGAAGAGAACATACATAGGGTCCTCGTATCACTGTCCGCCTGATCTATTTTTCTCGGTTGAAAAAGATAGAGCACACACAATACAATATAACTATAAAATTAACAAGCCACCAGGTAAAACACTAGGAGGAACGCGATGGCATCTTGGGCTGATGAAATCAGTGCCATCATAGAGAAAAACATCGCAGGCTTCGGCACAGAAACCACCTCGACTGCGAGCGTGGGTACCGTTATCGCGGTACAAGATGGTGTCGCCCGTATCTACGGCCTGCAAGATGTACAATATCTTGAGTTGGTAGAATTTCCCCGTACAGGACTCTTTGGCATGGCCTTCAACCTCGAAGAGGAGACGGTCAGTTGCCCAATCCTGGGTGATTATACAAAAATCCGTGAAGATGATGAAGTTCGCACAACTGGACGTATTATTCGAGTTCCAGTTGGCGATGCTCTGCTCGGTCGCGTGGTTGATCCTCTGGGCCAACCTCTCGACGATCGCGGACCTATCAATACCGATAGCTTCCGCCCTATCGAGCGCGTCGCCCCAGGCGTGATTACACGCCAATCGGTGAGTCAGCCTGTACAGACCGGCATCAAGGCTATTGATAGCATGATTCCGATTGGACGTGGTCAACGTGAGTTGATCATTGGCGACCGCCAGACTGGTAAGACAGCAATCGCTATCGATACCATTATTAATCAAAAGGGCAAAAACCTGATCTGTATCTATGTCGCAATTGGTCAGAAAAATTCTTCAATTGCTCGTACTCATGCGATTCTTGAAGAGCATGGCGCGATGGAATACACGATCATTGTTGCGTCCGGTGCATCTGATCCTGCTCCCTTGAAGTACATTGCTCCATATGCAGGTTGTGCCATTGGCGAAGAGTTTATGGAATCTGGTCGCGAGGCTTTGATCGTTTATGATGATCTGACAAAGCACGCTGAGGCCTACCGTAACATCTCTCTGATCATTCGTCGCCCTCCAGGACGCGAAGCGTATCCTGGCGATGTGTTCTATCTGCACTCGCGCTTATTGGAACGTGCGGCTCGTCTGAATAAAGATTACGGCGGTGGTTCTCTGACCGCCCTGCCAATTATTGAGACCAAGGCAAACGACGTATCGGCCTATATCCCAACTAATCTGATCTCCATCACTGATGGGCAGATCTTTTGGAAACAGACCTCTTCAATGCTGGTCAGCGTCCTGCTTTGAACACCGGTATCTCGGTATCGCGTGTCGGTAGTAGCGCTCAAACCAAGGGTATGAGCCAGGTAGCCGGTACCATGCGTCTGGACCTCGCCCAGTTCTCCGAACTGGAAGCGTTCTCTCAGTTCGCATCAGATCTGGATAAAGCTACCAAGTCTCGTATTGAACGTGGTCGCCATACTCTGGAAATTTTAAAGCAGCCACAGTATCAGCCAGTTTCGGTAGAGCGCCAGATCATGATCATCTATGCGGTGACCCATGGTTTTCTGGATGAAGTACCACTGAATTTGGTCAGTGCTTGGGAGTCTGGTTTCTATCGCTTCATGGATGCCAATTATCAGGATCTCATTTCTGAGATTGTTGCGACATCGGTCACGGGCGGTAAGAAGATGGGACCTGATCTGTTGAAGAAGCTGGATGCGGCTATCGAAGACTATCAGAAAACTTCCGCACCAAGCGAAGAAGAAAAGCGCTAGGAGGCAGATAGATGCCATCGATCCGAGAAATTCGGCAGCGCATACGATCAGTAAAAAATACAGCGAAGATCACCAAAGCTATGCAAATGGTGGCGAGCAGCAAAATGCGTCGGTCTCAGGAGCGAGTGGAACAAGCTCGCCCCTTCGCCGAGCAGATCCGCGAACTCGTCGCTCGTATGGCGGCGGCCGCATCTAATAATGATGATCTAGGTGAAGATCTGGCATTATTGAAGCAGCGTCCAGTGAAAAACATCGGCATTGTGCTGATTTCTCCTGACCGTGGGCTTTGTGGAGCCTTACCTTCAAATATCAATCGTCAGGCCACTCACACGGCACTAGATGAGAGCAATCGTCTGGCAGAACAAGGCCGTAAACCTGGTGTTGAATTTGTCGCAGTCGGTAAAAAAGGACGTGATTTTATACTGCGCACTGAGCAGAATATGATCGCGGAGTTCACCGACTATGGTGATCATCCCAGTATGAGTGACGCAACTGCGATCGCACAGGTTGCAGTGGATGCTTTCCTGAAAGGGGAAGTCGACGTTGTATTCTTGATCTATGCCAAGTTCGTCAATACGGGCACTCAGACACCGGTGACGGTGCAATTGCTGCCTGTAAAACCACCTGAAGCAGAACAAACAGAACAAACAGGCAAGGCTGCAGAATACATTTATGAGCCGAATGAGCAGGAGCTTTTCAAGGCTCTGCTTCCACGTTACGTAGATGTTCAGATCTATCAAGCCCTGCTGGAAGCCATTGCCAGCCAGTATTCAGCTCAGATGATCTCGATGAAAAACGCAACCGATAATGCCAATGATTTGGTTCAAGATCTAACCTTGACTTATAACAAGGTACGTCAGGCGGCTATCACGACGCAGATCCTTGAAGTAGTAGCCGGTGCAGAAGCACTTTAGCAAGCTATAAAAAGCAATCAGTAACGGCGTCCTCGCGCTTGCTGGAAGGCCTGACAAGGATCTATAGCGTTGAGCCTGGCAGGTCGTTCCAGTCACTGATTAAACAGCATGATGTACGTGCAAGGGGGAATGCAGAAATACCCCTGCAATGGAGAAATACATGACACAAACACTCACGAAGGGAAAAGTCGTGCAGGTACTGGGGGCGGTAGTAGACGTAGAGTTTCCCCAGGGTCATCTACCTGAGATTTATAATCAGGTATTGACTCGTCCTTTTGGTCTTGAGAAAGATCTCTCGCTTGAAGTCGAGCAACACCTTGGTAATAACTGGGTCCGTTGCGTTGCTATGGGCCCAACTGATGGCTTGCAGCGTGGAACTGATGCCTTTGATACTGGTGCCGCGATTAGCGTTCCAGTTGGTCCAAAGACGTTAGGTCGTATCTTCAACGTGCTTGGTCAAGCGATTGATAACAAACCTGAAGTTGAGGATGCTCCTCGCTATCCGATTCACCGCCACGCTCCTAGTCTGGAAGATCAGTCTTCAAACGTTGAAGTCTTCGAGACTGGCATTAAAGTAATCGATCTCATCTGCCCTTTCATGAAAGGTGGTAAGATTGGTACGTTCGGTGGAGCTGGAGTAGGTAAGACGGTTATTATTCAGGAACTGATCAACAACATTGCCAAAGGCCATGGTGGTTATAGCGTGTTCGCTGGCGTGGGTGAGCGAACCCGCGAAGGTAATGATCTGTATCATGAAATGCAAGGAGCTAATGTTATCGACCGTCTGGCGATGGTATTCGGTCAGATGAATGAACCTCCTGGCTCTCGTCTGCGCGTAGCTCTGAGCGGTCTTGCAATCGCTGAGTACTTCCGCGACGAAGAACATAAGGATGTTCTTCTCTTCATCGATAACATTTTCCGTTTCACACAAGCTGGCGCTGAAGTATCAGCACTGCTTGGTCGTATGCCATCTGCTGTAGGTTATCAGCCAAACTTGGCCGAGGAAATGGGCGAGCTACAGGAACGCATTACCTCTACCAAAGATGGTTCGATCACATCGATGCAGGCAGTCTACGTGCCGGCAGACGACTATACCGATCCTGCACCTGCCACAACCTTTGCTCACCTGGACTCAACGATCTTGTTGGAGCGCTCTATCACTCAGAAAGGTATCTACCCGGCAGTAGATCCGCTGACCTCCACCAGTCGTATCCTTGATCCTCAGATCGTAGGCGACGAGCATTATAACATTGCGCGTGGTGTTCAGTCGGTTCTTCAGCGTTACAAAGAGCTACAGGATATCATTAACATTCTTGGTGTTGATGAGTTATCCGATGATGACAAACTCATTGTATCTCGCGCTCGTAAATTGGAACGCTTCTGTAGTCAGCCATTCACCGTCGCTGAGGTCTTCACTGGCCTCCCTGGCAAATATGTGAAATTGCAGGATACCATTCGTAGCTTTAAGGCTATTCTCGAAGGCGAAGTTGATCACATTCCTGAGACACACTTCTTGTCAAAGGGTGCGATCGAGGACGTCATCTCAGCTTACGATGCCGAGCAGAAGAAGGGTTAAGCAATGGCGACACGCAATACACTGCATGTCGAGGTGGTAACCGCTGAACGTGAACTGTACAATGGTGAGGCCGATATCGTAGATGTTCCCGGGTCAGAAGGACAGCTTGGCATTTTGCCAGAGCATGCCCCTTTACTGGCCCTGCTGGGGGCTGGCCCACTACAAATTAAACTACATGGAGAGAATGATATCCTCTTTATCTCTGGTGGTTTTCTTGAGGTCTCTCACGATCGCGTTACCATCCTGGCAGATACAGCAGAACAAGCCGAGGAGATCGATGAAGCACGCGCAGAGGCTGCTCGTCGTAAAGCCCAGGAGAGTCTAGCCAATGCTGAATCTCGTATCCAGCGTGCTGAGCTAGAGGCTGCCCTCCAACGAGCGCTCTTCCGCCTGAAGGTTGTTGAGTTAGCACGTCGGAGCGGTAGACATCGTCGCTAATCATCACTGTGAGGTGTGAAACTGCAATCATACATGACAGCAATAATGTCAAAAACAGAGCGGGTAGCCGTTACCTGCTCTGTTTTTATATTTATGCTATGATAGACTAGAAATTGCCGCCCGCGCCGCCACCAAATCCTCCTCCATCATCTTCTTCTCCACTATCAGAGTCGCCGCCAAATCCTCCGTCACCACTATTCCCGAAGTCTCCACTGGCGCCGCCACCGCTGTTCCCGAAATCTCCGCTGGCTCCGCTACCACTATTCCCGAAGTCTCCACTGGCTCCTGCTCCTCCGCCAACTCCTCCTTCGCCACCAGCATTACGATCTCTATCGGACTCTTTACCTAATCCATAGCCAAACAAACCACCTAACGCAGCGCCAAGGCCACCAGCAGCCAAGGGATTCATACCGCCCCGATTAGGTTGCGTGTTAGGACCCTGATAATATTGATTTGACGGATTCATACCGCCTTGATTAGGTTGCGTGTTGGGATCCTGATAATATTGATTTGGGGGATAATTCCCTCCTCTATATGACGGGTTCTGGGAATAATCGCTCGCCCCATACGGCTGATTAAAGCGAGCACCACGACGACGGAAACGCGTAAATGCAAACGCTGCAATCAATAGTAGCACGAGCAGCCCAATACAACAAAACGTACCATTGAAGATGCCTCCACTGCGACCACCTCCAGCACCTGGAGCGAGGCCGCCACGACTATTCTGAGAACCCTGCAACGAACCCTGCAATGAATTCAAGGCGGAAACAGTCGCATTAGTATAATTCCTATTGCTATTCCGTATTGTACCGGTAAAGGCATTGACTGCATCCTGATATTGGCTGGTCGATAGAGGTACATTGCTACCACCAACAATGGAAACATGCTGATTATCAAAAGCCAATACGATCAGATTAGCATTCCTCCTGACATAATTTTTAGCAGTCTGATCAAACGTGGCATTTGACATACTAGAATTGACAGTATATATATCAACGGGCTTGGATAGCGCAGAGGCTGCTCTTTTCACACTCGATTGATTCAGTATATTGGCGTTGTCATAAATATTCACTGCATTCGCAAAAACAGCCGTGCCTGCGAATACAACCATGAATAACGAAATGAAAGCCGCCATACATCCCTGGCGTGAAAGCCGTCCAAATACCCCCGAAGATGTCTTTTTCATATGAAAGCCCTCCCATTTAGCAAACAAACTTGACATGTAAAGATGCCTGAATATAAAAATGCTCAATACACGCTCCTCAACTGAAAAACGCACAACCCAATATTTGTAATATCATCGGATATGCTTAGATTATCTATGCATATACTTTATCACCTCTTTACATGCTTTACTACAGTAAGCAACGTGTAATAATCGATAAAATACACATTTATAAAACCATTCATGTTTAGCATGCAGTTTCGCTCATAGTTAGGGGCGGCCCTTGGTACGCTAAGCTCCTCAGCAACTCTTGTATGCTCATCCTGATGAGATGCATCAGAATTTGGAAATGGCGTGGAAGAAAATTTCTTGCCACCCTTGTACGCAGGTATCTACCTTTACTGGCACATGAATTTATTTCATCAACTATACTCGGGAACACGCGACAAAACTGTGAATAGATACACAGCCGTTATGAGATAACTTCACTATGCTTCCATGCGTGTGCATGCTACAATGATGATGTAAATCATCGGCTTAATTTCACATCATCGTAGAGTATAGGAAATATGAATGAGCACGACATCCTCCGGACGAAAACGTCCTTTTGTTCTGATAATTATGGATGGCTGGGGAGTAAATCCTCGCCAAGAAGGCAATGCGATTGCCCTGGCACGTACTCCAAACATTGATCGCATCACACGCGAATGGCCCCACACGACGGTTAAAACCTCTGGACCAGCTGTTGGTTTGCCTGATGGACAGATGGGGAATTCAGAGGTCGGACACCAGAATATAGGAGCAGGCAAGCGTGTGTTACAGGACTACACACGTGTAAGCGAATCTATTGGAGATGGTAGTTTTTTCCAGAATCCAGCACTTCTCAAAGCGATCGAGCATGCCAAAAAAAATCACTCTCAATTACATGTCTGCGGATTGCTTGGCGATGGCGGTGTACATGCCCACGAAACTCATCTAGAGGCTATCTTACGCCTGGCAGCGACACATGATATCGAACGTGTCTACATCCATGCCTTTACCGATGGCCGTGATACTTCTCCTACAGGCGGCATCGAATTTATGCAACGTCTGGAACAACGCGCCAACGAGATCAATAGTGAACATCCCGCGAAAGTGGCGACTGTGACTGGACGCTATTATGCAATGGATCGCGATAATCGCTGGGATCGTACTGGGGCTACATATTTCGCTATGACGCGCGGTGAAAGCCAGAAACAGGCTAATTCAGCACTGGCTGCCATTCAGCAAGCCTATGACGAAAAAATCACTGACGAGTTTATTTTACCCACAGTCATCATGGAAGAGGGCCATCCAGTTGCCACTGTACAAGCGGGAGATGCTATCATCCATTATAATTTTCGGCCTGATCGTGCCCGTCAGCTCACAAAAGCTTTCGTGATGGAAGATTTGCCGCCACAGGCTGAGGGCAAATTCGAGCGTGGTCCCCGCCTGCAAGACCTGACGTATGTAATGATGACGCAGTATGAAGAAGGCCTCGATGCAGAGATAGCTTATCGCGCCGATGAGGTTGAAAGACCTCTGGCTCGTGTTATCGCTGAATATGGTATGACACAATTTCATACCGCCGAGACAGAGAAATATGCACATGTTACCTTCTTCATTAATGGACGGCGCGAAGTGCCATTCAAGGGTGAAGATCGTATTCTGATACCTTCACAAAAAGTTCCCACCTATGATCTGCAACCAGAGATGAGCGCTGCCGGTATTACGGATACAGCGATCGAACAAATTCGTAGTGGAAAATACGATCTAATCATTATGAACTATGCTAATGCTGATATGGTTGGTCATACAGGCATTATCGAAGCCACCATCAAAGCAGTCGAAACTGTGGATAAAAGTGTGGGACGCATCGTTGATGCTACACTAGCCGTTAATGGTAGCCTGCTTATCACTGCAGATCATGGCAATGCAGAACAATTGATCGAGTATGGCACGGGTAAACCATTTACTGCGCATACTACCTTTCCCGTACCGCTCTACTTGATTGCGCCGCCATTTGCTCAGGCCAAACTTCGCAGCGACGGTATCCTGGCGGATGTATCCCCTACTATTCTCCAGGTCATGAATATTCCACAGCCAAAGGATATGTTGGGACATTCCCTCATTTTACCTTAGTTTAATATTTACTTAATTGTGTATTAAACATATATAGAGAGTTATCCACATATTGCATAATAACTTGTGGATAACTCTCTATATATGTGGATAAATACGTTATAATGCTGTGCATGTGCTTAGCTTATTCTTGCTATCATTGTAGCTGGGACAACAATGAAAGATCCATCATCCAAGAGTAAACGCACAGCACGAGTACGTAAACTCGAAGAAAAAACTTGCTCGTAAGAGAAAAAATAGTCGATCCTTCCTACTGTGCCATTGTGCTCACCACCACAGATACGCACTTGAACCCCTTGAAACAACGTTGTGTCGGGTTGCACTTCCTGCCAATCTTTTTCCACTTCTGCCTGAGGAATAGAAATAATGAGTTCGGGATAAAGATTTTGTGTCAGCGACCTTATACCTGTCAATAGACCTATTGATCCTTGATACTGCTGAAGTAGATTCAATACATGTGTTGGCATAATTGCCGAGCCAATGCCCTCTGTCAGCAATAACGTCAGGGGTGGCAACTGACTCTGAGCGCGTTCAATATCGCGGGCGCGCAATAACTGGAGATAATCAGTCTGAAGAAAGCCTTCAAGGTCACGCAAAGCAATACTACTAGCAATCACACCTACTACACCTGAGTTGAGCGCTTGATGCATCAAGCCAAACGTGAGTGATCCTGGTACCACCAGAATAGCTCCTGGTGGAATAGCTTTAGAGCTATGATCATTGGGTGATTGCCACATTGTGATAACGCCGGCTACTTGATTGCCAGCCCCTAATATTCCCTGACAGAGCGCGGCGTGGCTTTCGATGACAACCCCACCACGTACCGTAAAACCAATGACACGTCCATGCAGGCCTGCGGGAATGTTTTGCTTCTGAGGAGGTAAAGCATAGGGGACAGGAGAAGAAAGTAATGCTTGAGGATCTCTCTTCTCCTGTTCAGCTTGCTTCAGTGGCTCAAGGCGGAACACAGGTTGATCAGGAACAACCTCCTGACCACTATACACTAACGGGACTCCCCTGGCCTGATACCCACCAGGCCAACGCTCTCTCTTGACGATTAGCCGTGGCAGGACAGCCCACCCTGATGGATAGGTCATGGCGGGAACCTCCCAATGGTAATTTATCTACCCAATTACGCCCCCAATGCCTGTGACCATTGCATCAGCCGCGCCTTGCGCTCGGTATCATCAGCAGGTAACACCAATGGGCGGCCGCGAGCATCAACGATCAGTCCAACGAGGCCGCCATCGATCTCTTCAGCAGCACGTGCGCGTTCACCGGGTCCAAGCCCAACATCGACCGTTGGGGCAGGGAATAATGTAAGCAGAGCTTGCTCATTTGCCTGCAACGGAATAACTTCGATCGATCCCCCCATCACATCAACGCTTAATTGTTTGCCATTACTATATTCTACACCCACCCTTACAGCCAACTGACCCTGCTGGACATTTCCAAAAGGAATAACACAGGTTCCAAGACGATGCGAGACGGCATCGTTCTCATTCACCTGGACAGCCATTACTGGAGCGACTGTGGCAACTGCCCCTAGTTGTGAGATCAACATCGTATCGTCTACGACTAGAGATGTAACACCACGTGGCTGTAAGGCATCTAACATCATCATAACCACCTGTCCATACTTTGGAGCATGCGCGAGCACGCCCCCGGTGGCAAGAATGAGATCTGTATCAGGCAACTCTACATGGCTATTTTTTCGGGCTGCCTCTATCGTAAGTATAATAGCTTCACGAGCAAACGCCTGCATCAATGCTAATGTATATGCCTCGGTCGGCAATGTCTGTGGATGAAGCATATGATGAAGAGTAAACTGCCGAACCTCATCTTCAGAAATGTCAAAAGGCAACCAGCGCCTGATTCTTTCCAGACCAACCTTCTGTAAAACGTCCCCAATGCTCGCACCGACACCAATACCGGTACTCACCATCGGGATAAATTCACCTTGTTCTCCAGCCAGCATCACCGTCGTCGTTCCGCCGCCAACGTCAATGGCAGTGACATTCATGGCATAATGCTGAGCTAAAAAACGTACCAGGCTACTTAATGATGTTGCAGAGGCAACAGGCTCTGCACGCGACCATTTGCTTATACGCTCATACCCCGGAACGACCTGCAAACTTTCACGCTCATGCAAAGATCCAATTGCAGCACTAATCACGGCCAATTGATTCACATCAGTCAAGTTATCAACGCGTGTGACTTCAGCCACATTTTGCAGCATACGGCGCACAGCTTCGACATATTGAGGCGCGCCAGCATAAACAACTGAGTAACGCGGCTTCTTCTCATCTACAGGAGCGTTGCCTGTGTTCGCGTTTTCCTGTGCAGCATTGACGAGCAATTGGCAGGCTTCTTGCAATGGTGCCGGCCCAGCCGGCCCATCAGCCCCGCCAACAATGAGTGCCACCTGAGGCTGCAACTCACGCAAAACCCCCAGTTGACGTTCCCACTCTGCCGCCTGGCGCTCTGGCGTCCACTGACTATTTGGAGATCCAGCACCAGCGCCAACGGGGGCAGGGGTCATAGCGGCTACATAAGAGGGTGAAGGGACCGTTTGCACTTGCGCATACAGGCCAGAAATAGCTTGCGAAGATAAATCCCCTAACTCTCGGCTTACTGCCCCAAGGACAGCCACTCTAAGTGGATCGCCAACGCTCATTGTCGCGACAAATACATCAACGCCATCCCCATCTGGTCGCTCAGGTGAAATAATTTGTTTATCCGCTACAAACTGTCGTCCAGTCACAAATTCGACCACATTAATCGCTTGGATAATGCCATCAGAGAGATCTTCTTGAGGGGGTTGTATCGTCGACGGCGCTTCCCCACGTGCCATCAAACGATATTGGCCCTCAACCAGACCAAACAGAGAAACCTTGGTGAAAACGGCCCCACAATCTGCCACGAGAAGAGAGGTAGGGGTCACCGGGTTCTGTTTTTGCGCTGGACCCTGTCCACCCTCTGGATAGGGTTGTGTATACATGTACGACATCCTTCTTCACTAGAGATTAACGAGAAAGCCACTCACGAATCGACTCAAATATGCTACGCTTCTTATTCTTCGGCTCGCCCGCTCCATCAGAGGCTGGCGAATTTGACATCGATTGAGCATTATTAGCATAGTAAGAGCTAGAACTACTATTCATCGATGAGTTTCCATTCAATGGCTGGTTATTCCCCAGCGGAGGCATCCCACTCATAGAAGCATTGCCTCCTAGTGCAGAATTCGTCTGCCCCTGAGCATTACCTAGATAATTATTATTAGGATAGTTACCAGACATACCCGCAATGCTATTCCCCGCATTGTAGTTCTGCGGAAAAGCATTATTCCCCGTACTCATCGGTGTGTTAGGTACTGCTCCAAGATTTGGAAAACCATTCATACTAGCCTGAGATTGAGACATAGCAGCTTGACTCCATTGCCCAGAGGCATTTGCTTGCCCTTGCGCTTGTCCCTGTCCTGGTTGCTCCATTTGCCCATAACTATATGAATTTTGTGCAGATTGCCCGCTCTGCCCATACGAGCTAGCAGACGATCCCTGGCCCGCTTGTCCAGTCTGCTCATACGCATTACGCTGAGCTGATTGTTGATTGCTTTGCCCATAAGCGTTGCTTTGTCCAGCCTGATCCGGCTGCTGATTGGAGGCTGGATAATTAGGAGCCGCCGATGCAACTCCCAGCATAGATGCAAAAACATTTGCCGCCATTTCGCTTGTCTCAGTTGGAATTACTTCTCCACGCGGACGGCTTGGTACGCGCATATTATCTGCTCGTGGAGGCATCGAATAAGATCCCGGTCGGGATACAGGAGGCGTCGCTTGCTGAGCTGCAAGTGGACTCTGTTGTTGCCCAGAACGTAACCAGGTCGGTAACGAATTGTTATCAATGAAAGAGGATGCGGATAGCGCTCCTCCGTTTGGCGGCGCCATTGGCGCGACTGGAGGCGTTTGCATCGGTACCTGCGCACTCGCAGGATTGCCCTGCCCTGCCCCGGGCCACGCTGCGTTTGATGGCGCTGCGGCTGGCCACGCTGCGTTTGATGGCGCTGCGGCTGGCCACGCTGCGTTTGATGGCGCTGCGGCTGGCCATGCTGCGTTTGATGGCGCTGCGGCTGGCGTAGGATTTTGTCCTGTCCCGGAGGCCGCTCTCTGTGTGTTGGTATTTAAACGCGGATATTGACCAGAATTCTGGCCACCTTCGCGCAACCATGAAGGTAGAGTGTCTACATCTAACAAAGATGATGCCGAAAAACCAGGCTGGCCTGCCGGAGGTCCACTTTGTGCAGCTTGATTCGGATTAAATGCACCACTACTATCAGTAGCGCGCCCACTCTGAGGCTTCATCCATGAAGGTAAAGACTGCTGATCGATCAGATCACGGGCCGCAAAACCAGATGTTACAGACGACGAAGGAGGTGCTGACGGCTCAGATGGCGGAAACGGTAGAGCTCCACGACCAGGCTGATTCGCTTGGGTAGGATTCACCCAATTCGTAGATGGCTGCGGCTGCAGGGTCTTCATCCAATCCGGCAAGTTATCTTGCTGAACCAGACTAGATGCCGACAATCCTCCAGTATTCGTTGGCAATCCTCCAGTATTCGTTGGCAATCCTCCAGTATTCGTTGACGAGGCTGCTGCTTGATTTCCTGCCTGCATCCATGATGGCAAAGATTTCTCATCAAGTAATGATTGCGCTGGAATGCCCGCTGAAGGTCCGTTTGCGTTTGCAGGATCTGGATACTGGGTTGGAAAGGGAGCAGAATACGTTGAATTGGGAGGGTTAGTAACAGTGTTCCCACGTGCGTCGCTTCGCTCCGAACGCATCCAATTTGGAAGTGTCCCTTCATCAATCAGATCGGATGGAGAGAAATTTGTAGGATTATTGACAGGCGCCGCAGGACGTTCACCCGCACGCAATGATTCCAACCAGGCTGGTACTTCTGGCTGGTCCTGATATACTATCTTTGGAGATAACTGAGATATCTCGTTTTCTACCATGCCAGCGAGTGGCGTACCACATGACTGGCAAAATGCGCCAGCTGGGGTCATCTTTCCACAGCGGTTACACTTGATCACTTTTGCTCCTCACTTTCGCCAGGCCTCGTTCTTGGCAGTGTATCACTCTTTATCCAGCTTGACAATGATAATAATTCATCAGATAAGACACGTTGATATGATACAATACGCACGATATCTTTATTCCAAAAGTACTATAGAAGCAGGAGACAACTATGCACGAGCAGGCAACAAGCCAGCATGGAAAAATATATTTAACAAAGTCATCTGGCACTCCTGCTGGATTTCTATTTCAAAATGCCTCTCAGACGAGACCTCGACGGAGGCTTAAAAATCACACAAGATGCGATCTACGAAGGGTTACGGCTAAATGACAATCGTGTGGTGGACATTCATTTAATGAAACATATTGACCCACTACACTACATCCTCGCCTCTATATGAGTTGGAGACGCTATCCGACTGACACTTTGATAAAGAGTACATTCTTCTTCAATGAAAAATAATGCTTGTTTTTCGACTACGCCTTCTTTAAGATAAAACCAATAACAACTGAATTCTGTAACACAAATCAGTATTTTTTTTAATGAGGTACTAGTCTATGCGATATTCATCCTATAAGCGCTCCCCACACCGTTCACGATTACTCGCTGGTTTCCTTTTTAGTAGTTGTATCGGCTTGCTAGCCTATCGACGAAATTCCCTCAGTCGCAACGGCATTGCAGGTGCGATAGCAACCGGTACAACAACCTTTGGGCTAGGTGGGCTAGCCTGGGGATCATCTTTGATTTTTTTCTTTGTTTCCTCCAGTATGCTCTCTCATTTTCGCGCCACGGACAAAGCACAAACAGCTGCTGATAAATTCAGCAAAGGATCACAGCGCGATATTGGACAGGTAGCTGCAAATGGTGGCGTTGCTACTGCGATGGCTCTAGGCTATGGACTTTCTCGGTCCCAGACACTACGTTCAACCTTCGAAGCTGGCTTCGTCGGAGCATTAGCAACGGCAAATGCCGATACCTGGGCCACAGAAATAGGTGTACTTAGCCAACAGGCTCCACGCCTGATCACGACAGGTAAAATAACAACGCCAGGCACCTCTGGAGGTGTCACTATACGGGGAACAAGCGCCGCAGCAAGTGGAGCACTTGCAGAAGGGATTATCTTCAATCTGTTTCAGCGACGACTCTCACTCCTACTGCCAATCAACGCGCTGCTTAGCGGCTTTGGGGGTAGTCTCATCGATAGTCTGCTAGGCGCAACAGTTCAGGCCATGTACTACTGTCCAGCTTGCCAGCAAGAGACCGAAAAGCACATACATAATTGTGGCACTCCCACAACCTATCTACGCGGTATACGTTGGATGGATAATGATGTCGTTAACTTTTTGGCGACGCTAGTTGGATCTATCACCGCCATTGGTCTGCAATTACCCTTCAGTCAGAGGGAAAGACGTCCCTAACATAAAATCAACGGAACAAAAAACATCAATAAAGAGGAATGTTTTCATTCATATGAACACTTTTTTGCAAAAAATCATTACACCCACATGGCAACCAGGCAAAGCTGCTCTTATAGGTACCATAGCGACAGCAGCTTACAGCATTGCGATGGAAGGTGACAATTCTTGAGTAGAATTTTTGCCTGCTATAAAAATGCAGGTCTAGTTTTCATAGCGACCAGACCTGCACTTCAACTAATTTTTCAGTGAAACCAATTCCTTTATGAAAATACTTCCTGGGATATGGGTCCACTCCACCTTGTAGATCAAGGCTTAAAACGCTTGCTGAATCCAGGCCCTTACTAGAGGTAAACGATAATTTGGATGTAGCCAAGCCATCACAATCAGCCATATCCACAAGATAAACCATGTCCACCAAAGGATACGTAACAACAGGCCCAATCCAAAGGTTGTCAGGATACCCAAAAGAGGAATCCACCCTAACAGACCGTTTAACATCATGACCCCAACGATGAGTAACGAGAGCGTGCCAAATGTAATCAACGATTGCAACGCATGTCGACGTACATTCTGATTTTTCTCTACCAATAATAGCACGAGCCCCGACACCCAGAACAACGAATAAGCCAGAACGCGCTCAAGGCGCTCATCAAGTCCAAGCGTCGTCATTCTATGCATCTATTCAACGCCTCACTGTTCTGCAAATTAAAGACTAATCGCAAGTCCTTATCTCTTTGATCCCTATCACTACAACCATATACGCGAAAAGTCTGGAGACGTTGCAACCGCCCTAACCTATCTCGATTGGATAACCCAATTACACTTGACTAGCGCCAATCGTTCCAAGATACGAAAACACAATTGATATGTGAAGATCCGCATCAATGTGCAACTCATCATTGTAAAATCTGAAGTATTACCATCAAAATCTTGTGCATAGAAGAATACTTATTAGAAAGTGTGCATCTTTCAGAACAATTGGTTTAATTCTATGTAGGAGAAAAGTACGAAGCGTGACAAAGTATTTAGATTGAACGTCATCCGCTATAGAGTATAATAAAACATATCTCTTTCCCTCGGCATTCAATAAAGGGTTGAAGGGTTGAAGGGTTGAATGAAGGGCTTTATGCAAGCAGCAAATAAACAAGCAATAATTAGATCCAATCGCACGCGACACATAATTCGCTATCTTATCGGACTCGTCACAGGGTTGGTAGGAATTGCCGATATGTTATCATCGATTGTGCCACATTTTACCTGGAGCTTTTTTCTGGGAACGTGGCCAATGATAAACCATCGAGTATCAGCACAAACGTTTACAGTAGTAATAGGATTCTTTTTAATCCTTCTCTCTTACGGCCTGGCTCGTGGCAAAAAACATGCCTGGAATATCACACTGCTACTACTCTTAGTATCAGTTTTCCTCCACATTCAGCGTAGTGGTTCAGTGTTAGCCACTATTGTTGCTCTCGTTTTCGCCATCACGCTCGCATCACTGTCTCACTTCTTCAGAGCGAAAAGCGATCCTCCGTCGGTGCGTCGTGGCTACATTGCACTGTGCCTGGGCCTGGGTATCGTTATCTTTTATATTATCGGAGGCTTCTTCGCCCTCTATGATGAATTCGAACCATGGATTGATCGTATTGGTATTCATGGAGTTATTTTTCAGACACTCATACACCATAACATCAGAATTCCGCATGCAACGCAAGCATTTGTATTTGAACATGCCTTTCCTGTACTTTGCCTTAGTGCCGTCCTTTACGGCATGGTTAGAATTTTCCGACCAGTAGCCGCCGTCTTGCTCCCAGACACAAACACCCGCCACAAAGTGGATGAAATTGTGCACATGTATGGCACCAATTCTATTAGCTACTTTGCGCTCAGCCCAGAGAAATCCTATTTCTTCTCCGCATCAAATAAATCAGTTATCAGTTATGTCCTGCAAGGTAGTACAGCCGTCGTCGCAGGTGATCCAATCGGTCCGGAAGAAGAACTGGCATCTACGATAGAACAATTTGTAGCTTTTTGTCACGAACAAGACTGGTCGATTGTTTTCTGGCAAATACGCGATAAGACAGCCGATCTGTATTGTATGGCTGGGTTTCATCTCTTAAAAATCGGTGAAGATGCGGTTATAGAAGCACAAAACTTTACTCTTAAAGGCGGAGTAATGGCAAATGTTCGCTCAAGCGCGAAACGCGCCGAAAAAGATGGCTTGCGCGTAGCTTTCTATCATGGACTGGTGACTGATGCCGAGCAGCTGCATCAGATGGATCAAATTTCTCAGCGTTGGCTGGCCTCGAAGGGTGGCTCTGAAATGGGCTTTAGTATGGGACACTTTGATAGTCAAGGAGATCCTCAGCAAATCTATGCGCTGGCAGTAGATGAGCAGGATAGGGTTCATGCATTTGTTTCATTCATTCCCATTTATGGCCGCCAGGGCTGGGGACTTGATCTCATGCGTCGTGCTGAACAATGCGCTCCTGGATCAATGGAGCTTTTACTTGCTCGTACTATCGAACACATAAAAAGTATGGGCAGTCAAATGATCAGTCTAGGTCTCGCGCCTCTCAGCAATGCGAACGAAGAAGATGAGACATTTCTTGGCACAAGCATCGATTTCCTAACCGACCGCTTTGGTAATCCGAGTAGGAATCAATCTTTATTTAACTTTAAAAAGAAATTTCAGCCCACCTGGGAAAGCCGCTATCTGGTCTACTCAGATGCATTGAATTTGCCCAAGATTGGGTGGGCACTCTACAATGCTCATCAGACCGATGCCTCATTGCTTAGCATACTCCGTCAGTCATTACTAGAATGGCAACATCCACATTCCATTGAAGAAAACGGCTCTGTGAACACGCTCAAAGCCTTGAAAGTATAAATATATGTTGTCACAAATAATAAAACTGCCGTATAATGAACATGGTATATGCATGTGCGTGCACTCAAGTAATTTACCTTCAGGAGGCATATTTTTCATGATTCTTGGCGCTCTATCTTTAGATGGCATCACTATTGGAGCTTTTATCGGCTTCTTACTGTCATTACCAATTGCACTCTTTCTCGTGTTCTGGTTGAGTGCTGTCAAAAATCGCAACGCTGTCATAGTAAGTGGATTTATTGGTTCACTAATTGCTTTTATTGCTGTTCTCGGCTGGGCAGGAACACTTTTTCGTTCAACCCCTCTCACTGGTGCAAATGGAGCATCAGCATTCTTTGGTGGCACGCTCTTATGTATTGCCGCAGGTCTGATTAGTGGTATTGCTGTCGATATGATTGTGGCCCGTCGCAATATCCGCGACTACCGCAGACAAATCTCTCAGGAATAATGGTTAATGGCAATGTTCTATCTTTTGCACGGTGAAGATGAGTTTTCTAGTCGTGAACTCCTTAAAAAGTTACGTACTCAGGGGGATTTTGGGTTTAACGAGGATGTCTTTAATGGGACGGAAGTCGATCTAAAGAATGTCGTTATGAGTAGTAATACTCTTCCATTTCTTAGTGAGCAGCGTTTAATTATCGTTGATGGTTTGCCAAAAAAGAAACGTGGGGAGAGCACGACATCAGCAGGAGATACGACAAAGGGCGGAAAAGCCAAAAAAGGCAAAAAAAGTGGCAAATCCGCCGTTGGTCGGGCAGGCTTTGAAAAAGAGCTTGCGGAACATGTCGCCTCTATGCCAGATACGACTACGTTGATCGTTCTGGTCGAAGAAGCTCTGGAGAGCGGCAATGTGCTGGTCAAAGCGGCTGAGCAACGTGGCAAGGTGATACAAAGTATGCTCCCCAAAGGAGCAGCACTGGACAAATGGATCACTAACCGCGCGAAAAACACAGGGGTTAAGATTATGCCAGAGGCAAACAACCTCCTGGCTAACTTTATCGGGAATAACCTACGTCTCCTAGCTAACGAAATCGATAAGTTGGCGATGTATGCCGGAGTAGGAGCAACGATCACTATCGAAGATGTACGCCAATTATCAGCGCATGTCCAAGAGGCACGCATCTTCGATCTAACCGATGCTTTAGCTCAACGAAATCGCAAACAGGCACTCAATATTTTACATGATCTTTTAGCCGATGGTGAACCTCCACTCAAAATGATCAGCACCATTACCTCGCAGGTACGCTCGCTGCTACTTGTCAAAGAATTGGCCCAGAAAGGTCTACGAGGTGGACAGATCGCCTCGACACTAGGCATCGCCCCATTCATTGCAGATAAAGCGTTGAGACAGGTTGGCAATTTTAACGTTACTCAGTTGGAGAATGCATATCACCAACTCCTCTCCACCGATGCTGCCCTCAAACGTAGCCGTTTAACTCCAGAACTGGCACTCGACCTGCTCATAATCAACTTCGGCCTCTAAAGATCAAAAACGCAAGTTGAGGTCGCAGACGTGAAAGGTGTATATCCTCCTACCCACGCAATGCGCAGAAAACTGCGACGCCAGCGCGACACAACATGGAACATATCGAGAGAAAGTTTTTCACTATGCAAGTATCTTCACTACAACATGTTATTATCGAGCGCATGCAACGAGAGGGACCTCTCTCGTTTGCCGAATATATGCGGATGGCTCTTTATGAGCCGGGCTATGGCTATTATGTAACAGGTGAGGCAAAAATGGGCTGGGACGGCGATTACTATACCAGTACGGATGTCTCTGACTTTTTTGCTCACTGTATGGGCCGCCAACTCAAACAGATGTGGGAACAATTAGGGACTCCTGCTCACTTTTGTGTCCTTGAGCAAGGTGCCGGACGCGGTGATCTCGCTAGGGGAGTTCAAAATTGGGCCAGCCAGGAAGCTCCCGATTTTGCAACGGCCCTTGCTTATCGGACAGTTGATATCAACGCCGGCCAAGACGCTCTTCAAGTCCAAATAGAAGATTTCGCGCCAGCCGTCATTTTATCAAACGAATTGGTAGATGCCTTTCCCGTACACATCGTAGAAAAACAAGGAGAGACACTGCGCGAGCTTTACGTCACAATCCAGCATGGACGCTTCGCCGAAGAATTTGGTGAACTCACCAATCCAGCCGTTGCTGAGTACCTGGAACATTTTAAAATTCCCTGGCGTACATTCCCAGACGGATGGCGTGCTGAGATTAATTTAGATGCTCTAGCCTGGATGAAACGAACCAGTCAATTACTACTTGGCCCCACACCCAAACGCAAAAGACGAGGCTTCCTGCTCGTCATTGACTATGGCGATAGCGCCAAACAACTCTACATACCTGATCGTTATCATGGCACTCTAGCTTGCTACTATCAGCATCAATCCACCGATCGACCGCTGACACGGCCAGGAGCACAAGATATCACCGCCCACGTCAACTTCACAGCCCTCATAGAGTCTGCACGCCAGCAAGGGCTACGTCTACAGGCACTGACAACACAACGCCGCTGGTTGATGGATACAGGCATCTATGAGGAACTAGAACGTATCCACAAGCAACACTTTGAGATCATCGATCGCGACCGCGCCAGTGATCAAGGACAGACAGCCATGCTCCAATGGTATAATTTACGTCAACGAGTCTCTGCACTCACCGATCCTGCAGGTATGGGCAACTTTAAAGTACTCATCCTCAAACGCTAAGTTATAGAGAGAACTATACGTAGGCTGCTATACAAGAAAGCGCTGCCGTTAGCTATAAGAAATGGAGTAAATTTATGAATACAGCCGATACACCTTCCAATAACGTCAAAAAATTCATGACCGCTCTGGATGATAATGATCTTACGAGCGCCGCCACCTATCTTGCAGATACCTTTGTCTTTAGCGGTTGGACACCGAAGCCGCTTGCTAAAGATGGCTTCTTCAATTTAATGGGAGGCATTAAAGAGGGCATTCCAGGATTATCATTTAACCTGCATAATGTCATTGAAGAGGGAGAAACGATAACTGGCAACATCCATGTGACCGGTTATCAATCAGGTAGTTTTATTATCCCTGTGCTTGGCACGCCTCCCATCCCACAAACAGCGAACAGCGTCTCGCTACCCACTGAAGATGTAACATACCAACTTGAGAATAATCTTATTACAATGATGGCGGTAACAGCGATTGAGGGTGGGGGCATCGTTGGACTCATCAAACAGCTTGGAATAGATCTCCCAATTGTACAATGAAATTTTTTGGGTGAGCATATCCCCTTTTTGTACTACAAATCTATAAATTTGATAATCTACACATAGCAAAAAGTAAAAGATACTGAATACCTCTTGTCAGATC
Source organism: uncultured Chloroflexia bacterium (assembly GCA_963699315.1). Classification (GTDB taxonomy): domain Bacteria; phylum Chloroflexota; class Ktedonobacteria; order Ktedonobacterales; family Ktedonobacteraceae; genus Dictyobacter. The sequence continues at coordinate 1,373,482 of OY969433.1, forward strand.
TTAGTCACAGGAACTTATGTGTGACAATTACACATCACAAGAGGTATTCATGTTTCTATGAGCCATGTTACATTGGGCTTTTGGCATTCTCGTTATGATACTGACGACCGCGCCAATCCACTCCTCGCCTAGTAATTACACGCCACATGGATTGTCCCAGGATACCTTCAAAGAAAGCTCCAGCAATTGGATGAGTCAAGGCATAATACCATGGCACATGCATCTGATTATTCAGCCAGACACGATAAGAGAGTAATGGAACCAATTCCAGCCCGGTGGCGATAGCCACTTCGCGTGCAGAGACTGCTGGATATTTGCCGCTATGTAGCAACTTTAGCAATAGAGGTAAGAAAAAGGGCACGATCGAAATCATCGGAAGCCCAAAAAGTTCGAGCAACACAAAAGGCCAGCCGCCTCGATTTCCAAGATAGGCATTTTTACGCCAACCACGCCAGATAGCGGAAAGGCTCTGATACATATGCACATGTACCAGTCCATCGCCATCAATGAAGCGCAGCAGATAACCGTGTGTCTTGACGAGAAAAGCTAGATCCCGATCATCCAACAACGTATCGCGCATCTCCGGACGAGCATAGCCGCCCACGCCCTCATAAACCTCACGCCGGATCAAAATGTATTGCCCATTCGCGATCGCAATTGAACTAGCCGGATCATTCACAAAACGTGGCGGATAGAGCATACTAATACCAAGAAAAGCCATCGGCATCAACGTACGTTCCCAGAACGTCGGCAATTCTTGTTCAGTAGCTAACGTAAATAGATCAACATGCTCTTGCACGGCCTGTGTGATAGCAGAACGTAATGAATTTGGAGCATGCCATGTATCCGCATCAGTAAATAGAAACCAATTACCGTTCGCTTCCTGAACACCACTATGGATCGCATGTGGCTTGCCAGCCCAACCCGGAGCTAATTCATCGCGCAGACGCAACACCCAAAGGCGGTCCCCATGAGGATATGTCTGAGCCAACTCATCGAGGATAGCAGAGGTTTGATCTGTTGAGCCATCATCCACCACAATCACTTCATAGTGCCCATAATCTTGCTCCAACAAAGACTGCACACAGCGACGAATATTAAGTTCCTCGTTACGAGCGGGCACAATAATCGAAACAAATGGCAATGAGTTTGTTGTTGCCTGATCGTTTTGTGCTAAAGCAGATTTATCTCTCTCTTTGAGGGGAGGAAGTACCTTTACATGATCTTCTTTACAAGGAAAAGTACGCCACCACAAGATACAATAAAACCCCACAACCCCAACAACATGAGACCATAACACAAGGCGAGACCAGGATCGCCACCAAGATCTTTTTTTCATAAAAGCACTCTTTTTGAGGGAACATCTATCCCAACTTATTGTAAATTATAAGACGTGGTAAAGACAAGCATCAGTGATAAGCATACCTCATCTGTCTAGTTTAATCACATTTTGCAGGATAAACGTCCACAGATGCGCTTTGCACGAAAGAAACACTTTGCACAATGTAAGAAGAACATAATCCAATATTGCCGACCACATCTGGCTGGTGTACAATCATACATACTCAATGACGCGTCACGGCACTTTTTGAAGTGCCTCATTAAAGCGTGCGCCGTCCCGACAAGATAGAAAATTGCGAACGTAGCATGAAAGATGTCATAATGGCTATTTATTTCCATGGGAAAGTGCACTATAAAAAAAGAGAACGTATGCGACAAAGACGATTGCTTATTATAACAACAGCACTACTCCTCAGCTTCCTGGCTTATTTTTGTATCACATTCGTTACAATACCGCCAGCAGCCCAAGCTCGTGCGTACGTCATTGGCTCAGATCCTGTCGATGGATCGACCCTCGACAAAGTTCCGGGCGAAGTACGTATCTTTTTTAATTCGCCCATCAGTAAGCTGAGCAGTGCACATATTTATTCCATCCAAAACGGAAATCTCGTGGATATCAATGCGGCCCCCAGCATAGTTAGTAATACCACAGAGTTGAACACTTTGCTTAAGACACCTGATAATCAGCCAAAAGGTAGTTATGAGGTTCTCTGGACAGCAGTAGCTAGCAACGATGGGACGACTACCTATGGCATCATCGGCTTCGATGTAGGCTATTCTGGTACCGGCACATCTGGTATAGCCACGCTTGGTCCGACGAGCAGTAACGCACTCTCAAGCATTCAAAAACTAGATATAACAGCCTTGCTCTCAATCGGTTGGGCATGGCTGACTATTATGGCTCTAACATTCTGGATTGGCTTACTTATTATCGAGCAATTTATTCTGACTGAAGGGCGTGGTTCTGGACTTTTCCCGCGGGTAAGAAAACAAACATATCCACTTGAATGGCTCTGCCTCCTAATCTTGCTCTGTGGTGAAGTTATCAGTTTGATACTCCGTATAGTCCAGTTCGCTACAGTGATTCACGAACAAGCAGCCCAATCGCTCAATATCGTGGTACTCTTGCGACTAATCCCAGACACGGCCTATGGCTGGATCTGGCTTATTCGGCTGCTTCTCATTGTCATTGCCATGATCTTTCTACAGCGAACGCAACGTGGAAAAAATAGTCAGCAAGAACAAGAGCAAGAACCAATCACTAACTTTGAGCGGCTCACTACGCAGGAATTGAAGGCGAATAGTCCTCGCAAAACCAGACAGTTAATTGAAACACCTGTTGCCGAGCCAGCAGAAACAGCTCCGGCACATCACAAATGGGCCTGGTTACTTCTAGCGGGATTAATTGCACTAACATTTGTATTTACTAGTTCGGTAATACCAGTACTCGAACCAGCTATTAGTGCATTTCTGTTTGGTTGGCTTTATTTGATCGCGCAGGGCATCTGGTTAGGAGGCTTTGCTTACCTAGCATTTCTGCTTCTGCCACTGCTGACAGGCGTTGAACTTGAATACAACACTGCAACGCTAACATTTGTATTGCGCCGCCTCACGCCGCTGCTAATAGCAGGAATGAGCATCCAAATCGTGAGTGGACTCTTTCTGGGAGAGGCTAGTATTAACAAGGCACAACAACTTTTTACAGATCCGTTTGGACGCGCATTGCTAGTACAAGGTGGGATTACGGTAATTACTATCTGCCTTAGTCTCTATGCTTTATTCGTACTACGTCCAAAGTTTACGCACCAGGCGCTTCTTCTACCAGTCGTCAAAGCAGATCTACCAACGAGACGCACACGTCAGTCAAAACTGAGCAGTACAGGACGCCGACTCAAGCTCACAACAAAGGCATTAGCTATCTGTGGAGCTATCATTATCCTCTGCTCGGCGTTTCAATCTTTCTTTGCCCCACCCATTAACTTTCCAAATCTCACATACGCCAATCAGCCAGCTGCGGCGGGTACGAATTCGATCAATACGCAGACCCAGACAATGGGAGATCTCACAGTGACAATGCAAGTACTACCCAATCGTGTCGGTTATACGCATACAGTGATCGTTATCATCAATAATTCGAAAGGGCAACTAGTCAGCGATGCACAGGTAAAACTCACTGCAGAGATGCAAATTATGAATATGGGCACAAGCCAGGCAACTATTACCAGCGGCAATCCAATATACATCGCAACATTTGATAAAAATGCAGCCTTTAACATGGCCGGAGTATGGCAGATTCAATTAGAGATTCAGCGTCCCGGTCAACAATCCCAGCAAAAAACATTTTCGGTGACACTGGCGGCATAGACGATAGTCTTATGCCACCTCATACCCATATGCATTCAAAAACGCAACCTGTACCCATAAACATTCAGAAACGCGACTACTGTCGCTAAAAATGTATTGCGATACATTTTTCATCTGAATGCAAGGAATATCTCGTTGCGAGAAAGGTGCTGCGGCACCTTTCTCATTTGAATGCAAGGAAATATCAGTCATAGTTGTCAGGAGTTAACGGAGAAGGAACTTGAGGACTCCTGGCCGGTTTCACGACGAAACTCTTGCGCCAGTTCGGTGTAATGCTGCGCGCTCAGTATCAAGGAGGAACATTCTTCTTCAGATAGAGGTCGTGCAATCCGTACGGGCACGCCCAGGGCCAATACATGTTCAGGAATATGCTTGTGTTCACTTACCAGAGCACAAGCTCCAATCACCGTCTCATCCCCAATGCGGGCATGTGAGAGCACGACCGCATTCATACCTATCAGAATGCGATTTCCTAATAAGGCGCCATGAACGACTGAATTATGTCCAATAGTACATTCCTCGCCAATAGTGAGAGGAGCATCTGAGTCAACATGCAAGGTACAATTATCTTGAATATTGCTACGGCATCCGACCACAATCGGAGCGCTATCAGCTCGTAATACAGCGTTATACCAGACGCTTGCCCCTGCATGCAGAGTAACATCGCCAATAATCATCGCGCCAGGAGCAATAAAGACATCCTCCGCAATAGTGGGCCAGACTCCCTTATAAGGCAAAATAGGCATAGTTTCGTGCGCTCCTTCAACATTTTTCCTAACGGACCTGACAGCCTAGCGCAAACCATTTGTCACTACAAATAAGAGATTCGCAGGACGCTCAGCCATGCGACGCATTAGATATGGATACCATTGTGAACCATAAGGAACATATACACGCATATTATATCCTTGTTTCACCAATTTTTCCTGCAAATTGCGTCGGATACCATAGAGCATCTGAAATTCAAAAGATGATGGGCTGATACCATGATCACGCACAAAACGGCAGGCTGCATCGATAATCGTTTCATCGTGAGTAGCGATGGCTGGAAAATTTCCGCGTGCCAACAAAATTTCCATTAATTGTATATAATTCTTATCAACATCTGCCTTATCCTGATAAGCCACACTCTCAAGCTCTTTATAAGCACCTTTGACCAGACGAACACGTGTACCTTGATCTACCAGTTGCTCGATATCGACACGGCTACGATACAGATAGCTTTGGATAACGGTTCCAACCTGCTCAAAGCGCGCTCGCACCTCCTTCACGGTTGAAACAGTCTGTTCTGTATACGCCGAACCCTCCATGTCAGCACAAATAAATATATTATGCTGCTGCCCGCTTGCAAGAATTCTATTCAAATTAGCCTGACACATCTCATAACCTAAATCCAGCCCGAGAGCAGTCAATTTAATAGAAATATTTGCATCAACATGTGTTTTCGAAATCATTTCAATGGCAGCAATATAGGCCTGTGTCGACGCATCCGCTTCCTCCCTGGAGGTAACATTTTCACCTAACAGATCCATTGCCACCTGGATACCACGTTTATTAAGAACACTTGTCGCTTGTAGTGCATCATCCAATAACTCGCCAGCCACAAAACGGCGTGAAATATTGCGAGCGATTTTATTTTGGACAGTAAAGTCTCTCAAGCGAGGACTTTTTGCGAGATACAGCAATGTGTTTTTCAGCATTACTATAATCCTTTCAAAGAGGATATGTCAGGAATGATAGGTGTTGCATTTCGATGCAACCTACCAATGCATCGTCCGACGAATAATTAGATCCCACAAACTATCAGGCAAAAAGCGGCGGAAAAACATCAAAGCAGTAGCCGAACCAGGAACTCCATAGCGTGCCTGTGGACGCGGGCTGTTCAGGATACGCACGACAGTATCAGCAAATTTTTGTACAGGAAAACCTTTTTTGCTTGATTGCTGAGCAGACTTTTCACCCAATTTGAGCAAGCGTGCATATGGACTAGTATCTTTGGCATCACCGAGATGATCAAACGAACGTTGAAAACTTGTCAACCAGATACTGGTAGGACTTGATGCTGGTTCGATCAGTACAACATGAACTCCAAAGGGAGCAAGTTCTATACGTAATGCATCACACAAAGCTTCCAGAGCATATTTACTAGCCGAGTATATTCCCGTTAAAGGAACGGAGATCTTTCCAGAGATACTACTCACGTAGATAGCTGTTCCATGAGCCACTTTGAGGAACGGGAGTAATTCTTTTGTCACGTCAATATGAGCAATGGCATTGACCTCAAATTGAGAACGAATATCATCCAGCGGTACTAATTCAATAGGCCCGGCATAAGCCGTACCGGCATTATTTAACAAGGCATCCAAACGCGGCAAATGCTCCTGACCAAGCGATTGCTCAGCACGCAACAAAGTCTCAATATTCTGAGCCAGTTGGACTACCTGCTCATGCTGCGTAATATCGCAGAGGAGAGGTGTAATATTATCGCTACACTGCTGAAATGTCGCTTCCTGAAGCAAACTGTCGCGATCAGCCTCCTTGCGCACAGTCGCAAAAACCAACCATCCCTGCCGAGCCAGCTCCAGAGCCGTACAACGGCCAAAGCCACTTGAGCAGCCAGTAATCACAATCGTTTTTCTTGTCATTTATCAATGATTCCCTTCATGCCCGATACAATTCCACAATCCCAGGAGAACTAATTCACAACGAGCCTCGAAACCAAACAAGTCGGGATTCATATCCCGGCCATGACGAATCACTAATCCCCGTAACATCTCTATTAGCTCGGACTTACAAGCCAGATCACGTTCAAAAGGGATATGTTGCGCCAGTCGCTCGATGGCTTGCCTATTATACCATTGTGCCTGAGTCTCAGCCATAGAATGAAAAACATATCCTTCCAACTATCAATGCTATTCAGACAGACAGACACATGGCACAGAAAACCAGACAAATAGTAGATGCGCGAAGGCGCGGTGTTTCTGACTGTAGTACAAATAGCATATAGGTACAACACGAAAGGATGCTAGCTATGGATGAATGGTAACACTTGGAAAATAGAGATGCAAGTGGGACATATTCATAGTGTTATTCTTTGACACAACATAGCTTATGATGGATGGAAGCGAACTATGTATAGCCATTTTGCCCTAAAGCAAACAGTAAAACTTGATCAAAGCAGGAGTTAAGTGTTACTGTGGTGTAGTAGTAAAGTAGGTTGAAACTATTAGATATAAGTGTATGTCGACACTTATACAAGGTAGGCGAGAAAAATGTTCTGTAGCTATTGTAAAGCAGCCCGTATGGCGAATGAGGCCCCCTGTTCCAACTGTGGAGCCCCTTCTCCACTTTTAAATGCTCAACCCACTGGCTGGGGAGCTGGCGCATCTGAACCGTTGCCCTGGGGGGGTCCTGGTATCCCTGCTAGCCAGACATTTGGAGGACAATGGGAGCAACAAGCTCCTCAAATGCCTGCCAATAATGGTGCACCAGCTGATAGATCGGCCCCTCAGCCCTGGCAGCAACCTTCTGGTCAATTCGATCAGAATTCAATGCCCGCTTGGCAGCAGCCTTCTGGTCAGCTTAATCCCATGTCGCCCTCTTTGAGGAGCCCTTCTGGTCAGCTTAATCCAATGCCTGCTTGGCAACAACCTTCCGGCCAGCTTGAGATGCAAAATGGTATCCAGGATGCTACAGCACAACAATCGATGCTCCCCGTCCCTTATCGGGGAGGGATGGAGCTACAACCAGCGGGGCGCCAATCAACAATTTCACTACAATTGATTCCGCAGCAATCAATCGAACACTTACTGCCAGCCGAGCCATTCAATCCTGACATTATCCACGTTCCACCAACATTCACCAAACCACGTCCGATCGTACCTACGCATCGCGTGATCAGTGGTTTTCTAAGTGTCCTTATTGTCGCACTGCTACTCTGTTCAGGAACAGGATATTATGTGAAAGTCAGTGGTACATGGGATAAACTTGTCTCCCTCTACACAGGAAAATCAGTACAAAACATTCAAACCAGTAGCGAAAAAATCCCTGATCCTCCACCACTTACGGCCAAGGATTCCGGTCCAGCCAAAAATATTATCCCATCTGTTTCTATGGCACTCAACATCGATGCAAACTATCAGCCAGTGATTCCACAAAAAATCTTTAAGCCCAATCAGAATTTCTATCTAACCTTTAGTGTCCAACCGCTAAAAGGCACCTCAGGACATGTGATTGCGAAATGGTACACAAACAATCAACATTACATGGATACACCTTATGATAAGGTAATTAAGTATGATCCTGTTAATGTAGACAACTTTTCTATATCATCGATACCTTTTCCCAATCCAACCTCAGGTATGGTAGAACTCTACTGGAATAATGTCTTTGCCCAACGCTATTATTTTGCCATCAGGAATTAAATAGCAACGCGAATTTGCTAGTGGAATGAATTGACAAATGGACAAAAAATTGTGCATAGAGTAGTAACTACTCTATGCACGATATTAACTTTTATTATTTACATTGAGTTTCAACTTCAACATCACCAAAGACCTTTACCTGACATGCGAGACGCATATTAGGATTCTTCTTGAGATATCCGCGTAGCCAGAATTTCTCCATAAATGTAAGACCACTGATATTTGTAGCTGGAGAGACGGCAACACGATCAGAGTGGCATAAACCATTGCCGTGGCAGTTAATGATCTTATCGATACCACAATAAATGGGGACATCGTTCTCTAACGCCGGGTAACGAACATTATCTCCCTCGGGTACGTTCACCCGTACATTTTCACGTACATATGTAATGGTTGGCACGACTCTATCCTCCGACATAATTGATAGCTTTATTCATACATAGCTTGCTTATGCTTTGTCAGAATATAGCACAGAAGGGAAAGAGCGTCAACAAAACAAAGGGCAGACCATTAGCATTCTGAATTTGGCATAACTCATTAACTTTACGCACGTTGAAATCAAACGCACTACGAGTACACATTATTGCGCTTCATCTGGCTGCGCAGGTAAGGTAGCAGAGGGTACCTCGCTATTGGCTGTGATATTTACTGGCACACTTTGACTCAAACTCATTGATCCGCCGCTCCCTCCTTTCAACAAGATGGTCGGTGACAATGGTGCTGAACTAGACTGAGGCATATGGAGAGCAACAGTGAGAATTACGCTTTGATGAAGTGCTAATGTCCCTGCCTTTGGTGTGATGGTAAGTGCGCTGCTACCTGTGCCTTCAGCAGTTGCAGTCCATTGCAAAGTAGTATTCCCAGCATTCGTAATGGTTATAGTCTGAACAGGTGGATCAGAACCAATTGCTGTGACAAACGTGAGCGTGGCTGGCTGAACTGATATCACTGGTGCCGATACAATCAATGAGACGGCAATTTGCTGATTTATGCCGCTAGAAGAAGTAAAAGTAATCTTCCCTTGATAGGAACCTGCGCTCATTTTCTGACTTGCGATACTAACTTCTGCGATTGCTTGCTTACCGGCATCCAACGATCCCTGTGCAGGCGTCATCTGTAACCAGTTACCTTGATCCACTGTTATCACCGTGCTTTGCCAGGTCAGAGAGGTTCCTCCGCTATTTTGTAATGTGACCTGCTTCTCAGCAGGAACCTGTCCCACGAGTGCAGTAAAATCGAGTGTGAGAGGAGAGGTGACTAAATTACCGGCAGCGGCTACGCTCATTGACACGTTTACCTGCGCGCTAATGTCACCAGCAAAATTAATAACTCCCTGATAAGTGCCAACAGGCAGATCCGCTGAATGCGCACTTACCATAATAGCCTCATCCTCTCCAGGAGCAATAGTGCCATGATCAGGGGTCAGAGCAAGCCAGGATGTGCTTGATCCACCAGTTAAAGTGCTGGACCAATTCCCATCCTGCTGCCCGCTATTATGCAGCGTAATAAATTGATTTTCTGGATCCTGGCTAGTACTCGCCGCATAGGTCAGCGCGGTTGTCGATATGGCAAGAGCTGCGGGAGTTGGTGTTACATCTATATACACCGGGATTGTCAGCACAGATCCATTGGTTCCTTTTTGCGTAAAGACTAAATGCCCGACGTACGCCTGAGGAGCAAGATTTCCACGATTGACAGTTACTTGCACATTCTGACTGCCAGAGAAACTACCACTCGCAGGTACTGTACTTAACCAGCTCTGATCGCTTGTCACAACCCAGGATACCTGACCACCACCAGTATTGGTTAATGTGAGTGACTGGCTAGAGACAATACCTGCTACCGCTCCTGAAAACCGACTACTCAAAGGTGAGATTTGTAAAACTGGTGGTTGCACAGAAAGCGGCAATACAGTTATATGTGCCAATATACTACTATTCTGAGCACTATCCACAGTATCAATGACATGGTTACCCACACTCCAACTTCCGGGCACCCGTACTTGCAGCGAAAAGTGTCCATTGGCATCGGTAGAGACGCGCAGAGGTTTCCCCTGTTCATCGATCAATACCTGATGGTTATCATAATAGAAAGACATTCGATCATGAAGAACGAATCCTCTTCCGGAAAGCGTAAATATATCATTCACACGTAAGGCGTCAGGAGAAATCTGAACGACAGCAGTAGCTACCGTTGTGCGTTTTCCAATCAGTACGAACGCAATAATACTGCTCGCCAGCAGAAAGATGACACAAGATAGCGTAAGTAATGATGAAATCATTCGTCTGGAGGACCATACTTTCGGTCGAAAAAAAGCCAGTCTGCGTGCCTTTGCTTGTTCCACTTTTTTCGCTGGCCTACGGACTGACCGGCGTGAGCGTACTAACGCTGCACGTTGCGCCTTGAGAGCAGGAGCTTCGCTGGTAGCAGGGAACACAATATATTCAGGATCCCGATGTATGCGCCGTGGTAATGCAGGCTCTTCAGATGGAGAGTGTTGCGCAATCATCATACTTGATTGATATGGCTGATCCTCTGGATGTAATCCAAAGGTATGCCCAGCACGATGAGAGGCAGCTGGCGGCAGAGATTTTTGGCGCGATGTGTTTGATCCTTGGGAAGAAAAATCTCGTCCACAATAGCTGCACTTCTGAGCCTGTGCATCCACTTGTTGTAAAGTCTGACAATAAGCACAACGTCTGCTATACATAAAACTCCATTCAGGATGAGGACGCTTACAAAATCTAAAAACCTCACCGACACCCCTCAATAGTAATAAACGTCAAACAGACGCTGTCCCCAAATATATAATTACTCATTACTATGCTTGATTATATGTATACGTTTGTACAGTACAATACTTCCGTATCTTTTTAGCAAACGATAAAAAAATAAAGCCAGTCCACATACTGAGAGTATGTAGGGCTGGCAAATATATTAGGGAGCCGTTGGCATATGATCACTCACTTGTTGTGGGTGGACCAATCACAAACTTGAGATTTATGCAGATGGGTCCACGTTCCCTCCAGTATCAGGTGCAGTGGGAACAGCATTGATGCTGACATTCATGGCACCACCTACGACTACCACAGTACTACTTCCAATATACAAGGCACCTGACACATCGGCTCCGTTCACCAGAAGTGTATAACTTCCAATTGGTACATTAGAGAGAGATACATTTCCATTTGTATCTGTTGTTCCAGAAGCAACGATTGTTCCATTGCTATCAGATAGAGATACCGATGCACCAGACAGAGAACTCGGTGCAACACATGAGGTATTCTGACACGAAGCAGCTGCCACATTGACAATTGATCCGGTCACATTGAGCGTGACCGAAATCTGCGGATTTCCGACGACATTAGCTCCACCACTACCAACAGCCGAAAATGAGACAATCCCGCTATATGTGCCAATATTTAGACCACTCACATCTACATTGACCCCAATACTACTTCCGCTACCATTATCACTACCAGAAGCAGACGATAAATTTAACCAACCACTATTCACTTGAGCGGTCCATGAGAGAGGCAACGAACAATTACCGGTTGAGCTCAATGGGATATTCTGTACATTGGAGGATTGACCTTGCGTTACGGAAAACGAAAGACCTGCCGAGTTGACTTGTAGTGCACATGGTGCCTGCACATTGAAATCAATCGCCAGGGATTGAGGACTTCCTTCCACCGCAACTCCTGTACTATCAGTAGCTGAAATTCTGATAGTTGCATGGTAATCACCAGTCAACAAACCTGCATTGCTTGGCGCTACCGTCAATGTTGCTGACTGACCACTGGTTGTAAATGTTCCACCGCCTGAGGAGAGATTAAACCAATTATCAGCTGGATCTGAGCTAGTTTGCCAGGTCACTGGCCAGTTACAATTGCCAGAGGCGGTAATCATAATTGACTGTGGCGCAGGATCAGCAAATCCCTCCACTGAGCTAAAAGCCAGCGAACTTGTAGATGGAAGAGCTAACGTACAGGGAGCCAGAACGGTAAAGGTTACGTTCACCATTTGTGGACTTCCACTAGCAGGATTACCAGATGCATCGACTCCGCTCAATACAACCTGCCCAACATATGACCCAGGCGTTAAACCATTCGCACTGACACTCACAACTAGACTATCTGTCTGTCCAGGTGCAATGCTCCCTTGGCTTTGGGCCACGCCTAACCATAATAACATTGGATTGGGAACGGCATTCCAGATAAGTGCACTCTGTCCCGTATTCGTTAATGTGACGCTTTGAGCCGCCGGATCTGCTTGCCCTTTTGTCTGACTGAAGTTGAGGGTGAGCGGCGATACGCCTATTATAGGAGCAGAAGGCGTAGGAGGACTTTGTACAATCAATTGTATATTCACTGTTTGTGTGCTTTGCGCGAGAGCAAGGGTGATTGTTCCATCATAGGTACCCGGCTTCAAGTTAGCTGGATTTACAGCCACAGTGGTGATCGATTGTTCCGCTCCTTTTATCTGGCCCTGAGTAGGTGTCATGGTTAACCAATGAACGGAGGTTGTCGTATGCCAGTCAACTACATCAGAACAGCTAGCGCTTCCCATTAGGCTCAGGACTTGATTGCTTGTAGTGGCTTGTCCCGCAATGGCGATAAAAGATAAGGAACCTGTACTTAATAAGATGCCGCAGCGGGGTTGCACGATTAAGGTTACGTTCACTAACTGCGGACTATTGATGGCGGTGTATCCAGTAGCCACGGCGAATTTTAATGCACTGTTATATGTTCCCGGCAAAAGATGCTGACTATTCACTTTCACAATAACTTCAGCTGTCGATCCCGGTGCCACGGTGCCAGAAGTCGTACCAGTACTCAACCAACGATTTGTCATCCCCGACGTATTTACATATGAATTCTCATCAGCCTGCGACATCGGGGCGGAATCACTGATTGACCAATGCAGGGCCTTCGTTCCTGGATTCATAATCATTAATGATTGATTACTTGGATCCGCCTGCCCATCGCCAACATTGTAGGTCATAATCGCAGGGGTGACACTCATCACTGCGCCAGCGTTCTTAGGAAGAGCCAACACTACCATCTGGACCGAAATATCTTGCGGTTGGCTTACATTCGAAATAATGGTGATCTTCCCTTGATATACACCTGGCGTGAGATTTGTACGATCGGCAGCAACTTGGATATCCTGATGATCACTAAACATTCCATTTTTGGGAGAGAACATCAGCCACGAATTGTTACTACTCGCAGACCAATTGATAACGCCGCCGCCAGCATTTTTTAAACTGAGCATTTGAAAAGAATTGGCCCCCACATATTGTGAACCAAGATCTAAATCCGCAGTCGAGACCTCCAAATGCGAGGGTGGCATTGGTCCCCCATTTATCTGAAGCATGCCGCTGGCTGTATAGCGTGTTTGAACATCTTCCGCGACAACGGTATGTTGACCAACTTCCCAACTGTTATCAATCAACATAACCACACTTTTTGATCCCTGGGCATTCAGCTTGATCTCACCCGATTGCTTCTCCAGACTAACACTCTCCTGGATATCATGTGATAACACAACCGTCGTTAACGCGGGGAAATTGTTCAGGTGAATGGTTATGTGATCGCCTGTCTTTGCAAAACGCGAAGAAAACGTCATCATTGGAAGCTGACTGGTCTGCACCGTTGGAGTACGTTGCTGTAGAATCGCGACCATCACAGTATCAATTACCAGTGCCAGTGCGGCCAAAATAGATAGGCAGATAAATACTATACGCAGGCACTTCTGAGGATCATGCTTCACCTTTTCCCAGACCACAGAAATCCGATCACCCAGAATACGATGTATATCTTCCTGCTCTATTTTCATCGACTCTGCACTTGACGGAAAACTACGCGATTGCAAAGGATCAACTTGATCTATCCACTCGTCTTTGCTTTCATCAACTTCGGCCGTATGCAACCAGGGCCAGAGATCGGGTAGATGCTCATCAAGCGCCTTACGTCCTACAACCTTATGTGCGACAAGCTGTGTCGTAAACGAGGCATTCGGCATAGGAGTACTCTCACGTCGAATATCAGCAGAAATATCGCGTAATGGCGCTAATCGAGATGCTCGCGGCCCTCGCCCATTCTGAGGAAAATCAGACTCCGCTTCCGCAATCAAACGTGCGGCGTCATTTAGACGTTCTAAAGACCGATCTGAGGCATCGACAATAACACTAGCAGGAGGATCTTCGTCCTCCACTTCATACCGAGGAGAGAATTCATCATTAGAAGCATATACATCCATGGGCACAGTCTCGCTAGAAAGGATAGGGATCCCCGGCTCTGTATCGCCTTCCACCGACAATGATGATTCTGGTGCATCTGATATTTCTGCGAGAGAGGATGAACTGGCTATTTGCTCACGCCTCTGACTATGCTGTTGTAAGTACAAAATACATTCCTTACAGAGCATCGATGAGCCACTACACGGCCTATTATAATGCAAACATTGATTCATTTTTTAGACTCTTCTCGCAAAATACAGACCATAAACTATACATGCCAACTTTTCACTATAGTTATATCAATAGGTCGCATGAATTAGCCTGATGGTCTCCCCTACGCACCATATATCTTATTGAACACACAAAAGCTGAATGTATAGACAATAGATTCCCGGAAAAGATAAATATTCATAAATATGATAGTAGACATAGAAAATTTCACAGCAGATATATACACTCTAATTGTGCCATATTGAGGGAACTGCTGTCACTACATATAGCAAAAAAGGATCATAGAAACTCTACAAGTTTCTATGATCCCTTACCAGAGAAATGAGAGTTAACGCAAAACAGCACCGAAGTCCTCATTTAGCAGTCGAATGATACGTTCTTGTAATTCATTTGCCTCAGCATCTTTCAGAGTACGATCCTGCGCCTGGTACACAAGCGAATATGTAAGATTCTTTTTGCCGGCTGGAAGAGGATCACCGGTATAGACATCGAACAACTCAACAGACCGTAGTAGCTCTCCGCCATGGCGCACAATTTGCTCTTGAATAGCCTGCGCGGCAATATGCTGATCAACAACAAGAGCCAGATCGCGCGTCAATGCCTGATGTTTGGAGATCGGCTGATATACAAGCCGATCAGGGACTGCTTCATACAAGCCCGCTAGATCCAATTCAGCGAGATAGGTACGCTGGGACAGATCATAGTGCTGCTGTACGACAGGATGAACCTCGCCCAATACACCTACTGGATGAAAGGCCTCTTCCCCACTTTCTGTCCTATATGCCAACTCTACTAGAACGCAGCGTCCAGGATGGAAAGTTGGATGCTGGGTGGGGATAAAGCGATAACGAGAAATCTTTAAACCTTCCAGGAGGGTCTCAACGGCTCCTTTCACATCATAAAAGTCAGCGGAATGCGCAAGCTCAGGCAACCAGGTATTTTTGGTTGGACCACTCAAGGCAATACCGATCGTACGTCGCTCATCTGGAAGTTGTAACTTATCGTTAGAGGGCAAATAACGACGTCCCAATTCAAAGAAGCGCAAGCCATCTTGACTATACTTACTATTTTCTTGAATCGTCTCCATTAAGTTGCTTAACAGCGTTAGCCGCAATACATCCATATCTGAACTTAACGGATTTATCAGTGTCACCGCGGGAATCGAACGTACATCGAAAGGTGCCACTGCCGTCGTTGCATTTGTGGCCTCAATACGCACCTCCTCCTGGACTGCCGATCTGCTACGAGACTGGGACAATACTTTGGCAGAAGCGACATCCACATGAGCTAATAGTTTCACCATGCGGGCGCGATTAGTCAATGTATAGGTTATAATTTCGTTTAATCCTGCACCAAGTAAGAGATCACGAACTATTTGTTCGCGCTCAAACCAGCGATCAATCATCAAAGTTGGCAGGGGACCAGAAGGGATCGTAGCAGGAATATGCTCATAGCCAATCAAACGAATGACCTCTTCGACCAGATCAGCGGGTTCAAGCACATCGGACCGATAGGTAGGCACCGTCACCTGCATATGTTTTCCATCGTCAGCAGCCTGCACAGTAAACTCCAGCGAGGAGAGAGTCTCGCTAGCCTCACTCTGAGTCACGTGCATAGATGTCAGCCACTCGATATCCTCCGTGGAAAAGTCCAGCGTCCGAGGTTGTACAGGATGGGGATAGATATCCACGCAACCGGGATGAACAGTGCCTCCAGCCAATTCAGCCATCAATTGGACAGCACGGTTAGCGCCAGCCAGAGCAAGTTCAGGATCTAATCCCTTCTCATAATGGCTAGAAGCATCCGTACGTAAGCCAAGCGTCATCGAAGTGCGACGCACATTGCCAGCCTTAAAGTTAGCCGATTCCAGCAAGATTGTACTGGTCTTCTCGCTCACCTCGCTCACCGCTCCACCCATGACACCCGCAATAGCCGTTGGGCCAGTGACATCAGTGATCAAAAGCATATCAGGTGTCAGCTTACGTTTTACATCATCGAGCGTGATCATTTCCTCGCCAACGCGAGCATGGCGCACAATAATGTGATGCTCAGGCACCAGATCATAATCAAAGCTATGCAGCGGCTGACCAAACTCTAACAGCACATAATTTGTAACATCCACCACATTATTGATCGGGCGCAGGCCAGCAGCCAGCAAACGCCTAGCCATCCAATCGGGAGAGGGGCCAATAGTAACATTACTGACGACCCGCGCGGTATAGCGAGGACAAAGTTCAGTATCTTCAACTGTTACTTTCACCAGTTCAGTCACTGGCGAACCCTGCTCCTGCAGCTGTGACTGAGGAATACGCAACGTCTGTTTAGTCAACGCAGCGACCTCACGCGCAATACCAATAATCGACGACAAATCGCCACGATGAGCCTTAATAGAAAAATCCAAAACCACTTCGCCAAATAGATCGACTAGAGGCTGGCCGATGACTGTATCCGGCTCCAGCAGATAGATCCCATTATGATCACTACCCATTCCTAACTCACGAGGTGAACACAGCATACCCTGTGAGACATAGCCAAACTTACGTGTCTCGCTAATGGTGACATCCCCAAGCTGTGCACCAGGTAAAGCCAACGGAACTTTATCGCCAATGTGGATATTTGGTGCGCCACAGATAACATTAAGCTGACTACTACCAGTATTAATCTTTGTATAATTCAAATGGTCAGAGCCTTCGACCTTTTCCAGATAATCAATCTGCGCCGTGATAACCTTATCGCCCCAACTCTGCCCAATATATTCAATAGACTCCACTTCTAAACCAGCCATTGTCAACGTATGGGCCAGTTCTTCGGGAGACTGAGTAATATCAACATACTCTTTGAGCCAACTCAAAGGAACTCTCATGAAGCCTTCTCCTTCTCAAAATCACCTGGCCAACTACAACTGGCGTAAGAAGCGTAGATCATTGCCAGAGAAGAGCCGTATCTCGCCGATACCATACTTCAACATAGCGATACGCTCCACACCCATACCGAAGGCGAAGCCGCGATACTTCTCAGGATCATAGCCAACGTTGCGTAAAACCTGCGGATGCACCATACCAGATCCAAGCACCTCAAGCCAACCGCTATACTTACAGGCGTGACACCCCTTCCCATCACATAATCCGCAGCTAATATCAACTTCGGCACTGGGCTCAGTGAAAGGAAAGTAGCTACCACGGAAACGCAAGCGGCGCTCAGGACCGAACATTTCATGGACGAAGCGCTCTAGACAGCCTTTGAGATCGGCCATCGTGCATACCTCATCAATCAAGAGCCCCTCAATTTGATGGAACACAGCTTCATGAGTCGCATCGATATCTTCATTACGATATACTTTTCCAGGCACAACCACGCGCACAGGTGGCTGCTGCTGTTCCATCGTACGGATCTGCATAGGGGACGTTTGTGTACGCAACAGTATCTGTCCAGGCGCGATCCAGAAGGTATCTTGCATATCGCGCGCCGGATGATCGGCCGGAATATTTAAAGCCTGGAAATTATGATAATCAGTTTCAACTTCCAGCCCTTGGAGCACGCTAAAACCCATTTTCACGAAGATCTGAGTCACTTCTTGAATAGTTCGTGAAAGCGGATGCATCTTACCGACTGGTAGAGCACGTCCGGGTAACGTCACATCAATGCGTTCATTCTCCAGAGTCAGCAACAATTCGCGCTGCTGCAACTCCTCGCGCTTTTCGCGTAAGAGGCGTTCTAGCTCGGTCTTTACCGCATTCATTTTCTGCCCAACAACAGGACGCTCTTCCTTGGATAGTTTAGGCATCACGGAAGAGAGGCTCTTCAACTCGCCACGATTACGTCCTAGATAGCGTGTATCCCATTCGTCTAAGTCAGCAGATGTGTTGATCGGCTCTAATTCCTCAACTGCCCGTTCTCGCAGTGTATCAAGTTGTCCGAGCAACTGTTCGAGTTGTCCAATCATACAACCTCCAAAAAATCAAAAAACCGACATTCGTCAACAGGGACGAAGTTGTCGGCATAGTAAGCTCCGTGGTACCACCCGTATTGAATTCTTTACACTATTCTGATAGCACCATCCGCTATAACAGGATTAGCATTTAGCGCTCAATCGCTATAGTGCCATCGAAAAAGTGTCAGCATTCCACTCGGTTTGTCCAATAACGGGGACAGTCCGGGACCGTCTACTTTACAACAAAGAGTTCAACAGCCAGCTCTAGGGTGAACTTCAACGCATATCCACGTAAAAGGGTTTTCAGTCGGTGACCCTTTCTCCCTGGACGCTTATAGACGTCTACTCTCCCTATCATTGCATACAGCATAATTTTTACTAAGATTTAGTTTATCAGATCAAGAAACAAAAGTCTAGCCATCAGATGAACACACTATGTATGGCCTCTATTCAAAACCATATGCCAAAACCTTCTGTTATACTGCTCGGACAACGAACCTGCGTACAGGAACCAGGAAATGTGCCGATGCCATACTAGAAGTTGTGAATGGCAACTGCGGTAACGTTACATAGATTGTAGTAGTGGCTGAGTTATCTGCCAGATTGATGTCATCAACCGAATTTAGCAATGCTGTAGTTGTTAAATTCGGCTGAGCTGCTTGCGTTACTGTTTCATCAACATTGAGTCGAAGTATTACTCACAACCAAATCAGTAACGAACGATGATCCAGTCTGGACATTACCTCCAACATTAGGGAGAGAGAAAGCCACGCTCATATCAGGTTGTCCTGTGGAAGGAATAGCGGTTGGTGTCACCTCTATGGTTGGCTCCTCAGTCGGTGTTACCTCTATCGTCGGCTCCAACGTCGGTGTTACTTCCACCGTTGGCTCTATTGCCGGGATTACAGGCAATGTCAAGAACGAACTATCATTGATCGGATTATTATCTCCGGGCATAAGTACACTGACCGTGTTTGTCAAGCTGGGAAGGGCGGCATCCGTCACGTCTCCAGTGATCTGGAATGGGGGCAACGCGCCTCCTGCAGGCAACACTGTTGAAGCGTTGTAGATCGCGGTAACTACTGTTGGGCTTACCAGCGATCGCGCTGGATGCATCTGCGTAGATGATGCCTCACCTGCAACGAGACTCCATCCGCTTCCTGATACGACAATGTTCTCTAATCCAACCGGGATCACATCTGTCACCGTCACCAAACCTGGCACCACGCTGAGATCGGCTGCTGAGGCGTTGACTACACTAAGATCATAAGTGACAGGTTGTCCCGATTGTAATGGGCTCGCACTTTCCGTGCTCAGGTTGATCCCCAGGTCTGGACCAACGGGTGGCGTCACTGCTACCGTTGGCTCTTCCGTTGGCGTTACCTCTTCCGTCGAAGTACCTATAGCTATTGGTGTATTTACAGGAGAAACACGAATAGTCAGTAAAACAGAATTATTGGAAAGATCCGAATCTCCGTCTACATTTAGCACAGCACGATTGACAAAGTCACCCAGGGCACTTGAAGTCAAAATGCCAGTGATTGTGATTGGAGGTAAAATCTCTCCCGCAACAATGGGATAACTCCCCGTGTATGTTGCAGTAAATATTGACGGGCTGTCAGGTGCGATAGATGTAATTGACCAGGAACTACCAGCTGTCGCTTGAATCTGTGCCAAGCCTGAAGCAATCAATGTATCAGCAATATTGATTGCACCAAATGAATAATCAGATGAAGAAACATTGGTTGCAGTAAGTGTATATGTAACATTTTGTCCCACTGTATATGATGAGGTAGCAGATACTAATTGAAGATCAAAGTCTGTTACCAAATCATGAGTATGTGTTTTAATTATTCTTGCATTCTGATTGATGTGAGATGCCTTAACCTGTGTATGAAGGCTGATAAGAGCAGCGAGTTGCGTTCCACAAAGAAACACAAACAATAATAAAACTCTTACCCACATGCTAAAATATGTATGAGGTATCCTAGTAAATTTTGATTTCTGCAATGGTGAACTCCTTCTAATAAAAATTAATAAAAAACAAAGCCTCAGAACTAAATGCATAGGAGATAAAATGAAGTAATATCTACTAACGTCACTCTGCATATATTTCCTATGTACCAACTGATTAAAGTGTATAGATGCGATAATCATGGTATTTTTAATTCTTCATATAATAAGTGTACTCTACACAGAAAGCACTTCTTTCCACAATTGCATCAGCTGCAAAGAATAAAATCCCAATAGAAAACATGTCGTGTGGCTATATGCTTGTATAGTCATCATGATCATCAGCTATTTGTGAGCTAACTACCTTATTGGTTGCCGCTACTGGAGAGAAATGCCGCTAAAGGCTCAAAAGTATTGCCGAAATTTTACTTGACTTAGCTTTATTTTTCTGCTATACTTGTGCAAGTCCGATACAAACAGCGGGGTGTAGCGCAGCCCGGTAGCGCACTACAATGGGGTTGTAGTGGTCGGAGGTTCAAATCCTCTCACCCCGACCAACTTAAAGGTCTGAAGTATCTTTACAGAGACACTTCAGACCTTGTTTTATGTATTTATTCATCTCTTCTTTATTAACCCTCTTGCTCTAAAATGTAGCAACAGTGTAGCAACAAAGAATTTAAGGCTTCAAAGAGGAGTCAGTAGACACAATAATATTTACCAAACCTCTCGCTTGATCCAATTGCACTTTTATAAAATCAGCATCGCTTAGATCAGCTCCGCTCAGGTCAGCATCGTTCAAATCAGCTCCGCTCAGATTAGCTCCGCTCAGATTAGCTCCGCTCAGATCAGCTCCTTTCAGATTAGCACTGCTCAGATCGGCTTCGCTCAGGTTAGAGCTGCTCAGATCAGCACTGCTTAGATTAGCTCCGCTCAGGTTAGCACCGCTCAGATCAGCATTGCTCAGGTTAGCACTGCTCAAATCAGCACTGCTCAAATCAGCACTGCTCAGATCAGCTCCGCTCAGGTCGGCAATGATCAACTGGACTTGATCCAATTTAGCTCCTCTCAAATCAGCTTTTCTCAAGTTAGCTTCGTGCAGATCAACATTGAAGAGATCAGCATCGCTCAGATCAGCTCCGCTCAGGTCGGCTCCGCTCAGGTTAGTTTTTCTCAGGTTAACGTCACTCAGGTTAGTTTCTCTCAGGTTGACGCCACTCAGGCTAGTTTTGAGCATTTTAGCTTCGTTCAGTTTAGCTCCTCTCAAATCAGCTTCATCCAAGACAGCGTTGTACAGAATCGTGCCTCTAAAATTGGCTTCTCTCAGATTGGTTCTTCTCAGGTCGGCCCCAAAGAGGTTGGCTTCGCTCAGGTCCGTTTTACTCAGGTTGGCTCCATATAGGGTAGCCCTGTATAAGGTAGCTCCACTCAGGTCGATTTCACTCAAATCTGCCCCATCCAGAAGTACAATAGGATTGCCTTGGTCTATCAAACCTGACTCATATAGAAACTGAAGGAGACCTTTTTTACGTTTCCCGTCTAATCTTGATAGAACTGTTAACGTTCGCACACGAGCTATCTTCTGTTTTTCGTCTTCTGGTTTTGAGTTTCGCAAATCTTGTTCGAGAAGCAGTTCCGACATCTTGTCTAAGTACGATTGTAATGTAGCTTCCTTTTGATTATCAGCCGCAATCTCTCTCTCGGTTACGTCACGTTGTTTTGCTGCTTCTTGTTCACCTCTATTTGTAGCACTAGTAATAACGAAGCCACCTGCAGCAAGCACGATAGGTACAATAAGTAGTTGTAACCAATCCCATAAGGTTTTCCCTTGCTGGTACACATCTGTTTGAGTAACTGTACCCTTAGATAGTCCACTTATAACGCGCAATGTTGTTACCTGATTGCCACCACCAAAGCCTGTTCCATCAAAGCTATATCCTGCAAAAATCATGATAATCATGATAATCAGTATAATTATAGAGGTAACCACTGGATGTCGCTTACATTGCTGCCACCACTGAAAGAACACCTTTTTAGCCCATTTCATAAAATGCACCTTTATCAAAACCATGCAATATTATCTATGTTGATAAACGCGTAGCAACATATAAAATCAAGCATGCATACGTTAAACGTAGAGATATAGACTGATCCCTTTGGTTTCAAGAATCAGCCTACTTGGTAAGCTATTTTTTGCCTTTTTTCTTGCCTTGCTTTCCAAATTTATCATCCCACTGTTCCGTAGCGTCATCTTGTAGCGACGGCATAGCGTGAGAGTAAATGTCCATAGTCGTAGTAATCTGACTATGTCCTAAAATCTCTTGCACAATCTTGGGATGCACTTTCATCGCAAGGAGAATTGTGGCCGCGCTATGCCTCAGATCGTGAAAGCGCATGTGTGGCATATCAATGCTCTCAAGGAAGCGTTTAAACACTTTCAGCATAGTACTTGGGCTATAGTAGTCTCCCCAGGCATTAGTAAAAACTAAGCCTTTACTGACCCACACATTGCCCATCTTATTTTGTTGCTCTTGTTGCCGCTCTCGATGTTGCGTTAGGATAATCAAAACAAAGTCTGGAAGCATGATTGTCCTTCGGCTCCTAGATGTCTTTGGTTCAGACTCTACATAACCATGATCTTTTAAATAGCTTACTGCACGTTTCACCTGGAGACTACTATCTTTAAAATCGATATCTTGCCAGCGTAGTGCTAACAATTCACCACGTCTCATACCTGTTGTGATTGCCAGCGTTAACAGAGCTTCTAATTTATGCTCTTTGACTTCTTTCAATAATACATGTGCCTGGTCAGAAGTTAAATAATTTAACTCCTTACGTGGGATACGAGGAGGGGTAACAGCATCACATATTCCTTGAAATCATCCCTCAACATACCGCATTATTTAACACCAAATACAACATGCAGTGAATATCATGTACTACCTTAGATGAAAGCTTATCATCAAGTTTTTTTGAATAGAGGACCTGCACATGCTGAGGAGTGAGTTGTTATAACCATATATCACCCAAGTCTACAACCTCATACCCAATAAGCTTTTTATGGCACAAACAGTCTTAGGGCAAATAGCCATGGATATTGTGTCATGACACAATACCCAGATTAACGAAACGTTTAACTCCTCGCCCTTAGACATTACTTTTATACACTAACCACCATTCAGCCTGGCAAGCCCATTTAGCGAGAAATGAATCCACGTAACAGCTTGCTTGTTGACAGAAAGTAATTTTTGGAACATAATAAGCATATATTATTATTCAGCAAGCGTTAGTGCTTGGACAAGCTAGAGGTAATTTATGATTGTTAGGCAACTCATTGAAGAAAACTTTTCTTCTTTTCAGGGAACTATAAAAGTTGGTGAAATCAAAAAAAAGGAAACCCAACCTAATTCCATTGAAGTGCGGGAATTCAAAAAACTACAGTATAAAAGCGTCGATCCCAGAGAGGTTGACGAAATTTTACAATTCCTTCTTGAACGTATTGACGAAAACAAAGAACACTTTATGGGGACTTTTACATTTGGCGTACTTCTTCCTAAAGAAGAGATCCCTTTTCACTCTCTTTCCTTAAGTTCTCAGGGGATTTATTCGGAAGAGGCACATGAATTACAAAACTTCGGTGTGCTTCAAGTAGAACACGAAACTTGGATACCTATAGATGGATTGCACAGATATTATGCAATTATAAAAGCACTTAGAGAGCTACCGACATACAAACGTAAGATCTTTGAAAATGAGGAAATTCCTGTTATTCTGATACCTTGCCTATCTCTAGATCAACTCCAAGACCTAATGCTACGTCTACAAAAATCAGTACGTGCTGTGGATCGAGGGGAAGCTATTCGAACTGCAAGCAAAGATATCTATGCCCAGCTAGCGCGTAAAGTTTGCGGGATTGATGGGGCAGAAGAAGGGGTAATACAGGAAAAAATGGTAAATTGGAAAACCAATACATTAACCAATCGTTTACAAAAATTTACAACATTAAGT
Source organism: uncultured Chloroflexia bacterium (assembly GCA_963699315.1). Taxonomy (GTDB): domain Bacteria; phylum Chloroflexota; class Ktedonobacteria; order Ktedonobacterales; family Ktedonobacteraceae; genus Dictyobacter. The sequence goes on from OY969433.1 coordinate 1,397,975, forward strand.
GTCTTATATGATTCAGCAAAAATACTCTATCCCAATCTTAGTAATCAAACATTTTCTACTAATGAGATTACCAGATATTATAAAGAGTTTGCTGAAATTTGGAAAACATTAATTACAAACTTCGAACCTTTCAGAAAAGCCACAGATATAGGAGCAGATAACACGCATCTCAGAGATAAGTATATATGTCTTAAAGCAACAGGCCAACTCGTCGTCATCCAAACGCTAAAACTTGCCTTCCAAGATGAAGGGCAGAGAACTATGAAAAAAACCATTGAAGGCTTAAATCGTGTTCCTTGGGAATTAGAAAATCCTATTTGGAAAAATATTTTACTAATTAATGGGCGGCTAAACGCAGGAGACTCCGCTAGATTCCTTGCAGCTCAATTAATTGGTTACCATATTGGAGTCACTCTAAGTGAGAAGGAGTTTTACGATTTAAGTATAAGCTACAAAAAAGCAAAACAAGAAGATCTTCCTACACCTCTTTACAACCAGACGCTGTCTTAACAAGCCCGGAGAAGACCTAAAATACGTATATCATGGCTTAAAAGCCCATAAGAGACCAAAAGCAAACCGACTAAATTTACATAAAGACAACAGATGGCCAGTAAACTTTTCAGAGTCCTTACTGACCATTGCTAGATAGGAGAATGAACAAAATGGTTCGAAACGAACGTAATGATAATGATCCAGACCCTAACGAAAACAGTATACCACCGAGTGAACAAGAAAAAACGAGGTTCAGATTAGCTTGCTTAGCAGCAATGCTTGCAATGCTAAGCTTTGTGGCATTCATATTCACAAACAATCCTAACGCTCTAGCCGGTACCTCTGTACTAGCATATCCTCTATTTAGAGTAATAGACTATTACTTTGGAAACAATAAATATAAATAAGCCAATGTTATAACCGCAGAGTTAATCAATTTTTAACACCTAAAAGTATGAGGACTCTGGATTGCTAAACATGTGTAATTTTTTCCAGAGTCGTTTGTTGCTGAAGCTAAATGATAGGTAGCTAACGCCTTTATAATTACGGGTGTTCACTATTCAATTTACACAGCCAATAATCATACTTGACGCAAGAAAAAGGAGCAAAGCACTAAACAAAGTCAAAAATCACTAGATGCAATTATATAATTCTAAACTACAAGGCGATTGACAGACTAATTAAGATAGTCAGCGGGCTATTAAAAAACAGTATATGAGCAGTTCAAATCCTTTCACCCCGACCAACAAGCAAGGCAGGAGACGTCTCTACGGAGACGCTTCCCACCTTTTTTTATGCCACTAACCAGAAAACTCTACTACACAAAAAACATGAGCTGAGAGCAAAACTAGTTTTCTCTAATTTTTGGTAGTGGTTAGATGGTAAGTGATAAACTCAATTATACTGGTTTCAGATGGGAGCACGTATTCTACCTCATCACTTACCACCTAATCACTACCCAATCTTTCTCACATCGTTCGCGACAAAACGTGCTCTTACGGATGCTACGGCTGATTTGATGGTGGCTCAGGCGCTTGAGAGGGCACTGACGGTGGAGTCTGTGAAACCGGAGATGCTGGCGGCAATGCCCCGGAAGGTGCAACTGAACTATCCGCATATATGTTGCCAAGAAAACCACCCAGCGCGCCAACAATCGGGCCAACAAGCAGAGCAAGGACCATAGTTATGACACATTCATATCCATAGTTCACAAGAGAGGAAAGACCCAGTAATCTGATACTGTAACTCTCAAAGAAAGTGAAAAAAATTATCACTAGCCCAGCAATACCAACGGCAACGCCTGCCCAGAAACCGGCAAGTGCTCCAATATCGATCCGGCTCGTTTTTTTCGTCGATCTCCAGCCTGCAAAAAAGAAGGAGATGAGCGCCAGAAGGTAGAGAAAATTTAATGAGGGTATTGGCACAAAACTTCTACATGCCACACTCAGAAAGGCGATACATCCAGCAAATGTTCCGAAGAGCAGTCCTTGGCGCAAAGCAATTCGTCTAGCATCTTTTGGAGAGAGAAGAGCAGATGCGTGCATTATTCCTCCAAGAATAATAAATATTTATAGAAATAGAAAGAAGCATCAGAAACCAATGCTTCTTTCGAAGAAGTGCTTTCTTCTCTGAAGAAAGCATGAATATATTGATAAGTAAAAATATAGCATGAATAATGTAACGCATCAACACATACTGCATGCCAGATAACAAGCAGCGGTCGTTGCAACAGAAGAGAATGAAGAGAACATCCCACCTGTGGCTCACAATGATCATTTCCAGTCAAGCACCTGGATATGAAGTAACCAGATATTCTTAATCTTCTACAATACATTAGTCAACTCTTCTTAAAAGCCGTAATCAGCGTTGCGCCAGGTGTAAACAGAGTATGCTGCCGCACCCGTTCCATATTGCTTCCCAGCAACCACTGTTTGATGACAGGAAACTCATAGCACGTCCCCCCAACAGTTGTCATAGTGATAGCCATAAACTGCACCATCAAGCTTGCCAGCCGTGAGTTATGAGTCTGATCGGTCACCTGATCAACAAAGACGAGTATCCCACCAGGTTTCAGCACGCCAGCCACCTGCGCCAAAATAGCCTGATTCTGCTCAGGTTGCAGTAAATGAGCTATATGAAAATACAGAGCGATATCAAACGTCTCTGTAAACAGCTGTGAAAAATCATCTTTAACAATATCGCCGCAGACAAAGCTCATGCGATCTTCTAAGTGACCTTGCTTCGCGGTACGCATACCCGCCTCGATGCCTGGCTGAATATCTAGAATAGTGGCTTGCAGGGCAGGATATTTATGACACAGTAAGGCACTGTAAGCAGCGTGAGAGCCACCGACATCCAGCAGACGTGTAGATTGTGCGGGTATCTTTATACGACCCATTATTTCGCCGCCCAGGGCCGTAGCTAACGAAGCCAGGCCTGCATAATGACGAGCTAAAAGCTGTTGCATGATTGGATCTTGCGCATCTTCTTCATAAGGCATACGCATATTCTGTTGATAGGTGCGCACAACTTCTGGCAGATGATCCCAGATTGCCACAATATCGGGGCTATGCAGAATATAAGGAGCAATAGAGACAGGGGAAGATGTTGTAAGCCAGCGTTGTGCTAACCGTGTATTCTTATACAAGCCTTTACGCTGACGTATATATCCGGCGGAGGTAAGTATTTGCATGAGTAAATGGAGTCCCTGGGGATGGCATTGTACGCGCTCGGCAAGATCAGATAAAGATAACGCTTCTTTCTCCAGTGTGTCAAACAGATTAAGCTCGCAAGCGGTCACTAGAACCTTCGCAATGCCTGATCCCAATGGAGTATCAAATAGTGGTGTGGGTAAAATATTGAAGCGTGATAAGAGATACTCAAGCGGAGTTAATCGTAATGGCATAGGGGAAACCCTTTCAGGAAAAGTATACTAATCCAACTTTATTTACAGTATGGGTTACCAGAACATTGGCGTCTGATCCTGACAATATGAGTATAATCTTTAAGCCAATAAGATACTTGTTAACCAACCAGCCGCCAGCACGAGACAGGTGAAAACCACAACTAAAAAGTAACGCGGAGAGGTCTGTGCCGGAAATCTCTTTTCATTCCAGCTGGCAATGATGATCACAAGCGCAGCGGACAACAGTAACGTCGGCCACAAAATGCTGATGCGTGCCATCACAATACCGGTCACAGCTAATCCTAAAATAAACGCCTCGGCTAAAAAGATGAGTAGAGGACAAACAATCTGCGTACCACGCACACCAAGTACAACGGCCAATGTACGAGCATGATGTGCTGCGTCCTCTTTAATATCCGGCAAGGAATTCGCAAGATTAAGCACGACTCCAAGGAGCGCCGCCGCCGGAAATAGCCAGAAGACAAAAGGAGCCGTATTCCCAACGCCCACAAAGGCATAAATAGGGATGAGTGGAATTGCCAGTGCAAACACGATGCCACTCCAAGGGGTCGATTTTAGGCCCAGGTTATAGCTTTGACCCAAAATAACATACAGAAAAGAGAGCAGGATCGCTAGCGGGGGAAGAGACAGTAAGAATAGGATCATCAGACATAGCCATATAAGACCAAGCACTAGAGCTTCTGAGGGTTTCACAAGGCCACTTACTATAGGCTTATGTATCTTATGACTTTTGCTATCAAGTTGCCGATCAAAGTAGTCATTTAGCACAGCAATCGAAAACTGCATCGAGGTGTGAGCAGCAATTACAAAGAATAGTGTACTCCACTCGAGGTGGAACCAGGATGCCAACAGCGCAAAAAGCGCGACAGCAATGGTATGCAGCAATACAGGAACCGGATGACAGAGTAAAAAAAAGCCCAGCGCAACATCGCTGGGCCGTCGCTGCTTCGTATTTTCCATACTGTGTCTCCGTATCAGGACTATTCCTCAAGCACATACCTGCTCAAACCACCTCAGCCCACAATTACCAGACAGGCAAACGATCTAATACAGCTTTAAACCATTCGTTACGCATATCAGATCCTGCGACCATCAGAGTAATCCAAATACCAAGCACTGTACCCAAAACCCATAGACAAGCCATTAATGCATTGCTGTTTACCATCACAAGGGCATTCCAGATCAATGTAGCAACGGTAGTAAATGGATCATGACTGGTGCTTCCAACCAGAGCGGTTCGTACCGAGGGCTGATCAAATAAAAGTCCTACCATTGCTACTGTCGCTAATAAGCTAGCTATCATTATCTCAGAAAAAGAAGGACGAAACGCCAGAATAGATTGTGGCTCAGTGATCTTTCTTTCTGTGCGTTTGGCACTCAAAGCCACGCGTCTCATTACATTGACAGTCAAATCAGTCGGTTCTTGAATCAATTCCATGGTATTTAGAGCATGATCAATCTCTTCCAGCAAGTAATAATCTTTACAACAAGCAGGACAAGTTGAGAGATGGGCTTCCAGAGCACGTGTTTGTTCCAGATTTAGCTGTTTATCGGCGTAAAGTTGTAATTGTCGTGCAGCTTTAGAACAATGCATGACTAACCTCTCGTTTTCCATTCTTGGTCAAACGTCTCAAGACGCTCTTTGAGCAAATTGCGAGCGCGAAATAAATGCGTCTTTATTGTCCCGATAGGCATAGTCAAAATTTCAGCCATCTCTTCGTAGGTCATCTCCTGCAAATGTCGTAATACAAGTACCACGCGATACTTGGCAGGCAATGTTGAGATATGCTCACGGACCAGGGCTTGTCGATCACGGATCTCTAATTCTGCACCAACACGCTCATCAGTATCAATAACGTCCTCCTGCATCGCTACTTGCAATGCAGTATCTCGCTTCCGTTGCTCTATCTGCTTCAGTGCACAATTATAAGCAATACGGTAAAGCCAGGTAGAAAAGCGAGCATCTCCACGAAAAGAAGAGAGACCTTGCCATGCAGCAAGAAATGTCTCTTGTGTTACTTCATTCGCTTCTTCATACTGCTGCAGCATGCGATAAACAAGATTAAAGACACGCCGTTGATGCCGTTGAACGAGCGAGGCAAAAGCGTCTTGATTACCAGCCTTACTAGCAATGACAAGCGCAGCATCGTCCTGCTCAGTAGGAGCAGAAGCTATATTTGGAAGTGTCATTCCAATACTATGTGGTGGCTGCAATAAATACTCACTCATCATACTATATTAGAGTACCAATAAAAATGAAAAGTTTCATCAATGTAACGAAACATCTATCCTAGTCAGACGTATCTTATCATAACAGAATGAATTCTGTATAAAGAGGTACCCAAAAATGTCATATAACGTTATAGCCATTCTCATAGGTTGGCTGATCGCACTCGCGATCTTCCTGGGTTTTATCATCCTGTTACGTTACATCCAATATCGCGAACGTATGGCCATGATCACGCACGGTATCCCTCCTAGAGAGAAAAACCGTCAACGCCGTCATCATGGCATGCTGCGTGCTGGCTTGATTACTATGATGGTAGGCCTTTCACTCACTATTGGACTATACCCTTTGGGCTTTGTCTTACCGGCTAACTTTACAGCTACACCGCTCCACCTTGGTCCCTGGTTGCTACCAGGACTTATTCCTTTTGGGGTGGGACTAGCACTGGCGGGCAGCTATTATTTAGAGCAGAATTCACAGGGTGATGTAGAAGAGACAAAAAAGCTCAAAGATGAAGCAACGCAGAAAGTCATTCCTCTCAACGAGCACATCAATCAAGATCAACGCGAGCATCGTCACACATAGACAAGTGAAGCTTTTTTGCTGTCTCTCTAAAACTCGTATAAAAACCCTTGACAGAAAAGCCGCTCAGTGTTATTATCTCACTTGCGCCCGATAGTAAATCTGAGGCGTCTACATAGCGAAAGCGTAGTAGTGAGGAACCTGAACAACTGAAGAGTGGTAAGGAAACAGATAAATAATAAGCCAGTCAATTGCTTTGACAAGTTTGCCATATTCTTGAATAGTAAATCTCTTTAGTGGGATTTGCATATATAAAATTTGATGGCGAGTTTGATCCTGGCTCAGGATAAACGCTGGCGGCGTGCCTAACACATGCAAGTCGAACGCTCTGAGTAATCAGAGAGTGGCGGACGGGTGAGTAACACGTGGGTCATCTACCCCAAGGTGAGGAATACCGGCGAGAAATCGCCGACAATACCGCATACGCTCGGTAACGAGCAAAGTCCGCAAGGACGCCTTTGGATGAGCCTGCGCTCGATTAGTTAGTTGGTGGGGTAAAAGCTTACCAAGACTTCGATCGATAGCTGGTCTGAGAGGACGATCAGCCACACTGGGATTGAGAACGGCCCAGACTCCTACGGGGGGCAGCAGTGAGGAATTTTCGTCAATGGGGGCAACCCTGAACGAGCAACGCCGCGTGCAGGAAGAAGGTTTTCGGATCGTAAACTGCTTTTCTCTGGGACGAGAACGGACGGTACCAGAGGAATCAGCCTCGGCTAACTACGTGCCAGCAGCCGCGGTAATACGTAGGAGGCGAGCGTTGTCCGGAGTTACTGGGCGTAAAGCGCACGCAGGCGGTCAGATCAGTCTGGAGTGACAGTCGTCGGCTTAACCGACGAAGTGTTCTGGAAACTGTCTGACTTGAGGGCTTCAGAGGGACACGGAATTCCGGGTGGAGTGGTGAAATGCGTAGATATCCGGAGGAACACCAATGGCGAAGGCAGTGTCCTGGGAAGTACCTGACGCTCAGGTGCGAAAGCTAGGGGAGCGAACAGGATTAGATACCCTGGTAGTCCTAGCCGTAAACGATGACCACTAGACGTTGGGGGTATCGACCCCTTCAGTGTCGTAGTTAACACGATAAGTGGTCCGCCTGGGGAGTACGGTCGCAAGATTAAAACTCAAAGGAATTGACGGGGACCCGCACAAGCAGCGGAGCGTGTGGTTTAATTCGATGCAACGCGAAGAACCTTACCAAGGCTTGACATGGATTCGCACCAGCGGTAATGCGCTGTCCCTTCGGGGCGGATTCACAGGTGCTGCATGGCTGTCGTCAGCTCGTGTCGTGAGATGTTGGGTTAAGTCCCGCAACGAGCGCAACCCCTGTCGTTAGTTGAATTGATCTAACGAAACTGCCATTTCAAAATGGAGGAAGGCGGGGATGACGTCAAGTCAGCACGGCCCTTACGCCTTGGGCGACACACACGCTACAATGGTCAGGACAAAGAGTTGCCAACCCGCGAGGGGGAGCTAATCTCGTCAAACCTGGCCTCAGTTCAGATTGGAGGCTGAAACTCGCCTCCATGAAGGTGGAGTTGCTAGTAACCGTAGGTCAGCACACTACGGTGAATACGTTCCCGGGTCTTGTACACACCGCCCGTCACACCACGAAAGTTGGCAACACTTGAAGCCGCTGGGCTAACTCGCAAGAGAGGCAAGCGTCGAGGGTGGGGTCAGTGATTGGGGTGAAGTCGTAACAAGGTAGCCGTACCGGAAGGTGCGGCTGGATCACCTCCTTTCTAGGGAGCTACAGGCGAGGGTTTTCTTCTCAGAGGAAAACATTAACTTCGTCTCACTTCCAGGTCGGTCTTACTTCAACGAGTAAGAGATCAACACGAACTTGTCTTAGGACTGGTGTTTAGCTGCTCCGCCTTACCACTCTTTAGTTGTTCAAGTCAACCGGCTCTGAACTTTCATTATGCAGGATAATATCCGCGCAAGCGGGCTTTTAGCTCAGTTGGTTAGAGCGCAGTCCTGATAAGACTGAGGTCTCTGGTTCGAGTCCAGAAAGGCCCATATGGGGATGTAGCTTAGTTGGTAGAGCGCCGCCTTTGCACGGCGGAGGTCAGGAGTTCGAAGTCTCCTCATCTCCATTCAGAATCATTTCATCCGCGGCTTGTACACGCGGGTGGCATGGTGACTTTAGCGAAAGAGTAACACCCGTTCCCATCCCGAACACGGAAGTTAAGCCTTTCAGCCCTGACGATACTTTGTGGGCAACTGCATGGAAAAATAAGACGTCGCCGTTCCACCCGCTTGTATAAGCACAAGCAGGATAGATGGGCTTTTAGCTCAGTTGGTTAGAGCGCAGTCCTGATAAGACTGAGGTCTCTGGTTCGAGTCCAGAAAGGCCCACCCTTAAATAAGACGGAAAAACCGTCTTATTTTTTTTTGCCATTTATTTCCCTTTTTGCCCTCATAAATCTTTTTATTGCACCATTGATTGAGCATGCTCTTTCTCTTATTCACAACCCACACCCCCAAAGAACTATTGCGCTCTTTCAGATATTCAGCTCAGATTGGTTCTGCCCAAAGACGACACCTGACATTTGTAGATCCACAAACAAACACTCCTTCCGAGGCAAATCCACAAACGAACTCTCCTTCCGAGACAGATACGCATTGTGACGGATTCGTGTCGTTGAAGTCTCCAACGGTGACCTCTCTGTGAGAACAGTGCAGTATATTCCTGATATAGAAGGTGAAGTGTGAGCAGCCAATTTACAAGATATTGATAGATGAAGCTAGATGGGGAGCGGTTTTACCAGGTGTTTCCCTGCTGGTGCTCACTCGTCGCACCGATTGCTCACTCTACACCTTAAAACCTGCTCACTTGTCACCTTATTTACCATCAAGGTGAACAACAACAGCCCCTTCTTATTGCGATGCTGGAAGATGCGGATACAAACCAGTAATGTTTTCCTCATATCGAGAGCGACAAAAGAAATATGCGGATCGGCAGAAAAGGAACACACAATGATGGGTATAGGAACAAAAAAAGAGAAGGAATTAGTGGCAGGAGAAGCCGAAATTCAGATAAGCCCATTTGGACGACAACTACGATCTTTCCAGAACTCGTTTACTACGCATCGCATCAAACGTGGGGCCCTGCTCTATTGGGCGGTACTCCTCACTATGAGCGCCGCCATCATACACCTTGTCGCCGTGCTGAAACAGCCGCCACCGTCCGAACTGCTGGTGGTTCTCCTGTTTGGCATCACCATTGTTCAAGCCATAATGGTCGTTGCTATCGTGGCAGTTCCAGCGCGCCGTCTTCTATTTGTCGCGGCGATAGTCGAAACAGTTGGGATGCTCGTCTGGATAAACGCACACGCCTTTGGGCTTCCTGATGGCTTTACAGTATGGCGCCCAGAGACGCTAGGTGTGCCAGATCTCTATTTGCCTATTATAGAAGGAATCTCAGCCGGCTTTTTTCTCAGTCTCTATGGGCGTACGTGGAGCACAGTATCCAGAGCGTGGCGCATCGCATCTACAATACTGCCTTACCTGCTTCTGCTCGGCCTGCTGATCGCGAGCGTGCTTAAATCCGTGGCGATTGTCGTCTTCTTCCTGGTTCCCGGAGCGATCACAAGTGTGCAGAACTTCTTCCTTCCCGTCGTCGGGCTGCTGGCCGTGTTCCTAATCCTGCGCCAGCTCATACGGCCTTTGCGGATGAGGACGCCAAATGCATGGCGCACTACTTTCATCTTGCTCCCCGCATTCCTGATAGTCAATCTCGTGATCTGGGGTGGGGGAGTGAGCGCCATCGATACGGCATGGCTCGCTACATCAGCACCAGTCAACGTTCCCGCTGGTCAGACAGTGACCCTCTCGTATTGCAATAGCTCCAACGGCAATCCACTCGCCATGGACATCTCCGAACCTGCGACTAAAACATCTCGTCCAGCGCCTATGGTTTTCTACATTCACGGAGGTGAGACACTTGTAGGCTCTCGCATCTTGGAAGATGGAACGTTGGATGGGACGTACTTCGCGCAGCTTCGTACAGATCTGCTCAATCGTGGCTTCATCGTCGGCTCAATTGATTACGGTCTTGTCCCGCTCAACACCGTGGGAGAACAGGTAACGAACGCGAAGTGTGCGGTGCGCTTCTTGCGTGCTCATGCCAGCGAACTGGGCCTTGATCCCAACCGTATTGGCGTCTACGGTCCCAGCCAGGGCGGATATATCAGCGCCATGCTTGGCACCGTCAGCTCTGGCACAAGCTATGATGTGGGCCAGTATATGAATCAATCGAGCAGCGTTCAGGCTGTTGTCGATATGTGGGGGCCAACCGACCTATCGAACTTCAGTGGATCACCGTGGTGGGCGTCCCTCCTCGTGGGGCATGCTACACAGGCACAGCTCCGTAACGCGAGCCCGGCGTATCACGTCGCGCATGGCGATCCACCGTTCCTAATCATGCATGGAACCGACGACTGGTTTATAGCACCACACCACTCTCAGGACATGGCGAAACGGCTGCAAGCAGCTGGCGTTCCCGTCACACTAGTCATGATCCAGCACGACAGTCACGGTCTAGCCGTTCCCACTAACGGGCAGATTGAACAGCCCAGTCCTAATACGCTCGTTCAGATGATCGTCAACTTCTTTAGCAAAACCCTCGCAGCCTGATAACTTGTGCGAACAAATTTTCTGGACATTAATTGAGCTGGACCCACGCCATTCTAGTTCAATTAATGCCAGTCGCTCAAACTGACGTTGATTTCAGTAATTGGTATGCGCTTACGCTTCCGTCATCCTCATACATAGAATAGAAATCTATTCTAAACCACGCAAACGCTTATAGGTCAATCTTAATCCTTCGAGAGGCAAATATTGATTCACGTACTGAATCTCAGGGATTATTGGAGCCATCTGCTCTGCCATCCCACCATGAGCAATCACTTTGATATCATTCTCATCCGTGACATCCGGTATCTCCTTACGCAGGCGTGTAATCAAACCCTGTACCAGACCAACATGACCATAAATAATGCCAGATTGCATGTTCTCTATAGTATTCTTGCCTAAGGCGGCACGAGGCGGCGTCATATTGACACGATACAGTTGTGAGGCGGCATTGCTCAACGCTTCAGCTGAGATGATAAGTCCAGGCGCTATCGCTCCTCCCAGAAAATCGCCCTTAGCCGAAACAACATCAAAGGTGGTTGCCGTACTAAAAGCGATCACAATAGCCGGCCCTGCATAGAGATGATGTGCCGCAATAATCGTCATAAGCCGATCAGAACCAACTTCCCAGGGATTATCAACCAGGAGCTGAATTCCTAGATCAAGGGTATGATCGACGATTAAGGCTTCAAGATTGCAATAGCGTATCGCCAAATCTTGAAACACGGGTGTTAGTGGAGGAACCACGCTTGATACGATGATGTCATCAATGTCAGTCAAGGTATAACCTGAATGGCGCAGCAGGTCACTCAGCACCATAGCATACTCATCGGCTGTACGTTGCCGTACGGTTGAGACTACCCAGCGATGCTTCATCACATCATCTTCATAGAGACCAAATTTGATATTCGTATTGCTAATATCAAGCACGAGTAGCATAAACAATTCCCTTCTATGGGATACATAGACTATAGTATACTATTTATTCGCAATCTCTCCCGAGGTGCTTGACGTTTCCTTCTGTGTATTTATGCCATATGACGCTTTTGCAGAGATAATGTACTGCTCAATGACACTAGCCAGCGTAAAAGGATCTCCATAGACATCGTCATTCACGACAGTTACTTCGGTGTCGGTCCTACCATCCATAAAGGCCAATGAAGTTGGTGTGCGCATACGCTTACGTCTGTGGCGCTGACCTTCCTCCATCATACCACGCCCAAAGACAAGGCCGAACATGCTTTCTCCCATTCCAGGAACCGTGCGCAGTGCTCCACCTTCTGGGATCGTACGATCAATTGGAGCACGTCCACGTGGAGTTACATGGCGAATCTCTGTCAAAGGTACCTGAATGATTTTTGATCCTTCTCGTTTGACAAAATCAGTATTGGTCAACACAATTACATGTTGATCCGACTGTAACAGCCTTCGAATGTCTGTAATCAACATGCACAGACTACCAATGAAAATAAAAAGGAGTATTCCTAGCAGGATTGTCGTTGAGATGATAGAAAATATTCCACTCTGATAATTTGAGGGGATCACAATTGGAATAATCAAGGCCAGGAGTCCCAATCCCATTAGGGCACCTAAAACCCAACCAATCAAGCCCCAAAGCACCTTGCCTTTAAGCAATGGGAAGGTAATCCAGCCTTCTGGAAGTTCTCCGTTTAGGGTTGTTTTTGCCAGAATCTCTTCTGCATCCATGTTGCAATTCCTCGTCAAAAATATGGTAGCATCTTATTTTCAGTAGCTCTATTATATCAGACAATAATCTATTTGAGAAAAAGATGAAATATCCTATCCATGATTATCGTCACCCCCAACAGGTTTGCTAGCGATACAACGGCCTACTTAAGCGTAACTGAAAATCATGCTCCAATTATCAACAATTATGCTCCAGATACCTTCATAATGCGATATAATAGGGATATAAATTGATAAAAAATCCTCTTCTGTACAACGTAGCTGGGAGCACGATGTGGATAAAGCAATACGTCTGACCGTCGAGGCTACGGCCCGCCTCATATTAAACGCATACCGAAAAGCACATCCCTGGTGGACAGATAACATAACGCCTATTGATGATGTGGCGTCCTGGTTACAGCTGGAGGTTGCGACTTTCGATGCGCAAAGTTATGAACCTGGCACTTTCGGCTTTATGGACGCCGATGAGGAGGAAAATCTCGTCTGGATCTGCCGTGATCTCACCGAAACGTTGCGCCGCTTTACGCTGGCACATGAAATTGGTCATGCTCTTTTACACTGCCAGGATGGACACAGGCTTCAACAATTCGCTCTGGACGATACAACCTATTATCCGTATTCAGGGACCGCCTGGCTCTCAGACACGCATCCCTGCGATCAACATGACATTCAAGAAGATATGGCTAGTTTACTGGAACAGGATCAACTCCAGGAAAAACTAGGGAGCAGTCATGATTATGACCCTCGTAGTGAACGAGAATTGATTGCCAATTTGTTTGCCGCTGAGCTACTTATTCCTGGTGATAGACTTACTACGCTCTATCTACACGAACGTGTCCCCGCCTATACACTGACAGCAAGCTTTCACGTCTCGCAGACGGCCCTACTCACCCGCTTGATTAGCCTCCTGAGCCTCTCAGATAAAACTACGACGCCGACCAAACTTGCAGAGCAGCCAACAACTGCAACAAAAAAACAGTATGATACTTTTCAACAAGCAGCCATCGAAGCTCCAACCCCAGCCTTGATTGTGGCTGGTCCAGGCAGCGGCAAAACCAGTACGCTGATTGGACGAGCCGAATATCTCATAAATGCACTGCATATTCCACCACAGCACATTCTAGCCTTGACCTTCTCACGCAAAGCCACACAGGAGATGGCTGAACGTCTCGAACAGCTCATTGGAAACCCTGTGCATACCGCAGCAGAGATGCCTACCGTCAGCACATTTCACGCTTTCTGTGCAAATCTCTTACGCCGCTATGGAGCACTGGTAGGGCTACGCTCGGACTTTACTCTCGTTGATGATGCTGAGGGATATGGCATTCTGCGACAGCAGGCTAATGCAATGCACCTGCATCATTATCGTTTATTACAATCTCCCACTCACTATTTTCCCGATATGCTCAAAGCAATTGCGCGAGCCAAAGATGAATTGATTCTACCGGAGCAATATGCGGCGTTCGCTCAACAGATGCTGGATCAAGCCACAGATGATGATGAAGCATATAGAAAAGCGGAAAAGGCTCATGAGGTTGCACAGGTCTATGCACTCTATCAACAAGAGCTCCAGCGCCGCGGCGATACTGATTTTGGAGGTCTCTTGGTCCTAACAATCCAACTCCTCACCGAGCATTCAGAGGTACTTCAGGAGATCCAACAAAACTTTGAGCATATGCTTGTTGATGAGTTTCAGGATGTAAACCGAGCAAGCGGTGTCTTACTACGCATCCTTGCTGGAGAAGCACGCCATGTCTGGGTCGTAGGAGACGCCAATCAAGCTATTTATGGCTTCCGAGGAGCCTCTCCTGCTAACATCAGTCAGTTCGAACAAGATTTTCCAAGTGCCCGTATCCTGCCACTCAGTCAGAACTATCGATCTCAACCTGATCTAGTCGAACTAGCCGAAGCATTCCGTTGTCAGCATCTCGAGACAGGACAGCCCACCGGAAAAAATCAGCCAGTACGCTCTGGACAGACAGAAAGTTATGTGACGATCGCCTCCTCCCCGGATGAAACCAGCGAAATCGCGGGCATGATTAAAGATATACAACGTAGATACGCGCAGGGATATAGGTATAAGGATATGGTTATCCTTTGTCGTACACGCAACCAGGCCAATAAAATCACTCAGGCTCTCATAAAGGAAAATTTGCCGGTCATAGAGCAAGGCGGCATGCTTGAAAAAGAATATATGAAAGATGTGCTCGCAATCCTGCTTCTCATCACCGATGCTAGCGGTATGGGCCTGATGCGTGCGGCACATCAGAAAGAGCATCCTTTCAGCCAACAGGATATTGAGGAACTCTTGCTTGCGGCTCGCCAGCCCCAGACTAATGCGTATCAGCTTCTAATGAATGGTGAGGCACCTATCACGATGAGTGTTGCAGGCCGTCATAGCCTACTACGCCTCTCACACATTCTGCAGTCACTAACTAGAACGACCACTATCTGGTCATTACTGGCACAATACTTATTTATTGAGACCTCACTTATGCGCGACCTACTCACGCAACCAGACGACAACAAGCAAAACCGCATACGCTTCGCTGATTATCAGCAATTGCTCAATCTTGCGCGCCATTATGATCAGCAACTTGGAAGACAACAACAGCTGGCACAACAGGAAGCGGCCAGAAGCACAGCAGCAGATCAGATCACCACACCTGAAACTGTGCCGATAGCCCAACAAGCCAGCAGCTTCCTTGAATATCTCAGCCTACTCGTCCTCCTCCGACAAGATTCGAACAATCGGCAGGAGAACGATGAACAGACACCTGAAAATGTTGATACAATCAGCGTTATGACGGTACACGCCAGTAAGGGTCTGGAGTTCCCTGTGGTTTATCTGCCCGGATTGATGCAGAGACGTTTCCCATCTCAACCTCGTCCTGGCGGTATCACAACGCCTGCAATGATGCTTTCTTCTCCACAAAATAGCCATGACAGTCAGGAGGCTGGTCTGTTTTATGTGGGCATCACACGTGCTCGGGATCAATTGATTCTCAGCTATAGTGAACGTTATGGAAAACAAAACTATAAGCGCTCACTTTATCTGGATATCCTGGAAGTTGGAATTCCAGAAGAGCGCATCATCAAACATCAATGGCCGGGGCAGCCTACAAATCAGGAGGAGATCATTGATGATGAGCTTCTAGCTACTTCGGTGGGCTCACAACCAAGCGAAGATTTTGTATCCGCTATGCGCTCGCCAACTTTAAGTATCAGTGCAATAGAAAATTATTTGCGCTGCCCACGCCAATACGCATACAGTGCAATCTATCACTTTGAAGATGAGCCAGACGGTTATTTGCTCTTCAGAAAGGCGACTCAACATACAGTCAATGTTCTGCACCAACAACTTGATGGTCCTAAAGATATGACACAACTTCCAACGGCACAAGAGATTTAGGAGATCTATACCCAACAATGGCAAGAGCTTGGTGGCCAGAACAAACCATTTGCCCCTATGTATGAAGAGCACGGTCACGAGATTGTTGAAGCCATTCGGTTACGCCTCCAAGCACAGGAGGATGTACGTTGGTCATTGAAATCAAACTATCGCGTCAATATCGCAGGCCAACAGATACATGTTCCGATAGATCGCGTTGAGTCTGCCTACGATATGCCAGAACAACCGGTCCACTTTGTACGTACGAGCTATGGCCGTCAAAAAGATAAATACGAGCCGAGACCGCGAGAATTATTATATATGCTAGCCTATCGACAAGAGTATCCGGGACAACAAGTCGAACTGCATAGCCATAATATGAGCACAGGCATACAAAATCCAATTAAAATTACAGCCAAGAAAGAGCAGAGCCTGTATCAGAAAGTGGAACAGGCAATGAATGGCCTGGAGCAGAACAAATATCCAGCGCGACCAGAAGATCCACAACGTTGTCCAGACTGTCCATTTTTCTTTATCTGTCCGGCATAAAATTGCCGAAGAGATATGTTACAGCCAATAGTATCTTTCAACATCGTATAGGACGTGTATACTCTCAGTGTAGATACAAACTATTTCACAGTCGGAGGAAAAGATGAACGATATAGACATTCTTAAACATATTCAGTCACTGGTAAATGAAGAACATGAGCTATTGCGACTTGAAGAAGAGGGGAAGATTCATGGTGATCAGCGCGATCGCGCTAAAGCCTTAGAAGTTGATCTGGATCAATGCTGGGATTTGTTACGTCAGCGCCGCGCACGCCGTGAATTCGGGCTCAACCCCGATGACGCTGAAGTACGTGACGCTCATACTGTTGAAAATTACAAGCAATAAGTTAACATAAGAAACAAGGAGACGTGGTAAACAGGATCAATATAGTTCACTACGCCTCCTTTCGAGTCAAATTGGAACATGCACTTTTGCTATTAGGGATGAAAAGTGAGGAAGCAGCCTAGAGGGAAAGCGCATAATAGCGGACCTGGACCGAGAGTAGTTATTCTCGGTCCAGTGTTCTCGGACAAGTTAGACATAGACGCCGCATTCCTTTTTGCAGAGGGCCACAACGTCTAGATATCCCATTTCCATGTAACCCATTCGTCTGTGAGCAATTCAATCCACGCCAAGCTTCAGAGAATCCTGGACGCGAACGGAATCTTGCGGACCAAGAAAGCGAGCGCGAAACAGAGCGGCACCCCAATCAGCGCAGCTAGGGCGAATTTGAGCAACGACTCCAAGTGGATTCCGCGCATGGCAAGCGCCAGGAGGACGATGACAGGGATATGGATGATATACACGGTGAAGGCCTGTTGGGACAAAAAGCGACCAAAGCGGATCTGGCGGTTCAAGAAACGGCGGAAGAAGGTGAGCAGAGCCAGGCATATTCCCACAGAGAACGTGCTGTCCCAGAGCGCATACGCCGCGGACTGCAAGGTTCCATGACCCAGAAAGGCTCCCCCTTCGGAAAGCGCCAGGGGAGCAAGCACGATCGTCGCCACAAGTGCGACCACGAACCCGACTATTCCCATTGAGCCGGGAATGGTCTGGAACCAGTTTCGCCGAAAAGCCAGGGCGCCAAGGATGAAGAAACTCAGGTACTGCGGCAAGTACGCGAGGGTCGGAAAACCGAGGATCGGGATCGACATGCCCATAGGCACCACCATGCGCATCAGGTAGCTCGAAGTCGCCAGCACCAGGATGAAAAGACCTATGGTCCAGTAGCGCGGTGGGCTAAAAACGCGCTCGGCTGGCTGGACCCAGGCGCGTCTCGCCAGCCTCCAGGCGACATAGCCCAGGCAGAAGAACAACAGCAGCTCCGCGAACCAGAGCGGACCCACGCCGAGCGCGAGGGGAAATTTTTGCCAGGTATACGGAGGCGTCACGTGGAACACATCTGCTGGCGTCGGATCGAGATAGGGACTAATAGACGCAATGGGACTGAGCACCAATATATAGACGACCAGGGGGATGCCCAGACGCAGCAGGCGATCTTTGAAGAAGGCTCTGGGCCCCTTGCGGTCAAAGGAGCCAGGCGTGAAGTACCCGGAGATCAAGAAAAAGCAGCCCATGAAGTAGGCCTGGTTGACGAGCACAAACACCTCGAACACCAACTGCACCACAGCGCCAGGAGGTTCCACGTAGTAGAACACAGCAGCGGCCCCGTAGATCACGGCGAGATGGTGCAACACCACCAGGACCGTCAACGCGGCCCGCAAATGGTCGAGAAAAAAGAGGCGCATCCGGCTGGCCACCTGGGGTCCTGGCTGGATTGGGATTGTGTCTCTCACCACACGCTCTGGCGTGGTCTGTTCTGGGAAAGATGACATCATAGATTCTTCCTTTCGGAGCATAAGAACGTTTCATTCCTTTATTGCTACTGCGGTGGTAATTCCTGTGGGTACTGTGCCTGTGGTTCCTCGTACAGGGGCCATTCATCCTTTGGCCGAGTATAGCTGAGACGAGCCGCACGACACATGTCCTGCCAGTCACAAATAAGAGCCTATTTCTGGGGCATGCCGCAATGACGCTGGTCATAGATCTATGACCAGCGTCCTAGGCCCTGGTCAGCATCACCATGACTGGAGACACTGGTGAGCGGGAAGACCCATGGGGTATACTACGGAAAACACCCACATTTCAGGAAGGAGAGCGGGCAGGTCTATGAAGCTCAAGCAAGTACAGATCATCACGCCAGTATCAAATTGGTTCCCTCAGTGGGTCCCCGGGCTGGTCTCTGGTTGTGTCTGTGTGGGCTATCTCTCCAGCGTCTTGACGACGCAGCCTCTCACTCTGCTCAGCTTGCTTCTGCTCACGGGGATCTATGGAGCCTGGCTCGTGATCTATCAGATCGGGCAACGGCGGTTCGAGGTCCGCATCCATCCAGGCTGGTTACTGGCCCTATTCTGCCTGGCCTGCGCCTCCCAACTCATCCCCTCGCCCGGCACGAATGTCTACTGGCTCCCGCTGCTGCCGATTATCACAGCGAGCTTGATGACGATGATCAAACCACGGTCTCTCAGCCTGCTCGCGGCAGGCACCCTCTGCCTGAGTTCCTACCTTGCGATACGTCGCATCGTCCCGGACTGGGATGTCAGTGCTCAGGTGTTCCTCCTGCTCACGTTTCTCACCATCTATGGATACGTAGTGACCATCCGCGAACTCGCGCTGGCCCACACGACGAAGGATGTCGCCAACGCCAAGTTAGCCGAGGCCCACACGCGCCTGCAAGAGTATAGCGCCCAGGTGGAGGAACTCTCGACTGTCCGCGAGCGCAACCGGATTGCCCGTGAGATCCACGACACGTTGGGTCATACCCTGACACTCCTCTCGGTCCAACTGGAAACGGCCACCCAGTTCGAAGCGCGTGGCGATCCCCGTCTGCACGAGAAACTACAGCAGGCACGACAGGTAGCGAAAGCCTGCCTGGCGGACATCCGTCACTCCGTCGAGGCGCTGCGCCCCGACGAAGCCTCCGGCGATTCGATTGAGGAGCAACTACAGGGGCTCGTAGCGGCCTGTGAAACGACCTGTCCCGAGACCCGGATCACGCTCGATCTGGAAGAGGCGACGCACCCGCTGTCTCCAAACCTGTGCCAGACGCTCTACCGCTGTGCGCAGGAGGCGCTGACCAATATTCGCAAGCATGCCCACGCCACCAAAGTGCTGTTGCGCCTCTCTACGAGCGAAGAGCAGGTGGAACTGACCGTGCTGGACAACGGCCAGGGGGGTGAGCCGATCCACGAGCAACGAGCGTCTGGCTTCGGCCTGCGGGGCATGCGCGAGCGTGTCGTGCTGCTGGAGGGGCAGCTTTGGGCCGGCCCTGAGCCAGGGCATGGCTGGCGCGTCGAAGTGATGCTCCCTCTCACATCACGGGGGCAAACAGAGGACAGCGAAACGCGCATACACAAAACCAGAGAGAAGGTCTAGTCATGGCAGAGCTGATTCGTGTGCTGATTGTGGATGACCAGCGCTTACTGTGCGAGGGCTTTCGCACGCTGATTGAGCTGGAGCCGGACCTGGAGGTGGTTGGAATGGCTGGGGACGGCGAGGAAGCGCTGGCCATGGTCGAAGGCCTCCAGGCTGAGCGCATGGCTCCCAATGTCGTGCTGATGGATATGCGCATGCCGCGCCTGGATGGTATTGCTGCAACCCGTGCTCTCATCGAGCGCTGGCCCGCGATCCACGTGGTCATCCTGACGACCTTCGACGATCGAGAGCTGATCCTGGCAGGTCTGCAAGCTGGTGCTCATGGCTATGTGCTCAAAGATATCACCGCCGAGCAGCTCGCCACGACCATTCGGGTAGTTGCACAGGGACAGGTTCTCCTGCACCCTGATGTCGCACACAAAGTCCTTGCCTCCTTCTCCTCTCCACCCTTCAAGCCCACAATGATCACTCCTGTTACCCCGGCATTCCCCGGCGTGAGCGACGTGGAGCAGTTGACCGAGCGCGAGCGGGAGATCCTGGCCTTGCTGGCACGTGGAGCTTCTAATCGCGAGATCAGCGAGACCCTCTACATCGCTGGTGGCACCGTCAAAAACCACCTCAGCAACATCCTGGGTAAGTTGGGGGTGCGCGACCGCACACAGGCAGCCCTAAAAGCCAGGGAACTCGGCTTGCTGTAAAGAATGCATGGGTTGAATAGTGTGCTTTCCACATCACCTTGAAGGGTCTGAGCACCAGAAATGCGCGAATTCCCTTCTTCAGCTCACTAAGTATCCAATTTCTTTCTCAGCCTTTGTTTCCCAGGATGCAGCACTTCTTGCCATCTAAAATCCAGCACGAAACTAATATTTAGCATAACCCAGATGAAGTTTTAATTTAGCGAACTATTATCTACAGGAAGCGTAGAGGATACGTCTGCATACTCACCTCGATAGCGCTCGGGCAACATCTCCGCGATATGTTTCATAACTTCGTTCGTAGCATCCTCGATATCTTCGCGTGTCATCTTCGTGCCCTTTGGCCGCAACAGCATTGGCTCACCGTAAGAAATTGTCACATGCGCGCCAAACTTCTTCAGGGCATTCTCGCTCCCCCAGATAGCTACGGGGATCACCGGAACACCTGCGCGTAAGGCAATCATGCCCAATCCCGCATGCGCCTGACCAAGCGTATGTGACTTGCTGCGTGTGCCCTCTGGGAAGATGACAAAGATCTTTTTTTGTTTTAGTTGCTCCTGCGCAGCACGAATGGCCTGGCGGTCTCCCTCGCCACGTTTGACGGGGAAAGCTCCCAGAAAACGAACCAGCCAGCCAAACTTGCTATAAAAGGACTCTTCCTTCGCCATATACACAACTTTGCCAGGTAGATATACCGGGATAAACGGAATGTCGAGCCATGAAAGATGATTGGCGGCAATAATATAAGGCCCTTTTTTGGGGATGTTATAACGTCCACGCAAGTGTACATGTGCGACCAACGCCATGATGCCTCTAAATAACCAGCGTATCAGTTCGTAGATTACACGTGGCGTAGAATACGGTTCATATAGATTTTTTTCAGGTTTTTTCTTGGCCTCTTTTTTTGCCGGCTTCACTTGCTTCCCGGAAGCACCGGCAACATCCATATTCTGCTTCATACAGTATCCTCCACATATGGCAAGATCGTTCCTAGTACCTGCGACACACTAAGATAATCAGTCTCTATGATAATAGCATCAATCGCAGGTCGCATATTATCGTGATCGATAGTATCTCGTCGTTCAATATCGCGCATTAGTTCGTCGAGTGCAGGAACATTCGCGCTATCTTGTCCAAAGCGTTCGACCAGTTCAGCATGGCGACGACGCGCCCGTTCTGTCAGGCTCGCGGTCAAATAAATCTTGAGTTCTGCATCAGGGAGTACAATTGCGCCAATATCACGACCAACCATCACCACCCGTCCTTGTTTCGCCATGTCACGCTGTTGTGCAATGAGGACTTTACGCACCTCGGGATGAGACGAAACAGCTGAGACAGCACGTGTAACGTTTGCATCGCGAATGTCCCACGTAATATCCTGTCCATTCACTATTACCGTGTATTGCCGTCCATCCGCCACATGGGGATGATTAATATCAAGTTCCGCTCTCTCTGCGAGTTGTTTCAATGCAGGACCGTCATTGATATCGACACTTTCATAAAGTGCCAGCCAGGCCACAGCACGATACATGGCCCCCGTATCAACATAGAGGTACCCTAATTGACGAGCAAGTTGTTCACCAATTGTACTTTTCCCAGAGCCCGCCGGCCCGTCGATCGCTATACATTGTGGCCCAGACATAAATCCTCCGCATATTGATGATATTCATAACTGAAGGGATTATATCATATACCAGCCGGCTGAGATTATTACCTCACGACGTAATGTAATCAATCTTTAAAACTAAACAACGCTAAAAAATAAGCATGCCAATATATTTAACCTTCGGTCTTGAGACGCTGCACTTCTTCGGCAGTCAAATACCGCCATGTCCCAGGTGCAACGCCTTGCAGCGTCAGTGTTCCTACTCCTACACGCGTTAAATGACGTACAGAATGCCCAACTGCCATCAGCATACGGCGCACTTGCCTCTTGTGACCCTCATGAAGCGTCAAGCGCAGTGTACTTTGTGCAGCACTTGTACGTACCAGACGCACTTGTGCGGGTGAAGTTTGGAACACATTCCCATCATCCTCGCGAATACTTACGCCATGTCGTAATTGCTCAAGTACCTCCGTAGTCGGTAGGCCTTGTACTACTGCTTCATAGTGCTTAAAAGTAGAGTAGCGTGGATGAGTCAAGTGTAGTGCAAAATCACCATCATTCGTTAATAAAATGAGGCCACTCGTATCAATATCCAGTCGTCCCACTGGATAGACACGCAGTCGGCGCAGTTCAGGAGATAACAACGCCAGCACTGTCGGCCGATGCTGTGGGTCTTGCGCTGTCGATACATAGCCCGCAGGCTTATTTAAGATCAGATAGACTTTCTGCACCGCGCTCTGGATATTCTTTCCATCAACACTTACCTGATCATGCTCTGGATGCACACGCGTTCCCTGTGTGTTTACCACCTGTCCATTTACTTGCACACGACCAGCACTGATCACTTCTTCGGCATGACGACGTGATGCGATCCCTGCCTGCGCAAGAAAACGCGATAAGCGCATCTCTTCTTGAGACCCCACGGACTCCTTTTGTTCCTCATCTGATTGAGACTCGTTCATAATAAATACATTCCCCTCATATGGATATTAGATAATATGTTTTCCCATTATACAAATATCACAGTTCTTCTCACGGCAGGTTTGACGATAAATATATTGTAGCCCTTGTTGCCGACAACTTCCCTGCGGTTCTGCTGATAAGCGCAATTGGGCACTCATCATACGCGTCACACGGTTTGACGGCAAGCCTGGATGCAATAGATACAGCTTTTTAGTCCGTTCCTCTAACAGGGCATGCTGTTCCAGCAACGCAACTGCAGCCGCAAAGGGCAATACAACGTTGCAGATAAGTATATCAGTACGCGCTAGGCTCAATCCAAGTTCACAAAAGAGAGCACGTAGCGCCGTCAACAGCCGCCAGTTATCCATCACGTTTTCATAGGGCAACAGGCATATACGTAATGTACGCCAGATACCAGGAATATGCCAGCGCTTAAATAGGGTTGCTAGCACCTGCAAACGCGTAGCATCCAGAGGAGCCGGGGATACATTTCTGCCCAATGGCTCGGGCAGAGAACCGGCTTTCCATAACAAACGAGCCCCCATAGCACGAAAGAGTGCCCGATCTCTCCCATATCCTAATCCCTCGGCCAGAGCAAGAAACAAGCAATTGTCATAGGGATCTACGTCGCTTTGCGCAAAGATTGTAGTATGAAGCTCTTCTAAAAAATGCTCACGCCTCTCCTCGAAACGCAATAGGCCAGCGTTGAGTAAAAGTCTAGCGATGTCGTGCTCGTTCAACAAAGACAATAGGCGCTGGCAGGGCCAGGAACCTTCCTCAAGTAGTGCACCCGGTGATGATAACTGTAACGCACTTGATCCTACATCCGCGAGTGAGCAGACTGGTACTACAACACCATCTTGACGTTTCGTGGGAGCCAGGTCGTCACAAACCAACACTGCATGTAATATGACCCCATTATAACGCGGATCACATTGATGCCGATGCGTACGCCAATCACTGGAACGAACATGAAATTCGATATCGCCAGTCAGTACACCTACATCTACGCTCCCATGCTGCACAGCCATAGTATGATACTGCTGGACAGACAAGATACGCAACACAGCATCTCGTCCATCAGGTCCAGCCGAGCCGCCAGCACAACCAGGAAAAACGACCTGACACCATCCACCGCGACTTAGAGGCAAATAGGTATCATGTGGTAAAGTCCACCAGAGTCGCGCGACTTCATATTCATAAGGAAGATCACGCTCAAAAACGCACTTGCCCGAGCAGTAAACAGGTCTGGCGGCCACTTCCACAGCGCTTTTCGTTGCTAACGTTCCGATTATATTTCTACTGTAATGCGATTTACATCCCTTTAGCCACATTTTCATCTTCCTCACATTTTTGCATATGTCGTGATCTGATACCACTCAGTATATCTGCTTTTATTTTCACATCTAAGACAAAAAAACTACCTTGTAAGTAAAATCCTGCTACCCAACTATCATTATTAGCGCATTAAGGCTAATGTCCAAAGAGATAGACAAGATGGGAGTACAATTGACTTCTATACTGCTATAAATGGACAATAATCATAAAATAAGGTAAGATAGCATGCGTATATAATCGCGCACGAAGCAGGAAAGATATGCAAAATCAAGGGTACGACAAATTACCATCGGTTATGACTAATAGCCTTCCAGCGCATAACTCCCAGCAGACATGCACAGATATAGCGAAGTAATTATAAAGCCATCCCCATGTATTTGATGATTTTTAACAATTAGTCCTGCCAAACTATATGATACTTATCAATTTTTAAATTCATCAACATACATATCACACCTCTCGGTATATTGAGAAGCAAGAGGTCGTAATGAGTACAAAACATCCAATGACATTATTTTTATCTGCCAGGCAAAAAAAGTGGTTTAGCGTTTCATGTATATTGATACTTATTTTTATTGCTATTAATTTTGCATTTCCAACTCAAGCTTCTGCGGAAGCGGCCCCTGGTGGTAATATCCATAACACGGTTGTACGCGCAGTGGACATTGATAAACCAGCCATTGTACGTATTATTACCACATTAAACGGCAGTCTTACCGTACATTTTCCCAACCAAACCAGCGCCACATTTCCTCTTAATGGAGGAAAATACAAGCTCGTTCTTTCTGGAAGTGGTGCTTTTATTAGCTCACATGGCGATATTTTAACCGCCGATCATGTCGTCCAACCACCACATGATGCCTCAACGGATAATACGCTTCAATCATTGGCGTCAGAGGATGTCGCAAATTATATCAATCAAAACTTTACTCTGGCGACGCCTGTTACCTCCGATGATGTTTATGCTAGTCTTATTGGTGGCGTATTTCCTTCTGATGCACACTATGATACACCTACCAGCGAGGTCTATCTCAGCACAGATTATTCAGGACTGATTAATGCATTTACGATGGCTTCCATTCCCCAGTATCTTCATGCTCCGGTTGACAAAATTGAAGGGTCAAGTCCCGTTGATAAAAATGATGTCGCAATCGTGCATGTCAAGATGGAAGATACTCCCTCGATTCGTCTGGGAGATTCATCGAATGTAGCTGAACAGGACAATTTAACTATCATTGGCTTTCCTGGTAATGGTGATCTGGGAGATCCTGATAATCCTGATCCAACTGCATATCTCACCTCATCGATCAACCAGATTTATGTCAGTTCAATTAAACTAAATTCTAATGGCGGTACGCTCATTCAGGTAGGCGGCAATGTCGAGCACGGCGATAGCGGCGGTCCCGCATTAGATAATAATGGCAATATCGTTGGCATTGTCAGTTTCCTTAATCAAGATGGGGATTCCCCGATTGGTACCAGCTTCTTACAAGCAAGCAGTAGTGCACAAGATATCACCAGCACTCTTTCTTCTCTTGACCTGGCACCAGGGAAATTTCAGAAAGAATGGGAACAGGCTTTCACCCAATACACCTCTACCAGTACCGGCCATTGGCACAAAGCAGATAGCGATTTCCTGGCAATCCAACAGAATTATCCTGCATTCCAGGTTGTCGCATCATTCAAGAGTTATACATCAGAGCAAGCAAAACACGAGAACCTACAAAAATCATCATCACAACCACCCTATCTGCTACTGCTCCTACTATTAGTAGTGATCATTATCATATTAGCGTTAACATGGTTTTTATTGTCCAGACGCAAAAAAAATCAGTTAGCCACAGCAGCAGCGGCACAAAGTCCGATGTTCTACGCATCTAACACACCGCCAGCACCGAACTTTTATAACCCGTCCAACTACATACATTCTGGCAACTACACTGACCCTGGGAATCAAGTTGGCGCTACAAATTTTGATACTCTTCCCCAACCCACAGGCAATGAAACGTCTGTCCAACGGTCTGCTGATGTTGCTTCTATGGAGCAAGTAGCTCCCCTAGTAGACAACAAGGCAATAATTGCTGAAGCAAATGGCGATGGAGAAGAACAGATACCTACAGTAGTGACAGCCAATGAAGGCAGGCAAACACCTACAGTAGAAACAGACTTCGATGCATCAGTCCCTCTGATAGCTCCAGATACATCGAAACATATAAATCCATACGCGCCGCAACCAATATCATGGCAAGCCTTCCAGGAACTGGCTACGCATAATCCAGCCGCCGCTGGCCATGAACCAGAACCCTACCAGCGTAGAGAAGAGCCAACAATATACGAGCCAATGTCTGAAGAGCGCACAGAGCCTTCTCAGCCTACTCGGAAAGACGAGGACATACCATTCTGGTCAAAGCCGAACCAATCAACCAATGAAAGAAAACAAGACTCAACAGACAAACATCCAAAGTACTGATAAGTAATTGGAGATACATGGATTGAATATGCTTGTCGCTAATGACAATGAACATATTCAATCCATTATTTTACTTATATTCGCCCCTGGCAATTCTTAACCTCCAGCGACCCCTCATCTGACGTAGCCACAATATTGCCAGTGAGACCCCTGAGAACAATAAATCCGTCACCCGTATGTACCTGAATAATACTTAAGGCGGGCACAGTCACATCAATATTGATGCCTCTAGTACCTGAGAACAATATATCTGGCTGCACATGCGCTGTGAGGGTGGTGGTTGCGGCGTACTGTGTATAGGTAACATCCATACCAAGCAAGCCAGGTCCAAAGCCTTTAGAGTAGCGCTCAACCTGAAAACCAAAGGGGCCGTGGGACTGACAATGAATAGTGATTGGTCCCTGATCGTTGTTAATGATGATTTTTTGGTGAGCTTTTTCGGACAAATAGTATGTTTCAGTCGGATGCTCAAACCCAATGTAACCCATACAAACAGTAAAGACAAGCATCACCAGGACAGATGCAGCCAAAACGGTCATCAATGTATATCTCAATTCTCGCTGACTTCTACGAGTAAAACGCCAGTTCGGTGTGCCAGAAGTGGGAAGTACATATGGTGCTGTACCTATGTATTGACCATTACCATCGGAAGCGGATTCAGACGTAAAGCTTGATTCTTGCGGCTCAATAGGCATTTCTTTTTGAGCAACATCAGCAGATATCTCAGGCTGTAAAATTTTAGCATCTTTTTGAGAAGATTCTTCTAGCTGATTTTGGGGCTGATCAATTGGTTGGTCAGCCTCAAAATATGAAGATTCCTGCTTACTCATGGCGGCCCCTTTATGATCTATGAAATAGCACCTAAGCATCGTGTAGTCTCATCAACACCTATGCTATCCATAATCGGAGCAATAGCGATAAATCTAAAGCATCGTCAGGGTGTTAGCTAGCTTCATTGCACGCGTGGTTCACGCGATTTGGCTTGAATCCGTTGATCTCTGGCAATCACGCCACTTTTCGGAGAGCATAGCGGTCTTGCTGACTGCAGGACCGCCAGGGGCATTCGTCGGTGAATGGATCATAAATCGACGCGTGAGAACACAGAAGGCTCTGATCCACAATGCTGTAAATCCCCCGAAAGGTATCTTGCGGCTCTTGAAGAAAAGATTACCGTCGTAGTTTTTTAGCCGGAACTTGTCCCTGATGGTCTTGCTTCTGGTTAGCAATCGCAAATGGGATGCGCCATATGAGCAAGAAGATGGCGTTGGTAATCAGAGTCACCAGTGCAAATGTGAGGGTGGAAATAAGTGATATCACATGCCACTCGAAGACAAAATGCAAGATCACTCCCAGCGGCCAGGCTGCCAACCAAGCCCCCAACGTCGTCAAAGCCATTTTTCTAGGATGAGTCATCAGCTCCCGTCGGAACGCGCCCAGAAAAGGTGCGACGAGTAACCAGCTCAACGCGAAAGGCAACGTTGTCCAGATAATTTGACCAATAGCAGTCAGACCATCGCTTTTGCCATGGCTATCACGACCGATAACCGCAAAAATGAGAAAGACCAGCACATCTCCAACTATTATCGTCCAGAGACGCTGAGATTCTTTTTTGTTCCCTGGCTTGCTTAGCCCAATCGCCGACGAAGCAATGGGATATTTTTTTACAGCCATATTATAGTTCCCTTTGATCCTGCTGCTCGCGGAGCAACTCCTCAACCGCCGCCAGCTCAGTTCGTACACCACGCATACGCATAGACAGCATTACCAGATAGATACAGATCCCCAACCAGGCAATTATATAAGCAACAATCATGTATGTTTGCATCGTTCAATCCTTTTTATGTTACTCAATGGTAGCGCGTAAGCGTTGCGCAAACGTTTGTAGACGCTGTAACTGATAAGCCTGTACCATCATAAAAGCATAGAGCAAGGTGAAAGCCACCACTGCCACAATAATAGTCCATACAGCCTGTGGTGGCAAAGCGCCAGGGGTCCCTATTTGCTGAAGAGGATGTTGTCCACGCCACCAATTCACCGAGAAATAGATAATCGGCAAATCAATTACCCCAATGACACCTATCACGGCTCCGCCACGTGCACTCTCAAGTGTTCTGCCCATATAACTACGTAGCATCATATATCCCACGTACATAAACCACAGAATTAGCGTCGAAGTTAAGCGTGCATCCCAGACCCACCAGGCTCCCCATATCGGTTTGCCCCAGATAGCTCCCAGGAAGAGGGTAATCGTCAAAAAGACAATTCCTACTTCTGCGGCAGCGCGAGCTAACCAGTCCAGACGTTCATCTGGATAAAACAGATAAACGATGCCAGCCAGTGCCAGAACTCCAAACGAAAGCATGCCGACCCAAGCAGTCGGTACATGGAAATAGAGAATGCGCTGCGCCTCTCCCTGCAATGCATCGATGGGAGTATACACAAAAATCATCCAGATTGTAATTGACATGGTGATGGCCGTGAGAACTCCCAGGATCAGAGAAACGAGCGGCCAACGCCCCTTCTGCGCATTCACCTCAGCGCTTGAAGGGCGTTCCTTCCTATGGGATATTTGATTTGCTAAAGCCATATCTTTACTCCTAATGGGCTCCACGCAGGAGAGGTAGAGCGCAATAGACGGTCACACTATGCGATCACTCCTCAACAACATACTGGAACAGCAGCGTTGAGACACTCAAAAAAATAACATCAAAAGCGATCAACAAACCGAGCCATGGTGGTTCGCCACCAACGGGTGCTAACAAAGCAGTTGTCGCTCGTACTGCACTGATCACTACCGGGACAACTAAAGGAAAAATGAGAATGGGCATGAGTAGCTCTTTGGCCCGTGTGACTGCCGCCATAACCGAAAACAGGGTGCCAACTGAGGCAATCCCCAATGCTCCTAATAATTCAATCAGAATAAGTTCGAGTAACGTCGGCGCTTGCCATATCGACAAATTGAACAACACAGCAAAGACAGGCAAGGCAATGATTTCTACTACTCCAATAAATAGCAAATTTCCGAGGAGTTTGGCAAGGTAGATAGCTTTACGATCGACTGGTGTGATCAAAAGGCGATCCATTGTAGCCTGCTCTTGCTCAGCGATCACGGTCCGTCCCAATCCCAGCAGACTCGCAAAGATAAATGCGACCCAGAGTGCTCCAGGAGCGATAGCAACCACGGTGCTAGCATTCAGATCAAAAGTAAAATTAAAAATGACCAGCACCAGCAAGACAAACATCCCCATACCCAGCCAGGTCTGTTTGCTGCGTACTTCATAGCGCATATCTTTCCAAAGGATAGTCCACACCTGCAACCAAAACATACGTGCCATCCTCATGGTAAGATGCCCCCATAAATACTCTCGTATGATTGGTGCAACTCGTCCAGCGACAACGTTGCCGTCTCATGTTGATAGGCAACACGCCCACCTGCAATGATCACAATCTGATCGCTCAACAAGATTGCTCGCTCCAATTGATGCGTGGTAAAGAGGATACTTCCCCCTTGTGCAGAATGCTCAGCCTGTAAGGACTCAATTAAAGCGAGGCCATCTTGATCAAGTCCAGTGTCTGGCTCATCGAGTAAAAGCAGATTGGGACGATGCAACAACGCTCTCGTCCAGGCCACACGCTGTATCTGTCCTCGCGACAAAACACTCACGCGCTCTTTAGCCCGCCGCTCTAGGCCAACGCGTTCTAATAGCGCTAAAGCTCGCTCACGTGCCTGCGAAACTGAATAGAGTTGTCCAAAGAATAATAAATTCTCCAGGACAGTCAACTCTTCATACAGATACGGTTGATGGGCCACAAATCCGATATGTTGACGCATCTCTTGCTGAGCAGCGCGGCTATCCAGCCCATCGATACATACGATGCCGGATTCCGCTTTGCTCAGACCTGCCAAGATACGTAACAGCGTCGTTTTACCAGTCCCATTCGCACCCAATAAAGCCATACGTTGTCCACGTGGCAGAGCCAGATCGATCCGTCGCAGTACAGGTTTCAAAGCATATGCTTTTTTCAGCTGCCGCACTTCCAACACCAGATTGGTGGACGGCCCTGAGACAAGCTGAGGCATCATACGTGGAGAAACAGACCTGCTCATCACTTTACACTCTCTTTTTCGCTCATCAGCAGACGTAAACGAGCTTTGGTCTTGCTACGTTTCTCCTCATAGACCGCTGTACTGATCTTGCCAGATGCATGATCATTATCTAATACCAACAACTCTTGCAGCAACGCCTGCTCAGGATTTGCGTAAGACGGAGCTTTTTTGGCTCGTCCTTTGATTGCCTCATTTGGTACACTACCGCCTCCACGCTCTGACGACTGCTGAGATGTGCTGGACCGCCTCCGGGAGCGATAGATGAATCCCCAGGTTATCAGTACCGCCAAAGCCAACACGGCCAGAAAACCTATAATTAACCAGATAGCGCTAGCATCCAGTGAGAAGGAGCCAGCCGTATTTTTTGATAATGGTAATCCTTGCAGAGTAATATTAACCGGAGAGTTGGCAGGCAATGTCGAAGCTGTATAGTTATGATATACCTGATTATCTGAATTGACGATGCCTGCCGAGTTTAATTCTTTCGAGCTAGCATGAAGGTCTGGATCGATTAAAAAAGATAATGAAACGGTAGGATAAAGCGTCTTGTAGGGTAATGTATAGCTCGATGTGGTATAAGGAACCTCGTAAGAAAAAGAAAAATCATTCATGCCAGGCAGGAGAGCGGCATTGGTAGCAAAGCCTTTATCTACCTGAAGCACTTGATAGCCCGAAAAACCTGCCCCTAACGTGATATTACGTACTCCTGATGGCAATGAAAATAGCAGTGCATTTGGCATACCAGTACTTGCATTGAGCGAACCGATATAGGTCTTTGGGTTCAAGTTGTCAAAAGAATAGACCTGAGAAACAGTGATCAGTCCGGTGGCTGGATCGGTATTGCGCACCAGTACATTAGCCTGCAGAATGGCGATATTCTTTGTACTATGCATCTCCTCATAGACTTGCAACGTTATGGTCTGTGAGGGCTTATTGTTCAGAGTAACCGCATCGCTCACGTACTGAGCATCCTGATAGCGTGTATAAACGACATAACTAATAGTCTGATCAGTAGACACCTTCTGAAAGAGAAAGTTGCCCTTTGCATCGGTCTTGACCGAGGTCGCATCGTTTGTAGTAGAATTTTGCGCCATCTGTAATGTAACGTTCAGATTAGGTATCGGCGCATTCTTGTTGCTACCATCTACAACCTGACCAGAAATCTGTCCGTTCATAGTTGCAGCGTGAGCCAGAGATGCATTCCCAAAGAACAACAGCAGAGTTAGAAGCGAAGTGAGCAACATACTTAACGCTATGCTACTCTTGATCAGCTTTTTCATACGACTCCTTTAGTTTCTGCAGCTGTTCTTCAATGTCGTCATCGATGTTTTGCTCACGCTCATAACGTGATTTCAAGGCGGTCAGAGCACGATGCATATAGCGTTCGCGAAGCGTGCGATAATCTGCCTCTTCGATGTTGCCCAGCTGGTAATCCAACTCTACTTCCTGAATGGCTGCACGAGCTGCACGCTCTTGCGCGACCAGTTCTTTTGCTTCTACCTCACCCGTATTGGGTGTTTCAGCTGATCGAGATGGCATAATCGCAGCTTCGCTGCCCGCAGGCCGTCGATAGAGCGGATAGAGAACAAAAGCTAGAGCGAGTATTCCTAAGATGATTGCAATAGCAAGCGCCATCAGTCTACCTCCGTTATATGCCGCCTGAAGAGCGGATCATCAGCGGCAAGTTCTTGTTCGAGTTGCTCTCGATAATGCTCTAAATCAACATCATCAGTTGAAGATATGGGTATATCACCAGACCCACTACTCTCTTCAGATCCAGTCGCGGGCAGACGCACCGATGCCGCGCTCGTATGCCAATCTTGGGCCACAAAGTAGAGAAAAAAAACGCCAGACAACATCAAAACAATAGGCACCACCCAGGCCAAGAGAGTAAAGCCTTGCCAGCGGGGAACCCAATCAATCTCCGAGCCATAGCGACTGGTTAAATACTGGATGATCTCCTGATCGGATTTTCCTGCCTGTATCTGCTGACGAATATAGCCACGTATCTGCTGCGCAATAAGCGGGGTAGCATCAGCAACAGATTCTCCCTGACAAACGGGACACCGTAGTTGTGAGGCGACACTGCGCACATGTTGATCGAGTGACTGCTGTTGTGGTACCGCAAAATACAACCAGGACCAGACGGCTGCCATGATCGCAACGGCAGCCAGAATAAGCAACAATGAACGTCGCTGTGGTGGATTTTTCCCTCTTGTGGTACTCATACGATCGCCTCTCCACTGGCAACATCAGAAGCTGGTAACGGAGCCTCTTTCGGCCTGGCAGTCTTGGGCGCACGCGCCGCTGCTAGAGATCGGCGACGACTGGGCCACCAGCAAAGGATGCCCCCCAGAATCATCAAGACACCACCACCCCATACCCACGACACCAACGGATTAATAAAGATGCTCAGCTTCGCTATAGATGCTCCTTGCCAATCCGCCAGATAGATATAGACATCTGTCCCTCTATACGTTTTAATCACAATCGTACTGGTCGGCTGGGTCGGATAGTTTGTATACGTTACGCGACCAGGATAGGCATAGCTCAACATTTGACCATCACGCCAGATCTGTACCTGCGCTGAGACGGTTTCATTGCTGCTATCCTTCGCATCAATATTACCAAGGAAAGTAAAACTGTAGCCACCGATACTCATATCCTGACCGGGCGTGAGGGATGCATCTTTTTCCTGCTGAAAAAAACTTGATCCTACGATGCCGGCAACCAACAAGATTAATCCCAGATGCACTACGTAGCCACCATAACGCTGACGATAGCGCCGGAAGAGCATAAATACAGCTTTACCGTATGGCTCTCCATGGCTATGACGTACACGAGCTCCGCGCCAAAGTTCATAGAAAATAGCGCCAGCGGTAAACGCACACACAGAGAATCCGATGTTCGCTTCCACATTGGTAATGCCACAAATAGGCAACAGGACGGCGCATAGCGCCGCTGCAACGATTGGTATGCTCACATTGCGCCAGAGGGCCGATGAAGAGGTACGTCGCCATCCCAATAGAGGTCCTATGCCCATTGCCAGCACAAGCACCACCGTCAACGGACCCACGACCTGATCATAGAACGGAGCCCCCACGGTCATCGTCTGATTACGAAAGGCTTCCGAGATCAATGGAAAGAGGGTTCCCCACAATACAGCAAAGGCGATGCCAACCAGCAACAGGTTATTGAGTAAGAAGACGCCTTCACGCGAAATGACAGAGTCAAACTCTTGCTCAGCACGTAAACTGGGAAGGCGAAAAAAGAACAATGCACTTGAAAATACAATGACGATAATCAGAAATACAAGGAAATAGGTTCCAATATCCGAGTACGCAAATGAGTGTACAGAATTGATCAATCCGCTCCGTGCCTCGAACGTACCAAAAACCGAAAGGGCAAAAGACATAATCACCAGGAAGAGATTCCAGACCTTCAGCATTCCTCGACGTTCTTGCACCATGGTAGAATGTAGAAAAGCTGTCGCAGTCAACCAGGGCAGCAAGGCCGCATTTTCAACCGGGTCCCAGCTCCAATATCCTCCCCAACCAAGTACGTGATACGACCACCAGGCACCTAACAGCAGACCGGCTGTCTGTAAGGTCCAGGATGCCAACATCCAGCGGCGAATAGAGCGTAGCCAATCAGAGCTTAACTGTCCCGTAATCATTGCCGCTACCGCAAAAGCAAAGGGTAGAGCAAAACTCATATATCCCATCAACAGCGTTGGCGGATGCACGAGCATACCTGGATCCATCAAGAGGGGATTCAGTCCTACCCCATCATGGGGCGCAATTGTTGAGCGTGTAAAAGGATTCGTCACCGTCGTCAGGACTATCAACAAGAAGATTTCAATCGACATTAAAGTTGCTATCACATATGGCACTAGAGCCACTGGCGCTCGCTTTGAGGTTACGACAAATAACGTGGAGAAGAGCGCAAGCGTGACAGCCCAATAGAGCAATGAACCTTCCTGGCCAGCATAAAATGCTGCTGACACATAATACCACTGCATTGAGAGATCAGAGTGTTCGGCGACATAGTTGACACCAAAATCGTGGATCAAAAACGATACAATTAATGCTACTGAGGCTAGGAGCAAAAAGAAGGTGACTACCAACAAGCCATGCTTCGCACTCGTCACTAATCGTGGTGCAGAACGCACTGCACCCACAACAGCCACGATGACTGTATAAACAGCAAACCCCAATGCTAGAATAAGAGCAATAATGCCAATATCTGAAAAGTACACAGTCAATCCTTATTTCGCTGTGGGAGTCGCGGACTGGAATTTTGATGGACACTTCGTAAGCAATGTTTGGGCCTGAAATGGTCCACTACCCGTATAGTGCCCCTCTACGACTACCTGAACGCCAGCTTGAAAGATATCTGGCACAACACCACTATAAGTGACAGGTAACGTCTGATTGCTATCAGTAATCGTAAACGAGATACTCTGAGATTCGGCACTTTGTACAACCGACTTATTCAACACAACGCCAGAGACGCGTACAGAACGTGTCACACAATCAGTGCAATGCCTTAATTCAGGCACCGTCAAATAATAGAGAGCGCTCGTTTGCGTATTAGCATAGACGAGATAAATAATAGCGCCGATAATGGCGATACCAGCCAGCATAAAACTGAACGGAACACGCTTACGTGGCCGAGCTGCTTTTTTCTGCTCGCCGATTGGATTATCTACAGCAGATTGCACTATACGACCTCCATCAATGTGGCGTGACCGCCACCTCAAATAATGTGTTAAGAAGTGCACCCAGTACAAATAGGAGGATGCCCAGAGCCAGCATCAACTGGGGAGCCGCCTTCGAGAGACGCGTCGAGCGTTTTGCCAGACGACGAATGTTGCTCTGACCGAGATATATCGCCAGGGCAAATAATCCCAACGCCCCCAGAATTTTGAGGCCCAGTACGATAATATACGCCAAACCCAGTTGAGTCTGCGAAAGCCGATCAAACGCCAGATATGCGCCACTGAGAATCAACACCCCGACACAGATATTCACCATCTGTTTGAAAAACTCTGCTATCTTGGCTCCTACTGCCGGCGCTGCCCCTCCAAAGCGGAGAGCGGGTATTACGACCACAAGGTACATAAAGCTCCCTCCGACCCAGACTGTAGCCGCCAGAATATGTACAAGGCGCACAAACCAGAAAATTTCCCACATAGTAGCCTTAATTTAAACTCACACCAATTTTGGCCAGCTCCATTTTTAGAGCGCTTTCATCTATCTGACCAGTCCAACGAGCGGCGACCTTCCCATCGCGACCAATGAAGAACGTTTCTGGCATACTCGTCACTCCATAAGAGAGACTTGTATTACCATCGATGGTATCGGCAATACTTGTATATGTAATTCCATATTTTTGCGTAAATTGTATACCCTGGCTAGCTGTTTCACCACCATCGATGCCTACTAATTCGACGCCTTTCGCTTGCAAGTTAGGCCATGAACCCTCTAGTAAGGGAGCCTCCCGATTACATGGATCACACCAGGATGCCCAGAAATTAATCACAACTGGCTTACCTTTGAAGTCAGCCAGGTTTACTTTCTTGCCACTATTCTGTAAAAGCGGCAAATTAAAGTTGGGAGCCGACTTACCCAACAGTGGACTAGAGGCATCACCTAGAGCAACTGTGAGATCATCTGCTGAATGGGTCGCAGTGCTCGCTTTGGGAGTCGTCAGTTGCGTCCAGAGCAACGCAAGTACACAAACGATTAATACATTGGTCACTATAAAAATAGTGATGTTACGCTTGCGTGTTTTTCTAAAAGTTGCATTATTTACTTCCATAAAATGCACAATTCCCACATCACAAATTTTCCTTACATGATAAAAACATCAACTCGATTATGGTGCTTGAGCCTGATAGTCAACTTGCAAGCATTAGCTACCACCTTACAATGACCTGAATATTTTATGTTTAGCAGGAGCTATCATCAGGGCAAAAGAGGAGAATAAGAGAAGAATAAGAAGCGGAGAATAGCAACGCGTAAGCTATCTAACCTTTTACTCATTGTTTGCATAATTCTACTTCCTTCTAACGACTTCTACGACTTCTTAGCTTCTTGAAACTATAGACGTATAGTATACGGGTAGAATTATAGAATCATGTCTCAGCAATACACATCCACCATTATTCAAGCTTCCCTGCTAGCCACCTTTATGCTTTGCGATCTACGATAGGTAGGGAAAAAATAGTAGTGCGCGACTATTTGCTCACACTCAGAGAAATTTTGGTAGGTTCCACCTGTGTACGTGAGCCAATGGTCCAGAGCAACAACGCAGTAATCACGATAATCAGACCAGCGATCGTCAAGACAAACTGCAACAGCAATCCAATCACGGTTAACAGCACGCCAGCGGCAGTAACGACAGGCCAGATACTGGCAGAACCATGAGAATTATACGAAGCCAGTAAGTCTGCCTCCGCCTGTGCCAATTGATTCTCCTTCTCAAGCGTACGCATAGTCAGCAAGTGATCGATACCTTCATGCAACGCACGTGCATCAAATGGCTTCGTCACACAGACACTCTGCCGAGAAGTATTCGCCAGCACATCTTCAACCGGAAGCTCCCATGATAGGACAACCGTGGGTAAAACGGCAAGCGCAGGATCTTCCTGCACGGCCTCCAGCATTGTCCAATTGCAAGCCACGCCATTATCAACATCCAGAATAAGGAGATCAAAGGATGGCAAATCAGAAGAAAAGATAGCCGATAAAGAAGTTGCCTCGATCACTTGCAATCCACGATGCCGTAAACCAAGCGTAATCATACGGCGAATTGCAGGGTCAGCTTCCAACAAAAGGACCGTTGCGACTGATGATGTCTGCCCTTGCGACATATATATACCTCTATCGTTACTTAATCTATCCGATGAATAGAATGCTTTCGTTTACTAAGCATACGAGGCATACATTACAATATCTTTGATAGTCAGGTACATCCCCTTACAATGGCCTGAATATTTTCTATTTTCAACTTTTCTGGCTCATTTATACATTGTAAGTGCCTGACAGACCAGACCGATGCGGATTTGACATAGCTAGATATATCACCCTACAGCTTTACGAGCTTATATCCCACATCAGGAATAGTCAGAATATATTCGGGACGGCGTGAGTTGACTTCTATTTTGCGACGCAATCGACTTACATAGACCCAGATAAAGTCAATATCGCGATGATATTCAGGTCCCCACACTTTTTCGAGTAGGAGTTCATGCGTAACTACCATGCCAACGTTCTGAGCCAAAGCACCCAATAGCTTATATTCAGTACGACTCAATTGGACAATATTTCCACGAACCTGTACCTGATGTTGAGCATAATCAATAATCAGGTCACCAGTAGTAAAGATAGACTGATTCTGTGTGTGCTCGGTAGGGGGTGCTTGACGACGTAGTAGAGCCCGTACACGGGCTAATAACTCGCGCATACCAAAGGGCTTCAGTACAAGATCATCGCTACCTAGATCGAAGAACTGAACACGCTCATCCTCTCCACAGGCATCGCACAACATCATAATAGGAACACGTGAGAACTCACGCACACGTTTGAGTAATTCAATGCCGCTCATATCTGCCAGATGGGCAGCCAGCAAAATGATATCAGGCTCCTCTAAATCGAGCTGTCGCAAAAACTGAATGCCATGACTGACCACACGCACACGATATTGCTGTTCTTCAAGATTAGCTCGAATATACCGTGCCAGACGTGCATCATCCTCCGCCATTAACACACGTACACGACGACCTTGATCTAATGGCGAAGTATTACTACGTACTTTCCTCTGCTGAGAGACGGCTATTTCTGCCTCATCGAGCACGGCAGGCATCGTCTGAGACACAGAAGGATATACGATCAATGGCAGAGTAAAAAAGAACGTCGAGCCCTTTCCATCTCCCAGTGAATCTGCCCAAATCTTGCCACGATGCGCCTCAATAGTCGCTCGCGCAGCCGAGAGTCCCAGGCCACTACCAGAGGGCGAGACCCCAACCGACCATTCATCCTGCGTGGAGTCGGATGCGTGTGGGCTATTGGTATGTTCAATACGATAAAAGCGATCAAAAATTCGTTCTAGATGTTCCGATGCAATACCAATACCTTCATCGCTAACACTCACGCGTATCTCTTCATCCGTAAAGCCAAGCGCAATCCTGACGATCTGACCCGTTGCCGAATACACGATGGCATTATTCAGGAGGTGATTTAATGCTGTCTCGATACGTAAAGCATCACAATTCACTGTAGGGATGCCATCTGGTAGATCAAGCACAAAACGGCGATCGGGCGCCTGCTGCTGCCAACGTTTGACCAACTGCATTAACAATTCCGAAAAGTTCACTTGCGCCAGGTGTAACGGTTGCGCACCCGCATCAAAACGCCAGACATCAAGCAAGGTATTCAGCACATCATACAGGCGGTCAGATTGAGCATCGATCATCTGTAACATTTCGCGCTGCATCGACGGGTCCCAGCGTGCTGAGCCGCCCAGCAAGGTTGTCGCGCAACCTTTAATGATCGCCAGCGGCGTCTTAAACTCATGAGCTGCCATCACCAGGGTCTCAGTACGCGAAGCGGTAGCTGAACGTTCCAGCGTAATGTCATCAAGCAAAACTCCACGCCCTAAGAGTTGTCCTTGCTCATCATGCACAGGAAAGCTGCGCATACGTAGCCAATTGACGGCTGCATCAACCAGAGAAAGGTCGGTCGAAGATTCTTGATCGAGATGCTGCCAGATCTGGTCTAGCTCTGCACGCGACTGCTGCGGATCTGCCAACAGAGTCAGCAAATATTGGTGGACATCAAACTCTTGTAAGGTGGTACGATCATTCCTGTCAAGACGAAGGAGACGTAAGGCGCTCTCGTTTGAATAGGTGACACGACCACGAGGGTTGAGCAGCATGAAGCCACTGCTCATACTTGAGCACATTTCAGCAAGTACTTGGTACTCACGGGTAAATCCGACTGGGATCGTCACTTTATTACCATCTGGATGGGTTGCTAGCGTTGTTACGTTCTCCGCAATCCATAACCCACCAGTGTTCTTACTGTGGTTTCCTTCAATGGAGGTGGACATCAAAAACTAACCTTTCCCGCCTGATAATGATGTGTACCAGTATCTGGCTACTCATATTTTAGCAAAAAGAGTCAACCACACATGGCTTAACAAAAAAGCGGGAAAGAAGCTGAGGGCACGCTTCAGCTTATTGTATCGGGCTATCTTCCAACTTATTAAGTAGTACCTGTTGATGGGGACTAATTATTTTATACCTGCGATTATTACGATAAGTGCAAGGTGCACAAGCATGGCAATAATAAATGCTGCTGCCATAAAGAGGATCCAGCGCCGATCATTTACGTATTCGCGGACACGTGTGGAATAGGCATGCGGCCAACGTTCTGACGCCACTAACCCCATCGCTATACGCAAACGAAAAGGAGAATGCACCGGAGATTTCTGCAATTGTACTTGCAATGCTTGGTAACATACTTTGCAGAGAATCCATGAGAGGCGCGGCTCTGGTACGTCATCTGGTTCTAACACGTCAGCAGGATCAAACCAGATACGACTGGTACATACGGAACAGTAGAGAGGCGTGTGGCTTCTTCGCTTACGCAATTCAGTATGCTGAACTGCAACGCCAGACTCTCCACTGTGCATTGCATCTTTCATACTACTCTGCCCTTTCTTTGTTATGATTTAATGAGGATGGCATCTATTCCAATTGTAACATATTTTTGCTACTTCAGACGGTGATAAAGAGGCTGTAAATAGAGCATATGGATAAGAATACGTTTCTTACGAAAGTATCTCAATTAGATAGGTAATGATGAGCGGGATTTCCGAAATGCGTGCTTGCTCGACAAAGAGCGGTAAACATAAAAATGTGACCTGCTATCGCTGATAGATAACAGGCCACATTTTTATGTTTGCTACAGTTGGAGACGATGCTAGCGCAGTAATGGAACCAGGTATACCAGGGTGAATACAAACACCCAGACAACATCAACAAAGTGCCAGTACATCTCTGCCGCTTGCACCGCGAAATGGTGCTCCTTGGTAAAATGTCCCCGACCAGCGCGGATCAGACAAACAAGCAAGAAGATTGCACCAATAGTTACGTGTAAACCGTGAAAGCCAGTCAACGTAAAGAAGGCAGATCCAAAGATACTGCTGGAAAGTGTGAAGGGATGTGGCTGCGTGGCCAGACTAATATACTCAGTTATCTGACCAGTCAAGAAGATGGCAGCCAGGATGATTGTTCCAGCTAACCCCAACATTAACTGCTTCACATTACCTTTGCGTATACCGGAACCAGCATAGTGCACAGTAGCACTACTAGCCAATAGGATAACGGTATTTATCGCTGGAGTAATGACATTGTCCATTCTCCAGATTTCGCCGCTGTTACGGATCTCCAAATAGAGAAAAGCGGCAATTAGATTAGCGAAGATCAGGGCTTCTGAGGAGATGAAAAAAACCATCCCCCACCAGTTCATGCTATGTCCGCGTTCCTGGCCGTGATCCTCAAGAACCCTTACTTGCTCACCGTGAGCAACACTCATACAAATAACTCCCTAACTTACTAGAGATAGTTTCCTACATCCAGGCCAGACCACCTCTTATCGACGCTCCAAAATCCACCCCAAAGCTGATGCAACAAGCAGTATGGCACCAATCACAGCGACAACCGGGCCAGTTAAGACACTAAAGAGTATAACGGCAATGGAAAATGCCAGGGCTAAAGGCCAGAGACTCGGCTTTGGCATCACCTCTTCAGCATTTACCAGACGCCCTCGTGGGCGTGTCCGTTTTCTCCCTGTCACATTGGTTTTCTGCTCTCCCCCTGGGATTGTGGCCTCTTGTTGCGACTCCTGAATATCTTGAGATGGCACAGAGTCGGGGGTAACTGGAGTCGCGAGAGGAGCGGATATCTCGCGATGCTCCTCATGTAACACCTGTTGCTCTACGCCTTCTTTTTGCTCTTGAGACACCTTGTACCTCTACCAGTCTTGTTCCACCAATGTGGATATATGTTTCACTAAGTATATACAATATGCAGCCAGTAACTCCGATCATTGCAACGAGCGCAGCTCATCTGACTGCATAACAAATCATTAGTGAACGATGGATTTCCAGTCGGCAACCTCTGGATACTTCTTATCATAGAATGGACGACGGCTGCGTACAACCGGAATCTCCAGGAAGTTATATTTCTTCGGAGGAGATGTGGTATCCCATTCCAATGTGAAAGCATCCCAGGGATCGCTACCAGCGGCCTGTCCTGCCTTCATACTCTTGATAATATTGACCATGAATATGAGGACTCCACAAGCGATAATGAACGCGCCAATGGAAGACATCATGTTCAAATCATTCCAACCCAGATTCGAAGGATATGTATAGACGCGGCGAGGCATACCCAGAATACCCAGGATATGCATAGGGAAGAAGGTCAGGTTCAAACCAATGAAGGTTACCCAGAAATGCCACTTGCCCAGACGCTCGTCCATCAATTTACCAGTGAATTTCGGGGAACCAGTAGTAGATGCCACCAAAGACTGCCAGTGCAGTACCACCAAAGAGTACATAGTGAATATGCGCTACCACAAAGTATGTATCTGTAATCTGGTAGTCAAATGGCACTACGGCCAGAGCCGCACCATTTAGTCCACCGATCAAGAACATGGCAATAAAGCCCAGTACGAAGAGCATCGCCGTGGTAAAGCGGAGCTTACCACCCCAGATGGTCGCCAACCAGTTGAAAATTTTCACCGCAGTAGGAATAGCGATGAGCGTTGTACTGGTAGCAAAGAAGGCTTGCGCAATCGACGGCAGACCGACCGCGAACATGTGGTGTGCCCATACGGTGAAGCTCAAGAATCCAATAGCCACGCCCGACCAGGCGATAAACGT
The DNA here is from genome assembly GCA_963699315.1 of uncultured Chloroflexia bacterium. GTDB lineage: Bacteria > Chloroflexota > Ktedonobacteria > Ktedonobacterales > Ktedonobacteraceae > Dictyobacter. Next base: position 1,441,052 of record OY969433.1, read on the forward strand.
GTAACCGAAGATTGGCTTTCGCGAGAAAACCGGCAAAACTTCAGACACGATACCGAACGCGGGCAGAATCAGAATGTACACCTCTGGATGGCCAAAGGACCAGAATAAGTGCTGCCAGAGGAGCGGGTCGCCACCACTGCCATATTGATAGAAATGCGTCCCTAAGTGACGGTCCAACAGCAACAGTACGCTAGCTACCGTCAAACTTGGCAGTGCGAAGAGCAGCAGGAACGACATCACCAGAGTCATCCAGGTGAATAGTGGCATGCGGTTGATACTCATACCTGGCGCACGCAACTTAAAGATAGTTACGACAAAGTTGAGCGAACCAGCGATAGATGAAACTCCCAGCAGGGTTGTACCCAATAGCCAGAAATCAGCATTCATGTGTGCTGTAGCCTGATAGGCATGACCGGCTGCAATCTCACTCAAAGGAGCATACATAAACCAGCCGCCATTTGGCGCTTGCCCAAATATAAAGCTTGACTGCATGAAGATACCACCAAAGAGTAGTAACCAGAAGCCAAACGAATTCATACGTGGGAATGCCATATCGCGTGCGCCGATCATCAGTGGCACAAGGTAGTTACCAAAGCCTGATAGCACAGGAATGACGAACAGGAAAATCATAGTCGTGCCGTGCATGGTAAAGATCTGATTATAAGTATCAGGATCAAGAATCTTACCATTTGGCAAAACCAATTGTGTGCGGATCAGCAGAGCTTCCATTCCGCCAACCACAAAGAAAAAGAAACCTGTAATCAGGTACATCAGACCGAGCTGTTTGTGATCGGTCGTCGTAATCCATTCACCAACGTAGGTTTCACTAAAACGCTTTCGGCGAACACCCGTAGTTATGGGTGTGCGTTCACCGATAGTGCTAGTTGCCATGAGCAAATCCTCCAGTGTCTAGCCTCAAACAAAGAGTCACAGGGCAAGACAGGTTATTTTAACCCTTCTAGATATGCAACCAATGTCGAAATCTGACCTTTTGTAAGTTGACCAATGACCATGTCATTACCCGGCTTGATTGCCTGGGGATCATTCAGCCATTTCGCCAGATTACAGGTTTGGAGCAGATTAGCATTATTGGGATCGCATTTACCATCCGAGATATCGTTAGTCAATACGCCACCCGCAATCAATGAGCGGCTACCAAAGTGCGTTAAATTCGGACCAACCAAACATTGTGGCGAACCATTGGGATGACCACCAGGCAGATCAGTACATTGCACCGCCTCGTTATAGTACTGCTTCGCATCTACACCGACGATACCGTGACAGGATGAACACTGATTTTTAAAGAGTGTTTCGCCCTGCTGCGCCAGTGTGCTGGTTGGAGCTGCGGCTGCCTGCTGTTGCGCTGAAATCCAGGTCTGGAAAGCATCTTTCGATACTACCTTGACCGAGAAACGCATATTCGCATGCTGTTGACCACAAAACTCGGCACATTCCCCCATATATTCGCCTTCTTTGTCAGCCACAAACCACTTGGTGTTGGCATGACCAGGGATCACATCGGTCTTACCGGTGAGCGCTGGCACCCAGAAACTGTGAATAACATTGTTGGAGAACAAGTCAACATTTATAGTGGTACCGATGGGCACCTCTAATGTGTCAGCCGTGGTAACATTGTATGCCTGATAATAGAATGACCAGTACCACTGGTGACCAACTGCAGTAACCGAAACCTTCGGCTGTGCCGCAGTTGCGGCAGGCTCGGCCTCTGGAGCGACTTGCAATAGACCACGAATTGTGAAAAAGAGTACGATAAAAAGTATGATAGTTGGGATAACTGTCCAGATCAATTCTAATGTCATATTGCCGTGGTTTTGATGAGGAGTAGGCGACCCCGGTCGTTCGCGAAAACGAATAACCGAGTAGACTAATACTCCCTCAACCAGGATAAAAATGACCAGAGATATACCCAAAATCATCCAAAAGAGACCACTCTCAGTCGCTGCCACCGGACCTGCGGTTTTCAAGATAGAGGGTGAGTTTTCACCGCATGCGGTTAATAAGATAGAGGACAATATCAGACCCACCACCACGGTAAGGCCACGTTTTGTCCTACGAAATACCGGCATCCTCACGTATAAATCTCCCCTATAAGTTTGTGTAATGATGAACAATGATACCTTTTTTGGCAACAGTGTTCCACTATATTGGCGTAGTGTAGCTATGGAGCCTGAAACAAAACTTGCAATTTCAAAAGGAAACCTTACAAGCGCCTGAATAGGTAGGCGTATTATGCCGGTATCCAGAAGTTGCGGGCTGTCCCTTGGCGATGATGACCAAAAGCAAGCATTTAAATACAGATGTCCTGATTTAGAAAAATCCTTTACATACTATAGCAGCACACAAACAACGCGACAAGTGAGATGCACACAAACAACGTGACCAGTAAATTCTGAGATCCGCAGTTGGCGTTCAGGCTGGATAATCTAAAATGTTTAGGCAATTGTAAGGCTAAAGAAACTGACTGCAAGGGTCATATCAGGAATGACGCCGAAAATAGTAAACGTCAAACTTATTAGACTAAAGGGAGTTTCGTGTATGAAGGTCTTAAGCCATAGTGAAATTGAACAGCCAAAACAGGAGAGCGCATTGCGCCAGACCCTGTCAGCCTATATCAATCTGATGAAGCCACATGTCACCGTGTTGCTACTGGGTATTACGGTAGCAGCAATGGCGATTGCTGGTCGAGGATTGCCTAATCTGGGAATAGTATTGGCCACAGTGCTTGGCGGCGCGATGGCCGCAGGTAGCGCTAACGCTATCAATTGCTATATTGATCGTGATATTGATCAGATTATGGGGCGCACACAACGTCGTTCTTTACCATCCGGACGTGTGCAACCTGTACCTGCACTGATCTTTGGTATTGCATTGGGCGTCGGCTCATTCATCCTCCTCACCATATTTGTTAATCTGCTCAGTGCAGAACTATCGTTTGCGGCTATTCTTTTTTATGTATTTGTCTATACCTTAGGACTCAAACGTAATTCGACCCAAAATATTGTCATTGGTGGAGCTGCAGGAGCGGTACCGGTCCTGGTTGGCTGGGCGGCCGTGACAAACAACATAACACTGCCAGCTATCTGGCTTTTCGCTATTGTCTTCTACTGGACGCCACCCCACTTCTGGGCACTCTCTCTTCTCATCAAGAAAGACTATGAGAAAGCCAATGTGCCGATGCTACCAGTCGTTGTCGGTGATGCTGAAACGCGCCGCCAGATCTTCCTCTATACGCTCTTGCTTACTGCTGTTACCTTCATGCTCATTCTTACACATACGATGAGCTATCTGTACATGGCAGGGGCTACGATTCTGGATGGAATTCTCATCTATATGGCAATTCGCCTGCTAACAGATCAGAAGAAAAACTGGGCACGTACTATTTTCTGGTACTCAAACTGCTATCTAGCTGCCATCTTTGCAGTTATGGTCGTCGATCGAGTGCTTTTCTAGTTATCAGGATGACATTATTATGAGTATACGTATGAGTTGGCGACTTGCTTCAAGGTTATCTGTCATAACCCTGGCCATTCTAGTCGTCATTGTGATTACTCTCATCCAGAGTCATCAATCAAATATATCGACACCGAGTACCGGTGGTAGCACTGGCTCTAGCAGCAGCACATCATCGGGACTTCAAGGCACCGATTTAGGTAGTACTCCAGCTCCAAATTTCCAACTCACGGATCAGTATGGGAAGGCGGTTTCACTCGCGCAATTTCGTGGCGAGCCAGTTATTGTGACATTTATGTATACACATTGCCCAACTATCTGCCCAGTGACAGCTGAACATTTGCATACCAGCTTACTACAGCTTGGTCCGGATGCCCACAAAGTTGCAGTGCTCGCTGTGAGTACCGATCCTAAAGGGGATACAACTAGCGCAGCGCTCAATTTTTCTGTTGCACATAACATGCAAACATATTGGCATTTTCTGACTGGCACACAACAACAGCTATCCCCTATCTGGACAAGCTATAGTGTTTATGCGCAAGCACTCCCAACAAGTATTAATCACAGCACATTTCTGTACCTTATCGACAAACAAGGACACGAACGCGTTGTCATGGATGATAGCTTCCAACCAACACAAATGGCTACCAATCTGAAACTACTACTTAAAGAGAAATAATCCAACATTTTGTCGGTTTGACAAAAAGGATGAGGTTTGTGCATAAACCTCATCCTTTTTTATTGTTCAATAGCAGTCCATCGCAACGAAATGGTCCGCACATAAATAATAGTGTATGCTTACGTCCCTCCAGAGGATAATGATATTAAATTCTTATAAAGACTGACGAACATTGCATGTTGCTAATTGACTAGGCTTGTCGGATAGGTTATTCTACACAATAGATAATTTTTGTTTAAAGCAATGCAAGAGATATTTTAAATGCGGAAGAGACCACACGTCTCTCTTGTCCCTGCAAGGGGATACGACATGCGCATGGTACAAAAGACAGAAAGGAACGCACTTCCTCCCCATGCATGAATGCATGGGTCTCCGTGCGATTAAAAAAAGATGATACAATGGAAGAAGATCAGACTTGGCGTACGCTATTAGGAAAACTTATTACGGATCCCGATGAACGCCACCGCATTGCTAATGCCATTGGGGTTAGCCCGATTACACTTATACGCTGGACCACTAACAAATCCAACCCACGTGCAGATAATTTGCTACTCCTCCCCGATGCGCTGCCCAGTGACCGTGACACGCTGATAGACCTTATTACTAAAGAATACCCATATGCTCTTCACATGCAGCCGCACGAGAAGGATGATTTTTCTGACATACCGGCGTCTTTCTACGCTCAGGTATTAAATATGTATACCGCCAACTTGCCTCAATTGAGAGAGTCGGCAATCTGTGACCTGCTGCTAGAACAAATCTTAAAACACCTGGATCCTCACCAACTTGGCATGATGGCCATGCTTGCCCGCTGTGTCAAACCCAGATCGGGGAAACGTATCCGCAGTTTGCGACATATGGCTGGCCGGGGTACACCTCCCTGGAAGCATCAAGTAGGACACCTGGTACAATTTCTCGGTGCAGAATCTCTAAGTGGACATGCCTTGATTACTGGCCATCCTATCGTGATACGAAATAGAGCGGAGATAGAGCGGATTTTCCCCCTCCATGCCTTCGATGGTGAGGAGAGCTCTGTAGCTTATCCGATTTTGCTCACTGATCGTGCTGTTGGTAGCCTCTACATTTCCAGCACACAAAAATCTTATTTTACGCAACGCTACCTTGATCTGATACAAAAATATGTTGACCTATTCGTGGTGGCCTTTGAACCGAATGATTTCTATGATCTATCAACTATTGAGTTGGGCATTATGCCATCGCGCTCGCAACAAATCAGTTATATAAGCCACTTCAATGAGCGCATAGCCCAACACATCATTCAAGCGACCCATCAGAATAAGTCATTGACACCAGTACAGGCATCAACTATAGTCTGGCAAGAATTAGAAGAGGAATTATTGCAACTTTCATCGTCGTGAATAATATATTGCAAGGTTTTCAAGCTCTATTTTTGCGTCTGTCGATGGTAAAAGCAGAGCTTGAAAACCCTCTGGCATATTTAACCTTTGGTTGCACGAACCTCATATATTTGGTATGCTTATAGACAGGGACAACTATTCAGAAAATAAGAGTCCTCGCTAATTGTACACAGTTGTGGAGGAGAGCGAGCACATATGGAATCATCTCTTCAAAGAGCAAATCTCGCAGTGGACGAGTTAGACTCGTCTTTTGAATCATATCAGGGAGATGGAGAAGCAGAACCGCATATCCATATGCCAGGACCCAGCATGTGGCCTATTTTATTAAGTGCCTTTATTCTGGTAGCTGTGGCCGGTTTACTGTTTGTCCCAGACGCCCCTTGGATCACTATTATTGCAATACCCTTTATTATCGTTGGTATCATGGGATGGGCGCTTGAAGATCCCATGGCTCCACCCGATGGAGCTGCCAGCAAAAAACCGATTGTTATATTACCAGCTAAAGTGGTATTGGAAAATGCATACGCAGCTGCCGAGCGCATTGTTACCTTTGGAAGTACAGCTTATAGCGTTCATCCAATCAAAGTAGAACTCGAGAGAGAGACGCCTGAAGGTGCTATAATCACCTTATACGGAAAGGTCGAGTTACAAGTACAACGCGAACGCTTAGAAGAAGAGGTTCGTGCTGTTCCAGGTGTCGCTGCGGTACGTAACTTTGTCGTTGCAGAAGACAGTATTCTCAATGCTGCTTACACACGTATTGAGACGTTAAAGGCGCAAGGGAAACTTGATGGCGCTACGAACATTTCAGTGCTAGTGGAAAACTACATTCTGCAACTCTACGGAGATGTACCGGATATTAAGATGAAAGCTGCACTGGAGCGTGAAGTTGTCGGTATTCCCGGCGTTCGCGTCGTTGTCAACCATATCGGTGTGAACAAAGAGATTCCTGGTAATCTGGGTAAAACAAGAAACGCCTAAGCTTACCGCCCAAAAACATTCTCGCAGGAAAGAAGCAGCGCTTCAGCATCACAGATAGTGAAACTGAAGCGCTGCTTCTTGTTAATCACGCGTTATCGTTTGCGTAGGAAGGCTGGAATGTCAATGACATCTCCCGATGGTGTATTGCGATTCCCTCGTGAAAGTTCGGAAGCGGCACCACGATCTAAACGTCGCACATGCCGTTGCGACTGATTGGCAGCAGGCCTCTGTCGTAATGCTTGATCTTCTAGTTCTGGAGCTGGAAGTGAAAGCTCATCCATATCTGGGTGAACTAAATTATCTGCTATATCCAGATCATCCTCATCACTATCTAGATCATTGCCCAGCATTGGGATTGATGGTGGAGGCGGTGTGTAACCACGCTGGCGACCAGCATCAGGTGAGTATGGTGGCAGTGCCGGACTCGATGACGATGCTGCGGCTGGATGTTGATGCCTTGGTCCCACAGCTGGGGGATCGGTCGGGTGATGTACCAACGATGGTGTAACTGGAGGCGCATAATTCGGCGCTGATCCTGCACGTGCCGCCTGATTGTTGTTGCTAGCACTAGCGGCACTCGACTGCTGCGATGGACTTGAGATGGTGTACAAACGGCTTCGATCATACTCAGGTCGTGCAGGTGGTGAAGCAAAGCCTGACGTGCGCATCGTCGAGACTTGATCAAAACCTGTAGCGATGACTGTAATCTTCACCTTCCCCTCAAAGTTAGGATCTTGTACTGCGCCAAAGATAATATTTGCCTCTGGATGAGCCGCCTGGCTGATAATGTCAGCAGCGTCATTGACTTCAAACAGAGTCATATCCATCCCACCAGTAATATTGAAGAGCACACCGCGAGCACCGCTGATATCAATATCCAGTAATGGACTTGAAATAGCAATTTGAGCCGCATCAACCGCCCGATTCTCTCCACTCGCTTCGCCGATAGCCATCAAAGCGGAACCGGCAGCCGACATAATCGTCTTCACATCGGCAAAGTCCAGATTGATCAGTCCTGGTACGGTAATCAGATCGCTGATACCCTGGATACCCTGGCGCAACACATCATCTGCTAAACGAAATGCCTCGGAGAGAGGAGTGCGCTTATCTGCCACCTGCAAGAGGCGGTCGTTGGGAACCGTAATCAAGGTATCCACGTGCTGCTTCAGATTATTGATGCCCTCTTCAGCCGAGAGCAAGCGCTTCTTACCTTCAAACGTGAACGGTCGTGTAACAACACCTACCGTTAACGCACCCACCTCACGTGCGATCTGAGCGACAACAGGGCTGGCTCCAGTTCCAGTACCACCACCCATGCCTGCTGTAATAAACACCATATCGGAGCCTTTAAGAGCTTCGTAGATGTCTTCAGCGTTCTCTTCTGCCGCCTTCATGCCAACGCTCGGATTACCTCCTGCTCCAAGGCCACGGGTCAGCTTATCGCCAATACGGAGACGATGCGGTGCCTCTGTCAGTAGTAAAGCCTGGGCATCTGTATTAATAGCAATAAATTCAATGCCCGTCATATTGGCCTGTATCATGCGATTCACCGCATTACTGCCACCTCCGCCAACACCGATGACACGGATCTGGGCGAAGCCTTCAAGTTGATGATTTCCCATTGGTAACATTTTCGTCGTGGCCCCCTTTCGGGTTTCTCATGTATAGATGGACACACCTTATGTGTATAACGAATAAGTTTGCTTTAGTTTCAATCGCTTTCACTTTCGACTCGGTTATCCGCCCATACATGAGCCCCTTCGCTTAAGGAATAAATGCTTTTAGCCAGCGGCCAAACCGAGAAACAAGATTATTTTCATTTTCCTCGTCGATCAGTTCATCTTCTTCCATCAGGAGCGAAGTATTACTCAAGCCCCAAAGCAACAAACCAACCGCTGTAGAGTAAGCCGGTCTGTTAATAGAATCCGCCAGGCCGTGTAAGCCTAGTGGAGAACCGATACGCGCTGGTAAATCAAGGATCTGTCCAGCCAATTCTAAGATACCTGGTAATTCGGCTGTTCCTCCTGTAATAACGATGCCAGCTGGTAATAATCCGTCATAGCCAGATTTTTTGATCTCTTCATGGACCATGCAGATGATCTCTTCTACACGGGCCTGGATGATTTCAGACAACAGTTTACGTGGAACCAAATCATCACAATCAGGCATAAATTGTGACAAATCAATCATATCGTCTTCATCTATTGTTGACGGATCGCAATGCCCATAGGTAATTTTGAGCTCTTCAGCTACCCCGACTGGCAAACGTAGGCCGATGGCAATATCGCTGGTAATTAAGTTGCCACCGACTGGCAACACGATAGTATGCCAGATAGCCCCATCAGTATAAACTGCGACATCCGTAGTCCCACCGCCAATATCCACCAGGGCAACTCCTAGATCGGTCTCTCCTTCCTCTAAAACGGCGTCACCTGAAGCCAATGGTTCCAGAACGAGGTCTTCAATGTCGACATGCGCTTTCTGGACACACTTTATTAAGTTGTGCATCGAGGAGACCGAGCCCGTAATGATGTGGGCCTCTACTTCGAGGCGGAAACCAGACATCCCTATCGGATTCTTGATGCCCTCTTGTCCATCAACAACATATCCACGCGGGATTACATGTATTAATTCACGATTCGCTGGGATAGCAATTGCGCGTGCCACCTCGAAGGCACGGCTGATATCGTTTTGCTCGATATCGCGATTCTTCGGGGAGATGGCGACAAAACCTTTGCTATTTTCCGATGAAATATGACTTCCAGCGATGCCTACATAGGCTGAGGTAATTTTCTTACCAGATAAGCGCTCGGCACGGTCTAGCGCCGCTGCAATTGAAGTGACGGTCTCTTCAATGTTCACCACCACACCACGGCGCAACCCCTGTGAAGGGCAGGTGCCAACGCCAACAATATTCAGCTTCCCGTCACGATCCAGTTCGCCGACCAGGACACAGATTTTTGTTGTTCCGACGTCAATTCCAACGATCACCCGCTCTTGCACGATCTATGCTCCTATTAGGCGGTTTACTTATAAGACTCACTACAAATACAGAAGTTGAGATCTGTTTGATATATCTATTCACATTCTTACTATTTTAATGTATAGACTGGTCGCAGACCATAACGTAAATCAATAGTAGCTATATTCTGTTGTTTTTGGCTTGCGAGATGCAAAATCGCTGTCAATTCTTTGAGACGATTATCCAGCGAATTGGGATCTTGAGATCCTCCTAAATATGCCTTCCAACCCGCAGGACTCTCAATAATATATGATCCCCTACTATCCGCACCATTCCCCACTTGACTGATGGTACTAGCATACATTGTACCATCGTAATACAGGCTGAAGGTACTAATGTCGACCACTTTAGGTACTTGTTGCCAAACCTCACTCGCAAATGCAGTATCTATATTCTTTAAATACGTCCCAGGGCGTAGCAATGGCTCAGTCTTTTGAAGGTGCTGAGCCTGCTCACTCTGTTGAGTAATATCAACAACGGTCCCTAAATTTGCTGCTTCGGGGGTATTGCTTGCTGTCGCAATGACCATTCCGTATGCGTCAACGCTGAATGTTTTTTGCCCGGCTTGCCAGAGGGTAACTGGCTTGCGCTCCACAACCGTTATAGTCAGGTGGTCGGGAAATTGTTTACTCAAGACAACTGACGCCACCAGTGGAGACGCTTTTATCTCTGATTGCAAACTCCCTGTATTGAGAGTAAAGATATTCTGCCCTTCAATGTGCATATGGTTAATGCTTTGCTGCAGAACCGCGTCATTCGTCCCTACTACATCCACATGTTGCACGCGAAACATTGCGCCGGTCAACAAAAAGTTGGCCAGCGCAACCGCACACACTATGAGCGTAAAAATCCCTAACAGTTTCCAGAAAAAACCACGCCGTAGACGCCTGCGTCCACTTCGTTGTGGAATCGACGATTTATATGGCAGCGGCCGGCGGGCTACCGGTATACGTCCATTTGAAGCCCGTACGCCAGTTTGTACAAACGTACGAGCAACCATCTTCTTTGGCGGCTGTGAACGTGCGCGTACATGTCGTAACTGCTTTTGACGTTGATCAAAAGTTTGCCATGCCGCCGAAGGATCTGAATTTGGCACAGTAACGACGCGTTTCAACGAATTTGGAGCGACTGACTCATAACGCTGGGATTCCCTGACAGACGCATCCCTACGAGGATCATACACTTTTTTCAAATGATTATAGCTACGCGTTGCTGGCTGTGCCGGTAGTTTTTTCCTCTCTGTCATGTCATGATACCTTCCACTCCCCGCGCAGTTCGACCTCTAGTTCCAAATCCACCCCAAAGCGTTCATAGACACGCTGATGGGCTTCTTTGATCAGAGCGGCAACGTGATCTGCGCGTGCTCCACCTACATTGACAATAAAGTTGGCATGACGCTCCGAAATCTGCGCTCCCCCGCAACTTATTCCCTTCAATCCTACAGCTTCAATCAGCCGTCCCGAGTAATCCCCTGGAGGATTTTTAAAGACAGAGCCCGCACTCTGTTGCGGCGGCTGGGTTCGTTTGCGATATTGTTTATGCTCATCAATCGTATCTCTCAACTGTTTAGGATCATTTTGCTGGAGGCGAATTCCCAGTTGCATAACGATCTCGCCTGGCTCGATCAGCTTACGCGGGGCCGCAATAGGATTCCCATCTTCGTCAAACTGGACGCGCCGCTGAGCTCGAAAACGGCTATGGCGATAGCTCAACTCCAACTCGTTATGCTGATAACGTACGACGGTTGGAGCGATCGCATGCTCTTCGCATAAGCGGGCATCGACGACATCCACCCACTCCAATACCTGTCCCAGATCATGTCCATGTACCCCCGCATTGCTCACGACGCCGCCACCTAATGTTCCTGGTATACCAGGGCCAAACTCTAATCCGCCCCATCCCAGACGAGCGATGTCATTAATAATGCGTGGCCAACTAATACCAGCGCCGACCGTTAAAAAAGCAGAACCATCTCTCCTATCCTCAAGCGTATAGGCATTGATAGCAACCCGTGCGACCACTCCACGTACACCAGCATCGCCATAAAGAACATTGGTTCCATTGCCCGTAATGAGTAATGGCCAGCGTTGTTCCGAGCACATCGTTACCAGACCAATAAGGTCTTCAGATGTATCAACTGAGACCCATACATCAGCAGGACCACCCACACCAAAGGTACAGTGGCGCGCTAATGGCTCATTCCGACGCACCTGTGCGCCGAAGTGGGCAGATAGTTCGGTATAGGCAATCTCAGCATCGAATGTCATAGTATTTCCCCTAGACCTGTTGTGCGTTTTTGAGTAATGTTTCAGTAACGACGTAATTGTCTCCAGCGCCCATGATAATTGCGAGGTCGCCTGAGTGTAGTATGTCAGACAACACTTCAGTTGTATTAGCGATGCTACCGCCATACAACACCTGAGCTTTTCCCAGCGCAAAGGATGGTTGCTGCGCCAGGCCATTCACGATATCACGTGCATGAACCAATCCAGTATCGTGCTCTCGTGCTGGAAAGATGTCTATTATAATGACGATATCTGCCGCATCAAACGCACGCAAAAACTGCGACAAAAAGGTTTTCGTGCGGCTATACATATGTGGCTGATAGACAGCCACAATACGCTGCCCCGGATAACGGCGACGAGCGGCTTCCAGTGTAGCGGCAATGGCGGTGGGATGATGCGCATAATCGTCCACCAGTGTCACATCCAATATGCGCTCCCGCACCCGCAAAGGCCCTTGTTGACGTATTTCAAAACGTCTCCGAGTACCATAGAAACCAGCTAACGTCTGTGCGATTGTCGATGCATCTATATCCAGCACGTGAGCAGCTGCCAGGGCCGCCAGAGCGTTTTCAATATTGTAGACTCCTGGCAGAGGCAAGCGAAAAACCTGCTCTGTGGGGAAAGGATTACCAACTTGAGTGCGCACACGAAAACTTGTCTCGCCATCCAGAGTAACATCATAGGCTTCGAAGTCTGCTGGCCCGTGCTCTGCCTGCAAGGTTCCGGCGACAGAATAAGTTACAAAGCGTCCAGGCCAATCTTCAAGTCGCGCGCGGAGATCCCAGCAGCCAGCACTATCTGCATTCATAATCACCGTAGGAGCAAGCGGCCAATCGCCCTGCAGATCCATACCACGGATAAAGTGCTCAAAGGCTTGCAAGAAAGCCTCATAATCCGCGAAGAACTCAGGATGCTCATACTCAATAGAGGTGACAATTACCAGACGTGGATGATAATGCCAGAAATTATGGTTAAACTCATCCGCTTCATTGACGAAATAAGAACTCTCTCCGAGACGATAGTTGGCCCCGAAACGTGGCACGACAGCACCAATTTCGCAAGTCGGATCAAGACCCGCATCCACCAACATCAACGAGAGCATAGCCGTGGTTGTGCCTTTCCCATGCACACCACTTACGGAGAGGACACATTTACTCTGCATCAACTCGCTCAAAATTTCTTGCCAGTTGACCACACGCAGGCCACGCTCTTGAGCAGCCCGCAGTTCGGGATTATGAGGGTCCAGCGCGGGAACAGCGGGACTGATAACCAGCGTATCTACATCATCAAGATGTTCGGCGCTATGACCAATCTGTATATCAATTCCTGTCTCACGCAGGGCCCGTACAGTGGCCGACTCTCGCTGATCACAACCCGTGACGATAGTATCTCCTGTCACATGCGCCATTTGCGCCACTGAGGAGATACCCTGGCCTCCTATGCCCATAAAATGCAAGCGTGACTTCTTCAAGCGTTTATCCCCTTATGTTCAGGTTCGGACACATCCACCGCCATCCCCCGCGCCATCTGCACTACAGCCTCAACAATATCGTGAGTTGCAGTTGGTCTAGCAAAGCCCTTGAGAGCCTGCGCCATCTCAAGCAATCTAGCTGAGTTAATCATACGTTGTATGCGAATGATTAATATCTCGGATGTCAATGCATCATTGTGAATAACCTCAGCTGCTTTGACACTGTGAAAAGTCTCAGCATTGAGCTCTTGTGGTGAACTGCCAAGCGCTGGAGGCAATGGCACCAGTAAGCTAGGCTTCTCCAATACAGCCAACTCGCTCAATGTCGCCGCACCCGCGCGGCATACCACCAATTCAGCCGCCTGCAAAGCCATCGGCATCTCAGCAGAGAGATACGGCACCAGCCGATAACGCTGCTTTAAAGTACTATCTAGTTCTGCTGTCGAGTTGTCCGCCAGTGTGCGCGTCTCATCAAATAGCTTCTGTCCACTAATCTGTAAAATCTGACAGGTTTTCAATAACTCTGGTAAGGCTCGTGATACCACCTGGTTCAAATGGCGCGCTCCCTGGCTGCCACCAGTTACCAGGATTAATGGCAAATCAGGCTCAAAATTGAGATTGATACGTGCCTGCTGTACACTGACTTGCCGCACATCTAGAATTTCTTGCCGGATTGGGTTTCCCAATAATAGTGTTTTTTGGGCCGGAAAATATTTTTGAGAAGCCTCAAAAGCAATGGAAATTCGCGTCGCCAGTGGGCCAATTAATTTATTGGATAGATTCGGCGGCACGTCCTGCTGATGTAATAAGAGAGGAACGCCATTAATTTTGGAAGCCAGCCCGGCAGGGACAGCAACATATCCCCCACTAGTAAACGATACATCAGGTCGAAATTCGCGTACTATTCCTATCGCTTGCGTCATACCGATAGGTACGCGTGCAATGCCTTTAATTGTCTTCACAGAGAGATAGCGCTGAAGTTTGCCCGCTTTAATAGTTGCCAAACGAAAGCCTGCGGCTGGCACCAATTGCATCTCCAGACCATCATCGCTACCGAGATAGAGAATATCTGCATTATATTTTGTGCGTAATTGTGTGGCGACAGATAGAGCCGGGTAAATATGTCCGCCTGTACCGCCTCCAGAAATGAGAACTCGCATAATTTTTATTCCATTGGAAGTAAAGAAATGCTTTGGATTCTTTCCTTTACTTTGCCACTTTCCTTTTTAATCTTCTTGTAATAGTCTGCCGCGAAAGAACTGGATTCTCTGGTTTTTGAATATATCGAGAAATATTCAGTAATACGCCAATGCCTGCTAGCGTAATAACCAGTGAGGTCCCTCCATAACTGATAAAAGGTAATGGGACACCAGTATACGGTATGGTACCAGTTGTCGCTCCAATGTTAATCATAGCCTGCACCACAATCCAAGTCGTAATCCCAGTCGCCAGCAATGCGCCATAGACATCTTGCGTACGGCGGGCCAGGCGAAAACCACGAAAAGCAAGGATCATAAATAAGACAACCACCGCCATACAGCCAATATATCCCAGTTCTTCACCGATAATAGCGAAGATCGAGTCGATATACGGCAAGGGCAGATAACCAGTTTTCTGCCGACTCGCTCCAAGTCCCACACCTAACCATCCACCAGATCCCAAAGCCAACAGAGATTGATACAGTTGTAAATTAATATCGGTCGTATATTTAAACGGATTAAGGAAACCAATCAAACGATAATAGCGATATCCGCTAAAAGCCTGGGACAAAAAGATTAAAAAGCCACATCCCAAAGCAGGTAAAAATTGTAAAATATTGGCTCCTGCGGTGAAAAACATTGCGGTTGTCAATATCGCAATGACACTGGCAGTCCCCATATCTTTTTGCAGCAACACCAGACCAATGACTAGACCCACCAACAATATAAAGGGAGCCAGGCCATACCAAAAAGTACCCACTTGATTCCCTTTACGTGCCAACCAATCTGCAATATATAAGGCCAGCACCAGTTTAATCAGCTCGCTAGGCTGAAAAGATATCGAAGATCCTATCATAAGCCAGCGCGAGGCTCCATAGGCACTTGTCCCAACAACTAGCACAAGGGCCAACAAAGGAACGCCAATCGCCAGACCAAGCAAGGAGAAGCGCCGCCAGAGTCGATAATCAACGCGCATCATCACCAGCATCACTATAACGCCCAGCGTGGCACCTAACAGTTGCTTCTGAAAGAAATATGACGAGTCTCCGTAGTAACGTGCGGCCGTAAATGAACTTGCACTGTAGACCATCACGAGTCCGATACATAGGAGAATCAGGACGACCACCAACAAAAGAGGATCTGGCTTGCCCGCCACTCGTGGAAGCACCATCTCCAAGGACTCAAGTTTCTTTTGTTCTTCCTCACTGATGACCTGCAGTGGTATACTAGATCGCTTTGGCGACTTCCGTAGATCAGCAGTGCGCCTCGGCACAGCAATACGTCTGGACGGCCCTCTCAATACTGTATTGACACTAGCCGACTCCTCCAGTTGCGCAAGAGTTTCCTCAGGAGTTACATTAAGCAGAGGCCTACTCTTCAGGCGCGGAAAATCCTTCTGCATGCTAGAAGGCTCTGCGAGTGTATCTTCGGCCGCATAACTCACCTTTTCACGCTGTACTGGGCTGTTACGTTCTCTCCGTGCCAAGCTGCTACGTTCTTTCCGTACTGGCACATGCCTGGTTGGCATCTTCGATTGCGGATGGCCTTTCTGTACTACTGGATCAAGCACGGGAGAATGAAAGGTGGGTGGCGTAAGATCCTTACGCCGCACATCTTTAATCCATCTCTCTTCTGCTTTTCTTCCTCGTTTGAGATTTTCTTGTGGCATGAAGTTTCTATTCTCTACTTCTCATCCATAACCTGCTAGCAATCCAGATTACCCGCAGGGAAATTTCTCATAGGGCGACACCGTGTGGCCTTGACATAGAACATATTTTCTAGTACACTGTTCTTCAGTGATACCCTTATACATTCAGAAACACAACTCTCGTTGCTAGAGAGGTGCTGCGGCACATTGTTCATCTGAATGTAAGGGAACATAAGGTTTCCGATCTCATGCTATCGAGATGATGAACCTTCATCATCTTGCTGAGTAGATTGCTCCTGCATTATTTGGAGCATCTGCTCTACTTCCTGTGGGCTGATTTGCAAGTGCGCTTCGTGCAAACTCTCAACACCCTTAGCTTGTAATAACGTACTCCAGGGATCATATTCGAGCGTAGGGATACCTTTTCCAGATGAAAGTACTTGATTGCTACCGTCAAGGTTCTCTTGTGCAAGCAACGAAGGACGATAACCTAATAATTCTTGCCAGGTTACACTTAGTTCTTCAGGCTGATTAGATAGTATCTTTGGATCTTGCTGTGCTTTTTTGGGTTTCTCTTTCATATCACACCTTCTCATCACACGACACCCTACAACCATAGCTACCATTCATTGTTATTTTGCTTACAGGTATCTCACTACGAGAACACACTATATCTGCGCTCTATTGATCCGCCTAACCCGCTTCGTCAGGCGGAATATTGTAGTGCCACATTAATTGTTGAGCAATCGATGCCCATAAAGGACCCGCCGCAGTACCTCCAAAGATGGAAACGAGTGGATGATCAAGTTTCGCTAACACTACAAATTGCGGATTGGAGGCGGGTAGATACCCGATCACGGAGGCATCAGTATCGGTGTCCGGCTCTCCTTGAATCGTTGCAGTTCCTGTTTTAATGGCAACGCTATAATCAGGTACCGAAATATCTTCCGATCCAGCCACCTTCTCCAACATACCTGTAAGTGTCTCTGCCGTACTGGCACGAATGACCTGGCGCTCCACCTGCGGCTTCGTTGTGGTCACATGACCATTATTATTAATTGATGAGACCAGATACGGCTGCATCATCGTTCCGCCGTTCGCGATAGCCTGATATGCTTCAGCCATCTGCAAGGGCGTCACCTGAATACTTTGACCAAAGGCCTGGCGCGCCAGATCACTGGGCGACCAACCGACGGAGGTAGGAGTTCTATACGAACCCGCACTTTCTGGCTGTAGTACGCCGGTAAGCTGTCCGAAACCGAAACGCTGCACATAGGGATAGAAACCCTTTGTTCCCAGCTTTTGAGTGGCGACCCACGCCGCCCCAACATTGGCCGAGTGCTCCAGCACTTGCGTCATCGACTCGGTACCATAACCTAACTTATCCCAGTTATAAACGGGCGGTGTACCATCATTAAAAGTTAAAACGCCTGTATCATCAATAGTCGTATCTGGCGTAATCAAATTCTGGTCCAGAGCGGCCGCCATTGTGACAGCTTTCATTGTCGATCCTGGCTCATAAGCGCAATAGACAGCTGGATTAAAATAGACTTCCAGTTGACCTCGACAACCTGTATCTGAAGCATACGCCCCATAATTATTGGGATCAAACGAGGGATAACCCGCCATTGCCACGATAGCCCCCGTGCGCACATTCAGCACAATAGCGGTTCCACTCTCCGCTCCCATTTGTTTGACGCGTTGGGCCAATGCATTTTGGACATCATATTGGATTGTACTATCGATGGTCAGAGTTAAGTCAGCGCCATCAACTACATTCTGCTCAGAACTAGCACCTACCGTCAATGGATTTCCATTCAGATCGGTCTCGGCCGTGACACTTCCAGACTTGCCTGCTAGTTGAGTATTATACATGCCCTCAATGCCATATACCCCTTGTGGCGCGACCCCACTCTCATTTTCCTGCACATATCCTAGCACCTGAGCGGCTAGATCACCGCCGGGATATGTGCGCCAGGTGCGCTGTTGCAAAAAGGTGTAGGGTAGATGCAGTTGTTGCAACTGCTGACTCTGCTGCGGCGTAATTGAAACCGCCACACGCACAGTCGGTAAAGCCGAATCCAAAGCGTTCTGCAATGTCGTGATAGAGATATTGCTCAGGACTGCGTGCAACTTTTGTACCAACTGACCGCGTTCAGCTTGATAACCATCAGGATAATCTGTGACAAGTTGCGATGGTTCAACATAAACATCATCACGCACAATATCGGTAGCCAGCAACTCACCAGCAGCATCGTAAATACGTCCTCGGGGGGCACTCAGGGTTTGATTTTCTGTATGTTCGGCGTTGGCAGCTCGCGCCAGGACTGAACCATCCATGACTTGCCAGTAGTAGAGTCTACTAGATAAAACGACCATGCCTGTACAAACCAACAAAAAAATGATCATTTGTCGATTTCGTGCACGGCGCAACTCTATACTCATCTACAGTCTCCTCATACAGGCATTACACAACCTGGTCAAATTATCTGATTATTTCCCTTGCTCAGGGAGTGGCTGCAAGCCAGGGATTTGTATAATTTTCACATCACTTGGATTTTCAGGTACCAGACCGGCTTTTGCCGCCTGGGTAGACATATAGGCAGGAGATCGCTCAATAGCTATCGTCTGAGATAAGTCTTGATCCTCACGTTGCAGAGTTGTTTGCTCGCTCCGTATCTCTTGAAGCTGCTGGTTGGCGACTGCTGCCTGTCCCACCTGACTAAGATAAAGTACTGCCATCAGTCCAATCAGCAGGACGCTGGTAATAGATAGAGCTACTGGCCCCATATGAAAGAAAAATGGTCGTCGTTGTCGGCCCCGTCTGGCACTAAAAACAGTTTTTGGTGATTCAATCTTGTTATGTTGAACATCGTTATTGCGCTTTGTTATGCCATACATACGCTTGCATTCCTTCGAACTCTTGAGCTTGCGCCTTCACACGCATCGGCTTCAGGGAGACCAGCATCGCCTCTCCCCTAGACATGTCACACTACGCGTTGCTTATCAGTTCAGCAGCTCGTAATTTGGCACTTCGAGCGCGAGGGTTGCGTGCGATTTCCTGCTCGCCCGGCGGGATAGGCTTACCAGTCAGATTGCGTAAACGCGCTTTGTGACCACAGATACAGATAGGGAGACGGGGAGGGCAGATACAATCTTTTGCCTCTCGCCGTATAAACTCTTTGACAATGCGATCTTCAAGAGAGTGGAACGCGATGACAACCATTCTGCCCGCCTTGGGTTCCTGCTCCTCAACAGCACCTGAAACATCCTCTGCTGTAGGGGCGGCTAACACATCCACAATTTGCGGCAGGACCGTTTCTAAGCGCTCCAATTCACGGTTGACAGCTATACGCAGAGCCTGAAATGAACGAGTGGCGGGATGGATAGAACCTGGTTTATACGGCACCCCCGCAGCGATCAACTTAGCAAGCTGAGCTGTGCTGGTAATTGTATGCTGTTCCCGCGTGCGCACAATGCGACGTGCAATCTGTCGGGAACGTGACTCTTCGCCATAACGCCAGAAGATATCAGCTAGCTCATGCTCACTTGCCTCATTAACCAGATCGCCAGCGGTCAAAGGCAACTCTTGATCGAGACGCATATCTAACGGCCCATCGGCATTAAAAGAAAAACCCCGCTCGGGATTATCCATCTGATCGGATGAAAATCCCAGGTCCAACAGGACTCCCTGGACGCCTCTCTCGCTTCCAAAACCTGTCTGCTCCACAATTTGAGACAGATCAGCAAAGTTGCCATGCGCCAGAATGAGACGACCATTGGCGACAAACTCAGCTAATTGTGTGCCCACACGTATCAGTGCCTGGGGATCAGTATCAATTCCCAGGACCTTTCCATCTGGAGCGGAACGCTCCAAAATGGCTGCTGTATGGCCTCCACCACCTAACGTCCCATCAATGTAGAGTCCGCCAGCTACTGGCTGAAGATACTCTAACACCTCATCTAACATCACTGACACATGTTGTGATTGTTCCATTGTCACCAGATATAAATTCTAAATAGTCAGACGACATATGTTTTTGCTACTTCTAAATTTGTTACAGCTAATAGTTTCGGCTAAAGCGGCTAAAAAGGAATATTGCTTCCTTCAGTATCAAGTCGTTCTTGATAAGCTTGCCAGGTCGCACGATCCCAGATTTCATAATGATCGCGTACACCAGCCACAGTTACTTCATTTTTTAAATTTGCATACGCCCGTAATTTAGCAGGAATGACCATTCGCCCCTGGGCATCTAATTCGATTTCACTAGCGCTTGGATAAATACGTCGCTCAAAATCACGCAAATCGTCACTCGACATGCCAGCCACCAATTCATTTGATCGCTGCTCCCAGTGTTCAACCGTATAGACCGAAAGGCACGTTCCCATGCCCTTACTAACAACAGCGCCGCGATCCATCTGAGCACGGAACTTTGCCGGAACAGCCATACGACCTTTTGCATCGATTGCATGCTCGTATTCACCAAGAAACATAGATAGCATCCATACTTTCTCACCCCGAGGCGAGCAAACGCCTCCAGTGAAATCATTAAGAACTTTTACTCAATTCAGATATACATCCCTATCATCGCCGCCATACAACAACCTCACCAAAATTCCCCACTTTCCCCCACTTCATTGTAACACTTCTTAGGCCTATGGGAAAAGAGTCTTGCAGACCAATTTGTGTTACAAGCGTGGATAACTTGTGGATAACTTTTTTTGGTGGCTCTATAGGTGTTATATAAGGAGATCAAACAGATTTTACAAGCAATATATGCAGCAGTAATTGTAGAGCAAGGCCGACAAAAGCCTGTTTGGCCGAATTTGTACTAGGACCATATGCTCAAAAGAGCCACGTCCTTCTGCAAATTCCCAAAATTCCCATTTTATCTACTTCTTTGTCGAGAAGAAATAACCTTTACTATCACATCCTGATCTAATCCACAAAACCCACTACTGATTTAAATGACATTAAGTTATCTCTATTCTCTAGAGAATCGTTCTGATCCCGAGACAATTCCCTGTATTCATTGACAAAAGTTTCCGCTCTCTTTGCATCTATTATTTTATCTGGATCAGCAGAAGCATTCAAGCAGCATTCAATAATAATTTATAAATATCCTTGAATATCATCAGCAGGGTTTGGCATAAATTATAGATTTACTTACAGTTCAACTTCTCAAAGTTAATCGATTCGTTGCTTAGCCATGCTAAACATGGGTATAAACTGAAGGTGCTTGCTATATGCAATGAGTGAAATGATGACCAATTTAGAATATTTACGGTGAAGAAGACAAATTCTTCTGCAAAATCCCAAGCAGGCATTCTATATTACATCGTTCCCACTACGTATCCATGAGAGTAATCTCTACCGTTCCAAATCTTCACCTCACTAGAATAGGTTCGAGAATATAAGCGATAACTAAAATCGCACCATATTCTAGAATAGAACAAGTTTGTGTAGAGATGGCTTCCCAGGCCACTTTTTGATTGGCAATCAGGACATAGAGCGGCTTGAGAAGCGGGTTCACTATAAATACCCTTTTTTGATTGATAGTGCGAAGCTTGTATTTCTTAAAATCGCGTGCTATACTCCTAATCGGCAGTGAGGTTGTAACGCCGCTCTACAAGCCCGGCAAAGTGCTATTGGGCAAACAGGCGACGTGTGTTGATAGTTGCAAGGAGGAAATCAATCCTATGGCCGAAGATAAGTCCGAACAGGCAGCCACACAAACCGTTGGTCGACAAGAGCTTTCCAAGCGTATTGCTAAACAAGCAAAGCTTTCTCAAAAACAGGCGTCTGAAGTGTTAGAAGCTACCCTCACGGCAATTCGTGAAGCATTGCAGGAAGGCGACGAGGTTCGTCTCGTAGGCTTTGGCTCCTTCAAAGTACGCCAAAGTGCCGCACGCAAGGGGGTAAATCCACGCGATCGCCAACCAATCGAAGTACCAGCCAAAGAGCGTGTCCGCTTTTTCCCGGGCAAAGAACTCTCAGAGGCTGTAATCAAAAAATAGTAAGTCGTACCGAATTCTCACTGCCACCATTGCATAGCCCAAGCAACATCCGACATTGAGCTCGCCAGAACGATGTATGCAGATGCATCTGATTTGCTCAAACGACGTTGAGATATACGTTGCCGTCGAGGTTGGAAGGGCTATGCCACGTCTCAAAACGTGCCTCGCTCCTTTGGCAATAATATGTGGAAGTCTCTCTGCATACTGATGATTTAATACTCTATATTTTGATAAAAGATGGAACCAAGTATGTCAACACATACAATCAATGGCGTCACACTTATATTACAGCGTGGCAATATCGTCGATGCTGAGGTTGATGCTATTGTAAATGCCGCCAATGCAGCTCTTGCTGGCGGTGGGGGTGTTGATGGAGCAATCCATCGAGCTGGCGGTCCCAGCATTTTAGAGCAATGTCGTAAGCTTGGCGGCTGTCCAACTGGAAGTGCTATCGCAACAACGGCTGGCAATCTAAAAGCACGTTATATCTTCCACGCAGTAGGTCCTATCTATCAACAGCGTGACGATGATGCACGATTGCTTGCCAGTACTTATCAGCGTTGCCTTGAGCTAGCTGAACAACATCATCTGCAAAGTATCGCCTTCCCATCCATCAGTACAGGAGCCTACGGCTATCCAGTACATTTAGCGGCCCCGATTGCCCTCAATACAATACTCACGTATATACGCAAGCCAGCCAGCTTGCAGCATATACACTTTGTGCTATTTGACAATCGAACCTACGAAGCCTATCAAAAAGCGTTACAGAAACTGATACAAGTCTGAAGTACGCGCCTCATTTAGCCGCTAGCCATGCTAAAGAAAGTAACTTCAGATTTCAAGCCACAACAATATTTTCGGACTGCCCTATCACGCGCAACTATGCTGCCATAGCCACGTGAGAACGTGCTATGACCTCCTTATAGCCTTGTACCAGCAACTCCATGGCCTCATACCATGTATGTGGTAAAGCCGCTGAGAGAGCTGATGAGCTCATATGCATTCGCTCCTTTGGATACTCGATCAGACGTTCCAGATACGCGCGATAGCCAGCGATCTGTTCATTTTCTGAATGATCCTCAGCGGCAAGCAACAATCCAGTGCGTCCATGTTCCACCAGATCACTGACACCTTCGGATTGTACGCCAACAACTGGCAAACCGGACGCCATAGCTTCTAGGACAACTTGACCAAATGTTTCGGTATAGGATGGGAATGCGAAGATATCAGCTGACGCATAGGCTGTCGCCAATTCTTCGCCGCTGAGATAGCCCGTGAAGGTTACCGGTACCTGGCTAAGGTCCTGCTGAACCTCAGCATAGGCTGGTCCCTGACCCACAATGACAAGATGACAACGCGTATGATCCATTTTGCGATATGCCTGTACTAATAAGCGCAGATTTTTTTCCCACGAGATACGTCCGACATAGAGTAAAATAACCTTATCCTCTGGGATATCTTGCCCACTCAACCAGGAGGTTCGTAGTGCTTCGCTTCTGCGTCCCGGTTGAAATAGCGTATTCTCTACACCACGTGGCCAGATACGTACAGCCTCAAAACCCTGTTTCTTCAACATAGCAGCGGTTGAAGCGGAAGGACAAAATGTGAGCGAACATTGGTTATGCACAAAACGGTTGTAAAGCCACATAGGCTGTGTCAACAAAGAAAAACCAAAATGCCCACAATAAGCAGCGAGGTTTGTATGGTAAGAAGAAACAATTGGAATATTAAGAAAACGTGCCGCAGCCAATCCTGTTGCTCCTAGGATTACAGGATCAACCACATGTATGATGTCAGGACGAAACTCGATCAAGCGGCGCAAAAAGAGAGGTCGAAAGAAGTTAAATTTCAGTTCAGGATAAAAAGGCAATGGGAGTCCGGCTGTACCGATTACCTCAGCGCCAGCATACTCGTCCATACCGCACTCAGGACCCAATAAGAGTACTTGATGTTCTTGCATGTTCAAATGTTCGAGCAAACGCGATACAGTTCGTGTCACACCGTCCAGTTTTGGCAAAAAATTCTCTGTAATTATGGCAATGCGCATTGGTGCTCCAGATGGATTGTCCAAACACAAATAAATACGTTGACCAAATAATGGGACATCTTGCTGATCGACAAGAAGTAATCAGACAAACGGGTGATCAATGTGCCCTGCTCTTAACGTACCACGTTGTATTTAGAGGATAATTAAGCCATGTTTACGGTTTTGTAAACCTAGGGATAAAGAGTCATTAAATAGGAATGCGCAAATGCAAAACCATTAGTCATGGCAAGTAAGCAAGATAATCATAGACATCGTGAATATTTACTCTACTATTCGTTGTAATTATGTAGTATTGTTTCTTTTTGTATCACGATGTCACCTTATAATAAAAAGTAAAAAAGACTTCTCATGTCGCGAATGTGGTAGTGGGTATAGAAAAAGGAGGAGATAGAAGCTCCTGTAGCGAATGTATATATTCAGTGAAGAAGGAAATAGGTACGTCAGGTGAAAAATCAATTTATGCATAAGCCTTCTCAAGATGGCACAAATGATCCAGCAGGGAACGCAACAGGACAACTATATAATGAGCAAAATTCAATGTCCAGTAGCGGAGAAGAACAGGGCGTTATGCCGTCTCCCGCCAAAAGCGGGCTTCTCTCAAATCACAAAACGGGACAACTACAGCCACCGCAGACTGTGCATAAAAATATCAGGCAAACGAGAAATCAGCTAGAAGAAGCGGATATCGATCCACTCAGTCATCGTCAGTTGCCGCGTCTAGCCTCTACGCAACCACCCATTTCGCACGCGCCTGCCGCTAATCCTTTCTCGATACCAGCAGTCTGAAGCACCAACGATGCACCAACCAGCAACTCCTGATAGGCCATCACATCAGTCCCCCCCACAAAATAGAGGAGGGGCATATCCATCAGGAATGTACAATAATCCAAATGGAGCCCCACCTCCAACCAGCAATTATGGTTACGCTGGTCCAAATCCAGCCAGCAATCATGGCTTCCCGGGTCCGATACAGGCCCCTAACGCTGCAGGCATGCGTATCACAAGAGATCTGAACAATCTGGGGCAATATCCAGGAGCTACGGCACAGGGGAATCAAGGGCCTCCCTATGGATACCGCAATAATACAGGACAGCCCGGTCATCCTAATCCCATGAGTAATGCTGGTTTCAACAATGCCCCACCAGGATTTGCTCCACCACCATCAATGCTACAAGGTGCCAGCGGATCTAAAAAGAAGAAGCGGATTCCTATCTGGGCCCGCATAGTAATCGCAGCCATGGCATTTCTTGTCGTCACTGGAGGAGGAGCCTTCGCCTATTATGAGTTCACCATCGGTAAAACCGTAAATGATATAATAGGAGCTAGTGCCACCCACAAGGTTAACGGCAAAAATCAGACTATTCAGGAATCAAATGCAGATCCATTGACAACGCGCACCAATATTATGCTACTCGGCAGCGATACCGATGGCAAAGGCAATGATCCTACAACAGGACAACCCCTGGCTCAGACTGTCATCATTATTACTATCGATCCCAAAACAAATTATGTCGGTATGCTCTCAATTCCACGTGATATGCAGGTGACAGATGGAAACTATATCGATGAAAAACTAGACCAGGCTTTTGAGTACGCATGGGTTGGCAATACCAACAAAGACAGAGCCGCAGCCGCAGCTGGACATATGGAAGATGTCATCCAACAGAACTATGGTATCCACATCGATCATTATGCCTGGGTGGGCTTGCAAGGCTTCACAAAAGTGATCGATGATATTGGTGGCGTGGATATTGATGTTACCCATCCGATGTTTGACGATGACTATCCAAGCGACGCTGGCTCGGGATCTATATATGGATACACACGTGTGAATATTGCACCAGGCCCACAGCATTTAACAGGGCCAGAAGCACTGACATATGTGCGTACACGCCATGCCGACCTTGGTGGGGATTTTGGACGCACTGATCGTCAGCAGCAAGTGTTAAGCCAGGTCAAAGTAAAGCTCACTCAAAACGACACTATTACGAAGGCAACCTCGATCTTAAACGATCTAGATGGCTACTTGTTTACCGATCTTTCGCTGAGTCAACTGGCAACCTTTGCTGAAGTCGCAAAAAGTGTTGATATCAATAAACTCGATCATGTTTCCTTTACCAACAATTATTCAACTCCAGCTCTCAGCAACACAAATGTGTTACCGGTGTGTGCAACAATAAATGCAGAGATTCAAAAAATGTTTGGCACTCCTGGAACTTGCCAAACACAATATTCATCCATTTTACCTCCGGCAGGTACAAGCATAGCCAGAACTCAACCATCTACGACGGTAACGGCCTCTGTGAGTAATCAGACAAGTGCTAACATGAATACAGCGTCAGTATCACAAAGCACAACAGGAAGCGCCTCGACGTTTAACAATTTGATGAATTTGATGCTACTGGATGTATCCGGATCATTCAATGCGATGCAATGATAGTGGAAAGCATTGTATATTTAAAATCATGTCTCCAAGGAAGATAACTATCGTCACCTTCTATTTGCAAGGTCTATAAGAAGTAACATGAAAATACAAAAACAATGGAAGCTTTTGCTCATAATCGCACTGCTTTCGGTTGCATTGCAGGGCTGCCTGGGTAGTCCCGATACAACATATAAAAGTGTCACCAGTGATAAAAATGGCGATGTAAAGATTAACACTACGTCTTTATTCAAAGGGAATATTTATTTTACGCTTGATCGTAATCTCTACGTTATCAATGGAAAAGATGCAGTGCATCTAAAACAACTCACCAAAGGACTCGATGTACGCGATCCAGCAGTGTCACCAAATGGCAAATTGATTGCATTTGATATTCACCATAATAATTATTCTGACCTCGCATATATGCCTGCGACAGGGGGAACACCAACCATCATCGCATCAGGGCAGGGAGCCTTTCTACCGAATGATGCTGGCGCAACCTCTACATATCACTGGTTTTCCCAACCAGCATGGGCACCTGATAATGAACACCTTATCTTTTTAGGTGATAATCAAAAAGATTACTGGTTGAATAATGGGGTAGCTAATAATGCTGTTGGTCAATATGATGCCTCCATCTTAGATATGCAACTCTATATGGCATCTATTAATGATAGGCTCACAACGCAAAGCCAAATAGAATTCGATACACAACCAGTTGCTTTTTCGTCTATTGGGGCTGGTGGCTTACGCGATCCTAGCTATCGTCCTGGACATAGTGACGAGGCTATCTATACCAGCTATCAATACACCGCTGACAGCAATAACACCGATATTAATGTCCAACTTAATCTGGTCAATGTCAACACCATCGAGAATGCAATACTGGCAGGTAATACACTTGAATATCATCCAGGCGAGGATGCAGTTGAGAGTAGTCCAGGAGTGGCAATTACACCAGGCACTTCAAATCTGTCAAATCTAGAACCCAGTTTCTCTCCTGACGGCAATACGATAATCTATGTGCGCCGCATAAACGCCACAGAGTATGAGCTTATATACCATGCCTGTCGTCGATGGAGTCACTGATGATCCAGCAGATAATGCTAGTAAAGATCTATCTAATTACAGTAAATCTAACAAATTGCTAGATGGGCAGTATCTTAGCCAGCCTATCTGGTCACCTGATAGTACACAGATCGCTTACTACAGCTATAACGACACCACGTTTGATCTCTGGTTAGCAACTATGATCAAGGATCCCAAAACCGGAACCTATAGCATCAAAAAAGGTAGTGAAGTTCAACTTACACAGGCTAATGGTAGTCTAGATGCTGACTCACGTCCTGTCTGGACTTCTTAACAGTAGCAATAAAGCCATAGGCCACCTGCTCAGACTAAAGAACACGCTATTGTTCGCGTTGCTATATCATTCTCACTGGACGTAATATAGATATTCGAAGCGAGCCATAAATACTAAAGGCGATACTATCGCAAGCTCTGATGCGATACATTATTATGTATCGCTCATGAGTATTTTCTACGAATGGCATATGAGTATTTTTGGCGTTTGCATTCATTAATTTCAATGTTTCTATGGAGGCTTCAATGCCTGAACCACCTGGTCAAAATAATTTTCGTCCACCTTATCCATCTGGTCAGCTAGTACAACATCCTAACCAGACTTTGCATGGACAGCAACCGATAGAGGTGAACTATCCTAATACAGGTGCAGGAACGAATAATAACCGACCCTCTGGCACACTACAGCCAGGAGCACAAGTATTTGCTTCGCCACGTGCAACTAAACCGTTAAATTATCCTGAGTCTGGGGTACAACCACCTCCTTCCTGGAACAATGGGCCTGCGTGGGGAGCCAATTTTTCGCCACAACCACCAAACGCAGGGTCCAGCCAGAACTGGGGACCGGCCGGTGCGGGAGCCAATTTTTCACCACAGCTACCCAATCCGAACTGGGGACAGCCCCCAGTTGCGGCTTCTCGCGCGAAAAAGCGGAGATTGATTCAGAGAATACGCAGTAGGTATGAGCGGCTATCGGCTCCAGGGAAAATCATTTCGATCGTCCTGGTCATTGCGATCTTGCTCCCATCATTTCTTGGATTATTTGAAGTGATCAATGGAGTTATTCTTTATAGCCAGGTAAAAAGTGGGATGGGTCATATACAGGCCGTCCAAAATATTTTTCATGGCGATAACAGTGGGGATCTCTCAACATATTTTGATGCTAACAAACTGCGCCAGGCCCAGGCCCAGATCATAGCCGCGCATAGTGATTTTTCCTCACTGAGCGACGAACTTGATCACGATGGCTCAATTGGTGCTGCCGGTGCATTACTGCCATCCCAGATAAATACGGCCCGCTCGTTGGGACATATCGCGGTGGATGCCACAGAGGTTGGAGAAAAACTGCTTTCGACTGCGATTGCCCTTTCACCTTCGCTGGTAACGACACTGCATGCAAGTGCCATTGATAAAGACAAGGCACATCCCATGCCTTATATAACGCAGGCAGCATTTGCAGCGTTCAATCAAGATTTGGATGCGCTCTTGCCAGCTTTTCAGGATATGAGTAACCACGCACAAGGCTTATCGCTCAACGGTTTGCCGATCAGCGCGAGTCAGCGGAAGACGATCTCGTCGCTGTTACCACTGTTACCTACCGTCTATACGCTCCTGGCACAGGGCCCAAGCCTGCGCAATGCATTGGGATGGATGCTCGGTATCGATCAGCAACGCACCTTTCTGCTTGAGCCAATGGACAGCGCTGAGTTGCGTGCCACCGGTGGTTTCACTGGACAATTTGGTGAGTTGACCTTCAACGGCGGTCATATGGCCCAACTCCAGATGAAGAATATCGGTGCATACGAAGAAGATCACTCGGATCTGCCAGGTGGTACTGGACCAGTTGATCCTGCATTGTTTGCCAAAGTCGAAGGACAAAGCGCTCCTGGTCTGTATAATGCCTGGTGGCCTGTTGCCAATTTTGGTGTGCGTGATGCCAACGTCTCTGCCGATTTTCCGACCACGGCCCAAACCATTATGCAGTATTATACGGGCGAATTCGGGACACAATTAAGCGGTGTGATCCTCTTTACTCCGACATTGATCGAGCAAGTTTTACAGGTCACTGGACCAATCACGATCGCTGCGTATGGGGAAACGATTACTGCGCAAAATCTTGAAGCCAAATTGCATTATTACCAATTGGACAATAATGGCATCTATCGTGAACAAACAATTGAGCATATAAAGGACTCTGAACTTGCACGTAAAGCTTTCACGCAACGAGTCACCCAGCAACTGATGACTACCGCTATGCATTTATCTCTTACCAAATTGATCCCAATGGGTGCGCAAATGTTACAGTCAATGAAGACAAAAGATCTTCAAGTGTATGTGAATAATCCAACACTTGAAGGCTTGATCGCGAAATATGGTTCAACGGTGTCGATGGATCGCTCAAACGCGTATGATGGTTTGTACGTTGTACAAGCAAATTTGAGTGCCAGCAAAGCATCGCAGTATGTCACGACCTCACTAAAGGATGTCGTAACGCTGGATGAACAAGGAAATGCTACACACTCCCTGACGATGGTGCTGAATTATCAGAAAAAGGGAGATGTATATGGATTCGATACGTATCGTGACTATGTACGCGTGTATGTGCCGCAGAATAGTACGTTTGTGCGCGGGAATGGGTTCTCACAAGTGGGGCAGACCTATTGTGGCGATGCAGACGCAGGTTTTTCACCCTGTCAACAGAATGTCTATGGAAATAATTCCCTCGTTTGTTCTTCGTCGCCGGTTCCGATTGGAGGCTCAACTGGTTTTCTAACTGGTGCCTCGGATAATACGGCGAGTCTGGACTCAATCGGCGCTCCACCTAATCAAACTACAGATGAGGCCGGGCGTGCAATGTTTGGGGGTTGGGTCGTCATCCCAGCGAACTGTAAGATGACAGTGACACTTTCATGGACCGTACCTGCTATCGGCCAGCATGGTTATAGTCTGATGTTCCAGCCTCAAGCCAGTGTCTCTCCACAGGTTGACCTGCTCGTGAAGACACCATCATGCAGTTCCGGCAACACACAATTCTCTGGCATCATGAATGGCCAAGATACAATGTTCAATCTGAAGCAGCAGGGGACAAGTTGTTCTTTGCAGCGTAAAACAGCATAAATAAAGCACATTCATTAATCCATACATACTTATTTTTTAATGAATGTGCTTTAGAGCGATTATTGCTTTATAATAACTAACATCGACTAAATATATCACTAGTCGTTACATACACAGATCATTATGGAGCTGTACAATGCAAAAAGATGATATAGTGCGCAAAAAGAAACCAGTTCTCTATTCCTTATTTCTACTTGGTTGCATTTGTCTATTAAGTGGATGTACTTCAGTTGCTTCTAATTTATCTTCCAATGTTAGTGCTGCTAGCAGCAAGGCGACGCAAATTGTAACGAAACCAACGCCGACACCTGATCCAACACAAGCCAAAGCCCAACAACTACTCAGTAAAATGAGTCTGAATGACAAATTGGCGCAGATGATTATGGTTGAGTTTCTAGGTAGCGACTATGCCGGTAGTGGGCTGCAACAAATGGTAGCCCAACAGCATGTCGGTGGTTTTTTGTATCAGGATAGTGATGGTAATTTCACATGGCCAAATAACACAGTCGATGGTACTCAATCCTTCTCTGCTCAAGCTACTGCGGATGACACAACTGCACCACTGATTGCCATTGATCAAGAAGGCGGAACGGTCAGTAAAACTTCCACCTTTTTCGGACCAACACCTTCTGCAGAAGATTTAGCTCTGTCAGGTGATCCGAATACGGCATACAATCAAGCTAAGACAGATGTCTCGCAGCTTAAACAATTGGGCATTAATACCAACTTAGCGCCTGTGGTCGATGTTGGCCCTGACACCACTCAATATGGATCGCGTTTCTTTAGTGCTGATCCTAATACGGTGGCGACGTATGCAGGCGATTTTATCAAAGGCTTACAAGATAATGGGGTACCAGGAACCCTCAAGCATTTCCCTGGTCTTGGATCTTCTGATAATGTAGATCCTCACGTTGGATTGCCGACCGTTACAAAAAGTTTAAGTGATTTGCAACAAGTTGATTTTATGCCCTATCAGAAGATTATCCAGCAGGATAATCCGGCGATGGTTATGACAACAGATGTAGCAAGTCAAGCACTAGATCCTAATGTACCAGCTGAAATTTCTCCTAAAGTTCTTAGTTATTTACGCAATACACTCAAATTCAACGGCGTCATTATTACTGATGGACTGTATATGGAGGGCCTGTACAATGGTCTTGCTCCTACCGATGACCAATTAGCTCAAGTATGTGTGCAGGCTATCGAAGCTGGTAATGATATTGTCGAAGGACCATCAACACCAAGTCAAATTAGTGCCATATTGGCAGACCTGACTACTGCAATTCAACAGGGGAATTTATCACAGTCACACATTGATCAATCAGTGACACGTATTTTGATGATGAAGATAAAATATGGGATTATCCAATAAAAATTGTGCGTTAGACATTTATAGTTTCTTGGGCAAAAGCGCCACAAAACCGCAACTGACACCAGATCCAACTCAGGCCAAGGCCCAACAACTACTGAGCAGCATGAGTCTGAATGCAATATTGGCATTAGAATTAGATAGCGTGACGGCTCTGGGCGCAAGTTCAGCTTTTGGCTGGTTAAGAAAGCGCTTCTGGTCATGTAGTACTCGACGATATACCTCATTAATGGTATACTAGCCACTGAAATGGGAATTTCTTACTACAGTATTCGCCCAGGCCGCTTGAGGTGAGACGTTGAACCAATTTGAAGGCACACTGATCGCTGGACGGTACGAGATTCGAGAGCATATCGCTACTGGCGGTATGGCAAGCGTCTTCAAAACCTGGGATCACCGTGTGGAACGCATCGTAGCAATTAAAGTTTTGCGATCCCTGGATAAAAATGATCTTCGCGCAGTCGAACGCTTCCGCCGTGAAGCTCGTGCTGCCGCCGCTCTCGCGCATCCTAATGCCGTCACTATTTATGATTTCGTAGAAGAAACGGGCCAGTATTTTCTTGTAATGGAGTATATCCATGGTCCTACCCTGAAGCAACTCGTTACACAACGCCGACAGTTACAGCCCCGCGAGGCGATTGAGATTGCATCCCAGGTCTGCTCTGTGCTTCAAGTAGCACATGCGCGTGGTTTTATTCATCGCGATATCAAGCCACAAAATATTATGTTAGCTTGGAGTGGCAGCTCCGGTAGCTTAAGCGATGGTGGAGCCTGGGTCAAACTTACTGATTTCGGTATCGTACGCGTGGCCGAGGATGCTGGATTGACAAATAGTGGTATCGTGCTTGGCACGGCTGATTATTTGTCGCCCGAACAGGCTCGCGGAGAGACTCTTACGGGCTCTTCCGATCTCTATTCGCTTGGCGTTGTGATGTATGAAATGTTAGCAGGTCGGCCTCCTTTCGTTGGCCCGACAGCGGTGTCAATCGCAATGCAACATGCTTCGGCCAACCCGCCGCCGTTGCGCCAGTTTAGTCCACAGGTTCCTCCAGTTCTGGAGCAACTCGTGAACCGTATGCTCGAAAAAGAGACAGATGATCGCTTCAGTTCAGCTGTCGAATTACAAGCAGCATTGCGTGCTTGCGCCAAAGAGCTAGCACAAAACAAACAATCGTCATTAGCCGTTGGTCAAGCCTATCCAGGACGATATACCGAGGGGCAAGGCCAATATCCACCTTCAGGACATGGTCAATTCTGATCATTGTCCACTGGTAAGGAAGCAAAGCCAGCGCTGGGACACGCATCACATATGTAGCGTGTCCTTCCCTGTCTTACGCTCCTTTTTCTCGAAACTTTTATATATTCAGTATATTCAGCGCAAGATAGCATTCGCGTCTACTTGCCCGATGATGGGAAAAGCACATGGACAAGACACAAATTAGCACATCTCATGCACCAGCAGCTATTGGTCCTTACAGTCAGGCCATTCGTAGCGGCCAGTTTCTCTTTACCTCAGGCCAGATTCCTCTTGATCCGGCCACGGGTACTATCGTTGGCGACGATGTCCAATCTCAGACACATCGCGTGCTACAAAATGTGCAAGCGTTGTTAGAGTCTGCTGGTGCATCGCTGAATAGTGTCATCAAAACCACCGTTTTCCTCACGCGCATGAGCGACTTTCAGGCCATGAACGAGGTCTATGCAACCTACTTTGGAGACGTTGCCCCTGCACGTTCAGCGGTCGCTGTGGCTGAATTACCACGCCAGGCGCTGGTTGAAATAGAGTGTGTCGCACTTGTGCACGATTAGATCATGGGGGAATATTGGTGAATAGCGCTACTATCTGGCGTACAACCCTTGCACAACTAGATATGACTCCCATCGATGCTTTAACCAAAACATGGTTACAAGATGCTCATCTTATGGAGCTTGCTCCGGATAATCCCGATGAGTCATCTCCTGATGATCCAAGGCAAGGGTTAGCTTTTTTACTCCAGGTCCCAAACGATCTGGCTTATGATGTGATTACAACGCGTTGGCAACAACTACTTGAGGATGTGCTGAAAAATGTTATTGGTCAACCGGTAGCATTAGCAGTACAGCCTGCTGATCACCCTGATGAAGCTGTGACTGAGCAGATTAAACATCTCTCTGAGAGAGAACGAGAGATCCAGTCTTCACGGACCAATCCTCCGCTGCGGCAACCACAGCAACAAGCTCAAAATTCCAATGCGTATTATGAGATTGCACCTAGAGCGCCTATGCAAACAGAGTTTCCCTATGCTTCTCCCAATACGCTGGAGGATTGGGAAAATGAGCAACGTGCGAATATGCTGGCACATAATCGGCTAAATCCTCGCTATAGCTTCGATGCTTTTATCGTCGGGAACAGCAATCGACTAGCCCATGCTGCCTCGCTAGCAGTTGCGGAGGCACCAGGTGAGTCGTATAATCCGCTCTTCCTCTACGGGGGGGTCGGATTGGGCAAAACTCACCTGCTACATGCTATCGGACATCAGGGAGTGGATACTGGTCTGGCTGTGCTCTATGTCTCGTCGGAGCAGTTTACCAATGAGATTGTGAATGCTATTCGCTATCGCACACAAGAAGAGTTTCGTGCGAAATATCGTTCCGTTGATATCTTACTGGTGGATGATATTCAATTTATTGCAGGTAAGGAATCAACTGAAGAAGAATTTTTCCATACCTTCAATAGTCTCTATGAGATGAGCAAGCAGATTGTGATCTGTAGCGACCGTCCACCTAAAGCTATTCTGAGCCTTGAAGAGCGCTTGCGCTCCCGCTTTGAATGGGGCTTGATTGCTGATATTCAGCCTCCTGATCTAGAGACCAGGATGGCTATTCTGCGCGTCAAGGCTGATCTCTTACATTATCATGTGCCAGACGATATTATTGCCTATATCGCCGGACGCGTACAGACAAATATTCGCGAACTTGAAGGCTGCTTGAATCGCTTAATGGCTTTTCAGCAGTTACATCGGGCTGAACTAACTATGGATATCGCACGTGCCGCCATTTCTACGCTAGGGACGGATACGCGTGAGCCAACATTGAATAGTCAGCAGATCGCACGTGCAGTGGCTGATTACTATCATATCTCGCTTGAAGCGATGTGTGGAAAACAACGCGATAAATATATCGTGACGCCACGACAAATTGCGATGTATCTGATCCGTCATGAAACCTCTACATCGCTACTGGAAATTGGTCAGATGTTTGGTGGACGCGATCATAGTACAGTTCTGCACTCTTGCGAAAAGATCGACCGTGCTATTACCGTTAATCAGACACTGCGCCGAGAAATCACAGCTATTCGTGAACAATTATCACGGGAGTAGTACATACTAAAGGGAGAACAATACACGTCATGCCAACAACGCTACCATCCATCCAAAATTTAACCACCTATCTGATTGATCTCGATGGAGTCGTCTATCGGGGCGAAACAATTATCGCTGGCGCAAAAGAATTCGTAGACTGGCTGAATGAACAGAATAAGGACTATTTATTTCTCACTAACAATTCTTTTGCCAGCGAGTCACAAGTGGTAGAAAAGTTGGAACGTGTAGGTATCACCACCGATGCCACACATGTCATGGGAGCTGCGCAAGCGGCGATCCAATATATTAAACATCGCTTTCCTGGAGGCTCTGTTTATGTGGTTGGTGAGCAATCACTGATGGAGATGGTCAGCGCCCAAAACCTCAAGGTCTCGAATGCAGATTGGCAGAGTATTGATGCAGTTCTGGTTGGCCTCGATCGCACCTTTGATTATAAAAAGCTGACAGAAGCAGTGCTAGCGATTCGTAATGGTGCCGCATTTGTTGCCATCAATCGTGATCCGCTCCTACCAATCGCAGGTAACGCGCTGATAGCTGGTTGCGGAACGATGGTGGCCGCCATTGAAGCCGGTAGCGAGACAAGTCCGGTAGTAATTGGAAAACCTGAACCGGCTCTATTACAGGAAGCCATGCTAAAGCTCAATAGTCGTCCCGCTGACACTGTCATGATTGGAGATAATCTGGGGGTAGATATTAAAGCAGGAATTGCTGCCGGAACACGCACGATGTTTGTCTTCTCAGGCAAAGACACACCAGAAAGCCTAGCTACATCCATCCTTAAACCAGATTATATTTATACAGATCTAGCAGCCTTGATGCTAGAGATCAAGGCATAGGCCAGATTGATTATTGTCTAAATAAATCGGCGGACGATCCGTCTTCATCGGAAGGACGAGCTACTACTGCTACAGTACAGCGCGAGATACAGATCAACTTGTCCCGCTCATCTGTGATGCGTACATCCCAGACATGCGTCGAACGTCCTAGATGGATCGGAGTCGCCACTGCTAACAGCTGACCATCGCGCTTTGGCCGTAGATGGTTAGCATTGATCTCAAGACCAAAAGCCATCTGGCGGTCCACGTCGATATGTAGCGCACTTCCGATTGAAGCCACCGTCTCTGCCAACAGGACAGAGACACCACCATGTAAATATCCTACGTTCTGATGATGCTTGGAACCAATTGGCATGGAGGCAACGACCTTCTCTTTAGTGACCTCAACCAATGTAATATCCAGAGCATCCAGTACAGTCTCCCGGTTGGCTGCATTTAGACGAGCCAGTAATTCCTTTTGTTTAGCATTCACAACACATTTCATCCTTTTTCATGTTGACAAACAACCTATGTTGTTCATTGCACTTGGAAAACTTACTTAGAAATATTCGATACGTGGTTAGATGGAGATGTCTGAGATGAGTCATCAGCAAACGGCACAAAATCGATCCGCTTCGCAGTTGGCCAGAACAACAAGAAACCGAGAAAAAAGGCCAGCAACCACATAACAGCCGTCATCAATATCCCCATCGGCACATTAGTCCAGATCTGATAAGCTGTATTTTCGAGTCCCCCCGAAACGTCTTTAAAGATACAGAAAAGTGGAATGCCTGCCAGCAAGACCCAGGAGAACCAGCGAGATTTTCCAGACCAGAAACGCCAGATAAGCAGATAGCCGAGGCTTCCATAAATAAGAAACGGTGTGAGATAAAAAGGCAGAGGAATATGTACTGTATTCAATACGCCCAAAAATCCGTTTGCCAGACCAGCCTGAAAGGCATTTGGCTTATCCAAACCTGTTTGCACCAGCGAGTAATGCCACCAGTGGCTATAATAAGCTACAATATCAACAAGCATATTAATGATGGCCGTGACTAAACCACCAAGTAGTGAAGCCAGCCATACGGCCTTTGGCGGGCGAACCAGAAAGAACAAGAATGCGGCATAAAAAGCCAACAGAAATGGAATGACATACAGTGAAAAGATCAATGCCTCCATATGAGAAAAACTCCTTGCATATGTATAAAGACTAACATCTATACCTCTCATTCAGCCAAATAGAGATATGATATATCTAGCGCAACACGACAGCATAAAGCACAGTCTACTTAATTTCAGTCCGAACAGAAAGGATCTATTATGAATATCATACCGCTAAGAATCGCTCTTGCCCAGGCCAATATGACGGTCGGTGATCTAAATGGCAATACACAAAAGATATTATCTTATATGCAGCAAGCCCATGTCGCTGGTTCACATATTGTTTGTTTTCCTGAACTTGCTCTGACTGGCTATCCACCGGAAGATCTGCTGCTCAAACCCGGATTTATTACCGCCAACCTACGCAAACTCGACGAGATTGTGCAAGCCAGTCGCGCAATACCTGGAATGGCTGCGGTCGTTGGCTTTGTCGACCGCGATCACGACATCTACAATGCGGCGGCTATGATCTACGAAGGGAGACTGGTAGGAGTATATCACAAACACTATCTACCGAATTACGGCGTATTTGATGAGTATCGCTACTTCAATGTAGGTACAAGTGCTCCAATTTTTCGACTGCATGATATTCATATTGGCATCAATATCTGCGAAGATATCTGGTATCCTACAGGCCCCTTGACCCAACAAGCTAGTGGCGGAGCTGAAGTCATTATCAATATTAACGCTTCTCCTTATTATTCAGGAAAAGGCCTTGTACGTGAAGATATGATCTCTACACGTGCGGCCGACAGCGGTGTCATCATTGCCTATCTCAACCTGATAGGTGGTCAGGACGAACTGATCTTTGATGGCGGTAGTGCTGTCTTTAACGAACAAGGACTACTTATTGCCCGCAGCAAACAGTTTACTGAAGATCTACTCATCGTGGATGTAGATACTGCTTCCGTTTTCCGCTCACGCCTGCATGATCCACGTCGTCGTCAGGAGCGCTGGCGCAGCACATCCAACGAAGTACCAGAGATTGTCATCGACGAACGACCATTGAAAATGCCGGTCAGCTCGGATGTCAGACTCGCGACTCCACAACGTATCGAAACCAAAATGTCTCATCTACAAGAAATTTATGCGGCGCTGGTGTTGGGAACGCGCGACTATGTGCAGAAAAATGGCTTTAAGCAGGTGCTAATCGGCCTTTCTGGAGGTATAGATTTAACGCTGGTCGCTACTATCGCAGTTGATGCTCTCGGTGCGGAGAATGTGATTGGTGTTTCGATGCCTTCAGGTTACTCATCAGAACATAGCAAAAGTGATGCCCAACAACTGGCGGAGAATCTGGCTATTCGCTATGAGACAATTCCGATCGAGGAGACGTTTCGCACCTCTTTGCAGATGATGGAACCAGTTTTAGGAACAGAATATCCTGGTCTGGCCGCTGAAAATCTCCAGGCACGTATCCGTGGAAACATACTCATGACCATTTCGAATAGATTTGGACCGATTGTGTTGACCACAGGCAACAAATCAGAGATGGCTGTAGGTTACAGTACGTTGTATGGCGATATGGCTGGCGGCTATGCGGTGCTCAAAGATGTGCTCAAGACATTGGTCTTTCAATTATGTGAATATCGCAATACTGTTGGCGCTAAGCCAGTCATTCCCCAAACGGTTATCGATAAGCCACCATCGGCGGAACTGCGGCCGGATCAGAAAGATGTGGATAGTCTCCCACCATACAGCGAACTTGATCCCATCCTTGAGGCCTATGTCGAAGATGATCGTAGCTTTGAAGAAATGCTGGCCATGGGCTATCATCAAGCAACGATTGAACGTGTTATGCGCCTGGTTGACATCAGCGAATACAAACGCCGTCAGGCCCCTCCAGGCATCAAAATCACACCACGTGCCTTTGGCCGTGATCGTCGCCTACCTATCACCAACCACTATCGTGATGGTAAATAAAAAACGTCAGGAAGGTTTTGCTCTATCCGATAGCGCGAAACCCTTCCCGACATTCTAAAGTCTTGACGCATCTATTCAGCGAGGCAGATACGTTGGATCAGACCGGCAACCAGTGATCCACGGAGAGGGACAGAGTCCGTTAACATATGCTCTCGATCTAGATTATGCATACCGCCACCAACTGGGCCAAGTGTATCCAGTGTTGGAACACCTGCCGCAATCAGAATATTTGCGTCTGAGACACCTCCCTTAGACTCCGCTTTCAAATGTAAGCCTAAGGACTGTCCCTCCGCTTCTGCAAATTGCACCAGACGCTGCACGGCAAGCGTGGGTTCATAGGGAGGTCGACCAGTATTTCGCGTTAGAATCGATCGTGTCTCAAGGGTACTACTAGTAGCAGCAAGCTTTTCCAGCGCCTCGGCAGCTATATCCAAGCCCCGGGCACTAAATGAACGTACTGAGATGGAACAGCGTGCTCGATCAGGAATAACGTTGAGTGGTTCCGAACTGCTCAATTTTGTCACATTAAAAGTTACCCCTGGAAAATTTGCATGCAAGTTCTGGATGGCAAGAATTTTATATGCTAGTTCGACAACAGCCGAGCGCCCTTTATAAGGCTCGACACCCGAATGAGCAGAGATGCCATGGACCTCTAACACATATTTGTCTGTACCTTTACGCGAATGGGTCAATGAACTCAACTTACCAGCCGGTTCTAACACCAGTGCATAGTCTACCTGTTGAGCGATGGTGCGGATCAAAGGAATGCTACCAGGTGAACCAACCTCTTCATCGTTGTTAAACAGCACCACCAACTCTTTATAATCATCAAAGCCTGAATCAAGTAACGCACGTAGTGCATAGATAGCTAAGACAACGCCAGATTTCATATCCAATACACCAGGACCAGAGGCTACGCCGTTCTGGATGCTAAAGGGTTGCGCCTGCGCAGCGCCCGCTGGATAAACGGTATCAACATGACCGACTAACAAGACACTTACACGTCCTGCTCCTCTACGCCGTGCCACGAGATTATTGCCAAATCCTTCCGATGGATGCAAGCTTACAGTAAAACCAACGTCGCTTAACCACTGTTTAAGATAGTCTATGACCTGATTTACCCCTTCAATCTGACCAGTACCCGAATCAATATTCACGAGAGTTTGCAAACGTTGAAAATATTCTTCTTGATAGCTGTAAAAATCCGTGAGGTACGTCTGTGCGTAGGTAGAAATCAATGTCATATAACAAATATCCTTCGTGGTAAGTAATTTTCGATGAAGAGCGAGGATACACTCAACTATTGTATCACAGAAGATGCAAATTCTTATATAGAAGGAGAATATTATAACTTCTAACGGTGTTACCGCCCAACCATAGATCTATGACGGATAGCAGAGAAGTGCTTTGTACCATTTGATACGACAAAGCACTTCTAAATTGCTTACAGCAGACGAATAACCAGGCGCTATTAGTATGCAAAGTCATGAGCATTAACTTGAAATGTTTGGCGTAACCGCTTATATGCCATGCTCAATGAAGCCGCATGCCGACTTCGCTCAAGTGGATCTGGAGGCAATGCTCGCTGATATTCACACAGATTAATATTAACCGCCATAAAGGCTGTTTTTAATGGACTCGTCTCATCGGTGAGATCAGTATGATTAGCCAGATCAATCAGGAGTGCAGTCCGCTGCTTGACTGGAAAATCAACAATAATACGTGCCAGCGTCATCAGTATAGATATGCGCATGAGACTATCCAGCGCAACCTCTGAAGGGTCAATCTCTTCTCCGCTGTAAAGCAGGTAAGAGACCTCGCCATCCTGAGTGGTTGGACGGATCAGACGCAGTTCGCGCCGACGCAGGTCGCGGAAGTGGTTATGCGCCACGGTACGCCCAAAACATGTCATCGAATGAATAGGCAGGCTAAGTCCATTCTCTGCCAGTCGTGTATATTTTAAGGTCCGAATCACGGCTTCCTGCAATATATCATCAGCAATATCGTGTTCTTGACCATGCCAGGAAGTCACTCCAGAGGAATATACCCATCCTAGAATATATGGTCGTAATGTACTATAAAGCTCTCTCCAAACCCGGTCGCTTATCGTCTGGCATTCATCTGTATGTAAAACTGGTCGATAGACAGCCATTAGTTGTAACCTCCAGAAAAGACAGGTCTCCATCTAGCAATAATGTTCAATATACAACCAAGCACAATGCTCACCCTTTAGCCAACAAAGGTCATCTTAATTTCACCGACATACACAACACGCTGGCCCAACTTCTTATAAAGCTCTTTACACCGCTCATAATTCTTAACTTATTCTATTAGATTTTATAGCATACTAGAGTTAGTAATTCAATGTTTTCTTAGGGCTGAATCTTAATTTCCATGCGGATCGCCAAAAAACATGAATAAATGTCAGTATTTGATGCAGCTGCAGGCATAAAACCACAGAATTTCTGACCCACATACCAGAAAATGCGAGCAAACAAACAAATTATTGAAAACTGATACACAAAAAACCTGATACCTCGACGTTTTATCCATCAGAAATAACAAAAGGCGTGATCACTATTTTACAGACCTTTGCCATCAGATGAGAAAGGCGCAGTGGCACCTTTCTAGCGACGGGAGTTGCGTTTCTGAATACATATAGGTATTAGCTCTTGTGGCAGTTTTTTTTAATATGAGAATCACCTAAACGTCTTATACAGATGTACAAGCTATTAGAGCATGTGTTATTATAGGCGAGTATTTTGAAATACGTGGGTATTATCCCCGTATTTTTTGAGGAACATAGTGATGGATGAACGCAACTTACAACGGATTGCCAAACATCTCAAAGATGAGGCCGCACAACGGCGTGTTCATCACAATATCCAGCGAGGGCGCAACGAAGTTACAGTGAGTATAGGCGGGGCATCACGCTTGTTTGGTTTCAGCGAAAGCCAACTACGTGATTGGGAGAAGATGGGGTTGATTAAACCGATACGCCCGAAAGAGGGCACCGAGAGCAAACAAATAACTGGACAACGTCGATATTCTTTTGTTGAGTTGGATAAACTCGCGATTATCCGCGAACTGCTCGACGAAGCACATCTGACACCAGGCGCTATTCCTTCCAACATTGATGAAATCTGGTCTGCTCTAGCCTCACCGTTGCATGCAACATCCAGGATCTTCGAAGACGAAGCCGCTTATCAGACATCGTCTGCTCTAGCCCAACCGCAAGCAGACGACCATATTAATAAGCGCATTACGATTGACTATCGCGACCTACTCAATTGGCGTTTCTATGCCACACGGGCCTTATGGTTATCGCTTCAATTGGTCTATGAAGATGTTCCTGGCTTCTACGCCGGCCTCGTGCTACCCGCACATGACTATAATCCTGATGACGCTTCACGCGATCCTGCCAATTTGCAAGCCGTAGGTGAAGCTTTAATCGGTTGGTTGGGCCAAACACGCTCATTTTTTACCTTTTTAACTTCGTCTCCTATTTTTGAATACCCAAGCGATTATATCGTACAGCCATTATGCTCCCCAGAATTACGCATGCGTTTGCCGCACTCTCCCGCTCATCGCACGTTGATCGTGGTACAGCGTGACGAGGCACAGCATATACGCCGCTCAGAGAAAGCGGTACGCACGGTCATACGCCTCTTAGAGCCTCTCTATGAGGAACAACCGAACTGGCACCACTACATGGGTGAGGGCATGCAGGATCAGATCGCACCAGGTATGGATTTCACGCCCAAACTCACCGATGCCCTCCTCACGGGTCTGACGAATATGACGATTCGCCTGGGTGGCAAAACCTTCGATGGGCAAAATCGTTGGCAAGATTGCTGCATCTTCTTGCCTAATAACATGCTTTTACCTCTCCAACAACGTGGCCTGATAGTGCGTGCAAAAAGCAAAAACGCTCGTCATATTGTTGGTGTCACCTCAGCTGCGCCGGAACGCCATGTCACCAGTCTGAGCCTACGAGCATATCAGAGCAGCCACATTATTTATCGGCCAGAGTTGGCACGAGAAGATATCCTGGCTCTTCACCGTGAAATTGAAGGGCCAATTCAATCGAACATCGCTGTTCCCATCGGAGGCGAGACAGGATACCCTCTAGGAGTGTTGTATGTCACCTCGTATGATCGCGATGCTTTTGACGAAGAAGACCAGCGCATCTTGCGTGTCATCGCCAAGATTATCGAAGAGTTGTTACAACTCTACAACATCCGACAACACATCTCAGAAACCGTTGCTGATTTGTTGGAAGATCCTGGGATCATTGATCCCCTCTTCAAAGATTTTGCCTCCGAAAACGATTTTATCCGCGATCTCGGGGAGGTCCTGACAACCATTAAAGACCATGTTGAAAGGAGACAGGAACTCACTACTCCCACCGAATTAGATGGGCCGGTGAAAGAAATTTCTTTTATTGCCATAGATATAGATAGCAATGTACAAGAGTTAATCGCGAACAGTTATGGGGATCGGACTCTGTATCACCTCAATAAGGCGATTGGATTACGTATTCATGATCTCTTGCCCGCGCTCTTCTCAAATCATCTCAATTGTACGCTTTATCATATTTATGGCGGCATATACTGCCTCCTTTTACACGGCTTTACACTTGAGCGTACGAAAAGCAATGCTGAACGTCTACGCAAAGCCTTAGAAGGGAGTATTGCGGTTAAGCAATCCGACTTGCCAGGTGGCACCTTGACGTTACCTGATATATCCGTGCACCTGGGAGTTACATGGTATCCATATCACAAACTCGCTGAGTTTTTAGACCCTCGTCACATGCGGTCGGTAACCGATGTGCGTTCAACGCTCTATCATTCTTTAGATTTTGCGCTTAAATTAGGCACGGACACCGGAGGAAATATCATTTATGCCTGGGACCCAATTACCCAGACCTATACACCGCATCAACCGGGGGAGGAATTACAAAAAAAATAGATATATCCTAAAATACAGATGGAAGATGGAGGAGTGTGATTGATGTTAGTGAAGGTATTCTTTTTAGGGCGTCCGGGCAGTGGTAAGACGACTGCAATGTATCATCTTTTGACGCTAGCACGCCAGCGCAATTATTCCGCTCTCAGTATTGATGACTACAATATTCTACATCACATGTCTCAGCAAGATTCTCAACATACCCAATTTCGCAGTACGACCTATGGCGGCTTCGATGTGTTGGATCCTGCGGTT
This sequence comes from uncultured Chloroflexia bacterium, assembly GCA_963699315.1. Taxonomy (GTDB): domain Bacteria; phylum Chloroflexota; class Ktedonobacteria; order Ktedonobacterales; family Ktedonobacteraceae; genus Dictyobacter. The sequence goes on from OY969433.1 coordinate 1,485,730, forward strand.
TTTGATCTAGCACTTGATGTGTTGGAACGACAGGTACAAAAGATGACGACTCTGGAGGATAATGGCATTATTACGATTGAGTTTGCCCGTAATGATTATGCTCAAACTTTACGTAAATTTAGCCCCGAGTTTCTAAAAGATTCTTATGTCTTCTTTGTTGATGCAGATCTGGATACATGTATCGAACGCATCTATCAACGTGTGAGCTCGCCTTTCGCGCCGAGCAACCACTTTGTTTCCGACTATATTATGCATACCTATTACAATCATGAGAACTGGTCCTATGTGAGTTCTGATGTCAAGACGGCACATCACATTTATAAAGATGTGCGGACTTTCCGCAATACTGGCAATGTACCAGCGTTGCTGCATACAGTTGAGGACTTTGCAGAACAACTCTTTCAAGCCGAGTTTCAAGCACCACCGCTATTAGAGATACGGAAACAACTGGCTCACGTCTAATATACCCCATATGTCTTCAGAAGCGCGACGTTCGTCGCGAGACAGGTCGCTGTGGCATCTTTCTCGTCTGATGATCCAGATGTGTCATGGAGAGGTATAGGCTCATGTAGCGTCTGCTCAGCTTACATATACGAAACGCCCTGGCTACGAGAGACATTATCATCTCTCGTGCACAGGGCGTTGAAAAAATCTTCTACGTCTAGATGCTCTCAGACATTTACTGCGTGCTTCAAGCGTTTATAGGCAATACTTCGCAGAGCGGCATCTCGTCCACGAATGGTAGGATCATCTGAACGTGGTCGCTTGTAATCGCTAAGTTGTAAGCCCACATCCAACAAAGCTTGCTCCAATAGCGAGGGCTCACCATCCAAATCAGATATATTCGCAAGATCCGTCAGCAGGGCAACTTTCTGCCCAGGTGGAAATTTTGCTACTACCTGAGCCACATTCACGATAATCGCATCCAGCATCAAATGATCGAGTGCGATCTGAGAAGCATCGACAATCTCATAACCGGGAATACTACCGTCAAAGAGATGCTCCTCGTTCGTAGATTGCATAGGATGCACCAGACACCAGTCTTTTTTACGCCAATCACGAAAGTAATTGAGAGCAATGACACGGCTCAGAGCTTTTAGCGAAACAATAGGAGCTATCTCTCCTCGATCAGCACGTTGATGATAGCGGAAAGTACGCATGACTGTTTCATGTGCGATATCTTCTGCGATTTCTTTGTGTTGACCGTACCAGGACGATACGCGAGAGTCGCGTACCCACATTTCAGTCAATGGTAACAACCAGTTGTACAGATCGTACCATGTTTGTCCATCGACACTATTGCTCTCATCAAGATAATTAGATGTCGTATTTTTGAACACGAGAGAAACCTCCTGGAATATTGTTTCCATCAAGCCTGTGTGACAACACTAACACGACATATGGTTATATTCTCTGTATACCAATGTTCGCAACTCTCGATTTTTCGCTATCTCGACAATACTAAATTTTTTACTTGCAGAAGGCACATTCTGAAGAATATTCACATTCGAGAAGAAAACTACTATATTTACTGTAAATGGTACCTGAGAAGAGGATTTTTGTCAATGCATAACTAAGAAATTTGTAGCAATGTACAAATATGAGATTATCTTTTACAACTTTTCTCACTTCGTTGCCAAATTACTTGATAATTGCAAATCTGCCCTCAGATAACCTATAGATACACAAGGTTTTTTATCCCTTTCAACAAAAAACCTCATATTTTACAGCAAAAACAGGTATACAAACGCAGACAATTATGGTACTATTACAGAGGTGTTGCATCAGTCTAGTATTTCTCCACTTTTTCTGTGAGGCGAAGATGGATGTACGAAGTAAGCAATCAATACAAGAATATTTACAAAAAGAAGAAGTACAAGAACGTATTCTCGGCAATATTCATAAGGGACGTGATGAAGCAACTGTAACGATTAGTCGCGCTGCTGAACTATTTGGGATTACTGAAAACAAACTGCGTGATTGGGAAGAATATGGCATCCTCAATCCTCTAAGGCCAGGGGGTCCTAAAGGGCGGCGTCTCTATACTCCAACGGAATTGGATAAACTTGCGATCATCCGCGAACTCATTAACTCAGGCTATGCAGTAAGTGATATTCCTCCCGATATTTATAAACTCTGGCGTACTACCCGTTCGCTTAAAGATCTAATCACTACGACTAACCAAAGCAATCAGACATCCACGCACACAAATTCCCAAGCTATAAATGATTTATCCATTAATCAACGCCTTGCCCGCTCTAAAGTGGATATCTTCTGGAGCTATTTTGTAACACATGCATTACGCCTAGCACTCAAGCTGATCGGCGAAGATATCCCCAACACAGCCATTGGTTTGCTACTACCCTTTTCGCCAGATGCAAACATCGGCACTATTGGAAATATCGAAGATCTGAAAATGCTAGGAGAATCGTTAGTTGGTTGGCTCAGCCAGGGCGGCACATCTCATGCTTTACTCGCGAGCAGACCGTGGTTTCAATATAGCTCTGATTTTCGCGTGGAACTTCTGCAAAATTTACATTCAGAGACCACTCAACCGAGTAACGACAAAACCTTACTTATCGTACAACGCGAGACGAGTCCGATTACTTTGAGTAGCGAGATGATTGAAACACTACGTCGTCTACTCAACCCTCTGTACGAAGATGCTGCGCGTTTACGTGAATGTCTGGGATCGGGTATACGCGATATCATTGAATCGACAACCGACCTCTATACTAGTGTGAATTATGATGACACGATTCTAAATGGACTGGCGGATATGATCGTACGTATGGGAGGTACTACAAGCACAGGGCTGCCGCGCTGGCGCTTTTGCTGGATTTTATTGCCCCGCGATCCTTCCCAACCGGCCAATATGAGCAATCTCATCCTGAGAGCTCAAAATCAAGATCCTCTGCGTACGTCAAAAATGACCATCACGACACTGGATAAACATATTAATTACCCTTATATCAGAGCATTCCAAAGTCGTCATGTTATTTATCAACCCAACATCTCCCCCACAGATCCTCAGACAGGTTTGCGGGACCAGCAGATACCCATTCGCTCATCATTCGCAATGCCCATTGCTGGCGAAGATGGGCTTCCTCTAGGAGTCCTCTATGTGACTTCCCATATCCGTGATGCATTCACACAGGATGATCAACGCCTTCTGCGCCTTATGTGCCGTATGATAGATGAACTGTTAAAAATCTATCGGGCACGCCAGCAGGCTACCAGATACTTGACGGATATCGTCAAAAGGCCTGCCATTATCGATACGCTCTTTGAGAGTTTTACCGCTGAAAACGACTTTAATGCTGCTGTCGAAACACTGCTGTCACAGCTGCAAACGACTAGCGAGGAGCACAATAAAACTAAAAATTATGCAGATAAAGTTCTCTCATTTATCGCCTTGGACATCGATAAATACAGTAGCCTCGCCAACAAATATGGGGACCGATTAGTACGTAATCTCGCACGAGAAGTAGGACTTCGCATTCAAGAACAGATCAGGACGCTCTTTAAAGAATATCCCGAATGCCAACTGTATCATATCTACGCCGATCGTTTTTTCATTCTTCTGAAAAATACTTCGCTTGAACATGCCCGTGAACATGCCGAGCGTCTGCGGTTGGGTGCAATTGGTTCTTATAAATTGGATGTGTTACGAGCGTATGCTGATCAGCAAACGCGGCACGAAAGTATGGTTGAACTGACCGACATCACTATCAGGCTTGGCGTTACCTCTTATCCTTACCTGAAATTGGATGAGATTCTGCACGAATATACACCTGAATATGCTATCCCCGAAGTACGCTCCATCATTACGTCAGCGCTGGATGTGGCACTCGTTAAAGGGCAGATCGATGGTGGCAACGTCGTCATCAGTTGGGATGAGGAACAGCGTAATTTTTTCCGCTGGTCACCTCTCAAAAAATAGGTATAGCTTATAGATCATTTTGATAGTTTCTATCTCCAACAACTTACGGTGCTTCGCTTTCGCATTTCCACTTTAGCAGGTCAAATTATATTTCTAAGCTCCTATAAGCTTCCCATAAGCTTCCCAAAAACTCTCATCATTCCCGTTTTTCGTTACCCCGCATACTATGTACGCGTTACCTGTATATTAACAATACCAGCACGTCCTTCCTTCTTTGCTTATAATAACATAGTTGAACGTACTCATTACACTATTTATATGTTTATCCAGAGCAAGAGGTGGTTTCGCTGATGGGAGAATATCGAATATGGCTATTACAGTATTCTTATTGGGTAGGCCGGGTTCAGGTAAGTCAACAGCAGCTCATTTCATCGATCTGTTAGCACGCCAACAAGGTTGCTCAACAACACATCTTAATGATTACCCTTTTCTTTTTACACAATTTGAGGCTGATATACACCATCTCAAATTCAAGCCTTCGGACTGCGGAGGTTTCGACGTCATAGATTTCTCTGTATTGGACTCAGTTTTACAGGCGCTAGAAAAAGAAGCACTTGCATATATGGCGCTTCCTGATACACTACTACTGATTGAGTTCGCACGTAATGATTATATTCAGGCACTGCAACAATTTCAATCATCTTTTTTACGTACGGCTTATTTTCTCTTTCTCAAGGCTGATCTGGATACATGTGTAAGCAGAGTCTATGAACGTTCCTACCATCCAACTAATAGAGACGATCATTTTATCTCAGAAGAAATGATTCGCAGCTACTATCAAAAAGACCAGAACACGTACCTCATTCATAATCTGCTATCCGCGTACGGTGTCAGCGATAAGCAAATACACATGATCGAAAATAAAGGGTCAAAGCATAGATTTTATGAGCAGATCAGGTTGTGTATGCAGGGGTTACTCGACTGTACAGAGCAAGCAAACAATCAGATAGTAAACTGCTATCCAGGTATGGAATATTCAGCAACAACTTATCACAAACACCCGACATCCAGCCATGTATATAAGAGACAAGCATCAACGCACGATCCAGAGGCATCATAAATTTGACGTATGTGGTACATTATGAGTGATGTATCCCCCTAGTAGTTGATAGGAGATCCATGACAAGTGGCATCTACACGAACTCCATTTGAGAAGCTTACTCCGATCCATCCTAATCGTCGTATTACATTAGAAACTGGGAAACAACCGATCGCACCACGCATCATCGATCTCCTAGTTCCTATCGGTTTCGGGCAACGCGCACTAATTGTTGCACCTCCCCAAGCTGGAAAAACGACAATTCTGCGTCAGATCGCAGAAGCCACGCTCCAAAACTTTCCTGAGGCACGTCTCTACCTTTGTCTGGTCGATGAACGCCCTGAAGAGGTAACCGACTGGCGTATGGAGATGCGCAGCCATCAGGTACGGCTTTATGCTTCAAGCTTTGATCAACAGTCCTCCAAACATGGATTCATTGTTGAGCAAGCTCTTCATGATGCCAGACGTGAGGTTGAACAAGGGCGTGATGTCGTTATTTTACTCAATTCGCTAACACGTTTAGCACGCGCCCATAATCTGAATAGTGATATGTGGTCACGCAACCAACGTGGAGGCTATGGAGGCAGTCGAACGCTTTCTGGAGGCATCGATGCACATGCCCTTGAGATTGGTCGTCGTGTCTTTGGGGCGGCCCGCGCTCTAGAGGAAAGCGGAAGTCTCACCATTATTGCCAGCTGCCTGGTTGAAACCGGCAGTCGCCTCGACGAGGTAGTCTACGAAGAATTTAAAAGTACCGGAAATCTAGAGGTCCGTCTCTCGCGTGAAATGGCAGACCGTCGTATTTTCCCTGCTATTGATGTCACTGTATCCAGTACACGTCAGGAAGAACGCTTACTGACACCAACTGAACTACGTGCCACGGCTATTGTACGCAGACGCATGGCAGACATGCCTCGTCGAGATGCCTCAGAGCAGGTTATCCAACTCTTTGAAAAGACGCCATCAAATGCCCAATTGGTGGAGGCTATTGTAAAACAGGGCTAGCTCCTTACCAAAGGGCGTCTGTTCATGACGCCTTTTGGTAACAACTCCCTACGGTTCTGCATCGTATATATGATGTAACTAACTAGATGTGCAAGTTTTTTGGCATTACACACCTCCGGCGAGGATTTTTAGCGAGTTACAAATATGCTATATTACTGACAAAAGCTATATTTGTATATTAGCGTATTCAAGCACCTATATTATCAATACTGTACACGAATATACTGTGACGTTTTTCTCTGTAGAGAACACAGCAAAACGCTTTTCTGGTACACGTGAGAAAGACCGGATAAAAAAGACTGGAGAGCAATCATGCGCTGTCCCTATTGCGGTGGATTAAGTCCCGATAATTCGAGTGATTGTATACGCTGTGGTCGCAGTTTTGCACCCCAACAATCAGCACGCGTTCAATCACCAACAGCTAATAATCAGTCACAATCTGGCTATCCGCCTCCACAATTTCAGTCATCGACAGCACCTAATCCACAACGTACTGCGTACCCACCAACTCAGACGCAAGCGCGACCACAGGCTCGGCCAAACGTTGCGCCGCAGGCTCGGCCAACCGTTGCGCCGCAAGCTCGGCCAAACGTTGCGCCGCAGCCGGCCAAACGTCCCATACCAAGGGTACAGGCATCAAACTGGCATGTTGAGCCGACTGTTCCAGCAGCAGATGAGCCACCGGCTCTCTTTCCGCCACGAACGATCGCGCAGCTCAAAGAGTTGGAACCTGGAGCGCTTGATTATACGCTTATAAATGATGATAGTGGTTATGGTAAAAAGAAAGTCGTGCGTATTGCTTTCCGCCGCTGTGTCCCTTGGCAACAGGTGGCAACTTTACTAAAAGCCTTCAAAGAATACGATGAAGCAAAATTTGATACGGTTGTCATACAAGCTGTACATAGCCAGGAAGCGCTGGAAATATACGAATACACCAATGGGCAACTCATTTTTGATCGCAATGTGCGCCTTGGCAGTCAGACAATGGATCGCTTTCGCATTGAGACTGATAATGGATATTCAACAGAAGCCCTACGTATCGTACTATCCGAATAGCTGATAAAAAAGCTGGAAATATACATGTATGCAAACGGTAGAACTCATTTGTAAAAAGAGAGACGGGGAAACAATCAGCACAGCAGAAATAAACTGGCTGATTGAACACTATACGCAGGGACACATTCCTGATTATCAGATGGCCTCTTTATTGATGGCCATCTATTTGCGCGGCATGGATGAACGTGAAACGAGTGATCTGACCCTGGCCATTGCTCATTCAGGAGCACAATTACATGTCAACGCCTACATTCCAATCGTTATCGATAAGCACAGCACCGGAGGCGTTGGGGATAAAGTCACTCTGGCCGTCGCCCCCCTCGTTGCGGCATGTGGGATCGCGGTTGGAAAAATGACAGGACGAGGTCTGGGACATACTGGTGGCACAGTTGATAAACTCGAGTCTGTGGATGGATTTCAAGCTGAACTCTCACGCGAAGATTTTATGCGTATCCTCCACGAGCATCAGATAGTCCTTGCTGGTCAATCCAGTGATCTGGCACCTGCCGATGGCAAACTCTATGCGTTACGCGATGTCACTGGAACAATCGAGAGTATTCCACTCATTGCCTCCAGTATCATGAGCAAAAAATTAGCCATCGGTGCCTCCCATCTGCTCCTAGACGTCAAATTCGGCTCAGGAGCATTCATGAAAACGATCGAGCAAGCGCGATTGCTAGCGCAGACGATGGTTGGAATTGGACGCTCAGCAGGTTTATACACGGTCGCCGCAATTACATCGATGGAACAGCCGCTAGGAAGAGCCATCGGTAATGCGCTCGAACTAAAAGAAGCCATTGCCATTCTCCAAGGAGAAGGTCCAGCGGACGTCTCTGAACTGTGTTATCACGAAGCGACTGAACTACTTATCATGACAAAGAAAGTTGCCAACCGAGAAGAAGCCCAACAGATCATCGAGCAAGCCATACAATCTGGAGCAGCCGTCAAAAAGCTCGCCGAAGTGATTGCAGCCCAGGGCGGAAATCCTCAACAGATTGAACATCCAGAACTCTTGCCGAGTGCACCAATCCAAATCATACTAGCAGCCCCAAGCGATGGCTATATTACAGCCATCAATGCAGAAAAGATCGGCCTAGTTAGCATGAGTTTGGGTGCAGGTCGATTCCAAAAGGAGATCCGATAGATCATCGCACAGGCTTGCTACTGCAAGCCAAAGTTGGAGATTTTGTCAAAGCGGGCGATCCTTTGATTGAAATTCACGCACGCAACTTGGAAGAAGCGTACGATATACAGCCTGCATTGCTCGCCTGTTATCGCTGGAGTGATACTGCAACATCCACTCAATCATTAATATATGACATCATCTACCCTTAAAGAGGACATACGGCTCTCCTGAGCAACAACAAGCAACAGCATAATAGAAAAGGGAGCCGTTCATGTAACGACTCCCTTTTCTTCTGGTAGCGCATACGGGATTTGAACCCGTGATCTCCGCCTTGAGAGGGCGATGTCCTAGACCGCTAGACGAATGCGCCTTACTATGCTACAGAAAACCAACTATACGTGTTTACTTTCACTACAGCCCACGTAGTATCTCATGATGATGAGCATTTGTCAAGTGAATGGAAATAAAGAAATACAGCTTTGGTTTGTCATAAACTGACAAATCAAAGCTGTATTTTTGTGTCTATTGTAGTCTAACTTCAATAGCGCCTAGTTGCTCGCGCAACTTGCGATTGTCTTCACGCACTTCATCCAGATCATGACGTAACTGTTTTAGCTGTCCATCCTCATTACCGCTGCTGCTTAACGTCTGAGCAGTAACCAGATATGAACGCTGCACGCCAAAATCTAGTTCGTTTTCAGCCAAATTCGTGAGCACAGGAATAGCACGCTTCTCACCTAATTCAGCCAGAGCTCTGGCGGCAATTCTGCGAGACGTCGACCAGGTATCATGTTCAACCACATTGATTAAGGCAGTCACAGCACGTTGTCGAGCTCCTTCGCTGTATAGATGTCGCTGCTGTCCAACCACCAACAAACCTATCAATGCAGAAGATCTAAGGGTCGGATGATTACTACCATTTTGGGCATAGCTCGCCATGATATCGACCACACTATCTACGCCAGTGAAGCCCAGACCACGGAAGATACCACGTTGTACAAAGTTAGTCCAACTGGGTCGATCAAGCAATTTGACCAGAAAATCGACGACCCCTTCTGTACGTGTCTGTCCCAGAGCTTCAGCAGCACCGGCTTCTACCAGATAGCTGATATCGCCATCCGTCAACAGAGAACGCAAAGCGTCAGCAGAACGCTGAGCCAGGGCTGCCTGTTGCGGAACCTGATAGCCTCCCAGCCCCCGGACAACGGCACTGCGCACTTTTGAAGATCTGGTAGGATCTAACTCCTGCAGGGCCTTGATCAAGGCTGCCTGAGCCTTCTCACTGCCGATAGTGGCTAAGGCTTTAGCGGACGCAGATCTCACACCCCAGAAAGGATCATTATTCAAAGCAGCAACGAGAGCCTCATGGCTAACGTCATCACTCGTCTTGCCCAACGCCTCAACGGCCTCGATACGTCCCAGAATGTCTGGATCATGTGCAAGTTGATACCGCAACATCCGATTAGGGACCTCAAACTTCAACGTCTTCAGCAACCAGCCATCAGGATCAATGCGCACCATGACAGGCTCTCGTTCAAGCGGCAGATAGAAACTCTGCTCCGCCTGTCCATCCTCACCCAGTTGCACCTGCCAGGAGATAGTACGCGTTTGCGTGGTCTGCTCACATTTGGAGGCTTCATCTGAAGTCGGAATAGTAAACGCAATATCCAGCGGTGTATAGAAACAGGCAGTCAATTCGTCAACTTTCTGCGTTTGCTTGATCTTCACCTTTGCCAGTTTACGCTCACTATCCCAGGTATAATTGACATCCAGATCAGGATGTCCACCGCCATAAACCCATTGCTGGAAGAAACGTTCCAAGCTATGTCCAGTTACCTCTTCCAATGTGCGCACCAGATCAGCAGTAACGACCTGCTTGGTACGGTAGGTCTCTAGATAAGTTTTAAGGCCACGACGGAAGTTCTGCTCGCCCAGTTGATGGCGGAGCATATGCAAGACCCAACCACCTTTGTTATACAGATGGCGATCAAACAGCTCAAAGCCCTGATTGTGGTACACATAGTATACAATCGGACGACGATACACACTATCCTCAGCCAGATAACCAAGCTTATCCTGTAATAATAAAAGCTTAAACTCATCTTTACCGAGATCGTGTTCACTCCACATCAACTCAAAATAAGTAGCAAAACCTTCATTGAGCCAGGCATTCGACCAATCACGGCATGTCACCAGATCACCAAACCATTGGTGAGCCAGTTCATGAGCCACCACAGGGACAAGTTCCATATCCAACGCAGCGCGCTGATCAGGCAACAACGCAAAACTATGTGTTGTGCAAGTCGTATGCTCCATCGCGCCCATATAAATCTCAACCACGGTCTGAGCATATTTATCGTAAGGATAATCGACACCTGTGAACTCTTCGAAGAACTGTATCATTTTAGGAGTTTTGCCCATTAAGAGCGGAGCATCATCCCGGCGATCCTTGCGCACATAATAGTTTACAGGTTTCCCTTTATAAGAATCTTCTATTACTGCGAAATCTCCCACTACCAATGAGACCAGATAGGCTGCATGCGGAACATCATGCAACCAGTGATGTGTCTTCGTCGTGCCATTATCCTTAACATCAAGCAGATTGCCATTTGCAATAGTGATGAACTGTGAAGGAACCGTCACGATAATCTCAGTCGTAGCTCGATCATTGGGGCTATCGTGGCAGGGGAACCAATAGCTATGATAACGTGGCTGCCCAAAAGTCCAGGCATGGACAGGTCGCGTTGGATCTTCTGCTTCTGGCTTCATAAAATGCAAGCCAGTACGTGGCTTCGCACGATAGGTGACTGCGACGGTAAACTGTTCACCATGCTTATAGGGGCGATCCAGAATGACAGTCAGCTTGCTACTCGTAGTCGAGTAATCAAGTTTCGTTCCATTCTCAAGTGTCACTTGCTCGATCTGGAGTTCCACGGCATCTAATGAAATAGTTTTGACTTCTTCATACAATGCCACAAAAGTAGTATATGCGGTACCACTAATCGTCTCCTGATCAAAATCAAGCGCGATATCCAGTTTCACATGTTGAACATCAGCAGGTCGATCTGGAGCGAACTGCAGTTGATCACCCGGCAATTCAAATGAGCGCGCCTTTGGAGATGGCAATGCGTTCAATTCATGAAACATTAGCAAACTATAGCCATTACCCAATTCTAGTGCTTGTGCTCGTGTACAGCTAGTCAAAGGACTACTCCCTCTTCTACCAAAACAACATGCCTACAAAAGAAACATATCAGGCTCCTGGGGATTATAAGACATCGCCCAAATAAGCACATATATAGTGTAGACATTCTTATACCTTCCATTTTAGCAGAAAAAAACGTTCATTGCCTCTCTCTCTCGGCCGGATTAGTCCATGGATTTTTGGTCAGGTAGGTGGATACTAGCTAAAAATCCATGTCTGCGCAAAAACTCGACCCTATACCTATACTCAAGCGTATTAGGTAATGACGATATTCAAGCGTATTAGGTATGGCGGTATTCAAGCGTATTAGGTATGACAGCAAAAAGGATACAAATTATGATCAAGTGGTCCTTCTTTCCATGCGGCTGCTATAATACGAACCAATAAGATGAGGGAGGCGTATTGATGCATATTAGCAAAACCCGTATCAATAGATTTGCACAACTGACACGCTCGTTGAGCGTAATCAGGCTGCTATTATGGACCCTCTGGGTCATCTATCGTGAACGGCGCAGAGTTATTCGAGCACGCGAACATGGCAATTACGAGGTTCAACCGAACATAGATGTCCTGGTTAAAGTCTTAGTAGCTTTCCGCCAAACAGCGATTGAGCTCGGCGTATTGATGATCAAGCTTGGTCAATTTCTGAGCACACGTGCTGATCTACTGCCAGAGCGTGCACTAGCGATCCTCACTTCGCTCCAGGATGAGGTGCCAGCGGAACCTTTTGAACATGTAGTCAATGCTATTGAAAAAGAATATAAGAAACCTGTGGGCGAAATCTTCAGTTCAATCGATCCTATTTGCACAGCCGCAGCTTCACTTGGCCAGGTACATCAAGCTGTGCTAGCTAAGACGGGCGAAACGGTCGCGGTAAAAATTCAACGTCCCCATATAGATAAATTGATAAGCATGGACTTAAATAGTCTCAGATTTGTGATCTGGATCATTACTAAATTTGCCGACACTAGTCTGATTGATTTATGGGGCTTCTATCGAGAATTTCGCCGTACAGTCATCGAAGAGAGCGATTTTGTATCTGAAGCGACAAATGCAAAGCGTTTCAAGGAAATATTTAAGGATAATCCAGCCATTTATATTCCCAATGTTTATGATGAATATATTACTCGGCGCGTGCTGGTTATTGAGTGGATCGATGGCATTAAATTAAATGATTATGCAGCTCTCGATGCCGCAAATTTTAATCGACTTGAAATTGCCAATCGTACAGTCAGTGCCTACTTTTATCAATTCTTTGAAGCTGGATTTTTTCACGCCGATCCACATCCAGGAAACATTTTCGTCAAAAGAGACTCTCTACCTGATGAGCCGGTCATTGTGTTCCTGGATTTCGGTATGGTTGGATCGATTACTAAAATAATGAAACGCTCTTTGAAGGATGTTTTTCTGGGATCTATTACACGCGATGCGCGTATGATGGTTGCGGCACTTACCAAACTCGGATTTATTGGAGAAGGGGCCAATATTCCATCCATCGAAAAAGCGGTTACCTTGATTCTCGACCAATATCATGGCGTCACGTTAGGACAAATGCGCAACATTGAAGTGAGTGATATTTCTCATGATATTGTGAACTTGCTTTATGGACAACCTTTCCAGATTCCAGCACATTTTGCCTTTACTGGTCGTGCAATTGGTACACTGCTCGGAGTTTCAACCGGCCTGGCACCAGATTTCAACTTCATTGAGATTGCAACTCCATATGCCCGTAACTTTTTAGGATTGGATAGTGATTCGATACGCGATACGTTACAAGAATTAACCACTAAACTGCTAGAAAATGGAAAAGCGTTACTGAGTTTACCTCGTTCAGTCGAAAACCTTATCTCCCGCATTGACTCAGGACAAATGGAGATTAAGCTTGCCAATTTTCCACAAATAAGTGATCGGAAAGGTCGCCGAAGTACTGGCGTGCCTATATCTATTAACGGCAGCGGTCGTATTTCCATGGTCTTTATGTTCTTGATATCAATGGGAGGGGGAATCTATTTCACTAACCTGCATCTCCTCGAGCCAGGCTGGTTTTGCCTAGGTCTGGCTGGCCTAACAGCGTTAGGCGCAATCTTCAAGCGCTAAAGGCTAAAATATCGTGCTTCCTTTTACGCTCATAGTACTCATCCAGAAGAGACAGAGCGATGATGATGTGTTGAGCATCATCATCGCTCTGTCTCTTCTGAAGAAATTTTGCTTGCTTATGCCGTTATGCTCGTCCGTATTAGTGTTTATACAAGATGCGCCAATTTCCCTTATTATGATTGACTATTATTTATGCATTGACGTCCAGCGATCTCCCTCTATGCAAATGACTCTACCTTCACGTTCTAGTTTCAGGAGATGGGCATTCACAGATTGGGAGGCCACTACATAGAGGCGAGGATCAATGTCTATATAGATCTTTTGTACGATATCCAGCAGATGACAGTCTTGAGACTGTGCTTGCAGTACTGCGAGTATCTGTTGTTCACGCTGTAGACGATGTTCGATATACATACTCAGCCTTGCCTGGGGATCAGAGATAATTGGACCATGTGCAGGAATGATCTCTTGCAAAGCGAGCAATTGAAGTCGTTGTAGCGAGTTAAGATAATCCAGCATATCTCCCTCGGGTGGTGCAATTACCACTGTACCAGTGCCCGCCAGCAGATCGCCCGCGAAGAGGATGTGTTGTCTCTCTAACAAAAAACAGAGGTGGTCAAAACGATGACCTGGAGTATAGATCGCACGTAAACTATCACTGCCAATGGGAAAGGCTGTCCCATCAGCAATCTCTTCATCGGCACAGGAAACGCCCTGACGACTAAAGGCATAGATAGAGACACCGAGCATCTTATGTAACGCCTCTGCGCCTCCCAGATGATCAGGATGACCATGCGTAATGAGAATACGCTTGATGCCTCCTCGCAATGCGCCCGCGCTCACAATTGCGTCGAGATGCTCTTGTTGACCGTCCGCAGGATCAATTACGGTTGCACCATCATTATCTGATCCTAGTATAATGGTATTGGTTCCTGCTCCGGTCATTAAGGATGCATTTGGGGCCAAAATAATACTATATGGATCAGTCATACTATCTTTCCTCCATAAAATAATTCACGCGCTGTTTTGGCGGATGGTCATCTGAAGTGTTACAAAAGAGATTCCATTTATGTATAGTATCATAGAAGATGTATGGATATGAAAGAAAAACATAGCAGCAATTTTCGCTTCTACCTGTAGATATACACAAAGTTTGTTAAAATATCTTCTTCGAAAGATTTCTGCTAGGTACTGTTCTTCATATGTTACAACGAAGCGATTTCTGGTATAATTCGGAGAAATATCTATTGGGCGAGGCTAAGTTCGCCTTCAGCAGACAGAGAAAATGGTGCATGAATGTCTATGGATAATCAGACGGTAATGCAAACAATACAACAATTGCATGTAGGACTCATTGGAGATCCAGTGGCACATTCTTTTTCGCCACGCTTTCAACAAGCAGCTTTTGATGCGCTAGGACTTCCTGTGCGCTACGAACTCTGGCAGACACCTGCACACTTACTTATTGAGCGTATTCGTTCTCTTTGTGAACCAGACTGCCTGGGAGCGAACGTCACTATTCCACATAAAGAGGCAATCCTACCCTTGCTCGACAAGGTTGATCCTCTAGCGGCACGCATCGGTGCGGTCAATACGATTGTCCATCGTGACGATTATTTGTATGGATATAATACCGATGCCCTTGGATTGCTCTATGCTTTGCATGAACATGGTCTGGGAGCGATGCAAAATAATAAGGTTATGCTCAAAGGCTATACCGCTATTGTATTGGGTGCTGGTGGTGCAGCTCGCGGCGCGGCCTTCGCATTGGTCGATGCAGGTATAGAACAATTGGTTATTCTTAACCGCCATTTGGAACGCGCACAATCGTTAGCAGCCGATCTACAACAATACTATGATCGACCTATCTTCAGCCTGAATGATCCATCATTTTTAATTCCCCGCTCTTCGTCAATCATCATTAATGCGACCTCGGTTGGCATGCATGATGATATTAGTCCGGTGCCACCTGAGATCCTGAACCATTTCGATCAAGATACATTCGTCTACGATATGATCTATAATCCATCTCAGACCTATCTTCTCTGTCAGGCACGTTTGATGAATTTTAGAACGGCAAATGGCCTTTCAATGCTATTACACCAGGGAGCGCTCGCATTTACACTATGGACCAATCAGCCTGCGCCAATCGAAATCATGCGTAAAGCATTAGTATAGAGTATTGAAATTTGCCAGGAGAAAGGGAAAATGGTGCGGACGCTATTCATGATACAATACTGTCAATGCCATTCAACAGATGGGTGGAGGTACACGGTAAGCCGTTTTTGATACCCGGCAAGATGCTAACGATAACAGTCAGATGTCGCCGGGTAGCTTCACTGGATGTAACTAACGCCACGTAGCTGACTGAGTGACATAATCCTAATCCGAAAAGGAGCTTGTATCTACGTGAGATTGGTCAGTTTTTCCAACCAGACAGATGCTACCATACGGCCTGGTCTGCTACAGCAGCAGACCGTTATTGATATCATCAAAGCTAACGCTATACTTACCCTTGCGGTGCCCAATTCCGTACAAGGGATCATTGAGCAATTTGAGACGGCACAAAAAAGCCTGCATAGCATGTCTGCTGCCTCTGAACAGGGACAGTTAGATGAGGCTAGCTATCCTCTACAAGACATAACACTCGCGGCGCCCATTCCACATCCAAAGAAAAATATCATGTGCCTGGCGGTGAACTACACCGAGCATGCGCAAGAGACTGCCGCCTTGCGTGAGCATAGAGGCAAAGCTCCAACGCAACCAGTCATCTTTACCAAAGCCCCAACCAGCATAAATAGTCCCTATGGGGATTTTATCATTGATCCTGCCGTCTCGACCGAGATCGATTGGGAGGTAGAACTGGGGGTCATCATTGGGAGAACGGGCAAAAATATTCGTGAAGAGGACGCCATGAATTACGTCTTTGGCTACACAGTCCTCAACGACATTACTGCCCGCGATCTGCAAACTCGGCATAAACAATTCTTCAAGGGGAAAAGTCTCGATGGTTCCTGTCCTATGGGTCCCTGGCTTGTCACCGCTGATGAGATCAGTGATCCGCATAATCTGGCGCTACAATTACGCGTGAATGGCGAGATTAAACAGGATGGCAATACCCGACAGATGATCTTTTCTATTCCCGATATGATTGCTGTGCTCTCACTTGGCATGACACTCGAGCCCGGAGATATTATCGCGACAGGCACACCTGCCGGTGTAGGCTTTTCCCGCAAGCCACCAGAGTTCCTGAAACCTGGCGATAGTATGGAGTCGGAGATCACAGGCATCGGAACTATACGTAATGCGATCGTGGGCCTATCCGCATAACCTCCAATAACAAAGTGGCCGCGCCAGTTTTTGACGCTCTGCGCTTACTGTGCTCACGTTTTTGTCGTGCTGATCAAGCAACCTACGATTTATGTCACAAAGTTGCGTCATTTCGATCAGTACGACAAATAATATTCCTATATTTCGCTTTCAAACAGATAAGATAAATACGCTATACCAACCATTATCCTGCTACTCAGGACTGTGTTTCCTCACGTACCCAGGGAGGTAACATGCCCCATAAATTCAGCGCCATTGCGCGCGTATGCCATAGTCTAGGTGGAGCCGTCACATCTCGATCATAATATTGTTGGATACCAGCAGAGAGCTCTATATGCTGACCATCGCCATCAGCGAAACGAAGAAAAAGATCACCACTCGTACCATGGCGTCCAGGCCCCCATAGCAGTGGAACCTGTTGCTGACTCAAAAAATCGGCCCAGCGCAACAATTCGTCACCATCAGAGACGCCAAAGCCAATATGATCAATACCAGGATTTCCATGAATAAACATAAGCGTGTGATGATTTTGATTACAGCGCAGCCAGGCTCGCTCACGTAATAACCAATCAGAAATATCAAAGCCCAGAGCTTCGGTATAAAATTCAACCATAGCTTCTAAATGTAATGTATATAAAGCAATATGTTGCAAAGACCGCGGACGCCATGCCGAGCGCCGGCCACGAGCGGGAGTGAGTAGATCATCTGGCTGAACTGAAATCTCAATACGATTTCCATCTGGATCGCTGAACCAGAGTGTATCCCCTAGATTGGGATCACCATCGCGAGCATCAAGGATCAGATCGACACCAGCGATTTTGAGTCGTGCGGCCAACGCAGCTAGCTCAGCATCAGTATCGATTTCGAACGAAAGATGATGCAAAGGGGTTCGCTGGGCAGGTCGCCGACTATTCCCTACTGGACGATTATCATCAAAGAACCCCAGACAATGAGACTCTTCATCCAGAGCCAAAAACATGTTTGTCTCTTCAAATTCAACATCATCGGCACTATTCTCAGATGTTGAGCGCACTTCCAGCCCAAGAACCTGATGGTAGAAGCGTGCTTGTGAGGTCACATCGGCGGTCCACACTCCGACATGCGCCAAGCGCTTTACCTTGACCTTCTGTACTTGCTGGTTGCTCATATAAAAGGAGCCTCCTCAAATTACCTATCAGCTGATACTCGCACAAAACCTGCCTGATATCATACTTCTCACACACAGATCGGTCAATCGCATACCCCGAAGGTCATAGAATAATTGAGCTCGTATGTAGCGCTGGATTCTGCTACTTGCCTTCGATATCTTTGGTGATGGTCATTGATGAATGAGGTCGAATATCCAAAAAATGTTTTACATTAGTAGATGAAAGATCAATGGTCTCCAACACACGTATCAGCGGAGTTGCAGGCACAGGTACAGGAGTTTCAGGAAATGGAAAGAGCGTCGGTAGCTGTGTTTTTGGAACACTGGGTCCACTACCAGCTAAAGATGATGGTGGCGTCTGTTCCATCTGCGATACTGGTATGCCAGCCAGAGATGAGTGAGAGATGTTCAACACGAGCGGCTGATCTCTGCGCGTGCGCCTATTCCCAAGCCAAGCATATAGTATAAGCAGTGTCACGAAGATACATAACACCACACACAATACAAAAGTGAACCAGTGCTTAAGTAACACTCCCCAATCGTAGAAAGCTGCCATCACAACAGCCATCCCCAGGATACCACCAATGAAGATGATTTGTACTAGACGATGCAGAGACATAGTTATAGACGTGAGATACTGCCAATATACCTTCCATAATCCCCAGATATTAATACATTCAATAGCCATCATAATACAGATGCGGCGCAACTGCGCAACTTTATTTGTATGAACACGACAGCGCACATCGGCAGGCCAGAAGGCATTACTTACACCACACATTTGCTGCTCCTGTAACACTTCTTGCTTACAAAGCCGCTCTTGATTATCCCTACTCACCACCTTATACCTCGATAAAAATAATAGTTATACTAGCGTGATTACACATATCTTGCTGAAAGAGTGTTTTTCTTAGGCAAGAGACACTACGTGCTCTTCTACTATACATTATATCTAGCAGTTTAAGGCCCATTTATCTACTCATATGGTAATAACGTCCTAGCGCATCACTAGAGTATCAGTGCAAATCCATGCAAACACATCTAGATGACATTATAACATAATAAATTGTCACAGAACACTAATATCTATTATAATATAAAATATAGCAACACATATGTGACAACACTTAGCTAAAGCGATGGCAGGTGCCTGATCAAAAAACCTGACACATGGCTCTCTATTTTATACTTAAAGATGCAAGAAATGACAAAGCACACATAAAAGCATACACATATATAGAATGCCAAAAAAGGGAGAGTGGAGCACCCTAGTGGGTTGCCTCCACATAGAGGTCATGCAGCTATAAGAAATTCAGTCCAGCTCATCGCTACTAGTGTCCACATGAACAGTCCCATGTATCACATTAGAGGTTGGGGTATAAGAAGGGGGATCCCATTCAAACGTGATTTTTTCACGTTTGATCGGCATATTGGCCAGCAATTTCTCCATCCCACCTTCATGTGCCAGATTGATCTGAACTTGATCCTCATCAATAGCCAGCCGCCGCGAGACGACCGAAAGTATTTCTTCACGAATAATTTCAAGCAATTCAGGATTTAACTTCAGACGGTCATGTGCCAGCACAACTTTCAAACGCTCCTTTGCAACCTCACCAGGAGTCGGTTTCTTCTTTCCAGCCATAAATTCAAAAACACCCATAGTTGCCTCCTTAAGAAGACTGAGAACGCAAAGGCTTCTCTTCCAACGTAGATCCTAAGCCCATCAAACGTCGTAGTCGTTCCAGCAAAGAGGTTGATTCGATAACATCTTCAAGTGGTATCTCTTCTCCTAGGACGCGCTGAGCCGCATGAATGTAGGAACGACCAGAGCGTGTACGCTTATCGTACACAGCAGGCTCACCTTTATTGGTCGCAATGATAATTGCTTCATCTTCGGGAATAACGCCCAACAATTCAATGCTCAAAACCTCCAGCACATCAGCCACTGCCATCATATCGCCGCGCCGCACCATCTCTGCGCGCAAGCGATTAAGAATCAAACGTGGCTCAGGCTTTCCAGCAGCCTCTACCAGACCAATAATGCGATCGGCATCGCGTACTGAAGCCATCTCAGGATTGGCAACAATAATGATTTCATCAGCGCCAACAATCGCATTACGAAACCCCTGCTCGATACCAGCCGGAGAATCAATCAGCACAAAATCAAATTCTTGTCGTAGCTGTTGGCAGAGCTGTTCCATCTGCATACTATTCACTGCATTTTTATCACGGGTCTGTGCAGCTGGCAATAAGTACAATTCAGGCTGGCGTTTGTCTTTAATCAAAGCCTGCCGCAAGCGGCATTGCCCCTCGACAACATCCACTAGATCATAAACAATACGGTTCTCTAAACCGAGAACAGCATCCAAATTGCGCAACCCAATATCCCCATCAACGACGACAACCTTTTTCCCCTGCATCGCCAGAGCGGTCCCAAGATTTGCAGTTGTGGTCGTTTTTCCCACACCACCTTTTCCAGATGTAATAGTTATTACCCGACTATCCATGCTATACTCCCTCTGAAAAACATTTCAGGCTCCTGTAGGAGAACATATTATTATTTTTGTTCCTGGTCCATACAGTCTTTCAGTATATCACGAACGATTGATTGAATTAGATATGCACCATCCAAATCCACGAATACAGGAAGTGATTCCTATTTGCGGGGAGCACGTCCACTAACCCAGGTTTCTACAATAATTTGTCCATTGCAAATCGTGGCAACTTCGGGACGGGGTTGGGCTTCAAAACCTTCGGGAGGGCGAGAGAGGAGATGCGCAATACGCAATTGCACTGGTGCTAATTGTAAGGAACAGACCATCACACTACTATTATCTGGATAGCCGGCGTGAACCATACCACGTAATACTCCCCAGACAATGATATCTCCGCCTGCGACAATTTCTGCTCCCGGATTGACATCACCTAACACCACGATATTGCTGCTATGGTGTATCGCCTGACCAGATCGTACCGTCCGCCGCAAGAAAAGCGTATCAGCTGATTCTCTGATATCCCGTTGTTGTCCATTCTCTTGGTTCATTGTATTCTCAAGCGCCGTGTCAGGAAGGGCCAGTGCGATTGTTTTAGCCGCACGCCGCTTCTCAACGACCGTTTCTACCGCTGTCACCGACATATGATAGTGAGCCAGAAGTTCTTCAAGTTGTGCGCGCTCATTCACACGTAGCGATCGACGCGTCGTATCTACCGTAAGAGAAGCTCCACGAAAAAATGATGGTGACTCCGCAAGTCGATCAGCCAAAGCTTTCATCAATTCGCCAAAGGGGGTCTCTGGTTCCAGCGTTAACAGCAAGCCATTCCGTGTTCCTTTGATTGCAATATGCCCCACCACAGACTGATTCTCCTCTTTATGCAGCCTGTCCGTTTCTATATATGACCGGGCCGTTGACACTTCTTTACCCGAATTATTTCCCATACCTTTTAATCCCTAAATGTTCCCGCAGCTGGACGAATATAACAATACAGAAATAAGGACGAATGGCGTACATATGTGTGGATACATAAGTACCTTAATATCATACAGTATAAACACATGACCTTCAAAACACAATAGGTCCTACCCGGCAGTAGACTGCTAAAATAACAGATATCTTGCTGGATAATTACAAGAATTTATAATGAAGTAATGCTAAAAACATGAAATAATTATGAAGAAACTTGCAGTTATCTCGGGACGTGCGTACAATGCCAGCGTAGCGACCTTGCAAAGGTGAGAAAACTCACTATTGCACGACCATTCAATCATTAGCTCAAGCCAAATGCGCATCTTTTGGCTTCTGTTATCTTGGAGTTCTGTACAATGACATTTACACAATTTCCTATGCCGCGTGAACTGGTGCTTACCAGTGGAAACACAAAAGTTGGCATCATGCCAGATATCAGTCTTGTTTCACATTTCCAGGTCGGCAACTGGCCTGTGCTCTATCGGGCAGCCGAAACAGGGAACGTCAGACGCTGGGGTATGCCTTTGATGATACCAAATTTTTCGCGACTCAAACAGGGTCTATTTCAAGAAAAAGGCACAACGCTCCCTATCCATGGTTTTGGTCGTATCCTTCCCTGGACCGTGACCGAGCAAGATCAATCCAGCATCACCATCCAACTAACCAGCGACGATCATACACGTCCACAATATCCCTACGAGTTCACTTTTACCGCACATATTGTAGCTGGTGAAGGCTCACTTACCTATACATTAACGATGGAGAATCGCAATGCTGAAAGTATGCCCATTGCACCAGGTTTTCATCCCTACTTTAGTGTCGCGCAAGAGGACAAGTCAGATATAGGCATTGAAGGGCTGGTGGGAATTGATCCAAAAGCCATCCAGTGGGCAACCCAGCCGCCAAATAATCCCTTTCCTTTTCCGCATAGCGCAACATTCCGTATTCCCCAGCACGGCATCTTAACAGTTACCGAACAACCGTGGCAAGGGATTTATTCGCTATCAACCATGCAGGTCTGGTCCGAGCCAGCTACCGCTCCAGACCATAACTTTGTCTGCTTTGAGCCTGTCGTCACCAGCGAAGATGGACTTAACCGTCCAGCTGATCGTCTTAATATCCCAGCGCACAGTGCTCATCAAATCATCCTACAACTCAGAGCGCAACCATTCTAGACAACATCAAACTAGGATCCAAAAAGCCGTCTGGAGGAATGCCTCAGACGGCTTTTTGGATCCTAGTTTGATGTTCATGTGTATTCAGAAACGCAACCTGTGCCCATAGACATTCAGAAACACGACTACTGTCGCTAAAAATGTATTGCGATACATTTTTCATCTGAATGCAAGGAATATCTCGTTGCTAGAAATGTGCTGAGGCATCTTTCTCACCTGGATGTAAGAAAATGTAAGTGGAAGATTGATACATATTTTTATATGTAACAAGGTATTATAGTTCTATAGTGCAGACGTACCGTTCTTCTAGCTTTACTTGACGACAGACACATCCTTAGATACTATGAAATATATAAAACATCTATACAGGTAGTAAGTGAAAGGGGAAGTGGGACCATAATGATACCATCTGAAAATCAAGCAGCTACGCAGAGCGATCATCTTATTGGGCGCACGTTACGTGACGGAGAATATCGTGTCAAATGCTTGCTAAAACCAGGCGAGACTGATACAACCAACAAAATATATCTAGCCACCCACACAACTCTTTCAATCCCTTTATTGCTCAAACAAATACTTACTGATCAACCGCTGCCAGAAACGGTAATTGCCGAACTAAATTATATTCTACATGGTGGTGATACGACACGCCGCTCTGTAGATATCAATGCGCAGAAAACAGCATTTCCAAGCAGCGGAGATTGTCAGACGGATCATTTCTCACATGAAGCGCTCATGCTAGCGCGACTACAGCATCCAGCCTTACCCACGCTCTTCGACTACTTCGCGGAAGAGGGCTACTGGTATCTTGTCAGCAATTATATTCCGGGCACCACTATGCGCTACCATTTACAATATAATGGATCATTACCAGTACTAGAGGCACTTGGTTATATGCTACAGCTTTGTGATGTCCTTGATTATCTCCATCGCCAGCATCCACCAGTAATTTTTTGTGCCCTAAGACCTGAAACGATCATGATTCTCCCCGATCACTCGCTAATGCTTACCGATTTTGAAGAAGCATGCTATATCAACGAACCGATACGGACCAATAGATGCATAGATAATAGCACAACCTATACACCACCGGAACTGCGCGCAGCAGAAGGAAATGCCGATACACGTTCTGATCTCTATAGCCTAGGATTAATCCTGTACGAGATGGTAAGTGGACAAGTACCAGATACTCTGAGCATACAAGATCTGCCTGCACTCCCAACTCTTTCAAAAATACTCAATGGCATTATCAGGCTTGCAACGCAGACAGAAATATATGAGCGGTTTCAGTCAGCCCACATTCTTTTTCTGGCGCTAGAACGAGCGTATCGTGTTGAAGAACGACTAGCCTATCAACGCTCCATCTACGAAGATGTCGAACCAGATAAAAATCAATATCAGCAATTTGATGGCCTCAATCAAACAGCACACGACATAACAGAAGTCATACCATACACTCTGGATTTAGATCAGCGTAGGCTCGCCCGCGAGTCGCTCCATCATATACGCCTGGAACGCCTTGAACAGGAGCAGTTTGAACGACAAATGGCATCTGTAGATGAAGGACTACAGCGACGTTCCAGTATGTCCTTGTCCCAACTCTCATTGCACTCATTTGAAACTCATCGATCGCAAAACACAAAGACGCCCTCCATCCCCTCACTTCAGCGCTTGATTCAGGTGAGTTTTGCGCTGGCATTGGTCATCTTCATGGTGATGGCATCTCTACTCTTCTATACGCGTCTGCTGCAGCCGGTAGAAAAACAAATACACATCTTATTATCGCCCACACCACCTATCACTATCGCAACAATGAGACAGCGCGCCAGCAATTGGCAGAGACTACCCACACTTCCCGGCCCGGAGGCCGATAATGCAGCAGTCTATATCAAGCTGCATGGTCGAGAATATGTTTATATGAATGGTGGCTATCGAGGTCCTACGCATCCTTTTTATGACCATAACCTGTACCGTTATGATATCGCCGCTGCACATTGGGAGATCGTCGTACACGATAATTTTCCAGAGTATGGTAAACAATGCAGCCACAGTGGACGAACAACAGACACTCTTTTTTACAGCAGGCTATTCTTCAAAGAGTTATAGTGTGCGCTCGCTGCTATATAGCTATCAACCTAAAAAGAACCAGATTAAAAAAATCATACCACCTGAACAGATACGTCCGGGATTTGCGAGCTCGCTCTTTGCCGATCAACAGGGACATCTATATCTTACGCAAGGCTTTATGCATGCGGGTAATCCTAACGATCATGCTGGCAATGGCTGGTATCGCTATGATATCGCCAAGGATCACTGGCAACGCTTAGCCGATATACCACGCGGTCTTGGATATGGGGCCTTGACCGATGATGGGCAGAAGCATATTTTGCTGTTTGGCGGGACTGAGGATGCGGGACAAAAACATCCGATGGCTACTATTTATCGCTATGACATTGCACATGATAGTTGGTCGCAAGATCCAGTAAGTATGCCGCAAGCCATCAGTGGTGCCTCCAGCTGCACTATCGCCCCCAATCAATTCGTACTGATTGGCGGCTATGATAAGACTCAAAACAAAGGACTGGACACGGCATGGCTCTTTGATCTGCACACACTACAATCACAACAACTGGCATCTCTCACCGCTGGAGGTTCGGTTTTGGGAGCAAGTGTCTGCGACAAACAAGGACATGTCTATGTTGTACGTGGGGCGAACAATCCTGTTATACCAACACGCGATTTCTGGAAGTTGTCCGTCACACCAGATTAAAAACTAACTGGATAAACAGAATAATGTCATGTGAGCCTAAAAAAACGTTCTATACATTAGATACGGGATCATCCCTTACACTGAAGGTGATATACTTATGGTACATTTGGTCAATGGATGAGCCACAATGCACCTATTCACGAATAGTCGTAGGGAGTTTTCATGACGAATACGATAGCATTACAGTTGTATACTGTACGAGATGAAACAGCAAAAAACTTTATAGGAACTTTACGCGCTGTTGCGGATATAGGGTACCATGGAGTAGAATTTGCTGGTTATGGGGATTTAGACGCCAAAAAGTTAGCCGGAATTCTCTCTGAATACGGCATGAAAACGGTTGGCAGTCATGTTGGACTGGCTTTGTTAGAGAAAGATATCGATCGCGAGATTGCCTATTGTTTGGAAATTGGTAGTCCTTATCTTATTGTTCCATCAATCGATAAGAATCTTCTCTTGCAAGCAGAGTCATTTAAAAAATTCACTGATCTGCTCAATAACTATGGTCAGCGTTGCCAGGCTCGTGGCTTGACTCTGGCTTACCATAATCATGATTTCGAGTTTGGAAAAATTGATGGGCAGACCGTGTGGGAGCGTATGATCGCAGCCACTGATCCTGCTCTGGTAAAATTTGAGCTGGATACCTACTGGGCCGCCTTCGCTGGAGAAAATCCAATTAATTTAATCAGAAAGCATAGTGGCCGCATAGCAACATTACATCTCAAAGATATGACTCCAGAACGTACCTTTACTGAGGTTGGCTCTGGCACGCTCGATATCGCAGGCTTTATTGAGGCTGGTCAAGCGGCTGGTGCTACAGCCTATATTGTCGAAAACGATAAACCAGTAATTCCATCATTAGAGAGTGCAAAACGCTCCTTTGAGGATTTACATCGAAGCTTGACTTAATTTAACGCAAGTAGAAGGCGAGGATGAAAAGCTGGTTTATATAACACTAACCAGTTCATGGTTTTCGTCCTCGCCAACCAGCACCTACTGAGCAAAATGCTGTCTGCTTGTATGGATCATCGGTACGATAGGGATGTCATTCCGATGCCATTGTGTCCTGATATCCATCAAGAGGAGAACCTGGCATGACTGATCTTACATCTGTACCAGATTTTGATGAGGTAACTGCTTTTATTAAACAACGTGTTGAGGCTATGCGCACTCCAGCTGGTCAATGGGCCGATCTTGCTAGGCTGGCGATACAGGGATTGCCACATGATGCCTATCGTTTGAACGAACTTGAGGCTCGCATTAATGCAATCCGTGTTGAACTACGTCGAGTCGTACTTGCCGCCTCGGAACATTTCTCGGAAGAGCAGCTAAACAATCTACGCAAACAGGTCGGAATGAGCAAAACTGCTTGGCGGGCGGCTAAAACAAAGCGTGCCGTGACGACAAAACATGGTTTTTCGCTGGTCATTTATTAGCATTATTAAATCCATCACTTGACCGCCTTACGATCTCATATGAGATTTGTTGTGGTGACACACATCGAATTCGGTCAACCTGCTAGCATTCTCCGGCAGAATTAAAAGGAAAACGGCATGGAAATTGATGTCGAACGCCAACAAATGGCTCGTGACTATGCCCGCGCTCGCCGCCGCATCTCTTATATCAGCATGGGCATCGGAGTAGCAATTATTTTGATTGTTCTTGGTGCTCGCTTTGATGTGTGGTTCCGCGATGTAATACAGGGAGCGGCAAGCTGGCTTCCACTTCTGAACTGGCAACCACGTAGCGGCTGGTTTCCCTGGCAGATTATAGTCTACTGCCTGTTGGCTTTTCTGCTCTACGAAATCCTAACTTTTCCCCTCACTTATTACTCAGGCTATACCCTTCCACATCGTTACGGTATTTCGGTCATGCGTAAAGCGGCCTGGTTCCGTGAGCTTAGCATTAGCCTGATCTTAAATCTTGCCTTAGAAGCCATCTTTGTCTCGCTATTATATGCGCTTCTGGCATTCCAACCTCAATTATGGTGGCTCTGGATGGCCTTGATTATCCTATTCTTTTCTGTGCTAGTGGCAAATCTGGCACCGATTCTACTCTATCCGATCTTTTACAAATTCACACCACTGCCAGAGGGCGAACTCACACAACGACTTTTAACCTTGGCCACCCAGGCAAACACAAAAGTGCGCGGTATATATTCTATGCACATGAGTAATAAAACCACTGCAACGAATGCTGCTTTGATGGGATTGGGGAACACGCGCCGCATTGTGTTAGGCGATACGATGACTGATCGCTTTACCATTGACGAAATTGAAGTTGTACTGGCTCATGAACTGGGGCATCATGTTCATCGAGACATCTGGAAACTGATCACCAGCCAAACGATTCTCATGCTACTTGGACTTTTTATCGGCAATCTTGTGCTGCATTGGGTGGTTGACCAACAACATTATTATCGTGCATTGACCGATCCTGCTACGCTACCATTCTTTTTCGTCCTGATTGGCATCTTCGGCTTGATAATTATGCCTCTGAGCAACGGCATCACACGCGTCATCGAGTATCAGGCGGATGAATATGCGCTTCATTCAACTGGAAAAATTGAGGACTTTAAGAGCGCGATGAGACGCCTGGCCAACCAGAACCTTGCCGAGGTTGAGCCAGCGCCTATCATTGAATTTCTTTTTTACTCGCATCCATCAATTAACAAGCGCATACAACACGCAGATAAATTTGCCAGTCATAAAGACTATAGTGCGAGCGCTGCTTTAAGTGCTGAGAGTTGAGCAGCAGTCTCATCCAAGGAACCTTCGGGCATGGAGAGCAACGGCTCATCTACGCCCGAAGCGATCCATTGTTTCAGTTTCTTCCCACACTCTTGCGCCGTTCCGATAATCGTCGTTGTCTCTAGCAAGCGCGGACTGACAGCCGGGATAGCTGATTTCATTCCTTGCTCCCAGCCCTTTATGACAGCTTGGACATCTTCCTCAAACCCATTTCTTGTCAACATCCGCGAGTAATAAACTCCCATCTTACCGATATAATAGGCGAGAGGCGAAGCAGCCTTTATATAAGCCGCACGACGTTCTTCCTCGGTTGCGTCATCGCTCAAAATGACACAGGTAATGTAGGGAGCGATGGCTGCGCTATGAGGAGGCCTTCCAGCCTGAAGCGATCCAGCATCCAATTGTTCTCGCAGAGCCCCCCATTTCGTCCCAGGCCAGTAGACTGGCAATACACCATCGGCAATCTCGCCCGTCTGACGAATATTCTTTGGTCCCATGGCTGCGATATAGATGGGAAGATCAGGTCGAAGTGGCTTAAAACGCAACTTAAAGCCCCGCTCCAACTGGAAAAATTCTCCCTGATACATTAATTTGTCGCCACGTAAAATCATTCGAATAATATCCACGTACTCGCGTGTACGTTGCAGCGGCTTGGCAAAAGGCACACCATGCCAGTGCTCCACGACCTGCTCGCCAGAGGGGCCAAGGCCTAACAAAATACGACCCTCTGAGCGTTCATCGAGGGTTGCAATCGTACTAGCAATCAAAGCAGGTGTACGCGAATAGATATTTGCGATGCCAGCTCCGATCTTGATATGTTTTGTAGCTCTCACCAGATCTGACATCGATGTAAATAGTTCATATCCCCAGGACTCACCTAACCAGACAGCATCAAATCCCAATTCATCGGCCAGACGAACCTTCTCCATTACTTGCGTCCAC
Source organism: uncultured Chloroflexia bacterium (assembly GCA_963699315.1). GTDB lineage: Bacteria > Chloroflexota > Ktedonobacteria > Ktedonobacterales > Ktedonobacteraceae > Dictyobacter. The sequence goes on from OY969433.1 coordinate 1,514,779, forward strand.
GCCGCTGGAAAATTTGGCGAATCCGCCACCAAACCAACACGGATACGAGGTGTCAATGAATTATGCTCGGCAGCACCGCCTGTTTCACTTGCAGTTGTCATACCTTCACTCTATCCTTCCAGCAGTGATTCTATCTATAATAGGAACATCCATTGTTCCTATTATAACGCATCAGACACCACAGAGAAGCATCTTCCCGAAAATCCCCATCTATTTAGAGAACTTAAACGGATTGCACACGAGCTAACATGCTACGAATATCGTCATATTGTTCATCCTGGACAGGCACAAAGCGCTCGATATCTCCGCCATACAACATATCAGCCAATCGAGGATCCCGATGCATAGTAACCAGTACACGTTGTATGTCACGCTTTAATTGCGCGGGTAATCTCCTGGCTGCCAGAACAGGAGGAATTGAGGAGGGTCCTAACCTGTCGATGATAGACAACTGCGAAGCAAGCCGTACATCTCTTTGTAAGACCACATCCAGTACATGCGAATTTATCGCGGTCGCATCGGCTTTTCCGTCAAGTACCATTTGTAATGATTGCAGATGAGAGCCTGATTTGATGGTTTTACCAAAATAACTTCCATGCTCATTGCGTTCGAGCAAACTGTACTGTACAAGATTATAGCCAGAATGCGATGTCTCTTCGTTATATGCCCAGGTACATCCACCGAGATCGTTAAACGATGCATAAGGGCTTTCCCGGCGTACAATAACATCTGAGTAATAGATTGGACGCTGCTGATAACGCTCGTTGTACAATACTGGAGCAGCCAGCAATTCAACTGATTTGTCGTCTTTCGCACTCAACCTGACATATTCTAATCCACACACAAAGCCGATGTCTGCTTGTCCGGTCTGAAATTCTGTCAAATTATGACCGACTTCTGAAGTCACGGACAGTGCAAGCTGCTTCCCAATATGGGTCGCGATGGCATTATACGTTTCCTGTAAGAGCGGTGAAAGAAAATTGGCAAAGCGAACAGTTACCTGCTCAGATAAGTTATCTGACATACGGCTCCTTACTTGCCTCAGCATACACAACTTCATGCATCTGAAAATTGTGTTGGTCAGACAGAAATGAATAATATTTTGTCTTTAGCAAGCGCGGCGTATTCTGAGCCAATCCACCTGCAAAAATACCGCTATGAATACGTATCCACTCGTAGGCCCGAGGAGCCAATTGATAGGCGGCATGCTGATGGCGGTCAATCTGCTTGAGGTCAGATTTTGTATTTAAATTGTGCATAACGACCAGGTTATACCAGCGGCCAGGCTGTACTTCTAACGAGGAATAGCACAGCAAACCAGGAATATGGACAAGTTGAGCAAGCATATCTTGATCAGCATACTGTAATTCATCAGCAATGGTCACATCCTCAGTAGCATAACGGCCACTGACAAAACCTACAAAAGACAACTCCTCGTCCGTGTATAAGAGCGTTGATTTATAGAACACGATACGGTGCCTTGAGCAACGCCGTTCGGTAAATTCATAGACAATGGGGGCAGTTGCCTGACTGGATTGTTCTAGCGTCAGGAGGGTGAGGCGAAGTTGCTGAGCCATATGGCGAAGCACCATCAGATCGATTTTTCCTTTGGTAACGTTGTTATGGGTTAGCGTTGCTAATCCCTGAACCTGTATCGGCAAATCGTGTTGTAACATTGGTTACACACTCCATTCTAGCGTAAAGTTGGAAGTAATCTTTATTGTTCGATGATATCTGGCATGAACCGCTTGGAATACCAAAACGGCTGCTCATATTTCCTTGCATTCAGGTGAGCCACGTAAGCAAGTAAGCTTAAATTTGGGTAAGAAAAGTCAGATACACTTATTTCAGCATTGGAACAAGTTTATTTGTATAGTTACCGATACCATAAAGAAAATTTTAGTAAATTGGTACGGCGATACAACTTGTGCAATGATGGGTGGGTGTTTTGAGTCCGTGAAGCTTATATCAGAATTCTCTTCCATCGATGTGAGATGATCCAGCGTCATACATAGTTTTATTGGTAGCCTGCTGGTTCTCCAATTCACATGGAATTCAAAGGATTTGATATTAAATACAGTGAGGACAGCACATGGAGAGGTGAGACATGGAGGAGCAAGCCACAGAGGAAAAGAAACAAATACGACCAAAGGAAAAAAGACTCGCACTCAGCGGGTAGGGTGGAGAGGAACGAGGATGCTCTATTGTCATTGTTTTATCACTCCCAAATCGATATGTGCAATAAACTAGTTCCCACAATCAGAGTAACGATGGTTACAAGTAATTGTAACTAGAAGCAAGACGACTGTCAATAGCTAAGTCAACCATATTTTGATCCTCACTTGCCAATCAAATCAAGTCGAGAACCGAGCCAGAAAAACCCCTCTAGATGAAAATCTATTATGGTAATATCTTCCATCAATATATAGATGATATACACATACCCCATACATAACAATTTATCAAATCGCCATAAAGCAGTCAGATCAGCATGTGAGTAGTGTATATTCACATCCAACTAAGCCAATGTACACATTTTTTGCAATTATTCATCACAAAAAATGCTCAGACGAAAGGTTTTCATCTATCGTTCGGGGGAAAACGACAAGGAAGAAAAGAAAACACTTTCGTCTGAGCACCCAAAAAGTGGAAGGTATTATTTAACCGTTACGGTAATCTGAATATCCTCGATAAGCATAGCACACATAGCCCCTTTTTTGCATATTGGGCGACTAGTAAAATCTATTTGAGTAGTGCCCGCACTCTTTGCATCGAACCTCCAGATACATACCTTATCAGTTTTCTGCGCAAAGCCAGAAGGATTTAGCAAGGTTAGATTGCCTATTGACCTTTGAGGGCCACCCCATTTCGTACCAAATGGAGCACGCAGCTCAATCACATCGCCAGGATGCGCTGCCACCGTTGAACCCATTTTACCAGTTAAGGTAGCAACAACGTTCGCCTTCGATAAATTGCTCACGACGTAATCACTTGGGCATCCTTGTGTTGTTCCATAACCAGTCACAGTCGTCACAGTTGGTGTCAATGCGACTGTGGTTGGAGTACTAGTGAATCCTCCCGATGCTGTCGATGTGCCACCATTAAAACCACAAGCAGCCAAGATACATGTAAGTATCATAATGAATGCGACAACGGTAAGAGACCTATATCGTTCTCGTGTGAAAATTTTCCTAGATTTATCCATCCTGAACTCCTTTTCCCCCAACAATCGGATTTATAAAATGACGACGCACCAGTATGACGACGTTCATACGCCAAAAGTTCCCACCCAAATGCTATCAAAGCAAGCGATAAAACCAGCTGCTTTTTTTAAAATCGTCATTGTACGATGAAAAACGCGCAGGCCGCCTATAGTGGTCGCTAGTTTTGCGAGGGCGTACAAAAGGAGTATCACACGACCGCCACCAGCATAGTCAAAAGCTCTTCTGTATCCTGCAGAAAACGCCTGGTTAGCAAAAGTTGGTCAACTATACCCAGGCGCATAGCATCCTGCCCAGTGAAGCTCTCAGAGCTTTCAACAAGCCGATAAGCCTCCTCTTTCTTAGGCAAGACAGATAGGGCTGCTAACACCGAGTTATGGAAAAGGCAGTCAGAGGTAGGGGGAAATTGAAAAGCAGCATCATCCCGTGCCAATATAGTCCCGCAGAGCACCGCCAACTCACAACCAGATCCCAAACTAGCCCCTTTGACAACTGCGACAGTAGGAATATGCAAGGCATGAATCTCTGTCAACGCCTCATCCATCTGACGGGCAGCCAGTACAAGAGCCTCGCGAGCATCTGAAGGCTCCACGCCGGCGCAAAAAGCCTCTTCCCCCATACCAGTAAGGACAATCAAGCGAGGACGCTTTATGACTGCCTTTGATAAAGCACTTGAAAGTTTCTCAAGCATAGCGACAGTCAACAAATTTTGGGGAGTTCGATCAAGGATGAGCCAGAGTATGTCGTTGCGTTGACGGATATGGAGATCCGACATGGGGTGTTATATCCTTCATGTGAACTGCTAACCCTTCCGCGTAGTTCGCAGAGAGGTACACAATTATTATGCGTGAAGCTTAGAACCATCCAGAAAATGTTAGAATGGTTGCTAGTTCAATCCCATTAAGTATATCCTCATACCATCATAAATTCAAGCACACCATTTGCTCTGCATGACTTTTCCTACGAATTTTAAAGTGGCATTCATAGAAAAAGTCCTACCAGCTCGCTTGTCCTCATCCCATAATGATGGCGACATAATTCTGAGTCTCCGCAGGCAAATAAGACAACCATGCGGCCCCGCCTTCGGCAACTGCTGCATCGACGGCACCAGAACCTGCATTATATCCAGCCAACGCTTTGGCATAATTTCCACTATACTGAGCAGCCAAACCGCTCATCATACGAGCCGCGCCATACAAGGCATCCGTTGGATCATAAGGATTGACACCCAAGCCGGCCGCTGTCCCTGGTTCAAATTGTGCGATGCCCACGGCACCACTTGGGGATACAGCATACGGATTAAATCCGCTTTCTTGGTTGATCTGGCGCACAAATAAAACGGGACTGATACCATACTGAGTAGCAGCTGCCTGAGCAATTGAAATATACTGACTTTGTGGCAAATTCGTATCAGTCGTAGTATCCGTTGTCGCTACCGGGGCACCAGTAACTGTTGCCTGCTGTGGCTTAGTCTGTTGAGCAATCTGAGCAGATTGCCCAAGCATAATATTCCAGTCCAGTTGCTGGGTTTGTACCCATTTGATCGCTCCATCAAAGATCGGCACACCACTCTCCCCACTACCTAATGGAGTTAGCGAAAACATCGAAAACATCAATACACAAAAAGACGCCACGATCACTAGGACGTGGCGCATATGTGGATTAAGCCCTGCTTTTTCATGAGCTGGAATAAGGGCCTGCGTATTTCGCTGGCGCTTACGATCGCCAGGAATCACGATAGGAGCACGAACTCCTACCGCTGAAGGCTGCATTGTCGAACGGAGAGCCAGAACTAATGACTGAGTTGTTTGCCCATTCTGGACAACGATAGGATTATAACCATCCGTCTGTCTCATCTGCACAGCACGTGTATACTCAGTTGATATGAACACTGGTGGGTTTGTCTGTACGGTCCTAGCATCTTTTGTTGGAGGCAACATAGCAACATCTAACATGCCCTCCTCTGAAAATTCGGCATCATCGCCATCATATGACCGCAAAGAGTGAAATTGTTGCATTAACCCTACCTCATCATAACTAAGTTATTTTACACTGCATTTTTCTTTCTACAGTGGAGTCTAACGAAATGAATGGGGGGTCGTCAATGCATTAAGCTCAATGTAGGCCAAAGGTCATAGAAGAACATTTATGAAACCTTAACCAGAAACATGAAAATGCGCTCAAAAAGTCTCAACTTTCTGAGCGTTCATCTGGATTCTGCTCGCATAGTTGGCAAAAAAAAAGCTTTCCAGTCAAGTGGAGAAATACACGATTTATTTCTCTAGCCCATCGACACGGAAACGGAACCTGGTGATAAATTCGTTGCTGATATATCCGACAAAAAGGATGAGGGAAGGGCAGAAAAGAATAAGATATGCCATGCTATTGGCGATCGCATATCCACCAACATTATGCAGGACTCCCCAGGGCCAGATGTAGGGATGAATCAATTCAACCAGGGTTGCCCCGTATGCAAGTGATACGGCCAGTCGCTGCATATATTTATGTGGAATAAGTAGTGCCAATGTACATGCCCATATAATATACCAGGGTTGCACATAGGTTACAGCAAACGCTAAAAACACAAACAAGGTAAGAAAGCATCCCATCAGCAAGCTAATCCAGTGGCGCGAGACAAACAACAATGCACATAGATAAACACCGCTAAATATGACCAGGCCAATGGTCTTGCTCTGATTAACGGTGATTTTCAGCGCGGAGAAATCATTCAAGAACATGCTAAATGAATAGAGAGAGCCCTGCGCCGTAGTAAAGATGCTGGCAAATGTCTGCTCCCCTCTCCAAAATGGCCAGATAAATGCTGCAAGTATTATGAATGTAGCAATGCATATAAACAGTATATATTTCAACCTGGCTGCTACATCTTTCGTATTAAAAATAGCATAAAACATCAAAAGGGGGATAATTGGCAAGACTGCGTATTTAACTAAAGCCGACAGAAGTATAAGTATAAAAGCTACGCCATGCTTGTTGCTCACAGATGCAAGTATGGCCAGAAGCATGAAAAAAATCATAATGATGTCATTGTGACTATTCACTACATATTCAAGTTGTGTATAGGGATTCCAGGCAAAGATGAGTGCACACGAGATGGCTATCTCTGGTTTAAATTGAATAACTATTCTATATACAAGATAAGATGAGCCTAGCAAAAAAAATGCGGAAAGTCCTTTAATTAGCAGCAAATTAGCGAGAAGATTAGAGCCTGAAAAGAGGGTTGGTACAGACTCAATCAGCACTCCGAGTGAACCATAAGGAGTCGGTAAAGCGACAAAGTTGCCCAACGATTGTATAAAAGCATCGTGAGTATAGTAAGCCGGTGCAACCGTCATAGGATTAGCATGATACAAAATCAAAACCCGACTCTCTGCAATATACCCAAAAATATCAATTGCATTAATTGGATATATAAACAATGCAGTGCAGGAAAAAAGCAGACCAAAACCAATGACGAGATAAAGAGTCGCCTTATCTCGATAAAGATCAGTTTGACGGCAAGCTAGTATGAGGATGACAAAAAGAAAACTAAAGACGAGCATGAATGTTATGAAACCAGTATGCGAATAGTCGTTAATAATCCCCATATCGGTAAAACTTTGATAGTTACGCAAAAGTGGAAATGAGTGTAAAAGATAGAATAGATAAAAGCACTCAGTCACGACGCCCAATATAATGAGCTTGAAATGAGCGATGAAAAACTTTTGTATCTGAAAAGGTGTAATGGTTAGCTTTTTACGAATGACAGAAATTAATAACGTTGGTTCTGAACGATCTATCTGCCTCTGATAAGGGAGAATATTTATTGTCAGCATGAGATACTTGAGACTCCTATATAAAACGAGGTTGGAAACAGAAAGTTATGCTTTTTGAGAAACTATTCAGGGCTCTTAGCTGCAAACATCTGTGAGGTGTCAAAAACGAAGTGACCTGAATAGTTACTTTTTTTCTTCTTTTAGGCTCGCTGTGCTACATAACTCAATGCAGGATCAGGGGCACGCGCAATACGTACTTCTTTTGTACGTCGCGTTCCTTTTCGCTCAGTCTGACGCCATAAACGTGTGGGTAAATACGGCTGCATAGCATGCAAAGCATTAACATAGACTTGCTGCTGCTCATAAATCACTCGATTGGGGCCCAACGACCACCATTCTTTAGGAGTGAAATACGCAGAGACTTCAGCTTCTGGTCCACTACGTCCATACCATTGGATCAAATGTAAATTATCAGACTGCGTGAGCCAGATTGCCAAATCCATCAGCTCTTTATTTCCCGTCACTTGAGCAATACCATAGACATCACCCATTAACTGCAAGATAGTTTTCTGGGCCTCATTGCCAAGAAAGAATTCCATACCACCACTCCCTGCCCACGTCGTAGGAAATACTGGTAGCGGAAGATGATACGTTTGTGTTTTATGACGCTCAATGAGTTGACTGGCAGTATAAGTACATACACCGCGCTGCTTCAGTTCATCTGGCAATGCGTACATAAAATCGAAAATGCCACTATCCTGACGATGATGTTCTCCAAAAGTTTCGAAATCCCAACCGAGGAGTAACAGATCGCCTCGTGCTTGAGAAATCCAATCCGCATACGTATGCGCATAAAGCGGATAACTTTCCCAATTGTGATTCGAAAAACGATAGCCAACATCATCACTCAGATCGTAATGGCGGGTTAGCAAGAACGGAGGCTTCGGCAATACGCCGGCCTTGCGCGTGGGTCTCCGACCAATCGGCAAAGCATAAGGCGTCTCGTTACCAGACCAATAGAGATGAGTACTTTCACGCCAGCCCATAACCCAGGGCCGACCATCCATCAAAGCACCCTGAAAGCCAGCTTGATCCAACGCATCATAGAGCGAGGCAGACATGCACATTTCCGTCGTATCCGTCACCACTGGTCGCTTGCCAAAGATGGCTTCTAGTTCTCGAGCCATATTCTGCATCCAGGACACAAAAGCGGGCAGATCGAACAGAAAAAGAAAACTATGATAGGGTTCAACCCCTATCAATTCAACATTTTCATGCGCCACCAGCTCACAAAACAGCTCCAGTAGGGTTTTGTCCCAAGCAGCGGCTTGCCGTACAAACGAGAGAGAGAAACCAATCGACAACTTCATGCCCTTGCGTACCAGATCGAGGAACATTTGCGCAGCGGGATAATAACTATAACGCGCCACTTTTCTAAAATAGTGCTCATTCATACGTTCATCAAATAAACAGTGCGCAATGTCCTCAGGCGTTGCCCCATGCGGAATCGGTTGCGCCGGAAGCTTCAAGCGGCGGGGTTGATGAACCACCGTGTAGATCGCCAGATCCGTAACCATACCCATCATCCTCTCATCCAATTGGCATACAGATCATCCCCAACACCTCACGTAACGCTGCAAAGCAGTTTGTATTCTTTTATAGCTTATAGACGCATCACAGACATATGATTCACTCATGTTTCGCTTCCAGTAGAGGAACCATACATCTTATTAGCCTCGCCATGCTAAATCTGGTCAGACTAATAAGATGACACGGTAAGCATTTATTTTTCGCGAGAAAATGCCAGACAATCTCTTTCTGCGGCAGACAATATTGCTCTAATTTTTGTTCGTCGCTTGCACAGTAACAACCTTCTCCTCATACGCGATACGTTCGCTTACAGGAGCATCAGCTACCACATCCATCATACTGACACTGGACAAAACAATGTTTTGTTTACGCGCCAGAAACTCCAGCTTTCCAACCATATTTTCGATGACACGATCCCATAAGAATTGTCGTGCCGTATATTGGCTCGCCTTACGCATGCGTTCCTGCTCCTCAGGATGACGACGCAGATAAAGTAGATAGCCAACAATCTCATCAGGATCTTCAGTCTCAGTTACAATCGCATTTTCAAACGAAATTGCATAATCTTCACCAGTCGAACCAGTGATAGCAATACCCTGAGCCGCCATAACTTCAAGGGCCACCAAACCAAAGGGCTCATGACCACTATTCGCTAATGTAGCATCAGCGGCTGCATACGTCGTACGCACAAAATCTTCGGGCAAGAAGAAACGTAAATTGTAAATATCTGCTGGTCCTGCTTGTTCAATTGCATCGAAACATTGCTCAAGATTAGGACGCTTGGCGACGACATCCTGAATATGCAATCCGCGCTGATAGGCATGCCCAAATACTTCGGCTCCATGGGGTTCAATGCCACCACGTATAAACAGCGTAACGGGGTAACCAGCATCTTTCAAACGCGCCACTGCCTCCACTGCCATAATCCAACGCTTATCAGGATCAAAGCGTCCAATTTTGAAGAGGAAAATATGATTAGGGTCTCCACGTCGCACAATGCTTCTCAGACGCGCCACGGCTGCAGGATCAACCGGATTCAGATGACGAGTGGGAATGCCATTGGGAATTACTAATGGATTGACATTCAGATCCCACATCTTATGCTTCATATACTTACTGACTGTACATAATGTCGTCACAAAGTTGAGGCGTCCCCAATCGATACGGTTCAACGACATCAGGCTATTCAAGTTCCACAGCATCAGTACTTTTTGGCGCACTCCAAACCAATTAAGCAGATCTGATGTGCGACACATGGCCTCGGCTGTATGCCAATCCTCACCCATTATAACAACGGTTTTATCCTCAATAACAGCAGGAGCGACAATATCGCTACTAATATGATAAGGAACGCTTTCATTATAATCATATAGCTTCTGTTCCTCACCGTCATAGACCCCATTAGGATAATATTTACTTACCCACTGGGACCAACGCTCGAGGATTAAACGCCCGTCTATTCGATGTTCAACAGATGGTTTATAAGGATCACCAATATAAATAAGATGAGTTGTGTATCCCTGGGTCGCCAGCGCTTCACTCAGTTCGGTAACGCGTGTACCCAAACCACCCGCAGTAGAATAAACATCAGGCCCTTCAAAACAGAGCAGAACAAATAATGTATTCGCCGGGGATATTGCTCCGTCCAATTTTATCATCTCAGGTCATCCTCATTCTTTAGTTAATAAGTCTTAAGAAGGGAAACATAGACACTCTTGTTGAACTGTTAGGCCAGCAGAACGCGCTGCTTCAAACACTAACCATGAGTGTTAGCATGCTACGCGTGGTCCCATTCGTCAGGGAAAGTCCAACCCTGCGATGCCTGATCGTTGTTCGTTATTACGGTATATGTACCTTCTATCTGCTTGCCAGATAGACATCTAATGCTTCTAGTTGCAGTATAACAGGTAACCCATAACCAACGCTTTTCTACGAGACATTATAGCATAGACTCTATGTGTAAACCTCAATAGGTTCTGCGTATTCCATGTATTCTCATATAGAATTTACCTAATCTCCTTCTGGTTTATACAAAAATAGATGAAAAACAGGAAAACCAATCACAAACTCTTCAGTTAAACAAAGTGCTTGCGATTGGCCCTTATGGACAATAAATTCCTATATTACGATTACCCTGTCGGAGATCCAAACGGCGGGATGATCGGCGACGGTGCTGGTGTTGGCGTCGATGTTGGCGTCGATGTTGGCGTCGGTGTTGGCGTCGGCGTCGGCGTTGGCGTCGGTGTTGGCGTCGGCGTCGGCGTAGTGGGTACCGCTGTTGGCGGCGGCGCAGGAACATCCGTTGGCGTAGTAGCAGGAGTCAGATCGGAATTCGTTATATACAAAATTAAATTCCCATGCAGAGTGGCCCCTGGCCCAGGATCAGTGCTAGTAATTACATCGGCACCTTTTGCAGGATCATTAGGATCATTAGGATCTGTCTGAGGTATATAGTTGATGTCTAGATTTTTCAACTCATTCTTCACAGCAGAGAGCGGTTGCCCTACAAGATCGGTCGGGACTTTATCGCTAGGGCCTAATTGAACAAGGATAGGTGCTCCATGAGCAGCCGTATCGCCTGCTTTAGGTGATTGATTCGTCACAACGCCTGTAGTTGCGCTGCCATTAGCCTGAAGGGTAAACCCTTGATCTTTGGCTGCTTGCTGAGCATTTTGATAGGTCATACCGACGAGATTCGGCACTGAGACGGTCTGAGCTGCCACTGTGGCAGTCGGATGCTGGTTCTTGGGCGCAAAAGATAAGAAGCCCAACTGGGTAGCTAGATAAATGCTAAAAATAAGTAATAATACCGTTGTAAGTAAAATGAGCACGGTGACAATACCAGTTGTGCGTGCGCTTTTCGGCCCTTGAACACTATTCGCACTACCAAGTGAATCTCGTTGGAAAGGCCGTGTCTCACCAGCATCCATATCACCCATAGTACTATAGGGTATCTGGCGCTGCTGATCCATAGCGATAGTCGAACTTGAAGGATCAAGTGAGACTGGAACATAGGATTGATCAGGGCCAAACGCGGACGCCGCTCCATGATCAGGAGAGCTGTTTGGTCCAAAACCATTCGGCCCTAACTGCTGATTGGGTGAAGAGGTAAATGGCCCAGGGGACATACCATTGAAGGCATCCAGACCCGGTGCCGACACAGGTCCAGAACTACCATTGGGAAGCATATTGGCGGACTGTATCATGGTCTCGCTATTTGCTTCTCCTAGTAACTCAAGAGCACGTGCCAACGTACTTCCATCACGGAACCGCATTTCGGGAATTTTTTCCAGGCAACGCAAAATAATTTCTTCCAATGCAGGAGGAATATTAGGATTTAGCTGACTGGGTGGAACTGGAGCATCTTGAATGTGCTGCATGGCTACAGCTACCGGAGTATCTCCATCAAAAGGAGTACGCCCAGTCAGCATCTCATACATCACGATGCCCAATGCGTAGACATCAGCGGCAGGGCTCACAATCTCTCCCTGCGCTTGCTCTGGTGCATAATATTGTACGGTACCCAGTGTCATACCGGTTGTCGTTAGACGTTCGTCATTGATATCTTTATAGACACTGGCAATACCGAAATCGGTTAATTTGATTGATCCATCACGACCAACCATAACATTCTGAGGCTTGACATCGCGATGCACAATACTACGGCGATGGGCCGCCCCTAAACCCAGGGCGACATCATGCGCGATAATCACGGCCCGATCCATTGCCAGGACGCCCCGCGAGCGCAAATAACGACGCAGATCGGTCCCCTCGATCAGTTCCATTACGATGAAATAATTCCCATCACTCTGACCATAGTCGTAGACCTGCACGATATTTGGATGCTGCAATGCAGATGCAGCCTTCGCCTCGCGCTGAAAACGCGTCACAAACTTTGGGTCGGTGCTATAAACTTCACGCAGCACTTTAATAGCCACAAACCGGTCCATACGCATGTCGCGTCCCCGGTAAATTGTGGCCATACCACCGCGCCCAATCGGGTCTTGTAATTGGTATCGCTCACCCAAAACTTCGATTTGCATAGCTCTCCGCACTGTTTGGGCGACTGCTTACAGTGCCCTTTCCTTGTCTGCTGGACACCTTGTCTGCTGGACAAGCATTATTATTTCACCTGCTAGCATAGGTACGATTAACATCATGCCCTATCGCAAGTATCCACTAGGCTTTATAAAAAAGCGGTCTGATGCGTCAACCGCAGGTGTCATGACCCCTCTAACATCGCGCACATTTCTGCGGCTGAGTCTGGTGAACTTGGGCTTCTCACGAAGCCACTGAGTCTTCTACTCAGTAGTAGTTCACAAAAAGGGAGATAGCAATACGCATTGCGCCACTATTGTAACTTATTCTACCTTAGAATGGAACACTCTATAGGAAAGTAGGAGTCCTCATCAAGAGTGAAACGTTTTTTACCCCTTTTCTCCTATCCAGATCGCTCCTTCTAGGAGATTCAAGCGGGACGGCTGTTCAACTGAGTGGTACCTGATGAAGCAGTATCCGCTCATCGCCTCGACGCTGTGTAATATGAATTGCATCCATATGTTCTAGTAGAGGCAATATATATTTACGCGTTGTACCCAATACATCGCGTGCTTCTGCAACAGTCATTTTCTCGTGTGCCTGCATAAATGCACTAAGCTTGGCAAGCGCTTCTATATAAGCTGCACGCAAGAACAAGACACCATCTCCTAGCTTCACTAACTGTCCCTGTTCTATCAAGGCATTGACAACCTCAGCACCTGCAATCTCATCGGCATCGCTCCGTACGGGAGGTGTGTATGGACTCGTACGATACAGGTGTAATAGTTGTACAACCTGACGCTGTTGATCGACGGTAAAACGCGGTAGGAAACCTGGCATCCGAATGAGTCCGCTAACCCGTGCAAATGATGACACATCTCCCGGCTCAGCAGCAGTCGTCGTCTCTACAATCTCCAAAGCACCATTCGCCTGCAATACAGAAAAAACGTCGGCGGCCATTTTCGAAGTGAGATGCAATCGTGCACGCCATTCCTCCTTGGAAAGACCACTACGTAAAGGATATTGCAGATGATATTCTTGCAGTAGGCGCAGAGCCTCATCAGTTAACGCGTCCCAGACGGTCCGGGCAAACCAATAGGCACCCACCTTACATACTCTTCCTTCTGATAACAACGACTCTAGCGTATGTTGCGTCACATCATGAGCCAAATTAGACTGTATCAACACTTCTTCGAACGTATATCCTATCAAACCACGTGTAGCTTTTGGAACTATCTGCGCTCTATCACGGCGATCCAGAGCAGCTAGCACCAATTCGTCTGGGGCACCATGCTCCAAGCGCTCCAATGCCTTCAACACAAAGGTCTGATGACGACGATGATAACGCGGTGAGACATCTACAACTTCGCCTCCTCCAATAGTCATACTTGGAGAAGGTATACGAATAATAAATCGATCTCGACGTGCAACCACAGCTGGACGGCTCAAACGGAACTGGACCCAGGCACTTTGGCCTGGCTGTAGCTCATCAGTATCAAGCAGGCGCACACGTGCAGGTACTTCTTGTGAGCCCGCATAGAAATCCACGGACATGTTGTGTGATAATGGATGTGTAGCTTCTGCTAGCAGTTGCAGACGAGCATCAAAGAGTAAGGTTGTACGTAATTGTCCTGGTAAAGCAACAACATTGCCACGCGCAAGATCAGTCCGGGCCACATTCGCCAAATTCAAGGCAACCCGACTGCCTGGCTCTGTGACATTAACTTGTTGCTTATGTGTTTGCAGGCCGCGCACACGTGTTTTGAGTCCTTGCGGCAAGATTTCTACATCCTGTCCTACTTTTAACACACCATCCAACAACGTACCAGTGACAATAGTACCAAATCCAGTCAGGGAAAAGACCCGATCTATTGGCAAACGTGGTCGAGCAATATTTTTACGCCCAGGTGATGCTTGTAAAAGATTATCTAAGGCAGTGAGGAGTGTGGGCAAACCTTGTCCAGTATAGGCAGAAACGGCAATAATAGCAGAGTCTGCCAGTGTGGTAGGCTTTAGATATGTAGCGACCTCCTCACGTACCAATTCTAACCATTCATCATCAATCAGATCAGCCTTCGTCAGAACAACAATTCCTTGTGTCACGTGTAGCAAATTCAGGATAGCCAGATGCTCACGTGTCTGTGGCATGATACCTTCATCAGCCGCAATCACCAGCAAAGCGGCATCGATACCTCCAACGCCAGCCAACATGTTTTTGATAAAGCTTTCATGGCCTGGTACATCCACAATACTCACCTCGCGTCCACTTGGCAATCGTAGCCAAGCAAAACCGAGGTCGATAGTCATACCACGTTCTTTTTCTTCGGTCAGACGATCTGGATCAATGCCTGTCAGCGCTTGTACCAATGTCGACTTGCCATGATCTACATGGCCTGCGGTTCCGATGCAACTCATAATTTCCAACTACAAAAGCACATATGACTGCGATTAATAATATTTTCAGTATACCTCACCAATGTGGTTCTTGCTATCTAAAAGCTTATCAGTGCCTAAAGGTTTAAAAAAATTATGTCGCTTACACATGTATTCATGCTGGCGCTTACCAGCATGAATACAATCTGCTTCTTTATGCACCAAGGTTGGTGTATAGACTATATAGATTCGGTGTACCAAGGCCACTTGCATTATCGCGTCCGCTCGTAGCGTCATAATGCAAATTATTCCCTTTCGTTACATCATAAAAAGGTGCGTGTCCAGAATTAGCGGCTGCGTACAAAAAAGCAGGGCCGTAATACGTCATACCAGTGCTTTTCTGCGCCGCTTGATTGAGCAGAGCCATACCTGCTGCCCAGATTGGTGCGGATATGCTTGTGCCGCTTACCAGATGCCATCGTCCACTATAAAACAAAGGCACATTATCAGCCACAGCCGAAACATCGGGTAGTTGTCGCATCTGTGCAGTTTTTGCTGCATTGCCACTCTGCAAACTCTGCTGCCAGGTTGGCTGCTTAAACTCACTGCTTACACCACCACCACTTCCCCACTGATTATTGCAAGTTGAGGTTTGTGTGCTATTGGACCATACAACCTCTTGCGAGCGATTGGCTTGCTGATCCAAGGTCAAAATTGTGCCACCTACAGAGACAGCCCAGGGACTGCTGGCAGGAAAGTCAACCGCAAGTTGATTGCTTTGTGCGGTATCAAATGCTCCGCAGTCACCACTGGATGTGAGGACGGTCATATGCTCAACATATGTGAGAATCCAAATTCGCTGGTTGACTGCCGCCATATAATTTGACGTTATGTATCCTTCTGGTTGACCCCAACTTAAATTGACAACATTATGTCCACTTTCACTCTCCACATTGTCATCGATAACATTCTGAAGCAGATCACTATATAATGTGGCGTAGTCATAATAGGGTTCTTTATTTTGTAGATCAGCTACATACACAGCGATATTGCTCTCAGGAGCCATACCAGCGATCGCCTCGATGTCTAGAGTAGTTTCACCGCTCGTTGACGAGGAAGGCATGTCAACAGCGTTCTCAGTAAGTTTTCCCTTATAACCGAAGCAATCAAAATAGTTCTGAACATCACCAGGATTATAGCCGCCAAATCCTACAATGTTCACGGTCGTACCCTGCCCCTGCTCGCTCTGCTTCCAGAACTGATCATATCCATAGGCATGAGCAACCCTGGAAGGTAATAACAAATCGTTTCGGCCATTAATGCATTGCCGCTGGCTAGTCTGCGAGACTGAAGATACATTTTGTAGGTTCTGGCTAGAGAAAGACGAATGATAGGTAGGAGTCTGGCTATAACTATCCAGCCCTGTTACAGCTGCAATATTGCCGGCAATGGATTGTGGAACCATTGGAGGTTGAGAGGCATCAGGCGCATAATAGACATGTGTGCCCGACTGGTGAATAATAAAGCTCGTGTGAAAAATATGTGCAATCGTGCTGGATGGTGCAGATATAGTTACATTTGTGCGCAACGGCCCCCATGCTAATTGAGCTCCATTCACCCCCAAAATAGTATTCACCTGTTGGTACGTCTGATCGCTAATACCAATTAGTTTCGCAACTGCGCTGTTATTTGTACCAGCCTGAACTTTGTAGCCTTTAACCAATGTATCATAGGCCTGCGTATTGATTTTAAATGTCACATCAACACGCTGAAGCTCTTTTCCGTCAACATTCCCGATGTCAGGTGCACTAAACGCGATCTGAGGTAAGCCCAAATTGAGTTCGACCAACCCATCCTGGTTAGCAGATTTTGAAGGTGCGCCTGGCACAACCGTCGTATGGCTTGTAGCGCCACTGGAACAACTTATGAACACTATAGCTAGAGAAAAAATTATTAATAAAGGAGACAATTTCCGTTTATGCAAGTGATCATATCTTTTTTGATAAGACACTGATTTACCTCCGTAGGGATAGAAGCACATATGTTAAGGGTCCATACGCATTTCATATTTCGTAAAAATGACACATCATAGGCTCGTCCCTCTGCAATTTGAGTTCTGCGGAAAATTATAGAGGATACACTGCAGACAATCAACAGGTCATAGGCTAATGATAAGGCGCGTCTACGCCTCTTTGCATCGACATGTATCCTACAAGGCGGTATAATAACAGCACCAAAGTACGTCACCGGCAACCGATACACATTGTTTCCCAGGATATTTGATAAATGAACGAAAAAATACAGTCAGTTCTAAACTCATTACCACATAAACCAGGCATTTATCTAATGAAGGATGCTGATGGGACGATTATCTATGTGGGCAAAGCTATCTCCTTGTTCCATCGAGTGCGTTCCTACTTCCAGGAGTCAACCGACCATAGCCCAAAGAATCGCAGCATGGTCACCAAAATTGATGATATCGAGTTTCTGGTGGTCCAAAATGAGGTCGAAGCGCTCGTTCTAGAAAGCAATTATATTAAACAATATCGTCCAAAATATAATGTGCTTTTGCGTGATGACAAAAGTTATCCCTATATAAAGGTTGCGCTAACCGAGACCTTTCCCCGTGTTTATCGCGTCCGCAGTTTTCATCATGATGGCAACCGCTATTTTGGTCCTTACACCAATTCTGGCGCAGTAGATGCTACACTCGATCTCTTAAATAAGCTCTTCTCTTTCCGCACTTGCCGCTATGACTCCAGCGTCTGGGCACCACTAGAAGGGAAGGAGACACCAGCAGGCTGGAAACAAAAGCTGCTAAGTCGTCCCTGCACACAATACTATATTCATCGCTGTACAGCTCCCTGTGTGGCCTATACGACGCGTGAAGAGTACATGGCGATTATCAAGCAGGTGATCCTTTTTTTGGAAGGAAAACATGATGAGGTCCTGAAAAATCTGCATACCCAGATGGAACAGGCTGCTGAAAACTTACTCTTCGAAGAGGCTGCACGGCTACGGGATCGCATTCAAGCTGTTGAGCGCGTTCTGGAGAAACAACGGATTATTAATACTGAAGAACAAGGTGATCAGGATGTGATTGCTCTGGCCGGTGGGGATGATGAAACATGTGCCCAGGTCTTCTTCTTTCGAGCAGGTAAGCTGGTTGGGCGTGAATATTTTATTCTTCAGGGTACGCGTGATAGTAGCCCTGGTGAGATTATGGCTTCATTTTTACAACAATTCTATGAAAGTTCTCCTCATGTGCCTGCTGAGATTATTGTGGAGGCTGAACCGGATGACTGCTCAGTGCTCCAAAACTGGCTCAAAGAGAAACGCAAACTCTCTATGGAGTCTGGTGATTCTGCTTCTGTGACGATTACGGCTCCCAAACGTGGAGACAAAGTACGCCTGGTCCAGATGGTAAAACAAAACGCTCAACAGGTATTGGAGCAACAGCGGATTAAGTGGCTTACCGATACACAAAAAACTCAACTGGCGCTCAACGAACTACAAGAGACGCTCAATCTCGCTGCTCCGCCACTCCGCATAGAATGCTACGATATCTCGAATACGCAGGGCACAAATTCAGTCGGAGCGATGGTTGTCTTCGAAGGGGGACGTCCAAAAAATAGTGAATACCGGCGTTTCAAAATTAAGCAGGTTGAAGGTGCCAACGATTATGCAAGTCATCAGGAAGTACTACGCCGACGCTTCCGCAAAGCAGTTGCTAACAACAATTCATTACTGCCCAGCGCTCCGGACGAAGATATCAGCGCCCCCATCGGCGAAACAAGCGTGGAAGTGATCCGGGATGGTGAAATTGATAGTGTAGAGAAAGTTCTACAACATGATTGGGCCATGCCTGATCTGATTATTATCGATGGTGGAAAGGGGCAGTTGAACGCAGCGATGGAAGTTATGCGTGATCTGCGTCTCGATATACCAACGATCGGTGTGGCCAAAGAAGAAGGTTCGCATACAAAACTTACTACAGCTGAAGAAATCTATATTCCGGGAGCAAGCACACCAATCATCCTGCCACGTACATCTCAGGGACTTTATCTGTTACAGCGTATCCGTGATGAAGCTCATCGCTTCAGTATCAGTTATCATCGCAAATTACGCTCAAATCGTGCATTCAAGTCCGTACTTGACGAAATACCTGGTATTGGTCCTAAACGTAAACAGGTCCTTTTAAAGCACTTTGGCTCGGTACGCGCTATCAGCAGTGCCAGTCTCGACGATCTGGCTGCGTTAGAGGGTATGACACGTGATGCCGCCGCAAAAGTTAAGGAGTACATAGGACGTCTGGAATAAACGCAACACATCATATTGTTTCTATAGATAGAAAGATTTCTAAAGCGGTCTTCTTGAGAGTGCTAGCACTCTCGTCAATTGATTGACAACCTGACCAATTCACGGTACTATTAGCATAGGATGGCTGCTGAAGAGGATCGCTTTACCGGCAAAATATCCAGCAATTTTCATGATCATAAATAGCGGACAGCTATACATGCCGACGATGCACGTCTTACCTTGATAAGTATACTATCAATGTATGTGAGCTGTCTATGATATATTTTCAACACAATTTTTTGCGAGGTGATTGGTATATGCCAACGTACGAGTATCTTTGTCAAACCTGCAGCCACCGCTTCGAAACGTGGCAGAAAATGATCGATGAACCTTTAACTACCTGCCCAGAATGTGGCAATCATATTCGCCGCGTACTTTATCCCGCTGGCGTTGTTTTTAAAGGCTCTGGCTTCTATAAAACCGATTATAGCAATAATAATAATAAGCCTCTTCCAAGTACGAACGGAGAAACAAAAAAAGCAGGAAGTTCTACTGAAAGCAAATCAGCCAGCGAAAGTACATCTTCCACAAATACGTCTTCCACAAGTGAGACCTCTGCCAGTAGCACAGCTTCAAGCAGTTCATCTTCTTCAAAAGCTGCTACCTCTAACAAGTAAAATCGTGTAAGGGATCATAGGCGTACAGGGCAAAAAACTTGTACTTGATGACTGTAAACAAGCGTTCATTTGAGCATACCGGGACTAAATCCATACCGGCATACTCAAATGAGCGCTTGTTTCATTTGTTTTGCTTTTATTTGTAGTGTGTTATTGTCATTATGACAAACGATTGTTAGGATTAACGAACCATTTTACATAAAGGGAGGAGAATACGCATTTTACATGCCAAAAGTCATAGACATATTACCCAATACTCCTATCTAATAATCATCCGCCTCCATCTGCACGTCTTACGAGTGTATACTGGTATTACACAATCCCTATGTATCATTATAACAATGCCAGTTGCAAGGAGACAGAGATCATGCAGCTTCAAGGCGAAAAGACGCAGGAACAAATTATAGAGGAACTTCAACAACAGGTAGATGATTTAAATACACAAAACCACTTGTTGCAAGATCAGTTGACACAAAAAGAACAGTCAATGGCAATGATTGCTCATGACCTCCGAGGACCTCTGTCGCCAATTATTAATTATGCTCAGTTGATCTCGCGCTATACCAGGTTACCTAAAGATGAAACAAAAAATACTGCGCAACAATTTATAAAAAAACAAGCGGCGATCCAACGTAATACCAGTATTATTATTAGCCAGGCACAACGTCTGAGCCGTCTAGTTGAAGACCTGCTTGACTCGGCACATTTAGGCTCTGGTAAATTCAGCATTATTCGGGAAGATTGCAATATTGTACAACTCGTCAAAGAGATGGTAGTGCAGTTACGTCCTGTCGCTCCCTATCATAAACTAGTAACATCTGTGCCCCGGCAAGCCATCATTGGACAATGGGATGGTGGTCGTCTCCAGCAGGCATTAGGAAATTTACTAGATAATGCAATCAAGTATTCGGACGAAAATACGACGATTATGGTGAGTGTGGTGAAGCTGGGACAAAGTGTACGAGTGAGCGTACACAATGAGGGTGCGAGCATTCCGCCGGCTGAAGTGAGCCAATTATTTCATCCCTATGTACGCCTATCAGGAGCCCGCTCGCGTCATGGCTCAGGCCTGGGTTTATTTATTACCAAATCCATTATTGAAGCGCATCAAGGAAAATTGCAATTAGAGCCACATACCGAAGATCAACATACTGGCGGCCGAGGAACTACATTTAGCTTTGAACTTCCACTGTTAGCGCAATAATAGGCGACCACATACATTGCAACGCAATCACCAGGTGGCCGCCCGCCCAACTATACCCGGACGGTTAAGAAATCAAGCTTCAGTAGAGACTCTACTGAATGAACCAGCACATCGGCTCCTCGTTGCCTATAGAGCTCGATCTCCTGCTCATGAACAACCATCGCAGCGAGTATAACAGCCTCATCGACAGTCTTTACTTCTTTATAACGGCGAACCAGATCAAAATCGTCGGCAGTATCTCCTATGTAGATACCGTCATGCGCACCCACCTGGGCAATAGCGTAGCGTAGAGCCTGAGGATCAGGCTTAGCATACATATCTGCTGGAACGACTACATCCCACCACGGCTCACCGCTATACGCGCTCATACGCTCAATCGCGCTGTCGATCTCGGGTCCGATACGGCCAGTAATCATCCCTAGATGAGCAATACCGGCCTGGCGCAGACGCGCAAAAAAATCGGGAGCATACAGCATCTTCTCATTATGAACATGGCCTGCAGCATCAAAGAGATAGCGTGGTTCGCGTCCAAAACGCTTGCGTAGTTCAGCCACGCCCCAATAGCTTTCATTGAAAATATTCACAACCGTAGCGTAATCAGTAAAGGCGCTGGCGGGAAAAACCGACTCTGCCCAGACGCGTCCACCACGATCCTGCAATGCCGCCTCATGCGCGAGCGCAGCCCATTCCAGCGTACTACGTTCAGCCAGCGACGTTCCACGCCATTCACGTACGCGAGCCAGCGCCAATGCCGCCAGCAAATAGCACATATCCCAATCGCCATTAAAACCACCGGCCTGCTTGAAAGCACTAATATCTGCCAGCGTCATCACAGCCTGATCCTCACCTAAACCATGCAACGTATGTACAATATACGCAGTCGTCTCCACAGTTGCAGAGCGAAAAGAGTTAACAGTTTCGATCAATACGCCATCCACATCAAAAAAAATGGCATCAAGAGGACGAGGCAACAAGAGGTCTGGTCGTTTCCAAATTACCGATGTACTCATAATAGAGAAAATACCTTTCAAGCGGGTGATACGTGATTTGACTCAGCGTACGCGACTCAAGAAATTACGCGTACGTTCATTTTGGCTACTTTCGAAAATTTGTGCAGGAGGTCCCTGCTCTACGATCTGTGACTTATCCATAAAAACGAGATGGTTGGCAACTTCGCGAGCAAAACCCATCTCGTGTGTGACAACCACCATAGTCATCCCTTCTTCTACCAGTTGTCGCATAACCTTTAGCACTTCGCCCACCAATTCAGGATCAAGTGCTGAAGTAGCCTCATCAAATAGCATCAACTTGGGATTCATAGCTAGGGAACGAGCAATTGCCACGCGTTGCTGTTGACCACCTGAGAGTCGATGGGGATAAGCATCTGCTTTTTCCGCTAAGCCAACCTTTTCCAATAGCATCCTACCACGTTCAATTACCTGCTCTCTCGGCTCATGGAGGACATGTATCGGGGCTTCAATAATATTTTGCAGCGCAGTCATGTGCGCAAAAAGATTAAAGCGCTGAAAGACAAAACCAACTTGTGAACGCATGCGTGAGATATTAGCTTCATTATCCTCAACGAGGACCCCTTTATGTTTACGAAATCCAACGAGCTGGTCATCAATATAGATGCGTCCGCCATCAATCTTTTCAAGCAAGTTGATGCAACGCAAAAGTGTAGTCTTGCCAGAACCACTCGGACCAATTATAACTACGGTCTGGCCTCGATCGACAGTGAAATCGACACCATCTAGGACCACATTAGAACCAAAGCGCTTCACCAGTTTCTCAATACGAACCATCGGATTGCCTTGATTCGGCTGAAGAGGATCAGAGGTTGTTTCTAAATTCATTGTGTAGCTCTCCTCAACATTATCTAGCGACGCCAATACCCGTCAGGCGGTGCGAAAAACTCTTCTGTTTGGCCGTATCAACAGCCACATTTAAATGGTCAGGATCAAAACGCTTTTCAATCCAGCGTTGTACAAACTCCCAGATAGTCGTCAACAAGAGATAATAGACCGTTGCCACAATTAATAACTCAAAGGTGATAAATAGTTGTGATCCATACACTTCCGCTGTGTAAGTCAATTCCAGTACACCAATCACAGAGGCAATCGAGGTAGACTTCAGCATGTTATTAAATTCATTCCCTAAAGGTGGAATAATCACACGCATAGCCTGAGGAATTATAATACGGCGCATAGCCAGAGTATAACGCATACCCAGAGCTTTAGCGGCCTCCATTTGTCCAGGATCAACCGAACCCAACGCAGCTCGAATGATTTCAGACATGTAGGCTCCCTCATTCATAGAGAAAGCGATCAATACGCAAGCCCAGGCAGGTAATAATGCATGTGGAATAATTCTTGGCAGGCCAGCAAATAAAAGTAATACCTGTACAAGCAAAGGGCTACCACGGAAAAACCAGATATACACACCGGCAATCCACTTAAAAACCGGGAACCTGGATATACGCATCAGCGCCAATAAGAGTCCCAGGATAACGCCAATTGCTTGTGCTACCACTGAAACCCAGAGTGTTATCCATGCAGCCTGCAAAAAATAGTGATTAGGGTCTTGAAAAAGGTAGTACCAAACCTGATCCCAATGAAACAAAGTGGACCTCCTCAAATATGATAGACGCATATTGCCCTTGCTGTATCGTTAGCAAGGGCAATATACAATATATCTTAGCGATGATTTGTGCTACAGGGATACCTGCACATCAGACATCCTTATAAGACTATGCCATATAATCTCAGATTAAGAAACTTTTTCCTGATCAGAGAAATCCCATGTTTTAAAGAGGCTGTCATAAGTACCATCGGTTTTCACTGCTTGGAATGCTTTTTGCATGGCAGTAAGCATAGCGGTATCACCTTTACGTACGGTGATCCCATATGGCGCAGCATTAACGACAGAACCACCTACTTCAAACTGCCCTGGATTAATTTTATTGTAATAGTCGGTGACCGGCGAATCCTGATATGTGGCGTCAACACGACCATTTGCCAGCAATTGTACCACATCTGTTTGTGACTGTAAGATCGTCTGGTTGACTGCAGGCTTCCCAGCTGCTTTACAAGCCTTGCTAGCCGTATCTAAATCGTCTTTCTCGACAGTTCCAATCTGTACACCAACATTTAGACCACACAAGTCACTCGTACTGGTCAAATGCTTGGGATTACCTTTGGCTACTAGCAACGACTCGCCAGCATTGAAATAAGGCACAAAATCAAAACTCTTCTCACGGTCAGAATTAATAGTCACCGATGAAATAACGACATCGAAACGTTTGTTGGACAAACTATCAAAGATTGTGTCGAAACTGGTTTTCTGGACATCGACCTTTAAGCCCATGCGCGCCGCCATGGCCTTGATCAGATCTATATCGAAACCAACGTATGTATTTGATTTCGTATCGACAAATTCCATCGGCGTGTAGGTCGTATCGCTACCAATAGTGAGTGTGCCAGACGTGATCAGATCAGTGGGAGCGGTGACATTGGGGGCAACTGTAGCAGTGCCACTCGTGCTTCCGGTGCCCGTTGAATTACCGCATGCAGACATCACAAGGGAAAAAAGTGCGGCAACCAGTAACGCGATAAAAGGTAAGCGTCTGGTCCGAGAATGAAGAGAAGAAGAGGATAACATCAAAAGGGAACCTCCGTGCATTACTTTACATGCTTATGTCTAAACGATGTGATCAAAACAGCTTCTACAATTACGCCTAAGCCACTCGTAGCAACCTTGCTGCTGGAGAAAAAAAGAGTTCATACTCTCGCATGCGAGAAACTTTGTAATTGGAAAATAATATCTGTACTACGTAATTTACGTCAGGTTTTCCTCACAATCTCACGATAATCTACGAGGCCCAGGGATCTGTGGCTTTATCACGCTTCAAAATTTGCTATATAATATGAAAGCCTATATGTATCTTTAAAGATGTGCTAAAATGATATGTTTTAAGATATAGTTTATACTCTTTTTATAGCAAATGTTTACACTAAAAAACATCTTTCTATTTACCTCAATATCTGGTTAGCACGCGCAGATGTACATAAAATTACTTTTCGATAAATACACAAATAACTCTTTTTGCTGACAGAACAGCTAAAAAAGAGTCATGCACTGGATAGCGAGTGAGCAGGATAAATATTTATATGTACTAATCAGTAAGCGTAATTTCAGGATATAGATGATCCTCGTCTATGATATGTATTACCTTCCAACCTTCAGCTGGAACATCCTGTATCGCGCTCTGAAGCAGACCAAGATGATATCTAATCACGTCCTCCCCAACTATGCGTCCACGAGTTTGATGTTGATCATAACGCAAGCAGGTTTCTAGAGACATATTAAAGAGAAAAAGGCACGTGTAATATTGATGTTTAGCAGCCAGATCGAGTAGCTTCTGACGTGCGTCTGCCTGTAATGCAGTACTATCAGCAATCGTTAAGCGCCCCTGAAACATACGTTTATGGATAATGTAATAAAACAGATCAAATGTGTCCTTGTTGACTTGTTGATTGGTCTCGTCATCACAAATGAGGGCGCGGCAATAATCGGATGATACAATAGATGTCTCTCGATATCCATGCCCTTTAAACTGAGCAATAAAAGTTCGCGCAAAAGTACTTTTTCCTGCGCCAGCGGGACCACACAACACAATCAAAGTTCGCTCAGGTAGCACGACTCGTTGAGCCTCAGGTGAAGACGCATTTTCCATATGAACTATACTCCTTTGTTTTCTCACTGCTCTATACGATTCTTCACGTGCTGATATATAAATATCAAGCACAATTTATCATCCCTTATATATTTATACTTATCTTTATCCATTTTTATATATCTTTATATATTTATACTTAAAATACATATACAGCGTGATATCTTCATAAGGAGTGATCAGCATGAACAGTTACGTGTATTTTCATCTTTCCTCTCGGCGATCAAAAATCATCAAAGCACTTTATTTTAGCATAGCTAGTCTTGCTATTCTCAGCATAAGCTTACGAAGTACGATACAAACAATATATGCAACCTCCCATATTCAACAATACGACGAGTTTTGGCAACAGAATAGTATAGATTTTCAGCATTGGTCACTTAATGGTGTCGTGGTCCAGACTGCTAGCCAACCTATCAATGTACAACTTACACCATCCCAAAAAGCTAGCTGCTCATCATTAGCCATTGACGGAGGAGCAGTCAATTATAACAACGCACTATCATTCTGCACAGGAAAAGATCCCTACGCACCGAAGAGCTACAACCATGGTCAGAACTACTATAATGGCGGTAGTTTCTACTTTGGTACGCTTACTTCACCGCCCCACGTCACTAGGCAACCAATCACCACACTGCTAGCATCATGGAATGCAGACACCCCAGTGGGCACTTGGCTAGAAATACATATCCGTGTCATGGAAAAAAATAGCTGGACACACTGGTATAAATTGCCAATCTGGGCCAATGACATATCGACCATTAAGCGCCATAGTATTAACGAGCAAAGCGATATAACTGGTTCAATCCAGACAGATACCTTTGTCACCGCAGCAACAACAGCTAACGCCTATCAGTTAAGCGTAACACTTTTTAGTCAAACGCCCGTGACCAGTCCACACTTAACGCGTATGAGTATCATCGCCTCTTACGATACAAATGCCAACTCAACGCCTGCTATACCACCTGATAAAACGACATGGGGCAGCAATTTGTTGGTACCACAACGCTCGCAAATGCTTACAGCCTACCAGGGAACTGACTTTGGCGGCGGAGGAGAAGCATGGTGTAGTTCAACATCTATCAGTATGGTGCTAGCCTATTGGTCATACATTTTGCAGCGAACCAACTTGCAACAGACCGTCCCTGAGGCCGCCAAAGCCAGCTATGATTATACATATCAAGGCACAGGAAACTGGCCCTTCAATACCGCCTACGCAGCAACTTTTGGCTTGAAAACCTTTGTTACAAATGGGCAGGAAAATAACATTTCCTATCCTCAAAAAAGGAAGATAGTCAAAGAGAAAGAAGAAATACGCAAAAAAGGAAGATATTACCGTTTAATAAGGGCACATAATGGACAAAAGTAGGCTGGACCTATAGACACATCTTCCTAGAACTTGATATACTACCGTGTGTAATGCTAGGAGGATTACTCCCAAATGTATCCCCCCTTAATAGAAGGGCACCAGCATATACACATTGAAACATCATGTCTACAATATTCATTGACAACAACTAATTACAAGTACCATTCATAGGATGCGCCTGGTAAAGGCATTCTATTCGTCATATACCCATTACTGAGGAGGATGCTGTGTCTGTTGATACGACTCTGACGGGAACCGAGATACGTGCTCGTTTCCTGGATTTTTATGCCAGTAAAGGTCACGTGAAGGTGCCTAGTTCATCACTCGTGCCCCATAATGATCCAACCGTTTTGCTAACCACAGCTGGGATGCAACAAATGATCCCATACTTTCTGGGTCGTGAGACTCCTCCTGCGGTACGCATGACCTCTTCGCAAAAATGTTTTCGTACCACTGATATCGATAAGGTCGGCAATCAGCGTACTTTGACATTCTTTGAAATGTTGGGTAATTTTTCGGTTGGAGACTATTTTAAACGTGAGGCGATTACCTTTGCCTGGGAATTTCTGACCCAGGTTGTTAAGATTCCAGCTGATCGTCTCCATCCAACAGTTCATCCGGAAGACGCTGAGGCTCCCCGCTATTGGCAAGAGATTGCTGGCTATGCTGATGAAGCGATTGTACGTCTGGATGAAAACTGGTGGGGGCCTCCAGGAGCCTCTGGTCCATGTGGTCCTGACTCGGAAGTCGATTACGATCGTGGCATCGAATATGGCTGCGGTAGAGCAGATTGTCAACCTGGCTGTGAATGCGAGCGTTTCCTGGAGATCTGGAATCTCGTATTCATGCAATACTATCAGGACCTCGATGGCTCACGTACGGATCTACCACGGCGCAATATCGACACCGGTATGGGTCTGGAACGTCTGACAATGGTGTTACAAGGAAAAGAGTCGGTCTTCGATACTGATCTGCTACGCACTATCATCGACCGTTTCGCGGATATCACAGACACGCCTTATGGTCGTGATCCAAACAAGGATACGTCACTACGAGTGATCGCAGACCATGGACGCGCTCTCGTCTTCCTCGCTGCTGACGGCGTCCTGCCTAGCAATGAGGGTCGTGGCTATATCTTCCGTCGCATTCTGCGCCGCGCTGTGCGCCACGGCAAGCTCTTGGGCCTGGATAAGCCTTTCTTGGCTGAGGCCGCGAATACCGTGACCGACATCATGGGCTCGTACTATACTGAACTGTATACACAACGCGAACGTATTATTGAGATTCTAAGTCTGGAAGAGAAAAAATTCAGCCAGACGCTGAATGCCGGCTTGAATTTACTTAACGAGTTGCTAGCCGATTTGAAACAACGTCAGCAAACAGTTATCCCTGGCGAGGATGTCTTCCGCCTTTATGATACACATGGATTCCCGGTTGAGCTCACACAGGAAATCGCACAAGAGCAGGGCTTAACCATTGACACATCCGGCTTTGAACAATCCATGCAACGTCAGCAGGAGCGCAGTCGTGCCGGCGCGAGTAATACTTTTGCTCAGTTACAGGATGATCGTGCGTTGACAGAGATTTTGAAACGCGACGGCCCTACGGAGTTTACAGGCTATAGTGGTCTGGCAGATAGCGGTAAGGTACGTGCGCTCGTCGTCGACGGCCAAGAGGTCGAAAGCATCAGTGCGCCACAGCAGGCCCTTGTGATTCTGGATAAGACACCATTTTATGCCGAGAGCGGCGGTCAGATCGGTGATCATGGTGATCTGACTGGCTCGATGGGCAACTTCCAGGTCCAGGATACGCGTCGCCCAATGAAAGGTCTGACGGTCCACTATGGTCAACTTACCGAAGGTCATCTCCGTGTCGGAGATACAGTGCAGGCTGATGTTATCGAACAACGTCGTGCGGATACAATGCGTAATCATAGTGCCACACATCTACTGCATAAAGCTTTACGTGACTTGCTAGGACCACAGGTCCAACAGCGTGGTTCGCTGGTCGATCCGGAACGTCTGCGCTTTGACTTCACCAGTCCACGCCCATTAACTAGCTCCGATCTGGAAAAGATAGATAGCCAGATCAATCAGTGGATTCGTGCTGATTTTCCCGTTCATACTAATATCATGCCCATTCAGGAGGCCATGCAAACGGGAGCCATGGCCCTGTTCGGCGAAAAATACGATAATGTTGTGCGTGTCGTTTCCATGGGTAAGAGTATTGAGTTATGTGGAGGAACTCACTGTGCAACAACTGGTCAAATCGGGACATATGTCACGGTGCAAGAGACCAGTGTGGCCGCAGGTATCCGCCGTATTGAGGCCCTGACCGGACGCGCAGCTGAGACGTATCTACGTCATCATCGTCAAACAGTCGATAGACTGGCGGCGACGCTACAAGTACAGACGGAACAGGTTGAGTCGCGCGTCGAACAACTTTTACAAGAACTGAATACGGCACGACGGCAGATTACGCAATATCAGCGCAATGAAATACAATTACAAGCTCAGTATCTGGCTCGCAATGGACAAGAAGTCGTCGGGACTCCTCTGGTCGCTGCCAGCGTGAATGTGCCAGATGCAAAACTTTTACGCGATATGGGTGAACAGATCCGTGCGCAGTTGAAACAGCCAGGCGTTGTGGTTCTGGCAAGCGATCTGGGAGAGCGCATCGCCATCCAGGTCACTATCGAGCCGTCCTTAACCAAACGCGGACTGCACGCTGGCAAGCTTGCTGGGATCATTGGAGAGCGTTTAGGTGGCAAAGGTGGGGGTCGCCCGGACTCTGCACAAGGTGGCGGCAAGGACAAAACGGCTATTGAACCAGCTCTGGATCTTGCAAAAGCCTTCATTCGTGATAATCTCAAGTAAGGCTTGCTGTTGAGTAAGAGGCGATACGTAATTGCCTCTACTCTCGTTATAGATGCAACAGGCTTTTTTTCAATGAAGAATCATTTCTTTTCTTATCTACTGCATAAAATGAGCGTCATCAACATCCAGTCTTTGAGGTAAACACTCATCTATACGACATGCATTGATGGCCATTCGTTAGACATACTCACGAAAAAAACCTGTTTGATCAGAAGCCAGTTTTGCTAATAAAGCAATTTGTGTGCTATAAAGTATCATGTGCAGTTGATGGCCTGATACATGAGGAAGCTGTTCAAGCAGAGCTGGCAGCGAGTGGAGCAATAATTTTGGGATGGATACATGAAAAATCTCTTGCAACGTCTGCTTGATCGTTTTAAAGGATCAAGTGCAGATGCCATCTATGGCGACCAGGATGACTATGACTATGAGGGCGAATATGAAGGGGAAGAAGATCCAGGGGATGTAGGCAGCCAGCGCCAACTCTTCACGGCACTCGATATCGGTACCGCTTTCGCGAAGGCGATGATTGTGGAAGTTCGCGGCGATCATGCTGAAGTATTGGGCGTTGGACGTCATCCACAAAGCTATGCACATATGTCAGATGGAATTGTCACCGATATTCCAGGGGTAATCGCTAATTGTAATGAGGCCTTGCTTAAAGCGGAACAGGCGGCGGGCGGTATCATTGCGCCATCCGCTGTAATTGGCATCGCGGGCGAATTGGTTAAGGGGAGCTCGACTACGGTCAGTAAACAACGCGGACAGCCAACCAAGCAAATTACGGCCGAAGAACTTGAGTCGTTGATTACAGCCGCACAAGAACGCTTGCTCAAAAATGCGAAAGAGCGCATCGCAGCTGAGACCGGTTATGGCAATATTGATGTCCGTTTAACTAATGCCGCTGTGATCTCTGTACGCATTGATGGACAACTGGTCACTAATCCAATCGGTTTTCGGGGTCGTCATTTTGCCCTGACACTCTTCAGTGCCTTCGCGCCACTCACACAATTAGGAGCCATCGAGACGGTCGCACAGGGACTCGACCTGACATTGGTCACGATTGTCGCTGAGCCGTATGCGCTGGCTCGTTGTTTAAGTAGTAATGCCAGTGCCGATAGTGGAGCTATCTTTATTGATGTTGGCGGAGGAACGACTGATATCGCTCTGGTACGTCAAGGGGGTATCGAAGAGACTCGCGTTTTTGCTTTGGGTGGACGCGCTTTTACACGTCGCATCGCTACTAGCAAGGGTATTCCTATAAAAGAGGCCGAACGACTGAAAATCAGTTATAGTAATGGAGATCTCAACGGCGGTAGTCGCGATGAGATTCAGGCCATTCTGGCCCCTGAATGCCAGACTTGGATGGATAGTGTGGAGTTGCTCATTGAAGAATTGTCTAAGGGCGAGTTGCTTCCACCTGCTATCTATATCGTTGGGGGTGGATCGGCTTTGATTGATCTGCACCAACATCTAGAATCGTTTCCCTGGACCGAGCGCTTACCCTTCTCACGTCAGCCGATCATTCGTGCTGTCCAACCTGAGATGGTTGGATGCATCCTGGATAATGGAGGTATGCTGGTCAGTGGACAAGATATTACTCCTATGGCTTTGGCCTACCAAGCGGTTGAACTGAATAATGATAACAATGTTTTAGAAAGAGCACTCGATCGTGTCATTAATGCCATGCATATTTGATGCTTTCCCTGATTTCCTGTCTGAAAACGGTATTTATAATGTCTCTCTTATTTATCTAACGTAAACATATTATAAAAGTCTGACGAAAAAGTATATGCGTTTGTATATACATATGTCAAAAACCTGAAGGTATATACAGACATATATACAAATACACCAAATCACATTTAAATATACGTTGACTCAGATCACAGGTCATAATCACGCGCAACAGCCTGTAGAGTCAAACGTTCAAAAGCATGATGCCATTAGGGGGTGACAGGGCTTATGAGTGATGAGCAAACAATCTATATTAGCCCGGATGATGATCTGACGACCGTGCGTGAGCGTCTTGAAAGCATCCAGACGCGCAAGGTTACATTGGTAATACCAGCCCAGACTCAGTTGCGCAGTCATGTGGCCTGGAAACTTTTGTACGCACGTTTACGAGAATTAAACAAGGAAGTCCTGATTGTCAGTTCTGATCCTCAGGTACGTTCGGTGGCCCATGCGGTAAAATTTACGGTGGCCCACTCACTCGAATCCTCTCAACAGGGACAGGTACATTCACGTCCAGTTGGTCGTCCGACGCGCAGTGGGGCAACAACACGCATGAAAGGGGCCAACCCCACACAGCGTTCGACACCGGCTCGCCCGGCTCCTCGGAGCACGAACGGCTTACGCACAAAATCGCCGGAGGTGCGATCCTGGCATGGAGACGCAGCAAAAATAGGTCCACAGGGCCGCGAGCGTGAGCGCACAGGTTATCAAGAACCTCAGATGCATCCAGATGATATCATTGATGATCTCGATCCTGCCACTTTTCATGGGCCAGAGAAAAAATATGGACAAAACTTTGATTATCGTGTGAATACGGCTTCTCCTATTCAGCCACTCACACCCGATCAAATTGAGGAGCCAGATCTCCTGTTAGAAGATTATACTCAGGCTCAAGATATCCGCTCAGCTGCGAATAAATTGCCCGGTCAGCTGGACGCGATTTCTGATACACCACGTACAGCCCCTGAAGTATCTCAGCACTCTCCTCAAACGTATTCCACTCATCTACCAATCGATGCAGATGAAGAAGATCCATTCTCCTACATGGAGGATAAGCAGTTTTCTCAATCGGGCGAGCAACACGGGAACACACCGATCAATGATGATGATCATCGCTACGAACACGTTATTCGTGATGTCTCACAGGCTCCCACTAGTATTATCAGCGAGCACTTTGAATATGACACGCCACCAACCCCCAGAAATATGCGTAAAAAAAATCAGTCTGCGACTGATGGGGGAACAAAAAAACGTGATATAACTCATCAACAGCCACGACGTTCAGGCAACATAGCTCCAACGCCGCCTCCAGTTCAATCGCTACCGCCAGCACAACGCATGCGGCCCGAAGATCTGGATGATGATGATCTCCTTCCAATTGAGGAACATCCGATTGAGGATCGTCCTAGACGGATACAAACACGCGATAGGTTAAACGAGATACGCCCTCCGCGCTCCATACGTGACCGCGAGCCAGAACCGGTTCCGCCAGCTCGCACTGGACCACGTAAACAAGGTCCATATAGTGGTCAGTTGAATCGTCCGGGAGTAACTCAACAACCGCAACAGCAACCAGGTACCAGCCACAGCACGGGTGGCCTCAGACCGCAACAACCTGTAGCAGCCTGGAGACCAGCACAACAATCTACTGGAGCACGACAACGCAAGGCTCCAGCATCCGTCACGCGACAACCACGTACAAAGCATAATAATACACCGATCTTGATCATCACAGCCATTGCTATCTGCCTCATTGTTGTGATCGCTTTTGGCATCTATCTCATTCCCACGGCCACAGCAACCATCACAGTGGCCACCCGTAATTATTCACATGCGATCAGTTTGACCGCCAACACTAGTGGCACTGCGGGTGTGGTTCCGGCTCAACAACTCACGCAGGAGTTCTCAAAGCTGGGAACAGAGACTGCAACTGGCAGTAAGTTGGTTGGAACCGCAAAGGCTAAGGGATTCGCTTGCTTCAACAATAATGCTGCCACTAACGATATCGATATTCCAACCGGTAGCATCGTTGCCGCAACAAATGGGGTGCAATTCGTGACAACGGCCGATGCAGTCATACCACATCAAACAACGTGTGCCACTAGTCCACCTGTTCCAGTTCAGGCAGTTCAACCGGGCGAAAGTGGAAATATTACAGCAGGTGCAATAACCCTTATTCCTGGCACAAGCCTGAATACGATTGCAAAAGACAACGATACGACAGTGACACTGTTAAAACTTAGCGTGAGTAATACTTCCGACATCACAGGTGGAGGTATGCAGCCAGTTACAGCAGTCACTGCCCAAGATCTTGCTAACGCGAAAACAGATTTGCACAAACAACTGCAAAGTCAGATCGATACTTGGCAAAAGGGATTGCCAAAAGATGGTCTGCTTGGTCCGTTGGTCACAACAGATACGCTGATCGGCGCACCACAGGTCGGCAGCGCGATCAACTCAGGAAAAACCTTTTCGGCTGGACTACAAGTCAAGGCCACAATCTTGTTTGTCAAGAATACTGATATAGAAAACGCAGCCTTAACCCAACTTGATACGACTATCAAGTCAGATAAAACCTTTGCTGGTGATGAACTTCTGAAGAATATACCACCATCAGTCACCATCACAAAATTAAAACAGCAGACGACAAATAATACGTTAATGAAACTGAATTTTACCGCCACAGCGAAAGCAACTGGCACATACGACGTGGTTAAACTCAAAAATTCAATTGCTGGTCAGTCCAAGGCTTCAGCCCAGAATCTACTGAAAACACAAAGTTCTGGAGTACAAGATGCAAAGATCACAGTTGGCCCAAGTTTTATTCCCTGGGTGACATGGTATCAGAATCATATCACCATAAAAGTCATACCGGGAACAAGCATTACGAATAAATAATAGAAACGAATGCTAGCGGCACAACACCTTGTGTCGCTAGCATTTATTCGTATATAGCGATATTTCCACAATACGATACTCCATACTTTCTTCTATACGAATAAGAGTATAAAAGATACCAATCAAAAAACAAATTCGCCAAAAAATAGCGCTGCTTACCAGATTCTACTACAATAAAATACGAAACTGGACAGAATAAACCTTGTTTCGCTACAATGCAGTGTATTGGATACGATCATCCAGACAGAGAACAGTGATAGCGACAATAGTTTCTCGGTAGGTATCTTTGATATACCGAAGATTCATTGCAGAATAGAGATTATTTCGATGTTGACCGACCAGATACACAGCACAAAATTATCAGGGAT
Source organism: uncultured Chloroflexia bacterium (assembly GCA_963699315.1). Lineage (GTDB taxonomy): Bacteria > Chloroflexota > Ktedonobacteria > Ktedonobacterales > Ktedonobacteraceae > Dictyobacter. Next base: position 1,549,934 of record OY969433.1, read on the forward strand.
ATTTATATGGCTCGCTTGATGGCATTGGATGTGGGAGACGCAAGAATAGGTGTTGCCTCTTGTGATACTACAGGGTTTTTGGCTTCACCTTATACGACGATTCACGTGACACGTGATGAGCAACAGACCTGGGAAGCCATCCAGACACTTATCGACGAAATAGAGCCAGAAGGCCTGATTGTCGGTCTTCCCATCAGTCTGGACGGGCAGATTCATGCTCAGGGTCAGAGGATACAAGCCTTTGTTGAACGCCTAAAAACCCATACTTCCATTCCCGTTACTTTCTGGGATGAACGCTTATCGACAGTCGAAGCCCAACGCCTTCTAACACAAAGTGGTCAGACACGGAGAGAAAAACGCCCAAACAGAGGGGGTCGGCAACGTAGTCAGCCCAGAAAACGTCGGAGTAGTCAGGAGATTGATGCGCTGGCTGCAGCAGTCATCCTCCAGGACTACCTGGATCATCTGGGATAGACAAGATATGAGGAAAAAAACATATGAAACGTTCTAGATCACTAGTGGCACCTCTCTCAATCCTTATTGTAGGTATAATAATTTTTGTAGGAGCATTCGCAGGCTGGAATTACACCAACTCTATTTTTCAACCAGCCAGTACCAGCACAAAGAATGTGTCCCTGAATATTCAACAAGGAGAAACAACGAACGAAATCGCCGCCGATTTACAAAACAAAGGGGTGATTCGCAATGCGCAAGCCTTTAGTATCTGGTCTCGCATCAGAGGATTAGACACCAAATTAGAAGCAGGCGTCTATAAAAAGATCAGTCCTTCAATGACGATCAGCCAGATTATTGACATGCTCCAAAACGGACGGCCAGACGCAATCCTGGTCACAATACCAGAAGGTATGCGCTTGGAACAGATCGCTGCTATTACGGCTGCGTCAAACCTTCCTAATTTCAGTAAAACTAAATTTTTAGAATATACCAAAAACATCAAAACTTTTCCTGATGCCAGCAAATATCCGCTCCTACTCAATAGTGTGCCAGCTGATCATCCTAGCATGGAAGGATTACTTTTTCCAGATACCTACGAATTTGCTCCGACAGCAACCGCGACTGATGTAATCGATACAATGCTTGCAGAAATGACCGCTGCCGTTACAAAAAATAATCTGGTTGCAGAAGCCAAACAGCATAACCTGGATCTCTATCAGACTCTCACGCTCGCTTCAATTGTACAACGCGAAGCCGGAAGCGCTACTGACATGCCCGATATTGCCAGTGCCTATTGGAACCGTCTCTATAATGATAACGGTAGTAATGGACAACCATCACAAACGAACGGCCTACTACAAGCAGATCCAACCGTCCAGTATGCACGGGATACAGAAAATCCTCCTAAGACATACTGGACTCCCTTAGAGGATAAAGGGATAAATATTGCCAAAGATAGTCCATGGAATACGTACTATACGGTCGGTTTGCCCCCAACCCCTATTTGTAGTCCTGGACTTACAAGTTTGCAAGCGGCAGCAAATCCACCGAAAACAGACTATCTATATTTCTTTGCGGCCAAAGATAATGGAAAAACATATTTTGCGGCAACCAATAATGACTTCAACGCATTAATGCTGAAGCACGGTGGGGCAAACTAATGGTATTAACAACTAAAGAGAGTAAACAATAAAAGATGAACATAACGCAGTTGATTCAGACTATAGTTCTGGCATTGATACAAGGAGTAACCGAACTCTTTCCGATCAGTAGCCTTGGTCATACGGTAATTGTCCCCAGCCTGGTTGGCTGGGGAGATTTGACTGGGGGAACCGCATGTGGAGGCAAAAGTTGTTTTCTGCCGCTAGTTACTTCGCTTCATCTTGGCACAAGTATCGCACTAATCGTTTATTTCTGGCGCGACTGGCTGCAAGTGCTCAAGACATTAGGCAATACAGCTAGAACTCGCAAGATAAACAAAGGCACACAAGAATGGGTTACTTGGCTCATCCTCGTTGGCTCGATCCCTACCGGTCTCATCGGGATCGTCCTGAAAGACAAAATACAAAATTTGTTTACCTCGCCACTCTATGCGGCAGCATTTCTTGTTCTGAATGGTTCGGTGCTTTTCGTTGGTGAAGCACTGCGTCGCCGCGCAGAATCTAATTTGAAGACATTATCTCCCAGAGAGCGTGAAGCTCATTTTCGTTCACTCACCTCTCTTTCTATCAAAGAGGCCTTCCTGGTTGGACTAGCACAAGCACTATCACTAATACCAGGTTTCTCTCGTTCGGGAACCACTATTGTCGCAGGATTGGGTGTGCGCCTGACGCACGAAGATGCTGCCCGCTTCTCATTCTTATTGGGAACTCCAATTATTTTGGCGGCCGCACTCGTCGAAGTACCATCGCTTCTGCATCAAACCCAATTCTCCTTCGGGCTCATTTTCTTCGGCATGGTCATATCGGGAGTTTCGGCCTACTTGAGTACGGTATTTCTGACAAAATACTTTGAGAAAGGTAGACTAGATCCCTTTGCCTATTATTGTTGGATCGTGGGACTAATCTCAGTCGTCATCTTCATGATGAATGGCGCCGTATAAAGGCCTATATACAATAACCGATAACCATAGAGAGCTATAGTTATCGGTTATTGTTATCACCACTTACAAACTATCGATAGCGTCAATCTTCCCCGTTGTATCCGTCAGGTGCCAGAATGGTGAGATGAGTAGGCAACTAGCTGCTAGCAACATACCAAGAGCTCCAAGCAATAATGTCAGGCGTATGTTATTGGTTAGCTGACAAAAAATGGCCGCACAAATAGCTCCAATTGGCCCAATCCCTTCTTCTAGCAGATGCATGCAGGCATTGATGCGTCCGTGAAATCGGACTGGTAGCGCTGTCTGACGCCAACTCAACGCATGGATGGTATACACAGTTAAAGCTGCATCACCAATTAACTGACTCGCCATCAGGATCACCACCACTATCCATGTTGGACCAGCCGCCAGAGGCGTTCCCAGCGCCATCACACCAAAGAGAACGGTACAGCCAATGAGAGTCTTACCCAGACCATAGCGTCGTGCAATCCTACCGGCCAGCATCACACCCAATAAATTTCCCAGACCACCCATCATCACCACCAAACCATAGCCAATCAGCGGCAAATGCAGAGTACGCAACAGATACAACATATATAGTGCGGAAAATGATCCTCCACAAAACGTAAAGAGTCCAGTATACGCCGCAAGAGCTCGGAGATAGGGATGTTTCACAAGCATCTGTAAACCAGCGGATAGATCTTGCCAGAAATGCTCTGAAGGGGTATTACTACCCGTATGGCTAGATTGATCAACCACAGATACTGAGGTACGCTCAGGGACCCCTAAACGCCATATACAGCATGCCGATAGTAGAAAAGAACTGGCATCAAATAACAATGCAATAGGAGCAGTGATAATTTGTATCAGCCAACTGGCAAACGGCGGACCGCCAATTTCAGCCAGAGCATCACTCATACCAAGGCGACTATTTCCGCGTATCAACTCATGCTCCTGCAAGATCGCGGGGACTAACGAACGCTGAGCGACCACAAAAAAGATCGTCAATGTGCCAATCAGGAGTGCTACAAGATAGAGCAAATTGAACTGTAATACTCCCAGTTCATATGCCAGAGGAACACAGCAAAGTAGTAAAGCACGCCCGATATCAGCACCGATCATCAGAGGCCGTCGAGGCACGTGATCAATCCAGACACCAGCTGGTAGACTAATCAACAAGACGGGAATAGAATTACATGCAGCTAACAATCCAAGCTGGAGAGGCGTTCCATGCAAAAGTTGGATTGCGACAATGGGCAAGCCCGCATTCGAGATATAGGAGCCAAATGTCGATAGTGTCTGACCTGTCCAGAGTAAAGCAAATTGACGATGCAAAAAGAAGCGTCGTCCTCTCGCGCATGGAGCAGTACGAGAGGATGTAGCTAGCGTTTTATGGTCCATAATTTCTCCACAGAAACATTCGGTAGGCTAAAAAGCGTCATTAATCCTGGGGTAAAAAGTGGATGAGGAATGTGTCGTGGAGCAATGTGTTTTATATCACAAAATCAAAAGACATACAGCAGACAAAAAAACCATATCCAATCGGCAAAAGCTCTTATATCACAAGCAAATGCTACGGCCATTGGTGATGGTCCTCGTTAGGGGTTAGATTTATAGATTGTATATCAAGTCTGAAAAAGTATCTGCACAGGTACTCCGACACTTATGCAGTAAGAGTGATGCTAGTACCCATCGGGACACCTCCGTGTTCTCAGATATATGATGATCACAACGAGATAGAAGCGTACAATATTGGCGCGCACCTGTCAAACTATAACTTCTTTTGATGTGGGTTTAAGATCCTAACTTATCTCCTACGATTTGACCATAACCACGCAGAAACTCTTCAGCTCCTAATGCCTTCTTCCCTTCTAACTGCAATTGCTTGATGATTAAGAGTCCTGAATCTGTGGCAACAGTTAGTGCCTTATGTCCTTTTTCTGCACATATACCGACTGTACCAGGAAGTAAAGAAGAGTCCACTTCTGTATTCAAAGAGGTAGCGCTAATGATTTTCAACGCTTTACCACGCCAATGTGTATAAGCGGTTGGCCATGGTTGATATGCGCGTACTTTGCGTGCCAGTACTGCAGCAGGCTGCGACCAATTTATCAAGCCATCTTCTTTTGATAACATATGTGTATGGGATGTTCGTTCTGCATCCTGTGGCTCTGGTGTAAGCTTACCCTCGATCCATTGAGGCAAAGTTTCCATCAGCGCCAGTGCGCCCAGATCAGCGAGCCTAGCAGTCAAACTTGCCGTTGTATCGTCAGCATTGATCGTGAGACGCTGCCTGGATAGTACCGGACCAGTGTCTATTCCGGCGTCGAGTAGCATAATTGAGACGCCTGTTTCACGATCTCCCTGCACGATGGATTCCGTAATTGGATTAGGTCCTCGATATTTAGGCAAGAGCGATGCATGGATGTTTAAGGTGCCATAACGTGGCTGGTCAAGTACTTTTTGCGGCAAGATTTGTCCAAAAGCGGCCACGATATAACAATCCGCCTGATATGCAGCCAGCGCATCACTATTTTCCGCTTTTTTGAAGGAGCCTGATTGCCAGACTGGTATCCCATGCTCAAGTGCGAATTGCTTGACTGGCGAAAATACCACTCCACGACCACGACCCGCTGGCTTATCTGGGCGAGTAATGACACTAACAAGCTCATAGCCTTGCGATAAAACAGCTCCTGGAGCGGAACCATTGCTTAAAGCTTCTAACGCTGGCACCGCGAAATGCGGAGTTCCCATGTATACAATCCGTAACATATATGCCCCCTCTACAAAAATTATAATCTCGGCCTACGTTCATACCTAATATACCTACGTCATCGTAACATATACCCACATCATCGCAACAAAAGTGATCGTCCAGGTAGTCTATACTCTACTAAGCAAGCAAAAAGGTGAAGCGATGCAATTTATACTAGCATATTCAGGCTATTTTATCACCTCAACTTATAATTAGGTTATGCTATAGATGCATTTATCTGTTTACACGAGGAGGAGCTTTTATGGAACTGGGGGATCGACAAGGTGCATATCCAAGGCAAACGCCATCGTCACCTTATAATACAGTTCTTTCATCGTCACCTGTACCGTTATCATCATCACAAGTAGGACCAGAAACGGTTGCTTTTGGCATCAATGCCACGACCCCGCCGCCTGCCGATCCTCAGACAACGATGCAGCGTGCGGATGAGATTAATACGATTCAACGTATGTTTGGCGATGTGCAGACCAGTGCAGTTCTCTTGATTGGTGCACCGGGGACTGGCAAGTCTATGCTGGCAGCATTGCTCTTCCGACGGTTACAGATGGCTAAAAATAGTGGTCTGGCTGCTCCCAAATATATGGTCTGGCTCACTATCGGGACGTATACAACGCTACCCGACATCATTACTGCGATTCTGGATGGGGTTGGTATGCCGGATAAGGGCCTTTTCCTACTTAAACCAGAGCAACAAATCTCGGCCTTGCTGCGCGCATTACGCCGTTCTACCGAGAATGCCTTAATTGTTCTGGATCAGTTTGAATTGCTTCTTCATCCTGAAACGCAGCAGGGTGTGGCTGGACGTGGGGTACTTTCTGTATTTTTAGATATGCTCCAAACAGATCTGGGTACCAGCCGGATACTTTTGACGGGCTATAATTCGCCCTATGATGAAAAGAAAATAGAGCAACCACGCGTACGTGCATATCTGGTAACCCGGATTAGCGTACCTGAAGGAGTAGCTTTACTTCAGCAACGTGGCGTACAAGGAACTCCTGAAGAGGTCTCATTTATCTGGCAACGTTGTGCCGGACATGTCTATGCGCTGGTCTTATGTAGTGCATTGGTACATTTAAGTAATATTTCGCTGGATCACTTACTCAATTCTCCCGACTATCGGCCTCTATGGTCTGGAGATGTGATAGCAAATCTGATTATAGCTATCCATTATTTTCTAAATCCTACGCAGAACGCCATCGTCCATGCATTGAGTCTCTTTCACGAACCAGTCCCGAAAGCGGGCATTTTTGTGACAATTACCGGCGAAACCATCTCCACGCAAAAGCAAAATGAACAGGCTGATATCGTGGGAGCCTTTGAACAAGAACTTCATCTGCTAACGCACTTAGGTATTATCCAGACGCTGTTCAATGCCACCAATGATCTATGTTATACACTGCATCCCCTCCTGCGTCAATACACACTAGAGCATTTTATGGAAGATATGACTCAACGCGGGAAAGCAGGACATGCTCCTCCATGGGCAGACAATAGTACACGCAAAATGCTGGATCTACAAAAAGAGCAGTTGCAAAATGCTTTGATTGCTGGTCATGTTCAGGTAGCAACCTACTATGAACTGGTAATTCGCGAACAATGCCCGCCACGTAAACAACGCGTAAAGCTGCAAGATATTGCTCCCATTATTACAACCTTACGCCATCTGTGCCTTGGTCAGCGCTGGCAACGTGCCTGTGATCTGCTCTTTCAAGAGGGTCTGCACGAAAGTATGGTTCAGTGGGGAGCCTGGAATACTTTGATCGGCTTGTATACAGCAATGCTTCCTCCATTTGGTACCCTGCGGCCAATTGATGAAGGTCTGGTAGCCAGTCAGGTTAGCATGCTTTACGGACGTATTGGTGAGTATCAGCAAAGTAAGACCTATTTCGATCAAGCGATTACGCTGCAACACGAAATAGGCAATAAACATGGAGAAGCTGTGACACTGACAAACCATGGGGAATTACTACGTATTCATGGAGATTATAAACAAGCACGACAACACTTTGAAACAGCCTTATCCCTCATTGTCCAATCACCTGATCCACAACTCAAAAGTGTCATATATCATAACCTTGGCCTGCTTTCTCAGCAGGGACGTGACTATACGCAAGCATATACCAACTATACGAAAGCACTGACATTGGCAACTCAAATAGAGCAACAACACTATGCTGGCATAATTTTAACAAACCTCGGCATGTTACTCTATGAAGAGCATCATTATCAGGAAGCATTGGCGGTCATTTTCTCATCGCTGCAAATTCGGCAATCGCTACAGGACCCTACAACGTCTCTCCTGGAACGCTTTTTAGTCGCCATCGAGCAAAAGATGGGATCGGAGAAATATACTCAGCTCTGTATAGAAGCCCTACAAATTCAGCCACAGGTGCTCGCTCGCTTTCTATCTTCAGATATGCGACAATAAGATCTACCATTATAAGTACATGCTCTATTTATGTTAATAGATGTCAGGCTAGCCATTAGGTAGTTCCTGACATCTAAGTACATCGCGCTATACTGAAACGAAAGAGAGTTTCATCAAATGGCCTCTACAACGAATTCGCGGGAGTCAAACATAGCCGCCGAAACAGTTGTCGCAACAGTCTCCCCATCCATACAGAGTTGGTTAATCTTACTCCTAGTATTTGTAGCGGGCGCAGCCTCACTCTCCATCGAGATGGCGGCCTCGCGTTTACTGGCACCTTACTTCGGAGACTCCCTTTTTGTATGGGCTAGTATCATTGGATTAATTCTGCTGTATCTCACTGTTGGTTACTATGTTGGTGGAGTACTTTCTGATCGTTATCCTCGACCCGTATTTCTGTATGCAATAACCATAGTGGCCTCTATCTTGATTGCGCTCATCCCCCTCATCGCCCTCCCACTGATGACCTGGGCTCAACTAGCCTTCGCGAACGATGCCTATGGCGTCCTCTATGGCTCCCTCCTAGTGATGATCGCTCTCTTTGCGCTCCCAACCGTCCTGCTAGGCTGCGTCTCCCCATTTGCAATTCGGATACAGATGCAACAGGTTGGCAGCGCAGGTCGAACTTCGGGTCAACTCTATGCCATCTCGACCGCCGGAAGCGTCGTCGGTACATTTCTACCTGTACTTGTCTTATTGCCTTACCTGGGCACAATGCAGACCTTTCTGGTAACAGCTCTCGCCCTCATTGTCTTTTCAATTGCAGGCTACCTCCTTACAAACAAAACAACTAAAAAGAGCCAGTAGCTAAGCATCCTGAGGCGGCAATATATTCTACACGGGCAATAGCATCTTTTACGCATACCGACTTCCCCTTGTGGTATACTAACCATGTTCCATATACGGCTGTCACTCCTGTCTAAGAAAGGACTGTTCAAAAGAGATGAGTGATCAACAGGGGCTACCCCCCAACTATTTCTACCATAAATTACCGAACGGTATAGAACTTATCGGTCAATATACTCCCAGCCTCAGCTCAATTAGCTTTGGCTTCCAACTGGATGCAGCCATTATCCACGAGCCAGAAGAGAAGCAAGGGCTTGCTCATCTCTTTGAATATATGCTCTTCCAGGGCACAAAAACGAAGGATGCTCGCGCACTCAATGAAGCATTTGAATCATTAGGTGCACGCAAAGGAGCCAGTACTAGTCTGGAAACAGCGATGGTCTGGGCGCAAATTGTCAACACGAAGTTCGATGCAACTATCGATCTTTTCCGCGACATTTTGCTCACACCAACCTTTCCACGCAATGAACTCGATCAGATGCGTAATCTGGTGCTGCAAGAGATCCGCCGCCGCGATGATGAGCCGATGGGCCGCATCTTTGAGTTGGTGCGAGCCAATTTCTATCAAGGAACGCCGCTTAGCCGTCTGATGCTGGGCACCAATGAGAGCCTACAACAGCTAAAGCAGCAGGACTTACGCGATTTCTGGCAGGCGCGCTATCAACCAAACAATGTACTTTTCTCCATTGCGGGTAAATTTGATTGGGAGCATGTTGTTGAAAAAACAGAGCAACTATTCGGGGACTGGCAAGGAGAGGCCATCGCCTCTCCGTCACTGACTCCCCATCCAACTCAAAGCATCTCAGTGGAGTTCCGTGAAGGACAGCAAGAACACATCGCTATCATGGTTCCATTCCCCAATTATAATGATCCCGATTATTATGCGGCGCTGGTCATTGCCGAAGTACTCGGGGGCTCAATGGCTTCTCGGCTTTTTGTTGAGGTCCGTGAGAAACGTGGATTGGTCTATAGCGTCTCTGCTGGCCTGTCGGGCAACAAACATATTGGAGCCTTGCGCGTCTACGCGGGAACGACCCCAGAGCAGGCTCATGAATGCCTGCAGGTCATCCTTGATGAGTTACGTAAGTTAGAGCACGAAGGCCTTACAGCCGACGAACTTGAACGTACGAAGGTACAACTGAAAAGCGAAAATGTCATGCACGGAGAAGGCTCAGCAGCTCGGATGAGCTTGATCTTGCGTACCTGGTGGTATGAACGCAAGATTAAGACGATCCAGGAGATTAAAGATGCTATTGATGCCGTCACCCAGGAACAGATTCTGAACGTTTTACAGCGCTTCTCACCAGTTAATCCTCTGACGATTGCAGCAATTGGGCCACTTTCACAAGAAGATCTGGTTGGCGACATCCTTTCCTAAAAAGATGAATTGATCAACCCTTTTATAAAGTGGATTGTATGTGCAGAGCCGCATATACAATCCACTTCTACTTGTAGGCTATCTGCTGATCTTCTCTATGCTTCCCGCAAATATTGAGCATAGAGGGCATCATAAGTAACAGCTTGATCTGCGTCAAACGGTATAGTCGTAGCTAACTCAGGAGAGATCGCAGCAATAGCTGCCATATCAGGCCAGATACCGCTAGCAAGTCCTCCCAACAAGGCTGCACCACGTGCGGAAGCATCGGGAGTATCGACCACGATCAGTTCACGATGCAAGATTGTCGCCAGCATTTGTTGCCAAGCAGGATGTTGACCTCCTCCTCCAGCCAGGCGTAATGAAGTCGACAGTTGCGCCCCAGGCAGAGCGTCGAGTGCTTCACGGATACCAAACGCTACCCCTTCAAGCGCCGCGTGCAATAGATGCTCACGCCGATGATCAATTCGTAGATGCGACCATGCTCCCTGACTCCCTCGATCGCGATGATGCGGACGCTCACGTGTCACATAGGGCAAAAAGAGTAGACCCTCCGCACCAGGAGACACACGCGTTACACTTCCATAGAGCTCATCCCAACTTGCATTTAGCATACGACACACCCAATCCAGCGCTAGACCAGCATTCTGGACAGCTGCCATACTGTACCAGTGAGCCCCATCTGCGGCACGATAGAGGTGCGTACGTAACGTTGGATCAGGGATTGGTTGCTCACAGATCTTTATCAATTGTGCTCCAGTGCCTACAGTCAATTGAATAATGTCAGGAGTAAATAATCCAGTTCCAAGAGCGGCGGCGGCAGTATCCGCTGCGCCAGCCGCGATAGGCAGGCCCACAGGCAATCCAAGTTCACGCGCTGCAGATACACAAAGTGTACCCGCTAAAACAGTTGACAATAAAATATCAGGCAATATCTCCGAGCGCAAGCCCAAGATAGCCACAACATCATCAGCCCAGTGGTCGGCAGGAAGATCGTAGAGGAGCGTAGCAGAAGCATCGCTCTGTTCGGCTGCCACCAGGCCGGTCAAACGAAGACGTATCCAGTCTTTGGGCTGGATAGCCCAGCGCGTAGCTTGATAGGAAGCCGGCTCGTGTCGAGCCAGCCAGGATAACATTGGACCAGCCATACCCGCCACTAACGGATTTGCTAGACGCTGTCGCATGGATGTGGGTAACCGGCGATACTCCTCAAGCTCAGTCTCAGCTCGCGTATCTGACCAGAGCATCGCAGGTCGAACTGGTTGATACTCAGTATCTACAAGTACAACACCATGCATTTGACCTGAAAGACCTATTGAGTAAATACGCGTCGATGGTATCTGTAACAGAACTGTCTTCACTGCTGCTACGACACCCGACCACCATGCATCAGGATTGCATTCAGACCAACCTTGATGAGGTAGGCTTACCTGATAATCGGCTTTACCCACACCCAATGTCTGTCCTTGTGCATCCAATGCCAGAACTTTGACCGAACTAGTCCCCAGATCGATACCAAGTGTGATATCTGTCGTTCTCTGTGGCTTCATAACGCAATAAATCCTTTCTACTCTCTCAATCAGCGCCTTATATTTTTGCTCGGAACAGCATAGATAGAGTCAGCCGATCAGTGACAGTCTCACCGCAAGACGAATTCCAACAGGGAATAATAGTACAAAGGCATCAATAAAATCTGTTAGCATAATTATAAAAAGTACTTATTCCATGAGCGTAATGTTATACTTTTAACCTGACTAAATGAGTAATTTCTCGGGTTTACACAATACCTACGGCATCAAGAAGAGATGATCTGAGTGACTGTGAAAAAGCCACCATCTTATCTTACGTGCAGGGTGAAGCATTCAAATGGAAGAAGTGGGCCAAATCAGTTGAAAAAATCCCCTTCTGTCAAGGTTCATTGAAAAAATCCCCTTCTTGATAACATTGATGCTATACAATAGAATAGATCGTTACAGTAATATTGATCCACCACATACACCCAAAAAGCTCTTGATAAAAAGGAGTTGACACACTATATAGCTGTCGGAATGACACCACGACCAATTTCATTTTGTATCGAATAACATTACAAATGTAAATTATCAAGGTAGTGACCATCGTCGTCAAAGTTGACGATAAAATAAGATAGCAATGGCGCAAAGGAGCAGACAAGCATGGCAGAAAGACGAATAGACCATACCAGCAATGAACAGGTTATGGCTACGATCAAGAATGAACAGGTCCGTTTCATAAATCTGGAATTCACCGATGTGGTCGGTGTAGCTAAATGTGTCACGATTCCAGCGGAACAACTTATAGAATGCGTGCGGAAGGGCAAATGGTTCGACGGTTCCGCACTGGAAAATATAGCACGTGTTGTTGAAAGTGATATGTATTTGTATCCTGACCTTGCCACCTTTGCTATTCTTCCAGGAAATGTACATATACAATCAGCAACAAGCGCACATCAGCCTGACATGCAAAAAGATGGCGATATCATCGCCCGCGCCATTTGTGATATACGAGAACCTGATGGAGAACGCTTTGAGGGTGATCCTCGTGCAGCTTTATTCAAGGTGCTTGAAGAGGCGCGAGCGATGGGCTTCAACTATCAAGTTGGCCCTGAACTAGAATTCTTCTTACTACAATTTGAAAATAAAAAGCCCATGCCCCTACAAGATGATCCAGGAAGTTACTTTGATCTCTCTACTCAGGCGACCATCGCTATTCGTAACGAAATGGTCCACGCCTTGCAAAACATGGGTATTAAAATTGATGGCAGCCATCACGAGGTAGCTGCGGGCCAACACGAAATTGATATTGAAGCAAGTGACGCACTACGTACAGCCGATAACTTGATGACGGCGAAATATGTCATCAAAGCCATTGCTGCCCAGCATAATCTTTACGCCACATTCCTGCCCAAGCCTTTTTATCGCACAAACGGCTCAGGACTTCATATTCATCAGCAGCTGATCAATCTGGAAACGGGTAAAAATGCCTTTGTAGATGAGCAAGGCGAATACGGTCTTTCAGAGATTGGACGTGGCTTTATCGCAGGCCAGCTAGCTCATGCACGCTCAATGTGTGCAATTCTCGCGCCTTTGGTAAATTCATACAAGCGCTTGGTACGAGGTTATGAAGCACCAGTCTTTATCAATTGGGGACGAGTAAATCGTCAAGCATTGATCCGCGTGCCACGTCCGGGAAGAGATCGACAAACCTCCATGCGCATCGAGCTACGCTGTACAGATCCCAGTTGTAACCCGCATCTCGCACTGGCAGTCATGCTACGTGCAGGATTGGAAGGCATTCGCCATCAACTTACATTGCCGCCCGCCATGGATGAGAGCATTTTCCTACAAGATGAAGGTGAACGCTTAAGGCCACGCTCACGTCTCCTGCCCGCAACGTTGGGAGAGGCATTGGATAGTATGCGCGAAGATCCACTCATCCGTGAAGTACTGGGAGATACTATCTATGAGGGTTTCATCGATGCCAAGAACATTGAATGGACCAAGTATCAGCAACAGGTTCATCAGTGGGAGATTGAACGCTATCTGCCTCAGTTCTAAGACAATGCCTGGTTGGGGTCTGAGTATTGATAGTACTCGGGACTCCAACCAGGCATCGGCTTCCTCTCACAGCCGCTTATCTCAGAAGTTGTATCGGCCTGAAGCAGGAAGTTCCTCTCTGTTCGTATTGTCTACAAAATAAAGGTTTGATTGAAGAGAAAGGTTAAGAACCATGATCCCTTTTGCAAGACAGTACATCTCACTCTAATGCTTGTCAGTTAGCTGATAATAAACACGTTCATACGCATCCAACATCCGGTGCAGAGAGAAACGCTCCTCAACGTGGATGCGACACTGCTGACGATCAATCTCTACCAGATGTTCAACAGCGGCAGCAGCCTGTATACAATCTCCTGGTGGGATCAGAAAGCCTGTTTTTCCATGCTGGATAACTTCTTCAGTTGCGCCACGCTGAAACGCGATCACAGGAGTACCGGCGGCCATCGCTTCGACAGGAGTCAAACCGAAAGGCTCATCCCAGGCAATAGGGAAAAGCAGTCCCTGTATCTCACCCATCAGTTTCCATAAGGTAGCATGATCTAACTGTCCCAGATAAGTGAAGCGATCTTTGTTGGCCTCCAGACGAGGTAGAACACGCTCGGCATAATACCCATAGTCATATATCCCTCCGGCCAGTAACAAATGGCGCCCTGAGCGCTCTGCAATCTCCAGTGCGGCCTCTACCCCTTTTTCCGGCGTGATACGTCCAGCAAAGAGTAGGGGAGCATCAAGGGATACATGAGGAGCGAAAGGGATCGTCTCAATGTCTAAGCCGTTGTAGATAATCGCATCAAAGGGAGTATATTCAGCATAGTCACGCGCACACGCCTGGGAGACGGTGATTAATGTCAAAGGATGCTGTTGGCGGTTCAGGATGCGCAACACTTCGTTGATTTCAGGCATAATAGCTGGTAAATGGATAGTGTGAATGACCGGAATTGTGGTGATTAGTGTACTACAAGAAAAGCTCGGCCAATCAAAGGCATGGGCATGAAGCACATCGAATTCCGCGACTCTCTGGCGCAACCGTAAAAAGAGTTCAAAAAAAACGTTCGCCTGGGCCATAAAGCCAGGATCCAGCGACTGCTCTCTACCAGGCTCTGAGAAGCTCGATGGCATCACACTAGCAGGCACTGCCACTGGCTCAATAGTAACGCCTGGTACAACCGATCCCTCACGAGCAAATAGCGTTACATCATGTCCACGCTGCGCCATCCCCTGAGCCAGATCAGCTACCACAGCCTGAGCTCCTCCCGTAAACGGCTGTGAGATCGGCGTCACTAGTGGAGCAATGAGCGCAACTCTCATGCTATCCCAGCATCTTTTGCACCATCGTGCGCACCGCGATAAGCGGCGCTATTATTCTCAGTCTCATGCAACCTCACCTCATACAATAATCCCTCAGGAAAATAGCGCTCAAGGCGCTCCCAAAACTTAATCACCAGCATCTCAGCAGTCGGTATAACGCCCTCCAGCCAGGGAACATCATAATTAAGATGCTTATGATCCACCCAATCAATAACCAATTCATTTGTAATTTTCTTCATATCAGTGAGATTGATCACCATCCCGGTCGCCGGATCGGGCTCGCCGCATACCGTTACCTCAAGGATATAGTTATGTCCATGACCATTGGCATTGGCGCATTTATCGTAGATACTATAATTTTCAGCTTCAGTAAGATGATCACTCCATAAGCGATGGGCCGCACTAAAAGTAGCACGCCGTGTGAGATAGACCATATATATTTCCTCCATGGTCAAAAGAGCAAGACGCTGCATAACGTTATATACAGCTAGTAAAAAGCTATGCGTTCGTAAAGAGCTCAAGGTTGCTACCACTAAACATGCGTCCTGAGTCATCAGCCAGATAGAGCAGAATCTCAGCCATATCAGTAGGGGTCATACCTGCTTTCAAATGAGGAGCTGCTTGCCGCAGCATAGCGGTATCAACGGCTCCGGGGCTAACCGCACAGACACGAATGTTAAACGGTTTCCCTTCAACAGCCAATATCTCGGTGAGACCAGCGACTCCCGACTTTGAGACGTTATATGCACTCATTCCGGGGAACTTCTCTACCCCTTTAACCCCTGAAAGTGACGATATATTAATGATCACACCTTGTTTCTCAAGCATCATCAGACGGAACGCCTCGCGACAGCAGAGGAAAGTACCACGCAGATTGATGCCGATCACCTGATCCCAGGTTGGGGTATCCAGCTCAAAAAAAGGTTTGACAGCCACAATAGCGGCACAATTTATCAAAACATCAATGCGACCATAGAGCTCTTTAACGCGCAGGAAGAGCATCTGTACATCGTCCTCATGAGCAACATCGCCAGCAATAGCCAAAGCATGACCGCCATTACGCGTAATCTCTTCAGCTACCTCTTCTAATTGAGATTGAGTGCGACTGAAGAGCACAACTTGAGCTCCGGCTTGAGCCAAAAGGAGTGCCGTTGAACGTCCAACTCCTCGACCTGCACCAGTAATAACAACAATTTTATTTTTCATCATACTTGATTATAACGATCCTTTCAGCCTTTCAGCCTTTTAGCCTAATCATCTTGTTGAAGTATGATTAGCTCTGGTATAATGCTAAGCACAAACATTGTGATGATGAGATTACTCAACATTGAGGTGATCTTCTAGATACGCATTAATACTACACTATCATCCTATCATCTGATCGAACCGGTATATGGGGGCAGCATGAACACAGATGCCGTTCTGTCGGGCAACTTGAGAGATTTTGGCCTCGTAGAGATCTTACAAATTGTCGAACTTGGAGGCATGACGGGTGCAATTCATCTTAAACAGAGCACGGGACGTATGGGCATCCTTTACTTCAATGAAGGGAAACTGGCAAACGCGAGTGAACTGGATCCAGGTGCATTAGCTCTGGGAGATGTCTTGCAACAAATGAGCATGACGACCTATCACCATATTGAAGAAGCCTATGCGCAACAGCTACAAGATCCATTGGGCAAGCGCATTGGCGAGCGGCTGGTTCTGATGCAAGTGATTACTGAACAACAATTGCATGAAGCCTTGCGTATGAAGACGATCTGGACAGCTCGCGAACTCTCGCTTTGGAGTGATGGCAACTACGAATTTATTGCCAGCCCCAATATCCAGAAGCTACTTCCCTATGGGGAAGCCTCATTGGATATTGAGGTCGTACGTGCAACCATGGAGATGATACGCTATGGAGATGAATGGCAAGAGTTAAACCAGGTCCTCCCACAAGGTATGAGGACAATGCTCCAACTTGCGCCTACAATCTCCTCGGCGATGCGTTTCGATATTCGCAGCCTGGAACTCTTTACCCATGTAAATCTTTATCGCCGCATACGACGAATTGCCAGTGCTTTGCGCCGCCCCGAATTAGATGTCGCACGCGAACTTGGTCAACTGACACGACATAATTTTCTGCAGCCAGTCTATCAAGAAACGCAGAATACGAATGGTCGCAAGCTACGCCTACCTGATCCAGCTGAAAAATTACGCCTGGAAAATTTTGAATTGCTCAATCTCATCAGTCGCATGGAACAAGAATGGGAAACCAAACACACACCAACTGAGCAACTTCCGACTATGGTTGTCTTTATTAATTGGACCATGGATGCTCTCAAAGAAACCTGTCGCGTCAATGGAGTCGATCTGGACGTGAATACGCTGCATACCCTCATGCACAATGAGAATCTCTGGCATATGGGCAGCTATGAGTTCCGCGTGGACCATAATCATATCGACGTTGAAAACTTCACTTCTTTATGCTATGAAATTCTCAACGGCGATATCAAAAAGGCTGCTGGTTTCTATGACGAAGCCTCGATGGTTCTAGAAAGTCTTCTCAGTTGTATCTTTGAAATGATTAATAGCCGTGTAGCGAATCCACGTGAGCGCATCGAAAACCAGGAGGTCTGGGAGGCGATGTTCGAACAATTCGCGCTACAGCGAGGCGACGCTTAATTGCGATCACTATCCGTCGTCGGCACGGTAGCTTCGACAATTTCCAACTGCACATCATCGATCCATACCTTTCCCTGACCACTAAAGAGCAAGCCAAAGACAATCTGCGTACTACATTTCGGCACATCCAGTACGATCTCATAGCGGGTCCAATTACTCGTGCCAACGATGGGACGTTTACGCATGTCATCCAGACGCAAGTAGCCTGTTTGGCCATCAATACGCATCCACAAACCGGCTGATTTCTTAACACCAAGCGCTTTCACGTAGGCAGATAAGCGGATTCGCTGCTTAATATAAGCGTCGGGCCTGATGACTTGATGGAGAGAGCAAAAGCAAACGGCATCGAATGCAGTCGATTTGAGATAGGCAGCGATGTCGCCACTATGAGCAAATCCTGTTTCAAGACCACATTCATACCCCTGAGAGAGCATCTGTTGCCAGTAGGATAATCCAGCTTCAAACTGCATGTTGCGCGGCTGCGTTGAGACAAGTTGGGAAGCTGGTCTTTGATTTGCAGCTTCTGATTGCTCAAATTTTAAAAGCTGTGACGGTGTGGAGTCCTGTATATAAAAGATACCATCAAAGGATAGTGGTAAGCTCACTTCAGACCAGTAATGTTCCTCTGCTTTCTCGGCATACATAGTCCCAACAGATCTATACATACGTGGCTCTGATAAACACTCATATGGCTCATCAGACAACCGTTGTAGATCAATAAGCATACGGGGCAACCCGATTGCCTGGAATATATATTCATAGCTGGCTCGTAGCGGCAAACCAAAAGTGTGAGCAGTGATGTTATCTTGCTGGTATTTATCTTGTGCGTTAAACTGTCCCTGCCCCACAAGCATACCGAAGGTCTTAAAATCTTTGCCATACTTCTCGTGCAAGTAGGAGCCTAACGAGTGAGGCAATTCATCCCCAGGAGGAGCCACAGCATGTCCATTATGAGTCCAAATGAACATTTTAGCCTTGGTCCCCTCCTGATCAAGATGCCAGACCGCGTTCTCGGCCATAAACTGGCTTCGGAGCTCGTAATTGAACGAAGAAAACATCCGTTCGGCCTGCAGGACGATGTTGGCACATTGGAGGGCTGAAGCGAATGCAGCCGGAGAAGACAGCCCCACATATTTGGTTCGCTGAGCTAATAACAGCTCTTGAGCATACTTGAGTTGTGACCAGCAGGTGCTTTTGAACTGGGGTGACTCATCGCTATAACGAGTCAAATGATCTGTATATGGCCAAAAGCTCGCGTAGAGATCACGAAACGTATCACTAGCATCTGAGTCAACTTCATCGACGTAAGACAACACATTCAGTATCACAAGATCGCATGATTGCATATCTAGGCCGAGAAATTGGAGTGCTGGTCGCTCGCCACATTGCTCGTTATAAGAGCGCATCCAACAAATCAAATCAAGCATCTCTTGAGTTTTCCAGATCCAAAACCGCAAACCGTCCAACAAATGAGCAATATCGCCCTCGCCAGTCAACAGATACTGATTAATATACTCAGCCTCAACCCAACCATCTTCAATAGCAAAGAGCGTAAACCCCTTCGTCTCAACCAGAAGCTTCAAGAGACGATAATTCAAAGTAAAAAACTCATGTGTACCGTAAGTAGATCCTCCACATACAACAACACGGGCATCCCCGACAATATCAACAAAAGTTTGCAAATCAGCCCTATCATCATCAGATGAGATGCTTGCAAACGAATTTGCCTCTTTTTTCAGCCACGTAATCACATCAACATGTTGCTCTTGCATACACAACTTCCTCATCAGCCGCCAGAACAGGCAAGCCACCTAACATACTGCCACATTACCATCCATAACAGTTACTCTATCTTATACGAACGAGGAGCCTTATTTGGTATATAATTCTTCTTGTGTACTTTTCAACCCTTTTACCCAAATATACTGGACAAAAAAAACCCCTACACTAGGGACGCTGATAATTATGGATACACAAAAATGCCACAATAGTGGCGTTGCTGCATGCAAAGAACTATCTCGTCGCGAGAAATGTGAATGCGGTGCGCATTCTTCAACGCTCCCCGCGCAGGTTCTGACCTTTTGTACAGGGAGCCTCTCTTCTTTTGGTATTTTCTTTCAGACTTATTTTGGAGGATACGAGATAAAGACACTTTTTATCTCGCTGAACTCATTTACGGCTTCAGTACCAAGTTCTCGATGTCCATTACCACTACTCTTCATGCCGCCAAAGGGCAAATGAATCTCTGAGCCAGTGGTTCCAGCGTTAATATAGACCAGACCAGACTCGATATCGCGCATGGCGCGGAAAGATAAGCGAGCACTCTCGGTAAAAATACCTGTTGAGAGTCCAAATTCAGTTGAATTGGCGACCGTAATTGCTTCTTCATATGAGTCGATGGGCAGCAGTGAAAGAAAGGGACCGAATACTTCTTCACGCGCAATGCGCATATCTGGTTGAACGTCACCAAAGATAGTCGGTTGATAGAAAGCCCCTTCAGCATATGCATCCTTGGTCAGAGGAGTGCCGCCGGTAAGCAAACGAGCGCCCTCTTGTTTTCCGATGTTTGTATACTCATGGACCGCCTTTACACGTCCACGATTAACCAACGGTCCAACAGCCGTCTGAGCATCCAGACCATCGCCGACGCGTAACTGTTCCGCAGCAGCCACCATCCGATCGACAAAGGACTTGTAGACAGCACGATGGATAATTACACGACTGGTAGCCGTACAACGTTGTCCTGTGGTTCCAAAGGCGCCAAGTGTGATATTGTTGACGGCCAGATCTAGATCAGCATCGTCCATAACAATTACAGCGTTTTTGCCACCCAGTTCCAGACCACAGCGTCGCAAATCTCTGGCACAGATTTCACCTACAGCACGTCCTACTTCGGTAGAACCAGTCAGAGAAATCATATTGACGCTTTTATGACTGGCTAACGCATTGCCGAGTGTACCACCTGAACCTGTGATCACGTTAAAAACACCCGCAGGTAGACCAGCCTCAGCTAAAATTTCTGCTAGCTTGAGGGTCAACAATGGAGTATCGCTCGCAGGCTTAAGCACTACAGCATTACCAGCTAACAAAGCTGGAAAAGTCTTCCAGGCAGGAATCGCCAGCGGAAAATTCCAGGGGGTGATAATACCCACAATGCCCAACGGATGTCGAATCGTCAAACAAAATTTATTAGACAAAGCAGAAGGAACTGTTTCGCCCTCAGCACGTCGTCCCTCGCCAGCGATAAACTTTGCGACGTCGATCGCCGTTTGAACATCTCCACGTGTCTCCCTAAGGATTTTCCCCATTTCGCGCGTCATCAAAGTAGCCAGTTCCTCATGCCGTTGTTCTAACAGTAAAGCAGTACGCAACAGAATCTCTCCACGTACGGGAGCCGGGGTAGCCGCCCAGGATCGTTGTGCCTGCTTAGCTGCCGTGATAGCATCCTCAAGGTCTTCGACGGACGACAATTGATATTGTCCAATCACCTCCTGCGTATGAGCGGGGTTGGTGCTCGTAAATGTTCCACCATTACGTGCATCGCGCCATTGGCCTGCGATGAAATTTTGATAGATAGAGAACTGAGTTGAGGAAGTGTGTGCCATAAATATCTCCTGACATGATTGAACAACGGTAATACCAGCGAAAATGTTTCTCTATTTTCAGAATCATTATATCAGAGCAGCGATGATCCTCAATAGGAAAAGTTTCGTAGCCAGCAGTCAATATTTTTTATATAACATATATACTTTTGAGCAACGATGCAAAAAAAACTGGCGTCACTCATTTCTGAGCGACGCCAGTTGTCTCTGATACTAGACACTCTCTATCGTCGGACCACTACTTCCCGTCTCAGGAGAGACTGGAGGTGCCTCTTGATCTGTAGCTGGAGGTGTCTCCTCTGTGTAATCGCCCTCTTGTGCAGGACGTTTAAATACATAATATGCGGAATTCGATGTCAATGGTTGTACACTGACTAGTTCCCAACCATCGCGACCGATGCTGTTGAAATAACGTCGTACAAACGAACTACGTCGCTCATTACCAATCAACGTTTCAACACCCTCGCAGGAGATACGCCCGCGATAATCAACGTAAACAACCTTATATGCCCATTGTCCCATCGTACATTCCTTTCCAGAAACAAGCTACTGCCCCGGATACGCTAGCCACACACCATCCAGAGACCCATCGACTCGTCAAAGGATGCGCGCCAACGCTTTGTATAAACTAGTCATATCAAATGTGTATTTGAGTCATCCATCAGCATAGTGCCATCCAAATCATATCCAAATGATCCATCTCGTCTACAGCACTTGTGCTTTGTGTTTCGTTGTCATGCCTCGCCCGCAGACAAATCGCACATGCACAGTCTGTATACGAACGATAATCAAGCGCCGGGTTCCACAATCAACGCTCAACGTTTCGCTGGTGCCACACTGATGGTTCCTCTACACTTGGATAGTATAGCCAAGCATGCGATTTATAACACCGCTATTTTCACCAGTCTTTTACATGGAATAAACCACCTGTCTAAAACCTGTCTATTCCTACAGGTCAATACGCATTAGCCAGAAAAACGTAGCATATTGATCCTCGAAAAAAAGATGCTATCACGTAGGATGCGTAAACATATATATCACATTAAAAAATATAACAGTGACATATCACGACAAATTGAAAGCTATACTGCAACAACCAGAGACAGATAACGTATAATAAGAAAGGATTTTTTATTACATTACGTATGTCCAACCTTACCCAATTGTCGTACATCAGGCCGACTATTTTACACAAAGGGGGCGACATGACCGAACGGACACTATCTTTATCCGAAGTACAAGAACAGCTCACTACATTGCCCCAATTGTTCCAAGACAAGGATGAACCTATCATCGTAACCCAGGATGACGTCCATGTTATGGCTATCTTATCCATGAGTGACTATCAACAAATGCGTGAAACAATCGAAACACTTAGCCAAACATTAGAGATTCTCCACGACGAGAAATTCATGACATCTTTTCTCCTGTCGCAAAAAGGTATGAAGAAAGAGCCATTAATCTCGCTTGACCAGATTAGGCAAGAATTAGACTGGGGAAATGAAGAGCTCCCAAACATGTGATGGAATGGGCACAAATTGTGCCCATCAAGCCTGTCCCGCCTCGCGCTTCTGCGCATCTTCAATTAAACTAACCACCAACTGTAACTTGCGGATAGTCTGTTCCACATTACGTTTATTACGCTCAAAGCCATCAGGTGCCAACTGCTTAAACCAGATATTAATATCATTTTCGGAGATATCAAACCATTTCGTATCCGCCTGTAAGCGTAGATAGACGCGCATTTGTGGATCTTGCTTCTTGCGAGTTGGCTGCGTTGAAGGGGTCTCGCCGGCGCTGTCCTGTTCGTCTGCATTCACAACCTCCGCCAGGTCAGCGGCTGGATGCAATTCATTATTCAGGGCCTCCACATCGCTAGCACGAAAAAATCCACCACGTGGTTTAATTCTGCCCTCTTTGACCCATATATCAAGAGTCACACGATCTATCCCTAAGCGTCGAGCAGCATCACCGGCATCAATAAAAGCAAAACGTCCGCTATCTGATTTACCTGCCATAATTTCACCTTCACTTCAATATCCAACACAAAGCATTTAACTTATATATCATATGCCACGACTGCCACCAATCCGGTCAATAGACTTTCACAGGTCGTTCAAAGACTTATCAAGCATTATGATAACGATAAAACATCAGAAGAGTACTTCCATAGCGACGCTCATCAGTCAAAGAAAAATGCTGACATTCAACCGCTGCAACCCCGGGGCGCTCCTTAGGATGAATCTGCACAATAACTAAGGTATCTTCGGTGATAAGCGCTGAGCTATCGATTAATTTCAAGGCACGTGCTCCCATCTCTTCATATTGGGGAGGAGCAACATAAATAATATCGTAGACCCGCGGTGCTCCCAGCAGCGGCGCGGGGACAGAATTACGTTTCTCATTGGAACGTGTCGCAGTTGGTAAAACTGGTTGATGTTGATGCGCCAATAAAAATTTAAAAGAATCAGCTTGTAACGTCTCTGCCCGAGAGGTCATACCCGTAATCTGCAGGTTCTCGCGCACTAATTTGACGATAACGGGGCTCATCTCAATGAAAGTGGCGCGGGTAGCGCCACGGCTGAGTGCCTCGATGCCTACACCACCCGTGCCTGCAAAAAGGTCCAGGAAACGGGCATCCGCCACCTCGGATGACAAAATATCAAACAGAGCAGTTTTCACACGATCCATAATTGGTCGTGTCTCCGCTGTTTTAGGGGACTTCAGTCTCTTCCCTTTGGCTTCACCGGTTATCACGCGCATAATAATCCTCTAGCACTTCCAAAACAGCTTCCACCTGTTTCATAAAATCATCCTCTTGCTTTGCCCAAGAGATCAAAGCTTCAGCCTGATCAACCTTCAACTTCTTCGAAGTTTGAAGCTTCCAGACACCTTCAATGAGTCGCTGCAATTCGTCCTCAGAGATCTGAGAGAGCACAACGTTGCTTAGTACCTGCAAACGTTGCGGACTCGTAAGAGTGGTTCCTTGCAACTCACGTAACGAACTGACCTTCTCCCGAGCACGCTCCAATTCTTGTTCGCTAAATTCATCGGGCAGAGGCAAATCTTCAAGTCCTTCATAATCGCCAGCGAACTCAAGAGGCTCATTGTGATTGTCCGCACTAACCTCTTCGTCAAAACCCCTGCTAACACGCTGATTATTCATCTCAATAATCGGTGCGCTATCCTCAGGACGTGCAATACGAGGTAAAGGGCCAGAAGGCTGAGGTCTTGGCAGATCTTCTCCGTGAAGCGTGTAATCCACATCACGATGGGTAGGGGATTGAAGCGAAGCTCCCGCAGGTCCGCTTTGTCCAACTTTTGCCTTCAATTGTTCTAATGCATCACGCAAATTAATGCCCGTAGTTAAAGAGCGTACGTTCAACATCTCCATCGCCAGCTTTGGCGTCAGTCCCATATTATCTTTAATGTACTGAATAAATTGCGGCAACGGCAGATTACTGCCCGGCTCGCTAGCGGGAAGGGCGAGACCTCCACTCTGGCGACCACGGCCTGCCGACTGTTCAGGTGGCGATACGACCTGACCGTCTGCTGGCTGTGTCGAGGCATGAGGAGCCGACACCCCTGCCGGCCTATTACCGGGAGGTGTTGTTGTGCGAGGTGCGGCCCCTGATTGCACTGGCGCTATGCCTGGTTGCACTGGTGTTGTTCTGGTATTTACTGACGGCTGCGGAGTTGATCGCGCTATCTTTGGCGCAGATGGCGTCTGGGACGTTACAGGTACTGATGGCACACGTTGATCCATATGGGTAGCCAATTGTTGCATACCTTCTTCAGCCTCACGAATCAACTTTTCTCGATCTCCAGAGCTCGCGCCCAGAGGTACGGGAACGCTCATTTCTACGGTATGCGTACGCCCATCTTTTATGTATTGGGTTGCATAGCGTAACCAGATATATGGCCCGGACTCTTCTTGTATTTTCCTATTGCCATCCATGAACGCCTTCACCTACTTTCTCTTATATGTCCTTGCCTTCAGATGAGAAAGGTACGGTAGCACCTTTCTAGCAACGAGAGTTGCGTTTCTGAATACATATGGGTACTACAAGGGGGCTCTACCTGCCAGACAAATGTCTTGATGTGTATCATAAGACTGTGTACGTACATTATATCAAAAACGTCCTCTTGACACATGGATATTCAAGACTTTTTGCATGTCTTTTTGCTAACAAAGAGCAGAGAACAGCCATAAGCCAGCGAGACTCCAGATGACTTTCGAAAGGAGCGCTGGATATTAGTCTCAATTACTTGAATAATCTGCGCTTTTTTGATACTGTGAAGGGAAGTATACCAATCAATAGAGAAGAAGTGGTATTTAAGATTATGAGTACAGTTCTATCCGATACAACCGCTACCCAGGAAAATATTTCTCCACGTATGACCAAACGTCAGCGCATCTGGCTTGGCGCAGGATTTGTAATCCTGCTGGCTGTGGCCATGTTGATGCGCTTACATACATTGGGCGTACTATTCGATCGGGATTCATATGATGAAGGTGTTTATTGGCAAACATTGCGGTCAATAACTGCAGGCTTTCAATTATATAATCCCACCTTTTATTCCCAACCTCCAATGTTTTTACTATCAGTCCTGCCAACGTATCTACTATTTGGACAAACAATCTGGGCTGCGCGCCTGGGTATCGCACTCGTTTCGCTATTTGGCTTTTTTGGCATCTTTCTATTAGGCTATACGCTACGGGGCCGCCTGGGAGCATTTGCCGCCCTATTACTACTGATACTCAATCCTCTTTATCTCTCAGCATCACAAACGCTGCAAGCAGAAGGGCCAGAGATCTCACTCTCAGTGCTAGCCGTAGCATTTGCCTATCTCTGGTGGCGGCGACCATCAGGATGGCGTGGGAGTCTCTATGGAGCATTATGCACGCTTACATTAGTACTTAGCATCTTCAGCAAACTATTCGCATTAGCGACAATAGTTCCCATTGGATTGCTCGCCCTAGCGCACATATGGCGCATCACGCGACAACCCGTCGGTGAACGCTGGCGAGCCACATATTCCTTACTGATCGCGCTGGTTGTGCTAATTTTGACAACGATCATCATCGTCCTGCCCTATCACAACGTACTCCCCTCATTCTGGTCAGGAGTAGTCACCTTTCATGACGCAGCAAAAACAATCAGTACACGTGCAGGCAATACCCAACAGATTGAGGTCTTTCTGTTAGCGCCTTTAGGCATTACTGCCCTCTACGGCTCGCTAGTAGCGTTGGTCAAGAAAGATTGGCTTGTCATCCCATTGCTAGCCTGGGCCCTCGCATCCAGCATCTTGCTCTGGCAACAAGAGCCACTATTCGCCCATCATTTTGTCATTCTTGCCCCTCCATTGGTAGCCTTAAGCATAATGGGGTTGGGCAAATTACCAGTAGCCATCAGCAAGAAACAACTTACACAGCGTCCTGCACTCATAACAGAGATTGGTTTGCTACTAATATTGCTCACTATGATCTTTAGTGCCAGAGTAATCCAAATCAACTATCGGCAATTGCAAACACAGGAAGCATCCCAAGCCACACAGGGATCTTTACAGGTCGCCAAAGATCTGCAACAAGTGGTAAAGCCAGGGGACTTTGTAATTACTGATGGGCAATTTTTGACTGGTCTGGCCAACCGTAACACTCCACCAGAACTTGTTGATACCTCTAGTGTACGTATTGACACGCACTATGTCACAAACCAACAAATGATTCAGCTAGCCTCTCAATCCAAGGTCCAGGCCGTCCTATTTTACACTGGGCGCCTCACAAATCCTGATCTTGCGCCATTTCGGAACTGGGTCAAACAGCACTTTCGCGAGATCCATACCTATAGCAATAGCAGTTCTCTATGGATTAAGATACAATAACAAGATAGAAACAATGTACCAGTCAGATCCTATCCGGTTATCCAGGAGAAAGGACAGCATATGCCGCAGAAGAAGAAAACATTCAGCACAATGGAGATTGTTTTAGTTGGTGTTTTGCTTGGCTCACTTGTACTCTCATTTTTGCAAGCACGTCGAGAAGAACCAACACATTGACAAAATAATGGAGCAAAAAAGAGTGCCAACATGCATCCATGCTCTTTTTTACTCCGCTATCATATGTTATTCTCAGTAGCACACTATTGCAGACCTTTTTTTAATTCGCGCACAAAACCCGTGGCTCCTTCTTTCCACGTCATGCGCGCCTCTTTTCTAGCCTGTTCGCGCTGCTTGATAATAAAATTAATAATAACCTCACGCTTGAGATTCTCTAAACGCTGTACATCATAGGCTACACGCCGTGCTAAATCGCTCAGTACAGCATACGCCTCATTGATTTGTTTAATACGACTATCATCACCAACTTGTTTGTTCACATCTGGATGATACAACCGTGCTAAACGCCGATACGCCTGTTTAATCTCTTCAAAAGTAGCCGTACTCTCAACTTCTAGCATGCCATAATAATCTGGTAGGGCCATAATTTATTCACCTGTACTTCCGAAACCTCCACGTCCGCTACCCACTTGCTCTACTTCATTCCACGCAAAACGTCCCACTGGAATAAAAATACCTTGCGCGATACGCTCACCACGCAACACAGTTACAGGCTCGGTGCGGAAATTGTAGACAGAGATCATCAATTCATCTCCAACGCCACAATAATCCTGATCAATTATCCCCACCCCATTTGGCATCAACAGCCCCTTACGCCGTGCTGTACTGCTACGCATCGTCAAAAGCAGCATATACCCAGGAGGAGTCTGCACAATCACGTTACCGGGAATCAAAGCCAACGTCAGTGGCAAAATCTCAGTATCTTCTCGACAAATCAAATCGAAACCTACAGATCCAGCTGTAGCGTAGCCTGGCAAAGGCAATTCAGAATCAACTCGTTTAATATTTACCTCTAAAGGTTGTACAGATACGTCCATATAAGTTATTCTAGAGAATAGAAAGTATCTCGTCAAGAGATATTCATTCTGCATAGCCTTGTAGGTGAAGAGAAAAGAAAAGTGATAAGGTTTTGGCGAGTGAAATAATATGTATGAAAACAGAAAATCGAAAAATGTTCAATAAAGCCATAAGACAACGCTTTATCATTATCTCCTTTCTTTTAGTGCTGTCGCTAGGAGCCACATTTGTAGCAACCCGGGCGACAATTAATGATGTAAAAACCGTTAATCAACACCAGGAGATGGCACATAACGGAGATGTAAGACTCGTCCGCCAATGGATGACGATTCCTTATGTATCGCACGTTTATCACGTTCCCACAACCGTTTTCTATGCATCCTTACAACTGAAAGACAACGCAACAAACCGCCACAGCACTCTTCAGACCATCGCTCTCCAAAAGAAACAATCGGCTGACGTCATCATCAGCAAGGTACAGGAGGCTATTTTAACCTATCGCAAATCGCATCCTCTTACGCCGTATGTAACGCCAGCTTTCAATAGAGGGGAGCTTCAAATCATTTGAACACACTCCTTCCAATCATCATCACCTGGTTGCAATTTTATGGCTATCCAGTATTATGGTTATGCATCTTTATAGCCGCCATAGGTATTCCGCTCCCTATCAGCCTGCTTCTACTATCCACGGGAGCATTTGCAGCATTAGGTGACTTTAATATTTTTCTGCTCTTTATCACATCCTGGAGCGCCTCAGTCTGTGGAGATAACGCTGGTTATTGGATTGGGTACAAGGTGGGCCCAGGTGTGATAAATTGGCTGAGTAAGCAAAGACGCATACACTTTATTTCACCAAAGGTCGCTAATCGTGCACGAAATTATTTTCAAAGCAAGGGAACCTGGGCCATCTTTTTAAGCCGCTGTCTGCTACCGGCCCTGGGAGGAATTATCAATATCTTAGCTGGAGCCGAGCAATATCCATACAAAAGATTCTTGATTGCCGATGCAGCCGGCGAAGCGTTAGGAATATTCCCAACCCTCATTTTAGGCTTTGCTTTTGGTGCCAGCTGGGATGCGCTCGGTGACTTGATCACAAACGCATCAATCCTAATACTTTTAGTACTCATTGCCGTTTATCT
Source organism: uncultured Chloroflexia bacterium (assembly GCA_963699315.1). Lineage (GTDB taxonomy): Bacteria > Chloroflexota > Ktedonobacteria > Ktedonobacterales > Ktedonobacteraceae > Dictyobacter. The sequence continues at coordinate 1,579,125 of OY969433.1, forward strand.
AGCCGTCTTATTGCTACGTACACTCCGTCGCATGAGGGTAGATAAACAAGAGACTCTGGCAAAAGTTGCAGCTGAAAAGATGAATGAAAAAGATATATCCAAGATTACAACGCCATTATAAACGCGCTGACAAGAAAAAAAGCCACAAAAAATTCTATTTCCTGCCACTTTAAGAAGGGTTCAAACGTATAAATCTACAGATGGATTACACACAGATTACAGTCTTCCCAAGAAAACTACGTCAAATCCAGGCCATAGGGACTAGAATGAAAGTGGGACTTGCGTTATAATTGAGTGAGGAACATAGTTCCTGAAACTGATTGGTAATGACATTGCCTTAAAGTTCTCTAGTTGACAATTTCAGCAGCAGATTTTATGCGCTGAGTTGTGCAATCTTGGAGCAATGTTTTTTGTCAAATAAGAAAGGGAATAATTTCCAGTACAGCAATGTTTCTTTTAGTAGAGACCAAACGCGTGTCATTGATATTCCTCCCACTCGGCTCGGACAGAAAGGTCCGGTGAAGGCTCGCTTTCCCTGAGTGTAGGACCAGACTGACGACGAATATATATCTTGCTGCTTAGGATATACTACTTTTCATGGAGGGCGCACAATGATAGACACAAAGCGTGCCATGACGGGAACAACGCTTACCCTACATAAATCAAATACTGCAGATTTGGAAAAGCCGTTCGACATTGTTGAACAATTGCTTACCAAAGATCTTGACTATACATCAGAGGATGATATGGAGGCTAGTGCGGAGAAAAACTCTCATGAGTTAGATGAGGATCTGAATGATGTAGATGCTAACTCTCTTGATATAGAGACTGGACCTCTAGAATTAGAAGAACTAGCTGATTCTGATGTCCATGAGGAACATGCAACTTCAGATATTGAAACTGATTTAATGTTAGTAATTCCCCCAATTCATGCTGAGGAAGAAACTCCTGCTCGTCGTACGACAATGCGTCGCCGGCGTTCAGAAGATCAAGACGATAATCAGGTGAATTCTGCCGATGCTGGTGAATCAGACGCGGTGATGACCTATTTACGTGAAATAGGTCGTGTGCCGATGATTACTCATGAGCGTGAGGTGGATCTGGCTAAACGCATCGAGTCTGGCGATCGCGATGCGATGAAACAATTCATCCTTGCTAATTTGCGTCTCGTCGTGAGTATCGCAAAACGCTACGTTGGACGTGGTCTGACATTGCTGGATCTCATTCAGGAAGGCAATATTGGTCTGATCCGCGCAGTGCAACGCTACGACTGGCGTCGTGGTCATCGCTTTTCAACCCATGCAACCTGGTGGATCCGTCAGGCCATTAGCCGTGCAGTGGCTGATAAAGGACGAACGATCCGCTTACCAGTCTATGTAAATACAGCTTTAAACCGTATTCGGCGTGAACGCCAGCGTCTCTTACAAGAGCTGGGCCGCGAGCCAACCGAGATGGAATTAGCTGAAGCGACAGGGCTGGATCCTATACGCATGGTCGAGTTGCAATCAGCTCCTGGAGCCCCTGTTTCTCTTGAATTGCCCGTTGGCGAAGATGAAGAGCAGGAGTTAGGGGATGTACTAGCGGATACGGATTCCGCCTCCCCAGAAGAGTTGGCGACTACCCAGACGTTAAAGGATGAGGTGCAGCGCGTCTTAGAAGCAGTGCTCACCCCTCGTGAACAATTAGTACTACAACTGCGTTTTGGCCTTGGAAATGGTCAGGCTCATCCGCTAGAGCAGGTCGGCCGCGAACTGGGTATTACCCGTGAACGTGTCCGCCAAATTGAAGCTGGTGCCCTTGCTAAACTCCGACAGCCACCTGTGCTTGAACGGCTGCGCAGCTAATATAGATATAAGTGCCGGGTTTCCTGAGCGGATACGTTTATGTCGTATCCGCTCAGGAAACCCGGCGTTTTCTTATGCTTCTTTTGATGCGTAGACCAATCTCCAGCTTATTTCCTTTGACCAAGGTCACGTGCGACATGCATAACGCCTTTCACTTTCTCCAGTTTGATGAAGAGACGCTGCAATTGTTCAAGGTCGTTGATTTCAAGGGTGGCAGTAATGATCACGGTTTGATGATTGGTACTCACCGTTGAATTGATCTTCATCAGGTTTGCACTGGCGTCCGATACCACTGTCGCAACATCACGAATCAGACCATTACGATCGTTGGCAATAATCACCAGGGGTGCATTGTAGTATTGCTGGCTCATACCGGCCCAGCTTACATGAATCAGGCGATTGCGGTCTTTTTCCCCCAAGCGAGCAATGTTACGACAATCTGAACGATGGACGATAACTCCTTTGCCACGGCTGATAAAACCTACGATATTGTCATCGGGAAGAGGATAACAACAATTCGCCAGTTTGGTTAATAATCCACTCACCCCAGCAACTTCGAGCTGCGCTACTGGCTGTTGTTGTTTGGTAATACCTTGCGGCAATGAAAGAGGAATTTCAACTTCTTTTGTCTCTCTAACTTCTCTATTTTCGCGCTGCCAATATTCTAACAATTTCGCAACGACGGCACGAGGACGCAGATCATCTGCACCAATAGATGCGAGGATATCTTCGAAGGAATGCATGTCTAAACTGTTACAGACCCAGTTCTCAGCATCCTCAGTGATCGCATCCGTTCCTCGCGATCCATTTGCTTTCAGTTCTCGCTCCAGCCGCTCGGCTCCAATTTGCATGTTAATTGGACGCTCGTTTATTTTGAGGTAACGGCGAATCTTGTTACGCGCAGCAGTGGTACGAGCAAAATGAAGCCAATCACGCGTCGGATGGGCACCACGACTGGTAACGATATCCACGATCTCACCATTTTTAAGCTCATAATCGAGTGAGACCATACGTATAATCAAGCGGTCACCGCTACCATCGCCATCGGAAGCAATAATACGTGCTCCGGAACAATGATCCCCTATTTTGCTATGGATACGATAAGCAAAATCTAGTGGTGTAGAGCCCACTGGCAGATCCTTTACCTCACCCTTTGGTGTCAGTACAAAGATTTGTTCCTGAAAAATATCGTCCTTGACTGCTTCCACAAATTCTGTATCGCTCGTATTGGATGTACGCAGATCTTGTTGCCAATCGGTAAGTTGGCGTAACCAGGTCAAGAGCTCTTTGGCCGAAGCCGAGGCATTATCTCCAACATCTTTATAATGCCAATGCATGGCAACCCCATACTCAGCCATCTCATGCATCTGATGGGTTCGAATCTGGATCTCAACTAACTGATCATCTAGACAGAAGACAGTTGTATGCAAGGCACTATAACCGTTGGGCTTGGGATTAGCAATAAAGTCTTTGATACGGCCTTCTTTGGGACGCCATAAACTATGGACGTGCCCCAGCACGACATAGCAATCCGTCGTTGAGTCAACCAGGATACGAAACGCTAACAGGTCATGAATCTGACTGATATCAACTACCGCATTTAAGTCTTCAATGCTTGCATGATCGCCCGCTGCACGCAGAATTTTCTTATAAAAACTGTATGCATGCTTCACACGTCCAGACACTTCGGCTTTGACACCAATCGAGGCCATATCCGCACGCAACATATCACAGACACGATCTACATATGAGCGCCACTGTTTTGTTTCTACATTCAGGGTATTACATGCCCAGATATAACGATCAGGCTCAATAATCTCGAAGGCCAGATCCTGCAGCTCGCTCTCAATACGCGACATACCCAGGCGACCCGCTAGAGGAGCATAGATCTCACGTGACTCCTCAGCCATCATCAATTTTTCTTGCGCATCGCCCTGATAGGTCGGCTGGCACGTGATACGCATAACATACAGTCGATATGCCAATTTAAGCAATACCACCCGTGGATCATCAGCCATCGCCACGAACATCTTACGAACAGTCTCTGCCTGTTGGCGGCGCATAGCTTCACGGACCCGAGGCTTCTTACTCTCCAATGATGAGATCAGACTATCCTCATCACGCTCATTGTACGCTTTTTTAGCAGAAGACGACTGGAGATTTTGAATCGCCAACATAGCACCAGTCGCAGCATTTTGTTTCTTACGCTCTAATATATTCAAGCGTAGCATACTTTCAACAATACGGGCAGTTGGAGATCCCAGAGCATACTCAACCTGCTCAGACAATAACAATTCAGCATCGACAGCCTCATACACCAGGCCAGCCGCAATTCCAATGGCATCCACATGCATCATTTGTGCCATAATAGTCGTTACAGCCAACGCATAATCCAGAGGAGGAATCGGACGTGTATTTGTACCAGGTATGTCCAGGCATGCTTTTTGCGCGAGTCGAAAAGCATTCACGACGTGTTCAATTTCGGTCGGTGTCATGTATTGGCCGACCAGCAAGAGAAGGTCCTGCATCAAGGGCGGATACGAAGGATCAACAAATTTTTGTGCTACTGACCTATCTATCATCATGCTTATGACCATCTGACATATCCATAATGGTATGTCCGGTACTAGTGAGATTTTTTATAGCTATTAGCGACACTATACGATCTTTAATTACCAGTAGTTATACGTACCAACATGGGTCTTGTTGGATAGCTTATACCTTCGGTTAAAAAACAATGGCATCCCTCTACATCGATGTACTTTACTTATCTATTATCACATATTCACTGAGATAACAAAGACCACGAGAGAGGGGAAACTCACGGCTGAAACCAGGGCCAGGGCGCTCACTGTTACCTTTACCTACCAAAATGCCGAGTACCTTATTTTCCTATTGCCCGCTCTACACTGACGACAGTTTTCACTTGACGCAAGCGACGTAAGATACGCTCTAACTGATCCATAAATGCACCTTCATCCGCAGAAATCTCTAAAGTTGCAGTAATCACAGCCTTCTGCGACGATGGATTGGTGGTCGAAGTCACCGATACCATATTGATACCAGCATCGGTCACCACAGCCGCCATGTCCCGTAACAAACCGGCCCGGTCATGGGCTATTAGAGTAATCGCCACCAGATAACTTTTTGGATGAATCTGGTGCCAGGTGATTTCAATCTGATGATTTGATGACTCTGGATTGCGACGCAATTGCTCACAATCGCTGCGATGTACGATCACGCCTTGATCGGGTGTCAACTGGCCCACAATAGCGTCACCTGGAATAGGACAACAACAACGTCCCAATTGTATCAGGCTAGCACTCTCGTTATCTACATGAGTATAGCCCTCACGCTCATGCTGCAAATCTCCAGGTAACCGAGCCAATAAGGGATCTAGTACCTGTTCCAATTGCAGATCCTCACGTCCAATAGCAACATATACATCTTCGGTTGTGGCATATTTCTTGAAGACCGTGCTGGATAATGGCTCTTCATTACAAAAAGAATGTAATAACTCTTCGACCTGCGCATCCACACCGGCTGCGCCAGCCGCCTTTAACGCAAAGTCCAATCGTTCACGACCCAGCTGCAAATTAATTTCGCGCTCATACGTTTTCAGATAGCGGCGAATTTTATTGCGTGCCGCAGCAGTGCGTGTAAATGACAACCAATCCCGTGTCGGATGAACGGTACGATTGACCATAATTTCGACGATCTCACCGCCTTTTAGCTCATAATCAAGCGGGACCAGGCGAGTCACCAGATGACCACTATCGTCGGTATTCGTAATGATACGCGCCCCCGCACAATGATCGCCAATATCCGTATGGATACGGTAGGCCATATCCAGAGGAGTTGAACCGCGTGGCAGATCTTTCACCTCGCCCTGAGGAGTAAAAACAAAGATTTGCTCCTGAAAGAGATCCCCTTTAACGGCCTCAACAAACTCATCGGCACTTGGAGGCAAATCCCGTTGCCATTCTCGCAATTGCTCAATCCAGGTCATCATTTCACGATAGGAGAGACGCCAACTACCCGGCTTATTCTCATCGTGCTCGCCATGATTCTTCTCCGCGTGGCCCATACGTTCTTTCAGAAACCAATAGCTGGCAATACCATAATCGGCAGTTCTTTGCATATCGTAGGTGCGAATCTGAATTTCTGCCAGCCGGTTCTCCAGACAAAACACGGTGGTGTGCAGAGATTGATAACCATTCAGTTTTGGTGTAGCGATAAAATCCTTAATGCGTCCATCTTTGGGTCGCCAGAGCGCATGAATATGTCCCAGAGCTAGATAACATTCATAATCAGAATCAACCAGAATACGGAAAGAGATCAGATCATGAATATGGCTTAACTCGCTGCCACTCACTTGCGAGGGTACATCGTCCAATTTGCGATTAATACTCGCGAGATGCTTTTGCCAGGCCAACACATCAGCACGGATACCCGCATGTTCCATCTCTTCGCGCAACACGCGACATACTTCGTTGATGAATGGTTGCCGGCGCTTTACCTCTTCTGTCACCTGTTTGGACAACTGGGTATATTTCTCGGGCTCAAGATAACCAAATGCTAAATCTTCAAGATCGGCCTGTACGAGATTCATTCCCAGGCGACGAGCTAGCGGAGCATAGATCTCACTCGTCTCACGCGATGTATTTTGCTGCTGCACCGACGACATGGCGCTAAGCGTTCGCATATTATGCAAACGATCAGCCAACTTCACAACTACCACTCTAGGGTCCTCAGCCATTGCCAGGAGCATCTTACGAACGGTCTCTGTTCGGATGCGTCTCTTATCAACCAGTGACGGGGGAGCGTTTTGTACAGCGTTATCAAGGCTATCAGGAGTAGGTTTCGCGGGTTTCGTACCTGCTAACGTATCAAACTTTGTGACCCCATCAACAATAATCGCCACAGCTGGGCCGAACTGCTCTCGTAAATCCTCAAGCGAGTACTCTGTATCTTCAACGACGTCATGGAGAAGAGCAGACACAATACCATCTGCATCAATACGCATTTCAGCAAGTAGTAAGGCTACCTCCAAAGGATGTTGAATATAGGGTTCACCAGAACGGCGCAAGGCTCCCTTATGGGCGCGATTTGCTAAATCATAGGCACGTTGAATCTTCTCCATATCTTCTGGAGTAAGATAGTGCTGTGTCTCAGCCAATAAATCCTGAATCGTCATCAGAGAAGGTGTCATTTTTGCGCCCCATGTCATCGTTGTACGTACCATAGGTATCATACCTTGTCCTTCTCTAATCTTCCCAGACTCATCGGCGACTTTATCGAAATTGGTAGCCATCTCTTAATACCTGTCACTACATGCTGTATGATTTGCCCATTCCCTGAGAGGATAGTTGGTAAGTTTTTTTACTATAAAGTGCCCCCTACAAGCGCGGCGCTAAAGATGGGAACACTTACATCTGGGCAAAACTGATGTTACTTCTCTATTATAAGGAGCAAAGTGAGACTGTCAAGCAGATACGATGTGCATGAGGCTTGGAAAGGGACTATCGGGTAAATAAAAAAAAGGCCAAGCCAAGAACAGACCTCAGCTAAGCCTCTTTATTTTTGTGGGAAAGATCAGCGGATTTACACCCATTGCTCATCAGGATATGTATTCCAGGGTAGAATACATATTCCCAGTGCTATGTATGTGCAGGAATCACTCGCCTAACGGGATCGTTAGTCGCGTGCTACACGAACCTTGTCGTAACAAGGGCTACAATAGACGGGGCGATCGTTCTTTGGCAAGAACGGCACCTGCGTTTCAGTACCACACTCGGCACAGATTACTGTATGCATTTCTCGCGGAGCTCGCTCACGGCTACCAGAACCGCCAGCGGACTGACGACGAGCCGCACGGCAAGAGGGGCAGCGACCGGGCTGATTTATCAGGCCTTTTTGCTGGTAGAACTCTTGTTCTCCGGCAGTGAACACGAAATCTGTTCCGCATTCACGGCACTTTAGGGTTTTATCAACGATATTCAACTAGGGACCTCCTGTATGGTATGTTGGTAATCCTCCGGGTCCATATCCTAGCAGATGTCACCAGTCATTTACCCCTACCAGCGTGGGATTTTATACCCTGGACGAGCACTGTATGCGAGACCGAGATTGGATACCGTTTGAAAGCATACACTATTGTTTCATGATTTGCAAGTGTTTTTATGATAAATTATCTCTATGGTACATATTTTTATGTATCTTTTATATGCAAAAGGATTTGCTGATTTATATGTGATAATTATGCTTTGCTCTGTATTGTATGGAAGGTAGATTTGCGTAGCTTCTATACAATCCCAAACCAAGCATCGTAACCGCCCGGTATCCTAAAAGCGGAGGTCTGAATAGTCTCCTTGACGTTTATGAGAAAATAAAAGCCAGGATGGGTATACTCTTTCTCCCATCTGTGTCCACCATTATCATTTGTGCTTGAGAACTACATGCCATTATTCAACTTTGCTATTGACGCTGAATGCCCCGAGACATGGGCACGGGCTACGACTATCCAGACTCCGCATGGGGCAATTCAAACGCCTATCTTTATGCCTGTCGGGACACAGGCAACGGTAAAAAGCGTTGCGCCAGAAGAACTTCATGCAGCAGGTGCGCAAATTATTCTTGCCAATACCTATCATCTGATGCTACGACCAGGATCAACTTTGATCAATTCTGTTTGGCGGCCTCCACTCTTTTATGCATTGGGATGGTCCGATTCTTACTGATAGCGGCGGATTTCAGGTCTGGAGCCTGGGACATCTGCGCAAATTAGATGCGGATGGTGTGACCTTTAAGTCGCATATCGATGGATCTTTGCATGCGCTCACTCCCGAACGTGTGATGCAGATTGAGGCTGAACTGGGATCAGATATCATTTTGCCGCTAGATATCTGTGCTCCCTATCCCAGTACGCTGCAGGATGCGCAAAAAGCTATGGAGTGGACACATCGCTGGGAAGAACGCGCTCTGATCGAGAAAGAGAAACAACGACCAGAACAAACGCTCTTCGGTATTGTGCAGGGCGCTTTTGAGCCGGAATTGCGCCAGCAAAGCGCTCGGATTATCGGGAATATGCCTTTTCAGGGACTCTCCATTGGCGGTCTGTCGGTTGGAGAGCCCAAAGAACAGATGTGGGAAATGCTTAAACATGTCACTCCCAATCTGCCACGCGAGAAACCACGCCACTTATTAGGAGTCGGTTCCCCAGAGGATCTGGTGATTGGTGTTGGCCTGGGTATGGATATGTTCGATTGTGTCTTGCCCACACGTGTCGCACGCCACGGCGGTCTCTTTACGCTTGATGGTCGCGTGAGCATCAAAGGTGCTCGCTTCCGTACTGCCCACGGTCCCGTCGAGGAGGGCTGTGACTGCTACACCTGCCGGAATTATAGCGCTGCCTACGTCTGCCATCTGGCACGTGCGGAAGAACAACTCTATTATCGTCTAGGGAGTATTCACAATATTCGCTTCATGCTACGCCTTGCCGAACAGCTACGTGCGTCGATTATAGATGGTACCTATCCAACTTTCCGAGATACATTTCTGGCCCGCTACATACCAGCATCAGAAAAGGTACGCGAAGCCCAACGCGAGAAATGGAAAGTTGCTAGAGACAAAAGATCCCTCAATAACACGCCAGACTGAACAGTTCCATGCACAGAGATAACACGCAATGCGGAGAGGAGTAATTAAGTCTCGGCCTTCTATCAACAAAGGAAACAAGCGTTATGCGGTCAGCATCATATCGTTTTTTACATACGGGCATTCAAGATCCAGCCGTAAACATGGCCATCGACGAAGCTATTTTGACCCATTATCTCAAAGGGGAAGCTCCCCCGACCTTACGCGTCTTTCGCTGGTCACAGCCCTCTATTTCGCTGGGCAGATTTCAAAGTATCGAGCGCGAAATTGATGCGGAGGCGTGTGAACGCCAGGGAGTTGCATTGGTACGCCGTCCAACTGGTGGCAGGGCCGTCTATCACCAGGATGAATTTACCTATAGTATCGTCATTGGCAAAAACGATGGTGTACCGTCCGGGGTCGTAGCAGCCTATGCCTATCTTTCGCAGGGACTCATGGCCGCTTTGAACTTACTTGGAGTTCAGACAGAGATGAGTGATGAACGCGTCAAAAAGCATCCATCAGCGGCCTGCTTTGCCTCATCAACTCAGGCAGATTTAACCAGCAGTGGCTTTAAATTAATCGGGAGCGCTCAGGTCTGGAAAGAGCATGCTTTACTGCAACAGGGATCACTTCCCCTGGATGATCAAGCGTCCGCATTCTTTCAGCTGCTCCGATTTCCCGATGCGCAAGCACGTGAGGAAGCGTTACAACGCTACAAAGAAAAGACTACACCACTACATACCTTTCAGCCACAGGTCAGTTGGGAGGATGTCGCTCACGCCTTTAAGCAGGGCTTCAGTACTTTTTTGCGCCATGCTATAACCATGGAGGATCTCAGTACGTCAGAGTGGGAACTAACACAACAACTAGTCCAAGAAAAATATAGCAAATTAAACTGGCGCAAAGAGCGCATCACTCTGGTGTAACCCATGTGCCAAAACTGCGTAGATATTCATAATGTGTATGCGCTGATCTCAACACGGGAATAACAAACAGATCCATTGCACGCAGGCAGCATGTGAGGTACAATGAACAAACGTATATGCATTTCATTTTTTACCTTTTCTCTTTTGACTTTTTTCGTGAATGAAAGCAAAAACTATCACCATCTATCGATCGAGTACGGAAAAAATGCTGGCAACACATAAGTGGCATCTCTGGCTATGTATGGATGCGTGTCATGGAAACATATTTTAACTTGTGCATTCCGTTGGGAACAGAGATTTAGTAAGGAGTATCTTGGCGTGAGTATATCTAGCGAGATGGCGCGAAAGGTTCTGGAAGCCAGTAAGCAAAAGGCACATGAACTGCGCAGCCAGGTCAGTATCGCCATCGTCGATGCCGGAGGTCATCTGGTAGTATTTGAACGTATGATGGCACCCTATGGCTTTGCAACCGGCGACATTAGTATTGCAAAGGCACATACCGCTGTGATGTTTAATCAATCGACTGATGAGGTCGCTCAATGGGGATCAGCAATTCCTGGTTTTGCCGCCAGTCTTGCTACCATGACTCATGGTCAATTCATTATGACAGCGGGAGGCTGGCCTCTACGTATCGACGGCATAACAATTGGTGGCATTGGAATAAGCGGTGGCAACGCTCCTGGTAGAGACGACGAGATCGCTCACGCAGGCCTCGATGCACTACGAACCTTAGCACCAACGACACCACCAATGCCACAAGCTCCAGTCGCGCCACAACCGCTACCAACCTATGCCCCGGCAGGCCAATTACCTCCGACCTACTCTCAACCGCTCTACGCGCAGGTGGCATCTTACACCAATGAGGGTAGGAGTAATGGAGGACATACAAACAGCACGCCATCAACTACTGAAGTAAAAACCTCCATATATCATCTATCCCAGGATAATCCAGTTGGCACGGATAGGCCGTCAACATTACAGATGCAAGATACTGACAATTCATTCCGTTCTAATAACCCACCTGAGGTGGACCATCCAGGAGACCAAGCATGAGTCAAGAATATAACACTATTGCTAAAAGACCCCGACGCACTCGTACGCCACGCAATCGACCAGTTCTTGTGACTGGGAATGAAGAGACAGTCTCTCCAACAACTGAAAATCTGGCCCTCGATACAGATTCAGGGGCCAACAACTCTGAAGTAGCGATTGCTCCTGTGGCAACGACCCGGAGTCCATTACGTCTCCCTAAATTCTTCTCAAAAGTTGAGCACGATAAAGAGGATGTCCCTTCCAATACAGATGGGATCGTTGAAGCTCGTATGGCTCGCGCCAAAAAGAGCTTGAATGGCAAGGCTGCTACAACCACGGTAGAAAACGAACCTGAAGTGAGTGCCAAGCCGGTAGTTAAGGCCAAGCCAAACGCACCAGCGAAGAAGCCTCAGCTGTTCAAATCTCGTCATATTATTGGTATGGTTCTCTATCTGTTTGGTGCAAACCTGCTTTTGCCTTATGAGGCCACCTTTATCAAAAGTGTGAACCTTGAGAAAAACATCTTCACCATTCCTGGTATCAATCTGGTTCTAACCACCTCTCTAATCCTGAACATTATTACGCTGATTGTCTTCCTGTACCTGCTAGTTGCCTTTGACCTGCTACCGAATGGCAAACAACTGAGTACCAATCAGTCACAGCAAAAAAATGCTACAAAAACAAATAGCTCACGAAACACACAGTATGTACAAGCCAAGGCACCACAACCCGCTATACGCCAGGGTGTCAAAGGCGATAGTGACGACATCTATCAGTCTTATCGCAGCAATCAGCGCAAAAGGCGCTAAACGCAGCAATTATAACAATGAAGACATTACCCAGCATTGTAGTGACTGGGCTAATGTCTTCATTCGAGATTTGGCACAGAAGCAAACGTGGTGAATTTACGCACGTACGATGGACAGCACACGTCAAGTTTTGGTTTGCTACGACATATTCCCCCCTTGACAGGGAAGGATAAAGGCCCGTATAATTCATGCAAGGATCGTAGTATCATAAATGCTGTGTCCTACAAAAAAGAAAAGCGGATGATTTTATGCTCAGTCTACACATAAAATTCGTACAATCGAGTTTTTATTATTGGTTTAGCCCTCCAGCATGATGGTGGGCCCTTTGGGCTGAGCAAAAATACACCACCAGCGTGCTGGAGAAGCAGAGGATTAAAACCTCTGCTTTTTTGTTTCTCAAATTATTAGGCATCTCAACTGGTAAGAAAGGGTTACACGGATGATCATTACTATTAGCAATGAAGCAACGAGCGACACGCGAGCTCAATTAATGGCGCTCTTATGCCGCATCACAGGAAATCAACAGCCAATTACCTCCACACTGATGAATGAGCGCGAAGTCATCGCAATCGATTCAGCAATAGCGGATACACATATGTTAACCGCGCTCAATGAGCAGAGTGCGATCAAAGAGATCCATATCCCAACAACGAGCTACCAGTTAGCCAGTAGAGCTTTCCAGGAAGAAGATACAAGCATCATCATTGGTAACACCCGCGAATGTAATCCTGTCACTATAGGAGGAAGATTATCCGCTCCAGTTATTATGGCTGGTCCTTGCGCAGTTGAGAGTCGAGAACAGCTTATTGCCACCGCTCATGCGGTCAAACGGGCAGGAGCTCAAGTGCTACGAGGGGGAGCCTTCAAGCCGAGAACATCACCATACCAGTTCCAGGGCCTGGGGATAGAAGGTCTACACATGCTGGCGGAAGCCCGAGAACTCACTGGCCTACCAGTTATCACCGAAGTTATGGAACCAGGTATGGTTGAAACAGTCGCTGAATACGCCGATGTGCTACAGATCGGTACCCGCAATGCTCAAAATTTTCCTCTCTTGCTAGCGGCCGGACGCAACAGTAAACAATTGCCAGTATTGCTCAAGCGCGGCCTCTCCTCTACACTTGATGAATGGTTGCTCGCCGCCGAATACATCATCGCCGCCGGAAATCCTAACGTCATTCTCTGTGAGCGAGGTATTCGTAGTTTCGATCCCCAGACTCGCAACGTCCTCGATCTCACCTGTGTTCCCCTGCTCCACCAACTCACCCATCTTCCCATTGTCGTTGATCCCAGCCATTCCACTGGTCGCCGTGAACTTGTACCCATTATGTCACGTGCCAGTATTGCGGCCGAAGCCAACGGACTTATCATCGAAGCACATCCAGATCCAGATAAAGCACTCTGTGATAGCAAACAATCCATCACACCAGAACAACTAGAAAAAATTGTGCAAGAAACGCACATGCTGGCGCGTATGATGCGAGGGGAGGTGCGAGTGGCGTAGCGCCAACAAATCCGTTAAGATACATTCCCTATCGACGCTTGATCCACTGTTATGATATACTCATTGTACGTAGAAAGAGTATTTAATTAGATGGGTGGGAAAGACCAAAGGCTTTGAGGAGACACCATGCCAACACGAATTATTATAGCTGATGACGAAGCCATTCAGCGTATGGATTTAAAAGATGTGCTGACTAAACAAGGCTATCTCGTTATCGGAGAAGCTGGTGATGGCCAGAGCGCAGTCAATCTGGCTCGTGAACTACGACCAGATCTGGTCATTATGGATATACGTATGCCCGATATGGACGGCATTGTCGCCGCTGAAACCCTCGCGCAGGAAAAGATTGCACCAGTGTTGTTGCTCACAGCCTTCGGCGATCAACAGTTGGTCGAGCGCGCTAAAGAGGCCGGTGTAGTTAATTACATCGTGAAACCTCTGCGTGAGAGTGAAGTCACGCCTGCAATTGAGGTGACGCTCGCACGCTATAGCGAATATCGCACGATTGAAGAGGAGAATCACACCCTCTCCGAAAAACTGGAGACACGTAAGGTTGTCGAACGTGCCAAGGGCCTCTTAATGGAAAAAAACGGACTCTCTGAACAAGAAGCCTTCCGCAAAATCCAGAAAGCCAGTATGAACAACCGTAAATCAATGCGTGAGGTAGCTGAGGCTATCCTACTCACGAACGAAATGTAGGCAGGATCGGAGGATGATGCAGCGTCGCCTCATCCTTCCTTGGTCAGGCAAAGAATAGAAAAAACGATGACACTGACAACGATTACAGAACAAATAGTCATTGTAGTTGGCATCCGCTTTCGTCCGTCGGGTCGCATTTACTATTTCGATCCACAGGAACAAACCTTTTCAAATGGTCAATATGTCATTGTAGAAACGGTGCGCGGTGTTGAGGCTGGTCGCGTTGTAATCGCTTCCAAGAAATTGGCTGAAAATGATCTTAGTGATCCTTTGAAGCCCATTCTACATCTGGCTACTGAGGACGAGTTGCGGATGATGCTCTCATTCAAAAGTAAAGAGAAAGATGCTCTGGTCCGTTGTCACGAGCGCGTCGTGTTTCACAAGCTTCCTATGAAGCTCGTGGAAGCCGAATATACGTTTGATGGCAGTCGCCTCACTTTTTACTTTACAGCCGATGAGCGTGTGGATTTTCGTTCCCTGGTCCGCGATCTGGCCGCAACCTTTCGCACACGTATTGAATTACGGCAGATCGGCGCACGCGATCAGGCCAAGCTACAGGGTGGCGCTGGTCCTTGTGGCAAAACGCTCTGTTGTAGTTCTTGGATTACCGACTTTGGCATCGTCTCAATTAAGATGGCCAAAGAACAGGGGCTTCCCCTGAATCCCTCAAAAATCTCCGGCGTTTGCGGACGCTTGATGTGTTGCCTTTCCTACGAAAATGACAATTATATTCAGGCCAAGCAGCAGATGCCCCAAATCGGGACCTTCCTGGATACGCCCAGTGGGCGTGGCAAGGTTGTCTCGGTTAATGTTCCCCAAAATTCTGTTGAAGTAATGCTTGAGAGTGGTGCCACTATCCATACTCCAGTTGAAAGCCCGCCGGAAACAAAATCTCAGGGGGGATGTGGAAGCGGGGGTTGTGGCAGTGGTGGTTGTAGTAGTGGTGGTTGTAGTAGCGGCGGCGGCTGTAGTACAAAAAGCGGCGGCGGCGGCTGTGGAACATGTAGCCTCAAGAAGAAACCGTAAATCAACGACTATCCGGTTGTCGTGATGAGAGGAAGGTGTGTGTATACATGTCGTCGGACGGGAAGGACCCAAGGGCAAACTGGCAAGATCCCCATAGCTCAACTTTTAGTTGGCAGCAAAGTCCTGATCAGTTTCCAGGCGTAGAGAGGGAAACAGTTTCCTCTTATGCCCATCCCGAAGATGCAGGGGATAACTATGCTTATGCTCCCTCGCCCACAGGAGGTCCTGGTGGCAACGCAGATTACGATGAGGTTGAGGTATCTGCGCCAATCAAGCCAACCTCTTTACTCTTTGAGTTTCTCAAACATATTAGTCAATATATTACGTTACTCCTTATTCCGTTATTCTTTTGTGCTTTGACCTGTCTGATACTACTACCACAGATTACATCGGGCGAGACAGCCATTCCACCATTAGGTTTCTGGCCAACTCTCCTGGTGATTATCGCTATAACTATCGGACAGGCTATCTCGGTCTATTATGCGGGCACTGAGAATGGTATGTGGATACCTGGTACAATGGGCGGTTTCTGCCTCTTTGCATTACTGTCCTGCTTTGTTCTCTATGGACCAATTATAGGTTCTTTGGTGCTAATCGCATTAGTCGCGATTGGTGTCGTTCTGTTCAGACGTTCTTTTCATCCCGTGCCAGAAGGGCTTGTAGATATTACGCTTAGTTTCAAAAAATACAATCGCACCTGTTATCCTGGCTTCAACATATTGCTCCCCTGGGAGGAAGTCGTCACCCAACTCAATGTTGAAGAGGTACAATGGATGTGTCCAGCTCAGATTATTCAACTTTCACGCGACGAGGATGTAATGTTACGCGGAGTTATTTCTTATCAGCTTGTACCAGAGGATGCCCATCTAGCTATCACGCAGATTCAAAACTGGGAAAGTAGCTTACGCAATCTCTTTCAAACAACCCTACAAACTATCAGCACTGTCTTTGAGCCGAACGATTTTTTGACTTGGCCCAATGGTAAAGAAGCTGAGCATGCCGCTCAGCCTGGCGATGATGATTTTACGGGTGGTTTTGAGCGCCGTAATCATATCAATAACTACCTTTTCCAACTCATGCGTGATAAGGCCGCACTCTGGGGAGTACAGATCAATTGGGTCAGTGTGCGCGATATTGAGATTGCTCTTCATGGATCAATTAAAATTGAACCCATACAAATACCCATTCAGGTTCCAGTAGCTCCTCGTAGCGAGATGTCTGTTCAGAGTGCAGTTAGTGCAGTTCAACCTGTAGCACATACCGTTAAACAAACAACCCGGGCCATCGAAGCCGTATCAGCAGAAACGCCCTCGGGACCAGTACCAGCGTATACATTTTCTGAAGATGTGCTTGCGCGTGCTTACCGGGAGGTTCAAAACGGCAAAATCACTGATCCTGAGACGATTCGCGGCATCGCGATCAAATTTGAGGCAGTGGCACAGCATCCCGAAATCAGTCAAACAGTAAATTTTGATGCCGCACGTGCGGCTCTTAACCTCTATGAACAGGCTCGATTACAAGAGCAACAGTTCACACCAACTATGCATCATGATGAAACGCAACCAGAGATGGCAATAGGCCATCCAAATAATGAAGGCTGATAGCCAGAAGTAAAGCCTATAAGAAAAAATGTTCCATACAGTCTACGCTAAAAAGCCATCTGTATGGAACATTTTTTCTTATTTATTTAACTGCATTACCAGCAAATTCGCGCAACACATTGTTAAATTGAGCGGCTTGCTCGTCTTGAAGTTGTAATGTCGCTTTATCCAGAATACGTACGTTGATACGCGGGTTAACACGCTTGAAAGCCTCGCTGGCCTCGGCAGGCGTGAGCAGACCTTCGCGTCCCCAGATCGCAACAACCGGTACCTGCAAACGGGAGAGTGGCTCATGCACATCCAGATGCAGATAGTTGCTAAGGAAGGCGGCTGTAGCATGGCGACTATTCGGCTGATGGGCTGTCGTGTAAACGTATTCAACTAACTCATCAGTAATCAGACCAGGGTTGTGATAGCCCTGACGATCATAGTAGCCTCGAATAGCTGACCGCGAGGTCAATAGGTTATAGATAAATTGACCAACAATTGGTGCTCGCAAAACAGCTTTCCATAGCGCATTTATAGGACCAGGATAGGATTCTTGCAAAATAGTTGGCGGAGCAGCTACCAATATCAAGCGCTCAAATAATTGTGGACGACGATAAGCGGCTGTAATCACATAGGCACTGGTCAAACCATGAGCGATCACAATTGCAGGCTTGCCAACAACTTCACGAATAAAATCATTGAGTAGATCAGTATACGTCTCAGCATCATAATCAATAGCGGGGTGATCCGAGAGACCAAAACCAAGCAAATCTAATGCATAGACTCGATATTGCTCAGAGAGCGTATCAATATTTTTACGCCATTCATAAGATGATGCCCCTGGTCCAAAACCATGAATCAGTACCACTGACTTCGCCTCACGATCCCCTTTCACCTCATAAAACATATCGCCATACTTCCACGGATAACGGCGCTCTTCTCCCGTGAGCACAGTATCAAGCTCGCCAGCCGTTGTTTCCGTGACTTTATTATACAAAGCCAGTGCACCTAATACACCGCCAAGCAACAAACCAGCATTAAACAATTTCTTTGCAACTGCCATATGTATACACACTCCTACTTGCTATTCTATCAATTTCTTATTTTCGAAACGCCCCGAAGGACTCCTCGACACTTTACTAGTAGGTCTACCCTTATAGAAATATCAATATCCCTATACACACATCAAAAGTATAGAGCATAGTATGCTCAGAAGGTAATATAGCATGTTGAAATAAAGGAACGCAAACGGTACTAGCCATTTCAGAATCCTCATCAGCGGATCGATAAAAAAGTATCAGTCCCAGCTTACCATCCCTCTAGGCATTATACGCGCTAAACATAAAAGGTCCATGAGCAAAACTCTAGGCAAAAACAGAAGAGATGTGGTACTATTTTCCTTACCATGCAAGAAATTTCATCATATATTAGCATTTCCGAAGAAGTGCAAAGCGCACTACAAGAAAAGCGAGCCGTAGTCGCTCTTGAATCTACGGTTATTTCTCATGGCCTTCCCTATCCTGCAAATATCGAGGTAGCGCGGGCCATGGAGGCTGTAATCCGCTCCGAAGGTGCGGTTCCGGCTACTATTGCTATTCACGATAGTAAAATCGTGATTGGTCTCTCGGAGGAGGAGATTACTCATCTGGGTACGGCTCCTCATATATTGAAGGTGAGTCGACGTGATCTGGCTGTCACGCTGGCAACGGGACAGTGGGGAGCGACGACGGTAGCAGGAACGATGCTCTGCGCACATCGGGCTGGTATCCGTTTCTTTGCTACAGGAGGCATCGGGGGTGTCCATCGAGGAGCCACAAGCAGTATGGATATTTCGGCAGATCTCCAAGAACTTAGCCAGACGCCAGTACTGGTCACATGCGCAGGGGCCAAATCCATTTTGGATCTCAATCTGACACTCGAATATTTAGAAACGCATGGTGTCCCGGTGATTGGCTGGCAGACAGAGGAACTTCCGGCCTTTTATCTGCGTAAGAGCGGACTACATTTGCATCATCACGTTGATGATGTTGAAACGTTAGCTCGCATTGCACGTGTACAATGGGAATGCGGTCTACAAGGTATCGTCGTCGGTTGTCCTATTCCAGAACAATATGCGATGGAAGAAGCTCCTGTGGAACAAGCAATAAACGAAGCCTTAGAAATGGCCCGTGTACAACAGATTTGAGGATCTGCAGTGACACCATTTATTCTTTCACACGTGGCAAAAGCAACCGTCGGCGATAGTATTGAGGCCAATAAAGCACTCTTGTTGAACAATGCACAATGGGCCGCCCGCTTTGCACGTGCTTACTATAGTTAAATTAGCCCTACTCAGACGTTGATTTATTCTAATAGAACGACTACAATACGAATACATAAAAGGATTTTGTGCATTCACATCATACAAATCCTTTTCTCATCACAAATCCTCCTCGAAAGGAGCCCTATACCGTGAATAGTCCGTTAGACATGCGTAAGGTTACCATAGGTGTAGTTCTTGCTATTATCTGGATGTGCATGTTCATATTTATTAAGAACTCGATTGTCATTGATTGGAATGGCGATGGCTCAAACCTTACTTCATTCAAACTCGTGGTGGCATTAATCGGCTTGATAGTTATTGTCTTTTACAACTTGCTCATGAATGCAACGGCTGAAACAAAAAAGCTAACTGCAACGGCAACACTTACTATTGTTTGGCTCTCGCTCATACTCTTTTACCCTTTTAAAGATCCAAACAACACGAATTCTGGTGCTGTGGCTTTCTTTGTTATGCTTGGTGGTTTAGCAGTCGTTGTACTATGGGTACGTTTTTTCTCAGACGAATTGGTAGCATCGGCATAAAGGATGGCTCTAGCTATTCTTTAACTGAGCGGACAGGCAGCTCTGGTATTCAGGGCTGCCTGTCCGCTCAGTCTATGTTAGCGTCACATATATTGAGATAGTATGCAAAAAAATACATTGCGCTTACTGATCATACGCCCTGGAGCGATAGGAGATACACTCTGTAGTATTTCCCATCTTACAGCATCTGCGTACATTATCCCCTCAGACACATATCACATTGATAGGAAATGCCGCTGTTTTACCACTTATGCAGGCATTTCAACTCGCGGATGAAGTCGCGAACTATGATGATCCTTTTGGAGTCGGCTCTTCATGCCGCTCACCAGCCGCCATCAACCACAGCTCTACGCCAGACTGCAACACATTGATCGAGCGATCTGCTGGCTCACTGATCCCGATGGTCTGGTAAAACAAAATCTCCAAGCGGCCGGAATTCCAAACATTTCTGTTGTACCCGGACGTCCAACAGTCCCCATACCCATCGTTTCCTATCTCGCTCAGAGCATTGGAGAGCCAGTCGAAGCCATCTCCTGGCGTGTACCAGCAGCATATGCCTGGCAGAAAGAACAAGTATCAGAACAAAATCCACGAGCCATTGCCATCCATCCAGGCAGCGGGGGACAACAAAAGTGCTGGCCGCTATCCCACTTCGCCACGATTATAACTGAACTCTGGCAACACAATATCCCTGTGATCCTGTTAGCAGGGCCAGCCGATCATGAACGGATCAACGCGTTACGCAACCTACTACCATCACCGCCAACCACACCACTCCTACAGCTCATACAGGATGCTCCACTGCTGGCGGTCGCGCAAGCATTACGGCACTGCCAGAGCTATTTAGGCAACGATACAGGTATTACGCATCTCGCAGCACTGCTTGGCATCCCAACGCTGGTACTTTTCGGACCAAGCGATCCAATAATCTGGAAGCCTATTGGTCCTGCGGTCACAGTACTCAAAGAGCCTAATTTAGACGCACTGACTCCACAAACCATCTACAATCAGCTCATAGTTCAGTAGTTCAAAAAAACGGATAAGAGCAAAAGAACTTTTGTGGCGTCTCTAGTCACCCTTTTTTGCCATTTGTTTTACAGAAATGATGAGATCACATATACTGAACTACATTGGCATATTAAAAAAAACTATTTTACACGACACAGCAGTTTATGGCTACTCTGTCTGGTCTGCTTTTGTGACAAAAAATCGATAATGAGCTGGTAGCTCGTTCATCTGATAACTAGGAGGACACACATGAATGAGGATCCATCTAACTCGCCGTATCGTCCAGGAAATTTTGGACAACCAGTACAGCATGATGCCCCTACGGAAATGTTTTCAGCGCCACCCGGGTCTGGATTTGTCAATCCTAACAACCCGCAACCACTATGGACCCAGCCTAGACCGACAGTGCGACCTGAACAGCTTATACGTAGAGACGCACAACAAAAACAATTGACAGGTTCTCTTCCTGCCAAATTAACATACTTATGGAAATCCGACCCAGCCTATAAAGTCCTTTTTGTGTCCATTGGAGTCGTACTGCTTTGTAGTATCTTTGGCCTCGCCTTCCTAGGCACAGCCTTTTCGCATGGATCACAATCCTCACAACAAACCACAAATTCTTCGAATAATAATCCCACGCCAGGTGGAAAACAGGCAAATGCGCCGCAAACCACACCAACGGCTACACCTACGCCCCAACCAACTCCAACTCCTCAACCAACACCTACACCAATGCCAACTCCTATACCTACACCGACTCCCGTGCCAAATCTCCCGCTAACGGTACAAATCAGCAGTATTCCACAAACTGCCGATAATCACAGCACCATTTCAGTTACAGTGACAAGCATCCCTGGTGCAACGGTCTGGCTCACCATTCTGACTGGAGCCAATCCGCCATACATTACAACAGACAAACAAAGTACAGATGGCAATGGTACAGCTGTGATTACCTGGCAAATTGACGAGCGTTCTTTTGGCAATTTTTCACGCAAGACAGCCGCACGTATCACAGCTGTAGCAAGCGGACAAAACGGTCAACAAGTACAATCTCAGCCAGCCAACATAACAATAAATCTAGCGGGTTAGATATATGGGTAGGTGATATTCTCTGCCATTTATGCGTATAATTTTATACTACGTAATTTTTATTACTATTGGAAATGCTGTTTTATTGCAGCTCGTAAAAGCGCATTATCAGTGACAAAACTGGACGGCATTTCCTCTTGTGAGTTAAGCCAGCAGATAAATTTATTGAGCGTGTTTATGGGTCAGAGCACTATGGCGTAAAGAACGTGCTATTTTGTAGGGATGTATAATGACACAAAATGATGCTACTCTTCAGGTCTATCAGACAACTCAGATACTTAAAGAGAATATCGGTCGCGTTATTATCGGCAAAGATGAGACCATCCATTTCCTGGTCGTAGCCTTGCTCTGTGAAGGGCATGTTTTACTGGAAGATGTGCCTGGTATTGGAAAAACGACGTTAGCCAAAGCACTTTCCCGCTCGCTTGGTTGTACTTTTCAACGTATACAGTTTACGCCCGACCTCATGCCATCAGATATTACAGGAATTACTTTTTATAATCAGAAGCGCGGAGAATTCGAATTTCATCCTGGGCCTCTGATCACCCAGATTGTGCTAGCGGACGAGATCAATCGTGCCACGCCCCGTACACAGTCAGCCTTGCTGGAGGCGATGGAGGAACGGCAGATTAGTATAGAACGCGAAACAATCACGCTACCGCGACCATTTATGGTGATTGCCACGCAGAATCCAGTCGAATTAGAAGGCACTTTTCCGCTCCCAGAAGCTCAGATGGATCGCTTTCTGATGCGCTTACGCTTGAATTATCCTGATAAAAGTGAGGAACGACTGATTCTCCAACGCTTTAAAGAAGAGCAACCACTTCAGGAGCTTAAACCGGTCATTGACGCCGAAAAGCTCAGTTCATTACAGCGTGCAATACGTACAATTCATGTCAGTGCTGGCATCGAAAACTATATTGTCGATATGGTCCACGCAACCCGCGAGCATGGTGAGATTGAATTGGGAGTCAGTCCCCGTGGGACTCTGGCACTCTATCGTGCCGCACAGGCGATGGCTGCTACTCAAAACCGAAACTATGTCATTCCTGACGATGTCAAACAGCTAGCGCCACATATATTGTCACATCGGATAATTGCTACCAGCCAGTCTCGCCTGCATGGACACGACATGGCACAAGTTATTGGCGATATTTTAAAACAAACTGCGGTACCGGTCGAGCAATGAAAAACGTAGAAACAGCAGCCACAGCTCCTCAACCGGGAAGCCCCAAGAAACGACTCATCGCGGCGGGAGAACAGATCAACATACAGCTCTATATTTTGAGTGGAATCATTCTTGTTATAAGTATTGTGGCACATCTACCACTCCTTCTAGTAGGTGGCAGTATTCTTCTACTCACCCTCGTCATCACAGACGTCTGGGCAACATATTGCTTGAGCGAGGTGCGTTATCAGCGTCAACTCAGCGAGAAGCGTGTCATCTTCGGTGAAGAGATTACGCTAGAAATTTCGATTGAAAATGCGAAGATTTTGCCGTTACCCGTGCTACAGATAGATGATACAATCCCACGAGCTCTGCCAATCAAGGACCAACCTATGCGTAAAACGCTAGTTAGTAATCTTGCAACGCTGGAAGGTCTCTTTAGCTTACGCTGGTACGAACGTGTAACACGGACATACACTGTCCAATGTATAAATCGCGGCATATTCACCTTTGGGCCAGTCAGACTGCGCAGCAGTGACATCTTTGGTTTCATCACACGTGAGTTACGAGATCCTACCGAACATTACATACTTGTCTACCCACTGATTGTACCCCTTAGTAGTTTTCATCTCCCTACGCAGAGCCCATTTGGCGACCACCGCACGTCGCGCAGACTGTTAGAAGATCCCTCGCGGGTCATCGGTGTGCGCGATTATACCTATGGGGATAGCATGCGCCGTATCAATTGGAAAGCATCTGCACGAGCACTAGAGCTACGAAGTAAGGTCTATGAATCCACGACTACCTACACGCTGGCAATCTTTCTCAACTCAGCGCTCCAGCTCGACAACTACTATAGTATCCATCCAGCCTTACAGGAGCTCGCCATTTGTGCCGCCGCCTCAATTAGTAACTGGGCAATTGATGAGGGATATGCAGTTGGACTCTATGCAAATACCCCAATGAGTCTGCCGGATGATGAAGATCCAACCGAGGACTATGACCAACAAGATATTCAAAAAACTATTGCGCGTCAACTCAAACGACAGACTATCCGCATGCCACCTGGTAGCAGTGAAGGCCAGCGTCAACGCATTATGGAGACACTGGCACGTATTCAGGCGTATGCGGGTAGCCCACTAGAAGAGGTATTGCAGGCAGAAAAATCCCATCTCCCGCTGGGAACAACAGTCGTTGCTATCACCGATAGGATCAATGAGCGCATGATAGAGACGCTTTTGCGCATGCGCAGGAGTGGACACGCCGTTACACTGCTCTTGATTGGGGATAATCCTCCGCCCACCAGAATTTCTGGAATTACAGTCTATTATCTAGGCGGAGAAGAGGCCTGGGATTCATTACAAACTATGTATGGTCATGTCGATACAGAAAAGCAAGGGGAAGAAGCACGCATAGAAGGCTTTCAACTTTGAGTGCATCTGTATGTGCCAATACACTTTAAGCTGCAAGGTAGATTAAACGTCAGACATCCAATCACTGGCATAGGGCAATTCTGTCACCTGCGAAGGCGAAAGAGATACTTGATCAGTGCTCGAACGCAAACGCAAGAGGGCTTCTAATTCTGTCTGTTTATAGAGCCGCTGACGTTTGATTCCTTGCTTGTAGCTCTTAAGAACTCCACGGCTTACGTATGTATAGAGCGTCGATATCTTTACACCAAGAAAACCTGATGCTTCGTGACCATTCAAATAGTTTTCGCCATTTAGTTCAATCAAGTCTGTGCCCTCCTTTCACTTTGTTATTATTGCTGACAAATTTCTGCTACAAAACACTATCTACATTTTTTTATTTTTTGGCAATCGTATTCTCCTCTATATCATCGCATTTTTAGGCCAAAAAATCAAGTCTTCTCGATACTAATCAATGTAAATCAAGAAGTGTCAAGTTTCATTGACATTTATCGCCATTGATGGTACAACTTAGTAAGATCATAACATTTGGATAGCACTAACCTAAAAAAGCAAAGGAGCAGATAAATTATGTCGAGGACGATACCAGACACAAGCGGCACACCACAAAAAGAAGAGGCGACTAGTACAGCCGCAAAGCAAAATAAAGGTGGATTAGAAGGAATTGTCGCTGCAATTACGGCAATCAGTAAAGTAGATGGAACTGCCGGACGCCTTGTCTACCGTGGTTATAATATCCATGACCTGGCACGCACCTCTACATTTGAAGAAGTTGCCCACTTGCTCTGGTTTGGACATCTTCCAAATCAAAAAGAACTGTCTGATTTACATGCTCGGTTTGTGGCCGAACGCACCATACCAGAACTTGTCTTGCACATCATTCGTGAACTCCCACGCGAAACAGAGCCAATGGACGTGTTGCGTACCGCCGTTTCAGCCTGGGGCGCCAACTGCATTTCAGGAAAACCTGACATTGACCAGACAATCGCGGCAACTGCCCGTTTTCCACTTTTTCTAGCAGCATTCAATCGCATCCGTCATGGACAGGAGCCATTGGAATCCCGCGCTGAATTGGGCCATGCCGCCAACTATCTCTATCTGCTCACAGGAGATTTACCGCGAGAGGAACATGTACAGGGATTGAATTCCTATCTGGTACTGCTTGCGGATCATGGCATGAATGCTTCGACATTTACAGGCCGCATCGTTGCCAGCACCGAGTCAGACATTGCCTCCTCGCTCGTTGCCGCTCTGGGAGCATTAAAAGGTCCTCTTCATGGTGGTGCTCCCTCTAAAGTACAGGATATGATCCACACAATCGGTACAATAGAGAATACAGAGCCCTGGCTGCGCCATACGATCACTACAGGCGGCCGCTTGATGGGCTTTGGACATCGCGTCTATAAGACCTTTGATCCACGCGCTGAAGAATTACGTGAAATGGCCCGCGTCGCCGATCCTAATGGCTTCGAACTCGCACATCACGTTGAGGAAACAGCACAGGCATTACTCGATGAGCTAAAACCAGGACGACGTCTCTACACTAACGTAGAATATTACTCGGCTGCCTTGATGAATGCAGTCGGACTGAGTGGAGACCTTTTTACGCCAACCTTTGCGGTCAGCCGTTGCGCCGGCTGGACAGCTCATATTCTGGAACAGGTCAATAATAATCGCCTGATTCGTCCAGAGGCAGAATATACGGGACCGCTCAATGAGGTTTTTGTGCCTCTCGCAGAGCGCAAGTAAAGATAGCTGTATGGTCACAAGATAGTGGAACGATGCAACGTTTTAGGATGTTGCATCGTCCCACCATCTTATTTTTCTTTCGCACGTGCCCACATGGAGATCCACTCGGAGGTGCTATAAGATGCAAGTGGACGCCCTTCCTGCTGTGCAATGGTTTCCATGGATTGGAAACGCCCCTGAAATTTTCTATTGGCCAGACGCAGAGCCTCTTCAGCATCGATTTTGAGGAAGCGAGCCAGTTTAGCGACAATAAAGAGTAGATCACCGATCTCCTCAAGTTGCTCGGCAGGCGAAGTAGCCTGTCTGATCTCAACTATCTCTTCCTCCAGCTTGGCATACACTTCGTCGAGAGAGGTAAACTCGAAGCCAGTTTTCACGACCCGTTTCTGATACTCCTGTGCCACCATCAACGCAGGCGTAGCCTGAGGTACACGATCAAGGATACTCTCATGCTGCACATCGACGCCCGCGCTAGCCCGCTCCTGCTTCTTAATCTCATCCCAATTCTGCACAACCTGTCCAGCATTCTCGACCTCGACATCACCAAATACATGCGGATGACGGCGAATAAGCTTGGCATTCACATGCTCATACACATCACCTAGGGTAAATTCGTTTGCTTGACGGGCTATCTCCGCGTGTAAGTAGACCTGCAAAAGCAGATCGCCCAACTCCTCGGACAATTTCTCTATGCTATGCTCTTCCAGGGCCTCAACGACCTCGTACGCCTCTTCAATCACATAGCGTTTCAGACTATCATGTGTCTGCTGACGATCCCAGGGACAGCCATCAGGTTCACGGCGCAGACGCATGGTGATAGAACGTAAGGTCTCTGGCACACGCAAGGCGGTAAGTTCACCAACAGGAGGCACATACAACGTACTGAGATGATTGGCAAAGTTGTTGCGATCCAGTTCGTACAAAGGCATCTCAATGACCGCCTCCTCATCGCCAACGCCAGCGGCACGCACCAACTTGACAGGCCATTCATCGGGATAAAACTCACCCAGTGCTAATTTAACTTCACTCGCCAGACGACGATTATAGACCTGTACGATCATCAATGGAACAGTTGGAATAATCCGGCTAGCAAGCTCATCAGATCTTAGAGTTGCGAGACTCGTCGCATCAACGATCTGGGCACCAAGCGCAAAAGGATCGAGTTCCAACAAACTACAGATCGGCTCGACAAAGGAGAGTCCTGCCACAATGCGTGTTGACAATCCACGCTCACGAGCTAACTGCAAGACAAGCTGGACCGACGTTTCTCCCACCAGAGGATGCCCTGGTACGACATAAATAATCGGCTGCTGCTCAGCTAATGTACAGATCTCCGTAGCGATCTGCCCATACAGAGAACTCCAGTCCTCAGATTCATCATAGAGTCTATCGAAAGACTCAATACGTAGTGTAGGTATATCTTGCTTTAAAGGTTCAACCGTAGGGTGTATAATAGTCCGAAAGTAAACGGTTTGCTCATGGTTGGCAGCATCTACCAATACTCGTTGTGCTTCAAGGGTAACATCATAAATGCTACCAGGCCCCAAACCAACGATAGTAATTGCAGAATGCGTCATATCAGTCATTAAAAATGATCCTCTCTCTTTACGCCACTATGTTAGCGGGAATGTACTGATTGAGTGTATCCATATAAAAGAAGAGATCGGAAAATCTCAGCATTGTCGAATATGGAACAACGTGTTATGCTATTTTTGACAAGAAAACTGCAATGATTGCTCATCCATTCGATATGAGTAGTATAAGGAGGTTCTAGATGGCGTCCGCTGAAAGTCAAAAACCTATCTGCCCTGTTTGTCAGCAGACCGATCAGGTAAAAACAATGCAAGCAGCTTATAGCACAGGTGTCGCTCGCTGTGCTCCACCCGATATGCCGACACGCAATATCTCCATGATGAAACCACTTGTAATAAGTGGCATCCTGGTCGGAATCTGTGTCTTTCTCATTGTTACATTTATTGGTGGCATGGAAAACGGCGTTCCCAGAATTCTTCAGTTCATTCTCGCCATAGTCACGCTTATTTTCATCGTCTCTGCACTTGTAAATTCTTATATGGCCTTTCAACGCATCGTCCGTGGTGATAACGAAGCAGCGCAGCTCTATCCAGCCTGGGACAAAGCAACAACCACGTGGAGAAATCTCTATTACTGCTCACGCGATAATATAGTCTTTGATCCAAAGACTAACACGGAAGTCTCCAACAATCAACTTGCGTCCCTGCGCGGTGTTGCGACACAGAGGGTTCAGCAAGAATTACAAACTGTGGCACAGCATTAATAAACCAGGCAATCCATATTACGGGGGACTATTAGCGAGTCCCCTGTTTTTTTATCGGGCGCTTCGTCGATAGCAATCCGGTTTGTTTTGACGACGTAGAGCGGCCGCGTTTTTCTTGTTTGCCAAGACGACCTCGCCCCAGTGTCCACCCAACCACGCGTCGATTCAACTTATTCTCACGTTTTCTCTTCGTGGAACGTCGTGCCTTCTCACGCTCGTCTAATAGCAATGAGAGCCGACGCGCCTTCGCTTCCTTTGGAGTAATTGAGACAATACGCTCTTCAAGCAAAAACGGCAGCACTACCTCTGCTACGTAGGGAGCCGCCAGCATGGGAGCACTATGATTGGCGGGAATAACGACATCATGCGGGCCAAGATGGCGTGGGCGCTCGCTAATTGCATCGCGTCCTCCCCATATAAAGAGCGTTGGCATTGCAGGTACAAAGAATGGAGCGCGGCCTTGTTCAGGCATTTCATACAACGAACGTGTCAACACATCGAGTGGTTGCAGCTCGATCTCATTTTTCCAGATCAAAGTCCAATGGTTGCGCTGCCCATTAAAACCGAGCGCCCGAACCAGACTATGCAAACGCCAATCAGAAAAGACCCAATGTGTCAATGTTGGGGGATGCGGAACCTCTAACAAGCGTACAATTAAAGCCCAGATTTCAAGAATATATGTCGGACAGAGAAAGATAGCATGACTGACCGATTGCGGATATTGCTTCACATATGCTTCTGCTGCACGTGTACCAGAGGAATAAGCCAACACCGACCATTGCTCAATGCCCAAAAATTGGCGCACTTCCTCAATAGCATCCGCACACACTTGATAATAGGGTTCGTGGGGAGAAACACTTGGCGAACCACCAAGACCAGGCAATTCGATCATAATAAGTTGAAAATGCGGTTGGAGAAACGGGGCCAGACTCTGCCATATCGCGTAAGTCACGCCCCAACCGTGAATGAGCAGGAGAGGTGGTCCGCTTCCTTCAAGTCGGTAACGTAGCATAAGCTTTATTCTTCGCTTCCATCAAAAGTGCCAAGAGAGGCACGGGACCAAGAATTTGTCTATCAGACAAAAACATTATATACAATATATCGCTTTTACGTGCTCAAACATCACATTCCTAATTATCCATGCGGATGAAAACTGGAACCGAAAAATCAATAACAACATTTATCATTCTATCATATTGACGTTACGCATGCTAGAGTTGGCATCTCCATTCTGGCTAAGCGATAGATAGCCAGCCCTGTAGAAATATGCTATAGTGCGGTATAAGATGCCAGGAGAGCTACCCCGCCATCATTGGCTGACCTTATCACACCAGCAAGAAAAGAGCGTGGATGATGCCAACGATCTTAATTCTTACCTCAAAGACAGGAGGAGGCCATATCAGCCTCGCAGAAGCGTTGCGTGATCGTCTTCAAGGCAAAGAGACTATCAACATCGTTGATCCCCAGGCACGCTTTGTTCACTGGCACTATCGTCTGGTCAGTCGCTATGCACTCTGGCTCTGGTCCAAAGAATTTCAGCTCATGAATACGCCAGCAAGGGCACTCCTGGCACATCGTATCTTCGCCCCTCTGGTAGCACGAGCGCTACGAGCAAACATCGCACGCCTCAGGCCCGACATGATTATTACAACCTATCCCTTTTTGACCTATGAGGTGATGCAGTTATTAGAGAAGCAACACGCCTCGATACCATTCGTGATGCTCTTTACCGATCCTTGTGACATCCATGCTTCGTGGCTTAGCGAGAAACGCGCCGCTGCTACCCTGGCACCTACCCCTGAAACCTACCAGCAAGCGTTGAACGCAGGTTTCACTCCTGAGCGTCTCCATCAGGTTGGCTGGCCTGTACGGGCTCAATTTACACATGCAGAGACCGCTAAACGCAATGAGACACTCAGCCATCTTGGTCTGATCCCAACTTACTTTACGATATTTTTGCAAGGGGGCGGCGAAGGGTCGGCTCAATTCGGACGGATAGTCGAGAGCATACTCAGCATTGATCCCAACCTGCAAATCATTCTGGCAACAGGCACCAACCAGGCGCTGCAAGAACGCTTTCGGAGCGTAAAGAACGTCTATGCACTGCCATTCACAAAAAATATCGCGAACTATATGGCTGCCGCAGACGTGATCATGGGCAAAGCTGGACCCAATATGCTTTTTGAAGCTGTTACATTAGGCAAACCATTTATCGCTACCACTTACATTCCTGGACAAGAGGAAGCCAATCTAGCGTTTATTCGTCAGCATCAATTAGGCTGGATCGCACTCACAACTGGACAACAATTAGCATTGCTACAAAAACTTGTCACACAACGCGAAGAACTTCAAAATATGGAAGCCAGCGTTAAAATGTATCGGGCAAAGAATATTGCTCAGACAAATTTGATCGTGCCTATTCTAGAACAATTGCTTTCAGTTGAACCTGCGGCAGGGAGCAATCCAGTTTGAAATCGCCCACAATACAAACTACATCAGCGCAGGTTACCCAATAGCGCACGCGCAATCACCAGGCGTTGAATTTGATTAGTGCCTTCAAAAATCTGTGACACCTTGATGTCACGCATATAACGTTCAACGGGATAATCACGAACGTAGCCAGCTCCCCCAAGCACTTGGACAGCGTTCGTTGTCACCTCCATAGCCATATCGGTCGCGAAGCACTTCGCCATTGAGGCATACATACTAGCAGGCTCGCCGTGATCCATCTTATAAGCTGCTTGATACACCAGCAAACGTGCGGCCTCAATCTTCATAGCCATATCGGCCAGCATAAACTGGATCCCTTGAAATAAGCCAATCGTCTGACCAAACTGTTCACGTTCACGCGCATACGAACAAGCCACATCAAAAGCCGCCTGCGCCACCCCCACAGCAATCGCGCCAAGATTAACACGCCCCCCATCGAGTGCAGAGAGCGCAAGCTTAAAGCCCTGCCCTTCCTCACCCAGACGGTTCACCGCAGGCACCGCGCATTGAGAAAAAATCAGCTCACGCGTTGGTGAAGCATGCAGCCCCATCTTACGCTCCAGCTTGCCAAAGGAAAAACCCTTGGTCTCCTTCTCAACCAGCAGACAAGAGATGCCTGCCGCCTTCCGACCATCAGTACTCCGTGCCATCAACAGATAGACATCAGCCACACCACCATTTGTCACCCACATCTTGGATCCATCGACGACATAATGATCATCTTGCCGTTTGGCCTGGCATTGCAGACTCGCAGCATCTGAACCAGATGCCGCTTCGCTTAAAGAGAAAGCACCAAATAATTCTCCGGTAGCCAGACGAGGAAGCCAACGCTGACATTGCTCTTCGTTTCCAAAGCGTCCTAATGTACCAGTCGTCATATTATGAACGCCCAGGCTCACCGCCGTTGCCATATCACCACGAGCCAACTCCTCGTAGACTAGCACACCTGTCAGACGATCCAGTGGAGTACCTCCATAAGCTTCAGGTGTAGTCATACCAAGCAGACCAAGCTTGGACATGCTGGCAAATACCTCGCGAGGGAAATAATTCTGTTCGTCCCAGGCTTCAGCATGAGGTGTAATTTCTTGTTGTGTAAAACGGCGTACCATATCGCGAACATCAACTTGCTCTTCGTTGAGACCAAAGTCCATAGCAATGCTCCTTCTTCATCTGCTCAAACACAAAAAACGTATTCCTAAGTAGTGGTAACATATAGCGAAAGAATATGCAAGAAGTATGTCAAGGGGGAATTAGCTGGCGTGAAAATGATCTACTGGGCTTGCCAAACCTGTATAGTACGATCCACGCCAGCTGACGCCAACTGGCTACCGTTTGGAGACCAGGCTACGCTCGTCACATATCCGCTATGGCCATGATAAATATACGTTTCTTGTAATTTAGCGATACTCCATAAACGCACAAGCTTATCGTTGCCCGCTATCGCCAGATGTTGTCCGTTTGGAGACCAGGAGAGGGCATTTTTGAAGGTCGAATTATCAATTTTCAGGGTCATGGATAGATGACCAGAATGTAAACTGCTGAGACGTACCTGGTAGTCGTTGCTGGCCGAGGCAAGCCGCTCACCGTTTGGAGACCAGGCGAGGGATGTAATTGACCCTCCATAGCCTCCCAGGCTCTTCTGCCCGCTGGTGGGGAAGAATAATGTAGAAAAAAAGGAGCGCTTTTGTTGCAATCGTGTCGGTTCCCAGACCTTCACAAAGCGATCTTTGCCGGCTGAAGCAATAGATCGTCCATCTGGCGACCAGACTAACGTTTGTAGCGTATCTGTATGCTCGCGATAGGTCACGCTTACCTCATGCGCTGTAGTAGTGGCCTCCCAGACTAAGACCGTTTTCTCGTCACCAGCCGAAGCTATGGATTGTCCATCGGGTGACCAGACTACGCTATTGATGGGTTCAGCATGCCGCTTAAACGTATATTCAGTTCGACCCGTGAGCGGTTCCCAGAGGCATACCTGACAATCATCACCTGCTGATGCTATCAGATGGCTATCAGGTGACCAGCAGACGCTGTTGACACGGCCTTGATGACCTTTATAGGTATTTATATGTTTGCCGGTAAGAGCATCCCAGATTTGGACCGTTTTATCGTAGCTCGCCGATGCAAGGTATTTACCATCAGGTGACCATGTAATGGCAGTAATACGGCTGGCGTGTCCCATACAGATATAGAGCATGTTCGCCTGGGGATAGACCGCTGGCGGCCCTGCATGCTTCGATGCCGAACGTTTACCAGTTATCTTGTTCGACGTTGCCCCTGCCGTTTGCACGGATACGGGCAAAACGTTTAAGTCTGATTTCTGAGGCAACGAGACTAGCGTTGAGGAGGCTAATTGTTGGGATATTGTATCTATCGCTATACGTGGTAACGTCTGTCCCATCGTATACTGCATCGCGATGTGTTGCAACTCCTGACGTACAACGGCCGCATGGGCAGGACGTTTCGAGATATCGACGTTCACCATGCTCATCACAAGCGGAGCCAGACCCGTTAGACGCTCATCGCGCAAGTGCACAGGAGAAAACTGGAAGGGCGTCTCCGAGGGATCTTCCCCGGTCAGTAATTGATGCAGCGTGGCCCCTAGACTATAGATATCAGCTCGGGTCGTTGTCTGAGACTTCCCGTATTGTTCAGGAGGAGCATACCCATATGAGCCTAGGGCTGTCGTGTCTTTTTCTTGACCGGGCGTGAAAAGTCGTGCAATACCAAAATCAATTAAGTAGACATGGCTCAATGAAGTAATCATCACGTTCGCAGGCTTGAGATCGCGGAAAATAATGGGTGGCTGGCGCGAATGCAGATATTCAAGCACAGAACAAAGCTGCAACATGATATCAAGGATTTTCTCGAGCGGCAACTTTCCATGACCCAGGCGCTGTAAACGGTCCTCTAACGTTTCCCCATCAATGAAATCCATTACCAGATAGGATCGCCCCAGCTCCATAAACTGCTCATAGATGCGTGGCAAATTCGGATGTGTCAGTCCAGCTAACAGCAGAGCTTCATTTTTAAAAGCGGCAATTGCCTCCACCAGTTCTGGTCCACTGAGCGTACTCTGGCTCATCTCTTTAATCGCCACCAGCCGATTCCCGAACTCCAGATCCGACGCTTTGTAGACCGCACCGAAGCCTCCGCGACCCGCCTGCCCCAGAATTAGATAACGCTGCTTCAACATTACCCTGGGAGAAAGCAGGCCTGTGAGGGTACTGCTAGAGGAACCCTCATCTGTCAGGCGCAATGACTTACCACAAACTCGACAGAAGAGAGCTTGCATGCGATTGGCAGCACCACAATGATCACAAAATAATGGAGAAGACAGCGCCATGAATTTCCTGACTAATCTTGCCTATACAGCCAGAAGAAGCGCCTCATCCCTGCGATTACCGAAACCAAGCACATGCGCCTATCTGGCTGAGTAGTAAACATTTGTACTAACAGAATAATACACGGGTACAGTAGTACAAATGCAAGAGTATTGTCAAGAGGGGGCACAAAGCATCTCCCTTTGATGTGCTTTTATGCTTATCAGGTCCATAATTCAGCCAACTAAATTGCTAAAAAGTCTTTTTTCTGCCGCGTAACCCAGAGAACAAATTGATAGAGAGCGAACAATTCAAGCGCAAATGGGAGATATCCCGTGTATCCGAGTAGCGGCATCTCAAAAACTTTCCAAAAACCAATAAAGGGAACGGTATAGTACCATTTAGGGAGCGCAAAATAATTCCACATCTCCCAAAAGAAGCCACAGACCAATCCACTCAGTGGCAACACAAAGAAACGCCAATCTCTGACGGCTATATGCGCAAATACTGACTTACGACCGACAAAATTATTCCATGGATCAAGCAGAAAGGTGAGGCTTAACCAGATCAAGGCAAAACAGTAGTGAGGAAAGATCCATGGCAGGATAAAACAGACGATACCCAGTAACTCCAAGCTTATGAAGATGGGAAAAGGGAGACGAGGTCCAGGATCGTTAGCGGAAAGTCGTGGGCGAAAAATTGGCAAGGTAAAGAGCAATTCTGCCATCTCAAATACTGCGGGAAGAACGGTGCTAAAACATAGACTGGATAAGAGAAAGTAAGCCAAAGGACTGTATGATTGATCCAACAAATAGTGCCAATTCTGCACAGCGATATTAAACACCTCGAAAATCCACCAAAATATGCAAGAGATGCCAAGTAAGTACAGATAGCGCCAGCGCATACGCTGCAGTAATGAGCTTCCACGACGAGAGAAGACTAATGCATCAATAAAGAGAATAAAACCAAGCCAGAGTGTAAAGAATGTATAGGGGCCAAACGGTTTGATATGTGACCAGGATACGATCCAGGATAATACACAAAGCAATAATGCTAACACGCCATACAAAGGAACAGGTTTGAGCTGCTTTGAATATTTAAGGTTTACAAACATAAAATGTCTTCCTTACTACACAGAAAATTGACAGACACATAGAGAGATATATCTATTTTACCAGCAGCCAAGCAGAAATTGTTATCTATAACGAGATATTACAAGTACATACGTCTGGATTTCGTGGATCGTAGATTGAAGGGGGGCTAAATCCAGCAATAATGCAGAATTGAAGAATCCGAGAAGGGCTATTCCACATGTTGCTTGAAGAGATGACTTGGCACAAGCACCTGTATGCGGGCAGTAATTTCCTGCAAATCTCCATCCATATAGATACCTTCCGGAATGAGTTTTTCTGGTTGGGGAAAGCTCAAAAATGCTTGACCACCAAAAAACAAGAGAGGTGGCACATCTATCAACGTCCGTATCTGCCTTCCCAGGCTCACTAATGCTGGCATATAGGCAGGCAAGGTCAAAGAGGTACAGATAGCAGCTGGAGTAAGCTTCTTGATCGTATGTATAAGTCCGGCTATTTCAATGCTCTGTCCAAGATAGACAACATGCATACCGTTGCGACGCAAAAAGAGCGAGAGCATTAAGATAGATAACTCATGAGGCTCACCTGGAGCACAACAAGTTATGATCATGGGCCCATCTGTAGATCGGCGGGTCACATGAAACAGATTGGTAAGCATGGCGCGAACGAAGTTGCTAGCAAAATGCTCAACAGACACAGTCAATTTGCCTTCAGTCCATAGATTTCCGATTTCCCATAAGGTGGGAATAATCAGTTCATTGCACACCTGTTCAACAGAATATAATGACAGCATATACCCGATCAAAACCTGAGCAGCCTGCTCGTCCATATCCTGAAAGATTTCGATGAGCTGCGCACCCGCCGTTTGCAGGTTATATCCCATTGGATATCCATACTTAGATAACTCATGACTATAGGATAATGAAGATGGCGGCAAGACTTCGATCTGGTGTAATGTGGTTCTCCTCAAGATCAGCAAATTGTGCCAAATTGGAATCAGATGAATTCAAACCAATCTCGAAAGCAGGTGGGCAATCTGGCGGAAGCTCAAAATATATCTCAGGGGACTCCGTGACGCGCTGCCGATCTTGCTCCTCATGTTGTCTCTGCTGCTCCAGATGGCGAAATAGAGCGGCAGCCTGGCTAATTGAAATGCCACTATCCACACGCTCTTTAAGCCAGTGGATAAGCGCAACATGACGTTCAGAGTAAAGACGATATGCATTATCAGCTCGTTCAGGAACCAGCAATGCGTAACGACGTTCCCAGGCACGCAATGTTGGAGCCGGAACGCCTGTTTGTTGCACAACGGCCTTTGTATTAAAGACAGGCTGATCTGAATATTGTTTCAGGTCAGGCAATATCATCGATCCATCATAGGTAGACATATTCATCTCCAGCTATCCAGGCAAGCTTGAAGAAAACAAGCACACGCTCCAATAGCTTGGATGCCTCTAAAGAACTATTAATGCGCTATAAGATAACACATCACATCCACACAGTCCAGACATTGTACATGTTTTGTTAAAGCTCTCTTCTCCTTACTATAGAGATGCGAACAGAACAAAGTGGGTATTTCAGGGTCGAGGAGAGTAGATAGCCACAACTGGGCGTGGAAAAACAACCAAAATGTCAATGTGAATTGACTGGACTGCTTCACACTGACATTGACATTCACTTTGCAAACCGCTATTCAGCAAAACTGACGTTGTAACGGAGCGTCCCACTGGCTCGTTCACCAGGTTGTACTTCCAATAAATGCCCCATCTTCCGCCGCTCCTCACTCTGATGATCAAAATTGATCGCATCGGTGGAGCAGGTCTGATGCTCTAAGCAAAAATAAGGATCACTTTCAGGAGGCGTATAGACAACCGCATGCGTAAAATCATCAGTTCCGGTAATACTGAGCTGGATACCTGGTGTGCGATAATCAATTACTGCCGCTACTCCCGACTGTAAGTCCGTATACACATGATCTACTTTCAAGTGGCTGACAGGCACCGGGGTACGCAGATCAAACATAGCATACATAGTACCAGTTACATCCAGCAAACGACCAGTTGGGAGCAGGTCGTCATCAGCCTCCATGAGCGTTACAGCAGGTAGGTGGATGTAGGTATCGTCCTTCCCAGCAAGTGTGGAAAAATAAGGATGAAGCGCAAATCCAAAAGGTAAGCTATTGGAGCCATTATTCTGAATCTGATAGGTAATACTGATCCCCGTGCTGGTCAGCGTGTAGGTCAGTGAGAGACGACTATCAAAGGGATAGGCTTCGTACCAATGACCGCTCTCTTTATTGATATCAACATAGGTTGTCACGCTGACAGCATCAGGCAATACTTTCGGCGCATCATAGTACCAGGGACGATCAAAGACCAGACCATGAATCAGCACAGCGTTGCCTTGTGGACGCTTCACATCGGCGAGAGAGTAATCATGTCCCCGATAGGTATAACGCTTATCACGCACACGATTAGGAAACGGCCAGAGTACAAAATCTCCCGTAAAATCCCTACGCTTCAGCAACTCACGCTCACAATGGATGATGTCATGCTCTCCG
Source organism: uncultured Chloroflexia bacterium (assembly GCA_963699315.1). Taxonomy (GTDB): domain Bacteria; phylum Chloroflexota; class Ktedonobacteria; order Ktedonobacterales; family Ktedonobacteraceae; genus Dictyobacter. The sequence continues at coordinate 1,617,240 of OY969433.1, forward strand.
ACACGAAAACGAAACAGATTACTTCCAAGTTCAGGAGCAATACTAGCGCTCAGGTTGTACTCCGGATGCTGAGAATCCTTATACAGTAGAGAGATAACGGCTGATCCGATCTCTGGGTCATTTGCTATCTCGGCCGCAAAGGGGCTCTGAAGGGACTCTATTGTCATAATGATAGACCTCACACGTTCTTAAAAAAGATCTAAAAGGTTATTTAACACTTATGTAATATAGTACCACTACTTCAAGCATTGTCCTCTCGGAATCCATACAAACCGTCAGCGACACTCTAGTAAGAAGCAGACCAATGCCAGCCTTGCAAAACAGCCGTGACTCCCAAAGGATGCAGATCTTTTTTGATGCGCTAGATTAAGTCTCTCGTGCTTCGGATGATTTAAGCATTGTTCAGGGGAACGGTGTGATCTCTTGGCCTAACTTGACAGAGCTAATAATCACTGCTATCATTGTGTGACGCAAATAGTACGTGGTATCGCCATGTCTAAAAGCGTGAGGATAATCCTCAAGAGCCACATGAAACTTAATTATGTGGATCAGCCCCCTACGCTGGATGGCCGGTTCATGCAACTGTGCTAGCACGTCAGCTTCGGCCAGGCACATCTTTTGAGCAAAGATATGAGAGAAAAAGTATCCAGGATATAGTGGAACTGTCAAAAAGGCGAGCCACCCATGCCTCCGACGTATCCCCCTGGATCTACGCGTAGGGAACTTATAAGGAGAAACACAAAACATGTTTGCAATCATCAAAAATGGTGGACGGCAATATAAGGTTTTTGCGGGCGATACGCTCGAAGTAAACCGCCTTGCAGTCGAAGACGGCACCCAACTCCATATTGGCGAGGTGTTACTCATCTCAGACGCCGATAAAACCTTGATTGGTGCCCCTTATATCGAAAACGCCGAAGTACTGGCAACAGTTGTGCGCCAGGCACGCGGTGAGAAATTGATCGTCTTCAAATACAAATCCAAGAAGCGCTATCGCCACCGTCGTGGTCATCGCCAAGAACTCACTATTCTGCACATCGATGATATTCTCGCTGAAGGCAAGAGTCTGATCTCACCAGAGAAGTAAGACTCACAGGCGTATTAACGGAGGAACTATACTATGGCACACAAAAAAGGTATGGGTAGCTCTCGCAATGGTCGAGATAGCAAGCCTAAGATGCTCGGCGTCAAACGCTATGATGGACAGTTGGTAACTGCTGGCAGCATTATCGTTCGTCAGCGTGGCACCAAGATTCGCCCTGGTGTGAATATCGGCGTTGGTCGTGATCACACACTGTTCGCATTAGCACCTGGCTATGTCAAATTCGGTCATGCGACCCGCGATCGCCGTTCGGTGAGTATTCTCAGCGAATTCCCGGATCGCCCATCGCTCGCAGAACTGCTTGGCCTTGAGACAGAGGAAGTAGCTGTCGTCGCCGAATAAAAGTCGACAACTCACAACCAATACAAAGCCAAAAGGCCTCTTCTATAAAAAGTATAGAAGAGGCCTTTTGGCTTTGTATTGGTCGACCGTGTCGAAAGGTAACCATGCCAACATCTCATATTCATATACCTTCAGAAATGCCACTCTTAAACCACCATTACAATTTTGTTAGAAATATGTTTAAAAATGCAACAAAGAAGGGCTTAGAATCGAATAAATAAAGAGTATGTATAACATTGGAAGATTCAAATTGGCTACAAGCATCACGCACTTTCTCATATATGCATACATAATAACTTTCCCATAATGAAATAAATAAAGCAAAGACAAGAAAGGAACGGCAGTATATATGGTCTATCAACCTTCTACTGTGCCAGTATCCCAAAATCATCCAGCAGTTGCGCAGCGTTCAGATGAAATTGTACTGAACATCAAAGGTCTCAGTAAGCAATATGGACAACGCATGGCGGTCAATAATCTCAGTCTTGATATCCATAAAGGTGATATCTTTGGCTTCTTGGGTCCCAATGGCGCGGGTAAAACAACCACGATCCGTATGGTCTTAGGCTTGATTACTCCGACAGCGGGCTCAATTCAGATTCTAGGACAAGATCTGCTCACGAACCGCACGCGTGTACTCCCACGTGTCGGAGCGCTGATCGAGACACCCGCACTTTATCTCTATATGTCCGGTCGCGATAATCTACGAGCAGTTGGCTCTGTGCTCGGCGGAGTCTCTAACTCACGTCTCGATGAAATATTGGCTCTGGTCGGATTAAGCAGTCGTCAAAAAGATCGCGTACGTACCTATTCACTCGGTATGAAACAGCGCCTGGGTATTGCGATCTCACTCTTACAAGATCCTGATCTGGTCATCCTGGATGAGCCAGCCAATGGACTTGATCCAGCCGGTATCGTCGAGATGCGTGATCTGATGCATCAGCTTTCGGAAGAAGGCAAGACCGTGTTGATCTCCAGCCATCAGCTGGCAGAGATCCAACAAATCTGCACACGTGTGGCGATTATCTCACATGGTGCACTGATCAAAGAAACGACGATCGAAAGCATCACTAAAGGTGAAGGCGAATTCATTGTCCAGGTTGAAAAGACACAAGATGCGCTGCAATTAGTACGACAACAGCCATGGGGCGCTCAGGCATCTATTAATGAAGATGGCGCACTAGTCACACTCGCTCCAGAAGGCAAAGGACGCAATCTCAATCTTTTCCTGGTACAAGCAGGTTTTGTCCCCGATACTCTAGCCTATGAAACAAAGGATCTGGAAAAGATTTTCTTGGAATTAACACATAACGAATCAGGAGAGTGATCGTGAGTAGTACAATAAGTTCAGCAATTAAAATTAGTGAGGCCGAACGTGCGCAACTACGAGCCTCCGCCCCCAGTTTCTTTGGTATTGTGCGTGGCGAATTGCTCAAAATGTCACGTCGCTTTTCAACGTGGATTCCACTTATTATTGTCGCACTGTTTTTGTGCGCAACAACTATGTTACAGGCCGTAGGCCATGGTCTCAAAGATGAAATCACGCATGCACCATTGCACGTTGTCTACTCAATAACGCAGGATGGTCTGGGGTTTACGCGTGCTTTTACTGGCTTGTATTTCCTAATAATTACAGCTTACGTGATTGGCCTGGAATTTCAGATGGGAACCGTTCGTGTGCTGGTATCACGTGGTGTTGGCAAACTTACACTGCTCATAGCCAAAGTGACAAGTATCGCAATTGTAGCACTGTTGGTATTGCTTGGATCATTTATTCTCGAAGCAATCTTGATTTGTATTGTCTTGATGATAGGTGCCGGTAACCTCAACGCACTCAACTCGATCACTTCACAATTCTGGTCCGACACCTTTGTAGGCGTTGGCACCGTCCTTATCAGTACAGCGGTAACAATTCTATTGGGGACATTCGCCAACGTGCTTGGACGTTCCTTAACTATCGGCTTGTGTCTGGGCCTGGCCTGGTTCCCGACCGATAATATTGGTTCAGAATTCTTTCGTCTAGGCTATCTGATTACTCAAAATAATTTCTGGAACAATGTGACGGCCTACTTCCTAGGTCCAAACTTGAATATCATGTCTCAGTCGATTTTACCAGCGAATCTCGGCGTGCGAGCAATTCTTATCACTCCACTGGTCCCGGTCGACGGCTCACATACAATCTGGGTCGCCGTCGTCTATGGCATCATCTTTGCTGTCGTCGCCGTTTTCCTTACAGTGAAACGCGATATTAAAGAGTAATTTATAGAATATATGATAACGTCGATGTATTTGTTCTTTGATACTAAATACAAGTAAAGAACCAAATACAATTCGACGTTATTACTATTCATAGTAATGGCGACATTAATCAGGCTTTACGCGCCAGGGAGAGCACTTCTACGATGATGGCTGCAGCTACGATGATGCATGCTGTCAGGAGATTCCAGCTATGCAACAGGCATAGGACTAGATTGGCAATGATGATAAATGTAAATAAGGCGCTTTGACGCAGTGCCTGGCTTGCGGTCGATCGATAGCGACGCGTGAAAAGGAGTCGCTGGCCAATCAAGTAAGCAAGTGGAGAGAATGTAAGCATCAGGGCAACAGCGAGAAGCACGAAAAAGACTGGCAGGGCCGGCAGTGTCGAGGGGGGCACATTATATGTGAACAAAAACAGACCGCCCCAACTAAGCAGGGCGATCAATCCAATGCCACTAAATAATTTCCGCTGTTTCATGATCTCTGGTTTACCTCAACAAATTAAAGCCTCGATTCCCGTTCAGTGGCGCATCTGTGCGACGACGGCTCTCCTCAGTATCACGCTGAAAGTATTGCTGCCACATATCTGGAGCATCTTTGCTTTCGCCGCCGTGCTGCGTGTGACGGGTGCGGACACGACAAATGACGGGTGTGTTGACGGCTGCTCCTGCCACGATTACCTGTCCTTTTGAGAGAGCGGGTAAATTATCCAATAGATCGCGTCCGACGCCCTCAATGGCTGCTGCGACGCTCTTCTGATCGATTTCGTTGACAATACGCATAATACACTGGGTCTGACACTGACTCAGTACATCAGCATCCAGTTTTCCGGGCCGCTGACTAATTAAACCGACACCGATACCAAATTTGCGTCCTTCCGCCAGTACTTGTTTGAGGATGTTGGTCGATACAACTTCTGTCCCTCCTGGCGCAAAGTGGTGGGCCTCTTCGATCAGGACAAAGACTGGATAGGGCAGATACGTTTCACCAGAATGTACTTGACCTCGCTCTGTAGCCATACGCGCCTGGTTCAAACGTCGTAACAACGTCGCCACAATGACCTGTTGATCACGTTCGTCTATCTCATTAAGCTGTAGCACCGTACATTGACCCGGACGAAAAATTTCTGGCAAGTCAAGATGCTGTGTATCATCAAAAGTAAAGCTCTGTTCGAAGCGCTGCTCAACGCGCCAAGTCAGAGCATGAACAGTACTCAAATCGTCAGCGCCATCGCCATCATCATCATTTTTCTGACGAGCAGCCGCCTTGATAGCCTGCTTCAGGTCCGCCACACCCCAGGGATGGCTCCTCTTGGTCTCTCTGACTTTGCGCAAGGCACTATTCAGGAGATATTGTTGTTTCTCCGTCATCTCTGGGAGCAACTGGCGCATATCGCCCATATTTAGCGTTGAGATACGTACCTTGACCTGATCCGGCTTATAGACCTGTACTTGCGCACGATAGCCACGACCCTCCCCATTTCCGTCCTCAGAGAACTGTGGGAAGTTAGCAATCTGATCCAATGTGCCATATTCACCATGTGGATCGACGATCAATACACAGGCTTTGTTCTGAGCTTTCATCAACTCTTCGATGACGACGCTGGCGAGATAACTCTTTCCGGCACCGGTACTAGCAATAATCGCAAGATGTGTGCTGACCAGATCTTTGACGGATAATACTACTGGGACAGCATTGGGGGCACGTGTCAACAGCGATCCAATCGTCGCCGAACCAGGCTCCATATCATGCTTCCGACTCAGAATGTCCGTCAGCATCACATTATCGGCCAGATAAATCTGCTTGCCCGATTGAGGAGGAATCCAGGGATTGATAAATGAGCCGGTGGCGACATCATAATAGCCCATAATCGCAACATGCAGCTCGTATAACTCGTTCGTGTGCGAACTATAGCCGACCATCGCCGCCACTTGGGCGGGAGGAATATCTGGCTCGCCGAGAAAGGTGTCTGGATACAGTTGTAAAGGCAGACGCTTGATGACACGACCAAGGACACGGCGCAGCGCTACTTGACCAGTTCCGTTGTGAAAAGCGCCATCAGGGTCCAGGAGCTCATAATAGACATATTCGCCGTTCTTTAAGACCTGCTCATCGTCGCGAGAGACAAAAGTATATTCATGTGTCGCTTCGCCTGGCCCTTTTGTGATCCCGACAGGGCGTCGAACAGCAGGCTGCGTAGGAGAGACCATTCCAGATTGATCAAACATAATTGGATACCTCGACTACCCGGTAGTTTCCACTTTAAGCCGCCAGGAAAAGTTCCGTTTTACGATAGAGAGTAATGCGAGATTTTGAGGAAAGAGATGCTCTAATTGGTCGATAATACGCAGGGTTACCATCGGTAACAGGCTACTGCGCTGCGCAATGATGTGTGGAATGTAACCCATGTGCAAATAGGGATCTTGACTATTGGGACCACCAACAGGATCACGAAAGAAATGAAATGCCTGAACCTCTTCATCAGTCATCGTCTCGATCTCGCTATCCAGTTCGAGAGAGAGCAATGGCACACCATGCATAACCGAAAGCACCTCTAATTTACCATCTGCTAGCATATGCTGCTCCAGCATACCGAGCATCATCACATAGATCATCACAGCCTTCTCGGAGATGTAGTCAGGCGAGAATAATTCTACCTGCATCTCGTTCGAAAGACGCGGACCCAGTGCTCCAAAGGCGGGATTTTGTAAGATTGTGTCGTAAATGATGCCGACTGCATATGTGACTGGTTCTCGGCTCTGCCCCAGAGCTTCATCTAGCAGGACGCTAGGGTCCTCTGATCGCTCTCCGCGTAGCGCAATACGCACAAAGCGTCCAAAGGCGTAATCAGCTGGACCGGGTTGGATGTCAGCCTCTCGGGGCGCGAACACCTGGCAAACATAATTGATATGCGAATCTGACTTGACAATTTTCCCGATTTTCATTGCACGAATTTCCTCAAAAACAACGCTTAGAACATATAGTTTGGCGGCATTATAACACAGACCCTGATCTTTCTGCGTTTCCTGCTGCTCTGAGTGGTACCTCTGACGAGATCAGTCTGTCTGATCGTGCTTCAAATAGTATTTTGATGCGAACAGACCTGTTCAATCTATGCAAAAATAGCCACTCATCAAAAGCTGTTAAATCTTCCCTCTTGATAAGCTAAAGTCTGTCCTCTTTCCTTTCGCCAGATGCGTATACTAATAGGGACATCCATAAAGCGGTGAGGCCAACAACAAATGGTGTATGTCTTCTACAGAAACTTTGTTTTGGCTTGACAACCACCCGCTCCATCGCATACAACTAAACATGTGAATAATATCCTCTCATACCTGCTCGCTTGATAGAACACTAATAGGGCAGGTTGGGACCTCAATGTCAAACTAGGAGATTTCGCTCCTATTATATTTGAGTAAGGAGAGATGTGTTATGGCTTTCAAACTTCCCGAGCTACCTTATGCTTACAATGCGTTAGAACCCTACATTGACGAGCAAACGATGCATTTACATCATGACAAGCACCATGCTACCTATGTCGCTAATGTGAATGCCGCCCTTGAGGGCACCGAATTTGCCAATCTGACAATTGAAGAGGTGATTCGTCGCCTCAATGATATCCCTGAGGCAAAACGTACGGCTGTCCGCAACAATGGCGGTGGACATATTAACCATACTGCATTCTGGGAGACAATGACACCTGGAGGCAGCAAGGAGCCGACAGGCGATCTGGCAACTGCTATCAACGCTAAATTCGGCTCATTCAGCGCATTCAAAGATGCGTTCAATGATGCTGGCGCCAAACGCTTTGGTTCCGGTTGGGCCTGGCTTGTCCTCGACAAGAGTGGCAATCTGGCAGTCGTATCGACAGCCAACCAGGATAGCCCACTGATCGACGGTAACACTCCTATCATCGGTAACGACGTATGGGAGCATGCTTACTATCTGAAATATCAGAACCGCCGTCCAGAGTATCTGAGTGCCTGGTGGAACGTTGTCAACTGGGATGTCGTTGCCAAACGCTACGCACAGGCTCGCGGACGCTAGTCAAAGTAGTATCCGCAACGCGGTAAAGTCAACAGCAGGAACCGGGCTCTCCTCATTGGATGGCCTGGTTCCTTTGCGTATCTGGATCTTGCCAGCCGTAATCAGATACTCCCAACAACGCAAGATTTTATTGAAACTTTACGAATGCAGGCAGGAAGCACGTGCGTTCCCGTAAAAGTATAATATTGGACCAACGCAAACTTTAGAACTGCGAGAGATACTGAGACAACCAAAACTTGACGTTTACTCAATCCCTTTGATACACTTTTCCAGGCTTAATAGCCATCTTAGTAATACGAGCAGAGGGAGATGAGATTTTTCGATGGGCATTCTTAATAGTGCTGCTGATGTTTCTTTGTTAGGCACAGGATCAGTCGAGCTAAAACAAACGCAGATGCAAGAGTATACTCTGCCCTTTTTAGTTGATGTGGCAGCGAATGCCAAACCAACATTATCTACACAAGAGCAGGCACTCTTAGAGGCAAATCGACACCTGTTAAGTCAGGCCACAACCATCATCATGCTTCTGGGAGGCAAGGCTGGTAGGCTGGGCGAGTGTGTGGTCGGAACGGCTTTGCTGACAGGTACGCTGGAGGCGCTCCGCTGGCTTAACAAAGAAGGGACACCTATCCATCTGCTAGTCGATGCAGATGCAGCAGACTTATTCCTGCCAGAAAGTTATCAACAAACCTACTGGTCACCGATCACCGTGCATCCATGTGAGCAACCTATCCAGGATGTCAAAGCGATACGTTCAATGTTCGCGTTTCCCGAGATGGCAAATGAGCGAGTTGTCGTTCTCGATCTGCATGGCGCACACGATGGGATACCTTATCTAGCCATCGAAAACGAAGAAAGCGGCGACACAGACGATCTCGCCAAGGATCAGGCAATACAGAAACAGGAAATTCCACTGGCCATTCTCGGACAACTGTTTCGGGTCGGCGTACGTAACTACGCACAACGCGGTCCAGAGCGTCGCTACGCAGACTATATAGAGGATCTTTTTGCGCTCCCGCACAACGTCCTCGATACACCCTCAATCCAACCACACATCCTGTTGAGAGATGATGAGATCCGCTATCAACAGTTGATGAGAGACTGGCATATCGACCAGGACGTATTTAAAGTGATTTGTATCTTTCAATCGGTCGTCCTTGCCAAGTGCTACGAGAAATGGGATGAGGTAATGGAACTGATCTGCCAGCACTTTGCTCAATATGTGCCACAGCAAAAGATCGAGTTTCTAGTGCTTTGTGGGCCAGATAAAAATCTACCGGCTGGCTTCAAACAATCTGATATCGCAGAATGGCTACAAGACTACACAGGAGTACAGCAGAACGCCCGTGTAACCATCCAAAGCACACAATCGCTACGAGATCTAGCGACTATCATGAAGCACGCCAACCTGGCGCTCTCCAACGATACCGGACCAGGACATATTGCTGGAGCGCTAGATATCCCAACTATCGTTCCCTACCTGCCAGGCAACATTTATTCTAGATCCATCTGGGCCTCCACCCCCTGGCATCGAGGAGTCACACTGGAACCCAATCCATACAGCTATCAGCAGCTAGAGGCAGCCATCACTTGGGGCAAGACCGATATCATCGATAGCATAGAGCCGGAAAGTATCTATAGAGAAGTAGAACCATATCTGCCCACAAGATCCTAAAAAACTTACATAACTACTCATTTCAAGCGCCGCGTGCAGCCTACTCATGGATGATTTTGCCGAGCACTCCCTATCTCATTACGTAAGTAGTACTTCTAGCAATTTCTATTGACTTATCCACATTTTCTGTGGACAAGTACGAACAAATGTGGATAAGTCGAAATAATAACCAGACATTCTTGCAAGCATTATCACAAAAAGGCCAACATCATGAAGGATTTCGCAAGCACCATCGAAGCATCCTCAAACAAATTAATAAAGGTAAATTAAAGCAGCATTTAATTAAGCATAGCCAAATCGTTCTTTTCAGGTTCCTATTTTGCCCATATGATTTGTAGTTTGAACACGCTATACTATGCCTGAGTAGAAAAATTTGTAGGTAATATAATCGAGATAAATGCTCGTGTACTAAGCTTACAGGCGAAAGGATTTGCGATGGATCTTACTCCACACATACCAATCAATGATCCGCTAAAAGATGAACGTACGCTCAGTAGTCCGCGTGCTCTGGCCGATACGATGAGTTGGGGTGAGCAATTGCTGCCTTTAGCATATGCGGCTATGCAATGCTGTTGGATGGCTACTCTTCTAATCGGCTTCGGTCGCTTACATTTCTTCGGTCAAACTGGACCATTTATGCCACTCTGGGCACCATTTCTCATCGTCCTCGTCTCAGCCTGGTGTGCATTGACGCTACCAGATCACACCGCTGGCACCCAGAAACGATATAAATTCACTCTGGCACAACTCCGTAGCTCTGTGACAGCAGTTATTATCGTACAAGCGGTGATCATTTTATGCGTCGTCTGGGGAACGTTCTATTCCAACGTGGCCTTATGGAATCCAATCTGGCTTGGTACATTCTTCTACGATTTGCTGCAAATTAACAGCACAGCCTTTGCCAGCATCGCCATCATACTGCTCTCATACGGTCTGAGTTATCACGGCATACGCACCGCACGCTACGCCATAGAACCGAGCACAGTCACACGAGGACTAATCATCGGAGGAATGATCTTTGCGCTAGTGATCCTGTTACAAGCCGTATCCGATCTTGATCAAGCTAATTTACTTCTATTACTGCTCTTATTCTTCTGCCTCGCGCTGTTCACCAGAGCGCTTGCACATGCCATCTTCGTGCGACAAGAACATCTCATCGGACTTCACGGCAACAAATACATCCAGGACCGTCTGGTGATGTCAACCGTTGGATTAGTCTGTCTACTGCTGACAATGATTGCGCTCATAGTAAGCGTCATATTCAATCCAGCTCTGCTGACTGCCATCATGGATGCCATGTCGCCCGCAGGACAACTCTATGATAAGATAGCCCATGGGCTTGCAATGGCGCTCGCTTTTCTACTCTCATTCATTCAATTAAACGGAAAACTCCAGTCCCAGCCAACTATACAAACCCCACAGGGTCCGTTCAAACCCCTCAAACAGGCACAGCCACAACAGGTACCGGCAGTGGTACAATCGTTTGCATCAGTTATGTTGATTATCATCATTATTGCAGCCATTGTTACAATTGTGATCGTCACCGCTCGCATCTTGCGCAAGCGAGCACTAGTCAAACGCGTACAACGCGATCAACATGAGAGCCTATGGTCATGGTCATTGTTCTGGTCACAGATCAAGGGGCTACTACTAGCGCTCCTAAATCGTTTCAAGCGCCATGAGACGGCGCAACCTGTAGAGGAGCATAGCAGAGAAGAAGAGGAAAGCATGGTCGTCAATCGCGATGTGAGAGCTATCTATCGCGCCTTTCTGCAGTGGACTGCATCCCGTGGCTTCAGCAGATGGCATAATGAGACGCCCTATGAGCTAGAACAAAGACTCAACCAGCCATTCGCGCCACTAGGACCAGAGATCCAGGTGGTAACTGAGATCTATACAACGGCGCGCTACAGCCAGAATCAGCCCGCAGAAGCTGAGATTGAGCGCATGCAGCAAAATTGGAATAGCTTACAGCAAAAAAACTACGGCCTCCAAACAGAGAGCTGATGCTCTATAGAGGTACTACTCTTTTGTCAATGCGCCATCAGTGACCCGATAACGGTAAGAGCGTTGAGCCAGATCAGCTGGAAAGCTATCCAGATCGGTTGAAGTCAGCATCACCTGCTCATAGTGAGCGATCTGAGTCAGCAGATACTCACGCCTTAGACTATCCAACTCGCTAAAGACATCATCAAGCAATAGGATGGGTTGGTCGCCGGTACTTGTATGCATGAAGGATAGCTCGGACAGTTTGGCTGCCAGAGCGGCCGTACGTTGTTGTCCACGCGAGCCATAGGAGAGCATATTCACATCATTGACCAGAAACTCCAGCTCATCGCGATGAGGTCCACGCAGACAGACTCCCTGTATAATCTCTCGCTTACGCACTTCGAGCAACTGCTCACGGTAGTGCTGAGGAGCCTCTAACGGACTCCAGCTCGGATCAATACGAAAAGAGGGGCGATAAATAATCTGTAGCTGCTCCCGACCGCCACTGATCACCTGCTGAAACTGATTGGCCTGCTCATTTAAAGCATCGACCATGCGTACACGCTCATAAATAATCTGATTGGCAAGCTGTGTCAATTGCTCATCTAGATAATTGAGCATCTTTGGATCTTCCTGGTTTTCGCGGATACGTTTCAGCAGCGCCGATCGCTGACTCACGATCTTGCGATATGTTACCAGCGCCTGGCTATAGCGCGGTTGGAGCTGACACAAAGCACGATCCATAAAGCGCCGCCGCTCATCGGGACCGCCATCGACAAGATGCAGATCGCTAGGAGCAAACAGCACCACCTTCATCTGTCCAATCAGATCGAGAGTCCTCCTGGGAACGCCATTGACCTTGTAGCGCTTACGTGGACTATGCGCAGGTAGCTCGATGCTACGCGCTGGCGCAGGAACATTCTCAGCCTTTGGAAACGTTGGAGGCGAGGGATCTATGATCAGCATCTCTAACTGGATACTATCCCCATGCCGTTGTACCGTCCCGTCCAAACGCGCGATGTGATCAGGAGCCAGCCAGTTAACCACCTCACGGTCGCTGGAAGCATGAAACGAGGTCGCAGTGGCAAGCATACTGACCGCTTCAAGCAGGTTCGTTTTGCCCTGAGCGTTCTCACCATGAAAGAGAAAGAGACCGGGTCCTAACGATACTTCCAACTGCCGATAGTTGCGAAAATCGGTTAACAATAGACGAGAAAGATACATCTACCCATCCGTAGAGACAAAATTTTAGGGACAACATCAGAAAAAAAGAGAAGAACCTATTTAACTATTCTTATCGAGGCAGCAAGTCCAGGAAAAATATATGTACTCTTCAGGACTCCTCTTGCTGACACCTTGCGTAACTCCTGTGTTGTGTGGGATTTGTTTTGCGACCTGAGGCTGCAAAACAAACCTCGCACAACACAGCAGGAAATCACATGGTGTGGAAATTAACGATTGGTACTCATAGGCATGATAACATAGGTATAATCGGCAGCGCTTACCGGCCTGACAACACCAGGACGTGCAGCTGAGGTGACTTCCAGTGCGACTTCAGGGGTGTCCAGAATGTTGAGTACATCGGTCAGATAGCGCACGTTGAAGATGATCTCCTGATCTGGTCCGTCGACGGCTGCGTTGATGGTTGTTACATTATTTCCAATATCTTCGGCAGTCGATTCAAGTGTCAGGGAGCCACCCTCAGATCCATCGCCGCCGCCGCTGGAGACTTTGATACGTGTGATGTTTGAACTATCACGGGCAAATGGTGTGACTGTTCGTACTGCCGCTGCAAACTCTTTGGTTTCGATTACAGCGCGGGTCGCGTATTCTTTGGGGATCGCTGCCTTGATGTTGGGGAAAGTTCCCTCAATCAAGCGCGATACCAGATCGATATGCTCGGTGTGGAAAAGGACCTGGCTGCGGTTGGGAGTCACAACCATCTGCACGGCTCCCTCCGATGGCAGGATACGTGCCAGCTCACTTAATGTGCGAGCAGGAATAAGAATTGAGTTGTGCTCGGAAACGTGTCCGGGCAATGGCGAGATACGCAATGCCAGACGGAACGCATCGGCAGCAGCAAACGAGACCTTTTCGTCGACTACTTCAACCAGCACCCCGGTCAAAACTGGACGTGAGTCGTCATCGGCAGCCGAGAAAACTACCTGTGCGATCATTTCTTTCAGCAGACCTGCATCCAGGATAATTGGCTCCTCATCCCCTTCTGCGCTGGGTATCAGAGGAAATTCCGATGGGTCCATGCCTTTGATGTTCGCGTTACTGCCAGGACTCTTCACATTGATATCATTGGAGTCCTCAACTACGGTCAATTCAACCTGACCTTGGCGCAGGCTGTTCACAAGATCGGTGAATGTCTTGGCTGGCACCGTGGTTGTGCCCTCTTCCAAAACTTCCGCATCAATCATACAATTGATGCCTATCTCTAAATTAGTGGCCGAGAGTTTTAGACTCCCTTGCTCTGTCGATAGTAAAATATTTGCCAGGATAGGGAGCGTGCTTCGACTTGAGACTGCATGGCTCACCGTAGAGAGACCACGATTCAAATCCTGTTGCTTACATGTGATTTTCACGAAAAGATTTCCTCCAGACACAACCAAACGCCGACTTTAACGCAAATTCTAAGCGGACTTTTATCGCTAGTATAGCGCATGTTGATCGTAATTGTAAACGTGAACGTGAACGTGAATGCGGCAAACCATATGTCCTCTCTTTATCGTACACCCACAACCTATATACAGCGCTTGATATACAGCGCTATGCTGACGATGGCGGGTAACTGAACCATAGTCCTACCGTAACACTAAAAAGTCAGATTGAAACGCACATACGATGCCTGATGGTGTTATAATACATTTGTCTGCGCAGAGTGGCTTATATACTCGCTTCCTTGCTGAGTAGAGGCCTATCGCTGCATGCGATATTGTTTTTTGTGAGATGAGGGGATGATGCTTCCATGACCAAAAAGATCCTTATAATGGACGATGATCCAACGATCGCGGATTTACTAACTGAGGCATTGGCAGATGAAGGCTATGAGACGTTTATGACTACCCAGAGTCTGCGTTTCTACGACGCGGTTCGTGAGCACCAACCCGACCTCGTTATGCTCGATCTGATGATGCCTTATCTGGATGGGCGCGATGAACTCAAGTTGATGGCAATGGCCGTTGACCATCAGATTCCTGTGATTGTCGTGACAGCCTTGCTGGGCGCGGGCAATGAGGAGAAAGAGTTCCGCGCCGCTGGTGTCGAGCATATTGTCTATAAACCATTTGACCTCGATAAGCTGGTTGACCTGGTCAAAGAGACCATTGGAGAACCTGGGGGAAGAAAAGCATGAGCGTTGCCAATAGTGCTCCTATTCGCGTCGCTCTCGATGTGATGGGCGGGGATAAGGCACCTGGCGAAACCATTTCAGGCGCAGTGCAGGCTGCCCGTGAATATCACATGGGGGTCTACCTCGTTGGGCGTGAAGAGGTTATCAAGGCTGAACTGGCGAAACATGATACGACTGGTTTGGATCTACCGATTATCCATACGGATGAAGTCATTGAAATGGATGATCATCCTGCTACAGCCGTACGCCGCAAGAAAAATGCGTCGATGGTTCTGGCCTTGCAGCTTGTACGCGATGGAAAAGCACTGGGAGCAGTCTCTGCGGGTAATAGTGGAGCGATGATGGCAGCGTCCCTCTTTACACTCAAACGCTTGCCCGGCGTTGATCGACCAGCTCTCGGTGGCATCTTCCCGACCCGCAAAGAGCCCTGCCTGGTTATCGATATGGGAGCCAACACCGACTGTAAGCCCGAATACCTGGCACAATTTGCCTTGATGGGCTCTATTTATATGGAACGTATCTTCAAGATATCCTCTCCCCGTGTCGGACTACTCTCCAATGGAGAAGAAGAGACGAAAGGGAACCAGCAGATCATCGAAACCCATCAATTACTAAAACAGACGGCTGGCACACTTGGTCTCAATTTCATCGGTAATGTTGAGGGACGAGACGTTCCTAGTGGGTCCGTCGATATCGTAGTCTGCGATGGCTTTCTTGGTAATGTGGTTCTCAAGTTTGGTGAGGGCTTAGCCGAGTCGATACTTGGACTCATACGCGAGCAGATGACGAGTTCATTAATTAATAAGCTAGCAGCAGCCGTACTCAAACCAAGTTTACGTAAAGTCTTTAAACGCTTGGACTATGCCGAATATGGTGGTATCCCTCTGCTCGGCGTCAACGGCTCCGCGATTATCTCTCATGGACGCTCCAATGCGAAAGCGATCAAAAATGCGCTCCGCGTTGCCCGTCAGACCGCCGAGACGGAGGTGGCGACGGCTATTGCAGAAGGACTGGCAAAACTACAGACCAGCACCAAATCAGCAGAACCCGAAAAATCACCTCAAGCAGAAGTCTAGTTACATAGAGAAGCAGGGCGATCTTTGTATATGATCATCCTGCTTCTCTGTTATTGGACGTATATTCAGTTAAAAGCGGAAAACATAGCCGACACCACGTACGGTTTGAATTAACTTAGGATTCGCTGGCTCTTCTTCTAATTTCTCACGCAACCAACGAACATGCACATCAACAGTTCGTGTATCACCCACATAATCATAACCCCAGACGTTATGGAGTAACTGATCTCGTGTCAAGACAGTTCCGCGATTGCGCACAAGGTATGTGAGCAGATCAAATTGCTTGGGCTGTAACTCTAAGTCCTGTCCACGGCAATTAACGCGTCTGCCAGCCTGATCGATGCGCAATGGTCCCGCGATTAATTCGCTATGTGGATGAGTTGGAACATTATTGCTAGCAGCATCTTGAGTCCTGGCATGCTCATCAAATTCCAGCGGATAATCAACGCGGCGTAAGAGGGCACGGATGCGAGCTAATAACTCACGTCGTCCAAATGGCTTCGTGACATAATCATCAGCCCCGACCTCCAGGCCAACCACCTTGTCAATCTCGTCGCCCTTCGCCGTGAGCATAATAATCGGCACAGTCGAGGTCCGCTTCTCTCGTCGCAACTGGCGACAGACCTCTAAACCATCCATACCAGGCAGCATAATATCAAGCACAATAAGATCAGGAGTCTCGCGACGCGCAATCTCAAGCGCAGTCACGCCATCCGATGCAGTCAACACCTGATAGCCAGACTGTATCAGATTGTACATAATGGCTTCAACCAAAACCTCTTCGTCATCCACAACGAGAATCTTACGCGCCACAGTCGCCCTCCTGGCTACTCGATCTTATCCGAAACGCCCACTGATATAATCTTCCGTTTCTTTGCGCTGAGGATGCTCAAAGATGTCAGGCGTAGGAGCCTCTTCAATCAATTTACCACTCAGGAAAAAGCCTGTAAAATGAGAGACGCGTCCAGCCTGCTGCATATTATGTGTCACAATTACAATTGTATAATCTTTTACCAACTCGGTAATCAACTCCTCAATTTTCAGCGTTGCAATCGGATCAAGGGCGGAACAAGGCTCATCCATCAGCAACACTTCGGGTTCAACCGCCAGAGCACGCGCAATACACAAACGCTGTTGTTGTCCACCGGAGAGTCCTAGGGCTGAAGTATGCAAGCGATCCTTGACCTCATCCCAGAGCGCTGAACTACGCAGACTCTTCTCCACACGCTCTTGAATGAATTTCGGCGACTTCCCCTGTACTTTCAGTCCATAAGCGACATTCTCAAATATCGATTTAGGAAAGGGATTGGGGCGCTGAAAGACCATACCGATGCGTTGGCGTAAGAGGACCACATCCGTCTTCTTGTCATAAATGTTGAAGCCATCAAATTTGGCCTCACCCTCGATGCGGGTTCCGGGGATCAGATCATTCATACGATTTAACGTACGTAAAAAAGTGGATTTGCCACATCCAGATGGACCAATGAGCGCGGTAACCTGTCGATCCCGCACCGGCAATGACACATCATACAACGCTTGCTTCGAGCCATAGAAAAATTGTGTCTTGATTACATCTATCTTTACTTCAGCACCTGCATTTAACATCTTCGTAGGATCAAAATGACCCATATGTTCAGTAGCTTCAGATACCTTTGACACGTTTTCTTGCTCCCCAGCATTTAGAGGGCTAATCTCTATTGATGGCTTTTGAGCCAGAGAGACTGGATTCTGACGCTGCTTCTCCATCATATCTCCTCTTTACGCTTTCACTGTTAGCTACAAGATTGCTTTAGACCAATGCATACTCTTTATGCAAAGGAATAGCCGCATCGACAATCATACGGTCATCGACAACGATCAAACGGATATAACGTCCCGCCAGCGCTTTACTGATGAAATATGGACGCCCCTCGTAGGAGATATGTCCACTGCGAGCGACCTTACGCGAATAGATGTTTGCACCATCAGGCAGGGCCATATTTTCAATCACGCTGTTTGCTGAAAGATTTATCATTCTCTGATCCTCACTTCTCATGCTTTTTGCAGCATACTCTGTCTATCAAGCCGTAGAACACAAACGCTACGCCGCCATAACTCTACGTTAAATCAAGCGCCCAAGGGAACGTGATCCAAGATTAATCACAAGCAAAATGATAATGAGCAGAGCCGCTGATCCAGCCGACACAGCATTAGCAACATTCTGAGGAACAACTCCTGATGTTTGCAGATACCAGATATGGATGGTCAGGTTATCGGTGCTGATCATAGGATTGAGTGTGTAAACGTTTCCTCCGTTGGATGATCCCATCGTAAAGATGATCGCAGCAGCTTCTGCAATAATTTTTCCTGCCGACAATACGATACCTGTAATAATGCCTGGTAAGGCGGAAGGGAGCACTACCGTCCAGAATCATATGCCAGCGCGTCGAACCAAGAGCCAGACCGCCTTCACGTTGTTCGCGTGTTACCGCTACAAGCCCATCCTCAAAGAGGCGCAAAGCAATCGGAAAGTTGAGGCAGAGCAAGGTGAGCACACCAGACAAACGCGACAGTCCAAATCCCAGTACGGTTGAAAAGATTAGATATCCGAATAAGCCGAGCACCAATGAAGGCACACCAGCCAACGTCTCTGCCGCAAAATGGACAACTGTCACAAAAGGACCCTGACGTGCATATTCCACGAGATAAATCGCCGCCGCCAAAGCGATCGGCACTAGAATAATTTCAGTGAATACCAGTATATAAAGTGTATTAAAGATCTGTTGCCCAACCGTGCCAGTACCATTATTGCCATAAAAGTCTGGATTAATCAGATAAGGCACCCCAGTTATCAACAAATCGATAATGATCGAGAGAAAGAGCAATGCGCCAACGGCCGTCCCGAGGGCGAGAATAATACTTGCAATGTTATTCTTGATATGCAAACGATGAGCCAAACGCTCCAGTACAAGCATACGTTGTCGATCATCTCTCTCGAGCGATGAAACCGGCGATTGAACACTCATTTATACACGCTCCTACTGGCAATATAGCGACTCACACAGATAAATAAGAAAGAGATAGCCAGTAGCACAAAGCCTAGCATGAAGAAGCCTGCTCGTTGTGTGCCAGAAGATTCGCTAAAGTAGTTCAAAATGGCTTCCGTCATATTGATATTTGGCTGAAAGAAGGTTCCTAGGGAAAAGAGATTGGTTGGCAGGTGTACATCACCTTGAAGGACCAGTCCAACAGCCAAAGCCTCACCGATAGCTCGAGTCATCCCCAGCACAACCGCCGTTGCCAGACCTGCCGCAGCCGCAGGCAATACAGCATCTTTCATCATCTGCCAGCGCGTTGAACCAAGGGCCAGGCTAGCTTCACGTACGCTGTCAGGCACAGACTTGATAGCATCAATAGAAATACTGACGATAGTGGGCAAGACCATTACGATTAAAACAATCGTTGCAGCACCCCAACCAACACCAGCATTCGCTGCTGAAGGAGCAATGGGGGCAGCGACTGTCGTTAGCCATGGCACTAGCACGAGCAAAGCTAAAAATCCGATCACTACTGATGGCATGCCTGTAAAAATTTCTAACAATGGACGCAACGCGGCATTCACCCATTGAGGAGCCAACTCAGTCATGTAGAGGGCCATCGCAAAGGAAAATGGGGTGGCAATGATAATCGCAAGCAGCGTTGTAACAACTGAACCTAAAATAAAACCAAGCGCTCCATAGCTGGAAGAAGCACCAACATTAGGATTCCAATTCGTGCTGGTAAAGAAATCTCTAGCGCTCGGGTCCTGAAACATCTTTAACCCGTTATATCCTAGAAAGATGAATACGCCAAAGATGATAGCAATAACCAACAATGCACATACTAAGAAAACAATATGTGCGACCTGATCAACCCAGCGTCCTCGTCGAGATCGCGTTCGCAGATCCTCTTCTTGAACGTTCACCTGTATAGTATTAGCCGCCACTATGCGCAACTCCTTAGCTGAAAAACGCTCCGCAAACTCGATACTTCATTTGGTGCTTGTACTATGTCCCTAGAACAGCTTGGATAGTGTTCCAGGGACATAGCTGTATATATAAACCAAGCTCTAATTGTTTAATTAGGGTTTGGGAGTCTTTGCAGTAACTGCGGATGCTGAAAGTGCACTGATATCCATGAAGCCATCTTGCTGGCGTAAAGATGCAGCACTTGTCCCCTTGACGTAGTCAATGAAAGACTTCGCAAGACCAGTAGCAGCACCTTTTGTGTACATGTGTTCAATATTCCAGAATTTGTACGTATTATTCGCTACATTAGCCTGCGTGGGAGTCGCTCCATCGATGCTAACTGTCGTCAGACTGTTCAGACTCGCAAAATGGACGGTATCGTATGCAATAGCGCCGCTCTTTTTCGCGATGTTCGTTGCGACATCACCAGAAGATGATGCAGTTATATGGCTCGCGCCAGTGATTGTCTCTGGGGTTCCCAGAATATACTTCTCGAAGGTATTACGCGTACCAGAACCAGAAGCGCGACTGATTACGGTGATCGGTAAATTATTACCGCCAACCTTATCCCAGTTGGTGATCTTGCCTGAGTAAATACCTTGCAACTGTGCAGTCGTCAGATTGGTAACACCAGTTATGTCTTTACTGATCATGATATTAAAAATAACAACTGCGACTTGGTTATCAGTCAAATCCGTATAAGTTGGATTTGTTTTCAGACTCACAAAGTTATCAGAATTACCAACTTGTAAGCTACCATCGTGAGCACCTGACAAGCCTGCGCCACTACCAGTCAACTGAGTAGTAATGTTCGCACCAGAGCATGCAGTGTGATACGCTTTAGCAGCATCCTGAACCAGAGGTCCCAACGCAGTCGAACCACCAGTATTCAAAGTACCTGAAACACAATTGATACCGCTTGTATTAGCAGTGGGGGCGGGAGTCGTTGAACCACCGGTACTAGCGCCACATGCAGCAATAAGAACACTCAGCATTGCCAATGAAATCAAGATAAATGCAATGCGCCACTTCTTTAACATGAATTCTCCTAATTCTCTTATAGTAAGTCAAAAAATATTCATACAGTGAGACCAATCAATAATGCGAAGATTTCTAGATATACATACTCAGTCTAGAGCTTCTTCATCTTTTACAGTCGCACTCATCTAGAGCTTCTTCATCTTTTACAGTCGCACTCATAAGGTAGCATCGCAGAATTAACTATGCTTTATGGATATGTTAAGTAATGGTTAAAGTTCCCTATACTATTCATTATGATGAGTTACCAAAACTTATCAACAACACTTCAGAAGCCAGTCGGCAGCAAAAAAGCTCTGCTGCTGGACATATCAGCAGCAGAGCTCAAAAAGAAACTTCCTAAATTTGTGATCGGCCTAGTTGCGGCACTAATCATTTCATCCATAACCATCACTACAATAGTGCACAACTACAACAACACAATAACGGTCAATTCAAAACCTACACAATAGGCAACGGATAGATCACAAATGTTAACCATCTTTTTTCTGCGCCAATGGCAAGTGCTTTTCGAATAAAGTAACAGGCGCTCCCCAAGAAAAGATCTAGATCTTTTGGGGAGCGCCTGTTACTTTATTCGTTCCTACTTGACATTCAGACTTATGTTGCAAGTATCGATATTACAATCTACGGTCAGAAGTGACATCGTATGCGCACTCGCGTATTTATACTCTCAAAATCATCGATTCTTGAGATTCTGCAAATATGCTTATGCATTTAGCTCGCAGCTGCATCTGAGGCTTGCTCTTTAGCCGCCTCCTTCTTTTGACGTTTGGCTGCACCACCTAATTTTCCAATGCGGCTGTAGAAATCTGGAGACTGGCGAGATTTTGTCGTATTTCCACCCTTCTTTCCCATCGCAGAGAAGTGTTTAGCACCATACTTATCCACGTTCGCCTGCCCACCTTTTTGAGCAATCTCACGATAATAGTCGCTACCACGCTTCTCTTTTAGAGTCATGCCTCCTTTTTTGCCGATACGACGATAATAGTCTTCACCATATCTATCGCGTACCGTACTGCCACCCTTGCGACCAGCTTCTGAATTCGTCATTGGTACGGGTTTTACATCCTCTTCAGGCAACATACCACTAACCCCTCTCCCGGACTCATACCCAGGCACTATATAGGCGCGTGCACTATATATACGACGCATCTATCCGCCACACACAATACATCTATATACGCTAAAATAACACACAGACAAAAATACCGCAAAGATGGTAGTAAGTCTGTATATATATTATACTGAAAAATTTCCTCTTTTGTCAATAACGCTAGAATTGAATGGTCTAATGTACTGCTACGCCTATGATGCAGTGTAAGAACTTGATATAGTGGACAAATCACGTTCTCAAATTATTGCAGTGCTGTCACAGTTCCCCAAACAAAACATCAGCAGAAGGATATGTATCCCATCACCGCCATGTTGGGGTTCATATCCTTCTGCTAGATCATTACTTGTCACGCGAAGGTTTGTTCTGTCGGGAGTTGCGCGTTCGGCGAGGAGACGACATGTGATCAAAACCGAGATCACCGGTCCGTCGAATACGAGGTCGTTTTACATCCTTCACTTCTTCTGACATATACCCCGGATACATCTGAGCTGTACGCAGATGCTGCCTCAACACTTTCATCTCTTTAAATTCCATTGAGAGGCGACGATAGAGATCTTCCCATACGCCGAGAATTTTAACACGATCATGCTCAGAGATAATCTGCAAACTCATTTGCCCCATTTTGACGCGCCGCTCGGCATCCGACAACAGCATATCCATTTGAGCTGCCAGCTCATCGCTCGCGCCTGGAGTAAACAGGAGGCCGTTCTCTTCATGATGTACAAGTTCAGGCAATGCATATGAGTTTGCGGCAATAACTGGCAAGCCACAAGCCATGGCCTCCATAGTAGCCAAACTCTGTAGGTCAGCCTCAGAAGGGATCACAAAGAGATCTGCTGCTTGTCGCAATGCCAATAGATCATCATCGCGTACAAAGCCCAGGAAACTGACACGGTCGCCGATATGTAATGCTTCAACTTGAGCACGCAGTTCAGCCTCAGCGGGACCAGTACTAACCAGAGCAATATGAGCATTGGTCTTCATCCGTGCCACAGCGTCTAACAAAACATCCACACGCTTCTCGTCGCTCAGACGATTGACATGGAGCACCAGAGGACGATCCTCTGGCAAGCCAAATTGCTGTAAGATATGTGGATTGCGCTCACCGGGAGTATATTTCTGTAGATCGATCCCATTTGAAATGGTGGCGGCAGGAGCTCGCAGCCCATGCTCATAGAGAAGATTCAGTGCAGTCGATGTTGGAGCGGTAACATACTCGCAACGATTACAAAAGTTCACGAGGTATGAGTAAGTAATTGAACTAAACGGCTTACCAAACAAGGGATCTGAGATCAATGAACGACTCATGTTAATGGGCAGATAATGGTTGGTGGCAATGACAGGTTTACGCAAACCACCTGCCAGTAATTGAGCGATATTCCCAAGCACAACAGGCGAATGGATATGAATAATATCTGGATCGCTGCGCTTAATCAAATTGCGTACAGGCATAAATGGTAAAAATGGAATACGTAAATCTTTATAGGTTGGCCATTCAAATGAAGAGAAACGATAGACACGCACCTTTTGTTCCATACGACGGATGTCGCGTGCGCCATGGCTAGGAGCTACTACCCATACCTGATGTCCTCGATTCGCAAAGTCCACTGCCAGCCCATGTGTTACTGATGGAACACCTCCCACCATAGGTGGATACTGGTCTGTCACAATCATAATACGCATATCTACCTACCGCTCACTTCCCAGAGGGATTTCAGGAGTGTAACAGGATACGGAAACGCGTGATCTATCTTATAGTGCGCCTACATATCCTGTTACATCGAGCTTATCCCGCAGCATTCTCAGTGGCTGCCGAACTTCCTTCAGCCTTCACCGCAGTATCCCCGGCCACAGTTGTCTCAAGTGTTTCCACTCGTGGAGCTGAGATCTTTGCAATTGGCTCATCAGCATCAGTCACCAGCTTATAGCGCGCGGGCAAATTTACATCACGAGCATGAAGAGTCGAATCAATTTCTGTCAATCCTGAAATATTGACATCCAGACTCTCAACAATATCGGACGCAGCACTATCAACAGTAAGTGTCTCTACTAGATGCAGAAAAACACCTCCCTGGATCTTAACGCCAGGTGCCTCGCCAACAAAGTTCAGCGCCACTTTAAACTCAAGATGCTCACGTATATCCACACGCGAGAAATCTACATGTAAGATCGCCCCTGTGACAGGATCACGTTGTATATGACGCACCAATACATTCTCGGCTGCAGAATCGGTCAAGTGCAACGAGATGATCTGACTCAGCCCATGCTGACGTCGCAAATGATCGAACGCCAGTGCATCAACCTGAATCGGTGTAGACTCTTTCTTATGTCCGTAAATGTTCGCTGGGACGATACCCTCTCTGCGCAAACGCTTACTTGCCTTACCAAAAATTGTACGTGGGGCAACGTCCAATGCAGTTCTTTCTGCCATAACTAACTTCCTCCTCTTTCCAAAAGAGCAACCTGTAAATGTGATGGAGATGCTGTCACTGCTTATCACTGTTGCGATAGATAGGAGTTTCATCCACACATATAACTCACTAAAATTTACTGCTTATTTCTTCTTACGTGGAAGAAGGTCATTAGCGCCTTAAAATCTTTTGTATTGAGCACATCTTCAGCGCGTAACCATCCTTTGCGTGCAACCCCTATACCATAGCGCATATCGTCTATTCCCGCAAGCGTGTGGGCATCCGGATTAATAGGAATCTGGATGCCTTTATCACGAGCTTTGCGCACATAACGCCAGTCTAGATCTAATCTTGAGGGATGGGCGTTGATTTCGATACATGTACCGTGTTGGGCCGCTGCATCGATAACTCGATCAAGATCCAGGGCATATCCTGGGCGACCGAGCAAAATACGCCCGGTGGAGTGTCCAATAATATCGACATAAGGATTTGCAATGGCTCGCGTCATACGTTGGGTTTGTTCTTCGAACGATAGATTAAAATTGCTGTGGATAGAGGCTACCACAAAATCCAGACTGGCAAGCGTTTCATCATCAAAGTCGAGGGAGCCATCGCGTAGAATATCGCACTCAGTCCCTTTGAGAATATGAAAACTGCCTGCGAATTCTTTATTCAGCGCATCGACCTCCTCTCCCTGACGCTGCAGAGCATCCGCAGTCAATCCCCCCGCATAAGAGGCCGCCTTACTATGATCACTGAGGCCTAGATACTGATAACCACGTGCGATACATGCCTCAGCCATCTCACGAATAGTATTCCGCCCATCGCTCCAGGTAGAATGAGCATGCAGAACGCCACGCAGATCGCTTTCCTCTACCAGTTTGGGTAAAGTGTGACGGGACGCAGCATCGATCTCGCCCGTATCCTCGCGCAGCTCAGGTTCGATATAATCCATCTGAAGAGCCGCATACAGATCGGCTTCGGTCTTGCAAGGGATCAAAACATCCTCATGGCCAGCTTCAACTTTAAACAGCCCGTAATCATTGATTGTCATATTCATACTGAGCGCACGACGACGCAGAGGGATGTGATGCTCACGTGAGCCAGTGAAATGGTGCAGTGTATAAGGGAATTGACTATCACCAACCAGGCGGAGATCCATAGCGATGCCGCTATTCAGAACGACACTCGATTTAGTCTCGCCTTTGCCAGTAATCGCCTTCACCGCAGGTTGACTGGTAAAAAAATCCATAATTTGCCGTCGCACATCGTCGCCCGCCTGATCATCGATACTCAAAACCATATCGATATCTTTTACGGTTTCACGTCGACGCCGCAAACTCCCAGCCACTTGTAAACGCACGACAGCAGGAAGTGAGGCTAGTGCCGCACGCATACCTTCAGCCTCATGCTCGGCCACATCGTATAAATAGCGATCCGCATGCTGGCTAAGAAACGCGATGCCCTGGAGGATTTTATCCTGCGTCTTCTTCCCAAAACCAGGCAGATGAGCCACACGATCGTCCTTACACGCCTGCTCAAGCTCCGCCAAACTGGTCACATTGAGCTGCTGATAAATCGCATTAATGCGCTTGGGACCAAGGCCGGCTATACGACGCATATCAAGCTTGACCGGTGGAGTAGTAGCAACCAGTTCATCATAGAAGGCGATATGATCCGTCTCAACCGCCTCCTCAATACGTTTAATAATCGTGGAGCCTAGACCAGGAATCCCTTTTAGCTTACCCTCACGGGTCAGTTGTTCGATATCGCCATCGAGAGAACCAATTGCACGAGCTGCATTTTCATACGCACGAATCTCAAATGCATTGCTCCCCTCTTTTAGAGCCAGCAGGACAGCAATCTCCTCCAGCAAATTAACAACTTGATACTTATCCATAAAAACCTCTCAGGCTAAATACGTAAATCAAAAAATTCAGGCGCACTTGCCTCAACTTCAAAAGGATGGCGTCCTTTAAGATCCCTCGCGAGATATTTCTTGCAATCAAAATGTGCCAGCAACCAGCAATATATATCCTTCTGCACAAAAACGGCATCCCACGGCTTCTCCTCGCCCATATCCAACAACTGATTACAGACAAAACAGCGAGCCATACCAGCCTCCACAGCACGCTCAAACCATGTCAGCACAAATTCATGCATATCATCGAGACTCATCATCCCCAGAGATTCCTCTGGATAGCCGAACAGCACGGGATCGAGACACTCACGAAAATCATCTCTAGCGCGACTCAGCGCCAGCAGAGGGGCTCGCATAGATATTTTTATTTCATCGTTTTCTGGATCATCCGCCGACGAAACCACATGAGTCAAAAGGAGTCCTTCGCGGGCAAACCAGCTTAAAAGTTCGTTTCGCATATACTAATACTATATGACAATTGGCACGAGCATACCAACTGTCAGAAAAAATCCAGGATGGCATGACAATAAGAGCACGACAGTAACAATTCATACTCATCTGCAAGATCAGGATCCCTACCTATTGAAAAATCCTGCCTGATACGTGCTACGCTTGATACTACTCATGGGAATGTTAGTTACAACTCAAATGGTTCAGAGCAAAGAGATGTGGAAGCTACGCACTGGTCTTTTACGTTCACGTTGCTATCAATTGAAGCGTTACAAAGTAACGCCGTCGCATCAAGTAATGCAACGGCGTACTATCTTATGTAAAGTGGTGACTGGCAAGCTATATGCTTAGCCTTTCATTCCGGTAGTGCTGATGCCTTCCGTCAACAGGCGTTGGAAGAGCAGGAAGAAACCAAAGATCGGAATAAGCGACAGGAGCGACATGGCAAAAAGGGCGCCATATTGCGATACACCTGTACTATCCAAAAACGAGTTTAAAGCGACCGGAAGCGTATAGGTGTTCAGGTTATTCAAGAAGATCAACTGTGTAAAGAAGTCTCCCCACGTCCAGATAAAGGTGAAGATCGCTGTTGTGGCAAGAGCCGGACGCATCAATGGAATGATTACACGCCAGAAAAGCTGAATAGAACCACAGCCATCAATTCTCGCCAATTCGTCAAGTTCGCGCGGCAATGCACGAATAAACTGCACCAGCAAAAAGATAAAGAAAGCATCCGTTGCCAAGAACTTGGGTACGATCAAGGGTAAAAATGTGTTAATCCAACCGATACTCTTAAAAAGAATATACTGCGGCACCACAATGGCATGATATGGCAACATGATAGTACACATCATAATCGCAAACCAGACAGGCTTAAACTTAAAGTTCAAACGCGCAAAGGCATAAGCAACCATTGAGCAAGAAATGACATTGCCGATAACTGCGCCAATACAGACCAGCAGCAAGTTCAAGAAGAATGTACCGAAAGGTGTGCCAAGAGCCATCCACCCGGTTGAATAGTTCTTCAATGTGAATTGTTGCGGCAAAAAGCTGGCATTGCTAAAGATGAGGTCCTCTGGCTTGAATGAAGCTCCAAGCATCCAAAGAATAGGATAGATCATAAGCACAGCACCAATGATCAAGAGGAGATGCAGCGCGATCCTAGGTAAACAAATCATAGGGGCGCGTGCGGCTTGATAGCTTTTCATTCCTTACCTTTCATCCTGATAAAACACCCAGAATTTGGATGAACTGAAAGCAATAGCAGTAAAGACGGCAATGATTACCAGGAGCACCCAGGCCATCGCCGAGGCATAACCCATATGGAAATAGCCAAACCCTTGCAGGTAGATGTAAAGGGTATAAAACAGGGTAAAATCATAAGGTCCACCATTGCCATTACTGATAATGAAGGCCGGGGTAAATGCCTGGAAAGCACCGATCATCTGTAATACGAGATTGAAAAAGATAATCGGGCTCAACATTGGGATAGTGATTCTGAAAAAGCGGTTAACCTTGCCCGCGCCATCAATATTTGCGGCCTCATGGAGTTCCTGGGGCACCTGCTTGAGTCCGGCCAGAAAGATCAACATCGGCGAGCCGAACTGCCATACAGCCAGAATAATCAAGGTAGAGAGCGATGTGTTGGGATTAGCGATCCAGCTTCCCAGGCCGTGAAAGCCCAACAAGCCCAAACCCTAATTCATAATCCCATCCTGACCAAAGACCTGTCGCCAAAGAATAGCAATCGCCACACTACTGCCAAGCAACGAAGGTACATAGTAGATCGCACGATAAATTCCCAGTCCGCGCAAACCTCTGTTCAGAAGTACCGCCACCAGTAGTGCAAAAGCCAGTTTGAGAGGAACAGAAACGACAACATAGATCGCCGTCACCTTTACAGAATCCAGAAAGCGTATATCGGAGAACATCGCAACAAAGTTGCGGATTCCGATCCATTGTGGAGCTGAGAGCAGATCATAGCTGGTAAAGGAAAAAGGTAGAGAGAGCCTAACATGGGTCCCAACGTCAAGGCGATCAAACCAATAAACCAGGGCAACATAAAGAGATAACCAATAGCATTCTCTTTTAGTGATCGGCGTAATCTGGCCTTACGTTGTGAATTTCCATGAGATGACTGCGCTTGCTTTACCTTCTGCTGCGTTTGTGTCTGTACAATACTCATATCACACGCCATCCCTTTCTAACGCCTTGTCTGTTTGTGTCACCAGCGCATCGGCGGCTTCTGTAATACTCGTTTTCCCAAAAGCCAGTCCCTGGGCAATGAGTACCAATAAATCACTCACCTCACCAGCGCCGGGAGGATCGAGGACTAACTTAGGACGTGTGATAGCAGCAAGTTGATTGGTCATGTTAAGCTGCAAAATATCGGATGTCTTCAATAGTGGTTTGATCAACGCTTGTGCACGAGGTGATCCAGGAATGGCACGTTCAATACCCAGCTCTTTAACGATAGCGTTATTATTGAATATTGCGTTGATAAATTTGGTAGCCTCGGCTGGATATCTGGTCGACGATGACGCACTGAGCAGCATCGAGGCTTTAAGGTAATTGCCGGTGTCTTTCACACCAGCGGCAGCCGGACACGAAAAGAGTCCGAGCTTATGTGTAGTAGCAGCCTGGAAAGATTGTATCTGATTAGATGTGCTGATATTAATAGCAGCTTTGCCCGCGACCAGTGTGGTCAGAGAGGGTGTAGCTCCGTTATATTGCACCTCTAGATCGGGTGGAACGCAAACACCTTGTTTACGGAGGTCGCTCCAATAGTTAAACCATTGCACGACCTCTTGCTTATTAAATGCGCGCAGACCATCCTCAGTATATAATTCTTTCCCAAACTGGCGAATAAAAACTTCGAAGGCACCAATGTTGCTGCTATAATCATCTGTGCCGTAGATACCCGGTCCCATGGCCTTTGAGATTGCAAGTGAGACTGTCTTTAATTCATCCCACGTCCACTCATTAAAATTATTGGGTAGCGTCACGCCAGCACGCTCGAACATCGTTGTATCGTAAAAAATACTGACAAAGTTACCACCAAAAGGAATGCCATAGATGGTCCCATGAGCCTCGCTACCTTTAAGCAAAGTCTGATTAAAACCCTGTAGATTAATCGTATCGGGTATAAATTTGGAAAGGTCGAGCAGCAGGCCTTTGCGTACATATTGGTCTACATAGCGCATATCCATCTGAATAAGATCAGGGGCACTGCCACCAGAGATCTGCGTTGCCAGCTTGGGCCAGTAAGAGCCAAAACTGGTAAACCATGAAGAGATGGTTGTATGTGGATTTTGCTGCTGATACAGCTAAATCGCTTTGGTCGTCAGGCCAGCACGGACGGCAGAACCCCAAAAGAAAACTGTAGAGGGATAGAGCCAGAACTAGCATTTGTGTTTTGACCGCTGCCACAGCCGGAGAGGCTTAAAGCGCTGATTCCAGCAAGGGTGCCTGCACCTAACTTCAGGAATTTACGTCGGCCTAAGGTTGTGTTCATCTTCGTTTTGTAACTCCTTCGTTACGTACTACTATTGATTTTCGTTTATTGGTCGCCTACGGTGGCGGGGAAGGGGCCATCAAGTCAAGAGCTACCGCCCTTAACAATCCCCTTTGGCTCTGTTTGTGGAGCTTCACACCTCCAGATTAAAGATGGTCGTCCTTAACAATCTCCCTTTCCTTTTGTTATGCGTGGGCAAGGTAGCGTTCACACATCAGACGGAGGACTTCATCGCCAGACAGGCTCCCGAGGTGCCCGTTGAAGATCTTAACCTCAATTGGGCCTGTGTCTCCAGCCTGCTTGATGGCCTGACGGAGGCAACGTATTTCGATGGCACCATCGCTCATCATACCTCGACCATTCAGGACATCTGGCAATGGTACGATCCAATTACTGATGTGGAAGCTCAGGATATGCCCTGCCACCTGTTGGGAGGACAGCATGACGGACACACCTCTCAACAGCTTCACGTACATTCCATTGCTGCGTTGTGTAAGCTCAGTCAGGGCATCCACGTCGTGCTCTTTCGAACATTATACAACATCAATTTGCAGAGTTTTATACCTTGCAAACCAGGTTCCGCAAGCTGAACGCCCTCTACACCTTCAAGCATGTCCAAGAGAACGGACCATCATCGGCAACATACTTCAGGAAAAGTTCCCACTGCGTTTTATACAAGTTGCAGCCAGGGCACAAACTTTCTGCTCATCACGCCCCACCAAAGCGGATTCAGTAGCTGTTCAAATCAACTATCACAGTACAACGTTTACCCTACACACAGTGTATACATGACCTGTGCGCATTGTCAAGGAGGCTTGCTTGTTTTAGACACGCACCAATTCGGAAATGTGCAAACTCAGTGAATAATTAATAATGTATAAATATAATATAGCAACGATCCTATATTTTATATTAGCAAAGGCTTTGTAGAATGCAAACATTACCGCAAGACAGCGCACCCACCAATCGACAGCTTTTCCTCATCTGGACCAACATCGGCCTGCAATCGTTTGGTGGAGGAGCCACTACGATCCTCTTAATTCAGCGCGAGTTCACAGAAAAACATCACTGGCTCACCATGGATGATTTCACTCATCTATGGAGCCTGTGCTTATTTGCACCCGGTATCAATCTGATCGCTATAACTATTCTTATCGGCAAAAAATTAGGCGGCATCGCTGGGATATTTTGTTCTTTATTCGGCATGCTCTTTCCCAGTGCACTCATTACCTGCTTGATCGCCGCAGGCTTTCAACAGATTGAGCACATACACGCAGTTCAAGCCGTCCTCCAAGGCGTTGTACCAGCCACGGCTGGAGTAATGCTTCTAATTGGCTTTAACTCTGCATATCCCCAACTCCATAAAGCCCACAAAGAAAGTGCATTAAATCTGCTACTCAGTATATTCCTTATTGCTATCTGCACACTGGCAATTATGCTTCAGATCCCTATCTTTATCGCCTTGGCTGGCACAGCGCTCTTGGGGGTGATCTGCTTTACTCGTCCTTTGTTCAAAAAGAAAGCTGAAGAACGCTAAAATGATCAATCCACTTATCTACTTTCTCATCTTTTTCAAAGCAACCCTCTTTTCGTCTGGTGGTTTCAGTAATCTGCCAAGTGTGCATCAAGATCTACTCGCCAGCAACTGGGCCAATGAAGCAGAATTTCGCAGAATCTTTATCAATCGGTCAGATCAGTCCTGGTCCAAATGGACTATGGGTAATCGCTTTAGGCTATCTAAGCTATGGCTTTCTAGGTGCCTTCCTCGTACTAATAGCCATCACCATCCCGCCCTTCTGCGTGCTGATCGTTGCGTCTGTGTATACACGCCTGGAGCAGCAACGCTGGATAGCGGGACTTATGCGAGGTATCACCCTTGCCGTCGTAGGAACATTCCTGACTGTCTTCTGGACCCTCCGTAGCAGTTCAGCCACTGATTGGCGAAGTTGGCTCATCTGTGCTATTGCCTTCGCACTAGTCTTCAGTAGACGCGTTAATATTCTGCTTATCTTAATCATGGCAGGCATCGCAGGCTATTTTATTTATCGATAAAATCGCAAAATAAAGGCCAACTAGAAACTCTTCCTTCATATGCAGTACTTTTGCATCTATCTGTCCATCTGAATCGTGTTAAAACCAGGTAAGTGTTGAATTAGGAATGTGACAAAATATCACAATCACTTTTATCACCTGAAAGACATTTACGAACTTATCAATGTTCACTATCAAAGGAGAAAAAGAATGATTGCAGCATTAGTACTTGGGGCTGCCTTTAGCCCTACCGGTCTGATCATCTGGCTTGTTATCGGATTGATCGCTGGCTTTATCGCTAGCCGCATTATGAGTGGTGGCGGCTACGGGCTCTTTGGAGATCTCATTAGTGGACTCGTTGGAGGATTCATTGGTGGTATCATCGTGAATTTGCTCGTACCAAATGCTAACCTTGGCTTTATTGGAAGCATCATTGTATCGATCATTGGAGCCTGTATTGTTATTGCAATCGTGCATGCAGTCGCTCCTGGCACACGTACACGTGGTCGCGTGTAAAACAAGCCAGGTGCATAACTTCCATTTAAAATAAATGAGGGCTTGTCAGTAAATAACTGAGACAGGCCCTCGTTATTGTATATAACCCGAGCTTAATGGCACTTAGTGTATCAATCCTCACGACGCTTCTCCAACCATTTTTGGATGCTGGCCTCTTTTCCCTGCTTACCAGGCTCATAAAAGCGTCGTCCCTGCAAACGTTCTGGCAGATACTCTTGCACTTTGACGGCTGGAGGACGCTCAGGATCAATAACATCCATGTCCTTATAGTAGTCATGTGCATATTTATAATCTTTGCCATAGCCCAGATTTTTCATCAGATCGGTAGGAGCATTGCGAATCCACATCGGAACGGGATCGATGTTTCCGCCGATGATTTCAGCACGGATCTGATTGTAAGCGTTATAGACAGAGTTGCTTTTGGGAGCAGTAGCGAGATAGACAATGGCTTCGGCCAGAATAACTCCCGCTTCTGGCATGCCAACAAAATGGACTCCCTGTTGCGCCGCCACACAGATTGTCAGAGCTTGCGGATCAGCCAATCCTATATCTTCAGACGCCATACGCACCATACGTCGCGCAAGATATAATGGGTCTTCACCCGCTTCAAGCATACGTATGAGCCAGTAGAGGCTGCCATCAGGATCAGAGCCACGTACTGCTTTATGCAAAGCAGAGATCGTATCGTAATGTTGATCGCCACCTTTATCATATTGCAAAGCACGATGCTGCATCGCATCCTCAATCATCGAAGTCGTCAATTGAACAGCATGCTGAGATCCTGCTGGCTCACCAGCACCTAGAGCAGCCAGTTCCAACACATTTAAAGCCGTACGAGCATCGCCATTCGCAAAAACTGCAATCTGTCCAAGCACATCATCATCAGCGGACACATGCAGATGTCCCAACCCACGCTCTTCATCCTGCAAAGCGCGCCGCAGAATAGAGATCAACTGTCCATCACCTAAAGCATTGAGTACAAAGACACGTGCACGCGACAGTAACGCGGAATTCACTTCAAAGCTAGGATTCTCAGTTGTGGCCCCGATTAACGTGACCACCCCACGCTCCACATACGGCAGGACAGCGTCTTGCTGCGACTTGTTGAAGCGATGAATCTCGTCAACGAACAAGATAGTACGCTGCTTCGAAAACTGGCGCAACTTGCCAGCCTCATCGACGACCCGCCGTAGATCAGCGACTCCAGCCGACACCGCACTCAACGTTACAAAACGAGCATGAGTATAGCGCGCCACAGACTCAGCCAACGTCGTCTTACCGCTCCCAGGAGGGCCCCAGAAAATCATCGACGAAACACGATCCGACTCAATCAGACGCCGTAACAATTTATCCGGCCCTAATAGATGCTCTTGTCCAACAATTTCATCCATAGAACGTGGACGCATTCTGGAAGCGAGAGGCTCACCAGCAGAAGCAGTTATCGTCTCAGCGTTCGCGGCCGAGGGAGAGACTTTTTGCGTTGTTGTATTTTTCTCCGGAAGTGTCTCATCAGACCCAAATAGAGATGATTGTCGCATCTAAAAAACTCCAGGGCAACTTCAATCTACGTGATGAATATAGTATATCAAAGTATATCAAACAGAAATGAGTGGTGCAAAAACAGCCGCAATAAGTCCATAAAATATTCCCATAGAGAACATTCTATCATGTTTAGCGCTAAGTAAAGAAGAACACATGCACTTTCATTTTCATAAGCTAAACTTTTTTACGCTGTATCCCAAATAGTACGATCGGAGCGTGAAACATACAGATATTCGCAATCGTCTCTATGTGTGGGATAATCCAAGGGTATTGATCATAGCAATTGCTACTTACATCTTTTAGCTAAAACAGCGTTGCGGAAAAGGCATGTCATAGACAGCAGTAGCTTCTATCTAACAGTGAGGAAGAGGACATGAATAGATGAAAAAAAGATTTTGGCTGTTGACTGGTGCAATTCTTTCAGTCGGCATTATTAGTTATAAATCAAAATATCAGAATTGGCAGCTTGCACAGGCGGCGCACTTAAAAGCTGGCAGTAAACTTATTTCTACAGCATCTGGTGTCGTAGAATATAGCCAAAGTGGATCAGGACCAGTAGTGTTGATCTCGCATGGTTCACCTGGCGGCTATGATATGGGTCTTGCTTTTGCTGATCTCCTGGATAGTTCACAGTTTACCTATCTGGCCCCCTCACGCCCTGGTTATCTACGCACGCCACTCGCAACGGGTCAATCGCCGGAAGAACAGGCTGATATGTATGCTGCGCTCCTGGATACATTAAATGTCAAGCAAGCAGTGATCATCGGGATCTCTGGTGGAGGGCCATCAGCAATTCAATTCGCACTACGCCATCCTGAACATTGTACGAGCCTTGTCATGATCAGTGGAGTAGCACAACATTATTCCGAGCAGGAGATCTGGCAGGCTTTACCACTATTCCAACGTCTTATCAAACAGACAATCCACAAGCTATCCTCTTCTGATCCAGTACTTTACACCATTCTTTCACTGACAAAGCTACGATCAAAAAATTCAGCGCTGGCAGCTCTGGTGCGTACAGCGACACTTTATACTCAGCGCAAACGCGGCTACAATAATGATATGGCACAGTTCATTAAAATCACACGCTATCCACTGCATAACATCACTGTTCCCACATTTATTGTCCATGGTATCAGTGATGATGAAGTCTTTTTCGCGGATGCCGAATTACTCGCCAGTCAGATACCACAGGCCAAGCTCCTGGCCCTTCCTGATGCAAAACACATGGCCTTTTATACTCATGCGAATATTGTGATACCAGCATTGCGTGAATTTCTCATACAAACGGCACAAGAACAGGCACTAGAATAAATATAATGCAAAGCTTTTAAATTGAGCTGACAGGATCAATATCGATATCCCAATCGGGAGCGTCGAGCACGCGCAAGAGTTGATGCAGGTCAGGACCGCGTACCAGCATCTGCCAGCGATACTTACCACGCATACGCTCCATTAAAGCAGGTGCTGGCCCTACAATATCCGTCTCAGACAATCCCAGCCGTTCGATCCAACCCTTCAAACGATCGCTCAGCAGTAAGGCCTCATTCTGACAACGCTGACGATTCTCATGACTATAGGTAAATTTGATGAAGCGGCGAAAAGGAGGATATTGATAACGTTGTCGTGAAGTTATTTCTAGTCCATAAAATGTATGATAATCGTGGTGCGAAGCCGTTTCGATACAAAAATGTTGTGGATTAAATGTCTGGATAATCACATGACCAGCTTCGCGGCCACGTCCCGCTCGACCTGCGACCTGAGTCAGGAGGGTAAAAGCTCGCTCCGTAGTAGAATAATCTGGCAAACCGAGTGCGATATCCGCCGAAACAACTCCAACCAAGGTCACGCCTGGTAGATCGAGGCCCTTGGCAATCATCTGCGTCCCGATCATGATATCGGCTTCACGATTAGCAAAACGATCAAACAACTGCTCGTGCGCTCGACGATTGCGTGCGGTATCACGATCCCAGCGTAGCAAACGCGCCGCGGGGAAGAGACGTTGAATAGTCTCCTGAATCTTTTCGGTACCCAGACCAAAATAGCTAATACTAGAACTCTTGCACTCTGGACAAAACTGCAAGACTTTACTCTGCTGAGCACAATAATGGCAGAGTAGAATACGCTCGGTCGAATGATAAGTCATGGGAATATCGCAGTGTTCACACATTACGGTATAACCACAATCGCGACACAAGACACAGCTGGCTGCGCCACGGCGATTGAGAAAAAGAATTGCTTGCTGCTTGCGCTCCAATACGAGTGCCAGCTCTTCTTGCAGACGGCGACTGATGATACTTGTATTTCCTGCGTGGAGCTCGTTACGTAAATCGATGATTTCAACGGGAGGAAGCTCTGCATTGATACGCTCAGTTAACTCGACCAATCGATACTTTTCCTGAGTCGCCAGATAAAACAATTCAACCGAAGGGGTTGCGCTTCCCAATACCACTGGGATGTTCATGATATTACCAAACATCAGTGCCACGTTCCGCGCATGATAGGTTGGACGGCGCTCGGATTGCTTATAAGCAGGTTCGTGCTCCTCATCGACGATGATAATCCCAGGATTAGGCAATGGTGCGAAAAGGGCCGAACGTGAACCAATCACGACATCGACCTCACCGGAGCGAATGCGCCGCCACTCATCATAACGTTCACCCATCGTCAGTTCGCTATGGACGATCGCCACTCGCTCAGGAAAGCGGCCCGCCACCCGCAACACCGCCTGAGTCGTCAAAGCGATCTCCGGCACCAACATAATACACTGTTTACCTTGTTCAATCACGGCAGCCATCGCCTGTAAATACACCTCTGTTTTGCCGCTACCAGTCACTCCATGCAGCAAGATCGGTCGCAGATCAGCCTCAACACCCACAATACAATCCAGAGCATACTGTTGCTCTGCTGTCAGCGTCAGAGGAACCGTAGCCAGATCTAGATGACGACCAGCTAGAGGATCACGGCGAATCTCCGCCTCCTCTATCAGCAAGATATGCTCTCGCACCAGCTGTTGCAGTTGCGACTGCGTCATGCCGCTGGCCTTACAGAGAGCGTTGGGAGACCAATAGGCCTGTGCTTCGACATTATGCAACAAGAGATCAACAGCCGCTAGCTGATGCTGAGCCCGCAAACTATCTTTATCAATCTTACTTAACGTCAGCGTTGCAGTAGCGCTAGCCGTTTCAGGCAATGCCCATGGATCAACAATTTTTTTATAATCCTTTTTCCCACGTCCTCTGGGCTGCATGACATGATCAGGAATCACTACCACGGCCTCAGGCAAAGCGTTGCGTAGAGCAAGAATTTCAGTACGCTCGCGCCACTCATCTAAAGCATCGCCGCGAGCCACCAGCCGCACAATGCGTTTGGTATGAGCCTTAGCCCGTGGAGCATCGAGCTGTGAAGTCTGCAAAAAGAGATCATTCTCTCGAGCCTCTTTAAGCACAGCTTTAGCACGTTTAGGTCCCAACAACTCTTTTACGCGCTCGACATCAATCGTCCCTTCGGACAATAATAACCCGATCAACGCTCGTAGCTGCAACGATCCACCTTGCAAAGCAGCATCAAGCGCCTTGTCCTCGCCATCAGCCAAGCGCAAGACAGCCCGAGAACGTTGCATCAAACCGGGAGGGAGCATCATTTGAGCTACATAGGCCAAAGGGGTCACATAATAATCAGAGATCCATTGAGCCAGCGCCATCTGATATCCTTGCAGAGCCGGTTCAACATCCAGGATAGTAGCAACTGGGCGCAATTCCTCACCCGTCTCAAGAGCAATCCATCCATCCAGACTAGTAGTCCACACAATCCCCTCAACGAGACGTTCCCCATAAGGGATGGCGACCAATTGACCCACACGTATCTCCGCCACCAGTTCGTCAGGGACAATATAGGTGAGCAATGAATGCTCACCTAACCAACTGGCAGCCGACGTTAAAATGTCAGCAAACATAGGTCTTAACGCCTCTCAAACGCACGAGATAGAGCATTCAGACCAAAATGCACCATCGTGGGACGACCATGACAACAACTATAAGGAGCCTGGGTCTGTTCTAGCTGTTCTAGCATCTCGCGCATCTCGCTCACGGTCAAAAAGTAATTTGCCTTAATAGCAGCTTTACAAGCCACATTCGCCAGAGCCCGTTCCTCCCAGGTTTCCGTATCGCCCAGACTGTCAGCCGACGTCATCTCGATCATAAGCTCATGCAATGAATGGGCATTCATCTGCTTTACAAGCACGCTTGGCACAGCATGCACTTCTACAGTAGCAGAGGTATCGTCTGTAGCAAACTTAAAACCAAGCTGCTCAAGCTGCTGCTGATGCTCCTCAATAGAACCCAGTTCATTTGGAGCCAACTCAAGTTGAATAGGTGTCAGCAAGAGTTGCGACATAGGAGTACGCGCTTTGAGTGTTGCCACCATACGTTCTAGCAAGATACGCTCATGGGCGGCATGCTGATCGATCAAATACATGCCCCCCTCTCCCTCTGTCACGATATAGCTCTGCGCCACCTGACCAACCACACGCAATTTGGGCAAGCGGCGCGCTGATTGTGGATCAACGATTTCCGGCCCAGCAACAGTAAGCATTGATGACTGCTGCGGAGGTTGTTGTAATGTTTTTTGCGACTGAGCTTCTGTGATTGCCGCTTGTGCAGCCTCTGCACGTGAGGACTTTTTCTGAGACCAGATCTGTTCGATAGCTGACATATCCGAAGTCGTAGCTGCGTCCAGCCTAACACCTTCCTCTGTCACATTTGTAGGAGCAGTATTCCAAGCGGAAGACGTTGATGACTGCGTAGCTACTGGTTCGTTGGCGTGAATATGACTTTGCCAGAGTCGGCCAAGCAGAGGAGGTTTGGTACCTGTCTCTTCTTCAGTAACCGTCATCCAGGGATTATCACCAGGAATGGAGTGAGAAACGTTAGATGCACTACTAGCAGCCATATGACTACCACCACCTGTTTGATAGACTTCGCCTGTCTCCTCATCTATCTCAATGTCCAGGAACGACAGATCATCCTTTGCGGTGCGGCGTTGCTGCGTATTAGAAGTTGGTGACGAGGTATCTGATATCTGTTCCGGCTCCCACCGAGGCATCCCAGGCTCATCAAGCAAAGCCGCCCGCACACCACGCAGAATAGCGGCATAGACGCGTCGCTCTTTCAAAAAGCGAATCTCTGTCTTTGCTGGATGCACATTTACGTCTAGGACCGATGGGTCGATTTGAATGTTAATGGCCGCAATCGGATGCCGACCCGTCAACAACAGCGAATGATACGCTCCTTCAACCGCCGAAGTGAGCATACGACTTAAGACCCAGCGCCGATTCACGAAAAAGGAGATGTGCTGTCGATTGCTTTTATAGGCCGTTGGACGGCTGGTATAGCCCGTAATGATCGGATAAGTTGGATCATCTGGCTGTCCTGCGGTCTGTACCGGGATCATTTGCTCAGCTATCTGTAAGCCATACACCTCAACCAGGACGCTGGATAGCTCACCATTACCAGGAGTCACAAAGATCTGCCGCCCTTCGCTGAAAACGTTAAAACGGATCTCAGGATAGGCCAATGCATATTGTTCTAAAAGATGATGACAGTGGCTAATCTCTGTGTTGCGGCTCTTGATAAACTTAAGCCGGGCGGGAACAGCACTAAATAGATTGCGAACGGTAATCGTCGTCCCTTCAGAAGATGCCGCCGCCGTTACATCTGACATCTGACCATCCTGCGCGCCTATCTGATAGCTCTGCTCGGCACCGTGTGGACGGCTTACTAATAATACCTCGGCAACCGAGGCAATACTGGCCAGTGCTTCTCCACGAAAACCAAGCGAGCAAATGCGCTCCAGGTCATCAATATTCGAGACCTTGCTGGTAGCATGTCGGGTCAGAGCAAGGGGAAGCTCTTCAGGAGGAATGCCGCTGCCATTGTCGGTAATACGGATAAGTTGTAGGCCGCCATGACTTAAATCGACGCGGATCTGTGTCGCACCGGCATCGATACTATTTTCAATTAATTCTTTCACAACGGAGGCAGGCCGCTCTACCACTTCCCCAGCAGCAATCTTAGCCGCAACATCAGGCGTGAGTTGTCGAATGGGCATATTTTATCTACTCCACACATCAGGCAGATCGTGTTTCTCTACAAAGGTGAGTAAACGAGTAAGAACGAGTGTTCAGATGGCATTATAGCATAGAGATCGCTCTTATATACTCTGTACAGATGCTGTAGAGGACTTTTGAAATGATGTGACTTATAGCCACTTCTAAACAGGTAGTATGCATTTCGTAACTTGTTCTATCCTCTGGACAATCCACTTCCACCCTGCTACGATAATGCAAGATGAAACATATAAGAAGGAGTGATTATGACTCAGATTGATACGTACATTACAGAGCATAAAGGCCAATTCCTGGAAGACTTAAAAGCCTGGCTCCGTATTCCTAGCATCAGTACGCTACCGGAACATGCCAGTGATATGCAGCGAGCGGCAGAGTATGCGGTAGAGCAACTTAAACACCTGGGCATTGAGCAAGCGAAACTCATTCAGACACAAGGACATCCACTTGTCTATGGAGAATGGCTCCAAGCCAGTGGCAAGCCCACATTGCTCATCTATGGACACTACGATGTTCAACCAGTTGATCCAGTTGAACTCTGGGAAACACCTCCTTTTGAGCCAGATATTCGCAATGGTAATATCTATGCTCGTGGAGCAGTCGATGATAAAGGGCAAGTGATGCTTGTCCTCAAAGCACTAGAAACGTTGATCAACGTCAACGGCTCGCTACCCATCAATGTCAAAGTGCTCTTAGAGGGCGAAGAAGAAGCGGGTGGAGAATCTATTGAGCAGTATGTCAAAGCATATCCAGAGCGGTTGGGTTGCGATGCCGCATTTATCTGTGATACTGGCATGCCCTCAACAGAAATACCTGCACTCATAACGGCTTTACGTGGTGTTATCTATACAGAGGTAGAAGTCCGTGGTGCCAAACAAGATCTGCATTCTGGCGTTTATGGAGGAGTTGCCCCTAATCCATTACATGCGCTGGCAATCATCATCAGTCGTCTGAAAGATGCCGATGGACATATCCATGTTCCCGGATTGTATGATAAATTGCGTCAGCCAACACCTGAAGAAAAAGAATTTTGGCAACAAGATCCATTGCACAAAAAGGAAAGCTTCTTGCGTGAGATGGGAGTCGCACAATTATCCGGTGAATTAGAATATCCGCCACTGGAGCGCGTCGGTGGACGCCCCACCCTCGAAGTCCACGGTATTAGCGGAGGCTTCACGGGCGAAGGTGCCAAGACAGTGATCCCCGCCACCGCCAAAGCAAAGATCAGCTTGCGTCTCCCACCTGATCTCAAATCACCAGAAATATTTGTGCTCTTCGAGAAAGCCGTCAAAGAATTTGCACCACCTGATGTGACAGTTAACGTCATTAACCTGCATGGAGGAGAAGGCGTAATAGTCTCAACCGACTCCTCGGCCATCCGGGCGGCATCGGCGGCACTAGAAGAAGTCTATGGGAAACCACCAGTCTTCTTACGCGAGGGAGGCTCGATTCCAATCGCCGCTCTCTTTAGCGAACTATTGCATGTGCCGGTCGTTTTGATGGGATTTGGCCTGCCAGATGATAATATGCATGCACCCAACGAAAAATATTCATTGAACCAATACTTCAACGGCATCCGAACTGTAGCCAGCTTTATACAAAAGCTAGCTTAATACGAGGATAACAATTCATTACGACGTAGGCATGCAGAGAGCAATCACTGCATGCCTGTTACTAGCAAGCTCCTCCCCTACCGTGATAGTGATATACTATCCAACCGTTAGTTGCACAATTTGCATAAATTAGAGCACGTTACATTGAAGGGGTTCAAAAATATGACAGAGTATACCTATATCCTCGCTGAGCGCGATCAACATGTAGGCATTGTTACGTTACAACGTCCCAAAGAACTCAATGCACTCAATTTTCAACTGGTCTCTGAGCTAGCTAACGCGCTGGAGGAAATGGATCGCGATGAGGCGATAGGCTGTATTGTGCTGACCGGTTCAGGCGAGAAAGCGTTCGCCGCCGGGGCGGATATTAAAGAGATGGCGGATAAATCGCCGGTCGATATGATGATTGGCGGCTTCTCATCCTGGGAACGCATTCGCAAGATTCACACACCAACAATTGCGGCAGT
This sequence comes from uncultured Chloroflexia bacterium, assembly GCA_963699315.1. Lineage (GTDB taxonomy): Bacteria > Chloroflexota > Ktedonobacteria > Ktedonobacterales > Ktedonobacteraceae > Dictyobacter. Next base: position 1,659,818 of record OY969433.1, read on the forward strand.
TAATGGTTATGCTCTCGGGGGAGGATTTGAGTTAGCGCTGCATTGTGATATGATCATTGCATCAGAAAATGCTCGCTTCGGACAGCCGGAAATTCAACTCGGCATTATTCCTGGCGCTGGTGGTACACAACGTCTGGCGCGTACACTCGGCAAATATCGCACGATGGAGCTGGTACTCACTGGTGCCACAGTGGGTGCACAAGAGTTAGCACAGCTTGGATTGGTTAATCATGTTGTACCGCAAAGCGAGCTACGCAATGAAACGCTCAAACTCGCACATAAAATCGCTAGTCAGGCTCCCATTGCTGCCCGTCTGGCAAAGGAAGCAGTGCTAGCAGCCTTCGAGTCATCGCTCTCCCAGGGATTAGAGATTGAACAAAAAAACTTTTTCCTACTCTTTTCCACTGAAGATATGCGTGAAGGAATGCGGGCTTTTATTGAAAAACGACAAGCAAACTTCCAGGGCAAATAGCACCTGGTTAGAACGTCTATATAGAGTAGTCAGTCACGTTTCTTGCTATTCAGTAAGAAACGTGCATAAAACTTGAGACAGATACTATCTACTGGCATCCATGGACGAGCCATGGACGAGCTACCTATGCTACTTATAAAGAGCAAGGATCAAAAAGTCAACTCATATGCTCAGCCAATATGCTCAGCCAATATGCTCAGCCAATATGCTCACCATGCACAGCCGAAGTATAAACCTCTTGTAGCTTAGGCACTGTCTCATAATTTGCAAGTTCATCCGGTATAATCCAACGCATATCGGCAGCTTCCCAATCGGTATGAATCTGATCTGGTGTTGTTACAGCAAAAAGAAAAGGATGGATGTAGAAATGTCGTCCCAACTCTTCATCGATATGTTCGACGGCCGTTCCACGTCTCAACATACGTACCTGATCGCGCTGCAATCCAGTCTCTTCGCCGATCTCAACAAATGCTTGCTCATCGGGTGTCACATCTTTTTCAACGAATCCACTTATACCAGCCCAGTGAGCATGATAACTACCAACGCGTTGGCTTCTTTGCACAATGAGAATACGTGGGCTTTCTTCATCGCTACGCTGGAGAAAACAAGTGACAACATGCGTAGGCCGTAATGAAGATGACGAGTGTAATGAGCTCATTTATAACTCCTTCATTTTCAAGATGACAGTCATTACTATTTTCTTGTATACTCAGTAGATGGTTATTCACGGATAACGCATACATACTACCCAATAGGAGTATATCCCCGTATGCAAACACAAAAAACGACGTCTATCGCTGTTGAAGCAGATACAGATGCCAAAAATTTAAAACAAATATGGATTACTTCTATGACTCCCTGGTGGAAGGCAGGTCTTATAACGTTACCCACATTTCTGGTGACGCGCCTTCTGCTTATTATTCTAACTTACTTTGGTGGAGTCCTTTTTAACGTCCAGAACAATTCTTCATTTGCCTTAACCTTTCAAAGTATCCTTTATTATTGGTATCAATGGGATGCCCCACGCAATCTGACAATCGCCACGCAAGGTTATACCGATCCAAACTACACAACCTTGTTTCCGCTCTATCCGGTCCTTGTTCATCTCATTAGTGCGCCGTTACATCTAGACGTGTTATTAACCGGGATGATCATCTCCAATCTGGCATTATTCGGAGCCATGATCATCATCTATCGTCTGGTTGAAAACGAATTTGATGCTGGCACAGCCAAGCGTTGCATACTCTATATTGCAATATTTCCTACGGCTTTATTCTTTTTTACAGCCTACAACACAGCACTCTTGCTCTTCCTTGTCTTAATGACCATCTATCTATTGCGTCAGGGCTCCTGGTGGCTGGCAGGCTGTTTTGGGGGCTTAGCAGCACTGACAGATCTCACTGGAAGTCTCTTATTTATTATCTTCCTCTGTGAGTTTTTCCGGCAGCAAGGTCCGATTATGCGACAGGCCTGGCTTAATAGCGATAGAAGAGCGAGTACTATCTTAGCAAGTCCACTACTAGCGGCTTTTTTGATCCCATTCGGCCTGGCAATCTATGCCTACGCTCTCTCAAAGCCATTTCACGATCCGTTCATCTTCTTGCATCCGCCTGCAACTAACCAGACAAGCATCCTTGGCGGACTTACGACTGCCTTTCACACGCTTGGTAGTGGATCATGGGATACATTTGCGGCTATTCACAGCGTCTTTGAATTATTTCTGTTACTGGGTATGATTGTCTTACTGTTTGCTGGTTACAAAGGGCGCGAACGACTAGCTCCAACCCAATGGCCACTACTAGTTTTCGGGGTCCTATTGGTCATATATGCACTACTTTTTCCCAATCAACTGGGAGTACCATTTAATCAATATGATCCATTACCATCAATGCAGTATATCGCCCTACTATTCATTCCTGGTTTTATTATACTGGCTCGTCTAGGACGTTATCCTTGGGTGCATCAAACTTATCTCTTGTTTTCAACATCATTGCTAGCATTTCTTGTCTTTCAAATGTTCAAAGCACTCTGGGCAATGTAGTCAAGAAAAGAGCAAACAACGTTTCAACACAAAATATCTGGAAAGGCGTAAAATAGTAAATTACAGCTGACACATATTCTGCATGTGATTTAAATTTTCTCCTTGACGTATAGTTAGCACTCTTATATAGTATGCTTGGCGCATAGTACACTTTTACGCATTGCGCACAGCGAAAAATCATAAACAAAGTACATTAAATAGTCATTTTCGAGCCTTAATAGGCCTAATTGCCTTTACTACTGGAGGTAGGCCAACGTGACAAATACAATCGTCTTGGCCCTCATCATTATCTTTGCTGCAATTCTATCAGGAGCAATTGCTCTACGTGTAGGCATTTCCTTTGGAGTATCGCGTAATAAAGCATCTTTTGAAGAGCAATTGCGAAAGCTGAAAGATGTGAACGAGCAGCGTATGCTCACAGTGCAAGATCAGCAAAGCCAAGCTTTACGAGAAGCACGCGACGAAACCGCTAGCATCCGTACTGCTATCGAACGAGACAATGCGGAACGGCGAATAGAATTGCAGCGCCAAGAGAGGCGCATTCAACAAAAAGAGGAAAATCTCGAACGCAAAATTGATGCGCTAGAGCTTCGTGAACGAAAATTAAATACTAAAGAGCGTAATCTCGATCAAATTCGTGAAGAGCTGGAAGGGGTTAAACGCCAGCAAATTAGCGAACTTGAGCGCATTACCAAGTTAACCGAAGAGCAAGCACAAGAGCTGCTACTCGCCCGTATTGAACAACAGGTACGCACTGAGGCAGCGCAACGCATGCGCCGTATCGAAGAGCAGGCACGTGAGGAGGCAGAAGCCCGAGCACGTGAGATCATCACGCTAGCGATCCAACGCTGTGCCTCAGATCAAGTAGCGGAAGCAGTCGTCTCAGTAGTGCCACTCCCCAACGATGAAATGAAGGGGCGCATTATTGGTCGTGAGGGACGCAATATTCGCGCTCTCGAAGCTGCGACAGGAGTTGATCTGATCATCGATGATACACCGGAAGCCGTTATCCTTTCCGGCTTTGATCCAGTACGTCGAGAAATCGCTCGCGTTGCATTGACAAAGTTGATCATTGATGGTCGCATTCACCCTGCCCGTATTGAAGATGTCGTAGCGAAAGCACGTCAGGAGGTCGATCTGATTGTGCGCGAAGCAGGCGAAAACGCCGCTCTGGAGGCCAATGTTCACGGCTTACAACCTGATTTACTCAAGATCTTAGGTCGCTTACATTTCCGCACCAGCTATGGACAAAATGTGCTTGCACACTCTGTAGAGGTCTCTATTTTGGCAGCGACGATAGCCCACGAGTTGGGCGCAGATGTGAATGTATGTAAAACCGCCGCCTTACTTCATGATATGGGGAAAGCTATCGACCAGGAGGTTGAAGGTCCTCATGCCATCATCGGTGGAGAGATCGCCCGTCGCTTCGGAAAATCACCAAAGATAGTTCATGCCATGGTGGCACACCATGCCACTGAGACTGAGCCTCAGACGATAGAGGCCGCCATTGTACAGGCCGCAGATGCCATCTCGGCAGCTCGTCCTGGTGCCAGAAGAGAGACTATTGATCTCTATATCAAGCGTCTCGAATCATTAGAGCATATCGCTAATTCATTTACCGGGGTAGAAAAATCTTTTGCCATTCAGGCAGGGCGCGAAGTACGCATCATCGTCAAGCCTGAAGAGATCGACGAATATGCAGCTGGACGTCTAGCCAGCGATATTGCGCATAAGATTGAAGAGGATATGGATTATCCAGGACAGATCAAAGTCTGCGTCGTCCGTGAGACGCGTTCAATTGATTATGCACGCTAAAAAATACGATTTGAAATTTTGCGTCCGTGTGCGGTGATGCATCCACAATGCGTGAAGTTTCGCATTTGGTTAAATGTCATGACGATATGTCACGTACACGTGGCTCGTTGCGTGCTAAGAATGGTTGCTGGCTCGATCGCTATAATAAACTAGCCAGCAATCATTCTTAACACTAAAGGGAACACAGGGATCCAATGGCAAATACAGTTGATTTACACACACACTCTACGGCATCCGATGGTCTCTACGCCCCAAAAGATCTGTTGCAACAGGCTCAGCAGGCGGGACTAAAAACTCTGGCTCTCACAGATCATGACAGCACTGAAGGTATTGAAGAAGCCGCCGAGGCTGCTCGACAACTCAATATAGATTTCATTCCAGGCATTGAGCTCAATACTGATGCAGATGGTGGAGAGATTCATGTGCTTGGCTATTTCTTAGATTATCAGCATACAAAATTTCAAGCGACACTAAAGATTCTGCGCGATGCACGTGTCCGGCGCGGTGAGCGTATGGTCGAATTGCTTAACGAGCAGAATGTCCACATCTCCTGGCAGCGCGTACGCGAACTGGCACAGGGCTCCGTTGGTCGGCCGCATGTGGCGAAAGCATTAATGGAAGCTGGTTATGTACAATCGATCGGGGAAGCCTTTGATAAATATATTGGTTCAGGATTACCTGCCTACGTGCCACGTTACAAACTCTCTCCAGTAGATGCTGTACGCTTGATTAACAGTGCTAACGGCCTGGCAGCCATTGCTCATCCCATTGGCTATCCTGGTCTGGACAAGCTACGCGCGTGGTTGCCTGAACTACAAACGGCCGGTATGGTCGGTCTGGAAACGTATTATGGTCCTTATAGTCACAAAGATGAGCAAACGCTGCTCTCTCTTGCCAAGCAATATAATCTGATTCCAACTGGAGGCACCGATTTCCATGGACCTGGTATCCATCCGACGCCACTTGGTGGTCGCTTCGTACCGCAAGAGGCTGTTGACCGCTTAAAAGCGCTCAAAGCTACACGCCTAGGAACAACGCCACCTTCTTTCGAGCTCCCTCTACCCGTAGCCGAAAAATAGGGTTAGAACCGATAACCGTTCTTACATGCAAATGATTTGATGATCATAGTCTTCTGAGATTGTGATCATCAAATCATCCACATAACAAAGCTATCCTTACATACGGCGCAGGCTGTCTTTACGACTTACATCCAGCCAGCGACTCTGATCGCTATGATCTTGAGCGTCAGGATGATGATGCGCCTGCTTGCTTTCTGTCTGTTGCTGCATCAAGAGACCACCGACCATAGCGGCGACCTCTTCCAGAGTCGTCTCCTCTACATGGCTCTCGGTCCCATTTTGGGAGGAGGGTTCTTGCGCGGGTAAAGGTTCAGATAGTGGCTGATGTTGATCCCATTCTTCGGCGACAAAATCAGTTGAAAGATCGGCAGCGATGAAGCGCGGCTGCTCCAGCAACCAACGTGCGAATGGCAACGTTGTACGCACACCAACAATCTGATATTCCGCCAGAGCTCGTCGCAAACGTGCGATAGCCTGTGATCGGTCCCTACCCCACACGATCAACTTAGCCAACAGCGGATCATAGAAAAGCGGCACCTGTAATCCTGCATAGAGACTACTATCGACACGCACTCCAGGGCCCGAGGGCTCTTGTAAAGCCTGAACCGTTCCGGTTGCTGGTAAAAAACGATTGGCTGGATCTTCTGCTGAGATACGACATTCGATAGCCGAGCCTCTCAATACAACATCATGTTGAGTAAACGAAAGCGGGAAACCCGCCGCCACGCGCAATTGTTCATACACCAGATCAATGCCAGTACACCACTCAGTCACAGGATGTTCTACCTGAAGACGCGCATTGACCTCTAAGAAATAGAAATTTCGATCAGGCCCCAACAGAAACTCTGCGGTACCTGCGTTAACATAACCAACAGAACGTATCAGCTTGACTGTCGCCGACGTAATCTTGGCACGCAAGCTATCATTAACAAGTGGAGCTGGTGCTTCCTCGATGAGTTTTTGATGACGGCGCTGAATACTACACTCGCGCTCGCCCAGATGCACGACATGACCATGAGTGTCTGCAATAAATTGCACCTCAATGTGTCGAGCTGATACAATCACTTTTTCCAAATAGACCCGGTCATCGCCAAAAGCGCTCTTTGCCTCGCTGCGTGCTGTCTGTAGAGACGTCAGCAAATCACGAGGATCGTTTACTAAGCGGATACCCTTACCGCCTCCACCAGCCGCAGCCTTAAGTAGAACGGGATAGCCAAGACGCTCGGCACTTAATTTTATCCCCGCCTCATCTTCATCATCGATTATCGCGCCTGGAACGATCGGGACACCTGCCACATAAGCGGTACGGCGTGCTGCCGTCTTCTCACCCATAGAACGCTGCGCCGCTACCGAGGGGCCGATAAAGACCAGGCCAGCGGCCTGACATGCCTCTACGAAGTCAGCATTCTCGGACAGAAAGCCATACCCTGGATGGACAGCTTGCGCTCCTGACTGTTGTGCCACCTCAATTAAACGGGGAATATTTAAATAACTCTGCGCCGCCAGCGCCGGGCCAATATAATATGCCTCATCAGCCATGCGTACATGCAGAGCATCACGATCAACATCGCTATAAACTGCCACACTTTGCAAACCTGCATCTCGACACGCCCGCACAATGCGTAGCGCGATCTCGCCACAATTCGCCACCAACACTTTTTGAAAAGGCCAATCAGCTTTAACAACTCTGTCCATTAAGAAGGTCCTTCGAATTTATCTATATGCGATACAACAAATAGAGCAGCAAACTTCCTCAGTATATCATGTGCCAAGCAGATAGACGACAGCCCATCTCCCCATATACGTTCCTCGTTGCCAGACAGATATGGCAGCGCCTTGTTCATCTGAGCATAAGGAAATATATAACGTATGTTTACAATTATCATTAGTAAAAAAAGGCTATATATGAAAGGAAATTTTGTTTTCAGAAAATGGCGAGTACACTGAACTTTAAGTACCATTTCGTAAAGAATTGATAGCATTGTGTGCTATCGATAGGCGAGCAAAAATATTGCTCTGAGGAAATAGCTTAATATCAATCAGCAGATGTTGCTTCGTGCGGATACGTTGGGTGATTTTTTGGTGTCGGAGGAGGAGCCGAAGTATCGATGCTCAAATTTATAACAAATATGCAGATCTCTCGCCGTCTCTTGCTAGCATTTCTACTTTCAGCGGTTATACCTGGTATCGTCATATCCATGCTTGGTTTTACTTTTTTTAAAGGTCAGACCGAACGTAGCCAGATTATCCGCACAAATATTAACGCATTCAAGTCTGCTACCATGGCAGGAACATATTTACCCGATCTCAATACGTTGCTTGTGACTGCTTATCTAGAAGAATACCAAAATCAACAGGCAAGTAGCAAAACGCAAATCGACGCAAATATTCAGCAATTGCATGAGACAAACGCACTTTTTAGTACAGCGGCTCAGGACTACGCTCAAAATTATGAGCTACTCACAGCACCAAAGATGCATGAAACGCTGAATGTGCTGATGCTTAATCGGTTAGATCCAGATGTACCAAAACTGCAGCAACAAGATCTGTATCAGGTAGCGCATACACTCTGGCCACAATATCAGATGGCTCAGGAGCAAGCGATTGAGGCGATGGACAACAAAGCGCCCGCATTGAAAGTCCGTACGCTCATCACCACAGCAGAGACAATGTATATGCCATTAGAAAATAAGTGGCAGGACATTACCAGTATGGCGGATACGGTAAATATGCACATGATCAATACCAATGCGACACAAACGAATCCGATCATTTTTCTTACACTGATCGCTTTTTGTGGGACAGTTGTACTTGTCACATTTATCGGCTTCATCGCTTATCGTTCAATTACCATTCCGCTGCATCAATTAGCGATACTAACCAAGAGAATTGCTAAAGGCGATACCCAGGCCCGTGCAACCATCAGCACGCATGACGAAATTTATCTCGTCGCCAGATCAATGAACAGAATGCTTGATAACATTGTCCAACTCATTCGAGAAGCCCAAGCCCAACGAGATATTCTACGGAGACAGGTTGAGCAACTGGTCAGCGAAGTGGGCGGTATCGGTGAAGGAGACCTACGCACCCAGGCAGGAGTCAACGACAATCCGCTCGGCATTCTGGCCAATTCGTTCAATTACATGATAGAAGAACTGAGCAATCTGATTGTCAGTGTCAAGATGGTGGCCGATGAAGTTGCTAGTTCAACTACCTCCATCCTCGACTGTATGACTCAATTGGTAGAAACTGACAACATCCATCTACAAAAAATAGCAAAATCAAGTAACGAAGTTGAAAGCATGGCCGCCTCCAGCCGTAAAGTTGCCGAACGAGCACAGATTCTTTTTGATGTAGCCCGTGTCGCACGCCACGATGCTCAGATCGGACGAGAAGCGGTTGAGCAAGCCATGGGAGGTATGGGGCGCATCGGCGATAACGTCCAGGAAACCTCGGTGAAAGTCCAGAAACTCGACGATCACTCGCGTGAAATAGATGAAATCATTGAAGTCATTTCAAGCATCGCGCATCAGACTAATCGACTAGCCTTGGACGCCGCGATTCAGGCCGCTATGGCGGGTGACAATGGGAAAGGATTCGGTGCCGTAGCCGCCGATATCCGCCGTCTGGCAGAGCGCACCAAAGATCAGGCAAATTTAATCACGCGTATTATACGCAGTGTACGCGAAGAGATTGGCTCGGTGGCCATTGCGATGGAGGATACTGAACAAGAAACAAATATTGGTACACGCCTCGCACAAGAGGCTGGTGACGCACTAACATCTATCTTTGAAGCGGTTGAACATCAAGCCAGAGAAATCTCAACCATCAATCAAATGACCACACGGCAACGACAATCATCGCGCGCTATCGTACAAATCATGCAAGAGGTGGCCGAAACAACGCAGCGCAGCGGCACAAATACACGTATAGCGGCGAAAATCGTAGAGCGTCTGGCCTACCAGGTCGAACAACTACGTATGTCAGTTGAAGCCTTCAAGCTACGTGAAGGACAATACTATCGCATTCCAAAAACCAATAAGACCTTCGAGATAATCTTGAGCGAAGAAATCGAAGATCCATTGACGATCAGTGGAGCCATCCGTACGGTCAGTGCTACGTTGAATCCGCTAAGATTTTCCGGGGTTCCCTTATCAAATGTGTATGCAATACCGCCCGAATCCGTCGATGACTATGAGCGTGCAGCATCAGAAGACAATATGAGGACTCCCATGTGGAATAACATTCCCTTTTCCGAAGAGTGGCCGACCAGTAAACCTGTACAGAAAGAGGAACAATAATAATACTCATTTGTACTCAGAGGAGAAATGTATTGAGGCGTATTTCTCCTCTGAGTACAAATGAAATATCAGCGCACAGCTCCTTGACGTACAGCCTCATACAACACAATCCCCGTCGCCAGCGCCGCATTCAACGACTCGACATCATTTGCCAATGGAATACTTACAGAAAGAGTCGCCAGCGCATGAGCCTGCTCTGATGGACCATGAGCCTCATTACCAATAATCAAAGCGAAAGGCTGAGTCAAATCCAGCTCATAATACATCTGCGCGCTTCCGGCCTCCGCCAACAGCACACGAGCATCACCAGCACAATGCAACGACACACGCTTAGCAATTGTATCCCAATCCAGCTGAGCCTCAACGGGCAAAGCAATATGCGCGCCCGCCGCCGAGCGCACGACCTTGGGACTATAATGATCAACGCAGTGCGGTGTGAGCAGGACACGTTCAACATCAGCTGCCAGCGCAGTACGCAAGATTGTACCCATGTTGCCTGGGTCAGCCAGATCATCTAAAATCAACAAACAAGGACGAGCAGCCGACTTGCGTCGAGCCAACAGACGCTCAGCAGAGATCATATCCAGCTCTACGACACTCACCACGCCCTGCGAGGTCTGAGTCTCGCCCAGAACATCGATCACACGCTCACTCACCTCTATCAGGCTATCAGCAGACAACTCTCGCGTGTGCAGAATACGCTCAAGCAGTACAGTTCCCTCCGCCGTATGTTGGAGCAGAGCTGATTGGTAGTAGATCTCATAAGGCCAGAGTTGCGCGTTCAGCAACGCCTCAAGCAGATGTGGACCCTCCATCAACATCAAGCCACTCTTCTTGCGACCGCGAGGCGTATGCAACGTCTGAAGCTTGCTGATACGTGGATTAGAGGGACTGGTAATCAGAGTCATAATATCCTCGGCATACAAAGAGGGCCCGCCATATCAAAACTGACAGGCGGGCCCTCTACGTAAAAATCTTCTACGCTTTGACTGCATCCAATGCTGTTTTCACCACTGTCCCAAAGGCATCCATATCATGGACAGCCAATTCGGCCAGGATCTTGCGATCGACTTCGATGTTTGCAACATGGATAGCATGCATTAATTGGCTATAGCTGATCCCGTGCATACGAGCGGCAGCATTGATACGCGTGATCCACAGGCGGCGCATATCACGTTTGCGATTACGGCGGTCACGATACATGTAGGCCAATGAACGCATAACTGATTCATGCGCCGGACGGAATACGTTACGTCGCGTACCACGATGGCCTTCTGATAGTTGGAATACTTTATGATGCTTCTTGTGTGAAGTTACTCCACGTTTTACCCTTGGCATATTCTTTCTTTATCCTTCGCTAATCTCTTATCTAAGATTAAAATGCATACGGCAACAAGCGTTTCAGACGACGTGTATCAGCAGTCGCTAACTGAAAAGTCTTGTCCATAGAACGAACAGCCTGAGGGGATTTGTTACGACGCAAGTGGTTGATTCCAATTTTACGGCGCAAGATTTTGCCGCCAGCGGTCACTTTGACACGCTTGGCCATGGCCTTGTGAGTCTTTAACTTCTGTTTTGGCATAGCTCTTTCTTTCCTAGCTGCGGAGCAATATTTGTTGACACAAGTATCTACTGCGAAACAATCCGCTGAAACATCTAGTGTGAGATACACCGAAGCAACAGGAGAAGGCATTGTAGATGATGATTGAAACCCTTTCAATCTTATAGCGCCTCTATCAAAGGCGAAGAGAAGCCTTTTTCAAGAAAATCCCCGCACGCGGACTGTATTATAACATACCCATCTGCCGGAAGCAATGACCATAAATGGCATGATCACTCAGACGAAGAGAGTGAATTATTATATTTCTCATAATTAAAGAGAGGGAAAAACAAAATCATTGCAAATATATTAGTAAACTCAAACAAATGATCTTATTGAATCGGTACCTAGTGATATTGATTAAGTCTGACTCATTGTTAAAATTTTATTTTGTTGCAATAGAAATCTTGTTCAGTTAATTGAAAATGATACCCATCTGCGATCTGTTGCCAAAGTCTCGCTATAGCATCCTGTGTTTCAATAATGACCCCATCCATATCAAATAAGATAGCTTCGAAATCCATAATTTCTCCAATTTATACACTACAATACATTGTAGAGTTGTAGAGTATTATCTGATTGTACGATGCTCATTTCTCAAGCGCGAGCAAAGAAAATGTATGATGAAAGGTCAAAAATGGCATCCGTTCCAAAAGATCAGAACAGCGCCGAAACAGACAGCGTTGTTACACTATTCCGTCACAAACATAGACAGATTTATATTTTCTACAGATACGTGCGTGGCCGTGTGCGAGAAGCACGTGCGTACCTGGAGGGATGCGATGACCAGGGAGGGTCTATAAACTGCGTTGTTTGACTATCTTCATCCAATTGAGGCTCTTCATGGCGAGTGATGACCATCTGCCAGCTGGCATAAAAGAAGATACCCCAACCCCATAACAGGATCGGGACGCCAATCACCACTAATCCCATACCTGACCAGGCATCGGACCATTGCCAGAAATAGTAGCACAGCAGTGCTCCCAGCAGCAGCAGGACAGCACCAAATCCTTGACGTCGATTTGAAGAGCTGAGTACGAACACAAATGGCACAATTAGATACCACGGCCAATACTCGGGCTGTAGTACAATCCACAAGAGCAGCGCCCAGCCGCAACACTGTAAAAGCCGCTCAAAGGTATTAGCCAGCCAGAGAGCAATAAACAGATAGAATAATACGATTGCTAAGGTGGCTGCCGACCAGATATGCGCTTGAAAGAGCCAGGATATGTTATTGGGCAGACGTACAGGCAAGCCAAGCACTGCGGCATCCAGCGAATTCACCGAGCTGCTTTGCCAGAAAACTGTACGCAGACTGGCGAGGATGCCAGTCACTCCCCAGCCGCGCCAATAGGGCACATACGCCAGTAAAACAAGCAGCGCAGTCACGAACGCCATACCCATCGACCAGAGAAAAAGCCAACCACAGCCTTGCAAACAAGCGCGACGGAATGCGAAAAGCAGCAGGAGTGGCAAGATTACTGCATAAACCGGGCAGACCAACACAGCCAGTAGAGCAAAGACCCAGCCCAACACGGTTGCGTCTCGCTGTAAACTCAGCAGTGATAAGAGCAGAAATGAGAGCAAGAAAATCTCTGGATGAACTAGTGACACGCCAAGCAGGAGGATCAGTGGATTCCAGGCATACAGTATGGTACTTGCAATGCGTCGCAATGGCTTCTGGGCAGAGAGTAAAGCCCACAACAGGATCACATTCAGCAGATGCGCTCCCAGAGCCAACAAGCGCCAGCCGAGCACCATCCGAGCGGGATCGGAATGCGACACCAGCGAGATCACGATGCTTATATCCATCCAGACTGGACCGATAAGACCGCTTGTTGAGGGCTGCACACCTTTCAGTTGAGCGAGAAGCATTTGCACTGGATCATGGGCAATCAGCGCTGCATGGGGTAGATATGGATTGAGGTGATAGGTTTCGACTATACGACCATACAAATCAGATGCTAGCATGGTCTGCGACATTTGATTTAGATGTATCGGACTAAGCACCATCGTCAACGCAAACAGTCCGCTTAGCAGCAGGATAATCCAAAATACAGGTCTGAGATAGAGAGCAGAGCGAATCACAATCAGACGGCCAGCTCGATTGCCAACCAGTACAGTCAACCAGAGACAAAAGAGGGTGAGGCCCAATAAAATGAGCAATGGATAAAGATATCCATGCAACATTAATGGCCAGGAGACAATCATAGCATAGGGTCGCCAATCGAGTTGACGATAGGCAGTGGCTAACCAGGGCAGAAACGCTTCCCAGGATTGACGAAGCGGATCACCTGAGCTCTGACCGGCGAGCCAGGGATACAATGCTAGATAACATGCTTCTAAACTGATACCCAGTATAATGAAAAGGAAGAGCGCTAAACGTCTTGCCCTCAGTTGTTTCCTGATAATCTCATCGCGAATAGGATAGATAGCCTGTGTATTAATAGCAGACATAAAAGCTGCTCCTTTGATTCCCGCTTCCTGAAAATGCGGTACTGACAAAATTTTAAAATAGGAGCGTTTGTATAATTCATGCAGCATCAATTGATATAAATTAGAAAAACTCTATGACACATTATAAACGCATGTATACAAGAAAAGTAGAGGATGTGTTAAGTCACCCGCTACAACTTGCCACATATATTGTCGTGAGCCGCTAAGTCCATAACATAGAAATTCTATATTAGCTATTAGTATGAGCTATTGTGCAAAAGCTGTCAATAAAGCAAAGGTAGATATTCATCACAACATAAAAAATCAGCCAACATCTGTTTGTGCAGAGAAAGCCAAAATCTTTCCGCTTTTCCACTTTCCTCAGGTATGGAGAGAATAGAGGGTTAAGAACAATTAATTATTCGCCCGCCTGGGCTCTATTGTCAGACATGGAGAACAATGCTATAATGCGTGGTACTGATGGCTTCTACAGGCCCTTGAGTTGGCTTCCTATCTATCGATACGAGCTGGCTCAGCGCGCTGATCATTGCAAGGAAGACATTATTACCACCCACGAATCTCGTGGGACGATTTTTTGCGGAAGCCGCCTTATTGAAAATACTGAAAGTACACATACGATCGGGAAGCGGCATCTAAGTTTAGCATCAACAGTATGTTGGTGCTCCACCTGCTCTGGCAGAGATTTATCTGACCAGTGGCATACCCAAAGGAAGGAGGTGGCTTCGTGAGTCGAGATTACGAGCTTGGCGTCGTTTTCAGTCCAGAAGCCAGCGAAGAGGAGACACGATCTGTAATGGATCGTATCGAACAGATCGTCGCTCATCATGACGGTCAAATTGTACGAGTCAATCAATGGGGGCGTCGCCGTTTGGCTTATCCTATTGATCGTCACCGTGATGGATTCTATGTGTTTATTGACATGGTTCTGACTCCTGAGACAGTGATCGAAATCGAACGTGCTCTGATGGTTTCTGAGATTGTTCTACGCGAGATGGTTCGCAAACGCGATCCGAAGGCCGTCCTGAGAGAACGCGAAGAGCGTGAGGCGAGAGCCGCCGCTGCTGCTGCTGTACCTGAAACGTCAGCAGAATCAACAGAGGCTCCAGTTGCTGAAGTCGTTGAAGTCGTTGAGACAACAGAGGCTCCGGTCGCTGAGGTTGCTGAAACACCAGCCGCAAGCGCTGAAGTTCCAGAAGAGGTTCCAGCTGCTCCCGTTGCAGAGGAAACACCAGCCGCTCCGGCTGTTGAAGAGCCTGCCACGCCTGCAACTGAAGAGCCTACAACTCCCGCTCCTGTCGCCGAAACCAGCGAAGAACAGGTTAAAGCGTAGTATTACGTTCAATCATTGATGAAACGTTTGGGTGCATTCATTCAGTCTCCAATTTAGTCTCCATATATGGAGTCCAGGTAACACGTCGAAAGGATTTTGAGTCATGAACAAGATTATACTTATTGGAAATCTGGGACGCGATCCTGATATGAGCTATACAACCAATGGAACGGCCGTGACAAAGTTCACTCTGGCCGTGTCGCGTCGAGCTAAAGCAAATAGTGGCGCCGAACGCGAAACCGATTGGTTTAACATCGTTGCCTGGCAACAATTGGCAGAGATCTGCAACAACTACCTGAAAAAAGGTCAGAAGGTCTATGTCGAAGGACGCCTTGAACAGCGCCGCTACACCGATAAAGAAGGCGTGAGCCGTACTTCTATCGATGTGGTCATCAACGATATGGAGATGTTGACGCCAAAAAATCAGCAGCCGAGTAGCTCCGGCTCCGATAACTACGGCGGCGGGCACGATGACCTTGGAGAACTGGATGATCATCCCTTCTAAATTGAAGGAGAAAGACTGTGCAGAGACCATCAGGTCCACGTCGCGAGCGACGTGATCGTGGCGAGCGTTCTTCTCGCCGTAAAATTTGTCAATTTTGTCATGACCACGTGCGCGAAATCGATTATAAAGATGCAAGTCGCTTTATGAAGCGCTACATTTCTGATCGCGGCAAAATTGAGCCTCGTCGTAAGACAGGCACTTGTGCTAAGCATCAGCGTGGTTTGAGCACTGCAATTAAGCAAGCCCGCTTTATGGCCTTGCTCCCCTATACTGCAGAACATATCCGTGGGATGTAATATCTGTTGTTACTCCCTCGCTTGTAGCTGATAGGGTGTCTGAAGGAAATATGCAAATGTTCTCCTTCAGATGCCTCCAGGCCCAATCTATTTGACGTAGTGTTGCACGGAAATCCACTTTTCACCGATGGAGTTGAAATATATGGGATGCTTCCAATGCGACGCTAAGAGAGGCCAACAACCTCCACTCCTACCAATTCTTGGCAAGGGCGGTCGGTGGATGAGGGGCGGCTGTATCTGCTGTGCCAGGGAGAGGGTTTTCCCTATAGTACCACAAACCTGGGGTATCCACGTCGGAGGTTTTGATGAACAACCAAACGACGCGTCGGCCTAATAATAAGCGACCAACGCGTTCTGCCCAAGCCAAAGGATATAATAAACAAACAGCACATGTCCAGGCACGCCGCGACGGCCAACCTCTTATTTTTGGCTGGGGAGGCCATCTCAATCGAACTCAGAAAACGCAAATTCAACGCCTGGCAGTCTGGTCATTTATCGCTTTTATTACGCTCATCATCGTTGTCATATTTGCAGCCTTCTGGACTAACTTCAATGTCGTAATTCCTAATCTGTCCATTGCCAATGTCAATGGGCAAACTATTTCCCAGGCGACGTATCGCAAGATGGTGGCTCTCGAAGGCCAAATTTCAGAGAATAAGTTCAAGGGGAAAACTGGATTACGAGCACAAGAAGCAACTGTAAAAACTCAAGAGACAAATGCACAAAAGGCGGTAACTAGCGATACCACTGCGGTCACAAACCTGAATAAACAGATCGCAGCTCTATCTGCTACTTCTAGTCAGCATGCTACTTTAGCGCAACAACTCAGCGATGCTAAGACGAAGCAAACGCAAGACCAGAAGGTTCTCACAAACTACACTAATCAGTACACCTCACTTAGCAATCAAGAGTCTTTGCAAGAACAGCTTTTTACGCAATCACAGGTCGCCAACGATAGCGTAGAATGGCTGCAGGAAGATCTTCTTATACAAAACTGGTTGAAAAATCAAAGTTCGGCTGTACAGAATCAGGTTAATCCCAGCAGTAGCGCGGTAACCAATGCGCTAAATAGCTTCAAAGCGAATTTACCAACTGGCACGACATACAATAACTTCCTTCAGACCTCTAATGTAAGCGATGCGGATATGCATTCTGCCATGACTGTTATTACACGTCGCAACAATATGCAAACATATGAGGCTTCACAGATCAAGTCGCCTGCCAGACAGGTTGATGCACGCGCTATTACATTCTCGACCCCAGCTGATGCACAGAAATATCTGAAACAGATTCAAGCAGGAACGGACTTCGCGACCATCGCCAAAGCACAATCTGTTGACAGTGCGACCAAGACAAAGGGTGGCGAACTTGGCTGGTTAGCCAACGGTCAATATATGCTGAATGATGGCTCCAATATTGGTGTAACCATTGATAATTGGATCACTGACCCATCGCGCACGGTGAACCAACTCAGTCCAGTACTAACAGAGAACGGTACATATCACGTTGTACAGATTGAGAACATCGATCCAGCACGCGCTGTTGATAGCACCACACTGACCGCACTCCAACAGAACGCCCTGAAATACTGGGTTGCTGAACAGAAAGCACACGGAGCAAATGTAAGTGCCCCAGACTCATCTATCTTACTTAATACAGCCAACATGCCTTCCTGGTTGCCTCAGTCTGCGCCGACAACACCAACTGCTGTAGCAGCAGGCTAAATCTTACCAATGTTATTGGTAGTGATACAATTGTAGGAAGCATGAGGGAAAGTGTCCCTTAGCTGCCAGATGCCACGGCCATCAGGTTACAGCACTGACAGTCAATGTAGTACCAGGGTATGCCAGCCAGAGATGCGGATCGATCCACGTTTCTGGCTGGCAAGATATAAGGGATAAAAGAGAATCCATGATGTCCATCGATACTCAGACACAACAACAAACATTCATACCACAATCATTCTTAGAAACCACGGAACCGATCCAAGCTCTCCTGGATACTGCTTCCCTCTACCTCCACATTCCATTTTGCCATACACGTTGCCACTACTGTGACTTCAACACATTCGCAGGTATGCTCCCACTACGCGAACCATATGTACGCGCTCTCTTGACCGAAATAGGACTTGCAGGCGCGCTGGCTCAGCACACCGATGGGCGCAAGCGCCGTTCGCGTACAATTTTCCTGGGAGGTGGCACACCCAGTCTATTACAGGTTGAACAAATAGAACGCATTATTGCCGCCTGCTTTAAGTCATTCGCGATTGATGCAGATGCAGAGATTACAATGGAGGCCAATCCAGGCACACTCAATCAAGAACAATTGATCGGTGTACGTAAGACTGGGATCAATCGTCTCAGCATGGGAGCACAAAGTTTCGATGCTGAGCTACTAAAAACGCTCGGCCGCATCCACACTCCTGAAGAGATTGAGCAGGCAGTCCAATACGCCCGCCGGGCTGGTTTCTCATCCATCAATCTAGATTTTATGTTTGGTCTCCCCAACCAGACTATGCAACATTGGCAAGAGACACTCAAAAGAGCACTAGCACTTCGGCCTGAACATCTTTCGCTCTACTCGTTGATCATAGAAGAAGGTACGCCTTTTCACGATTGGGTCGACACAGGCGACATTATACCCGGAGATGAAGACTTGTGCGCCGATATGTACGAATACGCTGACGATCTACTCCGTCAAGCGGGCTATATTAATTATGAAATTTCAAACTGGGCGCTTCCAGAGCATCAAAGCCGTCATAACCTCACCTACTGGCAGAATCTTCCCTATATAGGCATGGGGACAGGTGCCGCTTCTAGTTTTGCCGATCGCCGTTTTTCAAACGAACGTGAACCGTCCACTTATATTCAAACCTTAAAAAAGCAGCGCCTCCCCGAAGTCGAAAGCGAAATAGTCGGACACGCACAGGCGATGTCAGAGACCGCATTTCTCGGTCTGCGTACCGCAATGGGTCTACATTTAGCTACCTTCGAAACGCGTTTCGGCCAACCATTTTCACAATTTGTCGGAGATCGCTTGAAGCGTGTCGATGAGGCTGGTTTGCTAGAATATAAGGATGGCTGGTTACGCTTAAGTACGCGTGGACGCCTCCTCGGAAATGAAGTATTTCTACGCCTATTGCCGGATTAAGTCGCTACAGTAAAGAGGAATGGACACATTGGAATCATCATCTCATCTATCAGATACCTGGGAAGTATATCCCGAACTTGACCAGGATTTTTTTGATACTACTCATCAGGCTGGTATCAAGGCTATACAAGCGCAATTGCTCTATAATCGTGGTCTCAAGACGGTGGAGGAGATGAAGACATTCATCGGCTCACGTTATGCAGAGACGCGTGATCCTCTCACGCTCATTGATATGCCACGAGCTGTTCAGCGTATTCAGCAAGCCCTTACGAACAAAGAACATATTACCGTCTATGGAGACTACGATGCAGACGGCGTAACATCATCTGCCTTACTCTACCGGGCACTACGTCTGCTCAAAGATCCCGCAACTCCACTTGATCATCACATTCCACATCGCCTGAGGGATGGTTGCGGACTAAACAACGAAGCTATCGACAGGCTAAAACAGGGCGGCACACAGTTGATCATTACGACTGACTGTGCCAGTTCGGATGTTGAGCAGGTTAGACACGCAAACTCATTGGGCATTGATGTCATCATTACCGATCACCATCGTCCACCCATAGAACGACCTGAGGCATTTGCGATGGTTAACCCCTGGCGTTCAGACTGCGAATACGGCGAGCGTTACCTCTGCGGTGTAGGCATAGCATTCAAACTCGTCCAGGCTCTCTATCGGGTCTATAAGCGCTCTATAGACGAGGAAATGGAGTTACTTGACCTGGTGGCGATTGGAACCATTGCAGATATTGCTCCGCTGCTAGGAGAAAACCATACCTATGTGCGTCTGGGCTTGAAATACTTAAATAAATCCAACAAACCTGGTCTACAAGCGCTGATTCGTAACGCTAATCTACGCCCAGGCAAGATACGCGAACGCGACATTGCCTTCGGTATCGCTCCCTCCATCAATGCCGCCGGACGCATGAAAGAGGCCAGTATCGCCTTTGCGTTAATGGTTACCGATGATGAACATGAGGCCAACCAGATTGCCGAGGAATTAAGACAACTCAATATACAACGCCAGCAAGAGACCGAAACATTGATGTACATTGTACGCGAAGAGGCTAAGCGGCATCCAAACGACGCCGTCATACTAGTCGCTGGTGATAACTGGCATGAGGGCATCATTGGCCTGGTCGCGGGTAAACTGGTTGAAGAACTGAACAAACCAGTACTCGTTTTAAGCAACGAACCAGAAAAAGGCAGCAGCAGAGGATCTGCCCGCAGCCAAAAAGGCTTTAACATCATTGAAGCCCTGCACAGCTTCAGCCCCTATCTAGAACGCTATGGAGGGCATGCACAAGCAGCTGGCTTTACCATTCGCAGTGAACGCATTGAACAACTCCGAGAGTATCTACTACGCTGGCATGAACAAGGTGGACAACCAGCCTCCGTGCTTATCGAAGGCACGGATCTGCCAGATCCCACCGGCATTGTCACAGAACAAGAAAGTAGCGAAACAACACCAACCCTGATGCCTCAGATGATAGACGCAACTATCAGAAAACCTTATTTAATCTCCTACGCCACATACAAAGAATTGCGTGAGTTGGGACCATTCGGAGCAGGAAATCCTGAACCAGTCTTTGCGATGAAACAATTGAGATTACTTGAAGCACGCACAAGTGGTCCCAACCGCCAAAACTTGCTCTTACGCCTGGCCACACCAAGAAATACAGCAGAGAAACAGGCCACAGGTCCAATCACCAAACACGAGACACTTCCAAATGGCACCTACACCCGAGGAGCATCTCAGTTATATCGCTACAAAAACGTCAAAGAGATTAATCTCATCTTCCGTATAAACTCAGCCGAGGACGAGGTGAAACCAGACATCTGGTTAAAAGTGTTGGACATTGAGCCTGCTGATTCCTCTTCATAATCCGCTCATCCACTTCAAGCTCATCAGATACGAGAAATCCTGCTCAGGATAGTGCTCCTGAGCAGGATTTCTCGTATCAAGTAGATTAACAATATAGTTACATTGACAATATATATATAAGATTATGGTGCGAGCTTACGGATAAATTCCACGCAGTTCAGTAGCTTCAGCGACACGAGACACTGCCAGGAGATACGCCGCCATACGCAGATTAGTATCTTGCGCTACTGATTTTGCTAGAACGGCATCAAATGAGCGCGTCATAATGGATTCCAGACGCTGATTTATCTCAGCTTCAGCCCAGAAGAAGTGCTGCAAATCTTGAACCCATTCGAAATAGCTTACAGTGACGCCTCCAGCATTCGCCAGAATATCAGGAACGACCAGTATGCCTTTATCACTAAAAATGCGATCTGCTTCATTAGTAGTTGGACCATTTGCAGCTTCCACAATCATACGTGCCTGGACACGATCCGCATTCTTTTTTGTGAGCTGATTCTCAAGTGCGGCAGGAATTAGGATATCGCAAGGTAATTCAAGTAGTTCCTCGTTTGTCACCGCCTCGGCATTCGGCAAACCACGCAAATTTCCATGTTCACGAGAAAAACGTGTAGCAGTTGGAACATCAATGCCATGAGCATTATACACTCCACCACTGATATCGCTCAATCCAACAACTTTACAGCCCATCTCATGCAAAAAGCGAGCGCTAATACCACCGACATTGCCAAATCCTTGTATGACGACCGAAGTATATTGAGGAGACATATCCAGATGCCGCATAGCGGCTTCTGTCACCACCCGGACTCCACGAGCAGTCGCTTCTAAACGCCCTTCACTTCCACCAATTGCCAATGGCTTACCGGTAATCACGGCCGGAACAGAATATCCCTGATGCATTGAAAAGGTATCCATCATCCAGGCCATAATCTGCGGATTCGTATTCATGTCAGGCGCAGGAATATCACTATTTGGTCCCATTATAATTGAAATCTCTGTAGCATAGCGACGGCTGAGCCGTTCAAGCTCGCTACGCGACATCAAATGGGGATCACAGATCACTCCTCCTTTGGCGCCTCCAAAGGGAATATTGACCACCGCACATTTCCAGGTCATCCACATTGCTAAAGCACGTACCTCATCAAGTGAGACCTCGGGGCTAAAACGGATACCACCTTTAGCAGGACCACGGTTGATATTATGTTGTACGCGATAACCCGTATACACCTGCACATCCCCATTATCCATACGTACCGGAAAATTGACTATTAGTTCACGCTTGGGCATACGTAAAACATTACGCATTGCCTGAGACAAACCAAGACGATCAGCCGCCTCATCAAATTGCGCGACCGCAACGGCATAGGGACTCACAAGATCCACAACCATAGTAACGGAACCTCCTCGGACTTGACCATGAAGGCCAATCTGCTACGCTGCATGAAAAGCATCTTTGCTCCCCACTCACCACATGATAAGTTCCACCCATATTCTCACACAACCACATATCATATCAACTGTAAAAACCCGCCTAAATGGGCGGGCTTGCGTCTAATCCATATGACTTACAGTATATCATCAATTCTTAAAAATGATCAAGGCAACAGAAGAACAATTTTTTCGTATTTTAACGATACATAATTAAATTATTGCATAAAAAGCATATTTATAATGATATAAACTATCACGCTCTGATGCAGACATGTCTTTATTATATTCAATATATTTAGCTATTATAAAAGACTTGATAGACGTATTTTCCTCATTTACTCCTCTCACTCCTTCCTTCAATAATACAACATAAGATGCCATAAGCTATAATCTTCGCTTCAAATTAACCTCCAAAAAATGCTTACTTTTGATTAAGTATATACTAGCCTCAGATAATTGATTCGCGTAATCAGAAAAAAACGCCAGGATTTGAACATCTTTTTTTGAGACCAGGGGCACACATAGGCTGCCTGATAGCCGCAAAACAGCAGGCGACTTTCAAAAAGCTGCCAGCAGGTAAGATCAAGTCATGGACAAAGTTCAGTAGTAATGCATATAATGGAAAGAACACCTCTATCGCTCCAGGGCGGGAGGGTTTTCTCATGTTCCATTCACGAAAAGTATTGTTATATGGCTTCATGCTAAGTAAAGGTACAATTTTTATGCGTATCCGTGTTATAGGTGCTCCAATCGATCTGGGCGCTGACAGGCGTGGAGTCGATATGGGGCCACGAGCTATTCGTTACGCGGGACTCACAGATCAGCTCATTAAGCTAGGGCATAGCGTTCATGATACTGGGAATCTCGATATTCCGTTGCCTGAAAATCAGCCAACTGGAAATCCTCGTCTAAAATATCTTGAACCAATCACCAAACTTGCGGAAGAGTTGTCCCATACTGTTACTCATGGCCTTGAAGAGCATGAGTTTCCTTTGATTCTAGGTGGTGATCATAGCATGTCGCTAGGATCAATCAGTGGCGTCGCGCAAGTGCACAAAAACGTTGGAGTCATCTGGGTTGATGCCCATGCAGACTTTAATAGTGAAGAAACGACACCTTCTGGCAATATCCATGGCATGATTCTGGCTGCACTGGCAGGTTTCGGAGATCAAAGATTGGTTAATATCGGTGGCTGGGCTCCTAAAGTGGATAAAAATAAAATCGTTATCCTTGGTGCTCGCGATCTGGATATTGGTGAACAAAAACTGCTCCGTGAGCAACAAATTCACGTCTTTACCATGTCTGATATTGACCGTCGAGGTATAGCATCCGTAATGCAACAGGCTATCAGCATCGCAGGAGCCTATAACAGTCCCATTCACCTTAGCCTGGATATGGATTCGTTGGATCCCCGCGAGGCTCCTGGTGTAGGCACACCGGTACGCGGTGGTTTAAGCTATCGTGAAGCACATTTCGCGATGGAAATGCTATCAGAGTGTGAACGTCTGGTTTCAATGGATGTCGTCGAAGTTAACTCCATTCTGGACCGCGAAAACGCGACCGCCCAACTCGCAGTTGAATTAATACTTTCAGCGCTCGGCAAGAAAATTTTATGAGCCTCCATTTATAAGTTGAGCTGTGTTTCTAGCACGAGCGTTCGTACGTTCGTACATTGGTAAGATTTATTCCGGCACAAGCGTTTGTGCATTGTACATATATTCTGCTTTGTACTAATTTGCAAGTTTTTTGATGCGTGAAGCATCGCACAAATGGAGAAGGAGGAGACGATAAGCGACCTTAGTGACAGCTTATCCACCAAAACAATGGATGCAAAAATACTCTATATGAACGGTGAGTTCATCCCGGCTGAACGTGGTGTCATTTCAGTACGTACACATGCTTTCGCCTATGGCACAGGTGTATTCGAAGGTATTCGCGGTTATTGGAACGAGGAGAAAAAACAAGTCTATCTGTTCCGCTTACGCGAACATTATGAGCGCCTGTTACGTTCGGGTAAAATCATGCGCATCAACCTGCCATATTCGGTCGAAGATTTGATCGAGAGCAGTGTTGAACTTGTAAAGCTCAACGATCAGCACGAGGACGTCTATATGCGTCCAGTGAGCTACAAAAGCGATGAGATCATCGGGGTACGGCTAAACAATCTCACCGACCATTTTCTGCTCACCTCGGAGCCGATGGGTAACTATGTCGCAATTGGTGGCCTACGCTGTGGTGTCTCATCCTGGCGTCGCATCGACGATAACGCCATTCCAGCTCGTGCAAAAATAACGGGTAGCTATGCCAACGCCGCCTTCGCTAAAACCGAAGCCCTCCAGAACGGCTTCGACGAAGCGATCATGCTCAACCACGAAGGACACGTCTCCGAAGGCAGCGCCGAGAACATTTTTCTGTTCCAGAACGGAGAATTAATTACTCCAGCTCCATCTGAAAACATTCTTCTAGGCATCACCCGTGATACCGTCATGCAGCTGGCAAAAGAAGAGCTTGGCCTGCAAGTGCGCGAACGCCAGATCGATCGCACCGAACTATATACGGCCGACGAGATCTTTCTATGTGGAACAGGGGCTCAAATCGCGCCTGTCGTCGAAGTAGATCATAATTCAGTTGGTACTGGATCGGTTGGTCCGATTGGACAAAAATTGCAGGATCTGTACTTTGACATCGTCCGTGGGCGTATCCCCAAATACCTGGACTGGTGTACACCTGTCTATGCTGGGGTTCCAGCACAGCGCTAGTGCTACAGCCTATCTAGTAGACAAAAAAGCAATGAGCTCGCTTACAAGTGAGCTCATTGCTTTTTTGTCTACTACACATAATACAAGTGCGCTTAACGCTTTGTATACTGTGGCGCCTTACGGGCACGTTTCAAACCTGGTTTCTTTCTTTCCTTCATACGTGGGTCGCGGGTCAGATAACCAGCTTTGCGTAGAGCAAGCTTATTGTCGGGATTCATGCGTACCAGGGCTCGTGCCAGACCATGGCGGATTGCGCCTGCCTGACCGCTTGCGCCACCACCGGCAACACGAACTGTCATCGAGTAGACAGCATTATTGAGATCCAGAGCGCGCAATGGAGCAGCAACGGCTGCCAGATGCGTATCGCGCTGTCCAAAGTAGTTCACGGCAGGTTTGCCATTAATCGTGATACTACCATCGCCATTAGGAATGAGGCGTACACGAGCAACAGCCGTCTTACGTCGTCCCATGCCGTAGTAGTAATCACTTCTCGCTATGTCAGCCAAGGTAGATTCTCCTCTTCTTTACTTATGCCTCAGTAGTCTTCTTCAGCAGCGCCTCAGGGCCTGTCCAGATAACTGCCTTCTGGGCCTCATGAGGATGCGTAGGACCGGCATAGATCTTTAAGCGCGACATGATCTGTGAACCCAGGCGATTGTGCATAACCATACCACGAATAGCATGCTCGAGCGCGCGCTCTGGATGTTTACCTTCCAATGTCTGACGCAATGTTGTCTTCTTTAAACCACCGGGGTACTGTGAGTGGCGATAGTATACCTTCTGCTCCATGCGATTACCAGTCACAGCAATTTTATCGGCGTTGATTACAATCACAAAATCCCCACTATTGAGGTGTGGCGTGAAAGTAGGTTTGTGCTTACCACGCAAAATATGCGCGATCTGCGTCGCAAGACGGCCCATTATCTGCCCCTCAGCATCGATGATGTACCAATTGGGTTGCAGATCAGCGGCCTTGGCGCTGTATGTCTTCATCATTTGTTCGTTACTCCAAAAATTTCAGGATATTCAACCCGTACCAGACATAGCCCATGTGGAGGGACCGCTGAACCAGGATGTATCTTCTCCGCGCGTTGCACGATTTCACGAAACTCTTCAAGACAGAGACGCCTCTGTCCCACGAGCAGTAGCGTTCCAACCATTCTACGAACCTGCCTCGTGAGAAAGGCATTCGCAGTAAAATCACAATAGATGAGTCCGTCGGCTTCTGGACGTATGCAACGTGCCTCTAGCATAGTACGAACGCAGGAATGTGGCCCAGGCTTCAATGGATTCGAGTCGTTAGGACTATGACCAAACGCACTAAAATCTCGGCGGCCCAACAGAGCCTGACAGGCTTCATTCATCAAATCAGCATCCAGAGTATGTGAATAATGATAGCTAAATCTAGATCGTAAAGCCGTCGGCGCTGCATCATTCCAGATCGTATAGCGATAGGCACGACTCAGGGCACTAAAGCGAGCGTGAAACCTTTCAGGTACCACTCTCACCCAGCGCACCGCGATCGTATTTGGTAATAGAGCATTTAACGCTCGTTGCCAAATCTCAGGCTCGCGTTGCGCATGCGTGTGAAAATGGATAACCTGTCCACTCGCATGCACCCCAGCATCGGTACGCCCTGCGCTGTTAACGACACAAAATTCATTACCAGCCACACGTGCGATAACCCGCTCTAATGCGCTCTGTACTGTTGGCCCTCGATCTTCAGATTGACGTTGAAAACCTCGAAAATCGGTGCCATCATACTCAATACCACAAGCTATGTTCATACTTCTCTGTTTAAGAGATCTCCATCGGACGCGATACACCAGATTCCGCGTTCAACATATCCCTATACAAGGGCGATCTGCGCAATTTCAGCAGCATCACCTTTACGGCGACCCAACTTTGTAATGCGTGTATAACCACCAGGACGACCAAGATAACGAGGAGCCAGTTCTTCGAACAGCTTCTTCACTACCAACTCATCGGGCAATGCACTCAAGATGAGACGGCGAGCGTGAAGCTCAATTACCATAGCATCGTAAGCAGCCTTCAAGCCTCGCTCGGCATCACCCTCATTTGAGAATATGCTTAAGAGCTCTTCGCGACGAGCTTTTAACTTATCCTCTTGGAATTTGCGACCCTTATCGGTCAAAGGAGCCTTGAGCAGTACAGCTCGCTCCTCGTTGGTACCAACGCTATGATCGAGTGAAAAACGACCTCGGCGTGCAAACTCCAATACCTTGGTGGCCTTATCTTCATCAGAAACAACTGTTGCCAGATGTTTCCGGGCATCTTCACGCCCATTTACAGCCAGGGCAATCAACTTTTCAACTTCACCACGGATCGCGCGAGCGCGTGCTTCGGTGGTCTGTATACGATCGTAACGGATGAGACCTGCCATCAGATTACGACGAGCAGACCTGCGACGCGGCTCAGGCATGCTCATCCTATTGCCAGCAATTCGGTGCCTCAACTCTATTCCTCCATTTCGTGATCGCCGTCCAAATCGGCTCCGACGGTGCTTGTGCGCGGATTAGGTAGGAAGTTTCGTACAAGGAGTCGCTCGCGCAACTCTTGCAAACTCTTCTCACCGAAATTGCGTACACCCAAAAGATCTTCCTCGTTCATGGAGAGTACTTGACCAACTTTCGTGATGTTGCTACGCTTCAAACAGTTGTAAGCGCGTACCGAGAGATCAAGCTCTTCAATAGGAGTATCGTAGATCTTCTGAGGGATGGGCAAACTGCTCAAAGGTGGTTTCTCAATTTCAGGCACCTGAGCGCGATAATTGGCCAGCAAAGTTAAATGCTGTACCAAAATGTCTGCACTTTGACGCAACGCCTCATCAGGCGCAATCGTCCCATCCGTCGTGATTTCAAGAACAATTTTATCAAAATTTGTCATCTGCCCTACACGTGTGTGCTCAACGGTGTAATTCACCTTTTGCACCGGCGTATAGATAGCATCGACCGGGATAACCCCAATCGGCTGATCCTCTTTTGAGTCGGCAGGAACATAGCCTCTACCAGTCTCAACGACCAGTTCCATGTCGAGATGCGCATTGTCATTATCAAGCGTGGCAATATGCAGATCAGGATTCACAATCTCTACCGTGCTGGGAGCGATGATATCAGCAGCTGTCACTTCACGCTCACCGCTTACCTCTAGACGCATCGACACAGGATGGTCTGAGAAAGAGCGCAGGCGTAAACGTTTGACATTCAGCACGATATCCGTCACATCTTCCATCACATTAGCGATGTCCTGGAACTCATGTTGCACACCCTCGATCCGGATAGAGGTTACGGCCGCACCAGGCAACGAAGACATCAAAACACGCCGTAATGAGTTGCCCAGGGTCATCCCATACCCAGCCTCTAACGGTTCTATATCATAACTCGCATAATTCCCTTGAGTCTTTGTATTTTTTATGCGAGGTAGTGCAATATCTAGCAAGGTTCTAACCTGCCTTTCTTTTTCTACCAGGTCCAGTAGCGCTCACAGGACATTACCTGGCCCGGGAGACAAAGCCCAGAACGCTGGTAGTCCAAGAGTTCTTCGCGCTGATGCGATCTATCTAATGAAAGATCACTCAGGCACGGACCAAACCCTTCTAAACACACATGCCTGCGACATTTGCCATTGTATCTTCTAGCGCAGTAGCAAAAAGCGCGGGCGTGTGCCATGAAGTCTCCGCCGACTCAAGCGCTTATCGCTGGTAATACTCCACCACCATCTGCTCATCGAAGGGTAATTCGAGATCCGCTCGTGAGGGTATGGTTATGACGCGACCAGACAAGTCATTGATGTTCAGGCTCAACCAGGTAGGAACACCCTTTTGTGCCAACATTAATGAGCGGGCCTTAAAGTATTCAATTCCCTTACTACGCTCACGCACAGTAATTACGTCGTTTGGCTTGGCAATGAAAGAAGGAATATCAGTCTTGCGGCCATTGACGGCAAAGTGACCATGGTTCACCAGCTGGCGAGCCTGAGCACGGGAATCTGCAAAACCGAGGCGATAGACCAGATTGTCTAAGCGCATCTCGAGAATATGCAAAAGATTCTCGCTGGTCTTCCCTGGACGATTGGCGGCCAGACCAAAGTGTTTGACGAACTGGCGCTCCAATACACCATAGGTACGACGTACACGCTGCTTCTCACGTAACTGCTTGGCATAACCAGACTCTTTACGTGCGCGGCTTGTCCCATGTTGTCCTGGTTTTGTAGGTCGACGCTCAAGTGTGCATTTGGTCATACACTTGTCGCCTTTTAAGAAAAGTTTTACCCCCTCACGCCTGCACAACTTGCAGACGGGGCCGGTATAACGTGCCATCTAGTCTCTCCTCCTCACCGTTCATTCTGGCTATACACGACGACGCTTAGGTGGTCTGCAGCCATTGTGCGGAATAGGTGTAACATCTGTAATTGAAGTGACCGCAAGACCTGCTTGCTGCAATGAGCGGATAGCAGCCTCACGACCAGAGCCAGGACCTTTGACAAAGACATCAATCTGTCGTAAGCCATGATCCATTGCCTTACGGGCTGCTGTCTCAGCAGTCACCTGCGCGGCGTATGGAGTACTCTTACGAGAACCTTTGAAGCCCTGGCCTCCCGCGCTTCCCCATGAAAGAACGTTTCCATTAGGATCGGTGAGGGTCACAATTGTATTATTAAAGGTGGCTTGGATATGCGCCTGCCCACGGGGAACGGATTTCCGTTCACGACGCCTGACTTTGCCAACTGGTTTTTTCTTGTCTGCCATTTTTTAAAAATTTCTCCTGCGCTACGCTACGCTACTTCTTTGCTGCCGCTTTCTTCTTGCCTGCAACCGTACTTTTTGGTCCACGGCGGGTTCGCGCATTGGTTCTCGTTCGCTGACCACGCACTGGCAGGTTGCGACGGTGGCGCATACCACGATAACAGTTGATTTCAATCAGCCGTTTGATGTTCATATCAACTTCACGACGCAGATCGCCTTCAACTTTAAATTCGCGGTCGATTACTTCACGAAGTCGATTTACTTCTTCTTCGCTCAGATTCTTTACCCGTATGTCTGGATTAATGCGTGTCCGATCCAGGATCTTGCGGCTTGTTGTTAGCCCAATTCCATAGATGTAGCACAGCGAAATTTCCACACGCTTCTCTCGTGGAATATCTACACCGGCAATTCTTGCCATCTTTTCCTCCAGCTTCACGTTTCAGCTTCTATGTGGCTCGCTCGCGCTTGCAACTTGAAGTCCGAAACCCCTGTTTAACCCTGTTTTTGTTTATGCTTTGGATCTTTGCTACAAATCACCATTACCACACGATTGCGGCGAATGACTTTGCAACCATCACAGCGCGGTTTCACCGAGGCGCTTACTTTCATGTCTTGCCTCTCCTCTTGTTTGACATAATAATTGCACAACTGCCCTCATAACCATCCAGAAGTTTTAAGGCGCACAGCACTCTCTACTTGCTGAAAGCAATGAGAAATTGAACGGATTACCAGAACTACATGAACGGAAACTGCATGCTTCCTCTTAATCCATTCCATTTTACCGAAAAGATACCGATAGGAGAAAAGGATCAATGATGGATATGTGCCCGATCCCGAAGATCAGCACATCAGCAAGCCAAAGGCCTCATCATCGCGCGCGCCATGTTATGCGCCCTCGTGTCAGGTCATAGGGGGACAGCACGACCCTCACCTTATCACCTGGCACGATACGTATGAAATTCATACGCATACGCCCTGATAGGACAGCTAAAACCTGATGGTTTTCATCAATCTCTACTTTGAACATGGCATTGGGGAGGGACTCCAGTATCTTTCCCTCAACCTCAATTTCATCCTTTTTTGGCATAACATCCTTTCCCTAGCGGCGGGACTACGTTCGCTACTACCTGCATATATCTATAACAAACGTGCTTTATGCGGCAGCCTTCGCATGAGCAGTCGCGGATTATATTGCAGTTTCGATGCGCTTGAAAGTACAAAAGGGCAGCAGTGTTTACTGCTGCAGCCAACTACGAATTATAGCATACTTTCTCTCGGGTGTCGAGGGAATTTTCCTTTTCGAAAATTTTCCCCTCTGCAGGTACCAGCTTTGATAACGCGTTCCACCACACAAGCCTGTAAAATTTAAAAAATTATCAGAACACGTGGGAGACCGACGATATGCATGCGTGCGTATCGTCGATCTCCCAGACCTTTGCGCTTATTGAAAATTCTTTGCAGCTTTGATCAGACTTTTCGAGACGAGATCAATACTACGATTCCCATCGATTGTCTTCAGCTTACCTTGCTGTTTATAATAATCTAATAAACGTATGGTCTCGTTGAAAAATGTGTCTAGACGCTTATGGATAGCCGGACCAGTGTCATCAGCCCGTTGATATAATTCGCTGCCATCCAGGTCACAGATACCCGGAACCTTCGGAGGGTTCGTTTCAACATTGTACACATGTTGTTGGGCTCGACAAATGTAGCGACCTGTCAGCCGATGAAGTAGTACCTCACGAGGCACTTCCAGATATATGCTACCATTTATAACTTGACCAACACGAGTCAGTTCTTCATCAAGTGCCCGCGCCTGCACAATGTTTCGCGGAAATCCATCCAAGAGAACTCCATCGCGAACGTATTCAGGTTTTGAAATGTGTTCTAAAACCATTGCGACGGTCAGATCATCAGGGACTAAGGCTCCACGATCAAAGTACGTTTGAGCTTTTTTCCCCACCACTGAACCATCCGCAGACGCTTTACGAAATAGGTCCCCACTTGACACATGATGAATACCAAGAGACTTGGCAAGGTACTTCGCTTGTGTTCCCTTACCCGATCCTTGTGCACCGAACAGGATTATGTTCACGATTTTCCTCCGACGGAGACTCGGAGAAGTGCTTCATTGCACTTCTCCGCGAATGAGAGACAGCCAAGGGAACATAGTGGAACAGCCACTGCACAAACCCCTTGTCTAAGAAAGAAAACCTGAATAGTTACGCATTACCATTTGAGATTCTAATTGCCGCACGGTATCTAGCACAACACCGACAGCAATTAAGAGCGCAGCAGCACCCAACATCTGGTTTCCACCTACGCGAGCGATAAACGGTAAAACCGTGATCACTCCTAGGAACAATGCTCCTGCCAGAGTGATACGATTTAGGATTGTAAAAAGGTATTTACTCGTTGGTTCCCCAGGTCGATAGCCTGGGATAAACGCCCCTTGCTTTTGCAGGTTTTCGGGAATGTTTTGTTGCTGCCACAACACATATGCATAAAAGTAGGTGAACGCGACAACAAGCAGAAAGTTCATTGCCCAGTACCACCAGTCGCTTGTGTTGATGATATTCGTCGCGACCCACAGTGCTGTGTCTTTAACCCATGGCGTGCTGTTTGTACTTAGATACTGCACGATTACGGTCGGAAAGAGTAACATTGAGGATGCGAAGATAAGTGGAATCATACCCGCGC
Source organism: uncultured Chloroflexia bacterium (assembly GCA_963699315.1). GTDB lineage: Bacteria > Chloroflexota > Ktedonobacteria > Ktedonobacterales > Ktedonobacteraceae > Dictyobacter. Next base: position 1,692,407 of record OY969433.1, read on the forward strand.
TATTAATCTGCATGGGGATATAGGTCGTCTGCGCAGATCCAACGAGCATGCCGCGACCAACGCTGCGCTTAGTAGGATACTGTACCGGGACACGGCGTTGACCCAGGTAAATGTAGATGATTCCGATAATGGTGATGACACCAATAATCAGGAACACACCAATGCTCACGATTGCAGTACTACCACCAGATTGCGTAGCAGTTACGCCTTGTGAAACATACTTTGGCAGATTGCTGAGGATGTTGGCCAGAATGATAATGGAGATACCATTTCCGATGCCTTTCTCAGTAATCAATTCACCAAGCCAGACCAGAATCATTGTGCCAGCCACCAGCGATGCCAAAATAGAGAAAGTCTGCAATGCATAAGCAGGATCAATCAAACTAAAATTGGTAAGCACGCCCTGCTGTTGGAAGAGTGCGCATTGTCCCAATGCTTGTAGGAAGGCCAGTGGAACAGCAATAATACGGGTAATCTGACTGAAACGCAGACGCCCTGACTCTCCCTGCGCGGACAAGTTTTGCAAGGCCGGTATGATTGGCTGCAAAAGCTGCATCACGATGGTAGCAGTGATATAGGGATACACAGAGAAAGAGACAATCGAAAAGGTCTGTAATGATCCGCCCGAAAAAACATCAAGCAGACCAAGCAACTGACCAATGCCAGTATTACCATTATTGACAATACTTTGCAACTTCTGTTGCTCAGCTGCCGTCAGCGGTACATTAATATGAGCCAGGATGCGGAATACTAGCAGCATTCCTAGCGTGAAGAGGATCTTTTTGCGCAGATCAGGGACTGTCCAAATACTACGCAGTTTTTCCCACATGGGTACCTCCTTTTACAAAGAACGCTAACACAGGACAGCGCATAGCCAATACAGAGAGACAAGAGGCCAAGGAGTTATCTCCTTGGCACTCTATTTCTACTGTTGAGCTTCTACTGGTGTGGCTGTATGTACGTTCCCGTCTTTACGTCGTTTGGTCTTTGCATATACCTTGGTTGGGATGATCTCCACGCTACCACCAGCGGCCTCAATCTTGGCCTTTGCAGTCGCAGAAAACTTATGCGCATGCACGGTCAAAGCATGATCGATTTCGCCATCGCCAAGAACTTTAACCAGTCCTCGACTCTGAGCAGCTGTCATAAGGCCCCGTGTTAACAGATCCTTAGGATGAACTGGTGCATCATCTTTAAACAACTCAAGATCTACAATGTTAATAATAGTATAGTCGTCACGGAAAACAGAAGTCCCGTTACCAAGACCACGAACGAATGGTAAACGTTTGGAAAGACGTGTTTGACCGCCGTTAAACGAGCGATTCACATGTCCACCAGTACGTGCCTTCTGTCCTTTTGTACCACGACCAGCAGTCTTCCCACGACCGGAGCCGTGACCACGTCCAAGGCGGCGCTCCCTTTGATGGGACCCGGGGGCGGGCTGTAAATCAGAGAGTTTCACTAACAATCTCCTCTACTTGAACCAGATGTCTCACTTTGCGCAGCATACCACGTACAGCGGGCTGATCGTTATGCTCCACTGTATGTTGAAGCTTATGCAAACCCAAAGCCTTAATCGTTGCTTTCTGATCTTGTGGGTAGCCGATAGAGCTTTTGACCCATTTTACACGTAGTCTAGTCATTATCATAACTCCTATCGACGGCTGCCGCCGCCACGCTGATCTCCGCCGCCGCTACCACGTCGATCACCGCCGCGATCACTACCACGTCGGTCACCGCCACGGTCGCCGCGTCGGCTAGAAACCGCACGATTCTCGCGCATCTCTTCTTCTCGGGCTGCCCGAGCCGCTGCGGCCTGCTCGGCGGCAGCAACTGTAGCAGCAGCTAGCTGATCAGCACGCTTTTTACCCAAAAGTTCAACAACAGTCTTACCACGGCGAGCGGCCTCGACATCAGCCGAACGCAGTTCGCGTAACCCTTTGACAGTAGCCTGGACGGTATTGGCTTTGTTTGTACTACCCAAGGTCTTTGTTAAGATATCACGCACACCGGCTGATTCCATGACTGCGCGTACAGCGCCACCAGCGATGACACCAGTACCAGGAGCAGCAGGTTTCAGCATCACTTCGGAAGCCCCGAAGCTTGACGTAATCGCAAAAGGAATGGTCGTCCCGGTCAGAGGAATCTCAACCAAATTTTTCTTGGCATCCTCTACACCTTTACGAATGGCCTCTGTATATTCACCAGCTTTGCCAAAGCCAAACCCAACGTGTCCGTTATGATCACCGATCACAACCAGGGCACGAATACTAAAACGTCGGCCGCCTTTAACCACCTTGGAGACACGGCTTACTTCCACCACTGTCTCTTCAAGGTTCAGTTTTGAAGCATCTATTCTTGCCATTTTTTCTGTCTTATCTCCTCTAAATTTATGCGTGTTTTGTGCTGGACAGCGCCAGGCCATAACTCATTTTTGTTGTGGCTTTCACGTTGCAATCTCTAGCGTGTGTCCGGCCACTTCTGTTTCATCATCACACGCATGAAAGGTTATCGTGCGACCTAGAAATCCAGGCCAATTTCACGAGCGCCTTCAGCAAGTGCAGCGACTCGTCCGTGAAAAGCATAGCCAGCACGATCAAAGACCACGCGGGTTACACCCTTCTCTTTCGCACGCTGAGCAACAATCTTACCAACCTCACGCGCCAGAGCAACCTTACGGTTCGCGGCGATGCCAGCAAGCTGCTCAACAGGAGATTTCTTTATTTTCTTCTCTGCGACCGGCTGTGCAGCACGAGTCTGCTTCGCACCCTTGCCGCTTTTGGCAGGTGCTGCAGCGGCGACTTCGACAACTTCAACTTCTTGCGCTGGCTCTGAGGCTGCGCTTTCATTTGTTGAGGAAGACGGCTCATACTTAAAGTCATGCAAGCTCTCATCTAATGATGAAGCTGCTGCCAGGGTTCGACCAGTAGTATCGTCGATAATCTGCGCATAGATATGATGTCCACTGCGAAAAACGTTCAAGCGTGGACGTGACGAAGTACCTTCGAGATGGCGTCGTATACGCTGGTGCCGCCGCAGCCGCGCCTTATTGGCTTCAAATCTCTTAATCATAGTTGCAATTACAAAAGAATTTGCCCTCTATCGTCAAAGACAATCTTTTGTAATTCCCCTTTCTTTGATACGCGAGCTAAGGAAGTAGGGAGCGACGTGGTCGGCACTACGTCTCTCGTTGCAATTTGTCCTCATCATGGCCGCGTTTATGATATAGTGTAAATGACACACTTGAAATGCTATAAAGTGCTAAATGGATGGATCATAATTTGAATCCCCACTATAATATCACACTCTGACTACAGTCGCGAATTTTCACGACAATGTATAGACAGAAAGTCGCATCCGCGCCAACCCAGCGTACAAGTGCTACGCCAGATTGTATCACGGACACGAATGATTGCACTTTTAACTACTTCTTCTTACCGCCGACTTTACCAGCTTTACCAGCTTTACGCCGAATCTTCTCACCAGCATAGCGAATACCCTTACCTTTATAAGGCTCAGGTTTACGAATGCGGCGAATATCCGCAGCGACAGATCCAACCAACTGTTTGTCGATACCGCTAACGCTGACTTTTGTGGCCTTCGTAGCTGCATCCACGCCATCAACAGAGACGGTCACGCCTGCGGGTGGCTGAACCTCAATTGGATGAGAGTAGCCCACGAGAATCACTAGATTATTACCAACTTTGTTGGCACGGTAACCGACACCGTGAATCTCCAATGACTTCGTGTATCCAGTCGTTACACCGACCACCATATTGTTGATCAATGAACGATAGAGGCCATGCTTTGAGCGATGCTCGCGGCTATCGTCAGGACGGGAAACGGTTAACTCGCCGTTCTCGATCTTCAAACTCAGCTCGGGATCAACCTGCTGAGAAAGCTCGCCCTTCGGGCCTTTGACGGTGACAAAATTGCCTTCTGTCCAATCCAGTTGTACCTTTGGAGGCACAACGATGGGAGCACGTCCAATACGAGACATATGATACCTCCCTCTACCAAACGTAGCAGATGACTTCGCCGCCAAGCCCATGCCTGTAGGCGTTCGAACCGGTCATCAAGCCCTGTGGTGTAGAAAGTATCGCAACTCCCAGACCACCGCGCACGCGGGGAATGTTAGCTTGCTTCGTATACACGCGCAAACCAGGCTTACTAACACGCTTCAGCTGCGTTACAACCGGCTTCTTTTCCGAATAACGCAACGTCAGGCGCAGTGTACCCTGCGGATTATCTTTCAGGATCTCGATGTCCTTAACATAGCCTTCTTCTTTGAGCACGCGCGCCAGTCCCAGCTTCATTTTCGAGGCTGGAATCAAGACGCGAGTATGTCGTGCCGCTGCCGCATTACGAATGCGCGTAAGCATATCCGCAATGGGATCAGTCATATTCATGGATGTTCCTCCACATCATGTAGCAGTCAAAGCGCTCAAGCTTTCTTGCTACATGTCCTTTCATCTTCGCGTTTCTACCAGCTTGATTTTGTTACACCAGGTAACTCGCCGCGCAATGCACGTTCGCGGAAACAGATACGGCAGAGACCGAATTTGCGCATATATGCACGGGGTCGGCCGCAGAGCTGACAGCGGTTATGCTGCTGCACCTTAAAACGGGGCTTGCGCTGCGACTTCACAATCATTGATGTTTTTGCCATTATCGCCCTCCAGCGTTACTTCTTAAAGGGCATGCCCATTAATGCGAGCAGCCGACGCCCTTCCTGGTCAGTTTTCGCGGTCGTCACAATGGTGATCTCCATACCGCGCAACTTATCAATTTTGTCGTAGTCGATCTCAGGAAAGACCAATTGCTCACGTAAGCCCAGTGTATAGTTGCCACGTCCGTCGAACGCCTCGGGGGAGATCCCCTGGAAGTCACGGATACGAGGCAGGGCCACGTTGATCAATTTGTCCAGGAAGTACTCCATGCGTTTGCCACGCAATGTCACCATACAGCCAATCGGCATACCTTCACGTAATTTGAAGGCGGCGACAGACTTCTTAGCTCGTGTCACCACCGGATGTTGTCCGGTGATGGTTGCTAAATCGGCGACGGCGGCATCCATTGCTTTCGCGTTCTGGATGACTTCTCCCATACCAATATTCACTACGACCTTATGGACGGTGGGAACCTGCATAGGATTGGCATATTCAAATTCCTTCTGCAGGGCCGGCACCACTTCCTGGCGATATCGTTCTTTAATTGCTGTTGCCATAATGCTTAACTCCTCGACCGGTCTGTCACGACCTTATGGCAGTGCTTACATATGCGCACAGGACGTACCTTTTGGTCATCTCCCATCGGGCGGCGCTCATGAGCCACACGGGTTGCTTCACCGCATTCTGGACATTTCAACATGACATTTGAGACATGTATTGGCATTGCCTTCTCGATAATACCACCTTGTCTCGTCTGTCCCTGTGGGCGGACATGCTTCTTGACTACATTCAGACCTTCAACAATAACTTTGTTGAGCTGAGGTAGCACGCGCGAAACAGTCCCAACCTTCTCTCGGTCCTTACCAGCGAGAATGACGACGGTATCGCCTTTCTTAATGTTTAGCTTGGCAAGGTGGAGAGGCTTTTTATCTTTTAAATGTGTTGCCATCTTTTTCCCCGTTAGAGCACTTCAGGTGCGAGCGAGACGAGTCGTGTAAAGTTCTTTTCACGCAACTCGCGGGCCACCGGGCCAAAGATACGCGTACCACGTGGATTATTACCGGCGGCAATAATCACGGCAGCGTTCTCATCAAAGCGGATATGTGAACCATCGGGGCGCGAGTACTCTTTCGAGACACGCACCACAACAGCATTCACAACTTCGCCCTTTTTCACCTGTCCATTTGGTGTAGCCTGCTTGACCGAAGCCTTAATTACATCACCGACGGTTGCATAGCGTTTGGCTGAACCGCTCATAACGCGAATGCACATAATTTCTTTAGCGCCAGTGTTGTCAGCGACTTTGAGACGTGTTTGTGGCTGAATCATCTGTCAAATCTCCCTATCGCGCCGACTCGTTTGAGTCGCTTTTCAGGTTAGGATCGACTTCAGCTACAACTTGTGCGACAGGCACAATGCCGGAACTGTTCTTTACGATTTCGACCAGGCGCCAGCGTTTTAATTTGCTCAGCGGACGGCTCTCTTCGATACGTACTAGATCGCCTAACTGACAACTGTTGTTCTCGTCATGCGCATAGAAGCGTTTTGTCTGCTTGTACGTACGCTTGTAGATGCGATGCTTTTTTAAGGACTCTACGACGATAACAATCGTCTTGTCCGCTTTGTTGCTGACTACTTTACCGACTTTTTGCTGGCGGCGGCTAGTTTTCTTAGCCGCTGCCATAGCTTCTTCCGGTGTGAGCGCAGCGTTAGATTGCTGTGTCATCTTGCTCATTCTCCAATATGGTTAGGCGATGCTGTAAGCGCGCAATATCTTTACGTGTCAGTGTAAACACGCGGCTATTTTTCACTTCACCGCGCTGCTGCTGTAAGCGGAGGTTGAACAGTTTCAAGCGCAATTCTTGAAGTTCTTTTTGTGCCTCGATGGCGTTCAGTTCTGCAACTTCTTTGCGACGATCACTAAGCTTCGACACTTGCAACCTCCCCTCGTGTGATAAAGCGGGTCCTTACGGGCAACTTATGACCGGCCAGGCGCACTGCTTCTTTAGCAATTTCTTCGCTGACGCCGCCGATCTCAAAGATGATACGACCTGGTTTGACGACTGCCACCCAGTGATCGACTGCACCTTTACCACTACCCATACGGGTTTCTGCCGGTTTCGCGGAGATTGGCTTGTCAGGAAAAACACGAATCCATACTTTACCACCACGCTTCATAAAGCGGGTAAGCGCAATACGTGCAGATTCGATCTGACGAGCTTCCATCCAACAGGCTTCCAGGGCTTGCAGCCCATATTCGCCGAACGAGAGGGAGCTGCCGCGTACGGCCTCGCCCCTCATGCGTCCACGATGTTGTCGACGATATTTTGTACGTGATGGTGCCAATAACATGGCTTTCGCTCTCCTCTACTCGCTCTGAGTGGCCCCTGTATCAGGCGCTGGCGTCGACGTTGTGGTCTCTGTAGGAGCCGCCTTGTTAGGGGCTGGACTCTCACTTACCGGTGCGGTCTGCTCAGGACGTGGCTGACGTGGTGGACGCTGTGGTCTGTCGCCCTGAGGACGAGGACTTCGGTCTCCACCAACTGGACGTGGACTGCGCTCACCTTGTGGTCGATCTCCGACTGGGCGATCTCCGGCTGGACGATCACCAACTGGGCGTGGTGGACGCGGTGCCCTATCGCCGACTGGGCGTGGGACACGGTCTCCACTACGAGGACGATCTCCGGGTGCACGTGGAGCACGATCAGCACCACCAACTGGTGGACGATCACTGCGACCACGACGCTCACCACCGCGACGGTCTCCACGCTCTCCGCGTGGGGCGTTGTTCTGATGCGCGGCAGCTTCCACTTGTGCTTCGGCCAATTCACGACGTTTGCTTGGCAGAATGTCACCTTTGTAGATCCACACTTTGATGCCGATGACGCCAAATGTTGTGTGGGCTTCGGTCTGACCATAATCGATGTCAGCACGCAGGGTCTGCAACGGAACACTTCCCTCGACTTCTTTCTCAGTACGAGCGATTTCCGCGCCACCTAAGCGGCCTCCACAGATCACTTTGATTCCTTTAGCATTGGCACGCATAGATTTCTGTACGGCCTGCTTCATGGCACGTCGGAATGAAACGCGCTTCTCTAACTGCTCGGCGATGCTACGACCAACAAGGAAAGCGTCCAGTTCCGGCTGGCGGATCTCAACGATATCCATGCGCACGCGGCGCTTCTTGGTCTTATCTTCAAGTAGAGCTCGCAATTTGTCTACTTTATCGCCGTTCTTGCCAATAACAATACCTGGGCGCGCTGTATGAACTTTGACCAGCACCTGATCCGCGGCAGTACGCTCGATCTCGATTTGTGAGACCGAAGCATTAGCAAGTTCCTTCGTGATAATCCGACGAATCTTGAAATCTTCCGCCAGAATATCTTTATAGTCATGCTCAGCATACCAACGGGATTGCCATCCTCTTACGACGCCGAGCCTGAACCCATTGGGATGCACTTTATGTCCCAAAAGTGTCCTCCTTCTTAGCAGTCTCTAACGACGACCAGCGTCTGCCGGATCATCTGAGACAATCACTGTGACATGACAAAAGCGTCGTAAAATGCGAGCAGCCCGACCATGAGACCGTGGTTTCACGCGTTTAATTCGGAATGAGTCATCCGCCACAATATTCAGAATATACAGTTCGTCTGGATTGAGATTGTAGTTATTCTCCGCATTGGCCGCGGCTGAAGCTACTACCTTGCTTACAGGTGTAGCACCAGCTTGGGGCAAGAACTGGAGAATAGCCAGAGCCTCATTTACCCGAAGCCCTTTCACCGCGTTCGTAACCAGACGCATTTTGCGCGGCGGAATGCCAATATCTTTTGCAATAGCCCTGACTTGCATCTCTACCTCACATTATACCCCGAGGAAGGGGCACCATTAAAACTTTAAAACTTTTGGTCGGCCCCTGGGACTACCATATATGGTCCCGGCACTCTCCTCGGTGGGCTCTTCAATGAAGCCACTTTTACTGACCACTAACGAATGCTAGTAGTTTTTTCGTTCTTGCCACCAGCATGACCACGATAGTGGCGAGTAGGGGCAAATTCACCTAATTTATGGCCAACCATGTTCTCACTAATGAAAACTGGCACATGAGTTTTACCATTATGCACGCCGATGGTCATGCCGACCATCTCTGGGAAGATCATCGAAGCTCGTGACCAGGTTTTGATCACGCGGCGATCGCCGGTCTTGCGCATAATCAGGACTTTTTTCCTGAGCGACTCATGTATATATGGTCCTTTTTTTCTTGAGCGCGACATGTGCTATTTCTTCCTCCTGCCTGCATTGCGGCGTCGGACAATGAAGGGATCCGTTCTCTTGTTACGACGGGTCCTAAAGCCCATGGCCGGTTTGCCCCAGGGTGTCTGTGGCTTACCACCAATAGGTGCTCGGCCCTCGCCACCACCATGAGGATGGTCGCGTGGGTTCATAACAGATCCACGAACGGTTGGACGACGCCCCATGTGGCGGGCACGTCCGGCCTTACCAAGGCTCTGATTCTCGTGATCAGTATTGCCGACCTGACCAATGGTTGCCATGCATGTAATATGCACGCGGCGCTGCTCACCTGATGGCAAACGTACTTGAGCGTAATCGCCCTCTTTTGCCATTAGCTGTGCACCACCACCGGCACCGCGTACCATCTGACCACCACGGCCAGGTTCCAATTCAATGTTATGAATTGTGGTACCAGTCGGGATGTTCTTCAAAGGCAGGGCATTACCGATACGAATATCGGAATCAGGACCAGCCTCAACATGATCCCCGACATGTAGGCCGACAGGAGCAATGATATAACGCTTCTCGCCATCTAAATAATGCAAGAGTGCAATACGCGATGTACGATTAGGATCATATTCGATCGCTGCCACTTTGGCAGGCACACCCAGTTTGTTGCGCTTAAAGTCGATAATACGATAAGCACGCTTCGCACCACCGCCATGATGACGGGTTGTGATCTTACCCTGGTTGTTACGTCCGGCATGCTTTTGCAACTTGACCGTCAGAGATTTCTCTGGACGTGTCTTCGTAATCTCTTCGAAGGTCGAGACCGACATACCGCGACGTCCAGGAGATGTTGGTTTATACTGTCTAGTTGGCATCTCTCAATCTCCTATGCCTTCAACGCATCGATTGATTCACCCTCAGCGAGAGTGACAATCGCTTTTTTCCATTCGCGGGCCTCAACAGGTCGAGGAGCAGCACCACGTCGGCGGATCAGCTTGGGCTTGCCAGGCATGCGCAATGTGTTGACCGATGTGACTTTTACCTTGAAAAGTTGCTCAACCGCCCGACGGATATCAATTTTGGTGGCAGTGGGTGCCACTTCAAATGTATACTGATTTCGCTTTTGTAACTTGACTGTTTTTTCAGTCACGATACCTTTGCGCAGTATTTCTGTGATCTCCACAGTATCTCCTCCTCGCCTTACGCTTCGCTCTCAGCGGTCGTTGAGGCAACTTCAGCGATTCTTAACGTCGCCTCATCTGCACTCAAGCCTTCGCCGAAAACTAATTCAATCCAGCGTACGGTTTTTACTGGCATGACAACATAATCATGCTTCAGCAACTCCACAACGTTAATCGAGGAGACATGCTGCACCTTTGCGGACGGAATATTACGTGCCGATAATACAACGTTTTCGTCGCGCTCTGGCAACACTAAGAGCACTTTTTTGCCTTCGCTGGTAGGCAATTTTCCCAGAATCTCTAACATGTCCTTGGTACGAGGAGTATTCATAACCAGATCGTTTAAAACGATCAGGTTCGCTCCGGCAACTTTGTCCGATAAAGCCGAACGGATTGCCAGACGTCGTACCTTTTTCGGCACATCATGATGGTAGATATGCGGTCGGGGACCCCAGACGACACCACCATGTCTGAACTGTGGTGCGCGTGTGCTACCCTGACGGGCACGGCCTGTACCTTTTTGTCGATACGGCTTTTTACCGCCACCTTTGACTTCTGCGCGAGTTTTTGTTGAGGCGTTACCCTGTCGGCGATTGACCAGTTGTGCTGTCACAACCTGGTGGAGAACCGCCACGTTAGGGATAACTCCGAACACCTGATCGCTCAGTTCAAGCTGTTCTACGGCCTCTCCGGCCTGATTATATACTGTAGTCGAGGGCATTTCGGTTACCTCATCACATGCTTTTTAATCACGACCAAGCCGCCATTGGCACCAGGCACCGAACCTTTGACCACTAACAGGTTGCGCTCAGGATCAGCTTGTATCACTTGCAATTTCTTCGCTGTTACCCGCACATTACCCATGTGGCCAGCCATTCTAGTTCCTTTAAGTACGCGCCCTGGCGTCGTACCTGAACCAATCGAGCCTGGTGCACGATGTCGATCCGATTGACCGTGGGTTTTCGGGCCGCCAGCAAATCCATGTCGTTTTACACCACCCTGGAACCCCTTACCTTTGGTAGTTCCTACGATGTCTACTGATTTGCCATCTTGAAAAAGGCTGACATCAATCTGTGTTCCCAGTTCCACGCCTTCGGTGCTTTCTTCAAGCCCAACTTCACGCAGGACTTTGAATGGGCCAAGCGATGGACCAGGTCGACGCTGACGGTTCGCTTGAACCTTCAACAGTTTCTGAATCTGCTTGCTATCTTTTTTCTTTGCGGCTTCGGTATCGTCTTCCGCTTTGTTGTCAGCACGTTGCGCTTGCTGATGTGTCTGCAACGACTTGCGTTGCCCTTTTAATAGTGGCAGGCTATGTCCGAGATGACCAAGTTCTGGGCGCGACACATTTTTGGTTGTGGCTTGCTCAAAACCAATTTGGACTGCTTCGTATCCGTCCTGGGCCACTGTTTTCACCTGTGTCACTACACAGGGACCAGCCTCGATGATCGTGACTGGAATGGCCGCTCCATTAGGTCCAAATACCTGGGTCATGCCGACCTTCCTGCCCAACAATGCATTCAGCATCTTTCTTAACCTCTCTTCAACTCTAGGGGATTTACCTTTGCTTGTTAGCGGCCCCTACAGTTTTACTTCGATATCCACGCCTGCGGGCAGGTTCAAACGTGTCAGAGCTTCAACTGTCTTGTTCGTCGGATCAATGATATCAATCAAACGTTTATGCGTACGAATCTCGAACTGTTCTCGTGCGTCTTTGTCGATAAACGGTGAGCGCATCACGGTATATTTATCGATCTCAGTAGGCAACGGCACTGGTCCTGAGACACGTGCGCCTGTTTGTTGCGCTGTATCTACAATCTGAAGCGCCGACTGGTCCAAAATGCGATGGTCATATGCCTTGAGGCGAATGCGAATGCGCTGTTTCACTCCTGCAGCCATTTTTCTCTCCTGATACGGATAGGGGTCAGAGGGCAATTTCGCTCATAATGTGCGTTTTTGCGTTCTACTTGAACTATATCCATAACCCCTGCTAGCAGTGCTTAACTAAGCACTTTTGTGCAGATACCAGCACCAACGGTTCGGCCACCTTCGCGGATGGTGAATTTCACGCCCTCTTCCAGTGCGACCGGCTGAATTAACTCTACCGTCATTTCGATGTTATCACCAGGCATAACCATCTCCACACCTTCCGGCAGCTTGATCGATCCGGTTACGTCTGTTGTACGGACGTAGAACTGGGGACGATAGCCGTTGAAGAATGGTGTATGACGACCGCCCTCTTCTTTCGAGAGAACGTAGACTTCCGCTAAGAAGTTCTTGTGTGGTTTGATCGAACCGGGCTTGGCCAGAACCTGACCACGCTCGATATCAGCACGCTCAATACCACGCAACAGACATCCGACGTTATCGCCAGCCATACCGGAGTCCAATGTTTTCTGGAACATTTCGACGCCTGTGACGACGACGTTACGTGTGACTTCCTGCATGCCGACGATCTCAACGTTTTCGCCAACTTTGACGACGCCACGCTCGATACGTCCGGTGGCGACGGTGCCGCGACCTTTAATACCGAAGACATCTTCAATTGGCATCATGAACGGCTGATCGGTGGCACGTGGAGGCGTGGGGATGTAGGCATCTACCTGGTCCATCAGATCCCAGATGCTTTTGGCGCCTGGATCATTGCGGGATAGATCGCCTTTGCTCTCCAGAGCGGCCAGCGCTGATCCACGCACGACGGGAACGTCATCGCCAGGGAACTGGTATTTGGAGAGAAGCTCACGTACTTCCAACTCAACCAATTCAAGCAACTCTTCGTCATCCATCATGTCAACCTTGTTCAGGAAGACAACCATGGCGGGTACTTCTACCTGACGAGCAAGCAGTACATGCTCACGCGTCTGAGGCATAGGACCATCAGGAGCGCTCACTACGAGGATAGCGCCGTCCATCTGTGCGGCACCAGTGATCATGTTTTTAATATAGTCAGCATGACCAGGGCAGTCTACGTGCGCATAGTGGCGCTTCTCGGTCTCATATTCCAGGTGAGCAATAGAGATCGTAATACCACGCTCGCGCTCTTCTGGAGCTTTGTCGATCTGGTCAAAAGCCGTATATTTGGCAAGCTGAGCATTCGCCAACACTTTCGTGATAGCTGCTGTCAGGGTCGTCTTGCCATGGTCAATGTGTCCAATCGTTCCAATGTTCACATGCGGCTTTGTCCGCTCGAACTTTTTCTTCGCCATGTCAATACCTCTTTGTTGTTTCATTCTCCTGCACCCGGCAGGACACATCTTTAAAGATACTTACGCTCGGTCGGCCTGTTCCCTGATTTCGGCACCGAGATAGTAGAGTATAGCAATAAATGATTGCGTTGTTTACCGTATATTTCGGGACTATTCAGCTCTCTTTTTTCAAAGATAGTTCAGCGCTTTGACGCTTCGCATTGGGCTGGTGTGGAAGCTGACCCGATCGCTGCTACAATCTGATCAGCACCCGCACCAACCCAATCCATTACACGAATGCACTCAGAAGACAAGGCACAACAACCTCGTTACCTACTTCCATTCGGGCAGAGAGTATGCAGCACAAACTATCCAGGACCTGTCTGCATGCACACAGAAGTTTTGATGACAGGAGGACATAGGGGGAAAATATCGGCCCCGGATCACCCATCTCAAGCTGAGGGGCACCTTTGCAGATGCCCCCGCATGTATACTTACTAGTTATCGAGTCGTGCGCTTCGCAATTATTTCGTCACCCAGCAATTTTGGTACTGGACTATAATGCGAAAACTCCATGGTATAAGCCGCACGCCCACTTGTCATAGAACGAAGTTCGTTCACGTAACCGAACATTTCGGAAAGAGGAACATGGCCACGCACCACTATCGTTCCACCACGGGGTTCCATACCCTGAATAATGCCTCGGCGGCGATTGAGGTCACCGATTACATCCCCGTAGAACTCATCTGAAGTTGTGATTTCAACTTTCATCATTGGTTCGAGCAGAATTGCGCCAGCCTTCGCAACCGCATTCTTAACACCAATTGAGCCAGCGGTCTTAAAGGCCATTTCGCTTGAGTCCACATCGTGGAAGGATCCATCATACAGTGTAACTTTGACATCGATCATTGGGAAGCCAGCAATAATGCCATTTTCCAATGTCTCTCTGACGCCATTCTCCACTGGCTTGATGTATTCTCTTGGAATGATACCACCAACGATGCCATTGACAAACTCAAAACCCTTACCAGTCTCATTCGGCTCGACACGCAGCCAGACATCACCATATTGACCGTGACCACCTGTCTGACGGATATGCTTACCTTGTGCCTGGGCCAACTTCGTGATGGTTTCGCGATACGCAACTTGTGGACGGCCTACGTTTGCCTCTACCTTGAATTCGCGGAAGAGACGATCAGTAATAACGTCCAGATGCAGTTCGCCCATACCTTCGATGATGGTCTGTCCACTCTCTTCGTCCGTATGAACTCGGAAGGTGGGATCCTCTTCAGCCAGTTTGTTCAGGGCAACGCCCATCTTTTCCTGGTCGGCACGAGTCTTTGGCTCTACAGCCAAAGTGATCACCGGTTCTGGGAAGACAATCGACTCCAAGATGATCGGTTTCTGTGGATCACAGAGTGTATCACCGGTAAAGGTGTTACGCAGACCAACAGCAGCACAGATATCACCAGCACGAATCTCATCGATATCTTCGCGGTGATTTGCGTGCATGCGCAGCAACCGACCAATACGCTCGGTTTTACCCTTGGCAGAGTTTTCTATCGATGCGCCCTTGGCCATTATACCAGAATAAACACGCAGATAGGAAAGTCTACCAACAAATGGGTCAGAGACAATCTTAAAGACCAGCGCGCTGAAAGGTGCTTCATCCACAACATCGCGAGTAATCGTCTCACCATTATCGGGATCAAGTCCAGTTGGAACTTCGATATCCAATGGAGAAGGCAAGAAAGCAACCACGGCATCAAGCATAGCCTGAACGCCCTTGTTTTTCAAGGAACTACCACACAAAACTGGTACCAATTTATTCGCAATGGTAGCTTTGCGCAGAGCCGCAATCAGTTCTTCTTTAGAAATCTCTTCTCCCTCGAGATACTTCATGGTTAGTTCTTCGTCAGTCTCAGCGATACGCTCAATCAACGCTTCGCGATGCTGATCATAAGAAGCCTGAAGATCTTCAGGGATTGCTACTTCTTTCGACGTCGTCCCCAAGTCATCTGTATAGACAACGGCCTTCTGTTCCAAAAGGTCAATGTAGCCCTTGAAATCGGACTCCATACCAATCGGAAGTTGGATTGGGAGGGCTTCTGCCCCTAGACGATCGTTAATCATTTCCACACAGCGCCAGAAGTCGGCACCGGTGCGGTCTAGTTTATTTACAAAGCACATGCGTGGAACATTGTACTTGTCTGCCTGACGCCAGACCGTCTCAGATTGTGGCTCGACGCCGGCTACGCCGTCGAAGACCACCACGCCGCCATCAAGCACGCGCAGTGAACGTTCAACTTCGGCCGTAAAGTCTACGTGGCCTGGAGTATCAATGATATTGATGCGGTGATCCAACCAGAAACAAGTCGTAGCGGCCGACGTAATCGTAATGCCGCGCTCCTGCTCTTGAGGCATCCAGTCCATCGTCGCGGCCCCTTCATGCACCTCACCAATACGGTGAATCTTCTTGGTGTAGAAAAGAATACGCTCCGTTGTCGTCGTCTTACCTGCGTCAATATGAGCAATGATACCAATATTTCGTGTTTTTTCGAGTGGATAATCTCTTGCCATTGTGTGTTTTTACCAGCGATAATGAGCGAAGGCTTTGTTGGACTCCGCCATCTTGTGGGTCTCCTCACGTTTTTTAATGGTTGCACCCTGACCCGCTGCTGCATCCATTAACTCGCTAGCCAGCTTCTCTGACATTGATCGGCCATTGCGTGAACGGGAAGATTTGATCAGCCAGCGCATTGCGAGTGCATTGCCACGATCTTTCCGCACATCGACAGGAACCTGGTATGTAGAACCACCAACACGGCGAGGTTTAACCTCAATGGCTGGGGTTACATTTCTCAGAGCCTGTTCAAAAACCTCCAGTGGAGGACGCTTCTGCTTCGTTTCAATCGCTTCAAAGGCATCATAAATGATGCGCTCCGAGAGACTGCGCTTGCCATCAATCATCATTTTATTAACGAAGCGGGCTACATTTCGGCTTTTATACTTTGCATCCGGCACATCCGGCCTTCGCACCACTCTTTTACGTCTTGGCATGTTCTGCCTCCTCAGTGTGTCATTCAGATCTGCTTTGCTTCTCGTCAATCACACCCCAATTACCGGGGTTGGACCTTTTTTATCTCTGGTTCTCGCGTTTTCCCTTGGCCTCAGGTTTCGGCGGAAGTTTTCTTCGCATCCCACATGCTTGAATAACACGGTACTTGTCTCGATGTGTTCCAAGCCCCCAGCCCTGTGTGCGGTACCATGTGGTACTAGCGGACACCAGAAAAGGCGTTGATTCGATCAGGGGCATAGAATGCAACCCGATCTTCTTCGAACGCCTACACGCGGGTGCCTTTCCACATCTCAGATAGTACTCACCTTCCGATCCTTAGCTTGTTCTTTAATCGCTGCTAGACCGAAATGACTAAACCAGGAGAACACCCGACTATCATCGCAAGGAGACGGGTACCAATATATTATAGGGTACCCGTCAACGATGACGTGTGATTTACCGACATATTACAGTATGCTATCCCATCCACATAGTGCTGTGTCCACAAATATGTACTCAACTCTGACGACGGGCCTGCGTGGGCGAGCGATGTGCGGTATATTTCTCATCTCCCGTATCCACCTACTGCGTTTCTCTGCTTAGCGTTTGCCTTTGGTTGGAGCAGCTACCTGTCCGGGTTTCGGACGCTTGGCTCCATACTTCGAGCGACCACGACGACGCTTTGAAACGCCCTCGCTGTCCAGTGTGCCGCGTACAATATGATAGCGGACACTTGGCAGGTCTTTCACACGACCGCCACGAATGAGCACTACTGAGTGCTCCTGCAAATTATGCCCCTCACCAGGAATGTATGCCGTAACTTCCATCTGGTTTGACAAGCGAACGCGAGCAATTTTACGCATTGCCGAATTCGGCTTCTTCGGGGTCATTGTACGTACCTGGGTGCAGACACCACGTTTCTGGGGCGACCCACGTAGGCGGGAGGTCCTGTTCTTCAACGCGTTGTACGAGTACAACAATGCGGGGGCCTTCACCTTTTTTTGCTTGTTTGTTCGGCCCTTACGGACCAACTGATTAATCGTCGGCAAGGAACAATCCTCCCTGTCCTTATAGTTCTAATTTCACGCGGATAGAGGTTCTATCCGCGTCATTTATATCACACATATGCGATTGCATATATTATCACTCATTAGTCCCACTGTCAAGTGTCAGTCCGAGAGGAGCACCGGCTCCAACGGGTGTACCTGAAATGGAACTAGCAACCATCGGGGATGCCGCTGCGATGCGGGCTGCTGCCGCTTGCTGGCGCGCTATTTGATCTCGGCGACGTTGAGCAATGCCCGATCCCGCCGGGATCAGTTTACCAATGATAACATTTTCTTTCAGGCCGACCAGATGGTCTGTCTGCGCTTCGATGGCGGCTTCTGTCAATACGCGAGTCGTCTCCTGGAAGGAGGCGGCAGCTAAGAAGCTGTCCGTGTTTAGCGATGCTTTAGTAACACCAAGCAGAACAGTCGAGGCTTTGGCGGGCTCTCCACCCTCAGCCAATACATGTGCATTGGTATCAGCATACAAGAAACGGTCCACCAGATCATTCGGGAGCATGTCGGTATCGCCAGGCTCGTCGACTTTCACGCGACGCAACATTTGTCGCACGATGACCTCGATGTGCTTATCATGGATATAGACACCAGTGTTACGGTAGACGCGCTGTACCTCTTTGGTCAGGTACAGTTGCACGGCTTCACGTCCCTGGATGCGCAAGACATCCTGCGGGTCTCTCTGACCAGAAGTGATCGACGTCCCCGCCTGTACCTTCTGACCGTCGGCAACCACGATATTTCGCGAAGCTGGCACTGGATAGGATCGCTCCTCTCGCTCTTCAAAGCGGATTGAGATACCGCCTTCTTCGGGCAAGACGACTTCACCATCTGTACGTGCCATGATTGGTAATGGCTCAGTTCCTTTTTCACCGGCGATGAGGGCGATGATCTGGTCCTTTTGCACATGATCGTGCTCGCTAACCACAATCTTCGCATTCACATCTTTCGGTAAAGGATATTCGTCAAAGAAGATGTTCGTTGAGACAATCCGTATGGTACGAGCATTCGTGACTTCGTCCTTGACGAGTTCGACGATACCATCTATCTCGCTAATATCTGCCTTATCTTTCGGCACACGAGCTTCGAAGAGTTCTTCAACACGTGGTAGACCCTGTGTGATGTCACCCTGCGCTCCAGCAATACCTCCAGAGTGGAAGGTACGCATGGTTAGCTGCGTTCCAGGCTCACCAATGGACTGTGCCGCCACAATTCCAACAGCAGCCCCAATTCGAGCCAGAGCGTTCGCTGCCAGGTCACGTCCGTAGCACTTGCGACAGATACCACGACGCGCCAGACAATTCAAGGCGGAACGAACACGAACCGCTTGCACGCCAGCAGCGACGATCGAATCAACGTCTTCATCGGTGAGTTCCTCACCGGCTTCCAAATGTGGTAGTTCTGGTATCTCTTCGGCCAGCACACGTCCCAACAGACGACCACGGGAGTTATCCAGTGCCATATCTTTTGAGTCGCGCTCTGTGATTAAGATACCTTCAGTTGTACCACAATCCTCTTCCGTCACGATGACATCCTGCGCGACGTCGATCAAACGACGTGTCAGATAACCAGACTCAGCTGTACGCAGAGCGGTATCTGCCAGACCTTTACGTGCTCCGTGAGTACTAATAAAGTACTCCAATACGGTCAAGCCTTCGCGGAAGTTACCACGGACCGGAATATCCATGATACGTCCAGATGGATCGGTCATCAGACCACGCATACCTGATAGCTGACGAATTTGCTGGAATTTAGCTTTCGTTGCGCCAGATTCAGCGATGGTATAAATGGAACCATATGGATCGAGAACTTCACGGACCATTTTCTGAACGTTATCGGTTGCTATATTCCAGGCTGCGATCGTCTGCTGATATTTTTCATTCTCAGTAATCAGACCATCATGGAATTGTTCATCCAGTTCAGCGATTTTTGCATCGGCAATCGCCAACTCAACCGCCTTACCAGCAGGCACCTGCACGTCACTGATAGCCACGGTTGCGCCAGCTTTGGTCGCATAATAGAAACCAAGACGCTTGATTTCGTCAGCCAGATCGGTCGTCTTGGTACGTCCATATTCTTTGAAACATTCGCCGATAACCTGTTTCAAGTTCTCTTTTTTCATCACATAGTTCTTGAAACGTAGGCGTTCTGGCAGTGCCTCATTGAAGATGATACGACCAACGGTCGTCTTCACCGGCTTGTTCATCGAGTGTAGCGTAACCTTTTCGGGTGGTGCCTGATCATAGACATCGATCTCGCCCAGACGGACTTTGATCGGAGCCTGTAGATCGATTACTCCCTGCTGGAAAGCCAGTAAAGCCTCACCGGCATCGGTAAAGACGCGTCCCTCGCCCTTTTTGTTCGGACGTTCTTGCGTCAGGTAGAAACAACCCAACACCATATCCTGGCTAGCACCAATCGATGGTTCACCATGAGCAGGTGAGAGCAGGTTACGAGTTGACATCATGAACTGACGGGCTTCATCCTGTGCCTTCTCAGAGAGAGGTACGTGGACAGCCATCTGGTCACCGTCGAAGTCAGCGTTGAAGGCCGAGCAGACGAGTGGGTGTAATTGAATGGCACTCCCCTCAACCAGCACAGCTTCAAAAGCCTGAATACCCAGACGGTGCAGTGTTGGGGCGCGGTTCAGCAGCACTGGATGGTTTTTGATGACCTCTTCCAGTACATCCCAGACCTCTGGTTTTACTCGCTCCACAAAACGCTTGGCGCTCTTAATGTTATGAGCAAAGTTTTGCTCAACCAGTTTGCGCATCACAAAGGGCTTGAAGAGCTCCAATGCCATACGTTTAGGCAGACCACACTGATTCAACTTCAGCTCTGGTCCAACCACGATCACCGAACGACCAGAATAGTCAACGCGTTTACCAAGCAAGTTCTGACGGAAACGTCCTTGCTTACCTTTGAGCATGTCGGACAGGCTCTTTAATTTGTGATTACCAGAACCAGCCACGGCACGACCACGGCGACCATTATCGATCAACGCGTCACAAGCTTCTTGCAACATACGTTTTTCATTACGAATAATGATCTCAGGCGCACCTAACTCAAGCAGACGCTTAAGACGATTATTGCGATTGATCACACGACGATACAAGTCATTTAGATCGGAGGTCGCGAAACGACCGCCATCCAACTGCACCATTGGGCGTAGATCAGGTGGCAGCACTGGCAGCACAGTCATAATCATCCACTCAGGCGATGTATGTGACTTGCGGAAAGCCTCTACCACTTTCAAACGCTTGGTAGCCTTCTTGCGGCGCTGTCCTACTGTACTGCCGATCTCACCGCGAAGATCATTACTGAGCTTCTCCAGATCGATATCAGCGATCAACTCACGGACAGCTTCAGCTCCCATACCTGCACGGAAGACATCGCTAAAGTTGTCCTTCAACTCGCGATAGCGATTCTCCTGTAACAGATCCATCTTCTTGAGACCTTCCAGATCACGGCGCAACTGCTCAATGCGCTGGCGAGTCTCATTGCGCTCACGCTCAAGTTGCGTTTGCACAGAATCAATCTGTCCCTGGAAATCAATTGTCAGGCGATCTGACTCACGTTTTCCTTCAGACAATGCGCTCTCTAAGTCGCGACGTGTCCGCTCGGCAATCGCGTTACGGGATGACTCACCCACACGCTCCAGGACTTCCAAATGCTTAGAAGTCACGATATCGCCCAACTTCACAATGGTCTGATCAGTTGGTGAATAGATGATATCATCATTAACTGTATCGCCCATCGACTCGCGTAACATCGTCAGCACACCGCTCTCAGCGCGACGAGCCTCTTCCAGATCACGTTCGCGTTTCTCCTCAAGCTCCTGACGAGTGGTTGGAGAGAAGCGCTGATCATTATCTTGTAGAGCCGCGTCACGTTGCGCACGTAAGCTATTTACGCGATCAACGATCTTCTCATCCAGATTCTGCTCCAGCCCAGCCATCTCTTCATCCAGACGCATCAGCTCCCGCCGACGAGTCTCTTCATCCACATTAGTAACGACATACAGTGCAAAGTACAGTACGCGCTCCAGGTTACGTGGCGAGAGATCTAGTAGAAGACCAATGCGGCTCGGTGTGCCTTTAAAGTACCAGATATGACTTACAGGTGATGCCAGTTCAATATGACCCATACGCTCGCGACGTACTTTGGAGCGAGCCACTTCAACACCACATTTATCGCAAACAATACCTTTAAAGCGCACCCTTTTGTACTTACCGCAATAACACTCCCAGTCCTTTGTTGGTCCAAAGATGCGTTCGCAGAAAAGACCATCTTTCTCCGGCTTGAGTGTACGATAGTTGATTGTTTCCGGTTTCGTTACCTCGCCATAGCTCCAACCACGAATCTGCTCCGGACTGGCAAGGCTGATACGGATAGCGTTAAAATCATTTACTTCGAGCATGCTACCTCTCCTGGGATAGGGGCTAGCGGCAAGCACGGTGGCCTGCCGCTACGCATTTTTTATCTACAATTCCAACACAAATCTGGTCGATTGCCCCTATATTATTGGTCTCCTTCGAAACCGGATAGATTAATACCCAGCTCCGGCATCACATCATTCGAGGTGTCTTCAACGAATTGGATCTTCTGTTCGTCTTCGTTTAGGACTTCGACATTAATGCCCAGGCTTTGCAATTCTTTGACTAGCACTTTGAAGGACTCTGGAACGCCTGGCTCCATGATGTTTTCACCCTTCACAATGGCCTCGTAGGTTTTGACACGACCTACAACGTCATCCGACTTGACTGTCAGAATCTCTTGCAGGATATGCGCTGCACCATACGCTTCAAGTGCCCACACTTCCATTTCGCCGAAGCGCTGACCCCCAAACTGTGCTTTACCACCCAGCGGCTGCTGTGTGATCAAGCTATATGGGCCAGTTGAACGTGCGTGAACTTTGTCCTCAACCAAGTGAGCTAGCTTCAGCATGTAGTTGTAGCCAACCGTAATTGGATGATCAAATGGTTCGCCAGTTCGTCCATCATAGAGCTGGACTTTACCTGATTCTGGCAAACCTGCTCGGCGCAAGAATTCTTCTATATCATCCTCAGATGCACCATCGAAGACAGGAGTGGCTATTTTAAAGCCCAGAGCTTCGGCGGCCCAACCAAGGTGTGTTTCCATAATCTGACCGATGTTCATACGGTGAGGTACGCCAAGTGGATTCAAGATGATATCCACTGGTGTTCCATCCGGTAAGAATGGCATATCTGCGATTGGCAACACACGTGAGATCACGCCTTTGTTACCATGGCGTCCAGCCATTTTATCGCCAGCACCGATCTTACGTTTCTGGGCGATGCTGACACGTACCAACTGGTTTACACCCGGAGGTAGCTCATCACCGGCTTCACGCGAGAAGACTTTAACCTCAACGATCTTACCACGCTCACCATGCGGGACACGTAGTGAGGTATCTTTCACTTCGCGAGCTTTTTCACCGAAGATCGCACGCAGCAATTTCTCTTCTGCTGTCAGCTCGGTCTCGCCCTTTGGCGTGATCTTACCAACCAGAATATCCTGCGGTCCAACCTCAGCTCCAACATAAATGATGCCGCGCTCATCGAGATTGCGCAGACCCTCTTCACCTACGTTAGGGATATCGCGTGTAATTTCTTCAGGTCCCAGTTTCGTATCGCGGGCGTCGATCTCATATTTCTCAATGTGAATTGAGGTGAAGAGATCTTCATGGACGATACGCTCACTAATCAGGATAGCGTCTTCGAAGTTACCACCCTCCCAACTCATAAAGGCCACCATAATGTTCTGGCCCAGAGCCAGTTCACCATCCTGAGTTGAGGTGTTGTCAGCAATTACCTGACCAGCATCGACATAATCGCCTTTTTTGACGATTGGTCGCTGATTGATACAAGTACCTGCATTCGAACGTACAAACTTGCGCAGTCGATGGCTATAGACTTCACCTTGCTCATCGATTACTTCAATACGACGAGCGGTCGATGATACGACTTCACCAGCGACACGGCTGATCACCACTTGACCCGAATCAATCGCGATCTGACGTTCAATACCTGTGCCACAAATGGGTGACTGCGGACGCAGCAGAGGCACTGCTTGGCGCTGCATATTTGCACCCATCAGAGCGCGGTTTACGTCGTCATGCTCAAGGAACGGGATCAAGGCGGTAGCAACCGATACTGTTTGACGTGGCGAAACGTCCATATAGTCGATATTGTCAGAGTTCTCCATAATGAACTCACCCTGATAGCGGGCCAACACGCGCTCTTCCGCGAATTCATCATTATCAGATAATTTTGCATTCGCCTGCGCGATCCAGAAATTCTCTTCATCATCAGCGGTTTGATAATCAACCACCCCAGTGACAAAGGGTTTCACACGCACTTCGGTATCGGTCAAGACAGCCGACAATTTCGCAAAGAGGGCCGCATCAACGCGTACACGCTCGCGTGCCGGAATCAACACCGTACCATCAACGTCTGTGACATCCTCACGCTCGTGACCATAGATACCACGGAACTCGCGTCCAATCAGTCCAGAATCGTTTGCTTTCAGACGTTTGTACACCTTACGATAAGGTGTCTCGATAAAACCATACGGATTAATCTGTGCATACGTCGCCAGGTTACCAATAAGACCAATGTTTGGACCTTCAGGCGTTTCAATTGGACAGATACGACCATAGTGGGACTCGTGAACGTCACGGACATCAAATCCAGCGCGTTCGCGCGACAGACCACCAGGACCCAGAGCCGAGAGACGGCGTTTGTGACCAATCTCAGCCAGAGCATTGGTCTGGTCCATAAACTGTGAGAGCTGGCTACCGCCAAAGAACTCTTTCATCGCGGCCACAACCGGACGAATATTGATGAGTGCGTTCGGTGTTGCCTGTCCAGGCTCCTGAATACTCATACGTTCTTTAACGACTCGCTCCATACGTAGCAAACCAACGCGGAACTGTGTCTGAATCAACTCACCCACACAACGCACACGACGGTTTCCCAGGTGGTCAATATCGTCTTTGCGGCCACGTCCATTATTCAAGGAGACCAGACGGCGGACAATATTTACCAGATCATCCTGAGTCAGGATACGTGTGCTCTGTGGAATAACTTCATCCAATTTACGATTAAGTTTATATCGTCCTACACTCCCTAGATCATAACGACGTGGATTGAAGAAGAGATTCTTAACCAATGAACGTGCGTTATCTAAGGTTGCGGGATCGCCAGGGCGCAGCTTTTTGTAGAGTTCGAGTAGAGCCTCGTCCTCGCGTTTCACTGGATCACGATCCAGTGTGGCTTGGACATAACGAATTGTTTGATCATTATCGACACCTGCAAACGCATCGAGCAGGCCTTGATCGGTCGAAAGATCTAATTGTTCAGTATGAAACTGATCTTTCGCCAGAGCAGAGATCGCTCGTAACAACGTTGTTACAGGAATTTTTCGTTTCCGGTCAATCTTGACCGTTAACAGATTTTTATTGCTGGTTTCAAATTCTAACCAGGCACCTCGGCCAGGGATCAATTTTGCCGAATACAGTTTTTTACCAGTTGTGGCATCCTCGTCTACTGTATAATAGACTCCAGGAGAACGTACTAGCTGACTCACGACTACACGTTCAGCACCATTGATAATAAACGTCCCATCAGTTGTCATCAAAGGAAAATCTCCCATGAAGACGTCTTTCTCAATGATTTCGCCGGTCTCTTTATTGATCAAGCGAGCTTTCACATTTAGAGGAGCAGCAAACGTGGCATCTCGGTCACGACACTCATCCTCAGTATATTTCGGCTTGCCAAATGGTTCAGGTGGTACAATAAATTCAAGACTAAGGTTCTTGCCAGTGAAGTCTTCAATTGGAGAAATTTCTGAGAAAAGTTCACGCAAACCCTCTTGCTTAAACCACTCAAAGGAGTCAAGTTGAATCTGAATCAGGCCAGGCATAGGCCGTATGTCTGGAATGCGTGCAAAGGATACACGCTCGGGGAGCGCAACGGCCCTTGTGCTTACTGCCATATTTGATATTCTCCTCTCACCTAATCGCCCATAGAGGAATTTGAGAGACACGAAAATTCGCACCTCTCAGTGCAACAGAAAACGGAAAAAAACAGATAAATACGTTTGATAATGCCTGTGTTGTGAAACGGTTTATGACAATAAAAGTAACCGCTTGCCTTTGCAATGAACGGTTACTCCTACACTCCTATACAATACAGATTGTCTGCCAATCGCCCACACAACCAATCCCCTCCGTTTTGGAGATAAACAATCCATACCAAGACTAAATGCACTCGTTAACTCCGAAACAGCAAAAAAGACCACACCGGAACCTCAACCCATACATTTCGCTTTCTTTCTGAACTGTGCTCATGACAAAGGGCTAAAGGTTCAACCTCATGTGGCTTATGATAGTATCCTTACGTTGTTAGGGGAGTGATGTGTCGTTTCGTAATGTGTCTCGTCTCTTGGTTTCGCTTGTGCCCGTGCGATGATCAACCCTAATAACACAACTGTCACTAGTATACACACACCGACAAGTGATAATTATACGTTACTCGCCTACATATGTCAAGACCTTTTTCATAGAAATAGAAGGGCTTCCAAAAAGTCGTTCTATTTCTGTGCGGTGACATTATTAAGCGACGCTGACCAGGTACTCGGCCGCTTTGAGTGCCTGCACAATTTCTTCGCCTAAGGTGGGACTCCACACCTGGGAAGCATCCATCCAACGCTTGTGCAGTAACGCCAATAGCTGACGCTGATCTTCTGCTGAGAGCAATTTCAAATCGACTAATGATTTGGGGCTTCCAGGATAACTAATCGTTAGCACGAAGTTATCGATGCGAATAGTCGCCTGTCCATTCAATTGATAGGTTTGTGAGGAACCTAGTTTGCGACAAAATGAGATACACCCGACACATCCAATAATAATAAATGAAAATGCAACAATACTTACGACGATACCTGCCAAACTTAAAAGCATGGCTAATCCTGTGGTTACTACCATTATAACAGGATTGCCAATATGCATGGTCCAACCTACCAGTATGGCAGGGACCAGACCAACCAGGGCCGCAACAAAACACCAGAAAGCACTATTCATAATCCAGAAGATACTTTTCATGTTTTCTGACGAAAGGTCCCGCACCATTACTGATGTGTGGCCTTCAAATGTCAGCATACCAGCCGTATGACCTTCATGTAACGCATGGAGAAAACGTATCACCAAAACAGTCCCTGTTAGCGCTAGAAATGCAATAAACCATGATAATGCCACCAGTGCATCCTGCCATTTTAAATACAGAGTAAAGTCATGTGCATACGTCTTCCATAAAAGAGCACCACACACGACACCAGCGATTGCACAGACAATCAAACCAAGAAAAAATAGCCATCCCAAGCTTCTGATACGTGAATACTGCGAACGCGCCAAATCGAAGCGATACGTATCTTTCACCATTTGTACCATGAAATTACCCCTGTAATCAGAGAGATCTGCTCCATACACTGCTCAAACAACGAGCACTCAAGTTAGATGGTTTTTCACATCCACTCTTATATAACGATTCAAGCTATGTCAAGAGTCACAAAAAGTCGTCAGGTTTTACCAGCAAGAATCATGCATACACATGTAATTTCCCTGTGCTGCACTTTTCCCTGAGCTTAATACGATTGAGCCCACGATTGGGTTCTCGCAGGGATGTTTCAATATGTACCAGCGCGTGTCCAAAAAATGACATACGTATCGCAGGAAAATATCTCTCTGGGCATGACGTGTCTGGAGTACTCCTTAGCAGAGTGCAGTATTTCTAGCCAGTTTTAGCTTGAAAGTGGAGAAGCCGGGATAAAACTCAGCGTGCGTTGGCACGCAAATCATCGAAAAGGATTGTATGCAAGTAACGTTCAGCGGAGCTTGGAAAGATGGTGACAATCACTTTGCCACGATTCTCTATCTTACGTGCCTCTTGTAATGATGCCCAGGCCACTGCGCCACTACTAATGCCAATAGACAGTCCTTCACTTTTCATGACTTGAATGGCGGTATCGACGGCATCACGGTCAGTAACAGGAATGACACGGTCAATAAGGTCCACATGTAAAGTGTCAGGAATAAAGCCGGGGCCCAGCCCCTCAATACGATGGGGACCTGGCCGGCCACCCGAGAGCACCGCGCACGATGCAGGTTCAACGGCCACAACCTCAAGCTCAGGCTTATAAGCACGCAATCCTTCAGCCACTCCGGTTAAGGTTCCGCCAGTGCCCACGCCGATCACTACGATATCGACCATACCGGCCGTCTGCTCCCAGATTTCAAGGGCGGTTCCATCTCGATGGGCACGCGGGTTGGCTTGATTATAAAACTGTTGAGGATACCAGGTATGAGGCAATGTTGTGCGCAATTCAATACTCTTATTGATCGCACCACGCATGCCTTGAGCCGCAGGCGTTAAAATAATCTCAGCGCCAAAACGCTGGAGAAGCAGGCGGCGTTCTAAACTAATCGTATCTGGCATCGTTAAAATACACTTATAGCCGCGAGCCGCAGCGATACATGCGAGAGAAATGCCCATATTGCCACTGGTCGGTTCAATAATTGTACTCCCAGCGCGTAGTAAGCCCTGCATCTCAGCCTCTACAATCATTTGGAGAGCGACACGGTCTTTAGAAACTCCCGCCAGGACTAAACATTTCCAACTTCGCTAAAACCTTCGCCAAAACATCTGACGCCTCACCAGTAGCAGTTTCAGTCAAAGAGGCAAAACGTTTCAACTCAATGAGGGGAGTACGACCAACCAATCCAGTCACATTTGTTTCCCAATGGACCATAACTACCTGCTAGCCTTCTTTCTGCTAAATCACTCCTCTGGCAACAAAGCGCGGATAATATCTATCAACTCTTGCATATTAAACGGTTTGTGCAGGAGAATGCCAGCCTGTAGCCCCATTCGGTGCAATTCCCAGTCATGGCTCCCAGTGATCACAATAATCGGTATATTCTTTGTACTACTATGTCCACGCAAATATTTATAGAGCGACCCACCATCAAGATTGGGGAGCCCCACATCCAGAAGCACAAGGTCCACGCCTAGAACGGGCAACTGATCTTTCGCAGTCTGTCCATCCGAGAATATATGCAAGTGCCACTGACCAAAGAACTTCAGCATATCACGGAACATATCTGTCAGGAGCGGATCATCCTCGACGATAGCGATCAGTTTATACTCATGCAATGCTTCAGCCACGTGCTACCCTCCCCCTCTGCTTGCAGATTCACCACACATCTTTGTGGGCATATCCTATTCTCCACCAGTGTGCGAAACAAAAGAGACACGATTCTATGCATCGTGAGTGCATCGTGCCCCTTCTCAAATCAATCTGCCAGTTGCTGCTCTATCCCACTGTTAGATGTAGTACATTGTCTCCTCTGCATTACCAGTACGATGAGTTTGAGCCAGCTCCTCAATGGTTGTCGTCGTCAAGATCTGTTGCGTCATTATGTCAATCTTTTGCCAGACACCCCGCAAAGCGCAACCTGGGGAAAGCTTGCAAAAATCGGGATTAGGTAAACATTCCATGGGGGGAACATAGCCTTCAAGGGCCTGCATCACTTGTGCCATTGTAATCTGACTTGGCGTTTTTGCTAGCATATGTCCACCCTTTGGACCACGGACACTCTTCACCAATCCCTCTTTACGTAACACCATGAGGATTTGATCGAGATATTGCTCTGGGATGTGTTGACGCGTGGCAATATCAGCGCTCTCAATCGGCCCTTGCCCGTAATAAGCAGCCATATCGAGCATGGCTCGGAGGCCATAGTCTCCCTTCATCGTTAACTTCATACTAGGGGCCTTTCCACTGGGCAAATTGACTCAATCTAGATACCTTTTTATCTAGTGTTTAGAATATATCAGCAGAGAATGCATGTCAATGGTTTATCGATTGAATGTGCGATAAACTTGACAAAGTTTGTTCACTTTCTCCCACTTTGATCTATTTTCATTCATCTGGCAGATATATTCTTGGTGCTACGCATCTGTTCCCGCTCGCACGTTTTCTTTTATGAGACCTCATCTCCGCCTTATAAAAGAAGAGGAACTTCAGAAAGGATCATTTCTCATTAGTATATGATAAGCACATATCCATGTTGATTAATTTCTGCTGAGAATATAAATAAACAGAAGCATTAGGCTTGCGGGTCAACATAGACATCTCTATAATGGAAAGTAGAAACATAGGCGCTCCTTTTCTTTACGAATGATGCCCGCTTGTGTTTAATGGTGGATCACCAGGGAGAGAAAACTATGCAGCAAGGTGCTACCTGGCAAGCGAACCAGGAAAATCAACACAAACAGTTGAAAGTTCTTGTCGTAGATGATGAGGATAATATCATTGAGCTTATTCGCCTCGGCCTTCGCTACGAGGGCTTCCAGGTTGAAGTGGCTTCGGATGGTGAGCAGGGCATCGCACTCGCACAACGTATTGATCCAGATCTTGTTATCCTCGATGTTATGATGCCTGGCATCGATGGCATAGAGGTTTGCCGTCGTCTCCGCAGCAATCCCACGACACGTGATGTGCCTGTCCTTATGCTAACTGCTAAGGATGAGGTGGGCGACCGTATCCTCGGATTGCAAACAGGGGCAGACGATTATTTAACCAAGCCTTTTGATTTTTATGAATTACTGGAGCGTATCAAAGCTATTTTACGACGTCAGAGTCGTGCCAAGTCTTTACAGGGCGATGCGAATATCAATGATGCAACACAGGTCTTACAATTTGGCGATCTACTCATGAATACGTCAACACGGGAAGTGACGCGTAATGGAAATTTAATCGAGTTGACTGCAACTGAATATAATCTTCTGCATTTATTCATGAGTCATCCGCGCCAGGTCCTAGACCGCCAGACGATTCTTAATCGCGTCTGGGGCTATGACTTTCTTGGCGAAACCAATATTATCGAGGTGTACGTGCGCTATCTACGTGAAAAAATTGAAGACTCACCTAGTTCACCACGCCTGATTGTCACAGTTAGGGGTGTGGGCTACGTCTTAAAAGGATAAGACGTAAGATGTTTGTTAAGATCATTCAATCGTTCATCATTTGTCGAGCGGAGTGTCACCATCATGTCAGAGCAGAAAGCCACAGGATCACTAGCACGGTTAGCCCCTCAGTTTTATCATACGTGTGCTGACCACTTCTCTCTACAAAGAGATTCGTACCTGCTTGGCCCAGCAAAGGAAGAAAAAACAACGCAACCTCTGGGTACCTCTTATCCACATATAGGAGGGGATCAGCCCCATAATACATCCCCATGGTTGCGACCTTTTTTTAGCTTACGTATACAATTGACGTTTGTTTATGCTTTACTGCTCATTTTAATGGTCACATTTTCCTATCTCTTGCTCGATCAACAAACTTCGTCAACCTATGTGATGCTTGTCGTACTTGGTCTCATTGTGGTTGGCTCGGCTCTGACTTACCTTATGACATCACTACTGCTACGCCCACTCTTTCGTGTTACCGATGCTGCTCAGGCTATTGCAATGGGAGATCTGGAACAACGTGAGCGGCTCCCATTGCGCTTGCCTCCTCAAGATGAAATTGATCGCCTGGCTGGCAGCATAAATGCGATGGTGACGCGCTTGGAAACAGCGGAAGAGCAACAAAGGGCTTCGCAGGATCGCTTCCACCAGTTTTTCTCTGATGCCTCTCATCAGTTACGTACTCCTCTGACCTCTATTCGTGGCTTTACAGATCTGTTAATACGTGGTGCAAAGGATGATCCAGAAACATCACAACGGCTCCTCAAGCGTATGAAAAACGAATCAGAACGCATGACCTTACTTATTAATGATCTGCTCACTCTGGCACGCTTGGATGATACTCACCCGATGAAAATGCAGTATATCGATCTGATCGATCTCGTGGTTGAAAATATTGAACAGACAAAAGCACGTGCAAATGATGAACGTCCGATTCGCCTTCAGTTGGCGGCGAGCGATAAATTAGGCGTTCAAGCCAATAGAGAACGAATGAAGCAGTTACTCTTTATCCTACTTGATAATGCGCTCAAATACGGACGTCCTGCCCCAGATGGTCAGATTACGTTGAAACTCGCTAAACAACAGGATCAGGTTACGTTAAGCGTGATTGATAACGGCGACGGCATTGCCAATGACGATTTAGGGCATATCTTTGAAGCTTTTTATCGTGGACGCCATCGCTCTTCATCAAATTCAACCTCAATCATTGGTACAGGACTCGGCCTTACCATTGCATCTTCTATTGTAAGAGCGCATAATGGAGCGATCACCGTTGACAGTGAATTTGGTAATACTGAATTTAAAGTACTTTTGCCGAGTGCTGATTAATAAGCAATATTTGCAGGTAAAAAACTCGCTTACGCTTCCTTCCTACTCGCATTGACCTTCACTGGTTTACCATGATACACTGCTTAAAAAGTAAAAAGGGGATATGGTTGTAGGAACAACACTTATAGCCAGCCATCCAGATGAAGGTAAGATAGCACTATGTGGACCTCTACGATGGACCTTGACCAGAAGAAGATGCTGCTGACGCAGATGATTGGTCGCTTTTATCAGAATATCTATTTTTCTTCTTATTCACCGTTACAAGTCCAGAACTTACCACGCCAATCTCTGCCTGAGAATAGTTGGGTGCGTGTACGCAATCGCCTCTCTGGTATCAGTGGCAGCGATTTGCACTTGCTTTATCACGGGGGAAACGATCCACGTGTCGCTTCTGCTGCTACCCCCAAACAGACACAACTTTACCCTGGTCATGAGGTCGTTGGTGAGGTCATTGAGATCGGTGATGATGTTCAACGCTTGCAGGTCGGTGATCGTGTTGCACTACAATGGAAACCAAACTGCCTCACGGCTGGCGTTCAGCCCATTTGTCGAGCCTGCGCCACTGAAAACTTCAATCTCTGCGAACATGGTGCATTCCTGGCCCCCCCCGCCCTCGGTGGCGGCTGGAGCGAAGAGATGCTCCTGCATGAGCAGCAACTCTTCCGAGTTCCAGCAGGACTAACCGATGAGCAGGCTGTTATGTTAGAACCTGCAGCTACCGCAGCGCACGCGGTGCTACGTCATCTTCCACAACCTGGAGACCGCGTCTTAATTATTGGCTCGGGAACAGTGGGACTGTTAATACAACAAATCATCCGTGCGCTGGTTCCTCAGGCGGAGATCAGTGTACTGGCTCGCTATTCATTCCAGGTCGAACAGGCGACACGGCTAGGTGCTAACATTATTTATCAGCAGGATGCATATGTGGGCGTCCAACAGGCGACGCAGGCCCGCATGTATCATGGCTTATTCGGTAATCGCACTCTGCAAGGCGGCTATGATGTTATTTATGATACTGTCGGTCAGAAAAAAAATATGCTTCACCAAAATACATTACACCATGCACTTCGTTGGATACGAACACAGGGCACGATCGTGCTCGTCGGCCTTAGCTTGCGCTCTATGAATATTGATCTGACACCGCTTTGGACACAAGAAATTACGTTGCTGGGCAGTCATGCTCATGGTATAGAATACTGGCCTACTGACGGCGAGCGCCGAGTCTCGACGTTCAAAGTGGCAGCAGAATTAATCCTTCAGGGTAGTATCGCCCCTGAACAATTGATTACCCATCATTTTGCCGTTAATAATTATAAACATGCCCTGCTCACCGCAACCAAGAAAGCAGACAGTCGTGCGATCAAGGTCGTCTTTGACTATTCGCTCTTGCCCGCTTCCGTTGTACCAAATGTACGTGCCTCTGCTCCACGTATTCGTCGCCAATCGACCATCAACTTCGCCAATGATTATGAGGACAATAATCAGTATCGGGAAGAGCAGTCAGGGCATACCACGTATTTTCCACCAGCAGGACCAGTCAGGCGCAAAGAGATACCTTCAGCCCAGCCACATACGAAAGAGCTTGCGAAGTCTCCAAAGACTCCGCCAATCGAGGAGGAGGATTTTGGTAGCAATGATAATACAGCCTCAGCACTTCCGATCGTTGGCAGACACTCCACAAACAATTTTCGTCCTTATCGTTCTGAATCACAGACTCAGATGCCTGCCATGCCAGAGACTCAGATGCCTGCAAATATCGTACCAGATGAGTCTGTAGCGGTTCCGGCAACGCCTATACACAATGATGCTTATCAAGATGATGACGAGGCAACGGAAAGAACACAGTTAATTTCTAAAGCTCACTTAGTCCCGCAGACCGAACCTAACCTGAAACTGGACCCCGGTACTGAGTCGACAGTAGTTTCCCCCTCAAACATCGACAGTGAAGGGAGCGCCAACAATGCAGCCGCAGCCGATGCTGAAATCGATCACGATATCCCAGAAACTTTTGAGTATGAAGCTTTTTCTGAAGAGGACAACCGCTCCTCAGATGCCTTTGATGTCGACAATGATGCTCCGGAAATGTTTGAATATGAAGCTTTGCCTGAAGAGGACAATCACACATCAGATGCATTCTATGTTGACAATGATCCCCCAGAAATATTTGAATATGAAGCATCGCTTGAAGAGGACAAACACGTCTCTGGCTCGTTCGATACCGACAATGAAGAACTAGATCCAGAAATACCATCGTTAGATGAATCTGCGACGATACCATCTGCTGATACGTCTCTGAGGAAAGAGAATCCATCACCAACATACGTTCAACAGCGTTCTCGAAATCGTAAGAAAAGATCAGGTGGTCGCTAAAAGTAATCAAAAGGATTGCGGGAGACGATAAGATTAAAGATGCTAAAATTTCTTTATCGTCTCCTTTCTTTGCAACTATCATGGCAACTATCATGCTGCGGAGAACCAATGCAGAACACGATATATGGAGTAAAGCATGAGTAATCAGAAATCTCCATTTGAGCCATCAAGGAATGATATAGCAAGAGATTTCAACTTCCAACCACTGTCGGATCATCGGGATGAATATGAGCTCGACAATGATAGTTCAGAGCTACCGGCAGGAGAGGAATTGCATTCATCGGGCATACCAGTTTCGCCAACGTCTACAATCCAACCATTCTTACATCTCCCTTCACTGTCTAAAGCAGAACTTCAAAGTCAACAGACAGGGTTTAGCCAATTTAAGTTACAGTCCGTTTCGCTTCCTCAGCAGCCAATCCAGGCTCAACCTGAACAACTTGCATTGCCTCAGGAACAAATCCTACCATCTCTTCCGGTGCCAGCACAGCGCCATGCACGCCGTCGAACTATCAATCCATGGCTGGCAGCGGCTTTTATCACACTCACGCTGCTCATTGTTGCGGGTAGCATTCTGGAACAGCATGTGTGGATGCCAAATGCTCTTCAAAACCAAAGCAGTGACGGAGCCAAGGCAAGCGGGTTTGTCCAGGTACCATTAAGTGCACAGCAAATAGATAATCTCAGGCATATTACAGAGCATATGCATGATCAACAATTGGCCTATCTCAACGTCCAAAACATGAGCCTCGATACTGAAATTGGTCAGATTATGATGGTTGCGTATCCAGAAAACAGCTATTCAGCGTCACTTGATACAATGATCCATAATCTGCATGCAGGATCAGTGATCTTGTTTCAACATCAAATTAATTCACAGGCCCAGACCAAAGCAGATACAACGAAGATGCAACAACGTGCCGATCTTCCATTGTTGATCGCAACCGATGAAGAAGGTGGGTATGTTCAGCGCCTCTCGACGGTTTATCCACCCCGTCCGTCAGCCTATCAGATTGGGCAAACTAACAGTACAACCTTCGCGGCTGAACAAGGGACGCAAACAGCCCATGATCTCCTCTCATTAGGCATTAATACAGATCTGGCACCTGATGTCGATGTCTCAGCTAGCAATGGTTATATCGGTAGCCAACAACGTTCATTTGGAGCGACAGCCGCACATGTGATTCAATATGCAGGTCCGTATATAAAAGCGCTGCAAACCGGTGGGGCCATCGCTACATTGAAACATTTTCCGGGGCTGGGAGGAGCATCTGCAACGGCCAATCCTCATCAAGTCTTTGTTACCGTTAATCATACGCAAGCGCAAGTCAATGCAATAGATTTAGCTCCCTTTAAGCAGTTCATTAATACAACCGATAAAATGGAGCAGCCTGGCTTGATTATGGCAACCGATGAACTCGTTCCTTCTATTGATCCAACCTATATTGCCGAACTATCTCCTACATTTATCACCAAAGTTTTGCGCCAACAGCTGGGATATCAAGGGGTTGCTGTTACTGATGATCTGACTATGCTTGGTGTCCAAGTTCATGGTCGACACATTGGACTTGCGCAAGCGGGAGTAATGGCATTACAGGCTGGTGATGATATATTATTAGGAGTCTATAATGTAGCCAGTATGGAAGCTATGATCCAAGCGCTCAAAGATGCTTTGAATAATGGAACAATCTCGAAAAGTCGTCTCGATGAAGCCGCCACTCGCGTGCTCACACTCAAAATGGAGCGTCATCTTATACCAGCCGCTACGTCAAACGGGACATAAAGAAGCAGCAGTGAACACTGATACCCTCTTAATCCTTACCAGTGCTTACTGCTGCTTCTTTATGTAGCCACAGCCACAGACGTAATGCTATGCTAAAAAAGGCAGCTATGATAGCGTACCACGTTGTAAGCGCTCAATAATATCTTTTAAGCGGCGCATCTCTGCCGCATGTTGCTCACGCAACAGAACCATCTCTTGTGCCAACTCATCTTGCATCGTTTCCATGCGATCCTTCATATGAAGAATAGCTTCCACACCAGCAAGATTTACCCCAAGGTCACGCATCAAGCGACGAATATGCATCACACGCTCAATGTCATAATCCGAATAGAGTCGCGGGCTATGTGCACTTGCGCCCTTACGCGCAGGCGAGATCAGTCCCAAACGTTCGTAATGACGCAAGGTTTGTTCGTGAACTTCAGCACGTTGAGCGGCAATGCTTATGATGTACCAAGCACCATCACCATTCTCACTCATGATTGCTCTACTCTCCTTATTTACCCGCTATAGCTGAACCTCAGCTCCACGGCTGCGTGCGAGTTTCTCAAACAGTTCACGCTCCTCTGCCGAGAGATGCATAGGAAGCACAACTTTAACGTGCGCATAAAGATTGCCACTGCCCTCACCACGTAGATGAGGCATCCCTTTACCTGTTAAACGAAACTGTTTATCGTTCTGGGTCTCGGCTGGAATGGAAAGCAAAAGCCTGCGACCATCGGGAGTGGGTACGGTGACTTCGCCACCCAGCATCGCCTTTACCAAATCGACATTCACATCGACGTGCAAGTCTTCTCCCTTGCGCTCAAAGTTGGCTTCAGGTTTAACGCTAATAACCAGATAAAGATCGCCCCTGGGACCACCTCCCATACCGGCCTGTCCTTCTCCGGCCACGCGGATCTTTGAGCCATTATCGACACCCGCCGGTATTTTTACCTGAATGCGCTTACTGCGTTTAACCTGCCCTTGACCGCCACACGTTGCACACACTTTGCCACCAACCTCACCTGTCCCACGGCACGTGAGACAGGCCTCTGGCGACTGAATATTATAGGTCCTTGAACCTCCAATATAGGCTTCTTGTAACGTTACCTCAACTGGCTGCTCAATATTCTCTCCCGGTCGGCGACGTAAGTCCTCGCGCATACCACCCATATTTGAGGGGCGGCCTCCAGGCGTGCCACGGCCAAAGAGTGCTTCAAAGAAATCCGAGAAACCACTTGCGCTATTGGCATCAAAATCATAGGAAGGACGAGCACCTGCAGTACCGAAAGGAGACTGACGGCGCATTCCATTTCCTGCATAATTAGGACCAAATTGCTCTTGCCAGTTGGGACCCAGCGTATCATATTTCTTACGCTTATCCGTGTCTGAGAGTACCTCATAGGCTTCATTGATCTCTTTGAACTTCTCTTCAGCCTTTTTATCGCCGGGATTCACATCTGGATGATACTTACGCGCTAATTTACGGAAGGACTTTTTAATATCATCCGCACTTGAGCTTCTTGTCACCCCTAATATCTGGTAATAATCTTTAAAATCCATGTCCCAGCCCTCTTAATACATTTTTGCATACGAGGCACGTTCGGTGCCTCTTGATTGGATATTACTTATTTTCCAACACTAACTTTGACACGGGCAGGACGCAATGTCTCTTCACCAAGCGTATAACCTTTACGCAACTCCTCTAGAATAATTCCATCAGGTTTATCACTATCCTCGACCGCCTCGACCGCCTCATGTAAATAGGGATTGAAGGCCTCTCCAACAGCTGGTACGGCATTGAGTCCCTCGCCACGCAAAACTTCGTTCATCTGCCACTGAAGCATATGCAGTGTATGCTGAAGTTGTGTCTTATCTAACGTATCTTCATACATAAGCGCACGCTCTACATTATCGAGTACTTCAAGCAACTTATTAAACAAAGCCTTCTTCTGATATAGGACGCGATCGCTTACCATGCGCTCCTGGCGCTTACGGAAATTATCCCAATCGGCTCGCTCACGTAGGTATTTATTCCAGTTCTCAGCAGCCTCTTTTTTCGTCTGAGCCAATTGGGCCTCTAGCTCAGCAATTCGCTGCTCGGTCCCATTTTCCGCTGTATTTGGAAAAGATTGTTGCTCCAGATTATCTACTTGCTCTGCTGAATTTTCACGACTATCTTCCATTACGTTTTTATCTCTCCTTGCCTTGTAATTCTATGTAATGCTATTTTAGCCATAGGTATATCCATGATTTATTGCAGTATCAGTATAAAACTTGAGTCAAACACTGTCAAGTTTCACGCTCGTAAATCAAGGCTTTCTTAAATTATCTTCCGTAGCAAAGGATAAGGGAGATTGTGGCAGGAGGCTTGTTGTATACAGTAAATAATTGTGGTATCGCTACGATACCTCATCAACCAGATACAGTTCCGCCGCCGGGCCATGAGATTGATGATGCGTTTGAATATAGAGTACAGCACGTTCAGAGAGTCCAACGGCAGCGGCTAATCTCGCTCCGACTTCCGCATGATACCAGGCATAACTCAGGCTACGACGCCAGAAGTATCCTTGATATTGCTCTATTTTGTCTGAGTCAAGGAGAATACGTTGCAGTAATGATGGCACCAAGCGTTTCCCGATCACAATCGCTGGACGTGTCCAAAAAGGAACACGTCCTTGAGCTTTTCCAACATCATGCAGCAGCGCAGCGGCCAGCATATCTTGCTCGCTACATCCGCGTGCCTGCAATCCTCGGCAGACGCGTAGACAGTGCTGCTGATCTGCGCGTGACATTGTCTGAAAAAGGGACTGAGCGGAAGCAGGTAACCAGCACTCAACTTCTCCATAATCTCCACGTGTCAGAGGAGAAACAAAACCAAGTTGTTGGTACACCTGCTTTAAACGATAGGCGACGAGCGCCATCTGAGCATTCACGGTCATACATTCCTACTAACGGAGCACACCAAACCCATATGCATACGGAAATTGCAGATCATATCCGGCTACCAACGAGTTTAAATACAATGCTCCATCACGAATATAGCTAGCTAATTGAAACAGAAAGAAATTATTTAATCCTGAAAACTGTCCCAGAAAAGGTAAGAAGAAAAATACGATCAAAATGATAAAAGGACCGTATGCAGCAGAGCGTGAAAATTGGACAGCTTGCTTACTAGGCAAGAGGGTATATACAATTTGATATCCATCAAGTGGATAGAAAGGAATAAGATTAAAAATGGCTAGACCAGTATTCACGGCGGCAAAAACGGTCACGAGTTTCAACACAAAATTGAGTGGAATATTGGCACCCACAAATGGCAGCAAAAGACGGATTAGCGCCGCGAAAGCCAGCCCGATAATTAAACTAAAGATGGGACCTGCACATGCGACCAACAATACGCCTGTATTAGCTCCAACTCGCATTTTCCAGGGATCGGGCTTGACTGGCTTACCCCAACCCAGACCAGCATATGACTGAAACGCGAGAATGACACACATCAATATCCCTACAGGATCGATATGAAGAGACAAATTTAATCTTTTACGTTCTGAGGTACTGGCTGTATGATCTCCCAACAAGGAGGCCATCTGAGCATGAGCCCACTCATGCAATGGGAGAGCCACTAAAAAAGAACCAATTATCATTAATGCTAACAGCACGTCTACAATTGCCATTACCTTCACTCATTCTTTCAAGCTAATAAATCAATCTCCATGCCCTCGCATGCCGAGCGTGTATGAGCAAAAATCGTACGAGCCTCTGCTTCCATCAGATCCAACTGATTATCATCATACTTTGGTTCGTGGTGAAACAGTATCAGTTCTTTTACACCAGCTAACCGGGCGACGTCTATAGCCATAGCGACTGTACTATGGCCATAGCCGCGCTTTTCTCGTACATAATCGTGTGTCGTATACTGCGCATCGTGGATTAAAAGATCCGCTCCAGCCACGAAATCCAGGAACATCTGCTCACAACCATTACGCCACTCAACATCCGTAGCATACACCACACTATGACCTTTATATTCTATACGGTAAACAATAGCACCATTTAAAGGATGGCAGTGCGTAAATCTGGTCAATACACGTGTCTCCGCTAGCTAAATCGTGCTCGACTCTGCATCCCTGGAATACATTGTCGGATCTTGATCGCCCGGCCTCCAAATAACGCATTGTTCGTCTGTGAGCGTATGAAATGTGCGCCGCGACGGCAGTTGGCGTACATCGACTGGAAAATATGGAGGAGACATCAAAGGAACCATCAACTCTTCTATATTTTGACCGGCTAATTGGGGACCAAAAAGATGGAGGTTAACCCGAGGATCAAACAGTGGAGAAAAAAAAGGAAAGCCGACAAGATGATCTCCGTGACCATGTGTAATAAAGAGTGAAACATTCAATGGAGTTGAACGTCCATTTGCCCTCTGCATTAAAGCTGATCCAAGACCGATAATGCCACTGCCCGCATCAAAAATGAGCGTCTGTTCTCCTGCTTGAACCTCAACACAGGACGTGTTTCCTCCGTGACGTAGCGTGTGGGGACCAGGAGTAGGATAACTACCACGCACTCCCCAAAAACGTACTAGAAATTGTGATGCCTCAACATTCGCCATGAAACTATTGCTCCTACGCAACCTACTTTTTACGATAGATGGCTTACGCTATTATAGCGTCATTATAGCGTCTCTTGAAAGCCTTGAAAAGGTCGCTTCATAGCTATTTATAACGATCAAACAGTTCATGCGTGACATCTTAGCCCATATGCTAGCTTCTCGATGAGTGTCGCTAACTAAACGGCGCATATATCAGCCAGAATCAGGTAGAGAAAACTGGTCCATATGATACAATAGATAGGCAAGAGCATGCTCAATGGGCAGCACTCTACTCCGCCGGAATTACCTATCTATGCGGAAATAAAGAACATCATTTTTTCAACAGTTCCTCATCGATTAGAGTTTCGCTGCCACCACGATGCTCGTCCATACAACATAATCACATAACCGACCAGGCAGAAAAGCGAGGAACGCAGCATATATGGGCAGAGACAGAAGGAACTCACATAACGACTGGCATCCTGACGATGAGGATCGCTATGTCGAAAATCGCTATATGCATGAAGATGACTATGAAGAACATCATGCCAGACCACAACGCGCATCTCGTCGTTCTCATCCTGATACACGCCGCACGCGTTACCCCGATTCAGAGCCAGAAGACTATCGCCGAGCCGCCCCGCGTCGCGTTCTGCGTCGGATAGAGCCAACGCGTAAACGCCGCGTCTGGCCCATCTTACTGGCCGGATGTGGCATTGGTTTTATATTGGCAATTGCTGCCCTGGCACTGTCTGTGCTACTCGGAGTTAATGCGCTCCAGAATAATGGACATATCACAGGCTTACCTGGTCTACCAAGCAGCCATCCATTCACCCAAACTGAGACGCACGTGGTAACATTGACTCAGCTCTCGAATGTCCTGATTTGTGACAAAATCGGTAATGTTACGATGACGGTGGACCCCAATGCCTCAAAAACAACGATTACTGCAGTAAAAACAGTCCAGTCCACCAACGCATCCGCGGCGAACTCGCTCCTGCAAAAAATTTCTGTTGAGATCCAACCTCCCAATACCATCACGAAACCACTGAGCTGTACAACGCTGCAAACAACCACAACACCTACTGATACAACGACGCAAGCCACAGCGACAAGCTCGCTCATCATCAACGTTTCATTGCCCCAGGTCACCGACAATCAGGTCGATCTGACTATCACAGTCCCTCCTATCGCCATCCAGAACGATCAACCATCGCTCGCCCTAAATATCGAGGCCCCAAGGGGAAACATTGATGTAGAGGGAATTAGCGGAAAACTGCGCTTGCAAGGGACCACAGGCAATATTACCGTCACAAAGGCAATCCTTATTAACGGATCTCAACTCCAAACCAGTGAGGGAAATATTACATTCAGTGGTTTTCTCCTGGTACCAACCGATCCTAATGCACAAAGCGACGTAAAATATATGTTAAGTAATCAGAC
The DNA here is from genome assembly GCA_963699315.1 of uncultured Chloroflexia bacterium. Classification (GTDB taxonomy): domain Bacteria; phylum Chloroflexota; class Ktedonobacteria; order Ktedonobacterales; family Ktedonobacteraceae; genus Dictyobacter. The sequence goes on from OY969433.1 coordinate 1,734,354, forward strand.
AGGCAATATTAACGTCACTTTGCCCACAAATACCAATGTAATGCTGGACACATATACCAACATAGGAACCATCACCAGCGAATTTCCCATCAAGGTGAACAATCAAGGCGGAACAATCAGTTATGACGGTCCCCTCAATTCATCTGCTGGCACATCAACTTCTGCAACTCTTATCCTACATTTGAGTAGTGGCAACGTTCATATACAAAAGAGTCACTGAGTCACTGTATGCTTGCTACTATCTACTTGTCAAAGTATAATTGCAGTGAATCGATGATTTCGTGCTATTAAAAAATTTAAATATGTACGTGATCTGATGAGCAGTATATAGTAATTCTATGTCATCAGATTTTTAAACTGGAGACATACTATTTATGTTTAAATAGGCATGTCTCTGGTTTCATAAAATATTGTGCTCACACGAAAGGAGGCCCGTAGTCCACTTCCAGGCAAAGAGTGTCATACATATGGGATACAATAAAACCGTTATTACGGTACACGCAACAATCTCATTCGAAGGTGTGACGAGCAGGGAAAACTACGACAGATTTTCATGGATGCAGTGAAAAAAACTTCACAAACCGGTTCATTTCAATTTTTAACTGGTCCGATGGCTGGCAAAACCTTTCTTATTACCAAACCGATTACGACAATAGGCCGCGAACCAGATAATGATATTGTTGTTTCCGATCTCTCAGTATCCCGACACCATGCACAGATTATGTGGAATGGAAGTGTCTGGTCGATCAAAAAGGTGGCAGCTCAGAACAACATCACGTTGAACCAAAACGAGATCAATCAATCACCTTTAAGTGATCGAGATACCATTGGCTTGGGACCGAGCACAACCGCTCTCTTCCAAATTGTGGAAGTCCAGCGGCCCACGCCACCGCTTGCCAGGCCAGTGCCACAGAAGCCACCAGTTCAACCGATAGCAAATCGAGAGGCTACGCCTCCATCGGTAGCAAATCAACAAAATATAGCCCAGGTACCATTTGCCAGGCCAGCGCCACAGAAGCCACCAGTTCAACCGATAGCAAATCGAGAGGCTACGCCTCCATCGGTAGCAAATCAACAAAATATAGCCCAGGTACCATTTGCCAGGCCAGTGCCACAGAAGCCACCAGTTCAACCGATAGCAAATCGAGAGGCTACGCCTCCACCGGTAGCAAATCAACAAAATATAGCCCAGGCACCATCCTATCCAATGCCAACAATGAGTTCAGACAATCCCTATGCACCAGTCTCTGCTCCCAAGTACATTGAGCCGCCATTGATGACAGAGTTCGCTCCAGATGGGACTATAGTTGCAGGACAGCGACCAGGGATTGTTGGTCTACCATCGCTAGAGGTCAGTACCAATATCGATCATGAAAAGCAAGTCTACCTACTTACCCTTGATCGTCAGGTTTTCGATATTGGACGTGATCCTTCTAATACAATTGTGATTCAGCGACCAACCGTTTCAAACTTTCACGCTCAGATCATTCGCGAGAATAATCAACTTGTCCTCATTCATCCGCATCCCAAACGAGGTCAAACGTTGAACGGATTGACCTTCCAGGGTCAAAATATTGAGGGCCAGCAATCATTCCGCCATATCCTGGCACGCGGCGACATCTTCCGTATCAGTGATGCCGATGGTACTTTCGTTACCCTGGCATATAACGATGGCAGCGGTCAGTCACAAGAGGCTCTTCCAGAAATACAACCGCTTCAGCTTGGTGCACCGATCATCACGCTAGGTCGAGCAGCCGACAATAGCGTTGTGCTCCAGCATCCGCAAGTCTCATCCCATCATGCTCGCCTAGAGCAGATACCTGGAGGCTATCGCGTACTTGATCTAAATAGCACCAATCACATCTATGTCAATTCTCATCGCACAACCAACCAGGCACTTCAGCCCGGCGACATCATTCGCATCGGACCATTCAAACTTACCTATACAGGTACCGTCCTAACGCAACAGGATGAAAGCAATGGTATCCGTATCGATGCCCTGAGTCTGAAAAAAGAAGGCAGCAAACACGTCGTCATACTTAATGACATCTCCATCGTTATTCCTCCACGCAAATTTGTGGCCTTAGTCGGTGGATCAGGGGCAGGTAAGTCCACGTTGATGGATGCCTTGAATGGTTTGCGACCAGCACAGCAAGGTGCAGTGCTTTATAATGGACAGGATTACTATAAGAATCTTGCGGCCTTCAGTACACAAATGGGCTATGTGCCACAGGATGATATTATCCACCGTGAATTGACAGTCGAACGTGCTCTCTATTATGCAGCCAAACTTCGTCTGCCAGAGGACTTTACCGAGAAACAGATTAAAGAGCGTATCGATGAAGTGCTTGATGATGTTGAGATGAAGTTCCGTCGAAATTTACTGGTCAGCAAACTTTCTGGTGGACAGCGCAAACGTGTCTCTATTGCGCTTGAATTGCTCGCCAAGCCAAGCATTTTCTTCCTTGATGAGCCTACCTCTGGCCTTGATCCAGGTCTGGATCGTAAGATGATGCTGCTATTGCGTAAGCTGGCTGATAAAGGACAGACTATTGTACTGGTGACACATGCCACCAATAATATCAATGCCTGTGATTATATCTGTTTCCTGTGTCAGGGAGGAAATCTGGCCTACTTTGGTCCGCCAAACGATGCCAAAGCCTATTTTGGCAAAACTGATTTTGCCGAAATTTATAGCGCCCTTGAGCCAAGCGATGAAAATCCAAATATTCCCGTTGAGGCAGGGGAAAAGTTCAGGCAATCACCGGATTTTGTACGCTATGTGGATAGTGCTATTCAGCAGGGACCGGCTATTCAAGCCAAAGCATTGGCGCCATCCACTCCTACGAAACCGCCCAAACGTGGAAATCCCTGGAAGCAATTCTTTTTGCTCTCAATGCGCTATATTGAACTGATCCTCAATGATCGGGTAAATCTGGCCATTCTAATCTTACAAGCACCCATTATTGGTCTCATATTATTATCGCTCACTGGTGCTAACGTTTTCGATACTAATCAGATAACTACCTGTTCTGTCAATGTAGTGATAACAGACCCGACATCTCCTCATACAAGTGATTGTCAGGTCGTCGTTAATTTTCTCAAAACGCCGCAAGGCATAGCCAGCGCTCAACAGCAAAAACTTACGCCAGATCAGTTCCTAGAAAACTCCATTTTACCTGGATCTGGCACAGACGCTCAGAAGATCCTCTTTATCATGGCCTTTGCCGCTATTATGTTTGGTTGTCTCAATGGCGCACGTGAAATTGTAAAAGAGTCAGCCATCTTTCGTCGTGAACGTACCGTCAACCTGGGTATCACGCCCTATCTCTTCTCGAAGATAGCCGTCCTGGGCGTCTTTAGTCTGGTCCAGAGCTTGATCCTGGTGGAGCTTGTCAATCTCAAAGCGCCCTATAGAAATAGCGTTTTGCTCTCTCCTTTCCTGGAAATATATGTTACAATGGCATTAACAGCTCTGGCAGGCTTAATGACAGGCTTGCTAATCTCAGCTATTGTTCCCAACAACGATCGTGCAATGAGTATCGTTCCTCTGCCACTAATCCCACAGGTTATCTTTGCAGGGGTCATTTTCTCATTGGATAGCCCACCACTTCTACAAGTATTCGGAGCTATCTTTAGTGCACGTTGGTCAATGGCGGCGATGGGCACAACGATTGGTCTTCATGGAGATAAGGTCGCTTCGGATAGTTTTTCTTATGTGAGTACTCTTTTCTCATCCGTTTCGGGCGATAACCATACGACGGCAGTGCTGCATCTGCTACTCTGCTGGGCGGTGCTGTTACTAATGATTGTGCTACAAGGGGTGGCAACTGCCTGGTTCATAAAACGCAAAGATCATCGCCAATAAAAATATAATGTATTAAATAGTTGCTTGGAGACAATGACTATTTAATATATGATGGTACTTCTTGGCATCAACCTTGCCGCTAAACATTTCGATATGCTATTGTAGCAATGTTCCAGCTCGAATGATTCGTGTGGAGAAATAAAGTAGGCTAACTATGTTACTCAACAAGCACATTGTCGTAGGTATTTGTGGGGGGATTGCATCGTACAAGGCGATCGACCTGGTCAGTAAGCTGCAACAGGCTGGAGCTCTTGTCGATGTAGTTATGACTGAGAGTGCGGAGGAATTCGTTCGTCCACTCACATTCGCTACCATGAGTCATCGACACGTCTATAAGGACTTGTGGGAACCTTCTGGCGAAGCCGCCGAGATACATATCAAGTTAGCCGAAGAGGCAGACCTGCTGGTGGTTGTGCCCGCAACTGCGAATACAATCGCAAAATTGGCACATGGCATGACGGATAATATGCTGACGGCCGTTGCTCTGGCAACCAGAGCACCTTTAGTGTTGGCACCGGCTATGCATTCTCAGATGTATACACATCCAGCAACGCAGGCGAGCCTGTCGCTACTACGCGAACGCGGTGCCTTCATTATAGAGCCAGAGGTCGGTCGTTTGGCTTCGGGAGAGATTGGTATCGGCCGCTTTCCCGAAACTGCTACCTTGCTTGGAGCCATTCAAAAGGTTTTGGGTCAACACGGAGATCTTGCAGGTCGCCGTGTTGTCATCACAGCAGGTGGAACACATGAACCGATTGACCCAGTACGATACATTGGAAACCGCTCATCAGGAAAAATGGGCTATAGCCTTGCAATGGAAGCAAGAGATCGCGGCGCACACGTTATATTAGTATCGGGACCCGTTGCGCTCCCTACACCGTTTGGTGTGGAGCTCCATCTGGTAGAAACTGCGATACAGATGCGTGACGTTGTATACGATTTTGTTACTGACGCCGATGTTCTTATTATGAGTGCCGCAGTAGCGGATTTCCGCCCAGAGAAGTCGATGGGACAAAAAATAAAGAAAACGGCGAGTAATGAAGTCACAGGGCAACCGGAAAACGGCGAGTTTACTCTTCATCTGGTACACAATCCAGATATTCTTGGTGGGCTCGTTATAACGCTCGACGGTGATGGTCATGCCAGCGAGGAAAACAATGGCAGACCGATACCTCATTTGAAAAAACACTTGATACGTGTCGGCTTCGCAGCCGAAACCGAACATTTGGTTGAGCATGCTCAGTTAAAGCTACACAATAAACAACTGAACCTGCTAATCGCCAATGATGTTTCGCGCAGCGATAGTGGTTTTGGGACCGATACGAATAAGGTGCTCATCTTTCATGCGGATGGCGCAATGGAAAACCTGCCAGTAATGCCCAAAGCCGGCGTTGCGGCGGCAATTTTGGATCGTATTGTGCCGCTGCTAAGCTAAGGGGTCAGGCACATAAAGTAGGGAGGACGTGGCGCTGTGATGGGTGAATTTGTTCTAGATTTAATGGGTACGGAAAGTACGCAGGAGGAATCCATGATGGATCGTGCTGCTAGCGCTGGTTTTGAAGGCATCGCGCAGATGTTGCTTGAGCAGAAAAAATTAATGGACGCGTTAGAAGGCGAAAACCGTGAGTTACGCAGGCAGCTCGCTGATCTTCGCCGTGGTATTGGTATTGCAATAGTGATTGAGGGCAAGACTATTCAGCTCGCTAATGAGTCTGGGTCTGGCAATCAACCAATTCAATCGCAGGCGACGCTGCAAAGCTTACAGGGTATGCAAAATACCCCACCACCTGCCTCTGGTAATGGCGGCTATGGCAACAATGGTCGCACCACCAATGGTCAGTCACAAGCCAATTTGAATGGCGACAAACGCGAAAATAACACGAATACTCGTAGTCCGTTGGCTGACAGCTTCGTTTTATAATACATAGATCACTAAGCGCGCCTGGCGCTTATTCAGCGCGAGATAATGAGAGTTGGGATCGATAATCCTGATCACAATCAGGTTCCCAACTCTTATTTCGTGTATTCTCCCCCTTGTATCTTCTGACAAACACTGTTATTATCAAACAAATAGCTTACTTAAGGTACATATGCCGAAGGCACGATTGACGAATACTCGTCCACTTGGCATTTCTCCAGTACCCGCTTTGATCTACCAAAGGAGGATTCAATGATCTGTCCTCGCTGCCACAATCCAATAGCCGATGGGGTAAAATTTTGTGGCTCTTGTGGTGCACCTGTTAATGCAGGTCCCCCAATGCCGGGAAACGCTCCCGCTGGTCGTTATGGTCCACCACCACCGTCACAATCGGGGGCGTATGGGGCACCATCCCAGGGCAATTTCACTCCACCGAACCAATTTGAGGAGTATTCAAATAGTATGTTCGGCAATGCTGTGCCCAAAGCTGAACTTCACAATCCAAAGGGACCGCTACACATAGCGGATATGACCATCTCCATAGATGGCGAATTGGTACCTGTCGTCGATATTATGCTAGGCAACCAGTTATCTATCTATTTTGAGCACCACATTCTGTTATGGAAACATCCTGGAGTTCAAATTGGCTTTAAATCGCTTAAAGGCATGGCCAAGCGCTTCTTTGCCGGTTTGCAAGTCTTTATTAGCGAGGCCCAGGGACCAGGTAATATCTCATTCTCACGTGACTCGGTCGGGCAGGTGGTTGCATTACGCCTCCAACACGGTCAGACTGTTGAAGTACGAGAGCATCAGTTCCTGGTGGCAACAGGCAACGTCGATTATAATTTCACCTTTGTACAGGGGGCAGCCAACATCCTTTTTAGTCGTACCGGTCTGTTTATTGACCAATTTACAGCTGTGAATGGCGAAGGTATGGTGCTCCTCCATGGCTATGGCAACGTCTTTGAGAAGGTGCTTGCTCCCGGCGAAGCAATCGATGTTGAGCCAGGTGCCTGGCTCTGGAAAGATCCATCGGTCCAAATGCAAATGACGACTGTATCGAGCTCTCAACGTGGCGGCGGTATTCTCGGAGCTATCGGAGGCTTAATGGCGGGTGCATCGTTTACACTCAATCGCTTCATTGGTCCGGGTCGCATCGGCATACAATCGATGACCTATCATCCTCCGACAACTGAAGGAGCGCCACAGGCTGGCGGACAAAGCAACCTTGGGGGTGGTATAGGCGGTCTAGGCAATATAGCCAGCTTTTTTGATAATTAATACAATAGCAGCAGCATGTGCCTGATACATGCTGCTGCTATTGTATTAATTATTCCGTAGCTCTCCATATCTCCTTGTGAGGATGTCTCAGGCAGATTGGCTGTTGTGGTTGCTCTTATCTTTATTAATGCGTAGAATCTTTAACATGTATTGCTCTGAGTTCAGGTAATAAGGATTACGCTTAATATATTTGCCTACCACCGAAATTGGATGCAGTTTCAGCATCTCTACGACCAGGCTGGGTATCAATTTACTATGATCATAATGCATCAAAGCAATAATAGGTGCATTTTGGAAGGTGAACACAGCATCTGAGGCCGCCTCATATTTGAGGATCTGTTCTGGTGTCGCGATATCTTTCGCGAGCCAGTTCATATCTATAGATATGCGAACCGCCCGCCAGCCTTCCCGTAGCGCTTGCGCAATAAAGGTTTGATGTGAGGAGAGCAAAAAATACGGATCAAAACGTTTCCCGTTTGCCAGGAAATAGTCGCGTTCTTCATAGAGAACTAATTGTCCCGATGAAATCAGCTCGTCCACATCCATTTGCAGCTTTTGTAATTCGTCGCGCAGCTCTTTGACTTGAGCTGGGGCGGCGGCGAACAGACACTTTTCGTGTAATGAAAGCCCGACACGTAACAGGTGTGCTGTCACACCAGGAATCTCTGTCACCTTACTATAAAGCTGGCAGATATGCGAGCCAGGTGGAATACGCTCTGATTTACCTTCAACACTAAGATCCATACCTACCTCCGCTGGGTTTGCTAATCCTTGCAGAACTTTGGGCCTTCTGCCGTTGAAAAAAACGGGCTGATCGGTTAATCGTCAGGACCACTAACCAGGCCATCAAACCAAATAGCACAACTCCAGCGACAAAGATGAGGAGGAGTAGTAAAGCAACTTTCTGCAAAGATGCGTTATTGCTGAGTAAAGCCACAACTGGCAGCGTGCAAACCAAAAGGGCAACCGGAAATACGGTGGCCCACGAGATGATAATTCTCGCTCCCTGAGCGCGTGTTAGAACTTCTTCGCCACTATAAGGGAAGAAGAGACGACGTGCGAGCTTGAAGCGAGCTTGGTGCTCTTGCTCTTGCATACAGCTACTTGTGCCCTTCCTGTTGTCGATATTGCAGCCAGCGCTGTAGCATTTCTTCTGCTTGATATAAGATGTTTACTTCATTCTGATAGGTCAGCTGGCGACAGGCCTCATGATAGGGGAACCACTGTACAAGATCATATTCTTGATCGTGCAAAGTAGTGTCACCGCCGACCGCCTCTAGTAAGAAATGCCGTACTTGTTTATGATAACGCACTTGTTCACGTACAAATACATACGAGATGCTTCCAATATAGGAAATCAATTGTACTTGCAAGCCCGTTTCTTCCTGCGCCTCTCGTAATGCGACCTGCTCAATAGTCTCACCTGGCTGTGGCGTCCCTTTCGGTAAGGCCCAGATACCGGCGTGGCTACGCCCCACCAGTACGACTTCCATAGATAGCAATCCTCGGGAATCTAATTCCGTTTCGTTCTGAGCTATCAAGAAGTCTCGGTCAGGAGAGCGCATTGGAGCAAGGCGGAATACAACGCCACCCGCTGAATAGGCCCGCATTGTTCTATATCGCTCCATTGCTCGCGATGTACCCTCTCTCATCCCACCAAAGTGCGGCGCGCGTACTTGCGTCACTCCACAAAAATTTGAGGATGCATGCACCTTAAACGCGCTCCTACTTTCCCTATTGCTTACTTTCTCTCCACATGACAGCGCGATGCACGGTCTTCTCTGCTATTCGTTAGCTATAACTATACAACATTTCTCTGTCTCTTTGTGACATTAAGGACCGCTTATTAGTCAGGATGGGAGATTTTACACACGGATTTTACAATCACAAAAAAACGTCTCGACACTTCTATCACAGCGACGAATGCTATGAAAGTATAGTCAATGTATCAATAGGTGTCAAGACAATGCTCGACGAATAGCTTCGAGATTCTTGGTCGGCGTTTGGGGAGCGATCGCACTGCCAGGAGCTAATAAGAGTCCTTGTTCACCTGTCTGTTCAAGCACGCGCCCAATCTCATCCTGTACTTGAGACGGCGAGCCTTTTAGCAATGTCTGCCGCTCATTTATACCTCCCATGACCGCTTTTCCGCTGCTAAGATGTCCAGCATGCAAATCTGGATTGCCTTCCCTGTCTGCGGACCAGCTAATAACCTGCGCAGGATAGGAGGCCAACAGATCAAAGTAGATATGTGAACCACCATTATGCACAATATTGAAATTGCTGCGACTCTTGATTGCATCCATAATTTCAAGATCGTACTGCTCACCGAACTCGCGATATTGATCTTGTGTCAGTAAACCAGAACTAGCCCAGCCATTAGTCGCATAAAAAATACCACTGGCACCCATTTCCAGACAAGCGATAGCGTGGGCGATCAGTGTCTCGGTGATGGTGCGTAAAGCTATATGCAAAGCGTGACGATCTTCGCGCATTGTCAGCAAGATGGGTTCGTTGTTATCACCAGCCAGATAACGAGCAACTCCAAGTGGACAAAAGATTGTCTGTACAAAATAGGCGTCGTAGCCAATTTCATGATTAATCAATTGTAAAGCTCGCAACTGCTCTCCCAGGGTTCCTTGATCAGCTTCGAGAGGGCGAATACGCTTCCAATCAGTAGCCCCTTTGATGGGGGTATACTCACAAATCGGCGCTTGATATTTTTTGCCGGAGGGATGGTATTTCGCCTTCCACTCCTCCACCAGATAGCTCACTCGTGGATTGACTTTCACATAATCCCAGTCGTAGCGATTATAATTCTCCGCAGTCGCTTCCGCAAATGCACGTACATCCCATTCTCGCTCATAGTCGTGTCCCCAGACACTGACAGGGACACGATCAGCTTTTTCGCCACGCAGGACAGCATCTACTCGTTCCTTTTTATTCATGCAATACTCCTCGTTACTTATGAACCTCATCAAGGGCCTTGAAACGATATCCGACTCCGCGTTCGGTGAGGATATAGTGTGGATGAGCTGGATCTTTCTCAAGCTTCTGGCGCAGATATGTAATATAGAGACGCAGATAGTGGGACTCGTCGCGATACTCGCGTCCCCAGACCTTTGAGAGTAGTGTCTCATGGGTGAGCAGACGTCCAGCATTGCTGACCAAGTGGTAGAGCAGGCGATATTCCGTGGGACGCAATACCACTTTCTGACCCCGGACAATCACTTCGCGATGCGCAAAATCTATCTTTAAATCAGGATCAACCACGATCTCTGTCTTACGCGACGGGGGAGCCATCAACGAGCGGCGCAAAAGGGCACGAATACGCGATAGCAATTCACGGGGACTAAACGGCTTAGCAATGTAATCATCGGCTCCTAGATCGAGTCCGTGGATGCGATCCTGTTCGTTTTGACGTACAGTTAACATAATAACTGGAACGGTCGAAACCTCTCTGATGGCTCTAAGCGTCTCAAAACCATCCATCTCTGGCATCATGACATCCAAAACGACCAGATCTGGTAGGTTATCGCGCAGCTCTTTGAGTGCTTCAATGCCATTATTTGCTTCTAAGACACGATAGTGCTCTAATTCAAGGTTCATGCGTATAAAATCGCGAATGCGTAGCTCGTCATCCACGATCAATATCGTCATATCACGTTGATCAAATACTTCCTGTTCCATCATCAAAAAACCACCATCGGTAACGGCGCTTTCTCCTCACGCGGTAAACTAAACGAAAAGGTTGACCCCTGGCGCAATGTGCTTTCTACCCAGATGCGTCCACCATGAGCTTCAATGATTGCTTTACAGATATAAAGACCCAGGCCAGCGCCCGGACTCGACTGTGAGAGTGGATCTCCCAGGCGATGGAACCGATCAAAGATCTGCTCCTGCTCACGTAGCGCAATTCCCATCCCGGCATCACTCACACTAACGATGACCTCTTCTCCTGTCACATAGCAAGCCACAGCTAACTCCTGTCGACGCGGTGAATATTTGACAGCGTTATCTAACAGATTCTGCAACACCTCTTCAATACGCTCGCGATCAGCTATCACTACGGGTAAATGCGCTGGAATAGAGAACGAGACATGCACATCTGGACTTTTGGCCCGTAAACGGCGTACCATCCGCCGAATAAGCTGCTCCAAATCCAGACTAGCAACATCCATTAATAAACCATGGGCTTGAATACGCGAAGCGTATAATAAATTACCCACCAGTTTATTTAAACGATCCGCCTCATCCTCGATAGCTAGCAGGCGTGAGCGTATAGTTTCTGTGTCAAAGTTGGCATCCGTACGCGCTAGCGTCGATGCGTAACCTTTGATGATAGCGATTGGCGTCTGCAGTTCATGCGAGATGACTGAGATAAAGGTTGAGCGTTGCTCTTCTTGCTGATGCTCACGTGTCAAATCATGAATGTTAAGGATACCATTCATGGGCTCACCACGCACTGATCGTACACAGGAGGCCGTCACCGATACGGCAAAGCGCTGTCCATCGCGAGCGCAAATGATCATCTCACGATTCACGACTTCCTCACCGGCAAACGCCTGCAAAATGACAGAATCCTGTAAACCTAGATCATTGCCCTGACGATCTTTCGGACGCAACACCTTAAAATAAAACTGACCCAGCACTTCACTCTCTCGCCATCCTGTCAGATGTTGCATAGCAGGATTAAAGTCGATAATTCGTAACGCGTTATCCACCGTCAGAATACCTTCGGTACTATGCTGAAAGGTGGCGGCTAGACGACCCTGCTCTTTAACCAGAGCCTGGGAACGTAAGGCAAAACGTAGGCTGGTTGCCAGTTGCGTCACAAATAGTTGAAGTGCATTCTCTGACCCATCACCATCGCTAGTACGTTCAAAACAAGAACGGAGGGTCGCCAAGCGCAAAAAATGGATCATACCTACCGGTCCGGCCTCATCATACAGAGCCAACGAGCAACATTCGACTCCGTGCGCCCGCACCACATCTGCCGCCAACCCTAATTGCAAAGCCAGCTCAAGTGTCAGCGTCTCCACAACCAGGGGATGGAGGGAATTCGGCTGCATTCCTTCTTGCACATATAAAAGGAGCAATGGTAATACTGATTTACTCAGTTGATAGAGTGTATATTCTGTACTACTTTGTGGATCAAACGCCTCATTTGAAACCACAAATACGCCAGATTCACCACGCAGCAACTGTATCGCACTACCGATCAGAACGGTCATTTGATCATGAGCATCCTCACCCTGCTGCGGTTGGGACCAAGACATAACAGACTCCGCTGTGGATTTTTAAACAGCTCTTTTCGACAACATGCCTGCGTTAACCGACATCCTCCAAAAAAACACGGTCAGCAAGTGGTTGTAAGTAGACGAGGGACACATGCGAAAAGCGTATGCATTCAAAGCAATAGGCTTGCCAGTAAGAGACAACGGTGTTATTGTAACACATATACGTAAAGGTGAGTAGACACATGCATTTTGACATTTTCACGCTCTTTCCAGCTATGTTCCAGGGGCCATTGACTGAGAGTATCTTAAAGCGAGCTCAGGATCGCGATCTGCTGCACATTGATCTGCACAATATCCGTGATGCAACCACAGATAAACATCATATTGTGGATGATTATACCTATGGAGGTGGTGCTGGCATGGTCATGAAGCCTGATCCCATCTTCGCAGCAATCGAAGCAGTCCATCAGGGAGGCCCCATCATTTATCTGACTCCACAAGGCCGCCTATTTAATCAAAAGATAGCGCACGAATTGGCCCTTGAGCCACGTATCACGCTGCTCTGCGGACACTACGAAGGTATCGACGAACGCATCTGCGAACATCTAGTGACAGACGAAATATCGATTGGCGACTATGTCCTCACAGGAGGCGAACTAGCGGCCATTATCCTGGTCGACGCAGTTGGTCGTCTGGTTCCTGGTGTGCTAACCGAAGGCTCAGCGACAGAAGAATCGCACAGCAACAACCTGCTTGAATATCCACAATACACCCGACCGTCGGAGTTCAGAGGCTGGGGTATTCCAGAAGTATTGCTCTCTGGACACCATGCCAACATCACACGCTGGAGGCGTAAAGAGGCCATCAGGAGAACGCGTCAACGCCGTCCCGACCTTTTTGCCAAACTCGATCTTAGCAGCAAGCAGGACAAAAAAATCCTCAGAGAATTGGATGAAGAGGCAGAATAACTTCTACGCCAATCTGATAATTACGCAGGAGAAAATTAGCTATGTTCGTGACCAGTTATACAACTGCACAGGGTTTTCTGGCTCAGACACAAGATGCCTTGCTTACCAAAGAAGCAACCAACAGTCTCATACTCGGCATCAGCTTCCGTCTCAAAAGCCGTCCAGATCAATTTCTGACAGAGCCTTTTCTGGCAACGGTTAATGGACAAGCAAGAACTCATTATTGCCGCATGCATGACCCCTCCGCATCACCTGATACTCTATAGTCATCATCCACAGAGTCAGCAACCGGCACTCGAAGCATTAATCAAGCATATACGAACCCATCAAGTACAGATACCTGGATGCATTGGACCCGTGCAAGTCGTCGAAGATTTTTCGCGTCTCTGGCAAGCAGAAACGGGAAAAACCTATAGAATTGCCACTCAGGAACGGATCTTTGCACTCACACAGGTCACCCAGCCCTCCATAGTATCCGGAAGGCTTCGTCAGGCTAGCCGGGATGACTATGACCTCTTGCTACCCTGGCTACAAGCATTTTTTGAGGAAGCCTTACCTGGAAATGTTGAAGATGCAAAGCTCACTTTGCCACACAGACTCAACAATGGTGATATATTCGTATGGGAAGTTGCTTCCGGCCACATAGTCTCAATGGCCGGAAAAACTCGTCCTATCACAAACGTCATAAGCATCGGCCCAGTCTATACACCGCCCGAAGAACGCGGCAAAGGCTATGCCTCAAACTGTGTCGCCGCCTTGAGCCAGCATCTGCTCGATAGTGGCTGGAAAACCTGTACTCTTTTTACCGATCTCGCCAATCCGACCTCGAACAGCATCTACAAAAAAATGAGCTATTGTCCCCTGGAGGATTTCAACGAGATTATTTTTGAATAATCATTGAAAACGAGTAGCTGACGTCCCAGCGCCATCAGCTACTCGTCGTCGCCCTCGTCGATAGGCGCTCGGGAAACTGATCCTTGGCCTCGCGGTGCATGATAGCGAGAGGCTTGATTGCGCAGAAATTCATTGCGCGCTTGCTCTTCATCCATAATATCGTTGGCTTCTTCTGACATACTATGGCCGTCGCCGTGATTGACGTTGTCATAAACTTCACGGGCGCGTCCACCATCGACCGATTGTCCAATGATACCGCGATCCTCTAGCAGATCAATCAGGCGAGCGGCTCGCGAGTAGCCGACTTTCAGACGACGCTGCAGGAGCGAGATCGAGGCTCGACCTTGCTCACGTACGACATCTTCAGCCCGATCCAGCAAATCGTCCTCCAATTCGAACTCATCGGCATGTTCCACTTTTAGTTCCCAACCAGGTTCAGCTGCGGACTGGGCATCGGCAGATCCGAGACCTAAAGCTCGTGTGTGTTCGATGACCTGCTGTTGCCAATATTCGGCCAGACGTTGGGCTTCATCATCACTCAAAAACGAGCCCTGAATGCGCTCAGGACGTCCAGCATCGGCTGGCAAGTATAACATGTCACCGCGTCCCAGGAGACGCTCAGCACCGCCCATATCGATAATTGTACGGGAGTCGACGGCGGAGCTGACCATGAACGAGATTCTTGTTGGAATGTTGGCTTTAATTAGACCTGTAATGACGTCCACTGATGGACGCTGGGTGGCTACGATCAGATGGATTCCAGTTGCACGTGCGAGCTGGGCCAGACGACAGATCATACCCTCGACCTCATCTGGCGCGGCCATCATGAGATCGGCTAACTCGTCGATAATAATCACGATGGCGGGCAGATTGTTTAGCGATACATCGCCCTGAACCTGTTTCTGCGCTCGTAGTTTGCGATAGCCATCTAGATTACGCACGCCTAGCTGGGAGAACAGGCGATAGCGGCGCTCCATTTCAGAGATGCCATTCTTCAAGAGCGAGACCACTTTGTCTACTTCCACCACTACGGGCGAGAGCAGATGGGGAATACCGTTATACATGTTCAATTCGACCATCTTCGGATCGACCATCAATAAGCGCACATCATCCGGCGTTGACTGCATCAGGATGCTTGCGATGATCGTATTGATCATGACACTTTTACCAGCGCCTGTCGCACCAGCGATCAATAAATGAGGCATCTTTGCCAGATCGCCTACACGTACTACGCCAGCCACATCTTTGCCCAGACCAATCGTGATTTTGGATTTAACTTTAGCTAGCTGGAACTCTTTACTCTCCAGCACTTCGCGTAACGTTACCAGACGACTATTCTTGTTTGGAATCTCGACACCAACATAAGGACGACCCGGAACCGGAGCCTCCATACGAATAGTTTTTGCTTCCATAACCAGAGCCAGATCGTTCTGGAGTGCCATAATACGACTGACACGTGTTCGTGTCTCATAGACAATCTGGCCGGAGGAGTCACGAGCCGGAATCGACTTGCCACTCTTCTCATCCAGGATCATCTGGGGCCGCCCCGTAGGACGAATGCCAAAACGTATAATGGTTGGTCCGATACTGATATCTTCCTCACGTACCTCAGCCTCAACACGAAAACTGCGCAGCGTATCTTGGATCAACTTGGCCAGCGCGGCAGTATCCTCATTATACAATTGAAGCTTTGTGCTATCGGGAGCCTGGAGCACATCCATCTGCGGTAGCTGCCAGCTAGATTGTATATGCGACATATTCGCATTCGCGGCCGCCTGTGCCGCCCTACCCGGGATCACTGGAACCTGAGCAGGCGCAGCAACATTCTCTAAACGCCTGATCTTTTTGGCAGGTTTTACAGGCAGATCACGGGCTATGTTTGCTTCATTCCTGACAGGAGGAGGAACATTCAATGATATATCGTCTTCTTGATCGATTACCGTCTTATCGCTGTATTTATCATTAAAAGCCAGTGGCTGCTGTCGAGCGCCACGGGTCGCACCGCCAGCATCAGTCAGATCCAGCGGTTGTGGATCTCTGGTTCCACGTGGAACCAAACTGATTTTTTCCTTATGGAGATTAATATCATTGAGCGGATCATCATCATCAAAGTAGATATCCTCTTCTGCATAATCGCTTTGAGGAAATGCCTCCGGCTCAATCGCAATGGTCTTATCGCTATAATCATCGTAACTATGAAAACCATCGTCAAAGTAGATCTCTTCATCAACCATCGCCTCAGGCGATGGTGCTGGCGTCGAGGCTCGCGGTCGCTTTGGTGGAGGTGGAAGTTGCGGCTGTTTCTCTACTCCTGAGCGCAAACGACGTGATGGGGCCACTGGCAACTCTATTTCTGGTTCATCCAGATCCCCAAAATCCTCACTATCGTCTAGTGCTACTCTGTTTGCGCTATAACGACTGAATTGAGGACGCTGCCCCAGGAAACGCGCATGGGTATCATCTGGCTCCTCATCGCTACCATCAGCTGATGGAGCATCACCCATCAGGCGCTCAACAAAATGATAGACCATAAGTACATGAGCAAATGTAATACGAAAAGTAAAAATTGTGATAACTAAGATAAGACCGATAACTAATATATGTCCAACAGCCGGTGGCCAACCCTGGAACGGCATCGCTAACAGATCCGCGAGCACGCCAGCTGTCGATGCGCCCATAATCAAACGGCTCTCAAGTAGCAGCAATACGCACAAACCCACTAGCCCAAACACCATCGATGGCCGAATGATGCTCACACTACGAATGCTTTCGTACACACGAATGCCAGCATATACGACAAAACCCCCACCCAGTACGTAGGCTGCCCAACCTAAAAATGTCAGAAAAAATGAACCAATACCGTTCCAAATCGGTGCCGTATGCAGAAAAGTTAAAGAACCGAATAAAAACAGAGCAAATATAAGTAATAAAGAATTAGAAATCCGTTGCTGCTGATTCAGAGACAAGCTACCCCATTTATCCAATAGACGCTGAGGAATTGATGTATTCCTTGCGTTATGGGTCACAGGTGGAGTTCTCACGGGACGCTGGGAACGGGGAGCAGAATTACCTCTCCCGGAACTTGAACTTGCGCCAGAACCTTGGCGGCTACGCGATTCTTGAGCTTGTCTCGGCGATACACCACCACTACTACGCGATCCCTGTTTTGGCGAAGACGACTTTGCGCGCTGTTCGACCCGTTGTGAGCTGATTGATCCCTGTCCTCCAACAGCCCGGCTAGCACGCGAATATCCACGATCGAGGCTCGGTACTACTCTATCGTCTTTACGCCTCATTTCCGAATTGCGGTCGCTGCCTGCCATGTTGCTGGTTCCCTCCTTTTCTAAGAGTCAGACAAGAGTATGATAGCGCAGATGTTCCATAGAAGCAATAGTAGGCAGGTTAAACTTTCAGAAACAGAACAATGCAAAATCTATCTATGGTATATAATTCCGTCGCTATTCATCCAAAAAATTTATATAAAACCGTGCTAAGTTGTTATACTCATCCACAAAAATCGTACAAACCTGCTGTCGGTAACTAGTAATTAACTAACTAGAAAGTCTGAATAAATACGACCTCTCTATTACTATACGCAATAGTAGGAAACTATTCGACAGGTAAGCCATTCTATCATATCTTTAAACTGCAAATAAAGCACACTTCAACCTTTTTTTAGGACTGTTATCTTCTTCTGGCAATCAAAAAGGGCATCCTATGATGGACGCCCTTTTTGCTCGGTTTTTGTATGGCCTGGGATTATGTATAGATATTTAAATTGATCTGCTCTCCTGGTAAGAGGATAAGCTTACGCTTATACCTCTACTACCATCGGCAAGATCATTGGACGACGGCGAGTTTGTTCGTAGAGGTACTCGCTGAGCGTATGTTTGATCTTGTCTTTGATGAAAGACCAATCTGAACCGCCACGGTCATGCTTTTCGACACTATCCAACGTATCGATTACACGTTTACGGGCGTTCTCCAGCAGTTCTTCGGCATCGCGCATATAGACGAAACCGCGTGAGACAATATCCGGTCCTGCTAATGCCTGACCCGTCTCTTTGTCGATTGTCAATACGACCATGAGAATGCCATCTTGCGATAAGACTTTACGGTCACGCAAGACAATTTGACCGACATCGCCGACGCTTAAGCCATCGACAAAGACGTTCCCTGAGGAGACGTGGTCGACGAGCTTGATCGAATCTTCGGTCACATCGATGATGTCACCATCTTCTGCAACGATGATGTTCTGTTCGGGTATGCTCAATGAGAAGGCCAGTTTCGCATGCTGTATTAATTGTCGGTACTCGCCATGGACAGGAATAAAAAAGCGAGGCCGTAACAAGCTAAGCATCAACTTTAACTCTTCCTGTGCGCCATGCCCTGAAACATGGACGTTCGAGATACCCTGGTAATACACCTCGGCACCCTGACGGAATAAACTGTTGATGGTGCGATGCACCATTTTCTCGTTCCCCGGTACCGGCGTTGCAGACAAAATGACGGTGTCGTTTGGTTGAATACGGATCTGACGATGGTCCTGGTTGGCGATACGCGTCAATGCGGATGTTGGCTCACCTTGGCTACCCGTACACATGATTACAACCTGCGCTGGATTGAACTTGTTGATATCCTCGGGACGAATGACCATTCCCTTAGGCATGTTCAGGTAACCCAGTTCGATTGCCATCTGTACGTTGTTCTGCATGCTACGACCAACAAAGGCCATAAAACGCTCATAGCGTGCGGCGGTGTCTATGACTTGTTGCACCCGTGAGATCAACGATGCAAAGGTCGCAATTAGAATGCGCCCTGGAGCATTCGCAAAAATCTTATCGAATGAATCATTGATTACCCGCTCCGATGGTGTATAGCCTGGTGATTCAACACGTGTACTGTCACCCATCATAACCAGTACGCCATCATTTCCAATTTTACCTAGCAGTCCTAGATCGGCGGGCTTCCCATCGACAGGAGTGAAGTCAAACTTATAGTCACCAGTATGCACCACAGTACCAATAGGGGTCTGGAGCACAATGCCTACGGCATCTGGTATACTATGGTTGACGCGAAAAAATCCAGCCGAACAAGAGCCAAGTGGCACCTGATCGCCGGGAGCTATTGTTGTCAAGGAAACCTTATCAAGCAAACGATGCTCTTTAAGCTTCACACTGATTAAGCCATGCGTCAGACGCGTCGCGAAAATTGGAGGAAAATCAAGCATTGGCAATATATAAGGAAGAGCACCAACATGGTCTTCATGGCCGTGTGTGATAAGAATGGCACGGATACGTTGTTTCTTATCCATAAGATAGTTCGTATCGGGAATTACCAGATCTACCCCAAACATCTCTTCATCGGGGAACATTACCCCAACATCAATAATGATGATATCGTCACCATACTCTACCACCATCATATTTTTGCCAACTTCTCCCAGGCCACCGAGCGGGACAAGTCGAACTTTTTCTTTTGTCAAAGTATAAAGAACCTCCTAACTACATTATTACATGCAGCTATTACTAGTAGGACAATTTTAATATATATATTTATCTCCACTCCTGCCTCTACCACAGGAGTAAAAGCCAAAATCAAGCGATAATACGCCATTTAAAGTGTATCATACAATGGCCTGAGCCTACAAGCCTTTGCACATCGGCAGCAAGCGTTTCATTATCTTTTTTGTGCTTTCGCTTACCGCTACACTTTTTTTGTTTCATGTACACTTACTCAGATTATTTCATGTTCGTGTATAATTTGCAACCCGGTTTACGAAGGAATAATAGCGATATACAGTAGCAAACGCTCAAGCTGCTCTCATCGTAAAAACTCATCAAAGCTTTAGTGCAGTATTCCGTTATAGCGTAATAAGGCAAACACAGCAATAACGACAATAACAAGCAAAGCCACGGCAGCGATCATATAGTAGACACGACGTGGATTGGTATCTATTTTACCGCCAGGAAGAGACTTCTTAATCTCGGCTAACTGCTGTTGACGGCGCTCTTTTAGGCGCTCCATACGCTTCTTCCGTTGGTTTTGGACCGAGTGCGCACGATCCTCCTGATCCCCCCCTTGACCCATACGTGTCATACGCCGGCGCATATCACGATTGTAGCTCTCGTGCTGCTGTTGCTGCGGATTACTCGTTTCAGAGATCGTTTTGGGTATAGTAGACTTTGCACCGGGGATAGCAGTGCCTCCTACAGCGCTGCGTGCGGCCTTACCACTTGCCCGATGCCCTTTCTGCAACGGGGCAGAAGAGGAAATAGGTGTGGCGCTATTAACCTGTTGTACTGTACCTGGAGTTTTCGAGCCCTCTGACACTTGCTCCGCTCCCTTTGTCTTCCCTTTTGGCATAATAAATATCCTCTTTCTTCTCTTCTCTTCAATTGGATCGATCGGCATACCTTTATAGCAACTGTTACTTATGCTTGCTCGCCAAGCATTTTCCTGGCAATACTTGTAGCCTGCTCTTTGTCATCTGGAGATAATAATCCATCGATAACTAATCCTAGCAAGTGATCCTTGATTGGACGTAACCAGGGGCCAGGGCCACGATCAAATAATTCCATCAATTCATTGCCATCCAAAGGACTTTTCAATGGAACGCGTTCGGCCTCCTCTTTGAGATGCTGACAGCGCTCGGCAAGTTCCAGCACGCGTGCAGCAGCCCGATTGACCTTATCAACGCGATAGCTGGTAATGTCAGCTCGCGAGAGATCCAGCAGATCCACTAATGTATCACCGCTATCCAGCATCAAGCGGCGCACAGCTCCATCTGTCCAATCTGAGGTATATGCATTGGCTCGCATATGCAATTTGACAATTTGTGAGACCTTCTGGATAAATTCGCGATCAAAATGCAGACGCTTCAGAATATCTCGTGCCATATGAGCGCCAACGTCTTCGTGCCCAAAGAAATGAATCTTGTTATCCTCAACGCTCTGGGTACGCGGCTTGGCAATATCATGCAGTAGAGCCCCCCAGCGTGCCAGCAGGCGTGGCGAAGAGCGTTCTACCACACGTAGCACATGGGCATAGACATCCTTCGTTGCTTTTAGGGTAGGAGTACGCATATTTACGCCACGTAACTCCATCACTTCAGGGATAATCCATGGCATCAGTCCCAATTCAACCAAGAGATCAAGGCCCTTCGCCGGATGCGGGGAAAGTAACAACTTATTCATTTCGTCACGGATACGTTCGCGGCTGATCTTCTGGAGTTTATTGGCCTGGCGCACAATTGCAGAGCGTGTCTGTGCTTCAATTTCAAAGTCGAACTGCGCGGCAAAACGGATAGCACGCAACAGACGTAACGGATCTTCATCAAAACGCTTATCGGGTTCATCACCAACAGCGCGTAAAACATGATCTGCGAGATCCTGGCGACCATTAAAAAGATCGATGATCCGTTCACTTAAAGGATCACGAGCGAGGGCATTGATGGTAAAATCACGACGAGCTAAATCTTCCTCTAAGTGATCACCAAAACATACCTCTGGTTTACGTGAATCAGGATTATAGCGCTCGGAGCGAAACGTCGTGATTTCAATAATGCTATTGTCGTAGTGAAGACGCACGGTACCAAACCGCTCTCCAACCAGGACAACGGCAGTGGGATGCGTTGGTGCTACAAGGCGCTTAATCTCTTCTGGGTGAGCATCCGTTGCCATATCCCCATCGTGCGCCTCTCCTCGTTGGAGCAGTGCATCGCGCACCGTTCCACCAACCATATAAAGTTGTTTCTGCTGAGCATGAAAAGCTTCAGCCAGCATTAAGATAATATCAAGCATACTTAAAATCTATGTACCCGTTCCGTTGGTAACTGCAGTGCGTACTTCAGCAACATAACATCCTACAGTCGCTAAGCAGGCATGGTAGTAGTCCCATTCTTCAAATCTTATTAATGGGAGTATTGTATCATGTTCAGATAGCTTCTTTAAAGTAGGTCCTGATCCAAATCATGCAGAATCTTGTCTTACGAACTAGAGGGAATAGCGCTCATGGTCGGGTTTATCTGCTTACCATCTTCATTGAGTTCAAACAGCGAATGTTTAAGAAACCATTCCTGACAGTCAAATAATGGCTCATCGTCACCAGGTTCAATTGCAACATAGGTGCCATCAGCACGTAATTCATGTGTATTAGCATTATCTGCCAATATCTGCCCAATCATTTGTGCTATAGCCTTTTTCATACTAAGCAATTCAATAGGAAAAAGTACCTCGACGCGATTATTGAGGTTGCGCTGCATCATATCAGCGCTCCCCAGGTAGACCTCGGCGTTTCCACCATTGCCAAAGCAATAGATACGACTATGTTCCAGAAAGCGACCAACCTGACTACGGACGCGAATCGTTTCACTTACACCGGGTACGCCCGGACGTAAGCTACACATACCACGGATAATCAGCTCCACGGAAACACCGGCCTGCGAAGCACGATAGAGCATATTGATGACTTCTGGATCGACTAGAGCGTTCATTTTGAAAACGATGCGTCCATCGCCTCGATCTTTGTGCCACTCAATCTCGCGCTCAATGCGCTCGACAATTCCCCGCCGCAAACTTACGGGAGCAACAAGTAGTTTTTGATATTCCACTTGCCGTGAATAGCCCGTTAAAGAATTGAACAATGAGGTAACATCCATGCCAATATCTTGACGGCAGGTAAACATTCCCAGGTCTTCATATATTTTCGCAGTTGAAGCGTTATAGTTGCCTGTGCCTAAATGAACGTAGCGGCTCAAACCATCTTCTTCTTTTCGTACCACCAAAGCAGCTTTTGCATGTGTCTTCAAGCCAACCAATCCATACACGACATGGACGCCTGAACGCTCTAGTTCTCTTGCCCACCCAATGTTATTCTCTTCATCAAAGCGAGCTTTCAATTCGACGAGCACAGCAACCTGTTTTCCATTTTCGACTGCGTGCAGCAGCGCTTTGACAACCGGCG
The DNA here is from genome assembly GCA_963699315.1 of uncultured Chloroflexia bacterium. GTDB lineage: Bacteria > Chloroflexota > Ktedonobacteria > Ktedonobacterales > Ktedonobacteraceae > Dictyobacter. Next base: position 1,757,487 of record OY969433.1, read on the forward strand.
AGTTTGATCCCACACGATAGAGTGTTTGCTTAATAGCCAGTACTTGCGGATCTTCAGCTGCGGCGCGAATAAAATCTACGATTGGATTAAAACTATCGTAGGGATGATGCAAGAGAATATCATGCTTCTGAATGGCATCAAAGATATTCTCGTTATTGCGAATTATAGGTGGCACACGTGGAGTGAAGGGAGCATCTTTTAAATCTGAACGTGTGATATGCTGCAACTCCATGACATCGCCCATCCCTAACGGACCATCAATCACGGTTAGATCATCTTGAGTGATTTCTAAATTATCCAGCAAAAGAGTGCGGATACGTTGCGGCATGGAAGGATTCACTGCTAGGTCAACTACCACTCCGAAGCGGCGCTCTTTGACTTCTTGCTCAATATATTCTAACAGATCATGGGCCTCATCCTCTTGTAGCTCGATATCCGCATCACGCAACACACGAAACGGATAGGCCTCCCAGATAGAAAACCCCGGAAAGAGCATTTGCAGATTCGCAGCGATCACTTGCTCAAGCCAGACAAAAACGACTGCCTTTGTGTCATCGTCGTCTCCATCCTGGATAGAGGGTACAGGTAGGAGACGTGGTAGCGCCGGAGGCACCTTGATACGAGCGAAGAGATCTTCTTGATCATCATCAGGAGAATCAATGACGACAGCCAGATTCAAACTTCGGTTAGAGATATGCGGGAAAGGATGTCCTGTATCAACGGCTAGCGGAGTAAGCACAGGGAAGATTTCAGCTTCAAAATAGCTGCGCATCGCCTTACGTTGGCATGCGTTAAGTTGCTCGTAATCAAGCACATAGATATGTTCGTGGGCTAATAATGGCAATAACTCTTTACGCCAGTAGCGACGTACTTCCTGAATCAAAGGAGCCAATAATTGTCGCAAAGCAGAAAATTGCTGCTCTGCTGTACGCCCATCGGGACTACGCGGTGCCGTGCGTGAGTCGATCTGATCTTTGAGTCCCGCCAGACGAATCATAATAAACTCGTCAAGATTGGTCTCAAAAATAGAGATGAATTTGACTCGCTCTAGCAGTGGATGACGTTCGTCTTTAGCTTCTTTAAATACACGGCGATTAAACTCAATCCAGCTTAATTCTCTATTAATGTAAAGATCAGATCTCTCTAAGAATGACGTAGTCAATTCGTCCACAATGATGTTTTGCTCCATAAGATCATCCCCGCTCTATAGCGCCAGTGCCAGTAATATTTTATCATTTATGCTAAAAGCTTAGTAATCAAGCTTTCTATTTGTATTTTTATTGTAACGCTTCAGGTTGTCTCTTTTTTGGTATCTCACTACCTTACAGTAGTTCACAAAACTGTTTTGTGCGTATGTGCCTGATCGCATAGACAAAGTCTAATCAAGAATTGCACTTTATCTTCTTAAAAGTACAGTGAACTTCTCAATGCTCGCAAATGAAAGAGACAGAAACTCAAAGGGTACGTCGAAAGAGCGTTTCGCCAGCATGAGGCACCAGCAAAAGCCCTTCATCGGTGCGGTTCTCCCACTTATGTGGATCAATTTTACGATAATCTAGATACCCTAGATTGATGCGATGACAACGTTCTTCAGGGATTCCCGTCGCCAGTGTGACCTGAATGCGTGGCACTTCACGACCTGATATAGGATCATAAGTGCCAGAGCCTTTGACATGTGTGCTATGAGCGAGAATACCACCAGGCACATCTTTAAAACGATCCCACTGCTGCAAGAAGTAGTCGCGCACATGGTAGCCGATCTGATCTATAATCTTACCATGCGTATATGATACCTCAGTAATGTGCGGCGCATAGATAATTACTTCGCCACCATCAGCTACAGCCGGCTCAGTTTTGTACATGGCCTTAGCAGCGGTCCACAGGTCGTCATACTGTTCCGAAGCCATCGAGAGCACGCGTGTAAAGGATTGTTTAGTGTAGACAATATTCAATTGTCCTGAGAGCTCTGCGGCTCGATCAAAGGCATCCAGATAGGTACCCGTATAGACTCCATGTAAATCCTGTCCGTGCAATACCATCGTGATACACAGCAAGGGAACCGTAACAAATTCGGCAGCACGATGAATTACCCGGCGTACATGCGTATCCTTCACACCAATCGTAGCCATGCTGGTCATACGAGCGCCCAACCAGTGCGAAAAATTAATAATATCTGCGCCCGCAATACCTGGGAACAAATATTTTGCTCCACCCGAAAAACCTGCGACCTCATGAGGAAAAACAGGACCACAGATAATCAACTGATCATATTCAAAAATCATGCGGTTGAGAGTCACCGGAACCTCATCATCCAGTGTGCCATCAGTAAGTTGTCGAGCTTCCGCTGAAGAGATGACTCCAATAGTCTTTAGTGCATCTGGATCTTCCCACCGATGATTAAAAATCCGTACGTGGGGATACTGCGTTGCTCGCTCGTCAGAAGAGACACCAACCAGCCGTTCAATAGCCTCGTCCGACATTGGTTGATGGGTTCCAAGAGCAATCAAATAATCTAATTGAGCCACCCGTTGTCCAAGTTGCTCATAGAGCAAACGAAACATCGTAGGAAGCGGAGCCGTACGTGTACCATCCGGAATAATGACCAGTACTCGCTTGCCATCCAGCTGCATATCAGTAAAAGTATTTACAAGTATATGCTGGACATCTGAAACAGTCAATGTTTGATGTTTAAAGCCACATCCATAAGTCATAATAAATAGCCTTACACTACTTAACGATAAATCCTGTCCTAGTCGTTATTGTATCACAACCAGCAAAGTAGGAAGCTATCAAGATGTTTCATGCTGGCTATTTACGTCTTGAGGATTGATCTTAATTCAACTATTATTTTCCTCATCACTCAATAGAAAACAACACAGAGGTTAAGCCTCTTTACAAATTGTCTGGTTAATCCGAAACTGCTATTGATCGGTAGCAGTATTATAAAGAGGAATAAGGTCGGTTTCTTACACTCATTTTACATTTGTCTAGATTTTTTTTGATCATTGTGGGCTATCTTATGAGTACGGAGAGACGAGACGCAATCCAAATGGGCTCTTGCAAGATATGATGTTACATCACATTGATATAATAAGTGTGCAGCTTTTGGGACGTATCACAGATAGATAGACTATGGCGCATATCGACATATAACAATACAAATTGGTACATCAGGAGGGAATAACCATGTTTCAGGATGAAATTGAATATCCTAAGTCATATACAAACAATTATGATCACGAAGAATCACCAAAAACTAAAGATGCGGGGACATATGCGATCCTCGATCACCCAACGGCACAGAATCCTGAGCAAATCAATGATCCAACAGACAGGATCTCTGGACACTATTCTGCTCCTCGGGCCTCCGGAAATCCCCTCGTGCCATCGCAACAGGATTATGTCCCTCAAGCTCCTAGAAGTTACCCGGCACCAGCGCCGCAGGGCGATGTCCCTCAGGCTACCGGAAGCTATCCTGCACCATCACAACAGGGCTATTATACCCCTAACTATCCTACACCATCACAACAGGGCTATACGCCTCAAACTAATGGAAATTATTCTACGCCAATGCAGCAAGGGTATGCTCCACCTACGCCGCCCAATAAACCTCGTGGGATACGTACAGGAGTCATCATGGCTCTCACGCTGGCGATTATCCTCATTTTCGGTATTGGCTTATATGCTGGCTGGCAATACGAGAACGCTAGCGGGACAACAAATTCAGCCAATACCACAACGTCTTCATCGACGACAGTAAATACCACCCCTGATACATCAACGGTACAAGGACAGCAGGAAGCGGCCATTGCCATCATTGAACCATCCGTTGTCGAGCTTGATGTCACAACGTCACAAGGCGAGGCAATTGGCTCAGGAGTAATTATCGATAAAAGTGGTGATATCATTACCAATAACCATGTTGTCACTGGTGGAGAAACGATTAAAGCTGTCTTAAGTAATGGTAAGACAGAGACTGCTCAACTGATCGGAACGGTGCCCGCAAACGATCTCGCCATCGTCCACATTCAACCCATCGCCAATATGGCAGTAGCCACAATTGGTAATTCATCGAAGTTGGTTGTTGGTCAAGAGGTCCTGGCTGTCGGAAATCCACTTGGTATTACACAAACAGCGACCAGAGGTATCATCAGCGCGCTTAATCGCAGCATACAAGAGCCATCGAGTACAGGTAACCCTAATCAAGCCGGAGCGACAATTAACAATGCAATTCAGACCGATGCCCCCATCAATCCAGGCAATAGTGGCGGAGCATTAATCAATCTGCAAGGAGAGTTGATTGGCATCCCCACATTGACAGCGATAAACACCGAGTCAAATACGGACGCCAACGGCATCGGCTTCGCGATCCCCTCCAGTATGGTCCAGACAACCATTGCACAGATCCTCAATAAGTAGATTGAGATAGTAAAGCATAGTGAGACGCTACCTGAACTAGCGCGTTTCCTCTTGCGTGAACCAGGTCTGTACAGATGCAGATCTGGTTCTTTTCATACACATGCATAGATCAACGCGCTTAGTCTGACTTCTTAACAAGTAGTCCCAAGCTAGCGGTGAAACTATGCAAAAAGGCTCGATTTCCCACTGGACCAATTTCACCGTTACAAAATAGTCCAGCCAACGGCATCTGACCCAGTTCCCTGGCAATGATACTAGCATCATGATCAGGAACTCCAAACATACCAATCCCCCGACCATTACATGTGCAGAGGATGCCGGCAATCGGCTGACTAGCACCTAACTCTCGTTTAGCCCGAGCCAACTGTTCATGCAAATCAAGTTCAGCGGACACAGCATTGCGCAACTGAAATTGCATCGTCTGACCCACGCGCGTCGATGCTCCAATCGCCAATGCACCGGTACGGCGATCCACGCCAAACAGCTGACGAATTAAAAAGCTCCCGCGCTCATAGCTATCCTGATACTCATTGGTAGCCAATCCAATCATAAGATTGCGTTGTGCTCCGCGCTGCACATCTGGACTCAACGTCTTTAAAGTCTCAACCAGCATGCGATGAGCAGGACGATTAGAAATACCATCCAGCAAGCCATTATCCAGCACACTCGTCACCGTCCAGGTTTCGCCAATAGGATCACATCCCTGCGAGACCAATGGATAAATAGTATAAGGACCTCCAAAAGCCACTCCAACCGCACCATCCTCAAAGACCTCATTATTCAAAAACACATAGGTATAGCGATCTTCCAGATCACCAGAAGCCAGACCACCGATCATAGGTATCCCTGAATAAGCCTTTGAAAAAGACTCAATCAAGCCCTCACAATCCAATTGAAAGGGATCAGCGAAAACAAACCAGGCATTCACATCCTCAGGAGACAATCCTAGTTGTGTATGCCATTGCTGTGGCTGAGTAGTATTTTCAATCATCTCCTGAGTGATACGTACCGGATACAATTGCGCCCCTGGCAAGGAAAGTGCGAGCAACGACACAGCTGGTAGATCCTCTAGTTCTTGATCTGTGCCAACGATACCCTGAGCAGAACAGCCAATCACAATTGGACTCTGCATTTCGCGACGCACAACACGCAGCATATCCTCATAATATGGTGCAAATTCGATATTGGCGAACAGGAAAACCACATCAGCCGCTACATCCTTGACCTGCTCAAGTGCCTGCTCAAGTGCCTTTTCCCACTCTTCATCTATAACAATCGCACTTAGTGCGGTTGGTTTGCGTTCATCCATGGCTACTCTCCTACCGGCCAACACAGCGACTTCAATGCAAAGATAGAAGTAATAGACAAAAAGGCACCCTCGATAAGCCGGTGCCTTTTCACTGAACCAGTTTTTTGAATGTTAAAAAGCCGCGCTTTCAGATTATTCTTTGCATCTATGAAGTTCCTGGGATATTTGTATCCTGGTACCCCGATATGTATTCCCAGCATTTCTATTTCCATATAAAGTTCCAGCACATGGCTAACACTCTACAGGACACAGTCCGATTATATGTAGTATCGCATACTATGTAATTGAGACGCAATTAATATCCTGATTTAGTCAATTTACAAAAAGCATCGATATCCTGCCGCACAATATCCAGACTGGACGCCCAAAAAGCTTCTGAATGCAGATCGATACCAAAGCGGGCCGCCAATGTCGCCGCATCCGCCAGGCCAGTTGATGACAATAGATCGTCATAGCCTTGCCTGAACTTTTCTGGGTCCTGCTGATAACGGGCATAGAGACCAAGTCCAAAAAGTAGACCAAACATATAGGGATAGTTGTAATACGAGAGATTGGTACTATAGTAGTGTCCCTTTACAGCCCACATATAGGGATGCAACGATTGCTCATCCAATCCATCGCCATAGGTATCGCGTTGTGACTGAAGCATCAACGCATTCAGTTCATCAATCGAGAGTTCGCGCTGCCTGCGTCGCTCAAAAACCTGTTGCTCAAACAGAAAGCGGCTGGTAATATCTACGACAACCTGGCATGATCCCTGGATAGATGTCTCCAAAAGCGACATGAGTTCTTCACGATTCGCATCTTTTTGCACAGCGTGATTAATAATCGTTTCGCAAAAGATGCTGGCAGTCTCCGCCAGGGTCATGGGCAATGAACGCTGCAATGCTGTGCGCTGAGCCAGATTGACGTTATGATATCCATGTCCTAATTCGTGGGCCAGGGTGGTTGCGCCATCAAAGTTAGGCTTATAGTTGGCAAGGATGCGTGACTCATCGTTACGCAGAAGTGTACAATAAGCGCCATCGCGCTTGCCGGGACGAGGTTCTGCATCAATCCAATGCTCCCTAAAAGCGCGGGCCGCATAGTTTGCCAGACGTGGCGAGTAGGTTCCAAATTGCTTCTCGATAAATTGCTCGGCTTCCGCAAACGTCCAGACACGCTCTGATGTCCCCAAAGGAGCAAAGATGTCATACCAGGCCAGCCGAGAAATACCAAGCACTTTGGCCTTGGCATGCATATAGCGGCGGAAGTCTGGGAAGGATTTTTTGGCCGCGCTCAACATGGCCTCCAACGTCTGACGATCGATGCTGTTGTCAAAGAGGGACTCATCCAATGCCGATTCCCAATGACGACGGCCAGCCAAAGTATTTACTTCGCCTTTGATGCTATTAAGGGCTGCAGCTAGAGGTACTGCTACGGTTTTCCAGGCGGCTACCTCTGCCTCGTACGCACGCTGCCGTACATTGCGATCGGGACTGCTAGCTTGATTACGAACGACGCTCATCGGCACCTGTTGGATCTGACCATCCAGTTCGAGAGCGACCGTCAGTTGAGAGGTTACATTACCATGTAACTTATCCCAAGCCGATCCGCCGCTAGTATTCAGTTCAGCCGCCAGATCTTCTGCGACTGGAGACATCATGTGCATAGCTGCCTCTTTATAGCGACGTACCGCATATGCGTGCGCGGATGCTACTTTGGAAGAGGTAATGAGCTGCTCGACATCGAGTGAACCCACCCAGGCCGTAAGGCGTGTACTCAATTGCTCTAACTTTACCAGATACCTTTCGATTTCACTTGCGCGAGCCTGAGCAATTTCATCAAGTGAATTTGTGTTCACAAAGCAACTGATGTAAACAGACAGAGTCTCAATACCATCTATGACAGCATTATAGCGTTCGATTACCATCTCGAATATCTGTACAAGCTGCTTATCTATAACCACAGAAGCTTGTTGTTCAATATGGTGAGTATCAAAGAGCTGCGTTAGAGCCTCAATCGAGTTAATGGCACCAGCAAATCCCTGTTCAAACTCAGGCGAGTTGAGTCCAGGATAAATCACACTCATATCCCAATGGGGTAGGGAAGGGGTTGTAGCCACCAGTCTTTCTCCTTTTTTTATCTAAATAGGGTTAATGCTTAGCATTGTAACATGCGACTACATATCATGAAAAATGACGAAACGAAAAACTGTGCCTTTTCACCCTCTTCAATCGTAAGAACAGTTACATAATTTTACCGTTAACTGATATACGTTCCTTCAGAATAGAAAGGGGCTCTCTTATGTCAACAACCGATACAACGCGTACAATGATCACATTTAAGAACGGAAAGCGAAAATTCACGTATCGCGTGGCCGGAATTGCGATCTCTCAAGGGCGCGTTCTCTGCCAAAAATCCACACGTGAACCAGAAAACATCTTCTGGTTTTTGCCCGGCGGCCGAGCAGAACTTGGAGAGCGTACCGAGGAAACACTGTGCCGCGAGGTTCAGGAGGAGTTAGGCGAAGAGGCACAGGTTGGACGCTTACTTTATTTCATGGAAAACTTCTTCAATGATAGCTCCGATAATCTTGATTATCATGAAATAGGGCTTTATTTCCAACTCACATTCCCATCTATATCTTATCTCTATCAAGAAGCAGGACCTTTTATACGACCAGACGAGGATGGCCAAACAATGATTTTTGAATGGCTCCCCATCGCAGATCTGCCAGCTGGATTACACTTGCGCCCACAGTTTTTTTGTCAGGCACTCCAGGCACTACCAGAACAGACACAACACGTTATATTGAATGATCAATCCCATTAATCCTTATAATACACCGAGGATAATCGATATGGCATAGATAATAGCTTGTTCCCAGATTAGCATGTTGGCGATAGGGCGCGGAGCAGCTCCCAAAACATGATTTTTATCCCGCTTCCGCGCTCATGATTCTTATGGGGTGGAGACATGCTCGATAAAATCCTATATAATATATACTGCACAAAAATGTCAACACTCACACAATTGAAGAGAATCCCCGCCAAGATGCAGGAAAAATAGTGTCAGCTTAGACTTGACGGAACAATCGTAATTCCATACAATCAGGGTTATTATGCCAGGTATAGAATGCCCGGCACAAAAAATTTTTCAGAGATGCATATCAAGCACCTATTATCGTCTTTCTAATCCTTATATGCTTTAGGAGGTACCGTGGTGACATCACAAACAGGCGAGGAGTGGCTAAGCTTGCGTGAGGCGGCTGAGATGCTCGGCATGCACCCGGCAACAGTACGCCTATGGGCAGATCGCAATGAGATACCTTCACGTCGAACCAGTGGTGGGCACCGCCGCTTTCGCCGCGTGGATATTGAGACGCGCCTGCGCCAGGATGCAGAGCCAAGACCAGATCCAGCTTCTGTACTGCTAGTCCAGAGCGTTTTAGGGCGTGTACGCTTTGCATTTACTGATGGCACGCTCGATGCCTTTCCCTGGTATCAACACTTTGATACGACAGCCCGCGATGTCTATCGCCAGTTAGGTCGACGCCTACTTGATCTTATGCTGCGGGCACTCAATGATGGCACACATCTCGATGAGTTAAAAGTTGAAGCCATCAAGCTAGGACAAGAATATGGCTCTATTACCTGGACTTCACATGTGCCGCTGGCCGATGCAGTCCGCGCATTTCTTTACTTCCGCACATTGATCGATGAAGGGGTTCTGCAACTCGCAGAGGTACGTGGTGGTCGTGATCATGATCTTCTCTGGATTGAAAGCTTCCACCAAATCCAAGCCATCACCAACGAAATACTGCCCGCAATGATTGAGGCTGCACAGGTTTAAGTGAAACGTAGGCATGTGTGTTAAGCATATTTGCTAAGCACAATGCTAAGGTTATTCACTTATCTAGCCGAAAAGTATATCATAGACCTATTTTTCATGGTCATGAGACTTTTTATATTTGGCTAGAATATCAAAGGTGAGGGTTAATCAGATGGAACATCAAAAACCTGAGGATCGTACTGATCACCATGCTGAGCAATCCCTCTCTGATAACATAATGCCCATTAGCCCCAACGCTGAACATGATGAAGCTACACCAGATACATCATTGGCTAATACTGAATCTGCTTTGGATCTGTCAGAACCGCCATCGTTACCAACAACGCCAGCGCTAGCAAATATCTCACAGCAGAATCCGACGGATACAGATAGAGGCCAGCGCAGCCGACACAAACTGATCTTACGCCATCTTTCGCGCAAACATATGCGTACGCATCGTGCTCAGACACGTAGTGCATTGAAGGTTGTCTGGCTTACAGGCTTCAATCTCTGCGTGGCCCTGGCCGTAATCGTCCTCTCAATCGCAGGAGTTGGTGCATACGCAACCTACCACTTTTATACTGATAACACGGCACATTATCAAAAAAAGATCATCTCTTTACGTGAACTCACAGTACATGATAATCTCAAAATCTATGATCGCCATGGTGCGATACTTTCACAGCTCACCGATCAGGGATTTCATACAACGGTCTTGTTGAAGGATATAACCCCACAACTCATCAATGCGACGGTCGCCACAGAAGACAAAACCTTCTGGCAGAACAATGGTATCGACATTTTTCGTATCCTCCAAGCAGCAATCCAGGATCTAGACCATGGCCGAGTCATCGCAGGTGGAAGCACGATTACTCAGCAACTCATCAAGAACCTCGTGGTTGGCAATCAGACCAGCCTGATACGCAAACTGCAAGAGGTTGTCCTGACACCAGAGATTAATGCCTTATACACTAAACAAGATATTATGGAAATGTATCTAAACACCATCTATTATGGACGGCAAGCCTACGGTATCGATACAGCGGCAATGATGTACTTCAACCTGGTCGATCATCCAGGTAAACCTGCTTCTGCGCAGCTAGATCTGGCCCAGTCAGCCATGCTAGCTGGTATTCCTAGCTCACCAGCACACTATGATCCAGTTGCCCATCCTCAAGCCAACTTCAATCGTTTTGTGACAGTCCTTGGACAGATGATAAATGAGGGATATATTACTCAAACACAGGCACAACGTGCTATACAAGAAGCCCAACAACCTCACTTTATTAAAAATTCATCGAGCCTGCTAACAAGCTCCGCCAATCTGGTGAATCGGGCTCCCCATTTTACACAATATGTCGTGCAACAACTAGAAAAACAGCTTCATATGACACAACAGCAGCTTTCGCTCTCTGGACTCAAAGTGTATACGACGCTCGATATTAACATTCAGGATAAAATTCAAAAGATTATGCAGCAACATGTAGAGGAACTGCGATGGCACCATGTGAGTAATGCAGCTGAGGTGCTGATGGATAATCACACAGGAGCTATTCGTTCTCTGCTCGGTAGCATCGATTACAATAATACTTCTATCGATGGTCAATTTAATGTCGCAACTATGGGCTATCGACAACCTGGTTCCTCATTTAAGCCCTATGTCTATGCGACCGCGCTGAAACAGGGATACTCTCCAGCACAGGCTATCGATGACTCACCACTGACAATTATTATGCCCAAGGGATCACATCCGGCAACCTATTCACCGAAAAATTACGATCAAAGGTATCATGGGCCAATGACATTGCGTTGTGCTTTACAAAATTCGTTGAATATACCGGCCGTCAAAGCGCTGCAACATGTAGGCATAGGCAACTCGCTACGGACAGCAAAAGCTATGGGGATTGTACAGACAAAAGGTGAGGCAGGCTATTCTATGGTATTGGGCGGATTGGATGTTAACTTGCTGGAACATACAACTGGCTATGGAACTTTTGCTAATGGCGGCAAACGTATCGAACCTTATGCGATTGAGAAGATAGTTTCGACATATAATAATAATTACAAAACATTTACGCATAAGCAGGTCGTTGGTCGGCAGGTAATCAGTCCACAAGTTGACTATATGATGACCGATATACTTAGTGACAATGATTCACGCATTCCCGAATTCTATGACTGTAATCCTCTCCAGCTCTACACAAACTCACAAGAGTCATGTTATGCTGGCAATCGTGGCTCAGTTCGCCCTGCAGCAGCAAAAACAGGTACGACGGATGACTTCCGAGACAATTGGACGCTGGGATATACGACGGACTTTGTGATGGGTGTCTGGGTTGGCAATGATGATAATAGCCCTATGGTTGACGTGACAGGTGTCCAGGGAGCTGCACCTATCTGGCATGATTCAATGCTGGAAGCGGAAATGAATCACCCCATCCATAATTTCACAAATCCAGGTGGTCTAGAACGCGGTGAGATCACGTATCCCAATGGCATAAGTACGACTGACTGGTATCTACCAGGTCATCGTCCCACTTTCAGTAACAATTTCACTTCACAGACAACTGAATCCATCTTTCACCATCACTCTCATTATCACTATCATGCTTATACTTATGCTGTCAGTTACCAGCCCTATTGTCACAATTTTAGCTTTGCGTTTCCCGCTTCATCGAGCAATGATCCAAATCGTGGATGGTGGTAATAGCTTTCGCTACACTGAAACGTGATTGCGTCAGGTGACAATATATTAGTACGGTTCATACGAATAGGATGCCAGAGTTCTCATTCTCTGGCATCCTATTCGTATGAACAAAAAATTCTAGCACAACCTCCACTACAACAGGCAACTTGACATAACTATTTGTAGAGCACATTCCTCTTAAACGTATACCCTCAGATCACTTTTTCCTGATAGCTGAGTTACCATCGCTTCATATGTAGCGTTACTATGTACAGATAACTCTTTAGCAAAAGCTCATCTTATGAGTATTCTATATGCTAGAGCACAAAACACCGTACTATATCATGTACTGCGTGAGCTTATTACATAGTAATGTAGTGTTAAAACAACGACACGACACAATATATATAGAGCATTATAGAAACCATCATTCTATTTATAGATTTTCGATGGCACATTATTGCTTTATATATACATAGCAATTGGCATGGCACGTCCTCATTCCAGAGATAAAATTACATTTCTCTATTATGAATGTACCTGGATACATCACAGCCATAGATAGGTTGCTGATAACGTATGCCATTACCAGCGGCATTCTGCTGAGAAATCACCATCCTCGATGAGAAATAGTATGTGGCGATTGGATCAAGTTACAAGAAAATATGAATTAGTAGGATGTTGCGCACAGAAACATTCAGTCTGTAAGAGAAGCTTATAATAGGTAAAAGAGCATAATCCATAAAGTGAAGAAAGAGGTTCAGGTCATGCAAACTGATCAGAACATCGGGGAGCTCCCTCCATCCCCTATAGAAGCTCCAGAGTTAAAAAAACAAAAGGTAGAGATCCAGCTACCCAGAACTCCAGCGAAATTACCAGCACACAGTTCAGCTGCTGCCGCCCAGAGGCTTAATGACGTTCCTGAACGACCCACTTCAGGTCTAGATTATCCTGTGTCTCAGCACCTGGTTCATGAGTCCGGTTGGCGAGCAAAACACCATCTTAAGCGCAAATTTTTTCGCCAGACATTGAACCGTATAGCTGGCGTTGAGCGTATAGCCACACGAACCTTAATCCAACTCTCAATAACCATGTTTTCCATTTTCCTGATCGTTGTAATTGTCTTTGTTACCATTGCAAGTTTCACCACAGCCACTAACCAGAAATTTGGCACGAAAGTCACTACGCTGGCAGACATTTTGCCTAAAGACAACACAAAGCTCTATGATATGCACGGAGGGCTGGTTTATCAATCGCTTAGTCAAGGCATGCAAACCAGTGTTCCGCTCAGCGACATCTCAAAACAGTTGATCCATGCTGAAATCGCCATCGAAGACCAGAATTTTTATACCAATCCTGGCTATGACATTACAGGCATCGTACGTGCGGCTATTTCCAACCTGACCAATAAAAAGGTCGTCTCTGGAGGTAGTACCATCACGCAACAGCTGATCAAAAACGCCGTTGTCGGCAATCAAGAGAGCATCATGAGGAAACTTCAAGAAATCATTCTGGCACCCGATATATCGCGCTATTATACTAAAGACCAGATTCTTCAGATGTATCTCAACACCACGTACTATGGCGAACAAGCCTATGGAGCTGAGGCAGCCGCATTTACGTACTACGGCTTAAAAGCTACGCCTCTGCACACAGCGGCCTCGCAATTAGATCTCGCGCAAGCAGCTATGTTGGCAGGTATCCCAAGTTCTCCGAGTGCACGTGATCCTTTCTTGCATCCAAGGGCAGCCTCGATACGTATGCAAGAGGTGCTTCAACAAATGTATATACAAGGATATATCACAGCACAAGAGCGAGCAGTAGCTATCGATGAGTCACAAAGACCAGATTTTCTCAGCCGAGGGGTGCTTAATAATCGGTTCGCGCCACACTATATCAACTATACATTGCGTGAACTGGCCCACGATCTTCACGTCAAGCTTTCTGATCTCCCACGTGCTGGTCTGGTAGTCAATACCGCGCTGGATCTTAATCTCCAGAATAAAGTATTGAAATCAGCCCAGAAGCATATTGCAGAGATGGCACGAGCCCATCATATGTCAAACGCCGCCGTAGTCGTGCTCGACCACCATACAGGAGACATTCGCACTCTGGTGGGTAATATTGATCCGAACAATCCTGTCAATGGGGACTTTGATGTAGCGTCACAAGGCTATCGTCAGCCAGGTTCATCGTTCAAACCATACATCTACGCGACAGCCTTTCAGAGGGGAATGAGTCCTGGTCAAATGGTAGTGGACGGTCCATTGACTATCAACATGTGTTGTGGCTTGCCCAGCTACTCACCAACTAACTATGATCATAGGTTTCATGGCTTGATCACATATCGCTACGCTCTTCAGAACTCATTCAATATTCCAGCCGTCAAATTATTGATGAGTACCGGCGTTGATAAAGCGCTAAGGACCGCTCAGAAGATGGGTATTACTGACTACCAGGGTATCCCAAACTATACCATGGTATTAGGTTCTCTGAGTATCCATCTCATCGATAATACAGCAGGATACGCCACCTTTGCGAATGGTGGCATCTCTATCCGACCACACGCGATCGATACCATTAAAGATCAAAATGGTAACGTGATTTTGAAGATTCAGCCAAAGGGCGTACGCGCACTGAGCAAAGAGGCTGCCTTCATGATCACTGATGTGCTAAGTGATAATAACTCGCGTATCTACGAATTTGGTAAATGTAGTTCGCTTGTACTGTACACCAATACGATGAATCAATGTTACGCAGGTAATCCTGGTCCCACGCGCATCTCGGCGGCGAAGACAGGAACATCAAACGATTTCCGTGACAACTGGACAATGGGTTTTACTACCGATTATACGGTAGGTGTCTGGGCCGGAAACAATGATAATTCACCGATGGAGGATGTCACAGGCGTGGATGGAGCCGGCCCAATCTGGCATGATACCATGATGATGGCGGAAAAAGGTCATCCAATGAAGAAATTTCCACCAGCACCGAGTACCCTGGTCAAACATGCCATTGACGCTGCAGGTCGTATCACTACCGACTGGACGTACAAAAAATAACGTTTCTGGTACAGCATTTCAACACAAGTGTCGAGCGATAATGTATCGTTCGACACTCTTTTTTATCACCCATTAGGTGAGCTTGTCGCAATCTCATAGACATATGTCGTCTGGTAAGATTGTGGAAAGGTAGCAGCGCAGGGTAAAATAAACATATGTATTCCGACCATGGTCGCAATTTCAGAGGAGTCTATTTATGAACGTGTGCTCGCCACCGCTCATCAAATAGGACTTTTTCAAAGGAGAAAATGATGATTCGTGTTGCGATATTAAGCTTCTGGCATGTTCATGTAAAGGATTATATCAAACAGACTCTTGAACATCCGGATACCGAAATTGTAGCTGCGTGGGATGATGAGCCAGAACGTGGCCGCACGCGGGCTGCCGCTCTGGGTGTACGCTTTTACGAAAATCTGGATGAATTGTTAGCTCAATCTGATATTGACGCTGTGATTGTTGAAACTCCAACAAATCTGCATCATGAGGTCCTGATTGCCGCAGCCAATGCAGGCAAACATATATTTACGGAGAAGGTAATCGCGCCAACACTACGTGAATGCAATGAAATTATGGCGGCTATCGATCAAGCAGGTGTAAAGCTGATAGTCTCATTACCTCGGCTCTATGCAGGCTATACACTCGCCGTGAAAAATATCCTGGCGCAAAAACAATTAGGCCAGCTAACCCAGGTGCGTGTCCGCCTTTCACACAATGGAGCAATCTCGACAGCGGAAAAACCTGATGGCTGGTTACCCGCTCACTTCTTCGATCTGGAACAGTGTGGAGGCGGTGCAATGATTGATCTAGGCTGCCACCCAATGTACTTGACTCGTCTCTTCCTGGGTTTGCCTGAAAGTGTCAGCGCAACCTATGGCTATATCACCGGGCATGCGGTAGAAGATAATGCAGTTGCCACTCTGAGCTATCCAAATGGGGCCATTGGAATTGCCGAAGCAGGTTTTGTCAACCGCTTCTCACCCTTTACGATTGAAGCACATGGCACCGAGGGCAGCCTCCTCTTTGGCACTCCAGAAGGCAAGTTGCTGCTCTGTAGTACACAGACCGGCACACCAGGTGACGATACATGGCATGAAATCACAGAGCTTCCCGCTAACCAGCCCTTGGCTTTCCAGCAATGGATTGGGCATATCCAACATGGGACGACGGCAACCGAAAATGTTCAGATTGCGCGAGAACTTACTACGCTGATGGAAGCTGCGAACATTTCTGCACGCACACATCAGTCGGTTCGCCTGGATTCATTACAGAGTTAGCGTACGCAGCCAGAGGAGGCAAAGTGATGGTGGTAACAACCAATCTAAGCCAATCTCGTCATCAGAGCACAAGAAAGGCCACAGGATCTTCACAATTCCAGTTGATGCAAGCGGACCCACAAGCTCTAGATCGTTTGGATATCCGCTTCCATTGGGGACATTATGGTATTCAAGTTCTACGTTGTCATCTCACGACGCTAGGAGCTGGAAATATCATTCAAGCGCACAAGCATCACGATTACGAATTCCATTTTATCCCCAGTGGAACAGGTTCAGTGATCCTAGAAGATGGTCTGTATCCCGTCCATGCCGGAATGTTTTATCTCACAGGTCCTTATGTAGTTCATCAACAGGAGGCGAACGCATGGGAACCGCTCGACGAACTTTGCCTACATATTGACATCGTTGATCTCTCGTCGTCATCCGATAATAACAAATGGGGAGACACCTGGGAGATCGCTGAAGCGGCGGAGTGTATCCGCCAACTTGATGCAATGACTGCTCATCCTGAGCTAGATCAGTATGATGCGATGAGCTGGTTTCTCACTGCGTATCGAGCCTGGTATGATCGAGAGTTGGGCGCTTTTACAACCATCCGACAGGCAATCATACAGATTCTCTTACGTGCTTCACGTGCTCACCATGTCACACAGATCCAGACAGCATTGCCATCTCGTGATATGAATACCTATCGTTACGGACTCGCGACACAGTATATTCGCGACAACTACGCACGCCCTTTAACACTCGAAGAGGTAGCGGCAGAAATTCATATCAGTGGACGCCAGCTCCAAAGGATCTTCGATGAACAGGCAAGCGAAACCTTTAGCAGCTATCTGGAACATTATCGCCTGGCGCAGGTCTGTATGGCCCTGACGTACAATGATCAAACTATCGAGCAACTCGCCATCCAGCATGGCTTTTCCAGCGGTAGTTATCTGCACTATGTGTTCAAGAAACGTATAGAGATCACGCCTCAGCAGTATCGTGAACAGCAGCGCGTCAATAAACTCGCAACCAACGATCACCCAGGCAAGCAAGTATCATCTACACAAGTATCATCTACAAACGAATAGCTGTGGCTTTTACACAGAGAGACATACTCAAGGAAGGAATGACCATCATGACAATTTCTATTGGACTTATCGGTTGCGGGGGCATTACCGCAACACATATCAGAGGCTATCTTCGTATTCCTGAACAGGTAAAAGTCACGGCTGTCAGTGATGTCGTTGCGAAGAATGCGGAAACACGGGCGCAAGAAGTTGGTGGAGCAGAGATCTTTAGCGATTACAACGAGATGATCGCTAAGGCAAATATCGATGCCGTCGATATTTGTTTGCCCCATCATTTACACAAAGATGCCATTGTGGCAGCAGCCAGAGCCGGAAAACATATTCTCTGCGAGAAGCCTCTCTGCTTGACGGTAGAAGAAGCGCATGAAGTTGAACAAGCCATCAAAGAATCTGGCGTGACGTTGATGTGCGCACACAATCAGCTAACCTTACCAGCCGTTGCGAAAGTCAGACAGATGATCGATGAGGGCATATTTGGCAAAGTCTATGAGATCCGCACGACCGACAGCTTCTATCACAAATTTGATCCCAGCAGTATCGGCTGGCGTGGTCATCGCGCGATGATCGGTGGCGGAGAACTCATCGATACGGGTTATCATCCCACCTATTTGCTGCTTTACCTGGCGAATAGCGAACCGACTGAAGTCACAGCGATGCTAAGCAAACACCGTCTGGAATTTATGGATGGAGAAGATTCAGCACAGGTATTGGTGCGTTTCAAGGATGGAGCAGTTGGCAATATTGTAACCAGTTGGGCCTACGAGCCAGCCGCAATCACTGAGAAATTCTCCATTGTGGCGGAAAAGGGCTACGCTTACAGCGAGGGTACCAATCTACATTATAAGATACGTGGTGGTGAGCTTCAAAAAATCGAGCTACCCGGTGTGGATACCTTTGCCGAAGAGACCAAAGACTTTATCAATTGCTTACAAGAAAAACGTCGTCCTGTCAATACGGAAGTCGAAGGCATCAATGTATTAAAAGTTATCCTTGGCGCCTATAAATCCGTTGAAGAGAAACGCACGATTGTGTTGGAAAACCTTTAAGGGCCACTAAGAAACGTGCACTGAATGCGTAATAATAGTCATTATTATTACGCATTCATTTACAGGCATGACGCGAAACCTGCCATTCACTTGCGAGCATAGCGTAAAATTGGGTACTCCACCAGCGTCCCTTCATCCATTCGCTCTCCACCTGGGCTCCTTCAAAACGCATACCAATTTTTTTGAGCACATGTGCAGAGGCTGTATTTTCCAAAATACAATAGGCCCAGATGCGATGAAGGTGAAGCTGCTCAAAACCAAATTCCAAGAGCGCACGTGAAGCCTCGGTAGCATAACCATAACCCCAATAATGGTAATCTAATTCATAACCTAGATCAGCCATACCAGAATCAGCATGCGACATACGCAAGCCACAATTACCAATCAAGCGATTATCTGCTCTCAACACTATCGCTAGCTGGTACCTCTTACGTGGACGTTCACAGCTCCAATTGGTAAACATACGCACTAAAGAGCGAGCATCCTGTTCTGTCCGATACGTCCAGGGATTAAAACGCAGAAATTCGGGATGGGATTGATACGCTAAAGTGGGAATCCAATCATTCTCCTCAAAATCACGCAGTACCAGACGCTCAGTTGTTAATATCATAGACACACTTCAATTCTACCTATTCGACACCTAAATCCCAAGCTTGTTGAAGATCAGCGCGTGAAAAGCATTTAAAACCCATCAAGGTATGTGTGTGGGTAATTGAAGTCAGCTTCAGCATGTGATCGGTGACAACACTCGCCAGATCTTCATACTGTTTGAAACGTAACAAGGCCACGAGATCATACTCACCGGTAACAGAGTAGACTTCAGAGACACCATCCAACTCTAACAAACGCTCGGCAGTCTCATTCACAGTACCACGTTGCACATTAATCAAAACAAGTGCTGTCACCATAGTATCCGTCCTTTTCTTCAGAGCAATCGACACCATATAAACCCAACTTCGCCATTATATCCCAGACATATGCATTGCATTGCATTGCAAAATCCTATGAGTGGATCGATAAAAAGATAGGTGTCAGATTGCTCCACGCCTAATACCATTCTACTCGCCAAACTTGAAAGATCTATTGGCCAAACAATAGTAACACTCCTGTACTAAAAAGGAAACTGCTTATGGATGGGCAAGAAAGGCCTGTACGGTCTGTGTAGCTTGCTCAAGCAGTTCGGTATCACCATTGAGCCATACAATACGCTGATCACGTCTGAACCAGCTTAATTGACGACGTGCGAAATCATGAGAGGCATACTTGAGACGTTGTACCATCTCAGCTTCTGACGTGAACTCCCCGCGTAGCCAACGACTCACAAAGCGATATTCTAATCCCAAAGCATCGAGACGCTCATGACTGAGACCAAGAACCAGTTGACGCTGTACTTCCTGCACCAGCCCTTGTTGCACACGCTCATCGATACGGCTATCGATGCGCTGATACAATATCTCACGCGGCCAGTGAATACCTAGCAGCACGCAACGATACAGCGACTGAGAAACGCCTCGCTGCTGCGAAAATGGTTTTCCAGTCACAAGGCAGACCTCTAAGGCACGAATGATACGGCGTGGATTTTTGCGGTCAATGCTTGCCACACACTGAGGATCTAATTCCGCCAGTTGTTCGAGAAGTTCGCTCAGAGGTCTTACTTCTAATTGGGCACGCAGATCAAGCTGTGGAGGAACAGTCGGGATATCGAAGTGATCAACGACAGTCTGTATATAATGAGGCGATCCACCTACCAGAAAAGGCTGGTGACCCCGCTGAAGGATATCTGCGATCGCCATTGATGCCGCCTGCTGGAATTGTGAAACACTATAGACTTCATCTGGTTCCACAATATCCAACAAGTGATGCGGCACAAGAGCTTTTTCAGCAAGCGTAACCTTAGCTGTTCCAATATCCAGTCCGCGATAGACTTGACGCGAATCAGCAGAGATAATCTCTCCATGAAAGCGTTGTGCCAAAGTAATTCCTAGAGTGCTTTTTCCTGAAGCAGTCGGACCAAGTATTACTATTAGATCCGGCTGCACGTGCATCGCGTTCCCCACTGCAAACCTTCAAACCTTCTACAGGCGTTTATACTTCACCAGATAATCCACTCGCTCCACCAATCCCACCATAATGCCTATCGCTATCAGCATACCAGACACTGTAAAGAGGCCAAAGTGAAAGCCGAAAGTCAAGAAAACACCTAGTAGACCACCAAGCAAAATAGCCAGCAAGACCATCATCCAACGCGACTGCCTGGTCGTCGTCTGAATGCTTTTAATGCAGCCCAAAATGGCCTGGCAGGGCACCCGATAGACGCCAGTAGCAGCGCCAACAGCAGCAGCAGTGAGCATGACAACTAATTGAATCCAGGCAGGATGAACATGTGACGCAGCAATCTGCCAGATCAACTCAGCAAATCCCAGTATCACCAGAGAGCTAGTCATACCAGTTAAAGTACAATTCATCATATTGACGCGCTTCAGACCATTGCCACGCTGCACGACGAGAGCACCAAATGTCGCCGCCGGAATAGCGATGAAGAGTACCAGCAAAAACAATGGATTAGGCACTAGAGGCGGTGGTTTCATATGCTCTAGCCAGATATAGCCCAAGCTAGCAGACATGAACGCTCCAAACAATGTCAGACCCATCTGCTGCCATTTGCGCAGCGTACCCCCCATAGGATTGAGCTGCCAATCATTCACATAGGGCGTACCAAATTTGTCGAGATCATTGCCATGCTTCTGAACCAAAAGTGGTGGAGTCATCGTCGTAGATTGAGATACCATCCCTGATCCAACCGCTGAAATATTTCCTTGACTATCCAGCTCATCATCATCATCATCGTAATCCAGATCAGCGCCGTTCGTACGACCAGGATGGCGTTTGTTGCGTACGATATAGCCTTGAACTTCCGCCTCTACCTTGACCACAATTTCGCCACGCACACTATCCTCTAGATCGATAACAATCGTTCCAGCGTAGTGACTATTGCGCGAGAGCTGCAAACTATTGACCCGAACGCTAATCTCCGTCTGAGCAGTGTCGAATGTTGTCTGACTTAACTGTATCCATGTATCCGCCGTATGCAACGTCCCATAGACAGGATACCCCGATGCATCTCCAATGGTAATCTTCAATGGTGCCGAAATACCAGGATAGACAGTCCCAAAGTCAAGGATACGCGGACTAACCGGCACAGGAGCGCCACGCTTCGGCGTTTGGCGCAAGCGGCTATTGACCGTAGTTGTGATAGGAGGCGGAGTCTGATGACGTGTCATCGGACTGCGTACCTGCACGTTGCTTGTGCCGGCCGCGTTACTCGTGTTAGCCGTCGGGGCATTTGTATAGCGCATAACGCCGCTCTTATTGGTCACGACCGCCTCGACAAACTGTTCAATCGCATCAACGGGATCAGAGACCGTCTGCGCCAGATGAGTAGCGATCTCTGATAACTCATCCTCACCAAGATCAAGAAGCCAGGACTCGATCTCATTATCCACGAGGTACTCCGCCGCCTCCTCTGGATAATGAGCACAGAGCGCCGCCAGTTCTTCAGGAGTCGAAGCAACTTCCCCAGTTGCAAAGCCAAAGGTTCCAACGCCTAAGAGAGCATGGCGAAACATCTCCACACTCTCATACCGATCACCCGGCTTGATACTCGTCGCCTTTTCCAGAGCGCGAGCCACCATTGGAGAAATACGAGGATTAATCTGGCGCACATTTTCCAGACCAAACCCCTCATCCGACAATGTATTGGTTAGTAAGTGGAACAGCGTCATAGCAAGCGCATAAATGTCGGAACGCTCATCTGTCTGCGACTTCCCATACTGTTCGGGAGGCGCATAACCAGGCGTTCCCAGAACCTGCGTATCCTGTGCATGAGAGGCACGAAACAGGCGCGCAATACCAAAATCGATCAGCTTTATTTGTCCATTATTGCGCGTTAACATAATATTGCCTGGCTTCATATCGCGGAAAATAATAGGTGGGCGATGACTATGCAGATATGCCAGGACATCACAAAGTTGCCGGGCCCAATCGAGCACACGTCTCTCAGGGAACGGACCTTCGTTACGCTCAAGTAACTCTTCAAGCGTAAACCCATCAATATATTCCATCACCAGGAAGTAGCAATCATCCTGAGCGAACACACCCCGCATGGAAGGCAAGTTAGGATGGTGCAACGACCACAACATCTTCGCCTCAGACTTGAAGTTATTAATCGTCTTCTGTTGTTCGCTCGCCGGGATCTGGGACACACTAATCTCTTTAATAGCGTAAAGTTGTCCCTGCTCTTTCATATCCTTCGCCAGATATACCGCACCCATGCCACCTTGTCCAATAACCCTTTGAACCTGATAGCGCTTGTGAAGGAAGGTGCCTCGGTCCAGGTGACCGCTTTGGTTTTTCGATCGGCCGCTGATTGTGAGCCCCCCATCTTTTCTCTATTTTTGTTCGGGATACGATATGTGCCCTTCAGTATAGCATACCCCTGTCTGGACCTACTACTTACCAGGAAGTTAGATTATGCCTCAATGGCTCATAGCATCATACAGTTCTAACAAGTACACGACTGAGCCCCCTCAGAATCGTACACCTATTTTAACGTAATTTATTGTCCACTATATAAAACGCACATGCAGGCACATACAGGTAGTACTATAGGGGTCTAATGGTACAAATGTTTGATACAGCGCTCTTTTTCTCGTATTTGCAAAAGTAAAAGAATACAACCCATCCAACGAAGCCCGCTACAAATGAGATTTTTTTCCTCCTACTTATATAGACTGTTTAACAGGGGTAAATCTGATATGCATTTTTCAAAAAAAAACAAGTTGAAATTATTTTGGGCTTTTTGCTATACTAAAGTTATTAACTCTCAGTACAAGCTTTAGCTGGTTATTTTTCAGAAGAGGCTAATTCAGCTGTTCATATCATTACAGAAAACCTGTCAAAAGCTCAATCCCCCAGATGTTGCCAATTGGCCTGGTCAGTTGTCTCCCGATTTGAAACTGAACAGAAAATTCATCAAAAAACTAGTTGACAAGATAGGAGTCAGCAGTGTATGATACGTCGCGTAGTCCAGTAAGGATATGCCCTCGTGGCGGAATGGTATACGCAGCAGCTTGAGGGGCTGTGCCGCAAGGCGTGGTGGTTCGAGTCCACTCGAGGGCACCCATTTAGCATTCGAAAAGAGTCATCGGATCGGATGCATGCATAAGTGATTACGGGCGATTAGCTCAGCTGGTTAGAGCGGCTGCTTTACACGCAGTAGGTCTGGGGTTCGAATCCCTAATCGCCCACCTTAAAGACCTTCCAAAGCCCATCCATAGCAAACAGGCACAAAAGCTATGGATGGGCTTTTTGGTACCCGTGACCGATCCCTCATATAATCTTTGTGGTTTATCAACTAATAAGAAAAGTACTTGGCAGACTCCAAATTATAGATAATCACTACAAATAACTGTATCCTTTTTTTCGCAAAAGTTTAGCAAGAGATGCTTTAAATTCCATACTCGCTGTTTTTAACATGGTTATTTCAAGTGTACAATCAGGGTTGCTATCTTCCTCTAATGCTTTTTTGGTACTGTAATTTACGGTTTCTTTATATTCATCAAAAAAGATTTTTAAAGGCTGCAAGTAAAGAATAACTAACAGCTCAATATCTTTAAGGCAATCTTCAATTTGGGAAACGATTTTATGGATTTTATTGGTAAAACCTTCGAGTATATCATAAAGCCATGTTCCCTTCAAAAATCTATTAACAAGATGAGTTATCTAAGTATCAAAACGAAATTCTTAAGCAGTAATAAAATCATTGAGCCACGCTATCGAATGTTATTTTATATTAAAAAAATGCATCTAGTTATATTAGATTACTTTAGTGTTTATAAAGCATTAAATTTCTTTACACGATATTTCTTCTTTAGACATGACAAAAATAATTTTTTATGCTATCCTTATTATCGGTTCGAGGCTTTTTCGATAATAAGGATTTTTTATGTTAGAGAATAGCGACAAGAAAAATATAAATACTAACCGTGCTGGTAGTTACGTCAATCAAATTGGTGGCTATAAGGCATTCGTTCCAATGCCACTGCCTCCTAACCCACCAATTCAATTAGATAGCGAAATGATCTCTCTGCTTTCTCTAGCTGAAAGGTCATTAGGGCGTTTAGATGGTGCAAAATGCCAAAGATGCAATCAGACAAAGGATACCCTTCTATAGAGATCCTTAACGGGAATCTGTACATTCAGACATTCCAGCGCAAGTATATCTTCTAGCCCGAGTATTTCCTGTACCCACTTTTTCTCTGTTTTGCGATGATAAACATCAACCTGATATCGCTGGGAGTCGATCATAACGTATTCTTGAATGGATGGGCAGGCCTGATAATAGGCAAGCTTTTTTACTCGGTCGATCATCTCCGTGCTTGGAGAAAGCACTTCGACTACAAGACAAGGATACTGTACTGTGTTTGCTCGTTCGTTATCCCGCTGATCACAACTTACCATAACGTCTGGATACACATACCGTGACTCTGAGAGCTGTAATCGCATATCTGGACTATAAGTGGAACAAGGCTTATTGTTTAGGTGATTGTAGAGAATACCAATCATATTTGCAGTAATCTTGGAGTGATTATTCGTGCCACCCGCAAGCATTCTTAACTTGCCGTCCAAATATTCAAAACGCACATCTGTGCTATTATTATCGAGGATCAAATAATCCTCAACGCTCATCGTTGGATATTCTGGTAGCATCATTACATCCCCCTTCATCACCGCTATTCATATGCACAATGACAAAATACTACCTGATAATACCATATCTTGCTTACGGTTCCGTTATCTTTGTGAGGATTTTTACAGAGGACATTCTTTATTATCTCATACTATAGCTATTTTCAGAGGGATTAATATAATATTTTCTGCTCCTTGCTGAGTTATGTTATTTCTCATGCTCTCAACACTTTGCATAATGTAAGATTTGCTCAATATTGGCACGCGGCAAACCTGGGCCCAGGTACAGATAAAAAAGCAAGACTTTCAGCCTTGCCTTGAGAGTTCTTCATTATTATTTCAAAATTGTGTTTGGTTGTTATGCAATTATTTTGCTATCGCCAGCACATCGGGATCTATCCAGGGCGATTCTGGTACTCGATAGTCAAAAGGAAGCTTCGAAACCGCATCCATAATACGATCTACCATATCGATTGGCGGCGTAAATTGTTTCAACTGTGCAAAAACTTCATCAATATCGATTAAATCCAAAGATATGTTATCCATCAGAACTCCCTCTACGCTATTCATCTTCGTTATCTGTTTGTAACACGAATAACATTAGAAAGAAGTTTCAGTTTTCCAAGCTTTCTTAGAAAATACTAAGATACTAGCTAAGGATGTCAAGCAAGTGAGGTGCTTTGCTCGGGTTTCCAATGACTCGCCATAGCTGTTCGCAGTAATGGGCGGGCACGCTGGAAGTAGGTCTTTGCGGTTGCTTCAGGCATGCTCAATGTTTTACCAATTTCGGAGAAACTCAATTGACCAGCATAACGTAACAGCACCACCGAGCGGAACTTTGGTGGTAGAGCATCAATTGCTTTGCGTAATGCCTGTTGGAGATCGCTACGTTCGGCCATCTCATCTGGCAAGGGCTGTGTATCTGGCATTATATCGAGTGGGGATAGATCGTCATCATCATGATTAGCATCTAGTTCAGAAAAATGGATTGACCGCTTGCGACGCAATTCATCCAGACAGCGATTGCGTGCTACTTGAAATAACCAGGCTTTCAAGGGTTCACCCGTGCGTAGGGTTGGCATAGAAATATAGAGTTGTAAGAAAACTTGTTGCAAAACATCGCAACCCTGATCATAGTCACCCAATAGGTGACAGATAAAATTAAATAGTGGTGTGTGATAGCGTTGCACGAACAATTCAAATGCGCTCTGATCACCAGATAAGGTTCGTGTAACCAGCATTCCATCACTTATTTCACCAGACTGCATTTTATGACCCTGTGTACGTTCTTTAGTTTGCATAATGAACAACCCTCACTTTCTTTTAACTGCTGTCAGTATAGATTTTCCCCTCCGAAACCGCAAGCGTTTTTCGAGCTTATAAGCTCTACCATAAGGCACTCTAAGCATAATTTTAAGAGATTAAAGCTACCTTAGGGTTAGCTTAAAACTTTCTAAGCTTCTATTCCTAAGGTTTTTCTTATCCGATGCTAAGTTTGGGGGCTGTTATGTGAGGTTTTATTAGAGAAAATTTCTGCTTATTTAAAATACGCATCAAGTAGATCAATATGATACATCTATTCCCATTGAACACTGTAGATAAAAGGCGAAGAATGTGGATAACTATGTGGACAAACGTTCTAGAATGTGGATAACTCTCAAAAAGTGAGAGGGATCAACTACTAATTCACGCAAGAGATGAACCAAAAGATACAGAAAGAGATCAAATCAGTCGGCATCGATAACAAAGACATGTGGATTTAATATATTTTGAGGGTCCCACTGCGTTTTTAAGCTTCGCATGATCTCTAAACTGGCAGGTTGATAGCCCCAACGCTTGATATAATGCTGACTCTCGTCAGGCTGTGCAATGAGGATAACATAACCATCTAGAGGCAGAGCGGCCTGGCGCAATGTTTCTATCCAAGTGCTCGCCGCTGCGACAGTCGAGAAGCGGCGTGTCGCGTAAATCAAACCGCTAGCAAAATCAACGACATATGAACCCTCCTGCAACAATGCGGCATGACCTTCCAGATAAAGCGCCAGCTCTTTGACAGGCACGCCGATACGCAGCATGAAAGCATCAGCGGCATCGCTAGCACTGATGCTTCTCACCCACAACTCAGTACCCGTAAGAGCTTCCGTATCTGTAATCAAAGGAGTAGGAGCTTCACAGAGTTGAAGAGCCTTCTGCACCTGATCCAACTCGGCCTCAACGTCCTCGCGTATGCCTTCTGCCGTGTACGCCAGCACATAGGGACTGCTAGCCAGCTCATCGGGTCCGAGAGGCTCATTGGCAAGCACCACAGCTGATGCCGTTAACGCAAGGCGAACCATCTCCTGTCCCCAACGCAAGCCTGTACTTAGATCCATCACAGGAAATAGCAAAGTGCGCCGTAGTCGTGGCTGAGAAAACACTTTGAGCGAAACATCGACCAGCACACCAAGGGTCCCATATGAGCCCACAAAAACCTTAGTAAGATCAAATCCCGCAACATTTTTGACAAGTGGTCTTCCAGTCCGAATGACACGTCCATCGGCAAGAGCAACCGTGGTGCAAAGAACGATATCACGGACCGCTCCATAGCGCATACGTAATGGAGAATTGATATTTGCTGCCACCAGGCCACCAATCGTGGTTTCGGACCACGGCGCTACCAATGGAAGATACTTACCACGTTCACGCAAAAAGTGCTGAATCTCCGCCAACGGAGTACCAGCGCCAACTGTAATATACAGATCTTCTGGAGCGTAAACGGTAATGCCACTGAGTGCGGACATACTTAACCGCGTTGATGATAATGAGGATTGTTCTGCAAGCACAGCTCCAGTAATCGTGATCGACTTTTGCGCCTGGGCGAGAGCCTGAAGTTGCCGCGCAGTTGCTTGCGCCGAAGGTGGAGTATAACCTTCAAGAGTGATCTCAGCCGCCGGAGGAACAAGTTGATCCAGGGGAACATATCCACGGTATGGGATCGACTGATCTTGATCAGAAGGTGGAAAAATCTTGCCTGGATTTAACAAGTAGTGCGGATCAAACACTTGCTTGACATCCCACATGGCGAGCAATTCAGCAGCATTATGCATCAATAACATAAAGTCGCGTTTCTCAATGCCAACTCCATGCTCACCAGTAATACTGCCTCCCATAGCTACACAACTTTTAGCAATCTCGCGGCCGCTAGCGTGTATACGTCCCATCAGTTCTAGATCATTAGGATCAGGAACCATGAGCATCGGATGTAAATTCCCATCGCCAGCATGAAATACATGGCCCATCCGTATATTATACTCATCACCAATTCGATTGGCCTCCGCAAGCATCGCTGCGAGTTGGCTACGCGGCACAGTAATATCTACGGTATATTGAGCCGGAAATTCACGTGCTATCGCACCAGCAGCGCTTTTACGTGCGATCCAGATGCGGGCACGCTCTTCTTCATCGCGAGCCACACGCATATCTTTGCCGCCATGTGTCCGTAAGATATCAATGATTTCATCAGCTTGCCCATCCAAACTCTCAGCATAGCCATCAAATTCAACAATCAAGACAGCACCAGCATCCAGAGGTAAATCAGCATGCGCGAATGGCTCTATAATACGCACAATGCGTTGATCCATCATCTCCATCGTAGCGGGCGTCAGTCCAACGGTGATGACAGCAGAGACAGCAACGCCTGCTTGCTCAACCGTGTCAAAGATCGCCAGCAGAGTCTTTACCGCCGGGGGTCTGCGCAGCAAGCGTAACGAGATAGAAGTAATCAGCCCCAACATCCCCTCGCTGCCAGTGATCAGGCCACAAAAATCATATTCTGGATAATCGAAGGCTCGACCTCCAACTTTGAGACTTTGACCATTGGCAAGTACAACATCCATGCCAGTCACATAATTAGTAGTCACGCCATATTTAAAGCAGTGTGGACCGCCAGAATTCTCAGCAACGTTCCCTCCTATCGTTGACGCACGTTGGCTAGAAGGATCAGGAGGAAAATAGAGATCTAGCAACTGTGCTTGTTCAGCCAGACGGAGATTAATCAGAGCTGGCTCTACCACCACGCTCCGCCCCAGGGCATCCATCTCGCAGATACGCTGCATATGCACAAACTCAACAATGACGCCGCCACGATCCGCAACCGCTCCGCCTGAAAGTCCAGTGCCAGCACCACGAGCGATCAAGGGTACACCATACGTCGAGGCCCAACGCATCACACGCATCACCTCTTCTGCCGTACGAGGAAAGACCACGCCAGTAGGGAAACCCTTATCCAAGCCAGCATCAACTTCATAAGAAATCAAAGTTGCTCTATCAGTCAACACCCGTCCCGCTGGTAAAACGTTCTTTAGCGCATGTATGATGCCTTCTTTTAGCATAGCATCACCCAAACCTTTCTATGGTACTGCGCTAACAATCTAAAATAAGGTTGTGCCTAACTATCAGCGCAGTTAAAAAACGTGGAAATTAAGAAGCAGATGTGTGGATTATCTGTTTGCTATAAATAAAGTATAGCATGAACATATTCTCTCCACCAAAAAAAGAGCATAGTATACAAGCAACATACAGCCAATGTTACTTGATAAACAAAGAAGAACCAAATTTGATGAAGTCATCCGGAGAAGTCTTAAATGTAACATCAGGATGAATGACACAGGGTATGGTAAAACAGAAGCAGCTCCCTTGACCCTCAATACCCTCACTTTCTACCCAGATCCGACCACCCATAGCCTCAACAAACTGCTTACTCAGGAAAAGACCTAATCCTGATCCCCCCACCCGACTGATCTGTTCGCGGCGTAAACGCACAAACTGCTGAAACAATAACGGTATCTCATCTGCCTTTATACCAGATCCAAAATCCTTCACTTTAATACAAATCTCTGGCGAGGCGTGCCGAGGATGTACGACCATGCCAAACAATGCAGCGCTTACGATAATGGATGTGCCTGCGGGAACATACTTAAAAGCGTTGGATAACAAATTACGTAAGACCTGACGTAAATATTGTGCATTTGCCTTTCCAACAATGTAATTGGGGATATCAACTTGAATAGGATGCTCCTGCAACGTCTTAGGATCAAAGCGTTCAAGCACTTCAAATAAAATATCGCGGATTGGTAGCGGCTCAAGATATAAAGATTGCCGCTCTTTCTCCATGCCCATAGTATCCAACACATTATTGACCAGGAGTTGCAATTCATCACACCCCTGCATCGCATGTTTTAAAAAGGCAATACGCATCTCACTATCTAGTTGATCGCCATATTCGAGTAACAATTCAAGATAACCATAAATCGCGGTCAGAGGTGTACGCAGCTCATGATTTACTTTTTGTAGAAACTGGTCTTTCACATTATTCATACCAGACTGCTCTTCGCAAGCATCTGACAGGGAGATATACAGGCTATCTGAAAGGGAGATGTCAGCCCGCAACGAACTCACTAATAGACCAAGAAAGAGAAGCGCACAACCATTTATTACGAAATTTGATATTCCCTGGGCTGAAGGCAATATGGAACCAAACGTAGCGTAATTGCAGAGCCATGAAACGAAGAAAAGAACACTGAGGCAAAGAAATAAACCCGATCGATAGAACATCCAAGAGGCCAGTACAACAGGCACAACAAACACAATTGGATTATGGTTCAACCAGGGTGAGTAAATGACAAGCAACAATGAAACAAGCACAGACAAAACTGTCAGACTTATTTGAGAGAGCCAGGATGTATTCAGTAGAAACCGAAATACAGCATTTGGATAGCGCACGCTCTCCTCCACTTCGTTGCGGTAGAGCCAGCCAAAAGCTCACAATATTAAATATGCCTAGAAAGATTCTTGCGTAAGGTGAAAAATATACACTCTATCTTTAGCATCTACAGAATATATTACCATGTCTATGCATAAATTGATACAATTCAATCTTTTTAGGCTATATATAAATGATCCATACAGGAAGAATGGATGCATTTGTCTATCCATTCTTCCTATATGGATCATAACGACTATAACTTTTTCAATCTCCCAGATCCCTGTAGCGCCAGGAAGAGAAAATCAGAAGAGTTACTCGGCATGGCGATAAGGAACGCAAGCCGTAAAAGTTCCAGAGACCTTAAGATCATCATTCTGATCTTTGGCCTGCACCTTCCCTTTAATATAACCTTGTCCATCCGCCTCATATTTCTCAGTAACGGTCCCGGTACACGTGATAACATCATCGAGATGAGTCATACCTTTGAAGCGAACACCAAATTTGCGCAGTGATTGCGGACCAACATAATCACTCAGCATCTGTCCCACGAATCCCATGATGAGCATACCATGAGCAATAATACCGCCAGTTCCAATTTCCTCGCCAACTTTGGGATTTGTGTGCAGCGGATTAAAATCACCAGAGGCCCCAGAATAGCGCACGAGTTGCTGATGGGTCACTGGAGCTTTAACTAATTGAGGAATCTCTTCGCCAACCTGTATATCTTCAAAATAACGACTGGTTGGAATATGAGCATAGGCAGCCATATCATTTCTCCTTAGACTATCATGTATGCACAGTTTTCAAATGTATTGCGAGAGAACAATAAACAGACGACTATTCACGCACGACGAACATTGTTTTAACGCGTAACACATAGTGATTATGCTGATTCGTATAACGGGTCTCAGTCGTTACAATATCCATTGTGGGACGACTCTTGCCATCCACGATAGTTGTGACCCCTGTCAGAACATCATTAGCAGCAATTGGCATCACATACTCATATTCTTCTTCGCCATGAAGAATACGTGTGACATTAATGCCTACACTCGCTAATTGCTCCCACAGTCTTGTATTACCCCAAAAAGTAAATATCGTTGCTGCGGTTGGAGGTAGCGGCACATCATCGTAGCCCGCCGCCCGCGCCGCCGCCGGATCATAATAGATCGGATTTTCGTCACCCAGCGCTAGAGCCAACTCAGAAAGCTTACAGCGCTCAACAGTGATCGTAAAGGACGGGAAACTATGTCCCTGCTTACTTTTATCAAACATACAACAACTCCTTCGTCAGTCTCAAATGCTACGCCAGAAAGGCAGCTCGCGCACTTAGTATCAAACCTACTGTCCCGGTTGTCAAGCTAGGAGAAAATCACAGCAGTTTTTTTGAATGTCCCGAACTAAGAGAAAATGAGTGCTCCTCAATGTTACGAGCTTGTGATATAATTTGCATACAATCCCCCTCACAAGGGTTTATAAGTGGGAGGAGTAAGACAAAGCACCAAACAACGGTCGCTTTATCTATATGCATATGTTTCATAAGATTTTAATTGCAAATCGTGGTGAAATTGCATTACGCATTATTCGCGCTTGTCGCGAAATGGGAATAATTAGTGTCATTGCCCATTCCGAAGCTGATCGCGATTCGCTCCCTGTAAAAATGGCAGATGAGCGCATTTGTATCGGGCCAGGAGCTAGTGGGAAAAGCTATCTAAATATTCCAAATATTATTAGCGCCGCTATTATTTCCAATGCAGAAGCAATTCATCCAGGCTATGGTTTTCTAGCAGAGAATACAAGCTTTGCTCAAATTTGTAATGATGTCAACATCACGTTTATCGGCCCATCAGCCGAGGTAATGTCCATTATGGGTGATAAGGTTTCCGCTCGTCAAGCTATGATTGAAGCGGGATTGCCAACCCTTCCGGGCACACCTATTTTACGCACATTAGCAGAGGCAAAAGATGCGACCCATTCAATCGGGTTTCCTCTGATGCTGAAAGCAGTGGCAGGCGGCGGTGGACGTGGCATTCGCCTGATCAATCAGCCAGAAGAGTTTGAACATACTTTTACAGTGGCTCAAAATGAGGTCCGTGAAGCTTTCCATGACGATGGTATCTATCTAGAGCGTTATCTGCCAAAAGCTCGTCACGTTGAGATTCAGGTCCTTGTGGACAACTATGGAAACGGTATCCATTTGGGAGAGCGTAATTGTTCTTGCCAGCGCCGCAACCAGAAGGTGATTGAAGAATCACCAACTCCCATCTTGCCACGCTCTTTGTGCGACGAAATGGGAGCACGAGCCATTCATGCGGTCCAAGAAGTTGGTTACCGCAACGCTGGTACACTTGAGTTTCTGGTAGATGAGCAAAATCGCTACTATTTCATGGAAATGAATACGCGTTTACAGGTCGAACATCCAGTGACTGAGATGGTCACGAGCCTGGATCTTGTCAAAGAACAACTGCATATCGCCGCTGGCGAACCTATGCAGCTTCGACAAAAAGATATTCATCTTCGTGGACATTCTATCGAGTGTCGCATTACAGCGGAGGATGCCGATAAGGATTTTCGGCCGCAAACTGGCGTCATCGAGAAATATTTACCACCAGGTGGGCCTGGTGTCCGCGTCGATAGCCATCTTTATGCAGGTTATGAAGTGCCGCCGCACTATGATTCGTTGCTCGCTAAGCTTATTGTTTGGGCCGAGACACGCGATCTAGCCATTGCACGTATGCAGCGTGCGCTTGACGAGTTCGTGATCGAAGGCATCACCACAACCATTCCATTCCATCAGCGTCTACTCGCACATGATCGTTTTATCAGTGGTGATACCTACACACGTTTTATTCAAGAAGAGGCAGCGTCTCTAGGCATCAATTAGCGTGTATACAACGCGCAATGAATAATTCACACGGGGCATTTTCTCTGGATGCCTTTTTAGTCGAAAGGGAGGTGACTTTATGTCTCGCGTAGTAGTAACCGGATTGGGACTGGTTACCTCGTTAGGCAATGATCTGATCTCATCATGGGAAGCTCTTGTTCAAGGGAAATCGGGTATCTCCGAAATCACGGCCTACGATACGAGTAAGCATCGTGTACATTTCGGTGGGGAGATCAAAAATTTTGACCCCAGCCTGTATATGGATCGTAAAGAAGCTCGTCGCAACGATCCATATGAACAACTGGCTATTGCCACTTCGAAACAGGCACTTGCTCATGCAAAATTAGACATCACGTCAGATATAGCTGATGATGTTGGTGTCTATATTGGTAGTGGTATTGGTGGGCTGGCCACAATGCATGATCAGTTCAAGGCTCTATTTGAAAAAGGACCAGATCGCATCAGCCCATTCTTTATCAATATGATGATTATTGATGGGGCACCAGGTATTGTCTCGATTATGACTGGTGCCAAAGGACCCAACTGGGCTGCAGTCTCGGCTTGCGCCACCAGTGGTAACACGGTTGGAGAGGCATGGGAAACTATCCGTCGTGGCGACGCAAAAGCAATGATTGCTGGTGGTGCAGAAAAATCTATCACACCGATTTCTATGGCGGCCTTTGACAATATGCATGCTCTTTCACGCCACAACGAAAATTACCACGAGGCTAGTCGTCCTTTCGATGTTGAGCGCGATGGCTTCGTCATGGGCGAAGGCTCAGGCATGCTTATTCTTGAAGATCTAGACTTTGCCAAAGCGCGTGGAGCAAACATCCTGGCGGAATTAGTTGGCTATGCCAGCACAGGTGACGCCAGTCACGTAACAGCACCTGCCCCAGGTGGTGAAGGTCTGGTACGAGCCATGCGCCGCGCCCTGCAAAAGGCAGGCTTACGTCCTGATCAGATTGATTATATCAACGCTCATGGCACGAGCACACCATTCAATGACAGCATCGAGACACAGGCGATCAAAACTACGTTCGGAGACTATGCCCGGCGTGTGGCCATCAGTTCGACAAAGTCAATGATGGGTCATACGCTAGGTGCTGCGGGAGCCGTCGAGGCAGTAATTGCTGTTCAAGTTATTCAGAATAGTATTATTCCTCCGACGATTAACCTGCAACATCCAGATCCAGAATGTGATCTTGATTATGTCCCAAACGAAGCTCGTCGCGCCACTGTAAACGTAGTCATGTCAAACTCAATGGGCTTTGGTGGTCATAACACAAGCCTGATTTTCAAGCGATACGAAAATTAAGAAGAACATGGATACAGAAAAACAATTATCGTGGTTGGAACGCATCGAAGAGATCGCCTCTGTACTCGAAGGGAGTACGATTGGCGAATTGATCCTAACCGAAGGCGATACTGAAGTCACCATACGCCGTAATCCAGGTATGGTGATGACGAGCGTACCAACCGAGGTCGCGTTGCCAGGACAAGCAACGCCTGCAGGAAGTCGAGCGACTAAAGCAGCAGATAAATCGATAGCTATCGTGGCACCACTCACTGGTGTCTATTACTCAGCTGCATCGCCCACCACACCAGCATTTACTAATATTGGTGATGTTATACATGTGGGACAAGTTGTGGCGCTGATCGAAGCTATGAAGGTTTTTAACGAGATCAATGCGGAGGTTTCGGGTCGCGTTGTGTCTCTTATTCCTACCAGCGGAGATGTCGTCCAAAAAGGTGATGTGCTATTGCGTGTTGAGCCTCTCTAGTCGCTCTAAAAGAGAGATTCATCAATAGTAGTTTTATACATAGGTTGTGCGTTAAAACAATATGGCATTTGTCATGCTGTTTTAACGTACAGAGCTACTCTTAATCAAAGGTTTGCGCCTCTTCAACCATATATCCTTCGGCACGGAGATGGTTCAACAGTTCCAGACACTGTGCTCGATTACTAGTTTCCAGCATAATTGTCTCTTCACGTTGCATGATTGGCAAACGATTAGAAATACGTTGGTGACGCACATCAATGATATTAATTCTCATATCTGTAATGATAGCCAGCATGCGCATCAATTCACCTGGACGATCTGTCAGGCGTGTATGGATTACAAAGTATCGACCCGCCGTGGCCAAACCATGTTCGATAAAGCGTCCGACCAGATTGATATCGATATTTCCGCCGGTTAATGGCACCAGCACTTTTTTGCCTTTAAAATTGACCTTGCCACTTAAGAGCGCTGCCAGACCTATCGCCCCAGCACCCTCAACCATCATCTTACAGCGCTCCATGAGCAGAAGCACCGCATTTATTGTGGCCTCATCATCCACCAGGACGATATCATCAACTAGTTTCTGAATGATCGAAAAGGTCAAGTCACCTGGACGTTTGACTGCGATACCATCGGCAATAGTTGTGGCAGCAGGCAAGGTGACAGGCATACCAGCGTCGAGAGAGGCACGACAACTAGCAGCACCTGAGGCTTGTACACCAATAATGGTGATATCAGGTTTCAAGGCTCGCGCGGCAATTGCAATACCAGAGATTAAACCACCACCACCGATCGGGACAATAATAGCGTCTGCATCAGGCAGATCATTGAGCATCTCCAGGCCGAGAGTTCCCTGGCCTGCTACGACATATGGATCATTAAAAGCATGGATAAAGGTGGCTCCGCTCTGCTGCTGTAGTTCCAGACAGTGCTGATAAGCATCATCATAAGTAGCGCCATAGAGCACAACCTTTGCACCATAGCCTTCGGTCGCCGTCACTTTCGCCAGAGGAGCACTTTCAGGCATGACAATAGTACATGCTGTATGATATTGAGCTGCTGAAATAGCTACACCTTGAGCATGATTACCAGCTGAGGCTGTGATAACTCCTGCTCGAAGCTGTTCTTGTGTCAATGTAGAAAGCTTATAGCCAGCTCCACGCACTTTAAAAGCACCTGAGCGTTGCATATGCTCACACTTTAAATAAACCTCAGCTCCTGTCAACTCGCTCATCGTGCGCGAATGGGATAGAGGTGTATGATGAATAAGTGGTTTGAGAAATTTATACGCACGCCAGACATCGGCGATCGTGACAGAGTCAGCCCCTTCATAGGAAGAATCAGTAGATACACCATTCTCTACAAGACACATACTATTACAGCTCCTTCTTGTCCCACAGAGGACGCCTCGGCCATCATGACCACAAATACAAGGCCACGATGCCTCCGGGTTATGGAAAGGATTATAGCGCAAATTATACCTCGATGACAACCTGCTCAAGCTTTCTGAGTCAGACTTTCCAAGGCTTTCCAAGGCATTACAAAGGACAACAGACAAAGAAATCCCACGCTATAAAAACAGAGGATACAGACATTCTGCATCCTCTGCGGTCAATCATGCGCGTAGTTACAACCTACATTATTAATCGCGAGCGCGAAAGATCTTAACACGGCGATAAGGCTCTTTGCCACGACTACGTGAAATCAAATTGTAGCGCGTGGCCATTTGATGCTGCAAGCGACGAATATATGCATTCGCCGGAGCCAGTTCAGCAGTGGTGAGACCTTTATTGAGAACTTGATGAATAGCATCTTCTGTCTCAAGCATTGCCTGCTTGGTCGGATCATCAAATTCGCTCTCGTTCTCACTTGTCAAATTATCTAAATTTTCTTGTGAACTTTCACTATCCTCATCAGATGTAGTCTCAGGAATGTCAAAGATGCGAGCCAGAGCATGTTGCATCTGGGCAATAGTGTTATTCTTCAAAATGATAATCAGTTTGCGCTCTTGCTCGGCCTGCTGTAAGCGCTCAGGTTGACGACGATAATAATTCTTCAATGTTATCACAGCATCGGCTTCACGCTCATTGTTCGTGATCAACACTGGTACACGCAATTGGCGGGCAGACTCAGATAGCCGATCCCGGTTAACGCCAAACGGATAGACCTTCAGCGTTTTCGGTAGCTGAAACTCGAGAGCGGGCTCACGCTCGCTGGCATTATAGATCCCTTCAGTGATCTCGGTCACAGGTCGGGCCTGAGTCAGAACAGCAGCATGCGTCTCCCCATCGTGTGGCGAGGTGCCAGTCGGTGCCAGTGCCTGTATAGGTGAGGAGATACGCGCTGTCGTTTGAGTACGACTACGCACACGCTCTCCTCCTCCACGTGGATCGACAGATGGCACGCTAGCAGTGTTGCCACGCAGCGGACTAAGATGCGTATGATTCCGATCCGAACGCTCAAACATGCTTGTCGTGAATCCTTGCGTCTGGCGGGGACTAGGACCTCCGAAGTTATTACCCCAACCAGGAACATCCATGCCTCCCGTCGTGCTACGACGAACTGAAACATGACCAGTCTCTTCATCACGCGTGCGCTCTTCTGCTGTAATCGGCTGGCCGCGCAGCATACTATCGACCGTCTCGGCTACATCGCGATGAACGACCGCTTCTTCCCAGCTTTGCTGTTCAACCACCACCTCAAAGGTTGGTAAGGACTTCCGCTCCTGAATACTTTTCTGCGTATGACGCCGTCGTGCTTCTTCATCTCCCAGCGTGACAGTTTGAATACCGCCAACCAGATCTGAAAGAGTCGGATTCACAAGCAAGTTTCCGAGCGAATTACCATGAGCCGTTGCGACCAACTGGACACCACGTTCCGCAATTGTACGTGCCGCCGCCGCTTCCAACTCGGTACCAATCTCGTCAATGACGATGACCTGTGGCATATGGTTTTCGACAGCTTCGATCATCACGGCATGCTGCTCTGCTGTACGCGCCACTTGCATACGTCGCGCACGACCGATGCCAGGGTGAGGAATATCCCCATCACCAGCAATCTCGTTCGACGTATCGACCACCACCACGCGCTTATTCGCCTCATCGGCAAGCACGCGGGCAATCTCGCGCAACAGCGTCGTCTTACCCACACCAGGACGACCAAGGATCAAGATGGATTGGCCCTGTTCGACAATATCACGAATCAGGGCAATACTGCCAAGCACAGCGCGACCGATACGGCAGGTTAAACCGACAATTCTCCCTTTACGATTGCGCAATGCGCTGATTCGATGGAGTGTCCGCTCAATACCAGCCCGGTTATCGTCGCCGAATTCCCCGATCCGTTCAACCACAAATTCCAAATCGGCATAAGTTACCGGTGTCGTACTAAGGATCACTTCCCCTTCTGGGAACCGGCCCTCGGCAACTCGTCCAAGGTCCATTACGATCTCTAGCAGCTCACTTCGGTTCTCTAGCAGATTGACCGCGTCATGAATGCCAGGCGGAAGAGTAGCTAGTAGAGCCTCCAGATCGTCAGTGATCACATGTTGCATAGGCAGGTTATCACCTCATTATTTTTTGGCGTGAATTGACCGTCCCCAGACCTTTCAAGCCATAGACCGCTCTTTGTTCTAGCAGGGGGACTGTGCTCTGCCTCGTGGCGAGTAACGCCACGTGTCGCACAAGCAGAGCCTTCGTCAGGATCTGCTCAAATCCACTATTGTGAAGAGCGGTGTTAACAAAAGAATCGTACTCTCGCACCAGGCAATAGATGCGACGTACGTCAGTCTCCAGAAGCCGCCGGATGGCGAACTGTAGTAACGGCTCGGCCAAGTCGGTATGTTCCGGGTGCACTAGTAGTGAAATGCTGTGCGGCGTCGAACCGTGACCTCGACAGAGCCGCATCCAAGCCCCAACACGAACGCCCACGTCACATACATAATTCTCTTTACCCCGTGCAAAAAGGGAAGGAGCTGGTTGTAGTGACCCGGCATGTAGCCTGGCATATTCCTCACTATCCTCGTATAGCTCGGCCGTCAGCACGCGTTGCGGTGTAGTCGAGCGATACAGTTGATACAATCCCCACACATGGTGGCGATGCCAACGTCGGAGAGAAGGAATATCAGACCCGTCTGAAACGTATGTTGACCTGGATTTTTGCTGGTGTGGGTCATAGACATACGTTAGCTCGCGTGCGTAGCGTTGAAATCCTGAACGTTGGAACATGTCCAGTTCTGGGACTTCATCTTCCACTTTCGCGAAAATGCGTAGGATGCCATGAGTTGCAGCCATCTCTACCGCGTATTCAAGGAGTGCGGATAAAATATCGTTATCCGCTAAATTGGTTGCATCGCTGTTCGCCATGGATGCAAGATAAGAGAGATCCCAGGCAATATGGGATGGTCGTTCACGCACTTGGGCAAAACCCAGTAAACGCCAATGGTCCTCACAAATCCAGGTGCGGATCACTGGAGGAATAGGAAGAAGATGCCGCAAAACCGGAGGCGAAGGATGCGCATTTTCCACCGCCTCAAGCCAGCATACAAAATTTGCGAAATCGCGCTGATTGCCCCGAGCACGGTGGTCAATGGCGTAGATGATTCCCGGCAAATCAACATATAACACCGGTCTTATCATCCACAACTCCCGCGTTGGATAGAAGGATTATCTTGCGATCGCTTCTACCGCTGCACGCTCTGCACTATGCGGAGAAAGTATTGATGAAAACGCGTGTCTCCTGATATCTCAGGATGAAATGCAGTACCTAGTAGGCTTCCTTCACGGACAGCAACGATGGTTCCATCGTCGAGCGTCGCTAACACCTCCACCTCTGGGCCGACCCGCTCTACCAGGGGTCCGCGGATGAAAAATGTATGAAATGGCGCTTCACCTAATACGGGCACAGACAGATCAGTTTCAAAGCTTTCCCGCTGACTACCAAACGCATTACGGCGGACGCAAATGTCCATGCTCGCCAACAATGGTTGACCTGCAAGAGCATTGTCCGTCTCTTTCGCCAATAAAATCAGACCAGCGCACGTTCCCCAAGTGGGAACGCCCTCGCGTATCTTTTTCTGCAAGATTTCGTGGAGTTCATAGACAACCATGAGCTTACCGATCGTCGTACTCTCACCACCTGGTATTATTATACCATCTAATTTATCAAGATGCCTGGGAAGACGAACTGCTATTGCGTCTGCTCCAAGCTCATTCAGCATCTTAATATGGGCTTCAAAATCACCCTGTAATGCTAATACGCCGATACGTGGTGTAAAGTTGTATTTTTCCATGTTTCATTTTTAACCAATATGACTACCAACCACGGCGGGCCATTAACTCTTGCTCTGGAATTGTGTCCAGATTGATACCAACCATTGCTTCTCCCAGGTTACGTGATATCTCGGCCAGGAGCTCTGGATCTCGGAAATGCGTGGTTGCCTTGACGATAGCTTTGGCACGAGCCATTGGATCACCTGATTTGAAGATACCCGAGCCAACGAAGATTCCTTCAGCGCCTAAACGCATCATCAGAGCGGCATCAGCCGGAGTGGCAACACCACCAGCGGAGAAATTAACAACAGGCAACTTGCCAGTACGAGCAACTTCAACCACCAGCTCGTAAGGAGCTCCCAGTTCTTTCGCTTCAGCCATCAGCTCTTCTTCTGGCAGACTCTGTAAACGGCGAATACCATCCATCACAGTACGCATATGCCGTACGGCTTCAACAATATTACCGGTACCAGGTTCGCCCTTTGTACGCAGCATAGCTGCACCTTCGCCGACACGGCGCAGTGCTTCACCAAGGTCGCGCGCACCACAGACAAATGGCACCGAAAATTGATGCTTGTTCACATGGTAACGCTCATCGGCTGGCGTTAAGACTTCTGACTCGTCAACACAGTCAACTCCGAGGGCCTGGAGAATTTCGGCCTCCACAAAGTGACCAATCCGGCATTTTGCCATTACAGGAATCGTCACTGCCTCTTTGATTCTGATGATCAGTTCTGGATCGCTCATACGAGCCACTCCACCCTGAGCACGAATATCGGCAGGCACTCGTTCCAGCGCCATGACAGCCGAAGCACCGGCTTCCTCTGCGATTTTCGCCTGCTCCGCATTCACCACATCACAAATAACCCCACCCTTCAACATCTCTGGAAAACTACGTTTGACCTGTACGGTCCCTACTTGTTTCTGCATATATTCTGAATCTCCCCTGACATGTTTGTTCATTCTTATTGTTTGCTTAGCCTAATAATAGCAGTCGTGTATCTTGCTAAAATTCTAACATAAGATCAAGGGTAACGGCTACAGCCAATCTATTAAACAAAGGCCAGCCATCTTAAAAATAGAGGTATAAGTAGAATTGCGGCGATCTGCTAGCCAAAATATCAATGAATAATCACTTATAGTTCATAATTGATAACAATGGAAGGAAGGTCTTTATGCCTAACGCGACTGGTCAAGTATAAAAAAGAAGAGAAAAAGAGACAAAAATAACTAATCTCGCAGAAGGTGAAGACTTACGCGTAGCGCTTGATCGACACGCTGCATCTCATCAGCGCTAATGCTACCACGTCGCTTGATCAAACGCGACTTCTCAATTGTCATGATCTGCTCACATTTGACATCAGTGAAATCAGTCAATCCATTCTGTGGACTGGGTGTAATGCGTATATGCAACGACAATTCGCGTTCTGTACGGCTCATTGAAGCAACAATCGTCAAAGGATACAACGATGATGTGTTACCTCGATCATTTTGTATCACTAAAGCCGGTCGGGTACCTCGTTGCTCTGCACCTCGGCCCGGTGA
Organism: uncultured Chloroflexia bacterium; assembly: GCA_963699315.1. GTDB lineage: Bacteria > Chloroflexota > Ktedonobacteria > Ktedonobacterales > Ktedonobacteraceae > Dictyobacter. The sequence continues at coordinate 1,800,145 of OY969433.1, forward strand.
CCAATTTACATCCCAAATCTCCCCACGGCGAGGATTGGGAGCACCTGCGCTCACATCCTGTTGATGTTTCAGGCTGGGCAAAGACTGCCTCGCCTCATTACTCATGCAAACATACCTTCACGACCTGCACTAAAACAAAATTGGGCTTCTTCAAGCGTTTCAGGGAGAGATCCAAGGTAGGAATATGCTTCGTCGAGAGAGTGGTTAATAGAGGAGAGTTCACGTTCACGCTTTTCAATAAGGACCGATTTTACTTGCTGGAAATCATCTTGCCGTACCAGATCCATAATAGCTTCTAATACTTCTCCAAGAGAAGAATCAAGTTCCACAGCCAGAGCATTCAACTCTCTATGCTGCGTTGATGCTATCTGAACTGACTTCCGGACGAGGTTTTCATGACGATATAGGTCTGTATGCACAACAGCCATGACAAGGCCTCCTAGCTATAAAACGATGTCGCTTTTCCTATTGTACTGGGGTGCCTGACAATTGTCAATGAAGTTAGACTGATTTCTTAGAGAGCTTAGAATTTATTTTAGAGCGAAACATCTCTCTTTCCATTATTTTTTCCCACCATAATGCTGACTGAGACGCAATGCGAGCAGGATGCCAAAGGAAACGGCCAATAAAACAACGGAGATAGCAATCGATTTATCCAGGTCCGACTCTGATGCAATATATACGGCAATCGGCATCGTCTCAGTTACTCCTGGAAAGTTGCCGGCAAAGGTGATCGTTGCTCCAAATTCTCCCAATGCACGTGCCCACGACAAACCAATTCCCGCTAGCAGAGCCGGCCAAATCAGTGGCAGGACCACACGGCGAAAGGTATAAAATGGCGATGCACGCAAAGTGTAGGCTGCTGCTTCATAACGACGATCAAGTTGTTCCAATCCAGCTTTTGTGCTGTTAATAAAAAAAGGAGCCGCTACAAATACCTGAGCCATCACAACTGCCACAGTCGTAAAGGGAATAGTGATCCCAATCAGGTTTAGATATTGTCCCAATAAGCCTACACGTCCAAACGTCAAAAGGAGCGCGATACCTGCCACTACTGGTGGTAACACAGTGGGAAGGGTCACAAGCGTCTCGAGTAATTTACGGCCAGGAAATTGCATACGCACCAATACATAGGCAACAGGTAGACCAAAAATAATAGCGATACCTGTGCTGATACAGGTTGTGACAAGGCTCAACCGTAACGACTGCAAGATATCTGGTTGCTGAAATTCACTCCAGATCACACCAGGAGGCTCGCGAAACAAAAGTGCAACCAGTGGTATGCCCAGAAAAAGAAAAAAGAGGCTGGCCAGTACCGCAACGCCGATACTAGCCAGCCATCCTGCGTATATTGCTGTACTTTTATGAGTTTGAATGCTATCTTCCATATCTTCACGCCATCCATTAGCACATATAAAATTGATAATATGCGTCTGCGCTTGATACCGATCTTATGCCGCAATAAAATTGTACTTCTCTAATGTATTTTGTCCATCAGCCGAGAGCACATAGGTAATGAATGCCTGCGCTGCTTGCGACTGCTTACTCGCTTTGAGTGCAGCAATTGGATATTGCGCAACAACATTGTACTGATCTGGAATGGTAATGACATTCACTTCAGGTGCCACAGCCGCAGTGACATCTGTGCGATAGACAATACCAGCATCAGCCTCTCCCAATTGTACCTTCGAGACAACTCCCTTTGTAGTGTCTTCCTGAGAAACAACATCCGCTTTCACACTTTTTTCATAGGCTGCTCCATATTGAGCAGACTTTCCAAGTTTGTCTAGCACTTGCACGCCATAGATACCAATCGGCACCGAGGAATCGCCCATCACCAATTTCAGTCCCGGCTTCGCGAGATCCTTCAACGACATTACATGACCAGGGTTGCTTTTAGGAACGATGACGACCAGTTTGTTTTGCGCAAAAATTTGACTTTGCGTGACAAGACCTGCAGTGACTGCCTTCTGCATGTGGGCCACATCGGCAGAAGCAAAAACATCAGCCGAGGCTCCACTGGCAAGCTGTTGCTCCAAAGTTTGCGATCCATCAAAATCGTAAGTGATGTTGATATTTGGATGGGCTGCATGATACGCAGTCTTAATCACACCAAATGATTCGGTTAATGATGAGGCAGCGAAAACATTTAAAGTAACTGGTGTAGCCACTGTAGCCACTGGAGTTGATGTAGCAGTGCTGCCGCTTGAAGTTGCTCCACCACAGGCAGCAAGCGCGACGATGAGAAATACGAGAGCAAAGGGGAGTACGAAGCGTGGAAATTTCACAGATTTTCTCCTCTAATTGATACATTTTACTTTATCTATAAGTATTCATAGATTGAGTATACCATATCGACAATTGGTATTTATACCTTTTATTTTTATCCAGACAGATCTATATATTCTCAATATGACGTTAAAACAAATAAGATCATGATACACTTTTTTAGCACAGTATCACTCGATTACCTTGTCAATATATGCTTGCATCATAATATGGTTATCTGCTAAAATGAAGAAAGCTGAGATACGCGAAGAGACAGAGTAAGATATAATGGTAGAGGGAATATTGGTACGCGAGCCACTGAATGCTTTCTATAAAATGCCCCAAAACGCTACGCAATGCACCACTGCCGCGTGCCCGGTGAAGAAAGCCTGTCTCAAAACACAATCTTTGTGAGATTGTGTGCGTTATCTCAATCGATGATCTCACAGTCAATGAAACCATTATGCTAAGATGGTAGAATCGGAGAAATAATGAGTGATCAATTCGAGCAAAAACTTCCTATAACAACGACAGATGCCGGTATTCCTGCTACCAGTGATGAATATTCATTATCGACAGGCCCTAACGGCCCTTTGTTACTACAGGATCACTATCTTATTCAAAAGATGGCCCAGTTTAATCGGGAACGCGTACCAGAACGCGTCGTCCATGCGAAAGGAAGTGGGGCCTTCGGCTATTTTGAAGTTACAGCGGACGTCTCACAATGGACAAATGCTGCTTTTCTGAATACAGTTGGGAAACGCACAGAGGTGCTCGCTCGCTTTTCAACTGTCGCTGGCGAACTAGGATCAGCTGATACTGTACGTGATCCTCGCGGCTTTGCTCTTAAATTTTATACAGAGGAAGGCAATTACGATCTAGTTGGCAATAATACGCCAATCTTCTTCATACGCGACCCTTCAAAATTCTCAGATTTCATCCATTCGCAGAAGCGTATGCCAGATACCAACCTGCGCAGCAATAATGCACAATGGGATTTCTGGTCTCTTTCGCCAGAAGCGCTGCACCAAGTTGCGTTTTTGATGTCCGATCGAGGTACCCCACGTACTTTGCGACATATGAATGGATACGGCAGCCATACGTTTATGTGGATCAATGCCGAAGGGAAGAAATCCTGGGTCAAATATCACTTTAAGACAGAGCAGGGAATCGAAAACTTCACTGATGCAGAGGCTATTGCAATGACCTCCGCTGATCCTGACTATCATCGCCGGGACCTGCACGCAGCGATCGATAAAAAGGATTTCCCCTCCTGGCGTGTTGAGGTGCAGATTATGCCTTTCGAGGATGCAGCGACTTATCGCTTTAACCCATTCGATCTTACCAAGGTCTGGCCGCACAGCGATTATCCAACGATTGAAATTGGTCGCATGGTTCTTAACCGCAACCCTGAAAACTTCTTCGCTCAAATCGAACAGGCATCCTTCGAGCCAGCAAATATGGTGCCTGGCGTTGGACCAAGCCCAGATAAGATGCTATTAGGGCGTCTATTCAGTTATCCTGATGCCCATCGTCATCGTATTGGTCCTAACTACTTACAGTTGCCAGTGAACCAACCGAAGAACGAAGTGCATAGCTATAACAAAGATGGTGCCATGCGCTACAAGTATGATAGCCATCCTGTCTATGCTCCCAATAGCTATGGTGGTCCGCAGGCAAATTCCAACAGAGTTGAGCCAGGCTGGGAAACAAGTGGAGAAATTCAGCGCAGTGCTTACGTCCCGCATGCTGAAGATAACGACTTCGTGCAGCCCGGTGAATTCTACCGCCACACGCTCTCACAGACCGATCGTGACCATCTCGTCGCGACACTGATTGGACATATTGGCAACGATGTTGAACCCTTCATTCAGGAGCGAGCTGTCAAACTCTGGTATAAAGTTGACAGTGATCTCGGTACCCGCGTTGCTCAGGGTCTGGGTCTTGCTAGTGTGCTTGAGAGCACTGCTGCTAAATAAGTAAAAAGAACATATCATTACAGCTGGAGTTGGGAGTAGATCCCAACTCCTTTATTGGTTTTCGCTCGAAAACGTAGCTTGATCTTAGGCCAGATCATGCGATAACAACTGACGCGTGCGATCAATATCATGCTGAGTATCCTGGATATGGGTGGACATATGCAAACGCTGAAACACCGCTAACGCTAATTCATAACATGTCAGAGCCTTATGCATATTCTGTTGCCAATCACCTAACGTCAAATCTGCATAGGCTTGCCCAAGATAGTGCTGATTGATCGCCCACTCAAGCGGCATTGCTTCACTGGTTTGAATTTGTAATGCTGCTTCAAAACAGGCAATCGCCCGTTCAAGATAATTCTGCTCAACTCCACCCGCAATACTCCAATAGGCATAACCAAGGCTACCTTGCGTCAACGCCCATTCATCTTGCATGTTCTCACGTGCATAGACGAGCAGCGCCGCACGATAACAGGAAATAGCTTGCTGGATATGAAAAGGATGATCTCCAACTTGCAACTCTTGATATGCGTTGCCAAGGCTATTCTGAGTTTTTGCCCATTCATAAGGAGTATCTTTGCGATTATAAAACTGCAAGGCAGACTCGAAAGAGGTGATAGCTCTTTGAATATTATCCTGGCGTATAGCTTCACGATCAGTCTGAAATCAGCAGATAAATATGGCCCAGGCTATAATGAACATTGGCCCAGGCTAAAGGATGTTGCGCAAAGGTATAAATCTGTAGCACTGCCTCGAAACAGCTAATAGCCTGCCGCAGTTGCTCCTGCTCATCGCCGCCTGGCATATCCAAATATGTTAAGCCAAGCATGTTGTTGATTTTTGCCCAATCAGCTGGATATGTATCCCGCACGTACACCTGCAATGCAAATCGAAAACAAACAACGGCTTGCTCTAAACGCGTTTGCTCGTCGCCACTTGTCATCAAATTATAAGTGATGCCAAGATTACGGTAGACGGTAGCCCAGTCCAAAGGCTCATGCTCACGCGAATAGACCTGAAGAGCCGCCTGGTAACAGTTCACAGCATAATGCAGGCTCACTTCACTTTCATCACCCGGCATGTTACGATAAGCATTGCCCATGCTCTGCATAGTATTCGCCCATAATTCAGGCTGTTCCTCAAAGGTATTCACCAACAACGCCGCATTGTAGTGATCAATAGCTCGTTCCAGATTGGTCTCGCGCTCGCCACCTGGCAAAAAGGCATGGATATTGGCCAGACAATATTGTATCTTTGCCCATTCATGAGGCGCATCCTCGTAGGTATACACACGCAACGACGCCTCATAGCAATCAATAGCTTTTCGCAAAGTCGCATAGCGATCATCAGTAGGTAACAAACAGTAAAGATTACCGAGAGAGTATTGTGCTTGTGCCCATTGGGAAGGATGTGTCTCATATGTATATATCTCTAAACAAGTCTGCAAACAGGAAAGTGCTTTGAACAAAGGTGAACGACGCTTGCTTCCTCCCAATTGAATATATGTCAGAGCTAGCTCGTACTGCGTCATAACCCACTCTGTTGGATAGATGTCTCGCGTAAATACTTCAAGCGAGACCTGAAACGCTGTAATAGCTTTACTTATGTACTGCTGATGATCGCTCGTTAATGTGAGGCTACGATAGAGTATGCCCAGTTGCTGCTGCGTCTTTGCCCACTCTATTGGAGAAGTATTGAGAGAATACAAACCTAATGCCTTCTGAAAACAAATCAGCGCTTGTTCCAGATTGGCTAACCGATCTCCATCGGAGACGGCCTCACGATGGGCTATGCCTGAAGCATATTGAGCATCAGCGGCTGCGCGCCGCTCATTGTCATCATTCATTCCGAAATAACACCCTGCATGTGGCCAACAAAAGGGAGGATTCCTTCTAGGCGCGTTCTGTGCATAAAAACTAATACCCATATGGATTGTAAGTTGTGCGTTACTGCTTGTCAACCACGCCAATGAGATATTTGATACCCTATTTCTTTAGTAAAACATAGATAAGTCCACAAAACCTTCATCTTTTAGATGAAAAAATGATGAATTTTTTTCTTAAATTATGAATAAATACACATCTAAAGTCTAAAAAATACTTATTGTTATATTTCAATGCAAAGCACGTTTTATTATATTGAGAGAAACATACATAAAGGATAGCCTAATGAGAGAGGCTAAAAACAGCAGATAAACAGAAGATACAAGTAGTACAGGTTGCAAGTGAGGAGGGGCATTCATATGTCAAACAGACAATACGCCATCCCCAGCAGATCATTTTTCACAAGCAGCACAAGAAAGTCTTTTAACCAGGAAGGACAAAGCGAACTTATGCCGAAAAATGCAATTTTACGCCATTACGTCCGGGTGATACGAGATCGTAGCATGTACATTCTTTTTTTTACCATCATATTTACCAGCCTTACATACTTCATCAGTATCTCCCTCCCTCCTGTTTATCAGGCGACAACCCTTATTAAAGTTGACACCATTACAAATGATGATACAACTAGCGCACCCAATGATGCGATATTGGTCACTAGCCCAGAAGTATTACAGATTGCAACTCAAAGATTGTCACATATCAACCGAAGTCAACTTCAACAGGCATTAAGTAGCTCAATAATCAACCACACGCGGCTGCTGCTCATCCAAAGCCAAGCCACCTCTGCACAGCAAGCAACCAGGATAGCAGATGTTGTGGCAACAAGCTTTATTCAAGTCCAGGAGAACAAAGAGACCGCTCATCTTCAGACAGCACTGCAGGAACTAGCACCACAGATCAGTAGTATTAGGAAAGATCTTGATGCGGATCAACAGCGCCTCAACACATTGAAGGCCGAGCAGAGTGTAGCCCAGAATATCTCACAACAAAAAAGCTTACTCGATATTGACCAGAGCAATTACAACCAGCTACTAACGACGTATAGCCAGCTGCGCATCCAGAAATTGCAAGTACCAGATATGTTAAGTATCATGCAACCAGCAGTAGCATCAGAGCAGCCACTCAATCCACATACCTGGCTCCATACCTTACTTGCAACGATCATAAGCATTTCAGCACTATGCCTGCTAGTATTACTCCACGATTGGTTAGCCCCTGATGTAGCCCATGTCAACGCAGAGGCTTTACCCTTCATAGAGTTACTGGAGACTCCACAGCCCTGGCAGCGTAACGAGTTAGTCACGCAGGCCGTTCAACCAAAATTTTCACTACCAGTAACGAAACCGGGTCATGCCCAGCACATCAACTCGTTACTTCACAAATCAGTTGCGAAGCAACAGCAGCAAGATGAAGGTTTTTTTAAAGAGGCGCGAAGAGGATTGACAGATCCCCTTCCCCTCATCAAAGTAGAGCCAGAAGTCCCAACCGAAGAAGAGTCAATGAGTGGTCCCGACACATCCCAGAAACTAGCAATTATGAAAAACCGACTAACTCATCCTTTTGACACGACAGGGGCATACCAATTTAAGTCTCCATATCAACAAGAGGATCGCAATGAGAGCCGAGAACAGTTAACATAACATCATAGTTGGCTACAACTGCGCGGTTGTAGCCACATCCAACCGGGATTCCCAATGCCTGCTTGAAAACACCAGCTTAGCCAGAAGGTCAACACATTCAATTCTGAAAAAGCATTGCCAGCCCCTTCACTCTAAGCTCTTGACCCCAGATAGCCAGCATATCTTCAAAGAGCGTATAGATCTCGCTGAAAGCTAATTCGCTATTAATCGCTTGCGCCGCACGTGCAGCTGCTTCCAGGTACACACAACTCTGAGTCATATTTCCAAGGACCAGCGATGTATAAGCCCGATATTTTAAGAACTCCGCACGCATACGCTCAGGCGGCGCAGGCTTCATCTCATCAACCTGCGAAAACGCCTCCCAGGCCAGCCGTGGTTGTCCCAGGCGTAGGAATACTAATCCCTGATAGAGATAAAGTAGCGAACGATCGCACTGCGCATACGCAATACAGGCATCCTCCTCTGGCTTCGGTGGAAAAACCGCCATTGCCAACTTCAACAACTGCAATGCTTCCGCCTCGCGCCCCATCGTCGCCTGGATTTCTGCCAGCCCAGCAAAGATCCAGCAATGAAGCGTAGGTGAAATACGATCAGTATTCGTATTTATACAATAAAGAGCATCATTATAAGCATTCAGCGCTGAACCAATACGCTTGCGAGCAGAAAATATGCTTGCCATGCGGATCTGTGCAGCCACATAAACATTCCAATCTTTAGACAGCTGACTATAGACCAGCGCTTGTGTGCCATTTGTTTGCGCCAACACAAAATCGCCACGCTGCAAATCAAGGAGAGCCACCAGCTGATACACCTGAGACATCAAGCTTGCCGCCGCCCTTTGTTCAGGACCAGGAGCCAACGTAGGCCGGGTCAGACACGTGATGTAAGCAGGCACCAGCCGTTCGAGCTCGCGTTGTCCGCCAGACATATAGCACTGCCAGCACGAGGCCAATTCCTTTGACCAGGTAGCGAAAGACGCCGTAAGATCCGGCTCCGCCCCATCTAGTTCATCATCACGCTCATCCACTTCATGATCTTCTTCAACCTGGCGCGTCATTAGCTGAGCATCAGGCTGCCTGGACGTAAAGCCCTGCCCAGATGCAGACGATGCGACATAAAAAGCAAAACCTAGTTCAGAGGGTGACATACCAAAAACTTTGCAAAGCGCATCTAGAGAGGCATGACGCGGCACTTGAATTCCAGCTTCCCATCGGGTATATGTATGGCAACTAACTCCCACCAACTCACTAACAAACCGAGCCGTCCAACTTTTCTTTATTCTAGCAGATCTTAACATCCCATTTTGCTTTTCCATATGCTCCTCTCCCAGCACGTATTACCTGCCGTTGTTATAAGTTAAATTATGAGATACGTCAAGTGGAAGCAACTTGAAACGGTGTACTCTAAATATGATTAATGATATATCATCACAAGTATATGCGAGCACACAAAAACACCGCCTCCTTTATAAGCACAGCATAATACCAGAAAGCTCCTATCTATGTGACGAAAAAAACCGCTAATTACAAAAAATCGGTGCACATTATCTGCACCTGAACAAAAAAGTAGCCAATTAGATCTTCCAGTACTACTGCACAAACGTTATTTACCTCTACATTGAAATTGGACGCATAGAAGCGTCATCCGGTAACGGGAAACAACGATCAAGATGAGAAATAACGGTGGGTCAAAAGGATTAGTGAGAAAATTATCTTGACATCCAGTGAGCTACTGATGTATTATCCACAAGTGGGGACTAGTGTCTCCTACTTGTAAGGATTAAGGGCGGTTGCTGAAACTGGTAGACAGGGCAGACTTAGGATCTGTTGGTGATGAACCGTGAGAGTTCGAGTCTCTTACCGCCCACCTACCAAATGTATTATAATATGGTACGCAGTTAAGCGGGAGTGGCTCAGTGGTAGAGCACTTCCTTGCCAAGGAAGATGTCGCGGGTTCGAATCCCGTCTCCCGCTCCAACTTATCTAGACGGAGAACATTCGTAAGATTGTCCTCTAAGGTAAGCGCGCAATAAGCACCTGCATCAGACGTAGCTCACAACGCGTTTGTAAAGTATACAGATATGTTGGTCAATGCGGTACATGCAAACTTCTGCTGTGGGGTGGTCTATAGATAGTGGTTGCCTCTCGCGCTTCCTGCAGTCTATTTCTCAATAGTGCGATTTCTTTGGTTCAGGTCAATGTTGTCTATCTACCAGGATAATGATATTACTGGATAAAAGTGAAAAGCAACTGCGCAAACAATGTATGTGTCACAGTTACAGTGATACAAATACTATAAAGAACAACCTGTTGGAGGGAACGTGAAGGTCTCTGTAGAAAAGTTACCAACGAGTGAGGCCGTCCTGAATGTAGATGTCACATGGGACGAGATGCAAAAGGCTTCCGATAAAGCATATCGCAAGTTAGTAAAGGAAGTAGATATACAAGGCTTTCGCCGTGGCAAAGCTCCTCGTACCATCCTGGAGCGCCGGGTAGGAAAAGAATATATCTATCAAGAAGGTCTGGACGAGCTGATCTCAGAGGCCTATCGCGATGCATTAAAAGAAAATGAGCTCACGCCAATTTCACAGCCTAAACTGGATGCCCCTATCTTTGAGATGGGTCAGGATTATCACTTCAGTTTAACAGTTCCGGTGGTGACGCCTGTGACGTTACCTGATTACAAATCTTTCCATTTTGACCGCGAAGAGGTCGCTGTCTCGTCAGAAGAGGTCGAGAAGGAACTGGGAACATTCCAGAATTGCCTGGCCGAATGGGAAACCGTCGAGCGCCCAATCGAATATGGAGATCGCATTAAGGCTGATCTAAAATTGACTTCGGGTGAGCAACAGATCTCTGATCTCAAAGATAATACGTTTGAAATTACTGACGATCGTAAGGGCCTGTTCACAGGTCTGGATGAACAAGTGCTCGGCCTGAAGGCTGGTGAAAGCAAATCATTCACTACGACGATCCCTGAAGATTATAGCAATGAGAAGCTCGCCGGAAAAGAAGCCAACTACGAAGTAAATGTCTTGTCCGTAGAGACCAAACAACTTCCTGTTTTGGATGATGAGTTTGCCAAAAAGGTGAGCGATGATCAATTCGATACGCTGGAAGATGTCAGGAAAGCAATCGGCGATAATCTTCTGGAAAATAAGCGACGTAAGGTCACTGAAGAGCTACGCGACACAGCCCTCAAGGCGGTCATCGAAAAGGCTGACTTCACAATTCATCCTCTCCTGGTTGAAGAAGAGGTGCATGAGATGGAACATCAAATGGGCCATATGCTTGAACAGCAACATCTCAATTTAGATCAGTACCTCAAAATGACCGATAAAACACATGAACAATATCACGAGGAGCTTCATCCAGAGGCCGAAGAGCGTGTCAAACGCCAACTAGTCTTGGAGCAGATTGCAAAGGAAGAACAGATCTCTGTCGAACCTGGCGAGATTGAAGCACTTTTTAACGCGTATGAGCAGATGGGTCAGACGCTTCCTGACACGGAACAGCAAATTAGTTCCCTCATGGTCAGCTATCGTCGTGAAAAAACCCTCGCACGCTTAATTGAGTTGACAACCGATCCCGATCCCGATGCTGAAAGTAATGAGATTGAAGGGGCTGTCGAAGAGGAGGCCGCAGTGGCAAATGCAGAGGCAGCGGCTCTTGCAGGCGAGCCCGAGTTAGTTGAGGATGAGGCCGAGGTATCTGCAACTGCAACACCTCTACCTGACGACCAAAAAGCGGAGACAGTAGAGTAGAAATGCAACCATTTGGTGCAATGTTGTACATGCAGGAAAGGTGACAGACGTGGCAAACTCAAAGAATATGCGTACGACATACCGTTGCTCTTTTTGTGGCAAAAGCCAGGATCAAGTTCAGCGTTTGATCGCTGGTCCTGGCGGCGTCTACATCTGCGATGAGTGTATCGATCTCTGTCGAGAAATTATCGAAGAAGAACAGGCCACCGTTTCCAAGCCGCGCCTTCAGACCGGTAAGTTACCTACCCCGAAAAAGATCTTCGAACAACTCAGCCAGTATGTAATCGGGCAGGAGCGTGCGAAGAAGTCGTTAGCCGTGGCGGTCTATAACCACTACAAACGCGTCGGTGTAGGCATGCAGGTCGATGAGGTCGAGCTGGGCAAGAGTAATATTTTAATGATTGGCCCTACTGGCAGTGGTAAAACACTTCTTGCTCAAACGCTAGCAAAAGTGCTGGATGTGCCTTTCTGCATTGCTGATGCCACGGCCCTAACTGAAGCGGGCTACGTTGGCGAAGATGTGGAAAACATTCTGCTACGCCTGATCCAGATGGCTGATTTCGATGTAGCCCGTGCGGAACGCGGCATTGTCTATATCGACGAAATCGACAAGATCGCTCGTAAATCGGATAATCCTTCGATTACACGCGATGTGTCGGGTGAAGGTGTGCAACAGGCTCTCTTGAAAATCATCGAGGGCACTGTGGCTAATGTTCCTCCTCAAGGAGGACGAAAACACCCTCATCAGGACTTCATCCAGATCAATACAGCAAATATCCTCTTCATCTGCGGCGGGGCTTTTGAGGGTCTGGAAAAAATTGTCGAGCAGCGCGTTGGCAGTAATAAGTCAATGGGATTCCACCACGCGGTTAAGGACGAAAAAGAAAACGTTGAAAAGGTTGAGGCAAAAGCCAGCACGGAGAGCATTCTGACACAACTTATCCCCGATGACCTACTCAAATATGGTCTGATTCCTGAGTTTGTTGGACGACTCCCTGTTGAGGTGGCACTGGATAGTCTTGATAAAGAGGCACTGATTCGTATCTTGACTGAGCCGAAAAACGCTATTGTCAAGCAGTATCAGAAATTCTTACAGCTTGATCGTGTCGAACTCGTTTTTAGCACCGATGCCCTGGAAGCTGCAGCCGAGAGTGCGCTCAAACAAAAGACGGGAGCTCGCGGTTTGCGTACGATTATCGAAGAAGTCCTGTTAGATATTATGTATGAGATACCCTCCCGTTCTGATGTTAAAAAAGTCATTATTAACGGAGATGTGATAAGCTCACATAATAAGCCGCTTCTGGTGACACGCGGCGAGCGAAATACAACCTATTCTGAAGATGAGTCTGCATAAAGCAGACTCATCTGTCTTTCGTAGACGACGTCATCTCTGTGGTTGATCAATTAGAAGATAGGTGGAAACCAATGAGTGAGCAAAAACGCCTGGATGTGGTACAAGATTTGAGTGAAGGGTATCCTCTTGTGGCGTTAAAAAGCATCGTTGCGTTTCCTCACAATCGTCAAGCGCTTCCCATCGCTCGTGAGAAAACCATCCGTGCTATCGAAGAGGCCATGATGCAATCCAAACACATCCTGGTCGCTGTGACACAACGCAGTATTGAAATTGATAATCCTCAGCCAAAAGATCTCTATGAGATCGGTACATTGGTTGAAGTCGTGACTACACATCGCCAACAAGATGGTAGTATGCAAGTGCTTATTCGGGGTATTCAACGCGTAACCATTGATGAGTTTCTGGACGATGATCCGTTCATTCGCGTGCGAGTGACCGACCTACAAGAATCTCAAACGACTGGTCCGCAAGCCGATGCACTCATACGTCACACGATAGGATTATTTGAACGTTTCTCCCAGCTGAACCGACGCTTTTCAGTCGAAGATATCAATTCGATCACCGCGCTCAAAACGCCTCCTCTCTTATCTGATACGCTGGCCGCACATGTTGTCACTGAAATGAGCCAGCAGCAAGATCTGCTAGAGACTCTCGATCCTATGGCACGCCTGGAAAAAATTTGTGTGATTATGGGCAATGAGATCGAAATTCTGGAGCTGGAATTGACAATTCGTAGTCGTGTCCGCTCACAGGTTGATCGCTCGCAGAAAGAGTTTTATCTTCGTGAGCAATTGCGTGCAATTCAAGAAGAATTGGGCATGGAGACCTCTTCAGAAGCTGACGACTTGCGAGCCAAGCTAGTCGAAAAACCACTTCCGCCTGAAGCCTCCCAAAAGCTGCGTAAAGAGATCGATCGTCTGGAACGTACGCCGTCTCAATCAGCTGAGCTAACGGTGATGCGCTCGTATATTGATTGGGTATTAGCCCTCCCTTGGAATGAGCATAGCGAGGATACCTTTGATATCGAGAAAGCACGCCGAATTCTAGATGAAGATCACTATGGACTTGAAGGCATCAAAGAACGCATTCTCGAGTTTCTGGCGGTACGCCAGCTACGCATTCAGGCGGCCCAACGCAATGGAAATCCGAAAAGCATCAGCCAGGGTCAGATTCTTTGTCTGATCGGACCTCCCGGAGTGGGGAAAACGTCGCTGGGACAATCGATCGCCAAAGCCTTAAATCGTAAGTTCGCCCGGATCTCTCTGGGAGGCGTACACGATGAGGCCGAGATTCGTGGCCATCGACGTACCTATGTAGGTGCTTTACCAGGCCGGGTTATCCAGAGTATGAAGACGGTTGGAGTCCGCAATCCGGTCTTCTTATTGGATGAAATTGATAAGCTTTCATCAGAATACCGTGGCGATCCTGCGGCGGCCCTGCTTGAGGTACTTGATCCAGAACAAAATAGTTCGTTTACCGATCACTACCTCGAAATGCCATTCGACCTTTCCGAGGTATTCTTTATCTGCACTGGCAATATTAAATATCAGATTCCACGTCCGCTAGCTGACCGTATGGATATTATCGATATCCCTGGCTATATGCAAGAAGAAAAAGTCAATATCGGCATGCGACATCTGATGCCAAAAGTTTTACAGGAGCATGGACTGACTTCCGAGCAGTTACGTATCCCACTGACAGTCATGCAGCATATAGTGGTGGAGTATACTCGTGAAGCTGGTGTGCGTAATCTGGAACGCCAACTCGCCAATATCTGTCGGAAGGCAGCACGTCGTGTGCTCGAAAAACCCTCGACGCACATACGTATCACCACACATAATCTGGAACAATATTTAGGAGCACCACGCTATAGTAATGCTCCACCACTGATGCGTACCCAGATCGGTGCCGCGATGGGACTGGCCTGGACTGAAATGGGTGGTATTCTTCTGCCCGTTGAGGTTGTGACGATGGTGGGCAAAGGCGAACTGATGGTCACGGGCCAATTAGGCGATGTGATGCGCGAGTCCGTGATGGCCGCCCTCTCATACATTCGCACACGTGCAGATGAGTTTCAAATCGACTCCAGTTTTCAGGATAACGTAGATTTACACATCCACTTGCCGGAAAATGCTATACCCAAAGATGGCCCTTCAGCAGGTATTACTATTGCTACCGCTCTTGTATCCGCCCTCACCCATCGACCAGTGCGCAATGATTTAGCCATGACAGGTGAGGTGACGCTCCTAGGTAGTGTCTTAGCCATCGGAGGGCTCAAAGAAAAAGTATTAGCTGCTCAACAAGCAAATATCCGTAATATTATCATCCCAGCCGCCAATCAAAAAGATTTGCAAGAGATTCCAGCCAAGATTCGCCAGCAAATCAATTTTATTATGGTGGATAATATGGATCAGGTTATCGAAACAGCCTTGCTTGAGGCTCCAGATGATGAGCATGACCATCATCAGAACAATCATCCCCAACGTCACCAGGAACGTGCTGCCGCTCTACCAGATCATCTCTCAGGAGGTAAGGTACCTGCTAGCGACGAACAAAGTCCTGAAGATCCCAACGCAACCAAACCAGCTCCGTTTATCGTGCCTTCAACGGACAAATCGTTGCATAACTTCTATTCCTCAGCACATAGCAAACTAGACAATAAGAATATTGGATAAAATACTCTCCGCTTCGTTGTTATTACTGACAGAACGTTATATTGAAGAGGCTGGTATACATTCCACCTCTTCACATACGACATACTACGTCATCGTTGAAACCAGCAACGCTTATATTGCTGCTTGACATCTAATATCCATTTATTATTCAAAGAGGGAACATTCAAAAGCATCAACCAACCATATATGGTCAAACGTATATAACGTGTATAAGGCAGAGGCAAACGTCTGTCCATTGTCGATGTGAAACCTGTTAAACAAAAGATATGATTGACCAGCGTTTAAATGTTGAGAAGATCAGACTAGTTGCCATTATAATTTGAGAATCACATCTCAAACAAGGAGAGAATTGGTATCATGAGCTATCAAGATCCAAATCAGCCAGATCAATATCCAGGTTCTGGGCAGTACGGTGGTTATAATCCCAACCAACCCCAACCAACTGACCCATATGCTAATCCGCAACCTGGTCAAGAAGGGTATCAACAACCCGGTGGATATCAGCAACCCGGCGGATATCAGCAGCCTGGTGGATATCAGCAACCCGGCGGATATCAGCAGCCTAGTGGATATCAGCAGCCCGGTGGATATCAACAGCCCGGTGGATATCAGCAGCCTGGTGGATATCAGCAGCCCGGTTACAATCAACCTCCATATGGGCAACAAAATCCATATAACAATAATTTCAATCTTGGAGGGAGCCCTAACTCATCAATGGATATAGATCCCAAACTGGCAAGTGGGCTAAGTTATCTTTTTGGGTGGGTCGCAGGACTTATTTTCTTGTTAATGGAAAAAAAGAATAGTGAGGTACGCTTCCATGCAATGCAGTCTATCCTTTACACAGGTGCATTCACTATAGCATTTACTGTCCTCAAAGTTGTAGGAGGTATTTTACCTGGTATATTAGGCGTAACATTCGGCTGTTTAATAGCATTAGTAGCTATAGCCTTCACCGTCGGCTGGTTCATTTGTATGATCAATGGATTCCAGGGCAACCATTTCAAATTGCCATATATTGGAGATATGGCTGAGAAGTATGCCAATCAAATCCCTCCTATTCTCTAAGCGCCACTAACAAAGATTGTTGATATAGCAAACGTAAGCTATATCAACAATTCCTCATATTCATATGACTTCGCCTCTTGTTCGCTTTTCCCAAGTAGAGAGATTAAACATGACTATCCGCATGGCTATGGTCATGATGATGCTCAGATAGGCGAGAATTTAATCCATACGTTTCGCCTAGGCAAGCGCGCAAACAGTTAGGCCAGATAATACGTTTCCGTCCGAAACCATATCCGACACGTTCTATGGCAATGGCAGGAGTTTCAAAACGGGCTAACGTGGCTAAAATCGCAGCCCCAGTCGGCGTGACAAGCTCGCCCTCTAGTGGTGCTGGCACCCATGGAGCTTTGACCGTGCTAAGGATCTCTAGCGTCGCTGGAGCTGGTACAGGCATCAATCCATGCGCCATACGCAGATGTCCACGCGTCAATGGCAGAGGAGAAGCATAGAGCTGCTTAATTCCCAGGGACTCGATAGCAATAATATTACCCACGATATCAACAATGGCATCAATCGCACCCACCTCGTGAAAATGAATTTCATCCAGTGTGACTCCGTGGACAGCCGCCTCAGCCTCTCCCAATGTACGAAAAATCGCGATGGCGTTCTCTTTGATGTAGGGAGAGAGTCGCGAAGAGGTTAATAACGCGACAATATCGCTAAAACTGCGCGTGGGCTGATCCTGCTCAGCCAATATAACTTCAAAGCGCGATCCCGTGATACCCTGATCACTATATGGCGAAAGCTTGAGTTCATAACCATCGATAGGGAGAGCTTGAAGTTCTGCTTGTAACCGCTCAAAGGAGAAACCTGCATCGAGAAATGCGCCCAACAACATATCGCCACTTACACCAGAATGACAGTCTAGATATACTATTTTGTCTGACATTGTATGCTCATTCTTTCTCACTTGGATACCAAAAACACAAAAAAAGACCCGATACTCAGAAATGAGTAGCAGGTCATCATTGTATTAGAACAATGTTGATCCTCTTAAAGCCCGCCACCGCTTTTAGCTCGCGAGTAGCGATCATTCAGATCTGTCTTCGTACGAGAGTACAATTCTCGACCCTGGACTAGAGCTTCCTGAGCGCGAGCACGAATATCATCATTAAACGTGCCTGTACGAAGCTGAATGCCCTGCTCACTGAGTTGAGCACGAGTCGCTTCACCCGACTGAGGAGCAAGCAATAGACCAGCTCCAATCCCAAGACTGAAGCCCAAGAATAAACCCACAAAGAACTTCATAGCTCGATTCCTTTCTTTTTTATAGTATAACGCATACAAGAATAGCAAACCATAATTATCACGAACGCAACAAACACATGTGCAAATTCTGCGATATAACAGATGCGGCCATTGAAAAAGATTAAATAACTTACTTAAACATACGTATCATATATGTGCTCAGGTTTAGGCATGGCCCGAATGTGCCAGCAGCTCCTCTACTTTATCCAAGAGGGCAGTTAGCTCAAAAGGCTTACGTAGTAAGTGAACATCATTATAAAACTCTGGACGGCTCTCGATAGATCGAGATACTTCTTCAGCCTCAAGAACCGCAGCAGTATAAACAATCACAGGAATATCAGCAGTGGTAGTATCACCTTTTATCTGCTCGAGCACATCCAAGCCCGACATATTCCCCAATTTCAGATCAAGAATAAGCAAGTCAGGAACCATGCTTCTCACAGTTGCGAAAGCATCTTTTCCCTCTTGTAAAATCGAAACCTGATACTGCTCATCTTCTAATACACGGCGCATCAAGTGAAGTAACTCATTTCTATCATCGACAACAAGTATGCGTTTTGTCACATTCTATCAGTACCCCATATCCGCGCAATTGCTCGGTGGTACTGCCTCCTGATATTACTGCCACATCGTGTCACGTTTCCCTATCAATGCCTGGATCACGTAACAGCATCTCTTTTTAGGTTCTGCTAATAAGTGTAACACGATCAGGTCATCAAAACAAGGGTAATAGTAGGTTTTACCTAGATGGCATCCAGACCATGGCAACGTAGAGACTGCACAATAGCCTCTATACTGAGAACGCTTTAAGAAATCATTCGGATGCAAATAAAAGAGCTGCAGCTTGCGCTCCCAACAATCATGCCGGTCCAGGTATAAAAAGAGCTACACCTGGACTTCATTGTACCAATAAGGCACAAACAGCAACCTGCACTTGATTAAGTTTATCGAAGACAGGTCGAAAGCCAGTGTAGCAATAAATAGTGAGCGTGGTGGGGCTCGAACCCACGGCAACCCGATTAAAAGTCGGATACTCTACCACTGAGTTACACGCTCGTACGCGTTTGACGTTGCCTATTATAGTTCATTTGATTCTCTTATGCAAGAGGGTTAGGGGCTAAATTTTGGCATTTTTGCCTTTTTCTTGCAAATGTCGTAACTATTCAGAACCTTTCTTGCAAATGCTGTAACTATTCAGGGCTTTTCACCAGATCAGAGCTCCATTCCTGACGAGCCATCACTCCTCCTGGGATTCGCACCTATGTGTGGTGGTTTTATGAGTCGGAGACAATTGCTTAAAAAATGGCTTGACAAGTTTATTCGAGAGTGTTATTATAAACCACGTTGGAGCGAACCGCTTGTATGTGCAGGCGAATCGGTGATTCTAGCGTTGAGGTTACACCCGTTCCCATCCCGAACACGGTAGTTAAGCTCTTCAGCCCTGATGATACTATGTGGGCAACTGCATGGGAAAATAAGACATCGCCGATTCGCCCGCCCACACAAGCTAGCTTATGCGGGAGTGGCTCAGTGGTAGAGCACTTCCTTGCCAAGGAAGATGTCGCGGGTTCGAATCCCGTCTCCCGCTCCAGACGCCATCTGCTTAGATGGCGTCTTTTTTTATGGCCGTCTCATGAGATACTAAATAGCAGGACTTGTGGGTATGAAGCCCGATAGCTTGTTTCATGACTGTCACATACTTCAAAATGTTTCATACTTCCACACTATTGCTCTTACTAAACCAACCTGCCTGAGTCAGAAGCCCATATCTCTCTATAACTCCTTGTAATATACTTTTATCTATATTATACTTGACCCAGATTTCCAGCCCATCTACGGCCATAATTCTTATGTAATTTCCTGGAAGCCAAAGCCAGTGCAAATAGTAACGTCCATAACTAAATTAACGAGAAGCCGCATAGCTGTCCAGATCCACTTCTATGTATTCTGCGTCTACAGCACAACAGAAACCAACTCCATGCTGGTATGTAAGCGAGCTAAAAACACGATAAACCCTATAATGATATCAATGAGATAAAGGTGGATAGTACAATGAACACGGGGAGTGAGCAACTCTGGTATACCTGGTCAACATGGGGATTTGGGAATCCAGGTTTCCAAATTCGTGCAGCGTCGCCTGGTCTTATAGAGGCTAAAGACTCGACCTCTCTAGATAGTGATCGCATTCAGGCGCTCCTTAAACATGTCTCATACGTGCTTCCACAAAACACAAAGGATTTGTCAGAGATATCCACTCTAGATGCTCCAGTCTCTCTGGCCTTTGTGAGAGCTAATCAGGAGTTGATCCTGGTGCATAAAAATTATTTGAAGTTGGACGGCGAGAGCAAACCTGGAGCCTTCTTCACCCATCTCCTGACTGACTTACCGGCTATTTCTACTGTTGGTGGCACACAGCCTTTTACTGCTCGAGAGGCTATTTCGTTCTGGGAAGCCGACTATTGGAAGACGTCAGACGAGCTTGAGCCTCAACAGAGCCAGCTTCCCTATGTGGCGTTTCCTACTTTGCAAGATCCTGATACTCTCAACAATGACAGTGACAGGATGCGCAATGGTACTCTTAGCCGTGAAGATCTCATACAGGTGCCACGGGAACACCTGGAGTTTATACTGCGTGCCTTTCTCATGCATCAAACAGGACAACGTATCTATATAGCCGCAAATCCAGAGATTGTCGCCCGGCTGATCTGGGGTCTGGCACATAGTCTGCCACGTACGCTTGATATCTTCAAGGATCTGACATTCAGTACATATGAGCGCATCGATGGAGAACGTGTGGCTCCGCTCTATGGCTACAAAGGCGAGCAAAAAATATTTCCTACGATTACTGGTACTTGCTGGCCCAGCACTCAATCCAGTGAACTCCCGATTTCTTACTATCAGGATCAGGGAGTGCATGGCTATGCGCTCAATTGTTATACCGGTCGTGCCACTCCACTCATGCCAGAGAACGTCATAGCCCGTTTTGTGCTGTTTGCTGTTGATTGTCTACTTGATGAAAATGAGCATAGCTATCGAGAGCTCACAGAGCTTCTCAGACAGACAGAAGCTGAACAGTGCCACAGCCTAGAACATTTTATGCGCATCTACATATCTCATCAGGAAACGCTGTCCCAGAATGATGTCCAAGAGCTTATACAAATAGTCAAGCAACGGCTGGATAATATTGTGGACGAAGAGGTAATGTTGTTAGCTGATCTAAATAGACTTAAGCGTAACAATGTCCAACGTTCGATTATTGAATGGATAGTGAAAAACCGTAGCTGGTGGGAGTATACATGTCGTCGTGAGCTTAGCGCCTTTTTTGCTTGTCTTGACAAATATGACAATTATCCGCTACCTTTGAATATCCAGTACGTTATCGATACACTACAAGAAGTGGTCACGTCACTGGGAGGACTGATCGCACTACAAGTCAATGATGCCATCAGTACCAACCATACAGATTCTATGTACTTCTGGATGGATATGCTAGATCTCACAACGCCGCTTCAGCGATGTGCTCCAGTCTGGCTCTCGTTGATCCGAGGCTTCAGCGCCGAAGATCTGAACGAACCAGTTTTTCAGCGTTGGTGGCAGATCAAGGGAGAAAGCATATTTTCTACCATTCATCAGACGCTCCAACTTCAACACAACAACAATCTGATTACTGCCTTGACGCCTTTCGGGAAAAACATCGCGGACAAAATCCAGGAGGCCATTCATGAGAAAGATCGCTGGGCTATCGATGACTGGCAAGATAAGCTAACCAAGGTTGCGACACCCAAAGAAGAACCAACTGCCTGGCTCTATCTATTTCAATGCCTGGTGACAAATAGCTACAACGCCCTCTACTGGGAATGGTGGAATGCATATGGCAAACAAAAAGCAGAAGAGCTCAACATCCTTGGCCAACAAAATCAGATCATAGAAGAGAAGCTCTATCAAATAGGCGACCTGCTAGTTAAAAACATTGTCATCATGATCCAACAGGAAGATCCTCAACAAGGCATGCAATCGTCTGCCAACTGGCCTGTCTGGTCGATATGGAACGAGATGCTCTCCACCTTGGTAGCCTTAACATCAACCCAGGTTGGAGCCTGTAAAGTCTGGCTCAATCTCTGGGGGCATCTCTGGCCCTACGTATTCACACGCACTTATGAGCAGTGGTGGCAACGCCAGGGATCAGAAAATTCGATTATAATTCGCCAATGTGCGGAAGCCTATCCAGACAGCGAGGTCGCACAGAATGTATCCGACTTTATTTTCGAGTCCATCCTTCCCCTGACATATGGTCAGATCGACGCGATGCTCGATCTGACAGAGGATCAGAATCTGGAGGATCCCAGAAATAATCTCTTTATATTGTTGCGAGTACTCGTTCATACTATCCCGCAGCCCTATCAAGAGATTGTGTGGATCGATTCAGATGGTGGTCTACTTGAATATCTGACACAGACAATTCAGATTGCCACTGTTGACGAAATCTATTCATGGGAGATCCATCGAGCATTATTGGAGACATGGGCACAGATAGAACCTATTCAGACGCATAACTCCATCTATCCCTGGCTCACAGTATCATGGGGAACCATCGGACGCTTTATCGCGGATGAAAATCTGCCCACGCTCTGGCATACTATCGCCGTTGAGAATATACTCATGAGCCCGATAACGATGGAGATTCCACAACTTAAACAATTGCTGGCTACCAACCAGGGATGGAACATATTTGAAGCTGTGCTCCAGAGCTATATTGAGAAGGCTGACGCAACTCAGATTGCGTTACAATTCTTTCAATATCTCATAGAAATCGCCGATCCTCATAAATCCCAGCTTCTGGGCAGCCTGCTACTGGCCGGTCGCCATCAGCCGGAGATTGTCGAGGAGCTTTTACGACTGGCGCAGTTGACAGCTGAAGAGGTTTCAGCTTTTCTTGAAAATGACTGTCTGGATATGATCCAACAACCCGATTGGCCTGAAGCTTTTACATCACTTATTGAGCAATACTTCTCCAATTTTGATGCTAGCCGCTTGAACAAACCAATTACACAGACATTCTTGCGTCATCTGCAAACCAGAAATCAGAACGTCGAACTCGCATTAACAGACAATCTGGTCCGCTACGTAGATGCCTGGTTATATATTGGAGAACTCGTCCATGAGCCGCTGAGCGGCAAGCAGTGGACCCGTCAGGCGCATCCACGCATACAACATCTCATTTCACTGCAGACAGAGGCACGTGCCAGATTGAATGAGCTACTTTTCCCTATCCTGATCCCCCAAATTACCAGCGAGATGGATCTAACACGCTTGCTCGATAACCTGGATGCAATCCCCACAGCCATCACCCAGGAAAACACAGAAAAAACCATCAATACCGCCTTATTATTGAGTATCGCTCCTTATGCCAACATCTATTATCAAGAGCAGCGTAAGCTAAGTTATCTAATGCCATATGTAAAAATCGCGCTTGAACAAGCTCAAGAATTACTCCATCCCCATAACGAGACATTTCTGGATAGCTTTTTTTCTGAGCTATTCAGAGATGCAGATTTGAATACCTACAATCTGATCACTAGTCAAACAGAACTCTGGTATCCCACGACACGGGAACTATGGAATAGTTATATTCAAAGACAAGAGGAGACCTATACGGCAACCATCCTGAGCCGTTTTAAAGACGCACTCCAAACGGGTGACGTCATGGTAATTACGCAGATGTATCAAACTGTGCTCAAAGAGGTACAGTATCCAGGTACGCATATCAATCAACAAGCAAGAGATATTGCACTCCTGGCAGGCGATATCGTGAGCAGCTACACACTTCAGGACGCTGAGGCACTAAAGCAAGCTCATCAAGAGATCCAGCAATCGCCCTATAAAAATCTGATCAAATATCCAGCAGAGATCGAACGAAGCATTACCGACCCATTAGATATGCTCGAACTAAAAAGTAAGACCACTCGTCCGCTACGCAGACCGCATGATTCATTAGTCCTCTCAAAACGAGTCACACCATTCACTACAGGAAATATCAAAAAATTAGAGCAAGCGGCCCCAGAAACAAAAACGCGAACAAGCATTGGTACAGTTCAGTCAAAATCCATCATGCTCGATCAGCTCAACAAAGTCAACGCATTCAAGCGCATCTATGTTAATTATCAATTGAGCATGATCGACATAAAAATCAAGAATGCACCCTGGAATAGCAGAGACAAGAATTACTATAAGAAGCTCAAGAAGGATTGGCAGGAATGGCAGCGGCAAACCGATCAATTCCTGCGCCAAAAATCACTCGATGATTTGATAGATAACGTCTTTATCAATTCAGGGATCGAAGCACGCATCAGACAAGGCAAATGCAGTATTGAAGATTTCGCACTCGAACCGCGCATACTGGAACAGTTTAGCCAGTATCAACCCATTGAATATCAAGCCATCGTCGAAAAGCATACATTTTCAGAGACTGACGTCAAACAAGTCCTCAGAATCTTCCGCCGCCGCGAACGCTTCGCCGAGCGGCTCCTCAAAGAGCACGATGATCTGGATAGTTGGTTAGAAGAGCGCCGCAAACTTAGTAAAGATCAGATCAAGATTGAGTTTGGCTGGTAATCAAGGAATTTTTGTGCCCGCAAGATATATTGCAGACACAAAAATTTTGTCTTTTCTCAATTACTTATCGCGTGTGTAACGTTTCGGCTTCTACATCGATAACTGTATGAGATCTCAAAACAGGGGAAACGAATCCTTTCTCAATAAGCATGCATGACATGCAACAAGTAATCTTTTCTGTTTAATGGATTATAATCCACTCGCTTCCTCGTAGGGAAAGTGTGCTCCATTTTGTTAAAGCCACCTGATTTAGCCATAAAAACACCTTCGCCCTCTGTAAAAGAGTAAAGGCTGCGCTTAAAATCCTCCGTTGCCGCCACTGGTAGCATTCCGGTTAAAAGGATTGTATTGTTGTGTAGGATCGGTTCCTCAAACACGGCTTTTAAGGCTGACAGTTTAAACAAGGCTTTGCTGATCGTGTGTGCGGGAACATTCAATTCAAACTGGTTCATGGGCTCATATACATCCGTACCGGCATGGTTGAGCGCCTCCATTAAAACAAGTGGCACTAGATTTCTGAAGTCGCTGGCGGTGGTGATTGGACTAGCATAGGCGGTATGCGTAAGTGTGACGATACTATCAGTAACTTCCCACCCATACAAGCCTTGTTTTAACGTTTCCATGACAGTCTCTTCGATCGCTTTATAAAATGTTGGAGGCAACGAACCGGGTTTAAATTTATAAGTCACGCCACTTCCAGAGGTACCAGGTGCGATGTTAAAACCGATTGTCGCATAAAATGGATTACTGGCTGCTCCCATGATGTCTAAGGCTTGACCTATACCTTTTGGCTTCTCAATGCAGATTATCCTTGTCTCTGAGAAAGAGACATCCAGGCCATAATTTTCCTTGAGGATTGTTTCGATGACCTCTTTTTGTACTTCTCCAAAAAGTCGAATGTAGATCTCATGATGAAAATCATCTTTCAATACTTGTATAAGAGGATCTTCGTCGGCCAGTTCTGTGAGCGCTCGATATAATTGGAGCTTCATTTCCTTGTGTTGGGCTTCAATACGAGTCTCCATCTGAGGGATGGCAAAGTGGATATCTTTTATCTTGTCAGACCACTCACCCACAACATCGCCGATTTTAACGTCTTTCAGTCCCCAGACTTTACAAAACTCACCTGCATCCACTTTTTGTGACTGAACCGTTTTGCCTTCACAAAATATGTGAAGCTTTTTTATCTGATCTGTGTGCGTTTCAATTTCACCGGTAGTCTTTTTCCTACTTACATGAAGATATTCTCTCACACGTATACTGCCAGAGAATACTCTTACATAAGCAATTTTTTCTCCTGCTGGTGTTTTTTCAAGCTTAAAGACTACCCCCGATAATGTAACATCACCCAAACCGTTATTCACTGGGAACATAGCTGTAACGCCAGCAAGCAGTTCTGTAACACCTATGCCAGTAATAGCCGAACCGAAAAAGATCGGATAAATCTTTGCATCCCTGATAGCATGCATCAAGGCTATTTTTACTTGTCCCGCAGTCACGGCTGCGCCGTTTATGTAAGCTTCAAGTAGATGCTCATCGTGTAACGCTACTAGTTCGATACAATCTTCCAAGAAAGCCTGATCCATATGATTGTTAAAACTATTTTCAACAATAAATGCTTGCTTTGTACCTATGTTTTCAGTCCTGTACAAGGGGATTACATTGCTTGTAAGTTTTTCTTTGATATCCTCGATAATTGTATGTGACTGTGCACCAGTACGATCTATCTTGTTCACAAAGATGAGGGTTGGTATACCAAGCCTTAGCAGGATTTTCATTAAAATCTTCGTCTGAGCTTGAATGCCTTCTACAGCTGATATAACCAGAATGGCTCCATCAAGGACACTGAAAGAACGCTCTACTTCTGCAATAAAGTCGGCATGTCCAGGAGTATCAATCAGATTAATCTTCAAATCGTTCACGAAAAATGAAACGACAGATGCCTTAATCGTGATGCCTCTGCTTTTTTCTAAATCCAACGAATCTGTGTGGGTATTGCCTTTATCTACACGACCAATTTCATCGATAACATTGGTCTCATATAATATACGTTCGGTCAGGCTTGTCTTTCCAGCATCCACGTGCGCGACAATGCCTATATTTGTCACCTGCATGTAATAAAATCCTCTTCTCGTCTCGCATACAATCTTCCTTTCGAATCTTGTTAAATTGCCGCATGGTAATTATTCTCCATTCATTTGTAATAGAGCCACTACATGGCTACTATCTATCAGTAACGCACATTATGATCAACCATAAGTGTTAAGTTAACATACGCTATGACGGAGCCAGATGTCAAGAAACCGCTATACAGCATTAAGGACATCTAGCTCTCCGAAAATACGATATATTTGCAAATGATTCTATGAAACATAGTAACTACTCAGGTTATCTTGGAGATGAGCTGGACAAAACTGGGGAGGAGTGTCTGCTATCAATTCGAGCAAAACATCACTGATACAACGTTGCGGATACTGAAAAGATCGGCGGTAAGTAATTCGCGATACATTGCCAGTAGTCGCCCTGGTCATAACTAGCAAAGATTTGACCACTAGTTGTGCCGACATATATTCCACTGGGATCAAACATATCTGTGCACATAGCGTGGCGTAACACTTTCAAACGTACATGTGGCCCCTTTGGTAATCCCCTGGTTAACTCCTGCCAGCTTTCGCCTGCATTTCCTGAGCGGTAGACGGTAAATTGCTCTCCGATATTGTAGCGATGCATGGGATCTACGACGGTTGTGTAGAGTATGCCAGGATGATGAGCATCCAGCGCTAGTGGAAAACCAAAACGTGAGGGCAAGTTGCTGGTAATATCAATCCAACTATCACCACCATTAAGACTTTTATACATACCCTGACGATTCTGCTGATAGAGAATGTCAGGTTGGTCCGGATGCTGAAGAAGTCTATGTGAACCGAGACCCACATTTCCGAATCCATCATTTAGCTTGTTAATGACCTGCCAACTCTTACCTGCATCTACAGTACGCAAAACACCAGCCCCAGAAATACCCAGCCACATTCTTTGAGGATCTGTCGGATCAGCAATGATACTATGCAAGCAAGTGCCGCCAGATCCACGACGCCAGTTACTACGTGCTAAAAGATCTAGCAGGGCTGCATTAACTTCCCAGGTCTCACCGCCATCATGGCTTTCCCAAAGGCTGGCTGGATCGGCACCTACGTAGAGAGTTTGAGGATCTGTGGCTCTACCCGGCTCAATATACCAGATATCCTCAAGCTTCTGATCACTGTCGTGTGAGAATTGGATGCCCTTATGTGGATCTTGCCAGATTTGTCCAAAATCATCACTATAGCGCAAGAAAGAACCAAAAAAATCGCCATTATCGGCAGCAAAAAATCGGTAATGGTTACGCGCATCCAACACAGCATTATATATACGTGAGGGCTGATTCTCTAACTTCATTGCTTCTACTCGCCAGTTCTGGCGATCTTGCGAAGAAATAAGAAATAAACCACGCTTGGTGCCTACTGCCAGCAAGATTGTGCCTGGAGTGTAAGAGCTACTATAAGCCATCTATTGATTTTCCTTTCATCTACTGACACGTAAATCTACCAACACACAAGTCACTCCGAATTTTCCAAACCAGCGTTCGATACTTCTCAAGCAGCTTGTAAAACTGGATTGCAAAGGGTCGTCAGCTCCTTATATCCTCGTTTTCAGAATATTGTTTCAAAAATCCCAAATGACTCATGTGCATAAAGTTGGCTCAAGCAATAGTGGTTACCACTACTGATTGGATACGGGGCAAGTAATCAGCAATCTGCTGCCAACTATCACCGCGATTACTACTAGCAAAGAGTTGTCCTGTATTGGTTCCCACATAGACGCCGCAAGGATTAAGAGTATCGGCGCATAAAGCATGCCGTAACACACCCAGACGCACTTCTTCTCCTCCCGGCAAGCCTTCAGTGAGCTCTACCCAATGTTGTCCGGCAGACTCACTACGATAAACCGTAAACTGATTGTTGAGATTGTAACGGCCATCACCAACAGCTACAACGGTATAAATTGTTTCCGGATTGTGGATATCTAAAGCAATGGGGAAACCAAAGTCGGAAGGCAGATTATTCTGGATATCAATCCATTCATCACCAGCCGTGAGAGTCTTATACTGTCCACAATGATCCTGTAGGTAGAGCGTATCCGGATTTTGAGGATGCTGGATCAAGCGATGCGCACAGTTACCGTAAGGCGGCGTCGGAGGAGGAAGATGTCTGGCACCGATATTTTTATTGACATGCTCCCATGTCTTTCCTCCATTTTCTGTGCGCATACAGCCGACAGAAGAGATTGCGACCCACATACGCTGCGAGTTGGAATAATCGGGGATGATAGAATGCAAACACATCCCACCCGCACCCGGCTGCCAGTGCTCACGCGTAGGATGATAGAGTAGACCGGCATTTGGTTCCCACGTTTCACCGTTATCATAGCTCGTCCAGAGGCAGGCTTCATCGGTGCCAGCGTAGAGTGTGTTTGGCTCAGTTGGGCGTCCTGGTTGGATCAGCCAGATATTATTGAGCTTGCGACCACTAGCGGCTGGAAACTGGATACCTTGACGCGGCTGCTGCCAGGTTTCACCAAAATCATCGCTATAGCGGAGCACTGGACCAGATGCATTGCTATTATCAGTGGCAAAGAGGCGATAGTTACCAAGCGCATTGAATGCAGCGTGATACACATTCACGTTTTTCAGCGCTGTCTCCGCTATTTTCCAATGCTCTCTATCTCTGGACGAGAGCAGAAAGAGACCAGATGCAGTTCCAACCAGAAGTAGCACACTCCCAGCTGGTGGATAAGATTTAGACGCCATTATATTGCTTCCTCCTGTGAAATTAACAAATGTTGTTTCTTTACGTTTCCTTACAGTGAGAATGTGTCAACAATATTAACCACCTGCGACCGACTGCAAGATGTAGATAGTCGCAGCCGGGGAAATGAGCGTATCTAGACCTTGCAATCTCCGTATATCTTCGCGGTTCACAAAGATATTGACATAAGGACGTAGTTCTCCGGTCTCATAACACAGACAGAAGAATAGGCCTGGATAATCATGATCAAGAGCATCGATTATCTCGCGTACATTCTGCCCGTGGACAGTAACAGTAGCACGATTCCCCGTACGCTTGCGTAGAGGCGTAGGAATAACAATTGTTGCAGGTTCCATAACCGTACCTCCCTTCGTTAGTAATAAGAACACACGACATTGGGATGCAAAAGTATCATGTGTGGATGGTATTCTTTTTAAGTCTAGAAGATGCGGCAATTTTGGATGAACAAGGCTTCAATACCTCTGTTACAGCTCTCTTATCTCCAATTTTACGCTGCTTCCCTGGCTTAGTAAGCTCCCTGACTGGGTACGAATTGTGGAGTACGATAAATTAGAAGAGCGCATCCAGGATTGTCGCCACGCCGCCAAAGGGAATCGCGAGACAGTTGCATTCGGCTAATGTGACACGGGTATTTGATGAGATCAATCATCAGGTAGGCACTTTAGAGGTTATTAATGCCCATTTACATCGGCAGGCGCAAATATCGCAATCTACATTGCGTATGCTCAAAAATGTGGCAGAGGCAAACCAACAAAGCAACGAGAACACGCACAAAACGATGCATACAATGAAGAAACTCGCCCATCTAGTGGCGCTTGGACACTTATCGATCGATGCATTTAAGCTGCGAGAAGAGGAATTTCCCCTGGCACCTTAATATCCGAGTGCATGAAAAAACTGAAAACAATAAAGGATATTTCGCGCCTGTTTGTCATAGGTCGCTAGAAGTTTCATGTCTCTTTCATCCATTTCTGGTATACTCATCTTTAGCTACCACTCCGGTGATACTACTCTTGATGGACCACTTGCCTCCGCGCTCTTTCTTTTCAATACAGTTGGCTTGAGCAGAGTAATCACGTCTAATGGGTAGTTTCTCTGCTTGTATGCGGGTGAGCAGATAGTTACAAAGCAGGACGCTTCCCCCATGCAGTAATAGTAAATTGATTTTAAAACATATAGCGCTGTTGTTGTTAATAGGAGAATAAGCATATGAGTAAACCTATACCACAATATCAACCAAACACGGATGCCAATACAGATAAACCTGCCCCTCCGGCCTCCATCTATCAGCACGCCATGAAAAAGGTTCCGGAAATTACGGCCTTCTTCTGGATCATCAAATTATTGACCACTGCGATGGGCGAGGCGACCTCAGACTATCTCGTCAATCACATCGATCCGGTCATCGCAGTAGCACTCGGAGGCATTGGCCTGGCAGTCGCGCTAGTACTACAGTTCTCAGTACGCCGATATGTGGCATGGATCTACTGGTTGACCGTCATCATGGTTGCCATATTCGGCACGATGGCCGCTGATGTGTTGCACATCGGGTTGGGCATCCCATATTTCGTATCAGCCACATCATTTGCGATTGCACTGGCCATCATCTTCGTGATCTGGTACACGAGCGAGAAAACCCTATCTATCCACAGTATCTACACCCGTCGCCGCGAGCTGTTTTACTGGGCCACGGTAATGGCTACGTTCGCCCTCGGCACCGCCGTAGGTGACCTGACCGCGACAACCATGGGCTTGGGCTTCTTCTCCTCGGCTATACTGTTTGCCGTATTAATCGCTATCCCGGCCCTGGCCTTCTGGCTGCTTGGCCTGAACGAGATTATCGCATTCTGGCTCATCTACATCTTAACCCGGCCGCTCGGCGCCTCGCTCGCAGACTGGATGGGGAAGACACACAATCAAGGTGGCCTTGGGCTAGGTTCGGGATGGATCAGCCTGGGTTTAATGGTTTTGATCGTTGGCTTCGTCGGCTACCTGACAATCACCCACAAAGATAGTAAGGGCGAACAACGGTAACCTCCTCAGAGCATCCGATCACAAGATCTCATACCCATCGTCTCTCTCCTTAAATGTTAGTGAATTGGCAGAGAAAAGAGCAAAATCCCTGTAATAAGCAAGACAATCCACACCCACTGTGAGAGTGACAAGCGTTCATGGTAGATGACAACACCCACCAGCATAGGTAACACAGTATAGGTAGAAGAGAGTGCTGCAATCACGCTTGTGGCACTTCTCCCCGTCCCTAAATCGTACCAGGCCATCCCAATCGTATCAAGAACACCAATCAGAGCAATAACTCCCAGTTGCTTCAAATTGATCTTCTTCCATACGTGATTTGGCTTACGCAAAGCATAGATCAGCAAAATACAGACAGAGCATAAGCGAGACCAGAGAATCGGCTGGAGGGGTCCAAAGTGTTGAGTTGCCACACTAATGCCGAAGAACTCCAGTCCAAAACATAACATAGAAATAAAACCGAAGAGCAAACCTTTATATTGACTATCGTGGATCTTTTGAATGGGCAGTAACAAATGGGATGGACTTATGAACCGAACTCGCCGTTTTTTCTGAGCCAATACGACAAGCATCCTAAAGCCTTTCAAGCTAGAAAACACAAGGCTTAAAGCGATCAGAGCAATAGCTAGATATTGTAGAGGAAAAAGGGCTTCGTGGAAGATAAACAGCGCCAGAAGAGCAGTAACCAATCCATAGGACGCAGAAATGGGAGAAACGACAGCGATGGGACCAAGTTCTAAGCCTTTATACAAACTCAAGTTTGCCAGCGTATTCACAGCACCAAGTAAGCTGCCAACCAACAGCAAAGAAAAAAACAACTGTAGACTTATCCCACTGATAAAAACCTGCAGAAGGTAAAGTAAAAGAATACCAGCAGAAATAGCTTGTGCTAACATTAAAGATTGAAGAACACCAGTTGTACGAGAAGTTGAAACAATCAGTATATCGAGTATACCAAAGGTAAGACTCGATGTCAGACCAAACACAATACCAGATAAAATCATCCTATGCGCGGCTTAGATGCTCTAATAGCCTTAGCATCGAGAGGAATCGCCGCTCTCCTTTGCTACAGTCTAATGCAATAACCTAAAAATGTGCATACCTGAACACCATCAAAAAAAGAGCAAACTATATTCCCCCCGTGCATATTCTAAAGAAAATGTCTGAAAAATGGATAAACAAACGAAAATACCGTTTATTCAGACATTTTCTCACTATATTCGGTGAAATAAAATCAGCAAATAAAATAATTTATTTCACCCTATTCTTCTGTCAGGCGCACATTACGTAAGCCTGATGAGCGAGGCAATTTGGGTGGTAATGGTTGACTCTTTGTGCTTGGCAATTTGGGTGGTAATGGTTGACTCTTTGTGCTTGGCAATTTGGGTGGTAATGGTTGACTCTTTGTGCTTGTCACATTGGGTGGTAATGGTTGATTCTTTGTGCTTGGCAATTTGGGTGGTAATGGTTGACTCTTTGTGCTTGTCACATTGGGTGGTAATGGTTGACTCTTTGTGCTTGGCAATTTGGGTGGTAATAGTTGACTCTTTGTGCTTGTCACATTGGGTATAGATTGCTTAACTGGATCATTATTGGCAGATTTCTCATCAGGCTGTGATAATGCAGTGATCAGGCGATTGATCTCGGGCAAATCATCATACATATCCATAAAGAGAATAGGAGCCTTTCTTTCTACGATACTAGTTAATTGTTCGAGCGCACTTCTTAAACGCTGAGTATGCTGGAGATCTTGAGCAACATGTGACCAACGTTCTGCCATCAGATTGACACTGGCAGCCAGGGGCCAGAGCACCCCTCGTGTAAGAGCAGCGCGAGCGCGATAATTTCCATTTGACAGGCTAGCATGCACTCCCTTGAGATGATCAATGCCTCGTTCCAATTCAGCATTTTGTTGCGCCATCTGCTGTGATTGAACTGCAAGTTGCTGGTTGGCCAACTGCGAACGATCAAAAGCTTCAGTCCGGCTCTTCAACAACTGAGCATTTTCCCATACAGTAAAGATCTGACGAGCAATAATCAGAAAGACAACGCTCAAAGTTGCAATAACCAGGACTGGCCGTATAGCTTGTTGACCTTTATCAAAACTCAGCACATTGACAACCAAGGTCACAAAGAGGGATAACACGAGCACATATGGCAGCAATTGCAGTGGGCTTAGTGCATATATATTTGCCTGTTCTCCCGGTGCAACTCCCAGATGCCTCGATATGGCAGGCGGATAACGACGTAAATGCGCACCAATGGCAATCGTTATCATACCAAGAGGCCAGCCAAGATCAACCCATGTAGCTTCAATATACGTGCCTGCATTCTGCTGAATATTAAAAATAAAATCAGACGTGACAAAAAAGCACAGTCCAATGCCAATTACAAGCAAACCAAAACGCCTTGCCCGTGCTTGAGGAGCGTCTGATGCTTGTCCGCGCAAGAGCAAGAAAATAATACAACTCAAAAGTGCCGTATCACTAATTGGGTAATAAAGACCAAGGAACTTACCAAGATTAGGCTCTGTTGGTGCTTGAGCCAAGCTCCCTAATAAGAGAGACCAGGCAATTGCCAAAATAGAGCCCATAGTAATTAAACAATCCATGATCAGCACGAAGCGCCGTCCCTGCAGGTTAGCAGTCGGCAGCATCAGTAGCCCAACAAAAACGAATAGTGGAAAACAACTATAGCCGATGTCAGCCAGCGAAGGAAAAGGAGATTGATTAATTGAAATATAGTAACGCCAGATACTCTCACCAATCCCCCAGGCGAGCATACCGATACCGATGAGCCTCCACGCAACACGCTCACTACCTCCTAATGGTTCAGCCTTAGCCGTAAAAAAAAGAGCCGGAGCATCAGTATGTAAGAGAACGAGACAACCACCGATAAGCGCTCCACTCAGCGGAGCGAATTGCCCAATGTGTAAGGCAATAGGACCACCGATATGAAAAGTAACAATGATGGCTACTACCAACGAGATCCCAACTATCGTAGCAATAAAGACTTTGGATAGCGTGGACATAACACCTCCAAAAAGAAATAAGACATACGAAGCAAGCAAACTAAAAATAAGACGATAGAATGAAGCCATTTTGAAAAGACAGAACGGCCTTAGCTAGTTTTGTGTATTCATATTCCATTATAGCCACTTACCTATCAGTTAGTTCCATCTATAGCATAAACTAAAATCTCCTGTCATATATTATTTTGCCATCAGTATCCTTCACAAACGAATGGACATCAGACTAATTTGAGCAGAAATATTCTATTGATGCCATATCATCAACTATTATCGATACAGTCTTTTTAACACGAATATTCTGTTATAAAACGTATATTGACCATAGAGATTTTTATAAAAACATCCAAGTTCTCTACTGCCTTTTATAATATCACAAAATAGTACATTTTTAATATAGAGATAGAAGAATTTTTTTGCCAACAAACAACAATAGAGTTGGAATATGATAGGTTAGGTAGATTTAAGTAACATTAGTAGCTTATATTACTTACTTTATATACTTCTCGATAATTGATCGGGATTTCTACATAACATTTATGGTCAATTCTCGTGGCTCATCAGGATGGTTGATCCAAAACATGTGCTCAATTTATCTGAGAATATGGTAAAATATCCTGTTAAAAATAGAAGATTCTCTTCCACAAGGTAATTACATCATGAGTCGCTATTTCCGAACAATTGTTCCTCCATATTCCCACTAGTTCTGCAAGAGAACGAAAAGATATGGGGTGGAAACTTGTCTCTTCTCAGTATCTCTGCTATACTTGCCGCAGGTTCGAGCCTCCAGTGTCCTGGCGTGGGCTTAGGCAGTTCCCTTAAGGTAGATCCCAACATTCAGCAGCTCATACGCAGCCTCGCTGTGAGATCGCTCAAAGTGAGCAACGAGGGGAACAGGATCGACTCACCGGGCGACCTCTGCTTTTCCTTGTATCTCCCCTCTTTTCAGAATCAGCGAGGTTGCGTATGAGCGTGCAATTCGTGGCAGCAGATCTGCCCGCCGCTACGACAGAGCAATCTGGACAAGATAGGTAGCCTTCATCGACTGTGTTTTATCTGATACACGTTCAGGCAAGTTCAGGAGCGGCCTGAGCCGGAATACTGACTCAAACATGGTCTATGAAGTAATTCGTACCGATGTGCTTGTGAAGCATTTCATTGGCCGGGATTGCCACAAATTGATTCAAATTTCAGCTTGGTTGAAAGATCCGGCGGGCACTATTCTAGCGATGTGAGAGGAAGCATATATCAGCATGGTTCAAGAGTATATCGAGATTCGTGGCGCCCGCGAGAACAATCTCAAAGATGTCTCGCTGAGGCTGCCCAAGCGTCAAATCACCATTTTTACCGGCGTGTCTGGTTCGGGGAAGTCATCGGTGGTATTTGATACCATAGCAAACGAAGCACAACGGCTGTTGTTCGAGAATTTTAGCATGTTCATTCGCAACTTCCTGCCACGCTATCCTCAACCAGACGCCGATGCGATTGAGAACCTGAGCATGGCGGTGATTGTTGATCAGAAACGCCTGGGTGGGGGATCGCAATCAACGATGGGCACGGTTACTGACATCGCGTCTGTGTTGCGCCTGCTCTTTTCGCGGATCGGTAAACCCTACGTGGGCTATGCAAATGCGTTTTCCTTCAACGATCCCCAGGGCATGTGTCTGGAGTGTAATGGGCTTGGCCGCAAGATCGGCATTGACCTCGAGGCGCTGATTGATAAAACAAAATCGCTGAACGAGGGAGCTGTCATCGCCCCAGGACTGGCCGGCTGGGAAAGCGATCTTTATGTGCATTCTGGCTTCTTCGACAACGACAAGAAGATAGACGATTATACAACAGAGGAACTGGACCTGCTTCTCTACAGCGAGCCGCGCAAATATAAGGGGCTGGCGTACAACACCTATGAGGGTCTGGTGTACAAGTTCAATCGCAAGTTCGTTGCGCGGGACATCCAGACGCTCTCGTCTCGCATACGGCAAAAGGTCGAGCCTTTTTTGAAGCTCGGCCCTTGTCCGCTCTGCAAGGGTGCCCGGCTCAACCAGGCCGCCTTAAGCTGTAAGGTCAAGGGGTACAATATTGCCGACATGGCAACGATGGAGGTTGATGAGCTTTTAGAGGTAGTCAAGGATATCACAGAACCGGCGGCGGCGCCAATCGTTCGCACGTTGACCGAACGGCTGCAACATCTGGTGGAGATTGGCCTGGAGTATCTCAGCCTGGATCGACCCACCGATACACTGTCTGGAGGTGAATCGCAGCGGGTCAAAATGGTCAAGCATCTTAACGGCAGCCTGGTAGATGTCATGTACATCTTTGACGAGCCAAGCATCGGACTTCACCCGCGCGATGTCCATCGTCTGAACGAACTCCTGGAAAAATTGCGCGACAAAGGGAACACGGTCATTGTAGTAGAGCACGATCCTGATGTGATTAAGAGGGCCGATTACATCGTCGATATGGGACCATATGCCGGGAGCGAAGGAGGCAAGATTGTCTATGAAGGCGATTTCACCGGTCTGCTCCAAGCCGATACGCTGACCGGCAACCATTTGCTGCGTAAGAGGCCGCTTAAGGAGAGCTTTCGCCAGGCGTCTGGGGCTCTGCCAATCGTCCACGCTACAGTGAATAATTTGCAGGATGTCAGCGTGAATATTCCCACTGGCGTGCTGACGGTCATCACTGGCGTGGCTGGTTCAGGCAAAAGCTCGTTAATCAATGAAGCCTTTCTCAGTCAGCACCAGGAAGCAGTGGTGATTGATCAATCATCCCTGAGCACATCCAGTCGCTCCAATCCCGCGACATATACCGGCATTATGGATGACGTGCGCAAGGCCTTTGCGGTGGCCAACCATGCCGATGCCGGTCTATTTAGTTTTAACTCAAAGGGCGCCTGTTCCAATTGTCAAGGACTCGGCGTTACCTACACCGACCTTGGCTTCCTTGAGGGAGTCAAGCTTCCTTGCGAAGTGTGCGGTGGGAAGCGCTTTAAGGATGAGGTATTGGCCTACACCTTGAACGGAAAATCCATTGTTGATGTGTTGAACATGACCATTCATCAGGCGCTGGAGTTTTTGAAGATCAAAGAAGTGCAGCCAAAGCTCCAGGCTCTGAGCGACGTGGGCCTGGACTACCTGACCCTTGGCCAGCCCCTGAGTACTCTCTCTGGAGGCGAATGTCAGCGTATTAAATTGGCCAGCGAACTCCACAAGCAGGGCAGTATCTATGTCATGGATGAGCCGACGACCGGGCTGCACCTCTCGGATATTGGTCGCCTGCTGACCATCATGAGCCGACTGGTAGATGGCGGAAACACGGTAATTGTGATTGAGCACCATCTGGATATCATTCGCAACGCCGATTGGGTGATTGATATGGGGCCGGAAGGTGGCAATAAGGGTGGTACAGTGATCTTTGAGGGTACACCACGAGAACTGCTCAGCGCGAAGCATTCGTTGACGCGTCAGTATCTGTGATAGACCCGCCTGCCGCTCTATGGGGGTGGCGCATCACCAAGTCCAACTTATTCGTTTCGAGTGCTCAAAAAGGGATGCTGCGTACGTCGCAATCAAGCGAGTGTGCCCCACGATTTTTTGCAAGCGTTCTCGCGATGTGCAAAAACTCACAGGCGCATACGGCAACTTCGTAGAGATACGGCAACAAGAGCGTAGCGGCGTTAAGATTGCGGTCAGAGTACTAGGCTCAGAAGATGAAAAAAACGCAATCTGGCCTTGCGCACAATACTTTTCAGTTAGGCTCGTCAACGTGATGGACCTCGATCGCAGCGACCAAGCCAGCCAACGTAGCGCCGCGGTCTTGCGCCCGGCGACCCGTTTATCGTATGATATGCTACTAATAAGCTTTAATGAGTTCAAAAACATGTTTTGCTGCACATGCTCTATTCTGCGCTTCATCGCGACATTTCAAGGGTGAGCGTAGACGTATAACAGGCACGTTGGCGAACGTTTTCGTGCGTGAACAGGCCACCAGGCACAAGACCACAATACACTTCAGTTAGGCTCGTCAACGTGATGGCCTCGATCGCAGCGATCACGCCAGCCAACGCTAGCGCCGCGGTCTTGTGCCCGGCGACCCGTTTATCGTATGATATGCCCCAAATAAGTGCATATATCTTCGTATAATAAATTGTCTGAATTGAAGAATTGTACGCCTCATTAGGAGCGCGCATTATATTGTATAAACGCTTTGGCGGAGTTTTTCATGCGTGAACTGGTCGCCGGGCACAAGACCGCGGCGCTAGCGTTGGCTGGCTTTGAGGCCTCCGGGGGAAGCGATGGAGCTCGCCAAGTTCTTAACTGAAGTGTATTGGGCACAAGACCACGGCGCTAGCGTTGGCTCTCTTTGAGACCTCCGGGGGAAGAGATAGAGCTTGGCAAGTTCTTCACTGAAAAGTATTGGGCCTTGCGCACGTCCAGTTTCTCGTATGAAATGCTCCTTCCCAAAAACAAGCATGTAGGTATTTTTACTTCTTTGGTGAACAAAACGTACGTGAACTGGACGGCGTGCGCAAGGCCAGATTGCGGCTGGTCTCTCGGCGGAGGATCTCTTTGGGCTGCAATCTTGACGCCGCTACGCTCTTGTCCTATGGTCGCTGCGATTGAGCGTGACCAGATGTGCAAGAGTCCCCCAAGAGATTAAATCCCTTGGGGGCTTCTTTGGAGTAGGGATAATAGTGGAGATATATTGCGCCAGAATCGTATAATTCATCAATCAACTCCTCATTCAGCAATATTCTATCTACGCATATTTACTGATATTATTATACTCATATTTAATGATTATTTCTCAATTTCTCCATATATTACTCCATTTGACTAATCTTTATATTGACATCAGGTATTTGATGTATTACAATATATTTAATGATGGATGAAACATAGGCACACCGCATTTACTCTATGATCCATATATCACTATACAGGTACCTATCAATTTCGTAATGCATAGCAATCGAAACATGCTTAGCAGTCATCATTCTTCGTTGAAGAACAGGGATTGGGATGGTAGGGACATTCCACTTACCAACTGAGGCGATCAGCTTAGTTTTCTCAATGTTCTTCTATACATCTACGGAGCCAGATCAGGTGGTCATGCCGATCGTGATTAACAAATTCCACAGTATATCAGTTCATGGACACCCATCTGCACTTACCTCTTCGGCCCATCTGGAATCAGGGACGGCCACTATATCACAGAAGGAGTACATCAATGTATACAATGCCCACGCAAACATCCCAAACAACACAATTAACCTCCCAACTTCCTAACAATCCCCCATCGTCTCAGGACGCTGCACAATAAGGAGTTGGTACTGTGTCTGAGACACCTCGTTTCCAATTAGATAAACCGAGTGCCGCCATCAAAGAACTCCAGACGTATCCCCACTGGGTCGGTTATCGCAAAGAGGAGCGCAACGGGCGCTTCACCAAAGTCCCCTATTCGCCCTGGAACGGTCGCCATGCGCTATCGAATGATGCAACGACCTGGAGCGATTATCAGACAGCCAATGAAGCGGCGCAGACCTATCATTTCGATGGTCTGGGCTATATGTTTCATCAGGACTTCACAGGCGTTGACCTAGATCATTGCGTCAATACCGCTGGCGAGATCGAACCCTGGGCCGCAAAAATTATCAGCTATCTAAACAGTTATGCCGAGTTTTCGCCCAGTGGCACCGGGGTGCATATTCTGGTCCGTGGACACATCCCCAAAGGAATTAGACGTTTCATCCCTCCTCGATTACAGCCGCTGCACGAACAGGCGGCAATCGAGATGTATTGCGCAAAGCGCTACTTTACGGTCACAGGAAGCCATGTGCCCGAAACACCGGATGAACTACGATCCAATCAAGACAAACTCGATAAACTTTTCCGTAGGGTTACTGCTAGTGATAAGCCGGCGATACAGAAAAATACAGCGGTTGTAACAACCAACAAAAAACGCGTCTTAGTCCGTACAACGGCGCAACCACCAGCCACCTCGATCAGTCCACCGGATAACACAAATATCCTCGCGCAGCAAACTCTCAGCGATGAGGCTCTGTTGCAACGTGCCTGCGAAGCTAGCAATGGCGCACGTTTTCGCACCTTATACTATCAAGGCAATAGCGACAATTATCCCTCACCATCAGAAGCTGACATGGCACTCTGCCTGCATCTAGCCTTCTGGACCGCATGTGACGTCAACCGCATCGACAGTTTGTTTCGCCAGAGTGCCCTCTACCGTGAAAAATGGGACAGCACCCGCAATGACACTACCTACGGCGGGGAAACGATTCAGCGAGCTATCCAGCGCTGTCCAGAGGTCTACACGCCACAACAGAATAAAGTCGAAGTGCTCAAACACATTGAGACGCTCCTGGAAACTGCCAATGATTACGATCTGATCGAGGGAGAGTCCAGGTTGGAACTCCAGGATATGGATGAGACACAAAGGTGGTACAGCCATCCACGCAAGGTCAGCCTGCACGAAGTCCTTGCCTGCCTGCATGAGAATGAACTTGGAGACGCACAACTATTCTGCGAAGTATTCCACAACCAAGCTTGCTATGACTTCATCGAGAAAGACTGGTATCTCTGGCGCAAACACACTTGGCAGCATGATCAGGCCATGAAAATCATCTTGCTCGTCGATGTCCTAGCATCCATCTACAACAAAGCCGCCGACAGGCTCAACGATCGACAAAATACTCTGCTCGCGCAGATGGATCAAATTAAGCAGGAGAACCATCTGACGCATATCGATAGTCTGAAGGACAACACCACACAGATCAAGCAACTCCGCAAGAGAGCCATCGCGCTACATAGCTACAAACGCATGCACAACATCATCACACTCACTGAGCCGCTGATGACGGTCAAACCTAGCATCTGGGATAAAAAGGCATTTCTGCTCCCAACCCCTGGAGGAGTCATCAACTTGGAGGATGGCAGTTGCAGCGAGGGACAACCAGCCGACCATATGCGCATCTCATGTCCTACCATTTGGGCTGGACTTGATACTCCCTGTCCGCGCTGGGAGAGTTTCTTGCAGGAGATCTTCGCAGACAAACCCGAACGTGATGAAATTATCAAATTCCTACAACGGCTCCTCGGCTATGGCATCACTGGCTCAACGAAAGACCACATCTTCAGTATGTTCTACGGTGCAGATGGACGCAATGGTAAAGATACACTCCTCGGCGTCTTCCACGACGTGATGGGAAACCTCGCTAACGTCGTCCCCAATGACATCTTCCTGACCACTGATCATCAACGTAGTAGCGGAAGCGCCACACCGCATCTCTGCATCTTGCACGGCATGCGTAGCGCCTGGGGCTGCGAGCCGAATATGGGCGATCGAATTGATATTGGGCAGGTCAAGCAGTTGACTGGAGGAGGAGATATCACGACTCGGCCACTTTACGCAAAATCATTCTACACCTTCACCCCGACGCACAAACTCTTCATGATGACCAACCATAAACTTACCATCAATGCCAGTGAAGATGCTGCCTGGGAACGAGTATGCCTGATCGACTTCAGCATGCGCTTCCTCGATAATCCAGATCCTAACAAGCCCAACGAGCAACCTCGCGATCGTGACCTCATCGACACCCTCAAACAAGAGCGCAGCGGCATCCTAGCGTGGCTCGTACGCGGCTGTCTCGACTGGCAACAACACGGACTCAATATCCCCTCCATCA
Organism: uncultured Chloroflexia bacterium; assembly: GCA_963699315.1. Taxonomy (GTDB): domain Bacteria; phylum Chloroflexota; class Ktedonobacteria; order Ktedonobacterales; family Ktedonobacteraceae; genus Dictyobacter. Next base: position 1,842,270 of record OY969433.1, read on the forward strand.
TTAAGAAATTCACCCAGAACTATCAAGAAGAAGAGGATATGCTCAAAATCTTTATCGAAGAACGCTGCCAGCATGTTCCAGATGCCCAAGTCAGCGCCACCATCCTCTACCAGGCCTACAAACAATGGAACAGCAATAACCAGTATGGTCGCATCATGACCAGAACTATGTTTGGACGCGAAATGACCAAGCGCTTAAAAAAAGGACACAACTATACAGGCAACTACTACCTGGATATTGAACTACGTCTTGGCAACAATCAATCATCGCAATTCCAAGAAGAAATTGAAGGATATGAAAGGTTGAAGCTCCCCAAAACTTCGTCAGAGAAAAAAAAGAAAGAGATAAATAAGCCAAGCGAGGTTGAAGAGGGCTCAAACCTTTCACATCCTTCAATTTTTCCACCAGAATCTCTAAAAGACACCACACCGACCGAACACAATAATGGTCCCATCCATGCAAATGACAATTGTGCTATGCCTCAAACATACGCACTGGAAAACTTGCCTAACCTCAAAAAACACATCAAATGTGACAACTGCCGCGAACAATGGGAAAACAACATCAAACACAGCAGCCTCTCCCATGCTCATCAAGGAGTATGGTGGTGCGATCACTGCACCAATCGTTACGAATTGATGCAACTGGCTCACAGCCGAGGATATCCAGCTATCAACATGAACTCCATTAACATCGATGCAGGTTGCGCACCATGGCTCGTGTTTGTCCGCATCGAGCACGAGAGGCGCATCAAGTACCTCATGGATAGAATGTTGTCTTAACAGCTCAAGTATTTGGGCTCTTTACAACCCCAAGGTCCTTTACGTCCCGGGAACCCTTGCTCACACCTCATCCTGTGAGCAAGAATGAAGTGGTCCTCCTGTCTATTCTGCTACATTACTGTGAATGTACCACTTCCTCAGAAGTGATGAGGCGCGCACTACGTTGGAACGTCGTCAGGTACACCAGCCATTGAAACCCGACCACCAGCCGATTTCGATAGCCGATCAGGAAAAAGAGATGCAGGGCAAGCCACATGAACCAGGCGAATACACCAGCAAATTGCAGTTTGCCAATTGAGACGATGGCAGAGAAGCGTCCAATGGTGGCCATATTTCCTTTGTCGAGGTAATGAAACGCCTTATTGTGCTCTTTCCCGGCGACCCGGTCAGCGATGACGCCTGCCACATAGCGACCCTGCTGCATCGCTACCTGGGCCACTCCTGGTAGCGGCTTGCTATCCTGCATGAATTGCGCCGTATCGCCAAGTACAAAGATCGTAGGGTGACCGGGAACACTCGTATCGCTGTTGACCTTGACACGCCCTGCCCGATCCGTTTCGGCCTCCAGCCATGCCCCAGCCGGTGATGCCGCCACGCCAGCTGTCCAGATCACTGTTTTCGCGGGCAGGAGTTTGCCCCTGATCACCACCCCTTCACCGTTGACATCCTCGACGGACGAATTGGTTTGGACTTCGACCTTCAGGTGGTTGAGCGCTTTCTTTGCTTTCTCCGCCAACCTTTCAGAGAAGGCAGGTAAGATTCTTGGCAGGGCCTCCACCAGAATAATGCGGGCTTGTGCCGGGTTGATGTGATGAAATTCAGAGCGCAGGGTTTTATGCGCTAGGCCAGCAATGGACCCAGCCATCTCAACTCCGGTTGGGCCAGCGCCAACCAGGACAAAGGTTAAGAGTGCCTGCTTCTTCTCCTCATTGCTCTCCTTCTCCGCCTGCTCAAAGGCCCGCAGAATCTGATTGCGAACCTCCGTTGCTTGCCTAATCGACTTGAGCCCAAGAGCAAATTGGGCCCAGTCAGTATGGCCAAAGTAGCTGTCACGTGCACCAGTTGCCAGGATCAAGTAGTCATAGGGGAGCGATTGATCGCTCATAAGCACAAGCTTCGCCTGTGTATTCACCCCAATCACCTCGTCCAGTAGCACCTCTGTGTTCGTTTGTTTGCGCAGCACACTGCGAATCGTGGCTGCGATGTCAGCCGGGGAGAGCACAGCCGTCGCCACCTGGTACAATAAAGGTTGAAACAGGTGATGGTTATGGCGATCGATCACCGTCACCTGGACAGGCACGTTACGTAAGGCGCGTGCCGCCTGTAAGCCACCGAAACCCGCTCCAACGATCACGACGCGGGGCATGGTTGCAGGCACATGAGACGCAAAGCCCGGTAGTGGGAGCGGCTTCTCATGTACAATGGAGGTCTCTGGTATCTCTTGCATGTCCATTACTTCTTCCCTTACTTGGGAGCCGCATGCTCCTAGTGTAAGCACTCCATGGCCTGAATGAGCAGGCCCCATCAACGATAGCGCAAATGCATTCGTAGGCGGCCAGCGAAAGCTCTTCGCAGAAGCGATGGCAATCAGGCTGCGTGCCCGCTTCGCGATGCTGTCGCATCCTGGATAGCTGCCATGGCCCATCCTACTACCGTGGGCGAGAACAAGTCAAGCACAACGGCAAGATACAGGTAACATACTCTTTCTGCGGTCGTGTTGCAAAAAACACGCAGAAAATATCTTGAGCGTGAGGGGTCTCATCTCCCACCTTTCGTAGCCTGCCACCTCAAACAGCTTAGCAACCAATACGACCTAACTTCTCACATCTCCTTTTGTCACGTCTCATACCCATATGGGTATAGGCCTTTTGGGCTAGTGGAAGAGATTTCTGTAATGAAGCCAATCCTGACAGCGTTGAAGAGAGAAATACTCAAATTTTTCTCTTCTAGAGAAAGCATGGTCGATTGTCAGGAGGTTATTTTATGCCCCAGTGGGAACGTAGCATGTGCCCAAGTTGTTCGCTGATCTGGGAACGCAATCTTGATGGAGCCTGGCGTTATATTTCGCTGGTTGCGGTACCATTGCCTGTGGAAAGAGGCTGTCCCATTTGTAAGAGCAACCTGCGTGTAGAGTGGAAAAGACCATTGCCTGTGCTCCCCGCAGAGAAAGCTGAAGGCTAAGAACAGGAAAAAGAGAAGCACTTAAAAAGTGCTCTCTTTTTCCTGTTCTTAGCGATTGCCGAACAAACCTATGGTTTGAGGATTACCTTCGTATACCCCTCGATACGTTTGTCGAATTTTTCGTACGCCATAGGTGCGTTATCGAGCGGGACAACATTTGAAACGACAAAGCTGGGCTTCGCGCGCCCGGCAATAATCAGGTCACGCAGGTAACGGATGTAGTGCTTAACATTGCACTGGCCAGTGCCCAATCGGAGTCCTTTCTCCCAGAGTTTGCCAAAGGGAAGAAGCAAACGACCTTCTTTCGCGTGAGGATCTACCCCGCCTGGATCAGACGGTACATACAGGCCAGGAATCCCCAACATCCCGGTTGCATTGACAATCTGGATTAACGAATCCAGCACGGTGTTGGGAGCTTCTTTGTTCTGACCTGGCGCAACTCCTTGATACCCAACCGCGTCGATTCCCTTGTCAACACCATCTCCATGACGCATATCGCGAATCTGCTGCACTGGATCGCTCTTGCTGAAATCAATTGGAATGGCTCCAATTTCTTTGGCTTTTTGCAGGCGTTCAGGAACGCGATCAACAACATAGACTTCGGCAGCGCCACGAATGAGCGAGCTATATGCGGCCATGAGACCCACCGGTCCCGCTCCAAAGACCACAACCGACTCTCCCGGCGCTACCTGGGCAAGCTCTGTGCCGTGGTAACCCGTTGGGAAGATGTCGGGAAGCATGGCAAAATCTTCCTCGTGCTCCGTTCCGGTGGGTAGTTTAAGCGCATTAAAATCCGCGAAAGGTACACGCATGTACTGGGCCTGGCCGCCAGGATATGGACCCATTGCCACATACCCGTATGCGCCACCTGCAAAACCAGGATTGACGGTCAGACAAAAAGCGGTATAGCCCCTTTCACAGTTTTTACAAAAGCCACAGGCGACATTAAAAGGCATAGCCACTCGATCACCTTTGTGCAATGTAATGACGCCTGACCCTACTTCTTCTACAATACCCATGTTTTCATGGCCGAAGACGATCCCTGGCTGTGCAGCGGTTCGTCCCTCATACATATGCAGATCTGAACCACAAATACAGGTAGATGTAATGCGCACAATGGCATCACTGGGATGCTGGATCTTTGGATCTTCTACCTGCTTAACGGCGACCTTGAATGGTCCTTCGTACACTAAAGCTCGCATAGGAAACTCCATGGTTGCTGTGCTATCGACTCTGATCTACGACACCTAACTTTAACGGTTGAAAGCATACTACTTCGTAAGGATAACACGCCACTACTTGAAAAAATGTGACTCATCTTCAAGATCCTGTTGGCTCGTTGTATCTACGAAATAGAAAAGAACCCTCCGTCATGTTTAGTCTCTCTCTGCTCGTCGAGGAGAAAGAGAGGAGACAATCCACGATCTCTTGGCACACCATCTGTAATGATTTTCTCTCCCTTTGGCTTGGCTCCTGATGTCTCTTGACATCTGCAAGCAATGTTGTCTATTCCATAACAAGTCTCTCCTCAATGAAGCAGATTTTTTTGGCGCTTTCATTTTACTGGATTGATTCTTCTTTTTCATCCCCTGACTTTTGCCCTATATGGTACAACTATCTTGTACTACTATATTTGTTAATTTGACCGATGCATACTATAATTATGGTGTTAATCGACGAAATACGTGTTCAGGAGAAGAATGCTATGTCTCAATACCCGCCATCACCGCCACCACAGGGTCAATACCCGCCATATCCGCCACAATCACCGCCACCACAGGGTCAATACCCGCCATATCCGCCACAATCACCGCCGCCACAGGGTCAATATGCGCCATATCCGCCACAATCACCGCCGCCACAGGGTCAATATGCGCCATATCCGCCACAATCACCGCCGCCACAGGGTCAATATGCGCCATATCCGCCACAATCACCGCCGCCACAGGGTCAATATGCGCCGTATCCGCCACAAACGCCTGGCGCTTCCCCTGTGCCACAATTACCGCCAGCAATCTATCAACAGGCCGCATCCTATCAATTGGGCGCGCCCTTACAGGTGTATAAACCGAATGTCTGGACTGTATATGTCCTGTCCGTTGCCGCACTGCTGATTGTGCTCATAGATCTCCTAGGGCTGGCATCTGGTGTGTCTGCTGACGCAATTCTAGTCTTCCTTGTTCTCATCATTGTACTGATCATAATCATTAGAAGATTCCTTTCGGGCTTCAACTTAAAGGTCTACACTTTCGCAGAAGGGCTGGTGCGAGCCAAGGGAAGCAAAATCGATGTGATACGCTGGGACCAGGTCGAAGAAGTATCGCAAAGAATCATCAAGCGTCGTAGTTACGGTATATCTATCTATACTTCGTATCGCTACACCGTGCATCGAAGGGACGGAACTACGTTTAAATTCACCGGCACCTTAAAAGCTATCAAGCACCTGGGCCAAACCATTCAGCAGGAGGTTACTCGTCGTCAATTGCCTCAAGCCATAGCGGCTTACAATAGCGGCGCACCAGTGTCTTTTGGGCCATTTGTTGTCGATAAACAAGGCATAAGTCATAATAGAGTGCCAATACCCTGGCATCAAATAGATCGGGTGGACCTCAATCGTGGATGGGTACAGGTGTACGTGGTGGGCAGCATGTTGAGGAGGTTTCGCACTAGCGTCTGGCGTGTACCGAATTTAATGGTATTCATGCAACTGGCTGATTACGCACGCAAGCAAACGGGCCGTGTATAGAAGCGCAGGAGAGATTCTGTAGTTCGACATACATTGACACATTCGCATTTAATCATTTAATCATTTAATCATCATACCATCCTGGCGAGTGAAAATGTATGTCATGAAAAATGTTTAATCTTTGCCGTAAACGACGTAACGCTTTGATACGTCGTTTACGGTCTTATCACGTAATATCGAGTTGGAAGCACTGTATGTGCTAGCAATCACGACTGGGATGCGTCAAGGAGAACTCCTCGCCTTAACCTGGAACGATCTAGACTTCACGACAGCCAAGCTCCAGATCCGTCGCTCTTTATGCCGTGCGCAACAAAATGGGACCATCGCATCCGAACTGAAAACGGTCTCAAGCCGTCGTCGCATTCAGATGACCGCATGTGCACTCGATGCCCTCCAACTCCATGCGTCGCAACAACAGCGAACATCAAGAGAACATGAAGCAGGCTGGAACAGGGTTTTTGAGCGGGAGAAAAATTGAGTATCTAACTATGTCTAATCATTGCCACTCTAGTCATGATGCTTCTTCTCAGAGCCGTGTGGTTGTTTGAGTGGATGCTCCAACGGCGTAGATGATGGCGTTGCATTTGGGTAGGTTGAGGTGGCCTGCGGTGTCGGAGCGGGTATCGTCGTTGAGATGGCCTGCGGTGTCGGAGCGGGTGTCGTCGTTGACGTTGATGATTGCGAGAACGCAAAGACCAGGAGGAATCCCACACATAGGACGACAAGCAGTGCGACAAGCAGTAGCTTTTTGGGGTTGCCGTCGGCTTGCATCCCTAAATGTAGGGAAGGAGCAATGCCTGGCCCAGTTTGCACGACCGGAACACGCTCAGTACGCTCATTTGCATCGAGGGCGAGTCGGAGCTCTTGCAGCAGCATATATGCGGACGAGGTGCGCTGGGACGGGTCCTTCATCAAGGCATGGGCCAGAACCGTGTCGATCGCTGGTGGTAGTGTCGGGTTGATTATGGTTGGTTGGGGTGGTAGCTCCTGAACATGTTTGATCATGACCCCCATTGGCGTTGTAGCGTTGAATGGAAGGGTGCCTGTCAGCATCAGGTAGAGCAAGACACCTAGTGCGTAGACATCGCTCTGTGGGGTTGCTTCTTTGTCCAGGAGCTCAGGAGCCATGTATTCCGGAGTGCCCAACACAAAACCGGTGCGCGTCAGGCTATAGTCATCGGTAGTACTCTTGACCAACCCAAAATCTGCCAGGTAGGCGTAGTGAGAATTGCGTAGCAAGACGTTCGAGGCTTTGATATCACGGTGCAAGATGCCACGGTCATGCGCGTACTGAATAGCCCCAACGATCTGTTCTAGCAGTGTTATGGTGTGCTCCATGCTCAGGGGACCTTGCCCCATCAACTCATGTAGCGAGCCTCCGGCAGCATACGGCATGAACATATAGTGCCAGGCTGCATAAGAGCCAGAACCGAGCGCCGGTAAGATATGTGGATGGTGCAGTGACATCATCGCCTGCGCCTCACGTAGGAAGCGTTCGCTTTGCTCACCCAAGCCATGTAGTACCACTTTAATGGCAACAATCCTCTCTGGTTGTTGTAGGTCTCGTGCGAGAAAGACATCCGCCATCCCACCCCGCGCTAGGTGTCGCTCAATAGTATAGTGTTCTATTGTTGCATGAATAAGTTCTTGTGTCTGCATAGTTTCTTCTTTATATGAATGTAGAGAATTTACAACGATTATAAAGCATATTATAGGAAATTTGTAGGGAGGGCAACTTTCGGGACTGAATTGCTACAAGATTATTTCTGTGTGCACAAACCAGGGGCTGTGTGATAATGGGGGACGGGGAGCGGTTCCTAGCTACTGTTTTCCTGATCCCACAGCAGTCTATGAAACGAACAAAGAGCGTTTGAACGCCTTCTACCAAGTTCGTGATGCAATTGAACAGCAACTTCGGGTCTGGTTTACAAGATCCCGCTACCCCAGTCGGGATAGCATAATGCACACAACATCCTTACCACGCTGAAATATCCCTTGCTACTGCAAGAAGATACGATGCAGACATTTCACGCCTGGTTGACGGCTATTGGCTCTTCAAGCCGTCAGTAGAGCCGTCAGATTTACCGCAAAGGAGGGCTATGTTTTAGGATGAGATAGACCCGCTTCCTCTTCTCAAGCTGGTTCTTATTGCTGGGCTTATTGAGTGTGGAAAAGGTTGAGTATCTAACTATATAGGCGTCAGGTACATGTTGGCGAGTTTCATCGAGCAGCCTGTGAAGAGGGTGGAGGTGATATGGGACTGGGCGGACTCGAACCGCCGACGCACGGTTTAGGAAACACGACCCACGGAAGATATAGCCCATAAATCGGCTCCACAGGCCGGTCGAGTGAAATCAGCCCTATCCGAGGTACGGTTATGTGAAAGGAGCAAATGGTGAGCAATTCCATAACCAACGCCATTGCTGACTATTTCAACGAATGCCAAACACTTCAGCCGAAGACACTCCAATGGTACGAACAGAAGTTAGCCGTATTCTCAGAATGGTGCGAAGCGGAAGACATCAGTTTGAAGGATATCAATAACCGCACTATCGTAAATTCCAAGAGCACCTCGCTCATACCCGCTCACCTCGAAAGAATGCCACACTCTCAAGTTATACCGTCCATGGCTATATCCAAGTCGTCAAGGGATTTGCCAATTGGTGTACACGAGGATGATGAATACGAAGAGCATGTAAGTGAAAAGGCGATTAAACGAATTAAGCAACCGAAAGTAGATACTGTTATCATCGAAACCTTTACCGCAAAGCACATTTCAGCCCTCTATATAGCCTCTCAGCAGGAATATAACCAGCAATTGCGCGATAGAGATGAATTGATTCTTGACTTGTTTCTAGACACAGGTATTCGATCTAATGAGCTATGTACTCTTACTATAGGAATGTGTACCTTAGCCCCCAGGACGCTCATATCAAGGTCTATGGTAAAGGCCGGAAGTGGCGAGAGGTAGGACTATCCAACGAGACCAGAAGACGGTTAAGACGATACATAGAGACTTATCGTAAAGATGCAGCGAATGACGCGCCTAGTATTCGCCTCCCGATACTATCAGCCGCTTACGATAAAGGTATAGATATGCTATTTGACCGGTTAATGAAGTGGGGCAAAATCGAGGGTGTACGCTGCTCTGCTCATACATGCAGACATACATTTGCAGTGAACTATCTCCGTAATGGAGGTGACATCTACCGCCTTAGTATCCTGATGGGTCATAGCTCAGTAAAGGTCACAGAGGTTTATCTGAAGACGTTCCAGGCCGAAGAAGCGAGGAAGACGCCGAATACAAGCCGACGAAGAAGTAGTAGGTAAAAAGCAGTAGGGGTACAGAGAGAAGATAATTTCTTTCTTACCCCTCATACAAAACTTTAGTTAATCTTGTATCGACACATCTACGCCCTTGATCACATCCACAGATTCACCTAACCAGTCCTCAGCCGTCACCGCTTCCGCAAGCTCTTTCACCAGCTCTACCGTCTTCACACTTACTGTTACAACTTGCTTGATCAAGCGAATGATGTACTGAGGATCATCCAGGCGATTAGGGTCACTTTCAATACCGCTTCTTTTATCTGTCGAAACCTGATATTGATCGATTACCCATTCCAAAGCTGAACGATTGCCTAAACGGTACTCAGAGCACTCTTGAGGAATGTCTTCCAGAGTCAAACCTTTGCTATAAACAAGTGATGCCTTATCTGCCGAGAGCTTCATCTTCTCAACTCGTAACCGCTGCACATACGGGACGTGTTTATCTGATACAAGTCTTAATGGGTATTCTTCCGCCTTCTCGTAATTCATATGCAGATCCATCAGTTGTTTACCCACACTTACGCACGCCTCAAACCCTTCCTGGTTCAGCAACAATGGGATATATGGCAAGTCTCGTTTAAGATTCTCTTTGTATAGCGCCCGATACTGTGGATGATGCAACAAACCGTAGACATAATAGAAGATATCCCATTTTGTAACGTCCTCACCGTATTTGGCTTGAAATTGTTTCAACGACCAATCAGTAATATTTTCTCGACGATTGCTACCATCCATTGAGTAAACATAAAAAGGGAAACATTGAAAAGCATCTGTCGAGGCAAGGACATGTTGATCAGGTAGCATATTAGTTGCCAAAACACTAAAGGGAGAACGGTAGCCGTGATCACTAACGACTATAACACAATTTTCTGCTTCTGCTTCGCCTGTCGGAAAATAACTACCAGTAGTACCTTGTTCGTCAACGACGATATCAGCAAAATATAACCAAGAAACTGTAAATGGTCGGTATAAACTTTTCCTTAGGTGAATTTCATCAAATTTAGCATATATTTCATGTTGCAAATCCCTCTTCAGATTACGGCTCCACTTTACTTTATCATAGTTCACAAAGTCATCAACGTTCTTCGGCTTACCCGCACTAACCCAATGATAAATTTCCGAATTGTAGTTTTCAATAAAAGTTTTGACAGTTTTCTCTAACTCAGATCGGCTAAAGTTATAAACTATTCTATCCCTCCCAGTTGCAGCCCCTATAGAATAAGTTTTGAAAACCACAGGAGTATAAAGATTGCGACTTGCCTTTATCTCTTTCTTTCCCATAGGTAAAAATGAATCAAATTCAAGATGAAGCCCCTCTGTAATCCATGTATTTTTCTCGTCAGGCTTTAAATCTTGCCATTCGATAGCTTCTATACTACCTTTTTCAGTGAGGAATGCCAGTTTATTTAATTTAGTCCAATTCTCTGGAACACGATGAGTAATACAATTTTTGAGTTGAATTACTTGAGTTCCGGATGGCAATAGTAATGCCTACACCAACCTGTATACCAAAGACATTATGGGTTGTTCCTGACAATTTGGGGTTTCTACGTACATTACCGTGGAGATCAATGTGATATATAGTTGTGAAGTCTTGGAAAAGATGCTTACGCATACTATCAAAAGCAAGTTGATCAATAAAAGAATTGTTTGACACAAAACAAATAATACCATCTTGACCTTGAAGTCTATCAGTAGCCCAACGAAAAAAACGGACGTAAGCATCGTAAAGCTTATTTATGAGGGTAGCTTTTGAGCCTTTAGCATAAGTTTCTTTAATACGATCATCTATTCTGGGATATTTGCGGTTTTTGTTGTTATCGTTCTCGTTTTTCTGTCCAACATTGTATGGGGGGTTACCAATAACCACCATAATATTTGCATCTTTTTCTTTCTGAACGCGCCCAGTATTTTCCTCCACAAAAAACGAGAGTTGTTGTTCTTTGGCTAACTCTAATGTATCAGCGAAGCAGATCCCTTCAAATGGCTCATACTGCCCCATTTTTAGAGTAATATTCATGCTCAATATTGAGCGAGGAGATGTAGTAGGGGAGTAGCATAATTTCATTGCAGAAGAAGTCATTTTTATATTTTTCTTCCAAAGAGAATTCGATCTATACGGCGGATGAGGTTAACGATGAAGTTACCTGTACCAGTAGCAGGATCAAGGATTTTCACACCCGGCGTCTCAATAGATTTACCAAACTCGCGTTTCAGTACCTCGTCTACACTCTCTACCATAAAGTCTACTATCTCTTGCGGTGTATAGACAATACCATGTGTATCCGCCTGTTTAACAGAAAAGCCCTGGAAAAAACGCTCATAGACAGTATTGAGGAAGTCCTGTCGCTCACTCCAACTCTCTCTCCCCTTAGCAGCCTTCTCTATAGCTACATAAAAGCGATCTAGAATCTTCAGAAAATCGTTACGATCGAACGAGCGACTGGTCAGGGTATCAACAACTTTCTCGATTTCCGCAGCAATGGCGTTACGGCGTACAAAGTCTGGATTATTGAAGACAGTACGGAAAAGGCGCTCTGTGAGAAGGTGCTGTACTAACATCGTGTCAATGGCTTCATCGTCCATTTTAGGGTCAAGAGAAGCACGGCAAAGCTCTGCAAAAGTAATAAAGGCCAATTTGAATTTATTATTGAGTGTATGTTCGTCTTTGATAATGTTGAGAAGAGCCAAAGCATGTTTGCGGAATTCGTTCTTTAAACTCATCAACCGCTTCTTCAAAGTTCTCAATATCCGGCTCAACATAGGTGAAGAAGTCACGAAGGAGATCAATAACACGGTTTTGATCGGAAAGGTCATATTCGTTAGGTGTACGATTTTTCCCCTGGAAGAGTAATGCCCGCTTACTATTCTCGAAAAGCGTATTGGTTAAAGGGTAACCAGTAGCAATCTTTTTTCTGATCTCTTCGTCAAAATTAACCTTTGGCCCCTTAGCTTCCCAATACCCACGACGAATACGGAACTCATCTAGGATAACACCATCGGGACGAATTTTATCAATAGTCATCTCAGGAGCAAGCGACCAACCACAATACTTTGCTACTGCGGATAGCATATTTTGAAATGCCGCACGTAGACCAAGCTCGTAGTTGGCAACCTCCTGATAACCTTTTAGCTCTATGTAATACTGCTTAACAATCTTTTTGAGATAATTACGATCAATGTTCTGTGGTGTACGTGCCATGTCTCTTCTTCCACTTCCCCCGCCCTTGGTATTCTTCTTACTGGCCTCTGTCGCTTCTTCGCTCTCAGCATCGTCTGTGCCATTAACAACTTTACGGATACCTTTAGCGACATTGGTAAGTGCAGCGTCTTCGTTTGTCCACATTTTAACAGGCTTTCTATTGTTAGGCAAAGGTGCTAATTTTGCGAAAGGAGCATATTCCCAGTCACAGGGATGAAGAAGGATTGGAATAACGCATGCCTCACCGGCTTGATGACGCCTCAAGGCTTCTTGAGCTTCAACGGTGTAGCAATAGTCAGAGGCAATAAAATTAGCGCTTACAAGAAGAAGGATGATATCAGCAGTTTTCAAATGATCACGAAGTTCCTGGTCCCACAAAGTTCCTGCTGTAATATTTTGAGAAGACCACGGTGAGATTAAACCTTGACGAACAAGAAGCGAGAGGTGTTTATTCAGTTTCTTAAGTAGTCGCTCGTCTTCATTGGCATATGCATAGAACAACTCGAATGTATCGGTCGCCACTAACAGCACTCCTTGCTAATAAGAGTTTTAATGCAGAGAAAAGCGTCTATATTATAGATTTAACAAATAATCTAGATAATATTTGGGTCACGCGAAATACTTCTTACATTAGCTAATAGCATTAAATAATTAGTATATTATTCCGGTGGATGGGAGGGAGAATCACAATCAGGGATAAATTCCATCAATTCAGCAGGGTGGACTTCAAGCGCTCTGGCTAATTTATCAAGGGTAAATGTGGTGACACTATATAGTGGATCGTCAAATATACGCTTTATTGTAGTAAATGAAACATCCGAAGATCTTGACAATTTACCCATGCTCAACCCTTTCTCCTTAGCTACTTCTTTTACCTTGAGACGGATCATGCATTTAACCTCGCTTTTGTTTCATTGTATAGCTTCTCACTTCTTGACAACAGGTAGCATAAAAGCCTATACTTATTAGTGCACGCTTTTAAGACTATGCATAAATGGTGATCGACAAGAAAGGAGCTTCCCTTGAGTGAGATTGCACGGCTAAAACAGCAGATAACACTAGAATGTGAAGCCATGAGACAAGCAATGGATGGCTTTCGCGTTACATCTTCACATGACATCATTAGTCATCGATACAACAGCATAGGAGGCTTACAAGAGCAATTAGCAACAATTATTGGGGAGAAAGAGGCAATTCAAATCGCAGTTGAAGCATACATTCAGGCAATGGGGTAACAAATAATGAACGAGAGAAAGAAGAAATCCACACTTGAACAGATTAGAATCATGCATAATTTTGATGCTCCGACACTAGCAACACAGGCAGGAGTCAGTACAGAAACCGTGTATCATGCGCTCTTGCAAAAACCAATCAAGATAGAGGACGCAGAGAAAATCCTAGTAGCCTTGTCTCAACATACTAGTATACAGCTATCCTTCGATCAGGTTGACATAGTGACATGGGAAGATTACCTACTTTTATGGGTCGTTCGAGCAAGTACCAATGGCACTAGTCTGCTTGATGAATATAATTTCGTCTACGCACGCAACATGAATCATGCACATGCTCTATCAAAGCAATGGCTTGAACAACGGTCATACCTACAATATAAGAACTTCACACCCTGTCCCGAAGGGTTCACTATTGGTGACATCTCTATCCCTGGTCATATACAAGCGGAAGAAATTGTAGAGAGTGAATAGAAGAAAGATGAAGCTACTATTATGAAACGGAAACCAACCTTATTAGAGCTACGCAGACAACACAATATTACATCCAGCCAATTAGCCAAAGCAGCTAATATGCCTCTCTATCAGTCATATACCGTTGAAGTTGGTGGATTTACACATAAAGTAATTGCAGAAAAGGTTATAGCAGCATTCTCATCTTTAGTCAAGAAACGATATACATTATTAGATATATATGTCCACGCCGCATAATGTTCAGACAGATAGAAATGCCGAGGAAATAAAAGAGATCAATAAGCATTCTTCGGCACTTCTATTGTATTATTTTCAGCATCGCTATCTTTCAATGTACCACACCACCTAGAGTGGCTCTTTCTGACCATATACGCAGTATCTCAAGCTCAAACTGCCTCTATTCCTCTGTAAATAGCAACAAATAATACCCTTTAAAGTGGGTATTAATACCCATTAAACTATACATTAATTCGCATTAATTCTACCTTATTGTCATAATAGATAAGCGCAATATGGGTTTTACGGGCACACAAAAAATCGAGAAAAAGGTGATATAGAATGGACCTAAAGAACTGTATAATATATATAACAGTATTGCAACGATACTTCTCTCCCACAAATCCCATTCTCCAAAACACTCATAAAGAAAGGACTTGTCATGCTTACATTAAAGGATGCAGCTAAAACAATCGGAGTGCCGTATAACTCCGTTCTGCTTCATCACAAAAAAGGGCGTATTCCAACACAGAAAGTAGGACGTTACCAGCTTATTGATCCCGACGTACTAAGATCTGTACTTACGGCCCTTAAATATCGACCACGTTAAAGACCAACTCAACAACAGAATAGAAAACATTTACGAGAAGCTTGAGGCTGATTTGCCTATAGCTTTTTTTGTTTGTCTAGAAAGGACTAAATTATGGCATATCTTCGCAGTATTGATCATCCCTACCACAATAGCGTACAAGAATTTTGCTTCTACTGTGGGCACGTTATTAGCTATCCAGCAATACATAGAGTTGGCAGTACAGGATCTATCACCCTCCATTGCAATTGTGCAGTAGATCTATCAATCAAGATCATGGCCGATATCAATCACATGCAAAATGATACAAATAGGCGCATCCACATATAACCAAGCAAATAGGTAGAAACCCGAGATAAATAGAATCACTCATTTTTAGATCAAGGAATAAAACGTAATATGCAGAACATTGCCGGATACTCAGAAACATTAGGGTATAAAAATAATTCTCCTCGTTATATCAAAAACCCAGAGCTTACAGAAGAACAAACAAAACTCCTATCATTTGAAGCAGACAATGATGGAAACGCCCGAGCAGTAGAATACTTGTACAGGGAAACTATCCGCTATACAACTCAATTAGGTTGGCTATATTGGAATGGACAGCACTGGGAGCAAAGTAAAAATGTCGTACGCCAATTAGTAGTTGATACTCTTCGACAGCGCAAAGCAATAGCAATGATGGCAGGAAACGAACAAGTCGCTAAGAGATGTGGAGCAGACGCTAATAACATCAACAATACAATGGCCCTCTTGGAAGATCATGTAACTGCACAGATTGGAGATTTTGATCAAGAGGATGATTTCTTACCAGTTCTCAACGGCATCATTGACTTACGCACATGTAAGCTGCTATCGCATAACCCATCACATAAATTCACTTACACAGCTAGCGTTGAGTACGACCCTGAAGCGGACTATAGCGAGTGGGAGAGCTTCTTGCGTTCAAGTGTAGGTGGCGGTGATGAAACCGTAAAATTCCTACAGATGTATTGTGGCTATATGCTAACAGGCCATACGCGGGAAGAAAAGCTGCTCTATATCAATGGGCCTACACGTTCAGGAAAAGGGACTTTTACAGAGACCTTCCAAAGTTTACTTCCAGACCCTATTGCTCAGGAAAAAACTATAAACACCTTTACCGCAAAAAAAGATGAGGATACAAATAACTTCGACCTTGCATCGCTTAGACCAGCCCGTATGGTGTTTGCTTCCGAAAGTGCGCGATACCAATCATTCAACGCCGCTAAGGTTAAAGTCATGACAGGCGGTAACCAATTAACAGCAGCATTCAAAGGAAAAGACTCATTTCGATTTAAACCTAAATTCAAAATCTGCATTACGTCTAACTTCGAAGTCAATGCCGATGTGGATGATGACGCTATTTGGGGGCGTCTAGTAGTCATCGAATTTCCTAATAGCCATCTAAATAATGAAGACATGCACTTGAAAGAGCGCTTCCAAACGGTCAAAGCCAAGCAGGGAGTACTCAGGTGGGCAGCCGAAGGAGCCGCTAAGTGGTACAAGCAGGGACGATTAGCAATTCCAGAGAGCATAAAGAAGAACGCCCAAGAACAACGAATTATCCTCGACACTGTTTCTCAGTGGATAGATGATTGTGTCACTGCGGATGAGAAAGAATTTACACCAAGTGCGAATGTTAGAGCTTCTTATGAACAATGGTGTAAAGAAAACGGAGTAGAACCCAAAAAGGGTAAACACTTTACACAGGCGCTCATGAAAAGACTTCCTGCTGTAAAACAGGATAATCCATATAGAGACAATAGTGATTTCATAGACGGAAGGCTAGTGCCAGTCAAGAAGAGAACACGTGGTTATTGGGGGTTTAAGCTCGATAGGGAGAGTTCCTTTTAGGAACAGGTGAACACATGGAACACATTATTACCTACTATTGCAATTATAATTTTTCATTCTCACTCTCAGGGATTTTATGTGTTCCATCCGTTCCATATGTTCCACTATCTTTTAATTCTTTGTTTGTATTGTAGTAGTAAATAGTTATATTACAGCGGTAGAGATGGTGATTGGGTATACCTTCCATTACCTCTACTAATCCTGTCTTCCGCAGTAGGGTGGGGATGAGACAAGTTTGGAGTGAACCCTACCACAATTAACTACACTCGCTACACACATTACAATCCCCTCCACGAAAGGTTTCCTCACCATGACCACAACCCCTTTTGTTCCTCAAACTTCTTACCAAGAAAACCGCTTCTTTTTCTTCTGGCAGAAACAAAATATCCCCTATCCACTCATTCGCCAATATAAGATAGGTCCCTACTATGCAGATTTCGCCCACATGGAGAGCCGCACGATTATCGAAATTGATGGCGCAGACTACCATACCTCCCCAGAACAAATACACCGAGACCGACGCCGCCAACACAAGCTAGAGTCCTGGGGATGGTCCGTCATTCGCTTTACAGGGGCGGAGGTTTTTCATGATCCTATACGTACTATCTACCGCGCTAAGAGAGCAGTGGAAAGAAACAGCTATGCACTGAGAACAAGATAAGGCACTTAATGTGATGCGTCATCTGGCAAAACCAGGTGGCGTATTTTTATTTTACTTCTTACATAAGAATTTGTCTGTATAATTATCTTCCTGTCTTCCAGTTCCACAGACTCTTTTTTCCTCTGGTCTGACAATATTCTCCTTGAGGGTCTCATAAGCAAGGTAGAGAGGTATATCAATAACGATAGATAGGAAGCCAGAGCTTGAAATGCTCAAACATTGGATACTTTCTATCACTGCATGCAAAATTGATCGACTAAGAACAGAAGAAAGATTAGGGACAATGACCCTTGGCTCTTGGTGAAGGCTTTTAGCAATTATGATTGGATTTTTAATTGCATTCGAGAACGCTTTTACGATGCTAACGGTATCTAAAAACTTGATCCAATGTGGCATTCGATCTAAATAAGAGCACTTTTATATGTTAGTAATAACGAGCGAACAAGTCTTTTCCGGGGTGTTATATCTAGTCCTTAAACACACACCTCCCTCGAATATCCCCCTCTATTCCTTCGTTTTCTAATCAAGGGAAAAAATATTTGAAGTAATTGATCGCGAAATTTATTGCATTTAAGAACGCTCGTATGATATTATTATCTTCATCTTAACTGCTATCTACATCTTACTTAAGTTAAAGGAGAAACATTTATGGAAGGCTTTGAAGAATTTGATCAGTATCACTCCCGCTCTGTTAAGACACTTTTCGTAAGCATTCAACGTAGAGGGAATATGTCTTTAAATCGATCAGCATTTAAAGCATTAGGTGAACCTAAAGCAGTTAAAATGCTTTTCAACCGGTCTAAACGTCAAATAGGATTATGTTCAACTACTTCCGATGACTTTCGCAGCGTACCGGTGAGAAGACAAGGTCATACTGAGAGCTACCTGATTGCGGGTCTCACATTTTGCAAAGAATATGATATTGATACAACGACTGCACGCCGTTACATGGGTGAATTACAGGAAGGAATTCTGAATCATCGATCTTAACGGGCTAAGCGTTGATGCTACAGGACCTAGGTTGCGTAACGATGTAAGTAGAGATCTGAAAGATAAGCAAGAACGTAGACTTGCTCGAATAATTGGCGAAAAGAGATTAAGCTTGGATGATGAGTCCGGTACTGAGATTTAAGCGATGATAAATATAAATCCTCAAGAGGATCAAAACGTAATAATAACCGAGAAGATCAAGGGTACTTTGAGTCAAGAGAATAGAATTGCATTAGATGCTGCTCTGAAGAAAGGCGAATTATCAAACATACATGACATTCTTAGTCTCCTTGGATACTCAAACAGTGACCAAGCATAGTGTAACAAGAGAAATAGATGAAGATAGATAGAGGGCTCTGTAACTATGGTAGTATCAAAATCAGATGATGCAGTTACAAACATTGAAACAGATCGCAATAAGGCAGTCGAAAGTTATCAAGCTAAACGTAGAATTATGAATTGTTTGCCTCAGAAATCAAGCGTATTTTGGTAGTAACATTGAAGAGACAAAACATTAAGATAGCCTCTATTGAGGGACGAGCCAAAGGTATCGAAAGTTTTGGAAAAAAGGCATCGTTGCCATCTCCTTTGAATCCGAATTCTCCAAAATATAAAGACCCTCTCCGCGAGATAACTGATCAAGCTGGTATAAGAGTCATCACTTTCTTTCCAAAAACGATTGACGAAGTTGGTCAAGTTATTAATAAAGAATTTTTGGTACACGAGAAAAGTAACAAAGCTGACACATTACAATTAGAAGAACGCTTTGGATATCAAAGTGTTCATTATCTTGTAGCACTTAAGGAAGACAGAACATCGCTTTCAGAATACCTACAATATAAAGGATTAATAGCAGAGATACAAGTGCGTACAATTCTCCAGCATGCTTGGGCAGAAATAGAACACGATATACAATATAAGTCATCTGAGACAATTCCTCAACCTATAAGACGTCGCTTTATGCAATTAGCTGGATTACTTGAAGTTGCCGATCGTGAATTTCAGGCAATTCAGGACAATGACAAACAACTTAGGCAAGAAGCAAGAAATTCGGTTGAGGAGGGTAAACTTGAGGGTGTGGAGATTACGCCTGACGCATTAAAAACTTACCTTGATAAAAAATTGGGCTCTGATAAACGGATGACTAATATGTCATATGACTGGACCACACGTCTAATTCTTAGATTTGGATTTAAAAATTTCAAACAGATTGATGATTGCATTGCAGACTATAACGATGATTACATAAGCCGGTTAGTATGGGGAGAACGACAAGGGCAAGTCCTGCGTTTTGAAACCCTGCTTCTTGCCGGGATGGGTCAGCATTACATGAAGCTACATCCTTTAAACGTTGATAATAGATGGGTAAGAACATGGAAAGGCGTAATGATAAGGCTTACAAAAGGAGAAATTGAAATAAAAAATTATCTACCATATTAGTTCTACATAACATAACCTTACTCATTTCATCGTTTGCATGAGCTATTATCTTCTAAAGAGGTTAACGTAGAATACCAACATAATATTAGATTATCAATAATAATGTCCTTTTCAGGCAATGAATAAGCCACAGAGTGGGCAAAATACTCAAGCAACCCTACAAAGCCCATAATTTCCACTCTGTCTCACTTTCAGAAAACAGGGGTCATTTTGAGATGCAACTACCCACCCTTTTACCCCCAACTTTTTGCACCGTAGCAATCCTGAATTTTATTATTCGTCTTCAATCATCAAAACAACCAATCCTTCATTAACAATCTGGCGTCAATTTTATCTTTACACATACAATTAACCTTCCATTTGTAGGAGGCTAGTTTGAGTATCCTATTCCCTTACAGGTATGATTTAGCATATTAACGAGTTTTAGGGTTAACTAAACAATTAACCTCATTAATTAAATAAATTAACCAGGGTAGTTAACGAGGTAATAAAAAATTAACCCCCTTAACCAAATAAATTAACCAGGATAATAAAAAATTAACGGGTAGTCAATTTATCTGATCTAAGTTAACCATTTTCTGGGAAATGCCTGTTTAAACAACTAAAAATTTGGCACTTCTAACTGGGTTTTCCAGTGAAGTATCTTATACATTGGCCTTTAAGATAATTAATGAATAAATTATTATGCGGAAGAAAGGAGTGATTTAGTAAGGAGAAAGTATTCAGAAAGGGGTTATTTTTAAGAGGCAACTCCCCTGCTCTCATCCGCCTAAAGCCTAGCACTGAAGCAAAAGGTATTTTCGAATTGCTGATAGAGGCATAAACGGCTAGCTATTAAACATTATGTGAACTTCATCCCAACCAATTTTGTCTACTGTTGCATTGACCTCTTGATTATCTGCACATTCATATGGTACTCTTTGTTCCGAGGGCAAAACTGAGAAGCATCCGAAGTACGGTTTTATAGCTCTCCGAAGTAAAGTTTTTACCGTCCGAGGGAAGAATAAGAACATATTTCATACGGGGCTTTTGCTAGTCGGTTTCCTAGCGCGAAGCCAGTTGGGAGGCCAGTACGAGAGGTGATATGGGACTGGGCGGACTCGAACCGCCGACGCACGGTTTAGGAAACCGACGCTCTATCCACTGAGCTACAGCCCCGCTAGCGCACATAATACCACATCCCCCACATTAATTCAATGCTGCTCATAGACGTCCTACATGGTCTGGACTGCTTCAGGACCTCCTGTCATTGCACGGTCGGAGGATGTAATTCTTGGGTTTTGTCTTTGCTTATCTGATGACTATTTCTGATAAGACGACTGAAGCTTATAACGAAATGGAGGGGATGGCCGATGCAAAATGATGAAGATGCGTTCATGGCACAAAAAAGAGGAGCTATTTTGCTAGCTCCTCGCGATTACTTATAAATCTTAACATATTATGGTTAAAAAATCAAGGCTTTTTGACGTCAAATCGCGGCTTCAATCGAATGAGAAAAATCTTATCAGTTTTTCCAGGATCGCTCTTTCAAGGTCTCTTCGGTTACGACTCTCCATCCGTGCGCGACGCCAGCACTTTTGAGCTGTAGATCATCAGCTATTTGCTGATCAGTAACTCTGGAGTCCTTTTTGAGTAAGGCGATAATGCGCTCAGTGATCGGATGTAATGTATTCGGATCTCTCGTCTCAGTTATTTCTAGAACTTCTTTGCTTGGTATATTTAACATATAGATTAAATCTCCTATGACTAGTGACTGTTTCCTACAATATATCCAACGATGGGTTTTCTGCTTATATTTCCTTGCATTCAGATGAGGAAGGTTTCGATATAACTATTTTAAGATTTTTTTTGTTAACAAACAACATACCAATCAACAGTACTTGTGTACTCTTGTCTCCCAACCAATCCGTAAGGGAAGGCCGCTCACAACATTTAGCTATGGCAAGCTATTGCTAGTTATACAAGGATTTCATGAGTAACCATTCATTAATTTACAAGATGGTCATACGAAAGTCAAGGGTGAGTATACACTCATTCTTACCACCAACTTAACTTCTTGACCCATGGATACATTTGTGCAAGCTGCTGCCTGAATGTATCGCCATCACAATTATGTGCCATCTGTAACCAATCAGGGAGCTTTGTAACTTGCTCCCATAACAAATATTCCTCAAAAAGTTGCTTATTGAGGAATATCAATATTATCCCTTTGACCTGCTCGTCAGCGAGACGGTTCTCATGCAGCAAGGATACATAATCAACCGCTACATCATTCTGAAAGGACTGAAAAATTTCTGGCAATAACATTTCTGGCAATAATGGGACGGCAGTTCCAGCGTAATTTGCACGTCTGATGCCTTCTTGGATCATTGGAGCGTTAACCAGATCATCAAGAGTTGTCTGCTCTAGCTCATCACCAGCAATCTTCTGGTAGACCCAATGCAATAGGTAAGCACGTTTCACGTGACACACTTTCCTGAACCATTCTTCACTAATGGGGGGAAAGTCGAAGAAGGAAAACTCAAGTAGATTAGGAGCAATAGGAGCAATTTGAGCAATTTGAGCAATTTGAGCTAGTTGCGATGACTGCAGCTGATTCTGCTGTCCATGCTGGCTTTGTTGCTTCCACTGCTCATAGTGCTTATATTGATAGAGCTGCTCAATATAGCTCATCTCTTGCTCTGTAAAAAGCAAAAAATCACGATAGGGAGAGTTTAGAATCGTTTCAACAGCCTCTAATAAGGTATTATTATCTTGAACCTGCCAGGCATCCATGAAAAGACAAGATACCCCTACGATATTCTGCTCATCATCTGATAAACAAGTAATATCACGAGCAACTAGATCAGCTGCGAGAACAATTTGTTCCACACGCCGACTGGCAAGAGCCTCACGCAGAAGACGACGTTCGCTATCTCTTTGCAAAATCTGCTGAACATGTTCCACATCACGTAACGAACCCATGATCTCAACAGCATAGGGCGACATTAGAATCGCGTTATAGAGGTCGATAACCGCCTCGTCATCATTGATACTCACAGCCTGGGCCATAGCCTGTTCCAGGTTTATTTGCTCCTGACTCTTTATAAACACTTATATCTCCCAGCCATCCGTCACAGCAACTGGATTAGTAGCATCGGATAGTGCAATATCTATACATATAACCAGCAGTGTAACCCCTATATGGACGTCTCATCTGAAGGCCAAAAATAGTACTAAGCTTCAATCTACCTGATGGTCATCTTGATGTCAAGTAAAACAAAACAAAACAACGCAACTAGAAAAAAAGATCATGGAGAACATCATACTCTGTTCGCCGCTTTTCAATCGCTGAACATATCCCATTGGATCATGATCATGAAATTGTGGGAGCCAGATATCGTCGCCGACATCTGGCTATCATTTTATGCATGGGGTCTTTAAACGTTATTCATTGCCAGGTTTGTCACTTACCCTGGCACACCGCTTCTTGAGCAGTATAGTAGCAGTTCGCTACGGATCAATGAAAGAGACACCAGATCCCTGATGAAACCGAGAATTCGTGACCACATGGGGATGATTCCCCCAGTTCATCGAACTGGCAATCACGGTACCATTATTCAGAACTTTTTCAACTATCGCAACATGGCCTACAGGCCCGGCACCTTGCACATTTTGATGTAAAACAAGGATTGAACCAACGATTGGAACGCTAGATACATGCCATCCAAAATTCTTGGCACGACCGACCCATTCTCCAGCATTCGCATTCTGCATCCATGGCACAGACATATCATGCAGTTGGTAGTAGCGCTGTGCGGCCCACCACGTACATTGTCCCATCGGATAGGCATTACGATAGTTAACAGCTTGTCCCATAGGGGCTTGCATTGCAAAGCCCGATAGCTCTGTATACGGAGCCACACCTGACGACCGCGGCGTTTTGACTGCTTGAAACACCGGTGCCGCTGGCTGATCGTGCTTCTCAGCATGCATTTGATCCATGCGTTTCTCCAGTACCAACGGGGCAGCCGACTTTTCAGGTACTTTAAACGCAAGTATAGCGCTACCCATCATCTTAGACGGTATGCTTGGAATACAAATACTCTGGTTGATATGGACAGAATCAGGATCACTCAAACGATTATAGGTTACAAGCTGCTGTACATTTTGGCCATAATGTGCAGCAATATCCATTAGAGTATCCTCTTTGACAACTATGTGCGTGCGGTCAGTCTGTGAACAAACGATAGGAGTTTGCACGCGCGCGCCCTCCACCTTCGTTCGTAAAGTAACTCCAGCCAGACAAAGTCCACATGCAACGATAAAACAAGTACTCACTACAAAACTCACTACGTTGTACCGCTGAAATGATATCCAGCTTCGTGGTTGTGTTTGCAATGTATCCTCTCTCGAATATACAACTTGCAGACCCCCGCAAACGCCTCTGCCATACATGTATAGGACAATGCTAAAATCATTGTTTCTCTCCTACATTGAAGATCACAGACGTATAGTTGCACTATACACTACCGCTATCAATAACATATACACATATATAATACTATTATCTTCTTATGCTACTCTTCATAGCGCCATTTCCCGGCTCCTCGACGCTACAGGAGAACTTTAATGGCACATGTGAGAACTACAGAACTACCTTTTTCGGTCGATGAGATCGATTAAAAGGGCCGTATATTTTGACCTATCCAGAGGAAGTTCGACAGGACTATTTGTATAACTAGAGTAGATGAAGGCGTTGGCTAATTCAAGCGACATACGGCCCTCGCCAGCGGCAGAGGTGAAAGGCGTTCCACTCAAGATAGCGGTATTAAAGGCTCGATAGACGGTACTATGATTACCACTTATGTTGGTATTGAGCTCAATGGGAACGTCATGCATGGCTGGCACAGCCATGGCTTTGGGATGAGTAACCACAAAATCAGCAATATCTGTCTCCAGGGCACGATGTGTCAGGCTATCACCATTCAATTCAAGTTGCCCGCGCGTACCTACAATTTTGAGGTGTTCAGCCTGATCAGCCTCCGCTGTACTAATATGCAGAGAACCCAGGGTGCCGTCAGGCCATTCCAGGATGGCCTGAACCGTATCTTCCGCCTCAATGGCATGCAAAATACGCCGCGTCAGTGCAAAGACACGTACGGGCTCACCAACCAGATGACATAGAAGGTCAAGATGATGGCAAGCCTGGTTCATTAAGACGCCTCCACCTTCTCCTTTCCAGGTACCACGCCAACCAGCAGACTGATAATAACGGGCGGTACGTGTCCAGACAGCAGTCATCGAAACATGTTGCAGATGACCTATCTGCCCACTCTGAATCAATTGGTGAGCAGCTTGTATTTCTGGTCGAAAACGATGCTGAAAGACAACGCCCACTACACGTTGAGCACGTTCGGCAGCTGCAATTATCGCATCAGCTTCACTCACCTGTACTGCCATAGGTTTTTCTACCAACACGTGGCTACCAGCTTGCAAACAATCGATAGCAATCTGAGCATGATAAGGATGAGGTGTCATCACTACGACGACATCCGGTTTGATCTCAGCCAACAATTGTCTATGATCACGATAAAAGGGACAGTGCAATTCTTCACCACGCTGTTGAGCCGCCTCCATATTGACATCTGCGACAGCTACTACACGTATCTCAGGTAGCTGTAAGGCTGTTCGATGCATGCCAAATACACCGGCACCAACACCAATAACAGCGTAACGCAACTGGTCCATCTGTGTAAAATCCATGATCTAAATCTCCTTATTGCGAAACCATCGAGCCTTTGCGGCATTGTAGCCTCTAAAGCGAACATATCGTCTTTATTTTCGATAGTCTCAAAATACAAAAAAACAAAAGCAGGCCGCTTCACACGATAACAGAGTACAGAACCTTTTGACCTGACAAAATGGTCTATCTCTATTAGCGGTAAACGCGACCTGATTGGTAGAAAAGTTTCCTTCCCTACCACATTTCTCTTACTATTAAGATACACTGACGCAAAAACAAATGCACCCCAAATATCATTTACAAACGCTTCTTACGCTTGTCCAGTGCATTAGGCTTTTGATCAAAACTTGCTTGATCTTTCATAGCCTCATCAGGCAATAGGCTATGAGAACCAGGTTCACCAGTCTCTTGGTTGTATCCACTCTCGCTTACCTGTTCTGGTCGGAAGCTATTGAATGAATGCATTCCAGGCAAGGGTGACGTTGAACGTGGACCTGGTTTAGAGGTCGGCCAGGCAGGCCAGGCTGGTACGATAGATGCAACTGTGCTAGCTTGCTCCTGGGGAGCAACTACCGTCTCTTGCTGCATTGGTTTTGTCTGGGATGCCTGATTATCCCCTTCACCTGAAGTCTGAGACGTATTATCTCTTGTTGTTTGTTCACGAGCCATAATTACTCCTTTATATCAATCGTTGTTTATGCTTTTTTTTGTGAAGCAGAGAGAAAATATTATCAATTCAGAAAAAGATGCTTACTTATAGGTATTTTGAGTATTAAAAATACCTATAAGTACAGCTTTCCAGATTATTCCTGTCTCTCGCCACACAATTTTGACCAAAAAAAAATCCTATTAATTATTGTACACCTTTAAGACCATATATGCGATGAAGACAAAAGAAAAGATGAGTCATAAGCATCCCATTTTTCCGCATCCAGCGTCAACGCGGTATCAAGCTCCTTGAGAGCCAACTGGTGCTGCTGGCGTAGAAAATAAGCCATACCACGGCACATATACGCAGCGTAATCCAATGGTGATTCCGTAGCAATGCCTTCCAAACGTTCAGGCAACAGAGCATCCGGTTCCTGCAAACAGGCATCCACCCACTGGGACAACCAGCCATGATCAACATGAGATGGATCAATTTGCCAGCTATGCAGACAATCGCTGCTGGCTTGCCGGAGATTACGCAAATATAAGTAGGCCTCACCTCGATTATTATAGGCGCAAGCAAAATCTGGATTAAGTTCGATTACATGATTAAAATCATCAATAGCCTCTTGAGGCTGTCCAAGATACAAGTACATAATGCCACGATAATAGGTAGCCATGATATCAGAGGCTTCATAGTAAAGAATCTTATCATAATCAGCGATCGCCTCACGGTAACGCTTTAGCCGACCGTAGATATTGGCACGTTCATGATAGACAATTGCCAATGTAGCATCAAGCGCAAGCGCGTGTGTATAATCGTCGAGAGCCTCCTGTAGCAGAGCAAGAGCTTCATGAGCCAAGCCACGATTATAGTAGACAGTCGCCAAGGTTTCATCAATAGTCAAAGCGCAATCAAAATCGGCAATAGCTTCCTGATAGCGCTCAAGCAAACGATAGGCCTCACCCCGATTGTTGTAGGTAAAAGCAGTTCCTGGCTTCAAATCCAATGCTTTACAATAATGTTTAAGAGCATACTCAGGTTTACCACTATCAGTATAAGCCGCCCCTAAACAGTTGAGCAAAATAACATCTTCAGCCTTGAAACAAAGTGCCTGATGGTAATCAGAGATTGCTTCGTCAAAGCGCTTGAGGGCTGCATAAGCCTGACCACGACTTCCATAAGCTCCCAGACTACCCGCCAGCCAGCCATCGAGCGCAAACGCACGATCCAGATTTAAGATAGCCTGCTCATATTCCTCCATCACGATATAAACCACGGCACGACCAATAAAAGATTGGATGCTCGTAGGCTGGAGCAGCAGCGCAATACTGAAATCATTGATAGCTCGCCGATTGTCATGCAACAGATAATATGTAATGCCACATTGGTAATAAGCCAATGCGTATGCAGGCTGAAGTCTCAATACATGCTGTAAGTCACTAAGCGCACTTCGGTGGTCATTGAGACTACGATATACGAGAGCACGATTATAATAACAGGAGGCTTCCCCAGGTTGTATGAGAATAGCTTGACTGAACTCAACAAGTGCTTGTTGAAAATTGCCAGCCAGAGCATAATCCGTTCCGCGCTTATTAAAATCCGAGATGTCACCGGAGTTCCTCACATCTATCTCCTTTACAATTTAAAGAGATCTGAATAGCCATTCATCTTTTATAGGTGTCTAATGAATGCTATATGTACATACTAATAATGACGTATAGCGAATGCATTTCTATCATTAGATACCAAGCAAACAGCATATTAGCAGAAATATGTAGAGAAGCTCCTTTTACCTTCTTTCTGTAATCGATCAAACATTCTACAACAATTGCATACAAGATTAGCCTTTGATAAAAAAATAGAGTGTTGTAACAAAACCAACAATAATCACAAATAGGCGAATCCACTTTTTATCAATCTTGTGTGCTAAATAAGCACCACCGTAACCACCAATGGTTGCACCAACAATCATCACAATTGCTTCCGGCCAGTGGACGATACCTGCAATAATAAAGGTCACTACCGCGACACCGTTGATACATGTTGCCAGGATGGACTTCAGGCCATTCATGACATGAATGTCCTCTAATCCCATCAAGGCTAACGCCGCCAGCATAAGGATTCCAATGCC
Source organism: uncultured Chloroflexia bacterium (assembly GCA_963699315.1). Classification (GTDB taxonomy): domain Bacteria; phylum Chloroflexota; class Ktedonobacteria; order Ktedonobacterales; family Ktedonobacteraceae; genus Dictyobacter. Next base: position 1,870,493 of record OY969433.1, read on the forward strand.
ACCACCAAAATAGCCTCCATAGATCGCAATAATAAACTGAGCAATAGAGATCCATACGATCTGTTTCGTCGTAAGTGGTGACTTTTCAATGCGACGCATACGCAATCGCTTGGTCAACACGTTACTAAAAGTAAAAAGTAAGGTGGCCATCAGCAGAAGATATGGCAATAATAGCTCAAAGATTGAAGGTGGAGTAAGTAACAATAAAAGAGCGCCCAGTATGCCGCCGATCAAGCTTGTCGCTATCAAACTAACGAGCAAGCGAAGATTCAGGCCGACTAGATCACGCCGATATGCCCCAATACCAGCAACTGAGGCTGGCCAGAGCGCAACAGTGCTCGTAGCATTCGCAGGAATAGATGGCACCCCTGCAAAAATCAAGGCAGGAAAAGTAAAGAAACTTCCACCACCTGCCACCGAATTCAATGTTCCTCCTACTATAGCTGCAAGAAAGAGAAGAATAATAATAGAAAAAGTCATCGATACATCCTTCGTACTAAATAAACATCCGGAAGATGTGTAGCCACTCTTGAAACGATTTTCAGCAGAGCATTAAATATTTCCATAGACAACATTGCCACCCAGGATCGTGGCATAGACACCATTTTCAGGCATATGTTCTTGCTCCACGCGGAGTATATCCTCACGTAAAACTACAGCGTCACCTAGCTTTCCTACCGTTAATGAGCCTTTATGCCGCTCTTCAGAACCAGCGTATGCAGCACCAAGCGTATAACCAAGCAGAGCGCTTTCCATCGAAAGAGCCTGATCGGGTAGCCACGGTGGTCGTTTGGTAGCGGGATCACGCCTAACCGTTGCGGCGTAGAGAATGTTTAAAGGGTCAAAGGTTTCAACTGGAGCGTCAGAACCGAGTGCCAGCGGAATCCCTCTTTCATGCATAGTACGATATGCATAAGCTCGGCGGTAGCGCTTGCCCCAATAGCGTTCGGCGATATCACGATCTGCAACAGCATGAAACGGCTGGATAGAGGCAATAACTCCCAGACGGTGCATGCGTTCCAGATCCTCCGGCGCAATCAATTGCACGTGCTCTAAACGATAGCGCACATGTTTTTGTGGCATAGATGCAGCATCATGTGTTGATGCAAGAGCACGCTGCGCGTATTCAATAGAATTAAGTGCCACACGAGCTGCCCGATCTCCAATAGCATGAATAGCAATCATAAGATCCTGCGCAATAGCAGCACGTACAGTCTCCATCATCTCTTGCTCTGGAATAGCTAAAATACCGCGATTCCCAGGACTGCCTTCAAAGCTATCCAACATCGCAGCAGTCTGTGAGCCAAGCGTACCATCCGCAAAAATCTTGATACCCCCAATGCGCAAAAGATCATTGTCAGCGTTATTAATATCCAATGACGGAAGCCGAGAGAGCATCTGCCGAGGCATAATCATCTGCACACGCACACCCAATTTGTGCTCATCACGTAACTGACGAAATATATTCAGTGAAAGCTCACCTTCAATATCATGAATCGTCGTGATACCACTACGTTGCAATTGCGCCAATTGCTGCTCAAGCAACATCCGACTAAGCTTCGGATCAGGAGGAGTAATCACATCAAAGACCAGACCAGTAACAGATGGCTCTTGCAACACTCCGGTTGGCTCCCCACTGCCTGTACGCAAGATCGCCCCCGTAGCAGGATCGGGAGTTTGAGAGGTGATACCTGCACGCTCCAATGCCCGCGAGTTGACCCATAATAGATGTCCATCTTTACTTGATAACGCGACAGGATGTTCAGGCGCAACCGCATCAAGCGAAGCTTTGGTAGGAAACTGGCTATCCGACCATAAGTTACGATCCCAATGGCCCCCCTGTATCCAGTGACCAGCAGGAGTCAGGGCAACGCGAGCACGCACGAGTTCAGCAACCTCATCCTCGCTAATACAGCTAGCAGCATCCACACGTTGTGAGCGATAAGCCGTCTCCAACAGGTGAATATGCGCATCAATAAAACCAGGCACCACTGTACGCCCATGCAAATCAATCAATTCCGTATGTACGCCACCGCTACGACGCACCTCATCATTAGTGCCAACTGCCAAAATGCGTCCACTCTGCGTATCGATCGCCATAGCCTGCGCATGTGGCATATAAGCATCCAACGTATAAATATTACCGTTCAGATAAAGCACTGTACTCATCAATGAGCTCACTTTCAATCAAATAATGCATGTTTGACAGATAACGTAATTAACCCATTGCGCGTGCAGAAGGATCAATTACGTTATCAATCAAACATCCGAGAATTTTATTCTTGCAAAAAGTTGGTAATCGCCTCAGCCAACACACGTGGACGTTGTAATTGAATATCATGTGCAGTATCGGGCATCCAGAGCACAGAACAGCGTTGAATTGCTCGTGCAACCTGTGCGACCATTTGGCCCTTGGCGGCTGAAAAATCATCAGCGACCTCAAGCCGCTCGGGCAGCTCGGCACCTGGCAGAGGCCTATCCGCCGCAGGCATCAGCAGCACGGGACAACTTAATTTTCCATAATAGGATAAAACCCGATCCTCCCATAGAGATGCATGAATCAGATATTGCTGTTCTGGTAATAAGCGTTCTTGTACGCGCCCATCCGGAAGTTCCTGGACATACGTCAAGATAATATTTTCGACCTCTGGTGACCAGAACGAAAACATTTCGCGACGCAAGGTCTGTAAATAGTTCGCACGTGAAACGTACATGCCCGGAGACATCTTTTCCCGAATAAAACGTTCACGAGTCATACCTGGCCAGTGGCGCGGCTCCATATGAGGACAATCAATCAGTATCAGATGGCTGACCAGCGCGGGATGACGTGCGGCCAACGCTAACGCAATGCGTGCTCCCCAGCCATGGGCAACCACCGCTACCTGTCCCAACCCAAGTTTCGCCATGCCATTAATAATATCCTCAGCAATCGTAGCCATCTCATAACCGTCCTCCGGTTGCTGACTCAAACCATGTCCACGCATATCAAAAGCCAGTAAGTAATGTTGGTGACAGAGATGTTCAGCCATCAAACGCCAAGTATCGGCAGTTGCTCCCAGACCATGCAGTAACAACACAGGAATATTATCAGTATTTTCTTCGCCCTCCAAAAGAGGCCGCTCTCCCGAAAATGACTTCCGAATGTCCTCAGGATCCCATTCTAAGTAGTGAAGGCGCACATTATCCACCTCAACAAAAGAGCTATGGGGCTCAAGCATAAGCATACATCTAACCTCTCTCAATATATCTTCTCATTCCTACATGGAAATGAAGTAGACACCGACGATACTGAGCATATCGCCAAGGATGGTATAAGGAGAAAGCTCTTTATGTAAGAGCAATACGCAAAAAAGATACATCTCCAAACTCGAACAGCATATTAACAATAAAACCAATCAATGTCAGGGGAGCCAACTGTGGTATGGCATGTCCTATCACACGTAAGGAGCATCGTCCAGCAAGCAAGAACAGCAACAACAAAATACCTGAAATACACGTACGCAATACCAACGTCAGCATCATCATCACTGACATATCCAATAACGCGTATTGGGCCACTACATAGCTCATAGCCCAGGCCTCATTGGTCATAAGGATATGACGGGGCACGGGTGAGGATAATAGAAGTGAGGAGGTAGACAAAACGATGCTCCTTACCAGGTTCGAGTAGCCGTCAATAACATTTTTGCTCAAGATCAAAACACACTGGCCAACTACATTGTACCGCATACAAAACTTTTCGTGTACCACAATGCAAGAACAATGCAATTTTTTTGTATAAATTATCCATCTTTTTTAATAGGATCGCTAGCACGTAACACTTTGTAACGTGTATCACCAGCAACTTCTTGCACGCTACCAAAACAAGCACGAAGGGTCGGCTCATACTTAAGAAAGCGGTTCGCGACCAGATAGAAACGTCCACTTGGGAGCAGAACCAGAGCTGCTTCACGTATAAAACGTTCCGCAATCGCTAGAGTTTGCAAGCCCCCTTGATGAAAAGGAGGGTTAGTGGCGATCAAGTCGAAGCGCTGTTGAAGTACAGCCTGAACGCCATCACTCGCGATAACCTGAACATTCGTCAATCCCTCTTGCTTCACAGCCATCTGACTGGCATCCACAGCCGCCAGACTGGCATCCACCATGGTCACATGACCCTGAAGCGCCTGTTGCGCCATATGTAGACCAATAAAACCGGCTCCACATCCAATATCCAGAGCATTATCAGACGGCTTTATCTCCAGAGCATTCAGGAGCATCTGTGTCCCCTGATCCAACTTATTATCAGCGAATATCCGCAATGCCGGAACTGGCAAATCCTCGACAGTAAAAGCCCGACGCTTCGTTGCACAGAGAACACGCTGCCCCTTGCTAATGGTAAGCGTCTCCACATTGCCAAAAAGCTCTTGCATGCGCTTTGCAATAGTCAGAATGCCGCGATCCTTCGCCCCCGCCACATAGAGTCGGCCATCAAGCTTTAAGGCAAAAGCCGCGATACTTAAACCATAGAGCATCCAGGCATTACTCGGCTGATATAACAAATTCATAGCTGCGACATCCATCGTGGCAGCCGAATGCTGTAAGATATAGGTATGAAATGCCAGACGATGTTGATGAGATAGACGATCCGCATCAGACCCAGCGACTGCTGAAACATTGTCTTCTGCTAGATACAAATTACCATCAAGCAGACGTTGCCCAGCCAATGACACCAGGGGATCAAGAGCTGAATTCAGTATCAAAAGGTGATCAGTAGCTTTAAATTGCACATAATCACAAAGCAAACGAGATTGGAACATCATAATGGTCCTCTATAGTGTACAAAATCATAAAACAATGATGCAAGCTGGTATACATCTGGCTAAACATCTTCACGTCGAAGGATATTATATCGCATTCACGGCAGTCACTACTGTGTCACAGGCATACACAACTGTAGTGGAAACAGAGTAGGTCATTCCCTCCTATAATCGTCTACGTCGTAACGGCATAGATCCTAGTGATATTTCCTTGCATTCAAATGGGTATGAGGATGCCACGACACGTTTTGAACAGGTTTTGCAGAAGATGAATAATCTGTAATATATATAGCGACAATCCTTTCCTGTTTTATGAAATTATGTTCAGCATAAACGTTTATCAATTCATGGCATCGTCATGAGAACATGATATAGTAGCTAATGTAAACGGAAGAGAAACGGACTCTGGTGGGTTGAGGGGATGGAAATGGCTGAATGGATGAGGCGACATCGTTCTTGCAACGGTTGGTGGGATGGCGGGGTGAGGGCAAGATCGAGGCGCGTGGCAGGGAGGATAGAATTTCGAACGTTCTTGCAGTGGTTTTGATGGAAGTGGGATGGGGCAAGAACGAATAGTAATAGTAGCAGGGGAGTGAGAAGGCCAACATTCTTGTATGTTCACTGGTGGATTCAGTAGAGGGGAAAAGGATGATCTGGTCAGTGTGGAGGGTACTTCAATGTTCTTAAGGTGGCGGCGTGGATGAATGTGGGAAACAAGAACATATTATGGCATCAGGGTAAACCATCTTCTCATCTGGTTATTATTCGTAAAACTCATACACAGGAGTAGGTCTAAGTGGCAAGGGTGTCGGGCGGGTATCCTGCGTATGTTTCTGCGGAGGGAGAATATGGCGTTACGTCGTAGGGAGGAGCAAGCCTGGTAGGTGTGCATATATCTTCAGGCTTCTGTGTTTCTCCCTTTCCGCACGCTATATATAACCTGGCTGATTGTTAATATAACTGTAATAGCTTCATACAAGGCTAAGAGTCTTCAGTTTTGGGCAGCATAGACGACCAGAGGCTTTTTTGTTTGCTGCGCCGGAGACAGCCAATCTCCATCACAGATAAGCAGGTTCAGATAAGCTCCGCTAGTATTCCAAAAGATACGCCCCAAAGGTACTTGATCGAACGAGTATGTTTGTAAGGAGACAACATGAAAATGTTGCTCGCTACCATCCTGGTTAACGATAAGAATGAGATCACCAGCGTGAAGATCGCCCAAACGCTTAAAGATAGCCGGAGAGCCATCAGGGCGGCGACTATAACCGTCAATGACTGCACTTCCGATCTGTCCCGGTCTGACACCATTTTGATACAAACCAACACCATCCAACATATGCAGTAATGGAGCATCCATATGCCCATTCTTACGTATACCAACTGCCTCTATAGGAGCATCGATGCTAAGCCTTGGAATCTGCAACCGTGAGCCTGTGTCCATATGCCCACGCAGTCCATTGGGATCAATAGTCGATATAGCAGTTGGGGTTAAAGATCGTCTCGTTAGTTTTGTCGGTTCTGAGGATGATGTCCTCAAAATACCAGATGATGAATCAAAATTCGTTGATATCTGATCAGCGGTATCGTGAGTTCTCGCATGCATGCTAGGATGATCAGAATCAGGAGTAAAGGCAATATTTGAACGAGGTAGATAGTTCATCACGTTAGCGGTGCCAGCCACATTCTTCCATCCCCAACCGATGATAATACCAAATAACATTAGCAATACCACTAGCGCAAACAAAGAACTTTGCCTGGCTGGCTGCGTGTCAGGAGACCATGACAACTTGACACGCAGCCTTTCACAGCGTGATGATAACCTTTGTGCTCTAGATACTCGATCACGAGAAAATCGTCGCAATCTGAAACGTTGCATGCAGTGTCATCTCCTCTCGCTAGTATGCCATTCGGTTGCATGAGCTCCTGCAACTAAACGGGAAAGGATTCAACTTCCAATTCTACATCTAGCTTTTAAACCTCATAAGCCAAAAAATGTTATGCAACGAGCTTTGTGTATATGACCAAGCGTTGTGACGGCTGGTTTTCGGCAGGCACCCAGACACCAGCACAGGTAATCAAGTTAAGAAAGATGCCATTTTTTTTGCCAAATATTTGTACAACAGGAGCAACATCAGGAGCATATTTAGCTACTTTTATGACTTTGAAATGCAAAGTACGACCAGTCTTACCTTGCACTGATACCATATCATCCGGATGCAATTTATGAAGATCCCAAAACACCGCAGGAGCCCCGCCATCACGATCTAGATGACCATCAATGACGGCACTACCAACCTGACCAGGTTTTGGACCGTTCTTGTACCAACCAACAGTTACCCACTTATTGTGTTTTGGCACATCCATCAAACCTTCAGGCGTCCTCCCAACAGATTCGATCGAAGCATTGACCCCAATTGCAGGTATAAGCAGACGACCACCTGAAGCAACATCAAGTCCAGATACATCTGGAGTCGGTTTTATCACAACAGGATGATGATGCTTCACAACTTGTGGCGTTGAATGTTGCAAGGAAAGGATACCACTCCACGCCCAACCACCAATACCAATACTCAGCAGTGCAAACAGAATGGCAGCAATCCACCAATAGCGCTGTTTTAGGTTTCTATGCATTGTATACACCCCTTTCCATGAGCCTCAACAAAAATAAAAATGAGCGATTCATCAAACATTTCAGAGAGTCTCATACGAACAAAGAAGAATTCGTCATCATGCTGGTCTCCCGGCATGATGACGAATTCTTGAATCTACCGAGCCGCAAGAGAGGAAAAACTAGGAGGATATTGAAAATGACATTCATATCTTCTTTCGATCTTCCTCTACTAGCAACCATTTCGAACGATAACCTTTCCTATTTAATGTCAGAATCGTCACGTACGAAAGCATAAGGATTACCGCCAGTCACAGGCAGACCTACCTCACGGCTAAAGAAGCTACGGAAGCGACTCTGCTGGCTCTGCTGGTTGCTGTTGTTCTGACTATTGTTGTTGCTGTTGTTGTTGTTAATGATGATGGTGCGCCGTTGTTGCTGTTGCTGTTGGTGCTGTTGGTGCTGCTCTTGTTTTTGCACACAGATCGTAAACGCCACTGTATTGTTGTTCAGATTGGTGTCGTTCGGAACACTTACAGTTGCCGTATCGGTCAATGAAGGAACAGACTCATTTGTCAAAGTACCAGTGATAGTGATCGCAGGAAGAACTTCACCAGGCGCTATAGGAGTAATGCCCTGGAATTGAGCATCGATAACCGTTGGACTAGAGCGATCGCTATTGGATATGCGCCAGTTCACCCCTTGAGTATGAATGTTGCGTAAGCCAACTGGAATAACATCTTCAACCGATATGCTTGTTGGATCAAGCACCGGACCAGCATTTGTCTGATTAGAGACCACAATGAAGAAGGTAACCTTATCACCAACGTTATAGAATTGACCATGGACAGCACCCTTGACGATCTGTAAATCTGGTTTACAATCCTCAGAAGGTTTAGCCGCCATTGGATTAGCATCTGTACTCACTGCAGATGTATTGGCCTCAATTGGTGGTAAATTGTTATCCACTGCACCTGGTACACATTTATTTTCACCTGTACCTGTACTTGTACCTGTACCTGTACCTGTACCTGTACCTGTACCTGTACCTGTACCTGTACCTGTACCTGTATCTACAACAGGTGTACCTGTATCTCCTGTACTTGTATCTACAACAGGTGTACCTGTATCTCCTGTACCTGTATCTACTGCGCCAGGTGTGCCTGTACCTGCACCTGTATCTACTGCGCCAGGTGTACCTGCACCTGTGCTTGTACCTGTGCTTGTACCTGTATCTACTACAACAGGTGCACCTGCGCCTGTACCTATACTAGGTGCACTCTGCACTGTAATGGTATCGTAGCTTGTATTAAACGTAGGATTAGGATCATCTGCTGAGTTAACAGTGGCTGTATTCGTAAACGATGGCACAGCAGATGACGTCAGTGCCCCTCGGAGTACGACTGGTGGTAGTGATGCACCAGCGGCAACAGGATAGGTCCCATTGTAGGTCAATGTGACCGTTGCGGGGCTGGTAGTATTTGTCAAAGCAGCAGTCCAATTAAAACCTGATGCTTCAATATTTGTCAAACCTGTCGGCAATGTGTCAATCAGAGAGATAGGTTGACTTTCCGAAGCTGAACCAGGAAGATTACTTACTGCCAACACATAGGTAGCCATATCACCTACCGAGTAAATGTTGGTGCTACTTACATGAGATGTAGTAAGGTATAGTTTCGGTGCAGATCCCGTCACAGGTGTAGATCCCGTCACAGGTGTAGATCCCGTCACAGGTCCCGTCACAGGCTCACCTACTGGAACTGAGGCGGCAATGACATTGAACGCGTATACAGAAGTATCATTACCACTATTTATATCGCCCGGGACAGCGATGGTCGCAGTAGCGGTGAACGTGTTCCCCGCAGAGGCATCTAAAGTACCAGTAACGGTTACTGCCGGTAGTACGGTTCCAGGGGCAATTGGATACGTACCTACATAAGACGCGGTAATCAATGCTGGACTCGTCGTTGCAGATGAATTCACAGTCCAAGTAGTACCACCATTAACACTGACATTGGTCAAACCAAGTGGTAACAGGTCTGTAATATCAATCGATGTGCCTGCTGTAACAGGGCTAGATGCAGAGGTGGTTGATACTGTAATATTGTAATTTACAGTACTACCAACTGCATAAGATGCATTCGGAGCTGTGTTGCTAACAGCAACATCAATATTATTTGTAGCTGCTGCTGGCGTTGCCGCTGGCGTTGCCGCTGGCGTTGCCGCTGGCGTTACCACTGGTGTTAGTTGTGCGATAACAGCCTGAAGCGTTGTTGTATTATTAGCAAGGTTGCCATCATTAAGATCTGATACAGTAGCCGTAACAGTCGACGGATTAACTGCAGAGGTTGTCGGTGTAGCCGTAACAACAATCGCAGGTAATGTTGTTGACGGAGCAATCGGCAATGCACCTACGTAAGATGCCGTGACAACCTGGCCGCTAGTAGCAAAGGTCCAACCGCCAGCAGGACTAGATGCTGCTGAGACGGTAACACCAAGTGGTAATACAATCGTTGCAGTCGGAGCATCAGTTTGACTTGAAGCTGTTGAAACGTTAGCCACTGTGGCAACAAATGTTCCCGGCTGACCAACGGTCAATGCGGCAGGACTCTGAGCGAGGCTAATGCTCAAATCATTAGAAAAATGCTTCTTTGTTTCCTCAGGTTTGGTTTTCTTACTTACTCCATCAGGTTTGATCGTCTTGATGTGCTGTTGTTTGGCTATCCTGGCATGTGAATTCGCAACCGATACTTTGGCGTGTGAATTCACAGCCGATATTCCGGCGTGCGAATTCGTAACCAATACTCCGGTGCCTGAATTCGTGGCCGAATGGATAATACCATTGCCATGAGAATAACCTGCGGCGTTAGCGCTAGCCAAAAAGCCAGCAAACACAGAAAGCTGACTACCTAATAGTAGAAAGCAAAGAAGGAATGCTCGCATATACGAGGATGGTTGTGCTAGAAAGCTCCTAACACGTTTAGTTTGATGCATCACTAAAAAACCCTTCTTCCACTATACTAAATTCCAAAGAAAGTGATGACTGACACGATTTTAGCTCTATTTAATTACACTAGCGATATATCTATAAAGCATATTTCCATCATGCCAGGTTCAAATCAAGTATACAGACAACCACCAAAACGATTATTTTCCTCAAACAAAAATGAAATGGTATGCAATTTCCGATTTAGCTTAATGTTTGAGCTATCTATTCAGCCATCATATTTCCTTGCATTCAAATGGGTATCAGATCCTTGACACCTGCCAGATGAGATGATATATTTACAGCGTTAAAGTGATAATGATTATCATTATTATAGATGGCCTGGTATTGGGAGAGAAAAATCATGCACGAAAAACTAAATAAAAATGCCAGGGCAGTACTTGATACGGTGCGTGCCGCTCATAACCATCCGACTACTTTAGAGATCTATGAGGCAGTGAAACAAATACAGCCACAGATTGGTCTGGCAAGCGTTTACCGTATTCTACATGGCCTGGTTGAGCAAGATTATATTAAAGAACTCAGGCATGGAGATGATACTTGCCGCTATGACGGGCATGTGTCACGTCATGATCATGCTATTTGTACCGCTTGCGGTGCACTTCTCGATGTCCCCATAAATATTCCTCTGACACAAGAGGTACTTGAAACTGCTGCGCAGGCGGCAGGCATCGAATTGAGCTTTCATGAATTGAGGCTGTATGGACTATGCCCTATGTGTAAAAAGAAGCAAGCTGAACAGACCTTAAGCAGTAGCCAAACGCAAACTAGCGATGTTCAGCATATCCATCATATATAAGACCGCCAGGCACGCCTGATTATCGAACAAGGAGACTGTCGTATGGTACAAGAGACAAACAATATGGATCGACCCGAAGTCAAAATAGAGCAAGCCAAAAAGGTAACGGTGCGCGAAGAAGTTACGGCAATTATAAGTGCATTGCGCAGTAATGATGATACATCACATGACTTCTTGCTCCGTGTGGTTCAACCAGGACTGGCGGGCCTGATGGATGGCTCGGTCTCAACGCTCGCGCCGATTTTCGCGACAGCCTTTGTGACACATTCACCACTGGCAGCTTTTCTCGTAGGTATGGCTTCAGCAACGGGTGCAGGCATCAGCATGGCTTTCTCAGAAGGACTTTCAGATGATGGCACACTCACTGGACGTGGTAGTCCGCTGGTACGTGGAACGATCACAGGCGTCATGACCTTCCTCGGCGGTTCATTGCATACGCTACCATTCCTGGTGAAAGATATTCACGTTGCACTGATACTGGCCTACGTCGTAGTAGCGGTGGAACTTGTCCTGATAGCAGCCATCCGCCATCGTTACTTTAAAACACAATGGCTGAAATCAATGATTCAGGTAGTTGGCAGTGGTATACTGGTATTTATCGCTGCAATGATCTTTGGTAATGCTTGATCACACTTAATATTCATTACCTGCTCCTATGATCTTTGGTAATACCTGATCGCCAGATAGAGTAAGAATATGCTAGCCCGGATATGATAGTATATAGATAGGGATGTGTTTTACATCCCTATTTTTATTGTTTGTTTCTCTGCAACACAAACGAAGCTGTTTTCTGATAGAGATATCCCATAAGGCTCTTTTTCGACGGTCCCATTACGGATGGAAATTTCATGCTGCAAATAATTGTCACTGGCAAAACCAGACTCTCTTTCAGAACGTTATACTATACGTGCAGCTATTAGGATAGGATTTCTCCATCCATATGCTCGGAGATGGCGTATAGCACATTGCTTAGATTGACCTCGGCGATGCGATACAATAGAGCGCAATACCAAATAGAGATGATGATAACGACATCAGGTATATCAATCTGATTGCCTGCGTAACATAAAAGGAGGATCAATGCGAATTCGGAAAGCAGTATTGCCTGTAGCTGGTTTAGGCACACGGGTGCTACCTGCGACTAAGGTTGTCCCCAAAGAACTTTTACCGATTGTTGATACGCCAACTCTACAATATGTGGTAGAAGAAGCGGTGGCGGCCGGTATTGAAGAGATTATTTTTGTGACGAGTCGCAGCAAACGAGCAATCGAAGATCACTTTGATTCGTTCCCAGAGTTGGAACAAACGCTTGAACGCAAAGGAAAACACAAAGAATTGGACGCATTACGCGTTATACAAAAATTAGCAACTTATGTAAGTGTTCGACAGTCAGAACCGTTGGGACTGGGACATGCTGTGCTGTGTGCAAAGGATGCAATAGGCGATGAGCCATTTGTAGTAATGCTCGGAGATGAAGTGTATGAACCGGAAACAGCATGTCTCCCCAAATTGATTGAAATCTATACGGCCTATCAGACATCGGTTCTTTCACTCTTCTCGACGCCCCGCGAACTTATTTCTTCGTACGGCATCGCCTCTGTAAAAGAGAAGGGGACACATATTTATCAAGTACAGGATCTTGTCGAAAAGCCCTCAATTGAAGAGGCTCCATCAAATCTTGCGGTAGCTGGTCGCTATGTGTTAACCCCAGATATCTTCACAATTCTTGAGAAGACAGCTCCCGGTCGAGGTGGTGAGATCCAGTTAACAGACGCTATCCTTGAGCAGGCAAAAGCCGGTCGCTGTTATGGATTTCACTTTACGGGCAATCGATATGATACAGGGACGCCATTGGGACTTCTGACAACCTCCATTGCTTGGGCCTTACGTAATCCAACTATCGCTCCAGCCTTACGAGACTACATGCGGCAAATACTGGAGCAGTAAGATCTGCCTAATACCCATATGCATTCAAAAACGCGTTCTTATTCCGATTGGCAACGATGCTACCGCATCTACTGCTACGCAGTCAGCCAATCGGATCAGCAACGTTCGTTGCTAGAAAGGTGCTACGGCACCTTTCTCATTTGAATGCAAGGAAATATTAAGAGCGATGGACGATTTATGCAGAGCTTCGATGAACAATCATAGAAGCTCTTTTTCTATCCGATCCGTCGACAATTAACTCCACACCTTCACTTAAAAAATTCGAGCGTAGAGCGCACAAGCACCTCAACCGCAATTGGCAGAGCGTCCTCATCTACGTTGAAACGAGGATGATGATGGGGATAGCGAGCATCCTTCTCCGGATTATTTGCACCGACAATAAAATAACATCCAGGCACAGCATCGAGAAAATGAGCCATATCGTCCGCGCCCGTCGTCAGAATCGCCTCACCAGTATCTACGCTCTTAGTGCCAACAGAGGCCACAGCCGCACGGTGAACGATCTTAGTCATAGCAGGATCATTGACACAAGGCGGACAACTATCATAGACTCTGACTGAGCATGAACCGCCCAACGCGACAGCAATACCATGCGCCACTTCTTCGATACGGCGCACCAGGTATTCCCGATGCTCAACCGAAAAAGAGCGAATCGTTCCACTCAATTCCACTTTCTCAGGAATGATGTTCATGGCAGTACCCGCATGGATCGTAGCGATCGTAATAACGGCGGGACTAAATGGAGAAGTTTCGCGGCTAATCAGGGCTTGCAATGCAGTGATAACGTGGGCGGAGATTACAATTGGATCAACTGTGGTCTGAGGCATGCCTCCATGACCACCCTTCCCATAGATCGTCAAATCCAACTTATCTGCAGCAGCAAAAACGCTTCCTGAACGCACACCAACCCGTCCGATAGGATAACTACTGATCAAATGTAGACCAATAATACCATCGACATTCTGCATGACACCTTCGTCAACCATCGGCGCCGCTCCACTAACGGACTCCTCCGCCGGCTGGAATATAAACTTGACGTTCCCTTTTAAGTCCGCCCGTTTTCGACTCAAAATATCTGCTACCGTTAGAGCGATCGAGGTATGACCATCGTGTCCGCAAGCATGCATCTTGCCATCAACCTGAGAGCGATAGTCGATATCATTCAATTCATGAATAGGCAAAGCATCCATATCCGCTCGAATAGCCAACGTTCTCGCCTCTGATCCAGTTGCTTCACCACGCAAAAGACCAGTAACGCCAGTCTTAGCAATACCTGTCTGCACTTCAAAACCCAGAGCACGCAACCGCTGCGCTACAATACCAGCAGTTCGAATCTCTTCAAAAGCGGTCTCCGGATGTTCATGCAGATCACGACGCATCGCCACAAGGTCAGGTACACGTTCGTCGATCTCTACTTTGAGGGCATCAAATTCAGATACTGACATGCAAACCTTCTTTCCGTTCAATAGCTATATCTGGAATAAGTCCGCCACATATTCGCAAGGACACGAGTCAGCTGGGCCGAAATCACTCCAGGATAGATTGAAAGTAAATGAGTGGTATTTAAAAATATTTGTCAGTACTATCGTAACATATATAGGGAAGGAGAAATTTAAGGAAACGGAGCTACGAGCGGTTACCAAAGAGATATCCGAACGCCAGCGCCGTCTCCTCTCGCAGGAGAAACTCAATTCCTATTATTTAATATAAAATAATTTGATACACATATCTTTTATATAGGAATTAACGCGGTTGGAACGTGTTTCCGTCATTGACGAAGAGGAAATTCTGGCTACCAACATGGACAATCAGATTGATTTTACCTTGCTGGTTGACAATACTCCCTGTAACGGGAGTGAGGTCCTGTCCTGGGCCATCGAGGGTTGGGCCATCGTAAATATGCGTTTTTGAAGCATCGCCGCCTTGGATTTCAATAACTTCAATGTGTCCGTGCAGATTAATAAAAACAAAATGAGTAGGATGTGCGGCACTATCGTTATGACCAACTACCGCGTCGATTTGAGAAGTACGCGGATTGCCATATGTGATGTCTTGCTGAAAACCCTGCCACCATGAGATCAATGAAGTCAAACCAACCAGGAGCACAACAGCGACGATCATACCAATAAGCAAAGTCGGATTAAACCGCTTACGGCCTTTTTTTTGGGAGTGACCATCACGTCGCACATCTACCGTTCTAGACGGTCTGACAGTACTGGTAGCAGCACCGCTGGATTGTCGTGGTGCATAAGCACTCGAAGTTCTAGTAGCAGTAATCCTACTAGTTGCACCAGTGGCACCGGTCGCATTAGCATTCGACCGACGACGTTGTACAGAAGACGTATTGTGATACGTATTCTGGTATTGTAGGACCAAGGGATCATCTACAGTCTCATATGGTTTGTAGCGACGAGCGCTACTCGGCATACGAGTCTCATAGAAATCATCACGATCCTCAACATCGTAATAGGCGGGCTGCTGGCGGGTATAAGTTGTTCCCATTACGATTCCTCCTTCCAGATAGATTTTTTAGAACATTTATTCTTGTCCTCAGTATAACAGAATAGACAAGCTCGTCAAGTGGTGGGATGTAGCTCTGCTGAGAATTCAGGAGAGCAGATATATGTGGTAGATGACATATATTGACCCAGATGAGGACTATCCTGCCTGCGTAAGCAGATCTCTATAATAACTCAAATCGGTAAAATATGCAAATATATCATCGAAAGGTCAGATAATAATAGCAAATGTTGCTGGTTCTAAAAACGACCTATTAATGATGAGGTGTGAGAGTGTGGTGCATTGTTAAATAAGGAGAAGGAGAGAGATGCTCCTCGATGGATCCACTATCTTTATTATCCTCGCAAAGCCGTTTTCCCTACTAGAAGAGAAGCGAGAAACATCTCTATATTCAGTGTAGCATAGCTTAAAATCGAATAGCGTAAATACACTTTTCAACTGAAGGCACGGGAATATCAGGCAACGACAAAGGATACTCCTGTACCAGGGTAGAAGTGGAAATCCGACACTTGTGTATAATTAGGACCCCAGTTCAGACTACTCGCAATTACCGAACCATCAGCCTGCACACTCTCAACCACACCCACATGCCCTAATCCCGACGCTCCTTGTATATTTGGCTGTAGCACCATAATCGCTCCTACAGATGGTTGAGAAGAAACTTGCCAGTGGAAATCAAGTGCACGAGCCCCCCATTCCCAGGCATCCGCATTCGTCGTCCAGGGCACATAAACGCCATGCAACTCAAAGTAGCGCTGACTCGCATACCATGTACATTGTCCATATGGATACGGATCGCTCACACCACGAATAAAACTTAATATACTACTACCGCTAGAACCAGATGAACTCTGCGCCACACCAGCACCCATAATACAAATATGCTGACCTATAAAGATCAGATTGGGATTTGCTAGATGGTTATAGTTGCTCAGTCCTTGCCATGTCGTTCCATGACTGGATGCAATAGAACCTAATGTGTCACCACCATTTACCACATAGGTCTGATCTCCACTGGCGCATGGAGCTTGAGCCATGGCACCAAATATGCTGGGTCCAAGCCAGATCAAACCTATGATCGTCATCACGACAACATGACCTGCGACAATACTAGCAATACGGTGTTGGTTAAAGTATTTCCAGATAGGCTGGCGCTTCATAATAGAAATCAAGTGAACTACTCCTCCAAATACGCATAACACAACAGACACGTTTGTCTGCTACCCTAATAAATGGATGTTAATGAAGATATTAGTGTATGCATAGCCATTCCATCAGGAATGACTTGACATATAGGACAAAAGGGATGGTTCAGGTTAAGATTTACACAATCTTCAAAACTCAATAAAAAAGGGGCTCGACAATCGTCAGGCTACTTTTTTACACTCTGGAACCCTATTTAGTTAAAGGAGATAAAATAAACACCACGTCCGGTAGCAAAATTGCCATAGGACTTAATGCCAACGCCAGTCCAATTCATCTGGCTGACCTGGAAGCGTCCACCGCCAAGGAGTTTCTCAACCACGGCCACATGGCCATAACCACCAGCACCCTCAACCCAAGCAGCCAACATCATAATTGAGCCAACCTTCGGCTGCGTGGAAACGTTCCAATGGTACTGATTAGCTCAGAGTCACCCATACATTTGCGTTCGAGTTGATTATCCAGGGAACATAAATACCGGTCAACTGGTGGTAACGCTGGTCAGCCCACCACGTGCATTGGCCGTACGGAAAATTATTGAACGTTCCCTTAACCGCGCTCGCAGAAGCATTCTCATGAACCGCAGACGTTTGCTGGGTCACAGCAGCTTTAGCGGGCATACAGATATGCTGGACATATCCTGTATCACTACCCGTACAAGAAGCGGCAAATGCACTACCGACATTTGTAAAAAAACTACTGCCAAGAAACATTAACGCAAGTACAGCGATTACAACTACTTGTCCTGCAACGATGCTAACAAATCTCTGTTGGCTTACAAACTGCCAGATGCTGTGTCTTTTCGGCATAAATAAGGAACCTCTCTGATTAACTCGATCCAAAATTCAGAATCAACCTCACCACGTATTGGTTGGGTTTTATCAATCTTAACTCATGCATAGATGAAACACTATGAAACACTATGAAACATAGCAATAAATGGCTATAAGACGTTGGATAAATTTGTATTCGCTCAAGAAAACAGTATGGCTTTCCTTATAATAGGTCTATATACCACAGCACACGTTTTTCAAGCATAATGGGGCAAGAAAAACAGCAAGCTACTTGCTTGCTGTTTTTAATCACATCAAGAGGAGATGCTGTCACAGTTCGATGAAGTCCAGGAAAAAAGCCTTAAAAAGGGTTGACGCGATAGCCGTAACATGCTATATTGTTTCCACACGCCAAGATAGCTCAGTCGGTAGAGCATAGCACTGAAAATGCTAGTGTCGTCGGTTCGATTCCGTCTCTTGGCATCTTCTCAATTTTTGGAGCCGCGTCACTCAGCTGCAAGGGCTGGGGGACGCGGTTTTCCTTTGGCTCAAAATATGGGCTTGACATCAAAATAGCAATTTTCTCGATATTAACATCAACAAATGCATCTCATAGCCAGCTATACCAATTGATCTTATTTCGTAAGGTGAAGAGATAATGAATTTAGATGGTATATCTAAAAGTTGGCATCCTCCTTCAGCACGAGAGGTTCGTGCAAAATTGGAGGATCAAATGTATTCCTTTTTTCAGAGCACATTATAACGACGTAATGGCAGAATATACAGTACAACCAAGGGATCTTGTCGCAGAGATAGAGGCACGTATGTGTAACGAGAATACGTCGCGTTAGGATTGTGCAGTGATCGATGTTTTTGAACACGCCGATGTCAATTACTTTCTCTTCTCTTCTCTAAATTGTCCTCGAATTGTGAAATACCTCATAGTAGTAGTCCACTTTTTGATATATGCTTCACACATAAGGATTCATCAATATATAGATTAAGTCAAATAAAATACATAGATTAAGTCAAATAATAGGAGCATGCTATGAGGTCACATTATCGATTATCGCTTGTGAGCGCATTCATTGTGGTCGCTCTGATGAGTCTCCTGTCTGCATGCGGAAATGCAACAGGGACTACGACAACTGGAAGTGCCCATCCAACCATTACCACCAGTAGTGTCAAATCAACGAACAGCTCTACTACGTCGGTTCCATTAAAGGTGACAAGTGTAGATATCAGTCTTAGCGTGCCCACATTAAGTTCATATACCTGCGGTACGAATATAACCGAAATCTATACTGCAACCTTTCATTTCCCGGCCAATAACGCCGGCGGTCAGGTATCGTTTGAAACCACTACCAATAATGGTCGAGCCAGCCAGCCAGGAACCATGATGGTCAGTGCTGGTCAAACAAGCAAAACTGCTGTCTTTAGCTGGTCTGGTCCGTTGAGTTCAGATAATACTGTCCCTGGCGCTGGTGGTGTGATGGTAACAGCTCCTAACGCGTACACCTCGACGCTCGTGTCTCCAACAGGTGCGTGTGTGCCGTCTGCCGCCTCTACACCTTTTCAGGTCACCAGTATCGGATTAACGGCTGGCCCTGAGGTTACTGGTCATCGCTGCGGTTCTAACTACACTGCAACCTACACCGCAACCTTCCATATTGCACCTGGAGGTCCAGGTGGCACAATCGTTTTCCAATACACCACGAACAACGGTCGTTCTAGCAGCTCCAATGTTTCACTACCGGTGTCCGCTGGTCAGACAACCGCAACCTACGTCTTTACATGGACTGGTAGCTTGCCACAAGATCACACAGCTCCTGGAACCGGCATCGTCATGATGTCAGCCCCTAGCCAGTTGATATCCTCATCGGCGACACCTGCGGGTGGATGTAGCAACATGTAAATCTGTACGATAAGTATAGAAAGAGGAGAGGCTCCCTGACATTGTAACGTGTCAGGGAGCCTCTCCTCTTTCTATGTATAATATATATGCGCGGAAAAGAAACGTCTAATCCTACGATGAGGCAGTGATCGGCAATCAAAAACGATCCTACGATAGCTGTAACGATAGCTAATAAAATCGTGCAGGTAAAAGCGCTGTAAAGCAGGCTACGGGTTGGATTGCGTAGTGAAGAACTTGATTGCCTACTTAGTAATGGCGGTGAATACATAGAACGGTTTCGCGAGCAATGTCACGATGAAGGTTGGGATTGCTAGCCTTGTCCCACTCTTTTGCCTTGCTTCCCTGGTAGATGCCACCAAGCGCACCAAAGCATGCGCCACTGAGTAATGACGGCTGCGATTTGTCGTCTCACTTAAAATAAACACATAAACATTTGATACCACCATAGAGGGAGGTAGGCAACAGAGCAGTAACTCATGAACAGACCTGATCTAATCCGCCTCTTGGCATCTTCTCAATTTTTGGAACCGCGTCACTCCGCTGCAAGGGCGGGCTGACGCGGTTTTCCTTTGGCGCAAAACATGGGCCTGACATCAAAACAGCAATTTCCTCCAAAATCGTTCAGTTCACATGAGGGGTACTATGCTGGCTGTCACCACTAGTTGTAAATCATTTAATTCTATGGGCGGAATCTATACAATTATATGGGCGCTTTTCGCTCTTGTTCTCTTCTTTCACATTTCTCTCGAAGCGCTCACAAAGCCAAAGTAAGGCTTTTCTTCGTGGAAAGGATACGTTTGCTTTCGCCCACATAATTGTATAAATTCCGCCCATAGAATTTAAACATTTACAATAAGGACACCACCGACGTCTTCCCTTAACTCCAGACAGACGAGCGATTTCACCGGCAACACGATGGTACAGCTTGCCTATTTCTCGAATATCTCACATCATTGGAGTGTCCTTGCTTTCGGTCCGAACAGAAAGGTGTCTTCGTTCTCAGGGATGGAGGGTACGTGAAAGGAGAACTACCGCTATGTCGAATACCAAGCAGTCCAAACGTGTCACTCCTGCATCGAGTGAGACGCTCCTTACTCTTCTTGAGACACTTCCTGGTGCCTTATTTGTCATCGATGATGACGCGACGAATGTGTATGCTAATGCAAGCGCGCAGGCCATGCTCGGCTCCACACGAGAGGATCTATGTGGCAAGTCATTGTGGTCCTGTGCTCCCCAATTGGTCAGCACGTCGCTCTACCAGGCTGTGCTCAAGGCCAGACAGACTCGGAAACTGACCAAAGTGGAATATTGTTCTCCGGTCACCCAGACCTGGCTACAGGCACAGCTCTTGCCCACCAGGGTGGGCCTCGCGATCTTTTTCCAGGAAAACACGGAACCAACGCGGCTCCAGGATGCCCTTTGTCAGAGTGAACAGAAGTATCTGGACTTGCTGGAGGGCATCTCTGAGCAAGTGGCGGTCTTGACTCCTGAGGGACTGGTTCTGGAAATCAGTCAGCGTTCCTTAGTGGACGCACACCTCCGGCGAGAGGAGGTGGTTGGTAAACCATTCACCGAAACCCCCTGGTGGTCGTATGCTCCACCTGTCCAGCAGCAATTACGCGCAGCGATTGAACAAGCCAGCCGGGGAGAAATCGTGCACTTTGAGGCCAGGATACGCTCACAAGAGGGGTGGTATCTGGATCTTGCGGTGACGATTATCCCGCATCTAGATGCTGACAAACAGGTCGAGTACCTCATCTATACTGGGCTGGATATCACCGCGCGCAAGCGAACCGAAGACGAAATTCGTGTTCTGATAGATGCCATTCCCCAATTCGTCTGGGTGATGCACCCCAACGGCTCTACCAAATACAGTAACCAACAGTGGCGTGACTATACCAACACGACTTTAGAACAATTACAAGGGGACGAGTGGATAGCGTGCCTGCATCCCGATGACCGACAACGTACGCAGGAGGCGTGGCGGACTTCCATACAAACAGGTGCACCCTATGAAGTGGAACAGCGTTTGCGCAATGGTACCACCGGAGACTATCGCTGGTTTCTTGCCAGAGCAGTGCCATACAAAGATGACCATGGCCAGATTGTGAAGTGGCTTGGCACCAGTACCGACATCGACGAGCGGAAACGGATGGAAGAAGCCTTACGCCAGAGCCAGGAGCGTGCGAACATTCTGATGAACTCCAGCATTATCGGGATCACTATCAACGAAGGGGAACAGATTGTGAATGCGAACGACACCTTTCTGCGCATGACCGGCTATACACGAGAAGACCTGTGTGCCGGGAGCCTGAACTGGTTGCACATGACCCCTCCAGACTATCTGGCTCGTACCTTGGAGGCTCGTCAGGAACTTGCTGCCCAGCGGTCAGTAACGTATGAGAAAGAGTATGTGTGTAAAGATGGCAGTCGCCTTCCTGTGGTAATAGGACACGTCCTATTACAAGCCCATCCGTTCCAAACGATCGGCTTTGTGCTGGATAATTCGGCGCGCAAGGAACTGGAGCAACGTAAAGATGACTTTATTAATATGGCCAGCCATGAACTCAGGGGCCCGCTCACGGCCTTGAAACTACAGACGACTTTGCTGCACAGGCAACTGGCAAAGCAAGGTCTCCAGGATTCTGCTCCGGCTCTTTCTCGCATCGATGTCCAGCTTAACAAAATAACTCGGTTGGTGGAAGAGTTGCTAGATGTCTCCAAAATCCAGGCGGGCAGGCTGGAGTATCGACAGGAGAGAGTGGATCTCGATGGATTGCTACAAGAAATCACCGACACCATGCAGCAATCCCACCCCAGTCATACGATCGTGGTGCATGGCGCAGCGCGGGTCAGCCTGATGGCGGATCGAGACCGGCTTGGAGAGGTCTTCATCAACCTGATCAGCAATGCGATCAAGTATTCTCCCGATGCAGAGACGGTCGAGATTGACCTCGACGCCTCCCCGGAGACGGTCACGATCCGTGTACACGATCATGGCCTCGGCATCCCGCGAGAGCAGCGCGACAAGATTTTTGAGCAATTCTATCGGGTCGCTGGTCCCAAGCAAAGGGTCACCCCCGGTCTGGGCATAGGATTGTACATTGTGGCAGAGATCGTCAAGCATTATGGGGGAACCATCACGGTGGATAGCACCGTCGGGAAAGGATCGACCTTTACGGTGACTCTTCCCAGGGAGGGCGATGCCTGACAAGAGAACATAGTACGCTGTTGATCTTTATGTGACGGATGCAAAAGGGGATCTGCTAGCCCAAATAGGACAAAAAGTTGAGGGAATGATACCTTCTCCACTCCCTGGCCGTCTGGCAATGAGGGATTTGGTAAGTGGTAAGTTAAGTAAGGTAGAACCACATATACTAAGGAGGTGATCGTGAATTTTCTCACTGATCGGGGGCCAGTGCGCCCACCAGAACAGACCAGTACGAACGTTGAGCAACATTTCGCAGTTGTTGGGAATGAAAGGATGATTGCGCTGGCGGGTACAGTGCTGCTTGTCCTGATTATAGCGGAAATTGTTATAGCGGCGAATATGCATGCGCTCATGCCTGTCCATATCTTTGTGGGCGTGCTTTTAACCTTTCCTCTCCTCGTCAAAATTGGCAGCATTGGCTATCGTTTTCTGAACTACTATACTGGCTCATCGGCTTTTGTCCAAAAAGGTCCGCCGCGTCTGGAGATGCGCCTATTGGCCCCGTTGCTGCTGATTGCCAGCCTTAGCCTGGTCGTGAGTGGCATAACGCTCGCCCTGCTCAGCCCTACGAATGCATTGTCTGTGTGGGTTTTGCGCCTGCATGCGCTCAGTGTCATATGCTGGTTGCCGCTGTTAGCTCTCCATGTAGGAGTCCACATTTGGCAGGTGCCGCGCCTGCTCATCGCAGATTGGCAGAAACGCTCCACCCACATTGTTCCAGGACGCGGCTGGCGCTATGGAATCAATATCATTGCCTTGCTCGCCGGAGCGAGTGCGGCTGCGCTTTTCTTACCTCATGCTGCATCCTGGGTCGCTTGGGAACCAAATATCGCACTCCAAATTTCTAGTCCACTGCTGGCAGCTCTTTTCGCCGCTTTTCTGGCTGGCCTGGGTGGTTTGGTGCTTCTCAAACCCTGGCGTTGGCGTCAGTAGCCATGAGATCTTACGCGGCGGAACAGCCTCCAAGCCAGAGATGGTCCGCTGCGCCATGTGCCCAATACTTTCAACTTAAGGCCTGATCAATGCCATGACCTTCAATCGCAGAAGCCAAGCCAGCCAACGCTAGCGCCGCGGTCTTGCGCCCAATACACTTCAGTTAAGAACTTGGCGAGTTCCATCGCTTCCCCGGAGGCCTCAAAGCCAGCCAACGCTAGCGCCGCGGTCTTGTGCCCAATACACTTCAGTTAAGAACTTGGCGAGCTCCATCGCTTCCCCCAGAGGCCTCAAAGCCAGCCAACGCTAGCGCCGCGGTCTTGTGCCCGGCGACCAGTTCCCGCACGAAAAACTCCGCCAAAGCGTTTATACAACATAATGCATGTTCCTAATGAGGCGTATAATTCTTCATTTCAGACAATTTATTATACGAGGATATATGCACTTATTAGGAGCATATCATACGAGAAACGGGTCGCCGGGCACAAGACCGCGGCGCTAGCGTTGGCTGGCTTGGTCGCTACGATCAAGCGCCATCGCGTTGACGAGCCTAACTGAACAGTATTGGGCACAAGACCGCGGCGCTAGCGTTGGCTGGCGTGATCGCTGCGATCGAGGCCATCACGTTGACGAGCCTAACTGAAGTGTATTGCGGTCTTGCGCCCGGCGACCCGTTTCTCGTATGATGAGCTCCTAATAGGCATTAAGAAGTTTAAAAAGGAACCACAACATTAATGATAGTATTTCGTGCGTTTGCTAACCGCTCCTTTGCCCTTCTATGGAGCGGGCAAATCATCTCTCGTTTGGGCGATAGCCTCTATACGATTGCGCTGGCCTGGTTGGTTCTGCAAAAAACTGGATCGGCGGCGGCGATGGGAGGAGTCCTGATCTGCTCTACCATTCCCATGCTCCTGTTTCTCCTGCTGGGAGGAGCGGTGGTAGATCGTCTGCCTCGGGTTCATCTGATGTTGGCTTCCGATCTCCTTCGTGGAGGCGTCGTCATCCTAATCGCCTTCCTGGCCTTCCAACAGCAACTCCAACTCTGGGAACTCTTTGTTATGAGTGCCATCTTTGGTGGAGTCGAGGCATTTTTCTATCCGGCCTATACGGCTCTCGTTCCCGATCTGGTGCCAGAAGAGATGCTACCAAGTGCCAACTCTCTCCGGAGCATCAGCCTGCAAGCGGCACAGATCATCGGTCCAGTCGTTGGTGCGGGGATTATTGCTCTGGCTGGAACATCGCTCGCCTTCGCCTTGGATGGATTATCATTTCTTGTTTCGGCGGTCTGTCTGGTAGCCCTTCCCCAAATACCAGCGCGACATCTTCCTGCGGAGAAAGAAGAAGGAATACTGCAAGATATCCATAAAGGGATCAGCATCGTGCTGCGTTCCCCCTGGCTGTGGATCACGCTTGTGGTTGCCAGCGTGAGTACAATTTTCCTGGTTGGTCCAGATGAGGCAGCTCTGCCCTTGCTCATTAAACAACGCTTTGGTGCGCAGGTGGGTCTCTATGCACTGCTCATGTTGCTTTCCGCGCTCGGTTCCATCATTACGGCGTTCTGGCTTGGATACTTCAAACGTTTGCGCAGACGTGGATTGCTTACCTATGTTGCATGGCTACTAGCCAGTCTGATGCTCCTCGTTATAGGCTTGCCACTTCCAGTGGCTGGAATGGGCCTGGCGTTCTTCATCCAAGGAGCAGCATTCACAACCTTGGGGCTAGCCTGGATGAATACTCTCCAAGAGTTCGTTCCCGCTGATATGTTGGGACGTGTTGCCAGTATTGATATTCTGGTCTCGTCTGGACTCCTACCTATTGGCTATGGGCTGGCGGGCATAGCTGCCGATTGGCTCGGACCCTCTCTAGTCTTTATCCTTGGCGGAGCAGTTGCTGCCAGCGTGATCGCGCTGGGGCTGCTTCATCCTGCGGTTCGTGCAGTAGATTAAGAATATGTATCTATATATTTCACTTGCTCCAAATCCTCCAAACTTACTATCCTGTTGTATTTATAGCGAATGCAATCATGAGACAATAACTTGATAGCAATTAATCCATCCATATGTTATATTCTTACAGTAAATACCTCAATAACTTTGAATATATATAAGATCATCCAGAGCATCTTTGTAAGTGGCATGACGGAAGAGGTTTAATATGCCAAATAACGACTTAATTCAGCCATTTCATTACACTCTTTTTGGCACTAATATGGTATGCTAAATATACAGTGTCTACGATGAAAGAAATTAAGCGCCAAAATAGTGAGGATATCCATGCAGAACAAAGACCAAACAACGCAAATGAACCACGAATATGCTGTATCATCATCACTGCGCACACAACACATGCTGGACTTTCTTGAGAAACAATTAGCTCGAGAACACGAACCATCCCATAAAGACTTCAGGAAAATCATAACATCTGTTCTGAACGGCCCGGAAGTATACAGAGCATTAAGTTTTACCGTGGTTGCGGGGCATTTTACCAACGGCATGTTGCTGCACCTACTTGATCTAATGGCAACCTTCCAAGAGAAGGCAGGACAAGAAGGAATATCCTCTGAGGAGTACCAAGCTACCCTGGATGATGTTTTACCAAAAACATTTCAAACTATTGAGGCAATCAATAAACAAATTTCAGCCAGGTCGCTTGATCAGCTAATCGAGTTATACAATATTACGATCAAATTATATACGTTTAGTAATGTTTCAACCGCTGAGGAAGCTCAGAAATGGTTGTATGAACTACCTACGACGTACACGCGTCGCTTAAGGCAAGCCGGCCTATTGCTTAGTCAGCAACCCAATGAACACAAAGGCCAGGACAATTCTCCAACATCGAACACCAATTTTACTGATTGGCAAACATCATATACATCCAATAAAAATCAAGATACGCAAGAAATCGGAGAAACGAACTTTTCCTTCTCAATTTCAGAGAAGCCTTTAACCGAACCGATCCTCATCGAAATAGATCCATCTGCGGCATAACAGAAAAAAGTTTGGGAGTGCTATGGATATGGAATCCGATCAAAATGGACAAAACTTGATAAGGGAAGGAGAACAGAGGATACAAAAACCGATCTACTTCTTACCATACGATGTCCAGTTACAAAACACATTTTGTACAGAAATTATCGCAAAACGCAATCCGGAAGAAATCGGCATGTTCTCAAAATTGTCACCATTCTGCTTCCTATAATTGACCAAGAGATTTTTAGAGATGTAGCTCTCTTTTTATCAAGATACACTCAAAGTTCACAAGATAATTTTAAGGAGTCTCTAGATGATCTTCGTACTCAAACATCGCCAGATGAAGAAGGTCTATTCACTGCTCCAAGTGATGTTAATAACCTTGTCAGCGCTCTGGAATTTTTGTATCAACATAACAATGAATTTCTGGGTTTTCAATGCACCATCTTATATTAATGTTTATGGTCTGGACAGCATTAAAGACTTGAGTAATATACCTGAATATGTAACTCCTGATGACAACATAAATTGTTAAACAAGAAGTCAACAATTTATATTTCTGAGAAACTTGCTGATCTAGCGCTGATAGGATATATACTCCGTTGGTAAGATGATAAAGACCTTCCCATCTGTCAATAAAAAGCCGCACTACCTGTCTAATAGTGCGGCCAATATACTAACAATTTAAGCTACATTCTTCACGTTCATTGAGCCATATCTGCTAGGATTTTCACGTCAATGCTGGGGTTTAAACTATCTTCTTTGCCTCAAAAACTAATCTATCTTCATAATAAAAACATTGCTAATTTGTTAATAAATCATGTGGAAATATGCAGGTATTTCTTTATGATTTCCTATCCAAAATCATTAGATTTACTAATCTAATTTGGTTGTTAATGTGGTAAATATTCATGGTATCTGATTACATTCAGGTTTAGTCTCTGGGTATCTATATTTCCTCAATTCCATATATCTTTTTAGTAAGCATCCACGTGGTTAAGCTTGCTCTCGTCTCTAACAATTCCAAGTATGATCGTGTGGATACAGCTTGGTTTTCTTGGAAGGTTTGTGGCATGAGCGAACTTGGGTGTGGCGCTGGCGACCGTTCCGGTCGTGCGATGAACTGGTCTGATGGCGCGAGACCATCAGCTACATAGCTTGATCATAATGACCTTCCATTTCACAATCCCGATGAGACAGGGACACGCTTTATCACTTTATTTATGCTGAAACGATCTGCATGGGGCATCTGTATAATGGTAGAGATAAGGATTTTTTGTGGCCAGGGATGACACCAAATAGCTAAGCGATCTATGTTGCTACATATTTCGTGGAGAAAAGGTGACAATCATGAACATTAATTCAGGACAAGTTACTCAGGCCCTTAACGCGCTTCCCTATCCTCTCAGCAAAGATAACCTTATCCAACATGCTCGCCAGCATAACCTCCCTGATCAGGTCATTAGCATGATGGATAAGTTACCAAACAAAACATATAATTCAGCCGATGATGTCAAGAATACAATTAGTGGTCTGGGCAACATGGGTGGAATTGGTAGTAAGCTTGGCGAACTCTTTAAATAAAAATAGCTACTGTTTCTCTTCTTCAACAAGGAAGATAACAATGCTAAGCCAGCCTCTTTCAGCAAGTGAAAGGGGCTGGCTTATGTCTTTTAGATTGCTAGGATCATAGACAGGATTGTGCACTGAATGTGTGCTCTACTTTTTCTAATCAGTAACCGATCTGTAGCCTGATCAGGAAACACTTTTTCCGGCTTGACTATTCGCCGCGCATACCATTGTGCCAGAGCAACGACCGATCTGCTAAGAGTTGAGCCAGTTCACAGGCAGCCTGAGATGGTCCTGACGCTTCGTTTGACCATGCTGGCTCCGCTAGTCTAGAACCGAGAACAAAGGGCAACAGTACTGCCGGTAAACGTGCAGGAGGGGTATTGTTATGCCAGTAATAAGGTCCACCTGGCAAGAGACTGGAAGGAGCAACAACATAACTTCCTTCTCCATAAGTGCGAATACCTACTCCAATTTTGTCACTGGTCGTATGTAAGATCAAGGCTCTATTGTAAGTGAAATAGAGCTGCCAGTTTCCATACGTTGTACGCATCATCGCAGTCTCAGGTACAGCATATTGTTGTCTAAAATGATCCACAGAAACGACACGTTTACTATCAAGTTCAATCACCAACAAACCATCGCCAGTGGCCAGACCAATATTAGCCTGCTCATCTTGTTTCCACCAGTTTGCGATAGTTGCTGAATCTATACTTGCTTCATCCACATCCTTAGCATGGCGCGGATGCTGTCCTGGTAATAGACAATGTTCGCTGTTACAAGTACAAGAACCGCCAAACTTCAGACCATGCAGAGGGAAGATCCTCCAACCATTCTGCGCATAGCTCCATGCGGCATCCTGAAGGCGATATACGGGAGGACTGATAGTATGTGTAAGATTTATTGTCTGTCGCATATATGCTCTCCTTCTCACACCCATATGCCTTCAGAAACACAACTCTCGTCGCTAGAAAGGTGCGGTGGGCACATTTCTCATCTGAATGCAAGGAAAGATCAGCTTCTGAGAGAAGACACTACGAAGGATTACATCTACAAATGAGCAGTAGAGAAAATTGCCTGTACTTGCTATCTAGTATAAACTTGCCCACCAAACCCTTTAGCGATTTCGCGTAATCCTGACACATCCACTTATCACATTTCCATTGCCAATAGCTCGAAGACGGCTATCTCAGGGCGACAGTTCAGACGAACTTGCGGATCAATCATACCTAGTCCGCGATTGGTATAGTGCTTAAGAGCTTTTATATGATACATGCCTGCCTGATATTTACGTGCTAACTCAGGCAAATACACAGAGCCGTAAAAAGGAATACGAATCTGTCCACCATGCGAATGACCGGAAAACTGTAAGTCGATACGACCAGAGGCAGCCGCCACATCAGCAAAATCTGGCTCGTGCACCATCAAGAGCGCCGCGCCCTCAGCAGGTACCTGACGTAGCAAACGCTCCAGACGTCCCTCATGCGCCCAGGCAGATTGAGTAGGCTCATCAGTCCATAGATCATCCATCCCAACCAGATGTAACACGGCCTTACGGCTACCACGGTTCAGCGTATATAGAGTATCCTTGAGCACATGTATGCCATTCGTTTGCAATATAGCTGTCACCTGCTGTTGACCAGCCCAATGATCATGATTGCCTAAAGTTGCAAATACCCCATCAGCAGCTCGCAGATACTGCAATTGTGACAAAGTTGCAGCCGAACTTGCTATCAACCGCGTAACAAAATCGCCGGTAATCAGGATGAGTTGCACTTTCAAGCTATTCAAAACCCGTACGACTTGAGCCAAGCGTTCAGCTGTCATAAACGTATCATCGGTATGCAGGTCAGTAATATGAGCGATACGATAATGATTGAACGCTGGATCTAAACGGGTTAGATACACAGGGATCTCATGAACATCAATCCATTTCGGTTCTACATCACGCACATAGAGAATTGACCCTTCAGCAGCCACCACAGTGCCCGCTGTCGTTGCCAGTGTTCCCTGCAAAAAAGTTCGCCTTCGCATCTAATCCCCCCAAAAACATATATTTGTATTGGTATGCACGTCTTCCTCTTAAACTTATTATACACATCATACATAAATGTGTACCGCATAAAAAGGCAATAGTAGTCGATAAGATGGGAGGAAAAAACTGCTGAAGGATAATCATTCGAGAGGAGATATTGAGGGGGCCACTATCCACGAGATCATTGCATAATGCAGCTACGTCCCCTCAACTTTGAAGGTATACGACTTTTATATGAGATAACAAAAAGTAATTTGAGGCATTTACAACATTATTAATATTAAGGTAGTGCTTCTTGTGCGCCATCCAGGATCTCATCAACCTGCTTAAGCAAGCTTTGAGCATTAGTAAAACCATAATTTACAGCGTAGGTTTTACCACGGGCATCCAACAACACCGTCGTTGGAACAGTCAAAACGTGATAGCGTTGAGTCAACTCGGGCGAGTTTGATGCATCGATATTAATAACGGAGACCACATCACCCTTCGCCTCAACGACACGACGCAGCACTGGAGCTTGTAAAATACGGCATTGCCGATCATCCTCGTTGCCAAAAGCCAGAATACGTACTCGTGCGGGCACATACGCAGGTTCTACATCTTCGTCTGTGGATATACCAATCCGTGCTAGAGGATGAAAAACGTCATCAATAGGATTTGAAACATGTTGCCGTTGATATTCACCATAAAAACGACGAGCGGCGAGTAGAAATACGATCACAAAGACGGCAATCAACACGAGAATAGCCAAGTGTAACACAAAATCAGACATAACAATCACACTCCCCGCCAAAAAATCCGCCCTTATAGGGTATACGAAACAACCATCCAAAGAGCCATCAGTGATTACGTGGACACAATCACCTATTGCCACTATAGCTCAAAAATAGATTAAGGACAGCCTACAGGGAATAATAAAAGCAGGACGCAAGTATGTATGGAGTCCATAACCACACAAACATGCGATCAGACCTATTTTATTCCACTACTAGCATAACAAACACTGCTATCGGAAACAACTTACACAGGTGAAACCAATTGCTCCCGTCTTTCGCGTAGGAACTGAGCAATCTGCTCAGGATTTTCTTTATGGAGAGCGGATGACTTTAATTCGCTCAAGACGGCGCTCCACTGCTCCTTATGAGACATATAGCGGCTATCCATGCTGACTAATTCTTCAAAGATACGTCGCTCCAGTTCGTGCCACATCGAGCGATCACGACCATCGATATCACCATCATCCGGGGCATAATCCTGATCACTCGTATTATTATCGATCCGCACATGCAATGGCTCAAAGAAATGGCGTACAATCTCATCCATCCGTAGCTGATCCAACGAGCCTCCATCAAAAGCCAATGTCCCAATCAGATGAACATGCACAACTGGCTGCAGATCATGATAGGCGGGACCTTCCCGACGGCAATAATCTTCGAGCCGCTTGTATAAAGCCTCAGGCTCAAGCAGATTATCCACTCGTAAGTCATAACGCACAAACGAGCGCCTTCGACTCACCAGATGTTGTGCATGATGGATACGTTCTTTACGCTCAACATCAATAATCCTCGCAGGCTCATCAGTATCAATTTCGACATAGTAGTAGCCACGATCTTCCCATTGAGCCTCCTCCGCACCACAGGTCTCAGTCGAGCCAGGATTATACATCCAGCCATCAAATTCATACGGCTTATGCACATGTCCCAGAGCTAGATAATCAATATACGGGCGCAACGGTTGAAACTGGGCCATGGTGGGCAAACCCTGAACACGTGGCACAATGCCATCCAGGCCGGTATGCATCATCAGCAAGCGATAATCCACAAGCGACGCATCCTCCTGCGAATGAGTCTGTAATGCCTGAGCCATCCCTTCCAGAGTGCGCGAAGTCGCGGCCCCTTGCCACGGTAGACCATAGACACGTACATGACCATCAAGCAGGTCAATATAGCTACCCAACATTGTATCCGCTTGCCAGGGAGTCAATTGAGGAACACCATTTTGCATTACAGGAGCAAGTAACTTAATATAATCCTGATAGCACAAAAACTGTAACCAGGACACACCATCCCGATAATAGCTTCTATCGTGGTTGCCCTCGATAGCAATTACCGGAATATGCCGATCATGGAGTTTCTTTAATCCCTCGATTGCATGAATGAGCGTCAACGCATCGATAGCACGCTTATTAAAAAGATCGCCAGCGATCACCACAAAATCGACATTTCGTGTCAGAGCATCATCAACAATCTCCCAGAAAGCCCGGCTAAAATCGTTGAAACGCTCTCGGACACCATACTGTTCATATCCCAGATGTGTATCTGCAACGTGAATAAAAGAAGCTCGCATACTTACCCTTGTGTTTTCTGACTATTTTTACTGCACGGGACCAGTCATCCAGGCGCGCACAGCGACGACAGCAATGAGCAGAGCGCCAATACTATAAGCAAGCACATCCAGACGTTTATTTTTGCCATTGGTCGTAAAGCTAATCCAGACGAGAGGAAGTCCTAGCGCCACAATTCCACCATAGACATAATGAAGATAATAATCTCCAACGCCGCCGCCAGGCTTTAGTCCTACAGCGACCATTGAAATACCCAACACCCCCTGCAACAATCCAAACGCCAATGCGACCCATAAAGAAATATACCACCCTTTGGTTGCAGCAAGCTTTTTAAAATACAATATGAAGCCCCAGATAGCGGCAACAAGTGCGCTCAAGAAAACCAGATATACATTAAAATTATGCAAGGCCAAGATAATATTAATCACGACTATGCCCTTTCAGGTCATACGATCAGGCGAGGTGCCTTATCGGCTACATTCTTTCAATACCCACTCAATCAGGAATTATCTAAGCCTTACTATAACGTGTATCCAAGCGGATGACAAGGCAAAAGCGTGATAAAACAAATGCATAGAAACGCTACTTTTAAACTGCATCATCCCATATAGAACTTATGACATATATGTCTGAATGACCTGCATAACATCATCCATAAGGAAAGGTTTTGGCATGGCCCTATCCGCATGCAATGATTTAGCCTGAAGCAACTGGTCTAATGCAGACATAATGACAACGACATGCCGCTGCCTAACTGTTACATCCTCACTAAACACACGGCAAAAATCTTGTCCATCCATAACAGGCATCATCAAATCAAGAAAGATCAGATAGCCAGTCTGTGGATCAGTGGCCCGTATTTTCTCCAGAGCTTCGCGTCCATTACGTGCAACTTCAACCACGTAGCCCTCCAGATCGAGAATATCAATCATCATATCGCGGATAACAGCCTCATCGTCCACCACCAGAATCTTCCGGAGCGCTAAGCTCGGCTTAGCAGATGCGTTATTATCTTGTGTCGGCATAATTAGTCCTATCTTATTCCATTGAATTGACGGGCGACTTTACATAGGGCAAATAAAAGCTAAATGTTGACCCTTCGTTAGCAATACTCTGCTCCAGCCAGATCTTTCCACCCATAGCCTCAACAAAGCGGCGACAGATATACAATCCCAATCCAGAGCCTCGTACAGGTGTTGTCAACGAGCGTGGGGCACGCACAAACTTCTCAAAAATTCGTTGCTGATCTTGAGGCAGAATGCCTTCCCCTTGATCAATTACACGTACGAGGATGACAGGAAAGTTTCCCTTATCTATTAAGAACGTTGGATCATGTTGATCTTCTGTCAAAAGTGGCACAACTTCCGAAAGTACTTTATTTATAGCCTTCACCTGTATTTGAGTACCTGGAGAGGCATATTTCGTAGCATTCTCTAATAAGTTTGTTACTACCTGTCGAACACATGAAGCATCACCAAGCATCCATAAATCGTTGGAAATATCTAATGTGATTGGATGCTCTGAGCTACGCGTGAGCATATTAGCAGCGAATTCAACTGCGGCTAAGACTTGTATCTCCTCAATGTGGAGAGCCATCTTACGATCAACGGGACCAATCTGCGCAGCCTCCGTAATATTTGCCACGAGATCGCTCAACTGCTGAGCAGCAACAGAGATTTTGGTGGCAAAGCGTAAGACCGTTTGCGGGGTGGCGCGTGCACTCTGACGTTTTAACTGGCTCGAATAGCCGCTGATAGCTGTCAAGGGTGTACGTAGCTCATGAGATGCCGTTACCAAAAACTCATCTTTCAGCTTGTCAACGCGTTCCAATTCAGCAAAGGCCTCTTCACGTTTTTCAAAGATGTGAGCATTCCAGATCGCATTGGCAGCCTGGGCACATATAGCCAGCACGGTACTAATATCTTTAGGTAAGCGACTGCCGGTAGGCAAACGGCTGCCGGTTGTAGGCAAGCGACTACCAGTAGGAGTCGGCATAGCCAGAAATCCAATAAACTCCGTTTGATACGTCATTGGAACCATCAGCATATGCCCGATACCCATCTCGCGCAAGAAAATCATACCGCCTTCATTAGATTTACGCGCCAGGTCCTCTAATTTGGGAGCATCAAGAAAGAAGAAGCCCTCATCAACCATATGCTCAAGGAAAGTACCCTTAAACGGCAACTCAATCAAATTGATGAGTTCATCCGGCTCACCTCGATTGCGAGGAGTAATCGTCGGCATACCACTCCCGTCATCAACCATCTTGACACTAGAAGGTGCATAGAGCGCATGCGCTTTGAGCACATCACGAGACGGCGATGGCTCAAAAAAGACACAGAGGTCAACCTTGGTAATCGCAGCCACCGACTCAACGAGATTATTAAGGAGTTCGGTGGTATTGAGAACGGAACTAATTGCTTGCAATGCACTATTAATTGCGGCAAGCTGCTCCTCACGCTGACGAGCCTCCTGAAGGATCATCCGATCCCGTTCATAAAGCTTCGTGTTTTCGATGCTCACAGTGACAATCTGCGTCATAGCCTCCAGCACCTGAATCTCTTCCGGTTGATAGGCATGTGGCCGTAAGCTACTGATACAGATAGCCCCAATAACGCGATTAAACATCTTCATGGGTAATAATAAAAACGATTCGGCTTGCCGTTGATCGCCCCACACACCAGTCAAAAGTTCCTGATACTTCTGCGCCTGCTCGCTATCCTGGGCCGGTGAAAACAACAAGGTATTTTTTTCATGCTGCGTCACCTGCCACCACACCGGGCGCTCTGTTTTCGTACGTACAGTTGGTTTCTCGCCCAGTCCCTCGACGCGCATGCCATCTATAATGGCGAAGATATCATACAAGCGATCCAGATCACGATCATAAATTGTTAACAACATCCCAGACACATCCACCACGTGTGACACAAACAGATAAATTTGCTCGACTAGATCTGATAACTTCACGGACGTTGGAAAGGCAGAACTGATCGTTTGTAAAAGCTGAAGATACTCGCTAGTCCGACGCTGCTTACGGCGTAAAGTATCATTTTGCAAATAGATCGCAATACGCTCTGTATAGTGCAGCGCATCTATACGTTGCTGCTGGAGCTGCTGCTGTAAAAGAGAAGATGTCATACCGTTATAGTAGAGGACGACCACACCAAGAACTGTAGCGGAGCGCTTATGTCCACGCATCTCATCCACAAGAGTCGATTCGCGCACAGGCACAACAAGATAGTGCGACGGGGTTACATCAGCGTGGAAAGTCAATGGTTGAGCAGCATGCATCAACGTCTTATAATCCTCGTGACGCATCGCATACGGCTCATTCTTCTGCCACGCATAGCCAATTAAATCTTGACCAAGGGGATACGCCATGCCGACACAAAAGAGTTCACTCTGCTCACAAGTTACATGCTCAATATCATCTGTAGATGAGACCAGAGGGCGTGTACGCCTCCTAGTAGGGGAAACAGCCATACGCTGCGTTTCTTCATCATCATCCTGATCTAACGGTCCAGTGACATACTGATTGGCTGCCTGACATTCCTTGCCAGCAGCATCGTTGACCCCTAAAAGATCGGACACGACAGGCGGCACGCTTGTATGTTTCAAGCGGATATGTACCTGTACTTTCATTTGACCAATGGTCTCATCATGTAAAGCGATGCAAGCACCATGAGATCCAAAGCGTAACATCATCTGCTTTAAAAGCAAGGTCAATAAAGTTACAGGATAGGTCTCTTCGGCGAATAAATCCGATTCACCCCAGGTAGAGACAGACATCCACGACTCCTCTTCTAGCCAAAAGCGCGGTAAAGCGCTGGGAAAAGCTGTCTAGCGGCAGTGGGCATATGCAACACGAATTTTTTATACAGCGTAGCATATCACACACTTCAGCCGTATTCAACATGACAGGCAGAACGGCTGTATGACTAGAAAGTTGACGGACAGTATCAGCACATATCAATGCATGCCATGGACAAACGATACAAATACAGATCAGCACAAAATAGACAAGCCTTATTTCTACCCTAACAATGGTTCAAGTCACACTATATCACGTGCTTCCATAGCGAAATTATCAGTAATAGCTACAAGGCACTGAAAGGTACCGGGAAGGCTGTCTGCAGCCAACAGAAGAACTTTAATTTGACAAGCCATCTATAGTGGGGCTATGATGCTACTATAAAGAAATGATGCATGATATCCGTTGGATAAATTATGATGCCTGCTATGAATATAAGCAGCAGGCTGACCACGCCTTACTCCCTGGAGGATCAAGTTATGACAGAAACAACAGCGAACGGAACTGTGTTTCATACTCACACGCTCAGTAATGGTCTACAGATCGTCGGTCAGCCGATGCCTGATTTCGAGTCGGTGGCTGTTTCCTATTATGTACGTACAGGCTCTCGCGACGAGTTCGACCCCAATATTGCAGGTGTCTCACACTTTCTAGAACATATGGTGTTTAAAGGCACTAAATCGCTCGATTGGCAGGAGATCACGCTGGCTTTTAACAAAATCGGTGCCGAGCTGAATGCGTTTACGTCACATGAGGCAACCGTCTTTTACGCACGCATCCTGGGTGAGTATCTGGACCGCGCCTTTGAGTTGCTAAGCGATATGATGTATCCTCGTTTGGATGAAACTGATTTCACCATGGAGAAAGAAGTGATCATTAATGAGATCGCTCGCTCTGAGGATCAACCTTATAATCTTACCTATCGGCGCATGATGCAGGACTACTTCATAGATCATCCTCTGGGTCATGATGTGCTGGGGAGTCGTGAGAGCATTCGCAATCTGGGCATAGATCAGATGCGCGATTACTGGAAGCGCCGCTATGCCGCGAACAACCTTGTCCTCTCAATTGCAGGCAAATTCGACTGGGATCACATTGTCGAACTGGCAGAACAACATTGCAGCAACTGGCGTACCGGTGATAGTGGACGCGATGTGACTCACTACGAACCGAAACAGTCCAGCCACCACATCATGGTGGATAAAAACCTCAAGCAGCAGATCATGATCATCGCCATGCCGGCTGTAGATGTTAATGATCCAGACTACTACGCAGCTAGCCTTGGTAGCAGTATCCTGGGCGACAGTGACGGTTCCCGTCTGTATTGGAATATCTACCAGCGTGGGCTGGCAGAATCGGCCAGTGCCGGTATCTGGGCCATGGAGGGTACTGGTATCTTTATGTTGGAGGCCAACTCCACGCCAGAAAATGCACCGCGTGTCCTCAAAATGCTTAATGAGGAATTGGACAGCTTGCTCAATGATGGTGTGTTTGAGGATGAGCTACGCAGGGCGAAAGATAAATGGATTAGTAGTATCGTCTTGAGTAGCGAGTCGACCTTCTCACGGATGCGCTCCCTGGCCGCAGACTGGGTCACAGAAGGCCGTCTGATCAGCGTAGAGGAAGAAATCGAACGTGTTGAGAAGCTCACAACTGAGGATGTCATGCGCGCCCTCAAACGCTTCCCAATGCGTGAAAAGCAGATTATTACGGCGCTTGGTCCTCTCAGCGAAGCTGAGTTGTTCGTCTAAACAGCACAGGACACAACTCTGCGCTAAAAAGCAAAGCAGTCACATAGTAGCAGAAACCCGATCCCATGCGATGGGATCGGGTTGATCGATTCATAATCAGGTGGAATATATTCCTCTGCTAGCTAGAAAGGGTTCTTAATGACGTATCCAGCTGAGCCAATTGTGCTCTCGTATGTACAGGCCGAGTCGCTACTGCAAGCGAGAAAGCAAGCACAGGCTACGCTTGAGATTTCACCTGATCTAGGCATCACGATGGTAACAGTTGCCCTGGCAGATACAGGCGTTACCTTTGCTCAAGGAGAGCAACTTAGCTGGCAACAGATTGAGAAAATCAAACGATCAGATGTGACCTGCTTTCGCGTGGAGACGGACAAGATCCAGGCAATTCAATGCTTTTCAGAAGCGACAAACCGCATGTGTAGTCTTTTACCCACCAAACGCACTCCCAGTATGCTCATTGCAGGCTTCACCATGCATCGTATTGTCGATATCGATCCTATGCAGGATACACTGAAAAAAATCTCCACCATCACACCCATCACTGGACGAGTCCTGGATACAGCCACAGGCTTAGGCTATACGGCCATCGAGGCAGCCAAAACAGCAACAGAAGTTGTCACGATTGAATTGGACCCAGGAGCACAGGAAATCGCCCATCAGAATCCCTGGTCGCGAGAACTTTTTACCAATCCCAAAATCAAACAACTCATGGGCGACTCCTACGAACTGGTGCCGACCTTTGAGGATGAGAGTTTTTCGAGTATCATTCACGATCCACCAGTCTTCAGTCTAGCAGGTGAACTCTACTCACGCGTCTTCTATCAAGAGCTCTATCGCATCCTCAAACGCGGCGGACGCCTCTTTCACTATATAGGAGACCTCAACAGCAAGTCGTCTGGAACCGTCACGCGAGGAGCCCTTAAGCGCTTGCAAGAGGCTGGCTTTAAACGCGTTGTCCGGCGGCCAGAAGCCTTTGGCGTTGTCGCCTACAAATAAATGCCTATCATCCACTTCCTTTCTTTCATCTGTACACACCTGCGTTTGCTTCCATGCACGCGGTGATGGTCACAGCGGTTCAGGCTGCGGCCAGTTGCATCCCTATTACAGCTTATATCAGCATCAACGATCTGCCAATTGGCAGATCGCACTTACTCCTTGTGTCAGTTCGTCCTCTGAAGCGGCTAATGAGATACGTACATATTCGTCAGATACTGCCCCAAACCCTTGTCCAGGTGTGACAGCGACGTTGTACTCACGAATAAGATCTAGGGCAAACTGACGTCCCCTACGTGGCTCACCATGACGACTGGCGACGTTGATCAGCACATAAAATGCTCCATGCGGTGTATAGGTGTAACGGTTGCACTGTTTGAGTTGATTGATAACGAGATCACGTCTGCGACGATAGCTCTCACGCATTACCGTTACACACTCCTGTGGGCCAGTCAGAGCAGCGGCGGCGGCTCGCTGAATAGGCATACTGATGTTGGTCAGATTCGCATTGAGCACGTCAACGATTGTCTTAGTCACTTGCAAACTCGATACGACATAACCGATACGCCAACCGGTCATCGCATATGTCTTGGAAAAAGTATAGATACCAATAAAGCGCCCCTCTTCGAATTCGTCATGGGAGAGCAGCGAAGCAGGACTAACATGCTCACCCTCAAATATAATCTGGTCATAACACTCGTCGGAGAGAAGATACAGATCGTGACGCCGTGCGAAATCTAGCAGTTCGCTGATGATCTGACGCGGGATGACAGCGCCAGTCGGATTGCCAGGAGTGTTAAGCAACAACATGCGCGTACGTGGAGTTACAAGTTCTTCTAGTTGTGTAATATCCGGTAGCCAGTCATTGTTGGGATCTAATCGATAGGTCACAGCCTTCGCTCCGGCGATCTGTAACTGTGGCAGGTAGATCGGCCAGCAAGGATCAGGGATCAATACCTCGTCGCCTGGCTCAATGGTTGCCAGTAAAGACGATAAGATACCACCGGTTCCCCCCATAGTTATGGCAATGTTACCTGGCTGCACCGTATAACTATTTATGCGTGCAATTTTCTCGGCGATCAATTCGCGTAACCAGAGCTGACCATGCGCTGGCCCATATGTCTGGGTTTCGCGAGCAATACTCTCAATGGCCGCCAGACGAATATGATCGGGCGTGCGAAAGTCAGGTTCG
Organism: uncultured Chloroflexia bacterium; assembly: GCA_963699315.1. Taxonomy (GTDB): domain Bacteria; phylum Chloroflexota; class Ktedonobacteria; order Ktedonobacterales; family Ktedonobacteraceae; genus Dictyobacter. The sequence goes on from OY969433.1 coordinate 1,910,875, forward strand.
CCAACCTGTAAGCGTATCGGAGGAGGTACTGATATACCCTGTAACTCAGCCTCTAACTGCAATTGGTCCGCGTAAATGCCCAGAGATACGATATCTGGCACAGGAAGTTCATGTAGGGATACTTTACCTAATTTCATAATCGCCTCCCACGTTGATAATAGTCACAAATACGCTGGATAACTTCACAAATAAGCGCAATGCGTACAGGAATATGATCTGCTTCAATATATTCATCGGGATTATGTGCTAATCCACCTGTAGACCCTAGACCATCGACAGTAGCTATGCCAAGACCCGCTGTAGTATTGCCATCTGAGCCTCCTCCACTAGAAACATCCTCGATGTTCAAGCCAAGCTTTAAGCCTGCATCCTTCACTAACTGTACAAGACGAGCATTAGCAGCGGTAAGCTCAAATGGCATATTACGCACTCCGCACGAAAGAATTATGCGCGTGCCCTCCAGCACCGTTTTAGCTGCCACCTGACGTATCGCCTCTTCAATAGACGTTAAACCGGCACGATCACTAACCCGAACATCGATATCACAATACGCATAATCCGGCACAATATTCGTACGTTCACCGCCACGAATAACTCCTACATTTAGTGTAGCACCTGGCACAGTACCATTGATAGCTTGTAACGCTAGCACATGATGTGCCAATTCTACAATCGCATTGCGCCCCTTCTCAGGCTCAACGCCCGCATGCGAGGAGAGTCCATGCACTTCGAGACGATAATTAGCAACGCCTCGACGCGATGAAACGATCCGATTTAAGACACGTCCAGGTTCCAGCACCAGAACTGCATCGGCCTCACCAGCTAAGCGTGCAATCAAAGAACGACTCGCAGGTGAACCTATCTCCTCATCGCTATTACATACAAAGGTGACGCTCTGATAATGCGCAAGTTGCTCCTCAATCAAAAGATGCAAAGCATACATACCCATCAAAACACCGGACTTCATATCCAACACGCCCGGCCCTTTCATGATATGTACACCATCACGTTCAGCCTGCAGAGTAGGGACGTTTTACGGCCTCATCAGCAGGAAAGACGGTATCAATATGTCCAATAAGCAACAGGCGTGGCCCTTGCGGATCCTGTCCATTATGCACAGCCACCAGATTGTTACCATATTGCTCTTGTACATCGAAAGATGTCGTAAACTGAAACTCCTGAAAGCGCTGCTGCAAATAGATGCCAACACGATCAACACCATCTTTCAAATACGTTCCCAAATCGATATTAACTATAGCTGCCAGGTCAGCATAAAAGCGCTCTTTAATTAGCTCAACCCGCTCGACAAATATATTTTCTGGCATGACAATAATTCCCCTTCACTACTCAAGCAACGTTGTATGCATACAATTATTTACTGCCATTAAGCATATTCAATTCGCATCCTATTTGTAGAGTAGCAGTCAGCATGAAGCCTTGTCAATGGAACAATAAAACACTTATAGAGTAGTTTCAATAGAAAAACAGATGACTATTGGTGGTACAATCGAGATAAATAAACGCGAAACAGGAGAAACTACTTATGTCAATTGCCCTGATTGTGCACGGAGGTGCCGGAAATATTCATACCGACAGGATTGCAGGCTCAAAGGCTGGCTGCACAGAAGCAGCGACGGTGGGCTGGCAGGTTTTACTGCAAGGTGGACATGCTCTCGATGCTGTTGAGGCCGCCGTTCGCGCCCTTGAAAACAATCCTAATTTTAATGCAGGCACAGGTTCGTGTTTAAATAGAGCTGGAAATATCGAGATGGATGCAGGTATCATGGATGGCTCGACACTTCAAGTTGGGGCTATCGCTGGCGTTGAATTGATCAAAAATCCAATTTCGCTGGCCCGTCGTGTGTTGGAAAGCGAACATGCATTGCTGATTGGTAACGGTGTACAATACTTTGCCCAGGAAGAAGGTATTCCCCTCTGCCGTTACGAGGATCTCCTTACCGAGCGCCAGTATAACGCCTGGAAGAACCACGAGAGCAGTTCTCTTACGATCTCAGCCAAAACCAAAGACGAGTCAGCGCAGAAACATGGGACAGTAGGGGCCGTTGCTATCGATAGTACCGGAAGACTGGCGGCCGCAACATCAACAGGCGGGATCATCAACAAATATCCTGGCCGTGTTGGCGATTCTCCACTAATAGGCTGTGGCTTCTACGCCGACAACTATGCAGCCATCTCCTGTACAGGTTATGGCGAAGATTTTATCCGCCTTCTGATCGCCCAACGCGCCGCCGGATATGTAGCACAAGGAGCCAGCGCACAAGATGCCGCCGAATCTGCCATCCGTTTTCTCTCTCAACAAGCCAGTGGCACGGGCGGACTAATCATTGTCGATCGCCATGGACACATTGGCAAAGCCAAAAACAGCCCTCAGCTTGCATATGCCTATATCGAGGAACAGATGGAAATGCCTATTACTGCCATCGAATAAGCAATGCCGAATGCTATTTTCGCAAGGCGATCAACGCAGTGAAATAGCTCTTTCTCGGATTAATGGAAAAAGAGCGTCGAGACATAATAACCTATACCAAAGAAGAGAGCGAAAAAGACTAATCCCATCAGGATAAGAATTGGTAGGTTGACATGTTTAATCTCATGGTTACCACCATAAGCCGCCTCACGTGCAGATGCCAACTGCTGACCCATTGAAAGATCAAAGGCAGTCGACGCGTTATTTGTCTCGACAGCAATACCAGCATTAGCTCCTGCTTGTTGCGCATAATCAGTCGCAGCACGCGAAAGTCCTAAAGGTTGGCTGAGTAAGCCTCCTCCTGAGCGCGCTGGACCAAATTGGGAGAGCCGAGTCTGTACCTGTGGCTCTACTGGAGCTTGATAAACAGGAGCAGCAGCAGCAGCGACTGGCACGACAACAGGATAAGGTTGCGCAGGCTCAAGCGCATCGGCCAATACTTTTAACTCAGTACGCAGGGCTTCCGCCGTAACAATACATTGTGGGTGCTGAGGAATAAGCGTACGTGCAATAATTTCACAGATCTCGGACGGCGTGTTACGATTAAAACGTAGACGCCCATCAGCAGGAGGCTCGACAAAGCGAGACTCAACGCTACGACCTGATGTTAATAATTGATACAACAATAATCCAACCGCACGCGTATCATCAGCATAGCGCCCTTCACTCCCCTGACCGACTGGTAGCTCTGGATCAGAGAATGCAATGCTTTTCCCACCGATGACGTTCCAACTCAAAAAATAATTACTGTCTGTGGGTAAGGCAAAGTTGTTGATATGTACTAGACCTCGGCGATCACGTATGATAGCCGATGGTGTGAGATCACCATGGCAAAGCTTACGCGCTGACGAACTTGCATACATCAGTGCCTGACAAATCTGGACACCGAGATCAACTACGTAGTAAGGAGAAAGCTGTGATTGCAATAAAGTACCAAAATCATCGCCATCTACATATTCTTGTACAATATATAATGCTTCTGCATCAATAATAAGATCATAGATACCAATAATATTGGGATGTGTAAATTGCCCAGTCGTGCGTATCGCAGCTCGATACGCCGACATGTGCTCAACAGTCGCGGACTTGAGCGCGACAACACGTTGCAATACCTGGTCAAACCCCTGGTAGACAGCACAGGTTGGCCCCTGCTGTACCAAACGCTGTAGCAGGTAGCGTCTTTGAATGACCTGGCCTGTTTCCACTGTAAGCCTCTCAAGATTATGCACTTATACTTCCTTGCATCCAGATAGGTGCCCAAACACCGACCACGAAGATGGCATGCCTTAACGTCATAAGCATTATAGGTCCTGCAACGCCAATGTAACTGCGCCCAGGATGTTCGCCTCGGACCCAAGACTTCCCTGAACGATACGTAAAGACTGACTTGCCTCAGGAAGACACAATTCCTGGATACGTTCCCGCAATGGTGTAATCAATCGCTCACCAGCACGGGCCCCAGGCCCTCCGAGGATTATCATACTGGGGTTTACCAGATGCACGATGTTGGCAAGCGCATTACCTAGATAGGTAGAAACGTTATGCACAACGTGCTGAGCGATTTGATCTCCTTCTTCCGCCAAACGGAAAACTTGATCGATAGTGATACGTTCGGCACGCCCTTCAGTTATACGACTTATAGCCGCCTCGGTCTCGGGATACTCCACTGAGAGGCCAATCATCGTACGGACAATAGCCTGCGCCGACGCAATCGCTTCAAGATGCCCAGATCTCCCACAGGAGCAACGTGGGCCATCCTCTTTTACGTAAAAATGCCCGATTTCGCCAGCCGTTCCAGTTGCCCCTTGATAAATATGGCCATTTACGACCAGCCCGCCTCCAATGCCATGTCCCAAACCAACGTAGAGTATAGCATGCTCTCCTTTTCCCGCACCACGTATGACCTCCGCCAAAGCAGCAGCATTTGCATTATTATCAATAATACACGGCACACCTAACTTTTCGGAAAAGTAGTCCTGTAATGGAAAATATTCCCAGCTGGGTGCATGATGTAGCCGCTTCACAATTCCTTGCCTAGCATCCACTAAACCACCCACAGCGATACCGACACGTAACAGTCGTCCAGCAGATAACTGTGCCGAGCGCATTACGTCAGTGATCATCTCATCAAGCAGAGCCAGGACCGCTTGTGTATCTGGCATATGCTCTAGAGGACGACGAATACGCTGCAAAATAGTACCATTCAGATCTGCCAACGCGACAGACTGGCGTGCACCACTTCCACTTATCTCAATACCCAGAACATATCCTTGTGTTGCCAGCAAATTGCCAGTGATCCGCTGGAGATCAGGTTGACTTGAAAAATCTTCAGTTTCAGCAGTTCTTCCTGAGTCAGGCTGTATAGTCACGGCTCGCTCTCCCTTCGACTCCTCATCAAATATAGCGCATCAGCGTCTAAGCCTGCGGTTATCTGGCAGATTGTATGCATGCACGATAACATCACAATGGATCTAAAGCGGCACATACACCTGGCCGGGATGAGTGGAATTTAGATGATCCAATACTAAGGATTGAGCATTACTCGGACAACGGGTTTAGTATATCATACAGAATTAGTAACGCAAAGTTGGCTAGGAAGCCTGTCCCAATTGGTAATACGACAAACTTCTTCTAATAAAACCAGGTATTTACTTTGTTTTATCTCTAACATATATATTGCCCTATATACACGAAAAACCTTCAAAACATCTGTGCTAGCAGATATACCCATTACCGTTGTTCTCGATACCTTATCTATGACTAGCTATGTTACATCACAACTCAATATATATCAATATGTTTCATAAGCAAAGACTGTACCTTAATGCTCATCCCAGCAGGACTAAAGAGTTTTTTTTCATGGCGGGCCCATATGCACCGAACTGGCAAAAGTACTGATGTCCTAGTGGCTATGCGGACCGCTTAAACCTAAAAAGCAAGCAGATGAAGTCCACAGTAGTTGAAATAGCATCTAGAGCCAACATGTGAGCACGGATCTCATCCGAGAGATGCCAGTAGTTTGGCGTCATCATGACCAACTGTACAATCTCTTCGCGCTGTAAATGAAGATCATAGGTCAAAGAACGCTTTGCTAGCAACTCAAAATGTACAGCACACTGCTCGATCACATGCTGCTCTTTGTGCTCCTCAATATCTAACAAGTGGAGAGTCTGGCGCAATTGCTGTAAATGGTCTGGACCAGGAATGATAATCAGTAACAATCCAGCAGGAGCAAGCAGACGCGCATACTCCGCGAGATTACGCGGCGCAAAAATATTGAGCATGCCATCCAATACGCCGTCCCGCAGCGGCAGAGTTGCCTTAAGATCAGCCACAAGAAAAAAGGATGCAGGATAACGTTTCGCGGCTATACGCATAGCGTCTTTAGAACTATCGATGCCCAGACTAACTACTGGTCTATTGCGCTCCTCCAGATATTCATGAACACGTCCACCATAGTAGCCTTCGCCACAGCCCGCATCGAGTATACAGAGAGGCCCAACGTGAGGCAACGGCAAATGATCAAATAGTAACTGGTTAAGCAGATCCGAAACGGGTTGATAATAACCTTTATCAAAGAATGCACGTCGTGCCAGCACCATCTCCTTCGTATCGCCCAGCACTTTCTTACGAAGCACATTGACATATCCCTCCTTCGCCAAATCAAAAGAGTGGGCATTACTACAACGTAGCATCGCATTATCTAATAATAAAGTCTCACCGCACACCGGGCAGACCAGCAGATTATCAACAGCAGTAGAATACATCAAACCCTCTCCGCATCCATTTTATAGTAATATCAGTCAATAGAGGATTATCTTATCATATCTATAAGTAACTCATGCCCATACGCCTTCAGGAACGCAACCTGGATCGATCTTCTCTAGTCTTGAAACGGGCCCTCAATAAAAAGTGCATAATTACAGAATAGTTATTGAAGAGTAACGCAGGGTGTAAATAGTCGTATTTCTATGGCATGATTTAAAGGATATGATAGAATAAGTATAGAATACGATTGTTGAGGAAAGAATAAGCATGGAATACGCGGTGCTCGGTGGTGGCGCTCTGGGATTGATGGCAGCATATCGGCTAACACAGGCTGGTCATTCAGTTATGGTTTTTGAGCGCGAGGGAATGGCTGGTGGTTTAGCATCAGGCTTCCAAATTGATGATGTATGGCTCGAAAAGTTTTATCATCATATTTTTCGTTCGGACAAAACGGTAATTAAGGTTATCGAAGAACTGGAATTAGGTAATCGTCTGGAATGGCAACATCCGCGAACGGTAAGTTTAGTCGGAGGTAAAAATTATCAGTTAGATGATCCTATTTCGCTGCTCAAATTCACGCCACTGAAACTTTATGATCGCCTACGTGTTGGGGCAGTGCTAGCCTTCCTGAAAGTTGCTAATCCAAACTGGCTCGAAGGCAAAACAGCAGATCCTTGGCTGGAACGCTGGATGGGGAGTCATGCCTACAAGATGATCTTCCAACAGCTCTTCGTAGGCAAATTTGGTAAGCTCTATGATCAAATCGCACTACCCTGGTTCTGGGCTCGTATCCATGATCGCACGTCACAGCTCGGCTACTTGCGTGGAGGATTCCAACAGGTCTATGACCGTCTGGTTGAGCGTATCACTCAAAATGATGGCAAAGTGCTCTTAAATACCAGCGTCGAAAATGTTTCTCAGAACGATAAAGGTGGCTGGTCAGTAAAAACGAATCAAGGCAGCTGGGACTTCGATAAAATCATTTCGACGCTGCCGACACGGCTCACAATACAGTTGATTCCAGAGTTGCCAGATGCATATCGTAATGCCTACGACTGGGGGCAAGCATACGGAGCCCATTGTCTGATCCTTGCCCTTGATCATCAACTCACTGACAGCTATTGGATCAACCTATGCGATCCCGGCTATCCCTTCACAGGTATCTTTGAACATACCAACTTCCGTCAACCAGCAGAATATGGTGGCAGACATCTCATCTATCTAGGTAACTATCGACCTATGGACGACCCCATCTTCAAGAAAAGCAAAGAGGAATTGATTAAAGAATGCATACCTGCCCTCAAAAAGATCGCTCCGCACTTTGAGGCCGATTGGATCAAAGAGAGTTGGGCTTTTTCAGCACCGTATGCTCAACCAATAGTTACGACCGAATACCGTAAACATATTCCATCATTACATCCACCATTGCCAAATCTCTGGATAGCGAATATGTTCCAAATTTATCCACATGATCGTGGACAAAATTATTCTTTAGAATTGGCGGATACACTCGTTAATCGGATCGGCTAATACTCAACTTTTCTTATACAAATCACGACATACGCTGCGAGCCTTGTCAAACGTTGGCAACGTATGTTATACTAGTCCAGAGCAGAGCAACAAACTTGTACCTAATATAAGTAAGAGATCTGCTTTATAAGTCAGTCAAGCGTAGACTCAGTTCATGGATAAGTTCGGCGAGTTTATTGCATGAATGTCATCGGGGTGTAGCGCAGTCGGTAGCGCGCAGCGTTCGGGACGCTGAGGTCGGAGGTTCGAGTCCTCTCACCCCGACCAGGATGGCACATACTTCTCCTAGTAGGAAGTCAGGAGCATCACAATCCAACAAGGATCGTTAGTGCATACAGACAAGAAGTATGTGCCATGTTTTTTTTCCAGGCACCAAGGAGACCATAGAATGCAGGGGTATCAGATTTACATTACAGCTAGCATCGATAGCTGCACACTGATACATCTGCATACCAACGCGTATATTCACACGCGGGTAGGCAGATGTAGCCCTGTAGTGCCTGTTTCTCCTGGACATGCAATGTACAATCCTCATCTTTATCCACCAAGTCGTCACAGGCGGCGATAGACACTGTTAGCTGGGTCTTATACGCACTTAAGATCCTTATTCAATAGAACAGTGATTATCCTTGCTGTCTGTATGTATGTATGTATGTGTTGTGCATCGACTTAGACAGAGAGGAAGGAGTGCCATTCATGCCTGTTCTTGTATTGAATGCCTCATTACAGCCTCTCTCGGTCATACCAGAGCGCCGTCTCATCGTATTGCTGTCAAAAAACAAAGTGACATTCGTAGATGAGAATGTTCGTGAATTGATCGAAGAGAGCATTCAACTTCGCCGTTTGGAACTTGAGCACCCCGTAATTGTACAGCTATTAGCCAATGTTCGGGTCCCTCGAGTTGCACTACAACCAACGCGAACAAATATTCTGTTACGCGATGATGAAACATGTCAGTATTGTGGGAAACGTAGCCGCGATCTGACACTCGACCACATTATTCCACGGTCACGCGGAGGACAAAGCACGTGGGAAAATCTTGTCGCTTGCTGTAAACATTGCAATGGAAAGAAAGGCAATCGCCTCCTGAAAGAAGTGAATATGCATCTGTCGCGTCAACCACGTGCGTTGACGCAAGAATATGCTGGTTTCTTTTTACTACGCTATCCTAAACTGCGCGAGGCTTATGAACAGTTCATTCTAAGCGCAATAGGCATGCCACAGACAAGTGCAAATCGCAGCATGAGCGCTTAAGATAATTTTTATTAACTCGTATCGGTAATCCTGTGCTCATTTTTTCTTAAATAGGTCCCCTCAGGGGTGTGGTAACAATTTATGGTCGCAAAGTAACAGAGCTTGCTACAGATCAAACGATCACGATAAATCAACGCCATAGATTTAATCACACCCACCCTCATAGCAATCGCTCCACGTCCAAGTATTTTTTCATCAAGAGACTAAAAACGCTGACGAATGAAGCAAAAGCGTTTACAATAGTATATGTCTAATTCATTGGACACAATTACTAGCGATGTATGGGATTATTCAAAAGGAGTATGTGCTATGTTTATAGCCGTTAATAAACTTGCTGGCCCAGGTACAGAGCATGGAGAGGCAATACTACAAGGATTCAAACAGGCAATTCCTGGTATGAAACAGTTCAAAGGCTTTCGTGGTATGGAATTGTGGACCGATGCTGATGGCTCTATCAGTGCAGTCTCTCGTTGGGATTCTAAAGAAGCTTTGGCAGAGTATACATCTAGTCCTCTGTTTGGACACCATCATGGTAGCCCAAGCACTAGCCATCAGCACGGCAGTGCAGAAGGCCAGCCTGCACAACGGCCATCCAGTGTATTATATTACGACGCTGAAATCCTCGACTAATATCCTGCGTGCCAGTCAGTAATAAAAAGCAGCCTCCATGTCTATATGCTAGCATGGAGGCTGCTTTTTTTAGAGAAGTACGGCAAAGTGCCATTTCCTGACCTGCAGATGAGAGGAGATCTGAATGCCGCATTTTAGTTAGATATCATTCGAACTTCCACTTGAACTGCCACCATTGAAGCTACCACGACCAGCAGTAATCGTTCCCGTTACCGTTCCACTCTTACTATCAACGGTGAGGTTCATTTGCACCTGAAGCGTGCTAGCATCGATGCCAGTCAGCTGGGCAGTCATGGCCCACTGTTTAATCGTATCGAGCTGGCTTACAGCACCTTCATAGATCGGCTGCTCCTCACTTGACAATAGAACCACCTGAGAACTAACAATAGAGACCTCATCTCCTGAACCAGAGGATTCTCCTTGCAGCGTAACCTCGACATTCCCTTTGGGTCCATTAGAAATATTCATAGCAAGTTGTATGGTGACAGTGCCGCTCATACGTGACTGACGTTGTGTGATCTGGCCAGTGAGATTGCCAGTGAATGACTGGGGGAAAACCGTCTGTGGAGAGGCTGGCGCGCCTGGAGAGGCTGGTGAAGACGGTGAGCTGGCGCAAATGGTGAGCTCGGCGCAAATGGTGAGCTCGGCGAGGATGGTGTGATCGCTCCTGCCGATGTAGAAGCCACACTTTGGGTACTGGCTGAAGTTGCCCAGCCAGCCTGCAATGGACCAAGCACCGCCCATGCAATTCCACCTGTGATGACCAAAATGGTGACGAGAGCCAATACTGGATGCGCACGGCGACGCTGCGTACTTACAACAGTACTTCCCATCACAACTATCCCAGGCGTGCCTGCTACATCGTACTCATTGGCTGGACGAGAAACAACTTTGTTTACAGGTTGTAGCAGCCTCATTACCAACAGGGTTCCGATCAGGAATATACTGACCAGATAAATTGCCACTGCCCAAGCGGTACGTGAATCACTTCCCGAAGCAATACCATGCACGGCGACCATGATATACAAAAACAGGGTCAGCACATGCAAACGTCTCCACCATTTATAGCCAATTACAGGACGTAACCATGTACTAAGTCCAATCGCCAGACCGAGATAAAAGGAGACAATACCAAATGACATCCAGAGAGGGCGATAATGGCTTATGAAGGGAATAAACATTTCGCTCCAGCTAAAGCTGGTAAAGGGGTCAATCCAGATCGCCAGGATGTGCACAGCAGCGAAGATGAGTGCAAGCAGAGTAATAAAATTATGCAGTTCGTTATTAATGATACGAGGCCAACGTGGTGTCTGCCAGTGTAATGAAAGGGCTAAACCTATAGCCACGGAGAGTGTCAATAATATAAAAGCTGTAAAACCACCTGTACGTGCAACATTCCAAGTAACTGTTTCTAATAAACTCATTTCTCAACTTCTTTCTGATCCTCAGCAGACATTGCCTCTTTTGGCCAGGAACCAACAGTTACATATGAGCCATCCTCCAATAGTAATAGACCGGCTAGGCCATGTAGATTTAAGAATGCGCTACCTTCCTCAACACCCAGCAGAAAAACTACTTTTGCAGCTACATCCGCCTGTCTACATTGAGTAGCCGCAACGGTCACGGACCAAAGATGAGTATGAGCTGATAATCCTGTGCGAGGATCTAGCAAATGATGTCGTATCTGTGTTCCTTGTCGCCAGTGGCGTCGCGCAATACCCGACGTTGCTAACGCGCCATGATGAAATGGTATAACCCAGGAACCAGCTTGTCCTCGTATCTTAATTGGCCATTGCTGCTCTATTTGAGGCACCCCATGCACAACAAGATCACCTCCGGCATTCACCAAGGCAGTCTTAATACCCGCTCGTAGCAAACTCTCCATAGCAGCATCAATAGCCATCCCTTTAGCAATCCCCCCAAAGTCCAATTGAACACCTGCTGGCAAGGTTACCAGCCGTGGACCAGCAGTTAGTTGGATGTCACGCCATTGTCCCCCAGGAGCGATTGGATGCATGGTCTCAGTGTCTGGAAGGATAGCGGGTAGTACATCAAAACTGCGATCGTAGCCCGATTGCACAAGTTGCTTCAATAACGTAGGGTCATAGAGACCACCTGTCGAGCGAGCAGCCTCCAATGCACTATTCAATACAGAAAAAAGCAAACGGCTTACCATAACGGGCTTGCCCGCTAAACGATTGAGCTGTGAAAGCTCACTCTCTGCTAAAAACCGGCTCAGCGTTTGTTCCCAATAAGCAAAAAGTGTATAAATAATCTCTGCGCCCTGTTGTAGTCGCTCCTCTGGGAGAAGAAACGAGATTGTTGTTCCCATGGCATGAAACTCTGAATAAGCTAGTCCTGTTGGAACATACATATACTCATGATGCTTGCGAGCCAGATACGGATGGTGATTGTCCAAAACTTGATCCGCCGTTTTGAGGGTCAGACCTACCATTGCTGTTGTTTCCAAAACCATATCCTCCTCCCTGTTGCTGCCGAAAATAATTGCCACCAGAGGATGGAGTAGTTGAGTTTGAACCCGAATTCGTGTCCCAATTGGAGTTTGGAGTTGTCTGGCTAGCGCTGGCCGAAACTGTATGACCCGTAACCAGAACACTCAGTATACCAAAAAGCACGAGAGAGCCAGCTATAACCACTCCTTTTAACTTACGTACAACGCTCAAAGCCTCAGCTTTGGGCATCCTAGTCTGCGCCCGCACATTCGATCTTCTAAGCAGAGGTGGCAGAGTTTGAGCCTGACTCTGTTTAGCTAAGAAAGCCTCAGTTTCCGCATCATCATCATACACATCCTCCTCCTCCTCATCCTCATCGTCTGGCCACTGAGCAGATGTAGCATCAACATACTGCGAGTATGGCTGATAAGGTATGTGCCTATTTTCACTATTATCGTCAAAAGGATGCATTTAGTTTTATCTCCAGACTATATAGCGTATTGTTACATCTGTAAGCCTTGGTTATTATTGTCAATTATAGATGGATGCAATAAAATTTCTGTCAGAATGTTGTAAATTTTTTCTAAAAAGGCTTTGCATGCTTCTCATTAAAGATGATATAGAAGGGGGTTGACAAAACCGCAAAGATCAGGTACTATGTAAATAACAAGAACGCCTGTATGTGCAGGTGAGCTGGTGACGTTAGCGAAGAGGGTACACCCGTTCCCATCCCGAACACGGAAGTTAAGCTCTTCCTCCCCGATGATACTATGTGGGCAACTGCATGGGAAAATAGGAAGTCGCCGTCTCACCCGCCCACATGGGTGTTTTTTGTATGTCCTGATTGCAGTTACTACTACCTGCATTAACACAATGTATGAATAATTTTGTAAGAAAAAAGTCCAATGGACAAATAGAAGGAAGCTGGTACAACCTTCAACTCTCTCGACCCTGAAAGAGCAAACCATATGGAAAATTTCTGCAAAAAAAGCATTACTCGATGCACGAGTAATGCTTCTCTTCAATAAACCTCTGTATAGGATATGTCCTCAATTTTGCCGAGCACCATGCCGTCAGCCTACGCTGAAGCAGAGAACTCGCATCCAAAGCCACAATGAAGATACTTCTGTGAAACAAGCCGCTCGATCATTAGGGCGACTTCGCTCCGCCTGTTACCAGGTGTCCACGTGTCGTCTATCTACCAAGTGGTCTGCTTGGGATCTTAAACACTCGAAAGTGTTGGGAGAACTCATCTTGGGTGCGGCTTCGCGCTTAGATGCCTTCAGCGCTTATCCCTTCTCGACGTAGCTATCCAGCTCTGGCCCGGGCGGGCCAACTGGCGCACCAGCGGTCGAGCCATCTCGGTCCTCTCGTACTGGAGATGACGCCCCTCAATTCTCCTACGCCCACGACGGATAGAGACCGAACTGTCTCGCGACGTTCTGAACCCAGCTCGCGTGCCGCTTTCATGGGCGAACAGCCCAACCCTTGGGACCTACTCCAGCCCCAGGATGCGACGAGCCGACATCGAGGTGCCAAACCTTGCCGTCGATGTGAACTCTTGGGCAAGATAAGCCTGTTATCCCCGGGGTAGCTTTTATCCGTTGAGCCACACTCCTTCCACTCGGGAATGTGGGATCACTAAGCCCGACTTTCGTCCCTGCTCGACCTGTCCGTCTTGCAGTCAAGCTCCCTTCTGCCTTTACACTCTTATGGGTGATGTCCATCCACCCTGAGGGAACCTTTGGGCGCCTCCGTTACTCTTTGGGAGGCGACCGCCCCAGTCAAACTACCCGCCTGACCTTGTCTGCGCGCCGGATCACGGTCACGCATGAGACACAAACTGTATCGAGAGTGGTATTTCACTGCTGTCTCCCCTACCCCCACAAGGATAGGTTCTCCGACTCCCACCTATGCTACGCACGATCCACCTCGTATCCAGATCAAGGTGTAGTAAAGCTCCACGGGGTCTTTTTGTCCTGTCGTGGGTAACCCGTATCTTCACGGGTACTTCAATTTCGCCGAGTCCTCTGTCGAGACAGTGCTCAACTCGTTACTCCTTTCGTGCGGGTCGGAACTTACCCGACAAGGAATTTCGCTACCTTAGGACCGTTATAGTTACGGCCGCCGTTCACCGGGGCTTAGATTCGCAGCTACGATCACCGCTCCTCGTAACCTTCCGGCACTGGGCAGGAGTCAGCCCCTATACTTCCGCTTTCGCGTTCGCAGAGACCTGTGTTTTTGGTAAACAGTCGGTTGAGCCAATTTCTTGCAACCCCCTCACGCTGCTCCGAAGAACCTCGCTACTAGGGCACCCCTTCTTCCGAAGGTACGGGGTCAATTTGCCGAGTTCCTTAACAGAGGGTCGCTCGTTCACCTGGGGAGATTTCCCCCTGCCTACCAGTGTCGGTTTGCGGTACGGGCGGAGTATGATTCTGGCGAGAGGCTTTTCTTGGCGGCGTAGGGGCCAATGACTTCCGCAGTCTTGCGATCGCTCGCTGCATATGTCACGCACAGGAAACCGGGATTTTCCTCGGCTTCGCGCTTCAATACACAGACCTATCCTGTCCATTTGATAGGCTCACCTTCCTTACCGCGTCCCCCCATTGCTCATAACGAACTACTCCGGTGCAGGAATGTCCAACCTGCTTTCCATCGCCTACGACTATAACGTCCTCGGCTTAGGACCCGACTCACCCTGGGACGATTGACGGTGCCCAGGAACCCTCAGGCATTCGGTGTGTCTGGTTCTCACAGACATGACGCTACTCATTCCGGCATTCTCACTTCTGCACGCTCCACCAGTTCTTTCGATCTGGCTTCTCTGCCTACAGAACGCTCCCCTACCAACCCTCTCTTATGTAAACACAAGAGAAAATTCCATAGCTTCGGTAACGCGCTTAAGCCTCGATACGTTGTCGGTGCCACTCCACTCGACCAGTGAGCTATTACGCACTCTTTAAATGATGGCTGCTTCTAAGCCAACATCCTGGCTGTTTGGGCGAAATGACTCCCTTTGACACTAAGCGCATATTTAGAGACCTTAGCTGATGGTCTGGGCTGTTTCCCTTTCGACAATGAAGCTTAGCCCCCACTGTCTCACTTGCGGATACCCTGTCCTGGCATTCGGAGTTTGGTTGGGTTTGGTAACCTGCACGAGGCCCCTAGCCCATTCAGTGCTCTACCTCCAGGATAGTTTTTCTTCCGCAGCTGTACCTCAATACATTTCGGGGAGAACCAGCTATCTCCGTGTTCGATTGGAATTTCTCCCCTATCCACAAGTCATCCCCTAGTTTTGCAACACTAGTGAGTTCGAGCCTCGACGGACTGTCACATCCGCTTCACTCTGCTCATGGATAGCTCACACGGTTTCGGGTCGCATCGCCGCAACACATACGCCTTGTTCAGACTCGGTTGCCCTGTGGCTCCCCAACTTTACCGTTGGTTAACCAGGCTACGACGATGCACTCGCCGGATCATTCTACAAAAGGCACGCCATCAGCCCTTAGTCTCGCAAGAGACAGTGGCCTCTGACTGCTGGTGAGTACGTGGTTTCAGGGTCTCTTTCATCCCCCTCTCGGGGTGCTTTTCACCTTTCCCTCACGGTACTTGTTCGCTATCGGTCGCTGAAGATGTTTAGCCTTGGAGGGTGGTCCCCCCTGCTTCCCACAAGGTTTCACGTGCCTCGTGGTACTCAGGATACCGATCCATCCGCCTATGCCTTCCTCTACGGGACTGTCACCCGCTCTGGTCGCGCTTTCCAACGCGTTCGAGTAGCTCATTTGGATTTGTTATCGGTCCTACAACCCCAGTGGTTCCGAAGAATCACTGGTTTGGGCTGTTCCCGGTTCGCTCGCCACTACTACGGGAATCTCGGTTGATTTCTTTTCGTCGGGTTACTGAGATGTTTCAGTTCACCCACTGCCCCCCGTCACCGCCTATGTGTTCAGCGGGCGGTCTCCAGACATCACTCTGGAGGAGTTGCCTCATTCGGAATCTTGGGGCTCATCGCTTGCATGCAGCTCCCCCCAAACGTTTCGCCGGTCTCCGCGTCCTTCTTCGGTCTTCAGCGCCAAGGCATCCACCTCGTACTCTGTGTAGCTTGTTCTCTTATCTTGTCATGTCTTTGAATGCTTGACTTTTTTATCTTTTGATGAATGAAAAAATCGATCCTCTGCTTCAGTTTCGGCTGACCACATGCTGTGCTCAGCAAAATTGAAGATATATCCTATGCAGTTGTTCAAGTGCAAGATTGGCACGCTCAAAGGCCGTAGCCCCTGAGGTGTAACCCCAACCTCTGGAGAGTGGAAACCAGCGCAGTACTGGATCAAAAGATGTCATGTCCTGTGTCGACCTGGAAGTGAGTCAAGGATAGAAACGTCCTTCATTGAAGGACCCTCGACTGTAGCTCCCTAGAAAGGAGGTGATCCAGCCGCACCTTCCGGTACGGCTACCTTGTTACGACTTCACCCCAATCACTGACCCCACCCTCGACGCTTGCCTCTCTTGCGAGTTAGCCCAGCGGCTTCAAGTGTTGCCAACTTTCGTGGTGTGACGGGCGGTGTGTACAAGACCCGGGAACGTATTCACCGTAGTGTGCTGACCTACGGTTACTAGCAACTCCACCTTCATGGAGGCGAGTTTCAGCCTCCAATCTGAACTGAGGCCAGGTTTGACGAGATTAGCTCCCCCTCGCGGGTTGGCAACTCTTTGTCCTGACCATTGTAGCGTGTGTGTCGCCCAAGGCGTAAGGGCCGTGCTGACTTGACGTCATCCCCGCCTTCCTCCATTTTGAAATGGCAGTTTCGTTAGATCAATTCAACTAACGACAGGGGTTGCGCTCGTTGCGGGACTTAACCCAACATCTCACGACACGAGCTGACGACAGCCATGCAGCACCTGTGAATCCGCTCCGAAGAGACAGCGCATTACCGCTGGTGCGAATCCATGTCAAGCCTTGGTAAGGTTCTTCGCGTTGCATCGAATTAAACCACACGCTCCGCTGCTTGTGCGGGTCCCCGTCAATTCCTTTGAGTTTTAATCTTGCGACCGTACTCCCCAGGCGGACCACTTATCGTGTTAACTACGACACTGAGGGGGTCGATACCCCCAACGTCTAGTGGTCATCGTTTACGGCTAGGACTACCAGGGTATCTAATCCTGTTCGCTCCCCTAGCTTTCGCACCTGAGCGTCAGGTACTTCCCAGGACACTGCCTTCGCCATTGGTGTTCCTCCGGATATCTACGCATTTCACCACTCCACCCGGAATTCCGTGTCCCTCTGAAGCCCTCAAGTCAGACAGTTTCCAGAACACTTCGTCGGTTAAGCCGACGACTGTCACTCCAGACTGATCTGACCGCCTGCGTGCGCTTTACGCCCAGTAACTCCGGACAACGCTCGCCTCCTACGTATTACCGCGGCTGCTGGCACGTAGTTAGCCGAGGCTGATTCCTCTGGTACCGTCCGTTCTCGTCCCAGAGAAAAGCAGTTTACGATCCGAAAACCTTCTTCCTGCACGCGGCGTTGCTCGTTCAGGGTTGCCCCCATTGACGAAAATTCCTCACTGCTGCCCCCCGTAGGAGTCTGGGCCGTTCTCAATCCCAGTGTGGCTGATCGTCCTCTCAGACCAGCTATCGATCGAAGTCTTGGTAAGCTTTTACCCCACCAACTAACTAATCGAGCGCAGGCTCATCCAAAGGCGTCCTTGCGGACTTTGCTCCTTGCGGAGCGTATGCGGTATTGTCGGCGATTTCTCGCCGGTATTCCTCACCTTGGGGTAGATCACCCACGTGTTACTCACCCGTCCGCCACTCTCTGATTGCTCAGAGCGTTCGACTTGCATGTGTTAGGCACGCCGCCAGCGTTTATCCTGAGCCAGGATCAAACTCGCCATCAAAATGTTTTTATATACCCATCCCATTTCCATGAGATGCGAAAAAGCATGTTGCTTGAGTTGCGATCATGACCAAGTTACTATAACATTGGCATTTGTTCGCAGATTATTGTGTGGTTGCCATGCTCGAGAGCATGGAACCGAATTGACAGGAACGTGAAACTTTTGATTGTTCCAGTTGCTGTTCTGCTTTCCACTCTTCAGTTGTCAAGGTTCAATCAGCGAAAACGTTTGTTTCGCATCGGTCGAGCGTTTGTTGTGTTTACCGTTCGCTCGCTCCCGTGGATGTAGTATCGCATATCCGTTGTGCTTTGTCAAGCGGTTTGTCGAGCAATTTTTGCACGCCCTCCAAAACTCGTGATCCGTGTCGATCAGTCTGTCAGTACAGGTCATGACCCAGAGAAAAAGGCACAGCATCCCCCGGTACGCAACAGTCTGTTGGAAGTTACCAGAGAGATGATTGATCTCGGAGGGGCCACACGACGGTGGCACAACTGCTCTGCAATGACAGGAGCACCCTCGCTTGAAAAGATCGGGTGATTGTCGCTTTTTGACAGCTTGATGATTATGCCATATCGAGATTACTCTGTCAAGCATTTTGGGCAGCAAATTACACACACCAGAAAATCAGGAGCCTAATCGAAAACAATCATTACTTCTATACCTATGCTATAAGCATGAAAAAGCTCTTCACGCAGACCATTGCGCTCTGCTATCGTATAAGTCTACACTTGTCAAAATCCAAAGAAAGAGGAACTTGAAAGATGAAGATTGCGGCACTCTACGATATCCATGGGAATTTACCAGCTTTAAACGCACTACTAGAGGAACTCAAAGAAGTGCAACCGGACCTGATTGTCGTTGGGGGAGACATCATTTCTGGTCCCATGCCAGTGCAGACGCTGGAGCGTCTCGCCCAACTTGGCGATCAAGTCCGCACTATTCGTGGCAACGGGGATCGAGAAGTTGTTATGACATTCGACGGCCAACCGCTCAGTTCTGCAATGTCAGAAAAGGGACGTGAGGAGTTATACTGGATTGCTCAGCAGTTGACACACTCCCAGCGAGACTTTCTGGCAGCGTTACCAGAACAACTTGTATTCAATGTCGAGGGATTGGGAAATATCTTATTTTGCCATGCCACTGCACGCAATGACGAGGAAATATTTACGCCAGGCACTTCTGATAAGCAACTCAGTGTGATGTTCTCCGATGTTAAACAGGAGATCGTCGTCTGTGGACATACACACGTCCAGTTCGAGCGACGTGTCGGCAACCTGCACATTCTCAATGCCGGGAGTGTGGGGATGCCCTTTGCTGATCAGCCAGGCGCGTACTGGCTCCTGCTCGGCCCAGAGGGCTATCAGTTTCGCATGACAACGTATGATAGAGAAAGAGCGGCGCAAGAGATAAAGGCCAGTGGGAATCCACTCGCGCAGGAGTTCGCCGCAGAGAATGTGCTCAAGATTCCAACAGCGGCCGAAGCAATGGAAATATTCGAGCGCATCGCTAAAGCCAAGGAGCACGAGTCGCAGTAAGAAACAAAGTAAGTACCTCGTGAAAACCTGACTCAAAATAGGGGCAAAATACGCTGCTACTATGCTATTATCAATAATATTATATAAACGCATGCAAAAATTTATATCAGCTATGTAGTGAGGAAGAATGTTATGAGACAGTTGCCCATCGGCACTTTGACCCTACTCTTTACCGATATAGAAGGATCAACGCGCCTACTTCAGCAACTCGGCAACCGCTATGCGGAGTTGCTGCGCGAGTGCCGACGTCTGATGCGAGCTGCGTTCCAGCAATGGGGCGGCTATGAGGTTGATACACAGGGCGATGCTTTTTTTGTTGTCTTTGAGAGCGCTAGGGATGCTTTATCAGCAGCTGAGACTGCACAACAAGCCATCTTCAGTGCCAGTTGGCCTGATGGAGTAAGCTTGCGTGTGCGCATGGGGATACATACTGGCGAGCCACAGCCTGCCGAGGAAGGATACATCGGCCTCGATGTCCATCAAGCGGCGCGCATCATGAGTGTAGCGCATGGTGGTCAAGTATTACTCTCTCAGACAACCCACAATCTGATACGCACTGAGCAAGCAGACGCTTTTGATCTGCTGGATCTTGGGGAGTATCGGCTCAAAGATATATCTGGACTCAATCGACTTTTCCAATTACTCATGACTGGCTTGCCTACTACATTCCCACCACTATCGACCTTAAGTTCCCAGCGTCCATTACGCAACATTCCATCGCCCGCGACATCCTTTGTCGGACGGGAGCAAGAGATTAGCACCATCTGCAATCAGTTGCGTCGTACGGAGGTACGTCTGCTTACGCTCATTGGGGCGGCTGGGGTCGGCAAAACAAGATTAGTTTTGCAGGTGGTCACAAAACTTACAGATCTATTCGTAGATAGTATCTGTTTTGTAGCGCTTGAGCAATTAAAGGATAACACTGGAGTTATTGCAGCTATTGCTCAAGCGCTAGCTATCCAGGAAGAGAAAAGTGCCTCACTGATTGAGCAAGTCAAAAATATCCTACGAGAGCAATCTGTCTTGCTCGTATTAGACAACTTTGAACAGGTACTACCGGCTCGCCTACTCATAGCAGATCTACTGGCTAGCTGCCCAACACTCAAGATACTTGTCACCAGCCGCGTCATACTACATCTGCAAGCTGAGCAATTATTCGAGGTGCACCCATTGCCGCTCCCAATCCCTGACCAGAAAACCAATGCAGATATACTACGAAGCAGTGCATCAATCACACTCTTTGTGCAGAGAGTACAAGCGGTCAGGCCAGATTTCCAGTTGACTGCGGCTAACCAGGATGACGTTGTAGAGATTTGTAAGCGTCTGGATGGAATGCCTCTTGCCATTGAATTAGCAGCGGCGCACGCTAGGCATTTCGCCCCTTCGGCTTTGCTTACACGTCTAGAGCGAGGCATGATTGCTCTTCAGAGACAAGCACAAGATGTCCCTGAACGTCAACGAACCTTACGAGGAGCCATCACCTGGAGCTATGATCTACTCGAACCAGCCGAGCAAGCTGTTTTCCGCCGACTAAGCGTATGTACGAGTGGAATAACCCTAGAGGCTGCTGAACCGATATGCGCGGCGGCTGGCCAGATCGATAGATCTATTGCTGAGGTGCTAGAAACGCTCGTTGATAAGAGTATGTTGCAGCGTGAACGCAATGATTCAGGAGATGACGGGGATCGTTTTCGACTATTACAAGTTCTACGTCAATATGGCGCAGAATGCCTCTCAGTAGCAGGGGAATTGGCCGCGACAAAGGCCGCTCAGGGAGATTATTATCTCTCCTTAATCGAACGGATCGCCCCTCTACTGTCAGGAGCCGAACTCATACATTGGCTCGATCGACTAGATCTTGAGTATGCAGACGTGCGTGCAGCTCTTGAATGGATGCTGGATGACACCAATCCCAGTACAGAGCGAGCTGAACAGGCTCTTCGGCTATGTTTAGCTTTGGTGAAATTCTGGGAAATTCGCAGCTATATCAATGACGGATTGGTAGTTCTAAAACGAGCACTACTTTGTGATCAGAACGTCTCATCAGTGATAAAAGCCCAGGCGCTGCATTATGCCGGCTTTCTGGCACTTATGCAGGATGATAATAATCAGGCGGAGGCTTTTCTACGCGAAAGTCAGATCTTATTCCGCGATAGCGGCGACAAGCCAGCGATGGCAAATATCCTACGCTTGCAAGGCAATCTTGCCATGGTGAAAAACAATTACAAATTAGCTCGCCTTTTGCTTGAAGAGGCTCTAACGATCTATCAAGAGTACAACGAAATGCAAGTAGCTGCTTCCGTCCGCGAAGCACTGGCGCAAGTTGCCATTGCCCAGGGCAGTTATACTAGAGCACTCACGCTCATTGAGCAAGATCTCGCATTCTATAAAACGTCAGGCGATCAACACAGCACAGCTTATCCACTGTATCAGATGGCACGTGCCTTCTTTCTTTCGCAAAAGGATGCCGCCAAAGCAAAAATACTAGCCGAGCAAAGTATCACTATCTTTCGAGCAGCTGGCAACCGGAGGCTCATGGCATACTCGCTCAATCTATTGGGACAGATCCTATCTGCTGAACATAAATATGACAGAGCCGAGTCCCTACTAGAGGAAAGTATCACCACATTCAAGACACCGGGAGAGCATCTCGGCATAGCTGAAGCCCTCATCGCCCTTGCGCGAATAGCGTCCAATCGAGGCGATAACGAGACCGCACAAGCCCATTATCATCAAAGTTGGGAATTACAGCAAATTACTGGAGACAGAGAACTTGCATCTGCACTTCTCGAAGGCTACGGAAATGTGCTGGTTGCTCAAGGAGATGTAAAAAAAGCAGTGCAGCTATGGGGAACCGCCGCCGCCACACGCCTCGCAATTGTGGCCCCGATGCCACCCGTCTATCGAGCAGAATACAGACAGGCCATTGCTATCGTCCGCCAACGTCTCAACGAAGAAGCATTTCGGAAAATATGGATAGATGGAAGTAAAACGTCTCTGGAATATATTATTTCACAATTGCCTCAAAATAATGGCAGATAAGCTCGTCAAAAGAACGCCAAAAATCATTTCCATCACAGAGGTTCGCATCTTTAATATTCACCACAAAAAGGGTTGACAAAACCGCAAGGATCATGTACTATGTAAACAACAAGAACACCTGTATGTGCAGGTGAGCTGGTGACGTTAGCGAAGAGGGCACACCCGTTCCCATCCCGAACACGGTAGTTAAGCTCTTCCTCCCCGATGATACTATGTGGGCAACTGCATGGGAAAATAGGAAGTCGCCGTCTCACCCGCCCACATGGGTGTTTTTTGCGTGCCCTTAGTCCTCGAATTGACAATTACACAAAGATCTGTTTCACGACCACCCTCGCACCATAGGCATACTATACCTGTGGCAAATATACTATGAACTCTTGCACTATCGCCGGTGTCCTAAAGGTGAATGCTATTCTCAGGAGAAGCTGCATGACCTTATCTGACACGGAACTTATGGCGCGCGTGCGCGAACACGACGCGAGCGCGTTAGATGCACTCTCGACACGTTATCGAGAGTGCATCTATCGCCATGTGCTCTCAACCATCCATGACAACAGTGCGGCAGAGGATGTCGTGCAGGAAGTTTTTCTGCGCATCTGGCTACACGCGGACCAGTGGCACGAGCACGGGACATTCAAGGGCTGGCTCTTTCGTATCGCCACCAACCAGACCTTGAACCACCTGCGCACACTGCACAGGCGCAGGCAGCAGCCTCTGGAGGCATCCGATGATCCACTTGACGAGGACGACGAGAGTAGCGTCCCAGCGTGGATGGTCGATCATGCACAGCCTGGACCAGAAGTCATTCTGGAGCAGGACGAACGCAGCCAGCTCATCCAGCAACTTGTCGACGAACTGCCCGCTGAGAAACGCGAGGTGTTGCGCCTCGTCCACGATGCGGGGATGGAGATGCGGCAGGTTGCGGAAAAACTCGGTATACCGGAGGGGACGGTAAAATCACGTTTGCATTATGCCACAAGGCGCTTGGCCCGCGAATGGCGCAATCAGGCACAAGAATGGGAGGACATGACATGACCACAAATATGAACACACCCTGGCACAAAGCTTCGTTCGATACCTTTCTCAACGAGAGCTTGCCGCAGTTGCTGGCCAAACAGGTTCCGCTGATTGGCTACGAGAAAAGGACCACCGATGACTACACCTGTCAGATTAAACTGACACTTGCCTCACCCGAGGGCGAGGTGCACGTTACATATACCGACCTGCCTCAACCAGATCAGGCGGGCATCTTTACTATCAAGGGAAAGCGGATTGTAGTTGTGCCTTATGCCACACATGAAGATCTGGAGCAAGCTGAGATCTGCTGCGTGGGCGAGCATTTATATGCGCATATCCAGAAACACCTGGGGAAAGCGCCGGACCATTTGCAGTGGGACACCGCGCTGGTCAGAGCCTGGTTGCCGCTGGATCTTTGGATCGGCGAATTTTTCGCGGGCCATGCCAGATCCGACTGGCCAGTGACGGAAACCGGCTGGGGCCAGTTGGCCCAGCGCCTGGATGAAACAAACTGGCTGGCCAGCCGGAGCCATTTGCGGCGTCTCTTCATCCAGAATCGCCAGCACCTCTTTCGGCCTGGACATTTTGGGCGAGCCTGTCCTTTTGAAACGCCGGAAGGTCCCAACATCGGGCGAATCATCGCCATCGCGCTTGGCTCCGAGATTCGCGACGGCAAGCTGCAGATCACCGACGAGCGGCCAGAAGCGGCGCTTGGCCTGGGAGCAGCTATGATCCCGCTCCTCGAACACAACGCGCCCGAACGCCTGTTGATGGGCACAAACATGCTCCGCCAGTGGCTTATCCCGCCCTCACCCGAACCAGCATTTGTCCAGAGCGGCAACGAACCGGATGCTCCAGATTTCTGGTGCGGGCGCAATCTACTCACGGCCTTTATCTCCTGGAGCGAGGGCACCTTTGAAGATGGCATCGTGCTCAGTGAGTCCTGTGCCCAGCGACTCTCTTACACTCACCCGGTCGAACCAGGAGATAAACTGAGCAATCGACATGGTACCAAAGGCGTCGTGAGTAGCATTATCCCGGATGCACAGATGCCGCGCCTCGCCGATGGAACGCCCGTCGAACTGATCTTCAACTTTATCAGTATGCATGCACGCACTTACTTTGGGCAAATACGCGAGGCCATCCTGAGCCGGATTGCCCACGCGGAAGGCAAGCCTATAGTGATCCCACCTTTTCACGCGCCGACCGAGCAACAGATACACAACTGGCTTAGTCAGGTCGGACTGCCGGAAGACGGAATGGAGCGTCTCACTGATGGGCGAACAGGGGAACCGTTGGCCCGATCAAGTACTGTTGGTTGGGTATATTGGGGAAAACTTTTCCATGAAGCAGGCGAGAAACTCTCTGTTTCAACGGGTCGTGAAACAGGACAGCAAATGCACAAAAGGGGACAACGCCTGAACGAATACGATTACGATGCCTTGCGCGAGGCTGGTGCTTTTGAGGTCATTCGTGAACAATTTGCCACCAGTTCAATTGCCCATCCCGAGAGCAATACGCTCGCAGAACGACTCACGCGCGGCAAAATCGAGCAGGCCAAGCCGCCAACGCCACAATTTCGCACGCTCCTGCAGCGCCTGGCAAGCTTGGGCATCAGGGGAGAATTGCTGGAGAACAAGCTTGTCTTTCGACTGGCAGAGCCGGAAGGTACGGCGCTGACTCTGGCGTATTCCATCGCTCACCCCTGGCTGCGCGAGCACGTCCTTACCCGAATTGGAGCATACTCCGAACTACCTGCTTACCAGGCACTAGTTGAGGCCAACGCGCGCGTGGAACGCATCCTAACCAGCGGAACGCCAGAGAGTCTCAGGCAACAAGCCTGCACTCAACTGGCGCTCCGTGTCCAGGAATACTGCGCGACCCTGCTTCCGTCGGTACAATTCAATACAAGGGTGCAATTTAGCGGGCGTGCAGTGCTCGCGCCTGGCGCGGGTCTACGCCTGGACCAGGTTGGATTGGCGGAGGAACTGGCGTGGCCGCTCTTCGATCCACTCGTCGCGCGCGAACTTCCCGCCGAGGAAGTGCAGGCCCGCAGTGAGCGCGCAACCCGCATACTGGACGAGATTATGGCCCATACATGGGTGATTGTCCACCGAGCGCCGGCCTTCACACCGCAGACCTTTCTCGCCTTTCATCCGGTACGTAACGCGGATCGAGTGATACGCCTGCATCCACTCGTCTGCCGTCTTCTGCAAGCGGATTTCGACGGCGACCAGGCGGCGATCTTTCTGCCACTGACTGACCAGGCACAGCAACAGGCCGGCGAACGCCTTTCGGTCGCGGGACATCTGGCACGTACGCCCGATCTGCTGCGCGACCTGGTACCAACCAACGAGGTACTCTGGGGTCTGGCCATTCTAAGCCTCACCGAAGATGGGAGAAAAGAGATTAAGGGAATCATCGGCGCAGATGTCGTGCCACCAGGAGCGATCATCACCCGCGCAACCCTCGCAGAGACGCTCCAGCAAGTGCTCCCACAGAAAGGCATATCCGCAACGTTGGACATCCTTGAGCAACTGGCGCGGCTCGGTTTTGCCAGCGCCAGGGCATCGGGAGCATCCATCAACCCATTCGTAGGCAGTCAGTTTGCCCTGCCGCCCGCGCCAGCAGAGGATGATAGCCAGGCTTGGAAGCTCTACCAGGCAGAGTGCAACGAATGGTTCTCCACCTCTGATGACTATACGAATAGCGATCTGGGACCACAACTGTTGGCGGTAAAAAGCGGAGCCTGGGGAGAAATCCAGCTCCTGACCGCGCTACTGAGCAACCAGGGCATCGTGCGAGATATACAGGGGCAACAGGTTCCTGTGCGCCACGGCTATCGCGACGGATTGCACTCCAGTGAACTCTACGCACTCGCAATCGGAGCACGCGAAGCCTTCGCCCAGATTCAACAGGAGTGGATACAGATCAGTCAGGAAATCCAGAGGCGCAACCGGACAAAGAGCTTTCATGTACTCGCACGGGCCATGCGAGCCGAGCAGCCAGCACTTGTTTTCGCCCACGCCGCATCAATTGGCGAGATCGATCCCCTGACCGATCTCAATAGCCGACTTTTTGTGGGATTGCCTGCGCAATAGTTAGCGTCATGACGTAGTAGCCTGGTTGATGCTCTCAATCAGGCTGCTTGCTCTTGCACTATTTAATATCTCTTATCAGCGCAGGCGCACCTCAACGCTGAGGGCATTTGTACAATGGTTTTTAGCTTACTCTCGCAACAGAATGTAAGTCAAGGGGCGAATGGAATATGATGAGAGAATCAAGGGCCTATTGCTTTGCATCGAGCAAGCGCCCCGGCAGAACAACGAATCAGGAAACCGATCTGTCTTGCGAGCGCTGATGCCATAGCGCATACTGAACACAAAAAAAGACCTTACCCACCGAGGGTAAAGTCTCTCTTGAGAGCTATATTCAGCAAACTACTGTCATAGGATATGTCCTCAATTTTGCCGAGCACCATGCCATCAGCCACGCTGAAGCAGAGAACTCGCATCCAAAGCCACAATGAAGATACTTCTGTGAAACAAGCCGCTCGATCATTAGGGCGACTTCGCTCCGCCTGTTACCAGGTGTCCACGTGTCGTCTATCTACCAAGTGGTCTGCTTGGGATCTTAAACACTCGAAAGTGTTGGGAGAACTCATCTTGGGTGCGGCTTCGCGCTTAGATGCCTTCAGCGCTTATCCCTTCTCGACGTAGCTATCCAGCTCTGGCCCGGGCGGGCCAACTGGCGCACCAGCGGTCGAGCCATCTCGGTCCTCTCGTACTGGAGATGACGCCCCTCAATTCTCCTACGCCCACGACGGATAGAGACCGAACTGTCTCGCGACGTTCTGAACCCAGCTCGCGTGCCGCTTTCATGGGCGAACAGCCCAACCCTTGGGACCTACTCCAGCCCCAGGATGCGACGAGCCGACATCGAGGTGCCAAACCTTGCCGTCGATGTGAACTCTTGGGCAAGATAAGCCTGTTATCCCCGGGGTAGCTTTTATCCGTTGAGCCACACTCCTTCCACTCGGGAATGTGGGATCACTAAGCCCGACTTTCGTCCCTGCTCGACCTGTCCGTCTTGCAGTCAAGCTCCCTTCTGCCTTTACACTCTTATGGGTGATGTCCATCCACCCTGAGGGAACCTTTGGGCGCCTCCGTTACTCTTTGGGAGGCGACCGCCCCAGTCAAACTACCCGCCTGACCTTGTCTGCGCGCCGGATCACGGTCACGCATGAGACACAAACTGTATCGAGAGTGGTATTTCACTGCTGTCTCCCCTACCCCCACAAGGATAGGTTCTCCGACTCCCACCTATGCTACGCACGATCCACCTCGTATCCAGATCAAGGTGTAGTAAAGCTCCACGGGGTCTTTTTGTCCTGTCGTGGGTAACCCGTATCTTCACGGGTACTTCAATTTCGCCGAGTCCTCTGTCGAGACAGTGCTCAACTCGTTACTCCTTTCGTGCGGGTCGGAACTTACCCGACAAGGAATTTCGCTACCTTAGGACCGTTATAGTTACGGCCGCCGTTCACCGGGGCTTAGATTCGCAGCTACGATCACCGCTCCTCGTAACCTTCCGGCACTGGGCAGGAGTCAGCCCCTATACTTCCGCTTTCGCGTTCGCAGAGACCTGTGTTTTTGGTAAACAGTCGGTTGAGCCAATTTCTTGCAACCCCCTCACGCTGCTCCGAAGAACCTCGCTACTAGGGCACCCCTTCTTCCGAAGGTACGGGGTCAATTTGCCGAGTTCCTTAACAGAGGGTCGCTCGTTCACCTGGGGAGATTTCCCCCTGCCTACCAGTGTCGGTTTGCGGTACGGGCGGAGTATGATTCTGGCGAGAGGCTTTTCTTGGCGGCGTAGGGGCCAATGACTTCCGCAATCTTGCGATCGCTCGCTGCATATGTCACGCACAGGAAACCGGGATTTTCCTCGGCTTCGCGCTTCAATACACAGACCTATCCTGTCCATTTGATAGGCTCACCTTCCTTACCGCGTCCCCCCATTGCTCATAACGAACTACTCCGGTGCAGGAATGTCCAACCTGCTTTCCATCGCCTACGACTATAACGTCCTCGGCTTAGGACCCGACTCACCCTGGGACGATTGACGGTGCCCAGGAACCCTCAGGCATTCGGTGTGTCTGGTTCTCACAGACATGACGCTACTCATTCCGGCATTCTCACTTCTGCACGCTCCACCAGTTCTTTCGATCTGGCTTCTCTGCCTGCAGAACGCTCCCCTACCAACCCTCTCTTATGTAAACACAAGAGAAAATTCCATAGCTTCGGTAACGCGCTTAAGCCTCGATACGTTGTCGGTGCCACTCCACTCGACCAGTGAGCTATTACGCACTCTTTAAATGATGGCTGCTTCTAAGCCAACATCCTGGCTGTTTGGGCGAAATGACTCCCTTTGACACTAAGCGCATATTTAGAGACCTTAGCTGATGGTCTGGGCTGTTTCCCTTTCGACAATGAAGCTTAGCCCCCACTGTCTCACTTGCGGATACCCTGTCCTGGCATTCGGAGTTTGGTTGGGTTTGGTAACCTGCACGAGGCCCCTAGCCCATTCAGTGCTCTACCTCCAGGATAGTTTTTCTTCCGCAGCTGTACCTCAATACATTTCGGGGAGAACCAGCTATCTCCGTGTTCGATTGGAATTTCTCCCCTATCCACAAGTCATCCCCTAGTTTTGCAACACTAGTGAGTTCGAGCCTCGACGGACTGTCACATCCGCTTCACTCTGCTCATGGATAGCTCACACGGTTTCGGGTCGCATCGCCGCAACACATACGCCTTGTTCAGACTCGGTTGCCCTGTGGCTCCCCAACTTTACCGTTGGTTAACCAGGCTACGACGATGCACTCGCCGGATCATTCTACAAAAGGCACGCCATCAGCCCTTAGTCTCGCAAGAGACAGTGGCCTCTGACTGCTGGTGAGTACGTGGTTTCAGGGTCTCTTTCATCCCCCTCTCGGGGTGCTTTTCACCTTTCCCTCACGGTACTTGTTCGCTATCGGTCGCTGAAGATGTTTAGCCTTGGAGGGTGGTCCCCCCTGCTTCCCACAAGGTTTCACGTGCCTCGTGGTACTCAGGATACCGATCCATCCGCCTATGCCTTCCTCTACGGGACTGTCACCCGCTCTGGTCGCGCTTTCCAACGCGTTCGAGTAGCTCATTTGGATTTGTTATCGGTCCTACAACCCCAGTGGTTCCGAAGAATCACTGGTTTGGGCTGTTCCCGGTTCGCTCGCCACTACTACGGGAATCTCGGTTGATTTCTTTTCGTCGGGTTACTGAGATGTTTCAGTTCACCCACTGCCCCCCGTCACCGCCTATGTGTTCAGCGGGCGGTCTCCAGACATCACTCTGGAGGAGTTGCCTCATTCGGAATCTTGGGGCTCATCGCTTGCATGCAGCTCCCCCCAAACGTTTCGCCGGTCTCCGCGTCCTTCTTCGGTCTTCAGCGCCAAGGCATCCACCTCGTACTCTGTGTAGCTTGTTCTCTTAATCTTGTCATGTCTTTGAATGCTTGACTTTTTAATCTTTTGATGAATGAAAAAATCGATCCTCTGCTTCAGTTTCGGCTGACCACATGCTGTGCTCAGCAAAATTGAAGATATATCCTATGCAGTTGTTCAAGTGCAAGATTGGCACGCTCAAAGGCCGTAGCCTCTGAGGTGTAACCCCAACCTCTGGAGAGTGGAAACCAGCGCAGTACTGGATCAAAAGATGTCATGTCCTGTGTCGACCTGGAAGTGAGTCAAGGATAGAAACGTCCTTCATTGAAGGACCCTCGACTGTAGCTCCCTAGAAAGGAGGTGATCCAGCCGCACCTTCCGGTACGGCTACCTTGTTACGACTTCACCCCAATCACTGACCCCACCCTCGACGCTTGCCTCTCTTGCGAGTTAGCCCAGCGGCTTCAAGTGTTGCCAACTTTCGTGGTGTGACGGGCGGTGTGTACAAGACCCGGGAACGTATTCACCGTAGTGTGCTGACCTACGGTTACTAGCAACTCCACCTTCATGGAGGCGAGTTTCAGCCTCCAATCTGAACTGAGGCCAGGTTTGACGAGATTAGCTCCCCCTCGCGGGTTGGCAACTCTTTGTCCTGACCATTGTAGCGTGTGTGTCGCCCAAGGCGTAAGGGCCGTGCTGACTTGACGTCATCCCCGCCTTCCTCCATTTTGAAATGGCAGTTTCGTTAGATCAATTCAACTAACGACAGGGGTTGCGCTCGTTGCGGGACTTAACCCAACATCTCACGACACGAGCTGACGACAGCCATGCAGCACCTGTGAATCCGCTCCGAAGAGACAGCGCATTACCGCTGGTGCAAATCCATGTCAAGCCTTGGTAAGGTTCTTCGCGTTGCATCGAATTAAACCACACGCTCCGCTGCTTGTGCGGGTCCCCGTCAATTCCTTTGAGTTTTAATCTTGCGACCGTACTCCCCAGGCGGACCACTTATCGTGTTAACTACGACACTGAAGGGGTCGATACCCCCAACGTCTAGTGGTCATCGTTTACGGCTAGGACTACCAGGGTATCTAATCCTGTTCGCTCCCCTAGCTTTCGCACCTGAGCGTCAGGTACTTCCCAGGACACTGCCTTCGCCATTGGTGTTCCTCCGGATATCTACGCATTTCACCACTCCACCCGGAATTCCGTGTCCCTCTGAAGCCCTCAAGTCAGACAGTTTCCAGAACACTTCGTCGGTTAAGCCGACGACTGTCACTCCAGACTGATCTGACCGCCTGCGTGCGCTTTACGCCCAGTAACTCCGGACAACGCTCGCCTCCTACGTATTACCGCGGCTGCTGGCACGTAGTTAGCCGAGGCTGATTCCTCTGGTACCGTCCGTTCTCGTCCCAGAGAAAAGCAGTTTACGATCCGAAAACCTTCTTCCTGCACGCGGCGTTGCTCGTTCAGGGTTGCCCCCATTGACGAAAATTCCTCACTGCTGCCCCCCGTAGGAGTCTGGGCCGTTCTCAATCCCAGTGTGGCTGATCGTCCTCTCAGACCAGCTATCGATCGAAGTCTTGGTAAGCTTTTACCCCACCAACTAACTAATCGAGCGCAGGCTCATCCAAAGGCGTCCTTGCGGACTTTGCTCGTTACCGAGCGTATGCGGTATTGTCGGCGATTTCTCGCCGGTATTCCTCACCTTGGGGTAGATGACCCACGTGTTACTCACCCGTCCGCCACTCTCTGATTACTCAGAGCGTTCGACTTGCATGTGTTAGGCACGCCGCCAGCGTTTATCCTGAGCCAGGATCAAACTCGCCATCAAAATGTTTTTATATACCCATCCCATTTCCATGAGATGCGAAAAAGCATGTTGCTTGAGTTGCGATCATGACCAAGTTACTATAACATTGGCATTTGTTCGCAGATTATTGTGTGGCCACCATGCTCGAGAGCATGGGACCGAATTGACAGGAACGTGAAACTTTTGATTGTTCCAGTTGCTGTTCTGCTTTCCACTCTTCAGTTGTCAAGGTTCAATCAGCGAAAACGTTTGTTTCGCATCGGTCGAGCGTTTGTTGTGTTTACCGTTCGCTCGCTCCCGTGGATGTAGTATCGCATATCCGTTGTGCTTTGTCAAGCGGTTTGTCGAGCAATTTTTGCGCGCCCTCCAAAACTCGTGATCCGTGTCGATCAGCCTGTCTGCACAGGTGACGCACCAGAAAAAAGAGCACAAACATCCCCCGGTACGCAACAGTCTGTTGGAAGTTACCAGAGAGATGTGATCTCGGAGGGGCCACATGACGGTGGCACAACTGCTAGGAAGGGACAGGCGCACCATCTCTTGTGAAGATCGGGTGATTGTCTCTCGTTGACAGCTCAGTGATTATGGCATAGAGCGTCCATATCTGTCAAGTCTATATGACCCCTGATTAACGGATCATTAAAAAAAGTCGTATAATTCATTTGTTTTCCTGTGCAAACCTCCTGGGACGCCCTAAAATTCCACCATAGGAGTAGCCATATATTCGATTAAACGTTATCGGATCGTAACCCACAGAAGAACGCGAGGCTTGCTCAAAGTTGTATCGATAAAGAGGGGTGCAGCCAAGCCACATGCATCGCCAGCAATAATATGAACATGATGCGAAATTGCATTTGCATTGTATTTTGAAAGTACAGTGCAAATGCAATTTCGCATCTAAAGAAAACTAATTTACAGACAAATTGTTTCGCATACCTACTGACTTATACCAAAGATAGTCGCTGGATTAGTTGTAGGTGTGGCATTGCTAGGAGCGGTAATAGTAACCGGAGTATTGAATTTACTAAGATTGATAGTTGAATCTAAAGAAGTCGTTGCGGCAAAAGGAGCAGTCTTAGAAACACCGGCCGTATCAGTAACAATGTTCAATTTAAATTCGGTCTGATGAACATAATAATTCGTTTCATCAATCCAAACATCGACAACTGCTGAGAATTGTTTTGCGCTACTAACTACTTCATCAATAGTTTGCTGGCCCAGTGAGCTCTTTAATTGAGGATCTTGTTGCAGCAATGTTGTTAAGGCATTTTTATCCAACGTAGCGGTCAAATGGCGCAAGCTAGTCCCATTTACATTCTCATCATTATGATCAACCAGCTTAATATCCTGTAAGATGCCCAGTAAACTATTCTGATCAATAGTAACACCCGAAAACATACTAGAATATTGGCTGCTCATTTGACTTGCGTTGAGAACATACCATTTGCCCTGCGGATTCTGTATATAAAGGTTATTGCCTTTGACAACTTCAGCAAGCTTGATAGACTGCGGTCCAACGCTAGTTGTCAAATTGATTTTCTCGTCCTTACCCTGCTGATCACCAGAACCAGTCGAAGTTGATTTCGTGCTGATAGCTGTAGGAGTGGATGAGGTCTTGCTAGCTTGTGTGGAGGTTGTCTCAGCCGACACATTCGTAGTAGACTTTATCTCAATATGTGACGATTTCAAATTTTTCATAGCATCGACACTTTTTTGAATAATCTGTGCCGGAGTAAGACTACTCTTTGTGCCTGTATTTGTGGTTGTCGCTTGACATGCACTCACTAATAGTACAAACACGGTCATAAAAAGAAACAAAAAAGAATATCTTTTGCTTGATTTCACAATAAAGCTCCTTTATTCTATACATAATATTAAATGGATTCCATGGTATTCAGTTACTTCTATCTCTATACGTATAAAGCGTACTCATTAGTTTCAGTAAATCACCGTTATTACAGATAACAAAGTAAACGCGCAAAAATTTGCGGCTACGAGCATGACACGTGATACCATATGGTAAGTTACGTTCTTATGTATAGAATAGTACCATTAAATAAGAAGTAAATATCCAAAGGATTTTCATCATGGCAAAAAAATCTTTTTATATACGTATCGATGGTGAGGTTGAACTAAAGTTAGTAGCTGAGCAGGATGCGCTTACTCTTTTTCAACTGATAGATACGAATCGTGATTATCTCCGTCAATGGCTACCATGGATTGATGCTACGCAGACGGCAGATGATGAACTGGCCTTTATACGTAGTGCTCGAGCACAATTTCAAGCCAACGAAAATATATCCTGCTCAATCTGGTATCAGGAACAATTAGTTGGGACCATCGGCTATCATCCATTTAATCAGCTCAACCGTAGCGTCGAAATTGGCTATTGGCTGGCAGCTCAATTTCAGGGCAAAGGTATTATGACAAAAGCCTGTCAGGCATTAGTCACCTATGCTTTCGATGAATTACAATTCAACAAAGTTGAAATTCGCTGCGCAATTGATAACATCCGTAGCTGCGCGATTCCGCAACGCCTTGGCTTTCACCAGGAAGGCACTATCCGCCAGGCCGAATGGCATTACGACCACTATATCGACCTGCGCCTCTATGGTCTGCTAGCAGATGAATGGAGACAACAGGCTAAGCCTTGATGCTATTGCAACCATACTATCCACAAAACGTATTTTTGCTGTAGAGAGATAGAGTTACTTTAACCATTTTCTATCTCTACAGATGAGAATGGAATAACATATATGCAGCAGATACATATTAAATTGGCACTTCACAAACTATGCTATTTACTAGTGGTAGTAGGGATATTTTGCCTATTTATCCCAGGCAACTCCATTGCGTTCGCCGAGAGTATCCCGGGAGGGAATGTAAGCGATACGACAATTCGAGCAGTAGATATTGCGCAGCCAGCGGTTGTGCGTATAATCACAAATGTCAATGCACAATTAGCAGTTCATTTTGCTGAGCAGAATACAGAAGTAACCTTTCCACAAACCCAAATGGGCAACTATCAAATAAATCTTTCTGGTACAGGGACATTTATTACATCACAAGGAGATATACTGACCGCTGATCACGTCGTCAGCCCTCCCACTAGCGATTTAAACGGAGCGCTCTATGGTCTGGCAGCACAAGACATTACAGATTATATGAACAAGAATGCAACAACTCAAGTCACCAGAGATCAAGTGCTCCAGCAGCTCACCAGTGGACAATTGAAAAACACTCCGACATATCAAAAACCCAGTAGTTCTGTTTTCCTAAGTACAGCCTATATGGGTCAGACAAATGCGCTCAATTTCAATAGCTTACCAACAGGTGTCGGTGTAAATGTCGATAAGATAAAGATGGAAAGTTCTCCTGCTAAGCAGGATACTGCGATCATTCATGTACCACTCACTGACACTTTAAGTGTTCCACTTGGCAACTCTTCTGACGTCAATCCACAGGATCAGCTCACAATTATTGGCTTTCCAGGCAATGCAGATGTCAGTCAAAAGCCAGATAGTCTGCTCACGCCATCATTAAATCAAATCTATGTAAGTTCATTGAAGACTAATAACAGTGGTGCACCACTGATTCAGGTAGGGGGAAATGTTGAGCATGGAGATAGCGGCGGACCTGCGTTAGATAATCAAGGAGATATCGTTGGGGTTGTTAGCTTCGGTACAACCAGTAGTAGCGGTGGACTCAATGGTACAAGCTTTTTGCAAGCTAGCAGCAGCGCACAGAGCATGCTAAAGAGCCTGAATCTAAGTACGACACCAGGAAGTCAACAAAAGCTCTGGGAACAAGCATTCAACGACTATGCATCAACAACCACGGGACACTGGGCCAAAGCGCAACAGGAGTTCGCGCAGCTCATACAGAACTATCCTCTTTTTAAAGCTGCGCAGCAATACAAAAACTATGCTCAGACGCAAGTAGGTGGCAGTACATCCTCAGAAAATACGCCCACACCCTTAGTAAGAACACAGCCAACATCACTGGCAACAAACACATCCGTAACATGGCAGGCGACGGCACTGACAATTGGAGCCGTTGCGTTCATGGCTATATTGACAGTGATGCTTTTCGGAGTAGCAATACGTCAAAAACCAAAGGCCAAAAGAACCATTTTTAAAAGAGGATCATCTGTTCATAATCAAAGAAATGATCGTCTCACATCAGTATCAGATCCGGCAGGACGGACACCACCAACGTCAACCAGGGTACAATTACCGCAATCGACTCAATCAGCGTCTACAGTTGATCAAAATACCTTATCACTCAAAGTCTGGCCCTGTGGACATATAAATCGTTCAACCGCTCGCTTCTGTAGTATTTGTGGCGAACTTGCTCCAACATCTACAACAAATCCATGACTATAAGACGGGTAGAAGAGGTTTGGTCGTTCATTGGCGAACGGATTATCTCCTGCAAAATTTCCTTTTTTATGCTGTGATAAAGGGAGTCCGCTTCAGCGAGCTCCCTTTATCACAGCATAAAAACGTAGTATCAAAAAACTTGTACCAGGTTCATCATGCAAGCTTTACAAGCTGCTTCCCTAAATTCTCACCTTTAAGCATGCCAATAAAAGCACGAGGAGCGGCGTCTAATCCTTCAGCAATACTTTCCCGATATTTCAGTTTCCCTGTAGCAACAAGCTGGCCTAATTCCTCTAGTGCCTGTGGCCGTAGATCAGCGTGCTCACCAACAATAAAACCTTGCAGTTTCACACGATTTATCAGAAGTGATGCAAAGTGACGAATAGCGTAGGGTTGCGTGGCATTATATTGAGACACCAATCCACAAAGAGGAATGCGAGCAAATGCATTTAGACGATCAAGCACAGCATCGAGGATTTCTCCTCCAACGTTGTCGAAGTACACATCAATGCCATTGGGAGTTGCCGCAGCCAGATCTTCAACCAGATGACCAGCTTTATAATCAACACAGGCATCGAAACCAAGTTTGTTAACGACATATTCACACTTCGCTTTGCCACCAGCAATACCTACTACATAGCAATCCCGGGCCTTTGCCAACTGGCCCACGACGCTACCAACAGCTCCAGCAGCTGCAGAAACCACAACTGTCTCGCCCACCTTTGGTTGCCCAATCCCGATCAAGCCAACCCAGGCAGTAATGCCTGGCATTCCTAGCGCACCGAGATACACTGAAGCCGGCACTTGATCCGACGTGGAAACTTTAGTCAGCCCCTTGCCATTGGACACGCCATAGAGCTGCCATCCGAAATAGCCCATAACCGTATCATCGATCTGAAAACTCGGATTTTTTGACTCAACGATGACACCAACCGTTCCGCCAACCATAACATCATTTAATTGCGCGCTAGCCGCATACGATTTGGCCTCGTTCATACGGCCTCGCATATATGGATCGAGAGAGAGGTACAGATTCTTTACCAGTACTTCACCATCACGCAATACAGGAACATCAGTCTCGACGATGTTAAAATCGCTCTCTTGGACCCAGCCATTCGGCCGCTTAGCCAGAAGAACCTGCTTATTTTTTAATGCCATTGAAATCCTCTTCCTTTTTTCTATACTTTCCCAAAAACCATATATCCATAACATTAGTAAGGGAGGATATATTTCATCCTCTGGATAATAGTAGAGGCTGTTTGATGAGGTAGAAATGTTTCACGTGAAACTTAAGCATAGATAAAAATAGTGCATAGGATAAAAACAGAATATGACAAAAAAAGTGGACATTCATATACGAATGTCCACTCGAAAGAGCATGTTACTAGGCACCCATAATATTATAGCCAGCATCTACAAACATGATCTCGCCAGTGATAGCACGAGCCAGATCGCTACTCAAGAAGAGAGCAGCATCACCAACTTCGCTCTGCTCAATATTACGACGCAGAGGTGCAACATGAGCAACTTGCTCACGGAAGCCAGTCAGGCCAGAAACGCCGCGTGCCGCCAACGTATTCAAGGGACCAGCAGAGATAGCATTGACACGGATATTATGCTCGCCCAGTTCGAACGCTAGATAGCGCACACTACACTCTAAGGCAGCCTTAGCCACAGCCATCACATTATACTTTGGCATCACACGCTCGCTAGCCATATATGTCAAAGCTAGAACGCTACCGCCATGTTCTTTCATCAGAGGCTCAGCGCGCTTCGTCATAGCCACCAATGAATAGGCGCTGATATCTAGAGCTGTATGAAATCCCTCGCGTGTCGTCTGGAGGAAAGGATTTTCCAGTTCGCTAGCTGGAGCAAAGGCGACGCAATGGATCAAAATATCGAGCCGACCGCCAAGTAGTTCGCCCGCTTTAGCGAAAGCCGCATCAAGTTGAGCATCGTCCTGGACATCACAAGGAATGAGTTCCGTGCCTGGAATCTTCGCAGCCAGGTCACGTACATATTTTTCCATGCGATCCTGATAAGCCAACACGATCTGCGCACCTTCTCGTGCTAAAGCTTGAGCAATAGCCCAGGCAATCGAACGATGATTGGCAACACCAAAAATAAAGGCCTTTTTGCCTTCTAATAAGGGCATATATGTATCTCCTTCAAAGAATAAATAAGCTAGCGCTCAACGGGATATCCACGATTGGCCCATCCACTCATACCTCTGGCAAGATTATAGACCTTTTTAAAGCCCAGAAGTAAAGCAATTTCAGAAGCCGTAGAGCTTCGCTGACCGGAGGCACAGACAAAAATTACATCCTCATCAAGAGGTAAATTCTCCTGCTGGAGTGCCGTTCCGAAAGTATAAATCCCCTCAATAGTCACCAGAGTCGCTTCAGGTATATGTCCATAATTCCATTCATCGGGCCTACGTACATCTACAATACGTGTACCGGCATCGACCATACGTTTTGCCTCGTCTGTACCAATAGTTGTGTATGGTAACACTTCATCATCAAAATTAGATGCCATTATTAGTTTCCCCCGTTTCGTATTGCTCTAGCCAGAGACGGCCTAATAAGGTGGGAGTGATCATATACTCATCACCAACAAAAGCCATTGTAAGATATCCCTGATCTTCCATCTCACGGAAATCATCAGTTATGAGGAAGTAGTCATGCAGGATACGAGAGACATCACTCTCGGGTAACTGTTTCCAGCTTAGCAAGACACGTAAGACAGCAGCATATTTGGGACTACTATCGTCAACGGCTCGCATAGACACATACCTCTTTTCGTCCTACTTATGCTGTTCGATTTTAATTCTCACCACAGTGTAACAAATTCGGCAGTAGACAGCAAGGGGAAATATAGCCCCCTCAATGCAACGAAATATCGACAATACAGCTATAATATATCTTGCCTTAGCTACGGCTGTGCGAGATGTTTCACGTGAAACATCCTCAAAAGAAAGTTAGAAAAATAACAATGCATATTCCTGACTTCAAACTAGAGCGCTATTTTGCGCAGTGGGAGTTTAAAGCACCTTATTTGTTGTGCAGCTCTGATGTAGATGGTTATCAGATGAGCGACTTATTGCAGATGGCAGATGATCAGAGTCGAGCGCTCTGGCACAATTTATCGTTAGGATATACCGAGAGCGCCGGACATCCACTCTTACGAGCACAGATCGCTAATCTTTACACGAGCATATTACCAGAGGAAGTAGTCACCTTTGCGGGAGGCGAAGAGGCGATTTTTGTCTTGATGAATACACTACTCAATTCAGGCGACCATGCAATCGTCACATGGCCAGGTTATCAATCGCTTTATGCCATCGCCCAATCAGTGGGAGCCGATATTTCGTTACTAAGACTCCACGAAGAGCAGCATTGGCAACTAGATATCGCAGCCTTACGCCGTGAGCTTCGTCCCAATACGCGACTAATCGTCATTAATTTTCCCCATAATCCGACTGGAGCCCAACTCGCGCCCGACACATTCGCTGAAGTGATGGCCATAGCACATGAAGCGCATGCCTATGTTTTTTCCGATGAATCTTATCGCTTGCTTGAATATCAATCCTCGCAACGTCTACCAGCTGCAGCTGATCAAGGTGAGCATGGGATATCGTTAGGCGTGATGTCAAAATCATACGCACTCGCCGGATTACGTGTAGGCTGGCTGGCAACTCATGATAAATCCATCCTACAACGTGCCTCTGCATTCAAAGATTATATCTCCATCTGTAACAGCGCACCGAGCGAAATACTGACCTTGATTGCACTACGTTCTCAGGATCAAATCATCGCGCGTAGCCTGGATATCATCCAGCATAACCTTGAGCACCTCGATCTCTTCTTTGCGCAGTGGTCAGATATCTTTGACTGGCAACGACCGCAGGCCGGAAGTATCGCCTTTCCCCGTCTGCGCACCCAGCAAACTATTGCTGATTTTACCAGAGACGTTGTAGAGCAAGCCGGCGTTTTGTTATTACCCGGAACAGTTTATGATCATCCTGGTAATCATTTCCGCATTGGCTTTGGGCGTAAAAATATGCCAGAAGCATTACAGCGCCTCGACCAGTATCTCAAGAAGCCATAAATACTTATTAGCAAGCCAACAACATTGATAAAGAAGGAGCATGTTTGATGACTCGTGTTGCTATTATTGGAAATGCTGGAGTAGGCAAATCAACCCTCTGCGCACAACTTGGAAAATCCCTCAACCTGCCAGTATATCCAGTGGACAAAATTCAGTGAAAACCTGGATGGGTTGTAGCATCGGCAGAGGAGTTTCGACAAAAACATGAGGAGTGGCTGACCTTAGATCGTTGGATTATTGATGGTTGGGGATCGTGGCAAGATATTGAAGCACGCTTTCAGGCAGCGGATACTATCATCATTGTAGACCATCCATTGATAATTCATTATATGTTTCACGTGAAACATAAAAGCCCTCTTGCAAAACTTAGTCCCATTTTATCTACATGCAATCAGAATGTTTCACGTGAAACATTCCTCGACTCTATGAAAAAAACCATAAACCAGCCGTCAAACCTATCATGAAAATTGTTATCCTCTTATGCTAATTATAGCAGAGTGCCCTCTTGATGTCTGTAATATCACTTACTGTCTTCCCAGCAAACACAAGCTATACCGACCACACGCATTTCTTTACACCTTAATAATATGGTACGCATTGCTAAATCCAGAAAGGATGGAACCAGATGCTGAATTTTTATCAGATGGAACAAAGCATCAATACAATCATGCAGAAGTCAAATATTCCTGGTTTAGCGCTTGCGATTGTACAAGAACACAAACTGACTTATGCCAAAGGCTTTGGAGTTACGAGTGTGGAGGATGGTGGCTTACCCGTAACACCAGAGACACTCTTTCGTATCGGCTCGATCACCAAGCCATTGACAGGTACAGCCATTATGCGTCTGGTGGAGGCTAGTAAGCTTGATCTGGATACACCAATTAAAACATACATTGACGGGTTTCGCCTAAGTGATCCAGAGTCAATAGAACAAGTAACGTTACGAATGCTACTCAGCCACACTGCGGGATTGCCGACAGATGGTCAGCATTTTGGACAGCGCGCCCCACAGGGACTAGAAATATCTATCCGCGAAGAGATACCTACGTACGCACTTATTGCTCCGCCCAACAGAGTTATGTCTTACAGCAATCTAGGAGTCAATATCGCAGGCTATATCGGACACATGGCAAATAAGAAGACACTTATCTCTATCGGTTTCCCATCGTTGACCAAACCAGCACCATATATCTACGTGAACTGTTTTATTTATAAACGCACAGAGCTTACTACTACACCTGACCCAGATAAATGGAAAAGCTACGAGGATATCTATGTCCGTAAAGAACATGATACATACACGGTTCGTCTTGTTGAGAACGAACTACGCATCTATTCAGACGAAACGGCTCCATAACCACCTCAAGC
The DNA here is from genome assembly GCA_963699315.1 of uncultured Chloroflexia bacterium. Classification (GTDB taxonomy): domain Bacteria; phylum Chloroflexota; class Ktedonobacteria; order Ktedonobacterales; family Ktedonobacteraceae; genus Dictyobacter. The sequence continues at coordinate 1,952,637 of OY969433.1, forward strand.
CGATTTTAATTTTTTTGTTTTGGTGCATGCGAGACGTTTCACGTGAAACATTCCATTGCGAAACGTAGGCATCTTGCTTACCAGAAATTCAATGTTTCACGTGAAACGTTCCCAAATACGTGCAAGGTAATGCACAACTTCTTAATAAAAATTATGGAACAACAATCAACGCTGAGCTGAAGCCTGGCAAAATCATTACTTGAGTTTGAGCGGGATCTATAGCAGGACCAGAGTTGAACACCTGTCGTGATCGATAATGCATAAATTATTTTCTTCTCGACAATCGAGGACGAGTCCAAACCAGCAACCTCTTTTTTCCAGAGCATGCGTTGGTTGTAAATATTGATTTTATAAATCAGCGAGCGCCAAGCTATATAGACACCACTATTGGCTTGCCTGGCGCGCTTCGCTAAAAGGCTCGTCATCAAACATCTTCACCTATCCTATAATCTATTTCTATTACTGACGCGTTCTCATATCTTTAAGATAGACAAACATGCAATGAAAACAGACTTCAGAGTATCTGTAATGCTAACGTACAATCTCACCGCCATTTACCAGCAAGACTTGTCCAGTCATAAATGAGGCGGCCGGGGACGCCAGAAACAGAGCTGTATTCAGAATATCGTCTGGTGTCCCCCAACGTTTCAGAGGAATATCCTGCACAGCTTGTTGTTTTGTCTCTCCCGATAGCATCTGGGACCATTCGTTTTCGATCCGTCCAGGCGCGATACAATTGACGCGCACTCGAGGAGCAAATTCCATTGCTAGACAACGTGTCAAGGACATAATTGCGCCCTTGCTCATAGCATACATTTGATTTGGCAAACCAGGTGCACCATCGAGAGCGCGATCCCAACCTGTTGTCAAAATACACCCCCCATCGCGCATATAGCGTTCGGCCTCGCGACAACATCTCCAGGTACCCATCACATCGACGCCAATAATACGCTCAAAGACCTCGATCTCGCTCATACCTTTTGTCTCGGCTGAATTAGCGCTTGCGCCCGCATTATTAATCCAGACATCGATCGGACCGAGTAGTTCATGGGCTTCATTTACCAACCGGGCCACTTCTGCTGGCTTGCTCAGATCAGCCTGAGCAAGTAATCCCTTGCCGCCCTGAGCTTCAATCTGGCGAACTACATCTTCCGCACCTTGGCGGGAATGAGCATAATGCACTAGCACAGTAGCCCCTTGGGCTGCAAAGCCCAGCGCCAATGTCCTCCCAATACTCCGACCCGCTCCAGTCACAACAACCGCCTTATCCTGGAACATTGATACAATCTCCTTCTTCATAAATATGCCTCCTAGCTGTAGCCAAAGTCATCTCAACAGCATTCATACAACGTTTCACGTGAAACATTCTCACAGAAGAAACAATAATATCACGCCAATACATAAAAAATGAACTATGCCAATCGCATAGACAAGACAGAATAGAAATTTTTATAGCTAACTTATGCTGAAAAAACCTTTCCGCAAGTGCTTATTAATGTTACACTATTAATGTTTCACTCATAGATATAGCTGTTGTCAGTGCAGGCACATAGCTTTCATAAAAAAGGTGTATACAATGGAGCACAAAGCTACGAATTATAATTGTAAAAGGAGGCATCTCCGCAGTGAGTCAACATATCACTCCCACGGATCCATCAATAACACCAATCCTATCACGAGATGAGCAACGCACGCTTCTCAAGAAGTTGCGCAGCGCCATACTTGTCAAATATCGCCCTCATCTACAAGAGGGTGCTGGTCCTATTCGTGTTATGGCCCGTATCGTAGCCGAACTAGAACAAGAATGTCGCCAACAGCAGATTGAGGATGATATTATTCGTGCTGAAGTTGTCAACCGTACAATCGGAGATATTGATCTACGCAAGGTCATCGAATGTGAAGGGGAGGCAGGAGGACCACTTGATTATCGTTCTCTAGCTGACGAGATGGGTATCGCGCTTCCGGGGGAGCAATTGCATGGATATACAGCCACCGGAGAAACTTACCTCTGGTTACGTGATCAAATGCTGGAGTGCGAACGCCTTCTGCTAAGCCAGCGTTATGATCCACGCATGTACGATGTCTACGGCGTTGGCAATCCGGTCTTGCGCGATTGGATGTCTCATGAAATGCAAAAATGGGGTATCCCGGTAACGGCTCAAAACATCAATCTGAGCCTTGGAGCGATGGACGGCATCGATAATGTCTTGCGTGGAATGGCTCATCTATACCGCACGCGCAGTGTGAAAGATATAGCCATCTTATTTCCAGAACCAGGCTTCAATGTTCCTGAATGGCAGGCTCGCAGCTATGGATATCGTATTCATAGCTACAAAACGTTACCGGAGCACCACTTCAAGTTGACAGGTGAGCAACTGGATCAGATTCTCAAGACAACGCCTGATATTTGTATTATTTATCTGACCGTGACCAACAATCCCACTGCATTTTCCTATACACCTGAGGAATTAACTGAGCTTCACGAAACGTTGCGACAGTATCGTGCACAGGGTCGTACTATTTACATTCTCGCGGACCTGGCCTATATTGGAACCGGCAAGCCGACGGAAGATCAAGCTCGAATGGATACCTTCAACGCACCCGACATATTAAAGCACACTATTTTTGTTAGTAGTTTTTCTAAGACCCATACATTAACCGGTGAACGTTTTGGCTGGGTCACCTGTGGAGATCCAACGATCGCCTCATTCATCGCCGTCAGTTGGGCCAATGGTCTAGCGTCATTACCAGGCGAGTGGCAGCTACGCTTCATGGCATATTATCGACTCTTTCAATCACGTCCTTGGCTGGCAGAAAAATTGCGCAATTTTTATCATCTCAGACGTACACGGTTCGTCTCACAATTGCAAGAGATCAACAAAAACCTTCATTTGTTCGAACAGATTTACGTTGATGATGATGCTACAGTCTATAATTGGAGCAAGCTTCAGGATGGGATAGATGCCTTCTCGCTTTTCGAGCAAACAGGTATTGCTGGAGTTCCAGGGTCTGGTTTTGGTTATGAGGATCGATATATTCGTTTCTCTATTGGGGTTATTCCTATTTTGCCTTGATCTAAAACCTTAGTAAGATGGAGCATAGCTATTTTGCCCATAGTAGCGAACCACAACTATTTATATTACCTATTACACTCTCCACATAGACATATTGCTAGTTTCGTCTGCAAGTGTTAATCTTGTAGTACGGAAATAGAGGGTACGGAACTGTTTGGGCATATCTCATACGGATAAGCAATAAGTGCCGAGCCACTCTCTCGAAGTATTTCAAGGTCGAAATGCATCGGCAACATATCTCGACACAGCCTGAAAGCTGATATATGTAATAGAACAGCATCTGTGAAGAGACTAACGAGGTGACATTTTTCATTATAGGGACTGGGAAATAACCTGTTCCCTATGGTCACAATGTACACAGGGTTACTACACATTATAAGGAGAAAAAGCATGGCAACCCGCGTAGGCATCAACGGCTTTGGACGCATTGGACGTCAATCCCTCAAAGCGATTCTCGAAAATCACGCTGGCGAAATCGAAGTTGTAGCAGTCAATGACCTCACAGACACAAAGACCAATGCCCACCTACTTAAATACGACTCTACCTACGGACGCTTCCCCGGTGAAATCGAGACCACCGAAGATACATTGATTGTGAATGGTCATTCCATCAAGGTCATTGCCCAACGTGATCCTGCCCTGATCCCCTGGAGCGATCTAGGAGTAGATATTGTTATCGAGTCTACTGGTTTCTTCACAGACGCATCCAAGGCCGCCGCACATTTAAAAGGTGGCGCAAAAAAAGTTATTATTTCGGCTCCTGCTAAAGGAGAGGATCTCACGATTGTCCTTGGTGTGAACGAGAATGTGTATGACCCTGCAAAACACCACATTATCTCAAATGCGTCATGTACAACAAACTGCTTGGCACCAACAGCGAAAATTCTTAACGATATATTTGGTATTGAGAGCGGCATGATGAATACAATCCACTCTTATACCAACGACCAGCGTATCCTTGATCAGGTTCACACTGATCTTCGCCGCGCTCGTGCAGCTGGTAACAGCATCATTCCAACTACGACAGGTGCAGCTCGTGCGCTCTCTCTTGTTATACCTGAGCTAAAAGGGCTTGTCGATGGCATGTCATTGCGCGTCCCGACCATTACGGTATCGGTCGTAGATTTTGTCATCACGACCCGTAAGGATGCCTCAGTCGTTGACGTAAACGATGCGTTTAAAGAAGCGGCAGCCGGTCAGCTCAAAGGTATCCTGGACTACACTGATGAGCCTCTGGTCTCTGTTGATTTTCGTGGCGATACTCATTCTTCGATTGTGGATGGCCTCTCTACGATGAAGATTGGCAAAAATATGATCAAAGTGCTGGCATGGTACGACAACGAATGGGGATATTCAAACCGCGTTGCAGATCTGGCAGCCTTTGTTGGTAGACAAGGCTTCTAAACTACGGCAGAAAACGATGGCGTATGCTATACATCTATTGTATAGCTGCGCCATTTTATGTCTCAGGAATCAAGCCTTTAATTATTCCTGGGATAGTTACAGGACAAAGCTATGAACAAAAAGACGATACGTGATATTGATGTTGCTGGCAAACGTGTTCTGGTCCGTGTCGATTTTAACGTTCCGTTGGATGCTGCACTGCATATCACGGATGACTCACGCATTATTGCTGCTCTCCCCACGATTGAATATCTGCTCAACCACGAAGCAGCCGTCATCCTCATGTCGCACCTGGGACGCCCAAAGGGACAGGTCGTTGAGACGATGCGCTTGACTCCCGTTGCTACGCGCTTGAGTGAGCTATTGATGCGTCCTGTTGCCATCACCAAGGACGCCATCGGATCAGAAGCGATGGCGAGAGCGCAGGCACTTCATCCTGGTCAGGTTTTGCTATTAGAAAATCTGCGTTTCCACAAAGAAGAAGAAACGAATGATCCAGAATTCGCACATCAGTTAGCCTCGTTGGGTGAGCTCTATGTCAATGATGCCTTTGGCACAGCCCATCGAGCACACGCCTCGACAGAAGGTGTCACGCACACTTTGCCGGGTGTCTCAGGTTTCCTGGTAGAGAAAGAGCTCAATTTCCTGGGAGGCGCACTGGAACATCCAAAACGATCTTTTGTGGCAATTGTCGGAGGAGCCAAAGTCTCCGACAAAATAGCAGTCCTTGAACGTCTGATCGATATCGCTGATATTATCTTGATCGGCGGCGGTATGGCCAACACATTTCTAAAAGCGCAAGGACTTGAGATAGGCGATTCGCTCTATGAAGAGTCAAAGCTAGATATTGCTAAAAATTTGATTGCTCTGGCTCAACAAAAGGGGAAAAAATTCATTTTGCCGCCCGATGTCGTGATTGCTGATCGCTTTGCGGCCGATGCTAATCATCAGGTTGTAGCGGCTAACTGTGTGCCTCAGGGCTGGCGTATCCTGGACATTGGTCCAGATACCATTCAGAAGTTCCGACAGGCCCTTGGCAGCGCTCAGACGATTATCTGGAATGGCACGCTTGGTGTTGCTGAGATGCCGGCCTTTGCCAAAGGCACTAACGCGGTCATTGAGATCTTAATTGAGCGAACCCGTCAGGGAGCAACGACTATTATTGGTGGTGGGGACTCAGCGGCATCTGTTGAACAAGCGGGAGCGGCGAAAAAGATGACCCACGTCTCCACAGGTGGTGGAGCTTCACTTGAATTCTTGGAGGGCCGTGTGCTCCCTGGAGTTGCAGCTTTGCAAGACGTATAACGCAAAGATGATACAATATAGTATCATTCTCATTTTCAAGAAAAGTCACAGGGTGGTCTGGTCAGGCTACCCTGCAAATATAACAGATCTCAGCCGATCAGCGCTTGTAAAGGAGCAATGCATGACTATATCTCGCACCGCAATTATTGCAGGCAACTGGAAAATGAATCTAGGACCCAAACAGGCTTCAGAATTTGCGGTAGAGCTTATTCCACAATTGGGTCATATCACACGCAGTAACGCTCATATTTTGAGTATTCTTTGTCCACCAGCGATCTCTCTGTCTGCGGTTAGTGAAACGTTAGAGGCTATGCCAGTTCCAGGTATCGAATTGGGAGCTCAAAATATGTATTTTGAGGAGAAGGGAGCCTTCACTGGCGAGATTTCTCCTGGTATGGTTAAAGAACTCTGTACATCTGTTATTCTGGGGCATTCTGAACGCCGTGAGTATTTCAATGAAAGCGACGAGCTTGTAAATAAAAAGACTCTGGCGGCTCTTAAACACAATCTACGTCCCATCGTATGTGTCGGGGAAAACCTTAGACAATATGAAGCCGGCGAAACAGACGCTTTTATCAAAGCGCAGATACGTAAGAGTCTGGCTAATCTGAAAGCTCAGCAAGCAAGCCAGATTGTCATCGCTTACGAACCTATCTGGGCTATTGGTACAGGTAAAGCGGCGACTGCAGAAGGGGCTAATCGGGTTATTAGTTTCATTCGCTCTACCTATGCCGATATATATGGTAAAGACGCGGCTAATGCTATTCGTATTCTCTATGGTGGTAGCGTTACTTCAGAAAACATTGAAGAGTTCATCGCATATCCAGACATTGATGGCGGTTTGATTGGAGGAGCTAGTATCAAATCTGATTTCGTTGCTATTCTGCGCAAAACAGCTAAAACATTTGAAAGTGCTAACCTCATAAGCTAGCATGGAAGAGAGGAGAGGACAAGCATATTTCCTCTTCTCTTTATTTAAGCAATTTTCTGTTTTATAAAATATGAAGATCGAAACTACCGCCAACAATTAAATAAGACAGAAATTATTACACAAGTTAACAAGTTACTTGTATAACTTCTCCTACATTTAGCTCAACAATCCGAGCCGCTGAGATGAGCCCAAAGAGGCATCTATCTTCTACAACCTCTCCCCCAATATCCAAAAGGAAATCCAACGCGTCTCTGCTGGCTCTCAGAGCGTTCTGGGGCATATCCATCATTCTAATATCTTAGAAAATGTAACGTTTCGCAAATTTTTGTTTTCAGGTATTATTTGTTTCCACAATGTGGATAAGTTATCCACATTTTATTTATGTAACCTTTTTCATCATAAATGTGGATAACTTCTTCACATTTTCTACATATTTTTCTTACTGCTATTATGTCTACAAAAATTCAAATTTCATGCTTCATACACCGTCTATACTTCACTTTAAGCGTATAAACTTCTTTTAAGTGTATAGCGGGACAACAAATGTCCTGTGTGAACCGTTCTGAATCGGCTCACACAGGACATTTATAAGTGATCAATATATAAAGTTATCCACATTCATCTAGAGTTATGCACATTGTGGAAAGCAGATTAATCCAAGTAATCTTTTAACTTACGACTACGGCTAGGGTGACGTAATTTACGTAAAGCCTTGGCTTCAATCTGACGAATACGTTCACGGGTCACATGAAACTCTTTACCAACCTCTTCCAGAGTCCGACTACGACCATCATCAAGGCCAAAGCGCAATTGCAATACTTTACGTTCGCGCTCGGTCAGACTATCCAGAACATCCTCAACCTGTTCTTTCAGTAGTTGATGGCTGGCAGCTTCTGCAGGAGCCAGTGCCGTCTGATCCTCTAGAAAATCGCCTAAATGGCTGTCATCCTCTTCGCCGATAGGTGTTTCCAGACTCACAGGTTCCTGGCTCACCTTGATGATTTCACGCACTTTTTCGGCGGTAATCTCCATTTGTTCGGCAATCTCTTCCGACGTTGGTTCGCGACCAAGATCCTGTAATAGCCGGCGGCTGATACGAATCAGGCGATTGATAGTCTCGACCATATGCACTGGGATGCGAATAGTGCGAGCCTGATCAGCAATAGCGCGTGTGATAGCCTGACAAATCCACCAGGTGGCATACGTACTAAACTTATAGCCCTTTGTATAGTCGAACTTCTCAACGGCACGTATCAAGCCGATATTCCCTTCTTGAATAAGATCAAGCAGGTTCATACCACGGCCAATATATTTTTTCGCGACACTTACAACCAGGCGTAAGTTTGCCTCAGTCAGGCGGCGCTGTGCCTCCTCGCCATCCGAAACATACTTACGATGTGGAGTCACCTTCAAACGTTCGGCGCGAGCACGCTCTTGTTTGCCACGCTCCATTAACTGAGCCAGGCGCACCTCTTCTTCAGCATTCAGCAAGGGCACGCGACCGATCTCACGTAAGTACATTCGGACAGGATCATCCAGGCTGCTTTCGAGGTCAGCCACAACAATCCCCAGGCCTTCACCAAGCTCATCCCATTTGGGCCCTGCCAGGATCTCAGCATCCGCTACTTCTTCTGGGCCAGGCTCCCAATCAGCTGGTGGCTCTTTGGTCGGATCCAGGGTATCCATAGGTTCTTCGTCCCGTAACTTAAACGGGTCAAATCCCTCGCTGTTTTCAGCAGGTGCGGTTAAACTTCCTACTGCTACGTGGGCATGATGACCAACGGAGTCAATATCAAAAACATCTACCGCATCACTCAATGTGGTAGTATCCATATCAAAATGTTCAAGACTAAAAACAGTAGGCAATAGCCCTGCATCAATAGTACTCACATTACTATGTTCATTATGTACGCGATCCATCACTTCTTGGTCCCGATTCACCATTCTGGCATCCCCCTTCAGAAAACAGGCCTAATATGATAAACGATAAAAGATGATGATAATTCCTGCCTTCTGGTCCGATTTGGTAAAAAATGATTTTTTTGATTGTTGGCTCTGATCTATACGATCATGCCACTTTTTGGGTTGTTTCTTTGTATTCCACCACAGCTTACAGTTTCATTTACCCTTGTAACCTTGTTGCGGTACTTAGTGTAAGTAACTGTCGTTGTATTGCAACTGTTTGTTGCTGAAACTGCCTGACGGCCATCCTATCGCCAGTCGCGGCTGCTTCTTGTAAGAGAAATTTTAGTTCTGTATTTAATTGTAGCAATCGTGTTTTTTTAAGACGTGCTGCGCACTGAACTGCATCTTTCACCAGTGCATCTGCGTCTCGTGGAGACATCGCCTTAATGCTCTCAAACACCCTGGCTACCGCGGGCATCAGAGCCGAAGGCACAGATTGTTCTAAGGATTGATATGAAGGGGAAGATTCACGTTGATACACAGAGTTGAGTAAGTGGTACAACTCCCGCGTGTCTGTCCCAGCGAAGTCACCTTCGTTAATTATAGCACAAACATGTGGGTACAACGCGGGATTCTGTAAGAGTAGCCCGATAAGGTAGTCTTCCCATTTTAGCGCACTTAGCTCGGTTCTGTCAAGCCCGATCCTTCTCGAAATTGTTTTGTCTTCGGTATCCCCTTTTATATTCTTATCCTTGTTTTTACTTCTCCCTTCATCTGCTTGTTCCCATTCTTGAGCCGGTGGCTTTTCCGCTTCTAGTGTTTTACCGCTGAAATCAGCAGTGGTAACCATTGTTTTTTGTCCGCGCAAGACTTGCTGAAGCTCGCTGTATAAGCTTTTTTCATCGATGCTGATCATACCTGCCAGTTTGCGTATGTAGGCGTCGCGCTTAATACGATCACTGATCATAGCTATGACTGGTAAAAGCCTCTTGCCGGCTTCAGCCTTTCCAACTGGCTCTCGCAAATTCAAATCTGCTGTTTTGACAACAAAGTAGTAGTCAACTAGTGGGAGCGGATGGTTGACTGCGTAAAACCAGGTTGAAAAGTCGCGCAGGATCACTTCATCAGGATCTTCGCCGGGAGGCAATTGGAGAACATTGATATCGGCGTCTACTTGCTCTTCGAGGCGTATGATGCCGCGCGTTTGGAGCTCTTTGTCCTGTTTTTGTTGGCCTTTTTTCCCTGTCTGACGAAATTTTGGCGTACTCCCTCCGGCTAAAGGCACCGGAACTATTGTACGATCAAAACCTTTGAGGGCTTCTTTAATACCTTGCTCAGTCGCCGCGCTGCCCGCAGCATCGGGATCTAGTGCCAGTGTCACCTGTCTGGTAAGTTTCTTTAATTTTTGAATGTGCTTTTCTGTGATGGCGCTACCGATACATGCGACGGTCTGTTTGGTGCCATATTGATGTGCAATAACTGCGTCCACATACCCCTCTACAATTATCACTTGCTTGGCTTCTCGTATTGCATCTCGCGCCATATCGATCGCATATAAGACGGTATTTTTTTCAAACAACATAGTTTGAGGTGAGTTTAGGTACTTTGGTTTACTATCGCCTAATGCCCGTCCTCCAAAACCAATTACACGTCCTCGCTCATCGCGAATTGGAAAGATCAAGCGATTGCGAAAGTAGTCATAGATACCGCTACGCTCTCCACCTAGGTCGTCACTCTCGCGCCAGCGTGCTAGCCCGCCTGTAACTATCTCTTGTTCAGTATAACCACGACTCAGTAAGAAACGTGACAGACTTTCCCATTGTTCGCTGGCATATCCCAGACTGAAGGCGAGTACAGTCTCCGATGAGATACCACGGCTTTGTACATACGCCCTTACACCTTCGGCCTCATGAGAACGCAGAAGCATTTGATGAAACCAGAGTAATGCATCTTCATTCAGTTTCCGTAAGTTCTCTCTGGCTGCACTGGCCTCACGTTCTTCCTCAGGATCTCCTCTTCCTTGCTCTTCGACTGGTACGCCTGACTTTTCAGCAAGATATAACAGAGCCTCATGAAATTCGAGTCCCTGTTGTTTTTGTACGAAACTAAAAACATCTCCACCTTCGTTACAACCAAAGCAATGCCAGGATTGGGTTTCGCCAAACACATAAAATGATGGACTGTGCTCATTGTGAAATGGGCATAGACCTTTGAGGGATTTCCCCGATTTCTGCAGAGTGACAACGGTACTAACCTCGTCTACTATATCCACTCTGGCTTTGATTGTTTCGATTACTGATGCCATATTTGAATCCTCAGACAAAGAGACAAAGAGATCCTAATTTTTGTGTATTTATCAAGATAGTTTAGGTTTCATTCCACCAATATAACGAGTCATCTTACTAAAAGTCTCGTTTATAGCTATTCCGATTGTCGTTGTATATCTAACAAGACGCGGATAAAAGTTAAACGTTAAGAGTCAAGTATAAACACAAATACATGGACCAGTACAAAGTGTTATACCTATTGTACTACTTGCAACGATAGAGCTAAGTCAACACTATTGGTGATAGGACATCTGGGCATGTCTATACTCTTTTTACTTGTTTTACATAATTCCAAATTATACTTTTGTAGTTATAGCATGATTTGCAAAGGTTATCACGTTTGCATGGTAACTGTCTCTAATTTTTGTCACAAAATACATATTTTGTACTTTTCTTTACAAACATCTCCTCTTTTTTTACTGGTTCTTGCCGATATTCATGGGATCTTCGTGCGCTTGTCCGATGAGCTCCGTTTTCATTTTTTTAATGCCGTTCAAAAAGTTATCCACATTTACTACTACGGTTACGTAATTACGTATTTATAAATATTTTTAAAAAAATATATAACGTAGTAGTAGTAGGGGATGTGGATAAGTGGATAACTTTTTTTTGCACCCTTGTATAGACATTTATAAATCTTTATGAGCTGGCTTGGTAAGGGGCTTAAAGGCCTCTGGACACTTTTGTTTTGGCGGGACAATTTAGGTTTATCTATGTGGATAAGTAGGTAAACCGGTGGATAACTTGGGGATAACTTTTTTAAGCGATGAATAATTGTTCATAACTTATCCACATAGATACGTTAGTTATCCACATAAAAACCAAAGTTATCCACAGGTTATCCACATGAAATCCACAGGTTTTTGTGTGTGTGGATAACTTTTCCACATCCATTGTGGAAAAGTTACTCAGCTGTGGAAAAATCCTCATTTTCTGACGATCTATTAAGAAATCCCGCCTTGGATTGATATCAGTAAATTGATTGTTGACTATAATATTTCTTTTTGGTCTTGAATTACCGTTTGCTCGGTACCATTTTGGTCCCAAATCACTGACTGCTCGGTACCATTTTGGTTTCAAGCGAGCGGTGATAAGAACCGTTTTGGTCCCGATCACTGCTCGCTCGGTACCATTTTGGTTTCAAGTAAGCAGTGATAAGAACCGTTTTGGTCCCAAATCACTGCTCGCTCGGTACCATTTTGGTTTCAAGCGAGCAGTGATCGGTATAATTTGAGCTCATAATCGCTGATCGCTCGGTACCATTTTGGTTTCAAGTAAGCAGTAATAAGAACCTTTTTGGTCTTAAATCACTGCTTGCTCGGCACCATTTTGGTTTCAAGCGAGCAGTGATCAGGACAATTTTATCCCAGGCAGACAGTGATTATTTACGCTGATTTTTGCCAAACTTGTATATACCTGTGGATAATGTGGAAAACTTATCCACAGCAAATGTGGAAAACTATTTCCAGCTATATTATGGAGTTCTATTTGTCGATGTTGTAGCGAAACTTATCCACAGCAAATGTGGAAAACTATTTGATTTTAGGTGGCATATATTACCAGTTATATTACCAGCTATATAAAATGTGGATAATGTGGATAACTTATCCACATTTGCTGTGGATAAGTGATAAATATCCGGAGATTTTGTATATATCAATGTACTCAAGCACATTGATATATAGCTAGCTATATTACCAGTTATGCGTATGTGGATAATGTGGAAAACTTATCCACAGCAAATGTGGAAAACTTTATGTTATGTCTAGTTATTAAGGGGGTACTCACCTTGGTTATATAGCTAGCTATATGGAGTGATATAGAGATTATCAACTAGACATAACACATGTGGATAATGTGGAAAACTTATCCACATGTAAATGTGGAAAACTTATCGTGTGAAATCTGCGTGAAATTTTATTGCCGCAATATTACTGGCTATATAACGGCAATATTACTGGCTATATCCTTTTTTGGGGATTTATCCACAGAAAATGTTAATAAGTCCGAATTATAGGAAAAATTGGTGTAAAACAGGGGTAAATCGCCACAAAATGAATTATTTGTCATAAAAAAAGATGTAGTATGAGCTTTTATTCATCATTTGACGTTAATAGATGTCTTTTATGTCTGTGCGCTTTGATGATGGATTTAAAAAAAAGTTATCCACAGCCACTGTGGATAACTTGCCTAAAGTGTGCAGAACTTTTGTTGTTTAGTGTAGAAGTGAGTCTTCTGGATGCTCAATGCGCATTCTCACAAGTTGATCGTAACTACGCAATAATTCTGCTGTTGTCAGTAGTGAGGCACTTTGAGGTCCGGCTTGTTGAGGGCTGTCACCGTCAAAGATACCTTCACACATGTCTAGGAGGTTGACTCGAAAGCGTTCTCCTAGTATCTCTAACTGTTGTATCCCTTTCTGCCTGAGACATTCTTGATACAGGTAGGTGTCTTGCTTTATGGTGGAGCTATCTCGTTGGGATAGCATTGCATCAATGTACGGGCCTATGAGCCAGGTCCAACAGCTACCCTGGTGCAATGCTAGCTGATAGGCGTCAGGATTCCTACTATCTATCTTTATGTGACTATGATAACTGGATTCCTGGGGAGCTAGCGTTCTAAGTCCATACGCTGTGACGAGATGTTGTGTAATGGTTTCAAAAACTTGTTGACGATAGGTTGGTTCTAATAGTACATGTGCTAACGAGAGTACGAACAGTTGATTGACACGTAGCGTGGCATCGTTTCCTTCAGGTCCGTCTATGACGTCATAAAGGTAGCCCCGTTCTGCATTCCAGAAGCGTCTTTGGAAGTTGTGTTTACAATGGTTGGCGTATTGCTGGTAGTTGCTGGCGTTGTGGCCTATATGACCAATATAACTAAGGCGTTCTGCCCAGGTTTGCATAAGTGTTAGGGCATGATACCAGAGTGCGTTAATTTCGACTGCCTTGCCTGCGCGAGGTGTGACTGGCCTTCCGTCATGATATATATTCATCCAGGTGAGTGCTTTGCCTTCTTTTTGTGCCATGAGTAGTCCATCGATTGGGTCGCAGTGTATACCGTTGTGTGTACCGTGGATGTAACAGTTTATGCATTCTGTTAACTGTGGGAAAAGCTCTTCTAAAAACTTATAATGCTGAGTTGCTTTAAGGTAGCAGTTGAGCGCATAGAAGTACCAGAGTGTAGTATCTACGCTGCAATAATCATGATCAGTCAGGGCATTGTCATCTGTCGGTAGGCGGTCTGGTAATATCCCATCAATGAAGTAGTCGGCCAACTCTTGGAGGAACCACTGCGCTTCGGTATACTTTCCTGTGACCAATAGTAGACCTGGTAATGCGATCAAGGCATCTCGCGTCTTATTCTCCATCGAATAATAATCTGAGAGTAATAGTAGCATTTGTTGGGGTTTGCATACACGCTTACCGTTGGATGTGTCAATATACTTTTGCTGTTTTGTCTCTTCCTTTTGTGCCGGATGAACTAAAAAATGTTCACTGGCATGGAGTAAATGCTGGAAGTAGTCTTTATCTCTAGTATGAGAGGTGGAAGGGGTTGTGATTGGTATGTGATGATGTTGTGCGTCTTGAAATGTTCTTTGTCGTTCTCTATTATCGTTGTAAAGCTGTGCAATGCTTTCGGGTTGATATAATTGAGGTTGTAGTTTTTCGGCACTGATAACGATAGTCAATGTTGCATTGTTGTTTGGTCGTAACTGGGCGCGTATCACTCCTGGAAGGTAGAGATCATCTATATGTTCGTGTCCTGCTGCAGCATCACAACGCTTCAAAAAATTCCAGTACCATACTCCCGTAGGAATAAATGTGGCCTGACTCTCTTCTTGTCCTACTGCTAGGATATGATATGGCGTCTTTGCTGTATCAGGATAAATGCTTCCTCCGACTGTCCCTTTTGGAAACTCCGATACATTCTCTATGTTAGCCCTAAACGTATCTTTCTCCGCCTCTTTTATTCCATGGATGTGTACATGGAAATGTTTATCTGGATGGTATCTTTGTAGCTTGTTATATGGGCGATATGTGACTAATGGTAGGAGGGTTATTGTGAGGGCTTGTTGTTCCTGCGATGATGTACTAGAGGCTAAGAGACCATTGCTTGCTACAACTGTGTTCGTTGAGATGTTGCGCTTATAGCATGGTTTGTCGGCGATGGGTGATTGTAAAACACGATATTGAATGTACGTTGTGTTGAGACCTTGCGCCATCCAGATACGCTTTTCTAATAAGATTCCATTTATGCCACCAAGACGATATGTGAAGATAGGAAATCCATCTTCCAAACAAAAAGATTCTAGATGAACAAAGCCAGATGGATTGAATGTGCCATTCCGATATTCGTTCGTTCCTAGATAATAGGTTTTTTGGTCAAACGTGACTTCTTCGTCCAATTTGGCGAGCAAAAGGTGTGCTGTACATGTGTCTGGTAATCTTGCGACAAGCATTCCATGCTGCATCCGTGTAAGCACCCCTGCAATCGTCCCTGCTGCATATCCGCCCTGGCCATTTGTTACGAGCCATTCACGAGAGATGGTTTCACTGAGATCACAACAGATAGTGCGGTCAAACTTTATTGTCATATCTGAACCCTCCAAGTCTCTCAATATGAATTCTGCGCTTTTAATTCTACAATACTATGTAATGATTAGTTTCAACGATGCTTCTATGCTATTTGATAGTGTATCATATCTTTCTCTGATAAATGATTATTCTCTTGTTATCTTACTGATAATTTTCTGTAGTATAAAAAAATTATCTAACTCAGCAATTAATCTCTATAATATTTAGATTTGGCTTCAGCACTTTCCAATAACCGGCTTTTAATCGGCTTTTAGGGTTTTGTTTGCTTTATGTGGCGCTGCGTTTCTATGAGGTAGGATGCTGATTCGGCCCCTGGTTGTGTGGAAACCGGGCGTACCAAAAATGTGTTGCTCACAATTCAGAAATTCCTCTGTGTGAGGCGGCGTCTTCTTTTAACGTAATTACTGGTAGATGTAAATAACGTAAGGCACATAAAGCAGGGGATGCGCCTAAATCTCGTTCAAGGTGAGAGGAGTTTTCATTTCTAATGGTTTTTCCTTTTGGAGAGGTGGGCGGCGCTATGTGTGTCTGAAGGGCTTTCTCACTTTTTTCTTTATCTTTTGTTTCTTGCTACCTTCGGCTTGTTCCGGGATCCCGCTTGCTTCTCGGACTCCGATTTCAACGTCATCGACTATCGCGGCCAACAGTATACCGCTTATTAAGTCGCATGTGCTTACGATTGGAAGTTATACTAATTATCCTCCTCAGGAGTATCTCAATGCTCAGGGACTTCCAGCTGGCTTTGATATCGATTTGATTGATGCTATTTCACAGCATTTGTCTGTACGTCCTGAGATAGTGTCTGATGATTTTCCGTCTTTAATCGATGATTTGCTTGCAAAGCGTTTTGATGTTGTGATCTCTGCTATGAGTATTACTCCTGAGTTACAACAGAAAGTCGACTTTGTGCCATATTTTCGTGGGGGCGAGTCTTTACTTGTTGCTCAGGGAAATCCTCTGCATATTCATACGTTAAATGATCTTTGTGGCCAAACCGTAGCTGTAAAGATGGGGAATTCGGAGCAGCGGGAGTTGCTTCATGCCAGTGATATTTGTCGCCAAGCTAAGAAATCTGCTATCACTGTGGTTATCGTTGAGCAAGATATTGATGCTGTCCATCTTTTTCAGTCGAAGCGTGTTGTTGCTGCCTATGAAGACTCTTCCATTGTTGATTATTATATCAAACTCTATCCAGACCTTTTTTCACTGGGTGGGGCTGTGATTGGGGTGACGACGGAGGGGATTGTGTTGCGTCAGAATGATTCTACTCTGCTTGTGGCTCTCAATCTTTCTTTGGACTTTCTTCAAAGTAATGGTACTTATCGGGCGTTAATTGATAAATGGGGGCTCTATCGGGGTGATATGATGCTTCCTGCTAACTACAATCTCAATTATAATCGTGATGTGCCGCTCGATAGTAAGCCCTTCTGGCAAATGCCGTAGATAGAGCAGGATTCCATGCATCCAGCGTCTTTATTGCAATGGCGTGAAATCCTGTCTGTATTAAGAATTTGCTGTGAACATACTGTAAAATGTGGCTGATTGTAAATGCTTCATTTCGATTGCGCAGACGTGTTGCGATAATGTGAAATCTGGTGTCATATCTAGAATATGCACAAATGCTTGTAATATTGTGGGATCAAAATTGGTTCCTGATCCTGCTAGTAGACGCTCGCGAGCCTCGTCAATGGTGAGTGGCTCTTTATATGGGCGTTGCGAGGTGAGTACGTCGTAAACATCAGCTATTGTAAGTATGCGTGCACTTAGTGGTATCTCTTCGCCTTTAAATTTGGCTGGATATCCTTGCCCATTCCAGGATTTGTGATGATGGAGCACTGTTTCTACATAAAAGGGGTGAACTTCATAACCGACTAGGATACGTGCACCGATTACCGGATGACGTTCCATTTTACGTCTCTCTTCAATTGAGAGTGCGGCGGATTTGTTTAAGATGTCGTTCCCTATCCAGGTTTTTCCGAGATCGTGTACGAGTGCTGCTAAGGCGAGATCTCGGGCCTCATGTCTGGTCCATCCCAGATAACGAGCCAGTCTTTGGGCATAGACCGCTACTCGACGTGAATGTTCGTAGGTGACGATATCGCGTTCTTGGATGCTTTGGGCTAATGAGAGAAGAACTTTTCTTGTCTCTTTATCTCTCTCTAAATGTGTTGAGTACTTTACTGCCACCACTCTGCTCTCCCACATGACTGATAAAACATGGTAGCTTTCTAGCTGCCAATTATTAATACGAATACATTGTTCTAATAATAAAGGTCATTACACCAATTGGCTATCGCTTTCTGATATCTGCATTGATAACCCTCTGTGTAATCTCATTTCCTGTTTTGGTCTTTGATTTTACACGGTTGATATCATATTAATATTTTGCTTTTCATACTGTCTATGACAATGAGTGAATAAGTACTTTTGTATTACTTTGGGCTACTCCTTTTATTCCCCAAATAGTCCCTCTTACCATCCTGATTCGTTTTTAATCGTTGGTTTTTGTGATAGACTCACCTTTGAGAAAGAGCAATGGCATCTATGAAGCGTCCGTTTTTCTTCGTTATAATAGGTACGACGGATGCTATGATTCTGGTTGCTGATTAAGTACTTTTATTTGACTACATTTTTTCTCTGGCCTTGTCTGTGTTCTTTTGTTTGTGGAGAAGTAGCTGGCCTCCGATGCCAGTTAGCAAGGATGTGGTCCCGATGGGAGATGATCTAGTGAAATATAACCCGGAATCGGATTCAACTCTTGATGATAGCCCGCCTCGCGATGGTGTGGTTACCGTGGTGTTAACCGCAGATAATCATCTCGGTTATACGGGCTTTGGTCAACATCCTCGCAAACGTGAGGAGCGCCAGCAGCGGTTGCGCCATGCTTTTCAACAAGCTACAGATTTTGCGATTGCGCAGGGGGTTGATTTATTTATTCAGGCGGGTGATCTTTTCGATACGACGATGCCGGATGAACGGGACCGTAGTTTTATCGCGGAGCGTCTTGCGCAACTTAAACAGGCTGGCGTACAGACATTTGCTCTGGGTGGGGTTCATGATACTCCTGCTTCTGGGCAGTCTTTGCTGGGAAATTCTGTCCCTGCGCCGCAGATGAGCTATGCTAGTCTAGGGGCTTTACGTTATTTTTCTCCGACTCATCGCAATGAGGCTCATCAGTTGGAGCCGATGTTTGTGGATGTTCGGGACATGACCGTGGGGATTTGTGGGCTGGGTGTGTTGCCCGGTCAGGTGGGCGATCCTTTGGCAGATGTAGAGGTCTCGTTGGATATTGAACGGGCTGCTATCCCTCTCCTGATTTTACATGCACCTATTGAAGGATTGACTGTTGGTTCTTCGTTTCTTGATACACGTGCGGTGGTGAGTAAAAATAGCCTGCGTAAACAGACGGCTTTTCGCTATGTTTTGGCTGGTTACCAGCATAATTATAGCCAGACGCGTATTGGTCAAACCGATGTGGTTGTTGCAGGAGCAACTCAATATATTGATTTTAGTACTCCTGATCAAGCTCCTGGTTTTGTCTTTCTGGGCCTGGCGGCTGATGGTATTCGTTGGTGTAACCATATCAGCGTCGATGCTCTTTCTATGCGTCGCTTGACGATCCAAACTGCTGAACTCTGGCCTGAGGGCTCTGCTGATTCTCCTACCGAGATTATGTTGGAGCGCTTACGTCCTCTTTGTGATGATAGTGCTATGATTCTCTTGTCGTTGCAGGGAGAATTGGCACGTAGTGCTTACCACTTGCTTGATTTAAATCAAATTCGTCGCTATGGGGAAGAACATTGTTTCGCTCTCGCTATTGATGATAGTACTCTTTCTCTCCTTCATGAAGCAGAGGATGAGCCGATTTCTCCTGCAATGGATGAGCGGCTCTCTTTGCGGGAGGAATTGTCTCTCCTGGCTGATGAGCGGATTGCTGCTGCAACCGATGAGAACGAAAAGACTGCGCTACACTTTATGAAAGAAGAGTTATTGTTAGCCATAGATGAGATAAAAAATAGATAGTTGCTGCGACATTCTCTATTGGCGTCCAATTGATGAGATCAATTGGACGCTGGCGAACGGAGTAGGCCCATGATAATTTTAAAGCATTTAACCATTGAACGGTTCAGGCTGTTTCGCTCTATGAACCTGCATTTCCCCCAGCGTGGTAGTATCTTGATCCAGGGTCCAAACGAAGCGGGGAAGTCTGCATTTATTGAAAGTATTTATTTCGCGTTATATGGCGAATCTCTAGCTGTTCGCCGTGAACATCGCTCTCTGGATGATTTGATCCTCTATGGGGCTACTGACGCTGTTGTTTCTCTGACTCTTTCCGTCGGTACGAGTGAGTTGACTGTTACACGTACGCTTGAGCGTGGTCATGATCAAGTTGCCTCTTTGCTTGTAAAACAACTCGGTATGCCCGATGAGCCACCCATTACTGATCTAGTGGCTGTGAATGAGCGTGTTGTTTCTGTCCTTGGTAAGTTGGATGGTTCGACTTTACGCGATTCGGGTCTGATTGAGCAGAAAGGCTTGACCCGCTTAGAGACTATTTCTGAGGCTGCTCGCGAGACGACAATTCGTAATCTTCAGGGGCTGGATGTGTTGACTGAACTTTTGGAGCAGTTCCAGATTAGTCCTGAAGATGATCAGCATCTCAATGTGTGTTCTGATCGTCTCACGCTCGCTGACGTTCAATCTCATATTCCGCAGGTCCGTGCTCAATTAGGACAGCTTGAGGATGCCCTTGATGCTGTACAGGTGCATGATTATCTGGCTGCTATTGAGCAGCAAGAAGTTGAAATTAGCGAGTTAGAACAGGCACTTGAGGATATCCATTCGAAGCGTCTTGAGTTGAAGAGCCGTCAGGCTCGCGTTCTGCAGTTGAAGAAGGCTGGTGCTACTCTTTCTGAGATTATTGCTTCTTATGATGATATCGCTGAGGCTCATCGTGAATTGCCTGTGCTTGAACAGCAGATTGCTGATCTAGAGCGTCGAGAACGCGAGGAGCTGCCTAAAATTGAGCGGCGTGTGAGTGATTTAGCCGAACTTACGCGCTCATTTGGGACGCTTCAGCGCATGTCGAATGATCTGCTTACAGCTGTTGATTCTATTAAAGAGTTAGAGCTGGAACAGCATGAGCATAATGAGGTAAAGCAAAATTTGCGGGCGTTGGATGAACAGATTGCTCAGGCCCGTAGCCGTTTGCGTAGTACGCAACAATCCTTGCAGGATCTGGAAGACCAGCGTCGCATTCAACGTCCTCGCTTAGAAGATCGTTTACGGCGCTTGCTTTTCCTTGCTGAACGATTGGCTTATTTAACGCAGCTTGAAACGCATTACACGCGCCGTGTTTCTAGTCAGTCACTGGCGGAAGAGAATGAGAACTTGTTGCGGAAGGTTGCTCGCGATCTGGAAGATACAGAGAATGAGCAAGCATTGGTGGAGCATGAGGCTGGGCAAGTACAGCAGCAAGCTGATAGTTTGGAGAAGATTTGGCGTCAACTCAGTATCCGGCGGCAGGTTGAAGAGTGGCATCGCTTGAAAGGTCTGGCTCAAGGTCTGGCGCAGGCTGAACAACATGTGAATCTGGCACGCCAGCATCAGGGAATCCTGACCACTCAGTCTTTACAGGTTCGTGGCGTTACGCACCGCGCATTGCTCGGCATGAGTCTGTGTGGTTTTGTGGCTCTTTTTTCTTTGATTGGGGCACTGCTCTTTATCTCTATGTCAGTTTTTTTGGCTATTATCTTGTTTGGTGTATGTATTGCCTCGCTTATTGCGATCATTTTTTTCATGCGGAATTATCGTAAAGCACACGATCAAGAGAAGACTCTTAAACAACAAGAACAAGAGGCTCATAACCGCGTGGGTATGATGGTTACCGCTCGCGAAGCCGCTATGAGTATGGCTGGTAGTAAAGATGCGCTCCAGCAGGTAGAGCGTGAAATTCGTTCGCTTGGTGGCGCGATTCCGCCATCGTTGGAAGATGCGCAATCGTTTCTGGATCGCACACGTGATCAGGGCGATCTGGGTGATGCGCAGCAGCGCATGAAGAGTAAACTTGACGAAGCTAATTCAGCCCGTAATAAAGTTAATGCCATCCTGGAAGCTGTTGCGGTTTTACGTAGAGAGCATACTCGTCTGGCAGAGCAGCGTAAGCAAGAAGAATGGGATAATCTTGAAGAGAATCTGCAAAAGGATCAGTCTTCTGTCGAGCTGATGCATCAAGAGATTACGATGCTCGCAGGTCAAGAGAATTTTCCTCTGCCAAGTATTAGTGCGCGTATTCAGGACAGTCCAGTTCCATCTTTGCAGTCGTTTGGTTCCGGTGCGCTTCCTCTCGTTAGTCCGGAGGATGAAGATATTGTTGGGATACCTGCACTAGAGGATCTGGTTGAAAGTACGATTAAAGCGACCGAGCACGAAATCTCTTCGTTGGATGGTAAATTGGATGTGGCGAGAGCTCTGGCTAATCAAACGAAGGAGCAGCAGGAGGCTCTGGATACACTACTGGTGCGCCAGAATGCCCTTGAAGATCGCGATGCCCATTTTCAGATGAATGGCCCGGAGCAGCAGCTTGAGCATGCTCGTGAGCAGCAGATGGCCTTACGTGGCGCTTTACAATCGTTGCAGGATTCTCTACGTCAGCGCGTGAAGCCTTTAGGGGTCGCCTTTGGACAGACTGCGGTTGGTAATGCTGAGAATGTTGCCCGTAGGCAGTTGGAAGAGCTGCACATCACGCTTGGCAAGAAAGTAATGTTCCAGGAGCGCGATGCCCATTATACTGAACTTCTGAACGATCGTCAGGAATCTCTCTCTGAGCATTATAAGCAACTAGCAAAATTTAGCAATACTCTAGGCAGTTGGATCGTGCCGTTAAATCCGTTTGCTGAAGCGCTGACCGCTCTGCGAACACGTTGCCAGAATGAGTTGATGGAAGCGGATGAAGAGGGGATTTTGCGAGAATTGGAGTCTCTTCAAGGACATGAAGGAGCTTCTCTGGCTAAGATACAGCTTTGTCAGCAAGAGATCGGTGGTAGTCAGGAGTCGATTTCTGCAGTTCTTGCCTTGCATAATTATCCGGATGTTGCTAGTTACATGTATGCTGATCTCGTAGCACTCTGGTCATTTCTGGAACAGTATACGGTTGCAGATCGTGAGCATTTAGAGGATGAGTATGCTGTCTGTCGTCAGGAGCTAGATGAGCTAGAGCAGCGTGAACAAACTCTCGGTCAGAAACTGGGTATTGTTGGTGAGATGTTGGATCTTGAGCTGACACGTGCACAGATGCAACAGGAGGAGCGCTCTTATCAAACGAAGAAGCATGGTCATTTGTTATTGCAAGAAGCTGAGCAACGCCTCTTGCATAAGATGTTGCCACGTACAGAATATTATATGCAACAGATTTTGCCCTTGTTAACTGGAGGTCGTTATCACGATGTCCATCTGATAACTGAGCATACCGATGATGCTAATAGTGATGGTGCTTTCCAGATTCAGGTCTGGGATGCTGCGGCTGGTGCATATATTTCTACTTCTGCTCTTTCCGGTGGTGCGGCAGATCTGCTTTCTTTAGCTCTTCGCCTGGCCTTTGCTATCGCCACTCTGCCCAGAGATTTAAATGCTGCTCCTGGTTTTGTTTTGCTTGATGAGCCACTAAGTTCTTTTGATCGTGGTCGTGCTCAGGCTCTTGTCGAGGTCGTCACTGGCGATGTCCTCAGTCAACACTTTGAGCAGATCATTCTGCTTTCCCATAGCGATGCCTTTGATCCTGCTATGTTTCCATATCATCTCTACATGGATAATGGTTTAATTGTAGAAAGCAACTTACCTATTGTTCCCGCTTCATTCATACCATCTAGCAGTCCTCTATTGGATGATGATAATACTTCTTCGTTACCAGATGATGATGATTTTGATGATCTGGATGATTTTGGTGATTTCGATATTTTAGATGATCGAGATGCAACCGTTGCCGTGGCTGCCATTAAGTTGCCCTTAAATAACAAGTAATTTTCCCATCCACAAAAATCCCTCGACATCGGTGTCGAGGGATTTTTGTGGATGGGAAAATTAATGCTATCGCTAGCTTTCTCTGAAATTCGTCAGGCCTGCTCTCGTGGATTGATTTAAAAATAAGATTGTTTAGCATATTAGAAGAGAGAATGCATAAAACGCCATGGTCCAGGTGACCCTGCTTTGATGGCTGGTACCCAGCCAGGTTCGCCAAATAACAGATCTTCTTTCCATTTCGGATTCTTACAGTAAAAGCAATAACGTATCTGCCAGTGTTGACCTACTTTCTTTCTTTCATAGCAGGCGGTATCTATTCCCAGATGAAATGCTAGCAATTGAGTGTAATAGGGCTGTAAATTGTGTTCCATTGTATCTGTATCGAGTTCGTGTTCCCGGAACGACATTTCTGCATCAAAAGAATATGCATATTCCTTAACTTCAGGGTCCCGATCCTCTTCTGGAACCTGTCGTATAAGTACAAGCATGCCAAGCATATCAAATTGGCAGTAAGGTTCTTCGGCAAATGCATCAAATGTAAATGGGGGTAGCGATAAGAGGTCGCGTATCTCCGTAGCGAGTTGCTGCAACGATTTGTCTGTCTTCATGCAGATCTGAAATGACATAGGGGCCTCTCCTTGCAGGTACGGGAGGTTTGTGTAAAAATCTAATCCCCATCTTACCTCTGTTAAGTAGAGGTGTCAAGCTATATGATTACCACAAAAAGAGAAAAATTACAGTTGATTTATAATTTCTCTTCACTTGCATTCACGTTTTATGCTTGATATACTGTTAGTACGACTCGCTAATGGCTCTTTGCTGCTCTAAGTGAGCTCCGATTGGATTTTTGTGCTGATTTAAACTGCGCAGAATGAAATGTGTAGGTTGGATTCATTATATCAGGTCTATTAGGAGTAATGAAGCTGTTTATGGCTACTATGGGTAGATCCAGACGTGTCCGTTTAACAACGCCTGCTCCTCCGCCGCTCCAGATTGAGGCTGTTATTCATGGAGATCGTGTTCAACTTGAACCCTGGCTTGTGCATTATTGGCAGAAGCTCCAGCTTCCTCTCTCTGAATTTGGTTTGCTGGCGTTAACTCAGGATCGTCAAGAATATATGCGTTGGACAGGTAAGCGTCTTAATGTAATGGCTCTCGGTTGTTATTGTTACATTCCCGCTCCCAATCTGACATTGAAATTATCTGTGTCGATGATAGAAGATAAATTGCTATCCCATCGCCATCTAATCTTTATCGAGCCAACGATGCAAGCTGGATCGATAGAGGTCACTGTTGCACATGAATTAATTCACCTTTCGGACCGTATACAGGGTAATCCACGCCGTCATCATCATCATGGTTATGATTCCATTGCGATCGATGAGGCTGCTATTACGGGTTATGCTGTGGAGGATTTACGGAAGTTGTTGCATGAGGAAAGTGTCCGGCGTGAAAGTATCCGTCGAGAGAGTCGTCCTATTCGATATATCTATCAATGTCCTCATTGCAAAAAGTTATATCCACGTACCCGCAGGTATTCGCGGGCGGTCTCTTGTAGTGGTTGTGATAAGCATTATAATCCACAATTTGCCTTGCTGCTTATGTCATCAGTACCAGTAGAAGGAGAATACCTATCTTGAGGGAGCCTCAAGTGTTTTTTCGATGCGTTGTTATTGTTCGGGAGTGGTCTACCTCTATCATTTCTAGTGAGCCTCTTTGCTATAGGTATTTATCTCCGCCAACAATTCGTGCAACCACTCTAATAATGAGCGTGTTTGGTGGAGACGGCTGCTTAGTACGACTTGATCAAAAAAGTTTGCGTTATCTGCTTGCAACGTTGTTGAACCTTTTTTTGTTTGTAGATGTGTGAGGAATTGCTGACAGGTTTGAATTTGTTGTTGGAGGAGCGATGACATTTGTTCGGGTCGTAGCTGTTGTGCAAAGTAGAGTTTAATCAGAAATAGAATGCGAATATCACGTGGTTTTTCAACTGGTTGCGTGATCCACTCTGTGAACGTGTCGCGTCCTATGGTTGTGAGATGGAAAATTTTGCGTGGTGGCCGTGTGCCTTGAGCCGAAATTTCTGCTTCAATATACTGCAAGCGTTCAAGTTTCTTAAAAAAAGCATACATCTGACTCATTTCTACATGGATGATTTGTCCTAATGTACCATTTTCGATAATTTGGAACATCTCATAACCATGCATTGGGCGCGTATAGAGCAGTCCTAACATGACATATTCGGCTGGTTCACTGATTTGCATATTTTTTCCCTCAAACTTAGCATCTCAAAACATAGTTCATTATAGTGGAATGATTATACCGAAGCAATCCTTTGCGCCTAGATTGTGGATCATGGATAATGTGATTTAAAAGAGGGGTTCTAGCATGAGTATGTATCCGCACGAACGGCTGTTACATATATTGAGTGCATTGTTGATTGAAGTGCACGCACTTCAAACGCTAGTACAGCCAGCAGATCAGCGTGGCAAGCTAGATGCAGATGCTGTTGGTACCGGGTTATTGGATTTGCAAACGTTAGCTTGTGAGGCTCTCGCGCTTGTTCGCTCTTCTCTGAGTGATGTGCCTATTCCTGAATTGGATGGCGTGACGTTAGCTGAGGCTCTCTCTCGTCTGGTTGAGGAGACGGCTGAAGGATTGGGATTGGCTAGCCGTATTTCGTTTACAGGTGGAGATGAGCATAATCAGCCGGTCAAAGGCAATCTTTCGCCTGTGATTGATCCCTTGCTTTATCTAGTGGCGCGTGAAGCTTTGTATCAGGTCGCGCAACATAGAGATGCTCGGCGGCTACGTTTCGCTTTTCATTACAGGCAAGACGATGTTCAGATGAGTCTGGAGGATGATGGTATTCCTGGATCTTCAGATACTTCTTCTGTACAGGAGCATAAGCAACAGGATACTCTCAATGTTCAATCTGTCTCCGATGATACTTTGTTGACGCCGATCATGTATGATTTGCGTTGCCGTCTAGAACAGCTTGGCGGTTCATTGCATGTTGAGTCGGTGACGCCTCGTGGCGTGCGTGTGCGCGTCAGCATTCCCTATAGTCTGTGTGTAAGTGAGGTAGACTATTTCTCTGAGACAAGCCTTCCTGTCGTGGTTCCTGCGGCCTCTCAGCCCGAGGTGACAGGGGCAGACCATGTGACGATTTTGATCGTGGATAGTATGGCGGTCACTCGGGCGGGCCTGCATCGTTTATTAGAAACGTATCCTGGTCTCTCCGTTATTGGTGAGGCTGTTGATGGGGTTCAAGCTGTCAGTGAGTCGCTTGAACTGGGTCCGCAGGTCGTATTGATGGATGCACAGCTGCCGAATGGCCAGAGTTTAGAAGCTTTGCGGCAGATTAAGCAGCTGAATCTGGATATAAAGGTTCTCTTACTTGCGACGCAGGATCGTGAGGAATATTTGTATGAGACCTTGCGTGCTGGTGCTGATGGTTATGTCTTGAAGGATATCGCTCCGGATGAGTTAGCGAAGGCTGTGCAGACAGTAGCTAGTGGTGAGATATTGGTTCAGCCTCAACTGGCAGGTAGATTACTTTCTCACGTTGGACGGCAGGGACGTGGCGATGCTCGTCATGATCGATTAACAACTCGTGAACTGGAGGTTCTGCGCCTGCTGACACGTGGATTGCGCAATAAAGAGATTGCGGCTCGTCTTTACGTTAGCGAGCGAACAGTAAATTTTCACCTTGCGAACATCTATCAAAAACTCAATGTATCTGGACGTACAGAAGCTCTAAGCAAGGCCCTTGAGCAGGGGCTGATTACGCCATAACATGCTTGCTAAATATCTAAAGATAAAGAGCACCTGCACAATACCAATAAGGACAGTGCAGGTGCTCTTTATCTTTAGTTCATTCTATACTATACCAGCATGCCAGCCATCAATCTCTTGTTTAAGTGATGCTATGTAGGCTGCGTCATTATTACTATCAGCAGGCGGAGCATAGGTAGGGATAATCGTATCAACTGTCGTCAAGCCAAGTCTATTCACATAATAGTTGCGAATGAGTGAATACCAGGCTTTGAAGCCATCCTCCCAGGTATTATATTTGGCATATCCACCACGATCCTGGTCAATACAGGTTGCGCCTGTATAGCAACGGAGATTTCCCAATGATAGAGTTGACATGGCTTCTCCTGCTGTCCCAAATCCGCTTTCATGCTGAAAAAAAGCCAATGCGAACACTGGATCAATGCCATATTGTACTCCTAGATCATACAGGGCCTGACCTTCGCCTGCTGCTGGCGAATTGTGGGCTTTGAGCACATCATTAATAAAAGCAGAGGTAATGGTGGGTGCGTGTAGAACTGCATAGGGTCCTGCTGCTGGTGGAATGGTTTTTTTGATTGGTTCTGGATTTGTCTGTTGCCAGTCTTTGGATTGTGTTCCACCCACCTGGATTGAGTATGTTTGTCCACCACCATAGATGTTGATTATATTAACTCGCTGAAATATACCCGCTGAAATTAGTACAAACAGTGAGATAATCGCAAAGATGAAACAGATCAGCCAGGGTTTCATCCAGGGTTGATGGTGTTCTAACGGCCGTGCCAGCGAAATATCGTGTGTGAGGGCTTTATCTATATTAACTGCTCTGATTGCTTGCGTTGTAGGAAGAACTTTGGTAGGATTTCCTCCCTGTGTTTCAGGCAGGATGCTTGTAATACTTTCTGCAAGTGATCGAGTGGGCTTTCCCATTTTTATTTCGGGCAGCACCACGGTATTATTTTCCGCTTTTTTCTTCGTTGCAGTTCGCGTAATAGTATTCGTGCTGTTGGGAAGCCTGGTCGTATTCGTACTCTTAGGAGTCTTGGTGGTATTGGGAAGAGTCGTCGTATTCCCGGCACGAGACTTTGGAGTTTCTCTTTGATCAGTCGTAATGGGTCGTACAGAAGCGCTGTCTCGACTGAAGGTGATTGTTTCAGTATCTGGATCTTTTGTAACCAGTGACAACCTTTTGGTGGCTCTGGCGGGAATTGGCGAGCTAGCATCTGTAGATGCTGATGGTAATGGCTTTTTGGCGTAGTTTCCACTCGCCATGTAGATAACCTCCTTGAATAAAAAAGAACCTTTGTTCTAAGTATACCACATTTCCCCTCAATCCCCAACCAATCGGCTCTATATGTAACTTGACGTGTAAAAATGCAGCTAGCTACAAACTATCATACCACTCTAAAAGTGGCTAAAGAATAAGAAAATAGTCCTGTATTAAAGAACTAGATTAGAATTATGCTTCGCTTTATGATCCGTATAGCTGCTTTTATTGTTGTTAGCATAGTACTCTATTTAGAAACGATTGTATACTTGTTTTTTACTGCAAATCTCGTTATCGGTATCGCATGCAAGCCTATAAATCTCTCTACACTTCTCTTATTATGGTTGATGCCGATGATATAAAGAGATAGTGTTTCTTGGCAGTTTTTCTGAAATCCTTTTCTGCAAAGAGGGCCAGTTATGTCAAAGAGTAAAATTACTGTAGGACCATTGTTTGAGTAATTGGGTATAATGGGATTCAGTTCGTGGTGTTGATAGAAATTGGATGGCTTTTCTATCTAAACGACTGCTTGTTCAGAATTCGTGTCTCGCTCACTTCTGAAAACATGATCTTCACTGTGGTAGTTGCTTTTGCTTTTGGGTTAATGAAAGGGATGGTTTTTGCATGTATGTTGAAACATATAACCAATATCCCTGAAGGGTTGCGCGATTGTGTGCATGTATGGCAAACTTGCCTGGAATATGTTTGCATGTCTGTAACTCATAGTCCTAGATTTGTCATCCATCTACCCTGTAAAACGTTGTAAATTGCAGTGTATATAATCTAAATACAAATGTGGGTGCAATACCTTGTGCTTAAAATGAGAAAGTAATTTTATTTTCTATTCTGAAAGGGGCATTAGTCCTGTGAACATCCTAACAACACTTTCAAATTTGACTGGCCCTCTGGTCGGTTGCCTTGTCATGTTTTTGATAATTTTTTCAATCAGTCTGATTATCTGGACTTTTCGCGACATTCGTTCTCGCACGCAAGATTTTGTGTCGCAGATTCTGGCTACTATTCTTGTCGCTCTCTTTAATGTGGGTGGTTTATTTATCTACCTTATCCTACGCCCTCGCCAGACTTTAGCGGAAATTTACGAGCGTCAATTAGAAGAAGAGTCTTTGTTGGCCGAGATGACTGAGCGCCAGACTTGCACAAATTGTCATGCTCGTGTGGAGACTGATTTCCAGGTCTGCCCATCTTGTGGACAGAAGTTAAAGCGTTCTTGCCCGAAGTGTGAGCGCCTGCTTGAGTTGCGTTGGACATATTGCCCTTATTGTGCCAGTAGTGTTGGTAGCGCGCCCATGCCGGGAAATATGCCTGGCATGGCTATGCAAGGTATGCCCCCTAATGCTTCTATGTCCGGTAATCCTGGTATGCCTGTCAGTGGTAATCGTTACTAAATATGTGACTACTTATGGTTACCATCTGGCTTCACTATGGTTGAGGCTCTCTTTCTTTTCTTATTCGATATATATAGCATGAGTGAGAGCCTCCATGCTGATGTTTTTCTCTTTCTTAATCTTTACCTCTTCTTCCTACCTTCGCGCATTCGTCCAAGTGCGTATTGATATAAACGGGCCTGAGTAGCTCTTTCATAGGGCTTGTCCGTTCATCCTATCTGCTTTGTTTGTTGGCTGAAATGTGATATAATGATGGTGCGAAATGTGGCATCCATTACCACATTTTGGGGGCTCTGTCAGAATGTTTTCATAGATATGTAGGCGGTATCCACAAACAAAAGCTTCTTAGCACGTCTGTATATGTTGACCCATATCACAGGATTTATCGTGTCACCCCATCTGAAGCCAGATTTGTGCTTGATTGCCAGTGTCCCTGTACAAGGAAACTTTTCTAGAGCAAGATGATCTGTTGCTCCGATGGTTCAAGCAAATTATGCTTTTTCCTGATTTACTTTATTGAACAAAAGGCAGACTATGCCATTTCGTCAGATGAGCTTAGCAAGTATGCATCTTCTGGCTCTGTGCGTATGGCTAGCATGTCTATGTAATAGTCCCGTTTGTGAAATGGCTTGTGTATCGCGAGGATGCATTTCCTTGATGTTGTGTGGACTCGGCTTTTCTGACGGGTTTCCATATTGGAGTTTTTGATGGCAAAGACGAGAGAATCTATAATGTCAGAGCAACTCCCTAATGATTATGATGATGCTCTACTCACTGAACATGTAATTTCAAGTGGGAATGGTGAGGGGAAAGTGAACGACAACGGTAATGGTAGTAGTAGTTATAGCGGACAGAATATTCAGATTCTCGAAGGCTTAGAAGCGGTCCGTGTACGTCCTGGTATGTACATTGGTTCGACCGATCAACGTGGACTACATCATCTCATTTATGAGGTTGTCGATAATAGTGTTGATGAGGTTATGGCTGGTTTTGCCGATCTTGTCACTGTAGTAATCCATGCTGATGATTCTGTGACCATCGAAGACAATGGACGTGGTATTCCTGTGGATGAGCATCATCAGCGTCCTGGGATGTCGACCCTTGAGGTTGTGATGACGGTGTTGCACGCTGGCGGGAAGTTTGGTGGTGGTGGTTATCAGATCAGTAGTGGTTTGCATGGTGTTGGTGTTTCGGTCGTGAATGCTCTTTCTGAGTGGTGTCAGGTGGATGTGAAGCATAATGGCACTATCTATCGCCAGCGCTACGAGAAGGGCTTTCCTGTGACTCCTTTGCAGGAGGTTGGCAAGGCTGAGGGTTCTGGTACGACGACGACTTTTATGGCTGATCTGTCGGTGATGGCGACACGTGATTATAGTTTCGATACTCTAGCACAGCGCTTTCGCGAGATGGCTTATCTGAACCGTGGTCTGACGATTAGCTTGCTTGATGAGCGCACTGATCGTGAGGCAACCTTCTATTTTGAAGGTGGTCTGATGTCTTTCGTTCGTTATCTCAATAAGAACCGTAACACTTTGCAGGCGCGCCCTGTAAGTATCATGCGCGACATTGACAATGTCAAAGTTGAAGTGGCCTTACAATATAATGATACCTGGGCACCGACCGAATACTCATTTGCGAATGGTATCAATACGGTCGATGGTGGTATGCATATCACTGGCTTCCGCAGTGCTTTAACGCGTACACTTAATGACTATGCGCGTAAAGCCAATCTGCTCAAAGAAAAGGACGCCAATCTGACGGGTGATGATGTGCGTCAGGGCTTAACTGCTGTGATCAGTGTTAAAGTTCAGAATCCGCAGTTTGAAGCGCAGACGAAATCCAAACTGAACAATGCTGAAGTGCGTCCTGCTGTTGAAACGGTCACGGCAGAAATCCTCAACCAGTATCTGGAAATGACACCCAGCGAAGCTAAAGCTATCATTGATAAGTGTCTGATGTCCGCGCGTGCGCGTGAGGCTGCTCGTGCGGCCCGTGATCTGATCCAACGTAAGAATGCGTTAGATAACTCTTTACCAGGTAAGCTGGCTGACTGTAGTGAGCGTTTAGCGGAACGCTGTGAACTCTATCTTGTTGAGGGTGACTCGGCAGGTGGTTCGGCGAAGCAGGGACGTGATCGACACTTTCAAGCTATTCTGCCTTTGCGTGGTAAGATCCTGAATGTGGAGCGTGTTGGTTTAGATACTGTTTTGAAGAACGAAGAAGTTAAGAACATCATCACCGCCATCGGCGTAGGCATTGACGAGCACTTCAACATGACTCGTCTGCGTTATGGAAGGGTGGTGATCATGTGCGACGCCGACGTTGACGGTGCCCACATTCGTACCTTGTTATTAACCTTCTTCTACCGTCACATGCAGCAGCTGATCGCCGATGGACATCTTTTCATCGCGCAGCCACCTCTCTTTCACGTCAAAATTGGCAAGCAGATTCATTACGTCTATACCGACGAAGAGCGTGATGGACTTATCGATGATTATAAGGGGACTCACAATGGTAAAGAGCCCGAAGTTGGTCGTTACAAAGGTTTGGGTGAAATAAATCCCGAGACCCTTTGGGAGA
The DNA here is from genome assembly GCA_963699315.1 of uncultured Chloroflexia bacterium. Lineage (GTDB taxonomy): Bacteria > Chloroflexota > Ktedonobacteria > Ktedonobacterales > Ktedonobacteraceae > Dictyobacter. The sequence goes on from OY969433.1 coordinate 1,985,248, forward strand.
CCACTATGGACCCTGCTCGACGTACGATCCTCAAGGTAAATATTGACGAGGCTATCGAGGCCGACAATGTCTTCAGTATGCTGATGGGCAGCGAAGTAATGCCACGTAAACGCTTCATAGAAAGCCACGCCAAGAGCGCTAATCTCGACGTATAAGCGCTCAAATACTTTGCAAAGAGTTTAATGTAATCAGGTGGGGGATAAGATCTCAGATCTTATCCCCCACCTGATTATTTGTTTATGTCTTCAGGACATTTTTCGCAAAAATCCGCCATTTCGTGCCTGAAATACCATTCGCCAACAGAGTCCCTAACTTAAAAGTATTGAGCCCTTGGGTGCAATGTCCCACATTATCGTATGAAAATGATCATCGTAGCATCCCAAAGGCCCTTCTGTCCGGTCAAGGAGGAGCGCAGATGCATTCCGCCGTAATCATATATGAGATATAATTAATCAAGTTAATATTAGAGAAGGGTAGAAGTAGAGATATACATGTCAAAAAAGTCAAAGCCAGCAAAAAAGAAAAACGTTGTGAGCAGTAACGCACCGCAGACTGATAAGATGTTCAATGTTATCGGTCTACAAATAATGGAGGGAGACTATGCTGCTGCTGTGACTACCTGTGAGCGTTTATTAAACTTTCTTCCCGCGCACGCACCACAGCGTGTTGAGGCACTCTCTCAACTTGGCACCACCCAAGCTCTGCTACAACACTATGCACAAAGCTACGCAGCTTTTACTGAGGCGCTCGAAATCGCTCCAGACGATCCCGAGCTATTGTATAACCGGGGGTTATCGGGTCAACTTACTATGCGCTTCGGCCAATCCTTCAAAGATTTTACGCGTGCCGTTGAGTTGAATAAGACACCTGCACTCTCCAGGCAATTTGCTAAGGAGTTGAGGAGAAGTCGTAGGATAGCTGCAAGGTCAATCAGGCAGCGCGGTCGAGGTTTTACCCTGGATCAACTGATTGAGCAGGAGGATCTCTTCATGCGTGGTCTGGCACTGATAGATGCACGTCAGTGGGATGAGGCTGAGCAAGTATTTCAGGCCTCCATTGCCATGGCAGACAGCTTACCGCAGCCCTGGGGCAACCTGGGGACCTGTTTCTTGATGCAGGAACGCTACGACGAAGCTGAAGCTGCCTGGAAACGTGCCCTCGTTATTAATCGGCGTTATGCCATCGCTAAAAACAACTTGAGACTCCTCCCTCAATACCGACTGACAGGTCCGTCTGAAATAATCGGGAGCCATGATCCCTTTGAGGGACGCAAGATCAAGCAAGAGATTACTATTGTCCCGAAGTAACGGTCTGGGCATCTTCATGTAACCGCTAAGCGAGGGCAGTCAACGTCGGGAAGAGGAGTAAATGCTCGCTACCCGCTTAAGCATTTTACAATTGGCTTGTTATGAAAGAAAGCGAAGATAAATATGTCGAAGAAGTCAAAGCCATCTAAACAGAAGAAACATCCTCGTAATAACGTTACGAACAATAACATATCGCAGGCTGATCAATTGTACTATACTATCGGTGATCAGATGCTTGATCGCGACTATGCAAATGCGGCGGTCAATTGTGAGCGTTTGTTGAAATTTCTCCCTACGAGTTCTCGGCGGCGTGTTGAAATTTTGCCAGTGCTTGGAAACGCGTATGCTATGCTTGAAAAATTTCAACAAAGCTATGCCGCTTTTAGTGCCGCCCTGGAGTTGACGCCAAATGATGCGAAATTGTGGTTCAATCGAGGCTCATTAAGTCGCTCTACCATGCGTCTTGGTCAATCCGTCAAAGATTTTATGCGTGGAGCAGAGCTGAGTACGGACCCTGCACTCTCGAAGGAGCTTGAGGCGGAATTGGAAGTCAGTCGTGAATGGGCAAACGAGGCAATCTTGTTACGCGGCCCAAAATTCACCCTAGATCAGCTAGTTGAGCAGGAGAAACTCTTTCAGCGTGGTCTGGCACTGATGGAAGAGCATCAATGGGATCAGGCAGGGCAAGCCTTTCAAGCTTCTATCGTTATGGGAGACTGCTTACCACAGCCTTGGAGTAATCTGGGAGCCTGTTTTATGATGCAGGAACGCTATGATGAGTCCGAAGTGGCCTTGCGACGCTCACTAGTGTTTGATCCGAATTATTCGATGGCTAAGCAAAATCTGGTGTTACTGGCTGAAGCCCGACGAACTGGTCCCCCAGATGTGGGTGGTCCACAAGCAGAGCCATTTGAGTATAGTCAGTTTAAGTCTGATGTATCTCTGATTAATTTGTAGCAATCTTACGATTTTGCTAGCATAGATGCTCAATGCAGGCCAGCTTCATACTTCCTTGTGTTCAGATGGGCAATGTGCCACATTGCATACCATTCAATCGTATGAGCGAAGCTGCCTGTGTGGCTCACATGTTTTGTTTCAACGCTCTCCAAGTTCTTTGTTATAGGTTGGTTGAGATGTGCCCATGTGTTTTAGCCTTTAATTTCTCCTGTTTTTCTGCTAAAATACCATAAAGTGCATCGGTTAAGCCATATGATAGGCAGGGAAGTTTATCGTGTGAGAGAGAAGAAGGGTGGATAAAGAAAGGTATGTCAAAATATTCAAAGCCAGCGAAAAAGAAACATGTCGTGAGTAGTAACGCATCGCAGGCTGATAGAATGCTCGATGTGATCGGCCAGCAAATATTCCGGGGAGACTATACTGGCGCAGTGACCAACTGTGAGCGTTTATTAAAGTTTCTTCCTTCACATTCTCCGCTGCGTGCTGATGTACTCGCACAACTTGGAACTGCGCATGCTATGCTACAAAACTATCCGCAAAGCTATGCAGTTCTCACCGAAGCACTGGAGTTAGTGCCAAATAACGCCGAACTATGGTACAACCGGGGTATGTCGAGTCGATATACAGTGCGCATCGGTCGATCCTTCAAGGATTTTACCCGTGCAGTAGAGCTGAATAGGATAGCTGAACTGTCAGAGCAGTTTGATGAGGCATTGAAGTTCAGCCGTGAGATGGCAGACAAATCCATCAAGCTACGTGGCCCAAACTTCACCCTGGATCAACTGATCGAACAGGAGAATATCTTCCAGCGTGGTCTGAAACTGATGGAAGCGAGTCAGTGGAATGAGGCAGGACAAGCATTTCAGGCATCCATTGCAATGGGAGACTGCTTACCACAGCCCTGGGGTAACCTGGGAATATGTTTGCTGATGCAGGAGCGCTATGACGAAGCCGAAGTTGCATTAAAACGCGCACTTGTCATTGATCCAGAGTATACCATCGCGAAAAATAATCTGGCGATGCTCTCTGAAAGCCGATGGATGGGTCCACCAAAAATGGTTAGGATACAAGAGCCATTTAAGGACAGCAAGATCAAGCAATCAATTACTTTTATCAAGGAGTAACAATAGAACAATGGCAAATCGGAAAAAGAAGACGGTGACACGGCTTGGCAAGCAACCACCCTAGTACCGCCTCTTTCTCAATCCGTATCAGGACATGCGGTTTACGAGGTGCTCGCAGTGTGACAACAAGCTGCACCAGCGGAAGCCGCTACTGATGATCCATGTGGAACCGATGCAACTGCTCTCGTCTTTATCGCCGCAGTGCCTCTAGCATCGGCACTAATTTGTACTTGCGCCGATGACGGTCCAGCAACCCAGACAGATACGTCCGCCATTCCTCTTCACGATTCATGTTTCGATAGGCCATACGTGCCTTCGCGAGCCAGTTCGCCGCTGTGCGATAGTACTGTGCTTTGCCTTCATCCATGAACGGTTCTGCCTGCTGCCGGCAGACCTTGATTACCCATTGGGGATGTGACTGCATTGCAGCGTCCACGACTTGCTCTACCAGGGTATGCGTTGCGTTAGGCTCTACTGCTGCTATTGCATCATCAATGAGCCCCTCGTGCAGGAACACATCGACTTGCCCTCGCGGGACGTATGACTTCGTGTGGCGTACATACTCCAGCAGGTTCTCACGCTGCCCCGACCATTGCTCACCGGCGATCTCAGCTACACGAAGATAGTTGGCTAAGCTCAGTTCCTCGCGAAAGGCCACTTCGGCGGCTGCAAGGGCTCGTGTCCTCTCACCCATTGTTACAGCTTCGTCCCGGAGCCACTTCGCGAGAGCAGCCTTTGGTCCCTGGAGAAGAAGACCTTCCTCCGCAATTTGCAAGCCTTGCTCGCGTTCACCCCGGTCATACAACGCATTGGCCAGGGTAAGAGTCTCTTGCGCAGTCTCCAGGTATGCTCGTCCATAGGCAGCTGCTTCTTGTGTGCGACCCACACGCACCAGCATGGTGACGTAGGCTTCGTGCTGCACTTCTGCTTTGGCAAGATGAAGATACTCTTGTAAGTGCCCACGTCGTTCCAATACGTGGAGGCGGGCAACCGTTAATTCAGGTATTTCTCCATCCCAGGACTCGTTTTCGCTATAGGTTCCCTGTAAAATATGTTGGAGTTGAGGATTGTCCCAGCCCTCGATTATTGCCTCCTGAGCAGCTGTAAAGACTTCCTCAACTCCGTAATCATAAATTTCCTGTTGCCAGGTCTCCAACTTGCGTGCCCAGATCTTGCGTTCTTTAGATGAAAGGTCCGTGCTGAGCAATGCTTCTGCCCAGATAGGACTCAGGTCTTGAAAGAAGCCACTAGCCTCGCCATCCGAGTCATCCAAATTGGTCCAGTCAGCAATGTACGCTTCAGTAATGGCATTAAGCAAGGAGAGAGCATTGCGACCATCGTCTGCCTGGATTAATTTCCAGACCTGCTCAAGCAACTGGCGGACCTGATTAGCAACCTCACCCACATGCCAGTAGGCTTCAGAGGAACGCATCCGGTCCAAACTATGTAAAATAGATCGTACTTGCCGACGTACTGCTGTGGCATCCATCTGTGCCTGTTGGAGTGAAGAGGTGTCAAACTTGTCCATGATTGTTTGTCTCCTTAGCGATTTGCAAACCACACAACGTAATCATCCACTAATTGCCGCATCTTGACATCCGCACCTGTGACTTTCAGATCACACAGGGGAAGTTCATACACTTCATCTTTCAGCTTCGTCGCCACGATGGTGCCATATGTCTCGTCCAGGAAGGTGATATCCAGAACCTTGACCCGAGCGCCCTGGCGAACCGGCCCTCGCTGATATTCTTCTACCGTAGCCGCGAAAGGGAAGACCAGATGCTCCTCTAGATATGCATGCCAGATCCGAAACACCGCAACCTCGTCGTGATCCTGTGCCAGGTTCACGATCTCTTAAATCCGTTTGCCTTGTTCTCCTCCGAGATGTAGCCAGCTAGACTTGGACTCAATCTCTGCGATGGTCTTGGCCACGTCGTCCTCGGTATCGCGTGCTGTCGCAGATTCCACTTCATAGTCAGACAAATTCATCTCTGACCAGGACAATCCCTCTTCTTCACACCAGGCAACGTGAGTGAGAGGCATGCTCTTCAGTGTGTGGCTATCCCATTGGATGGCTAAGGTTCCCATTTCATCAAAGATCGCACTGATGCGCCCCTGCCACCCACCAATATTGCGGCCCGTATCTGGATCGGTGACGTCTGGTTTGACCGCGACGCTCTCACCTCTTGCCCAATTTCTCTTTTCCATAGATCTTCCAAACGTTTCAATATTCTCCCTACTCGGGAATACATGCTTCAAGTGTATCACACTGGTAATTGCTCCCAATCATATAATAGCGTTGAAAGTCAATCATTGGAACGAGTATGACTAGCCCAAATATGTGTGATAAAAATGGCCATACTATTTTTGTCATAGTTGTAGTAATTAGCTCCTATTTTTAGCAATTTCAAGCACGAAGGTGTCTAAACATGCTACCATAATGGCAAGTAACAAAAAAAGGCGATGCGGTTCTTTTTCGTACGTGGCATTCCGATCATATTGAGGAGCAACATTTTAACAATTTTCCCCCTCAATGCCAATGAGCGTCCGAAATTCTTTCACACCCATTTTTGTTCACTAGCTACATACTTCTTTAATAAATTTATGCACCCAAAAGTTAGAATATTTCAAGCGCATTTGTATTCACTAGCTACATATGTATGCTATTCGCTGAATATATATGAAGGGCAAAGGAGTATACCCACGGATTATAGTACCCAAACGACAAGTAACACAACGAAAAAACAGGCACCGAAAAAACAAAATAATATTCAGGTTCTGGATGGTTTTCGTTGTATTGCCATATTACTTGTGATAGGATTTCATATCCAACAAAAAAATTCCGACTTCTTTAATAAATTTATGCATCCCAAAATTGGTGTTCTCTGGACCTTTGGAGTATCGGGTGTCAACCTCTTCTTTGTACTCTCGGGCTTTCTTCTTTTTATGCCATATGCACGTGCACTTATGTTTCAGACCAAATGGCCTTCGTTTCGTCAATTCTACTTACGGCGAGCACTACGCATTCTTCCTGCTTACTATGTGGCGTTAGCGGTCGAAGTAGTTGTTTTTCAGCCACAATATTTACAGCCGGATCACTGGAAACAACTGTTTCTGTTCCTTATTTTCTTCATGGACTCAACAAAAACAACTTTTCAACAACTCAATGGACCTTTCTGGACACTGGCTGTCGAGTGGCAATTTTATATGCTGCTACCGCTGATCACGTTGGGTTTCTACTTTTTACTCAAACGCTTGAAACAGTCGCCCCGTCTGCGTCTTGGTGCCATACTTAGCCTGTGCCTCCTACTCGTTGCGTATGGAATTACTATGCGCTATATTGGTGGGCTGTACGCACATAAACCCGGCGAAAACATTGTAGCCACGATCGTCCTCGACCTTCTCTATGGAAGCGACGGCAAGTATTTTGAAAACTTTGCTATCGGCATGGCCATTAGTGGATGCTATATCTATGCCCAATATGCGAAAAGTGAAGTTTTTTCACTGCGACTGAAAAATATCAGCCCATTTGTACTCATGGCAGGTTGTGGTATTCTATATTTTGCCGCTGTATGGGAATTTCATATCGCAGTTTCAGGGGGAAACAAATTCCTAAGCCTCGCACCATTAGATAAATTTTATACTACCTGGGATTCAACCGTCATTGCCGTGGGCTATGGATTATGTATTTTAGCCTTATTGTTTGGGCCGAAAATCTTGCGAATTCCCTTGGAATTGAAGATCATGCAAAAAATAGCAATGATCTCTTATGGTCTCTATATGTGGCATCTACCCTTTATCTTATTTTTCTATGACCATATCTTGCCAACGTTAGGTAATTTAGTAAATGAACGACATAAATTGTATTTCGCTTACTGGGTATGTATAATACTGGTTGTCTTCCCCATTGCAATTACGTCCTATATTCTGATTGAGAAACCATGTATTGCACTCAGCCATAAAAAGCGAACATCGAATGTAAATATACTGCTAAAACAAGCGGTGACTGTTCCACCAGTACTGCCAGAACCAGTAGTGACAACAAGCAGTGACTGTTCCACGGATACCGATACAAACGTTAGGGGATATCCATAAATAACATTTTACGCATAAATATTAAGATATATGTATCGATCATTCGTGCTCCTCTAAGTTGATGTTTAGATAAATCAGTAAAAAAATCAGCTCTTGATTGCTAATGGTTGCCTAAGCGTGTTTGTCTACTCTATCGCACTGGAACTTTTGATGTTTTTGTGCTTTTTTCATTGACACTCTACTTGAGAGGTTTGTATACTTGTTCTAGATTATTAAGAATGTAGTTGAGCGTGATCCAGAGGCATGCCATCGATCTCTCGTTGCAGAAAAGTTAGCAAATGACTTACATCTTCCCATTGAACATATCAAGCCTTGTATAGTAATATAAGAATCATATGATACAAGCTGCAAATCGGCGTTTTGGGAGGTGTTTGTCCTATGGAAAGAGTTTTGATTGTCGCAAAGATACACAATGGTAGTTTTTAATGCTGCTTTTCCAACGAATCCAACAGCTTTATTATTAAGCGGTTGCCGGATTCGTTGGATGATCTTGGTCTTTACTTCTGCTTGATTTTGTTGTGCTTTGAATCTTTCCTGGCGCTAGCATAGATGATTGGATCGTCCTCATCATCCTCATCATCCTCATCATCCTCATCATCGTCTCGATCATCATGATGCCAATCGTGCCAGGGATTTTGATGATAGTAACCTTCTGTTTTACGTTCCAATCTGCGTGGGCATACATTTCCTATATCCACGCCGAGTACTTGTAGAATCTCTTCGACGGGATAGCTTTCGCTTTCTGCGGCTGTGATTGTACGTCCATAGTGAGTTCCATATTCGCGACGTTCCTGGCTAGTATGTTCCCGTAGATGTTGCAGCGTTTCATCTGATAGAAATTTTTCGGCGGTCCGATATGGCAGATGAAAGTGATAGTTTGCGCTGTCGCTGCTATAGTGAAAGCCGATCAGACTGAGGCCTTCTGGATCAAGTTTGCGTAGTTCGTTAGGAGTTAATGTATCCCAATTTCCCACATAGCGGCTCCACGGGATCTCAATCAGATCGGTGGGATAGATGAATAGATCTATCAAGCTCTGGTAGGCGATTGGTTGACGGGATAGTAGTGCTTGGTTGATCAATGTGAGCACGTTGTCATGGATAGTTATTTCTATCTGTTTGGTGTACTGTTCGGCATTATTTTCTTTGGCTTGGAAGGGTTGTCCAGTGATGCGCTGAAAGAGCTCGCGTGCAATGTTACTCTCATCGTCGTTATGTTCAAGCTGCTGGCATGTGTCGAGTTGTTCAAAGAGAAGTTCGGTAGCTGTGCTGGCCGCCATATCCGTATAGAAATTATCTCGAAAGGTGGAGCTGCCATCCACATAGCTGGTGGGTATGAGTGTACCAATGCTATAGGCCTGCAGGATTATCTCTGCTTTGACGCTATAAAGACCCTGCCGATCGTCGTAATAGAGCAGATCGGTAGCTTTGGCCCAGTGATTGATATGGCTGAGATGATGAAGTGTCTTTTCAATATAAGCTGGTTGGCAGAGCCAGACCAATCGCCCAGGCTGTATTCCGCCTGGATCATCGCGTTGTACTTGATATTTGGGATAGCAGGTATTGTCCCAATGTTGAATACAGTACATATTTGAGCTAATATATTCCTGCCCTTGTTGTGTAATCTCACAAAGTTGTTGAGCCAGTAGATGCAACTCTTCACGAAAGCGCAGATTATCTCCTGTGGAGCGCAGGAGTAAGCTGGATGTAAAATCGCAGGGTCTGCGTTCAGTCGTGATTGTTGGAAATGCGTGCAGTGATGCGATGATCGTATCGTGAATAAAGTAACTGAGTGTATTAAAAGAAATGTACGCATATTCTTCATGTGAGGTCATCGGGAATAGGGTATATGGTGGTATCTCTACTTTGCCAGTGATGCCCTGACAATAATTACGGCAGACAATTGCTGGGATGTGTTGAAAGAGCTCAATGGTTGGACGCATCGCTGTTTCTTTGTCATGATGGCTGACTGCGGTTGAGATATCTGCATCGCTGAGACGTTGATATTCTGGATGGTCGAGAATCTCCTTGTAGTGAAGTTCAATCCAACGGAAAAACTCTCGGGCTTGTCGTATATAACTGCCGTCATTTGCCAGTAGAGTCTTTTCTCCTACGACTGAGAGCAGATTGTGGGTAAAGAGAGTATTTCTTTGCATCCAGGGAGCTGTTTTCTCCATGATGTCCTGTCGGTAGGCCGGATTTGTCGCGAACTCATAGCAGAAAGTGCGGATTGTCCCATAATTGACCTCTTCAAAGAAGAAGTCACGCAGATAGCGATCTTCTCCATAGATAGCGCACTCCTTTTCAATGCTCAATAGATTGAAGCAATGACGTTCCAATGGCAATATTTCTTGTACCAAAAATGTTGCTTCTAGACTTTTGATCTTGTTCTGAAGTTGTGTGCGTAGCTTTTTAATCTGTTGTTTGATCTCATCTGGAAGTTTACTTGTTTGGAATGGACGCTGCAAATCTGCGATACTCTGCTCGATGCGTTCTTTGTGGATCTGTTTTAGTTCCTCCAGTGGTACCACAAGTTGAGACCTATAAGGCTCTTTAAGCGCTTTGAGTAGTAGTTGTAGCTCGAGTTGTGCCAGGGGAAGATTATCCAGAGCTATTTTTTCGCTATACCAGAGGGTAAGTTGATGTTCTCCAACCTCTGATCCTGTATCCATCTCCGCTATAAATTTGTAGTTGTCATAGATGATTTTATACATTTCTGCGCGCATGATACCTACCCCATTTCCACTTTTTTGATCCTGATTGTTCTTGTTTGGTTTACGCTACTAAGATTATCAATGGCATTTTTGTGATGTTTACGGTTCTGTATCCAGGATGTTGTTCGCGTACGATTAGACCTTTGTGTAAGTGTCTGGCTAGATCTTGTCTGTAGTGTGCCAGTTCGCGATTGGATTCATGTATGATCAGACCTTGTTGTAGACGTTTGGCTAAATCCTGAGTATAGGGAGTCAGTTCGCGATTAGATTCGTGTATGATGCTGGTGGAATACTGGCAGATGCTCAATGCTTCTTGTCGTCGTCCCTGCCCTGCTAGTAAGATGAGTAAGCGACAGAGGGCGTCTTCGTCTTCTGGACATGTTTGCAGGAATGAGAAGAGCATCTCTTCTGCCTCACGTATTCTGTGAGCCTGAATATACAAATCGACCAGATGATAGAGCACGCGCCGTCGGGCTCCATTGATAGTTTGTCGGCGACTATGCGCCCATGGAAATTGTCGTTCATCTTCAAGGAATTCTCCCTTATCTAGCGCATGTGCCGCTTCCAGATAGGGAAGTGGATCTTCGCCTTTTTTTTCTTTGCGTATCGCTATATTTGCCAGGCTTAGTAATGCATCGGCATCTACCCAGAGCCAGGGTTGCGATGGTAAGAGGAAGAGTGTTTCTTTATTGATGCGTTGCGTTTGGAGCAAACTGTGCTCCGCATCAGCCTCTATCGGTAAGAACAAAATATGTCGGCGTAGTACCGAGGCCGTTGTATCGAGTGCGTGGCTTGCGTTGATCGCCTTACGCATAGGCCAGAGCGCTTCAATCAATGCGGCTTTGGTCATACGGCGTCGTGGACTACAGAGTAAGAGCTTGAGCATTGTGATCGCTGTGCCACGGCTACCTATATCTCCGCAGGAGCTGAGACCGTAATGGGATCTTTCATCTCGTGCCGTAACGGCGCGGGTCAGTGTAAATTCACCTAACGTTGTAACCTGGAGCAAGGGATATGGAGGCTTCTCTTGCTGCTCAAACGGATCTCTTGTCTGCATTTATTCATCCTCTCCTCAACACCACATTTCTATTTGAGTCATGGTAAGGGATATAACCATAGGTAAAATAAGAATTTGTGCTTCAAGCATACCATACATGACATTTTTCTCTGTGAGGATTTCGTGAGGTTTTTTGTACGGGGAAATGTGATCTCTGGCGTCATTGTTAGAGATCTCTTCTGGTTTTTTTCTTTAAACTTCGGGATGATGGTCGTTTGATTGCTCATTGCTAGCAAGGAATACCCCAGTGCTACAGATATTGTTGAAACAGTGCATAATCAACTAATTGTTTGAGCCGTGTAACATCGGAGATTGTCCAGATTGGTAGGGTATACCATTGGCTGGTTGTGCCAATTCTTTTGATAATCACTTCATGTTCACCGATGCCAAAGCTAGAGATCTCTTCCCAAGGGAGCAGCGTGGCATTGTTATGAATGCCGATACCGTCTAGGCTGATAGATAATGGTCCAAATGAGATGGCCATGCCAGCATCATAGGCCTGTATCTGTGATGGTTTCTCTTCTGTCTGTGTTCCTGTCGCTAATGGTCTGGAGGAGGGAATACGAGCATGTTTGGTAGCATATTCGAGCAGTCCTTTGAAGATCCATACATTCGGGAAGTCAGATATATTTAAGGTAACCCAGGCCCAGACATCGCTCAGGCGATAAATACTTATCGTCGTTTCATCAATGCTGACGCGCTCAAATTCATACCAGGACAAATGTTGTTGCGTGCGTTGGGCTATGAGGCCTTGCGATGTGACGACTACATCGGCGAAAGTAGGTGTTTCGCCGGCATCATACGCTGTGATAAACCTCGGCAATAGATGGCGTGTGATTTCGCGTTCCATAAAGCCTCCCAGACGATCCAGATGTGGCAGATCGCTTTCCAGGAGAAATGTCTTCCCATCATTGCGCAGGATTTTGTAGCGACAGAGCAAGTTTGATTTATGATCCAGGGTTAATTCTTTTGAGAGCTGGATAATTCCATCCCAACGAATGACCTCGTAGTTATGTTTGTGATAGATCAGACCCTTTGGACACAGAAAAATTCGTACATGTGAGGAAACCATCGGCTCCATAAGCATCCATAGACCGATACCAAACCAGGCAAGACCAATCCCTATGACCATCCAGGATTGCCAACTCGGCCACCAAATGAAGATTTGTTCATATAGAAATGCGTAGGCACCAATAATGGCTGCACTTATGATGAATGCGCATGATGAAAGTATCGGATAGAGATGGGATGCGTTGCCTGGCTCGTAGATAATGCGGGGCACGCCTAGTTTATGTTCCTGTGCGCACGTAGAGACTTTTCGTGGTATTTGTTTTTCAGATGTTAAACGCATGGTCAGGCTCCGTCATCTTCGTACTAGCGGCGCTTCCATACTCCATACATACCAACGCATCGCATTTGCATGAGCAGCAATGGCAGGATTACTACGGTTGATTATAACGGCTCGCTGTATATTCTAAAGATATTATATCTCAAAAAGAGGCATTTTCTCTTGTCTGGCGTCAAAGAATATTGCGACTTTTGTTGAATTATGAAAAGGCAGATCATAATGGCACTACTGTGTATATCGTTCGTTGGATGAGTTACCAATAGGTGTGAGTAAAAAGCGCTGTTTCTCTATTCGCAATCCAGCTTGTATTTTTTCCTGTTTGTTATCTCCTCTTTAGTACACGACGACGCTAGTATGCCAGCCAGTGTAGTTGTATAGCCAGGCTGCTTGCAACGGAGGTAGATTAACGCAGCCATGACTGCCATTGCCAGAGTCTTTCTCGTCGCCTGTTGCGTCCTGATGTGGGAACTCGGTACCTGGACCATAGGTTTTTCTCCACCAGCTGTCATGGATGAAGTAGCCACCATCGTGAAAGAGGATCGCATTTTTGATTATGGTATTTGGATACCAATAGGGCGAGTTGGGAGCGTCGTCCGATTTGAACGTTGTGGGGGAGAGACGATTTAGCACGGACCAGACTCCTGGTGGTGATGGTCGTTCGGCGCGACCGGTTGTGATTAAAAATGAGTTGACTAAATTTCCATCTTGATAGAGACGTAGTGTCTGTCTACTCAAAGAAATAACTATCACCTGTCCCTGCTGTAATTGATAGTGTTTCAAGGCCATCACATCGGCCTGATGGACTTCATCATAGGGGGTCATATCTGCATAATCCATCTCCATCAGTTGGTGATTAAACTGGAGTGTTTTTGCGTCGTTGATTGCATGTTGGAGATCGGTCAATGAGGTCGCTTGATTGAGCTGATTTTCAGCACTGGCACCGAAATTGTTATCAGAATAGCTTGTATCAATGGCATAGTTATTGCCATCGTATGGATCGTAGTAGAGATGACTATTGCTCCATGCATCCATATCTTGATGAAAGTGATCAATAATTGACTGGGCTTCACTACGTAAAGTATCTGTCTGTACCGTAACGATATCTGTATCAACCTGCTGCAAAAAGTGTTGATAGTCAGGTATACTCATCGTTGATGCTGCTAATCTTTGATCATTGGCTTGCTTTGCCCGATAGGGAGCCAGTTCAATGTGATAGGTGGTAAGTTGTTGGATATGTTTGTCCAATTCAGCCAGACGCGTGCTGACTACTGCTGGTATTGCGTGTATGATGGCCGTGTTTGCCTGCTGATAGTGGGTATTGAGGATTTTATCCAACTTTTGCAGATCATTACTACTATCAAATTGTTGAAAGTCTTGTTGATCATGTCGATAGGCTAACTGGAGCGCATGTGTTGTTGTATCTAATTGGGATTCTTGCGAAAGGTGTATCATGTCCTTTAGCGTATGCAGAAGGTTGGCTATCGATTCTGACTTATGTAAAATAAGTTGAATATTCAGCATTATGGACTGAACTTGGACATAATCTTCAAAATTTTGAGCATGCTGGAGATTGTGCTGTAACTGCTCTAAAGCTGTCGCGAATTGATGTGTCGGTATGCCTTTTTTCTCTGCTTGCTGGAGCAGCGACTGTGTGTGTCGTAGTTGTTGTTCAGCCTGACCCTGTACGCGCTTTCTATTTTTTGTCATGAAGTTTTGTAACTGGTTTGTCAGGAGCGCATAGTGTTTATTGAGGGCACGATAGTAATCATCAATTGGCTGATTACCAATGATGCTATACGGTGGTTGCATTTTGCTTAGCTTGATTGATTGTTGAATGATCGGTTGCAATTCGCTGTTTGTAAAGCCGAACAGTTGTGCACTTTGAAGGTTTTGATTGAAATGTTGCTGACTGATCAATGCTTGTTGTCGCACCTGTGTAGTACCTGCACAAGCGCTCGTCATGAGTGTCACCACCACCATTCCCATCAGCATTCCTATCCACTTCACCAGACGCGCATACCTGAACACAGGATACGACAAACTCATTGAACTTACCTTTTTCCTCCGCGCGATTTTGCTTTCTGCTTGCGTTTATCCTTACGGATGGCCTTTCCCGTCTTTTTACCACCAATGGCCTTCGGAGCACTGGGCATCCCAGGGATCCCCGCCCCACCACCATATTGACGGGCCATCTGTGCCCAGGGGCCTTTACCAGAGCTCATTTGACGGATCATTGTGCGCATCTCGCTAAATTGTTCCAGCAACTGGTTGACTTCCTGCACAGTTGTGCCACTACCACGAGCGATACGCTTGCGCCGACTACCATTCATGATATCTGGATTGCGGCGTTCTTCCTTCGTCATCGAAAGGATCATCGCCTCAACGTATTTGAGCTGATCGCCTTCCAGCGCCTCTTCCATTTCCGGTGTCGAAGCCAGCTTATTGAAGCCAGGCATCATTTCCATCACATTGCGCAACGGTCCCATACGTTTCAGCTGGCGCATCGCACTCAGGAAGTCCTCCAGATCAAATTTCCCTTGTTGTAACTTCTGTTGTGCTTTGAGTGCCTCTTCTTCATCGATGCTCTCCTGAGCGCGCTCGATCAAAGAGAGGACATCTCCCATTCCTAGTATACGCGAAGCTAGGCGATCTGGATAGAACGGCTCTAATGCGTCTGTTTTTTCTCCGGTGCCCATGAATTTTACTGGCACCCCAGTCACTGTACGAATTGAGAGGGCTGCACCACCGCGAGCATCGCCATCCATTTTGGTTAGGATCATACCGGTTAACGAGACCGCCTTATTGAAGTCCCCTGCCACATGGACTGCTTCCTGACCGGTCATGGCATCTGCGACCAGCAAGACTTCTCGTGGATGGAGGCGATCTCGAATTGTGATGACTTCATTCATCATGCGCTCATCGATATTCAAGCGGCCGGCGGTATCGAGGATGACTACTGTACTTGCCTGCTCGCGTGCAAAATCCAACGATCGCACGCAAATATCGATTGGATCTGCTCCTGTTGGCTCTGAATAGACTGGAATTGTTAGCTGGCGACCAAGTGCCTTCAACTGATTGACTGCGGCTGGACGATACATATCAGCGGCAACTAGGAGTGGACGTTGACCTTGTTTGCGCAGGTAATTCGCTAGCTTAGCGGCGGAGGTTGTTTTACCTGAACCTTGCAAACCGACTAGCATAATGACTTGTGGAGGTGTTCCACCCAGATCTAATTTGTTGTTGCCATCTGCGCCGCCCAGGACTTCAACGAGTTCTTCGTTGACGATTGAGAGCACCTGCTGTGCCGGGGAGAGGCTACCCATGACATCAGCGCCGATTGCTTTCTCTTTGACACGATCTGCAAACTGACGTGCCACTTTCAAGTTAACATCAGCCTCGATGAGAGCCAGTCGGACCTCACGTAGTGCTGAATTTACATCATCCTCCGTTAACTTGCCCTGTCCACCGAGATTATTAAATATTCCCTCAAGACGTTTTGATAAGTTTTCAAACATTGCCATTACGGTGCTCTTTTCCTCTCTCCGCCAAGCGAAAAACGTGCCAATTTGGCACCTATTATACCACGTTCTATGCTAGGGGAACGCTACAATTGAGGCGGATTAATCTCTTTTCTTACGCCCAAGCCCCTATTATTTTTCCAAATAAAATCTTGCATCTTTGTGGTGTAGTATACCATCCCTGCCTTCTTTAGGATAGCATCAGGATAGTGTGTGGCTTATCCACGTTTTGCGTAGAGGTTGAGGTATGTTTTCTACTAAAGAGAATACATCTCTTTCCAGCAATTTGCAAAATGTGTGGTGCTAGTATTGGGCTCGCGTGGACCCATCACAGACGATGTCGCGAGCCGAAGCGTTTCTTCAGGGAGAGACAACGGGGGGTAGGATTGGCTGGCTCTGATTTTCTTTAATAGAGCCAGTGAGGCATCGTTTTAATTAAATGTTTCACAGTACCGACTGGATAATCACTAATACCCATATGTATTCAAAAACGCAACTTGGACCCATAAACATTCAGAAATGCGACTCTCGTCGCTAAAAATGTGTCGCAACACATTTTTCATCTGAATGCAAGGCAATATCTCGTTGCTAGAAATGTGCTGCGGCACATTTCTCATTTGAATGCAAGGAAATATAAGATTACTTAGATGTCATCGTCGCTTCATCTGAGAGCATAAGTTGCTCATGGGGTGGCATAGATGGTGTTGCAACTGGGCGAAAAACGAATCTTTTGGTGACGAAAAATTGAAAGAAAAAGCTAAATACAATCCCCAGTGTGTTTGCTATATATGGATCTATATTATGAAACCCATATTTAATACACAGGGTAATTAGCTGTGCTGATAGGCTCGTGATTTGCGCTTTTGCTGCGCGTTTTAGCCATTCTGAGCGGCTGGAAAGCTTCTGGTCATGATAGGTAAAGATCTGATTTAAAATAAAGTTGATTGTTGTACTGATTTCGAAGGCGACTACAACCGATAGCAATCCGGCTACACCTTTGTTACCGAAAAAATAAATGAAGATAGCCAGAGCTATCAAATTTATGGGAATGCCAATACCGCCGACGAGGCCATACCGTATAATGCGTATAGAAAAAATCTTTTTGATATATTTCATGTTTCACTCTGCCTCTTCTTATATGATTATTAATTATTTATTTCTTCGGACAAGATGTCAACTGTCTGAACTTTTTGTTGGACTATTGTCCTCTATTATACTGATTAGTAGTGTCCAACGGTTCCACTGGCTTCATCGTATCATGTCTTTATCTTACTTTCCCTTAATGGTGATCTTAGCATAAACTTTGATACGAACATACTAAAAGTTGTTGCATTCTCTGGTTCTTATATGCTATAGTAGTCAGAGACACATATATCAAGCATTGTAGAAAAGTTCGGGAGGCGAGCTATGAACATAGAACGTTTTACAGATAAGGCCAGAGAGGCTATTCAGGCAGCTCTGGACAATGCAAAAGGGCATAGCAACAGTCAGGTTGAACCTGAGCATGTATTGGATGCGCTATTTTCGCAGGATGGTGGTGTCGTTCAGCAAATTATTCAGAAAGCTGGTGGCAACCTTATCCTGGCCAAAAGCACCATTGAAAACGAAATTGCTCATCTGCCGCGCATCCATGCTAGCAGCGACCTTGTGACCTCGCCTCGCTTGCGCAAGGTATTGGAAAATGCCTGGCAAGAAATGAATAACTTTAAGGATGAGTATCTTAGCGTTGAACATTTGTTTCTGGCGCTTTTCCAGACTGATGGAGCGGTTCAGCATACGCTCCAGGTGGCTGGTATCAATCGAGAACTAGCGTTGAAGGCATTGACCTCAATTCGTGGCTCACAGCGTATCACCGATCAAAGTCCAGAGGGAAAATATCAGGCGCTTGAAAAATATGGACGGAACCTGACAGAGCTGGCCCGTCAAGGTACCTTAGATCCGGTTATCGGACGTGGAGAAGAGATCCGTCGTGTCATTCAGGTATTGAGTCGCCGTACCAAGAACAATCCTGTCTTGATTGGAGAACCCGGTGTTGGCAAGACTGCTATTGTTGAAGGCCTGGCTCAGCGTATTGTGCGTGGCGATATCCCGAAATCATTAGCTAACAAGCAAGTCATTACACTTGATCTAGGTGCCCTGGTGGCAGGTGCCAAGTTCCGAGGAGAATTTGAGGAGCGTCTCAAAGCTGTCCTCAAAGAGGTCACGAGCGCTGCTGGAGGTATTGTGCTCTTCATCGACGAGCTTCATACGCTGGTTGGTGCTGGTGCGGGTGAAGGTGCGATGGATGCCTCGAATATGCTCAAGCCGATGCTAGCGCGTGGCGAACTGCACTGTATCGGTGCGACTACCCTGAACGAGTACCGCAAATACATTGAGAAAGATGCTGCTCTGGAACGTCGTTTTCAGCCAGTTATTATTGAGCAGCCGACCGTTGAGGATACCATCAGCATTCTGCGCGGTTTAAAATCTCGTTACGAAGTGCATCATGGAGTTCGTATCACCGATAGTGCTCTGGTCGCGGCGGCGGCCCTCTCAAACCGTTATATTACTGATCGCTTTCTGCCGGACAAAGCTATCGATCTTGTCGACGAAGCCGCCAGTTTGCGCCGCGTTGAGCTAGATAGCACGCCAAGCGAGATGGATGCTCTGGATCGTCGTATTCGCCAGTTGCAGGTTGAGCAGGAGGCTTTGAAGAAGGAGACTGATATTGCTAGCCAGGAGCGTCGTGCGCGGGTTGAGCGTGAGATTGCGAATCTGAGTGAGCAGTTCCGTGTTATGCGTCTGACTCTGGATAGCGAGCGTGAACCCGTTGAAGAGATGCGTAGTCTGAAGCGGCAACTCGACGAGGCTCAGGTAAAGTACGAACAGGCCGAGCGCGAGTATAACTATGAGGAAATGGCGCGGCTCCGCTATAGTATTATTCAGGGATTAGAGCAACGCATCAAGGATCAGGAAGCCAAGCTCTCCAATCTTCAGAGTGGACGTATGTTGAAGGAGGAGGTGGATGCTGAAGATATCGCGGAGGTAATCTCTAAATGGACGCATATCCCTGTCTCTCGCATGTTGGAGGCTGAGGTCCAAAAGTTGCTCTACATGGAAGATCGTCTGCGTGAACGTGTGGTTGGTCAGGATGCTGCTCTGGAAACTGTATCGGATGCCATTCGCCGTTCGCGAGCGGGCTTACAGGATCCCAATCGTCCATTAGCCAGTTTCCTCTTTTTGGGGCCGACCGGTGTCGGCAAGACCGAACTAGCTCGTGCGTTAGCTGAATTTCTCTTTGACAACGAACAGGCCATGGTGCGCATTGACATGTCAGAGTATATGGAGAAGCATAGCGTTTCACGCTTGATCGGAGCGCCTCCCGGATACATTGGCTATGACGAAGGTGGACAGTTGACAGAAGCGGTACGGCGGCATCCTTATAGCGTTATTCTGCTTGATGAGATTGAAAAGGCTGCTCCAGAAGTTTTTAATCTCCTACTGCAGTTGCTTGATGATGGACGCCTTACCGATGGTCAGGGACGTACCGTTGACTTCCGTAATACTGTCATTGTCATGACCAGCAATATCGGTGATCGCTGGCTCCATGAATATGCGGATAAGGACGAGGATGTGATTCAACGTAACATTCGTGAGCGCCTACGTGAAGAGGGTCTACGCCCAGAGTTTTGTTAACCGCATTGATGAAATTATCATTTTTCACTCGATTGCTAGAGAGCATGTCAAAAATATTGTCGACATTCAACTGAATCGCATTCGACCGCGTCTGGTGGAGCGTCATATTCAACTAACTGTTAGCGATGCAGCCAGAGATTATCTAGCCGCAGAAGGCTATGATTTACAATTTGGTGCCAGACCCTTAAAGCGTGTCATTCAACGTGAAGTAGAGAACCGTATTGCACGTGCTATCTTGAATAGCACTGTTCATGAAGGCTCAATTGTAAATATTGACATTAAAGATGGAAAATTGGTTTTGCTCTCAGCGAAATCGAACGAACCAGATTATGTCTCTCCCGGTACGCTGCAAGAGACTTCATAAGAATAATGTCGCATAAATTTTGAGTCGAATGCTGTTAATAAAATCGTACTCTTATCTACACGATAGTGTATATTGATATAATAGAGAGTGACGACACATATCGCGGTTTCAATTTTTGTGAAAATGCTAGTTCACGGACCGAGATAGGCCAGTGACGTCGATTGGAGAACAGATAGTGAAACTCTACGTAGGAAAGTTGCCCTATCGGACATCTGACCAGGAACTTGGTGATCTTTTTGGCCAATTTGGTGAGGTTATCTCTGCCACGATCATCATTGATCGCGAGACGGGACGTAGTAAAGGTTTTGGTTTTGTAGAAATGAGCAATGATGAAGAGGCTCAAAATGCTATGGGCCAACTCAATAACTCAACTCTGGAAGGCCGTACAATTATTGTAAACGAGGCACAAGAGAAACGCGATAATCGTGGCGGTGGCGGCGGCTTTCAACGACGTGATTTACGTGGTGGTGGTGGCGGTGGTGGCTACGGTGATCGTCGCTACTAATCAACGCTGCTTTATCTGCTGTAAGGCACAATGGACAAATGGAGAGCCTTTTAATAACAGGCTCTCCATTTGTCTCATAAAGACTCCTTTTAGGTTTCTGAACGTATTGAAACCAACGAGGTCGAAAAATATCAACATTCATCCAGAGGAGCAAAAGAGACCCGACGTAGCGTCGTGGTCTTGTGCCCGACGGCCTCTCGACGTACGATACGAGCGCTCCAGCGGCCTCTCGACGTACGATACGAGCGCTCCGACGGTCTCTCGACGTACGATACGAGCGCTCCAGCGGCTCCTTCGCGCATGGAAACCTCGCGCATGCCTCGTGTGGGGCAGAATTGCTTCTTTTAATGCTCAACTGCGGTCAAAGAATTCGTCGCGACTGGCCGGATTAGGCCTCTGTTCTAGCTGTATTGCGGCCAGATAAGGATCAGATGCAGCGAGCAATTGATTGGCTTCATAAGCCAGAGCGCGATAATTGATATGTCCCCCTGGACGTACCCGTTGTGTTGTCAGATAGAGTGCCTGTTTGGGATCTCCATGCATCCAGATATCCACCTGATGTGCTAGCGGCAAAAGATTGAGCATAAAAGTATAATCGAGTGTCTCTCCATATTGAGACGCTACATGCTCAAGAAAACTCTGCAACTGCTGATAATAACCCTGTAGATCATGCTCGAACGCTTCCCTCTGCTCTGTAAATTCGGGAATCTCAGAGAGATAGAGTGGTAAGCCGAAACCACGAGCGAGTATCTGCTCAACAGTATCCTTACTGACTCGCTCACCGAATACTAATGGCAATGGTATAAAGCGTCCCCAGGCGCGATGACGATTGAAATCGCGCAACTCGCCGAGACTGCTCTCGATAGCCAGCGTCATCGTTGTCGTGCGACTGAATCCTGGCAGCTCGCTATAGTTTGTATGCTGGGCGAACAAGAGGGCGCTGATAGTTTTCTTTATCTCATCGTTCTGCTGATGGACCCAATCCAATAACTGTTCACGCGCCAGACCAGGCCAGAGCAATAAGATATACTCTGTCACCAGGCGATCGCTTGCCGTATATTCAGCATCGAGCAAGCGTACATGTTGTGTCACATGTGTAGGTGTACCACGCAGGATCGTCACAGCTTGCAACAGAGTAGTCTGCTCAACCAGATATTTACGCAAGGCATGCAGATTTGTGTTGACCGTTGTGAGTGGCTGTGTATGACTCACCAGGCTTGGAGCTTCAGCCAGATATTCAAGTATCTCCTCTTCCTCATGCGTCGGAGCCAGCAGCTTCTCAATCTGCGCAGCGACCTTATGATAATAGCTAATTGGAGAGCCCTTCAACTCAGCAATAATCCGTGACCAATCGCGAGCCGATGTTTCAAAGGACATACCGCTCCACTGCCCAAAGAGTAGAAAGTAGCGCACACAGTCCAGCACCCGTGATGTTAGAGCACTCTTTTGTGCTGGTAGTGTCGTATCAGCTTGATAATAGCTCGTAAAAGCCTTGAGCAAGCTCTCCCTATGTTTTGTAAATAAGCTCAGAGATAGCGTGCCGAAAGCCTGATACTCTGTTTCCAGGGTATCAAGCTCTTTAGCATCAATGCTCGCCGGCAAATAATTATGGATCTGATGCAGGACCGCTTTCCCAAACCGAGGCTGATAGCGTGTAGATTTTTCTTGTCCCGAATTGAGTGATCCCTCATTAAATAGAGCCAGACAGAAGTGCATCGGCACCTTGCCCATATCGACGGACAGACGAGCCATATCCCCCACCGAAGCATGACCATATCCGCGAAACATCTCTTCGATCTTTTGATCCGGGTCCACACCCTTTTGCCCCATCTCACTGAGGATATCCCAGGGCATACCAGCGGCACGAGATTGTCGAGCGCCCGCCCAGGCCTTATGAGACGCCGTACGTCGCTCAGGATTTGCCACCGTCGTCGTTACCACCGTCCCCGTCTCAAGATCCTCCAGACAGATTAAGCGTAGCCCCGTCACATCGGGAGCATACGTAAACCAGCGATATGGCCCAGAAATATATTCTTTTTCTATCTTCAATATGGCTTTTTCATTCAATCCAGCTTGTGTCATTGACCTCTCACTCCCATACTAGTTAATAGAGTGTCATTCAGTTTGTTCCACGATTTATTAAAGAAAAATAGTGCTAAGTAACGATACTTATAGAAAGTATCACTCATTATCGGTATTGTATAGTCAGTATGACTCAGTATTATCTTGTTTTTTGTCCAAATCATCCAAATTTCCTTTTTTCGCATAACAAAAACACTCTACAATTCTTGAACCTCCGCTATAAAATCAGCCTTCGATAGCTGTGATATCACTCGGAAGGAATTTAATCGAAGTTTACGGTAACTACTATTCAGCATGTCATAAGATCAATGAGCGCTTGTTTGCTTATTACATATAGCGAACAGTTTGTTTTCTTGTTGCGTGCCTTTGGATGCCCTTTTCATTTGACTTTATCACCTCCTCTATGCTACGATACAAAATGAGGAAGTGTACTTTGGACACCTCTTAACGTGTGCTGCTACATGTGTTTTATTTGTAATGAAGGGGTTGCGATTATGGGAACAGCACTCCCCATTTTCATTTATGTTGCGTTAGCTGTCGTCTTCGGCTTGCTAGTAATGGCAGTCACCTCTATCCTTGGGCCCAAAAAGCCTTCGCCGGAGAAGCTAGCTCCTTATGAATGCGGTATTCAAGAGATCGTTGCGCCGAAGCGTAGATTTCCGGTCAAGTATCTACTGACTGGTATGCTCTTTATCGCCTTCGACATTGAAATTGTTTCTTTTTATCCTCTTGCCATCTTGATGCGCAAGCTGCAATTATTTGGATTAATTGAGCTTTTGGTCTTTCTGGCGGTTCTGATGGTGGGATATGTCTACGTTTGGCGGAAGGGAGCGTTTACATGGGAGTAACAAATCCCTGGGAGCCTGTCCAGACATTCTCGAATACGCAGACTCCCCGCATGCGTCGTGATTTGCCTGTGCATGACAAAGATGGTGGTTTCGGCATTCTCACGACTCAAGTGAGTAAGTTGTTGGAATGGGGCCGTAGTTCTTCGCTCTGGCCGGTAACATTTGGTCTGGCCTGTTGCGCGATCGAGATGATGTCCGCCCAAGGCAGTCGTTTTGACATGTCGCGCTTTGGTGCGGAAGTCTTTCGTGCGTCTCCTCGTCAGGCAGATCTGATGATTGTTGCTGGACGGTGTTCGACTAAGATGGCTCCTGTGCTGCGGCAGATTTATGATCAGATGCCTGAGCCGAAGTGGGTCATTTCGATGGGAGCATGTGCTTCTTGTGGTGGCGTTTTTAACAACTACGCTATCGTGCAGGGAGTCGATAAGATTGTTCCGGTTGATGTTTTTGTGCCTGGTTGTCCTCCTACTCCTGAAATGCTGCTCTTTGGCTTCAATGAATTGCAGCGTAAAATCCGTGATGGTATACCCAATCCGCCCGATCCTCTTAAGGATAGTGGCTTGAAGCTTTTTGGACCTGTACAAAACGAAGCATAAGTTTTTTCTTTTCTATTTGCGTTTTTGAATGCATATGGGTATTAGACTCGTTGTGGGGTACCGATGTGTCCCCTGATGCCTTTTACTAATGGATGAAATCTGAGCGGACAAAGATGTTCTGGTTAGTGATGGCTGTGATTTGATGTGGGGCTTGGTAGATTCTCTTTAAGGCTAACCTACAACTCTGATGTTCGCTTAACCTGGAATCATTACGACTATGTTGTCGGCATACTAGTGTTTTTACACATTGAAGGAATGCTTATTAGTATGGTCATAACAGCAGCATCGACGGTCGAGACGGTGCAACATATGTTCCCGCAGGCTATTGTAGAAACCCTTGAGTTCCATCAGGAGCAGACGATTGTGCTGAAGCCAGAATATCTGGTTGAAGTATGCGCGTATCTCAAGCAGGAACTCCACTATGCGTTTCTGGAAACGGTCACAGCGATCGATTGGCCTGAGCGGGTTCCACGTTTCGATGTCGTCTATCATCTTCTCTCTTTAACGCATCGATGTTTTATTCGCCTCAAGGTTCGTGTGGGGCAGCGTCGTGAAGAGCACCCAGCCGTGCCATCGGTGACTGGACTCTGGCCTGCTGCCAATTGGTACGAGCGTGAGGTCTTTGATCTTTTCGGGATTACCTTTACTGATCACCCTGATCTGCGTCGTATCATGATGCCTCCTGAATGGACAACTCATCCTTTGCGTAAGGACTATCCTCTTTCTGGCTTTGATCTGCCTGAACCCCATTGGGGGGGACAGGTTCCCTATGATACTGATCCTGGCGTTGGCGCTTATTACCAGCAAACACTTCGTACATCTGAAGGTCGTGGCCTCAACGAGGGTCGTGTGCAGGTCAATACCGAGCAGGAACCAGGTACGTTTGCTCCTTCTTCTGAGCAGAACGCATTTGATTCTTCTTCGCGATCTTCCCGGGATGGAACGCATAAAGGATAATCTATGAAGCAGCAAGAGATTGAAAATACTTATCGGATTGATGATAGTCAGCCTCTCGAGCGTGGTCAGCGCGCCGATACGATGACTATCAATATGGGGCCGCAGCATCCCAGCACACATGGTGTGTTGCGTCTGTTGCTGACTATTGAGGGTGAGATAGTTGTCAAGGCTGTCCCTGATATTGGTTTTTTACATACAGGTATTGAAAAAACAGCCGAATCTAAGAGTTATCATCAGGCTCTGGTTCTGACTGATCGTATGGATTATGTCGCCCCGCTTAGTAATAATCTGGCCTATTCGTTATCGGTTGAAAATCTGCTCGGTATTGAGGATGAGATCAGTGAGAAGATTAAGTATGCTCGCGTGATCCTGGTGGAGTTGCAGCGTATTGCCAGTCATCTTGTCTGGTTAGGAACGCACGCGCTTGACCTGGGTGCCATGAGCACATTTCTCTACTGTTTCCGTGAGCGCGAGCTGATTTTGGATGTCTTTGAATACGTGTCAGGCGTGCGTATGATGACGAGCTACATCTGTCCGGGAGGGCTTCAAGCCGATCTACCTCCGAAATTCGATGAAAAAGTTCGTTTATTTACCTCTGTTTTCCCCGCCCGCTTGCAGGAATATCATGATCTGTTGACAAACAATCAGCTCTGGTTAGAGCGCACCAAAAATATCTGCGTCCTGAGTAAGGATGATGCGATTGCTTATGGTGCGACTGGTCCAGTCTTGCGTGGGAGTGGTGTTGTCTGGGATATCCGCAAAGTTTTTCCCTATTCGGGCTATGAGCAATTCGATTTTGATATTCCGGTTGGCTCGAATGGCGATGTCTATGATCGCTATCTTGTGCGCATGCTGGAGATGGAGCAGAGTCAAAAGATTATCGAGCAAGCCCTGGCAGGCATGCCAACTGGTCCATATCGTGTCAACAATCCCAAGATCACGCCACCGCCAAAGTGGCAGATCACCGGCAGCATGGAAGCATTAATCCATCATTTCAAGCTCTTTACCGAAGGCTATCGTCCTCCGCGTGGTGAGTCCTTTGTTCGTACGGAATCTCCGAAAGGCGAACTAGCCGTCTATCTAGTCAGCGACGGCAGTGCTCATCCCTATCGCATGCACGTGCGCGCACCATCGTTTGCCAATTTGCAGGCGCTACCGTCCATGATTGAGGGAGGATATCTGGCCGATGTGGTGGCCGGGATCGGTAGTATCGACATCATTTTAGGAGAGGTGGATCGATGATTTCTGAACAAGCTAAACAACGTATGCGGGATCTCGCTTCACGTTATCCTGTTGCGCGTTCCGCCGTTATGCCTTCTCTCCATATTGCGCAACAGGAAGAGGGCTATATCACAAGCGAAGGTTTGCAAGCTGTGGCTGAGGCGATTAATTTGACGGTCGATGATGTCGAAAGTATCGCGACCTTCTATACGATGTATTATCAGCGACCGCAGGGCAAGAAGATCATTCATGTGTGCACAAGTATCTCATGTTATCTACGCAACTGTGATCAGCTGGTTGAGCATCTGGAGCAGCGTCTTGGGATTAAACGCGGCGAGACGACGGCTGATGGTATGTACTCGTTGAAGACGGCTGAGTGTATTGCTTCTTGTAGCTCAGCTCCGGCCTTGCAGGTCAATGGTGAGTTCTTTGAAAACTTGACGTTAGAACGGGCTGATGCTCTTATTGACGAACTTGATCGCGAACTTGGTATTGAAAAACGTGTGTAATCTGCTTACGTGTCCTGCTATTGTCGTTATTGTCGATTAATCTAATCGGAGATAAAGCATAGAGCTAAATATGGTTCTGCTGCAGGGATAGAAGCGCTCAGACGTATTCTGTTCCTCTCTTTGTTTCTGATCAGATGATTGGCAAGCGCAATGGTTGCCGAGTACGTTGCTCATATGAAGGACTTATATATATGCCAGAACTCGTTATTACCAAAAATCTTGCTGTACCGGGTATTGATAGATTAGATGTCTATCGACAAAATGGCGGCTATGATGCTCTGGAGAAGGCGTTACGCGATTATCAGCCGGATGCTCTGATTGATCTAATCAAGGCTTCTGGCCTGCGTGGCCGTGGTGGTGCTGGCTTTCCTACCGGTCTGAAGTGGAGCTTCCTTGCTAAGAATTCCATGCCGCGCTACCTCTGTTGCAATGCCGATGAAAGTGAGCCAGGCACGTGTAAAGATCGTGTGTTGATGGAGCGTATACCGCATCGTCTAGTCGAAGGTGTAATTATCACGAGCTACGCCTGTCGTGTACATACCGCCTTTATCTACGTACGTGGTGAACTGACTAAGGCAGCTACCCAGGTTGAACTGGCTGTTGAAGAGGCATACGCTGCTGGCCTGCTTGGCAAAAATATTCTGGGCAGTGATTTTAGCCTGGATGTGATCGTCCATCGTGGTGCAGGGGCTTATATCTGTGGTGAAGAGAGTGCGCTGATGGAGTCTTTGGAAGGCCGTCGGGGTTATCCGCGCCTGAAGCCGCCGTTTCCTGCGGTGGTCGGACTCTATGGCGGACCAACTGTGATCAATAATTGTGAAACTCTGGCGACGATTCCAGCGATCGTTGCTGAGGGTGCAGATTGGTATGCTTCCTTTGGCACTGAGAAGAGTAAAGGTACACGTATCTTTTGTCTAAGTGGACAGGTGAAGAAGCCGGGCAATTATGAACTGCCACTAGGTGTTCCCATGCGTACACTTATCTATGATGAGCAGTATGGAGGCGGTATCCTGGGTGATCATGAGTTAAAAGCGGTTATTCCAGGCGGTTCATCAACCTTTATTCTGGGTGCTGACAAGATTGATACTCCGCTTGATTATGAATCGGTTGCAGCAGTTGGTTCAATGCTTGGTTCAGGCGGTGTGATTGTGCTCTCTGACCAGGCCTGCATTGTAGGAGCTATTTTGCGCATGAGCGAGTTTTATCGTGACGAGTCATGTGGTAAATGCACTCCCTGCCGTGAAGGAACTTTCTGGATAGTTGAGATTCTTGAACGTTTGGAACACGGTCATGGTCAGTTAAAAGACGTTGATCTGCTCATGGACATCTGTGATAACCTGGCTGGCAAATCATTTTGCCCATTAGGTGACGCAGCCACCAGTTCGATTACCAGTGGTATTCGTCTGTTCCGCGAGGAGTTTGAATATCACGTGACGCATGGCTGCTGTATGGCTGGTGCTGGAAGCAAGAGTTCTGTCCAAAAGACCATGCAAGCTGCTGGAATACACTAGAATAGAGGAAGTTCTGCTATGCCAGAAGAGAAAAAAGAAGAACTGATACATCTTACCATTGATGATATGCCTGTCGAAGTTCCTCCTGGGACGCTAGTGTGGGCTGCGGCAAAACAGGCGGGCATCGAAATCCCAATCTACTGTTACCATCCCAAAATGCCGCCATTGGGAGCCTGTCGTATGTGTTTTGTCGAGATTGAGAAGGTACCAAAGCCTCCCCAAACATCTTGTACGACACCTTGCGTAGAAGGTATGGTCGTCCATACGAAGACCGAGAAGGTGCTCAAAGCTCGTCGTGGCACCCTTGAATTCTTGCTGCTCAACCATCCATTGGACTGTCCAATCTGTGACAAAGCTGGTGAATGCGATCTGCAAGATTTCACCTTGCGCCACGGTCCTGGCGGGACGCGTTTCGATCTGCATAAGCGCCATTATCAGAAGCCAGTCCCTGTCAGCAAGGATGTGATGCTGGATCGTGAGCGCTGTATTCTCTGTCAGCGTTGTACGCGTTTTAGCTCTGAGATTTCGATGGATAATGGGTTGGTGATGATTTCACGTGGTTTCCGCATGGAGGTTGGTACGGCTCCCGATCATGCTTTTGATTCCGTATTTTCCGGCAATACCACCGAAATCTGTCCAGTTGGAGCACTTACCGCATCGACTTACCGTTTCAAGGCGCGCCCCTGGGAATTGAAACAAACAGCCAGTGTTTGTAACAACTGTAGTGTTGGCTGTAATGCGCGTATCGATAGCCGTGTTGATCGTGTGATGCGTCTGATGTCGCGCACTAATGATGCTATCGATGATGGCTGGCTCTGTAATCGTGGACGCTGGGAGTTTGATTATGTGAATAATCCCAAGCGTTTGCGTACACCATTGATACGCCGTAATGATGTGTTGACTCCAGCCACTTGGGAAGATGCATTATCTTATATTGCTTCACGTTTGCATGATATGGTAATGCGCCACGGTCCTGAGGCGGTAGCCGGTATCGGTTCGACGCGGACGACCAATGAGGAAGCATATCTCTTCCAGAAGTTGTTACGTCAAGTGCTAGGGACAGTGAATGTGGACCATCACCATGGATACTTCTCCGGTCCTCGTGATCAATTGACTGGCAAGCCCTGGATGATGACCAATAGCATTGCGGATATCGAACAGGCATCGCATATTGTCCTGATCGCTTCTGATCCCTATCAGCGCCAGCCCATTCTCAATCTGCGTATCAAGAAAGCGCTGAGCAAGGGAGCCAAAATCTACATTATCAATTCGGACGCTACCGAATTGGATCGTCTAGCGGAACTCAAACTAACCATCCCCGCAGGCAAGGCGGGAGTGGCGGCGAAGGTGATGCTCAAGCATATCCTGACGAATGACGCAGTGGATCTTGCGGGCCATGAGGATGTGCGTTCTGTTATTCAGCGTGAGGATCAGGTGATCCGAGCTGGCGAGGATATCTTTGGGGCGAAGATGACCACTCAATTGCAGAGTCTGGCCGAGGAGATTCTCAATGCTCGCGGTGCTGTGATTCTTTATGACGAGATGGCTACGCTTGAAGCAGGTAGCGAAGACCTGGCTGCTGATTTACAGGCACTGGCTGTTCTGACGAAGCAGATTGATCGTCCAGGAGCTGGTGTTGGTCCGCTGTTTGAGGATGCTAACTCGTTGGGGGCTCGTGATATGGGCCTGCTACCTGATGCTCTTCCTGGCTATCAAGTTATTGATGAGCCTGGTCTCGCCTACAACGAAATCTTGACCAGTCCTCAGATCAAAGCTTTGCTAGTGATGGGAGCCAATCCAGTGCGTCACTTGCCGGGATTGCAACTGTCATCCGAGCTTGAATTTGTCATTGTGCAGGATCTGCTTCTGACCGAAACAGCTCAACAAGCCGATGTCGTTCTCCCAGCTGTCTCCTTTGCGGAGAAAGAAGGTAGCATGACCAATGTAGATCACCATGTACAAGCTATCCGCCGAGCGCTCAGGCCGCTACCGGGAGCCAAAGCAGATTGGGAAATCCTGACTGCAATGGCGAACTATCTGGGTGAAACATGGACCTACAACAGCCCACGTGATATCTTGTTAGAAATCGCAGACCAGAATCCCTTTTACGCCGGCCTCACCTGGGAGGATTTAGGTATGCAGGGTGTACGTTCCGGGGAGGAACAGGAGGCGGCTCATGTTTAGTTTCATGAACGATCCAACCGTTGCTCTAATTGTCGCGACTATTATTAAGGGTGCCATTCTCATCTTCATTCTGCTGACCGCTTTCGCCTATATGACGCTTATCGAGCGTCGCGTTGTGGCGAAGATGCAGGGACGCTTGGGACCTAATCGTGCTGGCCCCTTCGGTTTGTTGCAGCCAGTTGCCGATGCTCTAAAGATGGCTTTTAAAGAACAAATCGTGCCAACGCAGGCCAAAAAAGGCATTTATATTATCGCACCAGCGTTGTCCGTTGTTGTTGCGCTCTGTGCATTTGCCGTAGTTCCGATCGGCAATAATTGGAGCGGTAATAGCCATCAGAGTATCTGGGATCCCATGATCGGTGATATCAACGTCGGTCTCTTGTGGATTCTCTCCATCTCTTCGCTGGCTGTATACGGTATCGTGTTAGGCGGTTGGTCATCTGGCAATCGTTATTCATTGCTTGGAGCGCTGCGTAGTGCTGCCCAGATGGTTTCATATGAAACAAGTCTGGGATTGGCCTTGAGCGGTGCCTTGATGTGGGCTGGCTCGCTGAGCCTGGTCACGATTGTGCATCAGCAAGTGAGTATGGGCATCTGGTTCATATTTGCGCAGCCGCTGGGCTTTGTGATCTACGTCATTGCGGGTGTTGCAGAGGTGAACCGTGCGCCCTTTGATCTTCCGGAAGCTGAGCAGGAACTGACAGCAGGCTATCTCACTGAGTATAGCGGCCTGCGTTGGAGCCTGTATCAGATGGCTGAGTACATCAATATGATCACTGTGAGTGCTATCGCTTCGACGCTCTTCCTGGGCGGCTGGAGCTTCTTTGGACTGACAGATAGTATTCCGCTCCTCTCCATCGTCGTTTTTGCGATCAAGGTAGCTTTTTTCCTCTTCTTATTCATCTGGTTACGTGCGACCTTGCCGCGTATTCGTTATGATCGTTTGATGCGTTTCGGCTGGCAGGTGTTATTGCCATTAGCGGTGTTGAATATTGTGATTACCGCTTGCGCAGTAGCTTTGAATCTGGGCTGGTGGGTCAGTGGTCTGGCCGGACTGATCGTAATTGTGGCCATGCTGTTTATTATGCGTCGGCAAGGTTTTGTCAATGAGACACGCTTTGAGGGATCAGAGAGAATGTCTCAGGGCTTGCCATCATCAGTGCGTCTGGCTAGCTTTGAAGTTTCTGTTCCTCCTGCCGTTACGGACCATCAGCAGGAAGTGCCGGAACCCAAAGCTGTACAGGTGTAAGGAGTTACTTGCATGTCTTTCGATATTGTAAAAGGTATGGCGACCACGCTTAAGAACATTGGTCGCAAATCCACGACAGTCTCTTATCCTGAGGAAGAGCGCGAACTGCCTCCTCGTTTCCGAGGTCGTCACGTATTGCATCGTTATGACAATGACCTGGAACGCTGTGTTGGTTGTTACCTCTGTGCCGGAGCCTGTCCAGCCGATGCCATCTACATTGAGGCGGACGAGAACACTGAAGAGCAGCGAGTTTCACCTGGAGAGCGCTACGCCAAAGTCTTTGACGTCAACATGTTGCGTTGTATCTTTTGTGGGTACTGCCAGGCAGCCTGTCCGACCGGTGCCATTACGTTAGAAAGCAACTATAAACTGGCCTCTTTTTATCCTGAGGATCTGATCTATCACAAAGAGCAGTTACTAGAGCCGCATGGACAATCGACGGCTGGCTCAAACGAAGTATGGGCAGAGCCCGCTCCTGAGGATGCAGTGCAACCTGTGCCACAGGAATCTGCGCTCTTTGATGGTTCACGAGCGAGTGCGGCCGCCGTCGGACTTGGTAGTACCAAGACCGAGAGCCCAAATCTTCTTCTGAACGAAGATCAAGATGCTGATAGACGCAAGCTGTAAATTATATTACTTTGCATGCAGATATAAAACGTGTCATAACATGTTTTTAGCCACGGGAGTGGCGTTTCTGGATGTATATGGGTGTGAGTGCTTCCCTGTTGTTTGACGAGGACGATTACAAGTTCCTCTTAGAAAGGGTCGCGAGGAAAATAAAATGACATTCGCAATCGTATCATTTATTGTGCTTGCCGTAGCTACCATCGCTACGGCCATAGGTGTGATTGCCTTTAAAAATGCGGTGCATAGCGCCTTAAGTCTGATTCTCACGCTATTGTTTCTGGCATTATTCTATTTGCAGCTCCAGGCGATGTTTATCGCAGTTGTACAGATTCTCATTTACGCGGGTGCGATTATGGTCCTTTTCCTTTTTGTCGTAACCATGCTTGCCCCAGATCAGGATGACGTGGTCTTGCCCGATCATAGGCCCTGGCAACGCTATGTTGGTGGCTTACTTGGATTTGTCCTGGTTGTATCACTTAGCTATCTACTCTTCATAGGTGCGCAGACCACTGGAGCGGTCGCAACCAAAGCTGAGAGCTTGAAGCAGGCCGTAGTAACCTATCAAGGTGACACACAAGCCTTCGGTATGGCCCTATTCCACGGCTTCCTGTTTCCCTTTGAAGTCACCAGCTTACTCATCGTAGTCGCCATTTTGGGAGCTCTTGTCTTTGGACGCCGAGCAAATTAGAGACACAAGTTTTGATAGATGTCTCAGGGGACAGTAGTAGAGTGAATCGATCTGTACCTGAGACTGGAATGTGGAGAAAAGCAATGCCATTATCTGCATATCTGATAGTGAGCGCCGTTCTATTCACCATCGGCGTCCTAGGAGTCATGCTCCGACGCAATCCTTTGATTATCTTTATGTCGATTGAACTAATGTTAAACGCAGTCAATTTATCGTTTGTGGCCTTATCGCATTTTCTCGACTCTGCCGATGGGCAGATGTTCGTATTTGTGATATTGACGGTTGCCGCCGCCGAAGTTGTGGTTGGATTGGCATTAATCGTCTCAATCTTCCGCACGCGCCGCAACATCGATGTTGACGAGATGAACGTACTGCGAGGCTAGTTATGACGAATTTAAGTCTATGGGTGCTCTTGCTACCACTGCTCGGATTTGTCATCCTGGGCGTAGCTGGCAAGTTCATGCCACGAACAGCGATCCTGACGATCGGCTGGGGAGCCTGTGGTCTGGCCTTCCTTTTTGCCGTCATCAACCTTTTTATTATGCTGAGAACGCCTGCTGAGCATGCGCAGCGGGTAAGTGATCTAGTAATCTATCCGTGGATCAGTGCTGGATCTTTTTCGTTAAGCTTTGGCGCATTGCTTGATCCTCTGTCGATGACGATGTTGTTGGTCGTGACAGGTGTGGGTTTTTTGATCCATATCTATTCTGCTGGCTACATGGCCGACGATCCGAGTTTCTGGCGTTTCTTTGCCTATCTCAACTTTTTCATTTTCGCCATGGTGCTGCTCGTCATTGCGGATAATTTCCTCTTCCTGCTTATCGGTTGGGGTTTAGTTGGCCTGGCATCTTATTTGCTAATCGGATTCTGGTATCAGCGTCGAGCCGCGGTTGCTGCGGCCCAGAAAGCCTTTGTCATCAACGTCATAGGCGACCTTGGCCTGATGTTAGCGATCTTTTTGATCGTCAAGAATGTTGGGCGGCTAGATTATACGAGTGTGCTGGCTCATACCTTTAGCGGTACGACCGTGACCGCTATCTGTCTACTGCTATTTGTGGCTTGTGCTGCCAAGTCCGCACAGTTGCCGCTCTACATGTGGTTGCCAGATGCTATGGAGGGCCCCACGCCAGTGAGTGCGTTGATTCACGCTGCGACCATGGTTACAGCGGGAGTCTATCTAGTGGCCAGAGCTTATCCACTCTTTGTGCAGTCGCCGGAGGCGCTGGCCGTTGTGGCTGGCATTGGTGGTGTCACTGCACTCTTTGCGGCCAGTATGGCGCTTGTTCAACTAGATATCAAGCGTGTGTTAGCTTATTCAACGATCAGCCAACTCGGCTACATGTTTATGGCCGAGGGTGTGAATAATTATGCTGCTGGTATCTTCCATCTTGTCACGCATGCCTTCTTCAAAGCCTTACTCTTTCTGGGAGCGGGAGCAATCATCCACGCTCTGGCCGGCGAGCAAGATATGCGTAAGATGGGTGGTTTGTGGAAGCGCCTGCGCATAACTGGGATTACATTTTTAATTGCGGCGTTAGCCATCAGCGGTATATTTCCGTTCGCTGGCTTCTGGAGTAAAGATGAGATTCTCGGTTCAGTCTTAGCTCAAGCGACCGCGAGTGGCAATATCTGGTATTACATCCTGTGGGGAATTGGCATTTTAACTGCCGGCCTGACCGCTTTCTACATGTTCCGTCTTTTCTTTGGCATCTTTGCGGGCAGTTATCGTGGTGACACCGCTGTTGTTGCGCATGGTGAGGAGGTGGAGGATGAGGCTCCTGTCGTTGGACATCATCATGGAGGTGGAGTTAATTATAATGCCATCCATGAAGTACCAGGAATAATGTCTACGCCTCTGATTATTCTCGCCATCCTATCAATCATCGGTGGTGTTATTGGTTCGTTCGCCCTGTTTGGTGCGCCAGCCTGGTCGCCATTGATAAATTTTCTGCCAGCCGGTATGCATACGCATGCGGCTGATGCTTCTCTGGGTCTAGCCTGGACCTCGACCTTATTGAGCCTGCTAGCTGGAGTACTAGGTATCGTATTTGCCTGGCTGCGTTATGGAAAAGGTTTTGTCTATCGAGAAAGCACAAATCCGCTTTATCAACTAGCCTTCCATAAATATTATGTTGACGAAGCTCTCAATGCTGTGTTGGTCAAGCCTGTGCTGGCATTTGGGCGTGGTCTGTCTCACTATCTAGAAGGCGATGTACTTGATGCTGGAAGCCGTGGTATATCGAATATCTTCCGTGGTACGAGTACTACACTAAGACGTGTACAGACAGGTTATATGCGCAATTATGCGCTTGGGATTCTCTTTGGTGTTGTTGCGATTATTGTGTATTATGCGGTGAGGGGGTAGCGGCTATGTTTTTACTCTCATCTGTGATCTTCTTCCCGCTATTGGGAGGATTGGCGCTGCTCTTTTTCCCAGGGACGCGTGTGAAGGCGATCCGTTGGACGGCATTAGCGCTGGCATTTGTTGAATTATTGTTAGTATTGGCGTTAGTTTTAAACTATCTGCAACAGATAGGCACAGCGTCTTTATATGCCAGTTGGTCCTGGCTACCTGCGCTTGGCATTAATTACAGCTTGGGTATGGACGGCATTAGTCTTGTCTTGGTTGTGCTGACAGCTTTGTTGACAACGATCTGCATTGCCGCTTCTTTCCGTATTGATCGGAAAGTCAAGAACTACATGGCCTTCATGCTCTTATTTGAGTGTGGAATGCTTGGAGTATTTCTGTCCGCCAATCTCTTCCTATTCTACATCTTCTGGGAAGTAATGCTGATACCTGCTTATTTCCTGTTAGGAAGTTGGGGAGGCGAGCGGCGCATTTATGCAGCCTTCAAATTTGTCATCTACACATCGGTTGGTAGTTTCTTGATGTTGATAGGCATTATCGCTCTGGGATACTATCATCAATTAGCTGCTGGTGGCACCTGTAGTTATACCCTGGAGTATGCTCAACTCCTCAATACAGCGACCACTTGCCGTGGAGTCATGAGCGGCGATGTGCAGACCTGGCTCTTGTTAGCTTTTGCCGCAGCCTTTGCGGTCAAGGTACCCTTAATCCCCTTCCATAATTGGTTACCAGACGCCTATAGTGAGTCACCGGCTCCTGTCACGGCATTGATAGCGGGTGCTATGTCCAAGACCGGAGTCTACGGCTTCTTGCGACTCTGCATTCCATTATTCCCTCAGGCCATTCACACACTTGCGCCATACTTCAGCATCCTGGCAGTAGTTGGCATCATCTATTGTGCAGTACTGGCGTTGGTACAAACCGATATAAAGCGTCTGTTGGGATATTCCAGTATCAGCCATCTTGGAGTAATCATGCTGGGACTGTTCTCATTTACAGCTCAGGGGGTTACGGGATCAGTCTTGCAGATGGTTAATCATGGTATTACGACAGCCGCGCTTTTCCTGATCGCTGGCTTTCTGGAGG
This sequence comes from uncultured Chloroflexia bacterium, assembly GCA_963699315.1. Classification (GTDB taxonomy): domain Bacteria; phylum Chloroflexota; class Ktedonobacteria; order Ktedonobacterales; family Ktedonobacteraceae; genus Dictyobacter. The sequence goes on from OY969433.1 coordinate 2,021,835, forward strand.
CGCGTACCGGTACACGTCGCTTGAGCGAATATGGTGGTCTAGCAGTGCGCATACCTTTGTTGGCGGTCGTGATGTTTATCGCCGCGCTTTCGTCGCTAGGCTTGCCAGGTCTCAACAGCTTTACTGGTGAATTTCTATCCTTACTTGGAGCCTTCCGAGCGAACATCACACTAGGAGTGCTTGGCACGCTAGTAGTTGTTCCGGCGGCCTGGTATCTCCTACGCTTCTTTATCAACGTGATGTGGGGAACCACAGATCCAGATAGTGTTGTTGGCCTTAGTGTGCGCAAGGGGACATTACATGATCTCAACCTGGGAGAATTCTTGTTGCTTGCTCCACTCCTTATTTTAATCTTTTACATTGGTATTCAGCCTGTATTCATAACCAGGATCATTGATCCTTCGGTTGCGAACACGATGCAGGTATTGAGCAACACGTTTGTCAAATGAGGGGCCTTGCTATGACATTTACGTATTCTGTCAGCCCCCAAGATTGGTTGGGGATCATACCTATAGTGGTTCTGGTTGTCATGGCTCTCGTAGTTATGTTGGTAGATCTGGTCTTACCACATGCGGGAGAACGGTCGAAGCATAGCGGCCCCGCCAACTTTACTGTCCTCCCGCTGGTGGGACTGCTTGGTGTCGTGGGAGCGATGGCGGCGGCTATTAGTTTGTTTTTTATAGCGCATCCGACCCCCATCTTTAACAGCATGATCGCAGCCGACAACGGCACGCTTTATGCTGATCTAATTATATTAGTCGCGGGCGGCTTAGGATTGCTACTCTCGCCAGCTTATCTCAAGCGACTCAACCTGGTCCATCAGGGAGAATACTATGCACTCTTCTTGCTAGCGATGACCGGAATGATGCTCATGGCAGGAGCCACGAGTTTCTTAATCGTCTTTGTTGGTTTAGAGATGTTCTCCTTGGCCCTCTACATCCTATGTGGGTTTGTGGACCAACGTCAGACATCGCAAGAAGCTGGTATGAAATACTTCTTGCTCAGCTCATTTGCATCAGCCTTCTTGCTCTATGGTATTGCACTAATCTATGCTGCCACCGGTCATACCAGCTTTGCCGACATCCAGCAATATGTCTTAGTGCATAGTCATGGACATGCGCCACTACTCTTACTAATCGGAATGGGCTTATTGACCGTTGGTTTTGCCTTCAAAGTCTCGGCCGTCCCATTTCAAACCTGGACACCTGATGTATATCAAGGAGCGCCTGCTCCTGTGACAGCATTTATGTCAATTGGAACCAAAGTAGCCGCCTTACTAGCCTTTGTACGTGTTTTCGGCTTCATGCTTTCATCGGTCCAAAATGATTGGATGCCGATTGTCTGGGCTATTGCTGTCCTGACCATCGTTGGAGGCAACGTAATGGCGCTTAGTCAGAGCAACCTCAAGCGCATGTTAGCCTATTCCAGCATTGCGCATGGAGGTTATCTCCTGATAGGCATCGTCGTAAGTGGTCAGGCGCAGCAAAACCATATAGGAGCCTCAGCCATCCTAGTCTACCTATCATGTTACTTATTCATGAACCTGGGAGCATTCGGAGCAATCTCACTACTCGAACGTAGAGACAACTCCGGATATGAACTAGCTGACCTACGAGGCCTATGGTATCGTCGTCCCTGGTTAGCTGGACTATTAGCCTTCTTCCTCATCTCGCTAGCGGGCTTCCCGCCCATGGTCGGATTCGTTGGAAAATACTATCTATTCTACGCCGCCCTGGTTGGAGGTCATCCAGAGCTATTGATTATAGGTATCCTGGCAAGCGTACTAGGCATCTACTACTACCTGCGCTTTATCGCAGTCATGTTCATGGAAGGCCGAGAACACATTCATAGTAGGAGCGCCGCAACCGCTTTATCTCCAAAGACAGCGCCACGCCATGTGTCCGCTGCTTCGGCCAGAGCCTCAATAACCGCACCTAGAGGAGGGACAGCAGTCGCTGAGAAGCCTGTAGACACCAAAGCAGCCACCGTCACACAGGCACCTGCAGCAGCCGAACCAGAGCCTACACACGATCTAGAGTGGATGTCCTGGATAGCGCTAGGCATCGCCGCACTTGGTACATTAGTTATTGGAGTCATCCTACCATTCTGGCTACCAAACATCCAGCAGGCAGCCCAGATGCTAATGAAGTAGGCCCTGTTTTTTACGCACAAGTATGACATAAGATCATTGTTATATTACTCACAAAAGAGGAACATAATAGCCATTGCGGCCATATGTTCCTCTTTTATTCGTAGCCGACGGTTCCGACGGCATTGACTCCAAATAATTATGGATGAGATGTTTCTTAATGCACATATGATCGTCAACATCCATCGTATCTGTTAAATGACATCTTACCGTAGCTGTGTGTCTTGCGCACACGGTCCTCTCCACGTACGACGGACTCACCCCTTGATCTCCCCACGCTCAGCCTCTGATGCGTCTGATTTCCCCGATGATAGCCCCCTCTTTTTGAGGAGCATTACGTACATCGTATTAGAATGCATGCGATGATGTACATGGCGTACGTCGAGGGGTCCGCGTGCGCAAGACACGCAGCTACAGTAGGCCACTTTGCTCGTTTGACAAGCTCATCTATAATTTCTTGGATTCAATGGTTCCGACGGCGTGGAGAACCGTCAGCTACACTTGATGATATAATAGAGAAGCGTTTAGACCACAGGGTGCCATAACCAGATCTATTAGCGCAATGCCTTCTTGTTTCATGCTGCCTAATTATTTATTCTTTACTCTCTAAAGAGGTATAGAGAATATGTATTATGGTTCTGTGTGTCTATATAATCAATTGAGGATTTTTCATATGTAGTGTATTAATAGATGATACGCCACTCAAGATGATGAAAGGCAGGCTATGACAGATACTCACATAACAACTCCCTACGGTTCTTGGAAGTCCCCGGTGACAACGGATTTGATTGTCTCTGAGGCCGTTCGCCTTGGCCTGGTGGCTCTGGATGGCGATGATGTCTATTGGATTGAAGGACGCCCCTCAGAGGGTGGTCGTAACGTTATTGTTCGTCGCTCTCCTGATGGAACCTTGACGGATAGAACTCCGGCGCCCTTTAATGCTCGTACGCGTGTCCATGAATATGGTGGTGGTGATTATGCTGTGAGCGCTGGGACAATTTATTTCAGCAATTTTGTCGACCAGCGTCTTTATCGTCAGCTACCTGATGGTGAGCCGGTGGCCCTGACTCCCGCTATCGAGCGACGCTATGCGGATATGGTTGTGGATCAGCCACGTAATCGCCTGCTGTGTATCTGTGAGGATCATACCAATACTGAGCGTGAGGCAGTTAATTCGCTCGTAAGTATCGCGCTGGATAAGACCGCTAACACTGGTGACATTCAAATTTTGCAGGCCGGAAACGATTTTTACTCTACCCCACGTTTAAGCCCTGACGGTTCGCGCTTAGCCTGGCTTACCTGGAATCATCCTAATATGCCCTGGGATGGTTGTGAGTTATGGGTAGCTGATCTGGATGAGCATGGTGGTATTGGAAGCGCACAGCGAGTGGCTGGTAGTGTTACTGAATCCATTTTCCAGCCGTCCTGGTCGCCGGATGGAGTATTGTACTTCGTATCGGATCGTTCGAACTGGTGGAACCTCTATCGCTTGCGTGGGCAGCAGGTTGAGCCAGTATGTCCTAAAGAAGCCGAGTTTGGGACACCACAGTGGTCATTCGGTATGTCTACCTATGCTTTTGTCTCTGCCGAACGTATTCTTTGTACGTATGGAGGCCCTAAAGAGTCTGGTCTGGCGTTTCTGGATACATCTACTGGTGAGCTTACTCCTGTTGAGAGCGAATATAGCTCTTTTTCATCTATTCATGCTAATACGCAACATGCAGTATTTATAGCTGCATCAGCAACAATCGCTAGGGCTGTTGTTTGTCTGGATTTTGCTACGGGTCAGCTAGAGGTGCTTCGTCGTGCGCAGAGTGCTGTCGTTGACACACGTTATATTGCGGAAGCTCAATTGATTGAATTTCCTACTGAGCATGGTCTGACAGCTTATACGTATTATTATGCCCCTACCAATGCCGACTTCCAGGCACCAGAAGGTGAACTTCCACCTTTGCTCGTGAGCAGCCATGGCGGACCTACCTCTGCGTCCTCAAAAGACTTGGATCTCTCTATACAGTATTGGACCAGTCGGGGTTTTGCGGTAGCCGATGTTAATTATGGTGGTAGTAGTGGCTATGGTCGTGCCTATCGAGATCGTTTACAGGGTCAGTGGGGTGTTGTCGATGTTAATGATTGTGTCAATGCGGCAAAGTATCTGGTGGAGTGTGGTCTAGCGGATGCCAATCGCCTGACTATTCAGGGAGGCAGTGCTGGTGGATATACAACGCTTTGTGCGCTGACATTTAGTGATACTTTTAAGGCTGGTGCCAGTCATTTTGGGGTGAGTGATCTCAACGTTTTTGTCCATGATACGCACAAGTTTGAATCGCGTTATCTCTTTGGACTGATTGGTCCCTATCCGGAAAGTAAAGACCTTTATTATCAGCGTTCTGCGATAAATTTTACCAATCAACTCTCTTGTCCAGTAATCTTTTTCCAGGGATTAGAGGATAAAGTTGTACCACCGAGTCAGGCTGAACTGATGGTTGCTGCTTTGCGCGCCAAAAAATTGCCCGTGGCCTATATTGCCTTTGAAGGTGAGCAGCATGGTTTCCGTCGTGCCGAGAATATCAAGCGTTCACTGGATGGCGAACTATACTTTTACTCCAAAGTTTTTCACTTCAATCTAGCTGAGCCTATTGAGCCAGTAGACATCGAGAATCTCTAACGATGTTGTTGGTTTTTAGAGAGATTTCGTTCGCCAGAAATAAATCTGACGAGCGAAACCTTTTTAGCGCATCGCGCTCCAGATGGTCCAGCGATCTTGTTCTATGATCGTCTGTTTATCTCCATCCAAACGGCGATGGATATAATGAGTTAAGTCATTTAATTCTTCATCCGTTAAAGCATGCAGAATTGAGCGACCGGTACGATTTTTAAGCTCTTGCTCTAAAGCTACAAAGTTATCATAAAGCTGTCTGGTTTCCCAGAGCTGACGTTTCTCTGTGTGACGAAATCCTGCCTGTTGGAGAGCATCCAGTACCATTGAGTTTGTATAGCGGCGCTCAATCTCTAGCTGTGTCAACTTCGGATAACGTTCAAAGAAATAGCCACGAATGTTCGTCTGGCTACCTGCGAGAAGACAATCTTCAGGAGTGCGATCCTGTACAATTAGTTTGCCGCCGGGTTTGAGGATACGTAATGCTTCGGAGAAACAGGCTGTCAGATCTTCCTGGTTTAGATGATGGATTAGTGCACGTTCTAATATGACATCGAACTGTTTATCTTCAACGGTCGTGTGTAATGCGTCGGCGGCAACATAAGTAGTGTTATTATGGGCTTTTAATTTGCTTTGTGCGTCGCTGAGCATGATTTCAGATGAGTCAATACAGGTAATATGGGTGGCTCCCATATCTTCTAATGCTTTCGCATAGATACCTCCACCGCAGCCAATATCTGCTGCAGTGCAACCCTGGATGTCGATAATTTTATTGATGATAGCTTTCCAGGTACCGGTAGCCCGACGTGTTGCGTATGTCTGGCGAAGCCCTTCAGTATGAATATTAATTGTCGTAACAATTCTCCTTTTGTATCCATCATCCAGATAGATACATTAAATTTCACTTACCTGTGTTGTCAAACAACTATTCTTTGCCTTGATTCGAATTGGAATAAGTATTGGTCTCCTCAATGGGCTATTCTATCACATCGGCGGATGCACTGTTTCAAGGCATCAATTTTAGTAATGTTGGCAGCTATTGAGCTTGTGGCCTATCTTCATTGCGTATATTCTGTCTGTAAATAAGGACGTTCTTCGCGAACACTTTGGAGAAAAATTGGCTAGTCGCAGGTTAAAAAAGTTTGTATGCGTATCAGACCTTTGCACAAAATGTGTCATTTTATGCCGCGCAGCCAAAAAGACCAGGAAATCACTGTACATGTGGTTTCCTGGTCTTTTAAGATTTCTGGGATAGCTTTCTAGGATTTTTAATAATCCCAGATTACATCATTCCCATGCCTGGCATGCCGCCGCCCATGCCGCCCATGCCGCCGCCGCCTGCTGGTGCTGCGTTCTCTTCGGGGATGTCGCTGATCAGGGTGTCGGTCGAGAGTACCATGCTCGCGATGCTGACTGCATTTTGCAGGGCTGAGCGTGTTACTTTAACTGGATCGATGATACCTGCTTTGACCATGTCCACGTACTCGTTGGTGAGGGCGTTGAAGCCGAAGCCGTGAGGGCTGCTGAGTACGCGGGAAACGATGACTGCGCCATCTTTGCCTGCGTTTTCTGCGATCTGGCGCAGTGGCTCTTCCAGGGCGCGGCGCAGGATGAATACTCCTGTTGCTTCGTCCCCGGCGTTGGCCTTAACGCTATCGAGAGCTTTGATGGCTGCAACAAGGGCGGAGCCTCCACCTGGGACGATTCCCTCTTCGATGGCTGCTCGTGTGGCTGAGAGGGCATCCTCAACGCGATGCTTCTTCTCTTTCATCTCAACTTCGGTGGCTGCACCGACGCGGATGACTCCTACACCACCGGCCAGTTTGGCCAGTCGCTCCTGGAGCTTTTCACGATCGTAGTCGCTGGTGGTCTCGTTGATCAGCATGCGGATCTGAGATACACGTGCCTGGATATCCTGATGCGCGCCTGCGCCTTCGACGATGGTGGTGACGTCTTTGTTGGATGTGACTGTGCGGGCGCTACCCAGATCCTGAAGGGTGGCGCTCTCAAGCTTGAGACCGACCTTCTCTGTGATAACGGTGGCACCTGTCAAGATGGCGATATCTTCGAGCATGGCGTCGCGGCGGTCTCCAAAGCCAGGGGCTTTAACGCCTAGGACGTTGAATGCTCCACGCATTTTGTTGACAACCAGGGTTGCCAGTGCTTCGCCGTCGATGTCCTCTGAGATAATTACCAGATCCTTGCGCCCTGTCTGCAGAACTGCTTCCAGGATTGGCAGGATGTCAGCGATGGCGCTGATCTTTTTGTCGGTGACGAGAATGTAGGGATCGGTTAGCTCGGCGACTGTATGTTCCTGGTTGGTTGACATATAGGGGGAGATGTAACCACGATCGAATTGCATTCCTTCGGTGTATTCTTTCTCGGTCGTGATGCCTCGGCCCTCTTCAACTGTGATAACGCCGTCTTTGCCGACTTTTTCCATGACTTCGGCGATCAGACTGCCAATCTCAGCATCTCCTGCTGAGATTGATGCTACCTGGGCGATCTCTTCCTGCGTCTCAACTGGCTTGGCCTGGGATTTGATCTCGGCAATAACTGCCTCGACGCCTTTTTCTAGGCCACGGCGCAGAATCATTGGATTGGCTCCGGCTGCCAGGTTTTTCAGTCCTTCGTTGACGATTGCATGGGCCAGCACGGTGGCGGTGGTTGTTCCGTCGCCGGCAACGTCGTTTGTCTTTGTGGCGGCCTCTTTTAGTAGCTGAGCGCCCATATTCTCAAATGCATCAGGTAGCTCAATTTCGCGAGCGATGCTGACTCCATCGTTCGTGATTGTGGGAGCGCCAAACTTTTTGTCTAGCACAACATTGCGCCCCTTCGGTCCAATTGTTACTCGGACCGCGTTCGCTACCGTATCCATTCCCCTTTTTAGGGAGTGGCGCGCCTGTTCATCAAACTGTACTCGTTTTGCCACGAAATTTACTCCTCTGATACAATCTAGCTTATCGGACTATCTATTCTACAATACCCATGATATCGCTCTCGCGGAGGATCAAATACTCCTGGCCATCGATTTTTACTTCGGTACCGGCGTATTTGGCAAATAACACGTGTTGACCAACGGTTACTTCTACTGGGCTGCGTTTGCCGTTGTCCAATATTTTGCCAGTACCAACTGCCAGAATTTCGCCCTCCTGGGGCTTTTCTTTTGTTGTCTCTGGCAGTACAATACCACTGCGCGTGACTGCTTCTCGTGCTTGGCCCTTGACTACTACACGATCGCCTAATGGCTGAAGTTTGATTGACATACTCCAATTCCTCCTTGGTTCAATGTGTTCAAGAAAGCAAGGTTTCCTCACCTTCCAGGGTCTTTAGCACTCTCTTGCATAGAGTGCGAACCGGCTATATAATACAACATAGGTGTCCAATTCGCAAGGGGATGGGCATGCAATTACAAATCTTGATCCGCTGACCCGACTCTTCACTTCTGGCAATACAAGTGCTATACTGCATTTAGTATATACATTATGTTGAACCTTCCCTGCTTGATCGGAATAGCCATTTTCTCTCTTTTCTACGTTTAATGCGTCCCTCAATGATAGAATGGTTCGTAGAAAGTATGTTACTGTGAGGTCCTTACGGTAAGGCATTAGCTGAAGCAGGCACATGAACGAACAATATGGTTTCATCTCGGAGCGCAAGCGTCTAAAAAAAGAAGAGGGGCTTGATCCGCAACAATTTGGTAATTATGATCTGGTACGGCGCATCGATGTGGGGGGGATGGGTGAGGTCTATTTAGCGCATCAGCGCAGCGCTTTTGGACGTGAAGTTGCCGTCAAGATTATCCGTTCTGATTTAGTGAACGATGCTCTGGCTCGCCAGCGCTTTTTGCGCGAAGCCGAGGTCGCCTCTTATCTTAAGCATGATCACATTCTGCCTTTGCTTGAATTTGGCGAGGAACAGGGACGTTTGTTTATTGTAACCCCTTATATTAAAGGCGGCACGCTTGCTCAGCGCTTGATGCGTGGAGCTCTCCCCATTTCTGAGGTGCGTGATCTTTTTAGTGCTTTAGGTCGTGCTGTCTCTTATCTGCATAAACGGGGCATTGTGCATCGTGATCTTAAGCCTGCCAACATTTTGTTGGATGCTGAGGAAGATAGCGGTCGGACCTATGTGCGCTTGATCGATTTTGGGATTGCTTCGTCGCAGGGGGTCTTAAGTGGTCCATTGACTGATAATGGTCGCACTATGGGCACTGCTGATTATATGGCTCCTGAACGTCTGAAGGGAGTTGCAGCATCTAGTAATGATATCTATTCATTAGGCGTCATCTTACATGTGATGTTGACTGGAGCGTTGCCTCGCCCGGATACGACGCAGAATTTACCCATCCCTTTGCTTAGTGTGGTTGATCGTTGTTTGGAGACTGAACCTGAGGATCGCTTTAGTAGTGTTGATGATTTGTTGCTGGCATTCGAACATGCTTATAAATCTTTAACATCTTCGCAAAAAATGCGGGCCGCTAGTTCGGCATCAGCCTCTGCTGAGGTATCCCGCCCGGCATTGGATGATGACTCTCCTGAGACGGATAGCCAGACTTTCAAAGATATATCTCCGCAGCCATCTGCGCATATCACTGGCACCCATTTCGCTTTAGAAAATCGTGGTGCCGAGCCAATATCCCGTCCGCCACTCAGGACCAATAGACCATCTTCAGCCTCGCTTCCTACTATGAGAAAAGCAGTATCGTCTGATTTTTCCGTTATCGAGCCTGGATCAACCGTGGCGCGTAGATCTGAAACGTCAGAGCAAAAGGCGGTGGAAGCGCAAGCCACCACTGCTAAAGATATCGTTTTGCCTGTTCGTGCTTCATCATCCTCATCATCCACGCAGGGAACTATCTTGCCCTCAATTGCTCAAAAAGGGAACAAGTTCAAGAAAAAGGATTATGACGCGCCGACGACTGAGCTCAATCCAGATTTTGCTCCTCAGCGTAAGTCACAGTTGGTTGTCGCTGATGTTTTAAGCCGTCCGGCCAGGGCAACTAAGCAGCCTAAGAAGCGCACCAAACGTCGTGGCTCAGTTGTTTTCGTCTTTTTTGTCCTTATTCTAGCAGTTCTGGTCGCAATGGTTGGTGTTGGTTATCTTATCCTTCAGCTATCCACTACGGCTGCTGTGACCATCTCTCCTCGTGTACAGACTGTTAGCGGCGCTTTTACATTTGAAGCAAAGCCTGGCGTGAAGTCCATCGATGTCGTTGCAGGTAGCCTTCCTGCTAGTGTGCTTAGCAATTCGCAACAGGGCAGCACTCAGGGACAACCAACCGGCGTGAGTGGCTGTGTCCTGAACATCTTTGAATGTAAAGAGACGGTGTCGCTTGCCGATGTTAGTAATCTTTCGACTCAACTGCGCCCAAAGTTGCAAACTCAGATCTCTCAGAATCTGCATCAACAGGCTAGCGCAAAAGGGGTGACGCTGGTTGGAGATATCGTCTATTCTGATGGCCAGATCACTGCAAATCCTATCGTGGGGACTGTGGCTACAACGATGACGGTAAATATGACTGAGCAAGGAAGCGTTGAATACTTCAAGTCTGCCGACGTTCAGAATCTGGCTTTGCAAGCACTGAAGCACAAACTGGCTACGAACTATACGCTTGTCAGTTCGACGACCAAAGTTGGTAATCCTGTTGTACGTAGTCATGATGCTAATGGGAACATAACGATTGCCATCGCCGCAGCCGGAGTTGCTCGTTATCAAGTACCTGCTACTGAGTTGCAGGACATTAAAAATCACATTAAGGGTGATAGTCTCAAGGCAGCTCGTGCCGTTATTAGTACGCATACAAATTTAGATCAGACTGTTACAGCGGTTCGTATGTCTTATGGAGATACTGTTCCATCCAATATTGGGCAGATTCGAATTACTGTTCTCGATCCGACGAACATGCCAACTGTTTCACTGCCCATTGTGAAATGAAATTAGAAATCCTCTTCGGGAATTTCTTCTTTGAATTCTTCCCAGAGATTTTGTACTGCATGTTTGGTGATCTGATAGCTGAAGCCACGACGTTGTAAGAATGGCCCAAGCCGTGCACGAAAAGTATTGAAGTCGATATCCGGCTGACGTATCAGCGTTACCGCCTTTTTTCGTCCTGCTGCAAGGGCCAACTCTTCATCCTGCTCGCCTGTGACTATTTCATCGATCACCTCACGGTCTACCCCTTTCATCTTCAGCTCGCTACGCAGGGCCTGTGAGCCCTTGGGACGAAAATTTCCTCGTGACTCAACCCAAAATGAGGCAAAGGCTTCATCATTGATAAGATCAAGCTTATCTAGGCGCTCCAACACGGTATCGATCAATTCAACTGGTGTCTCTTTTTGACGTAGATAGCGCTTGACCTCTGCGCGACTGTGTGGACGCGAGGAGAGATAATTCATAGCTCGGTCTGTGGCTTTTTGGAGTGTCTCTTCCTGTTCTAGTTGTTGTACCTGTGACTGGGTGAGCTCCTGATTTAAGCGTAGCCCCATTTTGAGTACAATCAGGGTATTGACTCCCATCAGAAAATGCCCGTCAACAAAGATACTGATCCGATTTGGATCACTCGCTTGTGTTTGTAGGGCGGTGATATGCATCGACATGTTCTTTTCGCTTCCTTTCTTTTGGTTATGTATATAGTATTCTAGTTATCCCCAATCAGAAAGGAAATTTTAGATTTATGTGGAAGAGAAAATATGCTAACTAACGTTTGTTAGGCTGGGGGTAAGTAGCAATTCATCCAAGCTCTGAGGCTGAATGAACTAGACTACTTGAAGTTCCTAGAAGAGGATTGCTTCAGCTTCGGATACAATTTGATCTTCAAAATCGGTTAACATTTCAATTAACGGTACATTCTTTTTCTCGGTTAAGTGGTTCTCATCGTCGACAAAGGCTATCTGTGGTACAAGCTCGCGGATTTCGGCTTCTGTATATTGGGCATAACTGATGATAATAACTTTGTCGCCTTCGGCTGTCATACGTGCTGCGGCACCGTTCAAGCAGATGACGCCAGAACCACGGGCGCCTGCAATTGTATATGTCTCAAGACGAGAGCCATTGTTGATGTTTACTACCTGGACTTTTTCGTAGGGATAAATGTTTGACGCATCCAGTAAATCCTGGTCAATGGTGATGCTGCCGATGTAATTCAGATTCGCCTGAGTCACAGTGGCGCGATGGATCTTCCCTTTGCACATGGTACGTTGCATAAGTGTAACGGTTCCTTTCCCGTAGTAGAATAACTAAAATTTAGTAGAGAGATACTTAAAAGTGTTTATTCCTTTTACTCACCTCTTAATAATAAACGATAATGGAGCCAAAATGAAACACCATAGGAACAAGGTAACGACAATATGTGAAATAGTACCGCTTTTGGGCTAGTTATTGGAATCTCTTCATTGAGGAGACCCTTTTTTAGCCGTACCCTGGATAAGATTCAAGATACCCATTGCATAGGCTTCAGAGACGTTTTGGGCGTCGTACATATCATCCCGCAACATCAGGCGGTAATGACATTTCCAACGCCTTGCGGGCCATTCTGCGAGCTTGATGAGTGTATACGTCGTCGTATGCTGTTCGAGTGTTTGACGTAACGCCACCTCATCATAATCTGTAATCCCAAAACCAGCCAACCGCCCCTGCATTTCTTCAGATAATTCTATCGCCATCCAGAATCCCCTTCCTAAATTGTATTTGACATCTATACAACGAACACGATCGCTTTTGTTACTTCAGTAGCCGATGCCGCGAGAAATTATGGATGGCCAAGTTAAAATATCATGTTCTCTCTGCGATTGGATGTGGCTGAGGATCAGCAGTTATTTAAGCTGAAGGTAAGCTTGTTTGGTTCCAACATGCAAAATTACCTTTTGCATGTTGGAATTCGTGATCTTATTAGCGCGTAGCGACTGAAAAGATGTGTAATCGACTGTTATTTGGTAGGGTCACACTTTCTATCGGCTCATTATATGCTGACAATGAGAATTCTGTGTAGAACACATAGGTTTTTAATGTTTGTTTACCTCCCGCGAAGTCACGATAGAGCTGTGTCGCGATGATCTGATTGCCAAATGCTGGTTGGAGACTACCACCACCCAGTGCCCAGTCGCTGAAGCCTAATTGTATTGTTTGTGTTGTGCCATCGGCATAGTTAATGATGGCATTTCCACTGGCTTGCCCATTATTTGCGCTACCGAGGAATGCCAGCGTTGTGGCTCCATATGCTGAGTTCACTGGAATAACCTGCCCAACGGCGCTGTAGTTATTATTTTGTGCCCCATATCCGCTAGGCCAAACAAAGTTTACGCCGTTAACGTTATAGGTGCCGCCGGGTGCAAGTCCTGACTGTTGTAGAGCCTGCTTTGAATAGCTATACTTGCCATCTAGATTTGCCCCGCCTGGATTTTTGTCGTCGCTGCTTCCTGCATTATTATATGTGCTAGTATACGCTGCGTTGGCTTTGGTTGAGACCGCGAAGACGTGCATATGGCCGCCTGTTGTGGTCTTTGGCAAGGTGACACTGGCGATTGTTTCGCCGGCCCGCAATCCCACTTCGGTATAGAACACAAACGTTTGTGTTACCTGTTTGCCTGTAGGTGCGTTGCGATAGGGCATTGCAGTGGCGATCTGGTTGCCTGCGGCTGGCGTTAGTGTTGCGTTATTGAGGGTCCAGTCGCTGAAACTCAATGGAAACGTCTGGGTTGTGCTATCACTATAGGTGATTGTTGCTGTACCTTGTGAGACTCCATTGGTTGCTGCACCCAGAATGGCTAATGTTTGTGCATTGTTCACTGGACTGACTGGTATTGTCTGTCCTTGGGCGAGATAGTTGTTTGCTTTTCCAGGATCTGCAGCAGGCCAGATGAAGGTGGTGTCGTAGGCGTTGACCGATGCTCCTGGGATAAGTCCCGCTAATTGTGATGCCTGTGCTGAGTAGCTGTTTACGTTATCAAAATTCCCGCTACTTGGGTTGCTATCATCGCTGGTGCCTATATTATTATACGGTATGGTTGATGTCGGATTGGTTGTGATTGTTCCCTGTTTGGTGGCGATGGAGAAGATATGCATGGTGCCACCACCCGTTGTGGTTTTCGGTAGCGCGACACTTTTGACTGTTTTGCCTAGCTGCGTGGCAATATCTGCATAAAACACGTAGTTGGTCGTTAGTTGGAAGCTTGTTGCCGTATTGCGATAAAGCAGTGTGGCGAGCTTTCCATTGCCAAAGGAGATAGGTGATTTACCACCACCGAGCGTCCAATCGCTAAAGCCCAGCGTAAACAACTGAGTTGAGCCATCAGTATAGTTGATGGTTGCTTGACCGGACGAGAGTCCGTTTGTGGATGAACCCAGGAAACCAAGTATATTTGCATTCGCTAATGTAACAACTGGAATGGTTTGACCAACTGGTACATAGTTATCAGGGGTGCCCGATGGTGTATCTGGCCAAGTAAAGACCATACCATTGTAGAAGGTATTGTCTCCTTCATTGATGCCTGCGTATGTACGTAGTGCATCTGCTGAATAGCTGTTGCGGCTATTATCCAGACTACCTATGCCGGGTTGTACATCATTGGTGATGCCAACATTGTTGAAACTTGTGGTTGGTGTTGGTGTTGGTGTTGGTGTTGGTGTACCCGTAACTGGCGTTGGCGTGCCCGTAACTGGCGTTGGTGTACCCGTAACCGGCGTTGGCGTGGGCTGGGTTGAAGTGGAGCCGAGTAGGCCAAAGATACTCAGGCTTTGCGCCGTTGGGACAAACACTTCTCCGTTTGCTACGATGGGGGCTGCGAATTTGACATAGCTATCCAATGCATCGCGCCCTGCATCCATGTTGCTATTGTAAAGCTCTTTGGAGAGGTCCGTCGCATCATACGCATGCAGAATACCAGGAACCCCTAGCCCCTGAGTGTTGTCTGTCCAGACGATACCTGTTCCACTGGTCGTTCCATTGCTTGAGACAATTGCACCTCCTCCGGAGAATGCCGAGGTCGTAGCTGCTTGAGAGGTGGGTGTGGTTGACAAATTCCCGTTGCTGAATGAGAACGCTTTCATGTGGTCATTGGTGCCGGTGAAGTAGACATTTCCGTTCCAGTAAGCCGGTGTGGTATAGACGCCACCTACCGTGCTCGGTGGAAGTTCTTGTTGCACTTTATCGATGTCGATCCGTTTTCTCTCAGCGGAGGTTGCGGAACAACTCAAATTAGGATCTGGAGTATATTTACCCAGGTTACCTGTGTCGAGTACATAGATACGTCCCTCTTTGCCCGCTTGAATGAACTCGCTTGTGCCAGGGACGACTAATATACCACCGGAACCAAGGTCCGCATCAGCTTGTTCTAAGCAGAGCTGATTGAATGGTGTGAAATAATCGAGTACTTTGAGTTGTGGACTTATTTTAACGATAGAGTCAGAGGCATTAACACCTCCTGTTGTGTTCAGATTGAAGTCACCATTACCGCTGACATAGTATATATTGCCTGCGCTATCTGTTACCAGTGGTCCTCCTGCTGCCCAGATGCCGCCTTCGGCACCAGTTGCGCTGTCATTGTAAATATAGGTTTGTTGCAGCGTGGAAGTGCTGTAACTCATGATCCAACCGTGATAAGGAGGATTATCGCAGAAAGAAGCAAATGCGATATAGAGGTTGCCATTCTCCATCAGGAGCGCCGCTCGTTGTCGCTCGTATTTGGGATTAAAAGCGATTTTACCATTGACGGCCCCTGCGCCTGTGCCTGTCACTGATCCTTGGATGATTGTTGGGCTACCAATTTTCTCTTGCCCAGTCGTGATATCGAGTGCATGGAGACGATAGATCAGGTTGCCATTTTCTTTGCTGTATGACACGACATACATTGTGTTTGTCGTGTTATCAATAACTGGCGTACCTGTGATACCAATGCTTGGCACCATATCGTTACAACCCACGTCTGTATTAGAGACCGCCGTTGCTCCATTGAGCAGAAATGATACTTGCCAGAGTGCCTGCTTTGAGTTTGTTTGGTCTGCGTCGAAGGCATAGATGCTATCGTTCTCTGTTTCTACAAAGACAACGTTGTGGGTGGCCCCATTTACGGTCAAGTTTGGTACATAGAGCGGTTGTGCATAGATTTGCCCGTCAACTGGATATGATATTTTTTTGCCGAAGGTTGATTTATTAACATTGCTTGTATTCAGGATTGTCTCGTTGGCATCGAGTCCTGTATGACCATTGTTATACTTGTAGTTTTCGACGGCTGTATTATCTGGGGCCGCCGCATGTGCTGACTCAAAATGAGACAGGTTCAATGTGAGGAATGTTCCTCCCGCTATACTTAACAATACTACGATGCTTAACACGAGAGATATTGGGTGGTGCTTTGAATTGTAGTGGCCTGCTGAAATTCGTAGACGAGAAGCGAACGTCTTTTTCTCTCCAGATGAATTTGAGGGAATCATCCATAATCTCCTTGGCATAAATATCATTTTTTGAACGTTTAATTAGATGCCTGATTATTAAGTGTCCAGTTTTGCAATGCACGATGGTCTATATGATGCGTAATATATTCCCTAAATATGCACTGACATAGAAAATAGGGAATGGCTTAAATAGATTTAAGTGAATATATTGTAATATATATATTGTTGAATTGCAATTGGCAATGTTTTTTTTGGAATTAGCTATAAAGTACTTTAATTGTAAATTTTTTAATACATCTTGAAGAGGAATACCTATCATAGGTATTGTGGGTAAGAGCATTATTGCTATTTTTCAGAATCAATTGTATGATATGCTCTTATATTATTTGATACATTGAAGCGGACAAAGAGAAATGGAGAAAAATCGATGAAGCGATATTTGCTTATAATAAGCGTTTTTGTTGCCATAATGGCACTTTTTTGTGTTTCATGTAGTGATATAGGTGGCACGTTAGTTGTTAGCAATAATTCGACACCGACATCTAAGCCTACACCACCGACACCAACACCGACACCCTTAGTGCTGTCAAAAGCAGCCGTCAAAAGCATTCCTGTGGTTGCTGGTTATTATCAAGCTATCAAGGAAAAAAATTATACGTTGGCATATACTTTTGTTGATGCAAATGCCAAAGATAGTAGCGGACAAACACTTACTGAAGCTAGTTTTACGCAGATGGCTCTTGCCTCAGATAGTGAAAGTGGTGCTATCGTCAATGTTGAGATCGATCCGATCTCTAATGATTCGACGCAGGTTCTTTTGACGATTGATCGCAGCTCAAGTTTACATTATCATGCTCACCTTACGATGAAGCAAGAGGGGACAACTTGGAAGATTATCTCTTTAGATAGAATTTAAAGAGATAATGTTTGATGTGAACGACGCATGCTCATAATAATCGATATTTTAAGCAATGTTTTTTAGAATGCTGCTTGCATCTATAGGGCTGAGCTTTTCAAAGTCGATACGAGGAAGTTTACGTGGAATAATGGCGAATGGTCCTGCCCATTGTTTCGCCTGTTCTTCGAGCCAATCGAGTGCTTCGAATGATTGCTGACGTGACTGCTCAACGAGCGGAAATTTTTTCGCGGCTCGTTCAAAGACTTCTTGATCTTTTGTGTAGACACTATAGTCTTTGCGTACTACGACATCTATATAGAGATCCGTATAAATCAGTTCGCCTGTGCTGTTTGTATAATCTGATCGTGGCAGAACAACGTCGCAATAGCCACTGATACAATCTCCTTCTTCATCGTATCCTACATGAATTGTGTACCACGTATCTGGCCAAAAATAGCTTAACTGATGATTGGTTGCAATCCATGTTCCTGGTTTCCAATGCATCTGGGTGCCGCTGGGTGTCCAGATGACAAAATAATTTTCGCTTACTGGTATGTGATAGCCTTGCCAACTGGCCCACTGATCACCATCTACAAGCATCTTGCGAATTGTTGCCTCTAGTAACATGCGTTAGTCCTCCCTGTAAACAACCAGACGAGTTTATATCTACGATTATAAACGAATATGATATCTATAAACAAGTCAAGCAGTAGGAGCAATTTTCTTTGTGGACAGAACGCAGCTAAAATATGATGATATAATATCTAGGAGTTAAATCATGCTTAATGAGGAGGTTCTATGTCGAATACGACTCAAGATACTCGTGTGGAACGAGATTCTATGGGTGAGATGCAGGTCCCTGATCATGCATACTATGGAGCGAGTACGCAGCGTGCTGTATTGAATTTTCCAATTAGTGATCTGCGTTTTCCTCGTGAATTCATTCGCGCTTTAGGCCAGATTAAGCAAGCGGCAGCGCAAGTGAATGCATCTCTTGGTCATCTTGATACGCATATTGCTGATGCTATTGCCCTGGCTGCGCAAGAAGTGATCGATGGCGCATTGGATGAGCATTTTGTGCTGGATATTTTTCAGACTGGTTCGGGCACGTCAACTAATATGAATGCCAATGAAGTGATTGCCAATCGTGCCAGTGAGTTGATGGGTGGTGCACGCGGTTCGCGTAAAGTACATCCTAACGACCATGTGAACTTTGGACAGTCTTCCAATGATGTCATTCCAAGTGCTATTCATCTTGCGGCGTTACTAAGCATTGAGCAGCAACTTATACCCGCGCTGCTGGGGCTTCAGCAAGCTTTAGCGGCCAAGGCTGAAGAGTTTATGCCGATCGTGAAAACTGGACGTACGCATTTACAGGATGCGACCCCTATTCGTCTTGGGCAAGAGTTTGATGGCTATGCTGGTCAGATCGAACATGCGATGAACCGTCTGAGTCATGCGCAAAGCGAGTTGTCTGAGATCGCTTTGGGCGGAACTGCGGTTGGTACGGGTGTAAATACTGATCCAGATTTTGCATCTCGTGTTTGTGAGCGTCTTTCTACTCTGAATGCCATTGAGGTTAGAGAGACAGGTAGTCACTTTCAGGCTCAAAGTACGTTGGATAATATTGTTGAAGCTAGCGGTACTTTGAATACGATTGCAGTTAGTTTGATGAAGATCGCTAATGATATTCGTTGGTTGGGCTCTGGACCACGTGCTGGTATTGGCGAGATAGAACTTCCTGCGGTGCAACCTGGTAGCTCAATTATGCCTGGAAAGGTGAATCCTGTTATTGCTGAGTCTGTATGTATGGTCTGTGCTCAGGTGATTGGCAATCATACAACCGTTACTGTAGCTGGTCAGGCTGGCAATTTTGAAATTAATGTTATGATGCCTGTTGCCGCCTACAACATCTTGCAGTCCATTCATTTGCTGGCTTCTGTTGCGCGGAATTTCACGGAGCAGTGTATCAAAGGATTAAAGGCCACTACACATGGACCTGAAATGGTTGAGCGAGGTTTAGCGATTAGTACATCGTTGGCACCTGTCATTGGCTATGATGCGGCTGCCGATATTTCTAAGCATGCTCATAAGACTGGTCAGTCTGTCCGTGAAGTGGCTCGTGAGAAAACGAATCTTTCTGAAGAAGAATTAGAACGTATTCTGAATCTAGAAAATATGACAAAACCTGGCCTGGATGGTGGCCCTATTGCTGGCTAATCACTCTACAACAGGATTATCAATGATGAGAACATGTTTCTGTGTTGCGAATAAACTTTGCAGAAAGGTATTCTCATCATTATTGCTCTGGTTTACGTGCAAAAATCCTTGAAAAGCCAATGGAAATAGTGTATAATTAAATCCTGTGATAGAAAAATAAAAATTATGGGCTTGTAGCGCAGTTGGTAGAGCGCCTCCATGGCATGGAGGAGGTCAGGAGTTCGAAGTCTCCTCAGGTCCATTAACCATAAAGAAGACCTTTTCGTCCGTTGGGCGAAAAGGTCTTCTTTGTGCTACCAGTTAGTTATTGCTTGAACTCATGGGCAGGTAGTGTGATATTTCCTTAGTAGTTACAAATTTTATTATATATTTCGTGTTCATGTTAGACTGAAGAATGACCCACTCTATGCGATCATGTCACCAAATAATGACAAAAGAGAATGATAGTTGGCTGACCTGAATCTGTTTACGCGTGCATATTGGGCCCACAAATCATTTCTTGCTACACTTCATTGTATGAACCATATGATAGGAGATTGTGCTAATGGATATAACTAGACGCAAAATCATTCAATTGATAGCGGCGGCTAGCGCTGCTGCTGGTGTCTCATCTTCTCTTCCCAGTAATACAAATGCAGCAACATCTTCCACCATAGCCGGCCCTCACTTGGCGAACCTACGACCCACAAGCTCTGTACCGCAACCAATACGCGATGGGGTTGGTGGCACTGATCCTGGTCCAAGGAATATACCGATAGATGAAGAAAATCCTGATCTCCTCGTACCTCCTCCGACTGATGCTGGCGATGTCGCTAACCTGAAGTGGCCATTCGGTCTCTCTGCTATGCGCCTTGCATCAGGTGGGTGGGCGAGACAAACGAATGTCCACGAGTTTCCCGTCTCAACGAATATGGCGGGTGTGGATATGCGCCTGAATCCTGGTGGTATCCGTGAATTGCACTGGCATGAGGAAGGTGAATGGGGCTATATTACGAATGGAACCTGCCAGGTTACCTGTCTTGACTCAAGTGGGCGCAACTTCGTCGATAATCTTACCGTTGGCGACATATGGTTCTTTCCCTCTGGCGCTCCACATTCGATCCAAGCTTTTGAGCAGGGAACAGAGTTTCTCCTAATCTTCACGAGTGGGACTTTTTCTGAGAATGATACCTTCTTGCTCAGTGATGCCTTTAAGCATATTCCCAAAGAGGTGCTGGCGAAAAACTTTGGTGTTCCTCAAAGCGATTTTGCTCATCTTCCATCACCTGATGAACGCTGGATCTATGCAGGGAAAGTTCCTCCTGCGCACCCAAAGGTCTACGATCCTTATGGGACTGCGCCAGCTTTTACCTATCACCTGTCGCAAAACAAGGCAATCCAGGCTCCTGGGGGACAGGTAAACGTTGTTGATGCAGGGGTCTTCCCTGGAACTGGCGTTTCGGTAGCCATTGTGCTGGTCCATCCTGGTCATATGCGTGCTATTCACTGGCATGTAAACGATGAATGGCAATACTATATCGAAGGCACTGCTCGTATGACTGCCTTCGGGGCCCCTGGTAATGCGCGGACCTTTGACTATCAGGCTGGTGATGCGGGCTTTGTGCCACGTAACTTTGTTCACTACATCGAAAATACAGGCAAAACGCCACTCCGCTTCCTGGAGATTTTCAGTGCCAGCCGCTACATTGACTTCGAACTCGTACAGTGGA
Source organism: uncultured Chloroflexia bacterium (assembly GCA_963699315.1). Taxonomy (GTDB): domain Bacteria; phylum Chloroflexota; class Ktedonobacteria; order Ktedonobacterales; family Ktedonobacteraceae; genus Dictyobacter. The sequence goes on from OY969433.1 coordinate 2,042,861, forward strand.
TGGGGGTTACTCTGCCCTGGTTAGTGCAAGGTAACTTGAATGTCAGTCAGGCTTTCATGAATAAGTTGCCAAAGACGAAACTATTTGTCGTGTAATCTTGATGGGTTGTGTGGTCTGGCGGTTTTACTAACAGACCACACAACATAACCCATAGTTTAAACCAAGTTTGATTTTGTACAAATGTTGCAGATTTATTTTTTTGAGGATTATATTTATCATGCCCTTTTATGGAACCAGTCGATGCATATCGCGTGGGAATGTGGCGGCGAGTTTGACATTTTGCAGCTCCAATAATTGCGTGAGCAGGCGTTCTGAGCCGATGGCGAAACCGCCATGTGCTGGCATCCCGTACTTAAATGCCTCCAGATAGTATTCAAATGGCTCTAGCGGCAGATGGGCTTTTTCTAACGCTGCTAGATAGTCCTCATAGCGATGAAGTCTTTGTCCTCCAGTGACCAACTCCGTGCCTCTGAAGAGCAGATCAAATGAGTTTGAGTATAGCGGTCGTTGGGGATCAGGATAGGTATAAAATGGCCGTTTCCGCATTGGATAACCTGTAACAAACAAAAAGTCGCTACCAAACTCTTTTTTCGCCCACGCGCCTAGCCAGCGTTCATCCTGTGGAGACAGATCTGGTTCGCCTCGGACATCGATCTTATGGAGCTTGAGGATAAGCTCCTGAGCCTCGGCAAAGTGAATTGATGGGATCTCAGTTGGTATTACTGGCATGTTCACATGCAAGAGTTCTAGTTCTGCGCTATAGTCTGCGCTGAACTTCTGCAGAATGTGGGCCAAGACATCGCGCAGCATTGCCATCACCGTAAAATGATCTTTGATAAAGCCAAATTCCGCATCCAGACTGACATATTCATTCAAGTGACGTGTGGTGTCATGTGGCTCAGCGCGAAACACCGGACCCACTTCAAAAACACGTTCAAAGACACTTACCATAATCTGTTTGTACAAGTGGAGAACACAACATAGAGCTTTTAAACTGGACATACTAGCACAATAAGCCATAAAAAAGGTCGTTTAAAGGGTAGTAAATTAGAATATAATTTCTATTCTTCAACGACCTTCTTTTGTGTTTGTAGACTTCTAGAATAGCCTCTCACTACCCTCTTTAACCACCATCAAAGTTATGCCTCAGTATAATGTTATTGTTTTATGGATAACCCACCCTGTTAGGTTAACATAGCATTAGTTTGCAACTCTAGTCACGCTCAATTAACAAGCGAAGCAAGCAAAAGAGAAAAGCGCACCAGCATTGTAGTATTTCTCATGAACCGACCAGTAATTAAAAATGCGATTATTTTAAGTTGCTACTCTTTTTGCTACCCTTATACTACCTATCTTAATGGACATGTTATACTACCTATCTTAATGGACATGCCTTATTTTTTGGTATACAATATTTAAGCGATAAAAAATATGTAATCCCGCAGGAGTCTATTATATGGAATCAAAGAAACGACGAGACGCCGGGATACTTCAAATCACGGAACGTGATATTTTTGTCCTCACGTGGATAACAGAACAGTATTCTATATCTTTTGATCAATTGCAACGATTGCTCGGCAGACATGCAAAGCAAGCAACGAAAACGAGCGGACTGTTAAGCATGTCAGCAACGCGCCATGCTATAGATAGGTGGTTACAATTAGCATTGATCGAGACACCGAGAAAAATCTTGAAAGAACATAGTAACTATATTTGGCTCAGTCGGAGAGGATTATCCCAATTAGGAATCCCATATGCATATTATCTTCCCAAGCCATCTACAGCTAATCACATCTATGCAACAAATGCGGTCAGACTACACTTAGAGAATCACGGTTTATCATCTGTCTGGCAGGCTGAAAGAATGCTTGCAGGAGATCATAGACCAGATGCAGAGGTACGAGTCGGTTCACTACCAAACATTGCTATACAAGTGATTGAACGTGACATTAAGCATGACATTACATTGCAGGATGAAATGACACGGTTCTTGACATTGACAGACCGCTATACTCGTATCTGGTATTTTACACCAGAGCCAAATGTTACGTTACTTCGACAAGCAATCAAGCAGATTGACGAGGAGCGCCAGCAGCAGAATTTATCACAGGTCGTTTTTTATAGCCTGAACGCTCAGAGTTTACAAGTTGCCCAGGAACCAAAGCCAAACAGGGAAGATAACCACGACATGAGAAGCAACCCAGATATCCCAATTCTCACGTAGAAGGCAAAAGGGAGCGCAGTAGAAATCTACCAGAGTAGTGAACGTATCATCTTATATCCGAGCTACCAGAGAGCGCGAAGCGTCCACCCCTGTACTCAGGGGGTATTGCAAGATAAACAACCTGTCCCACTTACGTATATTTCCCGGTCAGTATTCGTCATCCAGCATAGAGAGCACGACGAGGCCCCGGACAATTCCCGGCTTTATTTTTCTTCAACCGGGAGCAGCCGGGAGCGTAGAAAGTGAAAATAATACTATGTCTATCAAGAAAAGGCTCGACGTTCAAATCCACACAGAGAACTACGATTACATCAAAGAGGAAGCTACCCGACGTGAAATTCCCATGAATACCATTACTGATGAACTACTCACACGTGCTATTGCCCTTCGACGCGGTGAAACGATTGAACAACAGAGTTTACCTATCATTCGTGAAATTGTGCAAACGGAGCTACGGAAAGCGTCAGCGCAGCAACGGCAAGATCTCAGAGCCGATATGCAGCTAGAGTTCTCAACCGTATCACGAGCCAGCGACAATAGACTTGCAGCCTTAATCATTCGCACACTACGAGACACGTCTATTGTTCGTCGCTTGACATATTCTCTGCTTTCTCGCTCTTTTGGACCGGACTTTGCCGCAAAAGCGTATAACGATGCAAAGGAAAAAGCCGGAAAAGAACTTGCTAGCAGAAATGGAAAAGAAGGGGTTGAAGACTAATGCAAGGACCAATGCAAGGACCAGCGTATCAGGACTTAGCACAGTTAGAGCAGTATATAGGCTCACTGCAATGGGACGCGGTATCTCTTACTCCTGATGAGCAGGAGGTGCGTGTTATTGACCAAGGAGTACCGGAGGAATGGACGCAGACCCTAGAACCAGATCTAGAAGACCTATTTGAAAAAGAGGTGCTAGAACCGCTCTATACAAAAAGCCTCCAAGAACTCAATGAAATGCTTGAGATATCGCAAGGGGATATCATCGAGAATGCACGTGAAAGTATCGAAAGCTTTCATGCAGATATTGATATGAATGCAATTATGCAAGAGGTTGAAACGATAGATATTACCTTTGATTATGAGATTACTATTGATCATGATGATTTTGGACGGTAAAGCGTGGAAGACAAGATACCCCCGATTGTCGTCGGTAAATTTGTACCATCCAAAGAGAAAAGGCCAGTTGCAAAAGCAAAACTAAATGCTCATCTCAAGTACAATCAATATCGCAAAGGTTTTGCAGACGAAACGAGAGAGGACCGCTATCTCTTTTCAGCAGAGAGTGACCATGTTCAACGTGTGGACGCAGTGAACGATGTTTTCGACCATACAAGCTATAGCGCCCTGTACCACAAGATTGTATTATCACCCGCAGAATATGAGCATGTGGGAGATTTTAAACAATGGACACGGGATATTATGAACGACCTTCAAGAGTTTAAGGGGGTGACATTGCACTGGTATGCAGTCGTACAGAGCCACGAACGCGAAAACAATAATACGCCACACGTTCACATTGTCTTAGCGGGAGCAGGAGAAGACCAGAGCGGAAAGAAAACAACCGTACGCATGGACGCAAAGACAGACTATGCCCACATGCGCCAAAGTGGACGCGATCATAGTGATTATGCAATGTATCGAGACTTGGAGCAGGAATGGCAAGACCTTGACGTACTTGACACGACGGTAAAAGACCAGGAGCTAGAACAAGAGATAGAACATTAAATCCCAAAAGAAGGAGCCAGGCAGACGCCTAACTCCTATACTTTTCACGACCAGCAAAGTAATTTATTCTTCGCTACCTTGTCGATAAAATTGTGGGAGAATCACATCATACTCATTGCTTCGTTGTCGTATTGCTACCGCGTCGTATGTATGCTTGGCTCGTTCCTCAGATGCAACCGCATCCCTTTCTCGCTGTAATAATTCCTCTTGATTGGTTGTAGCTAACTTATGTTCTGCATCACTCGCAATCACCGCCAGAGGCACATGTGATAAGCCACAAAAGAAAAGCCCTTCGCCTCTGTTGCAAGAGAGTAGATAGGATCTTTCCCCATCACTCAGTTTGAACGCTTGACTTACTGCATCAATTGTTGAGGGGTCTTGCTTCATTAAAAATTTCATGGCTGCGTTTGCTAGGATTGTTCTGCCTGATTCAGAACCTAAGAAGTCTTCAACATTTTGCGTCACCACACGCAGGCATAGATTATATTTCCTTGCGCGTCTTGCAAGACTTGCCAGGAAACGCCCCCCTTCGGGAAATTCCAGTAAAATCCATGCTTCATCGATTGCTAAGATACGCTTACGAGGGTGTTTTTCAGAACGAACTTTTTTCCATACAAAGTCAGTAATCAAGAAGAGGCCGACTGGCTTCAACGTGTCGGACAAATCCCGAATGTTGAAAACGACAAACGGGTTCGACAAATCAACGCTCGTTTCACGGGGAAAAGCGTGAAGGTGAAACGCTAAACGGTCGGCAAACTCGTAGACATCTATTCCACACTCTTCATTTTTTATCACATTATATAAGTCGTACATCGAAGGCGGCGCATTTTTATGCGTGCGTTGATCGCTGGTAATGCCTTTATTTTCGTACACTTTGGACACACATTTTTGCAAGAATACTTTCTCTTTTTGGGAGAGTGTCCCCGCCGTCTTTTCCGCTAGCAGTAAATCAAAAAGGACCAGTAAAGATTGAAATTGCTCTTTCAAAATTTCGCGTTCTTTGGTATCAGCGAGAGGAAGATCGAATGGATTGAGTTGCAAAGCACCAGATGAAAGCCGAATATTGACGCCGTTATGTTCCCGGCAAAGTGGCAGGTATTCATCTTCGGGATCAATCACCGTCACCTCAAAACCCAACATTGACGCCCGTCCTAGTCGCAATTTTTCATCATAAGATTTTCCCGCCCCAGACCTCGCAAAGACAACCTCATGACCATTATCCAGTGTTGGGGAAGCCGGATCAATAATCACCAAACTTCCATTCGGCATAATTCCGACGAGAAAACCCGGTTCAGTGCTAAGACTTGTAGACGCGAAAGGAAAAGCAGTCACTACGCTACTTGTATCTAATATCTTTCGTCGCTTGAGGATATCCGGAGCATCAGGGAGTAGTGATTGCCACGCTTCCAAATGTTCTAGACTCAACTCAGCAGAGGTAAGGTCTAGACTTCGCAGGAGCGAGACAACTTTTTCATCCCGTGATCGTAGTTCTTCAATCGACGCGCCACGGACACAGATATAGAGAGAGGCAGCGTGAACCCTTTCGATTTGACGCACAAGCTTTGTTCTCAGTTCCTCAACTTCTTCAAGCGCAGCCTCTATGTATGGATTTTCTGTTTTGCCATGCCTTTTTTCGAGTTCTTGCGTGGTACGATAGCCTGTCATTTGTCGTGTCAGATTGTTTGTATATATTTTGGGATCAAGCGTTTCTAAATGGAGGAGTATATCAGTATATGGCTCATCAACCTGTATGAGCCTATCAAGCCAGCCACTAATCACGATGGCCGGATAACCTTCAATTGATCTAGCACGAAAGTATTCACTTGATTCCCGATGTACCTTGATAAAATGTTCATTTTGAGTAATATGTGCTGGTTGGATTAAATCGACGAATGTCGTAAATGGCGTGACTTCTTTTTTGTGTTTCCTTTTCTTTGTTGATTCTTGTTCTATAACTATATTTGCTTGCTTTTCTTCAATTGCTTCATTCGCCTCATCATCTATTGATGATAACGTTGTTTCATCCACAAACAATGATGCTTGTAGATTTTTGAAAGATGTACTCGCAATTGGCCTATCCACAGCTAAAAAACTTGCCTCTTGAATGGGATAGGACAGAGCGTATTTTGTGTGGACACAACTACTGTAGTATTGTGCCAACTCCATATTATTTAATCGTTGACCTGCTAGGCCACAGCGTTGAATATCTTCGAGGAGATCGTCGCACAAAAGTTGTAATTGATCTTTTGCTAGGTCAAATTCTTCTTGTCTCTTATCCTTTTTTTTCAGAGGAGGAGCAACGATACGAATGTAAAACTCCCTTTGTAAAATCGCTCGTTTTGATGAGAGCGTGCGTATAAATTGCTCATGATCTTTTATTGATTGCAAAGATGCAGCAGACGCCATTGCTTGTGCATCTTGTAGTTTTTGCAGGTAAGGAGTAATATCATATGGCAATACGCGTACGTGAATGCTAATTGCCACCCCAATATCTAAACGCTGAAGAAGAACACGGAAGCTTTCAAGGACGCTTTCTTGCTCAACATCCGACATGAGAGAAAAATTCACAGGATTGACTTTTAGCACAGCACGATATTCTACGATGCCCCGTTTCGGCGTTTTTGATATCAAACAGTTGTCTTTTATTTCTCTCATCTGAATAAGATCAAGAATATTTCCCGCTTTTTGCCGCTTGCTCAGTGATGTTACCATTGTGTTTCTTCCTCATCTTTCTCTACTGCTATCTTGTCTGTATGCTCATCGAGATAAGAGCGCCCGCGTATGTAGTAGTGTGGCTTAGAGAGATAGATGATTATGATCAATACCCATTGTTCTAGATTGCGATGATGGTACCGCGTAAATGCCACAACGCACGAGAGCGCCACAACGAGCACGAAGACAAGCGTCCCAAACACAAAACCATGAACGGTGGAAAAATTAAAATCAGATATGGCACCAGCCCCCAATGCGCAGCCGCTCCCGATGACGAGCGATTGACGAGCGGATAAATTCAAAATGAATTTGTCTTCTTGTTCTAGATGAAGTGGGATACGGTGTTGATAATCCATCGATGATATCCTTTTATTTTTGTAAGAATTGAGAAAGGCCGATAAAAATTTGTGCTATTTTGTCCGCAGCCAGCAGTACAAAAATTCCGACGACGATACCCACACCCGCACTACGAGCGACTAGAAGGCGTTGCGAATTGCCGAAGGATGTCAGGATCATCAACGCAATCACTGCTACGCAAATGACAGCTATTGCGCCCCCCACTACTTGTAAAAGACTTACAACATTATTGGCCCAGGTCGTTATTTCTGGAAATTTCATAATTACATTCCCTCTGTTTATCTAGCTAACATGCCTCAGATATCCTAGCAATTGATATCCGGGCCAGGTCGAGAAATCTATAACAATGCCCTCGTTTTGTTGGACTAATGGCAGCGTGGCAATACCAACAAGCGCATTTCCTTGCGCAAATTGCACCATCCCCATTTTCCCGTTTGAAGGCGGTACCACATCCGTGATAACAAACACATGACCAGCAGCGTCAGGAGTTGGCCCAGATAAGACCCCAATGTCTCCCGGTTCTGGCATCGACATAGGTGATATATGTTCCCATCCCGCACGTACCGTAAAGTGAGCATCAGACCAAAAATCGACCGCATTTGGAGCATCAGGCACATCTTGACCCGCGTTGTGATAGACGCCAGTGACAAATGTGACACATTGAAAGTCACCAGACTGCCAGTAAGGAAAGCAGCCAGTCCCAGGAGGGCAAGCACTTGACCACAGATCAATATCAGTTTGTGGCATCGATGTATAGCATTGTGTATGATTTTCTGATCCACAATTATAGAGTCTTGAGACGAGCGATAAAGCCGCAGTAACAACGGTCGTGTTTTGTTGTCCTGTCCATTGTTGGCTTGTAGTAATTTGTTGCGTACTACTACCTTGACCGCCAAACTGTACCCCTTGACCAAATAACGCAGCACCAAATGCGGTGATCATAATGAGGAGCAAAAACGCAAGCAACACCATCAGACCAGAGACGATTAAAGGAGGCGTACCACCGATCACAAGCCAGATAAGGACTTTTCTTGTGTTCCGATTCATTTGCTTGTTTGTTTCCCCTGCGTTGTTTTATTTGGTGGCGTAGGCACACGCTGAGTTGTTTTACTTGGTACTGATGAATTTGGTTGTACATTCGTGGTTGTATTCGCTCTAGGGGGACGACCCACCAACCGATCATATTTATCTTCCATGCGATCAGAAAATGTCTTGTATCCGTTGCTCATACGCATATATTGCGTCGATACTTGACTGGGAGCAGAGCGAACCGCGTTATATGTACCGCTAACCGCACCAGGAGCTTTACCCGCGACACTTGGCATTCCTTGTATCATGTTGCTCGTTCCCCGTTGTATAGCCGCCCTACCAGCCATAACGGCCCGACTACCTTGCACCGCTCCCCGTAACGACGCGCCAGCAGCCATACCAGCAAAGCCAGTCGCAGCCGCAGCGAATGGAGAACCGACAGAACCAAATGCCAGTCGAAAAAAAGAGAAAAACAGCGAGAGTACAAAAATCATTAATCCAATCGAGACAAGATAACTCAAAATGTTCCCGACATCCCCATGTAATATTGTTTGCAATACGGTTATCCCAACAGCCATAACCGCCATCTGGACAGGTTGTAGGAGCACCAAAAAGATGAACCCGCGAACCGCCCCACGTGCAATAAATTGTGTCTCTTTTGCCGAGGCAGTAAACAGCAACAAAGGAAAGAACGCGATAATGACAAACAGGATGGAATAACGTGCTCCCTCTTCGAGTATCAGAAGCAAGCCCATAATGAGATAGACAATTTGCAAGACAATTGACACCATATCTGTAGCGTTGCCTTTTGTGAGTGAGTCGAACAAAGTATGACTAAAGACGCTACACAACGCGTTAGAACCATCGACGACAATTTGCACGAGATGTGTTGAAGAATACGCCGCGAGTAACCCAAAGCCAATACGAGGCAGATATTCTAAAATGTCGGCATAGGACAACCAGCTAAATGTTTTGACGATGCTCCCACGTATCGCAACCCAAGCTAAGAGTACTGCAAGATAGGCATTGACGAGCCAGATAGACAAATTCTGAAAGTAGGTAAAATCAGGATTTTTGTACGTATCCTTTGCGGGAGTAGACCACAAAAAATCATTGGTTTGATTCGCGACTGAGTTGAAAGCATTCCGCAGAGGTTGCGCAACATTGGCATTGAGTGTTTGCAGAAAGAATGCGCAGATATCAATATGTGGGTGTGCCACGACCAAATCAGGCACCCAATCACATGCGTTCTGTGACTTATTTTGTTGTGCTGTTGTCGGTGCAGGCGTAGGCGTAGGCTTAGGCGTGACAACAGGATTCGGCCCTGTTAGTGGGCGTATAAGCAACGTAATATTTTTCTTGACGACAAAAAAATCTTTAGGCCATCCGACGATTGTTAAAAAGTCGGCAACGGTATACGTATCACCGCTTGTGCTTGTCCATGTGGGCTTCCAAAGATCGTAGCAGATGATGTTATTTTTCTGTTTCAGATACTTTGTATTTATGTCACTTTGCTCTAAACCACTCACGTATTTTAATGCGCCAAGAGCAGTAGTCGTTACTCCCTTACAATTCGCAGGGTATGTTTGAGCATCAATATAAGCCCCTCCAGCCCCGATAGAACTAAGAGCAAAATGAACCTTGACGGGTTGAGATGCTACAGCTACAACAGTATGAGCAAAGAACGGAGTTGGGGCAGCAGAAAAAAAAGATGTACATTGCCACAGTAACAAGAGAGGAACACAACAACCTACATAGATCACTAATAATTTGAGAGATGTGTGATTCATAATCTTCTTCTCTAGTTTATTTTAGTGTATATAACAACAATATGTACTACTATAGCAAAGATTTTTGTATTTGTGTAGTTAATATAGAAACAAAAAATATTTATGTAAAATGTTTAATTACAAACGAATTGATATAACTTGATATAACTTAACACGCCATAAAAAGATAAAAAGACCTTTTAAGATCTTTTTTTCAGAGAATAGGCGATATTAAAATGGCATTAAGATTTTTTGGACAAAAAAAATACTACTTACAAACTGATCTTAAGAAGCGAGTCGAATAAGAAAACCGATAAGAAAGAGAAGGCCAACAATCCCGATGATTGTTATAAGCACCGGGATCAAGCAGCGTACAGTCCGCACGAGAAGGCGAATGATACAAAAAATAACAATGATAGCGATAATGATAATAAGAACTGTTTGAGGAAAGGTTGTAGTCATTGTTAATTTAGCTCCAATCTAGGTTATAATCAATTTGTTACTATATTAACACAAATAGGAGATGATATAAAATTCTGCGAGACGAAAGGGTTTTTGCTAAATGAAACCGAATAAATTAATAGTTCTCATTCTTTTTGTGTTTCTCATGGCTGATTTAGTTTATCTGTTCTATCCATTTATTCATGTTCTATCGAATCATTCTTCAGATAGTAGCATAATGAGGATAACAACCAGCGTTTTTTTCTGGCTTGCTATTTTGCTTTTTGGGCTTATGTGGCTTATGGTGGAAATCGATGCACGCGCCAGGAAACATACAACGGCCCACGGATCAGCACATTACGCGACACAAAACGAAACCAGACCATTTTCACACCACGCATTGCTAGGCCGACGCAAGAAGAGTAAAAAATCATCATTGCTTGTCTTAGGGAAATATCACAAAAAAGTAATATCATTGACAGAGCACCAGCAGGAGAGCAATACACTTTTAACGGCATCTATTGGAGCGGGGAAAAGTTCAAGGGTGATCATTCCGAATTTGTTATTAGAACAAGGAAATAGATCGTTATTCATTTCAGATGTTAAAGGGGAACTTTCACGACTTACAAGCGGAGCAGTAGCACGATATCATTCGGTATGGATATTTGCGCCGATGACTCCCACGCAGAGCGCATCATATAATCCTTTGAGCTTCATTCAGACCGTTGAAGACGCTCAAGAATTGGCCTCATGTTGGGTAAGCAATACCGGCAAGTCAGAAGAACAATTCTGGTCCAATGTTGCGAAAAAATTAATGGTCGCGGTGATGATGCACCTAAAAAAAGCCGAACCAAAAGCAGCATTTAGCCGTGTCGCAGATATGTTGTGTTTTCTATCATACGAAGAACTAAAGATGGCATTAGTGAATAGCCCATCGATTGAAGCAAGGAACGAGATACGTACATTTTTTGAGTATCTTGCGCTGAATCCGAAACTTATCGGCAGTGTGATGACCGATATATCAACCCGTTTTCAATTACTTGCAAGTGATCAAGTAAGAGCAGTTACAGCCAAAAATGACATTGATTTTGTCGCCATGACACACAAACCAGTAGCTTTATATCTCTCAATTCCGCGACGGTATGCAGAGCGATATCAGCCATTATTAGCATGTTTTATGATGCAAATGTTTGCTGTCTGGGAGCAGGTCGCCAGTGTAACGGGACAGTTACCAAGGGGGATTATGTGCTACTTAGATGAATTTGCAAATTTAGGCTATATCCCGAATATTTCAGGCTATATAAGTACCGCCAGGTCGTCAAGAATTGCACTGCTAATAGTGCTCCAAAGTTTCAATCAACTCGATGAAAAATATGGTCCAGAAATCAAGAAAAACATCTTATCGCAAACGACCACACACTTGTTACTTCCAGGCGCAGGGCTAGAAGAGACAGAGTATTATAGTCAACGTATCGGTAATAGCACGATCCAGAAAGAGACGGAGAGCTTCACAGGAGAGAACGTATTTAATGCTGCAATATCTCGAACCAAAGACGAGACAGGACGCAGGTTATTGATGTCAGATGAAATACGTACGATGTCGGACAATCATATGCTTATGATATCGTCAACATCAGCACCAATCTTGCTCAAAACTACCCCCTATTTTCGTGATAGATCATTGAAGGATCTTACGCAGATTCTCCCACCATTACAAGACAAATCTACACAGAATGAATTGATACAACAACCGATAGATCCAGATGAAATGGTGGAAGAAATCGAGAAACCAGAACAGCAATTTTTCCTCGATGAATAGAGAAATGAACGATAAGAAAGGAGGCAGTGAACAAGATCAACATCAATAATGGATTGCTGATAGCTCAATTCTGATATGCCTATCTCTCAAAAAGGGTCCTGAATGGGCCTCATTCGAAAATCGAAACAAGCCACAACGTAATGAGGACAAATTTGTCCTCATTGACCATTGGCAGGCATCATAGAAATACCTTTTCACATCTTTTATCGATTTTTACGCTTCGAAAGTCCCCCGTATTTTTGAGCAGAAATCGATTTTCGAAATCAGAAGAAATATGCTATACTAGATACTGTTACTACAACAAAATTATCGCGCTGAGAGCCTAAAAAAGTGGCATGTGATAGACCCTTTGAGAAATATATCGCAGACATGCGCTTGTAAGCGATTAGTTACAGAGCCATCGATCCGAGCGAGGATACTGAAAGCAGCTTCCAGCTTCTGCCAGAAGTCTGTCGTTGGTGGTTACAGAGCCATCGATCCGAGCGAGGATACTGAAAGTAGTAAGAGAACCGTCAACAGTGTACAGCTATGCAGTAGTTACAGAGCCATCGATCCGAGCGAGGATACTGAAAGAATCACAATCAGAAGGTACTACGAATTGGTGACCAGTTACAGAGCCATCGATCCGAGCGAGGATACTGAAAGGATGGAAACAAATATCGTCGCAAGACATATAGTGCGTTACAGAGCCATCGATCCGAGCGAGGATACTGAAAGTTATTGGTGGCAAATTCATTGAGAGCAACATACCGTAGTTACAGAGCCATCGATCCGAGCGAGGATACTGAAAGTTTGCCTTAGTACACTCCAGCTTGCTCAGCTCATGCCCTGTTACAGAGCCATCGATCCGAGCGAGGATACTGAAAGAACTATGCGGCAATGCATCGCAGAAGCATCGGAGGCGCAGTTACAGAGCCATCGATCCGAGCGAGGATACTGAAAGTCGTGACATCGACTGTGCTGTACAAGAATATAGCAGAGTGTTACAGAGCCATCGATCCGAGCGAGGATACTGAAAGTTTTAGCCATGCACATTCTGAGCATAACGGCTCGTATGCATGTTACAGAGCCATCGATCCGAGCGAGGATACTGAAAGAATTGATATGCGATGGACAATCCGAGCGGCAGAATGTGTTACAGAGCCATCGATCCGAGCGAGGATACTGAAAGCTCGATTACACGCGACAGCTAATAATACTGTTCGTGCTGTTACAGAGCCATCGATCCGAGCGAGGATACTGAAAGCTTCTTGGAACGGTGCTGCCAGGTGTAACATCAAGCGGTTACAGAGCCATCGATCCGAGCGAGGATACTGAAAGTCTGGAGATCAGCCGGCGCATATGCTGAAAGATAGGGTTACAGAGCCATCGATCCGAGCGAGGATACTGAAAGATATTGGAAGCAGCTTGTTCCAGAGTAATCAGAATACGTTACAGAGCCATCGATCCGAGCGAGGATACTGAAAGTCTCTGAATCGTTATGTTCGATTGGTCGAGTTGATTGAGTTACAGAGCCATCGATCCGAGCGAGGATACTGAAAGCTCACAAACGTCAATTTGTTGGTCATGACCCACAGTTGGTTACAGAGCAATCGATCCGAGCGAGGATACTGAAAGGTCAGAATGCAACACATTTTAAGGTCACTGGATGAGTTACAGAGCCATCGATCCGAGCGAGGATACTGAAAGTGTTATCATTGCTATCAATCTGAGCAGCGTGACATCACTGTTACAGAGCCATCGATCCGAGCGAGGATACTGAAAGTCATGAAGGCTTCCTTCACATCAGGGAACATGCTCAAGTTACAGAGCCATCGATCCGAGCGAGGATACTGAAAGTTCAAGGGCGGTGAACTATCTATGCCCGTAAACAATAAGGTTACAGAGCCATCGATCCGAGCGAGGATACTGAAAGATCCATACGTGGGAGCGGGAATCGATCGACAAACACGTAACAGAGCAATCGATCCGAGCGAGGATACTGAAAGGCAGGACGATCAATCGATACACGATCTGCAAGCTCTGAGTTAGAGAGCCATCGATCCGAGCGAGGATACTGAAAGATCGCACTACCGAGAATGAATGCTCGTACCGTTAATATAGTTACAGAGCCATCGATCCGAGCGAGGATACTGAAAGAGCGGTGCGAATAGAGCAATCGGAAGCATACATCTAGGTTACAGAGCCATCGATCCGAGCGAGGATACTGAAAGGTACGCAGTCAACCAGACGTAGCTCGGCTCATTGTGGTTACAGAGCCATCGATCCGAGCGAGGATACTGAAAGGCTCAATTTGCAAAACTGCGCTCCGGTCCCATGGCGGTTACAGAGCAATCGATCCGAGCGAGGATACTGAAAGATCCGAGTAATGATATTCGCGCTTTAATTCGTCTCGCAGGTAACAGAGCAATCGATCCGAGCGAGGATACTGAAAGCACATCATAACGCAATACATCTGTGTTTGTTGTGATTGGTTAGAGAGCAATCGATCCGAGCGAGGATACTGAAAGATTTTCTCCTAGCTCACAAACGCTCGCAGCTCTGGACGTTAGAGAGCAATCGATCCGAGCGAGGATACTGAAAGTTGGCCTGCAACTCTTCGCATTGCATGATACATGATCGGTAACAGAGGAATCGATCCGAGCGAGGATACTGAAAGCTGGATTAGGCTTGCATAATCATATATGCTGTTGCGGTAACAGAGCCATCGATCCGAGCGAGGATACTGAAAGCACATCATCGACCGTTATAATATATTCTCTGTAAGAGTTACAGAGCAATCGATCCGAGCGAGGATACTGAAAGAGTCAATGATGTTTTCTATTTATTTTGTTGATCATGTGGTTACAGAGCAATCGATCCGAGCGAGGATACTGAAAGATCCCGGTTTCACCATGAAGCCTCTCGGCAATCGCTCAGTAACAGAGCCATCGATCCGAGCGAGGATACTGAAAGTTTGTCAGCTTCTTTATGCCGATTTACCAATGCTATGCCATGTTAGAGAGCCATCGATCCGAGCGAGGATACTGAAAGTCTACGAATACCTCAAGTTTGTAAATTCTTTAAACGTGTAACAGAGGAATTGATCCGAGCGAGGATACTGAAAGTATAACTACATCTATGAACAATCATAGCGGTCGCGATCCGTAACAGAGGAATCGATCCGAGCGAGGATACTGAAAGAAGTAATAATCGCAGTTGATTAGCAATGTCATGTAGAGTTACAGAGCCATCGATCCGAGCGAGGATACTGAAAGTTGCAAGAATACCGTGGACGCGCTGATGTTATTCAGGTTACAGAGCCATCGATCCGAGCGAGGATACTGAAAGTTGTCAAGTAGCTTGATCAGGATTAATCCTCTTGATTGGGAGGTTACAGAGGAATCGATCCGAGCGAGGATACTGAAAGTTTCGCTTGCCATCTTATCAAATGTTTGCTACATGTGGTTACAGAGGAATCGATCCGAGCGAGGATACTGAAAGATCAGCGTAATCAGCTACTTGCAATATACGTATCAGTAGAGTAACAGAGCCATCGATCCGAGCGAGGATACTGAAAGTCTAGTGAGCGATAGTGTGCGAATTAGGAAGATCAGTAACAGAGCCATCGATCCGAGCGAGGATACTGAGTAGCACTTTTCCTAGGACAAAAAAGAAGAAATGAAAAAGAGAATTTTCATTTTTTATCAGGCTCAAAAAAAATAGACCTGCTTACCTATCGGGCTGTCTAGGTGGAGATCGAGCGGAGCGAGATACTACCTAGACAGCCCGATAGGTAAGCAGGTAAAATATTTTATAGCCTGATTGAGAGGAGGAACGAATAAATCCCTTCCCCCTATTGTGCTTTATCTGCTAAACGGTCTAACTCTAGCTCTATCCGATCCATAGAGTTTTGTGACATCCATTGTAAGAGTGTCCAGTAGTTTTGTATTGCAGCTTCTACGGTACTAAAATCTGATTGACGTATCTCCCACGTGGCCTCTACAGTCCCTACTATGTTCCTCTGTATAGCGACTCCATCATCATGAAACTGGAATGTGTACATGCCTATGCGCTTCTTTGTTTTGTCCGCATGTTCGTGATGAGGCGCTAGAGACGTGTAGCACTCAAAAATTTGCGGGTTAGGCCAATCCATCCCTGTTATCATAAGGCTCTCTGTTCTTCCGTGGTGACGTAATCGAAGTCACTTAATGTATAGCTTGTGTCTGCCAGTTGGTTAAACCCTGCTATCACTTCATTGGCAATAGTAATATTAGGGACAGCACCACCAGTCATCATATTTGCGATGAAATGAGGATTGACAAAGGTTACATAGTAAAGGCTTTTTTCTGTTATTCCCATAGCTATGCACATAGAGCGAAATCTAAGCTTACTTACTGGCTTGTTTGTTGTCGTCATCCTTCCCTTCCACTTCACGAGTCGGACCTGGCAAGTATCCCGGTATCTCTATGCCTCCAATGGTGAACCCGTTAGGTATAGGCGTAAACGAATGATGAGGTAAATGGGGGCGTCGTGCTAGCCAATCAGCAGACACGAATTTAGCAAAGTCTAGACTCATGGCATAGACCATATTGTATTCATCTGCTCTGTTGTCGTCACTGGACAGGCTAGCGCGGATAACCCACAAGATGAAGCAGTCTTCCAATAGGTCAATATAGGTATTGTTAAGGTTCCATGTTTGCCCGGTGAGGTGAGATAACCATGTACAGATTTTTTCAGCGTCTTCTCTATAGATGGGACGTTGTTGCATAAAGGCATCATACACAGCATCCGTAGTAATACCTGCTATGTTTTGAATCCGTACATAGTTTAGATCATAAAGTGACATAATAGCAGCGATAGGCAGTTTCTTGTCTCCCATGTAAACCTCCTTTTTACGTGATCGTTATGTCCATAGATCATCGAATTCAGCAACCATTGCAGCCTCTTTGTATAGCCCCGCATCCTTAAGGGCTTTTACATGGGATGCAAACGACATACCATCAAGGAGATTCCCCTTGTGAAACTGGTAATTTTGAGGGAGTTTTGAAGATTTTTTTATCTGCTCAACATCGAAACCGAAAACTTGTGATTGCTTATAGGTATTCGCAATTTCAGTTCCCCATATGCCTGATCCACTTCCCACATCAAGCACATTTGCGCCTTTCATGAGTAATGGATCGACAGGAGCAAAGCAATTACTTTTTAGTAAAGAACGTAATATGTAGTGTTGATAATCAAGCCTTTGTATTTCTTGATCATCTTTAGGGAGCACGTAGGGAACATCCGTTAGCCGCCTTCTGTTATTTGCATCAAATGTCACTGGCGGCACTGTCCGTTTCCAATTTATCTGTTCTCTATTATGTGTCCCTGGACGTAGCCATCTCAAAATGTTCACAGAATCCCTTCTTTCTTGCAGAGCTATAAAGACGGAGCACTCATGATAATAGTTGCGATATCAGATCCAAAACGTTCAATAATCATATCTTGCGTTTCCCACATGTTGGTAATCCGATCAATAAGATGTTCCGCTTCCATTGTGTTATGAAGTTCATTTCGTATAATAGACAAAATATCATTTCTAGATAATTTATCTGGTATTGAATCTATAACATTAGCTATTATTCCGATTGCACTATCACCTACAAGTGTTTGCAACTTTTCGCGTGTTTCGTTCATCTTTTCCATTTTTGCAGTAATAACAGTGTGACGAGATATACCACTTGATAAACCAACGAGGCCTAATTTTGCAGCCTTATATTCAATGTCAATCTGTTGTTTTAATTCTGCAACGCTTAAACACATAAACGCATCCTTTGTTTTATCAAATTTTCCAACTATATACTTAGTCTTTTTTGCTTATTAAGTTCTCTTGAACAGTGTAAGGCATAATTACACCTATAACCTTTCATCTATCCGTCACTTATCCTTGACTTTTGACGGCTTTTTCTCTATCTGTCACCTATCCTTGACTTTCGACGGCTTTTCCCCCACTATATAAGAAAAAATGGTCGAAAAAATACAAGGGATTAGTGCAGGAAAATGCAAGGGGAAAGGTAGCATTTAATGAAAAATTTATTATTGCGTACAGCAAGACAACAACGACGGTGGAGCCAAAAGCAGTTAGCTGAATTGTCGGAGGTTTCCCTTTCCACTATTGAACGAGCGGAGAGAGGCGAATCGATTAGAATAGATAACATAGAGCGATTATGCACATGTTTTCAAAAGGCACCTGAACAATTAGGATTGATTGAAGATCTAGACTTAAATAGACGCGAAGCGAATAAGGCAATAGCCGGTTTTATTGGTGGAATGCTTGTTACACCGTCTACAGAATTAATAGACCTGTCCCCCTTAGACATTTGGACTGATGATTTACTGGCAAACTATGCCCGTGGTATTGATGCTTGCCAGGACTTGTACTTTAATGGCAATCCGCGTCAAGTTGAGGTTATTATCCCCCTTTACTGCAATCAGACAACTTCACTCGCCAGGCAACCTTCACCGTTGCAACGACCAGCAGCTAGACTTGCCTCACAAGCCCAACAGCTTGCTTGTGAAATTGCAACCGATAATGAGGATTATGTAATGGCACAACGGATAGGCCAACAAGCACTATCATATGCACAACTTGCAGGAGATGTTAATCTACAAGTAGCAGCACTTATCAGACTCGCTAATCTAAATTTTCACCTTAGTTCTGCTAATCCTAAATTTATCGACAAGCATAGTGCAGCCGCTTTACGGACCTTTGAACAAGCGGTGTCCTTGTTTGACGATACGGCTGTTACTCCCTTGTTGAAGGGACGCACTTACGCGGGAATTGCTGAGGTGTATGCAATGAGAAAGCAGCTTCAGAAAGCTATGCAAGCTATGGGCTTGGCATATGAACACTTTCCCACGAAACCCGAAGAGGATCTAGCCTATCCCTATATGCGTGCAAGCCGCTATGCTCTCTATGTGTTCGGAGATGCACAATCTAGACTTTTCCTTAAACAGCCAAGAGAGGCAAATGAGGCGCTGGTTACAATGCAAAAAGAAACAAATGATCCACAAGTGGAGCCTATCACGAAGCTAGATATGCTCTACTATCAAGCAGAGGTGCAGATTTAACAGAAAGAGTTAGAGTCAAGTAGTGCCATCTTGACTGAAGGGGCAATGCTAGCCAAAGAGCTTAGATCTCGCTTGTATTTTAACAAGCTTGCGGGAAGCTATCACCAGCTACAGGAGCAGTGGGGGAAAGAGCCTTTAGTTACTGCATTGAAAGAAGTGTTTCAACCTTGGTAATTATAAAAGCGTTTAAGGTCGTATTGAAAGAAGGCGAGAAAGCGGGAAGAGGCTTTTTACAAAACCTCTTCCCGCCCTCTCTCCCTCTCTCAAACTCTCTCCCTCTCTCAATTTGCCACCCCACCCCCATAAGGTTCAACCAAATTTTTCATGAATTTTTTTCTGGTATTTCTTCGGCTAGATCTTCTACTCTAACATCTAAAAGATGAGCAATTCTTACAAGGATACTATAGGACACATCTCTAGATGGATTATTATAAATACCGCTCATTGTTTTTGAGTGGACATTAGCTGCACGTTGCAATCTTGATTGTGTCCACCCCTTTTGTGTCGCAACCTCTTTTACTTTTAGTATTATCGGCATATTTTACAACTCCTCAGCTTTTAGACAAGTATACATGATGCCTTGACAATTTTGTAGACTCACATTATGCTAGTACATAGTAGTATGCCTATGGCAACCTGCATATAATGAGTACGTATAGTGACCCATTAAGGTAACAAAAATGGCTTACGTGGTTCAGACGTAAGCCAGCAGAGAGACAGTTAGTTAAAAGCTCAGACTCTCCGCATTGCTTATTTTGGCAGTGTGAGAGCCATTAGTCAAGGAGTTGAATTATGGCTATACTCGCAGGGAATGCTCAGAATCAAGAGAATATCAAACGACCTCAGTATATGCTCGTTGTCGGTGATATAGCGGCTATCATTATTCACGATCCACAATTTTTTGAAGGCTTTCAAATTGGCTCTAATGGGTTTCCTAAAGGAACTGTACCAACAGACAAAGAATTGTATGCTAAATGCTTACAAATCATTGATGTAAATCATTCAGGGATGTATCAATCAGGTTTGATTGTTGGATCAATTCTAGCGATGTTTAGTGATGAAACCAAGCTTTTTGATATAGCCCAGGATCAGGACGCGGCAGCCGAAACGTTACACCAGGATCACTAACTACTAAAAATTAGACCTCTTCCTGCCTATGTGATGCTACGCATGACTTAAGCGCGGTTTAGGGGTAATGCAGCATTTCTCTAGATCGCGCTTAAGCCACCCAAGGGTAACATCGGCAGGAAGAGGCAAGCGCAAGCGTCTAATTTTTTTACGCAGTTAGCGCCCTGAACAGCATTGTTTATATAGCCTAAGTGCCCCTGGCAGGACTTAGCACAATTAGGAGACAGCAGTTTATGAATACAGATGAACAAAACCAAGATGATATTACAAAGTTAATGGAAGCGACAAAAAAGAAGCAACATATATAGATAAACAAATATTATCTAATCGCAGAATGCATGGAAAATTGGTAAAAAAAGCAAATAAAGATCAAACATCAAAGAGGCTATTAGATAGCCTCGATATTGATAGAATTTAGCTAGACCAGGAGACTGCTATCACCTATTTAAATATTCATAAACTATGCGTGAACCAGCCTGTAGAGCTGGTTTATGCTTGACAAGGAAACGGTTTTATAGTAAAATATAAGTAGGAAGCATTCTCTACTTCACGAATGGAGTACACAAAGTAGATAGTCAGTTGACGAAAGGATTTGTAATTATGGCGAACAGTGATTTATCCATTTACAGAGGAAAACGTGCGTTATTGTTATTACGCGTTTCAACACCTTATCAAGAACAAAATTTCGGTTGGCAGTCTCAAGAGCAGGAAATTAGAGGTAAATTAGTTAATCTTCTCAATTTGAAAGTGAACGAAACGAAACATGTTATCCGAGACACTTACACTGGCTTAGAATTTCGTGAGAGGCCTGAACTGAACCGTATTGTTGAGATGGCTAAGAAAAAAGAATTTGACATTTTATGTATGGATGTTTTAGACCGATTAGGACGTAAAGGGCTTGAGAGAGAACTATTTAGAATGCAGTTACGAGAGTATGGTATCAGAATTCTGACAACCGACCCAGACGAACACGCTGATGATGATTCTCTAATGGGCGAGATGATAAGACTTTTCAAAGGATACCAAGCAGAGGAGGAGTTAAACAATACTAGAAGGCGTACCATGAACGGGAGGAGAGCGAAAGCAGAAGGGAGGCTGTCAGATGGAACAGTAGGTCCTAAAAGAATTGTTGGTAATGGGCCTCGCCTCTATGGATATAACTTTACGTTAGATAGTAGAGGCAAAAGATCAGGGTATGAAGTAAAAAATGAAATAATTTACACAGATGAAAGTGGCACAACATGGACAGAGCCACAAGTAATACGTTTTATATATGAGTCTGTAGCCGGAGGTATGCCCATTAGAGTTGTTACGCGGGCACTAAATGAAAAAGGAATCCCTACCGGAAGCATCATCAATAAGACAAACCTTAAAAATCGCTCAGTTACTCCTAGATGGTACCCATCCGTAATCCACAAAATACTGAGTAATTCAGGTTATTATGGTGAGTACCGTTACTTTAAAACCGTTAGCGGCGATAGAAAGCCAGGACAACGGAGGCGGGAGAGAATAATAGCTTCAGAAGAGAATCAGGTTATAATACCTATTGCCGCCATTATATCTAAGGAGTTAGCTGTACAAGTTCAAACGCAGTTACAGCAGAACAAAGAGCTTGCCAGCCGCAACAATAAGGCACCACAAGACACCCTGCTAAGGGTAGGGCTTGCTAAATGTGGCATATGTGGAGCTAATATGTATGCACATCATCAAACAAAGAAGAGAAAAAATGGAACAGCAAAACAAGAAATTTATTACTGTTGCAATAGAAATGTATGGTTAACAGAGAAGCATGTATCTGTATGTATATCTGCTAATATCATTGATGATGCAGCGTGGCAAACAGCGCTAGAAATTGTACGTAACCCTAGCCTAGTTGACGAACAAGTTGAAAAATATAGAACGGTAGACCCGACTGTAGAGAATCGCAAGAGTATTAATAAGAGACTGTCAGAGATCAAGCAGCAGCAAACGGTTTTTAGGCAACAACTTGGAAAATTAATGTTAGAAGGTAAATTAGACAAAGAGACCGAAGACTTTTTAACTAGCCAGCTAAATCAACTAGTTAACCAAGAACGTGAATGGCAGGAGCAGCTAGAGAAGGATGTAGAGGTACATATAAAATGGAATGAAGTACAAAAAAAATTGAATGAATTACATCAAAGATGTGCAGAAATGAGGGAAGAATTAAACGACCCTAACTATGAAGCAATTTATGAAGATAAACGAGATTTAATTGAATTTTTTGGAATAACTGTTGAAGTTTGGAACAAAGAAAATGAGACGAGATTCAATGTATCATGTAATCCTCCTGACATTGTGTCCTTAATTTGTAGAACTGAGGACTCTGGGCCAGATAGGCCGGACGACCAAAGTAATCGAGCTTGAAAACGCTGGCTCCGCTTTCTGTCGCGGCCGCCACGATTTTAGGCGTCTGGATTTCAGTAAATCCTCTAGATGTCAAGATGTCCCGAAAACCGGCCATCACTCCTGCATGAAGTCGAAAGATAGCGCGCCGTGTCAGATGTCGATTGGCTACCGGAGCATGATCTAGCAATGTAGCTAGTTGCGCATTGATTTTGCGTTTATTGAGTGAGATCGGTGGTGGTGCCGCAATGGGATTAAGTACCTCAATCTGAAGATCATGAAGTTCTATCCCTCCTGGAGCCTGCTCTGAGCTTGTAACGTTGCCCTCGATGGTGATAATACTTTCAACTCCAACCTCGTCAGACTGTAAGGGCAACATTTCGGTATCCGTCTCGGCTACAGCCTGGACAACTCCCCAGCCATCGCGTAACACCAGGAAACTGATGCTACCCAGCCGTCGCATCGATTGTAGCCAGCCAGCCACGCGGACGCGTGTACCGACATGGGCCGTGATCTCGCTTGTGCGTATACGTTCTTCCATCTTCAATAGTCTCCTTTATGTAAGAGCATGATCAGTAAAAAAGAGCAACAAAAAACCCTCATCCTGTCAGGAGGACGAGGGCGCATCTTTCCGCCTATCGTGGTACCACCACCATTTATTCCATTTTAGCACTCCGCCAGATCAGTAGCCATTTGTAAAGTTACTGTATCGACATCGTATGGAACCTTAATCGCCTTAGTCTTACCGGCTACCATGTTTCCACGCTGTCCAGATAACGACGAAGACGTTGCGCGATAACGGGCGCATCTCCCGAAAACCAGCTACTACTTCAAAGTTCACTGGTTGGCTCATAGGGGTCATTAGATTGAGGCAAATCGCAATGTTTTCAGCCTGGACACTGCTCTCTAAAAATTTGCTGAACTATCTAACCTATTCTATTCACAGCCTGTACAATATTCTACATCTATCTTCTAATAATAACATATCTTCATAATCACCGTCAAATTTACTTTTCCAGAGCTTTCCGATAGAGGCTCTAGGGTCAAATTGAAGGGCTGAAGGATTTGAGGCGTGTTCAATCTTGTCTTATATATTTATCTCTTGTTTTTTTTTCATAGACGAACTTTTGGAAGCCTCAAATCCTTCAATCCTTCAATTTCTGCTTTTATATTTCCTTGCATTCAAATGAGACATGTGTCGCAACACATTTTTAGCGACGAGAGTCGCGTTTCTGAATGTTTATGGGTCCAAGTTGCGTTTTTGAATGCATATGGATATTACAATACGCTCAACGCATCTTCTTTATCATCCAGGGAATCATCGGTATATATGGGAACTTTTTTGCTCAGCTTCAGGGCTTGTGAGAAGAAGATGAGACTGGGTGTTTCTGCATGTCTCTGAAGGCATATGAGTATGAGGTCTTATAAGATTATGCTATTGATTTTACTACTTCTGTAGCAAAATCAATAGCATAATGTAAAACGTTGTTTTAGCGTACTGGCAAGGAATGCGTATTACTGAATTGACGGCTTGCTTCCTCTGTTTCGCGTGCGTTTTGAGGGATGGTACGTTGTGGACCCCAGAAGGTGCTCTTCCCACTTAATTTTCCTGTGACAAAGAGGAGGAAGATGATCATCAGGATTGTCTCGATGGCGTAAATGATTAGTATTGATGGCAATGGATAATTGCCAATTATGATTACTCCGGTGTCAAAGTATGGACCAATCGGTGCTGGTAATAACTGAAAGACAAAGCTTCCGTTCCAGATGGCGTGTTGTAGGATTGCATAGAGACCACAACCTATAGCAATCAAAATGCGCTTCTTTGGCAGCGAGTTGCGATGCGTTAGAAAGTACCAGCCCAAAGCGGTCATACCTGCGCCAAAACTATGCAGCAATCCGGCTGAACTACGTTGAATCGCTACATCGACCCAGTTGCTATAACCCATCCCGATGTAGCCAGATGTCTCAATCAGATCAAAACCGATGCCACATGCCATACCCAAGATAAAGGCTTCGCCTGCGCTACCGATGCGTCCGATCATCGTGACGGCCGCCAGTGGTTTGACGGTTTCTTCTACTAGCGGGGCTAAGACGGCCACTACCAGGAAGAGATAAATGATGTCATTTAAGTTAGTTGGTAACGGCGCATTTGCATTACTCAGCGGATCGCTACTGATCTGCAGTGCTGTTTGAATAGCGTATCCCAATATGAGCTCTAAGATCATAGCGAATAGGATCGCTGAAGTGGCTCCAGAGATCAATGCTACTGAGAGACGACGCCAGGTCGTCGGCCAGTGTGCATCTCCTGTTTTATGTACGCGCCAGACACCGAGTGTCAGGATAGTTAAGGCCGGAAACAATCCTGCCAACTCAATCATAAGCACAGTCAACCAGGTCATATCTATGACCTGTGTGTTGCCACGAATCATTAAGCCAATCGTGATCATGACGACGTAAAGTGCGAGAAAGATTACAAACCAGGGTAACCGGAATGTTTCGAGCCGAATAGAGGGGATCTTAAATTCAAGCGATTTCTTTTTCATTAGCGCTCGAATACTATGATATAAGCCAATGGAGCCACCGCCCAGACCCGAGATGGTCAGAGCTGTGTAGAGTGTGATCGCGCTAAATAAGTCTTCTGGTTTGCTCGTGGTGCTACTCGCAAATATTGCAAACAGCAGAGCGAACGCGCAGCCTACAATCAGTGCGATAACGGAACATACAAGGGTAATAATTGCAATTGTTAACTGATAGGCATCACGTTTAGGTCGTAGCGGCGCTGGCCATCCATAATATCCGTAGGGTGGATAGGCATAAGGTGGATATCCATTATAGCCGGGAGCATAGTTGTTATAATAAGGACTGTAGGCCTGTCCAGGATATGGTTGTGGCCAGTATTGTTGTTGTTGAGATCCATATCCATATGGTTGCCCGGAAGGCTGCCCATACTGTTGTGGATAGGGTTGTCTATACTGTTGTGGATACTGCGACCCAGCAGGCTGTTGCTGCGTTGGTTGATAATAGGGTGTCGATGTTGGTTGTGCAGCTCCTTGCTGGTGCTGTTGGACCGGCTGTTGTGGTCGATAAACTGGTTTTGCAGCCGCAACCGGTGGAACTTTTAGTGGTCTAGAGACATGCTCTTGATACTTCGGTTCTGGTTCTTCCGCAGGCAGGTTTGTGATCAGCCTTGACTGATTTGGATCATTCTGTTGTTCTGACGAGATTTGTGTCGTATCAGATTTTGTGTGTATATCGGGATCTGATGCTGAGCCTTTATAGTCGAAGCCCACGATTTTATAACCTTTTCTGCTTTTTATAGATCTATCAATCAAATATATCTATTAACAAGTATACGTGCCAGGAAATAATAAGGGTTCTCCTCAGTATAACGATTGGGGAGGGGAACTGTCAAAAAAACCGCTTGTATATAGAGTGGATTATCTATTATACTTTCTTGTCTTCAAATGAGAAATGTGCCGCAGTACATTTCTAATGGCGAGAATCGCATTTTTGAAGGCATGTGGATATTAAAACGCCTTGCTCGGATGTTTTTTATACCAGGCTTTTAATGCTGCATAAAAACATCCGAGCACCATGGACGCATAATACTAAAAAATCATGCTATGTAGCTAGCGTGTATATTGCCTGTGTTAGGACAGTACCATGGCTTCGACCATACCTGCTCCTAACTCCTCTTCTAATTTCTGGAGTAGCTCACTAGAATAGAGCATCGTATTATCCTGAGGTGTGAGGCGCATCTCCCATTCTCCATTTGCGACCACAATTTCATAGTGATCGCGTCCTGGTCGTTCGCTCAGGTAGCGTTTGATATTCTGGACTTTCATGATGTCATTTGAAACCGAAAGTTCGTCGTTACCGGTGAGTTGGAGTTTGACCCAGACCATATGTTGTTTGCGGTTCATCTCTTCTTCGACGGCCTTGAATTCGCTGACACCGTTGCAGAGAATGCCAGGTTCATCTCGTCGCACCTGGACTTCGCCGCGTATGATGACAATGGTATCTTCCACCCAGAGTTCTGCTGTCTCTTCATACGTTTTGGGGAAGACCGTGACGCCGATCGTTCCAAACATATCCTCTAACTGTACAACGCACATTGTATCGCCTTTTTTCGTAGTAATACGCCGTGCTTCCTTAATGGTGCCGCAGATGACTACCTTCTGTTTATCTAATTCTCCACTAATATCAGCGGTCGTATGAGTGGTTCTGTCCTTGATCAGGTCTGCTATGTAGGATAGCGGATGCTTTGAGATGTAGATACCAACCAGTTCTTTTTCCCAAGCCAGGAGCTGCTTACGTGGAACCTCTTCAGCATGCTGGTTCAAAGCGAAGTTTAGTGAACTACTAATCTCTTCCATGTCGCCGAAGAGGCTCATCATTCCGCGTTCTTTGGCGGCGCGTTCACCTTTGCCAAATTGCATCGCCCGCTCGACAGATGCGAGCATTTGATGACGTTTATTACTGCCTTCAATTAAGTCCAGGGCACCGGATTTGATCAGTGTCTCGATGGCTCCTTTTCCTACTGCTTTGGAATCAACGCGCGTGCAGAAGTCGGCTAACGATTTGAACGGACCACCCTCATTGCGCACACGGACAATCTCATTAATTGGTCCATCGCCGATACCTTTGATCGCCAGCAGACCAAAGCGGACGCAATTTGCTTCAACGGTAAATCCCCGTTCAGATGCGTTGATGTCTGGGCCGTATACTTCGACCTTCATTCGTTTGCATTCAGAGACCGCATTAGCAATCTTACTTGCATCCGCTGCTTCGGCGGTCATGGTTGCGGCCATAAATTCGGCGGTATAGTTAGCTTTGAGATAGGCTGTATAAAAAGAGACAACGGCATAACTGGCTGCGTGAGCCTTATTAAATCCATAGCCACCGAATGGAAGGATGAGCGTAAAGAGTTGATTGGCGACCTCTTGTGACACATTATTCTGGACACATCCCTTGACGAAGTCGTTTTTGTAGCTCTCCACCTCGTGCATGATTTTTTTGCTGAGGGCTTTACGGAATTTATTAACTTTACCCCAGGAGAAACCTGCTAGATGCACGGCGATGAGC
This sequence comes from uncultured Chloroflexia bacterium, assembly GCA_963699315.1. Lineage (GTDB taxonomy): Bacteria > Chloroflexota > Ktedonobacteria > Ktedonobacterales > Ktedonobacteraceae > Dictyobacter. The sequence continues at coordinate 2,070,606 of OY969433.1, forward strand.
AATACCTGGTCCTGATAGACGATGACACCGTAGGATTCGGCGAGCCATTCTTCCAGGCGTGGATCGAGATACGTGATCTTTTTTCGCCCATGTTTAGCATCAACGAATTCAGGAATACTATCCATCGGACCTGGACGGTAGAGGGCTACCATGGCTGTCACGTCTTCGATACAGGTTGGTCCAAGCTGTTTGATATACTCACGCATCTTGGCACCTTCTAACTGGAAGATACCTGTCGTCTCGCCTGCTGCCAGCAACTCAAAGGCTTTTGCGCGTTTCGTATTTTGATCTTCATTATCGGGAATCGGATCGAGTGGCAGTTTTTCTAGATCGATCTCTTCTCCGCTCGATTGCTTGATGAATTTGAGCGCGTTGTCGATGATTGTCAGGTTGGAGAGGCCCAGGATGTCGTATTTGATCAATCCGAGTTCTTCCAGATGGGAGTGCTCGTATTGTGTGGAGTACCGTCCTTCACGGATTTGTAGTGGCACAAAATGGTCAAGGGCTTCGTTGGCGACCAGTACACCGGCTGCGTGCACGCCTGTGCCACGTACTGATCCTTCCAGCTGCAATGCCATATCCAGTAGCTCTCTGGCCTCGCTATCACTGTTACGCAGATCACTCAACTCTTTGACTGAATCCAGCGATCCTTGGAGCGTTACTTTCGGGCCAGCTGGAAGCAGGCGGGCGATACGGTCACCCAAGGGTTGCTTTTCCAGTACACGTGCTACATCGCGGATCGCGCCTTTAGCGGCCATCGTCATAAAGGTTGCCATTTGCGCGACACATTCATGGCCATATTTATTGGCGAGATAATTGATCACTTCTTCACGGCGATCATCAGGGAAGTCCATATCAATATCGGGCATATCGTCGCGTTCAGGATTTAAGAAGCGCTCAAAGAGGAGTTGATAGCGCAGCGGATCGACGTTGGTGATGCTCAGGGAATAGGCTACGACACTTCCGGCTGCTGAACCTCTAGCGAGACAACGAATGCCATTTGAGCGTGCCCAACCTACATAATCGGCCACTACCAAGAAGTAAGGCACAAAGCCTTTTTGTATAATGATACTGAGCTCGTAGTCAAGTTGGCGTTTAATCCTATCGGACATTTCTCCGTAACGATAGCTGATGCCCTGCTCACAGAGCGCGTAGAGATATTCTTCGGCTGTGGCATATTGAGGAGGAATGTCAACGGAAGGGAGTTGAGCTTTATAGGCGAACGGATCAACTTCACAGCGCTCAGCCAGACGTACAGTATTGTTCAGAGCATCTTCTAATTCAGGAAAGAGTTGTAGCATCTGGCTCGGACTGCGTAGGAAAAATTCGTCGCTTTCAAACTTGAAGCGCTTGGGATTATTGATGGTCCCTTGTGTTTGCACACAGAGCAAAATTTCATGGGCGCGGGAATCGTCATGTAATACATAGTGTAGATCATTGGTGGCTAGTAAGGGCATCTGTAATTCTTTGGCCATTTTATAGAGGTATTGATTCACATTCGCTTGATCTGGATAACCCCTGTGGTCTTGAATCTCTAAATAAAAATTGTTTGGTCCCAGGGTATCGCGAAACCAGCGTGCCGTATTATAGGCTTCTTCTATTTTTCCTTCGATCAATAACTGCGGTATTTCACCACCCAGGCAGGAGGATGTGCCAATGATGCCTTCACCGTATTGTGCTAGTAACGCCTTGTCGATACGGGCTCGGTTTGCATGCATACCTTGCGTATTGGCGAGAGTCATCAATTTCATTAGATTGCGATAGCCTGTATTGTTTTGCGCCAGCAAGAGTAAGTGATAATAGCGCTTATCGCCTTGCTTAAACTTTGGCTTATCTTTGTGATCAGGAACCAGATAACTTTCTACTCCTAGGATAGGATGTACGCCGCCTTTTGTGCATTCTTTATAAAATTCTAGTGCCCCATACATAGCGCCATGATCGGTAATTGCCATATGGTCCATACCTAAATCTTTCGATTGCTTGACAAGCTTCTTGATGCGACTGAAGCCATCTAGTAATGAATATTCGGTATGAACATGTAAATGCGCGAAATCAACCCCCATAAAATATATCCTCCATCCAAAAAAATCATCCATCCAAAAAAAATTAGTATATAGCCTCTTAAGTATGCAAAAGTTTTTGTCTCAGGGCAACATTTCCGTACGAATATCTGTTTTAGTCCTATTATGTTGCTCTTTGTATTATATGCAAGTGACAGCAGCTTACTTCCACGATTGTTATATTCCGGTTTTTCTAGTGGTCTGTAGGAAATGGGTAATGGTATATCGGCATGTATGAGCAATTTTCTGGTATCTCTGGTAAAATGTTTTATAAATATCCATATAGTGAGCAGCATTGTATATATCGAGATATACTCCCCCAATAGTTCAAGGGATATGATGTTGCTTATCTGGAAGGTTGTATGTGGTTGCGTGGATTGTGGAGATTGTGGAGATTGTGGAGATTGTGGAGATTGTGTGGACCATTTCCTCTGTTGAGGTATGTTAGAGACTTTTACCTGTCCTGTCTGCCTTGTCCGCTTTGCCGTGGTTTTATGATGGATCCCGAGGATACACATGGCTGATCAGATTACGTTTTTGATTATTGGGAATGGCATTGCAGGAGTTACTGCTGCTGAGACGTTGCGTTGTGAGGCTCCCCAGGCGACGATTGGGATCATCTCTGATGCCGAGTATGCCGCCTATTTCCGTCCGGCCCTTAAAGATTATTTGGCTGGACGCGTGACTGAAGAAAAGTTAGCAGCACGTCCGGCTAATTATTATCAGACGCAGCACTTGTATCATCTGCCCGAGCGTGTGGTGGGTATTCATGCTGCTGAGCATATGGTCTCCCTACAAGGTGGCGGACAGGTCAAATATCAGAAGTTACTACTGGCAAGTGGTGGGCATGCTGCGCGTTTAAATTGTCCTGGAACCGATTTGCGTGGCGTAATGACGTTACGGACGATCGAGGACTATCAGGATGTACTTGAACGTTTAAAGCAGGTACATCGTGTTGTTGTGTGTGGAAGTGGCACGCTGGCCCTGGAGACGGCTGAAACGCTGCGTCATCGTGGATTAATGGTGTCGCATTTGATTCGGAAGCGTATCCTTTGGTCTGAGGTGCTGGATACCACGTCATCTGATCTTGTCTTGCAGGAAGAGCGGCGCTCAGGGGTCGATGTGCGGTTGGAGACTGAGATTAAGGAAATTATTGGTTCTCAGGGTGAAGTCTCTGCGGTGGTGACAAATATGGGTGAGCGTATTTCGTGCGAAATGGTGTTGGTTGCGATTGGTATTGAGCCAGCTATTGAGTATATACGGGATAGCGATATTGCTTGTCAGCGAGGTGTCTTTGTTGATGAGTATATGCGTACGAATATTCCTGATATCTATGCCGCTGGCGATGTTGTGGAAACTGTCGATGCCAATACAGAGCGGAAGCGTGTAATTGGACAGTGGTATCCAGCTATTCAGCAGGCGCGGGCAGCCGCCTATAGCATGCTGGGGATATTGGATACAACTCAACCTTTTCGCGCTGAGGCTTTTTATAATGCTACCTTCCTCTATGGTTTGCCTTTTGCTTCGGTTGGATTGACGAATGTGAAAGGGTATCGCGAACTGATTGCTGACCCTAAGCCGCGCTCGTATCGTAAGGTGTTGCTGTGCGATGGGGTTGTTGTCGGTATGTTGTCTCTTGGAGATCGCAAGCATACACTGGCTTTTAAGCGGGCGATTGATCAGCAGATAAATCTTGATGGGGTGATCTCTTCTCTCATGGACGAGGATTTTGATTTGGCTGCCTGCCTGGATAAGTGGCAAGTGCCTCCTTTGATCCTGGGGGTTCGACGGGTGGAAGATACAATCGCTAATCAGGCTGGTGTTGCTCCAATGAAGCAGAATCTGGGGCAAGTTGGAAAAGATGCTATGTTGAGTGAAAGGTCATCATCTGAGCATACAGAAGCATTTCTTGTCCACTTTGTTGATAAGCGGTTGCCGCTACGTGTGGCAGAGAATCTTCTGAGTCGGGAAACTGCGATGACTGTCGGTCGTCAGTTGGGGGTCGATCTGTTTGTGGATGAAGGTTCGATTTCACGTCAACATGCGCAGTTTGACTATCACGATGGACAATACTTTTTGCGTGATCTGAAGAGTTTGAATGGAACCTTTATCAATGGTACACGCCTTGAGGCCGGACGAGCTTATTCGCTGCATGTGAATGATATGCTTCGATTTGGTAATATCGTTTCTTTTCGTTTCTTACTGCGTGTGCTTGATCTAGGTAGACCTTCTGCCAAACCTGCCATGCCAGTTGCTACTAAGGCTGTTGCTGATGGGCACCTGTTGCCTTTGGGCGTAGCTCAAACTTTGTCTTCCACCGTATTGGATGCCTTAAAACAGACACCTGCTTTAATTATTCTTACCAACGATAAGGATGCTCAGAAGCAACCTCCGCAGGTATATCTTTTGAAGATGGAAAAGCCTGTGGTGATTGGAAGAGAGGTTGGTAATGATGTTGTTTTGTTGGATATGATCGTTTCACGTCGCCATGCTGAGGTCTTTTCAGCCTCCCATAGATACTATATTCGCGATATTGGTAGTAGCAATGGGATCACTGTGAATCGTAGTTTGATTGATCAGCCCTATCCGCTTTCGCATGGTGATCGCATTATTCTCGGTCATACGCTGATTGTCTTTATTGATCTACAAGCTGGACAGGAAAATACCTCGAAGCTTCAATCTATAGAGCAGCCTGCCAGTCCCCCTCTGCCGGCGATGGCGTTTCGTACACCGACGAAGAAGCCACCGGCCGTTACGGGAGAGGAAACACAATTAAAAGTCCCCGTTGCCATGCCTCAAACGGCTCTTCGTACTGAATCAGCACCTGTGCCGGTGGTTGTGTGCACTCACTGTGGTGTGCCCAATATGCCCATCGCACGTTTCTGTGCAGGATGTAGCTCTTTATTGCATGTCTCATAAATTCGTACGTTCCCATGTATTTGTATTGTTTTCGTAATGCGGCTACTTGATCTTTGAGCGAAAGTATTATGCAAATAGAAAATCTTCCCAGTGCATTTAAAGTTGGTATGACGCATCGTACAGACGTACGGCCTTTGAGTAGCGAAGAAGTACATTTTGAAATCGACATGTGCATCGGTTGTGATCGTTGCATGCGTGCCTGCCCGGTCCCTTTATCTGCCCAGGTTGCTATCAGTGATCTCAATCGTGCTACTATCTCTCGTCAAGTATCATCCCGGGTGGCGCGTTTTACCGATGAGTGTGTGATGTGTGGCTCTTGTGTCCCTGTGTGCCCGGTAGATAACCATCGGGATCTTTTGATGCTCTCGCTGAAGCAGCGCCTTGGCGTTCCCTGGGATGGTCAGGTTGATCTCTCGAAATCCTGGGACGATTTGCCGGCGGGCTGGAATGTGCCATTGCTGGTGGATAGTTTACGCGCTCAAAGTTTGTTTAGTCACGAACAACTTGTGCCGGATAATTACCTGCTACATTTTATTGCGGCTTCTCAATTGCATGTCTTGCCGCCTGGTATTGAAATGATACAGGAGGGAGATTTCGGGCGCGATATCTTTTTTTTGCTAAAAGGTCGTTGCGAAGTTTTCTCTCGTGGGACGGATGAGGCTAATTTTCCTCAAGCTATTTTGCAACAGGGTGAGTATATTGGTGAGCAAGGGATGTTGACTGGGCAGCCTCGCAATATAACGGTACGCACGCAAAGCGAAGTAACGGTGTTGAAGGTTCCCGAACAAGTGATGCAACGCTTGATTGAAATTGTGCCTTCTGTACAGGATTTCTTTGAACAGCTTGGCAATGTGCGGGCAGTCGAGCATATTTTGACCAAACTGGATCTTTTTCAAGGTATCTCTCCTGAAGATATGCATCAGTTGGCTATGGATGCTGCGATTAGACGCTATGATCGTGATGAAAAGCTTTTTGGCGAGGATAAAAAAGGACGGCCGAGTCGCGAAGCTTTCCATTTGTTGCTCGATGGTTTTGTGAAAGTGGCACGTGCGACCGGTCGTGCGCAGCCGCCAGAACGTATCGTTGCCTATCGCCAGCGTGGCGACTATTTTATCGGTGGCCTGGATATGCTCGGTGATCAGCGCTCTGCGACGGTGATTGCGATTACGCGTGTCTCGGTGGCTGAAATTGCGCGTCCTCAACTCAAAACATTGTTACTGCGTTATCCTGTCTTTAAGCAGCGCTTGCAAGAGCGCTTACAACAGTATCATGACGCGACTACAGCTGCCTACAGCGCTGTTTTTGAACCATTCGATCGCGCACAATTGCAGCAAGTGGTCGAGAATACCTACTCAGATGCTGCGACGCGGGCTGGATTGCACGCTCTGGTGGATGATGGGGTGATCGAAGGTACTGAAGTATTGGTGATCGATCTTAATAAGTGTATCCACTGCAATGAGTGCGAAGATGCGTGCGAACGCCGACATGGACAATCGCGTATGAATCGTGATGGGATGGTCGTTGGCAATATCAGTGTTGTTAATGCTTGTCGCCAATGTCAGGACCCTGTCTGTATGCTGTGTAGTCGTGCTGGTATTGCGCGTAAGCCGAGTGGTGAAGTCTATATTACTGAAAGTTGTATTGGTTGTGGTATCTGTGCTGAGCGGTGTCCTTACGATAACATTTCCATTGTATCTCTGGAAGATGACGTTGAGCCTGCGTCAGCACAAAGCTGGCAGCGTTTCAGTCACCTCTTTAGCAAGGGGACGAGCAAAGGGCGTGGGAAGCGACAGTTGGTGATGGCTCAATCAATTGCCGAACCAGGACCTCTGCAGCCTCCTATGCATGATCCCATTGAGACAATGCGCAAAAAGATTGCTATTAAGTGTGATCTTTGCGCGGGTTATGGGAATCAAGCCTGTGTACAGGCTTGTCCCACTGGGGCTGCTATTCGTATTAATCCCGTGACTTTCTTCGGTTCGACTGAAGATATTCTCGGGCGACGCGCCCGTTAGGAGAAATATTGTGTCGATGACGACGAAACAATCACGAACGCCTCAGCCTTCTGGTTGGCGTCGCCTCTGGAACGCACCTACCTCGCCAGCGCGTTGGCTCTGGTTACTGTTAAGTGGACTGCTCTATGTGGCGTTGCTTTTCTGGTATTACGATGCATTACGTGTGCAGAAATATCCAGGACCTTTCACAGATCCTTTGCGCCTCTTTGGCATTATCGCTTTTGTACTCGTTTTCGTAACTGCCTCATATTCTTTGCGGCGACGCTTTGTACGTGTTCTTCCCGGTAAGGTGCAGCACTGGCTGTGGATGCATACCTGGTTGGGGTTTGTGACGATTCTGATTGTTTTCTTGCATGAGAATTATGATCATATCACTTATGATTATTGTCAGAATCTGAGCTGCTTGACGGACGCTTATTGGGCGACTGGGGCGCTTTTTGCCTTGATTTTGTTGGTTGTGAGTGGTATTGGTGGCCGCTTGCTTGACTTCTGGCAGACCAGGGTGATTGCCCGTGAAGCTAGTTCTAATGGTGTTGGTATTGAACGTTCGTTAGAGGAGCGTTTGCAGGCCCTGGAATATACTGTTGAGCGTTATTATGTGGGTAAATCTGATGAGTTTAAATTAGCTTGTGCCAGTGCATTAGAATCGGGTGGACGTTCGTCTCTGACTGCTGCAAAGCTGCTACCGTCTGAGCGGTCCGATTGGCAACGTGTGCAGCCAGAGTTGCAGCAGCATGCACGCCTGGTTCTTTCATTGCGACGACAACAACGTGCTCGTAGGATTATTCGTGCCTGGCGTTCCATCCATATAGTACTTGCATGTCTGGCGATGGTCGTGATCTCCTATCATGGTATCATGGAATTGCTCACGAATGTATTACATATAATCAAGACGCCGATGTAGATTTTCTTCATATTATGCTGAGATAGAGACATATTATTGAGAGTATACTAACTCCGTCTGCTGACCTTGTGAGCATGGTCGGCATTGTATAATGCATAAGTAATGGTCTCAGCTTGATTTTGATTAATGTGTGTTACACTATTCTTTTGCTATATTGGGATACTAAGATTGTCCAAGCGGCTAAAAATAGTGTCGTGATAAAAGGAAATTAAATCATGCTTTGCCCAGATTGTCAGGCTCCTATTGATATCGATACAGTTTTTTGTGGTCATTGCGGCATTCAACTTCCGCCCACGCATGTAGGGGAGTCAATCGCTGCTAATGATATTCCACAGATGGTTCAGGGAGATCAATGGTCTGATGACTTCGTGGGTGATGCATTGTCTAAAGATAGATACCAAGAATCTCCTGTACTGGCACCATCATATCCATCAACTCTCACCCCTGTGCACGAAGTATCAATGTCTTCGTCCGATCAAAATGTATTTTTGTTGCCATCATTATCGCCATTGCGTGCTGATTATCCTGTAGTTGCTCATATGCGTCCTCATGTTTCAACTGGCCGGAACCTTGTCTCCATTACAATTATTCTTGCGTTATTAGGAGTTGGTATTGCTGCGAGCGTTTTTGCGTTTTTGCAGAATAAGAGCCTAACGTATAGAGCTACACCAGCGAAAAGCATCTCTGTTTCTGATGCACAGGGAACGGTTACTTTTTATGATAGTGCTAATACATCTGGAAGCACGAATAGTGTTGCTATTAGCGTGCATGGACTGCCTCAACCATCCCATGGTTCACATTATGAGGCCTGGATAATTGATGAGAAAGAAGTACGTATACAATCCCTTGGTACGCTGGTACCGACGGGAACGACGTATGGTGTAACCTTTATTGATAGCAATGCAACTGTTCTTAGTCTGGGTGATAGGGTACAAGTAACCGTAGAAACTGCTCATACCTCTCTGCCGTCTGGACGCGTCTTGCTCAGCGCTCAACTGCCTTCTGAGGTAGTGACGCATGTGGATTCGCTGCTTGTAAGTTATCCTACTACCCTTCATCAAATTGCGTTACTTCCAGGTCTTAGAAATCAGGCCGAGTTGATCTATAGTGAATCTCAACAGTTAAAGGCCACCAATAATAAGTCAGCTATTCAATGCCTGGCTCAAAATATGTTGACCATTCTTAACGGCCAACGTCCTGTGCCCGAAGCCATTGATGCTCAAATCTGTAAATCTTTACATACTGAGCAAGTATCGACTGATCTGGGCTTGTTGGGGAGCGATAATAATGGCTATGTCAACAATGTAGGAGTACATGCTGCTCTGGCTTCCACACAGCCAGATGCGACCGACAATATTCGGCTCTACGCTCAGCAAATGGTAATTGCCAGCGATAATCTCCAGCAGTGGTTTACTACCATTGATCAGAATGCAAAAAGTTTGCTGCTAAATCCTACAGGTTCAGCAAGTCCTGAAACAATTCAGATGCTTGTTCAGCTTTCTGCATACGCCTTGAATGGTGTGGATATTAATAATGATGGCAAGATAAGTCCCACCTCAGGTGAGGCTGGTGTAACACAGGCCTATCTCTATGGACAATCCATGGCTACTCTTACGCTGACAACTACTGACCTTAAATAACGCCATATACATAATCTGGACTATTTTCAACGTACGATCATTTTGAAGCAAACAAGCAATAGTCTTGAAAAACGTGTCACTAACCGGCGGCTGTGATTTTTTCTGAAGCATCTCTTTTTCCCTGTATTTAAGATCAGATATGCCCCAATTTGAGTGCAAGCAACGTATAAGGAATACATGTATATTGAAGAAATTTCATAAGGAATTTCTTGGGGAAAGAGTCAGGAGGAATTACTAGGGGGAAATGCCAGGCATGGGGATACCTAACATTTTAGTAATACCTCCTATCAATAATGTACACTAAAATTTGTTGTTTTGGTGGAATAAATTGTGATAAATGAGAAGAATATAGGGAAATCCAGGGCTAAAAACCTCTAATATGCGTAGCCCTTAGCCGGAGAGTGGCATTGTGGAGCACGATGATATCTCAATTCGTAACACCCTGAATGAGTTGACGGGTGCTGAATGGCTCTATTTTACGAAGAGCATTATCACGACTGCGTATCCTTCAGAATATGGCCATACTTTGCGCAAAGCCCATGGGGCAAACAAGCCACCGCAACTGATGAGCCAACTGATTGAGTTTTTTACGAAGCCTGGTGGTCGGGTACTTGATCCTTTTGCTGGCGTGGGTGGTACGTTGATTGGTGCATCGATCTGTAAGAAGCCACGTCAGGCGCTAGGCATTGAGATTAATCAAAAATGGGTAGATATTTATCAGCAGATTGTCGTTGAGAGTGCAGGAAAAGTGTTACCTCAGCATTTAATCCAGGGTGATTGTTTGCAGGTGATGCCAACGCTTGAAAAACTGTCCTTTGATTTTATCTTGACCGATCCTCCCTACAACATTCATTTAGAAAAGACCATGGTCAATGGTCGATACGCGGATGCATACTCAAATCGGCGTACTGATTATGATATGTACTCGCTTGATCCTGCTGATATCGCTAATCTGCCGAGCTATGATCACTATCTGGATACGATGGAGCAGGTCTTTGCCGCGTGTTATGCATTGTTGAAGCCTCAGAAGTACATGGCTGTCATTATTAGAAACGCCTATCAGCATGGTGAATACATCTTTACACATGTCGACCTAGCACGCCGTGCGAAATTGCATGGTTTTGTGCCCAAAGGAGAAATTATCTGGTATCAGGCAGGCACCCGTTTACGTCCTTATGGTTATCCTTTCGCTTATATACCGAACATTGCACATCAATATATTGTTATCTTTCAAAAACCCAAACCTGTAAGAAGTTGTGAAAATATATGAAAAGTGAGAAAATAACCTTAACATTTTCTACCCATGTTTATCACGGCGATGCCATTGAGGATAGAGGTTAAAATCTCTCAATGTTTTGATTGGCGGGTTATAATGGATGGAAATAATTGATGATAAGCTAACGCCTGCCTCAGAGAAGAGGGTTACATTTATGACGCATAAACAAAAGCATGACGATCAATTTAATGATGGGGTGCAACCGTTGAAACATATCTCCCAGGATGGATCATCACCTATCTCTCAAACGGATGATGAGCTACTTGCTAATCACGATCAATCCCGTATAGCTCTGACTCCTAATTTTGAACATGGCGAAAAGTATCATGAGGCAGGGAAACGTGATGTTGAGCTTTATATTCGCACCTACAATACATTACTGCGTAGTTCTGGCGAAATTAGCCTGAAGGCGCTTGTACAGGCACATTACAATATCGACTCCAGCCTGCATCCTGACGCTCGTAAGTCATATCCTGATATGTCAGCATTTATTTACAGCGTTTTACGTTTGCCAGATGTGATTAGTCACTGCGAACTTGTATTGCTTGGTCAATCGGAACATGTTTTTCTACAACAAGGATTTTATGTCAATAATTGGCAGGCTGTAACTGCATCGGCTCGTCGTCGCAAGTGGTTCTACAACGGGCAGAAGACATTGGCTGTCTATGTGGCGAGTGTGAGCGATACCGATGATATTGTTCCGGTGTTGGTCGCATTTCAGATCGAGTGGAATAAGATTTACTATCTTCTGAATGCTGATCCAACGACAATGCAATTGTTGGAGACGCAGGTAGATCCTAGTTCTCCGGTATTCGCTGAGATTAGCAAAGTGTTACGCTATCGTTTACAAATTGCGGCCGATGATTGGCAGCGCCTTGAGGTGATCTGGGGCAAGCATTTGTGGGAAAAGTTGCATGAGATTGGCGCGCAACGTAAGAGTTTCAATTTGCGTATGCTAGGTGGCTCGCATGTAGGGTATGTTAAAGCGACGCGTAAGTGGTGGGCTCCTGTGAGTGGCTTGCTGGATAGTTTAGGATTACCAGATAGACCAGTCTATTTTGTCTCAAGCAATACGCATAGTATGCTTAACATTTTATCTGGTTTTTCGTTGCGTCATGAGAAAGAATTAATTGCATTCGCTCGTAGCGGAGTTGATACATATCTTGCCGAGGAGTGCCGTAAGCTTCAGGATGGTATTGTTCCTGGTAACTGGCAAAACTTTCTCTATTATACGAATCGTGAATGGATTCGTACAAAAGCTGGCCAAGAAGCTGAGAGTACGCGTGTCCAGGAGTCTCAGGATCGTGGTATCTGGCATCTTGACGCTCGTCATGGATTAGAGATCGATGCGCAGCTTTTTGAGCTTGCCAAGTTGCGTCCTGCCGATATTGATCCTCGTTGTCGCATGTCCCATCTGGATGTGCTTGCCAGGAGCGATGCCATCATCTTGAATATAGATTATCCCCTGGGAATGGCGGCCTATCGCATGATGCGTGAGATTATGGAAAATCTCTCTCGTATCTGCGGCATCTACGTCCTGGGCAAAGCGGCCACTCTCAACGGTAGCATTGGTGATGTTATGATCTCTAATGTGGTAATGGATGAGCATAGCCAGAATACCTACTGGTTTGATAATGTATTTCATGCTGAAGAGGTGCAACCATATCTGACGTACGGCTCGGTCCTGGATAATCAGAAGGCTGTTTCGAGTAAAGGAACATATTTGCAGAACCGCCAGTATCTGGACCTCTATTATAACTCCAACTACACCGTTGTCGAGATGGAAAGCGGACCGTACCTCAATGCGATCTATGAAGACCAGTATCTGACGCGCTATCCAACTGACGAGAACCTCAATCTGTTGAGTTTGCCCTATGAACTAGGCATCCTTCATTACGCTTCGGATACACCCTACACACGAGGTAAGAACCTTGGAGCTGGCAGTCTCTCTTACTTTGGCATGGACTCTACTTATGCCAGTACAATTGCCATTGTGAGGCGTATTTTCTCGCGTGAAATAGCCTCAATTCAAAGCCGCTCTGCATCCCCTCCGGACGAAGCATCTTCAATTTCCCAGAATGGGACAGTCAAAGGATCAGTTACGCTTGAAAAGAAGAACAAAGTCGCTCAGTAGATATGTTGCAAGTCGTTGACGGTTTCTCGTGCCGGTGCGCCACTATTTTTTGCAAGCGTTCCAGCGATGTGCAAAAACGTACGCGAAAAGGTAGCTGGCGGCGCGAGGACCGCCAGCTACCTCTTCGAGCGGGATTGATTACAACGAGCAATTACAACCTTAATATAGGCATTGATGGTCTTTTTGCGGCGCCGAAATCACCAATGTGAATGTGCGAATTAGAACGCGATTTATGCTTATATTTGGAGGCAGTCATCATATTCCTGGCGTGTAAAATGGCCAAAGTCACTGAGAACAATCTGCTGACGAAGCTCGGGCCAACGTCTGGCGCGAAGCGCCGTTCCTTGCTGTTGTACATGTTCTCTAAGCTGTTGTAGAGCTTTTTCTTGCTGTTGTTGTTCCTGCTGCGCAAACCATTCTTCGCTAAGTACTCCCCGATAGCTTGCTTGATAGGTTCTACGTCGATAGCCACAGAGGGCATCATTCATGATGAGCAGACTATCGGATCGCCGTGTCGCGTAGACGAGCGTGTATGGGATGTTTGTGATGCTGGCGGCTCCATTTTGTACTGGCAGGTTGATGCGTTGGGGTAACCATTGAAAATAGCGTTGCATGGAGGCAACGAACAGATCTAAAAAGCCCTTGATGGCATTATCTCCGGTTAAAGGTAATGATTTCCAACGATTACTACGTAAAAAAGTCGTCAGTAATGTTGCTTGTTCTGACGAAGTGCTAGCTGTTTTCAAGCGTAATTCAATCAGCTTATGTGACATGATGAAGCATAGTTCTGTCGGAACGGTTCTTTGGTAAAGAGGCGTTAGATCTTCAGTGCGAAACGGTTGAGGACTCAGTGGATCTAATACGAAAAGGGCTGGTGCCTGCTCGATCTCTTTTAAAAGTATTGGAGCTATATCCGACCAGTTTGTCGTTATGATGCCACTTTCTTTAGGCATGCCGATAGCTTTTGTCTCAATCCCCTGGCTTTTGCTTTGACGCTTATTGCCGCTACCGGCGACCAGTAGCAATCCGTGAAATGCGATCGGCTGACTTTCTTGAGCGAGTGTTTGTGAAAGTGTGATGATTGATTGTAGTGCAGGTGGCTGTGTTTGCGGACTTTTTTTGTTGGATGTTGATGTTATCTGTTTGGATGCCGCTGGCATGCGTAAGCTTTTGGCATCATAGCCACCGAGGGCATCAATCCAATAGCAGCGCCGAAAGATCCGTGTTGCCCTCAGTGTATGGCAATAAGGTGCGATGTAGTCTTGTAAGAGCCAGCTACGCACCAACGCCAACATGGCGCGGTCGGTTAGTCGTCGTGTGCTGCGTCGAGTAGATATAGCTTTAAAATCACGATCGACTTCCGCTGCGCCTGTGGTAGATTGATCATATTGATCTGTGTTCGTCCATAGATTCATCTTGTGCGTATTTTATCACAAAGACATCCTTTCCCTGGAACCTCTAACGGTTAACCCTTGAAGCCATAGGTATACAAATCGCCGCTACCAGTATTCACATAGAGTTTACCGTATGCTAGCGTTGGAGTAGAGGTGAGCGCTTTCACCTTGCCTACGATTGGCGCCGGCTGGATAGTCCTGAGCGGCTGACATTTCTGCGTACAGGTGGCATCAAAAGTGTAGAGGTTACCATCGTTTGAGCCAACGAAGAGTACACCATTGGCGATAGTTGCCGAAGATACGACCTGTCCACCGGTCTGATAACTCCAAAGTGGCTTACAATCTGTGCGACAATTTGTGTTGAAGGCATAGAGTTTTTTATCGGTCGAACCGATGTAGAGCATATTGTTGTCTACCGCTGGTGAGGCATTCACTGCTCCACCGGTCTGATAACTCCAAAGTGGCTTACAATCTGTGCGACAATTTGCGTTGAAGGCATAGAGTTTTTTGTCGGCCGAACCTATATAGACGATACCATTAGCGATGGTTGGAGATGATTGAATGTCTCCTCCAGTTTGATAGCTCCAGAGTGGTTGGCAGTTGGCGCGGCAGCGCGCATTGAAGGCATAGATTTTCTTATCAGAGGATCCGACGTAGAGTATGTTGTTGGCGACGGCGGGCGAGGACGTGATTTTACCGCCAGTCTGATAACTCCATAAGGGCTGACAGGCAAAGGTGCAGTAGGCGCTAAATGCGTACACTTTTCCATCGCTTGAACCGATATAGACGACGTTGCCTGCAACTGTTGGTGATGAGTCGACGGCAGCGCCGGTTTCGTATGTCCAGAGCGGCATGCAGTTAGAGCGGCAAGTTGCATCGAAGGCATAGATGTTATGGTCAGATGAGCCAATGTAGAGAGTATCATACGCAATTGCTGGCGAGGAATTTATCGCTCCATTGGTTTCATAGCTCCAGAGTGGTTGGCATGCTATATCACATTCAGCATCGAAGGCGTAGATATTGTGATCATAGCTTCCTACAAATATAAGATCATTGGCAATGGCCGGTGAGGATGTTGTGCCCTGGCTCCTTTTCATGTGGTAATCCCACAAGGAAGTGAGTCGGGCTATATTATGGGTACTGATCGATGTATCAAAGCGATTGAAATGGCTATGAGCGGCATCGATGCCAGACATGATACCGTTGGCATTTGTTTCAGCTGTGTAGGCTGGAATAGAGGTGTCCGCGGCAATAACTGCCACCGCTACCGTACGTGCAGCTTTCCAATGGGAGATCATAATAGGGGTCAGGGCCGCAATTACCAATAGCACAACACCCAGAATAAGCACTATCCTCATTCTGGGGTTGATGTATGGCCTTTTCCTGGGTTCCTGAATTACATTTTCTTCTTTTTTGGCGGGAGTTCGATTTGACATGAATTACTTCCTCGTGTTTGAGTGCAAAGCTAATGCCATTGTATAGAAAAGCCATATGCACGTCAATGTTTCTAGTCTATTCGTCAGAACTTCCCAATTGTTTTAATTTCGTGGCTTGCAGCCTCGCGCTTTGGAGTGCATTTAACCAGTGCCAATATACGGCTTTTGGCTTGACTTTTTTAATCTCTTGTTATATTTATAACTTACAAAATAAGAGGGTCTGGTATCTGGATAGAGCAATAGCTGTGGGATGTTCAATCTGAGTCTCGATACTTGTTACCAGCAGTTTATACATCCATGTATTGAAATTATTAATATATAAGGAAAAATAGGGATGACAAACGACTATTCAGAACCATTATTGTCAGGATTTGTTCATCGGTTCATTCCCGCTGAGTCGCGCCAGGTCGGACCGACCTTACTTCTATTACACGGAACTGGTGGTACTGAAACTACTTTGCTCAATATAGGGCGCATGCTCGCACCTGGTGCTGCTCTATTGAGTCCTCGTGGCCAGATATCGGAAAATGGGGCGTTGCGCTTTTTTCGCCGTCTGTCAGAGGGCGTTTTTGATTTTGATGATCTGCAGCGGCGTACTGATGAGCTGGCCGATTTTGTGGTTGCGGCCAGCCAGGCATATCAATTTGAGGCGTCGCAGGTTGTTGCGGTTGGCTATTCAAATGGAGCTAATATTGCCGCAAGTATATTGCTCTTGCGACCACATATTTTGCAGAGAGCTATCTTGTTGCGCCCGATGGTTCCACTGGTTCCAGATTCATTGCCTGATCTTACGGCTACCTCAGTTTTTATCGGTGCTGGTCGTAATGATGAACTTGTTCCTGTCGCTCAGACTGAGCGGTTGGGACAGGTACTGCGACAAGCTGGTGCTCACGTTAGTGAGTATTGGACGAATGGTGGCCATAATTTGAGCCATGAGGATGTGCGTGAAGCCAAAGAGTGGCTACGTCGTGTCTATCACTGATAGCCAGTAGAGCGCAATGAAGCTCCGAGACAAAAAATAAATGGTGTCTCGGAGCTTCATTTATCTATGAGTGTACATGCTTAAATCTTCCACACTTTTACGTTACTGAAGATTGCTGTGGTTGCCGTATTGGTTGTTGTATCTAAACCTGTATCATTGCCTGCTGTCGCTAGAACGCCGATGGCGCCTGATACATAGGGAGCACTGATCTGGTCTGTTACCTCTGATACTTTTTGTTCGTTGACGAAGAGCTGTATATCATTACCATTAGCAATGACTGCCAGCGTATTCGTCTCATTGCTTCCTGTCTTGAAAGCAGAAATGATGGGTTTTCCTAACTTGTAGCCGTCCATATCATTAGCACAGCCGAGCTCCGTACATTTTTGCAGTGCGTAGTTGCCACTGTCAAAGACTTCAAAAAAATAATACTGCTTGAAATCACTACTGCTACGAAAAATAATGCCGCCGCCACTATAGCTTTGTCCAACAGCCGTAAAGGTTAGATCTACCTGATAGGTAAAGTTTGTAAAAGATTGTGTTGTCTGAAAGCAAGGCGTAGGTACAAGCGATGGTGCATCAACTTGATATCCCTGGTTGGTGATTGTGCATTTGCCTGCCGTTATGCCTGTCACGTCGGGACCCACTTGCCAGGAGTTTTTGTTACTAGTCAATGGATCATTAAATACCAGCGTACCACCTCCCGTCGGTAAATAAGGATTCTCATTGGCCATGATCGCTTTGGCGGTCTGGGTAGCCTGTGTCGCTCGGACTAAGGTTGTTGCTTTCGACGCAACGCTGGTCGTGGTTTTTTGTTGAGGTGTTGATTTTTGTGTATTAGATAGTGCAAAAATCCAAATGCTGCTTCCAGCAATGACAAATATGACAATCATTATCACTAACATGTTTGTTAGTCGGAACTGGTTATCTTTGTAAATTGGCGTGGCGACCGCTTTTAAATGGTTTAGTGTAACCCTCTGAAGCTTTTGACTACCTGTTAGATTTGTATTCCTGCCGGGTGGAAATGTATTTGTTTTTGATTGCGGTATCCCATCCCATGCTCCCTCTAATAGATTGGGCAGCGGGGGCGTGAGGAGTGGTGGGAAATTTGCAAATGACATATTTACCGCTGGCGTTAGAGGACGTGCACCAATTGGCGTCGATGGTGGTATAAGTGATTGTGGCTCTTGTCCAGTAGGGAATGTAGGAATAGCGTTCTGCGACAATTGTTCTGGCGGCAGGTTAAAACGAGGAGCCTGTCCCGAAGGAAACGAAGGCATAGAGAACGATGGATTATTGCTCTGCGACGATTGTTCTGGCTGTACATTAGGCTGAGGAGCCTGTGTAGAGAAATTCAGCTGTGCAATCTGCTCATTTGAGAACGCCGGTTGTCCTGTCATTGAATGCATCTGAGATGACTGGTTCGGCACTTGAATAATAGAAATTGGTGTTATATCCGTAAATGGTGCATTATTGGCTGGTTGTCGAGTCCTATTGGGCATGCTAAAACTATTTTGCGCAGGTAAAAAAGGTTCTTTGTCTGGTAATAGTTGCTGGCTGTTTTGTGCTGTTGGTCGTCTTGAATGAGACCCTTTTTCAGCTGTGATATCTGGTTTATATTGTGTCGCCTCATCTTGCTGGATGTTCGCCAGTGACGCAGCATCCGTGAGCAATGGCTGCTTAACCGGATTCTGTAGAGATAAGGCTGCTACAAAGTTCAGATTTACTGTTGAATCATTTGCATTTGCAGACATATTTAAATTTGTATTGTCTATGTTTGGATTGATTGGTAGATCTATTGAGTATTGTTGACTATCAAGGCAAGCATCTTCAAGGGCTAACGCAAATTCACGCACATTTGGAAAACGCTGTTGTGGGTCTTTCTCTAATGCTCTCAGCACAACTTTTTCAACCTCTGGCGGGGTGCCTGGTGCCTTTTCTTGGAGGGATGCGGGTTGAGCAAGAACCTGTTGGCTGGCTATTTCAAAGAAAGAACCTTGAAAAGGACAACTGCCTGTGAGCCATTCATAAGCAATCATACCTAACGCGTATTGATCACTGGCAGGACGGGGCTTCCCTTGTAATTGTTCTGGTGCCATATAAGCGGCTGTTCCCGCTGTCTCTGTGAGTGAGCGCGAGATGGAGTTATACGCGATTAAGGCCAGACCAAAGTCGCCAAGTAGGACCTCATCATTAGCGCCAAGTAACATGTTTTCTGGTTTGACATCGCGATGGATTAGCTTTTTATCATGGCCGTATTGGAGTGCTGTCGCCGTCTGTTTCATGTAGGGGACGAGTGGGGCGGCTGGCAGTGGTTTTCCTTGTAGGAAACGTTGTCGGAACGTGCCATTAGGTGCATAATCCATGACTAGAAATGGGATATTATCTTGTACTCCAAAGTCTAATACGCGAACAATATAAGGGTGTACCAGGTGTGCGATCGTGCGTGCCTCATTAAGAAAATTTTGTATGTTGTTGTCTCCCAGGCGAACCTGGAGAACTTTAATTGCTGCTTGCGTGCGAAGATGTATATGCTCGCCAAGATAGACATCGGCAAAGCCCCCTTGACCTACAAGATGTAATAATTTGTAGTTCCCTAGTTGTTGACCATGACGGTCTTCCATACTGATCTCCTTCGGCACGTTGGCACGTAGTTATCGTCTCATCCTAGAGTAAAACGATATACGCGTCAAATATGGAATGTATGCAGTACGTAAAGGCTATCGTGACTTTGATTACCCGCTTTTTTTGCCGTTAAATAGATGATGTGCGATTTTAACGTGGTTCTAGCGTCATGATAATGGAGGGAAGCTTTATTGGGGAAAAGACAGTTGACAGTATTCTTCTTCTTCCGTACACTTCGTATATAGGGTATCTGCCTTTAGTGTGATGTTGGGGGGCAAGCAATCTTTGAATAGAATATATTGTCCACATTGTTATACACATACACAATTTCCGACTCCATCATCCTTTGAGGGATCTCAAGTATGTGGCTTTTGTGGTGAGCCTTTTGATGGACCTCAGAGTCAACTTACCTGGCAAAAAGTTGTGGAAACTCCAAGTCGTCCAATTGCGACTTATCCACCACGACCGCGTCAGCCTTTGCAGTCGTGGCCTTTACTGCGTCATATTCCATACGGCTGGTTTTCGCTTTCTCGTTTTACTGCTCATCCTAAAAATTTCTTCTGGGTGCTGATCATACTGCTATTTATTTTCACAGCAACAGGGGCCTTTGGATTGGCGGAATTATCGCCGCATATACAACAAGCTGCGGCGACATCACTCTGGGCACAACCTGCTGGTGATATAAATGTTGGGAGGCAGTTGACCTTAATGGGGAGCGGTTTTACGCCTGATGGTGAGGTTGGTCTTTTCATTGATACTACTATACCTATTGCTGATGTTGGTGGGCATACATTTGCAACTGCTGATGCCAATGGGGAAATGAAAGATGTTATTGTAATCAGCGCTGATTGGATTGGGGGTCGCCACGTAATTACTGCTGAAGATGCGCATACGCATTTATCTCTTACTACTCAGATTAGCGTTATTGGCGGTTCAGGTCCTTTGGCTCCTGCTCATTTGCACGTATCCATGACCTCTCTTAATTTAGGCCCTGGAGATCAAGCGATAAATACAGTACATAGGGTCACGTTATCAAATACTGGAGCAGGCCAGATTGTATGGCAGGCAACAGCTTCAGTTCCCTGGTTGATGCTTAGTCCAACTAGAGGAACTGTGTCACTTGGTGTTCCAATTATTGTGATGGTCGCCGTTGATCGTGCTAACCTGTCTCCCGATACATATAGTGCGGATGTGCTTTTCTCTTCGAATATTGGTAATAGTACGTTGCCAATTACTATGCAGGTATTACCTTTACAAGCTGTGCACGAAGCTGTGTTGCAGTTGACTCCTGCGGTGCTTGCTTTTACTGGTGTTGATGGCTCCTCGCAACCTGATCCGCAGGTGATTACTATGAGTAATCCTGGTGGTGGATCTTTGAATTGGCAGGCAGTATCTAGTGCTTCCTGGCTGACGTTGCCTATTAATCGGGGAACTGTCATCGCTTCTGGTAGCGATGAGATAAAGACGACGATTAATAATAGTAACTTATTGCCAGGAACGTATTACGCAACTATCACCTTTAATGGGACTGGATCGGTAGCTATCTTGCATGCTCCTCAGCAGGTGTTTGTGAACGTGACGATTACACCTGGGTGTGGACTTCAGCTCTCTCCTGGTGTACTGGATTTTACTAGTACCTATCCGCAAGCAGTTCCTGCGGCTAAGATCACGACAATAACGCAGACAGAGGCATGTTCAGCTCCTATCCATTGGAGTGCTCAAAGTAATGATGAGTGGCTCTCTATCAGCCAAAAAACCGGTTCGACGCCGTTATCGCCTCTCATCAGCGTTGATACTACTGGCATGCAGCCAGGTTCGTCCAGGAACGGTTCGATTACCTTTACTTATAATCACGGGACACAAGTGTTGTTAGTGCATCTAACGCGTGGTACAGCATTCGATCCTGGATTGAGCGTTGCTGAGTCGATGATCTCTTATACCACGACTGTTGGGGATGAAAATGCTGTGGTTCAGCCAGTAAAAATTACGAATACCGGTGAAAGCACACTTACCTGGAAGGTGGCTGCCTCAACTTATTCAGCTGGTCACTGGCTCTCTGTAGACAAATCTGGCGGTCAGCTTGGCGCTCGTCAATCGACTGTATTGAATGTATCTGCCGATGGGTTAAAGACGTTGGCGGCGGGCCAATATACTGGACTGCTTACCATCACGGGAACGGATGCACTGGGGCATACGGTTCCTGGAAGTCCTCAGAATATACCTGTCCATGCTGTGTTGAATTCAGCATGTTCTCTACAAGTCTCTCCTAATACTTTGAATTTTTATGGCGCGGGAATACCAACGAATACCAATACGGCTACTACTTCTAGTACGACGCAGAATATTGAGATGACTGCTGGTCCAACTTGTAGCCATGCTTTGAATTGGACTGCTAGTATCATGATGAATGGTGGTGGTTCCTGGCTTAAAGCAGGCGTGTCCTCCGGTGTGCTGGCTCCCCATACATCTGCATCGATACCTGTGAGCGTAAATTTGGCTGGCCTGTTGCCAGGTAGCTATCAAGGTGCAATGACAATTAGCGCCGGAGATAGTGGAAATAATAATAAGCTGGTGAGTTCAAAAACAATATCAGTCTCTCTAACCATACAGCCTCCCTGCACATTACAGGTTGCATCGAAGCAATCCTTAACACTCTCACCATCGTCGACCGTGGTTGCTCCTTCGCAAACCTTTACTGTAGGAGTAGTTGGGACATGTAGTGGCAATGTTACTGTGAACGCGACCCCTGTGTTTGCGACAAAAAAATGGTTTACCGTTACACCGGTTTCTGTCGTTGTGACCGGTGGACATACTGCAACTTTTACGGTAGCCGCGAATGCTGCCAATCTGGTTGCGGGAAGTCATTATACTGATGCTATCTCACTATCCGCTTTGGATGCTGGTATGGCCATTGTAGGGAGTCAACAGATCGTAGCCGTGAGCATAAGTATTCCAGGGATTCCCAGTTTGAGTGCTAACTTAGCATCGCAAAGCACAGATACTCAAGATGGAATTGTTTCGCAAGCGATTGTCATCAGCAACATAGGGAACACTCCTTTGGATTGGACTGCCTCTTTAACAGATGTATCGCTTGCTATTTTCTCGCTTCCTAAGATATCTGGAACGTCTTTGCAGGGAGGAGCGAGTACGACTATTGCGCTAAATCTCGATACTAGCGACATTGCTGCTGGTCCGTATACGGCGACAGTGCTGATTTAGGCCACTGATTCTACGACAGGGGCTGTTATTGGGAGTGTGCCGGTTGAAGCTACGATTATTGTGAATCCTACACCGACTGCGGTAGACACGACTATCCCAACTGCAATACCGGAGCCGATCCCATCTGGCGCAGCAACAGGAGTGCCCGCTAGCTCTTCATCATGAACCTATCGGCTAGTTCCTTTGCCTTGGCTATCTCTCTACTATCATTGTCCCAATCTTCTTTTCCCTGCTCGTCCAGTTTGATAGGAGTCTCCATAAGGACGGCGGTATGTGCCAGGCGTGGATCTTGCAATAGAGTGTGTAATCCTTCTTCCCCAATCACTCCCTCATCCAGACGTGCATGGACATCACGGTGGCTACCTAAAGCTTTTTCTGTATTGTTCAGATGAATAACTTTAACATTCTCCAGACCGAACGCTTCTTCACATTGTTCTAATACTTGAAGTGTCGAAGCTGAGCTTGAAATATCATGACCTGCACCCCAGAGGTGTGCTGTATCCAGGCAGATGCCCAGGCGGTGCTGATATTGAGGCAGTTGTGCGCGTATGGCGGCGAGATGATCAAAGCTATGTCCAAGAGAATTTCCAGCACCGACATCATTTTCGAGTAGTAGCATAACCTCTTCAGGCGTCTGCGGCAGTATACGTTCAATACCCTGGACAATGCGTTTTATGCCTGCTTCAATGCCTGCTCCTCGATGACTGCCCGTGTGAAAAACGACAAAACGAGCTCCCAGGAGCGCTCCACGTTGTAGTGTCCAAGTAAGTAAGGCGACTGATTTTTCCCAATTGGTTTCATCGGTAGTCGCTAAATTGATGAGGTAAGGTGCGTGAAGCACCACAGGATCAAGCTGACAGAGGCGTGCTGCTTCCGCAAAGCTGGCACACAGTTGTGGATCATCGGCAGGTGGTTGCCAGGCAGTTGGATTGCTGGCAAAAATTTGGATCGCTTCACATCCGATCTCTTGAGCTTTCATGGCAGCTTTGACTACTTTTGAGTTTGTGGGCATATGGCGACCAATGCGCATAATGTTGTCTTCCTTATTCCAGATTTAACCCCCATTGTATCTCATTTTCGCCACGAACTTCCATCACATCGAGCAGGTAGTACCTCTCCCCCAGCCGATTCCGTGTGTGAGGACGTCACCTACGGGCTGCTCGCCACCAAGTCCAACTTATTCGCATGGAAGGTATGTCGTAAGGCGTGGTGCCCGTTTTTGTGGCAGAAAGAGTTTCGAACGTGGAAAACCACGAGAGCCAACGTAGCTGCGATGGAAGGTGGTACCTCGCCAAGCGCGTCCCGAAAACCACGTCGCTTGATCGCGACGGACTCTACCTCCTTCGGTGATTACGTTGGACTTGGTGGGCTGCTCGCAATTGGAAACGCGAGGTAAGCACTGAGAGCGTCTCTAGAGCGTCAGCGTTTAGTTTGGCTGTCATTAGTGGACCCAGGGATGCTGCAGCATATTTAGCGTTCTCTGGTGCTGTCACAAGCTGCGTTTGATCTCCACTCCCTGGCTATTTTGGAACTGCTGCGATATTTTGTCAAAGTATATACATTCTCAGTTGGTTACAATATATTAATGTTAGTAACTATTCAGGTCTCCTAGCTATTACCCCTACAAATCGCTGGCGAACTGAATTATTTATGGTGTTAGTGAAAGGAATAACATAATGGTTTCATCTCGACCTACGCAAGCTGAAATCTTTTCTCATTATGACTGGTACGAACAAAGTAATCTGCTTTATCGCTTAACAATCGATCGTTGCAATTATATTGAGTCTCGTGTTGACGATATCTTTGGCAAGCATGCGTTTGGGCAACAGGAGTTTCTGGAGGTGGGATGCGGTGGAGGATTGGTCTGTCGCGAATTGGCTCGTCGTGGAGCTGTCGTGACAGGCATTGATCCTTCTCAAAAGGCGTTAGACTCCGCTCGTGATTATGTCCAAAAAGCATCTTTAGGCCAGTTTGTCTCTTTTGATTGTGGCTATTCTGAAGCACTTCCATATGCTAATGGTAGCTTTTCGGCGATTGTATGTCTTGATGTCCTGGAGCATGTGAGCGATATACAGGCTACTTTGCGAGAAATCTCGCGTGTCTTAGCACCAGGTGGTATCTTTATCTTTGACACGATTAATCGCACGTTACTATCCCGCCTGTCTTTAATCTGGATCGGCGAGCATTTCTTTCACAAACAGGGTCTGGTGCCAGGACTTCACGACTATCATGCATTTATCAAGCCAGCCGAGATCCGCAAGTACCTTATACAGAATGGATTGCAGCTTCAGGAACTGACTGGCTTTATGCCAAAGCTTGTTGAGGGACGTTTAACGCTTGCGCCTGGCTGGTTCAAAGGCGTTTCATATATTGGTTATGCTACACTTTCAGCATCCTGAGCTGCCTCGTGGCACAATGTTGTTATCATCATTCTGACCAGAATTGTTTATCTTCTCTCGTCATCGTACTACGAGCGATGGCTTCGGCAAAGCTTTGCTTTTGAGGCCCATGTTGGGCGTTATGTGTTCCTGAACCGGCCTGACGGCGATTGAGATTTATCGCTGGCTGACTCCCGTTGAGCAGATTCCCAAATTGCTCGATGCTGATCTGGAAAAATTGAGCCAGACGTTCGGCCTGATGTTGGCTCAGGCTAACTAATTCAATCGCTCCATTTTCAAACTTATCCCAGACATCGACGCTAAGGCGTAGTCCTTGAGCAGCCTTAACTTTGCTCAGGCTACGGCTTTTGCGTAATTCAGTCAGTGTAGCGAAATCGCTACGGGACTCAAAGGCGCTATCCAGGATATTTTTTATGGCGCGTTGCGTTACTGGAAGCAAGCTGACATCCTGATCGATATGCTCGCTGCCGCCGATAGCCTGATACCCAGCGATAAATTCGACGAGATCATCCTGTTGTGCTGGATAATCACGGAGTAAACGTAGTTGAGCCTCCATATCGCCTGCCTCTTTTGCGGCGACCCATGCCATTTTCAATGCGCGTAATTCGGGAGTGTTCATCTGAGTACTCCTTCCTTTCCGTTCCCTCGTGGTTGGTATTAAGATTGTTGCTGGAATGCTGTTGTATAAGGGTTTGTATTTTGTTCATTTATTACACATTCACGCAGATATGCACGAGCTCGTTCATAGCGTAACCGTACCGTTCGTTCAGTCTTCTTGCACAGCTCAGCTATATCATCCCATTTGTGCCCCTCAATGGCGCGCAAGATCATGATCTTGCGATCCAGTGGATCGCGTAAATAAGTTAGGATGCGTTGACTTTCATCCTCTGCATGCAGCTCCTCGTATTGATCTTGAGGATCTGCGACATCTGATACCGGTTGAACCTCATCATTGGCAGCCGTTGTACGCAGCTGGTCAACAAGAGCGCTTGGTACATGTTGAGGACGACCTATCGGTCGGCCTTCGGCATCGCGTCGATAGCCCAGACCCTCTTGACGAAGGATGCGGTTAAACTCATCGGCGCACAGACAACGCAGATAATGGATGAAATTTTGGGTAATAAATATTTCACTCGGATCTTGTGCTTCGCGCAACAGATGTAGACCCATATTAGCGATAGCTTCTTCTCTTAAATCGGGCCTATGGCGTAATCCTTGCGAATGACGCTGAAATGCTGGTGCACAACGTGTGACCAATATTTCACAGAGATAGCGAACACCAGCATTATTGCCCGCGCTTTTTTGTGTGCGAATAGTAACAACAAGCTCACTTTCACCTATCTCATAGCGTCCCTCAGCTGTTCGACGGTATAAACGCTCATGAAGCGTGGGATCACTCAAGTCGATCATTCAGTCCCCCAAAAGTAAGTAGTACTACTGTCGTTTGCTTTCGTGGTTCTATCAACACTATTCTTATGGCGTAGCCAAAAGCGGAAATTTTCTTGTGTGTGTCTGTGTCAATTGCTTTTCCATTACTTTTCCTATGTAGGATAGCAGAAATAATGGCTGGCGCAAAACATCTAATCCCCATGGGCATTCAGGAATGCGACGAGGCAAGGAAATATAAGATCCTACATGTAATGACAGACGAGGTACCCATAACGGTGGCCTCGTCTGTCATTACATACATACTGTTGTTTTAGATGGTATCAAATAGGCTACTAACTGATTCCCCATTGTGATTGCGACGAATGGTTTCAGCAATTAGCGGAGCAAGCGAAATTATTGTCATATTGGGAAGAAGTTTCTCGGCTGGTATTGGCACTGTATTAGTAGTAACAATCTCTTCAATATCGGTTTGTTGTTTCAGACGTTCAATGGCTTTGCCGGTAAATAGTCCATGGGTACAAGCCACGAAGATCCGACCGATGCCACGCGAGCGTATATGCTGTAAGATCTCTACAATCGTACCACCGTTCGCAATTTCGTCATCGATTATAATGACATCTTTCCCTGAAACATCGCCGACAATGCTGTCAATGATCACCTTATCATCGCTTATGCGTTTTTTACTGCCGGCGGCAACTGGCAGATTTAGTAAGCGTGCAAAAGCCGTTGCTGATTTGGCATTCCCCAGGTCAGGAGAGACGACGATACCATTGGTTAAATTGTATTTACGGAAATGTTGTGCCAGCACATTCAGGGCATTGAGATGATCGGTTGGTACACTGAAAAATCCATGTACCTGAGGTGCGTGAAGGGCGACTGTGATTATACGATTGGCCCCTGCTGTCTGCAAAAGATCTGCGACCAGTCTACCCGCAATTGAAATACGTGGAGCATCTTTTTTGTCTGAGCGGGCATATGCATAGTAAGGGATAACGGCTGTCAGACGAGCCGCTGAAGCGCCGCGTGCTGCGTCCAACATAAAGAGTAGTTCCATTAAATTTTCTTGCACTGGCGTTACAAGTGGTTGTACTAAATAGACATCACTCTCCCGGCAGTTCTCATTCATTTGAACATACAGACAATCGTTGCTGAAATGTTGAATCTGGGTCGGTGAGAGTTGTAAGCTCAAAGATGCACTTATTTCCTTAGCTAACTCTGTATGAGCGCTGCCGCTGAAGATAGTAATGTCACGCATAGATTTATCCTCATACTCCTACTTTGATTTATGATGCCATTGTCTGTCAGATAAGCTTCGCGGGCCGTGTGAGCGGCTTTTAAGGCTACATAATAATGTTATGTAATGAAGACTATTGGGCAAAAAATTATGAAAGAAAAGTATTGTGGATCTACTTCTCTTTCGGGATTGTGGTTATAAATTACACAATAGCTATTGTGACACTTGAGTTATTCTAGCGTCAAGAATTGCTATGACGATGTGCTTAATAGTCACCTTTTAGAGCAGTAGCATCGCATCTCCAAAGCTGAAGAAACGATAGCGTGCCTGGATTGCTTCCTGATAGGCCTGTTCCATGCGTTCTTTGCCCATAAATGCGCTGACAAGTAAGAGCAGAGTTGAGCGTGGCAAGTGAAAATTTGTGATCATAGTGTCAACTACTTGATAGTGGTAGCCAGGAGTAATAAAGAGACTTGTGTGGCCTTTATATGCAACTATCTGTCCTTCATGGATGCTGGCAATGCTTTCAAGCACGCGGACCGTGGTGGTGCCGACCGCAATAACGCGTCCTCCGGCTCTTTTGGTATCGTTGATCAATTCGGCGGTTGGGCTATCTAACTCAATCTCCTCGCTATGCATTTTGTGTTCGCTAATATTTTCGTGTTCCACCGGACGAAAGGTATCCAGTCCGACATGCAGGGTTACGAAACCAGTCTGGATGCCTTGTTGTCGCAGGCGATCAAGCAGTTCAGGTGTGAAATGGAGGCCAGCGGTTGGCGCTGCGGCTGATCCTTTGATACGAGCGTAGACTGTCTGATAGCGCTCTTGATCTTCCAGGGTTTCATGAATATATGGTGGTAAAGGCATGCGACCAATTTCGTCGATGCGTTGGCGGACTGTCAGTATCTGATATGGATCATTGGTGGCTGTTTGTTCGGGAACCCAAAAGTGCACAATACGCCCGCCAACATCCGTATGTTGCTGTATTTCTGCCAACAAGCGTGGAGCTTGTCCTTCTGCTCCAAAGCTCAATTTGGCTCCTGCACGTAAACGGCGACCGGGGCGAACCAATGTTTCCCAGTGATCTGGTCCTAAGTCTGGACGTTCTCTCAAGAGTAGTACTTCAGCGGCACCTCCGCTCCCGACGCGCTGTCCAAGCAGACGAGCCGGAATGACACGACTCTGATTAGCGATCAGTAGATCGCCTGGGCGCAGATAGTCGCCTAGATCGTGAAAATGTCGATGCTCGAATGTCTGTGTGTTACGTTGAACAACCAGTAATCGTGAAGCATCTCTTGGCTCGATAGGTGTTTGAGCAATCAGTTCTAAAGGTAAATTGTAATCAAAATCACTTATTTTAAGGGTGTTATCCACAGCTTCTGTGCACCTTCTTCTGGTGGCATCATGCCTAGATGTTCATATGCTGCACGCATGGCCACGCGACCACGCGGTGTACGCGCAATAAAACCTAATTGTAACAGATAGGGCTCATAGACATCTTCAATTGTTTCGGAGTCCTCGCTAGTGCTGGCAGCCAGTGTATCTAGCCCAACCGGCCCCCCATTGAATTTTTGGATGATCGTCAGCAGCATATTGCGATCAGTTTGATCCAGGCCGATCTCATCGACCTCCATGGCATTCAGAGCAGCTTGTGCTACTTTTTTTGTGATAACGCCATCGGCTTTTACCTGTGCATAGTCGCGCACACGCTTGAGCAGGCGATTCACAATACGCGGAGTACCTCGTGCGCGACCGGCAATCTCTTCAATACCACCCTGCTCGGAGGCCACTCTCAAGATGCGAGCCGAACGAGCCACAATTAATCGAAGTGCATCTACATCATAGTATTCCATGCGATAGATGGCTCCGAAGCGATCACGCAATGGCGCTGTTAACGAGCCGACCCGGGTGGTCGCTCCGACAACGGTGAAGGGAGGGAGAGTGAGGCGCAAAGATCTTGCGCTTGGACCTTTACCTATCATCACATCGAGGGCAAAGTCTTCCATCGCAGAGTAGAGCCGCTCTTCGACCGGACGCGCCAGACGATGAATTTCGTCGATGAAGAGAATTTCTCCCGATTGCAGCGACGTTAGAATTGAGGCTAGATCTCCAGCGTGCTCGATGGCGGGACCAGATGTGGTACGCAGATTGACGCCCATTTCGGCGGCGATGATATTACATAGTGTCGTTTTTCCCAGTCCTGGTGGGCCGTAGAGAAGCACGTGATCCACCGATTCATTGCGGCGACGTGCAGCTTCCAACAAAATGTTCAGGTTCTCTTTGATTTTTTCTTGACCAACGTATTCAGACAAGCGATGAGGGCGTAAACTTCCCTCGACTAATTCTTCCTCTTCACTGACGTTTGCCGAAATGAGGCGGTCCGCCATATCTCTCTCCGAATATGAAACTAGTGTTCTACAATGTGTTGCCCACATTATATCAAAGTTTACCTCCAACGTCGAGGTAGGATAAGGAGCATTATAGCCATTGATCTCGTAGCTGACGGCTCTCACGCCACCAAGTCCAACGTAATCACCTCAGGAGGTGGAGTCCGTCGCAATCAAGCGACGTGGTTTTCGGGACGCGCTTGGCTAGGTACCCCCTTCCATCGCAGCTACGTTGGCTCTCGTGGTTTTCCACGTTCGAAGCTCTTTCTGCCACAAAACCTGGCACCACGCCTTACAACATACCTTCCATACGAATAAGTTGGGCTTGGTGGCTCTCACGCCGTCAGAACCCGTTTACCGCACGACCGGGACGGCACTTCGCCAGCGCCACCTCAAGCTTACTCTCGTTGATCGTCCCCACGAGCAGATCCAGCCGTTCCCATGCGATATCCCTGCTCGTTTGGGAAGAGCTTGGCGTTTTGTTGAACCAATGCGCCAATTCGATCAAAAGCTATTGGTAACGTTATAAGGAGAGATACAATTTAAGACGTTTTTGTATAACTACCAAGCGTGTTTTCTAATGTCTGATTTTGTTTGGCAACGCGATTCTTGCGCTTCTCAGCATAGGTGCGCAGACGCTCTTTGATGGCCGGTTGGGCGATGGCAAGTTCTTTGGCGGCATGGATTGCTGCGTTGACAGCTCCAGCATCACCAATGGCCATGACTGCGACAGGTGCTCCCTCTGGCATCTGGACCATTGAGAGAAGGGCGTCAACGCCTTTTAGAGGTCCCAGGTCACGTGGTACGCCAATGACCGGCAGATCGGCTCTCAGGTCGGCAATGTTGCCTGGCAGATGTGCAGCTCCGCCTGCGCAGGCTATGATGACTTGTATCGATGCTGGCAGATTCTCTATGTGTCGCACGACTGTGCGTAGATCTCGATGTACCGAGTTGATTTGTACCAGACAAGGAATACCAAATTCATAGCGTAGCGTATCTACCGCCTTCATCATCAAAGGCAGATCAGAATCGCTGCCCATTGTGACCAATACCAGTGGATCGCCGCTGGCCGCTGAGCCGATACCCTCCGCTGAGACTAGGACTCCATATTCCTGATTTATTGCAGCGTGGACTGTTTGTTGATCGTCTGACATGTTGTTATTTATATCGAGAGCGAGGCCCTCGCCTCCTTTGCTTGTTTGTAGACGCTGTCCAGATCTTCTCCGACCACGGTGATATGACCCATCTTGCGGTCGATTTTTGTTTCGCGTTTCCCATAAATATGTGGAAAAATATGTTCATGATCGTAATCATGGGTCCACTGCACGTCTGCCGGACCACTGCGCTCGCCAAGAACATTTTCCATGGCGGCGGCTGGATAGAGCATGCTGGACGAGGTTAGGCTTAGATTGGTAACCGCTCGTAGATGCTGTTCAAATTGTGATGTTTGGCAGGCTTCGATCGTGTAATGTCCTGAATTGTGCGGGCGTGGAGCGATTTCGTTGAGCCAGATTTTTCCCTCTGTATCCAGAAATAGCTCGACGCCGAAAATGCCAATTCCCTGGAGCGTATCGATGGTATGGGCGGCGATCTCCTGCACCTTTTGTTGTAATGACTCAGAAATAGGAGCTGGTGCAAGCACGGTCAGACAAATATCGCGAGCATGCAACATTTCCACAACTGGAAATGTCGATGTCTCGCCGCGCTCGTTGCGAGCAATCATAATACCAAGCTCTTTATCCAGGTTCAGTCCTTTTTCGACATATAGCTCGCGATCTCCCAGTCTGCTGAAAGCTGCCTCAATGTCGGATGGTCCGTTTATGCGTGCATTGCCGCGTCCATCATAGGCATCTTTTTTGGCCTTTAGCACCAGAGGATAACCCCAGGCTTGCACTGCCTGCTCGATGTCGGCCGGAGAGGCGATGGACATGTATGGGGCTACTGGGATGCTATGCCGAGCCAGGAATTCTTTCTGTTCAAATTTATTTTGAATGATGGCGAGTAGCTCCGGTGAAGGATAAATTTTGACGCCCCCATTTTGTAAAGTTTGTAGTGCCTCAGTATTGATATGTTCAATTTCGTATGTCAAGACGTCCGAGCGATCGGCCAACTGCCGTAAGGCAAGAGGATCTTTTAAACTTCCGACGATCTGTTCTGCCACACTGGCAGCCGGACATTGTGGTGTAGGATCGAGAACGGTAATGGAGGCGAAACCTAGTTTGACTGCTGCCTCACTGATCATTAAACCTAGCTGACCGCCACCGATAATTCCAATACGGGTAGTGGAAATAACATCTGCTTCCCAAATATCACTTGTTTTATTCAATGCTTACCTCCTTTGCGTTGCTCATTCATTGTAAACGTGAGTCATGAACAGTGTCAAACAAATTCTACGCATGCTCCAGGAATTCTTATCCTACAAAAATCTCATAAAATTTGATTGAAATTTGACGATTTTCTGTCGTTTATTGGTCATAGTATAAATAGCATGGAAGAAGACCAATCAGCGAGATACAATTATCCAAGTGAAAAAAGAGCTGATCGATAAAAAATGAGCAGAGGTGGATGTGAAGGCCGCGTACAATCGAAGAGACCAAGAGAGCCTACTGTAGCTGCTTCGCCTTGTGCACGCGGTCCCCTTCATCGTCCGACATGCCAGCCATTGCCACACGAGATAGAACCTTTCCGAATGAAGAGACGAGGTGATGGACATGCTGTTTGGAGCACGGAAGAGGGGCTACGTGTCCATAGGTGCGAAGAGACAGCGTGCGAGCATTTGCTTTTGCAATGAATAGATACGTTGAGAGACATTGATTGATGAAACGATGCTTTATCGTACGATAAATGGGTCCGCGTGCACAAGGCGAGGCAGCTACAGTAGGCTCTCTTGGTTTGCTAAGCTCGAGGGTCATGAAGCTTCCCCTCTCTTCTTGATATGAACTCTCCTCACCAGATAATAAATTGCTTGCGTCCTATTGCTATCTCTCATAGAATAGATTAAGAACTAGTATTTGGAATATTATGCTTTTGTGAGGAGACAATTCATGCCGCGCATCCAACCCGATGACTCGGTACCGTTACCTGCGTTCGCCACCGCTGGCAGCTCGACGATGACGACGCTTTTTCAGACAATGGCTCATCGGCCTGCTATTATGCAAGCTGCCATGCAGCTTGTCGAAGCTGCCATGCGCACAGGTTCAGTCGAAGAGCAGCTAAAAGAGCTAATAGCCATCCGTGTCTCGCAGGTAAACCTCTGCTTTTACTGAGAGGTTGCGCATACTGCCTTGGCAAGGCAGATGGGAGTTGATGAGGCACTGCTCGATGCCCTTTATCATATCGATCAATATGAGCATCTGTTTACTGACCGAGAGCTAGTTGCTCTACGCTATGCTGAGATGGTTACAACAAGTGCTCGTGACGTAAATGAAGAGTTATATGATCTGTTACAATCTCAATTTGATGATGGTGAAATCGTCGAACTGACGACTGTCATCGGCATGTTTAATTTTTTCAATCGCTTTGCGGACGCCTTGAAACTTGATGAACATTGATGAGATGATTTTGAGCTGGTAACGCACAATTATAAACGATACGAAATAATCCAGGAGTACATTCTATGACGACCAAAGAAGAAAAATATGATGCCTTATTAAATGACTTAAGTGAACTTAGTGTCTACTTGCACGGTCGCGGAGACAAGACCCATGCACTATCCCAGCAGTTTTCTGAAAATGCCAGGAGAGACTCGAGCAGCCGAGAGTTTGACCTGAACCAATCACGCATGTTGGATTATCAACACCACATCTGGCATGAAATTGGAGGACTAGTCGATAAGTTGCTCAAGCAATATTCGTAGCATAGGACTTATGCAATCCTATGCTACAGATGTAGTGTCTGCTTTATTTTCCTACATTGAAACGGAAGTGGGCAATATCGCCATCTTTTACGATATACTCTTTGCCTTCCAGGCGCAGGACACCTTTTTTGGTGGCGGCGGCAAATGAGCCACTCTCCATAAAGTCGTTGAAGTGGACAACTTCTGCACGGATAAAGCCGCGTTCGATATCCGAGTGGATCTTTCCTGCCGCTTCTGGTGCTTTGGCTCCCTGGGTAACGGTCCAGGCGCGTACTTCATCTTCGCCAGCGGTGAGGAAGGTAATCAGATTGAGCAGGCGGTAGCCAACCTGGATGATGCGATCCGTGCCCAGTTTTGGTAGTCCGAGTGACTCCAAATACTCATGCGCATCCTCTTCTGGGAGCTCAGAAAGTTCTGCTTCCAGACTGGCCGAGGCCGCTGTGACCTCTGAACCTTCGCTTTTGGCACGCAGTGCTACCCGAGCGATGCCTTTGAGCTCAGGACTCAGTTTGTCCTCGGCGATATTTTCTCCGGCGCTGATTTTGTCCAACAGAGCATTGGCCTCGCCTAGGGTGCCCTCACTCACATTTAAGACGTACATACGTGGCTTCATCGTGAGCAAAAAGAGCTCTTTGAGCAAAGCTTGTTCTGGTTGTCCCAGTTCGAGATCTTTGACCAGTTTGAACTCTTCGAGAGCGGCCTGGAAGCGGCGGAGAATATCTGCCTCTTGCTGATACTTTTTATCTCCCGATTTGGCGGCTCGTATACTACGTTCAAGACGTTTTTCGACCGTTGTGAGGTCTGTAATGATGATTTCAGCATTCAGACTTTCCAGGTCATTGTAAGGATCGATGCTATTATTGATGTGCGGTACATTATCGTTGGCAAAGCTACGTAGGACGATTGCTAGAGCATCTGCATTACGAATATGTCCCAGAAATTCGGCGTTCAGACCCTCTTTTTTATCTTTTCCTGCCTGCGAAGCCTGTCCCATACCTGCCACATCGACGAATTCGACGGTCGTTGGCGTTACTTTTTTAGGTTGAAAGATATCTGTTAAAGGTTGAAGTCGAGCATCTGGTACCTGCACGACACCAATATTTGCTTGCACTGTGCTGGCTGCGTAGCCACTAATTGGCGTGCCCGCTTTTGTTAAAGCGTTAAACAAGCTTGTTTTACCGCTTTGGGGCAAACCGATAATTCCTATTGTCAGGGCCATGATTTTTCATCCTTTATAGCTGACTTGACGCCGTCAAAGCCAGACACTACAATATCTGTTGATACAACGCGTTTCCCATAGATAGGTTGGAGGTACTTTTTATGCCATTGTACGAGTATTATTGCTCCGATTGCAATTCTAAGTTCGAGCTTCTCGTTAGTCACAAACATGCAAATGATATCGTCTGTATGAAATGCCATAGTGAGAAAGTACGTCGCTTACTTTCTGTGTTCGCGGCCCCTCGCGGTGGCGAGGATGCTTCTTTCGATGGTTCATTAGACGATGCCGGAAGCTGTGGTTGTGGCGGCGGCGGCTGTGGTTGTCATTAATATCCATGTAACGCAATTTGTTTTCTGCTATCAATTTTCATAAGACGAAATCAGGTTTGTCTTTTATGCTATTCAATAAAGTGAGCTATCGTCGGGGCATTATCGAAGGCATACTTATCTATGCCTTTGGTCGGCTTGGGGCTTTGATTACTCCTACTTTCTTTCCCGATTGGACTTTTGTGGCCGTGCCTTTGGTGTTCCTGACCTGCATGTATATTTTACCACCTGTGTGGGCAGCACGTCGTATGACTTCGACGAAGCGGGAGCGTTTGAGTAAACGTTTCTGGTTGCTAGCGTTACGCCTGGCGGCTCTTTGTCTGGGATTTGATATCGTGGTCAGTTTAGTGGGAGGGCTGCCGGCGAGCATGTTTGAGGTGCAACAGGGACCAGTTCTACTGCGTCTTTTCGAGAGTGGAGCGAACCATTTGAGTCTTCTCGAATATGGTCTCTACGAATTGCGGACTGCTGCATTTCTATTCGTTTTCTATACGATCGCGGTCGTCTGTACACGTCTGGCTAATGGTGGCTTTTTGCGTTTTACTATGCCTGCCGGAGGTAATCGTATAACGCTGTAGGAACCAGTATCTGCAAGGGTTCATATGTGTATGGGCCCTGTTTGTCTTTCATCTGCGTATCGCCATAGCTATCCATTACTACTCCTCATATTCTGGGTGGTTCAATGGTTTTTTTATGCATGATTGTCTGCCTTAGTCTATTTAAATAGTCACGTAGACTTTTATGTGCTCAAACAAACTATTTCTCGCCATTGTGATGATTTATGTTGCTTCTCTCTGTTACTTTTGCTACAATGTCGTTGAAAGCGGAGCTTCATGGTCTTCGGCATGGAAGAGGAAAGGTACGGTAGCAACCTTTGTCAAAAGTGTATGCAATAACAAATCAGAAGGGTGGCGTCGGCAAAACGACCACTGCAATCAACCTTGCTACGTATCTAGCCGCCACCGGGCGCAAGGTACTGCTTGTTGATATGGACCCACAGGCTAATACTTCAAGCGGAATCGGTGTCCTGAAACAGAAACGGGCACATACGGTTTACGATCTGCTTGTACAAGAAGGCAACGAAATTTCTATTTTTGATGTGATTGTTCCCACTACGAGGCGTGAACTGGTCGTAGCTCCCTGTACGGTTGATCTGGCGGCGGCTGAGGTTGAACTGGTCGGAACGCTGGCTCGTGAATATCGCCTGCGTCAGATTCTTGAGCCTATTCGCGAGCGCTGTGATTATGTCATCATTGATTGTCCTCCTTCTCTTGGCTTATTGACCATCAACGCGTTGGTGGCGGCCGATGGCATTATTATCCCTATTCAGTGTGAATATCTGGCTCTGGAAGGGTTGAGTCAGTTGCTGAACACGGTAAATATTGTGAAATCAAAGCTTAATTCGGCCCTCTTTATTGTGGGGGTAGTGATGACGATGTTTGATTCACGTACGCGCCTGGCAGCTGATATTGTGCGTGAAGTACGGAGTCACTTCCCCAAAGAAATTTTTCAGACCATTATCAATCGCAACGTGCGTTTAAGCGAAGCTCCCAGTTTTGGTCAGTCAATTCTTGATTATGATCCTGCATCTCCTGGAGGACTGGCTTATCGTGCTCTTGCCGAGGAGGTGATTGCCCGTGGTTAAACCAAAATCGTTGGGTCGTGGATTGGATTCGCTGATATCAGGTGCTTCCGATGTAATGTCAGCGCAACAATCTAGACTGACTGATCCTGCTGCTCTGCCTCTGGTCTCCATCGATAGTATCATCCCCAATCCTCGTCAGCCGCGGCGTATCTTTCGTGAAGACGATCCATTGTTATTGGAACTGCGCGATTCAATTATAGAGCATGGTTTGATTCAACCTATTATTGTGACGAAGTTGGATGTCTCTGTAGTGGCTGAGGATAAAAATACTCCATCGATTAGCGATTGGTATGGGGATGGATTTGCTAGTGCTTCAACGACTAGTGCTGACGAGCAGTCTCCAGTGGTGAAATATCAAATTATTGCCGGCGAGCGGCGCTGGCGCGCCTCTAAGTTAGCAAAATTAGACAAGGTTCCGGTTGTGATCAAGGATGTGACTCCACAAGAGATGCTGGAATTGGCCTTGATCGAGAATATTCAACGTGCTGATCTCAATCCTATTGAGGAAGCACTGGCGTATCAGGCCCTCATTCAAGAATATGGTCTGACCCAGGATATTGTGGCCAAGCAGGTTGGCAAGCATAGGACGACTGTGACAAATTCATTACGGCTATTGCAATTGCCTACTCAAATACGCGATATGCTTGTCAATCATGCGGAAAATTTTACCGAAGGCCATGCCCGTGCGCTGGTTGGCATTGAGAGTGCAGACGATCAGATCAAGGTGATGAAGCAGATTATTGCTTTACGTCTGACTGTTCGTCAGGCTGAAGAGTTAGCTGAGCGCATTAAGGGTATCGAGAATGTTGATACTGCGCTTGAGCATGTGACGATGGTTCCCAGCCATTCGCCAGAACTGATAAATCTGGAATCTCAGTTTCGTGATGCATTGATGGTAAAAGTTGATCTCAAATATAATGCCAGAGGCAAAGGCACCCTCGTTCTGCACTTTAATAGTCAGGATGAACTTGATGGCTTGTATGGTCGCTTGGTAAAGCCGCAGGAAGAGCTATAGTAAGTGAGTATTTATAATAGATACAAGTATTTCCTCTTTCTGAGTAGTTCAGACGTGTAAAATGACAGCATAAAGATTCCCCCATTTGTTCAATGGCTATACTGAAAATATGGATGTGTATGAAGAATGTTGATATGGCTTCATACTCCGTTCCATTATCGTGTTAGCTATTTTGTATCGGTTGAAGGAGTCTTTCTATGCGCTATTCTGATAGAGGTGAGCATCAATTACATACAAAGGCTGTTACGGAGTCCATCGATCTTCCTACTTCCTCTTCAACGGCCAACGATGCTCAGTGTGTGACGATTGGCGTCGCTGATAGCAGAAATGATATGACGGGGTTGCCTACTGCTGAGATACGTGTACTTATTGTAGACGATCATGCCTTGATTCGTGAGGGTTTAAGTCAACTATTCTCTCTAGAAGAGGATCTTCAGGTAGTAGGGGATGCTACAGATGGTTTTACTGCTCTGGAACGGATACGTCAATTGCACCCAGATGTGGTGCTGATGGATATTAATTTGCCTGTTGTTGATGGCATTGCGATTACTCGTCAAGTGGTACAGCAGTTTCCAGCGGTAGCTGTGATTATGTTAACAATGCATCGTCAAAACCAGCAGATTGTTGAGGCGATGCGTAGTGGGGCGCGTGGCTATTTGTTGAAAAATGTTTCGGCTCGTGATGTCGCTCAAGCTATCCGTACTGTCTATGCTGGTGGTATTGCCATCTCTCCTTCGTTAACAGGCGTGCTTGTAAATGAATTACGGCGGCAGCCAGAGTCTTCAGCACAGACAGGACAGCATGCCGCTCAGTTATCAGAGAAAGAAGTGGAGATTATTCGCTATCTGGCAACTGGGATGAGTAATAAAGAAATTGCAGAGCGATTGGCTTATTCTGAGAAGACTGTGAAGAATTACCTCTCGATTATCTTTCAGAAATTACATCTGCGTGATCGTACTCAAGTGGCCATTTTTGCTCTGCGTCAGGGATTGTTACCTGATGAAGAAGAAGTTTAATATTTGCGACGATATTGCGATTTGAGCATATAGAGCACATAGCCGTCGAACTTATAGCGACTGAAACGTCCTTTAGCACCGGTATTTATCCAATGTGTAAGCGCTGGTAAGCAGTAGTAATCTGGTGTTGTAAGTTTTGGATCTGACGCGCATAACCAGGAAGCATTAAATGATTCTGCATCTACGACTGCACGGATGCCCGGGATGCGATTATGGTTGCCATTAAGGTCCTTGTCAACGACCCCACAGGCGATTTTCTCGTTGCTAGCCAGAACCAGATTGTAGCAAGTCCAGTAATCAGTATAGAGACGTGTGGCACCAAGTTTGATCAGGTGGTTGGCGAGATTTATTCTGTTACCGCTGGCCGCTTTTGCCTGCGAGATTTCACTGAACGCGTTAGTGGTACCAATAATCAGGATGATTATGATGAGCGCTAATATGGCGCGACTGCCATATGAGCGTACCTTTGGCCAGTATTTCTGCAAATGGATGTGTGTAGCTGCTTGTGCTAATGGGGCTATGATCACTGATGTGAGGACTATCAGGCTGATGATGTAACGTGCATGGTAACCAGGTTGATCTACTGGACCTGAACTGATGGTATATGCTACCAGAATCAGGATGGCTGTGCTAGCCATAAAGAGTCGAGATATCAGGCGTACACGTGTCTGATGCCGTTCCACTGTATCTGTGATCTTTTGATTGCGCCTGAAATATTTGATGGCCAGTATCGTAATGGTCAAGGATGCAATGATTAGCAGAATATAACCTATACTCCAACTAGACTGAACAAGGCTACACGTCAGAGTTCGGGCTGTGTTGTTCCCCATAAATGGATATTCGATGACAGGACAAAATGGGAAGCCTGTGGCTGTTGGCAGGCTCACTTGAAAGGTTTGTATGAGGTTATGCCAGAGGTCGAGGCCGCTTTTGCTGTTGGGATTTGGCCCTACCATGGCAAAAAGGACTGAAATGGGATTTTCTCCGGTCTGAACGGTGTAGATCAGGCTTGGGGTGATGCCAATCAATCCGCCGATGAGGCCAGTCGCCCATCCTCCCCAGACAAGTATTTCTC
Organism: uncultured Chloroflexia bacterium; assembly: GCA_963699315.1. Classification (GTDB taxonomy): domain Bacteria; phylum Chloroflexota; class Ktedonobacteria; order Ktedonobacterales; family Ktedonobacteraceae; genus Dictyobacter. The sequence continues at coordinate 2,110,768 of OY969433.1, forward strand.
GCCAGCAGATGGTGATGAGTAAGAGGGTGGCCATGGCTAATAGCGGAAGCCCTACCATATCACTCCAAATGCCAAGCCCGACGACAATCCCAAACAGGGTGTAGCCTGCTAAACGTCGTAGCCTGATCTGTTTGGGCGCTGCTGGATCGTAGGATAGCGAGAGCCGCAGGGCGATTAAAAAGGCGAGTGATCCAAATAGTAAGGTCTCTGCTGAACCCCCTGTGGCTATTGTCTGGCGCGTCAAATAAGGAATGGAACCGATACTTAATACTGCCAGCGTAACAAGGGCCGTTGCTTTGGAGAAGAGGATACTGGTTAAGAAATACTGGACAATAAAAAAAAGTCCCACCAGTAATATAACGCCTAGACGCATAGCTGTAATCGATATTCCCCCGCTTATAAGAAAGAGGAGTGCCCCTAAATAGGCTTCAATTACCCCCATATAGTCCTGCCCGCCATACATAATTGGACGTGCTCCATGATAAGCAATGTTGGATGCCATTAGCGTCATGGTCGCTTCATCGCTATTGGTAGGGGGCCAGCCTGAGAGTACAAGAAGAACGCGTAGGCCAACCGCAAATAGAATAATTGCCGCTGCCGATATGCTATATACATTGATTCTACGCGATTTCAACAAGTAAATATCTGGCAATTGTGCCTCCCGTTAAGTTAATTGTATGTCTGTGAACTCATTACTGTTTGTTACGTAATGATATATAGAGTCGATAATATTCTCATTTTACTTAATGGACCCATGAGCGTCAAGCAACAGACGAAGCCGATACTTTTGCGCCCTTATATCCATCCATGGCTAGTGGCTATTACGGCCGCTTGCATTCGATCTTTTACTTGCAATTTTTGCATAATATGATGAATATGGGTCTTGACGGTATCATTACTAATTGTTAATTTTTGTGCAATCGTACGATTAGACAAACCATCTACTACGAGACGCAGTATTTCGCGTTCCCGATTAGTTAGTTCAATGGTTGGGCTATCTAGTGGAAAGCTGGCTTTGATCGTAGTGCCAACTTCTGCGTGACTATGTATTTGCCAGTCTCCTCCCGCTTCTTGTACACGCTCTTTCATGGAGCGTAAACCCATGTGAGGAGTGACTGCATTCAGTATCATTTCTTCATCTTCTGATGACCTACGTTGTGTTGGCATTCCTATGCCATTATCAGTAATTTCAACAATCACAAAGCTATTATGGATACTTATACTTAGCTTTACTTCTGTCGCATGAGCATGCTTATAAACATTGGCGAGGGCTTCTTGAAGTAAGCGAAAAATTGGTACTTCTAGCTGCTCTGGCAAATGTGGTAGTGCTGGAAGCGTCTGCTTTATGCTCATATGTGGATTATTCACCTGATAGTGATACAGTAGATTTGTTAGCGCATCGGCTAATGTATGCTCATTTAATGAGGTGGGACGCAATGAGTTGATACTGGTGCGTAGCTCTTGCAGGCTTTCTTCTAAAATAGTCGCGGCCCGCTTTGTTTCTAGGATCGCCTTCTGTGGCTGATTTTGTTCTAAAAGTCGTTGTACAAATTCAAGTTTGTAGCGAATAGAGGCGATCTGTTGTACGACACTATCATGCAGGTCACGAGCGATACGATTGCGTTCCTGTTCAATGATGTGGTTACGCTCACTATTTTGTTGTCGATGATAATAGAGAATTCCACCCGCCACATTCCCCATATAAGATAAGAGTAGTCCTCTGGCTTCCAACAGAGGGGTTTTATTTGTATCTGCGAGAGCAACCAGCCCGATCAGCGTTTTTTGGCAGTTAAGTGTAAGCAGCAAGATATCTTGCTGCTTGATCTGTATTGTGTCTAGGGTTGCGCCGGGTCCCTGGATATCAAGTTGGGCCACATCGTCTTCATGGATAAGGTTGGCAAGGAGGCCACAAGGCAATTTTTCTCCCTGATGCGCGATCGGAATAAAATGTTTTTGCGCACTGTGATAAAGTAAGAGACAAGCACCCGTCGCCTGAATTGTGCGCCGTATACGTGTCAGAATATGTTGATATAGTTCTTGTGCCTCCACATCTTTTCCCATCATCGCTCCCATTTCATAGAGTTCGGCCAGGCTGGATAGACTATACATGAACTCCGGTAATGTACTATTTGGCTGCGATATCGATGAGGATGAGCTATCCGATCTATCTATTATCTCCATTATTTGTTTCTCCAGTGGACTGGAATGGCTACAAGTGGTTCTATTTTTATCATACTCTCTCGTCAAAGAAATACTTTTGCCACCCTGAACGGCTTCTATACGTACTAAATAGAAGAGTTATTCTGGGTTGGGCGTCGTAACTGTGCAATGAAAAAGGTACATTCGCCAAATTCGTGACGTAAATATTTGACACTGGCCTCAGTCTGATAGTATGATAGCTTTCGATATCAGTTTTTACACTAAACTGTAATATCTTCCTGTATTAGTGGCAAGAATGCCATGCAGCGAGAGAAAGGATTACTCATGGCGCGCGAAGGTGAACAGCCAGCGTTGAGAAGACGTTCAAGAGAGGTGACTAGTGGTAGTCACGATCCTTACGCCTCAAAATATCCAAGGCCCATTAGCCAGGCCGATACATCACCACATACTGATGCGTACCGTTTTGATGAAGGAATGATTGATCCTCCTCGTTCAAATTCAAGCTCTATTCGTATGACAAATACAAATACTCAACCACCACGTTATCCAGGTTCGCTGCCAACTTCTTCTCGCGTGCCACCCAGACGCCAGATGGATATGACGAAAGATCTACCTCCTCAGATGCGTCAATCTGGACATACGGGCCGGCAGCCGCGCCTTCCTACGATGCAACCGCAATCTCCCTCAACTTATGCTTCTAAAAACGTCAGAACGACCACGAGAACTGCACTTGGACCTGTACCAGTAGTGATTAAGGAGAAGCCGCGTCATCATTTCCATTGGCTTTTACCCGCTGGCGTCGGTATGGTCGCTATGCTTGTGCTGTGGGTTTTAGGCAGTTTGGCTCTCTCCTGGGGGATTCAGCAGTATAACAATATTACTTATGGGATGCCTCGTACATATCAGACCGATGCTGTAGTTGGTCATGGCGACAGCAAGGCTAATCCGAGCCATTTTATGGCTATGAATTGGCAGCATCAGGCGGTGATCGATGAGATGATGGCTGGTAATCCGAGTAAGTTGATAGTCTATGTAGTCCCTATTAATTCAAATGGTGATACGGACGATCTTGCACCAGTAACTGTAAATTTTAAAGACCTTAATGGTGATCACAAACCAGATATGATTATACATGTGCATCTTTCCAATGAGGACCAGGTTTCTGTTTTTATTAATACTGGCACCAAGTTTCGGCCCCAAACTTCAACTGATAAGCTTACTGCGCCAATTAATTGACCTTTACGTGCTGATATTATAAATCCCCCTTAATCTTTTCATCAGCCACGCTGATGAGTGATTGGTAGGGGGATTATTTTTACTTGTGTCGCTGGTATTTATTTCTCAAAAATCCTTCCATAATGTTCTGAAAGTATTTCCTTTGGGAAGAAACGTAATAAATTTACTGCGATCAACGCGAATGCGATCCAATCAAATCCTGCATCTATAGGGACGCCTAATATTGTCCCTATGAATGGTAAGACAACACTCATGAAGGTTTCGTTGATGGCATCAGGAAAGAGTAGAACGATCAGAAATGCAATAATTGCGCTTACAAAGAATCCTTTCCTTGCAGCTGATATACGCCTGTCTGCCATAAGTGCTTTGACTAATTTTGCTGTTTTTATGCCATGAAAAAAGATATCCAAACGCTTTGGATGAGAGATTTTTTTTGCTATCTGTTTACTCACATATGCTTGGTCTGCTGAATGTTGTATCATATTTTTCCTCCTGCTAATGCCTATGTAGGTAATACGAGCAAGAGCGTTTTCCGGTTGTGCATAATGCATGAGTGTGTTATCTGCTACTGCTGCTTTTTGCCCGACGTTTGCAGAAATACAACGAGCATTGCGTTTCTGCAGGCATATGGATATTAATGGTGGAGAAGCACTGGTATGAGTAGTTGGCCCGCATAGATAAGGTGCCAGATGGTTAAGCCAATGGTAAGTAGGACTAGTAACACGTGGAAGACACGCCAGTAGCGGATCAGCGCTCTGTAGTATTGTTCGCTGCGCAGCGCGCTCTGCACATGCTGTAGCTCTTTGATCTGGTCATTATAGCCTGGTAATAATGCTCCAGGCTCGGATAAGTTACTTTTTCGGTTGGGTACAAAACGGTATTGCTGGTTGTTACGGCTAACTTCCTGAGGGGTCTCTTCTAGTGAGATATAGGCGATATCCCATGAGCTAGGTAAGGTTGAGCCTCCCAGACTGATCGGATTAGGGGCAACCAGATTTGTTTGCGGGAAACCTCTTGATCCTGGGGCTACATCTGTTTTAAATGCGCGCAAGTCTTGTGTGTTATAAGTGATGATCTCCTGTACAGTGCGAGATATCGTTTCAATGCGATCATCTCCTTGCGCTGTTAGTGCCTTACTCACTTCTTTTGTGATATTGCGAGGCGCGAATTGATCGATCATCCGTCCTATAAAGCCGCTGATGATCAGGGCAATGAAGCCGTAGAGGGCGTAGGTTCCTGTACGTGGATTAAGATTACCAAAAGAGTGTAGACAGAGTGCCACGATGGCAATAACGCCAAAGCAGATATGCCAATTCAAGGCTTTATTCAGCTGACCTACTTTACGTTGACTTGAATTCTTGGTGCGTGTATAGCTGAATGTGGCTAAAAGCATGAAGAAGGTGCCTATGATGGCATATATATAACCAGCTGGACTATCTGACGAAATGTCCTTGCTGAAATGTGTGTAAATGACGAAGCTCACCACTGCTATGATAATAATTACTAGTGTTATTGACCATGTCTTGAACCAGGGGCGACCAACATCCATAAATAACCACGGATACCCTTTATCATCGCTCATCTTTCGCATACATTTTACCCTCTTTACGCTTTTTTGTCATAAATCCTGGCACTTATCCCTCATCACTTGCATTCAAGAGCCGAACTTTTAGCCAGAGCATCATGGCATCGCGATGGAGTCCAACAGGACAAGGGGCGACACATGCTCCACATTGATAGCAGGCGCGTGCAAAGCGGGCAGTTGGTGGCGAGATAGTGCCTTCAACTGTTTCTCGATTGAGCACGTCGATAGTAATCGGTTCTGCTAGAGCCGGGCAAGCCAGCAAACATTCGTTGCAACCGATACATGCTTGAATCTCCTGACCAACCTGAGGTCTGGTTTTATGCAAAATAATGGCGTTTGGTTTTAGCATTCTCAGCATCAACGTATTTCCCTCTTATGGATATCTGGTACAACAGTTTGTATGCCCAGTGGTTGCTCAGCATACGCCCATAAATTGTAGTGTTGCGTCTGCTGGTCAGATATGGGTTGCAATTCATATTTTGCCGCAAGTGTTGGATCTGTGTAGGTATATGGCGCTGGTGAGGGTTCCGCTGTTCCTCTCCTGTCCGGCTCAGGTTGAAATAGTGTGGGAACTGGCAGATTGCCTGTAAACGGATTAATCTCATCCTTATAGTAGTAGATCGGCGTTTCTGGCACGTTAATTTGCTGCCCATTCTCATATTGCTGAAATGTTGGCATGGGGGGCCGGTTCATTGCTAGCTCGTCGGTGATGGGTTGCCGGTGATCAGCATAGGGGAGTTCCTTTGTTGTTGGCCTCTGTGGTGGCGCTTGGATATTCTGCATAGGCATTTTAGTGTCGAGCAAACTTCTGGTTGCCCGTGATCGTTGATTGGAGAGATATGAACGAGCATCAAATTGACCTTTGAGCAAAGGCTTAATACCTTTACTAATAGGTGTTTCTTCGTCAATGATACGTTTGATGGCCAGGCTATCAGATTGCTTGGGTCCAAGAGCAAGATAGCCGACAAGACGATCGTCAAGTACCGCGAGACGTCGGTATCCCCCCTGACTGGTATCCGTGTGGATTGCTATCCGGGGGCCTGTGATGAGTGGTTCACCTACGGTAAGCATCGAGAGTTCACCCAGGTGAGTGGCATGCCAGAAGACTCCGAATGGTTGTTGGGAGAGCTCTTTGTTGCCCACCATGATGGAACCAGCAATGCGTCCTTGTGATACGGCTGCGTACCACTGGGCTCTTGGTTCGTAGTTCCCCGTCTGAGGATTCTTCAAGGCAGCGACATCACCTGCTGCGTAGATGTCGCGTACGCTGGTGCGTAGTTTGTCGTCTACAATAAGGCCATTTTTATGCATCATCGGGACGCTACATTTTTTAGCCAGGCTCATCTCTGCTTTCGTACCTGTACAGGTCAGCACAAGCTGGCATGGTAGCATTTCGTGATGGTTGGTGATAACACCCGCGACAGACCCCACTCTTCCCACTATACCTGCTACCTCTGTCTCTAGATGAATTACTGCTCCAGCACGACGTATACTATTGATTACCATTTCTGACGCAACCTCGTCCAACATGCCTCGCATAAATGTTTTGCCACGAATCAACCAGTGTACGCGAATACCCCAATAGAGTAATCCCATGACAGTTTCAATTGCGTGAGCGCCTCCCCCGATGACGACTGCTTCACTGACTTCTTCCAGACGGCGACGCAGGTCCAGGTAGTCTTGCAATCGATGCAGTGTTAGCACACCATCGAAGTTGCGCCCTGGTGTTTGCTCTGGCAACCCTTGAGGCCTACTGCCTGTTGCGATTAGCAGCGAGTCATAGCCAAAGCCACGGTTGCCATCGAGTGTTACATACTTGCTCTGGGCATGAATTTCCGCCACGTGTGAGTATATGAGGTGTACACGTTCCGCTCGCTCGGTGCCCGCTGGATAGGCGAGGAGCTGCTCTCTGGTGAGTTTGGCAATGGCGAATTGTTTGAGGGCAGGCGTGTTGATCGTTGGGTGGATCTGATCGGTAATGATCACAATACGTTTTTCGGGAGCGAGATGACGCGCCTCTACAGCGGCGGTGAGACCTGCAATGCCATTGCCGATGATGACGATATCAGCTCGATCAAGGACCGAGTTACTCTGGTATTGAAGCGGTACGATTTTTTTATTCGGCTCGTTGATCACAATCTCACATCCTGACACATATGAAAAACGCTTGTCTATTTCACTATATTGGTATGCTGCTGAATGTAGTGAAACGTGCTAGCGATACTCTGCATTTTGTTTTCTTAATCTACATCTACAGCTATCAGGGCACCCCCAGTAGCATGCATATAATACACATCGGTATGAGCATGTTCATTGAGATGTCGTTGCATATGCGGCTCTGCGCTCACACATTTTTCAGTACATTGAAAGTGCATGAGCTTCCCTGTGGCGGTTTTCAGTATAAAATTCTGACCAGGTCCCATACTGGTAATCGTCCCTGCTGTATGTTCGGTGCCTGATTCATGCGTTATTGCCGCCCCTATAACATTTGCTGTTCCAATGAGCACCAGCGTGATAAGGCCGATGAGTACGATTACTGATATAAAGGCTGCCAAGCGAGAAAATCCCATGATCTGCTGTCCTTATCTATCTTTCATGGATAGCATACTTGGATTGGCTGATATGGATAACCCATTGATGAAAGACAAAAAGTTTTTTAGCTAAAAGCTCATTACTATGAGGTATTGTATATCATGCTGTTCCGGCCATCGCAGATTACGGCGAAATTAGCCTAAATTTCTTATGTGCAAGTTGAATTTTCCTGATTTAATACCCCTTTTCAGAAGTTACAGGTTGATTAAACCCCGTTGTGCTGCTAGCACAACGGCTTCTGTCCGATTGGTCGCGCCGAGCTTGCCCATGATCGAGTTGACATGGAACTTGGCTGTACGTTCGCTAATAATCAAGTGAGCGGCTATCTCTTTATTGGGCATGCCCTGAGCGAGCAGATGAAGCACTTCTAGTTCGCGGTCCGTGAGCTCCTCAATCTGGGAGACTATATGTGCTACTGCTGTATTTACTATTTTTTGTTGCCGTCCGACGTGCTGAAGCAGCTTTGAGGCCACAAGTGGTTGGAGCATCGAGCCGCCTTCCATAGTAATGCGTATCGCCTTGAAAATCTCCTCGCGTGGAACTTCTTTGAGTAGATAACCATCCGCGCCTGCCTGTAAAGCATGAATGATGCGCTCATCGTCATCAAAAGCAGTAAAGATAATTACACGTGGTCGATGTGGTAATTGATACAATTGGCGTGTTGTTTCGACTCCATCCATCACAGGCATCTCCAGATCGAGTAACAAGATATCAGGCTGTAGTTGTGTTGTTATGTGTAATGCCTCTTCTCCATTGGCACATTCTGCAACCACTTCAAAATCTGGTTGTGTTTCTAATAAAGTATGTAACCCTTCACGTACGATGGGATGATCATCTGCGAGTACAATACGAATCATTTCTGCTACCTTTCTGTGAGATGATTGGAGAGGATAGTTAGCGTAGAAATTAATAGAGCACGAAATTAATAGGGCACGGATATTTCAAGACATGTTCCGATGCCAGGTTCGCTGAGGATACACATACTTCCTTCTAAGATGCGCACACGTTCCCTCATGCCAGTCAGTCCGAAATGTCCAGCATTGGGACCAGCATATCGAGCAACATTATCCACCTCAAAACCGTCCCCATCATCCTGGATAATCATACTGACCCAGTGTTCATCTGCTATCAGCTTTATCTCGATACGTTGTGCGTTGGCATGTTTACACGCATTAGTGAGGGCCTCTTGAGCAACACGATACAAACTAGCCTCTATACGCGCTGGTAAGGCAGGAAATGGCTGCTTTGGAGCGTAGTTGTATATAATGGCAGCCGGAGATGGCTCAGAGGCCGCTAGCACTGCGAGAGCCTCAGGTAGCGAATGTCCTTGTAAAGGTGCCGAGCGCAGATCCATGACAGAGCGGCGTGCCTCTTCGAGATTATGACGTGTCAGTTGGAGTGCACGCTGAACCGCCTCATGAGCCCGTTGTGGCTTTATCTCAACCAGAGCATCTGCTGTCTCTAATTGTAGAATGATTGCGGCCAAGCTCTGTGCTATCGTGTCATGGATTTCACGAGCCAGACGATTGCGCTCTTCCGTCGTCGCCAGACGCGCTGCCGCCTGCGTGTGTTCAGCTGAGAGACGTGCTCGTTGCAACGCGAGCCCAATCTGATCACTGATAATGTGTAAGAGTTGTAGCTCATCTGCCCTGAGCTCACGCCAATCTTCGCTAGCAACATTCATGACTCCCAGCAACGTCGTACCTTCATAGATTGGTACACTTGCGTGGAAGCGCAATCCGAGCGCCGTCGGATCACTATCTCGTTCAGCATTTTTTAGACGGCTACAACGGAGCACATTGATATTCGATGCAGTCTCCATTGAGCCCTCTATAAAAGTATCCAGACAAACGCACGTATTGCACATGCGTTCCTGATGGTCAGCCAGGTAGGGAGGCAGATAGCGTGAGGCTGCTACGACTGGCTCACCTTTTTCGTCAAAGATCCAGACCCAACCAGTGCGCAGTCCGAGCAGATCGGTAACGTGCGTGAGTACTTCCTGCAAGGCGTCATGGACATCAACTTGTCGATTGAGATAACCCGCGATGGCATAGAGCACCGCTAGTTCGCGATTCCCATGCAGAAGTGCTGAGCGTTCAGATTTTTCTGGTAGTTGTTGCATGATTTTATCAATAATTTATTATATGGTGGGTTGATTCTCTACGTGGTATGCCTCTTGTGATCAGAGTATACCACACTGGTGACGCGTCTCTATATGGGGCATCCTGCACGCTAATGGATGCATCTCACATGCGGAGAATTGCCTGTAAAAAATAGCTTCTTCAGGAGCAAGCCGGATTGCCTCATTTAAGTCATTCAAGGCCTGTTGGTACTGCCCTAAATCATAGTAGAGAACAGCGCGACTCGCAAGGATAGAAGGCTGTTGCGGATTAGGTTTTCTTTCGTCAAAAATCCCCCAATGACCCTTTTAGGATTGAGGGATTTTGCTATGTTGTTCTTAACTTCTTGTAATGAATTAAGGTATCTATGCCGATGGCTAAAGCTTTTCGAGATGGGCAAAGTCCAGGCTCAGGCGTTTTTTTCCAGTTTTACCCGGAAATTGGACTTCTACGAATTCGGTCTCAGCTTCCATCTCGCTTTTGAGAATGATGCCGTCTCCAAAGATGTTGTGGTGGACGCGATCACCAGGTTTAAAGCGTTGGACTTTAGAGCGAGTTGGTGGTTGGCTTTTAAATCCACCTGAAGCGGGGAGTGATCTCTGGTTATTTTGTGAAGATGGCAGTGATGAATAATTACGGGTTGGTGACTGCGTTGATTGGGTCTCGCCGCGCCCGAATACACGACCTTCAGTTTCACCATAGGGATCTTGATTAAAATCGTCTTCCCAATTCTTTTGGCGGCTCGGGGTAGTGTTGCTGGTGCGGCCGTTGGAGTTATGCAATGAACTTTGTTGGCTTTGTGGTAAGGGACTGCCTCCTTTAGGAGCGATCAATGTGCGTGGTATATCTTCCAAGAAACGTGATGGCTCGGTATATTGTGTTTCTCCAAAGACAGAGCGTCTACGGGCACGTACTAGATAGAGTCGCTGCATGGCACGTGTAAATCCGACGTAGGCCAGACGCCGTTCTTCTTCCACATCTTCAGGTTTACTGACTGAGCGTGAATGTGGTAAAGATCCCTCGTCCATGCCGACGATGAATACGACTGGATACTCTAGTCCTTTGGCGGCGTGGAGGGTGATTAAGGTGACTGCATCCACTGTCTCTTCTTGCATGATTGTACCATCTTCACTGGATTGTACGGTATCGGCTCCCCCTACGAGGGCAACGTTCTCAAGAAAGAGTTCAAGGGCAGCACGTGTCTCAATCTCTGCATAATCTTCAGCTACGCGGCGCAACTCAAGCACGTTACCCCAGCGATCCAATCCCTCATTCTCCGAGGCGGCACGTAACTCGGGTCCATAGCCGCTTCGTTCCGCAATACGATCAAGCAACTCTGGTAGATGTAGTTCATCGATAGCGCCGTTCAGATCATTGATGAGTTTATAGAAGGTCTCCAGAGCACTCTTCGCTCCCTTGCCCAGTGTTGGATGTTCGGCAATGGTTGCCAGGGCTGTATACAATGAACTATTATGCATCCCAGCCCAATTTTGAAGCTCGCCAAGGGTCTTGACACCGATCTTGCGGTTAGGAACATTGATGACGCGTTGCAGGCTCAGATCGTCGTTAGGATTGGATAGGAGACGCATATAGGCTAGCATGTCTTTGATCTCTTTTCGATCATAGAACTTACGGCTGCCGATGACTTTATAAGGGATGTTCATGCGCAAAAATTGTTCTTCCAGTGCACGCGATTGAGCGTTGGTGCGATACATCACGGCAACTTCGCTGCGCTTATTGATATCGCCAAGCGCCAGCAATCGCACGATCTGTTGTGCTGTATAGAGACCTTCTTGCTCTTCGTTATAGGCCTCATGGATAGTGATTTTTGCACCTGATCCCTGATCTGTCCACAGCTTTTTATCTTTACGCAGACTGTTTCTTTTGACAATGCCCTGGGCCGCATCCAGGATAGTCTGTGTGGAACGGTAGTTTTGTTCAAGGAGAATAATTCTGGTTTCAGGGAAGTCACGTTCGAAGCGGAGAACATTCTCGGCACTCGCGCCGCGCCAGGTATAGATCATTTGGTCATCGTCTCCCACCACACAGACATTCCCGAGCCCTTCATGATTGCTATCGGTACCATAACCGAGTAGCCGGATCAGTTTGTATTGTGGCAGATTACAATCCTGAAATTCATCGACATGGAGATAGTGCCAGCGGCGCTGATAGTGTCGTAGTACATCAGTTTCACGTCGCCAGAGTTGTTCTGTAAGCATGATCAGATCATCGAAGTCGACGCTATTATTTTTGCGCATCTTTTTTTGATAGAGCTTGTAGACACGCGCTGCGACTTCTTCAACATATTTAGTCGCCAGTTCGGCCATCTGGTCTGGACCCTGCATATTGTTTTTGGCCCCTGAGATCAGTGCCTGAAGCGTATGGGGGCGATATTGTTTTTCATCGAGATCAAGCTCTTTGATTGCTTGTTTGAGTAGCGTATTTTGATCGTCGGTATCTAAAATAACAAATGAACGTGTTAGGCCCAGAGGTGCTAGATGATCGGCTTCTGTGCGCAGAACACGAGCACAAATAGCATGGAACGTCCCAATCATCATTTCCTTGGACTCATTTATGCCGACCAGTTTTTCGAGCCGCTCACGCATCTCGCGGGCCGCTTTGTTGGTAAAGGTTACGGCCAGTATGCGCCATGGAGAGATGTGCTCGTGCTGGACCAGATAGGCAATGCGGTGGGTGATGACACGTGTCTTACCGCTTCCTGGGCCCGCCAGGATCAATACAGGGCCTTGTGTTGTTGTTACAGCTTCTTGCTGTGGTTGATTAAGACCGGTTAATAGGTTATTTGGTTCCAACATCATCCTCCTCCATGCGCGAAAGCAACAAGAATGTAAAAGGAATAAAGCAATATATTTAGTATGAAGAATTTTTTTGTTAGCTGTAATGGCTGTAAACCGACGCTATTGTATCACAGATCATGAGTTGGAGACATAGAAAAGGACCCCGTTCGTAGTTCTTCAAAAGCCATCCAGAGTCTTGCAATTCGCCTGAGGATCTACATGAGATTCTCGCGTAGCGCGTTGCTTGATAAAGAGAATAATGTGTGTTTTTTGGTAGATATGTTATAGTCTTGGTGATAATTTATGTGCTTTTTGTATTGCGAAGGAATTTTTTTATATGACTGGAACCCTGATCAATTTCGTGACAGTGATGGTTGGTGGCATGCTTGGATTGTTGATTGGCAAACGCTTACCTGAGCGTGTCAAGGTCATTGTGATTGCTTCGATTGGCCTGATCACAATCGTGATAGGTATTTCTTCTGCACTCTCGACAGAAAACACTCTGATTCCACTCTTGGCTCTGGTGATTGGTTCTGTGATTGGCGAATTGATAGATATAGATAAACAGATTAATCGGTTGGGTGATTGGCTGAAGATGCGCTTTAGTCGTGGGGATAATACGCAAAACTTTACGACCGCTTTTGTGCTTGCCAGCCTGCAATTTTGTGCTGGTCCATTGACCATCCTGGGCTCACTCAATGATGGTTTAACTGGCGACTATCATCTACTAGCTATTAAGGCAGTTCTGGATGGTGTCTCGGCGATTATCTTTGCGAGCACCTTTGGCGTTGGAACATTATTTGCTGGAGCTACCATCTTAATTGTGCAAGGTGGAATTTCATTGTTGGCGAGTTTAATAAAACCGTTATTGGTTTCTGATCCTCGGCTAAGTATGGTTCAACAACCTCGTCTGATCGAATTAGCGGCGGTAGGTGGTTTCATCCTGATTGGTCTGGGGCTAAATATTCTTGATATTAAACGTATCAAAGTTGCTAACATGCTGCCAGCTCTGCTGATTGCTCCTTTGATTGTTGTGTTCCTCAATGTTTTTCATATTCCTCTCGATTTTGGATTGAGTGGACATTGATGTTGACTTCAGCACCTTCTGACCTATACCGTTAGCTTGTGATACGATTAATGGAGAACGATCTCACTCTTTTGTTTCTTGCGATTTTTTTCTAGAAGGAGTTTACTTTGGCCCGTTTGATTATGGATGTAACATTACAACCCGATTCCTCTATCGATCTGCATATGCATACGACCTATAGTGATGGACACTGGCCTGCTCAACAGGTGGTCGATTTTTTAGCCCAAGAACACTTCGATCTGGTGGCGATAACCGATCACGATCGTGTTGACAAAGTGGCTGAGATCCAGGCGCTTGGAGCGGCACAGAACTTGCCCATCTTATCAGGTGTTGAGATGAGTACCTCATGGAATGGTCCTGTCGGCAACGGACGCATGGGTGATATGCTCTGTTATGGTTTTGATCCTGAGCATAATGAATTGTCTGCACTCACACAAAAAGTTGTGCAAACTCAATTGGAGAATACGTATAAAGTCAACGAGACGCTTCGCCACGATGGTTATACCTTTCCTCGTCAGGAAGAATTGCTGGCTGATAACGGAGGCAAGCTTCGTTTTCCGATCGATAATGCCAAGCTGTTGCGCGAACATGGATATGTTCAGACTATACAGGATGGCATTAAGAGGATGAGAGAGGCTGGCTATTACTCTGTACGTTCCGATATGGCCGAGACGGTTGATGCGGTTCATCGTAGCGGCGGAGTCTGTTTGATTGCCCATCCTGGTCGTAGAGAAAATGGTTTTACCTTCTACGAAACAGCATTATTAGATCAACTACGTGCCGAAATTCCAATTGATGGTATAGAGATATATCATCCTTATCATAGCCGAGAGTTAACGCAAGCTTATCTGGAGTATATGCAAAGATATGATCTACTCGGTACGACAGGTTCTGATTCGCATTATATTCCTGGACGCATGCCAATCAAACATCGAGCAGAGATCAGTCGTCGTTTTTTAGAGCGACTCGATATACAAATTGGAGCGTAGCTGGCGGTCCTTGCGCCGCCAGAGCCACTCGACGCACGACCGGAACGGAACTCACCGAAGAAAATCACAGGCAACCTGTTGGCACGACCAGTTCAACGAAGGCCCCCCTGTGCCCACATGATCAGGCTCGCGAGTGAGGGTAACGCATGGGGAGAGACTGGTCTTCGCTGGGAGCTGGGAGCCAATGGGGTTGCTTGGGCGTGATCTTCGACGAGTGCCGTTCCGGTCGTGCGAGAAGTGGCTCTGGCGGCGCGAGGGCCGCCAGCTACCTTTTCGCGTACGTTGTTGCACATCGTTTGGGACGCTTGCAAAAATGTGTGGCGCACCCACGCGAGGGTGTCACCTACATGTTGGCATGTTCGGCATGCTGTCGTACAGCCTCTACGATTAGAAGATGTTCCTGGATTTTAAGTTTTTCGTGTAATGTCTCTGCTGTATCAGCAGGCTCAATGGTTACTTCGGTACGACCAATAACCGGGCCTGCATCCACGGCGGGAATGACATAATGAACTGAACTTCCCGTCACTTTAAGTCCAGCTTCAAGGGCTTGTTCGACCACATTGATGCCTCGTAGCGCCGGAATGATAGTGCCATCACTGGTTGTATATGTCTCTTCGCCATTGTTGGGTAGGAGGGCGGGATGGAGGTTGATGATGCGCTGTGGAAACTGAGTCGTAAAGTTGGCACTCAAGATACGCATCCAACCTGCCAGTACGATGAGATCAACCTGGAAAAGTTGGAGTAGTGCACTGACACGCTCTTCGGCTTCTTCACGTTGTTTCCCCCAGGGGATATAAGCAGTTGGTAGTTTATGTTGAAGCGCTCGTTGTAGCCCCTGAGCGTTAGCTTTATTGCTGATAACCAGTACAATTTCTACACCCGATAACTGCTGACTTTCTACTGCATCAATCAGTGCTTGCAGATTGCTTCCACTGCCTGATACGAGAACAGCGAGCCGCAGAGGAGCTTTCTGTGGTTGTGTCGATTGGTTGATCTGTGAATTGAGTTCGATACCTCTCATCCCTATTTATCCTCTTTATTTATCTGTTCGCTATGCTGGTTGGAATTACTTACTTTCCAGCCCTCTATGGGCAATGTCTTTGCGATAGTGCATACCTTCGAACGAAATATATTTAGCTGCCTCATAGGCGCGATCGACAGCTTCTTGCAGGCTGTTTCCACGGGCAACCACATTAAGAACACGGCCTCCAGCGGTAACCAGCTGATCGCCTTTTAGAGCTGTACCTGCATGGAAGACGTGCACATAGTCAAGTTTGTTAGCTTCTTCTATGCCGCTGATGGGTATGCCTGAACGGTACTTACCGGGATAACCATCTGAAGCCAGGGTCAGGCTGACCGCTGATCCTGGATGCCAGAGTGTATTGGGATCAATCTGGTGTCCGTTGACAAAATCGAGCACATCGAGGAGATCCTCTTGCATGAGCAGCATAAACGCTTGTGTTTCAGGATCGCCAAAGCGTGTGTTGTGCTCAATGACCATGGGACCTTGCTCGGTGAGCATGACATTTGAGTAGAGGACGCCCGAAAAGTCAATGCCATTCTCTTTGAGTGCATAGAGGGTCTTATCGACAATTTGTTGATAGATACGCTCATATCCTGGGGCATCTACAAATGGGAGTGGTGTGAATACGCCCATACCACCTGTATTGAGTCCCTGGTCATGATCAAATGCGCGTTTGTGGTCCTGAGAAAGATAGAAAGGTAAAAAATTTGTCCCGTTACAAATAGCTGTGGCCCCAATTTCGTCGCCACTGAGATAGTCTTCAAGCACCACGACATCGCCAGCGTCTCCAAAGACACGATCAACCATCATTTGTTTGATTGCATCCTGCGCAGTTGTCATATCGAGGGCCACAATCGCACCTTTGCCAGCGGCATTGCCATCTGCTTTGACCACGATTGGGGCTCCATGTCGTTCAAGATATGCCTTTGCCAGATTATAGTCGCTAAACGTGCGATGATAGGCCGTTGGAATGCCTGCATTTGTCATCAATTCTTTGGCGAAAGCCTTACTACCTTCAAGCTCAGCCCCCGCTTTGATCGGTCCAAATACGTTGAGGCCACGCAAGCGAAAAAGATCGACGATGCCATCGATCAATGGTGCCTCTGGACCAACGATCGTTAGATCGATCTGATTATTTTCGGCGTATGTTGCCAGCTCATCCAGTTGGCTGACGCTTAACGGAACTCGTTCGGCGTAAGGGGACATCCCTGGATTTCCTGGTGCCGCAAAGATTTTGGTGATACGCGAACTCTGTGCTAATTTCCAGACTAGCGCATGTTCGCGTCCACCTGATCCAATGACCAATACGCGCATCGTAGGTGAACCTCCAATTAATTGCTTACATTCATTTCCCTGTCATCAGAAACACGACGAGCATCGTGTTTCCGATGACAAATGGGAATTATTGTCCCTTTATCGCTGCGTGGCGTGGGAAAAAGCTTACATGTTGTGCTGTATGTTGGGTTGCCGCAATTGGATCATATGGCCAGCCTTGTTTTTCCATGCATCCATAACAAAATTCCTTATTTAGAAATGCCAGTCCTGTCTGATCATCGGGATGTTGATCGGGTGTTTCAGCTGTTTGGATGGCGCGTCCCAGCCCCGGCAAGCTTACATAGCCTAGACTATCGACACCGATATAATCGGCTATCTCTTGCACACTGCGTCCGGCAGCAATCAGTTCATCTTCCTGCGGAATGTCGATGCCAAAGTAGCAAGCATGACGTAATGGTGGTGCGCTTGAGCGTAGATGGATCTCTTTGACGCCACGATTGCGTAATGCTGAGACCAGGCGTTTCATGGTATTACCACGTACGATCGAGTCATCGACAATTACAAGTCTTGCACCTTCGACTTTGGGTTGAACGAAGTTGAACTTTAGATCAATCTCTAATTCTCGTAGGCGTTGATCAGGCTTGATGAATGTGCGATCACTGTAGCGATTCTTAATGATGGCCTGACTATAAGGGATGCCAGATTCGCTTGCATATCCGAGTGCGGCCGGGATTGATGAGTCCGGTACCGGCACAATCAGATCAGCATCGACGGGATGTTCGCGTGCCAATTCGCGTCCCAATGCTTCGCGTACATCATAGACATACGCGTCGTTAAGACGGCTGGTGGCATCGGAGAAATAGATGTGTTCAAAGACACAGAGGGAGGTCTTTGGAGATTTGAATAGGAGCTCAGAACGCATCCCATCCTCATCAAAAGTAATCAGTTCTCCGGGTTCTACTTCGCGCACATAGGTTGCGCCCATACGATCCAGGGCACAGGATTCAGAGGCGGCAATCCAACTTCTGCCAATGCGACCGATACAAAGTGGACGCATACCCCATGGATCACGCATCGCATAAAGTTTGCCATCTGCTAGTATTACCAAACTGTAAGAACCGCGCAAGGATGGCAATACTTCGATCATGCGTTCACGCAGCGTTTTGCCTTGCGCATAAAGCAGCATACAAGCAATAATCTCGCTCTCAGTCGTTGATGTTAAAATATCCTCGGGAAAGAGGGTTCGTAATGTATTGCAATTGACGATATTACCATTGTGGGCAAGGGCAATTGTGTCATATTGGCCACTACGTTCACCTACTACAAACGGTCCAGCATTCTCTACGCTGCTGGAACCCGTGGTTGAGTAGCGGACGTGCCCGATGCCACAGTGCGTTAGTGGCAGGCTGGTACCTGAGTCTTGAAAGACATCGCGTACTTTTCCCATTGCAGTTCGATGCGCAACCTGACCGTTAGAGTCATAGACCGCCATGCCGGCGCTCTCTTGTCCTCTATGCTGTAAGGCTGTCAATGCCAGGGTTATGTAACGCCGTACGTCGAGACTATCGTCGTCCTGTGGCATATAGATCCCTACTATTCCGCAAGCGTCGTGTAGTCGCTCCATTTTCGGCTCCTCGTTATTCTGATCTTAATAAGATACGATCACTTCAGATATTAGTACTGAAAATGATACGAGCTAATACGTGTTTTTAATTGACGGTTAACTTGCCTGTGAGATCCGCAACCAGTGCATAGCGGTCTGCAATGTCCTGCAATGCCGTTGGGGTGATCTCCTGGAGGTTGCGATAGACCTGCTTATCGAGCATCCGTGTTTTATCTCCATCGGGCCAAAGGCGCCAGCTATCATTATCGATGACATCGGCCACCAGTAACTGTCCTTTTGGATCACGTCCAAACTCGATCTTGAGATCCACCAGCGTAACATTGACGCTAGCCCAGGCTCGTTCAAGCACATCGAAGACACGGCGTCCCTCTTGTGCCATCCAAGCGATCTCGTCCTCTGTTGCCAGACCGAGTTTGATGATGTCTGCGGACCAGATCTGTGGATCATGGCGAGCATCATCTTTTAAAAACGTCTCGATCAGAACGGGCTCAAAGCGTGTCCCTTCGTTTACTTCAGCGTGACGTTTGAGATAGGATCCAGTGGCGATGCGGCGTTGTACTTGCTCGATAGGGAGCATGTCGCAGCGCTTCACAAGTAAGGTTGTATCGTCGATTTTTTTGACAAAATGGGTGGCGACGTTGCCATCGTTGAGTAGGCGAAAGACGTTCGCCGTAGTGATTGTGCTTAAGCGTGATTTGCCTGCGATTTCATTACGGCGAGCGCCATCACCTGCCGTGATTTGATCTTTGCCTAGCATATAGACCAGGGAGTCATTGTCAGGATAGGCATAGATCTTTTTGGTTTTTCCTTCGATGAGAAGGGGTCCAAAGAGAACATTATTGTTGGTCATAAATGGGAGATCCTTTCTTGAAACCCTAACCTGTTACAATGCAAACATGAATAGATGAAGAATCTAATCTGTTACAGAAAAGACTCTTCCAATTGACTAATTATGATGGAATAATTACGATTGTTGATGCTAAAACGGTCACTCTAGTATGACGCCTTCTCCCTTGATAATCTTGCCGATAGTCTGTATTTCTGGCAGCCGGCTACGAGCCTCCAGGGCTGCTTTGGGAGCTAGAACGATAACCATGCCGATGCCCATGTTGAAGGTGCGATATAGCTCTTCTTTTTTGAGGTTACCCAGGCGGGCTATCAATTGGAAGAGTGGGGGAACTACCCATGATTGTGTGTCGATAAGGGCTTGCGTGCCTGCCGGTAAGATGCGGGAGATGTTCCCTTTGAAGCCACCACCGGTGATATGCGCAATTCCTTTGATATAACGTCCACGATCTTCAAGATACTCGTGCAATAGGTTGATTTCATAAAGATAGCTGCGATGCGGTCGCAGTAATGTATCGACTAATGGTTCTCCTAATTCTGGGAAGATGGTGTCCAAGGGATAGGATGCGAAGATGCGCCGTACCAGGGAATAACCGTTCGTATGAAGCCCATTTGATGGTATACCTAGAATGGTATCACCCTCACAGATGGTTGACCCATTGTGTGCATTTTCTTCTTCAACGGTTCCCACGATAGTGCCAGCTAGATCGAACGTTCCCTCTTTATAGATATCGGGCATCTCTGCTGTTTCTCCACCGAGCAGTGCGCAATCCGCCTCTTTACAGGCATTGGCAACACCCTCTACGATGGTTGCGGCTTGCACCGGATCAAGTTTGTTGACTGCCAGATAGTCCATAAAGAATAGTGGTCGAGCGCCTTGTGCCAGCAGGTCGTTGACTGAATGATTGACGATATCATAGCCGATCGTGTTGTAGCGACCAGCCTGCGCAGCAAGTAACGTTTTTGTGCCAACCCCATCTGTTGAAGCAACTAGTGCTGGTCGTTTCATCTTCTGAAGTGATTTAGCACGGAAGACGCCGGCAAATGCTCCGATGCCAGCCATTACATCTGACCCCTGAGCTGTGCGTACGGCTTCTTTCATCAGCCTCACTGCTGTTTCTCCAGCCTCGATGTCGACTCCACTGTCCGCATATGCGTTTCTTTTGTTTGAAACCTCTACAGGCAAGCCAAGAGAGGCCTGCACATAGTTATAGGCATTTTGGAAGATCAAGAGACCATCGCCTTGATCGTTTATCTGTCCACGCCGTAGTGGATGCTGCATGGCGTTGACATAGCGCTCGGGATGAGGCATTAGGCCAAAGACGTTGCCTTGGGTATTGCAGATGCCGGCGACGTTACCTACTGATCCATTAGGGTTATCTGGATAGTTGATGGGCTCTGGTGTTTCAGCGGTGGAGCTGGCATAGAGCAGTGGCAACTGGCCGTTGTTCTGCAAACTCACAATATCGCCGGTAAAGACGAATTGTCCTTCGCCGTGGGCGACCGGTATCTCGATGGCTCGTTCGATACCTTTCGTAAATAAGCAGGCACTTTTTTGCGTTGTCAAAGTAGTCCAACGGCATTCAAATTGTGCTGACTCATTTTCTGTTAGTGTCGCTTGTAAAGAAGAATCCTGTATATTCCCTGGTAACAGCCCGAGCCGTACCAGGACTTGAAAACCATTACAGATGCCCAGCACTGGGCGTCCTTCGGCAATGAATTGGGTTAGCTGGGTACCCAGATGCAGTTGTATTTTTTTCGCTAGTATTGTGCCCGCACCCAGATCATCACCATAAGCAAAGCCGCCAGGAATAACTAGAAAATGATAATCCAGAAGTTCCTCTGGTGTCTTGAGGAGCTGGTTGATATGGACAAGGTCAGTTTCAAAACCAGCTAGACGACAGGCCTGGGCCGTTTCGCGGTCACAGTTAATACCTGGCGCGCGTAAGACTAAGGCTCGTAATGCAGCCATTATGCCTGTCCTCCCTTCCATGCAGCTTGCAATTTGTCGATGCTAACGTGTAACAGCTCTGTCTCACCATTTTGGATCACGAGTTGTGAGGCGTTGGTGACACTGCCGATACGGTAATACTCCTCGACGCTATTGGCCTGCAAGTATTTTTCAAAACTTCCCAATTGCTCAGGCGTCACTTCGACCAGAAAGCGTGTCGCCGATTCGCTGAAGAGCCTGGCAATGATAATGGCTCCGGTGGTGAGATTCTCGGCCCCCTGGATACCAATGCGACTAACATTGATTGTTGCGCCGCGTAGACCTGCCAGTGACATCTCCGCAATCGCCACAGCCAGTCCACCTTCAGAGAGATCGTGGCAGGAACGTATCAAGCCCTGACGAATTGCCTCTCCCAGTGTTTTCATCGTCTGGAAGGCGTGGGGGATACGAACCTGTGGCACTGAGGTTTGTGGAAAGAGTTGGCTAAAGGAAGCGGTATCGACGACCTCTGCATAATGTGAACCGGCTAACTCGTTGCGTGTGGTCCCAATCAGATAGAGCATATTGCCTGGAGTCTTGAGGGACATATCAATGGTTGGCGTCGTATCTTTAATCACTCCGACTGCTGAGATAATGAGAGTCGGCAGTACTGGTAGACGGCGGCCTTCTGTACGGTATTCATTGTTTAAGCTATCTTTACCAGAGATAAACGGTGTACCGAAGCCGACCGCTGCATCGTGGCAACCTTTGACTGCCCGTACCAGCATTCCCAATTGTTCTGGATCGGTTGGATTACCCCAGCAGAAATTATCGAGAATAGCTGTGTGTGTGATATCTCCACCTACTGCCGTTAGATTGCGCAGAGCCTCATCTACGGCATTAGCCGCCATATGATATGGATCGATCTGGCCGTAAAGCGGATTGCCTCCGTTTGAGAGGATCACACCGGCTTTTGAGTTTGGCTCATCTTCAATGATCGGCTGTAATACTGCCGCATCGCCTGGTCCATTGCCAGCCAGGCCGACCAGCGGTTTGCGTACCGTGGCTCCTTGTACTTCGTGATCGTAGCGGCGCACAACCTCTTCTTTGGAGGCGATCGATGGATGACGCAGCAAGGCGAGCAAGGTTGGTGCCAGTGAACGCTGAACAGTGGCGGGAATATGAGCATCTATTGCCGCAGGCTTCCTAGGTAGCGCTTTTGTTTCCACCCTCGCCCAGACGGCCTCTAATGTCCTGGCAGGCATACCATTATGAAGAAATTTCATCTCCATATCGGCCACCAGCTGTCCATTGTACATGAGCGTCAGACGATGGTCGCCGGTAAAGGTGCCAAGGATACTGGCCTCTACTTCTTCGATCTCGCAAATGGCTAAAAGCTCGTCGATATGACTGGGCGGAACTGCTAAAATCATGCGCTCCTGCGCTTCTGAGAGCCAGATTTCCCAGGGAGCTAGTCCTTGATATTTCAATGGCGCTTTGGTGAGTTCGACACGAGCACCTACTGTTTCGCCCATCTCGCCAATGGCTGACGAGAAGCCACCTGCTCCGCAGTCGGTGATGGCATGATACAGATGACGATCACGTGCCTGGATGATGACATCAGTCACTTTTTTCTCAGTGATCGGAGCACCAATCTGGACAGCGGTTCCGGCTTGAGTATTGATCTCCAGGCTCATCTCTCCTGAAGAGAACGTCGCTCCATGTACGCCATCGCGTCCCGTACGTCCACCCAGGGAGACGATCAGGTCACCCGCCTCAACCTCGCTCGGGTGGCTGCCATGAGGTAGGATACCTAAGCAGCCACAAAATACTAGTGGATTGTAGGTATAGCCTGGATGATAGAATATCGCACCATTGACGGTAGGAATTCCCATCTTGTTGCCATAGTCACGGATACCATTGATGACTCCGCTGGCGATACGCCTGGGGGTAAGCACACCCGCTGGTAGCTCATCTGCTGTTGTATCAAGCGGACCAAAACAGAGGATATCGGTGTTGGCAATCGGCTGCGCTGAGACGCCGACAACGTCGCGGATAACGCCACCGACACCTGTATTGGCTCCACCAAACGGCTCAATCGCCGATGGATGATTATGTGTCTCAACTTTGAAAGCCACATCTTGAGTCTCAGTGAAGCGAATGATACCGGCATTGTCGCTGAACGCAGAGACGAGCCAATCTTGTTTGACCTTATCCGTTGCGCTTACAATATATTGTTTGAGCAGACTGGAGATTGTCTCTTCTTCGAGAGTATCGCCGTGGCTATCGACTTCGCGATACTGCACAGTCGCTTTAAAGGTCTTATGGGAACAGTGCTCGGACCAGGTCTGAGCGAGCGTCTCTAGCTCTACATCCGTGGGTTCGCGCTGCTCGATCTGATAGTGGTGCTGGATCGTACGCATCTCTTCCAGATTGAGTGAGAGTAGACCCGCACGGCTGACTGCGAGCAATTGCTCATCGGTCATGGCTGAAATAAAGATAGTATGCGCCGCTTGACTCGCTAAATCGCTACTGACATTATCCTTTTGATCGCCAGCCTCTGTTGTGCTGATGGCTGGTAATTCATGAGCCGAAGTTGCACACTCTTGTGCCGTATACAATGTGTACTGTTGAATAACTTGATTAAATAATAGCGCTTTGGCGATATAATGTGCCTCAGCCTCGCTGAAACGACCATCCAGAACGGTACGTCGTCCAGTCTCAACATGTTCTAGCCCTGTAATCCCTACCATTTGCGCACTGCTGGTGATACTTTCAGCTAACGTATCTGTGACGCCTGCATGAAAAAACACATCGACAATATGTTCTGCCGCTGTGTTTTCTGGACTAAGTTTATCAGTTATCACCGTGGCCTCTTGCACTACGGGATCAACCAGAAGTTGCTGAATAAATTGGTTGATCTGCTCTGCACTCAAGTCGCCGGTGATGTGATATAGCTGCGATGTGCGAATATTGGGTTGAGAGGGTGCGGCGGTTATATCCGCCAGAGATGGAAGATGTTGTTTTGGTAGCTGTTGTATTTCATGAACAAGCTTGTGGGCGTGGACATCATAACGCTCCGCAAGTGCTCGTACTTCTATTTGATATAGTGTCACGTTCCTCTGATCCTGGCTGGTTGCCCGGATGTTTGAATGACTTACATCCAGGTGACTGCTCGTTATAGAATAGAATGCCCGTGCTGGTCTCATCCACTGGGACAAGCCCATTGTAGCACCTTTTTTTGAAATATGGCAAATTACAAAAGCTTGAGGAGTTCCTCTAACCAGAGTTTTCCAAATTTCCAGGCTCCATAGAAGAGTAGATTGGATTCTCCTGAAAGAGCAAGCGCTGTTGCTGTTTGGCCTGCAGCAGTTTCGCTTGCCAGAGACGATCCATCTCTGCCTGCTGTTCGACGCTGAACGGCAGGTGCCGATTGGATTGATAGGTGATACGTAATTGCTCAGGCCTGTAGAAGCCACGTGCGAGTATCTCAAATTCAAGCATCGATATGCGTTATTCCCATTCGATAGTTGCCGGTGGTTTCGAGGTGATGTCGTAAACTACGCGATTGACCTCAGCAATTTCGTTGACCATGCGATTTGAGATGCGTCCAAGTAGATCGGCGGGCAGTTTAGCCCAGTCTGCAGTCATAAAATCGCCGGTGGTAACGGCGCGTACCGCAACCAGATTAGCATAGGTACGTAAGTCTCCCATCACGCCAACGCTTTGGATCGGCGTAAGCACCGCAAAAGCTTGTCCCAACTGTCGATAGATGCCAGCTTTTTGGATCTCCTCGATCACGATTTTGTCGGCTGCGCGTAAGATATTAAGTTGTGGCTCATCAACCGGGCCAATGATACGGATCGCTAGACCTGGACCAGGAAATGGATGACGCCAGACCCAATCTTCTGGTAGTCCAAGGGCAGCGCCAAGCTCGCGTACTTCGTCCTTAAAGAGCATGCGCAGGGGCTCAACCAGCTTGAGTTTCATATCAATCGGTAGGCCGCCGACGTTATGATGCGATTTGATGCTTTTGGCTGTACTGGCTGTATCATGGCTGGTGCTCTCGATTACGTCGGGATAGAGCGTTCCTTGCGCCAGGAAGGCAATGTTGCCTTGCTCTGTTGCCAGATGTAGCGCCTCATCCTCAAAGACGCGAATAAATTCTTCGCCAATAATCTTGCGTTTCTTTTCTGGATCAATCACGTTTGCCAGACGATCTAAGAAGCGCTTACGAGCATCGACGACAACCAGGGGGATATGCATATGATTCGCAAAGGTTTCTTCAACCTGTTCACGTTCTCCTACCCGCAGGAGACCAGTATCGACAAAGATGCAGGTGAGCTGATTTCCAATGGCCTTGTGGATCAGTAATGCTGCGACCGCTGAATTCAACTCCTCCAGAGAGGCCACAGATAACATGTTCATGACCAACCTGCTGTTGAATTAACTCTACTGCCTCATCGATGACATGTCCAGGTGTCCAGCTTGGTTCGCAGTGGCAGACACCAAATAAGAAGTTGCGGATGATGGCTGTTCCCTGGGGCGTGTGTGTGACTTCGGGATGGAATTGTAATCCAATATATCCCTGAGGGCTACCGATAGCCGCAACTGGATTGCTCTCAGTACACGCAAGCACCCGAAAACCTTCTGGTAGTCGATCGACACTATCGCCGTGACTCATCCATACGGGCAAGCGGAGCTGGTTAGTCCTGGGAAACTCCAAATTTTCGGTTTGTTCTGGTGAAGCTGTAATACCTTCAAAAATGCGGAAGCTTTGTCTATCAGCATCTGTGGCAGGGAGGACTTCAATTGTCGCTGGACCATACTCACGGAGTCCATGTGCGAGGGCGACATGCCCTCCTAGCTGCTGCGCCAGCAACTGCATTCCATAGCAGATGCCTAACACGGGTAGTCCACTGCTGAGAATTGCAGGATCACATGAGGGGGCGTCTGTATCGTAGACACTGGAGGGGCCACCAGAAAAGATGAAGCCTTTAATGTCCAGGTGGGTGTTTTTTTTGAGTTGTGCTAAGGTCGTATTGGCTGGCACCAGTTCGCTGTAGACATGACATTCACGGATGCGACGTGTAATTAAGCGGCTATATTGCGAGCCGTAATCCAAAACAATAATGGCCTCTCGGCGCTCTAATGCGTGCATGGGTTCCTTTCCTAAAAAAACGATATCTGTATATGTTATATGTTTTGATCGCGTCTCATGTCGCCCTTTACCCACCGTGAGCGAGTTCTCATTGCTCTTGCTGCTACGTTCAATGTTAATTTCAGAGTATATCACATATTTTCATTATTCTGATTGGAAGCTGAAGAGACAGGTACAGTCAGGATTGAAATGATGCAACGAATTGAATAATGACGCACATCGTTTATGTTAAATGTATCGTTTGTGAAAAAGTGGATGAAAGTTGGATTAAGTATAGCGAACCTCTGTGAACATTGTGTGAATGGATCACAAAGAATATGTTAATAAAACGATCTTTATGTATAGATTAGCTATTGATGTCTACTATGGAAAAATGTACAATGAAAGGCAGACCTTTTTCAATGTATGTTTCAGTGTATGCTTTGATAAGGAGGGCTTCAAAACTCATGAACACAACACAGGTGACTACTGTTTTGTATCAGCTACAGATGGTTGATCTGGAGTTGGATCGTGTTGCTGCTGAAAAGCAATCAATCTCAACCTCCTTGCAAGGTGGTGCCGGGCTGCGGAAATCGCGCGCGGAATATGAGGCTGCACAGCAACAACTGCTTTCTGGTCAGCAGGCTCAAAAAGAAGCTGAGTGGGCGCTCGATGATGTCACTCAGCGTCTGGCTCTGAATGAACGTAGGCTTTATAGTGGTGTAATTCAAAATGGGAAGGAATTACAGGTTCTCCAACATGAATTACAGAATCTGCGGGCTCAAGAGAATCGCCAGGAGGAGCGTTTGCTTGAGGTGATGGATGCGACCGAGTCTTTGACTGAGATGGAACGTCAGAAGGCGACTGCATTGCAACAGGTTGAAGAGGCTTGGAAACAAGAAAATATCGCCCTTCACGCTCGTCGCGATCAGGCTGAGCTACGTGGTCAGGAATTACAGGATAAGCGGCAGAAACTTTCTGCTGCCTTGAGCGAGCCTTTGCTTAAGCGTTATGAAACGATGCGGCGTACCAAACAGGGACGAGCTATTTCTAAAGTTGATCAAAATTCGTGCCAATGGTGTCGGGTTATTTTGACGCCAAGTGAACTTCAGTTGGTACGTATTAGTCCTGAATTACAGACCTGTACAAATTGTGGACGTATCCTCTATTATGAGCGTTAGCTCTCTTCAATATTTGATATACTGAGCGCTTGCTATACAATAGTGAGAGCAGTGTTGCTCTTGATATGTAGGTGTGAAGAACATTTACATGCGTCAGCGGAGACGTACTTCTTTCCTGCTTTTCTGTTTCAGTGCCATGTTTCAGTGCCATGTCTCTAGGAATTGTATGGCTTGATTTTTGGTGTCAATATTTGCGATGATCTAGAGTAGGCAGGATCAGTAGCAAGGTAAAGATTAGGTTGCTTAACGGGCTAACAGATCAAAGAGGTGGCGGTCTATACCAGCGGTGTAACCTGAGGGTATTTTAAAACGTAATTATTGCATATCTTTCAAATTGTCGTCCTCCTATTGCGTATGACGGATATGCTGTCCCGGCTGGTTTGAGAGAGCAGTCAAACGGCAAACCCTGGCTAATAGTAGTAGACGAAAGATCGTTATGCGTGTAATATGGAGTAAATATAACGTGTTCAATATCCGGACTCTATTAGGAGCGTCCTCTTTGGATGCCTCGACAGACGAAGAAAGCAGGTCTGAACCGATGGATGCTCAGGCTACATATATGTTCCAGAATCCTAATGATCAGGGTTCTCGGGGTTCAAAAAAATCGGATAATGGCGGCAGTGGTCAGAAGCCCGGTGGCCCACGCGAGGGCGGCAATGGTTCCTCGATTATCTTTCGCGTGATTATTATTGTTGTGGTGATGATTGTGGGGTTTTATCTCTTCCAATTGTTTACCCAGAGTAGTAGCAGTAGCAGCGATATTATTGAAGTACCGTATAGCACTATGTACCAACAAATTAAAGATGGTAATGTGCAGTCGGTGACTTTCCAGGGACAGGATGCAACTGGTACATTTAAAAATGCCATCACTGTGAAGGGCAAACAAGGTGATAATTTCCATTTCTCAACCTTGCCTAATGGCGATCCTACACTGATTCAGTTGCTGAACCAGTATAAGGTGCAGTATGCGGGGAAACCTGTTTCTGATACGAGTTTCTGGTACATATTGTTGAATTTATTACCGTGGGTGCTCGTGATTGGCATCTTCCTGGTGATTATGCGTCGTGCTACACAAAGTCAGCAGAACATTTTCAGTTTTGGGAAGAGCAAGGCGAAGATGCTCCTCGAAGATCGTCCTACAACTACCTTTGCGGATGTAGCGGGTGTTGATGAGGCAAAAAGTGATCTGGTTGAAATTGTGGAGTATTTGAAGACTCCTGGGAAATTTCAGCGTCTGGGTGGTTTGATTCCACGTGGTGTTTTGCTCGTGGGCCCTCCTGGAACCGGTAAGACGCTACTGGCACGTGCTGTCGCAGGCGAAGCGAGTGTACCTTTTTTCTCAATGAGTGGCTCTGAATTCGTCGAAGTGCTAGTGGGTGTCGGTGCCAGCCGTGTGCGTGATCTATTCGAACAGGCCAAAAAAGCCTCTCCAAGTATTATCTTTATCGACGAGATCGATGCTGTAGGTCGTCAGCGTGGCTCAAGTATTAACAGTAATGACGAGCGTGAGCAGACGTTGAATCAGTTGCTGGTTGAGATGGATGGTTTTGATGCTCGTCAGGCTGTTGTGGTGATCGCAGCTACTAACCGTCCCGATGGTTTGGATAAAGCTTTGTTGCGCCCAGGACGTTTCGATCGTCGTGTGACTGTTGATCGCCCTGACTGGAATGGTCGTTTGTCCATTCTTAAGATTCATACACGTGATGTGCCTCTGGGCAGCGATGTGGATCTGTTGGCGATTGCTCGTTCGACTACTGGAATGGTTGGTGCAGATCTGGCTAATCTGGTGAACGAAGCGGCCCTGTTGGCCGCGCGTCGTAATCTGGATTATGTCACACATGACTGTTTCTTAGAATCGTTGGATAAGATTCAGATTGGGGCTGAGCGTCCGTTGATCTTGAGCGATGAGGATCTCAATGTTATCGCTTATCATGAAGGTGGTCATGCTCTGACTGGCTTGCTGACTGATCTGGTTGATCCTGTCTCCAAGGTGACGATTGTACCACGTGGCCAGGCGCTGGGCGTTACGCAATATACTCCGTTGGATGATCGCTACAACTATGGTCAGGATTATCTAGAGGCGCAGTTAGTGACGGCTCTCGGTGGTCGCGCTAGTGAGCAGGTCGCGATTGGAAGTATTACCACTGGTGCCGAAAATGACCTCCAACGTGTGACTGCCATCGCTCGACAGATGGTGACTAAGTGGGGTATGAGTGAGCGCCTGGGGGCGATTTCCTTTAGCGAACGGGAGGATCCTTTCGCCGGAACGTCTCTTGCCAGTACTTCACGCGAATATAGTGAAAAGACTGCTACGGTTATAGATGAAGAGGTCAATCGGATTGTTGGCCGCGCCTATCAACAAGCAGTGAATATCATAACTGAGCATCGGGTAACGCTGGATCAAATCGCTCATGCATTACGTACCCATGAGATTATTGATGCTAAAATGTTGCGCCAGATTATGATTGAAACAGGGGCAATTGAGTCTGCACCTGCTGCATATCGCTAGTGTTTTCCACGTAGCATAGCCACAAAAAAGTCTGGTATTTCGCTCGAAATACCAGACTTTTTGTTGGGATCTTTGGAGAAATAGCTATATTTGCTTGCATCAACCGGGGAGAGGCTCCTTCGATGTTTGAGCCAATAATTCGCTAATGGTTTTGAGCAGAATGTCCTGGGGACAGGGCTTCGGTAGATAGGCCAGAGCTCCCAGTTCTTGTGCTCGTTGCTTATGTTTTTCAGATGTGCGTGAGGTGAGCATAATAGTTTTGACGTGTGCCAGTTCGGGATATTCGCGTATGACATTGAGTACATCATAACCATTGAGATTGGGCATCTCAATATCAAGCAAGAAAATATCCGGCGTATTTTCTAATAATTGTTCGACCGCTTCCATTCCATCCTTCGCTTCGACAACCTCGTAATGCTCGCGCTGTAACGTTTGTAAGACTCGTTGACGCAGGTATGCAGAGTCGTCTGCCAGTAGAATCTTTGGTACGGTACGGGTTGGTTGTAACTGTTGGGACGCTATTGCCTCTTCTAGTGACTCGTTGCCTGTATGTCTGGCAATCAATTCAGGAATATCGATTAACAAGAGTACATTTCCCTGACCGCCTATCGCGGATTTTGTAATGCCGGGACGTTGCATAAAGGCGGGCAAGGGTTTCAGTATTAGTTCTTGCTCGCTAATAATTTCGTCGACAATGATGCCTATACTTTTACGCGATGCTGCAGATTGGATGACGAGTATTGGCTTTGAGTTGTCTTTGGTCGTCACTGCTGTGATCGATGAAGGTAGCTCTAGTAGTCCTCTGAGATCGTAACTATGCATAAGCTGTTCGTGCTCTTGTTGATTAACTCTTTGTATCTGGGCCATCGGAACAATATATTGTTGTTCTCCCATCCGTATGAGCAAGCATGGAACTGTGCCCTGTGAGCGTGGAATCGAGAGGTAAAAGCTGACCCAACCAGATGGATTACGTTGCAGCGTGATTGATCCATTGAGTTTTTGAAGTGGCTTCTGTAGTATTTCGAAGGCCCCTCCCAGTACTGGCATTGAAAAGCCTATCTCGATAGTAATATCATTGCCATTTCCACGAGCATGAAATCCTACATGACACTTCTTCTGTTGCTCTTCCTTAATTACTGATGTATCTGAGGTACAAATGTCCAACATTTCTAGCAATGAAGGCGTGAGTGCTTCCAGAATCTCTTGATCGATTTCTAAATTGTCTCCACTGATATCCAGGTGTACCGGATAGTGTTGTGCCAGGGCGCTGGCGGCGATAACTTTTTGCAGTTTGGGAACCAGCGTACTGAGTGGAATCAAACGCATGAGTTGGGTATCACTACGCACCAGAGCTACCCGTGCCATATATTCCTGTAGTAATAGCTGTAATGCAGATGAGACCGTATTGACACGTGCGTTGCAGACAGACTGATGCACAATGGCTTCTCGTAGCGCCTGTAAGTGTAGGTCTTTTTCTGTGTAGCGTTCCATATCTAGCTCATCCCATATCTCTTGCTGCTGGTTCGGTTGCTGTCTGGAATGATTTCTGTTTTTGCGTATACGCGATGGTGTCTGCTCTGCCTGATTGAGGATACGTGCGATGAGCGATGAAGAGGTTTGATTTTGCTGCATCCTGGAGGGACTCTTCTCAATCAGCAGATCGGAAAGTGCTTGTTCGATTTGCTGTAAGCGTGTCTGTGCAGCCTGCTGGGCTTGCAGCGCTATTTTAACCTCTTTTTGGGCATTCTCCAGAGATGCATGTAGCTCTACGAGATTCTCTGTATGGCGCAGAAGATTTTCGAAGCGTTGCGTTTCTATATGCATAAATGAAGTGGCGCTGGCTATCTCTGCGCGGATTGGTGGCGTGCTAGGGGATAGCGTTTCTTGTTCGTATTCCGCAGAGGAGAGCGGTATTGACATGCTTAAAGGCCTGGTGGCATTTTCCCCCTTTTTCTGGGGACTTTCTTGCGAGTGAGGGGACGTGGCTGGACTGCTTTGATGGATTATCTGTATGCCAAGGTTGCTATAGAGGGTTTCCAATGCGGGGAGTAAGGTGATATCAGTGGGCTCTTGGCCTTCTTCTGATAATTCTCGATGACAATACTCTAGTGTCGAAACTGCCTTCTCGATGGCCTGAAAACCTGTGTCTGGTTCTACTTTTTCTGTCAGGACTTTTTCGGCTATGATTTCAATATGTTCGGCTGCCGTTGACATGATTGGATAACCAACCGCTGCTGCTGTGCCACGCAGCTTGTGTCCTGCACGTTGAAAAATGGCAAAACGTGCCGGTAGGGGTTGGGGATTTTGTGCGATCTGGTTACATGCTTGCCGCATTTTACCAATATCTTCCCCGGCCTCTTCCAAAAAGATCATGAGCATCTCAATGATTTCATCTTGCTCTTTATCCGCGTCCGATAGCTGATAAGGTGCCACTGAGAAGGTTCCGGGCGTAGAAGATGAAACTTTGTTGCCTGCAGGCCAACTTTCGATGGCATCGAAGGTTTTGAGAATATCTAAATCTTCTGTTGTCAGTTCATTTTCATCAAATGACGAATCATTTTCATTCATAAGACTTTACTTGAAGACGCTGCACCATGGTAGTGAGTAATGTTGGCATATCTAGGATAAATGCACCAGCATAGATACCCTGAATAATTTCTACAAGAGGATCGGTCTTTGCTAAAGTGGTCGCATCGAACGGTTGAATATGTTCATCTAATATGGTTGTGTGTGTGCCTCGTATGGTTACAGTCAAGCCAAGCGTGATGTCGGCCGCTTGTGCGATTAGGAGTACCTGATCGTTGTACATCTGTGCGTGCTTTTTAGCGAAATAGGCAATCAAATCAATCACTGCGATGGTCTGCCCTCTCCACGCTGTTATGCCTGACAACCAGAGAGGCGATGCGGGTAGTTGGGCAAGATGATGAACCGCAGGTGTAATTTCTTGTAAGGCTGCTAATGGGATGATCACGCGGCCTAGCGTCAATTCACACTCCAGATATTCTTCAGATTTCACTGAAGATACAAATTGTACATTTGCTAGCTTTTCTGCATGTTGCCAGAATTCTTGATCGCTTATTTGCTCAAGATAGTGTGCTTGGGTGCCATTTAAGGTTGTAGTAGGTAGGAGGACTGGCCTTTGGCTCATGATACCTGTTTCTTTTTAATTGAGATGTGCTTCGATAACAGCTATAATGTCCTGTGTTTTGAATGGTTTCGTTAAATAATCTTTTGCCCCTGCCAAGCGTCCTTTAAGTTTATCAATCATGCCATCGCGGCGAGAAAGCATGATGATTACTGTATTGCTGAATTGTGGTTTGGTTTTGAGGCGCCTGGCGACTTCGTAACCATCCATTTTGGGAAGCCCAATGTCGAGAATAACTAGATTGGGGATGCGTGCCTCTGGTTCAGTCAGCCAGCGCATAGCTTCAACGCCGTCAGGAAAGCTCTTCACATCAAAGCCTTCTCGCTTCAGGCAGGTTTCTACTATTTTGCGGACTGTTGCGGAATCATCAATGACCATAACCAGTTTATTCATATATGTGTCCTCTTTCTCTCTTCCCACTACTATCCCATTGTACCTGACATTCTGCTAATACACAAGAGTATGCACTATATAATCGACTACTATTCACTCCATCACTTTTAGTGACAATGAACTCGGGGCTATGTTATTATTTTATGTATTGTGCAGTTGATTTTCTCTAACTCGCTTTAAATGTAAATCATCTATTTTATATTATTTATGGCACTACATGAATTGTATACTGATTGGATAATTGAATAGACTGTGCGAGTTTATTAGCTTTTCTGATTTTTGCATACAGAGATTCTAAATTTTTCACGTACAAGTGTATTCAGGGATCACAAGCGCGTGATATAGATGAGATCATGGTATCATAGAGTTGCAACGTGTTGCAATGTGTTTACATAAAAATAATCTTAAGATTCTGCTACTTTTTTATCTTATATGTACATTTGCGAAATTCCATATTTACTCTGCTGCTTAGGAATTTAGTCCTGGCTGCTTATTTCATACCGTTTAGCTGAGCATCTCTCCAAGATATTTTATTGTGCTGAGGGTGTGTGAGGATTTTCTTTTATCTCTGTGAAGTTAGCGACTGGTAAGGTGAAGGTAAAGGTGCTGCCTTCTCCCAAGATACTCTGAGCCGTGAGATGTCCCCCGTGGGTCTCTACAACATGATGGGCAATCGCCAGTCCCAGACCAGTGCCGCCGCCGCCGGGTCCGATGAAACCTGCTTTTGACCTGGCACGATCTGTTTTATAAAAACGCTCAAAGATACGTGGCAACTCCTCCTCGCGAATACCCACGCCGGTATCTTTAACGAAGAAGAATTGTGCTTGCTGATCTTTTTGTAATCCACTACCGATGACAATTTTGCCCCCTGAAGGCGTAAACTTAATGGCATTGTGGATGAGGTTGACGAGCACTCTGGTAATCTGCTTACTATCTGCTACGACTAGCGTGTCGCCTTGCAGGATATTTGTGACTAACTGTACGCGATGGCGTTGGGCTAATGGCAGCATACGAGCCATAACTTCGCGTATCAGTCGCTCCGCGCCGATGGGTTCAATCGTCATCATCGTTTGTCCCGATTCGAGACGTGATAGCTCAAGCAGTTCTGAGACCAGCTCGCTTAAATATTGGACCTCATTTTCGATTTTTTCTACAAATTCCTGAGCTTTATCGGGATCGGTATCGATCGTATCTTCCAGTGTCTCTGCCAGAAGGCGCACAGATGTCAGAGGTGTGCGCAATTCATGCGATATGTTCGCGATAAAGTCGCGTTGGATGCGCTCAATATGGCGCGTTTCTGTCTGATCCTCGATAATTACGGCAAAATATTTATAGGGGAGGTCTGGTATTCTCGTCTGATGGGCAAGTGGTGTGACAGAGACCTTCCAGGCAATATCTGAATTGCCCTGTTCATAGCGACCATTTTGTGGCGAATTTGTAGCAATACTGCTTTGAACAAGCTGGATAATGGCTGGATTCTTAATGATAGCCGTTAGGGATAATCCATCTGACCATGCTGTACTATGCGGAGAGAGCTGTAGACCGCGCTGATTGCAGTACAGAATGATGTTGTTGCGATCAACGATGAATGTGGGCAAAGGAGTGGCTTCTAGCAAGCTTTTAGAAAGCTCGTAAAGTTCAATTTCTGCTAATTCATTGTTCAACGTCTATCTTTCCTCCTGTTAATCTGGCGATCGATGCGTGCACATAAAAATAGGCCACCTATAAGTAAGGTGGCCTGTGTAGCTCCTTGAATAGGACTCGAACCTATAACCGATCGGTTAACAGCCGATTGCTCTACCATTGAGCTATCAAGGAAGGTCGTTCACTTGGAACACTGATACTATATACTATTGGCCGTGTTTCGTCAAGCCTTTTTGCAAGAAAAATTTCTTTATCCCAAAAATCCATTAATGAGTGCCAGACTGGTTGCTAAGAAGATGCTCAGACTGGCAATCGCTATGACTGGATTGAGTAATGGTGCGGCTATAAGGCTACCTCGGAGGTGCAAACGTTGTAAGATGTTTGGCAATGCCAGACCACAGAGTGCAGCCATGAGTAGTGTAATACCAAAGGCGATGCCGATTGCTAAGCTAAGGAGTAACGAGTGGAATAGAAACCAGGAGAGTAGTCCAACCAGCACTGTGGTCAGGATACCTCCAATTGTTCCTTGCAGGAGTTCGCGCCAGAGAGTGCGAAAGAAATCACCCCCTCGTGTGCTGCGTAGCTCCCATCCTGCGATGCCGAGGGTCTGTGAACCGGCAGCTCCGGCTGTGAGTAAGAGCATCGGAATCAGACAGAGAAGCGCACTAAGAGAGGTACGCGTCGTTGTCTCAGCAGGCAGTAGGCTGCCGATAGAAGCGAAAGCGGTCTCTGTATTCAGAATGGGACTAAATGCGTGTGAGATAATCAGGGCCATAAAAAAGCCCATGACGACATTGAGCACGAGCCAGGATGAGCGACTCAGCGTGTTGTGTCGCCATAAATTCTCAGTCGACTCGCCCTCCTCGACGTTGGTCCCTGTGATATCTGAGACATCCTCCGCCTGCTCTTCATGAATGACATCAATGATGTCATCGACGGTAATCATCCCCATTAGATGCATCTCATCATCAACGACTGGCACACCGAGCAGATCATATTTGGCAATCACATGCGCAACCTTTTCCTGGTCATCATTAATGTGGACATTGATGACATCACGATCCATGAGATCGTACATTTTTATACTTGGCTCTGCAGTCACAAGTTGGCGCAGTGAGACAACTCCGAGCAAGTGTTGTTCTTCATCGACGATATAGAGGTAATACACCATATCGAGATGTTCTGAGTGTTGACGTAGATAGATCAGGACCTCTTCTACTGTAGCTTCTTCTGGTTGGGCCAAAAATTCGGTAGTCATCAGTCCGCCCGCTGTCTCTGCTCCGTAACGGAGTAGATCGCGGATCGGTTGTGCTTCTTTATCTGTCATCAAACTGAGTAGATGTTCAGCTTCCAGGGCCGGGATTTCTGCCAGGATGTCTGCTGCATCGTCGGGACTCAGGCGTTCAAGCAGGTCCGAAGCCCGCTCAGGCCCCAACTCGCTCAATAATTCGGACTGAAGTGGATATTCAACCTCATTTAGCGTATCTGCAGCTGTTTCGTCATCCAGACGTTCGAGCATCGCTCCGGCATTTTCGAGATCAAGCTGCTCAAGGATATCGGCGATATCTGCTGGATGAAGTTCAGCGAGTTTGTTATGACTGACATTTAATTGAACCTGTGGTACGACACCCACGGTGCCAACACTTGCACCGGCTCCCACCGCTGCCATCTGATTGGTATTCGTGCTAACGACCTGGATGGGTTCAACGTAGTTCCAGGTAACGGTACGTTCTGAGAGTTGAAGTGGTGTCACGCGACCGAGCATATCAAAGGCTCTCTGCCAGCCCAGACGTCGTAACAGGCCACTCAGGCTGATATCGACACCGACCAGGCGTGCGGTTTTCTTAATCTGTGCCAACTTAAGATCATTGACTTTGACCACTCGAAAACCTTGCGTATCGACGATCTGCTTATCGAGAATGTCTCGTTTGAGCAAGAGCTCGTCGGATCGTGGTTCGTAGCTCACAATTTGTGCTTGCTCAACTAAAAGCCTGATAGGGGTCTCTTCAATATTTTGGATCTGCGACCAGGGAATAATCGTCCTATTATTGCCAGACGCAGAGCTGACGATAAGTGCTGTTACAATCGGAAACGTTTCGTGCAAAGCCACACAAACGTCCCGTAGTGAGCCGACGCGGCGATGATTGGCGTCGTAAACGTTTTTATGAAGTAATGCGCTCAAAAAAATCATGAGTATCACCACCCTCTTCTTGCAAGTAAACAAGGCTACTTTATTTATGCCCAGAGCATGTATAATTGCTGGGCATAGCTCGTTGACACATGGACCATCTAATTACATTGCGTATAGTCCAGTGACGCATGTATTATATGGTTCCATGGCACAAAATTCGTCCTTTTTATATAACATAGAGCTACATAGTGCATAAGCGCATGCTCGAAACGCACGGTGATACACTGATGCGTTACAATATTGTGTTTCGACTCATGTTCGCTTGTATGCAGGGACGCTGCAAAAAGCAGAGAAAGGACTTACTGGCAGGGAAGGAATGTTCTTACTCGACATCTTTCGCATCAATGGGGGCGATGTTCATTCATCGAGTAAGGGGGGTGATAGTACCCTCAGAGATCAAGCTTGTAGATCCAAAACGAAGGGATGTGTCACTCTACTCGATGAGGAAAAGAACAGTCCAGAAAGCAGGCATGCGGTTATCGTCTTTATGGCACACCTACTATGACTAGGGCCAGCGTCCATGTCCCTCACCTCCTTTGACCATACAAATTACCTGTAACTTTCAACCTTACGGCTGTCCTACGCAAATTTTACTCTGAAGCACACAGTAACTGTAGGCATAGACAAACTTTTTTCCTTTACTAGTATAGCACCTTTGTGAGTTGTTCGGCAATAGATAGCAAGTACATGTGTCTATACATCCTAGAGCAAATTATTTTTGTGCGATATTTTGCTGATGGATTCGTTTATCGCGGCTATTTAGTTGTTTTTATACAAAGGGAATGTGTTATTATCCTGTAGGACTTTTCTATACTCCGTGCGTCAGACTCTCTTGACGTTGTCGGTGTTGAATGTGATGATCTATCTAACAATGTATGTTCTCGTGTGAATGCAATAGTGGCAGTATAATGGGAATAGCTTTTTCTATTGTTTAGGAGGCTTTTATGGTCTTGTTAAGTGTAGGCGCTCTGATTGGTATTATCTTTGGAGCTATTTGCGCTGCGGTATTGGTTGCCATTGGCATTGCAACTATTCGATCTGGTCGTGCGTTTTTAACGCGTGCACGCGCTGCTGGTCAGGAAGCTGTCTGGCATAAACAGGTCTCAGTTCTATTTGGTATCTGTAATATTGTGTTTGCTAGCATAATCATTGTGATTATGCTCTTATTCGTGATCGTCATAGCTAGTATCAAAATCATTATATTTACGCTGCTTGGCATCTTACTCATTGTGAGCGTAGTGTTAGTTGTACTCTGCATTGTGGCCGCCCTTCAGATGACACGTCGGCTAGTGACGCCACCACAAGATAAGGATTAGTCATAATACGTACGCTGATCAGATGCTTGCCATACTCATAAGAGGTACCATATATGGGGAGATGGTCGTTATTGGAAGTTGGATGTGGTAGGATGCAAAGGTATACCTGGTGCGATTAAAAGAAGATTGCAAGCTTTTTAGAATAGGAAGAGTAATGGTAACAAATCAAGTATTGCATGTGAATGTACCTACTTCCATTGGACATCTGGAGGGAATTCTTAAACCAGAGGCTGAGGGGACGGCACCGAAGTTTGTAAGTGTGATCTGTCATCCTCATCCGCTTGGTGGTGGGACGATGCATAATAAAGTCGTTTTCAAAGTGGCTCAGGCCCTCCAGATGCAGAATATTCCAGCGCTGCGCTTTAATTTTCGCGGCGTAGGCCATAGTTCTGGCACTTATGATGATGGTCGTGGCGAGATGGATGATGTTTATTATGCCTTAGAGTTTATGAGCCGCCGCCATCCAGGTGTTCCTGCTATCTTAGCGGGATTCTCTTTTGGTTCCTATGTTGGTTTACGGGTGGCGTGCGCTGACGATCGTGTTCATGCTATGATTGGTCTTGGTGTACCCGTTCGTATGTTTGAGGCTAGTGAGACGTTGCAAGATTGTTATAAGCCGAAGCTCTTTATCCATGGAACAGCCGATGAACTGGCTCCCTATGAGTTGATGTCCGAGTGGTTTGAGCTTGTTTCGGCTCCCAAACGTCTCATCACACTAGAGGGTGCCGATCACTTTTTCAAGGATCGCCTGCCTGAAGTGCAGACCCTGGTGACTGATTTTGTACTTTCTCTTGATGATACATTGACCACTGATATATAGCATATCTTTTTCTTTTATATTAGGCACAAACAGGATTTTTCCAAAGTTCTGAAGGAATGAAGATAGAGATGTATGCATATGGTGGGGTTGTGATACACTTAGGTGAAAATTAAATAGGTAAATGTAAATATTTCATGGAAGATTGTTGTAAACGAGAAGGGAATTATATGGAAAACAAGATACCATTTCGTTATAGTTACCGTATGCAAGGGCATGATACGCTTTATGGAATTGATGGTTCCTTCTACTCTCATCTCCCTGAACATGATGTGACATATCAGAATAGCAGGACCGGAAAATCTGAAATTTCTCGTCCTGATATTGAACAGCTTATCACTGTTATTGGTACTGCTGTACTTTCCTCTTCTGCTGTTGCTGCAACAATAAAGGCGTGGCTTGATTCTCGAAAATGTAAAATTACTATATCGATAGATGGGTCTACTAAGAAATTGGAATATGAAGGCCCCAAAATCAAACAAAACGTGGCTGCAATTCAACAGTTGATTGATAAGTTTGCGGAGGATTCAGGTGGAAAGACTCTACTTATCACTGCTGAGCATTTGCGAGAAGATCAAAAATAGAAGCAAATGGAGATTTTGACTTCTTCAAAAAAGGCCTCTCGCGTTTCCGCTTCAGAGGCCATCAAGCCCATAGCCGATATCTTTGCGCTATTGAATCCAAATAATTATGGATGGGATGTTCCTTGATGTACAAGTGAGCGTCAATCTCTATCGTGTACGCAGATGCAACGCAGTTTTTCCCTGTCGGTTGAGGCATCTTCGAGCTTCGCGAACAAGGATAGAGCCTATCGTAGTTGCGTGTCTTGTGTGCGGAATAGGCATCAACCTAAGCCTGGGTGAGCTTTTAAAGAGAAAAAGACATGCCTCGAAAGATTCCTATTGCGGATGAACGTGTCGGCGCTGCGAGGAAGCGGCCGCTCCTCCCTCTGGTTGATGCCTATTCCGCGTGCGCAAGATCACTGAATATAACTCATTGGAGGCGATAGCGCTGGCCAACAGTAGCGAGAATCAACTGAGCTTCGGTTATGGCGAAGGTGTTGCCGTGGTCCATGACTGAAGGGCTGGTAGGCATGATGTGGACGTTGAGCCACGTTTTCGGCGCTAAAATGCTCTGGATAAAATTGTTCTGGATGCTCCCAGAAGTCTGGATGACGATGTAATGGGTACCTTTTTTGCACTCTTAAAAAGTGGTAATATTGGAATGATTGTTGTCTTGTTTTCATGGTGCAACGTAACCAGTCAAACATTTAGCAACCTGTTATCATTCTCTGAAATAGTGTAACAGCGAAAGCTAGTCATCTGGCGTATAATAGGGCCAGTGATTATTTCGCACAAGGAATATATATTTACAAAATCTGATTTTGAGGAGCAATAAATGGTAAGCAATCAGACCACAGTTAAATGGTCCGATCTGTATAATCTAGATGTGATCGTCCCTAGTGAAGGCAAGTCGCTTGGAAAAGTTGAAGATTTCTTTTTTAAGGAAGGCACGAATGCTGTTTATGCGCTGTGTGTGCGCACGCGTCTGCATGGTGCTGTATCATTGCCAGTAACTGGTATTGTGGCAGTTGAAAAGGATCGCGTGGCGATCCGTAATCCTCAGATGTTAGCCAAAGCTATTCCCCCGTTGGGTCGAGGTAAGACCTTGCTTGCCCGTAAAGTTATAGGCTCCAAAGGCAGCGAGTTGGGCACCATTAAGGATGTGGTGATAAGTGTTGATCCTCCTACCACCATGCATGTGGCCGGTTTTGAGATGCTTCAAGGTTCCTCCTCACGCAACTTTAATGCCGCCATTGTCTCGCATTATGACAATAATGATAACACTGTTGTTATCTATGATCAGTCTACAAAGAAAATGCGCTAAACGCAACTTCTTGTA
This sequence comes from uncultured Chloroflexia bacterium, assembly GCA_963699315.1. Taxonomy (GTDB): domain Bacteria; phylum Chloroflexota; class Ktedonobacteria; order Ktedonobacterales; family Ktedonobacteraceae; genus Dictyobacter. Next base: position 2,152,272 of record OY969433.1, read on the forward strand.
GCATGCCTTTTTGCCCAACTGATACCACTGCTATCTCAGTTTTCGCCGTGCAGGCGCGCAACCTCTGCTTCAGCAGCGCGTGCCTCGCGGCGGCGATGTAGTTTCTTTAACGCTTCCGCTTTACGGAGCCAGTTATCTGGATCAACAGGTGAGAGCCTGATCGCCTCCTCAGCCGCATCTAAGGCCTCCTCATAGCGCTGTAATTGCTTGAGTACAAGCGATTTATTGTGCTGAGCCGTTGCCATTCTAGGATTTAGTCGTAGTGCACGTTCATATGCATCCAGGGCCATGCTGTAGTTTTCGAGATGATAGTACGCATTCCCTTTCCCATTCCAGGACTGTGGCACGCTTGGATTGATCGCCAGGGCTCGATTATATGCATCCAGGGCCTGCTGATAGCGTCCGAGTTGGCAGAGCGCGCTAGCTTTCCCATTCCAGGCTGGAGCATAGCGTTGATCAAGGTCTAGAGCCTTATCATAGGATTCCAGGGCCTTATTGAAGTTGCCGAGGTCGGCCAGCACAATGGCGCGTCTCTCCCATGCTTTGACGAACCGGGGATCACTTTTGAGCGCTTGATCATAGTGATCCAAAGCGCCACGTAATTTATGCTGTGCGTAGAGGATATCTCCAATGCCGCACTTTGTCGGCGCGTAATGAGCGTCTCGCTCTAAGACCTCTTGATACGCTTGCATCGCCTCATTATAGCGTCCCATTTCGCTCAGGACCAATCCTTTGCCATTCCAATTGATGACCGAGTTGCGATCGATTGTTAATGCTTCATCGAAGGCACGCAATGCTTCTGGATAGCGCTTCAACTGGCGTAACACGAGTCCCTTATTTCCCCATGCTGGAGCCATCCGCGAATCAAAGTGTAAAGCGACATCAAAGGCAGTCAGAGCTTGATCTGGCTGTCCCAAGGCGCTGAGGACGGCTCCTTTGCCATTCCAGGCAATGATATTATCTTTTTCTAACAGGATGGCGCGGTCGAATATCTCCAAGGCCTCCTGATTGCGATGGAGCATGTTGAGCGCTGTTCCCTTGCCATTGAGGGCAGTTACTAGATTAGGATCAAGCTTAATAGCTTGCTCAAACGAAGCCAGCGCCTCACGATGTTGTCCATTCATAGCCTGAGTTAATCCGCGTCCCTGCCAGGCAATCGTATTCTGATTATCAACTTTTAAGGCGCGATCATATTGCTCCATGGCCTCGACCAATCTGCGCTGAGTATAGAGTCGGTAGGCTTCTTTGAGATACTGATTGTTATTTTTCGACTGATTGGGTGTGACCGGTGGTATGGTAATGCGCGGACGCGTTGTGCTTAATGTGCCGCTGATGCGCTGCTGGTCAACATGACGTAGGACATTCTCAACCTCCTGAGAGCTTTCGGGCCTATTGCTAGCCGTCATATCTAGCATCTTTTGCAAGAGATCTTCAAGTTCTTGTGGCACATTGGGATTGAGTTGCGCGGCTGGCCGGAAGAAAAATGGCTGTTCGCTAGGATCGACTCCAGTGAGTAAAAAGTGTAGGAGTGCACCCAGACTATAGATATCCGAGCGAGGAGTGCTCTGCGCCTTCCCATACTGTTCTGGGGCAGCATAGCCTGGCGAACCTAACGCCACCGTATCGTGGGACTGTCCTGGTTTGAACACGCGGGCGATGCCGAAGTCAATCAGATAGATATGTCCATTCTCACTCATCATAACATTAGATGGTTTGAGATCACGAAAGATAATCGGTGGCTGATGATTGTGCAGATAGCTTAATACATCACATATCTGCTCTCCCCAATTCAGCACTTGCTCTAGGGATAGAGCATCATTACCCTTTTTTTCTAGATATTCTTCAATTGTCTGGCCTTCAATGAAATCCATGACCAGATAGGATCGCTCATCTTCCGTGAAGTGATCGTAGATACGTGGCAGATTTGGATGTAGTAGATCCGCAAGCAGATGTGACTCACGCTCAAATGCTGCCTCGGCTTCTTGAATAGCCGTCGGTGAAAGACCTGCTCGACTCATTTCTTTAATGGCGATCGGTCTATTATTAAAACAAGTATCTACTGCCTTGTAGACTGCTCCCATGCCGCCCTGGCCTATCTGTGCTTCCAGTTGATAGCGGCTATCGAGCAACGTCTGTTCCGGTAGATCTCCTGTTGTATGTTGAAATGGGAGAGGTGCGGCGCAGTATTGACAAAAGCGTGCCGTTACGGAATTGGCAGCGCCACAGGTCTCACAGAACTGTTCTTGCATTGCCATAGAACTTATATTTTCCTATGTAAAATTCATACTACGTGTTTACATTATACTATTCATCGAGTTATATATGTAGGTAAGTATACGCCTTCTTTGCTATACATTACGACCATGGTGGGCCCTGCTGCCGACATCATTATAATGATGTCTGTTATATTTCTCACATGTATTATCATAGCACATGTAGGGTTCTCATGTGCTTGTTTACGATTTTCTGATATGACATTAGAGCTTCTCTGCTACTATCGACTCATCAATTGCTTTCCACAGATTCATCCATTCCTCTATGCTCAATGTCTCTGCACGTCTACTTGCTTCAATCTGCGCTTTTTGTAGCCATAAGCGGATCTGTTCATTTTTGTAGTGCAAGCCATGCGTGAGAGAATTGTGGATCTGTTTGCGTTTTTCCGAAAAGCCCGCTTTCACTACGCGAAAGAAACGATCACGTTCTGTATGTGTAAGTGGAACATGATCATAAACATTGACCCGCAAGATAGCGGAATCAACTTTTGGAGCGGGGTAAAAAGACTTGGCGGGTACTCGCGTGACGATTTCTGGTTTGCCATAAAATTGGATGCTGATGCCAAGCAAACTAAGGTCACCAGGCTCCGCTATAATGCGCTGTGCGACTTCCCATTGGACCATGACCACGAGGAGTTGAGGAGGATTCGCACTCTCCAGGAAATGTCGAAAAGTTGGGGCCGTAATATAATATGGCAGGTTGGCGACTAATTTGTAGGGCGCTTGCCCAAAAACTTCGGTTGGATCAAAGAAGAGCAGGTCGCGTGCTACCAATTCAACATTGGTATATTGGCGTGTTGTTTCGGCCAGCAGGGTGAGCATATTGCGTTCTAATTCAACAGCGACGACGCGTTTGGCATTCTGAGCTAGTTCACGTGTCAAAACGCCAGTGCCCGCCCCAACCTCTAACAATGTATCCTCAGAGGTGATTTCGGCTGCCTGTACCACACTGTCGAGAACTGTACGATCGATTAAGAAGTTTTGCCCAAAGGACTTGTTGGGGCGCATACCATGTGTTTTAAGTAAGTTGCGTAGCTCATACACATCGGTTAAATCCACCGCTAAATTATTCTGACCATCTGAAGGATATTGTAGGTTATTATCTATCAATGTTTGACTCTCTTATTATGCGTTTTCTGATACGTCCACTAACTTTAACAAACCACCTGTCCCTTGTCAAACAATATATGTTGGACCATCAACCTTGACCAATGCCATCAGCGGTTACGTTGCTAGCGCGTTTTAAAGTAGAATTTATAGATAAGTATAGCGCATCCTATCAGTATTAGCATGCCTATTCCGATTGAAAACATGGCAATGAACATTACGAGCAATAGCCTGAGCATTATTGGCACGATAAACAAAAAGAAGCAAACAATCAATATGATCACTAACCAGTTTGGTCCAGTTTTTGTCTGTTGCTGTGGTCGCATATATGGAGGCACTGACTGTTGCCAATTCCATGGTTGATTTTGAGAGGTATTATTGTTGTTCTGGCTGGTAAATGTTTTTTTTAATTTCTCAAAGGTATCTGAGAAATCTTGTCGTTGTGTGTTCGCTTGCTGACGTGGATTATATTGCGTGCCCTGTTTGGCATTAGACGTTTGCTGGGATTGAGTCTGTTGTTGGCCAGATCCAGCAGGATTTTGTGCTCGATAGCTATATGGGGGGATCGTCCCACTATAGTCCGAGGGATTGTCCCTTTTAGGCATATCGCTTGTTCGGTACTCGCTGTAGGATTTGGTATAAGTTTCTTCGTTGTCTTGCGATGCTGCGTGTTGTTTTTGTGAATCAGGCATGAATTCCTGTTGGTCCATACTGTATCTACCTCATGGGTCTATAAAATCCCTCTATGGAATATACGTTTGCTCCAGATGAGAGTTGCAAAGATGAGTGGCGCTGAGGCCATATCTCCTTATCTGTTTTTGATCACAAATGCAGCAGAACATATACTCTAGTATAATATAAATAACATTACACTCATAAAATGAAAAATGTAGATGTGGTGTTTGAAGAGCTATGGTATTCTTTAAAAGAAACATTTCAGGTTTATTTATATGTTTAAAACGTTTTGAAGGATGGTTGTACGCAGTGAGTGAATTTAAGTTGGATGCTTGGGGAAGGATGAGGTATGCCTGAGTTATTTCGTCCTAAAAAATCTCTTGTCCCTACGCTTGTAATGCAGAAACGTAAGCATGTTAACCGTATTATGATGCAAAAGAGACGACATGAACGCGTTAACCAGATGCGTATGCCTCGTCTAACAATAGTGGCTTTTATATTACAGTCGCTGCTCATCATATTATCATCTTGCCTGGGCGGGGCTGCTTTTACCTATTATCAGTCTCAATTACCTCTGCTTGATGGTATAGCGCGACATTCTCTCTTTCAGACCACTCATATTTATGATCGTAATGGCAAATTGCTTTATCAACTGTATGATCATGGTTCAGATACATATGGGAATCCGCGTGGTCGTCGCACGTATGTAAACTTTGGGGATATTCCTACGGTATTGGTGAATTCTACTGTGGCTGCGGAGGATCATTCTTTCTGGACCAATAGCGGTGTTGATATGTATGGGATTTTGCGGGCTGTTGTGACTGATTTTCAACATGGGGTGCCGGAACAGGGTGGGAGTACGGTGACACAACAATTGATTAAGAATCAGTTCTTTTTGAAGCAAAACCGCAATTTGCAGATGAAGGGCGAAGAGGCTTTGCTGGCCGTTGGTTTAACTCAGCGTTATTCTAAAGCTCAGATTATGGAGATGTATCTCAATACTGTTTTCTATGGCGATGCAAATTTTGGAATTGAGGCCGCTGCACAGGATTTCTTTGGTCTGGAGCCTCAGTGTAATAAGCATGGTCAATGTAAACCAGCGGTCGCGCAATTGACGTTGGGAGAAGCCTCACTGCTTGCTGGACTACCACAGAGTCCTACAACGTTTATGCCATTTTATAATAGACAGGCGGCTTTACAACGCCAGGAGCATGTGCTGAGTAATATGGTGGCTCTGAATATGATTACTCTGTCACAGAGCCAGGCGGCACAAAAAGAGATGAAGGCTTTCAAATTCAAAAGGCCTCCGTCTGTGAAGAATGCGCCCCATTTTGTTGATTATATCGTCGATCGAGTACTCATACCCCTCTTTGGAGCACAAAATCTGGTTGATGGTGGATATTCTATTTATACGACCGTCGATCTGAAATCTTGAACGCAAGGTTGAATCGATCACTTATAATAGGATTTATGGAAACACGCCAGATATGTATGGTTATACCAATCTTAGAGTTGTGCATAATTTAAATAATGCGGCCGTTGTTGTCACGGACCCGCTTACGGGTGAGATTCTGAGTATGAATGGAAGCGTCAATTACAACGACACTTCAAATGATCCACGTATTCAGGGACAATTCAATTCGGCTGCCGCTGCTTTACGCCAACCTGGTTCGTCATTCAAGCCTATCGTGTACGCCACCGCCTTAGAAATGGGTTGGTATCCAGCCATGAATGTTCCAGATGCCCATACCTATTTTCCCGATGGCATAAAGCCCTACGAACCACATAACTATGATCGTATGTATCATGGCGCGTCAGGAATGTCTGTTCGCCGTGCGATTGCGAACTCTTATAATATTCCTGCCGTTGAGGCACTGGAGTTTGCAGGCATTCCAAATGTATTGACAACTGCGGCACGTCTTGGACTTTCCAATGTTGCCAGTACTCCACGAGGTTATCAAGGCGCAGCTATGGCACTGGGTACCAGTGTAGAATCATTGTTGAACATGACCAATGCTTATGCCACCTTTGCAAATCAGGGAGTGCGTATGCCACAAACGACAGTGCTGCAAATTAACGATAATCTAGGGAAACCAATCTATAAATTTAACCCGCAAAAGGTCCAGGGAAAACGCGTGTTAGGACAGGATATAGCTTTCTTAATGAGCAGTATTCTCTCGGATACCAATGCTCGCCACGAAGAATTTGGTCCAGGCAATCCACTAGAGTTGGATCGTCCGGTGGCCGCCAAGACGGGGACTACTGATAGCTTTGACGATAATTGGACGTTGGGCTATACTCCATATCTTACTGTTGGCGTTTGGGCGGGCAATAGTGATAATACACCGATGAATAATGTGATTGGTATCACGGGCGCTGGCCCTATCTGGCATGATGTCATGGTCTGGGCAAACCAATATTATCACTTTCCCGTAGCTGACTTTATCCCTCCAGTCAACGTGCATAAAGTCGCCGTGTCTGCCTATACCGGCTTATTACCACATCTGGGTGAGCCAACGGTCAAGGATTGGTTTATTGATGGGACGGTACCGACTATCCAGGGATCATATTATATTCCGTCAGTTGTATCAAGGATGTCTCCGTCTCATTCCGATGCTGGTAATGCGTCACACTCCGCTGATGATGACGATGATAAGGAACCGAACAATAATAATTAGTGGATCATGTTTTTGAGTCTGAGTATCTGCAGATGCTCAGGCTCAAAAACATGATCCATTGAAAGAGAATGAAACCTGAATATTTACAAAATGTGTAGGCATGGTATGATGCCTTGTAGTATTAATGCATAATATGCCCTTATCCAACTCTACTCAAGAAGTTGGATAGTATGGTAAAGCCCATAAAAGATCAAGTGATGTTGTAGGCGGTCTTGTGCTTTTTGCTCTACACATCGGATACTATTTTTAGGAGATTCGTGATGGCTGATCTTTCAGAGGATGAAAAAGGAAACATACAACAAACCCTGGCACAGTCAGGTTTTCGTCCGCTTAATCGCACCGAGCGTCGTAGTATTTGGATTCATGATTACGAGTCACAAGATATTGCTTTGCAATCCTGGGTGCGCCTTGTTGAGCAAGAGGGCATAGAAATTGAGATCATGTTGCAAATGCAAGGCCTCCTGGTCTTTGGCACAATGGTAAGTACACGCGCCTATGCTCAATTCTACGTTGATTTGCATGAGCGTATGTATCGGCAGGAAGCACCGGAAACGGCTGATTTTTTGCACGAATATTATACTGCTCTGGTTCCACCAGATGATCAACCAGAACTTGGCCCTGAGGGGTTACCATTGATATTTCGCTATGCTCATTTGCGCGCTGTGACTATTATGAGTGCTGGTCATAAGGTGAAGCTTCCATATTGGCGTGGCAAGGTGAGTCAGGTGGATGCTTTTGTGATTGGTGCTTCTGCCGGCGAATAAGTTTGTTTCTGTGGCTAGAGGCTTGATATCCTACTGAGTTGGCCTCTATTCTGCGCAAAAAGCAGCGTTTTTAACTCTTTAAGGGCTTTAAGAGTACTATTGGCTAATTTTTTTGTGCGCGTTACGTTCATCGATAAAGATTCGTCTGACAATGAAGTAGGTCGATTTGACTGCACTCTAGTATATAGAAAATGGAGCATGATATAGCTTTATGGATCATTCTTTTATTCAAAATAATGTAGATGAACTTGGAGATTCTTCCCTTGAGGTGGTTGATGAACTGGTTGAAATGGTTGACCAGGTGGCTCCTGCCTCGCTGATTGTTCCCAGTTATCGCCCTACACAATGGGATTTTGTAAATAATATTCTTGATCGCGTTGACTTATTGACAAAAGGTCGAGCTGGTACGCTCGTGAAGTTTATAACCTTTCTTGTCATTGGTGGCTTTACTACTATTATTAATCTTGCTATCGTGTGGGCCGTATACTACAAGCTTTCTCTGCCTATTCCCGATACTCTACATAATTTAATTGCTGCTGCATTGGGTAGTGAACTCTCTCTGATTGTGAATTTTATGCTCAATGATAAATTTACTTTCAATGATGCCGCTGGACACGATCGACCATGGCTTGTACGTGGTCTTCGCTTCAATGTTACTGGACTAGTGGGAGTGTTTTTGACAATCGGTATCGAGACTGGACTTTCTGATCTCTTGCATATAACACCGCTCGTTGCTGATGCTATTGCAGTCATTATTGTACTGTTTTATAATTTCTCATTTCATCAAATTTTCACGTATCGCCGCATTAAAACTGTTGAAACCGCCGCATAAATTTTAGTAATTAAGAAAATCCGGAGAAGTTTCAAACTTCTCCGGATTTTCTTAATTATTCTCGCAACAGCGAATGGTAGATTAAAAGAGAGATAATTGCTGAGGGGGGTCATCCTCGTGCTTCTGTTGCACGATAACTTTGGCTGGTTGTTCGGCTGCCAGACGCTCAACTTCTGCAATAATCCGGGGAATCTTTTGGAAATCTTCACGAATGGTATCTTTTAAACTTGCCTGATGTAATCCTGCGGCTGGATGATACATGGCAATGCAGATTCGCCCATCTTTTCTGCGTGCACGCCCATGAATGGAGCTAATCCTCTCAGCGCCGAAGAATTTTGTCATTGAGAAGCGGCCTAGTGTCACGATCACTTCAGGCTGGATGGCGTCTATCTGGCGATCAAGATAGTCATTGCAGGCGGCCATTTCATCTGGTTCTGGATCACGATTACTAGGGGGGCGACATTTCACTACGTTGGTAATAAAGACATCCGAGCGTTTCAAGTGAATGCTCGCAAGCAGTTCATCCAAAAACTGTCCTGCTGGACCGACAAAGGGTCGTCCTTGTTTATCTTCGTAGTGGCCGGGGCCTTCACCGATAAACAATATCTTGGCATTGGGATTACCTTCGCCGGGGACCGACTTGGCACGACCTTTACACAGTTTGCACTTTGAGCAAGTAGAGACTTCTACAGCTACTTCTTGTAGTATCTCCTCTGACGACATCACACCTTTACCCCTTTTTAAAGATTACTTAAAGACCAGGGTCTTATCAGATAAGGCGACCATCTTGGTCGCCTTATCGCTTTTTGTTGGGATAGAAAGATTACCAGCGGCGATCAGGCCTTTGCTGACCGTAGTTGTCACGGCGGGGACCTGTGGATGGATTAGGACGGCTACTTCCCTGGCCTCCCATTGGGCGGCGTTGTCCGAAGCCGCCACCACCACCACTGCGGTCATTATTATAACCACCGCGCATGCCACCATTATCGCGGTCATAACCGCCACCGCCACTGCCGCCACGATTGCCACCGCCTACGCCGTAGCCACCGCCACGATCGTTATTATAGCCACCGCGGCTAGGACCATTGTCACGGTCCCGCATGCCGTAGCCGCCAGGTCCGCGACCGGGACCACCACGGCTAGGTCCGCGATTGCCACGATCATGATCCAATTCTGCCTGACTTGGCATCTCACCACTTAAGGCAGCCCGTCGTGAGAGATTGACGCGGCCCTGTCCATCGACTTCGATTGCCATAACAGTAATCTCATCACCGACAGAAACAACATCTTCAGGGCGCGCTACTTGATAGTCAGCCAGTTGCGATGTGCGCACCAGACCTTCTTTGCCTGGAAGAATCTCGACGAAGCAGCCGAAATCCACGATGCGACGTACCGTACCGGTATAGATGTGTCCTACCTCAACCTCTTCAGTCAGAGCGCGAACAGCATCCATAGCATGTTGCATTGCTTCGCCCGAAGTGGCAGAGATATTCACCGAGCCATCATCCTCGATATCGAGCTTTGCGCCACTCTCATCTTGGATTTTACGAATCGTCTTGCCGCCTGGGCCGATGACCGCACCAATCTTGTCTGGATTGATCTTTAGGGTCTGAATACGCGGAGCGAACCCTGAAAGCTCCTCACGAGGAGCATCGATGGCATCAAGCATCTTCTCCATAATGAACATACGACCCTCGCGGGCCTGTTCCAGAGCCTTGGCCATGATCTCGTAGGTGATACCCTTGACCTTAATGTCCATCTGCAATGCTGTGACGCCATCAGCCGTACCAGCAACCTTGAAGTCCATATCGCCAAGAGCATCTTCAATGCCTTGAATATCTGAGAGCACAGCCCATTTGCCCTCGCGCTCACCTTCGCCTGTGATCAAGCCCATAGCTACGCCAGCGACAGGAGCATGAATCGGTACACCAGCATCCATTAGAGCCAGCGTAGTTCCGCAGACAGAACCCATCGAGGTTGAGCCATTGGATGAAAGGATGTCAGAAACAGCGCGAATAGTATATGGGAATTCACCCTGCGTAGGCAGCACCGCTGATATAGCACGTTCAGCCAGTGCACCGTGACCAATTTCACGACGACCTGGACCACGAAGTGGCTTGCTCTCACCAGTTGAATACGGTGGGAAATTATAGTGGTGCATAAAGCGCTTCTTCTCACTCGCACCCAGCCCATCGAGAATCTGCTCATCCCCAGGAGAACCAAGCGTAACCACACTCAGGACCTGTGTCTGTCCGCGTGTAAAGATGGCCGATCCATGTGCTCGTGGCAGTAAGCCGACTTCGCAGCTGATCGGACGGATCGTCTTGAGATCGCGGCCATCGGGACGTTGCGCATTGTCCAGGATATTACCACGCACGTACGCTTTTAGCTCTTTTTCGTAGAAGCCAATAATTTCTTTTAAGCGCTCTGGATGCGTTTCAGCGAAAATGTTAACAAGTTCTTCTTGCACCAGACTCAGAGCTGCTGAACGAGCAGTCTTATCAGGATTATTCACCGAGGCCTCAAAGCGAGGACGTACAAACTCAGCAACTTTACCCTGTAATTCTGTATCAATGGGAGCTGGTGTAAAAGGTCGTTTGGCGCGACCATTCGCTTGAACCAACTTTTCTTGTATCTTGATGATGTCTTGCAAGCCTTCTTGGCCGAAGCGTACAGCCCCGAGCATCAATTCCTCAGGTAATTCTTTCGCGCCAGCCTCAACCATCATCACTGCGTCAGCAGTACCCGCGATAGAAAGATCCAAGCGGCTCTGCGCCATCTGGGATTCTAGTGGATTGAGTACATATTGATCATCGATATAACCAACACGCACTGCAGCAACAGGCCCAGCGAACGGAATGTCAGATACGCTGAGGGCGGCAGACGCGCCGATAATACCAAGAATATCGTAGTCATTTTCCTGGTCTGCTGAAAGGACTGTGATCACGACTTGAACGTCGTTGCGGTAACCTTTGGGGAAAAGAGGTCGGAGTGGACGATCGGCGAGGCGGCAAGAGAGGATCGCATGTTCAGATGCTCGGCCTTCACGTTTGATAAACCCACCTGGTATCTTACCAGCAGCGTACATACGCTCTTCTACATCAACGGTTAGTGGAAAAAAATCGATACCTTCACGAGGCTCATGACTGCCTACCACAGTTGCCATGATGATGGTATCTCCGTAGCGCAACAATACTGCGCCACTGGCTTGCTCTGCTACTCTGCCGGTCTCTATGCTCATTACCCGACCGCCGATAACAGCTTCTTGACGGTAAATCATATTTCCTCCGATAAATGGCACCCTATTCTATAGCTGGCCTGAAATCCTAGTGGAGGGCCTTTCACATCCCATCTCATGTAAAACTGGGTGCAGTTACTCTCTACTTTAAGGGTACAACATTGCGTGCAATTGTCGTCACGCCTGCATCTGCTTGTGGTTTTCTACCTGTCACTTTTACTTTTATCACGTACATGATATGTGGGGGAATACCCTAAATTTAGTTGGTCTTTTCGTTCGTCTCGTTTCTCTCAACAACTGTCGAATGGCTCAAGCGGAGAAAAATGGAGCAGCGCGGTCGGGCTAATGTACGGCGCTCGCCATGCTGCGCCGACCGCATCCACAGCAGCCTTGTAATTACCTGCGTGGGCCAAGCTTTACGCGTATACCCAATTTTGCAACCAATGCACGATAGCGTTCTGGGCTTTTCTTACTCAGATATGTAAGTAAGCGTCGGCGTTGTCCGACTAACATGAGCAGGCCCCGACGTGAATGGACGTCGTGTTTATAAATCTTCATATGCTCTGTAAGCTGATTAATTCGGCGTGTCAAAAGGGAGACCTGGACTTCAGGAGAGCCGGTATCGGTCTCGTGGACACGCACATCCTCGATGATCCCAGTTTTTTCTTCAACAGTCAATGCCACGTTTTAAATCACCTCCAATGAAATGTGGGTGGGAAAAGATTCATTTCCTAGCATTCAGCCGCTTTATCCCTCACGGTCAAACTGCCTATCAATTTGCATTGTGGCGTTTGGTATGGTCTGAATGGTTTGGACGTAGATGTATACGTTCGCATTATAACATGGATACCCAAACGGCGCAATGAACGATCACACCTTGCTGTGCTTTCCGCTTCAGTCTCTGTCGTCTGTTGGTGGCAGCTTTAGGAACGTGCAAGTGTATATGGATCAGCCTGTGGAAACGTTGTATACACTTGCGCTTACATTTCCTTGCTTACAAAGCGCGCTGCATTGAGCAAACAAAAAAGCAGAGAATCGGGATGCACTGTATGCCTTGCTATAATCTTTTACAAGTTACACATGCAGAAAGGCATCTTGCTGTCAGAGACATGCGCTGACCGCAAGATGCCTTACCACAAGTAAGTGTTATTTACTTTACAGTTACTTTGGCTCCGACTTCAGAGAGCTTGGCAGCAATCTTGTCGGCTTCTTCTCGTGCGACGCCCTCTTTGATAGCTTTAGGGGCTTCGTCAACGACTGCCTTGGCTTCTTTCAGGCCTAGACCTGTGAGCTCACGGACAACTTTGATGACGTTGATTTTGTTCGGGCCAACTTCGGTCAATACTGCATCAAACTCAGTCTGCTCTTCTACAACGGCAGCGGCAGGTGCATCGGAAGCAGCGGCAGGTGCGGCTGCGGCAGCAACAGGTGCGGCACTTACGCCCCATTTTTCCTGCAAGGTTTTTGTCAATTCGACGAGTTCGAGAACGTTCAACTTTTCAATGTCTGAAATGATTTCTGATACAGCCATGGTTTATTTCTCCTCTTTACTATTCAGCGGATGTTTCGCTATTGAGTTGATCTGCACGTGCCTGTAGCACATACGTTAAATCGCGTAATGGTGCAGTAAGTAGACCGTATGCGCTGGCAAGTGGTCCCTGAATGGTTCCAACGACTTCAGCTTTTGACTGAAGTTTGCCACCTTTGATCTTACTGAGACCTTCAACTTGTGCAGCCGTAATCGAACGACCACCAAGGATAGCAGATTTGAGCACTGCTACCTTCGAGGTAGCGATATAGTCAGTGATAGCCTTGGCTGTAGCCACTTCGTCTTCATATCCGAAAGCGACAGCAGTCTGACCATTGAATATTTTATTATCCACATTGGTCATTTTGTTGCGCTCGGAAGCGATACGCAGCAGTGTGTTCTTGGCAACCTGGAACTCCACTTTGGCTGCACGCATCTTCTGGCGCAAATCGTTCATATCCTTCACTGTGAGACCCTGGGTTTGGACCAGGATAGCGATGGCTGAACTATTAAGCTTGTCTGCTAACTCGTCAATTTTTCCAGCTTTTGCCTGTGTTGGCATAAGGTGTTTCCCTCCTTCCAGATAAAATTACTGTGTAATTAAGGACAATAAAAATGCCTTCGATACACTACCGAAGGTCAGGAGAGAGAACGTCTATTCTGTTTCATATGCCAGCGCCGTTTTAAAGCAGCAGACCAGCATATTGCGTTAAATAGTTAAATCCCCTCGGCAAGTCGATCTTTTGCTAAAGATCGCTTAGATGCTTGTTAGCATGCTTGCTGTCTTCGGCGATGATAAATCATCTGAAATTTGTATGTGTAGGACGCTTACTATTGTTATAATAACACAAAGAGGTTATTTTGTGAACTCCCTGTGTGAAATTGCCAGGGTTGTGACTTCATACCCATATCAAGGAAATATCACGCCTTCGGCGCTCGTATAAAATCAATGGTGACATCTTCATGAGTCAAAGGCTCATGAAAATGTCACCATTGATTTGTAATGTTTTTATACCTGGGGTTTGAGCGCTGTAGCTGCAGCTACCTCAAGACGGATGCTGGGCGACATGGTTGATGAAAGGACGACGCTCTTTACGTACGTGCCCTTCGCACCAGTCGGACGCGCACGCATGACTGAGTCGATGATTGATGAGATGTTCTGCATCAAGGACTCATCGCTAAATGACAATTTCCCGGCTGGGATATGCAGTAGCGAGGTGCGGTCGACTTTAAATTCTACACGACCAGCTTTGACGTCTCGAATGGTTTTGGCCAGATCAAAGGTAATGGTGCCAGCTTTTGGACTTGGCATCAGGCCTCGGGGACCGAGCTTCTTACCAAGGCGACCAACTTTACCCATCACATCAGGCGTAGCGATCGCGACATCAAAGCCGAGCCAGTCATTTTCAATCTGTTTGATAACATCGTCAAGACCGACAACGTCAGCGCCTGCAGCCTCTGCTTCGGCAGCCTTCTCACCTTGTGCAAAAACGAGCACTCGGACTTCTTTACCGGTTCCAGCGGGCAGCATTGCTACTCCGCGAACCATCTGATCAGCGTGGCGTGGATCAACACCAAGCTTCATATGTATTTCGACAGTTGCGTCGAACTTCGTATAGCTGACCTTTTTGAGGAGTGAAACAGCTTCTTCTGGCTGATACAGTTTCTCTGCATCAACAAGCTTTACCGCTTCCAGATACTTTTTTCCGTGAGTTGTTGTTGCCATTTATTCGTTGCCCTCCTTGAGGCAATTACCGCAGTGACTTTCGGGCAGAAATTACTCGATTGTGACACCCATGCTGCGCGCGGTACCTTCGATTGTCTTCTCAGCAGCCTCGATACTATTAACGTTGAGCTCTTTCATCTTCAACTCGGCGATTTCACGCAACTTGACGCGGTCGATGCTGCCGACCTTGGTCTTATTTGGCGTTGCGGAGCCAGAGGTGATGCCTGCCGCTGACTTTAGCAAGTCAGGGACGGGGGGAGTCTTGGTAATAAATGTGAATGAACGATCTTCAAAGATGGTGATCTCAGCAGGAATAACCATGCCAACCTGTTCGGCTGTACGTGCATTATATTCCTTACAGAACATCATCAAGTTGATGCCGTGAGGTCCAAGAGCAGTACCAATTGGTGGGGCTGGTGTCGCTTTCCCGGCTGGAATCTGCAATTTTACTACAGCTTTAATACGCTTTGCCATAAGTGTTCAAATCTCCTCAGAAAATGGGTCGCTAATTATTGGTCCGCCCTAGATTTTCTCTACCTGCAGAAAAATCCAGTACAACGGGGGTCTCGCGTCCGAAGAATGAGACCAGCACTGTTACTTTATTACGATCCATATTAATATCGTTGACGGTGCCGATAAATTCGGTAAATGGGCCATCCACCACACGTACGCTTTGGCCTTTAGTGAAGTTGACCTTCGCCTTTGGCTTCTCTGTCTCATGTGTGACCTGCTTCAAGATTGTTTTGACTTCGTGGTCGTGTAGAGGAACGGGCCTTGTTCCGGAACCTACAAAACTCGTTACTCCAGGCGTGTTACGGACAACATACCAGGCTTCGTCGCTCATAATCATTTCGACCAGGACATAGCCAGGAAAAACCTTGCGCTGCACTGTGCGTCTTTGGCCCTGTTTAATTTCCACCTCTTCTTCCATCGGGACGATGATGCGAAATATTTTGTTACGCATATCCATCGAAGCGATGCGTGCCTCAAGATGGCTTCTCACTTTGTTTTCATAGCCCGAGTATGTATGTATGGCATACCAGGCACGTTTTTCCTCGGGCGGCTCTTTCGCGCTGGTACGTTCAGTAACCACGACATTTCCCCTTTAAATTTCCAGGTAACGAAGCTCGTTACCCATTGATTACAAGTTGGAAGAGATGAAAAAGCCCGAGATCGATCAATGATAAGAGTCCACCAAGTACTGCCGAGATGATCAAGACCATCACAGTCATATTTCTGGCTTCCTCAAACGTTGGCCAAGTCACTTTATGTCGAAGTTCGTAATATGCCTCGAACACAAAACGACCGATCTTGTTGTTTCGCAAGCGTGCTAATAGAGAAGGCGCTTTGGCAGAGCGACCTGCGGCCTGTTTGCTGACGGCAGCTTTTGGTGCCGATTTAGCTATGGCCGCCGCATGTCGTTCCTCAGCAGTTTTACCTGATGTTTGTACCTGCTCTTGCGACTTGACTTCAGTTGTCTGACTCCGGCTGACGTTTTTTTTCCTGTCAGTGATGTTCTTTGCCACGTTCTTCAGCCTTTCTGATCAGTAGCGATTGCACTTCTGCTCAACGTACGAGGTTGAAGGGAAGAGAGACAACCTCACTTCCTACTTGGTTTCACGATGAGGTGAAGGCTGCTGGCATGTGTTGCAATACTTCCGCAGCTCCATACGCTCCGGGTTATTCTTTTTGTTCTTTGATGTGGAATAGTTGCGACTTTTGCAAGTTGTGCAAGCCAATGTTACCACAATGCGATTCTCTTTGCTTTTACTAGCCATCTTTTTCTCCGTTCACCATTAGTGTCTGGCTTGCTGTCTACTCGTATAGCGTATGTTAATGGTTATCTTTGTAAAAAGCAAGGTATGGACGCAAGGTAATCATGCGTCCACTTACCTTTTATTCGCTAACCTTATCCGAGTACTTTTGTGCAGATACCAGCACCAACGGTTCGACCACCTTCGCGGATGGTGAATTTCACACCCTCTTCCAAGGCGACCGGCTGAATTAACTCTACCGTCATTTCGATGTTATCACCAGGCATAACCATCTCCACACCTTCCGGCAACTTGATCGATCCGGTTACGTCTGTTGTGCGGACGTAGAACTGGGGACGATAGCCGTTGAAGAATGGTGTGTGACGGCCGCCCTCTTCTTTCGAGAGGACATAAACTTCTGCTAAGAAGTTCTTGTGTGGTTTGATCGAACCGGGCTTGGCCAGAACCTGACCACGCTCGATATCAGCACGCTCAATACCACGCAACAGACATCCGACGTTATCGCCAGCCATACCGGAGTCCAATGTTTTCTGGAACATTTCGACGCCTGTGACGACGACGTTACGTGTGACTTCCTGCATGCCGACGATCTCAACGTTTTCGCCAACTTTGACGACGCCACGCTCGATACGTCCGGTGGCGACGGTGCCGCGACCTTTAATACCGAAGACATCTTCAATTGGCATCATGAACGGCTGATCGGTAGCACGCGGAGGCGTGGGGATGTAGGCATCTACCTGATCCATCAGATCCCAGATGCTTTTGGCAGCTGGATCGTTGCGGGACAGATCACCTTTGCTCTCCAGAGCGGCCAGTGCCGATCCGCGTACGACGGGAACGTCATCGCCAGGGAACTGGTATTTGGAGAGAAGCTCACGTACTTCCAACTCAACCAATTCGAGCAACTCTTCGTCATCCATCATGTCAACCTTATTCAGGAAGACAACCATGGCTGGTACCTCTACCTGACGAGCAAGCAGTACATGCTCACGCGTCTGAGGCATAGGACCATCAGGAGCGCTCACTACGAGGATAGCGCCGTCCATCTGTGCGGCACCGGTAATCATATTCTTAATATAGTCAGCGTGACCAGGGCAGTCTACGTGCGCATAGTGGCGCTTCTCGGTCTCATATTCCAGGTGAGCAATAGAGATCGTGATACCACGTTCGCGCTCTTCTGGAGCTTTATCGATCTGGTCAAAAGCCGTATATTTGGCAAGCTGAGCATTCGCCAATACTTTTGTAATGGCAGCAGTCAGGGTTGTTTTACCATGGTCAATGTGCCCAATAGTTCCAATGTTCACATGCGGTTTTGTTCGCTCGAACTTTTTCTTCGCCATTTCCTACTGTGGCTCCTTCTGCAATCCTGCTTACGATCAGATCAGGTAGCAACGGATGAGTATAGACATGCAGCAGCCGCCCTCTAGTATCTAATCGTCAAACAATGAGATAAATCTCTCTACAATAACAAGCGGGAATGTGACGATCAATCAGAAGACGGCAGCAAGGATCTTGTCTTATTTTCTTATAAGATACTCGTGGAATTCATGTAGATGGGCCAGAATCATTATAGAAGAGCGCGTAACAGCCTATCCAACATATAGAAACCACGGAAGCCCGTGATGGGATTTGAACCCATGACCTCATTCTTACCAAGAATGTGCGCTACCACTGCGCCACGCGGGCTTGATACTTGTACTACCAATAGCTGGAGTCATTGATAGTGGTGGGCAGTGAAGGATTCGAACCTTCGAAGCTCTCGCAACTGATTTACAGTCAGTCCCATTTGGCCACTTTGGTAACTGCCCCAATAGTGTCAAACACCCCAGTTCCTCTGGTGATCTGTCTGAGTGATCAACGACCACATTATAGCCGAATCCTACAGTAGTGTCAAGCATTTTTTGCCAGTTTTTTACGAGTTCTAAAGTATAGGTAAATTCTTCCTTATTTAGCATGATCAGGGAAAGTCACTGCCAAAAGCATTGCGTCTTGCCTAAATTACTGGTATAATCTCCATCGTTGGAGAAATTCATCATGCCTCATGCGGTTTTTTCCGCTACCCAATGTATGAGTAATCTGTTTGGATTTAGGAATAAGAGGTAGCTTCTATGGCGACGAATTGTGACTTCAGCCGTTCTTCTTTGCTTCGCGAACAGTACAAGCGTGATATGGAGCTCATAGCTGTTGCATTACAAGAAGAAAGCCAAGATGAGCGTGATGAGCGTTTGGGTCTCGTCGGCCAGGCTTGGGCTCTAACATCGGCTTGTTTCCGTTCTCAGCTTGAGACCAACGATGTACCATCCTATTCTCCGGTTGCTCTTGTTCACCCTTAATTTTACTGTTGGCTAGTGAAGATGTGTTAGTTTAATTACCATGCCTCACCCTCCAGAAATTGCACCGGAAGCTCTCACCTATCTCACGCCTGTGCAGTTTGGCATGGTGTATTGGGTGAACTTCGGATATTCATCTCTTCCGCCAGGGATTGAAGAGAAACGCATATTAGACTGGCACCCTGCACTTGTAGTGTCAGGAGAGCCTTTTTGTCGGCACGCAGGTGCCGTCAACGTCGTCGCGCTCACTTCTTACCGTGGCAAACTTCGCCCTTATCATCATTTGCTTCTTAAACGTGATTATCCTTTGTTGGACACAGATAGTCTAGTGAAAACGGAATTGATGTATCCTATTCTCCGTTCTTTGCTGGCTGATCAATATGCCATCTGTCGTCTCAATGATCCTGATCTACGTGCTGTGATGGGGAAGGTGGCGAACAGTCTGGCTATTACGATGTTTTACTCTTTGCATTAGTGCCATCAGACGTGGCGAGATGATGTATTATGACTCTTGAGCACAATCAGTTTCGTCTGTTGCCATCCGTTGATGAGCTGCTACATACTCCTCAAGGTGAGGAGTTGGTGGCGGCTTTTTCGCGTGCGTTGGCGGTGGATGCTTTGCGCCGCAGTGTTGCCGCTGCCCGCGATGATATTCGTTTGGGGGTACCTTGTCCTTCTGCTGAAGCTCTGGTCGCCCACGCGGCGCTATCTCTCCAAGCACAATTTCTTCCCCAGTTGCGCCCACTCATCAATGCTACCGGGGTCATTATCAATACCAATCTCGGACGTGCTCCTTTAAGTCAGGATGCTTTGTTGGCGGTTCAGCGTGTGGCTGGTGGCTATTCAAATCTTGAATATGATCTAGAACTGGGTACGCGGGGCTCCCGTCATGTTCATATCACGGCTTTATTGCAGGAGTTGACGGGAGCTGAGGCGGCGCTGGTGACGAATAATAATGCGTCAGCTGTGCTGTTGGGATTGAGTGCGCTGGCATTGGGTCGCGAGGTGGTGATCTCGCGTGGTCAGCTGATTGAGATTGGTGGCGGTTTTCGTATTCCTGATGTGATACGACAGAGTGGTTGTACTCTGGTTGAGGTTGGGACGACGAATCGGACGCGTATTGCTGACTATGCGGCGGCGATTACCGAGCGTTCGGCAGTACTTTTGTCGGTACATCCCAGCAATTTTTTGATCACCGGTTTTACTGAATCTACTTCGACGCGTGAGCTGGTAGAACTGGCCCATGAGCGTGGACTGCTCGTGATGGATGATCTAGGGAGTGGCTGTTTGCTGAATTGTGAGCGCTATGGTCTGGTGCATGAGCCAACGCCTCGCGAGAGTCTGGTCGCTGGTGCTGATCTTGTTTGTTTCTCCGGAGACAAGTTATTAGGTGGTCCACAGGCTGGCATTCTGGTAGGCAAGGCAGAGATTATAGGTCGCCTGGCGAAACATCCCTTGATGCGTGCGGTGCGTATCGATAAAATGACGTTGGCGGCTTTAGAGGCGACTTTACGCCATTACCAACGTGATCAGGCTGAGACGCATATCCCTGTCTGGCGCATGATTTCCACACGACCAGAACAATTGGCGCAACGAGCAGCCAACTGGTCACATCAACTTACCGCAGCGGGGATCGCAGCGCACACCCAGTTTGGAGAGTCCACAATCGGCGGAGGATCGTTGCCTGGTGAGACGCTTCCCACGACACTGCTGGCATTGGATGCAGCAGTGATGCCGAGTCCGCTTGATCTGATCTCTCAGCGTCTACGCGGGCTTGTTACTCCCATCATTACCCGTATATTACGGGATACTCTACTATTCGATCCACGCACCGTCCTGCCAGAGCAAGATAGCAGTATTGTGCCATCCATTCTGTCGGTACTTAAAGCAAGCTAAGTGGTGGAAATGGCAGGCCGTTTCCGCTCATTTTTTATAGAGCTGAGAACGATCTGCCTGTTATCTTACTACGTTAGCGTTCTTCGCCGGTAAACATACGGGAATAACTACGATAGCGACGCTCATTGATTAATCCATCGTCCACAGCTTCGCGTATAGCACAGCCATCTTCATCGAGATGGGCACAATCCGTATAGCTGCACTCACCCAGATAGGGACGAAATTCTCTAAAGCATGTCGCCAGTTCTTCAGGTGGAATATTCCAGGTGGCCAGGGCGCGGATACCTGCTGAATCGGCCAGCCAGCCACCGTCTGAGAGCGGATAGAGTTGAGAGCCGGTGGTTGTATGTTTGCCTTTACCCGTCACATCGCTGACCAATCCTGTCCGTAGGGCCATGCCAGGTTCGATCGCGTTGACGAGTGAGGATTTGCCCACACCTGATGGACCTGTAAATAGGCTAATATGGTCTTTGAGTATTTCACGTAGCAGGTTGATTCCTTCCTGCGTGTGAATACTGGTACGGATGATGGTGTAGTCCAATTGAGTGTAGAGTTCCACTTCCTCGTCTACATACGGGCGATGGTCCAGATCAGCTTTGTTGATGCAGATGACTGGTGTTAGCTGTGCCGATTCGCAGATTGTCAGATAGCGGTCTAATAGACTAAAATGTGGCTCAGGTTGTGTGGTGGAGAATACGACCACTACTTGATTGAGATTGGCTAATAAAGTTTGTTGAATTGATCTTTTGGCGTTTGAACCCGCATCGAGACGGGAAAGCTCGCTTGTACGTGGTAGTATTTCTTCGATCAGACCGGTCGTGTCATCCAGTTTCCGTATCACGACGTAATCGCCAACAGAGAGCCGTGTTGGTGGTGCTACTTCATTACTATCCCGCTTCTCTATGCGCTCGATGCGCTCGGCCTGCTGCTCGCTGACATATTTATTGGCACGTGTTTGCGTTGGCTGAAATTTTCCTGCTGGTTTAGCCGCATTTGCTTGCGCAAAAGCTTTTTTGAGTTTGCCTCGTAGCGTACAGCGTAGGACTCCACCATCGGTATGCACATCATAAATGCCATGCGCGCCGTTGAGGACCATACCGGTTAGTTGTGCCGGATTATTAATCAATGCTGTCTTCCCTCCACAGAGAATAAAAAAAGACACGGTATTCGCAGTATATATAAAATGTTGGCTGCCTACCGTGCCGGAGGGGAAGAGCGTGCGAACTATACACGCTAGTCAGGGACTCCGCATCGCAAGGAGATAGTGGAAACCTGGCTGTGTGGTGTTCGCCCTCTACTGCCGTGGCAGGTAGACAAGGTGCATGCAGGCACAGTGTGTAGGTAAGTGTGTTTGGCCATAAAACTGCACCTCCTTGGACTGGACGAGCCAGAATTTGAAAAAACTGTATTCTCCTTAGAGCATACTAGAATTTCCACCCGTTTGTCAATGCGTAAAAGTAACATTAACTGGCATTTTTTAGAGACGCAACCATTTTGTCCGTTTGTCTTTGCTACTTGACAACTACGCTTGGATGTAGTATTCTAAGACAGTCGACGCGGGATAGAGCAGTGGTTAGCTCGTCGGGCTCATAACCCGGAGGTCACAGGTTCGAATCCTGTTCCCGCTACCAGTGCCTTTTGCATTTTTCCATTATTGACGCGGGATAGAGCAGTGGTTAGCTCGTCGGGCTCATAACCCGGAGGTCATAGGTTCAAATCCTGTTCCCGCTACCAATGCTTCAGGCACTTTCCCATATTGACGCGGGATAGAGCAGTGGTTAGCTCGTCGGGCTCATAACCCGGAGGTCATAGGTTCAAATCCTGTTCCCGCTACCAGAACCCCTTCTTCATTGATAAATGAACAAGAAGGGGTTCTTTCTTTTTTACCTCGTATTAGATATATTTTCTGTTATTTGCAAAATTCATCACCTACCCCCTTGCATCCTATGGGTAGTCGTGATATTATAGTGCCGTACCACGAAGGACACAAATCCTCGTTAGTATGTGGACTATCCAGCATGGCGGCGTAGCTCAGTCGGCAGAGCAAGGGACTCATAAGCCCTGTGTCACAGGTTCGATTCCTGTCGCCGCTACCTTTTCCTCAATTGGTTCTACGAGCCGGTTGAGGACTTTTTTATGTTTGCGGATACATACCCGAAAAATCACCTGTCACTATCTCTGTCTGGATAACACGAGATGCAAAAGGGAAGCAGGTAGAAGATTTTACTATTTCTGCCTGTTTCCCCTACATCCTATTTTTGCATGTATCTCGGTCTTGGGTTTAGCTCATCTAGAAGCTATTCCCATCGCAGTCTATGTCTGCATTGCCGAAATCATATGCACATGCGTAGACAGAATAGGAACTAGATGATGCGATTAATTGGGCAGAAGATACAATCTGGTTTACCCCCACGAACCCACTCCCAGCATTGTAATAACTCTCTTGCCCATCACTACTCCTTATAACGCTGACAAAAACGCCTCCTAAAGGAACAGTATTTCTATGATAGAATAGAGAATGCACGAATTAACTGTGCATTCTCTTACAATTTCACAACTCAATCGTGTTGTGACCTATTTCAATGAGCGGGCACGCTTTGCGGACGGACCAACTCTGACTGACTATACTATCAATCCCCTTGCAAGGGTATAGCCATGTCGTATGGCACAATAAAAAACAGTGTCAAAACCTTCTAATACTATTAGTCAGTATTGACACTGCGACTGATAATGCCCCGATAATCACAAATAGTGATGCAATAAGAATAATGTTCTTTTTTAACATTCTTATAGAGTCCCTTCAAAATAATATATAAATCTTATTCACAAAGTATATGCACGTAAAGCATTTTTTAGGCCTGCAATATCAACCCTTGCAGAGGGGGGATTTTAAAAGTTTAAAAAGTCGACTGCATTCTATGAGTATTAAGTATCACTGACTATGCTACTCCATGAGACAAATAAAAGCGCTCGGCCTTAGAAGGCCAGACGAAATGATTGTTACAGAGTCTCATTGAAACTACTTACGCTTTTTTCTGTCCGGAGGTGGTGGTGGAGTATCTGGCACGTATGGTTTTTTTGGTGTTGGCGTCTCTGGTGGCTTTTGTAGTGGCGGCGTATTTGGCGGTGGTTTGGGTTCGTCTGCCATGAGCTTCAATCCTTTCGATAATACTGTCGATCTCATCCCAGTATGGGAGAGCAATCACATGTACATCAGTTAATGGTAGTTCATTAGCGTTAGCTCGTAGCGCGACCAGCATCAATTTTTCAATCAACAAGTCTCTATCATCTCCTTCTATATGCTCGATCACATCAAGTACGCGTTTATAACTATCATCTATCAGAAGTATATACTCATTTTGGGATATATTCAATATTTTTGCTATTTTGTCTTCTATTCTATCACAAAATACGACACTATGATGATTGATGAATCCATGATACTTTAGCCACTGCTTGCTTGCTTTTTCTATTTCTAGCTGTATTTCATGCTCATCACTATATCGTGCAGTATAATACGCAAGATCTCCGAATGTGGCAAGCCTGGCAACGCCTGCAGGTGCATCGTCCATTACGAGCGCTTCAAGTAAACACCGCTCGCGAAATTCGATCCAGGCCAACTCATCACAAAAATATTCCTCTTGTGCTAGCCTAGCTGCCACCTCTGGCAAGGCGTAAAAGTCTTCTTTGTCCGTAAGACTATGTAATGTTTCTGCACTAATACCCAGATCAAATGCCTTATTGCATTCCTCTACAAAAACAGGGACGTTGCTCCAGGTAATCGTCCCATCGATGTCTACAGCTATTTTCATGACTTCCCTTCCCGATTCACACCTCTACCTACATTTTACGAAAGAGAGGAAGGATAAGAGGATACGACTTGAGAGAAGTGTAAAAGCTTCTCTCTTTTTTGTGTGCAATGACTGATCGCTTTCCCACACCTGCTTCATTGTGAAGTATACTAATATAACAGGAAACTGCCACAGCTACGTATATTTATCAAGGTTTACAACGTTGATAACTCCTGTCACGTCTTCACGTCAGACGTCCGTGTCCAGCTTTCTGCATCACGTTATGTCTATCCTGATATCACTATCAGTTGTGAGCCTACCGACTGGCAAGAAGACACAATCTATGATCCTCGCATCATAGTCGAAGTGTTGTCACCATCCACAGAAGCATATGATCGTGGTAAAAAGTTTGCCTACTATCAGCAACTGACAAGTCTACAGGAGTATGTCCTGGTCAGCACACAACAGCAGGCAATAGAAGTATTCACCCGTGAGGGGAACGCCTGGCACTATCAGCTTTATCAAGCGGGAGAGTCTGCACAATTGTACAGTTTAACACTCTCGCTCGCCCTAGCTGATGTTTATGCTCATGTACTAACGGATAACGAACACATATAGATTCCCCAAGGGGATGGACCTAGGTGAACAATGTGTTACTAATGGCGTGCAGACCATTCAGGTGAGCGCACAAAGGTTGGAGAAAATGCAAACGAGGTGCGGCAGCGGAATGCCCTGTAGACACTGTATGAACTATGTACTTTTGAAGAACCGTATGGTATATTTGTCATAGAATTCACGTAAAAGTACGTAGCAATTTTGTATTCTTCTCTCTCGTAGATATATATTCACCCAAACATTATCTTAGCTTGTCTATGTGTCTATTTTAGGCCATGAAAGAAGTAACGTCTATGGATGACTACTCCTATATTGTGACTAGTTCTGCTCTGAACACTTTATATGGGAGCGATATGCATTTGTCGTCGAAAGAGTTTAGCCTGGAAATCTGGATCGATGATGCATCTGTTCCGTGGCGGCGTATGTTTACGCTGCGTGAGTGTCTGGCAAATATTGAACAACTGACCATGGGTAGTACTTTTCGTATCAGCTGTCATTTCAACCGTCGCTGCATTGGAGATGGAGTCTATTGTAAGCAGGGTGCTGACATGGTTGTGATCAAAGAAGACGGTGTCTTGATTGGACTTTTCACCTCATTTCTGCAAGTTTCCCCACCCAATATTCGGCATTAGATCTCTGCTGTTGTCTGTTTTTATCCTCTACTAGATTGTTCCATGGGTATTAATGTATATCATGTTGTCTTTTTATGGCTAATAGTGTACTTTTGATGGTGTTCATGGTACAATAACCTTAGAAATTGATGAGAATACTTAGAATTCGGTAAATTCCTTTGTGACAAGGCTGAAAATGATGCTCTTTGTGTTATTTGACAAGTCCATAGCTTGTTGTCCATACTTAAATGGAAAGTAACTTTTCCGTGCACATCAACCTGACTCCTTTGCGGCTGCAGCGCCTCGCAAATTATTTTGTGAGGGCCGTGCTGTTTCCACTCACATAAAATAACGCGAGACACCATGGGTGATGAGACGTTAGAAAGAGTTATGAAACATCATGCGCCGCTGGCGCACCACTCCGCATGAAAATGGATGGGCTTTTCCGAAGAACCGCTGTATAATCGGACGCTTGATATGGAAAGCAAGGTAGCATAATATGTCTATTATCCCTCGCCTTCGCCGCCTCTTTGGTGAAGATGGTAAATGTTTTGATGTAGCAATTGATCACGGTTTCTTTAATGAAAAGACGTTTCTTAACGGCATCGAAGATATCCATAGAGCAGTTGATATTATTGTGGCTGCTAATCCTGATGCTATTCAGCTGAGCCCAGGCCAAGCTCCTATATTACAGTCTCTACCCGGAAAAGCCAAACCTTCTCTGGTCTTGCGCACGGATATTGCAAACGTTTATGGGCCGACCCTGCCACGTCATCTTTTTAGTCAATTGATTCAGCAGCCGCTAGAACAGGCATTGGCATTGGATGCTGCCTGTGTGGTTGTAAACTTATTCCTACTGCCCGAGCAGCCGGAACTTTATCATCAATGCATACAAAACGTATGCACTCTGAAGCCGCTGTGTGAGCGTTATGGTATGCCCTTGATGGTTGAACCGTTGGTGATGCGACCAAATGAGCAACAGGGAGCATATATGGTCGATGGTGATATCGACAAAATTCTGCCGCTTGTACGTCAGGCGGTCGAACTGGGGGCTGACATTATCAAAGCTGATCCTTGCGATCATGTAGAGGAGTATCATCGTATTGTTCAGGCTGCCTCTGGCAAGCCGGTCTTACCGCGTGGAGGAGGGCGTACCTCGGATGTTGAAATTCTATCTCGCACCTATGCTCTGATAGAACAGGGAGCGTCAGGTATCGTTTATGGTCGTAACGTGGTGCAGCATGAGCAGCCCCGGCAGATGACTCAGGCTCTGATGGCGATCGTCCATACTGGTGCGACCGCTGAGCAGGCTTTGACGTTGTTGAGTCAGACTTTAATGGCGAGTGACTGATGTTGTCTGATAGAGTGGTGGATGCTACTCTCCTCATCGGTGCCGACATGTCTCTCGTGTTTTGTGATCACGAGCAAAAAAGATGCTAAGACAGGTCACCTCTCTATGCTATAGGGAGATGACCTGAAGCGTTATGCACATATATATCTATAGATTTGTGGGTTAAAAAGTGTCTTATGCGAAATAGATACATACGTATGCGTTAGAAGTTTTATAGCGAAAAATCCTATCTCCGGCGGTATTCTCAAGAACCATTTGGGTCATTTACAATGCTGAAACACTGTGCTACACTTCGGTTAAAGCTTCAAGCTTGGGGAATTAGTGCTATCTGCATAAGATCCGTGTTTTTAATTGTTTTGAACGTGCGGCTCCGAAAGTTCTTGTAATGATCACAGTTTGCGTTTTTTCGCAAGGAGGTGCTCTATGGCTAGCTGGGAAGAAGAGTTATCCGTGCTATTGAGAGAGCTAGGTGTAAAGCAAGAAGAACCACAAGCTCATATACAACAATCATGTAAGCCCAGGTGTAATGATATTGCCTATAGTAATGGCGATACTTCTCATTGCGATAGTGATGATGTATGGCTGGATCAGCTATCTGGTGGGGCCGATGCGGAGCGCATTTTTGATGATGATGAAGAGGATGAGCCCAGCGTTGATGATATAGATATGATGCGCCATGAAGTCGACTCGATTGTGAGTCAGGTCATTCTGTTGATGCAGCGTGGCGATCTCGATGCGGCCTTGAAAGAAGATGTGATGGTTGTTTTACGTGCCTTGCGTCGTCGCCTTCCGCATATCCAGCAGTCTGTTATCAATGATGAAGTGTATTTAGAATCAGCTTCAGCGATGCTTCATTTCTGTCGCCTGGTCCTTCAACTTAGCGATTTTACATCCGACGAAAACTAGTGTGATCTTTCTTTTTCATGGATTGTTTCCTCTCATAAAGATAAATAGTACTATTGATTGAGGTTCCCCTCTGAAGTGCAGGCTGTCCATTTGCTGTGGTCTATTCTCTTTTTATTCCTTTCGTTCTCCTTGTTTTTCTTGACAGACTTCAATATAAACTGACATACTAGTGCATATGCCTTGCAGCGATGTGTCGTTTGCTATTACGTGGAGAGATGGGGGCGCTGAATTATTTTAGTCTATCCCAACTACGCCAGATCTTATCTGGTGGTGCATCGAGAAGGCACAATAGATCGTATACCTCTACGTACGTAGCTTTGCTTTGCATAAGGAGGTTCAATGAGTTCTCAATCAAAAAAGACAGTACAGGAAGCAAGTCGCTGGATTCGTGTAGGCGTATTGTCCGTGAGCGCCTTGTTGCCAGTTTTAAATACTGTGATTAATCGTATACGTGCTCAGCAAGAGGTTGGGCTGGCTCGGGTAAATCAGCAAAATGCTAAATATAAAGAGAAGTTGGTCGCTTTTACTACCGATACACAATCCGATGTTCACGATCGTTTGCAGTCTGTTGGCACGACACTTTCTGATGTGCTGACTGAATTGCGGGTACGTTCGAACAATCAGGATTTGATCAGGCGCACGAGTGATCTACGCGAGGATTTGAGAGATCGTGGCAGTAAACTCTCTCATGTTATTGCGGAGCGTGGCGGCGAGGTTTCAGGCCAACTGGTGAAACGTGGGCGTCAGGCACAACAGACGATCGCTGAGCAGGATCGACGTTTCTGGATTGCTATGGGTTTTGGTTTGGGTCTGACTGTTACTGGTATTGTCACATTCTCGTTAGTGCGTCGTCGTTTGCAGCATACAATTGAAGTTGAGGAGCCGCCTATCCAATTGACTTATGATACGATGGCGGCATCACCTGAGACCGATGCTCCTGTTTCTGATGCTGCGACATCCGCTTCTGATCTCCATGGACAAATATATGCTGTTCACCCTTCGAATGGACATGTAGAAGCTCTATCAAATGGTGCGACAGGATCTTCTTCTTCGGCCAGTACGTCTGCTGTGAATAACAGTGCCCCTGCCGATGCTGTTTTTGTGGGAGTCGCAAGTACAAAGTATTATTATCCTGTGGAAACTCCTCTAGTTCTGCTGACAGATGTCTCCGAAAAGCCTGTTGATCTCATCTACTTTACTTCGGAGCAAGATGCTCTGGCTCAGGGTTTTCGAGCGGCTGAGGTATAAGAAGATATGGTTTGGGAGTCGGAGTAATCCGGTTTATGCATTGCTACAAAGTGAAAATATGGGGTAGGCGTTTTCTTTTCTGCTGTGCCCCATATTTTTACAATTTGTTGCTGACTTTATTTAACTGGCTCGGAGACGGAATCTTTCATTTTATCCCAGATCGTCGTTGAACGTTCCGCGTTGGACGAGATAACGGAGAAATTGTAAATGGCATTCTGTATTTGAGGTAGTGTTCTGTTTGGGATGTGAAAAGGGTATACATGGTTTGTTTCTTTCAGACGTGGAAGTAGCCGATGAAGGAAACGTATTATTGTTGGTCTGGGATTGCTGCTCGACTGCTATGGATATACTACCAGGCGGTTTTGATGGCTCTATTCCATGGGCTGTTGACCTCCACGTTCCTTCTGGAGGGATGTTCCAGCCGACGTCACGAGCCAGGTTTGGCTTGTCCACACCGGTTAACCCTGTCCAAGGCCACCATGGGAACAATTTGTTTAGCCAACGTTTGAACGTATGCATTTTTGCCCTCGGTGTTGTAGAGATAGTTGTCACAATAGCACGATTAATATTTGTGCCGCACTACAAAGAAGCACCTGGCATCACCATGAGGAATATAGAAACATAGTAGCATATCAAGGTGTACTCGTCCAGCATTTTTTGAACGGCTTTTTTTCGATAAAGAGTGCATTGATCACCTGTGGCGGGCACTTGCCAACGTACTTGCAATTTTAGAGAAGGCGTGCCATAATCAAATGTGTTAGGCCTTATGGAAAGGCTTTATGCTATGTCTCTGGTAAAAGTTCCAGTAGCGTAAATATGAGACATTTGCTGTTGAAGCCTTTTCCTAAATAGCATAGAAAGACAGGTGTCGGTCATGCAGGAAGATGTTCTTGGTACCCGACGAACTGCCATCACGGAGACATACGTCACGTGCGCGAGATGTGGAAAAGCTACCAATCTCCGCTATGCTCGCGTGATCCAAAGTGATGTGCTTTCAGAGGGTAAATCTGAGTACGAATACGTCTGTCCCGAATGTCAGGAAGCCCTTGTTGCGGGAGAAAAAGACCTTTCACTAGAATAAATTAAATCGCGCCATTTTTCTGTCGTGTTGTTTATCGCAAGAGGTAGTGGACATTCGTTATCTTGCTCATAGAATATGCTTCACTCCTTTTGCTTTTTTTCAATATTCTTAGTAATTATGTCCTTAGAAAGCACGTCCCCTCCTTCCAGTAGTTGCGCTTGCGCGATGGTGTGTGCAAGCTCGTTCTTCATTTTGCTAGACCGAGGTAAGTAGAGAGGCGTGAGCCATCCCTTTTTATCGATGATTGGGGTACAGAGTTATGCGCATGCGCTATCGGCATGTGACCTATCGCTCGCGTGAGGGTTCACAAAAATATCTGGAGCAGCATTATCGTCAGCTTTTAAATGACGCACTTCGCCAGGGCCAGCAGTCTATTCTGTATCAATCTACCATTTGGCGTCCGTTGGCAGATATTCTAGAGTCACCAGAGATGATTAGGGTGAAAATAGAGCTTGCGGGAATGAAAGAAGACGAAATTGATGTTACCCTTTATGAAGATGCATTGATTGTGAGTGGTGAGCGCCTTGATGACTATGAATATCAAGAAGGTTTGAGCTATCAAGAGGCGCAAATTCGCTATGGCCCATTCCGGGTCGAGGTGTTTATTCTAACGCCTATGGTCTATGATGCTGTTACTGCCCATTACAAAAATGGCATGCTCTCTGTCGATATACCAAAATTACCTGCGAACAAAGTTCAGCAACTACATGTTCGGAGTACTGTAAAGCAAGAGTAAAAAAATTCGCAAAACGTTGAGAAAATTTTATGGAGAAAAATACAAACCATCATAAATCAGATCCGCAAAAGGATGAGGTGAAAGTGGTACATACTGAGCCTGAGGTTACGGATGAACTTCTGGAAAACCAATCCGGGGATGATGTGCCTATTTCTACCGCTGACTCTAAGGACGAGGATCAGGAGCAAAATCCTGCTTCCAATGACGATCCATTGCCATCGGCATCTTCTGAAGAGACGGACCCTATATCCTCGGAGCCACAGGAGGAGCCTGATAGCTCTTCTGTGCCTTCTACCAGTGTAGAAACGCCAGATGCTTCGCCAGAGACTGAAGCTCCTGCTGACTCGGAGATATCACTTGAGTCTCAGAACCATATGGATGATGAAGAGAATTTAAATATTCCCGATATTTTACCTATCTTGCCGTTAAAAGATACGGTCATTTATCCTTTCTCTGTCCAACCTTTCTCGGTTGGTCAGGAGCGCTATATCCGCCTGATCGATGATGTGATGCGGGGCAATCGTTTGGTTGTATTGGTGGCTCAGAAGTCGCCGGATACCGATCATGCTGGCCCTGATGATATCTATCGGGTTGGCACTGTCTCGCGCGTTGGTCGTATGTTCCGTATGCCTGATGGCACGGTACAGATTGCTGTTCAGGGCCTGGAGCGCGTGACTATTGATGAGTTTACGCAAGAAAAGCCGTATTTGCTGGCACATGTTACGTCGAAGCCCGATACTCAGGAAAGTGATACTGAGACCGAAGCGATGAAACGCAATGCGATCAGTTATTTCCAACGCCTGGTCGCTCTCGTGCAAAACGTGCCAGAAGGAGTTGCGGCGGCTACGCTGAATCTTGAGGAGCCGCGTCAGGTCGTCTATGTGATTGCTACTTTTGTGCAGATGGATATGGAACTACGTCAGAAGCTCCTTGAAATCGATTCTGTGCACGAGAAGCTAAATCAGTTGAGCAATTTTCTCGCTCATGAGCTTGAGATTCTTGAGTTAGGGAAAAAGATTCAGACGAGTGCCCAGGAAGAAATGGGCAAGATGCAGCGCGAATATCTTCTGCGCGAACAGCTCAAGGCTATCCAGCGTGAGTTGGGTGAGGAGAGCGAGGAGCAGGCAACTGTCAATGAGTTGCGTCGCAAAATTGAAGAGGCTAAGATGCCCGAGGAAGCTTCTAAAGAGGCCCATCGCGAGCTAGTACGCCTGGAAAAATTGCCGACTGTCTCTCCTGAGTATAGTATTATTCGCACGTATGTCGAATTGCTTGTCTCACTCCCATGGAGCAAAGGAACTGCTACCCAGATTGATGTTCTTCATGCGCGTCAGGTTCTTGATGAGGATCACTATGATTTGCAAAAGATCAAAGAGCGTATCCTGGAATATCTGGCTGTGCGTCGCTTGAAAGAGGATCGCCTGGCAGCAGATCAGGCTCGTGAGCGCGATGAGGTTCAGATCGAGGATGGTGTGGAGGTGGAGAAGATTTCTCCAACGCAGCCTTTAGTGACTCAGGAGGCTGCTCATCCGCGTAATCGCGAGCCAATTCTGTGCTTTGTTGGCCCGCCAGGAGTTGGTAAGACATCGCTTGGTCAATCGATCGCCCGTGCTCTTGGTCGCAAGTTTGCCCGTATGTCTTTGGGCGGTATTCGCGACGAGGCTGAGATTCGTGGTCATCGTCGTACCTATATCGGTGCGATGCCGGGACGTATTATTCAGGCGCTTCGCCGTGTCGAAGCTAACGATCCGGTGATCATGCTCGATGAGGTTGACAAAGTAGGCGCAGATTGGCGTGGTGATCCTTCTTCCGCTTTGTTGGAAGTATTGGACCCTGAGCAGAACTACAATTTTCGAGATAACTATCTGGATCTGTCTTTTGACCTATCCAAGGTTATGTTCATTGCCACCGCCAATGCTCTGGAACCTATTCCCGCTCCCTTGCGCGACCGTATGGAGATCCTGGAGTTATCCGGCTATACAGAAGAACAAAAATTACATATTGCGCGTAACTACTTGTTGCCAAAGCAGCGTGAGGCAAATGGTCTGAAGCAGGATGAATTGACGATCGATGATGATGCGTTGCGTCGCGTCGCTCGTGATTATACACGTGAGGCTGGCGTACGTAATCTGGAGCGTCAGATTGGCTCGCTTAGTCGGAAGGTCGCTCGCCAGGTGTCCGAAGGTTTGGAGACACCTATCCACGTTACCGCTGATAAGGCATCTGAGTACCTTGGTCGCGCTCGCTTCTTCGATGAGGCTGCCGAACGTATCGATCGTCCCGGTATTGCCACTGGCCTGGCTTGGACTGCTGTTGGCGGCGAGATTATGTTTATTGAAGTCGCCACCATGCCGGGTAAGGAAGAGCGTTTGATATTGACCGGTCAACTGGGTGATGTCATGAAAGAATTGGCCATGGCCGCACTGAGCTATGTCCGTTCGAATGCAGCCGCGCTTGGCTTACCAAAGAACGTGTTTGAGGGACAAAACATTCATATTCACGTCCCTGCGGGAGGCATCCCTAAGGATGGGCCTTCAGCTGGAGTAACCATGGTCACCGTCCTGGTGTCTCTAGCAAAGGGACGTAATGTACGCTCCGATGTGGCTATGACTGGTGAAATTACGCTTCGTGGCAAAGTCATGCCAATTGGAGGCATCAAAGAGAAGGTACTTGCAGCCTATCGTTCGGGCATTCGTACCATCATTTTGCCAGAAAAGAACAAAGCGGACCTGTTGGAAGACATTCCCAACGAACTGCGTGAGCAAATGTCATTTGTCTACGCAGTAGACATTCGTCAAGTCGTCGATGCAGCTCTAGAGCCTGAAGATGATGATAACGATGTCAAGTCCTCTGCTGATGGAGAGGTACGACCACGTAAGCGCAAAGGTGAAAAAAACGAAAAAGCCATTGCTAAAGCGTAAGTAATTTTTTCCAACGTTTCAAAAAGAGGAGATCGAGTATCAAATGATCTCCTCTTTTTTGATACTTTTTTGTAAGTTTTTTCAGTCGTCCTTTTACCAGCGCAACTGCTCTTTGAGACTGATGTAGCGTGGATTGCCAATAATAATATGATCCAGCAGATCGATATCCAATAGCTTACCCGCATCGGCCAGCTGATGAGTAACCTCAATATCTTCGTTCGAGGGCGTGGGATCGCCACTTGGATGGTTGTGACTGACAATAATCCGTGGGCAGTTGCGCGTAATAGCTGGACGCATGATTTCCGCAATGCGTAATACAGAACTATTTACCGTTCCTTTATAGCGCTTGATGCACTCAACCACATGATTTCTAGTATCCAGCAGTATGATATGCATCTCGTCTGATGCGGCTCGATGTCACCCATGACCTCATGAAGCTCACCCAGGATATGGCGTACCTCTTAAATATTACGCTATAGGAGAGACGAGTAATGGAGGACACGCAATCAAAACCCACAGATAAGAGTACGAGAGTCAAGCGCTTCTTGGCGCAATCCGAGTATATTACGATAACCTGGAACTGGTTTCTGATCTTGGCAGGCAAAGCAGCAGAGCCGGTGCTCGTCGCCTCGGTCTTATATGCCTCAGTGAAGCTCCTCCCGATTGTTCATTTTTCCGCCCAATGTGATGTCGTCGTATTCATTGCCCAATTCGTGGCTCTTGATATCGGGGGCCTGAGTTTAAACACGTTAGCCGATCAAGCCAAGAAAGATGGGAATGAGAAAGGCGCAGATCACGCGAAGAACTTAAGTATCGCGCTGGTTTGCATTATGCTGGTTGGTGTCATTATGGCAGGCGTAGATCAGGTGGTACAACTAGACAGCCAGATCGCGACGATTGTTGATACGCTTCTCTATAATCGCCCGTGCCATATTAGCCGTCCTGTACAGTCGGGTGATACACAGTTTGCGGAAAGAGGAAGCTGAGACGCCAGCTCCTGCGATAGACTTTGAGACGCTGGTAACAGAGATAGTCAATGCGGTCATTGCGGAGACACTGATCACAGAGATAGTCAATGCGGTCATTGCGGAGACACTGATCACGGTACGGCAAGAGATTACCACCCAGGTGGAACAAACATTGTCTCAGCGTACAGAGGAACAAGTCGTAACTGAGACAACGCCAACCGTCACACCTGAGACAGTGATGGCTATGATTGAGGCAGCTTTACAGAAACGGAAGCGTCTATCATCGGCCATGCAAACAAAGCATACGCAGAATGTCACCTCGCTCGCCTTCCCAGCTGCCACGCGCCGTCAGTCATCGCAGGTGCCAGATGGGGAAGGAAATTGACCAAGTAATCTGGCTGCTGTTACATACCGGTATGACAATCCGCGCCATTGCGACGCAAGCCCATACATCCACGGCGACGGTCGGTCGCAGCCGCCAACGCTGGATCGCCGCAAACGATCTCGCGGCGTCACAATATGAGACACTCACGGTGATTAGCACGTATGAGGTAGAGGAAAATATCGAAGAGGTGAGACAAGAAGTTTGATCATCGGAGAGACAAACTAAAAGATACAAAGGTAAAGGCAAGGAGTAGAAGTACCCCTGCCTTTTTTGTCTCAGATTATGTATACAGCACAACTAGCCTTCTATGCCTACAAATTGACGCTCGACTGGTACATATTGTATTCGTGGATAGGCTTTGCTGGATTTTGTTGAGATGGCCGATCGACGGCACTCAGAGTATTGCCCTAGTGGATGGCACTGGCTTTCAGCAGTATACACCGCTCACCAACGCACTCGCGTGTACGAAGGCATCAACATCTGCAGTGACGGGGGGTTCAGTCTGGCGTCTTTACAACTTGCCATGCTTACCCGTTGCCAAGTTGGTTGCAGCCTTTACGAGTCTGATACTGACGATGCCGCTATTTTCCCCATGTTGACGCTTGATTTGGCGCTATCGTGCAGATGCACGGAAGCAAAGCGTGGACATTATGGCAACCAGGAGTGAAGTAGCCAGAAGAGTTGGTAACGAATGCCGGGGATGTACTGCTTATGTCCCCAACCGTTCTTCATGCGGTGGCAACACCGCACTACTCCACAAGGCACTCAACCTTATATATTAATATAGAAACTACACAAAGGACATTAAGGATATCTCTTTCCAAAGCTAGCGGTAGAGCCCCATTAACCGGTGAAGTGACCGAAAAGAGAGCCTAAAAAAAGACGTATTTTCGGCGTTCTGTGAATATGCTAATAAAAACAGAACCGATGAACACGTCTCTTCAATTTTGCCCTACTTTGACGTGTTCCGCAAGTGGTCTTACCACTATGGGCAATATCACGATCCATGATCGAAAGCGTC
Source organism: uncultured Chloroflexia bacterium (assembly GCA_963699315.1). GTDB lineage: Bacteria > Chloroflexota > Ktedonobacteria > Ktedonobacterales > Ktedonobacteraceae > Dictyobacter. Next base: position 2,188,728 of record OY969433.1, read on the forward strand.
AACGATATCGCTGCAACATCTGTCGACACACGTTTACTGCTCGCACTGGTACGATGTTGGAATGACTTCGTAGCCCAGCCGAGCTTGTTCTCATTGTTGTTGGGCTTCTGGCCTATGGTTGTCCATTGCAAGCCATTGTGCATGTATTTGGATTGGATGAACGTACCGTCGCGGCGTGGAGAGATCGTGCGGGGCAACAATGTCAGCGTGTCCAACACGCTGTCGTACAACAGGGGGCACTGACCCTAACCCATGTCCAAGCCGATGAGATCCGCATCAAAGGCAAAAAGAGTATCTTGTGGATGGGGCTGGCGATGGAAGTAAGCTCGCGATTATGGCTAGCGGGCATTGTTCAGCACACACGGGATCGTGTCCTGGCAGATCGCTTGCTCCATATGGTCCGCCGATGTGCATGTGGAACAAGCCAACTCTTGGTGTGTGTTGATGGATGGGCGGCCTATCCCAATGCCATTTTGCGCGCTTTTACCCAGCAGGTCAAAGAGGGCATGGAGGAAAGCCGAGCGCAGATGCAGGTGTGGCCGCAGCTCATTATTGGGCAAGTGATCAAGGCGCATAAGAAATATCGGCTGGTTTCGGTCCAACACACGTTGCTTCGTGGCACGGAGCAGGATTTGGAAACATGCCTCGCCCAATCAAAAGGAGGAACACAAATCAACACGGCCTATATTGAGCGGTTTAACGGAACCATCAGAGAACGCCTGGCGTCCTTAACACGCAAATGTCGTCATGCCAATGAGCATCTGGAGCCGTTTCAATGGGGCATGTATTTAATTGGATGCACGTACAATTTGTGCTGGAAGCATGATCGGTTGGGCCAAACGCCTGCGATCGCAGCTGGCCTCACCGATCATGTGTGGAGTCTGCAGCAAGTCCTGACGTATAAAGTGACACCCCAACTCCTCGCGACGATGCAAGAGGATGTGTTTCCTGAACCAAACAACAGGGGGAAACCGAAAGAGAACGGAGGTGGAGGCAGAGGTTCCAAATACTATCGCATCCTCCTCAGACTGAAGCAGGAGAGAGAAAAGATAGCATCGTATGGGTCTTGAGCTCGACCACCGTTTAGTGGGGCTTTACCAAGCTAGCTAGCGAAAATGATGTTTTTAATGCTATTTCGCAACAAGAACTCATCCACAATAACCTCTATAAAAATGTTATGATAACTTAAAGGCATTGATTTCGTTGTTGCTGATGTACAGCCAGCCTTTGCTGACACATGGACGACTAATTTTTCCGTGCCCAATTCTGAGCGAATGTATGCGTTTTCCTTGTTGTATATCAAGCATATAGAGGTCCTGATTTTTTGTGATGAGATAGATGATGCCCTCGCTGACTAGTGGGGCCGCGTCGATTTCATTTCTGAGGTAGGTGACCCATAGCTGTTCTCCTGTAACAATATCGATGGCGAATAGCGTGGTGCGCGCTGATGTATTTTCGACCGTTCCTTGCATGCTGACATAGGCTATGCCGTTGACGATTTCGATGGCGTTCGTGATTTGCTCGTCGGTGCGCAGGGACCAGTAGGTTTCTCCTGTATGCATGTCGAGCGCGTATAATTGGTCCTCCTGAGCAAAAAGGCAGACAGTATTGTCGTCAAGTTTGAACGCAGCATGTAGCTGACCGACGTCTGTGTAGGTAGCGAGCTTTTGTCCATGATCGGCATCGACGGAGTAGCAATGGCCTCGCGTGGTGCCGATATAGACGGCATTGTGCGCGATCATAGGACTACCTTGGAGTTCGGCTTTAAGTGTGACATCCCAGTACTGCTGTCCAGTGGCTGCATTGATCGCGTAGACGGCGTGCTGTGAGTGGACATAGACGATGTTGTTGATGACAATCGGCGAGGCCTGAAGTGGCTCGTCGGTCTCCAGGGACCAGAAGGTTTCACCTGTATCGGCATCTAATGCCCAAACATTACCTCCGTTGTCAATGTGTCCGGAGGTGAAATAGACTGTTCCGGCGGAGACGACTGGGGCGTTATAGATGCCGTAGCTTGTTTTGTAGGTCCAGAGGTGTTCTCCTGTGGATGCGCCTAAGGCGCGCAGATGTTTGTTGCTAGCGGTGCTCCAGTTGGCAGTACTGTAAGTACCAGCATAGATAATGCCTTTTGCTACCGTCGGCTCAGCGTAGTAGACTTGATCCAGTCCTGTTGTTGTGGTCCACATTGGAATGAATTGTGTTGTGATATTTTTGCCCATGGGTTTCGATATGCGTAATTGCGGCTGTACATATTTGGAACGACTTATCGGAGTGATTGCGATACGCCCTATGGCAGATGAATTTTTTTGAGCGTTTCCAATGGTTCCATCTCTTTCGTATCAGGGTAGGAAATTTGTATAATGTCCCGTTCCAAAAGGCTTGCTAAAGGAACGACCTCATTGGGATCTTGGACTGCTTGGTGGAAGGCATGAGAAAAATCAAGCACTGTGGGGAAACGATCTTCTGGTTTTTTTTGAAGCGCACGAAATATCACGCCCTCTAGATGTGCAGAGACAGCGGGATTCTTCGCAGTGAGGGATGGCGGATTATCATGCAGATGAGGATTTATGAGTTCAATAGCATTGTTACCAATGAATGGAGTCCTACCCGCAAGTAATTCGTAAGCCATAACTCCAAGTCCGTATTGGTCGCTTGCCATGTCTGGTTTGCCCATAAACTGCTCAGGGGCCATATACAGCGGAGTGCCTGCGACACCTTGGGTGCTTTTGGCCTGTATCGTCTGGATGTTGCGGGTAATACCGAAATCGGCTAAGAGCAGTCTCCCGCTGGAGGCAATAAGGATATTCTCTGGTTTGAGATCGCAATGTACAAGACCGCTGTCATGGACGTGCTGGATAGCAGCAGTTATCTGTTGCAGATAGATATCAACTTCCTTAGGAGAGAGCCGAGAGCCACTCGCTACCTTACTTCGTAGATTACCACCACGGGCATAGTCCATAACATAATATGGGGTATCCTCGTCGAAGTCGATATGCAGTACGCGGATAATATTCGGATGGTCAAGACGAGTAATTATGTGGGTCTCCCGAATGAATGTCTTTTGGACGCGTTCATTCGGAGCAAAAAGGTGAAAAAACTTGAGAGCTACTACTTTTGTCGGATCATTTCTATGTGTCGCAAGGTACACAGCGGCCGATTGCCCGTACCCTAAAGGGCGGCTAGGCGTTTGGATATTATATTCCCCAATTCGTTTTCTCATCAGTGGGCTCAACCTCTCCTCTATGTGGATGCAGGGATAGTCATGTTAGGGATAGAGTTCGCGGCTTCGTTAAGCAGAAGCCGAACGCGAGCAACGAAGAATTGCTCAGGGTCTTCAGCCTTCACATATTGCTCAATATGCGCCTCGTAATAATCTTTTTCAGTGTTTAAGTCACTTAATAAGCGGTTATAGCGGGTTGCCTTTTCCTGGTATCCCTTGCTTTTCAAAGTACCTGTCAGGGTAGTAACCAGTATTGAAGTGATTGCCGCAATGATTTTAAGTGCGAACACATCAAAGAAAGCCTCAATGCCAATTGCCAATGCAGAGAGCAGAGACAATCCGGTAATCGCCCATAGAATGCCGTTATAATATTGATGGTTTGCAATAGCGCGTTTCCGAGTATGCTGGCGTTCCGGCTCGAATGTCTCGTTTAGAATCTCTGAAATTTCATCTTGGTCCATGCCCCTCTCCCACAATGAATGATTCTCATAGATAGAACGATCCATATAGAGGTTTATCACTATTGTTTATTCAATACGGTAGTTGGGACGATTGTGGTTTGCTGAAGGTTAGATAGTATGACACGTCTGGTTACATCGTTCTTGCTCTCACGTAAAAATAACGATATTATAGTGCTTTATTGCTTAAAAGCTACATGAAGGTGTGGCTTGTTTTTATTTCATATGCCTCAAGGTTCTGTCGGAATTTCAGAGGAAAGCTTGTCGTGGAGATCGTTTGCAAGGTATGTTGAGGACAATGACTTAACTGAGAAGGAGTGCTTTATGAACTGCCCACATTGCGCCTCATCTACTACCAAAGAACAAACCCAGAAGACCACGCTTTGGCTATCGGACGTTCCTCTGCTCGGCCTGCAAGCACCGCTTCAATGAGCGCACAGGAACGCCGTTCAACTTTCTGGAATATCCTACCGATGTCGTGCTCCTGGTTGTCTTATGGCGGCTCCGGTACAAGTTAAGCCTGCGAGATCTCGCCGAGATGTTTCTTGAGCGAGGCTGGGAGTTTACCTATGAGGCAGTTCGGGAGTGGGAAAAGCAGTATGCTCCACTCATTACAGAGCAATTGCGGATCAAACGACGCGGAAAAGCAGGACAGTCATGGTATGTAGATGAAACCTACGTGAAAGTCAGGGGAAAGTGGTGTTATCTCTATCGCGCGATTGATGCCGATGGCAACCTGGTTGATTCTCGCCTGAGTGAGAAACGAGATATGGAGGCCGCTCAGCAGTTTTTCAAGCAAGCGCTCGAGGTCTGTGGTCATGCCCCAGAGCGTGTGACAACGGATGGGCACGCTTCCTATCCACGAGCAGTACGTGAGATCCTTGGGGGGGATGTGCAGCATCGGACGAAGAAATATCTCAATAATCGTTGAGAGCAAGACCATCGCGGGACCAAGCAACGCTATTATCCCATGCATGGCTTCGGAAACTTTGACTCCGCAGCCCGTTTCTGTTGTGCTTTTGACGAAGTACGGAACTATCTTCATGCTCGCTCTACCATGGGAGAACCAGCCTCACGTTCAGAACAGCGACAAGTTTTCCTCGATCGACTTGGAGCCTTGAAAGCAGTGATGCAAGCAGCCTTCTAGCGAGAGGTAGTAATATCTCAACCTTCGCTTTTCTCTGATGAGCTTCTGTGCTCTCAGTTCTGACAGAACCTTCTATGCCTAACCAACCTTATCGCAGAGCGCCACCGATGATGATCAGGTGAACACGAGACCCATGACCTATTGACTCGGCCATCGGAACTCATTAGAATATTCTAAATGTCTCAGGAATACCGCATGAGAGGCTCACTAGACCGAAGCATCAACGAAACTGACCCACCTGTGACCATCTGTGGGAGCTTAGAGAAAGAGTAACAATGATACAAGATACTGCTGAGCATGATCAGGTTTCCAATGGTAAGCCTATACTCACATCGATAGAGACACCATGGTTAGATATGCTGATGCAGACACTGCATCTACTCGTTGGCGAAGAAGGAGTCTCAGGGACTACTGAAGGCGCGAGGAATTCGTCCCTTGGTGTGTGTTCTTGATACCAATCTCCTCCTCTGTGACCTAGTCCGGGCTGCAAACATACAAGAAAGGACTGGATTAATCCGGGCTGCACAGACTGGCCTAGTGCGCTTGTATGCTTCAACGACGGTACGTGATGAAATACCGGAGAAATCCCGCTGAAGTACCACGAGATGCACTTTAACGAATTCTGATGTTGCCTTGGCAACGTGGAACGAGATATATGCACCGCTGGTGACATTTCTTGACCCTATGGATCTCCGTACATATAGCAAGGCGACGCAGGCATTACAACTACGGGACAGAGACGATGTGCCCACTGCCCGTATTGTTGAACTGATCCATCCTGACGTCATTTTCTCAGAAGACCGAGATCTGCCAGGCCTTTGAGATAGTAGCAAAGAAGATCTGGACGCAGGTAGCTGTGGCTCTACGTGACCATGCTGAGAGTGGCATAGCAGCGATAGCAATCTCTGTCGGTGAAGGTATAGTCATCCAAGTCAGTATCGTATCTGTGTCCTTATTCCTTCGATGGCTTGGTAGCATTAACCGCATGGTGTTCCTTGCTCTGGCAGTGAGCCTTGGGACCGGTCTGATCATTCCGCAATCACGACGATTTCTTCTGCGACAAGGTCAGGCACTCATTGACCTTCTTCTCAATGAACAGATGTGGGAGTCTATGAAGATCGTGAGCGATTTCATCCTGGAAAACGATCAAAAACGAAAAGCATCTGGTGAGTTCCTTACCTTGCATGGACGTATCGCACATCCCAGAACAGCACTGGAATACTTGGGCATGGTGCTCGCACGGACCCTAGTTCCCTTGCAGGTGCGAAGGATCGTTGAGCAAATGGAGGCCTTGGGCTATGTCTCGCGAGGGGCACACCCAGAGACTTATGTACGGTATCTGCTCAATACGCATCCCCTCCTGTTTGAGAAGACTTCTGCGAGATACTGGAGGCTTGTGTCCCATAGAAAGGCCGATGAGCAGGGTCTGGAGTAGGACATATAGAGGGAGGTCCAGGATACTTGTAAAATTTATCATAATGAGTGGTTTTTACAGGTATCCTGGACCTCCCTCTATATGTCCTTGGTTAAGCGTATGGAAATATGTGCTCGAGCCAGCTTACGTAGCTCTATCTCTTATATTTGATAGCTATATTCACAATTATGAATATATTTAAGCATGCCCGTGTTTGCCCACGTCCCATATTTTCATGCCCTCTGCAATGTTCAGTGAAAGTATCTTCCTCTTGCCGTTTTCTCGACCATTTCAAGAAGTTTAGAACGAAATGCATCTCCCTAATGCGACGCCACCCTGATTGCACAGAGGATTTTCGCAGCGAATAAATCCGTGCGGCAAATTTTTTTCCGTATAATGAGATATGTTTTTTTCTGGAGATCCAAGAGATGGTTTTTCTTCTATAAAGACATTGATATCTTCAATTTGTGGAAAGTCTTTTTCTAAATTAATGCTTTTACTTGTTTCGTCGAACATGAATTGCTGAACTCCTTTATTCTCTTCTTCTTAAGATTGATGTTTAGATAAACAGGACCTATCTGAACTCTTCTGCGCAGTTCAGTTGGAAAGGGAAAACGATGAGTCTCATCTTGTCGGTGGTATCCCATACAAGCCGAACACGAAGCCAATAGTATGGGGTAAACGTTCATTGCTACCTCATAGAAAATCATGTATCAGTCCGACAAGGGTTGTGTTGCAAGAATGAAGTGTTTCCCTGCGACCTTCCAAATGAAGAAGCGTTTACCATCGCACCTTCATTCTTGCAACACAACCACGCATGACTACACAGCAACCTAGTCAAATTTAAGCTCTTTGAGTACTAGCTTTAATCCTTCTGCGTAAAATGCAGGGCTCTTCCAGTACACAAGATCTATGATAGCCATCTGTTGGATCATATGTTTATGCCAGCGTTTCTCTACAGATATAGTGAGATCATTTACTAAAATCGGGACGAGCATATTGCGCCTTAGTGCAAGCTCTCTATCCAAAACTAATTTAGCTACGTCTTCTGTCCAAGGACTTTCTACAGAATGTTGAGAGAGCAGAAATAAGACTTTACCTTTTGCTTGCATAATTTCATGAACCAATTGCTCCATAAAGCTATCATCAGATGTATCAATGTTAGGCACAATATAGCTCTTTATATCCCTGTATAGTAGATCTTCGTTTAATTTTATAGATATTTCTCTATCTTCATCTTCCCCAGAGGAAATAATAATGCAGTTTTGATATTGGTGAGGAGAACGTGAGGCTCTAATATTTTTTGTTTCAGGGTGGGTTATTAGTACAGTATCACGTCTCAAAAGTCTTAATAACTGGTCTAGTGATCTTTGTAATGATCGGAATCCCTCCACTTTGCAAAACCAGTAAGTAAGTGAATATCTGTACTGTTGCCGCTCAAGCTTTTTATTACATCTAAACTAAAAACATCAAGGCAAATTACAACTAGATCGTTTCCAAACGTTTGTATAAGGGTAGCTATTAGCGGAGAGTAGTCGTAGTGTTCCGTCCGAAGAATTTGCTGAAATTATTAATAATAATTTTGCACCTTTTCTGACAACGCCTCTGATACCTCCTATATCATTAGTATCAATCAAATATCCAGGTATTCCTTTATCGGGCAATCCAAGGTGGGCCATATCAGAACGCAAAACTTTTAGGAATATAATGTCTTTCGGGAAGGCATAGAGAAAGAAATTATGGTATTCATTAGGTATTACGATAGTTTCTACTCTCGTACTTATTGACATGTCACTTAAGCCACCAACATATTCTTTTCCAATGTAACTTACCTGTTCGTGTATTAGTATAATGATCAACCCTATAGGGTTCTTGGACTGCTCGGTGGAAGGCACAAGCAAAATCAAGTATCGTAGAAAAACGATCTTTCGGTTTCTTTTGAAGCGTACGAAATATCACGCCCTCCAGATGTGCAGAGACAGCGGGATTCTCTCGCAGTGAGGGATGGCGGGTTATCATGCAGGTGAGGATTTATGAGTTCAATAGCATTGTTCCCAATGAAATGGAGTCCTGCGCGCGAGTAATTCGTAAGCCATAATACCAAGTCCGTATTGGTCGCTTGCCATGCCTGGTTTGCCCATAAACTGCTCAGGGGCCATATACAGCGGAGTGCCTGCGACACCTTGGGTGCTTTGGGCCTGTATCGTCTGGATGTTGCGGGTAATACCGAAATCGGCTAAGAGCAGTCTCCCGCTGGAGGCAATAAGGATATCTCTGGTTTGAGATCACAATGTAGCAAGACCGCTGTCCATGGACGCGCTGGATAGCAGCAGTTATCTGTTGCAGATACATATCAACTTTTTCAGGAGAGAGCCGAGAGCCACTCTGCTACCTTACTTCGTAGATTACCACCACGGGCATAGTTCATAACATAATATGGGGTATCCTCGTCGAAGCCGATATGCAGTACACGGATAATATTCGGATGGTCAAGACGAGTAATTATGTGGGTCTCCCGAATGAATGTCTTTTGGACGCGTTCATCCGGAGCAAAAAGGTGAAAAAACTTGAGAGCTACTACTTTTGTCGGATCATTTCTATGGGTCGCAAGGTACACAGCGGCCGATTGCCCGTACCCTAAAGGGCGGCTAGGCGTTTGGATATTATATTCCCCAATGTGTTTTCTCATCAGTGAGCTCAACCTCTCTATGTGGATGCAGGGATAGTCATGTTAGGGATAGAGTTCCGCGGCTTCGTTAAGCAGAAGCCGAACGCGAGCAACGAAGAATTGCTCAGGGTCTTCAGCCTTCGCATATTGCTCAATATGCGCCTCGTAATAATCTTTTTCAGTGTTTAAGTCACTTAATAAGCGGTTATAGCGGGTTGCCTTTTCCTGGTATCCCTTGCTTTTCAAAGTACCTGTCAGGGTAGTAACCAGTATTGAAGTGATTGCCGCAATGATTTTAAGTGCGAACACATCAAAGAAAGCCTCAATGCCAATTGCCAATGCAGAGAGCAGAGACAATCCGGTAATCGCCCATAGAATGCCGTTATAATATTGATGGTTTGCAATAGCGCGTTTCCGAGTATGCTGGCGTTCCGGCTCGAATGTCTCGTTTAGGAATTCTCTGAAATTTATCTTGGTCCATGCCCCTCTCCCACAATGAATGATTCTCATAGATAGAACGATCCATATAGAGGTTTATCACTATTGTTTATTCAATACGGTAGTTGGGACGATTGTGGTTTGCTGAAGGTTAGATAGTATGACACGTCTGGTTACATCGTTCTTGCTCTCACGTAAAAATAACGATATTATAGTGCTTTATTGCTTAAAAGCTACATGAAGGTGTGGCTTGTTTTTATTTCATATGCCTCAAGGTTCTGTCAGAATTTCAGAGGAAAGCTTGTCGTGGAGATCGTTTGCAAGGTATGTTGAGGACAATGACTTAACTGAGAAGGAGTGCTTTATGAACTGCCCACATTGCGCCTCATCTACTACCAAAGAACAAACCCAGAAGACCACGCTTTGGCTATCGGACGTTCCTCTGCTCGGCCTGCAAGCACCGCTTCAATGAGCGCACAGGAACGCCGTTCAACTTTCTGGAATATCCTACCGATGTCGTGCTCCTGGTTGTCTTATGGCGGCTCCGGTACAAGTTAAGCCTGCGAGATCTCGCCGAGATGTTTCTTGAGCGAGGCTGGGAGTTTACCTATGAGGCAGTTCGGGAGTGGGAAAAGCAGTATGCTCCACTCATTACAGAGCAATTGCGGATCAAACGACGCGGAAAAGCAGGACAGTCATGGTATGTAGATGAAACCTACGTGAAAGTCAGGGGAAAGTGGTGTTATCTCTATCGCGCGATTGATGCCGATGGCAACCTGGTTGATTCTCGCCTGAGTGAGAAACGAGATATGGAGGCCGCTCAGCAGTTTTTCAAGCAAGCGCTCGAGGTCTGTGGTCATGCCCCAGAGCGTGTGACAACGGATGGGCACGCTTCCTATCCACGAGCAGTACGTGAGATCCTTGGGGGGATGTGCAGCATCGGACGAAGAAATATCTCAATAATCGTTGAGAGCAAGACCATCGCGGGACCAAGCAACGCTATTATCCCATGCATGGCTTCGGAAACTTTGACTCCGCAGCCCGTTTCTGTTGTGCTTTTGACGAAGTACGGAACTATCTTCATGCTCGCTCTGCCATGGGAGAACCAGCCTCACGTTCAGAACAGCGACGAGTTTTCCTCGATCGACTTGGAGCCTTGAAAGCAGTGATGCAAGCAGCCTTCTAGCGAGAGGTAGTGATATCTCAACCTTCGCTTTTCTCTGATGAGCTTCTGCGCTCTCAGTTCTGACAGAACCCACGAGTCTATCCGCACCTCCTCCAGAGAGATACGGCAACACCATCGCGACTGAAAGACCTGCTTCGTACACGCTCATAGAATCCTTTGTTATTTCCTGTGAATCTTGACTAGTTGGGCCTGCGTCTATTACTCGTTTTATATTTGCAATGTTTCACTCAATGCTCTATCCTACAATAAATAGAGGCCATTGGTGTGAAATAGAGAAATATTCGAGAAAACCACGATGCTACCTCAAGTGCTCCTCTACATCTTCCCTCAGTAAAAAAAGGGAATTCTTGATCATAGGAAGGGATGATAGTAGCATATTCTTTCTCATCGTCTAATGTATATTTTCCATTAATTTTCCTCTGTATAACTATTTTTCATCCATTTCCTCTTATCATTTTTCATATGGAGATTTTAGCGACCGGAAAAAAGATAAAAGTTCCTTGATCGTGGCCGTTCGAATCATTTCTAGAGGAGGTGATTGCAACAATGGAAGGGCCTCAAGGTCGATTTCCTCAAGCTCGGGTAAGTCTCCTATTTCTGCGGGCAAGGTAACAAAGTTATTGTGAGAGAGATCAAGATAGTTCAGCTTTTTTAGTCGCCCGATGTGCGATGAAAGTGATTGAAAATGATTTCCACCAAGGGAAAATTCCTCTAATAACTCCAATGACCAAAAAGCATCTGGTAATGTATTAACGTTTGTTTTACAAATTACAAGTGATTTCAACTGTTTCAAATTGGCAATAGCTGCAGGAATGCTTTGCAATGGAACATCCCTAATATAGAGCTCTTGGAGGTGGGGAATCTCCCACACTGCTGGAGTGAAGTTCTGTAAGAGGCAGACTACTGAGCGCGAGACGATGTAAATGACGAAGCTGTTTGATCCCCGTCGGAAGCGATGTAATGGGAAGTAAATGCAGGCCTAAATCGATGAGTGAGGTAAGGTTTCCAATCGCTGGTGAAATGTGATGCAGAGGAAGGCGCATAAGAAAGAGCCTTTCTAACTGCTTGAGTTTCATACATCTCCTCAGGAAGAGATTGTAGTGGGCTAGAAGTAATATGTAAAGAGCGCAAATTCGAAAGTTGTCCAATTGTTGTGGGTAGTATGCGTAAAGGATTCTCGTCCAATTTTAGTTGTTCGAGCGTATGCATCTGAGCAATTCCATCTGGAAGTATCTGAATGGCATTGTTTTGGATATCGAGTGTTTTCAGCCGAGGAAGCGCAAAAAGCGCAATGGGGAAATCTTCAAAGTGGTTCTGTTGGAGATCAAGTATTTCTAACTGCGCTAATGATTGGAGTGTCATTGGAAGAGCACGCAAACGAGTACATTTAACTACTTCAAGGGTTTGTAATTGTGTTAGCTGACCAATTTCGGGCGGCAAGTGTTCCATCTGGTCAAAATGGGATAGTCGTAAAAACCGGAGATGAGAAAGACTCCAAAGATCAGGTGGGGGGTCATTCTGTCCATCTCCTGAAAGCGTTATTTTTATTACATGTCCATGGTCATCATACATAATGGATCGTATGATGGTGTCTGATATCTGCGTTATAATTTGGATAAGAGCTTCATCACTCATATGTTCTTTTCACTTTCTGGCAATATATGTATTAATATAATATGCAAGGCCTGACCATCAAGCATTAAAAGGTCATGCAGTCTTTAAAGACATCGCCGAGACGATTGGACACCAACTGAATGTACCGGTAATCAGCATTTCTACAGAGGATGCTACCGAACACTTTGGCCATCTGAGCACTTTGGCGGCACTTGATAATCCGGCATCTAGTGCCGCCACCCAGGCGACGCTGAATTGGCATCCTGCCCAACCAGGCCTTATTGAAGACCTTCGTGAAGGCGATTACTTCAAAGTTTAGCAATCAAACATGTTAGAACCGGGCGATAAGCACGGTTCTAACATTGTCAATGATGGCCAGCCACGGTTTCTAAATTGAAGTTATTCGTTACAAAAACCTTTTCCTCAGCATGTTCATCATTGCTCTTCCACTCTTTTATTGCTTATTCGTCCTTTGGGCTATTACCAGCGCAACTGCTCTTTGAGACTGATATAGCGTGGATTGCCAATAATAATATGATCGAGCAGATCGATATCCAATAGCTTACCCGCATCGGCCAGCTGATGAGTAACCTCAATATCTTCGTTCGAGGGCGTGGGATCGCCACTTGGATGGTTGTGACTGACAATAATCCGTGGGCAGTTGCGCGTAATAGCTGGACGCATGATTTCCGCAATGCGTAATACAGAACTATTTACCGTTCCTTTATAGCGCTTGATGCACTCAACCACATGATTTCTAGTATCCAGCAGTATGATATGCATCTCCTCATGATCCAGATACATCATTTCTAGACGCACGAGACGAGCTGCATCATCGGCAGAAGTAATCTGATAGCGTTTCTCTACAGGCATCATACTCAAGCGTTTACCAAGCTCCAACGCAGCCTTTAATTGCGACGTCTTCGCCGGCCCAAGTCCATGCTCATTGCTGATTTCGTGAAAGTCGGCACTCAGCAGGCCAGCTAAACCACCGTATTTGGCCAGGATCTTGGCTGACATCTCCATGACATTTTCGCGTGTCGTGCCCGTACGGAGAATAATTGCCAGCAGATCAGGCGTCGAGAGCGTATCGGCACCAAATTTTTGCAAACGCTCACGAGGACGATCATCGAGAGGAATGTCATGAACCGTGGCATGATAATCAGATACAACCAGAGGCAGCGCTGTAGACGCATCTGCTGGTACATCTAGAGTAGGTACAATGGATAAAATCTCATTGAACTCTTCGTGGGAGGGATTAATATTCAGCATTTGATAGACTCAGCTCCTTATTCTGCTCTATGAATTTGGCCAGCACAAACATCGCTCTACTGACAATACCGTGATCGGCTCGCGCTGTAAATGGGCAAAATAGGAAGCAGGCGTTCTAAAGTCCTAATATGAGCTAAATAGAGTCTATCTATCGTGGTGATTTACGCCCGGATAGCAGATATTTTATTCATATCCGGGCATCATACGCTTAGTTGATAGCGGTTGTGCCACTGAGCAACAAGCTATCAGGGGCTGCGCAAGGAACTTGCGTATTGGGTCCGATAGTGGCGTTACTTATGTTCAAGCTATTGCTGAGAGCATCACCGATCTGTGCGTTGAGCTGTTGCTGGATCTGTTGATTATAGCTATCAGCTGAGAAGGTGAATATGAGTACGTTTAAGGTCGTCTTATCAACGTGGAGTAAGAGTTTTCCGTTGGCTGCTTGCGGCTCGATAATTGTGGTCGCTGTGCCGAGTTGCAGTAGAGGTGAGCCAAAGGCGAGGCTAATGATATCAGCGGTAGCAACCAGCTTGCCTTGCTGCACTGACAGCTTGATATTTTTGGCTTCAAGGCTATTGTTAATCGGTATGGTGCCGATGCCTGTGGTTAGGGCTGATAATGAGCTAAACGGTACTTCGACATAGGTTGAGACGGTCTGTGCTGCTACTGCTGTTTGTTGTTGTGTGTGCTTATTGATTTTTGCCAGACTCAACATTGATGTTGTCGGAGTAGGTTGAACAGTGTTTGCCTGGTAGCTGTTACTCGTTGTTTGACCCTGTGCGTTTACGAGTGGGATTTGTAATCCTAGCTCAAGATTTGCATTGCTGCAGGTGGGAGTTGTCTGGATATTTGTTAATGTGCCCAGTGGGACTTGAATTGTTGTAAGTGGACCTGTCATCAAAGGTTTGCTGCCTGCTACTGCCTGGCTGCTGACTTGGATTGTGGATGCGTTAAGAATACTAAATGTCACAAGCATATGAGAGGTTGTTGGCTTTGGATCTCCTGGATAAAGACTGAGTTTTAAGCTTGTGTTGAAGCCGTTGGCTTGTGGTGTGAGGTCGGTTAATGTGACAGATGGCTGTACGAGTGCATGTGCGATCTGTCCCACCCAACCTTGATCGGAGGCTGGTGAACTGCCCACTATACCCTGGATTGTTTTGTCTGTCAGCTGTGGGATCTGCTGATTGATACTATTTTGAAAAAGTTGCTCAAGTACGTCATGGGTGAGATAGATTTTGGCATCAAGTGTGCTATTAGCATCGGTGGTAATGATTTTTCCCTGTGCCATTGGTGCCGCATTGACGGGCGTAACTATGCCTATCAATAAGAGTGCGATGACGAGTCCCCAGCTTATATATATGGAGCGCTTCAAGATTCGTTGCATATCCTCTATCCTCTTTGCTCAGTTGGTTTTTCTATTTCGACGCATACTGCCTGCCAGCGTTTATTTAGCTAAGATGTTGTTAAGATCAAGGGTGTCGTTAAAGCAAATGGGCGACGGCAGCGATTTGGCCGAGATGCCGGCGATGATTGTGGCTTGTATCTGTAATACGAACGTTTCTGCTCCTTTGCCACATGCAATGCTTTTACTGGTATGAACTCCGACAATTTTGACGCCTTTGAGTTGCTGATGGATGGCTGGCATGATTGATGTGATGAGCATCTGGTTGAGTGCAGTCTGCATACTGTTCGCGGTGCTTGCTCCCGCATCGATACCGTCTCGCTTGAGCTGCTGAACATGCAATTGCATATTCTGTTGCTTGTCCAGATACATTGTACTATCGAGTTCGATGGGCAATGTGCGTTGGATGCCACTGAATTGAATAGGGATATTGAATGTAATGTTTAATCCATCATGATCAACTGGTGTGACTGCCAGATTTTTGATGAACCCTTGTTGTTTGCCAAGTTGCGCTGCAAAGACTGAGGTCAGTGCTGTCTTACTGAGTGAGAGATCGATGGTACGTAAGGGGCTTGCGTTCACATTTGCTGAAGCTTGTTTTGTGGTTAGACCAATTCCGATCAGATAAGTTGCCATGCTTCCACTGATGATTAGTAGGGCTACCAGAATGATCGTTGTAGTCTTTTGTCGTGATGTTGTGTCGGCAATGCCGGTCTGCGTTGCTCTGCTGGATATCGGGATCGTTGGATGATCATAGATCTCTGTTTCCAGTTCAGGTACGGCGCGCCCCCAGAGAAAGATGGCTGGGATGATCGCAATCAAGCTGAAGATAGCTGAGATAAAGAAGACGGTGCAATAGACGGTGTGGGCTGATTGGATTGCGTAGTTGGCGTAACCGGTGAGTGGATTGCCGCTGCTGGCTAGGCTTGAGGTGGGATACGCTTGCAAGAGTTCCTGGAAGTAAGCCAATGCCCAGGCGGTCAAGGCGGCCAAGCCAAGGATCATGCCAATCATGCGCAAGGCGGTAATGATGGCTGTGCTCATGCCGATCTGCGTGGCACGAACTGCGTTGATGGCACTGGTTCCAATTGGTGCGATCACTAATCCAAAGCCAAAGCCAGCTGTCAGAGTTGCGACAGTCATTTGATACCAATCAACGTGCTGGGGCCAGCGACTCATTAGATAAAATCCGGCTGCGGTGAAGAGTAAGCCGATGATGGCTGTGAGGCGACTGCTGATACGGGAGCTTAGCCAGCCTCCGATTATCGCTCCAATAGGGATCATTACGGTGAGTCTCAATAGAGCCAGACCGCTATCGAGGACCGAGCCTTGTAGTACTGTATCGACGTAGATTGGGATATCGGCCATCGCAATAATCAAAGCCGCTCCGACCAGCAGACTAACCAGCGCCGCTGCGCTAAAAGTGAAGCGTTTGAAGAGTTGTAGATCTACTACGGGCCAGCGCACTTTGCGTTCGATTAGGATAAAAGCTAGCAAGAAGACTAATGCTAGCACCAGGGCTAGAGGATTGTTTTGGGGTGCTGAGGAATTGGCAGCTGATGGTCCTAATGATGTGCCTTGTTGTGCTAATCCCAGGCTTAGACAGGTCAGAGAGAGCGCTAACAATAGTGCTCCTAGCCAATCGATACCTTCCCGCAGACGGTTCCCTTTAGGAATAAAAAAGCAGGCTGCAATGAATAATGCCCCGACCAGTGGCACATTCAGATAGAAGATATATTGCCATCCCCAATGTTCCACAATCAGAGCTCCGTAGAGAGGCCCTATAGCGCCTCCAGCCTCAGTGACCGCTCCAATGATACCAAGAGCCAGTGCACGCTGCTTCAGGTTGTAGACATCGCTGGCTATGGCCATTGCTACAGGTACTACCGCACCGCCGCCGATCGCTTGTACGACACGAGCGCTAATTAGCCAGATTAATCCAGGAGAAGAAGTATCAATATGCAAAGGGGCTAGAAACGTCAGGGGCATAGTCCGTCCCAGGATAGGAGCAATACCACAAAAGACTGAACCTAGTCCAAAGATGGCCAAACAAAGCAGAAAGATACGGCGACGCCCATAGATATCGGAGACGCGGCCCATCAGAGGCATGGCCACGACAAAACCGAGCAGATAGGCGCTAATAATCCAGGCCGCATGATCGAGTTGTGTGATGGGAATATTCAGATCGGTGATCACTTGAGGCAGCGCTGTTACGACTACTGTTTGATCCAGAGCGGTTAAAAACACGCCAATACAAGCTATAATGAGAGCCGCTCTAGCCGCTCTCGGTGTAAAGCCTGGAGGAGGGGGCGCCACCGGAACTTCACTTGATCGTGTTAGCCCTTCCGGTCGAGTGGGTGTATTATGGAGATCAGTGACTGCCTTCGCCTGATCATTATCCAATGGTAATTGTCCTGCAGGATTAGCTGCATTGTACAACGAGCGTTTATAACGAGAGGATGTTTCATGATCGTCTTCAAACGTATACATTATTCCCCCATAAATAATGAGATAAAACGATAGCTACCAGCACCTCAGGCTATTGCCTGCTATAGCATATTACTATGGTTTTTGATGTGTACCTTGAATATAATTTACAGCGTTGAGTGAGACAGATACTGTGTCTATACAATAAACGCATATTCATCATTCTTTAGAAGGCTTGGGACTTTTGCCTCGATTTTTGCCTAGCATGCAGGAGGCTCATAGCTATCAACGTTGATAGCTATGAGCCTCCTGCATGCTGCAATAAATATTAGACTGTCATGCCAAGAATTTTAGTCAGATTTAAGACTTCTGATCCGAGATTATGGTTTTTCTCTTCAAGAGCTTGTTTTGCCGACTGTTTTAGCAATTGAATCGCCTCTGGCGTATTGAGATCATTCTCCATTGCCGCAATAAAGCGATTATGCAGCATCGTATCTTCGCCTTTGAGCTTTTGACCGACCATTTCCCGTACTTGTTGGAACGTCTGATCTGTAGCAGCTGCGATATGAAGATCTTCGGGAAAGCACTCCCATGGATAGCGATAATGATGGCTCTGGAGGACAAGCCGAATGGCATTAGCACTATACTCTTTGAGCAGATTTCGCACCAGGGTCAGATTGCCCAGCGACTTACTCATCTTTTCGCCATCCTGATAAACCATACCAGTATGCATCCATGTACCTACAAATGGAGCTTTGCCACTATAGTGCTCTGACTGCGAGATTTCACAAGTATGGTGTGGGAACGCCAGATCACCACCACCACCATGGATGTCGATTTGTTGACCTAGATAGTGCATGGACATGCTACTACACTCTACGTGCCAGCCAGGGCGTCCTGGACCCCATGGGCTATCCCAGGCAGGTTCGTCTGGAGCCTGAGCCTGCCAGAGTATAAAGTCTAATGGTGCTCTCTTGCGTTTATCATCAGGGAAATTTCCGCGTTCATTGGCGATGGTGAGCATGGATTGATGGTCATTTAATCCAATGGCCTGAGCCATGACGCCAAACTCGGCATCTTTCTGGACGCTGAAGAAAACGCAACCTTCACTCACATAGGCAAATCCGCGCTCAATCAGCGTTTTTGTCAGTTCGATGATGCGTTCGATCTCATCTGTCGCGCGAGCATACACATCTGGACGACGTACATGCAGAGAATCCATATCTCCTAAGAAACGTTCAATTTCGCGATTACCTAGTTCATCCCATTGCATGCCCAACTCACGAGCTTTGCGGATCACATCGTCGTCAACATCAGTGACATTCTGGACATATTTGACTTTTTGCCCTTTATACGCTAAATAGCGGATCAGCGTGTCGAAGGTGACATAGGTAAAGGCGTGACCTAGATGGGTAGTGTCATAGGGAGTTACTCCACAGACATAGATGCTCACGGTCTCCTTGAGAGGAGTGAACTCCTGTAAAGATTGGGTGAGCGTGTTAAATAATTTCATGCTTGCTTTTCTCCTAGACCGAACAAACGGATAGCGTTTGTTGTGGTAACCTGGGCAATCTCTTCAAGGGATATGCCGCGTATCTCTGCCAGCTTTTCTGCGGTATGTTTGACAAAGAGTGGCTCGTTGCGTCTGGCTTTCAGAGGCTTGGGTACCAGATATGGGCTGTCCGTCTCGACGAGGATACGGTCGAGGGGAGCCATACGAGCTACATCAGGAAGGGCATTTCCCTGCTTTGTGAGAGGACCTGCGAATGAGAGCATGAAACCTTCAAAGGCCAGGCAAGCTTCTGCCTGGGCAATATTCCCCGAGAAACAGTGGAAGACTCCGCGCAAGTCTTGACCATAAGCACGTAATAGTTCCATTACGTCATCGTGGGCATCGCGTACGTGGATGATACAGGGAAGTTGACACTCACGAGCAAGCCTCAGATGAGCACAGAAGACATCTCGTTGGATTTCGCGTGGCGAGAGCATGCGGAAATAGTCGAGTCCGAACTCACCAATTGCCACTACTTCAGGCTCGCGTGCCATTTCGCGCAGCTGTGCTTCAACCTCTTCTGTGTAGGTTGTGGCTTCGTGCGGATGTACTCCGACTCCGGCAAAGATGATGCCAGGATAGGCTTTGGCTAACGCGAGTGCTGCCTGGCTGGAGACCAGATCGCATCCTGGATCAACCATGCGGGTGACTCCACCCGCTATCGCTGCCTGAATGACTGTGTCACGATCATGCTGGAAGCGGTCGGTATCTACATGTGTGTGGCTGTCAATGAGCACGCTATACGATCCTTTCTTCCTGTAAGGAAGCAAAAGAAAGGAAGAGTTAAAGCGGAAACTGGCTTTCACTCTCCCAGGCTACTTTATTTACTTGTAGTATAGATGAAGATTTGGAAATGTGTCAAATTGTTAATGCACCATACTCGTATGCATTTAGAAACGCAACTCTCGTTGCTAAAAAGGTGCCGTGATATATTTACTAATTCGTATGCAAGCTTATGGATGATTTTCCAAGAAAAAGGATGCCATCCCAAATTAAAGATGGCATCCTTTTTCTTGTTAATACAATTAGGGCAATACGAGGAGGTTTGTAGGTATTTTTGGTAATGCTGGAATAAGAGCTGTTAGGATCAGCCCAATAATCAGTAATACAGTGAATAATGTGTAAATTTTTAGTGTCTGACGCATGACACCATGAAAGCCAGCCGAAATTTCTGTGCGTAGAGCACCAGTGATTGCGATTACTAGTCCGGGCAGTGTCCACAGGGCGATCAGAATGTAGTGTGTGTGACCATGTGGAATACCCATGACGGCAATAATCAGATAGGCTGCAAGCATCAAGATAGTATATCCGATGCGGCTAAAACGTAGTCCTAACATGGTTGCCAGGGTATGTTTGCCGACGTGGCTATCACCTTCAATATCGCGCATGTTGTTAGCATATATGGTTGCGGCTGCCAGGAAACCTAAAGGTAAACTATAGTAGAAGGCATGGAGGGTCAGGTTCCCGTTGGTTTGAATCATATAGGCGGCCATCGTAGGAAGCAATCCAAAGGCCACAAAGCCGATCAGTTCGCCTAGGCCAAGTGAAGAAAGAGATCTTTTGGTGGCACTAAAAAAGTAAGCACAGATGACAATGATTAAACCAAATAGACATGCCAGTGCACCTCCCGTTAGTGCTGCTACCAGACCAATGATTGCTCCTATTGCAAGCAGTATGAGTCCGATGATGAGGATACGGGCTGGTCTGATCAGTCCTTGTTGAAGTAGACCGCCAGGACCGAGTACATTGCTGGTATCTATACCATGTTGATAATCGTTGTAATCATTGATCAGATGAGCACCGATTTGCAAGATAGTAGCTGCAATAAGAGAGAGTATAAAAGCGACAATATGAAAATGTCCCAGCAGTGTTTTTGCAGTGATAGTCTGTGTCCAGGCTAAGGCACTTCCTAGAATAATCGGCATCAGTGATAAGGGTAGGTAACCTGGACGTATGCCGTCGCGCCAGATTTCTAGCCATTCTCCCAATCCACGGCGATATTCCGAGGGTTGCACTACCAGCGGAGCGGGCATGCTTATAGCGCGCATTGAAGCAACGGAATGTACCGAGACCTCTGGTTCAAGTGTGCTAATGGTTTGTAATGAGCCAATTGGAATCGTCGGAACCTCTTCCGCTTGTACTGAGTCAGCTGTAACGATTTGTGTGGATTGCTTCTTTTTTGTTGGAGCCATTTTTGAAAGAAGCTTTTCCTTGTTGTTTTTTAGGAGTTTAGAGCCGAAACTCTGCGTTGCAATGTCTTCCTCTGCTTGAGATGTTTGGTCAGCATCGACAGTTTGGGAAACTGGAGGCTCGGTAGCCGCTTCCTGTTTAGCATCGACAATCTGAGAAGCCGGAAGCTTGACATCTGTTTCCTGTCTAGCATCGTCGACAATCTGAGAAGCCGGAAGTTCGACATCTGTTTCCTGTCTAGCATCGACAATCTGAGAAGCCGGAAGCTCGACATCTGTTTCCTGTTTGGTATCGTCGGCAATCTGAGAAGCCGGAGGCTCGACATCTGCATCCTGTTTGGCATCGTCGACAATTTGGGAGGCATGAGGTTCGGCGTCCGTTCCTAGCTCGGCATCCAAGGTCTGGGAAGTATGAGGCTCAGCGTTCGCTACCTGATCGGCATCTACAACTCGATTAGCCTGTAACGTTTTGGATGGTAGCTCCGCTTTTAGCTCTTTCTCTTGAATAATGTCCTGATCCGTCATAATTTTTTCTTCGTTCTCCACACGCCCCCCTCTTGGCGTAGTGATCAACAATAATATTTATGAGTGTATCTATACATCTGTTGTGTGGGCGCTTGTATACAGCGATATGATGAGTGTGGCTATAGGGATAATTTCTTGATGGGTATATATGCTCGCGCCATGAGCATATGGTTATTATCTATTTGGACCATTCGTTAGCTTACTGTGGTTAGTATACAAAGTCAAGGAAGTGGACTTTTTTCTGTATACAATTCTTACTTCTTATTGATCGGCAGACAAGTGCTGTTGTAAAGCCTCTTGTAGTTCATGAATAGATCGTTGTAGTGGTAATTGAATTGCTGCGGCAGTAAGATCTCCACGTGTCTTCTCTAGAATACCACGTGCTGCATCCGTAGTACGGCGCAATCCGCTTGTAATCGCATCTGGAAAATCTACTGTAATCAAAACAGAATAAATGTCATCCATGTAAGCGAGAAACACTTCGCCGTTTTCGATATTACTATGACGTAATTGATCAAGAACATAGCGGCGTAACTCTCCAATAGCTTCAGCGATGCCGTTGAGGTAGGCGGCATACCCGATAGAAAGTTCTCCGGGAGTTGGCAATGGACGCTGCTGGGTGAGTGCTGCAAAAGTGACTGCTTCCGCGAGTTCTTTCTGAGCATCTTGGACAAAACCAGCGTTGTAAATATCTTGATGATCCCGTAGATCGGCTTCCATTTCTGCTAATAGGGACGCTGCCTGGGCGATGAGCGCTGCGGCGGCGGCTGTTTCATGCCGATGGGTGGCTCTGATACTATTGGCGCAATGGCGGATGGCTGTCCGAGATTTGGGGAGTGCGCGCTCACGGGCAGCATGTTTTAGCGTAAAATAAGCTATTGCTTCACGCCCGATGGCGTCGATGTGCTCAGGCATAAGTATAGATCCTTTCTATGGTCTCTCTAGTGTAACATTCTATTGAGTTTTCGACGAGTCGATAGCCTGAGGTAGCACGTTTGCCTTGCCCCAATTTACTAATACTAGTCTAATTGTACTCGGACCAGATATCATTATTCAACGGCTAGTGTTAAAAATCTGTTTTCAAATTACATAGATGTGCTTTATGTAACGTTTGAGAGGGGAGAGATGGTTCCCATAATTTGTTGCAGTAGCCAATAATACTGCTAAATGCTGTTATGTCTTTCTATCCGGCAGACTTTTTTCTTTTTATCTGATTCTCATTCTGTAAGAGGATGGGGTGAACTTCAATTTCAGGTGGAAAGTTCAGATTTTGTATATCGCCAGCCCAAAATAATTGTTTCATCATTTCGGCCGTTGCATATAAGAGGTGTTGTAACGCCGTCTCTCGACCTTGTTCGTAAGCTGCGCTTCCTTCATAGGTGGACAGCTTGCTAAAGCTTTCATTCAAGGGAGTACGGTCGTTTAAAAATACGAGGTAAATATCCATCTTCGCGTCGCCCTGATTGACTGGGATCATGATACGTAGTTCTGGTCGTTGGTCAATAATATCGAGACGGTAGAAGACGCCATAATGATCACGTGAGGCCTGAAAAATGGAGATCTCTGGAATTAAGTTACTATCGTATTGCAGTTGATCCTCTGGACGTTCCATTTCTACTCCTAAGCTAGCTAGAAAATGGTCAAATTGCTCATCTATATTCATCTTTTCTCCCTCTGTCTAAAATTCCCCTTGTCGCTGAGCTGTCAGTATATTTTTCCCTTATCTATAGTATTCCTTTTAGAGCATGAGAAAGCGGAAAAAAATTTGTTGAAGATATGAATTGGATCTCTTGCGTAGATACAATGGATGTGTTTGTGGTAGATATGAAGTTTTTAGATGAGTGGTTGAGAGGTGGCTGCTGGCGGTTTTGTTCAACCGCCAGCTCGTTTTACTTTATAACCAAGTGCAGTAAGTTTCTCTTGGATTTTTGTGCAATGATCGCCCTGAATCTCTATGTTTCCTTCTTTCACCGTTCCTCCGGTGCCACAAAGCTTTTTGAGCTGCTGTGATAGTGCCAATAGCTCACTTTCGTTGCCAGCTACACCAGTAATGACAGTTACGGTTTTTCCACCACGTTGTTTGCGATCACGCATGATGCGTACGATGCCATCACTTTTCTTCTTTTGTACTGCTGGCTGGTCACAGCGACACAAGCGGTAAGGTTGCCCACAGGAGGGGCAGGTCGAGATACGACCATTGTCGGTAGAGTAGACGATACGGTCTGACATGGAAAAATCCTCTCAATGAGACGTTGTTGCTGAACTATCTTCATTTTACCATACCTTGATGATCACCCTCTATAAAGAGAAGCGACTGTGTGCGCGTCTGCAAAGGAGTTCCCTCACTGAAGCAATGTAATCCTTGTGGAGATTTTGGGGAAAAACATGTTATGACCCTTATTAGAGGGGCAAGAGGAATGACTCTATTATCACATCCTGACACCAATCAGACTATACCGTCGTGTAGGTATATGTGTGTCTGAGTAGTAGATCAGTTTGTACAACTTAATATAGTGGATTGTCCTAGATATTTAAAATTGAAATATGGGGACTGTAATGCAGCAACTAGAACAAGTGACTATGGGGCGTTATCACATCCTGCGACGACTGGCACGCGGTGGTATGGCTGAAATCTATCTTGCACGTGATATCGAAACCGATCAGGTTGTCGCTGTGAAGCTTGTGAATACTAGCGTCGGAGACTATTACGAGCGTTTTCGGGATGAGATTAAAGCACAGGAGGGGCTATCCCATGACCATATTTTGCCTGTTCTAGACCATGGTGAATTTGAATCGTGGTGTTATCTCGTGACGCCATATATTGCGCATGGAACATTGAATGAGCGCCTGCTACAAGGGCCTTTATCGCTTGAGGAGGTTGATCTCATTTTTGTACAATTGGCCCAGGCACTGCAGTATGCGCATGATGAAGGCATTGTTCATCGCGATATTAAGCCATCTAACGTGTTGATGCGGGACGGCACTCATGCTTATCTGGCTGATTTTGGTCTGGTGAAGCGTGTGGGTACTCATAATGGCCTCACGTTGACAGGCTACTTGATTGGTACACCCGAATATATGGCTCCTGAATTGGCAGAAAAAGAGGCATCTCCTTCTAGCGATATATATGCGCTTGGTGTATTATTGTATCAAATGCTCTCTGGACGCGTTCCATTTAAGGCCCCAACGCCCATTGGTGTCTATCTGAAGCATATTCGGGATATTCCTGAGTCACCTTCAACATTTAATCCTACTATCCCGATTGAGGTCGAACGCGTGATTTTTCGTGCTCTGGAGAAAGATCCACGTCGACGTTTCCAGTCCGCTCGTGATCTGTATCTGGCCTATGCTCGGGCTATGAAGGTAGCTAGAGAAAGGCTTGATGAATTATCAACTGTGACCACCCGTGTTCTGTTAGAGAAACCACGCGTGACTGCCGTACGGCAGAAGTATCGTACGCTATGTGGTCGATTTCTGTTCTTGTTGTTACTCGCTCCTGTTTTGCTAGTTACTTTACCGGCGTTGCCACATATAAGTTTTAGCTGGCAAGGTTTAAAATTTTCGATCTGCAAACACTATTTCGCATCTTCCAGAGCATAAAAAAATCCTCTCATGGTGATTTAATAAAGGCATACAGAGCATTTCTCATAATCTTTTTGGCATGCTCAAAAGTCTGAAAACCTGCAATAAAAATGAAATGTATGCAGATTTTTGTAGATTTGTAGTTGCCAATGACATTCGAACCGCGCTATTATATATATGGACATTCCCTCATGGTTGATGTTTAAGGGATACAAATTTACAGTCTACAGTAAGGGACATTTATGCAACAAGATACAGTATCTCCTGTTCCTGTACCGGGGATGCATGCTCACTCTACGGGCGTTGCGCGTTTTCTGGCTGCGTGTCGATGCCTGCAACCAGATGCAACTCCGATCTGGTTTATGCGCCAGGCTGGCCGTAGTTCGAAGGGCTATCAGGAGCTACGTGAAAAATATGATGTGTTGACCCTGACCAAAACTCCAGAGCTCTGTGCTCAGATGACGTTGATGCCTGTGCAAAGCTTTAATGTAGATGCTGCCGTACTCTACGCTGATATTATGTTGCCTCTCGAAGGCATGGGAATTGATTTTGAGCTGCGTACCGAAGGACCTGTGATTCATAATCCAGTACGTTCAGCGCGCGATATTGAGTTGTTACGGGTAATGGACATTGAGGAATCTGTACCTTATATCCTCTCCGCTTTGCGGCTGGTACGCCGTGAGTTAGAAGGGAAGCAGGCGGTGATTGGCGTAGCGGGTGGACCCTTTACGCTGGCATGCTATATGATTGAGGGCAAGCCTTCGCGCGATTATGCGCTAGCGAAGGCTTTGATGTACGATGAACCTGCGCTCTGGCATCGTCTGATGGATAAGATTACGACAGTGGTGACGAACTACTTGTTAGCTGAGATTGCGGCAGGCGCGCATGTGGTACAAATTTTTGAAAGTTGGATTGGTACGCTTAGTCCCAGCACATATCGTCGTTTCGTTTTGCCTTACACGCAACGTATCTTTGAGGCTGTCAAGTTGACAGGCGCTCCTGCCATCCATTTTGGTACAGGCGCAGCCGCTCTGCTGGATGTGATGGTTGAGGCTGGCGGCGATGTGATCAGTGTGGATTGGCGTGTGGATCTTGATACAGCCTGGGAGCGTATTGGTTTTGAGCATGCCATTCAAGGAAACCTTGATCCTACACTACTGTTGACCTCCTGGCCCACTCTTGAAGCCGGTATGAACGATGTTTTACGCCGTGCGGGCAATCGTTCCGGACATATCTTTAATCTGGGACATGGAATCCCAGCGGCCACGGATCCTGATATGTTGCGTCGCCTGGTGGAAGCAGTACATGAAACAACAAAGAGATAAAGGAACAATCTAATGACAAATGCACATGTTGGTGTCATGCTGATGACGTATGGCTCGCCTGCGACATTGGATGATATTCCGGCCTATATTAAAAATGTGTATGGTGGCCGCGAGCCAGGTGAAGATGTCCTGATAGAGTTTCGTCGCCGTTATGCGTTAATCGGTGGTTCACCATTGATCAAAATTACGCGTGAGCAGGCTCGGGCTCTAGAGCAGGAATTGAATACAACCAGTACAGATGGTACAACCTATCATACTACGGTTGGGATGCGTTTTTCGCCGCCTTTTGTTGCCGATGTGGTCCCCGAAACGGTTGCCGACGCCCAGGCAGTGGTTGGGATGATTATGTCCCCACAGTATTCTCCTATTATTATGCGTGGCTATATTGATACGTTGCAGGGAGCTTTTGCCGATCTGCATCGAGATGATGTACAGCTCAAGATTTCGACTGACTGGCATCTTCAGCCCCTCTTCCTGCAGGCAGTCGCCGAGCGTATCATAGAGGCCCTGGCACGTTTCCCTGAGGATATTCGTGCTAACGTCCCTGTTCTGTTGACGGCTCATAGTATGCCGAAGCGCGTCATTGAGAATGAACCAGATTATATTAATCACCTTAAAGAGACGGCCGCTGAAATCGCCAAACGCGTTGGCCTATCTGATGAGCGTTGGATGTTCTGTTATCAGAGTGCTGGACATACTCCCGAAGAGTGGTTGAAACCAGATTTTGCCGATGTGATGCCTGAACTTAAGGCAGCCGGAAAAGAGCAGGTATTGATTGCTCCTGTACAATTTTTGGCTGACCATCTTGAGATCCTTTATGATATTGAGGTGGGAGCACGTGAGCAGGCTGAAGAGCATGGCATCCAGTTTGCTCGCATTGAATCGTTGAATACGAGTCCAACATTTATTAAAGCATTGGCAGCAGTTGTGAGAGATACGTTGGCCCAAAACTGATGCTTAAGACAAAACCCGGATGGTAAGCCATGACCAGGATCATGGCTTACCATCCGGGTTTTATTTTAATAAATTACTCAATTGCTTACGAATCTCTGCAAATACGAAACATCCTATGTTATCTGAATGCTTATTTCATGCCTGGAGGCTCTTGCTATTTTAACAAAAAAGAGTAATACTAACCATTGTAAGTCATTCATATTATAGAAGTATTTATATTTATAGACTTTATTTTTATGTAAAATGAGTCTATAGAGATATATTAGGATTTAGTTAATAAAATATTGCGCCCGGTTGTTGAAAAGTGAATTTTGCCCTCCAACTTCGTCTTTTAAAGTAGGGCATATTTTAAGTACTGTGAGCGCTGTCATTTTCTAAGATGAATCCCAGAAAATTTTCTCTCTTTTTTTAATTGAATGCCTATCGGGCGCGCAGAAATTGATTAATTGCGAAATTGCGTTCTATATTCATCCATTATTTGCTTCGGAATTGATTATAATAGATAGAGGGGAAGTGAAAGACGTGCAATGTCTCCTGCTAATAGACACAGAACGAGTAGTTTGTGAGTTGTTTAGAGGGGGTAGAAGAGGAGGTGGCGTATCTGATGTTTACTTAAAGGCAGGATTATTCTTGCTCGCCTGAATGGCTCTTCGCACTCGCAGTGGTAAGCGTCTGGCTCTGCCTGTATGGATTTCGTGATCGGGTCTGATCTCATTAAGATACATGACTGTAATTGTATCGATACTTCGTGGTATATGTCTTCCCTGATATAGGTGCGTAACCTTGCAAACTGTCTCGTGCAAGTGTTTGTGCGAATGATGAGGAGTCCAGAATTTACCCATATTCCAGGCACGCTTAGGGATCGCCAGGCAAAGCAGCACTTCTGACTGCATTCAAATGGCATGCTGTCGTTGTTTAAGTCAAAACTTGCATGTAAAGTTTGTATTCCCTCAATATAACAGGCATTTCCATAAGCCTGCCTATACGGATTTTTATAATGCCGCAAAATGACTCCTTTTTAAGGAGAAGCCTGCTGAGAAAGGATGTGGATGTATGGTGCGTCAATGTGCTTGGTGCTTGTGCTTAATCGATAATGCGGGGGAGCGTCTATCTCCTCTACCACAACCCAAGCTCTATGAGGCA
Source organism: uncultured Chloroflexia bacterium (assembly GCA_963699315.1). Lineage (GTDB taxonomy): Bacteria > Chloroflexota > Ktedonobacteria > Ktedonobacterales > Ktedonobacteraceae > Dictyobacter. Next base: position 2,217,244 of record OY969433.1, read on the forward strand.
AGCCATGGGATATGTGGTATCTGTGGCGTGCAATGGATGGAGCAGGTTATTGAAGCAGAGAAATCAGTGGAAGCACTCACGTGGCAAGAGTTAGAAGCCGCGAATGGTGGTGGCTACCCGGAGGTAGTACGATCTGAGTTAATTACTCAGATGGTGTTGCAGTTGCAGGATAAAACATCTAAAGTCTCTAACAGACCACAGCCACGGCGTTCGACGAAGATGCGCATTGTATAGGGCTATTCGGATAGTATAACGATTTTATGGAGAAGTTTCTTTTATTCTCTTCTTTTATATGAAATTGTGAGAAAAGAGAATGAAAGAAACTTCTGATCAAAGAAAGTTTCATTGGAAAGTTACGTTAGCATCAAAAATTCTTGCAGGAATTGATTAACAAGTGCCGGTTTTTCCTGTTGCACCCAATGTCCACTATCATGAATCCGCTTAATCTGGATATTGGTTACCCATTGTGCTAAACCCTCTGTAAGTGCAATGTCCAACGCTACATCTCGTTCACCCCATATCAAGAGTGTTGGAGTAGTGATCTGCTTATCAACTTTCTCTCCACGATCAACGCTGAATAAATGACGAAAGAGGGAACGATAGTAATTGATACTGCCATGTAGGGCGCCAGGCTTTTGCATCGCTTCTCTATAGTGATCTAGCACCTCGGATGGGAATGCCGCTTTTTGGAATGCTGCCCGATAGATCATCTGACCGATCATCGCAGCATGATTTCGCCCAAGAAAGTATTCCGGTAACCATGGTATTTGTAAGGCGAAGATATACCAACTCTTGCGTAATTGTTTCCATGTCCTGAGTTCGCGTTGCATTGCCTCCGGATGAGGTGCATTGAGCACGATCAGTCGTTCAGTTAATTGTGGATATTTAATTGCAAAAGACCACGCAAGCGCTCCGCCCCAGTCATGACCAATGATAATTGCCTTTTCGTATCCTAATCCCTTAATGAGCCCTACAATGTCCCGTAACAATGTTGGAATATCGTAGCCCTTGGACGGTTTATCTGTATCGTTATATCCGCGTAAATCCGGCGCAACTACCGTATAGCCCGACTGAGCCAGAAACGGTATTTGCAGACGCCATGAATACCAAAACTCCGGGAAACCATGTAGCAAAATCACTAACGGACCCTCGCCCTGCGTTACATAGTGCATACGAATACCATTAGTAATAATGTCTTTATGTTGCCAGGTCTCTATTGTCTGAGTCATAGGACCATCTTTCTCAATTCACTTTATACCCAAAAGAATGCCCTTATTATACGTCAGGAGAAGGTTATGAAACCAGCCAAATCTCTCTGCTTGCGGCGACCTTTCACCTGCTGGATGTCGACATGAGCGGCCTGCCGTGCGATCCCAAAGCCGCCTTTGCCACTAAGGGGTATTTTGCCGGGCAATATCACCGTCGATGTTGGTTCAGGGACCCAGTACGAACTTTATTCGCGCTTCCTCTAGAATCCTGTACTTAAATCGCAATTACATTGGAATAATTCGCGCTTACAATCTACAAAGATCTCTCTTGCAAGCTCAATGCCCGTTCGTGCTTGTATTGGAACTGGAACTGGAACTTGATTCAACAGTAAGAACAACTCCTGCTACTCCTAGAGCCATCCCGGCATAACTAACAAATGTGTTTCCGTGTGTGTTGTTCCATTTGTTCCACTTTTCTAACCTGGCCCGCCAAGTGCTATTGCTCTGCTCGGTAGGATTCTCTTGCGTAGCACTGGATGGCATATCTATAACCCCATCTCCTGATCGCTCGTTATGTGGAGCTGTTCTATCGGAGTCGCCGTGGGAGATCGGACTCACGAGTATATCGTGAGGAGATACCTCACGAACAAATGTGTTTTCTCCTCCGTTGCCTCTAAAGTTCAACACTTGGAGCTCTTCCCTCCAAGGGCGATTGCTATTATCGGGATGATGACTCACTGATGGATTGGTCTCGCTCGTAAAACTACGCCCGCTCGTAAAACGATTGTTATCCGTTTCAATGAGTGAATCCAATATATATTGCTGTTGAATAAACTCTTCACTATGATGTTGTTCCCCTCGGAGAGAAGCAGGGCCCCTATCGTCGAAAAGGGAACTGCGGCTGATGTCGCTATTAAGGAAACTGCGACCGAAGTCTTTAACGTCGAGATTAAGGAAACTGCGACCGACATCCAGAGGTTGGGGGGTGGAGCTGTCCATCTTTTGGCTGCTACTATTGAGCCCAACATCTGGTATCTTGGATGTGGGAAGCTGCGTCAGCAAGCTATGTTGTAAACTATTATCTAGATGATTCGGGTTATTGTCCCAGATGGACGTTGGTATCGATTTTGTGCGTTCTAGCATAGAATGCTCCTTTCTCTATATACTATTGCCGCTGTGCGTTTCCATAGTGGAAAAGTATCGTGCCCATCGCGAGAACAAAAAGCTCTCTTTTTTTGTCGTGCAATTATGATATTTGGATGTCACGATAAATAACTATAAAATCTATTGGTTATAAGTTATTATTTATTGTATATAAGTAATTATATACAATAAATAATCAAGTAAAGATCAACTTTGAGAGACAATAGATCAAAGAATCTCAAAATATTGGTTCGATGTAAATAAAAAGAACTGGGCCGGTGACAATCACCAGCCCAGTTCTTTTTATTAAGGATGCTTATGCCTCTTCGGGACCACCATAGACGATGGCGCGTTTGACTTCTGCGATCAACTCGGTGACAGGGATGCCACGCGGACAGGCATCGGCGCAGTTGAAGATGGTGCGGCAGCGCCAAACGCCATCTTTCTGGCCTAGAGCTTGGAGTCGTTCCTCGCCGCCCTGGTCGCGACTATCGAAGATGAAGCGGTGGGCGTTGACGATCGACGCTGGTCCGATCCAGTCGGGATTGGCCCAGATCGAGGGACATGATCCTGTGCAGGCCCCGCAGAGGATACACTTGGTGCCTTCGTCATAGCGTGCGCGTTCGGCTGGTGACTGAAGTCGCTCGGTTCCTGGTTCGTTGTCATGGGTGATCAGATAGGGCTTGATGGCGCGATATTTGTCAAAGAAGCGATCCATATCGACGACCAGATCCTTGATCACCGCATAGCCCAGCATCGGCTCGATCGTAACTTTTTTGCCGACATCGCGCATCAATACCTTACAGGCCAGACGATTACGTCCGTTGATGCGCATCGCGTCTGAGCCACAGACACCATGGGCGCAAGAGCGACGATAAGTAAGCGTGCCATCCATGGTCCATTTAATAGTGTTGAGCGTGTCCAGCAGACGATCGATGGGATCGGCCTCAACGCGGAAATCATCCCAATAGGGTTTTGCATCGCGCTCCGAGTCGTAGCGCTTAATACGTATCAGTACGTTCATGGAAAACTCCTCTAGTATTTGCGTTCTTTGGGCTTGAAAATTGGATCATCTATCAGAATCACATCTTTGTAATCCAGGCGGACATCATGAGTTTTCGTACCCTGGTAGGCCAGTGTATGTTTGAGCCAGTTAACATCATCGCGCTTTTCGTAATCGAGGCGGAAATGAGCTCCACGACTCTCCGTACGTGCCAGAGCGCCATGGATCGTTGCTTCAGAGCAATCGAGCAAGAAGCCAAGCTCTATTGCTTCAGATAGCTCGGTATTGAAGCGTTTACCCTTATCCTGAAGTTGTACATCCTTGTAGGATGCCTGTAAGCCAGCGACCACATCGAGGGCGTGGCGCAGACCTTGATCGGTGCGCTCAACAAAAACGTTATCGATCATTTCATTCTGTAGTTCCGAGCGGATACGTGCAGCTGATTCGCCTCCACTTGAGCTATAGAGATGCTCCACATACTTACGTGAATAATCTTCATGTTTCTCAGGCAAAGGCACAAAGTCGTTTTCTTGAATAAACTGTGCCATATGTTTACCGGCACGACGTCCGAACACGATCAGATCTACCAGCGAGTTTGTACCTAGCCGGTTTGCTCCATGGACAGAGACACAGGCTACTTCGCCAGCGGCATAAAAGCCGGGCATTGGTGTCCATTGAGGATCGATCACGACGCGAGCATCGGTATCGGTAGGAATACCGCCCATGGCATAGTGGGCTGTGGGCTGAATAGGGACCGGCTCAGTGATGGGCTCAACACCCAGATAATTGCGAGCGAAATCGGTAATATCGGGTAGTTTCTCAGCGATCTTCTCTGCGCCCAGATGACGGACATCTAGATAGACATAATCTTTGCCATCGACGCCATTGCCATCTTTGATCTCCTGGACAATACAGCGCGACACGATATCGCGGGGAGCCAGATCCTTCAGCGTCGGCATATAGCGTTCCATGAAGTACTCGCCCTTGCCGTTTAGGAGCTTTCCACCCTCTCCACGGGCTGCCTCACTGAGTAGGACTCCTACTTTATAGATGCCGGTGGGATGGAATTGATACATCTCCATATCCTGGAGTGGGATGCCTCGACGATAGGCGATCGACATTCCGTCGCCCATGCAAGCAAAAGCATTGCTAGTGACGCGCCAGGCTCGACCATAACCGCCGGTTGCGAAGAGAATAGTTTTTGCATGGAAGGTATGAATCTCGCCGGTCCGAATCTCCAGTGCCACGACGCCACAGGCCTGGCCTTCATTCAGGAGCAGATCAAGGACAAGAAATTCATTAAAGAAGCGTACTTCGTTTTTAATCGCGCTCTGATACATAGTCTGCAGGATCATGTGTCCTGTACGATCTGCTGCATAGCAGGAACGCTTGACCGGACCTTCACCATAGTTACGCGTATGACCGCCGAAGCGCCGCTGATCAATACGTCCATCTGCTGTTCGGTTGAAGGGAAGCCCTCGATGTTCCAATTCGTAGACCGCATCGATAGCTTCGCGGGTCAATATCTCTGCTGCAGGCTGATCGACCAGATAGTCGCCGCCTTTCACCGTATCATACATGTGCCATTTCCAGTGATCCTCTTCCTGGTTTCCCAGTGCAGCGGCAACGCCACCCTGCGCGGCACCTGTATGAGAGCGTGTCGGATAGACTTTCGTCAGGACTGCGACGCTAGCATTTGGCAACTGCATAGCCGCCATCAGTCCAGCTCCACCTGAACCTACAATCACCACATCAAATTTCTGATACATAGTTTATCCTTACTCTTACTTAAGACATCCTGTCGCGCCAAGTATGTTGGTTGCGGCTGGGAATGTGATCAAGGTAATAGTTCCTAGCATAAAGAAGACTACCAATAAGACAGCCGCTATTGTCATCATCCACATCCTGGTTACCGGTTTGTGGACATAGTCATCGATGACCACACGCAGTCCATTTACGCCGTGAGTCAAAGCGAGAGTTAGTAGCAACCAGTCGAAGACACGCCAGAAGATGTTGCTATAACGCATGGCTACAAACGCATAGGTTGTGCAGGAGACGTCATTGGAAACATGCATGATATATAGATGCACAAGGACCATTATGAGTAATATGGCACCGGAAGCGCGAAAGTAAAACCATGAAAAGGTTTCGAACCCACCACTTGCAGGGCGAGGTCCACGTCCATTTGAAATACGCAGCATAAAGACCTTTCTCTTTCTATTGAGTATGTTTCACAGCACCGAAGTGTTGTACTCAGCATAAGCAGGTGGGTTGTTAATGACCAGCTGAGACTTGTGGCCTTTGTATAAACCATTGCAAGGTTGGCACCATAATAATGTAGGCAACAGGGATAAAAACAATGATGGTTAATGCCAGTACTATACCAAACATGACACGTTGATAACGTGCTCCTTTACGCCAGAAGTCGATAGCCATAATACGGACGCCATTGAAGGCATGATAGAGTACGGCTACAATCAATGACAGAGATAATAAGCGCACCACCCAATAGTCGAATAGGAGCACGCTCTGGTTATAGATGGTGGGACCAAAGCTCAGCATGGAGACATCGACAATGTGAATGAACAGAAAGAGTAAGATACCTAGCCCTGAGATGCGATGAAACAGCCAGGACCACATTCCAGATTGACCTTTGTACATTTCTTCCTCAATTCTGGAGGCAGGAGAGAGGGCTCTCTTGCTCTCCCATTTGGATATCTATCTGAGGTGCCATGATCAGATGGTCAATGAGATTAATCAACCCTCTTCCAAAGTTGTGTCTGGCTAAAAGACTCTGTGCAATTATCCTGAAGGCATCGAGCATAGAGCTAAAAATAGCTCTATTCTTGATCTTTAGCTGTACCAACCTTGTGCGCAGCACCTCTTCGTACCTATCTGGGAGTTGACGGTATTATTGATATTATACGTCAGTGTGCCGGTCGGCGCTACCAGCAAGATATCCCTTTTGGGAGATAGATGTAGTAATATTTGGCTATTTTGTAGACAAATAGCTTTGCCAAATCTCAACAAGATAGGAAAAAGGATATTTTCTTAAATCCTGCTTATTATTATCTTCAATTAAGAAACATCTTTGTTGTCGTTCATGGCTGAAAGGTTTGTATTGTATGGAGCCTTGAAGAGGCGACTATTGCCACCTATGCCAAAAATTTTCGGTTGGTTGGGCGCGTCATCTAGTGAGGTCACAAACGGAGTGTCAGGCTCGAAGCTGTAGTTAGTAGGAATAATAGAGAGAGTTTCGCTATGGCGACTATTGCCACCTATGCCAAAAATTTCCGGTTGGCCTGGCGCGTCATCTGGTGAGGTCACAAACGGAGTGTCGAGCTCGAAGCTGTAGTTAGTAGGAATAATAGAGAGAGTTTCGCTATCAGAAGGAATGACACTCGTATTGTTTGGCGGAAAGATTTGTGATGAGGGCAACCAGGAACTAATACCACTCGGTGGTACCTTCACATCGATCGGTGGCAAAAGCATGCGGCGGAAGATAAATAAACCAATGCCCAGGCTCAAGAGCAGGCATAGGAAAATGACCGCGACAAGCACCACTATATGTGAAAATCCATTTCCTCCCAGCTGATTTGGCGTCTGGTTTCCTGTACTTTCTTTCTTGGTAACAGCAATACTTGTTGGGGTGGAGTTAGGTGTTGGGGTAGCTCCTTTAGAGATCACTGTATGTGATACGCTGGCTGTGGCTGTTGGCGATGAAACTGGATGGGGAGTAGAGCGTGGGGTGGTCGTCGGACTAAGTATTGGTGTAGGTGTAGGTGTTAGGCCAAGAGTAGGTGTGGGTGTTGGATTAAGCGTAGGTGTAGGTGTAGGTGCTGGATCAGGCGTAGGGGTTGGCTCGGGCGTCTGACCAGGCGTAGGGGTTGGACACATGAAAAGCACGCCGCACGTGCTTTTTGCATAGGCATTATTAACTCTAACGAAAGAGACAAGTCCCGAAATAGCCACTAGCAAGAGTGCCAGCGTGGCTACGATAACGCGCAGAGAAGTCAGGCGGCCAGATATTTTGCGACCATGTGTTTTGTCCTGCGGTTGCTCCGGCCCGTCAGGCTGACCCAGGTCTTGTTCATTTGTCCTTATTTCCTTCATATCTGAAATACTCCTCTTAATTGGTGATTCTTGTTGATCTGCTTATTGCGCGTTGGCTGCAGGCTCTGATGGAGAACTTTTCCCCCTGACTCCTCAGTGTCTGTCGCATTACGCAAAGGTTGTTTATGGAGTTGGCAACGACTGCGGCAGTTGCCAACTCCATAAACAACAACGAGCCGCGCAGCGGCAAGGAGAGATAGGAGATGGTTTAGTCTTCGTGAGTCTCTAACTTGCCGGATAGAACGAAGCAAACATGGCGTTGAAAATCTTCGTATTAGAACTAAACGTATCCTGAGGCGCACCAAACTCGATTTTGTAGGGAGCATTCAGGTTAGAGTATGCAACTTGAGCCTGCACTGAATTTACGAGATTAACGATGCCCACCGCCCAAGGTATCCCATGATAGGTGACCGTACTCGTGCTTAGCAGTGTACCTAGTTTCACATCAGGATCCGTCAGTAGCAACGAGTCGCTAGAAAGATCGTTACTGTTCATTACGTCGACATTGACGAAGACAGAACTTGTGGCTGATGGACGGAATTGTACGGTTTGCCGGTAGCCATCTCCTGTGATTACATTGGTGATTACCCAGTTGGCAGGATACTGGATCTTGAAATACTGGTTGATATATTCTTTTATATCAGGCGTCTCCTTTGTTGGCGTTGGCGTAGCGGTGAGTGCTGGTGTCGCGGTGAGTGCTGGTGTCGCGGTGAGTGCTGGTGCTGGCGTAGTTGTAGGCGCAACTACCAGGCCAGTCTGCGAATAGAACGAAGCAAACATAGCGTCAAAAACCTTTGAATATGCATTAAACATGTCTGGAGTTGCATCAAACTCAATTCTACGAGGGGCTCCTTGATTGGGGTAAGCCACTTCAAATTTACTCATCTGAGCATGCGTGGAGCCTGCGAGTTCGACGACACCCACCGCCCAGGGAATCTTATGATAGGTGACTGTGCTTGTGCTTAGCAGTGTACCCCGTTTCACATCAGGATCCATATGCAACAACTGATTATTGGAATAATTGCTATTGGGCAGCGCGTCGACATTGACTTCGACAGAACTCGTTGCCAATGGACGGAATTGCACTGTTTGCAGATAGGGACTTGTGCCTCTTGTATTTACACTGGTTATTTCCCAATTCACCGGATACTAAATCTTGAAGTATTGTCCGACGTATTCCTTCATACCTGGCAGATTTACTGTTGGCTGGAGTTGAGGCGTCGCCATCTTCGTGGAAGGTTGAGTGCCAGCAGTTTGTAAGCTATGGAAGGCATAAGTCCATATGGGCCAGGTAAAGAAGGTAATCAGCATAATCGCAGCGGCTAAGCCGATGCCGAGGTTGGACCAGTTCCAACGGAATGGTCTCTGTGACTGTTTATTCGGTCTACGCAGGATTGAGTTAAAACTTCTTCCATCCGAATTTTGTATAGTTTTTCCCTCTCCCGGAACAGGCTGGCTAGCGGGCATCTCCTCTACCAGCTTTATAGAGCTATCCGCGCTCAGAGCAGACACATGACTCTGAATGTGTGTCCAGACCTGTTCCAACCTGCGATCCTCTTCATAGATACTTTGGAGATTACGGACAGTGCGGGCCAGAGGCATCCTCGTTGGAGGCTCAATCTCCTGTGGTAGCGAAAGCAACTGCTCTACCTGCTCATCCACGTTTTCAAGTGTAAGCTTTTCATCGCAACTATCCATTAATCTGTTCTTCCTCGTGTAAGCTATAAAGATTACGCAAAAGATTGAGAGAACGTAAAAGCAAGGAGCGGATGGCTCCGTCGCTTCTATGGAGCCTTGATGCAATCTCTTTGGTACGCAGGCCGTCTTCGAACCGGAGTTGCAACACCTGCTGTTGTAACTCCGGTAGTTCAGATAGGTGGGTACGTAACAATTCTACTTCTTCCCATTTTACTATTGTCTTCTCAGGAGTAAGATGATCAGCTATGAATGGGCTATCCAGCATATCTTCCAGCGTTATCGCAGGATACTTGGTGACTTTCCGCTGATAATCAATTATTTTGTTACGTGCCACTCGTTGCAACCAGGCAAATTGTTCTTCCTCACCCAGTTTGAGCAAGGTCGAACTCTCGATAGCAGCCAGGAAGACCTCGACTAATAAATCATCCGCATCTTCCTTGGAAAAAATATATCGATGAACATATCTCAAAATATCGCATGCATATTTATGGTAGAGATTTTCAATTGGTGAACCGTCAAGAGCTTGCCTTTGTCGTTGATACATTGTGCTCCTCAAGAAGGTATTTTCTATGATCCCATATTTGTTATCGAAGCACGAATAGTAATGTTGCACAACCATTAGATTATCGATCAAATGGGCTATAAGGAAGTATAAGAGTACGCCAATCTGATAGCCATTAGGATATAGGTCATGGCAATTAACACGAACCGCGTAACATTTTTGGCATTTTTACGATAACTATTGTGAGATCATAAAAATGGCCTTAATGTTGAGCCATTTCTTTATAATCTCAATAGTTTCAAGAAAACCTGTTATCTGTTAATAGAATCTTGAAATGCTTACCAGCAATAGTATCGATATTAATTGATATAACGTATCTTACTTGGGAGATAGAAATATTGATGTATTTGCTTGGTAAGTGTAAATTTAATCGTTGTTTGCCAGCATCTATGCAGCCCCCTCTGTGGTCTACCTGAAGTAGGCAAGAACTGGCGAACGTTTTATGAATGGAATGGAGTCTATTATGTTTAACTTTACGAAGAAGAATGCAGTGATCGAAGAGCAGGTGTTGGAAGATGTAACTGACGAGCAACTTGATCAGGTTACTGGTGGTAGCTTGCTCCAGGCTGCCAATGTGGGTGGTCTGCTTGATACCGTTGGTGGTATTACTGGCCTTGCAACACAACCGATCACCAGCATCGGCATTAGCGGAATTACTGTTCAGGCAGCTGGCGCTAGCGTCAGTACTCCTGCGATTGCACCAGGCACCTTGCTCTTTTAATTATGCAGGGTAACCTGTGCTAAATCCAGGTACTTCCATATGACAGGGCAAAGAACATACATCCGATCTGGTTGTATTGAACTTTGCCCTGTCAGTTCACTAGATTTTTGTTTGTAACTACCAGGCAGGAGCCTGGTGAGCAATATAGATGAAGCCGGGCTGCGAGAGATCAGAGGGAGTCGTAATGTCTAAGCCGGAACAATCGATCTTTCGAGAAAGTGCCATAAAGCGGTATCAACAGAGACAAGAACAAGGGATATTACTGCGCGTGTCTTATCCTCCAGCATTAATCTTCTTCTGGGTTTTCCTGCTCCTTCTTATCGCTGCGGGAGGATTTGTCTGGTCTGTACAGGTACCAGTCCTGGTCCAGAGCCAGGGAGTGATTGTTGAACAGAAGATGGTAGGGCAAGTTGGGACAAATGTGGTAGCCGTGCTTTTTTTTTCATCTGATCAACACACAGACCTGCATGTAGGACAACCTGCCATCGTAAGTATTGGTCCTACATCCATTAACGTGACTGGCTCTGTTGAACATGTGGATACAACGATCATTAGCCCCGACGAAGCGCGTAGCCGCTTCAATTTGCAAGGAGGACTTGCGCAAGTTATTACTGGGCCATCTATTACCGTCACTATTTCCATGAGGCAGGTAGCTTCAACCCAGATATATGCTGGTAGTCTGTGCAACGCTCAGATCCAAACAGGATCGCAAAGTGTGCTCTCCTCGTTGCCGATCTTAAAGTAATTTCTCAAAAAATAAAGTAACTATGCCGGACGTCTTACCACCTACGGCGCCAAGGCGTCAAGAAAGAGGACCTTGCATAGTTATGAGATAAAAGGGATAGACTCACCATGGAACAAGTACAAAATGCGCATTTTTCGGAAGAAGGTGCAAAGCAGGAGGATAAGCAGAAAATCCTGATACCTCCTCGATTCTCGCTACCCAGTTCTTCCCAGGAGTTTGCTCAGGATTCCTTGTTGCCCCCTGCAATCCTTCCCTTGCTCAGTCCAACCAGGAAGATAGGCAAGGATGCGCTCTTCGGAGCTTATACTCTTTCGTTACCCAGTCGTCCAACCACTCCGATCAACACCAATGTTTTTCCAACGGCGTTCCCTACTGATTCACAAAATGTGATTATGCGAGGAAACTCTCCGCGTGGGGTAGAAGCAAAAGCCAAGCTCGCTGAAGCATCCGCAACGCCCTCATTGGCGCAAGCAGGGGCGCAGGTGAACAAACAGCCATCCTCACCAAGTGTTTCCTCTTCGCGCCAAAAAAAACGCTGGCGGCGTGTTCATGAACTGAGACAGATGAGTGCTGTTGAATGTGGAGCATGTTGCCTCGCGATGGTCCTGAATTATTATGGGTGTGCAACGAGTGTTTCAGACGTTCAGGAACGCTGCGGCGTGGGGCGTGATGGACTCTCTGCGCTTGCTATTGTCAAGGCGGCTCGCCAGTACGGGTTGCGGGTACGCACTGTTTCATTAAAGAAGAATGACTTTCGTTTTATTACACTTCCAGCCATCGTCCACTGGGAATTTAATCATTTTATGGTTGTTGAGCGTTGGACCTCCAAGCACGTAGATGTCCTTGATCCAGCATTAGGGCGCAGAAAATTATCTCATGAAGAGTTTGAAGCAGGCTTTACTGGCATCTTGATGATGCTCGAACCGGGAGCGCAATTTGAGCGGCAGGCTTCCACACGTGCACTTTCCTTGTGGACGTATCTGCGCTCTTTGCCGCGTATGCAAGGTGTCGTGGCTCAGATTATTGGCCTTTCCTTCTTACTCCAACTCCTTGGACTCGGAGCACCGCTGTTAACTGAGATGATAGTGGATTACATTATTCCGACAAAAGCCAACAATCTCTTGATGTTGCTGGGAATGAGTATGCTCTTTCTGATTTTGATGCAAGGGGTCATGAAACTGCTACGAACTTCTTTGCTCATCTATCTACAAACGCGTGTCGATGCTCAAATGATGGTCCATTTTTTTGAGCATTTGCTCAGTTTATCCTACCGTTACTTTCAGATGCGTTTGAATGGCGATCTCCTGGCTCGTGTAGATAGTAACGCAGCAATCCGTGATCTCCTGACGAGTCAGATGGTCTCTACTTTGCTGGATGGCTTTTCTGTTATTGTCTATCTCGTGGCCCTGATTATAGTGTCGAGGCTCTTTGCAGGCGTCACGGTAGTCATTGGCGCAGTTCAGGTAGGATTGTTACTGACTACCTCTCCGGCGATCCGCCGCTTGACCGTACGGGATCTGGCTGCACAAGGAAAAACACAGGGATATCTGAATGAGGTTCTGTCTGGTATTGCCACAGTAAAGGCTGCTGGAGCCGAACAGCGTGTGCTTGCGCATTGGACAAATCTCTTTTTCGATGAAATGAATATCTCTATTCGCCGTAATTACCTGCTGGCAGTAGTCGGTATTGTCTTTGAGATCTTGCAGTTCCTCTCGCCCATATTACTCCTCTGGATTGGCGCTATGCAAGTGATCGCTGGCACGATGACCGTGGGCGCCATGCTGGCGCTCAATACGCTCGCTGTCTCTTTTCTGGTTCCTCTCAGTTCACTGGCTTCCAGTGGACAAAAGGTGCAAGTTGCACGTGCTCACTTTGATCGTCTGGCAGACGTGCTTGGGAGCGAACCTGAGCAAAATCTCCAACAAGTGCACATGCCTCCTAAGCTGAAAGGAAGCCTTGAACTGAGGAAAGTAAGTTTCCAGTATGATCCAAATACTGCGCCTATTCTGAACGACATTTCAGTACGTATCCGACCCGGTCAAAAGGTGGCGCTGGTTGGTAAAACCGGATCTGGTAAGAGTACATTAGGTAAATTACTCATTGGCCTGATGATTCCTACCAAAGGGGATATCCTGTTCGATGGCATACCTCTACAGAAACTCAACTTTCAGGAGGTACGAAGACAATTTGGAGTTGTTCTGCAAGAGGCCTTTATCTTCAGTGGGTCGGTACGAGACAATATCTCTTTCAATAACCCGGACATGGATATGGAGCAGATTATCGAGGCTGCGCAGGCGGCCGCCATCCATGACGATATTGAAAAGATGCCCATGGGATACGAAACATTGCTTTCAGAAGGAGGAAGTGTCTTTTCTGGAGGACAACGTCAGCGTCTGGCACTGGCACGTGCGCTGGCCTCTATACCTGGGCTGGTCTTGCTAGATGAGGCTACTAGTGCTTTGGATGTTACCACAGAACGGGCCGTCGAACAGAATCTCAATCGTCTCGCTTGCACACAAATAATCATTGCTCACCGGTTAAGTACGATTCGCAACGCCGATCTTATTCTGGTGTTGGATCAAGGACGTATCGTAGAGCAAGGTACACATAATCAACTGCTTCGAAATCGTGGCTTCTATGCGCATTTGATCAAAATACAGGTGGAGAATGGCGAGATTCAGGCTGCGTAAGTGCCTTGAGTGTCATACTGTTAAGTGAAGCCGAAAGGACTACAAACAGAGAAAGGAAGCCTGAATTCTGGCATACTAAAATTTTTTTGTTGGTATATAATAAGGATGTCACACAGGTTTTTTACGAGTTTGTGTGTTTATACACAGAGTTCAAGATGGGTTATGTTTCCCTTCTGCCTGTTTAGATCTTACTTTTATAGACAGAGGTGTGTAAGCATAGTTCATCTTTTTTGTTTTGACGCTGTACATGTATAGCTTTTATTATTTTAATCTGTACATGTGTTTGCACCTATATATAAGATTATATGAAGAGACGAAAACTTTTGATTTTGGTGCTGGGGATCGGCCTACTAGTTCTGGTAACGACGATTGCTACCTCGCTAGATTCTTTTTCCCCTAGTAAGCCGACTGCTGCTGTGCAGATAGTGCACGCTGGCCCTTATGAGATAACGTTGAATGTTAATCCCAATCCTCCTGGAGCAACGCAGCCTGCCACGCTCTCGCTACAGATAGCGCAGACTGATACCCATCAGTTGGTCAGTGGGGCTCATGTGGCTCTGTCGATTTCTATGCTTACGATGGATATGGGGACTGAGGCACTAACAGCACAGGCTAAATCTCCTGGTATCTATGAGGCGCAAGCGCAGTTCCCTATGGGAGGAACCTGGGAAGTACATTTTTCTATCAGTAAGACCGGTTATAAAACGGCATCCGCATCTTTTGATGTCACATCAAAATAGCAATTGATCTTTGCTTGCCTTCAGATAAAAAACCTGAAGGCATATAGGTATGACATATTTTCTCTGTGGTGCGATGATCTAAAACGCAGTCACTGATATGGTGTGATAGCCGGATGATCCATCAGGAATTGGCTGTGCTATCGTTGGGTCTTGCACATTCCCTTGTAGATCTACAGCATGTACAACTATTTCGTAAGTTCCTGCTTTGGGCTGCCATGGAATTTCCCAGAGCACCCAGGTGAGTGCTGAAAGTGGACGTTTTAAGAGGGCGGTCTGCCAATTTTGACCACCATCGGTACTGACTTCTACTTGACTGATCCCCAGATTTCCAGAGAAGGCGACTCCAGCTATATATGTAGGATCATTGGCATGCACTCGTGCACCATCTGTAGGAGTGTCGATACGCGAGGTCAATCTGATTGGAGCCGGATCACTCCAACCATTTTGTTGCCAATAGCCTTGATAATCTGTGTCCACAACTTGAATGTGTGTGATCCATTTGACATGTTTCATCCCGTATATTCCGGGTACAAGTAGGCGAGCAGGATAACCATGGTCTGTCGGTAGCGTCTCATCGTTCATGTGTAAGGCGACCATTGTGGTTGGTTCCAGCGCTTTGGCGAGATGAATACTATCACTATAATTGTCTGCCGCGTAAAGTACAACTTTCGTAGATCCTGGATGAATACTGCCAGCGCGTTGCAGGATCTCTTTGAGCTGTATTCCTTCCCATTTGGCACTACTCATATATTGGCCCCCGACCTCGTTGCTGATACACATCATGCTTTCATATTGGGTCTGGGTGGGAAAAGATGCAAGATCCTTATAGTCTACTGTATAGGGTTGCGAGACCAATCCATCCACAGTTAATTTCCAGCTTGTGCCGTTGACAGTAGGATCACTGAGAAAGTTTTTTGATACTTTGTAGTAGTTACTGTTTGCTGTGATCTCCGGTGAAAGGTTCTGTATGGTGGGCAAGGTACCATAGTTGGGCTTTGGCGGAGGTGAAATTTTCGACTGAAATCTTTTGAGCAGATTGGCTTGCACTTGTGGATTTGCGACTGATGAACCTCCGGAGCCCATAATAAAGCGCCAGGCGGCAATACCGAGTGTTCCCAGTCCGATTACGATCACTCCGTTGCGAATCAGCGCACGGCGCTCCTTTCTTTTTTCCTCTAGGATCGCTGCAGCTTTTGAGCCTCCTCTTATGGTCAGTTTCACTGATCGCCAGACAAGCCAGTTGTGCAGCAAAATAAAGATGAGTCCGAATGCGATACCGGTAACGGCCAGATTGATCATCGTCGTTACTGTGCCCGTAACAAGAAGAGATCCAAAGACACCCGAGCCGGTGAGAGGCAGGAAGACAAGTCCACTGAAGAGCCAGAGCACAAACGCGATTCCAAGTCCAACCTTATAAGGAAGATCGCCTTGCTTATCTCTTAATGGTCCATTACTGAAGTGTAAACGATCTACAAGCAGATTGCCGAGTCCGCCGAACAGAGCAAATACCAGGCATTGTCCCACAAGAATGATATAGAAGAGATATTCTTTGGCATCGCCGCCCAGGTGTTCGTGCAGATAGTTGAAGATCGATAAAGGTAATGTTAGTGCGATGGCCGAGCCTAATGCTTCAGGGAGAGAGATGCCTCCTGTAACCAGGCTGAGTAGTAGCATAATACATGAAGCTAGAATGCCAGCCAGTACACCAGCAATACAGCCACGGTTAAACCGTTCTTTACGTGTCATCGATGAAACTCCCATTGAGGAACCTCTTTATATTTATTGAATGGCGGCAAGAAAACCCCGATGTCTTCAGCTTCGGGGATGAATTGCCGCAACTCACCCCTGGCTTTCAATGTACTGGCGGATGGTTTCCTGACGTGCATTTCCAATGGTGCAGCAGAAATAGCCATCACTCCAGAATGTTCTTTCCTTCCAGAAATGTCTTTGCCGTTCTCTCTCATGGATCCTCCAGTGTCGGGCGGTCGATTCTTGTTTCAATCGACGCACAATAGCCAAAGGCGATAGGCAAGGTTCGCTTTTCACCAGACAGTGGATATGATCCTGGTCCACTTCCATCGCCTCAAAAGAAAAATCTGATCGTATCACAATGTCTTCGAATATCCTTTTTGTCTCATCCCCATAGCGTATCAACAGCTTTTTTCTGTCTGTACACACAAAAATCAGGTGGGAGAGGAGAAGAAACTTGGCATGGTTCTTTGTATCGTCATCCATGATGAACGTGCGCTCACTCTCTCCATCTTGTCAAACTTGGGGATTGGGTTCAACGGAACCTTGTTCCCAGAGATGTCCATCAAGATTGCATATCCAGTGGACATTCGGCCCTTGATAAAGTGCTCCTGGCCCAGGTAACGAACCTTGTCAAACTTTCTACATCCCCTGATCTTCCCTGTCGTGATTCTCTGTTCACTGCGAACCCCCTTTGTTTGCTGGTAATCGCCATCAGCCACACATCGCTTCGAGAGCACCGTACTCGTGCGAAAGACGGGGCTGCGCCCACGTGTTGCAATCATGGCTGCATCAAAGATATGCTCTTTGGGGAGTCCTGCCAGTATGCGATGTTCTTTGGTGATGAACCCCCATGTTTCCTCAGCCTCAACCTGACGCAGCAACTGAACACGGATACTGTTCATCTGCGTGGCATGGCGTAACGTTCCCCTTTTCTTGCCAGTGTGTTTGAGCGTGATGGTTCCCGCATGGAGACCATCATGGCACGTTTTACAGAGTGTCAAGAGATTGGTTTCCTCATCGCTCCCGTTCTGGCTACGGAAGATCACGTGATGCACTTCCAGGCGTGTATCCTTTGATGTGCCCTGACAGTGCTGGCACCTATAACCGTCTCGTGTGAGCACAGAGGCTTTGGTATTTGCAAAGCCGTAGTTGATGCCCTTTTGATAGAGCCACTTCTTTTGCAAGACAGTTGGATTTTTGAGCGCATGTGGATCAAAGGTTCCTGTTTCCAACACGATGGATGTGATTGGCAACAATGACTTCACAAAGTGTATTTCTCGCAGATGTGCCTCAATCTTGCTTCGCATGGTTGGTGAAAAACGCCCTTGCTTGATGGAATTTTTGCGATTGAGCCAGCGTGCCGGGCGATATCTGGTTTTGCGGTTACGGCGGTTACGGCGTTTTGAAGCTCGCTCTTTCATCGTGGTTGCGATATCGTTGCGCAGTTCCACTTCTGAAAGGTAGAAAACGTTTCCCTGGTCATCCGCCGCTGCTGAACCCACGACTGCACTCCCTGTATCTACGCCATGCGTTAAAGGTTGTGTGTAGATATGTTCTGGTTGTGCCAGAAGTTGGATGGTACATGGTGTTCTGCGTCTCACTTTGGCTTTTCCCTCTTTGAGTAACAGACGGGCAATCACTGGTGTACAGGGCATCAATGGTTCCTTGTCGGGTGAAAGCACATACACAACGTTCATCGTCATTCCTTTCAGAAAAATGCTCTGCTTGCGCAGGTGGTGCGTATCTCTTCGCTATGACCACGAAAAGAATCCGGCTTCATCTCGACACTGTTCAAGAGGCTTGTTGCGCTTGGATCACCGGGCCTTTCCTCAGCCCTACTTAAACCCAGGCGACAGAGCAGCGGTCTGATGCGTCAACCGCAGGTGTCATGACCTTTCGAACGGTCTCATCATTTCTGATGAGGAGTCTGGTAAACGCAGGCTTCCGAAGAAGCCGCTGAGTCTTTAGCTCAGCGGTCGTTCACATAAATTATTAAGTAGAGGTAGAGATAGAGATAGCCTACAATATTTCTATCTTCGTGCGTCTCGTCTGGAAGAGGTGCCTTGACGCCTTAGCAGTTGGAGCGTTTATGTTGTGTGGCTGGCAGTTATATGCTCTAAGGCTGCATATCTGCCAGTCACATAATATAACGTGAGCTACCATTAGGTGGCGAGGAGTTCTGACGAGTCACATCCCTAGTATAATAGTTCTCACGTTTGATGTCGGTTATTTTTACCAATTTGTGGGCACTTTGGTATCTATATGTTAGCGGTAACACTCGTTTCCGCGTTGCTCGTTGGAAGAAAGCCTTCACCTGGTTTGTAGTCAGGCGATTGATGACGGAAGTAGGTATTATAGAGTTCGGCATAATGACCTCCTCTACTTACAAGTTCATCATGTGTACCATCTTCCGCTATGCGCCCCTGTCCTATTACAACGATGCGGTCGGCGTGTTTGATGGTTGAAAGTCGATGGGCAATAACAATAGCCGTACGCGTTTGCAAGATCACATCCAGCCCTTCCTGAATCTGAGCCTCGGTCAGTGGATCTACGCTGGCGGTCGCTTCATCCATAATGATGATGGCTGGATTTTGTAGAAGCACACGAGCCAGTGCGACGAGCTGACGTTGTCCCATCGAGAGAGCTTTACCTGATTCTCCAACGAGTGTATCCAGTCCATCGGGTAGAACATCGATCCAATCGCCTCCACCGATGCGCCGAGCGATCGCCTCAACCTCAGCATCCGTGGCCTCTGGTTGGGCATAGCGAATATTGTCAGCGACAGTTCCTGAGAAAAGAAATGGCGATTGAGGGACGATGCCAAGTTGCGTATGATAGCTACGCAGATCAAAGCTGCGAATATCCTGGTCATCGATCAGAATCTGACCGCCCTGAAATTCGTAGAAGCGTGAGATAAGTTTCCCGATGCTTGATTTACCCGCCCCGGTATGTCCGACAAACGCGATAGTTTCTCCTGCCTTGATCGTAAGATTAAAATCTTTGAGCACCATTTGGCGCTCGTCATAGCTAAAAAAGACATCCTTAAAAGTGATCTTGCCTGACAAATTCGTGACGGCCTGCTGATCAACCTGATGGACGCGAGGTTCAGCATCGAGAAGTGCAAAGACGCGTTCGCTGGCGGCCAAACCTAATTGAAATTGACTCCAGAAAGAGGCGATACTTGTTAATGGTTGCCAGAGTAAGCCCAGGCTCTGAATGAAAAGATACCATTCACCAGCCGAGATGGCATTATCCACAACCTTAAGACCACCAAAGTAGATGACAATGACTGTACCAATATTGGCGATAAAGATCAGTACTGGAAAGATGCCGTTGTAAAGAAATCCTGCACGCAAGTTGACGTAATATGATTGTGCATTGATATCTTTGAACTCATTGTACATCGTCTGTTCCTGGCGAAAATTTTTCGCAATCGTAATGCCACTTACGATCTCTTGCACATTGGCATTGACGCGAGCCAATGAACGTTGCGATTTTTGTGTATAGCGTCTGGCTACAACACGAAAGCCGAGCGCCACCGCGATAATGACCGGCATGATCGTAAGCGTTAAGAGTGCCAGTTGAGGATTGCGAAAGAAAAGGACGACGACTATCAAGATATAGAGGAGCACCTGGCTCAATAGATTGAGTGTGAGCGTCACGACAGTCGCGAAACTCTCAGTATCCGAGGTCACGCGACTGACAATCTTACCCGAGGAGAATTCGTCAAAAAATGACATATCTCGTGACATAACGGAATTAAAGGCGTCAGAGCGTAGCTTTAAGACCACATCGCCGACTGCACGCGCTGTGAAGCTTTGTCGAAATAGATTACTAAACCATGAGAGTACTCCTGTGATCAGGATGAATGCAACGAGCCAGATAGCAGTTTGCAGTGCCTGCGAGCCACCCAGCGTGTCGAGACTATTTGAAATTAGGATCGGGAATGCCGTATCCAGACATGCGCTCAGCACCACTAAAATCGTAATCGTGATCATCAGCGGCACTTTAGGTCTAAAGTATTGAATGATACGCCTGATCAATTGGCCATCCGAATACGTACGATCATATGCCTCGGCATCAAGACCATCCATGATAAAGCCCACGGTCAAAACTCCTTCTGCTACTACTCGCTATGGCTAACTGCCGTTGGGAGGGCGGCATCATAATGTGAGAAGATGCGACGATATATCTCACAGCGTTCCAATAATTCCTCGTGTGTACCTTGATCGATCACTTGTCCTTTTTGGAGGACCAGAATGCTATCGGCCCAGCGAATCTGCGAGAGGCGATGCGTAATCAAGAGCGTCGTGCGACCTTGCAATAGACGATGAATAGCCTTCTGGATTTCATCTTCAGTCGCGCTGTCGATAGCGCTGGTCGAATCGTCTAATATCAGAATGCGTGGATTGGTCAACAGAGCACGAGCGATCGCGAGTCGCTGACGTTGTCCACCTGAAAGAGTCACGCCCCGTTCGCCAATCTCAGTGTCATAGCCCTCTGGAAAGGTTTGAATAAATTCGTGGGCTTGAGCATCTTGCGCCGCTATTTCGATCGTTGCCCGATTAGCCTTAGTGCCCAGACCATAGCCGATGTTCTCTGCAATCGTGCGCGAGAAAAGGAAGACATCTTGTTCAATAGTTGATATTTGCGAGCGCAAAGCATCCATATCCCAGTTACGGACATCTACCCCATCAACCAGCACCTGACCAGAGTCAACGTCGTAAATGCGGTTGACAAGCTTTGTCAAGGTACTTTTGCCCGTACCGGTTTGCCCGACGATCGCAATCGTTTGACCTGCTTTGGCTCTAAATGAAATATCTTTCAGAATGGGTGTCTCTCCATAACTAAATGTCACATGGTCGAAGATGATTTCTCCATGCATCTCTTCATGATGGCCTCCGACATTTTCATCCAGTTCGGTCTCCTCTTTCATGAGAATAATAATGCGGCGAGCTCCGGCTATACCGATTTGAATCAAACTAAAAAACCATGGCGATGTGCCTGTGACATAACGTAGATTGATCATGAGGCCCATAAAGGCAATTAAGGTGCCGATTGAGATTTGATGCTGTGTCAGCAGATAGAGTCCGTGCAGAAAGGCGAGCGCGAGTGCAGTGGTTAAGAGCAAGGTTGGTATGTAACGACCTTGAATGGTACCATTGCGAACGTAAAAGTCGCGATAGCGGCTGGCTCGCGTCATGAATTTGTGGACCTCTTGCTTTTCCTGCGCCGTTGCCTTGACCACTTCTATACCGGTGACCGCTTCATTTAAGACGGCGTTGGTCTGACCAAATTCGTCACGCATTTGTGCAGACACAGGCGTGAGTTGTCGTGTGAAGTAACGTATTGAGATGAGAAAGGCTATACAATAAATAACTGGAACCAGTAAGAGTTGTACATTCACAAAGCCAATAAAAATGAGACTAATGACCAGGCTCGAGAAAGAATCAGTCAAGGTATCAATACCGGGGCACATCATAAAGCCTATTTGATTCATATCATTTGAGGCTCGTGCCATAATATCTCCGACACGTTGACGATTATGAAAGGTCTGACTCTTGCCAAGTAGACTTGTGTAGAGTTCTTCTCGGGCGTCACGAGTCAGCCGATTACTTAGTATTTCAGCTAGTAGACGTGCTCCTATGTCGCATAGTCCCTGGAGCGTGATTATTACCAGGATAGACAGAGCTATCATAAGCAATTGGGTGCGAGCCGTATTTTTAGCGGCGACTGCATTAAATGCTTCACCCGCGTATAAGGAGACTGTTGCTGCGAAAATATTATTACCAATACATGCTGCTACAAAAAAGAATACATGGAACTTATAGCGCAAGGTATGAGATAAAATCCAGCGTATCGGGCCAGACCAGTTGTAGCGATACTCATCTGCAACTGTAAACTCACGTTTAGCTAACAAAAGATACCTCCAGGAGGTGTGTTTTTGAGATGCACTAGGAAGAGACTATAATAAGGGCATGAGTATAAAACATCTTCAATCGACAGACGTTTTTACAGCATGATAGCCCAGTTTTGAGTTGCTATTCTTTTCGAGTCGCTCTTAAACGGTTATGTTGGACGTAGGTAAGTAGAACATGTGTCCCTATTTTAGGAGATGATAGTTGACATCTTGTGACTTGTTTTCATGTTCCTGCTCGAATAATTGTCAATGAGGTAAATTATGTTGTAGTGGATTAGTTGTTTATCCAAGTATTCATGATGTGTGATCCTCTTGCTTTAGATTTTGATGAATTGTGCATACACAGCATACCATAATTGATGGCTTTTTTGTAGGAATGACTATAGTTTATTGGCAGGGAAATTTGACGTGTGAAGGTTGAGTGGCTATAATGACATGATAGCTATCCGTTTGTAGGGAGGCAGTTAATAAGCTATCCCTGTTTTCCCCCTCTCTTTTAAGGACCGTTTTTAAGGATATAAACCAATGCCAAAAATGTATGGATGGGTGCGTGAGGTAGTGCCCGAAAGCCCTGCTGATCGTGCAGGCTTACAATCAGGGGATCTTATTCGCTCTATCAATGGAAATATGATTCGTGATCTAGTCGATTATCGCTTCTATGTCGCCGACGAAGAGTTGGTGCTGGGCGTTGATCGTCAACAGGATCAACATGAAATGCGCATCAAAAAAGGCATTGATGAGAATCTTGGTGTACTCTTTGGTGAGGAACCGACTCCCTATATTCGCCAGTGTGCTAACAAATGTGTCTTCTGCTTTATCAAGGGCTTGCCGGAACGCTTTGCACCTCAGGATGGCATGCCTCATGGTATGCGTTCTTCGCTCTATATTAAAGATGACGATTATCGCTATTCGTTTCTCTTCGGTAATTTCATTACGTTAACCAATCTGAAAGAGATGGATTGGCAGCGCCTGGACGAGCAGAAACTGACTCCTCTGTATGTTTCTGTCCATGTGACTGATCCCGATATGCGCCGTAAAATGGTTGATGGTCCACGTGCCGGCGATATTCTAGAGCACATCCAGCGTCTGGGAACGATGAATATCACATGCCATACGCAGATGGTGCTCTGTCCAGACTTTAACGATGGAGCTTATCTAGATCAAAGCATTCGTGATCTGATCGCCTTACGTCCGATTGTGGAATCCATCTCAGCTGTTCCCGTTGGTTTGACTAAGTACAATAACATGCTGAAGTTCGATGACTTGCCACCTCTACGCCGTTATACATCCGACGAGGCCAACGTTATCATTGAACAAGTTGAAACCTACCAGCGTGAGTTTGCTGCGAATGATCCCGATGGAAATCCATTTTTGTATCTGTCGGATGAATGGTACTTCATTACTGGCCGTGAGTTTCCACCTGCCCGCCACTATGGATTATATGCGCAGATCGAGAACGGTGTGGGAATGACCCGCTTCTTGATCGATCAGTGGGTGCGTACCAAGCGTCGTCTGCCGCAACAGATGCCTCAACCGAGCCACGTGACGATTGTCACCAGTACCATGGCTGAGCCTGTCATCGAAGATTTTGTGAGCGATATGCGCAAGATCGATAATTTGGATGTGGAGCTACTACCAGTCGTCAATAAATTTTTTGGTGATGGTATTACCGTGGCTGGTCTTTTGTGCGGCCAGGATGTTCTTGATGCTTTGTTTGAAAGCGCTAAGCAGGCCGATCTGATCTTGCTTCCACGTGTGATGCTGGATAATGATGGTGTGCGCTTTTTAGATGATATGACAGTAGAAGATTTCAAAGAAAAGCTGGCACCTGCCCGCGTTGAGTTTGTACGCAACGCTCCTGAGACGATTGATGCTCTGCGCTCATTAGCCGGTATTGTTAAAGGCAGCGAACGAAAACTTGTACGTGTCCAGTCTCGCTTGTAAGCCAGCCCGATAATAAAAGATAAGTATGCGGCGCTGGCGCGTTGCGCTCCAAAACTGTGCATTATCGATTAAAAAGTGCTGCATACTTGTGGAGAAAACATTGGGCCTTGAATATGTCAATTTGGGTCAAATGACACTATTCTGACAGAAACATTTCGCATATCCTTGATGCTAGAGTGAATTTAGCTTGTAAAGGATAGGCAATAATGCAAGGGCATCATCTAAACGACCTACCATCCTTCTCTTTAGTCTGTTCAATGCTTATGCAATTGGGCGTCATAGGATTATTGGTCTCGCAGAGTTTTGATTCTATGTGTAGATTATGGATACTTGGAGTAAGCGCGTGTTTATTAGTTTGCAGCTTTCTCGTGCTGGTTGGTCATGGATTGTGGGCGCAGCGTAAACCTTCGCATTAGAGGATGTTCTGGTAGATGATGACTTGAATAGATGTTGCACAATGAGAGACATCCTGCGCAGGATGTCTCTCGTTGTGCAATAATCTATGAAGCTAACTAACGATACAGTTGGCTTTCTGGATTTAAGCGCCGTACGATCTGCCAGGCCATTGGCATAAGAATGGCTGCAATGATTATCTTTGTTATATCACCTGGCAAAAATGGTAGCATACCTTCGGTGAAGGCTTGCCAAAGTTTAAGATGAGTTTCTAGCGCCAGCCAGGAAACACCAATCGCATAGATGATCACAGTGCCGGGTATCATAGCAATTGCTGAGGTGACTATGCTACGATCCAAATGGCGTTCACAAAGATATCCAACGACAAATGCGGCGAATGGGTATGACCAGAGATAGCCAGCAGATGGTGCAAGCGTAAGATAGATAAGTCCACCCGCACCACCAGCGAATACTGGCAGTCCAACAGCCCCTTCGGCGAGATAGAGGAGCATTGCTATTGCTCCACGCCGACTACCCAGCGTTGCACCTGCTAACATAACTACCAGGGTTTGTAGCGTAATTGGGACAGGTGTAAATGGAAGATAAAAACTTGCACGAGCCGCCAGAGCCATTAAGAGGCTTGCTCCAATGACCAATATTCCATCTTTGATCAGAGAAGATGTCGTTGACACTGTTCGTCTAGGTCCAATATAATCAGCAAGTGTTGTACCGGGAGCAATAGCCATAAAAAATTTCCTCCTAAAGTACTATATAATCGTAGATTCAGTAGTATTATAACACTTAAATGTATCACTCAGTATGGAGCTTTTGTGTTAAGAGCAGCGCTGAGTCGTGCTGTCAAGCGATTAAATCAGCATTATCATATCTTGTATCATTGACGCGCCGTGATACTGGACGGGCCTGCATCTGCTGCGCTGGATATGCAGTCAGCAGATGTAGGAGAGCCTGGTCATCATGCTGAGTTGAGTCAAGCCATTCCTCGCGAGCATCCGCTGATAGAATGGCAGGCATGCGATTATGAATAGGTGCTACTATCGTGTTTGGTTCAGTTGTAATGATCGTACAGGTGCGTATATGCTCTCCATCAGAACGTTTCCAGCTATCCCACAGGCCTGCAAAAGCAAAAGGTTCGTTGTTTTTGAAGTTGATGTACATAGGCGCCTTTAACTTAGAGCCTGGCTCTTGCATCCATTCATAGAAGCCAT
The DNA here is from genome assembly GCA_963699315.1 of uncultured Chloroflexia bacterium. Classification (GTDB taxonomy): domain Bacteria; phylum Chloroflexota; class Ktedonobacteria; order Ktedonobacterales; family Ktedonobacteraceae; genus Dictyobacter. The sequence continues at coordinate 2,243,102 of OY969433.1, forward strand.
CAGCGACAATCAGACAGCGCTTACTATGCAGCAAGCGCTTAAAACTCGGCTTTTCGGCCAGCGTCTCTGCACGCGCATTGATCATTCTGCTACCGATGCTCTCCTCTTTTGCCCAGGCCGGAATAAGGCCCCAACGCACTCGCGTCAGATGTATCGGATCATCATTCATGATCGCCACGACATCTTGCGTAGGAGCAACGTTATAACGTGCTGTGGCCTCCATTGAAGTGGGCACTTCTACATGAAATGTTTTCGCGATATCTTGAATTGAATGAAACAGTGTGAAGCGACCACACATATCTATCCTCCTTCGGATCTATCTGTAAAATTATGTAACTGGAGAAAGCTCTAAGAGTTGAAATACTACGCACATATTGGCCAGTCAAATGCATGCTAACAAGTTGTGAACGCGTAGTCCTTAGCGATATTCTTTTTTTATACGCAAGAAGCGGTCATGTAGACGCTAAAAGCCCTACTTTTGCTGTTATAAACGCAATAATGCCTTGTCAAAGCATTTATTTTGACAAGGCATTATTCGCTAAACTGACCTGCGCCATGTAGCTTTTACGGTAGAGCATTCACATTGGCCACAAAGTCCTTAGGAGTACCCAGACCAGTGATGTAGTTGTAGCCAGCGCGAGCAGTACAGTAGTATCCACAACTGCCGTTTGAGCCAGTGGTGATACTATTAAACGAATCTGGCTCGCTTTTCGCCAAACTATACAGCAAGCTATCTGTAATTGGTTTATTGACCAATGCTGCGATGCCTGTCCAGATCGGTGAGGCGACGCTGGTACCTTCCTCTGTCGTCCAACGGCCTTCCTCATATGTTGTCACAGGGCTGCCGGCGACCGCGGCAACGTCTGGATTGCCACGGTAACCATCGGCATTAGGAATACCATACGTTGACTGATATGAGGGCTCTGCATAGTAGTGGCTTAACCCACCGCCTGAACCGTTCCATGCGCTCTCTTTTGTTCCATTCACAACTGTACCTCCGACGGCGATAACTTCTGGATAAATAGAAGGTGGAGAGAGTTGATCATAGCCGTCATCGCCAGAGGCTGCGAAGAGTGCGACTTTATTAGGATTATTAGCATAGGATGCTTCAAAGGCTTTTCCGTTGCCATCAAATCCATAGCTCATATTGATAGCTTTCAATGCAGGAGTGTCGATAATTTGACCTGGTCCCTCGGCGATCGAGGTGTTATTTGGATTCATGATGTAGACAAGAATATGAGCCTGAGGAGCGATCGCATGCATCAACTCTACATCTAGCAGTCCCTCAGCTGGATCATACCCGGTTGCAATTGTTTTCCCGCCTTGATATTGGATTTTCAGGCAGCCGCTGGCGGTTGTGCAGGTTGGCAATCCAAAGTGTTGGCTATAAGCGTTCAGATCGGATTCTAGCGTTGGCATGCCGCCATCGATGACCTCTGCAATCAACTGACCTTGACCACCATTGAGGCCTGGTAAATTGTAGAGACTCCATAGGTTCTGTGGAGTAAGGCCCTGCGCTGCACGACTGCTACTATATTTTTTGGATAAATGGTGGAGGATTGTATTTCCTACGTTGTTCTGCCTTTGTATTGTTGACGTAGACTGATGTGGGTTGAAGCCATACTGCACGAGTAATGCGGCCATCAAAAATAAGACCGACAATGTCGTAAACGATAGAAATACGATGTTTGCGTGTGAGTAGGGCTTGTCTCTTCTTTGTGTGTACGGACTACGGAGCGAAAAGTCTGAGTTGGAAATATCTGTGGTACGTTTGATCATTCAGTTATCCTCACGTAAATATTGCAGGTTGACCGTTTGTCAGTACGTATCAGTCCTCAAGCCTTAACTTCATCTGTTCGAAAGTGAAGCCTGAACAAGAAGATTGATACTGCTACAATGCCATTCTTGGTGTTTGGTGCGCTATTATGAGGCTAAATGTCAAAAATAAGTTCATCTCCACCTCACTATCTCGCGCAACCACTAGCACCAAATTTTTCAATGAGAAGCAGGAACTGATTGCCTGCTTGCTGATCCATATAAAGATTAACATGGATCAGATTGATACATGTAGAAACATTGATGGTATAGCCTAAATTGGCTATCGATGCAGGCGGAATAGGCCATAATTGCTATGGAGGAGAGTAGAATTGGCTTTTTTCACGCTCAAATACGTTCTTGCATCTGGTCTAGGATTTTATATATGGAGACTTATACGAGGCGATTATGGTAGGCAAAATTTGAATAACCTTCACAAGCTTTTGTTCGTATATTGGAAGTGTGAGTGATATATGCTCTAGCATCTTGAAGAGGAGATATATTTATGAAGCTTAAACCGGTACACCTTGGTCTGAAGTACGCAGAACAGTTCAAGGATACTAGTGTTGTTGATGTTTATCATTATCGACCACCTTATCCAGATGAAGCTATTCGCATACTCGTTGGACTGATCGCAGACGAGCCACGCACCATCCTCGATGTGGGATGTGGAATTGGTGACCTTTCTCGGAGATTAGTGGATGAGGTTGAATGTATAGATGCTATCGACTTTTCTCTTGCCATGATCAACAAAGGGAAACAGCTTCCAGAAGGTGATCATACACATCTCAACTGGATCTATGGGCGGGTAGAGGAGGCCGAGTTACGTCCTCCCTACGCACTTATCACCGCTGGTGAGAGCCTGCACTGGATGGAATGGGATATCGTTTTGCCTTTATTTCATAGAAGCTTGGCACCACATGGGCATCTTGCAATTGTGGAACGAGCAATCGAGCGTAATCCCTGGGATGATGGCCTGCAAGTACTTATTAATCAGTTTTCCACCAATCGCGAGTATCATCCATACGATCTCATTGAAGAGCTGGAAAAGCGTCACCTCTTCCAGAGGTATGGGATGATTCGTACAACACCAGTCCTGTTTACCCAATCTGGAGAGGAGTATATTCAAGCTATTCACTCACGCAATGGTTTTTCGCGTGAGCGTATGGGAGAGGGGGCTGCATGGACTTTTGATGAGAACGTCAGAGAAATGCTGGCACCTTTTTTACATAATGGATTGCTTACTCTATCTGCCTTTAGTTATGTGGTGTGGGGAATGCCGCAAGAGTTGTGATATGACTTGATATTGCAATTTGGTATCTATAGAACTGACAAGACTATCTGTTTGAGTGATAGTTTTTTATTTCGAATAAACAACCATTTTTGTTATGTCGTGTTTTTTCCTCTCTGCTGATGTGGTCATACTTTCCAATGAAGAAGATGGTGTCGCTTATATGCTAGAGAGGCTCAGGGAGTATATTAAGGGGGATATTTCACAGTGGTAAGGTTACAAACGGGCTTGAAAGGCCAAAATAGAAGAGAAGAGCCGAAGGACAGGATTGAACTGTCGACCGACGGTTTACAAAACCGTTGCTCTACCACTGAGCTACTTCGGCTAGTTGCGCGGTTGTGTTAACGAGATAAGAGAAGAGCCGAAGGACAGGATTGAACTGTCGACCGACGGTTTACAAAACCGTTGCTCTACCACTGAGCTACTTCGGCTGGCTTTAGTGCTATATAACTCGTTGTCTACATTGTAGATTATACAGGGGACCTTTCTTGCTGTCAAGCTTTTTTGTGGTGGTTTTCTGGCATGTTTCTTTTTTTATGACTAAAGCTGTGTGCATGGGCAGTTTCCTAAGTGAAAATTAAGTCGATACCGTTGCCCAAACGGCCAGGTCGTACGCATGCAACCATCGTGCACCACGCCCAAACAAGCAGAAATGGTGAAGACGATGCTGGCCTGACACTTTTAATCGATACGATGCGTAATGCTATTAGATATTACAGATGTGACAATTCGTAAGTAGCGTGAAGGGATATCCACTAGAAGGGAAATTCATCCCTAAAAGGAGGCTCGAAAGGAGGCTCGTATGATCCCTTTAACCTTAGATCCAAGAACGATTGCAGAGACTGATTTTCCATTTGAGGGCACACCAGCGGAACAATGGTGTTTCCTGTTACATTATGCTGTGCTTGCCCCTTCTGAGTATAATTCACAGCCATGGTATTTCAAAATCCGTGGGCCCATTTGTGAACTCTATGCAGATGGGTCTAGACAACTTACGGTGGTTGACCCGGACAAGCGAGAACTTTTGATTAGCTGCGGCGCGGCTTTTCAGAACTTGCAAATCGCGCTGCGGCATTTTGGATACCGAGAAGAATTAAACCTGTGCGTTGTTGATGAGCATCCCGATTTATTGGCGCGGATAAAAATTGGGATGCGCGAATTAGCAACAGACGAGGAACATCTGCTTTTTTCTGCAATTCAGCAGCGGACGACAAATCGCAACATGTTCGAAGAGCGAAATATTCCTGAAGAGGTGCTGACGAGATTTGAGGAACTTGTAGGAGAGGATGGCGTATGGTTATATTATGTTGGTGGGAAGGAATATGAGGTCATTGCTGAGCTGATTGCAATGGGTGATCGTATGTTGTGGGAGAAGAACGAGTTTCGTTCTGAATTGGCGAAATGGGCTCGTTGCAGTGGCGAGAATATAGAAGATGGTTTGCTTGTTTCCTCGTATGAAAAGGGGCATGTTGCAGATGTTGTAAGCCCATCTATTGTGCGTACGGTGAATTTAGAGGGAGAAGAATCAGTTAGGAGTCAGCATTTAGTTGCTAGTGCTCCTGTGCTTGGCATACTTGGTACATATAGTGATATGCCATCTGATTGGTTTGCAACCGGACAAGCTAGCGAGAAGATGCTGTTACTTGCTTGTGCATCAGGTATACAAAGCTCATTTGTGAATCAACCAATAGAGATTCCAGAATTACGGAAACAAGTACAAATAATGGTTGGACCCAATCGAGTTCCTCAACTTGTGGTGCGTATGGGTTATGGATCGGCTGTTCCTCCGACCCCACGTAGAAGTGTTAACGATGTGCTACTAGAAGTGGAGCAGAGGCAGAATACTGCATATTACCTTTGAATTTGCATTTACTTATTCTTGAGTCTCTCTATGGTTGTGCACCATAGAGATGGTTTTTTACGTTTAATTGCGTTGTAATTACAAAATCCACATGTAAATAATGCATTGGTGAACTTTGCTCCCAATGCATTATTTGGCGATTGCGTTTTCTAATGAGAGAAGACAGAGACGAGAAGTAGTCGCTCATCTCTATCTTTATATCTTTTTAGCTCATCGTATCGTAGTCCTTGGCAATTTATCATATCGCCAGGAAGTTCGATGGGCTAAAAATGTCTTAATCTCTGTCCAGTGATAAGTTTGCTGTCAATAAAGTAATAATTATGGAAGCGCAACCATAATTTGATTATCAACCTCGCTGACACCTGGTGCTGACCAAGCGGCTCCCTCTGCGGCTTTTTTTTCAGCGTAGGAACGTACCGTTCCACGGAGGATGACCCTGTTCCCTGTCACATCAACCGTGATATGCTTAGCATCTGTCTCCGCGTTACGGATAAGTCCTCTCTCAATATTCTGTTTTAAGTCTTCAGGCGAGACAGAAGGCTTGATTGTAATTAGATTGGTGATTCCTTTGATGCCTGCTATGTAACGTATGGATCTCTCTGCATCTTTCTTCTGAAAACCATAATCGACTTCGCCTTTGAGCGTTACCCACCCCTGGCTGACTGTCACCTTCAGTTTGCCAGCTGGGATACCCGCATCCCACTTGAGGGCGTTGAGTACGGCGGCTGCAAGGTCTAAGTCTGTGCGTTCAGCCAAGCTAGGTAGTTGTACCTCAATATCATTTACTACTGCTTTGACACCCGTGACACGATAAGAAGCATCCTCTGCCGCTAGCTTTTTCATATACGAATCGACCCAACCGGTAAGAGTAACGATGCCATCCTTGACTGCTACACCGACTTCGTTTGGTCGGACTCTCATGTCCCATTTCAATTCATCCAGAACATCTCTCTGGATGGCTTCATCGATACGAGAACTAGTCGTAGTCATAATGCACGTTTCCTTCCCATTGTTCGTTGTTTTGACGCAGTTTTCATGCCAGGCTTTCGAATCATCGCCATACTTTGTATAGCTTATAGCGTATAGCGTATGGCTTATACTCCAAAGTAGGGCGAAGTAAGACGATCCAAAGTATACATTGTATGTATCCATTTGTCAAGTATTTGTAGTGCTAAATATATAGTTGCAAATGTATTATTTGTGTGACAAAAAATATGTTTCCTTGCTCTGAAAAAACCATTTTATATTCTATAATTCAGTATTATTCTATAAAAAAGCCCCAAATGTGTTTTTTTGTGTGTTGGTAGCAGATAATAAGATATTATTATTTGTCAGGCTCCACTGATACTAAGTAATTACGAAATAGAAATGAATTGTTTGTTATCAATTGTCACCTCTCAAGGAAATATATTTTTGCATCATATAAATAGTGGATGTGTTTAATACAAATACTTGACAAGCTAATACCCTCAACGTATACTTTGTTTGGTGATACACAGTGGATTGATTGTAGTGATTATGGCACCATCTCGCTAATAACCTGTTTGCCTCAGCGGTAGCAGGCACAATACTCTGATAATAAGCGTCTTAACGTCTGTGTCTGGTGGCCTGATTTCCGTTACAAAATCAGGAAAGTAGTACGATTTGATGTCCGAATTAGAAGATCGCAAGTATCGCTCACTTTTTCTGAAGTCAGGATCGTGTGCGATGCTAGGGAACAACAGATTGGATAGCATACCAGAGAGAAGGAGGTAAAGATTTATGCTTACTCGTTTTGATCCTTTCCATGAGGTACTTAGCCTTCGGCGGGCAATGGATCAATTATTCGAACGGAGTTTTGTACATCCTGATTTGGCGCTTGATTCACCACCTTTGATCGCGCCGATAGATGTATGTGAAACAGCCAATGGCTATGAAGTTGATGTTGCTCTCCCCGGTGTACGACCGGAGGATATTGAGCTGACGGTTGATCAAAACACTCTGACAATTCGAGGTCAATACAACCATCAGAATCGGCATCAAGAACAGCATCAGGAACAGAAGCAGGCGCAGCCCCAAGGTGCGTCATCGCAGCCCCAAGGTGCGTCATCGCAGCCCCAAGGTGCGTCATCGCAGCAACAAAGTTCGCCATCATCAGAACAGCACAATGGAGGACAACCAACGCAGATGCCCCAACAGAGTACGACAACCCCCCAGCGGCAGGGACACACCTGGTTATCGCGGGAAATCGTCTCGGGCTCATTTGAACGAACGATCACTTTTCCTAAGTTGATAGACCCCGATAAGATTCAAACAACCTTCCAAAATGGGATTCTCACGATTATGCTTTTTGTGAGCGAAGCAAGTCGTCCTAAGCGAATTAGTGTCTCTAGCCAGAGTCAGCCGCAAGGAGCGATAGTTGGTAACTAACGATCATTGCAATGATACCAGAGTGTATCATTATTCATTTCCTACGTTATAAGATGGTATAAGGCGGTCGTCAACAAGTAGAATTCACCATTTGAGCGAGAGGTAACATTCACCTCTCGCGCACCCCTAACTTCCTTTTATTGGGTTGTCCAATTAGATTCCCAATTGATTCTCATGCAACTAAAATGCTCTGTAAGTAGGAGGAACATGATGCAGGTTACTACACGCACGCAAGCTTCTAGTCAATTCTGGTGGAGCCTATTGGTACGTGGCATTGTTGCTGTGCTTTTTGGCCTGGCTGCTCTTGTGTGGCCTGGATTAGTGCTGTTCTTATTCGTGATTCTCTTTGGAGCGTATGTTCTGATAGATGGTATTGTAGGGGTAGGTGCTGCATTTCGGGAGCGTAAAGTTTCTTCGCGGTGGTGGCTTTTATTAATCGAAGGGCTCGTAGGTATCGCGATAGGCGTGATCACTTTCGTTTGGCCCGCTATTACTGCGTTGATCTTGCTCTACCTTATTGCGATTTGGGCGATCGTCACTGGACTTTTCGAGATCGGAGCCGCTTTTTCAAGTCAAGGGAGATCTACAGGTTTCTCAGATCAAGGGAGATCTACAGGTTTCTCAGATCAATGGAGATCTATGGGGCGGGAATGGCCGCTGGCAGTGGCTGGCATCATCTCCGTGATATTAGGCATACTCCTGGTTGTTCGACCAGGTGCAGGATTCTTGTCCTTGATATTGTTCGTCGCGGTCTATGCCATAGTTTTTGGAATACTCTTGATCATCCATGCTTTTCAATTTAAATCGTCAAACAACGTGGGTATTGATCGGGAGGGAAACGCTCCTATGCGAGAGCAACCTTTATAAATGTGTTTTTGCCATCATTAAGGTCTTTTTCAGCTGGTGCACATCTGTTGCGCCTGCTGGTTGGTGAAGCCTGATATGTGTGAGGCAAACTCTCATTATGATCCAGAAGATCAGGCCATTGATAGCAATCGCTGTGATGGAAGACTGTGATGGAAGAGATGAAGGAAAGGAAGGTGCTATGCGACCAAACGAAGATGGACAGCATGAGCATACACTTCTGCCACAGAAAGACGAGCAGCCCGAAGAGCAGCCCGAACGAGAAGATAAACCGGATACTGTAACAACTCCGGTCGAGGTAGAGCAACAGCTTATTGCTGAGCAGCAGAAGGTGGAAGAGTGTATTGATCAGCTGAAGCGAACGCAGGCGGACTTTGTGAATTATCGACGTCGTATAGGTCAGGGACAAGCTCAAGAACGCATTACGGCTCAGATTGTATTACTCTCCCATCTGTTGCCAGTGCTAGATGATTTTGAGCGGGCGCTAGGAGCTGTTCCATCGGAACTGTCCATGCATCCCTGGGTACAAGGTCTATTCCTGGTTGCCCGAAGACTCTCAACTCAACTTGAGCAGTTGGGCGTGCAGCAGATTGGTGCTCCCGGCGAACTGTTTGATCCGCGTCGTCATGAAGCTATCAGCACAGAGGTGCAAACAGATCTGCCTGAAGGAACAATCTTGCAGGTTGTTCAGCCAGGATATGTCCTGGCTGAACGTATCATTCGTCCTGCTCAGGTTATTGTGGCGGTTCCACCTGATGATGTTCCAGAGGAGGAGGCTCCGGAGGAGCAAGAAGATTCTTGATTTTGACCAGGTGAAGTTTCTACGAGGCGTTATGAAAGGAAGTGAGAAGTAATGGCAAAAGTGATTGGTATTGATCTGGGAACAACTAACTCAGTAGTGGCGGTCATGGAGGCTGGCGAGCCGACTGTCTTGGAGAACAGCGAGGGGTCGCGGATCACTCCCTCCGTCGTGGCTATTACCAAGGGCGGTGAGCGTTTGGTCGGCCTATTGGCGAAACGGCAAGCTGTAACCAACCCAGACAGCACAGTTTTTTCTGTTAAACGTCTCATGGGACGCAAATTTGATGATCCAGATGTCCAGCGCACAATGAAGAGTGTGCCCTACAAGATCACGCGTGCCTCCAATGGTGATGTCCGTATCATGCTCGGTGGACGCGAATACAGCCCTCCAGAAATTTCGGCTATGATTCTGCAAAAGTTGAGAACCGATGCGGAAGCTAGACTAGGCGAGCGTGTCACTCAGGCTGTAATTACTGTGCCTGCCTACTTTAACGATGCTCAGCGCCAGGCGACCAAAGATGCAGGTACGATTGCAGGGCTGGAGGTTTTGCGTATTATCAATGAACCGACGGCTGCCTCTCTAGCCTATGGTTTAGACAAGAAGCAAGATCAAACTATTGCTGTCTATGATCTGGGCGGTGGAACCTTCGATATTTCCATCCTACAGCTAGGAGAGGGAGTTTTTGAGGTCAAATCTACCAATGGTGATACCTACCTGGGTGGCGATGATTTTGACCAGCGCATCATCAATTGGATGGTCGAAGAGTTCCGCAAAGATCAGGGAATCGATCTAAGTAAGGATAGTATGGCGCTTCAACGGCTAAAGGAAGCAGCAGAGCGTGCCAAGATCGAACTTTCTTCGTCGCTACAAACAGAGATCAACCTGCCGTTTATTACAGCTGATGCCAGTGGGCCCAAACATATGGTGTTGACCCTGACGCGTGCCAAATTAGAGCAATTAGTAGGAGACCTTATCGAGCGCACGCGCGATCCGGTTATGAGGGCGTTGAAAGATGCAGATATTAAAGCCGATGATGTCAATGAGGTTATTCTGGTTGGCGGACAGACCCGCATGCCTGCGGTAAATGAGTTGGTACGTAAGATTTTTAATAAGGAACCTCATAAGGGTGTTAATCCTGATGAGGTAGTGGCCATTGGCGCAGCTATCCAGGGAGGCGTGCTCACGGGCGATGTGAAGAATGTGGTCTTGCTTGATGTTACACCACTCTCGCTAGGAGTCGAAACTCTGGGGGGCGTGACGACTAAATTGATTGAACGGAATACGACCATTCCGACTCGTAAGAGTGAGGTTTTCAGTACGGCGCAAGATAACCAGTCGGCGGTGGAGATCCATGTGTTGCAAGGTGAACGCGAGCTGGCCCGCGACAATAAGAGTCTGGGTCTTTTCCGCTTTGAAGGTATCGCGCCAGCTCCCCGTGGGATACCACAGATTGAGGTGACCTTCGATATTGATGCCAATGGCATTCTCAATGTCACTGCTCGTGATAAGGCCACAGGTCGAGAGCAAAAGATCACTATCACAGATACCAGCGGACTCTCCAAGGAAGAGATCGATCGTATGGTGCGTGAGGCCGAGTTACATGCGCAGGAGGATCGTCAACGCCGCGAGGAGATCGAGGTACGCAATCATGCTGATAGCGTGGCTTATCAGGCCGAGCGGACCTTGAAAGACGCTGGCGACAAGGTTCAGATGAGCTTGCGTAATGATGTGGAGGATCGGATCAAGTCTGTACGCGATGCACTTGCAGGCAATGATGTCAGTCGCATACGTAGCGCAGTTGCTGACCTAGAAAGCACCATGCAACGTGTTGGTCAGGAAATATACGCTCAGTCTGAAGCACCAGCGGGCAGCGGCGCATCTAACCCCGCACCTAGGAGTGAATCCGGAGGCGAATCTGGGACGGTCGAGGGCGAGTATCGTGAGGTCTAGTGTCTATAATACCATTCAGATGAGAAATGGGCTGCAGCCCATTTCTCATCTGAATGTAAGGAAATATAAGGAGTTTTCTAGATGTGTGTCCTGGAAGCAATCCAGGATACAAGACTATTTTTAGCGAGTGCTTGGAGTCTCGGCGGGGAATGCGAGGTCTGTTGGTTGTTATGCTTGAGATTCCTCTTGTTGGGAGATGGGATTTATGGCTGTTGACTATAAGGATTATTACAAAATTCTGGGCGTGAACAAAAATGCGAGTCAGCAAGACATTCAAAAAGCGTATCGCAAATTGGCACGTGAGCATCACCCAGATGTCAATCCAGGTGATAAGAAAGCCGAGGAAAGGTTTAAGGAGATCAATGAAGCTAATGAAGTGCTGTCAGATCCAGAGAAACGCCGGCAATATGACGAAATAGGTAGGTATCAACAACAATATGGAAGATGGCCTGGGTCCTCTGCATCAACGGGCTATCCAAGCGGAGGTGGTAGGAGCACCCGCACTAGTACTATGAGTGAGGAAGATCTGAATGATCTCTTTGGAGGTGCATCTCCATTCTCTGATTTTTTCGAGACTTATTTCGGTTCAGGTGCTTCGAGGACAAGAGGTGAACGTGCACGCAGGACAGACCGTGCCCCGTACGGTGCATATGCACCTAAGGGAGAAGATGTCGAGGTGGATGTAGATGTTACTCTTGCTGAGGCATACCAGGGAAAGACGCGCATGTTTGAGTTGACCGATGCTGATGGTAGCATTCACCGTTTGGAAATAAAGATCCCGGCGGGTGTCAATGAAGGTACTCGTATACGCATTGCGAGTCAAGGTCGTCAGGGAGCGTCAGGGCGAGGAGATCTCTATCTACGTGTACATATATTGCCAGATCCACGCTTTAGACGGGAAGGAACCACATTATATACTCATGTGGACGTTCCTTTGACTACGGCTATGCTTGGCGGCGAGGTGCAGGTGCAGGTTCCCGATGGACGCCGCTTGTTATTGCGTATTCCAGCGGGAACTCCTAATGGTAAAGTGTTCAGGCTTAGTGGGCAGGGCATGTCAGTCTTTGGCAAGCCAGAGCAGCGTGGTGACCTCCATGTTGAAGTGCGTGTAGTGCTTCCAAGACAGCTGAATGATGAACAACGTCGCCTTTTTGAAGCCTTCGCTCGCTCAATGGGCTATGCTAATCAGGCGACAACAGCATAAGTAGGAGATGGTGATGAATGAGCCGTATATAACGCATATTGTGATCCAGCAGTGTCGCCCGTTGTATAGCGAACAAGAGACGGCTGCGGCCGGCCATTTAGGTGTTGCCGCGCTCCGCTATCTACATGCGCGTGGCCTAGTTGATGGGAAAAAGGTTGATGGAAAATTGCGTTATAGCGAGGAAGATATTATACAGTTGCGGCGCATACGTCGGTTGCAACACGATCTGGGTATTAATCTGGCGGGTGTTGAGGTAATTTTGCATCTGCTTAAGCGTCTGGAGGCCAGATAAAGTTGGAGATAAAGCGGGCATAATAATGAGCTGGTATTGTATCGTGTCTGGCGTATATCAATACACATCTATCAATGTGCGCACATTGGGAGGAAGAAATGGCAATGAATATCGAGCACTTTACTGAGAAAGCACGTGAGGCGATTTATGATGCTGCCCAGATAGCCGGACTGCATAATCATAATCATATCGAGCCCAGACATCTACTTGCTAGCCTGTTGAATCAAGACGGTGGCGTTGTGCAGCAGGTAATTGCCAAGGTTGGAGGAGAGCTTACTACCGCACAGCGCATCATCAACGACGAACTTGCGCGCATGCCCAAGGTCTATGGTGGTAGTGAGCCGGGTATTTCTCCTCAATTGCGTAAGCTGCTGGAAGATGCTTGGAGTGAGATGGGTACCTTCCATGATGAGTATCTAAGCGTTGAGCATATGTTGCTCGCGCTGTTTAATGTCAGCGATGAAGCTGTGCAACGTGCGTTGAAGGCGGCAGGACTTACGCGTGACAATGTGTTGAAGGCCCTCACATCTATTCGAGGCACGCAGCGTGTGACCGACGAGAATCCAGAAGGCAAATATCAAGCGCTCGAAAAATATGGGCGTAACCTTACAGATCTCGCATCACAAGGCAAGCTTGATCCAGTGATTGGACGTGATGAGGAGATTCGTCGTGTTATCCAGGTCTTGAGTCGCCGTACGAAGAACAATCCGGTTTTGATTGGTGAGCCAGGCGTGGGAAAAACAGCTATTGTCGAGGGCCTGGCACTGCGTATCGTGCGTGGCGATATTCCCAAGACTTTGGCGGGTAAACAGGTGATTGCACTTGACTTGAGTTCAATGGTTGCAGGTGCCAAATACCGTGGAGAGTTTGAGGAACGTCTGAAGGCTGTATTGAAAGAGGTCACGAGTTTCTGATGGCAACATCATTCTCTTTATTGATGAATTACATACTCTGGTCGGTGCCGGTGCGGCGGAAGGTGCGATGGATGCATCTAACATGCTTAAGCCTTTGCTAGCGCGTGGTGAACTACATTGCATCGGTGCCACTACTTTGGAAGAGTATCGCAAGCATATTGAAAAGGATGCTGCTCTGGAGCGTCGTTTCCAACCGATCATGGTAGAGCAGCCCTCAGTCGAGGACACGATCAGCATTTTACGCGGCTTAAAATCTCGTTATGAGGTTCATCATGGGGTGCGCATTACTGATAGCGCCCTAGTAGCTGCCGCAGTTCTCTCTGATCGTTATATCACAGATCGCTTCTTGCCAGATAAGGCTATTGACTTGATCGATGAGGCTGCCAGTAGTCTACGTGTGGAGTTGGATAGTACTCCTAGTGAGATTGATGCTCTGGATCGGCGTGAGCGACAGTTACAGATCGAACTTGAGGCACTCAAAAAGGAGACCGATCAGGCAAGCTTGGAACGACGTGCCAAAGTTGAGCAGGAGCTTGCCAATCTGCAAGAGCAACTGAATACCATGAAACTTGAATTAGAGCGCGAACGAGAACAGGTCGAGTCCGTGCGCCGCCTGAAGAAAGAATTAGAGCAGGCCCAGTTAGAGTTGGAAAAAGCCGAGCGCGAATATGACTTTGGTAAGGCGGCTGAACTACGTCATGGCACGATTCCAAAGCTGGAGCAACAGCTTCAGGATCTGGAGACGAAGTTCAATAGTATGCAGGGCGAACGCCTGCTTAAAGAAGAGGTTGATGCAGAGAATATTGCGGAGATCGTGGCTCGTTGGACACATATTCCGGTTTCAAGACTCATGGAGGCAGAAATTCAGAAGTTACTTCATATGGAGGAACGTCTGCGGCAACGCGTTGTAGGGCAGGATCATGCCTTGCAAGCAGTTGGCAATGCGATTCGCCGTGCACGTGCTGGATTGCAGGATCCTAATCGTCCACTGGCTAGCTTCATCTTTCTGGGTCCAACTGGTGTCGGGAAAACGGAGCTGGCACGAGCACTCACCGAATTTCTCTTCGATGATGAGCACGCTTTTATTCGTATTGATATGTCAGAGTATATGGAGAAGCATAGTGTCTCACGCTTGATTGGAGCGCCTCCGGGTTATGTCGGCTATGAAGAGGGAGGCCAGTTAACGGAGGCTGTACGTCGTCGCCCATATAGCGTTGTGCTTTTAGATGAGATTGAAAAAGCGGCTCCGGAAGTCTTCAATGTCTTGCTACAAATACTTGATGACGGTCGACTGACTGATGGTCAGGGCCGCACCGTCGATTTCAAAAACACTGTGATTATTATGACCAGCAACGTAGGAAATCAATGGTTACACGATTTTGAGCACATGGACGATGATCAGGTCCAGCGTCAGGTACGTCAACGTCTGCAAGAAGAGGGCTTCCGCCCAGAGTTTATAAACCGCATTGATGAGATTATCATCTTCCATCCGATCACACGCGAGCAGATGAAGAATATTGTGGATATCCAGTTCAATCGACTACATAAACGTCTGAGCGAACATCACATCACACTGAAATTTACAGATGCCGCACGAGATCTGTTGGCTGAGATGGGCTATGATCCGCAATTTGGAGCTCGGCCCCTCAAACGTGTCATTCAACGAGAGGTTGAGAACCGTATCGCTAACGGCATTCTCGATGGTACCATTCGTGAAGGCGATACAGTTGAGATTAGAGTGAAGGACGGTAAAATTGTTGTAACTCCTGTAAAAATGCAAGTAAAGGAAGAAGCTCCCGCGCACTGAGGAGATGAATTCCATTATCCTACTACGTTATCATGCTGCCGTGCAGTTATTCTCGCGTAGGTAGTTCTCGACGATGCCAATCGGTGAGCTGTTGATAGGCATGGGCAATACGGAGCACTGTCGCTTCTTCGAATGGCTTTCCTGCGATCTGCATTCCAATTGGTAAACCTTCCGGGCTGAAACCGCAAGGACATGAGACGGTCGGTAAACCTGCGAGATTAAATGGCATAGTCAGGCGCAAATAGGCTGTGCTGGCATTTTCGATAACGCCATCGATCTCGATATCCGTTCCCGCAAGTTCACTGCGTATAGCAGGGATCGGCAGTGTTGGCAGGACAAAGGCATCCACATGTTGCATAACGCTGCGTAGGCTGCTAGCAAATCTACGGCGTTCGTGTAGAGCTGTGAGGTAGTCAACGGCAGGTATCTGTTCTCCTTCTAAGAGACGCATGCGTACTAACTCTCCATAGAGATCGCTACGCTGGGGAAACCAGTTCTTTTGTCTATGGGCGAGACTCGCTTCTGGTTTTTGGATGGTGCGATAGAGATCCATCGTTGGTTGAGGAAGCTCTACTTTAATGATCTCGACCCCTTCTTCTTCGAGTACCCGGATTACCGCATGCCAGGCTTTGCGTACCTCGGGATCGAGTGGACCAACGAAGGATTCCTGAGGAATACCAATTCTGATTCCTTGCAATGAGAGAGGCCCGCGCCCTTCTGTTCCGCCGATGAGCGTGGCTGTGTTGCGATTGGGCGACGTAGGCGGTCCTGAGACGCTGTTTGGATCACGAGGGTCATATTTGGCGATGGCATCAAAGATGATCGCGCAATCTTCTGCGCTTCTGCCTAGCGGACCGACATGATCAAGGCTCCAACTGAGGGGGATGACTCCATAACAGCTGACACGGCCATAGGTCGGTTTGAGACCAGTGATACCACAGCATGAGGCTGGAATACGAATGGAACCACCAGTATCAGTTCCGATTGCGCCCGTGACCATGCCAGCGGCAACCGCTGCTGCTGAGCCTCCACTTGAGCCACCAGCTGTGCGCGAGTGATCCCAGGGATTGCGCGTGGGTGGGCTGAAAGGGCCATACGCGAATTCAAAAGTATTGGTTTTGCCGATAATAATGGCACCGGCTTTGCGTAGTTGCTCAATTACCATCGCATCTTCTGGCGAAATATACTCTGCCAATACCTGTGAGCTGGCGGTTGTGCGTACGCCTTTGACGGCAATGAGATCTTTGATGGCAATCGGAATGCCATGTAGTTGGCTGCGATAGAGTCCCGTACGCTGTTCCCGTTCGGCTTGTTCAGCGGCTTCAAGGGCCTCTTCACGTGTAATTGAAATAAATGCCTGGATCTCACTATCCTGTTCATCGATAGCTTCTAACGTTTCCAGGACTAGCTCAGTCGGTGTAATCATCCCCGAATGGATCTCATCGGCCGCTTCTCGGATTGACATATATGATGGCATTGCTGTCTCTTCTTTCTCTCGTAAAATGGTGGAGCGCTGATCTATGATTATATGTATTCAGCCACAAATTCCCTTGTTCTTTCAATGTATACCATACTTCTATCCCAAAAGAAAAATAGCGTAATTATGTTATGTGGTTTTATGAGGTTGCTTGGGATTGAAAGTCATGATACCATTTAAGATGGATTACTATAGATTTTCTTTATAATGTGTGGGGTATAGATTTGCATCTGAGATTACTCATCTTTAATCCTTCTTTTTTGTATAAGATGTTTGAAATGAAACACATGCAACTTTTTGTTTTTTTCAATCAATATTCTTTTTCATCTCCTGATATTGCTATCTCTTGCGAAATAGATGTGTGGAAAGTTGGAATGGGTCTCTTGTGATCATAGAGGGAGTGCAGCTCATGGAACCAGGAGAAATGGTTGGGCAGCGTTTAGGTCATTATTATATTACGGGATTGATTGGTCGTGGAGGTATGGCAACGGTTTTTCTGGCTAGGGATGTTTATCTTAATCGTGAGGTTGCGCTTAAGGTATTTCGACCCAGACTCGATGCACAGGATACGTTTCTACGCCGTTTTGAGCGTGAGGCACAGGTGGTGGCTCGACTTGAGCATCCCAATATTTTATTGGTGTATGAGTATGGTCGCTACGAGGGGATGGCATATTTTGCAATGCCATATCTCTTTTATGGATCATTGCGTAGTTATCTTAAGGAGCATCAAAAGCTTTCTCCGCGCGTTGCGGTGGATATGCTGGCACCAATTTTACGGGCCTTGCAATATGCGCATGATCGAGGTTTAATCCATCGTGATATCAAGCCAGATAATCTGTTATTCAACGCAGATCATTCTTTGGTGCTCTCGGATTTTGGTTTGGTGAAGGTTTTAACAGCTGGATATGATACAGCTCCATTGTCTAGTTTTGTCACACATACAACAAGTATTATGGGAACACCTCAGTACATGTCTCCTGAACAAATTCAAGGGAAAGCTGTTCCGGCCAGTGACATTTATAGTCTTGGCATTGTTTTGTACGAATTATTAACTGGTACGGCGCCTTTTATTGCCGAGACGGCGATACGTGTTCTGACAATGCATTTATATGAGCGTCCACGCTCTCTATGTGAAATAAATTCTGCTATCTCTCCGGATTTAGAGGCAGTGGTACTGAGGGCGTTGGAGAAGGATGTCAGCCGTCGCTATCAGTGTTCTCTCGATTTCTTACAGGCTTTGATCGACGTTGTTGGAGCTGAGACCACTACTGGCTCAATTGCTACTTCTGGAGGAAGTAATACCAACTCTCTAGCTGGAAAGGTACAGAGCAATCCTGACTTGAGATCCAAGCATAGAGAGCTATCTACCAGCGCGAGCAGACAGGCTGTGGATGATGATGCCTTTGCCGCAGTTGGCGTTTCTACTCCTTCACGTAAACAGACTCAATTGAGTACGGCGGTTTTGCCTGCTACCATAGCTCGTTATGCCACACAGAGACAGCCACAGCGGCAACCAACTACTTCCCGTTTTGTTTCTCTTGTCTTCCTGATTGGATTGTTAGCCCTGGTTCCTCTTGGTATCCTCTGGAGCTTGCCTATATTGCTACCAATGCATGATACTCTATTAGTATCGCGTGCGTGTCCAGCGGCTGGCCTTGCGCGTAGTGCCGTTTTGGCCCCTCTAGCTGCCGGCTCACAGACCAAAAATCAGGCGGTTGTATACGTACGGCAGATACAATTGCGCTCCGGATTTGCTGATGAGTTTGTACGTTATAATGCTGAGACCGATCAAGCAACAACGATAAAGGCCTTGCCTGATGTGAACGTTTCGTCCGCGCAAATTTCTCCCGATGGACAGTGGATTGTGTTCGTGGCGAGTTCGGCACAGCAGAGTCAGTTACAAGTAGTGCGCGTGGATGGTTCGTTGCTACAGACGTTATATTGTGCACCCACATCGAATCCTGCACACCCATCAATTCAGGAAATTCACTGGTCGCCATTTACCTACACCGACTCTCAGCGTTTGCTCTTCACCGTCACGCATGGCACGCAATTATATCAGCTTTTCCTGAGCAATGGTGTTCTGCATAAAGAGCTCACCATACCCGCCAATGATCAGATCGTAGCCTGGCATGATGCACATCATGTCTATCTGCGTAAGGCAACAACTGGTAGTGATCTCTATCAGGTTGAGGTATCGGATGAGAAAACGACTATCAAGAGTGGCCTGCAGGTAATAGTAAGCGCAAGCAGTTTGTCTTGTGATGCATATGCAGTTGGGGCGCATTCAGTGACATATATCAGCCATTGTAGCGGAGCAGCTGCGGATTGTCAGACGTGTGGAGTTACTAATAGTATCAGTACTTTAGGAGCTGACCAGCCCTTTTTTAGTAGTCAGGCAATGGCTCTATCACAGATATGCAGTGCTCAGGACGATATGTTGCTGGCTATTTCAATGGCACAACATCCCACCGCTAGTGTACCGAATGGACTATGGTCCATTGATGTCCAGCAAAAGCGAGCGCCAAAGTTGCTGGTTTCGGTAGATGGACGTTATTATCAGCCTACGCTTAATACATCCTCGCAGGATAGCTGGGCGAACGTTTCACGCGATGGTCGATTTTATGCGCTTAAGCTGTTGCCTGTACAAGCAACCAGTAGCGCTATGCTCTTTCTCGGAACTATGACAGATGGAAAGCCAAAAGCGATTGTGAGGTTACCTTCGAGCTCTCATTTGTCGCTGGTCGGCTGGATTGTTATATGAGCGTTGGAAGATTGCGTGGTTTTCAAGGCAAGCCCGGCTAGGTACCTCCCTTCAATCGCAGAGATACAGAGAGCCAACGCTAGCGCTGCGGTCTTGCGCCATTGACTCCAACACATTCCAAAGAAAGAGCAAGAAAGAGCCTTGAGCTTGGCAAACCAAGATCGCTTACTGTAGCTGCTTCGCCTTGTGCACGCGGTCCCGTTCATCGTACAATCAAGCATCATGGTATCTATCAACGCCTCCCAACATGTCTATTCACCGTAGAAGAAAATGCACGCATGCTGTCTATTCGTACCGGGCTCGCTCCCGTACTCCAAACAGAATAGCCATCACATCTTGAAATGTCTCCCTCTTGTGTGGCGATGGGTGGCCTGTCGTACGATGAAGGGGACCGCGTGGCGATGGGTAGGGGACCGCGTGCACAAGGCGAAGCAGCTACAGTAGGCTATCGTGGTCTCTTCGATTGTACGCGGCCTTGTGTATGGTGTACCTTCCATGCGAATACGTTGGACTTGGTGGCTCGATGACCAATACATCTCACTTTAGAACTCGGTTGACCAATGGCAATGATCAATGTCTTGAAACTGCGAGCGTCGAACATTCCAACCTTCCTCCTGAGGAGCAAAAGAGAGCCGATGTAGCCGACGAGCCCTCGAGCCGTCGGGCCCGTCTCTCGTACGACCAACTCGACCGTGGGCTCTCGTGATCGCTTCGGATGGAGGTCGATGGCATGGGGAGACCAACGGCTCGAGGGCCAATACCTCTCACGTGAGAAGAACCACATAGACTGCGAGCGTCGAACATTCCAACCTTCCTCCTGAGGAGCAAAAGAGAGCCGATGTAGCCGACGAGCCCTCGAGCCGTCGGGCCCGTCTCTCGTACGACCAACTCGACCGTGGGCTCTCGTGATCGCTTCGGATGGAGGTCGATGGCATGGGGAGACCAACGGCTCGAGGGCCAATACCTCTCACGTGAGAAGAACCACATAGACGCTCCTTGATCATCGATCAGAAATCCAATGTGAGATCAAAAAAGATGTAGGATGCACAGAAATCTTCTCGTTACAAAATCTAAAGTGAGATGTATTGGGCTCGATGACCGTCGGCTACTCGCTGAGATGCTGCCGTGTGATCATCAGGCGTTGATGATCGCTGTGGTGCGTTGTTGTTGCCACATATGCCAGTAGAGCCCCTCCGTTTGGAGTAAGGATACGTGTGTGCCATGTTCAACAAGTTCGCCGTTCTGAAGCACTAAAATTTCGTCGGCCATATCCATTTCTGCCAGTCTGTGCGTGACCATAAATGTGGTGCGATGCTGGCGCAGAATGTTGATAGCTTCTAAGACAGCTCGTTCGGTGATAGCGTCCAGATTGACAGTCGGCTCATCCAGGATCAGAATAGGCGTGTCCTTTAGGAATGCGCGCGCAATGGCGACGCGCTGACGTTCACCACCACTTAAGCGTAAGCCTTGCTCTCCCACCTGTGTATCATAGCCATCGGGGAGTGTTTGTATAAAATCGTGCAGCTGTGCCTGTTTAGCAGCCTCAACCATCTGATCTTCTGTGGCCTCTGAGCGCGCAATCATGAGATTTTCGCGTATGGATGTGTTAAAAAGGTGCGTGTCCTGTTCTACGACGCTGACAAGCTTGTAGAGATCGTCCTGCTGATACTCTGGCAGGGGATGACCACCAATTGTGATTAGCCCTTCTTGATAGTCCCAGAAGCGGAGGAGCAGATGGGCTAGTGTCGATTTTCCAGAACCACTTGGTCCGATAACCATGAGACATTTTCCCGGTTGCAGTGTAAAGTTGATGTCGTGTAGGACATACGGCTCGGTCTCAGCATAACGGAAGTTCAAGTGTTCCACCTGGATGGTCTGGTTCTCAGGGGTTGGCGATGGGGTCGTTGGATTGTTCACCGCCGGTTTTGCGTCCACGATCTCAAACAGACGACGCGCCGCTTCCAAGCTGCCTCCCAATTGTTGGAATGAACTTGCTAGCGGAAGGATACCTTCGAAGCTTGCGAGGGCTCCCATGACCAAGACTGCAAGTAAGATGCCACTGAATTGACCACGATAAACGTATGGAATGGCAACGATAAGCATGGTCCAGGCTGACATATTCATTATCAGATTGGTGAATGTGCCTTGCATGCCAGTAACGTAAGCGTTGGTCATCTGCAACTTTCGCAGCTTTTTATTCAGATTCTGGATATGTTGCGCTTCGCGCTCTTCCTGACCAAAAGCTACCAGGTCAGCGATACCCTGAACGCTATCAACGAGATGTGTTTCCAGATCGGCATGGGTTGATACCATCTCGCGGTTAACGCGCCGACCAAGTAGATGGGCTAACCAGGGGATGATAACACTGGAGATGATGTAGAAGGCTATAAAGATCAATCCAAATATCGCGCCGAAAACTCCAAAGAAGATCCACATTACGATGCCGATGACAATCGCCACTAACGGTGGGGCCAAGACACGTACATAAAAGTTCTGGAGGGTATCTATATCTGATACTGCACGCCGTAACATATCTCCGCTACGTAGTTCATGCAGTTGACCCTCGTGTTCTAGCAGGCGTGCTGGGATTAATGGTTCCAGCGCTGAGTAAAACCAGACACGTAGTTTGGATAGCAGACGGAATGTAGCTTTATGTGAGACGAGGCGCTCTACATAACGGCAGACTCCTCGCGTGATGCCAAAGAAGCGCACTCCTACGATGGCAACTTGTAAAACAGCTACCGATGGATGTAGGGCCGCCGCTGAAATAAGATAGCCTGAGGTCGCCAATAAGCCAATCCCACTCATCACTGTGAAGCTCCCGAGTAGAGCCGCCAGCAGCATCCAATTTCTAATTGGCCATGCCAGTTGGATCAGGCGTCGCAATGTGACATTCATACCATCGTCTCCTCTTCTTCATAGGCTTTGAGTAGTTCTTGATAGAGGGGGGATCTTTCCTGTAGCTCCTGGTGCGTCCCACTATCTGCCACCTGTCCCTTATCCAGCACAACAATCAGATCTGCGCTATTAATGGTATGTAGACGATGTGCGATGATCAGGACAAAATGGTCTTTTGCGATTTGATCGATGGTTTGTAAGATCTGCATCTCGCTCTCTCCATCGAGAGTCGAGGTCGCCTCGTCGAGTAAGAGGAGAGGGCTGTTTTTAAGCAGCGCACGCGCCAGACTTAAGCGTTGGAGCTGTCCGCCACTTAAACGTGATCCTCGCTCCCCAATCGGCGTCTCATAGCCCTGTGGCAGCACCTGAATGACTTCATCCAGATTCGCTAGTTTGGCTGCGGTAATGATTTCTGACATACTCGCCTCTGAAGATCCCAGGCGAATATTCTCGGCCACTGTCGTATTGAATAGATAGGGTCTTTGTGGCTGCCAGGCAACCTGCGTGCGCCAGCTTGATGCGGAGAAGGTTCTGATATCTGCACCATCTGCGGAGATTATCCCCTGATCGGGTTCGATGAAACGCAAGAGCAGACTGGCTAATGTGCTCTTCCCCGCTCCACTCTTGCCTACCAGCGCCACTTTTTGTCCGCGTTGTATGGTCAGCGAAACTCCTTTGAGGGCTTCATGATTGTTTGTCTGTTTCTCTGTGGTTGGATAGGTATAATGGATATCTTTGAGCTCCAGCGTGTGTTGCAGCGTTGCGGCTGTTGTTGTTTCATGCGCTGGCGGTATCTGTGCTGGCGTTTCGAGAATGTCGAAGATACGCTCTGCGCCTGCTGCGCTGTTCATACTGGCATGGAACTGCGTGCCTAGATTGCGTAGAGGTTGATAGAACTCTGGTGTTAAGAGCAACACAAAGAAGGCTGACTCAAAGGGAATATTGCCGTAGACCAGACGCAGTCCGATTTCAACAGCGATGATGGCATTGCTGATTGTGGCACCCAATTCCATCACTAACGAAGAGAGAAATGCTACACGTAGGACACTCATTGTCGTATCGCCGTAGCGCTCACTGACACGCTGAATTGTTTGTTGCTGTAGTTTATTGCGACCAAACAATTTGAGCGTAGTCATACCTTGCAATACATCCAGAAAGTGAGCGCTGAGCAGGCTCATCTGCTGCCAACGTTTCGTCGTCATCGCGTTTGCTTGTAAGCCGATCAGAATCATAAAAACGGGCAGCACCGGCCAGGTAACTATGAGTACGATGCCCGAGAGTGGATCAGCCAAAAAGACAATAATCAAGATGACTAGTGGAATAATAACGGTCGCACACACCTGCGGAAAGAACAGATTGAAATAAGCATCTAGCGCTTCAACGGCCTCAGTCGTCGTATTAGCAATCTCACCACTGCGTTCACCCCTGACATACATTGGCCCCAGTTTTAGAATATGCTTGAAGAGGCGCAAACGCAGATCGCTTTTCACTGTTCCTGAAACAAAGTTAGTGGCGATCTCATTGCCCCAGATGATGATTGCACGGCCGACCAGAACGCTGACCAGAATGATCAGGGCGGTAGATAGCTGTGTTAATGATTGCTTATTTAAAAATGCTCCATTGATAATCTGTGCAATATAGTGGGATTGTAAGACGATAAAAGTTGCTGTGAAGAAACTTAGAAGCGCTACAATTACCACATAGATACGCATCGTTTTGACATATTGTAGTAGACGCTTGTTAATATTCATGAGCATCGCTCCTGATCGCGTCGACAAACTTTGGCGGGTCGCATCGTTTGAGGTCCCTCTGCTCTTGTCTCTATAGTTCATCCCATAATTGATGCGCTATGCCAGAGACATGTATTTCTTGCTTTTGAAAAAAGGACTTTTCATGCTGAGTTGTTTAGACTTTGCATGATAGTCTTATTGTATTGTAGCACTGTAAATCATCGTATACTGTTGCACGTGTTCATGAATAGGGGAGGAGTGTCTATCTCCCTGATATTGATACGGCACGTTTCTCGTACCTACCAGGGAGACAAACAGGCATACTCTTAATAGTGCATATGATTTGGCTGAATACGTTGTCTGAATATGTAATAGTTCCAGGCTTGATAGAGTAGCACAATTGGCACAATCGTTAAGCCGATCCAGCTCAGTACGGTAAGCGCGTAGGGGCTTGATGACGCATTCTGGATTGTCAGGTTCCAGGTTGGATTGAGGCTTGATACCATCACGTTCGGGAAAGATCCCAGACCGACAATAACTCCACCGAGGATGATTATCACTGCGGTCATGGCAAATGCCCAACCATTATGGTGACGTCGCAAGAGCAATGGGATTGAGACCAATGCTGCCAGTAAAGCATAGCCGAAAGGTAGCAATCTGACATTCAGAATGAGCTGATGGAAGACTGACGAGTTACTATATCCAAAAGCAACCAGTAGTAGGAGCAGGATCAATACCGGTAGCCAGAGCCGTTTAGCGGCTAATTCGGCACGCCTTAACAATGCTCCATCGAGGCGCAAGCTCAGGAAAATGGCTCCATGCAGAGCAAAGAAGACTACGACAGTCAGACCACATAGCAGCGCAAATGGATTAAATGGAGTCAGGACTGTCCCTACATAATTCATCTTCGCATCGATCGGAACTCCATGTATGATGTTCGCAACAATAATGCCCCACAGAAACCCAGGCAAGACGCTACCGATAAAGAACAATGTGTCCCAGAGACCGCGCCAGCGTGTACCGCCCAGCAAGCTGCGAAACTCAATGGAGACACCGCGCACGATCAGTGCTATTAGTATCAAGAACATTTCCAGATAAAAGCCACTAAACAACGTCGCATACCAATCTGGAAAGGCAGCAAATAGAGCTCCACCTGCACTGATAATCCAGACTTCATTGCCATCCCAGAACGGGCCAATCGCATTCATAAGCATGCGACGCTCGTTAGGATCCTTCCCCAGAAAAGGGGAGAGGATACCTACTCCATAGTCGAAGCCTTCCAGCACGAAGAAACCTGTGAAGAGGATGACAATTAATGTACCCCAAAGAATTTGTAAATTCATAAATCCCTCTTCTGTGAATGGGACCTTGGACAACCCCATTAATACAAAGCGGCTATTTTCTCTCTACTACTCTCCGGCTGTTCCTCGATCGCTTCTGTACCCATGCGCCCAAATTTGAAGAGTAAGTAGGCATCGACGACCGCCAGAACCCCATAAACCAGGATGAATGAGATTAACGAGATCAAAATCACTACCGGACTCACCGAGGTTGAAACACCCGCGGATGTCTTTAATAATCCGTTGACGAGCCAGGGTTGTCGACCGATCTCTGCCAGAACCCATCCAGACGTGTTGGCTATGTAAGGGAAAGCGATTGAGGCGACAAGTAGCCACAAGAACCAGCGTTTTTCTTCAAGGCGCTTCTTCCATGATAGGTAGAGGCCTACAATCGAGATCAAGGCTAGCAGTCCACCTGTCGCGAACATGAAGCGGAAGCTCCAATAGGTCACAAAGACTGGCGGAATGTAGTTGCCAGGACCGTATTCTTTGACATCTTGAGCCTGCAATTGTTTCATACCTTCGACTTTACTTGTGAAGGTATCGTTGGACAGAAAGCTTAGCAGATAAGGAATCTTGATGGCTACAATATCTTTCATATCCTTTTGATCACCGATGGAAAATAGCGAGAAAGATGCTGGACTTTCTGTATTCCAGAGATCCTCGGCGGCGGCCATTTTCATTGGCTGCTGCGCTACGACGTGCTGACCACCTAAATGTCCAGTGATTGCGACTGCCATGCTGCCAATAAGTGCAACGGTGAGGCCAATACGCATTGAGCGCTGAAAGAAATCGTGATCCTTAGACTTCTTAATAAAGTGGTAGGCTGAAATACCGACGACAAAGAAGGCACCAGTTGCGATCGCACCGAAGAATACGTGCGGGAACTGTTCCCACAACGTAGGATTGGTGAGCATTGCAAAGAAGTTAGTCATCTCGGCACGACCATTGCGGATCGCGTAACCAACTGGCTGTTGCATAAATGAGTTTGCTACAATGATCCAGAACGCCGAGAGATTCGATGCTATTACGACCAGCCATATGGCTGTGAGGTGAATCTTTCTTGATAGCTTGTCCCAACCAAAGATCCAGATGCCTAAGAATGTGGACTCTAGAAAGAAGGCTAATAGTGCTTCAATTGCGAGCGGAGCACCGAAGACGTCTCCGATAAAGCGTGAATATTCAGACCAGTTCATACCAAACTGGAATTCTTGCACAATACCTGTGACGACGCCAAGGGAAAAGTTAATGATGAACAGTTTGCCCCAGAACTGGGCCATACGCTTGTACGTCTCATTTCCGCTCCGCACATACATGCTTTCCATGATAGCGATTATGAGCGCCAGCCCCATCGTCAACGGGACAAACAGGAAATGGTAGATAATTGTGCTACCAAATTGAATTCGTGAGAGTGTTAATGCATCCACAGATGCGCTCCTTATGATTAAGGTAACAAATGTTGGGTGGAAGGGGGTCTGTTTGGCTTCATTGCTTCTTCCTTTTTCGTACAAGCAGAGTATGCCACGCGTAGGCTCTTGCGGACATCAGAATTACACCCGATTACTGACCTGATTATTTAGAGGGTTAAATCTGCATAATTGATGCAGAAGTTGATGTGGTTTACATTAGGAATCAGCCTTTAGCCTATCTCTGAGACTTGCGGGTTGGCTGTACAAAATAAATTTATACATTTAATGTTGCAGAAAAGACATTTTGTGCTCAAATCGGACCTATTTTGCCTGCTTCATGAGCCAATGTCAGACACCTTAGTGTATCAGCAACAATAACCTGAGATGGGCTTACGCTGAGATTAAATCCTTAGGGTGCTACGGGAGCCAAGGTAGCGCAGAGAACCGCCAATGGTTTTCCGGGTGATGTCTTCACCTTCTTCACTTTTGATCTGCAAGTACGATATTTAATGGCTGCATGCCATATTCAAGACTGTGGCATGATGATTTTGTGAAATGTGCCACATTTCTTTATAGAGAAGAAGGATACTAAGCATAAAGTTAAGAGCCAATAGATGATTTTGCTCTAGGCATTTGTACAAGATCTCTGGTAAACTTTTTTATAGTGACTGTCCTGATTTTTCGTCAAGCAAGGTTGCCATTGTCACAATATCGTAGCCTGCCCCTTTGACTTGAATGGATGCAAGATATGGAGGTTGCAGATGAGACACAATCCTTATGAGGATTATGAGGAGATGTATATATGATTGCTCCACAACGAGATGGCGTATCTTGGGCTATTACACAGCCTATCTATTCCATTGTGGCACCAATTTTCAATGAGGAGGAAACCCTCCCACATTTTTACGCACGTTTAATACAGGTCATGGAAGGTCTGGGCGAGCCATTTGAAGTGATCCTCGTGAACGATGGAAGTAGAGATACATCCTATAAGGTGATGAAAGGATTATATGAACAAGATCCTCGTGTGCATATCATTGATTTTTCACGTAACTTTGGACATCAAATAGCTATTTCCGCTGGACTTGACTATGCACGTGGAAAAGCTGTGGTTGTGATTGATTCAGATCTGCAAGATCCTCCTGAAGTCATTCCTGATTTGATTGAACGTTGGAAAGATGGTGCTGAAGTTGTGTATGCGCAGCGTACATCTCGTGTTGGGGAGACGAAGTTTAAACTGATCACTGCATCACTATTTTATCGTTTAATCGATCGAATTACATCTGTGCATATTCCACGCAACGTCGGGGACTTTCGCTTGATGGATCGCGCTGTCGTTGATACTTTGATTCAGTTACGTGAACATCATCGTTTTATGCGGGGACTTTCCTCATGGGTTGGTTTCCGTCAGGAGGCGGTAATGTATGATCGCCATGAGCGTTTTGCCGGTTCCACAAAGTATCCGTTGGTAAAGATGATCAGTTTCTCGCTAGATGCCATTACCAGTTTTAGCCATCTTCCCTTGCAACTGGCGGCTACCCTGGGCTTTATTCTGGCTGGTATTAGCTTATTAGGCATTGTGGTCGCTGCTTTTCTGCGTCTGGTGACTGATGCCATCGTAGGACAGGCCTCGACGTTGATTTTGGTGTTATTCCTCGGTGGTATCCAACTCATCTTCCTGGGTATTATCGGCGAGTATCTTGGCCGTATCTACGATGAAGTCCGCGCTCGCCCGCTCTATATCGTACATCATGAGCTAGGTTTTGCGAAAAATGATGAAGAATCTGCATAAAGAATTTCATCGTTTTCTTTGATAAAAACACTCAGAGGACAGATCCAATTTCTGGATCTGTCCTCTGAGTGTTTTTATCTATTTCGTATATGCATGTATCTATGTAGCGGTGAATATACGCTCAGGGATTACTTGATGGCAGCGATCTGCTTGTTGTATTTAGCACCAATAGTCAAGAGGGTGATCAGTGGTACGAATTTCGAAACAACCGGTGAACCCCAGCCAGTGGTAGCATCCCAACCTTTTTGTGCATTGAAACCAGTGAAGGTGAGTGGGTTACCGTTGGCATCTGCAAGGGTAATGCCGTTTGTGCCAGTCTTAATATCGTGAAACGTCGATGTATAGATGGCATTGCTCAGTCCGAAGGTCAGATACAGATAGGGATTGATCAAGCCTAAGCGCTTGTGTCCCAATTGATTAGCCAGAGCTGTAATGCCTGCCCACTGTGGTGAACCAGCACTGGTACCACCAGAGATGAAGATTGCACCAGGTCCTCTGCCGCTATCCGATGACACTGTTAACACACCACCGTTGACGGCAGCGTTATAAGCCACATCAGGCACTCCACGACCGTTGCCAACGATATTTTTGTTGCCATATTGATAGAAAGGCTTGGCAACGATTTTGCTAAAACCACCGCCGGTAGCGGCTCCGAAATTAGGCTCATTCCAAGTGGTCTCGCTCTGATAGGCCCCAGTGGTAGCATCTGCAACCAGTTGAGTACCGCCAACAGCCGTGACTAATGGATCTGCTGCAGGCATTGAAGTGACTTGCTCGAAACTACTGTTATCACAGGTTGGCTGTGCTGAACCATTGTCGCCAGCAGAGGCAAACAATGTGATGCCCTTGCGTGTTGCGGCCTCAAAAGCAGCATGCCAACTGGCAGCGGTAGGAGCATCTTCACAGTTTTCATCTTCGCCGAAGCTCATCGAGACGGTATCGCCAAGATTTTTGCTGACGGCATAGTTCAATGAAGCGATCAGGTCAGGATCATTGCTGGTCTTAGCAATTACTAGATCAATCGTCGCATCGGGAGCAACGACGTGCGACCATTCAACGTCCAGTGCGATTTCACCGGCCCAGCCAACATCGTTTGGATCAGTTGGATCAAAGACTGGCAATGTACCCTCGCCAGGAATGACATTGAGAACAGGATCATTCAGACCAAAGTTTTGATCAAATGTATGGAGATCAGTTTGAATATTAGGGGCTCCATACGCATCCAAAATAACAATCGTCGTTCCCTTACCAGTAATACCTTTGTTCAGTAGTGGCTGGATACTGTATGCATTGCGAATCTGTGTAGGTCCATAACAACGTACAGCAGCAGTGTTTGACTGACATGAGTAAGTGTTTTGTTCAGCGTTACTAACAAAGATATGATGGGGTTGGATAGAGACGGAGTTGGGACTGACGTGGCTAGCAGCATTTACTACTGCGTTCTGCGAATAGATGCCTTCTAGTAATACAACTAGTAGAAGTGCACAAGCAAAAGTAGCATAAGATATACGAGCAGATATCATACGTGCTTGCATTACAAATAATCCCCCTAGATAAAAAGAGACTGTTGTAGAAGGTTCATATTAAGAACCTAGTAACTATTATAGAAGGTTTAGAATGAATTTACTAGCCTTTTATTTCATAAGTAAAATAGATGATAATTTTCATGACTAAATACGTACTATTATGAATGTTTTATACAAACATACACATAAGTTAGGTGTGGGGATTACGGCAACTGTTAATTGATCAAGACCAATCGTTTGAATCCTATTTGTAAGCGTATTATATAGCTTGGCAAGCGCTTTTAGTGGACACTCATCTTTAATTGATAGGTATGTATTGCACCAAAAGTATGAGCAATATATGCTCTAAAAAGACTTAGAATCTCTATAATTATAATGGATATCTAGCTGTTGCGTGTTGCATAGTACTAATGGGCTGTATGTTTTGCCGTTGATCGCGATTACTTTTGCATATTCGTAATCAACGGCGTTTTGACTTTCGTGTGTGACATGCACTTGACTTTGACCCAGGGGCAAGGTTGTATAGTAAGTAATGAATAGAAAGAGAAGAATATGAGGAAATTATTAGCTTCACTTTTCTTGCTACACTATTGGTTATCCTCTAGTTTTGCTGTGTAAAAGGGATTGGATAAATCCTATTGGCTGCTGATTCAAACAAATGACCTACGCTTTAGTTGGTAAAATTGCCTCACACTTGCCCCTATGCTATACTTTTCCTGGAATCGTGCGAATATTATAAGTAAGCTTGCAAAGAAGGGAAGTGTAAAATATGGCCCAGGAAACAGTAGATTTGCAGAATCCCTTTGTTATTGGGGATCGTCTGTATTTACGACCTTTGGAGCCGTCTCAGGACAACCATCACTATTCCACCTGGATGAATGATGCTGAAATTCGCCGCTACTTTTCTGTCTATCCGACCAGCGATACGCGTGGCAAGGAGCGACTAGAAAATCTTTATAAAGATACACGTCACATTTTGTTTGGGGTGGCGCTAAAAGAAGATAATCGTCTGATTGGTCTGGTGGGACTTAAAGATATTAATGTGTTGAATCAGAGTGCTGAGTTCTATGTGATTATCGGTGACCGTAACATCCATGGCAAAGGTTTTGGCACGGAAGCTACGAGGCTGATGCTTCAATATGGCTATCAGGAATTAAATTTGAACCGCATTCAGACTCAAGATATGGAAGAGAATATTGGTGGCTGGCGGGCCGATGAAAAGGCTGGCTTCAAATATGAGGGTACTCTCCGTGAGGTGATTCCTCGTTTTGGCAAATTCCACAATGTTCGCGTTTACAGTCTGCTGCGAAGCGAGTATTTAGAAATGTTGTAGCTTTACATGAGTATCACGATCCAGGAAATTAATGATCGGGAGCAGTGGAACAATTTTTTGTTACGCCAACCCCATGGACATTTTTTGCAGTCCTATGAATGGAGTGAGCTGAGCCGCGAGCTTGGAGAACATGTATATCGTTTAGGGGTTCTAGAAGATGGATCCCTGATCGGTACTATGTTGCTTATTGTCTCCTCTGTACCTTTGCCGTTGCCGAAATTACGTCCAACGTGGCTGTATTGTGTTCGCGGACCAGTACTTGAGCGTCTTGATGCAACGATCCTTGGTCAATTGCTTAAGTATATTGATGGCATCGCTCAGCAAGAGCATGCGATCGTTTTACGGGTTGAACCGAATATCGCTGATGATGATCCCGATCTGGATACCTGGCTCGCTGTCTATTATAAAGCTGGTTTTCAGAGTAACCCTACTTCAGTGCATGGACGACGTTCCTGGGTACTCGATATTCGCCCCTCGAAAGAGCAATTGTTCGCTGGTTTTCAATCCGTCTGGCAACAATCTA
Source organism: uncultured Chloroflexia bacterium (assembly GCA_963699315.1). Lineage (GTDB taxonomy): Bacteria > Chloroflexota > Ktedonobacteria > Ktedonobacterales > Ktedonobacteraceae > Dictyobacter. The sequence continues at coordinate 2,275,103 of OY969433.1, forward strand.
TTCATATCGCCGAACGGCAGGGTGTGACCGTTCATACTGCGTGCTGTGAGAGCGACTTCAATACATACTATACGTTGCTCTCGCGCGCCAGTGAGCGTGATGGCGTTTTTGTACATAGCCGGGACTATCATTGGCATCTATGGCAAATTTTTGCTGTACATAATGATGCAACGATCCTGCTGGCTGAGCGCGATGGACAAACGGTTGCGGCTAAGCTGTTGCTGCGTTTTGGTGATTGGGGTTGGGATATGTTTACTGGCTATATGGATGATGATTCATGGTCACAGCCTCTAGCATATCAGTTGCAATACTCTGCTCTGCAATGGGCTCAGGCGCAAGGATGTCATTTTTTTGATTTTCGCTCTATTCCAGATGTACTGGTTCCGGGGGAGGATCAATGGAGTGCCTATGAGTATAAAAGAGGCTTTGGGGGCTTTTCGCGCTTGACTATGCCTACGCAGGATTATATTTATCAGCCTTTGGTCTATAAACCGTGGCGTAAGTTGATTGAGTTGGGACGAGAGCAACGACATAAAGAGCGGCAGAACACAGAAATAGAGCGTCCATTATTATCCGGTATACCAGAAATAGTGAGCGATGCCGATTAAGTTGTGTATGTAGAGTGTACATGACTTGAGTGCGTAGATCTTTTTAGGGCCATATAGGGCCAAAAAATTAGCTGTAGATAGTTTCTGATTGCTATCGGGGGAGAAGGTCGTATGGAAGCTCAAATTATCACAGATCGCCAACGCTGGAATGACTTTGTACAGTCATCCGTTTGTTGTAATATCACACAGACCTATGAATGGGCGGAATTTGGCTCGTATCTTGGTGCTGAGGAGACGTTGCACGTGGGTGTCATTGATGATGTAGGCTCGTTATGTGCTGCTATGCTGATTATTGTTTCACGAGCCCCTGTGCTCAAGCAGACATATTTCTATGCACCACGTGGTCCTATCATCGACGATCCTGCCTCACCTGCTCTGACTGTGCTGCTCAATTACGTGAAAGTGGAAGCACGTAAGCGGTATGCCTTCATGCTTAAAGTCGAACCGAGCGTGTCTGATAATAATAGCCATTGGTTATCCGCATTGAAGCGTCGCGGCTTTCAAATCAATCCTCATCACGTCCACATTCGTAACGAATGGGTACTAGATATTCGTCCTGATGAAAAGACTTTGCTGGCGGCCATGAAAGAGAAATGGCGCTATAACATTCGACTGGCTGGTCGTAAAGGAGTCGTGGTACGTCGCGGTAATGGACAAGCTGATCTCGATGCTTTCTATCGCATCTACGAAACAACCAGTGAGCGCGACAAGTTTTTTATCAATGATAAGGCTCTCTATGCCGATATATTGCGTGTATTAGGCGAGCAGGAACGAGCTACGTTATTCCTGGCTGAATATGAGGGACAGGTCATCGCTGGCATTATCATGCTTCTGGCGGGCCCTTGGGCGTATTATATGTATGGAGCCTCCTCAAATGAGCATCGCGAAAAGATGCCTAATCATCTGTTGCAATGGACGGCCATTCAGTGGGCGAAAACGCGTGGCTGTCAATACTATAATTTCCGTGGCATTCCAGTGATACTGGAAGAAGGTCAGGAAATGTGGGGAGTCTATCTCTTCAAGCGTGGCTTTGGTGGCCAAGCCCTGTTGTCACTGCCCACACATGATCTGGTGTATCGGCCGTTGACGTATGGGATCTATCGGACCATGTTGGATATGAAACATAAAGTTGATGCACGCCGTGAACTACGTCAGGCCACACATGTTACCCATCCGATCAAAATCGACGAGAAAAAAGAGCGATCGAGCTCCGCTGCCTCCTAACACCCATATAACTTTAGATGGTGGCTATTCTAAAACGGTGGCAAACTGCAGCGGATACCACCATCATCTATTAACTTGCCCACCACTTCCAGAACTTTTCCGCTGTTGCCGTTTACGACCTTGAAGTTCTGATCCACCTTCGTTAAATGCACCCTTGATTTTTTGGTCTTACCCTACGTCTATCTATCCAGAATGGCAAATTCATGCATGATATATTTCATGCTACATGCTATTTGTTAATGTATTTCATGCATTGACATTTTAAACATGATCTTGTATCATTGAATAAGTCAAGGGTTCTTCAAAAAATATTAAAAGTAGACTTCCGCTATTATCATTGGTGAGGATATTTCATGGATGCAGAATCAAAGCACCTGGGTAAATATGAATTACAAGAGCGGCTAGGACAGGGTGGGATGGCAGAAGTATGGAAGGCTCTTGATCCTCAGCTTATGCGTTTTGTAGCGATTAAGATTCTTAAAGCCAATCTCCGTACCGCACCCGATTTTAAGACGCGCTTTGTACGAGAAGGTCAAGCGATTGCTTCGTTACGGCATCCAAATATCGTGCAGGTGCATGATATCCACGTTTCTGCGTCTGGAGATCCCGAGTCCATTGCCTATATGGTGATGGATTATATAGAAGGACCAACATTAGCGGATTATATTCATCATATATCACGTCTGAGCCATTTTCCATCGTTTGCTGAAATTGTGCAAATTTTTGCCTCGATCAGCCAGGCTATCGACTTTGCGCATCAGCACGGAATCATTCATCGCGACATCAAACCGTCAAACATTCTACTCGATAGCCACAACATCAAACTGAACCGCATAGGTGAACCGATCTTGACCGATTTCGGTATCGTCAAAATGTTGGGAGCAGAAACACTCACAGCAACAGGAACGTCTTTGGGAACGCCACTCTACATTGCCCCTGAACTGGTCCAGGGTCAGGCAGGCAACGTCAAAAGTGATATCTACGCGCTTGGAGTTGTGCTCTATGAAATGTGTACAGGTACGACGCCCTTCCGTGGAGATAACTCCTATTCGATCTTACTCCAACACGTGAATAACCTTCCAACGCCTCCCAGCCTGATCAATCCGCGTCTGCCTGCAGACCTGGATCATGTCATTGAGCATTGTCTCGCCAAAGATCCAGACAAACGCTTCGCGAACGCAACATCAATGACCATCGCGCTGGCACAAGCGCTCGACGTGCCATTTCCTGAGCAGATGAGATCAGCCGTCTCAGCACTCGCAACCTTTCCGTCAGGAGAGAATTTTAACTCATCGCAGTTGGAGTCATTTCTCAAGCACTCAGCTTTACTCGACGAGTATCTCAAGCACGCTCCCACGGTAGCGGATGCTAACCGAACTGAAACAGCCGGCATCCCAACCAGGCCGGTCCAGAGACAAGTGGATACGCCGGTTCCACAAGTAGTACAACCAACCATGGTTGCCAAACCACCCCAAGCGTATGGAGTATTCGCAGGAACGGCTGCACCTAACCAGGCAGCGGCGCAGCATCGCAAGCAGCGTATCTGGTCAATCCTGATTACCATACTCGTCTGTCTTATTATCGGATCAGCCATCTTTTATCGCTTCACCAATATAATTCCCAGCGGCGCAAAAACGCGGACACCTGGCGTCAGCACCATCGTCGTGCAAACACAAACACCTAGCGTCGGAGATGTCTCATTCTTCAACACTCGACAGCTCACCGACACAGGTACGCCAGGCATCAATGACGGTATCCAGGTAAACCTCAACCTTCCATCCCAGCCAGCGACCGGCCAGCGCTATTATGCGTGGTTGCAGGACAGCAATATAGAAGGGATGTCGATATTGTTAAATCCGACGGCTATCCTCAAACAAGGATCAAATTCGCTGGCCTATATAGATCCTCAACATCATAATCTGCTGGCCACGATGAGCCAGTTTCTAATCACAGAGGAGAGTGCTCAAATCGTACCAGTCAGCCCGACACTCGATCAGAAACAGTGGCGCTATGAGGGAGCGATTCCACAGACGCGTTCCGCCTCAGACAAGTTTAGTCAACTTGATCATTTACGCCACCTACTCTCAGGTGATCCCACCCTCAATTCGTTTCACCTCAATGGCGGCATCGACTACTGGTTCCTAAATGATATCGAGCAGCTACAAACCGCAGCCCTCGCCATCAAAAATCAGCAGGACGACAACATTGTTCGTCAACAACTGACAGACATCTTTTATTATCTGGACGGTCCATGTGCACAGACAGAGGTTATATCGACAGCTCTGCCAACCACTCCTTCCAGCACTACAATCGTTACGGATACTCCAATTGGTCTGCTTCACTGTGCAAAAATAAGCGTCTCAGGACATGTTGCTCACATTAGTAGTCATCTTGGTGGCATCACTAACGCCCTAGGAACCACCGACGCCCAGAAAACACTCGCAGTCAATATCAGTAACAACCTCAACGTCATCAATCAGTGGCTCACAAACGTACGCACAGACAGCATAAAATTATCTACTCTCAACGACACTCAACTGGAGAACGCAAACGCGTTACGCAATGATCTCATTGTACAGACCGAGTACGTCATCGACGGTCGCATCGATCCGCAGACACAGGTCACAGAATTGAGCGCATCACAGCTGTGCGGCGAAATTGAACGGCTGGCTACCTTTAAGATAAGTGCTTACGTTTATAAAGCGTCCTAGATTCTCTCGACATCACATATGTAGGAAAATTCATGAATATAGTCTATCAAGGCATAAAACAGACTCTGACTTCACGAAGAAGCCAGAGCCTAACTTGAGATCAGTTTGAAGAGAAAAAGGACGCTCCCACAGGATAGTGGGAGCGTCCGATGTTGTCTGTTTGTGCTAGTGTGTGCGGAGTTCTTGTAGGGTTGCCAGACGGTCACGTGCGACTGTACTTCCCTGATGTACCTTGGCCAGGTTACGATAGACACGACTTGCCTGTTCGTATTCTCCAACCGATTGATAGGTTTGTCCAAGCATGTCATATGCATCAAAGTTTGAGCGATCGATGGTGATCAACTGTTGCAGAGCGGCCACTGCTTCTTTGACTTGCTGTGACTCGAAGTAGTGACGTGCGATCATCTCCTGATAGCGAACTGCATCCTGGGTATGACCAAGTTGCAGGCAAAAGCCAACCACTTCGCGGAGCAGATCCATCGAACCAGGATTGAGTTCTGCTGCCCGGAAAAGACTTGTCAGAGCCTCTTCGATATCGCCCATGTCCGAATAAATATTGCCGATACGCCTGACTGTTTCTCCAGCCTCTTCAAGTTTTCCTTGACGTAGATAAATATCAGCTATTAAGCGGAGTTCGGCCATACCTTCATCAAGCAAACCTCGGCTGACATAGATCTCTGCTAGTTCATCATGAGCGCGTGTATCCTGTGGTGCCATGCGTATCATCTCATTCAGCACATTTATAGCATTATCGATCTGGCGATTGTTGCGATAGTGCTGTACCAGATTGGTATATTCTTCTAGCGTACTATTCACATCGCCACCCTGATGAGCCGAGATATCTGTCAGGCTTGAAGCCACTTCATCCTGGTCAGGCTTGCCTCGTTTGATCTGGCGCAAGATAGCTTGCATCTGTTCCTGTTGACCAGTGCGTCCATACGCCTTTGCCAACTGTGTTGAAATCTCTACCTCGGGCGCTCGATGTTCTTCACCATCTTCACGAGGACGCGCCGCCCAGGTCGCCGGATCTATGGATTGTGGGTTCAAGCGAATAGTCTGTAAGGCTTGTTCCAATTGTTGGATGGCCGCCTCTGGTCTTCCCTGGGCTAATAACGCCTGTGCCGCGCTGGCGCGTGCGAAGACCTCGATATGGCTATCACGTACTGCCTGTGCATATTCTTCAACCGCGCGATCATAATAACCGCATTGATGATAAATATGACCCAATGCGTAATGTACATCGGCATTGTTGGGATAAATCTCAGAGTTTTGTGTATATTCGCGGATCACAGCACGCGCATGTTTTTGTCCCTCGCCGCGCAATTGCCAACGGATACGGGAGAGTACTTCCAATGAAGTGGAGCGTGGCGTCCCCATTGTTGTAATCATCGAAGCATGCCAGCGTACCAGAGCTGTAATATTACGAGGATCAATCTGTAACACGCGTTGATATTCTGCTACCGCTTGCTGAGAACGTCCCAATTTCTGTAAGGCCAGAGCGTAATTAAGACGAGTCGGAACGCTGGTCGGACTCTCTTGGAGCGCCTGCTCCAATTCAGTCATCGCGCGATCCATATAGCCCAGGCGTAGATACGCTTCGGCGGCCAACGTGCGTTCACGGAGTAGATCTTCTTTATTCCCTTGTGATGAAAGCAAGTTAATCAGACGCATACGATACGTAATGTTGTTAGGCTCTAATTGTAGTATGCGACGATAGGTAGCGACTGCGTCATCGATACGTCCATTAACGACGTAAGTATCGACGAGAATCCCATACTTGGCAATCGCCTGCTCAATACTGCCCTGGCGCACATAAATTTCGCACAAGACCTGATGTACATCTAAATATTGTGGAGCAATATCGATGACATGTAAGCACTCTTCAGTCGCACGTGCTAGCAAGCCATGATTAATATATTTTTGAATATCTTGCATTGAGTGCATGACTTGTAAGCGAATATTTTCTGGTAATGAGGCAGTACTATTGAGCACTGCATCGGCCACCTGTCCCAGGTCATTGGCCTGCGTGCCAGCCATTTGGTTGAGAAGATCTTCAAATCCGAGTTGCTGTTCCTGAGGCTGTCGTGATGGTGCACTTGGCACCATCAGTTGTGGCTCCTCGAATGAAGCCGCTGCGAATGGCGACTGTTGCGGCGGCAGTGGCTGTGAAACGGATGCAGGTGTCTGCCATACTATCTGCGGTTCTGGTGGCATTGCCGGTGGCAGTGGCTGCGAAACGGATGCAGGCGTCTGCCATACTATCTGCGGTTCTGGTGGCATTGCCGGTGGCAGTGGCTGCGATTGTGGTGGCAGTGGCTGCGACTGCGGTGGTGCGACAGGAACTGGCGCGACAGGCGCTGGTTGCGTTTGCTGCACAGGAGCTGGCGCGGCTAGTGGTAGCTCTCCATCCTCTGCTAGCACACGAGTTGCATTTGGCTTGGCCTCATCGGTGAGCCAGGATGGGACTGATGCCGGTGACCCAGAGTCTGCGGGCGACACTGGTGGTTGCGGTTGCGCAGCCTGGGGTACGCTTGGCTCAGGTGAAGCCGCTGGTCGATAGTCATGCTCGGCGTTTGGTGTCGCCTGTGCGGCTGGTTGTGGCTGTACCGGTCGCTGAACGTTTGGTGTTTTGTCATCATTCAGGATACCCGTTAGCCAATCTGGTAGGTCGCCAGAGGCGCCGCCATTTTGTGTAGTAGCAGCCTGTGCATTGTTAACCGCATTGTTGATACTACTGGCATTGATCTCCATGGTTGGCGCTTCTGGCACATCTGGTATGGCTGATAGTGGTGCTTGTGGTTGTATTCCGGTTGGTGGCGGCGTCGAGGATCGGACAGGCGCAGGGGCAGCGGCGTTTTGTGCCTGCTGCAACATATATTCAACCTGTGCGACCTTTTCGCTCCAGCCACGACTTCGTAAGAAACCAAGCAATGCGTTATAAACGGTGAGCGCTTGCTCAGCTTCGCCTAATAAACGATGTGCCTCTGCAGCTTCCTGGCAGAGTTGGACCAACTGATCAGACTCTTCCGCCGTCAATGCATCTAAGTTGACTCGATCAACTGCCTCATCAAAATGGACAGTAGCAGTACGCAGATCGCCACGTGCTCGATAGCATTGTCCTAATGCATAATAGCACGAGAGTGCATAGTCAGGATCGTTAAGGAGATTCTGAAATTGCTGAATGGCCTCATCCCAACGCTGCTGCTCCTGGTAGAGCCAACCTAAAAAGTATCGAGCATCTGGCCGATCGAAGCCACTCTCCAGGATTTGCTCACAGAGGTCAATAGCATCACTGAAACGGCCCTGGTTTTGAAATGTTTGCGCCTGCTGCAAAGCTCCTGTGACCTGGTTGGCAGTAATCCTCTTGCGAGAGGCAGAATTTGTCCCGTTCCCATTGGCCGTCGGTGGAACAGGATTATTGCCTCCGCCATAGTTGCCCGCGCTACCCATGTTACCCATGATGCCAGTATTCCCTCCGCTTGTATTTCCCGATGTTTCTGATCCGGTGAATGATTGATTTGATACTACCTGGTTGTCCGCTGGATACCCGGCACTGGGATCTGAACGAACTGATGCATTGATGGCTCCTGCACTTTCAGGAGCGTCGGTTTGACCTGTTTCCATGGCTTGTATGTGAGCGAGTAGCTGTTGCGCCTGAGCGTTTGACCAGTCGGCGTGTAATGCCTCCTCACAATGCACACGTGCGGGGCCCGGCTCATTTCGGAGAAGATATCCCTGGGCGGCTGCCAGCCGTTCTTGCAACATCTGGGAGATGTCTTTCTTCTCGAAATAATAGCTTGCGAGCCGCTCGTGTGGCTCTGGATTGCCTGGGGACAACTGGACCGCCTTTTGCCAGGCTGCTTCTGCACGCGCCCCCTGACCTGCCTGTGCATACAGATCAGCCAGCTGCGAATATGCTTGATAGGCGTCATCACGCTTGTTCAAGATGCCATATAGCTCGGCAATCTTGCTCAATGCAATGATATTACTGGAGTCGCGCTGTAAGATATATTCATATTCCTGAAGCGCTAACTGCCATTGCTTCATTTGCATATTGCAAAACCCTAGACCACTACGAGCTGTAGTATCTTCTGGGAACTGGGTAAGCGCTATCTGATATTCTTGCATCGCCTCCGACCAGCGACTGTCCCACCGAAGCCGATCGGCTGTATTAATCGCTGTACTGTAGGCTTCTCTATTCCCAGGCATGAAAGGTCCACTTTCTTGAATGGGCGCACAATTGAGCGACGCTCCTGTGCTTGCGCCACTGTGGATCGCGCCTAATTGTTTTGGTCTAGTCAAAAGCTAGGGTACAACAATTTAGTGGCATGGACACTTATAGAGGTACTTTAGTACTAAAACGTACAGTACTTCTATGCCCATGCCTGCGAAACTAGCTGCGATAGTTAATAAAATCCAACGGAATGGGGTAATCCTTCTGTTTAAGCAGAGCTATGATAGATTGTAGCTCATCACGGCTTTTGGCAGTCACCCGCACCGCGTCACCTTGAACCTGAGTGCGTACTTTGGGATGCTCGTCGCGAATAATCTTGCTGATTTCCTTCGCTTGTTCTTGTGAGATACCCTGTTGTAACTCTATCACCTGACGTACGCGACTGCCAGCCGCATCTTCTTCTTTCCCCGGTTTAAAAATCTTCAGAGATAACTTACGGCGTACAGCCTTCGTCTCAAGAATATCGCGAACATTCTTAAGGGAAAGTGCACTATCCGTAGTAATCGTGATCGAATCTTTTGCTTGTGCAATATCAGTTTTAGTATCTTTTAGATCATAGCGGGTTTGCACGTCGCGTCGCGTCTGATCGATTGTGTTGACGAGTTCTTGCTCATCAAATTGCGATACTATATCGAATGAACAGTCGCCTGCCATGAATATCCTCTCTTTAACTCATAAATGGTACAAAATGGCTAGCAGAGGAATGCGCTACGTGTTTAGCTATCTGACTTAGTCTATACCTTCTCTGCATTGTAGCGCATTTCGCCTCTCGTTTCCACTTTATCCCCCAAGTGGCACAATTCTGAAACCGACCAAGGGTGGTGATACCTTATAGTACACTGAAATGGCGCCGGATCACAATATCTCTGTTTCCCTTTCTCCAGCATATTCTTTTTACGTTTTGCCACCGATTTGTCTTGATAAGAGGCGATTTCTTTGTGACGGTGTTTGATGACTATGTCATGCTATTTCATGGTGTTTTGGGATGAGTGAAAAGGAGATATTCATATGCTGCAGGCTACCACAAATTACAATATGACTCAAGATGAGGGGGATCCAGAGTTTGTGACGATTTCTACGTTTCTGTTTCCACATAATCACCAGCCTATCTCTTCTGAGCAGGTATGCGGTTTTGAACTGCTACGCCTGGCTTTTTTTGCGCTGAGGTTACGCAAACTTGAGCACCGCTATGCTTTGGATCCACAACAGATTGATATATCCAGGTACGCCTTTCACCGAAATCTGTTGCAGCATGCCATTTTTCAACAAGTTCTGAGTCTGACACGTTTGGGAGCGCGTAGGCAGGCTCTCCGGCTGATTGAAGCCTGCCATCAATAATCTCTGTATTCGTATATGTGCAATAAGTGGATTTGAAAGAACAACTATTGTGGAGTTGCCGTGTGTGATTTAAAAAACCTCATACCCATTCAATGGTTCATAATCGTCGGATATATCATACCCAGGTGTTTTCATCCCTGCGGGTACAATAAAGTGAGCCATGACTCCTTCTTTCTCAAGGGCGGTACGGATAGCCGGGAAATTGACGGAACCATTAAACTTTTGTGGAATTACTAGTAAGCAAGGAGCTACCTGGCGAATACCCATTTTAACGAGCGTTGCCTGCTTTAGCAGATGCTGAGTCGCCTCTTCAGTGGGAAGTTCCAGTAAGACGACGTGTGAAATGGAGGCTTGTTTGTATTGTTTGCCCCAATCCTGTAGCGTATAAATAATATTTTGTGGCAACTCTTTCTGGCTAAGATTTTTCAGGGTTGTCAGAATCTCCTCAGTGTGTAGACCGTTCTGTATAGCTCGGATTAGGGCTGATTGGGTGAGTGTGAGCGTGCTTACCAGATTTATTTGTTTGACCTGGGTAAAAGGTAGGATACTGTAAAGGGTTGGTAGATCTGGTTGCATGAGAAGTATCTCATAGTTAGGTTGCACGATCAGCAACTTTTGCGGGGCTTGTATCGTATTTTTCGACGGCTTCTGGTCTGTGTCCAGCACGTTTGCTCCGAGCTCTGTGAGCCGAAACATGCAGGAATTGAAAAGTACATGATGTTCTTCTTTGATCTTCTCGTGTCCAATTTCAACGATACCTAGCTCTAGGAGTGAAGAGAAAAACATGTTTACAAAGAGCGGCGCGGTATTTTGAGCCCATGCTTTGAATTTCTCTTCGTGCGAGGCTTTATTGGCTTTCTGGTAATATTGAGGTCTGAGACTGATTTGCGAGATGAGCACTGGGTTTTCTTCCCAGATCTGTTTGAGTAGTGCTTCCATTGAATACCAGGGACCAGCCACGCAGTGGGTTATCGCGTCGAGAAGCATTTGGCGATATTGAAGAACTTGTGAACCATAGACATAGACTCCTCGATTGTATTCGTCGTTAGAAAACATATTAACATCTAACCAGTTGTGGTTATTTTTCCACTGGTTGAGCAGTTTCCTGGTTTGATTGAAGGCGTTTTCACTGCTCCAGGTTTTGAGACCAGGGCCCGGAGCCAAATATGGCTTGGCATCTTCAAACGGCGGCTGTGTATACGTAACGATCTTGAGCGTTTTTAGGATATGCACAAGCATATCTATATACATCTCAGAATCTTCATAGTAATAACGCACCTTAGCCTTTAACGCCGGCCTGAGTTTTTTCGTGATGCGCTTTGGAATTCTGCCTTCTCTGGTTGGCTCTAATGTGATCTGATGCACTGCATTAATGAGCGTTGCTATATCATAAAGAATGGTTGTCTCAGTTGGAATAATAACCTCTGGTGAAATTTCAATTTCTTTCAGCATTGTTCCCTATCTACTTCCACTATGCCTCAACTGGATATTGCTCCAGATAGCGAATGACTTCGCGTGTTAATTGACTGGGGGTGGATGCTCCTGCGGTAACTGCTATCCGCTTTTTGCCGATGAGCCACTCTGGTTTAAGCTGTGAGAGGTCATCAATACGCACAGCGGGTACACCTGCCAACTCCTCGGAGACTTGTACCAGGCGATTCGTATTGTTACTGCGTGGGTCTCCGACGACGACTGTGAGATCGGCCCCTTTGGCCTGATTCGCTACCGCTTCTTGACGCGTCTGGGTGGCGGCACAGATATCCACATGTACCTCGGCTTGAGGGTAGAGATTTTTAATATGGCGAATTACACGACGGGTATCCCATTGTGATAGCGTTGTTTGTGTGGAAACGGCGATTTTCTGCTGTTGTGCAGGTGTTAGTTGGAGTGCGTCGACATCGGCTTCAATCTCAACTAGACTGACATGACCGGGAATTTCTCCCATGACTCCTTCTGGCTCAGGGTGCCCCTTTTTCCCAACGTAGAGAATGTAGTAGCCTTTGCCCACCAGATCTTTTACCAGATCGTGCGTTTTAGTGACATCGGGACAGGTTGCATCGATACAAGTCAACCCGCGTTCTTGGGCACGCTGCTTTACTTCAGGAGAGACTCCATGAGCCGTAAATATGACGGTCCCCATTGTGATTTGCTCAAGAATAGAGACGCGATCGGGCCCATCGAGCGTGATGATGCCCCTACTTGTCAGCTCATCAATGGCGTGTTGATTATGAATGATCTGCCCGACAATATGAATAGGACGCGGTAACGTTGTATCTTTGGACGCGTTACGCGCTATTGTTAGTGCATCAACGACGCCATAGCAATATCCACGGGGCGAGATTTTGATAACTTCCATTTATCTTCTTCCCAAAATAGCTGTTGTATGCTTCAGGATCCCTGATATAAAAGGACTATTTCAATTTCTCATTATACTGTTTAATACAACGATGTGCCAGTGTGCATAATTGAATAACTGCTCTAGCCAGGGACCTTGTGACGTTTATTTTAATTTAAGTATATCAACAGGCTTGCATCGCTGCTTGTTCTTTTAGCGTTGCCTTATGGAGAATGTAACTTATATCCTTTGGTGTGTAGAGGCAGACGGCAGGAAGAAGCCCAGCCAATTCCTCGATAGAGGTTGAGGGCGCGAGATCAAAAATGAGTAGTGGTGTGCGTCTGCCCGCGCAACCCCTGGCAATACTGGCTGCGGTGACCTGTGGGGCCGTGATGTTTCCGTCCGTGGCCATGGTCAGTGCCGGAATATAAATGAGCAACTGCACATAGGGGAGAATAGATGGAATCCGGGCAGGGATATCTTCCTGATAGATGTGCTTCATTCGTGCTTGTCGAAGAAGCTTCAAATAAGTGGAACGCAGTTCTTCTGGGCCTATCAACAACGCTGAACGACCTTGTAATCCGCCGAGGCCGGCATCGGCTATAGATACCACATTGGGCGCCACGTCTTGCATTGACTATTCTCCTCTGCCATTGATTGGAAATTGTTGCCTGATTAATGTGTATTCTATAGATACTATAGCAAATTATATCTGCTTGACATCAGGTGCACCCTGTATTTTCTTCTACGGTGTAATGTCGATTGAGGTTGGAAATTTCTTGTGTGCACCCCTGGCTCTAGTATATGGTAAGCCGGAACAATGAAGGCGTCGCGCTGTCTTTGCATTGCTGCGTTACCTGTTATTATGGTATCCTCAGGTGGTACATTTATTGTTTTGCACGCAGCGGATAGGGTCACTGAAATCATCGCAATCCTCATAGAGGCAGTAACATACTGTCTATTTTTATGCCTTTTGTCGTGGATGATCGCAGGGATATCGTCTGATGGATGCCTCATGACAAGGATAAACGAGCATGCCCCATGAAATGGGTGAATACTATAAGCGGGTCGATGATTACGATCTGGAATATCAGAGTCAATCACAGCAAGATCTGCCCTTCTGGCGTGAACTGGTCATGCGTTATGATCCAACGCGCCTCCTGGAACTGGCCTGCGGAAGCGGTCGAATTGGTTTAGATCTTTTACAAAACTCGCGCTCTTTTTTGCTGGAGGGCCTGGATATCGATCAAGGCATGTTGAAAGCGTATCAGCGTAAACTGGAACGAGAACCAGCAGCAGTGCAACAACGTGTGACATTGCACGCTGGTGATATGAGTGAATATAATTTGCCGCACAAAGGCGAATTTGATCTGATCCTTCTCCCTTTTAATTCAATCTGTCATCTCTATGATATCAAACAACAATTAGACACCTTTCGTCTCACCTATGAGCATCTTGCTCCTGGTGGTTGCTTCGTGGTTGACACGTTTCTCCCCGATATAGACTATCTCAGCAATGCGTTAAATCGTCCCTCGACTGTGTATCTAGAGGATGAAGTAGAGTCGCCCGATGGCGATTTTACGATGATGCTCTATACAACCAGAACCTATGATGCGTTTGAGCAGACACAACATATCACCTATGTACATGAGAAATTCCTTGAGACTGGCGAAAATGAGCGCTATTTCTCGAAGCTGGATATGCATGTCTTCTTCCCTCGTGAGCTACAGATGCTATTTCTCGCTACTGGTTTTCAGGTCGAAGCTATTTATGGGGATTACATGTGGAAGCCCTTTGGACATGGAACACGGCAGATTGTTGTTGGGCGTAAACCAAAGATAAGCTAGCATCTTAAATAATGGCAGTTGACGCTCTCCCTTATCAAGTGCTAGAATATATCCTAGTGAATAGGTCGGATTAAGTAGTTATTACACCAAGCACTGTGTTTTAGAAGGGAGAGACCATGATGTTGCGTGTATCGACAAAAGGTGAGTATGGTGTACGAATCATGGTGGATCTTGCCGGTCATTACGGTAGCCGTCCACGCTCCCTGACAGATATCTCTCTGGCGGAGACGTTACCGTTAGCTTATTTAGAGCAACTTGTGAAACTGCTACGAGAGGCTGATCCCCCATTGGTGGTGAGCACTCGCGGTGCTCACGGCGGCTATAGTCTGAGCCGCCACCCCACGAACATCACGATGGGAGAAGTGGTGCGTGTGCTGGAGGGTCCAATTGCTCCAATGATTTGCGCGACAGAAGGCGAGATGACTCAGGTTTGTAATTTCCTTGACGCCTGTAAGACGAAATATCTCTGGACGAAAGTTCGAGACGCTGTTGCTCAGACGCTGGACTCTATGACATTGGCCGAATTGGCGTCCGTGTCGCAAGAAGAACCTGTTGGTGCCAGAGCAGCTGCCCAATTCATTGCGCTCTCTAATGTGAGCGTGGGTTTGAGTTCGCAAGAACTTTGTTTACCTGCCAAGGATGGCGAAACTCAGTTTCGCCCTTTATCATAAATCAGTTTCGTCCTTTATCATAAAAGGAAGGTGTTTTCGAGGATATGACATCTGAACTCGTAATTAAAAATCTCCATGCCAATATTGAAGGCAAGCCAATTCTGCGTGGCGTTGACCTGACTGTGCGTCAGGGTGAGATTCACGCCCTGATGGGCCCAAATGGTTCCGGCAAAAGCACATTGTCCAATGTTATCATGGGCAATCCAAAATATGAAGTGACAGAAGGTGAGATCTGGTTTAAAGGCGAGAATATTTTAGAATATTCACCAGATCGTCGCGCACGTATGCGTCTCTTCCTGGCCTTTCAATATCCAATGTCGATTCCGGGTGTGAGCGTTGCTAACTTCCTGCGACGTTCTTTGGAGGCCGTTCGTGAGGGCAACAAACCTCTTGAAGAGGGCGAGAATCCGACCGGAAAAATTGGGAAGCGTAAGACCGTTCCCCCCGGTGAATTCCGCAAACTGTTGCAGGCGAAGATGAAGCTGTTGCGTGTTGATAACAGTTTTATCAATCGCGCAATCAATGATGGTTTCTCCGGCGGTGAAAAGAAGCGCGCCGAAATTTTGCAGATGGCTTTGCTGGAGCCTGAGATTGCATTAATGGACGAGACCGATTCTGGTTTGGATATCGATGCGCTACGTATTGTGTCTGAGAGCGTAAACGCGTTAACTGGTCCTAATCTGGGCATTCTGCTGATCACACACTATCAGCGTATGTTGAACTATATCAAGCCTGATTATGTCCACGTTATGTTTGATGGACGTATCATAAAATCTGGTGGTAAAGAACTGGCCTTCGAGCTTGAAGAGAAGGGCTATGAATGGCTACGCCCTGCCGAGACTGAGAATGAGGTGACTGCTGATGCTTAACACGTTAGCTCCAGGGTTTTCCCGCGCGGCGATCGAAGAACTGTCGCGTTACAAAGGGGAGCCTGAGTGGATGCTACAGTTGCGTCTGCAGGCATGGGAAACCTATGAAAATACGCCGGCCCCCCTTGGTCGACGTGGCGACCTTGGTACCTTGAAGGTGATGGCGGGTTTTGATTTTCAGCAATTGAGCCCATTTACGCCGTCCGAGAAGGGCGATGTTTTGCCGGAGGCTGTGCAGCGATCGTTGCAGGCTTCTCTGGTGAATGAGCGCTCTGGCTTGATTGTGCAGGTTGATTCGACGGTAATCCATACCGAGTTGAGTGCAGAACTGACACAACAAGGAGTCATCCTGACCGATCTGGACACTGCTGTGCGCGAGCATGCTGATCTTGTACGCGAATACTTCATGACACGTTGTGTTCCTGTCTCCAGCAGTAAGTATACCGCACTGCACGCCGCTTTCTGGACGGGTGGTTTCTTCCTCTACATTCCAAAGGGCGTAGAGATCGATGCACCCATTCTCTCTCAGGTTTGGATCGATAGTGAACTCTCCTCTATCTTCTCGCATACATTGATCATTGCAGAAGAGCAGAGTAGCGTGCGCTTTGTGGAAGAGTATAACTCGACTGTCGCTCATGAGGCACCGGCTTTGTTGAGTGACGTGGTTGAGGTCTTCTCGCAGCGGGAAGCACGCGTTGAGTTTAGTAATTTACAGGATCTGGGCCAGAATGTCTGGAATATCACTGACAAGAATGCTGTCTACGACAAGGATGCCAGCGTCACGTTTGTGCTAGCCGATCTGGGCAGTAAAGTCAATGTAGAAACGATTGGGGCGGGACTCCAAGGTAATGGTTGTGCTGGCGAACTGGTTGGTGTCTTCTTTGCCGATCATGAACAGCGTTATATCATCAGTACCCTGTCAGATCATATTGGCCTGTCGACCAATGCTGAAACATTAGTCAAAGGCGTACTAACGGACCGCTCACGCGTCGAATTCGATGGCATGATCCGTGTGCGTCCAAATGCACAACAAACAACATCATTTTTGTCTGCCCATGGCTTATTACTAAGCAAGGGTGCACGAGGTGAGTTTATCCCCGGACTGGAGATTGCCGCTAACGACGTTAGCGCCAGTCATGGCGCGACTACTGGGCAGATTGATGAAGAGCAGCTCTTCTACTTGATGGTACGTGGTATCTCACGTCCAGAAGCGGAGCGCATTATCGTACAAGGCTTCTTCGAGCCAGTCCTGCAACGTATTCCAGTCGAAAATCTGCGCGTACGCCTGCGCCGTGGCATCATTAGCCGTATGAGTGGCGCGCTTGAGTCAGAGGCTGATACCTGGGTTGACGCTCAGGAGCGCTGGGAGATCGAAGGCGTGGATGAGGGTGCAGTGCGTCTGGATGGTAATCCAAGCGACGAAGAGATTCAACTCGCTGAATACTAATCTTGTAAGTATGCATGTTTGAGGGCGATTACCCACTGGTGGCTCCAAGGTGACCTGTTTGTGAGCCACCTTGAGAGAAAGTATGGATATATAATGTGTGTTCAGAACGCACAATATGTTAAAGGCCATATTTTCTCTCCTCTCCACCCTCGCTGATTACTCGCTCTCTTCTCTAATGAAGCAGTAAGGGTTGCAAAGTAATGGTTATATCTAATAAAAATACTTCCACCTCTAATGAGTCTTTTTCTTTTGCCGGTCGCACTGTAGAAGATGTCCGTAACGATTTCCCCATTCTTTCACGTAAAGTTCATGCTGATAAGCCTTTTATATTTTTGGATAGTGCAGCTAGTTCTCAGAAGCCCGTAGCGGTCATTGATGCTACCAGCAACTATTACAGGATCTCTCATGCGAATGTGCATCGTGGCGTGTATCAAGTGAGCGAAGAGGCTACTGCAGCCATGGAGAGGGCACGTGTCAAGATTGCTCGTTTTATCAATGCGCGCCAGAGTAAGCAGATTATCTTTACGCGCAATACTACTGAGAGTCTTAACCTTGTTGCATATAGTTGGGGAATCGCGAATATCCATACTGGTGATCTAATCATCTTGACCGAGATGGAGCATCATAGCAATCTCGTTCCATGGCAATTGCTGGCTCAACGGACTGGTGCACGCTTAGAGTTTATACCTGTAACAGATGACGGTTTGTTACGTCTGGATATATATGCTCAATTACTCCAACAACAGCCCAAACTGGTATCTTTCACCCATATGTCGAATGTGTTGGGAACTATCAATCCGGCGCAAGCGATGATTGCGCAGGCGCATGCTGCCGGAGCAATTGTGGTGTTGGATGCAGCTCAGAGCGCTCCCCATCTTCCTCTAGACGTACAAGCCCTTGACGCTGACTTTGTCTGTTTTAGCGGACATAAAATGCTTGGCCCAACCGGTATTGGTGTGCTCTATGGCAAAAAAGCTCTGTTAGAAGTGATGCCTCCCTTCATGGGTGGTGGCGATATGATCCGCACGGTGAAGTTACGTGAGTCTACCTGGAATGATCTGCCCTGGAAATTTGAGGCTGGTACCCCTGCTATTGCGGAAGCGATTGGCCTTGGTGTAGCTGTTGATTACTTAAAGGCTCTCGATATGGATGCGGTACGGCAGCATGAGCAAGAGATTACCTCGTACGCTTTGGAGAAGTTACAAGAGGTCGCAGGTGTCACTATCTATGGACCAGATGCACAGCAGCGTGGTGGCGTTATTTCCTTTAACGTCAAAGATGTTCATCCGCACGATCTGGCTTCTATTCTGGATCAAGAGCTGGGTATCGCTATTCGCGCTGGACATCATTGTGCTCAGCCTTTGATGGATCGCTATGATCTGGCGGCCACAGCACGTGCAAGTTTCTATGTCTACACATTGAAAGCAGAAGTGGATATACTTATACAAGGTTTGCATAAAGCGCAGCAGATCTTTCAATTTTAATAGTTGTTGCTAGTATGTTTACTTGAACCCTGGCCAGTAGCTCATTGAGGAGCGCTGCTAGCGGTATGTGCAGAGAAGTATGAAGGGAGTAAAGGCGTATGTCGATGGATTTATACCGCGAATATATCTTGGATCATTACAGAGATCCGCGCAATTATGGCAAATTAGAAGAGCCTGATGTTCATTGTGAGGACTCAAATCCTTTATGTGGTGATCAACTGGGTATGGATCTTCAGGTTGAAAATAACCTTGTGACGGCAGTACGCTTTCAGGGGCGCGGTTGTGCGATCAGTCAGGCCTCAGCTTCAATGCTCTCTGAGATGATCGAGGGGAAGTCAGTAGAAGAGGTAATCGCTCTGGGGAAGGATGATGTACTTGAGGCATTGGGCATTCCTATTAGTCCCGCTCGCACGAAATGCGCATTTTTATCGCTACGTGTGCTCCATCGTGGCCTGGCAATTGCTGGCCTGGAGAGGCCGCATGACGATGAGGACGACGACGACGAGTAGTTGCTAGTAGAAGATTATATTTATGGCTGAAGAACTTTACGAAGAATTTTATAAGGTAGCAGACGTCGGTGAGCTGACAGAAGGCAAACTTTATCCATTTGAGGTTGATGGCGAGCCTATCTGTGTGGTGAAGTTAGAGAATGTAATTTATGCCTTCACCGATAACTGTACTCATATAAGTGGCCCTTTGAATCAAGGCGATTTCGATGGCTGTACGATTACATGTCCCTGGCATGGTGCACGTTTCGATGTGCGTACAGGCAAAGTATTGCGTGGTCCCGCCCGTCAGGATCTACATACCTATTCGGTCAAAGTGGATGGCGACGCGATTTTGGTCGGCCTTCCGCCAGTTGACTGATATCCATATGTGGAATATACAGTGGTTGCCTGAAAATGGATGTGGGAAAAAAGTAGAGAACTTTGATCTCACATCCATTTTTAGTTACTTAAATTGATGATTTTCGGTAGTAGCTGTTGACAGTTTAGTCAGAGCACCATACAATCTTCCTGAAGTAATGACTGCCATTGAAAGGATTTCACATGCAAGGTCGCTCTCATCTTCTGGTCGGTTTGGCGGCTGGCGTCGTGATCGATAGCCTGTTTCATTTAAGTGGGTCTCCACTAACAGGTGCCCATGAGGTGTCACTTAACCTTCTGATCGATAAAGGCGTCTACTATTGTGCAGTTGCTCTTGGAGCGCTTTTGCCAGATATCGATAATGCCCGTAGTACGTTGGGACACAAACTAGGTATCATTAGTAGAGAAATTCAGAGACTTGCGGGACATAGGACGTTCTTTCATAGTCTGTTGGGGCTGACTTTTGGTTCGTTGCTCGCTGTTGGATTCGAAAATGTGGTGAGTTTCTTTGTTGGCCGCACGCGGATATGCACTTCCGGCTCATTTCGTTTCGAGTTCGCATATCTTTTTCTTTGGTGTGTTATTCGGTTGCATCTTTCACATTGCCGCAGATGCCCTTACCCTGGGAGGTGTGCCGTTGCTCTGGCCTTATAAGAAGCGTTTTGGTTTTCCTCCTGATTATCACTGGCGTTTTCGGACGGGCAGTTGGCCTGAGTTTGTGATTGTCTGGACTGTGATATTTCTTGTTGCGGCTGGTATATATAATTCGATAATTGTGATTTAAGTCCATTGTTAGTTGTGAAACATTTGTAATACCCATAGACATTCAGCAACGCCACTATCCGAGCTAAAAAGTGTCGCCGCACTTTTGCATCTCTGAATGCAGGAAGTATGATTGGATGTTTCTCAGCATGTTTTATAGAGAATAAAATGATAAAACGTTTTCGCTCTGGCGTTTCTTTTTCGTTACCAGTACAAAAACGTATTGCCTGGTTGTTGCTGATAATGCTTGTCGTTGCTTATTCCGTTGTACTTTGCGAGCAATCTGTTTTGCGTTATACAACGTATGTTGCGACAGCTTTCGACCTGGGTAATATGGATCAGGCGACCTGGAATACGTTACATGGTCATCTATTTCAGTTCACCAATCATTCGGATAATTGGTATGGAGCCCCTATTCGGTTGGCTCAACATGTTGAACCAATCTTTCTGTTGTTGTCCTTGCTCTATGTCTTTTTTGCTGATCCACGGACGCTATTGATTTTTCAGACGTTGGCATTAGCGGCGGGAGCCCTGCCCGTCTTTATTCTGGCACGGAAATCCTTGCCGACTTTACCGCTTTTTGCGCCGTTGATGGTGTTGGGATACTTTCTTGCTCCAGCTCTGCTTGGTGAAAATATCTTTGATTTTCATCCAGTGACGCTAGTAACGCCTCTGTTACTGTACGCTGTGCTGTCTCTAACCTATCGACGTCATATCTGGTTTGTGGTTCTCTGCATTCTGGTCGCTTCCTGTAAGGAAGAGATGGGGGCGGTGGTTGCGCTGTTGGCACTGTTGGCGATCTGGAAGTATAAGATCCCACGGTTAGGGTTAGCTGTCTGTATCGGTGGTATTACATGGACGGCAATTGCCTTTCTGGTGATTATTCCTCATTTTAATGTTGGCGCACAATCGAATAATTTCTGGTACCGTTATGCGACGCTAGGTGCGACACCAACTCAAGCTATTATTAATATTCTGCGTCGTCCATGGATCGTATTCGGCGTGCTGGTCACTACCGACCGTATCTACTATATTGCCAGCCTCTTGCGAAGCACCGGATATATCGCATTGTTGGCTCCAGAATGGCTTATACCGACCATACCATCGTTGGCGATCAATCTGCTGGCTTCGGGGTCTTATTATCACAACGGTATCTATCATTATCATGCAGCCATCATTCCTTTTGTGATCATTGCCGCGATTCATGGCTTCAGGCGTATCTATGGTTTCTGGTATGGGGTGCGTGGAGAGACCACTGAACAAGAACTTTTGCGCGAAGATGTAGTGCTGGGTCGTACGGTCTATGCTGCTGGCAAGCCTATCCCAGGCACCGTTGCTTTGCTGACATCTATAGGTGCAACAGCGCAACGTTGCTGGTCCTGGATCGTCAAAATCTGGGGTATAGTTGTTTCACTCTTACACTTCCATCGGTGGTTGTATGTTGGTCGGAAGCGTTTGCAGCTTCTACAGGAACGGATAGGGGATCTGGCACGTTGGTTACCCGTCTCCTGGTTGCAATCCCTGGTTACCATCTGGCTGATAGCTATGATGGCATTAAATCTTACTTTAACCTGGCCTTTGCTCAATAGCTTTCTCGTTACTCATACACCCGGTGCGCGTGAGCAGCATATACAACAATTATTGGATATGATCCCAGCCGATGCAGTTGTCTCAGCGGGGGGCAATATCAATCCTCACCTGACTGAAAGGCGCTATGTGACAGTCTTTCCTGAACTTACTGTCGCTACCTTTAACCCAGGACAGGAAAAACTGGTTAACTATGTGATTGTTGATTTAGATAATGCTTCTCCTGAAAATAAAGCTTATTCAGATAACTTTTTGGATGTTTTAAACCAGATACAGCGTACAGGAGAATTCCGTCCTATTGCACAGGCTGATGGAGTTATACTTTTAATAAGAGTAAAACCATAGCACTATGATCGAAAAGAATGTTATAATTCTGACAAGATCGGCATGCGCTGCTCTTACGTGTTTACGCGAGCTTGACTACTTTCACTTTCTTATGAGAGGATTGCAGGATGCGCAATAATCCATATCCCGACGAACCGAATCGTGTACGGCCCGCTGCTGATGTGTTACCTCAGCGTGGGCGCATGGAAGACTTGCCCCCTCGTCCAGCGCCTATGGCAGCGCCAGCATCGATAGAAACTGCATCTGAGGTTGAAAGCGCTGAGACACGCCAGGAAGAGGCTCGTATAGTTCGCTATTCGATTGGCAAGCTTAACGATTTTTTGCAGTGGTTCATGGTTGTGCTGGAGGTAACCTTAGCTATCCGCTTTTTTTTAAAGCTGATCGGTGCGTTCCAGATAAACTTATTTGTTGGCTTCCTCTACACGTTAACTGATATTGTGTTGTTTCCTTTTTCCAATATTGTCAATTCACTTAAGATTAGTTCAGGTCAGGAATTTGAGTGGTCGACTTTGATCGCTATTCTCATTTACTGGCTCATTTTCTGGGCAATACGGCGCTTCCTACGGATACTCATTTCCACTCCTGAAGAGCCAACCACCTAAGCTGTTCTTATAAATTAACACCTGCGCTGTTTCACAAGCAGATAAAAATAGCAGTGGCCAGAGATCGCGCTCACGACCTCTGGCCACTGCTATTTTATATTTCCTGTGAATATTCCTTTTTCATGTATTTAATGGAAATATTTTGTGGATAATGAAGATGTAATTAGCGTATTTTATGATTTTATCATGATGGCATAATGATAGTGTCAATGATATATATATCATTTGATGGTGTTATCATAGAGAGGGATGGTATTATATGCGCTTTCTGATATTATTTGTGTACTGGTTATCTTCTGTACTATTCGTGCTTGTGGGACTGATGATTTTCGGTGCACCTCATTCATCTGCGCGTGCGGCGGATCTGCCAGTGGGCTGTATAAATGATGGCAATACTGATTATCCTGGTGCCATAAATTGTATGGTGGACCCCCAGAAATTTGATTGTAATCTGGTCGCAGATAAGGCTCCCTGCACGTACGAAGACGCCACCCGGCCAGTCGATTATCCAATTAATTTTGTAGTTGTTCATGATATTGAAGGAACTGCACGCGAAGCTATCAATATTTTCCATAATGTTCATAGTGCCGTGAGTACTCACTATATCGTGGATAGCGATGGTACCGTATATCAGATACTTCGTGAGCACGATATTGCTTATCATGCCGGTAATTATTGGTATAATCAGCGGGCACTTGGTATTGAGAATGCCGGATATGCGGCTACCGGTCATCAATGGTATAACGCCACTCAGTATCAGGCTGCGGCCCGGCTAACAGCATATCTGCTTAACAAATATAGTATTCCGCTGGATCGCGGACACGTGATTGGGCATGGGAATGTTCCATCGCCATCACTTGCATTAATGCCGAATCATGTTGATCCGGGACCATACTGGCTGTGGGACTATTACTTTTATCTCATCAATAGGTATGGCATTCCCTACGCGCCAGGTGCACTGGATGTCAACATAATAACTGTCCATCCAGGTACCGACCAACTTCCACTGGGATCTGGAGGACAAGAGGTGCCTCAAAACTATAATTACTTTCCCCTCTATAATGGTCCCAGCACCGCATCGGGACAGATTCCGTATGCCGGAGGCGATGCACTCACCGATGAAACGGGCAATGTTGAGCCAGGCATCAGTTATGCCTATATCGGCGTTGCGATTGATCCGGCAGGTAGTGGTAACATCATGTACCAGATCTGGTATGGTACAGAGACTCATTTGCATGATCAGAAGCCGAGTCATTTTGCCAGTGCACGTCCGGTGTGGCTCGCTATTAGACCGGCAGCTGTCGCCCATGGAGTTGGTCATGCCATATTGCTAAACACCACCACGAAAGTTTATGGCAGGCCCGTTGCGGATGATGATTACCAGATCGGTGATGCGCCTCCTGGCGCTGTCTTTGATGCGATTCTTTCGCTCCATGACGTTGACTCAGGTGATTGGTATGCAATCAATTTTAACCATCGGCAAGCCTGGATATCAAGGGCAGATATAAATTTTTAGCTGAGAGATGGCTCTACTGTATCCAAAGCAATTTGCCATATTTTGCTACTCATATGATATAATTTTGGCTACTAGGAGGTGCATTTTGGACGACTTAAGTATCTTCAGCGGGAACGCTAACCGTTCACTGGCAGCAGCCATCTGCCGTCATCTGCGCATTCCACTTGGAGATGCAGATGTCTTTCAATTTAGTAATGAGAACATTTTCGTTAAAATTAACGAGAACGTACGTGGCCGGGATGTTTTTGTCATTCAGCCATTTAGTACACCTGTCAATCGTTCAATTATGGAATTATTGATCATGATTGATGCTTTGAAGAGAGCATCCGCAACGCGCATTACCGCTGTAATTCCATATTATGCCTATGGCCGTACGGATAAGAAAGATCAGCCACGTGTGCCGATCACTGCCCGTTTGATTGCCGATTGCATTACGGTTGCCGGAGCCGATCGTGTTTTGACGATGGATATGCATGCAGGTCAGATTCAGGGCTTCTTTAACATTCCAGTGGATGAGTTGACGGCGCAACTTATACAGGCACGCTATTTTGCTAGTAAAGGCCTACAAAATTTCACGGTTGTTTCGACGGATGAAGGTTTTGCCAAAAAAGCACGTAATCTGGCGGATCGTCTGGATGCTCCTCTGGCCATAGTTGAAAAGAGACGTCTGGACAATAATGGTGTCACTGAGGCCATGGGTATTATTGGCAACGTGGAAGGACGTAATGTCCTGATGGTGGATGACGAGATTGATACAGCCGGCTCTATAACTCAGGCTGTACACGTTGTGCGTGAGCATGGCGCACTGGAGATCTATTGTTGTGCGACCCATGGGATCTTCTCCGGAGCGGCACTCGAACGTCTCAAAGGAGTTCCTCTTAAAGAGATTGTCATCACAGATTCCATACCTCCCCCTGATCTAGAGCATTTGCCCAATCTGACAGTTCTCTCTGTGGCAGAACTGTTTGCTGGCACCATTAGTCGTATTCATGATGGCCGCTCAGTATCTGAATTATTCTGGTAACATTATTTCCCCTTCGTCCCCACGCTTGAGACGTAATGATGAAAGCTCAAGAGAAAATCTCTCTGTTGGCAGAATGTATGTTATAATAGCCACCATTGTATGTACAACTGAGGATTTTTCAGCACCAGAAAAGGGTGGAGGGGCGCATTTTATGAAGCCGCTAGTAGCCATTGTGGGACGACCAAATGTCGGTAAATCCACATTCTTTAATCGTATGATTGGCGAACGACTCGCCATTGTTGAAGATTTACCGGGAACGACACGCGATCGTCTGTATGGCGATACCGATTGGAATGGGCGTGATTTTACGCTGATTGATACTGGCGGCCTGGAGTTAGGTACTGGTATTCCTGTTGGACAAGTTGGTTTGCATGGGCAACCCGGCGATCTGATGGACCATGTGATGTCTCAGGCTCAACTCGCCATCGATGAGGCCGATGTGATCGTTTTTATGGTTGATGCACGTTCAGGCATCACTACAGCAGACGAAGATGTGGCTCATAAACTTCGTCTTACCCAGAAACCAGTGATCGTGGCTGCCAATAAGGCGGATAATAAGGATCGCCGGATGGATGCCGTTGAGTTTTATAATCTGGGATTGGGTGAGCCGATCGTAATCTCCTCGATTCAAGGTATGGGCACCGGTGATCTATTGGATCGCATCGTTGAAGAATTGCCTCCTTTCAGTGAAACTGAAGAAGAGGACGATGAAGATCTGATTCGTGTCGCCATTGTAGGACGACCAAATGTAGGCAAATCCTCTTTGTTGAATGCAATTATTGGCTCAGAGCGTTCCATTGTCAGTGATGTTCCTGGTACAACGCGCGATTCAATTGATATAACTTTCGAGTTTGAGGGACATAAAATGCGCCTGGTGGATACTGCTGGTATTCGTCGTCGCGGACGTGTGGGTCCCGGAGTTGAAAAGTATAGCGTCTTGCGCTCAGAGCGCGCCCTGGAACGTAGTGACGTCTCCATTATACTGGTTGATGCCACTGAGGGCCTGGCTGCTCAGGATACGCATATCGCGGGCGAAATCCACGACAAGACAAAAGGTGTCATCGTTGTCGTCAACAAGTGGGATCTTGCCCTGCAGCAACGCAAGGACGAGCGCGAAGGCGAATTTCCTCATCCCGACGACGAGATCCAGAGCGCCGAAGAGTATCGTGATATTTTAGCTGAAGGCTTAAAGTTCATTCCGTATGCACCCATCCTATTTGCATCAGCGAAAACCGGCTATCACGTCAAATCGATCCTGGAATCGGTGGTCAAAATTGCCGAGATGCGTTTCTTGCGTATCGCAACCTCAAGGCTCAATGAAGTCGTCCAGGAAGCCACTCGTCGTCATAGTCCAACGGTTATTCGGCATAAGCCCTTGAAAATCTTTTATGCGACCCAGGCGCGTGTGAATCCGCCGACATTCATCTTTTTTGTCAACGATACTGAAGCAGTCCACTTTTCGTATGAGCGCTACCTGGAAAATCGTTTACGAGAAGCTTTTGGCTTCAAAGGAACGGCTATCCGTTTGCAATTCAGACCACGTTCAACGAAAGACCGAGACGAATAGCATAAGTATTTTGAGTTGCTCTTTTGTTGAATGTAAGAGTTCATAGATAGTGTCAATATGTGGCTAGATAAGCATGGAAGAAGATTGTAAACATGTGACTGCTACAACTTCCAGGCTTTACGCTGCGTATAAGTGATGTATATCATAGAAATATGTTTCATCTTCATTCAATACTTTGCAATACTTATAGAATTATGTTATTTGGTATGCTGCAATTGTCACGATTACTACTATATGCTATAGTGGACATGTAACGGACTGAGGAGTCTCCTGCTTGGGTGAGGTAATTTACTATGCATTTAAAACTGACTGCTGCTGATAAGACTGATGTTGGGAAGCAACGTGATCAAAATGAGGATTCTGCATATAAAAGGGTAGAGTCTTCAGATGATGGTGATCGCGGTCTATTTATTGTGGCTGACGGCATGGGGGGGTATAAGGCGGGAGAGGTGGCAAGCAAGTTAGCTGTCGAGACAATGAGCAAGGCATTGGATTTTTTCTTTAAACCTGTACATGATCAACCCACTATTCAATTAGATAAAGCAGATCTTGACCCGGATAAAACAGTAAAATTAAAAACTGCTTCTGCAAATTCATCTTCGAAACAAAAGACTCAGAAGTTGCCAGAGACTCAAGCTGTCTCCTTAATAGGAGATCAACTTGAGTTAGCTATACAACAAGCCAATAAAGCAATTGTAGGTTACGGCGAGAAAAAGTCGTCTGCTCGTGGCCTTGGTAGCACGGTTACTGCTGCGCTGATTCAAAACGATCAGGCCTACATTGCCAACGTTGGTGATAGTCGTACGTATTTGTTACGTGAAAATAAGCTAGCTCCTATTACGCGGGACCACTCTCTTGTTGCTCGACTAGTAGAGTCCAAGCAAATTGAGCCAGAAGATGTTTATACCCATCCGCAGCGGAACCTGATTTATCGTTCGCTGGGAGCGGGTCATCGGCAGGTTGAGGTCGATATCTTCCATGAGGTTCTTCGGCCAGGAGATAAGTTGTTATTGTGCTCCGATGGATTATGGGAAATGATCCGCTACCAGGACTTGTTCAACACGCTTACTGAGCAGAGTAGCCCGCAGGCCATTTGCGAAAAATTGATCGAGCTAGCAAACGCAAATGGTGGAGAAGACAATATCTCAGCGATTGTTGTGCATGTGAGCCCCCAATAAGCATCCTGAGCGCATTTGGAGAAACGTTGTATGGCTCTCCCAATAAGTACTGTCCTTGATGGAAAATTTAAAATTGTGCAGATTCTTGGCGAAGGTGGTATGGGCACCGTCTACAAAGTTGAACAGATTGGAACCCCGCCGGGTACTCCTCCCTACTATTATGCTGTCAAAGAATTGCTTATCAACCCTAATACAAGCGAAGAAGACCGAAAATCAGCGATTGATCGCTTTAATAAAGAAATAGCCCTGTTGCGAGGCCTGAAGCATCCACGTATTGCCGCCCTGATGCTCCCTTTTCAAGAGCGTGGCAATTATTACTTTGTGATGGAGTTTGTCTCTGGGCGTAGCCTAGAGAAGATTCTAGAGACGAGTAGGGGACCACTGCCTGAAGATCAGGTAATCAGATGGATGATCCAGGTATGTGAAGCTCTAACCTATATTCACACGCGAAATCCCCCCATCATCTTGCGCGATTTAAAACCTGGTAATATCATGATAACAACGGATGATGAGGTGCAATTAATCGACTTTGGCATTGCTCGTCGTTTTGATCCCAACAAACGCACCAATACAGAGAATCTTGGGACCATTTCGTATGCCTCACCTGAGCATCTAGGTTCAGTTACAATGCCTGGTCAGCGGCGCACAGCTCAGAATCCAGGTAAACTGGTGCAGACTGATGCGCGTTCCGACATTTATTCTCTCGGTGCAACCATGTATCATTTGCTAACGAATTATGAGCCTGATCCAATCCAAACGCCGCCGCAGGGAAGTATCGTAGCGAAAAATCCTCGTCTTCGGACAGTGCAGTTGGGGAATAAACGGATCTGTCCTGTGGAGCAGGTTATTATCAAGGCGATGCAACAAGATCCCGCTCAGCGTTTCCAGAGCGTTGAGGCGATGCGCGTGGCCCTATCCCAATGTTCACCTAATGCTACTCCTACGACCATCCAGATACCCGCGTTAACAGCGAATTCGACGATTATTGTGCCGACGATGAGTAATGGGTCTCCTGCGTTGAATGGCGGTGGAGCAATTTGCCCAAAGTGCGGATTTCAGAATCGACCTGGCGCAAAGTTTTGTAAGCGTGATGGTCAACCATTGGTCCAGGGAGTTTCGATTGCGCCGCCACAGATGCGCAATCAAGCTGTTCGTGTACCTATTCAAGCCAGGCCGGTACAACGGTCTATTCAAGCACGCCCGACGCAATCTCAGTCGATTAAGGCGCAACCAGCATCATCTCCCGGGCGTAACAATAGTATATCTCCTGTGCGAGTAGCTCAGCCAATTATTGCACGTCCAGCGGCGAGCCCTAATGATCCAATGGTCGCCTATCGTGCTGGCTTGCAAGCTCTGGCTGGCAAACGTTTTGTAGATGCCATCAACCAATTCAAAATCGCGCAGAAGCAGGGCGGTGCAGCGTATGATGCGTTGTATAACCTCGGTCGGGTGTATCGTCAGTATGGACAGGCGGTTCGTGAGACGGATCAAAAACTCTTTATAGAAAATATGAAGTATGCAGCTGAATATTTTGAAGAAGCGCTCGGTCTTAAAGCAGATGCGCTGGATGCGCAATTTCAATTGGGTATGTGTTATCGGGACCTTGCGCTCTATCCTCTTGCGATGGGGGCTTTCAAAAAGGCTCAGGTTCTGGCTCCTGGTGATTCGGCCGTCTATTATCAAATGGGATTGGTCGCTACCGAGCAAGGGCAGAAGGATGAAGCTGTCTCGTATTTTACGCGTGGACTGGATATTAATCCCGATCATGCGTTAATCTTAGTGGCACTGGGACGCATCTTGGCTGAAATGAAAAACCAGCTTTCCATAGCAATTGCTTCTCTTCAGCATGCGACTCAGGTTGATCCTGATTTATGGGAAGCCTGGTATGAGCTTGGACGTGCCCATATGAAGGAAAAAGAATGGAATTATGCTTTAAGTGCATTGCGACGTGCACAACAGGTAAATGCTCATTCAGCTTCTATCTATAGCGCGATGGCAACCTGTTCTTTCAATTTGAAAAAGAAGTCGGATGCTCGGCAAATGATGAATGAGGCTTTACTGCGTGATCCAAAGAATGCTGAGGCTATTCGCTTACAAAAACAACTTTAATAAGGAGGGCAGGAATGCTCTGTCCGTTGTGTCATACACAAAATCGTGATAATGCCAAATTCTGTAAGGTTTGTGGGCAGCTATTGGCCATCGAAGTGGTGGCTGCCGGACAACCAGAAGCAGCGGAGCAGTATGGAACTGCCACAGAGACCCAGACACAGGGAACGCAGCCATCCTCCCCATTTTCTGAAGAGGCTGCTCCTACTACGGTGCCGTCTGCGCTGCCTGAAGATACAGACACGGCTGCTGTGCAAGCAGAGGACCCAATTCAATTCGAGGCAACTCAGGCTGACGCACCTGCCAATGAGCAAGGCACAATGCAATCCGAGGAGGTTCCTCAAGCTGGGACTGCTCCAGTGGACTCATCAATCAACGAGCAGGGGACCTTATCACAAGCTGAGACCACGCAGACCGACCCATCGAGCAACGAGCAAAATACTTATGATGGGTTAGATGTGAGTCAAGTACCTACCCAGATTTTGACCCCTCAACAGATGTTGGCGTTTCATGCGCGGCGCTGGCAACAGGACGCTGAACGTGCGGAGCATACTGGAGACTATTACGATGATATAGCTGATGCTCCAACTATCTTGATTACGCCTCCACTTTCCAATACAGAGCCAACGTCCTCTACCGCACAAGAGGAGTCGGGATCTGACATAGCCGATGCTCCGACTATCTACAAGTCATCTGCTCATGGGGAGAGTGCTTCAGAACAAGTTCCGGTGGCTGATGCTTCGGAACAGACGATGAAGCATGCCGATGATGGGGTTGCTCAGATAGTGCCGTCCGAGTCAGACATGTCAATCCCTGATGAGAAGCAAGAACAGACAGATGATGCAGAAGTTTCTCCCCAACAAGAAGAAGTTTCTGCTATCTCCAGGAAGGAGAACAATGTGGAGCAGTCGACAAATGCTAATGCGACCGAGGAGACCAATGAAAATCCGCTAGACGAGCAGACATCGTCCGAGTCCAGTTCAGAGCAATTTTTCACGTTGGAAGTGGGCGCAGTGGTCGGTGGACGCTATGAGGTAACGCAAGTTGTTTCTGCTAGCGCTAGTGAGCATGTCTACATTGTCTCTGATCATCAGGGATATCAGCATTGCTGGAATTGCGAATCGGAGCAGAATGCTGAAGGCGATGAGTTCTGTATTGATTGTGGTGCAGAGCTTTTGAATGCCTCTTATATTCTGCATGCGTATCCTGCAACTGCTCAAAAGGGAGAGGATGCTCAGGTTTTGCAAGGAGTAATTATCAATACCTTTGTTGAGCAGGGCTTAACCTACGTTGTGGAGCAGCCACAAGCTACACAGACAGCCTTTCCCAATGGCGCGCATCTGCTAGCGGCTTGTGACTCTGACGCTGGTACAGTGAGGCGTAGCGAGCCTAATGAGGATAGCACGTTAGTGCTATCTCTCACGCGGGTTCACGAATCGATCTCTTCTCCGGCTGGCCTATTTGTGGTCGCCGATGGGATGGGGGGACATGCCAATGGACAGGGGGCTAGTCGCCTGACGATTGCCTTGCTTGCGGAAAGGGTGACGCGTGAGTTACTGCTGGCTCCTTTACAAGCGGAAAAAGCAGGCGAGCAGGCACCAACGTTTGATGATGAGAACTTCAAAGAATTACTGCGTGGAGCCATCGAAGAGGCTAACACATCTCTCTGTCAGGTCAATCAAAAAGAGAAATCGGACATGGGATCGACATTGACTGGCTTTATGGTTGTTGGAGACTATGCGTATATATTCAACGTGGGCGATAGTCGTACGTATATGTTACGCGACGAGAAACTCTATCAATTAACGAATGATCATTCGCTGGTCGGACAACTGGTGGCTGGAGGTTTGATTGAGCCTGAGGATGTCTATACACATCCCCAGCGTAATCAGATTTTTCGCAGCATTGGTGATAAACAGAATGTACAGGTTGATCTTTTTACACAACAGATCCATCCAGGTGATGTGCTCTTAAGTTGTTCTGATGGCCTCTGGGAAATGGTGCATGATCCACAAATTACCGAGATTCTTAACCATGCACCGGACCCACAGGTCGCCTGTACTCAATTGATAGAAGCTGCGAATGTGAATGGTGGAGAAGATAATGTCAGTGCCGTCCTTGTGTTTGTGCGTTAACCAGCCTGCACAGGTTTATGGGCATTATTCACGCTGGAGCCTGCCGTGTTGGTTCATGGATTATGATATACTGAGGGGCCAGCCGAGTGCGAAAGGAGCAAATGTATTATGCCTGGAGAGGTAACTCTTGTACACCAACTGGGTAAGGATTATATGCCAGTTACTGGTGGTAGCCAACTTGCATACCTTTTATTAGAAGCGAAGCCGACAGCTTTGATGGCACAGGTGCGTATGCCATTGAACTTTGCCCTGGTGATTGATCATTCCGGCTCAATGAAGGGCGCGAAACTGCGAAATGTACGTGAAGCGGTAAAGATAGTTATTGATCGTCTGGAGCCGAGCGACTACATTTCGGTGGTCATCTTTGATGATACTGCGCAAGTGATCATTCCATCTATGCCTGCTAATGATAAACCTGGTATGAAGGCAGCCATTGATCGCATCCAAGATGCTGGCGGTACAACCATGTCCCTGGGCATGATTCAAGGCTTGGGTGAACTGCGGCGTTGGAATATCCCGAATGCTATTAATCGTATGATTCTCCTGACAGATGGCGTTACATACGGCGATACCGATCGCTGTCGCCAACTAGCACGCGATGCTGCCGCTGGTGGAATCTCAATTTATCCGCTGGGCATTGGCTCCGATTGGGATGAGAGCCTGCTGGATGATATTGGTCAGATGAGCGGTGGTATGCCTGCCGAGTTTATCAAAACACCGGCCGATGCGATGTCCCTTTTTGAACAACAGGTGCAAAGCGCGGTCGCGGTCGCGGTGCGGAATTCCACTATGACGCTTCGCTTGCCGGCAGGCGTAAGCCCACGCAAGGCAGTGAAAGTATTGCCATTGATCCGAGATGTTGATGCCTCATCTTTATCAGACCGTCAGATTGTCATCAATCTGGGAGATCTTGAAAAAGATACAGCACAGTCAATTCTAATCGAACTGATGATTGATCCACGTCCTGCGGGACTCTTTCGCATTGCCCAGGCCGAGTTGACATATGATGTACCTCTGGTCGGCCTGGTAAGTGAGAAGATCCGTGAAGATATTAAAGTGACCTTTAGCAATGATACCAATCTTACTTCGCAAGTCAATGCTTTAGTCATGAACTTCGCCGAAAAGTCGAATGCTCAGCGTCTAGTCACGCGTATCTTGGATGAGTACAAACGCACAGGAAAAGCAACGACTAAGATTGCTCCTAACGTTACGCGTGTGCTTGACGCAGAGACGCTTTCAGCTATTGAACAGATCAATCAGGGTCAACAAATTTCTCAAGAGCAGGTAAAATCTATCGGAAATAAAACGCGTAAATTAACACAGCGTTTAGATGATTTGCTTCCGTAATATATATTATGTTGGTACTCATTGGAAGCCTTAATTTAAAGTAGACGCTTCTATGTGCCTACATAGATTATAAAAAATAAGGCAGAGGAAGGATATATTCTTATGTCGGTAAAATGCTCATTAGGTCATGACAATCCAGATGGATCGGCATTTTGTGATGAATGTGGCGAACCACTAAATAACGCAGCCCCAACTCCCGATGCAGGGGCTCAGGCTCCCGTCGCACAGGCCGCACCAGTACAAACGTCCGCCGGAACGCAGGCATGCCCATCTTGTGGTGCCGAAAATCCTGCTGGCGAAGCTTTTTGTTCCAATTGTGGTGTAAGCCTGTTAGGTGCCCCGGCTCCGACTGCTGCGGCCCCTATTGTACAGCCAGCCGCTGCGCCGGTTGAGGATCAAGATGTGTCATCCCCGGCAGCTTCAGCGCCCACTGCGGCCCCGGGAGCATTGCAAGCTCGTCTGATTGTTGAAGCGAACAACCAGGAATTCGACCTGAGCGGTAAAGATATTATCACCATCGGACGCGAAGACGCCGTTAGCAACATCTATCCTGATGTTGACATGACCCCTCATGGTGGCGAAGAGGGCGGAGTCTCACGTCTACATGCGCGGATCTTTGTTGAGAATGGTCAGTATCTGCTAGAAGATGAGAACAGCACAAATTTCACATTCCTCAATCGTCAAAGATTAACGGGAAAGACACCCACACCATTGCATGACAATGACGAAGTCCGTCTGGGGCGCGTGCTTTTGCGCTTTAAAACCCCGTAAAAGCATGGCTTAAATACGATTGTTTAGAGCCCACCTCGTCATTAATCATGGTGCGGTGGGAATGTTGAAACATTCAGGGTACATCTGCCGTAGAATTGACAGTATGTAGGATACTCGCTATAATCTACGGGATATCTTGATGTGGAGACTAAGAAAGGGTCCTTATGAAACGTACCTGGCAACCAAAGCGTATTCCACGCTTACGCGAACATGGTTTTATAAAACGTATGTCCACTCGCAATGGACGTCGTGTGCTCAAATCGCGCCGCGCCAAAGGGCGCTGGAGCTTGACTGTCTAGCTAGTACTGGACAATATTGTGGCACTTAACCGTAATTTACGCTTATGTAAGAATAGCGATTTCCAACGAGTAAGGCAGCAGGGAGGTAGTATAGCGTCCCGGCTGCTTATCCTCGCATGGAAACCAAATGATCAAACCACATTGCGCGTTGGCTTTGTAGTAAGTAAACGCATTTCCAAACGCGCAGTTCGGCGCAATTATGTCAAGCGATTACTCTCGGAGGCAGTTCGACCGTTTATTACGGATATTCCTCCAGGATGGGATTTAGTATTTAGTGCCAGAACGCAGGTAGTTGGAATGCATCTGTCGGCACTAATACAGGATATATCTACGTTGTTACGTCGGGCGCAACTCCTTGAGAACTCTTTAAAATCTGGAGACCAAGAGTTGAATATACGTAAGGGTTCTTAACGTGAAATATATCGCACTTGTATTAATTCGAATCTATCAGCGCACGCTGTCGGTAATCCTGCCTTCATCGTGTCGATTTACCCCCTCATGTTCCCAATATGGATATGAGGCCATTCAACGTTTTGGCTTTTTCCGTGGCGGTTGGATGACAGCGAAACGTATAGGTCGGTGCCATCCTTTTTATCACGGTGACCTCTATGATCCGGTTCCAGAGCATCTGGGTCACTAGATCAAGGAAGGCAGGAGAGTTCTTGTGGGTCAGCTAGGTTACTTTTTCAATATAATTTTAACATTTCCCATTTTTAATGGTCTTATAATCCTTGATCACCTTTTTGGTGATTTTGGCCTAGCCATTTTAGTGTTAACACTCATCATCAAATTAATTCTATTCCCTCTTACGTTGCAGCAACTGAAATCTACGAAAGCTACACAGGCGCTACAACCGCAAATGGCCGAGATTAAAAAGAAATATGCGAGTGATCAGCAGGCGCAAGCGGCAGCGCTTCAGACGCTCTATAAAGAGTATGGAGTGAATCCTCTCGCAGGATGTCTTCCGTTGTTTATTCAGTTACCTGTACTCTATGGTTTGTACCATGCACTTAGTACAGGTATTTCGCATAATTTGAAGGATTTAAACCAGAACATCTATCCTTTTGTTCCTCATTTTACATCGTACCCGAATGTCTCTTTTGACTGGTTTACCTGGCTTTCATTTTTGAATCCCATTCTGCATGTTAACTGGGTTTGGTCATTTCCTTTGAACGCCTCCGACCCCTCACATATTCTGCCGATTGTGGCTGGTCTGGCGACCTTTGTGCAGTTACGTATGTCGCAACCAAAGCCCGCAATGATAGATGGCAAACCAGCAGCTCCAGATCCAACGCAGCAGTCAATGAAGATGATGCAATACATTATGCCTTTCTTCACCATCTTTATTGCTTGGAATGTCGCTTCTGGATTGGCCTTGTACTGGACTGTTTCATCTGTGTTCCAAGCAGTGCAGCAATACTTTGTGACGGGTTGGGGTGCTTTGTTGACCACACCAAACTTGAAGAAAGATCTTATCAGTAGTCCAGCTAGTGTTAGTAGTCCGGCTAGTGTTAGAACGGCTCCTTCTAGATCGAGGTCTAACTCAACTGCGACTCGCAAAACGGCTGTAGTCGATAGTACACTTGTGGATAGCGAGGACGAGGGTGCCGTAGGTGCGGATAGCAATATACAGACGAGCACACGACCTAAAGTCAGTGGGAATGGATCATCTTCTAGCGGTTCGCAATATACACGTCGTCAGCGTGGAAGCGCATCTGCACGTAGGCGGGGTGGTGCCCAAAGGGCTCGCTGATGAGTTGAGTCTGAGGCTAACTTCGATTGCCTGATGGTAGCGATAAGGCAATCGTGCGCATAGATAAATTTTACAGGGAGGCACAGAAAAGTGGATAGCATAGAGGCTAGCAGCAAAAGTGTTGAAGAAGCGATTGCTCAAGCGCTCAGCCGCCTGGGAAGACGTCGTGATGAGGTGGATGTCGCCATTCTACAAGAACCTAGTCGAGGAGCATTTGGCCTGGGTAGTCGCGATGCCCGTGTGCGGGTGACTGTTCGTGCAGGTGTAACTAGTTCTGGTGGGGCGAGTGCCATAATTACTCCCGAACTGGCTGATGCTATTCTGGGCTCAGCCGATATTGATATCCCTCTACCCGAAGAAGAGGGTCTCTACGAAGAAGAGGCTGAGGAATATGAGGATGACGAGGAAGAAGATGAAGAGTACGAAGATGAAGAAATCGCACCCTCCCCTACATTGCAGCCTCTAGTTGAAGCTGTAATAACGAGTGCCAGTGGCGAAATTCAGAATGTAGAGCATCCTTCGCGTGAAGATGTCGAGATTACTGTCGATGTCTTGCAACATGTTTTGCGCTACATGAACATTAACGCCACTGTCCAAGTACGCTCAACTAATCCCCTAACATTAAATATCCGTGGTATCAGCGAGAACCTTGGCTTGCTGATTGGTCGTCGTGGAGAGACGTTGGCGGCCTTACAATTACTCATCAATCTGATCGTTAGCCATCGTACCAAGCATCGTATGCGTATTATTGTTGATGCCGAGAATTATCGTGAGCGTCGGGAAGAGAATTTACGATCCCTCGCCTTACGAGTGGCACAGCAGGTCCGAAGCTATCGACGCTCCATCGCTTTAGAAGCCATGCCTCCTCATGAACGGCGTATCGTGCATATCTCGCTCGCAGAGAGCAAAGATATCAGCACTGAGAGTATCGGTGAAGGAGAA
This sequence comes from uncultured Chloroflexia bacterium, assembly GCA_963699315.1. Classification (GTDB taxonomy): domain Bacteria; phylum Chloroflexota; class Ktedonobacteria; order Ktedonobacterales; family Ktedonobacteraceae; genus Dictyobacter. The sequence goes on from OY969433.1 coordinate 2,312,671, forward strand.
GAGCGCCGCGTCGTAATTTCTCTGAAGCGTCCAGTGCGTTAATGTCTATACATGTACGACAATCTGAATTTGTGACTATTGGGCATATCACACGTGATATCCAGGCTGATGGTTCGTTCTCCCTTGGGGGCACTGTGACATTTGCTGCCTTAACGGCCTATCACCTGGGATTAACGGCGGCCATTGTGACTGGTGCGGATGCCGAATTGGCTCACGGATTAATAACGGCGTTGCCTGATATTGCGTTACATGTATGCCCTTCTCCTCAAAGTACGACCTTTGCCAATCGTTACCATGAGGGATTTCGAACTCAGTACCTTTATTCACGGGCAGAGGATCTCACTGAGCAGGATATTCCTGCGACATGGCGTAATGAGGCTGGTATTGTCCTATTTGGCCCGCTGGCTCAGGAGATGGGCTCTGAAATGATTCTCCATTTTCCGCGTCGCCCTGGCATGTTGCTAGCTGCTACGCCTCAAGGCTGGTTACGGCGATGGGATGCGGATGGACGCGTCTGGCCGACTCCCTGGGAGGAGGCTGAACAAGTTTTACCTGCTTTGGATGTGCTTATCCTCAGCCATGACGATCTCTTACCCTTCGCTGATGGAAAGCGCTTGGAAGCTGATGCGTTGTTGGCTGCATGGAGTATGCTTGTACCTCTCCTGGTGGCAACTGATGGACGGAAAGGAGCTACGCTCTTCCAACAAGGACAGGCACGCCATTTTCCCTCCTATACGGCCAATGAGGTCGATCCTACAGGCGCTGGTGATGTCTTTGCCGCCGCCTTTCTTACCTCCCTTTATCGCCATAATGATCCGGTGGAAGCAGTTGATTATGCCAACTGTGTAGCGGCTTTCTCTATTGAGCAAGTGGGTATTCGCGGTATTCCTACGCTGGCTCAGGTGGAGGAGCGTCGGCGGAGAACGTAGCCATGGATTGTCGAAACTATAGGGCAGATGAGATAAAGTCATGATTGAGAAATACTAGCATAGATAGAATATGTTGTGCTTTTTTATGCTTATACTACAACATAATACTTGTGGTTGGATGTGAGGAATGGGAGAGGAATTTTCGATGCAAGTATGTGACGCTTTTCGTTGTCCCTTTAGATTCGCCTTTACCTGTCTGGCTTTTTTGTACATATTGATTGTTTCATGCTATCTGCAAGATACATGTGCTCATGCGGGCTTTCTTCATTCTTCTAACTTTTTGAGACCTGCCTCTGTTTATCATGCTATTGGAAAAATTCAAGATACATTGTACAAATGTCAGTCTAATACTGCGCCCAATAAATGTTATGGCGTGCAGCAGGTACGCAATGCATATAGTGTGACTCCACTGCTCGAAAAAGGTATAACAGGGAATGGGAGTTTCGATCGTCATTGTGGATGCCTATCATGCCCCACACCTTCGTGACGATTTAGCCGTTTTTGATAAACACTTTGACCTTCCGAACGCTTTATTGAGTATTGTGGCCCCCAATGGCATACCAGCCTGGAATCCATCTAATAAAGCACAGGTTAATTGGTCAAGTGAGATCTCTTTAGATGTCGAATGGGCTCATGCTATTGCGCCTAATGCAAGCATCACGCTGGTTGAAGCTAGATCTGAGGATGATCACGACCTGTTCAATGCGTTGAATTATGCCGTTGAGAAAAATCTGGGAGACGTTATTTCGATGAGCTTTGGCGAAGCCGAGAACTGCGTGAAGCCTGAATTGGTTAAACCATGGCATAAAGCTTTACATGTAGCGTTCCAAAAAAGATCACAGTGCTTGCCTCTTCTGGAGATAGTGGGACTGCCCAACAGCGCTGTGATGGAAACGCGTGGGAAGATGCTATCTCTGCGCCAGCTTGTGATCCTTTGGTGACTAGCGTTGGTGGTACAATCCTGGATGCTGATGCTGTCACTGGTAAGTATAATAATGAAGTTGCCTGGAATGAGCAGGAGAAGAATGGAGCTACAGGAGGTGGTTTCAGTAAAGTTATCAAGCGGCCCTTTTATCAAGCTCAGATTTCTGCTACTATGCTCGGTCGGGGTATCCCTGATGTCGCCTATAATAGTTCTGATCTTAATGGCGTAATTACTGTGTGGTCCGATGGCCCTAAAGGGCTTGGTGGCGTGTATAGCTTCGGTGGGACAAGTGCTGGAACTCCTCAATGGGCTGCGATTATCGCTCTGGCGGACCAATATAGCCATCGGCGTGTTGGTTTTATTAATCCTGCTATCTATTTAATTGGCAAAACACCCGTGTTATATCGCTCTTCTTTTCACGATATTAGCTCAGGTGCAAATACAATAACTCTGAGCGCTACAACAGGGGCCCAGGTCACTTTTCAGGGCTATGCAGCACAACAGAATTGGGATCCCACGACTGGTTGGGGGTCGCCTATAGTTTCTAAACTAGTTCCATTGTTGTCTGTGCTGACCATCTCCAGTGGAGAGGATTTATGGAATTATAGAAAGGATTAGCTAATAGGCCGCTATTGTTGTCAGGTGGCAAAAAGAGAGAATTGGAAAACCTAAAATTTATTGTGATCGTCTGGAAAATCTGATATAGTAAACGGGTACAAATTTAATTCCTACTTTTCCTTAATGTACTATGAGGGTTATGAAAGAAGAGTAGATGCTATCTGTTAGAACATACTGGAGTATTTGGGATGACGACAAACAACGATGCCGCCTCGCAACTGAAACGAACTCCTCTCTATGAGCAGCATCGTGCATTAGGCGCACGTCTGGTTGAGTTCGGTGGTTGGGAGATGCCAGTACAATATAGCAGTATTTTGAGTGAGCATCAAGCGGTTCGTACGAAAGCTGGCTTGTTTGATGTCTCTCATATGGGCGAGTTTAAAGTTGAGGGACAGGACGCACTGGCTTTTTTACAATACCTTGTGCCCAACGATGTATCTCGATTAGCTATCCATCAGGCTCTCTATACGCAATTGTGCCTGCCGAATGGCAATGTGATTGATGATCTGTTGATTTATTATCTGGCAGAAAATCACTATATGTTAGTTGTCAATGCTGCAAACATTGCCAAAGACTTCACCTGGGTAGAAAGTCAAGCACAGCCCTTTCCACACGTTTCGATCTCTAATCAATCCGATACGACGGCCTTGATTGCATTGCAGGGGCCGCTCGCGCAAGAGATCTTACAATCTCTCACGGATATTGATTTGGCGGCCGTGCGTTTTTATCATTTTGCACCTGGCGAGGTTGCTGGTGTTCATTGTATTATCTCACGTACCGGCTATACAGGTGAGGACGGCTTTGAAATGTACTGCTCCGCCGCCGCTGTAACTGGACTTTGGGATGATGTGCTTGCTGCTGGTAAACCGGTTGGACTTTTGCCGGCTGGATTAGGCGCACGCGATACCCTGCGTTTAGAGGCGGGTCTCTGTCTCTATGGACATGAGTTAGACGAAGATACGAATCCTCTAGAGGCCCGTCTGGGTTGGACCGTTAAATTGTCTAAGGGAATGTTCATTGGCCGAGACGTTTTGCAGCAGGTAAAAGCAGATGGTCCTCGGCGTGTGCTCGTAGGTGTCCAATTGCTGGAGCGTGGTGTACCGCGTGGCGGCTATGCTCTCTACGCTGGAGATCGACAGATTGGAAACTTGACCAGTGGAGCACCCGGTCTAACGGTGCCAAAAAATATTGGTATGGGATACGTTGAAGCCGCGCAGGCGCAGATTGGCAATCAAATTCTGGTTGATATTCGCGGGAAGCGTGTAGCGGCTCAGATTGTGACACTCCCTTTTTATAAGCGAAAATAAGGTCTGTGTCATGTGTACTACTACTATTAATTAAGAACTGTTCCTGATGAAGGGAGAAATGAACGATGGCTAGCCTAAATCATCCTGGCAATTTGAGATATAGCAAAACTGATGAATGGGTACGTGTGGAGGGCGATGAGGCTGTGATTGGTATTACCGACTATGCCCAGGATCAACTTGGAGATATTGTCTATATTGAGTTGCCCTGGGATGGCAGTCAAGATATCGCTATTGATGAAAAATTTGGGGATATCGAGTCGGTTAAAGCCACCTCTGAACTTGTTTCTCCTATTGCGGGCGAGATTATCAGTGCCAATACAGAGCTAAAAGAGCATCCTGAAAATATCAATGATTATCCCTACGAGCAGGGTTGGATGCTACGGGTGAAGCTTTCTGATCTTTCGCAACTCGATCAATTGTTGAGTGTTGATCAGTACCTAGATTATTTACAGGGTCGCTAAGGATAGTTAGCGTAAGCGGCAGTGGTGACGATTTCTATTGTCATTGCTGCTGCTGCAGAGTTTTTGCATGTCTTTTTTATGGCGAAGAGGACTTATTTTGCAGACTTTTGATATGTAGCTTGTGTATGCGATATAATGAGAGTGACCATTATAGAACATCTGTAGCATGTCCATGGGCTGTGTCTTTTGCGCTGTTGATGTGTCGCGGTGTTTGATGTGGAAACCAGTATTCGTTGTAATTTGTTTAAGGGTTGGACATTTCGCGCACTTGTGTTATCTTCCTCATGATCTTGGTCTACAGGTATACCGCAAGAGGTCCTCAAAAAATACACCGCCGCCGTACAGGATGCTGCCCTTTCTCGTTCTGCTATGCTGGTTATATTAGAGTGGCTTTCGTAAGAGAGAAGTAAAACTGGGGAGCTACTACACCTATGGGAGTGTTCACTATATGAGCTATGTGCCAAATACGCAAGAAGAACAGCAGGCGATGTTAGAACGTCTGGGCCTCTCTGCGATTGAAGATCTACTGACACCGGTCCCGGCGGAGGTTCGCATGAATGAGCCTCTGGACCTGCCTCCAGCCTTATCTGAGCCGGACTTGAAGCGTCTGATGAATCGGATGGCCGCCAAGAATAAAAATCTGGATACAACAATCTCTTTTCTGGGAGCTGGGACCTATGACCACGCTATTCCTAGTGTGGTACCTCATCTACTAACTCGTTCTGAGTTTGTTACTTCTTACACACCCTACCAGCCCGAAGTTAGCCAGGGCATGCTGCAAGCAATCTATGAATTTCAAACGATGGTCTGTCAGGTGACAGCGATGGATATTGCGAATGCTTCGCTCTATGATGGCTCTACGGCATTGGTTGAGGCCGTCTTAATGGCTCTTGGCCCTGGTGGTCGTGGTGAGGTAGCCGTATCATTAGCCGTTGATCCACAATATCGACGGGTATTGCAGACATATGCATTTGCTCGTGGCTTCACGATCAAAGAAGTTGCGCTAGAAAATGGTGTCACCTCGCTTGAAGCTTTACAAGCATCTGTCAACAAGAATACGGCAGCGGTAATCATTCAGCAGCCGAACTTTTTTGGACTTGTCGAAGACGTACATGCGATTGAGCCTCTCGCCCATCAAGGAAAATCCTTGTTTGTGACGGTGATCACTGAGCCTGCCTCACTTGGAATTTTGACACCTCCCGGAACCTATAATGCAGATATCGCTGTCGGCGAACTGATGAGCATGGGCAACAATATGAGTTATGGAGCTCCTGCCCTGGGTTTTATGGCGACGAAACAGAAGTTCATGCGTCTCTTACCAGGTCGTCTGGTTGGTCAGACAGTCGAAGAAGGGGGAGAAAAGCAAACAGGCTATGTTCTGACTCTTCAAACGCGAGAGCAACACATTCGTCGTGAGCGAGCCACCTCGAATATTTGTACTAATCAATCGTTACTGGCAGTTGGTGCAACTATCTTCCTAGCGGCACTGGGCAAACAAGGATTTCGCGAATTAGGCGAGCTATGTTTGCAGAAAGCCCATTATGCATTTCGTCAGATTACGGCTCTGCCGGGCTATGAAGTGGCCTTTGATGGTCCTTTCTTCGATGAGTTTGTGATTAAATGTCCAGTTTCTATCCACAAGCTGGAACAAGCATTTCAGCAAGCGAACTTACTTGGCGGCTATCCTCTGGCCGAAAGTTATACTGGAATGGATACTTTTATGCTCTTCTGTGTCACTGAAACACGCACAAAAGAAGATATCGATATGCTGGTTAATGTGTTGAAAGAGGTACAGGCATGAGTGTAGAGTCACTGATTTTTGAAAAGGGCGCTCCTGGACGTAGAGCGGCTACGCTGACACGTATGGATGTTCCAACTGAATCTATTGAGAGTCTGATTCCTTCGGCCTTCCTGCGTGAAGAGCTAGCGCCGCTGCCGGAGGTAAGTGAGATCGAAGTGGTACGCCACTACACGCATCTCTCGCAACGGAACTTCGGCGTCGATACAGGATTTTATCCTCTGGGGTCCTGTACGATGAAGTATAATCCGAAGCTTAATGAGGACATGGCGTCTTTAGCGGGCTTTGCGCATATACATCCATTGCAGCCTACGAGTACAGTGCAAGGAGCGATCCAACTCATCTACGAATTGGAGCACTATCTGGCAGAGATCTCCAGTATGACACGTGTGACTCTACAGCCTTCGGCCGGCGCACATGGCGAACTGACTGGCTTGATGCTCATCAAAGCATATCATCAAAGCCAAGGGCAGGGACATCGTAATCTAGTTTTAATTCCCGATAATGCCCACGGCACAAATCCCGCTAGTGCGACGTTGGCCGACTACAAAGCGGTCGAGATAAAAAGTGATGAGCGTACCGGTGGTATCGACATAGCTAGCCTGAAAGCTCTGCTGGCGACTCGGGGGGAGAATGTTGCGGCAATCATGCTTACCAATCCCAATACCCTGGGCCTCTTTGATGAGAATATCGCTGAAATTGGTCGCCTGATTCATAAAGTTGGTGGACAGCTTTATTATGATGGCGCAAATGCGAACGCGGTTCTGGGTATTACACGTCCTGGCGATATGGGATTTGACGTTGTGCACTTTAATCTACACAAAACATGCAGCACTCCTCATGGTGGCGGTGGCCCAGGTGCGGGCCCGATTGGCGTCAAAGAACATCTGATCCCCTTCCTACCTGGTCCTCTGCCTGCTAAAAACGCCCAAGGCTACTACTGGGAAGATGCAGGGCCACTGTCGATTGGAAAGGTTCGTGCCAACCTGGGAAACTTCGGTGTGTTGGTGCGCGCTTATACCTATATCCGTTTTAACGGCCCTGATGGATTACGACATGTCTCTGAGAGCGCTATCCTTAACGCAAACTATCTCAAGCATGAGCTATCCTCGGACTATGAGATTGCCTATCCACAGATGTGTCAGCACGAATTTGTCGCAACTGCACGTAAGCAAAAAGAAGAGCATGGTGTAACGGCTACCGATATCGCCAAGCGTTTGCTTGATTTTGGTATGTATGCTCCAACCGTGTACTTTCCACTCATTGTGCCTGAGGCAATGATGATCGAGCCGACTGAGACTGAAACACGGGAGACTTTGGACGCCTTTGTGAGCGCAATGCATCAAATTGCCGAAGAGGCGCGCACTAATCCTGAGATCGTCACAACGGCTCCGCATACGACCGTCATAGGTCGTTTGGATCAAGCTCTGGCAGCACGCAAACCCAATTTGCGCTGGAAGGTGGGGCAAGAAGTTACTCATTGATGTGAACGGATACTACGTCATATTGAGGACAAAAGAACCTGAATGTCTCTACAAGGACAGCAGGTTCTTTTGTGGCGATTTATCTATTGAATTGTTGAAGAGCGAGCAAGATGTTGTGCCACAATCTCGATCAACCTATCGACATCAAAAGGCTTTTCAAGAAAATCATCTGCCCCTCCAGCGTCGGCAACCTTGCTGGCATCAGAATGCGCAGAGAGCATGATAACAGGGACATGTCTCGTTGCCTCATTACGTTTGAGTGATTTACAAATATCGCGTCCATCATCACCGGATAAAAGCACATCCAATAAGATGAGATTGGGGAGATTATCGGCCAAATCTTGGAGGCAATCCCCGTTCGTCGCAGTGCGAACAGTATATCCTTCGCCTTCCAATACGATTTGTATGACCTCCACAATGCCCTCATCGTCATCAACAACCAGGATGTGGTGTCCCATTTGTCAGTTTGCCTTTCAAAACGTGGAAAAGTATTGATCTCTACCCGCTGATCATAAGAAAGGCTTCAGAAGCCTTATAACTTATATCACCGGGCGGTATATCGCATCTTTTTTAATTATCAGATTAGTTATTGGCCTCGCACTCTTTGTTATGCTGTACTTTGTTTCATCGAGCGGGAAGAGAGATTATGTCGCTCTCCAATCCCATGAGGACAGTAGCACTGTCACTTTATGATAATACGATATCCTAGTATACCATAATGGCAGTTCTCAAAGAATTCTGGCTGACTTGCTGCCAAGATTCTTGCTATTTATGCTTTCGTCGCAACTTCCCAGGGGAGTTCTTGCCAACGATTGATTTGAGCAAAGCCAAAACCAGCATCGACAACTGTTCCCTTGAAACCGGCAGGAATCATCTCAAAGCGGGCGGCGAGTTTACGCGGAAAGATACCTAGATCAAACATCCAGGGATCACCTGCCGCTTCAGCAATAACGCGCCACGCCTGATTTTCCTGCCACTCATCGGTGAAATAGGCACCTATTTCGGTGAAGGTATGCGCTAGTCCTTGTAATATGTTCCAGATTGTATAACCCACTGTTGCTGAAAAATGCATGGGTATATCTGTAGTCAACTGATCGGTATCAAGCAAGAGATTAAAGCCGATCCAGGAAGGCAGTTCCACTAAGCTTGGAATGGCCAGCTGCGTATACAGTGAAATCTCGATGCCTGAGCACTCCAGGCCTTCGGTGCCGGATGGCACGATCATGACCGGCGCGGCATAGATGTCCCCAAAGTTATCGTCATCGGACACAGGCCAGGAGATCGTCGTAATCCAATCAAGGACCTGTTGATCAGTGCAACCCAACTGCATGAGCGAATTACGAAAGCGTTGTAAGGCATCGGGGAATGTCTCCCGTATGCATGAGGCATATGTTTGTATTTGTGCTTGTGGCATAGTTCTTCTCCTTATCTTCTCCTCTAGAAAAGGAAATGTTCATGCCGGGCGATGTACCCATACATAACTGTTTCTTCTCTCGTCCACACTACATTATGCATAACCTTCCAATTCTCCTTTAGGATCGCGCATCATAAGCTCTGGCACAGCCTTATGTGGATCAAGACCCTCAAAGAGCACCATGCTCAGTTGATGAGTGATGGGCATTTCGACATGATAGTGTACCGCTAATTGTAATGCAGCCTGCGTCGTGGTAACCCCTTCCGCTACACTCTGGGTTGATTGTAGAATTTCAGTGAGTTTTTCTCCAGTTGCTAGACGGCGTCCCAACTGTTGATTACGGCTCAATGGGCTGGCACAGGTAGCGACTAGATCGCCCATTCCAGCCAGTCCGGCAAATGTAAGGGGATTGGCTCCTGCGGCCACTCCCAGGCGTGAAATCTCTGCCAGACCACGCGTGATGATGGCCGCTTTGGCATTTTCTCCATAGCCCAGACCATCGTTGAAACCCGCACCAATAGCAATAATATTTTTGAGTGCCCCCCCTAATTCTACCCCAATCACGTCTTGAGATGTGTATATGCGAAAGGTGTTGCTCGTAATGATGTTGCGGGCCAGGATAGCAATCTCTGGATCTTTGGCGGCAACTACAGCGGCTGTCGGTTTCTCTTCAGCAATCTCTCGCGAGAGATTGGGGCCGCTGAGCGTTGCAATGTAGCGGTGCAAATGTGGCAACTCTTCAGCAATAACTTCTGTCATGCGTTGTAAACTGGCGATCTCAATACCTTTGCTGGCATTGACAATGATGGTTCCAGGTGCGACATAGGGCGCAAGAAGACGCACATTCTCGCGTAACCTTTGTGAGGGAGTAACAATTAAGAGTAAATCTTTGTGTTGTACGGCTTCAACTATGTCCGAGGTAACCCGTAAGGATGTAGGGAAATGTATATCTGGAAGAAACAACGTATTTTCGCGTTGTTTCTGCATTTCAACAGCTCGTTCTGGTTGATGATCCCATATCGTGGTTGAAATGCCTTTTCTGGAGAGCAGTATTGCGAGGGTTGTTCCCCAGGCACCGCTGCCAATGACACCAACTGATACCATCACATTCTCCTCTATTTAGAGATTCGTGTTTGTTCGGCCTGCCCGGCTCATTTTCTCAATCAGAATACCGTCATTGTAACATAGATGAGGAAGGTATGGATGATCATATTTGCTTGTTTGCAGAACGTAGGTCAATGTTATATTGTTAGGCTATCAGCTGATGAGTTGGAGCTATCAAATATTTTTTTACGACTGGGTACGTGAAATTGTAATTTGCCGCCTGAAATAGTCGTCGACAATTTTGCTTATATGGTAAAACAAAAATGCCTTTATTTTGACAATATCCACAACATATGTATAATAGCAATTTATGAATATACAAATTATTTGGATGATTAGGGACTGTTAGAATACGTACTCGCTAAAAACATGCTGCGCCGCTTGCAGCGAAGAGTTCTGAATAATTACGAAGAAAGTAAAGGCACTGTATTAACATTGAAGGTAGCATTAAAAGAAGCGCTTTGGGTTTTTTTTATTAGTCGCTTGGCTATACTTATACTGACATATTTGGGTATATCAATTATGCATGAATATAGTGGTAGCCCTGCAACTTTAAATTGTTTTATTTCTTCTCGACAATGCCTATTAGCTTGGATGCATTGGGATGTATTTTCATATGTTAGTATAGCGATGAACGGTTATAGCAATGCGCGTGCCACCGCTTTTTTCCCTCTCTGGCCACTGCTTCTTCATTGCCTAGGCTTTCTAGTAGGAGGATCAGCTGTTCGCGACTACCTACTAGGTCTCGTGCTAGCGAATCTCCTTTTCTATCTGGCTCTCGTGCTACTCTACATTCTCTCCTCGGAGCTTTTTGATCATAAAGTAGCCAGGATCTCTCTGCTCTATTTGGCTTTTGCGCCATATGCTTTGTTCTTCTTTATCGGTTACACAGAATCTCTCTTTATATTGCTTTGTTTAGCCACCTTCGTGTGTTTGCAGAAGGGCGTCAAGTATGGAAGAGGGATACATTGGCTATTGGCAGGACTCTGTGGCTTTCTGGCGGCCTTAACGCGCTCACAAGGCTTTCTCCTTACGTTACCGTACGTGATTGTTTTTGCAGAGCGCTACATATTGGCCGGAAAATTATATATGTCTGGCTGGCGTGAAAAGATATTAGCTCTAGCTCCCATCGTACTCATTCCACTTGGAGTGGTCACTTATATGGGTTATCTCTGGTATACTAAAGGCGATCCATTGCTCTTTAGCCACGTTGAAGCAAGCTTATGGGGCCGCTCTCTTGTACCTCCCTGGGTAGGACTTTATTATGCTTTGAAGGCTCTCTTTGTGCCTGGCTCTCTCCAAACTTTAAATGCGATAAATCTAGCTAGTATCATTGTTTCACTGTTTGTTCTGATTATTGGCTGGAGACGTATACCTTTATACTATAGTTTATTTGCTCTCGTGCTGATAGTTTTTCCTCTCTTCTATGTTGAAGGTACCATCAATGCACTGTCGGCTCTTCCTCGTTATATGTTGATAGTTTTCCCTGTCACCATGATAGCTGCCAGTTGGAAACAACCTCGTATCGTCACACTGTGCTTTACACTGATGTTGCCCCTTTTCACCTTCAACGTTCTGCTCTTTATGCTTCATTATTGGGTTGCTTAGTAGATCGATGAATGTGTATGTATTGGTTAACTTCTGTCATAAAATAATATAGTGGGCCATTTGATCATGATCAAATGGCCCACTATATTATTTTATGACGCTACATATCAGCTTATTCATGTTCGGCTCTGCTTTTATGTTGAGCTGATGGGCTGATTACTTCCGCATAGATAGCTGGTTTGAGAATACCAATATAAGGCAGATTGCGATAAAGTTGAGCGTAATCGAGTCCGTAACCAACGACAAATTTATCCGGAATGGTAAAGCCATAATAATTGACTGATACATCTTTGATGCGATGTCGATCTTTATTGAGTAATGAGCAGACCTTCAAGCTGAGTGGATTCCGCCGATTGAGCAGGTCGATGAGATAATGTAGTGTGAGACCACTGTCTATAATATCTTCGATAATCAAAATATGCTTCTGATCGATTGGACCTTCTAGATCTTTGACGATGCGTACAATACCACTGGATTGGGTCGTATTGCCATAACTGGCGACCGCCATATAGTCAATTTCTAGCGGTAGTTCGATTGCACGGGCGAGATCGGCAATAAATGGGACGGCTCCTTTGAGTGTTCCAAGCAACAGCAGATTTTTTCCTGCATAATCACTGGTAATCTGTTGGCCCAATTCGATAGTTTTTGTGCGAAGTTCTTCCTCTGAAATAAGAATTTCTTCAATATCCTGGTGCATATGTTCCTCGTTCATGTTATGTGATGGTCTCAATGTGACCTTTATCGATTGACAAACGCAGAATGCTGCGGGTTTCACGAGTTAACCGTACACGGTGATCGATTTGGATACCTCCCAGCCAAATACAGCGTGTTCCTGCGAAGAAGAGAGGTAATTGTGTACGGATATCTCGTGGAATATGTCGATCGATCAAGATATCCTTGATTTTCTTTTCGTTACGCATGCCTAATGGCTGCATCCGATCCCCGTCCTGACGTGTTCTTACCAGTAGCGAGGTTGGCGTGGCAACTTGCTCTTCAAAAGAAAGCATGGTTGCATCCACATATACAGAGTATGGCGTTGGCGGTAAGACATGCCAGACAGTTGACCAATCTTGATGTTGTAGTGCTGATTGTACCTGTCGCATGGTCTCCTCAGATATCCACTCAGCCGTAGCAATCCAGGGAGTACCAGGAAGTTTGGCGCTCCCTGGCACTGGCAGGATCACCTCTGCGCCAAGAGTTGTGATCTTTGTTTCGCTCGCTAGCCCCGAAATATGGTTGAAGCTTAGTATATCACCTAGACGGATGACGTGGAGATGCTGGGGCAGATGGAGTGTCAATGCCTTGCTGACCGTTTGTCGTTGTTGTAACTGATCCAGGAGAGCATAATGACGTAGCTCTAGCGGAGATTGTCCAGCGCATAATTGCGCAGTGACGCGCCGTAATAAGTGGCGTTGCAAACTCAATGGCAGCTTTCGTAGTTGGAGGATAGAGAGTTGAATGGCGTTTGGTTGCTCGTTAAGAATGATGGTTGGCCAGTAGTTATCGATCTGGGTGTTAATCCAGGCGAAATCGATCTGTAACACTTCGGCGTTGCGGAGGAGCGTTTCGCGAAAACCAGGATTGATATCCTCCAGATCTGGCAAGAGCTGGTGGCGGATACGATTGCGCAGAAAGCGTGTATCGTTATTGCTGGTGTCCTCGACCGGTACAATCTGATGCTGTTGACAATAGTCTAGCGTATCCGCGTGATGGATAGCCAGCAACGGACGAACAATATCTTGCTGGCGTGGTTGGAGTCCTACCATGCTGGCAAGACCTCCGCCACGCAACCAGTGCAGTAAGAGTGTCTCAACTTGATCATCTAGATGATGAGCCACCGCGATAGGATTTCCTTGCGCAACCTCACGTAAGAAGCGGTAACGCGCTAGGCGAGCCGCTTCCTCCAGCGAGTGATGCTCCTGTATTGCGAAGCTGGCGACATCGACTGTACCAATAGTGACCGGGAGTTGCCAGTCCAGCGCAATTTTTTCTACCGCTGCGGCGTCCCGTGTGCTATCAGCACCGCGCAACTGATGATTGAGATGGGCTACCTGTAGCTGTACATCAGGATAGCGTTTACCAGGCCCACAGAGACGATTGAGTATGTGGAGCAAGCAGAGAGAATCAGCCCCGCCTGAAACCGCCACCACAACTATTCCCTTGGCTGGAAGTAAGCGATGTTCGTCAATAGCCAACGCGATGAGATCCAACATATTTGCGCCACACCTCTCTTATATGATACGATTAAGCCAATTATAACACTAATGTATTGACGGCTTGTTATCGTGTTGTGTAGGGGTATAGAGAAAATTATGGGTATTCGGAAAATTATTACCACTGAGAATCCGATTTTACGCCAGAAGGCAAAAAAAGTTCATCATTTCGATCCATCGCTACAAAAACTGGTTGATGATATGTTCGAAACGATGCGTGAGGCTAATGGTGTAGGCTTGGCTGCTCCACAAATTGCGCAATCAATACGTGTGTTCGTGGCTGAATACGAAGATCGAAAAGTGGTAGTATTTAATCCTGAGATTGTCAAAGCCGAAGGCGAAGAGGCCGGACAAGAAGGTTGCTTGAGCATTCCTGGCTATATTGGCGAGAATATTCGTCGCGCAACGAAAGTTCTGGTAAAAGGACAGGATGTACGAGGTAAAGCTATTCGAGTGAACGCTGAAGGATGGTTTGCACGTATCTTGCAACATGAAATTGATCATTTAGATGGCGTCCTTTTTATTGATCGCCTGGATGACGCCAATGATCTGCATGAAGTGCAAGAGAGCGATATAGAAGAAGATGAGGTAGCTCTAGCTGAATAGCGTAGTGTCCCATTGCATATCTTATCCCGCTGCTGGCGCATCAAACAATCGTATCAGGTAGATAGCAGTAAAAAAGGCACGGATCTTTCTAACGTGAGACCTGTGCCTTTTTCTATCTGAACATTGTATCTGAAAGAGATAACACTTACATTTTTTGCTGCTTGCGTAACATGAATATACGTTGATGACCTAAATTTTTTTCACATTGCGGGCAGACGTAAAAGCCCTCTTCACGGTAACGAAGCTCACTAACATAATAATAGATGTAGCAAAGGCCACAACGTACTGCATCTGATTGGCTAGCTACTTGTCGATCCTGCGCAAAAAGATCCCTTAGAGAGAGCACCATCTGTTCAAAATCGAATGAGCCAGGCGTTGAACTACGCTCAATACCGAGCGTTCCTAAAGATGGTAAAGCCCCAGTAATATTATCGGCACGTGCTTCACGCCGACTGATCGCAGAACTCCCATTATTTAATATTCCACCTTCAGGTTTGGATGGATAGTTATTGCTCAAGGCAAAAATCTCCTTACATAATTGCAAGAGATAGTACTTTCGCTAAGTATACCGTTAGGTGTTATATAAATCAAGGTATATTGGCGTGCTGAACATATGCGAATTCAGCTTGCCTCAGCCAGGCAACATAATAGGAGTAGATTGGTGAAAAACGCATGGAGGAAGGAACGCCTTGCCTTTGTTAATCCCCCAGGCGAAGATGTGCGCATAGTTTGCTGATGAGCTTTCAAACAGTTATAAAGTTCGATCAGATCGTAAATGGTCAGATACACAACTACGGATATGCACTACGCGCCATAACAGCTGGCGCATTATTGCTTGACCTGTGTCCGACAACTATATCAGTATAGATACATTACTGAATATTGCTGTCACCAAGCACCCTATCGAGGGTTTCGCGTTTGATACGATACACTTGTCGAGAATGGACATGCGGCAAAACTACCGCCTCTAAAACCCCTTGTTTGACCCAGCGTCTGACTGTGGCATCATCAACGCGCAGAATACGAGCTACTTCTGAAACTGTAAGTAAATTGTTATCCATTTCCATGCCTCCTACCTCACTGTTATTCTTTTCCAAGTAATAATGTTGAAAAAGATGTATGAGAATCTTCATTCAAGAACATTGTATCAATATTGTATAATATTGATGATGACTTGTAAAGTGTTATAAAAAGGGATTTTGGAAAAGTTTTGGCATTCATGCACTTTTTTTTATGTGTACATCATGATAGGTGGTGTAGTCAAAAAAAACGGTGGCTGGTATGCTACACTTAAATATCTAAATTCAAGTTCTTTAATAGGATTGTCAGTTGTTTGTTTCACTAAAAATCGTAATGTTTATTATCGAGGAGACAGTTAGTGAGTACAAATGAAGTGATCACAATATGAGAAAACCTTTTAATACCCATATGCCCTCAGAAACGCGACTTGGACTCATAGACATTCAGAAACGCAACTCTCATGGCTAAAAACGTGTCGCCACGCATTTTCATATGCATACGAAGAAATCTCTCGTAGCAGACATGTGCCGCGGCATATGTCTCATCTGAAGGTCAGGAAATATAAGCTGCATACGATCCATAAGAAATAGCCTCCCTACAAAGAATTGCTGGTAAAACATTACTGGAGATTCTTTGTAGGTAATCGGATGTGCATGTCGCAAAATTTTATACGCAAACTCTGAAATAGCAGGCTAGTCCTTTTCTATCGCCAGCGGATGAGGTGCGGTGTTGATAAATCGTCCTTTTGGAGGATGACAATTTCCTCATCAGTCCGCTACACTTCTGAACAGGCAAATAAATAGATGTTGCTTCAGGGGGATACTGCTAGTGGCTGTATATGAGGCTGCTGTACGTTCGTTTGATCCACAGATGAGAATTGACACTAAGGATTGAAATGAGCGATATGCCTTACATCGTATGATAGAAAGGATCTTCTTATGCAGAAGCGAGAATATATGCCTTCGCAATGGTTAGAGTTCTCGGACGGCGTTCTGGTTCGTGAGGTGTTAGCTGGAAATCAAGTTGCGTTTGAAGCTCTAGTTGAGCGCTATCATACAATGCTCTATCGATTTATTTATCACCATCTGGGAGAATACGATCAGGCTTGTGATGTTCTCCAACAAGTATTTCTGAAGTTGTATATTGCTCTGCCAACCCTGCCAGCAGGAGATCAATTGAAACCCTGGCTGTTTCGGGTGGCACAAAATTGTTGTCGCGATGAATTGCGCAAGCGCCGACGACGGCGTGTGACTTTGTTTTCTGTCATGGAATGGCAGGCCGAGGAAGATGAGATGCCACCTCTCTTTGCTATCCCTGATACACATCCGTTGCCTGAAGAGATTGCCGAATATCATGATCTTCAGTATACATTGCAACAAGCAATTCAGGCATTGCCAACAAAATTTCGATCTGTCGTACTTCTACGCTACCTTTATCAATGTAGTTTTTCTGAAATAGGTCAGATGTTAGAGATGCCAATGACCACGGCCAAGACGTATTACTATCGTGCCTGTACAAAGCTACG
The DNA here is from genome assembly GCA_963699315.1 of uncultured Chloroflexia bacterium. Taxonomy (GTDB): domain Bacteria; phylum Chloroflexota; class Ktedonobacteria; order Ktedonobacterales; family Ktedonobacteraceae; genus Dictyobacter. The sequence goes on from OY969433.1 coordinate 2,329,683, forward strand.
TGCCTCATTAAAATCGCGTTAGCATTACACTCTAATAAGACCACAAACTTTGTTTCCTCATGGAACGTGCACGTGTAAGCACATGTAAGAGAGAACGAAAAAGGACGCCCAATTGGAGCGCCCTTTTTTGTTCTCTCTTACATGTGCCTTGATTTAAGAGGGCAATGCAGGCTGATTCAGCAGCGTATCGATAGTGCTACGGCGCACGCGATATGCCTGACGTTTCCCCACGTGTGGCAGTGAAACAGCTTCTAGTGTTCCATGTTTAATCCAACGGCGTACTGTTGTATCATCCACACGCAAGCGGCGTGCAACTTCGCGGACTGTCAACAGCTCATCAGTTTGTTCCATTGTAATGTATCCTCCATATTATAGAGTAATGGTAAATGCATCTCTTGCGAGATTTTCGATGGAATGACCGGGTGGTATTCCGATTGTTGTGCATAAAATGTTAAAATCGAGTCAAGATCAAACCCAGCGACATGACTGGAAGACATGTTATCCATGATGAAAGATCCTCTCGGCCGAAAAAACCTTAATATTTTTGTCCGTTCCTTTCTCCTACGGTCACATATGCAAATAATCCTTCTCACTATGCTTAACTAACAGACAATGTTGTTACAGTATTAGTATAGTGAGGACGTGAAAGTGTGTGTTCCACCATATGGTGGAGAAAAAGGTTGGACTCACACATGTACGCCTGTGATAGTAGCTGAGAGTTGTTGCTATATTAGCCAATCCCATCGGGTGGCATATTCCATGAGAATACCTGTACGACCGAAGGGAGTTTCAATGACTTGTTTTTTTGAGTTGGCATTTCTGTATATATTTTGTCATAAAATATGAATATTGATGCCTACCCATGAGACAAGTACGCTAAAGCGCTCCACTCCTGTATTGTTATTATAATGATGAAATAAAGAGTAAAGTATTGATATGAATTTGCCTGTAAATTGTCATATTCTATGTATTAGCATATATTTTTGTATGGATAAAGATGGTGAGTTTGTTGTATAATAAATTTTGTCTGCTTGATTGGCATGAGGTTTTGCTGACAGGGATGCGTGTTGGATGAAAGAGGATGGCAATGGCAACCGATTGGAACGATCAGCTTCTACTAGCAACTAAACTCACTATACCGCATAGCTATGCGCAGACGATTGTGACCCGTATGCGCTTATATAGTAAAATCGAGCGCGGTATACACTATCCTCTAACACTGATTACCGCTCCCGCAGGTTTTGGTAAAACAACGCTCCTCAGTGCATGGGCACAGGAGCATGCAGCCCAAGTGATCTGGGTCTCTTTGGAAAAAAATGATGATGACCTTGTACGCTTCTGGCGCTATTGTATGGCTGCTTTCGCAAAGATCAATAATAACTTGAGTGAGAGTCTTCAATCTTTAATTCAGTTTTTGCCATCAATTCCAATTGAAAATATGCTTAGCGCCTTCATCAATGCTTTAATGACTCATTCAAAAGACGACATCTTGTTTATTCTTGATGATTACCATACGATTAATGTGCCAGAGATTCATCAGTCGCTAATATTCTTACTTGAGCATATGCCAATGCATGTGCATACTATAATCAGTACACGTATCGATCCACCTTTGCCTCTAGCTCGTTTGCGCGTACATGGACAATTGGTTGAATTACGCGCAGAGGATCTACGCTTCAATATTGAAGAGGCTGTAGAGTTTTTTATTCATACAATGCAACTCCGCCTACAGCCGGAAAAACTGGTTGCATTGATGCATAATACTGAAGGTTGGGTAGCGGGTTTACAACTGGCTGCTCTTGCCTTGCAAGGCTGTCCAGATGATGAGTCCCAAACACAATTTATTGACTCTTTTACTGGCTTGAATCGCTCTATTGCTCACTATCTTACTGATGAGGTGCTGGATCTCCTTCCAGTAGAGGCGCAAAATTTTCTCATAGAGACCTCAATGCTAAGCCATATGAATGCGGAACTCTGTGCTGCCGTTACTGAACAAGAGCAGAGCACCTATCAGCTTGAATGGTTAGAACGAGCGGATCTCTTGGTCGTTACTGTGGATGTATATGGTACCTGGTATCGTTATCATCATATTTTTGCAGAACTACTGCACCAGCGCCTCACGCAGTCATACAGTTCTGAGCAGATAGCTGCCTTGCATATGCGTGCAAGCATGTGGTATGAGCAGAAGCATATGTTGAATGAGGCGGTCCAGCATGCTTTGGAGGGAGCAGCCTTTGAGTGTGTAGCAGATTTAATAGAGCGTGAAGTCTGGCCTCTCTGGGTACAGGGAAAAACTCCTCATATCTTTGATTGGTTAATTACATTGCGAGGACGAATAGCAATAGAACGCAGGCCCATCATTGCCTATTTGTTTTCGTTTCTCTTCCTACACGAGGCGCGATTAGACGACTATCATCACGCGTTGCATATTGCCTTGGAGACGTGGGAGGCGAACAAGGATATTGAAATGTTGAGTAGTGCCTTTGATTTGCAGGCCTACTATGCTTTATATAGGAAAGATGGGGCCGAGGCATTATTACACGCGCAACAGGCATTAGAGCTGAATCGATATAAGCCCTCCTTTGCAAGTAGTTCACATGTCTTTCGTGGAGCCGCTTGTCTGTATTGTGGTGATATACAGCAGGCACAAATAGAACTCATGTTGGGACAGCGAATTGGCGTCCAAACTAAGCGTGTGATGCCCATCGTTAGTGCACTTGTGTATCAAGGAAACTTACGCGCTATGCAGGGTCAGTTACATGAGGCTTTAAGCTATTACCTTCGATGTATCAATGAACCAGGTGCATGTGTCATCTGGTTTCAGGCGCTGGCTCATTTGCATATGGGACAAGTGTATTTGGAATGGAATGATCTATCTCGGGCCGAGGATCAGCTCGGGAAAGCGAAGCATCTGAGTGCACATTTTTGTCAAGGACAGGCCAGTATCGATGAAGAGATGCTGGCGGCTCGCCTGTCTTGGGCCGCCGGAAAAACTGATCAGGCACAGGATTTTTTGGAACGGGCAGAGATAGCGGTTCAGCATTTATATAAACATTGTCTTGATCTCACACAGATTGGCGTATTACGTGTCCAATATTGGTTAGCCGAAGGGAAGATCGCTCTTGCCCAGGCATGGGTGGAACGTATGCATCCAGTTGATGAGAGTCAAATGGGGCTGCTGGAGCGTGAATTGTGGTGTCAGATCCGCGTACGCTTGTTGCTGGCTCAAAAGAAGCCCGGAGAGGCTTTACCGCTTTTGCTTGCATGTTTACCAACCATAAAAGCGCAAGGAAGAGTTGCGCAGGAATTGCAGATACTGGTCTTATTAGTCCAGGCCTATTACGCGCTGGGCGATAACCGTCGTATGAAACAGACGCTGGAGCAACTCTTAACCCTGGCCGAGCCAGGAGGATATCGACGACTCTTTTTGGATGAAGGCCAGATAATGGTCACATTGTTGTTTGATTTGTACCATCGTCAGCAAAAGCGCTACTCTGGTGATCTTCATCCCCATATTCTCGGCTACGTACAGACGTTACTGGTAGCACTCGGATGTGTTGTGGAACCACGAGATTGGCGATCCTGGCAGAAAAGAGCACAACAGGCGCAGGCATCGCTGGAACAACTGAGTGAGCGTGAGCTTGAGGTATTAAAACTGATTGCGGCAGGCCATTCGAATCAACAGATGGCTTGTACCCTTGTTGTGGCAGAAAGTACTATTAAGACACACCTTAATAGTATCTATGGTAAGTTGAGCGTCAAATCTCGTCTACAGGCGCTGATGAAGGCACATGCGGTTGGTTTATTGAAGCAGTGAAAACAAAACATACATCCAGAAAGGCTGAACCCTATATCCTTTCTGTTGATTTTAGATGAGCTAGTGGCTCAGTATCTATTTCACTTCTACGTAAGACGCCGATATCATATGCTCTGGTGACTGCTTGTAGACGTGTATGGACATGGAGCTTTGCATAGAGATTATTTAAGTGTGTCTTGACGGTACTCACCGTAACTACCAACTTTTGAGCAATCTCTTGATTCGATAAGCCTTCCGCAATAAGTCCTAGCACCATATATTCGCGTTCGCTCAGTCGGTCGACCAGCATCTCCTCATTGTCATGCGAAATGAGCCAGAGAGGAGGTTGGGTCTCGGTTCCAAAGGATGTCAGTAAGTTATAGACATATCTCAATGAAACGTTTGATGTTTCTCCTGATGAACGTCTTTGGTGTCTGCTGTAAAGCTCTGTCAACAGCGTGGCCATAATATTGCCTCTATCAACGAAAACGCGCGTATAGCCTCCTATTTCAGCCAAGATGAGAGCTTGCTCCAGTCTTTGTAGCGTAGCTTGCGTGTTCCCTTCCATATGATAGGCCAGAGTAAGTAAAACAAGCAGCGAGATTTCACTTTCAACACGCTCTTGCTCATGAGCATTCTTATACGCTATTTCAAGGAGATGGATCGCGGCGTTACTTTGATGTTGATGCATGAGAAGTTGAGCCTGCGTTTTGATCCAACTCTCTTTTTCAGAAGCAGGCATGTCATCTGTCATTATTGGCATATACTGAGTTTGCCATTGATGTAAAGCCATATGATCATCCTGCGCTAATAAAATACGCACCCGCATCTCCCCAATCTGAGCCAGGAAGCTGCGATGAGGACCGAAGCGTTGCGAACTATGTTCGGCCTGATCAAGGTATATGAAAGCTTGCTCAACTTCACCTTGTAGCCATGCCAGTTGGGCCATAATAAGATAGCGTCTTGAACTGATAAAGCCTTCATTTTTCGTCTGTTCGGCTAATTTTTGGGCTTGTTGGATCTGATCTAAAGCACTGGTAAGATTGTTCCATTCGCGATAGATGTCTGCTGAGCGTATATGCGCGGCGATATGATACCAGATGGTGTAGCTGGTGGTCTCTGCGAATACTTGTTGTAAGGTAAGCATTGCCGCATGCAAATTGCCTCGTGCTTTTTGTAAGTCACTCAGATAGAGAGCCGCATCAAGGGTCACTCTGGTACTGCCATACTTTTGACCTAAGCGATATCCTTCAGAGAGAGAATGGTCAGCTTTGGTCAACTCTCCCCGTGAGAGATATGCGGCCCCAAGATGTACCAGCGCATGACTATAAAATATAGGCGCGTCTTGTTCGGAGATGTCCGATAACGTTTGTTTAGCGTACTTAATAGCCATTGAACTCTGCCCGGCATACAGGGCCACTCTAGCTCTCAATTCAGAGACACCACTCAGCATGATCGTATTTTGCTCTTGCTGCCAGCAACGTTCGGCCTGTGACAAAGCTGACTCGAAAATCTCCATGTGTGCGTGAAAGAATAATGTGTAGGCATGTAAGTAGGAGAGTATGGGATGGGTGGCAAAAACAAATTCTGGCATATGGATGAGCCATGTGTTTATTCGCATCTCCTCTTCGTTTTGAATAAAATTCCAGATATTTTGTTCAATTAAATGCGCCACACGTCCCGTATCTTTAGCTGCGATGGCATGAGTAATAGCGTCTATCAGCATGTTGTGTTGTTCGTACCAGAGGCTTGCGTTATGATGAAGTTCTTCATCCATGCCTGGATATTTATGTTTCAAATGATAGCGTAACAACTCTAAAAAAAGTTGATCATAGCGATACCAGTTCTGCTGATTGTCCAGAGCATTCAGGAAAAGATTATGCTGGTCAAGCCATTCAAGCATAGCTACGCCGTTCGCTTGTCCTGTGATAGCATCGCAGAGCGACGAATTGAGACGATCTAGAACTGAAGTCTTGAGGAGAAAATTTTGTATGTCCTCAGATTGATGGATCAGCACCTCATCAGTAAGATAGTGTAGGATGTTTCTATCGACGCCTGTGAATGTTTTAATGAAATGGGTTATACACAGATCGTCTACCTGGTTTTGTAGTGAGAGCGCAGCTAGTTGGAGACCCGCAATCCAGCCTTCAGTCCGTCTTCTGAGCTCAGAAGCATTCTCTGGACATATATCGACGTTCATTGTCTGCTTCAGAAAAAGAAGCGACTCACTATCGTTAAAACGTAGGTCATTTGTGCACAATTCGGTAAGTTTGCCCTGGACACGAAAGCGAGCTAGCTGAAGTGGTGGATCGTGCTGGGTGATGATGATGAGATGTAGCTGTGGTGGTAGGTGCTCAAGTAAAAAAGAGAGCGTTTGATGGATGGCTGGATTTGTAATCGTATGATAATCATCGAGTACCAGAACGATATCCTGAGTCAAAGTCATCGATGTATTAATAAGTTGTGTCAGGACAGACTCAATTTGTAGTGTTTGCTGTGACGTATCCCAGGTCTCCAATAGTTCCGCCATTGCTGGCTGCAGTTGATGCAATGCTGTAAGGATATAACGCCAGAAGCGCAGCAGATCATTATCTGTTTGTTCAAGTGAGATCCAAGCGGCAGGTATATGGCTCTGACGTATCCACCCGCTGACCAATGTCGTCTTGCCAAAGCCAGCGGCAGCATTGATAATAATCAAAGGACGTTGCAGACCGGCATCCATCTGCGCGTAGATGTGTGTACGTGGGACTATTTTATTAAGATAATGAGGTGGAATGGCTAATTTAGTTGTGATAAGAAGTGGATCATGATTGACTAGCTCCATCAGAGACTCCTTTTCCATCTGCTCACTCAGGAATGTGTCTGGTAAATCTCTTCCTGATCATGTGCTCTCCTACCTTCTTTATAATCGGCGGGATACGGAGCATAGAACAATAAACAGCCAACATCCTGCTTACCTACTACATACAAGGATCTCTTCGCACTAGAATACCGCATCTTTGCTTATGACAGTATATCATAGAGCATTAAGACTTGTAGTGGTGGGTTGGTAAACAAATTGTACTCGATGCTTGGAGGTTATATTTTCCAGGCACCTGGCAGATGTACAGGATTTTGCGGAAGCTTAATAAGCTGGCAGGGTGATTCTACAATGTGGAACCGCCCCGCCAGCTTATTAAGTTTTGTCCTACTTATGAGATGGGAAGGAAAGTTGTGGCATCTTGGGACTTCTAGGATCGGTACTATTTTTGGCTAATGGCAGAGTAAACATAATATGCGTGCCCTGTCCAAGTTTACTTTCTGCCCAGACCTGTCCACCATGCGCCGTGATGATGGCTTTTACGATGGCTAGACCGAGTCCACTGCCTCCGGTGATGGCGGCGCGAGAGCGATCGGCTCGATAAAAGCGCTCAAAGATATGAGGAAGATCCGCTGGATCAATGCCGACGCCTGTATCAGCGACAGTGATACATATATGCTTCTTATCCTTATCCTGAGTTGCCCAGATACCGATTTTTCCACCCGCAGACGTGTGTCGACGCGCATTATCGAGTAGATTTAAGAGCACCTGCGTGAGGCGATCACTATCCGCTTGTACATAAGGGACATCGGCTGGGATGCCATTTTTAATCGTTATGCCTGCTGCTTCGCATTCTGGCTCAATGACTAAGACTGTCTCATCGACAAGTGATTGTAGATCTAAAGGGGCAAGATCAAGCTGAATTTGTCCCGCCTCCATCAACGTCATCTGGCGCACATCGGCCACCAGGCGTCGCAAGCGCTGTACCTCGCGTCCGATGCGTTGTGCCGTCTCCTGTCGTGCAACTGGACCCTGGATGACATCATCGGCCAATGCCTCGCTCAGTCCCTGGATAGCGGTTAATGGTGTGGCCAGATCATGGGCAATATTTGCAATCATCTCACGGCGCATATGATCCTGACGGTGTAGTTCGTTCACATCAGTCTCAATCTTACCCGCCATCTCATTGAAGGTTAGAGCCAGGCGTCCTATTTCATCTTGAGAACCTAGCTGAGTGACGCGTTGTGTATAACTACCTTGTTTCATTTGCTCTGCCGCAACGGTTAATGCTTCCAAGGGACGAACAAAGCGTTGTACAAATAGATAGCTGCATAAAGCTGCTATGGCTGCAACGATGAGCCCTGCCAGGGTGATATACCAATTAATCTGGTTGATAACACCTGCTCCACCACTGGTGTTTAGTGTCGCAAGGTAAGAAGCACCGACAACCTGATTATTAACTATAATGGGGGCACTAGCATATATAGACGGAACTGAGCCCTGACTAGTATTTAATTGAGCGCTATTAGAAACTGGATTTATATCCGTATTTTGTAACGATTTTTGTAACATCTGATTGATGTTTGAATTATTACAGTTTTGAGCTGTAACTTGTTTCATTATGAAAGGTTCATCGCCGGGTAAGTTATTATTAGCGCTGCAATACTGTTGGTTGCCATTCGCATCTACAATAATTAACAAAGATGATGGGTTAATCCCGCTGACTGGAACATTCACCGTTCCATTGCGAGCGTAGTATCTACTTAATGCGCCATTTATGAAATTTTCGTTCTGAACAGTATTATTGATTGCCTGATTATAATAATAGTTTTGCGTGGCAATAGAGACCGCAAAACTTAGCACTACAACTGTGCCGAGAATGACAAAGAGATAGCTCAGCACCAATTTGGATTTAAGGCTGAGGCCGGAGATTTTGCGAAGCGTGCTCATGCTATTTCTCCTTGTCGTTACAATTGTGCAGGTTGTGAGGAGGCCGTGGACGTGGACGGTGATGGCACGGGTACAAATTTGTACCCTACTCCCCAGACTGTTTGGATATGATGGGGCATGTCCGGAGATGCTTCTAGTTTTTTGCGTAGCGTGCCTATATGGACATCGACGGTACGACCATCACCAAGATAGCTATATCCCCAGACTTGATTGAGTAGAGATTTACGCGTGTAGACGCGATCTGGCGATGCTGCAAGTGCTACTAACAAATCAAATTCTTTGACAGTCAGCGTTATTTGTTTCCCATTCGCCAGCACGCGACGAGACGGCAGGTTAATGATGAGACCCGCAAATTTCATTTCTTCGTGCGGATCTGGATTGGCTGCAGTCTCTTCTTTAGCCGTTGCTTGATTGTTGACAACGTTGCTGTTGCTATTGGTACGACGTAAGATGGCTTTCACGCGGCTCACAAGTTCGCGTGGGCTGAACGGCTTGAGCAGATAGTCGTCAGCACCGGCTTCTAGACCAGCAATACGATCATCCTCTTCCTGACGCGCTGTCAGCATGAGGATAGGGGTCTCGGCCCAGGCTCGAATGCGTCGACAGATTTCCATGCCATCCAGGATAGGCAGCATCAAGTCAAGAACGACCAGATCTGGCTGCTCACGCGCATGGAGCTCCAATCCAGCAATGCCATCGCTGGCTGCAATAACCGTATAACCGGCCTGTTCTAGATAAATTCGGATGACTTCTGTGATGTTTGCTTCATCCTCTATGACAAGAATCTTCATACCCATATCTTACCTGCCACTCATCAAAAAAATACTATGAATTTGTAAGATTTTTGTATTCTTTCATTTTCTGTCCACAAAAAAGACTCTATTTGCTAAGCCCGCTGTTTACTGTTTTCGATCTACGCTATAGACACAATAGACACGCAATTTTTAGATAGTATTAATATTTTACTCCTTAGAAATTTGTGCGCAAGTAGCCAAGTTGCTCTAAGGCCATATAAGCGGCAGCAATCTGGCCCTGGACGGCGAATGTACCTTCGTGAATAAGTTGGAGTAATTCTTGAGGCGTCACAAGGAGATTTTCGATGACTTCAAGCGGATCGATTTTTTGCTGACCCGTTTTTTTAATGTTGCGTGCTAAATACCACCAGATACGTGTACTAGCTCCAGTTGGATTGGCATACATATGCGCAAGCAATGCTAGTTGTTCTGGTTCGACGCTATAGCCAGTCTCTTCCATCAATTCTCGATGTGCGGCCAGTATTGGTTGTTCCGTTTCGTGTGGATCGATACCTCCAGCGGGAAATTCTAGCACTTCCAGGCCAAGACCATGTTTGTATTGGCGATTGATCAGAATATGTCCATCTGCTGTCACCGGCACAATTCCGACCCAACCAAAGTTTTCAATAATGTAGTAGTCATCGATCGTTGGACCATCAGGCACCGAGACCTGTTCACGGCGCACACGTAGATGAGGAGAGTCGAGTGCTTGCGTATACGATAGAACTTTCCAAGGTTTATGTTGAGCCAATCTATGTCCTCCTTTTCGCTGCTATGGATGTATTAAGCTCTGTTGTCGTGCTATATGTATGATACAACAGAGTGATGGTTGTGGGCACACATAGTAGATGTTATGCCCACATCAGCTTAGTGTTTTTAAATGCATATGGGTATGAAATCAGGCTTTGAAGCGCAGCAGAAAAAGAAATTCATGGTTTCCATCACGTCCGAGAATTGGTGAATCGATTTCACCATCCACTTGTAGGATCGTATTCTGCGTAATCCATGTCCGTAACTCTTGCAGGACGCGTTGATGTACCTCTGGATCTCTGATGACTCCACTACCACGATCAACTTCAGCCTTACCGGCCTCAAATTGAGGCTTTACTAGCGCCGCGATCCAGGTATCCTGCGTGGTCGCCAGCAATGGCAGTAGGGGCGGTAGAACAAGACGGAGCGAGATGAATGAGACATCGATTACTGCGCATTGCATCTTCTCTGGTAGTGTACTGAGATGGCGTATATTGGTACGCTCCATCACGACTACCCGAGGATCGTTGCGAAGTTTCCAGGCTAACTGTCCATGTCCCACGTCAATAGCATAGACTTTCTTTGCGCCATGCTCAAGGAGGCATTCTGTAAAGCCTCCAGTCGAAGAGCCAACGTCGATGGCGATCAATCCTGTGAGATCAAGCTGAAAGGTATCGAGTGCTTTTTCTAGCTTCAGGCCACCTCGGCTAACATATTTTAATTCTGGAGAGACTTCTGCTATACGACAGGGTGCATCGAGCGGCACCAGAGTACCGGGTTTGTCCACCAATCGATCTCCGATAAAGACTTGACCAGCCATAATAATGGCTCGGGCTCGTTCGCGACTAGGAGCCAATCCCAATCTCACCAATGCTACATCCAGACGCTCTTTGTTCGCTGCCATAAGTTTTTTGTTTCTCTCTAATGATTATAATAGATCAAGGCACCAGCTCCCACGAGTCCGACATCTGATCCTAATTCAGCCATCACAATCTCTGTTGCCTCGCGTGGTACGAGCATCGTTCGTTCATGGACAATGCGCTTAGCTGGCGTCAGAAGAGGTTCGCCGATCTGAGCAACTCCTCCACCAAGCACAATCCGCTCAGGATTAAAAATGTGGATTACATTCACAAGTCCTACACCAAGACCTTCGGCAGCTACCGCGATAATCTCACGTGCCACTGGCACTCCGGCCTGGGCCGCCTGCGCTACCATGAGCGCATTGATATAGGTTGAACCGTGTTTGGAGCGTTTGATATCTGATGGTGTGTCAGCGCCGGGGCCGTGTTCCTCGTGGGTAAGCGCAAAGTTCAGCAGCTCCTCACCCTGTCCCAACGCAATTACTTCATGGGCGCGACGCGCAATCGCAGTGCCAGATGAGATACTTTCCCAACAACCGATATTGCCGCAATTACAACGCGCCCCACGCCAGTCGATAGACATATGTCCAAGTTCCACCGCTGTACCAGAGATGCCTTCTACAATTCGCCCATCAGAGATTACGCCACCCCCGATGCCTGTACTGATAGTAATATAAACGACCTCTTTGCTCCCACGACCAGCTCCAAACATATACTCACCGAGCGCAGCAGCATTGGCATCGTTTTCTACAAAAATAGGCAATCCAAACTTCTCAACAAACAGTGTACGCAATGGTATATTGACCCAACCAGGCAAATTAGGTGGTGAGAAGACTACTCCTGTGCGATTGTTTAATGGGCCAGGAGCGCCAATACCGATACCTGTAATTTCATCGAGCGTCACATGTGCTTCTTGTAGCGCTTGATAGACTGATTCGTACATACGCGGAATGACACGATCAGGAGAAGGATTTGCTCCTGTCAATAATCCTACACGAGATAACAAGGTTGCCCCTCGTAAGACTGCCGTACGAATTTGAGTTCCTCCCAGATCCAGACCAATGACCAGAGGAAGATGTTCAGGATCACCCCATTGAGAAGTAGAAATCTGCTCTTGTGTTTCGTCGTTCATGAATTTGTAGCTCCGGGTAAGTTTCTTACCTTAGATAATACTGCATTTCAGGCAACTGGACAAGAGAGTTCTGAGTAGTTGTTAAAGAAGCAAAGCCATGATATGATATGGCGGTAGATACGATGCAGAATCAAGAAATACGATAGCTGAAGATTTATAAAGATGTCGTATCTCTTTTGATAAATGAGGTATAGCAGAACTAGAGATGTGAAGTATCGCTTTTAAGAATGAGTACGATACACCATATGCCAATGAAAAAAAGTATCAGAGCGATCCACCCAGCAATCTGCGTCGCAATAGTAACGGCATCTGCAGCTCCGAAATTGCTAAAAGCCATCCCCAATTGATAAACGCTCATGGCGAAGAAGAATAGTGTGATGAAAACACTGATAATAGTCATGCTAATCTTCCTGCCCATCTCACTGCCTTTCACGAAGACTGTTTCGCCTGACATTTTCCACTCCTTTGTGTGTTTTTTTATCCTTATAGATAAATTTATAAATGTAAATGGCGCAGTTTGTGTATGATTTTAATACGTTTCAGCGTATAAGAAAGTATGCTCTGTGTTCTATTCTAGATAGATAACGTTGATATGAGTTCTTTTTATGGTAGTGATTGATACATCCTATAGTTAGGACGCATGGAGAAGGATAGCGCTAAAAAGTAGATGACTAAATTTCGTCAGTCATCTACTTTTGATATGTGATGTATTGTCTTTATGGCAGTGTAGAGAGAGATTTGGCAAGATAATGGGTTAATGCTGCCAGACCTCCACAAATGGCTAATACACCTATCACATAGGGAATGATCACTGCAGCGATGGCTTTTCCTCGGCTGAGAGCGTGGACCCCCATGACGACGAACACGTTGATATATATGCCATAGACGAAAAGTACCATGCTAATGATGGGAGATACAAAGAGAGCGGAAAAATGCATGATGACAAAAACTGCTATGATGATGCCCCCAATGAAGGTGAGTGGAACCTGGTAGAGAAGCATAGAGAAGCCATGTCCAACATAGCGTCCTCGCCCTCCTACAATGCGCGCTATCGCATATTGTAAGCTCAATCCGATCAGGAAGAGCACAGGCACAAGAATAATTTTGAGGATAAGAGCCCCGATTGTCGCTCCAACGGTGATCGCACTCAGCAACCCAAAGAGTGGGTTCGCGATGGTATTTACTCCAGAGGAGTGATCTCTAAAGACACTGCGAATCAGACCGAGTATCAATGGAATGGCTATCAATATTGCGAGTTGCAGCCAGACAAGATTCCATTTTGCATATTCACTTGTCTGTGCAAATGTACGTGCTGATGGTTTGAATATTGCTTTAGCATAGAAGGCTGGCAATAAATAAATTGGAGTACGTGACGACGATCTAGGATCATACATTTTTCCTGATTGAGAATTTACACTCATAGCCTTCCCCCTTGCCATTTGTATACAGCCAGCAGGTTCGTTCGCATCATGAACAAACGCATGCCAAACAACTCATCAGATGTCTTCTGAATCTTCTTATACATATACGTTTATAAGCAGACTAAGAGTACTATCATAACCAAATTAGTAGAGATATGCAAATTAGTGATCTATATAGCTGAGTAAGGGAAAAACCAAATTTCACATAGCTCACTTTATACAGCATTATGGGAGGGGGAAGCGGTAGAAGTTACTTTACTGTGCTTAGCGTGCTAGCTGCTCGCTGTCCAGCCAGATGGTCACTGGACCGTTATTAGTCAAGGATACTTCCATGTGGGCACCAAAGATACCGCCAGCCACCGTGAGGCCATAGGTGGCGATAGCTGTCTTAAAATGTTCGACGAGAGGTTCGGCAATGGTTGGAGGAGCGGCGGAAGTGAAGCTGGGACGACGACCTTTGCGCACATCTGCGTAGAGAGTAAACTGTGAAACCACCAGAGCTTCACCCTGAATATCGAGTAGCGAAAGATTCATCTTGCCGGCTTCATCTTCAAAGATGCGCAAATTGATAATTTTATCTGCCAGGACCTTGACCTGGGCCTCACCGTCGTCCGGTCCGATGCCCAAGAGTATTAGCAAACCGTGACTTATTTTTCCGACGATCCGCTGATCAACGCTGACGCTGGCTTGACTGACCCGCTGTATGAGTGCTCTCATGCTTCTGTTGGTCCTGCTGAGGATAGTTCAGGAGGGGTGGTGGGAGTTACTTGCGTGGCGACGGCTATTGCGATGGAGAATTGAGCTAGATCGGCGATGCTAACATCGAATGCGTTCAGACCGAGATATTCGGCACGTTTCTTGGCGTTGCCGTGGAGGCGCACAGAGGGGCGTCCGCTATAGAGTTGTGCAACCTCCATCTCGCGCCATGCGACGCCGTGTAGGCCTGTTCCTAATGCCTTGCTGATAGCTTCTTTGACGGCGAAGCGTCCGGCCAGGCGCGCGACTTTGCCTCGGCATTGAGCAATCTCCAGGTCGGTAAAGACGCGCTTTAAGAAGCGTTCTCCGTGTCGCTCGTAGACTTTGCGGATGCGGTCAACTTCGATAATGTCGACACCGACTGCTACGTTGATGCCTTGCGTTGGATGCAATGGAGCTGGAAGACCAGCTACACCAGCTGTTCCGAAGAGCCAATCAGGTATAGGCATAGCCGGTCGACGCACGAGTGGCGTAAAAAGGAGTGGCTGGTCTTCTTCATTCATCGAAATAGCTCCACGTATTTAGCTTTCGCTAGTGATTAATGTTTCCTGTATAAGTTCATTTTCAAGTGCGCTGGTGGTGTCACCAGATGGCAGGACCGAGGCGGCCGGACTGGTGGCTCGACCTATGCCGCGATAGAAAAAGCCATAGCGATTCATCTCGGATGGCTCATAGATGTTACGTCCATCTATCAGAATGGGACGTCTCATTGCGTCATGAATTTTCTGCATGTTCAGATTTTTGAATTCGTTCCATTCTGTGACAATGACTAATGCGTCAGCATTGTCCGCAACTTCATAAGCCTTTTTACAGAAGATAACCTCTTCCATATTAACACCCTCGCGGCGGAGAGCTTCGCGACCTGTCTCTGTGGCGATTGGATCGTAGACACGTACGGTTGCTCCCTGACTGGTGACCCAATGAATGATATCAATGGCTGGAGCTTCGCGCATATCGTCCGTGTTGGGTTTGAAGGCTAGTCCTAGAATACCGATGGTTGTACCACGCAGAGAGCCAAGCAGGTTTGTAAGTTTGGATACGACCAGGCGACGCTGATCATGGTTAATATCCATGACGGCATGGAGCAACTGTGGATGTAAGCCGGCTTCATCCGCCATATGTGCCAGAGCCCGAACATCTTTTGGGAAGCAACTACCACCATAGCCCAGGCCTGCATTCAGGGAGGCATGGCCGATACGCTTATCATAACCCATACCGACGGCAACCTGACTAACATCAGCTCCCAGACGTTCACAGATCTGCGCTATCTCATTGATGAAAGAGATCTTGGTGGCCAGGAAAGCGTTTGAGGCATACTTAATCATTTCGGCCGTATAGAGATCTGTAATGACGAAAGGAGCGCGTAACTGCATGTAGAGATGCGCTACTTTATGTGCCGCCTCTGGCTCAGAGGAACCTAATACAATGCGGTCGGGTTTTTCAAAATCCTGCAGGGCGGCTCCCTCACGCAAGAACTCGGGATTGGAGACTACTGAGAAGCCAGCACCAGGAGATTTAAGGTTGCTGCTGATCATACGTGAGACAACATCACCACTACCAACAGGAACGGTGCTCTTATTGATAACAATGGCATAGTGATCGAGATTTTCCGCAATACTGCGTGCAGCGCTTTCCACAAAGCGCATATCTGCCCCACCTTGATTATCACCTGTGGGAGTATTGACGGCGATAAAGATGAACTCGCTATCCGCTAAGCCTTCACGATAATCGGTGGTGAAGTGTAGACGATCAGCCTGTACATTGCGCTCGACCATCTCTTCCAGACCTGGCTCATAAATAGGGAGAATGCCCTGTTTCAAACGATCGATTTTTTCTTGAACAATATCAATACAGGTGACCGTATTACCTAGATCGGCAAGGCACGTGCCCGTTACCAAGCCTACATAACCTGTTCCAATTACACAGATCACTGACACAACATTACTCCTCTACAATTACAAATGGATTTTCAATCTTCTCTTCTATAATAGTTGTCGGCTGCCCGTGACCAGGAAAGACGACCAGATCATCTTCAAGGGTATATAACTTATTTCGGATCGATTGTTCAATCTGTTCATAGCTCCCTCCTGCTAAATCGGTTCGTCCGATGCTGCGGTAAAAGAGTGTATCTCCACTAAAGACACAATATGGTTGACTAATCAAACAGATACCACCAGGAGTATGACCAGGGGTATGAATAACGTCTAAAGTCAGAGTTCCGAAGGAAATTTTATCTCCTTCGTGCAATAAAATATCTGGTTTTCTCTTGACTAATGGAGCCGTTAGTCCATATTGTTGTGCAGTGAGTTTATCTGTATAGAGAGGAACATCCGCTGGATGAATGGCAAGTGGTACAGGGTATACTTCGCTGATTGCATCAATGGCACAAATATGATCTATATGTCCATGCGTATTTATAATATATTTGGGGACAAGTTTGAGCTTCTGGATAGTCTCAAGAATCTTTTCAGGCTCATCTCCAGGATCAATAATGACTGCCTCACGCGTTTCGGGGCAAGCATACAGATAGCAGTTTTCCTCAAATAGACCAACCGTGACACACGCGACGATCGGCATATTCTCCGTATCTTCGTCACTAACGGGCATGCCGTTCCTCCTAGACCTCAGGTAAAATAATACTAAGTGTCATTATAGCATAGCTTGCTATCAATCAGGAGGTATCGGTGCTTTTATGAGGAAAAAGGATGTTTCCCCTTATGAATGGATGGGAAAGAATACCTATATGTAGTCAGCATGTTCACGGTGCCCGTGACCGGACAGGTCACGTGTAGAGCGCGGTGCGACGAGAGGGGAAGTGTCACGGAAAGTCCGATTGATGAGTAGGAATGTGGACTAAATGCAAGATGTAATGTAGAATGTGTAGTATAAAGAACTTGCTTCATTATCCTACGTCTTGGTGCCGCATGAGCGTCCCTAATTGACAACTGTCAACTCAGGAGGAGTAGAGGAAAGCATGTCGAAGGATCACCTGGAACGACGAATGTATCGTAAAAGCCCCGGACGCCAGTATGGTTATGATTATGATCCGTTGCGTAGTCAGAGCGGGAATGGCCCGAAATCTAATAGCGGTGAGTCAGCGAGTAGATCTGGTACGTTACTCGCGCATCGGCCTGACCCCCGACGAACTCGACAGCTTATGCGTCAAAGTATTATCGCAAGCAAACGTCCTAATGAGGATGAGGCGGAGCAGTTAAGATTTTCGGATCAGGATAGCTATGGGGCAGAAGAAGAGCTAGTTGGATCACGTGCTGGTAGGCGTCATGTCTTACATCGGGATAAATATGCACCAAAGGACTATCCATCTTCGGAGTATCGTAGCCATCATCCATCACGCTCAGGGCGGAGCGGGAGCATAAATCTGCCGCCAACGAGCGAATTGCTCTTGCCAACCGATGAGGCTATCTATAGCGCGGACGAAAATGAGTATGGTGTTGATGATTGGCGCGATCTGGCTGAGGTTGAGCAAGAACTCGGAGGTGTAGAACCTCTTGAACAACGCGTGCGTTATCCACATGCTTATGATGATTATGATGATGAACCTTCCATACATCCATCACGATCAGTCGCATTGCGTCAGCCTGAGCCAAAATCCACACGACGGCTGGAGCCAGAGTTGTCTGATCGTGTTTATCCCGACGAAGACGATAAGTATGATTATGCGTATGAGTATGAAGAGGATCGCTCGTCTGTCCGGCGACCCAAAAGTAGTGGCAAGCAAAAGAAACTTTCACGCCGCCGTTTATTAATTGGAGCAGGCGTAGTGGCAGTGGCAGGTGTCGGAGTGGCCGCTGTTGAATTGCCTAAGGTAGTGCCGCAGGCAGTTGATAGTGTGGGAACAAATGTGACCCATCAGGTTGAGGATGCTTTTAATCGCGGTGTGGCTCAGGGAGCAGCTCAAGCCCGCAAAGAATTTGTCTCCTCGATGGAAAGTATCGAAGGCTTTACACTTGAAGGCGCTATTACCGCTGCCCGTTTGACACGGGTCGCGTATGATGTGTTTGTCTCACCCATTGTCAAGTTTGGTGCCGCCATCGCTGGTGATGTACTGACTGGCATGCTGAATGCTTTCAAAACAGCCCGTCAGTTGCTCGCAGGTATTTATCAAGATAACGCGACCTTGATTGCCATTCAGAAAGTGCTTGAGTCGTGGGTTAGTCAAGCCACAACCATGCCCATGCAACTGGATGCAATCACGCAGTCTGACCTGGATGGCGCACAGGCATATCTAAGTGCTCTACAGAAAAAGGTAGCGGCAGAAAAAGCGCAGTTGAACGCAACCGTTACTCCCGTCTCAGCCGCCACTCCCGTCTCAACTTCTACACCGACCGTATCTAAGAAATAAGTAGCTCAAAAACCATCAATTTTGCCGATACGCAAAATTGATGGTTTTCATCTCTTGACGGGAATCGGTCAGTATGCTATTATCTCTGTGCTGGACAAAAGCATATGGGTGACTAGCTCAATGGTAGAGCAAACGACTCTTAATCGTTAGGTTCAGGGTTCGAGTCCCTGGTCACCCACTTATTTACAATTTCAACGATCCGTTTCTTTGCGAGAAGCTTCCTTCTTTTGTAAGAGAAGGAAGCTTTTTGTTTATACCCGCTACTTCTTACTTTACTTGTCATAAGCCGTCCTACATAGTACCGTTTTTTAGCGCGTTCCTTGTGGTCTTGTAGCATAGCGCTAAGCGTAAACTTGAATTTAACAAAAAATTACACTCTTTTAATTCGAAAGTTTAACGTACTTGTGGTAGTGTAGAAGTGAAACCTGGAACTTGAAGAGCAAGCTTGAAGTAGCACCTGAATGGAAGATTAGGAGATAGGATGAGTGGATAGGTGGTTCTCTTTAAAAAGCATACTTTTGGGGATCAGGAGAGGATAATGGAGTACGCAAGAGTGTCTGGCCTGGGAAAGGGCTAAAACAGAAAAGGAAAGACATGATAACGACCAAAATCAATCAAGAAAAGATAGATCTTGAGCATGTAGTGCCCGGTACCGCGATGCTGAAGAAGCGCCATAAAATGACAGCTGAACAGGCAATGCATGCAGGAAAACATGGTAAGGCTGATTTGCATATGCATAGCACGTATAGCGATGGATGCGGAACTATCGAAGAGATTCTGGCTCATGTGCAGAACAATACTGACCTGAATGTGATTGCGATTACAGATCATGATGTGATTGAGGGATCGTTACGTGCTCGTGACCTCTGGGCGAAAAATTCATACCGTTTTGATTTTGTCGTAGGTGAAGAGGTCACTACTAAAGAAGGCCATCTTCTCGGTCTCTTTCTGGAAAAGCGAATTCCTGAGGGTTTAAGTATGGAGCGCAGTATTGATCTGATCCATGAACAGAATGGATTAGCCGTAGTCGCTCATCCATTGCATCGCTTCTTCCGCCATAGTTGTCAGCGCGCGGTCATGGACCGCATCCACGCATCGAGCGATGTCTGGTTTGATGGTATGGAGAGTTGGAATGCGAGCTTTTGTGGCCTTTATGCAAACTATGTGGCCATGGGAACGAACCGTGAAATATATCATCTGCCGGAACTGGGAAACAGTGATGCTCATACACTTAGCGCTATTGGCAGTGGTATGACCTGGTTTGAAGGTCAGTCGGCTCTGGATATCCGTGCCACTATCGAAGCGGGAGCCGGAGCACCTGGTGGCAAAATGTGGGATGTGCAGTCTTATTACCATTGGGTACGCTACTTGATAAATAAAGAACAGCGTGAAGCCCGCCGCCCCGCTATCGCGTAGAGATACAAGCCCTATAGCCATCCAATCTAAACATGCAAGTGTTATTTATCACCCCCAAATGATAAATAAGGCTCGCATGTTTTTCTTTTGGGCAGAGAGAACAGATACGCTCCTCATAATTACGCATTTACGCGCATGAGAACAGCGTAGAGAGCCCTTCTGGTCAAAGGGTTTCTGCACTAGAATACACGAAACAGACAGCATATAGCAAATCCCTAGTGACAAACTACTAGTCCAAGAGTGACTAAGTGTGGTACAATGAAAATATGTTTAGCAAGCGCATACAGCGACGAGCCAGAAAATTGGTCGCAGTTTATAGTAAAACCACTGGCTTGGTTTGATAGAATTTCCAACATGTTGACAGGTAGATGACTGCTGCTCAGTGCTAATATTGCACTGGTGATAGCGTAAGATATCAGTTCATTGTTGGGCGGCTGGTGCGGTTCGCAGACATTTTCTGACATGTTCAATCGCGTAATGGCCCGTGTTCGTATTGTCGTCACAAACTTTGGCGCATTTTTGACTCGATGCCTGACCGTTATGCAGAGAACATCATTCTGTTTGGAATGCTTATATATATGCGTTGCAGCATCCAGGCCTTAAAAATTCTCTTTGGCCTGCTCCGCATGAGCAAAGCTGGATGGTGATGTTCATTTACTTTGCTGTTGTTAGTTCACTCATGGTCAGCTCTACCAAGGCTTGTGCTAAGGGATCGGGTATTGAGTGTAAAACAAAGGTAGTGGCTTGATTAGAACATGTCATCTTATTGGTAATTAAACTTTTAACTCACATTGGTACCTGGGCACTCGCCCCATTAGTGGTCTCTATTCAATATCGACCGCTGTGGAACGCATAATCGCCGTGTGACGTTGCACACGTCAACCGCTAGAAATGCGTGACCAAAGATTTCGTTACCTGATATGGTACCAATAAAGGGCGACTGTCATGTGCCAACACCGTTCACGTCTAGCGAGGCAAACGCTTCCGACGTTCGTTCTGTACGCATTAACGTTTCTGCCGTTCGATGGTAGCGTACAGCAAGATTCATAGGTAACGGCATCGACAAAGGTAAGACCAGACCGGGATTGTGAAAAAGAAGCGCAGCGTGAAAAGACAGCCGAGGATAATGATGGGAACGCATCGGCACAAGTTGGTTAAGGTTTGAAAAAGCATGTTCGCCCCAACTGTCTTCAGTCTATTGCATTCTACCAAAGTAACCTGCGCCCCGGTTTGTAGCGACTGAGACTGGAGATCTTAGTGACAACGCAACATACACATCATGAGCATGGCGACGTTGATGCAACTGTCGTGGAGAACTCGTCTGTCCCCGAAAATGAAATGACGATCTCCTCTAGTGCATCTGAGGCCGATGTATCTGTTGAAGTAGCCTCCTCTCCTTCTGAGGATTTTACCACTCTTGCTAATGAGCCGGAGCATGCTTCATCAGATGTTCCACCAGTAGTGGAAGCATCAACAAATGTAGAGACTCCTGTTGAAGTCTCTGATAAGGCAGAGGCTGCTACAGCCTCGGAAATAACTTTGGAGGCAGATACGCATTCTGTTACTCCTCTGATAGCTGAGGCAGCGCCAACTGAGCTATCAGCAATACAACAGGGGGAGCCATCTGGAGATGCTGAGAAGATACCCGCTGTTCAAGAACAGATTTTTGAGACAGTGACTATAGCGGTTCCACTTGATGAGGAACGTGTTCCTACAGAGGCGCTAGAAGTTGCTGCAGAGCAAGTAGATAAATCTATCGAAGTACAAGAAGACATCGAACCTTCTCATTCCGTGCAGCCAGAGAGCCATATAGCTCAGCCAGTACAGGAAGAGTTGCCAGAGGTTACCCCGTCTGTTACCGAGATTCCTGTTGAACAGGCGCCAGAGCAGCTACAAGCTACGACAGAAGAGGAACCTGCCAGTCCAGTTATTACCTTCCCTTATGCAGAAGGAGCGGCTCTTATCGATGCGAGAGCTGAAGAGGTGCGGCCGTTTACCGATTTTATTGCTGAATTCCGCCAGGCGGAAGCCTTATTGCAGGCGACGTTGCGCGATTCGCAAGCTGATGCATTTTCACTTCTGACATCGGTAGCTGCTAACCTTGCTAGTTCAGAAAATCAGGAGACACCTGAATTGATTGAGTCTACCGAGAAAATTTTCTCTGATAAAAACGATCATGCGGCGAAATCGGAGCAGCAAGAAGCTCCTATTGCCAATGTGCATCCGGAAGCAGGGACAGAAGAGAACAATTCAGCCGTGAAGAGTGAAGAAGAGGCAAAGCCTACGACACGCCCTGTCTCACCACTCTTACGTCCGGCTTCACGATTACGTTTACCACGTCATGGGCTTGGGAGACATGAACGGGAAGAGGCACCTCAGCCTGTTGCAGAAGAGCCTGAGGCTGTTGCCAAGCTAGAGATTCAACCCGAAGTAGAAGCAGTTGTAGAGCCTGTTGCGCCACGTCCAGCTCGTCGTTATCGCTTTGATCGACCAGCGGCAGGAGCGAATGGTTCAGCGAGTACCACATCTGTTCCAAAGTCTGCAAGTCGTAATGTCCAACCAACTACTCAGCTGAAGGCAGAAGAGAAACAAGAGAAGTTGGCGACACCTGCACCTGCGGCTCAAGAAGCTAAACATACGAGCGAGCCATCTGTCGCGGCCAGCACTGCGAGTACGGTACAGACCCCAGAGCCTCAGGCGCAACCTGTGAGTAAGAAGCATGCGAATACTGTTCAGGAGATAGAGAGTGCCACTCCTGCGCAAACAGTAGAACATGGGCGTCGACGGCATACACAGAAGGAGCCACCGGTTGTAACTCCTGTACAGGAAGCAGCACCCGTTATTGAGCCACCGACTGTTAGTGTTGAGCCACCAGTGGTACGCAAAGAAGATATCGCGCCAGAAGATTTGCCACCATTGGAATATTCCGAACTGCAAAAAGCAAGTTCACGACGGCGTCGGCGTCATCGTTCGGGATCAAGCAGTACGGCGCCACATATGCAGCAGAATGTGGTGAGCATACCTGAAGCGCCAATAGCGATGGTGCCACCGACGCCAATAGTGCCGCCGGCACCGGTACCAACATCGGCACCAATGCCCGTACAGTCGCCGCGTATACCAGCTGCCGCTACAAGCGATCAAATAAATCAACTCTATAACATTGTTTCTGGTTATACCGTGAGCCAGATGAATCAAGGAAATGAAGTGACTGGACCATTTATGGGGCCGGAGCCCTCACCTGCACGAGGCAGTATCACGTCACGAGATGGTCGTAACACTCGTGCTGAAGCGCGCCCAACGCCTCCACCTGCTCTTTACTCATCGTCACGTTCCCCAGAGGGCGGAATCTCTGCGGCTGCGATGACACAATTCGCGAATATTGTTGGGCAGGCACTGCAAACGCAGACAGATCGCATTGTGACCGAGTTCCGCCGTGTTAATCAAGCACCGACCAATGTTTCTGTATCGCTGCCACCGTTTCCTTCGACAGAACGTGTCGGAGTCTTTGTCGATGTGGCAAATCTACTCTACTCGGCTCGTACGCTACGTATGGGAGTAGATTTTGGCAAACTGCTCGATTTCCTTCGTGGCAATCGTCGTCTAGTACGCGCCCATGCCTATTGTCCAACCAGCCCGCAGGCAGGGGATGAGCAGATGTTCTTACAGGCTGTGAAAGGTCTGGGCTATCGGATTACGACCAAGAACTATAAGACGTTCTCCAGTGGTGCGAAGAAAGCCGATCTAGATCTGGACCTGTGCATGGACGTTGTGCGTCTGGTCGACGGTAATTCCGTGGACTGCGTCGTTCTGGTCAGTGGTGACAGTGATTTTATGCCGATGCTTGATTACTGCTCTGATCATGGTGTCCGTGTTGAGGTTGCAGCCTTTGATGAAGCGATGTCTGCCACCCTCAGACAGAGTTGCGATCTTTTTATTAACCTGTCAATGCTTGAAGAGATTCGTGCGTAACACTGTATTATGACTCATCTTACATTTTCAACAATGGACCCAGTTGCTATAGCAACCGGGTCCATTGTATTGCCAGGATCTATAGTGCTTTAGATCCAATCTCAGCAATAAGTCCAGCCAACAGAGCAGCGCGAGGGACAATACTAGATTTCTCCATATATTCATTAGGACTATGATCCAAGCCACCGACTGGACCTAGACCATCGAGTGCGGGATAGCCAAAGCCCGATGCATAATTCGCATCTGAGATACCACCAGTTGGCGCATGGTTGACTTCGAAGCCTAGTTCATGGGCGATTTCTCGAGCCCATTGGGCCATATAGAGATTTTCTGGTGTGCAGGTCATTGGATTACGATCATCTGGATCGGTGGTGAGTACCAACTCAACACCGGGCACACACTTATCCATGAGTAGCTCTTGCCAGCGTTGCTCAAAAGCTATACGATCCTCTGTGTGAGCGAAGCGGACATCAATCAGGACCTCTGCATGGTCAGGGATCACGTTTGTCGCTGTGCCGCCAGTAATGCGGCCTGCATTGATGGTGAGCCCTTCACGCCATCCATGTAGCGAGTGGAGCTGCAGAATCTGATGCGCAATTTCTACAATAGCGTTTGAGCCCTTTTCAGGTTCGACACCGGCATGAGCTGAATGTCCATAGGCATTCAATCTATACCAGACACCTCCCTTGCGTGCACTTACTAGATCGCCATTTTCACGTGCGGCTTCCAACACCAGGGCAGCATGGCAACCATCACAGATCTTTTGGATAATGCCTTTGCTGTGACGCTCACTAATTTCTTCGTCGGAGACGCATAGGAAACGAATTTCAGCGAAATCCTGATAATCGAGTGCCTTGAGCGCCTCTAAGGCATAAATGGCGAGGAGGATGCAGCCTTTCATATCGATGACACCAGGACCATACACTCGGTCTTCCTCAATACGTACGGGACGCGCAGCGGCAGTTCCGATTGGATAGACAGTATCCATATGGCCCAGGATTGCCACAATACCCTTACCTGTTCCACGCAAGATACCGCAGACATCATTTCCCCAAGTGTCATTTTCGAGGAGTGTAACATCCATATCCAGACCACGCATCCGCTCGGCGATGTAGAGTGATATTTCATCGACGCCAACTTTGTAATACGTCCCTGAGTCGATGGCACAAAGAGCAGTTAATTCATGGAGATAATTCGTTAAGTGTTCCTGCATGTAGAGCGCGACTTTTTGTGCAGGTGTTTCTTCAGCCAGAGAGGTTTGTTTAGACGACAGAGAGTGCGTACGTATACTCATAATAACTCCTACTCATAAAAAATCTTCGGATTACTTCCATCAATTGAGGAAGTTCCGGGATCATCGCTGATATAATGTGATCCCGGCCAGATCTTCTGGCAAAGCTGTGATTTGTGCCTGCCAGGTACATCCAACCCCACGTTACCTCACTGGCCTGGCCTGATTTTATAATGCCGTGGTTACTAACCACGGCATTATAAATGTGGATCACCATCGATACCACCTGAGTGGAGAGATGTGACCGTTCCCATTGGGAATGCAACTTCAACGCTCGAACAAAAAATGAATAATACCGGGCTGCCATTTCATACCCGTATACTGTCAGATGAGAAAGGTGCTGTAGCACTTTTCTCATCTGACAGCGAGGAAATCTTGGCTTTATTGGCACGCTGTTACTTTATTTCAGCATGCATCACTGCACGTTTACGCCCTTATATAAAAAAGAAACAGACCTTGTTTTCGAGTGGCTACCTTGCCCTGTAAGCATTTCCCGTAAATGGATAGAAAAGTCACTTCAGTCACATCCAGCTACAGCCAGAGCCAGATTTTTTGACCATAAAAAAAAGAAAAGCGAAACGCTGGATGCGTTTCGCCTGTAATATTTATTTCATTACATTACGAAACGCACCTTTTTCGATAACAACTCAAATGACTCGCGCCAGAATTGGAGCTGAATCATAAGAAAAGCTATAATGTTGTAGTTGCGCTTCACTTTCATTTGTTATCCTAAATGTGGTGATTTGTACAATGTAACTATACTTACGTTATACGTTTATCGTACATATCCTGTCAAGTAATTCAAGCGAGCATATGACTTTTTTCTCTCATGTAGAGTCAGAGGAAGACATCTTATTTACTAGCAGGACCAAAGAAAATGCGCCACCATTGATCCCAATAACTACGTTGAGGAGGCGTGCTAGTTGCCTGCTTGTCTTTCTGTTGTCCTGTTGTATTGGTGCTAGTGATCACAACCGGCTGCTCGCCAGTATGGATATATCCGAGTTGTTGACGTGCCTCGCTTTGAATCACTGCTTGATCCTGGTAGTGTTGTGCCTCTTTTTGCAATTGAGCATGTTGCACCTGAATTTGATTAAGTGCCTGTTGCTCCTTTTGGACCTGTGCTACGAAATGACTATTTGACCAGGCCTGGGCAAATGTTCCTAGTAAGAAAGCAGCGCAGATTAACCCGGTAATCCACAGCATGGAGCGTGTAAAAAGTGATGTGCGCCGGGCACGCGAACGACCAAAAGTTTCTTCCATTCCAATGGCCGAGGTTACATTGGCCGAACTTCCCTCTGGTCGAGAAGAAAACTGTGGTCTTCTTGGACGACTTTGCACATAATCCCCTTTTCAGTAATATACGTAGTAACTACTGTATTAGTATCGCTGTTTCTATTTTATCATGATTTATAGCAAGATTGAAAAACCGTATATATATATGAGAAGCATAAGGCCAGTGATATATATATTTCATGTGCCGGAATGTGCTGGAAGTACTAGTTTGAGGTCTGAAGATCGGCGTTACTATAAAAATGGATGTGCAAGTATGGTGAGTCGCTGCGGTGGGGGGAGATAGCTATGGCGTTAGAGGGAAATAAGTTAAGAATTGCTGTATCGACATGCGTTGCTTATATTACAAAACACTCTTAGCGTATGTGTAATATAAGCAGTCCCATCAGATCGAAACCGATCATTAGTCGCATCAATTCCAGACAGCCAAAGATCATCCATCGTGGCCAGATGCGCGTAATCTGATGCGATTGAACGGCAAGCGGTTCTGTATCTGTATGTGATTGCGCCACTAATGATGGATTAGTTGCGTATGAAGGCTCTTGTTGGATACCTGTGAGCTGGCAGTCGCTTCGGTAGTTCCAGTGATCATTCAATGCAATCAGCCGATCGCTGAGCGCTTCCTCGAAAGAAGTATAAAGTACTTCTTCATCAACGGGTAGTTGTTTGGGCAATACGATTCCCAGAGGCATCGTTGCATAGTGATCTTCCGTCATAACAGCTAGATCGCGGATTTCTAAATCTGACTGAGTCTCGCTACAAAGTGTCGCATTCAATGTTCCTACCTCCTTACTTACTTATTTATACGCTAGGAAGATACACTAAAGAGTAATGGAAGCAAGACAAATATACATGGGTCAGATGACCTGTTCTGCGCTTACATGGCTGCGTTTAATGTAAATCTAAATTAATCTCAAACGGTAATGAATATTGTTTTTTATCATCGGTATCTATCAACAAAACTAAAGTCTGAGCTGGCAAAAATTTTGCAGTAGCACATTCCTCATATAAGAACAATTTTTGCAAACGTTTTCATCCCAAGTAGTGCAACCTCTTTGTAACCCTTTATGGAAATCTCATCTGAAGGAAGAAATAGCAGCGTTTTTTTACCTTCCAGACCCTCTGGTATACTGAATGTACGAACAAAATTTATGCCTGTTTGTGGGTTGAGGATTGTGAGTAGGAGGCAAGGAGCAGGTGTTTTTTATGGACAAGGAGTTCCTGTATGCTCTCACCTGTAATGATGAACGAACATGCTTTTGATAGAATACCAGCAGATAGGTATGACCTGACAGTGTATTTGCGTTGGATCTGGCAGACATATTTCGCCGATAGCCTCTGTATCAATAACCTTAGCATTGAGTATTGTTATCCCTGGAAAACGCGCCTGGGGCTCATCCGCCTTTCGCTGGATGCCACATTGACATTTATTGGTGTCAATACGCTCTTGCAGGTGCAGCAGGTACCCGAATATGTGCTGATTACAACGATTGCTCATGAAATAGTACATTATGTCCATGGTTTTGGTTCGCCGATAGAACCCAAATATCGGCATCCGCATGCCAACCGGGTTGTGGAGCGAGAGTTAGAGCAGCGTGGGTTAGATGAATACTTGCGCTGTTGTAACGAATGGATTGACAAGTATTGGTATTCATTCTATGATATGCAAAGGGCAACTGGTTGGGCTGGTATTCAGGGGATTAATCGCCCGACACATCGAGGCAGCAAATAGTATGTACCACAGAAAGAGACATGCTTCAGGCTTTTTATAACCGAAGAAGATGTAATTGGTACACTTGACATCTCCTGATGTCTATGGTATATTCTAGCTAGCTCCAGGGATATGTACTACGCCAAGCAGATTGTCCACCGGTTCCCGCTCGTGGCAAGGCGTGCTGTATAGTGTCTTTGGTATATGGCTGGCACCTCTTAACAACCATCACAGCCACATGAATTTCAAGTCTTTCAAACAGGATACTATTTCAACGTGACCCAATATATAAAAAAATTCCCACCCTTGATTATCCTGGTTCAACCGCAGAAAGGAGAAAGGGCGTTTCCCTCATGAATCTGCTGCGCCCTTACACAACGTGAACATAGCTGAGTTAGAAACGAAAACCATTACAGAGTTACGCGATATCGCTCGCGACCTCGAACTCTCTGGTTACAGCACCCTCAAGAAACAGGACCTCGTCTTTAGACTTCTTCAAGCCAATACTGAACAGCAAGGAAACATCTTTAGCGCTGGTGTGTTGGAGATAGTAGAGGATGGCTTTGGATTCCTTCGCCAGGAACG
This sequence comes from uncultured Chloroflexia bacterium, assembly GCA_963699315.1. Classification (GTDB taxonomy): domain Bacteria; phylum Chloroflexota; class Ktedonobacteria; order Ktedonobacterales; family Ktedonobacteraceae; genus Dictyobacter. Next base: position 2,358,570 of record OY969433.1, read on the forward strand.
CTTCCTGCCGGGTAATATGGATGTCTATGTTTCGCAGTCTCAAATCCGTCGATTTGGTCTGCGCACAGGTGACATGGTCTCTGGTCAAGTGCGTCCCCCTAAAGATAATGAGAAATATTATGGACTCCTGCGTGTTGAGGCCATCAATGGAGTAGATCCAGAAATCGCGAAAAGACGCCCGCACTTTGATAATTTGACGCCAATTTTCCCGCGAGAGATGTTCAACCTGGAGACAGGCCCTTCGAATATCTCAGGTCGTCTGGTTAATCTAGTGGCTCCGATCGGGCGCGGACAACGTGGATTAATTGTTTCTCCCCCGAAAGCCGGTAAAACCCTCCTCCTCAAGTCAATTGCCAACTCTATTACCGAAAATTATAGCGATACTCATTTGATGATTGCTCTGATCGGTGAGCGACCTGAAGAAGTAACTGACATGAAGCGCTCTGTGAAAGCAGAGGTTATTAGTTCCACGTTTGATGAGCCGACTGAGGCCCATACACGTGTGGCTGAGATGGTCCTGGAGCGTGCCAAGCGTCTGGTTGAAGGCGGCCGTGATGTGGTGATCCTGTTGGATAGCATCACACGTTTGAGCCGTGCCTATAACTTGGCAGTGCTGCCTAGTGGTCGTACACTGTCTGGTGGTCTTGATCCCAGTGCCTTGATTCCACCGAAGCGGTTCTTTGGTGCTGCACGTAAGATCGAAGAAGGTGGTAGCTTAACCATCATCGCCACAGCCCTGGTTGATACCGGGAGTCGTATGGATGATGTGATCTACGAAGAATTTAAGGGTACTGGCAACATGGAACTCTTATTGGATCGTAAATTGGCTGAACGCCGCGTCTTTCCTGCTATCGATATTGCCCGCTCCAGTACACGTCGTGAAGAACTGCTCCTCGATGATAAAACCCTGCGCTCTATTGTAGTTATGCGTCGTATGTTCTCCACGCTTGCTGATCAGCAGAGTGGAAAGAGTAGTCTGGAAGCAACCGAAGCGTTGCTACAACATATGGCCAAGACCAGTAATAATACCGAGTTCTTAGCCACGTTGACCAAGAGCATTTTTTAGTCCTCCGCTCTCTGCACAACTTTGAGTGTGTTGGTGCGTGCTAGCGTGTCAGTGGCGATATGCTAGCACGCACCAACACACTTCCCGCTAGATTGTCCGCAAGTGGATTTGGCAAGTTGTGATTCTTGATCCCCATCCATTGCATGATTCGTTTCTCGTTGCTACAATACACACAGTGAATTGGTAACTTTTTTTGGAGAGTTTTAAATGGCATCATCTTCAGTCGCGCAAGAACAGGAATTTTTTGGACCTGGTTTGAGCCTGTTCAAACGTATTGTCACAGTTATTGGGCTTATTGGTATAGTGGCCCTCATTTTGTGGATTGCCGTCTATCAGCATATGAATCGCAACGATGCTTCTGTCATCGGTAGTACAATCGCGGCCATTTTATTTGTGGCGGGCTTTGCCTATTATTTACGTCTAGTTGCTCCTGTCTCCTTTACAATCACGATCAAACCGACCGCGCTGGTCCGAAAGACTGGCAAAGGTGAGGTGATTGATCTGGCTTGGGAAGATGTTCCACGTATTACAGAGGAGTTTTTTCCGAATGGCAAACTAATCAGTTTAAATGTCTATCGTAAGATTACTGAGCCTGGTCAGAAAGCCAAAGCCTGGTCGGTGTATCGCGATGAGATCAAGGATCTGGATGCATTAGCAGAAGCTTTGCACAATGCCATTCCCACATCGTGCGACTGGGAGAGAGCGACCGTCCATGAATAATGATGGTAGGGAGCAGATGCATTTATCCATTCGACCAGTTTCTGACGATGACATTGAGGACCTGGTTCGATTATCATTGTTAGCGTGGGCTCCAGTTTTTAGCTCATTCCAGCAAGTATTGGGCGAGAGAATCTATCCACTTATTTATCCAGATTGGAGCAGGCGGCAGCGCGAGGAGGTTGAAGGGATTTGTAAAGATGACACGCAAGCCCTTGTCTGGGTGGCAGAATTCGCTGGAATCGTAGCTGGGTTTATCGCATATACTTTAAATATTGAGGATAAAACTGGGGAAGTTGAATTACTTGCCGTGCATCCCGAATATCAAAATCGTGGCATAGGGACAGCATTGAACAATTTTGTGCTTGAAAAGATGAAGGAAAGCAATATAAAGTTGGCCATTGTAGGTACAGGTGGAGATCTCGGTCATGCACCTGCCAGAAGATCATATGAGAAGGCTGGATATACTGCTTTACCTTTAGTTCGGTATTATAAAGACTTGTAGTAATGGGATGGCTTCTCTCTCTGATACATATCCGCTCTTTTTGGCAATGAATTACGCCAATCGGCACTAAAGATACGCACTGGCTTCAGATGCTTTAAAAGTAGCAAAAATAGTTTGCCCTTCTTCAATATGCATACGCGCCGCTGAGGTTTCGGTGATTTCCGCTGTGAGCGGCGCCTCGTTCTGCTTAAGAAGGATGCTCACGCGTACCTGTCCATCGTGGTTGCCGGTGGGGCCACCAAGGCGGAGAATATGGGCGATTTCTCCTCGGAAGATATTGCGGGCTGATCCTTCAGGGATTGTCTGATGAAGTGTGATGCTGCGTGGATCTATAACCACAAATGCTTCTTTGCCTCTACTGGATTGGAAAGCTGCTTGTTCCTCTTGCTCTTTTATCGCTGCGACTATCTCTGTGGGATGTCCATTGGCTGCCTCATCGGGTAGGCGAATAATACAAGTAGTATTATCTTCACACTGTTCAATTTGACCGCGAAAGAAATTAACGCCCACAAGTTCTGCCACATACGATGAACGAGGATACTCGCGCAGCTCGTGTTGTCCTCCCTGCTGGATAAGTTGTCCTTGATCCATCACCAGAATTTGATCACCAAAGAGTAGGCCATCCAGATATTGATGTGTAACCATCAGGGTGGTGATATCGATATCACGCAGAATATGTCGTAGTTCTTGCCGTACTTCACGTCTAGTCTGTACATCCAGGGCAGCGAGTGGCTCATCTAGTAACAACAGCTGGGGACGCAGTGCCAGAGCACGAGCAATAGCAACACGTTGTTGTTGTCCGCCGGAAATCTGTGTTGGAAGACGGCGGTCAAGATCAGTCAGATGGACACGCTCTAGAGCTTCTGCGACTTGTTGGCGAATGATCTGATGAGGGAGGCGTTGTGCACGTAAGCCAAATGCTACATTTTCGAAGACTGTGAGGTGGGGAAAGAGTACATAGTCCTGGAAGACATAGCCAAAGGGACGTTTTTGCGGTGGAATAAACACATGTTGTATACTATTATAGTAAGTTACGCCATCGAGTACTATAAGTCCTTTATGTGGTTTTTGTAAACCTGCTAGTAGGCGTAAGACAGTACTTTTCCCGGCTCCACTTTCGCCGAGCAAGACCGTTGTTTGTCCAGATTGGACATTGAAGGCTAATTTGAGTTGAAATGTCTCAAAGTGAGTTTCAAGTACAACATCTAACATAAATTGCATGCTCCAAATTCGTCTGAGTTTTGTTATCTCCATAGTATCTTGTTGATCTGGATTTTGGCAACAAACATACTCTCCTGGAAACTTACTTTTTACGCGTAACGTCGCTTGCCTTAGAGTAGAAAGCATGGTATACTAAAAACTACACCAATTTAATGGAAAGTATACTGGTTTGAAATGTCTTTTTTGAAGACTTGCATTTGCAGGCAGACAGAATAGGAAATGGTAGGCAGAGCATTCATGGTGACAAAGCCAACACAACAAACAGTATCATCGACTGTTCAAGGATGTCCTCCTCAAGTATGTCACCGTTATGAACATGCTGTTCAGGTGATTTGTAAGCGGTGGACTGGATTGTTGCTAAACGCTCTGATGGATGGCCCCCGGCGCTTTTGTGAATTGACTGCGCTCGTCGAAGGTCTGTCAGACCGCGTTTTGAGCGATCGTCTACGCGAATTAGAGATGGAAGGCATTGTTAATCGCGTGGTTTATCCACAAATTCCAGTACGAGTTGAATATCAACTTACAGAGAAGGGCTATGCTCTGAAACCGGTCACTGAGGCAATTCATACCTGGGCCGATCGCTGGGTTGATCCGCAATAGTTTAGTTTGTAAACGAGATTAATGATGAAAAATTTGTGGGCACCCTGGCGGATGGCATTTATTGATCCCAAAGACCCACCAGTGCCAGGCTGTATTTTTTGTGTGCAACCGGATGCGAAGAATGATACGAAATATCATATTCTGCATCGTGGTAAGTATTGTTTTATGATGCTTAATCTGTATCCCTATAACAGCGGGCATCTTATGATCGCACCATTTGAGCATATTGGTGCGCTGGATGAACTGAGTCCAGAGACATTGGCAGATATGATGGCTCAAGCTCAATGGGCTCTTAGAGCTCTCCGCGTAGCGATGAAGCCTGATGGCTTTAATATGGGTATCAATATGGGCAAAGTCGCTGGTGCGGGCTTTGCTGAGCATATTCATTATCATGTTGTGCCACGTTGGAATGGTGATACGAATTTCATGCCCGTCATCGGAGATATCAAGGTAATGCCAGAACATCTCGATGCTGTCTATGAGAAGTTGTTGCAGGCATTGGCTGAGACAAAAGTAGTACAATAATGTGGAAAGGCACTATCTCCTTCTTCTTTTCGCGGCGTGCCTTTGTTAGCCTCGAAAAACATAGCCGACTCCGCGTACCGTTTGCAGCAGTTTTGGAGAGGCTGGATCTTCTTCCAATTTTTCGCGTAGCCAGCGTACATGGACATCTATAGTACGTGTATCGCCAACGTAGTCGTAACCCCAGACATGTTGGAGCAGTTGATCACGGGTCAAAACAGTTCCGCGATTGTGGACAAAATAGGCTAATAAATCGAATTGTTTTGGTTGTAGCTCTATACGTTGTCCTCGATTGCTTACTAATCTTCCGGCCTCATCAATATGGAGAGTGTCAACTACCAATTCTTGATATTTAGAAGCTAGCTGATTCTCATTATGATGTGCGTTATGAGAAGCTTGCCGCGTTAGTTGACCATCATTGGTGGCTGGATAATTAGCACGTCGGAGGAGCGCACGGACGCGTGCAAGCAGCTCACTTCGTCCGAAGGGTTTGGTTATATAATCATCAGCTCCAACCTCTAGACCTACAACCTTATCAATCTCATCGCTTCTTGCTGTCAGTATAATAATGGGTGTGGTTGATGTTGCGTCCTCACGCCGTAAGCGGCGGCAAACTTCCAAGCCATCGATGCCGGGTAACATAAGATCCAGTATTATCAGATCAGGTGTATCTTGGCGAGCAGCCTCTAATGCATTGATACCATTGGATGTTATAACGACTTGATAGCCTGATTGTTCTAAATTATAGGCTATAGTCTCTAATAAAACAGCCTCATCGTCCACAACCAGTATTTTCCGTGCCACTGAAATCTCCTACTTATGTAATGTTTAATTGTAATGATCAACCGAAACGGCCACTAATATAATCTTCTGTTTCTTTATTGCGTGGACGCCCAAAAAGAGTAGTTGTTGGAGCGCACTCAATCAATTTTCCACTCAAGAAAAAGCCCGTAAAATGAGATACACGTGCAGCTTGTTGCATGTTGTGTGTCACGATAATAATCGTATACTCTTTTACTAGTTCAGTAATCAGCTCTTCAATCTTCAGGGTCGCAATAGGATCTAATGCCGAGCAAGGCTCATCCATCAAAAGGACCTCCGGTTTAACTGCCAGAGCACGAGCAATGCAGAGGCGTTGCTGCTGACCACCTGAGAGACCAAGGGCGCTTGTATGCAGGCGATCTTTGACTTCATCCCAGAGGGCCGCAGCCTGTAGGCTATACTCTATGCGCTCCTGTATATATTTTTTTGACTGCCCTTGGACACGTAATCCGTAAGCGACATTGTCAAAGATGGATTTCGGAAAAGGATTTGCACGCTGGAACACCATCCCGATACGTTGCCGTAAAAGGACCGTATCTGTTTTCTTATCATAGATATTGAAGCCATCAAAGAGCGCCTGACCTTCTGTGCGTGTTTTAGGAATCAGATCGTTCATACGATTCAATGTGCGCAAGAATGTTGATTTCCCACAACCGGAGGGACCTATCAATGCAGTTACCTGGCGATTACGTAGCGGCAACGATATATTATACAATGCTTGTTTCGATCCATAAAAGAAATTTGCGTTTTGAACATCAATTTTGGTTTGAGATTGCATATTCAAGGTTTGCGTCGGATCAAACTGTCCCATGTGATCATTTTTTTCCTGGGAAACCTCCTGGAGAGCTGTTGAGTCTGCATTCTTCGTCCCAACTTGATCTGGCTGAGATGGGGTTTGGGAATTATGTAAATGATGTGATTCCATCATATCTCCTTAACAAAATTGAGTTCATCATCATTAGATGGTATAGGAAATGTGCTTAATTGAAAGACATTCTTGAGTCTAAATTAATACATATCATTGCAGGGTTAATAAACCTTTATGTTAATGTTAACACAATGTTAAATGTAATCCCTTGGGATAAGTTGTATGCTGAATAAAATCTAATTGATGTCGTTATTAGCTTCCTGATGTGTTGTGATGAATAGTGTCTATTTTAGATTGTTAAGGCGCTAGCGCATCTTACTGTGCTGTTTGCCATGACCAGAGATGAACAAGTTTTTGGCTGGCTGAGGCCAATCGATGACTGTCAGGTGACCAGTGGAGGTTGCGTATCCAGGTCGTATGCTGGGTGGGGAGTGTGGCTAGACGTTGTGCTGTGCTGGAGGACCAGATATGAAGCATGTTGTCGTTCCCTCCGGTGGCTATGTAGGAGCCGTTGGGAGACCAGCCAATGGTTTTAATGGGATGCGTATGCTCACGGTATATGAGTCTGACCTGACCAGTTGTAGCATCCCATAGATGGGCCTGTGTGTCATGACCGGCAGAAGCAATACTAGTCCCGTCAGGAGACCAACTGACAGCATAGATGGGACCAGTATGTCCATTATACTGAAGTTGTTGTTGACCCGTTAGCGGATGCCAGATCTGTACGTTTGCGTCGAAGCTACCTGATGCAATACGTGGAGCCTGGGGAGACCAGGGAGCGGCAAATATGCGATACTGGTTACGCCAGGTATAGCGCTGTCGACCTGTGAAGGCCTCCCAGATTTGTACACTACTATCGCCATATTCACCGCCCGAAGCAATCAGAGATCCATCAGGAGACCAGGAGACGCTGCGCACAAAGCGTACATGACCTCGATAGGTGATATGCACCATCCCTGTCTGTGTATTCCAGATATGGACGATACCGCTGTTGCAAGCTGTTGCCAGATATTGTCCATCAGGAGACCAGGCAAGCGCCAGAATACAGCCAGAATGTTCACGAAAGGTGAGCAGGGTACGACAAGTAACGGGATCCCATAGCTGGACAGTGTTATCCCGTCCGCCTGAAGCTATACGACTGCCATCGGGAGACCAGGCAACAGCAAATACATTGTCGGTATGACCTGTATATGTTACATCTGTGTCATCCCTGGTCGTAATCTTGGATTCCCCCATCGTTTTAGTGTTCCCTAGGACCTTCTGTGAGCAGATTGATGGCGTGTGGAAGGACCTCTATAATATACGTCAGACATTCCTGCACGGCCTTTGGACTACCTGGCAGGTTGATGATGAGTGTACGTCCTCTCACACCAGCAACGCCACGTGAAAGCATCGCTGTTGGTGTATATTGTAGACTCATCGCACGGAGAGCCTCCGCAATGCCAGGAGCATCGCGCTCAATGACCAATTTGGTCGCTTCAGGAGTGACATCGCGTGGGGCCAGGCCAGTCCCGCCAGTCGTCAGAATGAGATTGAGGTGATGATTATCACTCCAATCAAGGAGCGTTGCTGTAATCTGCTCCTGTTCATCAGGAATAATGGTCTGGGCGCTGATCTGTGAATCCGGCAACTGAGAGATCAACGAGCGCATACGCTCGCCACTCAAATCCTGTCGTTCACCTTTGGCAGCGCCATCGCTAATCGTAATAATGCCAACGGTTATCATTTTTATCCTCGCGTTGCCAATTCGCGCATCAGTGCTCCAACGTGACGACGAGCCCCATAGATCCAGACAGTGTATTCATCGGGAAGATCTTCGACCTCGATGCAACAACTCATCTCGCTCGCCAGTTTGCGTGCGATATCATGGAACTGTCCGCGTTCCGCCTCATTCCGGCTCTGAGTATTCAAGGCCAGGCGTCCCAAGCGATCTTCAGGCGTCAAGACACCATTCATCAGCTCGGCTAACTGCTCAATGCCAAAAATCACTTTGAGAGGAGGCATATTTTTGGCCTCGTTGGATGAGAGCGAAACGACTTGTCCACCGCTATTGCCACTGGCTTCTCCCGCCTTATCAGTTTGCTGCTCACGGAGCTTCGTCGCATCCAGATAGACATCGCGCAACTTCTCAAGGATCATCATGCGTGCATCTTCAGGAGCATCAGCGCGCGGATGTACATAAGCAAGCACATTATAAGGCGGATCTGAATAAACAAACGGCATTGAGATGGTTGCTCTTCTGTTACAAATGGGACAGGTAGCAACATTGATCAGCCCGGCCAGTACAACGTAACGCAGGTGTGGATCATCTGCGACGTTTACATACTCATAGGCTTGACCAGTAAACACTTGCCCGCAAGGACAAGTAAACGTGTGTGTTGTCGAACGTGACATATGACAATTCTTCGCTATAACTTCTAGTAAACTGTTTTAGATCGATACTCCAACAAGTATAACATATCTTTGCGTGATAATTTAGCTGTTCTGAACATGAGATAATTTTTGTGTAGCCGACAGTGCCCGGAATGGGCAGTCGAGGGGCATGGAGGTTAAGATCCAGAAGATTTAGCGAAGATAAATGTCCCTTAGCATCGGAAACTTGACAATTGACACTTTTATAAGTACAGTTGTATATACAAGTTGGAAATCGATATCGACACTTTGCAAAAACATTCCATACGTGGACTACTGCTAGAGCAATCTTGTACAGAAGCGTAGACGCATAAGATGCATCACTCTCCTCATACAAGAGGAACTGATGCATCGCGGCTTTTATAGAGATTATTCTACGATGTTTCTACAGTGTAGAGTCTTTCATGGAGGAAAGCGATATGAAATTTTCGCGGCGACCGCGTTTCGTGTTTTTAGCCAGCTTCCTTGTCCTGGCAGGCGTGCTGGGAGCCTTGGCGCCAGGAATAATAGCCCAGTGGAAACCTTCTCAGGCACATGCTGCCGTCACAGCCACTAGCGCACCTGTCGGCCAGACCATCTGGCTCCGGGCAACGAACAATAGCGATTATGTGAGTGTCCGCATCGACCAAACCAATTCGCCATTGCAGGCAAGCGCTACTTCGGCGCAATCCTGGGAGGAGTTTGACGTAGTTGATGCTGGCAACGGGCTTATCGCCTTGCGATCACACGCCAGTAACGATTATGTGAGTGCCCGCATCGACCAAACCAACATGCCATTGCAGGCCACCGCTATCCAGGAACAAGCGTGGGAGCAATTCACATGGCTTCCACAAAGCAATGGAACGATTGCTTTGCAGTCAGCGGCCAATGGTGACTATGTGAGTGCCCGAACCGACCAAACCAACACGCCATTGGATGCATTGGCTACCTCGGTGCAAGGGTGGGAGCAATTCACATGGGGACAAGTATCGACGCCAGGAACTCCTAACCTTGGTCCCAACGTCTTTACTTTTGATTCTACGATGCCCAGCGCAACGATTCAAAGCAATTTGGATTCATTATTTAACCAACAGCAAACCAATCAATTCGGCACGAATCGTTATGCAGTGCTCTTCAAGCCGGGTACTTACAACGTCAACGTCAACCTCGGCTTCTACGAAGAGGTTGAGGGCTTAGGTCTTACTCCTGATGCCGTCAATATCACTGGTGGAGTCAACGTCACAGCTGGCTGGATGGCAAATAATAATGCAACCCAGAACTTCTGGCGTGACGCTGAAAACATGGAAATAACCCCTTCATCAGGTACCATGACATGGGCTGTATCCCAGGCGTCACCTTTGCGTCGCGTGGATGTCAAGGGTAATATGATACTGGATGATAGTGGCGGCTGGTCAAGCGGCGGTTTCCTCGCTGATAGTAATATCAGCGGTCAAGTGAATTCAGGAACGCAGCAGCAATGGATATCGAGGAACGATCAATGGGGAAGTTGGACTGGTTCCAACTGGAACATGGTTTTTGTAGGTGCTAACAACGCGCCTTCTGGAGCCTTCCCCAACCCGCCCTACACGGTCGTTAACCAGGCACCAGCTGTCAAGGAAAAGCCATTCCTCTACATTGACGCATCCGGCAACTATCAGGTCTTTGTACCTTCACTCAGGACAAACTCGCAAGGAACGAGTTGGGCCAGTGGATCGGCGGCAGGAACATCCTTACCTATTAGCCAGTTCTATATCGCCAAGCCTGGCGATTCTGCTGCCACGATCAACAGTGCACTCGCTGAAGGACAGAACCTATTATTCACTCCTGGTGTCTATAATCTCAGTAGCACGATCAATGTAACCAGAGCCAACACAGTGGTGCTTGGTCTTGGTCTGGCCACGCTTGTCCCCCAAAACGGTATTACCCCAATGACCGTAGCCGACGTTGATGGAGTGTCGATCGCTGGCATTCTCTTCGATGCGGGTACCGTCAATTCCCAGGTCCTGTTACAGGTTGGGCCAACCGGATCCGCACAGGATCATTCAGCTAATCCAACCACGCTGAGCGATGTTTTCTTCAGAATCGGTGGAGCAGCAGTCGGCAAGGCCACACAGAGTCTGGTCATCAACAGCAACAATGTGATCACCGATGACATGTGGCTATGGCGGGCAGATCACGGTAGCGGAGTTGGGTGGACATCCAACACAGCCGCCAATGGCCTGATCGTAAATGGTAACAACGTCACGGCATACGGTCTGTTTGTCGAGCATTATCAGCAGTATCAAGTCATCTGGAACGGCAACGGTGGACGAACCTACTTCTTCCAGAACGAGTTACCCTATGATCCACCGACTCAGGCGGCCTGGATGAATGGTACCACTGATGGATATGCGGCCTACAAAGTAGCAGACACAGTTACTACTCATGAAGCATGGGGAGTAGGTAGCTATTGCTTCTTCAATGTCAACCCAAGTGTTGTCGATGATCACTCCTTTGAGGTTCCGAACACGGCAGGAGTCAAATTCCACGATCTGGTAACCGTTTCACTTGGTGGTACTGGCACTATCAGCCATATCATCAATAATAGCGGTGGCCCATCTAACTCTAGCAATAGTGTTGCTGACCTGGTGAGCTTCCCGTAATACTCATCAGAAGGTAAGATGTATAATTCGAACAGTGCAAAGTTGATCGATTGACAGGAATGCGCCACGGCACACAGGTGTCGTAGCGCATTCCATTTTTGTTCTGTTAGCGTCGTCTATTTTTGCTGAGTGATTTGGTCGAGTATGTAAACTTGACCCCTTGATGTTCCATAAAAGCCTGGAAATATCCGTAAAATTCGGCGCGGTCTTGCATGGTGATGACTGAGACGGCGTCGGCGGTCTCAATGGCATAGGGATAGCCATTACCCGCTATTATCTCAGCGCGCACGACATCCAATACCGGCTCGAGGATACCATCGTCGAGCATCCAGCGTGGGAATTCCAGACGGGCGGGCGGGCGTACTGCGGTGGTCTGGAGATAGCTAAATGCGACGCTGTTATGATAGGGTCCGTAGCTTTCCAGTACATCATTACGGGCACAGATCATAGCTGGCGTGCGATCACCCCAGCGTAGATGTCCTGTCCAGAGCAGGGCGTCATGGATTTTTTTTGTATCCCGTAAGACCGGCTTGGGGAGAGCCGCGTCCAGACGACGTAGCATCGTGATTGTGTCACGGGCGTAGCTGGTGTCAATATAACCAATTAATGGGACACGCAGTTCCTCTGATGTTTTTAGCAGGGAGACTGCGGCGTCTATGTAGCGCTGGCGATAGGGATTGGGCATGGTTAAGGCAAATGAGACGACGAGAGAGCCGTCGAAAAAGACTAATGGACTGTAAAGAGGATCGTCTGTGCGACGCGAGGCGGCATATTGCTGCATCAGATTGCAGATTGTTTCGACCTCTAGGAGATAGCGGCGTTGGGTTACTTGCATTTCTGAGTAGGGATAGCTATCTGGATCGTCCAACTCGTTGCCAGTTTCTTCCATCAATTCCTCAGGGGCTAGCACTTCCATGCGTACATCTTTGGTATAGGTACTTCCGCGTGCATGAGGATTGACGAAGAAGCCAACCTGTACTAATCCCACCGGGATTGAGGCATCACGCCAGGGCATCAGCTGACTGCCGTCGACTGCGATGGTGGTGACGCCTTCGATACATTCAGCCCATAGACGTGACTGTTCATGGCTGGAGAACTCGCGGCCAAAAGGAAAGATGGGTCCATGATAGGTTTGATCAGCGGCCGTTGTGAGCCATTGATCAAATTCCATCGTTGGGCGGGCACCAGCTGGAGGTAGACCGGGCTCGTCTGGCGGCAGCATATTATCAAGCTGAATGCTGGATGCATAACGTTGATGGAGCGTTTCCAGTGCCTGCTGATACATGAGTACCTGATCATGGAATGTGCCATCAAAGAGCGAGAATTGGCCCTGCTTGGCATTGAGTGCGGCTTGTAGTTTGCCTTTGTGCAGCATGTTCTCTCCTTTGACTAGTTTGTTGTTTGGAGCAGCGATTGATCTTGCCCATGATTTTGCCAGATGAGTCCAATATCGGATTGTGGAAGCGTTTCATCATCATCGAGTATCTGTGTCTCACCATTGACCTTATTCAGACGGACCAGGCTATCCAGTCCTTGCTCGAAGGTGTCATCGTGGCTGATGACAATTAATTGATCGAAACCACGTACACGACGGATCTGCTCGGCCAGGTTCATACGCCGTAGTTCATCCATATTCTGAGTAGGTTCATCGAAGAAGGCAATATTGAGCGTAGAGAGTTTCTTCAGAAGTGCCAGGCGTACAGAGAGTGCGGCACTCATCTGTTCACCTCCACTCAATTGCGCGAAAGTCCTGTCCACTCCTTGCTGGCGCAAAATGATTTCATAGTCGTTGCGCCAAGAGAGCTGAGCCCGGCGATCGCCTATGACCTCTCCAAAGATACGATTAGCTTCAGCTGAAATATCGGCAAGCATCGCCTTTAAAACATGTGGAGCGGCCGTCTTAATCATTTCGCGAAATTGCTTCGTCATTTTTTCCAGATCGTCTAACGTCTGATATTCTGCCTGAGCTGTTGCTAACTCAACGCGTAAGGCCTCGGCTGCGCTAATTTTCTGCTCAAGTTCAGCGATTGTTCGCTGCTGATCTTTTATGGCTCCCGCAAGTTCGATCTGTTCTCTACGGAGTCCATCAATCTCAACGCGCAAAGCATCCAGTTCCTGCTGCTGGAAAGACTCTTGCGCCGTCCTGAAAGCCTGCTGGCTGGTCTGTAGATGTTGTGCGGCCTGTGTTGTGATCTGTTGTTGTTGCTGATATGCCTGTTCGCGTTCAGGGAGCGTTTGCGCGGCATGTTGATGATTTAAGTAGCGACGATAGCCTGCGTCACTTTGCTGAAGGAGAGCTTCCTGGTACGCTATATCATTGTCAAGTGAGGTATAAGCGACGAGTTGCTCGCTCAAGGATTGAATTTGTTGTTCGAACTCGTGCAAGCGTGTTTGCTCGCTTTGAAGCTGTTGTTGATAGTGTGTCTCTCTGGCAATTGTCTCTTGTTTGGCTCGGCTTTCAGAACGAGGATCATTCAGCTCTTTTAGCTCGATATCGAGTTGTTTTAGCCTGGCACCACTGTCCTGTAATTTGGCAGCTTCCTGTTGTAAGGCCTGAGCCTCAAGCTCAGATTGCTCTATCCGTTTTTGCAATTGTTCGCGCTGTTGATAGAGACCATTCAGTTCACGGACACGTTTATCGGCCTGTCTGCTATCCTGAAGATTTTTCTCGGCCTGCTGGAGCTGGGCGACGAGCTGATCAATGGTGCTGATATCGTGTTGAAGGGTAGCGATATCGAGTTCCAAGCGTGTAATATCTTGCTCAAGGTGTTGGGCCGACTCACGTAGGCTGTCACGTTTTTCAGCGTAGAGAGTTTCTTTGTCTAAAGCCTCTGCAAATTTCTTAATCTGATCTTTGCGTGCCAGGATTTTATTTTGTTCGAGCGTGATACCCTCAATGTTGTGCTTTTCTTCGATCAGCAGATTTTCAAAATAAGCTTCCAGACTAATGATGCCACGTTGACCAATATTTAGACAACTTTCGTTTAGGAGGGGACATTGCCCTCCGGCTGATTGGGCTCGTGAACGAGCATAACCTTCGACGTTTCCTTGTAGATGATGTTTCTGGGCCATGAGCTGTTGAAGTTTATCTTCTATCTCTGGCATCTCTTCTGCTTCGTGACGATGCTCATCGATGACCTTTAGATTATTTTCAGCCCGACGCACTTTCTCTACCAGCGGTTCGCGCTCTGCTCGTTTTTCTTGTAAATTGGCTTCTTTCTCATTTAATTGGCGCTGTTTCTCGTTACGTGTACTGGTTTGTACGCGCAATTCATTGTATGCTTCCGTTCGTGCCTCTAACAATTGCGCGGTTGCTATGAGCGGCTCGATGGCTGTGATTTTGCTTTGACCTTGCGTGAGCTCCTGCTGTAAGGCATTAATGCTATCACGCAGTCGTTTATCGGTCGCACAGACCTCTTCATAACGTTGCTTTTGCTGTCTGGCTTCGACATGTAGATGTTCCAGATCGATTTGATGGTCCACAAGAGGAGCTAGATCTGCGATCCGTCGCCGCGCTTTTTCAATCTCTTCTAGCTGGTTCTGGTGGTTTTTGATGCGCTCGATACTCTGAATCTGATTATGCTGAAAGGTGGTTTGATCTTGGCGTAAAGCATCGCGCTTCGCTGTATTCTGACGCAACTGGCGTAACGTGTTTGTTGCCTGCTGATTGCGTTGATAATCGTCCTGGCTCTCAGTGACAATTCTCTGCGCTGCAAGGGCCTCCTGATGGGCCAGCGTACGATCGTGCAAGAGCGATTGGGCATACTGATAGCTGGATTGTGCCTGTTCGTGTTGAGCTTCTAATTTTTTGACCTGCTCGGCCTGTTGATCAAGTGCAGTTTTGCGCAACTCACTCTTGGCTAGATACTCGCCGAGTTGTATGTTTCTTAGTTGTTGTTCCTGGGAATGGAGCCTGTTTTGCTGTATTGCGTCACGCCACTCATCGAGATCTCGCGTTTCATATTGTAGACGCTCAATGGAGCTTGCTTGTGCCTGCATCTGATCTTTATAAAGACGTTGCGTATCCAAAAGATTATCGGCGGCGGTCTTGAAATCCTCGATCTGGAGTAGGGCATCAAAGGTTTGCTTGCGTTTGGATGCCGTCTCAAGGAAAATGGAGGTAAAGGTTCCTTGTGGAACTCCGAGCGCGTCGCGGAAAAGAGCTTCCAGGGAGCGTTCGCGCTCAATACCAAAGAGGTCATGCAATTTATCCTGGACATCAGCGCGCTGTTCGAGGCGCATATCGGCCTCTTTATCATAGATAACCCAGCGGGCACCCGCGCCGCAGCGGCGTTCGACCGTGTAGGGACGATCATCGCTGCCAACTAGCTGCACAACGACTTTGCCACCTTTTTCACCCTCCCGTACAAACTTATCATGATTGTATGGGAGATATCCGAAGAGTGCGAAACCTATAGCTTCAACCAGCGTTGTCTTTCCAGCGCCGTTTGCACCACTGATGGCGGTGGTGCCGCGCCGGAAATCTAGCATGATGTGACGATAGCTTTTAATATTTTCTAACTCGATGCACGTGATGAGCATAGTACAGCGGCCAGCCTTCCCTGCATGCAAATGCGAAACAATATGATTGCACTTCAACCATTCTATTTCGGAATACCAAAAGTGGAAACATTCAGGCGCATTATAACACGACTAGAAAGTATCGTGAGCTTTGATACACAATAGTACATACTTGCTCTAGCCGCTCTAGCTATATAAACAAGGATAAGTGTCAGTTTCCCTGGCGCTTTTATCTCAAGGGAAACCGACACTCATCCTTTACTTTATGATGGTTGCTGAATATGTTACTCAGATTTTTTGGCTGGTCTCAGCATTTTCTGAGGTTGTTGGAGGCTCGTTGTGTAGTGCTTCATCCGACTCATTACTCGCTTGCTGATTTACATGTGGAGTATCCTCTTCAGCTTGATCGGTAACATCCTGCTCATCGGATGGGATGACCTCTTCAGCTTCTGGAGTCGCATGCGAATTCTCAGTCAGTACCGTTGTTTCAAGTTCGGGCTCTGCTTTGGGTGGCTGCGGGATACCATATGTAGCGGCAACCTCACCAACAGGCACGGGCTTTGAGAAGCGCAATACCCAGTACGTTAAAGGCAGAAGGAGAATAAAGACGATGATAGAAGTCCATTGGGCTTGTTTTAAGCCATGGATGCCCAAGAAAGTGACGAAATCGTTGGCGCGCGCAAAGAAGATCAAGAACTGCGAAATAGTATAACTGAACAGGTAGGTGAGCATTAAGATACCGGGTCGTCTGACTCTAAATGACAGGTAGAGCATAACGCTCAATACGATCAGGTTGATGATGAGCTCATAGCCCGCCGCTGGTTGTACAGGCACATTACATGTCGATGGACCCGCCATGCAGGCCCAGCTGCTGGGGTTTACATAGACGGTTGACCATGGCAAGGTACTTGGGTACCCGATAATATCGCCATTGATCAGATTACCAATACGTCCAAAGATTTGTCCTGCGGCCGCAAATAGAACGCCTGCATCGATCAGGACCACTGGATTGATACGTTCAACCTTTCCCCGCCAGATCATCGTGGGAATAACCAGGAAGATAGCTCCATAGAAGGCCATACCACCTTCCCAGGTTGCCAGAATATTCTGCGGTTTTAAGAGATAGTTGCTCACAAAATCAGATTGCTGGACGACAAAATACAAACGTCCGCCAACAACTCCGGCCACAATACACCACCAGAGAACGCGATATACCATGTCCTGGTCGATGCCTTTGCGTGTCGTATAACCCTTGATAACCCATAATCCTATCATGATGCCGATAACGTACATCAAGCCATACCAGCGGATCGCTAGCGGTCCTAGCTGTACAAGTACCGGATTAATGTTGATGTAGATGTAGGGGGGTCCAATATGTAACCAGCCGCCGCCACTCAACAGATCGGCAAGTGAAAGAGTATTCATTCGTAACTCCAAGTCTAAACACATTTCTTTAGCGCTTAGCTTGTATGATAGTATGCATTACTCAGACATGCAAGAGTATGACATGCTCAGAATTCGTGCCTTCTATATATTTTCAATATATTTTCTCGAAATGGTAGCCGTAAAGGTTCCATAGGATGCCCGTGTTGAAAATAAAGTTGATTCTAGTCCTACGTGAACCGTGTGGGGAAGAATCCACTTTATCTTGCATCTAAACGAGAACATTTTCTTCTAAGAGATTGTGGATAGTATTCATCGGTGCTCCAGTCGTGCTCTTTTGGAGCATCATAATTTCGGCGGTGATACTCAAAGCAATTTCATCTGGCGTTTCGGCTCCCAAATCCAGACCGATAGGTGCATGGATCTGTTTCAAGCGTTCGTGTGAAAAACCTTCGTCAAGCAATTCACGGAAGATACGCTTTACTTTACTCGGACTGCCGATCATGCCGATATAACCAGCATTTGTTTCCAGTGCAGCACGTAACGCCTCTTTATCTAGATTATGACCACGAGTAACGATTACGATCCAGGAAACATCATCGGGCTCAAGGGTGCGTATCGTTTGAGGAATGTCGCCAAAGGTAAGTTGTACCTGCGGATTGAATACGTGTGGATCGGCGAGGTCGCGTCGGTCATCTACAACGATAATGCGGAAATCGAGTTTGGATACCAGGCGTGTAAGTGCCTGCGCTACATAACCAGCGCCAGCTACAATCAAGCGCGGTTCAGGTCGTAAAAGCTCAAAGAAAACTTCGAGTGTTGCGCCACAACTTCCCACGGCTTCGCCTTGATCGGCATCTAAATGGATATGGGCCGTCGCGGGATGTCCTTCGTGTACTACTTTGAGCGCTTCTTGTACGACCTGGTCGTCCGTGTGAGGACCAGCAAAACTGCCATGGATAGTGCCATCCAGATGGATGAGTGCTTTACTGCCAACAGGACAAGGGGCAGCTCCCATCGTTTTGATAACTGTGGCGATAACGACCTTTTCCCCATGCGCTAACGCTGTTTGAATCTCATTGTAAATAGTAATGGTATTCATTGTCGTCCTTTTTGTCTAGCAGCGAATGCTCAATGATTGAGTATAACTATTATTTAGATTATACTTTATTTTTTATTAGATTGGTGGGTTAATAAATATTGCTTTCTTGCTTACTACCACTTTTTGTTAGTCTGAAAAGAATATAAATCTACCTGGCACTGTATGATACAGGTTGAAACTTGACAAAACTGATCTCAAGTTCTAAGATTGTAGAACACAATTTCTAAATTGAACTCAAAGGAGCAAAACGTGAGTAACCAAACTAAGGAGCCAGTTCAAGAAGAGCAGCCATCAAGTCGTGTCTTTAATGCAAATGAACATTTAATACAAATTCGTAGTGGTCAGACTTCAAAAGATTACTTGCCGGTTCAGTGGAGGCTCGTTTGGTTCCGCTCTGTTTTCCCTCAGGGTTCGATCGAGACCGAGCTGCTCCATGTGGATATGGATCGTGATACTGAAGAAGAATCTTTTGTCTGGAATGCGGAACGCCGACGTAGTGAGAAAGTCGTTAAACAGGCCAAGGGTTTTTGCATATTTCATGCAGTGGTCAAAGATGGTGTTGGCGGAATTGCTACGGGAACGAAATCCGAGAAGGCGGCAAGCTTTCCAGATTTCATCGAGAAAGCTGAGACCGGCGCGATTGGCCGGGCTTTAGCGGCACTCGGCTATGGGACTCAGTTTGCCCCTGAGCTCGACGAAATGCCGCGTATCGTGGATAGTCCGGTTGATCATGGAGGCACGACTTCAAATTCTGCTGATCGTCAAGTGAGTGAGACGGCCTCCAATAACACAGATTTTGCTTCTGTGCGGTCTGCTGTCACATCCGCTAATGGTACGAATCGCACCGCTCAGAATGCAAGCGCTAATCGCCCTGCTGCTAAGGAGACTCCAGTGGATGCAACTGAACAACAATTGTCTAGCATTCGCAAGTTGTGTGATCATTTGGGCAAAGCAGTACCTGAAGAGGGCACAAGTCTCAGTTATGCTGATGCTAGTAAAATGATCCAACAGTTGACCGCAGAATATAGGGAGTCAAAGCAGCATAGTAAGGCTTCCTGAGGAAAATACATCATGACCCTGGCTGAGCTAGAACATTCTCGTCAGTCTATGCAAAAATGCTGGTATGAGCTAGTACAGGCAGAAAAGTGCGGCGTCCCGTTGCAGGATCTCGAACGGCTGTATGGTCTCTATCTACGTGCTGTTGAGACCTACAATCACTGCGTTGAAGCCAGTCAGCTCGACCAGCAGGAGCCCAATACACTTCAGTTAGGCTCGTCAACGTGATGGCCTCGATCGCAGCGACCACGCCAGCCAACGCTAGCGCCGCGGTCTTGTGCCCGGCGACCAGTTTATCGTATGATATGCTCCAATAAGCGAATATATCCTCGTATAATAAATCGCCTGCAATGAAGAATGATACGCCTCATTAGGAGCGTGCATTATATTATATAAACGCTTTGACGGAGTTTTTCGTGCGTGAACGGGTCGCCGGGCACAAGACCGCGGCGCTAGCGTTGGCTCTCTTTGAGGCCTCCGGGGGAAGCGATGGAGCTCGCCAAGTTCTTAACTGAAGTTATTGGGCACAAGACCGCGGCGCTAGCGTTGGCTCTCTTTGAGGCCTTCGGGGGAAGCGATGGAGCTCGCCAAGTTCTTAACTGAAGTGTATTGCCAGCAGGAGCCAGGTGCTACACAGCTAGAAAGCTCGCAAGTATCTAGCTCTTATCAACCTTCGTCCGATGAGGACAAATCCTCTGTGCGCCGTGGACGAAAGCGCAAAGCATCATAATATAATGGCGACTCAATCTTCGCCCCAGCGCGACGGTTGGTATGGTCTTTTTTGTGTTGCTCTGGGAACGATATTGAGTTGTTCATTGAGTTGCTGCAATAGATGCGGTAGCCATTGATACAGATAATTTTGCTGCTCTTTTTCCAACTTTTTTCCTCCATAGCGCTCTTGGACATATGCTTCGGTTAAGGTTGCGAGGATTGCTCGATCGGATGGAATCTCTGTGGCTTGTGCCGGTAGTTTAGCTTCAACGGTCGCAAGCAAGCGTTGCTGATATTCGTCGGGCGTCTCGTTCACACGACGATTGATTGGATCGCCTTTTTCTTCCATCAATTGTAAGAATTCTCGATAGCGTATGCGCGCAGAGTTAGGATCTAGTGCGGCGAGTTCTCGCTCCTCTTGTTGACCTTGTTGGCGTTCCAATCGACGCTCACGGCGAATTTGTAAGGCATCAAGTCCTTCACGTACCTCTTCCTCTTCAGCGAGTGTATTCTCCAGAGGATCTTTTTGGCGGCTCCTTATAAATAGGGTGACGGCAAGTAAGACGATAATCACGAGGGCGATCTCGATAATTTTGACGAGCGGCGAGTTCCCTTGAGCGGTACCAGTTGGTAATTTAACGGGCTGGGGGAGAACGGTTGGGGGCTTTTTGATAGATTGCGCTGATGGTAAAATAGATGCGACCAGACCTAGTATGAGTGCATAAAGAAAGAAAACTCCATTGATGAGCCAGCTAAGAAGTATGAATAGGATCTGTATGAGCATTCCAATCAGCCACCATAATGGACTAAGAATGGTGATTAGGGCGGCGGTGGGTAGTAACTCGGAGGCGATGCTGACAATCACGAGGAATATCCAGGTTAAGGTCAGAATAACTATCCATGTATTGGTCCCTTCTTGCCGCGTGGCGTGATGATGTTGGGCCTGCTCTTTTTGAATTGCTCCTATACGGGTGAACGATAAAGCAAGAACACCTGCTAGAAAGAAGATGGGAAGATTGCTCAGGATCTCGTCGGTGACACCATTTGCATTCGTAAATCCGTCAAATAATGAGAAGCCCATGACAACAAGCATGATGCCAAAACCGATTTTAAACCAGAGGATAAGCTGACTTTCATCAAGTCCTGTTTGTGCTCGATCGATGCCACGCTTCCAGGCCCAACCAATCAATACAATTGCCAGGACTGGCGTGAGAATGTCTGCCAGGGTGAAAAGGTGTGTGAGTCCGAATACTGCTGCTGCCAGCAGTATGCCGAGCACATCATGTAAGTGGATAGATAGCTGCGTGTTTGAGTCATCCAGTATACCACGCCTCTTACGTATTGAGCGGCCCCATAAGGCCCACCAATTGAAAAAGAGCAGGAAAAATGCAATGCTAGCAGCATCAATATTATCAACGGTCGTAAAGAAGTGCGTCACAATCAGTTGTATTGCTAGCAGAAGCGGTTGAGTCTCCATCAGCGCAGCGGCGATTGGGATCGCAATCAGCTCAATCCAATTGGAGGCTATGTGTGCTCGTACCGATGTCTCCATGTTGTCCGTCGCCGACGGCTTGAATAAGTTCATGCCATTTCTCCTTTCCACCGATGTGATACGTTGGGAAGTCTTCTGTATCCGGTAGTGACTTCTCCTGTTCCAGGTCACCAACCAGGACAATATTGATGGCGTTGCCATGGCTACGGTGAGTATAGAGTCCTTCAATGGTGTTGGCGCTTAGTGTGTTGATGGGGCTGACTAGTATGACTGTTGTTCCGGGCTGAAACATATCATTCTCAGTTTCAATGATATGTTCAACTGGTGTATTGTAGGTCGGGATCATACGCGCGAGCATTGTCAAAATCTGCTCATATTGCGTATGGTCGCGGGCAAAAGGCACGCTGACTCCAGGTGATGAGATCTTGGTGCTGTTAGCTTTGCGTGCGTTTGCGCCATCGATCACTTGATCCGTGCTGACCCTGGTACTTAGTGGATGGTTGGCTGTAATGGTTGAACAATTGGCAAGAATTCCAACCAGGTAGCCTTCATCGAGACCCCATGTGGCTAGCGAGGCCGCAATCGAGATACAAAACTCTTGTAACTCCTCATCCATACCATTTTTCTGATTGGTATAGGTCCAGGTATCGAGCAAAACAAGTAGGCGGCGTTCAGTTGTCAATTCGTAGATCTTGCTACGTAATGTACCCACACGAGCCGTCGCTTTCCAATCTATGCGACGCGGATCGTCCCCGAGTTGATATTCACGATTGCCTGCAAACCAGAGTGGATCTTCTAACAGGTGACGTTTGCCTATAGAGTCACCCATAGGAAAGACGGTAGGCAGTCCAAGGCTTTCGATGGGCGCAATCAGGGGATAAACTAATAATGTCTCACTTGCTGGCAAGACTAGTTCGCGTTCCAGCCATCCTAGAGGATCACTACTGTGAAGGTGAATAGGACCAAAGAGGTGGAAGCCTCGGGCATGACAGCGTATGCGGTAACGCCGTGTGACGCGTTGATACGACCAGAGAAGCCAGGTGCTCGTTAATGTATCGCGTTGTGTTATTTTAAGTTTGCTTGTCTCTATCTTCGCCACCGTTAATGGCGGTGAGATTGCATCCTCTATCTGTAATCCCGGCAGTGGTAATAGCTTGCGATTCTCGATCGTGATAGAGAGTGTTACCTGCTCTCCAAAGAAGAGGTGCTGATGATCAACCTGCTGGCGTATCGACAGATGCTTCAGCGCGGAGCGGAACCATAGCTCTGGCACGATGCCTATCAGGCATGTAAAGGCGGCAGCTAGTAGCAAGAATGGTTGTCTGGTGAGAGCGCTTAATAGTAAGAGCAATAGCGCTAGATAGTACCAGGGACGCCTTT
Organism: uncultured Chloroflexia bacterium; assembly: GCA_963699315.1. Taxonomy (GTDB): domain Bacteria; phylum Chloroflexota; class Ktedonobacteria; order Ktedonobacterales; family Ktedonobacteraceae; genus Dictyobacter. The sequence continues at coordinate 2,381,569 of OY969433.1, forward strand.
TTTTGAGTAGTAAACGATGCTCATCATCGAGGGTTAAATCTACGCTCATGACCGTTACCTTGTCGCTGCTGATGACGCTAATACCTCAACCGGAACAGGCGTAGCTTGGATGATTTCTGCAATGATTTCAAGCGTGCGTTTGCCACGCATGCGATTACGACTGGTTGTCAATAAGCGGTGTCCCACTACAAAAGGCGCAAGATACTTAATATCATCTGGTTGGACGAAATCCCGTCCCTGGATCGCGGCATAGGCTTCGCACGCTCGGTAGAGGGCTAGCGTACCACGTGGACTGACTCCTAACTGAATGGCATCATGATGACGGGTCGCACGTACGATCGCTAGCAGATAGCGTTCAACCTCTGGTTGCCATCGTATCTGGCGAATAACTTTTTGTAGCGCAACAAACTCTTCAGCGCTTACAACCGGCTGCAATGTGTCAAATGGTTCTGCGTGCTTAAAACGATGCAGGATCGCATGCTCTTCTTCTTCTTCAGGATAACCCATCTGTACGCGTAGTAAGAAGCGATCAAGTTGGGCCTCTGGTAGAGGGAAGGTGCCTTCAAGCTCGACAGGATTCTGGGTCGCCAGTACGAGAAATGGGCTGGGAAGCGGTTTACTTTCACGTTCTACTGTGACTTGGTGCTCTGCCATAGCTTCCAGCAAAGCTGATTGTGTGCGCGGAGTCGTGCGATTAATCTCATCCACCAGGAGGATCTGTGCAAATAGTGGACCCTGTCGGAAGATAAATTCGTTATGCTTCTGATCGAAATAGCTGACACCAATAATGTCTGTTGGCAGTAGATCAGGTGTCCCTTGTACACGCTGAAAGGTTGCGCCTAATGAACGAGCCAGTGATTTCGCTAGAACTGTTTTGCCCATGCCCGGGACGTCTTCCAGGAGTACATGTCCATCGCTGAGCAAGGCTACGAGCAAAAGATCGATAACGTCAAGTTTTCCAATAATTACGCGTGCTACATTGGCGCGAATTTGTTCCGCATAATGTTGAACCCTGGCAAGCGACGGAACAGCGGATTCATTTCCCATCAGTAACTAACTCCAATCAAGCTCCATGGAATACGCCTGTGCGCTAGTATCTAGTTATACAAATATTAATACTAGAACTATATCATGGAAATGTTCTGACAGTCCAGATAACTATTTGCTAATTGGTCCGGAAAAGCGCCTTCCGCTCTTGAATGATTATCCGTTGTTGTGCTTTTTTTGTTTGCTAGTGTTTCCCCTGGGTATGTAGGGTACGTAGAGCTTTTAAATAAGCTGCTGTATCATCCTGGAGTCCACGAAGTTGAGCATTGCGATAAGGATTCACGGTTGGTTGTAAATCAGGTTTATCGATTGTGGTCATAATCGCAATGCCCAACAGCTTTTGTATCCTGATCAGTGTGCGTTGGCGCAAGCTTTTGCTGGCAAGGTAGGCCCAGAATAGTGCAATGCAACACCAGGCTAGAATGCGGTAGGGAAGATTATGTATGAATAGCTGGTAGCTAATTAGTCCCAGTACGGCTGTATCGAGTGCAAAAAGAATCTGCTTACCTATGAAGATCAGACGCGTAGAGGGCAAGTGCGTCTTTTCTATGCTGATATCTGGTTGCCTGGGTATTGTTTGTGACATTGATTTACGTGCCCTACTAATCTGAGATTGCTCAATTGAATGCTCCGTCGAAGGTGTGGACTGAAAAAGTTTATCTGTATGTACTGGCTTTTGCTCCATAAAATTATCCATAGGTGAGAACAATCCCCTCTACTACATCTCCTCAATAATATTTTTATTTGTTCTTTATCATTATACCTATTTATGTGGTATAATGCAAGAATAAAGCTGGAAAATAAGAACTTGCAAGTTCTTATTTTTACAGCTTTTGCGCCTCAAGTAATATCTTTTGGAGAATAGAAACAGCGATCAGTTGGCACCTTTAAATATAAGCGTTAACTGATCGTTGGATACGTTTCTGAATAGTTATTAAAGATCTCTGATGAAATCAATGAGTGCTTTTGCTACGGCATCAGGAGCATCAAACAACGTGAGATGGCCTGCATCTGGGATTATGACCAGCTGTGAGTCTGGAATTTCGCGATGCAAGCGTTCAGCATATTTTAGTGGTGTCTGCTCATCTTTTTCACCCCAGACGATTAAGGTTGGTTTGCCGATGACGCGCAGGTCACTAGCAATCGCGTTAAGATAGTATGGGACGAGATGACGTATTTGCTGGAAAAGCAGCTCTTTTCCAAGTTCGCTATTCCAGGGTTCGATGTAGTCAGCAATGACTTTCTCAAAAGCTTTGGCGTTCACGGTTGCCCTAGGTAGTGTCTCGCGCATGTCGCAAATCAAATCGTCCAACTCAGTATTTTGAGGAGCATCAAAATCGCGGCGCTTCTCCATATCAGTCAGAGGCCAGTTATCGGCGAAGGTGTGAAGATAGCTATTTGAGTCAACCAGTACCAGTGCGGCTATCTGTTGGTGTACTAGGCGTGTGGCGAGAACCTGTGCAACTCCACCCCCCAGGCCGTGACCAACGAGGATCACGTTGGTGAGCTTGAGATCACGAAGGAGATAGGATAATACGTCCGCCTGTCCCCAGATGGATGTATCAGCAGGCCAGGGACGCTCAGATTGACCAAAGCCGAGCATATCAAAGGCATAGACAGCACGATTGAGTCCTCCAATCTGTCCCATGATACCTTCCCAGGTAAAAGCTCCGGCAGGAATGTCGTGTAGTAGTACGATGGCACCATCTGTGCCGTACTCTGTCCCCTGTACCAGATAGCTGATATTATAGTGAACAGAACGTCCCGTACGTCGTTCGCGTGTACTCAGAACGTCAGATGTGTTGCTTGCCATAAATCCTCTCTTTAAGTTGGGTTCAACTTGAGTGCAGACAATCATTGACGGGCGTGATAGAAGGATAACCATGCAGTAAGCATGGCCTGCACATATATTTCTCGTCTATCTATGGTTACCCGCATGTCCCTTAATAATAATAGCGCATCTGGGGCCTAGAGTACAGAGGGGCCAGATTGAGAACAGGGTTATTGTGGAATATTTCTTGCTGCATATCAGATGCTATTAGTGACCGTGAATAGTATCATTGGCCTTTTGTTCAGCCTGATTGGCAGGTTCCAGATTTACCACAATCGGATCTCTTCCATTGCGCACAATTACCCATTCTGAAACAACACTACCCGCATTAATCTCCTTGTGAGGGATAAAAGGTGGCACATAGACGAAATCCCCAGCCTTCGCATCGCCCTCGAACTCCAGGTTATCGCCCCACTGCATTTTGATACTCCCAGATTTCACATAAATGATCGTTTCCAACTCACCATGATGGTGTTTGCCCGTTGCCGTATGCCCATCGACTGTGGTCAATCCTGCCCATATCTTGTTAGCCCCGGCAAGATCGTGAGAAATCGCAGCGGCACGCTTCATGCCCTCCGTTTGTAGCGTATTGCTGTCGAACTGATGGGGTTTTATAATGCGTACGCTTTGCTCTTGAGAAGAGGTATGCTCAGTTTCATGAGTACTCATTTGAATTCTCCTTGTGTATTGCTAGTATCCCGCTTTGCCATCATCCCATGGTGACTGGAGAGCATAATCGCAGAAGTTAGGACTCTTATAACCTGGAATCAGGCATTTACAAACATCTGCCTTGATGTTTCTAAACGTCGTCTGGGGTTTATGCTTGAAACCTTCAAGGAACGCAGGCAGAATTTTGTGCTGTGTAAATGATAGTTTTTTTCTTGTACACACTATGTTACCAGCATACAGAAGCACGACGAAGATGCGTGAAAAAGTGGGTCATGCTAGCAGCATTTCTTTATATATGGCTGCATGATCCTGCTTTGAAAAAGGAATTTATCGACGAGTACGGGACTGAGCAATATGAGAAAGTGGAGCAAGAGGCTGTTGAAAGGAAAACGTCAAGCAAGGCGAATGCATTCGGTTTTGGGCGCGCTCTCTTGACATGCGATGAGCATAGCGCGTGCTAGCGTGCATGCAACACGCGCTGGAGGAGCAACGATGTCTTAGCAAGATTTCATGCGGTCAGCCACTATTGCCTGCACCTCTTTCTTGTACGGGAAGGATCGTTGTGCCCCCACGTGACATGTGGTAAGGGCAGCGGCATAATTAGCCATAACAATCGCTTCATTAATCTGATAACCACTTTCCAAGAAGGCGGCTAGAGACCCTGCAAAAGTATCACCAGCTCCAGTGGTGTCAATGGCCTGCACTTTATAAGCTGGTTCGTAAAATGTTCCTTGTTCAGTAGACCAGACGACGCCTTCAGACCCCAGTTTCACAATACCAATGCGTGCCCCACGCCGCCGCAGTTCTTCGGTAGCTGAGCGAGCAGACTCTATATCGGGAATACGATGTCCAAGAATCTGCTCGGCCTCGCCCCTGTTCGGAATGAAAATATGGCCCGCAATCAGGTCATCCGGAACAACTTCAGGACTTGGTGCCGGATCAATGAGCACAGATGTACCCTTTCGTTTTGCTATCACTGTCGCTGCTAGGACCGTTTCCATAGGAATCTCAAGTTGCATTACGAGCAGGTCTTGGGGCGAAAGCACCTCTTCTAGCGCTGCAAGCATTGCTTCCCCATCCTTCACATTAGCGCCAGAAATAACAGTGATACTATTTTCTCCCGCCTCATCCAAGTGAATGAGTGCCAGACCGGTAGAAGCCCCTGCGATTGTTCTCACATGTGAGAGATCTACGCCATCAGCCAGCAGCAGGCTCAAAGCACTATCCGCGAAACCGTCCTGGCCAACTGCTCCGATCATGCTAACTACAGCACCCATGCGTCGTGCGGCCAATGCCTGATTGGCCCCTTTACCTCCAGGGCTTACATAAAATGCCGAAGCCATCAGTGTCTCACCTGGTTGGGGACGATGTGCTACCTGCGCAATCATATCTAGATTGATACTTCCAAATACAACAACACTCATATATCACCCTTGCCGTTCTTTCCAATCTTCCATATGTAGTGCACTATTAAAACGCTACCCCACACTCGATCATCAAAGCTATCAATGCGTACCGTGATATCCTATCACTTTGTGGAAACGCTTCCACTCTGAAAATTATAGACACTGCAATTCTTTTTGTCAAGGATTTGGGGAACTGTTTTCAGCAAGTCTGACGCACGACAAGGGCAGGTTCAATGATATGCTTGTCCGGTTTCTGCTCGGGGTGAGCGACCGTCTGGAGGAGCATACGAGCAGCAGTAATCCCCATTTCGTAAGTAGGCTGATGAATTGTTGTTAGCGAGGGATGAACTAATGCTGCCATTAGAATATCATCGAAACCGATGAGCGCAATCTCATTAGGAACAGTTATACCATGCGAGGTTAAATAGGATAAAGCCCCCAGGGCTGAGAGATCATTTGCCGCAAAGATACAGGTGACCTCGGGGTGGTGGCGTAACAATTCTTCGGTTGCCTCCTGACCCTTCTCAAATGAGAAATTCGCGCGCATAATGGGCAGTTCGGGATAGTGCACAATCTCATCAGGTGCAATATCTTCCCTTCCGATTGCATCAAGATAGCCTTTCAGGCGTAAATTAGCGGAATTTACATTCACGGGGCCAGCCAAAAAACCTACATGACTATGACCCTTCTCATACGCCCATGCCATGGCTTTGCGTGCCCCTTTATAATGGTCAACTGTAACCTGGGAAATATTGTCAAGTTCATCCACTCCACGATCCAATAACACTACAGGGATTTTTGCCTCAGAAAACTTTTGTACAGAGGCAATCACGTTCGAAGATGCCACCAGGATTGCACCATCGATTGCATGTTGACACAGGGTATCAATCGCTTGGCTTTCATTACGCTCCTCCCAATCAGTATTAATCATGATCATGGTATACCCATGCTTACGTGCTTCATTCTCAATACCACGAGCAAGATTGGGAAAGAACGGATTAGTGAAATCGGGAAGAACAACACCCAGGATATGGCTGCGTTTCGTCACCATTGTTCGTGCGGCACCATTAGGGATATAGCGCAGTTGTTCAATTGCTTTCCACACCTTCTGCTGAGTTTCTTCGCTCACATATCCACTGCTATTAAGCACACGCGAGACTGTACCAATTCCAACCCCAGCCCTTTCTGCAACGTCTTTAATGGTTGGCATTCATTTTTACCGTCCTATCTATGTAGCAAAAAATACATGGATTTCATTATAGAAACATAAAGACGTGATAAATCGTACAGCAGAGGATTCCGCAGGTCATTTAGCCTGCTACTTTGCCAGTATAGCACAGGAGGATGTTCTATGCTAGCGTTTCCGCGGGAGAGATCAGAGCTTCGCAAAAGTCAGGGGAGGGACACGAGATGACTTTTGCGAAGCCCTGAGATTGAAAAGAGTATGACTTGAGAGAGGTACAACGTTGTGCCTCTCTCAAGTCATGATGCCAGTATCTGTGCTTACGCTTGTTTGTAGAGGCGGGGAACATTGTAGAAGGCACTGAAGCCAGCATAGCGAGCTGTTTCAGCTCCCAATTCATCCTCAATAACAAGCAGGCGATTATATTTTGCGACGCGCTCACTACGAGCCGGAGCGCCAGTTTTGATTTGTCCGGCATTGGTGGCTACGACCAGATCAGCGATCGTTGTATCTTCTGTTTCGCCAGAGCGATGAGAAACAACTGCGGTAAATTGTGCCCGTTTCGCCATCTCGATGGCATCTATTGTTTCGGACAGACTACCGATCTGATTGAGCTTGATCAAAATGGAATTGGCCGATTGCTCTTGGATGCCACGTTTCAGGCGTTCGGTATTAGTGACAAATAGATCATCGCCCATCAATTGGATACGATTGCCGACACGCTGCTTGAAAAGGGACCAGCCTTCCCAATCATCCTCGGCCAAGCCATCCTCAATACTAATCAGAGGATATTCACCGATCCATTGCTCATAGAGATCGATCATTTCCTTTGAGGACAAAGTGCGGCCTTCGCGTGCCAGGACATATTTCCCATTTGCGTATAATTCAGTGGCCGCCGAATCCATGCCCAGGTAAATATCTTTGCCGGGCTTATAGCCAGCTGTTTCTATGGCGGCTATCAGTAATTCCAGGGCAGCGCGATTAGTGCCTAGTGAGGGAGCAAAGCCACCTTCATCTCCAACATTTGTATTCAGCCCTTTGTCATGGAGCACTTTTTTTAAGGCTTGATAGACTTCCGCACCCATACGCAACGCTTCGTGAAATGATGAGGCTCCAACTGGAAGGACCATATATTCCTGGAAATCGGTAGAATCGGCAGCGTGCTTACCGCCATTAAGAATATTCATCATGGGAACAGGCAACGTACGTGCTGACACGCCACCTAAATATCTGTAGAGTGGTTGTTGCTGTGCGGCAGCGGCAGCCTTGGCAACTGCGAGCGAAGCTCCCAGAATTGCATTGGCCCCCAATTTTGCTTTATTCGAAGTGCCATCCAGAGCAATCATGACTTCATCAATCATTGCTTGATCGGTAGCATCTAAACCTACCAGAGCATCTCCGATAGTATCCTGGACATTGGCAACCGCTTTGAGCACACCTTTGCCGCCATAGCGACTCTTATCGCCATCGCGAAGCTCTACCGCCTCATGGGCTCCCGTTGAGGCACCGGATGGAACTGATGCAACACCTTGTGCTCCACCCATTAAAAGTACTTCCACTTGAATTGTTGGATTGCCGCGCGAATCAAGAATTTCGCGTGCTGCGACGGCTTCTATCGTCGTAAGATCGCTGGTGTTATATGGCATAAATGGAAACTCCTCTACAAACCGTGTATGTACATAATGTGCATTTGTTGCTATGACATTGTTTGATTGTTCGATTATACAGTACATGCCCAGTATTTTTCGCGCAACTTTGCGGAGCTATTGTACATCGTGTATGGGCTTTTGAGCAAGGGTAAAAAAAGACATATCAAGAAGCAGAAAGATAGATACTATTATCTATGCTTTCTGCTTCTTGATGTAACTCTTGAGGATTACTTATGCATTTCTTTCGATATGATCCAGAGCATGAGCGATGAGATCAGTATGTTCTGGACGCCCGACGGTCAGGCGTATAAAGTTGCTCAAGTAGGGGTGCTTAAAATAGCGCAACATCACGCCGCGAGCTTCGACGGCTAGTTTGATTTGTTCCACTTTAACCTCTCCTGTATCAACTTTCGTCAATATAAAATTCCCTTGTGATAGCAACGGATGCAGATAAGGATGGCTCGCCAGCATATTAAAGAGGCGTTCCCGCTCTTCCACCAGGAGGTGTACCTTATCGAGGGTGTAATCTAAATGTTTGAGAGTTTCAATGGCAGAGATATGACCAGCCAGATTGACCTCAAAAGGACACTGTGCTCGGCGCATATACGAGACAATCCATTCTGGAAAGATGCCATAGCCAACGCGCAAGCCAGCCAACCCCGCCCACTTGCTAAACGTGCGCATCACGATCAGATTCCGATGGTACGGAACCAGATGGGCTAGCCCTTTAGGATTATCAGAAAACTCGACATATGCTTCGTCGATCATTACAATTCGTCCAGTATCCAGGAGTGCCAGGACATCCTGTTCGCTGACCGGATTGCCAGTTGGATTATTAGGAGAACAGAGGACAATTATCCTTGTTTCAGGGGTAAGAGCCTTAATAAGTGCCTCGACATCTATCTCATTGTCGCTTAAGCGTGGGACCTCAAGGACATAAGCACCACAAAATGTAGTGATGAATGTATAGAGGGAGAATGTTGGTGGACAACAAACAATATTGTCACCCACCGAGAGGAAAATGTGCCAGAGCAAATTAATTAACTCATTGCTTCCATGACTGACCACGATATGGCGGCTATCAATTCCTGTATACCCCGAGAGAGCATCTTTGAGCTCCTGCGAGTTAGTATCAGGATAATTATTATAGTTAGCGTAATTGCCTAAAGCTGTCAGTACTTGAGGCGCTGGTCCATAAGGACTCTCATTTGCATTGAGTTTAATAATTTGATTAACAGGTATCCTTGTACGTGCACTGAATGATTCCTGAGACTCACCAGGTATATATTCAGCCATTCGGTCCAATTCTGGGCGCACGTGAACAGGACGAGGGGAATACGTATACATGGTCTGTCCTATTTTTTCGAGTCGGCGTCCACAAAAATTTGTGTTGGTCGACGAATAAGTGTGCTTCGAGGAGAAGTACCCCCCGATGGGCCATTAAAGAGTGAACCACTATTCTGGCCACCAAACCTTCCAGGTTGTTGGACGGTTGATTGCCCTTTTGTTGTATCCGCAAGTTGTCCAGTGGTTTGTTGAACCATATCCAGACTACGTCGTAATGTCATCATATCACGCATAAAGCAAGCCACAGCAGACGCGGCAGACCCTTTCTCCTTAGACGTTTCATAGCGGCGAGAAGTTGCTTCGCCAGCTAACTGTGCAGCTTCAGCCATTGGATCTGAAGTTTTAGCTGCATAGGCATCTTGAAAAATATCATCCCAATTGCCCCAGCGTCCGCGCAGAGGTTTCCAGCCAAGCTGGCTATCGCTGATCGTACGCCATTTTTCTTCAGTGAATTGGACCCAATCTTCTAACAATCGATTTAAAGCAGCCACCTGTTGGCGTAATTGCTCCTCTTCCTCAGAAGGTCGTTGTGGAAAGTTTTGAGGTAATCCATCGGTACTTTGTGTACTCACAAATTCATTATTAAAAGTATTATTGCCAGCGGCTTGATAATTCATTGCCGGCCGGCCATTAAAGTCATTTTGAGAGAAATCGCTGGCACCCGGAAAGAAGCCAGAGCCATTAAATGGCTGCATCGCATCCGCCGGAAATTGCCCACCAGGCATGCCGAGCATTGGTAATTCAGTGCCAGCGGGTAGCTCCCCAATAACATGGATGCCATTGGCTCCTAACAGGGGGCTCATAATAGTCGTTCCATCCTGAAGCATTATACTATCGCTCAGGCCAGAATTGCCCCCAATGATAATCTCCTCGTGACCGACAGCATCTAAAATGCGCCAGGCAAGGCTTGGATGTTTCACAGACCACCAGACACGGCGGCTAATAAAGACAGCTGCGAACGTAAAATTTACTACCAGCCAGACAATACCACGCACCGCTAACCAATTGACGAGCGCAATAACGATAATGATATACCAGGTATTATGCTGTCCTGCCTCTTCAATGAATGTTAATACGGCTGCCACGGTGAGGCTGGGATCGCGCAAGGGATTGATAAAATCCAGGATACGCTTAAGCCATTTCCTACCGGTCGTCTCTTCCAATGTGCGCTCCTCTCAATAGTCCCGCAGGTTAGATTACACATGTATTTCTCTCTGCATCTAGCAGGGCAATTCTAGCATGATGCCCTAGCTAACCGCAAAGTTTTGCTGCATAGATAGTAGTTATGGGTTATGTCTATAGGGTACCAAACAAATAGATACAAGTGAATGAGTATACCTGATGAAAAAGCGCTAAATGAGCGGGATAAGCTCAATAGTATGGCCCGCAAGTCGGCTCCAAATGGCGTTCTGTTAACAAAAACGAGTACTTTGTTAGGGCTTGTGGCCAATAGGACCATTGTCTCACTGTGCCTAAAGGATTTCTCAAGGATTTATAGAGAGACAAAGCGATTTTTGCGGGAGAAATACGTCTATCTTTATAGAAAATATACCAAGATAGTTTTTGAGTTGCTACTATTCAGTAATAGTAGGGGGTATCCTCCCTACTATTATCCTATTGTGAGTCGATAAGGTGGTTATTATACGTGTCATCAATGAGTAATTGTCTCTGTTATAGGTCAGAGGTAATTCCACAGCGCTATTTGTACAAAAAGCTATTTTAGGTGTTGTGCTTATCTAACTTGTTGTTGTGCTTATCTAACTTGTTGTTGTGCTTATCTAACTTGTATAAGTACCAACACAATAAGAGCCTAGGCATTCTGCTTCGTTGTATGGTAACATTGTTCTTGGGGGCTTGCATAACTCCATCCTGCATGATTAGGTTTGTTAGTAGGTCAAATAGTATCAGATAAAGTGGATAGCCAAAGCGGCGATAAACTTTTGACTGGCTATATCTATTACACAGCAAGTGGCCGAAGGCAAGAACAGTAATCACCTGTTAGAAAGGATACACCCATGCCCACGCGGAAGATGACAAGGGTCCCTCCTCCGCAATTAGCGCACGCACATCGTCTAATTATTGCTTCGAACCGGGGTCCTGTAGAGTTTCAACTAAAGCAAGATAAGACGCTCAAAGCGAGGCGCGGTGCCGGCGGTATGGTTACAGCATTAATTGATGCTGGCAACCGTATGGAGGTCTCGTGGGTTGCAATGACCATGACTGATGGGGACCGTCTGGCTGTGAAGAAGGCAGAAAAAGAGCACGGTGGTCTTCTTCAATCGCCTATCCCTGGTCAAAAAATGCAACTGCGTTATGTGTCTGTCTCTAAAGAGGCATATCGCAAACACTACGAAAAGATCAGCAATGAATTGCTCTGGTTCTTACAACACTATATGTATGATCCTACTCAAGAATCTGCTTCAGCGGACCAGTTACAGGACGCTTGGGAAACTGGTTATACGGTAGCTAATCAAGCAATTGCTGACGCTATCTGTACAGAAATTGAGCGTGAAGATTCCTTACCAGTAGTAATGTTGCAAGATTATCATCTGTATTTGGCACCATTAATGATTCGTAAGCGCCATCCGTCCGTTCTGATGCAACAATTCATTCACATTCCGTGGCCGGATATACGTTGCTGGCACTTTTTGCCCAGCAACATTGCACAGGCTATTTATAGTGGTCTGGTTGGTAATGACATTATCGGTTTCCAGACCGAGCGTGATGCGCGTAACTTCTTAGAGGGAGCTCGCACACTTCTGGATGACGCTGTAGTTGACTTTGAGGAAGGGGCTATCTGGTGGCAGGGGCACCGAACTCAGACGAGAGCCTATCCAATCTCAATTTCTGTTACTGAAGAGCGTCGTGTTGTCAACAGCGCAGCGGGGCGTCGAGCAGCGGAACAGATAAAGAAACTATTATGCGAATACACTATTATGCGTGTGGACCGTGTAGAGCCGACCAAGAATATCGTTCGAGGCTTTCAAGCCTACGCAGATGTACTTGAGAAACACCCTGGACTTCATGGCAAGGTCACATTCCTTGCTTTCTTCGTACCATCTCGCCAGACATTGCCAACCTATCGACGCTTCGACGGAGATGTCCGTGCGTTGATCGAGGAGATAAATCGTAAGTATGGTACAGATGAGTGGACGCCTATTCAAGCGTTCTTTGGAAACGATCGCGTACGTGCGCTGGCGGCCATGCAGTATTATGATGTGCTGCTGGTGAACCCGATTATTGATGGTATGAACCTGGTGGCTAAAGAAGGCCCTGCAGTAAACCTGACCGACGGCGTTCTTGTCCTATCACGTACAGCTGGTGCGTTCCAGCAACTGGCAAAAGGGTCCATCCCCACTTCTCCTACAGATATTGTAGAGACCTCACAGGCTTTGTACAAGGCTTTGACATTGTCGCCAGAGGAACGGCGTGCAAAAGCAACGTTAGCGCGTCAGTCAGTTGAGCGCGGCGATCTGAATGTCTGGATGGCCCGTCAGATTACTGATATCAACGAACTTCTTGAGCGCACATTTACCCATCAAGCACCAATAATCACTGCATCACCTGATACCGATTCCCATTCAAGTGCAGAGATTGCGGCACATATGGCATAATGTTTGTCTTACACTATTTGTTTAAAGTGTGAGTACGTTGCAATTGTAGAGGTACCTTTGGGTACCCCTACGCTTGCTCCGTTTTGTGTTAGTTGCTAATCGTATCCAAGTCGTTTGTTATTTTTTCGAGAAGTTTAACCATGCCTTTAACTCCTTGGACAATGGTGTCAGCATTTTCTAGTAATGCCTGAGGTGTATCATCATGTTGCACTGCGATAGCATGAGCTGCATAACCGTCCTGGCGTAGTTGTGCTATTTCCAAGATGCCATGCAGATCTGTGCGGTCGTCGCCAGCAAAAATTACACCTCGTAGTCCGAAGTGTTCAACGAAACGGCGCAGTGCCTTCCCTTTATTGATCGTGAGTGGTGCAAGGATCTCCACTGCGCGTTTCCCCTCGTCAAGATGCATATGGAGCCTGGCAGCAGGTCCTTTTAAGGTTGATAGAATAAGTGTGCGTGCTTGCTCGGGATTGGGCGCGAGACGATAGTGTAACGTGCCTCCAATACGTTTGCGCTGCACAATTAATTGCGGAATCGCCGGAACGAGTAGTTGTTCAGCTAGATCCATTAATTGTTTGCCTGGCTCGATATAGGGCACCGCTTCTGAGAGAAGTTCTACTGTATGCGTAGATGGAAGACCCTCACACCATTCCAGTCCATGTGTGCCTACATACGTTAATCCTTCTACATTGACTATGCGTGCCCCATCGTCAATGGCTCGCCCGGTCAAGATACCAATATGCGCAAATTGTTTAGCTCGTTCCAAATACCGTGCGACCCCAGGATAGAGCTCTGCTTTATCTGGAGTAGAGGCAATAGAACTCAAGGTACCGTCGATATCAAATATAAGTCCTAGGGGACGTTGTTTGAGTATAGTGGAAATGTCTTCTGCTATCATTACATCTTCTCTCTTTATCGCATGTTTGCGCGTACATATCGCTGGCTTTACTATGTCTGATGATGCTGAATCTTGTCAATGGATGTATATGGATATGACATGGAGGTGAGATGGTAGAGACTGCATATAGGCTCTCTTTATTAAAGGGCCTATATGCAGTTTGCACGTCGAGGCGTTTCTGCTTATTGTTCAGTGATAAGATTATGCCAGGATGCGGATGTCTACCTGATTGTCAGGACAAATGGTGACTTCTGTATGGTCTCCATGACGGGTAAAGCGCAGATGAACGCGGCATGAGCCGACATAGAGTTCATTGAGTTCAAGTGTGTTGAGCCACGCAGGTAATGTGGGTTGATGAAGTGTTAAGCGTTGCTTGGCTGCATTGGGAGACAGACCCAATAGGGACATGAGCAAGATATGTGGAGCTCCAGCGGCCCAGGCTTGTGGCGAGCAGGAGACTGGATAGCGTGTCGGTCCATAGCCTTCGCGACGCTCAAAGCCACAGTAGAGTTCTGGCAAGCGAGCATCTGTAAAGTGTTGACTGGCATCAAACAAACTCTTTAAAAGTTGACCCGCTACTTTTTTCTCGCCATAGAGGGCACAACCAGAGCCAATCAATGCTGTATCATGTGGCCAGATAGATCCATTGTGATAACTCAAAGGATTATAACGTGCTGCTTGACTGGAGAGTGTACGAGTGCCCCAACCGCTGAACATGTCCTGACGCATCATGCGTTCGATAACAAGAAGAGCTTTGTCATCTGGTAAGATGCCTGTCCAGAGGCACTGGCCGGCGTTTGAGGAGACGACATCGCAAGGTTGTTTACCATCAGCCAGGGCCATATAAACGCTCTGTTCTTCATCCCACCAATAGTGCTGCAGGAAATTTTGCTGGATATCCTCTGACTTTTGATCCCAATACGGGGCGTCCTCGTGATGTCCTACTTTATGCGCCAGATAACTGACTGCTCGATAGGCAGCGTACGCGTAGCCTTGTACCTCACTGAGAGCGAGCGGAGAGTGGGCGAGACGTCCATCGCCATAGCTCATACTATCCCAGGCATCTTTCCAGCCCTGATTATCCAGTCCTTTGTTAGAGGCACGATGATATTCGAGAAAGGTATCGCCATCTTTATCGCCATAGGTGACCATCCACTGAGCCGCAGCCTCGATGTGTGGCCAGAATTGTTCCAGGAAGAGCTGATCATCGGTCCAACGCATATAGGCTTCAAAGACGATCAGGAAGAGCGGTGTGGCATCAACCGTGCCATAGTAAGGGATATAAGGAACTTCACGGCATGCCGCCATTTCACCTGTCCTGAACTCATGTAAGATTTTGCCCGGTTCCTCATCGGTAAACTCATCGACCTTTGTTCCCTGATAGGAGGCCAGGAATGCCAGGGTTCCGCGTGCTACCTGAGGAAACAATGGCAGGAATTCAAGCGCCGCAATCAGTCCGTCACGCCCAAAAGGACAATTGTACCAGGGAATGCCAGCATATGGATAATATCCATAGGAAGTCATCGTGCTCAGCATCATCAAATCCTGAGCACCACGATCAAGTAACTGGTTGAAAAAAGGTTCATTCGTCGTGAGCAGGGGTTGTTTGCTCTCTTTCCAGAGTGTAGCGGCTGGAGCTGTCATTAGTTTGATGTTACCAGACTCGCCCATTGTCAGCGTGATACAAATCTGTACTGGTTCTCCTCGTTTCAGATTGAGTCTCCAATCAATGCGATCGGCCTGTATCTCATGTGCCGGAGGATCGGCATAAAGAGCCGTTGTGCGTTCGATCTGATCGAGTCCCAGATAGCTCAGTCGTATACCAGTTTCATTTACCTGTGCTGCTTGATAGCTACCACGTTGAGCCCGTGTCACACCGCGAACTTCAAAAAGATCACGGAAATCAGCACCAATGGTTAAACTCAGCGGAAGTGATAAATCCGTCGTATGAAAGTTGGTGATAGTAAAAGTATGAACCAGGGAATTTTGTGCTAGTTCCACAAAACGATCAATATGGATTACCCCTTGTTCGATGGTGGCATCTGTTGCCAGTTGTAATGGCGTATTTGTTAAATCAATATGGCAAGCATCGCTCATCCGCGACGTTTGATGAGAGAGAGACACACATTTGTGTCCCGCTACAAAGAGATTACACGTACTGAGGAAACGCGTTCCTTGTCGGAAGAGACCCATCGCTTGTTGTGACAAGAGGAGATCCCCGCACACATCCATGATTAGAAAACTATCTCCATTTTTTAGCGTAATCGCCGTATCATTACTCGAAGTTTGTGCTTCTACAAGTGGTGTCTCGGATGATGTTATCTGTTCCTCATCGATTGTGGGAAGCGGGAATGTATATTGTTTACTGTTTGTCATGATAGTTTTTTTCCTACTCAAAAAATGAAAGACCCATTGCTAAAAGATGGGTGGAATATATGCATGTATTGGGTAACTGTTGGCTTGTGTGGTGAATTTGAATTTGTGTATCGTGAGGCTTGCTGCGCGTGGATATATCAAAAATGATGTATTTTTTAGGTCATTATAATGATACACCGCACATACAATTTGAAGCAACAGTGCCTCTCCTTGATGGATCTTTATGATGCCGTTATGGATGTACTTTTACCTCTCTGTTTAAGTACTTTATCGATGCGATCATACCTTATATTATTTACTATATAGCACATAGTAATTCAGCGTGTGTGGTTTAGGATATTTGGCATTTTTGTATAGTACATTTGGGTTATTCAGCGATGAGATATGATGAGTACCTATAAAGATTACCGTATGAATATGCAGATTTTATATAGATATACAATAAAAAATTGCTAAATAGAAAAAAACCATATTTGATGTGATGCGCTTGTGGTACCTATATATTTCCATATTACAAAGAGGAAGAAAAAAACGACGCAAGCGGCTGTATACGTGATGCAGTTTGAAGCTGTGCCACGTATACAACCGCTTGCGAATCGCTTTGGAAGCTGAGACGGACGAAAAATCTACCAGCGATTATAGACCTGAGCGCGAATCTTTGTATCATATAATGCTTGGATACGACGCATCGTTTCCTCGCTCAGAGGAGCTAATTGAGAAGCTTGGGCATTATCTGCGGCTTGAGCTGAATTTTTCGCTCCTGGAATGATTGTCGAAACTTCGGGGAACATCAAAATCCAGCGGAGGGCAAATTGGGCCAGCGTGACACCCTCGGGAACGAGTGTCCGCAATTCTTCGACAGCTTGTAGGCCAGTCTCATAATCGACACCAGAGAATGTTTCTCCCTGATCAAAGGCCTCGCCATGACGATTATAATTGCGATGATCACTAGCACCGAATTGGGTGGCCGCCGTAAATTTACCGGTCAGGAGACCACTCGCGAGCGGGACACGTACGATAATACCAACGTTGCGTGCGCTGGCAGTGGCGAAAAATGCTTCACTGGGTTTTAAACGAAAGATGTTGAAGATAATCTGGACGCTTTTCACGTTTGGATATTGAATGGCCTTCATGGCCTCTTCAACTTTCTCGACGCTGACACCATAATTGCGTATTTTGCCTTGCTGTACAAGTGTATCGAGAATAGCAAATACTTCGGGCGTATCATATACCTCGGATGGTGGGCAGTGCAATTGTAAGAGATCAAGTGCATCGACTTCAAGATTGCGCAAGCTTCGTTCCACAAAACCAGTCAGATTTTGTGCGTTATTGTAACCAGCGGTGATATGTGGATTGAGTCTGCGTCCCGCCTTGGTAGCAATAAATAGTTGTTCACTGCGCTCCTTACGTACCTTCGCAACGAGCTGTTCTGAATGTCCATCGCCGTAGACATCAGCTGTATCGATAAAATTGACGCCCTCGTCAATGGCTGTATTTAAAGCTGCAATAGATGCAGCATCATCTGTCTCGCCCCAGGCATCGCCGCCGATCCCCCAGCCTCCAAAGCTAATCTCAGAGGCCTTCCAGCCAGTACGTCCAAATGTACGATAATGCATTACAGGTAGTCCTTTCTTTACGCAAGCAAAATTTATAATCCAATTTACTAACAAGGGTAGTCCAGATAGCTTATATCAGAAAGAGTATCCATTTCAAATTACCATTTTGTGTAGTAGCACATGGAGCGTTTTTTCGGGATCATCGCAGATTCCCGAATGGGCAGGGGAAGTCTGAATAACAGTATTGCGCGGAGAGACAATCCAGTGGAAACGTTCTGATTGCGAAAGCTGACCAATGGGTCCACTTTCCGGTTTTCCTGAGCTAACTATCTGTAAATAGTTGAGCTGTTTCCATAGCATCTCCCTATCGATTTGGGGCGCGAAGGCATCGAGGCGCGCCTCATCAAACTCAATCAGAGCGCCTAGAAAGCGTCTGGTGCGGCAGAAAAGGATAATCCCCACATTGATGAATTCGCCACGTTCCACGCACGGCACGACGCGAATGACGGCATAATCATAGGAGCTGGTCGCGGGCACGTAAAGCCTCCTCTACAAAGATATCAGAATGTGCCAGACGATCCAGCAGATAGTCGAGATAGGCCTGACGATGGAGGGCCGTTGTCTGAAACGTCGCATCTCCATCTAGCCAGCTATCAGGGATGAGATTAACAATATTTTGCAAGATGGCAGGCGTCAGAAGCACCTTCAAGCGCTGGTCTGCTTCTGGCAATGCGCTGGCAATAGGGAGCATCACGTGACTTTTGATAGTGGTGAATGGGGAGCGACTTCGTTCCATGTAGCTGGCGTCGACGTGATGAAAATAAAGTGAGGCCCCATGATCGATAAGCATCAGCTGCTGATGCCACCAGAGCATGTTGGTATTGCGCGCTGTACGATCGACGTTTGTAATAAATGAGTCAAACCAGACAATAGCAGAGGCCAGGTCTGAATCGAAGGTGCGCGTATCTAAAGCATCAAAAGCGAAAGCGCCGGGTAGGAAGTCAAGAGCTATATTGAGGCCCCCGCTGGCTTTTACCAGTTCCTGAATCTCAAAATCTGGTTCAGAGCGTCCCAAGACCGGATCAAGTTCTATAAAGACGATCTCAGGGACAGATAAACCAAGGACTCGACCGATCTCTCCAGCTACCAATTCAGCAATCAATGCCTTGGGACCCTGTCCGGCACCACGAAATTTGAGCACATAGAGTCCATCGTCATTAGCTTCTACCAAGGCTGGAAGCGATCCTCCCTCACGAAATGGAACCACATAGCGCGTTGCAATTATTGTTCTCAGCATAGAGATATTCTAACATAAGAGAAGTTCTGCTGTATAGTTCTCTCACTGATACATCCTTTCTAAAAAGAGCCCCATGCCTTTCCATCTCCATACACAAGGAGACCCTACTGTAGAATTCTGTCTTGTGCACGCGGTCCCGTTTATCGTATGATATGCTCCTAATATCACACAGATATCCATAAATATCTTTTTTTGCGCCAACCCTGTACTATGCAGATGGGATGAGTCAGCCAAAGATTCTCGACCTTTTGCACACAGCGGGCATGTCAATCAGTGCCGGACAACTCTCAAACCTGCTGATCAAAAACCAGGAACCATTTCATACGGAGGGCACGGCGGTGCAAAAAGCCGGACTGGCAAGTAGCCCCTGGCAGCATCTCGACAGTACAAGCACCACCGTACTTGGCAAGCTCCACCAGTGCCATATTCTCTGCAACTCCTTGTATACGTCCTACACGACCCTGCCAGCCAATGATCGAATGACGCTGCTGCGCGTCCTGCAAGGGGGAGCAGATCCTCTCTTTCAGCTGAATCCACTGGCCGTGAAGCTGCTCACGCGGCTGAGAGTCTCTGCCAAGTGGCAACGCCAACTTCCCATCCTCTTGTCGCCTGATCAGATCTACACTGAGGGCCAACTCGACGCCCTACTGGATCGCCACCTGCCCCCAAAGGGAGAGGCCCTCCGCCGGCACATCAAGGAAGCCATGGCTATCGCGACCTATCGCACGCAGACAGCCTATCCGGTGGTCGACTTACTGCTCTGTGATGATGCGGCCCAATTCAACCACTTGACGGACCAGTTGGCCCTGTGTTGGGTTCATGAGTATCGCCATTACAAGACACTGATACCGCGCTTCCTGACCCATCTCGATCTCCTCAAGGCATTCACCAAGGACTTTTGGACGCTCTACAATGATCTGTTGGCCTACCGAGACTATCCAAGCGCGATCGAGGCCGAGCGTTTGCATGCGGACTTTGACCGCCTCTTTGGCCACACCAGTGGGTACCAGCAGTTGGATGAGCGCCTGAGCCAGACGTTGGCCAAGAAAGAGTCGTTGTTGATGGTGCTTTCCCATCCAGAGATTCTCTTACACAACAATCCAGCTGAGCTCGGTGCTCGACAGCGGGTCCGCAAACGAGACGTGAGTCTGCAAGCATGTACCCTTGATGGCATCAGGGCCTGGGATACCTTTCAGACGCTGGTCGAAACAGGCAAAAAGCTTGGAGTCAATCTCTTCCAGTATTTCCATGATCGCATCTCCCAAGCCAATGTGGTTCCTCCCTTGGCAGCCCTGATCCAACAACGCAGCCTCGATCTTCATCTTGGTGACTCTTGGCGTTTGACGACCTGAACCATATTGCCGCGCACCTTCGCTCTCCAGGGATAAGATTGATCCTTCTGCATTTTCTCAAGAGATTCTTCTTAGCTTCTTCATTCCTCCCTCTTTCCCGTGATCTGTTTTTTCTGAGCACATCGATTTTTCTTCCCTTTGATTATTGAAAGGATACCAAAAACTGTGCCAAAAATGATCGTGAGTGTCTCTCCATCACGATGAGGAACGATTTCGTGCGGAATCGTCTCCTGGGTGAGCATTCATCAAAGTAGGAGCGTGACTTTGTTATTGAGGCGTAAGTTGGCGCGTACTCTCACGTACGACTAAGCTGGGTACTAAGATATGTTGATGCGGTCTCATATCTGGTGTGCTTAAGATTTCAATCAGGTATTTAATGGCGATTGTGTCCTGTCGATTGAAGTCAAAATCGATTGTTGTCAACGGAGGTTCAGTAAAGGTTGATAATTCGGCGTTATCAAAGCTGATGATCGAAATGTCATCGGGGATACGTAAGCCATATTGTTGGAGTGCGCGCATTGCTCCCAATGCTATTGTGTCTGCGCCAACCAGGACTGCTGTAAAGGGCTGCTGGGACTCTAAAAGAAGGTTCATGGCCTCGTATCCACCACTAAACGTGTATGGGGCCTCACACATTGGTCCCGGTGTTAATGCGTGCTGCTGTAGTGTCTCCTGCCAGATTTGATGGCGCCACTGGCCGTTGATGTGGTTTAACGTGGGTGGAATGATGGCAATCTGTCGATGACCCAACTGGATGAGATGTTCGACGGCTATGCTGGTAGCGTAACGTTGATCAAAGCCAACCCAGGCTAATCTGGAATCTTTGACATAATCACGACGTACCAGTGGCATGCCAGAGCATAATTCCAGCAATTTTTCGTCTGTCATACGTAAAGCTGGTGCATACATCACCACGCCATCTACCAGTCTAGCGGTAGCATCATCCAGCGCTACACCAAGTTTATCCTCATCTATCATCGTTACAAGGAGATTATAGTCGGCGTCTCTGGCGGCCACTGCCATATTCTGGATAGAATCGGCAAAGCGACCACCATGTTTGATATCGACAATGATTAATTCTAAGGTGTGAGATCGATTGGTCGTGAGCATTTGCGCAATTTTACTGGGTACGAAGTCGAGCGTCTCGATCGCTTGCAAGATGCGTTTGCGCGTCTCTTCTGCAACGCTGCTATTTCTATTCAGGACACGGGATACTGTCTGATAAGAGACGCCGGCCTCTCGTGCAACGTCATGGATCGTGCTCTTTTTCTTTCGATTCGTCATGCGCAATGTTCTCAACTTATCCTCATATATTAAGATTCTTTTTCACGAGGAACCTTGCCACATTCTACCACTCCACCAAACTAGGGGAAGATCATGTTCTTCGCCTACGACATTTGGAGAAATTGACTTTGGGCTCTGTCCGGCCTTAGGGGTTCACTCCAATCTGGTAAAATGTATTATGGTCAGTCATATATTGTGCAGTATCAATACGATAGAGTCGTAATCCAACTGCTAATAAAACAATGAGATAGACCTCCCAACTCATCCACCAGACTGGCTCTTTCTTGATACGAGCAGGTGTAAGCTCTTCTTTCTCTATCGGCTTTTCATGGACCTGTACCTGGGGGAAAGGATACATAGCATCCCTATCCATACATAATACCTCTCTTCATATAAATTTAAGAAAGCGAGATTAGAATAAAATAGTAAACAGGCAGAAAAGATACCAAATTATCGGCTATGAATTATTATCCTTCATATGAAGTACTGGTTCTGTCAGTGTAAATTTATCATTATCGATATAGGCTTCGGCCAGTCTACTGTATAAATATGGTCCGTCCCCTGCGTCTTTTCCCAGGTAGCCGCAGCCTTTTGGAAGCATGGTTCCGCCTCGGCAAAATTTTCTCTTTGCAGATAGAGCATACCCAGATCAACTTGAATTGAGGATATCAGTGAGCGTTCTGGCCCCAGCAACTGCTCGCCAATCCAGAGCGCTTGCCGATAGCATGCTTCAGCCTCGCCTACCTTGTTCTGCTGCATATAGATGTAGTCACGGTTTTTCAGGCTCAGGACGATATTAGAGTCATATAATCCCTGGGCCTGCATCCTAACCAGGAAGGACATCAGAGGTGGCAAAATGATACCAAAGGGTCTGATTGGGTCGATCGGCCATTAGTATACGCTCTTTTTATCTTTATGTCTAGTAATACTATTGAATCATCAGGAGAATCACCTGTTCATCTCACGGCTATTTCCAAGTTTTCATACAATAAAAGGAATGCTTTTTACCGTCCAAAAAGCGATGCACCCTGTTCCTTGATAGGATACCGTAGTTGACAACATTATTCTATAATGCTCGAAAACGTAGCCGACGGCGTGAGAACCATTGACTCCAAATAATTATAGATGAGATGTTTCTTGATGCACATATGATCGTCAACATCCATCATATCTGTTAAATAACATCTTACTGTAGCTGCGTGTCTTGTGCACGCGGACCCCTCGACGTACGACGGACTTCCTCATTGATCTCCCCACGCTCAGCCTCTGATGCGTCTGATTTCACCGATGATAGTCCTCTCTTTTGAGGAGCATTACGTGTATCATATTAGAATACCTATAATGATGCACATTACATACGTCGAGGGGTCCGCGTGCACAAGACACGCAGTTACAGTAGGCCACTTTGCTCGTTTGATACGCTCATCCATAATTTCTTGGAGTCAATGGCGTGAGAACCGTTGGCTACTTGCTTGATCGTCTGGGAGTGGGCTTGAATTATGGTCTATATCAGTGCATATAATATATGTGATCGGTCACAATGAAAGTAGTGCAGGTGGGAATTTGCCAGAGGGAGGCTCTGTCTACGCCCGTTTTAGTTCGTTTTGTGTTTTCTGACGAGATGTAATACAATGAGAGAAAGAGGAACGTGTATGGTTTTATCACGCGAAGATCGCTATTTTGCATCTGACCCAGCCCAGCAGGAGTTGGCTCGAGCTTTCTATGCACAGGTCAAAGATCTGTCCCTCATTTGTCCTCATGGACATGTGGATCCACGTTTATTGTCTGCTTCCCACTATGAGTGGGGATCGCCAGTTGATCTGTTAATTATCCCGGATCACTATATCTTTCGTATGCTCTATTCTCAGGGGATCGCGCTTGAGGCTCTGGGCATTGCACGTAAGGATGGTACTCCGGTGGAAAAAGATCACCGTAAGATCTGGCAGACGGTTTGTGATCACTGGTATCTTTTTCGCGGTACTCCGACCGATCTCTGGATGCGTGATGAATTGCATGCGATCTTTGGCCTTGATGAGAAGGTCACCTCGGCCAATGCACAGTATCTTTATGATGCCATTGACGCTCAGTTACAGCGTCCAGAATTTCAACCGCGTCGTCTGTTTGAACGCTTCAATATTGAGGTGCTGGCAACAACCGATGCGGCGATCTCTACACTCGAAGACCATCAGTTGCTACGTGACTCTGACTGGTCGGGGCGCGTGATTCCTACGCTGCGTCCCGATGCAGTGATAAACATACAAGCTGACTATGCTGAACAGATTCAGCAGTTGAGTCGTGTATCTGGCGTGACTGTGACTGATTATCGTTCGTATATTGCGGCTCTGGAACAGAGGCGTCAATTCTTCAAACATATGGGCGCGATGGCTACTGATCATGCTGCTTTGACGGCTTATACGGAGCGACTTAGTGAGCAGGAAGCCGATACAATTTTTCAGCGCGCTTTACGTGGCGTGGCTACTCCTGAGGATGTGCGCCGCTTTACAGGCAATATGCTGATTGAAATGGCACGCATGAGTGTCGAGGATGGGCTAGTGATGCAATTGCACGTTGGCTCTTCTCGCGATCATAATCCTGAGCTTCTGGCCCGTTTTGGACGTGATATGGGGGCGGATATCCCTACTGCTAGCGAGTTTACACACAATCTAAAACCTTTACTCGATCTATTTGGACGCGAACAGAATTTGACGCTGATACTGTTTAATCTCGATGAGACGGTGTATAGCCGAGAACTCGCGCCGCTGGCCGGTCACTATCCAGCCCTACGCCTGGGACCACCGTGGTGGTTTTTTGATAGTGTGTTGGGCATGCAACGTTTCTTTGATTTAGTAGTAGAAACGGCAGGTATCTATAATACGGCTGGCTTCAACGATGATACCAGGGCCTATCCTTCTATTCCCGTACGCCACGATGTGTGGCGACGTGTCAGTGCGGATTGGTTGGCGGGAAAAGTTGTGCGCGGTATTATCGATGAAGATGATGCTCACGATATGATTGTTGATCTGGCCTATCGCCTGGCTAAACAAACCTATAAATTGGGGGAATAACTATGACCCAGAACTTTCCTTTTGCTGTGATTGAAGAATCCGTTGTTACTCGCGATGGTACAACATATGCTCTGGCGACAACTTCGCTGCCAGGTGCATATCAACTGGTGGTTGCTGGTGAGCATGTTGGTTTGGTGGGCGAAACGGATAAAGATGATATCTTACGGGGTCCGCTGAATGCCGAAAATGCGCGTGTTTTGCGGCAGCGTCTTGGTTGGTTGCGGCCGGCTGTGCTGGGACTACAAACCTCGGCTGGATTTGGTGATCGTTTGGGCATTGCTACTCCTGGACATGTATGGGCTGTACGTGACACCGGTGTGGCACCTATCTTTGCACAGCAATCTGTCCGTGAAAATACCCGTACCGGTCGCTCACCGCAACAAGTCCTCGATGATGCTATGTGGGGCGTCTTTCAAACAGGCTGGCATGAAGCCTGGGGCGCGGACGCTGATCATCTGAAAACGGTGGAGGACATTGAGCCTTTTGTGACCGCTGGCTATTCGTTCTACACGATTGATCCAGGCGACCATGTGGATGACATGGCGGATACAGATAAATTGGAGACATTACTCCTCAAAGCAAGTGCTCTTCCCTGGTCTGATTTACAGACATCGCTTCAAGACCTTAAAAAACTCTATCTGCGAAGTTTTAAGCTTGGCAATGTGACTTTGACCTTTGATGAACATACTCTATATAAAGCGTTGGCTAAATATGGCGGCGCTGTGGCCCAAACAGTGCGTATGACGCAGAGGTTACAACTATTATTGGGAAGTAGTCCATTTGAGATGGAGATGTCGGTCGATGAGACAGGAACTACGACGACGTTGCTTGAACACTTCTATATTGCTAGTGAACTTAAGAGGCTGAATGTGCCTTTTGTGAGTCTGGCACCCCGTTTTGTGGGACGCTTTGAGAAGGGTGTAGGCTACGTTGGTGCTATTCAAGAGCTAGATCAGAATATTGCTGGACATGCCAGTATCATGCATTATTTTGATAATAGCTATAAGCTCAGTCTGCATACCGGTTCGGACAAATTCGAGGTCTATCCGCTGGCAATGCAGCATACTGCCGGCCTCGTCCACCTGAAAACGGCTGGAACTAGCTATCTTGAAGCGCTGCATTTGCTGGCCTCCATTGATACCAGTCTGTTTAGACAGATCTGGGATTTTTCGCGTAGTCATTACGAGACCGATCGTAAAACATATCATGTCTCTGGAGAATTGGCTCAGACCGTTCCCAGCGCAGATCTAACTGATGCACAATTGCCAGATTTGTTCAATCAATTTGCTGCACGACAGATTTTACATGTGACATTTGGTTCTGTCTTGGATACGTTTGGCTTTGATTTACAGCAGATCTTACGTGCTAATCTGAAGGCTTATCAAACCTATATCCAAAAGCACTTCGACAAACATCTAGCTGCATTCCAGATGAGTCATCTCGTGTAAATATACGTGTGTTGTGTGGGTTGATTGGTTCTAGGGCTTCATGCCATATTCAATTACCCATACAACACCGTTTGCAAAGCGCCATCGGCACTCAGGAGTTATGTAAAGAAGCTTTGTAAGATATATCTTTAGCGAAAGCGCTTGCTACTGTCCATTTGCAGGAGTGCTTTGACATCGGTGGGCGTAATGATGGCGATGTCACCGGCTATACCACGCTTGAGCGCAGCAAGTGCGTTGCCAAATTCCAATGGTGAGAGTCCAACCGTTCTCCGGCTATTCGCTAATTCCTGATAAAGTGGCCCTTCCAGATAGGCGTAAAGATAACCAGCATCGAAGGCATCACCAGAGCCGAAGCGTTCTTTGCCGTCAGTGGGAAAGCATGGGGCGTGGCTATAGTTTCCACTACTCAGATGAGCTGATCCTTTACTACCCAGAGTCAGGACAAGATTTTTATTGGACCCAAAGCGTTGTGCCATCAGACGTAATACCGTTTCAGCATTGCCACTAAATCCCCAGAGTTCCGCTGCATCGGCGTAGGCACAAAAGAGAATATCGGCTTGTTGGCAGGCATCCTCGATATGTTGGACCGCCTCTGCGGGCGACCAGAGCTTTGAGCGGTAATTAACATCGAAGGAGAGAGAGATCTGTTGGCGCTGCGCCTGGGCGAGAAAACGCTGGAAGACATCGCGTGCCTGTGGACTTAGTGCTGGCGTAATCCCAGTTAGATGCAGGATGCGAGCCTTATCGATACAGGTATAATTGACGCGGTTGGGATCAATCATTGCACAGGCAGAATGGTTTCGATCATAGTAGACCTGAAGCCCAATTGGCTGCGGAGCACTTTCAGCATAAAATGTTCCTAGACGACTGGTGGGGCTATCCCAAATAACCTGGCTGGTATCGATGCCGTGGGAGCGAAGTTCGCTTGCAACATGTTTTCCCAGTGGATTATCTGGCAATGCTGATAGCCAGGAAACTTTGCAGTTGAGGCGGGCAAGGCTCGCCAATGTATTTGACTCGGTTCCTCCAACGTAAATAGTGAAGGTAGATGTGTTCTCGAGCCTGATACTATCAGGAGCGGTTAAACGAAGCATCGTTTCTCCAAAACTGACGACATCGACTGGCATATTCTTTTCCCTTCCTTTAGTGTATGTCTATGCATGAAGCTAGTGTGGTGTCTATACATGAAGCTAATGAGCAAGCAATGAAGCGCGTATATGTGGACACGCTGTCAGCGGACTGCTGCTACTTTGCTACATGATATACTGAGATAACCCGTACGACAACTCTGTGCATAGATGAGAAGGAGAATAAAAATATGGTATCACGAAGTATAAACACGCTTCAACCACGTATGCCTATCGCAATTGTACGTTTAGATAATCTCGAAGATGCTCTTGAAATCAGTGGGGCACTTCTCGCAGGCGGTATGACAACGGTAGAGTTTACGCTGACGAATTCCAAGGCGAATGAGGTTATCACGCAAGTGCGACGTGAGTTTGGGGACCGTATGGTGATCGGAGCAGGTACTGTATTGGATAGTGCGAATGCACGCGCTTCCATTGCTGCTGGTGCTCAATTCCTGGTCACGCCCATCCTTGCGCTCGATGTGATTGCTACTGGCAAAGAATTGGATATTCCGGTTGTGTGTGGGGCATATACGCCAACGGAGATATGGACAGCCTGGCAAGCTGGAGCCACTCTGGTCAAAGTCTTTCCGTCCAGTCAGCTTGGACCTACTTATTTTAAAGATGTGCTTGCACCTTTGCCTAACGTTCTACTTGTACCAACTGGTGGCGTGAATCTGGACACGTGTGGCGCGTTCTTAGCCGCCGGAGCGTATACTGTGGCCGTTGGCAGTAACTTAGTCAGTAAAAGTAGGGTAGCAGATAAAGATTGGGCTGGCTTGACGATGTTAGCCAGTCAGTATATCGATGCATGCCGGTAGTTCTAGTGCGATGGGCCAGAAGCTTTTAAATAGCATCGTAAATTGTATTTGTGACTTAATGACGGTTGATCTGTGACCAACTAGCGGATGGTCTTTGACCTGAATATGTCTAGTTCTAATGAGAGCAGGGACAATGTCTGTCGTAGATTTTGTGATGATTGAGACGACTAGATTGCGTTTGAGACATTTTATGGATGCTGATCTTTCAACATTCATGGCCTATCGCAATGATCCCGAAGTTGCCAGGTACCAAAGTTGGGAGGGGATAAGTGAGCAGGAGGCGCGTGATTTTATTCATGAGCAAAAGGATGTCCAACCTGGTCTGCGTGGTCACGGGATGCAGATTGCTATCGAACTTAAGGCTACAGGGATGCTGATTGGAGACTGCTACTTTGTGCTCAATGAACATGATGAGTTGCAGGCCGAAATTGGATATACTCTCGCACGTGCGCATCAGAAGCAGGGCCTGGCAACAGAAGCCATCTCGTGTTGGTTGACCTATGCTTTTTCAACGTTTAATCTTCATCGTGTTATCGCGCTTAGCGATTGTGCGAATACTGCCTCTATCGCCTTGCTTGAGCGTCTTGGGATGCGCCGTGAAGGTCATTTTATCCAGAACATCTGGTTTAAGGGAAAGTGGGGCGATGAATATCTCTATGCCGTCCTCAGGGAGGAGTGGTCGCATAAGATACTTGCCTGAATGTGATAACGTCTTTAATCCGGTGAGAAAGTGTTCTTTTGAAAGTGTTCTCTGGGAGGAAAATATTTATGTTACCGTGGTCAACCCCGCTTAGCGGACATTTCGATGAAGTCGTATTTGAAAGTACTATACTCAAAGATAATCCTCTGCATGATCCCTATCAGCGCCCATTGTGGATCTATCTGCCCCCTGGCTATGATGCTGAACCAGATCGACGCTATCCTTCTATCTATATGATACAGGGCTTGACTGGACAGCTAGATATGTGGCGTAATCGCTCGCCTTTTCGCAAGAATTTTCCCGAACTGGCCGATGAGTTGTTTGTGAGCAAAGAGGCTCCGCCGTGCATCATTGTCTGGGTCGATTGTTGGACATCGTTTGGTGGCAGTCAATTCGTTGATTTACCCGCTACTGGACGCTATCATACGTATCTCTGCGATGAGATTGTCCCCTGGGTGGATGCTCACTATCGTACGCTGCCAGAGCGCGATCATCGAGGAATTGCAGGCAAATCTAGCGGTGGCTATGGCGCAATGATTACTCCGATGCTACGTCCAGATTTATGGGGTGGCCTAGCAACTCATGCCGGTGACGCACTGTTTGAGACGTGCTATCTACCAGATTTTCGCCAATCTATTCGTACGTTGCGCGATCATTACAATGGATCTTTCGAGCAGTTCTGGCAATCCTTCCATAGCCGTCCCGCTTTTGGACGCAGTGGTGATGATGCACCCATGAACGATTGGTGTATGGCCGCTTGCTATTCGGCTGATGCCGATGGGACCGTACGCCTCCCATATGACATCGAGACGGGTGAGCTTATTCCCGCTGTCTGGGAGCGTTGGCTCGCCTGGGATCCAGTGCGCATGGCTCCTCAGCATGCAGAGTCTCTACGCACTATGAAAGCCATTTATATTGATGCTGGCAACCATGATCAGTTTTATTTAGATCTAGGAGCATCAGCTTTCTACAAAGTCTTGAAGCAGATTGGTGTCAATGATGTGTTTTTTGAGTTGTTCGATGGAACTCACTCGGCGATCGAATATCGCTATCCGCTAAGCCTGAAGTATCTGGCCGAACACTTAACTCCACAATAGGATATCAGATCTTACAGTGTGGGGAAGGGCGATCAAGCCCTTCCCCTCTGGCATTATTCGATCGAACGCTGGTAGTAAAAGTATTCGCGCCATTTACTATATCCAACTTTCGCGTAGAAGTCGGTTAGCACCACCCAATCGATAAAGCAGTTCTGGACGTTGCGTTGCTTCTGTAGTTCGGAAGCGGCCGCCACTAGCGCAATACCAATGCCTCGGCCACGTTCCTGTTCATCAACGCCAACCGCTCCGATCGCTCCCCCATTTTCACCGAGTATATCTTGCCAGATGAGATCGGCGCGCTTGGGATGTGATAGTGGCGAATACATGATGAGTGTACCAACGACGCGACCATCATCCTCGCGAGCGGCTAGGAGATCGCGATAATCGCCAAGGGCAGCACAGCGTTCATAGAGAGGGAGCCAATGAGGAAATTCTTTGGCTTCAAAGGCTAGTACGTCTGTTACATTCTGGCTGGTCGCACTCGTGATCGTGATGTGTTCACTCTCTGTTCGCTGAATAATGTTTGTTGGTGTCTGATAGTTGCTAAGATCCTGTGAGATGTCATAAACAGTCTCGTCAGGTTTCCAACCTCGGTCTCGGAAGAAGGCCACTGCCGCTGAAAGATGCGTTGGAATGCCGGGCCAAAATCGTGGAATAATACTGCCTAATTGGACTAAGTTGGTACCAGTTGTCTTAAAATGAGTCATAGCTGTATCATACAAGGCTGTACCGATCCCTTGTCGTTGCATATCAGGATGAACCAGAAGAGCCGCTAGTTGTCCTTTTTTTTCGGTATCTTGGGAACTTTGCAATGTGGCGACAAAACCAACTAGCTGTCCGTTGATACGAGCTACGAAGTGTTGAGGTTCGGGCCCGTTCAATACCTTTGCCAGGCGCTCTTGATTAAGTGACCATGTGGAAGAAAAAACGGCTTGCCAAAGTCTATGGACGTCCGCAAGATCGCGATCAGCGTCGTAGGGCTGAATATGTTCAGTTGTGACTTGCATTCTGCTTATCCTAATCTAACTATGATACAGCGTGTGATAAAGAGCGGTTAGCGATGGCGTTCCTGGTGTCTACTGGAAGGATCAGGCAAAAGTTTTGATGGGTCGGCAATCCAATCCATCCTCATTGGAATTGTCGCGTGTTTATTTGTCTAATCCTTCTGCTAACTGATTACAAGGTGTCCTATTTGGTGAGCGGATACAATCCGGGTAGACTGACAGGGAGTTTCCCATGAGCTGTGATTTCACCGAACAATACTTGCGCTGCTGCTGTTAATGCCGGTGGCGTAAACTCGTAGGTAACTACATAGGTTCCCAACTGTGGAAATGCTAATAGATCATATGGATTAAAAATTGCTAGTCCAATGGTTGGTTTTCCCAACTGGATTACATGTTGAAAGAAATCTCCTTGATTGTGATCTATATTCGCATTCATTGTCACAATGATAATCATCGCCGCATCACTTATCGCGTGGTCAATCTCTGGCAGCATGTCCGTCGCGTTTTGGGGAGTGATGATTATTTCTGCTACTTTCGTGTGTCGTTGACGTATCTGGGTGACGAAAGTATTGGCCACATCAGATTTATCGGCGGCAAGGGTATAGGTATCTGGTTTGGCTGTAATCACTAGTATTTGTTGTGCTTCTGGGACTTGTATTGGCAATAGATGTTGCTGGTCGCGGACAACGGTTGTGGAGAGTGCATAGGTTTTATCACGTAGTTGTAGATGATCGGAGGTGCCGATTGCGGCGAGCTGATCTTCAGTTGGAAGTGTGTCCCAGGAAAGCATACGGGCTTTCAATTGGAGGACGCGCTCGCTGGCTTCTTGCATGGTTTGGATAGTTATTTGACCAGCAGCTAGCGCTTGTTTGACAGCCTCAATGCTGCCTTTCTGTAGTTCATAGGTATGGGAAATTAGCGCAATATCATTGCCGGCCTGGATGGCCATGATGGCACCCGCTTCGACGCCAATTGTTTCAGATATAGCATTCATTTCCAGACAATCGGTGATGACTATGCCTGTATAGCCGAGTTCCGTGCGTAAGAGGTCATGAACGATGCTGGGTGATACTGTGGCTGGTAATGTGGTGTCAGATGGCATCAGGGCAGGTAGATAGATGTGGGCGGTCATGATGCTATCAGCTCCAGCTGCGATGCCTTGTCGAAATGGAACCAGCTCAATTTGTTCCAAGCGTTCCAATGTATGGGGAATGCTTGGTAGCGCAAGATGCGAATCGACAGCTGTGTCTCCGTGGCCGGGGAAATGTTTCAGACAGGTAATGACTCCTGCATCCTGATAGCCCTGAAGCATGGCTGCGAGCTGCTGCGCTACCTGGTGTGGATCTTCTCCAAATGAGCGAATGCCGATGACTGGATTGGCTGGATTGTTATTTACGTCGGCGACTGGCGCAAGATTCATATTGATTCCCAGTGCTTTTAACTCAATACCGGTTGCTTGAGCCACCTCACGTGCAAGTTGTGTAGAATTGATAGCACCTAGCGTCATATTGCCAGGAAAGACCGTTGCACTATCTCCGAAGCGACGCACCGTCCCGTTTTCCTGATCGATACTTATCAGAAGAGGATAGCGATATCCCGCTGCTTGAGCTAGCATCTGCAAATCATGTGTGAGTTGCTGAATCTGATGGGCATCTTGTAGATTACGCCCAAAGAGTATAATGCCTCCGACATGATAATTCTGGATCAGATCAGTGATTTCAGGGGTGATAGTTGGCCCTGGAAAACCAACCATAAACAATTGACCGATCTGTTCTTCTGTACTCATATCTTTAATGAGAGGTTGCATTGAGTTGTCTCCTTGCATGATTTTTAGATGCGAAACCAATCTTTGAATGCTTCTGTATGGATGATGCTGCGTGCCGCGCTTAGCGCAGGCTGGTCCACATATACGACTTTATCAATTGATTGCTGTTGACTGAGTTGCTCTAAGAAGCGGATCTGAAAAGGAATTTCATTTAATAAAAGCCCGCCACTGAGGGCGAGGGGCAGCGGATATTGGGCTGTGAAACCCAGTTTTGTGCCCACTGCACGGACCACTAGTACTAATTCGTCGAGGTTGTGCTGGATAATCTCATGTGCTATCAGGTCTCCATCCTGCTCTGCCTGAAAGACACAACTGGAAAGACGTGCGATTTTTGCCTTGTCATCGTTGCCATAAACCTCGCCGATGATGTCATCAGCCTGCTGTAGCTGCCAGAGCTGCAGAATGCGCTCCAAGAGGAGCGTCTGCGGCCCACGACCATCAGCCGCTCGGACTGCCGCTCGTAGCGCCTGATGTCCCAATGCATAGCCGCTGCCCTCATCTCCCAGAATATGTCCCCAGCCACCAGAGCGCGTAGTCTGACCCTGCGAGTTACGTCCTAATGAAATAGATCCAGTACCGGCGATCAATACCACACCGACTGTGGTGGGAAGAGCGCTTAATGCCAGTTCTGCATCGTTCGTGACATGTACCGTAGAGGCTAGTGACTGGACATGGGCTGCGAGCATTTGCTGATCTGCCAGACGATCAACTCCTGCAAGGCCTAACCAGGCTTTTTGCATCTGCGCCTGTGGACCCAATGACTCTTTGGCTTGGATGAACGCTGTATAGATGTTCTGGACCGCACGTGGTACCCCAACGCCTGTGTGATTTGAACTGCCTGCTTGCCCCCGTCCTATCTCTTCGCCCCGCTCATTAACAACAATGGCAAGCGTCTTACTCCCCCCGCCATCGATGCCTAGATAGTAGCCTTGCTCAGGCAGGCTCCCGGTTTGATCTGGCTGTAATATACTCATTGTTGTATAGCTTCTAGCGTAGAACGCAAAATAGTCTGATGGATCGCCAATTCTGCTCTGGCAATATTTGGCGATACCTTCGCAAGGGCAACAACAATCGCAGTCTTAGTCTCTCCATCAACTCTTTTTAGCAAAGCTGCAGCCTCATCTTTCGAGAGCCCAGTGGCTGTTTGTACAATTTTAGTAGCACGCTGTTCAAGCTTATAATTGGTTGCAATCACATCCACCATCAAATTACCAAAGGTTTTGCCTAAAAGAATCATTGTTCCAGTACTAAGCATGTTGATGACCATTTTCTGGGCGGTTCCGGATTTTAAGCGTGTCGAGCCTGTAATTACCTCTGGTCCAACTATGGGCGCAATCATGATGGCGACGGCTTGTGCAAGTGGCGTATTAGCGTTACAAGCGATGCCAATCGTCAATGCACCTTGCGTCTTTGCATAATTTATGGCCCCAAGGACGTAAGGAGTGCGACCGCTGGCAGCGATGCCTACAATTGTATCTAACTCGTTTACTTGTAGCTTTTCAAGTTCGGCTTGACCGGTTTGGGGATTATCTTCAGCATCTTCGATGGCATTTGCTGTCGCAATTGGACCACCCGCAATGAGCCCTACAATTTGATCGGGCGATGTCCCAAACGTGGGAGGACATTCGGATGCATCTAAGACGCCCAAGCGGCCAGATGTGCCAGCTCCAATATAGATTAAACGCCCACTTTGACGCATACGTATGGCAATTTGTTCAATTGCTTGCGCGATGGAGGGCAACTCTTGTTCTACAGCATGGGCTACTTTGGCATCTTCAACATTCATCGCCTGGACAATTTCTAACGGACTCATGCGGTCAATCCCTACCGTGGCTGGATTGATGGCTTCTGTCGCGAGTTCACCAATTCTGCTCTCTTTATCATAATGAGATGGACCTGACATGTGTTCTCCTCCGTAAGAAGCAGATCGAGCTTCCCTTCATTACTTGGATATAATCCACTATCAGATGGGGTCCCTAAGGCATGAGTTGTTCACGTTTCAAGTTAGTGTAATAGATGTATTTATTGCCACAATACATCGAGGTGGCGTATTCGATAGGCTGATCGCGTTCGGTATAGGTAATACGACGCGTAAAAAGTGCAGCGCTATTGACTGGTACCTGGAGCATTTGTGCTGCCTTCTCATCGAACAAGCCCGCTTCAATCTCTTGTTCCGCCTCCATAAGAAGGAGACCGTATTTTGTCTCTAGTACGCGATAGAGAGAATTATGTTCCAGATCTTCTTCCAGCAGCTTTTCGCAACCCATAAAACTAAGATGAGAGATTTCAACGGCTAATGGTTCATCATCAGCCAAACGTAGGCGTTGAAGACGAAAGATGGGTTGGCCGAGCTTAATACGCAGACGTTCCGCCGTTTTTTCGTCAGCAGGGCACATTGAGGCATCTAGCACTCTGGTTCCGGGACGTTGACCACGCGCCCGAATATCTTCAGTAAAGCCCGTCAAATGAATGAGCTGTTGCGTGATTTTGTGTCGACTCACGAATGTACCCTTTCCCTGCTCACGGTAAAAGAGTCCTTCATTGACAAGTTCAGTGATAGCCTGACGAGCCGTCATGCGGCTAATGCCGTATTGTTCGCCAAGTTCGCGTTCAGAAGGGATAAGATCTCCTGGTTTCCATTCGCCAATGCGAATTTTTTCTCGCATAATCTCTTTTAATTGATAATAACGAGGCAAGGGACCTTTGCGAAAAACTGTGCCCATATAGTTATAACCTAATCCTTTTCAGCTTTTACAATGACAATTCGACCCTGATGATCCAATCCCAACGAACGTGCAGGCAAACAGTGCTTCTTGATTGTCCCGAACAACCCGTTTTGCCGAGTAATGCGGCAGGGAAGGGAGGGAGGTTACGATATCAAGGGCAATCGAAAACCCCTGTGCAGACAAATGATGGTGTTTCCGTACATCACACGGTGCTGGTATAATTGGTATATCGTCTATACCACGCCACTGTCTTTAAATAATCACAGATATTAGACGAAACGTCAAGGCTTCTGGTTACAAACTCGTGTTTTATCGCTTACACACGTAGCAAACACCAGTGCGCATTTATTTTTAGCCATGTATTATTTATACGTTAGTTGACAAAATTTGTTGGGGGAATCTAAGATAGATGGTTCTGAAAAAAGTGTACCGGTGAGTTAATAATCTGTGCTAGATGATACTTGTATTATTACCCCGGAATATTGTTCAGCTAATAGTGATTGTTAAAGGTAATCTATCAATGTTGAAGGTTATTAGTTGATGAGAATGGGCTTGTTACTGACTGAGAGAATATAGTTAGATACTACACATGTAAACTTTTGAGGGTGTCTGATCTATCTGTTTTTCTCTTTTGCTTCAAAAGGCAATTACGATTTCTTGACTATTGCTGCTGTAGAGATTAGATGCATAGTGGTATAATTGGCATATTGTATAGACCACTACTGCGCTCGATGATTGTCAAGTCTTTGGAAGAAAATATGTGAAAGAGGAAAACTCAATGCGGTTTACATTACGAGGTGCTCGTCTGGTGGATACAACGATGGATGTTGAGCAAGGCGATATCGTTATTGATGGTGAGCACATTCAAGCAATTGAACATGCAGGCGATCAAGATGAACATGTTATCGATGCTACAGATAGCATTGTCATGCCTGGATTTATAGAGGTTCATACCCATGGTGGCGGAGGTTTTAATCTACATACAACCGACGTCGAAGAGATTCATGCTTATCGACATTGGGTATTGTCGACGGGTGTCACATCATTTCTTATTGCGGTAGTTGGCACGCCCAATGCGCTTCCTGAGGTTCAGCTCTTTACGGCCGTAGAAGCTATTGAGCAAGCGAAGCACAAATATCAGGCATGCGATGCTGAACCAGTTGGCATTCATTTAGAAGGTCCATATATCAGCGAGCAGAGGCGTGGAGCCCATCCGCCCATCTGGTTGCGTAGACCAGATCCTGAAGAGACAGAGCATATATTAGATTTGACCGGAGGTCATCTTCAGTTGGTTACGCTTGCCCCTGAATTGCCGGGCGCGCACGATATGATCAGGAAGTTGGTAGCGTCCGGTGTGACGGTAAGCATCGGTCATACCGATACCGATTATGATCAAGCACGTGAGGCGATAAGTTTAGGTATTACACATGCAACGCATTGTTTTAATGCGATGCGCCAACTCCAACATCGCGATCCAGGACCACTTGCGGCGATTGTGCAAGCTGAGCAGGTGTTGGGAGAGTTGATTGCAGATGGTATTCATGTGCATCCGGCCATGATGGATCTGTTAGTTAGGATGATGGGCCCACAACGCATGATTGTTATCACTGATGCCCAGGCAGGCGCTGGTATTCCCAATGCCGTATTTGAGTTTGCCGGTCAGGAGGCTCATGTTATTTGTGGAGCGGCCCGTCTTATGGATGGCACTTTGACTGGTAGTGTCCTTACGATGGATCAGGCACTACGTAATATGTGTGAGTACACGCATGTCTCTTTACAAGAAGTATCAGGCATGTTGTCTTATAATCCTGCACGTTCAGCCCACGTTGCGGATCGTAAGGGTTTGTTAAAGGCTGGATATGATGCTGACCTTGTTATCTATGATCGGTCGTTGCAGTTGCAAGCGACAATTTGTCGTGGTCAAGTCGGATTTGCAACTGAAGCATGGCGCCAGCGCTTAAATGAAGTGTAAGAATTACACATATTCTACCTATGGTGACAAGTAGTGCATAAATTTATGGACTTGTCACCATTGATTAGCTATGATAGTTAAAATGCATATATATTTACAAAAAATTTGTTGATGTCTTTACCTATTTGTGACATTGAACGATCAACTTTTTTTACGAGCGTGTGTTGGATTGCTTGACTGTTAGAAGTGAGTAGAAGTGGGGATGAGACTGTGAAGGGGAATGTGCAACTGAGGCTCGCAACTCGTTTTCAAATAGCTATCCTGCTCAATTTTATGCTGAGATGTATTTTATTATCTAGTTCGCCATACATCAACGTCTTGGCACCATTATCAATGCATATGCCCGCACCGGCATTGATGTATAGGCGACTCCCGACCACAAAGTGGCAGATGCGAGGCGTCTGGCTAACCACAGTCTCAAATATTGATTGGCCATCAAGGCCGGGGCTCTCGATAGGCGCTCAAAAGCATGAATTTCTTCAGCTCCTCGACTTTGTGCAGAACATGCATCTGAATACCATCGTGGTCCAGATCAGACCAATGGCCGATGCTTTTTATCCTTCCAGATATACTCCATGGTCGCAATATTTGACAGGAACACAGGGAAAAGATCCTCATTATGATCCATTGGCATTTATGCTTGCTGAAGCTCACAAGCGCAATCTAGCATTTCATGCCTGGTTTAATCCATATCGTGTCAGCACACAGGATGATGTGAACAGATTGGCCGTGGATAATCCGGCTCGTCTGCATCCCGATTGGGTCGTGCACTATGGTGACAAGCTCTATTATAATCCAGGCATTCCAGCTGTGCGCGCATATATTATTGCTAGTATTCTTGAAGTTGTACGCAATTATGCTATTGATGCCGTACATCTGGATGATTATTTTTATCCCTATCCCGTGGCTCGGCAAGACTTTCCTGACGAAGCTACGTATCTTCGCTATGGAGCGGCCCAATTCTCCAATAAAGCCGCTTGGAGACGGAGTACGATTAATCAATTTGTACAGGATCTCTACAAGAGTATAAAGCAGGTGAAACCTGAGATGCAATTTGGTATCAGTCCCGGTGGCGTCTGGAGGAATAAAGCAGTCGATCTAACAGGATCGGACACACGAGCAGGCCTCACTGATTACGATAATCTGTATGCTGATACACGTACCTGGATCAAACAGCATTGGATTGATTATATTGCACCACAGATATATTGGAGCATCGGTTTTGCCCCAGCGCCATATGAAACGTTAGTTGCCTGGTGGTCTCGAGAAGTCGAGGGAAGTCATGTACAACTTTACATAGGTCAGGCTGCCTATAAAGTTGCTAAAGATCATCAAAATCCAGCAGCATGGTCAGACGCTAATGAATTGCTACGTCAATTAGAACTAAATCAGCGTTATCCTCAGATTCAAGGTAGCATATTCTTTAGTTTAAAGTATCTAGTGCAAAATCCACTAAGAATAAGTAACCGTCTGTGCGAAGAATTTTACAGGTAGAAAATGCCCCAAGTGCAGAGTTGACCTGAATACCGCATACCATTTCCAATTGCGCTGATTTAGTGGTCTAGATGACTTGACAATTAGTATAAATCCGTGTAATGTTCTCATAGATGTTCCAATTATGCCAAGCGGGCAGGGATGCTCCAAGCAATCATTGCTTCTTTCTCGCGTTGAATGCAACCCGAAAGGAAAGATCGGATATTCAACTTGTATGTAGTGCGTTTGTGTACCACGTAATATATAGTCATATGTGAATGGTTACTGATATATTGTCTGCTTATATATCTGGCAATGAATGGCACATGCTTTATTGCTTGAAGCAGCTTCCTTTTCCGCTTACTGGTCTAGTTGTCTATATTAATTGTAGACACATGAAGATGGTGCGTAGATTGAACATTGGCTACGTTCCATGTCGCATATATTGAACATTGGCTACGTTCCATGTCGCATATATCTGGACTTACGAACGACAGTTTTACCATGGCACGGTGTTTTTTTTATCCTTTAGGAGGTTGGGTGTGACTCTAAATCTCTCTTCACCGGTCAGCAGAAAGAAATCCAAGATAGGTATGATCTTGCTTTCGTCCCTGATCATCATGGCATTTATCCTCACAGCATGTGGCAGTAGTCCTTCTGCTAGCACCGCCAATAATAAAAAGCATGTACTCACGATTGGGGCTCATATTGGCAGTGACTTTACCAAGGCTCTCAGTCCTTATAATCCGACTCAGGTAAACGAAGGTATCGAGGGTATGGTCTACGAACCTCTACTCTTTTACAACCTGAACAACGGAAGCATCACCGATTGGTTAGCTACCAGTTATAAGTGGAGCACTGACAATAAGCAGGTTACCTTCAATATTCGTCAAGGAGTGAAATGGTCTGATAATCAGCCATTCACAGCTAATGACGTAGCATTTACTTTCAATATGCTCAAACAATACCCAGCTGCGGATGTGAATGGTGTCTGGGCATATCTCAGTGATGTAACTGCCACAGACGCAAACACCGTTGTCTTTTCATTTAAAACTCCGAATCCTCCACTACTCTGGTATATTGCCGGTCAGACATACATTGTTCCCCAGCATATATTCAAAGGTGTCGATCCGACAAAATTTGCCAACTCGAATCCGATTGGAACCGGTCCCTTTACCCTGAGCAAGTTCTCGCCACAATTGCTCGTGTACAAAAAAATCCTAATTACTGGCAAGCGAGCAAGGTTCAAATTGATGAACTGGATTATCCAGCCGTTAAAGACAATAATACGCTCCAATTGCAGCTGATGAAGGGGCAAATTGACTGGGCAAGTATCTATGCTCCTAACCTGGATCAGACTTTTGTGAACAAGGACAAAGCACACAACCACTACTGGATGGCCCCAGTTGACATGTTTACTCTGTATCTCAACCTGAACAAGGCTCCATTTAATCAACTGCCTGTGCGCCAAGCAATTAACGATTCGTTAAATCGTACACAATTATCACAGCAAGCAGAAAGTGGTTACGTTGCTCCTGCCAGTACCACTGGATTGGTCTTGCCCAATGATAGTGCTTATCTAGACCCGGCTTACAAGACAGTGCAATCCACGCCCAATGTTGCTAAAGCTCAACAGGAGCTCGAGAGTGCCGGCTACAAAAAAGGCAGCGATGGCATTTATGCTAAGGATGGCAAAAAGTTGTCGTTCAGCGTCGATGTTGTCAATGGTTGGACTGACTGGGAGACAATGGCAGCTGTTATCACGCAGAATTTGAAAGACGTTGGCATCAATGCCACCGTCAATGATATCCAGGATACTGCGTATTATGATGCACGTAATAATGGTAACTACGATGCCTTGATCGGTGGTCTCTACGCTGGACCGACGCCTTACTACCTGTACAATACACACTTGAATAGCTCTAACCTTTCTCCGAAAGGCTGGAACTGGGGAAAATGGCAGGATGCCACAACAGATAAACTATTGCAGCAGTATGCCTCTACCCAGGATGCCACCGTACAAAAGCAGGCTATTGAAGGACTCGAAAAGATCTATGCCACGGAACTTCCGAATATTCCGCTTGTAAATGCCGCAGACTGGTATGAATATACCACCACAAACTTCACCGGATGGCCTAGCGCGAGCAATCCATATGCGCTTGGTGCTACATATGCCTTCCCTGATAATGAAGAGATCATACTCAATCTAAAGCCTGTCGTCAAATAAGCCGTATAGTTGTATCCTCTCTTTATGCATAAAGAGATGGCGTACTAGTGAGAAAAGGGGATGGTTATTATCTTAACCATCCCCTAATCAGTACTAAAGACATACGTATTATCATGTCAAAGGAGTACTAGAATGCGCCATTTGTTTCGCCGCATTTTATTTTATCTAGTTGCAATCTGGATATCAGTCACACTGAACTTTTTCATTCCTCGCCTGGCCCCAGGAAACCCTGCAGAAGCGTTACTTGTACGTCTGGAACGACTTGGTCCTGTTAGCCCAACAGCCGCCAATGCTCTAGAATCAGCATTTGGTGTGAATACAACCGACTCTATCTGGGTGCAGTATCTGCATTACCTGAACAATCTGCTGCATGGCAATCTAGGTATTTCCTATATACAATATCCCATTCCGGTAATTGATGTTATTGGACAAAATATCCTCTGGACAATCATGTTGGGTGCAGTGGCCGTCATCATTAGCTTTATTGTGGGATGCCTGATTGGTATTGTAATGGCATGGTGGCGGGGCTCACTGCTGGATACACTACTCTCGCCAGCTATGACCTTTCTCTCTGCCATTCCCTATTTCTGGTTGGCGCTTATTATCCTCTACTATTTTGGCTATACACTGGGCTGGTTTCCATTTGCGGATGGTTATGATACGCAGTTAAATATGGGCTGGAATTCAGACTTTATCTTTAGTGCACTCTACCATGCGATCTTGCCCGCCCTGACAATTGTGATCTCTTCAATTGCCGGTTGGATGTTGGTTATGCGTAACTCAATGATTACAACCCTGTCAGAAGATTATGTGCTAATGGCAAATGCCAAAGGGTTGACGAAGGCTCGTGTGATGTTTCTTTACGCGGCCCGCAACGCAATTTTGCCGAATATTGCAGGGTTTGCGCTCTCCATTGGCACAATTGTGGGTGGTCAATTATTGACTGAGATTGTCTTTTCGTATCCAGGTATTGGTTTTTCATTGTTGCAGGCGGTCCAGGGACAGGATTATCCACTGTTGCAAGGTATCTTCCTTGTGATTGCCCTGGCTGTACTCGGAGCCAATTTTCTGGCAGATCTCGTGTATATCTTACTTGATCCTCGTATACGTCAGGAGAGGAGTGCCTGAGTTATGAATACATTTTCATCCCAATCGTCAAAGGATTCAACATCCCCAATAAGTGATAAACAGCCGAAACAGACAGATCCTACGGCACTAAAAAAGCTACGGCCTGCGTGGTATGTACGCTATGGACAAGGCCTACGAAATTTCGGGTCTTATATGACCAAAAATAAGAAAGTTGCTATCGGGACGTGTATTGTGCTTTTTTTTGTGCTAGTAGCTATCTTTGGACCACTCTTTATCCACACTGATCCTAATCGTTTGACATCTGACGCGCAGGCGGCTCCTTCGGCCGCCCATTGGCTGGGAACGACTGCCCTGGGCCAGGATATCTTCAGTCAAATTGTTGATGGGACGCGATCTTCTATCTTTTGGGGATTTATTACTGGTATTGCAGTCACTATTATCTCTATTCTGGTGGGATTGATCGGCGGTTATGTGGGTGGAGTGATTGATGAATGTCTTTCATTGTTGACCAATGTCTTTCTCGTCCTGCCTGCGCTTCCATTGGCCATTGTGTTGGCCTCCTACTTTCCACGTGGACCGCAGACTGTCGCTATTGTGATCGTGCTCACAAGCTGGTCGTGGGGCGCACGAGTGTTGCGTTCACAGACACTATCAATGCGTAGTCGCGAATTTATTACAGCTGCACGCTCGAATGGCGAGACGACATGGCGTATTATTTTCATGGAAATATTCCCTAACGAGATATCGATCGTTGCGGCTAATTTTGTAAGCACCACTCTTTATGTTATACTAGCATCTGCTTCCCTAGAATTTTTGGGTTTAGGCGATCCTAATGGCATCAGTTGGGGCGATATGTTTTATTGGGCACAAAAAGATAACGCCTTGATTTCAGGTTTATGGTGGTGGTTTATTCCCCCAGGAATCTGCATTGCTGTGTTGGGAGCCGGTTTATCCCTGATTAATTTTGGTATTGATGAGATCGCCGATCCACGTTTGCGCCAGGACAAGATGCCCAGGTTGCTGAAAGAGAAGAAGGTGATAGCATAATGGCAACAAGTGTAGCGACGAATACACTCTTAGAAGTCAACAATTTGAGTGTAGATTATTTAGCAGCCAATGGATCAGTTCATGCCGCCCGTAACGTTAGCTTTAGTCTGGCACGAGGAGAAATATTGGGGCTGGCTGGTGAGAGTGGATGTGGTAAATCGACAATGGCCTATGCAATTGCACGCTTATTGCGTCCCCCGGCCTATATTACTGGTGGCGAAATTCTTTATTATGCAAGAGAAGGCGATGAGGCCATTCGGCGGCTCCCGAAGAAAAGTCGCCAAACAGACGATCAAGGGGCCATCGATGTCCTGAAATTGTCTCCAAGGGAGCTACGAACATTTCGTTGGAACGAGCTTTCGATCGTCTTTCAGAGCGCAATGAATGCTCTTAATCCAGTGCTATCCGTAGGTGATCAGATTATGGATGTACTGGTCACACACCGTCCCGAAATGAGAGCGGATGCGCGCAAGCGACGAGCAGCCGAACTATTTGAAATGGTTGGTATCTCATCAGATCGTTTGAAAAGTTATCCCCATGAATTGAGTGGCGGTATGCGCCAACGTGCTGTCATTGCGATTGCATTGGCCCTACAGCCTGAACTTATTATCATGGACGAGCCAACGACCGCCCTGGACGTCGTTGTCCAGCGTGAGATATTACAGCTCATCAGTAGCCTATGTAAAGAACTATCGACGGCATTGATCTTCATCACGCATGACCTTTCGCTATTGATCGAATTGGCTGACAACATAGCTATTATGTATGCAGGTAAGATGATCGAGAAAGGTCAGAGTAAAGATCTCTATCAGCATTCCCGGCATCCATATAGCTATGGTTTGCTCAACTCATTCCCCACTCTGCATGGACCACGGCGGATCATGGTCGGCATTCCAGGTTCTCCTCCTGACTTGCGTACCCTGCCTGATGGATGCTCTTTCCAGGAGCGTTGTCCTATGGCCATTGACGCTTGCACTAAGGTTACCCCCATTTTGCGCTCCTCTAGTCGTGAAAGCCCCGACCAGATCGTCGCATGTCATTATTATGATCCAGCGATCACAGCCCATATTCCTGCTACAGCAGATTTAGCAGCAAG
Organism: uncultured Chloroflexia bacterium; assembly: GCA_963699315.1. Taxonomy (GTDB): domain Bacteria; phylum Chloroflexota; class Ktedonobacteria; order Ktedonobacterales; family Ktedonobacteraceae; genus Dictyobacter. The sequence continues at coordinate 2,425,795 of OY969433.1, forward strand.
CTACGAAAACCTGGCACAGAGAAGTATCGGAGGAAGAGCTTAATGAACACTCTGGACCAATCAAATAAAAACACTGTTGTGAAGGATGGTGAAGGTGCAGTACTAGAGGCGGAGCACTTACGAAAAGAATTTCCTATTAACGACTTCAAACTTTTTCAAAAGCGGCAAGTCGTTCATGCTGTCGATGACGCCTCCTTTGCACTCTATCCCGGGCAAGCAACCGCTCTTGTTGGCGAGAGTGGCAGTGGCAAAACAACAATTGCGCGTATGTTAGCGCGACTGTATGATCCTACTTCTGGAACCATTCGTTTTCGAGGCGAGCCCATCCGACTGCATGGAGGAACATCTGTCCTTAGAAAATACCGACAGCATGTGCAATTAATCTTCCAGGACCCCTTTGCTTCACTTAATCCGATCCATAACGTGCGCTACCACCTCAGTCGTCCGCTCAGATTATTTGGACACGCCCGCACCGAAGATGAAGTAACAGAGCAAGTCCTAGCGTTGCTTAGACGTGTCAGTTTGAGTCCCGCCGAACAGTTTATCCAGAAATATCCGCATCAATTGAGTGGAGGACAGCGACAACGTATCGCGATTGCACGAGCATTGGCTGTACAGCCGGAAGTTTTGCTAGCCGACGAACCGGTCTCGATGCTTGATGTGTCTATTCGCTTGGATATCTTGAACCTGTTGCTGCGCTTAAAAAATGAAGAGAAACTGGCCCTGTTGTTTATCACTCACGATATTGCCAGCGCTCGCTATTTCGCAGAGAATACATTGGTGATGTATGCAGGCCAGATGGTTGAAGGTGGGCCCAGTGATACAGTCATCCAGGCTCCGAAGCATCCATATACACAGTTATTATTGGCGGCAGCGCCCGATCCAGATCGTATCAAAGCCCAGAAGCATGGTTTGTCTGAAGAGGTACATGCACGTGGCGAGATACCCAGTCTGATTAATCCCCCAGAGGGATGCCGCTTCCATCCGCGCTGTCCACATGCGATGCCTGTCTGCAAGCAGCGCTTCCCCGAAAAGACAGATCTGGGCAATGGACATTGGACGAACTGTTTCCTCTATTCAAAAGATAACGCCCGTCAGCCAAATCTGCAAACAGGAAACAATGTGTAGGTGTAGCTTTTCGGGTAGCCGATAATTATGAAGTGCTCCGCTTGTCAGACAGGCGGAGCACATAGCGCAGCTTGTAGTAAGTTATGGCGATCCTCTGTCAGGATTTATGGATTTTATACTCCATCTTCGGATCTAACCAGGATCTAAAAGCTACGGGTTTGTTCCACAACGAAATCAACGACAGCTTTGAGATCTTTGGTCTGCTGAAAGATGTTTGTTTGTTGGCGTGCTCCGTTGCCGTGTTGTAGAATGGAGCGAACACCATGCGAGACACGTTTCCAATCGCCTTCAGCTTCGAGGGCAGGACGCAAAAATGTAAGCATGTTTTCGATGCATTGATGGGCGGGAACAACGCAATTCGTTGGCACATCGAACAGGCTCGCATCCAAGCCGTAGCGTGCAGCACGCCAATGCATGGCGCGTAACTGCTCGGCTGTTATTTGAGGATACGGAACCTCCTGTATGACCTGTTCATGGCATGTGCGCACCAGTGCGCGGGTCAGACCAGTTATTATGACTGCTTCGTCAATCGTCATGCTGACATCCATCACACGAAACTCAAGCGTAGGGAAGCGTTCAGAGGGACGCAGATCCCAATATATTTTTGTCGCATCATCGATGCTCTCCGTCTTGATCAGGTTTGTGATAGTCGTTCTGTAGTCATCATACGATGTAAAATAAGGGGGTGGACCAGCCAGTGGAACGGTCCACCAGAGACCTGTACGGTAATCCTGGTAGCCTGTATTCTCACCTTGCCAATAGGGTGAATTTGCAGTTAGCGCAATTATAGGTGCAAGCCAGATACGTGCATGATCTAGTATCAAGATAGATTTTTCAGGATCTGGTACTCCAATATGCACATGACATCCAAAAATGACTTGTTCACGGATAAGCTGCTGGTAGGTGTTGACCAGCGTAATATAGCGTTCTTTCGGTGTTACCTCTTGCTTTTTCCATTGCGAGAAAGGATGCGTTCCTGCCGCCGCAATCTGCAATCCCAGATGGTCCCCAACAGTAATAATGCCTCTACGTAAGCGAATCAACTCTCTTTGTACATCATCCAATGTGTAGCAAATGGGAGTGGCAATCTCAATTTGAGAAGAATCATCTCATACTGTACTGCATTCCCCAGGCTGTCTTGCGCTTTTGGCAAGATGAGATGGGCAGATTGGCTTAATTCGCGTGTATGAGGATCAATAATTTGATACTCTTCCTCAACGCCCATCGAAAAACTATTTGATTGCAAGGACATGGATAACGCCTCCTTACAACTGCCAGAGTTCAAACTTACTACATACAGACCTGCTCATGTAGTATACAGTATGAAGGTTATGTAATCAGCGATTCCGTTAGCCAAATAGAGCTATTTTTCAGCATGATAGTATTTCAAGCTACTTCTCATGCGACTGATAAAGCCCACTCTTTGAATATTACTAACCATTTATTTTTTTAATATTTACAATAAAATAGTAAAGAAAAAGCGGAACCGTCTCGATGATGAGACGGTTCCGCTTTGATGCACTTGTATGCAAACGAGCGCAATTAATTGAGGTCAATTGAGAATATATGGAGATTATGTACGCTTGGCAACGTAATACTTTGTACTGTTTTCGTTGCATCCAAATTGAATATCTGCTCATAAACGTAGTTTGGGGTTGTCTGTTTGCCGTTGGGTGTGTTGCGATAGTTCATAGCCGCTGCGATAGAAAGGCCATTACTGGCTGCAGTCGTACTGTCACACCAGTCGGACGCTTTAATCGTTATCACTTGTGTTGACCCATCAGTATAGGTGATGGTCGCAACACCAGTAGCACTACCATTTGTGGATGATAGTAGGACGCCTAATTCGCTTGCACCAGGAAGTGCTGGTTCGTTCACAGTCTGTCCCTGTGCAATGAAATTGTTTGGTTGACCAGTAGCGACGATTGGCCAGTTAAATGGGATGCTATTGAATGTGACACTTTGGCCCGAAACAAGACCCCTGGTAGCCATAGCTTGTTGTGAATAGCTATTGCCAGTGCCATCAAAGTTGGCTTGTTTTGGCGTACTATCATTGCTGATACCAATGTTGTCATTCAGACTAACCCGCTCAGCAATAGAGAAGATATGCATTGTACCACCTGTAGTAACAGGTAAAACAACATTTGCAATTGTTTTATTCGGATCTACAGCCGTGTCTGCATAGTACAGATAGTTGTTGATGTTCTGTGTACCGATGGGAGAATTACGATAGGTCATGCTAGCAACGATGGTATTGCCGTACAGTGGCGCTGTTTTTGCACACCAGTCACTGAAACCCAATGAGAATTGTTGTGATGTGCCATCGGTATAGTTAACAGTGCCATTACCAATTGAGCCGCCATTGGCTGAAGAACCCAGGAAGGCCAGGGTGGTTGCACCATTGACTGTCGCTACATTGACTGCTTGTCCACGGGCTATCCAGTTATCAGGCATTACTCCATTACCATAGGCGGCAGTAAAGTTGGTGCCGTAGAGGGTAAACGATATAGGGGTCTCGGATGTGCTAAAGACGATGCCTGCCTTCTGCAAGGCTTGACCGGAGTAGCTGTGGTTGGCACCATCGAAATTTCCAAAGATCGGCGCCTGATCACTAGAAACACCAACGTTATCATAGAAGCCAGCGACACCAGCTGCAACCGAGTACACATGGAGCTTGCCTTGGTTCACCTGAGACGGCAGGGTGACACTTTGGACGGCCTCCCCTGATTTTATATTGATTTCTGCATAGTAGAGAAAAGAAGCTACATTTTGCTGACCGCTACGCGTATTGCGGTAGGTCATGCCGTAGAAGTAGCGATTATTGTACGAAGGTGCCTGTGTATACCCATTCAGTGTCCAATCGCTGAAGCCTAATTGGAAGGCTTGGCGCGTCCCATCGCCCAAATTAAGATAAGCCGTTCCGACCGAAGGACCACCAGTTGCCGCACCGACAAAACCAATCGTGGTTTCACCTTGTACGAAAGTCACTGGGATGGTCTGCCCATTCGCCTGGTAGTTATCTGGAGCGCCAGGTAGGACATCTGGCCACGCAAATGTCATGGCGAAGTTATTCGCTACAGTCGGATTCTCATTATATTCAATGTTATTGCCTGTGCCCCAAAGGAGATCTTTACTGGAATAACTATTCCCGCCTCCATCAAAATTACTAGGTATTGTGTAGGCATCATCGCTTGTACCTGCGTTGTTATAAGTGGCAGCACTGGTGTTGGCGATATTGCTGTAGGCGAAGATGTGTTGTTGGGGTTTGCCCGAAAGTTTCGGTAAAGTAATACTGGTGGCTGTTTTGTTGGCCGTGAGCGATATCGCCGTGTAAAAGAGATATGTTTTGACGCTTTGTGTGCCGCTGGGGGTGTCGCGATATCTTTCTCCAGAAACAATCGTGTTGCCGGCGATAGGTGACAGTTTGCTACCACCAAGGGTCCAGTCGCTAAAACCAAGGGTCACGTTTTGTGTGCTTCCATCACTATAGGTCACGATGGCTGTACCGCTGACCGCGCCATTGGAAGCAGATCCAATAAAACCGATCTTGGACGCACCGTTTGTCTGAGAGAGTGGCAAGACCTGTCCATGCGCTTGCCAGTTGTCAGGCTGCCCATTCGAGGTCGTAGGATCAACGTTTGGCCAGCTAAAGAGAAGACCATTAGATATAAATGGTAGATTTGGCTCCAGATCAGCTTCAAGTAATGCATTGGTAAACCTGCCACTCCTTTTGTGCTTACGAATGAACTACGAGACACGAAAAAATATAGTAAGTGGACGCCAGAAGTTATTGAACAACGCCAAAAGAGGTTGATGAGCACTATACAGCAAATGTGGAGATTATAATAAAAGCTGGATTGTTTCACGTAGGGTAATCCAGCTCGAACGCTTTACGATGATTGAGTGCAATGTCTTCAATTCACCAGAGGTCATAGAACTGATCAGTGCCCATAGTGGGAATGAGAGCACGGGCCAACTCTGCTACGGGTCCCGTTTGATGTAGTTCTAGCCAACCGTCGACACTGCTGCGGTAGCACATCCGCTGCGCACCGAACAATCGCTGTGTTGGATCAATGAGGAAGAAGCGCAACACAGGAGCGTAGTTAGCGTGTTGCTCCATATAGGACTGCGCACTTGCAACTCGGCTTGGAGCCAACTGGAAATTCTTCTGTAGTTCGCTGAACAGCTCGTCGAGATTGGGGCTACTTTGCTCGTAGATCTCAATGTGGTCGTGCTTGACGGCGATGCGGTATTGTTTGGCCTCAGGGTGCTGTTTTACTGCTGCCTCGATGGTCGCCACTTCCATGGGAATGAACAATGGTGGTCGGTCTTTGACCAGGGAGACTACGCCGTTGACGCTCTCGCTGATCGTGAAGCCAGGTGGAAGTTCCGTGACTGGCTCACCTTGGCTCTAGCCCATGCGACCAAAGTAATAACGTGGCTTGCCAGCTTTGGTCTGTCCTCTGTACAACGTATATGTTTGGCCTTTACGATTCGTGTAGTTGATTGGCATCTTGGTTCTCCCCTCTTCAAAACTCTCATTCTATTCGATCTCCTTCTCGCCCAAATCCTGCACAATCTCCCCGGCGGCACGCGCGCCCTCTCTGGCTGCGCCTTCCATAAAGCCCTGGAACTCGACTGAGCAATGTTCGCCGGCGAAGTGAATGGGTCCCTGGCTCACGCCCTCGTAGCCGCCGAATTGAGTATACTGCCCGACACGCCAGCAGGCGTAACTGCCCAGAAGATAGGGGTCACCGGTGGAGTAGCTCAATGCTGCCCTGCCCGTATAATGGGTGCTGATACTAGGGAAGACACGCTCCAATTGCTGCAGGCAGTTCTGGGCATAGCTCTGGATGTTTGCGGAGTCATCCAAGCTGCGGGCAATAGCTAGCGGCAGTTGCTCGTTCCCGCCCAAGATTTTACTGCTTCCTTGCAGCGATTTGGAAGTGATCGAACCCTTCGACTGGTCTCGCGAACCAAACATATAGACTAGATTGAGAGAACTCTGCTTGTCTGTATCCAGGCCGTAGAAACCGGTACAGGCGGCATCCAGCATGTGACCCATCGGCGCATCGTGTCCACCCTCGATATACTGCTCAATCCAATCATATATACTCAGATGGTCGAGCCTGAACCCTGTCTGGGTAAAGCGGTCATGGGTCGTAGGAAAATCCACTGCTTGCACCTGCTGCTGCAAGAGAGATGCAAACGCCTGGAAGTCTCCGGCCAGTTCTTCCGCATCGTAATAGCGATTGAAGAGATACATGATGCTTTGTGTTTGATCTGCTCTTCCCTGTCCCAGGTCGATGGTGTGGAGGCCGAAGCGCTTGATAAGCTGGTGCATGGTCTCATGGTCACCGTCGATGAATTCACCACACCACTCGCTGACCATACCATCTGCCCAAGTGATAGCATCGGAGTGCATGCGACCGCCGATGCGGTTGGACGCTTCGTAGATGCTGCATGAGAAACCAGCGCCCTGCAAGGTGAGAGCTGCGTTGAGTCCCGCAATTCCTGCACCGACGATAGCAATCCGAGGCATTGTTTTTCTCCTATTCAAGCCACTAGAGATGTATAAGACACTATGTTAGTAATAATTTATCACATGGATAGGATCTTAGCGTCTCGTGGTTACGCAGCCTCTTTTATCAAACGTCTCTTCATCCTCGTTGATGCGTATGAGGCATTGTTGGATATATTTTCTCTATTGTTTCCAATATCCCTCATTTTATACAATATTCATGATGATTTGTATATGTGCGTTGTACACTCGATAATGATGTCAACTTCCATATGAAGAAGTTTAGGGAGGGCAGGCCTTCCACATGAAAAATAGTTAGGAGCATTGCTTCCTTGGCATACATTTCTCCATTTGGTCTTTTTTCAGATGTTTTTGCCGGCTGCGAGCAGGCCGAAAAGAATAGATCAAGATGAACGTTTTGTTGGAGAAGGAAGGATGACATGCGAACAGTAACGCCCGTTTTCCGTAAAGATGAGGCGCGTCACATTACTCTTGCTGCTCATACGCAGGCCGTCGAATGCGCTATCCAGACAATGCATACTCATCTTGATGAACTATTGACCCTCGAAGATCTGGCCTCGGTTGCTTGTCTGAGTCCCTCTCATTTCAACCGTATCTTTCGTCGCCTGATTGGTATTCCACCTGGAGAATTTCTCTCTGCACTGCGCTTTCAGACGGCCCAACGTTTGCTTTTGACGACTTCGCTTAGCGTCACCGATATTTGCTTCGAGGTTGGCTACACGAGCATTGGTTCTTTCACAAGCCGCTTCACTCAGTTGGTTGGTCTACCCCCACGTCTCTTGCGCCAACGGGCTCATACATTCGAGCCGTTTCTGGCAGAGCAGACCGAGTTCTATCCCACCGCGTCCTCTGGTATTCCGATGAAAAATGCTCTGCTTGGTTGGATCAGTGCTCCAGAGACCTTTCAGGGCACGATCTATGTAGGCCTTTTTACCAGCCCCATTCCCCAGGGAGCGCCTGTGCGCTACACCCAACTTAATTCTCCGGGTTGGTATCAGTTTCATGGTATGACTGATGGCGTTTACTATCTCCTAGCTATCGCTTTCCCTGTGTCCGCAGACCTTCATTCGTCTCTGCTGTCCGGTGAGAAGATGTTGTTTGGCAACACTGCGAGTCCGTTGGTCATATGTAATGGTCATGTTGCGGGCAATCCCGACCTTGCCCTGCGTCCGCCGCGCCTGACCGATCCACCTCTGGTTATGGTATTGCCTTTGGGGTGAATGTATTAGCGAACATTTTGTTCGGAAATGAGCAGATTCGAGAAGTTTTTTTCTTTTCAAAACTTTCTGCCAGTGGGCAAATTACCCATCAACCGCAGATGGAATTTTGGGGTGGAACGTTGGGTGGACTTACCGATAAGTTTGGCATACTTTGGATGTTTAGCCACGAAAAAAATTCGCAGGCATAAAAACATCCTTTATCTTCGTTGCTGGCAGTATCAAAAGCGCCGCCACGCAAACAAAAGCTATCGCTGGTGACAACAGGCTATTGGAGCATGTTATAAAACTTATAATCGGTGAGCTAATAAAGAATGCCGTGCCAAATCTGGCCACGGCATTCTTTGTTGGTTGTTAGAATATTATTTATTTTTCATATATCGCATGCTGTCTATCTCTACCAAAATTGTTTTCTACCGAACAATAATGTGTTACTATAGGGCAGATATGACCATTTAATTTGTATGATGTGATTTATCAGTGAAGAGGAATTTAGGAATGATTCAGACAGAATATCGTAGTATTGAATCATTGATAGCAGCTATTAAAGATGAAAAATTAGTTTTGCCAGAGTTACAGCGCCAATATGTATGGAAAGGGCGCCAAGTACGCGATCTGTTTGACTCGTTGTACCATGATTATCCTAGCGGACAGTTGCTAATTTGGGATACAGATGAAATTTTGCTTTCTCGTCAGGCTGGTATTAACGGGATCACACCCAAGCAGAATCATGCTCAACTTTTGCTTGATGGTCAACAACGACTAACCTCCTTAGCAAATATTATGTTGGGGCGTCCTCTTAAAGTGCGAGATGCCAAAAATCCTATTGATATCGCTTTTAATGTCTATACTGGTAATTTTAAAATTGTTCCATTTAATCATAAGCTCCAGCCAAATTGGATCTCTATCAGTGAATTTTTTGTTAAAGGAGCAATGTCTATCTATGCACATCTGGATATCGATATTAGAAGTACTGAAGCGCTGGATGTGTATGATCATCTTAATAAGTTAGATAATATCAAAAAATATCAGTATAATGTTAACGTTCTGCAGCATATGAGTTATCAGGAGGTAACACGCATTTTCGTGCGTACTAACTCTGGAGGTACCAAGCTAGGAAATGCCGATCTTGCGTTAGCACAAGTGTCCAGCTACTGGCAGGGTGTAACTGCCCTTTTTGAAGAATATCAACGTACCTTTATTGGCAAACAATTTGGCTTTGAACTCGATAGTGGGCTGATTATTAGAGGAATCGTAGTACTTCTTAGTGGACAAAGTCGCTTTAATCAACTGATACGGGGCAGTCGAGAGCAAATTACGATTGAAAAACTACAAGATGCTTGGGAAAGAGTCAAAAAAGCCCTGGACCAATCAATTAATTTCTTGGTTCAAAATTGTTTGATCGATCGATTGGAGATGTTATCAACACGTACCTTGCTTATCCCTCTGATTGCTTTTTTTGATCGCTATGAGAATAACGCTAGTGATATTATGCTGCGAGATTTACAACGTTGGGTTTATCTTGTACTTATTTGGGCACGTTATAGCGGTTCATCCGAGACGGCTCTGGACCAAGATATAAATGCATTAGCAAAAGAGCAACCAGTGAAGGAGATGATTCAAAATATTGAAGATGCGTTTGGAAAACGCCCGATTACGGAACGTGAATTACAAGGCCAGCTCAAAAATTCTCCATTTCTACTTATGTCTTATGTATTGGCTCGGCGGGCTCATGCTCAGGATTGGTTTGACGGTATGGTCATTGGCAATAATGGTCAGGAATATCAACTGCACTACATCTTCCCCAAAAAGATGCTGACAAAAGCATATAAATCTAATGATGGCAGTAAGGCCTCTTCTCAACTTGCTAACCTGATCTTTGTATCAACCGCATCTCCGAAAGAATACTTGGCAGAAGCCCCAGAGAACTATTTACCAAAGATCGATAAACAGCGTTTGAAGGCCCAAGAAATCCCTTTAAATGAAACTTTATGGAAACTTAATCATTTTGATGATTTTATGAAAGAAAGACGAACACAGCTTGCTAACTCTATCAATCAGCTATTGTTGATGCTCAGCGATGAGAAGGCTGTTTGGGTAGACACGCCGACAAAAATGCTTGAAGCTCAGATTGATCATTTGGAACAACAATTTCGCTTGCTGATAGCGATGCGCTTGGAAGAGGATCGTGGAGACAAAGCTTGGGAGTTGCTTAAACCAGATGATGTTCGTAAAAGCGTTGAACACCTTATAAAGCAGCGCAAGATTAATAAGCCGTTTGAAGCGGATGAATTTGAAACCCTCTTCGAAAAGCTCTCCTTTTGCTTGCTCAGTCAGTATCCAAAGATTATTAAAGAAAATTGGTCACTATTTGAAGATGTATTTCAAAAACAGTCTAATTTAGAGCAATATACTCAGTATGTGATTACCGTGCGTAATGCAATTAAGCATGGTAACAGTATAAATCCTACTGATCTGGCTTCAGCTAACGCTGGCATGCTCTGGTTAAATGCATGCTTGGACTATGCTAAGTTAAGGGAAGATGCAGAAAATGTGGAAGAGGAAGAAGAGGATGAAGAAATTGTGTCGGTATAAACTGGAGTGAATTCATCTAACTAGACAAAAGAGCAAATTAACATCTTACTCCTTTATTTCTTTAACATGTATATTCTAACTTTCTTAGCTTAAATAGTTGAGTTAGGCTACAATAGCAGAGCTTATAGATAGGCGTACAGATAGTCCCGAACTACGTGAAGCCCTGATCACGGTGCAGGCTCGTGATGAGCAGGTTATTGATAACGTGAGTAAAGATACGGTATTATCTGCAGGTTGGGATATACAGGCGCATGAGACCGTGACAAGCTTTCGTCAATTTCTAGAGATGCACAAACGAAAACGAATTTTAAAAAGGCAATAATGCTACACTTGCTACACTAAAATCCCGATTGTCGTCATGGAACGGTGAATTGTCATGATATTCTAGTTCTATGCCGGAATTGTAGTTGTCTATTTCTGCTATACTTTAGGATGAAAATGCCGTGTAAAGTGAAAATGGTGAAAATGACAATATGAGCAGGATGACTATTCATGGGTCTGAGTATCCTATCAAGAAAATTTTTAGCGACGATTTCTTTTTTACGATTCCCCGTTATCAGCGTGCTTATTCCTGGACAACAGAGCAGTCGGAAGAACTCTATCAGGATTTGATTAGAGCTGTTCAGGGTTTGAGTGGGTCTGTTGAAGAGTTTGCGCCTTACTTTTTTGGCAGTATCTTACTCATCAAGGGAGATGATCCTCATTCAGAGATCATAGATGGCCAACAACGACTAACTACGCTGACAATGTTGCTATCTGCTATACGCAGCCTAATGAAATCTGATTTTGCTGAAGGCCTGACAGGATTTCTTTGTGAAAAAGGTAACATTATTACGAATACTCCGAAGCGCTATCGCCTGAGATTACGTGATCGTGATGATGAGTTCTTCCGCACTAAAATTCAAGACGAAAATGGTATTGTCGAGCTAAAAAAACTTAACGATGAACACTTATCCGAGAGTCAAAAAAATATTCGGGATAATACTCTGGCTTTTTTACGAGAGCTGGAAAAGCTTTCACAAAGCCAGTTACAGACTCTCACACAATTTATAGTAAACCAATGTTATTTAATTATTGTAACCGTCACCGCACCTGATTTGGACTCGGTCTATCGAATTTTTTCAGTCTTAAATAGTCGTGGCTTGAATCTTTCTTATTCAGATATTTTTAAATCCGAAATTGTCACTGCTGTTCCTCTAAACCAGCAAGACAAATATGCAACAAAGTGGGAGGCGTTACAGGAACTTCTTGGCTCAGAAGAATTTGAGCATCTTTTTGTCGATCTAAGAACAATTAAATCAATGAAAAGAAAAAATAGAGGCATGATCGAAGAGTTCCATCAATATGTCTATCCCACTTATTCCTCTAATCTTTCCGCGCAAGAATTTATCGATAATACATTGTCTCCATATGCACATGCGCTGGACAATATTTTGAAGGCAAATTATCAATATGGAGTACAAACGGAGATAAGTAAAGCTATTAATACTATGTTCAAGTGGCTTGATCTACTTGATTATCAACGTTGGATGGCACCTGCACTTTTCTACTTTGTAACGCATCATCGCCAACATCCCAACCAGGTTGCAAGGTTTCTTAAAGACCTTGAACGCCTCGTAGTTTGCTTTACCATTTGTCGCGTTCCACCTTATAGACGTATTGATCGTTACTGTGATTTGTTAACAGCAATCAATCAAGAAAAAGACTTGTTTGCTCCTAGTTCACCCTTGCAATTGACTACCCTTGAGTGTAGAGAAATGCTTCAGGCACTCGATGGTAAGATTTATCGCATGCACTATATATGCCGATATGTATTATTACGCTTGGATGAGTATTGTGCAGAACGTGGTGCATCCTATGATTATCAAACTGCTAGTGTCGAGCATGTATTACCTCAGCGGCCAGCCCTAGATAGTCAATGGAACCAAAATTTCTCTACCAAAGAGATACGTGATAAATATGTCAATCGCCTTGGTAATCTGGTTTTGCTCTCGCGGGGTAAAAACATGAACGCTGAGAATTATGATTTTGAGTTAAAGAGGGAAAAATATTTTTTCGATGGTAAACCTGCAACGCCTTTTGTACTTACGAACAAGTTACGAGATACGAAAAAATATAGTAATTGGACTCCGGAAGTTATTGAACAACGCCAAAAAGATTGATGAGCATTATACAGCAAATGTGGAGATTATAATAAATGCTGGATTGCCCTACATAGAGCAATCCAGTTCAAAGATTTTATGATGATTGAGAGAATGTCTTCTACTTGAATAATTCCCCTACTCCACCGTCACCGACTTCGCCAGATTGCGAGGTTGATCCACATTACAGCCGCGTGCGACTGCTACATGATAGGCAAAGAGTTGCAGAGGCACGGAAGCTAGCAAAGGACTAAACATCTCCAGGGTTGGGGGCACATACATGATATCGTCGGCGTGCTGTCTGATGCGTTCGTCGCCTTCGGTGGCGACGACGATGATATGTGCGTCGCGTGCGCGTACTTCCTGGATGTTGCTGACGACTTTCTCATAGACGTGCGAGGCTGTGGCGATGCCGACTAGAGGTGTTTCTGGATCCAGCAGGGCGATGGAGCCATGTTTGAGTTCTCCTGCGGGAAAGCCTTCGGCGTGGATGTAGGAGATCTCTTTGAGTTTGAGTGCGCCTTCGAGGGCGGTTGGATAGCCGACGCCGCGTCCGATGAACATGATGCTTTTCAGATCCGCCATGCGTTTGGCGAGTGGTTCGATGACATCGGCTTCGCTGTTGGCGTGATTTAGGATCTGCTGGATCTGTTCGGGGAGTATTTCGAGGGCTTGTAGGAACTCCTGCATCTGCTCATCATTGATACGCTGGCGTTGCTGTCCAAGGTAGAGTCCGAGCAGGTAGAGGACAGCGACGGAGCTGACAAATGTCTTGGTGGCGACAACTCCTATCTCGGGGCCGGCCTGCAGGTAGAGGACGGCGTCGGCGAGCCGGGTGATGGCGCTGGAGACGATGTTGGTGACGGCGATGACAGGTGCTCCACGTTCGCGTGCTTGTCGAATTCCTACCAGAGTATCGGCTGTCTCGCCCGATTGGGTGACGGCGATACAGAGGGTTTCTGGTCCGACGATTGGATCGCTGTAACGGAACTCGGCGGCTGTGACTGTCTCAACGGGGATGCGGGCCCATTTTTCGATGGCGTATTTGGCGATCATGCCGGCGTGATACGATGTGCCGCAGGCGACGACGATGATGCGCTGGATGTTGTTGAGCAGTCCTGTATGCTCTATGCGTTCCATTTCGGGCAGTTGCAGTTGTCCGTTGCGAATGCGACCAGTCAGGGAGCGGCGCAAGGCTTCTGGCTGCTCATTGATCTCTTTGATGACGAAGTGGGGATAGCCTCCCTTTTCGGCAGCTTCGGCGTCCCAATCGATGGTGATGGGCTCGCGCTCGATTGGAGTGCCGTAGATGGTCATCAACTCGACTCCGCTGGGACGCAGTACAGCGATCTCGCCTTCCTCCAGGATGAGGATGCTGTGGGTGTGTGTGAGGATGGCTGGAATGTCTGAAGCCAGGAATTGCTCGTTCTCTCCCAGTCCAACGACGAGTGGTCCGGCGCAACGGGCTCCGACGAGTAGGTTTGGATGCTCCTGGCTGACAACTCCGATGGAGTATGATCCGGTGACACGCTGTAGCGCTGTCCTTACGGCCAGTACTAGATCATGTTCGGCTGGTCCAAAGTATTCTTGCTCGATCAGGTGGGCAAGTACTTCACTATCGGTCTCTGATTTGAAGTTATGACCTGCTTCTTGCAGTTCTAGACGTAGTTCGGCGTAGTTTTCGATGATGCCGTTGTGGACAACTGTCAGGCTGCCTGTGCAGTCTGGATGTGGGTGGGCGTTGATGTCGTTTGGACGGCCATGGGTGGCCCAGCGTGTATGTCCAATGCCGAGTGTGCTGTTATCTGGTCGGGCGCCGTTCGCGACGCTGGCGATGAGGTTGGCAATTTTTCCTGCCTGACGGTGCAGATCGATGGTGCCTGTGGAGTTTAAAACAGCGATGCCGGCGGAGTCATATCCGCGATACTCAAGTTTAGCAAGGCCATTAAGCAAGATGGAAGTAACATCGGTCTCTTTTGAGCCGACGTAGCCTATGATACCGCACATGTGGTCGGGTACCTTTCTGTATTGTAATAAAACAGCAATCGGTTGTTTTACTACCTCACTGAGAACGTTTTGTCCTGATTGTTACCAAACAGGCGTTGTGCGCTCTCTTCTTAGGGACGTGATCATCCCTGGAGGCTCCCCGCTGATTGTTCCGAACGACCTCCACCTCGTCAACCGCAGTTTCCTCCTGTGAACCCGGTCCATGCGCTACTAAACACGACTATAAATATCTATATACGTAATTGTAACACGTTTGTCGTGAAGTTATGGTGCAGGCATGGTGAAAATTGAGTGTTGATAGGAAGAATGGATTATACCGTGTCTGCATATCTACATAATACCTGCTAGAAATGCTCAGTTTTGGTATGGTACACTACTTGAGTATGTGCAGTTTTTATCTACTCCTCCATTCCGGTCTGGATCAGAAAATCCTGTTAGAATAGACAGGGCAAAAAACCGTTCTCTTGGACAGTGTACTCAGACTGTAATTCCTCTATAATTCACCTTATGGTGGTATCTTCAGGCCTGGGGAAAGTACACATTTCGAACCTTCAGGCATTCCGTTGTATGACTAGATCGATACATAATTATGAGTAGGGGAGAGCATAAAACATATGGGTTTTCATCATATGGGCGGTGGTATGTCTTCTTATTTAGAAGAGCAGAAGTTGCGTGGTCGCAAGACCGACGCTCAGACAGTGCGTCGTGTTATGTTGGCATTCAAGCCATATAGAATACAAGTGTTGCTGGTGTTGCTGGCGATTATTCTGACAACATTATTAGGGCTAGTCAATCCTTTGTTGATCGAGCGCGTCTTCGATGATGCTATCGGGGGAAGGAATCTTCGGTTACTTATCATTTATGTTTCCATTATGATCATCACCCCGATTGTCTCAGGTCTGATCGGTGTCTGGCAGTCCTATTTGAATAATATCGTGGGACAAAATGTGATGCGCGATTTCCGCAATAAGCTCTATCAGCATATGCAGAGGATGTCGTTGCGTTTCTTTACTGCCACTAAGACTGGGGAGATACAATCGCGCCTCTCGAACGATGTCAACGGCGTAGAGTCCGTAGTGACCAATACTGCCACCACCATTGTCTCAAACATCTCAACTGTCGTGAGCACAATCATCGCGATGCTGATCATCAGTCCCGCATTGACAGCTATCTCTCTCTGCCTATTGCCACTTTTCCTATTCATCACCGTCAAAGTGGGCAATATTCGACGTATTACTAGTAAAGAGACGCAGCAGTCGCTAGCTTCTTTGACGTCGATGACCCAGGAGACGCTCTCTGTGAGTGGTATCCTGCTGATGAAGACCTTTGGGCGTCAGGAATATACACGCAAGCTTTTTGAAGATGAGAACCAGAAACTGACAGATCTCGAAGTGCGTCAGCAGTTAATTGGCCGCTGGTTCTTCATGACCATTAGCATCTTTTTCTCCGTCGTGCCTGCTATTGTGTATCTGGTGGCTGGCTGGGAAATTATTGTTCAAAACGATCCATTTATGACGCTCGGTAAAGTTGTGGCCTTTACGACCCTCCAGAGTCGCATCTATGCTCCAATTGGACAACTGTTGTCTGTGCAAGTACAGATTCAGGGGACGCTAGCTTTGTTTGATCGCATATTTGAGTATCTGGATATTCCCATCGAAATTATGGATAAAGCAGATGCTCTTAAACTTTCTCCTGAGCAGTCACGGGGACAAATTAGCTTCAAAAATGTGTCGTTTGTCTACAAGAGCGATGTGCCAGAGGTTCTGCTCCCACCGCCAGCGAAGGCTGGTGCTGGCATGAAACGCGCCCGTATGCTGGGTTCTCGCCAGTTTGAGAATGCTGTCTCGGCTGAGGTACCCGCTCATGCGGTTGGACGTCGAGAGGAGCCGCGCAGGCAAACTCTCTCTGATATCTCCTTTGATATAGAGCCGGGACAGTTGGCGGCATTAGTTGGCCCCAGTGGCGCTGGTAAGACAACGATGACGTATATGGTGCCCAGACTCTATGATGTCGATGGCGGCGCAATTGAGATCGATGGACATAATGTCAAAGATATCAGGCTAGACTCCCTGGGAGATCTCGTAGGCATGGTCACACAGGAGACCTATCTCCTGCACTCCAGCGTGCGCGAAAATTTGCTCTATGCTCGTGCCGATGCGACCGACGAAGAGTTGATTGCTGCTACTACGGCAGCTGCAATTCATGACCGTATTATGGAGCTTGATGAAGGCTATGATACGATCGTTGGTGAACGAGGATATCGGCTATCGGGTGGTGAGAAGCAGCGTATCGCCATTGCGCGTGTCATCCTGAAGAATCCGCGTATCCTTATTCTCGACGAGGCTACTAGCGCCCTGGATACCCACTCCGAGCGCCTCATCCAGGCGGCCCTTGTCCCATTGATGCGGGGGCGTACCACGCTAGCTATTGCACATCGTCTCTCCACTATCCTGGCGGCTGATGTTATTCTGGTCGTAGACAAGGGCGAGATTGTAGAACGCGGCACCCATCAGGAACTTCTACTGAAAAATGGCCTCTACTCACGCCTGTATAATGAGCAGTTCAGTAGTACTGTCCAGGAAGAAGAGATAATAGCCTGAAGATATCCAACTTTCTTACCCGCATAGCGTATACATTGTGGAAGAGATAGCAATAGTATTATCGAATCACATTTTACATCAAAGACTATAAATATTAAAAAGCTTTTTGGAGGAACCAGGCGTTGGAGACACGTTTTTATAATGTAAAAGATCAACAAATTGATATTGAAAATCTAGCTAGTCAGCTTGTAAATATCTATCGATCTCAAGGATATGCTGCACAATTTGTTGGGAATCAGGACAACGGTCTGATCCAGTTGAAAAAAGGTGGCGATTTTGGAGCAGTCATTGGCTTGCAAGCGGCTCTCTCACTATCATTGCAGCGCACATCTGGTGGTATCACTGCAACTGCCGGGCAGCAAAAATGGATTGATAAGATAACATTGGGAGCGGCAAGCTTTTTCATCCCCGTGCTTGCACCGTTAGCTATTACCGCTGGATTGGGGGCTGTGCGCCAGATCAATCTGGCTACACAGGCTTTCTCGCTGCTTGATGGTCTGGTACATCAGCAGTATCCAGAGGTTCAGATTAATTCAACGCGTCAAGGTGCGGGTTTCCCAGGCTGCTAATATACTCCAGGCAGGTATGAAGCAGTTCTTTTTTGTGCATTTGGATTAGCACTGATCGTGCTAATCCAGCCGGGCAATAGATATATGCTGTTCCAGGCTCTGTCACGATCAGGCTAGCACCGATGGCTACTTGTCTTACGTTCATAGATGTCAAGGAAGTATGATATACTTTATGACGAAGAGGGCGATGCTCCTTTCCAATTCTGGTCAGCCATAAACGTAGGTATGCATGAACGAAAAAAGATTGCTTATGAAGCATACGCATACTGCAGATAAAAAGATTATTTCATAAGAAAAATTCAAAAGATAGAAATATTTCTTATGTTGTCATGAACAGACATAGAGAAGTATAAAGCTACGTTGGAGGTTAATGGATGGATGCCCGCTTTTACAACGCAGAAGATATAGATGTCGAACGACTTGCTAATGATGTCGTAAACGCTTATCTTGCCCAGGGGTATCAGGCACAGCAAATTGGTCATAAAGATCAGATGTTGGTTCAGTTGAAGAAGGGTGGCGATTTCGAGGCGATTATCGGTATGCAAGCGGCTGTCTCACTTACAATTCAGCGTACAACTGGCGGTGTGTTGGCGATGATTGGTCAGCAACGCTGGATTGATAAAGCAGCTGTCGGTGCAATCGGTATCGTTGGTTTTCCTATTCTCTGGCCGCTCGCATTGACGGCTGGCGCTGGTGCATTGCGCCAGGCTAGTCTAGGGAATCAAGTACTCAACGTTGTGGATGGTCTGGCACGCCAGCAACGTCCAACACTCCAGATAGGGCCGGTTCCAGCACCGCTTCTGCCACAAGTTCAGCAGCAGTGGGGACAGCCTAATGCTCAGCAGCAGTGGGGACAGCCTAATGCTCAGCAGCAGCAGCCTCCATATTATGTTCCATCTGGCAACGTTGTTGATGGCTCTGCTCGCCCTATGTTGTCGGCACCTATGCCAATGTCTCCCATTTCGGCAGGATTGACTTGCTCGTTCTGTAATACACCATATGGACCTGGCGATACTTTTTGTTCAGGTTGCGGTCGACCCTTAACGGCTCCAAAGGCGTATTGTCCGAATTGTAATTCCGAACTGAAAGCTGGTCTAGCATTTTGCCCGAAATGTGGTGCATCAACCTTTCAGGCGGGATCGTCTTCGTCAATTCCAAAACCAGGACCAGCTCCGCAGCCGTCATCGTATGCCGCATCTGCTCCGGTTCCGCAGACACCTGCTTATCAACCTCCGGCCCCACAGGTGCCTGCTTATCAGCCGCCGGCTCCATCTGTACCGACATATACGCCGCCAACTCCGGCTCCGCAGGCACCTGTCTATCAGCCGCCGACGTATACACCACCAGCTCCGGTGACACCACCGCCAGCTCCTGTCTATACGCCACCCACAACACAGACGCCAGCATCGGCTCCGCAGCCGCAGGTTTTCTACGTGCCATCGAATCAGCAGCCAACTGTCGAGGATCAGCCCAAACCGCAGAAAGCGCCTGAGACTTATTATGTGCCGCCGGTGACCCAGGAGCCAACTATACAGGCACAGCCTAAAGTGACTATAGTTGCGGCGACTCCAAACCATGAGCCACCACCACAGAAGCCGCATCCACAGAAGCAATACTATGTGCCATCGCACCCTGAGGCCGAAAAGACATTGCAAGATACCATGTCACAGCCGACCGTACAGAACCCGGCTAGCGTGTTTGCTTCACAGCCAACCCTCGAAGATGCTCCAGTACCTGAAGAGCATGGGGCCGTCCAAAATCAAGCTGCTAACCAGCCAGCCAAACCGTGGGGAACTCTGACGTTCAGCAGTAACGGGCAGTCGGTGCTGCTTGCAGGCGAGAGAGCTATCGTTGGTCGTTATGATCACGATCTGGGTGGTATAGAGCCGGAAGTTGATATGGGAAAAACAGAGGGATCTGATACGGTGTCGCGCATCCATGCAGCTTTCGAACGCAATGGCAATACTTATACTCTGACCGATCTGAACAGCACCAATGCAACCAAGATTAATGGTAAGCGTCTAACTCCCGATACTCCAACGACTATTCAGGACGGCGATACGCTGCAGTTTGGTAAGATTACTTGCACATTTAAGATGAATTAGCTGTAAAATTATTAGCCTGAGGCTCGTCACCACCACATGAACCGTGGTAGAGACGAGCCTCGTCTTTATAGATTATGTGCAGTGAAGGTAAACAATCTGTGCACGGAGAATAATGTTTTTATTTAATATAGATGCAGATAATTCAAGGAAGGTCCCCAGTGTAGAAAAAAGTTGCGGATTCCCGCTTGTGCTGTGATGGTGCCTGCGTGTCTGCGTCGGGGCTTGACATTTGTAGGCATACTCGATAGACTAATGTGAACAAGAATTTATACTGGCTGGGATCAGGAGGAGTAGCTGCGTCTGCCGTGTAGAGAAGGAAGATCAATAGGCTGAAAGTCTTCCTCGGAATGTGCGCAACGAAGGTCGCCTGTGAGCCTGGAAAATCTCTTTTTAAGAGTACATTCCACGGGGGTGCCCGATATAGCATTAGTTGAGGATCAAGCTCAGAATGCGTCAATATGTCGCGTTGTGCGTTTGATCGAAACAAGGTGGTACCACGAGTGATGTCCTTTCTCGTCCTTGACGGGAAGGGATTTTATGTTTTTTGAGAGGTGGATATGATCGAGCAACAACATACAAATGAGGCAACGCCGATCACAGATGTCGCGTCATTGCCAAAGGCGTATGAACCTCAGGCGGTGGAGGCTAAGTGGTATCGCTTTTGGGAAGAAGGGGGATACTTTAAGCCGCGTCCCAATCCTACACGTAAACCATTTGTCATTAGTATGCCTCCTCCTAATGTGACTGGCGCTTTGCATCTGGGACACGCCATTACGTCAACCCTGGAAGATATTATGATCCGTTATCATCGGATGCAGGGTGATGAGACGTTATGGGTGCCTGGTGAAGATCACGCTGGTATCGCCACGCAAATTGTAGTTGAGCGCTTACTTGCTAAAGAAGGTACAGATCGTCATAAAATAGGCCGTGAGGCCTTCGTGGGGCGTGTCTGGCAGTGGGTAGAGCAATATAAAAGCCGTATTCAGAATCAGCATCGCCGCCTGGGCGCTTCTTGTGATTGGTCACGGGAGCGTTTTACGCTGGATGAGGGCTTGTCTAAGGCTGTACGCGAAGTCTTTGTGCGCTTGTACGAAGAGGGTCTGATTTACCATGGTGAAGGCATCATTAACTGGTGTCCAGTCTGCATGAGCGCCATCTCGGATCTAGAGGTGAACCACGTAGATACACCAGGGAAACTTACCTATGTACGTTATCCGCTGAAGCCGCTCCCCGGACAGTCCGCCGCTGATGTTGAGTATATTAGTGTCGCAACTACTCGTCCTGAAACAATCCTTGGCGATACTGGTATCGCAGTCAATCCCAACGATCCCCGCTATCAAAATCTAATAGGACGTCTGGCGATTGTGCCAGTGGTTGGCCGTGAGATTCCTATTGTGGCTGATGAGGCTGTTGAGACTGCTTTCGGTACTGGTGCGGTGAAGGTAACTCCTGCTCATGATCCAGTCGACTTTGAGATTGGTCAACGCCATCAGTTGCCTCGCGTGCAGGTGATTGGCTTTGATGCGAAAATGACCGCTGAAGCTGGTCCTTATGCTGGTCAGGATCGCTTTGAGGCTCGCAAGAATCTGGTGGCGGATCTGGAGAAGCTTGGCTTGGTTACCAAAATTGAAGATTATATGGTGCCATTAGGCCGTTGTCAGCGTAGCGATACGATCATTGAGCCATTGATCTCAAAACAGTGGTTTACCAGAATGAAACCATTGGCCACTCCGGCCATTAATGCTGTCAGATATGGTCAGATCAAGATTGTGCCGGAGCGCTTCAATAAGACGTACTTTGATTGGCTGGAGAATATCCATGATTGGTGTATCTCTCGTCAACTCTGGTGGGGACACCGTATCCCTGTCTGGTATTGTGATGCGTGCGGCGAGGTAATTGCGAGTCGCGAGGATGTGACAAGCTGTCCGAAATGCGATAGTACGGCGCTGCGCCAGGATGAAGATGTGCTCGATACCTGGTTTAGCTCATGGTTGTGGCCGTTCAGCACTCTCGGCTGGCCGGATAATACGTCCGATCTGCAGCGCTATTATCCGAATGCAGTGATGGAAACTGGCTATGACATAATCTTCTTCTGGGTGGCTCGTATGGTCATGTCAGGTATCCATTTCATGGGCAATGCGCCTTTCTCGACCATTTATCTGCATGGACTCGTGCGCGATGCTAAAGGCGAGAAGATGAGTAAATCCAAGGGCAATGTTATCGATCCGCTGGAGGTGATGGATAAGTTTGGTACGGATGCTCTACGCTTTACTCTGGCAACTAGTAGCACTCCAGGCAACGATATGAAGCTGATTGATGAGCGAATTGTGGGCAATCGCAATTTCGCGAATAAAATCTGGAATGCTTCGCGTTTTGTGCTGATGACAACTGCCTCTATCAGTGGTGGAGTGCCAACTATTGATACTTTACAGCCACGTACTCTGGCAGATCGCTGGATTCTTCAACGCTTTGAGCGTCTGACAAAATTGGTTACACGTCTGATTGAAGAATTTCAGTTTGGCGAAGCTGGTCGCCAGATCAACGATTTCTTCTGGTCTGATTATTGTGATTGGTATGTTGAGATTGCGAAGATACAGATGCAGGGCGATGAGCAGGCAAAACAAAGTACCGCTGCTATCTTACGAGCTGTGTTAGATCAGAGCCTGCGCCTCTTGCATCCTTTTATGCCATTTGTGACAGAAGAGGTGTGGCAATATCTGTATCACTTTAGCGAGCCCGACAAAGAGTCCTGGCCTGCTTCAGCTTTGATCGTTGCTGCATGGCCACTGTATAATGCGGCTTTTGTGGATGAGGAGGCTGAGGAGCAATTTAGCCTCGTTCAGCAGGTGATCACGCGTATCCGCGATGCACGCAATCAGATGAATGTAGAGCCGGGTCGTCGTATTCCTGCAATTATCGCCTGTGGCACCGATATAGCCACAGCTATGTTTACGGAGCAAGCACCATTGATTGAGGTCCTGGCTCGAACTGAGACTCCTCAATTATCGGCCACGCTGGTACAGAAGCCAGAGCAGGCTATGAGTTTGCTGGCCGGTCCTGTCGAGATCTATCTGCCGCTGGCAGGATTGCTGGATATTGATAAAGAACTTGAACGTTTGGATAAAGAGATTATTCAGGCGCAGCAGGAAATTGCTCGTGTACAAGCCAAGCTGTCGAATCAGAGCTTTGTGCTACGGGCTAAACCCGAGGTTGTTGAAAAAGAACGAGCGAAATTGATTGCTCAGGAAGAGCGCGTTAGTAAACTCCAATCCAGGCGCGTTGAACTGTCCAATATTCACTAGTACGTTGGATATGGGTACGATAATGCGGGTTGTCTGTGTTCTTGTTAGATAATGTAACAAGAAGTGTGCAGACTAAATAGGACAAAAAGAAGCGGTCGTAGTGATACTCTCCAGAAGTATCATCACGACCGCTTCTCGTAAACACAAGCACGAACAGAGGAGACACAAACATGAACCGGGGGTTGTCTGCGATGGTTCTAATTGCTTTCTTTGCGCAACTCTTTTTCTTATTTATTCCCTGAGGTGGTTTAGTTTGCATTGTTGCCCTTGTACTCCGTATAGAATTTTTGACTCATTAATATATATGAAAGGGCATTAGCATATTAAAGATTCTTTCACATAATCTTTATTGCTGAATTGACTTATTTGGTTATCACTGTATTTCTGCTCTAACCAAAGCATAATATATAACATACCTTGCTGTCAAGGGTTTCATGACTAAATTGACAAACTAAGTCAACTTTTTGGGGATATTCATTGTAACAATCGTACTAGCGAGTTAATTGTACCTTTTCTTTATACTGGAAACAGCTATCAGATGGTATGTATCTACCCTGATGGGCACTGCGCATTCCTATATCTAGATATTGTTTGTGCTATACCCATAAAATTGGTAATAGAATATCATGAGATGCTGTTATTAGGGTATACTTGATGGAGAATTTTGAGTGCCCACGCAATAGGTGCTAACCTGTTCGCAAGATAAGGAGGTGTTGATAATGATCTATGACATGCTCAAAATGTGCGTAAGCATTTTCTTCAATATATTGAATTTAGCACTTAGCGGTAAGTTGCCTCCGTTTGGAAGCGCAGCTGTAATTGTACAGGAGAATGATCGCTATCTGGTGATAGAATTGCCGCGCGGCCGCTTAGCTTTTCCCGGTGGTTTTATGAATTGGCGCGAAAATCCTCAGCAAGCTGCTGAGCGTGAAGGCAAAGAAGAAACTGGATTAGATCTGCAAGTAAAAGCTCTGATTGGCTTCTACTCAAGCGCCAGTTCAAGTTGGTTGCATATGAGCAACTTGAGCTTTGTCTATCAAGCACACGTAGTTGGTGGGGAGTTACAAAATAATATTGAGGGGCGTCCGTACTGGATAACTGAGGCGGACTTACGTAGTCGCTTAGACAAACATACTCTCGGTATTTTCGAAGATTACCTACGTTATCTTGAACGGCAAAAGAGCGTTTTTGCTGCATAATACATTTACTTATTATCAATTTGCATATATTGTTAAAAATGTACCAATATATGATTACCATATGTTGCCGATGACTACAATAAAAGCTATACTACTATGTAGTATAGTACATAAATTGAATCATATGAATGTAAATACTATTTATTGGTGGTAGAAAATCATGGAAACAACGTGGCGTGAACTACTTGGAAAAGTGATAAGTGACCCACAAGAGCAGCAGAGAATTTTAGAAACGCTAAACATTAATTCGATAACGTTACGACGTTGGGTGAATGGAGACACACATCCTCGTCCGCAAAATTTGCGTTTACTCTTAAATGCCATCCCACAGTATCGCAAGCAAATGCTGGCTTTGCTCATGGTTGAATTTCCCTTTATTAATAAGGATAGCGAAGTAAGAGATGAAATCGCTTTGATACCTGCTGAATTTTATGCCCAGGTTATAAATGCATATGTAGGCGTCTCTCAGTACTTAAGAACAACAACGGTAAGTAGTCTTATTTTGCAGCAAATGTTGAAACATATGGATCCTCTTTTCGATGGAATGTTCGTCTGCATTGCCCAATGCGTACCGCCTGCCCGAGAGGGACAGCAAGTACGTAGTTTACGGGTCGTAGCAGGCAAAGGCACATCCCTCTGGAGTAACTACGTTGAGCATCATCCACAATTGTTCGGTGCGGAATTGCTGGTCGGTTATGCTGTATCTTCAGGACATCTGATCGTTATGCAAAATCGATTTGATGCCATGCATACCTTTCCATTTGACTATATCGACGAAATGGAAAGTGCAATGGCCGCCCCAATAGTCTTAGCCAACCAGATTGTCGGTAGCATCTATATTGTAAGTACACAAATAGACCAGTTTTCACAAACCTATCTTGCCTTGATCCAAAATTATATCGAGTTGCTGTGTTTAGCCTTTGAAAAAGAGGAATTTTATTTATTGTCTGATATCGCTTTGGGCGTTATGCCAGCTCGTGAGCTGCAATTACCATATCTGATGACGTTTCAACAGCGTGTCACACAACAGATTGTCATGTCGGCTCGTGAGAAGCACGTTATGACCCACCTTCAAGCAGAAAGAATCGTCTGGCAGCAGTTGGAAGAGGAATTGCTGGTTGGTGTGTAATACCCATATGTATTCAAAAACGCAACCTGTACCCATAGACATTTAGAAACGCGACTACTGTCGCTAAAAATGTATTGCGATACATTTTTTATCTGAATGCAAGGAATATCTCGTTGCTAGAAAGGTGCTGCGGCACCTTTCTCATTTGAACACAAGGAAATATAAACGAATAAGCTTATGGAAAACCCCATCTATAGAATTTCTATAGGATTATTGTAAAAGAGAAGTCAGGTCCACTGAAATAATCAGCAGGCCTGACAATGATAACGAAGCGATGACTATATTACCTCTATAGACCATCATTGAACACCCAACATCCTCACTACATCACAGATGGCTCAGATTAAACATATGATCATCCCATTCATTAGACAATAATAGCTGTGATTCTAGCAAAAATAGAAACCCAGCCAGAAAATAAAGGTGGGATGAGTGAAGAGCAATAAGACGATTGATATGAACTAGTAGTGACAAGTAGCAATTGCTTCTCTCTCAACCCTCACTTAGAGTATAACACGTTATGTATGTAAAAGCTATGTTTTTTGCAGTTTAATGCAAAATAGCTCTTGCACACTTGAAAAGTGTAACAGTAATCAAATTTGATTACATTCGCCTACCAGGAATCCTGTCGTGATGATATAGATGGTGTTGCATCCATATCATTTGTATCTGTCTGTTGCCAATGCGGAGTCTGTGTATCTGTATAGTGTACGCTCCACATTGTCACAATAACATAAAAGAGACAGGTGATTACCAATGCACATAGGCCATAGATATTTGCTGGAATGAGCACAAAAAGCACCGTTAATAACACTGCTATGAGGATTTGTCCTATACCCCAGACGAGATTCAAACGATATAGCATCTGCCGATAGGCTACTTTTGTTTGCCAGTAGCCATTGTAGATAGCCATCTGCTCTAATGTTTGTGCACGGCAATAGCGATCCACATAAAAGAGCAATGGTTTTGCCAGTAGGCGTGAGCATAATGTAATGAGACTTAGGATACCTATGGGAAGTGTGTAGGTAAACAGCACTGGCACAATAGATAGACTGCTCTGCACTATTACATCGATGAATATCCAGGCCATGACATAGAGCGCTAAGAGCGCTAACAGATCAAGAATATGTAGCGTAACAGCGGTACGAATACCATTGACAAGTGGAAATAGTGCCACAAGCGCGAACGCTATTGGTAAAGGTATACGACTTATAAGAAATTGGTAAAGCATATATGGGAAAACGATATCGATAAGGATGTTCTGTAATATGTTGCTGGGCACGACACCTGAGAAATTGAGCCGTCGTGGCAAGTGTTGTTCATTGTTCATAACGTACTGGCCTCCTCTAGACTCCTTGTTTTTTTACTAGTATGACACGGCAATATGAAACGAGCAACTCTATTCTCTGCATGTTAAGCCTGGATGACACTACCCAGATCATACGATTTTGTATCCTCTTGCATCAAAGGAAAAGGCAGAGAGTATGATGTCGTGTGCATTTCAAGCAAGCGATAGAATATTTTCATGTCCTCTCGCTTTTGTATTGTGTGTTTTTACACAATGTCGGAAATATCTTCACTCTTTTTGCAAAGCGATCTCCATTTCTTGTAATACCACATATCGTGTAAAAATATAATTTTTGAATTTAAAAAACTTACATGTACTGTTTTTATGCTGCCATTTTTATGAAATAGTCAGAATTATCTGTATAGCGCATACTCAGTTTCTTCGTTGGCATGATTATTGCATATAAAGAATATGTGGGTGTAAACCTTGAAAATAACATCTAACATAAGAAATTTTCAGGATAATTTCCTTTAAGTTTAATGCATGCAGCATAATGCGTGAGAAGAAGGAGTCGGTAGTATGACGGCAAGAACAATCAAAGTAGCGAACACGGGAGAGTCCATAGTTACAAAAAAAGTAGAAAAGAAACGTTGGACAAAAGAGATCGCCTTTGATGAGTCCCCGTTAGAAGATGAGCGGAATTTCTTCTATGACTGTGATGAGGAAGTGCAAGATGTAGAAGAAGATCAACGTATGGCAGTTGATGATGCAGTGAAGCAATATTTAAAAGAAATTGGTATGTATCCTCTTCTTACTCCTGAACTAGAATTACAACTGGCTGAACGCGTTTCACGCGGTGATTTACGAGCTCGCCAGCACCTGATTGAGGCGAACTTGCGTTTAGTTGTAAGTATCGCTAAGCGTTACTCAAATCAAGGATTGCCTCTGCTGGATCTGATTCAAGAAGGCAATATTGGTTTGATGCGAGCGACACAGAAGTTTGATTATCAACGCGGCTTCCGTTTCAGCACGTACGCGACATGGTGGATTCGACAAGCTATTAGTCGAACGATAGCTGAACATTCACGCAGCATTCATATTCCAGTACACGTAGTAGAGCTTATTTATAAAATCAAGCGTATTGCCCGGCGTATGTATCAAGAACAAGGAATTGAGCCCCTGCCTGAACAGATCGCAGCCGAAATGGGACTGGCACGTGAGCGTGTCGTCGAATTATTACATGCGGCTGAACAGCCAATTTCCTTGGATGCTCCAATGGTGGACGATGAAGAGTATCATCTGGCTGATTCTATTGAAAATATGAACACTACAGTGCCGGTAAATCAAACAGCCAATTTGCTATTGCAAGCCCAGATAGAGCAAGCTCTGACTGTTCTGAGTCCACGAGAAAGAACAATTATCGAGATGCGTTATGGATTAAAGGAAGGACATTCTCTATCGCTAGATGAAGTGGGTATTATCTTCCGACTGACACGTGAGCGTATTCGTCAGATTGAGGTAAAGGCACTGCGTAAGCTGCGCTATCCAGAACGCTATGAAGGAGTACGAGAACTTGCTCGTGCTTGATGCTGCTGGCTATGGGCGCTCGTTGACCAGATGCGCTACAGAGTCACGAGCGAAATTTCTCTATACACAACGCACCTCTTTGATGCAGGTGATGAATAACAACTATACTCCATGCTCATTTGAGAAAGTTGCCTCCTCAAATGAGCATGGATCAAGGGCCAGGCAAAGGATACTTTATGGCAGGTTAGGGGTTTAGGGCGCAGGTAGCGCTGGATTAGTGGGCGCAGCATACTGAATTGTTTGTTGCATCAAATATCTCGTTACCGCATGAATACTTTGTGTTTCATTGTACACAGTGATCTGGCGGTCCGCTCCAGTGCCCTTGGGATCATCTAATAGATTATGCAGGTAATGTATCTCCTGCTGGATTCCCAATTCTTCAACTACATCTTCAACAAAATCAAGAGTCTCGTACAGAGACTCGCGCATCGTTAGTCGACGATTGCGTGTAAAATCTACGATAACGGCATCGAGTCCATAACGTGCTGCTTTCCATTTATTTTCTTCGATGTAGTATGCAGGCAAAACAGGCGAGGTCAGATTATGTTCATGGAGCCATGTGTGCTTGCATACAAGTGCCTGGCAGAGAGCTGCAATAGCCATCGTATCCTCAAATGTTCCAGGCATATCGCAGATGCGAAATTCGATAGTATTAAAGAAAGGATGAGGTCTTATATCCCACCAGATCTTTTTGGCATTATCAATACCTCCATTGCGCATCAAATCAGAGACATAACCATCGAAATCTGCAGTTGAGGAAAAAACAGCTGGAATGCCAGTACGTGGAAAGCGTTTCCAGACGATAGAGCGATATGACTTAATACCGGTATAACGATTGATCCAGAAGGGCGAATTAGAAGAGATAGCGAGCAAATGTGGGAGCCAGGCACGTAACTGGTTCATCAGCGGTATCGCCATCTCATGAGAATCGATACCGACATGGACATGCATCCCACAAATCATAATTGAACGTGCTACATCCTGAAGCTCTTCCTCTAGCTCTTGATAACGAGAAAAGGTAGTGCTGAGTTGATCGCGCCAATGTGCTCCAGGATGGGTTCCGGCACTAATAAGCATAAGCCCATCTTCCTCAAGTAGATGTGTTAATTTATCGCGCTTGTCCAACAAATCGCGACGTAGTGCATGTATATCTGAACATACACCAGTGATAATCTCCACCATAGATTGGAGCATCTCAGCCTTAATGAAATCACCGAAGATCGGTGCGCCTTTATCTAGAATTGTATGGACATGAGCTGCCAACTGTCCTGTATCTCTGTCAACCATTTGAAATTCTTCTTCGACGCCGAGCGTAAAACGTGACGACATTGTTTTCTCCTTTTGGATAGAGTTAATGCACGAGGGAGAAACACATAAAAATGTGGCGGTCTACAGGAAGAGGGAAATATAATGATCAAAGAAAGTGTACATACAAGTCGGGAGGAGCAAAGAATGCGATCGCTGCCAGGAGCACTTCTCGTCGTAACTGACAGCCATCTTGCGCCATTGCGCACGATCAGCATAAGACACCTCTGAGTGAATGTATGTATGCATCGATTACGCTAGAGCAGAGCACTATTTTAGAAAAGTATTAGGACTTATAGCGTACACAAGCGCTTTACATATGTCAAGGGGTAACCAGGCAGGTGAGAAAAGTTATAATTTAAATGCGAAAGGCAATAGATCTGGGACAAGAAAATCTTGTGCGCATCCATCAATATATATGATAGCATCAGGAGCCAGATCTGCGATCCATTGGCGGCACGCTCCGCAAGGCATACGTTCATAATCGGGAGCATCCTCAGCGGCATCGACACAAGCAATCGCGATCTGAGTAATGGGACCCGCCTGATCAGTCAGCGCGGCAGAGAGTGCTGAGCGTTCAGCACAAAGAGTCAGACCATAACTAGAGATTTCAACATTCACTCCCACAAAAACTTTCCCCCCCGCCACCACTGCAGCCCCCACATGAAAATGAGAATAGGGGCAGTGTGCCCGTAGAGCAGTTTCACGGGCTAACGCCAGTAAATTTTCGCGTTTCATAATAAACAACCCTTTCTTTCGATAGCTTCAATTTAACTCTTTTCCAACACCTCGTCAAGAGTATCTTTGACAACATAGCCTATTCCTATTTGTTTTTGCCACCTGTCGACAGTATATGGGGGGCCACGGTTTTTTGCACATCGCTGGAACGCTTGCAAAAAACGTGTGGCCCACCCGTATATTGGTATCTATCTGGTGTAAAAGCATTGGTAATTACTATGGAGAGATAAAAATGATGAATGAGAAGAATCCTCTAGCTAGATTATATAGGTAGATAAAGAATAGGAAATTGTCTAACTATAGCCCATTTTGTGTCAAGGTGTTACTGTAATTTATCTCGTCCCGTTACTACAAATATGAGCTGATCTTGAATTTATGTAGTTTTAGGAACATCGATACATTCTAGTTTGGTGATGTATGACAGGTAGGAGGTTGTGAATTGAAGATCCTGGTGGCAGATGATGACCGCGACATGGTAGATATGCTGAGCTATTGGCTCAAAGGTCATGGCTACGATGTTGTTCGAGCATTTGATGGAGAACAGGCGATTAAACGTTGGAGAGAAACATTACCCGATCTGGTGATTTTAGATATTCAAATGCCAAAACTCGATGGATTTGAGGTTTGCCGCCAGATGCGCATGGAAACGAATTCCATGGTAATGATCTTGACAGCCCATGATCGCGAGGACGATGAAGTTCGAGGTTTAGAGATGGGAGCGGACGATTATTTACGTAAGCCTTTTAGTCCGCGTCAGCTGCTTGCACGTATTAAAGCTGTGATGCGCCGCTCCTCCAGTTCTCGTGGGTCATCTGCTTCGTCGGCAGTGACTGTTGGTCCGGTGACTCACGATGCTATGCGTCATGAGGTAACAAGAGATGGCATCAAAGTGCGTCTGACACCAACCGAAAGCCGTTTACTACACCTTTTGATTTCTCATACCGGACAGGTACTGACGACAGATATGATTATCGAGCGAGTGTGGGGATACGATGAAGCGGGCGATTCGGGATTAGTCAAAACACATATCCGACATCTTCGGCAGAAAGTAGAACCTGATCCAAATTCGCCTCAGTATATTACGACAGTGCCAGGTGTTGGCTATACCTTTTCAGTTCCTATCACAGTTGAGTCGTAATACTGATATTTTCTTGCATTCAAATGAGAAATGTGCCGCAGTACCTTTCTAGCAGCGAGATATTCCTTGCATTCAGATGAAAAATGTATCGCAATACATTTTTAGCGACAGTAGTCGCGTTTCTGAATGTCTATGGGCACAGGTTGCGTTTTTGAATGCATATGGGTATGAGCGGTTCTTGCGCATAGGATATAGAATAGTAAAGATGGAATCAGCGACAGGGCAAGAAAACCACAAAGTCTTCAGCCTCGTGGTTTTCTTGCCGAACTTCAATAACCTGTTGAGTGTAGCCAAATAGTAAGAAGCATTATGCGTTAGCAGAAAAAGAAGTGTATGAAATCAAATATATCTCCACTTGCAACTAAACTGAAGAAGCGCACTCCCAATGAACTATGCACTTGTTTTTCGCTGGCTCAAACATCGAGAGGAGAGAAAGAAGCGCAAGCGGACGAGTATGCAGTGTTCGCCTCTCAAGAATTGCAAAGCAGAGTTCACGCGCTGGTACAAAGCTTTTTCCCACGCACGGAAGCTCTGAGCATACTTGTATTGCATATGGCACAGCGAGAGGCATTACTCTCGCGCGTCTCACATAAACGAAAATGGTATCATGCATCGCCTGAGTTGCTCCAACAGGTACTAGTCTATGTGCAACGTGCTATCCGTGTGGATGACAACATGGTACTATGTGGAGTAGCAGGAGTCGCAATTATCTTTCCTAATGTAGATCAATTGGGAATGAAAATCATTGCAGAGCGTATCTATAAGAGTATTTGTTTGTTACAAGCAGAGACGCTGATTCCCCCGTTAAAGCGTGAAACGATGATCGCTTTAGGCATTGGAACCTATCCCAATCCTGCTGCGACGCTGGATATTATGTATCAGCATGTTGGACATATCATACATAGTTTGACATTACGCCCTGTGATTACTACTCAATCAGGAGGTTGCATACCACAACCGCCAAGGGCATTGGCAGCCGAGCAACTAAATTATTGGAATGACTCATCTCTCGCAGGTATGGATGGGGCGATCGTGCCATATATGGAGTTGCCACGCGCATTACCTGAGCAACTTACACAATTAATCCCGTATCAGATCGCATGTGAGCTGCAATGTGCTCCCGTTGGCCGTGAGCATCAGTGTCTGACCGTTGCTATGCGTGAGCCATCCAACAATGAGGCGATTGCACGCCTGCAAGGGATTACAGGACTTACAATTTTCCCAGTCGCCTGTAAAGAGAACGAACTAGACAATTTATTGCTATGCAGTTGGTGAACAAATCTTAACATGTTTCATATAGATAAATCAGGGCAGAAAATCAGGGTAAGTCATTCTGGTACGGAATGACATCCCAATAAATATATTGTATCGCAGGCGAAGCGGAAGAATCCTGACGCATATAGATATGCTGGTAGTGAAGATAGAACCAGGCTGTTATTAAAATTAACCAGATCGCAACTATTCCTTAACACGAAAGCGTATCAACATTGGTTACTATAACATGTAATGAGACAATAATAGGATCATTTTGAATGTTTTTTGCACTACATTGTTAGTGGCAAGTGCACTTATTTATTTGGTTTATTTAAGGAGAACAATCATGGCCGTACAGATGCTTCAGGAAGATATTTTGCTGACTTTCAAAGAAGCAATGGGCTACCTACGTGTAAGCCGCTCAACGCTTTATCGCCTCATGTGGTCCGGGCAGCTTACAGGGCATAAAGTAGGAAGCACATGGCGTTTTTATCTCGAAGATCTCCGCGCCTGCGTTGGGCGAGAAGTCACCGTTGTAGCAGTAGCTAGTTCTGTTAATAATTAATTAATCTTTTCATTTTATACGTACTATATCAGAATGCACCAATCTTGTTCATAACGAACTTCAAAAATGGAATCATAGTAGAGAAAACCGTCCTCTTAAGTAGACAAGCATCCTTCACTGTCTACTTAAGAGGACGGTTTTTGTAAAAAGAACAAGTGTAATTGTCATGAGCGGTCACGTCGTACTATTAAAGTTATTGCTCGTGGCAAGGTCAAATGAAGCATTTTCATTTTGTATCAGAGACGATCAAAATTGGTAATTTTCCATTGATTATGGACCTCTGTCAGTTGGAGGTGGACGGTATAAGATTGTTTGTTACGTGCGATATCGACTGTAATAGGAAAAGTTGTGAGCGTCTCGCCATTATAATTGCTTAAGTTGGGTTGCCCTGGTGTGTAACGTAGGACGGGACCATAGAGATTATCCTGTTGCTCCGCCTGCGCTATAAATGCGGCCTGCGATAGATTTTTGAGCGATCCCTGTGTACTGAGATCCGCATAAGCTTGTGCATATTGTTTATTCTGTAAGGCCGCATAGTAATCGTTGACTACCTGTAGACCATTCACTTCGACATTATATGCCTGGTTATAAATCCTCCCGAAAAATGGTACGGCAACCCAAGCACATAAACCACAACTGATAAGCATAATCGCAACCAAAACAGAAAGTATTATCATAGTCCATTTACGCGATTTTTTGACAGGTGGAGGTCCGGGTACGAATGGAGGAGGTTGCGTTCCAGTATAGTGCTGGCCCTGTGGATAAGATGGATAGCCAGCACGTGGATATTGCTCCTGTGGCTTTTGGTCCTGTGGAGAATACTAATTCCATGCATCCCTCGGAACATTATCTGCATGCTCAGTTGTCTCATGAGTTGGAACTGCTTGAGGTTTCAACTCGTGAGGCGAGGCAACCGGTAGAGACATCTCCTCATAGAAAATAGGAGGCGGCGGGTAAATGAGTCCCCGACGAATTGCCTCATTGTCTACCGCCTTATGCGCGGATTTCTGACGTTCCAATTGTTCAGGTAGATCATTCGACGCAGAAGGTATTTCCTCTAAGTGATTGGTCACGTCGGAAGTTTCAGATGAATGGTCCACAGGTGGTTGATTTTCTTCGGATGATTGATCGGGCGTTTGCATGATTTTTACTCTATTCAGAAAATGGCACATGATGCGATGGATTAAATTCGGAGTTAAATTGTCCCTGTTGTATAAGCATGTTATGGGCGACTTCCTCAAACTCCAATTCCATCTGTTGCTGAATCCAATATTCCATATCACCACGTGACGTGGCATGTTTATGTGCGTATGCCATGATACGGCTTAAATATGTATGCGCGATTTCCTTCCGTTGCCAGCTTAAAGGAGGCATCGGCCTTAAATCCAACTTGTCAGATGAATAAAATTCTTGAGCGCTCAAAGCTACACCCATCAGTAAGGCATATTCTGTTACTAATTGGCAAGCAGTAGTATTTTTAAAGAAATCGGATTGACCACTGGAAACGACAAGCACTCCAGCCAAGCGATTCCCATGTAGGACCGGTACTGCATACGCACTCCGTTCATGTTCATCGATTTCCACTGGAGCACGACCATTATCCGTATCATTCCAGCTCCGAGCGCGTAACAATACAGCCGCCGAACCTGCCAGCGATGTACTACCAAGGAACGTTTTGCAGTCTATTGTATCTGGCCAGGGGGCGTGCCCATGCATCTTTACCTCGCGTAGGGAATGAATACCGTCTTCATGTGATGGCATCAATTTTGCGTAGGTGATTGCTAGCCCGTGCCGCCCTGCGCCAAGTTGATCTAGCGCGTCGTTAAATATAATTTCGGAAATTTGCCAGAAACGGCTTTCTGCATCATGACCGCTGGTCGTAACTACTTCCATGACTCGCTGGTAGATCTCTTTACGTACTTCTCGGATTTGTGGAGGAAGAGGACTGATAATCTGGCCAAAAGTCTGGTTAATGACTGTAATTAATTGTGTACGACATTCAGGTAACACAACTGGAAGTTTTTTTAAATGTGGCACGCGAGGCTTAGAGGTGTCGTTCATCCAGCGGTAGACAGTATTTTCCGCTACGGATAACTCTTTTGCAACTCGTGCAATTTCACCACGATTATGAAGCAAGATTGTCTGCAAGAAAGAGCTAAATGATGTCCCATGAGTTTTATCCAATGGATGATTTTCAAGAGTACGAGCCATAGTTTCTGTTGGCAAAACATGGGTAGTTTCAGAGGTTGAAGCATGAATTTGAGTATTTTTCTGCCTTGATTGTGTAGATATACCTCCTTTCTTTGAGCCTGGAGGACGCCCACGTTTCTTTTTTTGTTGTTCATATGGGGACGATCCACTGTTCATATTACATTCCTTATAGGTACTGAAGATATGAAAACATCCATAAAACGCATGATTATTATTATACCA
This sequence comes from uncultured Chloroflexia bacterium, assembly GCA_963699315.1. GTDB lineage: Bacteria > Chloroflexota > Ktedonobacteria > Ktedonobacterales > Ktedonobacteraceae > Dictyobacter. Next base: position 2,461,637 of record OY969433.1, read on the forward strand.
TAGGGGCTGTACAAAGGTTACATAAATTTGGGTATATCTACATAATTATGAGTATATAAAATGTTATGCAGCGATCCTTGTGAAGAATTATTCAGCACCCATCCCCACCCTTGTCTCTTCATACTATATTAGTGTATTCCTGTAAAATATCATACTATATCAAGATATATATCCATGTTCCTATTGGGTATTTAATAAACGCTAGACACCGTACTTTGTCTGTTTCTATGGTATACGTCCATTGACACAACTATGATAGAGGGAGCATATTGCCCATTTATTAACATTAAAAATTATTAATATATTCAAACTTAAAAGCTTGTACATTACAATGTTTAAACGTAATTGGTACAATGTTAAACAAGCTATTGCTTTTTCATAATACAACATGTATATTAATTACTATCACAAAGAGTGATATATATGCTCTAATGCATTTGATGGTTGGAGGAATAAGGGAGAAGATGGTAGTCAACAATGTTGTGTATATTAATGAGTGTGGACTCCCACTGAACGCAATAGGCTGGTTAGCGAAGCATCATCAGAGTAAGTTACCGGAGCGCTATCAGATGATCAGCGATTTACACCTTGCGGAAGGGAGTTTTGTGGTAGATGCAGGATGTGGCCCTGGATTGTGGACTCCATTGCTGGCTCAAATGATTGGGTTAGAGGGCCGTATTCTTGGCATAGACATTTCGATGGAGGCGCTAGTTATCGCGCAGCATAGAAGTACGAATGCCTGGTACCGTCAACATGTGCAATATAAACGCGCGATGCTAGATCAGCTACCGATAGAACATGGTATAGCAGACCACATTTTCAGTGCTAATGTCAGTCAGTATCTGCCTGATCCTGTTGCGACATTTGCAGCGATGGGGCCTTATTTAAAGCAAGGTGGATGCCTGGTCGTTAAAGATATAGATTTTGGCACTATGCACTTTAATGCGATTGAACCGACTCTACAAGAACGGGTTTTACTGGCGCGTGAACATTGGGAAATGGAACGGGTGTCACATGGCTATGCATTTGAAGACAGTTGGGTAGGATCGAAGCTGGCCGGATACTTGCGAGAAGCAGGTTATAAGGATGTTGAGGAAAAACCTTATCGTATCGTACGGCATCATCCCTTACCTGATGATTTTCGTTTTTACTTGCAAGGAATCGCTGAATGGTTTGTCTGTGAAGGAGCTCCATATCTTTCACCTGATGATGTAACAAGTTGGCTACAATGTTTTACCGATGGTGAAAATAATGTTTTGGATCGGGCAGACTTCATAAGTGAAGAAATTGAATTTGTTGCATCAGGTATCTGGGATGCTGCTCGCCCGAGTTTTTATGCCGATATGCATATTGAAATGACTCAAGTCGGGTCAATTAGGACAGTAAACGAATAAAAAGTTATAAACATGTAAAAAGGGTATCCGATGTTGGATACCCTTTTTCAAGCAAAGAAGCGTCAGTGGAAAGTAGATTGGCATAATTTATAATGAATATGATATATTATGCGATTTTTATTTAACCAGTAATACTGGTTAAATAAAAATCGATAGCGTTAAGTAGACTTTTATACTTATTATGAATGAATTGTATTTAAGCGGTCGGCAATCATCGCGATTGCAACGTCACCAACAATCGTTTGTAACTGAGTATGGAGTTGTCCCATATTTTCCATACGAGCGGTAATAAATTCATGCTGCGACATCCCATAAGAGAGACCAGTGAGTCCGCGCTGTGCCGCTTCATACTCATCGCTAATCTGTGATAATAAGCGGGCTACTTCACTGTGTTGTTCGTGTGCTCCAAGCATATTTTTCCGTTCCTTCCTAACCTCAGGTTTATCTATCCCTATATTATGCTACGTCCAACAGAATTGCGCTCGATGTAATTACATTGTACATCGTTTGTAAGAACAACATTAACAATGCACTTCAGTAGTATGCAATACCATGTATGTGTTTGTCTAGTGGTAAAATACTGTTTAATGCATGCAATATAGTAATCTTCATGAAATTTTTATACCGATATGTATATGCCATTGTCAAAGCACATTGTTTTAAATACATTATAAGCTCTAATCAAGTGAATTACATAAGAATTAACCGATGTATGATTGTAAATACAAATGTGAAAAACGTAAAAAATAATTAGTACTTTTGGCACAGCCCCCCTGTGTTTTGCCTGCCAGGAAGATACCTCTTTGTGTTTTGCCTGCCAGAGAGATAGTATTCTTCCTTTTTTAATAAAATTTTTATATGCTCTGTAATACATAGACTGTGAGATTTGCTACACTTAAAAAATATATGTGTTAGGCAAGACAAGGGAATGCAAAAAAGCATGTTTGCGAGCTTCACTTCCATTTGGGGATATGGTATACTCTTGTTTAACATCTACAAAACATGAGCTTATTGTCTCTGTGTAACGCATGATGTTAAGAAGCCCGCATTGACTCCCCTCTGATATGTTACAGAGGCAATGCTGGCGCCAAGCGAATGCTTCCTTGAATGAAGTGAAGAGTAGCAGGAATGGCCCTGCTATAGAAGCGAAAAGGAGTCAGCCTTCATGGCACAAGTACGTTTTGAACATGTCTATAAAACTTTCAACAAAGTTGAAGTCGTACACGACATCAGCCTTGATGTGAAAGACAAAGAATTCCTCGTTTTGGTTGGACCATCTGGTTGCGGTAAAAGTACCTGCCTGCGTATGATCGCTGGGTTGGAGGAGCCAACCGATGGTGAGATTTATATTGGCGAGCGTGTCGTTAATGGTGTAGACCCCAAAGATCGCGACATCGCGATGGTCTTCCAGAACTACGCACTGTATCCCCATATGACTGTATTTGATAACATGGCTTTCGGGTTGAAATTGCGCCACTTCAACAAAACTGATATTAAGAAGCGTGTAGAAGATGCTGCTGATATTCTGGGCCTCCAGCCATATCTCAAACGCAAACCAAAAGAGCTATCTGGTGGACAACGCCAGCGTGTTGCTCTAGGTCGTGCAATCGTCCGAGAAGCACAAGTCTTCTTGATGGATGAGCCACTATCCAACTTGGATGCGAAATTGCGTGTTGCCACACGCGCAGAGATCATCAAACTGCATCAGCGTATCCAAACCACAATGGTCTATGTAACCCACGACCAAGTGGAAGCCATGACCATGGGTGATCGTATCGCCGTCCTCAACGGAGGCGTAATCCAACAGTTAGGGGCTCCACAAGAGCTCTACGATCATCCCGCCAACATATTTGTGGCTGGTTTCATTGGTTCACCTGCGATGAACTTCCTCCCTGATGCAAAAATTTCTACCGAAGGCGATCATACCGCAGTGGTGCTTGAAGGGGTTGGTCAGGTAATCGTACCTGAGATTTATGCTGAGCGTGCTCGTGCAGCCTCTAGTCGCAACCTCACATTTGGTATTCGCCCAGTTCACCTAGAAGATGCTCATCTGATCAGCGCCGAACGTAGCGAAGTATTGTCATCAATCGATGCCTCAGTTGACGTTGTTGAGAACCTGGGTAACGAATTGCAGGTCTATTTGACAACAGGCGGCAAAAACATCGTGGCAACACTCGATCCACGTTCCCATGTCACTGCAGGAAACAAGGTGAAGTTGTTTGTTGATAGCGAACATATTCATCTCTTCGACACTGATACCGGTGAAGCTATTTTCTAAGACTGAGATAGTATCTCTACTCAGTATTGTGAAAAGAAGCGTGCATCACATAACGACGCAGGGACCCAATTGCATTGTCGATTGGGTCCCTGCGTCATTATGTAATCAAGCAACTCTATTTAATTGCGTAGAGCTTTGCCGGATTGTAGAATTGATTGCATACGATCTTGCGTCTTCTCCATGCCAGAGAGGCTCAAGAAGGCTTCACGCTCCAGATCGAGCACGTATTGTTCGGTGACAGGTGTTACCGGCGAACAATCCCCTCCTGTCAAGACACGGGCGAGATGACTTCCAACCACGGCATCATGTTTACTAATTTTGCCGGTGAGCAATAAGCCGTCAATCTGCTGTTCAATGACCAGACGAGCGCCTGTGCCAGGTAAGATGAGCATTTGAGGCTGTACTGGTTGCCAGGTACCGGCGTCTTTCGCTGCAGCAAGTTTAATGGCATCAGCTTTCGCATCGCGTAAGAGAAGATCACGATTGATTGTGATCGTATCTGTCTTACGTAAGAAGCGTAGCTCCTGAGCCTCAATTGCGCTGGTTGAAACGGTCGCAACAGCAACAGTTTCAAATGCGCGTCTGGAGGCGGCAAAGGGTCCACTGGATTTACCTGCTTTCTGACTCTCGACGCTGGCACCGTGACGCAGGAGGAACTCTTTACATCCTCCTCCGGCTGGTACGAGGCCAACGCCCACTTCAACCAGTCCGATATAAGACTCAGCCAGAGCACGAGTGTGATGACAGTGCAAGATGATTTCACAACCACCACCCAATGCTCGTCCAGTGGGAGCTGCTACGACTGGAATGGGGCTATATTTCAGAATCTGATGGGCCTGCTGAAGTCCTGAAATGGCACCTTCAAGCATTTCCCAGGCTCCCTGACGCGCTCCCATGAGTACGAGAAACAAATTTGCGCCAGCGGAAAAATCTGGAGCTTCATTGCCGATAACCAGAGCGCGAAATTGCTTTGAGCCTGCTTCAACGGCGTAACGCAGCATTTCGATGACACCTTCATCGATTGAATTCATCTTGGTGTGGAACTCAAGACAAGCGATACCATCTCCCAGGTCGACCAGTGCGGCTGATCCATTATCTTTGATCACCCCCTGGCTATGATGGAGATCAGGAGCTGTTTTGAGCTCGCTCAGAGAGATCATGCCTTCGGCTACGGGCACCGGCTGGTAGGTATCAGAAAGAAAGTCAAAAAATTGCTTCTGACCGTTCGTCGTGATGTAGAAGGTGCCCTTTCCCTTTGTTTGCACGCGTTGCACGAGTTCAGGCAATGCTTGTCCCTGGAAAACCTTCTCAAGCAGGGCAGGATCTTGCAAGATGACATCCCATAGCTCGAAGCTGCCAAGATCAAAATTAAAACCCCACCGTAGTGCATTGTCGATGTCAACAATACTCTCAGCAATTTCCTGCGCGCGTTTCGCAGCATAGATGAGCGCGTCAGAGGTTGTTTCGCGAGCCAGTTGGCTGGCACGATCCTCGCCGTTGAGTACTGTGCTAATTTTTTGGGCGGACGTTTCAAGATTGCGTGCCTTGCCAATCGAGTCAAAGCGATGTTTTGGCTGCGGCTCGTAATCCAACGTGCTCAAATTGAGTTCGAGAATGTTTGATACTCCGTCTGGACCCTTGACGCGCTTATAGAAGCCTTGTCCACTTTTTTCACCTAGCCAGCCACGATCAATGACCTGTTGCACTGCTGCGGGTAAATGGAACGTTTCTCTTTGCTCATCAGTAGGAGCATTCTGATAGAGATTATTAGCGACATGCATAAGGGTATCCAGGCCAGAAAGATCGGCAGTACGAAAGACCGCCGATTTCGGGCGTCCTGTGTTTGGGCCTAGAATATTATCGACTTCGCTGACTGTATAGCCTTCTGCTAGTGCACGATGAATCGTGGATAGAAAGCCATAGACGCCGAGGCGATTGGCGATAAAGTTAGGTGTGTCTTTACAGATTACAACGCCCTTGCCTAGCGTCTCAGTGCCAAACTGACGCATAAATTGGAGGAGGGCAGGATCTGTATCGGGCGTTGGGACCAGTTCCAGCAAACGCATATAACGGACGGGATTGAAAAAGTGCGTAATCATGAAGTGATGACGAAAATTTTCTGAGCGTCCTTCGATAAGTAGATGGGCTGGCAGACCAGAGGTATTCGAGGTGATAATCGTATTGGGTTGTAGTACTTGCTCAATCTTGCTATAGAGAGCTTGCTTAATATCCGGACGCTCGATGACCGCTTCGATGATCCAGTCAACCCCGGCTAATGCCTCTAGATCATCCTCGATATTGCCGATGGTTACTAATTTTGCACTGCGTTTGCTATAAAACGATGCAGGTCTGGATTTCAACGTCTTTTCCAGACCTGTACGAGCGATCTTATTACGATCACTCGTATTTGCAGGCACAACATCGAGCAAGAGGCTGGGAATGCCAACGTTCGCGAGGTGAGCCGCAATGGCGGCTCCCATAACTCCAGCACCGATGACCGCAGCTTTACGAATAACATATGACATGGTTTACGATATCCTCTCTATCAACGTAGCCAGACCCTGACCACCACCGACACAGAGCGTAGCGATACCGAATGTCTTATCCTTCGTCTGTAGATCATTGATGAGCGTTGCAATCAAGCGTGCTCCAGTGCATCCAAGGGGATGACCAAGAGCAATGGCTCCGCCATGCGGATTCAGTTTATCCTCATCAATACCCAGAGCGCGAACGACTGCCAGGCTCTGTGCAGCGAATGCTTCATTGAGCTCAACAATATCGATGTCGCTGATTTGCATGTTCGCACGCTTCAGGAGTTTTTGTACCGCTGGTATAGGTCCAATGCCCATGACATCTGGTCTGACACCTGCGACTGCCATTGTATGTATGCGAGCTAAGGGCGTAATTCCAAGGTCGCGAGCACGCTCCGCCGACATAATGACGACTGCGGCCGCACCATCGTTGAGCGGGCTCGCATTACCAGCCGTCACCGTGCCGCCCTTAATAAAAACCGGTTCCAGGCCAGCAAGTCTTTCCAACGTGGTATCACGACGTGGACCATCATCAATCTCGAGCATTTCGCCGTTTGGCAATGGGACCGCGATGATTTCATGGCGAAAAATACCGTTGTCCGTGGCGGCTAGCGCTCGTTGATGACTACGTAAGGCAAAAGCATCCTGGTCCTGGCGACTGATATGGTAGTCCCGGGCAACGTTTTCCGCCGTGAGACCCATCGGGATATAACTTGCACGTGCATACTCTAACTCACAAGGTGGGTAGGGTGATTGCTGAAGCTTCCGTTTCTCGTGTTCGTTGTGGATCTCTACTAGACGTGGATTGTAGCTGGGATTAAAGCCACCCATGGGGACACGCGACATGCTTTCGACGCCACCGGCTATGATGATCTCGCCCATGCCAAGCATGATGTTTTGGGCTGCCATATTGACCGCTTGCAGACTGGAGGCACAAAAGCGATTGACGGTCACCCCTCCAGCTGTTTCTGGTAGTCCTGCCAGCGCTCCAACCAGACGAGCAAGATTCATACCCTGCTCACCTTCAGGAAAAGCACATCCTAATATTACGTCTTCGATCAAGGAACGATCAAGCAACGGCACACGTTCAACCGCTGCTCTGACCGCTAAAGCCGCTAGATCATCTGCTCGTATATCTTTCAAGTGGCCCTTAGTGGCGCGTCCGATGGGCGTGCGTACTGCACTGACAATAACCGCTTCTGTCATAGCTACTTGCTCCTTCGCATACTAATCCTAATTTAGTTGAGTCCAACACACATTGGATGAGGTTCACAAATGAGTCCTGTGGTTTGACCTCGCAATACAATATTGCCCTGTTGATTATGACAAAGTACCGTAGCGCTTACCTTGAGACGCTCGCCTGTTTCTTCCAGATCGGTTACAGTTACGATGCAATGCACTGTATCACCAACGAAGACCGGTTGTATGAATTCGAATGCTAAATTCTGAGCTAGAAAATTCATTTCCCCACTAATTTTCGAGGGCAAGGTGGCAGTTAGTAGCCCATGAACCATAACACGTCCTTGTTCGTCAGGGAATATATGGCGCGCTCCCATATCTTTGGATACCTTTCCAAAGAGGCGTACATCGTCGTCAGTGAAGATGCGTTCCCAATGTTGTGTATCACCAATTTGCATTGTGTTTTCTCTCTCTCTCGTGAGGTAGCGCTGTCGAAGCCTCCCAATGTCGGCGAACATTGAGGGAGGCTTCAGGACGTAACCTGGCATAACTACAGGGGATAACCTTGTTTTTCGACGACAAGAGCGGCAATCTCACGTTGGACTTGTACTGCGTTGAGCATATAGTCGCCAACATATGTACGCACGCGACCGAGCACTTTCGCGGATCGCTTTTCATCGACATAGGTCTGGATTAACTGATCAAGATTACTACGCAGGCGTGTGAGTGCAGTCCAGGTTGCCAACTGCGCAGAGTTTGATATGGACGCTACTATTTTCAGCCCCTTGCGTGGTGACTTTAATGGCACGCGCTAAGACACTATCAGTCGTATAGAGATCAATCATCAAATTTGCTAGATATTCAATAAACTCTTGTTCTTCATTTAAGGCCTGGGGATTCTGCATATACTTAAGCGCAATCTGCATGGTTGTATAAATCGTGGCATCTTTGGCGCGTTCCAGCGTATTTACAGCGTCGCGCAACTCAGCAGGCACATCTTCACCGACGCCAGCAGGAAGCTGGTCTGCTTTCATGCGTGCCTCGATCTCTGTGTATTTCGTCATGAGATCAACTTTGCCGGCCATGATGCGGCGGAACAATGTGCTGACGGCTACGAGGCGATTGATTTCGTTCGTGCCTTCAAAGATACGTTGGATGCGTGCGTCTCGATATGCCTTTTCGATCGGATATTCGTGCATAAAGCCGTAACCACCGAAAATTTGTACGCCTTCATCGACGACCAGAGCCAATACCTCACTGGCATGGACTTTGGCAATCGAAGCTTCGATCGCATATTCTTCAATGGATTTGAAGACCGTCTCTGTATCTGCACCCGCGCTCTTTTGCGCCTGCGCAATATTGCCAGCGGTGCGAAAAACCTCACTCTCAGCAGCATAGGTCTCGGCAGCCATCCGAGCCAATTTCTTTTTAATCATGCCGAAATTGTGTAAGAATTTTCCAAAGGCTTTACGCTCAGTTGTATAAGTAGCGGCTAGCTTGAGCGCTGAACGCGAACCACCGACACTACCAGCTCCTAATTTCAAGCGACCAATATTGAGAATATTGAAAGCAATCTTATAACCTTTATGAATCTCACCCAGCAAATTTTCAACAGGGACCTTCACATCTTCCAGGATAACCTGACGGGTAGAAGAACCTTTAATACCCATTTTATTCTCTTCAGGTCCAGTAGAGACGCCAGCCCAATCTGCCTCAACAATAAAAGCAGAAGGTCGCTCATCACCGATGCGCGCAAAGACAACAAAGAGATTGGCAAAACCAGCATTAGAGATCCATTGCTTCGTGCCATTGAGAATATAATGTTTGCCATCTTCCGATAAAGCAGCCCGCGAATGCAATCCCATCGCATCTGAACCGACGCCCGGCTCCGTTAGCGCATAGGCAGCGATCCATTCACCAGACGCCAGCCGGGGAAGATAATGCTGCTTTTGTGTCTCCGTCCCGTAGTAGACAAGTGGTAGAGTGCCAATCGTGGTGTGTGCTCCAAATGCCACGCTGAAGGATGCTTCATTGAGTTGAGATGCTACTAAGGCACTCGTGAGTAAGCCAAGTTCCGCTCCACCATATTGCTCAGGAACGTCGATCATCAGGAGACCCTGTTCACCAGCCTGTTTAAGTAAAGCAGGCAAGACGCCGGGTTCCTGGCGATCAATGGCATCTACTTTGGGAAGGACTTCACGCGAGATAAATGTATTTGCTGACTCTTCAATCCAGCGTTGTTCATCATCGCGCTCTTCAATCGTGAATATTTTGGTGGCACTCTCATTGACAGGTGTTGTCAGAAATGCTGTACCGGGTTCTGTCGATTTTATCGTAGTTGACATGATCGTTCTTCTCCTCCGAAAATTCGAGCCACTACTAACGTGGATGTGCAGCGTTGCACATGTATCGATGTAGGGCGATGCCTAATCGTGATTTTTCGCCTGGCGGCGATTACTACGAAGGTGTACGTAACTCTCTACGTAGGATTTTTCCCACAATTGATTTGGGTAAATTGTTGCGAAACTCTATTTTCTTGGGAACTTTATACGCAGTAAGTTTCTCTTTACAGAATAGCACAATATCCTGTTCTAACTCTTGAGATGGTTTGAATTCCGGTTTCAGCACAATAAAGGCAGCAACGGTTTCACCACGATAGGTGTCTGGAACACCTATTACGGCCACCTCTGAGATAGCTGGATGATGATAAAGGACCTCTTCAATTTCGCGTGGATAGACGTTGAAACCACTGGCAATGATCAGATCTTTCGCACGTTCGACCACGTAAAAAAAGCCGTCCGCATCCATTTTGCCAATATCGCCGGTACGCAGCCAACCATTGATGAATATGGACTGTGTGTCCACTTCGCGTTGCCAGTAACCCTTCATCACGTTTGGTCCCTTGACCACAATTTCGCCAATCTCACCAACTGGGAGTGGCTCATTGGTGGTTCTGTCGAGAATAGCCGCTTCAATACTGGGAAGCGGAAGACCAATGCTTCCATTGCGGCATTCGTCAGAAAGCGGATTACTGTGTGTGACTGGTGACGCTTCACTTAAGCCATAACCTTCGACAAGTTTCCCTCCAGTGATAGTTTCGAAATCTGTCTGGATTTTAGCCGGTAATGGTGATGCGCCACTAATGCAATATTTAATGGATTGCAGATATTCAAGATGTGCGCTTGCTTCTTTCATAATGGCAATGTACATGGTTGGAATGCCAGGAAACATGCTGGGATGATAGCGATGGATGGCTTGTACTACCTCTTTCGCTTTAAATTGGGGTAGTAAGACCATGGTAGAGCCGGCAAGAATCGATAAGTTCATACCGACACTCAGACCATATGCATGGAAAAATGGCGCGACACAAAGTGCCGTTTCTGCACTATCTCTAGCCTGTGGCACCCAAGAGCGTGTTTGCATAGCATTGGCAAGCAAGTTACGATGCGTTAACATAGCCCCTTTTGATAATCCGGTTGTACCACCAGTATATTGGAGCACGGCGAGATCATCGTTCTGAATAGGTGCTGGCAAATCGAAGCGTTCGATATCTCTTCTGGTTCGCATTTTGAGCATAGATTGCATTGAGTGCAAAGTTACATCTGCTTTGAGTTCCTTTTTGGTGAGCGGAGGCTGAGTTGGCAGATTTTTTTGCTTACTCAAAGTCAAAGGATATAGCTTTTGCAGCAATGGCGGAAGAAAATCTGCTGGACTTGTGACAATAATGTGCTCTAAGGCTGTCTGCGCTCGTATGGAACGGATAACTGGATAATACATGGAAAGTACTACGAGGACTTTTGCACCAGAATCCGCAAGTTGATGTTGCATTTCACGTTCGGTGTAGAGTGGATTCGTGGGAACTGCGATAGCACCAACACGTAGTGCCCCAAAGAAAGCTATGGGAAATTGGGGAATGTTGGGAAGCGCAATCGCAACACGATCACCTTTTTGCACTCCTAGACGTTGTAACTCGCAAGCAAAACGGATCGTCAAATTGGAGAACTGCGCATACGTAATCCTCTGTCCGTAATAGATAAAAGCGACCTGATTAGGATAGCGTTGGGCAGCCGTATCTACAATCCAGGAGAGAGGTTTTTCAGGGATGTCTATAATTGCAGGTACACCACTATCGTAATGATGTATCCAGGGATAAGAAGGCCTGACTACTTCCGCATGCGTGTGCGCTTGTGTGTTGTGTATTAATGATGGATCAGACATTTGGTAATAGCTCCTCTCCATAGGGATATCCTGAATAGGATACCTGAGCGACAACCTCGTCGCTACCTAGTAAGCAACAACCCACCTATCACAATTATATGGTACCTGTCGAAAGTTTAACATGTTGCCAGCTAACAGTTTTTGCGGCATAATGTATAGATAGCTAACGTAATCTCAGTGTTGAGGTAGTAAGATGCTTGATAATTCAGGAGAAATTTCAACGTTTTCTCAGTTGGTTACTCAATTTCGCCGGAGACGTGCTATATCGCAAGGCCAACTAGCACAGGCAACACAGCTCTCACGTACCTATGTCTATCATCTGGAAACAGGCCAGCGCACGAATCCATCGCCGCAGGTAGTGCAAAATATTGCACGGGTACTTGAACTATCAACGGCAGATAGAGTTCGATTTTTTGAAGCGTATAATCATCAGACAGGTCAATTTGCCGATGCGGAACAGTTGGAGAGTACCCTTTTAGATATGGGCGCGCTGGCGCGTTTACTGGTCCATAATACATCCTATCCGGCTCATTCGCTCGACAATTTATGGTTTCTCCATTCGTGGAACGATGCGTCAACGTACTTATTTGGAGTGCAAGCTATGTTAATGCGTAACGAGCATATGCACTTGTTGGAATTAGTGTTTGATCCGGAGATGCGTAAGCGCTTTCAGGGGTGGGAGAATCTGGCGCGACGGCTGGTCAGCGATTTTCTGTATAATACACGTACCTTGACGCATCTGACAGATTACAAATTGTTAATAAAAGCCTTACGCGATTATCCAGAATACCGGCGTATTGCTTCCTCTGTCTATGCACGGAGTAAGCCGTCGCCGTCATTCGTCTTTCAGATTCAGCATGATGAGTTGGGACGCGTAACGTTACGCACGGCTACGACTGTTTTTACTAATCTTTCAAATTATTCGATGGTGAGCTATGTGCCTGGAGATCAACAAACGTTGGATATGTATCGAATGCGTGGTTGGCAACCAGATGAACATGTGTAGATGAAAATGCATATTTTTTGACTGCAGTTGCTATGCTTATTTGTATAAAATAAGCAGCAAGGAAATCCTATTTATCGGTTTCCTTGCTGCTGTATTTAGGGATGCAGACGCTGTTCTAGACGAGTAATAGCGTTTTCTGTGACTTCCAAACCAGCTTTCAATACAGCTTCTTTGTACTCACGTACGAGTAGCTGATATTCAAGCAGGTGCGGACGTTTAACTGGTCGATTGCCATATTCACGTAGCGCCCATTCCATATGCTTTAGCTGCTTTTGCAGGATTTCATGGTGATCGTGAAGATGAATGAGAGCAATGTCATCGGTGGTTTCACCACAGAAAAAAAGCTTGGTCAGAAACTCATCTTTCGTAAAGCGCTCTGGAACCTTTTCTTGTAACCAGCGCAATACTTCTTGTTCACCAGTAGCAGTCAAGCGATAGACTTTCCGATTGGGACGGCTGGTTTGTACGACAATCTCCACTTCTATCAGGCCTGCCCGATGGAGATTTTTAAGCGTGGTATAGATTTGACTATTGCCAGCGTTCCAATAGCTAGCAATAGCTCGCTCAAAGGTTCTCTTGATGTCATAGCCACTCAATGGGCGAGCCCAAAGTAGGCCAAGCATGATATAGCGTAACGTGTTACGAGAAGGGCTTTCATTTACATTTTCTTCGATAAATGTACTTAGTTGTTCGTGCATGGACTACTTCTCTCATCTATTAACTAGAATAAAATTATTGTGGCGTATTATAGCACCTTCCTGTGCAATAGTCATTCATTGTATGGTAGCCAGCGGTGATTTGGAAGGCTAGGATTTTATAGTATGCTGTGCGATCCGTATTGCTATTGTATATGTATAGTACCCTGATAAACGTATACGATAAAGAAAAGAAAAATTAAAGAGGGATTGAGTTCATTATGGCTAAATCAGAACAGATCATCGTGGTCGGTATTTTCGAAGATAATAAAGCGGTTGTGGATACCTTTGAGGCTTTGCTGAAAGCTGGTTTCCAGGAAGAGCAGATGGGCTTTATCGCTCGTACCCACAAAGAGCATGCTCTCCATGCACAGCATTATATCAAGCATGGATATGATGCTCGCGCTGTAGCACGAGGTATTCTAGGTGGTTTACTAGGCGCTGCCGATATCTTATTGGTACCGTTTATAGGACCGACAGATGCATCTAATGTCCTTGCCACCGCGCTCCCGGCGACGGAAGAGGCACTTGATCATTTTCCGTATCCTGGCTCCAAAGATGATAAGAAGCCTTTGCAGCGTCCAGATGATGCTATGCGCGAAGCAGAACATGCACCACTGACCGATGCGACTTTATCCCAGAGCGGGCCCGAAACGGTTTCAGCAACGCAAGAATCTGTAGACGCGGCAGAAAACCGTTTTAAAAATGAAGGGCGGGAAAGTGTAGTGGCTAGCGGCGTGGTCGGAGGGGCATTGGGAGCAGTGGCGGCAGCATTACTGCTACCAGGCATTGGTTTTGTCGTCGCTGGCGGCATTATCGCCGCGGCACTTGGTGGTGGTGCTATCGGAGGAGTGGCGGGAAGCTTTCTGGGAACACTGACAGAAATAGGCGTTCCTCATGAAGATGCACGACGTTATGAAGAAGAGATAAAATCTGGTCGCACGATTGTGACAGTGCAAGCTCCTCTCCGACAACAGGAAGCCGAAGACATTTTACGTCAACAGGGAGCTATCGACGTGCAAAGGCACTAATATCTTGCTGATGATTAGCTTGTTCTAGACCGAGATATGCCTTTTGCCATCTACGATGGACAAAAGACATATTTCAGTCTAAGCTCGCACTTTTTGTATAATCTCTTTATCACGCCTATACTACAAAAAGGTATATGTAGCACAGAATTGTCGGACAGAAATAGCCCCCACAAGTCCCATTTATTTGCTCGTCCTGATACAAGATGATATGATTAGCCCGAAAGCAACTTTCAAAGGACGGTGGCACTGTCTGCCATGGTAAAAGGTCGTTCTTAATAAGAGATCATTTAAGGGATCATGACTCAAAAGGACACAAGAGAGGAACGCACTTCCTCCCCATGCATGAATGCAGGGGTCTCCGTGCGATTGATAAACGATGATCACGCTAAACTTTATCGTCTGGTTCAACGCTGATTGCTATGGAGGTGTCGCATGTTGTTTATTTGCGATTGCTGTAAGCGTTTGCTCTAAAATATTACGCCGTGATAAAGCGTCAAATTATCATTTCGCCGTCACAATTGCACTCTGTGTCGTATCTATTTTGTTATTGTTGCCCGCAATGCTCTGGTTCCATGCTGATCAGATGCAGAGGATTTCGGTCATTGAGACATGGGGCATACTTGTGTATGTTTTTGTATGTGGTTGGCTGATACCTTTGGCGGCAGCGATTGTCTATTGTTTACTTGCTCGTCCCTACCCCTATGCTGCTGTCACGTCCGCTTCAAGCCAGTCGCCAGGGTCAGATGATGCCGGACTTCAACCGCCTCGTTATCAACATGGACAGGTTCTCCCGTATGTATTTGGCGATGATATACCATGGGGATGGTTGGAATACAAAAATGGTAGGTTTCAGGGACAACGCCTGGCATTAAAGCGCATTGTCGCGATGCTTGGGCGCGATGAGAATTGCGATATCTGGTTGGATGATGATATGGCGTCGCGCTATCATGCCGAGCTGGCCTGGTATGATGGCAAATGTTGCTTGACCGATTGTGGAAGTATGAATGGCGTTTTACTAAATGGTAAACGTATTCACGGTTCCGTGATTATTGAAGCCAATAGTAGTATAGAAATCGGTTCACAACACTTCAGCTTTATGCCAGTAGAGAAGGAAACCGCCTTAAAAGAGCAATATGATCCCCTTGTCAATCATACCTGGCGTTCATCGCTCGATCTTCAGAGCAGTGCATGGCCAGCCGCCATCGATCCTCTATCGCATGCGCATAGCACAGCACAAGTATCAGTAGAAACAGATCAAGTATTGCAGGTTCATGATATCCCTCAGGAAAGCGGCTATCTCGTGCTGCAAAATGGCCAAAATATGGGACAGCGTTTCCCATTATCTGGTCAGATTATAACTATTGGATGCGATAGCCGTTGCTCGATTGTTCTGCATGATCCCTCTATTTCGCAAATGCATGTTCAAATACTTTGCAGTCCCAATGGACTCCTTATTCAAGCTGTGGCCGGCTCTAATAGAACTTTCCTTAATGGGGAAGTGATTATGGTTCCCCAACTACTAAAGGTGGGAGATGTTATCAGCATGGGTAATGTAATGCTGGCATATGGGAAAATATCTCATTTGCCCAATACAACGATGCCTCCTATCCCAATTGCGAAATCGATGAGTGGTCCAGTGCCTCTGCGCTTGCCGAGCAAGATAAAGTTTCAATAAAGAAAGATAGTAATAACATAATTACTATCTCACCATTCTACATCGACGTTGTTGAGTGGATGGAGCGCAAGGATAGGTCGTCCATGACCAGGATAAAGATAATGAACCTGTAAACTGCGTAGCATACGTAGTGTCTCTTCCAATTGCTTACGATTAGTATTTCCTCGTAACAATGGTGCCCCCCCTTGAATAGTGATCACAGTATCGCCGCATAAAAGTTCCTGCGTAAAAGGATTATACAGGCAGAGACTTTCAGGCGTATGGCCAGGGCTGGCAATGACACGCCAATTTGGATGACCTGGTAGACCCTCAACATCCTCCAGCCAGATATCGACCATTTTACATTGGCGTTCATAGATGGGAGGAAAAAGATCGACATGTTGCAAAGGACCAGTCAAAAAATGTTCCGCAAGATGCGCAAACGAAGTAGAGGCTCTCCTTTCTCGCATATCTCCGTGCGCCAGGCAACGAATAATGGCTGATGCGGCTACTGGCGCTGCGCAAATTTTACGTAGAGCTTCTACTCCAGATGTATGATCGGGATGTAAATGCGTCAGAACAATCAAGTCGATATGCGAAAGTGGGCGATGTAGTATTTTCTGAAGATATGCTTGAAGTTGGCGAACATTTAATTCTGTGCCCGGATCGACAACTATAATGCTCTCTTCATTTAGAAGATAAGTGTTTGCCATAGAAAAGCGATCAGTAATAGTATGAACCTGACGCAACTGAAGAGTATGGCGCTCTTTTGGTGACTGATTAGCGTAATCAGAGTCCAAGATATTCCTCCGGCAATCACATTAAGAATGTAATTATATCCTAGCATTGAGGTCAAGGAGATACTGTAATTTTGGAACGAATATGTTACAATGAAATAAGTGGTTAAGGAAAGACTTCCCGTTTGGTATGTAAGATCCAGCTCCCGGCTTCCGTTCCGTCTTCCGGTCGCCTCGGAAATCACAGCCTGACAACCACCAGGAGATGTATTATTATACACGTTCATGACGAAAAAGATGTGTCTCTTGTGTATCGCTACTATATAGAAAGTTGTAGAAGTCAGATGGAACGTGTGTAACTCAAGAAGAGGAAATGAGACCCATGATGTTTAACGAGGGCTACCGGGATCGTATACTTGTCTGCCGCGATTGTGGAAATGAATTTACATTTACAGCCGGAGAACAAGAATTTTATGCTAGTAAAGGTTTGACAAACTCTCCATCTCGGTGCCCAAGCTGTCGCGCGGCACGTCGCGGCGGCCAGCAAAATGCTTCACGTTCCCCACGTGAGCAGCACGAGGCTGTTTGTGCAAACTGTGGTCGCGCAACAACCGTGCCCTTTATTCCACGCGAAGACCGTCCCGTGTATTGTAGTGATTGTTTCCAAAGTCAGCGTGCATCCAGTCCACGTCGTGATGATTCCCGCGGCTATAATAATAGCTATAGCAATAGCGGCCACAGTGGTGGTAGAGATCGGCAGGAGCGCCGAGATCGCTGGTAATCTTAAACGACAAAAGACATAGTTGAAATTAGATCTTAAATATAAGGGGGCCAGGGGTATCCGCGTACCGTACGCGGATACCCCTGGCCCTGCATTTTTGTGAGCATGGCAGGTGTGAATAAAAAAATCCGTAATTAAGCTATTCAATGCAATCAGATCCTCTGGCAGATTTTCTACATCCTGTAAGATGATATGATATACTTAGTGGAAATTATAAGCTCTGGCTATCCTCATGATGGAGGTTTCGTATTTGATGGCATTCACCGATTCTGGCCAGTGGCCAAACTATTCGTTTGTCATTCCTCATATATATACCAAAGCTAAAGTGCGATTGGCTGGCCTGGGCACATATGTGCCTAAAGGTGTAATTACGAATGAGTTTTTTGCCTATATCTCTACACGCCTTGGCAGTCCTCGCACCGCTGAAGACTTGGAACGCGTGACTGGGTTAGAGACACGGCATGTACGCTCTAGCACTCTGGCGTATTGTCGAGCCATGGCGGGGCCAGAAGCGCCAGGCCTGATAGATGATCCTACAGCTCCACGAGAGGAATCCATGGTAGACATGGCTGTTATTGCAGCCGAACGAGCTATAGCTAGCGCAGGTCTAAAAGCAACAGATATTGATACAGTTATTGGTATATCTTCTTCTGATAATGATGCCTTTCCTACGATTGCTGGATTGGTAACGTTGCGTCTTGGATTGGCTCCTTTGCGTTCTACGATGCTGAAAGGTGCTTGTGCCTGTCAGGCTGAGGGTTTCCAGGTAGCCGCTGAAGTGTTGACCGCAAGTACAGCTCAACGTATCCTTATCGTCGCGTCAGAAGCATTGCTGCCCAATATTATGCATGTGTTGGATTGGAAAACAAGTTCATTATTTGGTGAGGGCGCAGCAGCTTTTGTACTAGAGCGCGGTGATGAGGATACCTATGTCATTAACGGGTCCGATGCTCGTCAGGCGCAGGCACTGTTATATCAGACACCGTTACGAAAAGATGCCATAGATATGGCAGAGGTAGATCTGAAGATCCGTCAACTATACAATGATGGTTGCGGACAGGAACTGAATCAATTGCTCTCACAGTACATGGTTGGTTATGCTAAGATGAATGGCAAAGAAGTCTATCGTGAGGCTCCGCGTGCTATGGCTGAGTGTATTGATGTATTGTGTCGTCACGCCAGTCTTGATCCTAATGAACTAAGCTATATCGTGCCTCATCAGGCGAATTCACGTATTACACGCCGTATGGGAGAACTGTTAGTCCGTGATTTTGGTTGGCCTGAAGCAACGATGGAGAAGCTGGTCGATAATTTCCGCTATTATGGAAATGTTTCCAATGCTAGCATTGCTCTCTCGTTGGTTGAAATGCTGCGGCAGAAACGTTTACAAGAGGGGCAATGGATCGCCTTACCAGCGGTAGGTGGTGGTCTGAATTATGGCTGCTGGTTGTTGCGCTACCATGGTTTAAAGAATCTTGATGTAGCCCTTAATCCAGCCTAACTGCGCTAATTCTGTCTACATGGGATTTCTACCAATGTAGACAGAATTAGCGCAGTTAGGGATATATCAATACTTCAAATAAGTCCTCTCTCATAAATATGAAAAACTGCATCATCGGCTTTGTACTCAACCCCATCAAAAGAATCCCGAACGAGAAGCGTATTTGGCGCATAGACACGCAAATTGTCTAAACCCATTGTTGTAAGGTGACGACGTAGCTCGTAGGCAATGAAACTGATTGCCTCGATCGCTGTGCCATCGATATAACCAACGGAAAGTTGGCGTCCTTGCGCCTCCTGACGCTCTTCCGCGATAGCCAGGCCGTCCAGACGATCCCAGCGGCGTAGTAGATATATCTGCTGCGCCATAATTTTGCTGGTTAAAAATGACTCGGTAATAGGTATGCCAGCGAAGTGAACGTAGTAGAGACCACCAACTAGTGGAAAGATATTTGAGGCATTAAGGTAGTTAATGATGGTGTCGAGGTCTTCAGTAACTGCCATCTGGAGCGTTTGTTGCGCTGATTGTTTAGTCTCCGTTGCAAATGGTAGAGCCGTGTAGAGTGAGAAATCACCTACATGATACATATGCATGTTTTCTGAAAGAGAAATAGAGGCAATGTTATTAGAATCAACTGCCAGACGAATAGCTGTAGCTCCTCGTTGCATGGCAGCAGCCGTCGCAGCCTCGCTTAGCGCTTTACCAATGCCTTGCTGTTGATAGCGTGGATCAACTCGTAATCCCTCTAGCCATGATTCAGTCTGATCAAGCATCTGCATGTGTACAATACCAACTGGTTCTTTATCAGCAGTAGCAACAAGGAGTTGCCCGGCAGGATTGAGAAGCCAATCTTCCCAAGTACGGTCGATATAATCTCCCCATTCCCAGGTCTGCGTGCAGAATGCGAGTACGGTTTCTTGATCACTGGCTTGTGCTGGACGAATTTCTATATGCGACATTGAAACTCCTCAATGTAATTAATTTGTGGCGACAATTTTTATAACACTACTTATGATAGCACTGCCACAACGTTTTTTCCTGATTGATTAGAAAGAGTTTCATGCTACTTGAACTTATAAATGCTTAATTATTGGGAATCCACCCTGGTAATATGTGAGGTAACTATGGCATATTGAGGGTTTATTTTTCATTGGGATAGCTGCTTAGGGGCGAAATAGGGACTTATGGATGGGCTTACAGCTACCTTGAAGCTGTTTGGCCTGTTCATAAATCCCTTTATCGTCATGAATAGCTTTGTTCTTCCTCTGCATGTTTATCTTGACTCTGTTAGTAGTCGTTGCTAGAGGTGGAACGGCGTTTATGAGAAGCTGAAGCGCGGCTCGTTTGTGGCTTAAGGGAGCTTTTTGTTTTTTGTTTTTCCTTATCTTCAGATGTATTTTGCTCCTCCTTTGGAGGAGTGGAAGTTTCTTGTAATGTCTCTTGCGCAAGAGTTTCGGTAATCTCTTCAGCTTCTGCCTCTGCGGAGATAAGCTCAGCAACCGCTTCAGCTTCTGCCTCTGCGGAGATAAGCTCAGCAACCGCTTCAGCTTCTGCCTCTGCGGAGATAAGCTCAGCAACCGCTTCAGCTTCTGCCTCTGCGGAGATAAGCTCAGCAACCGCTTCAGCTTCTGCCTCTGCGGAGATAAACTCGGTAGCCTCTTCAAGCAGAATCTCTTCGGCCATCTCTCCAGCGGCCTCTTCCAGAATAGACTCGGCGATGGCCTCTTCAGCGGCCTCTTCCGTAATAGACTCGGCTAGAGCTTCTTCGGCGATAGATTCAGCTTCACGGATCAGGGGGGTATCTGCCGTTGTGTTCGCTGTGGTTACGCTTTTTTCAATGTCAGTGCGTCCTTCGGCAGGCTCCAGCGATGCCTGATGTGATTTTTTGCTGTTATCATTAGACTTGTTTTCTTTGTTGTTGTCATTGGACGCGTTTGAACCGGATTTTTGCTTAGCTCCTATCGATGCCTGAGCTTGTTTTTTTTTCTTTGTTCCCTGCTGAGATGTCTTGCTGCCCCCTTTCTTAGCCGGTGCTAGAAGTTCAGAGAGCGCATGCTCAAGATCATGTAGATAGTCAGTCTGTGATTTTAAAGTCCCCCGATCTTCTTGAACACGCTGCTCAGCTTTTTGCACATCTCTTTTTGCTTGCTCGACTTTGAGCATGAGCTTTGCCTCTTTTTTAGCAGATTTTTTGCGCTTTTTTAATGTATTATCCTGAGATGAGGACGTTTTATTCTGAGACGTTGTTTCTGTCATAATCTCCTCCTTACCTTAGGTGGCTACAGTGCTTACATTGCAATAGAAGATTTGCTCTATACTATACGACACGAACGAAATTTCTGTTCCGTCTCACTCATATTCTCGCCTCACTTTTCGTATGAATATATGTTTGTCTGGATAATGCGGTATCCGCGCTACATAATTTAGGGTGATGAAATATATAAAATGAATATGCTCTCTCCATTATAGGTTATGGGTGAATTGGAAAGCGATGATGTGGAATGTGGTAGACTCAAGAAAACTTATTTTAGAAATAGGATAGTGAGGATTTTTTTTGCTTTATGGATGTCAACGATACAACTGATTATCAGCGCTGTTTTGCTTGTGGTCAACAAAATCCCTTTGGCTTAAAGATGACTTTTCAGGTGGATGATAATGCGGTGGTTGCTGATTTTATGCCAGAAGAGGAGCATCAGGGTTTTCCTGGCGTGATTCACGGTGGCATTATTGCTACAGCTTTAGATGAGGCACTCAATCGCACCTCTGTGCTTGCTGAAAGCCCTGCCTGGACGATGACAGGACGGCTAGAGATACGCTATCGTCGTGCTGTTCCTTATGGGTCTTTGCTACGCGTACGAGCCTCATTACAATCACAGCGAGGACGCATGGTTCAGGCTGATGGGAAGCTTACTCTAGCTGAAGACGAGTCTGTTGTGTTTGCTGAAGCTCAAGGAACATTTATGGCTCTCGCTCCAGCATTGCTCGATACTATGATGAAGGATTATCCCGGTATGCGCTCGTTCTTTGAAGACATTAATTAATAAAAAGAGGATCTTACGTAACAAGAAACGGCTCGCAATAGATACTGCGAGCCGTTTCTTGTTGTTTGCATCTGCTACTATTGTGTTTCGGTCGGTGCAACAGGACTGGTTGGAGACGGTGGAACCAGTGCGGCCACTGCTTGTCGCGCTGACTCTAGTTGGAATGGTGCGATCGGCGCACCTGTCTCTTCCATAATCGAGTGCAATTGTTTAATGTCGATAGTTTCATAGCGGCGTAGATCCTGCGCTATGCGATCCAATGTGGGTCGATAGGCACTGAGTAGATTTAGCGCCTCTTCATAGCCCGTGCGGACAATACGATTGACTTCATCGTCGATCACTTCGGCCGTTTCTTCACTATAATCG
Source organism: uncultured Chloroflexia bacterium (assembly GCA_963699315.1). Taxonomy (GTDB): domain Bacteria; phylum Chloroflexota; class Ktedonobacteria; order Ktedonobacterales; family Ktedonobacteraceae; genus Dictyobacter. The sequence continues at coordinate 2,484,049 of OY969433.1, forward strand.
GAAGGCGCGCCTGTCTCGCCACCACCAGAAAATGGAGTTCCACGCTCACTGAATGAAATCGTACCCAGACGCTCGCTCATGCCCCAACTCATCACCATCTGACGAGCAATCTGCGTGACACGCTGAAGATCGTTTTCTGCGCCAGTTGTAATGCGATCAAAGACGACTTTTTCGGCGGCTCGTCCGCCAAGAGCAGTCACGATACGCGCCAATAAATATTCTTTCGAATAGTTGTAGCGATCATCCAACGGCGTATACATTGTGACACCGAGTGCTTGACCTCGTGGAACGATTGTCACTTTGGTGACGGGATCAGTTCCCTCGAGTAAGAGACCCGTCAGAGCATGTCCACCTTCATGATAGGCGGTCACATTGAGATCGCTATCACTAAGGACCAGTGGTCGCTCAGCGCCTAAGAGAATCTTATCCAGAGCCTCGTCGAAGCAACGCTGATCAACATCATTACGATTACGGCGAGCAGCCAACAAGGCGGCCTCGTTTACAAGGTTTGCCAGGTCAGCACCAACCATACCGGTGGTTGAGCGGGCAACCGCAACAAGATTGATATCACTAGCCAGGGGAACTTTGCGCGAGTGGATCTTAAGGATTGCTAGACGACCATTCCAGTCAGGGCGATCGACAGTAACTCGACGATCGAAACGTCCAGGACGCAGCAGCGCTTGATCCAGTCCGTCAGGTCGGTTCGTGGCAGCAATAACGACAACCGCCTGGCGATTATCGAAACCGTCCATTTCGACCAGCAACTGGTTCAAGGTTTGTTCGCGTTCGTCGTTCGTATTAATACTTGAACCTCGTTGGCGACCAACAGCGTCTATCTCGTCGATGAAGATGATGCTTGGTGAGGCTTTCTTGGCCTGATCAAACAGATCACGCACACGGCTAGCTCCAACACCGACGAGCACCTCGACGAACTCAGAACCAGACATTGAGAAGAAGGGGACGCCCGCTTCACCAGCTACCGCACGAGCCAGCAACGTTTTACCAGTTCCAGGAGGGCCTACAAGCAAAACACCACGAGGAATTTTACCACCTAGACGTTGGAACTTTGCAGGAGTTTTTAAGAACTCTACAACTTCTTGTAGCTCATATTTAGACTCATCAACACCAGCAACATCAGCAAAAGTTGTGCTGGGACGGTCTTCAAGAATAAGCTTGGCACGGCTTTTCCCAAAGCTGAAGATTCCTTGTTGCCCCTGGGAAGATCGTCGTGTAAAGAAGAAGAAAAGTCCGATCAAGAATAACCAGGGTACGATATCAACAAGCAGGTTAAGCCAGATAGAGTTATCTTGTGGTTGCTGATAATTAAACTGCACATGATGATTATTCAGCGTACTCGTAAGCTGAGGGTCGTTAGTAGGCAACTGATATGCCATAAACTGTGTTTGACCCTTCACAGGCTGTATAAATGTTCCTGTGACGCTCGTCGTGCCATTGATCGTGACGTCCTTGACATTATTCGCATTGACCTGTGCCAAAAAGTCGCTATAGGCCACTGGTTGTGGTTGCGTACTACTGTTACTGCCAAAATTACTGCTGAAGATACTGTATATATATACGACAAGCATAATTCCAACAAGGACCAATAACCATTTATTGATACTGTTCGATGGTCGTTGTGGGGGCGTTTGTCCATTAGGCCGATCTGTAGGGCCAGGACGCGATGGCTGTTTATCATTGCCGTTTTGTAGCTTGTATACATTCTCCGGCGGTTTTATCATTGCAAATTACCTGCTTTCTTGGCCCTTGACATGCATTACCACTGTATTTTGGATGCATAAGGAAAATACTATAGGCCGTCTAATGGTAACACACCATATTATATCTCACTGATGGCGGAAATGCATCACTTAAGGACATACTTTTAAGGAGATTATCGTTAGACCAAGCTACCATTCTTGTCTGTATTACGCTGATTGTATATCTTGCGTTGCAGTCTTAGCCGCTTTAAGTACTGAAACACACTAGGATTATGATCCTAAAGGCCATCGGCTTCCTAGCCAGAAACATAGATGTTGGCATTGATTACTTTTCTTTTAGAAACTGACGAACGGTAGTTATATATGCATTATATTGTTCACGACGAATGTTATGTCCCGCACCTTCGATACGAGCAAGGGTTCCATCAGACCAGCTATGCAGGGCCTGTTGCGCAATCTCAGGAGTAACAATCGATCCTCGCGATGGATCACCAGTAAGTAACAATACTGGTGGTGTCAAGTGTGTGACAATGACTTGCCAATCGTTGGTTAATTGCGCAAAACCATAGAAACTAGCGGCATGAAATTGTCCTTGTGCCTCAGCCCAGGGGAGAATCTCAGCTTGTGACCAGCACGGATGATCATCGGTTGCTTCCTCGATACGTTCCTCAAGTGACAATTGCTGAAATGCGCGTATCTGGCCCGCCCATAGTCCCATACCCTTAACTTTATCTTCTTTGTCGGATGCTGAAGGGGCACTGGTACGTGTCCAAGGAGGATCTTCAAGTAGCACGGCACGCACAATTTCGGGATGACTTTCTGCTAGCTGCGCAGCGACATGTGCTCCCATGGAATGTCCCAGTAATGCGACCTGTCCTAAACCTAACATTTGTATGACTGCTAGCACATCTGAGACTAATAATTCTGTGGTCAAAGCGGTTGTAGGGACATCAGAGAGTCCATGACCACGGGTATCAATCATTGTAACATCATACTTGGCCTCAAGCGCTTGTGCGATAGGCGTCCAGCACAGTCCACTATCAGTGAAGCCGTGTAGTAGAACTAATGCAGGCTTATCGCCTCCCGTACGATAATAGTGAAGATTGGCTCCGTTGGCAACGACAACTCCATCAGACCATTGTGACATGATGTATAGTCTCCTAAATTTTTTATGGTTCGTATAGATGATTTTAGCACGTTTATGTTGATACTATGCGGTCGCTGCTGTTATGGATTCAGGAGAGCCCTTTTCTCCGATCGTAATAAATACTTGCCAGCGGCGGCTATGAACACGCTGAGATCGACGACGTAAACCAGACTGCTCTAAGGGTATGAGCTCTCCAAAGGGTGTACCGGGTAATTCTGTAGTGGTAAATACTGTATTAGTATCTGTATTCGTTGTAGACGTAGAAGAATTTTTGGGTGCGGAAGATGCGCGGTCCCGCGAAAATACGCTTGAGCCGTAGACAAGCATTTGGAGAAGTAACAGAAACGGTTGGAGATAACCAACGGGTTGAAGATGTGCTCCTTCAATAACGACCAATCTGCCTCCAGGCCGGAGTACGCGCTCAATCTCTGAAACGGTATTGGGATCGTGGATGTATTCAGATGGGAATGTACTTACGACCGTGTCAAAGGTATGGGGCGAAAAGGGTAGGCTCTGAGCAGATCCCTGAATTATCCAGGATGGAACACCAACATGACGACGGGTTAGCGTAGCGCGTGCCGCCGCAACCATTTGAGGAGAATGCTCTACAGCCCGACACATATAGCCAGCCTCTAACATGTCCGCTAGAAGATCACCCAGACCGCATCCCACTTCCAGGATATCCTGACCATGCAGATTGGCAAGTACTAACTTCTGCCAGACACGCCACTGACCAGCAAACGGTACAGTACTGGCGAAACGATAAATGTGTCTATTTTTATAAAGTGCTTCAAAGAATAGTTTGCGTAGATGTGGTGTCATTGTATACGCGCTCCTACAAATAGAGTTAATAGATCATGTAAATGTTCGATTGTATAATCTGGAGAAGTGGCAGGAGGATTTTCTATACAATAGGTTTCAATGTTATTGTATACATAATACTCAGACAGCAAGAAAGCCAGGTTGTTTGTTTTATATAATTCCACATGGGAATATGTAAGTAAACAACCTGGCCTTTTTTACTACCTATGCTATGGTTGACGTGTCTATTCTTCCTTGGTATTGGAAAGAATATCGTCAACCAGACCATATTCCACGGCCTGCCGTGCCGTTAGATAGTAGTTGCGGTCTGAGTCCTGCAAGATACGTTCGGTTGTTTGACCTGTATGATTGGCAAGAATCTCATAAAGGCTACGGCGCAAACGCAGAATCTCACGAGCCGTGATTTCAATATCAGCGGCCTGACCTTCAGCACCACCAAGTGGCTGGTGGATTAACATGGTAGAGTTTGGCAAACAGTAACGTTTGTCTTTGGCACCACCTGCTAGTAGAACTGCACCCATGCTCATAGCCATACCCATGCACACTGTAGAGACATCAGGGCGTACCCACTGGATTGTGTCATAGATAGCCAGGCCAGCGTAGATGCTTCCTCCTGGGGAATTAATATACATGCTGATATCTTTTGCTGCATCTTCACTCTGAAGATAAAGCAATTGCCCAACGACACTGTTAGCGACCATATCATCGATGGGCGTACCGACGAATATGATGCGCTCTTTTAACAAGCGTGAGAAAAGATCCGAACCGTATGTACCACGAGGTGTGGTCTCAATGACATTAGGGATAATGCCCAATGGCTCCATAATATCACGAGATTCTCTAATCCATTTTGGATCTCGCGGATCGAATTTGGTCATGTTCGCTCCTTACTTATCTATAACGATCAAGCCCGGTCTAGATCGGGCATAGACCGTTGGTAAAAAATGAATGTGCAGAGGAAACCCACAAATGGGGGACGTTTATGATTATGATAGCACTTACGAGATGCGAGTGCAAGAAACGATGGGGATGGCCGCATTTTTTTGAAGTGTGTTGAGTTATTACCAGCGATAGTGCTTGTAATAACTCAACGTTTTCTCTACATAAGCTTAGCAAAAGTCAGAAAAATACATTAGCGTCTTTTGACATTATGTGGACGATAATCACGAGCCCGATCCATGCTAATACTTGTGACAAGCCCATTATCATGTAAACGTGAACGAATGCGCTCATCAATCCCTTGCATCCCTTTGGGGTTCGCTGTGACGACAGTGGGCATGCTCATGTTGTAACGATAGTTCAGGAGCTGAAAAAGTTTTTCATTGGCCCAGGAAGAGCTCTGCTGCGATCCGAGATCGTCCAGGACGAGCAACTCGGCCTCACGCATTTTTGAAAAGAGTTGATCATAGACTTCGTTCGCGGTCGGCGCAAATGCTGCACGTAAATGATCTAGAAGATCAGGGACAGCTTCAAAAAGCACTACAGCCCCGTTATCTAGACTTGTGTTGGCGATAGCAGCGGCAAGATGCGTTTTGCCACATCCGTTGGGTCCGATGAGAATCAACCAGCCATCAGGATCTTTTGAGAAGTTGAGTGCTACGTTAAATGCTTCCTGCACACCAGGAGAGTGCATGTTGAAGGTGCGAAAATTTTGTAGACGGAATGCATCCATATTGGACATGTCACGTAACTGCTGACGACGCTTCTCTTTGCGCTCGGCTTCTTTACATTCACATGCAATCGGCTTGCCGAAGTTGGGATGACCAAAAGGGACGTTCGAGCGCAAATAGCCTGCACCTTTGCATTTAGGGCAGATGCTTTTGATTGGAACAGGATCATTGACCATCGGTGGCGATGGCGGTATTTCCGGCTCATCCAGTGGAAGCACTGGAACAACATCCTGGCGCATTGATCTGGGAGCGTGTGCAGGGGAAGATGGCGCTAGAAGATGTCGATCACGCGTTAAGCCAGGCACCGTTTGTGGATCCAACGGCTGAGTGATACGTTGTTTATAGGATGAATGCTCCTGTGTACGTGCCTGCTGCGCGGCGATCGCCGAGGCTAGACGCAGATCATGCAGATTACGCGTGCCGCGCGATGGTATTTCAGGGTCCGTTTGTGGACGCTGGCGACGGTTTGGCGTTTGATAGGTAGAAACAGTCGGTGGCTCGTCGACGGCTTCTACCTCTTCATCTTCAAAAAAATAATTCTCACCATCTTTTTCCCAATCGCCGTAGCCCATACCATCTTCTTCCCATTCCTCGACTGCGTCTGCACGCAGGCTGGAGGGATATGCATCAGGCGTATGCTGTTGCTGCGGATAGTATTCGTTATTGCTGGTCGGCCGGGGCTGCAAGGGCTGAATATGTGGCTGATCCTGATGCGGTTGGGACAATGACTGATAAGGAGGGTTGGTTTCCCCAATAGTTCGCCGTACCTGCGAGGGTGCAGGCGTGTAGGTAGATTGGTTAGCGCGCGAAACAGGTTCAATATAAGTGCGGCGTTCAGGATTTGTGCTACCTGCCTCTTCATCAGAATCAGAACGATAATGCGAATAATTGCGTGCACGTGAAGAAAGAGATGAATTTTGCTGATACGATTGAGAAGACGTGCTCTGATAATATTTTGGCCTCACACGCGGTGAGTTGTCAGCGGCAGCACGCTGTACGGCCGGGTCCTGTGATTGAGATGTTCGTGTGCGTGCTCGTTGCTCGGAAAGAGGTTGTTGATGCCGCCCACTTCGGTCAAATATTTCATTGAGGCGCTCCATTAGTGCCTACCTTCCGTTTCCCAGCGCCTAAGTATGGCGCGAATATAACTCCATTTACGTTTGTTCTGCTCAACAGCTTCACGAAAAGCTGCTTCAATCCAGTCTTGTGGGTAATGATCGGCTGCGTCTTTTAATTCATCCGCTATCATTGGTGATAATAGGCCAATATTTTGCTCATATAATACAAAAATGTTTGGGCGTTCTATCTCAATGTGCATAGGGCGAATAGCATTATTGTAGCCTCTAGCACTAGCATACACACCTGCTGTAACGGCGAGCTGATTCGTTTGTTTCACTGGCTGCTCGTCACGTGCTAGCTGAGTGGCCGGAATCATTTCACCTCCTTGCAATTCTGATACAACTTTGCGACTACGAGAGGTATTAAAAAAGTACCAACCAATAAGTTCCTCTCCTGCTTCGCCCGCTAAGCGTAGATGCACTTTTAGAAGCGTACCTCTGGCCAGCGCTTGTTCGAGACCCAGTCGTAAGCGTTCCTCCGGTGGACGCGGATCACCACGACGTTTCAGGCTGCGTAGCAAGAGATGATCATTGAAGAGATCATGTTCGCTAACACAACGGGGACTCCCCTGTTGTTTCGCAAGGAGATAGAAGAGATGAAGCGTCACCTTCAGTTCAGCACTATCCTCTATCTCAGGTAAGAGTTGAGTGAAAAACACCTCTGGAATGGGCACAAAGGGATTTTTACCACCTGGAAAGCCCGTAAAACCAGAAGTTTCAGTAAAAGTGGTCATTACAAAGTCACCCCCAATTTATTCGTCTGCTGGTGGTGAAACTTCCAGATCGCGAAAACGCGTCTGGTTCGCCTGGAAATAAAGACTAACTTCTCCGACCGGTCCATTACGGTGTTTGGCGACGATAATATCGGCAATATTTTTGCGTTCAGACTCAGGATTATAGACATCATCGCGATAAATAAACATAACTATGTCCGCGTCTTGCTCGATTGAACCAGATTCACGCAGATCAGATAATTGTGGAACTTTTGATTGTCGACTTTCGACCGCACGCGAGAGCTGTGCCAGTGCCATGACAGGCACGTTTAGTTCACGAGCCAGACCTTTCAGGTTACGACTGATCTCTGAGATTTCCTGGACACGGTTCTCGTTACGTTTGCCGCCAGCAGAAGATTGCATAAGCTGAAGATAGTCAACGATGATCAGATCAACACCATGTTCGGCCTGCAGTCGACGTGCCTTACTACGCATCTCCATAGTCGAGATACCCGCTGTATCATCGAGCCAGATGCTGGTTTCAGTGAGATTCCCCATAGCAAATACGATACGTTCCCACTCGTCATCCTCGATCCAGCCAGTGCGTAGACGCTGCTGGTCAATACCGGCATCCATAGAAAGTAAGCGTTGGACTAACTGTTCTTTGCTCATCTCCAGGCTGAAGATAGCGATTGATTTCTTGAATTTTACGGCTGCGTTATGGGCAAGACTCAAGCAGAGACTAGTTTTTCCGACAGCAGGACGAGCTGCCAGAATGATCAAATCAGATTTTTGTAAGCCGCCCGTGAGGCGATCAAGATCGGTGAAGCCAGTTGGCACACCAACAACCGCACCACGACGTTCATGAAGCTGATCCAGCTTCGTCATATAGTCGCTTAACAGTTCACCTAGAGGAGAAAAGTCCGCGTGCGCATGGCGCTGGCTGATGCCAAAGATCAACTTTTCAGCTTTATCCATAGCAGTAACCGCATCCATCTCCTCGTAAGCCGTAGCGGCAATCTCGCCAGCAGCATGAATCAGTCGGCGTAAGATAGATGTACGCTCAACGATGCGCCCATAATACTCAATATTCGCGCTGGTCGGCACCTGATTGATCAAAGAAGTAATATAACTTGCGCCCCCCACCTCTTCTAATTTATTTTTACGATCGAGTTCGTCACAAATAGTAATAAAGTCAGCAGCTTCACGTTGATCGAAAAGTTGCATAATAGTTTCATAGATAGTGCGATGAGCATCGCGGTAGAAATCCTCGGCCATAAGAAAATCAGCTACTTGGACGATAGCTTCAGGGTCGATGATAATACTACCGAGGACACCGCCCTCGGCTTCCACATTTTGTGGCAACAATTTTTCCACGTCTTCGGCTCCAGCATCTACATAATTTTTGTTTTTTTTGACGCCGCCCGGCGAGCGGCGAAAGAAGAAGTGCGATAGCAACAAGCATTATAGCATATATACGAACATTTGATCGAAAGATAAACCCACATGTTTATCCAGGTGCAGACGTCGCAATAAATGACAATGATAATGCATTATCCAGTTTTTAGTCACTGTCCGATGTCATTTCGTGTGCCTTTAATTTCACGGTTAATTTCACGGTACCATCTATTTACAAACACGCTTCAAAGCACAGATTGTGAGTTCTAGAACTATGGCCTGAAAAGGAGCTGTGGCTGATGTTTATCTTAGTGCTCAAAGTGTAACGAATAATTTGGCCGAAATCAAATAGGTAGGTATGGCTGCGCTCTGTGGATAAGTAGGTGTTTATTGACAATATATGAGTCGAAACGCTTAAATTATTCATTTTTTCCGTACTTATCCACATGAAAGGTGTAGTTTTCCGCATTTATCCACAGAGTTATCCACCAAAATTGAGTTGAGATGTGGATAAGTTCACAAAAATTTGCTGACCAATAGGTGACGCATGGGCTAGGTTATTTTGTTAAAAGGCGCTAAGATAGCAATGGTAATACATAGGCATGTCGGCTTGACTGACTCGGTTGCGGTTGCTGCTCATGGTTAAGCTGTTATAATAAAGTAAATAACTTAAGAAGGCTTTTCCACTATATTTTTGGTCTGCAAGGCTATCGATGACAGACTTATGATCAAGCAGGTCTTGACCATAAAATGTAGTAAGGTTATTATAAGCCAACATATATACGAATGTGAGTTGGTCATGTATAAAGAAGGAGCATTGAAGAATATCCCATGCCAAATACAAAGAAACGCGTAGAAAGCAAATACACTGCAAAAATAGCACGGGCTCATTCAACACAGCTGCCGAATCCAGAAGAAAACAGTCGGCATACACCTCCTGGTTTTAAGCCCCCTGCTCGTGGTATTGCTCGCTATCCTTGGGCAGCAACTATTTTAGGCATCCTGATTCTTTTGTGTATTTTCTTAGTGCTATTTACCCGTCATTTGGGGCCATTTGCGCCTGCAACGGTAAAAAGCGCACCAAAAGCAACAGCGACAACAGCTGTCCAATCCCAATCAAGCACCGCAGCGGCAACCACAAACGCAGCAACAAGTAACACAAGCACAGCTGCCTCGCCATGTTTAAACAAGAGCATTATTAGCTCAGTGACTGACACGAATGCCCCTTTGACATCGGCTCAAGTAGCAAAAATCAACCATACTTACAGCGCCGCCAAGCAGGTCATTGATACAAGCAAGATATATTGTGCGGGTATCAATACGAATAAAGGTCTAATTGTAGTGGAGCTTGATCCAAAATTGGCTCCTAATACAGTGAACAACTTTGTATTTTTAGCACAGAATCACTTCTACGATGGTCTAACATTTCATCGTGTCATTGCGAATTTGATCGATCAAGGTGGTGATCCAACAGGCACAGGAAGCGGTGGTCCTGGCTATAAGTTTAATGACGAGCCAGTGCAGGGATCATATACCGCAGGTACAATCGCGATGGCGAACTCTGGTGCGAACACCAATGGGAGCCAGTTTTTTATCAACCTGGCGGATAACTCAACACAATTTGCGAAGTCATATAATCTCTTTGGACATGTTGTGCAAGGTCTGGATGTGGCGCAGAAACTGACAGCAACTGAAAATGGTAGTGCCACTCCCGTTGCCAATGTCACTCCTGATACGATGCAGTATGTGCTTGTAAAGGCTGCTTCCTAATAATTGACATAGTTATGTGAAATAGTCAGAACAGGACAGCATGCCTGGATATTTGTTGGCTTCACTTGACAAAGTACAATAGAATGTAAGGGCTTCCTCTAATAAAGGTAGGAAGCCCTTACATTGTAATTGCGACTCCTTTGGAGCTTGCTTTCTCGTAGAGTAGAAGGAGAATATCCTTGCCTAAGCAATATAGTGCTCCACCAAAAGAGCAGATTGACCCGAAAAAGAAATATACAGCCATTTTCCATACAGACAAAGGTGATATCACCATTGACCTGTTTGCGGCTCAGGCACCTATCACAGTAAGCAACTTTGTGTTTCTGGCTCGTGATGGTTTTTACAATAACACAACCTTCCATCGTGTTATTGGTGGTTTTATGGCCCAGGGTGGCGATCCTGAAGGTTCTGGACGTGGTGGCCCCGGTTACCGCTTCGATGATGAAAAGGGTGCTTTGGCCCTGCGTCATGACGGTCCAGGCGTACTCTCAATGGCAAATGCGGGTCCAAATACAAATGGTTCTCAGTTCTTCATTACTTACGAAGCAACTCCCCATTTGAATGGCAAACATGGCGTTTTTGGGAAAGTATCCAAGGGCCTTGATGTACTAAAATCTCTCCGTGAGCGCGATCCACAACGTGATCGTCAACCAGGAGATACCGTACATTTTATTGAAATCGTCGAAGAATAGGCGTCATTCGTTGCGCAAATTCCCACAATCCTATCTCTGGAGTGTGGGAATTTTTTTGGGGGATACTTTGAGTGTGTCCCGAACACTGATACAGACGGGACACACTTAAAAGTATCAGTTCGACGCGTTCAACTCATCTAAATCGTATTGGGCATTTTTCTGAGCTTGTTTGGCCACGTAATAGGGATGCTTTCTTGTCGCCGTAAAAGTGCCCCATAGACTGATTAAAGCTCCAATTACCATCCAGACAACAGCCGTTACGAGCAGTATAAGTAGTCCTGCTGAAGTTGGAGCCGTTGTCGTCACATTGTTTACGTGCCCGGGATAGTTGGGAATGTATGCGACAAGTACACTACCAACATAAGCAATACCTCCGACCAGGATGCCCGCATAGAAACCATAGAGACGGCGCACAGCCTTCTTACCGACAAAGTAACCATCAACAAAAGCCACAGCCAGCGCCACCGTATAGATAACGCAGGTTAAACCAACGATAAATTGAGCAGTACTCAGCGATATATTGTTGCCCTGACGTGCCGCAGTTTGAAAGATCGATGCATTTGTGAGGGTTGTAACAACGGAGATAAGGATGATGAGTATTCCTCCCAAGGCACCAATACCTAGCGCAGCAGGTAAAGCACGAGATGGGAGGTAAATATGTTCAAGCGACCCTTCCTCTATAAATAGCTCAGCATCGTGTTGATCGAAGCCTGAGTGCGAATCTGGATAATGTTTCTCTGGGTATTGCATTGTGCTCTATTCTCTCTTTACTTTTTGGTTGGGATGCCAGCGTAGACACCCGAGAATGTATTGATAAAATGAAAATGACTAAACGGCCAGAAGACAATGACGGCTTTACCAATAATATAGTCTTTAGGCACAAAGCCCCAGGTGCGTGAATCATCGCTTTGAGGTCGATTATCACCCATCACAAAGTATTGACCAGCTGGCACCGTCCAAGTCTTACCTTCTAGATTATAGGGCACACTGATATAGGGTTCATTGAGAACTTTTCCATCAAGCGTCACGTGATTGCGATCAGTCGTAACCGTATCGCCTGGCACGCCAATCACGCGTTTAATAAAGTCTTGTGAAACATCTTTAGGATAATGGAAAATAATCACATCACCACGCTCAGGTCCATGGAAAAGATATGACACTTTATTTACCATCACATATTGACCATTGGCGAGTCCAGGTTGCATGCTTATCCCTTTAACATAGTAGCTCTGGGCAACGAAGCGCACAACGAGAAAGATCAATACAGTGAGTGCTAATATCTCGACAATTTCACGCGCTAATTGTGAACGTTTCAACTCAAAACCTCTCTCTAATTTTTAAACGGCTTGGGTAATACGACTGGCAGCCAAATAACTGGTACTTAGCCCCGTTTTTGTATTGTCATTATTATAGCTGATTATGATTGCTGCGTTTACTTATTCGTGACCCGATTTGCGTGGTCTTCGTTCCATTTTGTTCGATGCGCTCTGTAATGTGGCTGCTTGACGCGATTGCTGCTATGGATGTGACCAGGGAAATATGGCGAATGTTGACAGATACAGATTGGGACTTTTGTGTATGTTGCAGACTTATTACGCAAGTTTTGTGATCAATTTAGTTTACCTGTATATATAGATGTGCCTGAAAGCCATATTGTAGGCAGATGGAGATAGGCTAGTACTAATTTGGGAGGATCTTTCTGGGCTTTTTAGTTATTGTAGTCAAGAGCGTTTGATAACTACCCGAAAGATTGCGGGCATAGTTTTTCCATCCCTGCTGGTAATCTAAACTGGCGGCTTCTTGTGGGGTATGCTGATACGTCATTTGTGTCGCCCGTAATAATGCTCGGACTAACGATGCGTGACTGGCCGATGTGTATAATATCCCTGCATGTGGCGGAAGAATACCATGTAAACGTGGTAGATTGGGCGAAATAACAATACATTCATGCGAATAGAGGAGCATGACCATTTCAGGTATGCCGGATGCCTGTGTGGCAATATAAGGCATCACTGCTGCGTTAGCGGCGGCGATATAGAGTGATAAATTATGGCGACTATATTCGAGAAAGAGGTGAATCGCTGGATTAAAGGCCGCTAGTTTCATGAGCTTAGGCGATTTTTTTTTGTCTTTTGGCATGCCAACAAGTAAGAGTTGTGGCTCGGCAGTGGGCGTTTCGGCTGATTGTAGGAACTGGTTACGCATGTCTGCAAATGCTGCTATACAGTGGGCGATTTCACGCTCGGTATGCAGATGAGCAAAACAGAGAAATACAAAGCTTGCGTTGGATTGAATGCCTAGTTGATGTCGCGCGACAGCAGGTTCCTGCGGTTCTGTTAGCGTACCACGAAGTCCTGGATGTGGTAGAAAATACGTACGATTCCACCAGCGTTGTTCACGATAAAAGCGTTCTGGCTGACGTGTAAATGTATATATTTTATGGCTGTAAGCAAAAATCTGACGCTCAAATGCACAACGGATAGTGGATTGAATATTATGTACGTTATGCCACCATCCGCCAGCATCAGTGCTTGTTGTGCGCAAGCCAAGGCGTTGTGCCAGCCAGAGCTTGAATAGTAGGCGCGCTCCTTGCCAGATGTTCAAGTTGAGTGCTCCTGGTTGATGAAAATGAATAATGCCGATGGTTTGATCTGGATATGCACGATGTCGCCAGAGCCATGAGAAAGGTATGTCTGCAACGCTGGTGGTACAGTAGATGCCTTGTTGCATAAGTGCCTGCATTTGCCAGCAAGTAGCTTGCTCATGGGCCTGAACTAATAGGACAAAAGGGGTCTGTAACGTTGCTGGAGCATGATTGCTTAATATGAATTGCTGTTGGATGCGACCCCAACTCTTGGCTTGTTGCATTGCTGCATAGATACGTTCGCTCATCGACTTACGCGCTAGATAGAGAAGGGAGCGGTGTAACAAAAATATCTCTAGCAGAACAAGTAATTCTGGCAGAATTGAGCGCACTGTTTGCAGAAAAGAATCATCAGCAGCGTCCTGGTATTGATCTATATTTGCATATTGGGCCAGTATTTCTGAGCGCCCTTGCCAGTATGCCCGACCGACCAGAAATGGACGTTTGAGACGTTCTCGTGCAACCCGATGGACGACTAGTGCAGTTGGTTCGTACCAGAGAGTATATTGGCATTGACGTAAACGCCGACAAAGATCTGCTACCTCAACATTAATTGGTGCATGCAAACGCTTCGTCAAAAATGGTGAGAAGCCTCCAATACTATCGAGCGCCTCTCGTTTGACAGAGAAGCAACTGCTCCCCAAATTTAGCATATCTGGTAGGCTTGTACGCGAGCGGAAAGGCATATAATAACCAAAGAAATCAAGCATATCGTTTGTAAGCCAATATGGTTTTTTTGTCTCCCAGTGCAGTTCTACACTTCCTCCGATCGCATCGGCGTGTGTTTCTTCATAGGCTGTATAGAGTTGAGCCAGGAAATGTTGATCAACAATAACATCATCATCAAGAAAAACCATAATTTCGCCAGTCGCGACAGCTACTCCCGTATTACGCGCATATGCTAGCCCATTACGGCTTTCGAGCAGGCATTGAGTTCTCCAAAGCTCTCCTGTAGATCGATGACGCAAGGTATCTCCGCTAAGATATGTCTGGATAGCAGCAAATGTGCCATCAATTGAACCATTGTCGACAACGACCACCTCAAAGTACTTGAATGGTAGCGTCTGTTTATGCAAACTTGCCAGAGCTGTTAAAACCATATTACGTCGATTATATGTGCAGATAATCACACTAAAATGTGGCGCGACGGCATGCTGTCCTGCTTGATTGTTTTCTTTTGATATGGTACGGAAAGCTCCAGTAGACCGTGTACGTATCAAAATACGGGCATGATGTCCCGACGAATGCTGGATAGTCATATACTCCCTCTTAACTCAAGGTAAAATGTCAGGCTGCGTCAGTAATGATTTACAGAGCAATATGGAAATAAGAGCAGATGTGATCTGTGCGAGAGCGCTTGCAAGAGCCGCCCCCGTCATTCCCCATAGCATGACAAGCGGAATAGCAATGAGAATCTTTAAGCAGACAACACCAATAGTGAAATCATGTTGGATACGCTGCAAATGATGTTTATCGTAACGTTGGTCGTTTGCCATGTGCGTTAAGCCGACGGTTGCGACGCTACCAAAAACCGTTGCAATGAGCAAAATACGTAGCGGCTTGACCATTGGAAGATAGTCATCCCCTAAAGAGTAGGTCAGTATGCTGGGACAGAGCACAATCATCAACATACAAAGTGGTGCCGCTAAAAAAATAATGTAGCAGGACGTTCTCACGAAAGCATCATATTGGTTTAAAAAGTGATATTCGGAGAAGTGGCGTAAAACTAGCGGGAAAATCCATTGGGAAATGAGTGATGGAGCTACATTGATAACGCGAGCACTGATAAGAGCACTCAGTGCGTAAAAGCCCAATTCTCTCGAATTATACCAACAGGCTAACAAGAGTAGTTCACTGCGTTGCCAGACAACCGCATCAAGTATAGAGTATATTTTGGAATGGTACATGTTATGCACAAGACGTTCCTTGAGAAAAATGCCTGGCCCTAAAGCTCGTCTCAAAGGAAGCAGGTAAACGATACAAACGATTGCTAGTACAAGGGTGAGCGTGTTTGAGAGGGCAAATGCAAAAATAAAGGCAACTATTGGTTTCCCGTTGATCTGTGTTGCAATGATGATAAAAAATAGTGTCAGGAGATTCCCAAAGATGCGTAGCATGATGAGCAGATCGGAACGGCGTAAGCTGCGTAATGTGGTACCTGCGACGCTACTTAGCAGCAAGGGGAGCGTGGCCAGACTGGAGAAAAGCAAGATCTCTGGCGTAAAGTCATTGAAAATCTTTGTAAGAGCCAATGACAAACAAAGATAGACAAAGCAATACAACAAAATACTGCGAAGTTGACGATACCACAAAAAAAAGAAAATGCCGGCAATCAGTTGTGGTGTTTCCTGACTTTGGGTTACAGCTATCTGGCGACTTGCCAACGTTGACATTCCAGTACCAATAATCGGAATGGTGACGGTAACGAGCCATTGGGTAAAAAGATAGCTTCCGAATAGACGTGTGCCTAGCGTGCGAGCAATAATAATATAAATGCCAACATTTATCAACGTCGAGCTCGCTATAATGGTATTTTGCCAGATACGGGATTGCGTTAAACTGGTTATATTGAGGTGTCGCCCAATGCGCACTTGTGAGAATAAAATATCCCTTCCACCCACCGTTTTCTCCCTATTGTCCAGATGTATTGAACATGTATAACGTTCGCTTTCTCCTAGCGATGCTATTCGCTGACTATCGGTCTGTCTAGTTTTGTCCTATTGTACTCCTCTTCTTGTGTTTGCAGAAAAGCCATAACAGTTGGATCAAGTTCCGTCATCATGGCATCTTGTTTAGCAAATATATTTTCATCGAGGAGCACTAGCAGATTGTCCAAAGTAGGTCCTAAGTCCTCTGATGCTATAACCTGCTTGCTTCTATCCATCAGCACCGCAGTAGAAGAATACTGATAGCCTGGCTGTTTCGTAACAGTTGTGATCGTTGTTGGCTTGAAGTGCTGTGCAGTATGTAAGAAGACAGTTGCATCTGGAATCATTGACGGATCTGGCATAAGAGAAGCCTGCCAGCGCATGACCCATTTTCTCTTTCTCATCTTTCCACCTTTCCAATAAAAAATATCAGGGCATAGGTATAATTGTACCATAAGCGTTCATAATATGAATGGTCGCATAAATATAAGCATAGATATTTAATTATAGCTGTTTTATATAGGAGCTCTAATTTTGCATTCTAACGCCAAAAATATATTACCCAAGTATATTAGGCAATATCAACGTAAGTGGCAAAGCAGTTTATAATTTTCATAATTTGAAAGATCGCATAGATATAAGCATAGAGATTGATTATTTATTTTTATGCATGCATGATAGGACTAGCATGATTAAACTATTTATAATCTTTAGTATATATCTATGCTATGAGGGAGGCAGCCCCGACATGCTGCCTGCAGTACGGAAATAGTCATATCGCTTATGAACTGCCTCTATATTGCTTTGTGATTTGTGCTATGCAGGTCTGTCATGCGGCTGATGATACTAACCCGGCCACAGGAAATAAGGAAGCCTCTTCCTCATTAGCGGAATGCAGAGCGTGCCGAAGATTGGTCAATGCCGCTTGGATACGTTTCTTTAAGGTATTCTCAGAGATTTTTAGCGTCTGCGCCATCTCAGGAAGCGTCATACCGTTATAATAATGCAGGACTATCGCCACACGCTGCTTTAATGGCAAATCTTCAATAGCGTGTGCCAGATCCCAGTCGCGCTCCATGCGTCCCTTATAGTCATCAGCTGCCTGAGCGATAAGATCAGTCTCTTGTTCTGATAGCGCCTGACGCATAAAAGCCGTTGTGCGAGCGAGGCGACGTTTAAAACTGATGCACTGATTGACGACAATACGCATAAGCCACGGGCGGAGTGCTCCGGCTTTACGTAGGTCAGATAGATGATACCAGGCTTGAATAAAGGCGTCTTGCACCACATCTTCAGCGATATCGTGATCACCAACAATCATCGACGCAGTGCGCAGCATTAACGTACTGTATTGATCGACTATCTCTCCAAACGCTGTTTGATCACCCTGGATAGCTCGGATCACCAATGTCTCTTGCTCTATATATTCCGATCTATCCTGAATTTCAGCAGTTTCCTGTGTTTTTGTATCGGTATCTACAGTTGGAAGTCTGACAACCTCGTCCGAGATGATGTTGGTCTCTTGATCTTGGGCTATGGCTGTAACCATGGGATTTTTCCTTCTGCTAGAGTTTACTGTACAAACTATATACAGAAATATAACATACAGTATACATGCGAACAAGGTGTGCCTACTCATGAATCTTTGCATGGAACCTGATGCATGATAGCTACTTGAAGGTATAGGATACTGAGGATAGTCTTAAGAGTGATAACATGAGACGAGCTATAGCATTTATCAAGGAGGCTTTTCATAGCAATCAGGCAGAGAGGTGTCCTGACTGATGGCTGATTGTTGAGGAAATAATGAACAATAAATTGTATAAATGTAGTCAAATGACAAAAAAAGAGAGGTAGGCTTCTACCTCTCTTGGCTGGGGTACAGGGATTCGAACCCCAATTGACTGATCCAGAATCAGCTGTCCTACCGTTGAACGATACCCCAATATTTTTTCTTGCGCCAACGTCTCGTTGACGTTGCTATAATACTCCATCCATTGATGTCTGTCAAGCACTTTTTTTGAATTTTGGTCGAGTAGTTAGAAATCTCTTGTATGATTGCTATTCTAATCCCGTTAGGCATACAATAGCGGTAGAAAGCAGATGACCTCTGTGTTTTCTGAGATTTGAAGGCTATGAAATCTAATTACAATTATGACCCAAATTAAAACACAGATACATGAAAGGATACGTCAATGCGGAGTAAAATCACTGTAGTCGGGGCCGGTTTTGTTGGGAGTACACTTGTGCAGCGAATTGCAGAACGCGATTATGCAGATGTTGTGATGTTCGACATTGTGCCTAATATGCCGCAGGGGAAAGCCCTCGATATGCTCCAGGCCGGTCCTGTGCTTGGTTATGACTCACTCATCACAGGCACCAACGATTATGCTGACACTGCGGATTCAGATGTTGTCGTAATCACATCTGGTTTTCCACGCAAGCCGGGTATGAGCCGCGACGATTTGTTGAAGAAGAATCAAGAAATTGTCACACAGGTAGTCGAACAGATCGTAAAATATTCTCCTGATAGCATCCTGATCATCGTCACCAATCCTCTTGACGCGATGGCACAGGTTGCCTTGAAAGCCAGTGGCTTTCCTCGTGAGCGAGTCATCGGTATGGCTGGCGTCTTGGATACATCTCGTTTTCGCACATTTATTGCTCAGGAGTTAAACGTATCAGTGCGCGATGTGCAGGCTTATGTATTGGGCGGTCATGGCGATACCATGGTGCCTATAGCGCGCTTATGCACCGTCGCCGGAGTGCCGATCTCTGAGCTCTTATCCGCTGAGCGCATCGAACAGATTGTACAACGTACCCGTGATGGCGGCGCTGAAATCGTTAATCTTTTGGGCAATGGTAGCGCTTATTTTGCGCCTTCGGCCTCTGTACTACAGATGGTTGACTCAATTATTCTGGATAAAAAAATGATCATGCCTTGTGCTATCTATCTGCAAGGTGAATATGGTATTCAGAACTTATTTGTGGGCGTGCCAGCCAAATTGGGCACAAAAGGTTTAGAGCAGGTGATTGAGGTCGAGCTATCCAAGCAAGAGCATACACTGCTGCAAAAATCTGCTGATGCAGTCAAAGAATTGGTTTCGGTGCTTGGTCTATAACTTCGAAATAACTTGTTGAATGTGAGAAAAGAGGATGCTGATCCTGTTACCATTGTGATAGGATCAGCATCCTCTTCTTACTGGGATAAAGTATTGTAAGCTCCAGGTTTTTTAATCCTCCTCAAATTCGTCCTCAGGCTCATCTAATTCTTTAAGCTCTTCTGTTTTACTACTGTTACTACTGCCTGCAATGATAACAATATATTCACCTTTGAGCTTTGTTTGCTCAGAGATAGATGCGAGAAGGGAGGAAATTGTACCGCGCTCGACTTTTTCAAACATTTTAGTTAAATCATTGGCCAGAGCAGCCGGACGGTCGCCAAAAACTTCCAGGGCGTCTTTGAGGAAGTTCACGAGTCGATATGGACTCTCGTAGTAGATTAATGTGTGTGGCGACTCACCATCTACAGCAAAAAATTTGCGACGACCGATGGGTTTGCGAGGAGGAAAGCCACGAAACGTAAAACTATGTATAGGTAAGCCAGAGAGTACCAGAGCCATCACAAATGCAGCAGGACCAGGTATCATCGTAAACTCTAGCTCTGCCTGGATAGCACTGCGTACCAGAGTGAAGCCAGGATCAGAGATACCAGGCGTGCCAGCATCAGTCACGACAGCAATTGAAAGCCCTTGTTTCAATAAATCTATAATGTGCTCACCAGCACGCTGCTCATTATGTTCATGGAAAGCCATCTGCCGTTTCTGCATATCGAAATGTTTTAGAAGCATGCCAGTTTTACGTGTATCCTCACTTGCAACAATATCTACTGAGCGTAGAATTTCTAGAGCACGCAGCGTAATATCTCCCAGATTGCCAATTGGTGTCGCTACTAAATAGAGCATGAGTGCCTTTCTCTTCTCCCTATCCTCGTGATTTTGAGCGTTGCTCCAGCAACAAATTTAAAACGTCCTGTCGCTTCACTTTCAGCGTAAGCGTCCGTGGAAAATCTTGTTCCTGCCAGACCGTAAAGCCTTTAATTTGTTGATGCGGTGTGAGTAGCTTATTAGTACGTTGCACGGCCGCTTTCGCCTGGCTGGCGTCTTCCAGTAGTAAGACCGCATGTACAGTAGGACCCTGGTTCTGTTCTGTGAGGCCAAAAACTACCGCATCTTTGATCTCTGGCTGAGTCAGTAAAGTGTTCTCTATATCCTCTGGATAGACATTCAAGCCATTCGCAAGGACAATCAAATTTTTCTTGCGACCTTTAATGTACAGGTTATGCTGTCTGTCAAGATACCCAAGATCGCCAGTTGCATACCAGCCATCTTGAAACGCGTCCGCAGTGGCCTCAGGCTGTTGCCAGTAGCCCTGTGCCACATTTGGACCTTTGACCATAATCTCATCCTCATCGCTAATACGTAGCTCAACGCCTGGTAGAGCTTGTCCTACAGACTCAAGCGTATGATCATCGAGGGGATTGACAGAGATCACAGGAGAACACTCAGTAGCACCGTAGCCCTGAAGAACGCGAAAGCCCATATGTTCCCAGCGATATCCCAGATCGGGAGAGAGGTAGGCTCCGCCACAGATAAAGAGACGGAATTGACCACCGAAGTTTTTATGGACGGCGTGAAAGAGCAAGCGACGTGATTGAAAGGGTATCAATGGCGCGATTTTATGTAAGATATTCCACTGTCGCTCTTTTTTCTGACGTCGAACTTCGCGCTCTACACCATTCATAAAGAGTTGCAATGCCTGAGGTACTAACACTATACAAGTTATTTTTTGTGTAGCGAGTAACCTAAATAATGTATCTGGTACAAGCGAGCGTGCATATACAATACTTGAACCTGCATGAATGACCGCCATTTCAATAGTCAACTCGAGCATGTGAGAGAGAGGTAGAATCGAAAGCAATCGATCCTGGAATGTAATTTTAACCACGTCAAGCGATGCTTTTGCATTCGCAACGATGTTAAAGTGAGATAGTATTACTCCTTTGGGTTGTCCCATTGTACCGGACGTAAAAACGATCTCAGCTATATCATTTTCCTCGATTGTTGGTAGTTGAATTTTATCCAATGGTGCTGTTGGGAGTGCATCAATATCAATGAATGGAAGAAAAATATGTTCTAGGCCAGTATAGTTTTTATGTGTTGTAATCAGAAAAGCTGTATCCGTAATTTCTATCAAGCGCTGAAGAAAATCTTCCGTCGTATGAATATCGAGTGGAACAACAACCATACCTACAAGTAATGACCCGAAATAGGCCACTAACCAGTTGGAACAACTTGCAGACCAGATCATTATGCGCTGACCTTTGCGCACCTGTTGCTGTTGTAGATAACCAGCAAACTGAAGAATGCGCACCTGGAGTTCCTGATACGTTAAAGTAGTCATTTTTCCATCAGGGCCAGGTTCACTCAGTGCAGGGCGGGTGCCGAAACGTTCAACCGAGCGTTCAAATAAAAGAAGAATGTTACTCATCTTTGAGCTTCTCTATCCTTTCTTGGAGACTAGCAGTAAACAGTATGTAGCAATGAGAGTTCAGGATACTAGTATAAATGGTTGAGACACTGACTACTAAATTGCTGGGCACAGAAGCGTCGAAGTTACGTAACTACGCGGCTCAATGAGCATATGTTGGCGTACGACCGGGATAGTTTTATGCATAAGAGCTGAATATTTACGATTGAATAAGCAAACACACGGCGAAACTTCAGAAAAGATAACTTGCTGTTTATGCATTATAATGTAGTCAGGATGTTTTTGCTAGGGGTGTTTAAAATCTTGTAATAACATGTTGGAGTAGTGCTCGATATCTCTACATCTCATCTTCTTCTTATAGTTATGTATTCACAGACGCCTATCAGTTATTTATCGATTGCTTGCTATCGCTTGAAAGTGTGTAATGGTGTGTTGAAATATTTTAATAACTCACCTGATTCTCTGTAGGAAGTATAAGACAAGAACAATATGAATTCAAACCATTATGGTTTTTTATTGAAACAATATTTGAAGCGTTCATGCTTCATTGATGTCAAGGATTATATAATAAAGCGATGAAAAAAGTACAATATGGGTTGACTAGAATCGTAGTGTATGATAGACTACGAAATATGAAGTAACATCTAGCTATTTTCCTCATTAAAGCATTCAGAATGCTTAGAACGCTCTCTCTTTTTCAAGCGTAACGCAGAAGATTTACATGAGGGCAATACCCGTAAGTATAGAGATGAATTGTGTGGAGGGGAAAGGGCTAGTCTCCATTAAAAATTTTGAAGCTATTTATAATAGAGCGTAATAATACTATGCATTGAAAGGAACTGTTCCATGCCATCCCTTGAAACAGCAAATGTAGGGAAGGCTGTTGCCGCAAGAGTCGGTACGAATATTCGCGAGGTTCGTACAAAATTGGGCATGACTCAAGCTCAACTGGCCGCCCCCGAATTTTCGATCTCATACATTTCGGCCATCGAGCGCGGCAAAATACGTCCCTCTCTGAAAGCCCTCTCGATATTGGCTCGACGCCTGGATGTGCCACTGACGTTCCTCCTTGAGGGTTCACCCTCTGGCGCTGCCGAAGCGCGTGCGGTTGGATATTCGCCAGCCGACTCTGGGCCGGATCAGCACGTGGATGTTGATCTACTGCAAGCCAGCGTGTACGTGCAGCAGGGTGATTATAGTCAGGCGAAAGCATTGCTTGCCCCTATACAACCCGAACGTGTCACAACAGATCAAGTATATCGTCTCTATTTGTTGCAAGGGCAGATCCATCTGGGGGCGGGTGAACACCAGGAAGCCGTCGTAGATCTGCGTAACGCCGTAGCACAAGGAGAGGCGCTTAACGATAGCGAATATATTGAACGTGCGCGAAACCTGTTAGGGAAAGCGTATTTTCTTCTTTATAACTATACCCTGGCCGTAGAACATCACCAGCACTGTTACACAGCCATTGAAAATAGTCAGATCACAGATCCAGTTTTTTCACTAGAGGTTTTTAGTAACCTGGCAAACGACTATTTCCGCTTGGGAGATTTAGAGAAAGCCATAACGTACTACAATCGTGCGTTAGAGACTCTCGACGCAATGAATCGGGATAGCAAGAGTTTCGCAAAAAAATACATGGACATCAGCCAGCACTATAAATCCGTAGGCAAGTTGGCGATGGCTCGTGAATATGCTCTACAAAGTCTTGCGATCTATGAGATGCGTGATGAGCAGCGTCTGGTTGGTATGACTCATCAGCGTCTAGGAAAAGCATTAGAGAAGCGGCACGACCTGGATGGGGCCGAAAACGAGTATCGTCAGGCAATCGCCATCGAAAGCGAATTGAACGATGAGATCTCGGCATCAGTCTGTCATACTGGCCTGGCTGAACTATTGCTCAAGCGAGAACATACTCAGGAAGCAGAAAAAGAGGCCCAGGAGGCTTTGAGGTATGCACAGGCTGGCGGAGATTCGCAAACGCAAGGCCAAGCCCTCATCGTATTGGCACAGATTAGTCACCAACTAGGTGATTATGCAGCCGCCGATCAATACTTCACGCAGGCCCTGGAACTTTTGGACGCTTCACATGCACACGAGATTGCCGCCGATGCCTACTTCCGTTATGCGAATCTGCTGGAAGAGCGCGGAGACGTCAAGCGTAGTCTAACCATCATCAAAAAGGCGTACGAGCATCAGCGCCTTGGCAAACGTGGTGATATTGAATAGCGAAATACAGAGCAATGCGCAAATGGTTTATAGATAGTTGTTGCTAGTGGTCTGCCTGACATCTGTAGAGCAGATGCAATAGCAAGAAAGATTTAGCGCCTAGACCTGCGATAGCCTCTAAAATAGTCCAGATAATATGTACAAACTGCGCTCCCACGAGGGCAAAATAACAATTTGCACCTCCTCGTAGGAGCGCAGTTTGTTGCGTCTTGCACGTCTTCAATATACAATGTACAAGAAAATCGAAATTGATACTTTGTAGCTAATATTATGCCATACTTATTTGGCAATCCTTGTTCACAGAATAGGGATTGCACATACATACTTATTCCAAGATCGGCACCTCGGAGGAATATCCCGCAATGCCATTTACAGCTAATGATTTGAGGTATCGTGCTGAGCAGAGCTATCCATTGCTGTATGCATATCTGCACCGGAATGCGCAACGTTTTTTGGGCGCTTTAAAATACGACGCATTCGAAGTAGATACAGTAATTGGGCACGTTGTTGAACAACTCGTCCGCTTAGGTCTCTTAGGGGGAGAAGATCGTACCCCTATCAACGCATTAGATCATCTCAGCGATGCCCAGTTCTACACCTTTTTAAGTCGAAGTGTCCGGAATAAAGCCATCGACCGTCTGCGCAAACGGCGCTTGCAAATCAATTCGACCGCCGAACTAGAGGGAGCTGATGACAATGACAGTGATACAAGTCCTCTGACCGATGCCGTGGAATCTATTTGGGGAGAGACACCGTTTTCCACGCCAGAAGACATCACGCTCCATATCGCCTCACAACTAGAGCTACGCAACATCTTAAAACATTGCATTACAACCTTGAAAGCAGCTCCTAATCAATTGCAGGCAGTAATGCAAGAATTGTATGAAATAGGTGCCGATGATTTCATCAAGATTTTGGCCGATGAAATGCACTTTTCGTTTGATGCCGAGCGCAATCCACACCTAAGCCAACATAAGGATCATGCTCACAAAAAATTACGCCTTTGTTTGCAACAACAAAGTTCTCATTTGACCGTTGCTATTGCTTTGCGTCTAACCATGTATACAACGAAACATGCGACAGAAAAAGGGATCTATGAAGTGGCTATTCAGACACTTGCACAAGATGATTTAACCGTTCAAGATGTACGAAAGGGCTTGCGGGGATTAGTTCTTGAAGGCCTTATCGATTGGCATAACGAAGAGACTGTACAACTGACCCCAGCCCAGATGAAGCATCTAGCACGTTTTTATAAAGAAGAGTAGAGCCAGGCATCCAGCGTTGAAGGAGAGATTAGCATATGAATGATGAGACGATTTTAGGAGGAACATCCGAGCTTCGAGGGGATTATAGTAAGCTAGGGCAATGGTTGTCACAAGTATTGCAGGTGCCAGCCCAGGAAGCAGAGGCTACACTCCCGATGGAAAATGAAAATGATACGCAATTAGAGCTAAAGTTCGCGGGTGATTATCATATTACTTTTTACCAGCAGCTCCCGAATTTTATTATGGCGTTGCTCAAGAATGACCTTCAAGCACCTGTTCACTATGCTCCATTACTCTTTCATTTAGCTGGATGTCGGGAATGCCATCATACGTATTTGGATCTGTATGATAGTATGCGTGTAGCTGTACAGCCTGGCGTTTTTCGACCGTTATTAGGACAAGGTACACGTACGCTTTCTGCCACTCCGCATCGTATGCTCAGCCATCTCTGTCAGTCGTTAGTCAGCCAAGCGGAAGCCATATTACATCAGGCCCGCCGCGAGCATCAAGATAGTGATGAGGCTGCACGTGCATTGTTGCAATTGGCATTGCGGGTGAGTGCTCATATTCATCAAAGCACACTTAGGCGTCAAGCCTTACAAGATCTGGTGCGTGTAGCAACACTCTTTAGTGGATTTGACTCTTCGCATCAAGCAGATCGCAACGTTTATGCCTATACACCAGTAATGGCTGGAAACAGTGGAACCCGTCGCGGCGCAACCGCATCGCGTGCAGACAGCAATTTGCGTGCGTACCTAGCTGATAACGCCATCATTCATCTGCAAGCCCACTCGTTGGCCGGTAGTGTTGTGCAGCATGAAGAGATGTTGGAATTACATCTGCAAAATTTAGAAGAAGCGTTACGTGGTCAATTTGTGACTATCTCAATCATGCTGGGCTCACTGCTGGAACCTGTACGTTGGCAGGGAGGGAATCCATGGGCTATTCAGAGCACAGTACCAGTTGATGAAAATGGAACACTAATTACCGCACTTGGCAAAACAGATCTGCGCCTGACACAACCGGAAGAGCGCAATCTGTTAGAAGCAATGTTTATGTTACTTGAAGTACGAAAAAGAGATTAAGTGGGCTGGAATGTCACTGTCCCGCTTTTTCCTCCACTTTTTTGTGCGATATAGAACTGTTCAAGCGTAATCGTTGTGTCCACGCCTTTGCACATATCATAAATAGTCAAAGCAGCCACCGTCGTAGCAGTTAGCGCCTCAACATCAACGCCCGTTTTATAGTTAGTACGTGTGCGTCCCTCAATAAAAATGCGACCAGCCGCACTATCAAAGCTGAACTGGAGATCAATGTGTGTCATTGGTAACGGATGGCAGAGCGGAATAATTTGAGGAGTCTGCTTAGCAGCCATAATTCCCGCTATCTTAGCGACCTCTAGCACGCTCCCCTTCGAGATCTGATTGTTTTCGATCAAGCGAACGGTGTCAGGCAACATACGAACGCATCCATGCGCAATGGCTTCTCGAACTGTTTCTGGCTGATGAGTCACGTCTACCATGTGAATGTTGCCATGTTCGTCGAGATGAGTTAAATGTGTAACGTTTTCTGGTTGATCGTTTGGTGATATTGGCATATACTGTGTCCCCTTCCGAGCACAGTATAACATGAACATCGACAGTCAGGTAGATATCAAACAATAGATGCGACTTATAGAGATGCCCACCTGGTTGTCAACATAATTAACTGAAGATAATTATCTCCCCAGCATTTGACGACTCTGGAAAGCACGCCTGAAGTGTGTAAAAGCTTCGTGCTCATCCCCAATCTCTTCTAAGAGTTCAGCGTAACGAACCGATGCATCCGCAAGCTCTTCGTGACTTCCAATACGTTCAAGTATATCTAAGCCAGCCACAAGGTGTTTACCACCCTCACTGTAATCCTTTTTTGCATATTCAATGTGACCGAGAATAATCAATGTATCCGCTGTGATAATAGTATCTCCAAAAGATTGAGCCAGTTCATTAGCCTGATGCGCAAAACGTTCCGCTTCAGAGAGTTCTTGTTGAGCGAAATACCATTCTGCGTTGCGCGAAAGCAAACTGGCATGTGTCAATGGATCTTGAATGTGACCCTCTTGGATTTGCATTGCGTTATCCAGGTAATTACGTGCTTGCTGTAAGTCTGTATGCATTATTGCATGACCCAGGTAATGGTGTAGCTCACTTCTTAAATGTTTCATTAGATCAATATTGTGTAACTGAATACTTTTGTAAGCGTACAGAGTAGCGAGTCCAATATCTTTTGTGTTCGCATAATATTGACATAAACTTGAGTAGGCTGCTTGTATGCTTTGTGAAGTAGTGAATTCTTCTGTAATTGCAAGTGCCTTGTGAAACATTTCTAGCGCTTGTTCAAACTCATCTGAACGTGTGTAATGTTGCCCTAGCTGTATATAGATTTGAGCAGTAAAAAAAGGATCTTGATCATTGTGATCTTTCATCTGATGTAAGCAGCGTTGGAGTGCAAGAAACGCTTGAGAATAGTTGCGCATAGCACTGTAGGTCAATGCTAACTGATAAAGAATATGAATATGCAGGTATTGATCATTGATATCTTTGGCAGTTTGAATTGCTTCCGAAAGAATATACTCACTTTCTTGATACTGTGTTGTCTTATAATAAGCCCAGCCTAAGAGATAGCGTTGACGTAGTTGAGGAGAAGGTTTTAGACGCTTGCTTGTTAGTTCTCCTAGTAATGTAATTGCGGATGTAGCTCTTCCTTGTATAATTAGAATTTGGCTATTCAGTAAATCTAATTCTACTTCATCTTCTTCGCGTTCATTCAATGCTGCGGCAGCACTCGCGCGTTCTTCTTGCTGAGATTTATTCGGAAGAAGCTGAGTTGAGCTCATACCAAGGCGCGTGGCAAGAATCTCTAATGCTCGTAACGAAGGATGAATTTGGCCGCGTTCTATCGCTGAGATGTAACTGACTGAGAAATCAGGAGCAGCAAGTTGACTCTGTGTATAGTGTTGGGCGATACGTGCTGCTCGTAATTTCTCCCCCACTGATTTGCCGATTTTGCTGGGTGGTTGCTCAGGGGACATGTGGACCTCCTCATTAGTCAATATTTTTAGGATAAAGAGTCAATAAATACACAAAATCCTGGTCAAATGTATTGTAAAATACACTTATGTATGCTGTCAATACGTTAGTGCAATCTGCATTCAAAAGATACTGTTAAAAATTCGCTTGTGTTACAAGTAAATTTCTTGAATTATGCCCTTAATATCGATGTAATCAATGCATATCATAATCATCTTGTATAGCTTTAATGAGCAAAAAGTTCGTTTCTTCATTAAAGCTATCATGCTAGCTGTTCGCTTTTTGCTGTATTCTCGGTCAGTATATATTGCTTGTTTTTTAGTGCAATGGCCAATAGCTTCTTATACAAGAAGCTTATTGACTTATAAGAATGAGAAATAGTCGTATGATTACTCGACTGAACAGGTCGCTTATTTACACAAGTTGTTGCTATTGGCTAACCCTCCTTTCTACTTTTTCCTTAGTATGGTTGCATGTATGCATCGTAATTTTAACGTTATATATAGAGACTTGCAATGATCTCCCTGCTTTTAGTAGATTGATGTTACTAGAGAAACGCCGCAACAAGGTTTTTTTTTGATGCTTAGTTGTGATACTTAATTTTGTGCTGCGATTTAATCGGTTAAAGGTAAGAGTCAGATAAAATATGTTGGGAGATGGTAGCCTCTGTTGTACAATTGAGGATGTTATCCGATAATCAGTCATCCGTCAGTCACAGCAAAAGGCACGGTTTGTACAGAGTCAGCAGAAGGAGCCGTACAGCCTATGGTTTTCAGCATAATTTAAACACTGTTCTGTACGTAACGAATAAAAACTTGTGTGTTGAGGAGTTCGTGTTATGTTTCGTTTTTTGACAGCAGGAGAGTCGCATGGTCCCTGCTTAACTATGATTGTAGAAGGCCTACCAGCGGGATTATTGGTCGAAAAAGCTATCGTTGATGCCGATTTACGCAGACGGCAAGGAGGCTATGGGCGAGGGGGGCGCATGAAAATTGAGAAGGATGCGATTCGTTTTCTCGCTGGCGTGCGTCATGGTAAGACGCTTGGCTCACCTATAACTATGCAGGTGGAGAATCTGGATTGGGTAAACTGGGAAGAGCGTATGAATCCAGACCCCGTAGATACTGAAATTGAAACAGTGACACGAGTGCGTGCGGGACACGCAGATTTTACTGGTTCAATAAAATATGGGCATACTGATGTACGGAATTCTATTGAGCGTTCAAGTTCGCGAGAGACAGCATCCCGTGTTGCTGTTGGTGGTTTATGTCGTCAATTTCTTTCTCAATTTGGGATAGCAATTCATAGTCATGTGCTCTCAGTAGCTAACGTTGGGTATGAAAATTCGCGGGCAATGACTCCCGACGCCTATCCAGAAGACATGTGGAGCGTGGTGGAGGCGTCGCCAATGCGTTGTGCCGATGCTACATTGACAGAGAAAATGATTGCACGCATCTTAGAAGCCAAGCGAGATGGTGATACCTGTGGTGGTGTCTTTGAAGTCGTTGCCTTTGGTGTCCCGATCGGGCTAGGATCATTTAGTCAGTGGGATCGTCGCCTGGGCGCTCGCCTGGGTATGGCAATGATGAGCATTCCTTCTGTCAAAGCGATGGAGATTGGCGCGGGCTTTGAGACTACACGTACTACTGGCTCTCATGTACATGATGTTCTACGCCATGCCGAAGATGGGCATTGGTTTCATCTCACGAACAACGCTGGCGGTATGGAGGGTGGTATTTCTAATGGTGAACCAATTGTGGCACGTGTGGGCGTAAAGCCAATTCCGACGCTGGCACATTCATTGCCCTCAGTTGACCTAGCTACAGGGGGGAATATCGATCAAAGTCGCTACGAGCGCAGCGATGTCGCAGTCGTTCCGGCGGCAGGCGTTGTCGGAGAAGCGATGATGGCAATTGTGTTGACGGAAGCTCTGCTCGAAAAATTTGGCGGCGATAACATCGAGGAATCGCTACGCAATTACCGTTCCTATTTGCAGCAATAATTTGCAGCAATAACTCTTTTTTGCGATGCATTGATCATCGAAACTCTGATAAGCAAGACGTTTAACTATTATGTTAGCTGTGGTTCCGACGACCAATGCTCCGCAATTTTTGAGAAGCTTTTTGAAGAGACTAAAGAACTATTAATAAGCTAGATCTTTGCGGTCCCACTCAGGATTTATGACAGCGATGCTAATCGTCCTCTTCCAAGCTCTGATTGAGTTCTTGTTGTCGTGCTTGCCAGCAGTCATTACAATAACCCGCAGCAACCATTTCTAATGAGAGGTTGTGAAAGTGATACTGTTTTTGCAATTGTTCGTTTAAATCTCCCAGTAGTGCTTCATCGAGGTGGAAAGTGGCACGGCAACGACGACAAATTAAGTGATGGTGTGCATGTCCTTCGGCAATCTCATAGGTGGGTTGTTCTCCATGCAAATGACTTTCACGAATCAGATTGACGCTTTTGAACAATTCAAGTGTGCGGTAGACAGTAGAAAGGCTAACATATGGATTGTTTTGCAGAACAAGCTCCATGATCTGCTCAATATTTAAGTGAGTATCGGCCTCTTGTATCACACTCAAAATCATATGGCGTTGCGGTGTTAAACGATAACCTCGTTTGCGCAATATATCATTGCTTGATTGGAGAAAAGAATGCATCCAAGCTCCTTTCTATAGACTGTCCACTAGATCTTTGCGCATATCCTAACACTCATATCAAGGACCGTCAACGAGCTTGTTTGCAAGCGCTATTCGCAGGTAAAACTATGATACACTAAGAACATTGGTAACGTATCTCAGATAAGTAGAACAGAGTGGGAGTTTTCTATGGTATTCGCAACTTCCTGGCGTTCGGCGCTGGACCCACAGCGGGTGATGGAGATGGAGGTTGTACGCTGGCAGGATGATACATCGGTTTCCAATGAAGAGCATCTTACTATTGAAGAACCCTTTGAAGTACGTCTCGGCCATCAAAGTCTGGCCGTAATTATGCGTACACCAGGAAACGATGTCGAGCTGGCGTTAGGTTTTTTGTTGGCTGAAGGTATTATTCAAGATGGTCACGACGTACTCTCCGTGGAAAATGATCAGGATGTAGAAGGTTTACCACTTGAAAATGTCTTGAATGTGACGCTGTCCCATCCAGCACAGCAAGCTGCTTTACAGTCCCATCCAGCGACTTTTGAGCGGCATTTCGCCGTTTCGGCAAGTTGTGGTCTTTGTGGGAAAAATAGTATCGCAGATTTGATGCTGTCCGTTCCGCCATTGGAGCCAGATGAAATGCGGATATCTGCCGCAAATTTCTATGAGTTATCTGAGCGATTACGTGTGCAGCAATCAGTGTTTCGTCATACCGGCGGTCTACATGCAGCTGGCCTGTTTAGCCGCGCTGGTGAGCTACTGCTGTTACGCGAAGACATCGGACGCCACAATGCGGTTGATAAACTGATTGGACATGGTTTGTTGACGGATAAGTTTCCATATCGCGAACATATCTTAATGGTCAGTGGTCGCACATCTTTTGAAATCATTCAGAAGGCATTGTTTGCTAGAATCCCTTGTGTGGCAGCGATTTCTGCGCCATCCAGTATGGCAGTCGAGCTGGCCGACAAGGGCGGCATCACATTAATAGGTTTCTTACGTAATCGATCAATGAACGTTTACACTCATCCAGAACGCATTGTAAAATA
Source organism: uncultured Chloroflexia bacterium (assembly GCA_963699315.1). Taxonomy (GTDB): domain Bacteria; phylum Chloroflexota; class Ktedonobacteria; order Ktedonobacterales; family Ktedonobacteraceae; genus Dictyobacter. The sequence goes on from OY969433.1 coordinate 2,516,192, forward strand.
GTTAGATGGATTGAGTACAAAATGGATGGCTTTTAGAAGCTTTTCCACTATCTTAAAGATAATTGGCTTATGCATAACGATACAATTGCTGCGATTGCGACCCCTCCTGGCGTTGGTGGAGTCGGTATTATTCGTGTAAGTGGAAGCGATGCTTTTGATCTGGTCTTGCCTCTACTAAAGCGCCCAGGTGGCCCTACAGATCTACCTCCATCGCATAAACTAACGTATGGACATATTACAGATCCACATACGCAAGAAATTCTTGACGAAGTATTAGTGGCTTTTATGTATGCTCCACATACTTATACACGCGAACCCGTAGTCGAGATCCAGGGCCACGGCGGTCCTCTTATGCTCCGACGAATATTGCGGGCCGTATTGGCTCAAGGAGCACGCCTGGCCGGTCCAGGCGAGTTTACGATGCGTGCTTTCCTCAATGGTCGTCTTGATCTTGCTCAAGCTGAGGCCGTGATGGATTTGATTGAGTCCGAAACCGAGGCGGGACAACGCCTGGCTATGCAGCAGTTCCAAGGACATCTCTCAGAACTAGTTCAACAAGCGCGGACGGCCATTCTTGGAGCGATTGCCCGCATTGAAGCCAGTATTGATTTTCCAGAAGATGATATTCCTCTTCCTCAGACGCATGAACTTCTGCCGTTTATTATAGAGGCACAGAAGCAAGTGTCTTTGTTGTTGGCTGGCTCAGATCAAGGACGGCTCTATCGTCAAGGATTACGTGTGGCGATTATTGGTCGTCCCAATGTTGGAAAGTCTAGTCTTTTGAATGCTCTCCTACGAGCAGAGCGAGCTATTGTCACTCCGATTGCCGGAACCACACGCGATACAGTTGAGGAAGTGGCGAACCTGCGTGGTGTGCCTCTACACTTGATTGATACGGCAGGAATTACTCCCAGTGAAGATCCCGTTGAGCAGATAGGCGTGCAGCGTAGTCGCGCTGCTGCTGAAAGCGCTGATGTCATCCTACTTGTCTTTGATGCTTCAGAAGCGTTGACAGAACTGGATCGTTTAGTCTCCGCTGAAGTTCAGGCGATGGGATTTAATGTACATACATCGGAAGGGGCGGAAAAGGTTCAGTCACGTCCTGTCCTCCTGATTTTGAATAAATCGGATCAAGTGCAGAAGCTCTCGTTGGATACTCTCAAACTTTTATGGGCCGATGGTGCATTTATTTCTACTTCGACTCTCTCTGAGATAGGTCTGAGGTCGCTAGAAGATACGTTGGCTGATCTGGTGCTGGCCGGTAGAAGGCTGTACAGTGAGAGTGTGCTGGTCACCAGTACGCGCCACCAAGAGGCTCTACGTCGTGCCGCAGAGCATTTGCAGGCATCGTCCGTTTCATTGGAGCAGCAATTACCTCAAGATTTTGTCTCCATTGATTTACGGGCTGCTTATGAGGCTCTGGGAGAGGTCACTGGTGAGACCGCCAGCGATGATTTATTAGATAAAATTTTTAGCGAGTTCTGTATTGGGAAATAATTGGTCTCGCCCTTTTTTAATAGATTGTCGTTTTCTATAGATAAATATCTGGCGTAATGGTCTTATTTGATGTTGGAGATGGCTGGACACATTTTTTGTACTAGCCTTCTTTGTCTATACGCTTTGCGTTTTGCGTTTCTACATGGACATCAATGCTACAATATGAGATATCCCAGCGTTTTTGCATGTATAAACCCTTAAATTACTCTAAAATAGAAAGCACGTAAAATAGAGGTAGTTAGTAACGTGAATGTACTGAAAAATGCTCTAAATGTGTTGAAAAGACCTGCCGGAGTTGCGATAGTTGTCGTCGTACTGGTAGCAATTGTTCTTGCTACACTTTCCTATCGACTGGTGAGTACATCTCCAGAGCAAACACGAGTTACAGCGACATCGACGACACAGCAGGAGACACCTACTCCTCAACCGACGCCAGCTTCTCCAACGCCAGCGCTATTGATCTTACCGGCGGTTGATCGCTCGAAGATATTGGGAATTGCCGGTGACCCAGGCATAAATTATACAGATATACATTGGGTTCGTTTGAGTTCTCCGTCGTGTGGTTGGGGGAATTTACGAGGTAATGCACTGAAGAGTACGATCCAGGCATATCATAAACAGGGCATCCGTGTCTTGTTTTCCATTTGTCAGCACAATGGGGCTGACTTAGTAGATACTGCAACATTTGATGATGCTGCTCAGGCTTATCCCGATGCGGTTCAATGCGGTAATGAAGAGATGAAACAAGATGCGTCCGTTTCCTTTCTCTATGTTGCACCTGCTCAATTCGCAAAATTCTATGATGCTTGTGAAGGCGCAATTCATAAAGTACGAGCTAGTACACCGGTCATACTGGGTTCATTGGATCCCCATGTGGCTGGTCCCGATATTCAACTGATGGAGAATCAAGTCAGTTACTTGAATCAGATGCAGACAGCTATGAACTCAAGCGTCCATCCTGGTGGCAATTGGAACTGGCGTAGCCAGATCCTTGGTCTGATTGATAGCTGGCATAATGGTTGGGATGGTGCAGATAATCTGTCTGGCATGTTTAATTTCTGGTCACAACAATTCCAACTTAGTATTGGGCAATTGGGCAATCATTTCTGGGTTATCGAAGGTACGGGCTGTTTTAAAGACTGCGGTATCAATGTAAATAGCCCGTATGATGTTGCTGTCTCCCATATTCTGACGCTCATTACTGATGCACAAATAGTCAAGCAGTATCATGTGCCGTTCTTCTATTTCAGTGGCGAAGATTTTTATGATCAGGGTATAAATTGGCCGATAGGCATTCTTAATACTAAAGGACAGGCGAAACCTATTCGCCAGGATCAGCCAATGGGGGTGACAAAGTTAACTCTTACCTGTGGTGGTAAACAGGTGACTGTTGAGAATCAGTTGCAGCTTTTGGGTAGTCTCTACAATGGATGTGCATTGCCAAGCAATTATCTCAGTATTATAACTAGCTAGTTGCAGGCAGATCGATAAAAAGCATCAGTTACAGCGTACCGCGCCTCTATTCATTGTGTAAGAAACAATTAGAGTTCTTGGATGGTGGAAATTGGCATTGTCGCTATGTATGACTTGACGTGAGGAATGAGAATTTTCAGAAAATCACCTCTTAAAAGCCTTGACAGATGTACAATTAGCAAGTATACTAGCTAAGTTGGCATATGAAGGATCGCAAACGATTTGTGGCAGGGTTATCCTCAGTGATCCCCAATCCCCATAGCGAATATATTTGATCCAGGCATTTACTTGCTTTTGTGATTAAATATTGAGCAAATGGCTGGAAATGGAAATAAATGAGGCGGGTAAATTTTCATCGGAAAAGTACTTGACAAACCACAACGGATATGCGATACTAATTAAGCCGAAGTGAGAACACAAACGCTTCTCACAAACGTACCTTGACAACTGAAGAGTGGAAAGCAGAACAGCAACTGGAACAATCAAAAGTTTCACGTTCCTGTCAATTCGGTCCCATGCTCTCGAGCATGGTGGCCACACAATAATCTGCGAACAAATGCCAATGTTATAGTAACTTGGTCATGATCGCAACTCAAGCAACATGCTTTTTCGCATCTCATGGAAATGGGATGGGTATATAAAAACATTTTGATGGCGAGTTTGATCCTGGCTCAGGATAAACGCTGGCGGCGTGCCTAACACATGCAAGTCGAACGCTCTGAGTAATCAGAGAGTGGCGGACGGGTGAGTAACACGTGGGTCATCTACCCCAAGGTGAGGAATACCGGCGAGAAATCGCCGACAATACCGCATATGCTCCGCAAGGAGCAAAGTCCGCAAGGACGCCTTTGGATGAGCCTGCGCTCGATTAGTTAGTTGGTGGGGTAAAAGCTTACCAAGACTTCGATCGATAGCTGGTCTGAGAGGACGATCAGCCACACTGGGATTGAGAACGGCCCAGACTCCTACGGGGGGCAGCAGTGAGGAATTTTCGTCAATGGGGGCAACCCTGAACGAGCAACGCCGCGTGCAGGAAGAAGGTTTTCGGATCGTAAACTGCTTTTCTCTGGGACGAGAACGGACGGTACCAGAGGAATCAGCCTCGGCTAACTACGTGCCAGCAGCCGCGGTAATACGTAGGAGGCGAGCGTTGTCCGGAGTTACTGGGCGTAAAGCGCACGCAGGCGGTCAGATCAGTCTGGAGTGACAGTCGTCGGCTTAACCGACGAAGTGTTCTGGAAACTGTCTGACTTGAGGGCTTCAGAGGGACACGGAATTCCGGGTGGAGTGGTGAAATGCGTAGATATCCGGAGGAACACCAATGGCGAAGGCAGTGTCCTGGGAAGTACCTGACGCTCAGGTGCGAAAGCTAGGGGAGCGAACAGGATTAGATACCCTGGTAGTCCTAGCCGTAAACGATGACCACTAGACGTTGGGGGTATCGACCCCTTCAGTGTCGTAGTTAACACGATAAGTGGTCCGCCTGGGGAGTACGGTCGCAAGATTAAAACTCAAAGGAATTGACGGGGACCCGCACAAGCAGCGGAGCGTGTGGTTTAATTCGATGCAACGCGAAGAACCTTACCAAGGCTTGACATGGATTCGCACCAGCGGTAATGCGCTGTCTCTTCGGAGCGGATTCACAGGTGCTGCATGGCTGTCGTCAGCTCGTGTCGTGAGATGTTGGGTTAAGTCCCGCAACGAGCGCAACCCCTGTCGTTAGTTGAATTGATCTAACGAAACTGCCATTTTAAAATGGAGGAAGGCGGGGATGACGTCAAGTCAGCACGGCCCTTACGCCTTGGGCGACACACACGCTACAATGGTCAGGACAAAGAGTTGCCAACCCGCGAGGGGGAGCTAATCTCGTCAAACCTGGCCTCAGTTCAGATTGGAGGCTGAAACTCGCCTCCATGAAGGTGGAGTTGCTAGTAACCGTAGGTCAGCACACTACGGTGAATACGTTCCCGGGTCTTGTACACACCGCCCGTCACACCACGAAAGTTGGCAACACTTGAAGCCGCTGGGCTAACTCGCAAGAGAGGCAAGCGTCGAGGGTGGGGTCAGTGATTGGGGTGAAGTCGTAACAAGGTAGCCGTACCGGAAGGTGCGGCTGGATCACCTCCTTTCTAGGGAGCTACAGTCGAGGGTTCTTCAATGAAGGACGTTTCTATCCTTGACTCACTTCCAGGTCGACACAGGACATGACATCTTTTGATCCAGTACTGCGCTGGTTTCCACTCTCCAGAGGTTGGGGTTACACCTCAGAGGCTACGGCCTTTGAGCGTGCCAATCTTGCACCTGAACAACTGCATAGGATATATCTTCAATTTTGCTGAGCACAGCATGTGGTCAGCCGAAACTGAAGCAGAGGATCGATTTTTTCATTCATCAAAAGATAAAAAAGTCAAGCATTCAAAGACATGACAAGATTAAGAGAACAAGCTACACAGAGTACGAGGTGGATGCCTTGGCGCTGAAGACCGAAGAAGGACGCGGAGACCGGCGAAACGTTTGGGGGGAGCTGCATGCAAGCGATGAGCCCCAAGATTCCGAATGAGGCAACTCCTCCAGAGTGATGTCTGGAGACCGCCCGCTGAACACATAGGCGGTGACGGGGGGCAGTGGGTGAACTGAAACATCTCAGTAACCCGACGAAAAGAAATCAACCGAGATTCCCGTAGTAGTGGCGAGCGAACCGGGAACAGCCCAAACCAGTGATTCTTCGGAACCACTGGGGTTGTAGGACCGACAACAAATCCAAATGAGCTACTCGAACGCGTTGGAAAGCGCGACCAGAGCGGGTGACAGTCCCGTAGAGGAAGGCATAGGCGGATGGGTCGGTATCCTGAGTACCACGAGGCACGTGAAACCTTGTGGGAAGCAGGGGGGACCACCCTCCAAGGCTAAACATCTTCAGCGACCGATAGCGAACAAGTACCGTGAGGGAAAGGTGAAAAGCACCCCGAGAGGGGGATGAAAGAGACCCTGAAACCACGTACTCACCAGCAGTCAGAGGCCACTGTCTCTTGCGAGACTAAGGGCTAATGGCGTGCCTTTTGTAGAATGATCCGGCGAGTGCATCGTCGTAGCCTGGTTAACCAACGATAAAGTTGGGGAGCCACAGGGCAACCGAGTCTGAACAAGGCGTATGTGTTGCGGCGATGCGACCCGAAACCGTGTGAGCTATCCATGAGCAGAGTGAAGCGGATGTGACAGTCCGTCGAGGCTCGAACTCACTAGTGTTGCAAAACTAGGGGATGACTTGTGGATAGGGGAGAAATTCCAATCGAACACGGAGATAGCTGGTTCTCCCCGAAATGTATTGAGGTACAGCTGCGGAAGAAAAACTATCCTGGAGGTAGAGCACTGAATGGGCTAGGGGCCTCGTGCAGGTTACCAAACCCAACCAAACTCCGAATGCCAGGACAGGGTATCCGCAAGTGAGACAGTGGGGGCTAAGCTTCATTGTCGAAAGGGAAACAGCCCAGACCATCAGCTAAGGTCTCTAAATATGCGCTTAGTGTCAAAGGGAGTCAGTACGCCCAAACAGCCAGGATGTTGGCTTAGAAGCAGCCATCATTTAAAGAGTGCGTAATAGCTCACTGGTCGAGTGTAGTGGCACCGACAACGTATCGAGGCTCAAGCGCGTTACCGAAGCTATGGAATTTTCTCTTGTGTTTACGCAAGAGAGGGTTGGTAGGGGAGCGTTCTGCAGGCAGAGAAGCCAGATCGAAAGAACTGGTGGAGCGTGCAGAAGTGAGAATGCCGGAATGAGTAGCGTCATGTCTGTGAGAACCAGACACACCGAATGCCTGAGGGTTCCTGGGCACCGTCAATCGTCCCAGGGTGAGTCGGGTCCTAAGCCGAGGACGTTATAGTCGTAGGCGATGGAAAGCAGGTTGGACATTCCTGCACCGGAGTAGTTCGTTATGAGCAATGGGGGGACGCGGTAAGGAAGGTGAGCCTATCAAATGGACAGGATAGGTCTGTGTATTGAAGCGCGAAGCCGAGGAAAATCCCGGTTTCCTGTGCGTGACATATGCAGCGAGCGGTCGCAAGACTGCGGAAGTCATTGGCCCCTACGCCGCCAAGAAAAGCCTCTCGCCAGAATCATACTCCGCCCGTACCGCAAACCGACACTGGTAGGCAGGGGGAAATCTCCCCAGGTGAACGAGCGACCCTCTGTTAAGGAACTCGGCAAATTGACCCCGTACCTTCGGAAGAAGGGGTGCCCTAGTAGCGAGGTTCTTCGGAGCAGCGTGAGGGGGTTGCAAGAAATTGGCTCAACCGACTGTTTACCAAAAACACAGGTCTCTGCGAACGCGAAAGCGGAAGTATAGGGGCTGACTCCTGCCCAGTGCCGGAAGGTTACGAGGAGCGGTGATCGTAGCTGCGAATCTAAGCCCCGGTGAACGGCGGCCGTAACTATAACGGTCCTAAGGTAGCGAAATTCCTTGTCGGGTAAGTTCCGACCCGCACGAAAGGAGTAACGAGTTGAGCACTGTCTCGACAGAGGACTCGGCGAAATTGAAGTACCCGTGAAGATACGGGTTACCCACGACAGGACAAAAAGACCCCGTGGAGCTTTACTACACCTTGATCTGGATACGAGGTGGATCGTGCGTAGCATAGGTGGGAGTCGGAGAACCTATCCTTGTGGGGGTAGGGGAGACAGCAGTGAAATACCACTCTCGATACAGTTTGTGTCTCATGCGTGACCGTGATCCGGCGCGCAGACAAGGTCAGGCGGGTAGTTTGACTGGGGCGGTCGCCTCCCAAAGAGTAACGGAGGCGCCCAAAGGTTCCCTCAGGGTGGATGGACATCACCCATAAGAGTGTAAAGGCAGAAGGGAGCTTGACTGCAAGACGGACAGGTCGAGCAGGGACGAAAGTCGGGCTTAGTGATCCCACATTCCCGAGTGGAAGGAGTGTGGCTCAACGGATAAAAGCTACCCCGGGGATAACAGGCTTATCTTGCCCAAGAGTTCACATCGACGGCAAGGTTTGGCACCTCGATGTCGGCTCGTCGCATCCTGGGGCTGGAGTAGGTCCCAAGGGTTGGGCTGTTCGCCCATGAAAGCGGCACGCGAGCTGGGTTCAGAACGTCGCGAGACAGTTCGGTCTCTATCCGTCGTGGGCGTAGGAGAATTGAGGGGCGTCATCTCCAGTACGAGAGGACCGAGATGGCTCGACCGCTGGTGCGCCAGTTGGCCCGCCCGGGCCAGAGCTGGATAGCTACGTCGAGAAGGGATAAGCGCTGAAGGCATCTAAGCGCGAAGCCGCACCCAAGATGAGTTCTCCCAACACTTTCGAGTGTTTAAGATCCCAAGCAGACCACTTGGTAGATAGACGACGCGTGGACACCTGGTAACAGGCGGAGCGAAGTCGCCCTAATGATCGAGCGGCTTGTTTCACAGAAGTATCTTCATTGTGGCTTTGAATGCGAGTTCTCTGCTTCAGCATAGGCTGATAGCATGGTGCTCGGCAAAATTGAGGACATATCCTATGCAGATGTACATATGAAGGGTTTGCTCAGCGGGCAAATCCTTTTTTGTGTTTTGCAGAACTTTTTATAAGGGGCAGCAAGATGCTCATCGACTTTCATACACATATATTTCCGCCAGATGTTAGCAAACATCGAGTCCAATATTGTGCACGTGATCCATGGTTTGAGACTCTCTATGCCAACCCACGTACTCCATTAGCATGTGTGGAAGATTTGATTGCAGAAATGGATGCCTCTGGCGTGACGGCTTCGGTCGCTTTTTCATTTGGTTGGACTGATCCCGGTTTAATTGAAGAGATGAATAGCTACGTGATTGATGCTATGCGGCGTTTTCCGGGACGCATTTATGGTATGGCTGTCATACAGCCTACCGCTGGTCTCCGGGCCAGCAACGAGCTTGAGCGTTGCGCACAGGCCGGAATGATCGGCCTGGGAGAATTGATGCCTCATGGTCAAGGCTATTCGTTAAGCGACATTCGACTACTCACTCCACTTATAGACATCGTGCAACGCTATCGGCTGCTTGTACTCTCGCACTGTAGCGAGCCCGTTGGACACAGTTATCCTGGCAAAGGCAATGTCACGGTGCAGGATATTGTCGCCTTTTTAACGGCATTCCCCGATATTCGTTTTATCGCTGCACATTGGGGCGGTGGCTTGCCTTTCTATACTTTGATGCCAGAGATTCAGCGTATCTGCTCACACGTATGGTATGATACAGCTGCGACCCCTTATCTCTATCTGCAGGACATTTTTCCGACAGTGGTACGGCTAGTTGGCGCGGAGCGTATTCTTTTTGCCAGCGATTATGGATTGCTTCGGCAAAAGCGTGTGATTGCTCATATCAGACAGGCTGGATTGGATAGCGCTTCGTTAGATATGATTTTGGGAGGCAATGCTCGACATTTATTGAGCCTGTATGATCCCAAGCTCTAAAAAACTACTTTTGATTATTTTTCTATCTTTCCATCCGGCGAGGTGTCTAGATCATGCGAGTTATTTCTCTTGGAAGTGGAAGTAGCGGGAATGCGTATTTTGTTGAGGCTGGTCCTCAAGGGCGCACAAAGCTTTTACTGGATGCTGGATTAAGCGCTCGCATATTGATAGCTCGTTTAGCCTCGATAGGTGTCTCTTTCTCCGATATCCAAGCCATCCTCGTAACCCATGAGCATAGCGATCATGTGCAGAGCCTTCCTATACTTATGAGACGTTATGCCGTGCCTGTGATAGCTGATCCAGGCACACTAACAGCTATTCGGGAGGGTTTAACAACTGGCGTATGGTCCTCTGACTCAGGAAAGCTGGTGGCTACAAAAACTGTATCTGAGCCAATCGCTCTAGCAAAAGAAATAGTGCTTGCCTCGACGACAACCTCAACGGTATTGTTGCATACCGAGCAGGCAAATGAGTTAGCTAATGTTTCGACAACACCAACTCAGTCTCTACTGCCAACTATAGAGCTGGCAGCTGGCTCTCAGCGTATAATCAGCGATATCACCGTTACCTCTTTTCCCGTATCTCATGACGCAACTGCTCCTTGCGGCTATCTTCTCCAAGCGGGAGGATGTAGTGTCTGTCTGGTAACGGATACTGGTGAAGTTACTGCCACGATGCTCAATTATATGCAGCACGCCGACCTACTGATTTTAGAATCCAATCATGATCGAGAACGCTTGCGGCGTGGCCCCTATCCATGGATGCTCAAAAAACGTATCCTTAGTTCTACAGGACATCTTTCTAATGATCAGGCAGCTGAGGCGGTATTACGTATCTGGCGCGAAGGCGGTATGCGTTGGCTATGGCTGGCCCATTTAAGTCGTACGAATAATACACCTGCTCTCGCGCAGGAGAGTATGTGTGCGTACATACGAGGTGCCCACGCTAATCTGAAGTATATCAGCATCTCTGCGCTCCCGCACACAATGGGATCTAGCTGGGATTCGACAAAGTTATGGAGCTAATAGAGAAGACTACAAGTTACTCCTCAAGCGCTTTGCTGACACGTTTGATAAACGGCCTGGCGTGAAGAAATGTATAGAAGCCAAGAGCCTTTTCTAAATAATAGCGCATCAAATCTGACTCACTATTAGGACTCTCCATCGAATTATTATTAGTGGCTTTATCTTTGTGCAGCATTGCCAGATGATACAAGGTGTGAGCATTCTCCCAGGGAAGATCAAGGGTTTCACAGTACTGATGTGAGCGCAGCAGATCATCTTCAGCCTGTTTCCACTGGTGCTTCTGTGCATAGAGTCGTCCACGAGCACGTAATGCCACCGCGAGACTTTTACGTGCGCCAGCATCCTCGCATAATGTCACGGCTCGATCAAATAAAGCTTCTTGTTTGTCTGTCGCATCATTTATGATCAATAGTTCAACGTATGTGCTTAATATGTCTGGACTGGGCAATGGTTCACTGCGCATAAATTTATCTCGATAGCTAGTCAATGCACGTGGCCAGTCTTCCTGTGCTGAATGAATGGCATGCATTTTTGTTTCCAGAACCGAAAGATTGTCAGATGTCAGCGACTCGCTTTTCTGATCGAGTAAGCGTTTATACTGTTGTGTGTATGTATTTCCCTCTTCTTGTTTGCCTCGATGATAAGCGATAGAGGCCAGAGTCTCAATGGCCCAGAGTTGGCGTTGCTCATCCTGCTGATATTTTTCAATAAAGCGAAGAATGTCCAGTGCTATCTTCTGAGCCTCATCCCAACGGTTCCAGCGATACCATGTAGTCATGCGTCCAGTCATGCTATTGAGTGCCATCGGTGGACTTTCCATCTTGAGTGCGATATTCCAGGCTCGGCCATAATAGGTCAAAGCCATCGCATAATCTGAGACAAGCTGGTAGATATATCCCTGAGAAATATAGAGATCATAAAGTTCTTCGCGGCTAGTAATCAGATGTTCAAGTTGTAGTCGTCGCTCCTGTATCTCGCGAGCTTTTGTGTAGCGACGATAAAATGCCACATAGATAACACTCATTGCATCCAAAGTGGGCGAGAGCGTGCGTGGATTATTTAGTTCCTCTGCTATTTGTAATGCCCGTTGACCACTTTGAAATGCGTGCTCGGCTAGCTCGTTTTTTCGTTCGCTCGATGTCTCCGCTAATTGATCGATGTACCAGAAGACGAGATAGGTGAGGAATGCAACATGTTCTTCACTGGTAGGCTTTTCTTTTAGCAGACTGAGTCCTCTATCAATATACGTGCGTACCTCTTTTTGATCTGGTGGAGAGTCGAATAACGCGAGCCAGCGGGTCGCAAAGAGAGAAAGCAGATCATAAATTTTGAGGAGATAGTCGGGGTCAGTTTTAGCTTCTTCGGGAAGCACTAGCTGTAACGCTCGCCGTATTGACTTCCAGGCGGAATCAAGATTCCCGCGTTGTGCATGAGACTCACCAATCTTTGTCAGCATCGTGCTGCGTGTTAGCGCATCGGCATGACTATCATCGAGGAGTTCGAGGGCATCTGTATAGGCTCGTAGTGCTCGTAGACTGTAGTAGCTATCTAGCGCCTGATCACCTGTCAACGTCAAAAATTTCACAGTTCGTGCGCGTAAATCGTTGCGGGTAAGACGTATGGTCGGTGTGGCAGAGTGGCGCTGATTTTTTATCTCGATGAAATCTATAGTTGCATTTGCTGACCAGGTATTTAATGCTCTCTGAAGATGATAGGCGATCATTTCAATAAAACTCGATTGCTGGTCAGTGATTTTTTCTTCCAGCCAAAGAGCTATTTGAGCGTGTTCGCGTGCCCGTCGCTGGCGTGGAATATTGTTATAGACAACGTCCCGAATCAAAATATGCTTGAAGGCAAATGCTCTATCAGGCGTGATAGGACTAGTCGTTCTCATATTGATTTCGACAATGAAGTCATGACGAAACAATGAGAGCAACGCCTCAAATACTGCGTCCGGATTCAGATCAGTAGTCAGTTCTAGCAGCGCTGAGAGCCAGAATATACGCCCGATAATGGAGCCGTGTTGTAAGATCTGCTTATCGACTGGACTGAGCAGATCAACGCGGGCTGCCAGAACTCCTTGAATAGTATCTGGTACATAGGGCAGAGGGATAAGATAAGGATTGGTAAGTGATTCCTCTTCATCTGGCTCATCGTTTACAGAATGTTCTGGCTGGACCGGTTGACCAAATTCTCCTATAATGCTATATTTGGCATTCTCTACGTGCCAGTAGCTTTGTCCACGTTCACGGTTTTTCCCCCGCACAAGAATACCCTGATCGATAAACATACGTATAATTTCTTCGACGAAGAATGGATTTCCCTCAGAACGAGTCAGGATTGTATAGCGCAAAGCCTCTGGCAACTCACTCGTATTCAGCAGTGAGTCGATGAGGTCGCTACTCTCATCCTGTGTGAGGGCATCTAGCTCGATTGCGGTAAAGTTCCTGTGTCCTCCGCCCCAATCACGGTGATGTTCCAGGAAATCAGGTCGTGCAGGACAAATAAAGAAGACCGGCACTGCCGTAATACGATCTGTCAGATATTCAAAAAGATCCAACAGTGCTTCGTCGGCCCATTGGAGATCGTCAACCACTATGATTAGTGGTTGGATTTCTCCTAGTGCCTCCAGGAGAACGCGCCAGGCTCGTGATAGTGCTCCCTGTGCATTACTCTGTTGCGTTGTTGCTGAGCGCACGGGTACTTCGGATTTTGCTGGCTCCTCATAATTTGATGCCGTGGTAGGCATCTTTTTACTGATCAAACCATTACCAATGCTACGCCATAGTATCTCTGCTATCTCTTCATCTGACGCATTTGTGCTGGCCTTTACAAAGGTCACATGCAAAAATTCGATAAAGCGTTGTTGTACTGTTTCGTAGGTGTCGTCATATTGCACATGTAAAATAGTACGCAGAATTTCAATCAGCGGCCAATAAGTGATACCTTCTCCATAAGGAGGGCAACGGCCCTGAAGTACAAGTGGAGGCACTATAGCACCAATAGATGAAGCGCTTTTGACTAGCTCTTGTTCTCGCGTAATAAATTCGCGCACTAAGCGAGATTTACCGATGCCAGGAGCTCCCAAAATAGTAATGAGATGAGGGCGTTGTTCCGTCTGAACACGCGCATAGCTCGCATGTAGCAACGTAAGCTCAAGATCGCGTCCCACTAGCCGTGTACTGCCACCGGTCAGTCCTCGCGGATGTTGGGTGATAGTTGTCGTTGATTGCCGTAATCCCAGTGCTACATACGCTGAGATAGGTTCAGCCTTACCTTTTACATGTAATGGCGCAATGGCTTGAAAGTCAAACACCTCGCGGCTAGAGAGATACGTTCGTTCGCCGACAAGAATTGTATCGGGAGTCGCCATTTGTTGGAGCCGTGCCGCGATATTGACTGCATCACCGGTAATCAGAAAATCGTGATATTGTGTAGCGGTAGCGCTTGGAGTAGCAACCTCTCCGGTATTGATACCAATGCGCATCTGTAAGCGCGTCGCTTCTGGATCGCGTGCCAGACGTTGTTCATTAAATAGTTTCAGGGCGGCCTGCATATCGAGAGCGGCTCTAATCGCACGATCTGGATCATCCTCATGTGTAATCGGAGTTCCAAACACAGCCATCACCGCATCCCCGATATATTTCTCAACTGTGCCATCATGCTTACGAATCTGTTCAGTCATTAAATTAAAATAGCCTGTGAGGATAGCACGCAAGTCTTCTGGATCGAGACGATCAGCCAACGGTGTCGAGCCTGTAATATCGGCAAACATGATCGTTACAATCCGCCTTTCTTCTACCGATGCCAGTGAAGCAGGCAAAGATGCTGGCAATGGCACTGTTGCTGTCCCTACAGCATTAACAACAGGTTCATATATTGTTGGAACTGCCAATGTTTCGGGTCTCGTTGCCAGAGCATTTCCACACTCTATACAGAATCTGGCTCTAGGAGGGTTGATAGTGCCACAGTTAGGGCAGCTGCCAAGTCGATTCCCACATTCGAGACAAAATTTGGCGTTTGGCGGATTTAGTGTTTGACAATTGGAGCAACGCATACACGTTCAGTTTTCCTATTATTTCATAGCTTTGATAATTGTTCTATTGGATTGTTTTCTATTGTACAACATTGCTCAGGTGGCAATGATACAGTATCGTCCTTTCTGGCTATCTGCATAGACCGCTGTTCTGAACATTCCTACTATATTTCTCTGCTATCAGGCGTTTATTTTTAATAAGATGGAAGGATTTAGAGCTAATAAGTGTTCTAAATTACGAATGCTATAAAAAAACTTTCTGGTAGCCCCTTTATCCAGGTAAAAGGATACACATTTTTTGCTTGACGTTTTGTTCTTTGTTCCGTACTATGGATGTTGTTGAAAGGAGATATATTATGCAACGAGATTTTATTGTGGAGAGTCGTAGTTTTGATCACATGCTACGTGGGTCATGGCAGGCGTATAATGTACCTGCTGATCTCCAACTTGGTAGTGAGCAGCAATCTTATGATCTTGAGGATTGTGTGCGTTTGTGGCTTCCCTCTGGTACACCAATGAACTGGACTTCGGGCACACGTAATCTACGGAGCAATTGTCTGCAGTTTTATTGGCCTGGACGCTGGTATGCACTCAGCGCTTTCTATAATGAAGATATGCTCATTCACACGTATGCCAATATTATTCAACCTGCTCAGATAAGCATAGAGCGTCTCTACTATGTTGATCTGGATTTGAGCACACTGGTGAAGCCGGATTTAAGTTATGAAATTCTTACTCAGGCCGAGTTTGAGCAGATGGCTGAGATGCTCCATTATGATGAAGCGACCTGTATTAGCGCAATGATCGCCTTGCAAACGATTACAAGTACTATTCAACGTAGTATTGGCCTATTTTCGGTTGTACCACATCGTTTAGACTTATCCAGCTTGCCTACTGCAAGCAGTAGGTTATAAGTCGCATCGTGCTGAATAAGAGGAGCGGAATTATGCCCAGGCGTATTGATCATGTGGCTATTCTGGTGCGCAATCTTGAACAGGCGGTCTCTTTTTATCGCGATACGTTGGAAATCGTGCCGAGTGAGATAAGGGATGTACCAACAGAGCAGGTAAGAATTGCTTTTCTCCCGCTTGGTGGTCCCCAGGGCAGCAAAATTGAATTGATTGAGCCAACTGCACCCAATTCTAGCTTGATGCGGTTTTTGGAGCGGCGTGGTGAAGGGTTGCATCATATTTGTCTGGAAGTTGATGATATTGATGAGGCGTTGCAGGATCTAAAAGATAAAGGAGCATCTGTCCTAGATCAGCAGCCACGTGTGGCCGCTGAAGGTCGAGCTATTTTTTTGCATCCAAAGAGCACAAATGGTGTCTTACTTGAAATGATCGAAAAAGACTACTAACGGCTGTTAATCTATTCTGCCAGCGGTACTTTGACCCTGATTTGTTATTTCTGATGTACAATATTGATAGAATAAGATTAAATAAAGCGTCAAATAATCAGTGAAGAGAAAATTGTGATAAATCAGTTCCCTATAAGCCAGGAAGAGATAATCGCAGAGAATATTACTCATGTTCGTGCGTCCATAGCCGAGGCGGCACAACGTGTTGGACGCTCTTCAGATGATGTTATGCTAGTGGCTGTCTCTAAAACAAAACCACTCGAATTTGTGAGGATGGCATATAATTTAGGAATGAGAGATTTCGGCGAAAATCGAGTCCAGGAAGCTTTGGATAAGCAGGCGGCTTTTTCTTCACCGGATCTACGTTGGCATATGATTGGGCATGTACAAACAAACAAAGCCAATAAGATAGCTGGCTCTTTTGCCTATATTCATAGCATTGATAGTTTGCATGTGGCTCAGGCCCTTCAGCGCGCAGCAGAAAAGAGGAGTAAGGCCGATAACACAGATGTGCGGCAACCTGTTTTCTTGCAAATAAATATTTCAGGTGAAGCGAGCAAGGAAGGTATGGCTCCAGAGGAGACGTTGTTCATTGCTCGCCAGATTATTGCTCTGCCGCATCTGGAAGTGCGTGGGTTGATGACAGTGGCACCTCTAGTTGAGAACGCAGAGCAGGTACGTCCAGTTTTTCGTGCGTTGCGGGAATTACGAGATCAGCTCCGTCAGGAATTGCCTGATGAGAACTGGGAGCATCTTTCGATGGGAATGACAGACGATTATCATGTAGCGATTGAAGAGGGCGCGACGATTGTACGTGTTGGACGTGCTATATTTGGTGAACGTATCAAACAACCTCTCAATTTGTGAGTGGCTGGAGCTCTATGCGGTCCATTAGCGCTGTTGCTGAGGACTAGATGGTGTGAAAGGAAAATCTTCATGAAATTTGATGATTTATTGTTTAGTCGCCGAACACGGCAGAACCATGCTCTAGAACATGCCACATTTACGATATTGGCTACAATGGATCCCACCTTGAGTGTGAGTGCCCGTTCGAATAATAATGGTTTTATTATCTTTGGTGATGTTGATCTAGGATTGCTAAGACACGCTCTAGATGAGGCTCTGACACGCTTGCTGGCGGGTGAGGCTGGATTAGCCATTCATCCAAATTGTGGCACGAATTTGGCTGTAGGCGTCTCTATGGTGACGATTGGTACCCTATTAGGGATGGCATCAAGTAATAGTCGCACCCGAGTGGCAACGGCAGCCGCATCTTCTGTCGCAGGCTGGGTATCGGCACGTCCGCTCGGAGAATATGTCCAGAAGCACTTTACAACATTGCCAGAACTGGAAGGCGTGCGCGTGACTGATATCACACGCCGTAAGTTCTATGGCTTCACGTATATTGAAGTTCGTACTGTTCAGGAGTAATTATGTATACGCCATCGCCGCTGTCTATACCTATCTTTTTTTACCTGATTAACTATGGTCTCTCCATTTTGGTCCTGGCAATGCTGATTCGAGGGATTGCATCCATGTTTCGCATCGATGAGCGCTATGCGTTTATCCGCTTTCTGGCTCGCATAACAGATCCCTTTATTCAGCCCATGCGACGTGTAATCGGTCAAGTATGGATCTTGGATTTATCGTTTATTGTCACCTTGTTTGTACTCTTGATACTGCGAACAGTGCTGCTTCAAGCTCTGCCTATGGGATGGTAGGTACGGTACATGCTCGTGTCTATTCGGGTTATTCCTCGCAGTAGCAAAAACAAGTTGGAGTGGGATGGAGATGGATTTAAGGCCCGTTTAACCGCTCCCCCTGTCGATGGAGCCGCTAATGACGCATTGGTAGCGCTGCTTGCTGATCAATTGTCTTTGCCCAGGCGTATGATCAGGATTGTGCGCGGTGCTACTAGTCGTCAAAAAGTAGTTGAGATAGAAAACCTTACTCCTGAGACTATGGAGTTTAGATTTCCACATATTTGAGCCATACCACATCTCATAAGTTATCAAGATGCGGTATGGCTAATTTGTATCTTCCTGGTCTCAGCAAGGGTACTTTATTGATATTATGGAGCTAATAAAGTTCCTGCTCCAAGTTTGGTTTCCATATGAATACGATTCTCTGAATCGACGTATAAGACGACAATCGCTTTATTGACAGCATTTCCATCTGATCCGAGCGTGATGTCTCCACTCACTCCTTGCAGGTTTTTGATCTGCGTCAATGTTACCTGTAGATCTGCAGGCTTCATCGCCGTTCCACCATTAAGAGCTTGCTTAGAGCTGGTAAGTAATGCCAGCATCGCATCATAGGCCAGCATGACGTTGCCTGAAGGTCGAGTATAGCCGTAGACAGTTTTTGGATGGGCTCCTTTATATGCTGCTACATAATCATTGAAGAATGCTGGCTGTTTATTTGCATCTCCCAGAACACTCCATTCATCTGGATAGGCAAAGGCTGTAAAATGTAGTCGATTCAGGTTTGGACGCGCCGCAGGTGAATAGCCTCCTAACTCGTATAGTGCATCCCCTCCTAGAATTTGAGTCTGTGCTAGCGATGGATAGTTATTAATCTTAGTGAGGATGGTATCCATATCACTGGCATAACCAGAGAAGTAAATGAGGCCAGGATTTGTCTTCAATTGTGCTAAGCCATCGAGAATGGATTGAGCATCACCCAATTTGTAATCGATGACTTGCGTTATCTGCCCTTTGAAAGCTGTTTGAAAGTCATTTCCCAGGCCATTGCTGTATGAATCTGATGTATCTTGAAAGACAACAGCTTTTGTCGCTTTGAGGCTAGTTTGAGCATACGTAGCGCCGACATTAGCCTCCATTTGGTTAGATGGTGCAACGCGGAAAAAGTCGGGCGAAATGGCAGTAAGTTCATCGCCGGAAGCTGTGCCCGATACCATTGGTATGCCGGCTTTTCTCAATATACTGATTGCGTCGTCAGTATATCCACTAAATGGCCATCCCATGATTCCAACGATATGGGGATCTTTGGCGGCAGCTTGAACAATCTGCGTAGCCAGCGTGCCCGCATTCGCCGAATTACTCCCCGCATTGGCGATGATTAGACGTACTTTTACCTGACCAAGTGTATTTTGGTTATTCCACTCGCTTTGCGCGATATAGGCACCTTGTAAATCATCTGCTCCAACGCTGGCATTAGCACCGCTGAGGATGGTACCAACTACGAATGTAATATAGGGACTTCCAGAAGTTATGACGCGAGCGTCTTCCTGATAAATATGTGCTTCGGCATCGCTGGAATCCCCGCTGGAAGGATTGCCATCGGCGGCATTACCCCAGAGGTTGGCGGCCTGGCTGCTATTTTGGTATGCTGCTACCGCATCTGCCTTGAGGGCTTTATTTGAACGCGACGTATCAAAGGCGAAGTTGCCATCGCTTAGTCCGATGGGCTCACCTTTCACCATGGTGACGCTGATTGGATCGGTGTTCGTATTCGTGACAATTGATTTACTCGTGGCACTGATTGTACCGGTACTGTTAATCGGATATGCTGGATTTGGTGATGCCATATATGCCATGGTAAAGAAGATTATTGCGATAATGACAACGACCACGATCAGCAGCAGAAAACTCCAGACAATATAATTATGCCCCTTCTTTCTTGTGATCGATGTCGGGATAGGAGCGAAGTTTTGCGATTGATAGTTTGATTGTTGCCCTCGTCGTTGCCCCTGATTGATTGGATATGGCGTTGTAGATTTGGGCTGTTGGGTTGGACCATAGCCTCCTCGATACGACGGGGGGGCTGCTTGTGGAGGCGGCGGGGGCGGCGTTACTGGCGTTGTTATTCCCGGCGACGAATGTAGCAAATAGCTACTGGTGGTATGTGTCGTCTGGAAGCGATTGTTCAGAAGATCATCAATATCATGCTTGATGGCTGCTGCGCTTTGATAACGTTTGTTAATATCGAGGATGAGTGCCCGCTCAAGAATGCTCTCCAGTTCAGGTGAGACTTGTTTGTTTAGACTGCGCGCAGGCGGATAGCTGAATGGCGGGAAGTTGCGTGGATCTCTATTCGTTACCAGATGATGTAATGTGGCCGCCAATGCATAAATATCAGAGCGTGCATCCGCGTTGCCCTGATATTGTTCAGGCGGTGCATAGCCGGGAGTACCTAGCGCTGTCGTTTGTTTGCGTTTGGCATTTTTGACCTCATCTGCTCTAGCGATACCGAAATCTACCAGGCGAGCGCGTTTGTCTCGGCTACTGATGATAATGTTGGCCGGTTTGATGTCTCGATGCACAATCGGCGGCTTCTGTTCACTCAGACTGACCAGGATATCTAATACCTGAGAGATATAGGTAAGTGCTTCTTTTTCAGGCATAGGTCGATTGGTCCGTTCCATATAGTCTTCCAGGTTTTCGCCTGGTGCATATTCTTGCACCATGTAATAGCGCGAACCTTCCTTGAAGCTATCGGTGACGTTCGGAATGAGTGGATGATCGAGTTTAGAGAGTGTCTCCACCTCACGCTCAAAATTGCGTTCATCCTCCTGGCGTTGTGTCGGGTCGCTTTCATCGGAGATCAATTCTTTGATGACGACATGTTTGTTTGAGACACGCGTGTCTCGTGCTAGCACAGCCGCACCCATGCCACCTTGACCAAGGATTTTTTCGACCACGTAGCGGCCATTCTGTAACTGGCTACTAGGCGTAAGGGTACTTGAATTACCCCCTCGCGTTCCACCACCAGTTGTTGTTGCGCCAATACTACCACTGCCACTGTTTGACACCTGTGTCGGGCCAGTCATCTGGTTATTGGCTGACCCGATGGTCGTTTGACCATTGCCTGATGTGTCTAGATATCCCCCACAATTGGCACAAAAGGTTTCGCCTGCCGGATTATCCGTGCCACAAAAAGGACATTTCATAGTTATGCCTGTTATTCCAATCTCGTAGCTATTTAATATATAGAAATCGCGCTGGCAGATAGTAACAGTATATAGTCCCGTTGCTAATGCCAATTGCTAATGCCAATTGCAACCTCTACTTCAAAAAGCGACCCAGAATCGTTGGTGCCATATGGATGCGTCCTTGCTGATCGACATAAAGGACGACAATTGCTTTATTGATTGGATCTCCATTTGATCCAAAGGCAATCTGTCCTCCAACGCCTTGAATGGCGTTGTTGCCATTGATAGCATGTAAAGCTTGATTTTCATCCACGGGCGTAGGATTTTTCTTTCCTGTCCCCAATGCCTTATTGTACGCAGTCAATAAGGCAACGGTTGTATCATAGGAAAGCATAACATCATTGTCTGTACGCGTAAAGCCATAGGAACCTCCAGGATGTTGGCCATCAGGATTAAAGGCCGCTGTGTATTCTGAAAAAAATGATGGTTTTTGTGATGTATATCCAAGGACATCCCATTCATCAGGATAGGCAAAAGCTGTGAAGCGTAGACGGCTAAAATTAGCTCGTGCACTACTCTGATATCCTCCTAATTCATAGAGAGCATCGCCACCCATGACGGGTAGATTACCCGCAGGCAAGTTGACCAGTAGCGTACTGACATCACTGGCGTAGCCTGAGAAGTAGACCAAATCAACCTTCTGGCTTAGAATGTTTTGGACCGCGCTCGCAATGGTCTCTGCCTTTCCAATGGTGTAGTGTTCTTCGATAATCTGATTTTTATCCTTTACTTCAAACTGAGCCCGGAAGTCCTGCGCCAGGCTTTCACTATAAGTATCCTGCTCATCATAGAAAAGTGCCACCTTTTTCGCATGCAATGTCTGCTCAGCATATTTGGCTCCCTGCACACCTTGTATCGTGTTGGCTGGAACAACGCGTAGGAAGTACGGTGAGGCATCAGTCAGAGAATCGCTGGATGATGTCTGCGAAACCATCGGGATCTGCGCTTTACTTAAAGTGCTGATAGCCGCCTGCGTACGTCCACTGAAAGGCCAACCCATGACGCCGACGAACGTCGGGTCTGAATTTCGCAGTTGTACAATTTGTTGTACTACCCTGGTCACGTTACTGATGGCTGTACTCGCTTGGCTACCTGTATTCGCGATAAGCAACCTGACCTGTGTTCCACCACGTAGTTTCGATGCATCATTGAACTCTTTTTGAGCCACATAGGCTCCTTGCAGATCGTCTCGTCCCACCTGAACCTGATCTCCACTGAGCATTGTTGCGATGACTAGTGTGACATAGGGCATTCCGGAATTGATAACGTGGATATCTTCTTGATAGATAAGTGCTTCAGCATCATTTGAATTTTCCGCGAGAGCCTGATTTAGCAGAGAGATAACTGCGTTGTCGTTGTTGTTGGTGGATTGCTTAAGTTGTTGGGCCGCTTGCGTTTTCAATGAACCATCTGCCAACGTCGTATCAATAGCGACGGTGCCATCGCTGATCCCAATTGGTTCTCCGTTGATCATTGTAATGCCGATCGCTGAATCTTTTTTGGACAGTGTGGCAACGCTATAAGCCTCATAAGATCCGATGGTTAGTAGTAAGATCAGTACAATGATAGCGGCTATTGGTAGTATCCTCCTGCGCTTGTGTGGCGTGGGCTGTATTGGCGGCTGTTGGTATGCTGACTGCGTTGGAGCTCCAGACGCTGATAATGGGCCCGTATAAATACTTGGGAGCGGCGTGAATGGCACTACTCCAGGTAGCGTAATTGGCGCAGGCTGAGGCGATGGCAGATTTGCTGGTGTCGTTGCCTGCAGAATAGTTGGCTGTTTTGTCATTGAAAAAGTTGATGATGTCGACGCTGGCAACGCTGGCATCTGTCCTGATGTGCCCAGAGTGTAGTTATCAATATTGCCGGAGAGGCCGAAACGTTGCCGTAAAATCTGGTCGATCTCTTGTTTCATGGTGATGGCGCTCTGATAGCGCTGGTTTATATTGTTATTCAGTGACTTCGTTAAGATGCTCTCAGTTTCTGGTGAGATTTGTGGGTTCGATGCGCGAATCGCTGGATAGTTGAACGGTGGATAGCTTCTTGGATCACGATTGGTGAGCATATGATGAAGTGTGGCGGCCAATGCATACAGGTCTGAACGAGGATCAACATTTCCCTGATATTGTTCTGGTGGAGCATAACCCGGTGTCCCTAACGCCGCTGTCTGTTTGCTCACTTCATTTGCACGAGCAATGCCAAAATCCACTAGATGGGCCTTTTTATCTTTTGCACCGATAATAATATTCGCAGGCTTAATATCCCGATGCACAATAGGAGGCGTCTGCTGGCTAAGATAATCCAGCACATCGAGAATTTCTGACGCACAGACCAGCACTTCGCGTTCTGCTAGTGGCCGGTTCATGCGCAGCAGGAGTTCCTCCAGATTTTCACCATTGATATATTCTTGCACCATGAAGTAGCGTGTATCCTCTTGGAAATTATCTGTCACATTTGGTACAAGTGGATGATCAATATGTGCTAGCGTTGCCACTTCACGTTTAAAATTACGTATATCCTCCAAACGATGTTTTTGATCAACGCTATCAGAGATCAATTCTTTAATGACTACAAGTTTGTTATCCAGACGAATATCTGTTGCCAGGAGCGCCGCCCCCATACCGCCTTGACCAAGGATTCTTGAGACGATGTAGCGGTCGCTTTGTAATCGTGAGCCGGCTCTTAACGAACTTGACAGTGTGTTCTCGCTATTTGAAGGCGTAGATGTTAAAGGAGAACTCACCAATTTACCGCAATTTCCGCAAAAGCGTACGTTGTCACGGAGTTCTTTACCGCAGTAAGGACATTTCATCTTTTTGCTACCCCAGCGTCTGTGTCTCAATCTTGCAAACATCCATCCTATTATTACATACGCAATCTTATGCGAAAAGTTCAAAATGAGGTTGAGTGTTATGTACAAGATGAACTAGCAGATGAGTGGAATTAGGTACGGTCAGTGCTATTTAGTGTTTTCATGAAAAAAAAGACCCTGCTCAGGACAATGTCCGGCAGGGTCTGAAAGTTTTATGGGCAGAAATACAGCTTTAAGGGCCTAGCGCTCGATAGGGGAGCGAACGAGGCTACCCCATTCTGTCCAAGAGCCATCGTAGTTTCTGACATTAGGATAACCAAGCAAACGGCTAAGTACAAACCATGTATGTGCAGAGCGCTCACCGATACGGCAGTATGAAATGACCTGCTTGTCGGGTGTAACATCTTTGCCAGTGTAGATCGCTTGCAATTCCTCAGCGGATTTGAAGGTTCCATCAGCATTGGCTGTGACAGCCCAGGGAATACTCTTGGCATGAGGAATATGGCCTGCGCGCTGCGCACCCTCTTGTGGATAGTTGACCATATGGAGAAGTTCGCCACTGTACTCCTGTGGGGAGCGTACATCAATGAGGCGCAGATCTTCGTCGTTCAAACGGGCCAGTACCTGATCGCGGAAAGCACGGATGCTCTCATCTGCGGGCTGAGCATGATATGCTGTCTGCTCGTAGTGAGGTACTTCTTTGGTATAAGGACGACTTTCTGCTTCCCACTTGGTGCGGCCACCATTGAGGATCTTTAGACTCTTATGACCATAGCCCGTAAACAGCCAGTATGAGTAAGCTGCATACCAGTTATTACGATCGCCATAGAGCACAATTGTGGTGTCGTTGGTGATACCCCATTTGGCAAAGAGTTTCTCTAGCCCTGCCTGATCGATGAAATCACGGCTCAAGGGATCCTGTACATCGACATGCCAGTCGAGTTTTACCGCACCAGGGATGTGACCAACTTCATATAATAATACATCTTCGTCGGCTTCAATCAAGCGTACATTGGAATCATTTAGATGATCAGCTACCCAACTTAAATCTACGAGTGCTTCTGGATGTGTATACTCAGCCATGGATCTGGCCTCCTTATTTATAAACCATCATAGTTGACTTAGTGGATCAACATACGAAACTACTACTCTTCTACTGTAGTATAGAAGCTAGTAATGGTTAGTGTCAAGGAGAAATTGTACAGATTTTGCTTTTTTCTGTGTGAATCATAACTGCTGTATGGCCGTTTGGGTGGTATAATCATCTACATGAAAATCTCATTTGATGGCTATGAAATATCAGAGAACGAGAGGTTAGCTATTTGACCTACCGCTCTCTGAACGCTTTATATGCCTTATCTAAATATGATGTCAGGTTGTTCTACTATCTTCGTGTAATTCCTAGTCCACCCTCGATGTTAGCAAGATCATAAATACCACCCTTCTGCTCGTAGCCACCATTGAATGGATCTTCAGTAAGCAGCATGGGAGTATCGAGATCAATGAAGAGGAAACCGCCCAGACCAGCAGCAAAGTGAGCCGCGGCACTAATGGACAGACGAGACTCGATCATGGCACCGATCATCAATTGTTTGTTTGAGGCGCGGCAGAGCGCTGCGATATCTAGAGCCTCAACAATGCCAGTCTTCATAAGTTTGATACTCACGACATTCGCAGCATTTTCTGAGATGATACGTGCTACCGCTGCCAGACTGGAAGCACTTTCATCGACCGCTATCGGGACGCTTGTATGTTGCATTATGTAGCGCAGTCCCTGGAGATCATCTTTATGCACCGGTTCTTCAAGCAAGAGTGGGCGGATATCACGATTGTCGAGGGCTTCCAGACAGAGTAGAGCTTCGTTGGGGGTATAGCCCTGATTGGCATCCAGGGTGATGCCAAGATGTGGTGCTCCACTGCGTATGGCTTCTACGCGACTGACATCTTCGCGTAGATCACCACCGACCTTAACCTTAAGGGTTTTAATACCACGTTTGGCTGACTCTTCCGCCAATTCAAAACCTCGTTCTGGTGTCACCATTGGAATGCTCATATCAGTCTCAATGAATGAGCTCGCGCCACCAAAGAAGTTGTAGAGTGGTATGCCATAAGCGTGTGTAAGTGCGTCCAGAATTGCCATCTCAATACCAGCGCAGACAGTTTTTTGTGAAAAATAAAAGCTATGAACCAGTTGGGAAAGCAGACGCCATTGGGCGACATCACGACCTTTCAAGAGTTCAATACAGCCCCTGGCGGCAGCCAGCGCAGTCTCCTGTGACTCTCCGGTACTGGGTGAAAATGGTGCACACTCCCCATAACCCACGCTTCCATCCTGAAGCGTGAGTGTGATAAGTATGTTGTGTGCCTGTGTGACACTTCCAGTCGCAATAGTGAATGGTTCCCGCAACGGAATATCTAACGTTTCAACGGTCATTGAACGAATAGTGGTTCGTGCCATATTCGCTCCTTTCCCATGGTGGCTTTAGAGAATTGTGCGATTTCTTTGACGATCATCGTACCGTTCCTGGGCCAACTCAAGCAGTCGATCTAAGAGTTCGGTGTAAGGGAGACCACTTGCTGCCCACAATTTGGCATACATGCTGATCTGCGTAAAGCCTGGCAGCGTATTGACCTCATTAATATAGATTTTCTCGGTCTCCTTATCCATAAAGAAATCTATGCGTGCAAGTCCGCTCAAGTCCAGAGCTGTAAATGCCTCAACCGCGTAGCGACGTATCTCTTCGGCCGTTTTTTGAGATAGGTTAGCAGGAATAATTGTCTGTGATTGGTTATCGATATATTTCGCGTCATAGTCATAGAATTCATTGCTGGCAACAACTTCGCCGACGACTGAGACGAGCGGTTCATCATTGCCAAGGACTGCGCATTCGAATTCTCGGCAGTTGATGCCTTGCTCAATAATGATTTTGCGATCGTATTCTGCTGCCACATTTAGCGCGTGCACGAGTTCTGTGCGATCATGGGCTTTGTTGATACCGACGCTAGAGCCCAAATTCACTGGCTTGACAAAGTTGGGATAACCTAGCTGTTGTTCGATAGTATCCAGGATGGTCTCTGGTGAACGTTCCCATTGGTTCCGTCGATAAACCAGATATTTGACGTTGGGTAGATGGGCACTCTCGAAGACCATTTTCATCTTCTCTTTATCCATACCCAGAGAGGCTCCCAGGACGCCGCAGCCAACGTATGGTACGTTCGCCATTTCAAGTAAGCCTTGCAATGTGCCATCTTCACCATATGTGCCATGCAGTACGGGGAAGATGACGTCCACTCTTCCCTGATCTCCCAGTGGCTCGCCGCCCTCAAGTGGAATGAGATGTCCTATTGTAGGATCGCCAGTATAGGTGACACTGCGAAAGACTTCCTGGCTCTCCTCTGACTTTTGTTGAATATTGAGTCCTGCGGCAATTAGTGTGGCTGGTTCTGTTCCCAGCAGCCATTGACCTGTTTTGGTAATACCAATTGGTATGATTTCATATTTTTCTGGATTGAGATTTGCTATAACCGCCTGGGCAGAGGCTAAAGATACCTCATGTTCACCAGATCGACCGCCGAATACAACCCCAATCCGTTTTTTCTGTTGTGCCATTGTTTATCCTTTCTTATCATGAAGAAACGTCATGCCTGTATCATGGTAAGCAACGTGTCCATACCAAAACCTAGCGACGCCTTGAGAAGCACGAGATCACTCTTCTTTACCTGCTGTTTCAACAAATCAGCGGCAGCTCGTTTCGCTGCTTCTAATGCTAAACAATTCTCCAGGTGTGCCTCATAATAATAGGTCTGTGTGGCGGGCAGGCCCGCTTCAATGGCTCCTTCAACGTAGAAACGTGCCTGATCACCAATGGCAACGACATAATCGACCAGCGTCGCTAGTGCCAATCCTGTCTTGCGATGTTCCTCACGGGCATAGGTGCCTAGTTCCAGAATATCGCCAAGCACAGCCCAACGCTTTCCTTCAGAATCTATCTGTGCTTCATGCATTGTCTTTACAATCGCTAGAATTGATTGGCGATTGGCGTTATAGCTATCATCGATGAGCACGCTGCCGTTGGGTCCTACTTTGATTTCACCACGACGTTTAAACGTCTTCAAATCTTCTAGTGCTGCCTTGATTTCCTCTATCGGCATATTTGCAGCCAACCCCACAGCCGCAGCGGCCAGAGCGATAGTTATTCCATGCTCACCAGGAATGTGCAATTGGATATGTATAGAGTCTCCCTTGTAATGTAACGTAAAATTTCGTCCGCGTAACGTATCGCCGCCAATCTCGCTCGCACGAACTATAGCGTCCGCAGCGGTTCCATAGGAAAAAATAGTTGCCTGTGTTTTGACACTCATGGCCCGCACATTAGGATCATCATAATTGAGAAAGGCAATACCTTCAGGAGTGAGAGCCTGAACCAGTTCACTTTTCGCCTGCGCAACCCGCTCCTGTGTTCCAAAATATTCCAGGTGCGAGGCTCCAACATTAGTAACCATAGACCAATCAGGAGCAGTAATGGTGCAGAGCCAGGCGAGTTCTCCCACCCATTGTGCCCCCATCTCCAGGACCGCGTAGCGATGTTGAGGCTCTAGGCGGAGTAGTGTCAGAGGATAGCCGATCTCAGTATTGTAGGAAGCGAGCGTCTTTAGCGTTGGAGCGAGACGACTGAGAACAGCCGCAACTGCTTCCTTTGTACTTGTCTTGCCGTTGCTACCTGTGATGCCTATATAGGTTGTTGTGGGCTGGCGGCTGGTTCGGACACGGGCAATAGCGTGCAGTGCTTCAACAACGTCGGGAACAATAATCTGAATAAAATCGTCTGATACATCGGCAGCCTCTTCAGTACAGAGCGCGCCAATAGCCCCGGCCTGAGCCGCTGCCGCGATAAAGCGGTGTCCATCGACATGCGCCCCTTTGAGCGCAATAAAGAGGTCACCAGACTCGATCTGGCGATTGTCATGATGGGCTGAGCGAAAGATGAGTTGTGGATCAGGCGTCGTACGACTCAACACGCGAGCCTTGCCAGCAGTACCTTGCAGTATGTCATCGAGGGTGAACATGCTCTTGTATCCTTTGCAAATTCTACTGTACTTTGAGCTGATTATATCATGGTTAACTAATGCCATGTATATGTTTTTTGGATGTTACACGTTTCTATTATGTACGCATCTCCTTAATAGATGAGGAAGGGTGCGAGCCTTTAGATTACTTTTGAAGGGACGATTTTTTGTGAGAGAAGCTACCTCTGAATGGATGATTAACATCAGAGCAAAATTTTGTACAAAGCAAAAAAAGCCCCAAAAGTAGTAGCATTTTGTCTCATTGTATGGTATAATCTCAAGACACTGTACACATATAGTTGCTTTCAATGGCTAATCCATGAAAGTTGTGCTGTGCAGCAGAAGAGCTATATGGGAAATTTAGACCCAAGAATTGAGAAGCATTTATGTCATTCACAGACCAGACGTTGATTTGCCGAGACTGCAATCAGGAATTCACTTTTACCGCTGGCGAGCAAGAATTTTATGCGAGCCGTGGACTAACAAACAACCCATCACGTTGCCCATCATGCCGTGCCGCTCGTAAGAGCCACATGGGTGATCGCTCCCGCTCATCACGCGGTGGCGGTGGTAACGACGGTGGATATCGCGAGCCCCGCCAAATGTATACCGCTACTTGCGCAAGTTGTGGTAACGAAGCCCAGGTTCCATTCCAGCCCCGCGAAGATCGCCCAGTCTATTGCAGCGATTGTTATCAGCCTCGCACCGCTAGCCGTGGTGGTAGTGGTGGTGGTGGTGATCGCCGCTCGTCTCGCTGGTAGGTTCCATGAGCGAAATTGTTATTCAAGCTGGTGAATCGTTTGAACTTGCGCTTAAACGATTTAATCGTAAAGTACAGAACGCGGGTATCCTTGCAGAAGCCCGCCGCAGAAGATATTACGAAAGTCCACAGTCGCGTCGCAAACGGAAAGCAGAAGCCGCCCGTCGTAAACAGCGTCGGTCGCGTTTCTAACAATTTCTGAGCGTACGGCCCAGCAGTCACGTAATACAACGTCAATGGGGGGTATGCCTGGTAGAAACCGTCTACCAGGTGTATCCTCTGTTTTTGTGCCACAATCCATGAAATCCGCCTCTGATCAACCCCGTAGATTTATCTATCCACTGCTTACCTTAATAAGCCATAGAATAGATTTAATTGCTCTGCTAATTAAATATTAGTCTCTTGACAGAAAGAAGAGTTCATGCTAACATGCAGCTAATGTTAGTGTAGTAACTAACTTTTACGCAGTAAACAATTTCATTGGAGGACTATATTTTATGGCTACTTGGAAAATTGATTCCGGTCATTCTCAGGTTGGTTTTTCTGTTCGTCACATGGTAGTAACCACCGTTCGGGGACAGTTCAACGTCTTTGCTGGTACAATAAATTTTGACGAAGCAAATCCCCTTAATTCTTCAGTTGAGGCTGAGGTAGATGCTGCAAGCATTACTACTCATGATGAAAGACGCGATGGTCACCTGCGCACCGCCGATTTCTTCGAGATTGAGCAGTTTCCCAAAATCACTTTTAAGAGTACCCGCGTTGAAAAAGCCGGTAATGATTATAAGGTAACTGGTGACTTTACAATGCGTGGTGTCACAAAGCCTATCACTTTTGCGGTAGAACATACTGGCGTCGTTAAAGATGCTTACGGTTTGCAGCGTGCGGGCTTTACTGCCACATCTAAGATTAACCGTAGAGACTTTGGCGTGGCTTGGGGTGGATTGATTGAGACCGGTGGCGCTGTGGTAAGTGACGAAGTTAAATTTGAACTTGACCTGGCTGCCGTACAACAGTAGCTTCTGCGTAACAAGTACACTTTTTTTAAGTCAGCGACCTGGATTATACGATATATTAATTATTGTGTATCCAGGTCGCTGATTATTTTGGTTTTGGCAAAAACTTTCACCATTCCTATCAGGAAGCTTCTAGGTATAGGTCGAACGTATAAATGGAGAATAGGTAGGTTTCAAAAACACTTTTGTGACTACAATAGAGATATGCGGACAGTGTCTGTTTCGTTTAAGTATGCTTATTGAGGAGGATATAAGCTATGCAAGCTGTCGTGATTACTCGACCTGGCGGTCCAGAAGTATTAGCTATTAAAGAGGTAGAGACACCTCAACCCGTTGGTGACTGGGTGCGTGTTCGTGTCCGTGCAGCAGGTCTTAACCGTGCGGATCTGGCTCAGCGAGCTGGTTTTTATCCCGCACCCGCTGGATCTCCATCTGACATACCGGGGATGGAGTTCGCAGGTGAAGTGGATGCAGTGGGACCTTTGGTGACCAGATGGAAAGCTGGGCAGCGTGTAATGGGTATCGTGGGTGGCGGTGGCCAGGCTGAGTACTTGTTGGTGCATGAGGGGATGCTTGTCGAAATTCCTGAAAACCTGGATTTTGTTCAGGCGGCGTCAATACCAGAAGTATTTATAACGGCGCATGACGCTTTGTTTAGTCAGGCTGCTTTGCAGATGGGTGAACGATTGCTTGTGCATGCGGTTGGGAGTGGCGTTGGTACGGCCGCCATTCAGATAGCGAAGGCTGTCGGCGCTACTGTCTATGGTACTTCGCGCACAGCTAGTAAGCTGGAACGTGCGAAGGAGCTGGGGCTGGATGTTGGCCTGGCTGATACGAATTTCGCAGCAGAGATTAAGCAGCTTACACATGGTGAAGGCGTCCATGTTGTGCTTGACTTTGTCGGTGCGAATTATATGCAACAAAACTTGGAGTCTCTCACTGCCTGGGGACGTCTGGTTTTTTTGGCGACTCTGGGTGGATCAAACGCTAATGTTGACCTGAGTATGGTGATGGCTAAACGTCTTCAAATTCGTGGTTGTACGCTGCGCTCGCGAACTCTTGAAGAGAAATTGAGAGCAACACGCCTCTTCGCAACGCAAGTTGTGCCACTCTTCGCGAATGCTACGATTGTGCCAATTGTCGAAGAAGTCTTTCCTTTACGTGATATTGCCAAAGCTCATGCACAGATGGCCGAAAATCGTAACTTCGGGAAATTAGTTTTGCGTATTGACTAGTCCGTGTGCCGCGATCTCATCCCTTATTCCTCGCGGGGATGAGAATACCGGTTACATACATTTTATTTTGAATGTATTCCAAACCTTATATATGACGTGACTACGACGAAGAAGATTTTCTGTTTAGAAATCCTGGGACTGATAACGGGATTGGCATTTCGTATGGTCGATGTATCAGGGCTTCACTAATTGTGCGCACAATGAGATTGTTTCTTTCCTCACCTTCCGGTAAAGAAGATGAGATAACGCGAATGATTTCATAGACGCTTAATTCGTTGGCTTCCTTGCGGAGTTCGCTGGCGTAATGATCTGCTCGCTTATTTGCCGCGCGCGCTTGTGAAATAATTAGATGTTGCGAAATGCCAGTTGCAATGTTAGCAATCGTCACAGCTACTTTTCCACTCTTGGTTAAGAAGAAAGTGTTGCTAAACAGGAAAAAAAGTAAAACTGTACCTAAAATGAACACTGTGCCTATAATTGCCACAATAAGACTTGTGAAAAACCAGCATTGGGCTTCGAAGCGACTTTGCTCATACATCTGTTCTGATGCCATCTTAGTTTCAAGAGGATATGATGTATTTGTCTCATATATAGAAGATTGTTTGGCTCGACTTTTCTTGTGCATTTGTCCATACTCCCCTCTTGACTATCCAGGATATCTCATAAATGGACGTTTCATCTTTTTTGTGTAAAGATTTATCTTTATCTTTATAGCAAAGGCTTGGTTTGCTGATGTTTTGCACCCTCAGATAATGTGGCAAGACCTAATGACGAGGATATCAAGGCCTTTTGGAGTAGGCTTTTTTGTGTGTCGCTCATTTGAATATGCGTAATAATGTGCGTAATTGCTGAGAAATTACAAATCTCTGTGAGACTGTTGAGATAGTGATCAACTTGTTTGTTGGCTAATTGGGCTTGACGGAAAATCCAGACCGCTATACATGCATTTACGATGTTTGTGAACACAACAAAACTGATGATTGGAATAATTTGTTGCTCAAGTCGCAGGGAGTATATGAGAAATGGAATGCAGATAGACAATGCAATCATAATGGCTTCCATTATTGCCGTAAATAAGCTACGGCGGAACCAGCTAAGAGCTCCCTGATGACCCTCTTCATAGAGTCCTTCTAGTAACTCAAATTTTCTCTGCGCCGCTTCTACAATACGTTGATAGGCCTTTTCTTGTGGAATACGTATCACATGCATCTGATGATCTATGCCAGTTATTCCTCCCTTATTGATATCGTTTGTTTCAACAATGACTGTTCCCATTGCATCAACCTCAATATTCATATCCAATGGAGTAAAGATTTCACTATTGACGATGGCATTGCGAGCAACATCGTTGAGTGTTTCTTGTTTGTCTGTCCAGTAAGGATCGTTCGAACTAAAATGACGTTTCGCCAATGGTTGTTTTACACGAATGGTCACGTTATTCTCCTTTTTGAATTCCTCCACAACGCCCATATGTCCCGCCTTTACCATGTGATTGATTGGTGCGGCTTGGTTTTATGCTGGCAGAACATCCATCTTGCTGAATTTGAATTGAGTGGCCAATACATGTTATTGATGCATTTTTTGTAAATATCCATAAAATGTGTACGTATCGATACCCAGTGTCGTCTATATTTTACAATGATTTATTTATAACATTTTAAATTCTATTTGTCAATTTATATGTATTTGCATGTAAAAATATATTATTTTATACAGTAATGTTTATTGTGTGTAGAAAGTTGGTTGTGATCCTCTATCTGGACGGCAGCGCTTATGGATGGATTTTGCCAGCAGCCTTTTTTAGCAGTTCTATATAGATATCAGAGGTGATGGTTGTATTTATTGAGTCATGTATACGCGTTCAAGCATCAATAAATCTGTCTCCGCCTCTCGTCCTGTCACTTGACCGATGCTAGTACTAACATTTTGGCGCAGACACAGTTCTACATCTTCACTCAATCCTGCTTGAATGACTTGCTGTATCGAATTGCTATACTCAATTAATTTAGGAGGAGCATAGAGTTGATAGAGACCACTTGCCGCTAGTACGCTTTCATGGCATTGAATATCAGGTCGTTGACGCTGTATTTCCTGTGCTAGATAGCCCGCGCAAACCGTATCGTCGAGCGCAAAAGAGCCACTCTCTGCGGCACACACAATAGCAATGTTACTGGCTTGTGCCTGTGCCTGTGCAAGTGCGTAGGTCGTGACCGCTCTGGCATTATAAAAACAGCCAGCCAGGCGTATGCTTTGCTCTGGACAAGCAAAGAATGCTCGTGTGCCATTTGTTGTGGTGAGAATCAGTTCACGATTACTGAGATGCAGGCGAGAAAACTCTGCTGGAGAATTACCGTAATCAAAATCTGGCAATGGTCTGGCATTGCGCTCCCCACATAGTAATCTTCCGGGTATCAACCGAGCTGCTCTGCGAGCTTGCTCAACCGTATCTGCTACTAATATTCGCTTCGCCCCGCTATCAAAGATAGTAGTGATCGCCGTTGTGGCTCGGATCACATCTATCACAATATAAATATCATCAGCTGAGAGCCTGGTTGCCTGTGCATCTGCTGGACTCATATGAATTTGTAATTTCATCGTTTTATCCTTAAATTGAGCCTGAATATCTGTTTTTTATCATTGATAGCAACCATTGTATCATTAAGAATAGCGACTCATACCCATATACATTCAAAAACGCAACCTGTACCCATAGACATTCAGAAACGCGACGGCTGTCGCTAAAAATGTGTTGCGACACATTTTTCATCTGAATGCAAGGAAATATCATCATTGAAGGATAAAAATGGTTTGCACTGATTCTATCTCCAATACTATGATGTATGAATGCTGCACACCTTTTAGTGTAGGGTTAATGCCAGCTCTTTGCTGAGATGCTCTTCGCGTAGGTTTTCGCTCTTGCCGGCCATTGGCAGCGCTAGTTGTATCTGATTGATTTTGTGATCGGGGGTCATGATAAGTCCTCGCCCGGGAATTGTCTCAGATACAAAGGGGGTTTGGCCAAATAGCTCAGTGCGTTGTATGTCATTGAGCCAGAAACCAATTCTAGTTGTGCGTTTTCCCATGATGTCGACTGGTATAAAGTGCGAGCCACTTTCGGTCGATGTGATGACAAGGTAGATGCCCATGGCGCGCGCTTCAATGACAGTCTGTACGAGTTTATTGAGTATCGTGGTTGCTGATGAGCGTTCGGCAAATAGTTGATAGTTGCTTATAATGAGTAATAGTTGCGGTATGGTTTTTCCTTGTGCCCAGAGTTGTGTTAACGTTTGCATATTCCAGAGTAGATTGGGGAATGCCTTATGGCGTCCTTGTATTTCTACCGTGATATATTGTATAAAGCGTGTCAGTTGCTCATCAGTGCTGCCATCTGTCCATGAAATTCCTCCATTATTTGCGTGCATATGTGGGAGCATCTGAAAGCGATCGAGCTCAGCTAATGGATCAATAACCGCGCAACGTAGTTGTGAGGGTAGAAAACGTGTAGTCAGCCAGAATAGTATGGTTTCGAGTGCGGTTGCTTTGCCACTATGTTGTGCACCAACAATCAGCAAGGGACCTCCCATGAGATCTCCAGTCGTGCCGTGGAGATCAATTAGTAGTGACTCCCTTTGCTGTCGTTCTGGTTTATCGATGAAACCAATCGGGATCTGCATCGACGGTTTCATGTGTTCATGACTGCGCCGTTCTAGCACTTCGCGTCTAGTCATAGGAATCACTGTCAGGTATTCGGATTGACTCTCCACCGCGGTTTGCGCATCATCTGTTTTTTCGGGAGAAAAAAGGATTAATGGATCTGGTATAGTCGCGGTTGGAGTCGGGAGCGGTTCTGGCCAGTAATAGATGCCTTCTTTCCCTGCCATGTCACGTGTATAGACAGTACTGATACGTTCAATTGCCACCTCACATAGCGTATTTAGCTTGACTGATGTTATTAGACGCGTCATTTGTTCACCGATTGGTTGAGACATATTTTATTTTCCTCTAAATGGTAGTAATAACAGCGCGTTGAGCTGTGATTGTGCGCTTGCCGCTTGCTGTTCATGCACAATGGGAATGGTAACGCGGGCTGCTTGGAAGAGATCTAGCTGGTTATCCCCATGCAAGAGGTAGCCGCGTCCAGGAATACTGGCTGGCAGATCGGCTGCATCGGGACGACGCAAGATTTCATAGCTATCCTCAGGAGAGGCGCAACGCAAGCAGAGGCGATATTGAACGTAGTCGCGTATCTTATTCCGCATAAAATCCTCTAAATGTTGTATTGCCAACAGAAGATGTATGCCGATATTGCGTTTAATATGCGTAATCGCAAATAATTCGTCGAGCATCGATGCAGTATCTTGCGCCATTTCCGTGAAACCATCGATGATAATGACCAGATGTGGTGGGAGCTTGCCTTCCTTAATCAGTATTTCACGTCTAGTGGCTTCGGCTCGTAGCATAGTCATAAAACGTTGAATAAGTGTCGCCGATGACGCATGCGCGAGGAACTCGATGGTGTGTGGTAAGCGGGAGAATGGTTCTAGCATCAGTCCAGCTTTATAATCCATCAATAGAAAATTGATTTCTGTTGGACGATAGGCAAGAGCAAGCGATAGAATGATTGTTTGTAATAATTCGCTTTTACCAGAGCCGCTTTGCCCAATGAGCAGCCCATGTGGACCGTCTTTGATGAGATCAAGGTATTGGATTTCGTCGCCGATTTTTAGCCCAATGGGGACACGCAGCAGTGGTTGCGGTGTACGGGAAATCGCATCGCTCCAGAGCGTAAAGGGATCATAGTTGGCTAGATCTATCGGCGGATCGAAGAGCATGCGCAGATCGACCTGTGTGCGCATTTCTAGACGGCTGGTTGTGGCTGCGCGTAAAGATTGCATGCGTAGTGCCAGGGATTGTAAATCATCCGGTGCTGCGTTATCGATTTGTAAACATGCTAACGCAGATCTATGCTGATTGGTGAGGTTACGTAGTATGGCTTGTGGTGGCAACTGGGGCGATGCATCATCTGTCTTCTGCTTTTTTCGCTTGTGCCACTTCTCCTGAGCCAACAGATGCTCCGCCTCCAATTGTACAATTTTAGGTGGAAGCTCTTCCTGTGATAGATCGATAAGTAATTGACAGCTAGGAGGAAGTGTGGTGAGGCTAATATTGGTACAGAGTACAGAGACTCCTAATTGTTCGCCCCGATTAAGTGCCAGGGCCATCTCTGGTCGTTTTAACGGTGAAATCGACAGCCGTGGACGTCGATAGAGTGTCGGTTGTGAGGATGGTATGCTCATCATTGGTGATACCTGCGAGGTCTGGATTGGTTGATCAAGGTCTCCGGGAGCATTAAAATCATCCACCACGATCAGTAAATGTGGTAAGAGTGGCGCTTTAGGGAGTTGTCGTGTATCTTCAAGTAACAATTCACGGCGTCCTAACTCGCGAGAAATAAGTGGGAGCTGCTCGATGATTGCTCCAGTGCCGATCGCACATGTATGTACCTGCTGTGCTTCTTCCGCCTGCCCACTTGATTGTCGTGGATCATAGAGGACCGTATGAGGTAGCATATTGGCCCATTGCCAGGCAGCTTCCTGTGATCGTGGAGCGAGTATAATGATGCGCACATCTTCTGGCGAGTGATGATAAATAATCTGGCTGACAAGTGCATGCATTAAACCACGTGCTGCTGAAAGCCTGGCACCCGGACCAACAATTCCAATCGGACTCTGTTGGGATATGTGTATTAACAGAGGTGCATAGATCTGCGAGTAGGTTGTAACTATCTCTTGCGCATATTCAATAGATGCGGTTCTTGTCCCTCGTACATTGCGTCTATCCAACGTTTCATCGCTGGCATTTAACCATGTTGACGATGTGTTTTTGCTGTCGTGCTGCTTATCCTGGATATGGTAAGTTGTAGGACGTTGCTCAATACCAATCCGTACATGTAAAAAATCTGCATCATCTGGTCGGCGTGCCCAGAGGCTTATATTCTGCTCGTCGAAGGTATGTTGCAGCAGTGGTTTGACATCGAGGTTTGCATAGAAGATTGATTTAAAGTCGTATTGAGATAGTGGCGGATTGAGATCCATGTATGCCTTGCGCTCTTTCCATTGCCATAATTTGAGTTGTGCTTCGATCTCCTGTAATTGTTTCTGATAGCGTTTCAATACATATTTTGCAGCGCGGTGGGCACGCGTGGTTTTTCCTATCAAGGCGATCAATGTACTGAATGCCATGCAACCACTAAGCGCAATAAATGGTACGACGTAGATGCTCGACTCGCCTATATTGAAGCGTATAAAAATGCACCCAATAATTGTCATTGTTGTCAGGCCGAAAAAAATAGCTGTTAGCGTAGATGCTTGTGGTATATCTGGTAGTGCTGGAGGCGATGGTAATGTAATGGTCTCTTCTGTAATCTCTGGCCTGATGCGAGCTTTACGCGTTATGGTCGTATAAGGTGACTGATAAGACATCGCTACCCCCTTCTCAACGTATCATTCCCATATGCTTATTTATGCATGAAAGATTATGCATGATTTTTATTATATAAAAAGCTTCTTTACATAGTAACATACAGCAAGTTATGAAGCAAATATATAGTGATTCTGTCTTATATGAGCGGGGGTAAGATGCGTGGGTTTAGATAGGTATATGCCTCATGCTCGATTTTACCTTATGGCTAACTATGTCGATGGTAGTTTCTAAAGAGGAGGATTTTGATAATGGAAGAGCGACCGAAAAAATTTTTCAAACGGCATTTCAAATTCTTTTTGCGTCTAGGCTGTACCTTACTATTACTCATCTTCTTATTGAAGTCGGTCTCCTGGAAAGTTCTGATCGAACAGATAGCTCATTTAGATCCAGGTGCTTTACTTATATGTGTCGCGCTTGGTTTTTATGGAGTGGTTATTAGTTCGTATCAATGGCAATGTTTACTTGACGGGGAACATATCCATATAGACCTCAGGAGACTGATCAATCTCTATCAAGTAGGAATCTCCTTTAATCATTTTCTTCCAAC
The DNA here is from genome assembly GCA_963699315.1 of uncultured Chloroflexia bacterium. Classification (GTDB taxonomy): domain Bacteria; phylum Chloroflexota; class Ktedonobacteria; order Ktedonobacterales; family Ktedonobacteraceae; genus Dictyobacter. Next base: position 2,554,899 of record OY969433.1, read on the forward strand.
AGGCATGGGGGGCGATGTAGTCAAGGCCTATTACATCGGGAAGGAAGGGAAGAATACTGCTGGTTCTGCCAGTGCTGTGCTAATGAGCCGGGTGACTGGTTTCTTTGGGATGATACTCATCTCTTTTCCGATCTTAATTTACTGGCATGCACATATTGCTCGTGAGATCAAAGTTGGATATGTTTTGTCTTGTTTAGCAATGGCAAGTGTTTTTCTGCTGGCTTTTGTTGGCGTTAAACTCCTCCCACGTTTTTTGCATAGACGCTGTATAAATGAACGTATTCTACAATCAATGGTGAAGTTGGGAACTGCGCTGCAAGAGAGCGCGCAGCGTCCACGTGCATTGTGGGGTGCGATAATTTTTGGTATGCTGTATCACATTGGATATGTACTCAATTACTATGCATATGGTTTATTGCTACGTATCAATGTACCATTGACTTTCTATCTTGTGGCTATTCCATTTGTCTCCTTGATTGCTTTCTTGCCTTTCTCTATAAATGGATATGGATTACGAGAGGGAGCATTCGTCCTCATGTTTTCAACGGTCCATGTACCAGTTCCAATCTCCATGTTGTTGGTTTTACTTATGGATGTGCAGGTGCTCCTGTTTGGATTGATTGGTGGTGGTATCTACCTTCTCTCTGGCACGCATAAAGAAGATGTCATGAAAAATGTTGTGACACCTGTTTAATATCCATAGATATTCAGAAATGCCACTCCTCGTGGCTAGAAATGTGCCGAGGTACATTTCTCATTTGAATATAAAGGAATATCGCTGAAAAGTAGCTAACACAGTTGCTGTTTCTTAATATATAGTGCTGCAGGTGCTTTACAAGTTGTTTGGTAGCAGCGATGGGACTGTACAACCCGAGTCTTACATAATCCTATCGTTCCTACCAAACAGAGCTAGCCATCATGAATGACTATTTGGTGCTGGTTCTTTTAACGATGGCTGCTTCCAACTTCTGTAGGATCACAGGATGGTTTTGGATGTTCTTAGAAAGGATATTCGCACGTGCTTGGGTCAGGTTACCGGCGCTAACCGCTTGCTTCACGATTGTGTTGGCTGTGTTCTTCACGAGTGTTCGTAATGCGCTAGTTGAGACGTTTTGTGCTTTAGCAATCTCTTGCAAATTTTGCCCGCTTTGAATTGAGCTTCTAGTTGGCTGGCATTTAAATGGAGGCCTTGTGCTAGCAGATTAGTGATATCCTGAGCATATTTATTGAGCCAGACATGCCTATGTACAAGTTGCAGTTGCCTGGGACACACATTGCCGGCGCTTTTGTTGACGCGTTGAATAAGTTTCGTGGCATTTACTTGTTTCAACTTGCCATCTTTTACCCTCTGATTAATCGCATCAATGAGTACAGATTTATTGCCCTGCGTAAGCGTTGTGACTGAAACATTGAGCTTTTTCGCTAAATTTTGTGTATATAGCTCGCAAGAGTTCACTTTTGTTGCGGTACTGGGCGTTGCGGTAGCCCCTTGATTGGATGAGGCTGAGGCCATTGTTGGTGCAATGAAGAGTATACCGACAAGCATTATAAGTACTAACAGTGCGCCACCAATACTCGCCAGTACGATTTGTTTTCTTTTGAGTAGATTTTTCATTACCTGTTATCTCCTAATTAATTGATATGAATACCAGACATATAGAGTTGGCCCTTTTTGAAGGGGACGCTTTTATCTTATGCTACAAAAGTGAAGATGTTCTCTCTCTACATTCAAGATTTCCTCAAGATTTATCGACGAGCCTGAATGATCATGTTTTTTGTCCATTGGTATGTTACTATGAAACTGAAATGATCTCAACTTTTCAGGAGTGCAGCAAATGTCCCAAAAAATCCTTATAATCGAAGATGAAGAAGGTATTGTTCACCTGCTAAATTTGTATTTGAAGGATGCTGGATATCTGGTCGTAGTGGCAAAGGATGGTGCGGATGGCCTGGCTCTTCATGCCAGGGAATCTCCTGATCTGGTGATTCTGGATATTATGTTGCCCGCGATCGATGGTTTTGAAGTGTGTCGACGCATTCGAGTATGGTCTCAGACTCCCATTTTGATGTTGACTGCACGAGGTGATGAGGATGATCGTATAACAGGTCTGGAACTTGGCGCGGATGATTATCTGGTAAAGCCGTTTAGTCCGCGTGAAGTGGTGAGCCGGGTACGTGCTATTCTGAGACGCGTTAGCAATCAAGAGGTATCTCACGATCAGACTTTGCCCGAGCAACGTGGGAAGGGCGATGTATTGCGCTTTCCTGATCTGACCATTGATTTGCTAGCCCGTCGTGTGGAGGTGCAAGGACATGAGGTTGCGCTTACTCCCATAGAATTTGATTTGTTGGCTTTATTAGCGCGTTCTCCCGATCGTGTCTTTACACGTGAAGTGCTGATGAATACCGTTTGGGGATATGATTACCTTGGCGATGGGCATACGATTGATGTCCATATGAGTGCGCTTCGTAAAAAGATTGATGTTGATCCTGATCAGCGCTACATTAAAACCGTCTGGCGCGTAGGCTATCGTTTTGAAATGAAAGTGCATTCGACCACATCCTTGTAGAGGTGTTTATGGCTATGCGTAGACCCTGGTGGCGGAATATTCGTTGGCGTTTGGCATTAGGCTCAATGCTGGTAGCTTTGCTCTCGGCTGGCTTGTTAGCCCTTACTGCCATTCTAGTTATCAATTACTACTATGGTAGCGAGCAACAATCGAGCCTTAGCTATCTGGCGCATGACAAAGCTCAGAGTGTAGGAATTCTTATACGCACAAGCAATCGCTTATTTCTACAGCAATAGTATCAAATACGACGGAACCGCGCACAAGTAGAATCTCCGTGGCAACCTTTTTGCAATCGGTGCGTGAAGTGATGAATACCCCAGCAACAGAAAATAGTGAAAGTCCCGAACATCTCTATCTCTTTTTTAATATACAAAGAAAACTTGTCTATCCCTATGGAATTGCACGTGGAAGTGCTTTTGTCGCGATTAATTCAGTTTTAAATCAATCTGGTAACGCTCATTTAAGTAATAGTCGGGATCAGGCTAAGTTGAAACTTGCGATTGCCAATGCTTTCAATGGACATGCTAGTAGCGGATTACTCGGCAAGCAAACGCCAGTTACTACTGCATTGCCTTTCCTGGTGGAACCTATCTTTGCGAATAGGCGTGAGGAGAGTTCTGGTGAGGTGATTGGGGTTGTGATGGTCACACCGTTTTCAACGAGTATTCCGGCATTTGTGATGGCCGTTGGCCTGGCTGTCTTGATTGCCACTCCGATCATTGCCATCCTTGTCGCCGCTGGTGCCATCATATACTCGCGGACCATCACACGCCCGCTGGCAAAGTTGACGAGCGCCTCACGTATGCTGGCTTCAGGCGATTATGATGCGCGTGTTAGCACTGATGGTCCCGGTGAGTTAGGGGAATTAGCGCATACCTTTAACGAAATGGCGGCGCAGTTGAAATCTGATGTGGATGAACTTCGGAAGCAAGAGATTTGGCGGCGTGAGCTCATTATGAATGTTACGCACGATCTGGCTACCCCCTTGACTGCCATTGCTGGTCTGGGTGAGGCTATGGTGGATGGTATTAATCAGAGCTATGAAGATTATGAGGCTACTGGACGTATTATTGTGCGTGAAACATTACGGTTGCGTCGTCTTGTACAGGATTTGCATGTGATGGCGAAGGTTGAAGCAGGAGCCTTACGTCCGCAATTAAAATCATTACGCTTGGCCGCGCTCGTTGATGAAACCTTTGCAGTCGTTGCCACAGAATTTGAGCGCAAGCAAGTTGAGCCAGTCAACGCTATTTCTTATAGTTTTCCTCTTGTGCAGGCTGATGCAGATATGTTCACACGCGTTTTTACTAATCTCTTTAATAATTCGCTCCACTATACTCCGACTGGCGGACAGATCATGGTAGATGCCCATGTGCAAGCAAACCGCGTCGTTATTTCAGTAACAGATACTGGTGATGGTATACCGGAAGAGTCTCTATCACGTATCTTTGATCGTTTTTATCGAGCAGATAATGCTCGTCAGTCAAGTATTGGTGGCAGTGGTCTTGGTTTAGCGATTGTGCAGGCTATCATAGAGGCACATGATGGTACTGTCTGGGCTGAAAATGTACCTGATGTCGGGGCACGTATCTCTTTTACATTACCTCTACAGCTTGATGGACAATCTCCTCTCACGCAGATGCGTTCCTGATGATGATGGATGAGATATTCCAACCTTCAAGCGTCAAAAACGGGATTATATCACCTCTGTCTTCTATCTTCCATGAGCATAATTTTCTCGACACACTTTATGTATCGATGATATAATTTGAAGCATCATACTCAGATATTTGCCTGTTATATCAACATGAAAACTATGTGTAATCATTTGTCTGTACTCACGGGCAGACGCGAGATAATAGGACAAGGCAAATATAGTACGCTCGTTATGAATTTAATGGTGTGGAGGGGATAATGTATATATCCTGTTGGACATCTTGTCTTTTATGTATTAAAGAAGTAAAAAGAGAATGTAGATGAATTTCGAATACCCAATCGCTGGATTTTATTTGGGATGCAAGCTCTGATGGTATCGCTTTGTTCAATGGTGAACGGCGTTTCATTGCAGTCAATCCAGCTTTTAGTCGTATTTTTGGTTTGGTGCCGTCGCAGCTCATTGGCCGTGATTGTGCTGGTCTCTTCGGATGTGATACGAGTAAGCGTCCTAGCTGTTGCCAGCATGAGTGCATGATTTAGCAGGCTTTGTCTCTGGGGCAGCCGCTAGAGTATGCTGAGGTGGATATGTCTATTCAGGAAACGATGCGCTTATTGGGCGTGAGCGTTTCTCCTGCCACGCGAGAAAATATGCCAGTCTGCTTAGTGATAGTGCGGGATATGACGGCTATTCGCGCTGTAACGCGTAGTAAAGCCAATTTTTTATCGATGATCACACATGAGTTGCGTTCACCACTGCATTCAATCAATGGCTATCTAGACCTGGCTCTCTCAAATGTAGGTGGAGAGCTAACTCCTCAGCATCGTGAGTTTGTGCAGCGTGCACGTGCTGGTAGTGAGCATCTTTACGCTTTACTTGAAGATCTCCTATTAATCTCGCGTGCTGATGCTGGACAAATACACTTGCATCGTGAGGTTATTGGCTTATCAGATATTATTGTAAATGCTGTCGAAGAGCTAGAGTTAACCGCAGCTGACAATGGTATCCAGATTTAAATTGCAATTGATAAAACGATTCCTCGTTTATATGCAGATGCCTTACGTATGCAACAGGTATTACGCAATCTTCTCAACAATGCTCTCCAGTTTACTGACTCTGGCGGCGAAGTAACTATTACGACTACTGTAGATGAAACCGCATACATGTTATCCTCAGCAACATCTTCCAATTTTGACGCTGGTGGAGACGAGTTGCAGCGTATGATTAAGTTGCAAGTGCATGATACTGGATGTGGCATTGCTCCTGAGTTTCACACGCGCATCTTTGAGCGTTTCTTTCAAGTGCCAAATGAGCGTACCAGACATGTTGGAGGGCAGGGATTGGGTTTAGCAATCGTCAAAATGATTGTGGAATTGCATGGTGGCAGTGTGACGCTTGAAAGTGTGCCGGAACAGGGAAGCACTTTTGTTTGCATGTTACCTTGCTTGTCGTGTTAAGAAAACCGACATTGTCTTCCAACTTTGTATGCCATAAGCAGAGCTGTTACTAAGCGGTATTTCTCTTCGGTTCATGCGTTACCCTTGACGTGCCTAGGATTGCGTGCTATGCTCAAATTATTCCAATATGTTCTTTGCTGCTGAGAAGCTAGGAATAAGCTCGGTAGTAGAAGCTTAAAATCAAAAGCTTTTGTACATGGGAAGGAGACAAACTGTGGGTATGCTACGGATTATGTCCCGTCGCGGCGATGATCGGATCATCTGGGATCCCCAGAAGGTGGAAACACACGATCCAGAAGCCGAAGCGGCTGTTCGAGAGGCTGAGCAAATTTTTACTGATGAGCGTAAAAAAGGAGCCACAGCCTTCAAAGTAGAAGCAGGTAAAACTGTAGCGCGTATCGACAAGTTTGATCGTACTGCCGAGCAAATTGTCCTTGTGCCTCGCGTTGTAGGTGGTGAGGAGTAGAAATAGTCTATGTTGGAGACGCTGAGTTTATTCCTCGGTATCTGGCTGCTGTTTCTCTTGCTTGCAATTTATTACTTGTCGCAGTCGCCTGATGGTAGCGTTGGCCGTTTGCGTGAGTCGGTAAGTGAGCATCTCTCTGCTGAAAGTAGAGCCAAAGCCCTTATGCGTGAGATGCTCTCTGAGCACCAGTACCAGCAATTGATCAAGTTTGGGTATCTTGAAGTACCCAGCCCCACAATGGATAGCCGCGTCTATCGTATACCTGGTGGGGGGGGACTGGTCAAGGTATACGAACGTGGTTGCGCAGTAATGGAACTCTGCTTGCAGCCAGCGGATCCACTACCAGATGGTGATGTCGTGGTCATGCATAAGTTGATGATCGAGGCAAATGAGCAGGAGTACTTACAGAAAGCGAATCATTTCGCACCTGGCATAATATCATTACGTTGCCAACATCTTTAAGCCTGCTCTTTCTTATACGAAATCTGACGTGTAAGCTGCTATAAATACATATATTGATTGGGCTGCATTGGGAGATGGATTTTTATCTGTCCTCTCATGCAGCCTATTCGTTGTCCTATAGGTGCCTGGATTTAATGTGTTGGAGGCGTAGATGCAACTGATGCTTGTAAGATAGTCAATTGTTTCTACTCTTCCAACACATTTCTAAACATATTGTGATAGGCTGATACGGTGTACATATTGTGTAGGTATAAATCAATGGAGATGAGTTGAATATGACTACGGGTGAACGAAGTCCACAGAATGCGTCCGATGTAAAGGGGACGCAAGAGAAAATCACAGAACTTCATATCTTGCAGGCAGATGCACTACGTGGTGGAGGCGAGAAGCGTATCGAGGCTCAGCATAAGAAGGGGAAGTTGACAGCTCGTGAGAGGCTGGATCTTTTGCTAGATCCAGATAGTTTCAATGAACTGGATATGTTTGTAACTCATCGTACGAGCGACTTTGGTCTGGCAGATCAGAAAATTCTGGGCGATGGTGTCGTGACCGGTTATGGCAAGGTTGATGGTCGCCTAGTTTATGTTTTCTCGCAAGATTTTACAGTCTTTGGCGGTTCCCTATCGGAGGCTCACGCCGAAAAGATCTGTAAGGTTATAGATATGGCAACGAAGGTTGGGGCTCCTGTTATCGGTTTGAATGATTCTGGTGGCGCTCGCATTCAGGAGGGCGTGGTCAGCTTAGGTGCCTATGCCGATATTTTTTTACGTAATACGTTAGCTTCTGGAGTCGTACCACAGATTTCAGCAATCATGGGACCTTGCGCCGGCGGTGCCGTGTACTCGCCAGCGATTACCGATTTTATTTTTATGGTGGAAGAGACTAGTTACATGTTTGTGACTGGCCCCAATGTATTGAAGGCTGTAACTCACGAGGATGTCTCTTTTGAGGAGCTTGGAGGCGCAAAGGTACATAATGATACAAGTGGGGTGGCGCATTTTGCTTGTCCCAGTGAGCCAGATTGTATTCGTAAGATTCGTCATCTTCTAAGTTACTTGCCTGCCAATAATCTCGATGATCCTCCTCTGCATATACCTGAGGATGTTCCCAATCGTCTGATTGAGAGGCTTAACCAGATTATTCCAGATCATCCTGGCAAACCCTATGATATGAAGGAAGTGATCACTCAGATCGTCGATGATGGTGATTTCTTTGAGGTCCAGGAGCTTTTTGCTCAGAATATCATTGTTGGCTTTGCTCGCTTGAATGGACGATCCATTGGCATTGTGGCGCAGCAACCTCGTATTCTTGCTGGTGTGCTCGATATCAATGCCTCAGATAAAGCAGCACGTTTTGTACGCTTTTGCGATTGCTTTAATATTCCTTTGATCACATTTGAGGATGTACCTGGCTTCTTACCGGGTGTGGGGCAGGAACATGCTGGTATTATCCGTCATGGGGCCAAACTACTCTATGCCTACTGTGAGGCGACGGTCCCTAAAATTACGGTGATTACGCGTAAAGCATATGGTGGTGCCTATGATGTAATGAGTAGCAAGCATATTCGTGGAGACATCATTTATGCTTGGCCTACGGCTGAAATTGCAGTGATGGGGGCGGATGGTGCGGTGAATATTCTTTTTAAAGATGAGATTGAGAAGGCCGTTGATCCAGAATTACGACGTCGGGAGTTAATCGCTGAATATAATGAGAAGTTTGCTAATCCTTATATCGCCGCTAGCCGTGGCTATATTGATGAGGTGATCGAGCCAGCTTTTACACGCATCAAGTTGATTAACGCCTTGGAGATGCTCAAGCATAAACGTGATACCAACCCTCCTAAGAAGCATGGAAACATCCCGTTATAACATCTATCATCAGATACTAGCCAGGTAGTCACTACCTGGCTTCACCTGCTTTTGCTAGCTAGCCTGCTCTGCTGCAAGTGCCATGACCACCACAAAGCGTCCAGTTTTTCCATGCTCTTTCCGATGTGAAAAGAACTGTTCCGTATGACAACTGGTACAAATCTGCATGCTCTCAATATGCTCTGGTAAGAGTCCTGCTGATAAGAGTTGGTTGCGATTTGTTGCTTGTAGATCAAGCCTCAGACTAGGTCCAGAGGCTAATTGGAGCGTTGAGAAGACTACTGTAGCTCGTATCTGTTCTTGATATGCCTGACGAGTTGGCATTGTTTCGAATACTTGTTGACCAAGAAAGATATCCTGAACCTCCTGAGAAACTTCGTAGCAGCAAGGTCTTATTGCTGGTGCAATGCCTGCATAGATATTTTCTGGTTGACTGCCGAAGCGTGTATGCATTGCTGCAACGGTTGCCAGCACGATACCTCGCGCAGTGCCTCGCCAGCCGCCATGTGCAATCCCAATGATGTGCTGGATTGGATCATAGAGCGTGATTGGTACACAATCTGCAAATGAAAGAGCTAGAGCAATCTTTCTTTCCTGACTAATCAGTGCATCGCCCTGACGTATAGTATCCGGTGTCCAGGATTGTTCATAGTAGGACATATTAGCCCAATCGGTACGCCATGCATCTTGTAAATCAAGCGTTACAACATCGGCTCCGTGGATCTGCCATAAGGTCGCGCTTGGTGTATCGGAAAGCTGAAGTGCCTGAAGTGCTAATTGGCGATTACGAATGACGTTTGGAAATGTATCACCTCCTCCACGAGGTGGGGCAGATGTATTTAAGCTTTTGTAAGGATCTTCACTATAACCACCGCTGCGTGTAAATACTCCATGGATGAGCTCAGGAAATGCTAGATAATGACTGAATTGTAGATAATGGACATTTTCATATTGTTGTTCGATCAACACGACTCCTTTTTTGTTGACGGTTCAAGGATGCTTTTTAATAATTGTAGCATAATTCATTTTAACCATAAATATTGCAACTTTGTGTGTTGCCAAGTTGGAAAATTGTATTGATTTCTGGTTGGATGTTTGCACAATTGGGAACAACAACATCCTGATTAGCTCCTACCGATGGATCATAAATGGTTTCGAGGTCTCCATAATCCTGGTTACCAGAGCCGACACCTAATGTGATATGTTGAATGGGATTATTGAGCAACGTGCGTCCATAATTAGCAAAGGCGAGCATCTCTGATTCATTCAGATCGCTATAAACATTGCCGGATACATCTTTGAGCAATTGCGCAAAGTTTTCGATAACGGTGGTGATATTCAGTTTTAGCTTTAGCGCTTCAAGGACCTGTTGCTGACGTTGAGTGCGCCCGATATCCCCTACAAGGTCTGAGTGGCGTGAGCGCACATATTCAAGCGTCTCCTGGCCATTCAGATGTTGTGGACCTGCCGCTATATCGAGACGCTTATACGCATAGGTACCTTGGGAATTGCTAGCATTTCCGATATCATTAGGATAGTCATCGTCGACAATTGGATGTTCGACATCGATATCGATGCCTCCCAATGTATCGATGACTTTTGCAAAGCCATCCAGACCTACCCAGGCATAACGATCAATTGTCACACCATAGTCTTGTTCAACCGTTGCGCGTGCCAGACTGACACCATCTTCAAATTTCCCTGTTTGCTGCTCTCCCAGAGAAAACGCTTGATCAATCTTATGCATGCCGAACCCACCAGGTATTGATACCCAGGAATCACGTGGAATAGAAACCATGGAGACTGTATTTTTGACAGTATCGATATGTACAATCATCATAACTTGTGTCAGTACATCGGGAAAGGTGTATTTCTGATCATTATCACTTCCGAGCAAGAGAATGTTCCACGACCTGCCTTTAATGACATCATAAGTAGGCTGTGATGTCGCTGTGACCGTTGGTGTTGATTTTTCCAGCTTTGTGCGCGTAACAGAACGATATATCTGGGCTAGCGGTTTTTGGATGGTGATTGTATAGTAATAATAGCTCAGTCCTGCGGTTGTAGCTCCTAAAAATACTAGTATTGCCAGCACGATTAATAAAATCTTTACGCCTCGTGGTAGACGCTTCTTTTGACTGGCTTGTGGCCTGGCACTTATTGCTACTTGCTCTGGAGTAAGAGCAAGAGGTTCAGTTGGTGCCTTGGGTGGTGGTACAGATTGCTCCGAAGATACCGGTATTTCAGCACCTTGTGCATCATCCCAGTTATTCTCATCGGGGGGAGATGTTGCCATTTCTACGTAACTCTTTTCGTTATATAATATTTATAGCCAGGAAGATAAATTATAAAGTGAAATGCTTGGATCTCGTTGTCCTGTCAAATATGCAGATGAGCTTCACTGACCATTCTGATATATATGGTTATAAGCGATTTCAAAATAAAAAGGTTCTCCTTTTGATACGAGTACAGACCGTTCAAGAGTTGCAAATAGTCTCTTTGACCCATCTTTTTAGATAGATTGAGAGCTTATAGCATTTGATACACTCAGTGAGCCATGCTAAGCTGACAATAGGGTGAGCTGAATTGTTATGAGAGAAAAGGATGATGCTAGGTCAATAAGTAGTAATCGGTTGATATTTTCTATCTTGCCTAATTGAATAATGCATGAACTTCTAGCATCGTCTCATTGGAATGATACGATGACTATGATCATCTACGTTAAGGTGATATAGTGGAACGAAAAGAAATATCCATATTGAAATGTCTTTCGTTTGGAGGTTATTTGATGACTATTGAGCGTATTCAACAGGTTCTGCAAGAAGCGGGTCTGGATGGCTGGCTTTTCTATGATTTTCGTAAGTCAAATCCCATTGCATATCAGATTTTGCAGTTGTCTACTGATGCTATGTACACGCGGCGCTGGTTCTATTTTGTGCCTGCGAACGGCACTCCTATTGCGATTATTAGTGCAGTTGAATCTCATGTTTTGAGTTCATTGCCGGGAGAGCGTATCTTATTTCAGAACTGGCAAGAGTTGCATACACAACTTCGTGCAATTCTTCCGCCGCAAGGACGAGTGGCAATGGAATATTCGCCACTGAATGCTATTCCCTATATTTCTCGCGTTGACGCTGGCACTGTTGAGCTTATTCGGTCGTTTGGGGTTGAGGTTGTTACTTCGGCTAATCTGGCTCAGTACTTTATTTCACAGCTAACGGATGAACAAATTGCTACGCATCGAGAAGCCGGACGCTTATTGATCGCTGCGAAGGATACTCTTTTTGCACAGCTCCACGCAGACCTGGAAGCAGGATTGGATCTCAATGAATATCAAGTGCAGCAGCGTTTTGTCGAGTTGATTCAGCTGGCTGGCCTTGATATACCTGATGATGAGTTTCCTATTGTGGCGGTGAATGGGAATGCCAGTAATCCTCACTATGAGCCGACTGTTTTGGCACATAGTCCCATTCGGCGTGGAGATCTGGTGCTATTCGACTTCTGGGCTAAATTGCCACGTCCGGATGCTGTCTTTGGTGATTATACCTGGGTCGCTTTTGCGGGAACGCGCGCTGAGATTCCTACGCGTCAGAGAGAGGTGTTTGAGGTGGTGCGCGATGCGCGAGATAGTGCTGTGGCGTTTGCGCGTGAGCGTCTGGCCGGTGGCCATGCTGTTGAAGGTTGGGCTGTCGACGATGTGGCGCGCAATGTAATTACCCGAGCGGGCTATGCTGATTTTTTTGTGCATCGTACCGGTCATAATATCGGCCCTGTTTTGCATGGGAACGGCGCAAACATAGATAATTTTGAAACACAGGATGTACGTGTGTTGCTTCCACGTACCTGTAATTCTATAGAGCCTGGTATCTACCTGCCAGATTTTGGTATTCGCAGTGAAATTGATCTCTTAATCTTTGAGCAGGACCTTGAAGTTACAGGTGTACCAGCTCAGGACGAAATTTTCCCTCTTCTCTGATAGCACTCCAAATGGTTATCCCCGGCTCATGTTGGAACCGGGGATTTAGGCATAATTTGTGTATCTGCTACAACCCCCCTATCCATCTGGCGTATATACTAGTGAAATAAGCATTTATGATGGTCGTGCAACAGTGTAGAGCATCTAATAATTCTCTGAATTTCCTCTTGATAGCCAGGGAGGCATGTATATGGGTAACCAATGGGATCAAGATCCTGATCATAAAAAGGATTCGTCAAATCAGGATGAAATAGATAAGCAATTAAAAGAAATAACACGTGTCGTAATGCAAGGCGCCAGTGAAGCGCAATTGCGCTTTAAACGTGTCGTCAATAAGGCTGGTGATTATTGGCAGCAAGTGCAGGGTTCTCCAACTCCGCATCAAGCCTCCGATGTTGAAGAGCAGCGCTTGCGCCAACTGGTCAATGCCTGGAGTAGTGAAAATTGGCGTGTCACGCGTGACCTTGGCAACTATATGGATATCGTCTCTACCACAACCGATGAGATATGGGAGATTTCTTTAGAGACTCGTTGGGAGACGCGTGCATTGGAAATCTTTAGCGAACCATACACTGGTCGAAGTATAAGCCGTCCACAGCCACTCCTGCCTGTCTGGGACTACGAACTGCCAGATGTGACTGGACTTAAGGCTCTTCCGACTCGTACACGTCTCGAGGGGATGGATGAAATCGTCTCTTGCGCGAACTGCAATAGCACTGGACATGTCCTCTGCTCTGGTTGTAACGGGCGAGGCTGGATCGTGTGTTCAGAGTGTAAGGGGCGCACCAAGCAACGCTGTAGCACTTGTCGTGGCCGTGGATATATATCTGATTGGACGTCCGGCGAGAAGAAGCCTTTTTTCAAAAAACAGGCTGAAAACGTTGCTTCAACTATGAGCAATAAATTCTCTGATGTTGTTGAAAATATTCGGCAACAAGGAGTTCCCATCATCAATCCTATTGATACTGATCCAGCTAGCAAAGGCCCAACCGTGCCTTGTCCTGATTGTGTCAATGGGGAAGTCAATTGTTCGTGTGGGAATGGAAAACGTGTCTGTACAACTTGCCAGGGAGCGAAAATGTCCCTGTGTTCCAATTGTAGTGGTACTGGAAAAGTTGTGCGACATCGCGAGATTGCGCGTCGCTTTGATCTGCGTTCTCAGGTACGCTTCCTTGGAGAAACAGTGATACCAGCGCAACAGTTGAACAAAGTTACTGGGGATCTGGTCTACAGCGCCGAGACCAATGAAACGTTGTATATGGATGCACCACCGGACCTTGTTCCACTTGATGTCTGGCGTACGACGGTAGATCTGGTTGAGTCTGAGCGTAAGGTTGTAGATAAACCTGGTCTTGATCCTCAAGCGTTCCCTCGTCCAACTTTACAGGTGATTGAGCTATTACGCATCCCATATACGACTATTCGCTATCGCTATGCCGATCAAGAGTATACCTTGTATATATATGATACCGAAGGCAATGAGAAATTCTATGCTGATCGTCTCCCTGCCCGTTGGGATCGCGTTGAGCGGCTGGTGAAGGCAATTACTATGGATCTACGTGCTCCCGTAGTGGAGAAAGGGAAGCAGAATGATGCTACTGGCCAGAGCTATAGTGGCGGCTATCGTATTCCGGTAGAAGTTCCTCCCGTGACAATTGTGGAGGAAGATGACAATGATGAGACTCCTCCGCCAGTCACGCACTAGCATCCTTGTAGACAAAACTAGTGGTCAGCGCAGATGCAGGAAGTGGGAGCCAACTAGGAACCTTAAAAGGTGATCTGGTCAGGCTCCCACTTCCCGTGAGAAACGCATTTCTTACCAGGCAGGTAGATAGTGCTGCTAGTACATGTGACAACGCTACATACTTACTGTTGATGTTCTTTCAGATAGGCGAGTAAATCGTCACGCTTGATCTGAATCTGTTTATGCTCTGTTTTTTCCTGGCCAACTTGCATCTGTTTCACAGAGACTGTACCGTTCGCCAGTTCATCATCGCCAATAATGAGAGAGAAGGTCGCTCCAGAATTGTTGGCCTGCTTCATCTGGGATTTATTGCTGCGCTCTCCATAACTCGTCACAGCTTTGATCCCCACCTGACGAAGTTCCGCTGTAAGTTGTATGGCAGCATCCTTCAGTTCTTGTGATTTCCCAAAGTAGGCCACGAAGGCACGTGGTTTGGGCTCAGGTGGTGGAACTATTCCCTGACGCTTGAGTTCTAGAATGACGCGTTCGACTCCAACCCCAAAGCCAATACCCGGTGTATGTGCGCCACCAAAGATTTCAGCCATCCCATCATAGCGTCCACCGCCGTTCAACGCCACATTATCTCTCTCTGAGGTGAACTCAAAGACCGTGCGGGTATAGTAATCCAAGCCACGTACAATCAAAGTATCAAGCTTGAAAGGCACCTCATAGAATTCCAGATAACGCTGGACAGCATCAAAGTGCTGCTGACAGGGATCGCATAGATTATCCGCAATACGAGGCGCACCTGCAATCTTGGGTTGGTCCTGCGATTTCTTACAGTCCAGCAGTCTGAGAGGATTTTTGTGAAAACGGATCTGACAGTCTTCGCAGCAATCTTCGAGCAGTGGAGTGTAATATGCTTTAAGTTTCTCGATATATTGTGGACGGCAGTTATTATCTCCGATGCTATTGAGACCGACCCGGATATTCTTCAAACCGATACGAGTATAGATTTGATAGAGCATCCCAATCAATTCAGCATCAATAGCTGGATCTTCCTCACCAAGCGCTTCGCAGCCAAACTGATGATGCTCACGTAGGCGACCAGCCTGAGGTCGCTCTCGACGGAACATGGGCAAACTTAGATAGAAGAGCTTCACTGGTTGAGCCAATGTAAACATCCCATGCTCTAGATATGCGCGTACAACGCTGGCCGTCCCCTCGGGACGAAGAGAAATGTTCTGTCGTCGGCCCTCTTTGTCGGCACGATCATCAAAGCTATACATCTCATGATCGACAACATCTGTACCCTCTCCGACGGTGCGGCGAAAGACAGATGTCTCCTCAAGCAGCGGAGTCTCAATGCGCTGATAGCCATAGAGGCTTGCAACCTCAGAGGCCGTATTTTCAATCAAGCGCCAGTATGGCTGCTCATCTGGTAAAATGTCTTTAAAGCCCTGTAAGGCTCTGTATTGTTCTGGCATAATGTTGTCTTTATCCTCCACGCACATACAAGTTCTCGCTATTATAGCAGAAAATGCCAGCAGTTTTTGGTCGCAATGCTTATTTTATATGCAGAATGATAGGAATTTACGCAAATGTTATTTTTTGTAGATGTCTTTTACCGGAATTTGAATATTCAGGCTTTCTAGTACAAGCGTATCTTCTAATCCTAGCGTCTCCAGTGTCCACTGTTTTTCCTTGCGACGATATACATCTATTAAAAACTGCTGAATTAAGATTATCACTGTGTTTTAGCCCATTAGTTTGATATTTAATTTCTTCTGTCACAATCTTAACATTTATACGTCTGATAATTTGAATATTAGCTGAAATGGTTTATTGATTTTATAACTATTCCGGTGACCAATAAATACTTGCAGCTTGCAGCGAGCCTGGATCAAGTGTGGGGCGGCGGGTGCTGCCCACCACATCACACTAGGAACCCGGAAGAAAAAGTTGCATATTGCATTCGTTACTTATTGTTGATGAAAGACTACGAATATTTGATGTCGATGGTTGCAAGGAGATCGCATGTTTGCAAAAATTCATACGTGGTTAGGAGATTCATCTGATGTATCTATTTCAAGCACAAACTTGACGCTAGAGGGGGAGGATGGACATACTACTGAAAAATCAATGTTCTGGAAAAAATGGCTCGATGCCACTAAAAATATCTTACCAACTTTCGTGGGTATCCATGCAGCTGCCTTTGTGATTAGTTGTCTGGCGCTACTTTTTACAGTTCCTGATTTTTCACCCAAAGGTTTCCCTATTCATACGCTCTGGTGGGAATGGAATTGATGGGATGCAAGTAATTTTACATATATTGCTGATAATGGTTATACTCGTCTTCGTGTTGCATTTTTCCCGCCTATCCATTATTGATGAGAATTGGCAAGCTTTTCACGCACAATAATTCGCTGGTATCAGGTTTACTGATCGCCGGTCTGGCAGATCTGGTGGTAATGGTTGTGCTCTATCAATTGATGTATGAGGAATTTGGGAAAGAGCAAGCACAAAGAACGGTCCTCTATCTGTCGATATTTCCAACTGCTTTTTTCTTTCTTCTGACGCAATTTCTTACTGGTCATTGGATTATATAGGAGAGGGTATATCTATACCCTTTATATCACAGCTGGAAGAAATATTCAAAAATGAGCCTAAAACCACTTCACCAAAAGTGACGGTGAACCAGAATGACCCTACTCTGTTATCACCGCATGTATTGTAAAACAATTAGTATCTATGGTTATATTAAATATTTGATAGTGACCTCCTCGTATATGATTCGTCGTTATGTAACGAGTCTATCTCTGATGGTCTAAAGCCGAGGTATATTTAGTTATCTTTATGCATGTAAGCAAATAATGGAAGAACCCTTGAAGTTAATGCTCATGTGGACTTCGCATTACTAGAAGGATATTTGTTGATGGCACAGGCGAGTGAGAAATCCTGGCAAAAAAATACGAATGCCGCTTCGCAGGGTGATGAGCAAGCGACTGACCCATCATTTATGCGCCGTATTGCTCTATCTATTGAACACTATCCCTGGATAGTGTGTGTATTGCTGGTAGGAGTGGCGCTGGCTCTTAATATCCACTATCTTGGCAAGCCCAGTGTCTGGTTTGATGAGGCCTTCTCTGTGGAATTGGCTCGTCAACCGTTACCGTTACTTTGGCGTACTATCTTTGGTCCTGAGCCGAATATGGAGCTCTATTATCTATTGCTCCATTTCTGGTTGCGTCTGACCGCGCTGGTGGGACTGCATCCTGTTGAGTGGGTGGTACGTTTGCCTTCAGCGATCTGCGCGGCCCTTAGTACCGGTGTGATTTTTATACTGGGACGGCGTTATCTGGGGACGATTATTGCTGCGGTTGCCGCGTTACTGTATGCATGTAATTATTTGCAGCTGATTTACGCTCAGCAAACGCGCTCCTACGCTTTACAATTGTTATTAATCAGTCTAGCCTGGTTGGCTTTGCTGTGTGCTCTCCAGAATACTACTGGACAGAAGCGCTGGTGGATTACGTATGTGCTGATGACAGTACTGGCAATCTATGCGCATCTTTTTAGCATGCTGATTTTGTTTTCGCAGTGCGTCGCAGTGTGCGGGCTATTTGTGATGTCGTCCCAATGGAGAGCTCTTATACGTCGACGAGCGCTTATTTTTATCGGCAGCCTGCTATTGATCGGCATCTTGAGCGTTCCGATGTTTATTGAAAGCTTGCATGGATCGAAGACTGGTTGGCTACCGATCCCGCATCTGCCGGACCTCATAGCTTTATTTACTATTATAAGTGGAGACAATATTCGCTATTTGTTGGTGATGGGCATCTCTATCATCTGTGGATTGCTCTTTGTCGGTGTTGCAGTATTGATACGACAGATTTCTGGATTGTCCCGCTGGGCTAATCGATATTCATGGGTGGGGAGTGAATTTAAAACTGCACACGATCTATGGCCGTTTGCCTGGATGATGTTGTGCTGGTTTGTCCTGCCTATTGTGGTGAGCTATAGCGTGTCGCAAGGTTCTCTCCGACTCTTTTCAACACGTTATCTGGTAGTAGTTGTGCCTCCATTCTGTTTGTTGGCGGCACTTTGCGTCGTTGTATTACGCCGAAAGCTGGTGCAGCTACTGCTCATCTGCGCCTTGCTGGGATCTTCTGTACTAGTTGTGCCTCATTACTATCAGAATGCGCAGGTTGAGAATTGGAATACAGCGGTTCACTGGTTGTTAGCACGCTATCAGCCAGATGATGGACTAGTCTGTTATGATAATACATTAACACAAGGGTGCCAAATCGCTGTAGAATATTATCTAGATGCGTATCCGGATGGCGCACATTTTTCTGCCGATACACCCGGCGCTTTTTCTTGGGAAAAATTTAGTACCAATGAGCCCCAGGAAAATCCTGAGCAAGCGTTAGAGCCAACGGCTTTAGCTAACTTTGCCAGTCAGCACAAGCGACTTTTTATGATTACTGGACGTATATCTAATAGCGCTGGTGTCGATCATGTGAAGAAGACTGAACAATGGTTGGATCAACGTTATCACTTTGATGCACAGATTGTCACATCGACAGTCGTAATTCGTCTATATACGACTCATTAAGCGTAAAAGTCGTAATTGATATAGACAGGGAACAACAGACCCACTTAGCCGGAATTCAAGTCACTGTGTGTGCTAGAACCTTAAGGCGATTTAGGTTTTTTGCTCTAGAGTGTATTTTTCATACACTGAAGTACCTGTTTTCTGTTCGTTGAGCGAATGTATGATACTATTAAGATACGTCTACTGATAATTGTTTATCAGATTGCTTATAATGAGGTTTTCTGGTAAGTCAACATATGTGGAGCTGAAGATGCCCGGTTCATTCAATGATATGTATAGTAATTTGCCCAATGCTGTTTTTCTTGAAAAAGCTAGACAACAACTGGAGCAAGGGGTTGATGGTCTGGCTTGTGCTGATGCATATGCGGATCAGGGAAAACCCGATTTCACATTAGCTCACCTTCTTATAACTGATGCTCCAGATGAGCTGAAACGTGATATTCTGGCTCGGTCCTATGAGCGGCGTGCAGAAATCACTGACGAAAAATCTGCTGCCTTTGCGCAACAGTTTAATCGCCCTTTTCCTTTGGTGAGGCTTGAAGCCCAAAAAGATCGTATGTCTGCCCAACAGATAAGGCAGGGGAAGCGTGTACGTAGAGGTACAAAGTCGCTCTCGATGAACTGATAGAGGCGTCTTCTGTCTAGATGATTGTGAACTGGCGGATTAGTCTTGTAGGAGATGGTAGT
The DNA here is from genome assembly GCA_963699315.1 of uncultured Chloroflexia bacterium. Lineage (GTDB taxonomy): Bacteria > Chloroflexota > Ktedonobacteria > Ktedonobacterales > Ktedonobacteraceae > Dictyobacter. The sequence continues at coordinate 2,574,341 of OY969433.1, forward strand.
TCTTGTTAGAAAACGCTATAGAAACTGTTGACGCGCCTCTACTAACGAATCGTGTACATGATCAACAGCGAAAGTTAGCTTCGTTGTGGCCTCTTTTGTGTTGTGCAGGCGTGTTTCTTCTGTGTATCTTATTAAATGTCTCTGTCTTTTTTACCATGGCTGGTATTCAAACACATTTCTGGCTGAGTTCCAAATTGAAATGGTTTGGTCATTGGATTCCCACTGATCTTTCAACTGGTATTCATAGCCGTATGACGTTGAATAGCACTGGTTTTGTGGAATGGATGATTTTACTGGCTGGTATGTTTGCCGCTTATGGCTTTGGTGCATACTATATTCATCGCCAGGAGAAACATGGCTCATATAAGTACGTGCTTGGATTGATCTGGCTAGGCGTACTGATTGCGAGCTTGTTCTTTCTTTTTACCCCTGCAATGATGACCACGGATGCATATTCTTATGCTAGTTATGGTCGTTTATTAGCGGTCTATTTTGTGAACCCTTATTTTGTTCCGCCCTCTGCTTTTCCACATGATGTTGTCTATCAATGGATCTATTGGAAAACAACTGTTTCTATCTACGGGCCAATTTGGATGACGTTGTGCACTGTGCTGTCATTGATTGCGGGCTCGTCACAAATGGGAATTATGCTTGTTTTTCGTGGATTCGCTCTTTTGTGCCACTTCGCTAATATCGCTTTAATCATTGCTACACTACGTGTCATGAAGCGCTCTCGCCGTGTGGTGCTGTTGGGTGCTTTTCTTTATGGCTGGAACCCACTGGTGCTGATGGAAACTGGCTTGAGTGGGCACAATGACGTTGTTATGATTCTGTTTCTGCTATTGGGATTCTATTTCTGCGCCCGCGCTGAAAGCAAAGGTACCTTTTTACAGTGGCGTGGTTATATTCCTGCGATACTGGCTTTTACAGCCTCAGTGTTGATTAAATTCAGCGCTGCTCCTGTACTGGTTATTTGTGTGCTGGCCATCTTTTTCGCAACTGTGCAGGCCGATAGCAAAGGCGGAAAAATCGTCTGGCACCGAGCGCTTATCTCGGCAATTATCGCGAGTTGTGTTTGTGGGGTGATGGCTATTGTGCTGTATTTGCCATTTTGGATTGGGCATAGTGTTTCAGAAATCCTCTTTGCTTTTACATCTCTTCCATCTGCCACTCAGGCTCTAAATTCTGCATTGTCTACTATCTCATATATGAACAATGCGCATGAATTGCCGACTATTCTTAATATAATCAAAAGCCGTAAATTGTGGAACATTTTTAATCTTCTAACTACGGTGTTACCTATCATTATCGGTTGTATCTATTTGTGGCGCACACCAAATACACGGACCATTGCGCTGGTTACATTAGCCTCTTTTGCTGGCTTTCTGCTATCTGCTCCCTGGTTTTTCTCCTGGTATCTTGTCTGGCTGATCGGCTTGATCCCCTTCTGTTTACCAGTGAATACAAGTCGTCTGGCGCGAGCGCTATTGGCCTTTTCGCTTACCTTTTCGGCGACCTGTTTCTTATCGTACTACACAACACTTGTTGGTTGGATGTTGGTCAAGTTAACTCCACCCATGATTGCCTGGTCTGGTTTACAAAATATTGGCATTCTTGGAATACCTCTGCTCGCATTTTTTGTCACCTGGAAATATAGACTAATCGATCTGAAACTATTACTGCAGCGAACTCCAGTCTTACGGATATCATTTCTGCGTTCACCTTTACATAGAAATGTAGACCAATCGATCTGAAACCATTACTGTAGCGAATTTTCTGGCATGACATCATAGAAATAAAAGCGGGTCTCGGAGTATTGATCTCCTGAGACCCGCTTTTATTTCTATACTGCCATTGTTGGTTGTAGTCGTTTAAGATTTACTCTTGATCGTCTACATCTTGTTCTTCGCTATGCGATGCAGCCTGTTCATCCTCATCCAGTTCGTTCTCAACGTTTTCCACATCGTTCTCAAATGGAATGCTGACAGGAATACCGTCCTCACTCTGATCCTCGATGAGTAGCTCGTCGTCTTCCTCACCATTCTCATCAGTCGTCTTTTTGCCATTGGTTGTTGCCACTGCAACAATCGAATCACGCTTATTCATATGCATCAGGATAACGCCTTGAGTCGCGCGTCCACTGACCTTAATTGCATTGACATCCGTACGCAGGACGACACCGCTAGCAGAGATGATCATGAGATCACTGTCAACTTCGGTGACTATACGTGCTGTCGCAACCAGACCAGTCTTATCAGAGATCCTGGAGGTGATGACGCCACTGCCCCCGCGATTATGACGGGGATAATCATCGATCGGTGTACGCTTACCATAGCCATATTCAGTCACAATCAGTAGTTCGCTATTCTCCTCGGCTAGGTTGAGTGATACGACGGTATCATCTTCATCCAGACGGATGCCACGAACGCCGCCACTGGTACGTGAAGCTAGACGTAGATCATCGACGCCGAAGCGAATAGCCTGACCTTTGGCCGTAATAATGAGCACATCATCGCCAGTACGTGCCATTTTGGCCCCAATCAGCTCATCATCTTCTTCAAGATTCATAGCGATTAAGCCTTGCCGGCGTACGACCTCGAACTCACTCATCGGAGTCTTTTTGACTTCGCCTTTTTTGGTGGTGACAATTAAAACGTCGTGGTTGATACCCTTGGGAACAGAGACAATGGCCGTTACCCGTTCGCGTTGTTCAATCGCGATCAGATTGATCATATGCTCGCCCTTGGCTGTACGGCTGACATCGGGCAATTCATAGACTCTAAGTTGGAAAACGCGTCCGCGATCGGTAAAGAAGAGCAGGCTATCATGGGTGTGTGTGACAAGCAGATGGCGTACGGTATCATCTTCACGCGTTGCCATACCTGTAACGCCACGCCCGCCGCGTCGCTGTGCGCGATAGGTATTAGAGGGCAAGCGCTTGATATAGCCTTTCTCTGTCAGTGTAACCACAGTCTCCTCATTGGGGATCAAGTCTTCATACTTGAAGTCGCCAATCTCCGCCTCAACAATCTCTGTGCGTCGGGGATCGCCGTATTTTTCCTTGAGTTCCTTGAGGTCTTCTTTGATCAGTTTGCGAATCTCATTGATGTCAGCCAACAGCATATGATAGTAATCGATACGCTGGAGTACATCATTTAATTCGTCTTCGATCTTCTGACGTTCCATCGAAGCCAGACGAGCCAGACGCATATCCAGAATGGCTCTGCCTTGCTCGTCAGAGAAGCCAAACTGTTCACGCAACGTCACCAGACCATCATCATAGGCGGAGCGTGAGGCACGGATGATCTGGATGATGGCATCAAGATTATCCAGAGCGATTTTTAAGCCGTCCAGGATATGCCTGCGTGCTTCTGCTTTGGCCAGCTCGTACTGTGTACGGCGTGTCAAGACAACCTCACGATGACGAATGTAGTGGAAGAAGAATTTTTTCAGTGTGAGCGTTTGTGGCTGCTGCTCAACCAGCGTAAGCATGTTCGTATTGAACGCCGTCTGCATCGCTGTATATTTGTAGAGCGAATTCAAGACGCTATCCATATTGGCATCGCGCTTGAGATCGATGACCATACGCATGCCTGAACGATCAGATTCATCGCGAACCTCAGCGATGCCATCGATTTTTTTATCGCGGGACATTTCGGCGATCTTTTTGACGAGATCGGCCTTATTTACCTGATAGGGCAATTCAGTTACAATAATACTAATGCGACCACGATCATTCTCTTCTGCATGGGTGCGTGCACGAATCACAACGCGACCACGACCGTTAGCATACGTATTGCGAATGCCCTCGCGGCCCTGAATAATACCGCCCGTAGGGAAGTCTGGGCCACGTACAATGCGAGCCAGATCTTCGGTTGTTGCCTCAGGATCATCAATTAAATAGGCAATACCATCACAGACCTCATTGAGATTGTGTGGTGGGATATTTGTCGCCATACCTACTGCGATGCCTGTCGAGCCATTCAAAAGGAGATTTGGGAGACGAGCCGGAAAAACTACAGGCTCGGTGGCTTGATTGTCATAGTTGGGACGAAAATCTACAGTATCTTTATCTATATCTTGCAGCAATTCGTCAGCGATCGCAGCCATTTTGGCCTCAGTATAACGCATTGCGGCAGCGGGATCATCATCTTGTGAGCCAAAGTTTCCCTGACCAAGAATCAAAGGATAGCGCATTGCCCAAGGCTGGGCCATACGCACCAGGGAATCATAAACGGCTTTGTCACCGTGTGGATGATAACTTTTTAGCACTTCGCCAACTGTACCTGCACATTTGCGAAAAGTTCTGTGGGATTGCAGACCCATCTGGTCCATTGCATAGAGTACACGACGATGAACAGGTTTCAGGCCGTCTCGTACGTCAGGGAGCGCGCGGCTCACAATGACGCTCATTGAGTAGTCGAGATAGGCCCCTGTCATTTCCGTAACGATATTTACTAGCTTTACATTGCCCGGTTCCATATAAAACATCCTCACCAAAAGAAAGACATAGCCTGAAGGGCGATATCGAGTTGAAGTATTGATATAAGCTGCTTGGAGGGGTCCTAGAAAATGTATCCTACCTACTCTATTATAGCACACTGAGCCCTTCTTTACGAACTTTTGGGACTCCCGCCAGAGGCTTTATTATGTTGTTTTTTACCTGCCTGCGGCCAGTATTTAGCCGTGTGTGGACGTACGTGTGCAAAGCGGATTTACTACAGGCTAACCCTCCTACACACTGCTCAAATATGCATGCTAAAAATGAGCGTTGGAAAAGCTTTGGGCGTCTTGTCGGGGTTCTGTATATGCCATCCGTTTCCACGGACCATCGTGGGCGACCTGGGCGCTTTTCATATCATAACAACGACTTTCAAAGAGTTGCAAACTCTATATTTTGTAAATGACCTGTGGTATGATTAAATGCAGGAGCTGAATCAATGGTTGGTTTCTAAACAGCGGCTTTTTGATTGTGTAACGTTGAAGATAGAGGGGGTAGGGGGAGATTCGAACGCATGTCATTACCTTTCACCGAACAACAATGTTTTTTTGTCGCAATTCTGGCTTTTATCGTGCTCGGATTTCAACGTGGGTGGAGGCGTGAGTTACTTTCTTTAGTGTTTATTTTATTAGCCTCGTTTATTGTACATCCAAACACGAGTACTGTAGTTGGAAACTTTCTGACTCGGCTATCCGGCGCGGTTGGAGGGGCTTCGACTAGCAGTCAACAACCGGTGACGCAAGTAACAAGTTTATTTGGAGGCCCATTCTGGTCTCTGATTATTTTTGTTGGGTTGGTAATATTGGGCTATTATGTAGGAAATAGGGCGTTTCCCCAACCAGCTACGCCGCATGAACGTTTTATTGGTATTGTACCCGCTGTTATTTCTGGAGCTTTTGTACTCGGATATTTAAGCAATTATTTCAAGGCGACCGCCGGAAGTTCGTCATTGAAGGTGGATATGCAATCGCCGGATCCTCTGAACTATATCGCAGTCATTTTTATGATTGCCATTGTCGCAGTAGTGGTCGCTGTGATTGCTGCGCGACGTAAACCGGTCAAAAAATAGTAAGACTATGCTAATCCTGTGCTGACCGTTGAGGTGACCGAATGGCTGAAAAACCCAAACAAACAACGAAGAGACTTCCACGTAATCCATGGCGTGCGATGCGCCAGCGCTTTATGGGGTCGACTCTGAGGCGTGGCCCCAATCATACCTGGATATTTCCTGGACAGCAGCCTGGCGAAAATGTGCTGATGGTGGTACGCAAGCATTGGTGGTTTTTATTCCGGGCTGCATGGCCGACGCTGCTTTCTGTTCTTGCGCTAATTGTGATTATTATCACTTCCGCGGCTTTTCCTAATCTGACAACAGTATGGATTGTCATGGAAATAGTCGCCTTTATCGTAGTTGTATTAACCGGTGCCCGTTTCTCTTATAAGTACCTCGCTGTCTGGTGGTATGAAACCTATGTGATCACTGATAAGCGTATTGTGAATGCTCGTGGTCTATTAGAACCGACTCGTCAGCAGACGCCGATTGAGAAGGTTGAGCAAGTTGGTATCGGCGTCGACTCTATCTTAGGCTTAGTGTTGAACTTTGGCACTGTGCATGTCTATCTGGCTGGTGGGGACTTAGATATTCCCAATGTGCCCAATCCCAGAGCCGTTCGTGATGCTATTCAGGGCATCTCAGTGGCTATCAAGGCGAAGAAACCTGCACCAACGCCCCAGATTCTTCCTAGAGATCCTGAGCTAGCGGAAGTGCTTAAAGCGCTTGCAACTAGTAAAGAGATTCCCACTCTTCCAAATGCGGATGAGGATCTTCCTCCAATTCGTGGTGGCGATGGACGATTATTAGGGCCTCGTCGTACGTTTGGCGGTATCTTACGCGTGCCTTGTAATGTGCGCTATGTTTCAGGCGAATATACTGTGAAATATATTCAGCGCTCTCAGTATAAACTCTGGCGTAGTCTGGCTGCACCGATACTGCTGCTTGTGATTCTGGCTCCTATTACGCTGTTCGCGCCAGGAGTAGGCATTATTCCTTATACCATCTGGCAATACTGGTGGGCCTTTATGGGACTCGTCATCCTGGTAATTTTAGCAATGATTTTTTTAATTTATACAAACTTTGTTGATGATGTGTACATTTTAACAAACCGACGTATTATTGATATTGAACGTAAATTCGCTTTCTTCTTTGAGACGCGCTTAGAAACCGAATACAGAAGTATTCGGGATATTAAAGTACAGATACCGGGTGTGTTAGCGCGTTTCTTTGATGTTGGTCATGTCTATGTAGAAACGCCTGGCAGTAATCCTGATGTCATACTTTCTTATGTCGATCATCCTTTCGTGGTGCAAGATGAGATATCGGGTATCAGATCACACAAAGAGAAAACCGATGCGGTCAAAAAAGAGAATACTGAAAAACAGAATTTGTATAACTGGTTTGGTACCGTTGTTGCCAAGCTTGAGGATACGAACAAGGGCATTGGCACGCCCGATCTGAGAAACCTTGATCTCCTGGAAGCGATGGGGTATGCGCAGGAATGCGGACTGGATGTTCTGGTTTGGGGTGAGGCTGTGGATAGTCCCAATGTGCCTCCCGGCCTGGTTATTAAGCAGAGCCCTCCACCTGGTACCGTTATGGAGCGCGGAAGTAAGATTGAGATTGTTTTGAGCAAGCGACCAACTCTGGTGGATTCAATTTAAAGAATTATTAATGTATGATATTGAAAAACGTGGTCGATACACATTTAGTACATTGACCACGTTTTTCAATATGTTTTTTGTAAAGAGAATTGGCTTAGCGGTTGCCAACACGCATGAGCAAGGCGACACTTTCAATGTGATATGTCTGCGGGAACATATCGACCGGTTGTGCTGAGACCAGACGATAGCGTCCTCCTGAGCAGAGCGTCGCAATGTCACGAGCCAGGGTACTGGGATCGCAAGAGACATAGCAGATAGCACGTGGTGCCATAGTTTGTAGGGCCTGGAGCGCTTTAGGATGGCAACCAGCACGTGGAGGATCAACGAGTGCAATGTCAATCCGTTCACGTCTATAATGCAGCTGGTTTAGAATACGCTCTAGCGTACCTTCCAGTGCCGTAATATTGCTCTGATTATTGAGGGCACATCCCGCACGAGCATCCATGACCGCACTGGGTTGTGATTCAACCGCGATCACACGCGAGCTTTGAGAGGCTAGAAAAGTTGAGAAGAGCCCAACCCCACTATAGCCGTCAAGGACCGCTTCATGACGTTGTGGTGCGATCGCTTCTATAGCTTGCTCGACCAGCACGGATGTTTGGATTGGATTGACTTGGAAGAATGAATCTGCCGAAATACGAAAACGTCGACCCAAAACGACATCCGTAAGAAATTCCTGTCCTACAAAGACACGTCCATAGCGTCCGCCGACCCGTTCGATAATGACGCCAACAATACCAGGAGCAATAGTCATTAACTCCTGAGCCAGTTGGTGTGGATTTTCGATCATTGAGCCAGGCCTGGCGTTGAGAATGAGCAGCGTGGGCACCGCTTTGACTGCATTCGGAGCAATCCCGGATGCGGCATTACTGACCGCTCCAATTGCGCCACGAATAGTCACACTTTGCAGCATCTGACCGAGGGCATCACCAAAATAATCGATCAGTTTTCCGCGTACAAGTTGATAGACCTGATCCAAAGCAGGATGGAGCAAGCCACATTCTTCCAGATCTTGTACATCATGACTTTCCGTTAATTTAAAGCCAATCTCGCCAGAAGTTCCCACCGTAAATACAGCATAGTTGCGATAATGCCAGGGCGGGATAGCAGCAGGCATGCCAATAGTGGGATGAACGAGTGCATCTGGTTGTTTGCCAATGCGTACCAGAAGCTGTCGCACAATATGAGCCTTCCAGGTTAATTGGGCGGGATAAGAGATGTGCTGCCATTGGCAACCGCTATCCGTAAGCTGTGGATAAGCCGGTTCAACCCGCTCAGGAGCGGGCCGAAGGATCTCCAAGAGCTCAGCGCGTGCGTGACCGCGACGTTCCTCTACAATCTCTACCTGAACCCGTTCACCGGGAATCCCTCCGGGGACAAATAAAACGCGTCCCTCGTAGCGGCCTACAGCATCTCCTCCGTAGGCAAGGTCTGTCAGTTCAACATCAATGCTCATGTTCACCTCGGCGGCACCTGACGACAGAATATGTCGCTGATGTCGTCCCATCTTTCCAGCGTTTTTTTATATCTTTCAATTCTTATTACTACATTGCCCCAAATACTACCTTGCACTTGGTGCGATCCATCGTATATATCCGGGTCACAAGTTCAAGTACATGAGCAGATCACACTGCAGGCATGAATGCTTACCATGGAAGCAGTTGTTTCGGTTGGCTATAGAGCCGTGTGCCGAAGCGACTCAGGAAGACCGCTCCGATACCTAATACACCTACTCCGATATTGACCAGCCAGCCGACATAAGGGAGTGATCCTAATAGGGATAAAACGATCAAACCCACACACACCTGCATCAGATGTGTATCGAGATGAGGAGCGATCCGTTGTAGAATCGCATCACCGATAATCCAGCTAATAGCGACCATACCGAGAGCCCAGGCAGCAAGCAACCCTACCACGACTAAAATTGCCAGCGGAATAGGAATAATAAGTGCAAGCAATACGATTAGAATAGCCGGTGCAAGTAGTATGCTTAAAAGTCCGAGAGCGAGGCTACGCCGCAATTTGTTTTTTACGGTTGTCCGAACCATCATCACATGTTCAGGTAACAAGGTGGTAAGTAGCATTCCCAATACGACCCACGTCACAATATACCAGAAATGAAATTGGATCCCCGCATCACTTTCAAGCATATCGACAATACCACTTGGGCAACCAACAAAGCTACCATGTAGCTTCAAGGGTGCATTTTGGACTGGTTGACCTCCACAAACATGAATATCCCCATCGACGTATGCGCCGGGGTGAGAAATGAGTCTACCTCCATATAAAGTCACATTGCCTTCGACTCTACCTTCGATATCAACATTTCCTCCAATGACCACCACATCACCTCTGACCTCTCCTAGAATAGTCACATCGCCCCAAAACGAGGTTAAGTTCCCACATACCACATTACCACTGCCCACTGTCACCGTATTCTCAAAACTAGGCTTGCGCTGGCTTTCCGTGCAGGCAGCCGGTTGGTTGGTACCTGTAGACAAATCCAGTTCCTGTGCTGAGGCAATCGGAAGGCCCGTGAGAAATGCTTCTACTCCGCCCCCTATTAAGAGCGCCATGACGAGCATAAAGCCCGGTAGCGTGAGCATGAATCGCTGTCTTTGAGAGACCTTTTGCATACTAGAACTCCCTATCATGGCCACCACTTGACCATGACCTTCGCCATTACACCTCTTGCGGAGAGCGCATTAAGCGAAGCCACATCCCCATCATGACGACCACCGCGAAAGCCAGCCCGGATAAGAGCCAGTTATCACTAGTAACGAGGGTCAGTCCGGTTTGTACATATTGGCCAAGAACAATCCCTCCGTCAATGACGCCATTGAGCAGTGAAAGTGCGTTGAGAGCGAGATCAGTTTGAAGGAACACAATGACGAGGAACAGTAGTGGGATGCTGCTGACTATGAGGAAACCTAATGCAGCACTCACTGTGCCAACCGTGCGCATACGTGATACGCGTAATTGTTGTTGTCGTCGTAGATCCTCAAGCTGACTGGTAATATGTTTTTGTTTTTGGATTGCTCGCATGATCTGGTCGGTTGAAATGCTGGCAGGACGTACCAATGGAGTGTCGGTATTACTCACACGACTGTCAATTGAACCAATGATTACCTCGAAGTGCCGTTGCTCATGCGCCCCAATACGACAGGAGTCGCAATGGGCGAGATGGTCCTGGAGAGCTTTGGCGTGTGACGGCTCAAGATCACCATCACGCTGAGCGATCAGCCAAAAGTTAGCGTCGCGACAGCGCATTGATTGATCCCTCCTCATTGGAAGTTTTCTGTTGCATATAGCGGGCCAGTAACTCACGAGCACGATGCAAACGTGCTTTCACCAGAGCAGGAGTCAGTTTCAAAGCATTAGCGATCTCCTCATAGGAAAAATCGTACCAATAGCGCAAAACGATCACCGCTCGATATTTGCCAGGGAGACGTTGTAGATAGGTTTGAATTTCGTCTTGCTGCTCACCCTGAAGAGCAGTCTGTTCGGGGCTAGCACCTACATCAACAATCCATTCTAAGAATGGGACATCATCGAGAGGCAGAGCCAAAAAGCGCCTTCTTCTCAGCTGATCGATAGCCAGGTGAGACGCGATTGACAGCAACCAAGTACTAAATTTGTGCACAGATTTATAAGTGACAAGTTGTGTATAAGCACGTACAAACGTCTCCTGTGTCACATCTTCCGCCTCAGTCACATTACCAAGCATCCGATAAGCGAGGTTTTGTACGGCATCTTTATAGCGTTCAACGAGCACTGAGAAGAGATCTTGTTCCCCACCGAGAACAAGCTCGACAAGCGCAGCATCGCTCATCGACTCCACAATAGCTCCCGTCTTAGTTTTGGTGCTAATTACGCCAGTGCTGGCAATACCCTGTACACCCGCTATCGCACCACTGTTCTGGCTAGTACGTGATTTACGAACTGGCTTTTTAATTGTCCCAGTTCCAATCCCTCCCAGCACATTTGAAGCGTTTACAGTCGATTCTAGCATTTATCACCGCTCATTTATATTTTTAATTCGATGCATAGGATGAGTCGTATAAGAGGACGATATGAAGCGTCTTCTATATACTTGTACGAGTAGCGGTAAGGAAAGTTGTAACCTTAGATGGAAGTGTAACATGAGTACGACATGGTGACAAGAGGATATAATTCTATCTTTTAGCTTCTCCTTAGTCTCTCCACCTGCCGCGATTACCTACCTGCGACTCGTTGTTTCATCTCTCTTAATCTGCATCGTAACGGACAACATTCTTTATTCTCTATATCGTATAGACGCATGAAATCGTTCCGATCAAATATGATAACAAATATGCTTTGGCAAATATTGCATCGTAGCTCGGCCGCATGAGAAGTTGCCCAGTAATTTTGTGAGGGTAAAGAGAGTGGGGCGAGAGGGAGTCGAACCCCCACGACCTTGCGATCAGGAGATTTTAAGTCTCTTCTATATGGAGATTGGCTTGAGAGGCTGATCCGTAGAGTAAGTAGTATGTGTAAGTCAGGAGATATCTATGAATAGCCTTTATGATTTTGTCGTAATAATAACAGGTTATTCTTGGGTGCTTTTTAAATCTGCTCTAGCGGCTTCTTTGGTAGTTTCTTATTGCAGGACTGTCTAGTAGTGTCTGCTATTTGCCATCCCCGTCTAGCATTTTTGTTCTTTGTTTTGCCCTCTGGTGGTATTATCCTGTTAGGAAGGGCTGTGATTTTCTCATGATAATGTCAGCGTAAGGTTTTTAACGGTCTAGTCGTTATTCGATCTTCTTGAGCATTTCTAGGAGAGATATTTTGTTATTTTGAGCAATGCTGAAGTTGGGATCAAGATGGAGGGCTTGCTCGTAGGCAGAGAGAGCTTCCTCGTAGCGCTTGAGACTCCAGAGCGTAACGCCTTTGCCATTCCAGGCATTAGAATGATTGGGATCAAGGTAGAGGGCCTGTTCGTAGGCAGAGAGAGCTTCCTCGTAGCGCTTGAGGCTCCCGAGAGTATTGCCTTTGCCATCCCAAGCATTAGCATAGTCGGGGTCAAGTTGGAGGGCCTGCTCGTAGGCGGTGAGAGCTTCCTTGTAGCGCTTGAGACTCCAGAGAGCATTGCCTTTGCTATTCCAAGCATTAGTATAGTCGGGGTCAAGATGGAGGGCCTGCTCGTGGGCGGTGAGAGCTTCCTCGTAGCGCTTGAGGCTCGAGAGGGCAACGCCTTTACGATCCCAAGCAAAGGTAAAGTTGGGATCAAGATGGAGGGCCTGCTCGTAGGTGGTGAGAGCTTCCTCGTAGCGCTTGAGACTCCAGAGGGCAACACCTTTACCTCTCCAGGCTTTAGCCAGGTTAGAGTCAAGATGGAGGGCTTGCTCGTAGGCAGAGAGAGATTCCTCGTAACGCTTAAGTTTACCGAGTGTATTGCCTTTACCACTCCAAGCATTAGCATAGTTGGGGTCAAGATGGAGGGCCTGCTCGCAGGCAGAGAGAGCTTCCTCGTAGCGCTTGAGACCCCAGAGAGCATTGCCTTTGCCATACCAAGCATTAGCATAGTCTGGGTCAAGATGGAGGGCCTGCTCGTAGGCAGAGAGAGATTCCTCGTAGCGCTTGATGTCCTTGAGGGTATTGCCCTTGCTATTCCACTCTTCCTTAGCTTTTTGTAGATGCGTTAGTTCTTGTATGGCTTTAACAATTCCGGTTGTGATATTCCAGAATGCCTCGTCACGATCTTGCCATTGGGTGACCGGTTTGGCGCCTGTTGGAAGCACCTGAAGATGGCTGAATGGTGCATTTTCCCAGTAGACGCGGCGGAGAATGATTGGGATGACACGGGCCTTGCCTGCTGCGTGTCGTTCGAATGCGCGTTTCATTTCGATACTATAGCAGTAGTCAGAAGCTAAGAAAGATGCGCTCACGAGCAAGAGGATGATGTGTGCATTATCTAGTTGTGCACCAATCTCTTTTTCCCACACTGTGCCTGGGCTAATTTCGCAGTCGTACCAACTTGTGATTTGCTGTTGGCGCTTCAGGAGACTGAGATGGTTATCTAGTTTATCCCGTAGCGCTTTATCTTCGCGTGCATAGCAATAGAAAAGCTTGAGTTGATTAGCTGATGTGTTTGTCATACATGAACACTCGTATCCATACTATTTACTTCACGCATAATGATAACATAGAAATACTTCTATTGATAGTTTATGGCTTTTTATGGTGATGGGAAGATTTGAACTACCCACAGAACTAATTTTGAATGGCTTGCTATCTGTTTCGATGGCTTCTCGGGTGCTTTCTTGTCTTAGAATTGCCTAATAGTGTCTAATGACTTCTAGTCGTGTCTAGCGGTTTTGCTCCCTGTTTTGTTCCCAATTTTTGTATGTTTAGGTAGGTCTTACATTAATAACAACCAATGGGCAGTTTTTGATGTAAGACTAGGAGATTTGAACTTAGTAAGGCCAGTTTTTTATGTGGCTTGTATCCTTGCTCAACAGGCCATAGAGGCCAATCTATATTTTAATCTATATTTTAATCTATTTGATCTTGTTAAGTTTTGTCCAAATATGTTGAGGGGTTATGCTATCAACCTTCCATTTTCTGAGCTCATAATAAGCTGCTTGTGAAGAAGAAATGGTTGTTTTAAGCATTTCCTAATATCACTTTCTGAATGATTTCGCCTCGCTTTATTCTATTACCTCGATCATTTGTGGCTTGAGATGCTGCTTTGGAGTACTCACGAACTAACTTTAAATTATCAGTAAAGCTTTCATCATAAAGATCAATATAACTTTCTACGGCGGCATAAAATGCCTTTAAATTTTCTCCAACCTGATGAGGATCGAGTTTTAGATCTTCCTTTACTTCTAAATGGTATACCTCTATAAGTAATGTTAGAAGATCTGACTTTTTCCACATGCGGCTTCTTTGATCAAAATTACAAGCTTCGATAAATTGTAAAACTCTGTAATATTCCTGGTTTTAGTTCATTGGCCATTTCGAACTCATCATTATACTTGGTTAAATAGTTCTCTAATTCATCTTCGCGATTAAAGTAAGATGATATGATCGTAATAATAAATATAAGAGCAAAGCTTATATCTCTCATACGCCTGATCTCATTGGCGCTAAAAATTGGGTGGTTACTGTTACTAAAAAACGAATGTTGGGTTATCTCTTCTGCAAATTTCTTAAACTCTCCATCAAAACGAGCATTATGGATTTCCATAGCGTTTAAGGAATAACCAGTGGCATTAATTTTCTCGAAAATTCCTTTAATTTCTTCGATTGGTATATTTCCAAGGTCTCTTACAACTACTTCATATTCGAGAAAAGCTATTTTTTCCTCTGTACTGAGTGCTGCATACGGCTTAAAATCTCTTCCCAATTTGAGATCTTCTCCCAAGCCTGAATCCTTACCGCCATCAAAATACTGATAGAGAGTTGAAATTCTTTGTTGACCATCTACAAGCCATTCTGTTCCCCTGCCTGTGGAAGGATTCACCTCGCCAGCAGCAATATAGATTTCTGGAAAGGGGTAACCTTTTAAAACTGTTTCTAAAAAATTCTTTTTGTCCTTATTCGTCCATACTAATCGACGTTGAAAATCAGGTCTCGGGATTAATGTTTTATCTATAATTCCAGTTAAAAGAATCCTCAACCTTCTAGTCGAATTCGATGCAGTATATTTTTTTCTTTCATTATTCATCTGGTTGCCTCCAAGTCTTTACAGGCTTTAACATTAATACTTTGGTACTTTTCAAGATAATGCCAAGACTTATATAATCCAGCATTTATTTTATAAGGACCATACTTGCCCGAGTTTGTTAACTTTCGGAAAAACTCCCACCATACTTTAGCAAACTCAAAATTTTCTGTTGGCGGTAGTTTATCTGGTCTAATCCAGCCTCTAAAAAGATATTCTTTGAAACTTACTTGCCTCCTCCAATATACAACTTCAGCAGTGTTTTCATTGGCTTCCCAGTATTCAAACACTTGTAGCCAAATGTTATCGAACAAACGCTCTGATACTATGGCAATATCAATGTCAGACTCATCACAAAAATGACGATACCTCTTGTTCTGAGCAATGCTAAATCCTAATTTGGAAGACCCGACGACTAATACTTCACTTGGGTGAACTTGAAAACTTTCAGCAATCTGATCCTTAATGCTGAAATGCTGCTCATTATCTAGGTTATAACACTCACCAAATGTGACGTATTTTCTGACTATTTTTGGAGTTTGCATAGTAAGTAAATCTGTTTTGAATTTATCTATGCGATCTAAGATCTGATTATCTGGCTCCATTCTGAACCTCAAAAGCATTTAAAATTTGCTGATTTAATAGTAAAAATATTAAGTATGTCAATATATTGTAAGCAAAAATACTATATCAAGCAATACAAACATCACCCAGTTGAAAGTTTTTGATATAAATCATAATTATTATAGGGTTTATATGGGATTCTATTTAAATGCATATACAAAAGCACCTGGAGAATACCAAATGTTTTTGTATGTAGTACTATTTACTTATCTCTTACCTTTTCAGGTATGCCTTTAGCGAATAATGGAAACGAATAATGTAGCCCATATTTGTCTCCTCGATCTGTTAAGAAGCCTACTGATAACGGTGTTCCATCGCTATCATCGGCGATCCTTAAGATTTTGAAGAGTGTCGATGTGTCGTCTGGTGATAATTGAAATTTTGTATGTTCTACGCTGCTGGCTTGTGCCATATCCACTGTCTCAGTGCACCATATAGGGTTTTTCCCTAGACCCTTATTAAGCAGATATCGCACAAGTAAAATAGCTTAATTTGTTGGATTTTTAGCACCTTCTTTGAAGCCTATCGAGTAACCTATTGCCATACCCAAAAATATGGCTCCCAAAATATAAATGAGAATAACAAGAGGATTAATACCAGCAGATATAGGTGGAAGATAGTCTCCGAGGATAAAAGCGACAATTACAAAAGTTAATCCAGTTGCACCCAGAAAAAATTGAGATTTTTGTTTCATGTTAGCTTCCCTTCAAAAGAAACATTGTAAGTCATTTTGTTGTAAAGCGTAAGTTATAGTACTACAGATACTCCCTTTGGGGCGTACTTCACTTTTGACGTTTTATTATACAATGACACATTATTTTCGCCACGCGTATCTAATAAACAGGAGAAGTCCATGCGTAGTCAAAACATCCTGAGCAAAACTGAGGAGCAGAATTCTCATTTTCTTTCCCTCTCGATTGAAGTTATTGTTCCTGCTCGCTTTATCAATACTACTTGTTGCTGTTGGCATCTGGGTCTTTTTAGACGGTGATCCGTCACATAGCTTTATTGGGATTTTATGTACCGGTTTCTTTGGTTTGGGTATCCTGGTAGTTATTTTTATGTCGATAAAACGTCGTCCATTCCTCATTGTGGACGATGTAGGTTTCCACCGATGGAGCCTTTTCGGTTGGGAGTACTGTATCGCATGGGAGGAGATTGATTTAATTTTTCCTGTCAAGCAAGGGTGGGTTTATGCCTTAAATATACACATCTCTGACTCCGGCATGGAAACGCTCTCTGCTCGTTACCCCAAGTCGGGATATTTTCTTCGTCTGCTTACTGGTTGCAATTCGGCGATTTCCCTTGCAGCATCACCAATCTCGGCACAACGCCTGATAGAAGCCATTCAAAAAAGATATCAGAACCAATTAGAGCGAAATGGCATTCTTATTTATTTATGAATCGTATACTTTTTATCTGCTAATTAACTCATTTGATATAATAGGCTTGGTTTATATCATGATATAAACGAGGATAGAGGTGATTTTTCGGGCCGCTTCTATCTTCTTGTTGTGATGAAGATGAGGAAGAGTTGAAGTCTGCAAGAGCTTAATTTGATAGGGCTTGTTAGCTGCCCTAGCTGGCTTTTCATAAGGGTTCATTGGTTTTTCTTGTCTGATTTTGCCTAATCTTATGAATGTGTGTTAAGTTGTTTTGCTCTCTGTTTTGCTCTCAAATTAATAACTCAATCGTTCTTTGTTATAGGGCTTGAGTCTTTTTATAAAGTGGGAAGATCTGGCTCTGCTCAGCAATCCACTTTATCGAGATCCTAGTGAGAAATCGAGCAAGAAGGCAGAAAAATTATCTGAAATAGTACTCTTCTCAATCTGCTAATAATGTATGCACTGGCATGGCGGGTGTATGTGATAGAAGATTATCAAATATATTATCAATACTAAAAGCATTATGGGAATGATTAGTAGTATGATGACCCCAATAATTGCTATCCTCCGCCCTTTTCTCCATTGCTTCTTGAATGAAACGATTAGCGCAATAATCGCAAAGATGAAAGAGATAAA
The DNA here is from genome assembly GCA_963699315.1 of uncultured Chloroflexia bacterium. Classification (GTDB taxonomy): domain Bacteria; phylum Chloroflexota; class Ktedonobacteria; order Ktedonobacterales; family Ktedonobacteraceae; genus Dictyobacter. The sequence continues at coordinate 2,591,895 of OY969433.1, forward strand.
GTAAAGATAAATCAGCCTGGCGAGCGTGTCTGAAGGAGAGTGAAAAAGAGGTATCAAAAGAGGAGGTATAAACCGGGGAAAAAAGTCATAAAAATTATTGATACAGCACAAACAGAGAAAATACAACTTACTATTGCGGTCCAATGAATGCGAGAGATAGAATGTTTTTCGATGGCGTGCGTTCTCTCATCCATGATTAAGAACTCCCTCATCTGTTTTAACATTGTTTGTCATTTAATAACATGAGGAGTAGGTGATAGATTTGAGGTTGCTTTTGAAGAAAGTGGGGCGAGGGGGAGTCGAACCCCCACGCCATTGCTGGCAGGAGATTTTAAGTCTCCGGCGTCTACCATTCCGCCATCGCCCCGTGTTTAGCAATGATAATATTACCATGCTTCAGGCTGTCCGTCAATATTTTTTCCGGCTAATTCGGACCAATTTATATATTTTGCTTGTTATGTATTGGTTTAGGAAGCATCAACTATCTTCTGCGGTTTTTTAGGCCACGATTTCTACATGTACGATCATGCAAGAATTGGTCAAGCATGTATCCCTACCATTTGTGTCTCATAGTATAAAATGCCAGTTTCTCTCAGGAATTATTGACGGAGGTTGGTATCTAGGGCATAATACGAAGCGTACAAGGGTGAAAATTTGTTCATATAGAGGAATTAACCAGGTAATCGCTATGAGTAACGGCACAGAGAATAAGAGCTTATCCCATGAGCAACTTTTGCGGGGTATGTACGATGTTATTGTGGTTGGAGCGGGTCACGCAGGTTGTGAGGCTGCATTAGCGAGTGCCCGTATGGGTCGTAAGACGCTGCTGTTGACTATGAATCTGGACAGTGTGGCCTTGATGCCCTGTAATCCATCGATGGGTGGTCCGGCCAAGGGTCATCTGATTAAAGAGATAGATGCATTAGGCGGTGAGATTGGTCGCAATACCGATCGCACATTTATACAGATACGTTTATTAAACACCAGCAAAGGTCCAGCGGTCCAGGCTCTGCGTGCTCAATGTGATAAGCAAGCCTATCGGTTGGCGATGAAGTTTGTTTTGGAGAGTCAGGAAAATCTTGAGCTGAAGCAGGCGACTATCTCCCAGTTGGTCAGTCATATAGGCAGTGATGGTCGTCCGGTGTTGACCGGTGTGGTGACCAATAACGGTTGGTCTTATGAAGCTCCAGCTATTATCTTGACCACCGGTACATTTATCAATGGACGTTTGGTGGTGGGAGAAAAGACTCAGCCAGGTGGACGCTCTGGTGAAGGTCCGGCTCTGGGCATCTCTGAAGGATTGCGTGTGCTTGGGTTGGAGACACGTCGCTTTAAGACTGGCACTCCTCCACGTATCGATGCGCGGACGGTTGATTATAGTAAGACTGAATTGCAACCGGGCAGCCGTGTTCCTCTGTATTTCTCACAAGATGCCTCTGCTCATGAGGATGTACAGCTTCCGGGTGGACGCCCCAATCCTATCTATCCCGTGACTGACGAAGATATGCATGGCTGGCGTGCCCAATTGCCTTGTTATCTTGTACGCACGACTGAGCGAACTCATCAGATTATTCGCGATAACCTGCATCGCTCGCCGCTGTATACCGGTGTGATTGAGGGGATTGGTCCTCGCTATTGTCCCTCGATTGAGGACAAGATTGTGCGCTTTGCCGATAAAGTATCGCATCAAATTTTTCTGGAGCCTGAAGGCTGGCGTACAGGCGAGATTTATGTGCAGGGTCTGAATACCAGTTTGCCTGAGGATGTCCAACTGGATATGTTGCATTCCATTCCTGGCTTGGAGCGCGCCGAGATGATGCGCGTTGGCTATGCGGTTGAATATGATTATGTGCCCCCGGAGCAGTTGTTACCTACTATGCAAACGAAGCCTGCGGCTGGTCTGTTCCTGGCGGGACAAATTAACGGCACATCGGGATACGAGGAGGCGGCGGCTCAGGGCATTATGGCTGGTATCAATGCGGCCCTCTATGCGCGTGGCGAGGAAGCATTTGTGCTTGGACGACACGAAGCGTATATCGGTGTTTTGATCGACGATCTGGTGACCCGTTCGATGAGTGAGCCCTATCGCCTGCATACCTCTCGTGCTGAACACCGTCTACTGCTCCGTCCTGACAGTGCTGATTTGCGCCTGAGCGATCATGCTTATCGCCTGGGCTTGATTGATGAAGAGCGTTACTTCCAGGTTGTCCAGAAACGTGCGGCTATTGAGCAAGCGATCACGCGCCTTGATAGTGTCACTTTTAACTCCTCGCGCGTTGTTGAGACCTGTGCTCAAGAGGTTGGTATTGCTCCGCTAGGACAGATGCTATCAGGACGCGAGTTATTGCGCCGACCAGATGTACATTATCAGCAAGTGGCTCAACTTGTACAGCGTGTTGAGCAGGAACGTGCGGCTATAGCTGAATTTCCATCCTCTATGGAGGACATACCAGAACTGCCAACGTTGGCGGCTGACGCGGCTGAAGAGGTAGATCTTCAGGTAAAATATGAAGCCTACATCCGTAAGCAGGAGCAAATGGTCTATCGCACAAAGCGTCTGGAGGATATGCGTATTCCCGATACACTTGATTATCAGACCATCTCTCATTTACGTACAGAAGCACGTCAGAAATTAATACGTACCTTGCCTCGTACAGTGGGTCAGGCAGCACGTGTTGAAGGGGTTACACCAGCCGATACGGCTATCCTTATGATACATCTGGAGAAATTACGTGCGTTAAAAGTTTCATCTTGACACTACCTGCATTGAACGTGTACCATACACACATATTACTCATTAATAATGTATCAATATGCATAAGAACCATTGGCCTACGTTTCCCCCCTACATACGTCAATGGTTCTTGCATGTACATAGACTGTTTGATACAGGTGCCTTTGCGGGTGCCTTACCATCGGGATTACCCCGATACCCGTAGGTAGTTTTCACAGAGTATATCTTCGATTGCTACCTGCAGGGGGTGTGCGGCAAACTGAGGTATCGAGAAGAGGGGAAAACTGTGTACATTCTTGTCGTTGATGACGATCGGTTTGCAAACATGCTGGTACAGTTCGTTCTCAGCAAAGAAGGATACGAGGTCGAAACTGCTGATAATCCGCGTGGGGCCATGCAGATGATTCAGAAACGCGAACCGGATTTACTAATACTCGATGTGGCAATGCCTTACATTAGCGGTTTTGAGTTCTCACAAAAATTGCGTTTGGAAGGCTATGAAATTCCACTTATTTTTATGACGGCTCAGGATACGATTGAGGCGAAGTTGCAGGGCTTTAACATCGGAGCAGATGATTATATCTGTAAGCCGTATAACCATCAGGAGCTGGTTGCTCGTGTGCAAGCGGTGATGAGGCGCATCAGGAAAAACGGGAAAGTTGGCAATCAGAGTATCCGGGGCGGTCAAATTGAGCTCTTTCCAGGAGAATTGAAGGTCGTGGTAGGGACGCGTGCTCCCATTACACTCACTCCAACCGAGATGCAAGTATTACGCGCATTGATGAATAGCTCAAACCAGGTAGTAAATAGGGACCAATTACTGGCTGAAGTGTGGAATGATAATGAAAATAATAGTAACATTGTAGATGTATATATACGTCGCTTACGTATGAAGTTAGAGGTTGATCCAGATCGACCTCGTTATATAGTCTCTGTTCGAGGTATTGGCTACAAGTTTGTTGTGAAATAGGTTATGTGGAAAGGCTGGGTCAGGTGCGGAAGCGTGTTCAAAAACAAGCACAAATTGAAGGGCAGAGTAGTGTATCGTTGTCGGTTGCATCCGAATCTCGCTCAGGGGGGGATGATACGGATGCAACAGAGTTTTCTCAGATCGCAAGATTCAAACATGTTGTAGACGTTGCACTTATGAATACTACTGATGCTATTATCGCAATCAAGGAAGATTTTAGCCTGGTATATCTTAATCCTGCGGCTGAGGTTTTGCTTGATGTTCCTGTTCAAGAGGCCGTTGGGATGCCTTGTATGGACGTGTTGCGTTGCAAAAACCTTAATCGTATGGTGTTATGTGGAACATCGAGCTGTCCTTTACAACGATCAGTAGAGCCAAAAAGTCCTCTACCTAATGAAGAACTCATTCTGGGTATTGATCCCATGCATATGTGTGAAGTGTCAGCCAGCGTTAATCCTGTCAAAATCGAGGAAACGTTTACCATTGTGTTTACGGTTCGTGATATGTCTGCATTAAAAGTTGCAAGTCGTGTACGTTCAAATTTTGTCTCGATGGTCTCACACGAACTACGAACGCCGCTCAACTCCGTCCATGGTTTTATCGATCTGCTGTTGCAAGGGCATATGGGAGAGTTGACGGATGAGCAACGTATGTATCTGGGATATACGCAGGAAGGTGTACAGCAATTAATCTCAATTGTCGAAGATATCTTGTTTATGACGCGCTCTGACTTGGGACAATTTGAGGTGAGGCAACAAGAAGTACATGTGTTAAGTTTGATACGGCAGGTGATACATTCGTTACAACCGCAAGCGCTCAAAGCCGAAGTTATCCTCACACAGGAAATTCCATCCGCTATACCCGCGCTCTTTATCAATTCGCAGCGTATCAAGCAAGTTCTGAACAATCTTGTTGCCAACGCTATCAAATTCACCCCTCCGGGTGGCACTGTGATAGTTAGTACGCGTCGACATGATGAAAACTTCGAGATGATCTCAGTGGCTGATTGCGGTTATGGCATACCCATTGAAGATCGACAGCATGTTTTTGAACGGTTTTATCAATCAAATCATAGCCAGCAATCCAAGATGGGTGGCTATGGACTGGGTCTTTCGATCGCCAAGCTGATTGTAGAACAACATGGCGGCGCTATCGGCTTTGATACGGTTATCGACAAAGGGACCACATTCTATTTCACTGTGCCGTTGTACGTGCCGCCAATTGAATCCTGATGCATGGTAATGTAAAGGGAAGAGCTATGACCACAATTTTAATTGTGATCCTTGATCATCGATTGGCTCTTCCCAGGCATTGTCCTTCGAAAGCTTATCGGCCTGACGTGTTGGCTCTGGTAACTTATAACCTTTACTGCAGGCAAGTACATAGCGAATACTTGTCTCCAGACTGATCAGGTGTCCCGGTGAAATGAACATTGGATTGACACCGGTTCGGGTACGTACGACGGCTCCTATGGTCTCGTGGTGGCTGATTAAAGGGACCCAGGAACCTGCCTCTTCTGCCAGATCTGCTTTTTTATATGTTCCAGTGAGCAGCGATTTGGCACAACCGATCGTTGGAATATCCAGCCAGAGTCCTAAATGCGTAGCGATGCCTACTCGTCTGGGATGAGCGATGCCCTGGCCATCTGCCATTATCAGGTCTGGTCGTTGGCGTAGTTGGTCTAAAGCTCCAATAACCGCAGGGGCTTCGCGAAATGAAAGAAGACCAGGGACGTAAGGCATGCGAACAGGCTCTTCGTAGATGTGGCGCTCGACAATTTCTAAGTCTGGATAGCTCATGAGTACAACAGCTGCGCGTGCAGCTTCATGCTCTTCATTGATTGCCATATCGACCCCAGCCACATAATGAACCTCTCCTACTCGATCTTCCAGGATCACACGATGGGCTAATTCTTTCTGTAAAGCAATAGCCGTCTCCGGATCCAAATTCCAGTCATGTAAAGGAACGCGTGACATCTTACCATCCTTCTCTATGTACTATCATCTAGCTTCCGCAATAAAAATCATGCGGGGACTCTCAATATGATATGGACCGAGGTCATGATCACCATAGACACTTTTGACCACAAATCCGGCCTGTTCCAAGAGTAGCTCCATTTCGCTACGTTCAAACAGGTAGAGTTGTGTTGTAACTATAGTACGTTGTACATTGCCTCCCTGGACGTGTCGATCATAAAAATGGGTAAGTTCCAATTGATGTTTGGTTGTTGCTGAAGCCGGACTCACCAAATGTGTGAAATAAACACCCTGGTCATCCTGCCAGCTGCCTTGATGTAGTACCTGCCCACTGAGTTCTTCCATATAGCGTGCATCAGAGTTACTAATATCGACGATAAACGTGCCCCCGTGACTCATGTGAGCACGAACTGCCATCAGGGCTTGCTGCTGAGCCTGACGATTGGTGATATGCGCAAATGATCCAAGGGCAATGAACGCCAGGCGGAACTTCTGATCGATGTGTAAGTTACAGAGATCCTGTTCAAGTAGCGTGCAGTGATTGGTCACACCAGCAGCGTCAAACGCATCGTGGGCCAGCTCAAGCATTTTTCCTGAATTATCAATACCCGTGATATCATATCCTTGCTCAGCGAGAGAGAGCATAACGCGGCCACTGCCGCAGGCCAGTTCGAGTATTTTTCCTCCACATAATTCAGCGAAGTTATGGTATATATCTAGATCCTCATCAAAATGTGCATGCTCGATATCATAAAATGGAGCAATTAGATCGTACTCATAATTCATCTTTATCATCTTCCATCAATTAAGCAAATTGTAACCATATTTTACCATCTAACGGCAACTAAAGATTCTTTACTAGTGGGGATGCGACAGGTATATATTTTGTTATCATTTGGTAATAATGTTGTTGGAAGTGGCCCCCAGGCTCACTTATCCGTCACTGTAGATAAAGGCATTGAGGATTATTCGTTGTAGTTGGACAATTAGAGGGTTGTTTTTCCATTTGTGACGGAAAAACAACCCTCTAATGCGTTGTAGACAGTCTATGCACGAATAAAGAAGAGCTTCTTTAGCGATCTCTCTCGGCACTTGATAGAGCAGCCTGAGCCGCAGCCAGACGTGCAACCGGGACACGGAATGGTGAGCAGCTTACATAGTCGAGGCCTATTTCGTTACAGAACTCGATACTGTCAGGATCACCACCATGTTCACCGCAGATACCCAGCTCAATGCCAGGATTGGCCTTGCGGCCTTTCTCTGCTGCCATGGCAACTAACTGACCTACACCCTCGCGATCCAGGGTCTGGAACGGATTGAGAGGCAGGATTTTGACTTTGTTCTTCATGCCAGGTACTTCCAGACCTTCCACGTATTTGAGCAAGAATTTGCCCTCTGCGTCGTCACGGCTAAAGCCGAAGGTGGTCTGAGTTAGATCATTGGTACCGAAACTGAAGAAGTCCGCGACTGGCGCGATCTGATCAGCGGTAAGAGCTGCACGAGGTAACTCAATCATAGTACCGAACTTGTAATCGATAGGTTTGCCAGCCTCTTTGGCGATCTCCGTTGCGACCGACTCCAACTGGCGACGGACCTCTTTGAGCTCGTTGACATGTCCAACGAGAGGAATCATGATCTTTGGATGCAGTTTCTTGCCAGCTTTTTCCAGTTCAGCGGCGGCCCCGAGAATGGCGCGTGTCTGCATGATGTTGATTTCTGGGAAGAGCAAGCCAAGGCGGCAGCCTCGCAGACCTAACATCGGGTTCATTTCGCGCATAGCTCCAACGGCTTCTAACATTTCGCGTTTCTCGGCTAGTTCTTTGTCATGACCACCCTGGGTTTCCAGACGAGTTACCTCAACGAGCAGATCCTCGTAGGAAGGTAGGAACTCGTGCAGTGGTGGATCAATCAAGCGAATAACCACGGGATAGCCTTCGTTGGTCTTTAAATCAACCATGGCCTCGAAGATACCCTTGAAGTCACTTTGCTGGAATGGCAGCAACCGATCGAGTGCAGCTTCGCGTTCTGCTTTGGTTTTTGACAGGATCATCTTCTGCACGATTGGCAGACGTTCCTGCTCCATAAACATATGTTCTGTGCGGCAGAGACCGATGCCTTCAGCTCCAAATGTGATAGCACGTTGAGCATCACGTGGATAGTCTGCGTTAGCCCATACACCCAATTTGCGGAATGTATCAGCCCAACCGAGCAATTTTTTCAGGTCGATCTCTTTTTCAAAGTCGGCATCCATTGTTTTGATGATACCGGCAAAGACTTCACCCGTGGCACCATCGATCGAAATGTCATCGCCTTCTTTGATAACGAAATCAGAACCAACTACGCGGAAGAGATGCTGCTCTTCACTGACACGAATACCTTCACAGCCAGCGACACAGGGAAGTCCCAGTCCGCGAGCGACAACTGCTGCGTGGCTGGTTGCGCCACCGCGAGCTGTCAAAATACCCTTGGCTACGAGCATACCGTGGACATCATCCGGGCTAGTCTCGGGACGAACCAGTACAACTGGTGTACCAGCTTTACCAAGCTCTTCAGCGCGATTAGCGTCGAAGATGGCCTTACCATAGGCGGCACCTGGTGATGCGTTCAAGCCCTTTGCCAGTAGACGGCCTTCCTGTTCAGCGCGCTTCTTCTCCGCATCGTCGAAGCGTGGCAGGAGCAATTGATAGACCTGGGATGGCTCGACACGTTTGACGGCCTCTTCTGGATTGATCAAGCCCTCTTCAACCATATCGACAGCCACCTTCACGGCAGCGCCCGCATTTCGTTTAGCTGAACGCGTCTGTAGCATGTACAGCTTGCCCTGCTCAACTGTAAACTCCAGATCCTGCATATCGCGATAGTGCTTTTCGAGGCGCTCCGCAATTTCCTGGAACTGTTTGAAGACTGCTGGCAGATCCTGCTCCAGCTTGCTGATCGGTGATGGAGTACGAATACCCGCTACAACATCTTCACCCTGGGCGTTGAGGAGATATTCACCGTAAAGTTTTTTCTCGCCAGTGCTAGGATTGCGGGTAAAGGCGACACCGGTACCGCTCTCGCCACCCATGTTACCAAATACCATACTCTGGACATTGACGCCTGTACCGAGCGTATGTGGAATCTTGTTGAAGTTACGATAGTCGATAGCACGTTTGTTGTTCCAGGAAGAGAAGACAGCCTCGATAGCTTTATGTAACTGCTGATAGACATCAGTTGGGAAGGGCTCACCGGAAGCACGCTCAGCAATGGCTTTGAATTCTATCACCAGCTCCTTAAGGTCGGCGGCAGGAATCTCAGCATCGGTCTTAACGCCAGCCTGTTCTTTATAGCGTTCAAGCACAGCTTCAAAGTCCTGAGGATTGGTGTCAAGCACAATCTTACTAAACATTTGGATAAAGCGACGATAGGCATCGTAAGCGAAGCGCTCATCGCCAGTCAGAGCGACCAGACCTTGTACCGTCTCGTCATTAATGCCCAGATTAAGGACCGTATCCATCATGCCAGGCATCGAGAATTTCGCGCCTGAGCGAACCGATACCAGAAGTGGATTTTCTTTGGAGCCGAAGCCTTTGCCTGTCTGTTTTTCGACGATACTCAGGGCGGCTTTTGCTTGTTCCCAGACACCATCAGGAAACTGCTGACTATTGTCGTAGTAGCCGTTACAAGCTTCGGTGGTAATTGTAAATCCAGGAGGTACAGGAAGACCCGCATTGGTCATTTCCGAGACGCCTGCGCCTTTACCGCCGAGCAATTCGCGCATGCTGGCATTGCCTTCGCTAAAAAGGTAAACCCATTTACGCGGAGAACGCTTAACCGCGTCATCCAGCTCTGAATGGGTAATCTGTTGTGTCATAGAAACTTCCTCCGATTTTTATGGTCGTGGGTGAACGATCGAACGGGTAGAGACGTGCAAATTGATCTTTACGCCGTAGAAATAAGGGCTGTAGATATCAGTATTATACATTGAGCACAATAGATCTGGCCCAACGTAAGACTTTGCGTGCCCCTTGTATATAGCTGCTAGCTTGTTCGGCATTGATGACTTCATCGGCCTCTTCGGGAGGAGTATCGATATAGAAGGTTTCAGGATGAAATGGAGTTAAGCGTTCCATTTCGTCTAAAATCTCATTAGGGGCACCAACGTGAGAGCCGAGCGAACGTAAATCATGGTCGTAAGTTGTGCGACGACCAAAGCGTAACATACTGACAGCTTGTGCTGCTTTTTCCACCGCCTGATTACAAAAGTCAACGCAGGCAAAATGCCGCCCAAGGCTTAGTTCAACCGAAGCGGTTGCCATATCCTGAGCTGCCTCCGCGAAGAGTCCTAACGAGCCTTGAATATCGCTACTCAAGTGAGATGCCTGGTTCTCGTCATCTTGTTCTATCAGGGATAAATCCTCACGAATGTCTGAAGTATTCTTAGGCAGGTCACGTAAAGAGAGACCATATAAGAGCTGTTGCTCGATATCATCCTCATTGTGCTCACCGGACATTCCATGGTCGCTATCCTGCATCTGTGACATGATGGTTCGATCCTTTTGCGTGCTGTGATCTGAAATAGGCCAAATACATCACTTGCTGCTTAGCACTAATCAGCTATCCTGCACATAGTATTCCTAACTGCCGTGTTGTGTCAATCCTTTTTGTGTATGTAGATTATCCATCATCCTGGTCGACAATAGTACTGCTATAGGTCTTGCGCATTTTGATCTTTTATTTAAGAGCATATTTCTTCTAGATGAAGAATAATTGTGAGATTTTATGTTATTGAAAATCGCACAACTCTTTTGCGTGTGTATTGGTGAGAAATATTTCGTATTTAGGCAAGGAGGAGGTGGTTCATATGTTCAATTTTTTCGCGTTTGCTGGTATACTACTCCTACAACACGTGGATATTGTTCCAACTGAGGCTCGTATACGAGAGAGAGTATATCCCGGCATGACACTGGACAAATCGACCGATCAGCCAAAAGCTGAACCTTTGGCTGATAATACAGCACTGATACGCTTGTATGAGCAGTTTCGCTGCCCCATTCATTCGTATATTTATCGTCTGCTGGGGAGCCAGGAAGATGCAGATGATATAACACAAGAGGTATTTGTGCGCGTTTTTGTATCCTGGAGCAGTTTGTATGAGCGCGATAATCTCTCCTCATGGATATATCGCATCGCGACAAATTTGTGTGTAGATATTCTAAGAAAACGCAAACGCATTTCGTGGTGGCCCTTACGCTTCCGTTCTCATCAAGACGATTACTCAGGTGATGGTGAGTCGCAGGAGGATTATATGTCTTTGCTATCGGATAGTGGAGGCATTCCAGAAATTGCTGAGCGTGAACTGATCCGCTTGGCGCTTGCCAATATGCCGGAAGAATTTGCGATAGTGCTCGTCTTAAGCGCTGCCCAGGGGGTACCATATCAAGAGATTGCGCATATTTTGAATATCTCGCCTAACGCCGCAGCCACTCGTATTTCACGGGCGAAGAAATTATTTGCAAAACAATATCAGCATGTCTGTAAAGATGGTGTTGGCAAGCAGGAGTAAATGGAGAATATGAGCAACACCAATGACCACAATACCATACGCACGACAGCTAGCTCGCTCCACGAGCCTTTGCCCCCACTCCCTGCCATTGGAGCTATCGGCCCTGATGTCTGTGCTACGATACGTTTGTACCTGGCTGTTTGGGAGGATCTTACACCTGCGCAAATGAGTATTGTCCATCAGCACATACAGTTGTGCGATCTGTGTAGGAGTGAACAGCTGGTATATAAACATGCGACGCAATTGATACAAAACCTTCCCGCATCCAGCCCATCTGTGCAGGCAGACCGCGCTGTATTGGCGGCTATTGCTGCTCATCGTGAATCCCATCATCATAATCTTGGAGTGCTCACCTCTCTCCCATTTAAACATGCAGCACGGCGACGCTCGCAACCCATGTGGTTGATCGGAACGCTGGCTGCGGCTGCCGTCATTGTGTTTGTATTTGCCCTTATGCACACAGCTTTGCTTGCGCCGCCAGCGCAGGCTTTCTCTTTGCCTACAAATCTATCGTGGGATAATTATGTACTATTTCATGAACAGATAAGTACTAATGCTCAAGGTGAGCAAGCCACAGTTATGACTTATCATGATATGAGCAAAGATATCATGAATGTGGAGACCGTAGTACAAGGTAAAAAGGATGTAGTAGTCGTAAAAGATTCGCAGAAGTCGCTTGAATTGGATATGATGAACCATGTTGCGCAGTGGAATACCAAAAGTGCATCTATGGATGCTACATACTTTGACCTGGATCTTTTGCGTCAGGACTTGCGTGCGAAAAGTGCGGTCTATCTGGGAACAACAACATTCAATGGCCAGAATGTCTATAGCATTCGTTATCCAAATGATCATGTACTTTTGCTAGATATGCACTATATGCCTGTAAACGTTTTGCCGCAAGCATCAGCGACCTCAACGCCAATCTACAGCACCGTTCAGTGGTTAAGCCCCGCCAAGGTCTCAGCTTCAATGTGGAATATGCATGTTCCAGCAGGTTTTAGCATGGGAGAGGTCTCACCTGTTGCTTAATCTATAGTAGTATATTATCAGTAGGTCGATAAAAAAACAGCAATCACAGCGTAGCGCTCCTCTATTTATGGTGCTCATTAAGTCTAGAAGGTTTACTGGTAAAACAATAGGCACACGATTTTGGAAGTGATACAATTAAAAAATGGTGTATGCTATTTTCACCTCTATTTTTCCTTGGATGCCGTTTAATCAGATGCGCGAAGTGGTTTTCTCGCTGCATAATAAATAGTCAGTGATGACGATAGTTTATGACGATAGCTTATAAGGAGAAGATGCGATGTCTGAACGTATTCCTGTGCTTGTCGGTGCAGCGAGGACGCCGACCGGAAAATTCCTCGGTGCGCTGGCCAGTTTCTCGGCTCCTCAACTTGGTGCCATTGCGATCAAAGAGGCCGTACGTCGTTCAGCAATTAACGTTGATGACATTGATGAGGTCATTATGGGCAACGTTATTTCTGCTGGCGTTGGACAGGCACCCGCTCGACAGGCTGCACTGCATGCCGGTCTGCCCGTAGATATTCCTGCTTTTACCGTCAATAAAGTATGTGGATCGGGCCTCAAAGCAGTCATGCTAGCGGCCCAGGCTATTCGTGCTGGTGATGCTCAAGCTTTTGTGGCTGGTGGTATGGAAAGCATGAGTAATGGTCCTTATTTATTGCCCAATGCTCGCACTGGATATCGGATGGGCGATAACAAGATCGTGGATAGCGTTGTGCATGATGGTCTCTGGTGCGCTTTTGAAGATGTTCATATGGGCGTAGAGGCGGAGATCATCGCGGAGAAGTTTGGCGTGACACGCGAGGAACAGGATCGTTTCTCGCTGCAAAGCCATCAATATGCAGCCGCTGCCACCGCTGCTGGTCGCTTTAAAGATGAAATTGTGCCGGTCGAGGTGAAGCAGAAAAAAGGTTCTCTGCTGGTTGAGGTGGATGAGCCTATTCGCGGCGATGCTTCATTCGATGCGCTAACGAAATTGAAGCCTGCCTTCCAAGCTGGCGGAACTGTGACTGCTGGTAATGCTCCCGGATTAAGTGATGGAGCGTCAGCGACTGTGGTCGTTGAGCAGGTTTTCGCGCAGGAGAGGCATATGGAGGTGTTGGCACGTATCACAGGTTACGCCTCAGCGGCGATCACGCCGCGCTACATCTTTGCGGCACCTACTCGTGCGGTCCGTCGCTTACTTGAGAAAACGGGATTACATATCCGCGATTTTGATTTGATTGAGGTGAATGAAGCTTTTGCCGCTCAGGCGTTAGCAAATGGGAAAGAGTTGGAATGGGATTGGACACGCGTGAATGTAAATGGTGGAGCTATCGCATTAGGCCATCCAATCGGTTCGAGCGGTTCTCGCGTGCTGACGACTCTGATATATGAGTTGCGACGACGTGGTGGTGGACGTGGTCTGGCGACCTTATGTCTGGGTGGTGGTGGTGCTGTTGCTTTATCCATCGAAGTATAAATGTCAGAAATCATCGTAGATGCTTTTGGCGCGTGCTTGTAGCTAATTGTCTTGTGATAGTCATGTGGGATCGGCTCATGTTGAATTGGTCTGTCATGTTATCGTCAGAAGGAAATGGAGTCATAGACGTTGAACGAGCGATTACAGGGGCTGATCAGAAAGAGTACGCTGACTGATCACGAAGTGACGATGATTAAGCAATTGGCCGAAGTATGTGAACAGTACGAACAGTTGTATATGCGTATTGATACGATGATGTTGAAGTATCGCACTGGTAATGCTATCAACGATTTTTTGTATTATGAAGACGACCTGCTCGTAGGCTATCTGGCTCTCGATGATCGTAGTTTTCCGCAGGACGAGCTGGTTGGTATGGTACATCCAGACTATCGGCAGCGTGGCATCTTTCGGACGTTGTTAGACGCTGCCGTTGAAGTAGGTCGTGCGCGGAATGTCCAACAATTTGTGCTGGTTAATGAGCAGTCATCACGTTCCGGGCGTGCATTTTTGCATTCAAGCGGAGCCGTATTGAGCGAATCTGAGCATGAGATGTTCTTGTACCAGATGCCTCAGCGCCAAACCTTTGATGCGTCTCTCATCGTGCATAAAGCTGACCAATCAGATATCGATGCTCTCGTCCAAGTGCAATCTGCTAGTTTTGATGATCCCGAAGAAGTAACCAGAAAGCGTGTCTTGCAGTGTATGCCGCATCCAGATCAGACCTATTATCTGGCCACTTTCGGTGAAGAAACGTTGGGATGTCATGAGCCAGTGGGTAGCTTTCGCCTCGATAGCGGCGATACCTTTATCGGTATTTATGCGTTTGGTGTGTGTCCTGACTATCAGGGTAGAGGCTATGGTCGCCAGATTTTGGAAGATGCTATTCATATTATCCGAGCCAGTAGCCGAAAAAAAATCATGCTAGATGTCGATGTCGAGAACGATCGTGCTATCCGCTTATATCGTTCCTGTGGTTTTGAAATTCGTACAACTTATAATTACTATGTTCTTGAATTATCACTTGAATTATCATAGGTATGCAGGCAACTGTGAAGTTGAGCATGCTCAAAAAGTGTAATGCTGCTCTTGACTATAAGCTTTTCCTTCCGTACAGTATAATAGTACACAGTTTGTAGGTAGAACAAGCAGTGGAAGGTTACACATAATGTCCAACATTTTTCGTCTTCTCGCTGAAGAAGACAAGTTTACGGATGAGCTGTTTGCTTTTATTACTGATGCAAATGCGGATGATCGTAATGGACGTGCGATCGTTAGCGTACTACATGAGGTGGCCCCGCAGATTGTCTCAGTGGCAGAATGTATGATTATTGATGGCGTCGATGAGCGGCACTACGTCGCTGATTATGTCCATGCTGTGCTAACTGGCGATGGCCTGGATAACGAAAATCGCTAGCCAAGAAAATCGCTAACAAGTAGGAAGTAGGACGCGCAGGCTATACAGAGCCAGACGCGCCCTACTCAGTTCTGTAGTTGTGATGTTTAGTCCAGTCACTTGGCCATAGTGATGTCTGTCGTGATATAACCTAGCTTGGTGTAGAGTTCAATGGCTGCTTGATTGTGACCAAAAAGTCGTTTTCAGTCATCGAAAGCAATTGCGTCATATTGTCGTTCTCCTTATATTAGAGGCTTGTTTCTAATGTATACATGACGTTGGCAACGGTCGCCAGGGCAGCCGTTTCGGCACGTAATATGCGTTTCCCCAATGTTACGATTTTGACACCATGACGCTGAGCCAGCATTACCTCCTCAGATGTCAGACCACCCTCTGGACCAATAAAAATCACAATGACTATAGGCTCGTGTGTAGACATCTGAGATTGTTCCTGCCGTACTGACTGCAGTGTATCATAAAGACTCAGGCTATGTTCTTCCTCCCAGGGCATGATCGCCAGAGCGCCGGGGGGAATATCGTTCAGCGTCTGTATAAGTGGACGGATTGCTTGTAACGTAGGGACATGTCTTCTCCCACATTGTTCAGTTGCCTCTTGAATAATACGTTCCCAGCGCTGAATTTTTTTTGGACCAGCCTCTTCTAATCCAGCCATGGAGCGGCGACACAATGTAGGGATAAATGTGCTAACCCCAAGCTCTGTCCCCTTTTCTAAAATCAGCTCGAAGCGTGCCGATTTAAGCAATCCCTGACACAGCGTAACCTGTATCTCTGAGTCTTTTTGTCCAGCATGTTTTTCTTTGATGGCTACGTCGATACCACTACGGCTACTTTGTGTGACGCTACAGACATACTCAGCTCCGCTCTGATCGAAGAGAATAAGCTGTTCGCCTGGATTAAAGTGGAGCACATCGCGTACCTGATGGGCTAATTTGTCAGGTAACGCCAGAGTCTCGCCTGGTAGCATATTGGATAATCCCGTGTCATCCATAAAAAAACGGTGCATCTGTCTATGCTCGCTTTCGATAAGTCAAGGCGAACCAATCATCAATCTTCAGCTCATCAGCAAGTTCTAGACCAGATGCCAGCAATGGAACTTCAGCATCGGCGCGGCGCGCCTCGATAATCCCACTGACAACCAGCAGTCCATGCGGCGCGAGCACCTGCGCTAGTTGTGGTGCGATTCCGCCGATGATATGGGCAAAGATGTTGGCAAACACGAGATCGTATTGACCGGCTGTGCTGCTAGCCTCGGCATCATCTAGCACGCCCAGTGCCACATCGATCTGATCTTGTAGATCATTCAGCTCGGAGTTAGCCTGCGAGCTCTCCACGGCAACACTACTATTGTCGATGGCTCTGATATATTTCGCACCCAATTTGGCGGCCGCCAGAGCGAGAATTCCTGATCCAGTACCAACATCGAGGACGCGCATACCCGGTTGAACCAGACGCTCAACGCGTTCCAGACACATTCGCGTCGTCGGATGTATTCCTGTGCCGAAGGCCATGCCAGGATCAAGCGTCAAGACAACCTCATCATTTTTCGGAGTATACTCGCGCCAGGAAGGACAAATCACCAGACGCTGTCCAATGTGTGTCACATGATAGTACTCTTTCCAGGCATTTGCCCAGTCCTCTTCGTTAACCACGCGTGTCTGTAATTCTCCCACAAAGTGCGCACCGATACTAGCAAAGTGCCAGAGCCCTTGAGCAATTTGTTTTTGTTTTTCTTCCTCTGTCCCATCTAATGGGAGATAAGCATGAATCTGCACAGGTTCTCCAACTAGAATATGATAATCCTGCCCATCTTCGCTTAATTCATATGGCTCTTCAATCACTACTCCATCTCTAGAATAGCTACTCAACAATTCGCTTACCGACTCAACCGCTTCGGGATGCGTTTGTACTGTTAATTCTAACCAGCGCATAAAAAATAAGTAACCTTTCCCATTTTGTTTCAATACGCCGCGCCAGCGGCGCAAGACAAGTACCTGAATAGTCATTTTTTATCATGATGTATAATGAAATGCGTCAAACTCAGTAGAGGGGTTTTACGCCCATATGTTATGTAGCATATCACAGAAGGTCAGATGACAAAAATCAAAAACATAGAAGTATATAAACTTTGAGTTGTATTGTAACAGGTTGATAAATATTGACCAAAACAGATACTCCGTGCTATCATTGCCGAATATATTAGTTCAGATTAAGTTTTTTTGAGTACTTTGCCATTGATGGAAAACGTTGTACCTGACGCGTTATTGCGTCTACGAGCTGCTGATATTATTCGCATGGCTGGATTGACAGCAGCTTCACTGGGACAAGAGTATAATCGCACTGCTACTATACGGAATACGCAAAGACAGGGTATGCGCTTGCGCGGTAGAGTGGATGTTTCTCAAGCCGATTCTTTGATGGTGGCTTTAGATGCAAATGATGCGATTACATCAGGGGATGTAACTGCTGTCAGCTCTTTCGCGGTTGAAGTTGAGATTACCTCCTCTACTGCTTGGACCAGTTTCTGCTCATGTGATGGACAAGGGTTTTTGTTGTGTGCCCATGGTGCGGCAATTTTGTATTATTGGTTAACGCAACCTACTCTCTTCGTGCCGCTGCCTGTTGTTGAGGAGCCAGATCCTCTCAATGATAATTTCGCTCCGACTGCCATTGTCATGCCGAAACGTGTGCCAGTGCGTGAAGCTATAAAGCTTGAGAGCATTCAAGCCCAACCTCTAACCGCTCAAGTGAGTACCGCTCCTGTACATTATAGTCCCGATCTCGTCAACATTTTAGGACAATTGAGCCTGAGCGAGCTACGAGGCATCGCTCGTGAATATAGCTTGCTGACAAATGGCATGTCGAAGCAACAGTTGGCTGAGATGATTTTTGAGTCTATTAAACAACCCGATGGGGTGCGACGGATCGCTACGACTCTGGAAAAGGCTCAACGCCAACTCCTGGCTGCTTTGTCTCTGGCGGGTGGCGTGATCAGTGATGATGATGTGCATGGTCTGTTTGAACGGTTTGGACTTGGACAATCTGCGCAGTTACAACAGGCGCTGTTAGCATTGCAAAGAAAGGCGCTTTTGTTTCATGTGAACGCGCCTGCTGCTGATATGTCATTGCGGGTTGCTCATAATGGCAGTCTTGCCAGTATCGATTGGTTTGTGCCTGTCGAGGTGCGAAATGCTCTACGCGTATTCGTCCCAACCACGTCTTTTGATATCTCTCAAGAAAATGGGAAGTATGGTATACCACAGGTAAAATCTGTTCAGTATTATCATATTTTATCCGATCTGTTGCAAGTGGCGCGAGCCATGGATGGTGTGGAGCCTGAGCTAAGTGATCCATGGTCCTCTACCCCTACTGCGGAGACGCCTTTTCCTGGTGGTACGACCGGTTCTGCAGCACCCGAGTATCCGGTGCGCGTTTTTTCCTCTGCCTATCTACCCTCAGACGCCTTACTCGATACTTTGCAAAAGAGGGTTCCGTCTTTTTCACGGGCCTTTATCCGTTTCGCGGTGTGTGTTCTGGTCCTGGCTGGTATCGTGCAAAAGCCAGCACGGGATAGCTCCTATCTACGTACTCTTCCCAATGTAGCGCATCTATTGCTTGGTTCTATCCATGCCGATGTGCTCCATGACCTCTTTCATCTCTGGTTGCCGCATACTTCTGCTCTTGAGCTTTTCGCATTGTTGGAAGACGGTCTACAGGTTCATTATCGTATGACCTCTCAGAACGTGCCTATGCTACGAACTGGCGAGATCGGCGAGGAGAATGCGGAAGCTCGTCAGATGTTAACGACGTTGCTATCACAGGCTCCAACGCAGCAGTGGATGGATTTTGCGGCCTTTGCGCGTTTTGTCTATCGTTTGAACCCGCTGTTTCTGCAGCGACGTCAGAAACTTTTACATGCTCCTCACTGGTGGCTGGAGGCGGAGGTTGGCAAGGCAATCCGGCCCATGCATCTGGGCGATTGGCAACGGGCCGAGCAACTTTATCTATCGCACTTTATCACTGGTCCTTTGCATTGGTGGGGACTTTGTGAGGTCGCGCTTTCTGCACAAGGACGCTTGCTGGCATTTAAATTGACAGATCTGGCAGCCTGGCTATTGCATACGGGATCTGCTGATGCACCGGCTGCTATCTCTGCCTCTCCTGGTAACGATTCGGCACAACTGTCTTTGCAAGTGGTGGATGACGATCATGTGCTTGTTGCTTGCGCTGCGCAGTTTTGGCCGACTATTGAACTGTTGGAGATGTTCGCAGTGGTAGCAGGCATTGAGCAGGGGCGTTTACACTATCATTTTACGCCCCAAGCGCTGAGTGATGCTCTGCGTCAGGGACATCGTCCGGATCGTTTGCTGGCCGTTTTGCGTTCATTAGTAGAGACTGAAAAGCAAGAGGATAGTCCCTCGGCGCATCTCTTATCTCAGTTGGAGCGCTGGATTGCTAGCTATGGACGCGTGCGCCTTTATACAGGCGTGACGATGCTGGAGGCTGCCGATACGACGGTGATGCGTGAACTTTCTGCTACGACTTCTCTTGATACATATGTAATACGGCACCTCCATCCCACTTTGCTGGTGGTCCAAAAAGAGGCTGTTGGACGCATAACTGAGGACCTTAAACGACGGGGACAATCCCCGCTTATTCACGACGAGGAGCTGTATGGATCAGAATGACCTCGATTTATTGCAAACAGTGCCTCTCTATCATCTGCAACTGATCGCGAAAGCACGGCGCTTGCCTCAATCCTCGCGCGTTTTTGGCGCAGGATTAGCACCCATGGAACTTTCTGCTACGGCTTCTACTCCTGTGTTGCTGGAAGTAGCACAGTATGTGTTTAATATAGACTCGATGAGAGAAATGCTGCAGGATTTGAGTGAGCTTGAAGTCTTGCTGTTACGCGAGTTGGTGTCTTGTGGAGGACGCACGAATAGTCGCGATCTGGCTCTCTATGCGCAATGTGCTGGTCTGTTGGATGCTGTTGACACTTTTCCCAATGGCGAGACCACCTATTATCCTGGAACAGCGCCACAACCACCTCATTATCCTGTGCCGCACCCGCATGGTGCTTTTGAGCAGGCTGTGCGACATCTGTTACTGCTGGGATGCGTAATCTGGGGGAAGCAGACGCATTTTGTAGGACGCGAGTATGCCAGTGGGATGCATGATGGCGTATTGATTGTACCTCAGGCGATCTTGTCTATAATGCGTCGGCAATGGCCAGTGGAGGGATCTACTGTTGTCAGCGAGCCTGAGGACGTCGGGGATGTGGATGTATCTCTACAAGCGTTTCAGCGTACACTCTATCTCTACTGGTCTTTTGTGGCGACTGCACGTGGCGGACTCGTACTGGTCAATAATGGCCTGCTTTCGCGTACGAGTTTACGTCTGATTGTTGAGCATATGGATGCCCAAGATAAGCATGAACAATTACGTTTGGAGAGCGATTATCCTCGGCTATTATTTGTGCGCCTGTTGCTACTTCAGTTAGGATTGCTCTCTGTTCGCCACAATATGTTATGTGCGCAACCTGCGGAAGATTTCTTTTCACTCCCGTTGGCTAAACGTGCTAGAGAATGCTATCGAGCCTATATGGATACCTATTTCTGGAATGAAATGGTCTATTTGCCTGAAATCAACGTGCGACCGGTTCCCGATCCTTTGACACCTGCCCATGAAGAGGTGTTGCATGCGCGCCGCCAGGTGATAGAACGTCTCTTACTAGAGACATCCGAGGAATGGCATGATCAGGTAGCATTTACTGCCAGAGCCAAGTTGCATATTCCCTATCTGCTCTTCCCTCGTCAATATGGACCGCGATCTGAGCGCTATTCGCAGGGCTGCAATCCCTATGGATGGGATTTTCGTTTGCGACGCGGTTGGTTAACCCATCGCGAAGGATGGCATATAGTCGAGGGAGGCTTTATGCGGTTTATGATTACTGGCCCCCTGAACTGGATGGGGTTGCTACATCTTGATGCGGAGAAAGTATCCACAACCTTTCGATACTCTGCTATCGGAGCATTTGTGATGGGCGATGCGGTTCTCAAAGAGGTTAGCCCCATCATAGGGCGTCTGATTGTACAGCCGAACTTTGACGTTGTCGTTTTAGCTCCTATTGCTGAAGGTCTTTTGGTCCGTTTGGATACCTTCGCTGAACGGATAAGCCTGGAACATATTGCTCAATATCGTTTGACGAAAGCCAGTGTCACCCAGGCTATTCAACGCGATATCCATGTTGATGCCATGCTGGCAGTGCTGGCGAGCGCGGCAGAAGCTGATCTTCCACAGAATGTGCGCTATTCTCTTGAGGAATGGGAACGGCAGGCTCGTCGTGTTGAAGTGTGGCCGAGCACTACCCTCCTTGAAGTAGAGGATAGTTCTTTATTGGATCGCTTTTTTGCTGACCCTGCGCTACAGCCATTATTCAGACGACGTCTGACACCGCAATTAGTAGAGGTCGTACCTGCGCAATTGTCAGCAGTACAGGAACTCTTGTGGCAACAGCATTACTTGCCAGCCCGTTCAGTCGTGCCTGAGCATGCGTTAACTCAGGTGCAGCCTTTGACCGCTCATGAGCCGCAGTGGAAACTGTATGAAGATGGCTTACTCTCGCCTTTTTATGCCGTACTCGACTTTTATCTCATCGCTGAAGCAATGCTCTTTTGTGAACGCGATGCATCGACTGGATGGCTACGTATCACTGCTGACTCACTACAACGCGCTCTTGATGATGAGATTACCCTGACTCAGATTATAGATTTTTTACAGCACTATTGTGTTGATGGCATCCCGGGCGTTTTTCTCATTCGGCTCAAGCTCTGGGGAGGAGGCTATGCCAAGAGTCCGCAGATTTATGTAGAACATGCGCCACTACTGCGACTTTCAGCCGCTGTGTTACGCGATTTGCAAGCGGATAAAGAGATATGCGCATTGTTAGGCCCCGAAATTACTGAAGGGCAACGTCTTGTTCAAGTCACAGCCGAAAATTTAGCGCCTATTCTTGATCTTTTACAGCAGAGAGGATTTCTAGCTGAATAAACCTGTTGACAAACTATGTGCTGTATGATATCTTATCCATACAAACGTGATGCGCTTCTTACTTACAGAAATGCAGATGCGGGAGTGGCTCAGTGGTAGAGCACTTCCTTGCCAAGGAAGATGTCGCGGGTTCGAATCCCGTCTCCCGCTCCCCCTTTTTTTAGGCGACGTCGCCAAGTGGTAAGGCACGGCTCTGCAAAAGCTGAATCAGCGGTTCGAGTCCGCTCGTCGCCTCCAGATGAGACGTGGTAAAA
Organism: uncultured Chloroflexia bacterium; assembly: GCA_963699315.1. Classification (GTDB taxonomy): domain Bacteria; phylum Chloroflexota; class Ktedonobacteria; order Ktedonobacterales; family Ktedonobacteraceae; genus Dictyobacter. Next base: position 2,614,329 of record OY969433.1, read on the forward strand.
TACAAATACCACGTCTCTCTTTTTTTTAGTATCTTATCTGGATAAATCCACTATGCGTGAACAACGTAGCTATCCCACCGAAGCTATCATCATAAAACACACTGATTTAGGCGAAGCTGATCGAGTGTTGACGATCTTTACCCCTTATAAGGGTAAATTACGCGCGCTGGCCAAGGGATCTCGACGACCGGGTAGCAAAAAAGCTGGTCATCTGGAATTACTTTGTTACAGTCAACTGCAACTTGCAGTTGGGCGTACTTTTGAGATTGTCTCACAGGCGCAAGCGAAGGAAAATTTCTTCCATTTACGCAACGAGCTCTGGCATATGACTTGTGGCTTCTATGTAGCCGAGCTTGTTGATCGCTTTGTTGAAGACAATATGCCGCAGCAGAATGTTTATGCTTTGCTGTTGCATGCGTTGCGCGTCTTAGATGCGGATGCTCTGGAATTACAGAAGCAACGAGCAGAGGGGATTGAGCCATCTCAGCATGATCGGGATCGTACGAATTTACTGCTGCGCTATTTCGAAATATATCTGCTCTCCTACATTGGTTATGAGCCGGTTCTGCGCAATTGCGCTCATTGTGGAGCTGAATTGAAGCCGGAAGAAAATGGTTTTATTCCAAAGTTAGGTGGAGCAGCCTGTCCTGATTGTTCCCATCTTTGGTCACAGTCTCTCTCAATGAATGCACTAAAAGTGCTACGCCTGCTCCAGCGCACTGATTGGAACCAGGTTCCCCGCTTACATCTTGACACACGCATCCAGATGGAGATTGAAACTGCCATGCATAGCTTAATCCGCTATCACCTAGAGCGTGATATGAAATCCTGGAGCTTTATGGAGATGCTCAATACACCAAAATAAATAGACATTCCTACCCGAGTACTTTATGTTTGTAGAGCAGTTTCCCTTCCTGATCATATAACTCGGCCTCGATTGGAAGATCGACAGCTTGATCGGTCAAGAAGAGAACCATGCCTTCCTCTACCGTGTCATCGATAGTGGTACCGCTTTTAGCAATCAGCCTGACCTTCGTCACGCCTTGACCATGATCGGCAACGAAACCTCCCGCGTAGAAGTGATTTGGCATGCCACCACCATTTAGATTGGCCCAGGCCCGTTCAACAACCGGTCCCGGATTATGTCCTACGATGCCGTCACCAGCCGCTCCCCGGAATTGCCAGTTACCCTGAGCATTCTGCTCAACGTAGCACGTAAAATGCATCTCGTTCCCTTGTCCATTTTCAAACACAACAATATGGACTTGCCGGCCTGGGATGGAACGTTCCTTGAGAAATCTCAAGGTTTTGTACTTTGCTCCTTGGTTACTTTCGTTTGGTGTCCTGGCAGTAACTGTGCTTATGTTTGACACTAGTAGGCGTGTCAATCGATTGACTATCTCTTGTTTTGGATCTTGGTGTGCCATCGCTATCCTCATCTTCGCTACAAAAGTGGTTTTGACAATCATAACATAGTCAGCTAAGAGAAATATAGCTATTTCTAGTTTTTTTCCTATTGCTATGCTGAAACAAGTGCTTATGATAACTAGGAAATGACGAGCATGAGTAAATGCTCGGTTGGACAATATTCCTGCTTGTCGCGTATGATGATAACGAGTGACCATATAATCAGGTTTACCTATTATTTTTGTGTATGTATAGTCCTGTTTTGGTCAAGTGGACGAAAGGAAGAAATATATCTTATGGTTCATGTGTATGAGTTGGCAAACCTGGATACAGTGCAACGCTCTCGTCTCCTGCGCCGTGCTGAAGTGGCAATTGATGATCTCCTTGACTATGTGCGTCCGATTGTGCGGGCAGTGCGTGAGCGAGGCGATGCAGCGCTGCTTGAATATATGGAGCGTTTTGATCATGTACAACTGACGCCCGATCGCTTGCGTGTGAGCCGGCAGGAGATTGAGCGTGCATATGATCTTCTTGATAAAGATGTTTTTTTGGCTATGGAACAGGCTATTCGTAATGTGCGTACGTTTCATGAGCGGCAGATGCCTCATGAACAATGGTTTACTCAGGTTGCTCCTGGCGTTATGGCGGGCGAGAAGATTACTCCTATTACCAGTATAGGCTTATACGTACCCCGTGGTAAGGGAGCTTTCCCTTCTGTGATGTACATGCTAGCAGTTCCAGCCAGTATTGCTGGCGTGCCCCGTATCGTGGTCTGTACTCCACCCGCGCCGAATGGCGATGTCGATCCAGCTTCTCTCGTGGCTGCTGATCTGAGCGGCGTACATGAGATTTATCGTGTCGGTGGTGCTCAGGCTATTGCTGCGCTGGCCTACGGGACCGAGACCATTGCCCGTGTCCGTAAGGTCACAGGCCCGGGCAATCCCTATGTATCTGCGGCTAAGCGCTTGCTCTATGGCACTCTCGATGTAGGTCTCCCAGCCGGACCGAGTGAATCGGTATTGTTGGCCGATCAGGATGCTGATCCTGAATTGGTGGCCCGTGATATTATGGTTGAAGCAGAACATGGACCAGATTCATCGAGTTTACTGGTAACTGATAGCCGTTCTTTGCTTGAAGCCGTGCAGGCGCTTGTACCAGCAAAGATCGCTGCACTTCCTGAGCCACGTCAAAGCTTTTGTCGGGCCGGCTTTGAGGGTGAAAAAGGCACTGGTGGCCTGGTATTAGCCTCCGATATGCATGCCGCAATTACCTTTGTTAATGAATATGCACCTGAACATCTTCTAGTGCATATGCGTGAACCCTTTGCGGTCCTGCCTGAATTGAAGAATGCTGGCGAGATCTTGCTGGGCTCACGAACATCTGGGCCACTTGCCAATTATGCCTTGGGCACGAATGCAGTTCTGCCAACTGGTGGCTTCGCACATACATTTTCCTGCACATCCGTCTTTGATTTCTTGAAACGCACAACTTTAGGCTATGTTACCGCTGAGGGCTATGGTCCTTTAAGCGAGGTCACGCGTCGTCTAGCTGATTTCGAAGGTTTTCCCTCACATGCGCTGGCCGTCACAGATCGACCTGAAGCTAGCTTTTAAGCATTTTCGCACCTGACTAAAAAAGTGCTTCGTTAAAATTCGCGTTTCTGGATGCATATGGATCTCATCCGTATTTCATAGTGCTGTACAGGCGATGAGGTTAGCTATTGATCCCTTTTCGTCATTGTGTCAATAGCTAACGGGATTCATCTGGCTCTTTTGGGGCATTGCTGTAGGACTCTGGAAGCAATCAATGCTCACATAAGGAAAGATGTGTTATAATGCCCCCTATAAAAGACGAATTTGCAGGTATGGAGCGCATACATATTTGAACTCCATGGGAAAATATTTGTCCATGTCACGACAAAGGAGTTCAACTAGTTTTCGCGGTGTAAAATACGTATGTCAAATAATTATTCATCTAATATTGAGACCGATAACGAACTGCTATCAAACGGCTCTATGTTTGTTCTACCAGGGCCGCAGGGTGGTGCGCCGGATAATGGGCACACACCTTCTACACCGCCATCTTCTCAGGCTGCGCTTCCTGTAACTGGTGACAGTGGGCAGAGGAGTGGTTTAGCTCCTGGTACGATTCTTTCTGAGGGACGCTATACACTTGAATGCTTGATTGCCTCTGGTGGTATGGGGGCCGTGTATCGCGCAATTGATGGACGTTTTAAGCGTTCTTGCGCCGTAAAAGAGCTGCTGGATAAGTTTCATAGTGAGAGTGAGCGCACGCAAGCGATTGAATGGTTCGAGCGTGAAGCTGCCATGCTCCTTGATTTAAACCATCCTTGTATTCCACGTGTGCGTGATTTCTTCACTGAACATGGGCGGCATTATCTGGTGATGGATTTTATCGATGGACATACGTTAGCGGATATGTTGGAGCTAGAGGCGAATGTGGTTGGTCTGCAGGGGACGCGTGGTATCACTGAAGCACGTGCTCGCAGTTGGATGTGCCAGGTTAGTGGAGTGCTCAGTTACCTCCATGCGCAGGAGCCGCCAGTTATATTTCGTGACTTGAAGCCATCTAATGTGATGGTGACTGCGCGTGATGAAATTAAATTGATCGATTTTGGTATCGCGCGTTCATTTCAATCGCAACTGCAGTCAACTGTGATTATGACCGTAGGATATGCTCCTCCTGAGCAGTTATATGGTCTGGCCGAGCCACGTAGTGATATTTATGCTCTGGGGGCCACGATCTATCGTCTGCTCACACGGCGTGATGCGAGCCATAACAAACCGACGCTCTTTTCATTTCTTCCTATACGCTCGTTGCGACCTGATATCTCGCTCGCCTTTGAGCAGATCTTGATGAAAGCTCTTGCTCCTGAACTGGGCCAGCGTTGGACGAGTGCCGTAGAATTGGAACGCGCATTACTAGAATTGCCGCCAATTCCCGTCGTTCCAGCGCAGGCAATAGCCAATCAAGAAGCGGTAGTTGCGACAGAAAGAGCAGATCCGCCCGTGGCTGGTTTTGGCTCTGGAGTAAATAATACACCTGCTAGCGTGATGTCGGGACCGCTGACTGGCGGTCCTGCTGGTCAGTATATTACAGCCGCTCTTGGACATCTGGCGGCGAAACAGATCGATGCAGCATACGAGTCAGTTCAATTGGCCCATACGTTGGAGCCAAACAATGCTCTTGTCCATCAAATTTTTGGACGGATCTTTGCGCGGCGCACACCGGCACAACCGGATCTGGCGTTACAGGCCTACAATCGATCGCTCGCGTTACATCCTGGCATATCGACCACACATAAATTGATTGGTGATGTCTGGTTCTTTTTGCGCCAATCTCCTCTTCAAGCTATACCCGCGTACGTACAATCGCTGCAACTTAATCAGCACGATTTTGAGTCTCATGATCGCCTGGCACAGTGTTATGAGAGAACAAATCAGGTAGAGTTTGCGCTGAGAGAGTACCAGCAAGCTTTATCGATGGCTCCTCTACAGCCAGAAGTTTTGCGTTTGCGATTATACTTTTCACTGGGACAGGTAGCAATGCGTGCAAATCAGTGGTCGATTGCTGAACATGCGTTTGTGCAAACCCTAGTGTTGAATGCTGCAGATACACAGGCTCGTTTCTTGTTGAGCCAGGTGTATGAGCGTGAAGGTAAATTAGAGGATGCCTTCCGCGAATGTGGCTATGTCATGAATGGGCCGCTGGGAAGTACTCCTGCTGTTCAGCAACTCTTCTTTAGTGTGAAAAATCGTTTAGGACGGTAAGAGGCAATCTTTTATGCACTGTCTATCTGGCATGAAGGGAAAGTGTCAATGAGTACGCATCGTCTCAACTCTAGGAGATCACTGAGCTTTCGACTGCCATTTTTTTTCGTAAGCGCCTGGCTCATCATCGCCTTGCAAGTTGGGTTCTCTCCTCCTACCTTTGCTGCTGCTCGGCAGACGCCAGCGTCACTTCCTGCAGAGAATGTCACGCGAGCCGGTGTCTCTGTTGTTCGCCTCCTTGTCTCGTATACAGGCTCGGCTGATGCTACGGGGTCTACGGCGAACTCCAATATTGCGTGCACTGGTCTGGGTGTGCTTGTTTTGAGCCAACTCAAGGCTGGTAGTGTTAGTCAGTATGAAAATTGGATATTAACCGATGGATCGTTGGTCAATACAGAGAGCAAGGCTACCTGTTTGCCGTCTGCACCAGATGCTGCGTTGAAAAGTGTTACTATTTATACGAGTACGAGCTATAATTCGCAGCAGGCTATTAAGTTTACTGTTAACCGTGCTGATATTTCTGTGCATTGTGCTGCTGTTGATAGCCCATGTGCCGATGGTCCAGCCTTGTTCTCGTTCGATAGTAGTGCTCAAGAGTCGCAGCCCTTTATTGACTTTGCATCCGGGCCAACAAGCGGAACATCGACGGATAGTGCGGGTCAGGCACTCTCGCTGGCTCAGAGTGATTTAACGCTGAATGGTTTGCAAACTTCAAGTGTCAGCTCAGCGTTATCGACCACGTATGCAGACCAGTTAGCATCGTATCGTACACCAGCGCTCATGCCTCAGAAAAATGGAACCTTTGAAGTTGGTACGCCGATGGTGAATAGCACTGGAGAACTGGTCGGGATGCATGTAAGTGCGAATTCTGCTACAATTCCCGCTGCAGCGCTCTCATCCTTTTTGAATTCTGTTGTGCCGCAAAAAGCGGACGCTTCTGCCCTTAGTCCCGTCTATGAAAATTGGAAAAATGGCATGGATGCTTACTACCATCAAATGACTGTTGTCGCACAGGATGATTTTCAAAAGGCTTACGCCGCAAACGCAAATTTTCAGGCTGCGCAACATTTTCTTGCGCTTAGTGGGCAAAGTGCCAGCGTGCAGAAATCCGGCGAGCATCAGCACACTACCCCTCCACCTGCTCCTCGTGGTAGCTTTACGCTTAATGGTGTGCATTTTCTCTATTGGCAACTTGCATTGTTTTTTGTTATCCTCATCATAATCCTACTATTTGCGCTTGTTATTGTCTGGCGTGCACGCTCGAAGAAACGGAAACGTGCTCTGGATGCAGAGTTAGCCGATGCAGAGCAGCATGCTACTATTGATGCTCAACGTATCCGGGTAGCGGAACTAGAGGCGTCACAGGGGCATCTGGGGGGAGGATTATCGTCTCCGCTACCTGTTATTGCGAAGACTAGTCCTTTAGGCATTCCCGTCTATCTTTGTCCGAATTGCAGCAAGATTATTGCTGCTGATGCTCGTTTTTGTCTGAATTGCCAGCAGCAGCTGATACCGGACGGGACCAGTATGCAGCGACGTGGACACGGATCACTGCCATCTGCTTATGGGAAAGCCAATGGGACAGGATCGTCTGTGCCGGTATTGCCTCCTGCCTTGACTGCAAACTCAATCGCGGAGCAACCAACGGTTGTGCCTGCTGGCGCTATCGCGGAGCAGCCGACTATCGTACCAGGGCGCTCAATTGCAGAGCAGCCGACCGTCGATATTACATCAGGTAACGAGCAAGCAGTTGATGGACATAGTGATCTTGGAAAGACTATTCCATATGCTATGCGGCACTTGAGTGGACAGCGTCTTGGCTTTGTGGTCGGCGCGCGTTCAGATCCAGGTATTAAGCGTAAGTATAAGCCGAATGAAGATAGCTTATTTGTCGCACAAGGTGTGATGAAGGGTTCCGCTAGACCTCCAATGTTTGGTTTGTTTGTAGTTGCCGATGGTATGGGAGGCCATGCGAATGGTGAAGATGCCAGTCGTCTGGCCATTCAGACAGTGATCAACTATCTCCTACCAAAGGTTGTAGGACAAGGATTGCGGCAAGGTGAGACCTATGTGCGTCTGCTCGTTGAAGGCGTGCAGGAGGCGAATCTGGCTGTTCATCAAAACAACGTGCAGCAGAATGGTGATATGGGGACAACGGTGACCTCCGCATTGGTTGTGGATGGTATTGCCTATGTGGCAAATGTTGGTGATAGTCGCACCTATCTTTATCGTCCATCGAGTGGACTGAAGAAAGTGACAGCGGACCATTCGGTTGTTGCTAGTCTGGTAGAGGCTGGTATTATTAAACCGGATGACATTTATACCCATCCGAAGCGCAATCAAATCTATCGGAGCCTGGGAGAAAAGCCCGCAGTCGAAATTGATTCATTTATGGTCCAGCTACAGCCTGGAGATAAGTTATTACTCTGTTCCGATGGCTTATGGGATATGGTACGAGATCCGAAGATTGAGTCGGTGATCAAAGATTTTGATGCGCATCCGGGTGCGATCGGTGACGCCCTTATACAGGCTGCACTAGATGGTGGTGGAGAAGACAACGTCAGCGTTATCGTAGCGCACATGACTGAAGCGGTAGATATGGCTAGTCTTTCAGCGATCCAACTCATTGCCAAGCCAGATTCTGTCCAGATGCCGCCACTATAATAAAATTGTCGGCCCCTTGTCTCTGTGCTATAATCTAGTCAGCATTTTCTTGACCTCCGCTGCTATTGGCGGAGGTATTTGTTGGGAGGAAAAGCTCGTGTCTAATATTGGATATTTATATGCAGGTATCCTGCTAGCAGCTGGCTTCGTGTTTGTTATCGTGGCCACGACCGCAGCGAATCTGCTTGCACCACATAAAGCGACAAAAGAAAAACTGCAAACGTACGAATCTGGCGAAACTCCCATTGGCTCTGCCTGGATACAATATCCACTCGGATTTTACATCTACGCATTGCTCTTTGTGGCCTTTGATGTAGATATTGTATTTGTTATTTCTTGGGCTATCATTTTCAAGCAGTTGGGCCTGTTCGGCTTTTGTGAAATCGTCTTCTTTATTGTGGTTCTTGCTCTCGGATTGTTATATGCATGGCGTAAGGGAGTGACTCGATGGATCTAGTACCACGTTCAAAAAACATTCCCAGTGCCACTACGGGATATAGGGATCAGAACGCTGCTCTGGCTCGCGACCTGGCCCCGATTGGGCAAATCACCGGGAAGCCTGTCGTTCCGCTACTCCAGAAGGGAGATTATCTCGGTCTGGATGTTGAGCGTGAGCATTTGCTAGCTGTATCCCGCTTTTTGCGAGATCAGCTTGGGTTTGATCTCCTCAGTTGTATCTCTGGCACCGATATGCTGGATCATTTGGAGACTGTCTATCATGCGCGTTCGACGGTACGCGGACAGATCATTCAAGTCAAAGTACGTATTGATAACGTGTCACCAGAGGTTGATAGTGTTGTATCGGTCTGGCCTACTGCGAACTGGCTAGAGCGTGAGATCTATGATATGTATGGCATTCGTTTTGCTGGTCATCCCGATCTGCGTCGTATGCTGCTTGATGATGATTTCGAAGGGTATCCTTTGTTGAAGAATTTTCATCAGGTTCCTATGACGGCCAAACCTCGTGCCACCACCCAGATCGATCCAAACATGGCTGTTTCTGGACAATATCAGCAGCGAAATGTTGAACATGTTGTGCAGAAGAAATTAGGTCAGGGTCAGGAAGAGCGGTTACATCCTGGGACACCGACCTTTGAACATACGCAGGAGTCGGTTCAGCAGGATGCGAACTTGCAAGGAACATCAGCGCCAAGTGAGTCCGTCTCGTAATCAGTAGTGATGCCGTGGTTGAATGGGCGACCCGGACGGAAGGCATACATATCATGCCACAGTCAAAAAAGCGGAAAAAGCCACAACGCGTAATGAGTAGTGTTACGCAGCCCACGCTGCCTGATCTGACACAGAGAAGGCGGCTTGTCTCGCGAAGCACTGATGGGATGCGCCAGCTAGTGATTGGTGCTATAGTAGCTTTAGGATGTTGGGGCATTGCTTATACTCTCGCTTTACAGAGTGGTCCCAATCGTTATGTTTTTGCTGGCATGATGGCAATGGTTGCGCTACTGTGGTCGATTAGTTTCGGCCTTCGTTTACTAAAGTGGCAACGAAGAAGACAAACAAACTAGAGGAAGCTTATGGCTACGAATCAAGATACTGATCTTCAATCCGAACTGACGATAGAAGGGTCAGAGGGTTTTAAGACGCAGGAAATGCTGCTAAACATGGGGCCGCAACATCCTAGTACTCACGGCGTGTTGCGTCTGATCATGACCCTGGAAGGCGAAACTGTCACAAATTGTACGCCAGTGATTGGCTATCTCCATCGTGGTATCGAGAAGATCCTGGAAAATCGCCCCGTTATGGGCGGGATTCGCTACATGGATAATGCCGATTATCTGTCCCCCATGCTGAATGAGACGGCCTACGTCGGCGCGGTTGAGCAGTTGATGAATATTGAAGCGCCCAGACGTGCGCAGTATATTCGCTTGCTGACCAATGAGTTACAGCGTATTGCGAGCCATCTGGTGGGTATTGGTACCTATGGAATGGACCTGGGCGCGACGACTCCGATCCTGTGGGGATTCCGTGATCGCGAAGGTATACTCTCGCTGTTTGAGGCTCTAGGTGGAAGTCGTTTCAACGTCAACTATATGCGTGTTGGCGGGGTATTGCATGATTTCCCGAAGGGCTGGCTCGCGGAATGTGAAGCTTTCCTGGATACCTTAGAAAAGAATATGGTTGAGATGGATGGCCTGCTGAGTGGCAATGAAATTTTCATGTCGCGCACTCAGGGCGTCGGTTATATTGATCCTCAACAAGCCCTGGCTTACGGCTTAACTGGGCCGATGTTACGTGCCAGCGGTGTCAACTGGGATCTGCGCGTGAATCGCCCGTATATGGCGTATCGTGAAGTTCCTGTGAACGTCTGTGTTCGCCAGGAGGGCGACTGTTTTGCTCGTTATTATGTACGCTTGCAAGAGATTACTGAGAGTATTCGTCTCTGTCGCGTTGCCATTGAGAAAATGCCGGGTGGTCCAATCAGCACACGTACTCCGATTGCGCTTCGGGTTCCTCGTGGCGAGACTTATTTCGCTATTGAGAGTAGCAAAGGCGAGTTGGGTGTGTACTTTATCGGCGATGGCAGCGAATATCCATGGCGTGCTAAATTACGTGGACCATCGTTTGTCAATTTACAGATAGTACCTGAATTGTTGCGTGGTCATAAGATGAGTGATACCATCGCTATTCTCGGTAGTACTGATATTGTGCTTGGCGAGGTCGATCGGTAAGCGTTTCTGTAAAGTAGCAGACTGCTATATTTTCATGGCTGCTACTTTTACTTGGAGTTGTCTAATGTTTGCAATGATTATGGCTGATACCCCATGGTATTATTGGTTGCAACAATTGTGGACAGGTATTATTTCCTGGCCTTTCTTGCAGTTTGTGGTAGCCTTTCTTACCATCTTTGGCTTTGTTCTGACCAGCGCGACTATTCTAGTGCTCTTAGAGCGTAAGATCATAGCCTGGATGCAGGACCGTTATGGACCTCTACATACTGGCCCCTGGGGCTTGCTCCAGTCGGTTGCTGATGTCGTTAAGCTGTTGCTGAAAGAAGATATTCACGTTGCTAATGCAGATAAAGCTATGCTCATACTTGCGCCATCTGTCTTTCTCGCGCCAGTAATTGCATCTTTCGCAATCATGCCTTTTTCTCCCTATATCCAGCTTCCAGGTGGCTCCATTGTGGTTGGCCTGGTATTTTATGTGGCGATGAGTTCGATCGACGTGATTGGTGTTATTATGGCTGGTTGGGGCTCTAATAACAAATACTCGTTGATTGGTGGTTTGCGTTCAGCTGCGCAGATGATTTCATATGAATTGCCTCTCGTGCTGGCTTTTATCAGCGTTATCATGCTGACAAGTGTCCTGGCTGGTCAACCTGGCTTTCCAATCTATGCCGGGCAGAGCGGCGTCGGTACGATTGTCCCTTACGAAGTTATGCTTTTCCAGAACTCTGCCTGGCATCATACGGGCATCGGTATTTTGGATTTCATCTTTCAGGGCTTTACACCCTGGACCTGGTTCTTCCTGTTCCAACCACTCATGCTGGTCATCTACTACATCGGTGGACTGGCTGAGACAAACCGGGCTCCCTTTGACTTGCCAGAAGCTGAGTCAGAGCTGGTTGCGGGTTACATGACCGAATATAGTGGTATGCGCTGGGCAATGTTCTTCCTGGGTGAGTATGGCAATATGACCATTGTGTCTGCTATTGCAACTTACTTGTTCCTGGGTGGTTTCGCTGGTCCTGGTGTAAGCTTCCTGGTAGGTCAAAACTCGTTGCTATGGGGCTTTGTTGGCAACATCATGGCTCTGGTCTACTTCGTCATCAAGATTTATCTCTTGTGCTCGGTCTTCATCTGGATACGTGCGACGTTGCCACGTTTGCGTGCTGATCAGCTGATGCAATTTGCCTGGCTGATCTTGATGCCTGTCACGCTTGCGAACATTCTGGTTACTGGTTTGCTGTACTTTGTGACAGAGAGCCTGCCTACCTGGGTCTTCCTGGTTGTACTGGCTTGTGTGAACTGGGCAAGTGTCTTTGCATTTGTCTGGCTGGTCGGTCGTGTGACAGCATCGTCGACGAGCCATGCTCAGGCTCCGGCCATTCGAGCTCAGCTGCGTGCCAGACCTGCTGTTCCGACTCCCGCTTTGCGCGATGGGGTACCCAGTCGAGTGGCTTTGCCGGCTGGTGCTGGTAGCGGTGCCTCTAGCCAGGAGTAGTCATCCTATAGATGCTATAGTGCATATGCGATTTTTATGTTAGCAGATGGACCAACCAGAACGGTTGGTCCATCTGCTTTTTTACTTATGAGGTGATGTCTTGAAAAAGTTGGCAGTTTTAGTCTGCGCGGCTCTCTCCGCAAAGCAGATTCAAGACTTGGTAACGCTGGCCCAACAGGACTGCTGGGATGTCTGGATCATCGCTACGCCGAATGCTCGCGCCTTTATTGATGAGCCACTACTGATACAACAAACACAGCATCCTATCACCACCATGCCTCCTCCTACGCCTCTCCCGACGTTTGACGCCGCCATTGTGGTACCCGCCACCTTTAATACATTGAGAAAGTGGACAGAGGGCGTCACCGATACTTATGTGCTGACACTTTTATGCTCCTGGACACTGCTACTTCACTTTCCAATTCTGGTATTTCCACGAGCCAGCGCCGAACTTGCGCAGGAGCCTGATTTTGTCCCCACGCTATCCTGGTTGCGAGCACATGGCATGCATGTCTTTTACCAACCCGATCGCTATCCTCCAAATAATGCTATTCCCTGGTTGGATATTATGCAATTATTACATACATTTTGCTGACTCTTGGCGAGAGGGGCTAGCAAAAGAGTAATATATAAGGTTTGTGTTAGCGACGCTGATCAGTTGGCTGATAAATGACATAGTTATCAGTAGCGCTATTAGAGTTATATTTTTTATAGACGATATGTGAGATTGATGCACATTGCGCCATCAGATTCGCAAGGGGGCTTTTATCCTGAAGGACGTAAGTTGCTTTCTCTGGGTATCTTTCTACTTGTTGTACATAAAGAGGGTAGCGGTTCTTACCGAGTATACTTTGTGCTGCCTGGTTATTCGTCATACCATTGGTGTTGCTGGCCTGTACGCCAGCACAGAAGGTAGTCTTATTTGTGGTCTGTGTAACAGCGCAAATGATATTCTCTCCGGTTTGAAAGATCAAGCGATCACAGGTCCAGTAATCGGAATAGATATAGCGGATTTTGAGGGCACTGAACTGGGTGATCAATCCATGTTCTGCTTGATTATAGGCAGTAGTATCTGGAACATTGAGGTGCTGACCAATGGTCTGGGTAGCAAAAATATCCTGATTGGCGGCGACAGGAGGTGTAGGGAATATTCCTATAAAGGTATTTATTGTTCCTAACAACAGACTTATTCCAATCAGTAGCAGGATGCCACGACGCAGAAAAACACTGATACGAGCCAGGTGTATGGCCACAGTGACATGTGCGATCCTCAGGGCCAGAGGTTTGATTGCATTAATACCACTCCAGAGGGGCCAGAGTAATGCCGGTGTTGTTACTAGGAGCCCGATAAGATAACGCGAAGTTGCAACCGGAAAAAGGTCCGCGTTGGGGCTGAGAACGAACAGAGCAAAGGTGATGCTCGCTACTATCAGGAGTGCTAGGCGACCAACCTGACGTACCACGAAAGGTTTTTCCTCCGGTGACCATTGAGACGAGACGAAACCCCTCCAATAAGGTCTGAGCGAATAGAGTGCCAGTAAGGTTGCAATGATCCATAAGATCACGATTCCCAGAGGCCAGACGGTATGGGTAAGCGTACATTGTATTGCATATGGGCTGCTGAAACTTACAACATGGGCCTGCAGTATCGCAACTCCATCTGGCCTGTTCGTAATAGGACAAAGTGGACTGGCATTTGTCGCGGTAGGTAGGCTGATCTGGAGTGCGTCTCTGAGCTGGCGGGGAAGTAAATCATAGAAGGGTTTCTGCGTAATGCCAGGAATGCTGGAGACGTGATGAATATTTAGAAACGTGATAAAAGTGTTTTTACTAAAGTTTTGAGGCTGAATATTAAAGATAATGAGTGGTAATGCGCCAATGATAAAGCTCACTAGTAGAATGATCCCTGATAATGAGAAACATTTGAGTATTTCTCTATTGAAGATCTCCCTACGGCAAAAAAGTAGCAGGATGATAGCACCCATCAGAACAAAGGGAACTACTAGCAAGTGGCTCCATATACCGAGGCCAGCTGCCAATCCACACGCTGCATAGGCCAGCAAACGTCTTTTCCGCTGTGTGCTATCTTGAACGGTTAGGCTAAGCCACGTAGATAAAAGTAGAATTAAGGTTCCTGAAACCAGCGTTTCGACGTCCCCACCAACGGCAACCAACTCGCGTGTAAGGATAGCATCTGATCCTAATGCTAATAATATGCATTTTACGATGTTGTGTCACAATAGTATTATTATGTGACAACGAACCTGTCTATCCAAAAGGCAGAACTTTTTACGGCTATAGGCCAATAGGGTTACGAACAATTAGTCTTCTGTGTATAGGACCCGGTGCTGAGATATACGTGACATTAGGCCACGAAAGCAAACGGTGAAGTGGTGAATCCTGGTCTGAAAGAAATGTCAGAGAGGAAAGATCGGATAAAAGTTGGGCAGTCGCAAAGTAGATAGGTGACAGACTGATTGCACGCAATCGACCTGTCACCTATCTACTTTGCGCTAAAAGCCTCTCATTTTGAGTAGTATCCAGGAGAGGGCGATGCCTACAAGTGATCCGGCGGCGACCTGGCTGATTGTATGACGGTGAAGTTTTACGCGCGACCAGCTGACGAGAATTACCAGTAGATATGCTGGTAGGATGATAATTCCATAGATGAAAGTAAGAGCCGTGATTGCTGCAGATAGTGCTGCCGCATGCATGCTGATTTTCCACCAAAAAGTGATCAACATCATAACGACGCCACTGACAGCAATCAGGAGCATCATCGTCGCTAGATTTTTTTGTCCGTGGGTGAGATTTAGGACAATGTAACCGAGCGAGGTAGAGGCAATTCCAAAGAGAAATGGTCCGACACGCTGTGAGCGCATGCTGACATCTACATCAGTAAATTTGCCGCTGATAACGCCAATGATGATATAGGCCATTGGACCAACGCAGAGAAAGAAAATGGTGATGATGATAGAAAGAAAAATGTTTTGTTTATTGTTGGATAAGGCCATCAGTACAATAAATGGTAAGGCAACTACGGCAGGCGATAGAATCATCGATACAAGGTGAGCAAATTGCAAATTGCTACTTTTTGTTGTATTCGGTGGAGTATCACTGTCTTGTAGAGCCATATTATCAAGCATCGTAATATTTTCCTTTACTTTCCTTCGTCTCTCCGAATGAAGGATGGAGCGAGCATTTGCTAGCAAAGCCAGGCTGATATGCTCTCTTTTTGCGGTCGAAGCATAGCATCAAGAGTCTGCACGACAGGCCTGAACCTCATATCCTAGCACCGCGCTCGCCACCTGACTGAAATCCTGAGCATTGCCGCTGCACCAGATTTGTATTGTGCCTTCTTGCTCATCACTAGGGTAAAGTATCCCTTCTGTATTAAGGATTGTGTGAGTCCGGCGGGCGATTGCGGCTCCACTATCAATTACTTGAACGTTTTTACCTACGATACGTTCAATGGCGGGACGTAATGCGGGAAAATGTGTACAGCCTAAGACTATAACATCAACTCCTTTGTCGGTTAGCGGTTGTAAGGCGTGACGCAGAGTCTCTTCAACGAAAGGGCCATCCAATTCACCATGTTCTACAAGCGTCACAAGCTCAGAACAACCTACGGCGTAGACTTGAATATCCGCGGCGAAGTCGTCGATGAGATGACGCAGGTATGTTGATTGGGCTGCCTGATTGGTGGCAGTGATGCCGATACGCCCTCGTGTGGTGGAGCGGGCGGCTGGCTTCACCGCTGGCACGACTCCTATAATGGGCAGAGAATATGCAGCACGTAGCGCGCTGAGAGCGGCCTGTGAGGCAGTATTACACGCGACAACCAGCAATTTAATCCCTTGGGTGATCAAAAATTGGCATGCTTGCAATGAGAGCTCAATGATCTCCTCTTCGCTACGTACACCATAAGGACAATTGGCAGTGTCACCAAAGAAAATGAAATGTTCATGAGGGAGTTCTTTACGTAAATCTGACAGGATAGTCAGGCCGCCAGCGCCTGAGTCGAAGATTCCAATCGGTGCGAGGGCGACAGCCTTTCTGTGTAGATGATCTTGACTGTATGCATCGTTTTTGTAATCAGCCTGAACTATAGGCTTACTCCGTTCGGTATCACGAGCAGGGTAGACACGCTGTTCTCCTGCTTCGTTATCTTCGTTTTTTAAGCTCCTGATATTCATACCTGTCTCTATTATGCTCTATAACTAGTTATATTATTCTGCACTACGAAATTCTCCCTGTTCACCAAAGACATGGCGCAAGGCATCACTAATCTCTCCTAATGTGGCATAGGCTTCGACCGCTGAGATAATAAGCGGCATCAGATTTGTGGTCCCAGACGCTGCTTGCTCCAGTGCTTGCAGCCTTTGTCCGACGACCTCATTATCGCGTTGCTGCCGTAATCTAGCTAATTTCTCGACCTGCCTTTGTCCAATGACTGGATCGGCCGGTTGAAGTCTTGGATGGATTTGCTCTTCAGTTTTGAAGCGATTCACTCCAACTACTAGCGTTTCTTCCTGATCCAGTGAGCGTTGATACGCATAAGCGGACTCCTCGATCTGGGACTGCATATATCCTCTCTCAATGGCACGCACGCTTCCTCCCAGCGCATCTATCTGGTGGATGTATTCCCAGGCGCGTTGTTCGAGTCCATTGGTGAGAGATTCAATATAGTAGGAGCCAGCCAGTGGATCAACCACATCTGCGACTCCTGTTTCATATCCGAGGATCTGCTGTGTGCGTAGTGCGACCCGCGCTGTCTCTTCTGTTGGGAGTGAGAGGGCCTCATCTTTAGCATTTGTATGTAGTGATTGTGTTCCGCCCAGCACCGCCGCTAGCGCTTGATAGGCTGTGCGCACGATATTGTTATCGGGTTGCTGTGCGGTGAGTGTTGAGCCGGCTGTCTGTGTATGGAAGCGTAGCATCATAGAGCGAGGATCCTGAGCATGGAATCTCTCGCGCATGATATGAGCCCACATCCGTCGTGCTGCGCGGAACTTGGCAACCTCTTCAAACAAATTATTGTGGCTATTGAAGAAGAAAGAGAGCTGACCGGCGAATGCATCAACATTAAGTCCTGCATCGATGGCGGCCTGTACATAAGCGATAGCATTTGCCAACGTAAATGCTATCTCCTGCGCTGCCGTGGCTCCTGCTTCTCGGATATGATATCCACTGATGCTGATAGCGTTCCAGCGTGGTAATTGCTCAGAGCAGTAACGGAATATATCTGTAATAATCCGCATCGAGTTTTGTGGCGGATATATATATGTTCCACGAGCAATGTACTCTTTTAGTAGATCGTTTTGGATGGTTCCGGAGAGCTTTCGTAGCTCAATACCCTGCTTTTTGGCGACGGCGACATAGAAGGCTAACAAAATGCTGGCAGTTGCGTTGATGGTCATTGACGTACTGATACGTTCAAGTGGGAGCCCATGCAGCAATGTCTCCATATCTTCCAAGCTAGAAATCGAGACGCCAACCTTCCCTGCCTCTCCATCGGCAAAAGGACTATCTGCATCATATCCCATCTGGGTAGGCAGATCAAAGGCCACTGATAGTCCGGTTGTTCCCTGCGCTAAGAGATAGTGATAGCGTTTATTGGATTCTTCCGCACTAGCAAAGCCTGCATATTGCCGCATTGTCCATAATCTTGAGCGATACATGCCTGGGCGTATGCCACGAGTGAAAGGAAACTCTCCTGGATAGCCAAGCTGGGCGTGTGTGTCGCTGTTAAAGAGATCTTCTTCGGTTGACAGATCAGGAATCTTTAGGCCTGAACTGGTTTCGAAGGTCTTTTTGCGCTCTGTTGTTTTATCTCGTTCATTCTGGGCGACAGTATTACGCCACTCGTCGACGTTTTTACTACTATGTAGATCCATCACGTACAGCTCCTAATAATGAATGCCAAAGAAATTATAGCATAAGCCAGGATGAGCGTGTATCTAGCGCTCAGATGTATGTTTTGTGATCGTGCTGGCTATGTCGGCAGCTTAGATACAATAGAGCAAAAAAACATCTAAGCGGTTGGTTCTCCTTCGATAATCACCAGAAGCTGACCCTGATCGACGGTCTGGCCGGTGCTGACTTTGATCTCTTTGACCGTGCCGGTGATAGGTGAAGTGAGATCATTCTCCATTTTCATTGCTACCAATACGATGATGGTCTGGCCTGCGCTGACCGTATCGCCGGGCGCAACCAATGTATTTATGACAAGTCCTGACATGGGGGCCTGGATTTTCATGGTACCACTGTGTGCACTGGCACGTGCTACTTTTGCCAGCAGTTGTATGCGCTCATCGCAGACATCCACCATAAAGTACTGCCCCGCTATTTGAATTTCGTAGGTCTGCTGTTCTGTGCCATTTGCCTGAGATACACATCGTGCGAATATCTCATATGATTTTCCAGCAATGAGCAGACTATACCCTCCCTCCGCTTTGCTCGGTGAATTTGTTACCAGCGACATGATTTGGCGGTAGTCGAGTGTATGGGGGGAACCATCTAACGTGACCGTGGTTTGATCTTTTTCCTTCTGCTTCTCAATCCCGATCGTGTATGGGCGATTTTTGATTGTTGAAATATATGGCATCGCCTTCTCCCTTCTGCTTCGAAAGTTTGAATGATAGGTATCTTCATCAAGTAGATGTCGGCTTATTGTATCATTTCTGTGGCACTAAAACGACAACAGACATATTTCGAGAAGCATCTTCAACATTCTAACGTTCCTCTAACACTTTTCCTATGTGGTTCTAACACTCGCTGTGGCATACTCATAAGTAGAGAAAAGAATAAAGTCGCATCTGAGATATTAGGTATACAAAGTTATGGTTGCTGTAATCGGCATTTTACAAATGTTGATGTTAACCGGTTTATAATATCTTTGTGTGTAGTAAAAAGTGAGAGATGCGAAAAGTTGCAATGACGCAGGGAACGTCAGATATTCCTCCTGTGAGGGGTATTCCCTTTTCCAAAGTGGCGTTTCAGGGGACTGCAACGAAGGTACTACCATGAAGAGACAAGAGGATTTCGAAGAGTTCTTTTATCAAGAAAGTAAGCGCGAACAGAGCGATTTAGCTGATACGGTTCGTAAGGGCGTACAGAAGCCGCCACGTTGCGCGAATTGCGATATCGATATTCTTTGGCCTCCAACGGTGGTGCAGGAAAAGACCTTCTGTTGCATCGGATGTGCATCTGGTGGGCCTTGTTGTTGTGACTATTCGCAATATCGCTCGATGAACATTTCGGGTGTCATTCATTATGGCTTAGACGAAGAGGCACCCAAGAAGTCTTCTGACTGATAAGTTTCATTGACGAAAGGAAGTATATATCGTGGCAAAAATCCGTCCTATTGGTGATCGCGTGGTAGTAAAGCCCGTGGCCAAAGAAGAAGTAACAAAGAGTGGTATCGTTATCCCTGATACTGCCAAAGAAAAACCCCAAGAGGGTGTAGTTATTGCGGTAGGCAATGGTCGTTTATTGGATAATGGCGACCGTGCTCCTATCGATGTCCATGAGGGAGATCGTGTGCTGTTCGCAAAATATGGCGGCACCGAGTTCAAATTGGATGGCGCTGAGTACCTGGTACTCAAAGAAAATGATATTCTCGCGATTGTTGGCTAACGTTCCTGGCGTTCGGATATATTGGTAGACTGGCACAAATGTGCCTTTTCGAATGTATGAGGATACTCTAGGGGAAGGAATACAGGAATACAATTATGGCTAAACAGCTTGTATTTGATGAAGAGGCTCGTCGAGCACTTAAACGTGGTATCGACACTCTGGCCGGTGCAGTAAAAACCACACTTGGTCCTAAGGGCCGCAACGTTGCTCTGGACAAAAAGTTCGGTGCTCCTAATGTAACGCATGATGGTGTTACCGTTGCCAAAGAGATTCAGCTCGAAGATCCATTTGAGAACATGGGTGCTCAGTTGTTGAAAGAAGCCGCTACCAGGACTAATGATGTGGCTGGCGATGGCACAACGACGGCAACCGTACTGGCTCAAGCGATCGTAACCGAAGGTTTGAAGAACCTGGCTGCTGGCGCGAATCCTATGCAATTAAAGCATGGTATCGATAAAGGTACCGAGGCAGTCGTTGCATACATCCGCGAATTGGCTGTGCCAGTTGAAGGCAAAAAAGACATCGCTCAGGTTGCTTCAATCTCCGCTGCTGATGAGCAGATCGGTGAGTTGATCGCCGAAGTAATGGACCGCGTCGGCAAAGATGGTGTCATCACCGTCGAAGAGTCCCGTGGTATCAACTTCGAGACCGAGTATGTTGAAGGTATGCAGATCGATAAGGGTTATATCTCTCCTTACTTTGTTACAAATTCGGAGAAGATGGAAGCCTCACTCGAAAACCCATACATTCTGATCACCGACAAGAAGATCAGCGCCGTTCAGGATATCCTGCCTGTGATCGAGAAAATCGTACAGCAGGGTCGCCGTGAAGTGGTCATCATTGCTGAGGATGTTGATGGCGAAGCTTTGGCAACATTGGTTGTCAACAAGTTGCGTGGTATCCTCAACGTATTGGCTATCAAAGCTCCTGGCTTTGGTGATCGCCGCAAAGAGATGTTGCGCGATATCGCTGTCTTAACCGGTGGCGAAGTGATCAGCGAAGATATGGGCCGTCGTCTGGACAGTGCAACCCTTGAAGATCTGGGTTCTGCCCGTGTGGTCACTTCTCATCGAGAGGATACAACCATTATCGAGGGCCATGGGTCGCCTGAAGAGATCCAGGCTCGTATTCGTCAGATCAAAGCACAAATCGATGATACTACTAGCGATTACGACCGTGAGAAGTTGCAAGAGCGTCTTGCCAAGCTCTCTGGTGGTGTTGCAGTGATCAAAGTTGGTGCCGGTACAGAAGTTGAGTTGAAGTATCGCCAGACTCGCGTCGAGGATGCACTCTCAGCTACCCGCGCAGGCGTTGAAGAAGGTATCGTCGCTGGTGGTGGCGTTGCCTTGCTGACAGCCATTGAGGCTCTGGATAGTCTTCATCTGACAGGCGATGCAGCTACTGGTGTAAGCATTCTGCGTCGTGCACTCGAAGAGCCTATCCGCCAACTGGCCGCCAATGGTGGTCGTGATGGTTCAGTTATCGTTGAAGGTATCCTGCGTGCTCAGAAAGAGCAGAACAACAAGCACATTGGTTACAACGTGCTGACCGATACCTATGGCGATATGTTTACTTTCGGTATTGCTGATCCTGCTAAAGTAACGCGCTCAGCGTTGCAGAATGCTGCTAGCATTGCTGCGATGATCCTGACCACTGAGGCATTGATCACCGATCTACCTGAGAAGAATCAGCCCGCCGCTCCGGCGATGCCTGAGTATTAATTCTCAAGCATAAAAAAGCCTCCCATGGCAACATGGGGGGCGATTTTTTTGCGCTACTTGTTTATGTGCATGAAAAAGCATCGTTTTGGACTATATGTCGTCCTCTATCTCGAATCATTGGGTAATGTTGCGTTATTGCCAGATTTGAACGGTGCCGTCAGTGAGTGCGACAATTAAATGCTCTTCAGTAAAATTGAGTGCGCTGATCTGCCAGGGATGGTAAAATTTCTGGGTAATTTGTCCGGTTGCCACTGACCATAAGTCAATGACCCCCTCGTTGATTTCACTATCTTCGCGAGCTACGGCGAGCCACTGCCCATCAGGCGAGATGGAGAGACGAGAGCTACCGCCCATGGTTCCGCTGGCAAATTCACTATAGGTGCCATTAAGTGTATCACAGAGCCGAATCTTATTCCCTTGATAGACAAAAGCGAGCAGTGATGCGTCCGCTGTTGCCACATAGGGAGGGGCGCAGTCTTCGCAACGCCCCATCAGTATCGAGGCATCGATTTGTGCTGATTTGTTTCCTGGACGACCTCTGCCGGCTACATTCCAGTGCCGTATAATGACCATTTGTTGTTCCTCGTTAGGAATCTGAGCGCATGATAGTGTGACAAGCCTACGGGCATCCTGTGAAAGTGCACGCATGCGAATAGCCCAGAAGCTCCTCTTATCGGTGCCTTCTTCTGGACAGATACTGATATCAGATAATGAGTTGTCGGCTGTTCCCATCTCATGACTTGAGACATCTGTGCTCTTTACGCCCCATGAGCGTGGTGCCCGTGCATCTTCGCTGAAATGTGGTAAGGCCATATAGGCGATCCGCTTCCCTTCAGGTGTGACATGCAAGCTCATATCCAGCGAATAATGAGCCGACACGGCTCGCTCGGTCAAGGGATAACTCCAGAGTTTTTCGCCCGTAAAGGCATCCCAGACGTGTAACGCCAGACGATTCCAGCCTGCCAGTAGCGTGCCTGCCTCAGAAAAGCGAAGTTCACGTAGCGCCTCAATTGTGGAAGCAGGATCACTGGCAAAACTGGCGATCTCTTCAATATGTCCATTTGCAAGATGCCAGATGGTGCCATTACCATCGAAAGAACCGGCAGCCAGCCGTATGCCGCCAGCTATCTGCTTACTATAGATAGCGCTAGGTATACCAAAGGTGGTCTTGATCACTGGACCAGCATGGAATGGTCCTCTGGTACTAAATGTATTGAGTCCAGAAAATTCCACATCTGCAGGATCATCGGGAATATGTGGCCGCGAGTTTGGACGAAAGATTGGTCGACGTAAATCAACGACACCACTTAAAACCGTATCATAATATCCACGTTTTTCTGGATCGTTGAGTACTGCATACGCTCTATTGATACGCTTCATCTCGACTGCTCCGTCTGGACCAGCCAGGTCTGGATGGAAACGCCTGGCTAATTGACGATAAGCCCTCTTGAGCGTATCGATGTCCGCATTGACTGGGACACCTAGGACAGCATAATAATTTTCTGGTGTATCCATAATTCTTATCGCATCATCTATAAGCAGGAAGGCCCATACCTTCCTTTACTATCTCCGATTTTATCACATCCCTCGAGTTCACCTTGCGCGTTGATATTTCTTATCATAGGAAACATTACTGGACAAATGTTCTTAATGCTTTTATACTACCCGCATTGATCGAGATGTTGTAGTATCTAGCGAGGAAAAAATAACGATGTTGATGGAGATTCCTTTTGCGGATGTGGTGATGACTGCCACTGCTTACTTAAGCGATATCGATCCAGTTATGCGCGAGACGATAGAACGTGTGGGTCCATGTACTCTCCAGCCTGATCCTAATATTTTTGACGCCCTGGTCGATGCTATCATTTCCCAACAAATCTCGGTCAAGGCCGCTGATGCCATCATGGCACGTGTACGTGCAGCTATGCCAGACGAGAAAGTGACACCAGAAAACCTGCTGGCTCTTGATCTTGAGCGCTTACGTGCACTAGGACTGTCCAATTCTAAGGCGCGTTATATCCACAACCTTGTCGAGCATATTATAAGTGGTCAACTACAGCTAGAGACCCTCTCTGAGCTTGAAGACGAAGAGATTATTACGCAGTTGACAGCCGTCAAAGGCATTGGACGTTGGACTGCTGAAATGTGTCTTATCTTCACCCTGGGCCGAGCCGATGTGCTGCCCGTTGACGATCTTGGTTTCGTGGAAGGTATTCGTGTTGCTTATCAGTTGCCTGCTCGCCCCTCGAAGCAGGACGTGCGTGAGCGTGGCGAACTCTGGCGGCCTTATCGCACCTTTGCAACCTGGTACATATGGGCAGCCCGTCGTCTCTCCTTAAAAGAAGAACGACCTCGTACACGCATCGTCTCTTTATAGTATATAAAATTACTTCAAATGATCAAGCAGGGCCGATGACCTCTCGGCAATGTTACAAGGCATGTCGTACAATAACCTAGTCGCATTGTGTTGGTATAACACAGGAGTAGGTTTTTTATGAGTGAAAAACAAGTTTCCAATCAGCATACTAACCGTCTCATCAACGAGACGAGTCCATATCTTTTACAGCACGCTCACAACCCGGTGGATTGGTATCCTTGGGGCGATGAGGCATTACAGAAGGCGAAACTGGAGGAGAAGCCAATTCTCTTAAGTGTTGGTTATTCGGCCTGCCATTGGTGTCACGTTATGGAGCGGGAGTCATTTGAGAATGAACAGATCGCTGCTTTGATGAATCAGCATTTTGTATCAATTAAAGTTGATCGCGAAGAGCGTCCTGATATCGATAGTATCTATATGCAGGCGGTGCAGGCCATGACTGGTCAAGGCGGTTGGCCGATGACGATGTTCTTGACTCCAGATGCTCGCCCTTTTTATGGCGGAACCTATTTCCCA
The DNA here is from genome assembly GCA_963699315.1 of uncultured Chloroflexia bacterium. Classification (GTDB taxonomy): domain Bacteria; phylum Chloroflexota; class Ktedonobacteria; order Ktedonobacterales; family Ktedonobacteraceae; genus Dictyobacter. The sequence continues at coordinate 2,638,625 of OY969433.1, forward strand.
CCACAGGATCGCCGTTATGGCGAGCAGATCATGCCGGGTTTTCCTCGCCTTTTAGAGGGTCTGGCGGAGGCTTTTGCTCAGCATCGTGAGGAGATAGAAAAGCAGGCGACCGAAATTGCAGAACATTTGAATCGACGTAGCAATGTACTCTCACAGGTGGAAGCGCAGACCGAATCTCCTCTCCTCTCCTCCTTGCTGGTGGCAGAGACGAATCTGATTGACGATTCCGATGATCGTAATGGTGGTTTTGGGAGAGCTCCTAAGTTTCCGAATACGATGGCGCTGGAGTTTCTGCTACGTATACATGCACATCGTCAGGCGGGCGAACTTCCTGCGTCTTCTAATCAAGCGGGGCCAACGGCCTTAGATGTCGTGGCTACATCGCTTCAGCGCATGGCATATGGTGGTATTTATGATCAACTTGGTGGAGGGTTTCATCGCTATTCTGTAGATGAACGGTGGCTGGTTCCTCACTTTGAGAAGATGCTTTATGATAATGCATTGCTCAGTCGTGCCTACTTACATGCCTATCTTGTCACGGGTGATAGTCTGTATCGGCGTGTGGTGGAGGAGACGCTGGATTATGTGGTGCGTGAGATGGTTTCTCCTGAGGGTGGCTTCTATTCAACTCAAGATGCCGATAGCGAGGGCGAAGAGGGGAAGTTTTTTGTCTGGACACCAGATGAGGTCGAGCGTATCGTAGGTGCTCAGGATGCTGCTCTGTTTATGCGCTATTACGATGTGACTCCCAAGGGCAATTTTGAGGGCAAAAACATTTTGCATATCCAGGAGGATGCTCAAGCCTTTGTACAACGAGAACATATTGATGTGCAAACTTTACAGGAAGCGTTGCAGCGGAGCCGTACGGCATTATTCCAGGCTCGTGAGCAGCGGGTAAAACCAGGCCGAGATGAAAAGGTGCTTACTTCCTGGAATGGCCTGATGCTGCGGAGTTTTGCAGAAGCCGCTCGCTATCTTAAACGACCAGATTATCTACAGGTGGCGATCAAAAATGCGACGTTTCTGTTGGATACTCTTCAACAGGATGGTCGGTTGTTGCGTACGTATAAAGATGGGCGTGCTAGGTTGTTTGGGTATCTGGAAGATTATTCTTTTCTGGCTGATGGCTTGCTGGCATTGTATGAGGCAAGCTTTGATGTGCGCTGGTTCACTGCCGCTCGCACTTTGATGGATCAGGCCATTTCGCTGTTTGCCGATGAGCAACAGACTGGCTTCTTTGATACTGGTTCAGATCATGAGGCGTTGATTAGTCGTCCTAAAGATATTATGGATAATGCCACACCCGCTGGGAGCAGTGTCGCAGTCGACGTGCTCTTACGGCTCTCAGCTTTTACCGGTGAGTTTTCCTATCAGGAACGTGCTGATACGTACTTGCAGCCTCTGATCGATGTGATGGTCCAGCATCCGCAGGCGTTTGGACATGTACTGGGAGCTGTGGATTTTACTCTCTCGGCTGTCAAAGAGGTTGCTGTGCTCGGCGATATACATAGTAGTGATACGCAGGCTCTCCTTGATACTATCAATACTCGCTACCTGCCCAATAGCGTGCTCGCCTATGCTGAGCCTGGTGATGATCAGGCAAGTACTGCGATTGCTCTGTTAGCTAATCGCCCCCTCAAAGATCAGCAGGCGACTGTGTATGTTTGTCAGGATTTCGTCTGTCAGAAGCCTGTAACTGATCCAAAGGCGCTAGAAGTCTTGTTAGCGCGTAAGTAGATGGGGAGCGATCTCTATCGTTCTGTGGGATCAAGCTCATGGACAGTTGTTAATCATTGATGTAGTGTGTCTGACCCTGGATATCACGGCGGAAAAGGATTCCTTGCTCTGCCAAATTTTCCAGGGCTAGCGTTGCGGCCTCAATTTCTTTTTGCGCGCTTGATTGTTTCTGAGGACGCGGAAATAGTTCAGTTACTATGTCTGGCGTAAACACAATTAATGAACTGGTGTGAGTGTCGAGATAATTTTTGGCTGCTTGTTCATACCACGCAACAAGATTCTGGCTTGTGCTTGGACGAGGGGGGCGCACCATGATAATGGGACATGGCGCCAACTGTAAAACTTGATGTGAGATGCTTCCCCATAGTGCGCGCCGTATCTGTTGACGCCAGCTATCCCCTCGACTACCAAGGACGATAACATTGACATGGCGTTCTTTGGCTAACTTTACAATTTCTTCTGCCGGTGAACCAACACGCGTGATCGTTTCAATGTTTCGGTGGCTAAATCCTTGTCGCTGAAGATCTTCACTTGCTTTTGTGAGAACCTCCTTAGCTTTCTTCTGTTGCTCAGCTGTTGGTGATGTGAGTTCATACTGCTCTATTAAATGATATGGATACTCGTTTGCGATAGGCACATTGGGGATAATGTGAAGCAGAAGAATAGCAAAAGGCGGGGTAGCTCGTTCAAAAAGATCGCCTACCGTCTGTATCACATATTGTGTTACGGAAGAATAATTGGCATCTATGCCCAGCAAAATGCGCTTATCCATAGGAACGCCACCACCCTTTTGTGTGACGGTTCACTGTTTTACTGTTGAGTGCGACCTTGTAAGGCACGCAGGCTAGCAATATTCTTGTGTATGTACATATTATAATTGCTTTGGTAAGAAGAGGCAAGAAATGGGACAAATGACATATCACATTCAGCTTAAAAATTGTCTATACTAATAGACGAAGCTTAACATATTAGTGCTTGACCGTTTAATTATAATTATCGATACTTTATAATTTCTCAAATAAGATGAATAAATTATTGTTTTTGCTAGTAAATTCGCTTTGAACTTCAATTTTTCCATAATAAAAAGAATAATCTCTATGAAAAGAAAATTAGCTTTAAATAATGAAGTGCGCATTTGACTAACGATGATCCTTTACGTCTACTATTGTTATGGAAAGCAAAAAAATATGGTGTATTTCAGTTAGAGCTAGAGGGGAAGTAGGATAAAACAATGAGTATTAACATTGAAAAGCCACTTGGTGAGATGAGCCTGGCAGCCCTGACAGAATGTAGCATGCGTGAGATGAACCGTTATCGCCGGAAAGAGTCTTGCGATGATAGCTATTGTTTAGAAATCTTGAAACGAGCTGTCGTGCAGCATAATAATGATGCCTGGGTTATTTTACAAAGGCAGTTCAGAGATAATGTTCGATTGTGGTTGGGTGGACATTCACATCGTGAGTTGGCTCTGCGCTATGAAGGGGAGCAGACCTATATTGATGATACTTTTCGACGTTTCTGGCAAGCGGTGAGTGATCAATCGTTGTTCTTCTCGACAATTGCGAGTGCTTTGAGTTATTTGAAACTATGTCTGCATTGTGCCATTATGGATACGTTGCGTGCCTTTGCGCGTGCGAACGTAGAGCGTATGCCTGATTATGGTCATCCCGATGAGCCACAATTTGAGGATCGTTATCACGAAAATGAACTCTGGGAGGCTATTGAGAGTATTTTACCTGGAGAGCGTGAGAAGCGTGTGGCGTATCTACATTTTCATTGCAATCTCAAGCCGCGCGAAATCATTCGCTATTGTCCTGGCGAATTCCGGAATGAAGAGGAGATTTATCGCCTCAAGCGCAATATCATGGAGCGCATTCTGCGTAACGTGGATAAAATTCGTTGGAGATTAGATGGTAGTGTGGGTATTTAGTAAGTAGCTACTATTATCTTACGGAATAAGTACGATGAAAAGTATAGGTCTCGGCGTTTTATATGGTGAAAGAAGTGCTGTGTTTTTGTTAGATCAATTGAGTCAAATATAATGCGAAGGACCAGGAATGATGAATTGTCTGTGCGTGGTTGCTCCTACAGATGAGGAACTTGTACGTTATTCGCTCGATGGAGAGATTTTGCCAATGGCGGCAAAAGAGCATTTAGGACATTGTCTCATCTGCCAGCAACGACTTGCCAGATATGTGTCTACCAATGAATTTTTATTGCAACATCTTTACCGTTCCCAATGTCCAGATACCATGACATTATTTCAGTACTGTCAGGGAATGGTATCTGCTCACGATGAGGATGCTATTACTCGTCACTTGAAACTATGTCCATTGTGCGCCTCAGATGCTGCTGACACGCGTCGTCTTATCTTGTCCTCGCCACCATTATCTGTTACTGATCTACCTCTTCCCACGGTGTCCCAGGTCAGGAGTTCGTTCATACCACTGTGTCGGCGAACGCAGAACTCAATGCACAATAAAAAGAGCTTGTATGGAACGACGCATGAAGTTTCTATCTGGCCGATAGAATATCAAGCAAACACAACTCAGCTATTGCTTACTGTCAGTTATGATGAGCATGGTGATATCTTACTGGCAGGGAAACTTCGAAACATCTCACTGGATAAGCCAGATGGGAACGCGCAGATCTTTGCCGGTGTGAAAGCCGAATTATATTATCCTGGTGTACTGACCGAATTGGAGGAATGTTCCGCCTGTAAAATTGATCAGCGGCCCGGATATACAGATGATCCCCTCTTTACCATGTGTTTTGATGAGCCAGGTACAATACTCTTTCCATCTATCCCACCAGGCAAATATCTACTCATTGTCCATCTACCCGATACCGCAATGGTAATCGAGGAATTGTTTATTATTGAGCGAGATCAAACTCAATCAAACTATCACAGAGGCTCATGATCTCTTTGGCGACGGTCATTATATTTCATCCAGCTTATTTGTAGATAAAGCAATGTCTGCTAGCGCCAATGATAGGCGTAGCAGAACTTTACCATTGATCATCTATGATTACCACCGGAGAAGAGCTGAAGGATCGCTACAAAAATGGCGGCACCGATAAACGAAATGAAGATGCTTCCACAAAAGTGAAATGTACCAAGATCCAAGGCACTTGCCAGAATCGATCCGATAACTGATCCTACAAGTCCCACTATAATATTGCCGATACATCCATAGCCACGTCCGCGCATAACGGCGCTCGCTAACGCGCCCGCGATCAACCCCACAATGAGCCAGGCAATAATATTACCCGGTTGTAAGATATCTGATATGCGAATAGTATGGACTACTATAGTCATGTGCAATGCCCTCCTGCGGTGTGCTTACGTATTTTATAACAAATAAACGTAAACTTGTGGCTCATCTCCAATTCTGGCTCTTAGCAAGCTTGTCAGAAAAGTAACTTCTAACTAAAGCGAGCAGAATGGATCAAAAAAGAAAACTTTTACTGTCCATTTGGCTAGTGCTTATTATAGTTGCATGCATTAATATAAAATTAGCACATATATATCTGGGAGTAAACGTACAATGTCTTTGGTGTCCGATCCTTCAGAGTCAACTGTTCAAGATGGCAATCCTGCACAAAAGCATGAGTTTTTGTCCTCTCTCTTGCATCTACCAAGAAACGTCTATCTTTTACTGCTGTTCACCACAGGTAAAGGATTTCAGCTGAGTATAGCTGCATTATCAATTAATTATTATGTGCTTAGCCTGGGATATAAGCCCGATTTCATCGGCATTTTCAGTGCTATGTCTGCCGTAGGAGCATTGGTTGGAGCCGTTCCTATCGGTTTGTTGGCTGATCGTATTGGTCGTAAACCAGTTCTCTTGATGACGGCTATCTTCTCTCCGCTCTTTCTGGCCTTGATCGGACTGGCAACGACAACTCCGATGTTGCTTATACTGAGCTTTATGCAAGGGCTAGCCTCTACGGCATACTGGGTGACGAATTTACCATTACTGACAGAGAGCACGACGAAAGAACAACGCATGGGCGTGCTGGCAATGAATAGTTTCTTGCTATTGGGTATTGGCTCGCTTGGCAATCTTCTGGGTGGAGCTATCCCTGAGCTTGTTAGTGGAGTGTTGCATGTTTCCGCCGCCAGCACAGAGCCACTACGTTGGGGCGTATTCGTCGCAGCCTCCTTCACCTTTATCTTTGGATTGCCGCTCTGGTTTCTGCGTGAGCCGAAGCGAGTAACAAAAATAGAGTCGGTAATTGCAACCATCGACGCAGCAAAAACTGCGAAATCAACGCGCAAAGATCGTTGGCCTGTCGGCCTTTTCCTGCAACTATTGATTCCTGATCTGGTCTTTACTATGGGGGAGGGAGCGGTAGTCGCTCTCATTCAAGTATATTTCGTGCTGCGCTTCAATTTATTACCCGGACCGTTAGGTATTATCTTTACAATCAGCGGACTAGCCGGCGGCGTTTTTTCCTTGACCGCTCCACTCTTTGTGAAGCGCTGGAGCAAACTGCATCTGATTACCTTTGTGCAGTATCTCAGCGCTCCTCTGATGCTCTTGATCGGTTTCGCTCCCACGTTGCCTTTAGCCATCACAGGAGAATATGCACGCTCGTTTATGCGTACCCTGATTGATCCGGTCTATGCCGCCTTTGCCATGGAACGGGTCTCTGATCGCCAGCGAGCCACGCTGGCTGGCCTCTACTCTGTTACCTGGAGTATCGGCTATAGTATTGGGCCGGCTGTCGCTGGCTGGCTGCAAACGAGTATCAGTTTGTCGGCCTCTTTTGTCTATGGAGCATTATGCTTGCTGGTGGCTCCTAGCCTCTTGCTCATATTTTTTGGCAAGAAACGCAAGGTTGAGCATGTGTAGCTGCCAATCCCTTTGTTGTTATCACATTTGATGCATATAGAATATCCTTTTGTTATATTCCCAATAACATCCGTTGTCCTCTCCTATGCACGTAAAAGCCAGATTAGCTCCTTCGAAAGGGCTTGAGTATAAAAGGAACGTACCAACGCATTGCGTACCGGATAAAGCATCCAATTGCTCACCTGTGAGATTTTTCCGATGCGCCGTGAATTGAGTGCAACACGTTGAACTCGAGGCTTCCGCACCATTTCGTACGCCCGTAAGGCCGCCGTGTAATCGTCATCATGACGCTGGAAACTCTGGGCCAATGCTGGCGCATCTTCCAGTGCCTGACATCCCCCCTGGCCCATATTGGGACTCATTGCATGAGCTGCATCGCCCACCAGGACCACGCGGCCATCAGTCCATCGCTCCAATGCTTCAATATCGAACACATCAGTCTTGATAATGCCATCTGTTGGTGTTGCGGCCAGAATAGGCTCAATTGGCGAGTGCCATCCGTGAAAGAGCTCTTGTATAAAATGCTTCTGCTGTTCCGGAGTCTTGTCCTTCCCACCACCAGACGGCGCGGTCTGTGCAGCAAACCAGTACATTCGCCCTTCCCCGAGGGGGATCAACCCGATACGCCTGCCAGGGCCCCATGTTTCACTTGAAATTCCTTGTGGAACATGTTTTTCTTCAACCTGCGCAATACCACGCCAGCTCGTGTACCCGGTATAGTAAATCTTCGGTGCACCGAAAAGCTGGCTCCGCACCACTGAACGGATACCATCAGCCCCAATCAGAATATCGGCCTTGACAGCAGGTCGATCGTCAGAAAACTGGAGTGTTACTTGATGCTCATCCTGTTCAAAACCGCTGCAGCGAGCTCCAAGCTCTATGGAGACGCCAGCCTGTGTTGCTGCATCCAACAAAGCCTGCTGGAGATCGGCGCGATGCATCAACCGCAATGGGCTGCCTGCAAGTGCATCCACATGAATCCGTGAGAGCAATGTCCCTTGCCAGGTATGAATAGTGCGATAATTTGCCGGCATTCCCAAATGATCAACAGCTAGACCAATCTGATTCAAGGCCCGTATCGCATTTGGCCAAATCGTAAGGCCCGCTCCGACTTCTTTAATTTCACGTGTCTGCTCATAAATGGTAATCGTATGACGCCCCAGCCGTTGAAGCGCCAACGCGGTTGCTAAACCACTAATGCCACCACCAATAATGGCTATGTTCATAGACTATTTCCTTTCATAGATTGTTCTCCTCTCCCCGTTACCACCGAATCAAGCCGCGATTTGTCAGTTCCTGCAAAATGGTGATGATCGATTGACGATCCATCGATGGTAATAACTGAGCTATATGCTCAATGCTATTGAAACCATTAACCAGTGAATACACCGTCCGATACTGCCTGGCCATCCCTGCAAGCTCATCCGACAAAATGAGTCGATTGCGCTGCGGAGTTCGCTGGTCTCCTTCTCTACTGTGATAGCTTCCCCATGCTGGAGATGACTGCGGCGGGGATGGCTGCGGCGGGGATGGCCGCGGCGGGGATGACTGTGATGGTGATGGCCGCGGCGGGGATGACTGCGGTGGGGATGACTGTGATGGTGATGATTGCGATGGCGGCATGCCCGATAACGATTGTGGCATGACAGCGGGAGGTAGCGCTGGCGAATATTGGGAAAACAAACCAGGGTTCACGGCTCCCGATGGCCGAAGAGGGAAAAAATGCCAGTGCAGTCGCTTTTGATAGGAGCGAGAGAGAGGACGCAATTCATCCTCTTTCCCAGATGCAGCTAGTCCTTGGGCTGTAGCAAGTTGCCAATGGAGGATTTGACCATCTTTAACTGAAATTGTCAGGTGTCCACCTCGTTCCTTTCCCCGTTGTGCAGGAAGATCAGTTTCAAGCTGTCCTGATTGTCCGAGCGATCGGAGAACTGAAACCATTGTGAGCAGGTCTAAAAAATATTCATTCTCTGACACACGCTTTTTCTTTCTTCTATCTCCTGTCTAATTGTTCGTAAATGCTTTCCTGGCAGGAAATATCCGCTCCTTTCGTTAATACATTTTAGTAGATAAGATCATTCAAATGAGCAGTGTGCCTGTTCCAACTATAGAAACGTGTATTATCGCACACTGCGGATTGGTAAAACCAAAACAGCAGCTAGAATGCTTGAAATCGCAGCAACGGCGAAGAGTAATTCATAATTATTCTGAGTTAGATTTAAGATAAATGCGCCGATAATAGGGCTCAAGATCAACGGCAAAAAAATCGCGGTATTGATAATAGCCAGGTCTTTTCCTGCACTGGTCGAACTGGGCAGAACACGGATTGCGAGTGCCATATCGACCGCAAGGTAAACGCCAAAGCCCATACCAAATACGACGGCAGCAAGCAACATCACCGTCCAGACATGGACAAAAGCAATAACGAGCAGTCCAATTGCCATGAACAACGCCCCGGCTATGACAAAAGGTTTAATGAGGGCAAATTTTCCAGAGACCGCACCAGCAATCAAAGCGGCTATGATCAATGTTGCGGTTGAGATGAGCTGAAAAGTGGCAACATCTGATGCGGCAACTTGAGATGTAAAATGCATATTAGCGCGTAAATAGAATAAGGTGTATGCACCAAGTAATTGAAACGACAAAAACACCATACAACGCGAGATAAGGGTAAACGTGAAATCAGAAGAGGTCAGTGGATGAAGAAAGCTGCTAAAGAATTGGCCAAGGTGAAAAGGAGGTAAATGCTCACGATCCACAGGCCGATCGCGGAAAAAAATCAGGAACAAGGTGATAAAGAGAATCGACATACCAATAAGGACTATGTATCCTTGTGAAGGGATCTTCGTATTGGTAAATCTTGATACGGCTAACAAACCGAGTACACCACCAACAATTGGTGCCATTCCATTAAGAGCACTGAAAGACGAGCGTTTTTTCATCGGTACCTGATCAGGAATAACAGCAGCAACAGCCGAAAGTACGGTATCTACGCCAATCTGAGCGATGATTTCACCGAAAAGCAAGACGGGGATACTTTGTGCCAGAGCCATAACGATCAACCCGAGAATTCCGGCGAGCGTACCTAGAATAATCCAAATGCGTCGATGCCCAAATCTGGAGACGGTACGATCACTGAGGGCAAGGGTAAATGGCGACGCAATAAGGCCAGCCAATGCCCCTAGTGAGGCCACAATGGCAAAGGCAGTGTTAGTATTATTGGGGGCGATACTGCTTACCTGTAAGGGCAGTAAAAGCTGCTTGATGGCAATAGAGGATAATCCACCTATTGTTGAAGCAAGGGTAAAGGCAATACGAAATACCCAGTTTAGTCGTGTATATTCCTTTGGTTTCTCCTCGTTCATGTCTGGTTGTTCTAGCGTTACAGACTCTTCTTCCAACTCATCAAGAGCAGTGGCCTCTGTTGCTAGCATAATGGCTTCTTCTAGTTCAATAGCCCCCGGGGCTTTCGATGTTCCTTCTGTGCTTCCTTCCAACTCACCAGATGCATCGTTTTCCTCATAAAGCTCTGATGAATGTTCCTGATCATCAACAGATGATCTCGTGGACTCGTGTTCAGGGAGCACAATCGTGTCATTTTCAATTTCAAATGAGGGGGAAACGTTCTCTTCGGGTGTCATGTAAATTATGTCCTCAACATAGTCTTCAAAGCTCATCATTGGTTTCAACCTGGATAATTCAGCAAGTAGTTGTCACTCAACAAAAGAGCATCGACAAAAAAACGCTTTCATAAATGATAGGATATCATTATTGCATTTTTTTGCTAAAGCGTTTATTTATACATATATCCTAATTTTCGCAGCAATACTACAAGTATAGCACTTTTATTCTTTAATTGATATAATCAATTGTGACTATGCTATGCGGGATTTTCTTTAGCGAAAGATAATCCTAGAAGATAATCCTAGAAGGGAAGGTAAAAGGAGGCAAAGAGCTAAAAATTATTACACCTCTCTTTAATCAGGAAACGAGCCCTACAGTTGGTTGCACTAATAGGTGTACATTGGTAGAATGAGCATTGCTAAAATACAACTGTATTTGAAGATAATAAATCATAAATAAAGGATCTCCATTGATTCTTGTTTTACTTTTATTTCTATTATTCTATCTCTTCTTATAAAAAATAAGAGAAATAGAAGGGAAACGGCGAAATTTCACTCAATCAGTAAACCCAAATTTATTTGTTAAAGCATATCTGCAAATACATCATAAAAAGGAGTTCAAATTTATGCGATATCAGGCATCCACCCAGAATCAGCAACCACCTCTGGATGAAAACGGGTCTCTCTATATTCAGAGCGAAAATCAGCAAGAAGGATTAGATCGGTGGCTTGCGTGGTGGTATAAATTGACCGCCCCCCGAACAGCTCCGGCGGGAGCAAGCTTTGAGGATCGTGAAATTGTACGACGTGGACGTCTGGGAAGCACAATCATGTTCTTTCTGGGTAGCATCCTTTTGTTTCTTGTTAGTCCCATTGGTATCTTTGGACCGAATCACCAGATTCTCATTACCGCTGGAAGCATTCTTGCACTCATCGCTATTTGTATCCCGATCAATCGTTTCGGTCATGTCAATGTCGTTGGTTTACTCGTTTCAATTTCCGTCAATATTGGAATCTACTTCAGCATTCTTCGGAGCCCTGGAGGAATTGGGCCTACAGATCTCGGCATGTTTGACCTGCTTGTGTTTTCCGAGGTGTTTGTTGCTTCGCTTCTGCCTATTGTATGGGTAATCCCTGACGCGATCATGAATATCCTATTCTGCTATTTCGTCTTAGTGTACTGGCAAAAAACACCACAACTGATGGCGATCATGCACGGAGGGGGCCTTTTTACAGTGATATCACGTCCAATCCAAATTCATTTTATCGTGTCAGGTATCCTCTATCTCTGGGTGTGGTCCGCAAATAAAGCAATACGACGTGCCGATCAGGTAGAAGAGATAGCAAAATTACAGCATGATATCGCAACCCAGCAGAAAGTTATCGTGGAAGAGAAACATCAGCTCGATGTAGATGTCCAGGCTATTCTTCAGACCCATGTGGAGGCCAGCAACGGTCATCTCAATGCCCGTGTTACGTTACAGGATGGAGCTACATTATGGCCACTTGCAGGATCATTAAATAATTTGTTGTCACGTATGCAACGCTTGCAAGGATTTGAGCAACAACTTCAACAGCTTGCTCCTCGCCTACAGCGAACCAATCAGATCGAATATGAAATGCAACGTATTCAAAACGCCACACTCGGACTGTCGGAGGCCCTCCGTCGGTCCGCAACTTCAGATCAGCCAATCCAGGCGACAAACACAGATACCATTCTTGATACACTGGTCTCTAAACTCAATGGAAAACGGCTTGTTCAAAGCGTAACACCAAAGACTCGTATTTCCGTAAATCGGTTACTGCCCAACACAGACAACACATAATTGTAAGTGTTCTCATCGCAAAGAAGAGGTTTAATGAGAGAGTAAAAACGCTGCCAGGGATTTATCGTTCTTGGCTGCGTTTTCTGTTATGTGAGAGGAACCATTTGATTTTTCGCTCTTTGTGAAGCGCTGGAGTAAACTGCATCTGATTACCTTTGTGCAGTATCTCAGCGCTCCTCTGATGCTCTTGATCGGTTTCGCTCCCACATTGCCTTTAGCCATCACAGGAGAATATGCGCGCTCGTTTATGTTGATCCGGTCTATGCTGCCTTTGCCATGCTCCTGGTCTCTTGCTCATATTTTTTGGCAAGAAATGCACATCCAAAAGTGTGTAACTCAGAGGTTAATGATCGGGCAGCCGTAAAATATAAAAATAGCACTTATGCTATAATTGAAGAAATAAACAAATATTCTCTTGGGCTTATTATTTAGAAAGAGAAGTACCTCGCATATGTCTACGTCGTCCGTTACGCGCTTGATTCTGGTACGCCATGGCGAAACGCTGGCTAATCGTGAGTTCCGTTATATTGGTATGCGTGATGATGCACTCTCAGACCGTGGAATGCAGCAGACGTACCATTTAGCACAAGCATTGGCAGCATTTCCGCTAGCGGCAATCTATAGTAGTCCTCTACTGCGAGCCTATCGGACGGCCTTATCGATTGCATCTCCACATTATCTCCCTGTGCATCAGCTTGATGGGCTGGCTGAGGGGAGTTTTGGCATCTGGGAGGGTTTGAGTCGGGCGGAGGTACTGGCACGAAGTGCTCATGATCGTGAGCTGTTGCTGGCATGGGAGCAGGATGCTACAGTTGTTCCTCCGCAGGGAGAAAGTCTGGCTCAGGTGCAAGAGCGCATTTGTCTGGTGGTTGAACGTCTAGCAACACAGCATGTGGGTCAGACGATTGTGCTGGTCTCGCATGTGGGGCCAATTAAAACCTTGCTCTGTCAAGCATTGGGAGCTCCTCTTACCTCTATGAGCCATATTTTTCTAGATCCGGCCACGATCAGCGTGGTTGATTGGAAAGAACGCCCCATTGTTCGTTTAGTAAATAGCCATGCTCATCTTGGTTGGGAACAGGCGCGTTGGTTACAGACTTCAACGATCTGATATTGCTGCTACATACATAGTAAAGAATTTTTGTAGTATGATAAGTACATTCTTCTAAACGTGTTTTTATCTGTATTTATAGATATGCATGAATATTTGGTCCTACGTGAAAAGGAAGATGCTCTATTTCTTGGATAGTCATTGTATACTCATATTCTGATGGTTGCTATATGTATGGGTTACGTTGCTGTATAGAGGAGTATTTGATGCGTTCGAGTCTTATTGATAGCCAGCGTGTACCGGACGAAAATGAAACAAATCGACAGAAACAGCTTGGCTCCGTGCCCAACTTCCGACCCGTAACTTCATCTCAAAAACCACAATCTTTACATTTCACTCAATTAAATTCAAATTCAGAGCAGGATTCCACTGTTATGCCTCGAGAAGGTTGGTTCCCGCTCATTTTATTAGCGATCGCTCTTTATTGTGTGGTGATCGTGATTGTGAATGCGAAATGGGTGAGCCATAGCGAGTTTTTCTATCTCTTTCCAATCGCTGGCTTGCTGGTGGGATTTTTGGTGGCGAAAATTTCTATGCTGCCACAGGTATTATTGCATGTGCTGGCCTGCTTTGTTGGCTATCTACTGGCTGAGTGGAGTTGCACGACGGCGTTTCAGACTTCCTGGATGGTTGTGGTAGGTGGACTCAAAGGGGTTTTTACTGGGCAGATGGGATTTGATTCTGCCGGGATTAGTGAGATTGTTTTTTTCTTTTATCTGGCATTTTTGTGTTTTTTCTTAGGATATTTTGGCAGCTGGCTGATATATCGAGCTCGACTTCCCTGGTTAGTCGCCCTGGTCTATGGCTCAATTATGCTGGTCAATCTCAATTATGTAAAAAGTGATTTAAATATTCTGCTTGTTTTTATGTTGGGGGCATTGATCCTTTTAATCGCACGTGTACAGTTGTCAACGCAACTTCTCCAATGGACGAGCGAGGGGCTCTATACTGATAAGACATGGTTACGCAAGATTACCTGGCGTTGCATGCAGGTCGCGTGTGGGTTAACACTCGTGGTTGTCCTTTTGAGTTGGTTTTTACCTGTGCAGACGCAACCTACCAGCGGTAAGATTTTTTGGAATAACATTAATACGGCCTGGAATGGTGCCATAGGTGGAAAATTTCCTTGGGCGAATGGAACTTCATTTTTACCCTCATCGACCGGTCCAACAAATTTTTTTGGAGATCAACTAACTATTTCAAATAGTGTCCAGTTACCAGGTGGCGAGGTACTGTATTATAGGAGCTCAGATGGCAAATCTCACGATCTAGAGAATGAGACCTTTGATTTTTTCAATGGAACTACCTGGACTGTATCAGGCATTGATATCAGTGCAAAAGACTATTCCGCCAACGCTCAATTGCCAATCGATGCATCTTCAGCTTCTGCCACAAATATAGATACAGATATTACGACGGTTCAATCTCTCAATGGTTCAAAAAATTATGTTTTTGCGCCGGCCCAACCGGTTTCGTTTAGCGTTCCCACGCAGATTTTCAGTAATGGGAATCAGAATATTTCGACAGCAACTGCCTGGACAGAGATGCATGCGCTGACGGCAAATTCTGAGTACAAGGTCTCCTCGCGGCTTACCTCTACCACTGCCCTGACGAATGTGCCTTTGCCGGATGATAATGATATTTATTGGAATAATGATGCTTATTCTGCCTCGCTTGATCGCTCGTATTTACAGAAGCCGTCTGACCTCTCTCCCAATGTAGAAAAGACGGTTCGCGCCTGGACTAGTGGCACGAATAATGCCTATGACGCTTTGAAGAGTATTGAGACTCATTTAACTGATACAAAGGTTTTCAAATATTCTGTTGATAATAAAGCTATTCCGGCTAATACTGACGTGGTTGATTGGCTGCTGAAGACCCGTGTTGGCTATTGCACGTATTATGCCAGTACAATGGCGATAATGGGACGCATCTTGCATATTCCGACACGTTTAGTGACTGGCTTTAGTTCAGGTACATATGATCCAGTTCAGAAAGTCTGGTCTGTGCGGGGAAGCGATGCTCATAGCTGGGTACAGGCATATTTCCCTGGCTCTGGTTGGATTGATTTTGATCCCACTCCTGGCTTTTCAACTACCTCAGTTGCCGCTGTGAATGCGGTCCCTACATCTGTACCTACCAACCCTGCGGTCAAACCGACTGCAACACCCAGGGTACAAGCCACCAGTACTGCCAATGCTAAGACGTCTGTTGATCCTCAAACGCAATCGCAGCAGCAGGGCATGTCTCCTCTAATGATTGGTCTATGGAGTGTGTTTGGATTTCTACTCCTGTGTTGCCTCTTATTTGTTGCTATTCTTGGGAGGCAGCGCAAAAAGCGTCAAAATACATCACGATCCATAGTATCAGAGATGTACTGGCGCGCATGCCGGATGGCTGGATGGGTAGGATTGGGACCAAGATCCTGGCAGACTCCTTATGAATATACTCAAATGCTGGGTCGTCATTGGCCCTCTGAAGAGGCTACTTTATGGCACTTGACGGATCTGTTTGTGCGTGAGCGTTGGGGTGGAGCATCTTCTCCTCAAGAGCAGGAGATCTCATCGTTGGAGCATTCCAGATCTGCATTCCAGAGTATCTTCTGGCATTTATTATTCCGTAAAAAGAAGTAATAATGCGGAGAGATATATACGTATACACGGATACATCAATGCTCGTTACTATCATTTATGCTCCTCGTTTTCTATTTATGTATAGGTAAGGTTGTCTGATGGGTTGCTGGGGAGAAAACGCGCGTGATATGTGGCGAGCCAATTGTGGAATGTGTATATGGATGGGGACGGGTGCTACGGCTTTTTCCTGATCATCTAGAGATCCAGGGAAAGCCATATGCCTTAAGCGAACTGCTGAATTTTAAGCCAGATTACCATCGTATTCTGGGCGTATCTTCAATGCGACTCGTGTTACAGTTCGCAACTGGCACAATTGTGGTGCGTGGCATTGCGGATATAGGGATAGCATTGAAACTCATCTCCTACCTCGATACATGGAATGCCACCACCATAGCTTTGACGTTCAATGAGATTCAAGAGGCCAGTCAGCTATCTCTTCCTACACCGCTACCACCGCTTGTTATAGCTGGTCCAACGCAGGAACGCTTCTGGGAATATGATGTGGATGATCAGTCAACTATGGCGGCTGGCTCTGTGCATACTGCGGACGCATTGAATGGACTGTCTTTATCTCTTCCATCTATATTAGAGCCACAAACCATTTTACCGTGGACAGAAGACAATTATCATCAACATGATCAGCGCCTTAAACGCTTGCAAGTGGAACGAGAGATACGTTTTTATGGTTTTGATGCCGCTGCGCTTGCGAAGCGTTTGCGCGATGAACCATTGGAGCACATCGAAGTCTCTATTGCGCTCCCCGATGGTGAATTTGCTCATTACCGTACTGAGGTTCAGCTTTTTGATGCGGAGAAGTATGCCAAATCGAAAGCAAAGGATCAAGGAATGCTGATTCTCACCAATCGACGTATGATCTATCTGGGCCAGAAACGGAATATTGTACTTGGCTACGAGCGGATATTGTTGATTGAGCATGTAAAAGGAGCTCTCGTTTTATCGACCGAATATTGGGCGAGAAAGCAATCTTTTAGCATGCAACATCCTCTGGAATGTGCTATGTATTTGGAACGTATCCTCCAATGTTTTCAACAAACTTTTTCATCAACATATGCGCAAACGCAAGCGCTTGATGTGACTACCTTGCTTCCTCGGCCAAAATTTCTCGTAGCACCCGAAGAATCTGACACACCCAATTGAGCACAATGTAAGATGTAGTTATGTTTCACAGGAGTTTTTTTATGCTTATTGATACTATAATGGCTTTATGGAATCGTATTTTGGATGGTAAATTGAAAAAAGTCGTAGTCACAAGTTTTCTGCTTGGTATTGGACTAGCGTTTCTTCTCATCATGATTGGCATACCCGCATTTTCGCACTCCTCGCAGATTAACAAGCGTGTCATTCAATCCATCGACTTAGCGAATAAAAAAGAGCATGCCATCTCAACACAGATATATCTGGATGGTTTGAGTACACCTCCTTCTACGCCAATCGCGTCAGTAACGTTCACATCGACGGTGCCTCGCCTACTACCAACAACCTCTTCTGACAAGCGGAGCCAGGCTAATCAGGTTCCTGCATCATCACCATCCCTGTCTATGCCTATTATTGTCCCAGCGCATGTTCCAGTTGCCATCTTTTATCATGCCACTGCGACGCATCGGACTGTTCCAGGGATCAAGAATGTGAAGCCAAGACCTACCAGGGTTCCAGTCTCGACGAGCGTGTCGCCAAAAGCCACTGCTGTGCCGACACCAAAGTCTGAAGTGCACCCGACACCTACGCTCCCAACATCGGCTGGGAAGAATAATGCCACGCCTGCCATATTTCCTCCGCCAACGCTTACGGGAACTGTTACATATTATCCTCGTCGCACGCCTGAGATTACCATTACCCCAACTAGCACTGAGACATCCCGGATCGTCTCACCAATGCCTTAGAGCTGTGAGTAGATTGTTTATTGCCTGCTTTCATGCGACCAGAAAAGTGGAAGCAGGCAATTCCTGATACACAATCTTTTATAACGACGGAATATTCAATAGAGTAAATAAATACTTCTCTAAACGATCTTTTCGCGTAATTAGCGATATAGATGTTACGCAAAAGGTAAAAGACCGTCAAAGATATTATATGATTATAGGTTATATTTATGCGAAAGGCATTTTTTAACTGCTACCTGGATTTTTTTGCCGGTTTCTAATTGTAGTGAATACAAGGAGTTTGTTATGCAACCATCGATACTAGATATAATCGACAATAATAACCGCAATAGTACCTGGTTCGAATGGTACTATAGAATCTTTGCCCCTCCTGTGGCTCCAGACAATGCGAGCCTGTTAGAGCGCGAGTTATCCAGAAGAGGACGTCTCAGTAGTATCGTGCTTTTATTAAATTTTTTTATGGTAATGATGGCTCTTCCATTAGCCCTTGGTCCCAATAAAGCTTTGTTTCCCATTCTGCTCTCTGGATTGGTCTTAATCGCTTGTTCTATGGTGATCAATAAAAGGGGGCATACGACCGCTGCTGGCATACTCTGTGTGCTCTGTACTGAAGCCTGTGTGCTCTCAGTTGTGGCCACCATGCCTACGGGATTAACTCTCTCCTCTCTACCGCTACTTGATGTGTTTATCATTCCTGAGATTATTGCTGTATCCTTGCTTGTACCATGGAGCGCCTTTATTGTTACTGCAGTAAATAGCATCGCTTTTATCTGCTTCTTTATTTTTCTGCATCACGATGCTGCTCTGGACGCAGTAATCAAAAGTCAGGATTATAACACGCTTTTACGTCCAATGATTATCCAATTCATTATTGCCACCGTCACATGTTTGTGGGTACAAAGTGCGAACCGGGCGATTCAGAAAGCTGATCGCACAGAAGTTATCGCTTTCCTACAATCCAATTTACTTGGTGTGAAGAGTGAGAATCAGAGGCGTCAGCAGGAACTGGATCGTGTTCTTGCTGTTCTGGAGAGTGCACAGAACAGTATTGCCAGAGGTGACTTATCGGTACGTGTTCCGCTCGAAGGCGAGATATTATCTTCTATCGGAGGGAAATTTAATAACCTGATCAATCGTTTCCAGCGTGCCCTCAAATCGGAGAACGATTTGATGTATCTCCAGCAGGCTATTAATTATATCGTGGGTGAGGTGGATGTCGCACGAGAACGGGGTGGACCGTTTCAACTGCGTCGTACAGGAACGCAACTCGATAGTTTATTATTAGCATTTCTGGTTTTGCAGCAGAATCGGGAAAACCTCACGAAGCCGATCACCAGTGGCCAGAGTCAGAGTTCTGGTACACACAACCCAAGCTCGATTACACACAACCCGAGTCCGATTACACACAATCTGAACCCGATTACACACAACCCAAGCTCGATTACACACAACCCGAGTCCGATTACACACAACCCAAGCTCGATTACACACAATCTGAACCCGCTTATGCATAACCAGGGTGCGTATAATTCAGGTGCATATAATCCTATAACGCCGATGCCACCAATACCAGCCACAAATCGGCGCAGTGAAACGCAGACTGGTAGCCAAAGGCAGAACAATACATCGCCATTCCGGTCGCGATCCCTTTACTCCTCGCACGCGCACCGGGGCAAGTGATGAGACTAAGGCTTATCTGAGTGTCTTAGAAATTTGGAGCCGAGGGGATGTGTAAATGTTGAGGTGTTTGAACTGTGCCCACAGAAAAATTGTGGTGTGGTCGGATTGGCGGAGGAGGAGGGATTTGAACCCTCGAAGGCTATTAACCTTACACGATTTCCAGTCGTGCTCACTAGACCACTATGAGACTCCTCCGGATGCGGAGAGAGAGGGATTCGAACCCTCGAAGGCTATTAACCTTACCGCTTTTCGAGAGCGGCACATTCGACCACTCTGACATCTCTCCGCGAACTAATATAACACATCTCTGCGACTGTGGCAAGCATTAATTTCTACTTTTCTCGCGCTATTTGACTATTGGGCCGGAATTTGCTGATGTTCGTGATGTTCATGTTCATCTACGAACTCGATTGCAACAAAGACTTGTTGTATATCTGGCTGTCTACGAAAGAACTGTACTAGTTTCATGATTGTAGCATACGCAAAAATTTAGCTGTCAGATTGTTGCATAGGTGAGAAGAGTCCAAATAGTTCGCCGACAGGCGAGAAACTGCGGCGATGATGTGGCGTGGCTCCATAGTGCCGCAAGGCGGTCAGGTGGGCGGGAGTTCCGTAGCCTTTATGCTGATTAAAGCCGTAGGCAGGATATTCATGATGCAGCTCGATCATCATACGGTCGCGTGTCACCTTTGCGATGATTGAGGCGGCAGCAATGGAGAGACAACGAGCATCACCTTTGATAATCGAGCGCTGTGGTAGAGCGACTTTTGGCAGATAGATAGCATCTAACAAGAGTGCGTTGGGTGTGGGTGAGAGTTGCTTCAGGGCTAAGCCCATGGCATATTTTGTAGCCTGTAAGATGTTCCGCTCATCGATGATTTCGACGGAGCCGATGCCGATACCTGTTGCTAGCGCATGCTGCATAATCTGATCATAGAGGCGATCGCGAGCAGCGGCCGAGAGTTGTTTAGAATCATTCACGCCAGCAAAGAGTTCCAATGTATTTTCAGCACGAGGTAAAATCACCGCCCCGGCCACGACTGGCCCGGCCAGGCATCCTCTACCAACTTCATCGAGTCCGGCGACAAAGGAATAGCCCTGCTGAAACAGGGCCATTTCTTCTTCTAATGTTGGAAATTGCTTTTTAGGCTTTTGCATTCTTGGCTGCTTCTTTGGCTGCTTCTTTAGCCGCCGCCTGCTTGGCACTCAGAGGACGAATCTCTTTCAAGCGTGCAGCTTTACCAGTTAGACCGCGTAGATAATAGAGCTGTTTGCGGCGTACGCTGGCATGGCGAAGTACTTCGATCTTCTCGATACGTGGCGAGTTGACCAGAAATGTACGTTCGACGCCAACACCGTTTGTGATACGGCGTACTGTGAAATTGCGATTAACGTTACTACCACGTAGGCGCATAATTACACCCTCGAACGGCTGTAAACGTTCGCGACTGCCTTCAACAACTTTGACTTGTAAGCGAACGGTATCGCCTGACTTCAATTCGGGTATATCTTTCCGTAACTGAGCACTTTCGACAGCGGTAAGTAAGGCCCGCCCTGCTGGCTTTGTTACGACTTGCTTGTCAGCCATCCCTAAAACCTCCTATGCGCCAGTGCTCAACATGAATATATGGGTGGCAGAGCATTGGGCAAAATTCATTTACTTTTCAGCATTAACTGCATTGAGCTGTTTCATCAGGCGCGATTTGCGGCGTGCTGCGTTATTTTTATGAATAACACCTTTTTTAGCAGCTTTATCCAGTTGGCTCACTGCCAAGCGTACAGCCTCGGTATTCAATTCTGAGTCGACAGCCGGAGTCTGGAGTGCCTGACGAGCTTTTGTGACTTGTGTTTTTACAATCGATTTTGTGCTGCGATTGAATGAGCGGCGTCTCTGTTCCTGACGCATGCGCTTTTCAGCAGCGGCATTATTGGGCATATGGAATCAAACCTCCCCGAAACATCTATCTCTTAACGCGGACTTCATCACCATAAAAAGGCCGACATACCTGTCGGACTGAGTGCCCGTAGATTATAACAGAAGACTCTTCGTACTGTCAAACTGGAAGTCCATCAGGTTATACTCTCTAGCAGTCCTCTCAAGCAGTCAGAGAGCCGCTGTAGGGTAATGTCCAAACCTGCTTTGGTGATGGACTGCAGAAAGCGCACGCGACGGCCGTAGTGCTTTTGCTGTCAATGCTAGTCAAAACACTATGGCTGTCGCGTTTTTGGTCGCGCTTCATCAGGCAAGGGCACGTTGTAGATCGAACAGAATATCTTCTACATCTTCGATCCCAACTGAGAGTCGTAATAGTGTATCTGTCAAACCACGAGCTTCACGGATTTCGCGTGGAATGGAACCATGTGTCATGCTGGCTGGATGACATATGAGGGATTTAATGCCACCCAGGCTTTCTGCGAATGTGATGATTTTCAAGCGATGTACAATTTGATTGACGTCTTCCTGTTTACCTCTAAACTGGAATGAAACCATACCGCCGAAGCCCTTCATCTGTCGTTTTGCTAGCTCATGATCTGGATGGGAAGGCAGGCCGGGATAGTAGACTTTCTCAATACGTGGATGCTCGCTTAAGAATTTTGCTACAGCGTGAGCATTCTCTTCATGTTGGCGCATACGGACGGCAAGTGTCTTGATACCACGTAGCGTGAGCCAGGAGTCGAATGGTCCAGGTATGCCACCTGCTGCGTTCTGATAAAATTTGATCTGCTCGTATGCTGTTTGATCATTTAAGGCGATGGCCCCGCCAACGACATCGCTATGTCCATTGATATATTTGGTTGTACTGTGTAGGACGATGTCCGCACCGAGGTCCAGCGGCTGCTGAAGATAGGGGCTGCAGAAGGTATTGTCCACTACGAGCAGGATGTTATGGCGATGTGCAATCTCGGCTACTGCTTTGATATCAACTAAGCGTAATAGTGGATTAGTAGGAGTCTCTAGCCAGATCAATTTAGTATTCGGTCGAATGGCTTTTTCGTAATCCTCAATCGAGGCGGCGGCTACATAGCTAGTCTTGATCTGGTAACGCGTCAAAATGCGCTCGAAGATGCGATAACTGCCACCATAGAGATCGTCACAAGAGACCATATGATCTCCTGTTTTTAAGATACTGAGCACAGCTTGTTCAGCGGCCAGGCCGGATGCAAAGACTAATCCATAGTTCGCATTTTCCAGTGAGGCGATACTGCTTTCCAGTGCCGTACGCGTGGGATTGCCCGAACGTGAATATTCGTATCCTTTGTTTTCATTCAGGCCAGTCTGAGCATAAGTTGATGTTTGAAAGATCGGGGTCATGATCGCCCCGGTTGAAGGATCGGGCTCTTGTCCCGCATGAATAGCTCGCGTCGAAAATTTCATAGATAATTACTCCCTAACAGCCTCCCTGCATACATACGCTTAATATGTGAGGACCGCTGGATAAACTTGATCAACTATATCATCAAAATTATAAAAACACAATCGATAGAGGTGAATGTGCGGTTTTAAAATGCCTTACGATTGATAAGATTTGGATAATATTTAAGTCTAAAGCAGATGGACACCAAAATTTGTTGTATTATAGCAGATGCTCATTAATGATTACATTGATTATGACGAAAATATTCCTTGCAACCTATATAGTTAGACAATCGTCCTATTGGTGTGTGATTGTGAGGCTATGGTACCAGTTGAATGTATGCTACAATATTTACTATTGTTACGAGCTGAATTGCCCCGTGTGACGGCACCGATCCTCATCATGACTGCCTGTCGTACCAGCACGTAATGGGCATGCCATTTAACACTTGATTGGCTCTCAGGAGAAGTATCTGGTATCATTTCATTAATCGTATTAGTTGTCATGAAAGATCATGATCAAGTGCTGGCGTATATTTTAATTTTTATCCAGCAACCTTTGCCTACTATATACGATACCTCTTCTAATCAATCGACAACTTATAGAATAACAAGATAATTATACTACTATTGTGGAGTGATAGATTACTTTGAAACAGCAAGTTAATAATCCACCAGAAACAGGGGCCAGACGCCAAAGCGTATTACTGGCTAGAGGTGGCGTTATCATTTTTCTGCTTATTATTTGCTTGATACTCGCCGTGATTGGTCGCCAGATGATACGTACATGGCCTCAGTTCCCTTCCCAGTCATCCACCAGCGCAGGTTCGCCCCAGGTAACGGCTCCTATACAGCTTCCTGGGGGAGGTGGATTGCCTCCACTTACTTTATCCGGCAGCCAAACGGTGATTTATCAGGAGCAGGATCATATTTATGCTGCGGCGCTAGCTAATAAAGTGCCTCACGTGCTTAGCACTCCTGGTTATATTTATAACCGAGCTGTCCCCGCCCTTGTCACCTCTTCAAAAGAGCTGATTTATAGTGGCAATGGAGTGTGGGCCATGAGCCTGCCCAATGGACCAGCCAGACAGATAGCCACATTGGCGGCGGATCAGGTGATCACATCGCTGGTTGTCAGTCAGGATGGTCACGCGTTGGCTTGGAGTAGCGCTCCGGCTAATGGTAGTGGGACTACACGTCTCTATGCTGGAAGTCTTGAGCATACAGCCCAGGTCTATCAGCAGTCGGCCAGCCAGTGTCCTTGTTATCGAGCCTTTTCCTTTATAAATCAAAGCGCAACAACGCTCTTGCTCACCAATGATCGAGGCGATCATCGTAGCGCCCATTATGGTCTCTGGACATTTGATCTGAGCCAAGGGACAGCGGCCAAACCGCACGAGATCCTGGATGATGCCAATCAGCAAGGTCCACTGACATTGGCGGCGCAAGGAAATGAGCTCTTATACTCATCTTTTCAGGGATATGTCCCCTGGCAAACCGTTGGTGCCCCCTCTGATATTATGTCTCTGACGTACGCGAATAGTCTTTCTCTGGCGTCTATTGATGGAACGCAGCATCAGTTGGGCCAGTCGCAAGTGATTCTTCCAGGTCAAGGTGATCTGGCGAATACGCAGAGCTATCACTGGGTTGACACGCCAGAAATTTCATCCGATAGTCAAACGTTGGCGTATGTAGAGTTTTCTGTCTCTAGTCAGGCTGATTTTCCGCGTCAATATGCTATCTACACCTATGATCTCCATGGCCAGACGCAAACAGAACCTCAATTGTTGGTGACTTCATCGGCCCGTTATATGGAACTAGGAGGCTGGTTGAGCAATTCTATTGTCACGTTCTATGCTGATAATGCGCTCTATGCACTGGATGTACAGAATCATACAGTGGCTACGCTGGTGACCACAGGAGCGTATGCACATATTGTGTCGATCATAGATTAGAGGCGCTATGGTAATGGATATCCCATCAATCTACGCAAGCTGCTGTATATGCTGGTTTGCGTGTCTTATGTGTGATATTCATTGGATTATTCTGTTTCTGCTATTCGTTTGCGTCATTGGTGTTACTTTTGACGTCAAGCCGCCTTTCTCTCTGGCTTGGGCAGGCAGCTTTCTGCTATTTGTGGAAGGCAGCCTGTTACTCGTCGCGGCCGTGCTGCGCTATGGATACCTACGAGGATTGGGGGCAGGCTTCTATATCATTGTGCTCTCGTATGCTGTAGAGGTACTTGGAGCAAATACGGGTTTCCTCTTTGGCGTCTATCATTATCCTTGGAAGCTACGGAGCGGTGAAACGTTCCGCGTTCGGTAAGCGTGGGATAGTTGTAGGGACAGCATTGTATAGTGCGTTGTTAGCGGTGCTTCTTGATCTGGTGCTTGAGCCTGTTGCGGCTCATGTCGTGTTTTATTGGAGATGGTTGGC
Source organism: uncultured Chloroflexia bacterium (assembly GCA_963699315.1). Taxonomy (GTDB): domain Bacteria; phylum Chloroflexota; class Ktedonobacteria; order Ktedonobacterales; family Ktedonobacteraceae; genus Dictyobacter. The sequence goes on from OY969433.1 coordinate 2,663,786, forward strand.
TCAAGGTCCGTTGGATTATTATGGAATGCCGTTGATTAATTTGGAGCGTGGTTTGGCGTGGCGTTTGTGTTGCTATTACTGGTTACTTGGGCGTTGCAGGGGAGGAATGCACGGGGCATTCCGCAATACAAATCAGAAACATGGTGGTATAGGCAGAAGATGGGAATGGTTAAACGCTTAATAATGCTTGTCCCTCGTATTCTTTTTCTCTGTAGTTTCTTCATGTTTGATCTGGTTGATCTTACTCACGGCTACATCTGGGGATCTTTCTGGGCGCTATGTGCTGGTGCTATCATCTTTCTGGGCTGGCGTGGATGCATCACCTCTATCAATGATTGATTGGTTTGCGAAATAGGATCGCATCCAAGATCCTATTTGCTGAAGTTTTACCATGCATGATCTGGATAAAGTTGATCTGTTTGTTGGTAATCACATCAGCTTTCAGTTGATTAAGCTCATCAGTTACCCTTGCTTCCAGTTTTTTCGTATAGTTTTTTAAAAAGCCAGGTGTTTGTAGTTCCTGTGCTCCAATCAGCATCGGCTCGCCCATACTGATGTAGAGGTTTGGATACTGTTCTGCCATATATTCGATGCGCGTGGCTACGGGATAGAGTAGCGCTGGCGCTGCTGCTTTGGCAATATGGGCTGCTCCACTGAAGAATATTAGTGGACGATGGTCATTGGGGACAATCTTTCCTTGTGGAAAGAGCCAGACGAAGCGTCCTGGATGCCCTTTGAGTAGACTTGCAGCGTATTGAATGGTCTTGATAGCTGAACGGGCGTTATGACGATCGACTGAGAAACATCCAGCCCAGCGAAAAAAGAAGTAGCGTCTGAGTTGAGGCTCCTCCATCATTAAGTAGGCATCTAACCCTAAGTGACGTTCCACCAATGCAGCCACATAACCATCCCACCAGCTCGAATGGTTGGCGCAAATGATGATCGGTAACAGGCGTTGTTCTGCTGTGAGCGGAGTTGCCATGCGAAAAAAGACGCGATCAAAATGTTTTCGTAGGGATGAATAGATCAAGCATCGAACTATCATTCCTCGCAATGGAAATTTTTGTGCTGATAGCATCTAGCCGTTTTCTCCTTCTCCTTACCTGGAAGTCAACTGTGGTAACATCTTATGTGTCAATATTATAACGAGGTATAAAGATGTCTGTGCAAAGAAAGATTTTGCTGGTTGGAGCTGGTATAGGTGGGCTCACGGCGGCGATTCGTCTAGCGATTTAAGGACATGCTGTACATGTGCTTGAAAGCCAATCGCAGGTGGGGGGAAGCTCAATCACTTGACAATGGATGGCTTTAGTTTTGATACTGGCCCTTCGCTGATTACTATGCCGTATGTGTTGCGTGAACTGTTTCAGGCGGCTAATCGTCGCCTTGAAGACTATCTTGAGCTACAGCCGTTGGATATCACCTGCCGCTATTTCTATCGCGATGGAGCCACATTGAATGCTTGGCGCGATCAGCAGAAAATGGCACGTGCGATAGCGCGTTTTAGCCTCCATGACGGCATGGCTTTTATGCGCTTTATCGAACATGCTCGCACAATATTTGAAGCGGCCTCTGATCCTTTTCTCTACAAGAGTCTGGGTAGTCCTCTGGATGTGCTAGAGACCCTGATGCGCTATGTCTGGCGAGGAGAGCAACAACCAGGGGATGTAACTCTATCAAGTCATCAGAGCACGCTCTCAGAACGTTTGAAGGCTGTTTCTACTGCACTTTCAGCTGAGACTTTGGATCAGCATATACGTAGCTTCTTTGAAGATGAACACATTTGTCAATTATTTGATCGTTACGCCACCTACAATGGTTCATCGCCCTATCAGTTAGGCTCGGTCTACAGCATTATTCCATATGTCGAGTTGGCGGACGGGGGATGGTATCCTCATGGTGGCATGTATGCTTTGGTTCAGGCGCTGGCACGATTGGCTCGTGAACTTGGCGTGCGTATCGATACTCAGCAGCATGTGCGCCGTATTCTGGTCGAACATGGATGCGCTTGCGGTGTTGTACTTGCCGATGGACGCGTCTTGCGCAGCGATCTAGTCGTAGCGAATAGCGATGTAGTCACTACTTATCGGGAACTACTATCGCCCGCGATACAGGATCGGCAGTATGTAAAATGTTTGGAGCAGCTTGAGCCTTCCGGCTCTGGTTTCATACTGCTTCTGGGCACAAAGAAACAATATCCAGGACTATCCCATCATAATATTTTCTTTTCCGATGACTATCATGCTGAGTTTGACGATCTATTTGAGCACAGACGCCTGCAACGCAATCCAACAATCTACATCTGTGCCAGTACACGTAGCGATCCCAGTCAAGCTCCTGAAGGCCATGAAAATTTGTTTATTCTCGTCAACGCTCCCTATCTCACCGCAAATGTAGACTGGCAGCAAGAGGCAGCAGCTTATCGCGATCATATTTTCGACCTGCTGGCAAACTATCGACAGATCGATCTGAGTGACATACGTGAACATATCGTCTGCGAAGCCGTCCTGACACCAGAAGATTTTCAACGCAACTACGGTGCCAACGCAGGCTCAATCTATGGACTCTCATCGAATGATCGCATGGCCCCCTTTACACGTCCGGGTAATCGAGCAAAAGATATCCGAGGACTCTATTTTGTCGGTGGAAGCACCCATCCTGGCGGTGGAGTACCCCTGGTTATGCTATCAGGCAAAATTGTGGCTGAATTGATCGAAGCGGATATTGCATAATACAATTTAGGCAATGTTCTTTAGATAATTGTAAGATAATTGTAGACGCATTGCTTAAGGCATAGATAGATAGGAGTCTCACTATGACTAATATTCCAGATGGTGTGAAATGGTATTTGGCAGAGCTGGTTGAGGAAATTCAATTCGATGACGAGAGCGAAAATGTTGTGCATAATAACCTCATTTTGATTCGTGCTGACTCGCCTGAAGAAGCCTATACAAAAGCTTTAGCCAGAGGAGCAGAAATTGATGATGTATATGAGGATCTCGATGGAAATAAAGGAAAATCTATCTTTCGTGGTATCAGTGATATCAATCCTATCCTCGATGAGTTAGAAGATGGGGCAGAAATCGCCTATGAAGAGTTACAGGGTCTATCTGAAGAAGAAATCTCTGAGATGGTGCCCGAAAAAGATCTTCTAGGGATTTTCCAAACAGAGGATTTGGGAAATATTTCCAATAGTGCAGCTCTGGACGAAGCCATCAGGATTATTCATCGCTCTGAATAGTAACCATCATGAGTTGATGTTGCTATATATTACAGCCGAAATAGAAAAGTCGTCACAAGTGGGATGATTAAGGTCTATACCTCAACTATCCCGCTTATCGCGGCTTTTCAGGCTGATTTTTGATAGATGGCTACTGCAATCTGGATCTCTTCACCGACTAAAATTTACACCCCTACTTGAAGCATTGTGTGTACTGCTCCTTGAACGTGCTGATGATCCAATTTACCGGAAAATGATCAATGAAGGGCACCTCGACCACTATCGACGCGAGATTGTGTCCTTGCAGCATCACCGTAAGTAGTTGGAGCCCCTTCTTTAGGAAGGTGCGAAAAAGGAGCAAAATAATGATCACTGCTATCATCGTCGCTGCGGCCAAATTATGGTTCTAGCCACGGCCGTGGAAGAAGAGGGAGTCAAGCAGGGGGGTAAAGGGCATGGATAGGAACACCCTGTCTTTGTGCCGTGGTGATAGTAACGGTACATTGAAAGGATCAATGTGACTCATCCTGGTCACTGCGAGATTACAAGCCAGACTCCCTACTTTTAGTGTAGTAAATAAAACAAGAAGCAAGCGGTATTGTTACCATTTGCTTCTTGTTGGATCAAAAAGATGTAGTCGTCTTTACACGACTCTTTTTCCACGCGAGGTGCGAGGGAGTAGTACATAGGCCAGGATCATACCGGCAATCAGGCCGCCTATATGTGTCCAGAGGGCTATATTTGAGCCAGGTGCCAGCCCAAAGAGCAGGTTAAGGACGAGCCAGAAGATCCATTGGCTGATCGCGCCTGTTCCATAAGCTCCGAGCGCTCGTCGGTTGATGAGGTAGAAGATTCCCAGAGCTCCAAAGACGCCGAAGATGGCTCCAGAGGCTCCAATTGCTATCTGGGTGGGGTCCATTAAGAGAAATGTAAGTCCGCCTATAATACCCGATACTAGATAGATTACCAGGTAACGCCATTTTCCATAAAAGATCTCGACGCCTCTGCCTACAAAGTAGAGGGAGAACATGTTTAGTGCAATATCATAGATGTTGTTTGGGTCATGGATGAACATGGCTGTAAAGATACGCCAATATTGTCCATAGTTCAGGATAAATTGATTATCTTGTGCTCCAAAAACGAATACCGCTGGGTCAAGTCTCAGCCAGATGTAGATGAGTACGTTGATGGTGATGAGCACGAGTGTAACTAGGTTAGGATATTGGCTTAAGGCAAAACGTGTGCGTATGACTCGGCGGCGCATTTGATTTGGCTGTGACCAGTTTGGTCCTGCATCTCGATTAGATTTTGGTTGGCTGCCTGCGCTCGCATTATTGCTGGGCTGAGCTTGAGGCGGTCCGTTTGGTATTGCTTTCAAGGTTGGGCTTGGTGGCGGTGCAAGGGGGGGAAAACAATTTTCGAAACGACCTCCATATGAGAGCCGCGTCGCACGTGCACGTGCCAAATTGGCATCATAATCCTGTCCTGTTGCGCGTAGCAAGTAGGAGCGGAGCGCATGTATATAGCCAATGGTTGGATCGATTTCGATGGCTCTATCGACGCTTTTGAGCGCACGATCATAGCGTTTCTCGATCAGTTCCAGGAGTGCTTGCGCTGTCCAGCCCTCTATCCCGCCATCAGGTTGTAACTCCTGTACGCGACGGCAGGCCATCTGTACTACTTCATTATTACTGAGTGCTAGATTGGCTTCTGCCAAACCAAGATGGACCAGTGGATTTTCAGGTTCAAGTTGTGCTCCATGTGCGTAGGCGATCGCGGCTTCTCTGCCTTTGCCTTGAGCTAGCGCCGTCTTCCCTTGCTCCATATAGTTTTGGAGTTCCATTTGTGCTTCCAAGAGATTTCCTCCCAATATTGCGACCGTAGACGCGAGAGATGACTTGCGTGTACGATTAGTTTCCTAAATATAAAGCTAAACTAGCAAGTAATAGTGTACCTAAAATTGTCAATAGTGCCAAGGGCCAACGATGTGTCAATCCATGTACATCAACTAGCTTTTGCTCTGATGTTAGTTGATAGCGCGGAGCAAAAAACCAACCAAGTAGTAAGCCACTGGCTAATCCACCAAGGTGAGCATAATTATCGACATCGGCAATTACTAATCCCATGCCTAGATTTATGCCAATAATAAAGATAAGCCAGAGCAGAGCAAACAATCCGCCATAAGGGAATGCGCGTCGATGTGTCAGCACAAAAGTACTATAGACTCCTATCAGTCCAAAGATGGCTCCCGATGCTCCAACACTGATCAGGTCTGGAGCAAAAATAAAGCTTGCGATTACACTGATAATCCCTGTGATCACATAAATCAAGAGAAAACGAATATGTCCAACGATCCGTTCAATATATATCCCCAGAACAGCTAGATTAAGCATGTTGAGTCCGACATGGAGGAGATTGACATGCAAAAAAATCGGCATAAAAAAACGCCAATACTGCCCTTGCTCAATCAAGTTATTTTCTTTGGCCCCATAACGCAGCAATATCGTTGTGAGCGCATTATCGCTTGTGGCCTGCGTGGAAATCGCATTGTTGAGTATATGCGCACTAATCGCCGACAGACTCTGTGCACCGGCAGTTTGTGCAACCTGATAAGCTGTAAAGCACCAGAAAAGTGTCGTTCCGCTGACAATAATCCAGGTTCCCCAGGAGATGCGAGCCAGGCGCGAATGGATGCGGTCTGTCGAAAGGGCTGTTTGATAACTCAATTTCGCACTCAACGTTCGGGCTACTGTGCGATCTATGAGGTGTGAATTGTTCACTACTTCCTCGCTTGTAAACATACTATTTTTGATAGGATCTTGCACTTGCTCCTTTATAGCATATAAGCCATATAAGTCATAATAGAATGATACCTTCTTACGCCTATAGAGAGATGTTTTCCACCTTGCATCCCACCATGTCATCTTAAATAGCGAGGAGGTTCCAACTATACACAATAGAACGGATCACCGGCGGCGGCGAGAAGTCCTGAGTCGTTTTACTTCTTTTTATCTATTACGTTCGACTATGGCGAAGGTGGCAGGTCTGCATTTTTTTATAAATGATGTTTGTGTATATCTATCTATAAATGTGGAAGCATAACGATCCTGAGCTTAAAGAGTAGTGTTCCGCCTGCGTATTAGCCGTGGTTAGATGTTTCTACGTTTTGTCCGCAGTGTGTACTACTTCTGCTCTGGTGGAACTGAAAGATACGTGGTACGTCGTCGTGACCAGACGCGATAAATATGATGAGCGATTAAATACCAGAGTAATTCAGACACAACTGCTCCAACTAGTGCTTTCAAGAGTGGCGAACCATAGAAAACAATATCTTGTGGAACGTCGATAAGAATAATATCGGTGACAAACCAGATGCCAATAAGTGCGACGATGATAGTTCCTATCACACCAAATGGGAAACGACGACCAAAGATCAAGTGGGCTAGTATCCCGACGATCAGTGCGATACCCCAGAAGAGTAACTGACTCAAACCTAAAGAAAAATGAAAACTTTCTACTTGAAGGTTGATCAGTATCAAATCTGCGAATGATACGTTCATAAATGCTCCTTGCCGTGCCGATAGGATATTAGTGCTGATAAGGTAGAAGATTACTGTTCCTATTTTTATAACTCTGCTATACCTATTACGTAGTAGGCGGTAGAATGTAGTATCTTGACGTGTGAGTACTGTTACACATGTGTAACTCAATTTCCGTTCATCCTAATTTTACATACTTTGTCGTCTTCTAGGACTACTTCTACGTATTAAGAAGTGAAGGTATTTATCTAGCTTTCCTCTTGTTTGGCTAATGATATTCATCAATTTTAATGCTGTGAGGTTAATTGTTCTATCAGATTTACGCTGTCAGCCTTTATGTCTATGAGCTATAATATAACAGCAATTACTACAGAATTGTATTGGGAGGCATCTTATGCAGAAAGCGAAGCGCTTTGTACTTATTGTCGGGGCAGTTATCGCGATCATCATTATCGCAGGCATTGTTCTGGCTTCCATTTTTGGTAAACTACCAGAACTACTCTATGCTTGTTTGATCATATTGGCGCTTCTGTTAGTGGCAGCGACCATTTATCAATTATATTCAGTCTACAAAATTGTGCGAACTATTAAAACTATACGCGATGAAGTGAAGCCATTGCTCAGTTCGGTGAATGAGACGTTGGGGATTGTCAAGAATACCGCACAGACGGCTGGTAATACGGTATCAACGATTGGCAATGCGACCAAATTGACATCAGAAGTGATGTTGGCTCCTGGCATTCGCGCTGTGGCATCGGTCGTAGCGGTGCAAGGAATGGCTCGTGTGTTCATAGGGAAGGGTCATGCTAAGAGTCGCGCTGATGAGCGTCGTAAACAGCAAATGGAGGCCATGGCAGCCGCACAGGCAAATGCTGCGGATGGAGGTGGTAAATGATTGCTGCACTGGTATTAGCTGTGAATCCCATTCTGGCAGGGGCGGGTCAGATTGCAGCCATTGTGATTTGTCTGTTTGCATTTGTCTTTATCGTGATCACTGTTAGTATCCATCTTATCATGAGTTTTTTCACATCCTGGTTGGATGAAAAGCTCGAGTTGATTAAGGTATTTCGCCCTTATGTAGACAGTGTCAATACCTCTTCCTCGGCTGCTGAGAGGGGCATCGAGCCTGCTACAACAGAACGACCTATGGCACGTATGGCCGCTCAGATTCCTTTACGCGTCAATGCAGCTGATAAGAAGGTTGAGCATGTATCTGATAATGTTGTTGGCAAAGTTATAGAATTTCGTGCTCGCACACTCCAGGTTAAGCAGGTTGCAAAGGCATTTTTTCTACCAGGTTTGACGCATAAAGTCAAAGAGCCTACAGTTACGCTTGGTGATAACGGGACACAGTTTGTGAGTCCGGGCTATCAAGCATTAATCAATGAGCGCCCTGAAGTGGTGCCCGGACCTGAACAGGAATTTCCACGTCAGATCCCAAATGTTCCGCGAGAACAGGTTATGCGTGGTCAAGGCTAACATGTCACTCTTCCAATACTCTCTGCAACAATTCGGGCGTTTCAGGCGAAACGCCCGCTTATATTTAATCAGTAATGCGCTGAGCGGTATTACCGTGGGAATTATTCAGATACTGTATAATCTCTATCTGATAGCGCTTGGTTATCATACTGACTTTATCGGCCAGATTCTCTTTGTTGGGACGTTGGGGGCCGGTCTGGCTATTTTCCCGGCCGGTATCTGCATTGATCGCTTTGGTGGCAAAAGTATTCTGATCTGGTCTAGCTTTCTCATCGGTGTTGCTGGCGCGGGACAGATTCTCTTTCGCACGCCTATTCCTCTGTTGATTAGCACATTTATTGTCGGGATTGGTGGTGCATTCATTCTTGTGTTGAATATTCCCTTTCTGGCACTGAATAGTAGCTCAGCAGAGCGTTCACAGCTTTTTAGTTTGAATATTGTGCTGTCACTGATCACAATTGTCGTAGGAGAAGCCGTAGGGGGTGTCTTACCTATCTGGTTGCGTTCGTTTGGATGGCTGATGTCGCCCTTGCCATTCTGGGGAAGTTGGATGCTGGCTGCGCAACCCATGGCCCGCTCGTATCAACTCTCGCTGCTAGTAGCAGGCATAATTGCTGTTCCCAGCTTTATTCCCCTCTTTCTAATGCACGATGACCGTCCGCCAAAGTCAGAGCAGCCTGGTGCCACAATTTCTTTACGGAAGTTGCTGCAAGCGCGTCTGACACGTGTGGCTGAGTGGAGGAGAATCCCACTGCGCACCTTGCTCTTGAGTCCTCTATCAGTCATGGTGTATGTGCAAATTCTCATTGGTACCGGAGCAGGTCTATTATTGCCCTACTTCAATGTCTATTTTGTACAGCATCTAGGAGCCTCCTCAGCCTTATTTGGAGCCATTGATGCTGCTGCTAATATATTGAATGCCATTCTGACATTGCTCGCTCCCTGGCTCGTGCTACGCATAGGGAAGGTCGCTTCATTAATCGTGCCGCGTCTACTAAGTTTGCCAATTATGCTCTTAATTGGTTTGACCGGCTCGTTGCCACTGGCCGCACTGCTTTACCCGTTACGTCAGGGGTTGATGGATATGAACCAGGGAATTTTTCAGGTCTTCTCCATGGATGTGGTACCGCAGCCCCATCGTGGCCTGGCGAATAGTAGTTATCAGGCGGCCTATCAGGTTATGTGGGCTATTGGAGCTTCAGTAGGAGGTACACTGATTGCCCGCTCTGGTTATGTGCCTGTATTCTTCTGCACCACCATCCTGTATACGCTGGCATTAATCCTCTTATGGGAAAAATTTGGCAATGGAAAATGGAGCGAACAAGAGCAGCCCGTCCAAATTACATCTCACATAAAAAAAAGCTAGGCTTGCCGTGTTCAGAAAAATACGGCAAGCCTATCTTGCTTATGCAATTTCCTCTTCACGATCTTTTTTGACTATAAAGTGGATTAGTATGATACTGAACTCATAGAGTAAAGACATCGATACACCAATAAAGACCGGACTGTACAGGTCTGCACCTGGTGTAAGTATCGTCGCTGCTGCCCACATCGCCACATGGGCGATTGCCCGTTTTGACTTCAGAAAATCTTCCGTCACAACATGAATCAGGGCCAGGAACGTCAGCACTAATGGCAACTCGAAGATTGCTCCAAAGATCAGCATAAAGAAAGCTACAAATGAAAAGTAGCTATCTGCTGTTATCAGCTCATTAAAACTACTTGCGCCGAAATTAATCAGGAAACTGACTGGAAATTGTAGGATGAAGTAGCTAAGTGTTACTCCTATTGCAAAGAGTAAGACGCCCAGGACGATAAATGGGCCAGCATGCTTCTTTTCTTTATCATATAATCCTGGAGCGACAAACGCCCAGGTTTCATAAAGAATCACGGGTAGTGAAAACACGAGCCCAAAGATGATCGAGAGCTTGATGGCTACTGTAAAGCCCTCGCCCATACCACTCAGTGTCAGTTTATGTGTCCCGCCTAGCGTATTGGCGTTAAGTGGCAGTGGTCGGGTCAATACAGCTATGAGCTGTGTTCTGAATAGGAAGGCGACCACTGTACCAATTGCCACAAAGATCAAACATACAAAAATGCGTTTACGTAGTTCTTCCAAATGTTCGACCAATGACATCGCTGATTCGTCATTGTCGTCATCATCACTGTTGTTAGAATTGCTAAACCTGTCGAATAAGCTTTGTTGTTCGACATCGCTGGCAGCCATAAGCTCCCCCTATACTAGTTTCAGCTATTTTCATTACTCAGCAGCTGAAGTGGCACTGGTCTCAGGCTGTGCAGCTTCTTGAGCAGCGAGCGCAGCTTTTTTAGCGGCGAGTTCGCGTTCGATGGCTTCGAGTTCCAGACGGGCAGATGCGGCCGCATTCTGTGTTGCATTTGTTGTATCATCTTCTTTTGGTTTGGTGAGTTCACTCATGCCACTCTTAAATTCTTTAATACTTTTACCGATGGCTGAACCCATCTCTGGCAGTCTCTTTGGACCAAAGACCAACAAAGCGATTACAATCACGACGATGAGCTCTAAGCCGTGTGAACCAAATAGACCCATGATGATATGTCCTTTCATGACATTGTGCTACAACTGCGAAGCACACGATAGATGATAATTTTTTGCTGGCAGAATGCCACGTAAACCGAGTATCTCCTCTGGCGATCTATTTCAGCGCCAGCGCTGCAACGTTAGGACAAGTAGGATGGTTGTGAGCCCTCCTGGCTGTTCAGGAGCGTCTGGACAGTCGCAACACTTGCGCTCAACAGACCAATACCTGCAGAGCTGAGTGCGACTAGTTGGACCGCACGACGACGACTGATACGTTGCTCGCTTATCCGTTTCATGAACATCTGCTGTTGTTGTGCATCCCTGGCTTGTTGTTTGACAGATGCACTCAGACGTTGCTCCAGTGCCTCTGGTGTTGAACCATTGTCTCCATAATGGCGTAGTAGCAAATTCTCGATTGAGTCGTTATACATAGCCACTCCATACCGATGGTGGTTGGGTCGCCAAAGATAAACGTTGACGCCTTTCAGGCTGGGTGCGTTCGTGTTTCTGGCTTCCGTTATTTGCCTGTGGATCTACTGACTGAGTGTTTATCAGTTCCTCACCAGAGTCTTGTGTATAGATCTCCTGGAACTGCTTACGTGCTCGTGTCAGCCGTTGCCGTATGGCAGCTTCTTTTACATCCAATGTATGTGAGATTTCCACTGTTGAGAGTCCACCGACGATTGAAAGCAAGAGACAAACGCGTAGGCCTTCAGGTAACTTTGCCATAGTGCGTTGGACCGCATCTTGCTCGGCAACCAATTCGGCTGGATCATCTGCTCCCGTTGTCCCATAGCCAGCGGGCTGTACCGGAGTCGCTCGTTCATGAATTGTCTCATCGCCAGATTTCGTCTCATCTTTCCCTTCCACTGGATTACGTTCATACAGACTGGAGAAAGGAATAAAGCTAAAGAGAGCTCGTCTTCTTCTCTGCATCCGTACCGTATTCAGCGCAATGCGTAACAACCAGGCCTTAGCATGGAAATGTCTGCCACTGCCCGCCCTTGCCGCATCAATACCCTTCAGGGCTTGATGGAAGGTATCCTGAGTAAGATCCTGGCTTTCCTCCCAATTATTGGTCAGACCATAGATCGTGTGAAACACCAGCTTGTAATATTCATGAATAAGGATTTCGACAGCGTCTGCCGCAGGCATCGTATTCACATACAACTCTTTTCGTGTGTGTAGTAGTAGATCTCAAACAGAGAATCCCGACTACACTAATAGAGATGCACCACAATAAGGATTTGTGACATTAAAAAGATGAAATAAAAATATTCGTATAGAAGTATTTTATCAGGCTTTTTGGTGATGTGCGAGGATGCAAAAAAGCGCTTGCTTCATAAAGTATACAATATGAACAAGCGCCTGAAACCGTGAAATATAATTAGCGAATATGCTCTTCGATATAATCCTCAGCCTCTTGGACGGTTGTGATCTTCTCGGCATCTTCGTCAGAAATTTGTAACTTGAATTCCTCTTCAAGGGACATGATGAGTTCAACTAGATCGAGTGAGTCTGCGTTGAGATCTTCAACGAAAGATGCGCTAGGGACGGCTTCGCTCTCATCAACACCAAGTTGATCAACAATGATTTTTCTAAGGCGATCATGGATTGTAGAAGATGTGGACATTATTTCACCTCGCTTTCCGCTTTAGGAAGAATGGGCTGTTGTTGAGCCCAATTAAATATAGTACCAAGGACTCCATTGACGAAACGGCTGGAAGTTTCGCTTCCATACGTTTTTGAGAGTTCGACCGCTTCGTTGATAGCTGCCTTGGCTGGTACATCATTATTAAACAGAATCTCGTAGATTGCAAGCCTAAGAATATTCTTATCAATACGTGCCATCTGCTGGAGTGGCCATTCGCGCGCCGCACTTTGGATGTGGGTATCGATATCTGCGAGCTGGTTATACGTTCCCAGGACAAGTTCGCTAGCGTATTCTACTACCTTTGGGGGCAGATTGCGCTCTTCGGCATGGCGCTGCAAGACCTCTTCTGGGGCGTGATTGGCTATGTCATATTCATAGAGTGTTTGCAGTGCGATTATTCGCGCTTGCCTGCGTATCCCTGGCATAGTATCCTCAAATGGTGACTAGCTGGTGTCTGGTGTGCTCTCAGATGCTTACTACGAATGCTTGATCTGATGACTACCGGACGGTTTGTTTCGACTTACTAGAGTACATTGTTAAGCTACGTCTTGGATGTAGACATTGACATTCTGTACTTGCATCCCGATCATATTTTCTATGGCGGTCGCAACTTCTTCTTGAACTGCAGTGCCTACTTCCACTATGTTACTACCAGATTCTACAATAAGATAGAGGTCGGCAGAGACTGTGTTATCTTTGATGGTAAGGGTGATGCCTTGCTGTGGTACATCACGCCCTAACAAGCGTGACCACTGGTCGCTGATGTGTGCCATACGGACGACACCACGAATTTGTAGGGCTGTACTCCTCACAATGGTTGTGAGCACTGGTCGTGCGACACGTACCACTCCAGTCGGCTGTGATTCGATGGCCATAGTGCTTGATCTCCTCTGACTACAGTGATAATGACCACCAGCTTTTGTGTGTGATGGCGTTACGGCTGTCTACCTTTTCCTCGCTATCACATTGGCTGGCCTGCTCAAGATTGCCTCACTAGCGATGGGCAAGAACGCTTGGATGATGCTGCTTTATTAATGTGCCTCTTTCATCTTTTGCATTGCTGCTTTACTGCAAAGATAGGCTCTTTTTGAGTCTGTGTCAAGTACATTATCCCAATCGTCTTTGCACAGATGTGGCGTAAACCTCTCAGAAGACAATTGGAAATAATACATAGCAATCAAAGCTTTATGAGAGCATACCCAGCTCTTGTAATCTGTCTCTAGCTTTTTCAATATCGGCAATGGAGCTGATATTAATAGTTGTGGCACCTTTGATAATACGTTTCACCATTCCAGTTAAAGCCTGACCGGGTCCAATCTCCAAAAAGACATTGACGCCCTGGCTGGCCAGGTATTCGACTATGCCGATCCATTGTACTGACTCGGCTACTTGCTGTGCCAGTTCTGTACGCAGTTCACTGGCGTCAGTAATGGGTAAAGCCGTAATGTTACTGATAATTGGGTAGGTCGCATCGCGTAACTGAATTGTTTTCATGGCTGTGTTCAGTTTAGCTATAGCTGGTTGCATGACCGGTGAATGAAATGCTCCACTTACAGTGAGCGCTATGACACGTTTAGCTCCGCGTTCTTTTGCCAACGTACAAGCGAGTGCCAAAGCCTGCTCTTCGCCTGAAATGACAACTTGCCCTGGCGAATTGTAATTAGCCAGCACTACTTGGCCAGTACCTGCGTGCGGAGAAGATGCCTTTTGTGTCGCTAGACATTGCTGTGTGACCTCCTGGCAGATCTGTTGCAATTCATTGGTATCCATACCAATAACTGCCGCCATACCGCCGGGGCAAGCTTCTTCTTCTTCATGCATCACACGACCGCGCTCACTCACCAGATAGGCTACACCAGCTAAATCTAGAGCGTTTGCGGCAACCAGAGATGAGCACTCACCGACACTATGTCCCGCAGTGTAACTGGGGATAAGTGATGTGGGCCAGGATGAACCTTGAGGAGAGAGCGCTTCTTGGAAGGCTGCTAGATAGGCAAGACTAACAGCAATGATTGCAGGTTGAGCATTAATGGTTGAGCGTAAAGCATCTTCCGGTCCTTGGAAGCAAAGATCACTGAGCGAGAATCCTAAAGCTTGATCGAAGGTCGCGAAAACGCGTCTGGCGGCATCGGATGATGCAAAGGCGTCCGCTCCCATCCCCACTTTTTGGCTTCCTTGCCCGGGAAATAAAAAGGCAACTTGTGTCGTCATGTCATTCACTTCATTTACTTAGGATAAAGGTGCTAAGCTCCCATAAAAATGAATATTTTCCTATAGAAGTGCACGCATCTCGTATCGTAGTGTGTGCTAGACAGCGTGGTTTCTGAGAAGAAACCACTCATATCTATTTTGCAAGCATATTACTAAACGGTTTGGCGTGCATTCGTTTATTCATTTTTATGGTCGCTTATGCCACTTTACTGCTACTTGTTGGTCTTGGGCAAGAAAACTTGACGACCACGATAGTAACCACAATTGGGGCAAGCATGATGCGAAAGACGCGGTCGCTTGCATTGTGGACAAGCCACTAATTGTGGTAAGGTCAGGTGCTGATGAGCCCTTCGCTCTCCCTGACGAGCATGCGAAATGCGTTGTTTTGGTAAGGCTCCCATGACAGTTTCTCCTCCTCCACCAGCATTGAGACCCGAGTCAAAGATGCTCAGGCATGTCTACGCGTGTTGCTAGTGTTGTTATGATAGTTATTCATTTTTTAACAATTGTTTAAGCACATCCAAGCGGCTATCAATCTCAACGGGCTGGCAGCCGCATTGATCAATATTGAGATCGTGACCGCATTGTGGGCACAAGCCCGCGCAATCTTCCTTACATAGCGGTACCAGTGGGACCGCGAGCAACACGGCTTGACGGATTGCTTCGGTGAGATTAACTTGATGGTGTTCGTCGATGGCAAAGACATCATCTTCTTGGATGCGAGGAAGAGGTGTCCCCGTCATCACATCCACAGTCGGATAAAAGCGCTCTGAGAAAGTAACGTGTGTCGGCTGTTCAACTGGTTGCAGACAGCGAGCACATTCCAATCCAAGAGTGAGATCAACCCATCCATCGATCAAGAGGCCCTGATTGACACGGCGCATGCGAGCATGCCCGTTGATCGGGCCAACCACCTTAAGGTCTTCATCGAGTTGGACCTGTTCTTCATGAATATCTGCTTCAGATGAGGCCCCCGAGCCAACCGCTTCCTTCATTAATTGCGCCACATTAAAGATCATGGAATATTTATCCTTCCCATTGAACTCCAAAAAGAGTACAAAACTCTTGCTAATAAAATACAATTTTGGCGCAAGGTGGTGTATCTCCTACTCTTCTCTGGCGCTTGCTCATTATAGACAAGGCATGAGAGGGTGTCAAGTCCTGATTATGAGAGCGTCTGGAGAATCCATGAGTCAACGCAAGCAGCAATATCATCTTGCGGCGCTAAGCTGGATAATTCGGTCCCCCCATAGTATCGGTTGCCAGAGAAGCGCGACGTGGTAAGGTGTGGGAGTGAGGTGTTTGACCATCATCGTCATCGTCATCCAAAGGAGAGAGATTATCAGGTATCTCATCATCAGGACGGCCTTCCAGGCTATCCAGACCGCGTTCAATGCTCATAACAGTACGCTCAATCTCCATTTCAACATTAAGGAGATGTTCGCGTAGATTACGGAGCGTCTCAGAAGCGTAGCTATCGGCCTCAATTTGCATTTGTTCCGTATGAGTTTCCGCGCGCCTGACAATACCTTGAGCCTGATCATTGGCCCGTCGAAGCATATCCTGTGAGCGTTCTTCTGCAATTTGCAGTAAGCCTTCGTGAGTCAGAACGCGTTCAGTCTCTTCCTTACTACGAGTCAGCATCATCGACGCGTCCGACTGAGCCTGAGCCAACAGTCGATCTTTTTCCTGAATAATCCGTCGAGCCTGTTTGATTTCTCCAGGAATCGACGAACGCATCTGTTCAATGATGGCGAGGAGATCAGCCTCCTTGAGAATAATCTGATTAACAAGAGGCATTCGCTTACTACTGGAGACAAGGTTCTCCAACCGGTCTACAAGATAGAGAATATCCATCGTATGCCTTGCCTCCTTCCCGTACCATTGTCCCCGCTGGACAGAGCCAATTACCTACTTAGAGTAGAAAGAAGCTATTATTAGCTAATATAGGAGTATACGAAGAGATAGCTATCTGTGTTGCATATTTGCATATCACAGTGTAGACAACCCTTGTTTGAATTGTAGTGCTCGTGCAACTGAAGCTGGAAGCATATCCGTCACATCCCCACCCAGGCTAGCAACTTCTTTCAAGAGAGACGAACTGACAAACAACTGCTCAAGATTCGTAAAGAAGCAGACCGTTTCAATCTCAGGAGCCAACTTATGATTCATTAACCCTTGCTGAAATTCCGCCTCAAAATCATTTGAAGAGCGCAACCCTTTAATAATCGCTTGCGCACCTATCTGGCGTACATACTCAATAGTCAGCCCTGTAAAGCTCTCGATACGTACATTGTGCAAGCCCTCATCAGCGATTACTTCCTGCCACAGCGCTATGCGTTCATCTACCGAAAAAAGTACATTTTTCTTGGGGAAAGCATACACTGCAATAATCAAATCATCAAAGAGTTTAGCTCCACGGCGCACAATATCCAGATGTCCATTTGTAAGTGGGTCAAAGCTGCCTGGGTAAACAGCTAGACGGTGACGTGACTCCTGCTGGCTCACAAAAGCTCCTTTGCTAACGTCTTGCAGAATTTACATTGCCAATAGCAATTATCAGAAAAAAGATATGCTCATTAAAACACATTCGGAGCCGTTCGGCAATAGTCGAACCGCATACGAAAAATAGAGGCTTGGCAATATACTATATTGATGATCAGAGTATTTATTTGGCTATTTTTATAATAGAATAAGCTATTCTGATCACCAATACATACGCGCTGTGAGCGCGTCAAAAGGCGTATACTAGTGCTCTCCAGGCCTTGTCGGCGTAAAAAGCACACAATATTAGGCCAGTTTATTTTGACGTTTGTAGCGGGCAGCGATCGCTTCGCCGAGGCCGATGGCACCTAAGCCAAGGATCAGATGGAGGATCTGGACAGCGATGTGTGCATTACCCAGATAGAGCCAACTTAATTGTCCCAGTCCAACAATGGGGAGTAATAGTCCCAGGACAAAAGCTCCAATTGCCAGTCCCAGGCTACGTCCTTTACGGGCTGTACCTATACCGAAGGCCAGCAGCCATAAAGCTATGACCGCTAGCAGGCCAAGTGTCATATGAATCATGACGCCCCAATCAGGAATAGCGTTTACCCAAAGTAAAATGCCAAAGATAAGTGCGAGCAAAACGCAAAGGCGTAGAGCCATAATACCAATACGAACAATCACGATGTTCCTCCTTAATAAATATGAAAATGTTGATTTACGTCTGAGAGTATATTTCAGGCTTTTGACTAAAAAATGGGATGCCGTCGTCGGGAAATTTTAGCATCAGGGAGTATATGTTTCTATTGGTTCTCGATCTGATGGGTGGCATCTGCTGTATGCTTTGTAGCTCTTGCTTACGACATACTAATATATAATACATCGCCAAGAGTAATAATAGCACGCGACGTGGCTGTGATTCTCGTCTTTTTAAGGTGTTGTAAGGATTGAAAAGGTGTTATAAGGAAGATTTTTTAAGCACATAGAATTACATTAAGCACATTTTTTGAAGAGGTATGTAGCAATGTGAATTAGTAATTTGGGGAATGAGGCTAAAAAAGATCCGGTTAGTGAAATGTTTAGAGTGTAAGCGCTGTTAACAGGGCAAAAGTGTGAGCTATACCATAGTGAATTTATTAAGATTATTCTAAGATGAAAAGAATTATCATGTCGAGTAGCTACCTTCATGTTTCAGATATATTCAATATGATTGAGACTAGCTGGGCAGGTAGGAAAATAAATTATTTATGGTATATTATTGCTAATAAGTACAGTATATGCATAGAGTATCAAGGAGCTTGTTAATGGGGAAAGCTACAGGCTTATTTTGTGGACAGTGCGGATGTGCTAATCCGCTGTATGCCAAATTTTGCCGCTTTTGTGGACATGCTATACTCCCTGAGGCGGATTCTGTTTCTTCGTCTTCACAAATATTATCGGCCCCGGTTGCTGTAGTCTCTCCACCGGCTGTGGCCTCGCTTGGAAGGTTGTTGAAGCGGCGCTATCGTATTGTGGATCAGATTGGATCTGGTGGCTATGGCAAAGTCTACCGGGCGATAGATACTGAATTTATGGATCGTCGGGTGGCTGTGAAGGAGATGATACAGCAGGGCTTGAGTCCAAAGGAGCTTGCAGATGCCTCTGAAAGTTTCAAACGGGAAGCTGTACTGCTAGCAACATTGACACATCCAAATTTACCAAGTATCTACGATTATTTTTCTGAGAATGGAAATTGGTACCTGGTGATGAGCTTTATTGAGGGTGAGACCCTTGAAAGTTATGCTCGACGCCGTGGACGAATTTTCCCTGTCGAAAAAGTCCTATCGATTGCTATCCAACTGGCGACAGTACTGAGTTTTTTGCATACACGTAAGCCTACAATTATTTTTCGTGACCTCAAACCTTCGAATGTGATGCGGACGCCAGAGGGCCAACTTTATTTAATTGATTTTGGGATCGCTCGCCACTTTAAATTGGGACAGGTGAAAGATACGATGATCTTGGGATCGCCCGGATATGCGGCCCCTGAACAATATGGTAGCACCCAAACGACTCCTCAGACGGATGTGTATAGTTTTGGTGTTATGCTCCATCAATTGTTAACGGGAATTGATCCAGCGTTAACACCCTTTCGGCAGGCAAGACTTGAGTTGCCAGAGCATCCACAACTAAGTATTTTGATACATTGCATGCTAGAGGTCGATGCAAAAAAGCGACCAGTAAGCATGGGGAATATTCAACGTGAACTACATCGTATCTCAATTGGGCGCGTACAGCATGTAGATACAGGGCATAATCAAGTACCAGTCCGTCGCCGTTTTTTTCAAGCGGGCGTGGTGCCAAATTCTCCTCTGACCATGCCAGCGGCCCGACAACCTCGGGTATTGGCTCCGATGATGTTGCCGACTCCAAAAGATTTTTCATTTCCTGCTCCATCTCCAGTTCTACCTTTGGTACCGTTTGCTGTTTCAAGTTTTGTCAACTTTCATGCTCCGAGACAAAAAATCTGGATGAAATTAAGCGCGATGGGGACGATGTTATCACAGGTTGTCAGGCCGCGTCCGTGAAAGATCCTGTTCGACGAAATTTCATCCAGGCCGATGAGTAAATGTGTCTTAGCGACCTGTTCCAGTATAAGATAGCGGAACTTCATTGCGCATGTAAAAAAGCGGATCCCCTTTTCGTGATAGGATTGAGAGGATATCTTTATTTATCAATATGTATTAATATGTATTGTAGATTTTTAGTTACACGAAAAAGGAGCTTTTTATGCCGAAGGCAATTTGGAGTGGTGCCACCCTTGCTGAAAGTGATGAATGTATCGTTATCGAGGGGAACCAATACTTTCCCATCGAGGCAGTTCAGCGTGAGTACTTTAAGGCAAGTGATACTCATACTACTTGTCCCTGGAAAGGTCTTGCAAGTTACTATAATGTTGAGGTGGATGGTAAGGTCAATAAAGATGCCGCCTGGTATTATCCTGAGCCTAAAGATGCTGCAAAGGAGATAAAAGGCTATGTGGCTTTCTGGCGTGGCGTGACAGTGAGTGTCTAGCTGCTGCTTCATCGCTAATGATTTGGATTACAACACATGGCAGGCACTTTGAGATAAAATTCAAAGTGCCTGCCATGTGTCAATCTACTCTTTATCTCCAGGTTGCTGTAGCGGTCTCGCTACGGCGGGGACCTTTCCCGTTAATGGATGGAGCCAGGCTTTGACGCGTAAGTAGAAAGCCATAATACCGCTGAACCAGAGTCCACCATAGATATAGCCAGCTGCTACATCACTAGGCCAGTGCGCACCCAGGTAGATACGCGATGGGCCGATACCAGTAATTAATATTGCGCAGATGCTAATGAGAAAATTACGGATACGTCCCGAGCGCCAGTTGGTTGCCAGCAGATAGATCAATAATCCGTAAAAATTCGTATAGTACATAACATGTCCACTAGGGAAGCTGGGTTCATTCATCCTTGTAGAAAGTTAGCCCATGCGCAAAGACCTGAAGTGCGCGAATTCTTACTCGTCTTAGCCATACTAGAAACTTTTTGTACAGAGTGCGCGTACGAAAATGAGAGATCAAGTGATATCCATATGCCTGCAAATGAGACATAACCATTTATTTGAATGTTGGCTTGCTGACGATGATGAAAAAGGATTGATGTTGTCTCTGTATACTTGTATACAGAAGAGAATATGCAGAATGGAAAAAGTGAGATATATGGTAAGTAATGACGTATCCTTACAACCGGATATTTCGTTCGAAAATCCATTTCATATTGATGATTTAAGCGTGTTTGATACAGAGACCATCCATAGTATGCTTGCATACGATCATACGACATTGACGACGCGGTTGCTGGCACATAGTATGCATGGTGTTTCAGCGGAATTGGTTAGACATGTACGTCAAAGCCTGCCAGTTGAACAACAGTCACTTTTTCAGCAAGAGCTACAACAGCCTCTTTCACAAAAAGAAATTGCTGATACCCAACAGCATGTTCTTAATGATCTCTTTTGGGAACTGATCTATTGGAAGAGACCAGAGTTATATGAAGAATTGACGGAGGGAGAGCGCTTACATCAAGGGATTTTTCAATCTATCGAGGTTGATCTACGAGGTAAGACGATACTAGATGCTGGCGCAGGGAGCGGTAGAGCCACTTTTGATTGTGTCTGTTTCGGTGCCTCTCACGTATATGCAGTAGAGCCTTCTCCTGGCTTGCTACACCTGTTGCGCAAAAAAATCATTGATCGTGGTGAACAACGACGCATTATTCCTGCTACTGGTCGTTTTGATTCATTACCGTTGCGCGATCAAAGTGTCGATACTGCTATTTCTTGCTCCGCTTTTACCGCGCTTGATGATCAGGGGGGAGAGCCTGGCCTGGCTGAACTGAAGCGTGTAACAAGGCCTGGGGGAAAGATTATTATCATCTGGCCGCGCACAGATGATCATGATTGGTTTACTGCCCATGGTTTTCACTATGTCTCATTGCCCATCGAAAGTGTAATGTATGTACACTTTCGCTCCTTGCAGAGCGCTTTTGGTTGTGCACGTCTCTTTTATGCGCATAATGCTAAGGTTGCGCAGTACCTACAAAGCACGCAAAAGCCAGATATTCCTTTTTCGGTGATTGGTATGAATCCACCACGAGATTACTTCTGGCTGGCTAGTTAAATCATCAGACGCGTAAGGTGGTTGTGTCTATTGCAGGTATACAGATTGTTACGCAAATCCGCCTTTATAAAGAATCGCCAGCCAGGTTCATCTATCATACTTTAGATTTACTAAGCATAAATAGAGGAAGAGGAAAGGAACTGAATTTTTATGGCTTCAGATATGACAAATACAAATCAGAACGTGCCAACGACAAGTTGGATGGATACACCGCCACGATCTCCTAAATTGCGCCATTATAGTTCACTGCTGATTGCAAAGATGCCTTGGCTCGATAAACTTTCTACATCTGTGCAAAAACTGAGTAGTGATATGTTTGGCGAACCCCAAGATACATCCTATCGTATTAAAGATTTTCTGGCGGGCGTTTGGTTTGGTCATCCTGTTCATCGTCTATTGTCCTTGGCATCATTCTGGATTTCGTATGTGTGATGGTAGCGTTGAGAATAGTCCCGCTGTCTATACACAGCCCACATTCGCTGTACGCACCCGTGATGGAAAAGTCGAGTTGCGCCGACTTGAGCATGCATAGGTTGAGTCTATCTGAAATATACTTTTAAGCTGGCATAACTTTTATAATACCTGCGTTGCCAATAGGGGTTTACTCAATTTAACAAGCATGGTGGCTGGTGCGATATTATACCGCACCAACCACCATGCTTGTTAAATTGAGTAACTTTGCTTGCTGAATTGTGAGAAATTTTATAGAATAAAAAAACTCTAAACATAGAAAAAGTTATTTGATTATTGATTGCAAATAGAATTGTTGCGTTTTGATTTTTTAGAAAGACTATTGTAATTATCGTTTGAAATGTATATGATGGTAATTGTAAAAATGTATAGATGGCTAGATCATGAATACATTCAGAAATGTAGAGGTTACCCGTGCAAACTCAAGAAATAATGAAAAGCCCATCCCCAGAACACTCTGATGCTTTGCTGGCTCGGGTTGTTCTAGATGGAGATCAGAGTGCTTTTGAGCTGCTCGTACGACGTTATCACACTCCTCTCTTTAACTTTATCTGTCACTTTCTGGGTGACTATGACTTGGCTTGTGATGTGCTGCAGCAGGTCTTTCTGCGTTTCTATCTGTCGCTTCCTAAACTGGGCACAAACGAACCTTTTAAGGCATGGCTATTTCAGGTTGCACGCAACTGTTGTGTGGATGAGTTACGCCGAAGACATCGTTATGCGATACACTTTTCTCAACTAGAAGTCGAAAACAGCGATGGTGAGCTTTCAATATTAAGTGATATCCCCGACCCTGGACCATTGCCTGAGGAATTGTTGGAACGGCATGATTTACAATTGAATTTATGTCAAGCAATCGAGTCGTTGCCTCCCAAGTTTCGCGCTGTGGTCGTTTTGCGTTACACCTCTCAACTTAGCTTTTCCGAGATCGGTAGAACTTTATCTATGCCTGAAGCCACAGCTAAGACCTATTTTCATCGAGCCAAGGCTTTGTTGCGCAAGATTTTGAATGCTCAGACAAAAACTGCATACATGTAAAAAACGCATTAGCCACTCTCTTTAATAGGAAGAAACCCTCTAAACGTGAAAAGGGGACTGAAACTAGTCCAGTCCCTTTTTTATGGATATCACCATTCTAATGATTTATCACCCTAAGTCTATCAATGGAAGTTAAAGCCCAAAATATGAGCGATAATGATTCCACTGAGCTGCGATACGGTGGCGTACCTCTGAACCTGTAAGAGGTGTCAAGAGTAGCGAACCAACAACTCCTGCAACGAGTCCAACGCGGAACAACGTTTTTGCACGTTGGCGTTTCTGCTGATAGTGACTGTACTGATCCTGAACATTTGAGGCTGCATGTTGCAAGTTTTTGTTGACCTGTTTGGCCTTCTTGTTCAGAGTATCCTGGGTTGCCGCCAAACCTGGAGCGACTGTTTCCTGAGCCTTATTTTGTAGGTGTGATAGCTGTTTCTGGGCTTTTTTCAGATTTTCCTGAGCTAACTTGCTATTGGTCTTGTAGGCATCCTGTGCATGTGACTGAAATGCGCCCAACTTTTTCTGAGCTTTCTGCATGTTCTTGTCATTGTATTTCTGGCCTTGGTGGAGGAGAACCGCCGCCGTGCCTGCTCCCGCAACGAGTGCACCCTGTGTCTTAGACACGCCAGATTTTATACTGTGTTGAACGTTATCGTAGGTAGAATGAGCGACATCTTTGGTTGTCTCAAGTGTCGACTTTGCCGCATCTTTGGTTGTTGCGTAGGTAGATTGGGCAGCGTCTTTGGTTGCTTCATATGCTAACTGTGCAGCATCCTTTACATTCGCATAGGCAGACTGGCTGGCATCTTGAGCTTGCTGATATTTTGCCTGCGTTGAATTTGTTGGAATGCGATTTAATAGCTTTGTCATTACGCTCTCCTTTTCTTACTAAATTGTTTATGCATATATGTAATTGATTGCGTGTACTGCTTACTACTTACTAGTGTACTGCTTACTATAAGCACGCTTTACTAACTCATGTAGTTTCATTTGGCTGATATTGAATACTATTTGGAAGGCACTCTGATGGATCATTGCATGAGCTGCCAACCTTATCTGGCAATCTCCAATGCTCCTGTGTGTGTACCCATTCTGAAAAGGGCCTCCTCGCGTTTCCGCCCGTAGCCGACGGCGCGGGGACATTGACTCCAAGAAATTATGGATGAGCGTATCAAACGAGCACATTCGATCCAAGGAGCAACGTGGCCTCCTGTAACTCTCTCTCGTACGTGAACGCAGTCCCCCCGACGTACCCACGGGATGCGCAACGAGATGCCTTTTTGTGCATGAGCTGGCCACATGAGAAGAAAAAAACGTGAGCTGTACCTCTTTCAGACGTTCATATCCCTTTTCACGTTTCCTCTGCTCTGAAGCGAAAACGTGAAAACGTTCTTTTGCAGATGGGGATGAAAAATGAGAGAAATGGGCAGCTCGTTGCGCATCCCGTGGGCGTACGACATCCCCCGCCAAAGAGGTTGGGGTTGGGAAACCCTCCATCGCCTACTGTAGCATCGGAAGATTGCGGGCTGAGAGAGACGATCAAACGAGCAAACCGAGCAATCTGTGCCTTGCGCCCGATGTCCAGTTCACGTACGAAACGTCGCCCCATCGCGCGCACCAAGCGCACACGTCCCATCTTGCGCATCGCCCAACGCTGGGAGTCACGTCTCTTCGATGGCATGAGACGTGTGGGTGCTTTGACCGTCTTTCAGGAGCGTCTCGTACGTGAACTGGACATCGGGCGCAAGGCACAGATTGCTCGGTTGTCTTCTGTCGATATTCTCACTCGGCCCGCAATCTTCCGACGCTACAGTCTCGTTCTGTTGTCTCTGCGATTGAACATGCTATTTTCGCTTGACATCCTTGGTCATCTATAATTATTTGGAGTCAATAGTGCGGGGATGTCGGCTACTAATGGGCCATGTATTTGTACCAGAAAAGATGCATGCGTTCTCGTAACGCTGCATGTTCGGGTTTATGTAGATAGGGATCGCTTTGCCAGAGACGTTCAGCGGCTCTGCGTGTTTGTCCAATCAGCTCGGTATCGCTCAGATTGGCGATGTGTAGCTCTGGCATACCACTTTGGCGCACACCGATAAAATCTCCAGGGCCACGTAAACGTAGGTCTTCTTCTGAGAGTTTGAAACCATCATCTGTCTCTTGAAAGACTCCCAGACGCTCCTGGGCTTGTATGCTCGCTTCAGCGCTCAAGACGTAGCAGTAGGACTGTTGCTTGCCTCGACCTACACGACCACGAAATTGGTGCAGTTGCGAAAGGCCAAAGCGATCGGCATCCTCGATCACCATGACGGTCGCGTTGGGAATGTCGATGCCGACTTCGATGACTGAGGTTGCCACCAGAATATCGAGCTCATGGTCCCGAAAACGATGCATGATCTGATCTTTGTCGACTGATTTCATGGCACCATGTAAGAGACCGATACGCAAATCTGGAAAGACATCGCGCTGTAATCGTTCATATTCGCTTGTAGCAGCCTTCGCTGTAAGTGTCTCCGACTCCTCGATCAGAGGGCAGATAATGAATGCCTGACGGCCTTCTGCGACCTGTTGTGCAATGAGACTATTGGACTCACTACGTCGTACACCTGTACGCCAACGCGTAATGATTTTCTGGCGTCCTGGTGGTAGTTGGTCGATCACAGAGACATCCAGATCTCCATAGAGTGTTAACGCTAGCGTTCGTGGAATAGGCGTAGCCGTCATCACCAGCATATGAGGATGCAGGCCTTTTTGGCGCAAGGCATCGCGCTGTTCGACGCCGAAGCGATGTTGTTCATCGACAATCACCAGTCCTAGACTATGGAACTTGACATCGTCCTGAATTAAGGCGTGCGTGCCAATCGCTACGGCGGCTTGACCGCTTTCTAGTCCCTGGCGGGCGAGATTACGTTCGCGCTGGCGCTGGCTCCCTGTTAAAAGAACTGTCTGAATGCCAAAGGGCTCGAGCATCACACTGATACTGCGTGCATGCTGTTCGGCCAATAGCTCGGTTGGAGCCATAATTGCTCCCTGATAGCCATTGAGTGCTGCCAGTAGTAGCGCTGCGGCGGCGACAGCTGTTTTACCAGCGCCAACATCACCCTGAAGTAGCCGACTCATTGGTCTGCTGTGAGCTAGATCCGCGAATATTTCATTGATAACACGCCGTTGTGCTTCTGTGAATGTATAGGGGAGTGTCTCTTCAAATGATTTATCTGTGACGATAACGGACCAGAGCGTTGATCCCAATGTCGGGGCTTTCAGCGCCTGGAGACTATCTGTCGTTTTGGTATTGCTAGTTGGTTCAACGAATATCCGCTGATCATAGCGTGTAAATGCATTGCCATCTTTCGCCTCTTGCTGCCAGCGTGAACGTCGTTCTTGCATACCAAGTTGAAGCACGAAGAGTTCATCAAAGGCGAGGCGGTGATGGGCAATTGCACGCAGCTCTTCGTTGTCAGGATAATGAATTTGTGCGATCGCCTTCGAAAGCATCATCAGTTGTCCCTCTTCGAGTACGGACAGAGGGAGGTGATCCGGTAGCATTTTCGCATAGCGGTCAACGGCATATTTGGTGAAACGGCGTAACATTTTGGCGCTTAAGCCCTCGGTTAATGGATAGACAGGAACCATTCTACCGGTATTGAGCAGATCACCTTGTTCCGGTAGTTCATGGCTGCGTACAGCAAACTCAACTTTATTACCAAAGCGTTGTTTAATACCAGTAACAACAATATAACTGTTTTGAGCGGCCTGAAGTTGTTTTTGTAGATACGGTTGGTTGAACCAGGATATATAAAGCTTTCCGGTTTCGTCTGAGATGGTTGCGACGGTACGGGTACGCTTATTCGCTGTAGTAACGGTCTTAACATCCCAGATCATACCCATCGTGGTTGTCACTTCATTAAATGGAATCTGCGCGATCTTTTCCAGTTTGCTATAATCGCGGTGCTCGCGAGGAAAGTAGAAGAGAAGATCCCTGACCGTGCTAATGCCTAGCGTGTGTAGACGCATTGCCGCTGTGGGACCAACACCTGGAATGGCTGTAATGTCGGCGCTGAGTAGTGTAAGTGCGCTATGTCCTTGTGACATGCCTGCTTCCAGGCGGATAGGATCAGGCGTATCTTTGGCTACACTTTCAGATTTGATCTGCCTGGGCGCTTTTGTTGCCTCATGCGTATGAGGACTTTTGTGTTGATCGGATGCTGCCGAGCTTGCTAGCTTTTTTGGTCTATCGTTTTTTGTCTGGTCGGCTGGCCTGGGCGCTGAATGCAAAGGTTCCTCTCTGTCATGCCCTTCCAGTTCGCTGAGGATAGACAAAGCTGCACGTAAGCTGGTTGCACGCTGTAGCGGATCTTGTTGATGATAGTTAGTGAGCTGTTCTGTAAAACGATGTAGCAGATCTGTATCCTGCCCCGGTGTCTGGCAGACCGCACTGGTATCTGCGTACCAGCGGGCTGTAAACGCCTCCACACCACCTGGCTTGATTGCTTGATCTTGATGATTTGTGCGTTGTTCATATTGGAGAACTTTACGCGCACGCTCAATATAAGTTGTAAGCGTCATTGTCTGGTTATTTGACATAAATACGGTTTTTTACTCGCTACTGTAACTTTCAACATCCAGGGTCCATAATAGAAGGTATATAGAACAGGTGTCAAGTCCCAAAAAAGCAGGTTGGTTATTACAATCAAGATACTCAGCATCGGGAGTATCATGCTGTTTATGGTATCGATGACGCGTTGATCGCCCTGGCGGCTACGCAGATAGGCCCATAACAGTAAAGCAATAAATACAATCACTGTCAGTACGACGAACCCTGTGGTGAGTGAAAATGGCATGATGCGTGCATTCCTCTTTCTCTTGCGAGGACGACTGATCCTATCTGTTTGACATCAATAGGGGAGTCATCCTCACAAAAGCGCTGTGGCACCAGGCGCTGCTGAAGAAATGGACCCTTTATGCTGATTTGTCGTTCTGCTCCGCTGGTGCACTGAAATGGATTTCTAGAGATTTATTGACGAATTTTGCTACTGTCGCTTCCTGATGTGCTAGTACAGAAGGTAATGAGATGTCACGTTTGAAATTTCCAATTTCGATCATCATCTCGTCACCTTTTTTACTCATTACCACCTTATCCATTTCAACATGTGGCAGCGGTAAGCGCAGTATATACGTGTCTCCTTCGCGCACAATCTCCTGGACTGGACCCTTATGGAAAATCTGTGTTGGATCTGTTTCACCAAAGATGGTGTTTGCAAGTATGCCTAGCGCATCTATGCCCAGTATCTCACGCGATTGATAGGGGGCTTCCCATACAGGTAGTGGGGCAAAGGTTTGATGAATGTTCTGGCGTAGTTTTTCTTGCGTGCGATAGATGTCTTGCATGAATTCGTCTTGATAATTCCCCGGCTGGATGACCCGATTGCACACAATTGCATCGATGGGATAACCAAACAGTGCCAGATAGGTCTCCGCACGTAAGGCTTCTTTGATTACCATGCGCTCTGGATTGACAACAGGACGGTACGAACTTATTTCTGGATCGCTGAGTACTTCTCGTAATACTTTTACACGCTCACTTAAGGCTTTGATGGCATCGAGAGCCTGGGTGGTTGAGATTGGCAGGACCGCTTTAAGCAATGGACGTGCCAGATTGAAGCCAACTCCTTGCAGACCCATAATGCGACTGGCATACCATTGGAAAGTATCTGGCATGCTCAGAAGGCGAACCGTTTCACCGGTTGGGGCGGCATCAATGATTACGGTATCAAAGTTTCCGTCGCGTGCGTTGCGATAAATGTTGATCAGGCTAACGATCTCATCCATTCCTGGAATTAGAGCGATTTCATCTGCCAGGACCGCGTTTATCCCCTGCTTGCGTAGAGTTTTTGTCATTGACTGCTGGACTTTTCCCCAGCCTTGTCTCATTTCGTCTAAGGCGTTGACTTCCTGCGCCCATAGATGCGATGCCAGTTCTTTGGGTTCTGACGTGAGGCTGGTTTGTAAGCAATCCGCAAGACTATGGGCAAGATCGGTACTTACAACCAATGTACGTTTCCCATCCATGGCAGCGCGGACTGCAGTTGCTGCCGAAATGGTGGTTTTACCTACTCCACCTTTACCAAGATAAAGAATAATACGCATAGAATTCCTTGTTCTAGTTTCTTTGATTTTATGATGCAGCGATCGTGTCAGCTCTCTGTAGCTCACGAGTTCTTCTGTAGTATGTACGTAAACTGTACCGCTTAGGTTTGATGGCGTATTCTTGTTGCGGTTTTTTTAGATGTGACTCATTTTTATAACGAGCATCAAGGACCTTTTATTGGGGATTTGTCTTTTTACTGCCAGCAAAAAGACAAGCAATATGGGCGATTTACGCTTTTGCTGCAGAGTTGATGATATTGTTGATGAGGCGGCAGCGGAGAAGGCTCTCCGTATCGTTAACAGATACTACGCTTATTGCAGGCCCTAATGTAATAGAAAGCTTGATACAGTGTAAAGTATCAGGCTTTCTATTGTCCAAATAGAGATTCAACATGTAAATAAAAGGTTTTTTGGCAACGCCCACTCATCTTGAAAATTAAAGATCCAGTTTGCCGTTGACGACCAACAATTTCAAAAATTCGAAATGACGAAGTACTTCTACCCGGTCACTACCACCATGCTGGTACCACTGCCGAAGCCAGAGGAGCGAAATAATCTCATCCTGGTCAAAACCATTCCGAGCTAGCACATCTGTCTCGGTCTCCGCACTATTCAGGTCATTTATCATTTCTAGAGGTTGTGTATTCATGATCGTATCCTTCCACCAACGCCAATTAACGGCTTCTCACCACTGCCTTGTTTCCACTTATGTAAATGTTCCCATTTGCTTGCGAATAAGAGGATCAACCTTTCTATTGTAAACGTGGGAGACATTCTTTTTTTAAATACTAGTTTTCCGTTGATCACTTACCCTTTTATGATCCCTACTACTTCTATTCCCATCTAACTAAGTATAAGCGGAAATGGTCTCTGTAGCTATCTATATTTTGACATTTTAAGTGTGAAATAGCTCACATTGGTAGGTCTTTTCTCATCTATCGAGCTTCTCCTATTGTTGAGTTAGCTTAGATGAACTATCTGCCCTATATACGTTCGACATCTTGAAAAGGTTCCACACACTACGTACAATATTCCCCAAGCTCACTAACTATAGAGAGACAAGTTGTTGACCTTTCAGCTGCTTGGATCTGGTAGGTTTTTCGTCTCTTATAAGCATAAACGCTATGCGCTAAAGAAATGAGGCACTATACAAAGAGTGTGCTTGATTGTCGCAAGCATCAGACACACTCTCTATACACGAATGAGGAGAGGCTTTTTTTCTAGGCTGGACGTATGACGATGTTTACTAGCCGTCCTGGAATATAGATTACTTTTAGTATGGTGGCTTCACTGATAAATGATTGTACACGGGCGTTATTGAGCGCTAATGTACGTACTTCCTCTTCGCTGATATCTGTAGCGACTTCGATGCGCTCACGTACTTTTCCGTTGATCTGGATGACCAGCGTAAAGGTCTCGTCCCGCGTCATTTCATCGCTGTAGCTGGGCCATTCGGTTGTATGTATGCTTATTGACTGGTGGTTTTGCTGCCACAGTTCTTCTGTAATATGTGGTGCAAAGGGAGACAATAGCTGTAACAGTGTCTCCAATGCATGCTGATAGGTTGCACTACGAGCGACATCATTATGTTGCTGTTTGAGCAGTGCATTATTAAATTCCATCAATGCCGCCAGTGCGGTATTGAAGTGGAGGTTGCTCAGATCATTGGTTACACGCTTGATGGTTTTATGGCGTAGACGCTCAATTGCTTTCGTCTCTGGTGTTTCCTCTGTACTGACGTGTTCCGTCAAAGTATCGTTGATTAAACCCCAGACGCGATTCAGGAAACGCCAGATGCCTTCTAGATTCTCGGCTCGGAATAGGCCACCGGCTTCAAATGGACCGATAAACATCATATAGCAACGGACGGTATCCGCACCATATTTTGCGACGTATTGATCGGGTGCTTCAACGTTGCCGCGCGATTTAGACATCTTCTGACCATCAGAACCTAAGACCATACCCTGATGAAAGAGCCGTGGGAAAGGCTCATCAAAATTGATATGTCCCATATCGTGCAACGCTTTGGTGAAGAAGCGCGAGTAGAGCAGATGTAGAATAGCGTGCTCGACGCCACCAATGTATTGATTCACGGGGAGCCATTGCTGTAATTTTTCAGCGCTCCAGGCCGCTTCGCTATTGTGTGGATCGGCGTAACGCAGGTAGTACCAGGACAAATCGATAAACGTATCCATCGTATCGGCTTCACGCGTCGCTGGACCGCCACATACGGGACAGGTTGTATTAGTAAAGTCTGGCTCATAGCGTAATGGAAATTCGCCAGTGGCTTTGAATTGAACGTTTTCGGGTAACCAGACGGGCAGTTGATCCTCTGGTACCGGCACCATGCCGTGCTCTGGACAGTAGATAATTGGAATCGGTGCGCCCCAGTAGCGCTGACGGCTGATCAGCCAATCACGCAGGCGATAGTTGATGGTGCGTTTGCCAATACCTTTTTCTTCAATCAGATCGATAACACGTGCCTTTGACTCCTCGCCTGGAGTGCCATCCAAAGGACCTGAGTTGACCATCAAGCCTAGAGCTTCTTTGGCCTCTTGCCAGGTAGCAGGATCGGTTGGCTCATCGCCTTCCGCACGGATTACTTCGCGAATGGCGATACCGAATTTTCGTGCGAACGTAAAGTCGCGCTGATCATGAGCAGGGACACCCATAATAGCGCCTGAGCCATAGCTCATCAACACATAATCGGCGACCCAGACCGGAATCTTTTCTCCATTGACAGGATTAACAACATAGCTTCCCGTGAAGACACCAGACTTTTCTTTGTCGTTACTCATGCGTTCAATTTCGGTCATACGGCGTGCCTGATCAACGTATGCTGTGACCTTGGCCCGCTGTTCTGGCGTGGTGATCTTATCCACCCAGGGATGCTCAGGAGCTAGCACAAAGAATGTGACACCATAGATTGTATCGGGTCGCGTTGTAAAGACAGGAATTTCTTCCTGCTGGCCATCGATCGTGGCGGTAAAGCGGACCTCGGCACCTTCGCTACGTCCAATCCAATTACGCTGCATCGTAATAGTCTTCTCTGGCCACTCAGTGACCTCCGAGAAATCCAGCAGGCGTTCAGCATAAGAAGAGATCTTTAAGAGCCACTGATCAATCTCTTTACGAATAACCATGCTACCACAACGCTCACAAGTACCATCAGCCAGCACCTGCTCATTTGCCAGCGTCGTATTGCAACCTGGACACCAGTTAGCTGGTGCTTTCGTTCGATATGCTAAGCCTTGCTTATAGAATTGTAAAAACAACCACTGAGTCCACTTATAGTAGTCAGGCAGGCAAGTAATAACCTCTCTTTGCCAATCCCATTGAGCTCCCATCGCACGTAATTGCTCGCGCATATTCTCAATATTTGCTAGCGTCCAGGTACGAGCCTGAACTCCACGCTTGATGGCCGCATTCTCAGCTGGTAGACCAAAGGCATCGAAGCCAATGGGCTGCATCACATTATAGCCCTGCATGCGCTTAAAACGTCCATAAGCATCGAAAGGGGAATAGTTATACCAGTGGCCCATATGTAGATCCCCAGAGGGATAAGGAAACATGACGAGATGGTAAAAATTTGGCTTGGACGACTCATCGGAAGCATGATAGATATGATCCGTTTCCCATTGCGTTTGCCATTTATGTTCAATTTCTTTGGGATCGTATTTTGCGCGCGTAATCATTGGGCCTCCCCCATGTTTTTATATTTCATATGAGTAGTATTAACAAACAATTGAATAATGTAAGTGTACAAAACAGAAAAAATGCAAGCGTAATGATAAGTCGTCAGAGAACGCCAAA
The DNA here is from genome assembly GCA_963699315.1 of uncultured Chloroflexia bacterium. Taxonomy (GTDB): domain Bacteria; phylum Chloroflexota; class Ktedonobacteria; order Ktedonobacterales; family Ktedonobacteraceae; genus Dictyobacter. The sequence continues at coordinate 2,697,086 of OY969433.1, forward strand.
AAACCTTCCATCCATAAGGGACGAAAGGTTTTTCCGTGGTACCACCCTGATTTTCGATCGCTGGTGGCGCTTGGTGGACCTGAGGGGACTCGAACCCCTGACCTCCTCCATGCCATGGAGGCGCTCTACCAGCTGCGCTACAAGCCCATATCAAAATGCTTACTGGATAAAGCTACCGACCAGAATCTACTCTTAAGTATACGCGATAACGGACGCCCCGACAAGTGCTACTGACTACTTTCACACTTATTGCTCACAGGTGAGTTCGGTCCTCAATTGCAGTCTCGCACCACCCGGCTGCTCTCTGTCTCAGGACGACGACCTACTACTCCTGCTCATTGCTTACTTGTTTTATGGCTGTTCATCACAGTCCGTTCGAGTGGAGACGAGGGGGTTCGAACCCCTGACCTCGACAGTGCGATTGTCGCGCTCTACCAACTGAGCTACGTCCCCATGCGAAATAAATAATAGCATACTTGGCCTTTATTGTAAACCCCTTGGATGAGTGAATCTAAGGTTTGTGAATTACTCATACTTACTTCTTATATTTCTTGTATACCTCCAAAAAAGCATCTGGCTTCGCGTATAGTGAATATATACAACAATGAAGAAATTGAGATAACAATCATTGTGCGAGTAGGAAGTTTATAGTTTCGTATTTCATGGCATTCGGATGAGAAAGGTGTAGCAGCACATTTCTAGCCACGACCATAGCGTTTCTGAATGTCTATGGATATGAGTGGCGTTTCTGAATGTATGTGGATATTAGAGGGAGGTAGAAAAATGATGTTTTATCGTATCGCTTTTTGTATAGAACAGGTGCAAACTCCGATCACACACAAAGAACATAATACTAGCCACTGCCAGGCATTGACAAGGCGAGTGTTTTGGACATGGCGTTCAACCATATTGATGTCACCGCATGCTCTTTTAACCTTACTGCGTGCTTATCGCTATGTGCCGTATAATCAGATTCGCATATTTTTTGCCTCCTCAGAAGCTGAGATGGATGATATGCTTATACGCCAGAACGCGGGTCTGATCTCCACTTCTGTCACTGCTGATCAATTTTTAGCTGGCAAACGCATTAATACAATGGAGATACGGCGACTGGAATGCGAACTGAGTTCTGAAAATGATCATGATGAGCCATATGAGTTCTTATTACCGCCATCTAGTGCCGTGCGTATTGCCTGGGTAAACCTCTTAGCTAGGAGACAACGAGGCGAGTTAGAGAGCTGATCAGGATTATGTATAAAAAGTGTGATCCCTTGATGATTAAGAAATCACACTTTTTTATATTTATAGGTGATTATTATTTAGCGTGCGCGGGAATCCGCTTGGGGCCGATATGGATTGGATGTCCTTCCGCTGCTAGGACGGCTTCGCGTAGACCCTCACTAAGAGTTGGATGTGGATGAATGGTCTCTGTTACCTCATCGACTGTCAGTTCACCGCGCATCGCCAGTGAATATTCTGTGATCAGGTTAGTCGCATCGGGACCAATAATATGTGCGCCTAGAAATTCGCCATATTTGCCAATAATGACTTTTGTGAAGCCCTCGGTTTCATCCATCGCGACCGCTTTGCCATTGGCGGCCCATGGGAAGCGCTCGACGCGTACTTCCGGATATTTTTCGCGTGCTTCTGCTTCCGTCAAACCAACAAAACCTATTTCTGGGAACGTATAAATAGGATTGGGAATCACATCATAGTTCATCTTTGCCGTATGACCAGTAGCATTTTCGGCAGCGATTTCGCCTTCAGTTGAAGCAACATGGGCCAATCCCGCGCCATGAATTAGATCGCCAATCGCATAGATGCCAGGAAGATTCGTCTCCATGTTTTCATTCACGCGTACACGTCCACGATCGGTATCCAGCCCTTGCTCCATGAGTTGCTCTAAGCCGCTAGTGTTGGCGCGGCGACTCACCGCCATCAAAACATATTCGCCGTGAAAATTCTGCTGACCCTTGGCAGTTGTGGTGACAACTTTTTTCTGGCCGTTTTCATCTTCAATGCCTTCGACTTTGGCGTTGGTGACAATCGTAATGCCACGTTTGCCTAGAATGCGCACTAACAGTTTGCGCACTTCTTCATCGACGGGAGCCAGAACATTGGGGAGCATTTCCAAAACGGTGACTTTTGTGCCCAATGCGCTAAACATGCAGGCCAGCTCAATACCGATGACGCCGCCTCCGACGCAGATCAAGCTTTCTGGCGTTTTCGGCAGATTCCAGCACGTATCGCTGTTCATAACCTTGTCGCCGTCGATACCAGGCATCGATGGTAGGAAGGGAACTGAGCCAGTCGCAAGAATGACCTTGTCCGCGCTGAATTTTTGCTGTTGACCATCTTTAGTGACGGTTACATTTTTGGAAGCATCAACACTACCCAGGCCATTGAACACATCAACATTGTTGCTCTTCATGAGCGAACCAACGCCGCCTGTCATACGCTTAACTACTTTGTCTTTAAAGGCAACTGCTTTCGGCATATTGAAGACTGGAGCCTGGGGGAGCGTGATGCCCAGTTCTTCCAGGCTTGAGAGTTGATAGAATGTCTCGGCGACATGCAGCATAGCTTTAGAAGGGATACATCCAACATTAAGGCATGTACCTCCAAGATATTGCTTTTCAACAATGGCAACTTTTGCGCCTCGCTGGGATGCGCGAATAGCTGATACGTAGCCACCAGGGCCAGAGCCAATGATCGCAATATCATAATGAGTACTTGTCATAAAATTCTCCTCTATTTAGCATGTTCTCATTCCTCTTGCATCAGACAGGATCTACGTAGAAGTAGAAAATTTTCCACACCTGATAGAAGGCGTGCTTTTACTCGTTACATTGTATGCATATGTGAAGTGTTATTGTGCGCGGAGTGCACATCTTTTTCTCTAAATGCATGGGCACAAATAATTGTATCATTATTGTCTTTTTTATGCTCAAGGTGAAAAACTAGTTCCCCGATACCCTTAAATGCGTTGTTTTACTCGTCGTCAGTATATCACTTTTCTTTCTAACTCGATATACACACATATGATCTCATCATGCTTTTTGAATACGTTTTTTTGGTGAAGAACGCAAGAGGATCTCTTGCTTTACAGGGCTCTGGATGATTTCTATCGATAGCAGGAAAGTCATCAAAAGATTATAAGTAATTCTTTTACACGAATAGAGACGGAAATATTGAAAGGGCTATCACCTTTTTGGCCTATTGCAATGACAAGTGGGAAATTAAAACGTATGAATAATTGTAGAGATTATAAGGTAACACTTTTTTCTGCTGTCATAATCTATCTGTAATAATAGGCAGGCATGTATGTACTGATTGATGTATGCCTGTATGTGGTGGAAGTGAATTCATTTTATGCGGATTTATAGGACTGGGGGTTGTACGATGGCAACAACAGGCGAACTACGCGCGATTATTGAGGATCTGGAGTTGATTGATGTGGGAGAGGCGGCGAGCTATTTAGGAGAGGATACTCCTAATGATGAAGAGGAACCCGATATAAGTGCGTTAAATCTAGCTAGCTGCCTGAGCTATATCGCATCCAACGATGAGAGTTATTGTCACGTTTTTTAGCATGTGCATGTTTATCCGCTTTTATAAGATATAGTCGTATGATGAAAGAGGCTTTGTAGTTACAATGTGTAGCTGGTTATTACCATTGTGCTATTATCGGTAGGTTTTTTGGCGAGATAGCCTATCTCCCAATTCTGCCGATAATCAGCCTCTTTTTACTATGCTATCAATATTTCGCTGTTGTCAAAACCTTGATGCGTTTATCCGCTGTAGGCATCGTACTTTGTTTAATTTGTTCGATGACCGCCTGTATATCATAAGAGACGCGTCTGTGCTCTGCCTGCCAGGCATTATCCTGCCAACTCAGGATGACATACGACGCACGTATATCCTCGTCCCGTGGTAGACCACAACTTCCGGCATCCACCAGCAATAAATGACGCCATCGTCGCGTATATGCGACATGATAATGTCCGAATACCATTGCACCAATGCTGTCAGGTAGTTTCTGACAAAGTTGTTCGATTTTACTATCGGGTGTGGTTGGAAAAATAGCTTCCTCCTGATTAAGCGGATTGGCATGGACAACTAGCAGGTCGGTCCCATGCGGATTTGTGACTAGATGGCTGAAAGGCAATGAGGCGAGATATTTGATGCCTTCTGTACCAATTTGTTCGCGAGTCCAAACGATCACACTTTGCTTTTTAGGTCCTTTTTTTGATGTCTGGTTCACTACATCAAGATCCACATTTCCCTGTATGATAGGATAGGGCAGATTTTGTAGCGTTTCTAGTACTTCTTTTGGGCGGGGACCATTTAAGCAGAGATCTCCTGCAATAACAATGTTATCAACCGGTGGTTGTTGGGCAATATCTTCAAGGACGGCATCGAGCGCAATCTGATTACCGTGTATATCCGCTATGATCGCAATACGCATATGATATCCTGATTTGAGACATGTTTTGACATATCTCGACTCTCTATTCCTAAACTGGATGTGTCGTATTATTTCTATCGATAGATTCTATCGCTTTTTCAAAGGCCATATGTAATATATCTCAAAACCAATGGAGGATACAAAGATGCAACATCGTATCGGGGTTATTTCAGACACGCATCTGCCAAAATTCGCGCAAATTCCTGCATCCGTCTGGGATCATTTTGCTGATGTGGAGCTTATTATTCATGCGGGCGATTTATCATTGCTCTCAGTGATTACGCAATTGGAGACGATCGCTCCGGTTGTGGCAGTACAAGGCAACGTTGAACGTGAAGAAGTTGTGGAAAGTTTGCCTATTAAAAAAGAGCTATTGGTTGGTGGTTGTCGCATCGGGATAGTGCATATACTTGGTGAGGCTCGTGACTATCCACGGACTGCCCGTCGTGAGTTCCCGACAGCTCGGATTGTTATCTTTGGTCATAGTCACAATCCCTACAATCAGGATCACGATGGCCAGCTTCTTTTTAATCCTGGTAGCGCCACCGATCGTCGTCGTCAACCAACGTGCAGCATTGGACGACTTTTGATCGATGATGAAGATCATTCTGTGCAGGGCGAGATCATTTTATTGTGAGCTGCGTCGGATAGCTGGTCCGCTTGCAATAGCAACCGAACCAGCTAATATATTATCGTCCAATATATGCCTGGCCGCCCATGAATGGGCGTAGTGCCTCAGGAATGCGGATACTGCCGTCCGCTTGTTGATGGGTCTCCAGTAATGGGATCAAGATACGTGGCGATGCGATCGCTGTATTGTTGAGGGTGTGGACGAATTTGACTTTGCCCTCTTCATCACGGTAGCGAATATTGGCGCGCCGTGCTTGCCAATCGTGCAGATAGGAGCATGAATGGGTTTCGCGATAGCGATTCTCGCCAGGTACCCAGCATTCTATATCATACATACCAACCTTGCCGTCCCCCATATCTCCAGTACACACATTGACCACGCGATATGGCAGTTCCAGATCCTGGATAAGTTCCTCGGCATTTTGTAGCAACTGCTCAAACCAGTAGACTGATTCTTCATGATCGGCTTTGCCAATAATATATTGTTCAACCTTGTTAAACTGATGGACACGGAAGACACCACGAGTATCTTTACCATATGTACCGGCCTCCTGGCGGAAGGCTGGACTATAACCAACTAATTTCAGAGGAAGCTCGTCCAATTTCAGAATTTCATCTTTATACATGCCGGTGATCGAGACCTCGGCTGTACCAACCAGAAACAGATCCTGATCTTTAATTTCGTAGACCTGATCGCGGCCCTTAGGGAACTGTCCACTGCCAATAAAGCTGTAGTCGCGAGCCATAGCTGGCACAATTAGCGGCGTAAAGCCCTTACGCGCCATTTTATCCATCGCGAAATTAATCAAAGCCAACTCCAAGCGTGCCGCATCGCCGCGTAAGATGTAGCTTCTTGAGCCTGCTACCTTCACCGCGCGCTCGATATCTACCAGATTATGCTTGAGCATCAGATCGTAGTGATCAAGAGGCTGAAAGTCAAAGTTGGGCTTTTCGCCCCAATATTTAAATGGAACATTGTCATTCTCATCTTTACCAATTGGAGTACTTGGATCAGGAATATTTGGCACGAGCAAGAGCATCTGATAACGTTCTTCGAGTAACTGATTAAGGACAGGTTCTTTGGCTTTAATCTCATCGGCCAGCTTTCTGCCCTCGGCGATGAGATTCGTGCGCAGCTCGATGTTCTTTTCTTTGGCCGCTATCTGGATGCCTTTGGATAGCTGATTTTGTTTGGCTCGTGTTTCCTCTACCTCATGTTGCAGCGCAACGACTCGTTGATCCAACGCGAGTAAGGCATCAACATCAATCGAATTATTTTTCACCCGTGCCGCTTCCTTGACAGCGTCTGGATTACTGCGAATAAATGCAAGATCAAGCATATGATTTCTCTTCTCCTCTATTTTTCTGTGTGCCCCACTATGGCTGCGAACCATACTAGCGACAATAAAAAAAACGCCGTGTCCTTCACTCAAGGACGACGACGCTGTGTGCGCGGAATCGTGGTACCACCTTACTTCTCCCAATGACCGTTATTGAACGGCACATTGGAACTTATCAAACCTGATAACGGAGGCAACCGTTGACGCTTAACGCGTAGGCTCCAGGGTGGATTTCACTCTTGCGCGTACTGCGTTGCACCATCCCGCAGCTCTCTGTACGCTTCTGACAAGAGATACTTATCCCATTCATAGCCTAACTTCATTATGTATGTTATGAGCTTCAGCATAGCAGTGTACTTGTCATTTGTCAATCATTTTATTTAAAGGTCACTATTCCCTATTGAAGCTTCCATACTTGCACATCTGAGAATGTAGCATCAATCGGCGTATTAGCATCAACGGCCCCAACGCCTATTTTGCCTTCTGTCAATGTATCGTCGGTAACTGCCCCGAGATATGTACTATTGACGAGAAGTGTAATTGTCGTTTTATCTGCCATCACCATCAACTGATTCATCTGGCCAACGCCTATATTTATCGCATTGTTGTTGCCTTGTAACAGCGTAATGGCTTGATTATCTCCGTTATAGAGATCAAGAGCATATGAACCATCTGTCCCTATATGGAAGAAGTAGTAGTTAGTGGCATCAGCACCAGCGCGAAAAAGTAGCCCAGCCTGATCTTGCTCGCCTTTAATGATAGTCATATCGGCCTGATAGGCGAAATTTGTGACATCCGTTGCCTGAGCGATGCAGGGTTGTAAATAGGTTTGGTATTCTTCCAGAGCGTGATAGGCATTGTCCTTGAATTGGCAACCTGTATTTGCATCGGCACCACCAACATCCCATCGATTCGTCCCACTGCTATCGGTGAGAGGATCATCGATGCTTGGCGTATTCGCTGTTAATGTCTGATAAGATGTGCTGTTTGCCGTGGCCGTCGCAGTGGCATCGTTGACTGCCTGGGTGGCCTGAGCTATCTGTGCGGCTTGAACTGTCGCGGTGGCTTCGATATGCGCCTGTGCAGTGCTGATGTATTGAGCCGTACCCTGAATTTGTGCCTCGGCAGTATTTTGTACGCTCATAGTTTGTTGAGCCTCCACGGTTGCGACCTGGCGTATGGAGGATCGATAGTTTATAGTTGTCTTAAAGAGCACAAGTCCGATGCAACTGAATATGAGTGCGGTCGCCAGGATAGCCGCCGTGATCAAACTAGCTGTTTTGAGGAATGAGCGACGTTTTCTTGGACGTGGCGGCGGAGGCCAGGATGGTTTAGGTGAACTTGCTGTTACCTGGATTTTATCTGTACTTGCTGCTAATTTTTCCGTCTCGCTAGCTGGGTTTAGTTGAATTATGTTCTTTGCCATTTAGTTTTCTGCCCCCCACAAAAACTTTTAAATCAGTAGATAGAATAACATAAAAATACCCGGGATGCAGATAAAGCGGACAAATGGCGGAACTCATTGAGCAATATACTTGATATTTCCTTTTTCTTATTTCTGTTTGCTTGTTTATTCGGTGCTAGTATCTATTACTACAAGGAGAAGCACAAAGCAAGGTTTATAATTTCCAAACACGCAGATTATTGAAGGCGACATCCGTTTTATCTTTTCTATCGACGGCCATGACGCCAATCGAGCCAGCACTATAGCTGCTATTGCTGGCGCTGCCTACATAGTGTTTGTTCATGTACAGATAAAAAATGTTCCCTTGCGCAATGATGGTGATGATGTTTGGGTGGCCGATCCCAGTTTTAATCAGATCACTTTTATCGTATACAAGTGGAGTCGTATGTCCATCGTTTTGTGTCAGAATCAAACCGTAGGTTCCATCAGTTCGGACACGGAAACTATAAAAATCTAAATCGTGGGAGTTCGAGCGGAAAATGAGCCCGCCTTCATCGCCCTTGAGGATTGTCATCTGTATTTCCAAGGCGAAATTATGGAAATTAGTGGTGTGAGCCAGGCAGGGAGAATAGTAGTTTGTTTGGAATGCTTTGCTATGTAGAGCATTCGCGGTAAATGTACAACCTCCTCCATCTTTAGTTGGATACGTATCCCATTTGACGCTGCTATTATAAAACAATGACATGTCTAATATGGGATGTCCGCTAGTGCTTCGGGTATAGATGTTTTGTAGGGTTGTTGATGTCGCTTGTGCTTGTGCTTGTGCCTGTGCCTGTGCTTGTGCTGTGACGTATGCTACCGCCGTTTGTTTGGCTTTTGTCTGAGCGATCGCTGACTTTGTGGCATGGGCGCGGGCGATGGCTGTGCTATGGATAGTGACATTTTGGATCTTTTGTGCTGTGACTGTCGACTGGGCGTGGAGCTGTGCTGAATGTGACATTTCTGTATAGAATAGTAGCCCTGCTTCACTTATTATCAGGAACATGGTTAAGATAATGATTGCGGTAATGATGATGCGCGAAAATATTCGATGCCGGTTGAGCGCTTGCGTGTAGGATGGTGTGGGGGTTATGACTGAAATACTGTGCTTATATGTTGGCTGCGGGCCTGTATAGATGTTTGGCCCGCTCGGTTTTTTTGAAGAGCGAAGATATGCTGGCGTCTGTGACGTCAGGTTCGTGACAGCGGTTTGATAGTTGAGATGTGCCACTGGTGTTGGAGGAATGTTTTGGTGGCAGTTGGGGCAGACCGTCATTCCTGGTGAGATCTGTCTTCCACAATTCGTGCAATGTTGCATCTCCGACTCCTATCATCACTCTTCATCGCATTGAAAGAAACATAGCGTTACGTTTTAAGAGCCTATGTTATCAGCCAAACCTCGCTTATAATTTCCATATTTGGGCATGCGAGTAGATAACTTCCGTCGCATTCTTGTAGTTATTTGCGAGTACTCCGACATGGCCTGATGTCATCGTTGCATCAGCGATACTCGCGACATATTTCTGATTGATATAAAAATCGAGTGATGTTCCACTGGCCAGAACTCCGAGCGTGTTTTTGTGATTGTAGCCTGTTTTGATCAGATCGCTATATCCATCTGTAAGAGGTTGGGCGGCCTTCTGTGCATTGCCAGCATAGTAATAAAGACTATAACTACTATCCTGCCCAACCACAAAGATATAGGATCGAGTATTTTTCTGATCGGCTCTTACAATCAGGCCTCCCGCATCACCCTGGAGGATATTCATGTCCACCTGATAGACAAAATTGCTTACTTTGATGCCTTTGGCAAGACATGGCAAGAAGAATCCTTTCGCTTGGACTGTTGTCGTATAAGCAGAATTTGTAAATGAGCAGCCGGCCCCAGTCTCCCAATTGTTAATATCGGGATTATGAAGATCATCCTTTATACTGGGAAGGGTAGCGGTTATTTCATTATACCTGTGCTGAAGATGGGCTGTAGTCGTCGCAGTCGCCTGTGTCTGGACCGTCATAGTGGCGACCACTTGCGCCGTTTGAGTTGCTTTAACCATTGCTGTATGTGCTAATTTAGCTTCTACTGCTGCTGCACGCTGGAGGCGTTGCATATATGGTTGGTACATAGCCGTATAGCCGATAAATCCGCTGGCAATGATTAATATGAGTAGTGTTGCCAGTATGGTTGCCGATTTTACTGTCATCGGTCGTCTGCTACGTTTCTGGTAATGAGAAACTGCTGATCGAGCCCTCGTGTCAGGTTCTTCCTTTAATTCCATTATCAACCTCCTACCGACATTGTACAGATCACACATAATTTTATGCTATCAAAGCTGCATTGTTGCGATAGTTGGCTGAAACGTAAAAACACGTATGAGCCTTTTTATATAATGGCTCATACGTGTTTTTACGCTAGTATCGATGCTCAGTTTACATCATCCCAAGTTCCCATTTAGCATCTTCAGTCATGCGTTCAGCAGACCAGGGAGGATCGAACGTCAGCTCAACCTTGCAACTTTTCACATTTTCAACCTGATTTACGCGCATCTCAACTTCTGATATTACCTCGCCTGCCATTGGGCAACCCAAAGCTGTCAGAGTCATTGAGACATCGACATGGCTGGTCTCATTATTAATATCCAGATTATAGATCAGGCCTAGATCGACAATGTTTACCGGAATCTCTGGATCATAGCACTCACGAAGTGCATCCATGAGTTCTACTTCATTTATTTCTACCATTTGCGTGCGGCTGCCTTTCAAAACGTGGTATAGCGCTCACATTACCACTCGTTCATGCATATCGAAGAGCCGTGGCAAGCTCTTTTTGTCCCTTTAATCCGAGTAAATTAGTAGGGTTAACCTTGAGTGTAATATAACCCATCGCTGAGAACTTGTCAAAGTGTACATATGCAGATAATTTTGTCGAGATGACATTTGTTTTGTGCTGATGATTTTTTGCCTGTTTTACGTACTGCTCAGATCATTATATTAGTAGGATGGTAAACTGAGAAAGGGAAAGCGAATGTTTTATCCGGATGATGGTTTAACTACGCGTGAGCGTGAGATGGTGATTTTGATTGCACGGGGTATGGTTGTGAAAGAGATCGCGCGCCTGCTGAATGTTAGTGAAAAGACTGTACGAAATCATCTAAGTAATATTTATCGTAAGCTAGCGGTATATGATCGTTCACAAGTAGTCATCTACGCGTTAAAAAAAGGGCTGATTGATCTGCAATCTCTCTAGCGTGATGTTGCTATCAGTGCATGCTGGTGAGCGGGACGCTTACTTTCTCGGTGAGTAGTGTGTGCATACTACGGCAGTAGGCGATAAGTCGATTGAAGGTTGGCAGAGGTTCTAGTGCATCTACGCATCCGACTAGGATGAGTTTCCGCTGCGCTCTGGTGAGCGCAACGTTGAGGCGGTTGGGATTGCTTAAAAATTCACGTCGCGGACTCTCTTGACCCGGTTCGGATGTGGTGGCAAAGGAAATAATGATTACCAGGCGTTCGCCACCTTGAAAGCGGTCAACGGTATCAACGCTCAAGGGCGTGTTAGATGGTAAGGCCTGCCATGCTGTGTCGGGATCGCTCGCGAAGAGGTGACGGCGAATGTTCGCAACCTGTGCTCGATACGGTGCGATAATACCTATATCCTGCTGCTGAACGCCACGTGCCAGCAGTTCTGCCACGACATCACGTACCGCACGTGCCTCTGCATTGCTCTGTTTGGTTCCAGCTATCTCCTGCTTATCTCTGATGTCCAGAAAGACTAGCGGAAATTTTGGATCGAGTGCCTGGCTGATAAGGCTTTTTTCTGTTTGTATGCTGGCTTGGGACAAGAGTTTCTGGGTATATGTAATGCGTCGATTGGCTATGGATTTGTGGGCTAGTAGCTTGTGGTCGTAAAAGACGGTGGATGAAAAATTAGAGATCCATTTGTTCATGCGGTATTGCGTGCGCAGCGGGACGCAAGCGCTGATTTCTAGCGGATAGCGCTGTATGTGCTTTTCATCTTTATCCTTGAGGAGACTGAAAAGTGAGTCTGCCAATCCTGCGGTTGCAGCCTCTTTGCTCAGCACCAGTGGTGGAAGTTGTTTTTCATCACCGACCAGTATAAAGCGTTTCGCAAAGCGGAGGGCACCGAGAATAGCGGGCATTGTTAACTGTCCTGCCTCATCGATGATGGCGACATCAAAGAGAAAGCCACTATTATCGACGATCTGATCGCCGTGCTGAGCTGTATGCGGTACGTATTTATCAGATGACCAGGTCGCCGTTGTTGAGGCTACCACAGGCGTCGTATACAGAATATCAAACACGTGGTCCTGGTATGATTTTTCCTGATGATAGGGGTCTTGCTTGAACTGTAGGATGCCAGGAACCTCTGCCTGTTCGAGTCTGTGGTCGATCTGATCTTTCAGTAGCCATGGTCTGATGGCTGTGTTGACACTTCTTTCGCTTCCTAGCCTTAAAAAATTGTGGAAACCTTCTTTAGTCAATCGTTTGAGCATATTATCAACAGCTTGATTAGTGAAAGCAGCTAGCATCACATGCTGCCCCTGCTCGGTCAGACGCTTGACGATCTCCGCAATCACGCTAGTTTTGCCGGTTCCGGGTGGACCCTGAATGAGTAGATAATCTCTCATCTGCAAGGCGCGGGCGATCGCCAGATTTTGTTCCCGATTAAAGCCCATGCGTGGAGCGACCTTCTCGCCAATGAAATGTGGACGTATTTTTCCTTCGACTAGATCTTGCATATGGGCTGGAGCGTGGTGCCAGCGTAAAAGATTTTGTAGTGTACGTACATGGACAAGATCGTTTTCGTAGCGGTCAATTAGTTGAGGTTGGGCAATCAGTTCGCGGGTCCAGACGGTCAGAAATTCCGTACTGATAGCTATGATTGTTCCGCTGACAACCTCTCCAGTAATCGGACTGCTATCACTGAGGAGAATCTCATCGCCTTCGCGCAGCTCTGATGCGTTGGTGCAGCGAAAGGTAAGTGACCACCCATCATTTTGTATGCTTGGTGCACCTTGCAGCTCTAAACCCTGAATAGCACTACCCCGTTCAAGACGCTCTGCTACTGGTGTTTTCCATAAAAGTGCCTGTTGCTGTTCACCTGCGCGTCCTTCAATTTGCAGCAAATGATAATATTTTGCGAAAAAAGCATCCTCATTGCCAGACTGTTCCTGCTGAACGGGAACGGGGCTAACCTGTTCATCTTTGATCTCGTCTGGTACTGACTGCATCGCATCTATCCCGGACGCTTTCGCTATTTGCTCCGTTGTGGCTGGTGGCTGCCATTGTAGTAAAGAGGAAATGGTCTGACACTGTGTAAGCATTGAACATTTGTTACAGCGGGAGGGTCCTGGAGGGGCAGAGGGGATGCCTGTAACGCGATTGAGCACCAGGATACTGCGGGTTTCGTTCACACGTTGAATATCGCGAATGGAAGCTCGAATTCCAAATGCCTGTGCTTTACCTGGTGTGCCACTGTAGAGTAGAGTTGCAAATGCACGTTTCATCTTAGATTGACGGCGCACTGCTAATAAAGCATGATATCCCAGTACTTGCCAGCGATGATCCTTTTTTGGTAGATCACCTTTTGCTCCACCCGTTTTCAGCTCCAGCAGCCGTTGTTGGCCCGTTTGCTGCCAGAACAGATCAAGGCGCCCGCGTAGTCCAATTTCTGGAGCCAATAAAAACGTTTCGGCCCGTACCTGATTGCCCTCGGCGTCCGATGGATTATCCGCATTCATGCCTGGTAACGTCCAGAGCGTATTGCTCTCGTTTTCATACCAACGCGCTAGGCTTTCCAGATGTGGCATAACCTCATCTCGCATCGTTGCCTGAGAGACATCGACTAGGGCGATATCGATAGCGTTGAGCTCAATGGCCTGTGCTAAATGATGTTGCATCGACTGGAGTGGAGATGTCTGGGTGTTTTCGGTGCCAGAGAAATGGCCTCGGTCGTGTTCTTTTAGCAATTCCTTGAAGCAATAATGAACGATGTTTCCACGAATAGTAGCTTCGGAGGTTGTCGAAGGGACCAGGCGATTGAGTAAATATTGACGGGTACAGTATTCAGCTTGATTGAGATCTGTGATATTGAGCAGAATATCTGGCTCCAGCACTGCCATCGTATAGGCATTACCTTTGTAGCGCAGGCGTGTCCCCGACTTATATTCAATGCTCACCGGTGCAGCCGGCAGATGATAGATGCGGATAGTCAGGTGATATTGGTTTAGCACATCAACTCTGGTGCCGATTTCTTTGATCAAACTGCGATAGTAGGAATCTTCAAGTTGTACTTCAACACGTTCCGTACCCGTATCAATAAGAATAATCGGGATATGTTCACCATTGTGCTGACGCTCAAGAGCCACTACCAGCAGACCTTCTAGCAGCGCTGTATGGCAGGGTTGTTTGGGATCAAGCGTACAGAGAAAACATTCATGCTGTTTGAAATCTTGTTGCTGATCAGAAATTGGATCATTGGCATTTGCTTGCATATTTGTACCTGTACACCCCCCACAATTTACTCTGCTGTATGAAAGTGTACGGTAGTCAAAAACATTCGTCAAGCGATCGTATATTTCTAGGGCATTTGGTTCACTAAAATTTCTTTTTGGCAGATGTTATAATATTTGCTAGTAAGCTAGCTTAGAAACGAGGAATGAATATGCCTTTGCCAACCGTGCGTACCCTTACACTTGGTATGTCTGATCTCCATCCAATTTCGGGACAGGCGTTTGTCCGCGCTCAACAGATATTGCAGCAGGCTGCTACGCAGTACGCCGCTGCTGGCTATGAGATTCAAACGCTACGGCTCTCAACACGTCCCTTGTTGGATGACCTCGCCGATTGGTCTCCTCAAGCTATTCTGACGTATGCTCAGGATGTACAGTATACGCTCAGCGACGTTGGCTTAGGATATTGTTCTCTTGGTACGACTTTTGCCTCACGACCAGATTTTCCTTTGGAGCGTTTACGACTTATTGCGGATATCTTGATTGCTACCGATAATCTGAGCGCTACGGTGAGTCTGGCTGATGTGGCTCATGGATTGCGTTTTGAGGCGGCATTGCCAATCGCGCAGCTTATACTGCGTCTGGCGCATGAGACGCCGGAAGGTTTTGGTAACTTCCGCTTTGCTATGTTGGCCTGCGTCGAAGCGGGAGGACCATTCTTTCCCGCCGCTTATCATGATGGTTCAGCCAGCCTGTCCTGTGGTTTGCAGGGAGCTTCTTTGATTACGGAGTCTCTGCAGTTGCTCGGTGCAGATGGTCAGCATGCGTTGGATCTGAATCAGGTAACCAGCCATGTGCGCTCGATGTTACAAGAGCAGGCTCGTCCGGTCGTCGAATTGGGACAACGTATCGCGCACGCGCAGGGATTACGCTTCGGAGGCATTGATCTTTCTCCTGCGCCTATGGGAGAGGTCAGTATCGTTCAGGGGATGGAGTTGTGTGGGTATGGACCGCTTGGATCTGCTGGTACGTTGGCTGTCGCCGCTGCACTCACCGCTGCATTGAAAAGCACCTCTTTGCCAATCTGCGGCTATAATGGTTTAATGTTGCCAGTATTGGAAGATGCAGTACTAGGCCAACGTTGGGAAGAGGGACGCATCAATCCTCATCAATTATTGCTTTATTCAGCAGTCTGCGGTACCGGACTTGATACTATTCCTTTGCCGGGAGATATCTCTCCTGAGAGTATTGCTCATCTTTTGCTTGATGTCGCAACACTAGCTGTACGTTATCAGAAGCCGCTCTCAGCGCGCCTCTTTCCCGTGCCGCAGCGACGAGCGGGAGAACACACTCAATTTACTTCACCGTATCTGACAAATACACGTATTTAGCAGACTGGAGACATCAGCCACATACAAGTTTTCATGCTATTATAGCGTGATTTGAGCAACGTAGCTAGTATAGAAGAGAATCGGTTTCTCAGGAGACATAATAAACCGTGCAATTAGAAGCCCCAAAAAGCACTCATAACTCCATGATATGTGCTTTTCATACTTTCATAGAGGCGTGCATTCTCAATTGCCAGAGCTGCCAGACTTGCTAGTACGGACAGGAATTGGATATCATCCTCTATGAAGTCTGTCTGGGTTTTGGTATAGACACGCATCACCCCAATCGCATTGCCATGTACTTCGAGCGGGACACATAATATAGAGACTAATCCCTCATGACGAGCAGCTTCATTGTACTGAAAGCGCGGGTCGATACGTGCATCGGAGATGTAGACGGGAGCCCCTTGCAGCGCCTTACTATCAATCTGACTATGGATGAGGTTAATGGGCCCTTTGTCTAAATATTCGTTACTTAATCCATGGACGGCGCTCAAACGTAATTGACCTGATTCCTGGTCCAAGAGTCGCAATGCACAAGCTTGAACCTGCATTGCTTTTGTGATACTGCTTACAACGCTCTGGAGTACCTGCTTAAGTTCAAGGCTAGATGAGATTGTCAAAGCTGTCTGATAGAGAGCTTTATAATAATCTCTTGGTGTAAGTTCGGATTGGGTTTTAATAGTCGAGTCATTTGTCATCATAATCTCCTCCACAAACACAATTGTGTTGTTATGCTACGAAAAATTGTGAGTGACATATAATTAATACGTATATACAGGATGATACGTATCAATTCCCAGCAGGGAAAAGTCCGAATGTTTTTGAGGTTCGGTTTTCTTCTCCCTGCGAATGTATGGCTGACTATGGTGAAGAGAAACTTCTTGTTACATATACGACATTTTTTGTTTTGCTACCACTAACGTGTTACGTGCTCCAGGTCTGGATCTTGTACAAGCCAGACACGACAGGTCGAATTGGCCAGGACATAAGAGACGGTTTTATTTAATTCGCTCTGACTCTTGTTGTTACTGCGTACCAAGCCAATCAATAATAAAGCACAGTTATGATCTCGTGCCTCATCGACAATCGCTGTTCCGGCATCTCTCGCCTGTACAACCTCAGCAACGGCGTCGCATCCTACTCGCTCCGCAATAGTTATAGCCGAGTTTAGCATCTGATCAGCGCGTTCTGATTCTTGTGTTAGAACAGCCTTGAGTGGTAATGCACGAGGCACTTCGATAACATGAACAAGATGGACCTTACGTTTGGCTCCTTTTGCCATCTGGCAACCAAGATAAACCAGGTTGGTATCAAGTTTTTCGCCAGAGATGACCACCGCAATATCCCCAGTAGCACATTCTCCTAAAGCTGATTTACTTATTTCAGCATCCTCTTTGGTCTTGGAACCCCATAAGTGGACCATGATTTCTCCCCTCCTGAATGGAGCGTGATAAACAGCATCTGGCACCTTCAGTTGTAGTGTCAGGTAATCTCAGCGATTACGAATTCTATTCTCTTGGACCATCGGCGTCAATAGCGCAAGTATACATAAAGTTTGCTGCACTACCAGGACGTTAATCACATATAGACACATATATACGTGGCCGATGTTTGAACTTTGATCCGATGATGTTTCACTTCTAGTAATTACGTACGAAATATCTCAATGGTTATGGAACCGTCAAGTCTTTTCTTCAAGCATGCCCTCGACATATAAATAAATAAAATTAAAAATGAGGAAGCGACCGTCCAGCCGCTTCCTCATTAATCTGGTTCGATGGTTGCCGTGAGATGGTAACTTAACAAACGTTCCTGGTAATATTCAGCTACTTCTCTAGGACAGACCGCCACAATGGCTCGCCCGGTCAAATGGGCAGTAAGCATAATGCGTTCAGCTTCTTGCATAGTCAGGGTATTAACTGCCTGAACCAGAGCGAAGATGACATAATTCATTTCATTGTAATCATCATCATGCACAATAACCTTATAAGGCGGAAGTAGCTTGGTGCGATTGAGCACTACCTCTTCTGGTTTTACCTGGAAACGTGTTAAAGTCCATAATTCCTTGGACATGGATATTTTCTCCGTTAGTGAAACAGTATGGTTGTGCCCTAAGCTTTCCCCAATCTATTGTAACTAAGAGTCGCGTATTTTACCAGTGTTCTGGGAAATAAATCTGTAGATAGAAAATATTGGCACAAAAGATAGAAAATATTGGCACAAAAAAATACCCCGTTTCACCGAAACGGGGATATTTTCAACACAATCTTATTCCTGTCGACTCACGCTACGATCAATGCGGCCTTGATTGTTTAGTAAGATGGCTCGTGCTCGTGACTTGCGACTAATATTCTCAGGATCGTCGAAGCGGAGGGCAACGACATTGCGGATCTCCTGAGCATTTCTGCTTTTTGTCGCCGGCGACGCTTCCGGTATGTTCTGTCCGATAGATCCACGTACACGACCACGTCGCAGCAATCCTAGGATTACACCAAGTAGCAGGCCGACTACGGCACCAATAATAAGTGTTGATGGCTCTGGTAGATGCGGCAGCGCAAAGGTTGCAGCAAAGGTAAGTCCTGTGACTATCAGACAACATACGACAGCAAACAAAATGATAAAGACTGGCTTAGGGCCTGAACGTTGTGTCTGAAGGAAAAAATCGCGACGAGCCTGATTAGGTCCATGTTCGCGAAATTGTCCAGTGCCAACACTACCGGCGGCAATTTGGTGTATCTCTTCTGCATTGAAGCCAGCTTTCTTAAGCTTTACCGAGGCCTCTTCTGCCTTAAATTCATCAGGGAAGACCGCCAGTAGATCGTAGCTAGCGGGTTGTTGTTTCTGCATGCGAAGTCGCTCCTAATTGGTAAAGGTAAATCGGTACTCGTTGCTGTTGCCTTACAGTTTGTTATTATACAATCAAATTTTGTGATTGTGGTCCTGTTTTACGAGAATGACCGGTTTTGTAGAGACGCGAGTACCGCTGCGATTTCCTGGCGTACCAGATCATTGTTGCCAATCTCAGCATGAACTTTTTCCGCTCCATGCATAATGGTCGTGTGATCGCGTCCACCGAGAGCGGCTCCTATCTGGAGCAACGAAGCGGTTGTCTCTTCGCGCATCAGATACATAGCGACCTGGCGTGGCCAGACAATATCGCGATCACGCTGTTTGCCACGTAAGAGATCAGGATTAACATTATAATAGCGGCAAACTCCATCCAGGACATCCGCGATGACGAGATTAGATGGCGATGATGATACTGGTGGCTTATTATCGTAAATATGTTCAAGCGCCTTGGCCGCCAGACTGGCTGTCAGTGGAGCGTCGTGGAGCGTTGCATATGCGATAACACGATTAAGTGCACCCTCAAGCTCACGCACGCTACTACAGGTCGGCTGCGCGATGTATTCTATGACACCAGATGGCACAGTGAAGCGCAATGAGTCACATTTTGAGCGCAGAATAGCCAAACGGTGTTCATATTCTGGTGGTTGTACATCTGCTTGTAAGCCCCATTCAAAGCGAGAGCGTAAGCGATCTTGTAGGCTACTGATAGCCTTGGGGGGACGGTCACTGGTGACCACAATCTGCTTGTTTTCGTTGTGGAGCGCATTGAAGGTATGAAAAAACTCTTCCTCTGTTGATTCTTTTCCGGCAATAAATTGGATATCATCAACAAGTAGGATATCTATCTGACGATATTTGGAGCGAAATTCTTCGGTCTTTTGAAAACGGATGGCGTTGACGATTTCATTGGTGAATTTTTCAGATGTGGTATAGAGAACGTTAAGTCCCGCTTCTTCTCCTGCGTGGCCGATGGCGTGCAGCAGATGCGTTTTGCCCAGACCTACACCACCATAGAGAAAGAGTGGATTGTAAATACGTCCGGGATTCTCTGCCACTGCAAGGGAGGTCGCATGAGCCAGCTTGTTCGATTTCCCTACGATAAATGAGCTAAATCTGTAGCGGTGATTGAGCAAGCCTTCTACATTCGAACGCACTGGACTGTGTTCCGAGCCCTGATGAGTTGGACCAGGTTGGTATTCCGGGCTCTGATGGATCGGACCAGGCTTGTATTCCTTAGGTGGCTTAGTCTCATTGCCAACTGGTTCATCCATTGCAGGTTCTACTGTAGGATACGTCTGTGCCTGTCTGAACTGCGCTTTCTTATAAGATAGAGATCGACGTGGTACCTCATACTCTTCTTGTTCTCTGCTATAGATATTTTCCTGCGGCGGTATAGGTGGCTGCACATTCTTAGCTGCTGCAGTGTCGGAGGTAGTACGTTTGCCACGTAGCGACGGCGCCAGCCGTTCTTTTGAGAGGCGGTATGTACGCCTGGGTGAACGAAGCGTGCGTTGATTTTCTTGAGTATCATCAGCGTGTGCAAGCTGTTCTTTTGTCACCTCGAAGCGGACTTCAACTGGCCCACCTATAATGTCAGTGAGAGCGGAGCGTATCATTTCTAGAAAGCGCGTTTCCAGTTGGGCTTTCACAAATGTTGATGGAACGCTCACAATAAAAACGCCATCTTGAAAGGAGAGCGCAGAGGTTCCTTGGAACCAACTGATAAAAACGCTCGCATTTACTTTTTGTTTAAATCGTTCAATTGCAGTTTGCCAGATTTGTTTCGCATTCACGCGCAGCACCCCTTTGGGGATAGGTTTATTGGAGCTAGTGTTTCAAATTGTTTTTCAGTACACTCTCCGTACGTCATTGGTTGTAGATAGGTATTACGTCATTGGTTGTAGACAGGTATTTTTTGACAAAAAATAAGTATCAAATAATAATCTTGTGACAGGCAGAATGTTATGGTAGCATTAAATCAAAACGCTGTAAAGCCCTTCTTTGGTACCATTTGAGAGCTTTTAAAAGCCACATTTTGTGCCCTTCCTTGCGCCTTAATCGCCATCATATAAGGATCTATTCAGATAGCGCGCGAAAAATAGAGAGCACCTCGGAATAGCCTGAAATATATCCGTCGCGCCTACCTTTATAGTATACCGGAATTACTTTAAGCGAGATGTACCCAACGTAGTCGACGTCCCCGCGCGGCGGCGCAGGGACGTCGGCTACGTTGGCGAGCGGAATCGATCCAATAAGCTGCCTTTGGTACCAGAATGAGAACTAACTCATAGATTTCATTTGCTTTGTGAAGTATACTAAATCGCATATGGATTTTTAAACATGTCGATCGATGAAAATATCAGATACGCTTGAATATTATGGCTTAGTAATAGGTGCGCTCTCTATGTATTGTATAAGTAAAATGAATGCGGCTATATGTGTGATGTCGATGTTGGGTACCATTCATGTTTTGAGAACGTTCAATATTTTGCAAGGAGTTTTTTATGTCTCTATGGTATAAGATATGGCGGCAGCGGATAGGATGTCGTGTTGCTGGTATGCACCTTAGCAGGCAATCTTCTATTTCTGTCGTCTGTATGCTGATTCTTTTGAGCGTCGCGTTAGTGGCTTGTTCTGGCGGTGCTAATACGAATAGCCGTGTTGCGCCGACGCCAACTCCTGCCCCGGTTGCCCTGGCAAAGTTATCCTGGTGTGGGAAGCCGCAAGAGGTATTTCGTGATCAGGCCTCTTCGAGTGTCAAGAGCTCGGGTGCGCAGACAGGTCTGGGGGCCGCTGATAATCAGCCTAAGACGTTAACTGATTGGAATGTGGTGAAGGCGAATCTTGGTTTTACGCTCTACTTACCGCAAACATTACCAGCTGGTACTTGTCTCTTAAGTGTCTCAAGTTCATTGCGTGATCCTATCTTTGGCAGCAATTTTACGATTGCTTATGTGTTGCCAAACAAGGATTCACTGAGTTTTTCGCAAGCTCCATTGAGTGTACAGCATACTGTTTTTCAATGTAGCGTGTCTCAGAATGAAGCGGCGACTGCCGCTACAGGGACTGCCGTAGCACAGACACCGACCGCGGTAGCACAAGATCCAATTCAAATGTGTAATGGTGCTCGTGATCAAACAAGTATCGTGTTTGCTAACCGTGGTACGACCAGCTCGTTGCAGCAGTTCCTTCAGAACTTGCAGCCTAATGTTGATTGGATGCCAGCTAAGTAGCTTTTGCTTGCTATGATGACAGCGCGAACAGTTCTATTGGAGATGTGAGAGGGCTTAGCTCTTCGCCGGGTTGCACTCGACGCTCAACTTACACTTCTGCTATAATGGACAGAAGTTTTATATGTATGCAGGATACCATATTGATGCGTGCATACAAATGGGAGGAACTTTTATCATGGATAAGTGTCCCTATTGTGGGGCTGATACTCGGCAAGGTGACAACTTCTGTTTGAATTGCGGTAATCGCCTGCTGTCAGCAACTCCCTCACCCCTGGATCAGCAGGCCGGGATAAGTGAAGCAACTGTTGCCACTCCAGAAGATTGGAATTCATCTACCCCGGATGTTGCACCTGCTAATATTTCATCTTGGGGAGTTGATTACGCTGCTCCTACAGCGGCGGCATCCGTTGAGCCACCTACCGTGCGCGAACCTGCTACTGCACAGGCAACTTTGGACAAGATTGAGGTGCCTGGCTATTTTATTCTCCGTTCTGATAGCGGGGAAACGTTGCAGGAATATCCTTTGGATAAAACCGAAGTTGTGATTGGTCGCGCTCCAAACAGTGAAATATTACTATCAAAAGATAAATTAACTTCGCGTCGTCATGCAACTGTACACTATGAGAATGGTCAGTATCTGTTGCAGGATGAACATAGTGCGAATGGTACTTTTGTCAATGCCCAACAGTTAGAAGAAGGAACTCCATATCTGCTACAGGATGGTGATCAAGTGGGTATTGGTGAACATGAACTAGTGTTTCGCGCTCCTGGCGTGACAGGCGTGGAAATTGAGAATTTTCCGACTATGTCTGTCCCTTATGATTCTCCTATACCCGAGACAGCATATCAGGCGCATGATGATTCTCTGGCTACTATTGCCATACCTGATGAGTATGCTAATAGCTATGTGCCCGCGCCAGCTGAGCCAGATGCGTATGATGAACCTGTTGATTATGGACAGGCTGAGTCGCCAGCTGCAGCAGAGGCTGAGTTGGCACCGATTGGCTATGATGAACCAGCTCCTCTTCCTGCTTATGAAGAGCAGTCTGGATCAGGTACGCCTGAGCCGGCTCCAGTAGCCACAGCCTATCAGTTAGAAACAGCAACAAACGAACAGGCTGACTCTGGTGCATCTTCTGATGTCTCAACTCCAGTGGAGGGTAATATCACGCTCAATCGCTTCTCAGCAATTGTTGTGCCTCCTCTTCCGGACATGAGTTCATTAATGGCTGCTCTTGCGTCGTTGGATGGTCAGATTATGTCGCTGCAAGGACAGTTCAATGCTACGCAGGATGCTCTAAAACGCCATAATACTGAGATTGGGCTGACTGCTGGTCAATTGCGTAGTAGTATTCGTCGTATCTCCGATCGGATGGAAACTACGATTGCAGATGTGGCAAGAAGCCGCGAAGCTTTGGCCTGGGTTGAATTGTCGCAATTGATGGAAGATGTCATGAATAATCCTCGTGATATTGAATATGTGACGAAATTGGCGCGTAAATCTCGCGAATTAAATAAAGTTTTCCAAATTCATCAAAATGTATTAAACACAATGGCTGAGTGTAATAATCAGTTACGGGGTTTGATTGGCGAAGAAAAGTAGATATAGCTATACTGTTGATGGCATCCCTTAAGGGCGGCTATGTGAGGTCGCCCTTTGCTCTCCTTCTGGTTGTTATGCTCTACAATGGTTTCCGATAAACAACCGCATCCATCCATCCGTCCTATTTGCTTTGTTATGCCAGATCGAAGGATGCGCTGTTGTTATCTGATCGTTGGTATCATCAGCCTTACTAGCTTACCGGAAATTGCATGTACGAACAAGCATTTACGCATGCCGAGGATGTCCCGTCTGACGCCTCCGCATTGTCCAGTACGAAGCATGTTGATGCTATCGTCATCGGAGCCGGCCTGGGTGGTCTGCTTAGTGCCGCTCATCTCTTGCAACGCGGCAAACGTGTCATTGTGTTGGAGCGCTTACCTCATTCTGGTGGACGTTTCACGGCTAAGAATTTTCATGGCGTACAAGTAAGTACTGGCGCGGTTCATATGCTCCCGTTTGGAAGTAGCGGCGTGCTGGCGCATATGTTGGAGCGCTTGAACATTCCCCACCGTCTCTACGATGCTGATGTCTTTGGATCATTTCACGTCCATGGGAAGCAATATCGTTCTTCTGGCCTGTTAGGCGTAGCAAAATTCCTGGGGCCGCGGCAGTTCTGGTCTCTTTTGCGCCTGGGGTATCTGATGTTTTTTCGTCCTTTGCCACCGCAGGAGCAGCATCTGCCCTTTAATATCTGGTTGGAGCGCCATATCGATGTGAAACGTAATCCGCAATTGGTCGCCTTCTTTGCCAGCATATCCCGCTTCGCCTTAAGCCTCGAATTGCATCAAGTCCATACCGCTGAAGTTGTGTGCACGACCAAGAACATGTTTCGCTATGGTGCTCCAGCCATTGTAAAAGGAGGCTGTGGGGAGATCACGCACCAGTTGGAGCAACGGGTGCGTATGTATGATGGCGAGATACTACTCTCCTGCGAAGTATTGCAGATTCTACAAGAACATGGACAGGTAAGCGGCGTACGCGTGAAAAATAAGCGTACTGGTGAGGAGCAACTTTTACAATCCTCTCTGGTTGTAAGTGATATTGGTCCACGTGCCACCAACGCATTATTAGAGAATCGCCGTATCACACAGGCCGATGTGTTGAAGCGGGTAGCTGATAAGGACAATGCACCGGATTATGCTTTATCTGATACGCTGCAAGAGGCGATTGGCTTAAAGGTGCATATTCTCAGCGATGTTTCGTTAATTCCCCATAGAGGGATTATGTATTGTCTGGATACACAACGCATTGCTGGTATGGTACAGCCTACCAATAGTGATCCCTCGCTGGCCCCAGCGGGCAAACACTTATTAATTAGCCATCAGGTTATTCAGAGTAATAATGTGGAAGAAGAGCGAGCGCTGGCTCTTGCCGATCTGCGTTTCATGTTTGGTGAGGCATTTGAAAAGCATTGCCAGATTCTCACTATGGGAACGTATCGTGGAGAGTGGCCGGTGAACCGTATGGCTCAGGGCGAGGATGTCGATCAACAATTGGCTGTGCATGGCCTTTATCTGGTTGGCGATGCAGTGAAGCCATCTGGCTATCTCATGGTTGAGGGGGTAGCTCAAAGCGTAAACAGTTTCCTGGATCTTTTAGATGCTTTGGGTCAAGAACAGGAGCAGGCACGTAAGATAGATCGACGAATCCGTTACAACGTTATGTCACCTCCTTCCCGTCTCAATGCACTGCGTTGGTTATGGGAAGCACCTGGTAATGCTAAAAAATCGTAGGAAGGTCTTATTTTGTAATGATAGAGCAAGAAGATCTGTTGACCCCCCATTATTTAGTTACGGGGGGACAGCCGCTGCATGGAGAAGTCACGTTGAGTGGGGCCAAAAATGCAGTCACAAAAATGTTGATCTCATCTCTTTTGACGACTGATACATGTACATTGCGCAATATACCTATTTTAGGCGATATGGAACTCACCGTAAAATTGTGTCAGGACCTGGGCTCATATGTAGAGATGGATCGTGAGGAGCATACCCTGACTATTCAGACCACTAATATTATTAATAGTCATGTTTCGAGTGCCGTGGGTGGACTGAACCGCATCTGCGTGATGACGATTGGACCATTGCTGCATCGCTGCGGTGAGGCTGTGATTCCCCTACCAGGTGGAGATCGTATTGGCCCACGTCCTATTAATTACCATATCCAGGGTTTGCAGCAGATGGGAGCGAAGATCGTCGAAAAAGACGGGTATTATCATTGTTATGCTCCCGAACGTTTGCATGGAGCAACTATCTCGCTCCCCTTTCCCAGCGTCATGGCGACCGAAAATTTGCTGATCACCGCCACGCTGGCAAAGGGCGTCACGATTATTGAAAATGCTGCAGCTGAGCCAGAAATTGCCGATCTGATCAAGTTGTTGCAAAAGATGGGCGCGATCATCGAATATAAGGTTGATCGACGCATCGTTATTGAGGGCGTTGCTGAGCTCAAAGGTGCCAGGCATACCTTACTCAGTGATCGTAACGAGGCCGTCTCGCTGGCCGTGGCCACCTATCTGACAAAGGGCGATGTCTATCTGCGGCATGCTCAACAGGATACGCTGCTATCTTTTCTCAACACGCTGCTGAAAATGGGATTGCGCTTTGAGGTTGATGATGAGGGTATACGCTTTATCGGGGATGGCAAAATGCCTCCGGCTATTGCGTTGGAGACTGATGTGCATCCCGGTTTTATGACCGATTGGCAGCAGCCATTCACCGTATTGCTTACTCAATCCAATGGCCTTTCAGTCGTGCATGAAACGATTTATGAAGATCGATTTGGCTATACCAGTACATTGGTGCGCATGGGGGCCCATATAGGTCTCTATCCCAAATGTCTGGGTGAAGTGCCTTGTCGTTTTCGTGAGAAGCAGCACACGCATAGCTGTGTTGTTAGTGGGCCAACGCCACTGGTGGGAACGCGCCTGGACATTCCTGATATTCGGGCTGGATGTTCATATATTCTGGCTGCACTGTGCGCAGAAGGTACTTCTAGTGTTTATGGTATTGAGCATATTGAACGTGGTTATGAACATTTGGATGGGAAACTGCGTGCGCTAGGGGCACAGATCGAAAAAATATCTGTTGCATCAGCTATCTTATAGTTATACTGATGCCTGCTCTACTTTTTCTAAAATAATAGAACTGACGATATAAAACCGTCAGTTCTATTATTTTATCTTTAAACCGCAAAAACATGCGGATCATATTAACTTTGTAGACTGGAACGTGCTTCACGTAACTGCTCAGCTGTCAATATTCTAAATACAATAAGTAAATTTTCGAGATCGTACTCCAGCCCGATTGCATATAATTCTTGACGGATACGGCCTAGAGCACTTATTTGTGTTGTCGTGATTAAACCATAGCTAACGAGACTTGCTGCCAAAAGTTGATCAGGAGTTAATAATTTAAACATAAGTAATATTTCACCAAGTTGATAATTTAAATCCACGCCGCTTAACATACGTTGAATATTTTGTGCCACATCCAGACGATCTTGAGGCACAAGATGACCATCAAGTAGTACTTTGTTGAGAGAGCGTGTCGCTCTGCCATTTAATGCCTGCGGTTGCACTGATTGTGGTTGTTCTTTAAGTGCAGGCATGGGCGGCAGGCTTTGGACAATATCGAGTAGGACGGCATTATTTGTCGTCATATTTTCTGCCAGATCATCAGGGAGTTGCGCATGCTCGGGAAGGATTTCCTCTTTATGGGCAGTCATTGTTGTATTGACTTGCTCCTTCCCGAG
This sequence comes from uncultured Chloroflexia bacterium, assembly GCA_963699315.1. GTDB lineage: Bacteria > Chloroflexota > Ktedonobacteria > Ktedonobacterales > Ktedonobacteraceae > Dictyobacter. The sequence goes on from OY969433.1 coordinate 2,724,265, forward strand.
TATCGCACCGATAGGTTCATCTGCTCTTTTCTGCTCATACCGCGTTTCTGGTTGTTCCCGTGTCTCGAGTGGTGCATACGGAGTAGGCGGCGTCATTGCTATTGTTCCAGTGTTCGTTGGAGGCATGGGCGTCGCAATAGAGGCCAGATGAGCCGTGTTGTTGGGCGTTGCTGGCGTCACTGGTTGTTGCACATAGTTAGATCGCGAAAGTACATCTGGACGTTTGGGCATCTCTGTAATGGCTGGTCCTGAGACAGTGCGTTCGAGCGGCATGTCCTGAATAGGAGATGCACGTAATGGTTGGGCTCCGATTTTATCATCTTGTGTTGAGCGGGCGGTTGGTATGACAAAGGTTGAATAGGTATGTACCTGATGCTGCTGATTGTTTATCTGGTTCTGCTCTATTTCCCGTTCGCGTGTGGATTCAAGCGTTGATGGCGCATTGTTGCCAGGAGGAACAGGTCTTACATGGTTGGTATCGATACTATCTCTCTGCGTATAAGTAGGATGAAGATTCGCAAGAGGGCTAGGATTATTGAGATGCATCTGGTTTTGCGTTGGTTCTTTATATTCGACATGTTCGACTGACGGTTGCAAGGTGTTGGATGTTGACCACTGAGTTGTTGGCTGTGGCACAGGTGTCGATGACCACTGAGCTGTGGGTTGCTGCGTTGGCGTTGGCACGGACGACCACTGAGCTGTGGGTTGCTGCGTTGGCGTTGGCACGGACGACCACTGAACTGTGGGTTGCTGCGTTGGCGTTGGTGCGGACGACCATTGGGTAACGGGTTGCTGCTGCTGAGTTGGTGCAGGTTGCATATATGATGAGTTGTCCTCTTTCAATGGAATTGAGGAGCGAAAACCTTGTACCAGACGTGATAATTGAGCAAGTCCAGACTCATTTTGTGGATTCTCGTTGCTGGTGAGTCGCCCACCACCTGAAAGCCGCTGTAAAGGATTTGACTCATTGTTGATGGGTTGAGTAGGCGGCGTCGGTTGCATTGCTGGCATTGCTGGCATTGCTGAATTCGGTCGTATCTTTCATTTCATAGGTTGTTGACTGCGCATCTGCATCTTGAGTACTCCATACGCGTTGATTTGGATAGAGGACAGCTCGTATTTTTTCGCTGTACGAAGGTTGGCTGGAGCCAGATAGTCCCGTGGCTGGGGATGGTTGTGGATTCTGGTTTACTTGAGTTGGTGGTACTTGGCCTACGGGTGTTTGTGGTAGGAAGTGCGAGCCAGATCTGTGTAGCTCTTGTATTGCACCTGTATCTGATGATAATGGCGCCTGGAATGATCCACTATTTCCATTGATGGGCATTTGCATAGAAGGTTGAGGGGCAGCAGGCGTTGATGGTGCTGAGAAGCGTGGTATGCGTTGTTGGGCGTTTGTGTCGATAACCGTGCTTGGCACACGAGTGCGAACGGCATCTACCAGGCTCATCAAGCCAAGCATGCCGTCAATCTCTATATCTACATTAGTATTTTGAACATGATCATCTAGATCACGGGGACCATAGCCCGCCAGGTTCGTGCACAAAAATGTTAGCACCTGAACTTTGCGATCTCGGCGCTGAGAGTCCAATGCGACCCAAAACTCGCGTCGCGCAGCAGCGGCTTGTGCAAGATCCACTATGACAAGCCGGATAGGATAGCGCGAAATAGCGTCAAAGACTTCAACTGCAGTACGAGCTATATGGTTCGTGTAGCCCGCTAATTGCAATTCACTAGTGAGTAGAGCTGCAAATTGCTGATCGCGCTCAAAAAGAAGCAGGTGTGGTCCACCTGTACTCGTATTAATATTCATACCCGTAGCACTCCAGTTGTTGCCCGTTTGATAACTGAGTTCACAGGGGTAATTTCCAATTTTTGTTTATTTGATCTTACGACGTTGACCATCGAAGCCTCCTATGCATATACCCCTACCCTATAGGCACAGAGGAGACACGTTTCAGTGTGAGGAGGTACAATGCACGGTATCCAGACATTTGGTATTATTATTATTCTTCCGTATGTCCATGGAACGATAGTGGCAATGAGAGCCCTGCTGCCCTGATTTGTGCTCTTCCGTGTCTGTATTCGGGGCTAGTATAGCATACATCTTTTATAATGTCATAGTTATCGCGTGGGGGATGTGACTTATGACGCATCACCTGAGTTATTTAATGTGTACCTATACACTTAAGTATATGACATAGCTATCCTTATGATTTTATGGGAGGACTATAGTACTATGCAACATTCTGTATCTCATTCTTCTCCAGCTGTTATTGCGTTGTTAACGGATTTTGGTTTAAAGGATAATTTTGTTGGTGTAATGAAAGGGGTGATAGCTGGTATTGCTCCTGGTAGCACATTAATCGATATCACACATGATATTCCACCGCAAGATATCCTGGCTGGCTCTCTGGCGTTGTGGACTAGTTATCGCTATTTTCCTCGTGGCACGGTCTTTGCGTGTGTTGTTGATCCTGGTGTGGGTAGCGAGCGCGCTCCTATTGCGCTGCACGCAGGCGACTGGTGTTTTGTTGGTCCTGATAACGGTCTTTTTCACATGATCCTGGAGCAACAAACGGTGCATGAGGCAGTAAAGTTGACGAATACCAGCTATCATCTGCCCACTGTGAGCTCCACCTTTCAGGGACGTGATATTTTTGCTCCAGTTGCGGCTTATCTAGCTACGGGTAGTGCATTGAACGATCTAGGGACATCTGTGGCAGTCGCTGATCTGTGTCACCTGGATATCGCTCAGCCAGTCAAGAAGAACGATCGTATTGAGGCGCAGATCGTATCCATCGACCATTTTGGCAATCTCATCACCAATATTCCGCTTGAGATGATCCCTGATTTTTTCAGCCACCCAAATATACAGCTGGCAATCCCAGAACATCGGTTGATGATTACAGAGCGGCGGCGTTTCTTTGCTGAACGCTCCAACGATCAGGAGCCATTTTTACTACTAGATAGCTCCGGTACAATAGCAATAGCCATCTACAATGGTTCAGCAGCCAAGCGTTTAAATATCGAGCGTGGGGCAACTGTAATCTTGTTTTCAGCATCACTCGACGTTAGTGGAGACCCAATTTCTTAGTAATTTGGAATAAAATCGTCGATTACCATGTTCCAGATATCCTAGAAGAATTGTTTGATAGAAAGAAATATGCTATAATGAGTATATACCCTTATAAGATAATGGCAATTTATGGCGGTGGTGAAGTAGAGGTAGGGAAATCAACTTCCATCGTAGATATCGTTCATCTCTTGCTTGATACTTGGGAGTGAGAAAGGACCGATTGAAGCAACGCAGGAGCATCGCTATGATGCAGCTCTTAAGTTTATTCCAAAATAATCGATTTAAAGATTGGACACAGAGTATTATACATCTACATTTAAATAATAATCTCAGGAAAGTAGAAAGGGCTGGTTTTCTCGCTGCGCGTGTCGGGCAAGGATCCGGTCCTTTTTGGTCTAAGTAGGCTAACACTGATATGGTAACTGAGGTTCGTAGTCATATGTAGACGGTACTCTTGATCAGCTCATTTCTTCTCTTGATATTTCCCAATCACGTAGTGCGTTTTCTGGTTCGTACACCGTAGCAGCAGTAATCAGCGTAGTGTAGGAAGCGACCCAGAAAGGGTAGGGGCTTTCTTCATACACTATTAGTTATAGACAGAGAGGATGAACTATGGATCTGGTAAAGCGGTTAGAAGAATACCGGGACCGTGAGCGCGAGCTCATGTGGGAAGGGACATTCGCGGAGTACTTCGAGATAGCCTGTAAAAAACCAGCGGTAGCTCGACTTTCTCATGAGCGCATTTATCATATGATCATTGATGGAGGAGTAGAGACAAATCGAAATGGGGAGCCGCATTACAAGTTTTTCAGTGACGAGATCTTTGGTATTGAAAAACCGCTCCAACAAATTGTCGACTACTTCCATTCGGCCGCCCAGCGCCTTGAAGTGAGGAAGCGCGTGCTTCTGCTGATGGGTCCTGTTGGTGGTGGTAAGTCTACGATCGTGCATTTGATAAAGCGAGGCCTGGAGGCCTATAGTCGTATTCCTGAAGGGGCAATCTACGCAATTACAGATTGTCCAATGCATGAAGAGCCGCTCCATCTAATTCCTTACGAACTACGAGGCGATGTAGAAAAAGAATTTGGCCTTTACATCGAAGGCGATTTGTGTCCTCATTGCCGTTATATGGTTGATAATCAGTATCGAGGACGCATCGAGGAAGTTCCAGTCAAACGTATCAGTTTCAGCGAGAAATATCGTGTTGGCGTAGGAACTTTTACCCCATCTGACCCCAAGAGTCAGGATATCAGCGAACTAGTTGGTGGCATCGACCTTTCCACGATTGGTGAAGTGGGAGTTGAAAGCGATCCCCGTGCTTATCGTTTTGATGGTGAACTCAATATCGCTAATCGTGGCGTGATGGAGTTCGTAGAAATGCTCAAAACCGATGAGAAATTCCTGTATGTCTTGCTGACTTTGAGCCAGGAACAGAATATCAAGACCGGGCGCTTTAGTATGATCTATGCTGATGAGGTGGTGGTCAGTCATACCAATGAGCATGAGTATTCGTCATTTGTAGGCAATAAGAAATCGGAAGCATTGCAGGATCGTATCATTCTGGCAAAGGTACCATATAATCTGCGTGTCTCGGATGAAGTGAAAATCTATGAGAAGCTACTCAAGCAGAGCTCGTTACAAAACGTCCATATTGCTCCTTATACCCTGCGCATCGCCAGTATCTTCGCAATTCTGACCCGTCTGGAGCCGTCGAAGAAAGCCGGCATGAGCCTGATGAAGAAGCTCAAGCTCTATGATGGTGAAGACATGGAGGACTTCAAGCAAAAGGACGTCCGCGAGGTACAGGAAGAGGCCGTGCGTGAGGGCATGGATGGCATTTCACCTCGTTACGTGATCAATCGCTTGTCGAATGCCCTGATCAAAAACAATGTTACCTACATTAGCCCGATTGATGCTTTACGCGCTTTGCGCGATGGTCTGGATCAGCATACTAGTATTACACGCGAAGAGCGTGAGCGCTATCTTAACTTCATTAATGACGCCCGTAAAGAATACGATGAGATCGCTAAAAAAGAAGTGCAGCGTGCGTTTGTGTACTCCTACGAGGAGTCCGCGCATACGATGCTCAACAATTACCTTGATAATGTTGAAGCTTACTGTAATAAGACAAAATTGCGTGATCCCATTACCGATGAGGAACTGGAGCCCGATGAGCATCTGATGCGCTCAATTGAGGAACAGATCGGAGTCTCGGAGAATGCAAAACGTTCATTCCGTGAAGAGATCCTCATTCGTATCTCTTCGCTAGCGCGCAAGGGTTTGACCTTCGACTATACCAGCCACGAGCGCCTAAAAGAAGCCATTGAAAAGAAGTTGTTTGCTGACCTGCGCGATGTTGTAAAAATTACAACCTCAACTCGTACTCCTGATAAAGAGCAACTGCGTAAGATCAACGAGGTCGTTGAGCGCTTGGTTGCTGAGCAAGGATATACCTACGAGAGTGCAAACGAGCTTCTTCGCTATACCGGCAGCCTCTTAAATCGCTAGCTCGCATCAGAAGCAGGATGATCGATCAATGTAGAAAGTGTAGCACCCGTTGGAAGTTCAGCGCTGAACTTCCAACGGCCGTACTCCTTTCTACGCTGTGGTTTCATTTTAGCAAGGAGAATCATCCATGTCTGTCTCCCAACATGACTGGTCACTGCACCGCAAAGGTCAGGGCGACCAGGAACGCCACAAAGAAAAGATCCGCGAAGCAGTTAAAAAGAACTTAGGGGAAATTGTCAGCGAGGAGAGCATCATTCTCTCAGACGGCAAAAAAACGGTGCGTATCCCTATTCGCTCGCTGGAAGAATATAATTTCCGTTACGATCATGGTCGGCAACAACATGCGGGCCAGGGCAATGGGAAAAGTAAAGTTGGTGATGTCGTTGCGCAAGAGCCGAAGCCTGGCAAGGGCAAAAAAGGCGAGGCTGGCAAGGATGCTGGATACGATTATTATGAGGCTGAAGTCTCCATGGAGGAGCTCGCAGCTTTAATCTTCGAAGACCTTGGTTTGCCGAATCTTGAACAGAAACGTCAGCAAGAGATGGAAACTGAATCGGTCGTTTTTACCGATGTGCGTAAAAAAGGAGCTATGGCAAACCTCGATAAAAAACGTACGATTTTGGAGAATATTAAGCGCAACGCATCCAAAGGAGATGCCTCATTTAAAGACATCAAGTCTGACGACTTGCGTTTTAAAGTGTGGGACCCGACCATCAAATACCAATCCAATGCGGTGGTCATTGCTATGATGGACGTTTCGGGATCAATGGGCGAATTTGAGAAGTATATTGCTCGCAGCTTCTACTTCTGGATGGTACGTTTTCTGCGTACAAAGTACAACAATGTGAATATTGTGTTTATCAGTCATCATACCGAAGCGAAAGAGGTGACGGAGGAAGAGTTCTTCCATAAAGGTGAGAGCGGTGGTACTCAGGTTTCCTCGGCGTATGAATTGGCGCTCCAGATTATTCAAGAGCGTTACGATCCAAATGATTGGAACATCTATCCGTTTCACTTTTCTGATGGCGATAACCTCCCCTGGGATAATGATCGCTGCGTGCAATTGGTCAATAAATTGATGGCACAATGTAACATCTTTGGCTATGGAGAGATTCGGGAAGGGCATTACCGTTCTCCGAGCACATTGATGTCGGCGTACAACAAAATCAACGATAAGAAATTTATTCCGGTTACCATTTCAGATAAAAAAGAGGTCTATCCCGCGCTGCGTAAATTTTTTGCTCAGCGTGATCCTGTGCCAGGCAGGTAGAGTCAGGAGTTTCTTAGATGATTGATCATGTTGCAAACAGCGACATTGAACGCCTGCGCGATGGTATAGATGCAGCCTGGGAAGAGGCTCAAAAGTTTGGACTTGATCCTTTTCCTACTCATTTCGAGCTGGTTCCTGCTTCTATTATGTATGAGTTTGCATCCTATAGCTTGCCGGGACGTTTCAGTCACTGGACTCATGGGAAAGCATATTATCGTCAAAAGATGCAGTATGACCTGGGATTGAGCAAAATCTATGAGATGGTGGTCAACACTAATCCCAGTTATGCTTTCCTGATGGATATGAATAATCTGTTACAGAATACTTTTGTGGCAGCGCATGTCTTTGGTCATACCGATTTCTTTAAAAATAATGCTTACTTTCAGCATACGTCACGACGCATGATCGATAAGGCGAGTATTCATGCCGAACGCATTGCGAAATATGAGTTTGATCATGGTAAGGATGAGGTTGAACGTTTTCTGGATGCTGTGCTTTCGGTTCAGGAGCATATCGATTATAATCTTTTGTTAAACAGTGATGGTGATGATACGGCTCCTAAGGAGGAAGCGAAGCCGGTCAGTACAGCGTACGATGATCTATGGGGTCTGGATGATAAGGCTCGTAAGGCTGAGGAGGAGCGCGATCGCCGTCCTAGCAAGACACCCAAGTTTCCAGAAAAACCCGAGAAAGATCTGCTTTTGTTCTTGACACGTCATGCGCCTTTGCTGGAGCCCTGGCAGCGTGACGTGCTTGAGATTGTACGTACCGAGATGCTGTACTTTATTCCACAGATGCAGACGAAGGTGATGAATGAGGGATGGGCATCAACCTGGCACGCACGTATCATGCGTGAGTTGGGGGAGAAAGGCATCATTTCAGACTCAGAGACGGTTGAGTTTGCGCAGTTGCATTCAGGTGTGCTGACCCCTTCGCAGACATCTTTGAATCCCTATTACATCGGATATAAAATCTTTGAAGATATCGAGCGTCGCTGGGATAATCCAACCCGCGAGGAGCAGGATCGACTGGGCCGCAAACCGAATATGGGACACCAGAAGATCTTTGAGGTGCGCGAACTCGATAATGATGTCTCATTCTTGCGCAACTATCTCACTGAAGACTTGATCAAAGATCTGGATCTGTACCTTTACAAAAAAGAGGGCGATGAGTGGGTTATTGCCGAAAAGAACTGGGAAAAGGTTCGCGATACCATTGTTGGTAATATGACCAACTTTGGACATCCCTATCTAGTAGTGGACAACGGCGATTATCGAGGTAATCGTGAATTATACCTCACGCATCTCTTTGAGGGGCAGGAACTCGATTTAAATTATGCTGAAAAAACCTTACAGCATGTCTACCTACTTTGGGGACGCCCAGTTCATCTAGAGACCGTCTTTGAAGGGAAACGTATTCTGCTCACCTACGATGGAGAGCGTAATAGTAAGAGCACATTGGAAAAATAAGCTCTTGCAGGCAGCCTCCTCTTTAACGAGAGAGAGGAGGCTGCTCCTGAATCTGCTACCAGTATTGATTGTCGGCTATTTTAATCTTTATATACTTCATGTTTCACCGTTGTGAGGCAATAGAATTTATTGTATACCGTTTGCAGGGAAGAGAGATATGACTACGTTTCAGGAGGCCCTGGTGGCTGGAGCAAGGATATTAGCTCAAGCTGATATCTCTGGAGTACGTATTGAGGCGCAGAAATTGTTAGGTGCGGTTGTCGATGTAGATCGAGCGTATATACTGGCACATCCTGAACGCATTTTGACTCCTGAGGAGGAGCAACGTTATCATGCATTGTTGCAACAGCGTGCTTTATATGAGCCGATCGCCTATATATTGGGCCAGCAAGCATTTTATGGCCTGGATTTTATTGTGGATCGTCGTGTCTTGATACCTCGTCCCGAGACCGAGCTATTGGTTGAAGCGGCTCTTAATGAGATTCAGATGCGTTTCTCACAAGGGACGATCCCTGTAGTGGCTGATGTGGGTACGGGAAGTGGAGCTATCCCAATTGCTGTGGCTGTGACTGAGCCACGTTTGCCCTATATCTATGCCTGCGATATTTCCTCCGACGTACTTGAAATCGCGCAACAAAACTGTGAACGGTATCATGTGACTGATCGTGTGCGTTTATTGAAGGGAGATCTTATCGCTCCCTTGCCTGAACCTGTTGATGTGTTGTTGGCGAACTTGCCGTATGTCGGTTTGGATGAGATGGACGAGATGAGTCAGGATGTGTTGGCGTATGAACCCCATCTCGCTCTGTTTAGTGGCCCACATGGGCTAGATCTCTTGTTCAGATTGTGCAAAGAAGTACGTTCTTCTGGTACTCTTAGGAATGGAGGAGTGATGTTATTAGAAATTGGATATCAACAATGTGAACCGCTCACTCACTTGCTCCACGAACTATGGCCTCAAGCTATAGTGACTTGTCATAAAGATTACGCCGATTGGGATCGATTGGTACAGATATCAGTCTGATTGTATAGTGTGATGAAGTTCACACCCGAAAAGATCAAGACGCGCGTTCTCTTGTTAAAGCCGTATATCTAGAACGGATTGTTATCTGTTAACACTTATCGGTTTGGGGGGCACATTCATGGTACTGGCGAGTACATTTCACAGCCAGGCGCTATCCTTTTTATTATCTACGCATCTACTGAACTTGGATCATCCCGATACGAGTTTTTATTTATTGCTGGCTGGCGGATTTTGCGCATTTGTAGTTTCATATCTGCTGTTGTTTGTGGTTGCTTTTGTGTGCCGCAAATTTCATTTGGTTCGGCCGGCAGAACCCGGGCGCAAGCAAGATACGATACCACGCCTGGGCGGAGTGGCTATCTACCTGGCATTTGTGATTGCCTCGTTAATATTTTATATCCACAATGGTGATTTGCAGCCAAAGGAAAAAATAATCTATTGGTTATTCCTGGCGGCGGCAACGGTAATTGTAGCGGTACATGCCTATGATGATGTGAAGCCTTTACGACCATTACCGAAGTTGTTGGCTCAGACTATCGCTGTCATTATCGTGCTAGGACCCTTTCTCAATGGTAAATTCAATGGTGTGCTCTTATTTGGTTTTGGTAATCCTTTTCAATCGTTAACAGTGCCGTTCTATCATGGAACGACGGTCGATGTTTTTATCCATAATACCGATATTCGTTTACTGGCTATTCCGGCTGTGTTACTCACATGGTTCTGGATGGCGGGTATGATGAACACTGTCAACTTGATTGATGGAGTAGATGGGTTGGCAACCGGTGTAGTGGTAATCACCGCGATTTTTATCAGTATTACGAGCTGGATGCTTGGTCAGTATACCATTGCTGTGCTGTCTGCGATTTTTGCGGGAGCTGCGTTAGGTTTCCTGCCGCACAACTGGAATCCCGCCCATATGTTTATGGGCGATAGTGGCTCGCAATTTCTGGGGCTGGGATTGGCGGTGCTCTCTATTATGGGGGGAGCAAAAATCGCGTTGGCGTTGATGGTTCTGGGCGTACCCATTATGGATGTGGCAATTGTCATCATCAACCGCATCCGCCGGGGACAACATCCCTTGCATTATGATCGTACGCACTTACATTATCGTTTACAGGCGACAGGGCTGAGCGTCAGACAAATCTGCTATATATTCTATGGACTCACTATTCTGTTTGGATGTCTGGCGCTAGGATTTGGACATTTCTTCAAGTTGATCGGTATCGCGCTCGTGATGGTCACGATGGCCTCATTGATCGTCTGGATCGATGCGCGTCAGCGTCGTCGTGGTGTGCCTATCAAGCTAGATAAATCCGATCCGGGTGCTAACAACGGTTCAGCCGGGCGGATACCATCGACTGAACCACCTATCGGCGACGTAGCAGAGGATAATGGTTCCGACGAGGCCATAGCGGCAGATAAAAAAGATGTAGTAAATTCTACACAATCTATCTCATAAATGTAAACTTTTGTTGATCTTCACTCCTCTCCGGCACAAAAAAGCCCTGGCTTGATTGCTCGACCAGGGTTTTCCTCGATTAGGCTAACTTATGCTTGTTTTTGCATAGATATCTTCCATGCTTATCTCTAAATCGATACTTGGGAGGAGAATAACATCATCTGATTGAGAGATAGCTGATGTCTATTTATTTTTATCTTTGTGATAGACTTCTAGGCAGTTCTGTTCAATGTCCATCGATTGGTCGCCGCTACATGCTACGCGTCCCACCTCACATGAAAAGTTGCCATCAAGCGGCGGCCTAGATAGCGGGCTTCGAGAACTCTGATGACTATCAGTCACTGCTTGAAATGTGATAGTTCGCCGGATTTGCTCCTTCTATCCGTAAGACAATGTTCGTAAGACATCTCTGGGAACCTGAATGTTTTAACCCAAATGAACGACACACAAAAAGTTTGCTCGAACGACCAAAAATCGTCGATACAAGGAGAAGTAAATTTATGCCATTAGGAGCTGATACCGATAATTTTGCGGGAAAGCCTATCCATATATTCAGGATCGAAGCCTGATGTCTCTCCCATCTTTCTGGCCTTCCCTCAGTTAGAGGAGCTTCGTCTCTATGGCTGGACGCACGAGGGGGAGTTTCAGATAGGAACGATCCATAGTGAGAAGCTACGCTCTCTGAGTATCGCAACGGCAGGGCTGGAAGCCAGGATCGTGCATGATCTCTGGCGAGCCCATCTACCAGCGCTCGAACACTTAGAGCTTTGGCTGTATGACAAAGACAGGATCGCGCATGACCTCTGGCGAGCCCATCTACCAGCGCTCGAACTGCCTGACCTCGATGAAGAGAATGCGCCTACTATTGACGATCTTGCTCCTCTATTCTCTGGCAAGCTTTTTCCGTGTCTTCGTCATCTGACACTGTGCATGAGTCACATTGAGGATGATCTCGCAGTGGCGCTGGCTGCTTCTCCTCTGCTCGAACGGCTCAAGGTGCTGGATCTCTCAATGGGCATCTTTACAGATCGTGGGGCACAGGCGCTCTTCGCCAGCCCCGCGCTTCGGCAATTGGAAAAGTTATTTATCTATCATCATTACTGTTCTGACGAGATGGTGCAGCAGTTGCAGGCATTACCTCTTGAGGTGAGGATCGACGGTCAAAGAGATCCGAACAGAGGGAAGCCTAAGGTGATGGAATGGTTTCACGTTTAGACGAAAAGGGGAGTGCCTAATTCGTTGAACACTTCCATAAGGAAAATACAGAAGGAGAGCAAGCAAGCTTACTGTAGCTGTGCGCCCTTGTGGACAATACACTTCAGTTAAGAACTTGGCGAGTTCCATCTCTTCCCCCGGAGGCCTCAAAGCCAGCCAACGCTAGCGCCGCGGTCTTGCGCCCGGCGACCAGTTCCCGCACGAAAAACTCCGCCAAAGCGTTTATACAACATAATGCACGTGCCTAATGAGGCGTATAATTCTTCATTTCAGACAATTTGTTATACAAGGATATATGTGCTTATTAGGAGCATATCATACGAGAAACGGGTCGCCGGGCACAAGACCGCGGCGCTAGCGTTGGCTGGCTTGGTCGCTACGATCAAGCGCCATCGCGTTGACGAGCCTAACTGAACAGTATTGCGCCCTTGTGGACACGGTCCCGTTGCTCGTACGAAACCCATCGCGATCGTGGTCCCGTTGCTCGTACGAAACCCATCGCGACACTTAACACATATACATCTTTTGGCATGACACATTATTTTGGGTGAGAGGTGATATTGAGGGATTTAATTGCTTATTAGGAGCAAACCATACGATGAAGGGGACCGCGTCCGCAAGGGCACGCAGCTACAGTAGGCTCTCTTGTCCTCTATGCTTGAGCGGGAACGGAGGCCGATCATATAAGCTTTGGGTGCGCAAGACACGCAGCTCATGTGATCAGCCATAGATGCTAGTTGGGGACGGCGGTCAGGATGCGCTTTGATTTATTGTCGACCTCTTCCTGGAGCATGCGCTTCAAGAAATGTCCCGTATAAGATACCGGGTTCTCTGCGACCTCTTCAGGTGTCCCTTCGGCGATGATACGACCACCGCGATCACCACCTTCAGGACCCAGATCGATCAGCCAATCCGCGCTCTTAATCACATCGAGATTGTGTTCGATGACCACGATAGTATTACCCGTATCAACTAATCTTTGGAGGACATCCAGCAGACGTTCAACATCCGCAAAGTGTAGACCAGTCGTTGGCTCATCCAGAATATACATCGTGCGGCCGGTTGCGCGTTTGGAAAGCTCTGTAGCAAGTTTGACACGTTGAGCTTCGCCGCCTGAGAGTGTCGTCGCTGGTTGTCCCAGCCGCATATAGCCGAGACCGACATCGTTCAGCGTTTTCATCTTATTCTGAATCGATGGCACGTTGGAGAAGAAATCTAACGCCTCTTCGACAGTCATATTCAGGACATCCGCGATGGTTTTCCCTTTATAATGGATCTCTAAGGCTTCGCGATTATAGCGTTGGCCCTGACAGATTTCACAAGGGACATAGACGTCCGGCAAGAAGTTCATCTCGATTTTCACAATACCTTCGCCCTTACACGCCTCGCAGCGTCCGCCTTTGACATTGAATGAGAAACGTCCTGCCTGATATCCTCGTATGCGTGATTCAGGAACCTGAGCGAACAATTCTCGCACACTGGTGAAGGCATTCGTATAGGTCGCCGGATTTGAACGCGGTGTGCGACCAATAGGCGACTGATCAATATCGATGACTTTATCCAGATGTTCTAGGCCTTCAATTTTGTCGTGATGACCGGGTTTATCGTGTGCACGGAAGAAGAATTGTGATAGTTTACGATACAGAATATCTGTAATCAGCGTACTTTTTCCTGAACCAGAGACACCAGTGATAGCAACGAATTTGCCTAGGGGGATATCCGCATCAATATTTTTCAAGTTGTTTTCGCGGGCACCCTTGATGGTCAGTTTGTTGCCATTGCCCTGACGGCGCTTGACTGGTACTTCGATACGTCGTCGATGTGATAGATAGTCACCGGTCATAGAATTCGTGTTGGCCAGTAGCTCTGCATATGTACCAGCGGCCACCACATGTCCGCCATGTTCACCGGCTCCGGGACCAATATCGATAATATAATCGGCGGAACGCATCGTATCCTCATCGTGCTCGACCACCAGCAGCGTATTGCCCAGATCGCGCAGACGCTCCAGCGTATGGATCAGGCGTTCATTATCGCGCTGATGCAGTCCAATACTGGGTTCATCCAGAATATAGAGCACTCCCATCAGACCAGAGCCGATCTGTGTGGCGAGGCGGATACGTTGTGCTTCACCACCGGATAGACTGGCGGCCGTGCGATCTAATGTCAGGTAGTCTAGTCCCACATCGAGCAAGAACTGGATGCGGGCTCGAATCTCTTTAAGCACCTGACGGGCGATGAAACGTTCACGGTTACTCAAGGTGCTCGTTAGCAACGGGCCCTCAAGTGGAATAGGTGCTAGCGGATCGCCTAAGAGCGAGCCATTGCCTATAGCTTTCTTGTTGTTTTTGCCTTTGCCATTTGATACCACATGCGTAACTGGCGGTGCAACTTCCGCTATGCCTTCTTCTAACGCATGGAAGAAGCTCTGATTTCTGCCGATAGCGAGTCGGGTTACCTGGACGATATTGCGGCCTCCAATGGTTACGGCCAGCGCTTCGGGTTTGAGGCGTGCTCCGTGACAATCGGGACAAATTCGAGATGACATATAGCTTTCAATATCTTCGCGAACCCCTTCGCTCTCGGTCTGTTGATAGCGTCGATCAAGGTTAGGAATAATACCTTCAAAGTGTGTCGTGTAGGTACGTGTGTTGCCATGCTGTGGCGTGTAGCGAATAGTTAAAGCCTCCTCTGTACCACGCAGTAGTATCTGTTTAAGATCTGGGCTGAGGGCCTTCCAGGGCGTATTGAGATCGAACGCATAGCGTGTAGCGAGTGCTTCTAGTGTCGCTGCGTGCCATTGACTGCCATTAATGACTTTGTTCCAGGGAGCGATAGCGCCTTGCAGGATGCTCAAATCCGCGTTCGTGACCACTAGCTCAGGATCAACCTCTAACTGAGTGCCAAGACCTGTACAGGTTGGGCAAGCTCCGTGTGGACTATTAAAACTAAATGTGCGGGGAGCAATCTCTGGCAGGCTGATGCCGCAGTAGACACAGGCTGCTTTCTCTGAGAAGAGGATTTCTTCACCATCGACAACCGAGACCAGTACGACGCCACTACCCAGCTTGAGGGTTGTCTCTAACGAGTCAGAGATGCGCTGTCGGAAAGACTGATCAATCTCCTCATGCAGAATATCCGCGATATCTGGTTCAGCGATACCATCTTCATCTCTGTGCGATTGTTGCGCTGCATTGACCTCGTAGAGTGCAGGGGGCTCGGCGACACGTTTAACTGGCGCGCTCTCTTCAGTCTGCTCTTCCGTGTTTTGTTTTTTGTTTTTGCGAATAACGAGACGATCGACAACAACCTCAATAGTATGTTTCTTCTGCTTATCGAGATCAAGCTCATCGCTCAAATCCAGGACCTTGCCATCGACTCGCACGCGTACATAGCCTGAGCGGCGCATCTCTTCAAAGATATTCTTATATTCGCCCTTACGTCCTTGCACCAATGGGGCTAGCAGGAGGATACGTGATCCTTCTGGCAGACTGAGTACCGCATCGACGATCTGCTGGAGTGTCTGCTGGCTCACCTCACGTCCACACTGAGGACAATGCTGATGGCCGATACGAGCATAGAGCAGACGCAGATAGTCATAAATTTCTGTAACGGTGCCTACAGTCGAGCGCGGATTATGTGTTGTCCCTTTCTGATCAATGGAGATCGCCGGAGAGAGTCCATCGATGTGGTCAACATCGGGCTTGTCCATTTTATCCAGAAATTGACGTGCGTAAGCAGAGAGCGACTCGACATAGCGACGTTGTCCCTCTGCGAAAATGGTATCGAATGCCAGACTACTCTTCCCTGAGCCTGAAAGACCAGTAATCACCACAAGCTGATCACGTGGAATGGTCACATTAATATTTTTCAGGTTGTGCTCGCGAGCACCACGAACTATGATCTTATCCTGGGGCATATGCTCAATCCACCCATACTTTCTCAAATAAATACAAAGACGAACGTGTCCCGTAGAGGTATGTACTGCTTGCTACGGTCTGCTTCTGAATGGCTTTTTACTGAATATAGTAGCGTGTATTGATTGTTAATACAAACAAACGTTCCATAACACTACTATACTTCTTCTCTTGACGTCAAGGGGTCATATGGCGTCGAGAGGTCATCATTTTTTAAGTGTCCGAAAGTGTCCACCACAGGTGATCTATACCCCCTTGGTAATAAGGAGGACGTTTAAAAAGCCCTGGAATAGGTCATCGCTAGGGAAGAGTAGATTATTCTTCTCTATTTAGAACAATATTTACCTCCTTCCTATTCCAATTGTGTGCGTAGAAGAAGGTCAAGTGGTGTGAAGAGTGCTGTTTTTAGTTGACGTATGATCATTGCATGCGACACAATCATAGTATGCATATTCTTATTTTTGCGTCAAAAGCAATATTTAATAAGAAATATCTTATTGACAACCGGGAGCGAATAAGGATAGAAACAGGATTGCAATGGGTATGTAAATCAGCAATTTTTTAGCCGGAGTTAGCGTTGCCTTTGCTATAGCTTCTGTTGTAACACGAGAAGCTTTAAATCGTATACTTATACAAGCATTGAGTTTCAGCATACTCGTACTACTATGATAGGGATCATGCTTGGCTGGGATTTTTGCAATGATTTCGGAAACATATATAATGGATAGGGATACTTTTAGCTTCTGCAAAAGCTCTACCATGGTCATGGGATGGCCTTGCTCAGGATACTGTTTGAAATATGGCGCGACGACATAGGTGAATAGTTTGAATAAAGAAGAACAACCAAAAGAACCACATTCGAGTAAGAAGCAATCTCGTCTCATCCGAGAGATTATTGAGACGGTTGTTTTAACCGCTCTGATGTTTGTAGTAATTAATTTGGCGATTCAAAACTATGATGTTGATGGCCCTAGTATGGAGCCGAGTTTACATAATCAAGAACGCATTATGGTTGATAAAGTCTCGTACCATTTTCGTAGTCCGTCACGTGGGGATGTGATTGTATTTATTGCTCCTCCTGAACCCACGCTCAACTACGTCAAACGCATTATTGGTCTTCCTGGTGACCGGCTTACAATTCAAGGTACGAAAGTACAGGTGAATGGTGTGACCTTGAATGAAACGTATGTTGCTCCCGTGGATCAAGGGAACCCATATCCTCCAATTGTAAATTTACAGGTGCCAGCAAATGATTATTTTGTAATGGGCGATGATCGCAAAAATAGTTCCGACTCTCGTGAGTGGGGGTTTGTGCCGCGCCAGAATATTATTGGACGGGCGGCTCTGGTCTATTGGCCGTTGGACGAGTCAAATAGCGGCTTTTTGCCAGATGTGTCTTCCGTGTTTGCGCGTGTACATACGATGGCGGTAGCGCCCGCTCGTGGCTCGCTACCGGGCAATGGCAGTACTTCTTCAGATAGTAATATGCTGTTTTTCGCTATGCCTGGACTAGCCATGGTAGGCTCACGGTATCGAAAGAAACGCTGACGCTGCATAATGTGAGGTGGGCTATGAGTGAGTCTATGCTCACGACTAGCCATGCGTATCGGCCAGATCGAATATTGTCGTTCAGCGCACCAAAGATTCAGGGGAAAATCTGTGGATTTAGAGTTTGATTTTGAGAAGCGTCATCGTCTTATCCGTGAAATTATCGAGACGCTTGTTTTGACTGCATTGATGTTTCTGGTTATTCGGCTGGCAGTGCAAAATTTTAATATTGATGGTATGAGTATGGAGCCAAGTTTACATAATCAGGAATTAGTAATTGTGGACAAGTGGTCTTATATCTTTACGAAGCCCTCACGCGGGGATGTGATAGTGTTCGTGGCCCCCCCCGTTCCTTCTCAAGACTATATCAAGCGTGTGATTGGTTTGCCTGGAGATATTATCACGATCCACAATACGCAAGTCACAGTCAACGGTAAAACCCTCAGTGAAGCATATGTTGATCCCAAGCGTCAGGGAAATGTTTTTGCGCCGATTACCACTATGCGTATTCCACAGGGAGATTATTTTGTCTTAGGTGATAATCGAGAGGGAAGTTCGGATTCACGTGCTTGGGGTTGTGTGCCCAGAGGGAATATTATCGGGCGGGCCGCCCTGGTCTATTGGCCTTTTAATCAGGATAACTTAGGTTTCCTACCAGGCGTTTCCTCCACTTATACAGGTATTGAGCCTGCGCCAAACTCGATGACTGCTAGTAGCGTCTGTGCTGTAGAGCACGGACAGCCAGCCAGCCCAACGGCCGCAATCTCTGCTACCAGTCAGCCGATGACGCCATTAAGCACAGCATCGATCCTTATTTTACCAGGTGCGGCCGTGGGATTGAGTCGACGCAAACGTCGTTCCAAAAAAATAATTGATTAGCATTAAGTAGATCAATTGTATAAAAAGAGCGACAACTATCAGGTTGTCGCTCTTTTTATACAATTGATGTTAGCCCAAAGTAAGATGAATCTGTTGATCTGTGAGTTCGACTTTCCTGATCGTTTTTCCTAATTTATTTTGAGCCTCTGAAAAATGTTTATTGATGAGAGTAGTCAGCTCATCGGGCGACATAATAAGGCCAAAGACCCCGTTAACGTTGACATCGCTCGCAACTAGTTGTCCGGTACTATTGAGCGTGGGGACTAGACTGATGGAGTTTGGATATCCATAGAGTTGAAAGCTGAGTTGTACGCGTTGATCCGTGATAGTGGTAACCGGGTTTTGTACCGGATTTGATGGAGTTAAGTTGAGCACGATAAGATTGTTAATAGTATCTTGATTAATAGGCACGGTCGTTCCAGATGGAATTTGTGTGGTGAGTGCTGTTGGTATCTGATTAGTTGCCGAAGTGAACGCTTCATCGAGTTTAGTTTCTGCTATGTTGTGCAGATAGGGACGAAGCAGAAAAAACCAGCTACCACCTAGAACAACTAATAAGAGAATCAGGACAGTCAGACAGCCCAGAGCACAGCCACCTTTGCTACGTCTGCGACGTGTGTGGGCGTTTCTTGATGAGGCTGCATTAATAACCGCTGGAAGCATTTGTGACCCTTTCGTCGTTGTATTTAACTTATAGTATAATAACGATCCTGGGGCTTGCAAGAGAGACAGTTTTCCCTGCTGATCTTGTGGTTCATACCCAGACTGTTCCATAAGCTCTGGATGTATCACAGTTTTTAATGGCACGGGTTGGGTTGGTAGAAGTGTATGCTCCTGTTGTTCAGGTTTAGCCGGTGATCCAGTTGGTTGTGATAAGGGATCGCTGTTATGTATGTCCATTATATTTAAATCAACCACTGTCTCTGGTTGATCAGAAAGAAACAATTTTTCCTGTGTGGGTATAGCGGCTTGAGCTGTTATTTGTGGCACTTGTGTATCGGGTGCCAACTCTTCATCTTTTAGCATGGGAGTACCGCAGTGCGGGCAAAATAGCGCCTCCTGGCCTAATGGAGCATTGCAATGCTTACAAATCATATATTAAATTTCGCTCCGTCGTAAGATTATATTTTTGAGTATATGCCTAATTATGAACCTTGTCTATAGCAATGATAGTTCTCTGGATAAATGGGTCATTAGCTTAAAATGCAGTAATTACTATTTTTATCTGTTTGGTTGATATTCTACTTTATTACTTGGTGATGGTGGCTCGTTTTTGTTTTATCTACACAGCTCTGCAAAACAAAAACGAGCTATTATCTACCATTCTCGCTTGAGAATCTCGTCCATGGTATTGATGATTTTTGCCTTGCGGGCTGGATCTTGTTCTAACTCATCAGCAATTTTTTGTACGAGATACGTCTCTTGTTCGGCTGGCATCTCGTATCCATATAACTGGTGAACCGCGGTTGCCGCTGTGCGACGAACCTTTTCCTCATCGCTCAATTGTGGCGGAGGTAGACGTTCTGCATTATACTGATCGGTCGTTCCCGGGGGGCTGTTTCCCTGGATGGGGGTCAAGCCATCGGTTGCGAATGGGATATTACTATTGATCAAATGCGCTGAATATGGGGTCGCACGTTCTATGCGAACGGTGGCCGTTTGCTCTGCCGTATTGAGTGAGACGATGTTTCCTTCCAGGTAAATGACCTCAGGTGCACCCCAGAAGACACGTTCTCCTACGTGCAAAATCATAGTAAACAACTCCTATCCTTTTTGCTCGTGTAACGGTCGTCTATTACTTTCTATGAGGATATACGGAATAAAGAGAAGATAGTTCCAATCACGGAGCAATGGATGTTGATTGTTCGTCCAGGGCCGCAAAGCCAGCGCTATATCCAGGGACATTCCGGTAAATTGTGTGCTATACTGTGTAGGCTGCGGTTTACGCCGAACCTGGGCTGTTTCTACACAAACGGCTGCGAATGGGCAGGAGACCACTCAATACTATGCCTGTAAACATCATAGGATAGGGATGAACGAGTGTATGCTCACTTCCAACAAAGGCTATGCCGTTAATATTTTAACCCATGTGTACTAATGAGATAAGCGCATTGAGCACGATACTTATGCTAATTGTTAATTGTAGCATCCACAGTGCCCGAATAGATGGCGCATAATTGTATATTGGCTAATAAGCCGTATCTTATCGATTGTTTTCGCTATGGCGTTCCCTTCCTTCAACACTTAAGATCCGAACTGCACACATACTGGTTGTTCCCGAGTAGTTTAAAGCAAGGTGTATTTTGTTTGTGCTTGTGGAGATTCAAATGTGTGGCTCTGTGCGATTGAAAAAAGATGAGATGATTGTCGGATGATTGTTGTAGAAACAGATACGTTGCGCGTTGACGCAGACATGTGTAAAGGATTCAAGACTAGACTATGCACGAGAAAAGTATACATACGCTGGAGTATCCAAAGATACTTGCGAAAGTAGCACACGAGGCTTCATTTTCTGCCAGTAAGGATCTGGTGCTGGCGCTCGAACCTACATCGGATATCGATGTGGCTCGTCGTCGTCTGGCCTTCACCTCTGAAGCTACTCGTTTGATCGATTTGAATTCTGATGTGGGGGTTGGTGGCGCTCATGATGTTCGCCCTCTACTGGCTCGCGCTGGTCGTGAGGGAGTTCTGACGCCAGGTGATTTGGTGGAAGTGCTGGTGACGGTGCGTAGTACGCTCTCTGTTGCTCGCGCTCTCACAAAGTTGGATGAGGCTATTTTCCCTTTGTTACATCTGCTTGGCTCTGATATGCCTCAGCGTCCGCAGATTGTGCGGCGTATTGAAGAGATTGTGAGTGAAGATGGTGAGGTGCTGGATACTGCTAGTTCGACGTTGCGAAAAGTACGTTTTGACATCCGGGGAGCGAATCAGCGTCTTCAGGAGCGCTTGCGTACGCTGGTGCATGAGTTTGGATCTGCTTTGCAGGAAACGATTATTACAACCCGCAATGATCGCTATGTGGTGCCGGTGAAGGCTGATTATCGTGGACAGGTACGTGGTATCGTGCATGATCAATCTTCAAGTGGTGCGACATTGTTTGTCGAGCCAATGGTGATTGTTGAACTCAATAATCGCCTGCGTGAGCTACAAGTCGAGGAACGCCAGGAGATTGAGCGTATTCTCCGGGCTATTTCGTCCGAGTTGGGTAAAGAGGCTGAGGCGCTGAAAGTTGCTGTTGAGCTGTTAGCTGAATTTGATCTGCAATTGGCGAAGGCTCGCTATGCTCGTCTGACGCGTAGCTCGGCCCCAAAACTGAATGACCGAGGGATAATTAACTTACGCAATGCTCGTCATCCTTTGTTGACTGGTAAAGTTGTGCCGACGAATTTCTATCTTGGTCGCGATTTTTTCATGGTGGTGATTACTGGTCCGAACACTGGTGGTAAGACAGTTGCTTTGAAAACGGTTGGCTTACTCTCATTGATGGCCCAGGCAGGTCTCCATATTCCCGCGGATGATGATTTTGAGATTACGGTTTTTCAGGATGTCTTTGCCGATATTGGCGATGAACAGAGTATTGAGCAGAATCTCAGTACTTTCTCATCTCATCTCAGCCGGATTATTGAAATTCTAGGGATTATCGAGGAGGCTCGCAAGCGTAGCCGTCCGGATATCCGTGGCAAGATGGCTGAGGAATTGGTGCGACGTCAGACCCGACCCGTGAATGTGTTGGTGCTCTTCGATGAACTGGGAGCAGGTACCGATCCAAGTGAAGGCTCAGCGCTGGCGCGGGCTATTCTGACGTTCTTGCTGGATCGCCATGTGACCACGGTCGCGACGACTCACTATACCGAGCTGAAGGCTTTCGCACATGAGCAGAAGGAAGTTACTAATGCTTCGGTGGAATTCGATATTGAGACGCTCTCTCCGACCTATAAATTGAGTATTGGACTTCCCGGGCGTAGTAATGCTCTGGCGATTGCTCAACGCCTGGGACTGGATCAACGTATTGTGCGTGGAGCCAAACGCTTTCTGGGCAGCGCCGGGGTGCGTATGGAGAGTCTGCTTGAAGATCTACAAGGTGAACGCAAAGGGGCCGAAGATGAACGTTTCCAGCTCAATATGGAGCGCGTTGAGGCCGAATATCAGCGCAAGAAGCTGGAAGAGGAACGGCATGCCCTGGAAGAGGAACGGATCCGAATTTTAAATGAAGCTCGTGCTCAGGCTCGTCGGGAACTTGATGCTGTCCTGGTTGAGCTCGCGAAAGTTCGTACCGAGGTAGATCGCGGACATATTTCCCGTGAGCGTCTGAACGATGCTCGGCAGCGTACACGCGGTTTAGAAGAAAAAGTGGTTCCTGTTCCAGAGCCGCATCGACAACGGCACGTAGAGCCTTCTGAGAAGCTAGATGGGCCATTGCAGATTGGGGATACGGTACGGGTGCTGAGCTTTGGTCAGAATGCTGACCTGGTTGGCCTTTCGGCTGATCGTAATGATGCCGAGGTACAGATGGGAGCCTTGCGTGTGCGTGTCAGCGTCGATAATATCGAACGCATCAGCAAACGGAAAGCCACCAGTGAAGAGCGGCAGAACGAGCGACCGAATATCATCCGGCCAGATATGGAAGAGCGTCCAGCCATCGGTCTACAGCTGGACATCCGTGGATGGCGCGTCGAAGATGCACTCGAGGAATTGAATAGCTATTTAGATGATGCCGTGCTTTACGGCATGTCCTCTGTACGTATCGTACATGGCAAAGGGACAGGCGCGTTGAGGGCCGCCGTACGTGAAACACTTACACATCACCCACTGGTCAAATCCTTTGTACTTGCGCCGCCCCAGGAAGGTGGCGATGGAGCAACCATCGTCAAATTAAGCGCCTGATAGTGTCTCATCACAAAGCCGGTCTCTATTGCCTAATGGATAGGTAGCAGAAGACCGGCTTTATATTTTTGTATGTCTAGCTGCTCCAGAGTGCTTTCCAGCAATGGTTATATGGTACTGTCTATACTCCTAATATTTGACCGCAGCATAGAAATTTGGTTAAGCTACACTATGAGTGTGTAACAAGTGGTATGGTTTTAATTGCGACGCGCACTAAAAAAATCGAAGGTGGTTAGAGTAGAGAGATGTCCCAATTTCAACCTTTGCGGTCAACGAAGAATAACGCACCAGGAGATCGGCGTCGTAGCACGTTATTTATAACGCCTACTGCTCGTGCCAATATAACGCGTGCGCTACCGATGGAGCCCGAGACGGCTCCGTTGGCGATCGTTGCCCAGACAAATACTGCAGGAAATCCATCTACACAAGGCTTACAATGGCAGCCTCAAGCCCCATACACGCCCTTGCCTCCAGCCTTTAAAGCAACGCCACAGTTGTTGGGTGAAGTGCAAGCGAATATGCGTTACCTACCAGTCCCTGTACGCAATGTGAATATGCGTTATCTACCAGTCCCTGTACGCAATGTGAATACTCAGGTCCGCAATGTGAATACTCAGGGACGGTCAAATAATCGGTATGTATCAATATCTTTTCCGATGAATAATGTTTCGGCTCCCATCGTGCAAGGGAGCGCAGTCGTTGTGCAGAAGAGACCACTTGTTATCCCAGGTACCAGAAAGCGACTCCGCGACACGGATGCAATAAGCATGGCGGATAAACCTTTGCATTCTCATCTGCGACATGCATTGGTCATAATGGCTGCCATCGGCACATTTCTCATCATCATGTTCTCCCTAACGCCATTAGGGCAAGGGAATGGCTCACTATTGAGGGGTTTCGTCCAGTCAAAGGATGTAGCGCAAAGCAATTTGAGCGTGATGTCCAGAGATGATGGATCGAATGGTACAGATTACGGATACACTACTGATCAATATATCGCAATGGCACGGGCAGATGCTGTAAAATATGGTATTAGCCCTGATTATTATCAGCGCCAGATTCAGCAGGAAAGTCATTTTGATCCCAATGCTGTCTCATGGGTTGGAGCGATTGGTATTGCTCAGTTTATGCCGGAGACAGCAGCGGCAATGCACTTTGATCCGCATGATCCTGTGGCAGCACTAGATAATGGTGCGCAACTCATGGGGACTTTGAACTCAACCTTTGGTGGAGACTATGCCAAGGCTCTGGCCGCATATAATACTGGTCCTACAAATGTAAATAATGCGGTGGACAGTTGTGGAGCATCCTGGCTATATTGTGTGGACCCTCAAACGCAAGCTTATGTCTACATCATTATGGGGTAACAATAGTCATTTCACGCGTGTACGAGAGTTGCATTTCTGAATGTCTACGAGTATAAGAATGCAAGTACGCAAGTGAAATGACTTTTTTATTTTCATTGAGTTAGCTATCACTGACCAATCCATGCTCAAAGAGCCATTTTACAAAATGCATACGATAATCTTCAGTCACGCGTTGGCGCATCTCCGCATTTTCATAGAGATGCTCGCGTAGATTCATAAGAGTGACAGCCTCATCCCATTGGAAGCCATTATCCAATAGATAATCCAGCATCAATTGCTCTGTAGCGGTACCAGATGTATACCATTGTTTCGCTTCAGTCTTATGTGTCACATGTTTAGGAGTCTCAAAAAAACCCTCGGATGGTTGTATCTCTCCCACAGTGTGTCTCCTCTATTGGTAAGCCCTTATTCAGATAAAACGCAGCATACTTTTCTGAACCCGGCCCCCACTGTTTTTTCATCTATCTTAGAATATCGGCTTAGCCATAGTCAAAACATACCTCTGTGACTTCAGGACTCTTGAAACTTGATCCAGGGACCAATATCAATATTAAGAGCGCTTGCTTGGACGCTACACTCTAGGCATCAGTGGAAGGGGGAATGTGTGGCAAAGGCTGTCTATGCAAAAAAGGGGTGTTGTACATGGGTGCAGATGTGCCAATAGAGATAGAGATGCTTTGGAAAAAATATGTGGAGCAAAGAACGTCCGAGCTTCGCAATGAAATAATCACACTTTATGCTCCTCTCGTCCGCTTTGTGGTGGGACGTCTGGGAATACCTCCGACTGGGTTATTGGATGCTGAAGACCTTGTCAGCTATGGTATGATTGGCCTGATTAGTGCAATAGATCGTTTTGATCCGACCCGTGGAGTTCGTTTTGAGGCGTTTGCTTCTGTACGAATTCGAGGCGCAGTAATCGATCAACTACGCTCGCTTAACTGGCTGCCGCGATCAGCAATCTCGCGTATACGTCAGGTTGAAGGTGCATTGGCGGTACTTGAGCAGCGCCTGGGGCGACCTGCGAAGGAGGATGAGGTTGCAGAGGAGATTGGTGTGTCGACAGAACGCTATCGTCAGATGCTTCTGGAAATGAATGCTACTGTGCTCTCACTGGATGCTCCACTTGGATCTCTTCTCCAAGATGATGAGGTAACTTCCCTTTCTGAGTTGTTAGAGGATCAAAGCTCGCCTGGCCCTGTCGAACAGACAGAGCATCAGGAATTAACGGATACATTAGGTGTAGCTATTGATCACTTGCCGGAGCGTGAAAAATTATTGCTTACTCTCTATTACCAGGAAGAATTAACCATGAAGGAGATCAGCAAAGTCTTAAGTGTCTCAGAATTGCGAGTGTGTCAATTACATATTCAGGCCATCATGCGCTTACGCAGTGCCTTGTATACCTATATTTCCGGTGAAAGAGGGCAGGTTGAAGTGGTTAGCGCGGATACAGGGCGTAAGAAGGGAAAGAGCAATGGTAAAAGGGATATCCCTCAGAAGGTTAACACTAGCCCGCTTGCTCATCACTACACCACCCCAGAAAAAGGAAAATCGAATGCCCTCTCCGGAAATGGGGCACGTAATCGTAGAAAAATCTCCTGAAGGCTCTCCTGGTTTGCCTTAATGACACTTTATTGAGTGCATAGAGAAGACCGATACTATGGTGTATGGTGGTCGAAGTAGAAGAAATTGGTGGGGAACGATGGAACATCTGGCCGTAATGCGACGTATGTTCATAAAGGGGATTAGTTTTCATGGTTTCCATGAAAGTAGATAAGTGTGGGTTTGCATCTATACCTGATCGGTACGCAGCAGAGTAGTCGTACCAGTCGACGAACTGGCGGGACAGCGTAGTCATTGTTCTGAGTAGATATTGGGTGAAACGTCTGGTTTGTCTGGCTGTAATACGGCGACTGGATGGTATGAAACAGACTATGCCAGAAAGTTACTCTGTGATGAGGGTTGAGGAATCGAGTGCGTATTCAAATTGGTTCATATAGCATTGATAGTATTACTCTAGTGAGGTGTATACTAGTAAATGAAACTCATTTTTCCCGACGCACCCGGAGTGATCGTATCAGTTAGCCAGATTCGCTCTACCCATTGTGTTATCCCTTTGCGTCTTGTCGAAGTGGCATGTCGACCCGCATTGGCTGCTAGATTTTCTTATGCGGTCACGCTGAAAGAGCGCCCTTGCTAATGTTAGTCGCGGCGCAGGGACGCTTAGGCTATGCTTCTTATGAAGGGAGCTTTACATGCTTGTTTTGCGACGAAAAGTTGGTGAAAGTATTGTGTTAGCTGGGGTTATCAACGTTTCAGTGTTGGCCGTCGAAGGCGAGCGCGTAAAAATAGGAATTAGCGCGCCCCCTGACGTAACCATTGTACGTGAAGAACTTTTGCGCACAAACGAGACAGATCCAGCTTCAAATCCAAATGCGCAGATACCACCAGCACAAACGCAGTCTCGCTAGCAACAGCTAGTTTCATGCCATTCTCTGGTATACGTCAGGCTAAAGCTTTTTTGGCTAGTCTCTCTCAGGGAAAGTGGAATGGTTTGAACGAGCTGGGGATACTATCGTGCGGATGGCGTCTGGATATCCCAGACTTGTTGTCTGACTATCGTCGTCTCCGCTAGTGCGAAGATGTTCTTATTCGTACCCACAGCAGTGTGGGTACGAGATTTTGGTGTCCACGGACTAATCTGTGGTGGTTGTAGCTTTCTGCCCATCGACCCCTGTTTGAGGTTGCTCAGTGCTAGTTTCGGACTGAATAAAGTTTTCCGTCAACTCACGAGCGACTGCATCATGATATTGCACTGGCGGTGATTTCATCAGGTAAGAACTCGGACCTTCAAGCGTCCCGCTAAGGCCGCGATCCAGACCTAGTTTGACCAGACGTACGGCATCAATGACGACTCCGGCAGAGTTGGGGGAGTCCCAGACCTCTAGTTTCAACTCAAGATTTAAGGGGACATCGCCAAAAGTACGGCCTTCTAGGCGGATATAAGCCCATTTACGATCTTGCAGCCAGGGCACATAATCGGATGGACCAATGTGGACGTTATCGGCTCCGATGTCATAATCGAGTTGACTGGTTACCGCATTAGTCTTACTGATCTTCTTTGATTCCAAACGATCGCGATCCAACATGTTATAAAAGTCTGTATTGCCGCCGACATTCAACTGCATTGTGCGCTCTAATTTCACGCCGCGCTCACGGAACAGACGTGTTAGCACCCGATGAACGATGGTTGCCCCTACCTGACTTTTGATATCATCGCCGATCATAGGTAGACCCGCTTCTTTGAAGCGCTCTTGCCAGTAGTTTTCGCGTGCGATAAAGACTGGAACACAGTTCACCAGACCCACGCCTGCTTTGAGAATCTGCTCAACATACCACTTGGTAGCATTTTCTGAGCCAACTGGCAAATAATTGATAACCACATCAGTTTTGGTATCTTTAAGAATCTTTACAATATCGTCGGTCTGACCGGGAGCTTTCGTGATGATTTTTGAAAGATATTTGCCTAATCCATCGTGTGTCATACCACGGTGGACCTTCACATTCTGATAAGGAACGTCAGCAAAACGGTAAGTATTGTTGGGGGTGGTATAAATAGCCTCACTGAGGTCTTTGCCTACCTTGTTGGTATCTATATCGAAAGCGGCAGTGAACTCGATATCGTGGATATGATAGCCGCCAAGGTTTACATGCATCAAGCCTGGTACAAAATCGTCAGATTGAGCATCACGATAATAATGGACGCCTTGCACGAGTGAACTGGCGCAGTTGCCTACACCAATAATTGCGACTCGTACCTTTTTGTCATTAGCCACTACTGAAACTCCTCTACAATAAAATGTTATAGCTGTCTAATACTATACCCTCAATAAGCACCAAATTGCTAGCTTATTTTTTTGACCTTCCGTAGTAGTGTAAGCCGTATTAATATGTCATAACTCCAAAAGATAAAATCGATTTTTTATGTACATATACATATCTGCTTTATGTATGTACTCATATATATCAACTTGTATTATTTTGCCGAGAACGGAAAGATATAATAACTATATTATATGGTTATGATAATATTTGCATATATATTTGATATTGAATATCTTCTGATACCTTTAATTGCTTGAATGTATAGGCAGAGTACCTTTAATTGCTTGAATGTATAGGCAGAGTACCTATAAGGTTTGTGACTGGAGTTGGTATTTTGCACGACAAATAGAAGATCCAGAGCAAAATATAGTATTTCAATGCAACCAGTGTTACAATATTACAAGAATAAGGACTACTGTTTAAGGAGAAAAAATCATATGGCAAATACCGGTTTCACGATCTGGTTTACCGGATTATCTGGTTCTGGTAAAAGCACTCTTTCTGAGATTATTGAGCAGCGCTTGCAAGCTAGCGGTCGAAATGTTGAAATTCTTGATGGTGATGTCGTACGGACACATCTAAGTAAAGGTCTGGGTTTTAGTAAGGAAGATCGCGATACGAATATTAAGCGCATCGCATTTGTGTGTAGTTTACTGACGCGCAATGGTGTTGTATGTATCTCGGCTGCTATTGCACCGTATCGCGAGGCCCGTGAATGGGCGCGTCAGGAGATTGGTAACTTTGTCGAGATCTACGTCAACTGCCCACTTGATGTGTGCCGCCAGCGTGATGTCAAGGGCTTATACAAGCTCGTCGACGAAGGGAAAATGAAGAACTTCACAGGCGTCGATGATCCCTATGAGGCTCCTGAAAATCCTGATCTGGTGGTTGAGACGGATAAAGAGACGATTGATGAGAGTGTTGAACGCATTCTGGCAAAGCTAGAGGAACTTGGTTATCTGGAGCCAATAGGTGTTACAGCATAAGTTGATGAAGGTCTGCATTCACTCGGACAGATAGCGATCTGCTTGAGGTTTGAGATAGTTGTAACAGACGTTACTTTGAAGATAGAAAAGGGAATATACTTAGTATGTCGAATGGATTAATTGCTCCTCACGGCGGAGAGCTTATCATCAACCTCGTGGCTGAAAATGAGCGTGCTGCCTTATTAGAGCGTGCTAAAGGTTTAACTCGTATCTCCATTGGTTCGCGCCAATTTGCTGATCTTGAAATGTTTGCTGTCGGTGCGTACAGTCCCTTGCGTGGTTTTATGACACAGCAGGACTATCTTAGTGTCGTCAATACTATGCATTTAAGCAACGGACTTCCCTGGTCTATTCCTATTACGCTGGCTGTGACTACTGAGCAGGCTGCCACTGTGCAAGAGGGCTCAGATGTGGCCCTGGTTAATGCTGAGGACGAGATTCAGGCCGTTCTGACTGTGCAAGAGAAGTTTGGCTATGATAAATCTCTAGAGGCCAGACAGGTCTATCGTACTGAGGATGAGGCCCATCCGGGTGTCAAAGTCGTCTACCAGCAAGGCGAAGTACTTTTGGGCGGACCTGTACGTGTGGTGGCATTGCAGGCACAGACGTTTGCTGAATATCGCTATACGCCTGCACAATCACGAGCCCAGTTCGCGGAACGTGGTTGGAAGCGCATCGTAGCGTTTCAGACCCGCAATCCGGTCCATCGTGCGCACGAGTATATTCAAAAGTGCGCCATGGAAACCGTCGATGGTCTGTACTTGCATCCCTTGGTTGGCAATACCAAGGGCGATGATATCCCAGCAGATGTACGTATGCGCTGCTATGAAGTGCTGCTCAAGAATTATTATCCACAGGAGCGCGTTGTGCTGGGTGTTTTGCCTGCGGCGATGCGCTATGCTGGTCCACGCGAAGCTATTTTCCACGCTCTGCTGCGTAAGAACTACGGCTGTTCTCACTTTATCGTGGGACGTGATCATGCCGGTGTGGGCAACTATTATGGCACATATGATGCGCAGCACATTTTCGCTGAATTTGATGCGGCTAGTTTGGGTATTACACCAATGTTTTTCGACCATACCTTCTTCTGCAAAATCTGTGAAAGCATGGCATCTCAGAAGACCTGTCCACATAGCGGCGAAAACCACATCATTCTGAGCGGCACCAAAGTGCGCCAGATGCTGCAAGATGGTCAGATTCCACCGCGTGAGTTTTCTCGTCCCGAGGTCGCTGAAGTATTGATCGAGGCGATGCGTCAGCCGATTCTATCCTAATATTCTTCCTAGAACTCAGACAGAGACCGTGTGTATACGTATTCGTACACGCGGTCTCTGTTTTGTTTTTCCAAGGATGGGAGGTTCTGTCCTCTCGATTTATCCTAAAGAGAGTATGG
Source organism: uncultured Chloroflexia bacterium (assembly GCA_963699315.1). Classification (GTDB taxonomy): domain Bacteria; phylum Chloroflexota; class Ktedonobacteria; order Ktedonobacterales; family Ktedonobacteraceae; genus Dictyobacter. Next base: position 2,755,145 of record OY969433.1, read on the forward strand.
TCAACAGCATGCCTCTAGCCTCCACTATGGATGAAGAAATAGATCGTTAATGTGATCCCTATGATGATGATAAAGAGGCGTATCCACTTTTGATCGATCTTCCGGGCGTAATATGCTCCTCCATAGCCGCCGATGATGGCTCCAAGGATCATGAGAAATGATACCTGCCAGTCAATGATGCCCGCTAGCGCGAAGATGATTACAGATACGGTACTAATACACGAGCTTAAAAGCGATTTGAGTCCGTTTACAGCGTGAATATTTTCTAAGCCGATGAGGGCGAGTAAGGCTACCATTATAATACTGCCACCGCCCCCAAAATAGCCACAGTATATTGCTACGATAAGTTGCGCAATCGTGATATATGTCAGCTTCGTCAGCGTTAGCGGTGATTTTGCGCTAGCTTTTCGGCGTGAGCGTGTAGTGATGAAATCACTCAATGCAAATAAACACGTTGCAAATAATATCAAGTAGGGAAGCAAGAAGATAAAGGTTGCCTGCGAAGTCTTGAGCAGCAAGATAGCTCCAAAGACACTGCCAATCATGCTAATGACGATCAGCAGGATGAGGATTTTCTTGTTGATGCCTGCAATTTCGCGTCGGTACGCCACCGCGCTCGCGATAGATCCAGGCCAGAGTGCCAGCGTACTGGTCGCATTGGCGATTGTGGGAGCTACACCTGTAAAGATCAGTGCTGGAACTGTAAAAAATGTTCCGCCTCCGGCGACTGAATTGCTCGTACTTCCAACTGCAGTCATCAGGAACAAAATAAGTAAGTGTAAGAACGTCATCCATCTCTTTCCTTGCAAGAAATAGCTAGCTATCTGCTAACTGCTGACAGTGCGGCCATCACTAATTGTGAATATATTCCCGTTACTATTGTGTATGCACATATAGGGATATCGCAGTGATGGAGAGTTTCCAATGTTGTTGGGATGTCTGCTTGTGGGGAACTGTCATCTCATCCATTATAACAGATATTGCAGAGTTTTACGTTGAATAAAGAAATAATGAAATCGCATTCATCATCCCTCCATTGTATCTGGCACAAGACTCTTGGCATCTTTCTCGATGTGAAGCCGATTTACACGGATTTGCGCCATTTCTGGCTATTCCTTACTGGACTGGCACAAATCCGCATTTTAACTGCTAAATGACCATTCTCTATGCACTATTTTCTGATTACTTCGGCACTTACCTCCGCCAGCAAGCGTTCAATGCTTTGTTGCAAGCGACTTGGGTGCGGTCCGACCAAGCGCCCAACTGGCTTTCCGTCTGCGAATAGTATGAGCGTTGGAGCAGCTTGGATGCCTAATTGGGCAGGCACGAGCACGTCTTTGTCGATATCCATCTTTGCGAAACTCAACTTGCCCTGATAGGTGTTGCTCAGCTGTGCAAAGTGTGGGGCCAGCACGTGGCAGGGCGGGCACCACTCTGCTGTGAAATCGACGATCACTGGGAGCGTGGAGTTAAGCACACGCTGTTCAAAATCCTGGTCACTCACTAGGATCAGGTTGGGATAATTTTCTGCCATTGCTTTCTTTCCATTCCTCTCGACAAACCTTTTCAATAAACTGGCCGATGACGCTTCTATCGGCTACAATGGAGTGTACTTGTTAAAGTGCACTTGAAGTCAATAGGGAAAGAAGCTGAATATTATGACGGAACTCACCATCGGCGAAGTTGCTCTGCAAGCAGGCATTCGCGCTTCGGCAATTCGTTACTATGAGAGCGTGGGACTCCTGCCGCTGCCACTACGTGTCAGCGGACAACGACGCTATCAGGTTGGGATTCTGCGAAGATTGGCATTTATTCAAGCCGCCCAAGCGGTTGGCTTTAGCGTGGCTGAAATGCAGACGTTGTTCCATGAGCTGGACGGGGATGCGCCTCTCTCTACGCGCTGGCAAAGCCTGGCGAAGCAGAAGTTGGCCGAGGTGGATACGCTGATGCAGCGGGCGCAGAGTATGAGACAGATGCTAAAGCAGGGCTTGCATTGTAGCTGTTCGGATCTCGAACAATGTATTGACTGCGTGCTCAAGATCCATTGCAACGGTCAGCGCTACACTGCAGTAGAATTGCCACAATTATGAGCGGAAGAAGTCCAGGGTGGCCTTGACACCTTCTTCAAATGTGACGGCTGGCTTCCAGGCTCTTTATCAAACAATTTGCTCTAAAGCCGTTTGTAATTCTTGTGGAGAAACCACTACTGGGAAGATGTGCAGGCCAGTTTCTTGCTCTAAACGCGTTAATGCTTGCTCGTCGCGTGGGTCAGACATGGCAACTGTGAGGGTATTACGCGCTCGACCGACTGGATAACAGCGCAGTTCTTGTGCTAGCTTTGGGTTGACCATCTGGAGAACTCTGGGTGACAACGTTCGAGGTAGAAGTGGCAGATAAGGGATGCCTAATTGGCGAGCAAGAATATACGCATCGGCATCTTTTGTACTTACCTGGTTTTCTGTTTGTGCCTCGAAGCGGCGTTGTATCTTTTTGGCGGCCTGAATACAGGTTGGAAGCGCGGCAATGGGATCAGGATAAGCACTATGACCGATGTTTATCGCTAAAGGTCGGAGCACGTTTTGCTCGCTAGCATTATGCATATGCCAGAGCATTGCATCCCACAGTCTGCTTTGGACAAGTGCTGCTCCCTGGAGATGTGCTTTGGGGAGCAAAAAGTACATCGCGTTCTCGATGAGCGTGATGTGATCGGTTTTTCTGACGAGACGGCGTAGATGCTCTTGATAGTAGGAGGTGCTTTGCTGGATGTGGGCCGCTGCTTGCTTTGTATATACGGAGTCGAAGTGTAGTGTGATAACGACCAGCGCTATCTGATCTATCCCGTTTGTGATAAGATGTTTCATAGATGTCGCAATAGGTTGTGTGTTCTCGTTGTCGGTTTGCATATGTGAATGTATGTATGCTAATGCAGGAAGTGATAATTGCTTCTTGCACATAGAGCGACTCCTTACATATATATAATTATATATTGCTATTAAGCATACTGGTAAACCGTCTGAAAAATCGGGTGATTGTGGTTATGATTGTGTTAAGACGTTGTTTTTACGGTTAAGATCATTGCAGTAGGGCGTCCGGGTTGTCTTGCTGTATGAGTAGTATACGTACTGCTTCGAGCAATGTATCGATATATGTCAGGAGCAGGTCGGTATACTGCATGATGTTGAGTAATAAGGCTGCTAGCGTTTCGTCGTCTCCACATGCGACCGTATGGAATTCTGGAAGAATGGTGCTAAAAAGTGTGACGATACTTTCTCGTGCCTGATTCATGGTTGTATCAATATGTGCCAGTGCTGGATGGATATTGTGCTGTGTGGTGAGTAGGGTTGTGAAAACAGGATATGTTTGATGCTGTTCTTGCCAACCATGTAACCTATCCGTCAGCAATTTTAAGGCTTGCATCCATTGGTAGTAGGTGTTATCTGGATTCTGTGTTCTGTCGATGGCGGTAAAGGTCTCCGTATATTCTTCGTCCTCGCCTTCGTGTTGCAGATGTTTCTTTATTTGCGCAGTTCCATCGATGCTACAGCTTCTGTCGAGTGCTTCAAGTGTTGTCAACACTGTTGTAATCAGCAGTTGACTGAGTGCTTCTAGACGTTCTAGTACTGCTTTAATGTCCTGTAGGACGCTCTTGGTCCAATACTGGGGAGCAGGATCGTAGCCAGTGCTAGCAGTTGTGTTTGAAGTAATCATATGTAGCGTGCATTGAGTCATTTCTGGTAGCAAGGCACTGTAAAGGATATCGGCGTTTTCAAAAATGTGGCGTAGGCTGATATCGAGAATTTCACTATCGGCCGTATCGATACGATCGATCAGGCATCTCTGAAAGCGTTCTAGAATAATGTCAAGTTCGGATAAGCCCGCTAGCCCTGGATGCGAACGGACGCTAGATTGTACTTCGGTAGTTCGATGCGAACCCGTTTTCGAGTTCACTTGTATGTGCGTTGGAGCGCGAGGTGGTTGTCGGCTTTCTGTTACACTCTCAATATGATGTAGCGTAATTTTTCGTGTATGCTGATTTTTCATGCACATCCTCCCCACTTTTTATGTATACTTTCTATTAGCATTGTACTTTTTGCGCATATCGATATACACGTATGCTTAGAGAGTATGAAGTGGTAATCTAATTGAGTCTGTTTCGTCCAATTAGATACCTTCTAATAATGTCTTTATGCTTGGATCGTGTGCCCCAATGAGTGGCCTTACAAGTGCGTCTGTTCCTTTTTGCTCTGTTCAAAGAATATGCAACAGGAAAGACCCGCTCACGTAGTATGAGTGAATGGTATAATAGGGTGGACACATCTATTTGATCATATATTGGACACAGTATCTAATCAAAAAGACTGATTACAGTATCGATGCTGATCCGTAGGAGAACACGCGCGTATGCAACTGCTAGGAAAAATCCTGGGCGATCCCAATAAAAAAGAATTAAAGACTATCCAGCCCCTTATCGACACAATAGCGGCGTTTGAACCCGATTTAAAAAAGTTGAGCGATGAGGAACTGGCTGCTAAGACGGAAGTGTTCCGCTCACAGCTTGTTCTCTATCAAAAAGGTGGCATGGTACTAGAAAATGAACTCTGTAAGTTGTTTCGAGAGGTCCTTGAGAAAGTAGAACCATTGGCTGCGCAATGTAGCGATGAGCAATTGCATCAGGTGGTCAATGGGCCTCGCCAGAAAATTGATCGTAACGATCCAGAAAGCACCTTGAAAGATCACTTACAGGATGCACTCTCTGAATTTTTCGAGAAATCCTATGAGAACCTTTCTAGTTTACTTAATCAGTTGCGTTCGGCAGCAGCTGTGAGTCTTGCTGAGACGCGACAGCAGTGGCCTGATCGGGCGAGTGATCCTAAGCAGGCTATTATTGACCTGCTTTCAGAAGTGGAACCTGCTCTGAAGGATGTCGATGATGATGAGTTATCCGACGTCTTCGATGAGGCCTGGACTCCGTTCGAGGCGCTGCGCAGCTCTACTGAGAGCCGAGATGAAATACAACAATCTCTTGCGCAGCTCTTTACCGAAATTTTCCGTAAACTTCAGCCAGAGATTGTGGCGCTTAAAGCGAATGAAATAGATAAGCTCCTCCCTGCGCTTGCAAAAAGATATCATAAGCAAGGGAAGACACTTGATGATTTACTGCCTGAGGCATTTGCCGTTGTACGAGAGGCTAGTTGGCGTCGTATCAAAATGCGGCACTATGATGTGCAGTTGATTGGTGGTATTGTACTTCACCAGGGTAAAATTGCTGAGATGCGTACTGGTGAAGGTAAGACATTGGTGGAGACCTTGCCCATCTATCTGAATGCTTTGACCGGCAAAGGCGTCCATCTGGTCACGGTGAATGACTATCTGGCTCGTCGTGATGCTGAATGGATGGGACAGGTGTATACATTTCTGGGTTTGACCGTTGGTGTAATCGTGAATGGCGTGGAACCTCAATCGGCAGAGCGTCATGCAGCATATCTAGCAGATATTACCTATGGCACTAATAACGAGTTCGGCTTCGATTATCTGCGTGATAATATGGTGACGGCCCTGGATCAGATGGTGCAGAGGGAATTGTATTTTGCTATCGTCGACGAGGTTGATAATATCTTAATTGACGAAGCTCGTACACCATTGATTATCTCTGGTCAGGGTCAGGAATTTACGGATACCTATGCCCAGTTTGCACGCTGGGCGACACGTCTGGATATGGAAAACGACTATACGGTTGAAGAGAAGACGCGTGCGGTGATGCTGACTGAGTCTGGTATCGATAAGATCGAGAAGTTAGCGGGCGTGACCAACATCTATGAGGAAGAGAATTTTGACCTCACACGCTATATGGAAAACGCGATTAAAGCTCAAATCATCTTCAAGCGTGACAAAGACTATATTGTCAAAGATGGCGAAGTGGTGATCGTGGATGAGTTCACTGGTCGCCAGATGCCGGGACGCCGCTATAGTGAGGGACTCCATCAGGCCATTGAGGCCAAGGAAGGGGTCAAAGTTCAGCGTGAGAATCATACATTAGCCACAATCACTTTCCAGAACTTCTTCCGTCTCTATGAGAAATTGGGCGGTATGACCGGTACTGCCTTGACTGAGGCAGAGGAATTTATTAAGATTTATGAACTAGATGTCGTCGTTATTCCCACGAATAAGCCGACGATGCGTCAGGATATGTCCGATCTGATCTATCGTACACAGGAAGCGAAATATAATGCGGTCGTCGAAGAGATCAAGGAGCGTTATGAAACAGGTCAGCCGGTACTCTGTGGGTACGACCTCAGTCGAGACCTCTGAAATGTTGGCAAACCTGTTAGAATTGCAGGGTGTGCCGCATAACGTTTTGAATGCAAAGCATCATGAGCGCGAGGCTCAGATTGTGGCTCAGGCCGGTCGGAGCGGCTCGGTTACGATCGCTACAAATATGGCTGGTCGTGGTACCGACATAGTGTTGGGAGGCAATCCTGCTGGCTACTTTGAAAGTATCTTGCGCAAGCATGCTGAACATGTTGATTATATTGAAGAAATGCCTCTCCATACCGAGGAAGAGCGTTTAGACAAAGAAGAGGCGATTCAGCAATATATCGCTGGGATGGATGCAGCTGAGAAGGAAGAGCTCTTACAAGCGAGAATTAAAGAATGTGATGAGGATCACGATCATGTAGTCGAGGTGGGCGGCTTACACATTATTGGTACTGAACGCCATGAGTCGCGCCGTATTGATAATCAGCTTCGTGGTCGTTCTGGCCGTCAAGGTGACCCTGGTTCCTCGCGTTTCTTTCTGGCTCTCGATGATGAACTGATGCGCCGTTTCGCTGCCGATCGTGTGGCTGGTATTATGGAGCGCGTTGGCATGGACGATGAGACTCCTCTGGAAAGTCGATTTGTCTCCCGCTTCATCGAAAGTGCTCAGACACGTGTTGAAGGGTATAACTTCGACATGCGTAAAAATGTTGTGGAATACGATGATGTGATCGCTAAGCAGCGTGAAGTTATTTACGCTGATCGGCGTAGCGTCCTCGAACATGGCGATATGCATGATCGCATCATAACCATGATTCGTAATGAGATTGGACGCATCGTTGTTGCGGCTTTCCCGGGTCCTGTACTGACCGAGGAAGACCAGCTCGAAGCGTTGTTCAAAACGTTGGAAGTCTATATAGATATTCCAGATAGTCTGCTTCCAGAAAACATCCATGCTGTGCGTCGCGATCAGATGAAGCAAGAACTGATCGATCTTGTACTGAATCATTATGAAGAGCGTGCAGATAGTATGCGCAAGCAGGCTCGCGCCCAGGGAGCGGATAATTTTGATCCTATCCGCGAGTTTGAGCGTACATATCTACTCCAGGTCGTCGATCGTCTTTGGATGGATCATATTGATGCGCTAGATATCATGCGTGCAGGTATCGGTTTCCGCTCGGTTGCTCAGCGTGATCCGCTGGTGGAATTTAAAAACGAAGCCTTTCGTATGTTTGATGATCTCAAACTGGCTATTCAACACTATACTGTGGATTCTTTGCTCAGGATGTTGCGTAGTGATATTACCATTACGTTACAGCGTCCAGAGCCGCAGCAAAAAGCGCTTGCCAATGTACATACTAACGCTGATGATATGGCGAAAGCTATTGGCGAGGCGAAGAGTGATGAGCCTGAGGTGCAGCAGCGTAAACCTGCTCAGACACGTAAAGGCGGCTCACGCTCCCAGTCTCAAAATGTACGATCTCAATCTGCCAACGCACGGAACTCTGCTAATCAGAGCAGTAGTGTCGGCGTAGCAAACACGTTGACCAAAGTGGGACGTAACGATTTATGTCCTTGTGGTAGTGGCAAAAAGTATAAAAAATGTCACGGAGCCTGAGAAAAACGTAACGCGTTCATAAAAAAACGCTGGAATTATAAACATTCCAGCACTTTTTTATGTGTAATGTGAGACAATGGACTTGGATGTAGTATATATATATGTTTTTGGTTGCGAAAGGGCAAGATTATGACAGATCAGAATATATCTCATGCTGTTGATGGTGTGGATATTCATGCTACTGTGACTCCAGAATTTGCGGAGATTTTGACACCAGAGGCGCTGAACTTTCTGGCTGTACTCGCTCGTGCTTTTGAGGGACGGCGTCAAGAGCTATTAGCGCAGCGTGAACAGAGACAACATGATCTCGATGCTGGACAATTGCCGCATTTTTTGCCCGAGACTGAACATATTCGCCAGAGTGTGTGGACTATAGCACCATTGCCAGCCGATTTGTCTGATCGGCGCGTTGAGATTACTGGCCCGGTGGAGCGCAAGATGGTCATCAATGCTCTGAACTCAGGTGCCAGCGTCTTTATGGCAGATTTCGAAGATGCCCACTCTCCTACCTGGGAAAGCACCATTCAGGGACAGATCAATGTTCGTGATGCTATTCGACGTACGATTTCGTATCGTAGTCCAGAAGGAAAGCAGTACCAACTTAATTCACAAACGGCGCTATTGTTCGTACGTCCGCGCGGCTGGCATCTGAATGAAAAACATGTTCTGATTGATGGCAAGCCAATCTCTGGCGGGCTCTTTGATTTTGGGCTCTATTTCTTCCATAATGTACGCCAGTTGTTGAAGAATGGTTCGGGTCCTTATTTTTATTTACCCAAGCTGGAAAGCCATCTTGAAGCACGCCTGTGGAACGACGTGTTTGTGCTGGCCCAAAAAGAGCTTGGCATTCCACAAGGTACCATTAAGGCGACGGTGCTCATAGAGACAATCCTGGCCACCTTCGAGATGGATGAGATTTTGTATGAATTGCGTGAACATTCCGCCGGTTTGAATTGTGGACGTTGGGATTACATTTTCAGTGTGATCAAGAAGTTGCATGCGCATCCTACTTTTATGTTGCCAGATCGTGCGCAAGTCACTATGACCACACACTTTATGCGTTCCTACTCGTTGCTCACGATCAGAACCTGCCATCGACGCAATGCGCCAGCCATTGGTGGTATGGCCGCTCAGATACCGATCAAGAGCGATCCTGTGGCGAATGAAGAAGCTCTCGCGCGTGTACGGGCCGATAAGCATCGCGAGGCGACTGATGGACATGATGGCACATGGGTTGCGCATCCTGGTCTGGTGCCCATCGCCCTGGAAGAATTTAATGCGGCCATGAAGACGCCAAATCAGATCGATCGCAAGCGTGATGACATTGTAGTGAGTGAAGCAGATTTATTGCAGATGCCAGAGGGAACGATCACAGAAGCTGGTCTGCGCAATAATATCACGGTGAGCCTGCAGTATCTGGAATCCTGGTTGCGCGGTAATGGCTGCGTACCCATCAACAATCTGATGGAAGATGCCGCCACGGTTGAAATCTCGCGTGCTCAAATCTGGCAATGGATTCGTCATCCACAGGGTATCCTCGCAGATGGTCGCAAAGTGACTGTCGATCTGTTTCGGCAACTGATGTCCGAGGAACTTGATCGTATTGAAGAAACATTGGGCGAGCCTGCCTATGCTAATCGTAAATTTTCTGCAGCCGCGCAGATTCTGGATGAGATCATTAGCAGTGAGACCTTTATCGAGTTCTTGACCTTACCTGCATATAAATATCTCAGCTAGCAAGCGAGATTATCTTTGCATTATCTACGCCAGATTGCTGTCTTTAAAAGATCCCTCCACTTTTTTCGCGGATGGCAATCTTTTTACCCATTCACTATTATAAATCGTATTAAGATAGCGTTCTCCCCGATCGGGAAAGATAGTGAGAATACTATAAGGAGGAATAAAATTGGGGATAAGTTTTTTTATAGCGGAGATGACGGCTCCTGATGAGCCTCCAGCAAAAATGGCTTCATGTTCCAGAAGCTCTAAACATCCCGATGTAGCCTCATAATCATTAACGTATACAACTTCATCTATTTCGCTTCGATTTAGCAACTCAGGCACACGGCTAGAGCCTATTCCTGGTATTTCTCTTGGTCCGGCCGGACCACCAAAGATTATAGAACCTACCGCATCCACCGCTATGACACGTAAGTTGGGCCATCTCTCGCGGAGACGACGGGCTACGCCTAGAATTGTTCCTGTTGTACTCACTGCAACCACTAAACAGTCTATAGATCTGTTCAAATCAATGACAATTTCATTCCCAATACCATTATAGTGTGCCTGCCAATTAAGTTGATTCGCATACTGATTAATCCATAGACTATTAGGAGTTGTTTGAAGTAAGCTATGTACCCGTCGTATTCGAGATTCTAGGTACCCTTTTTGCTGATCCAGCTCGTGAACCATTTCGATATGGGCTCCTAAATGTTGAAGTATTTGTAGGTTTGCTGGTGAAATTTTTGGGTCTACAACACATGTGAAAGGAAGAGAGAAAATACGAGCTGTCATTGCTAAAGCTATGCCAAGATTACCAGATGTACTCTCGATTAGATGGGTGTTAGATGCGATAGATCCATTCTTTAGTCCCTCTTCTATTATGAAACGAGCGGGACGATCCTTCACACTTCCTCCAGGATTTAAGAACTCTAATTTTGCGATGACTTCTATACTTTGGTGAGGAAATAGCCTATTCAAGTAGACAAGAGGTGTTCGACCTATACATTCTATTACTGATTCAAAAATCATAGCAGCTCCTTCCTCCGCTAATATTCGAAAGAAAGTCTTGTCAGTCCGAATGCTAAGATAAATCTTCTACCCTATAGGTGTATGCGAACTATGATACTTGACAAATTTTAGGTTGTCAAGTATAGATTTAATGGGTTTAGCGCAAAGTACAATGAAATATGATATAGCTACTGGAAAAGTGGCTGTATATATGCTACATTTTAATATGTATATTGTTTCAAGCTATGTGAAATAAGTGTTTGAGGAATAACGTAAAGTACAGTTGAAGAGAGCACCAAGATTAGAAAAAGGGTAAAACATGTCAAAACTCACTTTACAAGATCGTAATAAGCTAGTAAAAATATTGGAATCATTCCCATTGCTGCAAACATATAGAGGCCGCCGACAAATGCTTGAGTCTGCTGGCTTAGAGAAATTAGCTCCTCAAATTGATTTAGAAGGCTCCCCACTTCTTGTTGTAAGCGAGATCACCTATGTCTTAGAATCATATGGAAGAGTAAATTATAATCAGGAAGCTTTAGGTGTATTCTTGAACACGTTAAAAGAGTACTTAAGCGCTGGTGAAGAGAATAGAGATTTTATCGAGAGAATATTGACAGATTATAATTTGATGACTCCAGTAAAAGCGCAAAAAGTACTATACGACTGGAAGGTGAAGTCACAACCTCAGGAATTTCTCGAAAAGATAATTGGAGAGAATACACTTCGTCACATCTCATTCTTGCATCACGGAATTAAAGTGTCAGGTGCTGTGGCATTCATTGATGTAGGTAAATGGACAGGGACTGGTTTCTTGATTAGCCCTAATTTGCTCATAACTAATAATCATGTGCTACCTGATAAAACGCTTTTAAATAATACTATCTTTCGTTTCAACTATCAATTGACCTTTGATGGCAAGGAAGAAAAGATAGAGGATTATAAGGCCGCACCTTCAGCCGTATTCTATACTAATGAACTTTTAGATTACACGGTTGTGGAACTGGAAGCAGCGCCTGGAGATCGTTGGGGATATATCCGATTAAATCCAGTTCTTCCGGCGAAAGGTGATAGGATGAATATTATTCAACATCCTGCTGGTCTCCCCAAACAGATATCCTTTCAGAATAACTTTGTGGAGTATGTCAATTCCAAAATCGTACAATATCTTACTTCAACGCTAGGAGGTTCATCTGGATCACCAGTTTTTAATGACCAGTGGCAAGTAGTTGCAATTCATCATGCGGGAGGATTATTGCTTGAGCCAACCACCAATCAGAGGTATTTTCGGAATGAGGGAATAACAATAGGTTCTATATTGGAGAATCTTCCTGAGAGTATTCAAAAAGCCTTATTTTAGAACAAGGGAGTTTCTAAGATGGATGGGCCAAACGATTTACAAAATAGAATTGTTAACCTTTTGAATTTGCATCCTCTCCTTCAACGGGAAAATGACCGTCGAATGATTGCGAGAATGGCGGACTTTGATGCCAACTTAACCGGCTTGATAGATTTTACGGGCAACACTTTGACTTTTTTATCGTCTCTGATTGAAATTCTTACCTCATATGGTAACCTTAGTGATGGACGCGATGCTTTAGAAGCGTTTCTAGCGGCTACCAAACAAGGAATAGGCGAAAATGGCCAGGAATTAGTAGAAGAACTTATTAAAGAATGGAAAAAGTCAGTCAAATCAGCAGGAGCAGAGATACATAAGATAGCTCCTTACCTCCATCACATTGTTCATACTTGGGAAAATATCGAGTCACCCTTACTTCCACCAGATGTGCCTCTTTCCAGTATTGTTGCCCACTTAAAAATTTTTGAGATTGGAAATACCTCAGGTGGTGCAAAGAAGCCTCGACTTCCTGGGTATCGCAAGAAGGCCCTAATAGATTCGCATTTTAAAAGTGCAGAGTTCAAGGAATACCTGGATAAAAATCCAACCAGCGAAAAATGGGTGATCTTAGGCGATCCCGGAATGGGAAAAACAACTTTATTGCTGTCTGAAGCATCTAGGCTGGCTCAAATTGCATTGAGCGAACCACAAAAACCAGTTTCTGCTTGGATTCCGCTCGCATCTTTTAATACGTTGGTTGAGAAAAATTTTGATTATACTATCTATGACTATCTGGAAGCTGTTGGGCATAGTTTATCTATGAAAAATCTTGGCAAGAACTTCCGAGAACTAGCAATGCTTGGGCGTGTTGTATTTCTATTTGATGGATTGGATGAAGTTACAGATGTTAGTAGAAAATCGTTATCTGAACGTATTCATAGCTCGATACCTGAGAAAATTGGCAATCGTATTGTATATACCTCTAGAAAAGTAGGTTTTTCGGGACTTAAGGATTTTGTGGTACTTGAAGTTGAACCTCTTACAGTGGATCAACAAAGGCAGCTCATAATTGCTATCAGTGGAGAAGAGAAGGCAGCGTTTTTATTACGAAATGTGGCAGGCTCAAGTGTTCTTCAAGATATGGCAGGTGTGCCCATTACTTTGACGGTTCTTGCTCTCGTGGCCCGTGAAACTGAGGATGGGTTTAGTGGTTTTCTCAAACGCAATACAGATCTTTTCAGGTTTGGATCGCAAATACTACTCGAAGGGCGGCATAGAGGAGGGCTAAGTGTGCTTAATCCTGAGAATGCGGAGCGGATTCTTGCGCGTGCCAGTCTTCTACTTCATGGAAGCGAAGATGGATTACGTGGTGATGAGACCTTTGCATCTACAAAGGTTGAGGATGCCATCATGACTGCCGAAAGGACTTGGTTATTGCCCTGGCAAGGTCCTCGCCATTTCATCAGGGATTTAGCAAATCACTCAAGCCTTATCTACCCAATTGATACGTTGGGTCAACGGTATCGCTATCTTCATAGAACATTTCGCGAGTATTTTGCAGCACTGGAACTATCAAGATTAAGCAAGGATGACAGATATCGATTGATAGAAAAAGTTCTTTATTTGCAACAATGGGCCGAAGTATTGGTTCTACTTGGTGGCTTAACACCTGATATTGAAATTTATTTGAGCAGTCTATTAGCGGGACCACCCGATCTAGCGCTTAGAACACTGAAAGAGATTAAGAAGCTAAATCCCAAAATAGCAGCTGAAGTACTTCAACTTAAGCAAAATCTTCTCAAAGACCGTCGTCAAGTATTTATCACCCTTGCTCAGAAACTGCGATCAGCTGAGCAAATTGTTGGTGTACTTCGCGCTTACTTGGACTCAAACAAGGAGGATATACCAAGAGCAGATTTATATTTCATTCAAGAGGTACTGCAGAGTTATGACTACGTACCAGCAAAAGATTTATTACAAGATCTTTTCAAATATTTACCGAAGGTTCCCGATGGTCTCATTAATGTTGTGCACATTCAGCAAGATGAGTTTCCATACTTCTGTGATATTCCATCTGGAACATTTTTGTTTGGAGGTGCAGAAGATGATCCTGCACGCCCTAGCTGGACAAGCACTTATACTAATATCTATACCTCGCCGTTTCAGATAGGCCGTTTTCTCGTGACTAATTCAGTTTATGAGACGTTCGATCCTCAACATAGAAAGAGAAGGGATTTTCAAGATGAAGTTCCCCCCGAGGATCTAGATTATCATCCTGTAGTTCAGGTTAGCTGGTACGAAGCAAACATTTTTTGCCAATGGTTAGCGCAAGCGATACCTGGTGTCAGGTTACCGACGGAAGCAGAGTGGGAGAAAGCTGCATCATGGACTTTAGATGGCAAAAAGAATCGTTTCCCTTGGGGAGATAATTGGGATCCATCGTTGCTTAATTGTTGGCAAAGTGGACCTAATCGGACTACACGTGTTGATGCTTATTCTAAAGGTAAAAGTCCTTGTGGTGCGTTTGATATGGCAGGTAATGTGTGGGAATGGTGTTCGGATTGGTTTGATGATGATTTACAAGCCTACTTTAAAAATCTAAGGCGGTTCCCCAATAATCCAATTGGTCCAAAGACTGGTGGGCGTCGTGTTGATCGTGGGGGGGGATGGTACCATGATGTTGGCTTACCATGTGTTTTTCTGCGAGCTGCTGATGATCCAGCGGATGACTTTAGTCATTGCGGTTTTCGACTAGTACGCTCAGTTTCGTAGTGGTGAGGCGCAAGCACTGGGGTTTGAACGATCGAAAGTTTGGATTACACCTCAAATAGCATATGAGACTTGACAATCGACAAGATTCACCTTAAACTATTCATTATCACCTTAGTGGTAAAAATCCTTTGAGGCGTTATCATGCATCTAAAATATATACAGAAGCAGGCTTTCTATAAATTTAGTGTGATCGGTTAGACCTTCTTAAGGAGGGGACAATGGCAGAGGGAGCCGGAAAAACAACAAAAAAATTTGTTGTTGTCTTAAACAAGAAATCTTGAAGTAGGTAAAGCGTTAAATGCTGCAGCACATATGGCAGCAGGGTTAGTCGCAAGGTCTAATCCTGAGAGCATCGAAGAAATGATGTTTATTCCATTTACTGATAAGGATGGTGGAGAACATCCTAGTATTTCTGCACTGTCACTTGTTGTTCTACGAGGTACCTCTAATGAAATACGCAAGGTACGCAAAGAAGCGGTGTCTCGAGGGATGTTATTCACTGACTTTACAAGTTCGATGACTGGAGATACTTACATCGAACAACTTGAAAAAACAAAATCTACAGCAGAACAAGACCTAGAATACTATGGAATTTGTCTGTTCGGCGACAAAGATGAGCTAAGTGAATTTACCCGCAAGCTTTCACTGTGGCGTTAGTAACCTGGTAAATTTACTCGCAGGCTCTCACTATGGAGTTAGTAACTTCGAAAATTATTTTCTTCCATAAATGAGTCCATTCGCTCAACGCAGTTGCTGGTTTTTTCATATAAGTTGAGCGAATGGACTCAGAGATATCGAGTTCTAGGATAAGAATTATCCTAAAAGGAGAAAGAAATGCAACCCTATGATGATCTCTCTTTGTCAAAGGATCAGTATCAAGTAGGCTGGCTCGAAGCCTATAAGCACCAGAAAGAAGATTTCCTTTGGCAAGAAGATCCTATAGTGTTCCTTCCAAATTACGTTAAGGGCTT
Organism: uncultured Chloroflexia bacterium; assembly: GCA_963699315.1. Lineage (GTDB taxonomy): Bacteria > Chloroflexota > Ktedonobacteria > Ktedonobacterales > Ktedonobacteraceae > Dictyobacter. The sequence continues at coordinate 2,770,830 of OY969433.1, forward strand.
CCAAGAGAATGGGGTTCGAAGTATTTTAGATGCTGGATGTGGTGATGGACGGAACGTTCTCTATTTACTTCGAGAGAAGTTTTTTGTAGTAGGAGTTGATCTTTCTCCGATTGCCTTAACCGCAGCTCTTAATCTTGCCTCCCGTCAAAGCCAGCAAGAGGTATGTTTCGTTCATGCTGATTTAGAATCATTACCCGATCCTTTTCCCGCAAATTCGTTCGACGCTTTGACATGCTTGGATGTCTTTGGTCAAGTATTAAAAGTAGATCGTGTGATTGAAGGTTTTCAAAAAATTGTCAGACAGAATGGCTTTATTCTTTTGAATCTTTACACTCCTGATGATGCTGCTTTTGGTATTGGCCAACAATTAGATGAGAAAAGTTTTCTCTATAAAGAGACATTGTTCAGATTTTTTACAGAGCAAGATGTCAAAGTACTGTTTGGCAAGTTTGATATCTTAAAGATAGAGAAGTTACGCTGGGAGGATCCGCCTCATCCTGGATATAGGGATGACTATCATACACATGATAGTCTTGTAGTACTACTACAAAACAGATAGTGTATATATTCACCTATCTTTTATTTTTCAAATTAAAGGAGCTGAGAGCTTGATGAGCCCTTAGCTCCTTTGGAAGTTACTTATAAAAAGATTTGTGCCGAAACCTCTGATCTTTTGTCTGATTACACGAGGCCATTATGTCCCACTAGTCTCGCAAGTCATTTGTGTCCTTTAAAATCGCTACTAGCTATTCATCTTCCTTTATATGAAGCAGGTTTATGTAAATCATACAATCTTTTCTTGACCCTATTTTATCTCCGTCTTTCCAACCAGAGGGGACGCTGTGGTCAACAGGCCAAAGCGAAAACTGGCCCTTATCATTTACGATTATTTTGTAAATTGTATTGTCTTCCTTATCGTCCTGTTTCATAACATCTCCTTAACTAATACTACCGTGTTAGTTTCATACTGCGATAGTGAGATGAAGATCATTAATATGACAAAGGGCTCTGGAATAATTGCAACATCTGTTGACAGACGTTGCCTGAGACGGGCAGTTTCTCAATGAATAACTCGTGTGCTTGTTGATAGTGCGAATCTCTGACCAATGGTGTCTTGCTCTTATCAATTTCTCATTATATCATATTATAATAGGTGCTGTATAGTGTATCGCATGTTAACAATAAAGTATTTATAATGACGAGACATTTTGTTCTGCTTATAACTATACACCTGTATATGCAGAAGATATGTAATTCATGAAGAAAATCATTAAGACAAAAATTACGTTGTGGATAGACCTGAGGCAAAGTTAAGTAGCATAGTGAGATAAAAGGAACAAGAACCATAAAACGCATGGAAATGCTCTGGCATACCCATATGCCCAGAGCATTTCCATGCAGGTATAACATGCATTGGAACTTACAATTCCATGCTTTTGGCTTTTGCGATCTCAGAGACGCGCGTGATTAGCTCTGTCACTGGAATAGATTTAAGATCAACATTCGAACGCAGTCGTACGGATACTGCTCCGGCTGCGGCTTCTTTATCTCCAACGACGAGCATGTAAGGGATTTTCTGTAACTGTGCATCGCGGATCTTCAAGTTCATGCGCTCGCTGCGGACATCCACCTCGGAGCGGATGCCAGCGGCTTTTAATTGTGCTAGCACTTCGTTGGCATATTCCTGATGACGATCCGCAATCGGAATAATCATCGCCTGTACGGGTGATAGCCAGACCGGGAAGGCACCTGCGAAGTGTTCGATCAACATGGCCATGAAGCGTTCCGTCGAGCCTGTCACAGCGCGGTGGATCATGACTGGACGATGGGGTTGACCATCTTCACCGGTGTATTCAAGTTCAAAGTTCATTGGCTGGATAAAGTCGAGCTGAACTGTCGCGCATTGCCATTCGCGACCGAGAGCGTCACGTACCATAAAGTCAACTTTTGGACCATAGAAGGCGGCCTCACCGATGCCTTCTTCATACTTGATATTCTTGCTCTCGACCGCGCCACGTAAGGCAGATTCCGCTTCGCTCCAGACCTCGTCGCTACCGACATAGTCTTCTTTTTTCTCAGGATCGCGCAATGAGAGGCGTACCCAGTAGTCCTGCAAGCCATACGTCTCGAAGACTTCCTGAGTCAGGTTGACCGCATTATTGAACTCTTGCTGAACCTGATCGGGACGTAAGAAAACGTGAGCATCATCCTGCGTCACACTGCGGACACGTGCCAGACCTGTTAGTGTGCCAGCTTTCTCATAGCGATAGAGTGTCGCAAACTCAGCGTAGCGCACTGGCAGTTCGCGGTAGCTATGCATCTGAGATTTATACAGCAGGATGTGATGTGGACAGTTCATGGGTTTTAGGATATATGCATCATCATCCGATAGTTCCTGATCGCCCTTCATGATTGGGAACATATTCTCACGATATGTGTACCAATGCTTCGACGTTTTGTACAGGCGTGCCTTGCCGATATGTGACGTCCACACATGCTGATAGCCGTAGCGTTCCTGTGTCTCGCGGACATAGCCTTCCATGAGATGGCGTAGCATCTCACCACGCGGATAGAATAGTGGCACACCAGGGGAGACATCCTCGCTCAATGTAAAGAGCTTGAGTTCTCGTCCCAGTTTGCGGTGATCGCGCTTTTGGGCTTCTTCTAGACGCCACAGATACTGGTCGAGTTCTTCCTGCGTGAACCAGGCTGTGCCATAAATGCGTTGCAGCATAGGACGATGCTCATCACCGCGCCAATAAGCTCCTGCGACACGCATCAGCTTAATGGGACCAATCTCGCCTGTCTTAGCGACATGTGGTCCACGACAAAGATCCAGAAATGTATCTTGTTGATAAATTCCGACCTCTGCATCCGAGAGATTCTCGATGATTTCAACTTTGTACGTCTGCCCATTATTACGGAAGTATTCTAAAGCCTTTTCCCTGGACCAACGGTCATGTACAAAGGGATAGTTTCCGGCGATAATTCGTCGCATACGCTGCTCGATATCAGGGAGGTCCTCAGGAGTTAGCGAGCGCGGCAGATCAAGGTCATAATAAAAACCATCTTCAATCGCAGGTCCAATTGCGAGCTTGGCATCAGGAAAAACTTCCAGGACCGCTTCGGCCATCACATGTGCCGCCGAGTGGCGCATGCGCTGAATCGGTGTATAGTTTACCGATTCTTGAAGTTCTACTTCAACTGACATAACAAAAGTCTCCTTTACTAAAAAGGTGGACGCAATTTTGTGCAGCATCCCTAAGAGTCTTTATTGGCAACAAAAAAACCTCTCCATCCCTCACTGGGACGAAAAGGTTGTAATACTTCTCGTGGTTCCACCCTGCTTCCACGTCTCTTGCCACCTGAATAATATCAAGCTTTTCGAGATTTCTATCCCGTGCAAGCAGAACGTGCTCGTGCACCCCTTAACGCAGGTGAAACGTGTACTTTACTGACTCAGTACAGGCTAACGAGGGGTATCAACCTTCGATTGGTACTGGGAGCACTCTCAGCCGCCGATGCTTCCTCTCTGTCTACCGCTTGAGAAGGGACATGTCTCGCGTAACAGCCATTCACATTTTCTGTATCTAGTACCAACAATCATAACATAGTGCCCACAGGCTGTAAAGAGGTCTGCTCAAATTATTTTAGGTTATTTTATGTTTCCTGTTCACGATAATAGATCGATTGGAAGTGATATTCCTGCAAGCTTCTTCAGTAAAAAAGTTACGTATAACCATAAAGTACTACATAATACACAAGAATTGTGTAGCGTAGAGGCATAGAAGTGCTATAATACAAGAGTTATTCAAATATTTCAGCACCTTTTTTTTCAGCCATGGTTTTCTCATAGTCATGCATCAGGAGCACATAGGCTTTGATGAGCTCTACCTTCACCCATAAACTACACGTTTCCACTTATCGCGTTGCTGCCATTCAATACGCGCCAACGCTCGGTGAGAAGGAAAAGAATATTCGGGATCTTCTCCGATTGGTGGAAGATGCAGCCACGCATGATGCGCGGTTGATTGTCTTACCCGAAATGGCGACGACTGGCTATTGTTGGGTCTCTAGCGACGAGATTGCACCTTATACTGAAACAATTCCCGGTCCGACCACAGAGCGTTTTCAAATTGTAGCAAGCCAATATAATTGTTTTATTGCTTTTGGTTTACCGGAAGCAGATCTGGAAACCGGAATCTATTACAACAGTATGGTTTTGCTTGGGCCGGAAGGCATCATCGGTAAATATCGTAAGCTGCATATGGATCTTGGTGATCAACGCTGGGCTCGCGATGGAGATCTTGGTGTTCCCGTGTGGGATACTCCGCTAGGACGTATAAGCGCACTTATTGGTGGTGATGCAAAATATTTTGAGGTCGCTCGCATTGCTGCTTTACATGAGGCTGATGTTCTATTGGTGCTTGCGAATTGGGCCGATGAGATCAGTCCAAGTTGCTGGTGGATGACGCGTGCTCTCGAAAATAGCCTCTATGTTGTGGCGGCCAATCGTTATGGTCGAGAACGTGGAGTGCAGTTTCGTGGTGGTAGTTGGGTGCTGAATTCAGACGGATCAATTCAATCTTTCTTTGAGAATGACGAGGGCATTGTCTATGGAGAAGTAGACTTGCAGCGGAGCCGAGATAAGCGTTGGTTGCACAATGATGCCGTCATTGGTTATCCATTATCCGATCGCCAGCCTGCTGAGTATCGAGCGGTAGTGCAAAACAGTTACTTATGGGAACCTCTGCGCTATCATAACTTATACGAGTTAGGAGAACTGCCTCCTGGACAACTCTCGTGTGCTGGTGTGGTTCAGATGGATCTGGCATCTTTTATTCAGTCCCCTGAGTGTACAGCCGACGAACGCATTCAAAGAGTACAAAACTGGCTTCAAACTCTTATGCTCGATAATGCTCCAGCGGTGCCTGATGTGATGGTCTTACCTGAACTGCTACTCCCGGGGCCTGTACCTCAACATATTGTTAATCGCAGTGATCCCGCTGAACTTGCGGCACATTTCCGCAATGGCGCAATTCAAGTGCCTGGACCTGAAACTGAAGCTCTGGTCTCTCTGGCCAATTCCCTGCAAATTAGTTTGGTGCTTGGTGTGGCTGAACGTGTCGAGGATACTTATTATAATACTGTGCTGCTGATCGATCCCGAAGGGGTCTATGGTATCTATCGAAAGATTCATCTGAGTCAGCAGGATCGCCTTTGGGCGGCACCAGGTGATCTGGGCTTTCCGACTTTTGACACACCTGCTGGCCGCATTGGTTTGGCCACGGGATATGATGTTCTCTTTCCTGAGACAATGCGTGTGCTGGCAAGTAAAGGGACTGATCTCGTTTGTGCGCCAACCTGGCTTGATTTTCCTACTCCAGTTGGCACGGCCATCGCCAATCCTGCGGCGAACTTGTGGGGAAACGTCGAAAATGATAATCCCTACCACTTTTTGATCTGGCGCACACGGGCTGCCGAGCAGAATGTGTATCTGGTGGTGGCAAACTGGTTTGGCTCTCAGCATGGTATGCGGGCGAATGGATTTAGTGGCATCTTTTCTCCCGGCGGTAGTAATTATGTTTTGCCTGAAGTTATTGCTGATGAAGATGAAGATGGATTGTTGATGATGACTATCGATACGCGTGAGCAGCGTACTGGACGCCGCACTACGCGTATGCTGGAATATAGTCCTGGCGATATGGCTGGATCATTGACTGGCGAATTGGCATATAATATTCTTGACTCTATTCCTGGTAACCTTGTACGTAGTAAGCCAATGTTACGGAAACGTCAACCATTCTGGTATATGGACCTGGTGCGTACGCATATCTCAAAGGCATAGCAAGTTAATTGGTGCCATATCCGCGTGCTGATGATGGGGATCTATGAAGCAGTTTTATGCCGTAGTCAGGATATGGAACAAGAATGGTGTATCCTCGCGGCGTATGTATGTACGTACGTAGGTGCACATGAAAACTTTTGCGCTAGATAATATAAATATAGCATTCATGCGGAATGTGTATCGCTATAAAGTTGTAGCGACACTTTTCGTTCTCGTTTTTTTTCTCGGATATATGGGCTGGATGCTGTTTTTTGCTTCTTATCAAAGCATGGCTAATTCATGCATTGCTATTGCTCTTACGGCTCTTGTCAGTTCAATCGGAGCCTGGCAAATGTGGTATTGGATACGCCGTAGTCCTATGCTGAGGGAGTCCCGTAGCGGTCTTGCCTGTTTTTTGATTGGAGCAAGCTTGCTGGCTTTCTGCTTGCGCTTTCTTTATGTCTATAAGCTTGGGTTTACGAGTGGAAATTATGCTGTATTGCCTCTTGAATACAATCCTCTATCGCTTTTTTATTCCTGCCTGTTATGTATAGGTCTACTTTGTTTGCCTGCTATAGCGCCTGTGCGCAACAGTACAGTTGTTGATATCTTAATTACCACTTGTTGTCTGGTTGGTTTATGCTGGTATGTGGTGACGAACTCTTCCTCCTTTGTACATTTACCAGGTATGATGGAAAATATCTGGTTGACACGTTTGCGTATTGCTCTCCTATATGTGTCAGAAGATATTTTTTTATGCTTGTTTTTGTTGCTGCTGATACAGAATGGATTGTCTAAGGAGGCCCGAGGACCTGTTCTGCTACTGGGTATGGGTCTCCTGGCTCATCTCTTTACCGATGTGGTATGCGGCTGGATAAATGTCTTTAATACAAATATCTCCTATTCAAATTTGCTGCTGTTTGAGCTTGGCTGGATTGTCGGTCTGCTTTTGGTTGGCCTCTATCCCATTTATTATTATTCTGCTTTGCTCCGTTACTCTGCCCGCGAAGATCTGCGTGCTACTTTGACATCCCCTCAGGTGATGGCGCTACAACGGGAAAGAGAGCATAAACGCTGGCATATTCAAACGTTGTATGTTCCTCTGGCCCTAATATTGGGAGGTGTGAGTGTCTTCGCCGCTCTCCATCTGCAAGAGGCGCATAATATATCGGTGGTCGGCATTATCCTCATCAGCTCAGTTGTAGGTATGCTTATCGTGATGCGCCATTTCTTTGCGACGCGTGAAAATGAAGCCTTGCTGCGTGAACGAGATCTACGCTTTAAGGAAGCGGAGCAAGTTCGTTATCTGGTGAACCAGTTGGCGGATATTCTGGATCTGGAGCGTTTGCGTGAGAGCATTATGGATGTCGTCATTTCCCAGTTTGGCTTTACGTCTGCTATGTTGCTCCTGGTTGATGAGTATGATGAGCCGTTGAGCGTGACATCACATATCTGGATCAGTACGGCCTCGCGCCTGGTATCGTCGTTGAAGTGGAGAGTGACAGGCGATACTATGCTCTATCGAGTGGTTGCCGAGGGCAAAGAGTGCGAATTATATTGGTCGTACTATGCGGAAGAGGAGATGCCGATTGAGGTTTATCGTTGGCAGGAGCGTCAACATGTGCCTTCGATGACCTTTTTTCCGCTTATTTATCAAGGGAAAATCCTCGGAAGTTTGGGCGTTGCCCGTCATGTCCTTTCACGCGCAGATACGTTGACGCTCTCTATCGTTCGCAATTATGTAAATCAAATTTCTGCCCTGATTGAACATACCTATCTTTATCAGGAGGCTCATGGACGTGAGATGTTTGCACGAGCCATGGTGAACATATCAACACGTTTAAATTCAGCAGTTGTCGAGCCAATTGAGACCAGTCAATTAATTTGTTCAGAAGGTGCCAGCGCTTTACACGCTGATTATGTCATCTTTTATAGTCGGAAAGATGAAAGATCATTAGAGCCATTGGCCTTCTCAATCGAAGATAAGCAGCAAGTAGAAGATTTAAGCGATTGGCCGATCTTACGCTTGGCTGAATATGAAGAAGGAGCCACGCAACCTTATTTGTTAAAGGTCAGTCCGTATAGAAAGTTGCCAATTATCTCAGAAAGCCAAGCAGATGAAGCATTGGTACCGGAATCTCATTCTGGTTCACAGCAATTTTCCTTGCGAATCAAGCTTATTCATCATCGGATCTATACAGCGATTATTGCGCCACTGATCACGGGTGGTCAACTTAATGGATTGCTTATTCTTGCTCGTTCGGTTCCCCTGGGAAGTAATAGTGATCCCTCGTTCAATGAATCTGATTTGGCATATGCACAAGATTTTGTCGAGCAGGCAAGTGTCGCTTTTACGAATGCGCAACTCTATCAGCGTTTAAGTACTGCTAATGAGCAGTTGAAAGAGTTAGACCAATTAAAAGATCAGTTTATGATTACCGCATCGCATGAATTGCGCACTCCATTGACGTCTGTGCAGGGCTATATTGAATTAATCGCTCAATATGATGATACGTTGCCGCCCGAACAACGACGTGAGTTTTTGCATCGAGCTCAGCTGGGCTGCGAGGAATTGACTGTCCTGCTGCGTAATGTTATGGATGCGAGTCGTTTAGAAGCGGAAGCGGCACTTAAATCGGCCTTAATCAACTCGGTTTCGGCTAAAAATATATTCGATAAGGTGATGATGATGATCGAACCACAAATTACCCGCGATCAAAGGGAGGTCATCGTTCACGTACCCGCACATATTTTCGTATGGGCCGATCCATTGCGGCTCCATCAAGTGCTGATGAATATAAGCACCAACGCCTTGAAATATTCGCTCGCAGGCACGCCGATTACTTTTAGCGCCGAGCGTTCAACTGAAGTGGAGAACGCGGTGGTGATCAGTATTAGCGATAATGGGAAGGGGATTTCTTCTCAGGATCAGGCGCGGCTCTTCCAGCGTTTCTATCGGTTGGAAAGCGATATGAATAGTCCTGTCCGTGGCTCAGGATTGGGATTATATATTTCTCGGCGTTTGGTTGATGCCATGGGAGGAAAGATCTGGATTGAGAGTAGAGGCGTTCCGGGAGAGGGTTCTACTTTCCATATACAGTTGCCCATGGCGTAGCTTTACCTTGCTACTTGCCGCTGTTGGTGCTTGCGGCAGCCTCGGCTTGCTTCTTGACGAGCAAAGGAACATGCTGCTCACAAAAGCGGAAACTGCGTCCGCCTGCCAATAATTGTGCGTAAGCTGCTGGTTCGCCGCAAGTATCACAGCGTCCAACATGAGTTTTTACTGCTTTCATGACGAAAGAAAATCTCCTCAAACTATCTGCTAGACAGAGTTGGATCTAACCAGTCTCTGCTGATATATCTACGCTTATCATACCACAAAAAACGGGCATGATGATGCTTATACCAGCTTATTGTAGGTAGCACTAATATGAACATGTCTTCTATAAGACTTCACTAGAATTCTTCTCTGTCAGATGTATCTTTCAAGCGTGCAATGCTGGTGAGGTGGTCTGAGAAGCGGATCGATTAGTGTAACTGAATATAAAGGATGACTAAAGAGATTGTCAAGCGGATGGGTGTATACTGGTAATAGTTGTGAGAGATGATCGTTGGGGTGCCAGTCCGATTTGTTGAGCAGAGTTCCGGCGTAGAGGTGTGGATCAGATGCAGCAATGAAGCTGTGTTGAGCCAGACTCCAGGCGTCCTGTATCGTTTGTGAGTCCACCCATAACTGTAGCAGCTTTGTTCCAAATAATCTTCGATCATCTTTTCATACCCATATGTATTCAAAAACGCAACTTGGACTCATAAACATTTAGAAACGCGACTCTCGTCGCTAAAAATGTGTTGCGACACATTTTTCATCTGAATGCAAGGCAATATCTCGTTGCTAGAAAGGTGCTGCGGCATCTTTCTCATTTGAATGCAAGGAAATATCACCTACCATCGTTGATTTCTCCATCCTCGAACGGAACATCGCAAGCGTCATGCCCAAGCAACCCTAATAAAGGCTGTCTGTCTGCCCTATCTCTAGATCATCCAGGACATAGTGCCTGGCTGTGACCTCGATAGATTTATGTCCTAAGGCTTTCTGGGCTTTTCTAATATCGATCTTGGCAAGCTCCGTTCCTACAAAGCGCCTGAAGTCATGGGGTTTAATATTTCCTAATTCACATTGCTTCGCATACTTTTGTACGATGAGCCAGACGCCTGTTTCTGAAATATGTCTTGCACTGGGGAGCGCGGCTCTTGTGGTGAAGCTGGTGAAAACATAGGTGCTTTTGATGGGACGTGTCGCTAACCATGTATCTATCAGCCCTTTGGCTTCTAAAGAGAGATTAGCGTCCCTATATTCGGTATCGGTTTTTCCACATACCTGTAGCACATAGCCTCGGCCTCTCCTCTCTATCTGGTCCACTGTCAGCGTTGCCAACTCTGAAGCTCGCACGCCAGAGGAAGCCAGGGTTGCCAGTAAGGCTCTATCTCTTTTGCCGATCATAGTCTCGACAGAGGGAGCCGTACATATGCGTCGCATATCTTCTCTGCTAATGCGCGTACGTGAATTTTTCTTTAACTTGTCTTTCATTGCCTTCAGCTTGACACCTGGCACGTCGTTGAACTGGATACGTAAAGAAGGATCAATCAGGTTTCTTACAGAAGCTTCTTTTATCACACGTTTTACCGCACTTAGCATGCGATTAATTGTATTAGGAGACATATTCCCTAAAGCTAACTCATCACGCCAGAGGGCTAGATTTTGTGGGTCTAAAGGGATATAGTTTTTATCAGTACAAAATGCTTGATAGGCTCTTACGTCCCGCTTGTACATCGCGATCGAGGAGGCCCCTAGCTGTCCCGCTAGCATGCGATCAATATCGAAGGATTCGCCACTAATAGAAAATAAATAGTTTTTGCCTTGAATCTCTACTAATTCCATGCGTTTTTTCATCCCTGGTATAAGGTAAATTAAATCGTCATTTAATTAAGCTTTGCTGCTCTGATTATAACAGAGCCTGGCAAGGTCTGGATACAGGCTCTTCGCTCCTATCCTTAAAAAAAACGGAGGAGGTGCGCTGATTAATATGTTGTCAGCTCTGAGCTGGTTTACTCTCACATATAATAGTTCTTATTGTGTATCAAAGGCTGCCGAGTGGGCAATGACGAATGCTGTGCGTGATCAGTTACGGTCCCAGGGGACACTTGTGGTCAATACACTTCAGTTAAGAACTTGGCGAGCTCCATCGCTTCCCCCGGAGGCCTCAAAGAGAGCCAACGTAGCGCCGCGGTCTTGTGCCCGGCGACCCGTTCACGCACGAAAAACTCCGCCAAAGCGTTTATATAATATAATGTACACACCTAATGAGGCGTGTAATTCTCCATTTCAGGCGATTTGTTATACGAGGATATATTCGCTTATTGGGGCATATCATACGAGAAACGGGTCGCCGGGCACAAGACCGCGGCGCTAGCGTTGGCTGGCTTGATCGCTGCGATCGAGGCCATCACGTTGACGAGCCTAACTGAGGTGTATTGGACACTTGTGGTAGGAGTGCATGCCGATTATATGGATACCGAGATGGTTGCGAATATAGATGCTCCTAAGAGTCGTCCCGAAGATATCGCCACGAGGGCTATTGAAGGTATTATCGCAGGTCACTACGAAGGAGCAATTCAAAAAAGGCATCGAGAGGATCAAAAAATCCTTAAACCGAAGAAATAAACTGTTGTTGCGTTTGTTCCTTCGGCTTTTTTATGCGCTGGTGTTAATGGGCTTCGATTTCTACATCAACGGGGACATTGACTTTTTCTACTGGCTCGCGAATATCAATCTGTAATTTGCCATCGATGGCGCTGACGTGCACCTCGCCATTTTGGGGAATGTTGGCGAGCAGGATACGCAGGCTGAGTGGCACGGTAAGCAGTCGTTCAATGACGCGTCGTAACGGTCGAGCTCCCTGTGTCTGGCTAAAGCCTTCTTTACAAAGCAGGTCGATCGCGCTCTCATCTGTATGCAGGACCAATCCCTGTTCCATCAGGCGGGATGCCAGATCATTTATCTGCAAATGCGTGATTTCGTGTGTCTGGTCTTGACTTAAGGGATGGAAGATCACAACGTCATCAATACGGTTGAGGAATTCAGGACGGAAAGTCTGGCGCAGACGATCCATTAATCGATCACGTTGCATCTCTTCTTCGACTCCCTTGATGCTGGCGCGGAAGCCGCTAGGCATTGAACGTCCGAGCATTTCGGTGCCAACATTTGAGGTCATGATCCAGATAGCGTGTTGTGCATCGACCGTATGACCTTGTGCATCTGTCAGGCGACCAGCATCAAAGACTTGTAAGAACAGATCAAAGACCTCTGGATGTGCTTTTTCTATCTCGTCGAGAAGTACGACGCTATGGGGACGTCGTCGCAGCTTGCCGGTCAATTGACCCTCTTGATCGTAGCCCACATAGCCAGGAGGTGCTCCAATCATGCGCGAGATAGAATGTTTCTCCATATACTCGGACATATCCACACGGATCAAATGATCATCTGAGCCAAAGACCTCGGCGGCCAAGGCGCGTGCCAACTCGGTTTTACCGACGCCGGTTGGTCCCAGGAACATAAAGACGCCTGCTGGTCGATTACGTGGCTTCAGTCCCGCTCGTGATACCTGGATGGCTTGCGCTACACGTACGATCGCTTCATTTTGTCCGATAACACGGGATTTCAGGCGCGCATCCAGACTGAGTAGGCGATCACGTTCCTCGCGTCCTGGCGCACGGACTGGAATACCTGTGCGCGCTGAAATGACCTCGGCAATCATGCCAGCGGTGATTACTGGCGAGGCGCCGATTTCATCCAGATCATCTTGTTCCTGAGACTCATCCTCAATCGAGAAGACACGCGCCTGTGAGCAGGCTTCGTCGAGCACGCTACAGGCTTTATCTGGCAGGCGTAGGTTAGGAAGATATTGGACTGACAGATGGACTGCTGCTTGTAGGGCTTCGTCGGTGATTTTGGCATGATGGTGCTCTTCATAGAGGTCTCGCATGCCCTTGAGAATGACCAGTGCGTCTTCCTGTGAGGGTTCTTCGATAATGATAGGACGCAGACGCCGTTCCATTGCTGCATCTTTCTCAATTAAACGATATTCTTGCGGCGTGGTTGCTCCGATACAGCGCAAACGGCCGCCTGCCAGGGCGGGTTTGAAGATGCCCGCGGCGTCGATGCTGCCGTCGGCGGCTCGACCGGTGCCGATCAGTAGATGCATCTCATCAATAAAGAGGATCACATTTCCGCTGGTTTCGGCCTCTTCCAGCACTTTGAGCAAACGTTCCTCAAATTCTCCACGATACTTTGTGCCTGCGACGAGCGAACTGGCGGATAGCTCAATCACGCGTTTGCCGCGTAACTCAGGTGGAACTTTCCCATCCACAATACGTTGTGCCAGTCCGGCCACAATCGTCGTTTTGCCGACACCTGAGTCGCCAATTAAAATTGGATTATTGCGATCTTTGAGCATTAAGGTCTGCATCAACTGGCGAATCTCTTTTTCGCGACCAATGAGAGGCGTTAATTGTTTATTGGAAGCCTGTTTGGTGAGATCACGTCCCAGCTTTTCGAGCGCGGAGCCGTTTCCCTTGGTAACGAGATCGGGATTTAGCGAGCCTGGCATATCATCCGGTATCGCTTCTGGATTCGTTGTCGCGGAAGGTACAAGTTCGAGTAAAGCATGGGCGTTGCTCGTCAGGATCATCTCGATGAGTTGGCTGGGATTGATGCCAAGTTTGGTGAGCAATTCATGGGTGACACCATCTCCTTCGCTCAAGACGGCCTGTGCGATTGCTCGCTCATCGACGGAGGTTGAGCCAGCATTGACGGCGTTACGTTCAGCGGTCTGCAAGATCTCTTTGCAGCGCCGGGTGGGTAAGATTGGTGTATCACTGGTGGCTTTGCCTGAGCCCAGAGCCAGGCGAATGACATCACGTACTTGTTTGGACGAGAAGCCTAAATTGCGTAAGGCATCCTGTGTACAGCCGCCATCGAGTTTGGTCAGAGCAATAAAGAGATGAGGCGTCCCAAGATAATCTTTGTGCATCCGACGTGCTTCGCCGAGTGCAAACTCCAGAACGGCCTTCATAAAACGACGATCTGGCGCATTGGTCGATGATAACAAAGGAGACATCAATTGATTGTCATCGAAGGGATCAATATGCTCAAACTGGCGTTCTTTATTCGATAGGGAACTCATCACCAGACGTTGTGTGGGATCTCCGTAGAGGATAAATGATAGGCAAGAGGTATCATCGAGATAATGTTGCGCCATGGATAATCTTGCTCGACGTAAGGCCTCACCCAGTGCGACGCCGTCCGCGATATCTTGATAGAAGAGCGTCATGAATTCGCGCGCACGTGCTGGCGTAATCGACCAGCGCTGCATAATGACCGCGCCTGCTCCGGCTGAGAGTATCGAATCGGCAAGTTGTTCCATCTGTTCATCACGTTCTTGCGTAGAAGAGAGTAGACTCGTAGTTGGGCGTGCGGGACGCTCATCTTCGTGGTAGCTAAGAAAAACAAGTGGATGTTTGGGGAGTCCCTGAAATAGTTGCTCAAGGGCATTTGCGTCTAGACGAGAATTGCCCGCGAGAGAGAGTTCCGCCTCATTCGAGTTTGTGATGGTGGGTAATGGACCAGCATAATGCAGTACATGCGGCGCTTCAGTACTCATGCGCACACGCATTTCGAGCTGATTGGCTTGCTGGCGATACAAAATAATTCGTGTGACCGATTCAGGTAAGCTTGTACAGAGCGATGCTACTTCTTCTTCTGCACCCGGTCGCTCGCCCGTTGGATTGACCAGGAAGAGCACTGAAAGCCCCTGCGTCTCGCGTTTTGTGGCTTTGTTACGTGTGACGCGATCAAAGCTAGAGGTGCGCTGTGTCGTTTCGCGATCCTGCAGCAGGGTTCGACCAATGCTCAAGCCCTGGCAGAGAAAGCGTCTGGTTTTGGAGCTATTATCGAACATCAATTCCCAGGGGATATCTGGCGTATTCGTGCTGATTAACAGTGCGGAATCAAGTCGACGTACCGTTTCCTGGAGTGGAAATGGGAGTAAGGAGTCGAAAAGAAAACGTCCTAGTGTCAATATTGCATCACTGGTCGGACCCGCCTTGGCTAGCTGGCGTTTGGCATCGCTCATTTGACCCGCCATACCTAATGTTTGTATCATGCGGCGGAGTCGATCGCGGCTCTCATTAGTCAGATCCGTGCTATACTCCTGGCCTACAGGGCCATCGGGAAGATCAAGGCGAAACCGATAATTTGTGTCTGCGCGTATGATGCTTAATAGAGCTGGTTGTTCCATGAATACTTCTCTTCCACAATCTTCCCGTCGATCGTAATATCTACGGCTGCTACAAAAACACACGAGTTCTCGGCAAAAGCAGTATACGTGTCCTAACCTCTACGTGTCAATAGTTCGGATTGCGCAAGGTCGTTTTTGCTTCTATCGATATTAGACAGGGCGAGGAAGCATCTACTTGTTCGTCCTTTATTATATCACTATAGAAGACTTTTTCGGATGAAGCCGATGCATGATTGTAATTGGGAATAGTCAAAAGGAGAGTGGATTTTTTCATTTTTTATTTTCTCTATCTGATTCTTTCAGTCTTTTTGTATCTTCTTTTTTCAGAAAAGAGTGTAAAAAAAGAAGAGAATATGTTAACTGGTATGATTGAAAGGTGACATTTATTATGAGTTCAGATCTTTTGTGGAAAATTGCTGAGGGCGAGACGGTTAAGCTGAGTAAATATGATCCAGGATATACGCATCCGCATATCAAACATGAGAATGCAAATGATGCGTTGGGGAAACTTGATCAGCAGCTCAGCGATTTGCAGGAATTGTTGTCGGCTGCACAACATCATAGCTTGCTGATAATTGTGCAAGGGATGGATACAAGTGGTAAAGATGGCACGATCAGTCATGTGTTCTCGCATATGAATCCGCAGGGTTGCTCTGCCTATTACTTTAAGGTGCCAACGGCCGAAGAGTCCGCGCACGATTTTCTTTGGCGTATCCATAAAGTGACACCGGCCAAAGGGATGGTAAGTCTTTTCAATCGTTCGCAGTATGAAGATGTGCTAGTTGTGCGTGTCCACAATCTGGAGCCAGAGGATGTATGGAGCTGGCGCTATAAAGCGATCAATCACTTCGAAAAATTGTTAGCGCAGAGCGGAACGATTATCCTCAAATTTTTCTTGCATATTAGCAAGGAAGAGCAGGCGGAGCGATTACGCGCACGTTTGCAGGATAAAGATAAGGCTTGGAAAATATCTGCCAGCGATTTTACCGAACGACAGTATTGGGATGCGTATCAGCAGGCGTATGAGGATGCATTGAGTAAATGTAGTACTGATGATGCTCCCTGGTATATTGTACCGGCGAATCATAAGTGGTATCGCAATATAGCGATTGCTCAGACTGTGGTTGATACATTGCAGTATTACCAGCATGGATGGACAGCGGATCTAGAGGAGCGTGGTCGTAAGGCGTTAGCAGAGGTCCAGCAACTACGAGATCGCAAGCAACTTACAGATATGTAGCATAGAGATTAATATATTTCTTATCGGGATCGAGGTGACAATATAGCTGCGCCGATGGGCCAGTCTATATTGTCGCAGCGATATCATAGTTGCTTGTCGTTTGTTGTCTGTAGTTTTCTGGTGAGACGACCACGTGAGCGTGCCGGTGGTGGATAATAACTGCTTGGCGCGGTCGTGATGATATCTCCGATGCGCAGTTGTACTTGCAGATAGCGTGTACCCGAACGATGATAATGCGCAAAAAGCATCAGACTGTGATGGGAGATGATGTCGGCTTCATCTGTATGTCGATCAAGCAACATTTGTCCACCGATAGTTTCTTCGGCGGCCGTGACTGCCATTTCTTCGCCATCGTCGTTCATGACAAGCTTTCGCGTATCGCGTCGGATGCGATTGGGCCAGAGGATTAGCGCAATGGATTGACCTTTTAACCTCTGTTCTTGCAAGCGTTCGCTTAAGTACTCGGCCAATTTGCTGAGAGCGCTACATGTCTCATCGGCATCCGCTTGATGATTAAAGCGTACGCGGGCGTTTTGACTTAATGGAGGAGCATCAGGAATGACCAGGCTATCGTCATCGCCAACGGCAACTCGATAGAGCCAACCTCCTAAATATCCCAAGCGACGAATGAGACCTTCCTCCGTAAGCGTGGCAATCTGTGCAAAAGAGCTGATACCAAAGTCGCGTAGATGTGCAATCATCTCCGCCACTGCTACCGGATCGACCTGCTCACTTTTTCCCTCAATCATAGGAGCATGCGAATTCTGACCTTCGCTCCGTTCGCTGAGTTCGGGTAATGAGCCAGGTTGTCCCGTACCAGCCGCGCGCAGTTTTAGTAATAGTGAGAGCGGCAACGTTTGGACAAAAGAGGCTTCTCGTCCATGAGGAACGTAGAGCACTCCCTGACGATTATCTTTACGGCTCATCAATGCAGCGAGTTCAGCCGTAGATTTTCCATTAGCGATGCCGATCAAGGCATCCAGTCCTAATTCAGCAATCTCAGCGCATAGACGTTCGGCCAGCGTGACAGGAGAGCTAAACTGTAATTCGCATCCGCGCAAATCAATAAAGGCATCTGAAACCGGAATTGTTTCAATGATACGCGAGTAAGTACGATAGCGCTCTTTTAGTTTCTGAATGACTGGCTGATAACTATCATAGGAAGCAGGTAAGAAACGTGTGCGCGGAGCAATCCGATGTGCTCGGCGCAAAGGCATACCGGGGACCAGACCCAGGCGAGCGGCAGCTGGCGAGACATCAATCACGCGTCCGGGTTCATTGGGACGTCCAGTGCCAGTACCAACAAGAAAACTTTGGCCACGTAGCGCAGGATCAATCAGTTCTTCCATCGTACAGTAGAAATGATCGATGCGCACATGCATAATGCCCTGACGTAAGCGTGCTCGTTCCGCTGTATGGGTCTCCTCATCCATCTCATCGTTTGAACGAAGTGGGCGTTGTTCGTCCGCTATATGCGCTGAGCCTGGTAGTAAATGTCGCGATGGCGATGATTTGTGAAATTGTTGCATAGCATTCTTCTACAATATATTTTTCGTGTGCGGACGACAAAAAGTTTAGTACTATTTCTACTATGATACACGGCCTGGGATTTTTTTTGTCTGCGTGGGTTTTATGTTTTTCTATCTTGCTTATGTGTTTCTCTATTATAGCATCAAACATCATGAAGAGATAGATAGAGGTGGTTTTGTACTTAAGACTTGAATCACGTTATCATCATTTCCCCCTCATTCCCCCCTAAGGAAGCGATGTGCAAAAACGTGTGAGGCATACACGGCTACGTTGTCGATGTGGTAGAGTTTGCGATTGATCTAATCTGCGGGTCAATCTGTGCAGCATAAATGACCCACATTTCAAGGCATTTACACTCCCATAGAAAACAGCCCGCCGAAAGAGCGATTATGCTGCTGCTCTTGCATCTGCTAGGCTTCGTCCGCAAACAGGACGAAGCCTGTCCTCTTTTCATGTTACACTCAAAGCAATATGGATAAATCGGAGGACACAAGCTGATGTTGACCCTTTCACGCGCCGAAGCCCGGGGCTTTCTGGCGAACTATCACTTTACCCCAACCGATGTGCCCGGCGTCTTTGATCGCCTAGGCACAGTGCAATATGACCCGCTCAACCCAGTGGGGCGCAACCCGGATCTGGTCTTGCAGGCGCGAGTGTCTGGCTATCAGGTAGATGACTGGCAAAAGACGGCCTACACCGACCGTGTCGTTTACGACGCATGGGATAAAATGGCATGTTTGGTACCCGTGGCGGACTGGCCTATGCGCGCCCGGTTGCGCACCCGCACCTATAATTCGCACCTGTTCCAACTAGAGGAACATGCTGACGCGGTGGCGGCGGCGTTGGCAGAAATGGATGCGCGTGGGCCGCTTTCCTCACTGGAGTTTGAAGACCAATCACACTTCACCGATCGTAGCGCCTGGTATGGCCCCAAGCGTATCAAGCATATCTTACGGGCGCTGTGGGATCGCGGGCTGATTGTGACCCATCACCGCCAGGGCGGCCGTCATTATTATGACCGGGCCGAGCGCGTCATTCCCCCCGAATACTTTCACTCACCGCCGCTGGAGGATGAGGACGAGGCAATACGCTGGATGTTGGCGCGGCGCAGCCAGAGCATGGGCCTCATCCGCCCAACAGGCGACCCCAGCATCTGGTTTGGCTGCGGTCCGGCAGTGCGACGCATGTCAGCCTTTAAAGAACTCGTCGAGATGGGACAGCTTGTGCCCGCGCTGATAAGCGAAAGCGGCGCAAAGGGCTGGCCCGCCTATCTGCCAGCGAGCGCGCTCACCTTGTTGGAAGCCCCTGCCGCCACGCCGCGCGTCATTTTTCTAGGGCCGCTGGATAGCCTGCTGTGGGACCGGCGCGGTGTGATGCAGTTGTTCGACTTTGAATACATCTGGGAAGTCTACAAGCCCGCTCCTCTGCGCCGTTGGGGCTATTATGTACTGCCGGTTTTCTATAAGGATCGCTTTGTAGCACGGCTGGATAGTCGCCTGGAGCGAGGGTGCTGGACAATTACACGCTGGTGGTGGGAGCCAGATGTGACACCCACGGTTGACTTGCTGGACGCGCTACAGGTAACTGCCGGAAACTTCGCCCGATATCTGCGCGCCGACAGCGTGCGCGTAGAAGCAGGCGTAGCGCAAGAGGTCCGGCAGGCCATGACAATCGCGTAGCGTGGTCATCTCCTACAAAGTATCATTTCCTGGTGTGCAGGCTTCTTATGCCGCGCCGTTGTTATGCTTTGCCAGGTAGGCAGTCACGTAATTTTTCAACTTTTCTAATTCATCGGGCTTTAGCAGGGAGAGCGCAATATCTAAATTCGCGCCGGGTAGGTGGACGACGCGGCACGATCAGAAGTATGATAATGGCGGCCACGACCGACACCCAGAGTAACCTTTGCAGATTTTAGGCACAAGTGACACTTTTGTGTCACTTGTGCTGTGTATATTAGGCAGGGCTATGATCTTTCAGATGCCATCGGTTTATTTTTCCTTTAGCCACTAATACAGCAGGTTGCTTCTCTTCAATGGCGTAGTAACCTTCCTGCGAAAACTGCTTCATATCAGTTAGGTAATGCCATAAATCGCCTACGCTTTTGATTTTAGAGCCACTAGATACTCCAATTTCCGTTATTCCTTGTGCAATTGCCAATGGTAGGGCAGCCTTCGCACCAGCTTCTGTTAGGTTCTTTACATTTTTAACATGATTTGTCGCATTTTGAGCTAAAACTACAGTAGATGCTGTGAGTCCTATCATCCATGTTAAGAATAAAGCCGCATCTAGAACTTCTCCAGGGTGATAAATCAAATCACTCACCAAAATACTGTCTGTTTGATTAATCTCTGCGCTTATTACTAAGTCCCCCGGCCACAACATCATTTTTTTATTGAAATGTGGATTCTGAATAGTAAGAAATTTTCTAGCGTTAGCTTCTACTGAGGTTGGTTTGGCTTGTGAATCTAGCCACACAAAATGTTGAGACATCGAAGTTCCCCTTAATTTGGTAGTAATAACTTAATTAGTTCCCAAAAGTTACTCGTGGTCTTGATGATCTGCTCTCTTTTTGCCTTACGTTCTTCCTTTTTCTTCTTTTCTTCTTCGGAAGATTGAGAAGAGGAGTTATTGTTAGCCACGATGCGGTTCCTTCTCACATGATAAGAGCTACTAGCAGTAAAAAACATTCTATAGGGTACAATAGCGATGTCTTACATTCAGGTTGCCAGAACTGATTATCTACCAATGGGTTGCTCCATTGATATTGAGATACTTAACGGACTTGAATGCTCTGATATTATTAATTTTACGTGTGAGTATGTACCAAGGTTGTATAATTCTATATAGGAAATGCAGGGAAAATAGCCACAATAAAAAATTCAATATGAAACGGCTAGATATTGATATTTACTGAAATAAGTAACCTTTCGGTATATCCATGGATTACTCAAGGGTGTATCAGAATTGGCTTGTGACATGTGTTGCAGGCGACAGCGGCGATAGGTCGGAACACGTTGATTTATCCTTTCATCCGGCTGCGATCTTCGTGTCTTCGGGAATTGGCCTATGACACTGCGTATTTTACGCAACGAAAGGGGTCAGATGCAAGCTATAGGCTTTAATGACGGGGATAATCCGCCGATCCTCCGCATCCACAGTATCGAAAGGCCGTTTTGCGGCAAACCGGATTGCTGGTGCAAGGAAAATCAACGCACGGTAACATCGTTATTGCTTGAGATTAACAATAGCCTGCTCCTCATCACCCAAGCTAAAGATTTGAAAGGAGACGGCTAATGCCCCAGCAGGTATATTGCCATGACTCCGTGCGATATACCTGCGCATTCACCGTTAATCCATCGGTTTACATCGCCAGGAACACGTGCCTGTAGGACCAGATCAGCGTTTCGTCCAACGGGATTAAGTGGATCATATTGAACTGTTCCCAGGCGTGCGAAGACGCCTGGGAGGTCTGTTGGTGCTAGGTGATAGCTAGCAAGAAAGCGACGTGCTTGTTCTTGCGAAATGTCGATACTCATATACGCTTTGTATCCTGATCTTCCTGATTTTTATCTCGCATTTTGTTCTGCGAGCCAGTTTTGGATGATCTGACGATGTGCTTAGGCTAACTTAGAATGGCTTCAGTTGGCTGAACCGTGATGATGGCTTCATCTGATGCAAAACCATTGAGTGTGTCGTTATAGAAAGCGATAATCTGTGCTTCGCTTAAGAGCTCTGTATCGAATGTTAGATGAGCATCGCTGGCCAATGTTACCGCATAGCCATAGGTCGTAGCGCGACGTACGCTTGTATCAACACAATACTCCGTCTGACCACCAGCAACGATTAGATTGTTGACGTCGTAACTATCCAATATTTCTTTGAGCGTTGTATCGTAGAAAGCATCAGAGGCGCGTTTGTTGACGATTGGTTCTCTTTGCTTCGGGGCAATCGCTGGATGAATTTGCCAGGCATCTGTACCAACTTCTAAGCCATGTCCTTTTGGACCATCATGCTGCACATAAATCACCGGAACGTTGGCGGCACGGGCCCTGGTCAGTAGTGTATTAATGCGTTCCAGCGTCTGAATATGATGGCTATTCTTTGGATCTATCATGCCAACCTGGATATCAATGATCACAAGGGCTGTCTTTTTGCTCATTATATCTCCTTACCTGACGTCTGCACTTCGTGTACAAAGTGAAATGGTGATTTTTTATCGTTCTAGTCTTGAGTTTATCAGCAAAATAGGATAGAATTCGTCCTGATTGAACATCTTTTCGAGACGTTTTGGAAATTGTTGTGTGAGGATACTAGTAACTATGTATTTTCCTACTACACGCGTGCTTACTGCGTTGGAATTATTGCAATCGCGTCAGAAGATGAGCGGGCAAGAGTTGGCCGAGCGCCTAGAGGTTGATCCTCGTACGGTCAGGCGCTATATCGTGATGCTACAAGATTTAGGCATCCCAGTTGAGGGCACACGTGGGCGTTATGGATCCTATTATCTGCGTCCCGGCTATAAGTTGCCTCCCCTGATGTTCAATGATGATGAGGCGCTGGCTTTGACATTGAGCTTGCTGATAGGTCGAAAGCTGGGTTTAGATCTGACAACGCCAGCCGCAGCAGGTGCGCTGGCAAAAATTGAGCGCGTATTGCCACAGGCATTGCGTGAACGTACCCAGGCTGTCCAAGAAACTTTGATTGTGGATGTTATTCCAGCCAAAACTGCTCCGCGTAGTGAGATCGTTGTGACTTTGAGCGAAGCTGCCTTGCAGCGACATCGTGTCCACATGCGCTATTGTGCTTATGAAGCTCAGGAAACTACGCGTGAGTTTGATCCATATGGACTGGTCTATCGCTCGGGATACTGGTATGCTGTAGGCTATTGTCATCTACGGCTGGATCTGCGTACCTTTCGTTTAGATCGTATTGTCGAAGTAACTATGGGAGCCGAGTCATTTATACGGCCTGATAATTTTGATTGCCTTGCCTTTGTTGTGCAATCTATCACACAGACGCCGGGCACCTGGCTGGTTGATGTGCTGCTAG
Organism: uncultured Chloroflexia bacterium; assembly: GCA_963699315.1. GTDB lineage: Bacteria > Chloroflexota > Ktedonobacteria > Ktedonobacterales > Ktedonobacteraceae > Dictyobacter. Next base: position 2,793,832 of record OY969433.1, read on the forward strand.
AGACAACTTTGGAGGAGGCGCAGCGGATTCTCCCTCCCACTCTAGCGACTTTAGTGCAGACGATCAACGGCATCGAACTTAAGTGTTATGTCGAGAGTTTAGATTGGTTGGCTGGCATGCTGGTTACTATGGGATGTCCTTTTGTCGTGCGCCAGCCTACCGAATTGCGTACAGCGTTGCAGCAATTGGCACAGCGTATCGCTATCCAGGCCGAGCGCACAGGTCAGGAACCACACGCATAAATGCCTGATTCTTACCCACATTTTACAAAGTGATAAAATGAAGGATGAAGAGACAAGAAATGTTGGATCCCATTTTTTCAGGCCTGTCAGGAGACCGGGACACACTTTTTGGTACGTGCGGCCCAGAATCGGCGCGTCGAGCACGAGGAAGCAGAGATTGCGTATTCGCTGATGCGAACACGATCCTGGTCGAGCCAAGCAAGCCGTCCATTCGAGATCCCCGCTCGGCATGGGCACCAAGCTCGCTTGACCCAACTCCACCTTGCGTATGGACACATGACACTCCTGCCACCGCGTAATGAGCCGCAAGCAGGCAAGGATCCAGTGACCGTTTGGGTGGTTCGTGTGTGGGAAGATCACGCTCCTGAAGGAGAAAAGCCGCTGGAATGGGTCCTGTTGACTTCTGTGCCCACGACGACCATTGAACAAGCCTGGGAGCGTGCAGACTGGTAGAAGCATCGTTGGCTGGTTGAAGACTATCATCAGTGTCTCAAAAGCGGGTGCCGCATTGAGAAACGACAATTGCAACAGGTTGACGGCCTGATCCGTTTGTTGGGACTGGTATCCCCTCTTGCCATCCGTTTGTTGCAAGTGCGTGAGCTCGCTCGTGAAGATCCAGAGCGTTCGGCTTCTGAGGTCATTGATCCTCTGATGCTTGCCGCGCTGGCTGAACGTTCAGGTCAACCACTTGCCACGTTGACGCTGGGCACCTTTTGGATCGAGGTAGCACGCCTCGGTGGCTACCTGGCTCGTTCCTCTGATGGTCCCCCTGGATGGCGAACTATCTGGAAAGGGTGGCTCTTCTTGCACACGCTCCTTGAGGGCGTTCAACTTGCTTTTCACCTCCGTTTGTAAAATGTGGGTAAGAATCAGCTCTCAAAGCGTGGGTCTTGACGCTGTACTATGCAGATGGGATGAGTCAGCCAAAGATTCTCGACCTCTTGCACACAGTGGGACTGTCAATCAGCGCCGGACAACTCTCAGGTCTGTTGATCAAAAACCAGGAACCATTTCATAGGGAGAGCGTTGCGGTGCAAAAAGCCGGACTGGCAAGTAGCCCCTGGCAGCATCTGGACAGTACAAGCACCACCGTGTTTGGCACACTCCACCAGTGTCATATCCTCTGCAACTCCTTGTATACGGCCTACACGACCCTGCCTGGCAATGATCGGATGACGCTGCTACGCGTCCTGCAGGGAGGAGCCGATCCTCTCTTTCAGTTGAGTGCACTGGCCGTGAAGCTGTTCACGCAGTTGAATACCTCTGCGAAGTGGCTTCGCCTGCTTCCCACCCTTTTTCTGCCTGATCAGATCTACACCGAGAATCAACTCGACACCGTGCTCGATCTCCATCTCCCCTCACAGGGAGACAGACTGCGCCGGCACATCAAGGAAGCCATGGGCATCGCGATCTATCGAACGCAGACGACGTATCTGGTGGTTGAATTACTGCTCTGTGATGAATGCGGCCCAATTCGACCACTTGACGGGCCAGTTAGCCCTGTGTTGGGTTCATGAATATCGCCATTATAAGACACTGACACCACGCTTCCTGGCCCATCTCGATCTCCTCAAGGAGTTCGCGAAGGACTTTTGGACGCTCTACGATGATCTGTTAGCCTACTGAGACTATCCAAGCGCGATCGAGGCCGAGCGCTTGCAGGCGGACTTTGATCGCATCTTTGGGCACACCAGTAGCTACCAGCAGTTGGATAAACTCCTCACCCGGACATTGGCCAAGAAAGAATCGTTGTTGATGGTGCTTTCCCATCCAGAGATTCTCTTGCACAACAATCCGGCTGAACTGGGTGCTCGACAGCGGGTCCGCAAACGAGACGTGAGCCTACAAGCCTGTACCCTCGATGGCATCAGGGCTTGGGATATCTTTCAGACGCTCGTCGAAACGGCCAAAAAGCTTGGAGTCAATCTCTTCCAGTATTTCCATGATCGTATTTCGCACCTCAATGTGCTTCCCTCCTTAGCAACCTTGATCCAACAACGCAGCCTTGATCTTCACCTTGGCGATTCTTGGCGTTTCACCACCTGAACTATGTTGCCGTACATCTTCGCTCTCCAGAGACAAGATCGATCCCTCTGTATTTTCTCCGTATGTTCTTCTTTGCTGCTCCTTTCCTCCCTCTTTACCATACGCTGATTTTTCTGAGCACATCGATTTTTTCCCTTCAATTATTGAGAGGATACGTAACTTTGATATGTGAGATGCTTTGATCATCTTTCAGGAGCATTTCATACGAGAAACTGGACGGCGTGCGCAAGGCCAGATTGCAGTTTTTCATCTTCTGAGCCTCGTACTCTGACCGCAATCTTGACGCCGCTACGCACTCGTTGCTGTATCTCTACGATGTTGCTGTATGCGCCCGTGAGTTTTTGCACATCGCTAGAACGCTTGCAAAAAATCGTGGGGCACACGCGCGAAGACCGTCGGCTACTCTTTCTCGGAACATCTTTGTTTTTCGGCATCAGATTATCAGATTAGCGCAGTAACACTGGATACTGGGTTGCGGTACTGGTAACGATTATAGTGACAATAAAGATGGCGTTGATAAATGCTCCTGTATAGATCCTTCCTGTGCGATAGAAGAAGTAGGTTGAGATTGAGGCTACTATGATGTATACAGGTATAAACTGGAAGGCCACAACTGAGAGCAGAGGCTGATCAGGCGTTGTGAGTGTGCCGCCTGCCAAAAGCGGAATATATTCAACCAGCAGGAAGACCACAAATCCGATCACCATAATGATGATATTTTTCACCAGCTCGCTGACCAATGAGTACCGTGCTGAACGGAGCTGTCCATGCAGCGTAACGCTCAATATCAGGTAGTAGAAGGCAAAAGGGATCAGGTAGGAGAGGATGATCGGCACGTGATAGGGGGTGATAACTTTGATGTTAAAGGCCCAGATATGTGCGTCCGTCAGAAATGCCCAGTTGAGGAAGTTCACTGCGATATACGGAGCGACAAGGACAGCCAGGGCCAGCAGTAAAGATTTCCCAATCTTGCGCCATTCCAGCTTATTAGTCTCGCTAGTAACTCCATAGTTTGCCAGTCGTGCTCCTTGATTAAAGACGAAATGCCAGAGCATAAGCAGTACCAGACCGATGACTCCTCCCAGGAATGCCCATACCATGATCCCGGTCGTGATCGTCTGCGGGAATAGGGCGCTGGCAGGCAAGAGGTTGTTGCCAAATTCTTGAAATGGATAGAAGGTCAGAATGCCCACTACAATCAGGATAATGGCACTAATCCACCAACTGATGCCGGCGGCCGGTTTAGGTTTGGGGAGAACCTGCTTGAGTTCGACAAAGAATGTTGTGCGCAGCAGAATAAAGCCAACTGGAAAGATACAAAGCACTACTCCTAACAAGGCTAGAAATGTTCCGATCTCGTCCCAGAGCCAGATCTGGCTGGAGAAGGCCATTGGACTGACACCTGTCAATGTCTGTTGCATCCAGGAGACTGCATTGCCAACGCCAGCGTCGGTGAATGTGATCCCAGGATGGGTTGTGTTTACGAGTCGGAGCTGACGGGCTGTCCCATTAGCAATGGAACCGTATGTCTGCCCAACCTGGATAGTATCTGAGGTGCCAAAGAGTGCTTGCATACGTGGTGAGTTCACGAACTGGCTGCCAGTCGGCTCAGCCCACATCAAAGATGAAAACTCAGAATCCTGTGCCTCATCGACCATCACATTTTTGGGGAAGGTGGCCGTGCCCGGGATCGGTTCTTCATCCGGTGTACTCGTTGAGGAACTCACAAGTACGAGTGAGCGGTAGTCATCACCATGGGCTGCGGCTGCGAGAACGGAGGCCCAGCCTCCCATCGAGTGACCGATCAAACCAATATCATTTTTCTTCACGATATCAAGCGAATCGAGATAAGCCAATGTATCGGGACCACCATAACTGTTTGCAAAGGCCGGTGGATCAGAATAGCCCTGGCCCGTCTGGTCGACTGCCAGTACGACACAACCACGTCTGGACATTTCGATAGCGAAGCCATCCATAGTATCTCTTGAGTTGATGTACCCATGAATCGCAACAACGCCACAGCCTGGTGTCTTCGTTGTAGCGGAGTTAGGGATGTAGAGTAGACCACTCATCATAGTGCCGTTGGTTCCTGCAAAAGAGACATCACGCACAACAACGTCGCCGCCATCTGTCTGAGCAATGTTAGCAATCAGGCCACCACCAACAATAAGAATAATTGCGATGATAAGAGCGATATACGGTGAACGCCAGTTGCTGGAAGATGCAGAACGGCTTTGTTCCGTCGTCGAGCTTACAGACTGGTCGACTGCCATAATTAGCCTCTTTCTAAATAAGGAGAATCAAAAGATGAATGCTGATCACGAATCCAAGTTTCATCTACGAGTTTTTACATCCTTCATTGAAGATAGGACATTGGTATACTGGATCAACTATTAGCAAATATACAATGTTTTCAATTGAATAGTCAATCTACAATATTAGATGTTTTTTCTGGCAAAAAGGTGATATCGGTCCACATAAAGATATATATTTCCCTAAAAATTGGATTTTATGTTACACTAAAAGAAGTGCATAAGTCCTATTACAATGATGTAATAAGGCTTATGCACTTCACCACCAACCCAATCTTGAGGCGAGCGTCAGCACTTTATAAAAGATGACGGTGCTGTCGAGAGTGCCACTAGCGTTTCGTGCATATGCGGGAATAACACCAGCTTCATGATATCCCAACGTGCGATAGAGGTGTTCAGCGGTATCGCCCTGACGTGTATCAAGTACAAGCAGCGTGCGCCCATACTCACGAGCGGCCTGTTCGACTGCTTGCATGAGCGCTCGCCCAGTACCTCGACGGCGCTGACTTTGGAGTACAAAGAGTTTCTGCACTTCGGCTCGATGCAGTGCATTCGGTTTAGTGACAAGTGCCAGCTCGATAGAGCCAACGATACGACCAGCATCACGGGCCACTAAAAGCACACATGAGCGTTGTGCGACCTCCTGGAGGACAGCACTCCAATACTGATGAGCATCCACGGCGCTCAAAGGTGGCAGAAAACCGATCGAGGCACCACTTGCGACAGTATCCTGAAGGAGCTTGATCAGTTCTGGAAGGACCAGTTGTTCCTCTTCGGGACGAACTATCGCAATGGAAGAAAATGATGCTTCAAGCATAGTTTTGGCTATTCCTTTTCTTGATCGTTGTCTAGAAGCGTACGGGCAACAGGTATTTGAGTGGTGGTAGGATCTGCTGGATTACTGCGAGATGATCATAGTATCCACGTTGCTTGACTATCAAGCCATCACGTAGCATAAAGACGCTGACGCCATCGACCTGAAAAGACCTTGAGAGCCAGGACAACCAGCGTCGTCCGCCAGGGATAGGACTCTTTGAGTGTGTAGTCCAGGTGACCACTCCGCGTGTTTCTGACTCGCAGACATATTCTAGCGGAGTATAGGTAATCGACGGCATGGTCTGAAAACGCCATGTGAACCAGTCTTCGATGGCCGACTTGCCTCGGCGCGGATGTTTCATACCAGCATCATCAAGCTCAGCATCCTCGTGGTACAGCGAGACAATTTTCGCAACGTCATGAGCATTGAAAGCAGCGATCCATTGGCTAACCAGTGAGTCTGTAGACATAATCAATCTCCCCCTCTGACACCATCTGTCCGTTTCTTATGTAAATATGAATGATCAAAATAATTTGCATACAAAAATCATATCATAAGCGTATGGTACATATAAAAAACAGCGACAAGCATCACATCGGTGTTTTCATCAATTCAGATATAAATTTCGTGTGCGCTTCATAGATAATAGATAGACAAACACAGTTATTTATGGCATTATATAGTAGTACTTTAAATCCACGCATCCTCTAGCAGCACGTATCTGCCCTTTATTGCAGTTTTAATGCGAAAAAATGATGTTTTTTCCAGGAGCCACATTATGGACATACACGAGCTAGACCTGGCCCTATCTATTACTGATGGTAAACTGACGCTTACAGCAAATACATTACCAAATCTTTTGTTACAACCGTTATTAAGTGCGTACAATGCGGATCAACCCTTGATTATAGCCAATGCCCAGAAGGAAACCACTACGACGACTGTAACTGTAACAGGTTCTAGCCCATTTATACGCGTCCCCTCACTAGTCGTGACTGCGCTATTTTACATTGATGCAACAGGAACGCCAGTTGCCGAGCTACGCTTCACACTTATCGGTCAGACACCTGGCCCCAACGCATGGCGCTTTAGCACCAGTTTCCCAGACATCCCACTATTTATGGACTACAATAAAAGCCTCACCACGCCTCAGAGCAAATTACTTGACGAGTTACAACTCTCAAATGCATCCTTTGTGCTCAGGACCCAGGCAGGTAATGATCCAACAACGGGCGTGCCGTTAATAGCAGGGCTCAATTTCATTGCTTCGCTCAAGCCAACTGGTATCGCCGGACTCTTTGATACACTCTTAGATGGAAACAAGCAAGTGACTGTGTATGGCTCAATCACCACACCTATCACCGAGCAAATAACCCCACTACTTCCCACTCAAACATATCCCTGGCAAGTACAATGGGCCGTCCCTGGGATAGATTTGCAAGCTGATCTGGGTATCAATGTAGTTATTTCAAAACTCACACTTGATCACACCACACTACGCATCTACACGCCACTCACCAGCGATTGGCTGGCTGCAAATTCGAGCTATCAACCTATAATAGCGATAGCCGAGACGTTGCAGGTGCCCAGCGCAAATATTTCAGTCGCTACCCTTGTAGAGATCACACGTAACTATGCCTATACTGCGATCGTCGGCACATTCCAGGGTGTGACATTGGATAACTTATCACACCTGGCAGATCTCGCTAATGGCACCGATCTCGTTGAGAAATTGCCGGGCGATATCCAAAAAGCACTTACGACGTTAAAAGGATTAAGTCTGGAACGGGCCTCCATTGGCTTTAGCAGCAGCCTCTCACCTGAAGCAGTAGATTATGTCTCGTTCACGATAGGCATACCACAGATTCAATGGACGATCTTCTCCGGTATGACAGTGGATAACCTTTTCGTTGATTTCATTATCAATAGTCCATTTGCGCCAGGGCGCTCGATCACAGCTCTAGTTGGAGGCACAATTGACGCCGGTGGAGTCCTGCTCGATGTGATTACTCAGGTTCCCGATTTTACCGTTTGGGCTGAGTTACAAGATGGGACATCCCTACCTCTAAGCGCTTTTTTCAAAAAATATGTGTCCGAGTTACCAGCACCACCTGATCTGGCCGTCGATGAAACACAGTTCCTCATTACGCCCGGACAAGAGTATTTGTTCACGGCCTCAATGGCTGATGATCCTCCCTGGACAATCGATCTGGGCCCGACGCCTTTAACCATTAGTGATGTCCGGATTGAGCTCTCCAAACAGGCATCCAACCCACCACAGGCAACATTTAATGGGACGCTTCAGATTGGTCAAGCGCTCATACTCACAACAAATTACACGCTCCCTGGCAGTTTCTTTATTCGCGCCGATCTCCCAGAGGTCAAGCTATCATCTGTAATTGCATTGCTCAACGAGCTTGATCTGGCTCTCCCGACGGGCTTCGATATTGATTTCACACAAGCGTATGTCCTTATCGAGAGGATTGCCAGTGATCTGAGCTTCAGTATCGCAACTAATATCACAAGCCTGGGTTTGCTGGCCTTCACTGTTCGACGACAGAGCAAATGGGGCTTCGCTCTAGGTGTAGACCTCTCTGTCAGCGGTTTGGCCGCGCTTCCGGGCTTGAGCGCACTGGCACCATTCGAGTCATTTGTTGGACTCGAAACACTGATGCTCGTTATATCATCGCTAGATAACCAAACGGGTTTCCAATTCCCAGATATGGCAAACTTCAACGTACCGTCGCTTGGCACAAAAAACTTACAACTGCCACCACAAGCAAGCGGCCTGACACGTGGCTTGAATATCTACGCAATGCTGAGTACATCGAAAAGCGCTGGCTTCCAGGCGTTAGCGAAATACCTGGGCATCAAACTTAACGGCACGATCGGCATCACCCTCGCCATCAGTCTGCCAGATCCTGTCACCAACTCAAAAATCTTTTTAGCGGTTAATGAAGAGATCCAAAAGGGTACAACCTTGACTGGCGAACTGGGCGGACTCTTACAGGGTAGCGATGTGGGGGCCTTCCTGACTGCTATCGTGCATACACAGGTACAACAACAACCGATTGAATTCGATGTGACGGCGGTTGTGTTAGAAGATGGTGTGCTCATTTCTGGCACAATGAAAGGGACCATTAAATTCGACGCGGTCCAACTAAGCAATCTAGCGCTGATCATTGGATTGGATTTCGAGGGCGTGCCAAGTCTCGGTATTGCAGCCACATTGGACATCAGTACCTTTGATACCTCTCTGGCAATCTTCTTCGATTCAACTGATCCAGTGAAAAGCCTGGTCGCGGGTGCTATCAGTAACGTGACCCTACTGAACATCGTTGAAGAGCTCGCAGCGCAAAAAAGCATCCCGGCCGGACTGGGTACTGTGCTTGGTCTGATTGGACTTAAAGCTCTCAAGGCCTTCAATATGCCAACATCTGTCGCGCCAGCATTGGATAATCGCAACATCAGTGCCATCGCCGACGCCTTCAAACAATATGGCAATATCAGCATCCCTGGGAGCAGCGACCGTATCCTACTCATTATCAGTAAGCAGAGTGCGCTTTGGTACCTGACAGATATGTCTACCATGCAACACTACAGCCTGGCACTTGCGGGGAATACGATTGCCGTTACATTACAGCCTCAACTCTACATTGCGCCAGCAACCACCTTCATCGGATCTATCCAGTATCCACAAGGTTTCGATATCATGGCAGAGATCGACTATCTGCTGATCAAGGCGCAGATTAAGATAATAATCAACACCAATCAAGGCATCTCAGCGGATGCGCATATAGATCCTATTACGCTCCTGAATCAAAACTTCTTCTCAATCACTGGAGCAAACGGTCTGGGTGGTCCTCAACTCTCATTAGCGACTTATAGTCAGCCGCAACTGACTGATCCACAACTACGCGATCCACATTTTCTCCTATCGGGTAACCTGCGCCTACTGGGAGCAGATATGGCAGGTATCTACATCCTTATTAGCGAGCATGGCCTGATCTTTAATATAACCGCCCAGGTGAATCCACTGCTCCATGTAGATCTAAAAGGCAACTTCGATAGCCTGACCAATATAAGTGTAGGTGGCACTATCGTTGTGGGCATCAACCGTGCGCTGAATCTTGGCCAGCTAGGTAGCGTACAGGTAAACACCAATGTTGATGGCACACTCACCGTTAGTTACACGGGTAAAAACCCTTCCGCAACCTTCCTGGGCAGTTTTGTATTTCAGGGCATTCAATGCAACGTTCCGCAGTTGATGCTGGATGTAAATACTCCAGCGCTACAAACCATTGGTGATAAGCTCTGGGAGCAGATCACAGACATCATCACCAAGCTTCTCAAGGACTCTGATCAGTGGCTAAAATGGGTACATAGCGGCATCATCCAGGGAGTAAGTCAGACTGCGGAACAGATCGGGCAGATACTGGCCAGCGTTTACCATCTGTCGGCTGATGACATCGCCAGCAAAACCAAACAGATTCTGGGCTATGGCATCAGTGATATCACCAAAGCGCTCAAGGGAGCGGGAAGTACAGCCAACGAAGCCGTAAATGCACTGAAAAATCTAGGCTATCAGGCAGCAGATATCGCCTCAGCGATTTCCAACACCTTCACCAACACGCACGCCGATACCAATATTGGACATATCGATACTCCGGCTGGCCCGCATGGAGATGCAGCCAGTCAGCACGTCGATGTGCCTGGAACTCACGCCGATAGCACTGGCCATGTGGATGTTCCCCGTTCGCATATCGATAGCAGCAGTCATATAGATATTCCCGGTACGCATACTGATAGCAACACTATCTTTGGTCATGCCGACACAAATCTAACGCCACATGGCGACTCTAATCCACACGTAGACCAGACTACTACTCCGCATGGTGATAGTAATCCGCATGTGGATCAAACGACCACTCCACACGGCGATAGTTCAACTCCACACGCGGACGCGCAAATACCACATGGCGACACAAATACTCATGTTGATGTAAATTGATAGATTGATCCACATAGCACTTTTTTCCTATACTTACCTATGTATAGGTGAATTATCAGCCATAAGGAGACAGAATATATGACTGTTGAGTTGCGACCATTAGGCGTAGCATGTAACATAGGCTGTCACTACTGCTATCAAAATCCACAACGTGAGGCAGGTAACTTCCGCCAGTCCTACCAGATGGAGCTGATGAAGGCGGCTATTGAAAAAGAAGGCGGCCCATTCACATTGTTCGGCGGTGAACCTTTGCTCCTGCCACTCAATGACCTTGAGGAACTATTGAGCTGGGGCATGGATAAATATGGCCGCAGTGGTATGCAAACAAACGGTATTTTGCTCAATGATGAGCATATGCGCTTGTTCAAAAAATACAATGTGGACATAGGTATCTCCATTGATGGCCCCGATGAACTCAATGACCTCCGCTGGCACGTCAATCTAGAGAAGACACGTCGTAATACTGCCACCGTACTCGCCAACATCGAGCGACTCTGCCGGGAATATCGTCAGCCGGGCTTGATCGTGACCTTACACCGCATCAACGCCTGTGCAGAGGCATTACCACGTTTGCACACATGGGTGCGTCAGTTGGATGCCATGGGCATCCAGTCTATGCGCCTGCATCTCCTGGAAGCCGAGAATGAACATGTTCGTCAGGCATACAGTCTGAGCGATGAGGAAAACGTGCACGCTCTCTTGAGCTTTGCCGATCTCCAGGAGGAGCTTAAACATCTCCATTTTGACGTGCTCGACGAGATGGAACAAAGCTTGCTCGGTCAAGATCAACATGCATCCTGTGTCTGGCGAGCCTGCGATCCATATACAACTGAAGCCGTGCATGGAGTTGAAGGCAACGGCCAATCCAGTAACTGCGGACGCACAAATAAGGATGGCGTCGACTTCGTTAAAGCAGAGCATCCTCACTATGGGCGTTATCTGGCTCTCTACCAGACACCACAGGAGGCTAATGGCTGTAAGGATTGCCGCTTCTTTATGATGTGCAAAGGACAGTGTCCTGGTACCTCTCTGGATGGCGATTGGCGTAATCGTTCTGAATTGTGTGGTGTCTGGAAACAAGTCTTCAGTCATCTAGAACAAAAACTTATCCAGCGTCAGCAAGAGCCACTATCCATACACCCCCAACGTGCTCTCATCGAACGACATATGTTTGAGCAATGGGCCAACGGACACAACATACCTATCCATGCATGCATCAGCGAATTTGCATCCACCAAGCAGGTAACCAACACCGTTGAAACGACCAGAGCATTCCATATACCACCGTTTGTCCGTCACGCCTTCGTCGGAGAAGCACAACGTAGCATATGGCAGCCACGTCTGACAGCCATCCATACAGATCTAGCGCGTCTCGGTGTGTTGGCAGTCAACAGCAAAGTCATACCGCTGGCCCAGGTTAGCGTCTCGCCCTCACAGGTATTCGAGATCCATAATCTGGCCGCAACCGATGGGCTACATGCTCGCCTGCTCTTCAACTCTGCACACACACAGAGAGAAAAGATGGTCATTGGAGGCGAGCAGATCACGGCACAGTATCAGGCTGCCTGGAAGGCACAAGATCACGCATTGCTTGATCAACTGGCTGGACTTCCCAGCTGCTGCCAGGCTGCACATCAGCGCTTACTACTAACGGGATATAGCGATCCGGCCTGGCTTTTGCTTGCTGCCAATCCAACGCAAGCCAGCACAGAGGTCGATCTGCATGCTCCACCCTTGCTGAATATGTTGCTCAAGCCTTTAGATATCAATCTGCTTGGCTATCAGCCCTGCCATCCCAATTGCGAAGCCAGCCAGCCCCTGGCTAACGAGTTGATCGCTCTGGGATACGCCTCTGGCATGACCAAGACAATGGATTGGCTGGCTGAAATACTGGATTGGCCCGCCGAGTGGTCCGCGCTACACGGTATCGCTGAACTAAAGACAGGCATCATCAAAGTATCCTACAACACAGATTTCACACACGAGAAACAGACAATCCGTTATCATGGACATACTCTGGCCGCTAATGCTGTACGCGGTCTCTCTTTCGCCTATCGCAAACCGCCAAATCAACGCAGGACGTTAGCTGTTCGCACAACAGCCATCTCAATATAAAAAAGCCCGCAGTACTATAGATCATTACTTTATCGACCTGACACAAATTTTTCTGTGATGGCTGTCACAGAAATTAGCATGATATTTCCTTGCATTCAGATGAAAAATGTATCGCAATACATTTTTAGCGACAGTAGTCGCGTTTTTGAATGCATATGGGTATGAGAAGCATCAAGGAAGAGAGAAAGATGACAAGAATTTGCTTTTGGAATATGCGGCATCTCAGTGATGGAACGGATGATTCCAGAAAAAATGCGATAACAACTGTTTTCAAAGGTATCAAAGCCGACTACACCTTATTTTGCGAGCTTACTACAAAATGTGTGTTTCCTGCATTCACGAATCTGACCTATCGAAAAGAGAGTGGTGCGCAGCTCTGCTATGGTTGCCTTGACTCAGACTATGATAATATCATCCTGACTAAGTACACCCCCGATGCGACACAGGCGTTCTCAGACGCTGGCTTTAAAGGTGGCAACGATTTTACAGAATTGGCGGATCGGGCCGTCGGTTACATCGGAAAAGTCAATGGAGTTGCTGTTTATGTCCTTCATGCACCTTCAGGAAACAAGGGGCGTCCAGCAGCGAGAGCATTATCCTTTCTGGCCTGCGATCTCAACGCCAAATACAAAGCTAATCCCTGGATGGTTATTGGCGATCTCAATGTAGAACCAGCTAATCTCCTGACATACTCACGCACAGTTGGTATTGCTATAGGTGATCTCATACTGACTCAAGCAGAACCAACCTATATTGGCAAAAAAACGAACAAACTGTATGATTATGCTCTTTGCAATTTCGTAGCTTCGGCGAAAATCGCCAGAATCAAATGCAGCCCACGTAGTCACGGTTCGGATCATTATCCTATCGTCGTAGAGTTCTAGCATACTGCAAAAGCACCTGAGTGATAGGCTCAGGTGCTTTTGATACCGTTTTGCCTCTATCGATGAGAAGCATGGATGAGTAAGCAAATATATGTGTTACAAACAGCACTTGATTTTTCTTGGCTAGCGATTTAAAATATATATGCAGGTTCCGTCTTCTATTAGTATTTTCCATTGTAGAGGAGATAAATCATGGCAAACCAAAAAGATAAGTCACAAAAAGTAGAAACCGAGCCAATCTCTAGTGAGCAGGAACAAGAGGAAAAGCAAGAACTTAAAAACGCAGCTAAGAAAGCTGCGAAGGCCGGTGGGAAGGCAGCGACGAAAGCTGCGAAGCCCGGTAGAAAAGCAGCACCCAAAGAAGATGAAATTGATGATGATGATATAGAGCAGATTACTCCAGAACAAGCAAGACAAGAAATGATGGCAGCTATTCAAAAGCTAAAAAGGGCTCAACAGTCCTAATATGCTGATGCCTATTTCTAGGGACACAACAATCAGAGCTTCATCCACACGATTGATATGATAGCGAAATAAAGCATACAATAGACTTGAGTGATACACTTGATACAAATACTCAGGTCTATTTTTATGCTTTTATTGCTGAGGCTGATTGGTTCGTCAACTACTATATAGCATAAAGCGACCTCAACTTTTTTCTCACTTCTGTCTCGCAAGACTCTGTCCACCACGGGCGTGTCTTCACCAGGAAGCGCTATCAATACGAGGAGGCTACCATTGAGCACTCGCATAGAACGTTGGATCGATGATACAACATTCCATGAAGATGTACGATATATAGAATCTCTCTGGCAACAACGGTCCTTCGGGACGATCGAATTGCCACTCATCGATATCGGCAAGGGTGAACCACTCGTCTTTGTGCCTATCCTTGAACATCTAGAGTTCGTTTATGCGCGTCAAATTCGCGAGATGAGTCGCTCACGACGTGTGATCCTCTATCGTCGTCAGGAGATGCGTACGACGCCATGGGGTCCCAATAATCGGGCGGAGGAGTTACGACAGGTTCTGGATGGGTTGGGATTGGCTTCTGCTGATCTGGTCGCTCATGGCGATGCTGCGATGGTTCTTTTTGAGTTTGCGCTACGCTATCCGCAGCGCTGTAATTCTTTGACTATTATTGCTCAAGGAGCTGACTATCGTATCCCACCGCATCCATTTATCTGGCTCTTGCATGAGCTGCTTTATCGCCTACCACTAGAGCATGTCCTACCAGCATCGTTATTGCGTGGCAACGTGATCAACTATATTTTAGCGCATAATCTGGATAATCATACGATGCCATCTTTGCCACGTCATTTGATCGAAGAGCAGTTCTGCAAAATTCGGCAGTGGACATTTGTCTATAAAAGCTCCATCCTACCCATCATTCATAACTTTGACATCCACAAACGCCTCGATGCGCTCACTATGCCGGTCCTCTTGATTAATCGCACCGACGATGCGCTTTCACCGGAAGCGAAAACGCGCTGGCTAGCGAAGCATTTACCTCATTGTGCAGGTTATCACGTCGTTTCTGGTAGTGAGCGATTTTTCATGTATTCACGCGCCGAGACGGTCACACCATTAATTGAAGCCTTTCTTGCCGCCAAGAATACAGGAAGAGGTTCACTCACACAATTCTAACCATAACATAAGGGAGAGGCTTAATGGATGCAACCTCAATTCAACCCTGGCGTCGCGTGGTGATTACAGGTATGGGAGTAGTCGCGCCTAACGGCATTGGGAAAGAATCATTCTGGCAAGCCTGCCTGGCAGGTCGTTCGGGACTTCAAACCATTACGCGCTTCGATGCCAGTTCTCTCCCGGCACAAGTAGCTGGTGAAGTTTCCGACTTTGATCCACTCGCATTAGGACTTACCCCTGAAGAAGTCACACACATGGATCGTGCAGCACAATTTGCGTTAGCGGCGGCCAATCTGGCGCTCGACGACGCTCAGCTACAGGATCACTTCAATGATGATGAGCATGAGCGCACAGGTGTGATCATGGGCCTGGCGCTAGCCTGCCTGGAGGAAGGCGAACGACATTGGACAATCATGACTGGCAAAGGATCACATCCTCCACAACTCTCGCCTCAAGAGCGGCTTCCCACCACGCTCC
Source organism: uncultured Chloroflexia bacterium (assembly GCA_963699315.1). Taxonomy (GTDB): domain Bacteria; phylum Chloroflexota; class Ktedonobacteria; order Ktedonobacterales; family Ktedonobacteraceae; genus Dictyobacter. The sequence continues at coordinate 2,809,383 of OY969433.1, forward strand.
TGATGCCTCATACGGCGGCCAGTGGGATCGCGGCTCATCATCAACTCCACGGCCCCTGCCTGGTCGTTGCCACTGGCTGCTCTGCCGGCGCTGATGCGATTGGTCAGGCTTTTTGGACCATTCAGGAGCAGCGTGCTGATCTGATGCTGGCTGGCGGGACCGATGCCGCTATCAGTTATGGGGTTATGGATGCCTTCTGCGTGATAGGAGCGCTCAGTACCCACTACAATGAAGAGCCTACACGCGCCTCGCGGCCCTATGATCGAGCACGCGACGGCTTTGTAATGGCCGAAGGCTCTGGCATACTGCTCCTGGAAGAACGCGAACATGCTCTCGCCAGAGGGGCACATATATATGCAGAAATTCTCGTCTTCGCATCCAACAGCAACGCCTATCACATGACTTCTCTGCCGCCAGATGGTCTGCCGCTACAACATTTACTCACACAGACACTCAACGAGGGACAGATATCGCTACAGCAGATTGACTACATCAATGCTCATGGCAGTTCAACACGCCCCAATGAGAGCTCTGAGACCGCTGCGTATAAGGCTGTATTTGGCGAGCAGGCATACAAGATCCCGATCAGCGCCACGAAATCGCTGATCGGACACAGTCAGGGAGCGGCTAGCGCGATCGAAACACTTGTGACTGCGCTGGTCCTTGATCGACAGCAGATTCCACCGACGATTAATCAGGAACAGGCCGATCCGCAATGTGATCTGGATTATGTCGCCAATATCGCTCGTTCTGCGACGGTCAAGGTCGCATTAACCCATTCAAGCGGCTTTGGAGGCGTTAATAGTGCTCTGCTACTCACGCAAGCGGATTGGAAACATGGAGATGAATAAGATGCCACCACGGCGCGTTGTGATTACAGGACTTGGTGTTGTGGCACCAAATGGTATCGGTCAGGAGACATTCTGGAAGGCCATCTGTACAGGACTCTCTGGCATCTCGCGCCTTGAGTTTGAGGAGAGTAGTAGACCAATTCAGGTAGCTGGCATCGTGCGCGACTTTGTCGAGACTGAGCATCTTGAACGGAAACTGATTCAACGTACCGACCGCATGACACATTTTGCTCTCGCCGCTCTTCAGGAGGCGCTATTTGACTCTCAGCTCCAGCTAGCCCAGGAAGATCCACAACGCGTGGGAGCAGTGATTGCAAATACGATGGGTGGCATCAATTACGTTCTGCAACAATTGCAGAATCTGTACACACGCGGACCACGGTTCATGAGTGCCTATACAGCCATCGCCTGGCTCCATGTCTCTAACATCGGCCAGACAGCGATCCGTTACGGCATTCAAGGCTATTGCAAAACGCCCGTGAACGATACGACAAGTGGACTAGACGCGCTGGGGATTGCGTATGCCGCCATACAGCGTGGCACAGCTGATATCCTGCTCACTGGAGGCTGTGAAGCCTTTCTACATCCCTTTATTATGCTGATCCTCTCACAACAAGACCAATATGTCACAGATGATGATGTGTGCGCTTATCGACCATTCGATCGGCGCGCCGCCGGACTGGTTGTAGCGGAGGGGGCTGGCATCTGCGTGGTTGAGGAGTATGAGCATGCTCGACGGCGCAACGCTCCTATCTATGGTGAGATTATTGGCTATGGTCAAACCAATGATGCTCATGGATTGATCGCTCCTTCTGCTGATGGTACACGCTATGCAAAAGCGATCCGCCAGGCGCTACAACAAGGCGATACCAGTGTACAGGATGTTGCCTATATGAGTCTGGATGGTCATGCTCTGCCACAGAGTGATCAAGGAGAAGCTGAAGCACTGCATCTGGCATTTGGAACGCATCTTCAGGCCATCGCAACCAGCGTTCCCAGGACAATGTTTGGGCATAGCTATGCGGCCGCCGGAGCTATCGATACAATCATAGCATTGCTGGCACTTAAACATGGTCTGATACCACCCACGATCAATTGTGAGGATGTTGATCCATGCTATGAGTTCCAGTTCGTGCGAGACACATCCCATGAGCTTACTACAACAGGTCAACGACCTCAGGTCGCATTAGTGGCAAGCCGTGGTACCGGTGGAGTAAATAGTGTCCTGGCGCTAAAGAAGGTATAATAACGTGCGTGTTGCAATAATAGGAGCAGGTCCAACCGGACTCACAGCCGCTAATCTGCTTGGACAGGCTGGCATCGAGACGCTACTCATCGAGCGCAATGCCCGCCTGAGCGCTGATCCCAGAGCTATCACTATCGATGATGAAGGATTGCGTATCTGCCAGGCGCTCGGACTCATCGATGAAGTTAGTGCCCACGCGCAATTTGATGTAGAGGCACATTACGTCTCGCAAAGAAAATACCTGATCAAAGTCACCCCATCGCACCACAGCTATGGCTATCCACAAATCTCAACCTTTCACCAGCCAGACCTCGAAGACATCCTCTACAAAGGGCTAGCGCGCTTTCCCTGCGTTACCGTACGCTTTGGGCACACGGTCGTAGCAATCGGACAAACATCAGAGGGTGTCACACTCGACTTGCTGACGGATGAGAATGGACGGCAAACGCTCACTTGCGAGTATGTGCTGGCCTGTGATGGTGGTAGGAGCAGCATACGTCATCTAACTGGCATCGCATTGCATCCGCCTGATATGCGTAACCTTACCGCTGCATCCGAGCGAACATTCGTATCACAGATCAGAAAACGGCACACCGATCACACTCAACGCTGGCTAGTCGTCGACAGCATCAACGCCAGCGAGAACAGCTCACCGATTATCTTCTTCTGCAATCCCGCGCGACCTGCTGTCACCGTGCCATCGCCTGCTGGTCGACGCCGCTGGGAGTTCTTGCTAAAACCGCACGAACATGCCAAACAATTTCTCAACGCCGACACAATCTCATTACTCATCAAACAAGCAAGCGCCACATTGCCAGCAGAAAATCACTCATTGGATCAAGCATATCTAGCTCCAATTACACGCCAGGCAGTCTACACATTCCACGCCACAGTTGCAGAAACATTCTCCAGAGGACGCGTCTTTCTTCTTGGCGATGCAGCACATCTAATGCCTCCGTTCGGTGGTCAGGGGATGAATAGTGGTCTCCGTGACGCTTATAATCTATGCTGGAAGCTACAGCTAGTGCTACAGAAGAAAGCTCATCCACAATTGCTCACAACGTATCAGCATGAGCGCCTGCCCCACATCACACAAATGATCTTCTTCTCATCAATTCTGGGAGCAATAATCATGCCCACTCAACATCCGCTGGCATACATACGAGATATCACCATCAAAAGCCTCACCAGCATCGGCCACCTCCGGCGACGGCTTACAGAAATGAACGTCAAGCCACAACCGAAGTATCGCCGCGGTATTCTGCTCTCCCGCCAACTGACAAGCGCAACCGCACAAACCGGACAATTGATCTGCCAGCCATTCGTGCAGACAATCCAGGGTGAACAAGTACGACTCGATCAGATCCTGGGAAATCGCTTTTCATTACTAAAACTGTATGAAAAAGAGAAACAGCCATTCGTGTCCGCCCAGGCAGAAATATGGACCCACCTGAACACACAATTCATTCTGATCCTATCAGCAGAGGAAGCCAAGCCCAGCAGGCTAACACGATTAGAAAACCATCCACAAAAATCAATCAAAGTAATCATCGATAACGAAGGCCAGCTTCGTCATCTGCTCCAGCACAACCCCAATGCCTTTCTCCTCTTGCGTCCCGATCACTATATTATGGGCATCTTTCATACAGCCTCAATGCGCAACGTCGAACGTCAGCTTGCCAACTTTTTCTCTGACAGCAGACTTTGACAGCGCAAAACGGGTTGGTTCGCCGGGTTATCGAGGGCCTTGAAGCTTATGTGTCTTGACATCGCTGGCAAAAAAACATATAATACGGTAAATCCGAGTCCACAAGTCAGGATTGATCATGTAGAAAGCATGCGGCTTCCTACGACCTCAGATAGCAGCAACCAGCAATTGGAGTGAACATGAGTCAGGCATTTGAATTGGAACAAGGTAACTACACTGCTGGGTTCCATGTAAAAGAAAACTACACATATAAATCCCAGCGGGGACTGACCAGAAATGTCGTTGAGCAGATTTCCGAGATGAAAGGTGAGCCCAGTTGGATGCGCGATTTCCGTCTCAAGAGCCTCGATCTCTATGAGAAGCGTCCAATGCCAACCTGGGGAGCTGATCTGTCGGGCATCGACTTTGATAACATTTTCTATTATATCAAGCCAGTCGCCCAGCAGGGCAAGAATTGGAATGATATTCCTTTGGAGATCAAGGATACCTTTGATCGTCTGGGTATTCCACAGGCTGAGCAGAAATATTTGGCGGGCGTTACCGCTCAGTATGAAAGTGAAGCTGTCTACCACAAGATGCGCGAGGACCTTGAGAAGTTGGGTGTCATCTTTACTGATATGGATACCGCTCTTCGTGAGTATCCTGACATCATTAAAGAGCACTTTGGAACCATCATTCCGCCATCAGACAACAAATTCGCATCGCTGAACAGTGCCGTCTGGAGTGGTGGTAGCTTTGTATATATCCCACGCAACGTGCGTGTAGAAGTACCACTGCAAGCTTACTTCCGCATCAACGCGCAGAACATGGGCCAGTTCGAGCGTACACTGATCATCGCCGAGCCTGGAGCCTATGTGCATTATGTTGAAGGCTGTACCGCGCCAAGTTATAGCAGTGATAGCCTGCACAGTGCCGTTGTTGAGATCAAAGTCATGGAAGGTGCGCGTGTACGTTACACCACTATCCAGAACTGGTCCAAGAACGTCTACAATCTCGTAACCAAGCGAGCCGCAGCCTATCGAGACGCCACCATGGAGTGGGTCGATGGCAACCTCGGTTCCAAAGTCACCATGAAGTATCCGGCTGTCTTGTTGATGGAGCCAGGCGCACGTGGAGACGTCTTATCAGTCGCCTTCGCCAACGATGGCATGCATCAGGATGCAGGAGCAAAGATCACCCATCTAGCCCCGCACACCACATCGCAGATCCTCTCGAAATCCGTTTCGAAAGGAACCGGCCGAGCATCATATCGAGGACTCGTACGTATCAATCCAGGAGCGCACCACACCAAATCCAGCGTTCGCTGTGACGCACTGCTACTCGACGAGTTCGCCCGTACCGACACCTATCCGACCATCCGCGTCGAAGAGAACCAGACCGAAATCGGTCATGAAGCCACCGTCTCCAAAGTCGGTGATGACCAGCTCTTCTACCTCATGAGCCGAGGACTGGACGAGACCGAAGCATACTCATTGATCGTCAACGGCTTCATCGAGCCAATCACCAAAGAGCTCCCAATGGAATACGCAGTTGAACTCAACCGCCTGATCCAATTGGAGATGTCCGGTAGCGTAGGCTAGGTCCGTAAGCGATCTAACCGTCAAAAGAAACACAGAGAGCGTATCATCAAATGGTATGCTCTCTTTTTTTATCTCAACCACCGCAGCAATCGGGATATCGCTTCTATTCTGGAGTCTCATGCAAAGGAATTGTACTTCCCGCATAAATGATACTGATAGGGATCTCTAATTGTAGACTTGTGAGCTCCACCTGTTCGTCTGGTGCATAGTGTTGATAGATCCATCGGTCCTTTTCGCGTCGATAGACCTCAACAAGTTGGCGTTGCCAGTTGATCAATACATACTCTCGGACACTAGCCAGTTCCTGATAATGTAGAAATTTTCGTCCGCGATCGTATGCTTCGGTGCCGGGTGATAGAATCTCTATGATCAGTTTGGGGGAGTAAATTGCTTGTTGCTTGCCTTGCCAATCAGACTCTTCACAGCTTACGTGCACATCTGGATAGGTGTAGCGGGAGACGTTAAGCTGGACTTTGACATCTGAGGTATGTACATGGCAAGGATGCTTGAGACGATTGTCCAGCCACTTAGCGACATTCAACGCAATACGTCCATGATCGATAGTGCCGCCAGCCAGCGCAATAACTTCACCATCCAGATACTCATAGCGTGTATCTGGATGATCTATCTCCAACTGCAAATATTCATCAACCGACATCCAGCGCCGCTGTGGATTTGCTACCATCGTATGCACCTCTTCTATTGAGCAGATCGTGTTATTTAGGATAGTATAACCTGCTCATAGAAAAAGCACCAGAGGATTTCCCATTCTATTTCGATACGTAGTAACCAACCATACCACCCATCATATGCTCAGTGACATGGCAATGATAGAGCCACGTTCCTGGATTATCCTCGACATAGTCAAACGTCAATGTCGTTGCAGGCCCAAGGATGAGAGAGTCATCGTAGCGGCCATTGAAGAGCCAGCGATGACCGTGCAGATGGAAGACGTGGAAGTCGGTCCCCAGTGCCATAATACGCCAGCGTACACGCTCTCCAACGCGTGCCTCAAATGTCGGCGTATTGCCCAGAAACGCATGGCCATTGAAGCAATCGAAGTCCTGACCGAGTTGTGGTATATCTGCTTCATAGAGGTCGTGGAAGCATAAGATGATTTCCCGATCGACTTGAGGTGTTTGTGCGTCGGTGACCACGATCATGCCGAACAATCCTAATTCGACCCCGAGCTCCATGGTACCGCTGGAAGCATTCATTTCACTATCGCTCTTGCCTGTGGCTCCGGCAATGAAGGCTGGCATGGAATGATCGTGATAGGGCCAACTGCCAACTGAGCTGGCAATAGCATTCCACTCATATGTATACACTTCACCAACCATCAGGCCAGTGCCTGGTGCCATGCCGTTCTTGGCGATCCAGGTGCCGTCGTTGGCTGGAGTATAGCGCACACCATGAGGATGCATGCTATGCATGAATTTATAGTGTGTATCATTGTTGCGGAAATGGACGCGAATTGTGTCTCCGACCTCCGCACGTAGTACTGGACCGGGGATGCCGGTGTTTAGGCCAATGTTGTCGTCGCCCTGTAGAGGCATTCCCCAGTCTGGAGTATAGGCACGGTATCCAATGGCCCAATATGAGCTCTGAGTGGCTGCGTAGTTCGTATTGGTCATGCTGTCTATACCCGTTGGCACAAGCTGATGCAAGAAGGCGTCAGCTTGAATCCAGTATTCACGTAGCTTTCCGGTTCCTATGATATCTGCGCTTGATTGGTTACTTGGCGTCGCCTGTGTCTCTTGTGCGCTGGTAGTGGCCGCCACGATCGCCGCTCCGCTACTTATAAACGCTAAGGTGCCAGTAGCGATAGCTGTCCTGTTGAATAGCCGACGACGCGTAAGCCCTTTTTTACGACGTGGTGCTTTGGATGGCGAAATATTGGCTGTTTGGACTGGATCGTTGGATGAGACGGTTTCTTCTGAATTGTGAGTGTCCACGCTTTGGTCTGACCTTTCTAACGTAGGGAAATATGTAAAAATAGTGATAATGCCAACGTACTGACAAGTTTATCGGCTCCAGTAGCTGAACATTCTGCCTTTGGAGCGCGCTAATATTAATAAATGTGCAAGCTTACACGGAACAATCGTGTAAGCCTGCACAGAGATCACGCGAGCAAAGGAAATCGAAAGTTGTACCTTATTTATGTGTGGGTTCACCAGTGGTTGGGTTCAGGTACAGAGTCGTGCCCCTTTGATCGAAATCGAGCATATTGGTCAGGCTACCAGCTCTCGAATCAAATGACTGATCGCCAATCCGACCCAGTCCCCAGTTGTCTTCGATGAAGCGCAGGATGGAGGTCTGATCGGTTGTGGTGTGATCAACGAAGTTTTTCTTCGCAAAAGGTGAGATTACTAAGAGTGGTAGGCGTGGACCGTAACCGCAACGGACCTCATAAGCGCCGGTCGGTGCAGTACCGCACATTCCAGTGCCAGCCAGGGCATCGGCGGACGTATTGGATTGGCTCACAATAGGTGCAAGTACATGATCATACCAACCGTCTGAGTCATCATAGGATATGACGACCGCTGTACTTTTCCATTCGGGACTCTTCTGCAGCGTATTGATTGTATTGGTCAGGAAGGTCTGTTCATCGAGTGGATCAGAGTAGCCAGCATGACCATCCTCATAGGCGGGAGCCTTCAAGAAGCTGACAGCAGGCATATTGTTATTATTGACTGAGGTCCAGAAACTCGACAGATCATATTGATGGTTCGCTTGGTCAGTTTTTCCGATCATCGACGGCGATGAAGGTGCCAGGTGATGGGGATTGGCTGTGGGTTGATAATATTGGAATGGTTCGTGGTGCTGGACATAGTCTGCAACGTTGACTCCACCAACATTAGTGTGAGCTGAACCACAAACAGCTTTGCCATTTACGGTTGAGGTAGGTGTAAATCCGCCCTCGAACCAACCCCAAGTAACGTTCTGCGCATTTAGCAGATCGCCAACATTCTTGCCAGACATAGCTGTCGTATTACCATTTGTCGTCGAGCAATCATCATAAGTAGGATCAGAGTCGCCTATCAGAGTTCCATCGACGATCTGTGCAGCAGATGAAGCTGAGGTAGCGCCATGTGTCTGTCCAGAGATAAGATTGATTGCCCCTGGAGAAGATGGTCCAAAAGTGGTATTAAAAGAATTATCATTCATGGCATAATTTTGAGCATAGTTCCACAAAGCTGTTACTGTATTGCCATCATAATAATCCATCACAGTTGTCTTATCCGTACAACTGCCGCCGCTTGTAGACTGTACAAATTTGTCTACCAGACCATTGTCATAAGCTTTTTGCTCATCCGTATAGCCATGATCCTGGTCACAAGTAATCGCCTGCGAGTGATCCAAGCGCTGTGGATTGGCTGCGTTAGGATTATTTGTGAGCAGACCAGCAGTCAGTCCATTGACTGTCGGTGTATTGGCACTGGCATGGAAAGCAGGTTCACCAGCAGGATTGGTTGCATTTGGATATGTCGCAAAATAGTGATCAAATGAGACATTTTCCTGGAATATTACAACCACATGTTTAATTGGAGTAGTAGTCTTTGCATCATTCGAGACGGTTGCCTCTGGGGATGTCACTACAGCAGCATTCGTAGAAGCAAAGAAAATTTGTACACTCAGGAGCACAACTCCCAATACAAATATTGCCGACGCAACGACACGCCAATGTTTTTTCATACTTTATAAGCTCTCTTCCTAATCTAGTAGATTATAAATAGTCAATTCCAAATAGTGAACCCTTCATGATTATACATATTTTGTATTAAGTCCAAGTTAAAAACGATGTTGTTATCTGTTATCGCTCCTATAAATCTGAAACTTTGAATCACATTATGCACACACTCTGCAACCACCAAGTCCAACTACATCACCGAAGGAGGTGAAGTTGGACTTGGTGGCACACCCCCTCGTGCCCTTCCATCGCAGAGAGCAAGAGAACCCACGCACGCGGTCCTCTCGACGTACGACATGCTCGTGCGTGCAAGAATTGCTCCAAATATATGCTATTCATCGTTCATACCGCGACGCATCTCGTGGGGTGAGCGACATGCATCGGAGGCGAGCACGGGGAGATCCACGAGTGAGCATTTCATGCGTCAAGTGGACCGCGTGCGCAAGACACGCAGCTACGTTGGCTCTCTTTGAGACCTCCGGGGGAAGCGATGGAGCTTGCCAAGGGTACATTGTTTCCTTTTTGTGTTTACGAATCCCCCACATAGGGGATGGAGAATCGCTGATGCTTTGCTATACTACAGCACATATAGTTGTGTCTAAATATTTTGATTATTCTTGTACGATGGAGCAGTGTTTCTAGTCGCATTTTATGAGACGCGCTCGTGAGAAGCCCCTACATTCATGTATGGGGTACTTCACAAAGTAGACAATGGAGAAGATGATTATGCAGCGAGACAAAATATATCATGTCCCCGTTTTTCTGTCTCTACAGTTTCTGATCAGCTTTTTCATTGTGAGCTATGTTGTCGCCGGGCTGTCGACTTACTCTGAGCAATCAGTCAGCATACTTATTGGATGCGGAATTGGCTTGTTGCTCACTGCGAATCTTTCACTGGGATCGTTTGCGCTTCAGGTGGTTTTGGACCGACTCGCTCATGGTCTTCCCGTGGAGCTGGTCGCTTTGCGTCGGTATTGGCCTCTACATACATTGTTCCAACTTGTGCGCGAGCTGGAACAGCAATACGGTCGGCAGAGTGGTCAGCAGACGCAGGTTGAGCAACAGACGGTCGAGTATAAAGATCAATTGATGCTGCAGGTAATTGCGGCTACGGCACAAGAGGAACGAAATCGCCTGGCTCGCGATCTGCACGACTCCATTAAGCAGCAGATTTTTAGTATTACGATGAGTGCAGCGGCGGCGAAGGCTCGTTGGGAGCACGATCTAACGCGTGTTCGCAGCATTCTCGATGATATTGAGCGTACTGCCCGTGAGGCTCAGGTAGAGATGCAGGCCATGTTGCAGCAATTGCGTCCACATGCCTTAGAGAACACAGGATTGGTTGAATCGCTACGTATGCAAAGTCAGGCTCTGGAATATCGTACGGGAGCCAGCGTGCTCGTTGAAATCGGACAATTACCTTCTGAAGAGCAACTTCCACCAGGATTACAAGAGGTTCTGTTTCGCATTGTGCAGGAGGGCTTCGCGAATATTGCTCGTCATGCACGAGCATCCCATGTTTGGCTGAGTCTTTATCAGCAAGAGGAATTCCTGTTGCTGGAAATTGGCGATGATGGGCAAGGCTTTGATATCTCACATAAACCCGGTAACTCCGGTTCGGGCGGCATGGGCATGCAGAATATCCACGAGCGTATGCAGGCATTCCATGGCACGGTCCAGGTCTGGAGTATGCCTGATCAGGGGACAACGTTGCAGATAGCGATTCCTCTACTCGTATCGTCAGAGTTTGTGTTTGATGCAGAGCAGGAAGAGCCTGAACTTACGACGACAAAAAAAGCTCGGTTGATCCTGAATGTTGGTTTACGCTTGATCGATGTGGCGGCGGTATGTATATTGCTGTATGTGCCTATCTCTATTGTGCCTCTATGGATTGGTATATGTTTGTTCGGTGCGGGAAGCATCTGGCTAGGGGCGCAGATTCCACGTATGCAGGTGGCTCTTAGTGTAGGCCGTAATCAGCCGCAACATTTGTCTCTGATGGTTCAAAGCAATAAGCTCCTACTTAGTCTCCTCTTGTTGGGAGCATTCTATCTCGGCTATATTCGCTACGACTGGCTCTCTAGCTGGTTCATTTTTATCGTCATTGCACTCGTGATTACACTCACTGTCCGGTATTATGTGCTGCATAGCCGTTTTTTGCGACTATTAACTCAGAAAGAGCTACAGAAACTTATCAACAAACAACAGCAACAGGTCGGACTGGACTTTCTGGTCTGGTTAATTACCATCGGTTTGGCGGCTTTCTTTGGGATTATCACCCTTGATCTCTATTCCCTGCATTTCAGCTCAACTATGTGGGCACAAAACGCGGTCCTGAGTTTTTATCTGCTCTGGTTCATCGTCATTATGCTGAAAGGAATTGAGACATTATATTGGCAGCAGTTGCTTGTGAAGAGGAGTGCATAGATGCTGAATGTAACGCGTGTTGTGCTCGTTGATGATCATAAGGTTGTGCGGTATGGACTGCGTACGTATCTGGAGTCTTTTCCAGATCTGGAGATTGTGGGCGAAGCGTCCAGCGGCGAGGAGGCTTTGCGCAATATTGAGCAATGGCTACCGGATGTGACGGTGATGGATCTCTTGATGCCCGGTGGCATCGATGGTATTGAGACAATTCAGCGTATGCGCAAACTGACACCACTGACCCAGATTGTGGCGTTGACGAGCTATACCGATGAGGCACGTGTGATCGCTGTGCTACGGGCTGGCGCGATCAGCTATGTACGCAAAGATGTAGCGCCCGAGGTGCTCCTCGATGCGATCCGAGGAGCGGCCAAAGGACAATCCTTTCTCGATCCGCAGATTGCAGATGCCGTGCTCAAGGAATTATCTCAGAGCACAAAGTCTCAACCTGTCCTGTCAGAACGAGAACAGGAAGTCTTACAACAACTGGTCCTTGGGCGTACGAATCGTCAAATCGCCGAGATCATGATTGTCAGTCCTGAAACCATCAAATCGCATGTAGGCAATATTCTTACCAAGCTACAACTTGCCCATCGCACGCAGATTGTCATTTACGCGCTCAAACAAGGCTTTATTTCCTTAGATGATATCGACCTATAAACTGTCATTCTGATTCAATGGATGCCTCTGACTAGAGGCCATGGTGCAAGCAACTAACAAAGAGGAGCGTCATTTTCGTATGCGTCGTTATGCTTTACGTTATCTACCCTTATTCATGCTCGCACTGCTCTTGCTACCTCTCCACAATTACCTGAACAATCGCCATGCTGGAGTAGTACACAATAATTCGGCTGTACAATACCCGTTGCCGGTCATTGCATCACCCTTTACGTCTGGTTCAGCGCTGTATGGGATTGCGATGCCTTCTGCACAAGATATCTGGGCTGTTGGCGGTACGTTTCAGCTCGTGTCAGAGCAACACGACCAGCGTGTGCAGCCTGCAAGTGGCCTGATCATGCATTATCAGAATGGAAGTTGGCTGGCGAGTGCTTCGCTCGAAAAGCCATTATTGAGCATCTCGATGTCTTCTGCGCAGGATGGTTGGGCTGTTGGTTATGCTGGTGAGCTAGCTCACTACAACGGGAAGGCCTGGCAGGTATCGTCTGCGCCAACCAATGCCATCCTTTGCAGCATCGTGATGCTATCAGCGGACAATGGCTGGGCGATTGGCTTTGGTGGCATGATCTTGCATTATCAAGATCATCAATGGCAAGAAGTTCCAAGTCCAAGCACTGCCGATCTGCTCAGCCTCAAAATGGTGTCCGCGCAGGATGGTTGGATTGTGGGCAGTAATGGCACCATTTTGCACTATAGCCAGGGGAAGTGGCAAACATTCAGTAGTCCCACCGCGCAGACTCTCAATGATGTCTCACTACTCTCTGCCAATGAGGGCTGGGCTGTTGGAGATAATGGGACGATCCTGCACTATCGTGATGGTGTCTGGTCACGCGTGCAATGGTTACCTGGTTATGGCGCAATGACGTTATTGAATGTTTCAATGACCTCGGAGCAGACAGGCTGGATTGTTGGGAATCAAGTGATGTTGACATATCACCAAGAGGTCTGGCAAGTCCAAACTCTCGCAAATATAGGTCAAACATGGTATACCCTCGTCATGAATACTCCCAATAATGGTTGGGCGGTCGGAAATAATGATTGTATTTATCACTATCAAGCAGGGACCTGGCAGCTTGTCTATACAAATTAGCAGCTTGTCTATACAAATTAACAAGGAGGTATCTAGATGGCAACGCACACGCAAAAGCTCAAGCGACGATATAGCATCACACTACTGCCGGCCACTGTCACGCTGACTGGAAATTTGTTCAAAGAGACATGGGGACTCTTATTTATTGTCTTATGTGGCATGGTAGCCTGCGTGGGACTTGTCTGTACGGTTCCACTTTTCGCACAGATAGCGAGCCAAGTAGGGATTCAGGAGATTGTCAAGCAAGCACCTGGATCTGCGCTGACTGATGTGGTTGTCAGTGATCATCCCACGACGACCCAGATACAGCAGGCTGGACATACTCTCAATCAGTTTTTACAAGCTAATTTGGGTGCTTACCTGGGAGGGAGTGCGCAATTCTCGCTCAGTACACCAAGATTACAACTATTGGATACACAAACAAATAAAGCTCTCGCCAGCCAATATGTGAGTGTGTTTGGCTATGATCCCTCCCAATTTTCACGACAATTCATGGTGCTCCAAGGCCGACTCCCACAAGCAAATCCGGTTGCCAATGAGGTCGAAGTTGCAGTTACGCAGCCTGTTGCCGACGCACTTGGCTTGCACGTAGGGACGTTACAACAAGTGCGTTATCCTGTGGCAGCTGGATCTACTGTCTGGCATTTGCACGTCGTTGGCATTGTGTCGATACGTCCTTCCGCAGGCGACGTCTGGCATTTTGGTGATGTCTCAACAACTGATATAACAAGTGGCATAGATGTGAACAATGTGACTAACGATATTGTGGCATCGCTACCTGCTATGCTGCCGCAAGTATCTGCCATCCAAATTGTACAGGAGAATTCAGGCACTGGTAATACTGGCCAATTGCCTGCTACAACTGGGACGATGCCTCTAGCGCAAACGTCTACAACATTGTCCGCTCCAATGCCTGCACAAAAAACAGCGTCTCGCTTGCTCCAATTCACCAGCACGAACAGTGGAGGACCTGGTCCTTCTGCTGATCCAAGCCCCCAATTCTTTTTGTATTGGAGCTATCCCCTTAATTTGACGCATATTGATGGAAGTAACCTTAATAGCTTCATAAATAAATGTTCATTCATCGCAGGGTCGCTCTATAATTTGATTCAGGATCGCCATGTTTTGTTCCAAAACATGCAGCAATCGGCCACCGTTACCCAATTGAATGGGTATAAATCTAACATCCTATATGAGCAGATTGTCGTTATATTGCTTTTGATTTCTATATTGGGCCTGGCATTGTTTATGGTGAGTGTGCTATCGAATGTGCTGGTTGAGCGCCAACTTCCGGCAATCGTCATGTTGCGTAGCCGTGGAGCGACCTTACGTCATATCTTTGGCTCCTTTACCTTGCAAAGTCTACTGATAGGACTGCTCGCCTTACTACTTGGTCCTGTGTGTGCCATATTCCTGGTTGGTGCCGTTGGACAAAGCCTGTTTACTACTGCTGCCTCATCAGCTTTTAGCGCTGTTGCCAGCAACCTTCCGCATACGATCCAGCAGATCTGGATCTTAGCGGTGTTTACCGTCGTGGTCGCATTTATTGTGATGGTGATCTCCCTACGGCGTGCTTCCCTCATTGATATGGTCACGTTGAGACAAAATGCATCCCGCCAGTATCGTGCACCTTTATGGAAGCGCTTGTATCTGGATTTCTTTCTGATCGTGATCGTCGCGCTTGGTATTGCTTACTATCAATTTCTCTTTCAGACGGGTGTAGGTGATAGATTTACACTGGCTCCATTAGCGTTTCTGGCGGTTCCGATGCTCTCATTTGCAACCATACTCTTATTCTTACGCATTTTTCCACTTTTAACACGCCTTGGCACCAGATTGGCAATAAAAAGCAAGCCAGCTCCAAGTGTACTGGCCTTTGCGCAGATGGAACGTCAGCCGCATGCGACGCTGCGTATGATCCTGATGCTGGCGTTAGCGCTATCTTCATCGATTTATCTGCTCACCTTCATTGCAACCCAACAGTATCGGGTGCAGCAAATAGTCTCGTATCAGGCTAGTGCTGACTTCAGTGGGGCGATCGCCGTTACAAATCCCAAGCAGACATTCAAAGATCTCCAGGCTCATTATTCTTCCTTGCCAGGTGTGATGGCTGCTACATTGGGTTTTCATGATCAAGTTACTATCACAGGGAATGCTCTGTCATATGAACCATCGACGGTTGTAAGTGCGGTAGACGCTGACACCTATGCTCAAACGGCTGTGTGGTCATCCGCTTATACAGCTCAGCCATTACAGTCTTTGACCGCTCAATTGGTATCACATCGCGCCTCGGCCATCGCACATAACGAGGTCTACGTGATAGTTACTCCTAATTTATGGAGTGCCCTGAACCTCTCGCCGGGAAAAACATTCACGTTGGGAACAGACGATAAGTACATTCAAAATATCCACTTTGTGGTTCTGGCTGAGGCAAATTACCTACCCATGGTTGAGCAATCCGATATGGGTTTTAGCGCAGATATGTTGCTCGATTATCAGAATTATGCTGCTGTTTATGCGCAAACTCATCAAGGAGCGCAAGTACAGCCGAACTCCGTTTGGCTACATACGCGTGATGATGCACACTCACTCAGTCAGGTGCGGCAGGCTTTGCCTAATTTACAAGATCGACGGGCTGTAATTGCACAAGCGGAAAATGAACCATTAGCGATGGCCATTGAAGGAACTATCATACTTGGTTTAGTTGTCGCATTTGTACTTGCCATGATTGGGGTAGGCGTGGCGGCCTGGTTAAGTGTCAAGCAGCGACGCATGAGTTTTGCCATTCTGAGCGCCCTGGGGATGTCTTCAGGTCAGATTGTGCAGATTTTGCTCTGGGAGCAAGGTATCACCTATCTATCTGCGCTTGTGATTGGTCTGGGCGTTGGCTGGCTGAGCACGCTGCTGATACCACCAGCATTTTCCTTGATGGATCGCTTCTTCTCTGTCGCAGATACTCCCTTTGGCTCTATAGGTTTACCGTTACCGAAGAATATTCCCCTGCCATTTACGTGGATCGGTTTGATGCTTAGTATCTTTGTGATCATCTGTGGCATCGTGCTCCTGATCATGTCCCGCAATGTAGCGCGACCAGCGACAAGCCAGACGCTACGCCTGAATGAAGACTAATTAAATAGCAATGAATATAGAGGATGCAGGCGAGGCAGCAGATCTTGTCTGCATCAGGAGGAAGATCCTATGCAAGAACAATTGGTGATTTGTGATAATCTCATCAAAATCTATAAATCGGGTAATTTAGAGACTGTGGCATTACAAGGATTGGATCTTGATGTCTTCAAAGGCGAGATGAGTGCGATTGTCGGGGCTTCTGGTTCTGGCAAATCAACCTTACTCAATATCCTGGGAGGACTCGATATGCCGAGTGCGGGACGTGTTACTGTTGCTGGTCATGATCTGACACGGTTGCGCGAAGAAGAACAGTCTAGCTATCGGAGCCAGATTATCGGTTATGTCTGGCAGCATAGCGGGCGCAACCTCTTTTCGGCTATGACAGTTGAAGAGAATATTATCTTACCCCAAATACTCAATGGTATAAGCAGAGCCAGGAGTAAACGCCGCATGCGCGAACTACTAGACTTGATCGGGTTATCAGAACATGCTAGAAGAAAACCCATCCAACTTTCTGGCGGTCAACAGCAACGTGTCGCTATCGCCGTGGCTCTTGCCAATCAGCCTGCGCTCTTATTAGCCGATGAGCCAACTGGTGAATTAGACTCGGTAACGACTCAAGAGATTATTGCCTTTCTTCGTGATATAAATCAAAAACTAGGTGTGACTGTTATTATCGTTACCCACGACATCGCGGTTGCCAGCCAGGTTGATCGCACTATTGCCATTCGCGATGGACGCACCAGTACAGAGACAGTACGGCGCGAACCATTTAATAATCAACTGGACTTCAATGCTGTAGTCGATGCATCGTTGGCGATAAGGTCGGGAAGCACAGTCATCGGTCTTCCGGAAGAAACCCATCAAGAAGCGATTTTTATCGATCGGACTGGTCTGCTGCAATTACCTGCTGAGGCGCTCGAACGTGTCCCCTTGCGGGGGCGTACGGAGATGTTTATGGCACCTAATCACATTCAACTCTGGCCAGTGGGCGTGGCAGATCATCTCTATCAAGATGCATCTGCCAACCGGGCAAGCGCGGTCATCGGACTACCCTCAAACTCGCACCGCGAAACAATTATGGTCGATCGTGCTGGACGTTTACAGCTTTCACAACAAGCACTTGAACAGTTCCCTTTTCAAGGTCGTGCCTACATGCGGATTGCTCGCTCCCATATCCAATTATGGCCTTTGCCTGCGGCTACTGATGAAACCTATCCAACACATAATGTGCACCAATAATTGGTCGATATCCATAGATATTAATATCCATGTGTATTCATATGAATATGAGAGAAAAAAAGATCATGAACTATTCTATTCAGACACAAAGTGCTATGACCCAGCAAACACAGATCGTGGTTGAAGCACACAACGTGAGTCGTAGTTTTCAAAATGGCAACACGCTGGTCCCAGTCTTGCGTGACATCAATCTCAGCATCAACGCAGGTGAGTTTGTCACCTTGCAGGGACGTTCTGGCTCCGGCAAGAGCACCCTGCTCAATATCCTCGTCGGCCTAGACAATCCAAGTCAAGGCGAGGTAACAATTCTGGGTCAACAACTTCGGACTCTGAATGAAAACAAACGGGCCGCACTCCGTCGTAAAAAAGTTGGTCTGCTCTTTCAGAACGCCCATCTGGTCCCGACCCTTAGCGCCCTGGAAAATGTTGAAATCACGCTTCGTATGCTGCTCGTGCCGACTAAAGAAAGAGTCAGTCTCGCACGTGAGATGCTTGAGCGTGTTGGACTTAAAGGCAAAATGGAACATCGCAGTATGGAGCTATCAGGAGGCGAACAGCAGCGTGTCGCTCTGGCCCGTGCACTTGTCCATCAGCCCCGCTTCCTGATTGCCGATGAACCAACCGGAAATCTGGATTCAATCACAGCTCGCAATATTATATTTCTCCTGCGCGAGATCGTCATGCAGACAGGCGTTGGTCTACTGGTAGCCTCTCATGATAGGAATGTTGTCAACTCAGCCCATCGTACCTTGCATATCCACGACGGCGCAGTTGCCTGATACTCCTTTGCCTTCAGATGAGGAATTCGTGGCTCTGCGTTCTCTGTGTCGTCATTCCTTTCTGTTCTCATTTTTACTACTTGATCGAGCAGCCATGGATATGGATTGGTAGTCGGCTAATAGATCGTGTAAAATATAACAAAGTTGAATAAAAGATGACTGTATGCTATTACCGATTTCTTTCCTCTGCGCAGGAATAGCTGAGAATGGGATAGTTGTTTCTTTTATCTTACACAAAATTACGCTGAAGGGATTTGTATGCAGATAAATATTCCTGATGATTGGCATGCGCATCTGGCGCACGAGTTTGAGAAGCCTTATTTTCAGAAACTGACACAATTTGTCGATGATGAGCGCCAACGCGCTACGGTCTTTCCGCCTGAGAAAGATGTCTTTGCAGCATTCCGGCATGCCCCTTATGAGGATGTAAATGTCTTCTTGCTTGGTCAGGACCCCTATCATGATTATAATCAGGCCCATGGATTATGTTTCTCTGTGCTTCCTGGTATCAAGCCGCCGCCATCGCTTGTCAACATCTTCAAAGAATTGCGCGAAGATCAGGGCTGCCAGATACCTAATAATGGATATCTTGTCCCGTGGGCAGATCAGGGTATTATGTTGCTCAATGCCGTATTAACTGTGAGAGCGCATGAGGCAAATTCGCATAAAAATCATGGTTGGGAGACCTTTACCGATGAGGTTATTCGTGTGATCAGTGCCAAAGAATCTCCTGTTGTCTTTGTGCTGTGGGGAGCCTATGCACAAAAGAAAAAAGCCCTGATTGATACAACGCGACATATCATTGTCGAATCGGCTCATCCATCGCCATTGTCCGCACGTAACGGCTTCTTTGGCAGTCGACCATTCTCCAAAATCAACCAGGCGCTCAGCGACGCTGGCAAGCCGGCTATAGATTGGCAACTTCCAAATCTTTAGACATTCCCGTGTCTTTTGAGAGGAAACGTGTGAAGTATTCAGTGTATAATATTCTGACTTATATATAAGTGGGAGCTTTTTGGGAAGCTTCCATTTCTGTCATATCAAAGAAAGATATTTATACATGACTCCCAAAAATAGAGGTTTTTGGATACTTTTGGCAACGATTCTTGGCTCAAGCATGGCTTTTATCGATGGTAGTGTAGTCAATGTCGCTCTGCCTCGCCTCCAGGTTGACTTGAATGCTTCCGCTGCGACTGTTCAGTGGGTGGTAGAGGCCTATGCACTTTTCCTAGGTTCGTTGATCTTAGTCGGCGGATCGTTGGGGGATATTTATGGGCGGAAGCGTGTATTTGCACTTGGTGTGATCATTTTTGCCCTCTCATCGCTCTTGTGTGGCCTGACCAGTGATATCACAGAATTGATCGCAGCTAGAGCGATCCAGGGTATCGGCGGAGCCCTCCTGACTCCCGGAAGCCTGGCGATCATTCGCGCTAACTTTGGGGAGTCCCAACGCGGCAAAGCGATTGGTTTGTGGTCTTCTTTTTCCGCCATCACATCCGCATTAGGTCCTGTGATCGGTGGCTGGCTCGTGCAATACGCATCCTGGCGCTGGATATTTTTTATCAATCTGCCGATCGCCGCTATTGTCTTGATCATCTTACTGGTCAGCGTGCCAGAAAGTCGGAACGAGCGCGGGAGTCAGCGACTCGATATTGCTGGTGCCTGTCTGGCAACGATTGGCCTGGGCCTGATGGTCTTTGGTTTCATCGAAGCAAATACATTTGGCATCTTGAATCCACTTGTGCTTGGATGTATCCTCGTTGGCTTACTGGCACTGCTGGCCTTTGTGTATGTGGAGTGGCGTAGTCCCGCTCCCATGATGCCGCTACACTTATTTACATCGCGGACCTTTAGTGGTACAAATCTGTTAACCTTTTTTCTGTATGCCGCATTGGGAGTCACATTCTATTTCCTACCCTTTAATCTGATCCGTGTCCAGGGATATTCGCCCACAGAAGCAGGTTCGGCGATCTTGCCCTTTACACTGCTGATGTTCGCACTCTCGCGTTTTTCTGGTGGACTGGTCACACGTTATGGTGCGCGTCTACCGTTAGTCCTAGGACCATCGATTGTGGCAGTTGGCTATCTGCTTTTTGCCCTGCCGGGTATCGGTGGTAGCTATTGGACGACCTATTTTCCGGCGATTGTGACGGTTGGATTGGGGATGGCGGTGACGGTGGCTCCTTTGACGACTGCCGTGATGGGGGCGGTCAGTGATCAATATGCGGGAACGGCGTCTGGTATCAATAATGCCGTCGCACGCGTGGCGAACTTATTAGCGATTGCCGTCTTTGGACTGATCGTGCTGGGCGTTTTCAACCTCGTCTTAGACAATCAACTGTTGACCCAGCACATCGCGCCCGCCGTACGCTCGCTCCTGGATACCCAAAGAGGAAAATTAGCTGATGCTCAGGCTCCAGTCAGCGTCGCTATTGACACGCGGATGTTGTTACAGCATGATATTGCAGAGTCTTTTATCAGTGGTTTTCGTGTTGCCATGCTCTTCAACGCATGCCTGGCACTGATCAGCGCCATCTGTGCTGGATTGACTGTTCCGCCGCAACGTCTGCGGGTGTCAGAGCAGGAAGCTGAGCGGCGAAGTGGGGATAACGCGTGTACACTAACGTATGTCCCTTTGGCGAAAGATAGCAGTAGTGAGCATAGCTAGTACTGCACGAGATGGCTGCTAAGTCATACATTGATTATTTGGGAGAAAATATTATGACCGCTACAAAATCACCGTATATATTATCGCTTGATATTGGTACTTCATCGACGCGAGCACTGCTCTTTGACGCGACTGGGAGCGCCGTGCCAGCTATGGTCTCACAGAAAACCTATCAATTGACCACATCGGTCGAGGGAGAGGTCTCCGTCGATGCTGATAAGCTCGTCGAGATTGTGACTCAGACCATCGATGAGGTTGTGCAGAAGGCAGGCGAACTGTCCTCACAGATCAAAGCGGTCGCCATCGATACTTTTTGGCATAGCCTGCTTGGCCTCGACGGGGAAGGACATCCTCTGACGCCTGTGATCACCTGGGAAGATACCCGCGCTTTTGCGGCTGCCCGCGAACTACGAGCAGAATTTCGACGAGAAGACCGTCCACGATCGTGTCGGTGTACGTTTTCATGCCAGTTACTGGCCCGCCAAATTACGCTGGCTAGCGCAGAACCAGCCACAAACCTTCAAGAGCGTCAAGCAATGGATCTCATTTGGCGAATACCTGCATCGTGTGCTGCTAGGGAAATCCGTCTGTACCATCTCGATGGCCTCAGCGACCGGCATGATGACTACTAAGACGCGACAATGGGATCAGGAGTTGATGCAGGCACTTGATGTCCACCGTGATCAACTGTCCGACATTGGCGATTTCCAGGATGCCATCACCGGTTTACAGGGCAAGTATGCAACAGACTGGCCCACACTGAAAGACATCCCCTGGTATCCAGCCATCGGAGACGGAGCATCGGCATGCGTTGGGACCGGCTGCGTGCTTCCCCAGAACTGGTCGCTAACCATGGGAACATCGAGTGCAATGCGTGTCGTGATTGAACCTGGACAAATCACAACGCCTCCACTTGGTCTCTGGCTCTACTTTCTCGACGCCAGACACGCCATCCTAGGAGGCGCAATGAGCGAAGGCGGAAACCTACTAACCTGGCTCAACAACATGCTGAAAATGCCCTCCCTCCAGGACTCAGAGTCCCAGGTTGCCGCTCTACAACCAGATAGCCATGGACTTACCATTCTGCCCTTTATCTCAGGAGAGCGCAGCATCGGCTGGCACGCAGAAGCCCGCATGACCATCACCGGCATCTACACCCATACCTCTGCTGAAGAGCTGCTGCGAGCTGGAATGGAAGCCCTCGCCTATCGTCTAGGAACCATCAGCGGCGCACTGCGCGGCGTACTCAAAATGGACGCTGCAGATTATCGTTTGATGGCAAGTGGAGGCGTATTGTTCCATTCACAGATACTTCGACAAATCGTCGCCGACACATTAGATGTAGCCATACACCCATCACAAGAGCAGGAAGCATCCGCACGCGGAACCGCCCTCTTAGCCCTTGAAGCCTTAGGCATCATTCCCGACCTCGCCAAGCTCCAGCCCAGCACCTTGTCACCAACGCAACCAGACAAAACGCATGGCGACATCTATCGCAAAGCCGCCGCCAGACAAGATGATCTCTATCAAAGGTTACTAGCCGACTAACTACCATGGGACAAAAGGCCTCGTGGTAGTCACACGTTTTTGCAAGCGTTCCAGCGATGTGCACAAACGTGCGCGAAAAGGTAGCTGGCGGTCCTCGCGCCGCCAGAGCCACTCGACGCACGACCGGTACGGCACTCGTCGAAGGCCACGCCCAAGCACCTCTGATGGGATCCCCTCGCTTGCGTGGCTGATCATGTGGGCACAGGCGGGTCATCGTGGGACAGGTCGGGCCAAGTGGTTGCTTGGGCGTGGCACGGGCCAAGTGCCGTTCCGGTCGGACGAGTTGCTGGTCCGATGGCGCGAGGACCATCGGCTACGTTTTCGAGCGGGGTCGACGATCCCCAACGATTCCGCATCTTAACGATTTTTCAAGCACGACCGGTACGGCACTCGTCGAAGACCACGCCCAAGCACCTCTAATGGGATCCCCTCGCTTGCGTGGCTGATCATGTGGGCACAGGCGGGTCATCGTGGGACAGGTCGGGCCAAGTGGTTGCTTGGGCGTGGCGCGGGCCAAGTGCCGTTCCGGTCGGACGAGTTGCTGGTCCGATGGCGCGAGGACCACCAAGTCCAACTTATTCGTATGGAAGGTATGTTGTAAGGCGTGGTGCCCGGTTTTGTGGCATAAAGAGCTTCGAACGTGGAAAACCACGAGAGCCAACGTAGCTGCGATGGAAGGGGGTACCTCGCCAAGCGCGTCCCGAAAACCACGTCGCTTGATTGCGACGTACTCCACCTCCTGAGGTGATTAAGTTGGACTTGGTGGCGCGAGGACCATCGGCTACGTTTTCGAGCGGGGTCGACGATCCCCAACAATTCCGCATCTTAACGATTTTTCAAGCGGGACTGGTACGGCACTTCTAGGAAGCCCGGCTTAAGCTGGGCTTCCCAATTTTCATAAACAGAACAGTGATTTGAATGCAGATGGGTATTACACGTGCGTGACGTAAAGCGCCACATCATCCACATTGACAAGGAAATTGGCGCGTTCGGCGCTGACTCCTGACGCAGTAAAGGCAATCTGGACCTTTTTACCCGCGTTGTGCGCCAGATCTGATGTCACATCAAGCGTATATTGTGTCCATCCATTCGCATCCGTATTACACAACTTCTGCTCAGTCTCAATGGGAGTTCCTTGTGCTGTGCGTAAGGAGACGATAAAGTTATCCTGGCAGGAGGAGATAGGGTCATTGCGTCCAATATAAATCCAGTAGCTCAATACCGCCTTTCGTATCGTACTGGGTAACGTGACGGTTTGAAAGATCGTATCCTGACAGTTGCTATAGCCGCAAAGATAGGCGCCGTATTGACCCAAATACGGATTTGTACGGCTGATGAGTTCATAGCCTCCACGTGATTGTTCCTGCCATGGCGAGGTACCATCTTCAAAGCCAGCGTTCTCAAGCAACTGCGTTGCGATACCCGGTGCAGTATTGAGAGCGTCCATAGAAACATCATCTACATTGACAAGAAAGGTGTTGCGTTCGGCACTGATGCCTGTCACGGTAAAGGCAACCTGAATCTTTTTACCCACGTACTGCGTCAGATCTGATGTCACGTCAAAAGTATATTGTACCCATCCATTCGCATCCGTACTACACAACTTCTGTACAGTTGCAATAGGGCTTCCCTCCTCCGTGCGTAGGGAGACAATGACGTTATCCTGGCAGTTGGGAGTAAAGTCGTTGCGTCCGATATAGATCCAGTAACTCAGCGTCTCTCTGCGTGTCGTGCTGGGTATCGTGATGGTTTGAAAGATTGTATCCTGACAGTTGCTATAGCCACAGAGATAGGCGCTGCGTTTTCCTGTATGCGGATTTGTGGTATTGATGAGTTCATAGCCTCCACGCGATTGTTCCTGCCATGGCGAGGTACCATCTTCAAAGCCAGCATTCTCTAACAACTCCGTTAGGACACCTACTGGACTCTCAAGGTCGCGTGCGATATTCCAAGCATTCGGAGTGCCAAGGCCGGTCGCCAGATCATAGCCTGCGGTGGCTGCATAAAACAGGTTCGTTCCACTGGTAATATCCTGATACGGTGGATAGACCTGAGGCGTGTTATAGAGTTGGTAGAGCGCGGTGGTCCCATTACCCAATGGTGGTTGTTTCTGTCGTAGCAGATACTGATTGATATCAGTTGCGATACCTGCCCATAGAGGGGCTGCGGCACTGGTCCCGCCAACTGTGAGCCAGCCAGTGTGACTTGGGACAGTACAATAGATCGAGTATCCAGTGGCTGGATCTGCATTGGCCGAGACATCGGGTAGCAACCTATTCGTATCGGTCAGATTGTAACCATGCTGGTAGTCGGGACGCGGATAGTAGGTGCTTTTGCCGCCACCACCTCCAATACCATGAATGTGTCCACTCTGGGTATCATTCGCATTGCTCCAGGCAGTTTCACTGCCATATATACCCCCACTTCCGGTTTGCAAGGTGGTTCCGCCAACGCTGATCACATAGGGATTGCTGGCAGGTGAATCAACCGCGAGATTATTATCACCACAATCATACGCACCCGCGTCACCACTGGCGGCGAAAAAGGCCTGTCCTTGTGCTGCGCCTTGCTTGAAGATGGTATTGAGCACATCCAGTCTTGAGGCGGCGGCGGCTAATTCGCATTCACCCCAACTGATGGTGATGACTTTCGCTATGTCGTCTGCTACGATCTTATTATAGATGTCGTTGATGCCACTGGTCGTATTGGGACCGATATACACCTTCTGCTTGGCACCAGGAGCCATGGCTGAGACCATTTCCATGTCTAAAGACACTTCCAGGGCGTCAGTCCCAGGAGTTGTGCTGGCTCCATCGATCAGCACATTCGAGTATTTTGGCGGACCAAGGTTGTACTGTTGAAGATAGGTGTCGATGTCGGAAGGACGATACCCATCTAACTCTATCAGGGCCACCGTTTGTCCGGTGCCATCCTCGCCGTCCCGGAGCAACGGTTGCACATTATAGGCGGCTCGCAGTTCAGCTGGCGTGTAGCCACCACCAGGGCCCGCGTGGTGCAGTTGCCGTTTGGGCGAGTTCACAATGTTGCGAGGACGATAGAGTCCCACATTATTGAGGCCGGTGATATTTTCGATGGAGTTTACCAAATCATTGGGGATCGAAGGGCTGCCGGTTGGAGCATAGACTACACGATTGCTGAGTTTATAGTCGTTGAGCGTCACCCCAAAGGCATGCTCGGTAGCGCCGACGGTTGTCGCAGCATCAATCAGCGTATGGTTCTTCGATACTGACGTGACAAGTATATGCTGGCTTTTCAAGTAGGCGGTCACTTGATTAATCGTCGCCATGTCCGGACCAAACTGATCGGTAAATGCCTGCGAGGTGAGATACTGATGATAGTGCGGCGAGGTGGGATCATTTTGAGCCTGCAGCAATCTATCTAAGACATCCTGATTACGCAGCTTCAAGAGGATGGAGAGATCAAGGGGCTGAGCCTTTGACGTTGGCTTGATAGGTTTTACGTCCTTGAGCAACGGTATGGCATGCCCTGGAAGTTTTTGATTGGGGGTGAGTATCACATGCCCTGGAAGTTTTTGAGTGGGGGGCGGCGGCGGCTGTCCTGGGGGGGGTTGCTTGGAGGCCGATAGCCCATGCCCTTTCTGTAGCTGTGCCTCTGCGGATGGAAGAGAGATGCTTCCAGGTACGACCGATGCCAGGATGGCAAACAATAAGGCAAAAACTGTCCAATGAACAGGTG
Organism: uncultured Chloroflexia bacterium; assembly: GCA_963699315.1. Classification (GTDB taxonomy): domain Bacteria; phylum Chloroflexota; class Ktedonobacteria; order Ktedonobacterales; family Ktedonobacteraceae; genus Dictyobacter. The sequence goes on from OY969433.1 coordinate 2,835,734, forward strand.
CGTGATAGGGTGAATATGCAGGATATTTCACAGTGACCTCCAAACAATTCAAGTACAAAAAAGCATACATAACATCACATGAAAAGAGGAAAATCAAACACACGTGGAATGTTTCGAGAGACAAAGATTTAAAGAGAGCAGTATTGTTTGTACATCATCGTCGAGATGAAAGACATAGACATTCAAACTGGGACAGGAGAGATCAGGGCTACGTGCTCCTGCATATGTGATAACCGTTGTTGAGCCAAACGAAATTGATTTTTGACAACGAATGAAAGGGAGTTCGTCAAGAGGGGCTGCAACGTTGAGGTCGGTAAAGAACTGAGCAGCAAGCGTGGGGGAGATGTCTTGCTGCCCCGAGCGATTACAGACTTGATAGTTGATATGGCCCTTAACCTGTACTTCAATACGATATGAGCACGTATTTGTCGATCCCGAATTGATGATCGTTGCGGACGGCACATTGGCCGGGCGAGTCATGGAGGCGGCCATTGCGCTGCTGTCCGAATTGGCTCCCAACAGGAAGCATAGAAGGAAACTAAATGTGATCATGACTCGGCAAGAGATATGACATATGTGCATAAAAAGTTCCTTCGAGAAGCTAACAATGCTAAAGATGCTAACACTTGCTGATTTTTTTAGTTCTCGCCTCGCAAGCGTGTGACAATGCTTACAAACACCTGGCTAGCGTGAAGATAAGAGAAACACACTTGTTCATGCCTGCATAGTCTAGACACACTACTACTTATACAATATACTTATAGTATATTATTGCCCACAAGTGATCGTGATCTATCTTATTATGAGATAAAAAAGTCGTTAGTGTTCCGTTCCTCCTCATCAAGCCCCTAACACGCCTACAGCTAGAGATTACCCTTTGCAAGTGCATGAAATTGTGTGACAATAGATGGCATGGACATCAAATGGGAATGTTCAGGCATATCACGCTCATGCGCCAGCACATACAAAAGAGATTAGGAAGCTTGCTCAACTATGATTAATCGGTTACTTCTGCGCCTGTGGAGGCTTATTAAGGGAAAACCTCAATGGTATCTGCTCTGGTTTATGCACAATAAGTTCATCGTTGGGGTCTCTGGCGTTATCTTCGACGATCAGGGACGCATCCTGCTACTGCGCCATCGCTTCTGGATGCAGGCGACCTGGGGACTTCCCGGCGGCTACGCCAATAAGAGCGAACGTCTTGAGGATACTCTCTGTCGCGAGGTGCGCGAGGAGACGGGTTATCTCATACAGGCGACTTCTCTGATCCGCATCGTGAGCGGCTACCGGCTCAGACTCGAAGCCAGCTATCGCGGCAAGTTCATCGGCGGACAAGAGCAGCTGGATAATCGCGAGGTCATGGAGGCTCGCTTCTTTCATGTCGATGAACTCCCAAACGGACTTCTAACATCACAACGAGAGATCATCAGACTTGCACTCGCTCAGCACACGTAGCTTGCGAATTGATCGCTGTAACATAAGAATCTCAAGGTGCAGCAAGGTCGTCAAAAAAGTAGAAGTACAAATACTTGACAATCAGTGATAATCCTTGCTATTATTGGAAGCAATACAGGGTGTACCCCATCCTTTACTATGCGCTCATAGCTCAGTGGATAGAGCAACCGCCTTCTAAGCGGTCGGTCGCTGGTTCGATCCCAGCTGGGCGCACCACTTGCTTGAGAAGCCAGTTCTAAAGCGCGTTGATACGAAGCGAGCTGTGATGGTTTTTGAGGATCTGCTTCAAAAAAAGATTGCAAAACCTTTTAGCGAACAACTGCCTCATAAAGCCATAAACAACTGCCTATTTACGAACTAAAAAACTAGTAAATGGGTATGAACAACAGCCCCTTTGTAGCAATGCTCCAGAATTGGAGTTATTCTCATGTCACAAACACCACGAAAGTCTTCTACCAACAAAAAGTCAACACCTATTCGACAGCAACCAGGTAAAGCTATTCCTCGGCGAAATGAGCGCACCCTTCTCAAAGCATTTGATGAATATCTTGCTGATCATCGAAGTCAAAATCATAGCCCTAAAACAATCGCCTGGCATACATTATCTCTTGGAAACTTGATTGCTTTCCTTGAGCAGAAAGGTATCATCTACATCAAAGATCTGGAGAAAGAACAGCTCGTTGAGTGGATTAATGTATTAACACAGGAGCCTGGTTTAAAAGGCAAGTTGCGAAATGCACGTACTATCAATACCTATGCTCGCTCTATGCGTGCTTTCTGTCGATGGCTAGAGCTTGAGGGCTATGTTGAAATTGCTCCTTCCAATCGGGTCAAGATGCCAAAAGTTGGTAAGCCACTTATTCGCATCATTGAATTTGATGAGTTTGAGAGGATGCTCAAAGCTTGCACTCCACCTCAAGAAGTTGGCCCTACAGCAGATTGTAACGCTGCACGCAATCGAGCAATTTTTTGGGTGCTCTGGGATACTGGCATACGCCTGGCCGAACTCTGTGATCTGCGCTTTTCGAACTTTGATCGTGATAAGGGCGTAATCATCGTTCATGGCAAAGGAGACAAAGAGAGACGAATTGCTATTGGTCGTAATGCGTTACGCACATTGTTACTTTATGTGGATCGATATCGACCAGATGAGCAGGAATTGCTAGAGATAGGTGTGATTAATGAGGATCATATCTTTCTAAGTGAAAGTGGATATGGAATTACACGTGATGGGATATCCATGCTTTTCAAGCGTATACGAGCCCGTGCAAACTTACCCACAGATAAACGTATTAGCCCTCACATCTTTCGTCATACATTTGCGGTGCGCTTCTTGATGCTCGGCGGTGACATCTTTACCTTACAAGAATTATTAGGCCATGAAGATATGGCAACAATTAAGCAGTATATGCATCTCAATGATATGTTAATCCAAGAACAAAAACGAAAATTTTCACCTGGTGACAACGTACCATTCAACGGTTCTACTGGAGGTAATAAGGGGCGTACAGACTTCCGTGATCCAATAAAACGTAAGCCAGGAGGGGCAAGAGGGCAAAAACCAATGAAATAGATGATTGAGAGCTAACTGTCAACTGGCGAATAAATCTGCTAAAGGGGGTGGATATGAGTCAGTAGGAAGACCTGAGCAATGAATATGAGTCAGGGAAGTAGAACAAGATTCGCAACTTCGCTGACTCAAAAGATGCACTATTACTAGTAAAGCTCGAACGGTTTTCGTCTTTCAGCCCATTGACGGAGTTTTTGCATCTGGTCTGGAGCAGGATGCAACGTTGTCCCTCCACACGTCAAACAGGTATACGCATAAAGCCCCACATTTTTGCCGAAACCCACATGAAGGTAAGTACGATCCCCACGCGTCGTTTTACACTCAAACAAAACGCGTGGCCCTCCACATTCGGGACAGGGTGAGAGTTGTACTTCTTGGCTGTTCATAAAAAACGCAGTCTCTCCTTTTGAGGAACAAGAGTTATATACAACAAATGTGATCTTTAGAATTGGATGATAACACACAACTCTCGTATGTGCTCACTTTGGCAGCAGCAAATTGGCAGAAAACCTTATCTTGGCTCCTTTAATATAATTGTCCACCTAAAAAGGTGTTTGACAAAGATTTTGGAGAAAATTTGACTCTTACGCAAGTTTGCTGATTTTGGAAATTGGACCTTCATCCTCTGGCCAAATATGAGACGACACTCCTGCTGTGGTTGTAATATAATGTGAGAGATAAATCTTCAATGGGAAGGACGAACCCAATCATGTTGCATGGAGAAAAAATCTACCTGCGACCCGTTTGCCAGGATGATCTACCATTTTTTGCAGCCCACGCGAACGATATCGCGTTTCTGACCGAGTTTAACTTCTTTAGCTTGCATCAGCAAAATGGCGAGGAGAAGCATTTTCAGGAGGATGGCCTTCTGGGTCCCCAACATGGCACATTGGTTGTGGTGACTTGCGATAGCAACCAGATGGTGGGCTATGTTGATTACCACCTGATGCATTATGGTCCCATCGAGATGAGCGGTGCCTACAGTTTCGGTATTGTCCTAGTGCCAGAGCATCGCAGGAAGGGCTATGGCGTCGAGGCTCAACAGCTGCTGGCCGAATATCTTTTCTCGGTCTATCCTATTATGCGCGTCGAAGCCTCAACGGATATCATCAATATTGCCGAGCAGCGGGCGCTGGAGAAGGCTGGCTTTACCCGTGAGGGCGTGTTGCGCAAAGCGCAGTGGCGCAAAGCGCAGTGGCGCAACGGCGATTGGCACGATCTGGTTGTTTATAGCAAGCTGCGTGGGGAGTAGCTTTTTGATCTGTCCATCTTTGAGTGAATTTACCACCATTTGAGAATCTTACGCAAGTTTGCTGATAGTAGGAAAAAACACTTCCGTTGGAAACGTGCCGATATGCTCCACAAGCCAAACGGCATTCTCGACCTTCACTGATCGATTGCTTGGATCAGCAAACTTGCGTAAGATTCAAAATTTCGCCAGTTTTTTGTATATAAATTTTCACAGTGGTTTTATGATCATTTCAACACTAATAGTAAGAAACTACTAGAGTTAGCTATAAAGAGCCAATAGCAGAAACGCTACTGGCTCTATTATTTTCAGATTTGTCCTTTGATTTTAAAGAAGATCGCCCTTCTCTCTATAGATCTTGATGCGTTCACGCTCACTCTTTACCAGCTGACGATGTTCTTTTGAGAGGAACCAGGTCGCTGGATGCCATTCACCTGTATCAGCATAATAGTTGATGATTTCAATGCCATAAGGCTGAAATACTTTTGCAAAAGTAAGGTAAGTTCTTAGCTGATGAAATGGCGAGGTGACAAGTATGACTCGCTGTAAGTTATGCTGCTTCAAGATCTCCAGAACATACTCGCCGTTTTCTCTCGTATGTAAGGATTGATCTTCTAGTAAAATGGCTTCAGCTGGCACTCCGTTACAGATGGCCTGGTCGCGTATATATGTCGCCCCCAGACCAACATCCCACTTTTTTGCTGCTGCCGCTACATCCTTATGGCCTATCCGTCCATCGTCAGCTGCCTGTTCCAATTCGGCTAGAGGGATAAGTGAAGGTGTATCTGTGATTTTTACGCTAAATTTTCCAGACGCGATAAGATGTGGGGCCCAGCCTCGTTTATAAAGTTGTACTCCAGTACGGATTTTACCATCAAGAAACTTGATGTTTCCTCTAGTGCCTGCAAGAACAATAATTGCATCCGCTTTTTTAAGGCGATCTCTTAATGCAAATTGTTTGCCTTTAATAAATAATACAAGCCATATAGTGATCGGCATCAAAACAATAATGCCGATGCCGATACCGATGAAATTTTCTATGTTTTTACGCATTACTAGATTGAAAGCATTGCTCCTAGATGGGCAACACTACGTTCCTTTCTCCAGGGTGACTGCTTCAAAGTATTATACAAATTTATGATACGAGTAATTGTTTTGCTTGATCCTACTGATTTTGCTAGGGCTAGCGCTTCTTCAGCATTGGCTATACAGATGTCGATGAACCCTAGACCATAATATGCTTCGGCTCTCTGCGCTATGAGTCTCGCTCTGCCACGAATGACTGTAGGATCGTAGTTCATCAAGCCTTTGTCAATTAATGCTATTGCACGTTCATAATCTCGTAACAACACAGCATCAATACCCTTTTGTGCGGTAACAGATGAAGCATTGAAACGGCTCTGGCTTTTTTCTGGTGCCTGTTCTCCCCGCTCTAAGATGCGTTCGACTTGGCCGATACTATGCCAGCTTTCCTGCGGCTTTTGTGCTTTGGCGTAAGCTTCCGAAAGTGCTTGTAACGTGTAGCCTCTTAAACTGGGAACTCCAACGTTCTGTATGATTTGAAGAGAACTAGTCAGGTATTTGATAGCTTCCAGCGGCTTCTCCTGCTGGATATATGTTACCCCTTGGCGTGTCATAGCTGACGCTATCAGTTCATCATCATTAAGTTCTTTTGCGACCTTATATGCCTTTTTGAAAGCGTTGGTAGATTGGTTGTAATCCATCATATCACGAGCTACGCTGCTTTGTAACTGATAACTCATGGTTAGTAGTATTAATGCACGCTTATGCCAGGGGGTCCCTTGTGTTGAGGAAGCAAAGCGAGCAATTTCTTAAATCCACATATCTAGGCCACGAGCTGCGCGTAATGTACCACCAGTATGATACATTTCCCAACGTGTCGTCATCTGGTCTTCAAGAAAAGCCATCTGGTCATAATTGAAAACGATATTTGTCTTCTCTATGATAGGATGATCGTCTTCTAATCCCATTAATATACCAGGAATACCAAGTAGTCCTACCAGTAGTCGTCGTCTCTCAGGGCTTTTAATCATGCTCTGTTGCTCCATTCTTTGCACAGTACGCACGTCAACCTGTAGCGCCTCAGCTAGATCGAACTGAGACCAATTTCTGGCTTTACGATACTGTGCGATTACCTGACCCTGATGTATAACATCTCCTCGTTCGATGCTCACGATCTTCTCCTTCTACGATTGTCGTGTCTGTGCGGAAAATGTCGTAGTCCTTTTACCACAACTAGACAATAATGAGGGTACAGGATGTTGGTGAGCAGGCTACAGATGTTGAGACGGTCGCCTCTCATCGACAAAGTTGAATTTATGGAGCACGATGGCTACTTCTATAAGTATACCAGGTGTTTCTGTTTAAATCAATATCAAGGAGTACAAATATATTATTCGAACTGAAGCGAATATAGATGATTTTTCTGGCTTCCTGAGCAGGGCACAGTTCGATACTATTTGTTTCCATAACTATTGATTGAAGAGGAGGAAAATGGCGAGAAAACAATCTCTTGTAGATCGTCTCGGCAAGTTACCCGCTGGTATGTCGAAAGCTGATGCTGAAGCAATTCTACAATTTTTGTATGGTGCTTTTGATAAGCGTACAGCAAAACAGGTTCAGATTGTTCATCCTTATTCAGAAGTTGAGGATGGTGTTCCTGTTATAACGGTTTTTGATTTCTGTCGCTGGTTACAAACAGTTGCTTTATAGAGCATGTGGTCTGAAGGAAGGAATTTCTCAATAGATGTCATATGTGGTGCAAGTGACTAGTACAGGTGGAAATTATACCGTTGTCGCGTCAGCTGGTGATCCAATGGCGGCAATTATCGATGCTTTAGAGTCCTTGAAGTTTGACACTTTAGATCAGGTGGTAGGCATTTCAGTAGTGAGAAATGTGTAGTAATGCCAAACGACAGAGGCGCTAACCTCTGCCGCTTCCGTTCGGCACCCTATCTTTTGAGCGGGATCAGGTGCCACAAGGATTATAGCATATGGGGCTGTTTGGAAACAAGTCTTCAGCATTATCTTCTTCTGAGGATGATCAGGGCACATTTGATGATGTGCATACATCTTTGAACCCGTATTGTAATGATCTCAATTGCTGGTGTCACACGAATGTCTCTTACCATGATGATGTTCAGCATCCAGCTCGTCGCCACACACAAGAGGAGGTAGATCAAGCATTCTCGTTTTTCGGTTTGGGCCGTCGTGGAGGTCGCTAGTTATGCCACGATGCCAGATCTGTGATCGTAGACGGAAACATGTTTCTATGATGGAAATTGCTGGTATGTTGCTGGCTGTGTGTCTTCGATGTCGTGATCAAGTTCAGAGAGAACAGTGCATTGGTAAAGGAGTGCTCAATGGAAGTGACGTATCAGGTAAGTCAAGAGGTAGCATGTCATAGCTGCCATCAGACAAAGCAGTGCTTTCTGGTGTATTCGATCTTTGGAGTGACGTTTTGGTATTGCAATGCTTGCTTAGTGCTTCTGTTATCAATGGGGTAGCAGAAAAATGGCCGCTCTTGTTTGCAGCAAGAAACGGCTGGTGAGTTTAGTTTTCGCGTGTTTGTTATTGCTATCCTCATGTTCATTGTAGCATGCATGGGATGGCACATTCAAGAGAGGATACATCTCATGACAACATTTCTTTCATTGACACTTTTTCAGATGGTGTTTCTCGGTGGTTTTATTGCTCTGGCCTGTGCGCTGGCATTGATCCTTCGTACTCGTAAGTTACTCTCGTTTGCGGTTATCCTGGTCGCTGCGCTCCTGCTTATTCACTTCCTGGCACCTGTAGCACAGTTCATTACATCACTGAGTCATTAGGAGAAGGCGTGATGCAAGGATCATTCCTTTTTGACTACCTTCAGGATGGTCATCAATTTATTGAATGGATCGTACAATCAACTGCGCTATCTGAATGTGTTGAGTCATGGCTTATGGCGCTGTGGCAGGTACAGGATACACAGGTGGTGGTTTATGCGGTTGATCTCTCTGGTGCTGAAAAAATGATGTTGCTGTTAAATGGACGCAATGCGGCACAGGATTTGCAAGCCGTTGCATCTGATGGTGGTTTCGAGACAACTGCACAGGCGTTTTATAACTACTACGTGCATTGCTGTCGTGCGCTCCCTATATTGATCCATTGGAGGGGGTGGCATAAATGGGTGCACATCTACGCTCTCGTGCTTTTAATGTACATGTCTGGCCCTCTGTGGAGACAGATGAGAGTGAACCCGCTATCAGTGAACAGACGAATGCCTTTACCTCGCTACATGCAACACAAGAGGTCATGGCGGCGCATAGTCTTGACTATGCTGACATGGCGTATGCAGAAGTGGCAAATAGTTCTCACGGTGGCGACTTCTTCTATGAGGCTCGGTCTGTCAACGGACAACTTGTTTATCAACCAGTAAGGCGATAAGGTCGTCTTGTCGTCTGGTTGTCGTGTGTGGCCTGGCTCGCTTGATGCTCTGCCACACACCTCTTAAGTGAATTGAATGAATTTGAAAAGTAGCAGGTTATCCTGCAAGGAGTAAATACTATGATGACTTTACAAGGAACCCTCAAATTTGGCGCTCCGTACAATGCTGATGGCAAAGATAAATCCAAAAAAGGCATGATTTCCTTTACGGTCGCTGATGAGATTGGCAACATTTATTCCTGCCAGATGTGGGAGGATGACCCACAATTTGCTGACCTGGCACAGAACATTGAGCGTATGCGCTTTCAGCCTGTTCAACTGGTGATCAAGTCGTATGTGGCTCGCATGCGCAAATTTAAAGACGGAACAGAGAAACCACAAGCAAACTTTATTGCGGCTGATGTTCGCTTTCCATCGTTGAATGCTGCGGCTCCAGCTGACACACAAGCATAGCTTTCCTGGTTGACTTCTCTGGCTTGGTTGAATTGATTGTCTTGTTCTGAGTGAAAGGATACATGTTATGTCATTTCTAAAAACTGGCACTGTGGTTCGTGCTCACCTCTTTCGAGAACGTTTTGATGTGATGATAGCGGTGATTGCACCGTTTATCATCATGCTTGAGTCTGGCTATGGCAATGCCTGGGCCTTCGCTGGTGGTGGATCACTTCTCAGTGTAACGGGTGTGATTGCGCTAGCTCGTGGTATCTTTCTTGAAGGTTTGATCTTTGCCATGTTCAAATTAGTGCGGCTCTTCCTGTCGAGAAACAAACTGAGCTTCTATGCGATGGCGCTTATTCCCGCGGCGATTGGGTTCGTGGGAATGGTCGTTTCTGCTGGTTGTAACCTGGGCTTTGTCAATCATAGCGGTGAAATGGTCTGGGTGATGACAACTGTCTCGCAATATATGCCGAGCTTCCTGGTCGTTGTCTTCAAAATAGGGCTTGGTCTGCTCTTTCCGATAGCGGTCGGTGCGTTTGCGCTTTTTGATATGGGTCATCTGGTCGAGGCAATGTTTACAGCGTCGAATTTGGAAGATCGGTCACTGATTGTTGAGCGTGCAGAACAGCATCGCTCGATGTTCCAAAAATCTCAAAAGGATGCGGCCCAAAAAGCCAAAAAGCATTATGATGAGGCTGCGGTTTCGGATGTCGAGAACATTGTCAGGGATGTCAAGACGGGAAAACTCGACTTCGGAATGGATGCCTTGAAGCAGGGGCAGACTGAACCATCAAAGTCAGGTGTCCGGAAAATCACCCCAGTACAACAACCTGCGCTACCATCTCCTCGGCCTGGTCTGTCTGGTGCATTTCCATCACAACCGATGATCGTCAATGGACAACTTTCTGCACCGTCTTTACTCTCAAGTGGTAACACACAGAACGTTGCGGTTCCTGGTGCACCATCAATGCTGGCACAACAGTATCAGCAAGGGAATAATAGCAGTCGACCGAAGTATTAGTGATCGAAACACTTGCACGCCTGCACGCCTGCACGCCTCACGTGGCATAACAGAGCGTGCACAACCTTGCAAAAGTGGAAAGGCGTGCACTTCTATTGTCTGACTGAGGGAAAGGTGGTGCTCAATGGTTCATATAACAAAACACATGCTTGACGCCTTTATGGATTGTTGCGTCGGGCGTCGTGATGATTATGCCTTACAGCGGTCTGATGGTCGGTATTATCGTGTTGGCTGCCCTCTCAGTTATGATGTGGTCTTTCGACATTTGGAGGGCGTTCAAACCATCGGTTCGTATCTCATTGATGAGGATGGCCTCTGCCGATTTGCCGTCTTTGATAGCGATGAACCGTCTGGCTTGACTGATCTCCTCCAGGTCCAAGCAGGCTTGGCGGGGGCGGGGGTTCCTTCCTACTTAGAATGTTCTCGGCGTGGTGCTCATCTGCGAGTGTTCTTCAGTGAACCTGTATCTCCTACTCTGGTTCGTTCCTGGTTATTGCCGTATTGTCCAGCTGGTGTTGAGTTCTATCCGAAACAAGATGAGCTTAGTGAAAGTGTGCCGTTTGGTTCTCTGGTTCGGTTGCCACTTGGTATTCATCGTTTAACTGGAGAATGTTATCCCTTTGTGACCTGGGCGAATGGACAATTTGTTCCTCTCGCTGCATCAATGGGAGACATGCTGACGTGGTTTACAACGGTTCAACGTGTGCTCGTGCCTCAAGCGTTATTGTCTATTGCTTATGCTCAAACGGAAACACAACACACCATTCCCTTCAATTCTACAATCGATGTTTCCTCTGCTCGTTCATCGCTAACTATTCGGGAGTGGTGTAGTCAGCAAGACCCGTTAGCGGTGATTAGTCGTTATGTAGCTTTGGACAAGAAGGGAATGGGCTGTTGTCCCTTTGGTATGCATCATGATGACGGTGTGGATGCTCATCCATCGCTTTGGGTCTATCGTCCGTCGTCTCCTGACATTTGTTGCTGGTACTGCCATACCTGGAAACAGGGTGGCTCTGTCTTTGATTTTCTCCGCCATTACTATGGTCTTTCCGCTCGTGATTTATGGTCACATATTCTCGCTGGCGGTCAGTTCTAGGAAGAAGGTGTTTCATGTCGTACGATAGCTCCTATTCTTCTCGTCCTCATTCTCCACAAGAGCTTTTAGAGATGGCTTACAGTCAAGGTCGGTATCGTAGAGAGTTAAAGAAGGAATTAGAACCATTGAACTATGTTGCCTGGCTTGTTCAGTACTACGCTCCGTATAGTTCTGAATTGTTTTTACAGAAGGTTGTTGAGTGGTATGAGGCTGGTTACAATGGTTTGACGCTTGCTCCTACACAGTGGCAATAGGGGGGACTTATGGAATACATGAAAAAGCTACGGGCTTATTGCCGTTCAGTTTGATTAGGAGAAATAAAGATGGCTGCTCATGGGAATACCTATGATTTTGATCTTTCAGAAAACGATACCCTTGATGATCTGGTCTTACCAAGGCAGGTCAACATCGTCCAAAAGTTGTCGCTCTCTGTGGGCCTGTTGCCTTTCCTCACTGGTTTCGCCAAGCGCATCTTGCGGAAACGTTAGCAGGAAATATCATCTTGTCACTTGGATGGCATTCTATGGAAGATGGCAATCTGGCATTCGGTATGCGAGGCAAACCTTTTATTGACATACTGCACCTTTGGAAGATTGATCTTGCAGATGAGGTGCTTGTGCTCAATGTCAACGGCTATACGGATGCCGCAATGATGCAAGAATATCAGTATGCTTCTAACCTGCGAAAGCCTATACGCTCATTGATGAATATGTGTGGTCGGTGTAACCAGTGGGTGCTCACATCTGAGATGCAAAATGGGATGCATGCTGACTGCCCTATTCCGTGGAGGGGATAAAACGATGCTCTCAATTGAATTAGATGTTCGTGCAATCAATAAAGCAGTGGACAAGAATCTTTATAGTGGCGGCGGTGGTGTCTATTGTGATCTTGCAGATGGTTCGCGCTGCCGTGTGTCTGGTGCGAAGTCTGCCCGTGGTCAAGTGTTTGTAAAGCGTCTCAATGATGGTCATTGGGTATCGCCAATGGCTGCGTATAAGGAGTGGTAACAAAATGTCAATGTCACAAGAAGAAGCTTTCGGTGATTTTGTGAAAATAGTGATACAGGCTGACGATGAGATCCTAAATTCTCGGAGCAGGAACTTATACAATATATTGCCGATCTGTGCGGCTCACCTGTTGATTTCACGATGATTACTGTGATTGGAAGGATTCTTTATCAGCTACATCCATAGGAGGTGTTTGTATGACGTATGATCAATTTGTGGCGTATTGTGCGCCATTGCAAGAGCTTATTGATACTGGTTTGACGGTAAATATGCATATAGAGGGAGTGCAGCTTTTTAGTGTTAATCAGATTGGGACAGTTGATGGTTGTTTCTTTATTAGTGGGTATGGTGCGGGCTATCGCTATCAAACATTGCAACTTCAGTTTCCAGTAGATTATGTCAATGTGTCGCTCCTGTCTGCCGCTTCTATAAATCATGTATGATCGTCTGCTTGTCTTGTTGTCCTAGTAAGTATGCGTTTTTTAGCGGTGTCATCTGTATCGGTGCACCGCACACCACGAAGTCAGTAACACGTGGTGTGCGAAATACATTGTCTACTTCTTTATTTTTTCTTTGGTTTTACTGTTGAGCTTATTCTACTGGAGGGATATTATGGAAGAAACTACTCCTGTACTCCATCTGTATGATGTGGCGATCTGGCGCTATCGAAAAGAGGGTGGCGCGCAATTTCCTGACTTTGTGAGTGATGGTGGTATTCAAGCAGAAACACCGCTCCAAGCAGTGATTTTATTAATGGCGTGCCATCGGCTGCGCTGGATCTTTGCGGCGTCTGCCTGTGAATATGGTACCTCAAAGATAGACCGTTTCGACGCAACAGACATCCAAGTAACCTATGAATATGAGGAGGTGTACTAATGCTAGAGAACGTATTACATGCATCTCCTGACCTCCTACAATCGATTCGTGAGTCCTATCCTGATCTTAACTTTGTGCTGGCCGGTACGGATACCTTTTCGGTGAATTATAAATTTGTTGATGCACGTGGTGATCTGACAGGCAATCCGCTTCCTGATCGCAATGTGGAGCAATTAGACGAATGGCAAAAGGCGGCGCGTAAGGATCATATTGACGTGTCAACTGATCTGACGTTTTCGTATACCGTTGGTGATCTGCTGACACAACAGAGCATGTATATGCGTCCGCATGGGTCGGGGATCTGGTCGTGGATGGTCTATTGCGATGATGTGAAACTGTACTTTTCTCACGGCACACTCAACAAAGGTCTATTCTGTCAGGCGCGTTTTTCTGCACATCTGCTCTGGACCTTGGGCGCTGATCGTTCGATCATTGAAGTTGAGGCGCTGCTCCATGAGTTCATTGGTGATAGCTTCCATGAGCAAGCATCAGAAATACACTTGTGTCTGGATATTCAGGGCTTTGACTTCTCAAAAATCCAACTGCATAATACAGAACATTTTCCCTTTGTGTCTCGCGTGACGACTATCAAGGATCGTCCGATACCTCCAGTAGATGAAGAGTTGGAATGTGGTCTGACTGCAACGGATTACAAGAACATTGAGCACAAGATTGAACAGGAAGAACAAGAGGTCGAGCCATTTCTTGAACCATGCTTAACGACTGCTCACCGTCGTATTGAAACGTTGGATTTTGGATCGCACGCCTCAAACTATCGGCGCAAATTTACAATAAAACTGCTGAAATAAAGAAACATAAAAAGCAGTGGTTTGAGCCATTGTGGGCCGTCAATGGCTATAATCCTGAGCTTACCGTATGGCGTCTCGAATTTCGTTTTAAGCGTGACTTCCTGGATGATTTTGGGTTTGATGGTGAGTCGGGTATCGATGGCGCGTTTGACATTCTCAACAGCCTGCAATCACTTTGGAAGTATGCTACAGAGGAATGGTTGCGCTTTGTTGATGTGGCGGCAACGGAAGATAGTAACACGTCTCGGCGTCCAACACATCTGATCTGGCAGGCGATACAACAAGCGTATACTGCTGATTATCCTTTTGCTCAATTGGATCGCGCTGCGGAAGAAGAGGCGCGTGTATCTTACCTGTTGCAAGAAAAACCGCTACAGGTTATTAAACAAGCTGAAGCATTATTGATTGATCGTGAATATCAGTCTCCGTGTGCCTGGTCATATGATGATCTTGACTCGTTAGTGCTGCCGGGTCCAGCTCCGTGTTCATTCGCTCGGTGTTTGCTGTCAGTGGCGTTTCTCTCCTATTGTGCTACGCTCCTGGATGCTCCGGTCAAGGACCATCAGACACGGGTTCTAGAGAACTTTACAGAATTAGAAAAGACTTTAGGGACTGATCCTCGTGGTATTCCTCTGGTTGAAAAAGAAGTGCTTCAACAATGGGCACAAGATGAACTTTCAAAGCTCTCTACAGATGAGAAAACATTGCTCCTAGATCATCTATCCCCCGCACAGTTTCAAGAGGTCCAGACGGCTCTTGTGAAGCGTGCACGACGCATAGCAAAACGTGATGCACTCCTGGCGAGTGCCGTTGGTTTCTTTCGCTCGTTTATTGCGCTCTCTGATCCTGAGGACATGGGAGAAATAAGCACACTCTCTGGCAAGCGTGTGCGTCAACCTGATCTGCTCTCATGCATCTACTACTTTGCCCAACAAGCCAAGTATTATGACGAGAAAAAGAGTCGTGTTCACATTGAAGAGGTACTAAAGAAGCGTGTCAAGAATGGCATTATCACAGCGAAACAACTCGATGAAGAATATGCCATTCATGGTGTAGATCTTACTGAGAAAGACTGGTCGCTGGTTGATGCGGTAACGGCTCGGTTTTCCTATTTCAAGCAAGTAGATGCAACGACGACAGCACAACTAACATTTCAATCCTAGTTGGGCTTTCCTAATGGTTTTTATCGCTACTTTTCTAGTATAGCTATAGAAGCGTCCACAAAAATAAACTTATGGGCTTCAATCTTGTTGTCCTCTAAATAAATTATATTCTATTGTCTCATTCCATAAATACAAAGAAGTTTGAAATTTGTTGGATAGAATCAAGCGAAAAAAATCATTAATAATATGGTACATAACCAGTATATTAATATTAAAAATTTTATGCTATATTTTTATAATAATTATGTCCATCCTTGTGTTAAGTGCCGTTTCTGATCTGCTGCATCCAAGACTTTGGAACATGATTCCCAAGGAACATGTTTTACTTGATGATAACGTAATTCGAATGGATGTTGATTAGGTACAGCATCGATTATCTGTTTTGCCTGTTCGATTTCTCCAAGAGCAGCATCTATCCAAATATCTTTTAAGACATCTGGGATTTGACCGAAGAGAGTGTGTATAGATTTTAACCTATTCGAAAGCATGTCATGTACTTTGTCTTCTACCGAGTCTTTATAACGCATATTATAAATATATATTTCATTTTTTACTTGTCCTATACGCTGAATACGACCTTTACGTTGTTCTAATCTGGTGGGATTCCATGGAAGATCCAAATTTATTAAAGAACCAAGTCTTTGCAAATTGAGGCCTTCACTTGCTGCGTCAGTTCCTAAAAGAAGGCGTATTTTGCCGCTACTAACCATAAGTTTTAGTGAATTTCTTTCACATCTATTAAATGAACCATTTAATAAAATTCCTGATTTTTGTCCACCTGCATAAATTCCAATTGTTTCTTGGGGTAACTCCCTTGACAGTTGACCAGCTAACCACCAAATTGAATCAAAATATTGGGA
This sequence comes from uncultured Chloroflexia bacterium, assembly GCA_963699315.1. GTDB lineage: Bacteria > Chloroflexota > Ktedonobacteria > Ktedonobacterales > Ktedonobacteraceae > Dictyobacter. The sequence goes on from OY969433.1 coordinate 2,851,724, forward strand.
AAAAATAATACATCCTTTTTGTAGCCACGATTTGTCCTTAAGGATATCAATTATAACGTTATATTTGGGATCTCGCTCTTGGTTTATATTAAGAGCATCAATAAACTCTTGTAGCTTTTTTCTTTCTTCGTCAGTAAGATACTTAAGCTTTTCATTCTCTAGATACTCTTCATCTTGGTCATCATCATCATCATCATCTATAACTTGCCATGTTTCAAGCATTGCTTTTGCTGTATTCATACCAGCATAAATAGTACTACCCACTCTTCTCAATAGGAGTGTTTTTAGAAATCCAGATCCCTTCATTCGTTTGGCTAATAGCTTACAAAATTCTTCAGCTAATATATATGCATCTCTGAGGTAATGAGGAAGATAAATTGCATCAAAATCATTATCCCCAAAAAGCGCTACTTTTACCGGCTTTAAATAAGGCTCTCCCGTTTCTATGTCTATAGCTGTCTCTAAATATTCTCTCGTGCGTCGCACAATATATCGAATAAACGGATTATATTGATCAGTAAAATTATTTCTAAGCCTTCTTACTCTTGCTTTATCTGATTCTTTTAAAATATTCCACATATCTCCATTTGCAATTGCTACTGTTTCCGGAAGATTAAGTGCACGTCGAATAATTTCAAAATTCCTATCTTCCTCTGAAGGCGGTAATGGGTTACGGATCCAGCTCCAGAGATCAATATCATCCTCTGGTAGTTCCGTGTCGTGCATTACTATATCTAGCGCATCTTTAGGCCGATTCCAATTACTAAATGTATTACCTAAGATATTTTGTGCATGGCAATTATTTCCCGATAATGCATTTAGCAAATCCCAAGCTTCAATAGGATAAATCTGTACTGGGGTTGCTGTTGCAAGTAAGAGGCTTTTAGTCTGGCTTGATATTTCTCTCACGAATGTTAACAGATTATTAGGTATAGCTAATTCATTTTCTTTTCCAATACCTAAATTTTTTCTTCTTGCTCTATGTGCTTCATCAACAATAACCAATTCATATTTAAGACGTTTTAAGTAATCTTTAGCTTCCGATTTGCTTGTTATCAAACTTTGTGAAATGATACCTACACGTCTAGGGCAATTTTTAATACCTTCCGGACCAATGGCAGGATACTCAATTTGATTTTCATCTACCCATTGTTTCCCATTCCATACAGCAGAGGGCATATCTAAAAGATTTTTCATTTCATCTTGCCACTGCCACAATAAAGGTTTAGGAACAATAATTAGAACTGGATTATCTCCACATAACGCAATAAGCATTGCTGATATGGCAAGCTGTATTGTCTTTCCTAAGCCTACCATATCAGCTAGAATAAACCTAGCTCCCCATTTCTTTTGATGAGCATCGAATACTAATTTTGCAAAATATTTCTGATGCTCCCATAAGCCATATTCTTTTCTATATACAGGTGTCTCAATAAGCGCAGCAGCAGGATCGGCATCCTCCCGCCATACTTCTACAGTCGGAATAACTGTACGATTTGCTATTCTACCAATATCTTCTATAACAAAATCTGCAAGATAAACCGCAAAAGGATTATTCCAAAGTGCGTCAAATTCTTCTTGGACCCAAGCTACAGATTCTATAGAAGTGTCTTCCCAAATAATCTCATAGTGCATCTTCCAGGCATTAAAAGTTTCATTTGCACTCCCGATAAATGAAGTTTTGTTACCATCTTCAAGAGTGATAATGCCCGCTTTACCATGTTCAAGGCCAAATTTCTCTCTAGGAAGAACTTTTACTATCATTTTTTCCGACTTGAGAAAATCATATAAACGTGAAAAGCGCGTTTTTTCAGTATACGCTTGCTCGTCTTGCCCATTACACCATTCCCTACGCATTGCTTGCTTTGCTGCTTTGGCCGTTTCTATATCTTTAATATCTAAGTCTGAATTGCAAATTATACGGATATTTCCAGTCATAGTTTCTAATGCTTCACCTGCTATCTCTAAAATTGAGGAGCGAAAATATCCTGCGATACGATCATAATGCTGCGCTCGGTATAGTCTACTTGTAATAAATGATTGATCTAGCTTTTGTCTTCTAGATGAAAATCGCTGGATCATTTCTCTCAATCCCTTCTACTTAGGCATGATCGTTTTTTAGAGCTCCCATTACTAAACTTGCCGTTTGAGCATCTAATTTCCATCTTTCTTGAGATAGATCCATTTTTGAAATATAAAATAATATTTCCATTAATGATTTCCTTTGATTCCAATAATCTTGTATTTCATTTTTCAACCAATTTTTCCCTTTTTGCACATCTTCCGTCTTTATTACTTCCCTAATGGCAAATAATGCATTACGCACTAATGATGAACCAAACCCAGCATCACCTAAATAACGATTATTAAACTCTAAAGAAGTCTTTAATCGAGCTTGATTTGCGACACTACTTGATAATAAATATTTATACTCTTTGACACCAAAGCCTCTTGCCAGTTCTTGATAAGCGCCTGTACGGTATTCACTATGACTCTCTAAATCTAGTCCTTTGAGATAAAAGCGTTCCTCGGGAGCTAAAGTTTTCCAAATATAAACGTCAAAGCCTTGAGGAACAAGATAGTCGCAAGAAACTTTAACTGCATCTGCAATGATTTTCTCAACTGGAGATATATCCCCTTTACTTCTTTCTTTTGAAAGCTCGTAAGCAATATCAATGTCTTCAATATTTTTGTATTGAGTTAGAACTCGTAATGCCGCAGCATATGACGCAAGTTGGTAATCAGTATCACTAAAATTAGGGTCATCTTTATCATCTAATGTGATCATTGCATCAAGTTGTGCTTTTACTTCCTTTTCTACTTGAGGATGAATTTCATCAAGAAAGGCAATATCTTCGGATGTTTGCTTGCGTAAAACCAGTAAAACTGTCCCTTGTACATAATTTCCAACTTTATATGCTGAACTAGTTTCAGTTCCTATGCACCATGCTGATGTGACTCTAAGACCAGAAGCCCATAATATTAGTGCCAAATCTGCCCAAACCCTTGTGTCTTGATGGGTAAACATAACAACTTGTAGTCCCTCATCTGACATATGTGATGCTAGGTTTCGATAGCATTCAACCATGCTTTTCCGAAATACTTCAGTAGAGCCCGCAATTGCTAACGCACGCTTGCTGTCCGTATACCAAGTTGGAAATAGCCTATCCAGTAGTTTATCAAACCAGCATAAAAAAAATTCGGAAAGCTCATGGTAGTTAACCGCATCTGCATATGGTGGATCTGTTAGCCAAATATCACATACAGATGAAATTTTTCTGGCATCTGCAACTTCCACTGTATAGGTTTCTGTTAAATCGATGCTAGAAAAATTTAAAAACCATGAGCTTGCTAATGAAACAAGGCTCTTTGAGCCAAAATTGTATAAGGTGTTTAATGCCTGGTTGCTAAATGTATGTGCAACCCTTTCGTTTCCAGCACTTGGATCCCATGCTGACAGCTTACTATTGTAGTCTGCACACCTACCCAATCCTAGTAGTAAGGATATTTTAGCGGTCAAAGAAATATTTCCTTCATTAAGGACGTGAGAAAGGATTTCTCCATGGGTTAAAAGAGCTCTTGGTGTATATAAATGATGCCAATATGTCCAGCCACGTGTACGAATTAGCTCTTCCGTTTTATCGCCGGACAAAATTTGAAGCACTGGTATATATCCATTATTTTGCCAATCATCAAATCTTTCAAGGAGCAAATTAACAACTTTCTCTTCCCTATAAAAATCTTGATCCGTTGGCCTCCTATAGTGTCTTATCGTACGTATCTCTCCATCTCCATCCTGATATGTTTCTATCCACCTTATGCAATAAAGCCGTTCTTGGAAGGTATCTCCAAGCCGAGGAAGAATGTCATCTTTTTCCCACATTCTTAACCCATATTTTGTTTTTATATCCGATTTTCTATCTCCTCTGATAGAGGTTATGGGAGTCGATTTTTGGCAAGCAAGGTTAGGACAAACTAAAGAAGATTTTTTAATAGTTGCTTGGGTTTTAGCTTCAATTATTTCTGATTGTGAAACCCCTGTTTTAATAACAATTTTGAATTGATGATTAACTAAATCTGGTTGCAATTGGGCAACCGTATGCGTATTTTCTCCAATAATCCATGACGGTGAAAGAGGAACTTTCCAGCCACATTCTGGGCAATTTGTTTCAGTACAAAATAGATAAGCATCTGCTCTCCAGCCTTGCTCATTATGTTCTATTCCCCAAGAAACAATTTTCCTATCAACTGCATCATAAACTCTTTTCTGTATTTCTCTTACACCCTCCTCTACTTCTATTCCTCCCCCTATTATATTTAATGATGACCAAGTAAGTAGTGAAGCTATAGGATTTAAGTCCGAGGCAAATACCTCACAGCCTATACGAGCAGCTTCGAAAGGTATGCTGCCCCCTCCACAAAATGCATCCCCTACACGCGGAGTATGGCCGAATCGCTGATACCCTAAGTAAGCTGTCAAATCTGATAATGAGAACACATTAGTGCCAAGGTGTTCATTAATTGCTTCCCAAGCACTTAATGATGGTCCATTCGAGTTCTCCGGTCTTTCACAAAATTCGAGCTTTTCATCGTATGAAAAAAGATTAAAAACAGTTTTTTGTAATTCTTTTTTTTCTACTGCTGTAACACTTTTTTTATATCTTATTTTTCCTCTAGAGGTGTCTACATCAAACCACCTATCTTGCTCATGGATATCCAATCTTTCATAGATCTCATCGATAGGAATAGCTTTGGTTTTCCTCTCCCATAACCCATCTTCATCCATGGTTAAAATTTTGAGAAATATATCTCTATCTTTTTTAGGATTATTCGTAGATGGTAGAAGAAGTCCAAGTAATACAGCTCTAACTAGAATAAGAGGCTTACGACCCCACCATTTACCTAAACCCGTCAGTGTTTGACTGTTATTCGATTTACGTTCTTTGTAACTTTCTTTAGAGAGTTTTGATACAGGAAACTGTTCTTCTATAAAAGATTTTACAGCAGTAGTTATTACCATCTTCTCTTAATTCAACTCCGTTTTCCTTAGTTTGTTGTGGTATTAAATGATAGCAAATTGGGCCATAGATGTTCCTCATCTGTTTGACGAAATACCGTTATTTCTACATTACTTATACTTTGATCTGAAACAGGATTTTCTGTTAATGCATACCTTACTGCCTTACGCCAACCTTTATTACGTCCTGCAAGTGCGTGTCCTGTGGCTGCATTAGTCATAGTAAAGAGCCACCAACGTTCTTCTGGAGCTAACCCTAACCAATTTTTTAGAGCGACTGGGATTAATGTCGGATCAGCATCTTCTATACCCCAAGCCAAAAGCACTAATTCCTTCCCAAATAAACGCGATACTGATGTTTGTCCTACTTTCCACTGTCCTGTCTTAAGACTCGATTTTCTTAATCTTTCATTAAACTCAACTCTTACAGTATCAGCAATAGCATCCCAATAAGATCGCGGTAAAATTGCTCGAAGTTTATTGTCTTCGAGACCCAAGGCAAAACTTAACTCTCGACGACCTTCACTTTCATCCCAGGTAAAATGTTCACTAATATAGACTGAATCCTTTTTGCTGTTGTAAATTGTTACGAGAAAATGATGTGCGGATTCTGTAGGCATAAAGCCGAATCCTTCTATCTTATGATGATTTGGCATTATTGTTTTATCTCCTTAGGCTTAATTTCAGCTTTCACTTCTGCCACCCAATCTAAAAGACGTTGCCCTGTAGTAAATTGGAGTTCGTTTACATTAATTGAAACCTGACCTTCAGCCAAAAAACCGCGAAGATAATTAATTGTATCTTCTAGTTGTTCGATCTCTATTTGAAGTTTATCATCAAACGTAAGTTCTAGCCAATGGGGTTGAGATGTGATGCCAATAGTAGGAGCAACAACAGCCACTTGGTATTTTTTTACACGAGCAAGGAAGTCATAAGTTTCTTTTGTTATATCTAATTTATGCTTTTTTATCCATGTTGCTGGACGATTAATATCAATTTCAAATTCCTCTTTTTTATCCCAGGAAATATCTATACGATACGTGTTAGATGATATTCCTCGGCATTGTCCTACAGCTAAGACACAAACCGTTCCTGGAATAACTACGAATGGACCGTCATATAATCCACCTGCAACTTTAGGATCTGAGCCATCAGTTGTATAACGAGTGGGGACTAAGGGTGCGGTTTGAATTTCGATCATTTTATCTGTACCGTTTTGATACACACGATGTTTGAGCGTAATACTATTTTGCCATGTCAGTGGATCACCTGTTTTATGTTCACCTTTGGTATCTACACAAAGGAAAGAAACATTCAATTCGCTTGTTACAAAACATGTAGGATCAGTAACGCTAAGTGAGGCCGTTGTAGCAGCTGAGCCAATTTCAAAATAAATGATGTCTCCATAAATTGAGGTAAGTTTTAAAATAGTTTCTCCTGTGTTTTCATTCCTTTGCATTTGTTGAACGCGTACACTGGTTTCAGGTTTGGGAAATGGGGGCTTTTCTATGTAACCACCATTTTCTCTCCATTGATCTTTGTAAATTAAATCGTTTTTGAGTATATCAAGTGCATCCATACGATGCCATTGCCAAATAGGAAACATCGCAGCGCGTCTCTTAACTTCTGTCCATAGCATAGTTTTTTGAGTTAAGAGACGTATCTCACATTTTTTACGAAATGAATCAGATGTGATATCATCTGTAAATTTTTGTTTAGTTCTAAGTGTTTCTCGGATTTGTTTTTCACCATCAAAATTGTTACCTGTAAAATTCATAGGAAAATGCGCATCTACTAAGCGATCTACATGGGGATATGTAAGCGTTGTAAATGTTTCGCGGATAACGCTTAATAATCTAAATTTCACTTTATCTTGAATATCATCTGCTGCTATTCTTTGGGGATCGTTATCTGCAACTTTTTCCACATCCAAATCGACAACAATGGATTTAATTGCTTTTAAATTTGCTGTACATTCAAGAAGAGTGTCAAGGGTTCCTCTGGTCCCAGAAAGGAAAAAAACCCTGTTCTTGTAATCTAAATCCTCGTAAAATTTATGCAAGTCTGGATGTAGTCCACCTCCTTGATTCGGTTCATATATAACAAGTGTTACTTTATCTGGTCTTATATTGATCTCATCTATCGGAGGAAGTACTAAGATTTCTTGATAACAATCTCTAATCGAGGGTGCAAATGCACTGAATAAGAAACTTCTTAATTCCTTAAGAGATGATTTACGACTATATCCATCTGCTGTTGTTTTTAATCTAGCTATCAAATTTTGTACATTCTTAAAATATAGTTTTCCCTCATTGTTTGAATAAAGATACCAGGCTGTTGTCAGTAACGTTGCCAATATATCTTGAGGCAATCTTGTTACATCGCGCTTTGGAGCACATAAATAAGAAACTATTTCTGACATAGATAAACCTTTAATCGCTCCGGGAACATTGGCTAATGAGGATATGAGTATTAACTTGGAGGCATCTTGTGCATTTGAATCCCCGAGGTTATGATCTATGTTTTCTGCAATAGCTTGCCCATTGGAAGCAATATCATGACTAATTGCGTTATCGAGCGTAGGGTTGATTTGTGCTATTTCTGCTAATGTTTCTGCATCATTAAGATCTAAATCATGAGCATGAATTAAGTAATTAGTATCTGCTTTACCTGTTTCTTCATCAAAAACACGAGCAACCATGACTCTCATGAGTCGAATTAACCCTCGTGTTTGCTGGAACCCTGCATTCTCCCTAAATCGCGCATATAAATCTTTAATAGCAAAGTGGAACGGATATGACTCTTTTAATTGTGATGCAAATTTATCTGGAGAAGCTTTAGTAATATCCATCTGTTTTGCATCTCGAACAGATTGTGCATAGGCTCGAGCTATCTCCCATTTCTCCTCTTCGCTTGGCAATTCCTCAAAGAGGCGTTTTCGTAGAATATGATATATTTCATCAGTATTTAAGCCTACAGGCTCGAGTGTCAATGCCCCACGGCCAAGCTCGCTTTTAAGATCTTCAAGTGCTTTATTAATTTGTTCGCTTCCACTTTCATAAGTAGCTTTTAAATCTGAAATAACAACACATACATTAGATAATTCGTTTTTTCCTACTGCTACTAAGAGATTAGATAATGCTGTTGTAGTAACACGAGCTAAATCAGAATTACCAATAGTTCTAGATCTCGCATTTTCCAAATATGGTGGAAGTTCATCTAGCAAAATTAATAATGGTTCTCCTCTTAATAAGTTCATCCACGCAGTTTGCCCAGGTGCAGAAAGAGGTGAATAGTATTCGTTAAATACTTCCTTTTTATTCAGCTGGCTTGCTATTGCTCCCCAAACTCCAAGAGGCGCATCACTTTCACGTCCCGTGAATGCAACGACACGAACTTTTTCTAATGCAGATTGATTGTAGTGATCCCCTAAAACTTGTTTCCGTAAATTTGGATACTGCGCTAATAAACCTAGCGCAATCATGTTATGTGTTTTACCACCACCCATTGCCTGAGTCAATACAAAAACACCTTGAGGAGAATCGTCAGCAAAACGTTGAAATGCTTCTTTTAAGAGCCGGCGCATACCATTTGTCAAATAATTTTCGTCAAAAAAAGTTTCAGGGTTAATTTTTTTTTCAATTAAATCGGTAAGGTCAAGTACACCATCTCTTCTTGAGCTATCAAAAACGCTATTTCGAGGTTTACAAAGTTGTCTTAATGTTTTCATATTTTTACACTTTCTTGCTTATATCCCTTAAAATATATTCTTATATACGAAATTATAATAGCTTTATAGGTTTTTTTCAAGTTATAAAATCTATAAGGGATTTTTATGTTTATATTGTTCAAGATGCGGAAGAATTTTGCACTTTAAAAAAGGAATTATTATACATTGTATGTAAGATATTCTAATAGCAAAATATTATTAAATATGTAGCTGGGAGATTATTTGATAGACGTTTCTTAAATCTTTCCTTTTGTAAAATAAATTTTAGAGTTATTTTTAATTAGGTAGGAAGTGTTAAAAAAAAGCCCCCTTATAAAAGATTGTTATTTCTTCTTTATTCTTCTATGTGACCGTCCTTGCACTTAGTAATAGATAGTTATATTCAATTCATCATCTCTATGTTATAATCTTATTGTCATACTAAACAACAGCCTTTTAAGGCATAAAAATGAGCAGATATGTATGACCATCTGCCTCATTTGAGCTTACCATTTTATTTGATCGTATGAATCGGCTTCTGAAGCGCGTTTATAGCAAGCGTTCAGTGTTTTAGTAAGCAACCGCCTTCTAAGCGGTCGGTCGCTGGTTCGATCCCAGCTGGGCGCATCCCATCTTCTCCATCTGCGCCCGTCCTGCTAGTGGTCAGGATAGCTTCCGCTAACGTAATCACGCAGTAAAAATCTCACCTCGATGAAACCAGATATTCCCCCGCTGGTCTTTAGCTACTTTTGCAACAAAGTACCTAGAAAATATTTCTCCTCAAATCAAATGGATAATAATGCAGCGTTTTTCGACGTTTTACGATATGAATAGCAGAGATCTCTATGCAGCCTGGAGGCGATCATACAAGGATGAAACAGCAACACTCCGTAGCTGTGGATCATGCTCAGCTAGCGCAGTTGTATCAACAGCATGCTCCACAAATTCTGACCTATATATCCAGACAGATATCCTCTGCCCAGGACGCGGAGGATATCTTGATCGATGTCTTTATGGCAGCCCTTGAGAGTACAGCATTTGCCTCATTGACAGCTCACGAGCAACCGGCCTGGCTATGGCGTGTGGCGCGCAATAAAGTGATAGATGTCTATCGACGAGCGCAGCACATGCCCATAGCTCTCATCGACGATGAGTTGATTGAGGATCCGATGATCAGTCCTGAACAGATCAGTATCCGGCTGGAAGAAGATAAGCAGCTCGCCTTGCAGATCAAGCGGCTCTCGCCTCTCCAGCAGCAGGTTTTGTATCTGCGGTTTGGTGAGAATTTACGCTGCGCACAGATCGCCTCTCGGGTTGGCAAACGTGAAAGCAGCATTCGTTCTCTACTCTCACGAACATTCAATCTCTTGCGTCGCCACTATCACGATCAAGAGGAAGGAGACCATCATCATGGAACCCTATGACGACAAACTTCGACCAGATGATATCGATGCACAGATTGAGAAATTGGTCCAGTATGCGCAAGACGGAACGCCTGATAGCCATCAAAGTGCTCAGCTCGTCCAACGCCTACAGGATCACTATGAAAGTGAAAGACAAAAAGTGATGCTGGCACGAGCATGGAAATCCATTTCCCAAAAGTATGAAGATGGGTTGTCCTCATCTGCTGGAGTGGAGCATTCCCAGCATGAACAGAAAAAAAAGAAAGAGTCAGGTCAATATCACATGCAATATCAAGAAACGCAGAAACCATCAACGAGAAGAAAAATTCCTCTTTGGGGTACGTTGTTAGCAGTTGCTGTGCTGGCATTGGTGATAGGCAGTACAGCGGTGATCCTGAGCCGAGCAGCTCAGCAACATGGCACACCGGCATCAGGAGGCGACAATACGCCCATCTGTACAACAACGCCTACTCCACAACCCACCGTATTAGCAATTCCAACGCCTACTCCAAAGCCTGGTGCACAATCCACCGTATCAGCTATTCCAACATCTGGTGCACAATCTGATGCAACACCTATTCCAACACCTGGTGCACAATCTGATGCAACACCTATTCCACAACCTACTACTGTTGATTGTGCCACTCCAACTGCATCTCAACCCAGACCCATAGCTACACCTACACCCATGCCCACAACTACATCCAGACCCATAGCTACATCTACGCCCATGCCCACACCCACAACTGCACCCATGCCCACACCCGTACAATAATTCCAGGATCTACAATGCTACCAGCTCAGATAGAAACATCGAGAAGGTAACTTCTGACTAGATCACGTGAAGCAGTACGAGACGCTTGATGAAGACGGCGAGAGAAGTAGTAATATCTGCATTCTCTCGCCGTCTTCTAGTGAATTAGGAAATCCAGCTCAACGATCAGGGGTGAAAAATTAACTAAGGGTAGTTTTTAGATACGCGAGGAATATATCAGGAAGCGCATCAGATATTCGATGGGCTGATCCACTGATGTTTCTGGGGACGCTTTGGGACTTTGCGCCAGCGTAGGACGAACTTGGGCGCGTTGTCTATATAGCGATCAGAGACCCAGGGCGTATAGGGGATGATGGCGAGTTCGGCGAGCGATAGGAGGACACGATCGTAGTTGACACGCCAGCCCACGAAGTCACGCCATGCCTGATCTTGATCTCCTTTGAGCGGGACTCCGGCCTCAGCCATATCGTTCCATGCCACATCAAATTCGGCTCGCGTGATGCTGATCGGATCGTCTGGAGCAGGATCGGTATCATAATCGATGCCAAAAACGCTCGCGATGTAACGCAAAGAGAGATAACCGGCGCGGATACAGAGATCAGCCTGCGTGTCGCGAGGGATATCGACGCAGGAGAGCGTCAAAGCGGCTCCATCTAGCACCGTACCGGCGGCTCCAACCCAGGAGCGATGAGGTTGGGGTGAGCGAAAAAAGATCAGTGCGGTCAAGGAGGTGTGGCTCTCTTCAATATCAATAAACCAGACTTCCCATCTGGCCCAGATCTCTCCTAGCAATTCGAGCCGTCTCAGCGTCGCGTAGCGCTTGATCATGTTGATCGATGATGGCGGTGAGCCTGCACGTGTCTCTAGCATGGTTACCGCTGCCTCTCGACGCGAAAAGGCGGAATAGATAGTGGGCAGGTATGCAATCAACATGGCAATCATCATCAGGCCGATGGTGGCCTCGGAAAAGATTAATATGGTGCTGGGCACGTTGTTGACCAGGCGAAAGCCAAGTGTTAATAATGAGGAACCACTGGTGACAAAGGCATCATACAAGCTCAGGTCATCGACGGCCAACAGCAGACAAATATAGCCTGCTTGGATACAGATAAGCCATGTGACCAGTAATCCAATCAACGTGATTGGCGCATAGAGCTCCATCGCCCGATCTTTCTTCTCATAGGAGCTCATATTTTTGATGCGCAAGTCAAAAAATTTGCGCACGATCACAAAAACTGAGCGGTTGATAAAATCGGGTGCTCTGCGCGGCAAGACAAAGGTGCGCAAGGCCGAGATACAGGTGCTGATCACAATCGACGCGCCAAGTAGAAAGAGTACAACGCGTAATGCGATAAGCAGTATGAATAGCATCAAAATTACAACTCCACATACATATACGGAAGAACACCTCCATGCTCCACCCATACGCCTCCAAATTGAGAAAACATACATCCGAATAAGAATATATGCTCTCAATAACCACGTGTCAAGCGATGGCATACTCATATTTGAAGACCGTCCCCATACAGAGTGGGTAGTGATATAAATGAGCAGGAGATGGTAAACTCTGAGACAGATTCATTCTGAAAAGAGAAACGTTCAATGGTGAGAACGTCGAGATTGAAAGATCGTCAGGTAGGGTTGACCAGGAGCAAAACGCCAAGCACCATGATCATGAAGAACACGTATTGTTCAAATTTCTTCATTGGAATACGTCGATGTATAACCATACCGAGTAATGTAGCAATAATCCTTCTCAAATGAGCCACTACCAAAAGCCTGTGCCCAAGCGATCAAGCCGTGCCGTATGGGTATGGCTTGATCGCTTGGGCACAGGCTATAGCTGAGATCGTATCTTGCTCGCTAAAACGCGTGTCAATCAAGCTATATCAATCCAATAGCGCAGCTTTTTGACAGAAGAACCTTCGATGCAGACAGCGTTCTCGAATTTTCCACCGTTATACTCGATAACCTTTTTGGAGCCGATATTTGTCTCATCGCAGGTGACCAAGGCTCGAGTGATACCTAGAGCTAGAGCCTTCTGCAAGCCCAGGCATAAAATCTGTGTGCCATATCCTTTACGACGCCACGCGGGTCGGATCTGATATCCAATGTGGCCAGCGACCTTCAGCAGAAAATCATTCAGCTCGTGGCGCACAGTCAGGTTCCCAACGTAGACACCAGTCTGCTCATCGCCCTCGATCAGCCAGTAGCGGGTCGCGGGCACATAATCTGGAGGCTGTAACGAGCGATCATAGGATCGATTTCAGGCTCTTGACATAGCTATCAAAATCGGCCATCACATAGCGAAGAGAATGTTGTACAAATTCGCCTTCTTGTTGAAACTCACGCAAAGCCTCAAGGAAACTATCCTTATATTGTGGACTTGGCTCAGTCAAAAACATCATCAATCCTCTCGATTTACCAACAGTTTGTCATGATCCCCAGATCACCACGGCCAATGAAAAAGGACTGCTCTTTCTTTTTCAGGGGAGATATACATCAATATAACATCGGCTTCACAAATGCCATTTAATCACATCCTTCATCAGAATACCATCGATGCCAAGCGCTGGAATGTATAGGCACAGTAATGATACACTTTCCATAAAATAAATCAATTTCGAGGTGGATATTTTTATGAGCGACATTACCTTATTGGGCACAGGCACGTGCCAGATAGAACCTGAGCGACGAGCATCGAGTGTACTTATCCAACTGGAAACAACACCGATACTCTTTGATTGTGGTCATGGAATCGCGCAACGGCTCCTTGAAGTAGGCATACATCATCATCAAATACAGCACATCGTCCTATCGCATTTTCATCCCGACCACATCTCGGACCTCATCCCGCTCATGCAAGCCGGAGCGTGGTCGCAGCGAGATCCGCGTCAGAGCGACCTGCACATCTACGGTCCAGTTGGCGTACGCAAGCTGATCGATGGCCTGATAAGTATCTTTGGAGCATCGAGCTTCCAACAACCATCCTATCAAATTATAGTGCACGAAATCACCGCTGATCACTTCAGCATAGCAGGCAGATCCTTTGACTTCCTGAGTCTTCCTCCATCCGGCAATCATGGACTGCGATTCAACTGGCAAGGGAAAATCTATGCCATCACCGGCGACTCGCATTTCCATAAAGAAGAGATTAACTTGTTAAAGCATGTCGATGTAGGAATCATCGACGCGGGTCACATCAACGATCAGGAGATCGTCGAGCTAGCGATAGCGACCCAGGCCCGGCGCATCATCTGCTCGCATCTCTATCGAGACCTCAACGAGACTCAGCTCCAGGCCCAGGCCCAGGCAGGAGGATATACAGGCACCCTTCAAATAGGCCATGACCTCCTTACACTACCGTTATAAGGGAGCATTCCTTGGAGGGGTTCTGATGGCATAAAACCGCTAGAGGATAACTAATCGTGCTTCGCGTGCGCTGATCTGGGCGGCTTCTATGATGCGGATGACTTCCAACGCGGACCTCGGATCGACCGGCATTGGACTCCCTTTGGTAAGAGCGTCGCGTACCTGAGCGTAGTATTGCTCATAGGCCCCCGGCACTGTCTCGACGGGACCATCGACATGCAGACCTGCGGCCCCGAGATCGGTTGAGAGTCGTCCCCATTGTGATTGTGGCTCAAGACCCCAATCGGCATCGCCTGGACGTTTGCCAAGGCGTAGAGCATCTTCTTGTGGATCTAAGCCCCACTTCTCATAGGTGCCGCGCAGGCCACTCAGGCGCATGCGTTGTCCGGCGATGCGGGTGATTTGATTCATCCAGAGATGGGCGGTGATGCCGCTGGCGAAGCGCAGTGCGACAAAGCTGTCGTCATCGACTCTGGCTCCCGGACGCCGCTGCGACATTTCGGCGTAGACGCTGCTGACTTTGCCAAAAAGGTTCAATGCTTGATCGATTAGATGACTGCCAAGATCAAAGAGGAGTCCACCGGCTCGCTGGGGATCGGCATCTTCACGCCAGGCACCCGCACGGGGCTCTGGACGATAGCGCTCAAAGCGCGACTCAAAGTTGGTGATGGGTCCAAGCAGATCGGCGGACAGAATCTTCTGAACGGTCAGAAAATCATTATCCCAGCGTCTATTCTGGAAGACGCTGAAGAGCTGATGGGTCTCCTGACTGGTCTCCAACATCTTGTTGGCGTCGGCGACAGTAGCGGCCAGCGGTTTATCGACAACGACCGCCAGTCCGGCGCGCATGGCGGCGATGCTCTGTGCGGCATGGACATTATTGGCGGTTGCCACGACCGCCAGATCATAGTGATCGGCATCTTGCCAGAGAGCATCAACATTATCCAGGATCTTGGCCTGCGGATAGTGCTGATGGGCGCTCCACTGACGCTCGGGATTGCTGGTAACTATTGCTGCGATGCTCATGCCTGCTGTAGTGTCGATAAGTGGAGCATGAAAGACAGAGCCAGCTAATCCATAGCCAATGAGGGCGACACGAATGGGCTGACTACCTGTAGTTTCTGCTGAGGTCATTATGGTCTCCTTTATAGCCGATCCGGTTCATGTGTATATGTTTCATACAAATAGAGTACGGCTTGATGTATAATAAAGATGCATTGGGACTATAATCTTATTATGCCATCTTAAGGGTATGACTTGTAAGAGTCTGATGCTCTTTGTAGGCCGTCTATGATCAAGCAGGAAACATCATCAAAGCGAACTCAGCCTTCTATCGCCTATTCGACATCCATTCGGCGGGTCTCCTCCTAATTGATGAACCCACAGCATCATTGCGTCCCATCACCGTCGTAGGAAAATCGATCGCAGAGATGCAGCAGCAGCCGTCTCCAAGCTAGTCGCCCTCATCTTAGAGCGAGAGCAATTATTGCAAGAACGAGCAGCCTCGCAAGCCAACGAGCTAGCGCTTCAGGAGGCCAATCGGCGCATGGACGAGTTTTTGAGTATTGCTAGCCATGAGCTACGCACGTCCTTAACCACCATCAACGGCAACATCCAGCTAGCCCAAAGATGCGTCAAAGCGCTGCCATTGCCAGCCAACGTCTCACCGATCCTGAACGACAAGGTCGCATTGATCGAAGAACTGCTCAACCGTGCCGAGCGTCAAGTCCGCGTGCAAAACCGCATGGTAGGTGATCTCCTGGACGTTTCGCGCATACAAGCCAATCACCTGGACCTGAAGACGTACGACATCCCCCGCCAAAGAGGTTGGGGTTGGGAAACCCTCCATCGCCTACTGTAGCGTCGGAAGATTGCGGGCTGCGTGCGACGATCAAACGAGCAAACCGAGCAATCTGTGCCTTGCGCCCGATGTCCAGTTCACGTACGAAACGTCGCTCCATCGCGCGCACCAAGCTCACACGTCCCATCTTTCCCATCACATCGCTTCGCCCAACGCTCCGAGTCACGTCTCTTCGATGGCATGAGATGTGTGGGCGCTTTGACCGTCTTTCAGGTGCGTTTCGTACGTGAACTCAGTCCCCCCACGTACGGTACGAAACGTCGCCCCATCGCGCGCACCAAGCTCACACGTCCCATCTTTCGCATCACATCGCTTCGCCCAACGCTCCGAGTCACCTCTCTTCGATGGCATGAGACGTGTGGGCGCTTTGACCGTCTTTCAGGTGCGTTTCGTACGTGAACTCAGTCCCCCCCACGTACGGTACGAAACGTCGCCCCATCGCGCGCACCAAGCTCACACGTCCCATCTTTCGCATCACATCGCTTCGCCCAACGCTCCGAGTCACCTCTCTTCGATGGCATGAGACGTGTGGGCGCTTTGACCGTCTTTCAGGTGCGTTTCGTACGTGAACTGGACATCGGGCGCAAGGCACAGATTGCTCGGTTGTCTTCTGTCGATGTTCTCGCTCGGCCCGCAATCTTCCGACGCTACAGTCTCGTTCTGTTGTCTCTGCGATTGAACATGCTATTTTCGCCTGATCATTGGAGGAAGGATCCGCTACGATGCATAAATGGTGCATTATCTAATCGTTGTTAGGAGGCTTCGCAGCGATATTCATCGAGGGCCTCGTCCCGACTGATGGTCTGCGTGGACGCCGTGAAGTCATCGGATCTTGAGCGAAATTCGGAAAACGTGCCCGTAAGCCATCCTTATCGCCCAGACCGTGAGCCAGAGCCGCATAGCTATGCTTCGGATCGAGTGGAATCGCATCAGCCTTACGCTGAGCCTCCTCGCGCTCGACACGTTCCTGCCGCCTCCTGATCGCCTCCTGGGCCAGAAGAATCTCACGCTCTCGCTGCAATTGACGTTCTTGATCGATCTGACGCTTATGTTCGACCGCTTGTTCAGAGAGAATACGTTGTTTCTCCTGTGCCTCCCAAGTAATTTTGGCCTCGCGCTTAGCCAGAGCTTGAGAGCTCATCATCGGATCGCGTGCCATAAAAGCCCTTTGTCTAAGCGTAATCTCGCCCTTCATCGTAGCGCTCTCGTCGTGGAAAAGATAGTGGGATGACATGGGATCAAGCGCACCAGCTGGCGCTAATTCAACCATGCGAGCAAAATGCAGCAAATCTTTGTGGAGAACCTCATCGAAGTAGGCATTGCCACCGAAGCGTTGTCCCAGATCGCCCAGCAGGCCCGTAGGAGGAGTATAACGAATATAGACCGCCACATCAGTGCGCTCGGGTCCTAAGGGAAAGAATTTAACCTTGCCAGCATTTTGCAAGCCCCGCGTCGAACGCCACCCCACCTGTCGATCAGGGATCCAATCCTCATTAACCGCATCCCACTCATAGCGACCAAGTACCTTCACCACCCAATGACTACGCATCTCATCATAATAAGTAACCTCCTCAACGAAACTCATAAACTTTGGAAAGTCGTTGAAGTGTGTAAAGAGCTTATAGACTTGATGCAGAGGCGCATTGACAATAACTGATGCTGAATGTTCAACCATCCCAGTTCTCCTTTATCCCGCAGGGAAATGCATAGTGCCACTACCTACAGTGTCAGTTGCGCAGCCAGCGATCAAGCCATGATCGACATCGCGCACCGTCGCATATTATGTCCAATTGAACAGACATTACCTCGCACAAACAACATGGGATAATGTCTCAGTATATCATCATATACCAAATTAATCAAAGAAACATTAGCAGAGCAAGCTAGCCATGTAAAGAATTATCGATGGTTGAGTGACCATCATCGCTGCCTTTGAGAACCAGAATGGGCTTGTTGATAGGATTCCCGTTACGATCAAAGCGGATGGTGCCACTAACACCATTGACAGTGATATGCGTCAATACGTTTCGCATATTTTGCGCAGTCAGCGCTTGCTTGCCTTGTGCTTGTAGTTGTGCGCTGGCCTGGATGAGCACAGACGTGGCATCATAGCCTAGAATCACATCGGCATCGGTAGCATTATAGCCATACGATCCAGCGCGATACTGACCAAGCGGATCAAAATCTTTGGTATAGTCTGCGAAAAATCTGCTATGGAGCGGCTGAGATTGTTGTTCAGAAGCAAAAACCGTAAAGCGTAAGCGACCATAATTTTTGAAGGCATCCAACGAATAGTCTCCCTGCGAATCGAGAGCATCGCCGCCGAGAACAAGCAAGCACTGTCCATTGGCCTGACAGGCGGGGAGATGGGTAAGTACGACGCTGGCCTCGTTGACATAGCCTGCGAAGTAGATCAGATCGGGCTTTTGTTGCAGGGCAGTATTCATCTGATCCGCGATGGTACTGGGCGTGCCGATAGTATAGATGAATGGCGTATGGATAAGCCGATGGCTGGCATCCTGATAATGTTGCATAAACGCTTTTGCCAGACTATTACTATAAGAATCCTGTGGATCAGTAAAGAGCACAACGCGCTTAGCATGTAAAACCTGTTGCGCATATTCTGCCGCCAGAGCCGCCTGCTGAGTATCAGTTGGGGCAACGCGAAAGAAGTCATCCGAAAGACCAGTCAGCATATCGCTCGACGCCGTTGGAGAAACCATTGGAATGTTAGCCGCCTGTAACACTTGTAAGGCTGAGAGAGCGCTGGCGCTGGTTGACCAACCCATCACCCCCACAATAGAATGATCTTTCTGGGCTGCCTGCACCACCTGTTGAGCGACCAGCTTCGGACTCTCCGGATCGATATCGCTAGCGGCGATCATCAAGCGCAGCAGCTTCTGACCAGACTTCATAGCCTGATCATTATATTCTTTTTGAGCCACATAAGCCCCTTGAAGTACATCGCGAGCACCGCCGATATGCTGCTGTGAAAAAATCGTCCCCACGACCAGGATATAAGAGGAACGATAAGTGTCGGTCACGAACAGATTCTCGCGATAGATCAAAAGTTCCGCATCACTACTATCCAGTGCCAGAGCCTGTTTCCAGAGTTCTTGAGCGCCTGTGACATTGCCAGCCAACATATCACTGGCGGCCGCACGCTTGATATCGCCATCTTGCCGACCGGTATCGAAAACCTGACTACCATCCAGACTAATGCCAACGGGAGCCCCGGTCGGATCATTGCCGCCGATGACTGTATCAGAACGACTCATAGGGAGCAGATAGGTCAGTGAGACAATACAGATAGTCAATAACAGACAGATCGTGGCGCTCCAGACCCACTTATCGCGCAAGCTCAGGTGTCGTGAACGCTTCTGATAGCGATGAATGGTTGTGCGCTCTGACCTATCGGGAGAGATTGCAGCCATTGGCAACGACAGCTCGCGCCAGGCCAGAACATGCCGACGTTCAGTGATCTCTGATCGTGTCCGTAGCCAGTGCTGTGGAGTGGTCTTTCCCAGACGCTGCTGATGCAGCAAAGTACCATACAGAATCAAGGCAAAAGCCAGAGCCAGCAGCAAAAGAGCCACAGGCATCATACGAATCTCAGCGCCCGTCGCCAAAATATCGCCGCCCAAGAGAAGCAGCAAAAGAGCCAGACCCGATCCCTGCAAAATAAGAGACCATCCACGAGATAGAACCTGCCCAAACTGTCCTGTGAACTTCAGGAACGCCTCCCAGAGAGCATAGAAACGTCCCCTAACGCGTAAGCCAGCCGGAAGCGCTGGAGCTTTGGCCGCTGCTGGCATATTTTCTGCCAGCAAGAAGCCATAGAAATAGCTATCCACCACCCGATACTGTTGCACCAGTTTTTGACAACGCAAGCAAGACCGCAGATGAAACTCGAAGGCCGAGCGATCATCCACCGAGAAGTGTTCAACCCGTGTCAGCTCCAGCTTCTCAGCCCATCGATCACACATGACGCGCATAAACACATCCGCCAAAGGATCATACTGCGAGTCATGCTCTGCTTCGTTTTGATGTGACATGGCTTCGCTCCTCCTCTGAAGAATATAGACCTTCGCGCAGCTTCACCCGCGCCTTACTGATATAAGCTTTCACCGTATCAGCCCCCAACTGTAAACGGATAGCAACCTCTGGCATCGTAAGATTCTCCATATAGAACAAATAGAGACACTCACGTTGTTTAGCAGGCATAGCGTTCCACATTTCGCGGATATGCATCTCAGCCAGAACCAGGCTCTCCACCTGTGGAGCTCCATCGGCCAGATCAAACTCAGTATCGAGAGGAGTAGGAGCTTTATGACGCTTCAACTTACGAATATGATCAAACGCCACATTGCGAGCAATCGTATACAGCCAACTCTCAAAGCGCAAACAATCCTGTAAAGTTGACAGCTTACGCCAAGCCTTTTCAAACGTATCCTGAACCAGCTCCTCAGCCATCTCAACACTCACATGTAGATCTCTGAGAAAGAAATGACAAATTTTGCGATAGAACATACAGAACAACTGATCTGCAGCCTGTTGATTTCCACGACGCGCCTCCCTCACTAGCCACTCAAGAGGGATATCATCAGGAAGATGCGGATACATAGCCGGACTCCCTTCATGCTACATAAAAAACAAAGAGAAGATCAACAAGTGCATCATCTGGAACAGATGAGCGTCCTGATGCTATCAAACGTCTCTTATTTGTGAGTATCTCAAACATTTCAAAAGTATAAACATATTTTTTTAGCAAATCAATATCGAGTACAGCCCCCAGCCATGCAACTGATAATAATTCATACTTCTCATTAATTTCTAAGACGCAAAAATACGTACAAAGTAAACGCTATTCATGTCGATATATCGAACGCCAATAAAAGCCATCCCCATACGATACCTGCGCTCAGCTACCTGACCATTTGGGACAAAATGCAATTTTCTCCAATGTATTATAGATATTCGCCAAAAAATCATTGATTTTTATATCGTTTGGTGGTAATATTCTCTACATAGAGATAAAAAATGCTGTTTGGATAGTAATTTTTTATGAATACAAAAAGCAAGGAAGCGTCCATCGGGAGGAAAGCGTATATGCATCCATTAATTACAAGGGACCCAGTAAGTGGCGAGGAATTAATCGTGACCCGTCTGGAATGTCCAGCGAGCGGCATCACGATCGAGGGGCGTTTCGATCTTGGCTGGATCGGTCGTCTGAGTCGTGAACAATTGGATTTCGTTGAGCAGTTAGTCAAATATCGAGGCAACATCCAGAAGTTAGCGGCAGAAAGGAACATCGCCTACAACACAGCACGTAGCCGTCTCGACGACATCGTGACCGCCCTAGGCGGCGCGCCCGAATACGATGGACGTGTGGATCGACGTACGGTCCTCGATAAGTTGGCGGCGAAAGAGATCAGTGTTGAGGATGCGATGAAATTACTGAAAGGCTAGCAGTATGTCGCTATCGAAAGAGGAACGCGACCGCATCCTGTATCTGTTGGAGGCCGGACAAGTGAGCGCGGCAGAGGCATCCCGCCTGCTGGATGTACTGGATGTGAATATCGATAGGCCAGCTGAACCTGTACGCGAACGCACATTACGTATTCGAGCGACCAGTCTTAATCCGGGACAACAGAGAAAGAACGTGCTTGCCAACATGCCAGTACATCTACTCAAGCTGAGTGTGCGTCTGGGAGGATATCTGTTACCGCAACTGAACGCGAGTGCGCTCCAGGACCTCCTACGCGCCATTGATGAGGGAAGTACCGGCCGTCTCCTGGACATTCAAGATATGGAACAGGGTGAACGCTTAGAAATCTTTGTAGAATAATGTATCAAAGGACATGAAGGAGAAATTGCGATGAAACAGACGTTTGACGCAGGTACAGCTCAACGTATCCAGATTACCGATGTAGCAGAAGAACTCCAGGTGCGTGGCTGGGATCAGCCAACGATAGAAGTTAGTAGTTCAGGACAGATTAACCAGCTCCAGCCGCAGGATAATACACTAGTGATCAACGGTTGTGACGAAAATCTGACCATCATGGTTCCCTACGCATCGCTTATCAGCGCCTCAGATCTCCACGACAGCGTCAGCATTGAGCACGTGCAGCAAGTTGACATCCATGACGTTGGTGATGATCTCAAACTGAAGGATATCGAGCAAGCCACAGTTGGCAGCGTCGGAGGCGATTTTGATGCTCAGGATATCAACACGCTGAAATGCGACAGCGTCGGACACGATTGCCAGGTCAGTGGACTACGCGAAAGTGTCATCGTGATCAGAAACATCGGTAAGGATCTCACTGTCCGCGCCGTCGCCCAACTCACAGTCGACAACATCGGTCGTGGCTGTCGCGTAACAAACAGCGAGCAAGCCGAAATAGCCATCAGGAACATCGGTGATGATCTGGACATCATTGGAGCCAGGCAAGTAACCATCGAGAAGATCGGCAGCGACGCGAGCATCCGAGGGACCCAAGGCAACGTCAGCATCCAGGTAATCGGTAGCGACCTCGCCCTGACAGACATCGGTGGAGAGATCCGCTTCAACACTGTCGGATCTGACGCCATCCTAAAAAACATTCATGGACAAGTCAACGCTGGCAACATCGGAGCGGATCTCCACCTACAAGCAGGCTTCGCCCCAGAAAGCGTCTCGCATCTAAATGTGGGAGGAGACGCCACCATCATCCTGCCCACCGATCCCAACCTGACCATCCAGGCCTTTGTCGGAGGAGATATCACCGGACGAGCCATTGTCTCCAGCCAGACAGGCAATCGAGCCACCCTCACCTACGGAGAAGGAGCCGCTCATCTCGAACTCATGGTCGGTGGTGACCTCAGCCTGCGCAGCGACAAAGGTCCCAAGAGTAGCAGCAATAGCAACGCCTGGTGGAACGATTTCGGACGCGAGATGGCCGATTTCGGACGCGAGATGAGCAATCTAGGACGTGATCTCGGTGCCGAAATAGCCTCATCCGTCGCAGAATCAATGAACATCAATGCAGTTAGCGCCAGCACACAGCAGAAGTACAAAGACAAAGCCGACCAGATGCGCCAGAAAACAGAAGCGAAAATACGACGCGCCCAGGATAAAAACATCCGCCTCAACATCCGTCTCCATGATCGTGAATGGCGCATGGACCCTGACCGCATCAACCGCATCGTTGAAGAAGCCCAGCAGGCGACAGCAGACGGAGTACATGGGGCAATGGAAGCCGTAGAGCAGGCACTCAGAAATATCAATCTGACCAGACCCATGCCGCCTACACAACCGACGCCGCCGACGTTTCCACCAACAGCCGATCCAACCGATATCTATGCTCAACCAGTCGACGAGCGAGCACAACTCGAAGTACCAGCAGTACCAGCCAACACACAATCTGCAGCCATCAACATCGAACAGGAGAGAGAAGCCATCCTACGCATGATCGCCGAAGGCCGCATCACTCCCGAAGAAGGAGACATGCTCCTCGAAGCCCTTGGCAACTAAAGTCTAAAGCCAACATAATTGTGAACTACCACGGGAGGTCATTCAGCCCCATGGTAGTTCACGCTATGCTTATTGAGTCGACTGAGCCTCATCTGAAAGATGCACGAGGATCTGCTCGACTTCAGCATCAATCGTCGCATCCATCATAACTGCTAATACCCATAGATATTCAGATGGGCCCGACACATGCTCGCCTTCAGATGTTTTTCAGGCTTGCAATCAAGCGTTCGATCTCGCTAAAGGTATTGTAATGGGCGAGTCCGACGCGTACAACGCCTCCATGCTCTTCGAGGCCGAGACGCTCCATGGCAGCGAGGGCATAAAAGTTACCATCCCACACATAGATCTCCTGTTGACCCAATTTCTCGGCGACCTGAATGGGAGACCATCCCTGCAATGTGAATGAGTATGTGGCGACCCGTGATGCCAGGCGCAGTGGATCTGTGATGCCCAAAAGACGCAGTCCAGGCACAGATTGAAGTCCTTGCAGCAGTGCCAGGCTAAGTTGATGCTCATACTCACCAAGGACGCGCATGCCCTCTCTGAGAGCGCTGTGGCGTTCGGTTTCTCTTGTGCTAGCGCTATTGGGAGCGCTCGTGCCGAAAGAGGTACCGATCCAAGCCAGATATTCGATAGTTCCCAGGACGCCTGCGATAGACTCAAAACTCGGTGTGCCCGTCTCAAATTTGTCGGGAGCATTTGCATGTGAGGGGCGTACTTTATAGGCAGTCAGCCGCTCCAGGAGATCATATTTGCCGTAGAGGATGCCGGTGTGTGGACCAAAGAATTTATAGGCAGAACAGGCCAGGAAATCACAATCTAGAGCCTGCACATCTATGCTCTTATGAGGAGCATATTGGACTGCGTCTACGTAGCAGAGCGCACCGACGTTATGCGCGAGCTGCACGACTCTACTGACATCATTGATGGTGCCAACGGCGTTCGATGCGTAGCCGACGGCGACCAGCTTGGTACGAGACGTAATCGCACTCTCCATAGCTTGCATATCCAGAGTGCAATCATCGGGACGGAAATCGACCCAGCGTACCTGACATCCCCGATCTTCAGCGATCCAGAGCCAGGGAGCGATATTGGCATCATGATCCAGACGTGTCACCACCAACTCGTCTCCAGGCTCCAGCAGACGAGCGATGCTGCGACTGATATGAAAAGTCAAGCTAGTCATATTTTGTCCAAAGATAATTTCCTCTGGTCTAGACGCGTGCAAAAAGTCAGCCATCGCCTTTCTGGCCTCAAGGACAACGGCATCCGAGTCCCGACTGGTACGGAAAGCGCCGCCATTATTCGCATTCGTGTGCAGAAAATAGTGTTGCATACGTTCAATGACCTCCTGGGCCACTTGTGTGCCTCCTGGATTGTCAAAGAAAACCGCGCCTGAAGCAAGCGCAGGAAAATGAGAGCGTACAGTTTCGATATCGAGCATAAAATTACCCTCCTGAAATGGCAAATGATCAACACCAATCCACGTCTATCAATTCAATGGAATAGCATATTCTACCACAAGCTCATTCGCCAGCTGCCTGCTTCATAGATGGATCCAGTCGTACTTACGTTATCCTTTCACTGCGCCGGCGGTTAAGCCTGATACGATACGTCTCTGGAAGATGAGCACCAGGACAACGAGAGGCACGGTTACGATAATGGCGGCGGCAGCCAGTTGACCATAATTGATATTATATTGCCCGTTGAAGAGCGAGATTGCTACTGTGACCGGCTGAGCGCTTGTATCTGTCGCCAGGTTTAAACCGAAGAGGAAGTCGTTCCAGACGGCGATAAACGATAAGATGGCGGCTGCGAATACGCCTGGAGCCGTCAGAGGCAGTACGACATACCAGAGTGCGCCAAGACGTGAACAGCCATCGATGCGTGCGGACTCCTCCAG
This sequence comes from uncultured Chloroflexia bacterium, assembly GCA_963699315.1. GTDB lineage: Bacteria > Chloroflexota > Ktedonobacteria > Ktedonobacterales > Ktedonobacteraceae > Dictyobacter. The sequence continues at coordinate 2,877,277 of OY969433.1, forward strand.
GTCTGGCGGGAGATCTCTAAAGAACGAGGTGAGCAGCCAGACTGTCAGAGGCAAGCTCAGTACGATATCTGGAATGACCAGTGCCGCATAGGTATTGTAAATGTAGAGCGGTCCGGTAAAGAGCACGAATAGGGGTCCGACGATAGCGATGAATGGGAAGACGTTGACCGATAAGACGGTTGCCAGAATCAGGGCCTTGCCATGAAACTTGATACGTGCAATCGCATAGGCACAGAGCGCGCCAAAGATCAGACAAAGTACGGTTGTAATCACGGCAATAATCAAGCTATTGCGCAGATCGAGTACAAAGAACGGTGAGCTGGTAAGATCCTGCACGTAGTTGTCGAGCGTAAACGAGTGTGGAAATAGCGTTGGCGGCGATGCGGTCGCTTCGGCAGGACTCTTGATCGATGTCACGAATGTCCAGTATAACGGCGCGAGTGCGATAACGACGATGACCACAATCGCGATGATGCGTGCAATCTGTCCCACCTTCTCACGCCGCCGGGCAGCAAGCTGTCGAGCACGAAAAGCCTGTCTCATGGTCGTAAGAGACTCTGCTTGGACTTCCATTCTCTGGTCCTCCTTTTAATCGTTATCCTTGAACACACCGCGCATCATGGAGATAAAGACGATGCTGATCAAGATACCTATGATGAAGATGATTACTGCCTCAGCCACGCCTGGCGCAAAGTCGGCGTTCGTTCCGGCAAACATATTGAAGTCGGATTGTGAGGCCATCGATGGGACCGAGCGTTTCCCAAAGGCATAAAATAGATCAAAGACACGGATCGCATCCAGGGAGCGGAACAGTAGAGCAATCAAGAGCGTGTTGCGGATCATGGGGATGGTCACTTGCCAGAATTGTTGCCAGCGATTACTGCCATCGACCCGTGCAGCTTCATACAAATCCGCAGGGATAACCTGTAATCCAGCCAGGACCAACAAAGCTATAAATGGAGTCGTTTTCCATACATCGGTGACAATCGATGCAATGACTACGCCCGATGTGGTCTGGATTAGAGAACTTCCTGGGGTAAGCAAGTGCATCCTTTGTAAAATATACGAGATGATACCTGTCTGATCGTTATACATCAATAGCCACATATAGGCCGAGACAATGGTCGGGAACGCCCAGGGGACCAGAATCGCTGCTCGCACCAGGCCTCGGCCAGGAAATGTTTTATTGATCAGCAAGGCAATAGCCATGCCAAAGAGGGTCTCTAGCGCTATGCTGACGATACTGAAGGTCAGTGTGATGCCAATCGAGCCGCGAAATGAGGCATCTTGCCAGGCGGCTGCATAGTTCTCCAAGCCTGCGAATGTTCCACCGGACGCCGCCAGCGGATTGTTCAGAAAACTGAGGTAGATTGAATACAGAATCGGATAGACGGCGACTGCGACGATGAGTATGAAGGTCGGTAGCACCAGCATATATGGCAGGATGCCACTCTCAGATCGGAAACGCGCAAAGAAGGAGGGCGCTTTTTTCGTCTTGACGCCCTCATCAATTGCCGATGTTGTCATAATCCAGCTCTCCTTATTGTTTCTCTGAGCGCAGATAGCAAGGACATGTAGCCTTGCTATCTGCGCTCAGAATTGGTGCAATTTGCACTAACCAGATAACGCGACTATCTCGACAGCGAGAGCTATTAATCGGCATATGCGAATAATGAATAGCTCTCTCGCTGTCAGCAGCATCTGGCTTATGAAACAAGACCTTTCAGATCAGAGGTGATCGCTGTGAGCGCAGCGGTAGGTGTCACTTGCTTCTTCAACGCTGCAAAGAGATGGGTTTGGATCACGTTGGAGACATCGGGATAACGTGGTGAGACCGGTCGTGGCTTTGCATTCAGCAAGACTGGCTTGAGCTTGCTGAAAAGCGGTTGTGCCTTCAAGACATCGGCATCGTCATAAATACTTTGCAGACAACCCGTCTGCGTGGCTTTGATGGCCAGCGTCTTCTGTGAATCCGCGCCGAGTAGATAGTTAATAAACTCCCACGAGGCATCACCATTTTTTGAAAAGGCATTGATAGCCATGTTCCAACCGCCAGTACAAGAATGTCCGGTTGTATTGCTCCCGCCAGACGGCATGGAGGTAACGTCAAATTTATTATCGATGGCAGTGCCAGCGGTATTACCCAACGAATACGCATACGGCCAGTTACGCATAAACGCAGAGTTACCATTTTGCCAGACCAGACGAGCATCATCCTCCTGATAGGTGGTGACTGCCGCAGGAGAGATACCACCGACCCAACTGACCATCTCCGTCAGCGCCGCCTGCCCCTCGGGGCTATTGATCGTCACGGTTTTGGGATCGTTGGGATCAAGAATGGAACCGCCGAAGCCATAGAGGACCTCGACGAAGTCACACACCAGACCTTCATATTGTGCACCTTGCCAGACATAGCCATATTTCGTCTTCGCCATCGCAGCTTTCCCCATCGTCGTCAGCTCCTCCCAGGTGGTGGGAGGCGTCGGGATGAGATCTGTACGATAATAGAGGAGACCGATATCGGTACGGAGTGGTGCGGCTACGAGTTGGCCTTGGTACGTACAACTCTCGATAGGACCTGACAGATAGTTTGCACGATCGCTCGTTGGCCACTGTGTCGTCGTGATCGGCTGTGTCCAGCCATTTGAAGCGAATTCAGATGGATAGACGACATCAATTGACATGACATCGATCGCATGACTGCGAGCACGAAGCATATCCACATATTTGGTCAGTAAGTCATCGGTGCTGGCCGGACCCTGGTTCCAGGTAACATGAATACCCTTCTGCTTACCAATGGTGTTATTAAATGTCGTTGTCAGTCCCTGATATACCGAAGGGGTGGTCGAGTCTTTCTCGCTTTGCCAGACCAGGTTCACGACAGAGCCATTCCCCCCACTCCCAGGACTACCGCAGGCCTCCAGCAAAGAGACAGCCGCAGCGCTCGATAATCCGATGGTTACGGCTCGATCAAGAAAAGTACGGCGCGATATACGCCCAGAACGAATTTTGACAATCATCTCATCAAATGCATTACGTTTTTCCGGGGTCATACAAGTCCTCCTTTAGACATGGATCAACTAGTCATGGATCAATAATTTCATCTTCATAGATAAAATCCTGTAGTCATGGATCAATAATTTCATCTTCATAGATAAAATCTTGCAAAACCGCTCAACGTACCTACGATCACGGCCTGCGCATTCATGGAAACGTTTCTATATGAACAACGAACAACGAACAATTAACAATAACATACCAATATGGTGATTGTAAAGTTTGGGAATGGTGAATATAGTAATACATCTCGATCAGATGTAGATTAGTCCAGTCATGTGACGTTCTATCAAACTCGTAGACAGGTAAATAAGCTTAGGTTCACTTTGAACACCATTTATCAAACTGCACAGTAAAACTCCTGCATTTATTTATGCATGGGAATATGAGGCATTTTCCCTTTGGAGTAGCGTGAGAGGTGTTGACAAAATAAGCTATTTTTAGGCGCACGCCAGCACTATTTAAATACTCTGGAGCACTTCAATTTGAAAATGATAAGTGAAAAATGATACAATTACACCAACCACACCAACTCAACAATTTTTCAGCACAAAAAAGAGAACCATCAAATATACTGTCACGTGATTGTTGAGTGATACGTATTATAAGAAAGATACTATACGTACCATACAGATAGTTGAAAGGAATTTTTATGCAGACTCGCCAATTTGGTAAAACAGATATGCAGATTACACCGATCGGGATTGGAGCCTGGGCAATGGGAGGTGGCAATTGGGCATCCGGCTGGGGCAGTCAGGACGACAAGCAGTCGATCGAAACCATCAAACGTGGCTTGGGGCTTGGTATCAACTGGATCGATACTGCCGCCGTCTATGGACTTGGGCATTCCGAAGATGTAGTGGGAGAGGCCATCAAAGGTCGCGAAAAGCCATATATCTTTACTAAATGCTCGCTAGTTTGGGATGAGAGCCGTAAAGTTAACAGTGTCCTCAAAGCCGACTCTATCCAGCGAGAATGTGAAGCCAGCTTAAAACGCCTAGGCATCGACGTCATCGACCTGTATCAGATCCACTGGCCCAATCCAGATCCTGATATCGAAGAGGGCTGGACCGCTCTAGCAAAACTGAAAAAAGAAGGCAAAGTGCGTCACATTGGAGTATCCAACTTCAGCGTCGCGCAAATCAAGCGAGCAGAAAAGATTGCGCCCGTTGAGACACTACAGCCGCCATACTCGCTCATCAAGCCAGATGTACAAGACGAGATACTGCCCTATTGTCTGCAACAAAACATTGGAGTTATTGCCTACTCACCGATGGCATCCGGACTGCTGACCGGTCGCATGACCAAAGACCGCATCGCCAACATGCCTGACGATGATTGGCGTGCGAAGGATCCTGAATTTCAAGGGAAACGCCTTGAACACAACCTGGAATTAGCCAAACTGCTCTCAGATATCGCCTTCCCGCACAACGTCACAGCAGGAGTCGTTGCAGTCGCGTGGACGCTAAACAATCCGGCCGTCACCGCAGCCATCGTCGGAGCACGTAGCGCAGAGCAAATCCTGGATCTCATCCCAGCCGCCGAATTCCGTCTCAGCGAAACCGAACTGGAGCGGATCAACACCTTCGTCGCCGAACATTGCTAAACCAGCAATCATATAAAATAAGCGCTCCACCCAAGCGCAAAAAAGGATGACATTCATAAAAGAGTGTCATCCTTTTTGTTATAAAAACGCAACGTTTTGAGCCACTGAGTACAATCAAAGAGAAATCCCATTGTCCCCCCAACGCCCCATGTCAGCACAACAGTAAAAAACGATCAGCACAAACATGCTAGGCCGAGAATAACGCCTAGCACCTTCAATCGCAGAAGCAACGGAACGAAACTGTAGCGTCGGAAGATTGCGGGCCGAGTGAGAACTTCCAAATAATGAAAAACAGCAATCTGTGCCTTGCGCCCGATGTCCAGTTCACGTACGAGACGCTCCTGAAAGATGATCGAAGCCCCCACATGTCTCATGCCATCGAAGCAACGAGACTCCGAACGGTGCGCGATGCGCAAGATGGAACGTTGCAATCACACACATTGTGCGCTTGGTGGGTGCCATCGCGCTACATTTCGTACGTGAACTGGACATCGGGCGCAAGGCACAGATTGCTCGGTTGTCTCGTTTGATCGTCTCACTCAGCCCGCAATCTTCCGACGCTACAGGAGACGATGGAGGGTCTCCCAACCCCAACCTCTTTGGCGGGGGATTTCGTACGGCGGGGGGACTGCGTTCACGTACGAGACGCTCCTGAAAGATGATCGAAGCCCCCACATGTCTCATGCCATCGAAGCAACGAGACTCCGAACGGTGCGCGATGCGCAAGATGGAACGTTGCAATCACACACATTGTGCGCTTGGTGGGTGCCATCGCGCTACATTTCGTACGTGAACTGGACATCGGGCGCAAGGCACAGATTGCTCGGTTGTCTCGTTTGATCGTCTCACTCAGCCCGCAATCTTCCGACGCTACAGGAGACGATGGAGGGTCTCCCAACCCCAACCTCTTTGGCGGGGAATTTCGTACGTCGGGGAAACTGCGTTCACGTACGAGACGCTCCTGAAAGATGATCGAAGCCCCCACATGTCTCATGCCATCGAAGCAACGTGACTCCGAGCGGTGCGCGATGCGCAAGATGGAACGTTGCAATCACGCACATTGTGAGCTTGGTGAGCTCGATGGCGCTACGTTTCGTACGTGAACTGGACATCGGGCGCAAGGCACAGATTGCTCCGTTGTCTTCTGTACAAGTTCTCACTCGGCCGCAATCTTCCGACGCTACAGTTTCGTTCCGTTGTCTCTGCGATCGGACATACTATTTAGCCATCGGACCCGTTCATCACAGACGAGCGTGAAAGCGTAACCTGAGGCGCTGCTCATCGTACATAGATTGAAGGGGGATAGAAAATTTGGCCAGCTGTCTCAATCCACGTGGAAAACATGACAATCCTGATGGGACAATCTGTTGCAGCCTTTGTGGTTTCCTTGTCATGGGGGCACAGATTGGCATCTACGAAGTTATCGACTTTATCGGCGCTGGAAGCTTCGGACATGTGTATAAAGTTCGTGAGCCTAAACCGCTCAACCGTATCTTGGCGCTCAAAGTTCTCCGCCTGGACCAATCTAACGCGAAAGCGCAAGCCAGTTTCTCCGCAGAAGCACACCACATCGCAACCATGCGACATACCAACATCCTCCCTATCTACAACTTTGGCCATATTGCCGACCGCCAACAGCCTTACTTTGTGATGGAGTATGCGCCACGCACGATCAGAGACCTCTTTCGCAGCTCCACAGGCGGTCAACGCCAGACCTACGCGGAAGAATTGGTAGTATATATCCAACAGATCGCGTCAGCCCTCAAATATGTCCATGACAACAGACTGGTGCATCAAGACGTAAAGCCGGGCAATCTTCTGATCGATCATAGTGGACAAATTTTGCTGGCGGACTTTGGTACAGCTTATTATCTCGGTGCGCAGACGCATGCCTCCCTCGGTGAAATTACGGGGACAGCAGCGTATATGCCTCCTGAGCAATGGCAGGGAGCGCCACGGCGCGAATCTGATCAATATGCCCTGGCGATCTGCTGCTACGAGCTGTTGACAGGTAGAACGCCATTTGTCCATGCTCGATTGGAAGATATGTGGAAAGCACAGCTTAAAGAGCTCCCTCCGCCTCCACAGAAATGGAATGCCCGTATACCAGTAGAAGTCTCAGCCGTCCTACAACGAGCGCTATCCAAAGATCATCGGCAGCGCTACAGTAACATCATCGAATTTTCCGAACAGTATAGCCAGGCAGTGGAGACCGCACAGCAACGCTATATCTGCCAGCGCTGCGGACAACAGAACCGCACAGGAGCCCATCGATGCGCCTTCTGCGGAGCTGACTATGACAATCGCTATTGTCAATATTGCGACGCCCAGGTACGCTTTGGACAACGCTGCTGCTCACGCTGTGGACGCTTGACCCTCTCACCCGAAACACTACATGCCAGCCCATTGATCGGCATAACTGTACGCCAGAGCCGCTACACGATCACCCGTATCCTGAAACAGACAGAAGAAACAGGTATCATGACAGCCGTCGCACGCGATGCTCAGGCCGGTGGACAACTTGTGGTGCTCAAACGCTGGGAATGTACTGATACTCCCTTAGCGCAACGAGCCAAAGATGTCGCCTATTATGATCGCGCCACCGAACCACTGGCGCAACTGCGTCATCCCCTGCTGCCGCGCATCCTGGATCGCTTTGCCGAAAGCAAACACTATTACGCAGTCATGAATTACATCGATAGCGAAAGTCTGGAAGAGCGCAGCGCCAAGCTCCTACATCCGCTACCAGAACAAGAAATCATCAGCTATCTCAACAGCCTCCTCAACATCTTGAGCGCCCTTGAGCAGCACCAGCCAGCGCCAATACGCCACAACGACATCTCGCCGGCCAACATCCTCATCGAAGCCCAACGTCAGCGTGTATTCCTGACAGGCTTTCAAGTCCCCCCGCCGCCGCCATCCAGTGAGCCGCTCCAACAACGAGGAAAAAGGACCACACGAAAACTTGTCGTCTCCCCATATCTGCCCATACGGGACAAAATCTACGACCAGCGCTCAAGCATCTATGCATTGGCAGCCAGCATGCATCACGCCCTCAGCAACGTCGTACCCCATTATCCAAACTATCCCCCCATCCGCCTGCTCAACCCCAGCGTCTCGCCAACACTCGAAAGAATCCTCGTACGCGCACTTGACGAAGATCGCAATAGACGCTTCCAAAGCTATAAAGAGATGCAACAAGAGGTACAACGCTTGCTTTAATCACAAACTGATCAAACTACATTGGTGAACGGGTTGGCTATGGTCGTGCACAACAAAATATGTTACACTAACGGAAATAGCGATAAGTGAGGCCTTGAGATGGATAAGCTTGCACGCGACGATGAGGAAAAGCTCATTGCCCGTAGCCAGCATGGTGATGTTGAAGCATTTAACCTACTCATTGAGCAATATCAACGTGTAATGTACAGTACGGTGCTCCGTCTGCTGGGCAACCAGGATGTGGCTGCGGATGTGACACAGGATGCGTTTATTGCTGCCTTCAAAGCCATCCGCACCTATCGAGGAGGAGCATCATTTCGTGCCTGGCTCCTACGTATCGGATCAAATCTTGCCTGCGATCATTGGAGGCGTGTGCAGCGCCATCCCACCACCTCTCTCGATGTGCTCACGAACGATGATGACGCGCATGCCTACAGTCCTCTTGACACGCTGGCGATGGTTGGGCCGGAAAGCAATCCCGAGGAGCGTGTTCTGACACTCGAACTTCATGACGTCATTCAACGTGGCCTTGAGCAACTACCTCTCGAACAACGTACCATTATTGTCTTATGCGATATCCAGGGGTTATCATATGAGGAGGCGGCGCAAGCGATACCGACCAACATTGGCACGATACGCTCACGCCTCTCGCGTGGACGAGCACGTCTGCGCACTTATTTACAAGCTCACAAGGAACTTTTACCAGACAATTATCGTCTCACCAATAAGAACGATAAATAGGATAATGGAGTCTACGCGTGTCACCACTTGATCGGCACTTGACAACTGAACAGCTCTCGGCCATGCTCGACCAGCGGCTCTCTCCAGAAGAATTGGAGGAGGGCTATCAAGCACATCTACAAACCTGTGAACTGTGTCAACAAGAGCTTGCCGAGTTACGCCAGACGGTACAGATGCTGCGGGAACTGCCGCAACCTCCATTACCTCGTTCATTTACCTTGCCTGTAATTAGTGCGTTGCAGCCCACAGCAGACGTTGCAGCTACGCGGGAGGATGAAGGCGAACGCTCAAAGCCCATGACAGCGCACCCTTTTCCTCTACCTATCGGAGCAAGGCGTACAGGTCAAGCTCAATTAACGCTAATACCACGCAGGCAACCCGTGCGAGCAGCGTTGCGCATGATTAGCGGCCTGGTGGCAGTGATCGGTATCTGCTTTGTGCTTACTGGACTCTTTAGTATGCTGTCAACAGCAACATCTACTGGAGGAACGGCAAGCAGTAGTACCTCTGTACAGAGACAATCCACTAACAGTGCGCAACCTTCTAGCGCAGATCCAGCCAATCCACAGACATCCTTAACGCCCGGGGCTGAGCAAACTTCCGGCCAAACACCAGCTATCCAGTCAGAAAAAAAGCCAGCGCCCACCGTTGGCACCACAACTGGCACCTTGTCAACATTCCTCTTCACTGATATAAATACAACACCAGGGAAATTCGGGCTAGGCATTTTATTATCCATTCTAGGCGTGATGGGCTTCTCCTTATTCAAGAAGCGCCACAGGCCACAAACAGCTCTCCACGATGACAAATAGAGGATGCCACACCCATAGGCATGCAGAAACGCGACGCTCATTTCGGGATGTTTCAAAGTTTCTTTTGTGCTATATTCTGTATTAGATAATCTGGATGAGACACGAGACGTGTCCTACGTGTACGATCCCATCCTATAATTTATATCAATTATCAAGACAATCAATAAGATCCCCATTCAGGAAACGAGACAATGCTGAACACAACGTTATTGCTTCTTCCACCATTGATCAATGTATTGGTCACCGGGATATTCGCATTTGTCATACTACGACAATATGTACAGCGGCGGCGCAACTATCAGCTCTACTGGACTATTGCGCTGTGCCTGGCTTTTATCGCGACCCTGGCCTATATGAGTATGATTATCGTCGGACCAACCACGATTGCTGGCACTTACCTCTTCCGCCTCTACTATGCCTTTGGCGGCACCATCATGCCCTCCTGGCTCGGACTGGGCAGCATTGGACTACTTGGCAAGCCGCGTATGACCCGTATCTGCGCTGGCTTCCTGATGTTGCTGAGCACTATAGCTTGTATATTTGTCCTGGATGCTTCCATCGATATGGTAAAGCTCAGCCAGATCGCTGGCGAACCAGGAACCGGGACGCTCATAGCCGGTCCCTGGCTTATCATGACCATCGTCCTCAACACGCTGGGAGTCGTTGCCGTCGCGGGAGTTGCGCTCTATTCGGGTTGGCAACTCTTACGCAAACAAGCAAGCATGGGCGGCCTAAAGACCAGCCGTGTACTCTGGGCTAACATATTTATCTTCGCCGGAGCAATCCTAAACGCCGTCGCTGGCAGCCTGGCCCGCATTCTCGGCCTCGACTCCATCTTCTGGCTCATCATGGCCATCGGCTGGATCGTCCTATTTGTAGGAGTCATTCTAGCAAGCCGTCGTTCAAGCGTAGCCCCACCAACTCCAGCCAACCAAAACATACAGAAAAAACAACTGAACCAGATTATAGTCTGGGGCAACATATGCATTCTGATCGGAGCACTGTTAAACGCCGCCGCCAGCAGCCTGGCCCACTTCCTCGGCATCGATACCGGCTTCTGGGTCTTTATACCCATCGGCTGGATCATCTTGCTGATAGGGCTCTTGCTCACCAACCGCAGCTCAAACAGGACAAATGTAAATACGCATATTGCCACTACAAAAACAACAACTACCACCACCACAACTACTACCGTAACGACAGTCACCAACCAGGTTCCAGCCGACCAGACTTCAACTAACCAGACTCCAGTCAACCAGGACACCCAGATAGAGACACATAAAGCGGACATCGTATAGCACACCAGTTCACTCTTTATAGTACGGCTGGAGGATAGACAAGACAAAAAGAAAGAGCATCTCGTTGCAGAGGCGCTCTTTCTTTTTGTCAGGTAAACATTCGTGGGAAGGTATTCTAACTGCTTGTGTGGATATTAATTCCCTGCTGACAACTCACCAAGTGTGACTTGCTTGGTTAATTGCTGAGATCCTCGATAGACATGTACAGTCACCGTATCACCAGGATTTTTAGAAATCAGCGCATCTTGTAACGTCACGGTAGAGTCGATAGTAGTATTGTCGACTTTGACGATCACATCACCAACCTGCAAACCGGCTTTTTGCGCAGCACCACCAGAAACGAGTTGGCCAATCAGCACACCGGAACCAACCGACAGGTTATCCTGCGCCTGCACCTGTGGATCCACATCAACGGCCTCAATGCCAATGGCGGCACGACCTGTATGTGCTACCTTGCCAGTAGCAATTAACTGGGTCGCAATAGACTGCACACGATTCGATGGAATGGCAAAACCAACGCCGTTAGCAGGAGCATTGAATTCTGGATCAACGGCGGTCAACGTTGGAATACCAACAAGGTTACCATTCAGATCAACCAGAGCGCCACCGCTGTTACCAGGATTGATCGGGGCATCCGTCTGGATAGCTCCTGGAATAGTGACACCATTATTCTCACTCACATTGCGTCCGAGTGCGCTCACGATGCCATTGGTAACCGTCTGTGTATTCCCCAGAGGATTTCCAATCGCCAGCACATTCTGTCCAACCAGCAAGTTCGATGAGTTTCCTAGCGTGATAACTGCCATATTTGGCGTTGGAGCAATCTTCACGAGCGCTAAATCGTCGGTAGGATCAGTACCGACAACCTGGACATTTTTAATCGTTGTCCCATCGGACATCGCCACTGCGACAGAGGTTGCGCCCTCTACTACGTGGTTATTAGTGATGATATACCCACGCTTATCAATAATGACGCCAGAGCCCAGCGCTTCTCCCTGCGACGTCTGGACGGTGATCTGCACAACTGCCGGCCGAGCCTTGCCAACAACCGCTTCTTGGACAGCTTGTAAATTAGTCCCTGTCAGTTTAGGAATGTTCACTTTTGAACTGGACCCTGTCTGTAGCGGAGAGTTATTCGCCGTAAACGATGATGATGCCGCTGTATGTCCAAACTGCCAGCCGGCGAAAAGTCCCACACCAAGAATCACGATCAGGACCAGGATGAGTGCACTAAACGCGATTGCACGTGAGCCGCCACTCATCCGAGCTGCTTGATTGGTATGCGGTGGCTGAGAATTATTCCCATATCCTGCATACGGCACATAACCACCTTGAGCATAGCGCTGACCATACTGGTTACTATCTCCAGGGGCCGCAGGCTGTGGCTGAGACGAGTAAGTATCTGCTGGCGTAGATCGATAGGCATCACCAGCTGGATGCGCTGGCGGCACTGCATATGGATCTGGCTGATACGCTGACGGCGCTGCATATGGATCTGGCTGATACGCTTGAGGCTCCATATACTCACGATAATATTGACCGTTCGGATTGCTACCGCCCCCTTGAGGAGGATTACTCCTATTTTGAGCAGGCGGCGCAATATATGGATGTGGCTGCTCATCCGCAGATTGTTCAGCAGGTCTCGGAGCAGGCTGATAAGGTTCTGTTCTATCATCAGGATAATTGTCTGGATTATTTATATCTGGATGTTCCATTAGAGATACCCTCCTCGATACCAATTAAATTCCCCCCACTGCCCATCGTTATACACACATCAATACAGCATAACGCATTGTCTACTCTAGCGTATTTGATTCTACGGCACAGCATAGGATACTGAAAACTTACCTTGTTTATACTGTAGCTTACCAGCATAAAAAATCTTTGATAGATTTGTAAAAAATTTGTATGGAAAAAGCTCCTCCCTCAATATACATTATTTACCTGACGCAACAAACACGTTTTTTCGCTCTTATACCCTACTATTATATGAACTTCGTCCATTTTTTTCAAAGGGGGTTGCTCATATGACTTTAGTCATCCCAGCGCGTAGTGTTTTTGCTCAAAACATTGAAAACGGTTAATATGTCAAAGGTATGTAGTGCTGGGAAGGGAAATAAGCGGTATAAAGGCTGGCATACATTTTATTTAGTATACGAACAAACAAGGAGAAGCTGCTATGTCCACTAATCGACCACCATTCTCAGAAGATATACATCAACCAGGATCAACTATACCAAAAAAGTAAAGATGACCAACCAACTTTTTCCTCCGCGTTTGAAGCTAGTATCAGACACAGAGCAGCCAAGCGCAGCCAATCCAGCAACATATCAGGATCCCCCCCAGACAGCAGCGGACACGTTTGCAGTCCCTGATGCGACGATGCCATTCAAAACTGGTAACCTGCCGGGAAACTTCTTTGGCAGCCCCAATCCTCTCGCATCATCAACACCAACCAACGAACCCTGGAATAATCAATCGCAGCCCTCAGCGTATAACGCTCCGCCAGCAAGCGGCTTCAATCCTGACACATCCAATGACAACACGCAAGAGAACACACAACCATTTGCGCTGAATAATGCTTTCCAGCCCACCAATGATCAAGCTGGCTGGCCCAATCAGGGATCAAGTAATCTTGGTAGCGGGCAACTCGACTATGCACGTGGCACAACAACCGGGCAGTTAGGGTCTCCTACAACAGGCACTTTGATGCAGACGATGGGAGAATATAGCGGCAATACTGGTATGCTCAAATTGAATCAGGCGGTGAAGGTCGTGAGAATGCCAATTGCGGGTAGGCCAGGTGAGTTCAAAACAGGTATCCTGCCCATCCTTCCCCAATCACAAACGGGCGCACTCCCACCATCGTCGAATAACATCTCCGCGAACAAACCAAAGCGCAATAGCAAGGTCATTGCGTTGGTTGTCCTAGTCTTCCTGATACTGTTAGGCTCGGGCGGCTATTATCTACTCCATAGCACAAATGCTTCTCCCACCACAGCAACGAAACCAAATTCCACCAGCATAGCCAACCAAAACAATAATCAAGCCGCCGCAACCATAGCTGCCCAGGCCACCGCAACCTCAGTAGCAGACGCCTCAACGATCCTCGCCGATCCATTATCCGACCAAATCAATAGTGGCTGGCTCACAGGCCACGATACACGTAGCGAAGCTACCTATACCTTCAAGGGTGGAGCCTACCATATTCGTCCGGACGATAACAGTGGAAACTTCTTCGCCTATACCTACATAACGCCAAGTGGTATACCCACAAGCTACACCTATAACTTAACGATGCAGGACGTAAATTACGACACGACAAACGGCTACAGTTTTTATGGCATGATTTTTAATTATAAATACTATTCTGCTGATAAGGCCACCTTTTACATGTTCAGAGTCAACAATGGCGCAAACATTACCTACGAATTTGACAAATTCGACAGCCGAAACGTCTGCGATAACTGCAGTCCTTGGCAGGAAATTTTCCCAGACAAAACCTCAGCGGGCAATGGCAAAGGCAATGGTAATGAAATTAAGGGGAAACATGGGGCGAATGCATACAGTGTCATCGATAAAAACGGCACCTTCACCCTCAGCGTCAACGGAACAAAAATCGGCACAGTAACAGATACTTCCTTCGCTGTTGGAGGAATTGGCATGGGCGTCAATCAGGCCAAATCAGAAGTAGCCTTCTCCAACCTTTCCATCCTAAGCAACTAACGTAGCAGGGGAGCCTTGCAATTCGCTTGATCGCGACGTGCCACTGACTCCAACTATTTCATAATAAAGATGAGTGAGCCTGTCAAATAGATACAAAACAACCTGTTCGACCGAAAAGAGTGACAGAGAAGAAAACAATGTGCCCTGCGATTGAGGGCAATGACATTGATCAGTGTTTTTCGGCATCAGTTTTTATATACTATGCTTAAAAAGGGCTAGCCTGACAAGAAACCCTGCCATTTTTTTCAAAGGGGTTGCTCATATGGGCCGATAATGAGATAATGGGAAAACAAATCGCGCAGGAGACGGAGTGGACTGAATTTGGATGAGCAGAAAACACATGAAAGGGAACCGCAAATTACATCCCTTTCCTCTACACAGCACACAAACACTACAATAAATCAAGATCCGCCAGAACAGAAATATCAAACATCTGATCAGCTTCGTCATCGGGCCTTGACATATGTGGAGGCAAAAGATTGGGATCGGGCCTCTCAGTCGCTGATGGATGTTATTTCTGCTGATGATCAAGATAGTGAGGCGTTGTTCGGTCTGGCAATTACGCTGGATGCGCTCAATCAATTCGAGCTACTCCACGATATCGCCCAGCGTATCATAACCATTGAGCCTAATTCGGCGGGTGGTCTAGCCTATAAGGCGCGGGCACTGCAAAAGGCGAACCGCATCTCAGAAGCCAAGATCGCTAACGATCAGGCACTCTTACTCAACACCAACTTTGGGCTAGCCTGGATCAACCGTTGTGGACTCCAGTTGCTGCAAGAAAAGTTTCCTGAAGCCTTGAAAAGTGCTCAGCGAGCAGTAGAACTCGTGCCAATGGATGCGCGTGCCTGGGCCAATTATGGAGTCGCGCTCCTCAACTTTAATCGTTTGGCAGAAGCGTTGGAAGCCTTCGACAAAAGTCTTGCCATCGATGCACTGCAATTATTCGCCCTGCAAATGAAATGTGATATCCTATGCCGGATTGGACGCATGCGTGAGCTCATTCCCATTGTCCAGCAGGCACGCATGATCCAGCCGCAAGACATCAAAACGCTCACCCTCGGCATCCAGGCATTCCGTGCCCTGGAGATGTTTGAAGAGCTAAAAACGTGGTCACGGCAACTCATCGAAGTCACTCCAGATAATCCGCTGGCCTGGGAAAACTATATGCGCGGCCTGCGCAGTCTGGGACAGTTCACAGAGGCCAATGATGCGCTAGATCATCTTATCGCGTTGGACGTGGCAAATGTACGCTTCGTGGCTCTCAAGGCGGATACGCTCTATCGTATGGAACGCTATCGTGAAGCTGTGACGACCGCCGAACGCGCTATACGGCTCAACCAGGATTATCCTCCGGCCCAACGCATCTATGAAAAATCGCTGCGCATGATGTATCAGCGCAAAGAGAAGAAGAAAGTCTAAAGCGAGAAGCGGCTGAACGATCGATCGTTAGACCAATCGCTCAAGCAGAGGGAATAAGACATCGCCAGACTGTTGCCGCACGACTGTCCGGACACGCTCGGTTGTAAGCACACGTATACGACGTTGATGACGCTCATAGCGCGCCAGATCATCTGATTGTAAGCCAGTGACCTCAACCCATTTCATCAACGGCTTCATACCGATCGGAGGATGTTCAAAAGCGACCCAGACATCCATCTCCCATCTCTCTGGTCGAGGAATATCGAAGAGCACCTCATAATCATGGATATCGAGATCCAACACCAGCGCCAGTTCAGCCGTCAACTTTTGTTCTACATGGCGACGGCGTTCCGAGTCCCAGAACAGTGCTTCAAGCCTACGGAAAAGACTACCCGCAGGAGGACTGATCTCCAAGGCGACTTTATGTGGTCGCCGCAACTCAAGATCCCGTGCCAGGATCTGAGAACTCACAGGCATCGTATCAGAGACCAACAGAGTCAGCAAACCCGCATCAGTCAGTCCCATCAACTGCTCGCCGGTCAAAGCCTGAGCAGTCAAAGCATCAAAGACCGCCCGCACCAACATCACCTGGAACGCACGACTCGTATGATGCCAGTAGATATTATCAAACATCTCCTGCCGGGCATGTAAGAGCGAATGCAGGGGACTAATCCCCTTGTGTGTCACAACGATAGACCGCTCACCATGCGCATCGCTATGCGTCCGTAGAGAGCTCAAGAGCCGAGAGACATCTACGCCACCATAAGGCACATTGCAAGCGCGAGCATCGCGAGGAAGATAGTCCAATTTATCGATATCCAGCGCCCCGCTCAACAGATGTCGTAACAGCTCATCATCTGGAGGCAACAACTTCGACGTCGGCGGATCAATAAAATCGGCCACACGCTCAGGGGATAGATGATAATCTCTCTCGATAATCGTCGCTAGCTCGCTCTTCTCAATAATCGAGCGACCGACCCTCTCATGATTGATAATCGAATAGCCAAGATCCTCGATCGTATGAGAAAAAGGATAATGACCAATATCATGCAACAAAGCAGCCACAACGAGCGTCTGGATACTACTGATCGAGATGCCATCCAGACCACCATTGGTCCCGCACAGCAGCAGCGAACGTAAAGCCCGCACCGCTAGATGATAACAACCAAGGCTGTGCTCATAACGTGAGTGGGTCGCCCCAGGCCAGATCCGATAGACAAAACCTAGCTGCTTCACCTGCTGAAGACGCAAAAACGCTGGAGTATTGATCAGCTTCAACTCCCGTGGTCCCAACGGAATCAGATCATAGAGACTATCACGGACAGTCCCCACAGGCTGCTCATCCGGCAGCAGCGGATAACCACCAGCATCGACCCAGCGCACGGACTGGAATGAGATATTGCTATCTTGCAAAGAACCCTCTTGACCATTTAAATAATCTTCTTGCATACACACATTCTATCAAAATCGGGTGAACCATGTCCATTTCTGTGGCTTCTTCTTTTTGCTGGATAAGAATTTCTGGGTGGGCATGCGGGTTATCATGGATGGGACTTTCGTGTATAATGTAGGCACAGCTATACTAAGTTTATGTGTCGGGCTTACCTATGCTCGCCGTTTTTATGATTCTTTCAGATAGGGAACTTCTTGATGCTCACACCACCCGCAGCGATAAAACTGATCGCTATCGACATTGATGGTACGCTGCTCACTCCTCAACAGTCCATTGCTCCACGTACACGGATAGCGATCCAGGCCGCCCAGGAGGCCGGTATCGTTGTGACGCTGGCTACGGCGCGTCGGTATCTAAATAGCAAGCAGTTCGCCGATATGTTGGGGATTACTATTCCCATTATCACCTGTAATGGAGCACTTATTATCGAACATCCGACCGGGAAGACACTCCACACGCGCCTGTTGGAGGCCGAAATTGCGCAGCAAGCAGTCAATCTGCTAGTAGAGCACGAGCTTCAGCCGGTGATCCACCATCTACGTGACGATATAGAGGAGACGTGGAGCGGTCCGGCGACATTCGATAATCTGGGGGTCGAAGGATATTTTCAAGAGTTCCCACTGGTGCAGAGGATGTCTCATCATACGCTCTGTAGCGGGCAGCCCGGTCATATCCGTATAGCCAGCTTCGCCATGGAAGAGGCTATCGCTCGCGTGGAGTCCGCCATCGCACAACTGCCTTGTTCGTGGAATGTGATCACAAAGGGCAATTATGGGAGCGCGGAGCTCGTAGTTATGCAAGCAGGCTGCACAAAAGCTAGTGGAGTTACGACGCTAGCACAGCATCTAAACATACCAATAGAGCAGGTGATGGCTATCGGGGACAATAGTAATGATCTTGAGATGCTGGCAACGGCTGGCTGGGGAGTGGCGATGGGACAAGCTTCTGAGCCGGTCAAAACCATCGCCAACGCGGTTACTGCCAGCAATCAGGACGACGGAGTGGCAGTAGCGATCGAGCGTTATGCCTTGCTCTCGCGTGTCTGAAACGCCGCTTCAAAATCTTTCAACCGCTCCACTTGTCGCTGATTCGGAGCAGCCTGCCAACGTTTCGATTGTACCAATTGTAACGCGTCATGGCCATTCATACCGCCGTAGACGAGCGTGGCGCACGTCAAGAGGACACTACGGCCTATTCCATGCTCACAATGGATCAAGACGCGTCCACTGTGGTTAATCTGCTCATTGGCCCACTTTGCGCCCTCCATCAACTGCTCGACCGTCAACGGATACGTATCGGGCGTGGGCAGATAAAGCAAATCGATATGTTCTCGAGCCAAAGCATCTTTATCATCGCAATACTCTGAGCGCGTATCAACGACATGAGTCACACCGACTTTGCTCAAAGCTTTAATATCTTCCGGACGGATACGCCCACCGACAGACAGATGATCTGTGACCCAACTCATATTTAGCGTATCGGGCAGCGGGACATGCAATTTATGGGCAATATATTCGGCCCGCGAATCCTCAGGGAACAAACGTACAGCTATACGCGTCCACCTGCGATAGAGCAGGCGCAGGACTCCCATGGTCGCCCAACGCACAGCTGAAAATTGAAGCTGCGGAGCAGGAGGCGTAGATGTAGATGTACTACCCCGCTCATTCTCCTCAACCGGAGGAGGCATAATCGAATCTGACGACATTTCTTCTTCTCCCTATCAAATGAACACAAAAGAGTACCCTACTGTAGCTGCGTGTCTTGCGCACGCGGTCCACTCGACGTACGTAATGCTCACTCGTGGATCTCCCCGTGCTCGCCTCTGATGCATGTCGCTCACCCCACGAGATGCGTAGCGGTATGAACGATGAATCTCGTGTATTGGGAGGAATTATTGCGCATGCGATCATTACGTACGTCGAGTGGACCGCGTGCGCAAGACACGCAGCTACGTTGGCGATTGTGGTTTTCCACGTTCGAAACTCTTTCTGTTGGAGCCCATGCCACAAAACCGGGCACCACGCCTTACGACATACCTTCCATGCGAATACGTTGGACTTGGTGGCGCTCGTGGAGTGCCGTTCCGGTCGTACGATGAACGGGTCCGACGGCGCGAAGACGTTTCGAGCGAAATCAACCATCCCCAATTACGATACCTCGCACAAATACGAGACCGAGACAATTACACATTTGTGACAAGCGGAGCTGGATCTGGCAGCGCATATTTCTCAGAGCTCGCAACCTGTGCCTCTGCATCTCTCGCCATCACCCACTCCAACGAAGCAATGGCGCACTCAATCATACTATCGTCAGGTTCACGCGTAGTCAAACCCTGCAACGCTAGGCCAGGAGCCATCAGCCAGCGGACAATCCGATAGCGATAATTAGCGGCACCCAGGCGCATAATCTCATAAGCAATAGCCGCCACAACCGGGATCAGGACAATCCGAGAAATGACCTTAATCAGCAATGATGGTGAGCCAACAAAAGCAAATACCACTATCGATACAATCATCACCAGCAAGAGAAAGCCTGTCCCGCAGCGTGTATGGACCCGCGAGGCTCGACGTACATGCTCGACGTCTAGAGGATCTCCCTGCTCCATGGCGTTGATGGTTTTATGTTCCGCACCATGATAACCAAAAATGCGCTGGACATCTGGCAGACGACCTATCAACGTTAGATAGATAAGTAAAAGAGCCAGACGAATAAGACCCTCGACCAGTACATTGAGCCAGCCAGTACCAATCTGGTTACGCAACAGACTAGTCAGCAGCAAAGGACCCACAAAAAATATCGCGACGGCAAAACCAAGCGGGATAATCATCGACAAGGCAAATGATATTCCACCAAGTGCAGCAGGTCTTTCTGCTTGCTCCTGCGTAGCGTCCTGAGATCCATTATCCGCATCATCCACGGTAGGCAGAGCAGTGGGATCGATAGCACCTGTTGCAATATTAGCAGAAAACGTCATCAAACGCGTCCCCAACACCAACATTTCCCATAAAAGTACCACGCCACGTAGAAAAGGCCAGCGCAGATATTTATTCTGATAAATCTTTGGCTCTAGCGCCTCTTTATGCAGATAGATATCGCCCTCTGGACGTCTGATCGCGACCGCCACCGACGTGCGTCCGCGCATCATCACGCCCTCCATCATCGCCTGACCGCCGTAATAAAACTTTGCCATGACAGGAAATCCTTTCGCTTCATCAAATCCAATCAGTGATCCTACGCCGTAAGGGCTTCACCAACTGATCCGGTCCATCTACTGAGATATCGCGCGTCTTGGAGAACAGCCGTGCAACCGAACTTTTCGCGCTGACTTTGGGTGTTCTGACCTTTAAGATACCAGTCCGCGATAATGGATTACGCAAACGATGCAAGCGGATCGCTGATTGCAAACGTCCAGACATACGACGCTGTACGGGATTAGGACCTTGCGACTGCCAGATACCAACTTGATTAGTCTCCGGCAGAAAGCTCATAATACACTGCGCGATGTCAAAAGAGGCTGAAGGCCGACTGATCTTATGCGCATTGACAAGCTGGCGTCGCAACTCGGGCGAACCCGGCTTGAGCAGACGTCGCAATTCATCGGTGAGGGTATGTGAATCCATAGCCAGCACACCAACATCATTATGCACAACATAATCGATATTACCCTCCTCCTGACCTGGCACATAACCGCTCAAAATAATCGGCAAATCGCAGGCCAGCGCTTCACAGATAGTACCAGGGCCCGCCTTAGTGATAATCACATCGGAGGCATGCATCAATTCGGGCATGTTGTTGACAAAACCCAGGATACGCGCCGGCACATGTAAACGGTCACGCGTCCGCTGCAACTGAGCATGTAATTTTTTATTACGTCCAGTCACCACGAGTAGTTGCACGGGCAGATGCGCCTGAGAGATCGCACGGACCGCAGCATGGAGTCCGCCTGCGCCATCACCGCCGCCAACCAATAGCACCACAGGCACATCGTTCAGAAGATTAAATCTGCGCCGGAGTTCAGCCTTTGGCTCTACTTCAAGCGTATATTTGGGATCGATCGGCATTCCCAGCATATGCACACGTTTAGGATCAAGCTTACGCTTCAAATACAACTGGCGAGCCTGTTCAGTCGGCACAATATACGCGTCCGCCCCGGGCGCAAACCAGGAGAAATGTAAACTAACCAGATCGGTAACGACAGTGATGAATGGAATACGCAGACCAAGCTGGCGTAACGCACGGATAGTGACAAAGTTAATCAAAGGATGAATAGAGACCACAACATCAGGTTGAATAGTCGTAAAGAGTCGCAACAATCCGTTCAAAATAAGAGGATTTGTCAGGGAAGAGATCGTCATTACCGAGCCTTCACGATTACTGCGCCGGAACACCTCTCCATACAGCTTGGGATTATAACGGATCGCCGGACCGTAAAGCTTGACCGCCTCACGTAATGGAAAACGGCTATACTCTTCAAACACATCGACGATCTCAATATGGTACGTAGAGGGTTGAAATTCGTTCTTAGCGGATAGGGAGTCTCCTCGATCTGAAGCAGCAGCATCCGCCAACGCATCCTTCTGATGACGTGCGAACCACGCCTCCTGCTCCTGTTGAGAAATGAGGCGAATAGCATTGCTGATCGCGTTAGCCGCGCTACGATGTCCAGCGCCAGTATCAGCAATCAGAAAAAGAATTGTTCTTTGAATTGGATCGCTCAGTTGACTCACCCCCTATATGCATTATAACGTTAAACACAGCGAAATAGGGATAAAGGTGTACATACACACCTTTATCCCTATTTGATTGCCATACACGAGTCGATTATTCATCCTGCAAATTGAAACGCTTGCGGAAACGATCAACACGACCAGCTGAGTCAAGAATACGCTGTTGTCCTGTGAAGAAAGGATGGCACTTCGAGCACACATCGACCTTCAGAACAGGCTTCGTACTCATTGTCTTAAAGCTGTTACCACAAGCACACTGTACCGTGGACTCAATATAATTTGGATGGATTGCTGCTTTCATCATATCTCCCGATTATTAACCTATGGCTTCGCTGCGTGGAAGGCCCTGTTATGCTCCATAGCGCAGCCTCCCCCACCTCGTCTACCCTTCAAATGCTTATAGCAATGCAAGCATGATTGTACATGGAAGGTACATCTTAGTCAAGATGCGCTCTTTAATCAACCATACCGCCGCTCTCACCGGAGATAGAATATCCTTATGCAGAATATTAGTATTGGTCCAGTGACACTGCTCGCATATTTGTCTTCACACCATTCTATCATATATAACACAAAGAGCCACTATTTTATGCCCCGATTATGCAGCTTTAACAGCAAATCAACAGGAACCACTCACGGTTCCTCGCTATCCAAAGTTCTGCGTAATCTGAAAAGATCCTCTGTCGTTTGTGTGATACACTACACTCGGATACACTGTTGATATATTACAGAGAATTATCTTATTTGAAGCTGCTAGCGCTGAGCTAAGCACGCTATACTCTGTAGAAATTAGTCAACTTCGCTGTTAGTACATATAAGGGATTTTGCTAGTTTATGATAGAACGCTATTCAAGACCGGAAATGGCCGCCATCTGGTCATCCAAGCATAAAACGGACAAGTGGCTGGAAGTCGAACTGCTGGCCTGTGAGGGATGGGCTCGTGAAGGAGTAATCCCCCAGGAAGCCATCGAGAAGATCCGTCAGGCGCAATACAACGCCCAGCGCATGCAAGAGATCGAAGAAGAGACGCACCATGATGTGATCTCCTTTCTACGCTCGATTCAGGAGCAGCTCGGACCAGAGGGACGCTTCATCCATCTCGGTATGACCTCCTCCGACGTCTTGGACACTGGTCTGGCCGCCCAACTCAAAGAGGCTGGACACATTCTGACGATCGGGCTCAATGAGCTGACGGATGCAGTGGCGAAACAGGCTGTTGAGCACAAATACACGTTGATAACGGGTCGCTCACACGGCATCCACGCCGAGCCAATGACCTTTGGACTGAAGCTAGCCCTGTGGGTCGACGAATTACGCCGTCACCAGACGCGTCTGGCTGCCGCCATCGAGCAGGTGGCCGTGGGACAGATCTCTGGACCGGTTGGCACGCACGCCTCTGTTCCACCTCAGATCGAAGAGTTTGTGTGCGAGAAAATGGGACTAGGAGTCGCTCCGATCTCCAATCAGATCATCCAACGCGACCGCCATGCGCACTTTATGACAGAGCTGGCTCTGCTTGGTAGTTCGCTAGAAAAGATGGCTCAAGAGATCCGTCATCTCCAACGTACCGAACTAAGCGAAGCCTTTGAACCATTCAGCGCCGGACAACAAGGCTCCTCCTCGATGCCCCACAAGCGCAATCCAGAACTCTGTGAGCGCATCTGTGGACTGGCCCGTCTGCTACGTGGTTACGCCATCACCGCCATGGAAAACGTCGCCCTCTGGCATGAGCGAGACATCAGCCACTCATCGACCGAACGTATCATCATCCCAGACGCCTGCACGCTCCTGGACTACATGCTGCACATCTTCACCAGAGTGATCAGCGGACTACAGGTCGACACCGAGCGCATGCTCACCAATCTAAACATGACCGGTGGACTCGTCTTTTCCCAGCGCATTCTGCTAGCCCTCATCGACAAAGGCGTAGGACGACAAGAGGCTTATAAAATCGTTCAACGCAACGCGAAGAAAGTCTGGACACAGACCAGTCAAGGAGCCATCAAAGGCGCAGCACTGATTGACGCCCTCAGTGCAGATCAAGAAGTCGCAGGCTATCTCAACCGCCAGGAACTCGAAGAGCTCACCAACACCGATTACTACACAAAGTACATCGACGTATCCTTTAAACGCATAGGCTTGTCATAAAGCACGTAGCCGGGGTAAAGAATCCTGGCTACATTCCATCTTCTCTTGCTGCGAGCCATAAAAGATTCCAGCTATGTGTATATTATAATTGTACGCTTTCGTCTGAGATGTGATGACAGAGGCACAACACCAATTCCATATATAGGTGTAAAATTCCCTGAGTTACTCTTTACGGTGCATTCAGACGTCACAGTATAGAGAAAGAAGGGATCATATATGGCAAACGAAGTCACGCGGCGCAAGATTGAACACATCAATACCGCACTGGAGCGCGACGTATCAGCGCCTCAGAGGGCAAACTGGAATGATATTGTCTTTGTGCATCAAGCGCTCCCGGAGGTTGATCTGGATAGCATTGATCTGAGCACAACCTTCCTGGGACATACATTACGTTATCCCATCTTCATGTCCTCGCTCACAGGAGGGCATCCCGACGTAACCAACATCAACCGCAACCTCGCACGAGCAGCCGAATGCTATGGATTGGCTCTTGGTGTGGGGAGTCAACGCGCCGCCATCCTCAATCCAGAGCTTGCCGCCAGCTATAGCGTGACACGCGAAAACGCGCCCAACGCCTTTCTGATCGCCAACATTGGAGCGCCACAACTCATCGCCCAGGCCGGACATCCTCCTTTCACACTTGAACAGATCCAACAGGCAATCCAGATGATCGGGGCCAATGCTCTGGCAGTGCATATGAACAGCTTACAGGAGGCGGCACAACCAGAAGGAGATCACAACGCCCTCGACGCAGCGGAAGCACTCAAGCGTCTCACGAGGGAGATCGAGCTACCCATTATAGCCAAAGAGACCGGAGCAGGAGTCAGTCGGGAACAGGCTCTGCTGCTACGCTCTTGTGGAGTCTCAGCCATCGACGTGGGAGGCGCTGGAGGTAGTAGCATGTCCGCGCTAGAGGCCGCCCGCTCACAATCTAGAGGCGACGAACAAACGATGAATATCGGCCTGCTCTATAAAGATTGGGGGATCGCTACACCAATCGCCGTCATCGAAGCCAGCACAGCCAAACTTCCACTTATCTCCACAGGAGGAGTACGCAACGGACTCGACGTAGCCCGTGCCCTCGCGTTAGGAGCATCATTAGCAGGCATCGGCCTCCCCTTCCTGAAAGCTGCCAGCCAGAGCTATGAATGCGTCTGTGAAGTTATTGAAGACATCATCAAACAAATGAGAGTCGCCATGCAACTCAGCGGAGCCAGCAATCTCAGCCAACTACCCGAAGTCGACGTCGTCGTCACGGGTGCCACCCGCGAATGGCTCTCTCTACGCGGCTTTGATGATGAGCTTAAGGCGATGGCACAACGGCGCTGGCGTCGCCTCCAATTATTTGGAGTCAATAGCGTGAGCACCATTGACTCCAAATAATTCTCGAAAAGATCGTTTCCACGCATCAACGTTGGGGATCATCTACCCCGCTCGAAAACGTAGCCGACGGTTCTCACGCGTGTGCCCCCCAAATTTTTGCAAGCGTTCTAGCGATGCCCAAAAACGCACGGGCGCATACGGCAACATCGTAGAGAGACAGCAACGAACGCGTAGCGGCGTCAAGATTGCGGCTGGTCTCTCGGCGGAGGATCTCTTTGGGCTGCAATCTTGACGCCGCTACGCGCTTGTCCCATAGTCGCTGCGATTGAGCCTGACCTGCTTCTTGGCCGGTTTGCAAAAATTTGGGGGGCACACTTCTCGCGCCGTCAGCTACTAGGAGATCTAAAAGAGGGCGGAGAATTCTTCGGGCGTGTTGATAAGGGCAAATGAGCGTAGTTGAGGATCAAGCAGGCGCAATTGTTCTTCGCCGATCATATGTACTTTCGGTGCGATCTGTAACAACGAACGGGGATCTCTCCGTCCTTCTGCGAGCCGTGACTCAATCAAAGGCACGATGCTGCGGGGATAGATGGCTAGGAGTACTTGTGGCATGCCCCCTATGACTGGTACGATGATGGTGTCGTCGGCAGATTGAGTGAGCAGAAATTCAAGGATCTCCGGCTGGAGCAGGGGCATATCGACGGCTATGACAAATGCGTGGGAGGTGTGTATAGCGACTAAACCGCTATAGAGTCCCATCAAAGGACCAATTTGAGGAATGCGATCTGTAACAATACGTACAGAGGTGGGTAGTTGGGATGTATATGTGGAAGCCTGCTGCTCATCACTAGCTACGAGTAACACCTCCTGACAGGTTGAGAGGAGTAGTTCGGCTAGATGGGCCACAAAGGTCGATGCATGTACACCTGTCAGGGGCAGAAGTGCTTTATCACGTCCCATACGGGAACTCTGCCCCCCGGCAAGTATGATGCCAGTTACGTTTCTGTTTTGCACGCGACACTCTATTTCCGTCACAGAGAGTGTTCTCGCTTAACGAGATGCTGCTCTAACTTTATGCTTGCTGTTTTTACGAATATACTGCTGTCGTCTCTGATAGGCTTCAAATTCTGCACGCTCGGCTGGATATTTACGTATTGCATACACAAGCCAGATAACTGCCCAAATTACTAGTGCCAACAACCAGAGGTAACGCCAGGCACGCCAGGCAAAAAAGTAGTTGTTTAGCACTACACGTGCGCCAATCAACGGTAAGCCGATAAAGCAAATCACGGCGAACCAGCCTAAATAACGATCCAACATATATTTGATCAGCGGCCTATTTTTTACGAAGCGCTTGCGACCTTCAACAGAATAATAGAACGTGATCAGCAACCCGGCCAGACAAAAAACAAGCCAGGGCCACAAAAAATGAAATGGTTCCGCGCCCGAAAGACCAGCGTTTGCTCCTGCCGTAACAGGATCAGTAAAGAGCCACTGAAACAAGTTAGTGCTCACAAAGCATAACTCCCTTCTTCAGGTAATCCACATAGTATGATTGAACACAATGATAACATGGATAGGTGCTAGCGTCTAGAGTGAGCAAATTGTCCGACCAGGATGGTGTCAAAGATCCTTTTTAATCACATAAGAAGAGTCATGCGGGCCAGACCAGACCTCTAAACGCTCATTCCACTGCCAACCAGCATAAACCATATCCAAAGGCGATCTTTTATGTTTGCTCTTCAATAAAAGTCGAGGCCAACCAGCGGCAATACGTTCGAGAGTTTCAGGCCAGCTTTTGATGCCACTCACCGCATCGACCACTTCGACGCTACAAGCTCCTACCGCACAAGCAGCCGAAAGAGTCGCTTCAGGAGTCATGCCACGCATCAAACCAAGCAGAAAACCAGCAATCGTAGCATCGCCCGCGCCAGTTGTACCAATAACCGGCGTCGAAAAGCAGGGTGCCCAGAGCTCACGCTCAGACCAGGTGTGTATCTGAGTTGGTTGAACACGTCCCATATGCTCTAACCGCTCGGCAGTGCTCGTACAAAGATATAAACCCCGATGACCAGCCTTCAAACCAACGACCTTGGCGCCCATCCCCAGCAGAGTCTTACCCATCGCAGAGATCATCTCAGGCGTCACCAGATCGAGCAGACCTGTACTCCCGGCCTTACTGGAAAGCTTCTCGAACAATGGACGCTGCAAAACCTGTAATAATTCTTCAACGCTAGGCAAAAAGACATCAACATAAGGCAGAGTCGCGCTCAAAATCTGCCGCCAATCGACCAGACTGGCCGCACTATCAGGATCAGGCAGAGAGAAATCCAGTGAAGTCGTCACACCACGAGCTTTAGCGCGTCTAAAAAGATCCACCAGCTCCTCGCCAGAATTCTGATACATACGCGCCATCAACGGTGGATAGCCAAAATGAAAAAGCCCACAGGTCTCTAGGAAATCATAGTGGACATCATCAGCGCCGAACGTATCATTGCAATTGGGAGCATGAATGATGATACGATCAGTTTTTGGAGGATTAATAATCACAGAATATGAGCTGGCCTCACCGGGAGCAATAACCATACCGGAAGCCAGACCGCGTCCGAATGACTCAACAATTTGTAACGTCGCCTGACCAAACAGATCATCACCCACCTTCCCCATCAAGCGCGTCGTCACCCCCAATTTGTGCAGCGCCAGACCAGTATTAGAGACAGGGCCACCCGTAGCCAGAATAGCCTTACCCGCCTCAATCAAACGTCCAGGAGCAAAAGACACATCATCGCCTGCGAGAGTCGGTATAATATCCAAACAGATATGCCCAGCCACAACCGCCTCCACCCCCTCAAAATGATGATCCGCAGCCAGAGGCCGAAGCAACGGCTTTATATCTACGCCCTGATAAGAATCCTGCCCTAAATTATCCATGCTCAGTCGCCCTCAATGTACTTTCCTTTGAGCTTCAATGTGTCGCGCAATAATCCATAGAGGATAGGCAAATTGTACCACAAACTCAGCATATCGATGGCAGCATCCTTATATCTAGCATACACTCAAAACAAAAATCCTGCGTACCCATGCACAGCAACAAACCTCCCGAGAAACTCAAGCCGCGAGAAAAAATCATCCTCCATGCTGAGTTCCAACGTAGCCGAGATAAGGAGATGGCACGACGTGTGTGGGAGTATAATGTCTTAGTAGAATGTACGACAAAACTGCCTGTGTATTCAGTTGTGCTCTACCTGGTCGAAGATGGCACTGCCATTGAACCACCCTATGAGCGGCGATTGTGCACAGGAGAGCTAATCCATTGGTTTCATTTTCGGAACATCAAGTTGTGGGAGATGGATGCGTCAGAGCTTCGAAAACCTGGGATGGAAGGGATGCCACCTTTGTTGCCACTAACTCAGGATGGGGCGCGGCACGATGCCATCGATGCGATGATCTCAGATTTAGCGCGTGTGAAGAGACAAGATTTATGAACGACCACGGGATTGAAGACCTCGTGATCGTTCACATGGTATCAATAACAGTTCTCTTGTTACGCTTTTCTGATGCGCAAGGTAAACATTACTTGACGGTCACGACCAACTTATCATAGCCGGTCGCGCCATTGGGGACGGTTCCCTGTATCTGTGCTATCTGAGGTGCGCCGGTACCATCGGTGGCTCGTGAGGTCAGCGTATAGGAGCCAGGAAGTGTTGGACGCCAGGTCGCTTTCCAGAAAACCCAACTATCTTTGGAAGCAGCCGGATCAAGTGTAGCAGGCCGCCAGGATTGTCCGCCATCGACACTCACCTCAACCTTCTGGATACCACGATTACCAGCAAAAGCGATTCCTCCCATCTGGACGGTCTGTCCGGCAGTAATGTTGCTCTCCTTATAGGGTTGATCGATACGGCTTAATGTGTGCAGAGGACCATTATACCAGCCCTGATTGGCGTAGAGTCCAGCAACAAAATCGCTGGTGAGCTCTATGCGTGTCAACCACTTCGGATTTTCTTCTCCATAGCGACCCGGGATCAGGACGCGCAATGGATAACCATGACGATAGGGAAGCTCAGCACCATTCATCCGATATGCCAATAAGGTATCAGCCTCAAGCACCACTGACAGGGGCTGGCTGACAGTATAACCATCCACGCTATAGAAAGCCACATATTTAGCAGTCGTTTGAGCGCCGCCGTGCAGTTGTAACAATGATTGGAACGAGATACCTTGCCAGATAGAGTTGCCGATCAGATGGTCAGCCAGTCCATTAGCGATACACTCCAGGGTGATCGCACGCGATGTCGATGGAAGCTTTTGCAACTCGTCATAAGTATATGAGCCAGGCTTGTTCACCAATCCGCCCACCTCCAGACGCCAGACATTGATATCCGGCGTTGGATCAACGACGTTTTGTGTGACGACGTAGTGCTCATTGTTGGGGGTGATTGGATGGATAATGTGATTCTGAAACGACGTTTTCATACCATCATACGTGGCTGCGTTTTTCAAAAATTCGTTGATGGCTTCCAACGCTCCCAGACCAGCACCAATACCCAGCACCACTGAACCGCTACGAGCCAATAGTTGTCTTCTCCGAGCAACGACGGCATCTGTGTTCGCACGTGGATATTTGGGCAACCAGACACGATACATCAGACAAAGTATTAGACCGTAGACGATAAAACTCAAGCACAAACCCAGACCGGTCAGGATACGAGATGTGCCAACGGTGAATCCCAGGTTGTTCTGACGTATCTCTTCCCAGAACAGGATAATAGCAATCAATGTCATCACGATACCAAAGCCGAGCGCAGTTAGCCATTCACGAGTCCCTGGCCGATATCCCCGCGTGGGCAGTTTGATACGTACCAGGACTGCATAGAGCACTCCCAGTATCGTTCCAATGCCAAGCATCGCCAGAAGTGCCAGACCTAGTGGCTCAGTCTTCGCATGCTGACCCAACGATGTAAGTAAGTGAATAAACGTATTGACGTCAATATGCTGGAGAAAATAATCTCCAAAGAGTTCCATGGGCGTCGGAATACCCGCCCACAGACGTAGCAGCACCATCACCAGGACAGAACACAAGCTCGCGATTAATCCTGCTAAGAGCGCTAATGGTAGCGAAATCCACATAGTACGCGCTCTAGAAAAAGAATGATCCTCGGGCGGAGGTTGCGCCACATTTCCCATCTGCGTTGTCCTTATATCTGACATAATTTATCTTTCTCCCGACCATTTTTTCTATGCAACCAGATCATAACTAATCCAAATATCAGACCTACCAGGGTCACGTCATACACTAACCAATAGTACCAATTCCAACCCTGAAAAAACTGGCTCGGGTAGGACATAATAGAAAAACAAATGAAATACCAGACAACGATAGCAACTATTTCACGACCATACCATCCAGACCGCGATGACCATGGTGAACCAATCATTAGCGCAACCCATGGCAACAAAGCAGTGGTATACCATGGAAAAATGTGCGTTGAGACCAGCAAAAACAATCCGACCAACATAAGCATCGACTCGTCCGTAGAGATACGCTCTCGCTGTCGCCCAAACCAGACGAGAATCATGGCACCGCCAAGCAGCACAGCATCCACCAGATATGTTATGAACAAGGGTAATGTTAGCAGACCACTCAGCCAATGCATCAGCATAGTAATCGAGCCAGCATTCGTGGCGCCTTGCTCACTTGCGTACGAAGCAAAAAAGCCGAAGATTTGTCCATGGCCCAGAATGATATAGGGTACATATGCAAGCACAATCGTCACCAGACAGGTGGACAACATAGCCCAATCGCGACGCCGCAGGATCACAGCTAGCATAATAATAGGATACAACTTGGTCAAAGTAGCCATCGCTAACAAGAATCCCGTCAGGACACGTGCCCCACGGCGCTGGCTTTGCGCACAGACAAGTGTAAGCACCATAAACATCACAACCAGAGCATCAAGATGTCCCTGGATAGCGAACTCAACGATTGGTAGCGGACACCAGGCATAGATAATACAACGTGCTGGATCGAGTCCTTTCTTGGCTAACAACCAGGCCAGACCAGCAATCGTGATCATTTCACAAACAATAAAGATGCCTTTGAGAAAGACGAGATTATCAGGGGCCAGCAGATAGCTGACGAGATAGAATGCTTGCGCTCCAGGCGGATAGATGGTCGGGACGTCCCTAAAACGGCTATTAGTATAGAGCACATTTCTCAAAGATTCCAATACAGGACTGTCTGGTCGATAGGCATATGGACTATAACCTCTCAAGGTCACACGCGCATCCCATAAATAGCGCCAGGAATCATGCGAAAGGATCGGCGGAACAAACATCAACTGTCCTCGCAAGATCAACGCTCCCACCAGAATAATCGCCAGTTCGAGCCAGCGTTTACGCCCCACCGGTCCTCTAGTCGCCAGTATCAGAATACTGGCGGCTAGATAGGGGGCGAAACTTATCAACCAGAGCCATACAAACAGCGCCTCCTGGTTCGTATCCGGCGGTGGAGCAATCAAAGCCAGGAATACGTTATAGCCTATCGCTAGCAAAAGCAGGATGCAGAGCAAAGGGAAGCGCCATCTATCTACTGGACGACTAAATACAGGGTCCTTATGAACAGATGTAGTTAATTCTAACATTGGCATACGTTTTACCAACCTCTAATAACTCC
The DNA here is from genome assembly GCA_963699315.1 of uncultured Chloroflexia bacterium. Classification (GTDB taxonomy): domain Bacteria; phylum Chloroflexota; class Ktedonobacteria; order Ktedonobacterales; family Ktedonobacteraceae; genus Dictyobacter. The sequence continues at coordinate 2,909,488 of OY969433.1, forward strand.
AATTCACCCCACATTGCGCACAATGTCGCGCAGGATGATCACTCTCGAAGGCCTGGCGGAACCCATTGTAGCGCTCTCCATTCCAGATCTGCTCCATCAATTCCTTGAAAACGTTGCCCAGCACCCGTTCTTCCTGATACTCTTTCGCACTTCTATGTCCAAAAGGAGCAAAACAGCAGGAAAGAACGTTGCCACTAGAGGTGATATATGTCAGGTTATATGGCCGTTTGCATCCAGACCATGGACGCTCTCCAAAGTCACGCACAACGCTCTCTATCGGAGAGGCTGCTCCCGCCGCTTTAAAGCTAATCCCGAGCTCTTTACAACGCTCGTGCGTATTATGGATGATCGCAAGCTCTTCGGCAGATGAACGATGGAAGAGGGCTTGCTTGGAAGATGCTAGACCTTCCTCGAAGTAGACCAGGCGTTGCAAATAAATTTCGCGCACGCCATTCTCAGCTGCTTTCTCAGCCAAGCCGGGGAGTTCGGGCAGATTCTCATGCATAGCCGTAAACCAGAGCGAGATGGCTGGCTTACTGGCATCCTGGGCCTTTTGCTGCTTCACAAACGCACTGATATTGCGCCAGATTTTATCGAAGGCATCGACACCACGCACATGTGCATACGTTTCGCGTGTCGAACCATCCATCGAGAGACGATACTCATCCAATCCAGCATCGATCAACTGCTGTCCGCGAGTTGCAGTCAGCGCAATGCCATTAGAATTGAATAATACATAGGTACCACGATCCTTGAGATAGCGCACCATGCGCGGCAGTTCTTTGTTGAGTAGAGGCTCGCCCAGACCGTGCAAGACCACACGATCCAACACAGGAAACTGCTCCACGATCTTAAGAAAATTATCATATGTGAGATCGCGATCATCCTCGCGTGTAAGCAACGTGCGCGGACATTGCTGACAAAACTCGTTACATCGGCTAGTTGGTTCCAGGTAAATCGAACGGGGTAGTGTTGAGATGGCGGTTGTCATGCGATAACTCCTCTTTCTTTCAATTCATCCAAGCAAGACGCGGTATATGGTGCCAGAGTCATATCCTGAGCCAGCAACGGCATCAGGCGCATCAAATCCGGCTGAGTATCAATATCAAATAGCGTTTCCAACAACGCCACCTGTAGGCCCTTGTGCTGAGCCTTCGCAATTGTCATTTCCAGAACATGCTCAGTACTCATCGGGATATCTCGGAAGAGATCATGAGGCTCACGCATAGCGATCAGATAATAGCCGCCGTCCTCAGCTGGACCAAGTACAACATCGGCAGACTCCAGAGCATGATCTGCTTGAGCAATAATCTCTCGACTCACCTGTGGCGAGTCGGAACTGATCAGAATAGTGCGTGCAAAATGGCTGGAAGCAGTCACTTGAAAGGCTTGATAGAGACGACTTCCAAAATCAAGACCTCGCTGAGGAAAGGCACGCATCGAGACTTCACGCTCAGGCACAAGCTTACTGGCAAAAGTAGAAAAGTCACAGCCCACAGGCGTATACGCCCAATGGAGATCGTAGTGCCAGCCAGCAAAGCGTTCAGCCAGATCACGCAAGAACGATTGATACACCTGCAACGTCGCATCTGGGCCGAGGGATTGAGCCAAACAAGTCTTGACCATTCCCCATTCGGGATAGCGTGCCATAATCACAAGTGCGACATCAGACATATTTCAAATCCCTTTTGCGAGCATAACGGGCCATCGTACTAAGCATCGAATAGGCCGCCCGGATACTCCCCCAGATAGTCCCAGCCACCTTCGAATGTCCATGACTACGGCAACGATAATGCAACGGAACTTCTACAATAGGATGCTGTGCACGTCCCACCTTCACCAGCATCTCCACAGGCCAACCGAAAGTCATCTCCTGCATGTTTAAAGAGACCAACAATGAGCTCCGTACAGCACGAAACGATCCAATATCGTGCAAGCGCACATCATACATCCAGCTAAGCAGTTGACTAATCAACCAATTGCCCAAACGTGCCTGAGGAGGAACCGAGCCAGACTCAGCATACACGCCAACCCGCGAACCTATCACAAAATCGGTCTGACCAGCCAGAATTGGAGCCAGCATCGCCGACAAATCCAGAGGGTTATCGCTGCCATCGCCATCCATAAAAACAACGATCTCAGCCCCCAGAGCACGAGCAGTCTGAAAGCCACGCCAGCAAGCCCGACCATATCCGCGTAACGGTTCAGCGACAACTAACGCCCCCGCCGCCTGAGCGACCTGAGCCGTGGCATCAGTACTATTGTTATCAACCACCACAATCCACTGCACCAAATGGGCCGGAATCTCTGGCAAGAGCTGACGTAACGCATCTTCCTCATTCCAGGCCGGAATCACCAGCGCAATAGCATGTGCACTTATAGATACATCTTTATTCAAACCTTGACTTCTCCTTTACAAATAAATCGCCTGTCCACGTTTAAAATCGTAGAGAGCAACAATCTTACGCTGCCCCTGGCTACTCAAAGCCAATGCCTCCCGCACAGCATCATCCAGACAAAAGTACAAGGTAGCAATATCGAGATAACAATTGTGAGTAACTGGCTCAATCCAGGTTCCCAGCCAGCAGTCAGAATACTTCAAGCAAGCTTCATTCTGTATAATAAAAGACTCGATTTCCTGTTGAAGATCCGCATGCGGAGGAAGTATTACTGTCTTGTCTGGATATTTAGGAATAGCCCATGCATCAATCGGTGACAAAAACTGATAGGTATCCAGTTTAGAGGTCACACCACCTCGTTCAAGAGTAGTGATACAAACCTCGAGCAGATACTTCTCAAAGTAGTAGCGTTCTAAGAAAGACTCAAACTTCATCTTTTCAACTATCCATCCCAAAAAACAGTTTCCTGTATAATCCGAAACACAAAAACAGCGTGTCATTAAGTACATATCGCGATGATCAGATAACACGTTGCTGGGAAAGATGGATCATTAATTAAAGCAAAGTGAGCAATATGGCAGACAAGCAGTCATCATAATAACCTCTCCTTCGTATATGGCTGACCAGACAAAAAGTCTGCGTCATGTGCTTGTGTCTAAACAAAAGCCGAAACATGCACAGGAACCAGGCTCATACACGTTGCTGGAGCAACCTTCACCAATAGGCATGAAACATATACATCTTACACGTTACTGGAGTAACCTTTGCAACAGATACATGTCTTCAGATCGGCGTTAAAAAAAAGATTAGTTACCTGGAACCAGTCATTGCTTACTATCTTCTTATCACGTCTTTAAGAAACGATATTTACCAGAGGAGATATTTTGTGATCATTTAGTACATTCTGGTTTGAAAGCAAGTAGTTCATCTGGCAACTATAGTATAGTAGGTCAGCGAAGCAAAAAAGATGAAGAGGATTGGCGTTGTACGATGGCTGATTTTATCTGATAACCTTAGAACATCTTATTCAGCAGCATACGCGAAGTCTGAACGTGCTCATGCATAAGATCAAAAGCGGCCTGAGCATCACGCTGCTCCAATGCTGACAGGAGAGGCATGTGAGATATAAGGCTATTTGATTGAATGCCATAGGTAGCAAAATAAAAATGCCAGAAACGAAAATTATGCAACAGGATACGGTTGGTCGCAGAATGCAAGAATGAGTTGTGCGTGCAGGATGCTAGAAAATGGTGGATACGTTGATCCTCCTCTAAAAAAAGCCGAGCATCAGTCTCGCACCGAGAATTCTCCGCTACTTCCACTAGCCGGCGCATTTCAGCCAACTCAGCATCACTTGCATGTTGAGCAGCGACATAGGCATTTCCACCTTCAATGACATCACGCGCCTCAAAGATCTCGCTTACCTCTTTGAGTCCAATAGGTGCAATCATCAAGCCACGGCGCGGCATCACGATAACCAATTGATCGGTCACCAGGCGTGCTACAGCCTCGTGTACGGGAGTGCGCCCTAGCTGTATGAGAGTCCCCAGAGACAATTCTTCAAGTATCATCCCTGGAGGTAAGCGTAGATCTATGATCATGTCAAGCAAAAGTTGATACGCGACATCGCTGGCACGTAAGTTTTTCTTTATAGTGCTTGTTGAAGTAATGATGGATATTGCTCCTGTGGTAAAAGATGTGTTGTATAGGTAAGGTCAAGTATTGACCCCTCAAGTGTACCACGCTTGACAAGGAGCATCTGACCGTTCATGAGTGTATGCCAATCATCCCCTTGACCTAAACTGGTTGAGCCAATGACGACGGCATCTTGCGTCATGCGATACTGCAATGGAAAGTAATCAGGCTCTTCTTGCGCCCGCGTTGAACAAGGATCAAAGGAGCAGACAGCATAGAGTGTATCAGGCGTTAAGAATAAAAAATTCGCACCAACTATCTGAGAACTACCGTATAGCGTTTCCAGCAAGTGTTGTATACCAGCCACCGGCGTGCCCACCTGATCAATGGCGGACAGCAACGCCAGAAAATAGCGTTCGCTATCCGTTGTCCCCTGCAGAGCAGGCTGATAATCATCCGAGATGAGTTCTTCCAGCGCATCTTGAGGTCCAATCAGACCATTATGGGCAAATGCATAGGACCCGTACACAAATGGATGCGAATTTGGTAGACAGAGATTAAAACCGGGTGTCGCCCAACGTAGATGGCCAATAAATGCATCGGTATGAATAGACTGTACGCCATCCATAAAAGCTTGACTCTGAAAAGCAGCATCTGAATCCTTTAGAAGCTGCAACTGCTCATGATCATCGTACCAGGAAAGCCCCCAACCATCAGAGTGAACATGTGAGATATCATTTAAGCCAACAATCATTTCCGGTACAAGTTGTTCCAGCGTTACATGTTCGCGGCTAATATAGCCGAATAAACGACACATTATATATTCCTCTCAAAAAATTCACAAGCCATGAAACGAAATGCTATCGACATATAATAGCAGATACATTTAACATCGCCCATACAAATTTTACAGCACAATAATACGCACAACTATATAAATTATGTAGGAACACTAAAATAGCTACAAGAAATGCCGCCATCAAGTAGAATAGCCTGACCAGTAAGCCAGCTAGATGCATCTGATGCCAGGAAGAGCGCAAGTTCTGCCGCATCTTCCGGGCGTCCGAAGCGACCCAAAGGGATGTGATCAAGTCGGTGCTTACGTGCATCCTCATCAGCAAAAAAGTAGCGTGTATGCTCAGTTTCAATGGGACCAGGACAAAGAGCGTTGACGCGAATGTTATCGCGTCCAAACTGGACAGCCAACGAATGGGTAAGGGCGACGATCGCGCCCTTACTCGCGCCATAGGCATCTTGAGGGATGACACAACCCATCGATGCAAGAAATGAGCTCATATTGACAATGGCACCACCGCCAGCATGCTGTATGTGCGGAATGGCATACTTACAGCAGAGAGCAGTACCAGTCACGTTAATCGCATAGATACGAGCCATCAACTCAACATCGAGATCCAAGACAGAGACATCCTGATGGGGCATCACACCAGCATTATTGAAGAGCGTATTCAGATCGTCCCAATGCTGTACAGTCGTAGCAACAGCAGCACGTACAGACGCCTCATCTGTCACATCGACGGTCAAAGCAATCGCCTCACCGCCCGCCGTCACAATCTTATGGACAGTCTCTTCCGCTTGTTCTTTGCGCGCATCTACCACTGCCACGCGGGCTCCTTCCTGCGCAAAGAGGATAGCACTGGCAGTTCCCAGGACACCTCCTCCTCCAGTCAGAAAAACCACCTTACCTTGTAGCCGATCCATCGGACCTCCTCAATCTAAAAAACACATTGCCACGACTAGAGCCGGTAGAGACGCAACGCATTCTGCTGCAAAACAGCCCTACCAACCTCCTCAGCCTCAGACTGATACAGCTCACCGCTCGCAACACGCTCACCCAACACCTGTCCAATAATGTTCCGTCCATCTCTAGCACTGATCCAATGCAGCTCGGGAATACCAGTGCCGTCTGAGCTATACATGAGCTTGCTGGATGGTGCGACATCAAAGGCAGCCCGCGTAAACTCAAGCATTTCGTTATAGCCCAAAAATGGAATACCATAGGACAAGTCCAAGTAGACGTTATCATAGACAGTCGCTAGATAGGCCGCCTGCCGCGTATAGGGATATGCTTCATGTAAAAGTACTATCGGCATCGATTGGTATTTCTCCTCACGAAACACAGCCCGCAGTTGCAAAGGATTAGCCAGTAACATATCAGCATCATCGTCGCCATAGCCAGTATGAAATTGGATCGGCATCTCTTGTTTGGCAGCTTCCTCAAAAACAACATGCAACAGTGTATCTAATAGAGGCTTATACCCCAGATGCACTGAACCTTTAGCATTGACTTCAGCACGCGCCTCAGCAAAAGCCGCCTGCGCATCATCTACCGACCAGGTAGCAATATTTAATCCCGTGCGATATGCCACAATACTTTTGAGTGACACATATCCCTGACCACGAATGTCTTGGAGCGCGGCACGCAGTGCCTCTACAACAGCAATAAACGTTGAGTGCGCACCGATCAGATCTTGCATGACCAGTTCTACACGCAGCATGGGAGCAACTCGGCAATTTCCAAGCTGTGCATGATCAGCCTCAGAAAAAACCTCGTCGAGAGGTGGATGTCCTTTATCCAAACACAATACGTCAATATGCGCATCCTGCAAATAATTGTGCACCAGCGTACGACTATCCTGCTGATTACGCGCAGCCAGCACCGCCTCTTCCGTTGGAGCGCAGGCAAAAAAGTCGGACATGGCACGTAATAAGCGACGATAAAGCAAGGTCGTAGCAACATGTTCTTGCTGCGTGCGCAATCCTTTTGCTTCGGTAAAGTGCTTGCGCCAAGAAAAAACATCTTTTGGACCTTGTGTCCGATAAAGACTGTGGCAGTGATTATCGACAACAGGAATAGAGGTCAAATCTATTGGTTGCATAAAATCTCCTCGCCTCTTCAGGATTTTACTTGATATGACCTTGCATTCAGATGAGCGCTGTGCTGCAACACATTTCCGGCCACGAAAGTGGCGCTCCTGAATGCATCCGTGCATTAGAATTTATAAAAATGGTTGCGAATTTCAAAATCGCTATCTTGCTTGGAAAACGCTTCGTCCTCAGAGCGGCGCACAGCCACATAAGAGCGTCCCATAAACTCGCCCATAGCATCCATCAAAAGATGATCTTTCTCCAGATTATCAAGCGCCTCAGTCATAGTCGTTGGCAGGCGCTGAATGTTTCTACTGGCGCGCTCCTCGGCACTTAGTTTATGCGGATTACAATCACTCGCATCGCCTGGTGTCAGTTGGCGAGCCACACCATCTAATCCAGCCACGATCAGGCCAGCAAGCGCGATATAAGGATTAGCACTGGCGTCAACGCTTTTGAGCTCAAGATGATACGATTGCTCTTCACGACCCCAGAAAGGTGACACTACGCGTACAGCGGCCTCACGATTATCAAAACCCCAGGCAGTGTAGGCTGCACTCCAGGAGTCGGGCTGTAGACGGCTGTATGAGTTATAACTGGGACACGTCAGGGCAACCAGCGCAGGCAGATGCGCAAGAATACCTGCGATAAAAGCACGTCCGGTCTGGCTTAACCGCTCAGGATCGCTCTCATCATAGATCACATTGCGACCAGTCACTTGATCCCACAGACTGAAGTGGATATGACAACCACTACCAATCTCATCGGGGAACGGCTTGGGAGCAAACGATGCCAGCAGATTATGCTGTAAGGCGACACCACGTACAGTATCACGCAACTTGATCTGATTATCAGCAGCCTTCAAGGCAGGCGCATGGCGAATAGAAATCTCTTGCTGTCCAGCACCATATTCATTGATCGCCTGCTCCACATGTATCTTCTGCGCGACCAGAGATTGAACAATATCGTGCATAACCTGTGCGGAAGCATCCAGACCAATAGAGCTGTAGACAGGAGAATGATCGAAGGGGACGAATGCACCATCCTGCTCACGCGCCAGATAAAATTCGTTCTCAAAGGTGGCATCAACCCTGATCCCCACCTGCTCTGCACGCGCCAGGATATCTTTGAGAAACATGCGTGGACATGCTCCCCAGTTCTGATGATTATGATCAAGCTGATCACATAAAATGCTAGCACTACTTGGCGTCCAGGATAGCACGCTGAACGTTTTGGGATCAGGCACCAGACGAATTTCGCCGACCGGGCTCATGCCTTCGATATCGACCACCTGCTCCAACAGATTTATCGACATTTGAGCACGTGTTAATCCCAGACCTTCACTGAGCTTATCGGCCAGATTAGCAACATGAATCACCTTGCCTCTGGTCACGCCACTATAATCACAATACAGGAAACGCACTAATTGGATCCCACTTTCCTGTGCTCGATTTACCAGTTTAGCAATACTCATACTCATTCAATCTCTCTCTCTACAGGTCCATACATCAAAGCATTACATCGCCACCGTTGGGACCAAGGGTTTGCCCAACATAATATGATGCATCATCTGACGCCAAAAATACAGCGGTAGGACTCACCTCATGCACAAAGCCAAAGCGACCAATTGGCAAATCTGCAAGTTTCGCCGCCTTCCACTCCTCCGTCTCCGACGCAAGCAAGTCAGTAACGATGGGACCCGGAGCGATTGCGTTGACGAGCACGTTGCGCGTGGCAACCTCACGTGCTAACGCTTTGGTAAACGTGACAATTGCACCTTTGCTGGCACTATAATGCGCGACCTCCGTCCCGCCAAGATAGGCCAATTGAGAAGCCATATTAATGATACGCCCATAACCCTGAGTAAGCATCTGTGGCAAGACAAAATGAGTACAGAGAAAAGTACCACGCAAGTTCACATTGAGAACACGATCCCAATCAGCGATCGCCAAGTGTTCTACCAGTCCCTGCGTAAATATACCAGCGTTGTTCACAAGGATATCGACACGACCAAACGTGGCGAGGACACTCTTCACCATCGCCTCAACTTGTTGCTCATCTGCGACATCAGTTTGCACATAGAACGACTTGCGTCCACTCTGCTGTATCTGTGCCAAAACGCCCTCAGCCTTCTCCACTGGAGAGATATCGACAATAGCAACATCGGCCCCTTCACGAGCAAAGGCTTCCGCGATCCCACGACCAATCCCATTGGCCCCACCAGTCACAATAGCGATCTTTCCTTCAAGCTTCCCCATTACTATTCACGATCCTTTCTAAGCATATTCCTCTAAAAAGCAACATCGGCGCATTGACCACGTAGGTGAGTGCGCCACTCCCAAGAAACGTTGCGGCATTCCCCTTCTCGAGCTAGCGTGTGTTATAAGCGAGCTTGGGCGAGCCGCTTGCCAGCTACCGTTCCGGTCGTGCGTCGAGTGGCTCTGGCGGCGCGAGGGCTGCCAGCTACGCGGGCGCCTGCCAGATAGCGAGAATGTCATCGGAGCTCACAACATCAAAACGATGGCGCATCAAGAAGAGCGATGCATCATGTTGACGAGGATCATCACTGGCGACACAATCTTCGGCGACCACCACATAGTAATCGTTGAAAAGAGCATCGCGTGCTGTAGACTCGACACATCCCTCGGTAGTACAGCCGGTCATAATCACCGTCTTAATCTGATTGCTGCGCAACAACAAATCTAGATTGGTACCCCAGAAAGCGCTGGAACGATACTTGCGCACAATCAGATCAGTCGGCTGGGGAGCCAGATCAGAAATAATTTCCTGACCTGACGTTCCCTCTACGGTATACAACAGCGGCTCAGTTAGCGGATGGGACTCACTATGCAAGCGCATATTGAATCTCATCTGTGCCGGTGATTCACTACGGCGTCCAGGCAATACCGTCATCTGAATATAGATCGGCAGCACCTGCGCCTCTCTAGCAGCCGCTATCAGCCGAGCGAGTCGTGGGATCATCGGTGGATACATCTCCAGATTCACCCCTAAGCGTCCTAGTGCCCAATCAGGTTTGCAGAAATCATTCTGCATATCAACGATCACCAACGCTGTATGTCGCCAATCGACGAGCTCAGCTAATGTCGTATACACAGTTTTATTTTCAATTGTCAACATATATTCTTCGCCATCCACATATTAATCGCCACTTATCGCTTGCGTACCAGCAGAACCATCAAGCAGCAAAAGGTCTTCAGGCAGATTCTCTTCTGCCAGGAACGAGCCCACAGATTTCAACTTCTCCGGCGCGGTAGAACGCAGATAGAAGAAAACGATCATCCCGATGACTAGCTAGGCTAACACTACGACAGTCACGTTGTTACTATGGCCAGCCATGAAGATCGCAATGACAGCCAGCAATACGAATACGATCACTTCAATACATAACAATACGAGATCGACCTGGACTGAGGCCTTAATGCTACGCCATGACATGACTGCGACAATAGCCATAGCAACCAGACTAAATATCCACCAGGGCACATTCGCATTAAAGGTTCCAAGTACATAGGGGCTGCGGCTGGAGCATTTAGTACGACGCCAATCGCTGGAGCCATCGCGGCGGCGGCTAACGCAATACCATGAGGAACAGAGAGTACATTGCGTTCAAGACGCGCCCTCCCAGGAGCACTAATGGGTTGATCTGCCATGCTTCAACAATCTCCTCTGTGTATTATCCATCCAACTCAGGGAGCAAAAGTACTGCCAAAAGAGCAGATAGAACTACGGACAACCCGACATCAAACTGTCCATACAAATATCCCAGATCACATTTAATACATTGCTAAATAGAAGATCTATGGGAATCGGTCAACTCGCGCTGACAGCAGACTATTTATGCTAAGGTTATTCTGAATAGCACAATACCCGTCTCACAAACTGTGTTCATAAGACATCGCGTATTGGGCATATCATCGGGCGTAAGTGGAACATTACAGGAAACAGCTCTGTGCGTTCAACTATCCTGACAATAAATAGTTGATCTCTATGATGCCTTTCATGAGCATCATTCAACGACTACTACAATGGCATAAACTAGCAGGGGATGAAACATTTTCAAACAAATATCGGCTCCAAATACATGCATAATTCAATTATACATTGTATTGATATCATGCGCCAGATTCATATCGTGAGCGCTCCTGATTATAGACAGAGGATCTATACATCGCTAACTCGATACTATCGAGTTGGTGATATATCAGGTGCATACATACAAATATAACTAAATTCCGCCTGCTTGTCAATATATTCACGAGGTTATTTCAGAAAATGGAAGCCCTGTAACAACTATTCACATTTTCTCCCACTCCAACGATAAAGAAGAAGACAATAAAAACGGGAATAATTTCAGTAGCGTTAGGATATTTCTTTTCTATACATGTACAAAATAATCATATATATAAATTTCAATGGATTTTTGTTAACAACTTATCCTTATAGCATTTAGGCACACACAACGCCATCGTTCATTATATCCTTAGATCCGATGGGCCAATTGCGCTTTTACAGATAGAACACAGATGACTGGATATATGCGAGCTGCAATTAAATCATATCCAAATGCTGAAGAAAAAGCAAGCGCGTAGTGGAAGTAGTGGTATTGTACATGCAGATTTTAGGCGATTAGGCAACAAAGTAGATTTATAGAAATATTTGCACACAAAGAAATAGTTATATAATAGAGAGCAAAATATATTCCTTCTCTCAATCCATTATTAGTACAGCAGAGGAATACACTATCATGCGCAGAATTGTTATCCTCGCCGAAGGCTCGTTCGAATGGCATACCGCCAAAACCGCAGTCGGTGTGATCCGTTACAGCTCGGATACAGTAGTTGCGGTTATAGACAGTACCAGAGCAGGACAAGATGTCTCACAGGTTCTCGCTAGTCCGATTGGTAAAGGGATTCCAGTTGTCGCTGACATCAATGCAGCACTACAATTCCAGCCCGATACGCTCTTGATTGGGATTGCTCCTCGCGGCGGTGCTCTTCCTACAACTTGGCGCTGGCAATTATTTATCGCCATTGAGCAAAAACTCCATATTGTCAGCGGCCTCCATGTCTTTCTTTCGGATGATGAAGAGCTGCGCACAGCCGCTGCCAGGAACGGTATCACTATTTGGGATGTGCGCCGTCCTCCTGAGGAAAAACGTGTCGCCGATTTTACGCCACATCGTGCGGGCAGTCATACGATTCTGCTGGTAGGATCAGATTGCGGATCGGGAAAGATGTCAACAGCCCTGGACCTCAATGCAGAAGCCCAAAGACGCGGATTGAAGAGTGCGTTTATCGCTACTGGTCAGACCGGTATGATGATCTCAAACAATGGACTACCAGTTGATCGCCTGATCTGTGATTTCGCGGCCGGTCTCGTTGAAGAACAGGTACTACAATTCACACAGAAACACGACTGGGTCTTTGTAGAAGGGCAAGGAGCCCTCAACCATCCAGGATATTCACCCGTCACCCTCAGCCTGCTACACGGCTCTATGCCCGATGCCATGATCCTATGCCATAAAGCCGGACAGACAACGATTGAAGGCTATGAACAATGCCCATTACCATCCCTGCAGCGCCTGATTGCCATCAACGAAGAAGCAGTCAGCTGGCTCCGTCCTGAGCGCATCAGCCATATTGTTGGCATCTCCCTGATCACCAATCATCTTAGTGAGCAGCAAGCACAGGAGAGCATCAAGCAGATCGAACAAGAGACAGGTTTACCCACCACCGATCCATTTCGCTATGGAGCGAGCACGCTGATGGATGCACTCGAAAAACATCTGGCATAAAAAAAGAGGGCTCCCCGCTACCATCACGTATAGATGGTAGCGGAGAGCTCTCTTTAGTGCAAGAGCAGGAAAGGATGAAGAAATTTGTCTTTAATCGTCGCCTACTGCTATTGTATCGGCAATAGCCGGAGCGACTGCATGACCAGGTCCAGTCGGGCCAACGAGTGACTCAACAAGGCCGGACAGCGCATATTCAGGATAGGCAACGGCTCCATGCTCGTGCAGATCCATACCCTCAAGCTCACCAGCCTTCGAGACACGCAGTATACCTATATACTTAAGGGCATACATCATGACTAACGATATAGCCAGGGTTGCAAACACGGTTGAGAATGATCCCAGCGCTTGCAAGCCGAGTTGGCTCACGCCACCGCCATAGAACAGACCACTTACAACAGTGCTTGTGTCAGCCCCTGTTGGTGTAGGCAGACCAAACTTACCTGTCGCAAACAGACCCAGCGAAAGTGTGCCCCAGATGCCAGCAAACAGATGGACGGGGACGGCACCAATTGGATCATCAATACGGAAGTACTCCAATATATCCAGACCCACGATGACAACAACTGCGGCCACAATACCGATAAAGAAGGCACCGGTAGGGCTTACCCAATAACAAGGACAGGTAATGGCCACGAGTCCACCTAAGAAACCATTAACTGTCAAACCCAGATCCCACTTTTTCGTACGGGCGTATGAGATAAACAACGCAGCCAGGCCAGCCGAACAAGCTGCCAATGTTGTATTAAATGACACACGGCCAATACCACTCATATCGAGTGCCGAGAGTGTGCTACCTGGATTGAAACCATACCAGCCGAACCAGAGGATCAAACCACCGACAGCACCAATGATCAGATCGTGGGGAGGAGGAGGACCACCGCCATCACGTTTGAAGACACGTCCCAGCCGAGGACCAAGGGCCAATGCACCTGCCAATGAGATAGCACCACCAATGGAATGGACGACTGTCGAACCAGCAAAGTCATGGAAGCCTTGCAACGCCAGCCAGCCATCAGGTCCCCAGGACCAGTGTCCAATAATCGGATAAATAAAACCAGTCACCCCAATACTATAAATGATATCGCCCCAGAAGCCACAACGTCCAATCATGGCACCCGATGTGATGGTTGATGCAGTATCGGCAAAGGCGAACTGGAATACCCAGAATGCCAGTAGCGGGATACCGGTTGATCCATAGGTATCAGCGAGCCCACTTAAAAAGAAACCATGAGTGCCGATAAAGCCGTTGCCGGACTCGAACATGAATGCGAAACCCCATGCCCAGAACAAGATGCCACAGATGCAGGTGTCCGCAATACCTTCTACGAGGATATTGACTGATTCACGCGAGCGCGCAAATCCAGCTTCGAGCATCACGAATCCGACTTGCATACAGAAAACAAGGAATGCCGCAATCAGTGTCCACACGGTATTGACAGCGTTCATCGTTGGAGTAGCAGGAGCTGCACCAGTCGCCGCATGTACCGCACTTGGAATCGCCCAGATCATGACAAGGAGAACAAGAGCCAAACCAAGCAGCTTGCCGCCCATGTACAAAGCTACGTTCTTCCGCAATATAGGATCTTTAAAATTGGTGCGGAGACGTTTCCAGGTTCCACTAAGAATAGTTGTCATAAGGTGATTAGTCCTTTCAGCCGAAATAGGATTAACACGTCATCTCAGACAGCAGGAAGGCGACAAATTTCTCATCGGCGAGCACAGGATATAAAATCGAGACAGATCGATCTTCTAACCGGGGAACTACCGTATCACCATTGATGTATTTAATTTGTACGATTTCGCACTTAAGTAGATTATAAAAATTACGCACCCCAACTTATAGAGGTAATATCACACAAATACGTATGGTTGTTTTGTGCACTATATACAAATCAACCAAAAATTTAATACATTCTTGACTATCATCATACAAATATTAAGAAAATCTTGAGGGTTATCATCTTTTCCTTGATATTTCCTTGATAATTATCAAAATACGACAGACTCAATTTTGTACAAAATGACTACAAAGCACTCATCGTTACGACCATAAAAAGACCGTTGCGCATGAAATAAAAATAATTCACACCCAAGAAAATGGAATATTATAGATAATTTATACGAATTCCTAACCTGAATATAGGCCAAAACAGCATATATATTTGCTGTCATTATTGCTAAAATATATCTGTCTTTCAAGTACAAAAAAGAGGCATATTTTATATGCCTCATATTTCCCACACTGATATCTACTTTGCCCGAGCCGCCCGCTCAGTCATCCGAAGAAGATTTGATCGTAACGCCCATCGATTCAACCAGAGCCATGGCCTGTGCAATATTTAAAGTTGCTCCCTGAAGCTCTTTCGCCCCCAAATGAGCACCATCAATATTACACGTGCTCAAATCTACACCCATCAGACGTGTGCCTGATAACTCAGCCTGACGCAGATTACAACGCACAAAGCTTATAGCAGACAGATCAGCTTCCAAAAAATCCGCTTCATGAAGATCGCACCCCTCAAAGCACACCGTCTTGAAGCTCGCAAACCGAAACTGAGCCAGATCAATCAAGCAATCCTTGAACCAAACATCCTGTAGATGCGCATCGCCAGCCGCAAAACCAGTCATATGACAGCCAACCAACTCCACGCGATGCCAGGTAGTTTTGTACCAATTCGCAGTAGCCAGATCACAGTTCACCAAACGCACATCATCTAATTGGATCTCCTCAAATTCAGAGCCAGTCAGACGCACCTGATTGAAAGAGGATTCCTCAAAAGCCGGGCGAGCCGCCACCTGACCCGTCAAATCGGTTCCCGTTAGAGCCAATGAAGAATAGCGCTCACGGTATTGAACATGGCCGCCATCAATATCCTTCGACAACATCTTTTTTGGCAAACGCGGTGGACGGACCTTCTGTGCCACATTTGAAGGTTTCTGATACATGTCCTTAATATCCTTCTATCCCTACTCAGTTACTAGTTGAACGCACGCTCACACCCAATCCCGGCTTATTCGATAAGATGAGCTTGCCATGTTCAACAGTCACACCGACAAAAGGATCATCGCTGATCAACAAATGCCCATCCAGATCGGCATAATCGACCAGAGGAGTCAGATGGGCCGCCGCTGTAATGGCAAGTGAACTCTCAATCATGCATCCCAGCATCGTACGCAAATTGTAGGCACGCGCGACATGGATCATCTTAAGCACATTATTAATGCCACCATTTTTCATCAGCTTAAAATTAATGCCATCCACGCATTCACTCAAGCGAGGAATATCCTCGATCGTGACGCAACTCTCATCAGCAATAATCGGCAGAGACACATTATCCCGAACCAGCTTCAAACCAGCCAGATCATGAGCAGCAACAGGCTGCTCCACAAATTCAATCGCATAAGGGGTCAGCGCATTGATATTCTTAATTGCCTCTTTAGGAGTCCAAGCCGCATTGGCATCGACACGAATAACCGCCGAAGAAACATTACGAATAGCTTTCAGAATCTCAACATCATGTTTCGTGCCAACTTTGATCTTTAAAATAGGATACTCCTGAGCCAATAGTGCTTTTTTCGCCATCTCGACTGGCGTGTCAATGCCAATCGTAAATGATGTGCGCGGCGTATGGGCGGGATTGAGTCCCAGTAGTGTGTAGACTGGCACACCAAGTACCTGACCCACAATATCATAGATAGCCATATCCACCGACGCTTTGGCCGACGGGTTGAGCCGGATCACTTTATTAAGTCGCTGACTAATTTCTTCGATCACAAATGGATCATCACCAAGATTACCAGCAAACATGGCAATACAAGCCATCACAGTCTCAGCACTCTCTCCATAATAGTTACTGGGAGCAGCTTCACCATAACCAACAATATCGTTGTGACGCACCTGAACAACCACGTTGGCAGCCGTTTGCTGCACACTCCGCGCAATTCTAAAAGGAGTCGTAAGCTGTAGATCTATCGGTTTCGCATCGATATGGAGCATAGACAGGTCCTTTACTCAGTATGATCGTCCCCATCTGGAACTTCACACTATCATAACATGTCCAGCAAAGTCCGCCCACACAACCAGGCAAGCAACTAACAGAGATGCAACTAACGTCCGAAGAGCCAGCCTCCATTAACGTTAAGTATCTCGCCCGTTACAAATGAAGCCTGAGGAGACAGTTACAAAATTTTATTCAGCTAGCTATTAAGCACTACGCACAAGCCGATCCGCAACAATCCTGATACACTCCACCTTCAGCCCAAGCTATGCTATAATAAGGTCAGCGGCGGCAAATTTCGCCACACATGTCATGTAGTAAGAGGGAAATAATGCCAACACGTAATGATGCCTATATATTGATGACAAGTCATGTCAAAAACGAAAGCTTACAAAAACATATGCTTTCAGTTGAGGCCGCTATGCGTGCTTATGCGCATAAGTTTGGTGAAGATGAAGAGCTCTGGGCCATCACTGGACTTCTTCACGATTGCGATTATGAAGAATATCCAGATCTGCACCAGCATACACATATTGCTTCTCAGTGGCTGCGCGATGCGGACTATGATGAGCGGATTGTCTATGCGATTCTGGCACATAATGATATCAATCTAGAGACTAATCCACGTACTGATCTGCTCTCCAAAGGACTCTATGCCTGCGATGAGGTCACGGGAATGGTCACAGCTACCGCTCTGGTACGTCCGGATAAAATCGGGGGACTTGAGGCTTCTTCTGTCCGCAAGAAGATGAAGGCTAAAGGCTTTGCCGCTGGGGTCAATCGAGATGATCTTGTCAATGGGGCCCAGGAGTTGGGCGTGGATCTCAATGAACATATTACATTTGTTATTCAGGCGATGACCACCATCGCTCCGACACTCGGTCTCGCGGGTACCTCCGAGCAGATACAGGAAACGCTCAAATAGAAGTAGGTCAGAAGCGATAGATAGACGTTATGCAACAACGTAATCACCAAATCCTGGGTGCATTTCAACGCAACTATACAGCAAAAGAAATCGCTCAATACGAATATTGTCCGCTTGTCTGGTGGCACGAGCAATATGATCCAGCGGCCCTAGCCGATAGCGATAAACTCTTCGCTCAACTCGTTGCGCTTGAGCACGAATATGGATCACAAGCCCCCGATATTCCTGATTATCAGGTCATCGAGCAGATTCTCGTGCGCCGTGGGGCCTTCGAAGAAGATTTTCGAGAGTCCCAACAGCAATCTGAAGAGAACGAGTATTCCGATTACACAGACGAAGAGTATGCTGAAACCGTTGAAAACATTCCCAAAGTACGCCGTTTGCTACGCCTGGCAATCTTCACACTTGTATCAGGCATACTTTTCGTGCTGTTATCGGTGCTCTCAGCGTTTATAAGATGAGGAAATCATGGGAACATTTGTTGAGGGATCAGCAAAATTAATAGAAAACATCCTGTTTGCCGGTGGCATCGGCTTACTGCTGTTTTCCGTTGCCTGCTTCTTACTCCTTTTCAACGAACGCCGCATACAGCGCGAACGGCTGGTAAAAGAACACCATCAGGCCCTTGGACTTCCACCCGGAGAATTAGTCTATGAGAACACCGATGGATTGGGTGAACCGCTCACTTCGGATCTTCATCCACTCATCGGCAAACCATCTTACGTCGTCAAACTGCTAAACAAACTCCTACTCCCCATCGACATCAAGCCCGTCGAGCAAAACTCCATGGCACCCGATCCTCATCATGTCCTGCAACTCGCCGCCTACTGCCTGATCCTCGAAGAATACGCCGATCAGCCGCCTACACATGGCATCCTGCGCTATACCGATCGCGAATTTACCGTCGAGTATACTCCTACACTACGCAAAAAAGTTATTCGCGTCCTCAAAGAGATGGATCTCAGCTCTGCCAAGCAACCACCGGCTCTGAAAAAACAGAAGGCGGCTAAGTGTCGAGCATGTATCTATCAACCAATCTGTCCCGTCGGACTGGGAAAATAAGGGAAAAGTCTGTGTGCTATCTATGGGAGGAATGCTCATTGACATTCCGGAGACATCCGCATACACTAAATGGCAACAATAACAGAGCTCATATTCATATCTTTTTAAAGAAAAGAGAGAGCAATAGATGCAGACAGTACATGAAATGATAGAGATGAGTGGCCACATCATCGATTCCTGGACGTTACCACGTGCCTGGGATACTATTATGGATCGCGGAGGCAACTTTGACGTTGAGGAAATGCGTGTGGGTGCCACCAAAAATGATACCAGTTATGTTCGCCTCAAGATTTCGGCTCCCAACGACGAGATCCTTGAGCAGATTATTTCGGAGCTTCAACAATCAGGTGCGGTTCTCTTACATGCGGATGATGCTCACACCACCATGGTCGAGCAAGATGGTGTACTGCCTGAAAAGTTTTACTCGACGACTAATCTGCCGACCCAGGTGCGCTTGAATGGTCAGTGGATCAATGTTGAGCATATTGAGATGGATGTCGCGGTTGTGATCGATAGGAAAAACGAGCGCGCATTCTGCCGTCCTATGCATGATGTTAAAATAGGCGAGGAGATCGTTGTCGACCATGATGGCATTCGGGTCCGCCCTTATGAACGCCAACGTGAACGTGATACCTTTGCCTTTATGCAAAGCGACGTTTCATCCGAAAAAACGAAAATACGCACCATCCATAATATTGCCAGAGAGATGAAAGAGGTACGAGTACACAACGGTAAGATACTCTTTGTACTCGGACCAGCCGTTATTCACACAGGCGCGGGACGCTATGTCGCAGAATTATTGCGTAAAGGCTATGTCCAGGTCATCTTCGGCGGCAACGCCGTGATCACGCATGATGTCGAATCAGCTTTATTCGGCACCTCGCTCGGTGTTAATTTGACCAACGGCGATCAGATGGAGGGTGGACATCGTAATCACCTACGAGCCATCAATTCTGTGCGGGCCGTCGGCTCGATCGCTAAAGCGGTTGAGGTTGGTCTATTACGAGAAGGCATCACCTACGAGGCGTATAAACGTAACGTTCCGATGGTGCTGGCTGGCTCCGTTCGCGATGATGGTCCTATGCCTGGCGTGATCTCAGATATGCAAGAGGCTCAGGCTCGTATGCGTGAAGAAGTTCAAGGCGTGGAAATGGCAATCATGGTAGCATCCATGCTTCATGCCATCGCAACCGGTAACCTACTACCAGCGCACGTCCGCACCGTCGTCGTCGACATCAATCAATCAGTCGTCACAAAGCTCGCCGACCGTGGCAGCTTTCAGGCGGCCGGACTGGTCACCGATGCAGAACTGTTCTTACGCGAGCTTTTAGAAGAGCTATCATAAACTCAAATGACTCGCAGAAAGGCATGCAGCGTAGGATATAATCATCCTAACGCATTCATGCCTTTTCAATCGCACGGATACCCCTGCATTCATGCCTGATTCTTACCCACATTTTACAAACGGAGGTGAAAAGCAAGTTGAACGCCCTCAAGGAGCGTGTGCAAGAAGAGCCACCCTTTCCAGATAGTTCGCCATCCAGGGGGACCATCAGAGGAACGAGCCAAGTAGCCACCGAGGCGTGCTACCTCGATCCAAAAGGTGCCCAGCGTCAACGTGGCAAGTGGTTGACCAGAACGTTCAGCCAGCACGGCAAGCATCAGAGGATCAATGACCTCAGAAGCCGAACGCTCTGGATCTTCACGAGCGAGCTCACGCACTTGCAACAAACGGATGGCAAGAGGGGATACCAGTCCCAACAAACGGATCAGGCCGTCAACCTGTTGCAATTGTCGTTTCTCAATGCGGCACCCGCTTTTGAGACACTGATGATAGTCTTCAACCAGCCAACGATGCTTCTACCAGTCTGCACGCTCCCAGGCTTGTTCAATGGTCGTCGTGGGCACTGAAGTCAACAGGACCCATTCCAGCGGCTTTTCTCCTTCAGGAGCGTGATCTTCCCACACACGAACCACCCAAACGGTCACTGGATCCTTGCCTGCTTGCGGCTCATTACGCGGTGGCAGGAGTGTCATGTGTCCATACGCAAGGTGGAGTTGGGTCAAGCGGGCTTGGTGCCCATGCCGAGCGGGGATCTCGAATGGACGGCTTGCTTGGCTCGACCAGGATCGTGTTCGCATCAGCGAATACGCAATCTCTGCTTCCTCGTGCTCGACGCGCCGATTCTGGGCCGCACGTACCAAAAAGTGTGTCCCGGTCTCCTGACAGGCCTGAAAAAATGGGATCCAACATTTCTTGTCTCTTCATCCTTCATTTTATCACTTTGTAAAATGTGGGTAAGAATCAGGCTTTGAGAGCGGGGCCGAACTGACCGCTGTAACCAGTTGGCAGTGTCGCCAGATACGTCTTCTTGTTGCTGGTAGAGTAGTAGGATTTTTGCGAAACATGATGTTGCGGGTATGAAAGGCAATATCTTGGACGATCACATCCTCATACCCTTTCCATTGAGCATCTTCAGGGAGCAGGTGCGTATCGACCTTGCGCACCTCGACCTGATCGATCTTGATCTGAGCCTGTTTGTGGGCTTTCTGATGAGGTTTGGATACATGACGTTCTTGTTCCGACGAGAGAAGCAGAGCTTGTTTCTGTGGCTTGAATGTCGGTTTGCCTTGCTCACCCTTGAGCCGTCTGTTCTCGTCTCGCAGGCGTTGATTTTCTTCAGTGAGCGCTTGTACTTTGGCCGAGAGGGTTTCGACCAAGTTCATCAGTGTGATGACGACTTGGCGCACATCTTCATCTTTTATGGTGTTGGGATCGAGGTTTTCTATCATACTTTTAGTATACATAGGGTATCAATTATTATCTTGTGTTTGTTACTCCCGCGGGTTATTGAGAGGATACAAAGTTACGCACAGAAAGCAGGTCCTTTTTTTAAAAAACAAGCATGTAGATATTTTTACGTCTTTGGCGGACAAAACGTACGTGAACTGGACAGCGTGCGCAAGGCCAGATTGCGGCTGGTCTCTCAGCGGAGGATCTCTTTTGGCGGCAATCTTGACGCCGCTACGCGCTTGTCCCATGGTCGCTGCAATTGAGCCTGACATGCTTCTTCGCCGGTTTGCAAAAATGTGTGGCACACCCGCGCGAGGGCCCGTCGGCTAGTGTGGTGTCTCTTTTGTGTTCCCTTGATACCAGGCCAGGGCTTCTCCAACGTTGACTACTGCTCCGATAATCGTGAGCGCTGGCGCTGATAAACCTGCTTGTATGGCCTGTTCAGCGATCGTGGCGACGCTGCCTTTGACGATACGTTGTTCTGTGGTTGTACCTTCCTGAATAACGGCTGCTGGAGTGGTAGCATCTAATCCGGCCGCAATTAAGCGCTGTGTGAAATTTGGTAGAGCATTGACGCCCATCAGGACAATCAACGTGCCTCCAAGGGCCGCTAACGCTTCCCAGTTGACTGCTGGCGATGCCGAGTGTCCCTCATGACCCGTAACGACTGTAAATGAGGTGGTGTAGTCGCGATGCGTGACCGGTATACCGGCGTAGGCAGGAACCGCAATCGCTGAAGTGATGCCCGGCACAATCTCAAAAGGAATGTGTGCCTTTGCCAGCACGAGAGCCTCTTCGCCTCCGCGTCCAAAGACAAAGGGATCACCACCTTTTAGGCGTGCTACCGTATGACCTTGCTGCGCATAGTTTACTAGCGCGGCGCTGATTTGTTCCTGAGGCATGCTATGACAACCCGGTCCTTTGCCGACATAGACTAAGGTGGCGTCGGAGCGTGCCTCTTGCAACAATTCCTGGGCGATCAGCCGATCATAAAGCACGACATCGGCCAGGTGTAGATAGCGTAGTCCTTTGACGGTGATGAGCTCTGGATCGCCTGGGCCAGCTCCAATTAGATAAACTTTGCCGGGACGCTGATTAGTTGTGTCAACGTCAGGAGTATCAACGTCAGCAGTTGTGTTGTCAGCTGCAGAAGAGCAATGCTTATGCGAATTAAAAACGGTCATGGTAATTTCCTCTCGGCCTCTTTTATGTCTTGAATGAATGTTGATACTGAGGCATCAACATTATAGCAATGTAGGAGACGGATAGTACTTACCAGAGCTTCTATCTCATCGTGATTGGTGAGCATCGCAAGGATATCCGAAGCAAAGAATTCACCAAAGAATTGATCGCGTTGATCGTAGGAGAGTCCTGCCGCACGCATGTATTGACGCGCAATGGTTGCCAGTCGCATGTAGCCTTCATAAGAGGATGGGAAAAGGCTTTCTAGATGTTGACGGATGCGCTTCGCAAGACTGGGACTAGTACCTTCGGTTGAGACGGTGATGGTTAGTGGGCCACGCCGTAAAATGGAGGGGATGATGAAGTTACAACGCGCTGGAACGTCAACGATATTGACTAGTTGACCATTTTTCTGCGCGTCAGTCCAGATTGCTTCAGCCAGTTCAGGTTCATATGTTGCTGCCGCTACGATAATAAAAGCTCCCACTAGATCACTGGCTTCGTAGGCTTTAGCGCGCAATGTGATTGTTTCTCTCTGAGCCAGCTCTTGTAATTCCTCAGAGAAATCAGGACTCAGAACCGTGACCTGTGCGCCTGCTGCATGGAGGGCCGCCGCTTTTTCTGCTGCGACCCTATTGCCTCCAATGACAAGTGCTGGCTTGTTGCGCACATCTAACATGATGGGATAATAGCTCGGCATAATCTCCTTATCCTACGCTGACGAATGTTGTCGCTTTCTCTTTCAGTTGATCAATACCGATACGATGACAGAAATCCCCGAAGGCTTCGTCTGGCTGGCGTGTGTCACGCCAGAATATGAAGAGCGGCTGCAATGTGGCTGGTATTGCGTTGACATTGATGTTCTGGGCGTATAAGGTATTGAGGCGCGTGTAACCTTGATCTCCTCCAAGATGGATGTTATAGAGATCTCTTGAGCGACCAACGAAACCGATATCACCTAGATAGGGACGAGCACAGCCATTGGGACAGCCAGTCATGCGTATACCAATTTTTTCTTGTCCTAAGCCCAGCGCGTGGAGATTGGTCTCCAATATCTTTACGACATCTGGTAGCGCACGCTCAGCCTCTGCAACTGCCAGGCCACAGGTGGGCAGAGCCGGACAGGCCATGGCGAAGCGATATGCTCCCGCATCTTTGGGATCAGTGGCGATACCATATTCCTTGAGTTTTGCCTCGAACGCGGCACGCTGTTCCTCTGGAATATCAAGCAGGAGCATATTCTGCTGGGCGGTCAGCCGGATATTCGGTGTGAACTCTGTGATAACGGCACGTAAGCCACTTTTTAAACGTCGCGTCTCAGTATCGCTCAGGCGACCGTTTTCGATATGTAGACCCAGGAACCAGCGTCCATCGGCCTGTTTATGCCATCCCAGATGGTCATCGATATCATGAAAATGGACCTCGCTGGGATCGCTGAGCGTGTAGCCCAGGCGCTCTTCAACCTGAGCACGGAACCAGGAGAGACCTCGATCCTCAAGCAGATATTTCATGCGTGCATGGCGGCGGTTTGTCCGATCGCCATAGTCGCGTTGTACCGTGACAATCGTCTCAGCGACTGGCAAGACCTGATCAAGGCTAAGATCGGCGAACGGCTCGGCCAGACGAGGAAAGGTCTCCTTTTTGCCATGTGTCGCGCCCATGCCTCCACCGATGATCGCAGTGAAACCGACCAGTGTATCATCCTCGATACGAGCGATCAAGCCGATATCCTGCGTGAAAACGTCGATACAGTTATCACCAGGATAGGCGATACCGATCTTAAATTTACGTGGCAGATAGGTCGATCCGTAGATTGGCTCGTTATCTTCTTCCGGCTCCTCATTGGAATGAATCTTTTCTCCATCAACCCATATTTCATGATACGCTTTGCTATTCGGAGCCAGGTGCATCGCCAGTTTATGGGCAAATTCCTGCAGCTGTGCCTGCGCTCGACTGGTGACAGGAGCGGGACAGGCCATGACGTTGCGGTTGACATCTCCGCAGGCCGACAGCGTTGAGAGTAATGACGCGTTGATCTCGTGGATGGTGGCATGAATATCGCCCTTGAGGATACCGTGGAGCTGAAAACTCTGGCGTGTCGTGATGCGCATCGTATGGTTGCCATATTGCTCGGACAAGCCATCCTGTACTAAATATTGTTCTGCGGTAAGCGCGCCGCCAGGAATACGTGAGCGAATCATGAATTGATAGGCTTTTTCAGCACCGGCTGCTTTGCGAGATTGACGCGCGTCACGATCCTCCTGTTGATACATGCCATGAAATTTTATTAGTTGCACTTGATCTTCGGTGAAACGCGCCGTATCCTTTTCAAGTTCTTCTACAATCTGTCCACGTAAATAATTGCTGGTGATTTTGATATGTTCAACCTTGCTGCCTTCACCAGGGCCTAGTTGTAAAATTGTGGTTTCTGATATATTCTTATCCTGGTCGGGTGTGCTCATGGCGCCTCCTTTGAGATCGTGCGACTATCACAGGATGATAATGGTGCAATAACGAACTGATGAGTTGTTAAGAAAATTCTACGCCATTATAGCTGCTTTGTACTGGTAAATATGGTTTATTTGTCTCTTGCATGTATTGACGTTTTGTTGATATAATGGATCAACAAACTATGATCATCTAACTATAAGACCATAGGTTCGCCATGTCAACCTTTTTGCGGTCATTGGACACTGGTTTTCACTGAAATATGTAAGGATTAAACACATGGATCTTCTCCTAAGTTGCATCTCT
This sequence comes from uncultured Chloroflexia bacterium, assembly GCA_963699315.1. Classification (GTDB taxonomy): domain Bacteria; phylum Chloroflexota; class Ktedonobacteria; order Ktedonobacterales; family Ktedonobacteraceae; genus Dictyobacter. The sequence goes on from OY969433.1 coordinate 2,934,938, forward strand.
ACCAAACATTCTATGCTAAAGAATCATTGGGCTGAAACCAAGCAATCCCAGCAGCAGACAGAGTGTCCTGTTACGGCACTGGGCAGTATGGAAAAGCCGAAAGAGGATCAAGGCGGTCAACTCTGTATTTTAAACGATAAAGGCGAAGTGCAGTCGCTTCTTCCTCTGTCGATGCCTGCTGGTATGGCCTTGACCGATGATCATATATTGGTAGCGACCAATTTTGCAATACATCACGTCGCTCGTAATTTGTCATCGATCAGACAAGAGACCATCAGCCTTCCGACATTTAATCTCTTGCACTCACTCTCGCGTAGTCGGCGAGGATATCTGGTAGCCAGCACCGGCCTGGATGTCATTATCGAATTCTCTGAAAGTGGTGAGGTCCTCTGGCAATGGTGGGCCGTCGATCATGGCTTTGAGCAGACTCCAACTGGCGAGCCGCGCTTCCTTGATAAAACGGCGGACTATCGTGGCGTAAAGTTTGGTACTCTGGCCCAAACAACGCACGTCAACTCCGTATCGGAACTGCCCAATGGCACAATTCTGGCAACGCTCTTTCACCAGGGAACAGTGATCGCCATCGATCGTGCAACTGGTAACTGGCAACTTGTCCTGGATGGTCTTGATCATCCCCATTCTGTGCGTATCCTGAGTGAGGAGTATGTGACTATCGCTGATACTGCCCATGGTCGTGGCCTCCTGGTCAAGATCAAAGACCTGAAAGGCGAGATCAAGGCAGAAGTCGATGCCCAGACAGACTGGCTACAGGATTGTTCCTATGATGCTCGCAACGATCGCTGGGTGCTGGTTGATGGTAAAAAGACACGCCTGATCTTGCGCTCGGGAACCGATGGCAAGAAACTTCACAGTATCATCGATTTAGATCCAGAATGGCGCTTGTATGAAGCCTTGCCCCTCTAGGTTATTTAGCTACTTCAGTATATAAAATGCTTCAGACGCATGGAAATTTAGAGCGTAAATAAGGGGTACAATTCCCTATTTACACTCTTTGTCGTATGCAGATATCTACCTCCACTATATACAATCTCTAGCTGTGAGTGAGATAATAAACTCTAAGCATATAGGTTCCCAATGCGAGAGCACTGGGTAATTGGTGTATACGCATAACGTCGATGCTTGCTTATTGCTAGCTTGTCAAATCCATTTATATTTCCTTGCCTTCAGATGAGCAATGTGCCGCAACACATGTCTAGCGACGAACGTGGCATTTCTGAAGGCATATGGGCATTAGAGAGATTTTTTATGACATTACAGATTATTCAGGTTGGACTTGGTAACTGGGGCCAGAACTGGGCCAGAAATATTGTTGCAAAAAATAAAGATATCGAAACGACTGCCTGGGTTGAAATAGATCCTATGGCTCTGGATGAGGCACGAACACGTCTCAACTTGCCATCTGAGCGCTGTTTCCTCTCGCTTGAGGAAGCTCTCACGGCGGTGTCAGCTGATGCGGTATTGATTACCGCTAGCTTGCCTGGTCATGTGCCAAGTGCGCGAGCGGCTTTACTGGCTGATAAGCATGTGTTGATGGAGAAACCCTTTGCTCCAACGGTTGCCGAGGCTCAGGAATTGATCGAGCTGGCAGCAAAGCATAAACGCCTGTTGATGATCAGTCAAAATTATCGTTTCTTTCCGGCGGCACGAGCGGCTGTTCATCTGATCAAGCAGCAGGCCATCGGACGTCTTGGCAACATCAACATCGATTTCCGACGCTATGATAATGTTCGGCCAGTCGATGCTTATCGGCATTATCACATCTGGGAGCCGTTGCTGGTAGATATGACGATCCATCATTTTGATCTGATGCGCCTGGTGATCGGACAAGAGCCGGTACAAGTGGTCTGCAAGACGTGGAACTCGGCCTGGAGCAAGTATGATGAGCCAGCCGAAGGTACGATCACCATCACCTTCGATGGCGGAGCCGTCGTAAGCTATCGTGGAAGCTGGGTCAGTACCGCACCCAAGACCCCTTGGGCTGGTGAATGGCATATGGAAGGCGAAAAAGGCGAAATCATCTGGACGAGTCGTGGCGATGGCGATTTGGCGCATGGGGATGATGATGCCGTCGTACTTCGTCTCCTGAATCAAGATGATACGCAGACGATTGCTTTATCGGACATCGGTCCACTTGATCGCTCTGGCAGCTTGGCCGCTTTTGTGCATGCAGTGCGAACAGAGACCGTGCCTGAAACGTCTGGACAGGATAATCTTAAGACGCTGGCCCTGATGTTTGCAGCTGTTGAGTCGGCCAGAACAGGCTTGCCAGTCAATCTCAAATAGCTTGTCATGATGCGGCTTTCTCTTTTGATGGCCACTGCTGATATGCTTGTAGTGAAGGTGGATGTTGATCTCAGTAACGCTTGATAGTTCTCTAATCAACATCCCTACTGCGGCGTTTGGTCACGCTGGCTATGACATGAACTACTTGTCTGTCGTGATCCGTGTAAATGATTGGTTTCATGCCATAGTGCTGTTGCAGCCGGAGGTGGGTTACTTTCTATGAAAAAAACTACGGTACCACATGTGGTCAAAATATATTCGGAAAATAACGATTTTCAATATGCTGACACGTTGCGACGTAAGCGCGAGAAACGGCTACGGCAACGTGAATTTTTTGTTGAAGGCGTACGCCCCATCAATCAGGCGTTGCGTTATAATTGGCACATTCGCGCCTTTCTGTATTCACGCGATAAGCCACTCTCGGACTGGGCTGAGAATATTTTGCGTACGTCGAGTGCAGATATCCATTATGAAATGCCGTGGCATCTGCACACCAAACTTAGTGGTAAAGCTGAGCCGTCAGAGTTAGTTGCTCTGGTGACAATGCCTGATGATGATCTGCGTCGTATCCCTTTGAAAGAAGATCTGCTCGTAGTGGCGTTTGATCGCCCCGCGAGTCCAGGCAATCTGGGAACCATCATTCGCTCGTGCGACGCTTTACGCGTTGATGGCATTGTGATCACAGGTCACAGCGTCGATCTCTATGATCCAGAGACGATTAGCGCCACAACCGGCTCGTTTTTTGCAGTACCACTGGTCCGTTTGCCCTCCCAGAAAGAGCTGTTACCATGGATTGAGACGCTTCGACGACAATCAGGCGGAGTACATATCGTTGGCAGCGATGAGGATGGCGATTGCGAGCTTACGGAGTATGATTTTACACAGCCGACCCTGCTGGTGGTCGGTAACGAGACCTGGGGAATGAGCGCGGCTTATCGTGAATTGTGTGATACTGTCGTGAGTATACCCATTGAAGGCTCCGCCTCCTCACTCAATGTGGCCTGCGCAACCTCCATCTTATTATATGAGATCAACCGCCAGCGCCGCTCAGCATAGCTGGCGTCCTCGCGCCGCCAGACCAGCAGCCGTTCCGGTTTTTGTTGCTCATGAATGGCGTTCCTAAGGGAAAGGTTTATTAGGCAGAGAAGCTCCCTATAATAGCAGAAGCGAGAAAGTTTTTTCATAATTAGGAAATAAAAATCTTTAGAAAAGTATAAGGCTTGATCATTTGGGATACTTAGATAATCTCCAAATCGTCTCGCTTTGGCGTGGGTAGATAGGGATTGTGGGGTTCATTTTGATACCAGTATGCGACGGAGGCAATGTCGTCCTGTAGGGGCAGATAGCGGCCATCGTTGCGCCAGCCCAGGGCCTGAATGGTAACGCGCAGATCTTCCTCGAAGCGGATCGGGTCCATGATATGCCAGCGATACATGCCGAAGCGTTGCTGACTACTATAGAGTCCATCTGGTTTGATGGCCTGAGGTAGACCGAGAAAGGCTGTTGAATAGGTGCCATATTCGCCTTTTGGATGCTCAAAATTCCACGCTCCACCAAAATAATCCTCAGTCCCGGTGCCACAGATGGTTGGATAGTCCAGATCTCCGTCAAGATAGAATTTGATCTCCCCTTCGCCCCACCAGCCTTTGTTGTTGACTTGCCAGGCTAGATAGGTTCCGACGTAGTGGCCTTGACCTTTAATCTGATCAAGCAGGGTATGCACCTCTTTATAGCCCAGTGGATTGCTGCGTCGCCAGTGGGCATGGAAATAGCCGGCGTCTGCCGGTACGCTGGTTAGCGTATAGGTGATTTGATAGTAGAGTACGACCTCTACGTCGCTGAGATTTTCAATGGTGAGGCGTGCACTCTGTCGGAAAGGCATTTCCCAATACGAGTTCATACCGCCTGCTGGATTGACAGCAATCGGCAATGAGCTAATATTGCAGCGTTCTCCCCAGCCGTTGGCGAAGAAGTCTCCATAAGGACACTCGATCGATGGCTGATCCTCATTGTCCCAATAAGCGCGTATGATCAGTTGTCGCCAGTGCGCTGGATAGGTGGTCATCCAGATATGCTGGATGGCTCCTGTATCCTGGATGTCGGCCAGCGTCACGAGGCTCCGAGGGGCAATTTTTAGAGATGGCGATACTTTCCATCCCTGACCAAGGTCACGAGCACTATGAGCACCCGTGCCCTCAGTTGCCATCCCTCCACGGCCTTTTTCTCCATGGAAGTTTTCAGCGCTAATCGAGCGCGTTCTGGCATGTGAGAGACGAGAAAGGTTACCCAATCCCATCCCCAGACCATGAAAAGTATCGCCTGTCTCAGTCATGCTGTAGCTCCTTGTTGCTACTCTGTTACAACACTAGCAACGACCTGCTCTTTTTGTTGTTCTTTGATGGTTGGCTTTTTATGAGAAGCTGCGAGCTGAAATTCATAGAAAGGACCACTATGGTTACTGGGTATATGGCCGCGTAGATGCGTGCCTCCCTCCTCATACTCTTCAGCTTCGATGGTTCCGAATTGATGGAATTGGGCAACTAACTCGCCACGCTGATACGGGATCAGTACGTCCATGGTCACAAATTGTGCGATAAGCGCGTCACTGATGCTGCGTAGTAGCTCGTCGATACCAGTTCCCTGCATGGCAGAGACCTTCACGGTTGGCAGCGTGGCTGCGACTCCTTGGAGGACTAATGATGCCAGATCCGCTTCCACTACAAGATCTGCTTTGTTCTGCGCCAGGACCATCGGGAGTCCACCCGCGCCTATATCTTCCAATACATGTTCGACGGCCTCGATCTGATGCTGCACGTTGGGATGCGAGGCGTCTACTACATGGACAAGTAGATCCGCTTCGGCAACCTCTTCCAGTGTCGCTCGGAATGCTGCCACTAGCGTTGTAGGGAGGCGCTGGACAAATCCCACTGTATCTGAAAACAGAATCTCCTGTCCACCTGTGAGACGGACGCGGCGAGTTGTTGGATCAAGGGTGGCGAAAAGTTTATCTTCGGCCAGTGCCTGTGATCCAGCCAGGCGGTTGAGCAATGTTGATTTGCCGGCATTGGTATAGCCGACCAGCGCCACTACTGGCGAGCCCGCATACTTTCGTCGCTCGCGATGCAGTTGACGCTGGCTACGTACCAGTTCTAGCTCTTCTTGTAATTGTTCTTTCTGACGGCGTAGCATACGACGGTCGACTTCGATCTGTTTCTCACCTTCGCCGCGTTGATTTGCGCCGCCACCACTTTGTCGTGAAAGATGGGACCACTGCCGGGTCAGACGTGGTAGATCGTATTCGACCTGAGCCAACTCGACTTGTAAACGTCCTTCACGCGTACGTGCGCGTTGTCCAAAAATGATCAAGATCAGTGCTGTCCGATCAAGCACCTGGATATCCAGCTCGCGTTCGAGATTACGATGCTGACTCGGTCTCAATTCAAGGTCGAAAATGACTGCATCACAATCCTGAGCATGTGCCAATTCTGCCAGCTCTTTGACCTTCCCTGATCCCAGCAAAGTGGCCGGATGGGGATGTTCCATGCGTTGTACAACGCGATCAACGCAGATGATGCCAGCCGTAGTCGCTAACTGTTCCAATTCATCTAAGGATTCATCGATCGGCCAATCTGTTTCCGTTGCATCTATGGTCACCAGAATAGCCCGCATCGGAGCATCGGCCAGCAGCCCACGCATAGGTTTTTGTTCATTAGAATCTATATTGTTTTTCGTCTGAGGATTAGTATGTTCCGTCAAAGCTGACTCCTTTAAGCCCTAGAGGCTTAAGCCCTCAAAGAAGCTGCGCTGCATCTCTTCTTTTGATATCTATAAGTGTTATCTATCGGTTTTATGCTGGAATACTAGAGCGCCTTTGTTATCGCTGGTCTGCCAGATTGAGCGGAATGGAGGACTTCTGGATCGAGAGATGTTGCCGACGGCGTCGCTGATGAAGATCTAGATAGCAAGTTACTTTCAGTGCGTGTGGGAAAGATGCTGGTCGTGAGAATCGTTCGCAACAAAAAAGCCTTCATCACCAGGTACCGTAGCACACCGTATCCCCCACCTTGTATGAACCCAAACTGGTACATCAAAGCGGCTGCAACAAGTGCTAAACAGTTGATCCATGGTTAATTGAAGACTATCACGCGTTATTTCTCCTATTATTAATGTGTGTAGGATTAATTATACCTGAAAATGGCACTAAAAGCAAGGGCATTTTATGCTTCGTGTGCGCTCCAAATTTTTGCAAACCGGCCAAGGAGCATGTTAGGCTCAATCGCAGGGACCATGGGACAAGAGCGTAGCGGCGTCAAGATTGCAGCCCAAAGAGATCCTCCGCCGAGAGACCAGCCGCAATCTGGCCTTGCGCACGCCGTCCAGTTTCACGTACGTTTTGTTCACCAAAGAAGTAAAAACACTTATATGCTTGTTTTTGGGAAGGAAAGGACATGATTTCTGCGCGTGACTTTGACATGTTCGATGCTTTGGTCATCTTTCAGGAGCATTTCATACGAGAAACTGGATGGCGTGCGCAAGGCCAGATTGCGGTTTGTCATCTTCTGAGCCTATTACGCTGACCGCAATCTTAACGCCGCTACGCTCTTGTTGCGGTATCTCTACGATGTTGCCGTATGCGCCCGTGAGTTTTTGCACAGCGCGAGAACGCTTGCAAAAAATCGTGGGGCGCACTCGCTTGATTGCGACGTACGCAGCATCCCTTTTTGAGCACTCGAAACGATTAAGTTGGAGTTGGTGGCCCTCAAGCCGTCGGTTACATGAGGGGGATAATTCGGTTGTATGGAACAGTTAAAGCTACTTTTTCTGGATGAGGAATTGGTTGTCGATCAGGTTGGCATTCAACAATGTATTTCCCGTCTGACGGCTCCAAACTTTGATATCCAATGGGGCGGCTGGATCATTCGCAATCACGAGGAGTGTCTGCCCTGATTGCAGGTCTTTGAGCGCATCTGCAATATTTTCTAGTAAGTGACTGCATCCTTCTGTGCCCAAATCGAGAACTTTATCTGCTCGTGTTGTGGTTTTTGAACCATCCATATTCGAAGCCTTTCGCGAGAAATTGTTGTATTGTTTGATGTCGTGTCGTAGCGACAGCGTGATGAGCTTGGTATAATTGTAACATAGATTAACCACGGCTAATATGTACATTTATGACAATGTTGATCAACTAGCTGTGGAGGAAATATGAAAAATAAAGGCATCCGGAGCTTGACAAAAAGGATGGTTATGCTACACTTTGATGTGGAGTAATTATTTTTAGCCGTTGAAATAGCTATCCTTTCCGTTGTTTTTTGTGTGCATATATTATATTGCCACTGTTCTTGAAGGAATTGACTTATTTTGCGACAACCACAGCAATCTTCTTTGTCGATAATAAATATTATGCGTTGCTGGATGCTAGGGTCTCAGATGATGATGATCATGGCAGGTCGTCGATGGTCTTTGTTCTCCTTCTGTTCAGATAGCGGATTGCTGAAACGGTAAGCACGCCAGAAAAGCTAAAAAGAGGAGTACAGATGACTGATCTGTACTCCTCTTTTTTATTGTGTTGATTGACTGATTGTTTGTTTAATCTTTTTGCGAGGTTTGCATTATGACAATTGAGCACATTGATGGGGATGTTGGTGATACACGTCCCCAGCGTTACTATGTCACTACCGCCATTGATTATCCCAATGGGAAGCCACATATCGGTCATGCATTGGAAAAGGTGGCGGCGGATATCATTGCACGTTATCATCGTTTGCGTGGACATGATACATTCTTTAGTATGGGTATCGATGAGAATAGTTTGCATGTCTTACAGGCAGCTAATGATCATGATGTTGATCCCCGTAGCTGGATAAATATGCTTGATGAGGCTTTTCGACAGGCCTGGAATGCGCTCGATATCTCCTTTGACTACTGGATGCGTACAACCGAAGAGCGCCATACGCGTACTTCTCAAGAGATGTTTCGACGTGCCCTGGCTCGCGGTGATATCTATGTTGATACCTATTCGGGCTGGTATTGTCCTAACTGTAACACCTTTTATACCACCGACGAATTAATTGGCGGACGGTGTCCCAATCATCCATCGCTCTCGCCTGAATGGTTGCATGAAGAGAATTACTTTTTCGCGCTCTCCAAATATAGTGAGCGTCTCTTAGCGCATATTGAGACCCATCCTGATTTTATCGTACCACCCTCGCGGAAAGCAGAGATTGTCGCGCTTATCCATCAGGGACTGCGAGATTTTTCGGTATCGCGTCTGGTGCGTCCTGGCACTGAAAAGTGGGGAATTCCTGTACCAGATGATCCGCAGCATGTGATCTATGTCTGGTTTGATGCTTTGACGAATTATCTGACCGCTGTTGGCTTTCCCGATGATGAACAATTGTTTCAGCGCTATTGGCCTGCCGATGCGCATGTGATTGGGAAAGATATCACGCGCTTTCACTGTCTCTACTGGCCAGCTATATTGCTCTCTGCCAACCTACCATTACCCAAACAAATTGCCGTACATGGTTTCCTCTCACTTGAAAGCCAACGCATTTCAAAGACGCTTGGCAACGTGATCGATCCTATTGAGCTCGTTGAAAAAGTGGGTGTGGATGCTGTGCGTTATTATCTGGCGCGTCAACTCTCGTTTGCCTCCGACGGAGATTTTTCGCGCGTGGGCTTATTGCGCTTTTATAATGATGAATTGGGTAATGATTTAGGGAATTTATTAAATCGCGTCGTATCCATGATCAAACGCTACCGCCAGAGCATTATTCCAGCCGCCGGCCCCGTTGGCGTATGGGAGTTGGAAGTGCAAGCGTTGGCTGCTTTGACCCGTCAACGCGCTGAGCAAGCGTTAGAGCATTGGGAAATCGCTCAATCGCTGGCAGTGATCTGGAATTTTTGCCGTCGCATCAATCAGTATATCGAGCAGAATGCACCATGGAAATTAGCGAAAGATCCGGGGCAGGCGCAGCAGTTGGATACCGTTTTGTACCACGCCGCCGAAGCGACACGTATTCTCGCTATCTTGCTCGCGCCATTTATTCCAACCTCCAGTAATCGCATCCTGGAGCAGTTAGGCTTAGGACCAGTGCAAGCCGGTGCCTGGGAGCATGGAAGCGCATGGGGAAATATTCCACTAATACAGGTAGTATCTGGCACTATATTATTCCCACGTATTGATGTTGATATAGCTACAACTCTATAAAAAAACGCTTATGTACTTGTCGTATTCATGCAATGATATTGACGAAAGAAGATGTCTTATTTTCGCAGTATCTTATGAGAAAGGTTACACTATAAGGCAAAAGCATCAAGTAATTTCGTAAGGGGCGTATGATAGTAATTATAGTGATACAAGTTTGATTATAACGCATTTTATACGTCTAGCTTTACGTAACAATCAAAAAAAATCCCCAGAGGTTGTATTCTAGAAGAAGGCAAGTGGCACCATGGTTGCATTTTTCGTAACATTTATCATTGTTCTTGCCGTTTTGTTTAGTGCTGTCCTCGTAAACTTGTCTCTTATCTTGCGTACATCTCGGAAAAACAAGCCGCGCCGAAACTCTGACTATTCTCAACTGGATGATATGCTTTTTGAATAAGCCTTGTCACGTGAATGGAGATCCCTTGACCATAAAAATGCGAGGACTACAAGGCTCTGGCCCCACGCAACATGTAGAAATCCTGTGTCTGCCTTCATCTTTTTAACCGTGGAGCCCCATCACCTCTTGTAGTTCGTTGGGTGAGAAGGAAATTAGGAGATCAGGTTGCAAATCTCGACCGGACCTGCTGTTCTCCTTCTCATCCGATCCTCGTCTTTTGGGTCTTACTGGTAGACTAATAGTGTGGTACATGTAAGACCATATTTTCATTTTCAATGCATCATTGCCTGTGTGCAACGTACGCGCTGTTTCAATTGGTGGGAGGGAAGGTGTGGCGGATGAATATCGTCACTCCCAACGTGGCCGGTCTGGCCACATAGCCATGAGCGGGCAATACACGTCATTATTTGGGAGAAAGAGGTTTTCATGCGATGGGACGACAACAAAAAAAAACAGTCTATGCAGACCATGTAATGCTTATCCAATCCTGGATAGTAGAAGTATTGAAGCGGCAATCCGTGCTGCCATTGGGTTTAACCGCTGGCCTACTCCTGGCGCTGTCCTCTATGGAAATGAGTTCGGATCAGGTACGTGTCAAGACACTGATCCCGCATAAGAGCATGTCCGCGCCAGAGCAGACCGAAGGACCGACTATCCCTTACAGCATCTCAGTTGTGCTACCAGCTTATAACGAAGAGGCGGTCATTCAAGAAACGATCACAGCGGTAGCAATGGCGCTCAAAAACTGGACTGCCGATTTCGAGATTGTGGTGATTAATGATGGGAGTAAGGATAAGACGAAGGATATTGTGGAACGGCTTACACAAAGTGAACCTCGCATCTGCTTACTAAATCACCCAGTGAACAGCGGGTATGGATCTGCTTTGGTGACCGGCTTCAGTGCGGTCCGGAAAGATCTCATTTTCTTTATGGATTCGGATGGTCAATTTGATATTAGCGATCTCGCAAGCTTTTTTCCGCTTATCGAAAAATATGATGCGGTCTTTGGTTATCGTAATTCACGACAAGATTCCTGGATGCGTAAAGTCAATGCCTGGGGATGGAAACAATTGGTCCATTTCGTTTTCGGTGTGCGTGTGCGGGATATTGATTGCGCTTTTAAACTCTACCATGCTGATTTTTTTCAGACACTTCAGCTTGAGACCCGTGGCGCTATGATTAATACCGAAATCATGTATAAATTCAAGCGCGGTGGCTACACGTACGCGGAAGTTGGTGTACGGCACTTGCCTCGCCGGGAGGGTCAAGCGACTGGTGCGCATCCACGCGTGATTATGCGTGCCCTAGGCGAGCTAGTGAAGTTTGCAGGCAAATGGAAGCGTGAGGAACGCTTGCGACGCATTGCTGTTCCCAAATCATAGCATAGTTACGCATGTACAACTATCATCGTGGGAAAGACAAGAGATATTTCCTTGCATTTGAATGCATATGGGTAAGAGACGCAAACAGGATGCTGCTGAGGTAGTTGCGTACCAACCGTATCCTGTTTGTGGCTCCTGGTTTCTCTCGCTGGCGAGTGTCTTTAGTTTTTGAAGCCCCAGCGGTTAGCTCTAAGGCGAGCTTTTTGCGCTTCCTGACTATTGCCGAGCGACTCAAAGACTTCTGCTTTGAGGAGCCAAGCGCGAGAATAATTTTTATCCATTTCGGTGGCCTCGCTGAGAGCATCGAGAGCCGCTTTATTGTGACCTAGATGAATCAGCGCTTCCGCTTTATTGCACCAGGCCACAGCACTGCGTGGATTGATCATCAATGCACGGGTATAGGCATCAACGGCTCCATTGAAATCGTGCAGGCAGGAGCGTGCATTGCCAAGACCGTTCCAAGCGTGAAAGCTACGCGCATCGATTTTGAGCGCTTTTTCATAGGACTCCCAGGCTTCCTCCGGATGATTCATATCCAATTGTGTATCGGCCTTACCATTCCAGGCAGGAATATACGTTGGATCAATTGCCAGCGCCCGTTCAAAGTGCACCAGCGCTTGCTGATAGCGCAGGAGACGATTTAATACCAGACCAGCACTTACCCAGACAACAGCATTGTTGGGCTCGATCTCGGTAGCACGCTGATACAATTCAAGCGCTTTACGGTAATTTTGTTGATTATAGAGTGCAGTCCCTTTTCCATTCCAGGCATAAAAATTAAACTGGTCCATGCGCAGTGCATCTTCATATGCCTGCAAGGCCTGTGAGTAGAGCTGCTGCTTGAGATAGTGGTCTCCTTCGCGACACTTTTCACGGATACTGCCAGTACTGACATTGACGCGCACGTGATATGACTGTTGGTTAGGTTGCTGATTATAGGAACTACTGGGTTGAACCTGACCTTTATTGGTGCTTCTGTTGGTACTCCTATTTCTGACAATTGGTGCATTTGCCTGAGCCGGATGGGTCATATTGCGTGGCAATGCGAATGCTTGCTCCGCCATGGCAGAATTGGAGAGTGAATTGCGTGTTCTGGCATTGGGGCGATAGGCATAATCGAAAGCATGCATAAATTCCATCATATCCGCATAGCGATCCTCAGGCCGAGTAGCGAGAGCACGCTGTAGGACAGTATCGAGCACAGATGGTAGATCGGGATTGAGAGAAGTCACAGTTGGAATGGCACCTCCACGTGGATCGAGGGGATGGTAGCCAGTGAGCATCTCATAGAGCACGACCGCACAGCCATATTGATCACTGCGTGGATCAACGATGCCGCTACTTTGCTCTGGAGCCATATAGCCGACCGTACCACGGACGGTAATCGTCTTGCCAACGCTTGTCCCTGGTTCCAGGGAACGAGCGATGCCAAAATCAGTAATCATCAAGCGATAATCTTCTTGATGGATCAAAATATTTTCTGGTTTTATATCCCGATGAATAATCGGGCGTTGCCGGGTATGAGCATAATAGAGCACATGAGCAAGTTGATGGAAATTACTGGTGACTTCCTGGATTGGTAATGGTCCATTTACCTGTGCTAGCCGGGTACGTAAAGAGCCAACCGTATACAATGGCATGACAAGAAAAACGCTTGAGCCATCTTTACCATAATCAAGTATGGGCGCGATGTTAGGGTGATCAAGCGTCGCAGCGATCCGTGCTTCACGCAGAAAATGATCGCGTTCATTCGGTGTGGTTTTACTGGGTAACAGCACCTTGATGGCAATGTGGCGAGATAAATTCTGGTCTATACCGCGAAATACCGCCGCATAGCCTCCCTTGCTTAACAACGCTTCCACGACATACCGACCGGCCAAAGAAGTTTCTAATAACGGCAGTCCACATGCTCTACAAAATAACTCGCTGTCCCGGTTGTCATATCCGCAGTCAACCTCATCGGCGCAGCGTCGCAGTCGCATTCCCTCCTCCGTGTGTAAGTGACACCAATCTTCATCGGATGTCGAGTTGCTAGAGGCACCTGGTCAATGGCACCGATGTTTTGTTTCGTGCTAGATAGTGCAGGGACCGGATGGACAACTTGTTCGGCATTGACCACTATCGGATTGGATAGTTTTGCGGATGAACCTGTCTTTTGGCTTAAAGTCCCTATTGTTGTTTGGCTTGTTGATCGAGTGAGCGTGCCCATTCCTGGCATGAGACTGCTTCTTGCTTCCGTCCTAATTTTTCGAGCACAACCGCCTTATTATACCAGGCATCGGGTTCATCGGGTGCAAAGGAGGTTGCTTGATCTAACGCTGCCAACGCTTCATCGAGCCGCCCAAGCGCAAAGAGAGAGAGCCCCTTATTGTTCCAAGCGGCAATATAATGCACATCGAGTGCCAGAGCGCGATCGAACGCGGTCAAGGCTTCTTGATGGCGTTGTAATTCGTGTAATAAACTCCCTTTATTATACCAAGCTGAAATCAGTCCGTCATCATTTTGCAAGGCCTGATCATATAAATCCAAAGCATCTTCATACATTCGTAGTGCGGCTAATACATTGCCTCGATTATACCACGCGCCCGCTAACGTTGGGTCAAGTGCCAATGCTTGATCATAATCTATCAGTGCTTCCCCATAGCGACGTAAATCCCTTAAATCATTGGCTTTATCGAACCAGACTGTTGCGTTGTTAGGATCAAGCTTTGTCGCTTGTTCATGTAGCACCAGAGCCTGATCGGTTTGTCGCAAACGGCGCAAGATATTTCCCCTGGTATCCCAGAGCGAGGGTTGGCTATCATCGAGGGCAAAAGCGCGGTCAATCGCAATCAAGGCCTCGTCGTAGCGATGGAGGCTGTAGAGTGTATCGCCCATTGCTTGCCAGATAGTACTCTGTTGAGGATCGAGCAGTAGCGCACGGTCGAAGGCAACGAGTGCATCTTCTGAATGTCCTTGTTCTGCCAATGCCATGCCGCGACCGCTCCAGGCATAGACATAATCAGGATCAAAGGTCAAGGCCTGATCGTAACAATACATCTCCTCAGCATTGCGTTGTAGATCATGAAGCACATTGGCTCGCGATGTCCATAATTCAGGATCATGTGGACTAAGAGCAATGGCCTGGTCATAGGCCGTCAGAGCCTCTTCCGCGCGTCCCAGATGGAGTAATGTTGCCCCTTTACTACTCCATACCTCGACAGAAACCGTCATTTGTTGTGTCAGTATCTTATAGAAAGCCAATGCTTGCTCATAGTTGCCTTGTTCATAGGCCAGATTGCCTTCTGCCAGCAAATCCTGAGCATCTGGAATTGGTGTTTGCCGATGATCTGGCTGTGCACCTGTCGTTACTGATGGGATAGCGATACGTATTTGGGTCTCATCTTCATCGCCAATAGCCGCATGTGCAGATATTTGCGGAAAGAGATCACTAGATATACGATTAACAATGCGTGACAGAGTTGAAACCGGTGATGCAGGAACAGTAGTGGTAGGAGTTGATACCGATACTGTTTTGACCATAAAGACCACCGGGCCATCCTGTCCATAATCAAGCACGCGAATACTACCGGGATCATTCACATGAGCTGAGAGTGAAACTGCTAGTTCGGCATCCTGCAAAAAATCTTCCCGTTCCCGAGGATTAGTATCTCTTGGTATAAGCGCTCTTACCATCACAGATTGTTGTGTATGCAGATCCATTGCCTGGAAGGTAGCCGTTCCACGGTCTTTGCCAATCAAGGATTGAATCTCATAACGGTCCTGTAATAAGGTACCTCTGGTAGGGATGCCGCAGTGTGAACAGAAGCGTCCGCCATCTCGATTGTCAAATCCGCAACTTTTGAAGTCCAAGCACTTCCCCATAACCGTCCGTCCTCCCTGTCCTACGCATATATTGTGTGCATAGAATTTAACGTTTCTCTACTGTATCGAAAGTATTGCTGCTTTGTCAATATAAAGAGCATCCATATGTTAGCTTTGAATAAACTGGATAAACCAATTTCAAGCACAGCTGACAAATTTCTTGTGAGCAGTTGGCGTATATGCTGTGCTCAAACTATCGGGTGCCGTCTCTAAATAGATTGTAATCAGACCTGCTGAACTAGTTTATGAGACGTGCGTCCATATGATGAAATGATAAGCACGATATGGAAAATAGACGTGTCAGTACCGTCGTTTGCACATAGTGTATCACCGTGTGCAACTCGCCGCTAACCTTCTATATAAGGCAATTAAAAAATTTTATCATCGTGCATTTTATGCTTGTTGGGCCAGATGATTTTGTTGACATCACTCAAAATCTTTTTTGTATATCGATTGAAAAAATGTTTTATAAGCATTGGTGTGTATCTATAAATATCCTCCACGCCCAAAATATCTGCCCTATGATATAAACGCTTGCTGACTGGCTTTTGCGCTATCCTTTTTGCCACGGCTATTCTATCTTCCCCGGGTGCATGAACACTGAGAGATAGTATCATATAATATTTGAGACAGAAGAGATAACATATTGGGCTGAGGCAGTAGTACCTCTACCTTTCAGACATCCCAACTGTATGAAACGAGTCGTAGTTTTGCCCTTCATGCCTGTTTTTACCGCTATGCGAGTGCTCCCAAGGGCATCCCGTATGCTATATAATAAGGGTAGAGTATGTTCACTATTTGGGAATGTAGGTTTGGCTCGCGTACACGTTGGTGCCGCACCGGTCTCCTACAAGAAAACACTTCTAAAGGATTGTGAGATGAAAATGTATAAAGATGTATTTGGTGCTCGTGCAACACTAGATGGTGTAGCGGGTCCAATCCATTACTATCGTCTGTCGGCACTGACGGATCGTGGTGTGCAGGGACTTGAGAGACTTCCATTTACAATTAAGATCATTCTAGAAAATCTATTGCGCCACGCCGGCGGTGAGCTTGTTACTGAGGATGATGTTCTCTCACTTGCTGCCTGGAAGCCTGGCACATCGGCCTCAAACGAGGCTGAATATCCCTTTTTGCCTGGACGCGTCTTGTTGCAGGATTTAACTGGTGTGCCTGCGGTCGCTGATCTCGCTGCAATGCGCTCTGCGGTCGCCCGACTGCATGGCGATCCGCAGAAAATCAATCCGCTGGTTCCCGCTGATCTCGTGATCGACCATTCGGTACAAGTCGACTCGTTTGGTTCTACATTGGCGTTTGCGCATAATGTAGAGCGTGAGTATGAGCGTAACATTGAGCGTTATGCTTTATTGCGCTGGGGCCAGCAGGCGTTCCGTGATTTCCGCGTCGTACCTCCTGGGACAGGTATATGTCATCAGGTGAATCTGGAGTACCTCGCATCGGTGGTCATGACTAGGGATGATGATGGCGAGACGGTTGCTTATCCCGATTCTCTGGTGGGTACTGATTCCCATACAACCATGATCAATGGTCTGGGCGTACTGGGCTGGGGCGTGGGAGGCATTGAGGCGGAAGCTGTCCTGTTGGGCCAACCGATCTATTTGTTGACGCCTGAAGTGATTGGCATACGCCTGACGGGGACACTGTCAGAAGGAACAACAGCGACCGATCTGGTGTTGACGGTAACTCAGATGTTACGTAAGCGCGGGGTGGTGGCGAAGTTTGTGGAGTTTACTGGACCAGGGCTGAGTCAATTGGGATTGGCAGATCGTGCAACGATCTCGAACATGTCGCCTGAATTTGGCGCTACGGCGACGCTCTTCCCGGTAGATGATGTCACACTACGCTACCTGAGCGATACTGGTCGCAATACCCAACTGGTTAATCTGGTGGAGCGCTACACGAAAGCGCAGGGACTTTTCCGCACCGACGATACGCCTGAGCCTCAGTTTGACGATTTGTTAGAACTCGATCTGAGCACAATTGAGCCTAGCCTGGCTGGTCCACGCCGTCCCCAGGATCGCGTGCCGGTGAGTGCATTATCCCAGGCATTCCGTAGCGCATATGCGGATCGCTTCACAGAGGCTGGAAGTGGCGGTGGGACTGCGACAGCAGTCGCTGAAAAGACGGCGACCGCTAAGGGCGTGATGATCGATCTTGGTGGAGTTCAGACGCATCTGACGAATGGTTCAGTCGCGATTGCAGCGATTACCAGTTGTACGAACACATCGAATCCATCAGTCATGATTGCGGCGGGCCTGGTGGCCAAGCATGCAGTTGAACGCGGCCTCTCTGTAAACCCAGCGGTTAAGACCAGTCTGGCTCCCGGATCGCGTGCAGTCATTGATTATCTTGAAAATGCGAATCTCGTCTCCTATCTAGAAGCATTGCGTTTCCATCTGGTAGGTTTTGGCTGTACAACCTGCATCGGGAATAGCGGTCCTTTAGCTGAGCCTGTCGCCGAGGCAGTCCAGGACAACGATCTTATTGTGGCAGCCGTCCTCAGTGGAAATCGTAACTTTGAAG
The DNA here is from genome assembly GCA_963699315.1 of uncultured Chloroflexia bacterium. GTDB lineage: Bacteria > Chloroflexota > Ktedonobacteria > Ktedonobacterales > Ktedonobacteraceae > Dictyobacter. The sequence goes on from OY969433.1 coordinate 2,952,639, forward strand.
GACGCATTCATTCACAAGTACGAGCTAGCTTTCTGGCATCGCCTCCGCTTGTCGTTGCGTACGCACTGGCAGGCACGGTCGATATCGACTTAACCATCGATCCAATTGGAACCGACGTTAATGGTGACAAAGTCTATCTGCGCGATATCTGGCCCTCCCAGGAAGAAGTACGTCAGGTCGTCGAGCAAGCTGTGACGCCTGAGGTCTTCTCGAAAAACTATGCCCACGTTTTTGATGGTGACGAGAATTGGCAGGCGCTAACAAATTCTACCGGACCACTCTTTGAATGGGATCCGACTTCAACCTACGTGCAGGAGCCACCCTTCTTGCAGAACATCACGCTGGAACCGGCCCCTGTGCAAGACATTACCGCCGCACGTGTATTAGTCATGGTTGATGATTCCATTACCACCGACCATATCTCGCCAGCTGGTAGTTTTCCCGAGAAGAGTCCTGCCGGACAATATCTCGTAGAGCATGGAGTCGCACGGCGGGATTTCAATACCTATGGAGCTCGTCGTGGTAATCATGAGGTGATGGTGCGCGGTACCTTTGGAAACATCCGCCTACGTAACCGCCTGGTAGGAGGGAAAGAGGGCTTTTATACTGTGCACCTGCCAGATGGCGAAGAAAAAACGATCTATGATGCATCTGTACAGTATCAGCAAGACGGCGTACCATTGATCATCATTGCAGGTAAAGAGTATGGCACCGGTAGCTCACGTGACTGGGCTGCCAAAGGACCTCTCCTGCTTGGTGTACGTGCCGCAATTGCCGAAAGCTTTGAGCGCATACATCGCAGCAATCTCGTAGGTATGGGCATCCTGCCATTACAGTTCCTCCCCGGAGAAAGCAAAGAGTCCCTGGGATTGACTGGACATGAGACGTATAGTATCGTCAATATCGCCCAAAACCTGAAGCCTCGGCAGCAAATCACCGTGAACGCTACCCGCGAGGATGGTTCAACTTTCTCATTCCAGACCATCGCCCGTCTGGATGGCGCTATCGATGTCACCTATTATCAAAACGGCGGCATCTTGCCGACCGTATTGCGCCGCCTATTACAGTCATAAAGAGCGGTGGTGACGGTCCTTCTCGCACCGTCACCACCTTCAATCGTAGAGCCAACGGTAGCCGACGGCGCGAGGACCATTGATTCCAAGAAATTATGGATGACCAAGGATGTCAAGCGAAAATAGCATGTTCAATCGCAGAGATAACAGAACGAGACTGTAGCGTCGGAAGATTGCGGGCCGAGTGAGACGATCAAACGAGCAAACGGAGCAATCTGTGCCTTGCGCCCGATGTTCCAGTTCACGTACGAAACCGCTCCTGAAAGACGGTCAAAGCACCCACACGTCTCATGCCATCGAAGAGACGTGACTCCGAGCGGTGGGCGATGCGAACGATGGGACGTGTGCGCTTGGTGCGCGTGATGGCGCGACGTTTCGTACGTCAGGGGGACTCAGTTCACGTACGAAACCGCTCCTGAAAGACGGTCAAAGCACCCACACGTCTCATGCCATCGAAGAGACGTGACTCCGAGCGGTGGGCGATGCGAACGATGGGACGTGTGCGCTTGATGCGCGCGATGCAACGTTTCGTACGTGAACTGGACATCGGGCGCAAGGCACAGATTGCTCCGTTTGCTCGTTTGATCGTCTCACTCGGCCCGCAATCTTCCGACGCTACAGTAGGCGATGGAGGGTCTCCCAAACCCAACCGCTTTGGCGGGGGATGTCGTACGTTGGGGGGACTGCGTTCACGTACGAGATAGAGTTACAGCCACGTGTGAACTTGGGGGTGGCGCTTGCGGAGTGCCGTACCAGTCGTGCGAGTCGTGCGAGGACCGTCGGTTGCCGCTTGCTCAAAATTACGAAGGAGCATATGGTTATGTACATCGCACCGCACGTGCTTCAGCGTATGAAGCATATACAGGGCTTACTTGATCAATTAGATCCGGCGGCGGCACCACAGGCTTTGTACGTCTCTGGCAAGCAGGAGCCGCATGATACCGTCATAGTTTTTACTGGTTCATTTAATCCGCCAACGATTGCGCATATCGCCCTACTCAAGCAGACTCAAAAATATGCCCGAGAGCATCCTGATATGCATCTTTATGCCGCTATGAGTAAGCAGACGATTGATAAAGAAAAGGTTGAACGGCCTTTGGTGCTGGATCGTGTCTTGCTGTTGCAGACTGTGCTCCGTCAGCGTTTGCCCGATGTAGGCATTCTGCTGTTTAATCGAGGACTTTATTTGGAACAGGTGCAGGCGTTACGGGCTGCATTCCCAAACGTCAAGCGCATCTTTTTTTTGATGGGATTCGATAAGATTATCCAGATTTTTGATCCGCGCTATTATGCCGATCGGGATGCTTCGTTGGAGGCTTTATTCCAATTGGCTGAGTTGTTGGTGGTTCCACGCGGCGCTGATGGGGAGGCGGCTCTGGCCGAATTGCTTCATCGACCAGAAAATGAGCGCTTTGCTCGTTACGTGCAGTTACAGCCATTTGATCCTAAGTATCGTGATATCTCGGCGACGCAAGTGCGACAAGGGGACCTCATACACGAACAAGAAGATGTGCCACGGCAGGTTCAGCGCTTCATACATGACACACAGGCTTATACTCCTCCCATCAAGCGGCCCGATGGTGTAGAGGTAGATCACTACAATGAACGTGTAGAGTATTTACGTCAGCACCTTGGTCCGGTCTCTTGATTGCGCAGTGTTTTGGCCGCCAGTGAAGTTGTCTCATACCCATATGCATTCAAAAACGCAACTCTCGTTGCTAGAAATGTGCTGCGGCACATTTCTCATTTGAATGCAAGGAAATATCAGATCACGTTTGCGAAAAACGTAAAGTAAAGGTTGTATTGCCAATCTGAATCTGATCACCTTCTTGCAGTGTACTATGTGTAATCGGCTTCCCGTTGATAAAGGTGCCGGTTGCAGAGTGGTTATCAACAATTTCATACTGACCATGCGCTATCTCGTGAATGGTGGCATGATGGCGACTGACACTGAGATCTTCGAGAAATATGTCACACTCGCGGCTACGACCGATAACCATCCCAGGTAAAAGTTCGATACTGCGGACACTGCTGAGCGGGTTCGTTAGTTGTAGACGAGCAATAATTGTTGTGCTTGGATCAGGTGCTTTCCCTATTTGCAATTCGCGACCACGCGACGATGGCAATTGAAATGGTCGCGTTCCTTCGTTCGCGAAAAATGTTAGATGGGTATTGCCGAATTGAAGCTCATCGCCGCTATTGAGTAGTTGCTCTTGAATAGTTTGACCATTGACAAAGCAATCACCACTACCATGGTCATCGCGTAAGATGTAGCCATGAGGTGTCGCTACAATACGCGCTTGTTTACGATGAACAGTCACATCCTCCAGGAAAATATCACTATTGCGGCTTCTGCCAATAGTTGTGCACTCTTTCCACAATTCGATACGTTTACCAACCAGTGAGCCCTTTTGAAGGACAAGGTATGCTCCTGGTGTTGATTCTTGCAGCATATGGCCCCACTCTATTTGCAAGGATTTAGAGACGGATAATTTGGTTTTTGTCATTGGACTGAGTATAACGAATGAGGTCAAGGCATGTCAAGAATCTGTGTCAAGTGGTGGCTTTTCTTGTGACTGATTTTGATCTCAGGCACTGGAAATTCCTTTTCGCTAGCAGAGTTTTCTTGTGACGTTGTATTATAAGCTTGTTGGTTGTGGATGGCTATTATGTAGATAACGTTTACAAGAAAGAAGGATAGAGTTATGTCACCTCAAACGGGTCAACAAATCACTGTGGATTTTGATGTTCCTGCCACTATGAGAGATGGAGTGTTACTTCGTGCAAATATCTATCGACCTGTTGGCGAAGGACGCTGGCCTGTGCTCTTGACACGCTTGCCCTATGGCAAGGATCTGCCTGGTGCGGCTGGTTTCCTGGATGTTATGGGTGCTGCACGTCGAGGGTACGTGGTGATTATTCAGGACACACGCGGACGTTTTGCCTCTGAAGGTGCCTGGGAACCGATGCGCAATGAGGCTCTGGATGGCGTTGATACTATTGCCTGGGCGGCTCAGTTGCCTTATAGCAATGGCGAGGTGGGGATGTTTGGGGCTTCTTACTTTGGCTTTACCCAATGGGCGGCAGCGATTAATAATCCACCTGCGCTGAAAGTTATTGTCCCATATATTGCCTGGAATGATCCTCTGAACGGAGTGACGTTTCGTGGAGGCGCTCTTGAGCTAGGAACAACGGCTTCGTGGCAATTATTGATGGGTATTAATGAGCTTATGCGTAGGCATATGGTTAATCCTGATCCTTCTCAACTAGGCATGAGTATTTATGGCTGGTCACACGCTGTCGATACGTTGGGACCACAAGGATATTGGTCGTTGCCACTAAAAGATTTTGCTCCTCTTAAATTTAAAGATATCGCTTCTGCTTTTTTTGATCCTATTGATAAACCGATGAATCGCGAATTGATGGAGCCGATGACTATTCTCGGCAAGCATGAGCAGGTCACTGTTCCTAGTTTCAATATCGGTGGCTGGTACGATATCTTTTTGCACGATACAATAGACAATTTTCGTATCATGCGTGAGAATGGCAGTACACCTGAGGCTCGCCAGAGTAAGCTCTTAATTGGTCCCTGGGTTCATGGAGGTAGCACTAATCCAGTTGGTGAAAAGAACTTTGGTTTCGCTTCGACGCCAGCTCTGATCAATCTGCAGAGCGATGTGATAAGTATGCAGTTGCGTTGGTTTGACCACTTTCTCAAGGCGGAGGATACAGGAGTTGTCGCTGAAGCGCCGATCAAAATCTTTGTCATGGGGGCCAACCGCTGGCGCGATGAACAAGAATGGCCTCTGGCTCGCGCCAATGAGACCCGTTATTATTTACATAGTGCTGGTCAGGCTAATACTCTCACGGGTGACGGAAGTTTAAGTACGACTGCTCCTGCTGAAGAGTATATCGATCGCTATGATTATGATCCTGCTCATCCGGTGATCACCTGTGGCGGGGCCTTGCTGATGACGCCAGAATATCGGCCGGGCGTGTTTGATCAACGTCCGACTGAGCAACGTCCAGATGTGCTAGTCTATACGACGCCTGTACTTGAGCAGGATGTAGAGGTCACTGGACCGATCTCCGTCCATCTTTGGGCCTCATCCAGTGCTCCCGATACCGATTTTGTCGCCCGCCTGGTTGATGTGTATCCAGATGGCTATGCCCACAACCTGACAGATGGTATCATACGAGCGCGTTATCGGGATTTCTCGCATGGTGCTGAGCCATCCTTGATTGAGCCGGATAAAGCTTATGCGTATGATATTGATCTCTGGGCAACCAGTAATCTTTTCCAGAAGGGACATCATATTCGCCTGGATATAACGAGTAGCAATTTTCCGCGCTGGGATCGTAATCCAAATACGGGACATGATTTTGGCACCGATGGTCAGCAGGATCTCGTTGTTGCTCGGCAAACCATTTTGCACGATGCTGAGCATGCCTCGTATGTGACTCTACCTATCATTCCTCTTGTCTGATACCTGGTATCTATGATATATGCGTATCTGCTGTATCCACTAGTAGATACGCATATATCATGTTTACTCTCATCTTTTAATGTCCATGTAGCACAATAAGCATAATTGCAAGCACGCTAACTGCGACAAGCAGCAAAAAGATTAGACCAAGCAACATGAAGGATAAAATAGGCGAGATACGCACAAAGCGTAGCGGTATCGTCTTTTGCAGCTCGGTGAAGGTTGGAATGGCGGAAAATAAAGTCGCATGATCGGTTACCGTTTTCCCTTTGACGTTGCGAGGGAGCATAATTGGATTTTGGATTGGCTGTTCGGTTTCATCCAATAGCGCTACTTGTATGCTGCCCCGCTGCGTTGCGACAGCTTGTCCTGGTATGTGATAAGCGATGGGCGGCATATCCGTCGCTTCTCGTGGTTTGTGGACCACGGAGGCCCTGAGCTCTTTGGCCGTTTCGCGCTGAATGGTGGCTGGACGTCCGCTACTATGGTGGCCCAGGTGCGCATGTAAGGCAGACTGTAAAGCCACATCATACGCTTGCGCAAATGCAAGGATACCCGGATAGCGTTGCTCTGGTTTTTTGGCTAGTGCCCGGAAAAATATTTCGTCTAACTCCTGAGGGATCGTAGGATTAAATTTGCTTGGCGGCTCTGGCGGAGTGTGATGATGATGGTGTAAGAGCTGAGCAGCCGTTCCCTCAAAAACAGCCCGTCCCGTCATAAGTTGATACATCATCACGGCCAGCGCATATTGATCGGAGGACGGTCCAACATGCACAGAGGATGCTAATGAAGGATCATCAAATTGTTCTGGTGCCATATAGAGTGGCGTTCCCACTGAGCGATGGAGCGAGCGACCCGCCCGATAGAAAGAGGCTAATCCAAAATCCGCTAACAATAAATGAGGTCTCCCATGTGGAAAGATATCCGCCAGATAGGCATATTGTCCGTCTTTCAGTGGTCCACGCTCGACACGAATTAAAAAATTTGTTGGTTTAATATCGCGATGAATAATACCATGATCATGTGCATATTGTAGAGCTGCGGCGGCCTGCAATAAATAATATCCTGCCTCTTCGGCTGAGATAGGCCAACCAAAGCCGAATTGTTGTGTCCGCTGCTGTAGCCAGTTCCAGAGGGAGCCCTCTGTGATATAGGGCATGACGAGATATGTAATTGGTCCAACACCCGTGTCTAGATCCTCTTCGCCAAAATGATAGAGTGGCAAAATATGTTCATGTTCTAATTCAGCAACAGCCCGTGCCTCACGCTCGAAGCGTTGCGCAGCTTGTTTCCCTTCAGGTGTATTAGGAATAGAGCGTAGATCGCCGCAAATCACTTTGATGGCTACTCTTCTGCCTATACGCGTATGTTGAGCTAAGTAGATATCACCCATACCACCACTCTCGATGAGTCGTTGCAGACGATACCCACCGAGATGTTTCCCCACCAACATATTCATTCAAAAATTCCTCGTGATCGTAAGATGGAGAGAGTACAGGTCATACCGAAAGATAGCTACTCTCGCCCATTTTATATTCTTCCTTATTTTTAGTATACAGTAGCACTATAAAAGTTTTAGGGTTGAATGAGACAATAGTGCTACGCCTTCCTGGCTTTTCAGCGTCTTTGATGCATTGCTGGTTGTTCTGTGACGGAACAAGTAGCTGATGTGGTGCAGCCGTCGAATTCTTTTGTTATAAAAAAGAACCTCCCTAAATTGGTCATCTCATGTGTATCTAAATTATCAGATGAGCCGTGTTGGTAATAGTAGTGGAGAGAAGATTCCCACGAAATCTCAATTGAGTAATGAGGAGAACACATTGCAGGCAGGGTCTAGATATATCTGACTCTCATGTCCTGAAAAATTTACAAATGGAAGATTTAGCACCCTTTGCTAATACTCTTCTAGGAGGAGAACGAAAGATGATGCAATCACAGAAAGGCCGGGGTCGCGGATTTGCTTCGATGAGCCCGGAGAAAAAACGCGAAATTGCTAGTAAGGGCGGAAAAGCAGCCCATGCTTTGGGCACCGCGCATAAATGGACGAGTGAAGAGGCACAAGCCGCTGGGCGCAAGGGGGGCTCAATTAGCCGTCGACGTTCCAAGTATAATGTTCAGGCATAGAAGTAATCTCTTATACGAGTGGAAAGAAAAGGTTTGTCTCTTGGAGAGCCTTTTCTTTCCGCTTGTTAGGATTGTTTTCATTATCAGATACTAAGCGTCGAGTGAGTAGAGAGTAATTTTTATAGAGGAATGCTCAAGAGATAGTAGATGAGAGTCCTGTAAATTAGTAGTCACGTTCGCCTGTTTTTCAGTTTGGGACTTTTTGACCTGTAACTCAGTGACGAATATCTCTACTGATGCTGAAAAAACTAAGCTATGCTCTCTATGTAAGTCGAGAGAGAACGGGGCGGGTTGGAAGATGGGCAATGGAATGGTTTGGATAGTAGTAAGTTGGTTGTTAGGAATGTGAGCATCCCCGCTTCTCCTCTCGTCTTGCCTTAGTCGCAGTGCCGTGAGGAATGGGTGGATGAAGTAGGAAATAAAAAAAGAATAGCAGGTAGAGGCTATCAATGATGAATAGACAAAAATCCCATGTTGATCTGCTTGAGTGTAAAAATTCGGTAGAAACGTATTACACTTTATGTGCACCTGCACAGCAAGCGGTCTTCTCACATACTGGCGTCAGGAATCAGGCTGATAGTGATGTTTGTAGCGCTTTTGTGGATAGCCTCAAAATACAGGTTGAGACAGGAGCCTACTCTATTAATAGCAGTATCCTGGCCCAATGCATACAAAAAGCTCCTATCACCAATGCCTTGCTGAGGCTGAATACAGATGCTCTGCTGGCTTGTGATGAAAACTCAGCCACTACAGAATAAAATTATAACTCTTACGCTCGCAATGCATATTCCAGGTCGGGATGCGCAACGAAAGTTTATCTTTTTTGCCATCTTGGACCTGGAATTATTGTGTCTCGTGATCCGAAGCCGTTACTTATATTGAGGCTCAGAGCCGTTGATGACGCAGTAAGTCGAATAATAGCAAAAATATTTATGTACAAGCGATCATTTTATGATATAGTTTTCAATGAGCGAAACTTAGCAATAAGAAAATACCGATAGTGTTTCTTTATGCACATATGCCAACTTACATTGCTTATGGAATAGAAGTCTAAGGGGGAAAGTACCTATACTGTCGCTAGAAGTATCTGTTTGGCTTGCCAGGCCCGGAGGATTGATATCAATCCTCCAAGCCTGGCAAAAGTCGTTTATTTGACAATAATCACAATAGGTAACGCCGTCACAGGATCAAGACTGACTTTTTGCGAGCCAGACTTGAAGTAGAGTCCGGTTGATGATCCACCATCAAGGTTCAGAGCAGTTTTCAGCGAGAGATCTGATTGCACAAGTAAATCAGCCATTTCATCTATTGAGAAGGCAGCAGAGGGGCTTACAATGAACAAGAGTCTACCCTGTGTATCCATAGCGATAACAGTACGGGGACTAAAATCCGCCGTTTCCTCAAACTGAGTCCTTTTTCCATTTTCGATCAGCATCGGCCTACTTTGTGTTGCCTGTTGCAACTGCTCTGTACTTGGATCATAGGGTTGATCTGATAGCGCTTGAATAGAAGCCTGACCCTGTGTATTCACAGCAAACATCCCACCAGTGCTCACGTATGACTCACCAGAAGCCTGACCATTGGAGACGATCAGTGCCGTGGCCTGATTATGTTGATCAAAGTATCCACCGTTGATAACTGCCAGCGCATTTGTTTGCTTCATCCAATCTTTGAGTGTCAATGGATTTGTCGGTTGATAGCCAACACTGAACTGAACTTTCTTTGGATCGAAGCGCGTGATCGTAATCGTATCCTGATTACCACTTGGCCCCTTCCATTGTTCGCGGCGTATTTCGACCCCTGGTTGTGTCTGTGTCCAGACGTTCAGCGCCGCCGATCCACCCGCTTGAAATGGGGCAGTGACAGGCGTTCCATTAAAAGAGATACTGGGCACAACATCGCAGGCCAGCAATGAACAGACCAGTAGGGCAATAAGTAGCGTTAATTTCAGGGCATGTTTTGCTGGCATGACAAAATTTTCCTTATTCTTCTCTGAATACTAGCGTTTCCAGGGTGTTGCTTCAATGGCAGACATAGTGCCTTTAAACTCCATTGCTAGCTTCAAAGCTGCTGCATGAGCGGCATTTTCTGTACTATCATCCAACGGAACCAGTTTGACTTTTCCATAGCGACGTTCAAGCGAACGCTGGATCAGCAAATCGGTAAGCCAGGGATTTTTCGGTAAAACTGGACCATGCGTATAGGTTCCAAAGGCGTTTTTGTAGACAGCACCTTCGCCGCTATCTTTGCCATTGTTGCCCCAACCAGCCAGCACTTTGCCAATCGGCTGAGCTTTTGAGCCTAGATAGGTACGCCCACTATGATTCTCATAGCCGACAAGTATTTTTGTCCCAGTCTCTTCAAACTTACATTCGAGTGCCATATGAGTCATATAACGTGTTGAGCTACCTTCAGTATACAGGTCGAAGAGACTGGCACCCTTTAATTCAGGCCCCTCAAACGGCTTGTAATAGTGTCCCAGTAATTGATAGCCAGCGCAAACGCTTAAGAAAACGGTATTGGCATCGGCAGCCTCACGCAGAGAGGATGCCTTATGTTGGATATCCAGCGAGGCAACCTCCATCTCACGGTCAGCTGCGCCGTGGATCAAGATCAAATCATATTTGGTAAAGTCTGGAGTTTGTTTGACATAGATTGGTTCAACCTCGACTCTAATACCACGCCACCTGCAACGGCGTTCAATTGAATAGAGATTTCCTCTATCCGCTGCCACACTCATGAGCGTCGGATAGAGGTGCCCAATCTTGATAACCATGCCCATATCTGCTTGTGTCTCACTCATCACTTATTCCTCCCAGAAGTGCTTGACCCAGCCGCGCTTCTGCATAATTCGACGTAACTCTTGGGTGGGAGTGTAGCCACTCATAATGTAGAGTGTGCCGCCTGGTTCAACCTGTTGCATCGCAGCATTTAATGCAGATTCACGATCTTCGATTAATGAGATATTTTTGGGTGGAACCTCGGCATACTTGAGGCGCAGCGCCAGTTCCTCAGTCTTATTGCCACTACAGACCGCATCGAGAATATCTGGTGCAATATCTTCAATCTCGACATCCCATAGCCAGGCGAAATCTTGACCATCTACAACCGTATGGCTCATTGCCAGCAACAGATGTTTTTTTCCTGCGTGCTGAGCGATCAGGCGTAGCATCAAATTAAAAGATGTTGGATTTTTTACAAAAGAGAGAAAAATAGTTTTATCGCCCGCCTGGATTTTTTCCATACGTCCGAAGGCAGTGCGAATACTCTTGAGGGCGGTCTGTACAGAATCCAGAGGATACCCCAGGGCCAGAGCGACGCCGATGGCGGCCGTTGCATTGTAAATATTGTGCAGGCCGGGCAGTGGGATCTCTAGTTTCATCTCACCGACTGGCGTGCGTAGCTTGATGTGGCTAGGTCCTTCCCCATCTTCGGCCAGTGTAGCTGATGTGACTGATATATCGAGAGGTGGCAATGTATAACCACATTGAGGACAGCGATACAAGCCTAGATGCGAGAGGTAAGCAACCTCATAGACAAAGTCGCTGTGGCAATGGATACAGCGGATAATGTCGGCTGACTGTTCCGGTACTGGCGTGCCGACTTCTTTTGTTTCCAGGCCAAAGAAGAGACGTTTGGCTTTTGCATTGGCTCCAAAGTTGGCAACCTGTGGATCATTGCCATTAAGCAAGATCGTCGCTGTCTCTGGCAAGCTTTCAAGCATTTCGTTCAATGCATTTGCCACGGAATACATTTCCCCATAGCGATCTAGCTGGTCACGAAAAATATTTGTAATCACCACCACATCGGGTTGGATCTCTGGTACGGCCAGAGGGATCGTCGCTTCGTCGATCTCAAAGAGCAGGACATCGCTATCAAGTCGGCCGAACAGATCGGCAAAATTGACGGCGACCGATGTAATGCCCTGAATAAGATTCGATCCCGTACGGTTTTGTGAGACGCTGTGACCAGCAGCATCGGCAATCGCTGCTGTCATACGAGCAGTCGTTGTTTTGCCATTGCTGCCAGTAATCACGATTTTTTTGGCTTTACTGGCACCGACAACCGATTTAAGTACATTCGGATCAATGCGGCGCGCAACCATACCTGGGAGACTGGTGCCACCACCGATATGAAATAAGCGCCCCGATGCACCAACTAACTTGCCGGCGGATATTGCGAAAGCCAGGCGTGCTTTGCGTAATCCATTTGGCGTTGTGTCGTCATTATTTGAATTATCTGTTTGCATAGAACCCATACCCTGACTAATAATGCTGCAAGGCGTACCGATGGGACATGTCCCGGTAGATCACGCCACATGAAAATGGAAATGAGCGCCATGCCCCTGATAGAGATTTTTGTTTGCTATAGGGCATGTATGTAGGTGGGTATTTTTAGGATACCCGTTCTTCCTACAGGTACGCCGTTTGAAGTATAACAAACATGCGTATAGCGAGCAAGAGAATTAGGCACAAGGTCAGGTTGCATTGTCCATAGTTAATAGGCGTGTGATATACGTTTGCTAGCCCCTATTCAAGAATAACGTTTCAAAGAGAATAAATGGTTGCAAAAATCCGTCTGTTTACGTCAGCTTTATAATGTCTTACATTGTTTGGTTTGTATATCACATTGGATACTTGCATGCTGAAAGCGTTGGCTGAGTGATGTTTTATCCGCTGTGCTGACTGGACCGATCGGATAACCAAATTTGGTCAGCCCATGATTTTTGTCAAAGTAGCTCATGATCTGTCCAGAGATTGCATATTCTGTATAGATGTAGAAGCGTCCTTGGCTGCCCATCGGAATGGTGCGTGTGCGTTGATCGATGCGGAAATAGGACCATTCATCGGCCCAGGGGATCGCATAGTCGCTGGCGTTGATCTCGCGTGGCGAGATCCAGGTAAAATCACTAAAACCATAATTCATCAAATCGCGCACGTCGGTCCACCAATCGTCTGTATGCATGACGACGGCAATCAGGCGGCGGTTATTGCGTTTACAATAAATGACCTGTAGAAAGTTTGCTGCATTATCCCAACCTGTTTTACCAGCTTCTACCCCTGGATACCAATACATGAACTGATCTTCATTGAGCATATCATGTGCGGCATGTTGGTTCGTGGCGGCAATTTTATATTCTTTGGTCGCACTGATTTGTTGCACTGTCGTATTTGTCAGGCTGGCAACTCCTAATACTGCCAGATCATGAGCGCTTGAATAGTGTCCCGGTTCGATTAAGCCATGCGGATTCAAGAAATGTGTATCGTTCATGCCTAATTGTTTGGCCTTCTGATTCATTTCATCGGCGAACTTGGGCACCGTTCCTGCCACCGTATCCGCGACCGCAATGGCTGCATCGTTGCCTGAGACGAGGAGCAGGCCGTAGAGCAGTTGGCGCATGGTATAGGTTTCACCGGGTTTGATACCCATGAGCGCACTATCTGCGGAAAGATCATTATTCAGGTCATTTGTGATCGATGCGTTGATGGTGACTTGCTGATCGAGGTTACCATGTTCAACTGCCAGGAGCACGGTCATCAGTTTGGTGGTGCTCATGGGTGAGATATGCATAAAAGGATTTTTGGCGTAGAGTGTCGCACCCGTATCGGCGTCGATAAGATATCCTGATGTTGCCAGCAGTGGCGGCGCTGGATGATTATTGTTTGGTGGTGTAATGACTATTTCACGCCCATTCATGATCTGGGGCGTCGCTGTCGACTGTGCTTGCGAGCCAGGGCCTATGTTGGTGAGTACCTGCTTGGAACCCGCCGATGGATGCGCAATGAGATTTATGGTAAGTGGAATGATAATGCTAAGAATAAGTATTGCGCTGATACTGATCATTAATGGACGATTTCTACGGATTATCTGCCATCGATCCCAAAGTATTTGTTGCGAATGACGCGCACGGCGATCGATGCGTTCGCGCGATACTTGGACGGTGGGTAGATTGTAGACAAAGGTGTAGCGTTTTTTTTGCTCTTGCGTTGACTTTGAAGGGCGTGGCGTGGCCTGTTCTGCTGGTAGCTCTTCAATATACCGTCTAGGACGGCGCGTTGACGCTGTTGACTCATCGTCGATAGGGGTTCTAGGACGGCGCGTTGACGCTGTTGACCCATCGTCGATAGGGGTTCTAGGGCGGCGTGGTGGTGCTGCTGTCTCATCGTCGATAGGGGTTCTAGGGCGGCGTGGTGGTGCTGCTGTCTCATCGTCGATAGGGGTTCTAGGACGGCGTGGTGACAGCGCCTGGCTGAGTGGCTCATCATCATCAATATACACTCTAGGACGGCGTGGTGGCGCTGCTCTGTTGGGCGGCTCGTCGTCGATAGGCACTCTGGGACGGCGTGGTGGCGTTGTTTCGCTGAGGGGCTCATCATCATTGGAGACCCTGGGACGTCGACGTGCTGTCGACGCTTCTGATACTTCATTATTCAGCGTGTTTTTTTGGCGACGGGTCGTGTAATCACGAACGCGCTCATTATTTTCAGGTTGCTGCGGCGTTGTCTGTTCTGCTGCTGGTCCTTCAATATAGACCTTTGGGCGGCGGCGTACTGTCGGAGGATTTTTCCTCTCATTGCTGAGTTCTTGAGGGCCTCGACGTGTTACTTGATCTTTACGGAGCGTGCTTTCGCGAGCCTCTGGGCGTCGTCTCGTAGACTGAGCCGCATCGGCGGCGGCATGCTCACGAGGTTTATTCAGACGTGGCCGTCTATTCGCCTGCGTTAGTGCAGGTGAATCTATATCTGGAGAACGAGACGCTCGCTTTATTTTAGGAATTTCTGGATGTTCACTAGAATTTTTGTTAGTTAGATCATCCATTGTTTGTTGACGTTCATGACTATATTTTTGTGTATACTTCGTCTCATACACATCATCCTCATCAAAATAATCATCCTTATCTGAATGTGATGGCGTCCTGCGCATCCGCCAATCCTCTCCTTTTTACCCCAGGAGGTAAGCGTAAATTACTTCCCAATGAAATCATATTTTAAATGTAATACTTTATTGTCATCTCTGATACTTAATTACTGTCATCTATCTTACTCAGCCGCAGATAAAATTGTCAACTTGGGATGACTATTTTTTATACATAAAGAATTTACAAATCTTTGAAACTTTTCTCATTCTTTTCTGTTAGAGTAGAATTTAAGGGAATATTGTATATTCCCATAAGTATTATACAGTACCGTAAGTATTTCTATCGTTCTATTCATAGCTTTTAGCTTCATCTTGCTACTGACACGCCTTGTGTTCTACCTGTCCACTGGATTTATAGCACTTTATCTCTGTAAAGAGCTAATGATCAATAGTCAGGTGCGATAGATGGCTATGTGGTTATACAGATGTACTTGGCGTATAGCTAGTAAAATAAGTTGCAAGATATTATAATGAATGATAGTCTAAATTTATAATAAGATAGCATAGAATGTAAATAGAGGAACAGGATACTTTGCCATGCTTGTACAGAATGATACTATTGTCGTGCCTTCAGCCTGCTCTGACTGTGCGCTGATCGCACAGACAATTTCGGGTGATGAACACGCTTTTGCTGTTCTCGTACAGCGTTATAATTTGCCTTTGTACAATTTTATACAGCGCTTTCTGAAGGAGGCTGAGTGGACGAGTGATGTGTTGCAATTTGTTTTTCTGCAGCTCTATACTTCACTCCCAAAGCTTCAGCATACCTTATATTCGACGCATACAAACTCACCATTGAAATCCTGGCTGTTCCAGGTGGCATGGAACCGTTGTATGGACGAATTACGTAAGCAGCGCTCTTTACCTTTTTCCGCGTTGGAAGTGAACTGCGATGATGGAGAGTTCTCGCTGGTCAATATTATCCCAGATGCAGATCCACTACCAGACATCGTTGCTGAGCAGCATGAGTTGGCGACAACACTGCGTCGAGCCATTCGTTGTCTGCCTCCTCAATTCCGCTCTATAGTCTTTTTACGTTATACACGGGAATTGAGTTTTGGCGAGATTGGACGGCTCTTGAATATACCTGAGAACACGGCAAAAACATACTTTCAACGGGCACGTCCGTTGTTACGAGCCTCTTTACTCCAACAAATATAGGCGTTTATCTATGCTTGTTGCGTAAGGGCATGTGAAATCTAGTCAGGCCTTGCTGGAGTGCAAAATAAAAATCCTTTCTATCGATACTGCCTTGTTCTCACTGTTTCTATCTGCTATGCTGCGATTTATGATAGCATAGAGTGAGATATGACCAGCAATGCACGGCATATTCTGCTTAGAAAGGTAAAATTGCAATGAATTTAGCCGAGGTGAAGAGGCTCATCGAGGAAGGACGCGTTGAATATATTAAGGTAGGCGTACCTGATATCGAGGGCGTCTTTCGTGGCAAACGTGTCACCGCGCCATTCTTCCTAGCATCGTTAGAAGATGGAATTGCACAATCTGATGTAATCCTTGGGTGGGATATTCAGGAGAGTGTGCTCCCTAATCTCAAAGTCAGTAACGTTGAAAGTGGCTTTGGGGATTTTATTATGCGGCCTGATCTGGCAACGTTCGCGCTTGTGCCCTGGGAAGATCGCGTGGCTACTTGTATTTGCGATTTGTGGACCGAACATGGCGAGCCGATTACGGTTTCTCCACGCTATGTATTGAAATCCCTGATTGAACGCGCCCGCTCTCTGGGCTTGGCACCGATGGCCGCATCCGAGTTGGAGATGCGTTTCTTTCGCGAAGATCAGGTTTCTTTACGAGACAAAGATTTCGGTTCTCATCTTACCCCACTCAATCCCGGCACAAATTGCTATGTCATCAGCCACGCGACTGCCGACGATTATCTGATTGGTCAGGTAGTGCGTAAGATGCAAGCCTATGGTATTGAGATTGAAGGCTATAACCGTGAGCATGGTCCCGGTATGTATGAGATCAATATGCATTATAGCGACTTGCTGACAGCGGCTGATCGTACCATGCTCTTTAAGACAGGTGTCAAAGAGATCTGCCATCAAAATAGCTTTACTGCCACCTTTATGGCTAAATGGAATGATCTGGAAGATGGGAGTAGCGGCCATACACATTTGAGCCTGTGGGATCAAAACTATGAACGCAACGTTTTTTGGGATGCCGCTGCTGATGATCATATGTCTGAGACCATGCGTTATTTTCTGGCCGGCGTCCTGCACATGCTGCCTGAATTTATGGCTCTCTATGCACCAGTAATTAATTCGTATAAGCGTTATATTGAAGGCACCTGGACGCCGCTCAATACATTCTGGGGGATCGATAATCGGACCTGTGCGGTGCGGGCGATTACGAGTGGACAACACTCCATGCGTTTAGAGAATCGTGTTCCAGGTGCGGATGCGAACTTTTATCTTGTCTTCGCCGGTATGCTTGCCAGTGGCCTGTATGGTATTGAACAGAAACTCGACTTGCCTCCTCATCTGGATGGTAATGCGTATAATCCCACCAAGATTGCTCAGGCTATTGCCCATGGTCATGCTTACCCACTGGCTCGCAATCTCACCTCTGCCACTGATATATTTGAACATAGCGCGGTCGCTAAAGAATATCTCGGAGCCGATTTCATTGAACACTTTGTGACTACCCGCCGTTGGGAAGTGCAAGAATATGAGAAGGCGGTGACAAATTGGGAACGTCGTCGTTATCTTGAGCTAATCTAATCTTTACAGGCTTGCCGTATAGACAAGCCTGTATGAGAACTAATTGTTGGCTGGCTCTTCGATCCAACCATGTTCTTGACGAAAATTCAGCCCTTGTTCAGTGGCCTCCTCTGCCGTGAGATAGGGAAGCAGATGTCCAATCAAGGGTTGATGCACTTTATAGCGCCGGAGATTCTCGTTGGCCGCTTTCTGCATCAACTGTATTGCCTGGAAAGGATCGTTGAGCTGCGTTTCAAGTTGGCGTTGAGCTTTTTCAGCACGATGCTTTTCCTCCGCAGTGAGTCGCTGTTTTCGATAAAGACGCGCTGTGACATGGAGGTCTGCAGCGCTCAGCAATCCCAGATGTTCAGCCTGGAGGAGCAGACGTAGTCCATAAGCTGATGTTCTATCCAGAGTCGCGACATTGATCTCAGTATCATCATGCATGCCGCGATTATTGAGATTACCTGATCCAACAGTTGTCCAGATATCATCAATGATGGCTACCTTGGCGTGTACATAGATGGGACGATAGTGTGATTGGTTATCGCTTGGCTGATACTGTGATGTCGCCAGTGTGAAAGCCTGAACTCTTCCAGCTTGTATCTGCTGGGGCGATTCTGCCCGTATGCGTGTAATCGTGGCATCGGTAAATGCGCGTCCGATATTTGGATGATCCGGTAGGATGATGCTCATCGTTGCTCCCCGATGTATCGCCGCGATGATCTGGCGAATGTGTTCTTCCATTTCAGGACTGTCTGTGCCGAGGAGCGGAATATCAATCCCATAATTTGCTCGCACCCATAAATATTGATTTTCTAGATAAATGACGCGTTGGGCCTGTCGTAATGCGCTACTGTAAAGTTGCGTAATACCCAGAATTGCTTCTTTATCAAACGAATAGGTATGTTTTGGAACCGTTCGTGCGATCTGAACGATACTTTGGCTCTCTACTGGGGCGGGCAGAGGATGTTCGGGAACGTATAGTTTTTCTTCTAGATGATGATGTGCAACTAGATCATTCCAGCGCTGACGAAAATTCAGCTCTACATCAGCGGCGGCTAATCCTTCGATCCGAGCATGAGCATCATGCCAGGAATGTGGTGTCGTGCCAGCTTGTGTTGTTCGTAGCGGATTCGAGAACGCATGCTCTGATGTATCCCAACGATCAAAACCGTGCTCCTTTTCGATTAAAGGATCTACTCCTCCAACAAAAGCATACGCGTGATCTACGATCGTGACTTTTTGATGGAGCGATTCAATGGGATGGTGTAAGATGCCTTCTGCACTATCATCGAGGAGACACGTTACGCCGACTGTGGTGAGCTTCTCGTGTGCAGCCTGGGCATCATAGACGCCAAATGCCTTCTGCACTTTCCAGAGGAGCACTTTGACTTCGATGCCTTTGTGTACCATATAGCTAAGTACCGCTTTAAGCGAGAGGTCGTGATTGAGCCAGAAGTCAATATCCTCTGCTTGCAAGCCTTCCGCATGTAACGCTGCGATAAATGCTGCGTGTGCCTGGGGATCGGTGGTATCTGGTTTATGATCATTGCCACGTACAATGAGCATATCTGGTTCCATGCCCCAGTTGGCAAGGTAAATAGTCTGTTTGGCTTTGAAAAAATGGAGGCACATCTCTAATAATACTGACTGCCCATCAACAAAATATGTGACTCGTGACTGTCTACGTACAGGAGTATCACCGCTTGCCCACCATTGTGTCATAGCGGCTGCATTGTTCTCATTATGTATACTCAAGAATTGAGTCTCCTTCGGACTAAATTTTCTGAAGCGTTTCATTATGTCAAATAACGCTTATTGAATTATAAGTCATCCAGAGACCATCGAATACAACCAGGGAACCATTTACACGAGTGGAGGAGCCACTTCGTTGGAAAAATGGCACGCAGCAAAGTGCTCGCGACCATCCTTGGCCTCGAAGACCGGCTCAATCTCACGACAGATACTTTGTGCCATTGGACACCGCGTATGGAAGCGACATCCTTTGGGGATATTAATTGGGCTGGGTAGATCTCCTGAGAGAATAATACGTTGCCGTTTCTTTTCTATCGTTGGATCGGGGATCGGTACGGCTGAAAGCAATGCTTTTGTATAGGGATGTTTCGGCGCTAGATACAAATCTTCGCGATTAGCCAGTTCGACGATCTTACCCAGATACATTACCGCTACGCGGTCCGCTACGTGCCGTACAACGCTCAGATCATGGGATACAAAGAGATAGGTCAGATTGAATTGCTGTTGCAGGCGTTGCATTAGATTAAGAACCTGCGCTCGAATTGAAACATCGAGTGCTGAGACTGGTTCATCTGCAATTACTAATTTGGGATTGATCGAAAGTGCCCGCGCGATCGCAATACGCTGGCGCTGACCACCACTGAATTCGTGTGGGTAGCGATCAATAAACTCGGGACGTAGACCCACAACATTCAATAAATCTTCTGTCCGTTCTCGTATCTCTTTGCTCGTGCCCGTCTTATAAATGTGCATCGGCTCAGCGATCAATGATCCAATCGTGAAGCGCGGATTCAACGAAGCAAAGGGATCTTGAAACACCATCTGTGCGCTTTGGCGCATCTGGCGCAACGGCTCCCCATTCAGCTTGGCCAGATCTTGATTTTCAAAGAGAATCTGACCCGCCGTTGGCTTATATAGGCGAATAATAGTACGACCAATGGTGGTCTTGCCCGAGCCGCTCTCCCCCACTAAGCCAAGCGTTTTACCGCGTTCGATAGTGAAGCTGACCCCATCGACGGCTCGTACCTGTCCAACTTCACGTTGGATGATAATGCCCTGCGTCACTGGAAAATGCATTTTTAAATCACGTATATCGAGTAGTGTCTCGCTTTTCACCAATGTCTCTACCATAATAGTGACCTCCTTAAGATGTCCGCAGCGAAGTGGTAGCAGCGTCAAGCGCGGCCTGTTGTGCTTCTTTTCTCGCTTGTCGGCGACGTTCCGCGTATGCCTGCTCCTTAGTATCCGTGACATCTACCCAGCAGGCTCTCGTATGTTCTTTTTTCCCCGGCAGAGCTTCCAGTGGAGGCATCGTACGGCAGGCATTGCGTGCAAAAAAGCAACGCGGCATAAAAGGACATCCCGTAGGTGGGTTTAAAAGATCGGGTGGTGCTCCATCGATTGTTTTTAGTTCACTATGGCGCTCCTCATCCAGGCGCGGAACCGACTCAAGGAGACCCAGTGTATAAGGATGGCGAGGATTGGCAAACAGTTCATCGGTCGTGGCTTCCTCTATAACCTTACCCGCATACATCACGATGACGCGGTCGGCCAGACCGGCTACGACGCCAAGATCGTGTGTAATAATGATCAGCGATGTGCCAAATTCGGCACAGACGGAACTAATCAATTCAAGAATCTGAGCCTGCACCGTCACATCGAGGGCAGTCGTCGGCTCATCAGCAATCAAGAGTTTGGGATTGCATGCCAACGCTATCGCGATCATCACACGCTGCCGCATGCCGCCGCTAAACTGATGTGGATAGGCATTGATGCGTTCAGATGGTACCGGAATTCCTACTTGTTCCAGCAGCGATATCGCTCGTTTATGTGCCTCACTGGCACTCAATTTGAGATGAATGCGCAGACCTTCAGCAATCTGTTTCCCAACAGTCATCGTCGGATTGAGACACGCCATAGGATCTTGAAAGATCATCCCAATCTGGCCGCCGCGTATTTTCTGCATCTCTCTCTCTGACAACTCGAGTAGATCTTTATCCTCAAAGAGCAGAGACCCGCCTGCGTAGACTCCGGGAGGTTGAGCTACTAAGCGCATAATAGATAAAGCCGTCACGCTTTTTCCGCAACCGCTCTCGCCGACGATCGCCACTTTCTCTCCAGGCTTGACCGCGAAGCTCACGCCATCAACAGCGTGGATAAAACCCGCCTTCGCCTTAAAATGGACTTTGAGATCTTTAACTTCTAATAGGTAGTCATTCAATGCATTTCTCTCCTTCTCATCCTGTGCTAGCGTTCAGTCATATACGGATCAAGTGCGTCTCGCAAGCCATCTCCAACCAGATTAAAGCTGAGCACTGTAAGGAAAATCAACAAGCCCGGAATAAGCACTAGAAGAGGATCGGAGTCAAAAAATCCTTCGCCATAATTAATCATATTCCCCCAGCTTGCAAAAGGAGGTTGAATACCAAAGCCGAAAAAGCTCAATACCGATTCAAGGATGATATTATTGCCGATTAAAAGTGTGGCATTAACTATAATAGCACCGGCGGCATTGGGTAGGATATGCCGGAACATCAAACTCAAATTCGTCGCCCCAATCGTACGAGCGGCCATCACAAACTCGCGCTCACGCAGAGTGATAAATTCACCGCGCACCAGACGTGCAGCCGATGTCCAGCCAAAAACTGAGATCAACAAAATGACACTCCTGGGTGAGTGATCGGTCAATGCTGATGATACAACAAACAGCAAGAGATATAAAGGTACTGCTAATACCACATCGGTAATACGCATTAATATATTATCGATCAGCCCACCAAAGTAGCCCGCAAACGCACCAATCCCAATACCCAGGATAATTGAGACCAGCATTGAAAGCAGGCCGACCTCAATCGAGACCTGACCACCTGCCATCGCGCGTGCCAACTGGTCACGTCCCACATCATCTGTCCCTAATGGAAATTGCCAGGATGATGGGGCAAATGTACTTACCGGGCCAGTAAGATTCAATTTATCGGGCTGGTTATGGCCTGTTACGAATGGTCCCAGGAAACAAGCTAAGACCAGGAGAATCAGAAAAGTTGCTCCAACTAATGCTGTACGGTTTTTAATAAAACGATCAAAGATGATACGACCCTGGCTGCGCCGTTTTTGTGTCAGAGCAGGTGTGATCTCGATTATCGGCTCCAACTCATCAGTCATAGTCATCCCTATTTGCTCAGGTAGCTCCATAGATATCTCCTTCCAGGCATAGACTATGCATAGCGAATGCGAGGGTCCATTACCGCATACAATATGTCCGCAATCAGATTTGCCACAACCACAAATACAGATCCCAACACAAGCATAGACAAGAGCACCGGATAATCTCTAGCCTCAAGCGATCCGATGAATAATTGTCCCATGCCAGGCCAGGAAAAGACGCTCTCAGTAATAGCAGCACCACCCGCGATGGCACCAAAATCAATCGCGACGATGGTGATCAAAGGAATTAAAGCGTTTCTGAGTGCATGTTGTATCAGAACTGTTGATAGGTTGAGTCCCTTTGCGCGTGCCGTACGTATATAGTCTTGCTTTCTGACCTCAATCATACTGGAACGCATATAGCGGCTCCAACCGGATATGAATGTGATTGCTAGTACTAGCATGGGCAAGAGCAAATGATTCAAAAAGTCCCATAGCGAATTGAAGGGATCGTAAACGACGCCGGCAGTTGCTATACCGGACGTTGGTAGTACATGTAACCACACGCCAAAAAGACCTTGTGAGAATAGGCCGATGAGAAAAACTGGCATTGAAAAACCAAAGTATGCTAATGTCGTGAGGGTATAATCCGTGCCCGTTCCCTGACGCACCGCTGATACCGTCCCAATGAAAATCGCCACGATTAACGCTAATATTAATGATGAACTAAAGAGCTCCAATGTTGGAGGAAAATGTTCAGACAATACATCTGTCACAGGCTGATTGGTTGCAAATGAAAAACCAAAATCGCCCGTGAAAGCACCTTCTATCCATTTGAGATATTGTATTGGAAGAGGTTGATCAAGACCAAAACGTTTGTTCAGTGCCGCACGCCCCGCAGCACTCAAGTGTGGACTCAAAAAGACGGCTGTTGGACCGCCTGGTAAGAGGTGGATGAGCGCGAACATGGCGATGGAGACTAAGAAGAGCAACGGGATGGCCTGTAAAATTCTTCTGATGATGTATCTTCCCATAAAGTTTCTCCATGGTCAAAATTTCTGATTCTAAAGGAGGAAAAGCGATGTATGTTTTTGTCACGTATAGGACTATTCCACATTTTATTTGCCCCGTTTAGATAGAATTTAAGCCTCTGAAGAAGAGAAAATTTGTAGCTTTCGCTTCCTAAGAGGCTTTAGCACAAGCAGCAGGAGAGGTTAATTGAAGCCCCTCCATCTGCTTATACGACTAACGTCAATTTAGCAGTTGCCACCGGTGCAATACCAGTTCGCGACATTGACTGTCTCGGAAGCACCCTCATCACCAATGATGTAGTTATGCCCAACATTTTTGACAATGCCGAGATCTTCTGGCGCGTATAGTGTGACAAACGGGAATTCCGTCAGATAGATCTGATGGAGTTTGTTAAAGGCATCCTGACGTATAGTAGGATCAGCCGATGATTGTTCTTGTTTCTGTAATGCGTCTATAGCTGGATTACAGTAGAATGAGAAATTTTCACCGCTATAGCTATTGGCCTTGGTTGGAATCTGACTGCAAGATGTGAGCGCAGAATCATCGCTGTCATAGGTATAGGTCTGCGTGAATTCGCCCAGATCATATTTTCCAATCACACCCTGTGGCAAGAAGGTACCGAAAAACGTGCTGGCAGGATAGTTGCTGATATCAATCTTAATACCGATGGCCTTTAATTCGCTTTGTATGATATCTTCGTCCTCAGCACGCCACTGGTTATTCGATGTCGAAGAGTACTGGAACTCCAGTCTCTTTCCAGCTTTGGCGAATACACCATCGGAGCCCAGTGTGTAACCATCACTCTGAAGGAGGGTTTTCGCGGCCGCTGGATCAAGTTTGGGACAAGGAGCATCCGCTTGATAGCCAGGTTTCAGTGCGCTAGGTGTATCTGTGCACAATGGAACCGCTTCGCCATTGCGAGCTGTTTTAATGAGCTGTGCCTGGTCGATCGCCTGTGAAATTGCTTGTCGAACCTTGACGTCTTGCAAGAGAGGGTTCTTTGTATTAAAGAAGACAGCTTCAAAGCCGGCTGCGGCAGGGGCCGTCGTCAGTTTATAATTTGTGAGTGTTTTATACGTTGCGGTCTTCGTCACATCGAGGTCCCAGGCAGAATCCACTGCTCCGGACTGGACATCCTTCAGGATTGTATTCTGATCTGTGGTCACACGAAAGACGATTTGGTTAAGGTATGGTAACCCTTGAGCTGCCTGATAGTAGTGCGGGTTGCGTGAGACGGTATAGGAAGTTCCAGGCTTGCTGTCCGTTACGGTGAATGGTCCACTACTTACTGACGGCTTGAGGTTATCGGCTGATTTAAGAATATCTCCAGGGCTCATCTTGCTGAAGATATGTTGTGGCAGCGGGGCCAACAATCCATCTGTCCAGGTAGCAAGGAACGGCTCATAGCCCTGTGATAGGTGAAATGTGATCGACAAACCATCACTAGAAACATCTGCTGATTTAATCAAATTCAGGCCACTTGTTTGTTTGGCACCAAAAGCAGCATTGTTCCATAGTTTCCAGGTGTAATCGAGGTCATTCGCCGTCAAAGGTTGCCCATCGGACCATTCCAGGTTGGGCTTCAATTTAAAGGTCCATGTTTTTAGATCTGCTGATATCTCGCCGTTTGCCAGCGTTGGCACCTCTGCGGCCAGAGCAGGGTTAATAGATCCGTCAGGGCCACCAATAAAGACAGGTGCCCAGATCGTCTCGTCGACCAGGTCAGAAAATGTTTCTACTGAGCCATTTGGAATCAGAGAGTCTGGTTCTTCATATAAGTCATCGATCCAGGTTCCACCTTTTACCGGTCCCGCGCTTGTTTTGGGTGCCGCCGATCCTGATGGACCACAAGCACTGAACAGTAGGGCAAGCGCTCCAATGAACGAAAGTGCCATTAATAGTCTTCGGTGAGGTCTCTTATGCATGAATCCTCCAAAAAATAATACCCGTCGTTTTTTGCCTTTTCTATGAGCAACCCTCATTGAGGGGTTACTTCCTGCCTGTTGATAAGTCATAGCTCTTACAACTCATCGCTTCGATGATTACCTATCAAATACAAAAGGAAAGTCAGTACTATGAGCATCTTCTATATACTGACTAGGTGTAGCTACATATAGTACTACGTCACTATTTGGATACTTCTCACATAAAAAAACAAAAAAATTGCTAAAAGTTATCATACTCTCTATAGAGGTATCTAAAAGTTAAGTAAACGTCTTCTTTTACCGCCTAAAGAAAATCCTCTTTGTTCACAGTGCTTACAGAGAGGATTTATATTTATCTCACTTATATGCTAAGTGGCTGCTTAAAAAATGATATAAAGTTTCTCGAGCTTGTAGTATAATGCAATGTAGCGTTGTACCTGGGACAAGTATATAAGGCGGCTACAGAGAAAGTGATATTTCCTTGCATTCAAATGAGAAATGTGCCGCAGCACATTTCTAGCAACGAGATATTCCTTGCATTCAGATGAAAAATGTATCGCAATACATTTTTAGCGACAGTTGTCGCGTTTCTGAATGTTTATGGGTACAGGTTGCGTTTTTGAATGCATATGGGTATGAGAGGGGCAGTCTATGGATGATCGATTTGATCGATTTGATGAACAGGCGAAGCGTATTTTATCCTTTGCGCAAGAGGAGGCTATGCGCTTTAAGCATACATTTATCGGGGCAGAGCATCTTCTGCTTGGTCTGGTATGGGTTCCGGAATGTATTGCTTGCCAGGTGCTGGTGCAGATGAATATTGAGCTTCAAGTTATGTATCGGGCTGTCGAACAGACAATGAGCTACGGCGATAAAACCCTGGTAGGCAATATTTGTCTGGCCCCACGTGGCAAAAAGGTGATGGAATTAGCTGTTGATGAAGCTCGCTTGATGCAACATCATATTATTGGCACTGAACATATCTTACTTGGAATTATCCGTGAGGAAGAAGGCGCTATCGCTGATGTGCTCTCTCGACTTTCGGTAGATTTGCAGGATGCACGTGTACATACGCAGAGAATATTAGCGACTGCGAAAGTTACTGCAGATGAATTTATAAGCTCTAAAAATTTGGTATTTGTCTATCCTTCTGTAACCGCTCAGGCCAGCCGTCTGGTCCCTAAAGGGATGCCCTCCCTTGTCTGTTCGCATTGTCAGGCTCGTTGTCCTGATTATTTTCACTATTGTTTTCACTGTGGACAGCGTTTTTCCTCCGTTGGGTAGTGCTCTGCCTATTCCAGCCGGCGTGAGCGTGCTGGAATAGCAACGTTTTGCGTGCTCTAGCCTATCTCTTGGATTGTGGGGAGCGCCTGATGAATGAGGTTCGCTGCGCTCTCGAATGAGAAAAGGCCAGTATTGATGAGGAGATGGTAGAAGTTTGGCTGTCGTCCATCTGCACCATAATAGTGACGTTGATAGTTATCCTGTTCATTATCACGTTGCTCAATCAGCTCTTTGGCTGCATTAATGTTTAGCTGGTAATGTTTCATAACATACTCGATCCGCGTCTGTAGCGGTGCGAAGATATGGGTGTGTAGTGTACGTGGATTGTTGTGCAGTAAAAACTGTGAGCCACGACCAATGATGATGGCATTACCCCGTGTGGCAAGTTCTAAAATGACGCGTTGCGTGAGATGGAAATAAGCAAGCTCTTTTGATTGTTCCTGGGCTTTGGCGTTGGAGAGCATATAATGTACGTTGAATGGATTACTGGATCGTAGCGCCTCCAATATATTCGTTGCCATACCGCTGGTTTGTTCATCCTGGCGTGTAGCATAGTTTAAATCGACGCCCAGGCGGTTGGCCACCTCGGCAATAATTTGGTGGTCTATATAGCTCAGTCCTACAGATTGAGCTACGAGGTGTGCGATATCTGATCCGCCACTGCCAAATTGACGCGAGACGGTGATTACTACCGATCCTTCTGGTGGAATACCTGATGGTAGCGGCTCTTCAGCCAGAGCTGTTTCTGGCAGAACGCGTGTTTCCGTCGATTTTTTCTTCATCAGGAATTTTTCATTTCCTGGATGAAATAAATCCTGCATCAGTTTGATCCTTTGTAGAGAGAAAGAGACATATATTCTGTTCTTTGAATATTACAACGTATAAATGCTGAGATGCAAACACGGCATTATGCTCTATAACATGATAGAATCCTCCGGTTTTTGGTTGAATGCCATGCTGCTCTCTCTACATAGAAATACGAAATGGATGCATTGATGTGTTACATTCCAATGAGTTTCGCTTTCTGGATGCTGTTTTTGACGCTTCTCACGATAGCCGCATCGACCATCTTGCCTTCGAAAGCGATCGCTCCTCGTCCTTGCGCCAATGCCTGTGTATAGACATTATCGAGTCGCCGAGCATACGCAACCTCCTCGGCGGTAGGTGAAAAAATCTGGTTGGCGATATCGAGTTGCGTGGGATGGATGGCCCATTTCCCGGCAAAGCCAAGCGTTTTTGCACGCAGACATTCGCGTTGATAGCCAGTTTTATTTTTGAAATCGGGATAGGCCCCATCGATGGCATCAATGCCGGCCGCACGCGCTGCAATAACTATTTTGTTGCGAGCATAATGCCAGAGGTCACCTGGATAGCCATCCAGATTGCCTTCAACGCCTCGGCTATCAATACCCTGTGAGGCGCTATAGTCGCCCGGGCCGAAAATAAGCGCCTCCAGACGTGAGCTGGCCCGTGCGATCTCTTCCACCTGAAGCATGGCCTCAACTTCTTCTATCAGCACTTCGAGTCCGATACGTTTGGTGAGGCCACGATGTTTTTCTATCTGATTGAGTAACGTATCCACCCACCAGACATCACGTGCGGATTTGACTTTGGGGATGATTAAAATATCGAGATACTCTCCAGCCTCTTCTACAATTGAGATGATATCTTGATAGGCATATTCCGTTTCCAGATCATTGATCCGTACGGCACGTGTCTTCTTGCCCCAATTGAACGTGCACAAACTCGCAATGACCTTTTCTCGTGCCGCTGCTTTTTCATTGGGAGCGACTGCATCTTCTAGATCGAGGAGCACAAGATCAGCATTGCTCGCAGCAGCTTTTTCCATCATATGTCTATCGCTGCCAGGAGTTGAAAGTTCAGAGCGTCGAAGTCGCATAGCAGATTGTCTCCTTTAAGAGGATATTTATGGTGACTTGGTTATATCTCTGTCTATGTCAATGGTAATTATAATCACAATCGAAAAAGACTAAGAAGGCCAACGGTAGCGCCGCGGTCTCGATCGCAGCGACCAAGCAAGCCAACGGTAGCGCCGCGGTCTTGTGCCCGGCGACCAGTTTCTAGTATGATATGCCCCAAATAAGCGAATACATCCTCGTATAATAAATCACATGAAATGAAGAATTATGCGCCTCATTAGGAGCGTGCATTACATTATATAAACGCTTTGGCGGAGTTTTTCGTGCGTGAACTGGTCGCCGGGCGCAAGGCCGCGGCGCTACTGTTGGGTCACTTGGAGCCTGCGGATGGACGGTTGCAGAATCTGGCGACGTGCGTTAAGGTATTCGTATCCAGATCCTGCCGTCTCATCTAATTCTATTAACGGAGATGATCTCTTAAAAAAGAGATAACACGAGGCCATGCGTCGGCAGCGGCCTCGGCATTACCCATTCCGTGCTCAGGATTAATAAAAGCATGACCAGCATTATACTCTTTGAGCGTAAAATCTTTGCCTGCATCTTTATAGAGTTTGGCAATCTTCTGTCGCTGCTCGGCTGGAATACTATCATCCTGTGTGCCATAGAACGCCAGTACAGGTGCCTGGACTTTAGCCACCTCTGCTGGTGTTGGATCATAGCCACCACCATAGAAAGGAATCGCAGCTCCTAGATGATCGTAGCGAGAAGCAGCGAGGTATGTCAGCATGCCACCCATACAGAAACCAATCAAGCCAACTTTTTTAGGCTCAACCGTTGGTGAATTCCTGACAGTCTCCAACGCTCCGATGACTTTGTTAACTGCAAGATCAACATTGTTGCGGACGAGCATCATGATACGCATGGCATCATTCGGCTCGGTAGCAACTTTACCATTATATAAGTCAGGTACAGCGACAACAAAACCGTCGGCTGCGAGTTTTTGAGCCAGATCTATTATATGTGGTTCAATGCCCCACCATTCCTGAACTAGGACCACACCTGGATGTTTCTGATCATCATCTGGTTGCGCAACATAGGCATAGGCTCCGTTGCCATTGACATGTAAATCCACATTTGAAGTACGTATAACTGCCATAAGTGACTCCTTTACCATGAATCAAATGTTGTTTTGTCTTTTAACATTTCTATTATAGTCACGTATGGTTGTATTCAAGCGATACCAATAACCTTTTCCGGAGGGGTTATCGACGCATAAACCGTAAATGTAGGGCTTATGCGTCGATGGAGAGAGGATTTATGCACGTTCTAGCATATCGTCATACTTTTCATCATATGGGACGAGACGGCCTTCTGGCATCAGTAGCATCATAGTTGGTTTGAGCAGACGAACGAAATCGACATCATGGGTGACTGTCATAATCGTGCCCTGATAATTACCTAAAGCCTCACCGATAATCTCTTTCGAGATCATATCAAGATGGGAGGTTGGCTCGTCCAGGACTAGGACATTGGGGCCATCGAGTACCATCTTCGCCAGGGCCAAGCGGGTCTTTTCACCACCACTTAATGTTTCGATTTTTTGGAAGACGCGATCGCCAGTAAACATGAAGCGTCCTAGCACGCCACGAACCCGTTTAGCATCGGTTGGCAGCACATCATTGGCCTCATTGAGCACAGTATTCTCATAATCGAGACCCTCGCTCTCCTGAGCATAATAGCCAATTTGAACGCGATCCCCCAACGTGACTTTGCCTGAAGTCAGAGGGACCAGACCAAGCACTGAACGCATCAAAGTGGTTTTACCGACACCGTTCAGGCCGATAATCACTAGACGTTCGCTACGATCTACTTCGAAGCTTATATCGCTAAAAATTTCTTTTGTTCCATAGCTTTTGTAGAGTTCCTCAGCCTTGACGACCAGTTGGCTGCTTTGTTGGCGTACGGGAAATTCGATTTTCATACGTCGGCTGGCCTGGGCTATTTGTGGCTTCTCCTCTTGCAGCGTCGTGATACGTTTATCCATCGCGATACGCTGCTTCACACGCGTGGCACCGAAACCGCGCAGGCGATCAGATGTCTTTTTCAGACGGATAATCTCACGATCTTGCTGGCGTTTGGTACGCTCGGCGAGCGCCTGCTCATCACCAACAGTTGTGAGATACGTTGTGTAGGAACCTTTGTATTCTTCGAGCCTATGAGTGAACTCATTGAGGCGCAGCACTTTATTGATGCTTCGATCGAGTAGATCCAGATCATGCGAAATGATCAGCAAAGCGCCTTTGTAGGTTTCGAGATATTCCATCAGCCACATAGTTGCTTCAACGTCCAAGAAGTTAGTCGGCTCGTCGAGCAGGAGTAGTTCAGGGGCTTGAAAGAGCAAGCGCACGAGTGCCAGCTTCGTTTTTTGTCCACCACTGAGCGTACTGACTTCGCGATCCAGAGTAACGCCACCGATATTCAAGCCGCTGATCAACTGCTCGCTACGAGCATCGGCATCATAATAGCCGAGTGTATCAAGGGTATTCTGAGCTTCCTCGAAATGTTGCAATGTGGCTTCGAGATCCGGATTCTCAGGATCGGCGAGATCCATCGAGATCTTTTCGTAGGCTATAATCGCCTTATCCAGGCCGGTACCACTGTAAATAAAGCCACGGACACTGTTCCCGGCGTCGATAGGCGTTTCGTGAGCGACATCCTGTGAGAGATATCCATACGTCTTCGGTCGCTTGATGTTGCCACGATCGGAGTCTTGATAGCCACCAATGATCTTGAGTAGCGAGCTTTTTCCTGCTCCATTGATGCCGATCAGGCCAGCTTTTTCGCCTGGCGCAACTGTAAATGATATATTATCGAGAATGACACGTGGACCATATGAGAGTCTAATTTGATTGACCTGTAACATAACCTTCTTGCTTCTCCCTGTCTGCTTCTGATTGTGCTTGATTGCTTCATCGTATATCTAATTTGTAATGTAATTGAGATGCTAAATGCAGTTATATATGGACATAAACGGCGCTGCATGGCAGAATACGAGCACTCTCGTACCTCAATGCAAACGGGAAGCCACTGTGCCGTAGAAAATCAGCAACGAGAGGATCGCGCTAAACGACACACGCACAATCACAAGGTGGGCGGTGTAGTGAGTACCCGTTCAGGAAGGAAAAGGACGAAGAGGATGCAAAGGGCATACTTATATGTACTCACACGTAAGTAGTGGGTGAGTAGGCATCATAAGCGCCAATTCCTGCCACATAAGCCCAGGCGTGGTCGCTCATGCGGCGTTGTAGACCATCAGTGATAAAGCCCTTTTCATTAATGTCCTTAAAAAAATATCCTATGAAATCCGAATTGTAGAAGTCCAAGACAAATCGTATCATCATATACATGAGATGTCAAGTGCGTACTGAGCTGACTTGAACTGTTTTTACAGTTATTTCGGACATCGGTTCTCTGCTATTTTAGCCAGCCAGGCATATCGTGGTGATCAATCCCAAAGTGATGGGCTACCTCATGCAGGACGGTGGCCCGCACTTGTTGGCGAATACGGTCGGGATCTCGATGGCAATACTCTTCGATGGCGTTCTGATAGATGGTAATGCATTCTGGAAGCATACTGTAACTGTGACCTAAGTGGGTGATCGGCGTCCCATGATAGAGTCCAAGCAGTCTACGTCCATCGGACACACCAACAGATCTTAACGTATCCTCATCGGGTTCATGCTCAACCATGATCGCCAGATTATTCATATAGGGGCGAAATTCATCCGGGATGGAGATCAATGCTTCCTGGACGAGCTGCTCAAAATAATCCAGTGGAGCCGCCTCCATCTGATCGGCCTCTTCTGGAAAAGATAGGCCATCATACGCAGCTGTGGAATCTGCTTGAACCGTGTGACGTTTGGGTGTAGTGAGCCAGATGGCGATTATACCGATCAGCAAAAGTGTGATATATAGGAACAATCTGCCAGTATTACTGAGCGGCAATTGTATGATCACGATCGCTAATATGCAAAATGCGAGAAAGAAGCTCAACGAGCGGAATAAACATGAACTTTTAGACATTGCTTTCCTCCCGAATAATATGACATCTTCCTCGCAGTGGTAAAGCTAGCCAACGTAGCGTCGTAAGATTGCAGCCATATGATCACCTCCATATAAGCAAAAGCCGCAATCTTACGACGCTACGTTGGGTGGCTTTATCACTGCGATGGTAGGTGATGTTTGGCATGACGTTTTTCTGTGGAAGGGCTGTCATCTATGCGGCTCATAGTGATTTTGTCTATAGGTTTTGACGCTTCGCTGTGGAGAATATAAACTCTGGTCGCTGGGGGCAAAATTGTCTCGGATTGTCATTGACAATGGGCGGATGAGCATGTTATAAATATCACAAGACATTAATCGCACAACCGCATAACGAAAAAGCTTTGACAGGATAAGTAGCGAATATACGTTACGGACAGAGAGTAGATAAGCGCTGAGAAGTCTACACGTCGACCATTCGTGAATAAGAACTTGGAGCTGCAAGAAGAAATCGCGTGAGCGAGAGTAGAACTTTGCCGGTGACCACCGTGATCGGGTTAAGAGTATGTAGAAAGAATACATACTTGCTGAGGTTGGTATCGCGAGATATCAGCGAATGCAGGTGGCAACACGAGAGTATAGCGCTCTTCGTCCTGGGTAGTAGGATGAAGGGCTTTTTTGTTTGATCTTTTTGACTCTTCTTTTTATAGAAGAGGTGTACATATACAACGAGAATAGCAGCATTGTAGGGAGAAGTAACGGACCCTGGCACATCTAGAGAGCGAGCAGTTGGTGGAAAGTTCGTATGTCCACTCCGTGAATAAGACCCTGAAGCTACAAGAAGAAATCGCATCTGCGAAAGTAAAACTTTGTCGTTTGACCCTCGTTAGCGGGTCCGTACAGAACAGAGAAAACGCCTGTTCTGTGCACTGAGGCTTATGCTGCAAAGCATAAGTGAATGAGGGTGGTACCACGAGAGCTGTTTTATAAGCTTTTCGTCCTTGCAAAGGATGAAGAGTTTTTTTTATATCAAAAATTGAGCTGTATGAACTATGACTTGAGATATGAGAGGGAAAATACAATGTCAGCACAATGTCCAGAATGTGAAGCAAATGTTGAGGTTAAGGGTTTGATCGTTGGGGAGATTACTTTTTGTCCAGATTGTAATGCGGAGCTTGAAGTTATCAATGTAGAACAACCTGAAGTTGCCCTGGCCCCCGAGGTCGAGGAAGATTGGGGAGAATAACCCTATGCGCCTGGCTATCCTGACATCACGCATTCGCGTGGAAGAGAAATTATTGCTGGAAGTGTTGCGACAACGCTCGATCGATTTCGACCTGATTGATGATGGCGAATTGCTTTTCGATCTGGCACAGCCGCAGGAGCGCTGGCAGGCTTATGATGCCGTCCTTTGCCGTAGCGTGAGTCAGTCGCGTGGCCTGGCTGTCCTCCATGTCTTAGAGCATTGGGGCATCCCAGTGTTTAATACGGCGGCCGTAACCGCTTTATGCAATGACAAATTATTGACTTCGCTGGCGCTGATCCGCGCTGGTGTGCCGGTTCCCCGCACTATGCTCGCCTTCGATGCTCCAAGAGCTATTGAAGGGATTGAGGCGCTTGGATATCCAGCCGTCTTGAAGCCGGTCAGTGGCTCCTGGGGACGTTTGCTGGCGCGCGTCAATGATCGTGACGCGGCTGAGGCTGTCCTGGAGCATGCTGAAACATTGGGTTCATATCAACATCATATTCATTATATTCAGGAGCATGTTGAGAAGCCAAATCGAGACATCCGCGCGTTTGTAATCGGAGATCGTACAGTCTGTGCAATTTATCGCAGCAGCCAACACTGGGTGACCAATACCGCTCGTGGAGCCGTAACCGAGAATTGTCCTGTAACTCCTGAGTTGGATGACCTTTGTCTCCGCGCAGCGCGGGCGGTGGGTGGCGGCATTCTGGCGGTCGATGTGTTTGAAGATCCTGAGCAGGGACTGCTGGTGAACGAGATCAATGCCACGATGGAGTTCCGTAATAGTATCGCTCCTACGGGTGTCAATATTCCGCAAGAGATGATCGATTATGTGTTCAGCTGTGTGCGCGAGGGAGTGGCGATATGAGTCGAATACGCGTAGCCGTCGTTGGCGGATCTGGTTATACAGGTGGCGAACTAATCCGTCTCCTGCTCTTCCATCCGCAGGTTGAGATTGCGCAGATAGCATCGGGCAGTCAGGCAGGACACTTTGTGCATAGCGCTCATCCAAATCTGCGCAAGGTCACAACACTGCGTTTCTGTCATCCCGACGATCTGACATCCTGCGACGTTGTGTTTCTCTGCTTGCCGCATGGAGTCTCTTCGGGTGAGATCGAACGCTATCGGACGTTGGCTCCGCGTGTTATTGATCTGTCTGGGGATTTCCGTTTGCGCTCGCCTGAATTGTATAGCCGCTGGTATAGCCATGAGCATAAAGCTCCTGCACTGCTGGCTGATGCTGTCTACGGTCTGCCGGAACTGCATCGCTCGGAATTGTCTGAAGCGGCTTTGGTGAGTGGTACGGGCTGTACTGCCACCACGTCGATCCTTGGTCTGGCTCCATTATATCGTGCCGGAGTGGTCAATCAAGCGCTCCCATTAGTGGTTGAAGCAAAGCTTGGATCTTCGGCAGCAGGTGCTAAAGCTGGACCATCCAGTCATCATCCAGACCGCAGTGGAGCGGTTCGATCCTTTCAGCCGACCGGTCATCGACACACCGCGGAACTGATCCAAGAATTAGGTCAGTTTTCAGGCGGTAATCTCGCACAGACTGTGTCTTTCTCGGCTACGGCGATCGAGATGGTACGCGGCGTTCTGGTCACCGCTCATGTGTTTCTGAATGAAGATCTGGATGATCGCGCTATCTGGCGTATCTTCCGGGAAAGTTATCAACAAGAGCCCTTTATTCGTCTGGTGAAAGAGCGCAACGGCGTCTATCGTTATCCCGAGCCAAAGATTCTGGCGGGGAGCAACTTTTGTGACGTGGGCTTTGAACTGGATCGCGAGCAGCGTCGCGTAGTAGTGATCGCCGCCCTGGATAATCTGATGAAAGGCGCGGCCGGCAATGGCGTGCAGGCGCTGAATTGTATGTTTGGTTGGGATGAGTCGTTGGGATTAACCTTCCCCGGCTTGCATCCAGCCTAGTCCATAGCTGATTGTCCTGAATTTGTAGCTGGGATAACGAACGAGCAGAGAAACGGAGCTGGCAATGACACTTGTGGTAAAGATTGGTGGGGGCGCGGGCGTCGCCACGGCACATATTATAGAAGAGATTGCTCAGTATGTCGCTGAAGGACAGCGCGTTGTGCTGGTGCATGGTGGCTCTGATCTCACCAACACACTGTCTGAGCAGTTGGGTCATCCAATGCGTATGATCACATCGCCCAGTGGCATGACGAGCCGCTATACCGATAGCGAGACGTTGCAGATCTTTGCCATGGCTGTCGCTGGACAGATTAATACTGATCTGGTCGCTCAATTGCAGCAGCGTGGTGTGAACGCCTTTGGTCTGGCTGGTGTCGATGGCCGTTTGCTTGTCGCGCGTCGGAAAGCCGTCGTCCGCTCTGTCAGTCCTGAAGGCCGCACCCAGATTTTGCGCGATGATTATACCGGACAGATTGAACAGGTGAATAGTGGTCTGCTGGAATATCTATTGGATGCAGGCTATACACCGGTCATTGCTCCGCTGGCATTGAGTCATCAAGGTGAGCGGCTCAATGTGGATGGTGATCGTGCTGCTGCGGCAGTCGCATCCGCATTGCATGCTGAGTCCCTGGTGATCATGACAAACGTCGCCGGACTTCTGGCTGATCCACAGGATGCCACAACCTTGATTCGCACGATCCCAGCCAATCGATTGGACACTTATATGGACTATGCAAAAGGGCGCATGCGCAAAAAATTGTTAGGCGCTCAGGAGGCGCTACGGGGCGGCGTAGATAGGGTCTGTATCGGCAGTGCATCGCTACGCGACGTTGTCGATGGTGTCGGAACGACGATCTCACAGCTTGCTAGTCCCGGTGTTAGTGCACCAGATGTTGTTGGTGGACAACAAGCTCAGATGCCTGTTCGCGAGATGGTTTCACAACGTTAATTTATTGCCAAGATAAAGATAAGGAAGGAGGCCCCATATGAGCACAACTTTTACCGATAATAGAACGACCGATACCGTCACAACAATGGATACAGAAAATATATATACCAGTGGTGTCTATGGGAAGCGTCCTGTCGCCATTGTGCGCGGACAAGGTGCTTTGCTGTGGGATGAAGAGGGGCGGTCATATATCGATTGCATGGCGGGCCATGGTGTTGCCAATATCGGACATGGTCGACCAGAGATTGCGGCCGCTCTGGCCGCTCAAGCTCAGCGACTGATCACCTGTCCTGAGGTTGTCTATAATGACGTACGGGCTCGCCTGCTGGAGCGATTAGCGCAGATTACGCCAGATGGACTCTCACATTTCTTCCTTTGTAATAGTGGTACGGAAGCAGTTGAGGGCGCATTCAAATTTGCACGCCTGGCAACCGGTCGCACCGGGATTGTGGCCACCCTGCGCGGCTTTCATGGCCGTAGCATGGGAGCACTCTCTGCGACCTGGGAGAAACATTATCGTGAACCTTTTGCGCCACTGATCCCCGATGTTTCGCATATGCGCTATAACGATCTGGCAGCCGCTGAGGCCGCGATTACAGAAGGGACCGCCGCCGTTATTATCGAGCTGGTGCAGGCAGAAGGTGGCGTGCATGTGGCTCAAAAAGAGTACATACAAGGCTTGGCAACTCTGTGTCGAGAGCGCGGCGCTTTACTGATTATCGATGAGATACAGACCGGTTTTGGTCGTACTGGAACGCTCTTCGCCTGCGAGCAGTATGGAGTCGAGCCTGACATCCTCTGTCTGGCCAAGTCTATCGCGGGTGGCCTGCCGATGGGAGTCGTTTGCCTGGGTACACAGGTGATGGAGAGTGGTCGTATCACGCGAGGAGCGCATGGTAGCACATTTGGTGGCAATCCTCTTGCCTGTGCAGCCGCTCTAGCGACGCTGGATATCCTGGAGCACGAGGACCTATCTGCACGAGCTGCAACGCTCGGTGCTCATGCTCTGGAGCGTCTCCGGGCCCTAGAATTGCCGCTTATTCGAGAGGTACGTGGACTTGGTCTTTTGATTGGTATCGAGCTAAAAAAACGCGTGCAGCCATATCTTGAGGCCCTCTGCGATCGTGGAATATTGGCCTTGCCGGCTGGACCAAACGTCTTACGTATCCTGCCGCCATTGGTGATCACTGAAGCGCAGCTTGATCAGGCCCTGGATGTTATCACAGATGTCTTGGCTGGAGATCCTGCTCCGCGTCGTGTAACGACTGAAGCGCATACAGAGACTCTATCCACCGATGCTGAAGTGGCGCTGTTGCAGCGTATGGTGACCATACCGAGCCTTTCGCGTCAGGAGAGTACATTGGCATATGCAATGGTTGAGCAGGCCCGTCAGATGGGTTTACATGCGTATGTTGATGAGGTGGGTAACTTTATCGCCAGTACTCATGCCGAGATTACTGATCAGCCGTCAGTCGTCTTGCTCGGACATATGGATACTGTTCCCGGTAATATTCCGGTGCGCTTAGAGGATGGCGTTCTCTATGGACGCGGCACCGTCGATGCTAAGGGACCGTTAGCAGCCTTTATTTGTGCCACAGCTCGTATTGCACGTCGGAGAACACCAGATCAGCCCATTGTGGTGGTGGGCGCAGTTGAGGAGGAAGCGGCGACCTCACGTGGTGCGCGTGGAGTTGTGCAGCGCTATCGACCATCCGCCTGTATCATTGGAGAGCCAAGTGGCAGTCAGGCCGTCACGATAGGCTACAAAGGGCGTCTGTTGATCGATGGTTGTGTCACGCATCAATCAAGTCACAGTGCCGGACCTTTGCAGAGTAGCAATGAAGTAGCAGCGTCGTTCTGGAGTCGTATACGTCTCCATGCTGATGCATGGAACCAACAATATGCTGGAAAATCGACCTTTGCCGCACTTATGCCGTCCCTACGCACGATCAATAGCGAGCAGGATGGCTTAGAAGAGCGTACCCGTTTCATGATTGGCTATCGCCTTCCACCGAACCTTGATATTGCGGAACTACGCATCCAATTGCAAGCCTGGGCCGATGAAGACGAGATCCAGCTAACCTTTTCCGGCGAAGAGGCCGCTTATCAGACAACACGTACTATTTCCTTGGCCCGATCCTTTATCACAGCTATTCGAGCCAGCGGAGAAAAGCCCACCTTTAAGTATAAAACGGGAACATCAGACATGAATGTCGTAGCGCCGATCTGGGGACAGAATATTGTGGCCTATGGGCCGGGAGACGCAAGCCTCGATCATACGCCGCAGGAACATATACGTGTGGCCGAATACACACATGCCATTGATGTGCTCGAACTCGTGCTGCAAGATATTGTATCGCAAAGGGAAACTGTATTATGAGATCACTGGCTATACTTGATAGCACCCTGCGCGAAGGGGAACAGTTTATCAAAACCTTTTTCACCCTGGAGCAACGTGTGATGATTGCACGTCTCCTGGATCAGATTGGGGTGACGTTTATTGAGCTTCCTTCGCCGATTGCCTCTCCCGAGACGCGGGACGCCGTCCAGGCTATCTGTGAACAAAATTTGAATGCGCATGTGGTTGCCCATGTGCGCTGCGCCGAAGCAGATGTCCAGGCCGCATTGGATACTGGTGTGTATGGTCTGAACCTGTTCTTTGGAACATCCACCGAACTTCGCTCTTATAGTCATGGACGCGGCATTGAACAGATTGCGCATGAGGCTGTGCCACTGATTCGCCATATTCGTGAATCTGGTCGCTATGTGCGCTTCTCCGCTGAAGATGCTTTCCGCAGTGACCTCGTCGATCTGTTGACGGTCTTTGATGCTGTGGTTGAAGCCGGAGTGGAACGTATCGGTTTGCCGGATACAGTTGGTATAGCAACACCACGTCAGGTTGACCGGTTGGTTAGTCTGATAGCGCAACGCTATCCCAATGTCGGTATCGAGTTCCATGGCCATAATGATACAGGTTGTGCGATCGCTAATACAATTGCTGCTTTTGAGGCCGGTGCCGATTGTCTGGATGTGACTGTGATGGGTATCGGCGAGCGTAATGGTATTGCTGCGCTCAGCGGTATTATCTCGCAACTCTATATTCACTATCCAGACTTGCTAGCAACCTATGATCTGACACGGCTGGTCGAACTTGATCAGTTTGTGGCGGATGCCTTGAAGATAAATATCCCGTATAACATGCCCATCACTGCGCCCAATGCCTTCACGCATCGAGCAGGAGTGCATACCAAAGCAGTGCTGCGCAATCCAAACGCTTATGAAATCCTTAATCCCGATGATTTCGGTCTGGTGCGCCATGTGGACATCGGTTCACGCTTTACGGGGCGCTATGCTGTTGGTCATCGTGCGGTTTCATTGGGTCTACAACTTACCTCGGATGAAGTATCACATTTGACTCAGGCGCTCAAAGAACGAGCCGAAGAGGGCTCTATGGCTGACGAAGAGGTCAACACATTTATTCGTGCCTGGTATGAAGAGAAAGAAGGAACACTGGTATGGGAACGCTAGCCGAAGAAATTTTTAGTTACAAACTAGGTCGCCCTGTACATGCAGGGGAGACGGTGGTTGTTGATGTGGATCATGTGATGAGCCATGATACAACTACACCATTAGCCATCAAAGCCTTTGCCAAATTGACCAAACAAACGACTGGAAAAGTGTTTAATACGCAGCGTTCGCACATCGTGTTCGACCATATCATACCGGCCTCGACGATTGCTGCTGCGACCCTGCATCGTGAAATACGAACGTTTGCCAAAGAGCAAGAAATCCCCATTCTGCAAGAAGGCATCTGTCATCAAGTCCTGCCGGAAAAAGGCTTTGTTGTACCGGGCAGCATCATCGTTGGAGCCGACAGCCATTCCTGTACCTACGGAGCCTTTGGAGCTTTCGGTACAGGCATGGGATCTACTGATATTGGCGTGGCTTATGCAACTGGTCGGAGCTGGTTCCGCGTGCCTGAAACGATCAACGTCAACATCATTGGTACCCTGCCTCACGGAGTCTTTGCTAAAGACGTTTCGCTTGAGATCATTCGCCGTCTGGGCGTTGATGGAGCAAACTATCGAGCTGTCGAATATACCGGTTCAGTGATCGAAAACTTTTCGATGAGTGAGCGTATGACGTTCTCGAATATGGCGATCGAGATGGGCGCCAAGGCCGGCTTGATTGCCGCTGATGAGACCACTCGCGCCTGGCTGCATGGACGTACTGAGGTAGAATATCCACTGCTGCGGGCCCAGGACCCACATTACGAGCGCGTCATCGAGATCGACGTCACCGACATGAGACCCCTGGTCGCCTGTCCTCCAGATGTCAACATCGTGCATCCTGCTGAAGATGTCACAAACATCACACTGGATGAAGTCTTTCTC
Organism: uncultured Chloroflexia bacterium; assembly: GCA_963699315.1. GTDB lineage: Bacteria > Chloroflexota > Ktedonobacteria > Ktedonobacterales > Ktedonobacteraceae > Dictyobacter. The sequence continues at coordinate 2,993,540 of OY969433.1, forward strand.
GGTACCTGCACCAATGGTCGCTTGGATGATCTGGAGATTGCTGCCAATATCCTACGTGGTAGAAAGATCAGTCCCGATCTGCGCATGGTGATCATTCCAGCGTCACGCGAGATCTATCTTGAGGCGCTACGTCGCGGCTATCTGGAGATCTTCTCGGAGGCTGGTGCATCCGTAGGTACTCCTGGTTGCGGACCTTGTATTGGTCGTCACTTTGGCGTCCTGGCTCCAGGTGAGCGTGCTCTGACAACCATGAACCGTAACTTCACTGGTCGTATGGGTGATGCCACCGCAGAAATCTATCTAGGAAGTCCTGCGACAGTCGCAGCAAGTGCGCTGACCGGTCATATCACCGATCCTCGTGAGATCCTATTAGAAATCGGCACTCCCGTGTTGGAAGATAGTAGGATTTAGACTAACAAGCAAAGCAACATCAGACGAAAGGATACTAATTATTATGGGGCGCACTTGGAAACTCGGCGACAATATTAACACAGACTTGATTATTCCTGGACGCTATAATGTCACAACCGATCACGCACAGCTGGCAAAATATTGTCTTTTTGAAGCTTATCCTGAATTCTCGCAACAGGTTAAACCCGGAGACATTATGCTGGGAGGACATAACTTTGGCTGCGGTTCTTCTCGTGAGCATGCACCAACTTCCATTCTGGCCAACAAAGTCAAGGTAATCATCGCACGAAGTTTTGCACGTATCTTCTACCGCAACTCCGTTAACATCGGCCTGCCTGTTATAGTCTGTGAAGAGGCGGTCCTTAATAGCGAAGATGGTCAGGAGTTAGATGTGAACCTGGGAACTGGTGAAATCCATAATCTGACTACTGGTCAGTCATTTCAGGCAGAGCCATTAGATCCATTTGTGGCGAGAATTGTGGCTGCCGGAGGAATCATCAACTACATCGAGATGGAAGGGACCCTGCGATGATCCGCCGTCAACTGCAGAATCCGCCCACCGTATGCGTCATACCTGGCGACGACGCTGCACCGGAGGTCATGCGGCCTACGGTGCAGATTCTCCGCCAGTTGGTTCCTCGCATCCACTTTGTCGAAGCACCATGCGGACGCGAGGCTCAGGCGCAGCTCGGCTCACCTTTTCCCGATGTTACACGTGAGGCGATTGATAACGCGGATTGCACTCTGTTTGGAGCGAGCGGTGGACCCAGTCGACCGATTCTCTGGTATCTGCGTTGGAACAAAGAGACTTTCATCAACGTGCGTCCAATCCGCTGGATTCCCGGTTATAACAGTCCCATGCAGCATCCCGAGCGCATCGACTATGTCATCGCCCGCGACAACCTGGAAGGCATGTATCCTCCTCGTGAGGGCGACGTCTCTGAACTCGCAGCACTCAACAGTAGCAGTTCCTGGTGGATGGCTCCTCCTGTCGATAAAGTTGGAGCGTATTCGATCAAGGTCAGCACCGATGAGCAGATGCAACGGGTGGCCAATTATTCTTGCGAACTGGCCTTAGAGCGTCAAGCCGCTGGATATCCCGGACGTGTCACGCTGGGAGCTAAATACTCGATTCAGCCACGCACCGACGGTCGCTTCCGCACGATTGTCAAAGAGGCAGTCAGTCGGCATGCGAGCCTGACCTATCAGGAATTTCTCGTTGACGATATGGCCCGACGCCTGGTTGCTTCGCCTGAGGCACTTGATGTCGTCGTGCTTGGTAACGAACATGGTGATATCCTGGCCGACGTCTCCAGCGGCACCATTGGCGGACTTGGACTATCTCCCAGTGCCTGCTACGGCGAGAACTACGCGTATTTCGAACCTGTCCATGGATCGGCCCCCGATTTAGCTGGCAAAGGTATCATCAACCCCACCGCCATGCTCCTATCAGGAGCGCAGATGCTCGCTTATCTGGGATACAAAGAGCAGGCCCGTGCCTTAGAGTCCGCCATTGACCAGACCTATCGAGACGGCACTCTGCTGCCCATCGATCAGGGAGGAAAGGCCGGTACTGAGGAGTTTGTACAGGCGATCACTGCACGCTTGTCATAAGATCATCACGAAGCTTTTTGAGAGCCTCAAGCTTTCCCCTTGTCGGTTTGAGGCTCTCTGTAGTTCTGTAAAGCTCTGAAGCCAGTAGTGTGAATATGATCATCCTGTACACAGCCATTACTTACGCTTGCAACAACGTCCTGACTTGTTCCATATCTGCCGCGCTCCACACCTGCCTGATCATATCATGCAACAGAGTTTGATCTTGAATAGCTTGCACATAACTTCTAGCTACAGGTTCTAATTCAGAAAAACGCATTTTTTGGACTTATACTGCCTTGTTCGCTGCAAAAATCTGACCAACCAACGTGCCGAAAGGCATGTCGAGAGCCGCATAGAGATCGTTGGCAATGGGACTCCCGTTGTCTTTTAGAATCTCAACCATTGTAGTGGCGTAGTCCGTGACTATGACACCCGCCTGGGCCATGCGTAGGAGACCAGTTTCTCGCTTCGTCAAAAGAGTGAGTAAATCAATATCTACGACCCCTGTGAAGAGACCGAGCTGATGTTCTTTGAGATTTTTATTCTTTGGAGAATTTGGTTAATAGAGCAAGCATTTGTGTGAGCAATTTTGTATTTTCGTTAAGTGCTTCTGTATGTTTATCGGATTTAGCTTCTAATTGCTTAAAGTGCTGCTCTAGATTGTCGAGCTTAGACGTATGCTCGTGAAGCAATATCGTATGCTCGTTAAGTGTTTCTGTATGTTTATCAGATTTGGCATCTAGATTGTCGAGCCTTGACGTATGTTCGTTAAGAGTGATCTTAATTTCATTAATGTCTGCTTGTTGTTTATATGTAAGTCCTAGTAGCATTGTGGCGTTATGATTTATATTCTGAAGATCTGCATTGTTGAACTTTTTTTCTAGCAATGCTACTGTTCTCTCTAAGGTATTGAGTCTCTCTTCTTGTGTTGGCATAGGAAACTTACCTTTCTCTGGTACCTGGACTCTCGTCCCGTACTTTTGCCGCACCACTTAACCTCCATCATTCGATTACCTGTACTATAGCATATTGCGTGCTTTGGGGACAAGTACAAAACAAACGATAATTCATTGAGCGTTGCGTTTCTGCGATGTGGATATGAGAATGTATGGCTGCTTGATTAGGTGGGATATAATAGGTGGGTACATGTTTTCGATGAGCCCCAAGCCTTTCCTCTCGGCTTTCTGCGGTTATATAGTAATTCTTAGCTGTTCGTGAAGACTATTGCTAGCTAAACTGATACAATAAGCACCAGGAAATATAGCCAGGAAAGATAATAATTTATTCAGCTCGCCTCACCATCTGCTGTGGCTCGTTGCGTGCGGAGTGGACGTAGGCGTTGCGCTGTTTTCTAATGATAGAGCTGAATAATGATATAGAGAAATTGAAGCGAGCTACAATCTGGAGACTGTGAATGATGAAAGCTGATTGGGTTACAAAAGTAGCTGACCGTGTGGAAGCAAGTGTCCGACAACGCAAGGGTGAAGATGCCACGATTGTCTGTGCATCGGGTATAAGTCCATCGGGTCCCATCCATCTGGGAAACCTGCGCGAGCCAATGACTGTTCATCTGGTTGCCGAAGAATTGCGGGGACGTGGATGGAAGGTCGACCATATCCATTCATGGGATGATTATGATCGTTTGCGCAAAGTGCCGGCGGGCGTTCCGGCTGAGTTTGCGAACTATATCGGGATGCCGTATGCCGATATTCCTGATCCTTTTGGCGAGTATGATTCGTATGCTACCCGCTATATGCTCGATTTTATCAATGGATTAGCGCGTTTGGGCATCCATCCGCGTTATGTGCGCCAATCCGAGGCTTATCGGCGTGGAGACTATATCGAGCAGATTAAAGTGGCCATGCGCCAGCGTGCTGATATTTTCGATATTCTGGCCGAGTATCAGAATCTCGAAGGCCAGAAAGATACTCTCGAGGAGCGTCGTACCGCTTATTACCCCTTCAAAGTCTACTGCGAAAATTGTCGCAAAGATATGACGCGTGTGACCTCGTATCGCGATGAGGATGTCTTTCTCACCTATGTTTGCGCTAATTGTGGTTATGAGTCTGGCTATAGTCTGAATGATAAGATTGATGGCAAACTGGTCTGGAAGGTTGACTGGCCTATGCGTTGGAGCTATGAGCAGGTTGACTTCGAGCCAGGTGGTGAGGATCATTCATCTCCAGGCAGTAGTTATACTGTTGGGCAGCGCATTGTCCAGAAACTTTTTGACTGGAAATCGCCGCAGTTTATTGGCTATGCATTTGTTGGTATGGGTGGACGCTCGAAGATATCCAGTTCAGTTGGTACCACTGCAACTGTCGACTCCGCGCTTGAGATCATCGAGCCCGCCATCCTACGCTGGCTCTATGCTCGTCGCGCCAACAATCAGGCTTTCGAGATCGACTATGGTCAGGGACTCCTGCGCTTGTATGAGGAGTGGGATGCTCTGGTACGGCAGATCAACAAGGGAGCCGCCAGTGAGGTTAATCAGAAGCTGTTTGAACGCGCCACAAAGACGGCTAGCGAAGAGATTGTCTATACGCACAAAGCTGTCTCTTTCCCGTTGCTGACATCTGTGATCGACGTCACACAAGCGAACGAGGAGCAGGTGCTTCGTATCATCTCCCAGACGTTGCCTGATGTGGGTGCAGAAGACTCATCGATGTTGCGCGCTGAGCTGGAGCCGCGCTTCACCTGTGCTTTAAATTGGGTCAACAACTATCTGCCCGATGATGAGCGCACTCAGATTCATAGCAGCTTTGATCACGTCGCTTTTGAGCAGTTCTCGGCTATGGATCAAGCTGGTGTGCGCCTGCTCGCCGAGCAATTGGACTCTTCCTGGCATCTCAGTGGCTTGTCCGCGTTGATGTACAGCATTCCTAAGATTGTGCGTGGCTTGGATGTCAGTACTCCTCCCAATGATGAGTTAAAGCTGGCTCAGCGCTCGTTCTTTGTCGCACTCTACACGCTGATCTGTGGCAAAGATACAGGACCGCGTATCCCCACGCTCTTGCTATCTATTGGCCTGGAGCGGGCTAAGCAGTTGCTGACTCCCTCCTCCGATGATGAGAGTGCAAAGAAAGATCATCAACTGGCTACGAAATAAGTTTGTTGGAGCTTCGAAGCCAACAGGTAGTTATCTGGCTTCGAAGCTCCAACAAATCGACCTCTCTTTTTGAGAGACTTTTACGCTACTTCGTTCAGCCGTCCATTATGGACATCGTAGATGAAGCCTTTTATGTCAATATTTTCATGAATGAGCGGTGATTCTTTCAAAGATGCAATTTGGACTTTAAATTCCTTTGCATTCAGATGAGAAAAGTGTCGCTGTACAATGCTAGCTGCGTTTCTGAATGCATATTATTGGACAAGGCCGGAGGCACATCTCCATTGTGAAATGTTTCCGGTCTTGTTCATGCTTGCTTTGGGTCTATTCGGTGATTGCTCCCTCGGAAGCAGATGTCACAAGTTTCGCGTATTTGGCAATGACGCTTCTTTTTTTGTATTGAGGCACTGGTGCCTCCCACTGACGAAAGCGTTCGGCGATAACATCATCGCTAAGATCAATCGACAGTGTACCCTTTTCGGCGTCGATGGTGATCGTATCGCCATTCTGCACAATCGCGATCGGACCACCTACCTGTGCCTCTGGAGAAATATGTCCAACCACCATCCCATGTGTGCCGCCTGAGAAGCGACCATCTGTGATCAAGCCAACCGTCTCGCCATAGCCTTGACCGACCAGGGCCGAAGTCACAGCCAGCATTTCACGCATCCCAGGACCGCCTTTGGGCCCTTCATAGCGAATCACCACGACATCGCCATGTGTGATCTGATGTCCCATAATGGCCTCAAAGGTTTCATCCTCTGAATTGAAGACCTTGGCGCGACCAGTATGGACAATGTTCTTCAGACCAGCGATTTTGCATACTGCTCCCTCGGGTGCCAGATTGCCGCGCAAGATGACGAGCGGACCCGATGAACGCAATGGCTTGTCGAATGGCATTACAATGTGTTGACCTTCTGACAGATCGGGTAGAGACTCAAGATTCTCGGCTAGCGTTTTGCCAGTCACGGTCAGTACATCGCCGTGTAAGAGGCCCTTTTTGAGGAGGAGGCGCATGACAGCCGTCACTCCACCCACGCGATCCAGATCGGTCATGGCATACTTACCGCCCGGTTTGAGGTCCGCCAGATGAGGGACATTTTCGCCGATGCGTGTAAAGTCATCAATGGTCAAAGGAACCTCAATCTGCCGAGCGATAGCGATCAAGTGTAAGACGGCATTTGTCGAGCCGCCAAGCGCCATGACGACTGTGATGGCGTTTTCGAAAGCTTCTTTTGTTAAAATATCTTTCGGCGTGATGCCTTTTTCGATCAAGTGGATCAGTGCCTGGCCTGCACGATAACAATCTTCACTTTTACGTGCTGTAACCGCTGGCATTGATGAACTGCCTGGCAGGCTCATACCAAGAGCCTCGATAGCAGAAGACATCGTATTCGCGGTATACATACCACCGCAGGAGCCCGCGCCAGGAATCGCGTTGACCTCCACCTCGCGTAACTGAGCCTGATCGATCTTACCCGCGCTATACTGTCCCACCGCCTCAAAAACGCTGACGATATCGACATCCTCACCACGGCAGATGCCCGGCAGAATCGTTCCACCATAGACAAATATGCTGGGGATATCCAGCCGAGCCAGGGCCATCAAACAGCCGGGCATATTTTTGTCACAGCCGCCGAGCGCGACCACACCATCGAAGCGTTGTGCATTTGATACCAACTCGATAGAGTCAGCAATCACTTCGCGGCTCGGCAAAGAGAATTTCATGCCATCGGTCCCCATCGAGATACCGTCACTGACCGTGATCGTGCCGAAAATCTGTGGCATGCCACCGCTCTCACGTACGCCCTCTTTGACCTTTTCCGCCAGGCGATTAATATGCGAGTTGCAGGGAGTAATCTCTGCCCAGGTACTAGCGATACCAATCAGCGGCTTATCGAAGTCTTCATCGGTCATACCGACTGCTCGCAGCATAGAGCGATTGGGAGAGCGGTTCACGCCTTCAGTAATCATACTGCTACGACTGTTTAACTTCGTCTTTTCACTATTTTTAGACATAGCGACAATGCGTTCCTTTCCGTATAGAACACGTCATACCCATCTGTATGCAGAAGTGTGACACTCATCTGCATGCAAAGAAATAATAATTCTCGTTTGGATTGTAGATCAAAAGTGTCTTCACGTTTTTTGACTGTGATTATTCTGCATGGGAATTGATGTTTGGCTACAAGGACAGTGATCTTCGACAAGTATAGTGCCGAATGTAACGAATGTCTAGATGTTCAATTGGAACTATGGGATAGCGGTAATAAGAGCAAAAGCGTCACCACACCACCAAGTCCAGCGTAAAGAGTTTCGAACGTGGAAAACCACGAGAGCCAACGCTAGCGTTGGCTCTCTTGCTCTCTGCGATTGAAGGTGATACCTCGCCAAGCGCGTCCCGAAAACCACGTCGCTTGATCGCGACGTACTCCACCTCCTTAGGTGATTTAGTATTGTCTCTTCGCGTCGTCGGAAGACCTTATTGCATTCGCAGAGCGCCATCCAAGCGGATAACTTCGCCGTTAAGCATCTCATTTTCCAGGATATGTTTGGCGAGCGCCGCGAACTCATCTGGGCGTCCCATGCGCTGTGGAAATGGTACCCGTTGTGAGAGTTCAGCCTTGGCCGTGTCAGGCATCATGCCCAGAATAGGAGTATCAAACATGCCGGGCGCAATCGCGACGACGCGGATGCCGTAGCGACCGAATTCGCGTGCAATTGGGAGTGTCATGCCCACAATGCCGCCCTTGGAGGCTGAATAGGCTGCCTGCCCAATCTGACCATCGTAAGCGGCGATAGAGGCTGTATTGATGATTACTCCTCGCTCTCCGCTCTCTGAAGCCTCATTTTTGCTGATGACTTCGCTTGCTAGACGGATGACATTGAAGGTGCCGATCAAATTAATGTTGATGACTCTGGTAAACGCCTCCAGGCTGGCTGGACCGTTTTTCCTGAGTACTTTTTCTGCAATGCCGATACCTGCACAATTGATGACTCCATGCAGTCCCTTGAAGTGCTCAAGGGTCGCCTGGATAGTTTCTTTGACGCTGGTTTCACTGGTGACATCGGTTTGCACAAAGAGTGCGCTATCTGCGAGTTCCTGGGCGAGGGCTGTACCTGTTTCACTGTTTACGTCGGCGATGACAACCCTTGCTCCTGCTTGTGTCAGAAGTCGAACACAGGCGGCACCCAGGCCAGAGGCTCCACCCGTAATCAGAAATATTTTGTTTGCTAGCTGCATATGACGTTACCTTTCTACATTGATGTGGCATGATATAGCATCGTGGCTATAACTTAACTGGAAGTTAGGCACTATGAACTATAACTATCTCGTGCCTTAGACGTATAAGATGGGAAGGACAATATGACTCAAGCTGGCATACTTAAAGGCTATGCGATTAGATTGTTATATAATAGCTTATACGCCTGTCCTTCTGGTTTACATCCTTCTGTGATTTTATCACATATTCAGGTAGTTGATGCTCAACGATTGTGCTGTCTCTTGTCGCGATGATTGCGACGTGCTAGACTCTTGGTATAGCATGAATAAAGATTGCCAAAGGAATTACTAGTACAGTGAATAATAAGCAAGAACGTATTCAGTTGTTAGAGGCGCAAGTTGCTCGCCTGCAACGACATATAGATGTTCAGACGCCGCGTAGTAATGTCTATTCATGGTCGCGTGTGGCGATTTTCTTCGTGGGAATTGCGCTCGCCGTGATCTTTGCGATTCTGATCGTCTGGTGGGTTGGCGTGATCGTATTTGTGCTCTCGATGCTTTGTTTTGGGATCGTGGCGCACTATCATGGTCTGATCGATCATAGTATTGCCCGGCACACGCTCTGGATGCATATCAAAGCGGCCCATCTGGCACGCATGAAATTAGATTGGGACCATATTCCGGAAGTCGCTTATGAGCCTCCTGTCGTGGATCATCCTTTCGAAGTGGATCTGGATATCACCGGTCCACGTTCGATTCATCGTCTGATAAATACCGGAATTTCTCGTGAGGGCAGTGTCCGTCTGCGCGACTGGCTCCTCGAGACCTCGCCAGATCTAGCAACTATCCAACAGCGGCAGGAGCTGGTGCACGAGTTGGGATCGATGACGCGTTTTCGCGACCGACTGATTCTCAATTCTTTACTAGCCTCTGGTGGCAAATCTGAGCAGTTAGAAGGAGGGCGTCTATTGCAATGGTTGAGCAGACAGGACCCCCCATCCACATTGCGTCCATTGCTTTGGATCTCAGCCGCCTTGAATTTAGTCACCATACTCTTATTTATTGCCTCACTCTTTATTTCAATGCCCACACTCTGGATTTACACGCTCGTAGCTAGTGCGCTGCTCTTCTTTGGCACTGGCGATAAGCGTGGCGATATCTTTGAGGATGCAACCTTTCTGCGCTATGGCTTTGGGACGCTGAGCCGGATCTTTTCCTATATTGAGACATACCCCTATCATGGACATCCGCGACTTGGTGAGCTATGCGCACCATTTTATCAACAGCAAGAGACTGGTCCGACCGCGCTCCTGAAGGGGACCGCGCGTATCTCCTCAGCTTCAACACTCAAGAACAACGGAATAGCATGGATTCTGGTCAATGCATTCGTGCCATGGGATCTCTATTGTGCCAATAAATTGTTATCCTACAAGGCTCAGCTACAGGAGCGCCTGCCTGTCTGGTTGGATACCTGGTTTGAGCTTGAAGCACTCTGCTCGCTCGCATCTTTTGCGTATCTGAACCCAGAATATATCATGCCAGAGATCGCTACTGATCAGCAGCAAGCATCAACACAGCCGACAATTTTTAATGCCAGCGAACTTGGTCATCCACTCATACCGGTTGAGAAGAAAGTGACCAACAGCTTTACCATGGATGCGTTAGGAGAGGTTGTGATTGTCACTGGTTCGAACATGGCGGGCAAGAGTACTTTTTTGCGCACCCTGGGAGTCAATCTGTGTCTGGCCTACGCGGGAGGACCTGTGAATGCTCTGAGCTTCGAGACCTCGCTCTTCCGCCTCTTTACCTGTCTGCGTGTAACCGACTCTGTAACCGACGGTTATTCGTATTTTTACGCTGAAGTCAGACGCTTGCATGCCCTGTTAGAAGCGCTTGATCAACCTGAGCAGTTACCGCTCTTTTTCCTGGTGGACGAAATCTTCAAAGGCACCAATAATCGTGAGCGTTTGATCGGTAGCCGTTCATTTGTCAAGGCGCTAGTTGGACGCAACTGTGTTGGTTTGATCTCCACCCACGACCTGGAATTAGTCAAACTCGCCGAAACCGTACCGCAAGTCAGAAACAATCACTTCAGAGAAGAAGTGATCGAGGGACACATGGCCTTTGACTATATCCTGCGCGACGGACCTTGTCCAACCACCAACGCCCTCAAAATCATGGCCATGGAAGGCTTGCCCATCGATGGCTAATCCATCCAATAATAAGCGCTTTATCCCGAAAAGCACATATGCAACACAGAAGACAACGCCTCTGTGTTGCATATGTGCTTTTAATTGAGTTGGGCAATCGTTTGCTTGATGCCCTTGATGTGTTGACGAATCTCATAGCGATCTGAAGCGTTGGGGGTAAGTTCTAGATAGGCATGGAGATCTCTCATGGCTTTCCCATAATGCTTGAGTTCAAGATGTAGAAAGCCGCGATCCCTCTGCTCGATTCCTACGTGTGGTAGGAGTATGATGATTAAATCACTGATGGAGAGCGCGTGCTCGAAGTCATTTTTGTTGATATATACGCCTTTGAGATTATTAAGCATGCGTATGAGTATCTGTTTGGGCGTGACCGGCTCTAGCCAGCGTGGGTGCAGTGGAATGTGATGACGGGTAAGAGCGTGAAGACGATCCAAGCATTCTTGCTCGCTCAAGATAAGTCCATTCGCGAAGGGATCGATGTAGATGTTGCCTTCGAGCCAGTGATAGCGCACCATAAAGTGAGATGGAAAGCCCATTCCATCTATGTGTACGCCGATACGCTTGCCTACCTCCATATACAGCAAGCAGAGTGTGATTGGCAGCCCTATTCGATCTTCTAACACTTTGTTGAGATAACTATTATTAGGATTGTTGTAATCGTCCTTGTTGCCATGAAAATGCTCTTCTTCAAAGAGTACTTGATTGATAGCTGCGATGACGGTGAGGGGCGAGATGGCATTTTCGGGATCGGTGAGCGTCAAGCTCTCAGTCTCAGAAAGTGAGAGCAACTCTCTAACCCGCCGCGCAAGCGTGTCGAGTTGAGTGAGCGATGGAATAGGATCTAAGTCCGGGTAAGCCACACTAGCAATCAGAAGAGCTGCCTGTGCGAGGTCAATCTTGCTTTCATCATCCATCACCATACCAGTGAATGCCTGGTAGATACGTTGTTGGGCTGCATTTTGTGAATATTTATCTGTCATGCTTCTGGCATTTAACCATATTCTGCCCTAAATAAGCAAGCCCTCCCACTATATTACCACCTTGCCTCTGCTTGAGTGTCTGGTCGTTCAAGCTATATTTGTCCTTCACGAGTGATCTTTGTTGATACCATGTGATTTTTGTATCAATGGCGATTCATCTGGTAGCTCTTCTCTGCTGGCTGGATTGAGATAGTGATCCATGGCTATCCAGATGCTGCGGCTGGGACGATACAGAAGTAATGGTAAGAATATGACAAATGGACCACCGATGAGCATTACGTTCAGAGCTGGAATTGTCAGATTAGCCGCCAATGGTAACACAATCGCCGCTGCTATTAATTCGCTGATCACCAGATCAATAGCCATTGCGCTGGTAAAGTATCCCTCTTCTCGTTCGAAGGTAAAGCTGCATACAGGACACTGCGTGTTCATTTTAAACACTTTATGAAATAACTTACCCTGGCCACATATCGGACAACGCTGGCTTAAGCCACGCATTAAAAGTATGGAAAATCTCGTCATGGTACTTCTCTAAACCTCTCTAGAATTGCTGCATAATCGTTGATGGGGCAGCAAGTGCACCGCTGTATACGTAGCTGTGCACATATATATTTATATTGTAGCAGATGACAACTATGTGTGGCAGTTTGTTGGCATCGTAGTTAGGCTGAAATTCTGTTGTGGTTACGCGATATATTTTCCGAATTCGTGAGGTATACTGTATTATTAAGAAGTTCGATATTTATCTTATTACACATCGAACTTACCAGAGCAAACATACTGCACCGTTTTTGATGAAAGGCAGGATGAAATGGACAATCCATTTGGCGAAGAGCAGCCTCTCTGGTCACCATCCATAGAGGATCAGCGTGACGCAAACATAACTCATTATATGCACTGGCTTGAAGCCGAACTGGGCTTGGTTTTCCAGAGCCGAGAAGAACTCTGGTGCTGGTCGGTCGATGCGCTTGAAGACTTCTGGGCCTCTCTCTGGAAGTATTTTCATGTGCAGGCGTCTCAAACGTACACGACAGTTCTTGTTGAACGTACGATGCCAGGAGCCTCCTGGTTTCCAGGTGCACATTTGAACTATGCCGAGCATGTATTTCGCAATGCTACAACGCAGCAACCAGCTATCCTTTTTCGGTCAGAGCGTCATGCGTTGACGGAGATATCATGGATTGAACTGCAGCAGACTGTTGGGGCGTTGGCTCACTATTTACGGCAGATGGGCGTGAAGCGGGGAGATCGCGTGGTGGCCTATATGCCGAACATCCCCGAGACGGTGACGGCCTTTCTGGCTTGTGCCAGCATTGGAGCTGTCTGGTCTGGTTGCTCGCCAGATTTCGGCAAGAGTAGCGTTATTGATCGTTTTGCGCAGATCGAACCGACGGTTCTGTTTGCCGTTGATGGCTATCAATACGCAGGCAAAACCTTTAATCGTCTGGCGATGATTAAAGAACTACAACAGGCACTGCCAACGCTTCAGAAGACGATACTTATCCCCTACTTGCAGCCTGATGCCTCGCCAGAGGATCTGAGTAACGGTATACTCTGGCAGGATGCCATCAGTCACCCAGCCGAACTGATTTTTGAGCAAGTTCCTTTTGAGCATCCATTGTGGATTCTTTATTCATCTGGCACCACCGGCTTGCCCAAAGCGATTGTCCAAGGGCATGGCGGTATTTTGCTTGAGCATCTGAAGGCTCTCACGTTCGATATGAACTTGAAGCCCACTGATCGCTTTTTCTGGTTTACGACGATTGGTTGGATGATGTGGAATCTCTTGGTCGGTGGACTTTTAGTAAAATCGGTGGTGCTCTTATACGATGGCAGTCCAGGCTATCCTGATCTACAGACGCTCTGGCAGTTTGCCCATGAGAGCCGTATGACCTGCTTTGGGACCAGCGCGGGCTATATCACTTCCTGCATGAAGGTCGGCATCGAGCCGGGACAGATCTTTGATCTGGCCGCGTTACGAAGCATCGGTTCAACGGGATCTCCTTTGCCGCCAGAAGGTTTCCATTGGTTGTATGCGCATGTGAAACGTAATCTATGGGTCGCCTCTATCAGCGGTGGCACTGATGTTTGTTCTGCATTTGTTTCTGGCTCGATCCTCTTGCCTGTGTACTCAGGCGAATTACAGTGCCGCTCACTCGGAGCCCTGATCCAAGCCTTTGACGAGCAGGGGCAGCCGCTGCTTGATGAGGTTGGTGAACTGGTATTGACATTACCATTACCATCCATGCCATTATATTTCTGGAACGATCCAGACAAGCAACGTTATAAAGAGAGCTACTTCGCTCAATATCCTGGTATCTGGCGTCATGGGGATTGGATTTGTATCACCAGTCGAGGCAGCGCCGTCATTTATGGGCGTTCAGACTCAACCATCAATCGCATGGGCATACGCATGGGTAGCAGTGAGATCTATCGTGTCGTTGAGAGTCTGCCTGAAGTACTCGACAGTCTGATTGTGGGAGTAGAATTACCACACGGCAAATACTATCTTCCCCTCTTTGTCGTCCTGGGACCCGGCATCGAACTAGATGAGTCACTCAAAGCCAGCATTAAAAGTGCTTTACGAACGCGCGTGTCGCCCCATCATGTACCTGATGAAATCCTGGTCATACCAGAGGTCCCACGCACCTTGAGCGGCAAAAAACTAGAGGTTCCAGTCAAGAGAATTTTCATGGGAGTCTCTCCCGAAAAAGCTGTCAGTGCAGATGCATTAAGCAATCCACAGTCCCTGACATCCATTCTCGAGGTCGCCAAGCGTATTGCCTTATTGAAAGAATAGCGTAGAGATTAGAACATCTTTTTCATGAAAAAGATGTTCTAATCTCTACAACAGCGCGACCTCATCATTGATCGATGTTACTGAAATACCAGCGATGGGCGCATTTGCTACTATCAACTAGTGAGGAACTACCATCTTTGCCGCCTTTGCCGCCGGTGCTACGTAAGGAATGGCTGTATTGGCTAGTGTGTTGCCGATAACTCTACCAACGGCATCATTAACTAGTCCCGATGTACCAAAGGCCAGGCTTGCATTTGTTATTGTTGTTCCCATATTTTGACCCAGATTACCCCAACTTTTTATCGCTTCCTCCATGCTCTTAAAATGACCTTGCGAGAGATCATTGAAATATCGATCATGAATAAACTCATGAACTCCTTGTTGTACTGCGTTTGCTGTCTCTACATTGTCATTATGGAAAGCTATCTTGTGCTTCTGGAGCTGTATTGAGGTATCTTCCAGCTTTATATGACTGTCTAGATCTTTTACTTCCATGAGTGGGTCGTGTGCTAAATCTACGAGCGTATTATAAATATTTTCATGTAAGTTCATACAACGCTCCTCGTCCACACGTATGTTTTCTAAACGGTTAGTATGATTGGGATCGCTTTGTTTCATTTTGAAAACTTCAAGCACTATAGATTTACCTGTGTTTTTGATCAATTGCAGATCGCGTTCATTTTCGGCATCCCGGAGATAATTTGCTTCATGCGGTTCCAACTTGCGCATACTTCGTCTGGCATTGAGGTCATCGAACATTTCTGATGGTGTTTTTGTCGCAAAGTCTAGATAATTTGCTACCTTCGCGTTTTGTGAATCGCGAGGTCTTAATCTTAAAGCATTGGCAATTGTATTTGCTCTTTCCCTTGTGCTTGCCTGCAGATATCCCACATATTTCTGTTTTTCTTCATTCGCTGTAGAATTGACCATCTCTGGCTTGATTGGCCCCCAATTTCTCGGTCCTGTAGGCCAGTATGTCTCATCGAGGAACGCCTTTCTTTCCTCTAATGTCGGAGAATCCAGCCGACGTTCAGCACTATATGTGTGTCCCAGTTGCTCATTAAAGCGCAAGCATTTTTCTAGTGGCGGAGGCATCGCTTCCAGGAAGAGCATATTTATCTGCAACGAGAATGCTTTCTCCGGTCCATTCATCCAATAATTTTTGCCATTCTTTACATCCTCAATGTGTTCGTGGAGATTATTATTGGTGATCTGCCTTCTTCCCAACCAATTAGCCAACTTATCAAAATTTGTAGAAATACGAAGTTGATATTCCTCTTTATTTGCCATATCAACGTGTATCCGCTCCAAATGTTTTTCCGCCACCCCACTTATCTCTTTCGTGAGTGCTAAATTTCCTTCTAATGTCTTTTTGTTTTCTGTTAAACCATTTATTTCTGCTCTTTTTTGCTGCATTTCTGTTTGCAGACGAGTTGTATCTGGATTTATCTCCTGGGGATTCAGAGCTATTCTTTCAGCTATCCTGTTGAGCGTTGTTCTTGCCGTGTCTATGGATGTGTTTGTCTCGGTGATTTTTTGTTCAATGCTGTTTTTGGCTTTGTCTGCTCTATTAATATTCAGAGTTGCCTTCTCTTCAAGATAAGCACCTGTCAAATAGCGATCAAGGTATTGTGTTATTTCTTTTGCTTCTTTTAATCGACTGAGGGGGGTGATTAATTTCTGAAGATCTTGTTCCATTTTTGTTCGTCGTGTCACCGTTTCCTTGATGACCGTATCTTGTTCTTTCTGAGGGAATGCTCCACCGTCGAGTTGCCTTCGTAGAAGTGCATCTAAGTCCGTTGTTGATGTTGGATTGCGTGACATATTTTCAAAATTCTTTAAACTTGATACCTCATGATAATTCATCCTTGGAACACCTCCTGAAAGTACAAATTATTTGACGCAATGATTATCTTAATAATCACTTGTCTTTTGGTTATAAACCTACCCATTATGATCAGTATGGAATATTTTGATGGAAAAAAAAGTCGGAAGTAGGGACAGTTTGAGCTTCTACTTCTATGCTTTAAAGAATAGTTGAATGGTCAGTGTGTAGCGCAACAATTTTAAGGGTAGAAAGTGCTAAAAAGAGATGATGAGAGATAGATGCATCACGCATCTACCTCTCATCATCTCTTTTGGTGATTAGGCGGATATTGAGCTGGTGGCGAGTTTACGCCGGTAGCGATGTTGTTTGGTGACCCAGAAGGCAATGATGATCAGCGGGGAGGCTCCGATGGTCCATGCGATCCAGGGAGGCATCGCTCCTGGAGATCCTACGGTGACGGCGACGCTGGCCTGGCCCGATCCTTGTGGTCCATTCAAATCAACGGCGATATTCCAGGCTCCGCGTACTGGAATCTGGACGGTGGCTTGGAGTGTGCCTGTGTTGTCCCCTAACGTTTTGAGCGTAGTGGGAATGTTAACACCATCGGTGCCTGATCCTGGCTCCATAATGACTTTGCCGCTGAGTTTTAGTGAGGCATCATGTGGGACGATCGTGACATCAAAGGGTTGGCCTGTAAAAGGCGGACTCTTTGATACGTTGATGGTGATGATGTAGCTGCCCGCTGACACCGTTTGTGAGAGTGCTGGCTTACTATTCGCATTGGCAATACCAGTTGTCACGATCAAGAAGAGTATTCCTGTCAAGCCGAGGCTTGTGATCATGCGAAGAATTGTTTTCATAAAAAACCTCTTGCTGTTTCTATGGGTGTTCTAGTGTTTGCTCCAACGCCAGATGTCGCCAAAATCTTCGCCTAGCCATGCTCCAAAGGCACCCATGCCGAGCATGATAATGATTCCTACTACTACGATGATTGCCATTTGTAGCGGTATGATCGGGATGCCTTGCTCTGGCAGGAAGATTGGCGCGTACTGGGTGTATGATAACAGCATAAATGGCGTGATGATAATGATTGGTATGGTAATGATTGCTCCAAGTATGAGGTTTTTCTTCATTGAGCGATTTGGCTTTCCTGTACGCCGCTTCTGTCTGTAGGCTACTAAGTCGATGATGAGCGCTGAGATGATAAACGCGATTGGTAAAAAGGCGTAGGCCAGACTAAATGATGGTGTAAGGTTGGGATTACGATACGGGATTCCTTGCTGCGCTACTGAGAAGCGAATAGCCCATGGGACAAAGAGTTCAACGATGAATGTATGCAGGGTGAGTAGGAGGGCTAGTAGCGTGGCTGTGCCAGGTCTCTGGGTGGTACGATTGACTGCTACCATAAACATGATGCAGCCTGCTATTAATGGTAAGGGATATGTTGAAATTTGGATGGTTCCAATGGAGATGAGTGGAAATTGTAAGAAACCTGTGAGCACATAATTGAGAATACTTGCCATGGTCATGACAATGCCTAGTTCGAGGAGTGTCAATCCAAAGTAGCGCCTGGGAGCTTTCTTGCTCTGGCGCTCTATGACCGCCTCGGATGCGAATACATAGACCATGCCGAGCATACCGATCAGCCCACCTGTTACACCCATCATGTGAAATGGAGCCCACAGAGCAATATCGATGCCATACAGCTCATGCCAGTAATTGTCCAGAGGAGCCGCAACCAGAGCCAATAATGCTCCGAAGCCGAGTACAATGAATCCTAGTGGGGCATGGAAGAAACGGAAAATAGACACAGTTGATGTATCATCAACCTCTGGAATGTGATGGCGATAACGGTACGTTTCCCATAGGACAACAATCAATGCTAAGATGCCTGCTCCCGCTACGCAGGAGTAAATCAATGTATGTGGGGGAGTCCAGAACTGATCACGACCGACATACGCATGCCATTCGCGATCCCACACAGCTCCTAATTCACCTTGTAATAAAAAGAGTAGCAGTAACCATGCACTAACGCGGCGTAAGGTCCGCTCTTTAACGTGGATCTTCACATCTGTTAATACTTCAGATGCACCAGATGCCGTAGAACGGACTTCTGACTGAGCCATACAGCCGTCTCCTATCCAATTTAGTCACTAACGATATATACTTATTTTACAAACCTTTTGTTGTTCATAGTAACATATGATTTTTTAATCTGCTACATTTCTCTCTTCACTATCGGGCCTTTCCCATTCTCTATTTCCAGATAACATACTCTATTTTATGAAAGTTGCTAGTAGTATCGTCTGTACAAAACCACCTGTGATATTCGTTGCCTTTGGATGAGAGAGACTTTTATGTCAGAGGGGGGAAATCGCCTAGGATGAGGATAAGAAAACCTGAGCCATTACAACATATTTTATTATGCTTAGCAAGCAGATAGTAAAAAGTACCTTTTGGTTAACCCCATCTTTATATTTGCTTAATTGTTTGCTTAGATGGTACTATGGAATATACTTACTTTGTAGAGTAAAGTGTTGTTTTTTTAAATTGGTAGGTTGTTAGTATTCACGGCTGGGGTCTACCTGATCGAGAAGCTCCAACGTGTCTTTTTCTGACAAATTGATCCTCAAGTGAGATAGACTTATTAACATATGTTGCGTCATTTTTCAGCGTTACTTATCCCCTCTGATGACAAGTATTGTAGACGTAAGTTCGCTTCGTGTTAGGCCAGGGAAAGCAGGCTGAATGGTTACAATCTTTATCACGCACAGCGTCTTTATCTGTGATTCCAGGAGAGGTAAAGCTTTGTTTGCTGCCGTAAGAAACCAGTTGTGTGTGAAAATGGGGGTGCGAACATGGTAGCTACGCCCAAAGTTCTTGTTATTGATGATAGTAATACACAGTGTTTGTTTATGAAGCAAGTTTTGCAGAGCGCTGGCTACCAGGTGTTAGTTGCCAACAACGGACAGGAGGGGCTGCGTGTACTGAAACAAGAGGCCCCGCACTGTCTGATTTTGGATATCGTTTTGCCAGGGATAAGCGGTTTTGAACTATGCCGTTATATTCGTGCTCAAGAGGCATGGCGTACGTTGCCAATTATCATGGTTAGCACAAAAAATTCTTCATCGGATCGCTTCTGGGCTATGCGCCAGGGAGCAAACCAATATTTGCCCAAGCCCTTTAAAAAAGAGGAACTGATAAAAATTGTGATGGAAGTTTTGCTTGCGTCAGTTCCTGATGTATCGAGAGCATCCACCGCGACTCCAAGAGGGAACGGGCCAGTTCCTCCTCACACCATGGGGCGTACATTCTCTACTGCTCCATCGGAGAGTATCGAGGATGTCAATCTATCGCATGGCATGACCGGGCCGCGTAGTGACGTAAATCCTGGGGACACTGGTCCTATATCGAGTACCAATATGCCTGGTGCTAATTGGAATGGGGCTAATGCTGGAAATGCGCAATTTTCGCAGACGAACACCTCTCAAGACCGCATGACACCAGGTACTAGAAATGCGCAATTTTCGCAGACGAACACCCCTCGTAACAACAATGGGCCAGGCCCTAGCAATGGTCTGCCATCGCGCCCTCAGCCTCGATCATTTGCGGATGCAGGTCCGCCGCATCCTGTTGGTCAGCAGTCGTTGTATGCTTTATCGAAATTTGTTCCTCGGCGCATCGATGCTCCAGATCTGCTCTGGTCGAATAGTCCTGAAGTCCTTGCCATTTCTGATCGTCGGGCGCGGCAATTCTATATGGTTATTGATGGTCAGAAAAATGTTGAAGCTTTGACGGCCACCATCCAAATGAATAGGGATGAGATTATTGCCTCTTTACGCTTTCTGCTGAGTCAGCAGCATATTCATCTATACGAGCCAGGTGGTCGTCTCTTCGATAGTTCGCTCTTTGATAGTTTATTGATATAAGTAGCACAAGCATGAGAGCCGATCTTTATCGGCTCAGTTGCTGCTAATACCCATATGCATTCAAAAACGCAACTCTCGTTGCTAGAAATGTGCTGCGGCACATTTCTCATTTGAATGCAAGGAAATATAACATGCATGTGAGCTGCTTACGTTGCCTCGTCCCACATCTTCTAGCGTTGGATGACATCGTATCCAATCCTCTTTGCCTGCTCGCAATTGCTTGTGTGTATTGTCATGGAGCATTTACGGCTTTATTGAATATGCTCGATATGATGCTCAATAGACGGAATTGACTTTTTGATAGTACTTGATATAATGGGGCATGCATATTGCACGTTCTCATTTGTGACACAGAAACTGTTTGACTTAGACGTTTGTTGGATAAGTGATACGTCAGGAATGTGTTGAAGTGCTCTCTTGACAAGCTTTCTTCTTTGGATAGCATTGTAGATAATGTGGCTGGGATGTTGGCTGGATAATACATTGTGACAGGGAGTAGATTGAATTTGTTGTATATGGATCAATCGCTTAAGCGATACTTTGGCTATGATTCTTTTCGTTCGGGTCAGGCAGAGATTGTTGAAGCGGTATTGGCTCAACGTGATCTGTTGGTACTGATGCCGACTGGTGGCGGTAAATCGCTGACATATCAGCTGCCCGCCCTTCTTATGCCAGGATTGACTATCGTTGTTTCTCCTCTAATCGCCTTAATGCAAGATCAAGTCAGTCGCTTGCAAGCGAATGGTATTGAGGCGACGTATATAAACAGTTCTCTTCCCTATGCAGAA
The DNA here is from genome assembly GCA_963699315.1 of uncultured Chloroflexia bacterium. Lineage (GTDB taxonomy): Bacteria > Chloroflexota > Ktedonobacteria > Ktedonobacterales > Ktedonobacteraceae > Dictyobacter. Next base: position 3,014,414 of record OY969433.1, read on the forward strand.
GGTACACGTCGGGAGCAAGCTGCAATGCGAGGTGAACTGAAATTGCTCTATGTTGCTCCCGAGCGACTAGTCAAACCTAGCTTTCTCGCCTTTCTTGATCACATTGACAAAACCGTTGGCTTGTCACTACTTGCTGTAGACGAAGCTCATTGTGTCAGTGAATGGGGGCACGACTTTCGTCCAGAATATCGTCAGCTAGGAACAGTACGCAAGCGCTTTCCCCACGTTCCTGTACTCGCATTGACCGCCACAGCCACCGAGCGTGTGCGGCAGGACATTCTACAGCAACTCAACCTGCATGATCCTATTATCCATATTGCCAGCTTTAATCGTGCCAACCTCTCCTATGAAGTGCGCAAGAAGAGTAAAAGTTCGTATGGAGAGATCGTGGACCTGTTACGCGATATGCCTGGAGAGTCAGTAATCATCTATTGCCTGAGTCGGGCGGGAGTCGAGAAACTTAGTGCTGACCTGGCGACTGATGGTATTCAGAACCTGCCATATCATGCCGGCCTATCAAATGCTGTGCGCACCGACCATCAGGAGCGTTTTATTCGCGATGATGTTCCCGTTCTAGTGGCGACGGTTGCCTTCGGTATGGGGATTGCGAAGCCGGATGTGCGTGCGGTCATTCATTATGATCTGCCAAAGAACCTGGAAGGATATTATCAGGAGTCGGGACGCGCTGGACGTGATGGTCAACCTGCGCAGTGTATCTTGTTTTTTAGTTACGGTGATCGCATGCGCGTAGAATATGTCATTGCGCAAAAGACAGATGAACAACAGCAAGCCATCGGTCTACGCCAGTTGCAGCAAGTCATCGCGTATTGCGATAGTGATCAATGTCGTCGTCATCTGTTATTGAGCTACTTTGGCGAGAACCTGCCTGACGCCCATTGTAACAATTGTGATAACTGCTTGCTACCAACCGTACAAGAAGATCGTACAGCCGAAGCTCAGAAGTTATTATCCTGTGTACGTCAGATGCGCGAGCGTTTTGGACTGCGCCAGGTTGTAGACGTTTTACGTGGAGCGAATACGCAAAAAGTGCGTGATTTTCGTCATAATCTCCTGCCCATCTATGGTGCAGGTAACGATCTCAGCCTGGATGAGTGGACCACAATTGGTCGTGCACTGTTGCAGCAAGGATGTTTAAGTGAGCGCAAGGAGAACTTTTCGACCCTGGCTTTAAATGCGCGCTCGCAGCAGATTATAAGCGGGCAAGCATCATTCTCCATGAAGAAGACCGTGAAACCTAAAGCCGCCGTGGCCGTGTCTTATACTCCTGGCACACCCACTGCAGAAAATGATCCAGTGGCCGTAGAATTGTTTCAGCGTCTGCGTAGTTTGCGCAAGAGGCTAGCCGATGAAACGGGAGTACCACCCTATGTTGTCTTTCCCGATGCGACATTATGGGCCATGGTACGGCAACTGCCAACCAGTCAAAGTGATTTTTTGCGCCTATCAGGTGTTGGTCAGCAAAAGTTAACAGCGTATTACGAGCCATTCACCGCCGAGATCAGATCCCACAAGCAGCAGTATCCAGAGATCGAAGCCACGCGAGAGGCTGCCGTCACCGAGAGAAAAGCCGCGCCTCTTGCTAGTGTTGTACGCCGTCATGCCGTAGAGCTAGCCAAACAGGGATTTAACGAGCATGAGATTGCCCGTGCCTGTAGCCGTCAACCATCAACCGTTATCGACTACCTGATAGAAGCGCTGGAAAGCGGCGAGCAACTGGATCTCACACACCTCGTGGGCCCAGAGCACTATGCATCCATTTTGGCCGCCTTGCAGCAAAGCGAAGACGGAAAACTGCGCCCAATCAAAGATCAACTTGGAGGAAACTATTCATACGACGAAATACGCCTTGTACGCGCCCAAATACAAGGCAAAGCCATGTAGGTGACGCCCTAGCGTCATTGACTCCAAATAATTATGGATGAGATGTTTCTTGATGCACATATGATCGTCAACCTCCATCGTATCTGCTAAATAACATCTTACTGTAGCTGCGTGTCTTGCGCACGCGGTCCTCTCGACGTACGACGGACTTCCCCATTGATCTCCCCACGCTCAGCCTCTGATGCGTCTGATTTCACCGCTGATAGCCCTCTCTTTTTGAGGAGTATTACGTACATCGTATTAGAATGCCTACGATGATGTACATTACGTACGTCGAGGGGTCCGCGTGCACAAGACACGCAGCTACAGTAGGCCACTTTGCTCGTTTGATACGCTCATCCATAATTTCTTGGAGTCAATGCCCTGGCGTCGTCACAACCACTTGACGCACAGCCGGAACGGCACTCCGCGGGTGCGCCACCCAAGCTCGCTTATAGTACAACGCAAGCTTTCTGGATAGCGGCATGGGGGCTTTTAACCCCCCATGTTTTTAGTGTAGGCCAAGGATATGTTCGATGGAGAGTTGATCGAGTTTCTCATATTGGTAGCCGCGTTGACCGAGCACTGTTGGATTGAAATCGATGGATTTCAATTTGTTCGCTAGATCTTTGGTATAGCCTGCATGAACGTTCTTAAGCAACGAGATATGCTCTGCGTTGCCACCATTGACCGTTGCCAGGATTTCCTGTACAGCAGGATCAGCATCGAAATGGCGGGCCTTCTCACGAAGAATATTGTAGGTACGCATACAACCGGCTGCGAAATCCCACACGCCCTGCTCATCCTCAGTACGATAGGCGTGGGCATCGAAGTGGCGAGGGCCATCATAGCCTGCGTTTTCCAACATACGTACGAGGAAGAACATGCTCTTGATGCTCTCACTACCGAAACGTAGATCTTGATCAAAGCGAGGGCCTTTTTGATCATTAAGATCAATATGGAAAAGTTTACCCGCTTCCAGCGCCTGGGCGACACCATGCACAAAATTAAGACCAGACATATGCTCGTGAGCTACTTCAGGATTGACACCAGTCATTTCTGGATGGTCCAACGTGTAAATAAAGGCCAGCATATGTCCAATGGTAGCGAAGTACGTATCGGAGCGAGGCTCATTCGGCTTCGGCTCAAGTGCAATGCGTAGATCATAACCATTATCGATTATATATTCAGTCAAGAAGTTGATCGCGTCACGCATCCGTTTCAGAGCATCAATCGGATTCTTACTGGCTTCGCTATCAACACCTTCGCGTCCACCCCAGAAGACATAAGTCTTTGCACCGAGCTCGGCACCCAGGTCGATAGCGCGCATGGTCTTCTGCAAAGCGAATGCTCGTACACTTGGATCGACAGCTGTGAATGCGCCGTCTTTGAAGGCAGGATGGTAGAAAAGATTGGTTGTTGCCATTGGCGCGACCATATCATAATCATTAAGAGCCTGCTTGAAATCCCTTACAATCCGATCGCGTTCAGTTGGAGTTGCGTCGAAAGGAACCAGATCATTATCGTGAAAATTTACGCCCCAGGCCCCTAACTCAGAGAGTTTTTGGACACTACGGACGGGATTAAGCACGGGGCGAACAACATCGCCAAATGGATCGCGACCTTGGTTAGCAACTGTCCAGAGTCCAAACGTAAATTTATCCGCCTTTTTGGGGGTAAATTGATCACTCAGGCTTTCCTGCGTCAACCGAGGTGGTATAGTCATATTGCCTCCCTTTATCATTGAATTGTTTTGTTGACGCTATTCATTATAGACTTTCTGCTCTAGCATTGCAAAATTTTTTGTTGATTTATGATCAAATATTGATGTGTAGCTACATATAAATCGAAGCACTTGCATGTGCTCTGATGTTTTCTGATGTTTTCTTATATTTTCTTACTTTTAGATGAAACATGTGCGGTGGTATATGTCTGGAAGTGAATAGCGCGTTCCTGAAGGCATATGTGTTTATTGATCAGTAGCGCTTTTGATGATGGCATGTGGAGCTAATAGGAATGCGGGCTATCCTGCTAATGCAGTTGTGCTGTGACCGTGGCCCGGAAGTACCCGACAGCGGTCACAATACAACTACCTGTTATGAGTATTCCAACGCTATAACGCACAAAGAAGAAAAACAATGTCTGCTATCAGTTTGCGAAGTCTGTGATCTTTCCTCTTCTAAAGAGCCAACGCACAAATTCGAGATGGCAATGATCAATATGATTTTGATCCATTTCGTTGGGGCTAAACTGTTTACGAAACTTTGTAATTCGGTCGATTTCTCTATGATTGAAGCCTGCTTTGCGTAGCATCTCGACAGCTTCTTTATGATCCATATAGTGGTACATATTCGTCTCCTCACCAGATATTCTACACAGCTAGTTTGAAGGATATTTACTTTCAATACGAATTTTGACGCGAACCGGATGTATCCTGAGTAACTGATTTTGTGGTCGAAATATTGATTCTCTGAAAAGTGCTATTTCATTCTGGATGGTGTACACTTTGTTGGAGAGTCTTGCTAGAAAAGAAGCGTCTAACCTTTCCAGTTGCAAGGCGTAATATATGATAGAAATGTTTTTCTTTTCTTTATGCATGGAGGAATGCTCTGATGAGTACCAATCCTAATCAAAATCAGCAACCTGATCCATCAATGCCGCTTGGTGGTTATAATGGTTATAATGGTTATACTCCATCCAATTCTGCTGATGATCCCTACAATGCTGGTCAGCAGCAAGCTGGAGCTGGAGCTCAGCGCAGCGATCCCAATTATGTCTATGGTCAGGGAGGCCAGCAGTATGCTGGTGGATCGCAGCAACAACAGCAGCAATACGCCCCTGGTCAGCAGCAATCGAACACATACGTGCCGCCAAGTAGTGTAAGAGAAAGTTTTGGTGGTCAGAGTTCATCTTCGATCAACCAGACCTCCCGGCGCACAGCGGTGATTAGTTACCTGGGACTATGTTTCACTGGCATTGTGATCTTTTTCTTTGGACGAAAAAATCATTTTATACAATTCCACGCCGCGCAATCAGTAGTTGTGTTTACCCCACTGGTTATTGCCTATGCGATCTTGCATTTTATTGGCGGTCTCATTGGTAGTATCTGGGTTATTGGCTGGATATTAGGACCCATTTTTGGGCTCATAGCTGGTCTCATCGGGGTCGTCATAGTGCTACTCTGGATTTTATTAATGTGGCAAGCATATCGTGGCGTCACGTTTAGACTGCCTATTGCCGCAAATTATGCGGACGCCTTAATTGCTCGCTTTTCTGGGAAAAACAATAGAAACATATAATCTGTCGTCAATGCCGTTCCGATCATACAGGAACGGCACTCGTCCTCGCCATGTCCATCATGTAGGTGGCCGTCCTCGTTTGCCAAGTTCATCCATAAATTCTTGGAATCAATGGTCCCCACGCCGTCACATCCTTGTAAACGATCAGGTAAGTTCCTGGTAAGGGAAACGTCTTAATTATTAAGAGAGCGTAAGAATCATATTATATGCTTCATTACTCACACAAAACTAGTCACTCCATCAAAAAATACGTATAGCCATAGAAATTAGTCTTGTGATATGATAGCCAATGGTTTAAACGTTTGAAAATGACAACAGGTATAGAAATTGATAGCCAGCTAACAGTATCTTCTACCTATTAGGGAGACTGAGTGCCCATTTTTGCATAGTAAACTTTCCAAGACGTGCTACAATTACCTTGGATATGTCGGTGAAGAGATATATCCACCAGTGATATATCTGTTAGCGACTTACATATTTGGGTGCCTACTCCGGGCAAGTCAGAATTATCCTGGATAAACAAACATTCTCCAACCCCAGCACTAGTAAAAAAGAAAATCAGGAGACACCATGAGTACTGAGCAGCAAAAGCGACTGGATAGACGCGATGCCACCACTACAAATAAGCCTCGTGTCGTCACGCTGCCTGAGGACGAAAATCGAGAGACGTTGGTTAACTACTATCATCAGATGTTGCTTGTGCGCCGCTTCGAAGAAAAATCGGATGAGATGTATAAGATGGCTCGCATTGGCGGCTATTGCCACCTGAATTTGGGTGAAGAGGCCACCGTTGTTGGCTTCTGTGAAGGTCTGGGTCCAAAAGATTACCTCTACACGAATTATCGAGAGCATGGATATGCGATTGGCCGTGGCATTACTCCCGATGTGGTTATGGCGGAACTATTTGGCAAAGAGACTGGTTGTTCACATGGTCGCGGCGGTTCTATGCATATGTTTAGTCTGGAACATCGCTTGATGGGTGGATATGGTATTGTGGGAGGACAGGTCCCTCTGGCTGTGGGGGCTGCGTTCGCTGTTGCGTATCGTGGCTCTGATGAGGTGGTCGCTGTACAGATGGGCGATGGGGCTACCAATGGTGGTCCATTCTACGAGTCGTTGAATCTGGCGAAGATTTATAAGTTGCCAGTGATCTTTTTTGTGGTCAATAACCTTTATGGTATGGGTCTTAAGGTCGAACAAGGTTCGGCTGTGTCTGAACTGTATCGTAAGGGATGCGCCTTTGATGTCAAGGGTGAGCGTGTCGATGGTAATGATGTGTTAGCTGTGCGCGATGCTGTGCGCAGAGCTGTCAGAGTTGCTCGTGAGGAGCATGAGCCATATATTGTGGAGGCTGTTAGCTTCCGCCATCGTGGTCACTCTGTTATTGATCCTGATCGTTACAGAGATGAAGAGGTTGTCAAGCGTGGTCGTGCACTTCGATCCTATTCCCGCCTTCGCACAACGCCTGTTAGATTCCCACCTCATTGATGAACAAGGTCTGCGTGACCTGGAAGAGCAAGTAGAACAGACCGTAACTAATGCAGTCAATTTCGCAGAGGAAAGCCCCTTCCCAGGCGTTGAAACCCTCTTCGACCATATTTATGCGACTGACGAGCAGCTGGAGGAGAGTAAGTAATCATGGCTGAGATAAGCTTTCGACAGGCGCTAAATGATACGTTGCGCGAAGAATTGAAGCGCGATGATAATGTATTTTTGATCGGCGAAGAGATCGGAATCTTTGAGGGATCATACAAAATCACAGCAGGTCTATTGAAGGAATTCGGTGAGAGGCGTGTTGTTGATACTCCGATTGCCGAAAACGGCTTTGTTGGAATGGCGGTTGGGGCGGCTATGCTTGGTCTGCGTCCTGTCGTCGAGATTATGACCTTTAACTTTATCGCTCTGGCTATGGATGAAATCCTGAACCATGCAGCGAAGATCTACTACATGTTTGGTGGTCAGACGCCGGTGCCGTTGGTCATTCGGACCCCCGGTGGTGGTGGACAGCAATTATCTGCGACCCATTCTCAGAATTTGGAAGTCTGGTTTGCGCACATACCAGGTTTATATGTCGTCGCCCCCTCGAACCCGGCCGACGCCAAAGGCATGTTGAAGACTGCTATTCGCAGCAACAATCCTGTTATTTTTATCGAGCATCTAAGCCTGTACAATACCAAAGGTGAGGTGTCCGAAGAAGACTATACCATCCCTTTTGGAAAAGCCCGCATTTCGAAAGAAGGTTCGGACTTGACTGTCATTAGCTACTCACGTATGGCGTCATTGGCTTTGGATGTGGCCCGCCGTCTTGAGCAGGAGAATGGATGGAGCATCGAAGTTGTTGATCTGCGTTCACTGCGTCCTCTCGATACAGAGACCATTGTAAACTCGGTCAAAAAGACAGGGCGTGCGATTGTCTTTGAGGAAGATTGGCGTTCTTATGGCATCGGTGCTGAGATTGCAGCAACAATTCAAGAAGAGGCGTTTGATTATCTGGATGCTCCTATCAAGCGTGTGGCTAATGTTGAGGTGCCACTTCCTTATGCGAAGCCGTTGGAACTGGCTGCTATCAATGGTAGCAAGCAGCTATTAGATGCCATTAACGAATTGGCCCCCCGCCGGAGGAGATAATATATGCCTGAAATAAATATGCCGCGACTCAGCGATACTATGCAGGAAGGCACGATTACCCATTGGCTGAAGAATTTGGGTGATGAAGTCAAGAAGGGTGATGTCGTCGCTGAAGTTGAGACTGACAAGGCGAACATGGAGATTGAGTCTTTTAGTTCTGGCATTCTTGAGCAAATCCTGGTGAACGAAGGCGATGTAGCACCTATTGGCCAGCCTATTGCTATTCTTGGAATGGGCGCTCAGGCACAGGGCAAGTCCAAAGTATCTGAAGTCAAAGCCGCTCCAGTTCAAAAGCAAAAAACAGTGGTCAATCCTGTCAACGTAGTTGGTGAGGGACAAACATCTATCAGCGAGCAAAACGGAAATGGTAGAAGTGAAACCATCAAATCATCTCCGCTAGCGCGACGCATGGCTGAAGAGCATGACATCGACTTGGCCCAACTTAAGGGAACTGGTCCTGCCGGACGTATTGTGCGTGATGATATCGAGGAGTACCTCGAAAAGCGCTCATCCATTCCTGCTACCAATGGAGCGAAACCTACCGCACAGCCATCCACCGTTGACGAGGATGCTGATATTGTAAAGCTTACTACTATGCAGAAGACGATCGTTCGTCGTATGACCGAGGCGAAGCAGAGTGTTCCGCATTTCTACATAAGTAACGACATTGATCTGACGGATGCGTTAGCAATACGTCAGAAGCTCAATGCTAACCTTGATGAAGGTGGAGCAAAGATCAGCGTCAACGATCTAATTGTGAAGGCTTGTGCCTTAGCCTTAGAGAAGTTTCCAGAAGTTAATGGATCATATAAAGATGGACAATTTATCCTGCCCAAACACATCAATGTCGGAATTGCCGTCGACGTACCAGGTGGTTTATTAGTACCCGTCATTCGTGATGCCAACCTTAAAGGTTTGCGTACCATCGCACGCGAGTCAAAAGCGCTCGGCGTCAAAGCGCAGTCCGGCAAGCTCGCGCCAGCAGATCTGGATGGGGGTACCTTCTCGATTTCTAATCTAGGCATGATGGATGTCACCGAATTTGTGGCTATAATCAATCCGCCACAATCTGCCATCCTGGCAGTCGGGGCCACCCGTAAGACCTTCGTGCCAATCGACAACCAGCCCGTAGTCCGTGACATCATGCATGTCACTCTCTCCGCCGATCATCGCATCCTATATGGAGCTACCGTCGCCCGCTTCCTGCAAGAAGTCAAACGCTTATTGCAGAATGTCTATCTAATCCTCGGCTAAGCAGCCAGAGATTGGAACAGAAATCTGGGGGTATTAAAACTCCCAGGTTTCCTCTTAATCCACTAATGCCGAAAAACTGTAGCTGCGTGTCTTGCGCATGCGGTCCTCTCCACGTACGTAACGTTCATCTGCGCTGCTTATCATCCACAACGCATGTGAAATTCATCCGTACACGAGGATCTCCCCATACTCAGCCTCTGAGACATCTGATGTCACCGATGACATTTTTCCTTTTTTGATGAAGATTACATACGTGGAGAGGGAATTGTACAAGATAGGGATTACATACGTCAAGTGGACCGCGTGCGCAAGACACGCAGCTACAGTAGGCTCGCTTGGTATAGGTAAATTGTCTGGACTGATGATCATTTGAAGCGAAAAGCTGTGCTGATGCCTAATAGTAATAGACAGGTTTATTACTATTAAATTATTTCTGAGAGGGAAAATCATGAATGTAATGGCTATTGGGCATGCCGAACTTTATATACATCCTGAGAAGGTAGAGGCACATGATCGTATTGTTTCGCCGCAACGTATTGATGTCACCAATACGCAGGAATTGCTAGAAGTCTTGACGGCGATGCCCGCCGAGACAAGTTTTAGCGTGTTGCTGGTGATGAATGATTGTGTGGTAGGTAACGGGAAGTACTTTATGACGCATGAGACGGTAACAATTTTGCATGAGTTTGGTGCTTGTGCTGGCTTTCTGGTCAAACCCCTGGCTATTTTACGCGAAGCTCGTATGGCGCAACAAGGCCACTATCATGATGAGCAGATGCAAGAATAACCACTACGATGAGCGGTTATTCTTGCTGCTTTATAGTGTTATCGCACGAGCGTTGATGTTAGCGCTTGGCTCGTAAGTACTGATTGGGCCATTCGATTTCCTGGGATAACTCGCGGGCTGCGCGCTGAGGCCAACGAGGATCGCGTAGAAACTCGCGTGCCATGATAATCAGGTCGGCTTGATTCTGTTCAAGAATAGCATTGGCCTGTGTTGGTTCGGTGATTAGACCAACGGCACCGGTAGGTATCTCGGCGTCATGGTGAATGGTTTCTGATAACGGTACCTGATAGCCGGGGCCAATCGGGATTGTGGCGTTATCGACATTTCCACCGCTCGACACATCGATCAAATCGACACCATGCTGCTTTAACTCACGAGCAACCTCAACGCTCTCTGCAAGAGTCAAGCCAGCCTCTTCGATCCAGTCAGTTGCCGAGACGCGGACTAGCAATGGGACTTCTTCCGGCAGCACTTGACGCACGGCATCGGTGACTTCTAAGAGGAAGCGCATACGGTTCTGAAGCGAGCCACCATATTCATCGTTGCGCTGATTGGAATGTGGGGAGAGAAATTCATGGATTAAGTAGCCATGAGCTGCATGCAGTTCAATAACCTGGAAACCCGCTTTGAGGGCTCTTCTGGCAGCAGCAACGAAGTTTTGCACTACTTCGGCAATCTCGCTTTTCGAGAGTGCAACTGGATGTGGATAAGTGTCCGAGAAGGCAATTGCGCTAGGAGCGACGGTTTGCCAGCCTCCGTTATCAGGAGTGACTTCCCCGCTAACATCTGCCCACGGCTTATACGTGCTGGCTTTTCTGCCGGCATGTGCTAGCTGGATGCCCGCTAGTGCTCCCTGAGAACGAATGAATGCTGTAATGCGTGAAAGCATCTCTATATGTTCATCGCGATAGATCCCTATATCATCGGGAGTAATACGTCCACGTGCTTCGACAGCAGTCGCTTCCTGTATCACGAGTGCTGCACCACCGACGGCGAAAGAGCCTAAATGTACCAGATGCCAATCGTTGGCAAAACCATCGACCGATGAATATTGGCACATAGGGGCTACCACAATCCGGTTACGAAAAATAAGGTTGCGCAAGTTATATGGTTGGAATAATTTTGTGACTGTTGCTTTTTTTCCTCTATCTGTAGTAGCACCTTGTGCAGTGCTTTTTGGAAGAGCCGTCATAAACGGGGACTCCTTAATATTTTTCATGCTTATAGAGATGATTCCCTTCACCTTTATATGTGATTTGTATGCGTTGCTTATTTAAAACAAGTCATCTATACGGATTATTCCACGTGTATTTTATTTTTGACAAACCAACTACCGAACTTTATCGATGGTTGCTCGATCCAACGATAGAAGATATAGCAAAAAGGAATGAGAATACAGATCAGGAAGAGCCAGTATAATCCATACACTACGTGTGCATTGTGTATGGGTAATAACGGTACTAAGTACGAACTAAACAAAATTACGAACGGGAGGTGCCAGATATACATACCATACGAGCGTTGGCCGATCCAACGCACAGGGCTCCAATCAAAAATAGTTTTGAGATCTGGTGGACTAAACAACAGTGCTAGTACACAAAGTCCAAAGCCAGTCGCATAAGGCATCTCCACTAACCAGCTATGCGCTCCAATATACGAACGTAGCGGACCTAGCAGTGATGTATATGGCCACATTACAGCAAAAACAAGGCATAGAACTCCGCCAGTCCAGATCCAGCGACTATATTTTTTGCATATCTGACTTAGCATGTGCTGTGGTTTCTGCTGTGCTAAAATATATACTACGCAGACAAGCATACCCACCGCAAAGTCCTCCAGGAACTTTCCTGTCTGGCCGTAGAGGAAGAATATAGCCAGTTTATGCAGTGTGGCTGGAAGTAACGCTGGTTGGGATGGATTTAACTGCCAGGAGTATCCCCAATAGCGAGTTGCAAGTCCCCAGGCGATCAGCCCTAGCAGACTCAGCCACAAGCAAGTAAGACGCCTTTGTAACGATCCACGCTGTGCAATCCAGCGGAATCCTAATGCAAGTATCGGTAAGATCATATAGAACTGCCACTCAACAGCAAGAGTCCAAAAAGGTCCATTAATTGCCTGGTACGTAGAGTGACTTGAATCCATAAAGAATGTAATAAAAAGAAGCAGTTGTCGCCAGTGGTCCAGGTTTAAATATTCTCGATGTGTGAAGAGAATAAGCAATGCTAATGAAATATAATATCCTGGCAAAATGCGAAAAATTCGGCGTACATAGTAGCGCCGGATCGAAGGCCATGGAGCATCAAAGAGTAGCGCTTTCGCATAAGGCATAAATAACAAAAAGCCCGACAACACGAAGAAAAGTGTGACACCATATGAACCTGCGTTTGCAAATGCAGTTATCACTGGCCCTACATTTGCCGCTTCCCAGAGATGGTTACCATTTGTTATATGGTTAATATGATAAGCAATGACGCTACAGCAAGCAAAGGCACGTACCCCATCTAACACTGTAATAGTATTTTTTGGCTTTACATTTTTTGATAGAGAATTTAAAGAATCCACCTGTTTTTTCTGATGATTCACGTCAATCGTATTTGTATTTGCAATCATATAGCTTTCATTGGTATGCCTGATAGAAAATAGGCAAGTTTATTTAAGTGCATTCATTGCAACATGTAAAAGGTACATATATTCGTGTGTATGAATATATGGTAGTAAGGTATGGTAATTCTGTCAATAGAATGGGACCAGGTTTTAGTGCCTTCTCGTGCTCTGCTTGCGTTGCATTTCTGAAGGCATATGGATATTACTGTTTATCGGGCATGTATGGTATGCCGTACTTGTCATATTTGTTTCTCCATGGGAACGTGACGATGTCTTGTATTCATGGTATTCTATTTAATGATGGAAGGTACCAAATGTCTTAAATGTCTATGTATATACGTTCAGTATTGACAAGAAATTGTTTTATGTATGTACTTGCATGCCAGAAAAGATACGCTCAGGTGCTTATTATCACCTCTTGTGCTTCTGCCTCTGCATCTTTAGACGATTTCCCTACGCTGTGTTACAATATCTTTCATTAAAAAAGATGCGTTAATCGATGCAGTCCATACTATTTTATTTTCTAGTGGTTGTGTACATATCACCTTCACGTACACTCAGGTAAGGAGCAAATATGCCATCACAGGGTTACGTACGTTTCCCCAACATTTTTCAAGATCGTATTGTCTTTGTCGCTGAGGACGACCTCTGGTTGGTCGCCAGCGAGGGAGGGCGAGCCGAGCGTTTGACGGCTGGTGTCGGAGAGGTGAAATATCCTCATTTTTCGCCAGATGGAGAGTTATTAGCCTTTGTTGGACGTGAAGAGGGTCCTAGCGAAGTGTATGTGATGCCCGCTCTGGGGGGTACGGCACAACGCCTGACGTTTCAAGGCGGCAATTGCCGTGTGCTGGGTTGGTCGACTGATGGCACTGAAATCCTTTATTCGAGCAATGCTGGACAATTTACTGGTCGCTTTGAGGCTATTTATGCGGTAAAACCGGCTGGCGGTGAGCCTCGTCTGTTGCCCTTTGGTATGGCAAATGCTATTTCTTATAGTTCAGATGGCGGAATCGTTATTGGTCGCAATATTAATATCCGCGAGTTTTCTCATTGGAAGCGCTACCGTGGAGGGACGGCGGGTCATTTGTGGTGTGATCGGCAGGGGGATGGCAATTTTAAGCGCTTGTTGCAGTTGGATGGCAATGTGGCTGATCCATGTTGGATCGGAGATCGTATCTACTTTCTCTCTGATTACGAGGGGGTAGGCAACATTTATTCTTGTACACCTGACGGTGAGGATTTGCGTAAGCATACTCAGCATACGGATTTCTATGCTCGTCATCTCTCGACTGATGGGAAGGTACTTGTCTATCACTCTGCTGCTGATCTCTATCTGTTTGATCCTCAAACTGAAGAGCTGCGGCATTTGGAGATCACGATCCCGAGTATCCGCACACAGCGTAGCCGTAAGTTTGTGTCTGCCCCAAGCTATCTAGATACCTATGCTCTGCATCCGCAGGGACATATGCTCTCTGTTACGACGCGTGGTAAAGCCTTTGCGCTGGGGAACTGGGAAGGGCCGGTTCTGCAATACGGCGAGACTGATGGTGTCCGCTATCGTTTTCTTGAGTGGTTAAATGATGGCAAGCGCCTGGTCGCCATTCATGATGGCGCTGGTCGCGAAGAGCTGATCGTCTTTACTCCCGAGGCCGCTGAAGCTTCCCGCTCATTTTCAGAGATAGAGTTTGGACGTGTTACCGATTTAGTGATCTCTCCAACAGACGATGCTATCGTTCTCTCGAATCATCGCAATGAGTTGATACTGGTGAATTTGGAGACTGCTACATCCAGGGTGTTGGATCGTAGCGACTATGGAGCTATTGATGGGATTGCCTGGTCGCCTGATGGTTCCTGGGTTGCCTATGGGTTCGCCATTACTACACATAAAGTAGCTATTAAGCTATGTAACATCGAGTCGGGCGAAACACATCAGATCACAAATCCTATTCTGCAAGATACCTCGCCCTCATTTGATCCTGACGGGAAATATTTGTATTTCCTCGGTCAGCGTGTTTTTAATCCTGTGCACGATAACTTGCACTTTGACCTTAGTTTTCCGCGTGGTGTCAAGCCATATTTGATCACATTGCGGAACGATTTGCGTTCTCCCTTTATTGCCGAAGCCAAAGCCCCTGATGAGAAAGAGAAAGAAAAAGAAGATCCTGCTGAAAAGAAGGCTCAAGGTGAGGCGGATGGCGCTGATGAGACTAATCCAGAGAGCAAAGAGAAAAAAGATGATGGCGTCCGGAAGGTACCTGCTATCACCATTGATCTGGATGATATTGTTGATCGCGTGATACCGTTTCCGGTCTCCGAAGGCCGTTATAGCCATATAAGTGGCATTAAAGGAAAAGTCCTGTTTCTATCTTTTCCGGCTGAGGGTGTCTTGCAAAATTCAGGACGTGGAAAAGGGGTCCTTGAATGCTATGACTTTGATGCTTACAAAACAGATCGATTGGTAGATGCTGTCGGTAGCTTTGGCCTATCACGTGATAACAAATGGCTTATCTACAGTCTCCATCATCGTCTACGTGTCATCAAGTCGGGCGAGAAGCCGAAAGGGGATAATGGGAATAGTGATCGCCCGACGCGTGAGAGCGGTTGGATCGATTTACAGCGTGTAAAGGTTTCGGTTCAGCCATCAGCTGAGTGGAAGCAAATGTTTGCTGAAGCCTGGCGTTTACAGCGTGAGCAATTCTGGAACGAAGATATGTCCGGTATTGATTGGGAAGCGATTTATAATCAATACGCGCCATTGGTTGAACGTGTCAGTTCGCGTTCAGAGCTATCGGATCTGTTGTGGGAACTTCAGGGCGAATTGGGTACCTCACATGCCTATGAAATGGGTGGTGATACGCGTCATGGACCACATTATCGCCAGGGCTTTTTAGGTGTCGATTGGAGCTATGAGCAAGAGACCGAGCGCTATCGTTTCGCACGTATTGTGAAAGGTGATCCTTCTGATAGCTCGTCTACCTCGCCACTCACCGGACCGGGATTGAACATCAAGATTGGTGACGCAGTTCTGGCGATTAATGGGCAGCGTGTCAGCCCCACACGAGGCCCACAAGAGTTGCTGGTCAATCAAGCGGGGAACGAGGTCCAGTTGCTGGTAGAGGCTGCTGAGACGAAAGAGACACGCGTTGTTGTGGTCAAAGCCCTGAGTAGTGAGATAACTGCCCGTTATCGCGAGTGGGTTGAGAGTAACCGTCGTACAGTGCATGAGGCCTCTAACAACCGCGTTGGCTATATTCACATTCCAGATATGAGTGGCCCCGGTTATGCGGAATTCCATCGTGGATTTCTGTCCGAATTTGATTATCCTGCTTTGTTGATAGATGTGCGTTGGAACGGAGGCGGCAACGTTTCTGGCTTGTTGCTTGGCAAGTTAGCGCGTCGTCGTATTGGTTATGACTTTCCGCGCTGGGGACAGCCCGAACCTTATCCTATGGAATCTCCTCGCGGCCCAATGGTTGCCTTGACCAATGAGCACGCTGGCTCCGATGGTGATATCTTCAGTCATAGCTTTAAGTTGATGGGATTAGGTCCATTGATTGGCAAGCGGACCTGGGGCGGTGTGATCGGGATCAATCCACGCCATCGCTTGGTTGATGGCACCATGACTACGCAACCCGAGTACTCTTTCTGGTTCAAGGATGTTGGTTGGAAGGTTGAGAATTATGGTACCGATCCCGATATCGAGGTGGATATCGCTCCTCAGGATTTCGCGCATGATGTCGATCCACAATTAGAGCGTGCCATCGCAGAGGCATTACGCTTGAGTGATGAGTATCCAACACTTCGAACCGAAGCCTGGCGAACGTCCGAAATTGGGACGAGTATAATCAGTATCAGACTTCAGGATTCCCCATCCTGAAGTCTTAGCACCTGTAGGGTTTCGCAAGTGGTATTGTGTGGAATGGTAGGCTCGCGCCCGACCACACAATACCGAGCGAAGTCATCGTGCAGGTGATTATATAGACATCAACCTCTTTAGTAGATCTCAAAAATGCTCTCCAAAGGTCTTATGTCTCAGCAATACATCCTAAAAATGCTGGGACTTATGTCACTCTATTTCGCTGGAATTTAAGATGCCTTTTGGTATATTTTCATCTTTATACGCTTTTATGGTTCTATACAATTATATGATGGCAAAAACGAGTGGCGAGAAGCTTACAATAGGTGGGATGATTGTATGAGGCAGCGCTATATAATGACTTTAAGGGAGATTATAGCGGATGACATGTGGAAGCGGTTGTCTGCGTGCCCGTTAATTGTGATATGTGGTAGAAAGGTTATGTAGCGTGCGCAATTCATTCAAATCAATTTTACAAGTACATAATAATATGCTCACTTTTTTGTTAGTGATGTGTTGTTGTGCTGCTTCTTTTGTAAGTGTCACAACGTATAAACATCCTCATTTGGGGGCAATGGCACATATGGTTGGTGGAAAACCTGTATCGAGATGGGAATCAAAAGATCCTCCAGTCGATGCTATTTGTCGTGTTCAAAAGCACCAGCCATGTTATAGCCCGCAAGAGATACGCAATGCCTATGGTGTAGCACCGCTGATAAATTCAGGTTTTATTGGCACCGGACAGACAATTGTGATTATTGATTTATTTGGTAGTCCAGATCCTCTTAACGATCTTCGCCAGTTTGATGCTGATTATAACTTGCCTGATCCTCCATCTTTTAAAGTGTTGAGTCCGCTAGGAACAGTGCCATTGGATAAAAAAAATGATGATCAGGTGGGGTGGGCACAGGAGACGGATCTTGATGTTCAATGGGCTCATGTAATGGCTCCCGGAGCTAGCATCGTATTGCTGACAAGTCCGGTATCCGAGACGCAGGGTTTGCAAGGTGTACCGGAGTTTTACAAGTTAGAAAAATATGCCGTAGACAATCATTTAGGTAAGGTTATCTCACAAAGTTGGGGAACGACTGAAGAGACGCTGTTTATGCCGGCTGGCAAAAAAGTAATGGATGACTTTAATACCTTTTTTAAAGATGCTGCTTCGCAGCAAGGGATTACATTTTTAGCGGCTTCAGGTGATGCTGGTACTGCTAATCCAGACGTTAATAATCACAACTATTCATTTCCAACTGTTGGTTTTCCCGCTGATTCTCCATGGGTGACAGCCGTGGGAGGTACAAGTCTCTACGCCGATACACATGGCAAATATCAATCAGAAAAAGTTTGGAACAAAGGTATTGGTAGTGCTTCTGGTGGAGGCTACAGTCAATATTTTAAGGCTCCTGATTATCAGCAAAATTACTTACCGAAGTCCTTTCAAACTGCATCTCATGGATTTCGTGGCGTGCCAGATGTCGCTTTCAATGCTGATCCTGAGACGAGTGTTCCTGTCTATCTTGGTTTTATGCCTAGCCCAGGCTATTATCTATTTGGTGGTACAAGTGCAGGTACCCCACAGTGGGCCGGCATAATCGCTGATGCAAATCAGATGGCAGGGCATCCACTTGGTTTTCTCAATAAGTCATTGTACAAAATTGGACATGACCCAAAACTCTATAGTCGGACTTTTTATGATATTGTCGATGGGAATAATGTGCAGGGGAACGTCGCTGGATTTAGTGCCACTCCTGGATGGGATGCTGTAACGGGTTGGGGTACACCGAAGGCAGATTTCTTAGTTCCGCTGTTAGTGAATCCGCCTAAATAGCGTCACGTGCCCGTATCTTTTCAGTTGTTTTGTACCTGCTGTATTCAGGCCTTCAGAAACGTAATTCCCAGTGCGCTTCTGAAGGCTGATGGGTATCAGTCGCTCTTGATGTTCCAGACCTGGACTGAGCCATTGCCGTTAGCGGATACGACATGTTTGCTATCCGATAGCCAGGTGATGCCATACGCAGATGCTGTACGCACGTGATGGATGGAGACGTTGCTCGCTGTTGCCGTATCCCAGATATGAACTTTCTGATCCTTACTGGCGGAGGCGATCCAGGCACCATCAGGGGACCAAAGCATCGTGCCGACCCAGTCATTGTGCCCATGATACTCGGTGACAAGGTGTCCTTTATTGAGAGGTTCCCAGATTTGCACATTATTCTCCTCGCCAGCGGAAGCAATCAGCGTGCCATGAGGCGACCAATCAATAGCCCTTATCCAACTTGGATGTCCGCGATAGCTGAAAAGTTTCTTTCCTTGTGTACAATCCCAGATATGAATTTCATGCCAGGCTCCTGATGCGATAGCTTTGCCGTTTGAAGACCAGGCAATCGTACGCACCCACTGAGCATGTCCCTTATAGATCATCTGAAGTTGTCCAGTGGCGGCTGTCCAGATATGAATGGTATTATCTGTTCCATTGCAAGTTGAGGCAATGCATTTGTTATCAGGAGACCAATCGAGGGCGGAAACGATACCGTTATGGCCTGTGTAGATGGCTTTGGTCTCGCCTGTGCTGGCATCCCAGATATGAATGGTGCGGTCCAGGCTGGCGGACGCAATATATTGTCCGTCGGGGGACCAGGCAATAATTGTGACACTTCTACTATGTTCCTGGTAGATACGCGTATTGTCACTCGTGGTAGTGCTACGGACCTGAATGGTTCGATCTCGTCCGCCATAGGCGATGCGCCTCTTATCTGGCGACCATGCGACAGTATAGATCGTATCGGTGCCGGCTCGTTCATGCTCCGTTGGACTGGGAGTTGCGAGTTGTATTTGAGGGGCTGGATGCTCATAATACGTTGTCGATGTTGATGGCGCTAATGTGATTCCTAGTTCCGAAAGATGGGTCTCTTCCAATGTACGTGCAAAATCTTGGACTGTGCTAAAGCGCAGATGAGGATCTTTTTCCAGGGCACGCATAATAATTGCGTCAATGGCTGGCGTAATCGCAGGGATATGCTCGGAGAGCGAGGGTGGACGGGTGAAGGCATGCTGGACCATGATCTCTTCATAGGTCCCTTGAAATGGACGTTTCCCGCTGAGCCATTCATATGCAATCAGGGCCAGGGCATATTGATCGCTGGCCGGCTGAGGTTTCCCGCGAGCTTGCTCTGGTGCCATATATGCGATTGTTCCTGATACATCGTGGATACGTTGTTGCGATGAATTCTGGCTTACAATAGCCAGACCAAAGTCGCTGAGCAAAATTTCATCGTTGCGGCCTAATAGGATATTTTCAGGTTTAATATCTCGGTGTATGACCTTGGCTTGATGTGCGTAGAATAAAGCGCTGGCGATCTGCTTCACGAAGGATATGGTCGTTTCAATTGCCAAGGGCATGCCTGAGGTATAACGTTGGCGCAGCGAGCCATTGGGAGCATAACTCATCACCAAAAATGGAACGCTATCCTCGACCCCAAAATCGAGGACATGTATGATATGTGGATGTTCTAATTGCGCGATGATACGTGCCTCTTGACGGAAGTGTTCCGTTTCATCGGAAGAGAGATGTGTATCCAATAATTTGATGGCGGCACAGGTCCCAAGATAGATATGCTCGCCTAGATAGACATCTGCGAATCCTCCATGCCCAAGTAAGCGTACAAGGCGGTAATGACCAATCTGCTGACCAATGCGGTCGGACATACATACACTTTCCTGGGAGCATAGCCCCCATTTTCTTTAAGACGTATTATGGCCTGTCTTATTCGATTCTAGATGTGTAAAACACAACTGTCAAGGGGCATGTTCTAAAAAAATGTATCCACTATCATAGAAAAAATCGTATATAACACATAAGGGAAAGAAAAAACAAAATCCTCCCAACCGGAATCTTCTACAAGGAACAAAACATTTCTACGGAAATTTCGATAGTTGCAGCAAAGGAGAATACATTATGGTAACTTTAGCAGCTGTGGGCCTTAGTGGTATCGTTTGGTGGTTGATTGTGGGTCTTATTGCAGGTGCACTGGCCAGCATGCTTATGCGTGGTGGCGGCTATGGCATCATCGGTGATATAGTTGTAGGACTGGTTGGGGCATTGGTTGGTGGTTTTATTGCTGGCTTGTTTGGACTGGGTTCTAGCAATTTAATTGGATCAATCATCATCGCCTTTATCGGCGCTTGTGTCTTTATTGCCATCCTGCGAGCTGTAGCTGGCGGTGGTAGTCGTCGCAGAGGAACCCTCTAATTGACCTGTAAAACATAGCATAGAAAAAATAGTAGCGCTCCCCAATATATGAAGATAGTTGGGGAGCGCTACGTTTTGGGCTAAAAAACATGGCTATACAATATACCTACCCCACCTCGAATCTGTTCGCCAACGTAGCTGCGTGTCTTGCGCACGCGGTTCACTTGATGCATGAAATGCTCACTCGTTGATCTCCTGATGTATTTCGCTCATCCCCCCACGAGATGCATAGCGGTATTAACGATAAATATCGTGTATCGGGATGAATTATTGCATATGCGATCATTACGTACGTCGAGAGGACCGCGTGCGCAAGACACGCAGCTACGTTGATTCTCTTGCTCGCTGCGATGGAAGGTGGTACCTCGCCAAGCGCGTCCCGAAAACCACGTCGCTTGATCGCGATGGACTCCACCTCCTTCGGTGATTAAGTTGGACTTGGCGGTGCGAGGACCGCCAGCTACATTGATGATGTATGGTATAGTGTGGAAGGTTGTTATATGTGCTATTACGGAATATAGAAGGTTTCAATTGTATCCAACTGATCGAGAGTCTCTAGAACGAGATTGTGACCTTGAGTTTTTTATTAGCAGCGGACCAGGTGGACAGCATCGCAATAAAGTAGAATCGGGTGTACGGCTACTTCATCGTCCAACAGGTACCGTTGTTACCGCGACCGAGCGTCGATCTCAGCATACAAATCGCGACATAGCCTATGAGCGTATGGCTGCGCGTTTGGAGGATCTACAACGTCCCCGTATTCCTCGCAAAGCCACGCGCCCAACCACTGCTAGTCGGGAGCGTCGCCTTACTGCCAAGCGCGTGCAGGGGCAGAGAAAACAAAGGCGAACAATTTATAGTGATGAATAAACGAAGGGGTTTGCCGTATAATGTTTTCGGAAATAGTTTTTATGTCAGGACTGCTAATGGGAGCCGGTGTGCTTTTCTATCTTTATAAATTTCAGCCTGCTTCCCATCGCAGAACCTATTACATCCTCTTCTGTACACTATGTCTTGTGTTGGTGACGTTGACAAGCTGTGCCAGTGGAGGAACTAGCAATCATCAAGCAGGCACAACAACGACTCCCACCACATCGGTATCAAAAGAAGCGCAATCATCAGCAACGCATACATGGGATGATTGGCTGGCTTATCATCATGACGCAACGCATGGTGGATATCTACCGTCTACCCCTGATCCACAACATTTGACGAATGCCTGGAACACAAGTCTCAATGGTGCCGTCTACGCGGAGCCTTTGATGGTTAAAGGACACGTCATTGTGGCTACGGAAGGCGATACCCTCTATTCGCTTGATCCACAATCAGGAAAAGTGATCTGGCAGACAAACGTAGGAACGCCCGTCCCGCAGTCGTCATTGCCCTGTGGCGATATCGATCCACTCGGTATCACCGGGACGCCTGTGTATGATCCTGCTACCGGACTCGTTTTCGCGGTTGCCGAAGTTAGTGGTCCTCATCATATTCTGGTCGGTGTTGACGCTAGCACCGGTAAGGTCCAATTGCGACGTACTGTGGATGTGGTTGGCATGGATAGCGCCGCTCATCAGCAGAGGGCTGCGTTGACGCTCTCTCAGGGCATGATCTACGTTGCTTACGGTGGACTGGCTGGCGACTGCTCTGATTATCGTGGGACCGTTGTTGCTTCGCGTACAGATGGACAAGGCAATCTGTTTTCTTTTCGTGTGCCAACTCCGCGTGAGGGAGGCATCTGGGGACCATCTGGTCCGGCCATCGATGCCGCCGGGAACGTGTATGTTTCGGTAGGTAATGGTGCGGAAACGCAAGGTGCGTGGGATCATAGCGATTCTGTGCTACGCCTATCACCACAGCTTCAACTCGAAGATGGCTTTGCTCCGGCAAATTGGAAGGCTGAAAATAGTAGCGATACTGATTTAGGATCGATGGGTCCCGTGCTGTTGCCTGATGGTTTTGTCTTTGTCGCGGGTAAAGATGGAATGGGCTATGTCTTACATGCCAATGCTCTTGGTGGTGTTGGGGGACAGGTTGCGGAGACACAGATTTGTAATGGTCTGGCCATGGGGGGGGCGGCGCTGGTGGGTTCTCAGGTGTTGGTACCATGTACGGATGGTGTGCGACTGGTTACCATCCAATCCAATGGTCAGATGTCCATTGTTTGGCATTCCTCCGCTATGAAAATGCCTGTGATTGTTGGTGGGCATACAGTGTATGGCTTGAGCTCAAGTGGTACACTGTTCGCTGCCGATATGAGTAGTGGACAGATACGTACCAGCGTCGATACGTCTGTGAAGATACCAACGTTTTCAACGCCAACGCTCTCGGGCAGAAGTGTGTTTTTTGGAACGGTCAACGGCGTGGCAGCCGTCACATTCTCATAGTTCGGATAGAGAGGGGCTATGATATAAATGGCTCCTCAGCAATCTTTTCAACCTCTGCGAGAATGGCAAAGCCTTGCTCGTTCATATACTTGCTTTGAACGACCTGAGCGCGAGCACTGGACGGAAGATTCTGTCCAGATCGATACTTACCTGTCAGGAAGCCACTGGCAAGTGAAGAGTATGTGATCACACCGATCTTTTGCTCCAGACAGAGCGCTTCCAGTGATTGCTCATGCGATGATTGATGGGACAGTCACTCTATCCGACAACATGGATGAGATGAAATATTGGGCTACGAAGATCGCTGCTCGTTATATGGGGGAAGCGTTGGCCGAGTCCTTTGGTGCACGCAATGCTGTAGAGGGGGAACTACTTGTTCGGATGACACCTACCAAAATTGTCTATATTCGTGATCTTGCAAGCTAGTAATTAAAAAACAGAAAATATATGTGGATGGAGTGGTGAGGTGTATCAATTATTGTAGGCGTGCCTCATCACTCCATCAAAAAGTCTTAAATGTGGCAACTGGAAAGTCCGCGCTTCTCCAGGTACTGCTGATGATAATCTTCGGCGACATAGAACGTTGTCGCTGGGACAATTTCTGTCACGATGGGTTTTTTGAATTTACCTGCTTGTGTCAACTGCTCTTTGGAAGCAATGGCGGTAGTTTGCTGTTCAGGACTGTGATAGAAGATGGCTGAACGGTATTGGGTGCCAATGTCGGGTCCCTGACGGTTCAGTGTGGTTGGGTTATGATTTTCCCAGAAGACTTGTAATAGCTGTTCATATGAGACTCGCTCTGGATCATAGTCCACCTCAACTACTTCGGCGTGACCTGTCCGATTGGAGCAGACATCGCGATAAGTAGGGTTGTCCAATGAACCACCTTCATAGCCAACTGTAGTTGCTTTCACGCCTTTTATCTGACGGAACGCCGCCTCTACGCCCCAGAAACAGCCGGCTCCGAATGTTGCTTTTGCCATAATAAACCTCGAATTCTTTTAACATGTATCTTTAGTAAGCGCTAAAAATCCCATATCCTACCTGATAAAACAGTCACTACCACCTTGTTTATTCCCAGATGAGCTTAGAGCGTAACGACGTGAGTCGCATTTCTGAATGCATATGGATAATATATGGATGGTATGATTGATAAGATAGAACATGACTTAAAGATTGGGAGCATGTCTTATGCAAGCGACAGAAATACTATCGAATAACCACTTGTACGTTATTCAGACGGTTGATGATCTGCCAGAACTAATGTGGGGTCTGCCCGGTGTCTGCGGAGCATGATCTGCTAAAGACGTTCTTGCCCATCTCATTGCGTATGAGCTTTTGCTTATCGATGCATTCGATCTTATTTATGACTACCCCTTTGGCATGTCGTGACCGCTGTTGGCCGCCTCCGCCACTTCCTGGAGGGAACTTCCCGCTGAGGCTTCAACGGCCGCCAGAACGGCTCCCTCGACAAGTGGCGCTGAGCTGATGATCACATGTGAACGTTCATCGGGATCAAGCATCTCCAGAGCCATCTCTGTGATCATGACGGCACTTCCTAGATCGAGCAGGACCAATGTGCCATCAGGATTCGATGCTTTTTGGAGTGCGGTTGTGACTTTGTCAACGGATGTTCCAATTGACCCGTCGTCGGTTCCTCCTGCGACAGCAATTGTCACCACTCCCATCGACATTTGTTTAGCCAATTCGGCAACTCCCTCTGCCAGGCGAGCGCTGTGTGCAACAATAACGATACCAACAGGCATTGTGTATCCTCCTCATCAGAAAAGTGTATTCTCCACAATTTGTTATTCTTCGTTTGTACATGGATAGATGCTTCACATGACAGTTTTAGGGTACATTTTTTGAGTGAGGCATCACGTTTTTTTTAGCGTATCAGCCAAGGCTTGCAAGAGAAGCCAGCAAGATGTTGCGCCTGGATCCTGATGTCCTATGCTACGTTCACCTAGATAACTGGCACGCCCCTTGGTCGCCTGCATTGGTATAGTTGACTCCATACCGGTCTTGGCACCATCTGCCAGAGATTGTATGACCTGTGAGAGGGATGCCTGTTGCTCCTGTGCTTGCTGTGCGGCTGCGATAGCTGGTGTAAGCGCATCAAGTAGCGTTTTCTCGCCAGCCTGTGCTTTACCGCGTGCTTTGAGACCTACAAGTGAAGCTTCAAACATCGCAATCACATCTGGAGCTTCCAAGGTTTGTTTATCAGCGGTTGCCAGACCTGCGCGCAAAAATGCTGTGCCGTAGAGTGGACCACTGGCTCCCCCAACGGTTGAAACTAAAGTGCTTCCAACCGTCTTGAGAATAGTGCTAATATCAGCATTCTCCATCCCTGGAAGTTTGACTGCCACAGCTTGGAAACCCCGATCCATATTAATACCGTGATCAGCATCACCTATTGCTGCGTCTAACTGTGTCAGAAAGGCATTGCTATCATGGAGCACCTGTACTGAACGTTCCATCCAATGAAGTATATCCGCATGTGTGGCAGTCATTGTCTCCTCCAAAATCTTAATAGTTCGTTGTTGTTAGCGGCCCCAGCGTAGTGCTGGCGTATGTACAGGAGCATCCCAATATCTGGTAAGCTCATCATCAAGGCGTAGAAGTGTAATTGAGCAACCTGCCATCTCCAATGATGTAATATAGTTCCCAATCAGCGAGCGAGCGATAGTGATGGTTTTGCCTTTAAGAATGCGCTGTAAGGCATCAAATACGATGTAGAGTTCAAGTAGTGGTGTGCCTCCCATTCCATTCACAAATGCCAGCACCTGTTCGCCTGCCTTGAGTTGAAGATCTTCAATAATGGGATTGGCCAGCGTCTCGGTGATATCCGCTGCCGTGGTCATTTTTATGCGCCGGCGTCCGGGCTCTCCATGGATACCAATACCAATCTCCACCTCGTCTTCGGCCAGTTCGAAGGTTGGTTTGCCTGCCGCCGGGACCGTACAAGATGTGAGGGCCATGCCCATACTGCGGCCATGCTCATTTACTTTACGGGTTAATGTCGCCACCTGACTGAGTGGTGCTCCTGTTTCTGCCAGGCCACCTACGATTTTTTCTACGAGGACCGTCACACCGACTCCACGCCGTCCAGCAGTATAGAGGCTATCTTGTACTGCCACATCATCGTTAGTAACTATACTTTCCAACTCGATACCATCGGCGGCCGCCAATTCAGCAGCCATCTCGAAGTTCATTATGTCGCCAGTATAGTTCTTCACAATGTGGAGGACACCATGTCCACTATTGACTGCGCGGGTGGCTGCCAGCATTTGATCTGGTACCGGGGAGGTAAAGATTGCGCCGGGGCAAGCGGCATCAAGCATCCCATAGCCAACATAGCCGCCATGCATCGGCTCGTGTCCACTCCCGCCGCCGGAAACGATGCCTACTTTGTTGCTGATTGGCGCATCTTTGCGCACGATGATTTGTTGCGCAAGATCAACTGTGATAAGATCGGCATGGGCGACTGCCATCCCCTCCATTGCTTCTTTGACTACATCTTCGGGTTTATTGATGAGTTTTTTCATAATGTTCCTTTTTGTGTCTACTCACCAGGACGATAATCCTGACATTACAAATTCCACATCACCTACTATTTGATAGTATACCGCCATAGCGGTAGCATTGCTACTTATGAGAACACACGAAAGGCTGATGTAAAGATTTTTCTTCACATGCAGACTTTCGTATGTTTGTTCTGTCTCGCTGAAACTATGCAGGCGTGTTAATCACCAGATGATGGTTCACGTACAAATTCACCTCTAGGGATTGAAGTGCCAGAAGGTCCTAGCCTTTTGGCTTCAATAATCTTACCTATGGTGAAATCGTAGATGAAGCCACCGATGACGCCTCCTAGTAGCGGTGCAACAATCGGAATCCAGGTATAGGTAGTCAAACTGCGTCCGCCATCAACGGCAGCAATCCATAGGCGGGGACCAAAGTCACGAGCTGGATTGATAGCAAATCCGGTATTAAGCCCGAATGATATTCCGATGGCGACAACTACAAATCCAATGATTAATGGATTCAGGTTGCCTTGTACGGGCTGGTTGCGGATATCTATGAGTGCAAAAATGATCCCTACCAGGAGAGCTGTGCCAACGAATTCATCACAGAAGGCACCAAATGTTCCGACGAAGGGTTTTGGACTGGTGTAGAAGACATTTCCTGCTACGCTGCTGACTGTGCTACCTGGGCCTGCTAAGCTTATTGTATGATTAAGCGCACCTCTATACACTAAGTAGACAATCGCCGCGCCGATAAATGCGCCAATGAGTTGTGCAAGCATGTAAGGGAGAACTTTGCCTAGAGGGAATTTTCCTCGCGCCGCTAGCGCCAGGGTGATCGCGGGATTTATATGGGCTCCGCTGATGGCTCCAGCGACGTAGATGCCAAACGTGACTGCCAGACCCCAGCCCAGTCCGATGATAATCCATTGGTTCGCAAAGGGTGTAGAGGCGTTACCTGGACCAATGTTAGTGAAAAGTAGGAACGCTGCTACACTGCCATCTCCAAAGAGGACAAGCACCATCGTGCCAAAAAGTTCCGCGATGCACTCACCTAAGGTACCATTGAGTGCCGGAGAACGCCTAGCAACAGAACGACGACCAACAGTTGGGTTTTCCATGGTATTTCTCTCCAATCTTATCGCTATTCATACCGACAACCGCATGTACGGTCGAGCTTACTTCGCTGTAAGTTAAAATCTCAATGCTACTATTTAGTAGAAACATGGACGTTTTGAAAAAATATGCTCATTCTAAGCATGTATCGTTATTATTCCTTTGCCCAACCAATCGAGCGTTGTATGGCCCGTTTCCAGTTACCATAGAGGTTTTGG
The DNA here is from genome assembly GCA_963699315.1 of uncultured Chloroflexia bacterium. Lineage (GTDB taxonomy): Bacteria > Chloroflexota > Ktedonobacteria > Ktedonobacterales > Ktedonobacteraceae > Dictyobacter. The sequence continues at coordinate 3,042,214 of OY969433.1, forward strand.
CGTTGGTCCTCACTCATCTTTGGTTCGAAGGTGCGATCAACTATCCAGAGTTTGTTGAGTTCTTGCTGACTTTGCCAGAAGCCGACTGCCAGACCCGCCAGGTAAGCTGCGCCCAATGCTGTCGTTTCGGCGATTTCTGGTCGCTGAACCGGAACACCCAGAATATCAGCCTGGAACTGCATCAGAAGATTGTTAACAACGGCACCGCCATCGACACGCAACGTTTTCGTTTGGATACCACTATCGGCGGTCATCGCTTCTAGGACATCACGTGTCTGATAACACATAGCCTCAAGTGCTGCGCGAGCGATATGCCCCATCGTCGTACCGCGTGTCAGCCCAACGATGATGCCACGGGCGTAGGGATCCCAATAAGGGGCTCCAAGACCAACAAAGGCGGGCACCAGGTAGACGCCACCATTGTCCGTTTCCGTTTGGGCTAAGCTTTCTACCTCAACGCTTGATTTGATCGCTCGTAGGCCATCGCGTAGCCATTGTACGGTGGCACCTGTGACGAAGATACTGCCTTCAAGTGCGTAGGTAATCTGAGGATTTTGCTTGTCGCCCAGTCCCCAGGCAATTGTCGTAAGTAGTCCATTTTTTGATGGAATACCCTTATCGCCGGTATTCATAAGCATGAAACAACCTGTACCATAGGTGTTTTTAGCCATGCCATTTTCATAGCAGACCTGTCCAAAGGTAGCGGCCTGCTGGTCACCGGCAATGCCTGCGATACGAATAGGTTTACCAAAGAACTCGGCATCAGTCTCACCATAAACGGCGCTAGAAGGCATGACTGTAGGAAGCATAGAATGCGGAATGCCTAGTTCTTGGAGAATAACATCATCCCATTTTTTCTCATAGATGTTAAAGAGGAGAGTACGGGAAGCATTCGTGTAATCTGTCACATGAACGCGCCCTTTGGTCAAGCGCCATATCAGAAAAGTGTCAATCGTGCCAAACAGGAGTTCGCCACGATCAGCTTTTTCTCGTGCCCCTGACACATTATCAAGAATCCATTTTACTTTGGTACCAGAAAAATAGGCATCGGTGACCAATCCCGTACGTTCGCGTATGACTTTATCAAAGCCCCTGGCCGTTAGCTCATCACAGATTGGAACTGTCAGACGACTTTGCCAGACAATAGCGTTAAAAACGGGGTGGCCTGTCGCTTTTTCCCACACTACTGCGGTCTCACGTTGATTAGTGATACCTATTGCGTCAATGTCGGAAGCTGAAGCACCAGCCTTTTTCATTGTTTCTTTCGCGACATGGATCTGAGTCGACCATATATCTTCAGGATTATGTTCGACCAATCCTGGTGATGGATAGATCTGAGGAAACTCCTGTTGTGCCAAGCTAACGATATTACCGGGATGGTTGAAAAGGATCGCGCGAGAACTGGTTGTGCCTTGATCGAGGCTCAATATATAACGCGCCATAAAAAACTCCTCATCATAGAACGTCATACAACTGTGTCAACGTCAGCTTTCTTCACTAACATACTGTAACACGAACGACGGGTAACATATGTTCCATATTACTAACTACAATGTTTGGTATTTACATTTGTCTATGTATCCTTATGAGTTGATAAGGGCGCTTTTTTGTGGTGAGCGACTTTCTTTTTTGAACTTATCTTCACTTTATTTGTTTATACCATATTTGTATACTAGAGTTTATCCATCATGATGGATAAACTCTAGTATACAAATATGTACTATAAAGTCACTCATCACGTTATTATACCATTTTTGCAAAGGTAAAGGTTTTTTTAAGCTCATCATTTATCATAATTGTATTTGAGCCTTGTGATTGGCAGTGTTACCAGGCTTTGTTGACAGGTCTGTGTCAAAAAGAGGTGTACTCAAGGTGATATTATTATTAGAACAAGCTACATTGATAAGAAATGCTCTGATCATGATGTTTATCGCTAGTCGTATAGATTTTAGTGATCAGAGACAATCATAATGGGAGTATACAAAATGCCTATTTCTGCTCGTCGTGTTGAAACCTTTGGCACCACTATTTTTACAGAAGTAAATGAACTGGCTCAACAATATAATGCCTTAAATCTAGGTCAGGGAAAACCAGATTTTGATACTCCGGCCGATATTGTCGCTGCGCTAGTGAACGCGGCCCAATCTGGTCAGCAGAATCAGTATGCACCTGGTCCTGGTACCATCTCTTTACGACAGGCTGTCGCTCGTCATGCCGCTCGTTTCTACGGACTGGATATTGATGCCGATAAAGGTGTTATTGTGACTACTGGCGCCACTGAGGGCATTCTCTCCTGTGTGCTGGGCCTGGTTGATCCAGGTGATGAAGTGATTGTAATTGAGCCTTTTTATGATTCTTATGTGCCTAATATTTTGATGGCTGGTGCCACCCCAGTTTTTGTGCCCTTGTATCCTCCCACATGGACCTTCGATCCTGATGAGTTGCGGGCGGCGTTCACGAAAAAAACGCGTGCACTCATCCTCAACTCCCCACATAATCCGACCGGCCGTGTTTTCAAGCGAGAAGAATTAGCGCTCATTGCTGAGCTATGCATCGAATATAATGTCATAGTGATCAACGATGAAGTATATGAGCATTTGACCCTGGGTGGTTCCACATATATCCCCATTGCCACCTTGCCAGGCATGTTTGAGCGTACTGTAACCGTGAGCAGTGCCGGAAAGTCTTTTAGCGCCACTGGCTGGAAAGTAGGCTGGGCTTATGGACATCCAGATGTATTGGATGGAGTAGCACGAGCGCATCAATTTACGACCTTTGCCATCCATCATCCTACTCAGGAGGCTGTGGCTTATGCTCTCAACCAACCAGATAGCTATTATACAGACTTTCAAGCGCTGTACGAAGCTAAATTGCAACTATTGATGTCGTCATTAGCCGGAAGTGGATTGAAGTATAGCTCTCCACAAGGAACGTATTTTATTATGACCGATTTTTCGGAGGTGTTTGATGGCATGCCTCTTGACTTCACACGCTATTTAATCAAGGAACGCGGTATCGCCTGCATTCCACCCGAAACAATGTATAGTAAAGAGCATGTGCATATCGGCAAAAAGTATGTACGTTTCTCATTCTGTAAAAGCGATCAAGCCTTGCTTCAGGCGAAGGAGCATCTGTCAAAGTTGGCCCGCTACTAGCGGGCCCGTTCATCGCATGACGTGTTCCTCATCGTCGCTTTACGTCCATAAAATCTTTTCTCTCGAAAAAAACAGATGCCGAAAACGGTCAATGATGGATGACTGCATAGAGATATTAGTTATAAAAAGCGCTAATCGTTTGTAGAAGCTGCTTTTGGTAGGGATGTAGATAAAAGTGTCCTCCTGCAAATGTCTGCATATTGAAGGCACTTATTGTTTGAGCGTGCCAGGCCTCCAGATCAGCGACAGGAATATCTTTATCCTCAAGCCCGCCAAAGGCAGTGATGGGTATAGCCAATGGTGTCTCAGTTTTATGTTGATACACCTCACAGAGTTCGAAATCGGCGCGCAATATAGGTAAGAAGAGTTGCATAAGTTCATCGTTTTGTAGGATTGCTTCCGGCGTACCACCAAGTTCTTTGATTGACTCGATAAATTCTTTCTCTGGCAATGCATAGACTGATTTTTGACGGCGTGTAATCTGTGGAGCACGATGCGCTGATACAAAGAGTTGTGTTGGTTGTGGTCGTTGTTGGCGACGTAATTGTCGTGTCAACTCAAAGCTAATCAACGCGCCCATACTATGTCCAAAGAACTGGAATGGGACATTCAAGTAAGGAAGAATCTCTTCTGACAATTTTTGGACCAGCATCTCTATCTGCACATAAGCTGGTTCAGCAAATCTAGTTTCGCGTCCCGGCAGTAGGATAGGACATACCTCTATCTCTGGTGGCAAGCTTTGCTGCCAGGTGCGATAGATGGCAGTAGCTCCTCCACCTGCATAGGGGAAACAAAAGAGCCGATATTTAGGACGTTCCCGATAGGACATGATCCATGGTGACTGTGACATACATGAGACCTATTCTGTAGTGGAGGGATAAATGTTTATCCACTCCACGTAAAGGTGAAGCGCACAGTAGGCGCCAAACCACGTGCATATAGAATTGTTTTTAAAAGTAGTAGACGGCACAGCCAACCTGCAGGCCAGAACCGACATTGATAATCAATCCGATATCTCCCTTTTGGGCTTTTTGATGGTCGTACGCATATTGTAATGCGTAGGCCAATGACGATGTGAAGAGATCGTGTTGAGCTTGTACATCGACTACTTTGTCCCGTTTCACCCCAAGGGCTTTACTCAATTGCTTAATAAAATTGCTTGAGATTTGTGGTGGCAAGATGACACGAATCTGGGCAAGCGAAAGGTGTTCGCGTTTCAATGTCTCGGTAACTGTCTCCTGAATACAGTGGATGTAGTGCTGCTCTAACTGTGGATGACGCTCGAAGTTCATCACTGTTTTGCCATTGCGCACCTCTGAGTGAGAGCGTACATCCTTTATATAGTCTGGAAAGGTCTGGAAGACAAAGTTGCCGAAGCCAGTCTGGCCATCTGGACTCTCATCGAGCAATAGTGCCGACCCCGTCTCTTCAATGCCAACCAGTTCTGTCGGTGCGAATTGTCGGTTGTTTTCGACTTCTGAAGCCACAATCAAAGCTGCATGAGCCCTTTGCGCTTTAATCAATCCGATGGCGGCATAGCAGGCATCGAGCGTGCCCAGACCACCATTCATGACATCCAGGGCAAAGGTTTTTTTGTCTTCTTGTGTCTCAATATCATCGTTAATGCCGAGTCGCCCTTCGACCAGAGCTGCTACCGCTGGTTCGCACAAAAAGTCGTCACGATAGACGCCTGAATAGATTAGCAGATCTATTGTGCTCTTATCATAGGGATATGCGGCGAGACATGGATCGGCGACAGCTTGAATTAACTCCAGCGTTTTCTTTTCGACCTGCTGATCCTGGCGCAGCGTGCCGACAGTCGCGATACGGATACGTTGTGTATCTGGCAAGCGTGGTATAAAAGTCTCGCTACTGACAACCTTGGTTGGAGTATACTCTCCCGCCTCGCGTCGGCGAATACGATCGGGCAGATCGTCAAAGGTATAGAGAGCGGTGCCAATCGTCGCGCCAGAACCAGTAATGCCGAAGACTGCGTTTTCTCCAGTATTGATACGCTTCGAGCGAATACTATCCATCAGAGCAATCATATGTGTCGTGGTTGCCGTATTCCCACGTTCTTCAATATTGTTGATGACGCTCCCATCCTGACACACTTCCTCGCCGAAGAATTTGTTGATCTCACGTGGCACGTCGTTGATAGTTGTTTTGGAGGTCTGGTGCACAATGATGTGTTGGAAGTCCTCTTTTGGCCATTGTGAACGCTCCATAATCATCCCAGCATGCGAAACAGCCTGTTTTAAGTTTACCGATGAGACCGTGACCGCATCAGTATACATAATGGCGCCGCCATGCTCGCGATCCGTAGCTTTGCCGATGCAGGCTTCGCTATAGCGTCCCAACGTATACATCTCAAATTCGTGGAAGCCAACCTGATTGTTGGGAGCTTGCTCAAGAATCAGAGCCGCGCCACCATCACCGACCGTGAGACAGGCCAGCCGCGAGTCCATAAAGCTTTCGATCTCTTTTTGTGCAGTCAATGCCAGATGGCTGATATATTCGCCACTGACCGCCAGACCACGCCTGATCAGGCCAGTTTTAAGAAAAGCATCGATGACATAGGCTGCCGTAAATAAACCAGTACAGGCATTTGAGACATCCAGCACGATCGCATTAGTAAAGCCAAAATGCTCTTTAATGCGGACCGCTGTACTGGGCTCAAAGGTGAATTGAAAGCCGGGTGCGTCGCAACGCGAGATGTTGCCACAGACGATTAAGTCGATATCGTCTGGATTGTATTTTGAGTTTGTCAGACATGCGGTGACGGCTTGTATGGCGATGTCGAGCGAGAACTCGGTTTCTCCTGCCATACGTCGTGATTTGATCCCTGTCAGTTTGGCGAGCGGGAATTTAATCGGCTGCACACAGCCTGCCAGCACTTCTTCGCTGGTGACAACCTTTGGCGGTAGATATGTTCCAAGGCTTTCAATGATGGTATTACTCATCTTTGCTTTGTCGACCGTTGGCGCTTCACTTTTCACAACAATGTCGGCTATGGGGGTTTGTGTGGAGTGTGCTACCTCCTCCTGTGCGTTGATCTTTTTTTCAGCCATTTTGGCGTCGATAGCTATACCCAGTTCAGCAATGGTCTGAAATTCAAAGAGCATCTCCAGGATCATGGGCAGTCCGGCCTCATTGGTTTTTGAAACAACTTCCAGGCTCTGGATAGAGGCTCCGCCGAGATCGAAATAGTTGTCATTGATCCCTACACGCGCCAGACCCAGGATCGGCGTCCAGATATCGGCTAGGATGGCTTCCGTGGCTGTACGTGGGGCAACGTAGGTTACCTGTAGCTCAGGGCGTTCCGTATCTGGCTCTGGTAGTGCTGTACGCAATACTTTGCCATTGGGCGCTAGAGGCAGGGCATCGAGGAAGACAAAGGCCGCTGGCAGCATATAGTCAGGCAGATGTGTTTTTAAGAAACTACGCAGTTCTTCGATTGCTGGTTGTGTTCCTGCTTGTTTGGGGACTAGATAGGCGACCAGTCGCTTGTTTCCTGGAACATCTTCACGCGCTATTACCACGCATTCTTGGAGCATTGGATGTTGACTGAGTATCGTTTCGATCTCGCCTAGTTCGATGCGGAAACCGCAAATCTTGACCTGGAAATCGATACGTCCCAGAAACTCGATTGAGCCATCGGCGCGATAGCGGGCCAGATCGCCTGTCTTGAATAATCTGGCGTTAGGCTGCACGCTGAATGGATCGTCGATAAAGCGCTCTGCCGTGAGTTCTGATCGCTTGTAGTAGCCGCGTGCGAGTCCAACGCCACCGATGTGTAGTTCGCCAGCTAAATTAACTGGCATTGGCTGTAGCGCCGAGTTCAGAATGTAGATTTGCGTATTGGCAATCGGACGCCCGATGGGGACATTTGTCTCTCGGGTCGTGGGCTGGCATTCCCAATATGTGACGTCGATAGCGGCTTCGGTTGGACCGTAGAGATTGTGCAGTTTCACAGGAGCAGGGAAGCGTTTGAAAAAGTGCTCTTGTATCTCTGCTGTGAGTGCTTCACCACTACAGATGACGTGCCGGAGATGCTGACAATTCGTCAGGTCTGGCTCAGACAGAAACGCTTGGAGCATCGAAGGGACAAAATGGAGAGTGGTCACGTGTTGCTCGGCAATCAGGCGGGCCAGATACGTTGGATCTTGATGTCCACCTGGACGGGCGATGACCAGTCCAGCTCCGCTCAATAAAGGCCAGAAGAATTCCCAGACCGAGACATCAAAGCTAAAGGCCGTCTTTTGTAAGATGCGATCCTTGGCGGTGAGTTGATAGGTTTGCTGCATCCATAACAAGCGATTGCAGATCCCTTGATGGGTATTCATGACCCCTTTGGGTTTTCCGGTGGACCCTGATGTATAGATCATGTAGGCAAGGTGCTCTGGCCTGGTCCGATTGCTTGGATTGGCGATAGGTTCCGTCTGTGCGCTATTCCAATCGGCGTCCAGACAGATGATTTGTGCCTGCGTTTCGGGCAGGTGTTTGAGCAGACGTGTCTGTGTCAGAAGCACAGGTACCGGTGCATCTGTGAGCATATATATAAGTCGCTCGGCTGGATAGCTTGGATCAAGTGGCACATAGGCACCTCCTGCTTTGAGTATGGCGATGAGGGCCACTACCATTTCAATGGAGCGCTCCATACTGACACCGACTAGCACATCTGGACCGACACCTAATTCTTGTAGGCGATAGGCCAGATGGTTGGCAGCATAATTTAGTTCGCGATAGGTTTTGGATTTTCCTTCAAAGATCAAGGCGATCGCGTTGGGAGTGCGCTCGACCTGCTCCTCAATCAGTTGCTGGAGTGTGTAAGCGCCTGAATAATCCTGCCGGGTAGCGTTCCAATCTATAAGTATCTGCTGATGCTCCTGCCGGGTGAGTAATGGCAGTGCCAGTAGATGTTGTTCGGGCTGCTCGACGATGCCTGCTAGCAACGTCTGGAAGTGTTGGGCCATGCGCTCAATCGTTGAGGGTTCAAAGAGATCTGTATTGTAACGGAAATCGGCGCTCAGTGCGCCCTCGATTTCAAAGACCGTCAACGTAAGATCAAATGGGGCCCCTTGCTGTCCATAGGCGAATGGCTCAAAAGAGAGACCGGTTTGAGCCAGTTGCGGCGTTGAGCCGTTTTGTCCCAGGCGTTCTAGATCCTGCGTGTTACGCGTGCGTGGTCGATCCCAGATAAAGAGCGTCTGATAAATCGGCGAATAGCTAGGATCGCGTTTCGGCTGAAGTCGCTCGACGAGTTGTGGGAATGGGAAATCTTGATGTTCCAGACCATCGATGACACCTTTTCGTGTCTGGCTCAGCAATTCTTTGAAGGTTGGATTACTGGTGAAGTTGGCGCGCACGAGAATTGGATTTGCCAGATAATCCATCACTCGTTCCCATTCAGATCTGGTGCGTCCCAGCGCAGGCGTACCGATGATGATATCGTCCTGATTTGTATAACGATAGAGCAGTGTTTGATACGCTGCGAGCATCAATGTGAAGAGTGTTACTTTCTCTTTACTCGCGAGTGCTCGTAGCTGTCTAGTAACATCCGCATGGAGCGAGAAACTATGTGACGCTCCTGCATGCGTCTGTACGGGTGGGCGTGATCGATCTGTGGGCAGATTGAGGATTGGCAGTTCGCCTTGTAGGATGTTTTGCCAATAGCTCCAATGGCGTTCTCCCTCTGCTCTGGCCAGCATCTCGTTTTGCCATTTGACGTACTCAGTATGTTGAGCGCCTGTCGCTGGTAGGGAGGCCTGTATGCCTGCCTGTTCAGCCGTGTAGAGCAGAAATAGCTCGTCTACAAAGATATCCAGCGCCCAGAAATCGACGGCAATATGATGGATAATCAGCGCCAGAACGTAGTCGTCGGCTGAGCGCTGATAGAGTTTTATGCGTAGCACAGGACCAGTCTCTAATGGAATTGGGAGATTACTCTCTCGCAACAATTCTTGCTTGAGCGAATCAAGCGTCCAGGTGGTCGCGTCAAACTCTTCAATTGACAGTGTGCGACTCGCAACAAGTTTTTGGGCTGGAACTCCATCGTGGAGTGCGTAGGTCGCGCTAAGCGTCGGATAGCGTTGTGCCAGTTTTTGCAGTGCTGTGTTGAGTGCCTGGCGATTGATGCGAGAACTGATACGTGCTGCATACAAGAGATTGTAGGCAGCACTGTTGGGAGCCAGGCGCGAGAGAAACCAGAGTGCTTTCTGATTTTGTGAAATGGGCGCCCAGGTTTCCTGGGTTTGAACCTTTTCGCGCAAGAGTTTGGCTAATAATGCGCGTTTGGCATCGGCGGAAAGGTTAGAAAGCTGCTTCGGGCCATCGTTCATCGATTCAAATCTTCTTTCTGTGCAAATTCATGGAGCAATGATTCTACTTGCTCATCAGAGAGTTGGTCGATTTGTGCTAATAGCACTGCAGCATCCTGGGCATTGAGGTCTGAACGTTCCTCACTTTGTCCATTCGATCTCTGCTCATGTGTTTCGGGCATCATCTGAGAGAGAAGGGCATCGACATCTTGATCTGAGAGTTGATCCAATTGTGCTAACAGAAGTTCCGCGTTCTGTGCAGGCAGTACTTCTGTTGGATAGGGTTCTGCGAGAGGCGGTTGTATCGCAGGTGCAGGTTCGTCGGTAATGATGGTTTCAGCCAGTTGCTGACGAATTTGCAGGGCAAACTGCGTAATACTTGGTCCTTGTAAGAATGTAACGATCGGAATACGGATCGCCAGATCACCTTCCAGTCGATTTTTCAACTCAATCGCCATCAGTGAGTCTAGGCCAAGATCCGTCAGTGGTTGTTCATTATCCATGCGATCCGTTGCTAGCCGTAGCACTCCTGCTATCTGAATACGTAGATAATCTTCTAGTATCGACGTCCACTGTTCAACGTTAGCCGCCTGTATGGTCTCTAAAATCGAGCTTGTCTGAGTTGCCCTACTAGCTTGAGTCTCTTCGTAGCTTTGGCTAACCAGATGACGCACCAGTGGCAGTCTGGCAATCTGTGTATAGAACTGTTCAAGTAGTTGCCAATCCAGTTTAATGACGCCAATCCGAGCGATCCCTTGTGGGATGAGCAATTCCAGTGTATCCAATACCTGTCTGGGATTGATCCGTTGAATACCACGGGATTCCCAGTATTCATGGACGCGTAACCCTTCTGCCGTGCCACCAAAGCCGATCTCAGAGATAGCTCCCCAGTCGATGCTGAGGGCGGACTGTCCATGAGCGCGCTGATAATGTGCCAGAATGTCCATGAATTCGCCCGCTGCTGCATAGTTGCCCTGAGCTGCAGAACCAAAGAGGGAAGCTCCGGAGGAGAAGGAAACAAAAAAGTCCAGCTTGTATTGTTTCAGCAGATTATATAAGAGCCAGCTCCCGATGACTTTGGGACGAAATACAGCTGTGAGCGCTTCCGACTGGATCTGTGCCAGCGGACGTATCAGGGACTGTCCGTTGCTATCTTGCCAGACCGAGGCGGCATGAATGACGCCTCGGATTGGCGGATGTCCCTGTTGGACGAAATTAGTCAGAAAGGCTGATAATTGCTCTTCGTTGGCGACGTCGACAGCGGCATAGTGTACCTGGGCCCCCAGACTTTCTAACGTGAGGATGCCAGCTGTTTGGATGGCTTGACGACTTCCGGTTGGTAATGTATCCCAGGTATGACGCGGCGGAAGTTCGCTACGTCCCAGGAGGATGAGATGACCTGCGCCTTTTTCGGCGAAGCGTTGTGCGACCTGCAGGCCCAGTCCCCATAATCCGCCTGTGATGAGATAGCTACCATCCTTGTGAAACGCAAGTTTTTGCGGCGGAAGCGCCTGACTACGGACCATACGCGCCACATAGCTTTGTGCGGACCGAAAAGCGATCTGATCTTCTGTCGTATAGCTACTAATGCCAATTAAAAGCTGGCCGGCTGCATGACGTGTTGTCTCCTCCGGGTCCAGATCGATCAAGCCGCCCCAGAACTCGGGATGTTCCATCGCGCACGTTTTGCCCAGGCCCCAGAGAGGAGCCTGTGTAAGCTCAAGCTGATCATTATCTTGTGTGACCGCCTGTGCTCCTCTGGTAACCAGCCAGAGATGTGGTTGCTCCGCGTTGTTTTGCTGGACAAGGGCTTGTATTAGCTGCAACGCATGTTGCGTGCTGATTAGCTGATCATCTTCCAGAGACGCTACGCTGGTAGCCGCCACAGGCGTAGTATCGAGGCTCCATAAATGGATAATACCCTTCAATGTCTGTTTTTGCATCGTCTCTTGAATGATCCGCTGCGTATCTTCTGCTCGCGTAGGATCGATCTGATACTGTCCCGGGGCTAGCTCGCGATAGTGATTGCCTGCGACAACGCGGATGCTATGTGCGCCTTGCCTATCGAACTGTTCAATCAATCTCTGCCCGACGCCACTTTTGTCCGCAAAGACTAACCAGGAACCAGTCAGCAGCGTAGGATCGACCTCTTTGAGTGTTGTGGTTTCCCATTGCAACTCATAGAGCCATTGCTCAAATGCTGTCTCGCTTTGCGTTGTTGCTGCTGGTTGCGAGGATGAAGCTGCGATGGATGTATGCTGTAGTTGCAGTCCCAGCACCTCTACGAGTAGTTGTCCCTGATCATTGAGAACGCGTACATCGCCCTCGATCACATCGGTGGTCGAAGTCGCTGCGGTTGTGAGTTGGGCATGGCTCCAGACAGCATTGCTGAGCGGCTGATGCATCTGGAAACTACGGATGCCTGTGGGTAAATAAAGGTCGGTTGCGCTTGCAAACAGATCGTGTGGCAATGCCGCAATGAGGACCTGGAGTGAGGCATCGAGCAGCGTTGGATGAATCGTATACTCTGCAGCCTCCTGGATGAGGTCAGTCGAAAGTTTTACTTGACCCAGTGCCTCACCATCTCCTCGCCAGAGATGCTTGATGCCCTGGAAGCTCTCGTCCAACTGAATGCCATGCTGCTGCAATCTCTGATAGAAATCGGTCAGATCAACCTGCTCATGACAGCGTTGACGCAGCGATCCCAGTGAAAAGTCTGTGTCAGGTGTCGGCACAGATTTTTCACTACTGCTTGCTTTGCCTTCCGGCTTATGACCGTTGGTATGCTCGTGTACTGTGCTGATTGAGATGTGTTCTTGTTCATAGACTGGTTGTTGCTGTAATCGAACATTAGCCTCATCTTTCAATTGATTGAGATAAGGCATGCTCTGCATGACCAGATCGGTATCGACACCAAAATCCATCTGACAGGCGATCTCGTTGACGCCTGCTGCCTTGATTTGTAGGACCTGCTCCAGACATTTTTCAGGTGTCCCGATCAGGACACGTTGTGTTGAAATCAGTCTGTCAGTCACAAAGTGTAAGTAATCGTTGAGATCCTGCTCGGAGAGCGTGTTCAGATCGACGTTCTGTCCACGGCTATACGCGATGGCATTGACCAGATAGGAGGCTGATTTGAGATATTCATTGAATGGTCCCTCCACCTGCTGACGCACAGTCGCTTCGTCTGCGCCAATAAAGGTATGCAGTAGGACTGAAACCAGACCTGTTTCTGGATCATGGCCGTGTTCGGCTCGTGCATTGCGATAGATGCGGATCTTCTCTGTCAGTTCTGGGATGCTTTGATTGTACATATGGGTGAGCAGATTGGCCCCGATGGCACCTGCTCTGGCAAATGTGTTGGGATTACCTGCGGCAGTAATCCAATAAGGTAGCTCGTTTTGGATCGGTGTCGGATAGGTTTGAACTTCTATCTTCTTCCCATCGCCACCGGTCACCTGTACTTTTTCCCCGCGCCAGAGCCGTCGGACCGTTTCGATCCCACTGAACAATAGCTCCTGGCGTTGCTCATAGTTATCAGGTGCCAGCGCAAAGTCGTTGGGATGCCAGCCAGAGGCAAAGGCAATGCCTACGCGTCCGCCAGAGAGATTATCCACCATGGCCCATTCTTCGGCCACACGTAGTGGACTATGCAGAGGAAGGACTACGCTGCCAGCACGTAGTTTTATCTGCTGTGTCTCACGGGCCAGGGCGGCATGTAATACCGCCGGATTGGGAAAGAGCCAGCCATCCTTCGTAAAATGGCGCTCTGGAATCCAGATCGATGAAAAATCATGCTGATCAGCGAATTTTGCGCTTTCGATAACTAGACGATATTTGTTGTCGTGAAATGATGCCTCATTGCTTGAAAAAAATATGAGACCAAAATTGATACGCTTACTACTTTGGGCAATCGTTGATGATGCCACAATATCCTCCAGACTAATGACCCACATTCCTCATGATGATTGAAATCTTGCCGGTTGCATACAAAGCCCAGAGGTTATGTGGTTGATCTGGCGCACCAACGGCATGGCTATAAATAGAAAATATTGTTTGGTTGTTGGTGTCAGACGAAATAACTACTTGAACCTTCTGGGAACCTCTCTCTGGCAAGAGAAGAAGCTTTTTCAGCTCAATCTCTTTCAGGCTATATTTACCCGCTCCCATCGCCTCTCTGGTCGCTGCCTGAGCCATCTCGATATAGACAGACATAGGGAGCGCCGCAGAACCTTGAATACGATGATCCTGAAGGTAAGATAAATATCGTGCATCCAGTGTGCTCTCCCATACATGAATGTTAGCTGGATAGGATAAGGCCATATAGGTATCGAGGAGCGGATGCCGTTGAGCTATCTTGGCTCCCTGTACAGGTTGTTGGATGCTCGATTCATCTTTGACTGCTATCCGGCTTGCCTCGCTAGCCTTATGTTCAAACCAGCAGGTTTGACGCTCGAAAGGATAGGTTGGTAAAGATAGGCGGTTACGCCGATAATCCTGGTCGAATGTTGACCAGTCGATATCTACACCAAGGATGTAAAGTTTTCCGATACTCTCCAGCAGCGTCTGCCAATTTCCATGGTCCTTTTGTATAGATGGTAACCAATGACCGCTCGTCTCAGCAATACATCGTTTTCCCATATTTAATAATGTTGCTGCCGGACCGATTTCAATGAATGTATTATATCCTTGTTCGGCAAGAGTCGACATGCTCGCTGAGAATTGGACGGCACTGCGTGTTTGTGTGCGCCAATAGTGAGCATCAACAGTTTCACCAGCTGAGAGTATTTTGCCCGAAACATTACTTACTAATGGAATACGTAACGGTGCAAATGAAATCTCGCGTGCTATGTGTTCAAATTCGTCCAATATTGGATCCATAAAAGGCGAATGGAAACCATGCGAGACTGTCATTGGATGTGTCGAAATTCCGCTAGCTTCAAGGCGTTTGATAATATCTTGTAGCGTGTCTGGATCACCTGAGAGCAACGTATTTTGGGGTCCATTGATTGCTGCAATTGAAATAAGTTGTTTGACTGGTTCAATGAATGGCGTTAATATATCTGGCTCTGCGAACGCTACGACCATTTCTCCTGTCTGTGGTAAGGTTTGCATGAGCCGTCCACGGGCAGAAATCAGTTTCAGGCCATCTTCCAGACTCAACATACCAGCTACACAAGCGGCAACGTATTCGCCGATGCTATGTCCCACCACAATGTCAGGTGTGACCCCCCAGGATTTCCAGAGTTCAGCTAGTGCATATTCGAGCGCGAATAGTGCGGGCTGTGTATAGACTGTCTCATCCAATGATGAATTCTCAAGCGCTGGATAGAGTATTGAGATGAGTGGCTGCTCTAGATATTCCTGTAAGATTTGATCACAATGGTCGAGCACGCGTTTAAAGGTCGGTTGGGTGTCATAAAGCTGACGTGCCATGTTGATGTATTGTGATCCCTGACCGGTAAAGAGAAACGCTATTTTATGGGGCACGGCTGACTGTTTTCTCCCATGTTGTATGGTCGGTGCTGGCTTGCCTTGAAGAAAGGTTGCTAGCTGTCCACGCAGTCGATCTGTCGTGGTGGTGGTGATTGCAAGCCGGGATTCAAAATGCGCACGACCAGTATTGGCGCTGAATGCGAGATCCGCTATGGTCGTGGTTGGATGTTCTTTCAAGTATGCTTGATAGTTTTTTGCGACCTGTACTAATGCTTCTTCACTATGTGCGGATAGTGTTACAGGATGGTGCGTGCGCTCGATCTCGTTCTTGATCGGCTGGATAGTTGGTACTGCTTCGAGTACGACATGCACGTTGGTGCCACCGAAACCAAATGCACTGACCCCCGCAATACGTTCTTCGGCAGACCAGGGCTGGGGCTGCGTGGGAATGGCGAAGGTTGTACCCTCGAACGAGATATGCTCATTGAGACGTTGAAAATGCAAATTAGGAACGATCTCGCCCTTTTGCAGGATAAGTACCGTCTTAATTAATCCCGCAATGCCGGCGGCAGACTCTAGATGACCGATGTTCGTTTTAACCGCTCCAAGCAGACAGGGTTGTTCAGCTGTGCGCTCTTGCATCAGTACGTTTTTGAGTGCTGTTACCTCGATTGGATCACCTAAAGGTGTGCTGGAGCCGTGTGTTTCGACGTAGCCAATTTGATCAGGTCGAACCTTCGCATTTTTGAGTGCCTGTCGAATGACTGCTTCCTGGGCAGGCCCGTTGGGAGCCGTCAATCCATTGCTACGGCCATCCTGGTTCACGGCTGAACCTCGGATGACGGCTAGAATGGTATCTCCATTGCGTTGTGCTTCTGAGACCGATTTGAGCAGTACCAGACCACAGCCTTCGCCTCGGACATATCCATCAGCAGAGTCATCGAAGGTGTGACAATGACCGACAGAGGACATCATGCGCGCCTGCGAGAAACTGATCGTCAGCTCTGGTGTCAGGACTAAATTGACTCCACCTGCTAAGGCCGCTGTACATTCGTGATTGCGTATACTCTGGCAGGCTTGATGGATGGCGAGTAATGATGATGAACAGGCTGTATCCATTGCCATGCTGGGGCCACGTAGATCAAGCACGTAAGAAATACGGTTAGCGGCGATACTGTGAGCATTGCCTGTGCCTGCATACGCATTGGCATCTTGTGGACTTTCGTATTGCAGACGCGAATAGTCATCGCTACTAATGCCGACAAAGACTCCTGTCTGGCTGCCCGCTAATTTTTCTGGCGTGTGACCAGCATTCTCCAAAGTCTCCCAAGCCACCTCCAACAGGAGGCGCTGCTGAGGATCCATACTATCCGCTTCACGTGGCGAGATGCCAAAGAATGCTGGATCAAACTTGTCTATATCCGTAAGGAAGCCACCCCAGCGTGTGTTCATCTTGCCGGGAGTGCCAGGTACCTGATCGTAATATGCTGGACTGTTCCAACGGCTGGCTGGGACCTCACTGATACCATCGATGCTGTTGTGGAGTAAATGCCAGAATTCATCAGGATTATTGGCACCCGGGAAGCGGCAGCCAAGACCAACAATGGCAATTGCACCCTCGTCGAACTTGCGTTGTTCAAGCGTCTCGTTGTGCTGTTCAGCGCTTTGTTCTTCATGTGCCAGATAACGGGCCAGCGCATCAATGTTTGGATAATCATAGGCTAGCGTCGGCGACAACGGGCGTTGCAGGAGATCCTCTAAATCGGCTGATAAGCTGACTGCCTGCGCTGAGTCCATACCATAATAAGCGAATGGTGTACTGATACTGATGGTGTTAGGTTGTACTTTCAGCGCCGTTGCAACATGTTCGATGAGCCAGGCTCGTAGGACCGCAAGATTTGGGACGACGAGAGACTGTATGGATTCCTCTTGTGGCGTGGTTGCGGGCTCTTCTCTTGTAATCGTCGAGGATGATGAATCAGAAATATTTGTCGTATCGTCCAGTTGCCAGGCGTGAACGATATCGAGCGTTCCCTCAATAAAGCTCGTTTTCGTTCCATTGCGTTGTACTTTGCCACTCGATGTTTTAGGCAGGCTGGCCGGTTTTATCAAGGAAATAGCATACACCTGGATCTCATGCTGTTGCGCAATGGCCTGACGAATGGCTGCGATGATAAGATTAAAATCTACATGTGAGGATATAGCTGTGCGCTCTATTTCGTGGACAATCGTCAGACGCTCTTCATCATCAATCTCAATTGAGAAGGCCGCACCACCATTTAGGCGTAGAGCTGTATGGCTAGCCTCCACCGTCTTTTCAATATCCTGTGGATAGTGGTTGCTACCGCGAATAATGATCAGATCTTTCAAGCGCCCCGTGAGAAAAAGCTCATCATGATTGATGAACCCTAGATCGCCTGTGCGTAAGAAAGGGCCTGTGCCATCAGCGAGATGAGCCTGGAACGTTGCCTCCGACTCGACGGGACGTTGCCAGTAGCCTTGCGCTACACTTGGACCCGCTATCCACACTTCACCAACTTTGTCGGCTGGACTGGCTATATGTGTCTCAGGATCAACAATCAATACTGTCTGATCCGCTTGGCTTTGACCACTGCTGACTAGGGTTCTGGCATCTATATCCTGCTCATCAGTTTCAAGTGCCTGATCCTTTTTGAGCATGCCGCCCCTAAAAGATTTGACGGCTGGAAATACACCTTTTGTGCCCGCGCTCACGACAAGAGTTGCTTCTGCCAGACCATAACAAGGATAAAAATAATTGCGGCGGAAACCAGTGGAGGCAAAAGCTGCGGAAAAGCGTTCCATGGTGTCTTTTCGTACCGGTTCCGCACCATTTGCCACGATCTCCCAGTGGCTTAAATCTAACGTTTCTTTCTGTTTCGCTGTGATTTTCTGTACACAGAGATCATAGGCAAAATTAGGGCCACCACTGATGGTGGCATGCGTGCGCGAAACTGCCTGTAACCAACGGTATGGACGCTGTAGAAAGGTGGTCGGTGCCATGATGGTGGATTCATAGCCCGCATAAAGCGGTTGTAGTACACCACCGATGAGACCCAGGTCGTGATAGAGAGGAAGCCACGTTACTCCATGTGCCGTTTCTGGATGTTTACAGTAGCGCTCAACTAAAGATAAATTATGTAGTAAGTTTCCATGTGTGATCATTACACCTTTGGGAACCCCTGTTGAACCAGATGTGTATTGAAGGAATGCCAATGTTTCACTCTGTATATCTGGCATTGTCCATTGTTCTGCTCTATCAGCAGAGAGCGTATCAGTTACTAAGACCGGCGCATTCCGTAGTTCGGGTGTTTGGGTGAGTAGGCTTGTGACTTTTGACGCTAGCGCTGTTGAGGTGAGCACCGCCTGAGCCTCAACATTTTGAACTATTGCTCGGAATTTTGTTAATGTTCGATCTGAGCGAACCGTTGATGGTGGGTACACAGGGACTGCAATAATTCCACTGTATAAACAACCAAAGAAAGCGGCAATAAAATCTAACCCTGAGGGGTAGATAAGTAAGGCACGCCCCCCGCGTGGCACACGCTCCTGCAATGAAGCAGCAATTTTTCTGGCTTGATGATCAAGCTCCGCGAACGTGAGGGCATCTTTTTTTGTTTCTCCGTCAGTCAGAAAAGTGTAGATGCGCTGTTCAGGCTGTTGGGCTGTTCTCCAACGTAGGAGATTGACCAGAGTAGAAAACTTAAGCGAGGGTGGTGATATACGTGTTTCCAATTTTACTATTCCTGGTCGGAAAATATCGAGTACAGATTGCTAGTATATAAGCAAAATAGTGCTCGAGTAACATATTTATTTATGCGTCTAATATTGATGATACATTCAAGTCATGTGACTGTCAACCGTTTTGTTTAGCATGGACTTGACTGGATCAAGTTGAAGATAAACGAGAAAAATACTGGTTGTGTCTGCTTGTATGACTTTCCCTACTCTCTATTTGATGTATTCATGCTGATATATTCATGTCATCGATATTTTTGTCATTATAGCAGAATTGCGTGGAGTTTGGTACGATCCAGCGCCCGAAATATATAATTTTGCTGAATGAATGGTATATAATATCAGGTAGAAAAATTCTTTTGTTAGACAGGCTAAGGAAAAATTTCATAGATATGCTATATTTACATGTAAAACAAGCTCAGATAAGATTGTACTGGTAGGAATATCTGTGGACCTGATTTGTGTTTAGGAAAGGAGGAAAGAAATTTCGGCGAGGATGGAAACTTATTTTGGTATCGTAGCCAAAGCCACTCTTAAGAACATCGAAACGCTACAATCCTATAACGGACTGTTTGAGTGCATATTACTCATTCTGATAATTCTTGTAAGTGGCTTTGTTTATGCTGGTTGCTGGCAGCTTTTATTCGGCCAAGCTTGGGATGGCTGCATCGCCTAGAACACGGTTGAGGGTGTCGCGTTTGATACGATAAGCCTGACGTTCGTTGACGTGGGGGAGGATGACGGCTTCTAATGCGCCCTGTTTTACCCAGCGTCTGACGGTTGTGTCATCGACACGTAAAATTTCAGCAACTTCCGATACTGTTAATAGCTCGCTCATGGTGATGGGTCTCCTTCATATATGTTTTGAAATAACATTTTAATGATTGAATATATCTATCTATGACATTGTTTGATATTTTATGGCATAAAATACAAGCCAATGATCAAACAATAAAGCCACCGCGTGATAGATATACACAAGACATTGTAAGCGCATTGTACAACAATGTGACACGTAAGTAAAGAAAAATGTAACTTTTGGTATACCTGTAGTGAAATAGTACAAACGTAATTCGACTGTAAGGTCTATGACGTCACCAGTTTGAACGAAAGCTGTTTACTTATCCATACAGGTTATACAGTGCAGTAGCGCAAATGAGCTATTGTGGAGGTGGAGGGGAAAGGCCAGAGCATAGCTATGGAACCCAGTCAGTGGATTGCTGTATCCCTGCTCTTTAGATGAAAAACGGTCAGAATACTGTTGGCAATCATGCATATGATTTATTGTTCCCGATATGTTGATCTTTTTGAGAGTTGAAAAAAAAGTCTAGGTTTGGTACAGTAACAAGTGAAAAATGCCTCTTTGCGTCCTATTCTTCTCTCTTAAAAATATATGTTGTTGCTAGGGAGGTTTTGTTTTATGTCAATTGATACACAAAAAGAGACACTTGGCTTTCAGGCGGAAGTCAAACAACTGCTGGATCTAATGATCCATTCGCTATACAGTAACAAAGAAATCTTTCTCCGTGAATTAGTGTCAAATGCATCGGATGCTATTGACCGTTTGCGTTTTGATGCTCTATCGGATGCTTCATTATACGAACATGATACTGATTTTAAGATCAGTCTCTCGTATGATAAAGAGGCTCGTACGATTACTATCGTGGATAACGGTATTGGTATGAGTCGTGAAGAGGTCGTGGAGAACCTGGGTACGATTGCAAAATCTGGCACACGCGAGTTTTTCCAGGCGCTAACCGGTGATCAACAGAAAGATGCGAACCTGATTGGTCAGTTTGGCGTTGGTTTTTATTCGTCATTTGTGGTCGCTAATAAGGTAACTGTACTGACACGACATGCTGGTATGGCGGCAGATCAAGGTGTGCTCTGGGAATCCGAGGGACAGGGAGAATATTCAATTGAAACAATTGAAAAGCCTGTGCGCGGTACCGAAGTTACCTTACATCTGCGTGACGAAGAAGACGAGTTGCTCAGTGGTTATCGTCTACGGGAAATTATCCGTAAATATTCTGACCATGTGACGTTGCCCATTGTGATGAAGTCAGAAGAGAAGGATAAAGAGGACGAGTGGGAGGTCGTGAACAAGGCCTCAGCTCTGTGGACACGTTCACGGAGTGAGATCAGTGCAGAAGAATACAACGAGTTCTATAAGCATATCTCGCATGACTTTAATGATCCCATGGTCTATGTACATAGCAGAATGGAAGGCACCCAGGAATATACACTACTCCTGTACGTTCCCTCGCAGGCACCATTCGATCTCTATACGCGCGAGGTCCATCATGGAGTCAAGCTGTATGTGCGTCGTGTTTTCATCATGGATGATGCCGAAAAGCTAATGCCACGCTATTTGCGCTTTGCCCGTGGTATCATCGACTCGAATGATTTGCCCTTAAACGTTTCACGTGAAATCTTGCAGCAGAACCGTATGATCGATGCGATTCGCTCAAATTCTACCAAGAAAGTGTTGGGACTTTTCTCTGATCTGGCGAAAAATGAGCCAGAAAAGTACGCCACGTTCTGGACTGAGTTTGGTCGTGTGCTCAAAGAAGGTCTGTTGGAAGATCAAACCAATCGAGATACACTAGCTAAACTATTGCGCTTCTCCACCAGCACATCTGGCAGCGACGCGCAGACCGTCTCGTTAGACGAATATATCGGGCGCATGAAAGATGGCCAGGATAAAATCTATTATATCGTGGCCGATAGTTATGCCGCCGCCAAAGATAGTCCTTTGCTAGAGATCTTTAAGAAGAAAGGTATCGAAGTTCTCTTACTCTCCGATCCAGTAGATCATCTGGCCATTCCTGAACTGCGTGAGTTCGAGGGAAAGCAACTCCAATCGGTCTCCAAAGGTGAGGTAGACCTTAGCAACCTGGAGGACCAGCAGGAAAAGGATGAGCAGCTGAAGAACGCCGATGAGGCCAAGGATCTCTTGGAACGCCTCAAAAACGTTTTAGGCGAGGATGTGAAGGACGTACGTGTCACGAGCCGCTTAACAACCTCTCCTGCCTGTCTTGTCGTCGATGAGTATGGGATTGACCCAAGTCTGAAACGTCTCTTGCAGTCGGCCGGTCAGCAGATTCCCAATGACAAACCGATTCTAGAGATCAATCCGCAGCATGCTATTGTGCAGCGCATCAAGCGTGAAGCGGATGAGCAGCTCTTTGCTGATTGGGCACATGTGCTCTTTGATCAGTCAGTATTGAGTAGTGGTGAGCAGCTTGATAATCCTGTCAGTTTTGTCAACAGACTGAATAGCTTATTGACGCAACTTTAAGTTCGATACTTTCTATTCCTTTGCTATTCCAAGATAAGGGACCGCCTTTGTGTCTAACAAGGACGGTCCTTTTTTGCGTGTAGGAAATAGTAAGCATGTAATTATTTATGCCTAATGACTTTTCTTCGCTGCCGCTTCAATCGTTTCCAGGATGGTATCAAGTTGTGTCGGTGTAGTGATAAAAGTTTGTGTACCCTGGCTGAAGGCGCTCTGTACCGTTGTCGGCATCAGATCGAGAGCACTATAGCGCACGATTGGCGCATGGACAAGTTGTTGGGCTGAGGCTTTGGCGACTTCATTCGGATAATCATTGAGATCAAGTGCCATATTCAGAGAAGTAAAGCCTCCAAGGGTAGTCCAGACTGATTGCGAGTCGGCGATGGCTAAATATTGGATCAGGTCGCGAGCGGAGTCATTATCTTTCAATGCTACGACAACATCCGCGCTAGCCGTGGTTGCTCCTTTATAACTGGTCGTGATCGGTGGAAAAGGGAAAACATTGTAATCCATACCAGGAAGAGCATTAATATACTGATTAGAGATTAACTCGTCGACAAAATCTCCTACATAACTCATATAAGCGGTGGTCGGGTTATTTAATAATGTGTAGACAGATTGTTCAATCGTCGTGGAAAAAATCGCCTGAGTTCCATCTTTCACATAATTTTTCCCTGTTAAAATGGAACCAAACTTTGTAAATGCGCTCTTTATACTACTGTGAGTCCAAGGGATAGTATGTTGTATCCATTGATCATACAATTGCGGACCGGACTCACTAAGATAGATCTGTGCAATCCAGTCAGTTGCGGACCAGCCATAGGTCGTTGCGTTTTTGAGACCGATTAACCAGGGATGTTTTCCGCTAGCGGCAATGTGGTTTGAGAGCGTGATCATTTCGTCCCAGCTAAGAGGTGTTTCGTAGTGATTGCTATCGAACTGGTTGGGATTATACCAGATGGTTCCTTTATTGGTTCCGCGAAAGAAGACACCATAAAGACTGTCTTGATAAGATGCTAGATCAAGCCAGTATTGAGCATACTCTTTATGCATGCGGTCCATATCTAACAGCGGATTTAATTCTTTCAGCTTTCCCTGACTGGCCAATGCTTGTACACGTGCTGGACCGGACAGAATGGCGAGATCTGGTGGATTATTCGCTTTGAGACGAGCATCTAAAGTGGTATCGAGATTATTCGTTGCTTCAAGTTGTACCTGGACCGCATATTTCTTGGTATAAGCGTCGGTGATTTTCTTAAAGGCTACCAGATCTTCTCCGGTCCAATTATGTAACACCGTAATTGAAGTGGGAAGTTGGCCAGCTTCACTGCTCTTACTGCCGCAGGCTGCTAATAAGCTGGATGCGGAACTGGCGGTCAAACCGAGCACTAGCGAATGTTGTAAGAAGGTGCGCCGGCTCATACTATGTTTTTGTTTTCTATATGTATCAACCAGATGATCCAGTACGCTATGTCGCTGATGATGGAAGAGCGTCATAAGTTTTCCTCGGATTTCTACTGTTTAACTAAGATAATGGCAATGACTTACTCCATTGTAGTGGTCGCTGTAAAGGGAATGGTATTTTCTGGCGTTTTATGGGAATTTCCAGCTACCTTTTCGAGCGTGATATTCTTCTTCGCCTGGTTGCAAAAACGTGTGGCGTACCCTCGCGAGGGCGTCCCCTACTAGCCTCATTATGACAATGTGCACAGATAAACGGAGCCTTGTTTTTGTGCAATATGCACAAAAACAAGACTCAGAGACATAGTAAAGATGATCCAAAGCAAGTTTATGATAACGCTACAGGAGGGTTCGTAGATACAAGTGCATAAAGATTTTTGGCCCTCTTTTTTTGGTCTTTTTTTGGCCCCTAAACGCAAAATTATACCGTATCATATACATGTAAGCGAAAGCGAAGCGCAAACAAAAACAAAAATGCCACTGAGGATTAATAGCTTCGATATTGAGCATTTCCCTCAGTCAACAAAAAATTCTAATGATAGTATCTTAAGGGAAACCTCAAGGGGGAGTGAATATGAACGCATCAAATACTCATACAGATCATATGAAAATTGGCCGGTATCAGTCCTGGTTAGAGGATGGCCATTTGAAAATGTATTATCATGAATTTGGTAATCCCAGTGGCATGTATTGTACTTTGAACGCTGAAGAGACTAAAGGCTTGTTAGAGCTGTTGAGCCGCAATACCGATGGCATTAACGAAGCTATCTACCTTCATGAGCGGGATACGAATACGCAGAAGCATGTTTCACGTTTTCAATAAGGATCAAATTTAAAAAAGAGAGGGGTTATTGAATGTTCAATAATTCCTCTCTTTTTTGTGTCTATTTTTGCTTTAGCGAGAAATGTGGCATTTAGACGAATAAAGGCTGCATGCCGAGACGTGAGACCATCTGTGCCATCGCTTCGTCTGGCGTTGGTTGCTCGAAGCGACTGGCTGCATCGAGAACCCTGGGCAGAAGATGGATATCTCCAACTGTATTGAGAAAAATGTTTGGATGACCAAACACCCAATTGACTGAGCGATCAATATCAGCCTGTTCCTCTAAGGGAGCATACCAGACCGAGCGCGTTTTTTCGGTACCCGACCATGGCTTATACGCAATCGACTTAATGGTCTGCACTGCGATATTGCGTTGTTTGCAGGTTTCTAGTAGTGCATTGAAATTTTCGGCATAATAAGGATTTTGTAGTGTGACATAGTTGCATGGCAGCAATACGGAGTCGAAATCAAAGCGCTCCAGGCTGCGGCGATGTGTGGCCGCGATCTGTGTTCCATGACCTGTGACGCCGATCGCCCGGATGAGTCCCTGTTTCTTCGCTTCAATTGCGGCATCAATCACGCCGCCAGGACTGAGTGCGATATCCCAATCGATCGGATCGGCGAGATTATGGAACTGCCAGAGGTCGATATAATCGACGCCCATGCGCTCAAGAGAACGCTGTAATTCTTCAAAGGCCTTTTGTGATGTGCGTTCACCAGTCTTGGTCGCCAGAAAAAATTGTGAGCGATACTGTTTGAGCCAGGGAGCAATACGTAGTTCAGCATCTCCGTAGCTTGCAGCCACATCAATGTGATTAACTCCATACTTCAGTAAGACCTCTAACGTTTGATCTGCTTCTGCTTGTGTGACTGAACCCAACGATGCCGCACCAAAGAGTGTGCGCGTGCTCAAATGTCCAGTACGTCCGAACGGTAGCTTTGCAATTGTCATAAATATGGTTCTCCTCACATATTTGTGGTTCGTCTATATGATGTTTTGTGGTTTTATTAAACCATAGTATATTCTACAACAAAGTATGTACCTACTAGTACTTAGTAAATACATGCTAGTACTTAGTAAATACATGCCTACGCGTTTCTTGGAACAGGTAGCGGGAATGTTCGCAGTTTTGTTTTAGCCATCCAACGAGCTATAATTTAGCAGGGATACTGTCTTGCGAACTAGACAATCCTAGTCCATATTTGATGATAGAATGGTTCAAGGAGTGCATTATGTTGCTTTCATCTGAGCAGTTGGATTGTATTCGTCGTGATGCTGCGGCTCGCATTGAGGATGTTGTTGATCTCACACGACGTATTTGTGCGGTCTCGTCTCCTACTGGAGATGAAGGCAGACGGGCTGCTTTTGTTGCCTCTCTCTGGCGTGAGCGTGGCTATGAACCAGAAATTGATGCAGTTGGTAATGTGTATGTGCGGCGTGGTAAGAGGCCCGATAAACCTATATTGATGTTGTTAGCTCATATTGATACAGTATTTCCAGCCTCAACCCCTATCACTATTCGGCGCGAAGGTGATCTACTCTATGGCCCTGGTATTAGCGATAACAGTGCCAGTGTGGCGTCGATGATTACGTTGTTGGACATTCTGGATGCTAATGGTTGGGAGACCGATACTGATCTGTTGGCTGTGGCGAATGTGGGCGAGGAGGGCTTGGGCGATTTGTTGGGAGTTAGAACCGCGGTGCAACGCTATCGAGATACGCTTGGAGCCGTGCTGGTGGTGGATGGAGGTCTTGGATGTGTAGTTAACGCTGGTGTGGGTTCCAGACGCTTGAAGGTTACTGTGCACGGCCCTGGAGGACATTCCTTTGGTTCTTTTGGTACGCCGAGTGCAATCCATGGTCTAGGCAATATCATTGCAGGCCTGGCAGCTATGGAGGTACCTACTGAGCCGAAGACAACCTTCAATGTGGGCATGATTGAAGGAGGGACATCTGTCAATACTATTGCCTCTACCGCTACTGCTTTGGTCGATCTTCGCTCTGTTGATGCTCATCGGCTCGACCAATTAGTAGAAAAGGCTATGTCTATTATTTCCCAGCGGGCTGGGACTGGTTTGCAGACCAGCGTTGAAGTGCTTGGAAATCGTCCAGCAGGACAGACTAGTGAGAATGATCCGCTTGTTCAACTGGCGCTGCACGCTGTGCGCTGGATTGGTCTGGAGCCACGTTGTGTGGCATCAAGTACAGATGCCAATATTCCCATCAGCCTGCATATTCCAGCGGTCTGTATTGGTATTACACGTGGCGTGAACGTACATACTGTTGATGAGTATTTACACATTTCGCCAATTGGCAAAGGTTTAGCTCAACTCGTCCGACTCTCGTTGGAGGCTAGCGAATTGATTGCTCACAAGTAATTATTATTATAGCTGACTGCTGCTGTAAGCACGATCTTTAGAATTTTCTAGCGATAATTGTCGTTAGAAAATTCTTCATAATTTATGATATGATAATCGTATCAGGCATACGCACGAATAGTGTATTGATGGAGATTTTTAGCCGTTATACTATTATTTTTTTTGCGTTTTGCGTATATCTGGAGTGTTGCTGTGTCGTAAGTGTATGAAGAGATCTTCCCATAAATAGGCCACTATGAGCGCTAAAGGAGTATTGATGAGCTTTCTCTCGTATCCAACTACTGATGAACAAAAAGAACTACTGGCAACCACTGGCGAACTGGCCGATACGTTTGCTAAACGTGCACTAGAATATGATTGGATTGGTCATTTTCCCCGCGAGAACTTCACTGATTTGTATAAAGCAGGCTATCTAACATTGAGTATTCCTCGTGCAGCAGGCGGTCGAGGAGCATCTATTGAAGATCTTGTTCATGCTCAGTATCGTCTGGCTCAAGGAGACGCATCAACTGCGCTCGTTGCTGGTATGCACTTGATGCATATTGCGCGCCTGGTGGAGGGTTATAGCGAGCTTCCTGCGGTGATTACGCAACTATGTCACGATGTGATCGAGCATGGAGCGATGATCAATAGTGCAGTCAGCGAGCCTGCCACAGGTAGTCCAAGCCGTGGAGGTCGCTCCCAGACAACGGCACTACGGCAACCAGATGGGTCCTGGCGTATCAATGGGCGGAAAACATATACGACCGGCAGCCATGCCTTGAGCTATTTTATTGTAGGATGCAGTATTGAGGACCAGGCCGGAGCAGACTCTGGATTGGATGCCTTGAAAGCTGATCGTGGGAATTTCCTGGTTTCACATCATGCTGATGGCGTGAGTATTGAGGATACCTGGCATACTGTTGGTATGAGAGAGTCAGGCAGTAACGATCTCGTGCTGGATAATGTATCTGTTAGCCCGGAGGCTTATCTGGATGCACAGCTACCCATATCCCCAAAGATCCAGAACCGGCAAGGTGTCTGGGGACTATTAGTCGCAGCTATCTATCTCGGTATTGCGCATGCTGCCCGTAATGAAGCGATACGTTTTGCTCGTACGCGTCGTCCCAACTCCTTGAAGCAATCTATCGCCAGCGTACCCCATATTCAGGATAAAATCGGCAAAATCGAAGCACTTCTATTTGAAAGTCAGGCAGCCCTCTTTAGCTTAGCTGAACAATATAGCAACGAGCAAGGGAGCATCGATATCGCATTGGTGGGAGCCACAAAGTATCTAGCGACCAACAACGCATTGACGATTATTGACCTGGCTATGCGCGTCGTCGGCGCCGCCAGCCTCTCACTCTCTTCGCCCCTGCAACGCTATTATCGCGACATCCGCGCAGGACTGCATAATCCACCCATGGACGACGCCGCACTCGCAGCACTCGCGAAAAGAGTCCTGGAAGCATCCGAAGATCCAACCTGAGCCTGACCGTTAGTGGAAATCTGTCATGCCAAGTGTCACTTCTCATCGTCATCGCACTATTGACTCCAAGAAATTATAGATGAGCGTGTCAAACGAGCACATTCGATACAAGGAGCAACGCAGCTTACTGTAGCGTCGGAAGATTGCGGGCCGAGTGAGACGATCAAACGAGCAAACGGAGCAATCTGTGCCTTGCGCCCGATGTCCAGTTACACGCACGATTCACTCCTAAAAGACGGTCAACGCACCCACACGTCTCATGCCCTCGAAGAGACGTGACTCCGAGCGTTGGGTGCTGCGATGCGAAAGATAGGACTTGGGCGCTTAGTGCGTGCGATGGGGCGACGTTTCGTACGTGAACTGGACATCGGGCGCTTGGTGCGCGCGATGGGGCGACGTTTCGTACGTGAACTGGACATCGGGCGCAAGGCACAGATTGCTCCGTTTTCTTCTGTCGATGTTCTCACTCGGCCCGCAATCTTCCGACGCTACAGTCTCGTTCTGTTGTCTCTGCGATTGAACATGCTCTTTTCGCTTGACATCCTTGGTCATCTATAATTTCTTGGAATCAATGTCTTCGCGCCGTCACCTACTAAAATTCTTCGCGCAGATAGGGTTGCATTGGTGGAAACATATCCTGCATGACCGTCTGGAGTTCTGCTGATGGATTGCCCCAATCACGCAACGCAAAAGTTGCTGGCTCGTGTGTACCATAGATTAGCGATGTGAGCGCCTGAATACTTAATTCACAATCGGCATTCCTACTTTCACTGACCTGCAAATGACCATCGACGGACTCAAACTGATATGTGCCCTCATTCCAGGGACCGTATTCATCGCGTATACGGGCAGTAAAGCGTCCTGAGCCGGTATGCAAACCGGATAGCCGGGTAACATTAATGATGCGGGCCATTGGTGGCCCAATCGACGCTACATGGACTTTCATGTCGGGCCACCAGGTCTCAGGATGTTCAAATGGTGGTAGCATAATTTCAATATGCTTAATTTGGTCGATATGACGAGCAAACCATTCGAGCAAGAGATACCTCCCCTGAATATCGTCATACCAGAAGTGCACTACCTTCATATCATTTGCATCGTTTATGATTTGGTAGAGCATCATACCTTTGATCTCGCCTTGTACACGAGCAATAGCTAGCCAGGAGGCGTTTCGATTCTGCAATGACGTCTCGATAGTCGGCGTGAAGCGACCAAAGCCATGCATCTGGTGTTGTTCTTTTTGTAGAAAGGACTGATACGCTTCAAAGCCATCAGCAATCTCCACCATCTCAACCGCTCCCCCCAGATCCTTCTTGAGCAAGGGCTGAAGCGCCAAAGGCGCAAAGCTTATGAGCTTCGGCTGTGTAAACGTGGTATAGCCTAGTCGGGTGTAGAACGATTCGCGGAATGGATACAGCAATGAGACGGCATGGCCTTGCTCATTGTGGTATGCGAAGAGATGAGTGAGCATCTTCCTCGCATAGCCTTTACGTCTTCCCTCGGGATGCGTGGATACGCTAGCAACACCACCAGCCGGGTAGATATGTCCTCGGATATTTTGTGTCATTGGATAAACGGTAGCAGCAGCAACGGCTTTGTTCTCTTCAAAGATCCCAAAGCAGGCTGCCTCATGCAAATGTACACGCTCTTTTTGCCATGCCGTTGCCTCTGGCAACGGAGGCGTATTCCTGAAGGCGTAAGAGCCCATTTTGCGCGTAACATTTACCATTTCATCAGTTTGCAGTTGGCGAATGACGGCATCGCTCATAAAAAATAAATCCTTCCAAGTAAGCAGTATGAAGATAATTTTATATAATAATGATGATCATCGTGTGAAAGCCGTGGTTGTTTTCCTGTTTATCATATCATCTTTAGCGGGAATGTTGATCTGGTTCCGTCTGCTCGAATCAAAGTTTTCGCGCAGTTTTAATTATGTTCGCGACTTGATTGTGTCAAGAGGTTTGCTATGATATACTATTGTCGTATCCTTAAGGCAGTTCGGCGACGAATATATCCAGAGCCGCTTGCTGAGTAATCGTGTGGCGAAGGGGATACTTGAGAATATCAAAAAGATCAATACATTTTGCAGCAGGGAACAAATGTGAAACACCGTTTGTTTTCTATAGTAGAAGCGCCACATCATGGTCTTCTGACAAGACAACTTCAGGCGAAAGGGGAATTCATCAATGCCTAAGAAGGGTGAACTTTCAAAAACAGCGCGTGCCTCGCTAGCGAATTGCGAGACCTTCAATCACCAGACAAAACATCTCTGTGCTTCTTGCAGTGAGCCAATCTGGTTGGCCGATCTGTATCCAGTAAAAGTGCTGGGTAAAGGTATGGCATTCTACCACAAGGATCACTACAAAGTACAATAATTGTGTTGTCCTGAGCCCGCTTGACAGGGGGCTAGAGGCGCAACGCATCTATTAAAAAACAGGCTTCCAGGCATAAATTATTGGAAGCCTGTTTTTTTAATATTCTATGTGCCAGACCTTGACAATCGTTCCATTTGCTGGCACAATCGGCACAATTATCGATGGGAATGAGATCTGATATGCTCTGCAAATTCTATTTTCTCTCTTTACATTTTTACCCTGTGAATGATGCTATTGCTGGCTGGTTGAAATGTCTGACGGGATGATGAAATATACTTTGCTGAAGGAATAGAAGAGGTGTATGTTGCAATCAACTGATAATGATCGTGTGGCAGAGACTCCAATGAATGCTGAGTCTATACGGGTGGCTTTTCAGGGAGAATTGGGTGCCTTTGGCGACGAAGCTGTACGTGTGCATTTTAGCACTCAATCACAGAGGCCTCCCGAATTTATTCCGTATCGCGCTTTTGCCGATGTCTTCCACGCAGTTGCTGCTGGCGACGTTGATTATGGATTGGTCCCGGTCGAAAATTCTCAGGCTGGGAGTATTAATGATGTGTATGATCTCTTGCGTCAACATGATCTTTTTGTGATTGGTGAGATTGGTCATCCTGTGAATCACTGCCTGCTCGCGCTACCGGGACAGACATTAAGTGATATCAAGCGTGTTATTTCGCATCCTCAGGCGCTGGCGCAGTCTGATGTGTTTCTGCACCAGCTTGGTGCCGAGATTGTGGCTACTTATGATACTGCTGGCAGCGCCAAGATGGTTAAAGAAGAACATCTGGAAGGTGTGGCCGCTGTGGCCGGAGCCGGAGCCGCTGAGCTGTACGGATTAGATATTCTGGCTCATAGCATTCAGACAGTGAAGGATAATTATACGCGTTTTATCGCTCTGTCTAGAACATCGGTACCACGCCGCGCAGGCGATGCGAAAACGATGTTAGTTATGGCGACGTCACATCAATCGGGTTCACTTAATACATGCCTGAATTTTCTGGCGAAAAATAATATCAACCTGCTCAAGTTAGAGTCACGTCCTTCGCGCCAGCATCCCTGGGAATATGTCTTTTACCTGGATTTTGAAGGCCATCGCGATGATCCTGCTGTGCGTAGTGCGCTCGCTGATCTGGCTGGTCACACGACTTTCTGTAAGGTGCTTGGCTCATTCACCAGAAGCATTTAGTTTGGGATACGAGCTATAAAAAGAGAAGAGATAGGTCCGGTCATTATAGCGACCGGGCTTATCTCTTCTCTTAGGGTAGAGTTGATCTCTATTTGCTAAATAAAGGTTAGCGCTGGATTTTTAACGTATTGGTAAAGTTCGCAGCCAGTTCTTCATATTCCTCAGAATAATATTCTTCTACTCGACCAGCATCACACAACGTTGTCAACGCTGAATTTATGGGTAGCGTACCAAGTAATGGAGCATTCGTCATGGTCACAAGCTCTGTTCCGTTGCTAGGACCAAAGATCTCGTAGCGCTCATTATTGGGCGTCTGGAAGTAGGACATGTTTTCGACAACCCCGACAATTGATCCCTTGAGTTGCTGAACCATGTTGATGCACTTCATCACAATCATGGTTGCAAGCATTTGTGGCGATGAAACGATCACAACACCATCCAAAGGTAGTGACTGCATGACTGTCATTGGGGCATCGGAGGTGCCAGGAGGCAGATCAACCAGCAAGTAATCCAGATTGCCCCAATCAACGTCGCTATAGAACTGCTTGATTGCGCTGGAAATCATTGGACCACGCCAGACGACTGGATCGCTCTCTTTTTCCAGGAACATATTCATCGAGACAACTTTAATGCCACCTTTACTGCGCAGTGGCTCGATACCGCCAGTGGCTGACTTGGTCGGCTGACCTTTTGTTCCGAACATGCGGGCAATACTGGGACCAGTGATATCACCGTCCAGAATCCCGACTTGCAATCCCTTACGTCGTAAAGAGACAGCCAGGAGACCAGTGACCAGCGATTTCCCAACACCGCCTTTGCCACTCATAATTGCGATCACCTGTTTGATTTTTCGATCAGGAGCCCCTGAAGCCATTGTCAAAGGAACACCACGTCCTACAGGAGCTTTCTTAGGTGTAATCGAAGTGGCCTCACCACGAGCCGCAGCGTTCAAATCTTTTACGAGCACATCAAGCTTTTCGGCTGAAAAGCGATGCGTGCGGGCTCCGCCAGCGACACTTTCACGAGCGCCAACTGCACAAGCCGTGCAGGGTAGTCCGTGACCATGAAAGACTTTGACTGTTGCGGGGTATTGTGTCACTACATCATGTATAACCATGTCGACTGTAATGGTTTCCGCCATGTTGCCTATCCTCTGTACGACACATAAGAGGTTATGTGTCGCCATATTTTCATTGAAAGATAATCAGAAAAACGAATCTGAAATACTACTACTAAATCCGACTTCTGTACTGTGATATTATAGCACACCATTGTAATTTGTAACTATAGAGGTCAATACAAGACGCATATAGTTTGGTAGAATAGCTATCGAGACCTATCGCCATCCCGCCAAAAACGAGCAATTGCATGTCGTAAATGGTTATGCTATCATGATCGGACGAGAACATACTACATTCAGGGGCTATAAAGGAAGCAGAGATGGAGCTAGAGAACGAGTTTACCTATTTCCAACAAGTAACCATCTTTCAGGGGCTTGGTGACGATGAAATCCATGAATTATCATCGGTAGCGCGTAGAAGGGCTTTCCGTTCGGGCGAAGTTATTTTTCATCGCGATGATCCGGGGCAGGTAATGTATGTGATTAAAGAGGGCAAAGTGAAAATTTGCCTTATCAGCCCCGATGGACAAGAAATATCTTTAATCGTCTTTGGCAAAGGTGATTATTTCGGCGAGTTCGCATTGTTGGATGGATTGCCCCGATCTGCTGATGCCATTGCTCTAGAAAAAGTAGAATGTTATACTTTGCAGCGCAGCGACTTCCATAACGCTATTATGAAGAATCCGAAAATTGCGATTCGCGTGATGGAAGTTTTATGTGAGCGATTGCGTAAAACAGATCAGCAAGTAGAAGATTTGATTTTCTTGGATGTGTATGGACGGGTGGCCAAAAAACTTCTAGAGTTGTCCGATACGCATGGGCTGAAGGTTGAAGATGGTATTCGTATCGAGGTTCGTCTCACGCAGCAAGAATTGGCTTCTATGGTTGGAGCATCGCGCGAGAGCGTCAACAAAGTCTTGGGCTACTTCACAGACAAAAAGTATATTAGCACTGATAAGCATCGCATCACGCTGCATAGAGTCACAGATTTAGAACGACGTATATATTAGCAGGTGTACCTGTACTTTTGGTTGGCGTGTTACCTCCACTAATTACGGTACGTCCCATAATTTCAGGTACACGTTTTTATCTATGTTTGTGCGTTGAAGGAAAATCAAACTCTTGGAGAAAGTTATTACAAACAACGATGGTCACTCTGCTGTAAAAGAGGATGAACAGTCTTCCCCAGTACCTATAATAGAGGTACCTGATACAACGTCAGCCTCTTTTTTTTCACGTATTAAATCCTTGATTGTACTAATGAGGCCAAAGCAGTGGACAAAGAATGGAGCCATCTTTATTGGCCTTGTTTTTGCTGGTCAACTGTTTCAAGTATATTCCTTAGCACGGGCGATCCTTGCATTTATCACATTCTGTATTGTTTCCAGCACCATTTATGTTTTAAACGATTTGCTTGACATAGAAAAAGATCGTCAGCATCCAGTGAAGCGTTTCCGACCTCTCGCTTCTGGGCGTTTACCGATTGCCTGGGCGAAAGTCGCGTTGGTATTGCTCATCGTGATTTGTTGTGCCTTGACGTCGGTTATGTTCTTTCTGCCATCTCCGCCAGATATCTATCGGTCACTAGGTGGGGCGAACGTTTTATTTGCGTTGAGCATACTGGCTTATTTCGTCTTAATGGTACTCTATAGTTTCCGTCTGAAGCACGTCGTGCTGATTGATGTGTTTTGTATTGCGGCTGGTTTTGTGATACGCATCATTGCGGGAACAGTGGCTATTCCTGTCATGATCTCACCGTGGTTGTATCTAGTGATCTGCTTCCTTTCGCTCTTTCTGGGCTTTGGCAAAAGGCGTCACGAATTAGTACTATTGCAGGGGCATGCGGGTAGTCATCGCAAGATCTTACAAGAGTATAGTATACCTATGCTGGACCAGATGATTACTATTCTTGTTGCTGGTACAGTTATGTCGTACAGCCTATATACTGTCGAAGGACCAACGGGAGATCATCGCTTGATGGTGACGGTGCCTTTCGTACTTTATGGAGTGTTTCGTTACCTCTATCTGGTCCATATCCGTATGGAGGGTGGCAGTCCTGATGAAATCCTCTTGCGTGATCGTCATATGCTGGTAACCGTCTTGTTATGTGTTATCGCTGTCATTACCATACTTTACTTATTGCCACATATCTAGTGGGTGCAATAATGAAATCTTTTTTGTCGCTAAGCCGTGCCAATGGTGACTCTCGTTCCGTGATCCAGGTATGGACTTGTGTCTATATTTGACTTCCTTAAGCGATGTTTAGGAGGCGGAGCGACGCTCCTGATTCATCGCTGTACGTTCTGGTTCAACCAGCGATCGAATGAGAAGGAACTCTAGAGCTATATAACCCATACATGATAGCTGACGTATCGAGCTGCTTCTACGTCGGCATCTGCGAGTATAGGAGAATGTTTTTATGAAAACCTTAATTATTATTCCAACATATAATGAATACGACAACCTGCGTCCTCTCTTGGACACGATATCTTCGTATGCACCTCAATGTGATGTTCTGATTGTCGATGATAATTCACCGGATGGCACTGGTCGCTTGGCCGATGAGATTCATGAGCAGGATCCTCGCATCCATGTATTGCATCGTGCGGGTAAGCTTGGTCTGGGTACGGCCTATGTTGCTGGTTTCAAATACTCTATTGAACAAAAGTATGATGCCGCTTTCGAGATGGATGCCGATTTCTCGCATGATCCCAAGTATTTGCCCGATTTCTTGAAGGCGATTGAGAATGCGGATCTGGTGATTGGTTCACGTTATATTCCTGGCGGAAGCACTCCCAACTGGTCATTTAGCCGTCGTTGCATTAGCGGATTCGGAAATATCTTCGCTCGCTTCGTTTTGCGTATTCCTGTTCATGATTGTACCGCTGGCTTCCGTTGCTATCGCCGTGAGGTGCTCGAGAGCATTGATGTGGATACTTTGCAGTCGCAAGGATACGCTTTCCAGGTTGAGTTGGCTTACCGTGTTATGAAGCAGGGTTTCACTATTGCTGAAATCCCGATAACTTTCATGGATCGTCGCGTTGGAACCTCTAAAATGTCACAGAAAATTGTGATTGAGGCTTTCACATTTGTGTTGCGGGCTCGTCTGGGCATGGTTCCGATGCCTTCTCCTGCTTTACGTAAGCAATCAGCCAGAGTTGAGCAGGTTTCGTCAGCTGTGCGTAACTAATAAAGCTGTGAAGCAATTGTTACGGCAAACAGACATACTAGAGTGGCGGCTGGAACAGAGCAAGTGTTGTGGCCGTCACTTCTTGTATCGGAGTGGCTCAGGAGCATACGTGTTGGAGATGTTGCTGGCAAGGCTGGATCATTTCAAGGTTTTTTTATTTAAACGTAACGATTTGTAGCGCCGCGAGGATTTCCCCTTTTTCTTAGGTTGTGGTTTGCTTGTTTCTTCATTATCTTGTTGTATTTTAGCGGCCGGATCCATTCCATAGACGCGGCGCATCGCCTGACGATGTGCTGAGCGCAGCGCGACATCTGAAGGGGCTGCATTGAGAGATGAGACGAGACCGTGCGTTGTCAATGCGTGTCCGCCCTGCTTGATCACACTTTGTTTCACCTCGCCATCATCACTGAACATCATAACCTCCACACCTTTATTCTGCGCTTCGCCGGCAAGACGTGCTATTATGGCATCCGCTGTCACCCCATAAGGTGAATATATGACGCAGATGTGATCCACATACAACGTCTGTTCTTTTGCATCTTTCCCGTCAAAGACCACCACTACACGATCAGTGGTATTACGATAACGATTCTTCAGTTGTTTGATCAGTAGATTGCGTGCCTCTGCCTGATTTTTATCTTCAACATACTTGAACATCGCATTATTTTTAATGACATTGTAACCATCAACCAAGATATCAAATCCCATAATCGTCACTCCATATCTGATTTTTGTGCTCAAACGGGGATCAGGTTGGCCTGTCGGCTATTTGACTGATGGAGTGAACATGTCCTCTCCTCTAACCCGGGTGGCACATATCATAACTGTTTAATAAATAAATTGTATTGCAAACGTTCCTTCGCAATGTAGAAAATCCTTCACAATGAATGCACATTCTGTCCTATTCCTTCTTCTTGCTTCGCTTGACATTCATGTTAGAATAACTGCATGAAAGTAGTAGTTACTCTTGAGATTACAAGAGGGGTAAAACCTATGTGTGCTTACATTTCGTTCTTAACGTCTCAGTCATAGGATTCCTTGAGTTTCAGAACTATTGTATCCTACTTTGTCATGGATGACAGCCCTTGATAGAATTACGTTACCAATAAGGCTAATAAAAGATTGGTTACGGATATGCTTCTGTCAGGCACGTATGACAACGATTAGCTGCGAATTGTCCGCTTGTTCGTGTTAGCGAACAAGCCTAAAAATGCAATTGTGCAATAAGTTGCCAGAGCGCAGTGATTTCGGCGCGAATATCTACGTGGAGGTAATTCTGGATAAGCGTATTAGCATCTACTGAAAACATCGCTAGTAGAATCAAGAGTATGATGCACATGAGTACAATCAATAATAGCGTTGTGATGACGTGTTCTAAATTTATCCAGAAGTTATGGGCGGGACGCTCTGTGATCGCGGTTGTGTTTATATAAGGCGGTTGGGGAACAATCTCAGCGTCTGCTCGTGTTTTTTTTATCCGCGGAGGTTGCGTTACAATTTCACCAATCTCGACTGTCTGTTTGGTGTACGGTGGTCTGGTGGCGATCTGATCGATATCGATAGTTATTCTGCGTGGGGGCGATTGCTGCTCTCTCTGTTTAGTTGGCTGGACCTGGCGCTGTTCAAGATGATCTGTTTCTGCTGGCTTTGGCTTTGATATTGTAATACGTGGAGGCATAATCGCAGTTTGCAATGGGAATGTCTCAGCTGTATCAATGGATGCGACGTTTTGAAAACGACCAGCGCGTATGCAGATTAGCCGTACCGGCGTCGCATGCTTGCGGCGCAGTTGAGCCTGACGCGTGGTTGCAAAGATTACTCCACGCAACGGCGCTGTCTGAGCGCGGAAGGGGAGATTAGCCTCAATGCAACACTCACCACAAACACCGTGGACGTTATCCCAGCAATGGGGGCAGGCAGGGCGACGACAACGGAAGCAGAAGTGACACATGCTCATAAGGGCAGATTCTAGGACCATTGGCGGCGCTTGTAGGAGGTATGTATGTTCCTGGGAGGGTGTATATAGGGCATCACAAATACGACATGCAATAGTGCTGAGCGGCTCCTTTTTTGCATGATACTTCGGGGATTCGGAATAATGACCGGATTGGGTATCTGTCACGAGAGCCTCCAGAGAAAATACGCTGCGAGCGCTTTAAGTGAATTTTCTGTTGTTATTATACCTTGTTCCTCCCAACCTGTGCGCACGAATTCAAGCTAGTGAAAGTTTCTCACACAAAAAAACGCAGATTTGTTCAGATTTCGTCCGAAATCTGATTGACAATCTAGTGGTAATCTGATATCATCTATCTATATTGAGCAGCGCTGAAGAGCGCTACACAATAAGTAGGTTATGGAGCCGTGGTGTAGTGGTCAACACGTCCGCCTGTCACGTGGAAGATCGCGGGTTCAAATCCCGTCGGTTCCGCTCATAAAAGCCCTGTGATTTATTAGCAACAATAAATCACAGGGCTTTTCTCTGTTGTACTAGGCTGTGACTAGACTTTGCCAGGTCTGAAGACCCGCAATCCCATCAACTCCTAGACCATGACTGCTCTGGTAACTGCGCACCGCTGTCGTGGTCAACGCTCCAAAATCGCCATCCGTTGCGAGGCTCTGGCCGTGCGCATTGAGTTGACGCTGTAAGGCTTCAACCGCTGGACCGGTGCTACCTTCACTCGTGGTAACGATCAACACGGGCCAGGTCTGCGGTCCGACCTCACCATCAACGCTTAAACCGTGTGCCGACTGAAAGGCTTCAACATCTGCTACAGTTTGAGGACCGAAATCACTATCGATCGATAGCGCATAGCCATGAGCTTCAAGCATCAACTGAATGCTGGCGACCCTTTCTCCAGTACTCCCCTGCGTCACATTTGGCCAGGAGCTGCTTGGCGGTGGCGGACTAGTGGTCGTACCAATATGAATAATCGTGGTATCGTATCCCTCTGTATATCCTACATGGTAGCGAGCGTTGTTGTGCGCGTCTACCAGAGCATTGCTGCCAGTTTGTACCAACAACGCTGTATGTCCCTCTCCTTCATGATAGATCGTCACATCGCCGGGAACAGCGCTGGCGGGATAATTTCCAATATCAGAACCTATCCCATTTTCGGTCAGATACTGATAAAGTCCCTTCGTCGTATTATAACCACTTTCTGAAGTCCATCCGACCCAGAGCAGGTTATATGTCGTACCGTTCCGGCCTACGTAGTATTGATAAGCCGATTGCGACGAGTTGGAGGTAAGTCCTGGCATCAGACCTTATATTGTGTAAAACCTTCCCTGGTTAAACAATAGATATATATAAATATATCTATGTAATTACAATGAGCTACAGAGGAAGTATAACAGGAAATGCTGCAAGTGGGAATGACATTTAGGAGACATTTTAGAGGCACTTTTCCTAAAAAGAGCAAATGCTGGCATCTCGGCTTTTTTTCCGATCTTCTCAAAGGCCATCCTGCCTTCCCTTTAGAGAAATGGTCATCTCGTTGCGCAACCCGTGGGTACGATGAACAGGAACGCCGGGCACAAGACCGCAATACACTTCAGTTAAGAACTTGGCGAGCTCCGTCTCTTCCCCAGAGGCCTCAAAGCCAGCCAACGCTAGCGCCGCGGTCTTGTGCCCAATACTTTTCAGTTAAGCTTACATGCCCGATTATCTTGGTTTCTTCTGCCGATGTCGAAAAAACACCAATATCCTGAAAATGAAACAAAGAGAGCCAACGTAGCGCCGCGGTCTTGTGCCCGGCGGCCAGTTCACGCACGAAAAACTCCGCCAAAGCGTTTATATAACATAATACGTGATCTGAATGAGGCGTATAATTCTTCATTTCAGGCAATTTATTATACGAGGATATATGCGCTTATTGGGGGCATATCATACGATAAACGGGCCGCCGGGCACGAGACCGCGGCGCTACGTTGGCTGGCTTGGTCGCTGCGATCGAGGGCCATCACGTTGACGAGCCTAACTGAAGTGTATTGCGGTCTTGTGCCCGGCGACCAGTTCACGCACGAAAAACTTCGCCAAAGCGTTTATATAATATAATGCACGCTCCTAATGAGGCGTACAATTCTTCAATTCAGACAATTTATTATATGAAGATATATGCGCTTATTTGGGGCATATCATACGATAAACTGGTCGCCGGGCACAAGACCGCGGCGCTAGCGTTGGCTGGCTTGGTCGCTGCGATCGAGGACCATCACGTTGACGAGCCTAACTGAAGTGTATTGGGTACGTCGCGATCAAGCGAATTACAAGACCCAGATTGCTGTGTTTCATGAGTTGGAAGGTGTCATTCGGCCTGCAATCTTTCGGCGCTACGTCGGCTCGCGTGGTCTCGGCAAGGGAATGCCACCTCTTTTTCGAGAGAAGGTGATACATTCAGGCCTGGAAGGCGCAGAAGAGGATGATTATACCTTATTTGCCGTATGTGCTGTTTCAACCGGATTGCTTATTGCGTCTTCTTTGATCGGTGGTTTGCTGCGTTTATTGACAAGTAGTACTCCGGCAATGATGATAATACCTCCCCAAAACGTCAGGAGTGAGAGTGTCTCACGCAACCAGATCCAGGCAATCAAGCTGGAAAGTAGCGGTGCAAAGTTTAAAAAGCTGGTTGCGCGGGATGCTGACATGTGTGATAGTGTGTAGGCCCAGGTGACATAGGCGATGGCGGCTGGGAAGATGCCCATGTAGACAATTGCGAGCGTGGATGATAGTGAGGCTGTCGGAAATTGTGTGATGAGCTGAGGTGCGAAAACTAGCATAAAGAAAGTGCCTGCCCAGATTGTATATGCCGTCAACTCGATGCCACTATATTTGCTCAAATAGTTTTTCTGAAAAATAAAGTAAACGCTTTCGGAGAGCGCAGCCAGCAAGATCAGTAGGGTATCGGGCGTGAAGCTCAAGCCGCCTCCTGCGCTAAAAGAGATAATCGTGACGCCCACAAAACTGATAAAAACTCCTAACCATCCCCAACGACCAAGGCGATCTTTTAAGAAAAACAGTGCAAATAGCGCTGTGAAGCAGGGGACCGCGGAAATTAAAAAACTTGCTGTCCCGGCCGGTACGGTCTGTTCTCCAAATGTGAGGCCTGCTTGATAGACGGTGATACCAAAGAAGCCCAGGAGCAATAATGCTGGTACGTCGCGTAGATCGGGTAGACGGAGTCGCGCTATGAGTGCATAAATGATGAGTGCAATGGAGGCGATCAGGAAACGTAAGAGAATCAGTGCTCCAGGCGCATAACTTTGCAGACCTGAGCGGATGCCAGCAAAGGCAGATGCCCAGAGAAGTAGCGTAATGATGAGTAACGTAACTCCACGAATATTCATCGATAGATGTGGAGAGTTTGTCTGTGTCGAATTCATTGGCATGTAAGAACGGTCCTTCTTGAAATAAGACATTCATGGAGGGCATACACAAAGTCGTTGTTTTGATGCATGTAGTATATAGGCATCCCATGCTTAAATGTAGTCAAAAAATGAAGTATTTGAATTGTCTGACATAAGATATGAAGGTAAAGGTATACTGCTACTTTTGAATTGACGTAATTTGCCTTTTTTGCTATATTTGGAGAGAATAGAAATCCGGTCGATAAAAAGGTTGACAGGATTTAGCTCTTCTGTTATTATCTACTCACGCAAGCGGTACTGAAAGGTACTGGCAAGCAAGGTAAGGAGCCGTGGTGTAGTGGTCTAACATGTCTGCCTGTCACGCAGAAGATCGCGGGTTCAAATCCCGTCGGTTCCGCCAAGTATACTAAAAGCACATCCTTCATGGGATGCGCTTTTTTTGTCGTGCCTTGTTATTACACTCATGTTTCAATCCACAAGCCTTCTGATCGTGTTTCTCCTAATGCTTGGGGAGGAGGCCAGAAAATGAGTGGGGGTCCTACGCATTTGCTGCTTGGTGAACAAGATCCCAGAACGCTCCATCCCCTTGCAAAATCTGACCCATGCCCATGCCACCGTCAGCATCAAGAGACAGGAATGTACAACTCCCCTCGTAGGCATCGGCATGAACAAGCACCGGTAGATCCCACTGTGTAAAGCTAAAGGTGTACCAATACCCTTTCCCGGCCACCTTATCCTCTCCCGATGGGCAATCCTGCTGGGCCTTTCCCGCTGGCAGCGTGAAAATCTTCGTGAAAAGCTGCTGCCTCAATCCCGCGTCAGTAATCGTGATCTGCCGGTTAATTCCTCTGCTCGGCTGGAGATTTAGCGTGAGTTGATCGGGATGCGCTGGTGCAAAAGTAGTCGTGGTCAGTATCTGTTGGAAGAGTTGCTTGAACTGATCATTCATCATAAAGGTGCCACCGCGAGACTGGTAGTTCCCATCAAGCGAAATCGTGTTACATTTTTTGTCAAGAACAGAGGAAACCGTTTGATCTGCTGAGTGGAAAACAAGCTGGTATTCGTAGAACACCTTTGGTACGCAGCTTCCGTTCTGAGGAGCCGGCGGGAGAGCCAGAATGGCATCATACAGGCGTTGCGCTGTCTCAATCGACGTAATCTGCGCCGTCTGAGGCAGCTGATCG
Organism: uncultured Chloroflexia bacterium; assembly: GCA_963699315.1. Lineage (GTDB taxonomy): Bacteria > Chloroflexota > Ktedonobacteria > Ktedonobacterales > Ktedonobacteraceae > Dictyobacter. The sequence goes on from OY969433.1 coordinate 3,084,729, forward strand.
AGTTGCAATGTATGCAGGATAGCGAGCCGTTCCGGTTTGGCAACTGGCGTTGCCTGATAGATTGCCTGATCAAGTTGCGACCAGAAACCTTGGCTTGCCCGTCTGTCCTGCGTTTCACCCTGGAGAGAGACGCGCCCGCATCCATAGCGCTGTGCGGTAGCTGTTGTCAGCGTTTTTTCTCCCTGCAAAAAGGTCAGGGTATAACTCGGTCCAAAGTCCGCCGTACAGGCCGAGTTTTGGGGTAACGGTGATAACGCAACAATAGTTGAATAAAGCTGCTGCGTCAGAGAAACATCCATCAAGGTTAGGGTCACGGCTGGTTTCCCTCCTTGAAGACCAGGTATGGAGGCGACAATTTGCACGCGATCCAGCGCATTGCCCACGCCCGCCTGGAAAGAAGCTGGTTGCTGGCCGCAACCACTCAGTCCGGCCAGCAACACTGCCAACGCTAGGCTGGGCAGAAAAGTTCGTATTTGCCTAGTGAACATCAGGAATCTCCTTGCACAACGTCTAGAAGAACGTAGTCTGTTTGCTCTTTATACTAGAGCATAGACGTTGGCATGATCAAAATCGTTCCCAAGCGATTGATGATGAGAGCTAAGCTGGCCAGATGTCTACCAGATAGCGTTGATCATTAGTGAGATCATTCAGCCATTGTTCCGTTTCCTGTTCGGATGCTCTGGCCTTTTCTTGATAGGTGGTAGCGAAGGCATGGCGTACATCTGGAGCCATCTTCGAGGCATCGCCACAGACATAGATCAAAGCGCCTTGTTGTAGCAGCTTCCAGACTTGATCTTTATGCTGCAAGATCTGATCCTGGACATATACCTTCTCATGACCTTCCCAGCTTCCTGCAACGGCTCCTCGGCTATGGCATCACTGGCTCAACCAAAGACCACATCTTCAGTATGTTCTACGGCGCAGATGGGCGCAACGGCAAAGATACGCTTCTCGGCGTCTTCCACGACGTAATGGGCAACCTTGCCAACGTCGTCCCCAACGACATCTTCCTGGCAGCTGATCATCAACGCAGCAGCGGCTCCGCCACTCCGCATCTTGGCATCTTACACGTCATGCGTAGCGCCTGGGGCTGCGAGCCGAATATGGGCGATCGCATTGATATCGGACAGATCAAACAGTTGACTGGAGGAGGAGATATCACGCCCGTCCACTCTACGCCAAATCATTCTACACCTTCACCCCGACGCACAAACTCTTCATGATGACCAACCATAAACTTACCATCAATGCCAATGAAGAGGCTGCTTGGGAACGGGTATGCTTGATTGACTTCGGCATGCGCTTCCTCGATAATCCAAATCCTAGTAAGCCCAACGAGCAACCTTGCGATCGCAACCTTATCCAGACCCTCAAGGAAGAGTGCAGCGGCATTCTAGCGTGGCTTGTACGCGGCTGTCTCGACTGGCAGCAACACGAACTCACTATCCCCCTCGTCATTAAGAAAGCCACTCAAGACTATCAAGAAGAAGAGGATATGCTCAGACTCTTTATCGATGACCGCTGCCAACGCGGTCCTAATGTCCGAGTCAGCTCTACCACCCTCTACCGAGCCTACAGACAATGGCACATCGATAATCAGCAAGGTTACCCCATGACCCGCACCATGTTTGGACGCGAAATGGCTAAGCGCTTTGAAAAAGGACACTACAAAACAGGCAACTACTACCTGGATATTGAACTATACAATCAATCATCGCAAATCCAAGAAGAAGGTGAAGAAGGTGAAGGGTTTAAGGCTCCAAAAACTTCGTCTGTGAAAAAAAAGAAAGAGATAAATAAGCAGGATAAAGTTGAAAGGCTTTAAATACTTCACCTTCTTCACCAGAGCCTCTAAAAGACGCCACACCGACCAAGCACAATGATGATACCATCCATACAAATGTCAGTGACAATTATAAATTCGCTCAAACATTCGATGATTCTGATGTTCCTCAAACATCCAACAGCTCTGATGCTCCTCCCACACTCTCTCCCTGGCAGATTTCACAAATATCAAAAGAATCAGAAGCTCAAATGCCCATAGATCTCATACCAGCATTCTACTTTACCGGGAGTCTGAACATCGCTAAGAAGGAAACGTACGCACTGGAAAATTTACCTAAACTCAAAAAGCACATCCAATGTGACAACTGTCGCGAACAATGGGATAACAATATCAAACACAGTAGCCTTGCTCATGCTCATCAAGGTGTATGGTGGTGCGATCTGGCATCATGAAGAAAAGATTCAAGTCATCAAGCATGATTCCAAGAAGGAGCTAGTAAAAATGAGTGTAACACAAGTGATGGAGCAATACCAGTCGATTTTGGAAGAAGAAATTCATGATATTGCATATGAAATCGGTGCGGTAAAGCGAAAAGGGAAACTGGATGTAGTAACGTTAGTACAGATGATAATCTTTGGATTTTGGCAAGATCCTGATCTGCGTTTGAGTGGTTTAGCATAAATAGGAGGCAGAAGAGAAGTACAAGTGACAGAATCGGCGATCAGCCAACGTTTCACTCCAGAATGCGCCATCATGTTCCTCAAAATCTTGCAACGGCTCGCAGAAGTCAGGTTGGAGAGTGAAAAAGTAGATATTCCACTTTTGAAACAATTTTCAGCCGTTCTTGTGGAAGACAGCACATCAATTACGTTGCCAGCAGAAGTTGCAGAGGTGTGGAAAGGATGTGGAGAAGGGGAAAGCACAAGTAGTTCGGCAGTAAAAGAGTTTGTCCGTTGGAATGTATTAAGTAGAGGAGGTAGAAGACCAGCAGCAGGAGCAATCAGCACCGATTGCCGCATTGCGCCAGCAAGGAAAGATTGCACTGACCATCTATCAACGCGAAGTTAGATTCTTTTTTATATAAAATATGTGCATAATATTATTTTAAAATTTTAAGTGTAGATATAAATTTATTGGCTTATAGATTCATTTTATGTTGTTTGCTTGTTGACATTATATTGTTCTATATGATAGTATAGTTACTGTTACTGATGTTAAGGATGCACCAATCTGACAATCGATCTCACGCAGTTGTGCGTAGACACGCATGACTGAAGGGGTCTCACAACAAGGAGGAACCTTCTTATGTCTGGCACCAAAACATTGATTAATCGCAGCACTGTCGCTTTACAAGTTACCCTTCTGGGACGTAACGGCTCTGATCCTCAAGCACCTTCTGATCGCCAAGTGACGGTCAACATTGCTGCGGGGCAAATGCTCCCCCAGGTAAGTTATGGCGATGACGCTAATCCCTATTTAAATGGGCTTATTCTGACCCGAGACAATACCTCTTCTCAAGATATAGAGACCCTACGTGTTGTACAACGCGGGGATGTTGGCACACTTGATAACAAACTCAATGCGAATGGAACCTTTGAATTCACGTATGATCCCTCCACGAATGCTTTTAGCGTCATCGCTCACAATTAATTGACGCTGTTGTGGGTAGGAAAGATGGATGGACTGAGGTCAAATTGACACCTCACGAACCTACTTACTTCTAGCGAGTTTCTCTACGAAGAGATGGCAGATAGCCAGATGGCTGCGATCAATGACGCTCGCAAACTAGCTGACTATTTGCCATCTCTTTAGTATTTCTCTGGCTCAGTGTCGGCCCTTGCGTATCCGCTGGTTGGCAATCGCAATGGCCTCTGTGTGATCAGTCGCCAGAAAGCTTGTCAGTGACCCATCAATCGTGGCCAGAAAATAGCGTTGGCGCCGGCGTTTGGCTGGACTCCGATCACTGGTCAACAGAAAGAGTTCGGAGTCCGGATCAAAGGCCACTTTCCCCTCAGGACTCCAATCAAAGTCAGTGTAGAGGCGTTGTTGATCAGGGTTTTACTAATTCATCTGCTTGTGAACCCATTATTTCTTTCAAGGCTTCTTCAATCTGTGATACACTCATCATTACCATGCTCCTTCTCATTATGGTTCGTTTTAATTTTTTCCATAATGCCAGATGGAGCATCACTTTGTCACCTTCTTGACCTTAGCTTAATGCGTATGGGATGATTTATTTCAGAGCCATGGTATTTTTATAGTTAAACACTATGATGCTACAGAATGTTTTAACGCGCCAGATAAAGTTGTTAAATCTTTTTTGATTTTGTTAGCAAGCAGCAAGAAATAGTAAATCTAGTATGAATAAAATGTTTATTAGACTTTGATATTATGGCAGCTCTGATGATTATAAAACCATTGAGCTGCCATTTATCGGTAATGAGCTTACGCGGGCCAGACGTCTACCAGATAGCGCTGAACATTAGTGAGATCATTAAGCCATTGTTCCGCCGCCTGTTCGGATACTCCGGCCTTTGCTCGATAGATGGTAGCGAAGGCATGGCGTACATCTGGAGCCATCTTCGAGGCATCGCCACAGATATAGATCAAAGCACCTTGTTGGAGTAGGTCCCAGACTTGATCTTTATGCTGCAAGATCTGATCCTGGACATATACCTTCTCATGACCTTCCCAGCGGGAGAAGGCTGTGATTAGCTGTGTGACACCTTGTTCTTCCAGAGTTGAAAATTCATCTTTGTAAAGGAAATCTTGCTCTGGATGGCGGCAACCGAAGAAGAGTAGCGACTTACCAATCTCCTGTCCCTGAGCCTTCAGGGCTGCGCGTTCTTGCAGGAATCCTCTGAACGGTGCGACGCCTGTGCCTGGTCCGACCATGATCAAAGGAACCATCTGATCCTCGGGTAGCATAAAGGATGAGCGGGTGTCCTTGATAAACGCGTTGATACGTTGACCCTCTTGTTGACGGCCTAGATAATTCGAGCAGACGCCGTGATATTGTCCGTGGCCTGATCTCGCTGGAGCATCAACGACTGCGACGGTAATGCTGCAGTGTTGCTCTTCCTGCAAAGGCGAGGATGAGATTGAGTAGTAACGCGGACGTATCATCGAGAGTAGTTCCAGATAGGCGTTAAATGGTAACTCACAGGCTGGGAAGTCTTCTAGCAGGTCGATGATCGATTTGTGTTGTGCCAGAACCTCGCTTTTATAAGCAACGATACTTGTTTCATCGTCTCCCGATAAGGCGAGCAGCTTCTTTTTGTCTGGAGGACATTGAGTGTAGTCGGCCAGCGCTTTGATCTGCTTACGTGTTGCGACATCTTGTAGCTCTACATAATCGGTGAGCAGAGTGTAAACAGAGATTGGCGTGTCGACGGGCATATTTGTCTTACGGTTATCGCTTTTGCGTAGCTGGATATAAGTATCTCTAGCAAAGTTGAAGTGTCTGGCGACACGTGCAACTTGCGTTTCGCTATTGTTTGGAATGATGCCGAGATGAAAGCCTGTATGATAGGTAACTCCTGTTGGGAGCTCTATCTCAAGATGGCGGGCTGAACGTTCCGATGGCTTAGAACCATCCTTGCGATACAGTTCACGATTGACCAACACGGTGGCCGGACGCGCTCCAAAGGTCTCTATCTGTGGATGTGGATGTGCGGTGTTGATGATCTCAATTTCGTAGACTGATCCGACATTAGAGGCTTCTGGCAATTTAGCATCGATAGAGAACTCTTGCAGCAGTGTTGGCCAGAAGGACTGATACCAGGACTCGAATTGACCATCAAAATCCTCGCGTGCGTCGCCCTCACCACGTTGATAGATGCGCTTGGCACCAGATTTTTCCAGCTGATTATCGATCATGCGTGGAATAGACTGGAAGGTCGCTGACCAGTCGCGGTTGCCACAGCCGAAAACAGTATATTTCATACCGTTCAAGCTATCGCTGGCAAGATCGCCAGAGCGTAGCCACTGGCAAAACTTGTCTGCATTATCGGGTGGTGTCCCGTTATACGAGGCGGATACAACTACAACCGCGCCCTTACTGGGAAGTTTATTGGCATAGTCATCGAGATTGGCGATAGTCGTCTTGAAGCCATACGCATTGCCATCCTCAATGATGCGGTTTGCCAGATCTTCAGCGGTACCCATGTTTGAACCGAAGAGCACCAGCAGTGGTGTATCATGCTGTGGAACTTCCGGTTTTGGAGTTGCTTTGGGAGCACTGATGGTGACCTGTTGGATATCGTGTTGCGGTCGTGTAATGATCGTACGATCGGCATCGGTACGTTTTTTGATCTTAATCTTGAAGTTTTCCGGTTTCAGCGTCAGCGTCTCTTTGATTTTGAATTGATAGTTGGTATGATCGATAAATTTATAACGCTGTAGTAGCATACCTAGAATCAGTGCGGCTTCCTGTAACGCAAACTGGCGACCGATACATGCGCGTTGTCCGTTGCCGAATGGTTTAAAAGCATCGGCTGGACGATTTTGTTCTTCCTCTAGTGAGAAGCGTTCAGGTTTAAAATCTTCGACATCGTTTCCCCAGATGGATGTATCACGATGAAGCATAGGTATTAAGACCGCGATATCCTCATTTTTAGTCACTTTATATTTGCCGCCGATGATCTCTTCGTCTTTCAATGGATACACAGAGAAGGCAGGCGCTGTTGGCCAGAGTCGGAGTGTCTCAGAAAGGATCTGAGAGATATAGCGTAACTGATTCACTTGATTGAAGGTTGGTTGGGCGTTGAGATCGTTACCCAGAACACGATCCACCTCTTCATAGGCTTTTGCTAGCGCTTCTGGATGGTGCAAAAGTTCGTAAATGGTGAAGGAGAGCAGTCCGCTAGTTGTCTCATGACCGGCGATCAAGAAGGTGATGATCTGGTAGCGAATATTCAGGTCGTCTAGCTTTTCGCCTGACTTCTTATCTGTGCCGGTGAGCATATAGCTTAAGAGATCTTTTTTATCTGTAAGATCTTCGCCGCTCTCGCGTCTTTCTTTGATGATGCGGTCAACAACAGCGTTCATAAAATTGACGTCGGCTTGAAACTGGCGGTTTTTATGGATTGAGAGTTTATCTTCAATGGGTAAGCGGGTACCACGCTCCATTGCTTCGTGAAGGGCACGTACCATACTTTTGATGAAAGGATGCATATCTTCACGATAGAAAGAATTGAAGCGATAGTCGAAGCCGCAGAGTCCGATAGTATCAAGAGTCAGGCGCGTCATATCGTTAGGAATATCCACCTCATCATCTGAGTTCAGGCGGCTCCATTTTCCAACTAATTGTTCGGCGATATCAACCATCATAGGCAGATAGCCTTGCATCGCTCGCATACTAAAGTTTGGCAGCAGGATATTGTGTGCTTTCTGCCAGTTGGGTTCGTAGGTCCAGGACGTAAAGAGGCCATCTCCACCAAACGGACGGACATTATGAAGTGGAGTCCAGATTTTTTTGTCGAAGCGTGTTTCGTCAGAGAGTTCTTTGACAAGGTCGTAGCCAGATACGATAATCATTGAGCGTCCCGGCAGGTTCAATTGGTAGATAGGACCATATTCCTTTGCCAACTTCATCAGGTCTTGAACGTGGTGTCCCGCACTGAGCTCGAGGAGATTGCCAATCAGTAATTTTTCTTTTGGATGTGGAATATTTGAGTCAGGTAAAGTATTAGTCGTCATTCGAGAAAAGCCTCCGCATGCCTTTGGATATTAATCGATCGCCTCTTTTTGAGGCGAATTGTTTTGCATTAGTGATGCAGGTAATCCATGGCTTAGCAGGGCAATCACCTGTGCTGCCATCTCCTCTGGGGCTGGCTCATCCTGATCAAACCACCAGATAATACCCTGCGCGATCACTCCCGTCACGAGATGTGCCAGCAAAGGAACATTGTAACCTGAAAGCAGCCCTTGCTCTTCAGCCGCTTCCAATACTCGCGTAAGTCCCTGTGCGATGCTATCTTCGACACGAATTGTGCGTGTAACTTGTGCTCCACTGGCAAGTGCAATGCTAAAGAGATCGCGTTGCGCATAGGCGTGACGAAAGATAGAGCGAACAATGACTGGAATCGTGATAACTCCATAGGTGCGTACTTCGGTGATGACCTGCTCTTCGAGAATTTGGAGTACCTCGTCGATGAGTGTATTGAACGCCTCATCCTTATCTTTGAAATGTAGATAGAATGTCCCAACCCCAACATCGGCCTCGCCAGTGATATCTAATATGCTGGTCTCATGGTATCCACGTTTTGCAAAGACCTTCCGAGCCGCAGCTAGCAGATCGGCACGTGTTTTTGCTCTTTTTTTTGCCCCGCGCTGTTGGCGGACTTTTGTATCTAGCAGTGAATCGTCGTTCATAAGTGAATTATGATTCACTTTTCAAAAAATGTCAAGGGATATAGTTTGTATTTCCTTCTACTGTGGGAATTGGTTCGTTCTTGTTGATCAGTTTGGGAGCTTTGTGAATAGGATTCCATTGTAGCCATTTGAGTGCTTTATAGAGCTGAGTCGCCCATACCTTCCATGAATGATGACCATGTTCTTTGATGAAGGTGTATTGTATGCCCAACTGGCTGAGTCGTTGGGCATACTGTATTGTGTCGGTATAATAAGGCTTATCCTCGTATGCGTCACCTAGAAAGATATGTAATTTGCGGACTTGAGGTCGGAAGGCTATTTGTATGATTGCACTATTGTATCGCAGGTACGCGACGTTCGATCCCCAGATCGTGCCAGTTGCTCTGTAGTAACCTCCGAGTGAGATGACCCAGTTAAAGATATCCGGATGGTGTATGGCGATATTCATTGCGCCGAAGCCCCCCATCGATAGTCCTCCAATCGCACGATGCTCTGCATCTGGAATAGTGCGAAAATGCCGGTCGATATAGTGTACGAGCTCACCTGAGACATAGTTTTCCAACATCTGTTTTTGATTACTACTATTCCCCCATTCGCTAGTTGCGCCTGGTGCTCCATTGCCATCTGGCATAATTATAATGAGTTCCTGGATTTTTTTTGTGGCGATTAATGCATTGGCTGAATTGGCCGCATCTCCTGCTCTTACCCAATCCCTAATTGTGCCCGGCGAGCCATGTAGTAAGTAAAGGCTCGGATAGCGCTTGCGTTTATTTATACTTGTAAAATATGAAGGGGGAAAATAGATGCTGAATGCACGCCAGTGATTTCCCAAAACTTTGCTATGCATCTGTACTATTTTTACCGTTCCAAGCGTTGGAATTTGACTATTGAGGCTGATCAATTTGGGGGGATTATGTAGTCCTACGTCGGGGGAGATAAAAAATAGGTCTGCCGATTGACTGACCAGAATAAAGATTGTTACCATGATAACAATCGCTGCCCAACGCTCAGGATGCCAAACGGTTTTTTTAACTTGCGCTCGCATGATCTGCGTTGGTTGGTCGGGGATATCTTTACGGCGTGTGCTACGTTGTAGCACTGCATAGAACAATTTATATGGTATATCGAGTAATACTTCGTAGAGGTTTAAGCCGATAGCTGATCCGATAAAAGCACTGAGGAGAGCTAATGCGCCGATTACAAGACATGTATGTACGAGTGCACCAGAATTGAGAAGTTCAGGATTTCCTCCTGGATCTGTAGCAGGTAGTAATTCGGTTTGAATGAAAGGTAAAAGGTATTTGATAATGAAAACGATGGTTGTCCCCATCATCGAGCCAAATCGGTATGTTGTCAACATCGTGCTGATAACGGCGGTTCCTAATACTAGGAGTAGGGCAGCTATAAGCTGTGAGCGTAGTTGATCGAAGCCTGTATTGATGATTTGTGCAGAAAGAGTATCGTATGTTGCATGCCTGAAAAGGAAAAATCCGCTGAGCAAAGCGATGAATACAGACATAAAGAACCATTGGAATGGTATCCGTTGTCTGATGTAATAGTTACTAGAAAAAGAGTGTTGCCTTTGTTTCATTGTTATTATTATCTTCTAGGGCATTGACTGCCTGTTTTTATGTATCCTCGACTAAGTAATATTTTAGCAGATTACTCATATAAGTAGAGGTTATGACGTCATTTTTATTCTTCTGCTATAATATACGTTCTATATGTGGAAAACATCTCCAAGAGGTCCCGAAATGGATAGAACTAGGGGACGAGTATCCTTATTGGCATAATACTCGTGTTGTAATTGGGCATAGAATATCATTCTACAATGTTATAATAGATATGGCAAAATTTTACACCGGAAAGGTTGCGGATTTCTATGTTCAAATTATCGAACGTGAGACATCCCCGCCCTTCATTGAAGAGCTTTTTGTGGGGAAGTTTAGGCAGTAGCGCGGGTGTTCTAGCGGCAGTTATTGGCGTTGGTATGTACATTGTTGACAATATCACGCGTCCAAAGCGCTTAGCAGCATTTGCCTTGTATACCTTTAGTCCGTTTGAGTTAGGTCTGCCTGCGGAGGATATTACATTTCCCTCTTTACATGAGGGTCATCAGGTAAATGGTTGGTATGTTCCTTATCCTGATGCGACAACTACGATCATCGTTTCTCCTGGTTATCGTAGCAGCAAATCTGATGTCTTGGGACTCTGTGCATTGCTTTGGAAGGTCGGTCATAATGTCTTGGTGTTCGAATATTATGGACATGGAACTGTTGTTGGTATGCCGGTAACGTTGGGGTATCACGAGCTTAATGATTTTCTTGGCGCAGTAAGTTACGCGAAGCAACGCGATCCATTAGCTCGTCTGGGCGCGGTTGGATATTCAATGGGCGCTGCGGTCTCTATTATCGGAATGGCGCGTTCGCTCGACGTTGAGGCTCTAATTGCTGATAGCGCATTTGCAACGCATCGGCGTGTAGTTGAGTATGCTGTTCGTCGTACATTGCATCTACCATTTATTATCTTTGATTGGACGACGGATCTTATTCTCTGGCTACGTGCCGGATATCATTTTAATCAAGTTGAGCCCTTACGCGATATTGGGCGTATTGCTCCAAGACCTGTGATGATCATTCATGGGATGAAGGACTCAGTTGTTGATCCTCACGATGCGACGCTGCTTTATGCTGCCGCAGGCGAAACAAAGGAATTGTGGTTGCTTCAGGATGTCGAACACTGTGGCGCATACTTCTCTGATCGTGCTGAATATATGCACAGAGTCATCGCGTTTTTTGATCTTTATCTCAAACAACTTCCTCGCGTCGATGTAAAATTGGAAGCCGAACGAACTGCTGACAAACCCGAAGGGGATTCACAGCAGTTATCCGAAGCTAGCTAGTAAAATCTAGTGTAACTACCATCCCATCCTTTGAGGCTCGCGTGTTGCTAAAGACACTGCGGGCCGTTTTTTCTGCCGATCGTGTATCATGAACTTTTGGACTAAAATGAGTCAGGAGTAATTCATGTACCTGTGCGTCTCTGGCAATGCTAGCTGACTCTGCCGAGGTCATATGCTTATTCGTATGCGCTAAAGGGAGATCATCTACCGTATCATACATGCTCTCGCAGATCAAGAGATCAACGTCTTGTGCCAGCGTGATGAGTTGTTGCGTGGGACGTGTATCAGTAATATAGGCGAATGAGATGCCGCGTCGTGGAGGTCCCAGTACCTGTTGTGGAACGATCGTTTGACCATTATACTCCAGCGTCTCTCCATGTTGAAGCCTTGACCAGAGTTGGACAGGTAGTCCGAGTTCCTGAGCCTTTTCTGCCAGAAATGCTGGACGACGTATAAGATCTGCTCGATAAGCGAGACATGGAATACCATGCTCTGCCATTGTGCAGGTTGCCTGTAGTCCGCCTGGTAGCTCAAATTGTTCGTTTCCTCTGAGTTCATGGATCAGAAGTGGGTATGGCAATTCAGGTGCGAGGCGACGTAAGCCATCAATGATATACGTTGTCCCGACCGGTCCATAGACATGAAGAGGTTCTGTCCGTCCAGCATGTGCGACCATGAAGAGCACTCCCGGCAAGCCTGCCACATGATCTGCATGCATATGCGACAGACAAATAGCCCCCAGTTGGCGGAATCCCCAACCTACAGACTTCCATGGCACTTGAGTCCCTTCGCCACAATCGAACAAGGTGAGCGTCGAACCATTACGTACAAGTGCACAGGAGAGCCAGCGACCTGGTAATGGCATCATCCCCCCAGTACCTAAAATACAAATATCGATCATTGCTTATCCTTCGAATGCTTGTTGTGTACTCAGAACATCATATCATGGAAAAGAGCCAGACTGAAAGCACACTGACACTGTTGTCTCCTGTAATCCTAGCCATGCTAGTATCGCCCCCTGTGAAGATTTTTGCTGATATTTTGACTTTTTTAAGCTACTCTGCTATGATGAGGAATCGGCAATACTGGTTTTTTGATTGTTTCTCAATATGAAAAAAATATGGAGGGCGCCATGGATTGGCGTGAATTTCTTGGCAGTATCATCAGCAACGCATCTGAACGTGACCGTATTGCATCGGAGATAGGAGTCCATTCGATAACTTTGAGTCGTTGGGTCAGTGGTGAATCCTCTCCGCGTCCGCATAATATGCGTCAGCTCTTGCGAGCGATGCCGAAGCAGCAGCGCCAGCAATTCCAATCCTTGCTCGAAAAGGTCTCGTCGGATGTCTCAGATTTTGATATTGATACATCTGAACAAGAGATATCATATAAGTTCATCATGGAAGTATTAGATGCACGAGCAAGTATTCCAGATTTATTGCGCTTCTGGTCCATCACACGTCTTGTATTGCAGCAGGCGTTGCGACAACTTGATCCTGAACGTGTGGGTTTGGCTATCACCGTTGTACGCTGTATGCCGCCACGCGATGGCAAGATTCGCAGTTTGCGTGAAGGTGTTGGACTGGGGACACCTCCATGGGGAGGCGATCTTGAGGAGAAGGCGCTGCTATTAGGGGCCGAGTCGCTGGCTGGACATGTCACCGTCTCTTGCCGTTTGGAACATATCGGTGATTTGAAGGCTAACAAAACATTTCTGCCTGCCTATCAAGTGGAGCATGAAGTGAGTGCTGTTGCTTGTCCAATCATGTATGCATGTCGCGTGGCAGGCTGCCTGTTGCTGTCAAGTACGCAGCAAGACTATTTTGCTCCAGAGGCACGTCTCTCGCTTGTTCGTGGTTATACTAATCTGGTCTCGCTTGCTTTTAATCCCGAAGAGTTCTATGATCCTGAGAAGATCGCCCTACATATTATGCCTCCACCATTTCGTCAGCAAGATTTCTTTGATGGCTTTCGACAACGTGTACTCAAGCGCATGCAAAAATCAGCGGTATTAGAGCAGCGCTTGGCGAGCACTGAGGCGGAGCATCAGGAATGGCTGCAAATCGAAGAATCATTGCTCAACTTACCTCCTGAGGGAAGTACGGCGTAAATCAGCAAAAGATACATATCGATGCCTCTTTAGATAGGGAAAAGACAGCGAAGACGCGCACATCGCATTTCGCTGCCTTAGCTCCTGTCGAGCTCGCTTGATAATCAGGGTTTCCTAATGGTATCAAAGGATGACTCATGTTGGAGACACTAGATTTGAGGCGCACTTTCCCTTTCTCTATTTGGTTCCTACGGCAAAGATGTGCACTGGAGGCTTGTAAGGCTTCCCGCAAAAAATATCCTTTGTAGAGGAAAAGGATATTTTTCTTATATTGACCTCTATGATGTTCAACCTTCTGCATAGGTAACAGCTTGCGGGCCTCGGCAAAAGCCAGATCGATGAAACTTTGGTAGGTGGGTATGAAATGAGTATCATCACTGGTCAAGTTCTGCGTAGTAACTCCCAATAAAGGATGAGTTATATTCTAGTGGCTGTGCGCCAGTAATAATTTAGTATCGCCGGAGCCATATCTACCAATGCAGGATCAGGTGTATTTAGAATATGGGGAGAGATCAAGATATTGAGCAAATGAGAGCCGAAAAAATCCAATTGCCTGATTGTATATGTGTAATGATGAATGGATGCTTTTTATAAGTGATAAGTGCATAACGATAGCTTTTTTCTTTAAATTCAATGACTTTTACTAATGTTGTGCTAAAATCAACATGATATACAAACACATCAGGTAAATAAAGTCTGTAAATATTCGCATTGAGAGCCAAATCTCTCCCAATAGTTTAATAAGACAAGGATTTTCTTCTTATGTCTACCTCTAAAGTTGCTTGGAAGGAGGCTGCATGTATTTTTGTCCTAAGCCGTCTCGTTATAGTTATCCTCACCTATCTCGGAGTTTCCTTATTCGCAGTAAATAAAACACTGAACTCGATTAATTGCTTCACGGACACCAAGGCGTGCCTTCTCTCTTGGATGCACTATGATGTATCGTCTTATATCAATATATCGATGCAAGGCTATGTCAGTGCACGAGCAACGGCCTTTTTTCCCCTCTTTCCCTTGCTTTTGCGGCTTCCAGGAACCTTGTTAGGCGGTTCGATATTCGATTACTACGTAGCAGGAATCGTGCTGTCAAATGTTTTTTTTCTTTTTGCTTCGGTTATTCTTTATCTACTTGTAGAGGATCTCTTTGATGCTTCAACAGCTCGAAACGCTCTATTCTATACAGCGTTTGCACCGTACGCTCTTTTTTTCTTTATTGGCTATACGGAAGCCTTATTTTTGCTGCTGTGTTTGTTGACTTTTTTCTATTTACATCGAGCAGCACAGAATCAAAGTTTGCTTTATTGGTGGTTAGCTGGTCTGTGTGGCTTTCTCGCAGCGTTGTCGCGTTCCCAAGGGTTGCTGTTAACCATGCCGTTTTTTGTCGTCTATGGGCAACACTTTTTCTTTGCGCGAAAATTTCATGATAGTACCTGGGGAAATAAAATTTTGGCACTCTTGCCTATTGTACTCATACCAATGGGTTTAGCAATGTACATGCTTTACCTATGGAAAACGCAGGGTGACCCTTTCCTTTTCAGCACAGCACAGATTGTTGATTGGGGTCGTTTACCACTCACTTTCCCACTTGTAACCATCTATTATGTAGTGCAAGCGATTTTTGTTCCTTCAGGATTACAAGTCCTTAATATCCTTAATCTTGTAAGTATACTCATTCCAATCTTTGGACTTATCATTGGCTGGAAACGGATACCACTCCACTATAGTCTCTTTGCACTGCTATTGATTATATTGGCTACCATCTATCCATTAGGGACGCAGAATGCATTGACATCAGTCCCACGTTTCATGATAGTGGTCTTTCCAACAACGATTATTTTCGCCAGTATCAAATGGCCCCGTTTTGATAGATATTATCTAGCATTAACCCTCCCTATTTTCGCGCTTAACATCTTTCTTTTCGTCAATCACTACTGGGTCGCGTAATTGATAATACGAGCAAATTAATCATAGTTTGCTCGTACTTTACATAAACTGTATGTCACAATAAATCGATAAAGCCACATACAAGCTATAAAGATCAGTAATACTGGACATTTTGCTCTTCCTCAATTCTAGATCTCTTAAATGGTTACAGCATTGCTTTTACTCCCCTCTGATGAATGTATAGGCGCGATAGCAATTTGAAAATTCAAGAGTATATGGTGGTACCATTTGCCAAAGCAAAAATGGGCTTAAATAAGATAAAACTCAGCAATATGAGGATGAGTATATTACGTGACGTCACGTAAACGTTGCCAATAGATGTGAGTTGACGTTTGATAGTCAAGTAACGGATGCCATTTCAAAATCAAATGAGTGGTCAGTCTAGCCTCCTAGTTGCCGTTGGACCAGCGCCATCTAGAGAGAGTTGTGTTAGAATAAGGAAAAGGAAGCACATTTTCCTCCCCATACATCTCGTGCAGGGGTTCCGTGCAGTTGAGAGAGGATTTTTTGTATGTCACTACAGCTAGTTGATCGCTATCATCCCCAGGCGCGACGCGAGAAACAGGCGCTTATCGACACGGGACAGTTGCGCAAAAAAGACGAGCTGGCACTACTCGATATCGAGCAGTTACGTCCGTTGGCCTTGTTAAGTTTGATCATGCTCATCATCGGCAGTATTTTCTTTGTCGGAGTCGATCTGCTGGCATATTTTGGACACTATCAGCACTGGTTAGCGCCGCTCACTCTAGGCGGGATCGTGCTCTGGCTGATCCTCAATATTATTGGTTATATAATTATTTTATGTATTCACGAAGTCATCCATGGCCTTGTCTTTGCTTTTTGGGGTGGAAAACCTCATTTTGGGGCTAAGCTGCCGCTGGCTCTATACTGTGGAGCTCGCCAGCAGTTATTTGTCCGCAACTACTATCTGGCCGTAGGATTGGCTCCTCTGGTCGTGATCACGATTGTTGGTATAGTTGTTACCATCCTCTATCCGGGAGTTGCCGCATACATGCTACTCGCCTTCGCCGGAAATTTTTCTGGTGCCGCTGGAGATGTCGTCGCGACCCGAAAAATCGCACGCTTGCCAGCTCAAGTACTCATCGAAGATACCGAAGTGGGCTATACCGCCTGGGAAATTGTGTCTGGCGGGCTATAATAAGTGCATGTAAAAACCAAAAGGAGTGTGGAACTACTCCACAGTTAAAGATAACCATGCCAGAATTACCAGAAGTTGAATATACGGCACGCCAGTTGCGTGCATCTGTCGTAGGAGCCACGATTCGAGAGGCGCAAGTCTTCTGGGAACGGACCGTCAGCCATCCAGCCGTGCCCGACTTTCTTGCTGAGATAGCGGGACGCCGTATTGAGGGCGTGCGGCGGCGTGGAAAGTTGCTCCTACTTGATCTGAGTGGGAATCTTTTTCTCTCAATTCATCGCCGTATGACAGGTAATTTTTTGTTATTGTCGGCCGGTTGGGAGATAGATACCCAGCTACGGGAGAGCGATAGCGTGGCCTGGAATACGAAAGGCCCGACTTTTCGCATGCATCAGGATGCTGGATTATCTTATAGTCACGAGTTAAAATAT
This sequence comes from uncultured Chloroflexia bacterium, assembly GCA_963699315.1. Classification (GTDB taxonomy): domain Bacteria; phylum Chloroflexota; class Ktedonobacteria; order Ktedonobacterales; family Ktedonobacteraceae; genus Dictyobacter. The sequence continues at coordinate 3,101,436 of OY969433.1, forward strand.
TGTCGGGTGAGTTTCGTCTTCGAGGATGGTCGTTGTCTGCTCTTTACTGATCCTCGTAAGTTTGGTAAGGTTGGTTTGTGGCCGCGGGAGAGTGAGCAAGAGGCGTTGAAGGGATTAGGTCCAGAGCCTCTGGAGTCTGATTTCTCATTGTCTGGTTTTGCTGAGAAGCTGGCTGGACGCAGAACTGTGATTAAGCAGGTCTTGCTGGATCAGACGGTCGTGGCTGGCGTAGGCAATATTTATGCGGATGAAGCTTTGTTTTTTGCACACATTCATCCCCAGCGGCGTGCCGATAGTCTCTCATCAGCGGAAGTCCAGTTGTTGCATGCAGGCGTTATCTCTGTGTTGACGCTGGGCATCGAACACGGTGGGACATCTTTTAGTGACTATCGTGATCTTTGGGGAGAGGCCGGCGAGAACTTCAATCATGTTCATGTCTACCATCAGGAAGGGAAGCCATGCAGCCGTTGCGGGACACTGATTGAGCGTAAGACTATTGCTCAGCGCAGTGCGCACTTTTGTCCTGGTTGTCAGATCGCACCGGCCTCTAAAGAAGATGTTGTTGTTTCTGTACAATAATGCTTGCGGGTGGTAGATGAGACATCAACCTATTGCGTTTGTACTCGCCCGTGTCAGGCTGATGTCTCTTGGTATTTGCGTTTGAGGTTATTGAGGCGTAAAGAAGGCATGTGAGCATGGCACTTCCTTGCCTTGTACCTTGAAGAGGATATCGACGGTCGCGGCCAGCAGTCTGGGTTGTTGTCCTTGTAATTGTAGATAAAAGGTAACGTACCCACCGTTATCGCTGATGGGCGCTTGATCAAGTTTTGCATCAGCATAGGTGTAGTGGATAATTGCATGGGCTTGTGCTCCCGAAACCGGAGCTACCGTTTGATCTGTATGTTGCGTGAGTCTGGCGTAGATATTGATACTGCTATAGGGATTGGGCGCGTTGCTAGATGACCAGGCTCCACAGAGATAGTGTGGTATGGCTGCTAGCTTTGGAAGTTCTTTCTGAAAGGCTTTGCTTACTGAGATGTTCCTGGTTGTCTGCCATTGGCTGACCGTAGGACCACAGGCGGTTAAAGCTAGTAGTAATAAGGAGCTCAGTAAAAATGAGTGTGCTCTTTTCATGATGCACTCAATGTTTTTCCAGCGTCCCTTCGGAAAGGGAACGCTATAAATAATTATTGTCACTACGTAGATTTGTACATGAATATAGCGTTGTTGCATTTGATCCGTAAATTACTTACAGTATAACACAGTAATGCTAATATGTCCGTTTTTGGCATTATTCAGGTGCGGACGTTTTTAATTCGTATTATGGGTAATAGCCAGGTTGAGCATATGGTATTTAGCCTGCATTGCTAACAGATATGAATGAGTTCATAGCAGGCAACCGTGCATAGTAAGTCATTGTTTACTTCTATTGTATGAAAAATAAGTAATCACTACTTATGAGTAAGAAAGTACTACCGTTGGCTTGCTGAATAAGTTGGACTGTGTTACACTGTGACTGGTTGTAGGATGTAGATGAACAATCGTTATGTAGTTATAGACTAGAGATGGTACCTTAGTGGATCACGAAATTGATAGACAATTCGAACTCTTAAATCAATTGCTCGGTGATGAACCATTCGGGCACAACGCGTTTCAGATAGGACAAGCTGAGCAAGGAAATACGTTGGTTGGCTCTATCGATGCGGCTGAGCAAGCGCAGGGATCACCACTGGATGGACATAGCGATCTCTCTTCTGTCATCCAAACGCGTCCTGATACCGGACGCGAGCTGAGAAAAGGGGCTCCCGAGATTATTCTTGGGGCGACGAAGGAAACAGCACAGATTATCTCGATGGCGCATAGTCTCCTGGATGGAACTGGACGCGCTCTCATTAGTCGTCTGCGTCCCGACTCACTGGCACCTCTTCAACAGGAGTTTCAAGCTTACACGGTTCGTACGCTTGAAGCGTCTCGCGCCATGGCCATTTATCGTCCTGACTATCGACGTAAAGCCACTGGTGGGCATGTCGGAGTAATTAGTGCGGGCACATCGGATATTCCCATAGCGCAAGAAGCGGCTTTCATCGCGGAAGAGATGGGATGCCGTGTCACAAATATCTACGATGTCGGCGTTGCCGGATTGCATCGTTTATTGGGCCCATTGCGCGAGCTGCTCTCTCAAGAGGTAGATGTGATTATCGTTGCCGCGGGTATGGATGGGGCTTTGCCTTCAGTGGTTGCAGGGCTAGTGCCAGTATCAGTGATCGGGTTACCAACGTCGATTGGCTATGGGTTGGGTGGCAACGGGGTTGCTGCATTGCTTTCGATGTTGCAAACGTGTGCGCCAGGTCTGTCAGTCGTCAATATCGATAACGGTGTTGGCGCTGGTATCACAGCGGCATTGGTTGCCAATCGTGTGGCGCAGGCGCGTGAACATTAGTCGCAGTAGGGAAGCAGCGAGATGTTCTGTAGGTAGGATGTCTCACCGCTAAAATGTTGGGTAAACGTGGATTCGAAGTTTAAGAGAGGCGGGACTTTCTATGGCAAACAATAAACGTGGACCAGAGCCGGGATCACAAAAAGCGAAGCACGGTGGTGAAGCTGTACGTGAGAAATACGGTCCAGAGTTCTACTCAAAAATCGGTAAGAAGGGTGGCGATGCTGTCAAGGAGAAGCGTGGTCCACAATTCTATGCCGAGATTGGGAAGAAGGGCGGCGAGTCTACGAAGCGTCAGCAAGGCTCTGAATTTTATTCACGAATCGGGAAAAAAGGCGGCGAGCGCGGCCGTACTGCTGTGGATAATCAGGAATAAGTGAAATTACTGCTATTTTGTTCTCTTGTTACTGCTGGTAGTTGGGGAGCCTGTTTGTATCTAAGGATGCATCAGGAACAAGATGGTAGTGAGGTCATTTCCCATTCGTGAAAAGACCGCATCTCGTTCAAGTTTCGGCTCTGCGTCGAGCAGGAGTGAGCGGACTGCGGTCTCGTCTCGTATGCCTCTATTCATCGTACCGTTTGATAAACGGTGGCGGATCGATTGGTCCATCGCGTTCAGTTGTAGGATGATAGCGGCGTGGAGCATCCTGGCGTTGTCCCATACCGCGGATCCCGCGTAAATCATCCAGGCTACGTTGTTGCCGTCCATTTCCTGGTCTCAGTGATGGCGGTATCTGTGTTGGTGGTGGTGGTATTGGCTGTACATCTGGCCGTATCCTGGGCACAGTTCGTGGCATCTCTGGAGGAGCGGAAGGTTGTCCTTGCGCTCCTGTTCTGTTAAAGGGCAAATTGGATGAGATGGCAGACCGGCCTGGCATAGATGCGTTCGGTTGCGTGTGGCGATTTGATAGTATCTGTTGTGAGCGCACAGCATCCATACGTGACTTATGAAGTTCTTCCATACCCGCTGCGATGAGCGTCACACGAATAGTATCATGCAACGTTGGATCGATAACCGCACCAAAAATAATATCCGCCGTATCATCGATGGCGGCCCCGATACGCTCAGCTACCTCTGTGACTTCAAATAATGTCATATCTGCGTCGCCGCTGATATTAAATAAGACACGCTTCGCTCCACGGATAGTAACATTCAAGAAACCGCCGGCAATTGCCTCTTCTGCGGCCAACTGGGCTCGATTCGGCCCTTTCCCCTGTCCTATACTCATCAGAGCCGTCCCCGCCTCCAGCAAGACGCTGCGTACATCTGCGAAGTCGACATTGATCATACCAGGAACATTGATTACTTCCGCAATGCCCTGCACGCCTTGTCGTAGGACATCATCAGCCACCTTAAAAGCATCCGAAAGATTGCGATCGCGTGCCATGGTATTAAGGAGGCGATCATTAGGAACGGTAATCAAGGCATCAATTTCAGCGCTTAATTCGGCCAGACCTTGATCAGCGATCTTTCTACGGCGAGAGCCCTCGAATGTAAATGGAAGCGTCACAATACCCACGGCCAATGCGCCTAGCTTTTTCGCAATTGATGCGACAACTGGAGCCGCCCCAGTTCCAGTTCCACCACCCATACCTGCGGCGATAAAGACCAGATCGGCATCCCCAAGTGCCGCCAGAATTTCGGCGCTACTCTCAGTCGCTGCACGCATTCCGACTGCTGCATTGCCACCTGCCCCCAGACCCTTCGTATGATTCTGGCCCAGGCAGATACGATCCGGAGCTTCGCATAATGCCAGCACCTGTGCGTCTGTATTCATGGCCACAAAACGGACACCGCGCACATTGGCCGCGATCATACGATTGATGGCATTCATGCCGCCACCGCCGACTCCGACGACCACAATATCAACATGATGTGGAGCATCCTCTAACATCTCAAAATTGAAAGGGGACTGGTTAGAAATGGGATTTCCATCGGTGTAGCGCTGATCCCGGTTTGATCGAACTCGTTCCGCGTCCCGTTGCACACCCTCTTTCTCCGCCTCATGGCGGAGCATCGTCCACCGGTCTTCCTGCTCTTTATACACATCTGGTTTATGGCTGGCTCTTTCCATCCATTGTCCCGAGGCCATGTTGCGCTTGTATGCATCATTTGGCATTGGTTGCATGCACACCCCCATTTCCTCTCATCGAAACATACGGTACATAATCGTGAGGTCGTACCGTCCTTATTCTGTGTTTTTTCTTAGAGGCTAGTCAGCTTTATTCAGACCTTGCGTTATATCCTACAGTCACTACTGAAGCCATCAGAAAAGATGTGCGTGACTGTATTTGTATCTGTTTGAAGACAGAAGACAGGCCCCACCTTTGAGCAGGGCACCTGACAAAATAAAAGCATTCCACCCGCATTGTAACAAGAGTGTCAAGTATGAATTTGGCCGTCTTCGCATACTGGCATGATCGCTTGCCTCTTTTAATGCATAACGAAGCAGGTCGGGAAAAAGCTCTAGAAATCCAAATGGCTAAAAAATATACTGGCATAACGAAAGCGTTGGGAGGTAGATTATCGTAGAGATTAACCGCCCAACGCTTTTATTGTGCTATTTTTTATAAATAGAATGACACATCTTAATCTTTCTTTAGTGAGAGAGACGCACCACCTTTGGATGCCTTTTTCTCACGCTGAGCCTCTTTCTTTTGTTTATTCGATTTCGGTGCCACTTTTTGCGTTTTCTTTTGTTCTTTATTTGCCACGATATGTACCTCTTCCTGACCTTCCTCTGACCGCTGCATGCATGCATGGGGAGGAAACAATTGACACGCTGCTGCGTGTTCTTTTTCGTTTATCCCCTTGCGGGGACAGAACAGAAGTGCGGTCTGCTCTGTATACGAGAGTTGGCTCGTACTCTTTTCCGCACAAAGTACTAATTGCCTCGTCGAAGATATCGGTCTGTACATCGCTCAAGCACCAGCTCGAACCCCGTCTGGCTGGCTCGCGTAAGCGTTATAGAGCAATGGGCTGGCATATACCCATTGGTACGTTCTTAGACACTACCGATATCGTAGCCCAAGCGGTGACGAATTACTCCTGGCCGGGATTGGTCAGGCCTGGGCTTGCAACAGGGTTAGTGGGGAGTCACCAACAATTCACAAGCCCTTGCGTGTACACATGGGGTACCTGACTGTGTCAGCCAGCGAAACGGCCGTGGGAATATTCTTATTGTATCAAACTCTGCATATGAGGTGGTAGCGTGGCACCCTTTAGGGATAATTGTACTGTTCTTGTACGCGTTTCTCCTCGAATGTAGCTAAGGCATGTGTAATCATACGAATAACGCTTCCGATATCCATTGGTTTGCGTATCTGATGAATTCCACGTAACTCCAATTCTTTGACAGGCAATGTGGCACTCATCATAATTGTTGGCACTCCTCGTGTCTCTTCAACTTTCTGAAGACTGTCATAAAGTTCTAGACCATTAAGTTTTGGTAAGCGATAATCGAGCAACATAAGACAAGGACGTACATAGGGGGCTTGCTCCAATGCAGTCTGACCATTATCAATGACCGTTGTATGGTATGGCGTTTCTTCTTCAATCAGCTGTTGCAGAAATTGTGCAATATCTGCATCGTCTTCAACAATTAAAATGGTTGTATTCCGTGGGCCTTGAGCCGCCGGAGGAACGACCTCTCGTGGCATGATGAACTCCTTTTCCGCATGCGATAGCGAAGCTGCGAATGTACTGTTATATCTTAATGTAACGGCTGTCAAGTAAAATTAGTGACGTGTGAAAGATGCAGTAACGACGAATGTAGGAACATCTTTCTTTTTCATTTTACCCTACGTGCACTTTTCTATCTTTATGCGAAAGCTCTGTCCATGAAGATTATGCGCGGTCGCGTAGAAGCTATCAGTGCGTCTAGCAACGTCGCAGGAGTCTTTTGCTGGAGCAGAAGTGTCTATTTAGGTTTACTATACATATATTTTCAAAAAGATAATAAAATTTAGGATATTAATCCCCATATTGTACTTGATATTTCTCCAATCGGAAAGGTACCGTTACTTTTACCATTCAGCGATAGATCCATCCTGATTGCGCCAGATAGGATTATGCCATTGATGGTCGATCTGAGCTGCTGCACGTACTTTTTCTTCATCAATCTCAATGCCCAAGCCCGGTAGCGTCGGCCTCTGGACAAATCCATTTTCGTACCGAAAAATCCCCGGATCTATGAGATAGTCCAGCAGATCGGTGCTCTGGTTATAGTGGATTTCGAGCGATTGCTCTTGGATGAAGGCGTTTGGTGTACAGAAATCTAGTTGCAACGATGAAGCCAATGCAATGGGTCCTAGAGGACAATGAGGGGCGACTGCAATATCATAGGCCTCTGCCATTGCTGCGATTTTTCTTGCTTCCCAGATACCGCCTGTGTGGCTTAAATCAGGCTGGATAATATCAACGGCTCCACTTGCCAGCAGCGCTTTAAAATCCCAACGTGTGAACATACGTTCGCCAGTGGCGATGGGAATAGTGGTATGGCGAGCAATCTCAAGCAAGGCTTCATTATTCTCTGGTAGCACTGGTTCCTCGATAAACAAGGGTTTGTAGGGTTCCAATTCTTTGACGAGAATCTTGGCCATACTACGATGTACACGGCCATGAAAGTCTATACCCAGGCCTATACTATTTCCTATGGTCGCACGGACGGTCGCGACGCGCTCGATGATCTCCGTGATTTTTTGTGCGGAGTCAATCCATTCCATTGTATCTGTCGCATTCATCTTAAGGGCAGTATAGCCTGCCGCAACACGTTGTTTCGCGTGCTCTGCTGCTGTAGTGGCTTTATCGCCTCCAATCCAGGAATATACCCGGATCTTATCGCGCACAGGACCGCCCATCAGATCATAGATAGGCACACCCAGGCTTTTACCTTTGATATCCCATAATGCTTGATCAATACCAGAGAGCGCACTGGTCAGGATGGGACCTCCACGATAGAAGCTACCGCGATAAAGCGCTTGCCAGATGTCTTCAATATGTGAGGCATCTTTGCCAATAAGATAGTCAGACATCTCCGTGACGGCACTTTTGACTGTGTCTGCTTTACCTTCAACGATTGGTTCTCCCCAACCTGAAAGTCCATCATCTGTCGAGATTTTAAGAAATAGCCAACGAGGAGGCACTTTGAATAATTCCAGTTTTGTAATTTTCATTTGATCTCACTCCATCTTAAATCCTAATTATGCTTTGAGTATAGAATTATGCTTTGAGTATAGAGCGCGTCCAATTCAATTTCAAGTTCAAACAATAGATATCTCTCCTATAAAAATGTTCGTATGTATATAGAGACGGTTATATGGACGGTTATATGGACGGCATATGGATGGTCGCAAAGATAAGCTTGTCATCACTTATGGTATGATATGAGCATAAAAGATGCCATAGAGCTTGTACCAAAAATATTTTTTTACCTGCTGTGAAAGGTTTATTCATGATAACCGCGCTCGTTTTTGACTTTGATGGTCTCATTCTCGATACAGAGATTTCTGCATATCAATCCTGGCAAGAACTTTATCAAGGATATAATAGTTATCTTCCACTGGAAGAATGGGCCAAGTGCATTGGCACTGGCATAGATGCCTTTGATCCTCATTCCTATCTGGAGTCCCTGGTCGGAGAAACCATTCCGCCAGACTCATTAGAAGAGAAGCGTCTACAGCGTCATCTGGCATTGATTGCGCAACAATCGGCCTTGCCGGGCGTTGAAGATTATCTTGCCGATGCGCATAAGCTTGGTTTGAAGATAGCTGTGGCGTCTAGCTCACCGCGCGCCTGGGTTGTTCAGCATCTTACACGTCTGGGATTGCTGGATAAGTTTGATGCCATGAAATTTGGCGACGAAGTCGTCCATAAAAAGCCACATCCAGAATTGTATCTTGCGGCCCTGGATCTGCTGGGAGCAAGTCCTGAGCAGTCAATTGCTTTGGAGGATTCACCCAATGGGGTGCGTGCTGCCCAAAATGCGGGCATCTTCTGCGTCGCTATTCCTAATCCCATCACCGAGCAGCTCCCATTAGAGCACGCAGACCTGCGCCTGACATCGTTGAGTTCGTTACCGCTGGAGCAACTGATCAAAAAAGTGGAGCAGCTACGTCAGTCCTCCACATCTGAGAGACAGGCAGCCGATTAAGAGCTCTACTTGGAGGTTTTTTAGTTTCACCACTACATTAGCGCAGTCAGAGAATTGCTCAAAAGCTAGTAGTTAAGGAGGATCACTAATGCAAACAATCTTTCAAGTCGATGCATTCACAAACGCACCATTTATGGGGAATCCAGCCGCCGTATGCGTCTTGGCAGAGCCAGCAGAGGAACACTGGATGCAAAACGTTGCCAGCGAAATGAACCTTGCAGAAACTGCTTTTTTAGTGCCACAAAACGATGGTTTTCGTTTGCGCTGGTTTACTCCAGCCACTGAAGTTGAGCTGTGTGGTCATGCTACTCTAGCGAGTGCACATGTACTGTGGGAGGAGCACTATTTCAAATCCGATGGAGCAATACATTTCTATACCTTGAGCGGAGTATTAACCGCTTGGCGCAATGGCTCGTGGATTGCGCTAGACTTTCCTGCCGATCAGGTGTATACAACGGTCCCGCCCAGCGGACTTTTGGACGCCCTTGGCGTAACAGCAAGCTATGTAGGACGCGGTAAGTTCGATTATTTTGTCGAAGTCGCATCCGAAGAGATCCTTCGGCAGATGACCCCGAATTTCGCACGACTTAACGAAGTGGAGACGCGTGGTGTTATTGTGACTAGCCAGGCCAGCGGATCAGAATATGATTTTGTCTCACGCTTCTTTGGACCGCGTGTCGGCATAGATGAGGATCCTGTTACGGGGTCAGCGCATTGTTCTCTCGCTCCCTACTGGAGTCAGAAACTTGGCCGAGAGACTCTGATCGGCTATCAAGCATCTAAACGCGGTGGCCTGGTACGTGTACAGATCCAGGGCGACCGCGTCTTGCTTGGAGGACAGGCTATTACTGTAATGAAAGGTTTGCTGGTCTGATATTTTCCTCTTTGCCGTCAGATGAGCAAGAGACTTGATATCCATAACTAAAAAGATCCAGCATGGATAGACAAATCAGTTATCCAGCTAGATTTTTTTATGCGTTAGATGTCGCATTTCTCTTGAATACATACGAGATTTCACCGGCGAGTGTGTAACAGATAGCTTCATTATCAGGAAAGTAAAGCTTAAATGCATCTGCGACAATATTGCCATACCTATCCCTACTCGGCTCTTCGTGTATATAGTGATGAATAGTGGCTATTTGGTCGCTGACATTTCCTTCATAATTACGAATTAAACGTAAAGCACTGGGCGTTATATCCTTGCAATAAAGTGTTTTCATGCGTCATTTACCTCATAACTGATTGGCTCATTTGGCCTGTCGTGACATTTCTCCACTTTATCGATAAAATGATAAAAAGTTTCGTTATCGACGCCATCAATAGAATAAGCGTAGGACTATAACGTTCGACATTGAAGGTGGACTGGCCAAGGGGGGATGCTTGGAGTAATTTGACTCCGTCAAGCGTATCATACCATAGGATCAGCGAAATTACGATAACTTTGTGACACAAACAGCTCAAAAAGGAAATCTATGCAAAAAACTGCTGGAGCTTCCGCTTATTTCTACGCTGGACAGGAAAAAAGCTCTTGACAGCGCATCAGGGTTGTGCTAAATTGGTGAAGTCATATAAGCGCCCATAGCTCAGCGGATTAGAGCATCGGTCTTCGGAACCGAGTGTCGGGGGTTCGAATCCCTCTGGGCGCACCGCTTCCATAGCTAGCCATTAAAACCACTCCAAAAGCCAAAAGAAGCCCTAAAGAAATACTATCATATAGCAGAACTTTCGAGCCACTTTTTACCAAGTCTTAGTGTCGGACACCCTATTCTTCCGACATGAATTGCTGTCATGTATAGTCAACTAGACCTATTTTTGCCAAACCCTTTTTTATTCTTATTCAGCAGATCAAGTGTATTCACTGGAGAGAACTTGCCTTGTTCTTGCCGAGCAGCACGCATTTTAAAATCCTTGAGGTACTCCTCAGTTACCTCAACACTACTATGGCCCATAAGACGAGACAGCTTGTAAATCCCCCCACCTTGTTCAAGGTACATACGTGCAAATGTATGACGAAACGTATGAGCAGAAACCCGTACACCAGTGATACCAGCCCTATTTTTTATATCAACAAGAAGTTGTTCAACGCCATTAGGAGTCACTGGTTGACCATAACGATTAACAAAAACACAGTCCTCATTCTCGTCTGTTGGTTTGCGATAATGATTAACATACTTCCAAAGTTGTTTTGCGACCTAGGGAGAAATGCCGACCTCTCGTTCTTTCTTACCTTTCCCAAAGACTCTGATATGATCCTCAAAGGCATCCTGTGTACGCAGTCCACAAAGCTCAGAAACTTCCACCTTTGCCCCAGGCATAGCAATGCCAGCAAGCACCGCCAGGCGTGGAGGGTTCAAAGACCTTCAAAGAGCGACGACGATCTTCCCCATGATCGTGATGGTCGCCAAAGGGACAATGACCAAGTCCATGTTGATTCAAATCCACATAGCGACCAATGAGCGAAAAGGGATCTTGTTGTGCACACCACGTCGAGATGGCCACCAGGTTTATCGGCATCCATCACTGCATAGGAGCAATCCCCATGCATGTTCATCACATATGCGCCAATGGTGTGCTGCCCATCAAGATGCCTATGGAGAACATCAGGTGTGAGAGCATGACCAGTTCGCCGATACAATCCATGTGGCCCCTGGACAGCATAATCATCAGGACGAGATATAAAGAGTGCTGCAAACCGAGCATAGGCTGAAAAAGCTATCATACTGTCAACTCCCTTCATTAAGAAAGCCGGACCCCGTCCTCTGGCGTCCGGCATATGGCGTTTCGCGTCTGGCGTCTGGCGTCATTCTTAGACCATCGACCAATGGCCTATTGCCAGTTTGCCCAGTCCTGTTGACCTGGTTGCTGTTTCGTATCTACAGGCCACACAGTTCCCTCAACCTGTTCTACAGGTGGTTCAAGTTGTCGTATCTTGGGATGAGATAATTTTTCCGTATCGTGATCAGAAGCACCAAAGGTCAGATCACCATCACGAGCTTTATCAACAAATGATTGTGCACGATCCTCAGCAATTTCTTCATACTGATCTTGCACCACCTCTTTGGCACTTTTTTGTGCCCTGAGAAAGGCAGCGCGATGCATACGCCGTTCATCAGAACGCATAGCTTGATTATCCAGGTGATCTTGATTGATGCCATGTTCAAAGAAATGATCCAGATCGACTAGGGCAATAGCCAGCAGTGAGAGGGGTAAACAAATGGCTGGCACAAATTCCACAAACGCTGCTCGAAGGCATTCAGAGAGGTCAAGTCTGAACAATTTCTGAAACGTGTGCATCGTATCTTCTTGTGAGTCGCAGCGTGTTGGGTGAATTTCGATAATAGATGATGACCACATGAATGCCAAAGGAATCGTTCACCTATCCAATATGTGTAAGAGCATCATCCGATTCCTTATATATTCCTATTGTAGTGTCTATTTAAATGGATACTGGACAATTTCGACTTTGCAATAACCTTGCTCTTTTACCTACCCACTCTTCCTTCTACCGTGTTTTTTGTGATCTCGTTGCGCATCCCGTGGGCCCCTTCAACTCTCTTCTTGTCTCAGTACGCTTTTCCTAGTTTCACCACAATGACACCAGCTCAGAGACATCTGTCATCTCACGTGGGACGGATGACAACTCTTGTGAAAACCGACAGTGTCAATGAGAGAATTCCAGGGGACGGGATGAACGGATGTGGATCTAACGGTCTTGAAAAATGCTGGCAAGTAGCATTGGGGAAACTGGCAGGGCTTGCAATATAGTTTATAGTAAGTATAAATTGTATCACTTGCACCTTGAGAGGAACTAGAAAGCCAAGCCATGAAAAAGCGAAAAGGGACGTCAATACAGAAATCACTACGCCAACAGTCCACATCATACTCTTCACCGGCAGTTATTCGCCATGCTCGAGACTTTCCGCTTGTAGAATGTTGGATCAGTGCTGATTGGCAAAAGGATACTTTGGGGCTGATAGAGATCATCGTGGCCCGCCGGCAGCCCGACGATAATATCTGTTTCGGCGTGTACCTTGTAGATAAGCTCTGCCTCGGAGTCAAAAACACATTTGCCAGAGCCAAATTTTCGCCTGCACGTTATCAACATGAGGTCCAGGCTATTTTCGGCGACACAGGACCCCAGGCATGTTCACCCGGACTAGCATATCAGATGATCTATGAATCAATCGAGTATGCGGCCCAGTTTGGCTTCTCGCCTGACAAGGACTTTGAACTGACACAACATATGCTGGCACCACGCGGCGATTTCAGCGCATTGTACAAATTGGAATTTGGCCAAAAGGAAAGCCTTTGTTCATTGCGGGCCCCCGTGATAATGCCACAGAGATCCTCAAGCAGTTAGAGAAGACGGCTGGTCCAGGCAACTATGATTATATAGTCATGCCACCTCCTGGTATGTTTTAAGCCTGGTGGCAATTTCTTTTCTTTATCTGCTGGCATGGCAGATGGACCAATAAATCCGTTCTATCGCTTTACCGATGACGAGCGATGTTGTCACTTTGCACCACATAAGCGAATATATAGTTAGGTACTCAATCTTTCTCTTACTCAAAAGCACAGCAAGAAGAACCCGCTTGAGAAGAGGAAGCATGTCTACCTCATCACCAAACGCAGCACCCTTCGCACTTGACCTGACTGCTCTACTGACTGCTTGAAGGGTCAAAATCCGTTAATCTATCATAGTTCGTATCATGTCGCTGTAGCACATTTGCAGCACTATCACTAGTCCTGCTGCTTTTTCTAAAATGTCAATGGTCGAAGACAAATCTTTATACTCAGCATATTCTTTTCCTAGAGAAGATCGTATGGCTTTCAATGGCTCCAATACTACCCCTAGTGGTGCCTCTTTCAGCGCATCAATAAACAGTTCATCTAGATATTTTTGTACAGCATCATCTGTGAGCAAAAACGAACAAGACTCTCTTTGATGAGACAGCCTGTTCTCTTTGCACTCAGATTGTTTTCCCAGGTACGGGATTTTTTGACACAAGGTTAGCGAGTCGATGGCATACAGTCTTTTTCCTTTATGTTGATTGTTGATGGCTTGCTTCAGGTTCGTAGGATGTTTTTGACGAAAGGGATAGAAGTGCCGGATACATACTTTTTATCCGGAAATTGGCTCATCCTCAATTTAGGCGATAGATGAGTTTATTCACTTGATTCTGTTTCAAGACTGCGCTCAGGTAGACTTTATCCAAATTTTTTAGACAATCCATTCTAACTAAGCAGCAAAAGAGAGCGTATCCACGAAGTGATCGAAAAGAGCCCGTGGAATTTGAACGGTGTCGCCTTCTTTAGACGACACCGAAAAAAAGGCGGAGGGCCAGAGATGCTGGCGAACGAACGCAAGCGTATCCGAAAAGGTCGGCAAGGGTTTGGTATACCAAGCTGCCTGACGAATGGGGAACGATTGTTCACCCAACAACTGATGAGCAAAAACGGTCACCAGCGAAAAGTGTGCCAACAAGGCGGGAGTTGTGCGCAAAATGGCTAAATCCGACCATTGGCATTGGGTCTCCACACCCAGGTGAGCACGCACCTCATGAAAGGTAACTTCAACCGTCCAACGCAGGACAAACCACTCCACGATCTGGCATCCAACGAGAGACTTGCAGGATCATTTGTCAGGCCCAATCGGTGATGGTTTTGTGCCGCTTGTTGCGCTCGGCGTGGTAACGCTCCGAGGGAGCCAGAACCGTCAAAAAGGGCAAGGCCCACACGCGCTGTGCCCATGGAATGGGGGTCAGCAGCATCAGGGAGATCCAACGCAAGCCATTGGTTTTCACGAAAAACTCCTTGCTCGAACGAACGGGATCACGATAGACCCCCCGTGTGGCAATCTTGCGCCCTCGTCGACGCTCTATGGTTTCATCGATGCCCATGACCATTGGTGCGTTTCTCGGAACAAACAGTTCCACAAGCAACACCAGCAATCGGCGACTCAGTTCTCGACTGGACCACGTGGCGCGATTGAGCACGCGATGGTAGTTCTGGAACAGCTTTTCGTCCGAGTATCCCATCACCCGCAAGATAGCGGCAACGGTTCGCTCTCCGGGAGCCAAGATGGCTCCGATCAAGAGCACCTTGGCCCATTCCCATACGCGTTCGCTAAAGACCTCTTCAAAGTGGCGCAACACGTGTATAATCTTTTTAGGCAGAGTCAGCATTTCTTCTTTTTCCTTTGTCAGAATTTTGAGAGAAGCTTACTCTGCCTTTCGTTTTTTGTCTAGCGATTGGATAAAGTCTACTGGAGATGATACCAATGTACATGCGATTGGTGCTCAATTTCTCCTTGCTTATAGGCAAAAAGCTTCTTCTCTGACGATACGCGCTGGCAGGGTAAGCACCAGATGGCCCTCTGTGTCTGTTTTGTGCCTTGAAAAATATGTAACCGTTATAGTATATTTGCTCTATGATGATGATTTGAAGCGTCAGGCGCAACGTTTCTTATCGCCCCGGTTTGCTATCTGCCGTTTGAGCTTCCTGGAAAAGCTCCAGCTACCCAATCTGCCCTCCATTGTAGCAGGTTGGCCTATTGAGCCTGACTGGTGTTTGGGGATATTTTGTGCGCTCGGTTTTTTATGCTCTATACAAGAGAAATTATTTTAGAAAGTTATTTTTTATGGACACTTCTTTGCAGAGCGTTGCTGCAAGATTGAAGCCCCTGCTGACGCCGCCGCACGCTGTGCGTGGAGCGAAGTTGTACGCGGCTTCCACTTTGGTGGCAGCGATCGGACGTGGTCTGTGGTTGCCCTTCTCTCTACTGTATTTCCACCTCGTGGTCGGCTTGCCTTTGCCGCTTGTTGGCTCTGGTCTGACAACTGCGGGTATCTTTGGCTTACTGATCGCGCCTGCCGCGGGCAGTCTGGTTGATCGCTTTGGGGCACGGCTGCTTTTCGTAATCAGTTTCGCCATGCTGGGTGGTGGGTCGCTTGTCTATCTGGTTGCCCACTCCTTTCTCCTTTTTCTGGTTGGAGCCATGCTGATCTCGGGTTCCTATGCTTTGAGCAATCCAGCGAGTACCACCTTTATCGCTGATATCTTTCCGCTCGAGGATCGAGACTGGTGGTTTGGGTTCAATCGCTCGGCTATGAATTTGGGCTTGAGTATTGGTGTCCTGCTGGCGGGCTGGGTTGCCAGTATTGGTGGCACCACATCGTACACCTGGCTGCTGCTCTCAAGCGCGTCTGGCTATCTCCTTACGGGCGCGCTTGTGCTGGCTATCCCAGTTCAGCGGCATGTGCTAAACGCTGTTGAGCATATTGAGGAGCGTGTGAGCTATCTGACGGTGCTGCGTGACCTGCCTTTTCTTAGCTTTATTGTTACGCAGGCCATCCTCTTTTTGAACTACGCGGTGCTTGAAGTGGCCTTATCGCCGTTTCTCGTCGACAATCTGCATGCACCGGCGTGGGAGTTTAGCCTGCTCTTTACGCTGAATACGATAATGGTAGTTGTCTTGCAGGTGCCTCTGATGCATGTGCTGACGCGCTTTCGCCGGACACGTGGCATTGTCGCAGGTGGCTTGAGCTATGCCTTCTCGTACCTGCTCTTTGCGAGCGTGCTACTGGTGCCCCAGGTTGCACAGTTACCTGTTCTGGTTGTCAGTATGATCATCTATACGCTGGCTGAGATGTTTTTATCGCCTGCTTCATCCAGTCTCGGTCTTGCCCTGGCACCAGAGCGGGCACGAGGACGCTATATGGCGATCTTTGGTCTGTGTGGCTCGCTAGCATTTACGCTGGCTCCGGTCACCTTTACCTTTCTCTTGACGTTCAATACAACCTTTTTCTGGTTCTTCTTGATCGTCTTGATGGTGCTGGCGTCTCTGTGTGTGGTGTTGCTTGAGCGCTGGCTGCCTGTACACACCCTGCGTGCCGCACAGAAAGAAATTGTAGTGGAAGAGAGTATTTCAACTATAGAGAACATATTCAATGAGTAAATACATTGAGGAGGCTAACAATGCGTCATTTTCTTATGCAGGAGGATCAACTCCTGGGCACACTAGACTCCTATGACTCTGACTTTCCCTGGGTATATTGCCACTTTGAAGCCCAACCGGCATTTGAACAGATACGTCCTCTTTTTGAAAAAGAATTGGCAATACGCCCTTTAACTGGAGAAAATGTTGATGCCTGGAATAAAGCATATGGCGTTATTGCTGCACTTAAGCTGCGTCTTATTGATGAAACCGGAAAGCGTTTTATGGTGGACGTCTATCCTGAGGACCTTCCTCCATTGATCCATGTGCAAGATGATCACGACCTGAACCTGATCCTGCATCTGCTCGATGCGCCGGGGTGTAAAGGCTTTGTGGACGAGGACGCGCAGGCGGGCGTGATCGGGATCATTCAGACTGAGCATGCTTTTTGAAATTGACTTGAAGATAGTTGGCATGCGCGGAGCCTTTTTAAGCTGCTCTGGTGCCATGGCGTTCTGGGGTTCTTTGACGAAGTGCTCGTCCTTCAGTACCTCCAGCACATCATCGTAACGCGTGACCAACCAGGTTCGTCCGTACCGCTTGAGCGTTACCGGGTAGACGGGAGCCTCGGTCCTCAGTCTGGCATAAAACGGGAAAGGATTGGCCTTAAAGCTGGCATTAGTGATATCGATGGTGTTCATTTCCATGATATTTCTCCTTGAAATACCTTCATTTAGACATTTAACTTGGGCGGTCAACCGTTCGTTATGATGTCCGTCGAAAACCTTTAAGGTATGAATGAACAGTAAATGTTCAGTTTAGGATTGCTCTTTTTTGATGCCGTCCAGAAGCAACCGACTCAGCACACCCGGTAGTTCTTCCCAATGTTCTGTGAGTGTCTGATCGTTCATGCTCTGTTGCAAGAGCAGGCCGAGGATCATGCCAGATATGGCGCGTATCGTCAGCTCAATATTGAGCGGAGCGATCTTACCCTGGTCCGCCTACTGCTGCAACGCCGCGTTCGCCATACTGAGCATCGGCTCGAGGAGCACTTGCTGGAAGCGTGCTCGTAGCTCTTCGTTGATGGTGATCTCCGAGAAGATGATCTTGAACAGCTCGATTGCTGGCGTATATTATACAGAGGTTGCGAAAGTCGTCGATGCTGGCAGTAAAGTCACATCCAGACTGGGCTATTCGGGCAAGTCGAAAACAGGCTGAAGATATCATGAACAGAGGTAAGGCTGAGCTCTATTCGTCCGCGGTCAACTGGTTAACAAAAGCACGAACCGCCTATCAAAATGCCGGTTGCACAACAGAATGGCAAGCATATCTGGGGGAACTGTTAACGCAACATGGCAGGAAATATAAATTAGTACCCATGTTAAAGGCTCTTCGTTAATGCTTGTTAGTTTCCTCTGAGGAAGCTACGAGAGAATATCCTTTAGCCATGTTTCGATAGCAGCCCGGCAGTGCTGTTCCCTCCATTGATACCAGGCTTGCAACCATCGGTCATCAATACGATGTAACGTATCTCGAAAGCGGCGAAACGCTCCCTTGCCGTCTAACGCCAGAGATAATTTTTCGGCAGCACGTTCGTCGGCTGGAGCGACCATTTCATCCACAAAATCGGCCATCCACTGGTAAGCTTCGTGCGAGGGGATATGTGGAATGGCAACATAGTCGTTGCTTCCATCAATGTCGGCAGACAGGCGTTCGTCCTCTTCAGACAAGCCGAGATAATCTGAGAAGAAGACCACCTGACCTGTAACCAGATTTAAGAAATACCTGTGCGCTAGGTCTGAGTCTTCCATCGCCATTTCAAGCATATCCATGTCAATGGATTTCCCGTTGGGTAGCGTGGTCATGTTATACCTCACCTTTTCTGTTGTAAACTCTTTCAGTATGCTGTTGTCTCTCTGGTAAGTGTCACTCGTATCTTCTCATGAGGAATGCCAACCGCTACGCGATAGCAATGGTGGGTCCTGGTTATCATGCCATATGATACCTGGAATATCAAATAGCTAATAGCCCATACTTTATTAAGTTAGAAGGCATTTCCTAACTCATAAGCCCTCCCATACATGAGCTAAAACGCGTTTGAGAGAGCGGATGAGATCGGGACGACCTGCCTGTTGGGCAGCCAAAGACATAAAAAATGTGTTACTATGTATTTCACCAACTAATGCCTCATATACGACTTGAATGCAAATAGATCCTACGAGAGCAAGAGGAACGCCAATAGAGGTACCAGCAATAAAAAGACATCGGCGAAGTACCTTTGATTTATTTTTTATTAGAGCTAATGGCTCACCGTTCGCTTAAATCTAGACGCAATCGCGAGATTCTGATAAGCTGAAGGACATGAAAGAAGCCTTGAGTATAGAGACCGAGCGAGTCGATGATATTCCGTTGTTGCTAGCGCATATGCAGCGCATGAAACTGGCCGAGTTGCTGGACAAGCACTTTCCTACCAATGGCAATTGGGAAGGGCTGAGTCTGGGATGGGTGAGTGTGACCTGGCTGACGCACATTCTCTCGCAAGCGGATCACCGCATGAATCGCGTGCAGGACAGGAACAACGTCATCAGGGAGCGCGTTTGCTGCAAGTTGTGCGAACTGATGAGCAAGGACACGCTTCCTGTCTGGCTCAGGGCTATGAAACCGTGCAAACGCTGACTGCTCTGGTGAACGACCAACAAGAAACGTGGGAAGAACGGCGATTGCTGGTCCAATCGATGGCTGCTACTCACGCCGCTCAAGTCAGTTTGCAGGAGCGTTTGCACAAAGCGCAGCAAGCGGTGCAGGAACTGACTGCACGGCGACAGGACAAAGCACGGTTGATGGAACGCACCGCGCTGGAAGAAGCCATCAAAGAGGTTCTCACCCACTTTCACGTCGAGGGATTGTTGTCTGTGCAGATCCAGGAACAGGTGCAAGAGCGTCCCGTGCGTGCGTATCGCGGACGCTTGTCGGGCGTGCGACGGGACGTGATGTTCACCATCAGCAGTGAGCGGGAGGGGCAAGCCATTGAGCAGGCCATGAGCCATCTCGGTTGGCGGGTCTATGCCACCAACCATCTGGGCGACCATCTCACCTTGGAACAGGCCGTCGAAGCCTACCGCGATGAATATCTGGTGGAACGCAACTTCTCGCGCCTCAAAGGCCGTCCGTTGTCGTTGGCTCCTTTGTATGTGCAACGTGATGACCACCGTATGGGATTGGTGCGCTTGCTGGCGCTGGCTTTGCGCATCATCACCTTGTTGGAAGGCGTCGTCCGAGAGCGCCTCGCACAACAGAAGATTGAGCTTGCCGGGTTGTTTGCTGGCAATCCCAAACGTCGTACCAGCCAGCCGACCACCGAACGCTTGCTGGAAGCCTTCAATGAAGTGACCTTGACAACTGTTCGTGCCCCTGGCTTCGTACAACGTCATGTCACGCCTCTTTCTCCTCTTCAGCAGCAGATTTTGGCCCTGTTGGACTTCTCTCCTGCTGTCTATCTACAACTGGCGGATGATTCGTAATAGCTGCCAAAAGAGGAAGCGTAAGCATCTTTCTAGAATGAGAGTGCTCTGGCAGATTGAGAGTGGTTTGGAAAGAACAAAAGGAGATGTCTCTGCTCTTGCCAGCGTGCGCTCCTACCTGACCTATGGTCCCGAGTGGGGGTTAGCGTTTGAAACCCTCATGGACGTTCCAGGTGCTTCTCTCAGTCTGAACGACGTGAGCCGCGTCATCGACCAGCGCTTTCCTGACGACGACGCGCTTGACCACGAATTCTTCCCTCTCCACTCTCCACAACAAGAGCCGTGGCAGTCCTTACGTCTCGTCAACCCGCGTGTGAACCGCATCCTGAGAGAGCGGGAGGTGAAGGCGGAGCAACGGCAACAACATGAGAAGCAGGTGTACGTGCGATTCGCCAGTCTTCTCACCTCAGATCTTCTTGCTGCAGTTGTCGATTATCGCACGGAACAGGTCGCGGCTTGGGTTATCAAAAATCGCGTGACCGCCGCTGATCTTGACCCGTTGCTTCAGGTGGCGCAACACGGGAATTGCTGGCAACGCTTTGTGGCTTTGATTGGGCTGCAACACCTTGCGCATCCGGCGGCACTCCCGATCTTGCAGGCGTTTTTCTAGTCATCCGATGCTCAGTCAGGACATCTCTATGGAGCGGCAAGGCGAGCACTCGTCGCTTTACCCGCCACTCTCACGCTTGATCTTGCTCGCACCTGGTTCGATGCCACAGATGGTTCGCAACGACACATCGCACTCCAGATCCTCGAAGCACACGCAACTGCTGCTGATGTGCCCCGGTACGCAATGCGCTCCTCCTATCGCTGTGGAGAGATACACCAGATACCAACGAGAGCTACATGCAGTGCAGTATGTTGGAGATCCTGAAGCGTTTCCCTGAAGCGGCTCCTTTCCCTGAAGTGGAGACGGTGTTTCAGGAAGCAGGGTACGCTCGCACACGCATCTCCGCTGCCCAAATGCTCAATGCCAGTGATGGGGAGCAGTTCGCGCGTGGCCTGGCCCTGGAATGTTTGTGGGATTGCGAGGACGACGTGCGCCGTCTCGGGTGTGACAAGGTCAATCTGGAGGTACCTGAGGCCCATGCACGGTTGCACGTTTTGTCGCGTGATCTGCACGAGGACAAGCAGGTGCGCGACGCAGCGAAAGAGCGACTTGCCGCTATAGAGCCTCTCCGTGAACACACCAACAGGAACAAGTCCGAGGGAGACTGAAGTCCAGACAAGATGAGATGGTACAACATATCTTGTCTGATGTCAGAATCACACTGATAGGTCGATTTTGAAATCTGCCCCAAATTTAAGCGAATGGTAAGCTATTAGACCTGAGTAATGAAAAGCCGAAGAAGAAAAGAAGCAGGAAATCAACAACAAGCCAAGTTAACAAAGCATCTTCAGGTCTGATAGAACAATTACCTTTGTTTTTAGATCCTTCATTAGAAGCGGAATTGAATCAAGAGTCTGGCAACAATCTAATTGATGATTATGAATACTTACGTAGTCAAGCACAATATAAACTGACGAATGATCAACCACAAAAAGCTCTTGAAATCCTAGAGGATGTAGATATTGGATCAGTGCCATCAAAACAACGTTGGCGTCTCTCTGCATTACGTGGTCATTGCTACTTCGGCCTGGGTAAATTCGTACCAGCACGGAAAGAATACCTTGATGCTCTGCAAGAAAAACCAATCATAGTTCCAAAAGAGCAAATTGTCGAAGAAGGAATATTATATCTTCAAGCGGCAGAGACTGATAGAGAATTAGGAAAACTTACAACAGCAGCAGATTTGTATCATACAGCATTGGCGCATATGAATACTCAAACTCTGGGTTGGCTACCTCGCTGACGCACACTGGGGATTAGCACTTGTTCTCTTCGAACAAACGCATGTCGATTCCAAATCTCCTGGTGACCTTAATGACGAACAAAAGCGGCTCTTACAAGAAGCATTTAACCATGCTAAAGGGGCTAGACAGCTTTATCATCATTCTGGTGATGCCATAAATGCTGCATCTATAACATGCGATATGGCTCTTTTTGAACAAGCGACAGGCGATATTGAGAACGCCAGCAAGCACCTCAGTAATGTAATAGAGGTATGGACTCCAATGCTTCAACAAAGGACTGGTAATACCAAAGAAAGCCGTAAAAGATTGAGGGAATACAATAGTATCGTTTCTGCTGCATCATGTTATTTAGCAGGTATCGAAATTGAGAAGGAACAATATCAAGATGCATTACGCCATGTGCAAATGGCAGAAAAGACAGCTGAAAAGAGCTATCCCATCAGGCAAGTTGAAGCCGCAATGATGCATGGAACAGTTCTTGAAGCCCGCAATTTCAGTGATCCTCATGTAGAAAAAGCTTTACAACAAGCCATAGACATCGTATCAAATACAGATCTATTAGGAGCACAAATCCGTGCCCATGATCTACTTGGTCGCCACTTCTTTAAGGTAGGCGAGGTTGACAGGGGAAATGAAGAATTGGATCAAGTACGAAAGATCTCTCAAACAGCAATGTTTGCTCACTGATAACTGTCTATATTCTTCTAAAAAGATTTTACAACGAAGTAACGAATTGTCATATTTCATAAATATAGCAGTTCTTGTGCCGTTAGCTGAGTTTTATCTGTGTTTTTACCTATGGGCATGCGCGCTCAGAAGTAAGCGATCAATATCTTGTACGATATCTTCCTTTTTTTGAGAGAAATTATCCAACCGCCGTAGAATGCTCTGTTGATAGAAATATGCTTCTTGTTGAGATGATGTTCTATATGTGACAGACAATGAACTAATATCACATATGAGATCTTGTAAGAGATTACGTGTATTATTCAAAATAATGAGGAGGGGGTGCCGAATAGATCGGGTAGGCAAAGGGAGCATTTCTGGAGTCTCTAATAATGCGTAGAAATCACGTAAAGGCTCTTCTGCTGAGCGTATGGAATTCACGATACGAGTGCATTGCCCAGGCCCGATATCAAGTTCTTTACTGATTAGCTTTTGAGCATATAATACCGAACTTTGCGCCGTTTCGAGATCTTTTTGGTGACGTTGTACTTGTTTACGAAATGCATCAAATGATTCCACTGATCATGCCTTTCGTACATATAAAAGCATCTTGACTCTAAAAATCGTAACACATAAACAGACCAATTGTCAATCGTTAACTTTCAAAATTCTTTGTAATGGTAATAAGTGCGGAACGGCATCCACTTATGTGGCGATAATAATTCTTCTTTAGATCCATGCTGAAGGTCTTCTTCTTGGCTTTTTCCTCATTTATAAATTCTAATGCTTCATATGCTACACACAAATATTCAATCGCGTCTTCAAGCGCTTTGTAAATGGCGCTTGCAGACTTATATTTATCCTCGACATATTCTATATCACTTATCTCCATTTCTGGATAACCTTCATCAACTACTGATCCGAACATAGAGAGGTATATTCTAAGCTCTATTTTAAGCGTGGATAGGTAAGGTAATTCTAAATCTTCAAGAGGCCTATCTGGCTGTAGTGTACCTCGGATAGAGACAATCGCGCTCTCGAAATCTTTTAGCTTATCTGCAATAGATAATGTCCTAAATTTTATTGCATCAAAATTGTTTTCATTAGCTGCAGGCAAATTAGACAAATAAACTTAGCGCTTTCTATGCTACAAAAAATACAGGTTTTGAGGTAATTATACAATCTAGGGAAAAATGGAGGTGCAAAATAATACTTTTATGGGAGAAATGACAAATTATTTAAAATAGATTCTCACTTTTATATCAGGAAAAGTGCCTAGGTAATCGTTTACGCAGTATCTGCTCTACGTCATCCAGGCGTCTTTGTTTATACATAGAAAGAGCCAGCGAATGAGCCTTTTCAACGTGATTTGTTCCCTGAAGGCGATCTTGATTGAAATTAAGCTCAATGCAGATTTCAGTTAGGTCAGTTGGCTCAGTTGCCTCTGCTATAATCTTATCTAAACATTTATACTGATCATAATATGTATTTTGGTCCATTGGTTGGTCGATTACTCTTTTATCTGAGACTCGGTGGGTTGCTTTTTCTGGTGCAATAAATATTGTATACAATGTGTACCAGCAGCATAGTATCGTGTATTTGCATAGGTGCATCAATTGTGTGGTTAAAGAGCGGGTTGGCTGAGGTTTTGTTACGTTTAAAGGCAAAGGAGGCTGAGGTTTTGGCTGCTCAATATCTGTAGAGGTAAGTTGATTGGTATATACTGTATTAGCTGGATTTTTTGTGGTAATAGCATTAAAGATGTCAAAAAACTGTTGATTAAAACGCGATAGTTTTTTTTCAAGTATCGAAATAATGCGCAAAATTTCTGCCCTTTGTGCTTTTGAGTCTTCTTCACATAAATTATGACCACTTTGAATAAATGTTGTAATATCTTGCTTCAACATTTTCTCTGAGCCTTCGATTTGATACAATTCTTGGCGTAAGCTGTGGCGTTGTGTTTCGATGATGGTTGGTAAAGAAGATTGTTGGAGCAAGTTATGGAGATCGAGGCAGGCTTGGTTAAACGTGGATAAAGGTTTCGTAATACGGGAGCATTGTGTAGGAGTCATGCCCTCTTCCTTAGAAATCAATTTAGCAGCCTTAGCTACTTCGCTTTGAAAATTCAAGAAGATTTTATAATGAGACTGTAGCTGATTCAGTGCTTGAGTTTTCAGTTGATTGTTGTCAGGTGGTACATGCTCCATTATACTTCCGTCCCGTACATCCTTATGTACATCTCTGACTAACGGTTACTGCATGGCTTACAAATTAAGCAATAATTTATTACCTCTTCAATAATGACTTTTTATTTTTACAAAATAATCATACATGTTAGAGTACAGTAAAATAGTTCGGAAAAATTTTGTTTAACACCTGTTCCAAATCGTCGAGACGTTTCTGCCGGCTCATAGAGCTTGCCAGAGAATGTTTTCTTGCTACATGACTTGGCCCTTGAAGTCGCCCTTGATCGAAACCAAGCTCGATACAAATTTCTATGAGGTCTTCTTCACTTGCCGCCTCGACTAATATTCTGTCTAATTTTTTATATCGATCATGCTCTCTATGTTGTGCTTTGGGCTGAGTTGCTGAAGCCGTTTGAGGCGTTGTATTATCCATTTGTCCTAGCTTTTCTTTCCTGTCACTAACTGTACCGATGGTAGGCGTACGATGAAGCTCATCAAATAGTTGGCGTACGAGTTGTTTGATACTATTCATAGTAGGATTATGTCCAAATGAGATATAAGCACTTCTATCTTGGTTATCCCAGAAAAAGAGCACAGGTAACTGCCCATAGGCAGTAAAGTGGCTTTTCCGTAATACACCCAATTTGTTCATGAATGTGTACGCGTTATCATCCTGTGGATACTTGAATTGATCAACGATTGGATAAAGATCGCAAACGTTGCCAGTTAGCTCGTGTAACTCACTCCAATAGTCGGTGAGGTATTTGGAGATCTTTTTATCCTCGGCTGTATAGAGTAGTGCTGCGTGTAGGGGAACTGCATGATAGCGGTTCATGACGTCCTCCTCGGGAGGTTGGGATTTCTTCTTGTGCATCTCTATGATACCCTCAGCTGCTAACTGCTCTGTTAGCTTCTGATGCAAACTTCCATCGCGCCAAGCATCTATATCGCCAATATATTGTTTCAGGATATCGTCGCTATTCGCCTCTTCAGCCGTTGATTGTGGCATTTTATCTATTGCTGGCCTGTATTTTGCGAGTATGATATCGCCAGTCACAACGTAATGTAATCTGGGGTCTTGGCTTACTTCTCTTTGCATTGCCCATTGTTTGACTTTGTGTGTGACATAACTATTAACATTGTGAACAGTAATGAAGCCCCTCTGATCGTTATCGGCTTTGCCGCGCAATGCTTCTAGTAGAAAATAGGTAAAGACACTACTGCCCATCTCGGGCCATTCATAGCTAAGCTGACCTTGTTGACAGGATGATATAATTGCTAATCCTTCTGCATCCAGATAGACGTCTTTGATAAACTCCTCGGACATAAACGGTTTGCCCTTCGCTTGGATATTTGCTCCTGAATGGCAGGCATCCAAGATAATAACCTTGGCTTTCGCTTGAGCAGCAAGCATGATTTCTTTGATCTCGCTGACCTTTATCTCTGTGCTTTTTAAAAACCGCCGACCATTACGTGGAACGAGGTAACTTTCACCATTCTCAACCAGACCGTGGCCACTAAAATAGAAGAGTAACAAATCATTAGGCTTTGTCATGCCTGCAAGGAGGTCTAATGCCTGAAAAATATTTTCCCTTAATGGCTGTTGGTGAGGAATCATGGAATTTGTTAGTAGGCGTATATTTTCGGCTTTGAAGTCGCTTTTACACAATTGCTGGGAGAGAGCCGTTGCATCTTGCACACACACCTGGAGGTTTCCATAGCTTTGATCATCAATATAGTTATTAATGCCTACCACGACGGCCCAGCGTTTACCTGTACCGATCCATTGCATTTGTGCTTGTTGAGGCATAACAACACTTCCTTTTCCTTGCGCATGCATGGTTGAAACTTTTTCTATATGCCCATCATTGGGCATACAAAGATCGCTAAAGGTGACAGACAGTCCATGCGTTATGGATAACTGATCAAGCCTATAAATAATCTGAAAGCGCTCTCGACGTGATTGTTCAGCTGAGCCAAACAGCTCCTCTTGCGTAAGATTTTCTTGCAAAGCTAGGGCCAGATTGTTAAATTGCGCATACAAGCTCGTTTGTTTGGTGATTTGCCTGAGTTTTTCTAGTGCCTGTCTGTAAATCTGGTTCACGCACCATCTCTTTTTTCTGATCGTCGCGGTTACATAAAAATTATCTAACTATAGGATAGACGAGTAATTGAATGAATATACCTAAAACTGCTTATATCCATTTAATACTTTTCTTGAGTTATCATAATACCTATCACCGCGCAACATATTGTCAACACTGTTACGCCATGAAATTTCAGCGTTACTTTCTAGATCCTGCCTTTCCTGCTCAAACTCTCTAATGACTTGTAGCATGGTCTCATTTGATAGAAATCTTGTATTACACATGTCTGGATAACGGGTTGAGAGCCAGTATACAAAATTCAGCATTTTGACACTTGTCACAGGTTTTAAACCCTTAGAGGGAGGGTAACCGCTCATTGCAACATGGACCTTTCTATCATTTAATGTGGTATGATATTGGATATATATAACTTCAATATAACATGTAATTCAGGTTTTTTCAAATAGTACAATAGGATTTTAGATGATAATAGGATATGCTGCATGAATTTTCACCTATCATGATGGATAAATATGATATGGCGTTTCATATAGTAGTATAAATGTAGAGAATTCCGAGGAGCCAGCAATGCAAATTGAAGAAGAGGAGCCAGATAATCTGGAAGTTGATAATGAATTATGAACGTGGACTAGAACGGATGCGACAATTATTGGTCGACACTGTAAATTACCAAAAGTTTCTTTTGTTCGAATTCAGGTTACGCGAAAATCTACAAAATGATCGATATTATGGCACCAATGAACAGATGCGCTCTGATCGTGCTCGCATTCTTGAACAATTGAATCGCTTAGCGCTTGAGTATTCCCATACCAGTTTTAATGACTTATGTATTGAGGTGCAGTCTAGCAATGTAGATGCAAGGGAGCCAGTTCTCGTTGCTAATGGATCAACAATCGCAACTTGTAATGTTACCTTTATCAGTTGTAGTGACGAAGATCAAAAATACAAAGAAGAACTATATATTCATCTAGCTCAGACTATGAATAAAGATACACAGCATATCTGGGATCATACAAAAATACAGCCGGGTACCAAATGGCGAGAAGAGCTAATCCAAGCTCTTCAGATGACAAGAATTGCTGTATTATTAATTAGCGCTTATTTTTTTGCATCTGAATCTATTTACAAATATGAATTGCCATATTTCTTGGCAGCTGCTGAGCATAAAGAATTGACAATTTTTTGTGTCATTTTGCGCCATTGTTCCTTTGCTTCTTCTGATCTAGCAGTCTTCAAGACCGTTAATGATCCTGATCGCCCACTAAATGCGTTAAGCCAATCCGAGCGTGATGCTGTTTGGGTAAAAGTAGCCAATCTTATCGATGGAGCAAGCAAGAGCTAGTACATGGCCTAAAAGCCATCAACATACATCACCTAGAAGCAGAAGGATTTATCAAATGTTATCTCTTAGCACATGCGTAATTTCTGTCAGACGGTGATGAATAGCATTGACTCTTGTACGTGTATATTCGGTAGGTGTTATGTTTGAGTCGGTTGTTAGTGGCACGAGAGTCTCTAATAGTGCTGTGCTGAGTGCTCGTGCGCTGATTTTATCATTTTGTGCTGCGAACCAGCGTTTCTGATAGTGTCCGAACGCTCCTCCTGTGAGGAGGGCACGTACTGTACGGGCGGAGACGGGATGCTGTTGTCGTTCGCTGAGCGCTTTGACAAGTTCGCGAAATCCTAGTCCCTCTGGTTGGGTCTCCAAGATGGCTTGTATGGCTTGACGATAGTTTTCACCAATGCCGATACGCAATTGTTTGAGCTCATCTATATCTATCAGGCGAGACTCTTCTTGCTGTATTTCATCACTATGTCCCTCGACATGAAACGTGATCTCATCCGTTTGCCATTCAATGCGGAGTTTATCGCCGGTATCCTGATCAAAGAATTTTCGAGCAGATCGGGTCCATACAGGCGATGATGATGACGATCAAGCCAGATCCAGAGCATGGTATTGTCGGCGAACCAGCGGCCACGAAAGGCAGTAGTAATATTCTCACCAGGAGATTGTGGTGGGTAGACGACTTGCATGGCTTTTGGGACAGAAAGAAATCCTTCGTTCAGGTTAGCGGTACGCAAGTAAGTTGTCCAGCTTACCTGAGATTTGGTCGCTGTACCTCCAACGATAAATGTTGCAGCTTCAGCTTTGTAGTGTGAGGCCGCATTATATTCTGTGCCTGACTTAGAAATGTCTCCCTGGATAATCTGTGCTTGTGGTTTATCGGGCGTGTGTAATGGATGTACCTGGAGGCGCGTATATTGGATCTCAGCTGGAAGTAGTTCCAGGGGTATCCAGTAGTCCTGGTTGACGCGTTGGAATTGATCGGTAGCTAAGAGCCATGACCGGATATAGCGAGCTGCGTTTGGTCGGTCGCTGTTTTTCCAGCCCTGGTTTCTTAGTAGTTCGATGATGCGGTTGATGGTCAGTGGTGTACCAATCTGGAGCCAGCTACTTTTAAGTCCTTCTAACAGAGCATCCAGCTCAGCTTTGAGGCCAAGCGGGACCGTGATCTGGCGTTCGCCGTGGGCTTCCCAGGCTCCTTGACGGTTTTTGAAGAGGCGGGGATCGTGTGGATAGAAGATATGATGATGTTTCTCTTCTCTGTCTGCCGCTTGATTCTGTTCTTCTTGCACTGCCCGATCTAGCTTGGCATCGAGCTCCGCAAGTTTGGCCTCCAGATTGGATCCATCCCAGGTTCCCGCCTGTAGTTCGTTGAGGAGGTGGACGTTGGCAATTGTGTGTGCTGCCAGACGGTAGTGCGGTGGCGTCGTGCCTTGTTTAAGCTCTGCTCTAGCGAAGCGAGGATCGAAGAGAATATCTAGATCATAGCCATCGTCGAAGGCTGCTTGCAGAGCTTCATTTTCGGTAAAGGTATAGCGCGTAGTGCGCAAGCGCTCATAAGCCTCGTCTAGAAATGCTTGCTCTTCGGCTGAAAGTTCGCTCACGCATTCACCTCAAATTCCTGTGCAGTTGGAAGTTCTATCCCGCCTGCCAGAGCATCACGCCCCTTTTGAGTAATCGCCAGTGCTTGGTAGGTCGGTTGATCACCCGGGTCACGTTGGTTGCGCAAAGCTTTTTCTATCAACTGCAAGTAGCCACCTTCGATTAAGGCAATAGTTGTCTGTCGGAGTTGATTCGCCGAGATCTTATGGCCATTGAGCTCATCATAGTGATCAGAACCACGTGCGGCTACCGATAACGATTTCTTTTGTCCTGCAAATTGTGTATAGGGGATGCCAAGCAGTATGCGCTCGATTGTTCCCTGACCATATACTCCATTGTGATCTCGTGTCGCACCAAGCACCGCGAGGCGTGTATCAACAGTGAGCTTCTCGGTGAAGAGATGTTGTCCTGGATCCCATGGCAGACCTTCTCGGGTGGGGCTGCATAGGTCGCATTTGCCACAGTGAGGGGTATCATCCTGATTGGTGAGATAGTTGATCAGTTCGGCACTACGGCAGCGATTCTGTCCGTTTCTCAACCGTACATAGTCCAGCATGTTGTTGAGCCGCTCCTCAAAGCGCAGGTAGCGGCGTGCGAATTTGTTTTCGATGGTTCTGAGCTGGTTACTATCCTGGATGCTTTGATTGATCCTGAATGTGATGCCTCGACTGTACGCACGATAGATAATCAGTTCTTTGCCTGCCAGTTCCACCAGGAGCGGATCGATCCTTCTTGGATCTATGCCAGCTTGCTGATAGCATTGTGCTGCTTGATAGGTGACCTGGTATTCAGGCTCGGCGTTAAGTATGGTGAAGAGGTGTTGTGCGAGTTCTTGATCGGCCTCTGTAGTCAGGCTAGCGAGGATGGTCGCAAGCGGTTGGGTGAGCAGGATGGTGGCTTCCAGGGTGCAGTCAACGTCGCGCTGGATTATTCCGGCCTCTTCAAAGGAGTGGAGTAAGATACGGGCCTGTGTGATCTCAATGTTTGCTAACTCGGCTAGGGTGTCGGGATTGCAGACGATGGTGTTGTCACTTAGACGCGTGATAGGTGAGTCGGCATCATCGAAGGAGAGCAGGACATCACGGTAGCGTTGCAGGACTTTGCGATCGGGGACGCCCTGGCGTGCGATGAAGCGTTCGATCTGCTGTGTCTGCTGGTGATAGAGCAGGATGACATATGCCTCTTTGCCGTCGCGTCCGGCACGACCTGTTTCCTGTGCATAGGCTTCCAGACTGGATGGATGATCGTAGTGTAATACAAATCTGATCTCGGCTTTGTCGACGCCCATGCCGAAGGCTGAGGTTGCAACGACAACATCCAGGTCGCCCTGCATAAAGCGTTCCTGGACCTGATGACGCTCGGCCGTTTCCATGCCGCCGTGATATGCCTGGGCTGCGACGTTGTTGTCGCGCAGCAGGCGTGCCAGTTGTATCGCGTTTTTTCTGGTCGCAACGTAGACGATCCCTGCTCCTCCACGCTCTTTGTTATGGACGATCTGATGGACTATACTCAGGGCCATGATATCACGCTCTTCTTTTTTCTCGACCTGATACATGCGGAAGATCAGGTTGCTGCGGACAAACTTTCCGGTATGCGTGACCTGTTCGTGATCCATGGTCAGACCAGAGATGATCTCCTCCTGTACCTGCTTGGTGGCCGTGGCGGTCAGAGCATGGATGGGATAATCATGGCTGGCCTCTCTGGGTGGTAGATGCTGCGTGATGCCTAGAAAGTCCGGCCGGAAATCGTGTCCCCAGGTTGAGATGCAGTGGGCTTCGTCGACGACTAGTTGGACGAGTTTGAGCTGCGGCAGGTAGGCGCGAAAACGGGGATCACGTAGGCGTTCGGGCGATACGTAGAGGAGCTTGATCTTGCCAGCCGCAGCGTTACGCAATACATCTTCCTGGCTAGCGGCATCCATCCCGGAGACCAGTGAGGCGACGCAGGTCAGGCCCGGTACCTCGCGTAGTGTCTCGACCTGGTCACGGATCAACGCGATAAGGGGAGAGATGACCAGGGTGAGTCCCGGACGGATCAGTGCGGGTAGTTGATAGGTACGGCTCTTACCTGCTCCGGTTGGTAACAAGGTGAGGACATCTTTTCCGGCCAGGACATCGCGTATGATCTCTTCCTGTCCGTCGCGGAACATGTCATGGTTCCAGATGGCTTTTTGGACTGCCAGGAGACGGGGCTTGGCGATGGTTTCGAAGTCGTCGAGCGCGACGATGCCACTGGTAAGCTCTTGTTCTCGCAGGACACGTTGGACGTCGGAGACGGTGGGTTCGGGCAGCTCCGATGGATCGAGGGTTCTACCCATCCAGGCGGCGATCTGCTGGAACATGTCGAGGTCGGAGTCGTAGCGGATGGTGGGATCAGGCAGCGAGGCGAGCACTTCGCGGCGATAGAGTGAGCTGCGCAGGCGCTTGTCGAGCAGGATCACGGCTCCTTTATCCTCGTTGGAGCGGATCAGACGTCCGAAGCCCTGCTTGAGGATGATGATCATTTTGGGGAGCATATAGTCATAGAAGGGGTTGCCACCCGCGTTCTCGACGGCTCCCATGCGTGCGGCCTCGACGGGATCTCCCAGGCTGGGATAGGGGAGCTTCTCTAGAAAGACATATGAGAGCGAGGGTCCAGGTACGTCGACGCCCTCCCACAGCGAGCGTGTGCCGAGCAGGGAGGTGTCTTCTTCTTCGCGGAAGCGATCAATGAGCGCTTGTAGACTGCCTTGACCCTGGCGCAGGATCGGATAGCCTTTTGTGACGAGCTCGTCGACGATGGTTTCATAGACGAAGTCGCGCCGTGAGTTGGCGGTGAAGAGTCCCAGTGATCTACCCTCAAAGGTGGGGATGAAACGGCGCAGGAGTTCGGCGACGGCTGCCGGGAAATTACGCTTGAGATCGCTATCGCGTGGCGCAGGTAGATCATTAGGGAGCATCAGCAAAGCTTTGCTGTGATAGTCGAAGGCGTGGGGCAAGGTATGCGTAATCAGTTGTTTGCTATTGCTACCCGCGCTCGCGATACGTTCCTGTTCCAGACCGACACGTTGCAGGAAGAAGTCAAAGCCTTGTCCATACACGGTCAGAGTTGCCGAGGTGCAGATGGCGGCGTCGAGCCGTGACCAGAGATGCTCCCAGAGCAGTGGGCCGACGTTGATGGGGACGGCGCTGATGACGGTGGAGGCTCTCTGATGGTTCGTTGGATCGCTTTTCTGCTTGCTCTCGTTTATATTCTCCTGCCTCTCCAATTCGACCGTATAGACATAGCTGCTCGTCTGCTCGAAGCGCCAGAACCATTGGAAGTTGGTCACGTGCTCACGCAGATCGCGTTGGAGTGAACGTGCCAGGCGCACAATACGTCGTCGGCGTTTGCTGCCAGATGGACTATCCGTAGTAGCGTTCTCGCCGGATGTGTCTGTGCCCATTTGCTCGATCAAACCGGACAAGCTGGCACGCAAACGCTTCAACGCCTCTTCCGTAGTCTGGTAGGCGGACCGTAGTGCGGGACCACCGGCCATCGCGAGCGCATTCTTATCGATACGCACCCGCACGCCGTAGCGCTGCATATCGGCGGGGGCGACGACCGCGACGCTTGTAACATATGTACGTAGGCGGTTGGCGAGGTTGTCGAGCGCGGCCTGCGTATCGTCCACGGACTTCGCCAGGGCTTGCAGGGCTGGATCACTTTCGGACATGCGTAGTCGGTGCAGGCAGTCGTTGACGAGGCCGCTACGCTGCGGGGTGTGGATGGCTCGTAGGATACGGCGGAGGACACGTTCCTCGACGCGTCGTTCCAGGGCTTTGGTTGCAGCATCCTCCAGCGTATGAGCTTCGTCGCAGATAACCGTTCCGGCGAAGGGGACCTCTTCGTCTTCAAGTCCCAGACTATTCCTGAGCAGGAGCGCGTGGTTGACGACGACTAGATTGGCACGTTCGGCATTCTCGCGTGCTCGACGATAGAAATCGTGGGGGACGGCCGCGCTGGGACGGTCATCCTGGCTTGAGCGCACACTGGCGATGATCTGGTGGGGCACGCCCTCGGACTGTAGAAAACTGTCCAGAGCTAGCGGAATCATTCCCAGTTCCTCGATGTTGCCATAGATGCTGCTTGCGGCGAAGCGTACGAGTGTCGCGAGCATCCAGGCGCGTGGAGCTGGTAGGCGGCTTTCATTGAGGGCATCATCAAGCTCTTCGGCCAGGCGTGAGAGTGAAAGATAGTTGGCTCGACCCTGTAGTTGCGCGTAACTGATCTCAGGTATGAGTTGCTGGATGAATGGCAGTTCGCGTTTCACGAGCTGGCTTTGCAGGATGCGGGTGAAGGTGGAGACGGCGATGGGACGTCCGCTGGATCGTGCGGTGAGCGCAGCGGGGATGAGATATCCCTGGCTCTTGCCGGTGCCGGTGCCGGCCTCGATGATCGCGTAACCACCATCGCGCAACGTCCCGACGGCGAGTTGTGACATCTCGATCTGGGCCGGACGGCGTGTGCGTCCAGCGTGCTCAGCCTGCGTGAAGATCGTATCAACTGCCGACGCGTCAAGCGCTGTCTGTGTGGCGGGCGTCGATGCTGGCAGGAGCGGTGTCATCTGCTGACCGAAGGTGGCAATGATCTCTTCTGTCTGGGGAGGCTGTGCGGGTGGCGTGAGCAGAGATGTCCAGGGATCGTGAGCGCGTTGTAATAATGCGTAGACCGCCGCTCCACTGGCATCCTCCTGGAAGAGATGTTCCAGTCCCTTGACGATCCCGCCCAGCATCTCGACATCGGCATCGGCGCGATGAGCATCGTCACGAGCGCAGCCAAAACGCTGTGCCAGCGTGCCGACTCGATGCGCCTCTTCGGTAGGGAGGAGCGTGCGGGCCAGAGGGAGCGTATCCAGCACCAGAAAGCCGGATGGCAGTGGGATGTCCATGCGCTGGCAGGTGCTCTCGATCAAGGGACCGTCGTAGCTGAATCCATTGTGCGCGATCAAGGGGAGCTTGCCCGCATAGGCGAAGAATTCTGGCAGCACGGTGCGGATCGAGGGCGCATCGCGCAACTCAGCCCGTGAAATCTGTGTCAGCTCGATAATGCGCTCGGGAATATCAGCCTCAGGTTTGACAAAGCGCATCCATGTATCCTGTCGGACCCCGTCGAGCCAGCGCTCAGCCGCTATCTGAATGATCTCTGTATAGGGGGAACGCGCATCCTGCTGCGTGGCCTCCAGATCAAAGATTACATAGCTGCCGCGCCGGAGAGCTTGCGTCGTCTTCTCTATCGTACTCGTTTGGGGAGTCTCAGAGGCGGTGGATTCATCTGCTGCGAATAGTGATGCCTGGCGTTGTCGTAAGCGCCAGCGTCCTCCATCATCCTCCACAAAATCCTGCGGCCTCTCTCGAAGCACCTGCATAATCTGTGCTGGAGGCAGAGGCCTTCCCAACTTTTTCGCTACCAACTTCACCAACGCCTCTCCAGTCATCCCCGCCTGCTCCTCCGCCAACAACTCCGTCGCAATCTCCACAATGCGCGTCCTGGTATCCATACATGCGCCTCCATCACCTATTATACGCTAAAGCAAATCATATTTCCATTGAGATAGCAGCAGATTGGGTTCAGCTTGATCCATACGGTTCGCTTTCTGATAATCCAAGCAGTTGAGGCAACTTTAATCATCATGACGTACAGAAGTCGGCTCAACAGCAAGCTATTGAGCACCTGGCTTTTGATTACGTACAGCAAGAGATATTGTGTGCTAATCCTACTGTTTCGGCTTTAAATCTCTAAGGATCTGATTATACTGCGAAAACTTGTCAGCAATGTAATCCTTTAAATCTTTACTCACATTGTGTTCCCTGAGTAAGTGAGGCTTTCTATCCAATAGATCTTCCATTCGAGCAGCATTGTATCCATCCTGTGTCATTCTATTACGCGTTTCTTTTCCATCTTTACTCTTAGGTTCTATATCCTTACCCTTAATACGGGAGAATAAGTCTTTAGCTTGTTGATCAAGTGTAGGCCCCTCAACACGCGCTGCCTCTCCATGATCAGTAGTAGTTGATATATCGTTGCGATTACTACGACTGAGAGAGGGAATGGATGAGTATAGCCGCTGTTCGAAGGGCATGGATTCGACGGGGGACGTACCTGGGAACCTGTCATTTGTCTCAGCGTGTCCAGTGGGGGACTCAGGTAGTGGGGAGGGCAGCATGTTGAACATGTCGGAGCGGCCTAATGATTGGTCGTTAGGGTGCAGCATGTCGAAGTAGCTGCCATGAAAGTCTGATTCACCTGTTGAGAAGGAAGGCTTGACCGGGTCCAGCCTCTCGGATGAGTTGTTGTCAGGGCCGTGTACCAAGCTTGTGTGGATATCGGTGGTGTACTCCTGCCTATAGAACTGATCGAGTGGAGTGTCCCTGGAATGCTGTCCTGGGTTGGGCATCTCAATGTTAGGTGTATACTTGATGTCTGGCATTAGCAAATCCTTTCGGGAAAAGAAGGAAAAGCATAGTAGAGTCCAATTATACCATAAGAGACAAAATATGCTGTTTCCATCATGCATAGCAAAGTTAAATATAATCTGGATTTGATCGTTAGGGTTTGTCTTCAGGTAAGCCCAGCAAAAGACGTAGCGCGATAAAGAATTCGTTGGCCGCGATGCGTATCTCTTCGACTGGATATGCCTGCTCCTGTTCCGACGCTGTGGTGTCTGCTGATGGTTCTGTGTGTCCTTGCAACGCTAGCTCAAAGAGGTTTTCGCCCAACTCGACGACTTCTGTGGCTAGCGTGCTATAGTTGGGCTTGGCCATGTTATAGCTCTCCTTTAAAGGCTTTGTCGAGAATTGAGGGAAGCAAAGCGTTGAGTTCATTTTCGGATTCTACTTGTTTCTGTCTAAGGATATTTGTTCTTGTTTGTATATCATGGATGAGTGTAACTATCTTCTTTTGAACATTCAGAGGTGGCTTAATGACTTTTAACGATTTCAATTGTTTTTGATTTATTGAGGCTAGATTGGTTGTCTTTTTGGCTGCACTTTGAAAATATCTTTTCCCATAGGGAGAATTAATGTAAGCGGCTAAAAATTCTGATCAAATTCTTGTTGATTAACACGGATTCTGAAAATATGATTTTGATGTATGCAATTAGGTATTTCATCATGCCATACAGTTCCTCTTCCGAGTTTATCCCAATCACCCCCTTCTGTTAAGAGAATATCAC
This sequence comes from uncultured Chloroflexia bacterium, assembly GCA_963699315.1. Taxonomy (GTDB): domain Bacteria; phylum Chloroflexota; class Ktedonobacteria; order Ktedonobacterales; family Ktedonobacteraceae; genus Dictyobacter. The sequence goes on from OY969433.1 coordinate 3,138,435, forward strand.
CGGAGAGAAGTTCCCACTTCTCTAACTCACTCTCTAAAATGTCTATGTATTTGATATAATTTAAATCTAAATGACCATCTTGAACATTGGCTACTCTTAAGTAGGGTACATTAATTGTATCAGTATTTAATGATCTTCCGAGTGTCACACCTGCTCGGATATTAGCTATCTCATCAAGTGTAAGAACTGGCCATTGCGTGGATTGTGGAGAATCTAATAAAGTGCTAATAGAAGAATTACATAAAATCTGGTTTTCCTCTATCGTTTCCTGTCGCAACCTTTGCGCCTCCTCGATCTTACCTACAAGCTCTTCAATGCGTGCGACAATGCGGCGTTGTTCTTCGAGTGGAGGGAGGGGGATTTCTACCGTAAGGAAAAGCTCCGGTCTTATACGGTTTTTTCCACTGGTTCCTTGTGATAATACATCACATTGGCGCCAAAAAATTTGATCTTTTGTTATCCAATGTAGCCAGCGCGGCAGTACTTGTGTTTGATCGAGTTCAAAAGTTGGGAATTCTCCTGATGCGGCACATCCGTCAACTGCTTTGGATGCGACTGCTGTTGAGCCATTTCTAACCCAAATTTTGTTGATTATGAGATCGTTCTCTTTTACTAATGTAAGTGTTTTGGCTGCTGTTTGGGTCCCGTCTATTATCTCGCGCTCATATGCTCCTCTTCCCCATAACTTTACCCCGATTGTTCTATACTTTGAACCAGGAAGCACAGGAATTGTTCTTATAATAGGTTGAGCAATTTGTGATAACGATACTTTCTCAAATTGCCTTCTTGGAGATTGATGTGTGGTAACTTTTTCCATGATTATTACTCCCCTAAAATCCGTCTTATGTCACTCATGATCTCCACGATTCGCTGCTCTTTTTCTAGGATGCTGTCAACCAATTGCTCAGGTAGTAAATGTTCAAATTTCTCCTGGCCATTTGGGTTTTTCATATCAAGATTGCAACCATTTGCCAACAGTTCTTCCACACCAATTTTCCAGGCATGTTTATTCTCAACGCGATTATCCCACCAATCAATACAACCCTGGAAATCCTCATTTTGCATAGGTTTTGTCTTGCTATAGCTTTTGCGTCCCTCAGGCAGAGGTATCTCATAGTACCATACCTCTTCTGTGCAAGGTTCTGGATCAAGTTCTGCTGATTTTGCACATGCCTCAAAGAAGAGAATATTGGTTGGAATGCTCGTATATGGCGCGAAAGTCCCTACTGGTAGACGTACAATGGTGTGCAAGTTAAATTGTTTGAGTAGCTTCTCTTTGACTATGGCAGCAACTCCGTTGCCGAAAAGGAATCCGTTGGGAAGGACGACGCCAGCTCGCCCTCCGGGGCGTTTGAGTAGGGCCATTATGTATTGGAAGAAGAGTAAGGCTGTTTCATGTGTGCGCATGCCGGCAGGGAAGTTTTTAATGATGCCATCTTCTTCTTCGCCGCCGAAAGGTGGGTTGGTGGCGACAATGTTGACTTGGTCAGCATCGGGGATCTGATTGACGTTGACTGCAAGGGCGTTGCGCTCTTTGATGTTGGGGGTTTCAATGTCGTGTAACAACATATTCATGATGGCGAGTAAGTAGGACATTGGTTTCTTTTCGATGCCTTGTAGCGATTCGAAGAGGAGTTGTTGCTGCTCGGTAGTTTGGACCTGCTCTGCCATTCTAGTATAAGCCTCGACAAGGAAACCGGCTGTGCCGCAGGCCGGGTCCATGATGCTCTCGCCTAGTTGCGGATTGAGACGGTCGATGATGAAGCGTACGACAGGGCGTGGCGTATAGAATTCGCCAGAGTCACCTGCCGAGTCGCGCATCTCTTTGAGCATGGTTTCGTAGAAGAGCGAAATAGCATGGATGTCGTCGGATGCGTTGAAGTTGATGTTGTTTAGTTTGTTGACGACGTCGCGTAGGATATAGCCGGAACGCAGGCGGTTATAGGTGCCTTTGAAGATTGTGCCGACGATGGTGCGGATATCACGGTTGCTTTCGCCGCCCAACTGTTTGAGGTAGTTGGTTAGATCGTTATTAACGAAGTCGAGTAGTTCATCCCCTGTGCGTCGATCTTTCGGGTCTATGGGGTCCACCCAGTCATGCCAGCGGTAGGGCTCTTCGATGATGGGGAGGTAGTCGTCGCCGTACATTTCTTGCTGGGTCATCTCGAAATCGTCCAGGTTTTTGAGGAAGAGCAGCCAGGTCAGTTGCGGGAGGCGATCGGTATCACCTGCCAGGCCGGCGTCCTTGCGCAGGAGGTCGCGTACGCTTTTGATGGTGGCTGATAGTTGTTGTTTATTGCTCAATGGTAGTTTCGCTTTCTTTATTCGCTGACTACTCTTCTGTGGTTCGCTGACAGGAGATTCCTGTGTCCTAGCAACCTGCATGTTAGCAACTTGTGTATTAGCAACCTGAAAATCTTCTCCAAATGCTTGCTGTGTGACGGCCATGCTACGATTCCTTACTACTTATAAGCGGGAAGGTATAAGACCCTCCCCTACAAGACACTGATGATATATGTAATTTCCTTATAGTAGTTTAATTATATGAATGTATCAATGATATATGCCACGGAATGAGAGATATATGCTATTCAGAGTAGGCCAGGCAAAAACATCAGAGACTATCTATATAGCAAGCGTTGCATTTCTTGCAGGACAGTTGCCACTGGCTTTTTTTCTGGTCCCGCACTGAATGCTTTTGAGAGTTCCATGCGTGTACCCAGGGCTGCTACTGGCTGGACGTTGAGTAGCCCCGGCTCGTTGATGTTGGGGGCGTCTCCACGGATGTATTTATCCAAAATGGCATTGAGTACCTCACTGGCTAAAGGCGGCACGGCAAAACGCAGGAAAAAGTCCTGATGTTGCTGGCGTAGTCGTTCTACGCGTTGTGCTCTCGTCAACGGCTGGAGCTGGAAGATCACATAGCGTAGCAGATCAAATGTGTCCATGTCAGTAAGGTTGAGTGCGGCTGCCAGGGCTTTAGGCGTAACCAATTCACTCTCCAATTGCTCGATAACATCCCGTTGCCCCTCTTTGGTTAGCCAGAGCTCATGGAAGTCTTCGGGTGTAGAGATAAAGTCGCGCAGTGCTTGCTCTGCGAAGTCTCGCGCACTGCCCTGGCGTAGTGTATGTCCATCTGGACCAAGCTCATAGATGGTTTCACCCACGATTTTGTATTCTTTACCATTATTTTTCTGCTCGATGGTACGTGCTTTCCCTTGCTGCTCTGCTTCCTCTAGTGTTAACTCCGGCTTCATCTGACTAGCAGCCAGGTCGTCCTCCTTTATTATCTTAGGTGTTTTCTTCTGCTCTGGCTGGGCAGCTGGCTTTGTATAAGGCTCTGCTGGATGAACTGTTAATGTATGCATCTCCTCTGCTTGTGGTTGTTCAACCGAGATCTCTTTCGATGGTGTTGGTGTCTCAGTAGAGGAGGCAATTTCCTCGGCCTGGGGCTGGTTGTTTTGTTCTGTTTCACTTCTGGTGGATGTTGCTGGTTGGCTGCCTTGACTGTTTGTTCCTATATCGTTTGGACCTGTGGCTACTATCTCAGGTTGATCTGTTTCCAGAACTGGCTGCTCTGTTGTTTCCATCTGTCGCTCTGGTTCTGTCTGTTCCGTTTGTGACTTGGGATCAGACTCAGACTGTACATCTGCATCTTTAGCTGTAGAGGGGAGTGTGGCGACGAGTTGCTCTTTTGGATGGATTTCGGGATAGCCGTCGAAGTCACGGTCGAAGAAGTGTTTGATCGCTCCGGCGTAGTCGAGGATGGTGAACCAGTTCTTTTCTGGCGTGGATGTGGTGTAGAGTCGTGTGCCTCGCCCGATGATCTGTTTGAATTCGACGATTGAGCCGACTCCACGGGCCAGTACGATGTTTTTGCAGGTGGGGACGTCGATGCCGGTGCTGAGCAGTCGGGCGGTGGTGACGATGACTGGCTGCCGTTCTTTGGGGATACAGAAGCTGTTCAGGCTGAGCTTGCCGTCGGTGCCGTCATCATCAACGATGCGCACGATGTCGCCGGGACGCGCAAAGTCGGCACAGGCTGTTTCGAGTGCCACACGCATGTTGTTAGCATGTTCGTTATCGACGCAGAAGATGATGGTTTTCGCCTGTTGATCGGTCTGGCGTAGGTAGCTGGCTAGATGTTCGGCAATCGCTTTGGTGTATTTGCGCATCGCTTGCGCTGTCTCCATCACGATCTCCGGTGCGAGCTCATCCAGCGGCTGACCGTCCTCGGTGGTCATTTCTTTAAGGACAGGCTGAAAGTTTTCTTGGGGATTGTCGTCTGTCTGCTGCTTGGCTTGCTGGCCGATCTGGATACGGCGCACGCGATATGGCGCGAGATAGCCGTCGTTGATGCCCTGGCTTAGCGAGTAGGTGTAGAGGGCCTCGCCGAAGTAGGCGTTGGTCTGTACATCTTTGGTGGCCAGTGGCGTCGCAGTCAGACCGATCTGGACGGCGTGAGAGAAGTGTTTCAGCACTTTGCGCCAGCGGGAGTCTTCGTCGGCGCTACCTCGATGACACTCATCAATGACGATGACGTCGAAGTAGTCGGAAGGATAGCCGAGGTAGTTGGGTTGGCCGGTCTCGGCGCTGGTGTTGGTGAGCCATTGATATGATGCGAAAAGGATGTCATGGACACGATTGATCTCGCCAGTACCACGCGCCAGGGCATCACCAAAGGGTCCAAAGGCATTATATTGCGCCTGATCGAGTAGATAACTACGATCAGCAATAAACAGTGTGTAACGTACCGTATGCGTTTGTTTCAATTTCCAGAAGATCTGGAAGGCCACTTGTGTCTTGCCTGTACCAGTCGCAAGTGTGAGTAGGAGACGCTTGGAGCGTAAGCCGCGTCGCGCCTGTAAGGTGGCTATGATGGCTTTATTGATGGCTGCTTCTTGGTAGTAACGTGGTTGCTTGTCTTGCATATAGAAGGGATAGGCAAGTGTGTCGCGCTCTTTCTTGTCGGTTAGTTGTAGTGTCTGGAACCAGCGTTGTTCTAGTTCTGCGCGATCGGGGAGTTTCAGCTCGCAGCGTAAAAGTCGCATCTGGCCCTGTCGTCCAGTCATACTCGAGTACCTCGCTCTGTTCCGTGATCACATAGCCAAAGGGCACGGCCAATTGTAGTCCGGCGTCGCGTACCCGGCGTAACGCGACGGCTTCAGTCTCGCCGGCTCGTTGTTTGTGGAGGACGGCTGTCGGCAAGGATGATTCGATGCATAGGAGTGCATCGATTATTCGTCGTTTGCCACGGCGTGTCTGTCCGTTGGGATCGGGCAGCACACGGCCATCGGTATAGCGGAACGGCATCCTTAGATAGAGTCCCATCCATCTCTTTTTCCGCAATATGCCGCTAAGGTTCACATTGACCTGATTTTGAATGATGGGGCTCTCTTCCGGTGCCTCAAGGAGTTGCTGGAGCCTGGGATATGCTTTGAGTACACTGCGATTGATATTATCACGGTGCTGCGTGAAATCGAAGTAGCGCAGCTCGTGCAATTTATCAATATGCACCGCATCGTTGTTTGGATCGAGTGTAATCTTTTCCTGCGCCTCTTGATCTTGCTGATTCTTTAACAGGTGCGCGACGGCATGACCGAAGAGCCCTACCTGATCGGCTGGTCTCAGCTCTTCATCCAGGACCAGGATAAAACCTTTCGCCGCGCTATCCGGCTTAAATACCGGGATCAGCGCTGACTCAAAGCGTCCAATTGGCTCTACACGCAATCTGATCGGTATGTTTCTACGTTTCATGGCATGTGTAAGATTGGTGGCGTCGAGCTCTTTGACGGTGATGATCCTGAGAGGGAGAAGGTGTTTATCTGATCCGATGATGGCGTTACAATCCTGATAAAGTTGGTCGAGTGAAAATCCATCTGGCAAGACCCGCCACTTGCAAATGACATCCTGTAAGCGCTGGGTGACATCGATCGCTGGTGCTATGACAGTAGTACGCGTATCCGTAAGCGGACTCCTTTCCATGTTAAGCGATGCATATGCAGTATTATTATGCTGCGTAAAATTTGGAGGGGGAGGATTCCATCTCTTTTGCATGCTTTCCTTTATACAAAAGAAATGAGTAATAAATCATGATATGTTTAGAGTGATTCCTAGCTCTCTATTATCTCAATTTTGACTCTGATGCTTGCTTTATAGGATAAGATTGTATCATATGTAGAGGATAACGACAACTATTTCATTTATGTTAAATATGCAGATCTATCGATTGATCGTGCGCGTAAGAAGGATTTGAGCATATGATTAATACTGGTTGGTTGACTACGATGAAGGAGACTTTTCAGGTTTTAGAGAAGATCGCTCTTTTGACGAAAGAATCGCGTCCCGATGGAAATCTCAAGAAGCAATTGACGCATATCAATCTGCAACTCCAACGTCTGGAATGTTTGTGCTTACTCTTTCTCATGAGCACGTGGATTCTTAAAATCTAGGTTATAGTTGTTGTCTATAATCTCTTCTATCGACACTTTCCAGGCGTATGCATTTTCGATGCGATTTTTCCACCAGTTGAGGCATGCCTGGAAATCCTCATCTTGCAGGGGCTTTGTTTTCGTATAGCTTTTACGCCCTGCTGGTAGAGGTATCTCATAATACCAGATCTCTCGTGTACTTGTACTAGCCGTTGATGGGTATAATGCTTTAGATGGATACAAGTTATCTCGCGGATAGAGATCGTCGACTGCTTCAAAAAACAGAATATTTGTTGGTATGCCTGTATAAGGGGCGAAGGTTCCAGCGGGTAGACGTACGATAGTGTGTAGATTGAATTGTTTGAGCAGTTTTTCTTTGATAATCGTAGCCACGCCGTTTCTAAAGAGGAAGCCATTAGGGAGGACGACGCCAGCACGACCGTTGGGGCGTTTGAGCAGGGCCATAATGTATTGGAAGAAGAGCAGGGCTGTTTCATCGGTACGCATACCAGCGGGGAAGTTTTTAATGATGCCATCATCTTCTTCGCCGCCGAAAGGAGGGTTAGTTGCTACAATATCAACTAGGTCGGCGTTGGCAATCTGATTGACGTTGACGGCAAGAGCATTACGCTCTCTGATATCGGGTGTTTCAATGCCATGTAGGAGTAGGTTCATGATGGCGAGCAGGTAGGACATGGGTTTTTTCTCGATCCCGATTAGCGAGTCAAAGAGCAGTTGTTGCTGTTCAGTAGTTTGAACCTGCTCGGCCATCCTAGTGTAGGCTTCAACTAGGAATCCCGCTGTTCCACATGCCGGATCCATGATACTCTCGCCTATTTGTGGGTTGAGGCGGTCGATGATGAAGCGTACAACGGGGCGTGGTGTATAGAATTCACCAGAGTCGCCAGCAGCGTCGCGCATCTCTTTAAGCATGGTTTCGTAGAAGAGTGAAATAGCATGGATGTCGTCGGAGGCGTTGAAGTTGATGTTGTTTAGTTTGTTGACAACGTCGCGCAGGATATAGCCGGAACGCAGGCGGTTATAGGTACCTTTGAAGATTGTGCCGACGATGGTGCGGATATCACGGTTGCTCTCACCACCCAGCTGTTTGAGGTAGTTGGTCAGATCGTTATTGACGAAGTCGAGTAGTTCATCACCTGTACGCCGATCTTTCGAGTTTTCGGTGTCCACCCAGTCACGCCAGCGGTAGGGTTCTTCGATGATGGGGAGGTAGTCGTCGCCGTACATGTCTTCCTGGGCCAACTCGAAGTCGTCCAGGTTTTTGAGGAAGAGCAGCCAGGTCAGTTGCGGCAGGCGATCGGTATCACCAGCCATCCCTGCGTCCTTGCGGAGGAGGTCACGTACGCTTTTGATAGTGGCTGAGAGTTGTTTATACACTTCCTCCTTGCTTTTCGGTGATGGATAAACAAGATTATGGTGGAAAAAATCAAGTACTTCTTCTGTGATTTCTTCTGCTATCCCAATTATCGGTGCGTCAAAATATTCGAGGAATGATTTCCATTTGGAATAGCTTAAATGTTCGCCTTTTGTGATCACTATTGCGTCAAAATATTCAATGGGAATGTTTGGATTGTAAGTGATGGCTGTGCTGAGATCGGTTATGATGGCAGTTGATGTCAGATTTATACTAGCCGAAAATAGAGCGTATATCTTTTCTATTGTTGTAACATATACATGAATATTGGGGGACAATTGCGTTCCGGATATCGTATCGACATTGTAGTAGTTTGAGAATTTACTACCAGTTTCCTCATCGATGATAAAGTTTCGTATGGATTCTATTGTATATTGCTCCGTTTTGTTAGAGTTTACCAGATAGAGGATATATTTAGCTTTTCCAAAGGATAGCCAGCGAAATATGCTACTAATTGCTGTATGCGTTTGACCTGAACCGATCTCCATTTGAGCTAGTGCGTGCGTCTGGTCATTTATCAATGAACTCTCAATGTTTTGTATGGCCTGAAATTGAAAATTAATCAGACTTCCTTTTTTTAATGGCGGCATCTGTTTAATATGGAAATGGAAGAGGTTGTTTTGGTTTTGTTGATATATGTTGCTCCCAAATAATGTATATTCGGACCAGGTCGCTAGTGTCTCCGGACGATGAAATGTAAATACTCTGTGCCCTTTGATATCAATGGTTTGCCCGTTTTTGAGCATTGAGGGTTCAAGATAGTTATAGAATTGTATTTCCTCACCAATGACCTCATAGAGGAAAGAGCGTGCCATTTGTGGTTGTCCAGGTTCAAAGTTAAAAAAAGCATTTAAGATTGGTTCAAGTGCTTGGGTTGGTATTTTTCCTGGTGTGGCTCTTTCTTCACGCACAATGACCAAGCCAAGTGGTGTATTATTTACATCCAGGATATAGCCGTTGGGTAACCAAGGAGATCCACTCATCGCCGTATAAGGAAAACGTCTCTGTTGTATCTGTACAAGATCTAATAATTCATTTTTAGATCTTGGGTTACCATTTGTGTATTTGAGATCAATAACAGTCCAGTTACTCTGTGTAAGATGTTGAATGAGAGCTTTGTGGTGTTTATCTTCTTCCAAATAGCCTTGTGATATTGTGGTGATATTCTCTGCATGTATTAGTTGTTTGATGCGCACTGTTTCAAGATGTTCGGTTTGGATCTCCTCTTTAATTTCACAAGGTAATTCAATGTAAGCAATAGGCAGACCTACTGTGTTGAGGAAGGTAATGCCTATATCTCCTTGTGCCACTTTCCTGGTATTGGTTGTGAGTAGAAACTCGGCGGGACCATACGTACCACCAAAGCGGTGCAACACAATCATTGGCTCGTGTTTGCTTAGTGCTTGATAGCTAAAGTAGGGATGTAGGTCAAGTTGAAAGAGAATTTCGTATTCCTCTTCTGGATAAGGCCAATCCGCTTGAGGATCTGCCAACTCGATATCGATCGTCATCAGATATTCTTTCCCTGCTTGTGCTTCACGAGGATAGGTGATCAGAGGTTTCAGTTTTATTTCTGGATAGCTCGCGCTCTGCTCTAATTGTTGCATGTCTGTTCCTCTATAGTCTGGGATGATATGGCGACATCGACAATTCTAGGCGCTGATCTGGGTGTTAATTTTAAGCATGCTAGAGGATTGCCATAATAGACATATAAGAATGTATATAGAAATTTGTATTCGCAATCCATTTTTTGTGTATTGCGCGGTGGCAGGTTTCGCAACTGGTGAAGTTCCTTTGTAGCGGCGCGGCGCATATTTCTTAATACTTGCGCAATTGTAGCCCCATTTCCAGCTTTTCCCTGTACTATAAAATCTCGTGCAATCGTGGAAGCTTCTCGCTGACCTACTTTTGCTAGCGTGCCGATGTAACCACTGGCTAGATTTTGCAGCATCACATCTACAAAGCTGCTATTATCATGTGGATCACCACGAATAACACGTGCAGACTCGCACGCATTTATAAAGGCAATCGGACGTGCTTCTTTATGAGCGTCAATGACGCGTAGGCGGTTAGCTGTAAGCGTACTTGGATATTGTTTTTGTAGGCTGCGCCCCTCCTCACCGTGACAGCCGAGATAGATAAGCCCAAAGTGATCCAGCCGTTTGTAAAGATGATCCTCCAATATTTCTAACGTTGCACACTGTTCGGTTTGTATGGTCTGCAATATTTTGTGTTCTTGTTCTATATAATGCCTTGGCTGATCATCTAGGTAATATAATACTGAGCCTTGATGGGTTTGAGGATGTATATTAATCGTTGTATTTGTTGATCCGGTTGTTTGTGTCTGTGGTTGCCAACGTGTAACTGTTGCAATTGTGCCAATATATTCATAAGGTGTCGTTAGCTCAATCATCTCCCAAGGAATCTCCATCCTGCTGGTATCAATAATAACTATATTGAGTTTATCTTTATGTGCCTGCTGGAGTGTCTGCAACCAGTTTTCTACTAGTGGGCGGAAACCTGCCGAAAAGGCTCGCATATGTCCTCTGATATCAATTGCATCTTGATATTTGCCGGATTGCTCACTATTTAAACTCATGAGTTTCGGAATATTTGCGATGATTTCAGATTTATATGTTTGTTGTTCTAATGTACCAGCTATGTTATGACCTCTGATTGTAAATGCAAGTGTATGATCAAGCTGTGGATGCGAGTTTATATTAATAATAGCGACTTCAGAGGGAATATTTGGTTTGATTTGATTGGTTATGTATGGATGTAAGGAAAGTGTTGATATATGTGAACATATTATTGTTAGATCACTTGATCCAATTTGCCCTTGTACAGGGTGTAGCGCATACAGTTTGAGGTCAAGTTTATCCGCTTGTAGGTGAGTTGGGATTTCTATTGTGAATGTTTTCTGGAAATTTCGTGCGTCCTTAACATCGATTTGTAGATTTTGATCAAGAAAATATTGTTCACCTGCAATGCATTGTACACGTAATTGTAGAGGTTCAAGAATTTCTTGATGCCATCTCTGTAGAGCTGATCTTGAAATGATGTCGGTTCAGTACAACTTTTCAGCGTTATCGTATATGTTCCATCCATGCTAACTGTGTGAACCGTTTGCTCATGATGATAAAGTTGCATATCGAACCAGATAGAAGATGTAATATCTGCCTTTATTGAAATTCGGGTCTTTGCTGTGTGTGGTTCGGGGTTGATCTGTTTACCTGTTTGATGTGCACGTGAATGTTGCACGATTTTTTGCAGGATATTGAAAGAGCTTTGGCTCATTTAAATACCTCTTCCATTTGCTGGTTTGTTTGAAGATCAATGATTGCTGCATTGAGTGCCTCTGCCAGACGTTCTGGTAGGTATGGATAGGCGGTGGGCTGAGGATTAAGCAGGATTGTTTGCACATGTTTCATATTGCGGATGTTGCGTGCCTGTATAAGTGCATCAGTGATGCCTTCTCGTGTAACATGTCCTGTTGTTTGGTGATGGGTGCTTACTGCCAAAGGAACGTTGCCGCGACCGTCGCTGATGACGATAAATGTGACTCTTTCAACGGTACTACGCCCATGTTGCATATTTTTCTGTAACGTTTGCCGTGCAAGGTATAGGCCATGTGCCAGAGGTGTAGCTCGTCCAGACGTTGTCGTGAGTGCTCGCTCCACACCGGGGGCGAGCACTTTTCGTTCGCTTATCTGCTCCGCCTGGAGCTCAGATCTGGCGTGCTGAGCTCCAACTTTGATGATTGTGATGTGGGCTCGATCAACGTAGGCTTGGCTGAGATAAGGAAGCAGAGTATCTTGCCAGTTATAATAGCGAAGACTAGTGTAGTCGAGCAGGAGGAGGAGCATATGTTCAGGGATTGATGTGCGGCGATAACGACGCAGGTCCTCATGCGCAATTTTTAGATGTGCCGATGGCTGATTGTCAGTGGGGTTGGACCGACGAGCCTGCTGGAAAAGTGATGCTTGGAGTAGGGTACTGACAATGGCAATGTCTCGCAACGAGTCACTCTGCTCGATGCCAATGATTGGTCCACGATCGGCCCTACTAGTTGTGGAATAGTGTGAAGGTAGGCGTAGTGATGCTTCATCGCGTTGAATGAGAATATTTTCACTATCTTCAAGGTAGGGTGTTTCGGGAGCAACTACACTTTTTAGAAGTTGTGTAATTGTAGTATCGGATTTATTTACTTCATGTTCATCCTTATGTGGAGTTGAGTCATTTAATCCTAGTAGGTGTGTTGTCTGTGGGATTTTCTCGTTTGGATTTTGGGATTGTGGTGGATTTTCCTTCCTGTGGATATCTTGCTTGCTAGGTGTGGAAACATAGGACATTTTTCTGTCCGTGTGTGAACTTATGCCCAGCAACTCAGCTGCCTGTTCTACGTGTTCGCTGCTCATAGCCGAATCACCAGAAAGTTGTGCCAAGGTGAGAGCATAGCGTGCCAATGCGATTTCCCTGCGATGATAGATTGATTTGGATGTATTATTCTTGTGTGTCTTTGTTGAAATATAGTCTTGCAATACTGCTAGTGCGTCTGGTGTAACCTTAGGTTGTAGTGTTTGTGCCTTCTGGAGTGCGGCAAGAATTTTTGGATCGATATCAATAGCGGTTATGTGTTGCTCTTGCGTTGTATTTAACATCTGCCGTAGTTGTTTGACTCGCGTCTGTTCACCTATCTGGGAATTGCTATCCCTCCATTCTAGGCGTAGAGTAAAGCGATCTAGTACATGCGGTGAGATCATGCCAATATGGTTTGTGTTAACGTTTGCGATCCAGTATTGTCGAGGTTGCCACATTGCGCTTTGGCTGTGGCGTTCGAGGTGTACAACATTGGCATCCATTTGCATAATGCAGGCGCGTGCAACCGCCTGGCTGACCGCTGTCAAGTCCGGAATGAGAATGAGTTGGGTTACTTCAGCTATACGTTCGGGTGAGAAGAGTCTTGCTCTATTCCATTTTGCATGTGTTTGTTGTGTGCCAGTGATCGTAGGCACTGTAAGGCTACCCCATAGATCGTCGTCGTGTTCTGCCGAGCCTAGTTGTGAACGTTGGATCTGCTGCCCACTGCTCTCTGCCAAGATTTGCAAAGAGTCTGCGATCTGTTGTAGCCCATACCAGGGGGCATTATATACGAGTATTGTGCGTAGTGCTGGATTAAGTACTGCGCAGGCTAGGCCCAGTAATAATGTACTTGATGTATTAATTTGATTAGGAGTAATATTATTCAACATTATCAATAATCTTTGCTATACTCTGTTCTGTAGTCTCATTTCGCTCTGCCCTCGTTTGTGGATTGTCTTGCGGTATGCGATGTTGTAGTACCAACTCTGCGACCTCTAGAAGGTGTTTTTCTGTTGTATTATCCTGTCCGCTTCTAGCGGCATTAGCTTGCGCTGCCAGTGCAAGTAGGTAGTCAGCGCGATGGCCCTCAATATTGAATTCTGAACTCAGCCGTACGCATGCCTTAAGAATGTGCTCTGATAACTTTACCTCTGGAAAACGACTTTTCGCTTGCAAGATTTGTTTTCTGATCTGCAGTGTCTTTTGCCAGGCATCTTTCAGGTAGGGTGGTATTGGTTCTTGTTTCTTTTGGATCAGTGCTTGCTTTTTTTTGAACAGTGCTTGATCAAATTGCAAGATCGTTTCGAGGATTTTTTGACGATCGGTAAGATTTGTTAGTGATGATACATTAACCATCAGGCCAAAGCGGTCCAGCAGTTGAGGGCGGAGACCTCCTTCTTCTGGATTCATTGTACCAACCAGTGTCAGGTGGATATCGTATTGGTCGTTGCGACCCTCACGTTGTACTATCAGTTTGCCTGTAGACGTAACATCCAGCAGGATATTTACAATATGATCATCCAACAAATTGACCTCATCAATATAGAGTAATTTATTATCGGCCTCTTGAATGAGTCCTGCCTGAAGAACAGGCTCACCTTCCAGTGCTTTAGCAATCTGCCAGCCGCCGATGACGCGATCCTCCGTTGCATTGATGGGGATCGTTACTGGTAATGCTTCATGCATCATGATGGTGAAGGCACGTACAGTTGTAGATTTGGCTGTTCCGCGTTGTCCACTGATCAGGACGCCGCCGATACGAGGAGCAATGTAGGCCAACTCTAAGGCTAGTTTGATTTTGTCCTGGCCAACAATTTCAGAGTAGGGTAGTACACTCTCTAATATATCATCCATACGTTGTTAATCCTTCTCGCACCATTTAAGGGTGACCTGGATTTGTGCCTCGGCGCTTGTCTTAGCTATCACCGCTCCCCATTCAGCATTAAACTTGATAGAGAACTGTGCCTCAAATTCGTGTGGTTTGATCTTTGCTGGAATAGTATGGATAGATTGAGCAATTTGTTCTGCACAAGTGTGGATAAGAGTAGTGGCTTTTTTAAAAGCGTCCTGTGCATTTTGTGCCTGATCGGCTATTCCACGTGTATCATTCCAGTGATCAACTGGTTGAGTGTCGACCTCAATATAAATGGTTATATCTTCGCCAGCATCGTTCTGGATGGTATCCTGTACGATTGACATGAGCTGCTCCTTGGATACAAATATATGGATTTGTTTTAATCGCTATAAGTGAATACCTTTGTAATATGTGATGGTTCTATTTTCGATGGAAAGGATTGCTTTTGTTCGACTTGCTTCACTAGGAAATTATACAAGGTAATTCGGGGAATATCTACTCAATTGGATGCTCTTTATAATAAAAGAGTCGAAATTGTTGGTTCCAGCGTAATCTTTCTTGCAAATGGAAGCTCTGTGTGCTGTCAAACAGGATGCACATTAGTGAACATCGCAAGTGGTAAAAGCTAGCCTTTGAATTTTCGCTGGCGTGTTATTCAATTTCTGTCTTGGATCAGTGCGCACGTTGTTGGTTATTAACTAGCCCAATTATAAGCCTCCATTCTGGCAACGGCAGGAACGTGTTACGTTCGCCGACTATGCTGAGCGAAAGTGGTGTCTTACCGAGAATGGAGGGCGATTTTAGTTGTGAGCATGTTAACTTATAATTCACTTCTTATGTAGAAGTGTAAACTTTAAAGGTTTGCTACTGACTATACCACTATAGTAAGTAATTGCTCAGGATTCCATAAGAGCTCAGCTATTTGACAGTACAGCTCCTGACGTTCATCGAATGCTGCTCTATTAAATCCAGTGTACGACGTAAATGGTAATTGTGATTGCGCAATAAATGTGAGGAAACCAGGATTGTGTTCATAGCATTGCGAATTAAGCGAATGGGCTAATAGGTTCTGAGCATTGTAATGTGGTAGTTTTTCCTCATAAGTGAGTGCGCCATAGCTCGCATTGAAACTCTTTGGAAGCAATAGAAGCCCACCAATGCGGTTGCGATATTCCAAGAAGTCGGCAGGTTGTGCAAATTCGTTACTGTAGCGTTCAGGTTTATTTGCCCAGATGTGTTCTACTTCATATTTTAATTTACCTGTTCCTGTGGTGTAGTGGAGATAGTTTGAAGGAAGACCTGATTCTCGCTCAATGTAATCTGTAATGCGTGCCAAAATTAACTGAACAAAGCTGTAGTTTCTCTGATTTAGCGCAAAACGTTGATTGTTGGTGAAGTTTTCTTTATCCCCTTGAAGGCGTTGATAGAGATGATCAGCAAGCTCTAATGGTGATTTGTGTCTGATCTCACGCATCAGAAGAAACATTGTATATTGCATAGTCGAAAAGCCAATATTGTGCCAATTCCATATTCTACGATTGAGGAGAATATCTAGATACAATGCTACCAGTCTAAGTTTCTGTTTTATTTGACTTTCAGTATCTTGAGGAAGCAGAGGAGCCATGAGCAGTTGATATTGTGTGGTGAAACCCAATTGGGCATTATAAAATATATGCCCTAAGTCTGGGATTAATGTCTTAGATGCTTTCATTAGTAGTTGATAGTTTCGAGTATAGAAGCGAAGATCGCGATCAATGAAGTGTCCGAAATGAGTAGGATCTTTTAACCCAATACGTTCTTGATGGTCTTGTACCCAACGATGAAATTCTGTTCCTATACGATCAAAGTCGCCTTGTTTTGCACCTTTTTTATGTTCACGAATACTTTCAGCATATTGGCTACGTAACCATGCCTTAAAGAAGTCTGCCGACTCTTCTTTGTTCGTTTCTTCTAGTTCTTTTATTTGTTCTTTCCAGAAAGAATTGAGCATGCCTCGCTTCATAGTATCAGTGATTTTGGCGAGAAGATATCCTTTGAGCATATCTGTTGGACTCAATGAGAGCCCTCTATCATTCATTGTTTCGAATATTGTGTAGGCATCCTCATCTGAATAGGTTGTGATCTCAACAAGATATACTTTCTCGGTAAGCCAATTTATGAAGTGTAGAAGTGGTTCTCCCATGATCTCATCTGTTAGCAATGATGCCAGATCATGGTAGCGTTGAACCAAATTTTGGACTGATTCTGGTTGATCTATATCATCAAATGGTTGCTCCATGTACAAGGCTTCCAAGCAAGTGGTCCATTCCTTGACGTTCATATTAAATGAGCGATCACCAAAGTGATCTGCAAAGATCATGTTCTCAATAAAAACAGAGCTTGTCCTTTTCTTTTGTAGATTGTTGAGATATATAAGCAGTAGGGTGAGGCTGGTTAAACGTTGTTGACCATCAACAATAAAATTTTGACTGTCTTTCTTACTAATAATGATAGAACCAAGGAAGTAGTGACCATATTTAGAGACAGCGGAACGTTCGTGACCAGGTTCGTAATCTTGTAGGAAGCGCGATGTCAAATCTTCCACCAATTCTTGCATCTGTTTTTCTTCCCACTTGTATTCTCTCTGGTAGTAGTCAATCGTGTATTTGGTTCCGGCAAGCAATTCGCGAACTTTTTTAGCATCTCCTCGGATTTCGTCCATAAGTATTCCTTCGCATATTTTATATTGGGTTTGCAAGAAAAGATTGGTGATATAAAATTTATTATATCAGAATTATTTAATGACCTGGGGATGACAAAGCTTTATGTCATGATTTGAAAGCTCCTCATAGTTGGATAAATCTTTCGTTATTCGGGAGAAATTTAGGTATAATAATTTAAAAATAGCAACGGTTGGTGTGAATATATATAATATTATTAAATATGTCTATGTAAAAGATTGTTATTTATGAATATATTCCATATAATATTAAATCTGATATGTAAAGTATAAAAATAGAAGATAATAGGTGTTTGAAGTGGAAAAATATGATTCTCTCATTACCTCTTTATTGCAAACAATTAGTGATTATCGTCAAAATGAAATTGTTGATTTAACTTCGTCACACATTGAAAAGTGGATAGACCAATTCGATACTTCTGATCGGTTAATTATCCTTGAGGAAATGAATATTATTATGTCCAAGTTTTACCTCTCAAAGTTACGTGTAAAAGAGATTCTACGTGACTTTGTTAAAGAAGGCGTAATAAGAAATAACAGACCAGAGGATGTACTGTCTTATGTCCAATTTCTTCGTGTACAACCCAAAGGAAGTAGTCAAGATGCATTGCTAAACGTAATAGATGATATTCTTTTTGAGGAATATTCACTTCATATCCGTACAACTGGTACAGGTAAAATCTCAACATATATATATGTTGATGATGCAATTTATACGGGGAATAAGCTTCGATATGATTTAGTTGATGGGGCTAATACACGTGGGTGGATTTCAAGTGTGGCTGTTCCTAATAGTGAATTGCTCATTTACACGATGGCCGCTCATCGAGGAGGAGCAAAATACGCACTTAATTATGTCAAAGATGCTGCACAAAGAAAAAATATAGCAATTTCTGCTTTTCACTCTCTAATGATAAATGATGATCGTTCTTGGGGAAACAATGTAGAGGTTCTTTGGCCAGAAGCATTAAAAGGGTATTCCTCGATTGATAAATACGTGGCAAATATATATTCCACAAGTGGTCGTGTAAATAATCTATTTTATTATCCTTCTACAGAAAATGAGAGTCTATTTTCTTCTTCTAGAGCGAGGCAAACTGTTGAAAAGGCCTTTCTGCTCAAAGGCCTCGAGCTTGTTAATGCAAGCAAAAATCCCGCACCTTCTGTACGACCTTTGGGCTTTATGAAACTTCCTGCTTTAGGATTTGGGGCATTTATTGTTAGCTATAGAAATGTCTCTAACAACTGTCCTCTAGTGCTCTGGTGGGGAGATCCTCGCTATTCCAAAGATCATCCATTAGGTAAATGGTATCCTCTTTTTCCTCGTCGAGTAAATGAACCCGTTATAATACAATAGAAGAACAAATTTTCAATAATTTTTACGATGTTAATAACCTTGATGACTATCCATTTTGAGGTATGAAAATGATAGATGCACATCATCAACAAACCTATCTCAGAGACAAATGCGCCATTTTCTTAAAAACTGCAGAACACTTTGGAGGGCTATCAAACATGGCGGGGGGTTATCCCCTCTCTATTAATGGTATTCAAATCCCTACTAGCGAAGCTCTTTATCAAGCCTGTCGTTTTCCACACAAACCTGATTTGCAAAAAATTATAATCGGACAAAAGAGTCCTATGACAGCAAAAATGAAGAGCAAGCCATTTAGAAACGAATCGCGCACAGATTGGAATGAAAAACGTATAGAGATCATGTGGTGGTGTTTGCGTGTCAAACTGGCCCAAAATTGGCAAAAATTTGGAGATTTATTATTATCAACAGAAGACAAACCTATTGTTGAGGAATCATACAGAGATCAGTTTTGGGGAGCTCGACCAAATGGACCAGAAATGCTAGTCGGGCTAAATGTGCTTGGACAATTACTTACAACTTTGCGTGAGAAACTGAAAGGTCTTGATTCCCATGAATTATTAACTATAGAACCTCCAGAGCTCACACAATTCTTCTTGATTAATAAATTAGTTGGTGTGGTTAAATCTACTCAGAAACATTCTTCTCTGGAGCACATTCCCTCTCAACAAGCCCAAGATCTATTCTCGCTCTCTCAAAATGAGACCCCTTCGGAACGTTTGAATCTAACACACTCTCAAACCCGAGAGGAATGGTTAACTCAGGATGTAATTGATGAGGAATTGCAAACTCAGCATACAATTGATGAAGCAAGCAATCATATATCGTTAAATATGGTTCAACTTACATTTGAATTTATATGAAATTTTTGATTTAAGGGTAAGTTTGCCGATTTTACCTATAGCAGTTGAAATGACATTTAGCTTCTTTGAGGATAGTTAGCAGGATACCTTTAGCACAAATGAGCAATGACAACCTATACCGCAGGTTAAAGATTGTGGGGGATATACTATGTCACATTAGGACCGAGTAATTCAGATAGATCAAAAATTAACCAAAGATATCACTAAGTAGAAGGGAGGCTGAATTTTGTGGCATTGCTGCTAAACGGCTAAAAATATCATAGTGATTTTTTTATAATTACCTTGTAAAGAAGCATGGCAAGCATCTAGCAGCATCGTTATTTTTTCTTGTTTTACTTAAAAATGAACGCATATCTATAAAGTCTTTGTGGTCACCTCCTAGTTGGGCAGCAACGGCTTTCTACACTCATCGATTTCTATACACATCAGTAGATATACCAACTCGATTTTACGCTCGAAATAGACATTGGTAGACTGGAATAAGCAAGTGGGCTCGAATTCCTAAACTGTGCGTCGGCGGTTCGAGTCCGCCCAGTTCCATATCATCGACCCGCTTCTCAGGCGGGTTTTCTAAATCTCCACTTGTGGCTAATGCTACTCTCCCTGCGAGCCTTTGCATGGTGAACATCCCTTTCGTTCTGTCATGTGACAAAGAGCGACCCACTGCCAGACAACCATGCGTTTGCATCGCTGAGCAACAAGCGTTGGTTTTGTATTGACGGTGCTCTCAGTCAGCATAGTGTGCATTACCCCAGTTTGACTCCTTGATTTGCGATGATTGCAGACTCGACATAGCGTAATGGCATGGCAGGGCTATTCCATCCACCTGCATCCTGGAGGCTTTTGATATCCGTTCCACCCTTTACCGCTGCCGTGGCCCAGTAGTGACGACAATCATGAGCAGATAATCCTTCCAGTCCAATCACCTCACCTAATACTCTTACGCGGTCTGTTATGGCTCGTTCACTCATCGCACCACATAGTGCACCACCTTTGCGGCTTCCCATCAGAAGTTTCTCAGACGGAGTACAGACCTGAAAATAGCGAAATGCTGCCATAAGGGTATCCCTGGTAAGCTGGTGTGTCTGCGTCTTATCTACCTTCTCTCGATAAAATATGAGAGTCCCTTCCGAGAGATTGATGGACTGCATGGTTAACCCTTCCGCTTCTCCGCATCGGAGACCATGATCCAGGAGCAGGCACATCAATAAAGCATCTCTTCGGCCCTGTGGCGTATCTGGTTGCTTTTTCAGTTGAGCCGCTTGTGATGGGCTGATAGATACAGCTACCGCTTTCTTTGATCCTCTTCGTGTTATCTCTCGACGTTGATCAATGTTGCGTCCTTCTGCATGTCTGTAACCTGTGACCAGATTGATCAATGCATATTCAGCTGAAGAAATGACTTCCGCTTTCGCTACTCGCTTGCAGTATGCTTTGACTGTTGAGAGCCTGACGTTGATGGAGCCGATTGCATACCCTTCTACCAGCATCCAGCGAACGAAACCATCGACCAGGCCATAGGTGATACCTTGCCATGCATTCGGATTATGGAGCAGATCGTCGGCGTTCATTCCTCCACCAGCTGCAGCAAGATAGGTCGCAAATAATGCGAGGTCATCAGACTGTCTACGTCGTGTGTTTGCTGATAGGCGTTGCTGGTAGTCGATGAAGACGTTCTGTGCTGCATAATTATTGGCAACCTGTCCGATCTGTTCCAGCGTCTGCACATTCGTGTGGACAACTTCCTGAGTCATGGGGAGAGCACTTCCTTGTCTGTTATTATAGCTACTGATTTGCATGAATAATCAGTAGCTATTTTCCTGAGTATACTAGAGGGAGGATTCATCTGTCAAGAGGATAGATGAGATTCATAACGATGGAAAAACAGAATAAATAGAGAGGAGAGAGGTTCAAGCAAGTGAAGCATCCATTTGATCATTGGACTCGTATATTTTCTATCCAAATATTAGTAAGAGATCAACGCCAACCGAATGAAGGACCATATCGTTCCTCATACCTGAAGAAGAGGTGGAATTCAGCCTCAAAAATGAAGCTGCGTGTTGTGATCACCAGGGAATCAGCTTTTTCATATCTTCGGAGTTGGTAGCGTTGTTGCTCTTGCCGAAGATGGAAGCAAGATGGCTTGCTCGAGAGAACGGCTGCGTCTTCGTCGTACCAGAACAGGTTTTCCTTTGGATGCTTGTCTGCGCATTTCAAAGTGGTCTGGATATGCCTTGACGAACGTCTGCAAATTTTTGTATCCATACATTGCTGGGCTGAATGGAGCATCGAACTGTTTGAGCACTGTCCCTATACGCGAAAGTAAGACCCATTCGCGTTCTTCCTTTTGGGCCACATCTTCATAGGCTTTCACGAACAGAGTCAGTGGCTCTGTGGGGAAAAGGAGCGTCGTGGTCACCGATGTTGCGGCCTTTGTTGGAGATACAGTCGGAATTGACGGATTGATCACTGACGTTGGTGTTGCTAAGGATGGTGCAAAGAGACTGGGTTGTGCTGGCTTTGACCGCAGTTGATCAGTCGAAACAAATACCGTACAGGCCATTTTCAAGGCGAGAGGGGTCGTTGGTTTGCCAATACCAAGTACCTTACATCCAGTAGATTGGAGCCGCAGGACCAGCGGGGTGTAGTCACTGTCGCTCGTTACCAGACAGAAGTTGTCAATGACGCCGCTGTAGAGGATGTCCATCGCATCGATGACAAGAGCAATATCCGTTGCATTTTTGCCAGGGGCCGTCTGTTGATGATATCGTTGTTCGAGATGATAGTGCGAAGCGATATCTTGCCATACGTGCATAGATGACACGTTCCAGTTTCCATACACACGCCGAAGACGGATGTCCCCGAACTTTTCTGCTTCTGCAAGCAGAGATGGTAACAAGTTGTATGTGCTGTTGTCGGCGTCAATCAAAAGCGCCACTTGAGAACGTGATTGTTCCATCATACATTGACAGCCTTTCAAATCAGGATGTACGTGGGGTTCTTGCATACTGTTGCGATCATAATTCTGCCTTTGCCAGTTCTTCCTTCAATGCGCGCAGGTTGCGGTTCTGCTCACGTAACGTTGCTATATACCTCATCCATGTCTCATGCTCTCCCAACCGCTCGTACAATGAGCGTATCTTTGCCAGATAGGTACATGCTGCCTGGTAGTTCTTCCGATCTCGTAGGGCAATCAGTCGTTCGGCGCGCTGCTGATACAGCTGTATGGCCTCACTCGGTCGTGTCTCTTCCGCAGCTCTGGCAACATCAAGGTCGATCGCACTGCCATAATAATAAACGTAGCCTGGTGTGTAGGTGTAGCCGTAACGATCCTTTGTGATCATTGTCTTCAGCAGCTTCAAAGCCGTGTCGATTTCACCATCGTCGAGAGCAATCTGGATCAAAAGCTGTGTATTGTGTGTTTGTTCCAGAAAAGCGAGCGCTTCGGGTCGTATGTTCTCCCAGCGATCAAGCTGTCTGGCGAGATTGCGTAGCTCCTGATAGTGTCTGAGCAAAGGTTGGGCGTGGAACAACATGGTCGTCATTTCCAATTCGGCGACGTGACTATCCCTAGTCTGATAGTAGCGTCGTAGCCATTCCAGAACGTGCACATCTGGTTTCTCTTTGATTCGCGCTCTCATCAGGCGCTCGGCGACAGTATCCTGTGCATGCTGAATGAACAGGTCGGCCAGTCCCTGGAGTCTTACATCATCAATTGGTTGTGTTGCTCTCTCAGCTTCGTCAATGCGCCCAAGTGTTAAGAGGCGATCAATCAGCTCGGTGGTGAGTCCAGTTTCACGGCAGATTTGCAGGTATGCTTCATCGCTGAGTGTCTCTTTTTCCAGGTCCAGTAAGAACTGACCATATGCCTGACGCAAGGAGCCCGTGACCTTGTTGTCTTCGTTGGTCAAGATGGCGTGAATCTGCTCGGCAATCGTGTCTCGTTCCAAAGATGTTGTGTATCTCACGAGTTGGTTCGATGCACTGGCTGTGAAACCATGACTGTTGTCAGCATGGAGGTCGTGTTGGTAGAGGTCAAAAAGCACCGTGATGATTTTTTCGCGTGCGACCCTATCTGCCCGTTCATCAGCCAGGCAGCGACCCAATACCTCAATACATGCTCCAACAAACTCCTCTAATCCCTCCTCTTCTGGATAGTACGGTTCTTCTTCATAGTAGTCATCGTACTCAGCTTCCTCCTCATAATAGAGGTGGGATTCTTCGAAGATCTCTATGATCAAGGTCTCATAGATCGTTGCCGCCCCGAGGTAGTCTTGTTGCTGAACAAGTGTATCAGCGGTCTCTTTCACTTTGGCCAGTTCTTCGGTAATGTGTGGTGTTGCGCGTTGAAACGCATTGGCGACCCGGCGATGATAGAGTGCCGGGTTGACGGAGAGAATCTTCTGTGCAGGGCGGATGAGGTAGCCATCGGGATGACGCACCCAGAATTGTCGCATGTGCCAGGGATAGTCTGCTAGTTCACGCACGATGTCTGCTTGCGCATGTTGTGCCTGGTGGTAGACGGCATCTACGTTTTCTACAAGTAAGACGATCTCGACTCCGCTGCCACGCTGTCCTGGCGGCAGAAGATGTGGATGTTCAGATGCCCAGTATGGAGCATCGTTTGCAGCCAATTGAATGGTGGTCTCTCCACGAGATAGCTCTGCATAGTCATCTGCCTCGCGTGCGACAACACGAAAACCTAGAGTCTGCTCAAACCAGATGATAGATTGGGTGAAGTCACTCACACATATCTCGACCCAACTTGTTTTGTTCATCGTTATCTCCTCTACAGAGCGAATACGAAAAGACTCCATCAATGTTGTAAGTATAATCTTTCAAGAAGTAGAGTTCATATTTTCCCTGGTTATCCATATTGACCCGAAAGAAGTTTTGCTCTGGGACAAAATCTGCCGCTACTGCTACGATTGCGATTTATTGATTGTGCATCAAGATAAGTTAGAGGAGCAGCTTGCCATGTATTTTGCCGAAAACCATTCGGAGATCATCGCTAAAGATTGTGTGATTCTCGGAACATTAGAGCGCTCTGAGCCGAGGCGAGCGTTGCCTGACGTATTGTCTCTTCAGGAAACGTTTGAGTATTTACATGATTTCAAGGAGATGGTCTCGTTTCGGCGAGTGCCCATAAAATGATATGAATTTCTATCCCTCTTCTCCGTACTTACACTTCGCCTTTATACGTTGATGTCCAGCCAAACAAGGCACGTAATCGTTGTCCTGGATTGAATCTGAATACCCAGCTTTCGGGCTCTGAACGCACATAAAAACCACCGAAGCCTGGAAGTGTGACGCTCTCTCCCGCCTTGAAACTCTCATAGAGCGTTTCGACCATGCCATCCACCCAGGCTGTGGCCGTAGCGTCATCTGACTCCATGCGAATAGCAAGGCGGTGAACAAGCTCCTCTTTTTTGAGACGATCTGGCATAAATGTTTCTCCTTATTTGATCGTATACAAATTATATATACTCAGTCAAGGCAAGCAGGTACTTCTCTTATTTCTTCTGCTCTTTTGTTAATGAAGCTAATAAGATCTTGTATTGGAGACAATTGGGCTCAGTATACCATTTTGCCTCTTTGAACGCAGAAAGGGCCGTCCGTACCCAATCCATGATGATCAGTCGTTCTTCTGTGGTTGCGTTTTCCACGAGAAGGCTAGCGATATCTATATCTAGATCCATACCATTGTCTGTATAGAAGCGATAGATGGCAAAGAGTGTCTGTAAAATACGTAGTCGGGTCTCCTGATTATGTCCCTTTCTATCATCCCGCATATTTTTTACTTTTCACAACCACGAAGCGTTTTCCAACGTGTATAGTGTGGGAGTTCGGTTGTGGGCATCCATAAAAACTGTTGCCATGTTTTTTTTGTTTGCAAGAGGAAACGTCATGTTATCGAGAAAAGTTACTGCGCAGGAGCTTCATCAGAACAACGATACCGATTTGACCCCAACCTATGGGGCGCGACTTCTACATGAGAATATTCCACGCTATGAATTGCCAAAACATGAAATGTTACCTCGTACAGCATATACGCTCATTCATGATGAACTTATGCTTGATGGCAATTCCCGTCTGAACCTTGCAACCTTTGTAACCACTTGGATGGAGCCAGAGGCTCGTCAACTGATGACGGAGACGTTCGACAAGAATATGATTGATAAAGATGAGTATCCACAAACCGCCGAAATCGAGAAACGATGTGTCAATATGATTGCACGCTTGTGGAACGCTCATGAAAAGCAAGATGCTATTGGGACCTCGACCATCGGGTCGAGCGAGGCCGCGATGTTATGTGGTATGGCGCTTAAATGGCGTTGGAGAGCACGTATGAAAGCGACGGGGAAGCCAACGGACAAGCCAAATCTGGTAATGGGTATGAATGTCCAAGTGTGCTGGGAGAAGTTTACTCGCTACTGGGAGGTCGAGCCGCGCTATGTACCTGTAGAGCAAGGCCGTTATCATCTTACAGCGAAAGAGGTTGCCACATATTGTGATGAGAATACCATTGGTGTGATTACTGTTCTCGGGAGCACCTTTGATGGTAGTTACGAACCCATCAAGGAAATCAGTGCGGCTCTGGATCAGGTACAGGCTGAGAAGGGACTGGATATTCCTATCCATGTTGATGCTGCTAGCGGTGGCTTTGTTGCTCCGTTTATTCAACCAGATGTAATATGGGATTTTCGCGTCCATCGGGTGGTTTCCATTAACGCATCTGGCCATAAGTATGGTCTTGTCTATCCTGGCGTTGGGTGGGCGATCTGGCGTGACCAAGAGGCATTGCCCGAAGAGCTAATTTTTAAGGTGAATTACCTTGGCGGTGAGATGCCGACGTTGACGCTGAATTTCTCGCGCCCGGGCAATCAGATCGTGGCACAATACTATAATTTCCTCCGTTTGGGGAGAGAGGGATATACACGTATTCAACAGGCGTGTCATGATACTGCTTTATATGTATCCAGCGAAATTGCGAAGATGGGTCCATTTACGTTACTTTCAGATGGAAGCGAACTCCCAGTTTTTGCATGGAAGCTGAAAGAGGAGACAAACTTTACCTTGTTTGATCTGTCTGATAGGCTTCGCTATCATGGGTGGCTGGTGCCTGCCTACACAATGCCCAAGAACTGTGAAAACCTTGTAGTGCAACGTATTGTGGTGAAAGAGGGTTTTAGCCGTGATATGGCAAATATCCTGCTGCAAGATATGCATACCGCGTTACACTATTTTGCATCACAACCTGGTCGCATGAAAAAAGAGCAAGGTGTGCAGTTTGCGCACCTCTAAGAGAGAAAGAAAAAAGGTATGGCTGACAAGAAACACGCGCTTGTGTTGCAACACTTCCACGAGAATCCGCCAGGGCGTGTGGGGAACCTCCTTGATGAGCACACAATTCCCTACGATGTGATTCGCGTCGGGCAGGACTCCTTGCCCAATCCTCATGCCTATGGAGCGATTATTGTGCTGGGTGGGACCCAACACCTGTACAACAAGTCCAAGTACCCCTACACGGTTTACGAAGAAATCTACATTCAGGAAGCCATTAAAGCACGTGTTCCCTATCTAGGGATGTGTCTGGGCGGCCAATTGCTCGCAAACACG
This sequence comes from uncultured Chloroflexia bacterium, assembly GCA_963699315.1. Classification (GTDB taxonomy): domain Bacteria; phylum Chloroflexota; class Ktedonobacteria; order Ktedonobacterales; family Ktedonobacteraceae; genus Dictyobacter. The sequence continues at coordinate 3,165,095 of OY969433.1, forward strand.
TTTCAGGCACCGATACACAAGTTACCGAAAGAGCACATCGGCTTTTTGCGGATAGACTTTACGGAAGCAGGTCAGAATGATCCACTGTATCACGGGCTCCCAGGATATCAACAGGCATTTCAATGGCACGAAGACTGCTTTGCGTTGCCGCGAGGCGCGGTCTCGTTAGCACGTCATGAGGACGATGCAAATCAGGCGTTTCGCTATCTCAGTGCCGCCTACGGTTTACAGTATCATATCGAACTCACAGCAGCTATGTTGGATCTCTGGCTGCATGATCCTGCTTTGAAAAAGGAATTTATCGACGCCTACGGGACAGAGCACTATGAGAAAGTGGAGCGAGAGGCGGTTGAACTCTATCCAACGTATGCGAGTCATGCACAAACAGTGATTGAGAACTTCTTGCGGATAAGCCTGCTGATTTAGGTGTTTTCCGCGAGTGGTACTAAACGTCTGTAACGATTGAGAAGTCTTCAATCGTTACACTGTATCCTGTCACGTTTGCTCTCGATATACCGTTGGGCCTGCTCAACATCATCCTTATACAATTTAAAGGAGCGAAGGTTTTCGGTCACCGCAAGCGCATCATCATCAAGAAAAACGATGAGATGTGTCTTTTTTTCTCGCCGGTGCGATTTCAGGCATATTTAGGTTCATTCCGCGCTTTGCTGGTGGCTGTCCCAGAGAAGTCTGTTTCGCCTTTGCAGCAGGGCTTCGATGCACAGTGCTGGAACATTGAGGGGAGTGATGTTTGAGATTATCCTTTCCTATTAGTATGTGGATTTTTAAAATCTAAATTATAGTTGTTCTCTATAATCTTTTCTATTGGTACTTTCCAGGCGTATGCATTCTCAACGCGGTTATCCCACCAGTTAAGGCATGCCTGGAAATCCTCATTTTGTATTGGCATCGTTTTCGTATAGCTTTTGTGTTCCGCTGGTAGTGGTATTTCGAAATACCAAATCTCTCGTGTACTTATGTTGGCTCTTGATGGATATAAATTTTTAGATGGATGTAGATTATCTCGTGGATAGAGATCATCGATCGCTTCAAAGAACAGGATGTTTGTTGGTATGTTAGTAGATGATGAGAAGACACCATGGGGCAAACGTATAATTGTATGCAAGTTGAATTGGGTAAGTAGCCTCTCCTTGATCAAGGTTTCTGTACCACTAGCAAAGAGAAATCTGTTGGGTATCACGATACCACAACGACCACTAGGGCGTTGAAGCATGGCCATGATGTATTGAAAAAAGAGCGAGGTTACCTCGTGAGTACGCATATTAGCGGGGAAATTGCTGACGATGCCATCATCTTCTTGACCCCCAAACGGTGGTTTGGTTACTATGATTTTGACTCGCTCGCTGTTAGGCATCTGGTTTACGTTGACGGCGAGGGCGTTACGCTCTTTGATGTTGGGATTTTCTATGCCGTGTAACAACATATTCATGATAGCAAGCAGATAAGCAGTAGGATTTTTTTCAATACCAATGAGCGAGTCTAGGAGTAGTTGTCGTTGCTCTGTAGTTTTTACTTGTTCGACCATTTTCATATAAGTTTCGACTAGGAAGCCTGCAGTATCACAGGTAGGATCCATGATGATCTCGCCGAGTTGTGGGTTGAGGCAACCGATGATGAAACGTATGACTGGACGTGGGGTATAGAATTCGCCAGAATCGCCCGCCGCGTCGCTCATTTCTTTGAGCATGTTTTCGTAGATGAGTAAAATCGCGTGTATATCATCGGATGAGTTGAAATTAATGTAATTCAGTTTGTGGACAATGTCACGCAGAATATAACCGGAGCGCAGGCGGTTATAGGTGCCTTTGAAGATGGTGCCGACGATGGTACGGATATCACGATTGCCTGTACCGCTCAGATCTTTGAGATAGTTGGTCAGGTCGTCGTTGACGAATTTGAGCAACTCATCACCGGTGCGCCGATCCTTTATGTTTTCGTCATCGACCCAGTCGCGCCAGCGGTAGGGCTTTTTGATGATGGGAATGTATTTGTCTCCGTACGTTTCTTCCTGGGCCATTTCAAAATCGTCTAGGTTTTTGAGGAAGAGGAGCAAAGTTAGTTGGGGAAGGTGATCGGTATTATTTGTGATGCCGCATCCGAGTCTGTCAAAAAGTGCTATTTTATACATGTGTAATAAGATCTGTGATGAATGGATAATAGATTAACGTAAATCAGCAATAAAAAAAAAGAGATTGATACTGTGAATGAACAAAAATAGCCGTAAGGAGTGTCATAATTGATGGACCCAGATGTGTTTCTTGCACAGACAGATATACATCTACTTGTGCAAGCGCTTACTACACTAGCCCTTGATGTTGATGCTGCCGATAGTCGCAAAGATCTTCTAACCAATGCTGGAATCTTGCTCGACTGGCGCAGTAAGTTTACTTTTGGTGCTAGTGCATATCTCTTTGCCAATAAACTTGCAGCACATTTTCGTGAATACCGTGTATCAGAGGAGCAACCAACCTATCATCCTATGATCAGGTTGCTGGAATACTTGCTGAACACCTATACATTGGAAGATCTGGATAGACGGCTCTTTACAAAGCTGATCAGGCAAGGCCAGGACAATTTTGGAGGACTGAGAGCACGCCGTGCAATTGGCAGAATAGAATCACCTCCAGGATCAGCTATTGGTACAGGAGTGTTGATTGATAAACAACACATGCTCACAGGTGAGCATGTGTTTGAGCGAATTCGTGAGAGTGGGCAAAATCAGGCATGGGTACGTTTTGGTTACAAAAGGGGTAGATACGGTGTTGAAATGGGAAAAGTACTTGAGTTAGAGATGAACAACCTTGTCAGTCATGAAAGTGAGCCAGATTACGCGTTTGTGCGAGTGCTTGGACAACCAGATGCTCCGGCTATGCCTGTCTTCATTGGCTTGCCACGCGCCCTGCAAGACGTCCGCCTGATTCATCATCCACAGGGAGCACCAGCCGAGATATCTGAGGTCGGTCAAGTTGTATCTTCAAATACAGGCTATATACACCATACCATTCAGACAGAATATGGTTCATCGGGAGGAGCAATTGTTGATCTGAACTGGCACCTTGTTGCCATCCATCGGGGTATACCTCTTCTTAATGGACCTCTTGAGCCTGGCATCACAGAAGGTGTGCCTCTCTACAGAATTTGGGACACACTCAAGCCCCATTTCTCTTTAACATGATTTTTTGACTTCTCAGTCTTAGGACAATATTTCCATCCATTGTGGATGCTTGTTACATAACATGTTATACCTGTGATACAATATTTCTGATTACTTGCATGTTTCTATGATTTTATGCTATGATATTGTACATATGATGTCTACAACTTATTGTAGTGTGTTTCTCGAAAGAGATGAGTAGAATTTATTCAAAAAATCATTCTGAAGGAGACACTTGTATGAATGAACAGTCGAAGAAAACACGTCATGAACTTGAGCAGCAGTATAACCATCTTCAGGAGAACATTATAAATGCCCCTCAGGGCCAAAGGAAAACCATAATAGATGAAAGGCGACCCAGCCTGCTTCTTAATATCAAACTTTGCGAAGATCTCAAAGATATTAATGCACAGTGGCTAGCATCACAGGTCGAAGAGCACTTCGAAAGCCTCCTTAACGAAGCAGAACCAACACCACTGCCGTTTCAGTTTTTTGAAAATAAACAGCGCTCCGATAACCAGCATTCTGATAAGTTACCAAAGTCGCATAGGCGTGGGCTGGCTGAAGAATAGTGCTCCTCAGCAGATAAGCAGTCACATATACCTGGAGAACATGGGGCTGTTTGATGCACGCGAAGAGGCCATGCTACGTAACATACTCTTTGCAACGCCATAGAGGTATAAGTTTATGTGAGCTTAGACCTCTATGGTATACTAGAAGCGTGTTTCCACTCGTACTATGCGCATGTGACGGTGTTTCTCCTTGTTAAGAGTATTGTTCTTGTAGGTGCACAGATGCAGTTTCTTGAAGCAGAAGAAACCTCGCTCCTTCACACTATTCTGGTCAACCATATCCTGATTATCAATGAGACTGCACGTGCCGATATGTTGATTAATTGTGGACTCACATCGCTACTCCCTCATCTATCCTCGTTGGGAAGGTCCTCTCTGCTTTTCGTCAATGAATTGTGTGCCAGGCTCTCACAGCCCCATATCGTAGCGAAATCGTCGGGGCAGCCTGGCCTGGTCGCGCTGTTGAATTATATTGCCCTACCACCTTATGATGTCGATCTCACAGAAGAAGACAAGAGGTTTCTTGAAAGCGTAAGGCAGAAATGTCTGCAATGGCATGCATCCCAAATACAAAAATAGCATCTACACTAAGTACAATCAAGCAACAAACGTGGGATAAAACGTGCTCAGCAGGTGCAGACAATCCCAAAAAAGTTGCTTGATTGTACTTAGCTACTTAGAATGTCCATTCTCACAATTGGCCAAATTGTGTTCATCCTATGATGGTCCTATATACTCTGAGCAAACATTAAATAGCTACATTATTGCACTAAACAAGCATCTACTTTTTTGGAGTTACAAACGAGCAGGGATGGCACGTGCCATCCCCATTTCAAAGAATCATTCGTGCTTAACGTGGAGACAAACAATAAAACTCCCAGGCAGTTCCATCCGGGTCATAGAAGCTGATGTACCTTGCTCCAGTCATCAAGTCATCCTCAATTACGAAATTGAGAACTTCCTCTCCTCTGAAAACGCCAATCCTCATGGGGTAAGACGTATCAGCCGCAAACACTCCCAGGTGCCACGGTACCAACACATCGATTAATCTCTTCACACACACAACGCACAGTACTAGCCAATCAGGGAAAGCAGATCATTGAGGCCTTCAGACATACTCGGATGAGTGAAGATGTTGTCACGCAAAATACGATAATCCAACCCCGCATTCATCGCAACTTCAACCAGGTTGATCACTTCATTGGAATCTTCACTGAACAAAAAACACCCCAGCAGTCGATTCGTTTTCGCATCAACAATCGCCTTCAAGAGACCATCCACATGCTGCACCTGTCGAGCACGCGGAATCGCACCAGCTGACAATGTTGCGACCTTCACCTCGTATCCCTGACGCCGCGCTTCCTCCTCCGACAAACCAACCCAGGATAATGGTGGATAGATGAAGAGCGAATTGGGAACATTCTGGCGACTCAATTGCGAGCGCTGTCCGTCCCCAAAGAACTGATCTCGAACAATGCGAAAATCATCCAGCGAAATGTAGGTAAATTGTGGCCCACCGTTAATGTCACCCAACGCCCAGACATTGGGAGCTGTGGTGTGCAAGAACTCGTCCACTTTGATAAAACCACGCTCGTCCACCTCAATGCCAGTTGCCGCAAGATCCAAATGATGCGTATTTGGGACTCGTCCGGTAGCGAGCAGGATCGCATCTGTTGCAAGCACATGCTGCATCTGCGTTTCATCAGTGTACGAGATAGATGTCCGATCGTCACGGTCAGTGATCTGGAGGACCTTAGCCTGTAGGTGGAACTGTACCCCCTGTTTTTCGAGCGTGCTCTTTACGGCATCCACAAGATCGCGGTCATGCGTTGAGAGGAAGCGATCGCCACGGTCCAGGACGGTTACGTGGGAGCCAAAGGCCGTATACATCGCCGCGAACTCTAAGCCGATGTGACCCCCTCCAATGATGACCAGGGTCTCAGGTAACTGGGATTGATTCATCATGCTTGTGCTGGTATAGACGTGCTTGCTCTCTGAGAATCCAGCGATGGGAGGAAGTGCGGGAAGCGTTCCTGTATTAATAAAAATGTGCTTCGTTTCAATCGTCAGCTGGTTTGATCCACCCAGGTCAACGCGTACTGCATGAGGAGAAAGAAAGGTCGCCACCCCATCAATGACAGTCACGTATGGATTCTGGTTCAATTTTGTGTAGTTTGCCTGGCGCAGAAATGTAATAAGCTCCTCTTTGTCCTCAATCGCGTTTTGATAGGCGTCCTGTCTTTCCCGCTGGGTTTCAAAATGACGTCGTGCCGCTTGTTGCGCTGAATTGGATAACGATTTTGAGGGAATACACGCAATATTAATATATTAAGTTCTGTCTCAAAACTGTCCACTGCCAAAAATATCAAACCAAAGAAAGAACCTGAGAAGTGGCTTGAGAGCTCTTTCCTGTTTCCTATATAGTTAGGTACTCAATCTTTCTCTTACTCAAAAGCACAGCAAGAAGAACCCGCTTGAGAAGAGGAAGCAGGTCTACCTCATCACCAAAAACAGCTTCCTTCGCTCTTGAACTGACTGCTCTACTCGTGAAGTCAAGATTGTTCCAGGTTAAGGCGAGGAGTTCTCCTTGACGCATCCCCGTCGTGATCGCTAGTACATACAGTGCTTCCAGCCCGTCATCTAAAGCTCGGCGAATGATCGTGTGGATATGATGGATGCTACGTGGAGACAGTTGTTGGCGTTTTCCATCGTAGAGTTTTTGAATGTGCATAGCGTTGAGTTGCTGAAGCTTGATCTGACCAAGCGTGGGAAGGATATGCTTGCTGACAGTCTGCTGATAATTGTGATAGGTTCGTTCACGGACACGCGGTTGTACTCGATCGCGCAACCAGTCCAGGAGGAATGTTTCAACCGTTTCATCGTGTGTGCTGGTGAGAGTTCCCTGCATGTTGGCCTGATGAGCCGGCTGCGGGCGGTTTTCTGGCTTCCGGATGTTCAGCAGAAAGGTCAATGACGTGGGATTGAACAATTCATCGAGCAAGTGCTGCCTCGCCTGGTGCTTCTCTCTTGCAACACAACCCTTTATTCTCTTCCCATTCTTGATGTACATTGTGATTCATCTCTTCATCTTCTTGCCTCACCACTCGACCTATGATACAGTATTCACGTGATTGTCTGATACTTGTCTGATGAGAAAGAGGGGCGCATGCAGGTTCTTTTCGTGGGTGGCGCACAGGGTGTTGGTGCGAGCTGTGTCGCAATTGAGCTGGCGGGCCAGTGGATCATCGTGGATGCGGGAGTACGCGTGGATCGAAAGAGCGATCCTCTCCCCGATCTGGCTCTGTTAGAAGGGAAGGATGTGCAGGCAATCTTTGTCACACATGCCCATGCTGATCATATAGGCGCTCTGCCCTTGCTTCATCAGGCGTTTCCACTGGTGCCAATCTTTGCTTCGCGAGGCACCTCGCTCTTAATGGAAGTGATGCTTGCAGACGCCATGAAAATTATGGCGAGGCGAGCCGTAGAGGAGATGGAGCTCCCACTGTATCCTGAGCATCTCATTGGGAATATGTTGATGCGTGTGCGGCCATTGCCCGTTGGCGAACCCTTTACACTCAGCGAGCTACGAGGCATTACCGTGCATGCGAGCCGTGCAGGCCACATTGCCGGAGCGGTGAGCCTGGGATTTGTCGCTGCTGAAGGTTCGCTGGTGATCTCAGGCGATATCAGCGTGACTCCTCAGCGCACCGTCCTGGGAGCGATCGCTCCTCCGATCAAACGCCCCGACTTGCTGGTGCTTGAATTGACGTACGGAGCACGTTTGCATCCAAATCGGCAAGCAGAAGAACAGCGCCTGGCGCAGGCGGTGGCCGATGGTCTGGCGCGTGGTGGACCTGTTTTGATTCCGTCGTTTGGTCTGGGGCGCGGACAAGAGATTCTGCTGATTTTACGTGCCGCGCAGGAGAAAGGTCAGATACCGCTTTTCCCGATCTATGTTGATGGTTTGATACGCCGCGTCTGCTCAACCTATATGCTGTTGCCAGAGGCACTTCCCCCCCTATTACAGCGACAAATTCGTCGTGGGTATGCGCCGTTTCGTGGTGGTGAGATCGCCTATGTTCGCGATCTTCATCAGCGAGAACAGATTCTGTCGGGCCCTCCCGCTTGTATTATCTCGAGTAGTGGTATGCTCACGGGTGGACCGAGCGCCTGGTATGCGGCGCATTTGGCGGAGAGAGAACACGCTTCGATCTTTATTACTGGTTATCAGGATGAGGAGTCGCCGGGGAAAAAGCTGCTCGATCTTGCTGAGCATATATCCTCGACGCTGGATGTCGGTGGCATGAGGGTCGTCGTGCGTTGTCAGGTTGCAAAGTATAGCCTCTCGGCCCATGCAGATGGAAGCGAGTTGGCGGCTTATGCGGCCTCCTTGCAACCGAAACAGGTGGCCCTGGTGCATGGCGATGAAGAGGCGCGTGTAGCCCTGCGTGCTCTGCTCAAGGGCACTGAGGTGATTTTACCGAAGAACGGTGCGGAACTCTTGATCCACACGCAGCAGAGGCAGCATGCGTTCAAGAATGGTGGAGCGGTCATCGCTGCTCCAGCACTGCCGAAAGGGATCGGTTCAGGCAAGTCTTTTGGTACCCATGCGCTGGAAACGCTCTGGGAGGCCGTCAAGCAGGTGCCGAAGTTGCGCATTATCACGGTGCGCGAACTGGCTCAGGTCTGGTATGGAGAGGCGAGTGAACAGGAGACCTGGGAACTGCTCAATGTGTTGGAATCCGATTGGGATCAGCGCTATTTCGTGCGGCAACACGCGCTGGCTGAGGCGTTCCGTGTACGGGGGGTGGCATTAGAAGATCCCGGAGACGCACTGCAAGATCTGATGGGCAACGTGTTGTTTATGCAACTGACCCATGAGAGCAGTAAACCCGTCCTCTGTCGTTCGCTAGAACCAGGAGCCTCTGTTCGCGTGATGTTACCACGGGGAATCAGTCTTGAGCGTACCCGTTTCCCTTTTTCTGCGATTATCGATGTGTTGGGACCGTATCCAGAGGAAGAGGCAGCACTTACCCATCAGTCGCCAGTAGGCTATCTCGCCAATCTGGTAAAATCCGGACGGCGTGCGCTTCGCAACGTTTCAGCCCACGCTCTCGCTCAGCGTTGTCAAGATGAAGTGGATTATAGTCTGGGGGATCTGTGCGCACTGGCCGGACTTTCTGGGAGAAGTATGGAAGATCGGTTGGCGCTGGCCAAACTGCTGCATAACAATCCTGCATTGTTTAGCCAGCAAACCTCGGTTCTGGATAACGATGGGCTAGCTCTCTATCGGTTAGCCCCCGGATGGCAAGAGGCGTTGCAGTATCCGGAGAAGCGCGAGTTACCAGATCAGCATGAGATATTGCGTCTCATCGAACTTGCCATAGGAAATCCACCTCGGCTCTATCGTAAAAGCGTCAATCCAGAAACGGGGGATGTGGTGCTCGCCTTCCATTTTCCTGAACCAGCGCAACGCGAATTTGGCGCGGCGATAGAGCAAGCGGCTGAGGAAGCAGGCGTCTCGATTACGGTTGCGCCTCACGTACATCAGGGGGAGTTGAGCAATCTGGCGACGCGCCGTTTGCAAGAGGTTGGCATTGCCATACGTGGCACACCCTCGATTTATTTCGAACAGCAGCTGATTCTCGTCAAGGTAGACTTGCCTGTTGAGACTGAAGCACTGGCAAAGGCCCTGGCCGCTGTGCGGCAAGTTCAAGAGCGATTTCAGCAGGAAAGTGGCTGGAGCTTGCAGCTAGAAGCGCTTGCGGGTGCAAAAACGTCTTTGCCGATACCTTCCATGTCAGTGCAAAGCATCCCAGCTCAGAAGGTGCCGCAGGTGGAGAGAGGGATGGTGCAACACGAAGCTTTAGCGGTGGCGCAGCGGCTTCTTTTGCCTTTGCCGCACTGCTATAAAGTTGGCGTTGATCCCAAGGAGAGAACGGTTCTGGTGCGTTTCCATTTTCCCAACCTGGCCAGTCAGCGCTATGGTGCCCTCTTTCAGCAGCTTGAAGCAGAAACGGGTTGGCAGGTTGTCTTACACCAGCAGGTTCATCAGGGCGCGCTGATAGCGTTAGCGCAAAGTCTGGTGCCTGAAGGAGGGGGGTATCGGGAGACGCCTGCAATTCATCATGAACGGCGAGAGGTACATATAAAGTGCAGCGGCAATATAAGTGAGGAACAGATAAAAGAAGCGCAAGAGCAATTTCATGTGCAATGTGGATGGATTTTATTGTTGAGATAACTTTTCTACATCCGATAAAATTTTGCTGTATTTCCGCTTTTCGCTCGGTTTTCGCGATGTCAAAGAACTTCGGGTGATTATCACCGATAAACTGAAAAGTTATGGAGCAGCAAAACGTGAGATCTTGCCAGGGGTGGAGCATCAGCAGCACAAAGGGTTGAACAATCGTGCGGAAAATTCGCATCAACCCACGCGACTGCGTGAAAAGAAGATGCGGCGATTTAAGTCCGCCAAACACGCGCAACGCTTTCTTTCCGCTGATCGCGCCCATCACTGGACATTTCCAACCACGAAGGTATCATTTGTGTGCCAGGGAGTACCGTGCCATTTTGCAGGACCGATTCCAGCAATGAAACGCGGGTGACTGGCGTCAAGCAAGTCGCATAACCACACAGACCTCGCACTTCCCACAGCCTTTTCAGAGCTTTTCTCCTTATAACTCACCAGTATCCTTTCATTTTTACAAATAAATTGACAATATCTCCTCTATCAGTATAGCAGGGTCTGTGAATTATCCATGTGGGGGATAGTGTTTCGTCGCATGAAGGCAACCTTCGCCAATGCATGCCACTTTTTACGCCTGTTTTACGTCAGATACCCCATAGCTAAAGCAAGGGGCTTGGATCTGGACTCCACCGCAACTCAGCATACCGTTTCAGGCGTGCCGCTTTGGCTTCACGATCCGATCCATCAAGGCGTTCTGACAAGAAGCCTGTGCTTATCCAGTCCTGCCGAATAAGCAGCGTTCGCATGGTGACATTCCTCGCGCCGATGAGATCTGCATGGAGCGTATACCGACAATGCTGACAGCGAAACAGTAGCCCATGATTGGGGCGATTCTCACGGCAGGTGTGTCCACAGATGGGACAGGCTTGCGACGTATAGTCGGCATCCACCTTGATCGCCATACAATCTTGTTGCAGGGCTTTGTAGGCAATCATGGCGTGCAACTCGCCAAAGGACCACTTGGAGAAGGCGGTGTTGGCTCTCCGCTGCTTCTGGCTGGCGCGTTTGCCCGTGCGTCGTGTCGTTCTGTCTCGAATGTCGGTCAGGTTTTCCAGTCCGATCAGGGAACGCGGATGGTCTTTGACGATGCGCGTGGAAATGACATGATTGGCGTCGGCTTTCAACCGTCTCTCTCGTCCACTGATGGCTACCAGCCGTCGTGTCGCGGAACGAGTGCCTTTGCGTTGCAGGCGCTTTCTCAGTCGTGCGTAATGATTGGCCTTCTCTCTGACACGTTTGCCACCGTAGAAGGAGGACGTTCCTTGCGTCGTGGACGTGACGGCAAGATAGCGCACGCCGACATCCACCTCGACAATGCCGGTATGGGTGTGTGGGGTGGGCTCAGCTACTTCCATCTCTAAAGAGACAAGCAGATAGAATTGTTTCTTCGGTTTGTCATACCAGAGTTTTGCCGCACCGATCTTGGCTCCCTGGTTGATGAGGGCGATATGTGTGTCATAGCCGGTATAGGGGACCACCACCCGCCCATCAAGGGTCAGGATGCTCACACGATTGGACGTTTTGAAACTGTAATCGCGCTTGTAGTTATAGGTGATCGTCGGAGAGACATACGTAGGGGCGTGATCAAGTCCCTTGTAGCGCTTCTTCGTCTGCCCTCTCTTCCTCTGTGCGGCGTTTTTCTTGACCTTGGTCCACAGTCCTTTATAGGTGCTTCCCACCAAACGGGGGACATTACAGGCCATCTGGGAAGGAAGGTGGTAGATCGTACGGATCTCATCATAGCAATCATGTTGCAATGTGCGTGTATTACTCATCTTACCATGCGTAAAGGCATACTGACTCACAAAATTCAGCGCGGCACGATAAGCCAGTTGTGTTTCACGCAAGGCTATAAATTGTTCTGGTGTTGTATAGAGCTTGATTTTTGCTGTGATGATCTGTTTCATGTGCTAGATCATATCATATCATCCCACACCTGTCAATAAACATTCTTGTGTGAATAATGGGGAGGAACGAACCCAGCCTGCGGGCTGTCATTTTTCCTCCCCATAGCTAAAGCAAGGGGACTCCAAATGGGACGATGTTGAAATAATATAGAGAGGAAAGCTTCTGACAGGTTTCCCTCGAAGCCAATTCCCTAGCATAAATGGATAACTCACAAGCCCTGATCAGTATAGCGTTTACACTTGACTTATTGCTTTTTTTAATTTATTATTTTTATAATGCATAATACGGAATTGAGTTCAGTATATTGAACTTCGTGAACGATGCAAAGAATATTGCAATCATCCTGGAAAAGGTGGTCACAGCTATTTTGTTATTTGCATCAAAACTTCATCAAGCCTTTTCCATCACGTATTCACACCAAAGGAAGGAGGTGCGGAGGCAAGGGCCGAGAGCATATATTTGTTACTTTTCTCGCTGGATTTTTGTACTTGGTCATGACGGATGCATATGTCAATGTTGTTGGCAATCTGCCAGAAGATTTGGGAGGTTAAATCGATGCAAATTGAATCCAAGCTATCTAGGAGAAGTGTGCTGCCAGGGGGGGGGTGGATTACTCGTTGTTGCTTGTGGTGGTACCCCAACAAACACTACCATACAATTGGCATTCTGGAAGCCACCAGGGTTGCCAACTAACTTAGAAAACCAGTTTTACAGCAATCTCATAGCAAGTTTTCGGAAAGAGAACCCAAGTATTCACGTTACTTATTTAGACATCCCCTGGGCGAGTGCAAGTGAAAAATATACCGCTGCATTTGCCTCCAATAATCCGCCCGATGTGTCCTATCAAATTTTGAACTGGCTCAGTAACTTTAGTTCTCAAAACGCCTTGATGGCAATAGAAGATCTTAATTCATCGGGCAACCTCTTCAAATGAGTAGTTAAAGCATACGTCAATGGGCTCGTAGGATCAGATGGGAAACATTATGGTGTACCATATTATGGAAGTCAATGGGTGCTAACGGTCAATCAGGCTAACTGGATTCGCGCAGGGAAACCTACATTCCCGAAAACGTATGAGCAGATGGTTACGTTTGCTCAAGCATTAACGTTTGATACGAACGGAAAGCACCCGGGCCAACCAGGATTCGATAAGAATCATATTGCAAGCTATGGATACTTACAAGCGTCTGATACGCCGACGTTGATAAATTACATTTGGAACTACTTCTGGGCCTATGGCGTTGATTATGTATCCAAAGATGGTAAAGACATTGGATTTGATAATCCTCAGGGTCATGCAGCATTGACTGTCATGAAGGCAATGGCAGACTCTGGAGCTGCTACCCCTTTCAATTTGTATCCAGATAGCCAATCTGCATTAGACGCATTCCTCGCGGGCAAAATTGGCATGTCCTGGTTCCAAAATTTCGACCCGACTACCGTCCAAGTATATAAAAATACACATCTGCTAGTGTTACCTGTCCCCGCTGGACCTGCTGGTCAATTTCTCGTGGGGGGGGCTGGATACCTGGCTATTTCGAAGAAAAGCAGCAATCCTGCCGAAGACTTGAAATTCATCCAGTTTTTAACGCAACCGGCAAACGTGCGCAATTATCTTCGCGCAACTCGACTAAGTCCAGTAAAACCAATGGGCGACACGCTTTATAAAGGTATTGGCCCGGACGAAACATTCATGAATGCTTCTGTCCAGCAAGGAAAGTACGTTCGTTTGACAAGGGTCGGCCTGCCGTATGATCCGCAAGAAGTTATCGTTGGCGAGATTATTAACTATCTCAGTGGTCACAAGAGCATGGACACCATGTTGAAAGATTTGCACCAATCGGTTCAGTTAATGGCCCGGAATGCCGGCATGTAGGAGCAGATAATTGCTTGTTATGGTAATTTTTTTCTACTATAACAAGCAATTTAAGAAGGAAGAGAGCTATGCCCATGGCCAGTGACGCGAACCTGAAGTCATTCATGTCCAGTGAAGCTATATCCAAGATTAGTGACGCGAGCCAGGAGTCTTTAAAGCCTGGTAGGTATCAGCAGAAGACGCTCCAATATGCTCCTTCGCGCAGGAAGAAGCGATTGAATTGGAATGTGCTTGCATTTTTGCTACCAAAGGGTATTCTTTTTTGTGGATTTGTTGTTGTTCCATTCGTCTATACCTTCGTTCTGATGTTCCAAGCAGGAACCATTCTACGAGGATTTCACTTTGTGGGCCTCGAAAATTTCCAGACATTGTTCGATGATGATTTGTTTTTCCAGACCTTGCTGCACACTGGACTGTATATGTTGGTCGAGATCCCCTTAACCATAATAGTTCCGATGGTCGTTGGTTTGCTCTTTTCGAGTATGATACCGGGCATCAAGTATTACCGGGGACTCATATATATCCCTTCTCTTCTGTCAGTAGTAGCAACATCCATCATATGGAAGATCCTTATCGATCCTGATGTAGGATTGTTGTACAAAATTTTTAACGTAGGGTTGAGATTGAATATCCCCTGGCTGAGCAATTCGATTGTAGCGATTGTCTTTATTGCTATTGTCAGTTTATGGAATAGTCTCGGTTTCTACTCCATTATCTTTATGGCCGGGTTTAACGATATCCCGCAGACATTGTCTGAAGCGGCGCAAATTGATGGGGCGAATGCATGGAATGTCTTTTGGAGAATCAAGCTCCCATTAATGAAGAACGTTATTCAGCTTGTATTGATCCTGGTGACGATCAACTCCATTCAAGTATTCGACGTCATCTTTGTGATGACCTCTGGTGGACCAGGTACCAGCACTTACACAGTGATGTGGTATATCTATCAAAATGTATTTAATGGCGGGTCCGTCGGCTATGGGGCGACGATGGGTGTGATTATGCTTGTTGTCACCTTAGTTATTGCCGTTATCTTCATGAGAACCACAAGGTCGGAGGCGTACCATGTATAGCTCTAGCCAGCGTTTGAGACGAACCTTTGTGAAGACCGTGCCCGGTCATGTATTTGCGATTGTCGTTTTGATAATTTGCTTGGTGCCAGTATTCGTCATCCTTAATGCATCCTTGCATACATCCAGTAGTTACCAACAACTCGGGTTTTCCCTTACCGGGGTCACGCTGGAAAACTACTTTAATTTACTGGAAACAGGCAGCATGGGAAGATGGGTTGGCAACAGTTTACTGGTATGTACCATCACAACCCTTCTGGAACTGGTGGTAGATCTTACTGCGGCATTCGCATTTGCCAAATTGAGGTTTCGAGGTCGCCAGATGCTTTTCCTCGTTTTGATTAGCACGATGATGCTCCCGTTCTCCATCACTCTGGTGCCAACCTACCTTTTAGCCGTGCGCTACGGAATGGTGAACACCTATGCTGGGCTCATCATACCCGCGGCAGCTGGCCCTTTTGGCGTCTATCTTTTGCGGCAGTTTATTCTCACAATCCCTGATTCCTTGATAGAGGCTGCAACCATTGATGGCGCTTCAACGCTTCGTGTTTTCTGGGATATTATCACACCGTTATGTTACCAACCACTTGCTGTATTATCGATATTTACCTTTGTAAACAGCTGGAACAGCTTTTTGTGGCCACTATTGATGACTCAGAGCGACAATATGTATACGCTGACCGTTGGTCTTGCCACAACGAACTTGCAATTCTCCCAAAATCTTGGTGCAACGGCTGCGGGTACGATGATTGGTTTAATCCCGATGGCTATTTTATTTTTCGTTTTCCAGCGCTTCTTTTTGCAAGGTGTCACTGCCGGTGCACTCAAGGGCTAGAAGTGACACGAGTCGGATAGAGGTCATACTGATGAATTGTAGAGGTTAACACATGGTCGGTGAACTTCAGCTTCTATTGGATGTCCGGGCTACCCTTGGCGAAGGTCCGTGTTGGGATTCCCAGCAGCAATTGCTCTATTGGGTGGACATTTTACAACGAAAAGTACACGTATACAATCCGGAGACGCATGAGGATCGGGCCATTGATGTGGGGCAATATGTAGGAACTGTCGTTCCGAGAAAGCAAGGTGGTCTCGTTTTGGCTATGCATCATGGATTCTATACGCTAGACACGGAAACGGCATCTCTCACGTTTTTGAATGATCCTGAAGCTGATTGCCCGAACAATAGGTTTAATGATGGCAAATGTGATGCAGCCGGACGTTTTTGGGCTGGAACAATGCCCATGATGGGCTCAGAACCGGCAGGGGCGCTTTATTGTTTGCATCCAAATGGAGAAGTGAGGCCAGCCATTCGAAATGTCACCTGTTCCAATGGCCTTGCCTGGAGTCCAGATCAGGAGACAATGTATTTCATCGATACTCCTACCAGGGTCGTGATGGCATACGATTTTGACATCACGGCAGGAACCATTTGCAATCCCAGGGTAGCTGTTCGAATTCCAGAGGGCGAAGGCGTTCCAGACGGGATGACCATCGATGAAGAAGGAATGATCTGGGTAGCCCAATGGGGTGGATATCAAGTCTCTCGCTGGAATTCATACACTGGTAAACGATTGGATGTGATCAAAATCCCTGCTGCCCATGTGACATCGTGTACGTTCGGTGGAGAAAATCTTGATGAGCTTTATATTACGACTGCCAGAAGTGGGTTAGACGAAGCTACCCTTTCTCAACAGCCGTTGGCTGGTGGGCTCTTTTGTGTACGAACTGATGTGAAAGGATACCCAGCCTGTCAATACGGGAAATAAATTTTATTTCGTATGCTTCCTGCATATATAGCACACTACATTTCACAGGAGAAATTTGAATGCAGATCACCACTGATAAGGACTTGTTTGAGCGGATGGAGCAGCACCTCTATTCTGGAGTTATCTGTGACGTTCTCGATGAATTGGGCTTCCGCAACCAGGCCATGAGAGAAGATATTCGCCCTCTTGTTGCCGATACCGTGCTTGTTGGGAGGGCAAAAACCATTCTCTTCTCGGATGTCTACCATATCCACGACAAGCCATATGAATTGGAAATCAATGCTATCGATAGCGTCAAACCAGAAGAGGTCGTGGTTGTTGCGACAAATGAGTCGCGTAGAAACGGACCGTGGGGTGAACTCTTGTCAATGGCCTCGAAGATGCGCGGGGCAAGAGGCGCGATCATTGGTGGTTTGATACGAGATACGAAGAAGATTCGTGAGCTTGGTTTCCCGGTGTTTTGTACTGGCTTTAAACCAGTTGATTCGAAAGGTCGTGGTATTGTAATTAATTACGATTGTCCTGTAGAAGTTGGATGTATTCTGGTGCATCCCGGAGATGTTATTTTTGCCGATTATGATGGAGTCGTGGTAATTCCCAAGCAGGTCGTTGAAGCTACCGTCAATGCGGCTATGCTCAAGGTCCAAACCGAAAATGAAGTCAGAGACGGACTACTCCAGGGGAAGTTATTGTGTGAAGTATATGAAAAATATGGTGTTCTTTAGGCACAAGTTTTATGTTTGTTACGTAGGAATCAAATATTCTTCAGGGCAGAAAACGAATGGCACACAGAGAGGATTGAAAAGTGATGTCCATGAATATCCTGGCTATCGGAGCACACCCGGATGACATTGAACTACAATGCGCTGGCACGCTGGCACTCTATGCAAAACAACATCACCATGTATTCATGGCAGTAGCCACTAACGGAGATATGGGGAATTACGATGTCGAGCCTGAAGAGTTAGCTCGCATTCGGGAGCAGGAGTTCCACGATTCGTGCGCGGTTATTGGAGCTACTCCAATTTGGATGGGATATTCAGATGAGTTTCTTGAAAATTCCGTGGAGAACCGATTACGCTTCGTTGATGTGCTCCGCCGTGTAAATCCTGACCTTGTCATAACGCATGGGTCGGATGATTACCATCCGGATCATCGTTATACCCACCAATTGGTTTGGGATGCTTTACCACTGGCTGGCGTGGGAAACATCAAGAGTGGTTTCTCGGCTACCAATCGCCAGGTTGCCCTGTACTTCATGGATAACCTGGGGGGAGTCAATTTTTCTCCTACTGAACTTGTGAATATTACAGAGACGATTGATTCCAAAAAGGAAATGTTAGCAAAGCACGCGAGCCAGATACGTATCTTTCGTGACCTGCTGGATGTTGATTTGCTGGATATGGTTGAGACCGTCGGGAAATTTCGCGGATACCAGGCTGGAAGTAAATACGCCGAGGGATTTACCAAGGTTGAAGCCTGGTACCGGGGAGTCTCTAAGCGCCTGCTGCCAGTAGGTTCGGGTGAAAGTCAATTTGTCTATAAAGTGCAACAATAGGGAGCCATGTAACACATGATTATCACCGGCATTCAATTCACGATTCTGGAAAGTCCGACTGTGTATGGAATGGCAGGTGGAGCCTCCGATTCCAGTGGACCAAAGTACGGTGCTATTGTTCAGGTTCATACCGACGAAGGAATTACCGGCATTGCGGATGGTGATTCTCATCCACATGTGATGAAATCTCTCATTGACGCACCAATATATATCCCGGCCTTTGCTGAAGGGTTATGTCACGCGGTCATCGGCCAGAACCCGTTTGAGGTTGAAAAGATATGGAGCCGCATGTATAACTCAAGTTTCTATCATGGTCGCCGGGGTGCTGCTATCCAGGCCATGAGCATGATCGATATAGCCATCTGGGATATCATTGGAAAGGCGACGAGTCAGCCTGTGAGTGTCATGCTAGGAGCGCGAAATCACGAAAAGATCCGCGCGTATGCTAGTACACTGTTCCGGAACACGCCCGAGGAAATGAGAACAGCCGTTCAAAAGTATAAGTCCCTCGGTTTTACCGCAATGAAATTCGGGTGGGGATGCGTTTCAAAAGAGCCGAGGAAAATTGTAGATTTGGTGGAAGCGGCTCGCTTAGAGGCTGGAAGTCAAATGGATATCATGGTAGACGGGATGTGGACAGCCGACGTCAAGCTTGCTGTCCAACTTGTGAAGGAGATTGAAAAATATGATGTTTTCTTCGTGGAAGAACCTCTTATCTCCGATAACCTGCCTGGATATCGGAAATTGGCGAATTCAGTCGACGTGCGGATTGCATGTGGAGAACAATTAGGTGGCATGTATGAGTACAAACAGTTGATTGATGAGGCCGATGTTGACATCATCCAACCAGATATTTCTCGGGCTGGTGGTCTGACCGAGGTTCGTCGGCTCGTTGCGATGGTTGAGCAGTGTGGAAAACTGCTCATTCCCCGCGCTTGGACATCGGACGTGTTAACAGCCGTCTCTTTACATTTGAATGCTTATCAGAAATCCCCAGTATTTCAGGAGTTCTGTACGAACGATACTCCCCTGAGTCGGGATCTGGTGATCGAACCGTTGCGCCTTGATCCCGATGGCTATCTTCAGGTGCCGGCTGGTCCCGGCATTGGTGTGTCTTTTAACCAGGAGGTTATCGCGAAGTATACCATTGACTCCGTCCTGCTATCTGGACATTAGTTCGTATCGCTACGATGTCGTTACAATGCGACATGCGCTTTATCAAATGAGGAGGAATATCACTGTGATCTTTGATTGCCACACACATCTATTTGGACCAGGACAGGTTGGTGGGACATTCCTGGCAGCATCCAAGCGGGCATGGGGAGATGATTACGAACTCATTGCCACTCCCGAACAACATGCGAAGATGATTGAACCGTTTGATGGTGCTATCGTATTGGCCTTTAACTGTCCCGCCACTGGTGTCGTCGTTCCCAATGACTACATAGCCGACTATGTACGACAATATCCGGGGCGGTTATTTGGCTTTGCCAGTGTCAATCCGCATGATGAAGATGCACCTGCGCAAGTAGAGTTTGCGGTAAAAGAATATGGCCTGGTTGGGTTGAAACTGGCACCCATTTATCAGGATTTCTATCCGGATAGGCCAGAATACTTCCCTATTTATGCAAAAGCAGCAGAGTTAGGTATTCCGATCCTCTGGCATCAAGGTACATCGTTTGTCCCGAATGGTTTTTTAGACGCATCAAGACCAGCGGCACTCGACCCGATTGCCAGAACATTTCCCGAGTTGAAAATGGTGATCGCGCATCTAGGCCACCCATGGTACGAAGAATGCGTCGCAGTCATTCGGAAAAATCCAAACATGTATGCCGATATGTCTGCTCTGGGAAGTCGGCCCTGGCAGTTTTACAATGCGATGCTGAGCGCAGTAGAGTATGGCGTACCAAACAAAATTTTGTTTGGTTCAGACTATAGTTTCTTCACGACCCAACAAACAATAACGTCTTTCCAACGCATCAACGATGTGGTTGCTGGTACACAGTTACCGCGGATTCCAGAGCACGTCATTGAAGACATTATTCATCGGAATACCCCAGAAATCCTCGGCTTCGGAAGCTAGTCCTGGATTGCGCGGGTGATGTCATTGAACGCATGCGTTCGAAACTGTCTGCCGATGGGAATTTGAAAGTAATGCAGAGTTAGCTAACAGCATGGGAGAAATAAGAATGAGTATGCAGGTCTTTGCGGGTACGCTGCAACTGCAATATACACCTGAGATTGGGATGGTCATGGTGGAAAGTTCATCTGGCCAGGACTGGATATGGCCCGTTTCGATGCTTGGTGTAGGAAGAGTAAATACAGAGAATGTGTCTGCTCAGTCATTGTATCATCGTGCAAAGAATGACTGGGATAAGGCTGAGATCATTCATGCCACTGAGTGGAATGTGAAATCTGCCGTAGTACGCATGCCAGATATTATAGAGCTCTCTATCTGTGGTCCAGAAGGTATACTGCTGCAAGAATGGAAGATACAAGTAGATGGTGTGAAAGTGGTGACAAGAGTAGTACAATGGCTAGATAGTGCCCCTGACGATGTGAGAATACTGGTACCCGGCCTGTTGTCAGCACAACATGGTTCGTCACCGGCGGTATTATCGTTGTACCAGGGGGTAATCCATAAACATGGAACCTACTCTGCTCTGATTGAGCCTGGATCTCATGGTAAGTCCCAGCTGGGCGTTGCAGGTTTACTGGGCGAGTTTGGTGGTGTTGCCATGATGGTGGATCTGGCCTGGGAGCATGACTTGTATATGCACGGACAAGACCAGTTAAACGACACCATTGCATATGTTCCACGTAAGGTGTTTGGTGCATATAAAGCAGAATATGTCACAGAGTTTAAAGTTTGCAAAGCGGACATATTTACTCTTGCCCAGTGTTATAGAGATTACAAGATTTCCCGAAACGAGTTCAAAACGTGGGATGAAAAACTAGAACAATCCCCTGATTTAGAGCGCATGTTTGGTGCGCCACATTTCTTTATCGGGTATTTTAATAGTGCTCACGACTATATGTCTGCTTTCCGACGAGTGCGGGAAATGGGGTTTGAGAGAGGATTTGTCTATCCAGCTGTATTCCGAAACTACCATCCTGACATGACATTTGAAGGGAACGTTTCCTTGATCAACCTGGGAGATAACTTGGTTGACATTAAAGACTTGGGATATCATGTGGCCTCATGGTCATGGCCTGAAGAAGTGATGGTCGGACCCGGATCGGATGTTGGGTTGTGGGGTATGCTTGGCATCGGAGAGAATGGAGCGTTTGCCAGTGGTTGGGCTGCAGGTGAATTCACCTGGTACAGTGTGGGTAGTGAGGCTCAAGTGCAATTTATGCGATGGGCACAGGAGAACATGTGGACAGAGCTGTCAGCTCAACACTTCGATGTCACCGGCAACAAATTATTTATACACTCGTACGGCCACAAAAAATATGGACCTTACGAAGATGTCCAGAGTCGGCGAGCCATATTTGAACAAGCTGCTAAAAAGGGACCTGTTTCGACGGAAGGCTTTTGTGATGGATTTATTGAGGTAATCCATTGTGGAAGTGTCCTCGCTCGTCCTACCTTTGGCGATCGTGACTGGTGGACGGTTCCTTTGAGTTCTATCGTTTACCACGATAGTGCAATGAACGTCTGGTGGGAAGCAGATAGCTACAATAATCCATATCACCGGACGCAAAGCAATCGGCATTTACACGCCGTTCAATCTGGTGGAGGAGATCCTTTGCAGCAATCTCTGCTGGATGCGTTGCAAGGCACGCCACCAAATGTGTTTTTATGTGGACGAATGTATCGGCCATCCGACGGGGTCCACTTTAAGGATGGATACGACTTCTATGAAATCGGATTTGAGGACGACATGACACAGATGGCGTTGCAGCTTGCCAAACCGGTAGCAGAGCTTCATAGATTGGTCGGAAAGCAGCAAATTGTCGGATACAAGATCCTTACTGAGGATGGGCGGGTTCAACGTACCGTGTTTCAAGACGGTACAACCGTCACTGTAAATTTTGGGAAAACCGACTGGACCGATGGTGAAATAACCGTTGGAGGAGAATCATGGATTCGCTATATTCAATGAGCGAGGTGAAAGGAGTGCTTATCAATGCTTAAAGACGTTTTACAGGGCACATTTAATGTTACGGTACATGCTGAGCAAAGAAGAGGTCCCTTACCGGTTCGGTATCATGGAGTAGGTCAAGGGGGGACTCGCAAGGAGGCGGTGTTGTCTACGTTGGGGAAGCGCTTCAAAGAAACCGAGACTATGGTTTTACGTTTGTTTGTGCAGGAGTATTATCGAATGTACGTTGACCATGATACGTATGATTGGTCAACGCTTGATGCATCCATTGCCGCGATTCGCGAGTGTGGTGCGGAGCCTCTTCTGGCATTGTGCATGAAACCGCACGCCCTTTACCCGGAAATCAATGAGCGGATCGTTCATCCAAACGACTACGACGCATGGCAGCGTTTCATCGAGGCCATGGTCACACACTATAATCACGAGCTCGGATGGAATATTACGTATTGGGAGGTTTCCAATGAACCGGATATCGGCGAAACCGGCGGCTGTCCGAGTTTGTTTGAACCTGCGGACTATTGTCTCTATTACCATAAAACAGTGGAAGCAGTCCTGAAGGCAGATCCAGGTGTAAAGGTTGGTGGTCCAGCTCTGGCAAGCAGTGCTAGCCCGATATTGCCTGCCCTTCTGGAATATTGTGTCCAAAAGGGCGTGCGGATTGATTTTGTTTCGTGGCATATTTACACGAAATCACAGCAAGCCATGATCGACACTATTCGAACCGTACAAAACGAACTGAATAAATATCCACAGATCCATTGTGAGACCATCTTAAATGAGTGGAATATTCCACATTGGGGGGAAATCGGAGATCGGATTCTGAACATGTTGCCGGAACATCCGACATTACGTTGCGCATACATCTTATCTATGTTTAGAATTTTCTGTGAGTTGGGTCTCGATAGGTCAAATTATTACCACATAAAAGATGTTTCGTTCTCACGTGAGCAATTTGCGTCATGGTTCAGTGAGAAGGGTCTTGACGGAATGGATGAGCACTGGAATAAGAAGACGCATGTTTGGGCTTTATTCGATCGTGATGATAACCCGCGCTCGCACTTCTATGCATATAAGCTGTTCCAGTCAATGACTGGAGAGTGGTTGGAGACAACGGGTGGTCGATTCGTTGACGATGTACAGGTCCTGGCAGTGAAACAAGGTGAGGCTGTGAAATTACTTGTATGGAACTATAACTTTGATACCCCCCGCACTGCAGCCGGTCAAATTCACGTAACGGGACTTCAATCGGGCGTACAGCATACTGCGACCCTGACCGTCCTCGATTCAACTACAATAGCTGAGGTATTATTGAAAGATGGAGTCACAGCAAATAAATTGCCGGTCGAATCGCGAGACGGAGAGGTTGCTATTAACCTTCGTACCTTACCATTTGGTGTCTATACTGTTCATATCAATCCTGTAAATTAGCGTAGAGGATATTTTCTGCCATCCGGCGCAAATCCTTGTATTAAAGTTTAATGCGTAATATCCTTTTAAGTTCCTTTTTATGAAAAAGGATATTACGCATTTAGGTATTCTTTGATAGCCGGTGGATACCTTTTTTGCCGGTTTATCTAGACTCCAGTGAGAAAGCAGGTGTGTTTATGAGGGCTCTCGTCTGGAAAGAGACAGGAGAAATTGAAAAAGACCTCGCGTGGCCGACGCCCGAAATCAATGATCTGGAGATCTTAGTGCGTGTACGGGCGGGGGGGGTGTGCACGACGGATATCCATATGATCCAAGGGCAACTCGACTTTGCCACGCCTCCATGGGTTCTAGGCCATGAAATATCCGGAGTGGTTGAGCAAGTTGGATCTCAGGTGAAAGGGTGGGCAATAGGAGACAACGTAATCGTCGATCCTGTGGTCACGTGTGGGACTTGCCATTACTGTTTAACTGGCAAGAAATATCTTTGCCCCTATGGAGGCGAGTTAGGGACAACCTACGGAAATGGGGGATATGGTCAATACGTTGTCGTCAAACCTTCGAATCTTTATAATCTACCTCCTGAACTCAGCTTTGAGGAAGGTGCTCTGATGGAGCCTTTGAACTGTACCCTTGGAGCAGTGGATAGAGTCCAAAACATGGTTGGTGCTAATGTGATTGTTTTTGGATCTGGACCTGCTGGTCTCTTGTTTGTGCAGCTCGCAAAGGCATACGGAGCCCTATCTGTTACCTTAGTGGACATACGGGATGATAAGTTGGAGTTGGGAAAACATCTGGGTGTAGATGCAATCGTCAACATTTGCACATCTTCTCTTACAGCGGAGTTAGGGGGTCGGCGATTTGACGTAGCTATTGAAGCGTCGGGCAATGAGCTGGCAGTTTCAGATTGCTTTGAATTTGTCTCAAAAAGCGGGACTGTGCTTTTGTATGGATTAACCGGGATAAAACGCCCTACAATTGACTCTGATGTCATCGTGTCGAAAGATTTAACTGTTGTCACATGTATTTCTGCACCTCTGCTGTGGGAAAAAGGAATTCGACTTGTCCAGGCGGGGAAGGTCAATGTCCGAGACATAATTACGCACCCAGTATCCTTTGACAATGCATCCGCGATTGTGAACAGGATTGTGAAGAAACAGGAACATCCAACGAAAGTCGTTATTGTTCACTAACCTGGCTTACCATAAAACGGTAAATGATCCATAAACGTGTAGAGTATGCATCTCGGCAAGTTTATTGTAGTCTGACTATATACATGGGATATGAGTATCTGATATTATATCAGTAGAAGATATTTTTATGGATGATGTTTTTTCTGTGGTCCAGTAGCAGCACACATCTAGAGAGAAGAGAACATGAAGGGATATAATGTACCCGCTGTTGGAAAAGCTTTTATGATTATCGAACA
Organism: uncultured Chloroflexia bacterium; assembly: GCA_963699315.1. Classification (GTDB taxonomy): domain Bacteria; phylum Chloroflexota; class Ktedonobacteria; order Ktedonobacterales; family Ktedonobacteraceae; genus Dictyobacter. Next base: position 3,190,230 of record OY969433.1, read on the forward strand.
TCTTGCCGATGCTGAGGCACCTCTGAGAATGACGGATATCAGCACTGCATTACATTTGCCAAAATCCTCGGCGTTGGGCCTACTGATCACATTAGAGAACCTTGGGTATATCGTCAAAATTGTTGGAAATAGGTATTGCCTCTCAAATAAGTTGACCATGCTGGCATCTAAAGGATCAAGTCTGAAAGAATTGGCACGGGAATATTTAGGATTACTGGCCAAGGACTTGCGTTATACTGTTCACCTGAGCATTTTGAGAAATAATGAAAATGTGCTGTTTGATAAGGTTGCGGGTCCGGGATTTATTCAATTTGCCACCTTTGTGGGGAAATGCCAACCTTTCCATGCCACTAGTAGCGGAAAAGCGATATTAGCGCATTTATCACCTGATCGACGTAATGAAATAGTAGCTAGCCTTGAAATGCCAAAGTATACAACAAACACCATCACATCCACGGAAGAGTTGGTGATGGATCTCGAGAGAACGGTTACGAGGGGATTTTCTCTAGAAAATGAGGAAGAAGAGATCGGTGTTCGATGTGTGGGGGCACCTATCTATAATGCGGCAGGTGAAGTTGTTGGTGCGGTCAGTATCACAGCAACTTGCGCCGAATTTGAATTAGATAAACTGCCTGAAGTTGGTAAGAAGGTATCTGATACGGCAAACAGAATATCGCACCGGCTCAGATTTTCACTACCTGTGGGGACCAGGGAAGCGGAAACGCAAAGAGAGATTGCTACTGTATAGAAAAAGAAGCAAGGCAGCGGTAATTTATAGTTTAGACCCATGTTTATGTAAAAGTACACGCTGATCGTTTATAAATGAATAGAATTCTCAATGCGTCAAACGTTACATTAATGTAAAGGGGGTGCGCAGTGTCAGAACTGAGCGTCCAGAAACTCATCAGGATTTCTTAGAATGCTTCCTACTGCACGTCTCTCGCTATGAGGCTACTTGTATCAAAGCTTTCAAGGCAGCAAGTCGTTGGAGGAAAGCTTGTCGTTGTTGCAGGAGTGAGACAAATGCTTTCATCGTAGAGCGGGAACGGAAATAGTTCCGCACTTCATCAAAGGCGGAACAGAAACGTGCTGCTGAGTCGAAGCTTCCGAAACCACGCATGGGATAGTAGCGTTGCTTGATTCCTCGATGGTCTTGCTCCAAACGATTATTGAGGTATTTGTTCGTCCGATGCTGCCACCTGGTCACCCAATGTTTCACGCACTGCTCGCGGGTAGGAGGCATGGCCATCCGTTGTCACCCTCACGTCTGTTTCATCCACGTACCACGACGGCTCTGCTTGTCCGTGCCGTTTGGTCCGCAATTGCTTTGTAATGAGCGGAGTAAAACGCCGTTCCCACTCCCGAACCGCCTCATAGGTAAATGTGACACCTCGCTCCAGGAATATTTCGGCGAGATCTCGCAGACTCAACGTGTACTGAAGCCGCCCACACCCCTAACAGGACAACCAGGAGGACAATATCAGTGGGATATTCCAGAAAGTTAAACGGGGTTCCTGTGATTCCGGTGATCATTGAATGGAGAACGTATATATCCCCTTGCTGCTGAACTATCCAATTCAGCAGCAAGGGGATAGGTCTATTCTATATACTCGACACTTATGTTCTGGATTGAAGTAGCTTCTGAAGGTCTGGTCCCAGGGCCTCTTTGGTGGTGTACTTCATTAGAACATCTATATCTAGCTGCAGACCGAGGCCTGGTGTCTTGGGAATTGATAGCATGCCATCTGCGTCTAGCGTCCAGTTGTCAACAACAATCTCATCGATGTAGGGCGAACCGGTCTTATACTCGATCAGGTTGGTATCGGGTAAAGCTGCCGCGAGATGTAGATCTGCTGTGAGCCCCACTGCCGTATTCCAACCATGTGGTATGAGTCGAATGCCATACGCTTGCGCAAGCCAACCGATACGACGTGACTCACTAAGCCCACCAACTTTGGTCACATCAGGTTGCACAATATCGACGGCACCTTCCTGTAACCATGGGAGAAAACTCTGACGGCGTGTCAGGACCTCACAACTGGAGATAGGCAGCGGAGCGGCACGCCGTAAAGCTGCGTAATCTTCTATGGCATCAGGCTTCAACGGTTCTTCAAACCAGGCGACCTGATAATTTGCAAGCATCTGTGCAGTCCGTAATGCCCATTTGTAGCCCTGATCCCAGAAGGCATCGCTGCCGCCAGCATCGACCATCAGGAGCGCATCCGCGCCAATGGCTTCGCGTGCTGCACGCACGATTGTTTCATCAAACGTATTGCTACGACGCCCAAATTCTCCCCAACCGATCTTGAATGCCTGGAAGCCTTGCTCCTTATAGCTCAATAACTCTTCAGCCAATGCGTCAGGATCTTGCATGAGCAATGATGCATAAGGGCGGACGCGCTCTCGATAAATCCTCCCAGTAAGCGTCCAACCGGTTGCTTTGTTGCTTTCCCAAGAAGATCCCAGAGAGCGATATCGATGCCGCTAATTGCATGTGTAATCGCTCCACCACGCCCAAGCCAGAAAGTATTCTGATGGAGTTTTTCGCTCACACGTTCAGGTTCTAATGCGTTCTCACCTGTATACAGCGGTGCCAGGACTTCCAGGGCGCTGCGCACAAGCTTGTCATTTGAAAACACACTGCCCAGGCCGAAGAGATCCTCGTCTGTCCTCACAACAATGAGCGTATGCACACATTCATCCGGTTTTAATTCATTACTCCACCCACCTTCAGGTGTCGCTCCCTGTAAACCGATCGCATGGATCTCTCGTATCTTCATGCTCTCCTCCTTTCGTGATGTTACCAGCGGATCTGACTTTGGATCGGGTGCGTATGCTGATCAGCTCGTTCAGTAATTGGCCAGCCACGTAACTCATCGACAATCTCGATCAGGCGGGATGTTACGGCATCAAAAATCACTTTTCCTTTCTCTGCCGTCGCCTTGGTGGGATCGCCATGCACACCATGCTCAGTCCATCGACCCCAATAATCGCTCATGCGAACAGGGAAATTTGATGTACTGTCGGAGCTCATATATGTGCCGGTCACATCATCATCGACTTTTGCCTCGTTCATCTGTACACGATCTGAGGCGAGATGGAGATAAAGAGATGTTTCATATTCATCAGCGTGAGCGAGGGTCTCCGTCTCTTTGATGTGATTAAAGGCATCAATTCCCAAAGGGATATAGGTGAGTGACGCACAGAGCGATTGCGTTTCAAGAATGGTTTTGCGCGCGATGATGTCAATAAGCGGTGTATTGGAGCCATGACCATTGACAATCAAGATCTTTTGAAAGCCATGATAAGCCACACTTTTCGTGATATTCAGGCAGAAATTGATAAAAATATCGGGCTCGATGTGAATGGTCCCCGGAAAATCGATATGATGCATATTGATCCCGTAAGAAATGGGAGGCAGTACCAGAACACGGTCTGCGGCCCTGCGTCCTACTTCAAGGCAGACTTCTTCAGCTAGAAAAATATCCGTATCAAGTGGAAGGTGCCGCCCATGCTGTTCCGTCGAGCCAGTTGGTAAAATTACCACTTTTTGCATCTCGATTGCTTCATTGATCTCCGGCCAGGTGAGACGATTATATCTATATTCTGTTGCTGCACTCATACAAACACTCCTTCATGTATTGGAAAAATAGCTTTATGTTAAAAACAGTTCCCTATTTTGCAACGTTCTCGGCAAGATGCTCCTGTTCGGCTGGCAGAGTAGGGATCTGCTCAATACGTCCAAGCAAGAACACGTAACAGAAAATGCCAAAGGCTAGGACAATACCAGCTGTGATAAAGGCAGTGGCAAATGAACCAGTGTCTTGCACAATATATCCGGTGATAATTGGTGCTGGTAGTGCCATAAGACCGCTGATACAGTTGAAGATGCCACCAAGTGTTCCAACGGTCCCCTCAGGGGCAATGATCGCGGTGATACTCCACCCGACAGGCGCGGAAAATGCAAGACCACCTAGTGACAGAGAGATCCAGAAGATGGCGATATTCGGGTTATGCGTAAAGGCTGCTCCGATAACGGCTAATCCTAGAAGCATACCGACAACCAGCATCACCATGCGCACCTTGGATTGATCTCTCCCACGCCGGATCAGTGTATCCACCAGCCAACCGCCAAGAAAGATATCCGCAGCAGTTGCAACGAGCCAGGGGATAGCGGTATACCAGCCGCTTTTGAGGATCGTCATATGGAGTTGAGATTGTAAATAACCCGGAAGCCAGTTCAGAAAGACATAGAATGCGTAGTTGTAGGCTCCAAAGCCTAACGATAATCCCCAGACTTTCCGTTGGCGGAGCAAATGCCTCAGGCTCGCTAACTGGTTCTTCGGCAGAACCGTTTCGTCCTGGGCACCACCCTCGATAATATAAGTGTATTCTGCATCGGAGAGTCTATGGAGTACCTTGGCCTCACGAGGATTACGATACCAGATCCAGAACCCAATCGCATACAGTGTGCTGAGTGCTCCAGTACCCCAGAACCCTCCTTGCCAGCCCCAGAGGGTAACTGCGAGAGCAACAAGTGGTACACCGATCACATTCGAAAATTTGGCTGCGGCATCAAACGAGGATGTTGCCAGTCCCCGCTCGCTGTAGGGAAACCAGTAACTTGTGGCTTTCGAGGAAGCAGGGAACGCTGGTGCTTCCGAGACACCCAGAAGCACTCGTGCCACCATGAGTCCACCGAAACCACCAACGAGGGCCGTCAAAAATGTTGCCAGCGACCAGAGAATGGCGCTTATACGGCCCAGCCATTTGACGCCAATCTTATCAAGCAAGGTTCCCACCGGAATTTGCAAGAGAAGGTAAGACCAGCTAAATGCAGAGAGAAGAATGCCGATTTGTCCTGGTGAAACGTGAAACTCTCGACCAAGGGGCTGTGCGACAACCGAGAGGTTGACGCGATCGAAATAGTTAATGAGCGTTCCTGAAAAGAGAAGAGCGCCAATCCCCCACCGAGCCCCACCTCGCGCTTTTTCGCTGAGCGACTTTGTTGACTGACTGTTGTACTGCAAACTCATTGACTCCTTTCACGAGACTGCGTTCATCGCAGTGATCTCTGTTTTCTCCCTGACTACGCCAGGGATAGAATTTCTCAAGACCGGAAAGACATAAGTGCAGAGCATTTTTTTGCTCTCGGTGCGTCTGATTTCAAGTATAATGAGATTTCGGTCGATTGTCAACAATCTATAAATGACAGTCAACAAATTACTATTGCGTAGAGTGTTTCTCATATGGTATAGTCTTGGTGCATCATCGAGCGTCTGTTGAGAAAATGCACACGTTCTATTCTTTATTCTGGAGGTACCCTATTATATGTCATTAGATGCTCTATCGCGTGTTAGGCTTGATTCTCGGCGGCACCAGGTGCTTCATGCGTTGCGGGAGGCGATCGTTACCGGGCAATTGCAGCCCGGCGACAGACTCGTCGAGGCTGATATCTCCCAGCAAATGGGAGTGAGCAGAGGCCCTGTTAGAGAGGCATTGCGGCAACTCGAACAAGAAGGATTGGCGATCTCCTATCCGTATAAAGGGACTGAAGTACTGGGCGTCTCGCAGGCAGAAGTGGAGGCGATCCTCGTTCCGATCCGGCTGATCCTTGAATGTTTTGCTTTTCGTCATGCGGTCCCCCATTTACATCAGGAGGATCTGGATCAACTTGCAAATATTGTTGAGCAAATGAGAGTGGCTGTGCAACAACATCATCTGGCTGAGTTGGCGGAAGCCGATATCAAGTTTCATGAACTGGTGATCGTCCGCTCCAATCAGCAGCATTGTGAGCAAATCTGGCGCACAATAGCACCACGCGTGCGTGCATATTTCCTTCGCGACGCTCCAGCTCATAGCTCACCCATTGCTGTGGTAGACGAGCACAGAGAATTGTTGGAGGCACTGAATACACGTAATGTGGACTATGTTTTAGAGGTTCTTGAACGGCATATTCACAACTTTGTCAAATTCCATGACGGTGACACTGGGAAGTAAAAGGATGAGGCCGAGTTTCGCTTACTATTCGGCCTGGTTCTGATGAAGCCCACCACCGATTCCTGGCGCGTCGATGAGACATCTATCAAAGTGAAAAAGGAATGGGTGTATCTCTATCGAGCAGTCGATTCGCAGAGAAACACGCTTGACTTCTTCTTCAGTCCGACGAGGGATGCACAAGCAGCCAAGCAGTTCTTTCTGAAAACGCTCGCCGCTTCCCACACCAGGGAACCACGAGTCATCAACGTGGACAAAAACGCTGCGTATCCCAAAGCGATGACTGACTTGAAAGCCACCGGGATACTTCCCGAGAAGGTTGAACTGAGACAGGTGAAATACCTCAACAATCTCATCGAGCAAGATCATTGCCTACCAGTTCCACCACCTCCCGCGCCCGCTCCTTCACGCACGTTCCATGGGCCGACCGAAAATTTGAAATTCGCCATCTTTATCTGCCTCCGTTATCGATTTTCGTTTATTAATGCGGTTTGCATCGCCGCGAACTTGCTGGGCATAATCCCGACCGCCGATTTGAATGACCGGCTGAACAAATGGATGCTGGAAAATCCGACCTCATCCGCAATTTCGGTCAAGTTAAGCTTGCCGTCGACGATTTTTTTTTCGCTTGCTCAATCCGAATATGCGTCACGTACTTATGAATCGATATGCCTAGCTGCTTCTTGAACAAATGAGACAAATGGTTTGTGGACACTCCGACATGTTCACTGATCGACACGTTGTTAAGTTGAGGGTCGGAAAAGCATTCGTGAATATAGTTAATCGCTCTTTCGATAAACACCCACCCTTTTGTCATTTTGCCTTCGTCGTCCTTGCGATCCGCTTGGTTTTTCAAGAAGATGTGCAGCAATTCCAGGCAAATCGATTTCATAATCAGAGAGCTTCCGGGCCGTTTATCCAAAAAACCCTTGTGCAGCAGCAAAAACCGCTTCTTCAAATCAATCCGGTCCGCCAACTGCAAATGGGAGATAGGGACGATCGAATCCAGTTTCATCTCCCTATCGACGACCTTTTTCCTCATCCGCTTCGTCGCGTTTGTATACTTCAGCAAGCTCCGCTCTTCGTCGTAATAAAGATCAAAGTGAAAAATATATTGAATCAATGGGACGGTCGAGGTCGATTTGATGATATGGGACATAAAGGGGTGCATAAGCAAAATATCGCCCTCCCGAGCCTCATACTTTACGCCGCTCATGAAAAATACCGCTTCTCCTTGCTCGATATAAGTAAAGACGTGATCGTGATCCATCCACTCCCCGGTTAACGAGCTGGACTTCATAATTCTCACGGCCCTGACAAAAGGGGATATGCTGTTCATCCACGACTCATCCATCGCATTGACCTCCTGACTGCCTTCGTGCCAATCGAAGTTTTCCTAATTTCCTTGGCTTGCAGGGCATTCATCGCGAGCGGTTTCTCGCAGAGAACGTGCTTGCCTGCTTTCGCCGCCGCAATAGCGATCTCCGCATGCGAGCCGTTCGGAGTGCCGATGTCGATGACGTCGATATCGGCACTCTCCAGCAAGCGGCGCCAATCCGTCTCGTAGGACAGCCATCCTAGCTTCTCCGCAGCGAGCCGAACGGCGTTCTGATCCCGTCCGACAAGCGTTTGCAGCACGGGCTCCACGTCCGTATCGAAGAAAAAGGGCAAATCCCTATAAGCATGGCTATGCGCTTTGCCCATGAACTTATAGCCGACCATGCCGATGCGTACCTTTTTTTAGCCGTCATGACGGAGTCACGCTCCTCTGACCGGAATGTTCAGTTGCTGCTCGACAAAATCGCGGCAAATTTGCAAGCTCTGCATCGGGGTACTCGTCGACTGATCGATTTCGACGGTCATCCAGCCCTTATAGTCGATTTCGTTCAAAGCTTCTATAATCGGCGGGAAATCGATAGAACCCAGCCCAAGCTCGCAAAATACGGGGAGCGCCTCATTGCCCAGCAGCATCGGGAAGTCCTCCTTCGTCGCCTCTTTGGACGTCAAATCCTTCAAATGCACGTAGGCGACCCGATTGTGATATTTCCGAATGATCGCCGCTGGGTCCATGCCCGCTCCGGCCAAGTGAGCCGAATCCGGCGCGAAAAACACAACTTCTGGGTCGCATAGGCTCATAAGCTCGTCGAGTTCGTTCTCGTCCTGCACCTCCGTCCACAGATGCGGATGCAGGCAAGCTTTAACTCCAAGCTCGTACGTTCTTTTAGCTGCCTCATTAATCGTCACCGCGGCTTGCTTCAGCTCCTCCAGACTCGTCGGCTTCTGGCGGGGGCCGCCGGGACCAAACACCAAATGCTCGGCTCCGCACTTGGCGATGACGCGCGCCAGACGAACGTTGTAATCGACGATTTCCTGACGAGCCTCAGGATTCGCGAATTTCCAATTCATCCCTCCGGAAGCTCCGCCGTAAAGGGCCGTCATCGCAAGACCGTGCCGTGCCAAAATCTCCTTGAATTCCTCCATTCGATCCTCGTAGGATAGAACGAAGGACGCCCATGGCTCAATCGCCCGGTAGCCGAGCTTCGAAGCCTCCTCCAGTGCCTTGAAATGATCTTCTCCCCACGTAATCGCATGTACCGCAATGCTTCCTTTGAAATTGAACATGATTAAGCCTCCACTAAGCATATTAAAGATCGTTTTCCTACCTCAGTATAAAATCAGTTGCATCGGCTGGTCTTTATCTCCAACACTTGTTTTTTGTCCAAAATAACGATCCTTGTCAGCCTTTTACCGCTCCGGCTGTCATGCCGGTCATAATCTTGTTGCTGAAAAATAAATACATGACGATAATCGGCAGAGAGGTCATGGCGAGACCAGTCAACGTTGATGGTGACTTGCGTGTACTCCTTTGCGTAACGCTTGGCGGCCGCTTCGGTGCCCGCTTCACCATACTGGTGATACCACTGCTGTAACACCAACTGGCCATTACTACTGGTACTACCAGGCGTGGTGTTACCACAGGCAGCCAACAACGAACCGCCAACAGCGGCTGCACTCGCGAGCGCGACAGGTTATAAATTTGCGAATGCCTTATCGAATCCCGCCTTGGATCTTGCCAACAGCTCTTCCATGCTTTCGGAAGTAGACGGAGCCAACACTTCTTGCGCGACGACGCCGGAATATCCTGCCGTCTGCAAGCCTTGCAGAAATCCGTGCAAATCGATAACGCCCTCGCCCGGATACAAGCGATCGGCATCCAACAGGTTCTCAATCGGCCCGGCCTTGGCATCGTTGATATGAACGTGCACGATATGCTCCGGCTTTAATTTCAAAAGATTGTCTACCGTCAGTCCGTTCGTATGCCAATGATAGGAATCGACCAGCAAGCCAACATTCCGTGCCCCAATCGTCTCGATCCAATCCAGCGTGTCGTCCATTCTCCATAGGAATGGGTTAGCCCATTGCGTCCGCAAATGCCGGCTGCCGACAAATTCCAGTCCGAGACGAATGCCGAAAGCTCCCAGAATATCGGCGCAAAGCCTCAATCGGCGCGTCGCCGCAGCCATGAAAGGGGCGGCCGCCTCATCGGTGGAAGGCAAAATATACGTACAGCACTTGAAGCAGCCTAAGGACATAGCCGCTTCGGCCGCTTCCGCCAGAGCTTTCAAACCTTCGCGAAATCGCTCCTCGCTAGATCTCCAATCGACATCCAAATCGATGGAACCGATAATGACCCCTTTGCTTTCCAGCAAGTGCGCCGCTTTTTCCCGTCCGCATTGCTGAATAAAATGAACCGGATTAAGATCGACCGCTTGAAAGCCAAATTGGGCTGCGCCCGAAATAAACTGCTCATTCGACTCGATCGTTCCCAGACCCGCCCGCGTTAATCCTCTAATCACTTGTTATTCCTCCTTAGACCAATCGAACAAAACGCCGTTGTAGTCGTCCTTGTTGTTTCTTAGGCCGTCGTAAGCTTCTTGTGCCTGTTCCGGCTTGATCACATGGCTAAGCAATGGCTCGATTTGCAATCGGTTTTGCTTCATCAATTCAAACGCGATTTTGGAATTTCGGACTAACGAATGCTTCACGAACGCGTTTGGCTCCGTCGGATATCGCCATTCATGGCCCCCCTTAAACGTAATGCAGCCCCGATTGTAAAGATGGCAATAATTCAGAACGTCCGTCACATCCGTGTTGAACTCCCCGCGCGGGCTGCCCAGGAAAACGATCTCCCCCAAGCTCCCAATCCACCCGAGGCTTTCCACGCCAACCTTGGGTACGCCCGTCGCCTCGATCTGCGTCGACACGCCTTGCCCTCCCGTCAATGCCAGGATTTGCTCCTTTACCACTCCATTCCCGCCGTTAAGCGCGTAATCTATGCCGCATAGATTCGCGGTTTCAATCCGTTTGGACGACAAATCGACGCCGATGACGAAAGCGCCCTGAAGACGAGCCAACTGAGCGGCCAAGTTTCCCACCAAGCCAAGGCCCGTTACGCTGACGTAATCTCCAACTTCGATATTGGAGACTCGCACCGCCGTAAACGCAACCGTCGCCATCCGGGTAAACGGCACCCATCTTAAATCAAGGTCGGCAGGAGGCTTGATAAACATATGGCTTGCGGATACCACTTGATATTCCGAATGGTTTCCGTAATGGAACACGGTATCACCTGGCTTGAAGTCCGCAACTCCCCGCCCGACTTCAACGACTTGGCTTACGCTCGCATAGCCCGGACAAACCGGCAATTTGGCCCACCACTCCTTGCCGGACAACATCGCCAGCTCCGTTCCCGGGCTGATGAGCGAATAAATCAGCTTGACGAGCACTTCATGATCAGCCAGGGCTGCTGGACTGAAATCTTCTTCTACGGTTTCAACCTGTTGCGGGCTGACGAATATAATCTTGCGGTTTTTCAATCGGGTCCACTCCTTTGTTATCGCTTACATGATTAATCTAATGCTTTTCCGATTTGAAGTCTTTGATCACAAAACCGATTTTTTATCTAAAACAACGATCTGTGTCGGTTCTGTCAGAACTCAAATCCCAATTTGGCTACGAGGCGACACTTCTGGTATACTGATCCCATTCATAGCATTGGCCAATGAATTGTCCCTATTGTGCTGTCACGACTACCCAGAAGCGCGCAAAGAAAACCAAACTCGGCTACCTGACGTTTTTCTGCCCCAAGTGCAAACGTCATTTTAATGAACGAACTGGTTCCCCCATCCCGCATATTTTTTTACTTTTTACAACCCCGAAGCGTTTTCCAACGTGTATAGTGTGGGAGTTCGGTTGTGGGCATCCATGAAAACTGCTGCTAGCGGTGGCTTTGTTGCTCCGTTTATTCAACCAGATGTAATATGGGATTTTCGCGTCCATCGGGTGGTTTCCATTAACGCATCTGGCCATAAGTATGGTCTTGTCTATCCTGGCGTTGGGTGGGCGATCTGGCGTGACCAAGAGGCATTGCCCGAAGAGCTAATTTTTAAGGTGAATTACCTTGGCGGTGAGATGCCGACGTTGACGCTGAATTTCTCGCGCCCGGGCAATCAGATCGTGGCACAATACTATAATTCCCTCCGTTTGGGGAGAGAGGGATATACACGTATTCAACAGGCGTGTCATGATACTGCTTTATATGTATCCAGCGAAATTGCGAAGATGGGTCCATTTACGTTGCTTTCAGATGGAAGCGAACTCCCAGTTTTTGCATGGAAGCTGAAAGAGGAGACAAACTTTACCTTGTTTGATCTGTCTGATAGGCTTCGCTATCATGGGTGGCTGGTGCCTGCCTACACAATGCCCAAGAACTGTGAAAACCTTGTAGTGCAACGTATTGTGGTGAAAGAGGATTTTAGCCGTGATATGGCAAATATCCTGCTGCAAGATATGCATACCGCGTTACACTATTTTGCATCACAACCTGGTCGCATGAAAAAAGAGCAAGGTTCGCAGTTTGTGCACCTCTAAGAGAGAAAGAAAAAAGGTATGGCTGACAAGAAACACGCGCTTGTGTTGCAACACTTCCACGAGAATCCGCCAGGGCGTGTGGGGAACCTCCTCGATGAGCACACAATTCCCTACGATGTGATTCACGTCGGGCAGGACTCCTTGCCCAATCCTCATGCCTATGGAGCGATTATTGTGCTGGGTGGGACCCAACACCTGTACAACAAGTCCAAGTACCCCTACACGGTTCACGAAGAAGTCTACATTCAGGAAGCCATTAAGGAACGTGTTCCCTATCTAGGGATGTGTCTGGGCGGCCAATTGCTCGCAAACACGTTTCAGGCACCGATACACAAGTTACCGAAAGAGCACATCGGCTTTTTGCGGATAGACTTTACTGAAGCAGGTCAGAATGATCCACTGTATCACGGGCTCCCAGGATATCAACAGGCATTTCAATGGCACGAAGACTGCTTTGCGTTGCCGCAAGGCGCGGTCTCGTTAGCACGTCATGAGGACGATGCAAATCAGGCGTTTCGCTATCTCAGTGCCGCCTACGGTTTACAGTATCATATCGAACTCACAGAAGCTATGTTGAATCTCTGGCTGCATGATCCTGCTTTGAAAAAGGAATTTATCGACGCCTACGGGACAGAGCACTATGAGAAAGTGGAGCGAGAGGTGGTTGAACTCTATCCAACGTATGCGAGTCATGCACAAACAGTAATCGAGAACTTCTTGCGGATAAGCCTGCTGATTTAGGTGTTTTCCGCGAGTGGTACTAAACGTCTGTAAAGATGGCTTCGCGCCGCTCATATCCATCAACCTCTCCTCTATTTTTGCCTTTCCTTCCATATTGGCTGGGAGAGGGACCTGTCCTCTCCCACTAACTGGTTGCTGAGTGATGGCGGGATTAGAATTTGTCTCGTGTCGGCCTAGGCGTCCTCGAGGACCTCCGCGAATGCGATCACTACGCCTCCAGTGGCATGCTTGAGGGTAGTACCAACAAGGGCACCTGCCTCTGCGGCGGCGGCGCTGGCCGCCGCGTAGTCGGTAAAGTACAGGTCCAACAGTCGGTACGCCGGGGTCGGGCTGCCGTCTTCCTTAGACCAGACCTTGGATGCCTGCAGCCGAGTCAGGCCGGGGAGCTTCCGCGCCAGCGCAAGCTGCTCGGGGTAAGCCGTCTCAAAGGCGGCCGGGTCGGCTGGGTTGGAATAGATGAAGCTGATCTTGGTCGGCTTGTCCTGTCTAGCATCACTTGCTCTCGATGTCATAGGTTGTGTTTCCTTTCACTCGTAGAACGAGCACCGCTTCCCTCTTGAGAAAGCACTTCTGATGCTGGTGAGCTGAGCTGCAACACACATGTCTCCTCAGTTCAGCTCACCAGCGGTGAAACATTACTGTCCCTATTGTAGCAACGGCTCAAGGGACAATTTGTCCGCCGGGCAGAGGTGTGAGAGAGGGCAGTTCGATCTCCTCGAAAATGGCCTGATCCGAGGCCGAGATGGGAAGCATGCCAATGATCAGGGGAAAGGTATAGTGGAAATAGCCGATAGAAATGACGAGCGGGCGCAAGGAAAGGGTGCGCGAGGGATCTCCCAGGCGTGGGACAGCAGTCTCCAGCTTGACGCCTGCCGCTGATGTTGAGGCCGCTTCCACGTGCTTTTCCAGATGAACTTGCTGCCAGTACCAGGCAAATGCTGGCAGGCACATAAGCCGGTCGACCACCTGCTGATACCAGGGTTCATACATGCTCAGCAGGTTCGCCACCTTGAACCCATAGATAGTCTGCAAGGCCATCTGCGTCCAGGACTCACGATTGATTATCAAGTTGGGATAGAACGGAAGCGTGGGATCGAAGAGCAGCTGGAGCATGTTCATTGAGGAGGCGGGCAGTTCGGCCATCTGTTGGGCTGTTACGTCATAGATGTGCAGGAGCCCTTCGTTGACGTAATGGATACTCCAGTCTCGGTTGATGATCATCGCAGGCATCGGTAACACTCGTGCGGCGTCAATTGCCACACGCAACACGCGTTCCAGTTCTGGGCCCTGGAGATAGAGTTCGACCGGGAAGGTGTGAGCGGCGAGCAGCAACCGGTTGCGTTCCAGCAGAGTACACTGGAGGTAGTCTGCAATCTCCATTACCACCTCGCGCCGAGGCGGACGAGTGATATGTCCCTGCCGCATGCGTTTGTAGCTGCTGTAGACCAGATCTTCCAGTTCCGTGCGGTGCCATTTGCGTGGCCCCCAGTCGTCTTCTCTTACGCCGTATGGTAGAGCCTGACAATGCTGGCTGGCTTCCTGCTGCCTGAGCAACAGCAATTCTTCAATGGTTCTGACAAACTCCACACAATCAGGGTGGGTTGTGATAGGAATCAAAGGCTGGGAAGGCATCATGTCTCCTCGGGCAGGTTTTTCGACTGAGGAAATGGGAAAGTTCTCAACAATCGGACCTCTTCAATAGTCTGGAGAGCAGTATATCACGTCTGCTGTATTGTCTCAAGTCCTTTGACTTCACGAAGATCAATGTCTGTGAAGTGTGTTTCATCGAATTGTTGAGTCAATATAAATCAAGTCTTATGCCACTTGCATTTATATGCTTCATCCGACCAAATATTCTCTTTTCCTCGAAGGTGATAGAACAAATTGCTTTGTGATAGGATTTTAGTATCTATTCAGATGGGTTATGCAAAAGCGGGTAAAACGGGATGGCCAGCCAGCGTCTGCTCAAGTGCAGGGAGCACCACCATCCCTTGTTCTCGGAGTTTCGAGAGGTAGCTGCGAATGCGGCAGAACATGACGATACCCAGCTCACTGCGAAAGCCGCCAGAGACTTTTTGCTGTACCTTGATCATCCGTAGGTCGCGTTCAGCCTGGTTGTTCCGTCATGTTGAAGCGTTTGATCGTTGCTTGATAGCCATCGAAGTAGTAGACGGTTATGCCATCTTCAAGCTCTTCCGTAAAGTGCGCTTGTGCGGCTGGTTCAAGTTTTTCGATGAGAGGTTGAACCAGCTGTTGTTCGGATACCCTGTCCCATCCGAATTCTGCGGCGAACAGCTTCTGTGCTGACTTCAGAGCCGTCACAGCTGAGGCGCGAAGGAGTTGGTCCAGTACTGTTGGATGTGCCAGCAGTTGCTGCACAAGTGCTTGATGAAATTGCGTATGCTCAGGATGGGAAGGTGTTGTTCCATCTGCCTCAGCATTGATAGTTGTTTCGACGTCGACGGTGAGACGAAATGTGCGGCGCACAATAGAAGGCGGTGTAGACATGCGATATTCCTTTCCTCGGCTCCCATATTGAGGAGCGCAATACACAGGTGTTATCAACGATATGCTTCTATGATACGGCGGAAGGAATGAGGCAATCTTGCAGATGCGTGCGATTTTGTCAAAAATCTGCTCAGATGGAGAGATTTTGTCGATAGGCTCGTGGAGTGAGGCCGAGATAGCGTTTGAAGGTTTGGGTCAGGTGACTCTGGCTTGCAAATCCGCTCTCTAATGCGATAGAAACAAGAGGCAGATCCTTCTCTTTGAGCAGGCGTTGCGCTCGCTCGATCCGCTGACGCAGCACAAATTGGTGTGGGCTTTCTCCCGTCGTCTGGCGGAATAGGCGAGCAAAGTGATAGGCACTAAAGCCGGTTTGCTCCGCCAGTGCCTCAAGCGAGAGGTCCTGGCTGAGATGGTCCTGAACGAAATCTCTCACCCGTCTCATCTGCTGATGCGTTAGTCTTTGCAAAGGTTCCTTGATGGTTTTCCCTTCAGATGAATAATGGCGCAAGAGATGAACGGCGAGCAGCTGAGCCGCGCTTTGCGCATACAGTTTGCCAGCGGGAGAGGGTTGTTCTAGTTCTCGCCAGAGAGTAAGAGCGATTTGGGTCAGCAGCGGGTCGTGAAAACCGATACGTCCGACCAGAGAGAGGTGTGTGGGATCGAAGTTCGACACCTCCTCGGCGGTACGAGCAAGCAGGTCCTTGCTCAAGTGCAAATGAAAGGTGCGGGCAGGTACAGCGGAAAGGATCTTCCAGCGCACTTCATAGGGAATGCCTTCGTCAGGGCTCAGAATCAGGTCTTCATGGCGAAGGTGTAGCTCTTGCCAGGGGCCATTTGTGTAACGCAGCGCCATGGACATTGTTCCGCCCGTAAACAAGACCAGTGAAATATCTCGTGTAGCGGGTGTTACCAAATCCGCCCGCTCCATTGGCTCGTACTCCATTGGCTCGTAGAACGCATGAGCGACCAGACCTTCCCAGCCTGCTTCTGTGCTGGAGAGGTAGAGAAGCGGAGAGGTGAACTGGTCTGTGAATGTCTTTGTTGGCATCTGTTGAGAAATAGCTGATTGTTCTTTCATGTTGGTCGTTCCATACTCTTTCATGTTGTCCTAAAGAGTATAACAGATGATGTTTACCGCTCTGCCGGTATGCAGTCATGATCTATCATCAAAGTAAGCCAGTCCTGACTTGGGCAGGGTAACGACTCACAATGGTCTGTCAAGCATATGTTGGCCGAGCAGTTTGTCAGGGATAAAATGGCCCGGACTGCCACAATGGTCTGGAAGTTTCAGCCGGATCTGGCTACTTTGTCCCGAATGATCACAGAGATACTGTTGGAGGTGTGCGATCTCAACATTGCAACCAACATGGTGTTGTCCCGTTTTAGTAACGGTAAGCCCACAGAACTGCTGGACATCGTCAATGAGCAACCACGTCCAGCCGCCACTGGCAAAGGTGATGGGATGGCAAACGCCAGAAAAACATTTTCCAGGTTCATTTTTAACGATGGTAACAGGGCTTTTTAGTTACTAAAAAGTCCTGCGATGGTAAGCACAGGTATTTTAGCTCCTGTAGAGAAACTGCTATAATGGTAGATGCGGGCAATGAACCAGAGATACTCTATACACTCAGTATTTATAAACCAAGGAACTCATAATGTCGCAACAATTTCTGGACTATACCATTACAAGCATACTTGAACGTTATACCGCTCACAAAAATAGATAAAAGTGAAGGAACACGTGATGCTACAACAATTTCTGGACTATACCATTACAAGCATACTTGAATGCCATACGGCTAGCACAACCTATCTAGCGGTCCATGACGATCGACCTGCATCTACACTCGTCTTAAAAATCTTTCATCAGCCTACCTTTAGCAACGCATCGCAAGAGCGAACCTTCTTGCAGGAGATGGAAAAGCTCAGCCATCTGAGTCACCCGCACCTTGTCCCCATCCTCGAAGCTGGTATTGAGGATGGACAAGCCTACATAGTCAGCGCCTATATGCCCAACGGTTCACTGCGTGTCCGTTTCGATCGAGCGTATCCGCAGAGGCTCCCTGCTCAACAAGCCATGACCATCATTGCGCAGATCGGACAAGGATTAGCGTATCTACATGCTCGTTATCTGACCCACGGACATATTAAGCCCGAGCATATTCTCTTTGATACCAATGGACGCGCACTCTTATCTGATCCCGGTTGCGCTGCCAATCCACCTGTAAGCACCCATGACGAAAATGCCAGCGATAGCTTTCGTTATCTTGCTCCCGAACAGTTTGTTGATAAACAAAGCGATTTTAGCGATCAGTATGCACTCTGTTGCGTGGCATACGAACTGCTCACCGGTCGCCCACCATTTACGCTTAGGGATCCACAAAAGCTCTCAGAGCAGCAACAATACATGGAGCCGACACCTCCCCGACAGATTGTTTCCAGCCTTTCGCCCACGATTGAGCAAGCTATCTTGAAAGGACTTGCCAAAGATCCGACCCATCGCCATGCGGATGTCGTCGCCTTGCTTGCAGAACTGCAACACGCGCAGGCTCCGATTACCAGTTCAGACCTGCCATTGCCACGTTCAAAACGCCGAATATTACCGCAAGCACCACCAATACCGACCAGGCCTCCGACATCTCAATCAGGCACGCCAATACAGCAATTGCGACCATCAACTGCGCCGAAATCATCCAGCTCACAACCACCGGTTGATCCGGACAGTCGTACCATACAGCCGCAATTTCAATCTCGACCAGACAACGAGGCAGAGGATCTCGGCAAAGAGGATCTTTTGGCCCCTCCATCGATCAAAAGGACGCCGACATCTCACCTCACTGGACGCCTATCCAAAGCACAAAATGCTTTACCGGAAGATTTTGACTCTTTCCTGGAAGATATGGCTCTCGAAGATGGATTAGAATCTGCGTCAATGCAATCTGTACCAGCAGATCAGGATGATGCCGCTGATCCTTTCGAAGAACTGCTGCGAGATATGGCTCTTAAAGATGAAATATTGCTCGCTATCAACGATTCTGCTGATGCGACCGCAAGCATCGATCAGAGCAATGCCGAGCTCGTAACTGTAACTCCAGCATCGCCAGCAGTATCCGCAGAGCCAGCGATTCCAGTAGCTCCAGTAACTCCATCATCCCCAGTACAGCTGGGGACCATGAGGCCGGCCACAAGATCATCCTCCAGGCAAGCGCCTGCTGTTGGTACATTCAAATGGCAGACGACCTCGAAGCATACCGCTTCCATTATGATGTGGTCTCTGGTACTCCTATTGATGATTGGCTGCCTGTGGACCTATACTGCTTTGGCTGCGACTTCACCAAAGTTATCCTCTCTGGCACTGCTCTCCAACCTCTCCAAACCAACGCCGACAGCCACTACCGATGCACTCGGAGTTTTATCTCCTGCGTCAACGGAAAACGCAGATAATACTCCGACCCCTACCTCCAGGCCAAGGCCAACATCTACCTCCAGGCCAAGGCCAACCCCTACCTCCAGGCCAACGCCAATATCTATTATCAACCCAACATCGGCACCAACGCCAACGCCACAGCCCACAGCGAAGCCAACACCGCAGTCCACAGCTCCTATAGGACAAACCATCTGGCTGAAATCTACGGTAGACGGTGACTATGTGACTGCTAACCTCAGTGTGGCAGATGCGCCTCTGTTTGCCGACGTTTCACAAGTGCAAGCCTCGGCAGAGTTCCGCGTCGTTGACGCTGGCAACGGCTTGATTGCATTGCAATCTGTTGGCAACGGTGATTATGTTACCGCCGAAATCTACACGGCAAATGTACCGCTCGAAGCTGCCGCGACTGCGATTTCGACTTGGGAGCAATTCCAATGGATCAATCTTGGAAATGGTGATATTGCACTACTTTCCAAGGAAAATGGTGACTATGTCAGCACCTGGATTGGTACTGCAAACGCACCATTGTATGCAAAGGTATCGAAAGTCTCTACCTGGGAAACGTTGAAATGGGGGGCCGCTAACTAGGACAAAAAATAATATCATCTTAGCATGCGGGTAGTCCGATTTTTGCCCATCGTCAGTCAGTTCAATTGTGACGGTGTTAAGAGCTGGTACGACTTTGCTTTCTTCGCTCAGCTTCTCTACGATGTCTTGAATGGCTGTGGCGTCCTGTTTGAGATGATGACCCTTCGATCCTTGTTGGAAATGGAGCTGGTGTAGCCTCTCCTTTGCTCGTCTCAGTGAGTCTTTTGAACGTTCATGCTCATCGCAAAAAGCATACTCTATTTCTAAGAGAAATGCCATGCCTTGAACAGATGAGTAGTAGAAAAAGATCAAATCTGGATGGTATCTTGAGGTTTGCTTGACTTCTGACGGTTACAATAGATAAAGATTGCTTGAGAATAATCTGCATGCGAATACGTGGTTGCATGATTCGCTTGATTGTGATGTATCTGAAGGCCATTGCTTTCAAATTATGGAGGAACGTGACGTTTCTCCTAAGGGAATAAAAGAACGACCGCGTTGCGGCCGAAGATCGCTGCTTGTTTGATATGCTTGCATAATTGGACAAAGCGATCTGTGCCTTCATTGATACTTTATTGGAGTCGATGTCTGAAGGCGAATGGGTGTGATTAGCATTGGAAAAGGCTTGATATGGATAGACATGAGCAACCAACGGAGCCGCTGGATAGCGCTAGTGGAAAACTCGGTTCGCTGGCTCCGTCGGTTGATGCAACAAAAAATAGAGGCCAGCATCCAGCTGGATTATCTCGCCGTAAGCTTCTGCTGGGGACGGCGGCGAGCGTTGGTGGTGTCGCTCTGGCTGTAGGGGCGGCGACGGGGGTGGTGGAGTGGTTGAGGACCAGTGACATGCCCTTGGCTCATGTTGAGAGTACTCAGACAGCTCAAGCACAAGGACATCTTATGCGTCGCGTCGGTTTTGGTCTTAATTCGGCTGAAAAATCAGCTTACACATCACTGTCGCTCAACGATGCGGTTGGAAAACTCCTCAATTATCAACAGGTGCCGGACGATGCGTTGGAGTCGCGCATTGCCGCTCTCAAGCTTGATCTGAGCAAGGTAGCTGATCAGCAACGCTGGTGGCTTTTACGTATGGCCTGGACACAGCGTCCGCTGCTGGAGAAGATGACTCTTTTCTGGCATGGACATTTTGTCAGTAGCTATACCAAGGTAGGAGGGAAGCAAGCTTTTGCGCGTATGATGGTACAGAATCAGTTCCTGCGCACACATGCTTTCGATACCTTTGACAACATCCTGACTGGTATCACAAGCGATCCGGCTATGCTGGTCTATCTTGACCTGACGACGAGCACAAAGAAATCTCCCAATGAGAACTATGCACGTGAGGTGATGGAGCTTTTTACGCTGGGACTTGGACAATATACTCAGCAGGATGTGCACAATGGGGCTCTGGCTCTGACTGGTTGGCATGTGGTAGGCCATACGACGCAAGCTCGCTATCTGCCAATGCAGCATACGACGGATACTATCACTTACCTGGGACATACGGGCCAGCTGGATTATAAGGATGTTGTTCAGCTCCTGGCAAACCATCCATCCACTCCCTGGTTCATCTGCAACAAGCTCTTTACCTTCTTTGCCTACGAAAATCCGAGCAAAGAGGATCTTCAGCCTCTCGTCGATGCCTATACAAGCAGCAAGCACAATATGGGAGCTGTGATGAAAGCTTTGTTGTTATCACCACAATTTTCATCGTCTAAAGCGTATCGTAGCCGTGTTAAGTCTCCGACTGAGTTCGCTGTGGGTGCCTATCGGAACCTGAATGTCAGTGGCGATGGATCGTACTTACCACGTCAGACAACTATCATGGGTCAGACACTTCTTGATCCGCCGAATGTGGCTGGTTGGCCAGGCGATAAGACGAGTGCCTTGTGGTTAAACAGCGGTACATGGATCGCGCGTGTGAATTATATCGATTATCTTCTACGAGGTCGTGTGAGTTTGGGATCATCAACGCCGCTCACCAACATACAGCAGATCATCGATGCGAATCATCTTGATACGCCGGAACATTTCGTCGATTACTTCTGCTCATTTTTGCTGGATGGCAATCTGGCGACACAGCGCAAGCAGCAACTGGTCGACTACTTTACGACCAAAGATCAGAGCAAAGCGAGCGTGACTTTGACGAACGGTCAGAGCTATCCTTTAAGCAAGGTACGTGGAACACTGTACTTACTGATGTCTTTGCCAGAATATCATTTGAATTAGCGAAAGGGGTTTGCGATGAGACTTTCACGTAGAGCGATGCTGCGCGATGGCATGCTTGTGGTGTCTGCTGGCATGGTGATGCCTGCAATCTTTAGTCGAGGTGTGGCATCGGCGCAAGCGCTATCGCTTGATGGAGCGCGTTTCTCTCAGGCGGCCTCGAATCGTACTTTGATTGTCGTGCAGCTCGCGGGCGGCAATGATGGCTTGAATACGGTCGTTCCTTATGCTGATGCAACCTATCGACAGTTGCGTCCAACTATTGGTGTTGCTGTGGATCAGGTGTTGCATCTGGATGAGCGCTTAGGACTGCATCCGAGCCTGTCGGGGCTCAAAAGTCTCTGGGACGCTGGACATATGGCGATTGTCGAAGGCGTTGGGTATCCTGATCAGAGTCTATCGCATTTTCAGGCTATGGATATCTGGCAGACGCTCGATCTGACTGGTAGCGGACGCCAGGGATGGTTGGGAAACTTGGTTTCTGGGATGGTTGATCAAGATGGACATCCTTTTAAGGCCATGAATATAGGTGTGCAGACCTCGTTAGCTCTCTCATCAATATCGACGCCTGTCCCGACACTGACCTCCACGAAATCCTATAGTATCACACCCGATCCTATGGATAAAGATGGCGGCAATGCTCGTGTGCAGGCACTGCTGAACCTGTACAACACCTATCCCAAATCCTCTCCTTATGCTGCCTTGCTGGATACGACCGCTCTGGATTCCCAAGAGGGCGAGAAGCAATTGCGACAGGCGAATAAGGCATATAAGCCTGCTGTTACATATCCCGATGGACCTTTCGCTGCCGGTCTTAACGTATTGGCGGAAGCAATCGTACAGGGATTAGGGTTACGTGTTGGCTATGTCACCTTGGGCGGCTTTGACACGCATGCCCATCAGCAGCAGACGCATGCGACCTTGATGAAAACCCTTGCAGATGGACTCTCTGCCTTCTATTCCGATCTATCGCACCATGGCAAAATTGATGATGTGGTGGTGATGACCTGGTCAGAATTTGGTCGACGCGTCGAAGAGAATGGCAGTCTGGGTACTGATCATGGCACAGCTGCGCCAATGTTCGTGCTGGGCAATTCAATCAATAAAGGCATCTTTGGCGAACCACCCGATCTGAAAAGCCTAGATCAAAACGGCAATTTGAAATATACCGTCGATTTTCGCTCTGTCTATGCGACAGTCCTTGATCGCTGGATGGGGGCATCGTCAAAGGATGTCTTAGGAGGCACATTTAATGCGCAAAACTTTCTGCCATCAGTATAAACGGTTGTGTTGCAAAAAATCTAGAGGAGTCAAGTACCCCATGCATGAATGCCTGTCTTTTACCCACATTTAACATTAGTAAAATGAAGGCAGCTTCAGATGCCGATTGCCAAGCTTCAGCTTACAAGGAACTGGTAGCGTTGTTGCTCTTGCCGAAGATGGAAGCAAGATGGCTTGCTCGAGAGAAGGGCTGCGTCTTCGTCGTACCAGAACAGGTTTCCCTTTGGATGCTTGTCTGTTTATTTGGTGGCCCTTACAGGCATATAGCGCGTTAAATAGAAGAAGTCACGTTCATTCGCAGTCAGGTACTCTTTACCCGTTCCTTGCATAGCAGTACTGAGCTTGCTGATCGTCAACGCCCCGCTCTTTTCTTGTTGATAGAGGAAGGCACGCGTCCAGAATGGATTGATATCTGTCTCCATCGCCATGACGGCGCCTGCCGCCTTGAGAGCTTTCCCCAGTGTTTCTGGTACCAATGCATTGCCTGCGGCATACACTAAGTTTCCCTCGGCTGTGATACCAAGCCCCGAACGCCAGGTGTACTCACTATTCAAAATGGTGCCGCCCCAGGCCGCACCGTCCTTGGCCAGGGTGCTAATCTTCCCATTGTTGATCAGCAATCCAGCATTCTGACGCCAGGCAACCAGATCCTTGTTGTTGCTATAGAGGCGCGGATCAGTTCCCCAGGCTCCTATAATCAATTTTCCACTTTTCGTAATTGCAATTGTGGCAGCATTTTGTTGCGGTGGTACAAAGACCTTGCCATCGGTCATGAGTCCAAATGCACCATCTGCATATTTAAATCCACCATTCAAAGTGGCAAGTAAAGCATTCCCCTCTTGATCCTTCTGGGGGATGATCCCTTGGCCATAGGCACCGAGCGGTCCACCTGGTTCCTTCGTGCCCGATACGATATGCAAACGCATAAAGCGAGCATCGAATTGCAAGAGTGAGACAACTGCATAGGAAGTGGTGGGATCAGGCCGAATAAATGCCTTCGCATCCAATGGCAAATAGCTATAGACGCCAGGAGCCGCCTCCAATATAGTCCAAGTCCCCTCACCGTTGAGTGCTGGCGATATCAGCGGTTGCACAGCAGTTAGTGACATCGGCTTCAGCGCGGTTTGCGCTGGCCTGGCTGACTTTATTACCAGCGATTTCCCTTGAAAGGGCGCGGCGACGTGATGCAAACCAAGCTGATATTCCCATCTATAGGCTGTGTTTTGCGCGTTGAGATACAAGGCTTCAACCTGAGCTGCCACGACTGGTCCGGCGATTGCGCGGAACTCATCAGCGGTCCACGCACCGACGATGCCATTCCCCTGGGTGAGCACAATCACAACAATCGCGATGATACTGATCACTGCCATCCAGATCGGTATACGCCTCTTGCGCGATTTTGGTCGTTGCTGTGGTTGCAGCGGCTGTTTCTGTACGGCGCGGCGTCCTCTCCCTTGTACCGGGCGAGATGGCGCCGGTGGAAATATCCACGATAATGCTGCGTCGTGCCCGGTCTCTAATTGTCTTTCGTCCTGCTGGAAGGCAGCGTTTGGGTGGTCAGCAACAAATTGAGCGCTATCGGGTTCGCTTTGAGGCATCATCCAGGCGAATGACGTCGGACTTCTTCGTGTTACGGGAATGTTAGCTTGCCTCTCCACAGGAAATGCGTGGGGAGACAATGGCTGTATCGGTTTCTCCTCTATCCAGCCTGCCCGTATCTGACCGTTGCCCCATTGATCCAGCGTGGTCTGCTCCTCTTCCGCAGAACGAGACGGCGGGTACGACTTCAGCGTCTCAGACGCAATCACTGGCAGTGTATCTCGTATCGGCGACATCGGATGAATAAATTGTCGCCGTGGCGGTGCATGCTGCTCTCTATTCATTTTATCTATCCGCTATATCACACATACTCATTGGCTTAACGTCCTACAAACGCAAGAATACACGCAATTTGGCGCGTATGACTGACGAATACATATCGATAAAAACAACTAACAAGCATGATAAAACATATCGCTGTCACGAATGGCTTACAAAAGATATTGTTGCTAACTTTACATTTGTTTTTAGTTCACATTGATATAGTGACGAATAAGGATGAATAAATTTACCAATCCAGGACTTTCAGGCACATTTTGGAAGGTGGTGAAAAGCAGAGTATGCGTCTTCGCCACCTTTTCCTTTTTCGCTGATATTGCTCCTGACTGGAGGGTTTGCTAACAGTTCACTATCGGGATTGCTTCATGTATTCTACTGTACTATTATTGTGCGATGAAGCTCGCTGTTGTTAAGAGTTGTGGTCCATTCGAATAGTTGAGTGCCGTTACATGAATAGCAATTATTTTGGCTTTATCACGTTTCCAAGCTTTTTGTAGAGACTTCATCGATTGTACCTCTGAGAAGTAGCGTGCATGGGTTATATCTTATCACCACTGAATTGATAAGGCAGTATAGTGCGATTTATTAGCTTTGCTTAGCGCAAATCACTCGTCTCTGCAACTGTAGTGTGGTGTAATATAATATATATGAGAGACAGTGCGATTGGGAGGCGTCGCCATCAAAAGAAAATGGAGCAATCTGAATATGACAAGCGTACAGAAAGAGTTGTACCAATAGACTGGGAGGAAAGAAAAGATGAACAAGACATCTTCCAAAGGAACCTGTCAATTTTGTCATGGTGTGTTGAGTAAAATGGCCATGACAAAACACCTGGAAACATGTGTCTCAAGAACAGATGTTGCCGTAACAGCCAACCGGAAGCCGATCAAGAAAACAAGGATGGTACATCTGCTTGTAGAAGGACGCGGCCAACCACAGTATTGGATGCATCTGGAATTCCCTGTTGAGGTAACGCTGCAAACCTTGGATGATTTTCTCCGGAGAACCTGGCTAGAGTGTTGTGGACACTTAAGTAAATTTGAGATTGCCGGAACCTCCTACGCATCCTCTCCAGACTTGGAGTTTGGTGATAAGACCATGCGTGTGCAGGCAGGCACCATTCTGAGTCCGGGGATGCAATTTTTCCACGAATATGATTACGGCACGACAACGGAATTGCGCCTGAAGGTGGTGGCAGAACGAGAAGGAGAAGCTAAGGAAAAATCTATCCAGGTCCTCGCCAGAAATGAACCTCCCCTGATTTTCTGCGAGAAATGCGGCAAACCTGCTACTATGGTATGCGCCCAGTGTATCTATGAAGGGGAGGGCTGGCTCTGCGGTGCATGCGCAGAGGAGCATGAGTGTGGCGAAGAGATGTTCTTGCCTGTGGTAAACTCTCCACGAGTAGGCATGTGTGGCTATACTGGACCATAATAAAGTGGCAGAATATATTGATGCGGGAAAATAGCAGAGAGACCAGTCAATTCGTTTCGGCTCTTTTGATGATAAAAGTTGGGATTGTACAAGATTGTAGAGGTGACGACTTCTTCTCCGAGATCGAGCGCCAAGCTGGGAGGAGTCGCCCAAATGTACAAGCTATTCTCAAGAAGAGTTTGCCGCATATGCAAATGCCTGCGAGAAAGCTGATTTATGAGAAGAATGAACACTTTTCTCAAGGAGCGCTCAGTTGGATACCCTTAAAAGATCTCGGTCTCTTTCAGGAGGCGGCCATACAAGTGGAGTCGCAGGCTGCTCTGGCACATTTCCTGTCATCACGTTCTACAAACACGGTTGGGAGAACTATCAGCAAGCCCTCGTCCAAACCATCGCACCATTTTCATCCGAACAACTTGCCCTCTCTCTTGTACTACATCACTGGTCGATAGGCCAGCTTCTCGCCCATATGATCGATGCACGTGTCTCTTGGTTCTAGGGGTGGGGTGGATGGGTGAAAAAAATTCCGATAGGGTCCACTGGCATAAGGAGCGGTCTAGGGACGAGCAAGCCACGTACAAGGCGCTGAACTGGTTGCCATGTTTGAGAAGACCTGGCACGTGATTGCTAACGCCCTGGCCTGCTGGACTTCCACTGATCTGGAACAGCTTTTCCCCCCTCCGGCCTATCTTCAAGAAGAGAGGCTCAACTGATAACACGACGCGTCCAGGCGTTACAACAACATATGCGAGTAACACCCAAATCAATGGGCTGGAAGATGCGTGACATTATTGGCCGACGTATGCCGTGGTATGAGTTACCTGAAGAGGTACGGCGCTAGATAGATTCCAACACGTTTTTTCAACGCATAAAGAAAGCCAGTACGCTATGTTGAGTTTTGCACTAATCGAGCAAACGTTTGCAACTCACCCTGGTTCAAATCAGAGACGGCCCAGTAGGTCATGCCTGCTTTTGTCCAGTGAATCAAGTGATAGCCCTGGTAGGTGGTATCCGTTGCGCTATTGGCGCTTTGTGTGGTCGGCCAGATGAAGAGATTAATAATATGTGCTCGATGGTTATAAACGACAGCTGCTACCGCTCTATCATCGAGATAATCTAGCCGCCCACCAATCAAAGGAAATCCTTGAGAGGCGAGATCGACCACTGGAGGTGAGAAATCGAGTTTTCCATTGAACCATGGTTTGACAGTGTGCTGGTTCGAAGATGGTACGTCTACCAGGTGGCCTGCCATTAATGAGCGTACATGGCTATCCAGCACAGCCTGTTGCATCTGTCTTTCACCTGAAGAAGAAAACATGAAATGTGTAAAAAACATAGTAAGAGCCACTGCGATGATCAGAGCAGCCGCTATGCCAATTCCACGCCAGGATGTTAAGCGAGAAATAAATGCATCTTGATTGGCTTTCCGTATCGATGACTGCACACGTTTCTGTAACTTCTCTGGAGCCTGAAAATAGAGTGAGTCAGCTTTTATGATTGCCCGGAGTGTTTGATAATCGTTGTACGTTGCTAAACAAGCCGGACATGTTTCAAGATGCCGCTCGACCTCTAAGGTATCGGCCATATCTAATTCAGTATCGATGTATGCATGCAGAAGACGCTGCGCCCCTGGACAGTTCATTGTATCCCTTCTTCATTCATTTGATCAACAAGATAGCGTTGAAGCTGTTTGCGTGCGCGTGCCAGACGAGACATGACTGTCCCCAATGGCACGTGAACAATGATGCTAATGTCCTTGTATGATAATTCTTCCATTTCTCGTAAGACCATTACTTCTCGAAACTCTACAGGTAATGCTTCAAGCGCTTCTCTTAATTTTTGCTGGTCGATGCGTCGCAAGTGCACCGTTTCCGGATTGAGCGTATCACATTCTATGTCATGGAGTTCTTCGTCAAAAGGCGTTATCAGCGCATCTAGCCGTCGTTGTTGTAGCCAGGTGTAACAGGTATTTCGCACAATGGTCAGCAGCCAGGTACGGCTATCTCCACCACGAAATCCTGAAAAGAATTTGAAGGCCCGTAAGCAGGCATCCTGTACCATATCTTGGGCATCCTGGTCATTATGCGTTAGCCAGCGTGCCAGATTATATGCCGCATCAAGGTGCGGTAATATAAGCTGTTCAAAACGTAAGCGTTGGTCGCGCTCTTGCACGTACGCTCCTTTTACCCTCCTCTAATAAGAAGGACCGATGTTTCCTTGATTTTATTCCTACTATCCATGGCTCCTTCATTGTCAGTTGATCCTGTACTCGTTTGCAGATGAACTATCACTACACCGTTCTCTTCCCAGGTACTTGTTAACACCATCATACAATATATTGATTTTATTTTCTATTTATAATGTAGAGATTTATTTTTACTTCAATTGTAGAGGGAATGTTTTTGCAAAAAGGCAGTCTGGACAGATAAAGGACCTCTTGCGAATTGGCGGAAGAGGTCCCAGGCTGTTCGGGCTCAAGTGTCTATATCGGGTCGCCAGTGGTATCGTCGGTTTTCCAGGATTGAGATTGGAATTTTAAGAAGATGGCGATCCATTTATTGGCTCTCGTTAAATGGATCAGTAGTGCGCCATCCTGCCAGACGCCGTTTTCTGTCGCGAACTTGCCACTGTTTCCCTGGTTCATGTGGATGTTATGGATGCCGTTACCAGGCTCAAAGTTAAAGTATTGATCAGGTTTGCCAACTTCGGGCCCCCAACGTTGGCCAAAGGCATAGAGGAGCGCTTCTGGATCGTCAATTGCCTGTTGGACACGATCCTGCAGGAACTGGTTGAGTTCGGACTCTGTCGCGACTTCAGTGAATTGTTGCGGTTGCATCTGTTCCGGTTCGACGATGGTACTGCGGATAAAATCGATGGCTAAATTGGCATTGATATCGTTTTGCTTGTCGATTTTGGTGAAGCCATCTTGTTGCTTGAGCAATTCAGTGGTGAGCGGATAGTTGAAATCATCTTCGATGTGATAAAGCAAGTTATAGGGCTTTAACTGCGAGAGTACATTGACCGCGATCCGATAGTCCACTCCCTGGCTATCCGCCACATGAATTTGATAATGTGGTGAACCAGCGGTACCCATCTGGCTTTCAAGCGGACGAGCTATCAGAACACCATAATCTGTTTCTGGCATATATTAACTCCTTTTCTATTTACTATACGCATGGGAGGTAATGATAGTTTTGCTTATGTTGTTGACGTATTTATTTTGTAACCCTTCAGGTATTTTTTATGAATATATTCTCGGCGGATCTAAAAGCCATAAAAATACTCTCAACAAGCATATTCCAAGAATAAAAAATGGTAAAAAGAGTGAATGAAATAAAATAGAAAACATTTGATCGTAAGAATAGTAATTGTGATGAGAATATTTGTAATCCCAGCAAAAATATAACTGAAGCAAAAATCGTGACACTCATTACTATGACAAATGCGGAATTAATCAATTCATTTTTATGCGTAATCTATATTCATTGTTCAGCAATCTATCTTTTTAGATAACACGTCACTCAAATGAACAGGAGAATTTCTTCTACCTAATTTCAAAATTTATAAACAAGTGGCGCGAAAACCACAAAGTTCTCAGTCCGGCGATAGTTCACGCACTAATATATATTAAGCAATAGTATAACATATTTATAGGTGAAAATATATAGCTCATTAATTACACAATAATTCTTGCATGAATTTTTCGTAAAGAAATATGATGATCATGATCGCCTTACAACAACGCATACACGAGGAGAAACAAAACTATTGCGAAGTATGTGCGAAGAAATCGTTAAGCGCTTCCGAGTACTCTAGTAGCAGGAAAAGGAGTGTGACGAACATGCATCTATCATCAAAATCAACTACGACTGTTTCAACGAAGCAAGCAGTTCATAGTAGTGAATCGGCGTCGCTTTATAGGGTATATTTCTTCGGTCCTTTTCGCATCATGCGAGGAAATCAATCTGTAGGAGCGCTTGTGTGGCGTAGAAACAAGGCCAAGGCTCTTCTAAAGTGGTTTCTACTCAACCCATCCAGGCGTTTTTCGTCTGCTCAATTAATCAAATTACTCTGGCCTGATACTGAAAGGTTGGCGGGACTGCGCAATTTGCATGTGACAATTAACTATCTACGGCATTTGCTTGAGCCTGAATTACTGCCACATCAAGAATCAAAATTCATCTGTCGTAACAAGAACAACTTCTACTGGTTTGAGCTTAATGAAAGTTGGTGGGCTGATATCTTCGATGTGCAACGCCTTGTCTCGTTGGCCCGAGAATCTGAGCTGAAGGGAGATCTGGAGGTAGCTATTCTCCATTATAGCAAAATTGCCGGGTATTGTAGTGCTGGCTTCCTGCCAGCGGATGCCTATGAGGATACATTTGCACTTTACCGACGACAATATGAACGTATCTACAAGCAGGTTCTCGAAAGTCTGATTCGTCTTTGCTCTCAACTTAGCATGTTTGACGAGGTATTCTCATACTCTCATCAAGCTTTAGTGGTAGATCCTTATTGTGAGCCTGCTATCAAAGCCATTGTGAGCGCATATTTTCTACAAGGAAACATAGCAGGGGCGGTCCGTAAGTTGACGGATTTCCAGCATCTGCTCAAGGAAGATTTAGGCACCGAGCCAGGCGAGGATATTCTAGTTCTAAGGAAGAAATTTTCTGAATAGAGGTCTCAAATATCTCCAAGCTTGAGGATCCGCCTGTATCGCCTTTAAAAACTATTGAGAATAAAATATGCCATCAATTTGCTCGCTGCGAGGATTATAATACGAAGTCTTTATTAAAAGATAATAATATATCATTTTATCGGGTTGAAGGGAAAAAAGGATCCATAAGTAGATACGTCAGGTTTGAGGGGGAAAGAACGGGATGTCAATTCTGAGTCATCATACCATAGCGCCGCGTGTTCAGACTGCATTAGCAGAGGTGCCTGTTAGTGCAGATGATCGTATTGCAACTGCCATTGAATTATGGTTGTTTGATAAGTACTTCCTTGCTCCGGATAGGCCAATCTGGGTCTTCTTCAGCGATCGTACTTATGGTCGGGCCATTGGATCACAGACGATCGCTGATCTCTGTGAGAGCCATCTAGGAGTTTCGACAGTCCACACGTTGCGCCATACTGTTGCTCTCGTGATGGAGGATCTGGGCGCTCAGACGAGTTCCATCTAGGAACGGCTTGGTTATGAAAATCTCGCTGCTACGAGCGGTTATCTGGCTAGGCTTAGAAAGGCATATGCTCACGAGATCTAGCTATGAGCTATGAGCATAGAATGATTAATCTTTACAGTCTATATGGTCAAAAGAAGGAATCGAATGAAAAATACGCAAGCGAATAAGAAACGGCGATTGAGCATTCCTGTTTTCTGCTTATTTGTTCTTGTTGCTCTTTTAATTGGTGTCGCAGGCTATTTTCAGATTACAGCGCGGCTACAACCTGCAACCTCTGCTGACAATGGCAATACCACTTCGAGCACCTTAGCCGCCCCACAAATACCGCCTGGGATGCCAGCCTCTATTAATATGGGTATGGCAGGCTCGACGTCCGTGGACAGTTTGCAGGCTCCGCAGACAGCACCCCATATGAAGCGTTTCACCCTCGATGCTCAGTATGCTCATCTTACTCTGGGCCCCCATTTCCAGACAGATGCCTGGACCTTTAACGGGACAGCACCTGGACCGACCTTGCAGGTACAGCAAGGTGATCTTGTGGTTGTGACGCTGGTGAATCATCTCTCTTTTGGCGTTACAATACACTGGCATGGTATCGATGTTCCTAACTCAGCCGATGGTGTAGCAGGTGTTACCCAAAATGCGGTAAAACCTGGTCAATCTTACGTCTATCGTTTTTTTGTGGATGATCCTGGCACATACTGGTATCATTCTCATCAGTTTAGCGAGGCAGAAACCGATGGTGGTTTATATGGCATGATAATTGTTGCTCCTACAACCCCGACGTACCATGTGGATGTAGATGATAGTGTTGCTCTACACGAATGGAATGAGAACAACAATCAACAAATTTTAGCTATCAATAATACGGTTGGAACACTCAACACGGCTGCCCGGCCAGGCCAGTGGGTACGTTTGCGCATTGTGAATACATCTGCCACACCCTCCACCGCTCCGCAACTGGTGACACTTATTGGCGCTCCATTCAAAGTTATATCACTGGATGGGCAGGATCTCAATGGTCCACAGTGGTTGAATCAGACACCGTTACCCATCGGATCGGCTCAGCGGTATGACGTGTATTTTCAGATGCCTGCCAAAGGCTCGGTCGCTTTAGTTACAGCATCTGATGGTGATCATCCTCAATACCAGGCTGCTCCCGCTGTTGTGCTTGGTCAAGGTACTGTTCCGTCAACGCTTCCTGCGGTAAAGCAATGGTTTGATATGACAACATATGGTCAACCGACGAGCACTGCGATCACGCCGCAGAGCCATTTCGATGAGACGGCTACTATTGTACTGAATAATCAGATTGGTAGTTCCCTTGGTCGTACGGGGATGACCTATACGATAAATGGCAAAGTCTTCCCTAATACTGGTATGATCATGGTCCACGAAGGACAGTTGGTCAAAATTCATATAGATAATCAGAGTAATCTTTACCATCCAATGCACCTGCATGGGCACACCTTTACTGTACTTGCGAACAATGGTCACCCCTTAACAGGGAGCCCAGTCCGTCAGGATACAGTCCTCATTCCGCCTCATCAGAGTTATGACGTTGCATTTTTAGCAAATAATCCGGGACTCTGGATGTTCCATTGCCATAATCTTTTGCATGCTAATTGGGGTATGGATATGATGGTGGCATACTATAACGTTTCTACCCCCTATACGGTTGGGAAAGCATCAGGAAACTCTCCTGACTAAGCGTACTCTAACAAATGGATCCGCTCGTGTTCGATAGCCCAATCTATACTGTAGCGCAGTGTCGTGCAATTGTGGCTTCGTTCACTTATTTTTGGTCCCTCTTTGCTAAGAAGCATTGCAAAGAGAAATTACCTTTGAATTACCGAATACATATACATGAGAGAAATGCTGGTGCTATATCGTTTATATTGTACGCGCAGTAAATATATTTGGCGGGAACAAATCATTGGTGGTCAGATGTTTCTACTGCCAGTATATAAAGCAAGCGTGAAATAGCTGCTAGGGATTGTTTAAGCAAATCGACTATGATTATCTGAGTAGAGCGATGAGGAGATAGTTCCTGACATATGGGAGCAGTTATAGGAGTACAAGGGTGGGCAAGAGACGATGAGCTGGAAAATAATTAATTCGATTTTAGCACTGGCTGCTGTAGATGAGGTTTTTTGTCAAGAATTGTTGAAAGACCCGGTACCATCAATCCAGGCACAAAATTTTGATCTGACCGCCCACGAAAAAGACAAGTTCAAGTATATCGCTGCGAAGGATCTCGCAGAATTTAGCCAGAAATTGCTTGGAACATTTTCGAAAGGATGTGATTAGCGCAAGATAAAAGGCAAGTATCTTCGCATAAGACGGCTTGACCAAGAGTATTTTGGGTTACTGCTTATCCTTTGCGAATTAAACAGAATGTATGCGCAGACATGCATTCTGTTTTTTTATCAAGAAGCGGCGTAAAACCCCTACATAAATGCAGGGGGATATAAGCCGTCCGCACCAAAAAGAGCAACTAACTGTTGTGCTAGCTACTCTTTTGTGCTATAATATGAGCATGGATACAGAAATTAAAAGTAACTCAAACGTGGTCTATAATTGTCACTATCATGTGGTCTGGGTGCCGAAGTATCGACGGAAAGTCCTGCTCGCTCCCATTGATGCACGTTTGAAAGAACTCATCATTGAGACCATTCAAAAATGGAAGCAGGAGCTTGTGGAGGTGGAGGTCATGCCCGATCACGTTCATTTGCTGGTGGGGTGTGACCCACAATTTGGTATCCACAGGTTGATCCGATTAATCAAAGGCGCTACCAGTCACCAATTGAGGCAGGAATTCCCAGCTCTCAAGAAGAAACTCCCTTCGTTGTGGAACAATAGTTACTACGTGGGCACAACTGGTGGGGTGACATTAGAAATTGTGAAACGCTATGTTGAGAGCCAGAAAGGAAAGTAGTCAGGATGCGTACCTACAGATACCAACCCTATCCGACTCGCAAACAAGCCGCAAAAGATCATAGTGTGAGTTGCTACGATCAAATCAACTAATTACCAGAGATCAAAGAACTGCGAGAAGAGTACAAAGACATCCATTCGCAGGTGCTACAGGAGACCTTGAAACGCGTCGACAAGGCCTTCCAAGCGTTCTTTCGTCGCGTCAAGGCTGGTGAGACGCAAGAAGACAGTGAAACGATTGAGTAAAGCCTATCGCAAGGTGCGTAACCACCTTCAAGAGACGCGCTCTTGAGAATCCCCTGCATAAATGCAGGAGGTACTTCACTTGGATGACTTAAGATGTCAGTAACTCAGCGGTAAGGTTTGTACTACAAATAATGCTTGTACTACAAATAATATTTGGTTTTAGAAAACGCACACCGAGAACATAAAATTAACAAGTTATACTGTCAGGAATGTGTGCGTTGAGCTTGTTTTTGGGTAATACAGGAGCCATGAACGCGTAGTTTCAAAGGAGATTCTTATCATGGGAAAAATCGCTTTTCTTTATCCAGGTCAAGGATCACAAAAAGTAGGCATGGGGAGTGAACTATTAAAGACACACCCCGAGTTGTTTGCACGTTATTTGTCGCACAGTGATGTTGTAACTGGTATGCCGGTTACCCGCTACTGTCTCGAAGGTCCTATCGGTGTATTGAGCCAAACGCATATAGCTCAACCTGCACTTTTCGCAAACTCGTTAGCTTTGACCAATTATGCATATCAGCTTGGTCTTTATCCTGATATGATAGCGGGTCATAGTTTGGGTGAGTATACAGCGGCGGTTGCAGCTGGTGTGCTTACCTTTGAAGAAGGATTATATCTTGTGTGCCAGCGGGGAAAACTGATGCATCAGGTACAAGACGAGCAGCCAGGGGCGATGGCGGCGGTCATCGGTTTGCCTATCGAGACCTTAGAAAATTTATGTGTGGATATTTCGAAGAGGCATTATGTCACAGTAGCAAACTGGAATACGCATACACAGCTGGTTGTCTCCGGTGTAGAAGCTGGTGTGTTGGAGCTGGTGGACACTGTTCGTAAACTCGAAATCGCCAGGGCGGTACGTCTGCCAGTGAAAGGGGCCTTCCATTCTCAGCTTATGCTGCCTGTGCAGTCTGCGCTTAAAGAAGTAATGCAAAATCTAACTTGGAGCAATGCCAATGTACCACTTGTCGCGAATGTTTCGGGGAAAACACTGATCAGGGGCCATAAGATACAGCAGGAACTCTTTGAACAAATCGTCAATCCGGTTCGCTGGATAACCTGCATTGAAACGTTGCTTGATCTTGGTTGTGATACATTTGTCGAGTTAGGCTCATCTCAAGTGCTTACTAAACTTATAAGCCATATTGCTCCCGGTAAAAGGGCTTTTGCTGTAGATACACCAGCAAAGATTGTTGCGTTAATAGAAATGCTTAAAGAAACGGAGTTGATCGAAATAGACGAATCTGCTGCATAATGTCGTACAGAAGATGAATTCATTATTATAAATGCCACGGCGGGTGCCACTGGTGACAACAATTTCGTGTTGCATGCTGGTGAGATTAATTTATTTACGTAGGACAATAAGGAGAGATACATGATTCAGGGCATCATAAAGGCAGCAGATATATCTACTGTAGATAAAAGACGATCAGGGGCTATTGTACCAAAGAACCTTGTTGTGAAATGTCCCAAATGTAAAGACATCATCTATGAGCCGGACTTCAAGAAAAATTTGAAGGTTTGCCCCAGATGTAGTTATCATGCCAGGCTTACTGCCTACGAACGTATTGATCTCCTGATTGATCCTGGTAGTTTTATCGAAATGGATGCAGATATTGCTTCCTCTGATCCACTTCACTTTGTGAGCCAGTCTCAGGTGTATGCCGATAAACTGAAAAGTGCGCAACAGAATATACATTTGAATGAAAGCGTCGTTATTGGTCATGCCTCAATTGCAGGTATGCCTCTGGCCTTTGCCGTCATGGACTTTCATTTTATTGGTGGAAGTATGGGGGCGGCGGTTGGTGAGAAGATCGCTCGTAGTATTGAACTGGCAATTGAGCGCCACATTCCTATTTTGATTGTATCAGCCTCTGGTGGTGCCCGTATGCAAGAGGGTATCTACTCTCTGATGCAGATGGCGAAAACCTCTGCTGCTCTTGCGAAGTTAGGAGAGGCAGGGCTTCCTTATTTTAGCTTATTGACTGATCCTACGACCGGAGGTGTAACCGCCAGTTTTGCTATGCTTGGTGATGTCATTATCGCAGAGCCTGGAGGTCTTATTTGCTTTGCTGGTCCGCGTGTTATCGAGCAGTTTATGCACATACAATTGCCACAAGACGCTGTCACAGCAGAGTTTGTGTATCAGCATGGTTTGATAGATGCAGTTGTCCCCCGCCATGAACTACGCCAGATGTTGACACGGCTTTTGCGCTTTTATTCTCATGCTGAGACGTTAGTTTCCCCACGAGTTAATTAGCAAAAAGTGCATTCGATTTGAACAAGCTGAGATGAGGAGAAAAGAATGGATTATGATCTCGATTTTGAGCAAGAATTATCAATTGCTGCCGCCAATGTTCGCGCGCTGCAGCAAGATTGCATTGATGATGAAAGTCAACGTCGGTTAGAAGAAGCCATCCATTATTTGCGCATGCAGACAAAGAAGCTATACGGCTGTTTGACCTCCTGGCAAACAGTCCAGGTCGCGCGTCATAAGAATCGCCCTTATGCGGCAGACTATCTTTCTCTCATGTGTGATGACTTTCTAGAATTGCACGGAGATCGCTCTTTCATGGATGATCATGCTATTCTGGCTGGTCTCGGCACACTGGCCGGTCAAACAGTAATGTTTGTTTGCCAGCAGAAGGGTCGCGAAACGAAAGAGAAGCAATATCACAATTTCGGCATGCCCCATCCTGAAGGTTACCGTAAAGCCTATCGTCTGATGAACATGGCGGAAAAATTTAAGCTTCCTCTGATTTGTCTGATTGATACTCCTGGTGCGTTTCCTGGTTTGGAAGATGAGGAACATGGTCAATCTGTCGTGATCGCAACCACTTTATATTTGATGTCACGACTGCGTGTACCGATTATCTCCGTTGTCATTGGCGAGGGGGGCAGTGGTGGTGCTCTTGCGCTCAGTATCGCCGACCGTTTGCTTATGCTTGAACATAGTGTCTATACAGTAGCAGCACCGGAGGCGGCTGCCTCTATTCTCTGGCGTGATAAGTCATACGCTCCAGATGCGGCTGATGCAATGCAAATTTGCGCACGTGAACTTTTAAAGACACAGATCATTGATGAACTGATCCCTGAGCCTGTGGGGGGGGCGCACCGCAATCATGGACAGGCAGCAGGCTATCTCAAAGAAACAGTACTCAAACATCTTGATGAGCTCAAGCAAGTTCCTATCGAGGAGATACTGGAGAGACGCTATCGTAAATATAGAGATTTTGGTCCCTTTGTGCATATAGAGCAGCAAGCAAACGTTCCTGTTTAAACTATGAGCCCTGTTGTAACTACTCAGGTCCCCATGCGATGGGGAAAGGCGTACCAGTAAAAACAGCAGCCATGGCCCCAAGCATTGAGCGACCTTGTTTGCTCATCGTTGCAAGATAACTTCGGATGATGCAAAAGGCGGTAGCACCCTCTGTACTACGAAATATCCCAGAAATATTTTGCTGCACCTTGATCATCCGAAGATCTCTCTCTGCCTGGTTGTTCGTAAAGAGCACGGAAAGTTCGTCCAAGAAATACAGGCTTTGCCATTTGCTCCTTGAGGCCTCTGAGCTCTTCTCCCTGTTTTCTTGCCTCTTCTTCTGTCATGCTTTTAGTTTACCAGCTTTCTCTAACCCATCTCTACGAGACCTGAGTAGTTACTCTTCATCTCACAATGACGATTGGTTAGGTTCTCTACAACGCGAGAATGCATTCTCACAGGTCATCCCGAATTGTTCGAATCTGCGTTCGAACAATTCGGGATGACCTGTGTTTGCTTTGTAGTTGATTACCTAAATCAACGATCGTTCGATATCTAAATAATATATACCATAAAAATATTAAGAGGCTAAAAACACTTTTAATTTGAAGTAAAATATTATATTATACCATTGTAGTGCTTAACGTTTTAACCTCAAAATATAAAAGGTAAGAGAGGTTATAGATCGGTCCAGTATTTCTATTATTTTTACACACTACCTGAAAAATATTAAGAAGCTAAAAACACTTTTAATTTGAAGTGAAATATTATATTATATCATTGTGGCGTTTAACGTTTTAACCTCAAAATATAAAAGGTAAGAGAGATTATGGATCGGTCCAGTATTTCTATTATTTTTACACACTATCTGTACGTAAGATGTAGAGGTTGCCGCTCACAATCTTCACGTTATTTTATGGTCGAGATGATTATGTGTGGTGAAACCTCTGGTATATCTGAAGTCACCAATTTCCATTGCACGTCACAGTGAAAGCTGGGCGCGTGACCAATAGCATCTGATCTTTTCTTGTTGCTTGATCAACTACTTCCCTTTTTTCTATCGGTTGTTTAATTGAAGTTGCGCTTCTTTCTAAAAGAATGCGCAAATATTGGATTCCCTCTATCTGGAGAAATAGAAGATAATACATATCATGAAATATAGAATAAAGTTTCGAATAATCCATTTATAGGCATAAATTATGCACATTCTATGTCATGATAAGTGTATGCCTCGGATACTGCCTATTGTGAGAACTGCTTGCCAGGCCAGGTAAGCAGTTCAGCATTATCAAAGAATTGAGACCAGGAGAGAAGTTGTGAATATTGTTCGTGAGATGCGAAAAATTACATGTCCTGTACTCCCTCCAACTATCTTGTATCGTAAAGCACTTGCCACGCGCCTCAAAGAAGTGATTATCGGACCAGCGGGAGGTTTTCCTCATTATAAGTTGGTGTTGCTCTATGCTCCAGCTGGATATGGGAAAACGACCGCCCTTGTCGATTTTGCACAGACTACAGAGATTGTCTGTTGTTGGTATGTGATGGATCGTACTGATGCCGACAAAAATACGTTTCTTGCCTGCCTGTTGGCTAGCATCCGCTTGCGTTTTCCTCACTTTGGCGCGGGACTCGACGCTTTGCTGGCAGCCGCGATCGCGGCTAATGTCGAAAGTGCTGCGGGCTTTCGTTATATTGCTGTGGTGGATGCGCTACTTGCTGCTCTTGAGACTGAGATCACTGAGCGTCTGGTGATCTTTCTTTGTAATTATCAAGAAATGTGTGCCTACCAGGCAGGGAATGATCTGATCAATCATCTATTGCGGAATCTACCTGCTCATTGTGTGTTGGTGATCGAGAGCCGAGTCACACCAGATCTCGATTTTGCCACGCTGCTGGCTCGGCGTGAGATGGTTGGGGTGGATCAACATTTGTTGCGTTTTAGTGCCCGAGAAATTAGCGAACTGGCCCATCTGCAAAAGATTACTTTGAGCGAAAAGGAGGCTGCGCAACTGGTTCTCACTTTCGAGGGCTGGATTACGGGTATTTTGTTAGGCACACGTCTGGGTGGTATGCACTTTTTACTTCAGGGCGCAGACAATGGTCAGGGTCTCCAGATGGATCGGCAGCATCTGTTCTCCTATATGGTCCATGAAGTCTTTGAACGAGATCCGGATATGTATGTATTCCTCAAAGAGGCATCAGTGTTGCAAGAAATGACACCCGCGCTCTGTGGGGAATTGCTTGGGAGGAGCGATGCGGCCGAATATTTTAATGCTCTCGAACAGAATGGATTGTTTGTGACGCGTCGTGGAGAAGGGAAGAAGGCCACTTATCTATGTCATCCAGTGTTACGAGAACTGCTCTATGATGATCTGCGTCGGCAGCTACCGGAACGTTTTGTCCAGTTGCATCGGCGGGCTGCGGAACTTATGCGTGCCAATCATGACTACGAAAAGGCGGTCTATCATGCCTTTGAAGCCAGTGCCAATGATATTGCCGCGCATCTGATTATGGATTCGCATAAGCAAATGTTGACCCAGGGAAATGCCGATACGTTGGCTCGCTGGATTGATGGGTTACCCGCAATGACTATGAGCCGGTATCCTCGACTCTTACTGATCAGGGCCAATATTCATCTATTGGTGGGTGACTATACCTGCGCTCTGGTACTCCTTGATGCGGCAGTAGATGCGGTCCTTACACAGTCATCGACGATGGCTTCCGAAGAGATGTTGCAACTGCAACTTGAAGGTGATGTATTGCGCAGTAAGGCCTTATTTCAACGTGGGAATTACCATGAGGTGTTGGTGCTTTGCCAACAGCTGCAGCTGCAATTGCCTGCTGATGAGGTTAAGCTTGGTGCTGATATCCATATGCGCTTAGGGGTGTGCGCCTACCAGTTAGGCGATTTTCCAGACGCCATTGCACATTTACAGAAAGCGTTGCAACTGTGGGGGCGTCATACGATCGAGAGACAGACCGCAGAGGTCCATGGGGCCTTAGCAAGCTCATATAGTTTGCTTGGGAATTTTGCGCTGGCAGAACACCATATCTCGCGTGCGATTGTGTGCTGGGAGCAATTGCATGATGAGTGGGGTAAGATCTACAATTTACTACATCAAGGAACGATTAAACAACGTCAAGGTGCAATTACTGAAGCTGAAAAAGCATTTAACCAGGCATTGACGTTAGCTCGTGGTCCAATTCATTTCCAGCGTGCTGAAGCCTATGCTTTGGTTGATCTAGGAGATCTTTACCAGGGTCAGGGATTATATGATCGATCATTGACGATGATCGAAGATGGATTGGCTTTGGGCCGTCGCGTCAAAGATAAATACCTTGTCAATTTTGCACTTTGTATTTTAGCAATGACATATGTCTATATGGGCGATGCCGGAACGGCTTTGCTGTTGGTGTCCGAAACAGATGTTCAACAGGGTCAGGGCGAATTACTTGGCTATGAACAAGCGACTCGTGAGTTGACATATGGCACAATTTTGTTATACCAGCATCGCTATAATGACGCTTATCGCCATCTGCGTAATGTGGAAGTTTCTCTTCATAAGATGGGGCTTAAACAGGAGCTTATCCAGGTGATTCTGCGTATGGCGCTCTGTCTGCTGGAACAGGGGCAGGAGAGCACATGGGTGTCGCGTATGAATGAGATCGCTAATCTTTTGAAGCTACAAGCGGACTATGAATCCTTTGTACTCATAGAATTACGTCACTTACAGAAGCTGTATCAGGCAGTAGTGACACATCCAGAGATGCTTCTATTGAGAGAGCAGTTGCATCTGGTTACGGAAGCGCAGAAAGAAAGCGATCTTTCATTTGATGCACCTAATCCACATGTGGAGCCGGAGAAATTACCGATGCTATTAGTGCGAGTCGTGACACAGCGGCCCCAGATTGCTATCTATGCCCTGGGAGAACCAGTTGTGTCCATACAGGAAAAACCTGTGGCTCGTTGGCGCATGGCACGTTCAATGGAACTCTTCTTTTTGTTGTTAGACCATGGGCGTCCCATGCGTAAAGAGCAGATCCTTACCAGTTTATGGCCAGGAGTAGACGAGCAAGTCAACCAGACCTTTCACTCAACAATCTATTATCTGCGTAAAGCTTTGGGGGGGCATGTTATTGTCTCTCAAGGGAGTACCTATACGCTCGATCTGGCCTTAAATTTTGGAGAGCCGATCTGGTATGATGTCTCCATCTTTCAACAGCAATATGAGCGAGCAAAACAAGCATTGAGCCAGGAAGATGATGTTGTGGCCAGAGAGGCATTAATGTCGATGGTTGAGCTCTATCGAGGTGATTATGTGCAGCCGTTTTATAGTGACTGGTGTACGTTTCGGCGAGATGAATTGCGGCGAGCTTATCTGGATGCCCGCAGTCAATTAGCACATCTGGCCTGGCGTCAGGAACAGTTCGATGAATGTATGATCCATTGGCAGCATACTCTGACAGTAGACGATTGCCTAGAAGATGCTCACTATGGGTTGATGCGTTGTTATCTGCGCCAGGGGAAAAGAGGATTGGCTCTGCGCCAATATCAGCGTTGCCGTGATACGTTACAGCGCGAATTGGGAGCGCAGCCAGGAAATGCGGTACAGAACCTTTATCAACGCCTCATGGGTTTGTCTTAGTACGAGGAGCCGGATAATTCCAGCTACTTTTTCATGTTTTAGCTTGCATACATCTATGACATGATATTGCTGACATCTGAAGGCAGATTGACTTTTTTTGTGCAACATGGTTGGAGAGCCAGCCTCCGCAAAGATTCTGTCCATAATAGATGGTTGCATCAAAAATTTGTTCAGATGCCACATCCCTTGCAGGAGAAAAGCTTCCTCAGCTCAAAAAAGTGTAAGAAGCCACTTGCGAACAAATGCATATTATATAGGGATGATAGATGTAGTCTTTGCGAAGACGATAATAAGTTTATACTTAAACCTTATTATTATCGGCATGTCCCAAGTATATTATACGCCTCCACATTATTGCTAATGTACTGCGTAGAATACGCGAATCTTTTGTGGAGTCCCGTCGGGTATTCTGTAACTAAGAAAAGTAATGAACGATATTCGTTAACCCGAGCGATTGGGGAATAAATCCATTTTAGATGTACCTGCTGAGGAGATAAAACAATGAAACTACACAATCAACTTATGCGTTATTTTATCTGCATGTATCGTTTTTCTTGCAAATTAAGTATCTACGTTGCTAACAATCGTAACTGCGTATTGATAGCAGTGGTTGTACTTTTTATCAGCCTGAAAATAAGTCCGGTTGGTATTATTCATCCTTTTATCCCTGATCCCTTACCCTAAAGTTCTCCCTAATAGTGTTTTGGATAATATCTTGAGCAAAGATATTTGAACGCATATATAACATGAAGACTGCATTACAAGTTTCTGTGTTCTATTTCTGTGTTCTATTTCTGTGTATGGAGTGTTAAATGACTTGCGAAGTTGCTGCGAAGTCGTTGTTAAGCACCATTTGGTAGAATAATACCAAATGAGGTAGTTGAAATAATCTGGGAATGATAAACTAGGTGTGAGAAAGAATGAACATAATGCAAGTATCTGATAAGTATGGTATGGGAGAGCTGGTTGCTGATAATGAGCCAGATAGATGGCCTCTTCATCGGGAGGAAAATATGCAAGGTTACTCTTCTTTCTCACATCGTATAGAAGGGGAAAAGAGCATTCCCCCTTTTGTTGAACAGTTTACCCTGATATCTGCCCAGAGGCATGTTAGAGGACGTTTTGTCGGTTCGCAGAAGGTGAGCACAAAACTCCATGCTATCGATCGCCTCGCGATCAACAAATCTTTATCATCGCACAAAAATAGCTATAACCCTCTCACATCAGCACTTGCAGATGTGAGAGGGATCGAAGACATATATTCATAATGAGACTAGGAAGATAGTAAGGAACCTACGGTGAAGGTATGGTAAAGGTTTGTTGTTTAGCGAGATTTGCCAGGCCATCGATATAGTTTTTGAGCTCTTCATAGCGTGTCTGACTGATCAAAGTATGTTGTTTGGCATCATACAAAGCAGAATGTAATAGTGTATAGAATAATATATGAGTCACGGCCTCTCTCAAGTTATCGTTCTTAAGATAAGCAGTAGCGGCGGTCACGGTAGTTCCCTGCTGGAGAGCCATCCAACAACGGATCACTTCGACCGTCGTCTCTTTCTCGGTTTTTTTGTTCAGGTCTCCTATGGCCTGTGCGAATGTTCTGTCTTCCATCTGTTTTTTCCTTTGCTCTCGTAGTTTGTTCTACCTCAACTGAAGGCCGCCACCCTAGGGGGCGAGAGGGAAGAGGAACGTATGAAAGAAAGTATTTTGAATGCGTTTTTTCATCGGCATCTTTTTTCTTCCTTGCTGTAGTTGATTCTATGAATGAAATCTAATTTCGCAATAGCAATTGAAGATGATTTTCCTTGCCGGTGAATTACCTGATTGGTAATTGATACAGTCATCAGGAGGAGAAAGAGCATGTCATTATCACGTGAGCTAGCTACAAATTTTGAAAAGGTACATACGCTCCATCCGCGTGAGCGTGAGCAGCAGGCCACGTATCGAGTGTATTCTTTCGGGCAATTTCGCTTATTTAATAGCGATACATCAATAAAAGAGTCGATGTGGCGTCGTAATAAAGCCAAAACCCTTCTCAAGTGGTTTATTCTCAACCCGGGCAAATTATGTTCAGCAGACCAGTTTATTGATCTTTTCTGGCCTAATTTATCTCTAGATTCTGCCATGGGTAATCTGCATGTAACCATACATTTTTTGCGCCATTTACTTGAACCAGAACTAGGCTCTAGGCAAGGATCAAGATTTATTCATCGCCAGAACAATAATTTTTACTGGTTCGAAATGGATGATACCTGGTGGACTGATACCTCTGAAGTGCAGAATTTTTTCGATACCGCTAAATCGTATGATCGATGTGACGACGAGGTCAGAGCCTTGTACTACTATCGCAAGGTCGTAAGTTATTGTAGTTTAGGTTTTATACCGGAAGATGAAGCTGAGGAATGGATGCGTCCTTATCGTCAGCACTACGATTATATCTATTCCCAGGTACTTCTACGGCTCATCCAAA
Organism: uncultured Chloroflexia bacterium; assembly: GCA_963699315.1. Classification (GTDB taxonomy): domain Bacteria; phylum Chloroflexota; class Ktedonobacteria; order Ktedonobacterales; family Ktedonobacteraceae; genus Dictyobacter. The sequence goes on from OY969433.1 coordinate 3,234,979, forward strand.
TTCATCAGCGGCGTAATGAGTCAGAAGAAGTACTGGAATATGCCTATCAGGCCCTGGCGTTGGATCCTTATCGTGAACCCGCAATTAAAGCGATCATTGATATGCACTTGCAGCAAGGTAATACATCTATGGCAATGCACAAACTAGAAAGTTTTCGTCATTTTCTCCACAGCGAACTGGGGATGGAACCTAGCAAAGAAATGCGTGCGCTCAGAAAGAAAATCACGTTAGCTAGAGAGTAGTTTTGGCGCAGAAAACCATCTTGCACAGAGTTATAGCAATGGATGAATGGAGCAGGGGGGTCAGGTGTGAATGGATGTCAGGGGCCAATAATAAATCAGGAAACCGTAGCAGTATGTGCTTTTTATGGTTTCCTGATTGTTGTGTTTCTTGCCAGTGGCCTGCTGTGATATATGCAGTGCAGGGGCAGAATAGTTAGTTCTGATGTAACCAGTTTTCGGCCTCGCTAAAGAGTTCGGCAACGCGTTCGGGGTTCGCGGTCGAATAGAGATCATCAAACCTGACTGACCGGCCTATTTTTCTCAAATTGTACGCGGAGAAGCGATAGGCAGGAGGTCCTTTCTCCAGTTCTTCCTGGTTGAGATTAAGCTGATCAGATGCATTAACGGGGACCGCTGTGTCTTTTTCATAGATGACGTCAAAGCTTAGAATGCGCCATTCCCCATTGCGTTGTTCAACACGGGAATAGAGATGGCAGTAGATGGTTACATCTACAGGTACTCCATCGAGTTCCGTACGTCTGACGATCAATGTATTCGTCCCGGCAATAGCGCGATTTCCATGTAATTGGACCAGGGTCGGATTGGTGAGGTGCATAAAATGCCAGTTTGGTTTGTTGGCGTCCAAGCGACGCGATGCCTCAACATATGCATCGCCATTTCCTACGAACCAGCCCAGGCGTATGATGGAGTCAGGATGATACATTGTACGTAATCGCTCCCATTGTTGCTGATCACGATAGACTCGTTCAAACTGGATCAGGTCCGCAATGGCTTGTTTATCGGCTAGCTCTTTTAGCATGTTGATTTCAATCATTGTATTTTTGCAGCACTGGTATTTATATATATACATGTTGTATACTAAAAAAAGCGCTGCTTCTCCTTTCGATATTGAAGTATAGTCGTGCTGTTTAGCATTTTACTGTTTCCAATTGCCCTTTTCTAACTAGATATGTAAGTTGGGAGTAATCAGCAAAGGTATATTATCTTTTAATACAACGGGAGGTGTAAAGGATGCCGCTTTTACTTACGCAAGATGATTTACAACCCTTGATTGAGGGATCGCATTTTTTTGATGATGTTTTTCAGGTGATCAAGGATTTACTGTTCCAAAGCCAGGGGAGCGATCTTGGCCATTTGTCATGGCTCGCATTTCCATTGGGGCAGGAAGAGCGCCGTTTTAATGTTAACCTGCTGGCGACGCCAGCTGATGGTACTTCGTTGCGCATTTTTCCTGTTTCGGGGGGCAGTATTCATCCAGCCAGTGATGGTTATTTTGCTCTTCTGATTGATAATCAAGATGGACGGTTGCAAGCTCTATTGTCAACAGATGATCTCAGTCCTTTGCGCACTTCAGCTCCTGTTGGGCTCGCGTGTGCGCATCTCGCACGTGCGGGGGCTACGACACTGGCTGTGTTGGGGAGTGGTATACAGGCTCGCTATCACTTACGTGCTATTGCGCACGCAGTGCCTACGTTAGCAAGCGTACGCGTATTTAGTCCAACCGCAGAACATCGAAAGCAGTATGCGACAGAGATGAGTGCTCAGATTGGATTAAGCGTTGAAGCTGTCACTAGCACGCGTGAGGCTGTTGAGGGAGCAGATATTGTGTGTATCACTGCCACTGGCCGAGGACCACTAGGGGATGCCGCGTGGATACGACCTGGTGCGCTTGTTATTACTATTACCGGGCAAGGGGTGCCCACCGATCTGATTAAGCGCGTGGTGGTACCCGCTCTGGCAGGTCCTGCGGTTCGTCCGTCGGGATGGGACCCACGACCGGTTATGGCTTCGACTGGTGGTAGAGATCCATCGACGGTCGCTGCCACACTTGTTGACATAATGGGTGGAAAAGCTTCGGCCCGTCTGCATGATGACGATATCATCGTCTACGAGCAGCGTGGTTCCTATGCCTGGGATGCTGCTTTACTGCGTTGGGCCTACAACTGGGCGCTTGAGCACCAGGTTGGAACCAGGTTCAGTCTCACGTCTAGTCATAGTGAGGATGCCTGAAAAAAGGAAAAGAGACATGCCACTATTCCAGGTGTCATCGAGGGCCATGGGGTCATCCAGTCTAGCGAAAAAAGGTAATACGCGTGCACGCCGTCGCCTGTCCGCAGTTATACGTGTGGTGAGCGCCTTGCTTATCGTTGTTGTACTGGGTCTCCTGGAGAAGTTAGCTGGACTTGATCTCTGGTTTCTCATCCTTCTGCCTGTGTGTATTAGCATTGTTACAGGTCGTTCTCAACTTTACAATCTCATCCATGGAACGCTTATTTATGACGTGCTCACGATCAGCCTGTCGCTTATCTACTTCGGTGGTATTACCTCAGCAGAGCTCTTCGTAGAGCTCTATATTCACACCGGGGATCCTTTGACTGTTATTGTGACTACAACATTGGCGAATGTCGTACTGTTTGAGCTTTTACGTGTTCGTATCCAGGCCTGGATCGAACGGCATTTTAATATCCATGATCATGATGCTCGTAATGCTATTGAGGCGTTTAATTCAACTCTGCGCGAAGAGATTGATCTCTATCAGTTGCGTGAACGATTATTTACTGTCGTTCAGAAGACCATGCAACCGCAATCCATCACGGTTTGGATGTGCAAGGTAAAGCCGCAAGAGGTGGAGAGTCATTTGCTCACGCAGCCTACATGGGAAGAGAGTGCCGGGCAAACACTGCATAAAGGAACTTCAAACGAGCTACAAGAAAGTTCTCCAGAGTGGCGAGATGTAACAGAGTCTTCAGAGATCGTTATTGCTGATAACGATCCCATCATTGCCTATGCTTTGAGTATCCCTGGCGTATTGGAAATTGAGCGCTTGAAACTAGATTCGCCTATCCTGCGCAAGATGAGAACCTCCGGCGTAGAAATTGCTCTGCCATTGGCTAGTCAAGGGGAGCTGCTTGGCATGCTTACTTTGGGACCATGTCTGAATGGGCTGGATTATGAGCATGAGAACCTTTCATTGCTAAATATGCTGGCTGCTCAGGTTGCTCCTGCCTTACGTGTGGCACAAATGGTGCAAGAGCAAAAAATTCAGGTACGCGAGCGTGAACGAATTGAGCAGGAATTACGTACAGCGCAGTTCATTCAGCAATCACTTCTGCCCAAAGAGGTGCCTGCGCTACCAGGATGGCAGATTACACCCTATTATCAGCCTGCACGAGAGGTCGGTGGCGACTTTTACGATTTTCTCACGTTGCCTGATGGACACCTGGGGATCGTGCTTGGTGATGCTACTGGTAAGGGGGTTCCTGCCGCTCTAATGATGGCAACCACGCATGCAATGCTTTGTGCTGCTGTGCAAGGGACAATATCACCTGGTGAGGTATTAGCACGCGTCAACGACCTGCTCTATCGAGAGATTCCATCAGGAATGTTTGTCACGTGTTTTTTTGCTACGCTCGATCCCGTGAGCGGACGGTTATGCTACGCCAATGCGGGACAAGAATTGCCCTATAAATGTGGTGAGGATGATGTCTCTGAACTATGGGCTACCGGTATGCCTCTGGGGATGATGCCAGGTTCGTGTTATGAGGAACGAGAAGTCATCCTGGCTCCTGGAGAGAACGTCTTTTTCCATAGTGATGGTCTGGTAGAGGCGCATAATTCTGACCGTGAGATGTTTGGCTTTCCGCGCATTAAGGCTTCTCTGCAAAAGCATTCTGAGGAGACATCGATCATCGAGCACGTTTTGGACGACTTTAAACGCTTTACTGGAGCTGAATGCGAGCAGGAAGATGACATTACTCTGGTGACTTTGCAAAGAATGCCTGCCCCTGTTGTGATGAGTGAAACGCAGGGAAAAATGCACACATTGCAAGAAGCGACCTTTGCCAGTGCTCCTGGTAACGAACGGGAGGCCATGGAGTGGGTCGCTGACGTGGTGCATCCATTGGATCTGCTGGCTGATCGACTCGCCAACCTCAAAACAGCTGTGGCCGAGGTCGTCATGAATGCGATGGAGCATGGAAATGGCTATCGGCCTGAGAGTCCAGTTGCCCTACAAGTTTTAGCCTCGGAAACCTCCATTCAGGTTTGCATCCGAGATCAAGGAGCAGATGGGCCGCAATCTATTGTCGATCTTGAAGTACCTGATCTGGAGGCGAAACTCGCCGGATTACAAACACCTCGTGGCTGGGGGATTTTCCTGATCAAGAATTTAGTTGATGAAGTGCATGTGAAAAATGATGAACATTCTCATACTGTCGAGGTGATCATGTATCGAGATACAGCCAAAAATGCGGCAAGTCGAGATACAGCCAAAAATGCGGCAATAGGTATTTGATGCGTAATTTCAAGGTTAGGAGAGATTACTAAAGCGTTCAACACTGAGATATTAGGAGGGATACTATGTCACAGCCCAATGTGCGTATAAATGTGCGCCAGAATAGTTCTACAATAGGCATCATTGATATTCAAGGGGATCTCTCGGCTACTGCGGAACCAGTGCTTTTAGCTGCCTATACTCAGGTCTGTATCCCTACTACTTGCGTTATCATCATCAACTTTTCTGAACTTGCGTATATGAACAGTAGTGGTATCGGGCTGCTTGTCACATTACTTATTCGCATTAATCGTCAGAAGCAACGACTGATTTGTTATGGGTTAAGCGAACACTACCGTCATATTTTTGTCTTGACACGTTTGAATGATGTTATTAAAACGTATGAAGATGAGCAAGATGCATTATTGGCTGCAAAGGCATTTTAAGCACATACCAAGGCTTACTATGTTGAGAGGAGAACTGTCTTGATCAAAGCTTCATCCGATGATAAAGAGCCACGGGATGCAATCTCTTGGGCTCGCTTAAGTTCCGCATTACGGGTTTCCAGAGTGCCGACTGGCGCTTTGAATCTGAATGTTGATGGGCGGAAGGTTGTTGGACCTTTACAAGGTTTTGGACAACTGTGGCAGAAGACGTACCGTCTTAACTTATCTGATGTCTCTATGACATTGGCTGAAATTATGCTCATCTGGAAGACAAATTTCACTCAATTCCAAATCGCGACGAATCAGTTTTATCCTGGTGCTGGGATAGTTGAGCCGGGACAAATACTGCTCATCAACGCCTCAATGAAAGGCATGCCGGTCTACACAGGCGTCATGGTGCTTTACTCTGATGATGAGTCATTCACTTTGATAACCCCTGAAGGGCATCCTGAGTCGGGCTGGGTTACGTTCAGCGTCTTTACTGATGACGAGGGAGGCACGGTCTGCCAGATACAATCGCTTGCTCGAGCCAACGATCCACTGTATGAATTGGGGTTTCGTCTATTCGCTTCAGATGTCCAAGAGCGCATATGGATTCATGTTTTGAAATCGCTCGCGACATATCTGCATGCACCGGAAAAGGTTCAGGTTTCAAAGGCCTGTCTGGATCCACAGATACAATGGTCGGAGGCCAAAAATATCTGGCATAATGCAGCTGTGCGTACAACCTTCTATACATGTGGTGTTCCAATACGTTGGCTTGTCCGTCTTTTCCATCGTGTTGCTCACCGTCGGAAATAGCCTATTGTGTGGGGCCAGCACGGCAATCGCAGAGGCCATGCAACGAACGCGTAGCCGACGGTCTTGCGCCGTCGGAACCAGTTCATCGTCCGACCGGAACGGTACTCCGCAAGCGCCACGCTCAAGCAACCACGTGGCATCAACGGCTCCCAGGAAGACTAGGCTGTCCCCGTGCGATCTATTCAATCGTGTGTTCGTGTGTGGGCGTGAAAGATCACCGATGAACCTGGGCGTGGCGCTCACCGTCGGAAATAGCCTATTGTGTGGGGCCGGCACAGCAATCGCAGAGGCCATGCAACGAACGCGTAGCCGACGGTCTTGCGCCGTCGGAACCAGTTCATCGTCCGACCGGAACGGTACTCCGCAAGCGCCACGCTCAAGCAACCATGTGGCATCAACGGCTCCCAGGAAGACTAGGCCGTCCCCGTGCGATCTATTCAATCGTGTGTTCGTGTGTGGGCGTGAAAGATCACCGATGAGCCTGGGCGTGGCGCTCACCGTCGGAAATAGCCTATTGTGTGGGGCCGGCACGGCAATCGCAGAGGCCATGCAACGAACGCGTAGCCGACGGTCTTGCGCCGTCGGAACCAGTTCATCGTCCGACCGGAACGGTACTCCGCAAGTGCCACGCTCAAGCAACCACGTGGCATCAACGGCTCCCAGGAAGACTAGGCCGTCCCCGCGCGATCTATTCAATCGTATGTTCGCGTGTGGGTGTGAAAGACCACCGATGAACCTGGGCGTGGCGCTCACCGTCGGAAATAGCCTATTGTGTGGGGCCGGCACAGCAATCGCAGAGGCCATGCAACGAACGCGTAGCCGACGGTCTTGCGCCGTCGGAACCAGTTCATCGTCCGACCGGAACGGTACTCCGCAAGTGCCACGCTCAAGCAACCACGTGGCATCAACGGCTCCCAGGAAGACTAGGCCGTCCCCGTGCGATCTATTCAATCGTATGTTCGTGTGTGGGTGTGAAAGACCACCGATGAACCTGGGCGTGGCGCTTGCGGAGTGCCGTTCCGGTCTTGCGCGAAGTGGTTCCGACGGCGCAAGACCGTCGGCTACTTGTTCGGATGTAGGTGGGCTGGTAAAATGCCCACCTCTCTTCTCAACATCAGCATATTTTCAAACCAATATTTCATCAGTATTGCAGTACAACCTCATAGAGTGCTGGAAGCCCCTTCCCCGCGGACAATGACTGAAGATCAGCTTTGTTCTTGGTGCGAGCTAGATCTAGCGACTCTGTTGTTTCCCAGTGAGCAACATTAATGAACTGAAAGCGAGCATTCGCATTCAGATGTCGATGGAGCTTGGCGTCTATGAAACCAGGCTCTTTTTGCATAGCCTCTGAGCTATGCTTCCACCACTCAATAAATTCATTTTCTGTTCCCTCAGGTATTTCAAACATATTGATCAGTACTACTGGCGATGGCATCGATATTCCTCCCATCTTTTTACTTATGCCACGTCATCTGAAACTTTAGCTGCCAGGTCGAACTTCAGAGGAAGATCTATGAGGCCTCTTAGAAGAAAGTTAGGACGCCATTGTACAGTAGATGAGGCTAATCTGAGTCTGGGTAAGCGCTGGAAAAGTGTTGGAAAGATGATCTGTAGTTCCATGCGTGCCAGCGCTCCACCTAAGCAGTAGTGCATACCATAACCGAACGTCATGATCAGTTCTTTTTTCGGACGCTCAATATTTAAGGCGCTAGGGCAAGCAAAATGTTCTTCATCGAAATTTGCTGCCGCTAACATAACAAAAATGCGCTGCCCTTTTTGAATATGTGTCCCTCGGATCTCGATTTCTTCGAGTGCGATCCGTGGTCGCATTTGTCCTGGTACGCTATAGCGCAGAATTTCTTCAATGGCGAGAGGTAAAACATCGGGCTTACTCTTCAAGAGTTCAAGTTGATCGGGATTTTGCAATAGCGCCAACATGCCCGTGCAAATAGCGTTCGCCGTCGTTTCATGGGCGGCAAAAACCATCTGGGAGCAGAGCACGAAGATCTCTTTTTCGCTGAGAGATCCTTGTTTCTCCGCCTCCACCATCAAGCTGATAACATCATTTTGCGGCTCTCGACGCCTTGCCTCGATAAATGGTCTGATCAGATCTTCTGTTTCCAACAGATTGTCTGCGAAGCGTAAGAGGTGTTCAGATGCGGGATAAGGTGTTGAGTTTACTTTAACGATTAAGCTTGAGGCTTCATTAAAGAGTCTGCGTGCCTCTGTATGAGCTTCTGCTGGAATACCCAGTAATGCGAAAATAACTTTAAAAAGTAATGGAAAAGCGAACTGGTTCATCAGTTCAATTTCTCCAGCGGACTGTACCTCATCCACTATTTCATCGACAAATCCCTGGACTTGTGTCCTCATTTGTGCCAACCTACGAGGCGTAAAAGCCGCGCTTAGTATTGCGCGTTGGCGTGTCTGGTGCGGAGGGTCCATATTTAGTAGAGATTGCTCGACATAAGGACGAATAATGTTGACGGCTACCTTTTCCTCTTCTGTGAGTGCTCGTTTGAAGATATAGCCAAAGGGTGAGGCGGAAGATAAACGCGGGTCCTGTAATAGTGTACGCACATCATCATAGCGTGAAACCATCCAGCCGTTGAGGTTTGGATTCCAATGTACTGCGTCGTTTTCCTGAAGTTGTTTGAAGGCTGGACAAGGATTTGCTAAATACTCTGGTCGCAGCAAGTTATCAATGTCTTCACTTTGTACACTTTGTATTTGTGCCATGAGTATTCCTCCTCAGAAATCTTATATGTGAACGTCCTGGATCTTGAGCCTTATTGCTTATAGCACATTATAAAGCCAGGATCTCCTCTTTTTCAGTATTTGACTTCTCGACGCAAAAAGTAGTATTGTAGATCTTCACGCCCTGACCCTTCCAATACTGCTGCATCCCCCCTACTTGCACCTCATGTATGGTGGCACTCTGCCAGGTAGCCCATGCATCTTTATCTTCCCACTCGCTGAGCATAATATAGGCATAGGGATCGTTACTGTCATGGATCAGCTCATCTCGTATGATGCCTTTGACGTTGTTAACGACTGTCCGACTTACCTGCTCAAAGGCTGCCTCAAAGGCTTCCTTGTCTTCTAAGCGGTGTAATTTGCCAAAAACTAATACATATGTTGCCATGTTTGTGTACTCCTTAGAAAAGGTAAAGTAAAGATAATTGCCTGCTCGCAGCAATACTAGAATGCTGCAATGCCACCAACGCCGCCGTCAATCGGGATGGTTGCGCCTGTGATAAAACTGGATAGATCACTTGCCAGGAAGAGGATCGCTGAAGCAATTTCCTCCGGTCGACCTAACCGACCCAGTGCTGAGAGATAAGCGTAACGTCCTCGTTGTTCTGGTGAAAGATCGCCCATCTCTCCGGTTGCAACGACACCGGGAGCGACAACGTTGACACGAATGCCTTTAGTACCCAACTCCTTACATAAGGATCTGGTCAGACCAATAACCCCGGCTTTGGCAGCTGTATAATGTGCTTTTCCTCTCATGCCGACCGCAGCCAGGCATGCAGAGACGTTGATGATCGATCCGCCTGGTGTCATAATGTCGAGAACAGCCTGGGTGACAAGGTAGACACTGGTAAGATTCATGTCCAGGGTTTTTTGCCAGATTGGCAGCGTCAATTCCTGGATGTTCGCATGGCTAATAATGGCAGCATTGTTGACCACAATATCGATCTGCCCAAAGTTCTGACGAACCTGTGCGATCAAGTTGTTTACTGATTGCGGATCGCTTGCATCTGCCTGAACTGCGAAACTTCCGTTCTGCTTTTTTCCCAGTGCTGTGATCAAGCTAGCTGTGTTTTCATTCTCATGAGCATAGGTGGCTGCCACTGTGACTCCTTGTTGGAGTAGGGAGTTGATGATAGCCTGATTGATTTCATCGCTATCTCCGATGACAAGGGCATGTTTCCCCGCTAAATCCAGATCCATCGTGTTTCTTTCTGTCAACTAATGGGTGACCTGTTACTACATGCCAGAGGATTTTGTATAAACTCCTCTTATACGCTAGCTGTGTCTTCCTCTTCCAGAATGACATGTCCCTCTGCGGGTGAAGGTGCCAGGGGAGAACAGAAAAACACCAGGATGGTCTCCTTTGATCCGGTATTACGCAAGCGATGTGGCTCAAATTTGGGAATAAATACCGCAGATCCTTCATCAGCTACAGTGGTGTGGTCGTCATTCTCAATCGTCAATTCACCCTGCATTACATAAAAGCACTCTTCACTGTAGGGGTGATAATGTTTTAGAAATACTTCGCCTGGGTCTAATGCAAGTGTGCCGAGGAAGCCAGCAGTCGTTCCGGCTGTTTTGGGATTGAGGAGGACATGCAGGCGTCCTCCACGATTTTGTTTCAGAGGTTCTACTGTAGAGCGTTGAATAGATGTAGTCATTGAAAAGCTCCTTTAAACTAAACTTTTTCCGGACAATTCAGTTATGGCAGAGAGTTAAGCTGGACGTTTCAACACAAGGGCTGAATTATAGCCACCAAAGCCGCGTGCACCTACGAGTACATATTTCAACTTTTTATGTCGGGCTTGGTTAGGAACACAATCGAGAGGACAGTTAGGATCTTGCTGCTCAAGCCCCACCGTTGGTAAGATAGTGTCATTTTCCATTCCCAGCAGTGCCGAGGCAACATCGACTGTCGATCCGCCATTGAACAAGCGTCCAATCATCGATTTGGGAGCGGAGGCGGGAATAGTGGAAAGTGCATCACCAAACACACTCTGTAGAGCCTTTGCTTCAGAGATATCGCCATCCTGTGTGCCCAAACCGTCACAGATAATCCAATCAATATCTGAAGGATTGACCTGGGCTGTCTTTAGAGCCTGTGCTATCGCACGGGAATAGGCCTTGCCATCACTGGCTGGTCCGCGTGTAATGACACCATCGAATGTCTGTCCCCAGCCAGCAACCTCTGCGTAGATGTGTGCGTCACGCTTCAATGCGTGTTCTTTGCTCTCAACACAAAAGTTTGCTCCACCTTCGCCGGCAACTAACCCTGAACGTGTGACATCAAATGGTCTGTATGGGAATGGACCATTATCGGGTGAAACGAGGCCTGATGCTTGGTGAGAAGCAAATGTATATGGTGCTAATGGACTCTCACTTCCGCCGACAAATACCACATTGCAAGTCTGTTGCTTGATTACTTTCGCGGCATGCCCGATGGCGATTAGCCCTCCAGCTGCTTCCGCACAGATATTGCGACCATAACCAATGATCTTATTGCTAATAGAGACCTGTCCTATACTTGCTGCATAAAACCACGCAATAGAGAGATAGACACTTACATGTTTTGGTCCCAGTGATCCACAGATATGTAATTGTTGTTGACCATACTCGTTTCCACCAGTCCCAGCAGAGAAAACGGCACCTACTCTGGTTAGATCTTCATTCTCCAGTATAATGCCAGCATCCTCAATAGCTTGTTTGGCGCTAATTAAATCAAATTGAGTCCAGCGGTCTGTCTGAATAATAATGCGTGGATCCAGGAGCGCAGTAGAATCAAAATCTTCTACAATTCCTGCCACTTTGCTTGTAAATTGAGAAGTATCAAATTTTGTGATCGGTGAAATGAATGATCGTCCACTGACCATTCCTTTCCAGAAGTCAGACACACCTATACCAGCAGGCGTTATGGTACCAATGCCGGTGATAACGACGTCATTCGGCATATATATCACCTTTTCTTGTCGAAAGACTAGAGAGAACAAGGGCGGATTGAAAACCGCCAAAGCCGCTCGCTGTAGATACGATACTTTTCACTGGCTGTTCTCGAGCAATATTAGGCACATAATCAAGATCACACTCTGGATCAGGTGTGTGATAGTTAATCGTTGGTGGAATGCAACTACGTTGGAGAATGAGTGCGCAGGCCGCAATTTCAATGGCCCCGATAGCACCTAAAGAATGTCCGATCATTGATTTGATCGAGCTAATAGGAATATCGTATGCTTTTTCATGCCAGATAGCCTTAAAAGCGTTTGTCTCATGGAGATCATTCTGACGTGTTGAAGATCCATGGGCGTTAATATACTGTATATCGTCTGGGGACGCGTTTGCTTCATCGAGAGCTGCCTGAATAGCGCGAGCCATATCTAGTCCATCGCGACGTAGACCTGTCATATGATATGCGTTGAGACTGCTCCCATAGCCTGTGATCTCTGCATATATGTTAGGTGCATGCCGTTTTTGGGCGTGCTCCAATGATTCCAGAATCAGAAATGCGCTTCCTTCGCCGAGCACAAAACCATTTCTTGTACCATCATAAGGGCGAGATGCTTGCTTGGGGTCATCATTTCTGGGCGAAGTTGCTTTAATTGCGTCAAATGAAGCTATATTTACAGGGCAAATACCTGCTTCAGCAGCTCCTGCTATCACAACGTCGGCCTCGTCATCACGAATCCACTCAAATGCTTGAGCAATTGCATCTATCCCAGCAGTACAGCCTGTCGAAACGGTAACAACCGGCCCTTGTGCCTGAAATTTCGCTGCGATTTCAGCACTCAAACTGGTTGGCGACATGGCATGGTATAGAAATGGAGAGGCCAGCGAAGGGTCGACATTAAATTCTGTTGCTTGTTTGCTCACAATTGCATATTCTTGTTCGAGTCGAGCCGTCGATCCGATGGCTGTTCCCGCAGCGACTCCAACGCGAGTGGCATCCAGATTAGCGAGCTGTATCGCGCTTTCTAAGAACGCTTCATTGGCCGCAACTAAGCCAAATTGACTATGTCGGGCCGTTCTGGCGACTTCTTCTTCAGTTAAACCGAAGCGGAGAGGGGCCCAGTCAGTAATGGCGGCCACCACTTGTGATCTAAATTGTTCTCGATTATCGATCTGAATAAGATCGGCAGCTGATTTGCCCGAGATGAGTGTTTCCCAGAACGCATCTCTTCCTGTGCCACCTGGTGCTACCACTCCAATGCCGGTTATCACGACACGTGCCATGGTTGCTTTTACCTCACTAATCTCTATACACAACATGCAAACTAACGAATTATCAAAGTTTCGTTATGCGCAAAATGTACGTTTGGGCGTTTGCCTGACAATTACAGATAAAGTAAGGTGAGCGTAATCTCCCCAACCTATCATCCATGCAGTGCTGGCATAGTTTGCATGCAGTATGAGAAGAAGCATAATGTATTGATATTGGTAGATTCTTTCGTACCAGAATGTGTTTAACAGCTTAAAAATTTTCAAGTGTACGATAGAAAGCTGGTCCGGCTAAATCTACATTGTTACATCCTGGAAAGGAAGGGTTACACGTATGACACATCGCTGCAGCGTTCAACTTGTGATTGATATTTTGCATGCCAAAGTAGGAGTTCCCCTAAATATTCCCAATATTGACACCGCTTCCTGGGAGGAGATGGCTGTTGAGTCTTTGGGACTAACAGAGGTTTGCGCAAGCCTGGAACATAAGCTTGAAATTACTATTCCTTCTGAGGAAGCTTTTGCTACTGATAATATCCAGGGGCTTGTAGCGTTTGTTAATTCAATTCAGGCATAGGAGTTGTACACATGGGATATATTCGCAATGCTGTGTTGATTCATGCACCGGTTGAAGATGTTTTTAGGTTGACAAATAATGTAAGCTCATGGCCGGATTTATTCACGGAGTATGCCAGTAGCGAGGTTATTAAGGAAGAAGAAAACAGTGTTACCTTCCGACTGACTACACACCCTGATGAAGCCGGTGTTAAATGGAGCTGGATATCTACACGTTGGACCGATGCTGATCGTATGTCTACCCATTCTGAACGTAATCCAACTGAAGGGCCGTTTAAGCACATGGACATTCGGTGGTGGTACAACAGCGTTGGTGATACCGATACTGTGATGACTTGGGAACAAGAATTTATAATGAAGCCCGAGTCTCCTATTACCGATGAACAGGCGACGAATCACCTCAATCGTCAGACGCGTATTCAGCAGCAGGTGATTAAAGAGCGCGTTGAGGAGCGCTGTGGAGGTCGCCCGTCTTCAGAGGATTTGTATCGTGGCATCATTGTTGGTAAATATAAGCCAGGCAGCGAAGACAAAATCGTAGCCGCGTTTACGCGTTCAGATGAAACAGAACTGCCACGACAAATAGGCATAAAATCTCGTCACGTCTGGGTACAAGGCGAAATCTATGTGCACTTCATTGAAGGTCGAACCACCCTCCCAGCGGTTCTGAAAGAGTACGCGCAGCATCCACTTTTCCAGGAAGTGAAAGCAGAGCTTGATCAGTACGTTTCTCTCATCTATCCTGACCTATCACCATCAGCCAGGCAGATCTATAAATGGAGAAGTGAGGATTTTTAGTATTGGGCGCGTTTTCTGCCTACGAAGCGCTACAGATTCTGTTTGTCTGAGCGGATGAATAATGTTGTTAGATGTGAAATGAAATAAGACTTTGATCTTGTTCTATTGGAGGCAGCATGTACGATACCCTCATTTTACTGGACTTTATTACATTAGGATTGCTGGTTGGGGGATTGTTTTTTGTTAATATGGCTGTTGTTCCGACGTTTGCGATGCTGAGCACTGGTCGCTATGCCGAATTTCATCATGTGCTGGATCGGTATAGTGATCCTTATATGCCTATTCTTACATTTTCAACAGCGCTGCTTGCCATCGGAGAGCTCTGGTTTACACAATCGCTCTGGCAACTTGTGAGCAGGCTTATAGGCATCGCCTGTATTGTCAGCGTAGCCCTTATCTCTATACTGATCCATGGCCCGCTAAATCGTCGCATTCGAACGTGGCGACCGGATATAGAGTTGGAGCAACTGTCTGAAATAAGGTCGAAATGGATTGCTGGTCATCGTGTGCGTACTGTCATCGCCTTTATTGGCTTTGTCGCATTGGTGCTTCCTATCGTGTTAGCTGCTTAGCGTACACGCAGAATACGTTTTCTAGCATACTATGCAGATGAGACAAAAGGAATGGAAGACTTTCACTTTTCGGGTCGTATCGCATTTTTCATAAAAAAGGCCAGAGCTAACATTTAAGTTGGTTCTGACCTTTTTTGATTTAGCGCCATCCCCATCTGTTGCTGATAATGTATGACCACTGTTTTAGTTCTAGTTCCCAATATTCATCGTCATCATCTTTAGAGCCTCTTGCGACAATAGCAAACGTAGGATCAACTAGGCCAATACATACTTGTGGCAAATCTTTACCATCGGCTGTTAGCAGCGAATTGCTTGCGGCGCTATTAACTTCCATTTCGCGGTACATCAAAGCCAGTATATCCAGAAGTTCGATTGTCAAAGATCTTTTATCGTAAAGATCAATGATAGTCTGCTCAAATGTTGTATAGGGTATTCGCGTTCTTATCATTGTTCAACCTTTCCTATTTCAACAAAGGCTGCATGCAGCGCTGTAGCTGCTTCGGCCCATACTTGATCGAGCTGATTTGAAACGAGAAAGCCGTGAATGGCTCCTGGACGACGAGAGATGGTTACGGGGATACCAGCTTCTCTGAGTCGGTTTCCATAGCGTTCACCATCATCGCGAAGCGGATCATACTCGGCGGTTATAATCAGTGCTGGAGGTAATCCATAAAAGGTTGCTGAGAGATATGGAGAAGCCAGAGGGTTAGCCTTGTCTTCTTCGTTGTTCAAACAATGATGCATAAACCAGACCATATCTTCTTTTGTGAGGAGATAGCCTTGAGCATATGCTTCCAAGGAAGGGGTGTTTATGAGTTGGAAATTGGTGATGGGAACCAGCAGAAGTTGGAAGACAAGTTTGGGACCGCCCTGGTCCCGAATCATGTGCGTGACGACAGCTGCGAGATTGGCACCTGCGCTCATGCCGCCAACAGCAATCTTTGAGGGGTCTCCGTTGAAGCTGGCTGCATGCTTGGCGACCCACTGGCTTGCGGCATAGCATTCTTCAGGGCCAGATGGAAACTTGTATTCGGGGGCCAGGTGGTAGCCTACTGAAACCACGAGACACTTTGCCAGGTTCGTCAGGCGTCGGCAATACGTATCCTCTGAGTCGAGGTCGCCAGTGACTCCCCCGCCGCTATGGAAATAAATCAGGATAGGGAAAGGGCCTTCCCCTTGCGGCGTATATATCCTGATCGGGATCTTTTCCACTGGACCGGGGATATGGAGATTTTCGATGCGGGCAACCGCTTCTTGCTCGTTGTGTGACATCAGTTGAGTCAGAGCTCGTTCTCTTTTGCGTGCCTGCATTGGAGTCATGTTGTGTGTCAGTGCAAAGTTTATCGACTTCAGTCGCTCTAATGCGGTACGCGTTTGCGGATCAAGTGGCATGGATCTTCTCCTCAGTGGCCATCTCCAGGTCAAGTATACTTGAAAGCAAGACAGAAAAATGCCTGCCCGCTGGCTTGATCGCAAGGACATACTGCGTGAAGCTGGAGGTATCCGCTGTTGCCGCATGACCAACGAACAGCTCTAACCCATAATTACCCTCTATCAATTACCCTCAGTTAACCATCTGCGGTAAGCGCATAGACATAATGTACCGACTCCAAATAATTTCTCATGCTTACCGATTTCGTTATTGCTTGGTACACTCAAGCTATAAAATAAAGGGAACAGCGCTTATTCGGAGAAAATATTCAAATATCAAACAGAGGGAGAAATATAAAATGGACATCAAACATCAGCTGTTCACTACATTTGACTCATCCTATGAGGGTGAGGGTGTTGCTCCATGGGATATCGATCATCCTCAGCAAGCATTTGTAGATTTAGTGCAAGCAGGACAGATCCAGGGAGAGGTTCTCGATGTGGGATGTGGAACGGGCGAGCACGCTTTATACTTCGCACAACATGGATCCACTGTATTGGGTGTTGATATTTCAACACTGGCAATTAAAAAGGCCCAGGAAAAAGCGCAATTACGAGGAGTACATGCAACCTTCCAGGTCGTTGATGCTCTGGCATTGCATACGGTAGGACAACAGTTTGAGACAGTGACTGATAGTGGTCTTCTGCATAACTTCTCAGACGAACAACGAGCACTTTTTGTTGAGGGTCTGAAAAGTGTGCTCAAGCCTGGCGGGACATATTTTCTGTTGTGTTTCAGCGAACAATTGGCGCATGGTTTTGGTCCGAGAGGCGTATCTCAGGCAGAGATCTATGCTCTCTTCAATGACGGATGGCACGTCAATGATATTAAGGAGAGCTATTTCGAGCTGAGCATCACCGATAAGAGACCATCTGCCTGGCTTGCATCTATCACCTATGTAGGCTGATGTAACGGAGAAAAAGTACATGAACGATACACATACCAGCGAGTCCGGCTATGATGAGACGACACCCGTACTCATTGTGGGTGGTAGCCTGGTGGGCCTCTCTCTCTCGCTTTTCCTATCCTGGCATGGTATTCCTTCTCTATTGGTAGAGCGTCATGCCACGATTTCACCACATCCACGCGCTTTCAATTTTAATACGCGCACAATGGAACTGTTTCGTACAGTTGGGATAGAAGAAACCATTCGCCAAGCGGAAGCTTCAGGTTATCAGAACAGCAGTGTGCTACACGCAGAGAGTCTGGCCGGCGAAGAGCGTAATTGGATCACCCAGGATGCCACTGGCAGTATGCTTACTCCCGTGCAGGGGAGCCTTACTGGTCAGGATTTGATGGAGCCTATTTTGCGGGAGCGTGCAGCGAAATCCGGGAGTGATCTGCGCTTTTCTACTGAGTTTGTTTCATTTGAACAGGATACGCAAGGGGTCAGTGCGGTGATTCGGGATCGAATGACCGGGACGGAGAGCCGCGTACGGGCACGTTATCTGGTCGCAGCTGACGGCAGTCGTAGCGCTATTCGACAGCAACTGGGCATAGGTGTAGTTGGTCCCGGCGTCCAGGGGAACCAGATCAGTATCCTGTTTTCTGCAGACATTCAAGGTGCTCTGCGTGATCGGCGCATTGCTATCTGTTTTGTCAACAATCCAGTTATCCGAGGAGGCACGTTGATCCTTGCTAGAGGAGAAGGTCGCGGTTATGGATTGTATGCGCACTATCATCCCGAACAGGGCGAACGGAAGGAAGATTTCTTCGGAGAACGCGGTATAGAGCTGGTGCGGGCAGCTATCGGCGTGCCCGATCTGCCAGTCGAGATTACGGATGTTACCCCCTGGGAGGTTGCAGCCTGGACCGCTGAACGTTTCCAGCAGGATAGGGTCTTTCTGGTAGGTGACGCGGCTCATGTCACGCCTCCTACAGGAGCCTTCGGAGCCAACACAGGCATCGCAGATGCATATAATCTGGCTTGGAAGCTGGCTCTAGTCCAGCAGGGAACTGCTAATCCCGCTTTGCTTTCGACCTACACTACCGAACGGCAACCCGTTGCTCAGGGTACGGTTGAACAGGCTTTCTCAATGTTTGCGCGCTTTGCATCCCCGGCTGCTCAGAAACGTGCTGTGCCGAGTGTGGACTATGCATCTGTGGCTTTCGGCTATCGATACCACTCGACGATTTTGGACACTGACAGCGAGGAGCCTACCTGGTATGAGGATCCTTTATATCCTACAGGACGCCCCGGGACGCATGCAGCGCATGTAGTGTTGAAAAGAAATGGCAGTCTTTGCTCGACGCTTGATTTGTTCGGTCGCCACTACGTTCTGCTCACTGGCCTCGGGGGTGAAGGTTGGGTTGATGCCGCAGCAAACGTGGCTTTGCGACTGAACGTGCCTCTGGATGTTTATCGTATTGGAGGCCAAGGAGATCTTAGCGATGTGGATAATCGTTTTCTTGATGCCTATGGGGTGCGATCTGACGGAGCTGTGCTGGTACGTCATGACGGGTTCATTGGATGGCGATGTCGATCAGTAACGGGCACAGATCAGCCTGAAGAGATGCTGGAGCAAGGCTTATTACGCCTACTTGCTCATTCGTCGATCCCGGTGTAGCGAGCCTATCATTTGCATACATGTAACTCTTAACCAGCGCGAAAAAAATTGATTACTGAAGGAGATATTTTGTGGCAAAGTTCGTTTTTATCAATATTCCATCGCGGTCGCATATTAACCCGACGTTGCCTCTCGTGCAAGAGCTTATAGCACGAGGCGAAGAGGTAATCTACTATTTGACTGACCCATTTAAGGATGCGGTAGAAGCAACTGGAGCCAGATTTTGCCGCTATGAGTCGAAGATTGAACAGATTAACAGTGCCGCCAGAGAAGCAGGCAAACCTGTTGGTCTGCCAATGTATATGCTTGATGAGAGCCTGTTTGTCATACCGCAAATACTCGCTAGCATCAAGGCTGAACAGCCTGACTGTATTATCTATGACACTATGTGTTTGACTGGCAGATTATTGGCTGAGATATTGCATATTCCTGCTGTCAACCACCGTATGATATTTGTCTTTAATGATAAGTTAAGTAGCCTTTTTCGTGCGAATGCGTCGCAAGATCTTGATGGCATACGCGCATTTCAATCATCGATGGAACAGGCATGTGCACAGTATCATGTACGTCCTTTCCACATTGGAAGTATCTTTACACATGAGGAACTACTCAACATCGTCACTATTCCGCGAGCCTTTCAGATAGATGGCGATAAATTTGGTGAGCAATACTGCTTTGTGGGGCCTGCGATTGCGCCAAGAAAAGAGACAATTGAATTTCCCTTTGAGCAACTCGAAAAGCAGTCGGTGATCTATATCTCTCAAGGCACTGTTTATAATGACAAGCCCGATTTCTTCAATCTATGTTTCGCCGCTCTGGGTCAGATACCATGGAAGGTCGTTATGTCGATAGGAAGTAATGTCGACCGTAGCAAACTGGATCCCATCCCTGACAACTTTCTCGTGCGCACATATGTTCCTCAACTAGAAGTACTCAAATATACAGATATATGCATCACTCACGGTGGTATGACTACGATCATGGAAGCACTCGCTGAGGGAATACCTCTGGTCGTTGCTCCTCTCCCAGTCTCAGACATTACCGTGAATGCCAGGCGTGTCGATGAGCTTGGATTAGGAATCATGCTTGATCAATCGGCCCTTACAGCGGAATCGCTGCGTGAAGCAGTTTTACGCATCAGTAATGATTCTGCCTTCCACGCCCGTGCTCTGCAGATGCAAGAAGAGATATCCCAGGCCGGTGGCTATACACGGACTGCGGACATTTTGCAGGATTTTGTTAAGATCCGCGTTTAACATGGTAAAATTTGTGCCCTCTGCAACCAGGATCTTTGCCGGTGCCGCGCTGATTATGGCGACTGAGGGGCTGAACTGATGAGGGATACTAGGGAAGGTGTCTCTCAGTAATGGAGGAGCAATATAGTATGAATCATACACAGGAACAAACGCCTGGCTACGATGTGACAACACCTGTACTCATTGTGGGTGGCAGCCTGGTGGGCCTCTCTCTGTCAAATTTTCTGTCCTGGCATGGCATTCCTTCTCTGCTGGTGGAACGCCATGCGGGCGTATCGCCGCATCCACGTGCTTTCAACTTTAACATCCGCACAATGGAACTGTTTCGTACAGTTGGAGTAGAAGAGGCTGTTCGTCGGAAAGCCCCACCGGACTTTCAGAACAGCGGTATTCTGCAAGCGGAGAGTCTGGCTGGTAAAGAATACCGTTGGATTACTCAAGATACCACTGAAAGTAATATCAGCCCCCTCTCTGGTTGCATCATCGGTCAGGATGCATTAGAGCCAGTTTTACGGACGCGTGCAGAGGAATTAGGCGGTGACCTACGTTTTTTCACCGAGTTTGTCTCGTTTGAGCAGGATGAGCAAGGCGTTAGCGCGGTGATCCGGGATCGAACGACAGGTATTGAGCAGAGCGTGCGGGCACGTTATCTGGTGGCAGCTGATGGGAATCGCAGCAGCATTCGTCAGAGCTTGGGTGCAAAGACCTATGGACCTGGCTCTCTCGGCCACCAGCTTAGCATCCTCTTTTCAGCAGATGTACAGGCACCGCTACGTGATCGACGGTTAGTAGTTTGTTTTGTAAATAATCCGGAGGTACGAAAGGGAACGTCTCTCGTCTTTGCCCGCAATGGTGAGGGTTTTGCGCTGTTTACCCCTTATTTCCCCGATAAAGGTGAGCGGGAGGAAGATTTTGGCGGGGAATATGGTGTCAAATTAGTGCGAGGAGCCGTTGGTGTACCAGATTTGCCCGTCGAGATTGTGAATGTCCGTGCCTGGGAAGTTGCAGCCTGGGCTGCCGGATGTTTCCAGTATGACAATGTATTCCTGGTTGGTGATGCTGCGCACGTCACGCCTCCAGCAGGAGCCTTTGGGGCTAACACAGGCATCGCAGATGCGTATAATCTGGCTTGGAAGCTAGCTCTGGTTCAGCAAGGTAGTGCCCATCCCAGCTTACTTTCGACCTACACCACTGAACGGCAACCAGTAGTGCGCTTTACCGTAGAGCAGTCACTTTTAATGTTAAAGCGTTTTTCCTCTGGCCCTGCCGCTCAAAATGATCCCACGCCGATTGTACCTTATAACGCAATCGCTTTTGGTTATCGATACCACTCAGCGACACTGCCTTCAGATCCTGAGGATAGTGGGTGGTATGAAGACCCTGCTCATCCCACTGGACGCCCTGGTACGCATGCGGCACATGTTAGTTTGCAGAGACATGGGACGCAAATCTCCACACTTGATTTATTTGGTAAACATGTTGTTTTGTTTGTGGGAGCGGAGGGGGATGCCTGGTGTGAAGCGGCCCGTATCGTTGCTAAGCAGTTGGAGATCACCCTGGACATCTATCGTGTCGGAGAGCAGGGAGATCTTGTAGATGTGAATGATAGTTTTTTTGCGGCCTATGGCGTGAAATCAGATGGTGCTGTGTTGGTGCGCCCTGATGGTTTCATCGGATGGCGTGCGGAAGGGGCCGACGCTCATCCTGAGGGTGCATTGGAGCGCGGACTCAAGCAGATGCTGAGTTGGTCAACTCAGGAGTAATAAGGAGCTATTAACAGCGATGTCGATGACAATAGCAGATAGCCCGAGTGTCTTTTTACAACAGCAATCAATCAAGATGCTGATAGGAGGGCAGTGGGTAGAGTCGGCGAGTGGCAGAACCTTTGAGACTTTCGATCCTGCGAATGGTAAGGTGTTGGCAAGAGTGGCCGAAGGCGACTGTGAAGATATTAACCGGGCAGTAAATGCTGCCCGTAAGGCCTTCGAGCGTGGTATCTGGTCCAGAATGCTGCCTGCACAGCGTGGACGCTTGTTGTGGAGGCTAGCAGAACTGATTGAGCAACATGCCGATGAACTTGCTCTGCTCGAGACGCTGGACAATGGTAAACCGATCAAATATTCACGTAGCATTGATGTGAAGCAAGCAGCTGATCATTTTCGTTACTTTGCTGGCTGGGCCACTAAATTAGAGGGTGAAACTATCCCAGTTTCTATTCCCAACATGCTTACATATACATTGCGTGAACCATTGGGAGTTGTTGGTCAGATTATTCCCTGGAACTTTCCATTGCAGATGGCCGCTTGGAAACTAGCTCCAGCCCTTGCGTGTGGTAACACCGTGGTTCTCAAACCCGCGGAACAAACCCCACTAACGGCCTTGAGGTTGGGCGAACTCATCTGTGAGGCCGGTTTTCCCCGGGGGGTAGTTAATATCGTACCAGGCTTTGGTGAAACGGCAGGCGCAGCGCTGAGCAGCCATGTCGACGTTGATAAAATCGCCTTTACTGGTTCAACTGCCGTGGGCAAAAAGATTTTGCACGCCAGTGTAGAGAATTTAAAGAAAGTCACGTTGGAACTAGGTGGCAAGTCTCCAAATATCATTTTTCCAGATGCCGATATACCAGCGGCTATTCGAGGTGCGCTACATGCCAGCTTCTTTAACCAAGGGCAGGTATGTACAGCTGGCAGTCGTCTTTTTATTCATGCGTCGGTTTATGATCAGGTTGTGGATGAAGTGAGCAAGGCTGCTAGCAAGATGAAGATCGGGGCCGGGGTAGACCCAGCTACTGATCTTGGTCCATTGATCTCACAGGAACAAGTGGAACGTGTGATGTCGTATATCGAACTTGGTAAACGCGAAGGCGCAACGACGCTTACAGGCGGAGAACGACCTGACGCGGAGCAGTTTCCTGGTTACTTTGTACGGCCTACTGTGTTTGATCAGGTTCGTGATGAAATGATCATCGCGCAGGAGGAGATCTTTGGACCAGTGGTTGTCACACAATCATTCGAGGATGTAGCAGAAGTAGCCACCCGTGCCAATGCATCGATTTATGGTTTGGCAGCAGGAATCTGGACGAATGACGTAAAAAAAGTTCATAAGCTAGCCGCAATTCTCAAGGCAGGTGTGGTATGGGTCAACACTTACAATGTGTTTGACGCTGCGGCACCGTTTGGCGGATATAAGCAGAGTGGATATGGAAGAGAGATGGGGCATGCTGTTTTGGATGATTATACACAGATGAAAACGGTTTGGGTGAACTTACAGTAGTATTGTACGTATAAATAACCAGACCAGTAAGTATATAGTAAGAGATTGGAACTAGTTTACAGATAGATGCCTGAGCGATGCCATCAATCATTCAAGATTTTACCTTTGATTGATATCCAAGGGCGCTTGTATGTGAGAATGATCTGTATTGTTGTTACATCTATTTTGTAACAAATGTAATATCTACTTTTCCATCTACGGCTGGCACATAGCGAAGAAAAAAAAGGAGCTTATGGTGAGCAAGGGAACAAAAGAACGAGGAGAGTTAGCAACAGACGAATTAAGCGAGCAGGCAGAGCGATCTACCCGTCAAGTATCGCCGGTTGTCGAGCGAACGGCCTTCTGGACAGCGTTTGGGATGACCGTGCTGCTCATTGCTTTTACTTTCCTGGTCAAAGCATTGAGTGGTACCTTGAGTCAAGCACTTGTTCTAGCATCCATTGAGTCAGGGATCTGTACCGTCGTTCTCGTATTCAAAAATCGTTGGACGAAGTTGATCTCTACTCTGCTGTTGGGATATCTGTTTTATGTGGTCTGGACTCAGCCTTTTGTTGTAGATAGCCTGAGTAATCCTAAAGGTCCAGATGGAGGGTTTGGGCACTTTATGGGAGATGTGTTGGTGATTTGTTGCGCGCTTCTTGCCTTTGTGTGCAGCCTGGGTGTGACGATTCAGTACTTTAGGGGTGGGAGCCGAAAAACACCTCGCTGGTATGTAGTGGCCGCGAGTCTGGTGATAGGGATAGGACTTGGTGCCATGCACATCGGAACGGTCGCATTGCCGCAAGCAGCTTCCACCACGCCGACCATCATCAATGGTGTGGCAACCGTGCATATGAATGCGAGTAATTTTCTTGCGCCGACAGTGACCATGCCCAAAGGTGATAAGCTCACGCTTGTAGATGATTCGACCGAAGTGCATGATCTGTTCAACGGGACCTGGCAGAATGACGCACCGAACGTTGTGCAAGAGCCTGGCGCCCCCAAGGTTAATAACGTTAAATTGTCTAATAGTAGTGTTACTGTTGGTCCCTTTGCTATCGCAGGGACGTATCACATCTTTTGTACAATCCACCAGGGCATGGAGCTGACTATTATTGTCCAATAAGATCTCTCAGTGCGCCAGGATGACAGCGAAGTCCCTGGTGTTCTTTTTTACCTTGAAGCCTTAGTGATGTATTCTCCCAAAAAGGAAACATGAGCATGGCTAAAATTTTTCCCGGACGCTTTACTGCACAGGTATCGACACAAATAGAGGACCCTTTTATTGTGCTTATACTTGGCATCCGTATCAATAACTTTCTCTTGTTTTGGAAATGGATCCCGACGATATTCTCATCATTCCCGATGGTGTTTACACTTGTCAGACACAAAGCGGCAGGATTTCTAGGAGGCCAGGCTACCTTCTTTTGGCCGGGTATTGGCATAATCCAATACTGGCGGACGTTTGATGAGCTGGAGCAATTTGCGCGGAGCCAACGTTATCCACATCTCAAATCCTGGCGTTGGTATAATAAAGCGATTGGTGCGCGCGGAAGCGTTGGTTTATGGCACGAAGTGTATTTTGTCGAGCCAGATTGTCACGAAACAGTGTATGATAATATGCCGATATTCGGTTTGGCTACATCTGCCAAGCATGCCCCTGTTGGCGGACATAGTAAGGTTACGCGGCTTCACCTTGGAGAAGAAGCTGTGCCCGCAGTGTCATTACCGGCTGATTCGGTTGCTTGCGATTAGCCTCCTCATTTGACCGGTCTAAAAGAAAGATGAAGTTTTTTGCGTTGATGCGATTATCAGGAAGGCGATGTGAGCATGGATAAGGTTATTCCAGGACGATTTACTGCACAAATAGATGGACCCTTTATTGTTTTGCGGCTTGGCATACGTATCAACAACTTTCTCATGTTCTGGAAATGGATTCCTACGTTGATGGTGACCGTGCCACTATTGCGCGCCTCGCTTCGATGTCGAGCACCAGGCTATCTTGGAGGATTCAATATCCTTTATTGGTCAGCAGGCATAGGGGTAATCCAATATTGGCGTTCATATGAGGATCTAGAGAAATTTGCGGAGAGCAGTGATAATGCATTTCTAGAATTATGGCGCCATTATAATAAATCAACTGGTTCGAAAGGCAGTGTTGGTCTCTGGTATGAGATGTTTCCTGTCGAGTCCAGCTGTTATGAAGTTGTGTATGACAACATGCCTATCATTGGTTTAGCTGCGGCCTCGGAGCATGTCCCGGCTGTGGGGCGTCGCGAGACTGCACGTCGACGTCTCGGAGGAGAGAGCATGCCCGCAGTACCATCACCAGCCAATCCTGTTGTTTACCCCGAAACGTCAGTAACGTCAAAAACGTCAAAAACGTCAGCAACAGTAAACCCTGGAGCTCTGTGAGCTTGATTAATGATGCTTTAGCTTGTGGAATTTACCAATGCATTAAGCTATGCTTATGAGGAAGAAAGAGTTACATCCTCTGGATTTCTGGTTGCCTCTCTCCATCCACTATGCAACGTGTTTACGCGTCTGCCTGGTGGGAGATGTCGTTGTCTTACTTATACCGTAAGCTAGTCGTAAGTACAGCTCTTACACTAAGGGGCGATAGGACTAAACATAGTTTATGGTGATGAGCATGATGTATGTAAATCGACATGGCATGGGAGCAGAGACCACATGAAAGCATTGATACTTAGTGGGGGTAAAGGCACTCGCTTACAGCCCCTCACTTATACACATGCGAAACAACTGGTGCCAGTTGCGAACAAACCAGTGTTGTTTTATGCGCTGGAGACAATCGTCGCAGCTGGTATTGTTGATATTGGCATAATCATTGGTGAAACTGGCGATGGGATACGTGCTGCAGTTAAAGACGGTAAGGAATTTGGATCTGATGTCTCCATCACCTATATTCCCCAGGAGCAACCATTAGGGCTCGCGCATGCTGTTAAGATAGCTCAATCTTTTTTACAAGGTGAGCGTTTTCTGATGTTCTTAGGTGATAACTTTATCGAAGAAGATATTGGTTTGGCCGTGCAGCGTTTTGCGGCTCCAGATTGTTCTTTTCAGGCTCAGATTTTCCTCAAGCAAGTTCCCGATCCACATCAGCTTGGCGTGGCCCAACTCTCTACACCTGATGGACAATCCCTTAGCCAGGGGGCTGAACTTGATAACGATAAGGTATACATTCAGCGTGTTGTGGAGAAACCTCAGGAATATATCAGCGATTTTGCGCTAGTTGGAATCTATCTTTTTGACGAGCATATTTTTGAGGCGGTTAATGCGATTACACCATCATCGCGCGGTGAACTGGAAATCAGCGATGCCATCCAGTACCTGATCGACCACAACTATCTTGTTCGTCCCCAGATTGTCACAGGTTACTGGATTGATACCGGGCAAATGCAAGATATGCTCGATGCCAATCGGGTCATCCTCAGCCGGGCCACGCGATCCATCTCTGCGAACGTGAATATTGATGCGTATTCGCACGTTTATGGCGCAGTTATCCTGGAAGAGGGAGTACAGATCATTAATAGTGTTGTGCGTGGACCCTCAGTGATCGGTCGTAATGTTACATTGACTAATGCCTATATCGGGCCATTTACCTCCATTGCCCAGGATAGCATCGTTATCAGTAGTGAGATTGAGCATAGCATTGTGTTAGAGGGCTGTCGTATTTCTAACATTGATGGGCGCATTGAGGACAGTCTGATCGGGTGCCGTACCGAAATTTATCCATCCACGCAGAAACCGAGAGCCTATAAGCTCTTGCTTGGCGATAATAGTCGTATTGGTATTCTGTAAATAGACGAAAAAGTTGAATATTTATGCGTATACTCGTTACAGGTGGAGCTGGTTTTATCGGCAGCAATTTTGTACATGTCTTGTTGAGACTCATCTAGGATATGAGGTTGTCATTCTCGACAAGCTGACATATGCCGGTAACCTCAATAACCTCGCAGATGTGCTCCAACTGCCAAACTGCTCTTGATATTGTGGATAGAGCGGCTGTGAAGGAAGCAGTTGCCTCTATTCATCCTGAATGCCCTTGAGAATCGCCCCATCCCCGTCTATGGCACTGGTGAGAATATTCGTGACTGGGTTCATGTGTACGACACAGATTTCTTTCACTGAAGGTATTCGCCAGACCGTGAGCTGGTATCAGGGGCATTTAAGTTGGATAGAGCAGGTGCGGGAGCGTAATAACACATTTTTGGACCATGCATTACACCTGGCCGAAGTATTGTAACCTCTCTACGTTTTCCATTGCTGGCAGATGACACTTCTAAGCTTTGTAATTTATCGGTAATAAGGTATGAGCATTATAGGATAGGTGCTTGGATATCTCAGCTTTAGAACTGATCTTTGTTAGTATCTGGAGATGATCTGATTGGCTGGAAGATTGATACTACGATCGTCAATCGATTTTAAAGGAAAGAGAGTACTATTATGGCCAAATACGTTTTTTTGAACATTCCTGCTTATGGGCACGTCAATCCGACCTTCGCTATAGTACAGGAACTCATCAAGCGTGGTGAAGAAGTTGTGTACTATCTTACAGAAGAATTTCGATCAGCCGTTGAAGCCACAGGAGCCATATTTCGTCCTTATCAGTCCTTCATGGGTAAGCCGCCTCAATCTCCGCCACAACAAGCTGGGGGAGGACCTCCAGCGCAGAGAAGTCAAGAGGGCATTGCGCAGATGTTGGAGCGTGTACGTGCAGAGAAGCCTGATTATATCCTCTATGATCCTATGCACTTGTGGGCGCGCGTGATTGCCCAGATATTGCATGTTCCTGCCATCCGGTCATGTT
Source organism: uncultured Chloroflexia bacterium (assembly GCA_963699315.1). Lineage (GTDB taxonomy): Bacteria > Chloroflexota > Ktedonobacteria > Ktedonobacterales > Ktedonobacteraceae > Dictyobacter. The sequence goes on from OY969433.1 coordinate 3,262,991, forward strand.
CCATGTTTGTTGAGAATGAGCATTATAATCCTTTGAAAGAACATCTTAATCTTCTGAATGGGAAAGTTTCAGTACCTCTACCTGTACCACCCATGGTGTTGGAACGCATACAAGCTGACATTAACAAAGTTTGTATACAGCATAACCTGCCATTATTTGATATGCGTGATTTTTATACATATCCCGAGCCACTCAATATTGTGTATGTGCCACGTGCTTTTCATCCAGCAGGCGCAAGCTTTGATGAGCGTTATGTTTTTGTCGGTCCATCTCTTCTTCCCGATCATGGGGCTGCTACTTTTCCAACCGACGCGCTAAAGGATCAACCAACGCTTTATATTTCATTCGGTACCATTTTCAACGATCGGCCAGATTTCTTCAACCTTTGCTTTGACGCCTTTGGTAAACAGTCCTGGCAGGTTGTCTTAGCGTGTGGTAATCGTGTAGATGAAGGGGCCCTTGGCCCTGTGCCAGAGAATTTCCAGTTGGCTCCTTATGTGCCACAGCATGAGGTTTTCCCGCATACCAGTGTTTTTGTTACACATGGTGGTATGGCCAGCGTGATGGAGAGTCTGTACTATGGTGTGCCGATGGTCGTAATCCCACAACAGTTTGAACAAACACAGACGGCACAACGTATAACAGAACTTGGACTGGGTATTACACTTGATCAAAAAGATCTGACTGCTGAAGCTCTACGTGAGGCTGTTACACGCGTTTACTCCAATTCTGCTTTTCATCAACGTGTACAGACTATGCAGCAGACGGTACGCGCTGCTGGTGGCTATCAGCGGGCAGCAGATGCGATCATAAACTTCTCTCATCAACATGCATTGACAATTCATTGATACAAAGATTGGTCAGGCCGTACTTCCTCAAGGAAGTACGGCGATTGTTGATTATTGTCTCTGGAAATCAGCACTTCTAAGCGTTGTAATTTCTGGATAACGTGACATGATGTATCTCAGGATTAAGAGATGCGTCAATGGTTGTGAGCTGATTTTGAGATAAGGAAGGATCAAAGGAAAAGCCATGAAAGAGAATTTCCTTGAGATACTGTCTGACATACGCACAGCGAGAGAGCAAGGAACTGAGGCGATTATGCAGAGGCAGCGTGCCCGTCTTGCCGAGATGATAACCTTCGCACGTACCAACTCACCGTATTATCGTGAACTCTATCAGGATCTGCCGGAGCAGGTTGAGGATACCAAATTACTACCGATCACCAACAAGAAAAACCTGATGGCACGATTTGATGACTGGGTCACCGATCGAGAGGTGACACTAGAGACGGCACGTGCGTTTGTCGAGAACCCCGACACGATCGGTGAGTTGCTCCTTGGCAAGTACCTTGCAGTCATCGGTTCGGGAACCAGGGGACTGCGTGGCATCTATCTGTTGATGGACGATATGTCTGGTCCCATCTGTGCTGCTCTAACTGCGTACCAGGCTTCCGATTGGTTTCCAAACGGTGAACTCATCAGAGTTATTGCTCGTGACGGTGGGAAGGCCACCATAGTTGCGACTAGCTGTAACTTTCCTGTCTTTTCCGGTGCCAGCAGACTGGCCAAGAATAATCCGAGGAGCGGCAAGAAGAACCGGATCTTCTCAGTACAAACGCCTCTGCCAGAACTGGTTGACCAACTTAACCAATTTCGCCCAGTAGTCCTTGAGGGCTACGCGAACATGATAGGACTGCTGGCTAGTGAGCAGGAAGCCGGACGTTTACATATCAACCCGATGTTGGTGACAATTGAGAGTGAAAGGTTGTCCGAAAAAGAAGCTGACCGTGTTGCACGAGTGTTCAACGCCAAACTTGGTAATGTCTATGCCTGTTCTGAGTGTCCTGGTCTTGGCTATAGTTGCGACCACGGGTGGTTGCATATTCACAGTGATTGGGTCGTGTTCGAGCCTGTCGATGCCAATTATCAGCCGACCCCATTGGGTGAACCATCGCACACAGTTCTGCTGAGCAACCTCTATAATCGGACCCAGCCAATTCTACGTTACGATCTTGGAGACAGTATCCTACAGAGACCTGATCCTTGCCCGTGTGGAAACCCATTGCCTGCAATTAAGGTGCTGGGCCGCTCCAACGATGTACTCGTTTTCTCCGCTGAAAGCGGAGAGAAGGTCACGATCAACCTGATAATGCTCGGAACCGAGGTGGATCGCGTTTGGGGAATCGATCTTTTTCAGTTTGTGCAGACTTCACCTACGAGCATGCGCGTGCGTATGCTACTTTCCACTGGCACCGATCCTGACCGTGTATGGCAAGCTATGCATACTGAGATCAAGAACGTGCTGGTTAAGAACAACCTTGATCATATTACCATTGAGCGTGCCGACGAACCACCAGAGCAGTCTCCAGGTGGCAAATATAATGTGATCATCTCGCCATATAATGAAACGGCCCATAGGTGACGCCCTCGCGTCGTCGCAACTACATTATGTTCGTCCTGCTGGGGCATGGGGGATAACGTTTGCTATGGAGCACAACGCTTACTAACGAATCACACTATCTGTAAGAGTCTGGTTAGCTCCATGCTAGATCATAGTGGTGGAAGTAGTGATGGACGAACTAGCAAACAATTGTAAATAAAGAAAAAATCCATAGTATAAAGAAGGAGGGCTCTTATGTCCACTCCCATCATACCTGGCGCTGAACCAATCTCTATCTCAGGTGGCTCGCGTGGTGGCGTGCTTCTGCTGCATGGTTATATGGGTACCGCGCAGACAGTCCACGACTGGGCAATGGCCTTCGCCCAAGCTGGCTTCTCAGTTGAAGCGCCGTTACTTCCTGGTCACGGTACCTTGGTCGATGAATTGCTCGATACTCAATGGTCAGACTATATGCGTTGTGCAGAGGAAGCCTATAGCAGATTGGCAGAGCACCACCAGCATATCGTTGTAGGAGGGCTGTGCACAGGAAGCATGCTTGCTGCATCAATTGCCATGCGCCATCCCGAAACAATAATTGGATTGATGAGTGTCAACGGCTTTTTTAAGTTGCCGAAACACTGGAATTTTTCCTTCATGGAGGAGATGTCTCAGACACAGAGACGCTTTTTTCCCTGGTTTGGCGGTAAAACTATAGAAGATCCTGCTGCTCCTGCCTTAATTGTTTATGAGCAGGCCGCTATAGCGCCGATAATATCCATGAGGCCTGCAACTATCGAGGTCTGGGCGCATCTCAACGAGATCCGTTGTCCTGTCCTTGTGTTCACAAGCTTGCGCGACAAGACGGTTCCTCCCGAAGATAGCAAGGCGTGGACCGAGAAAATATCAGGACCCATTGAGTATGTCACGCTTGAACGTAGCAGTCATCTGGCAACTATGGATTACGATAAGGCGATCATCGAAGCACGTTCAATTGCATTTGCCCTTGCGGTCACGAAGGATAAGTGTGATCAATTGTCAGAAGAAGTTGTTTCCTAGCGCGCAATGACGAAGTACCGTGGCCTCAGAATTTTCCATGAAGGGCTCCTGCTATGGCAAGGAGTAATAAAAGTTCTTCGGAGAAGAGAAAGAGAGAATTGTTGATGGCATCTACTCCACAAAATCCTCTTGCAGTTGAGGTTAGCAACCTTATCAAACACTATCGTAAGGCTGCTGCCAATGCCAATGCAGTGGATGATGTCTCTTTTACTGTCAAACAGGGCGAGATTTTTGGTTTACTGGGGCCAAATGGGGCTGGAAAAACGACGGTGTTTGGTGTTTTGACCACTAAAGCCCTTTCCACCGGCGGCTCCGCTCGTATTATGGGGATCGACGTTGCTCGTGATCCTATCGGTGTCAAACAGTGCATTTCCGTTGTTCCACAAAAAATTGACCTTGATCTCAGCCTAAATGCGCGTGATATTCTCATTTTTCATGCCTGCTATCACGGAGTACCACGAGCTGAACGCAATGCGCTTGCAGATACGCTACTCGCAGAGTTTGGCCTTACTGAAAAAGGTAAAGATATGGTGGGCAGCTACTCTGGAGGCATGTCCCAGAGGCTCATGATTGCCCGCGCAATGATGCATTCGCCACAGGTATTGTTTCTTGATGAGCCGACGAATAACCTTGATCCCCAGACGCGACTTTTCCTCTGGGAGCGCATTCATGAACTAAAAAAGCGAGGCGTCACTATCCTACTTACGACCCATGATATGGAAGAGGCGAGTCGCCTGTGCGACCGGATTGCCGTTATGGATCATGGACGTTTGCTTGTCTGCGATACACTCTCAAAACTAGAAGAGATGATTCCTGGGGGGACGGCCCTTGAATTGCGTGTCAGTATACCCGAGCGCGTCCTGACGGCGGCGGGGCAGCATGAGGCGGGCGAAGAATTAAGCGCTGCATCCAAGCTTCAACAGGTTCTTGGTTCACTGCCCGGTGTCACCAAAATAGATGAGATCCCTTCAGCAAAGAAGGCTGAGTACCAGGATGATCTCTCCGTGTTCCGTCTTTATGCGGATGATGCACCGGCACTCATTTCTCAGGTAGTGCACGTTGTGACCGAATGGAATGCTGAGCTTCGCGATTTACATCTTGTTCGTCCTAGCCTGGAGGATGTGTTTATCTACCTGACAGGAAGGAAATTGCGTTCATGAGCGCTATTGTGCCATCCCCTATACAGGCTGAACCGGTATTCAGCAAGACTGTACGATCGAAGAATCGTAATCTTATCATGTGCATTGCTTTCTGGCATGCGTTGCGCCGGGATATTCTCGTGACCGCACGTGATTTTATCCCATTTTTAATACAGGCTTTAGTGATGCCATTTTCCTTCCTCTTCGTTTTTGGCAGGGTCTTGCCAGGAGTTGGGTTTGCACAGAAAATGTATCCTTCGATTTTCTTGCCGGGAGTGATAGCTGTAACTATTTTCATGACCAGTCTCCAGGGAATTTCGATCTCGCTGATGGTAGACCTGGACGACAAACGTGAGATCGATGATCGCCTGCTCGCACCACTTCCAGTAAGCATGGTTGCTCTGTGCAAGGTTATCTATGCCGCCGTGCGCTCTCTCGTGGCGGCTGGACTTACCTTTATTCTGGCATATTTTGTTTTAGGGAGCGGATATCAGGTACGGACGGATAGCCTTATACCGCTTATCTGTGTTCTTATTCTCTATGCTCTATCCAGTGCGGCGCTGGGCTTGGTATTTGGTTCAGCTCTCACGCCAGATAAAATGTATCTGCTCTTCTCTTTGGTCTTCAGCACGACTGTATATACAGGATGCGTGTACTATAGCTGGAATTCTATCAGCTCGATCAAGGCGCTGCAAATTATCACGCTCTTCAATCCGTTGACATATGCCTCTGAAGGGTTGCGCCACTTTATGGTCCCCGCTGTCAATGGGCAAGCCTTTGTAACTCTCCCCGTTGGCTGGGCATTGTTGGGGCTGAGTGTTTCTTTTATAGTCTTTCTTACTCTTGGCATACGTTTATTCCATAGAAGAGTTATAGCATAGTAAATCCTGTTTTTGTTATGAAAATCTACCTCGCAACACACACAGTTTTACGATTTGGAGGAATGCAATGCATGGAAAGAAAATCCTGGTGACTGGCGGATCACGAGGTATTGGCAGAGCTACAGTACTCGCTCTAGCACAGTCAGGTACGGATGTAGTTTTCACTTACGATAGCAATCAAGCTGCGGCTGCAGAGGTCTTATCTGAAGCAGAGAAAGCAGAGGGGCACGTTATCGCCATGCAGGCAAATGTGCGGGACTATAGTCAGGCCAGGCAGGTGGTCGAAAATGCACGCAAAGAACTTGGCGACCTGGATGGTGTAGTTCTCAATGCAGGTATTACCCGCGACGGTATACTCGCAATGATGCCAGAGGATAACTGGGATGATGTCGTTGCTACGAACCTCAAGGGCGTATTTAATTATGCGCGAGCATCAATTTACGACATGATTCGGCAGCGGTCAGGACGAGTTGTCTGTGTGAGCTCGGTGAGCGGGGGACGTGTTGGGGTTGTGGGACAGACAAACTATGGAGCGACAAAAGCAGCACAAATCGGCTTTGTCAAAGCGCTTGCGAAAGAGGTAGGTCCATACAATATCACAGTGAACGCAGTGGCACCGGGATTTATTGAGACGGATATCTGGCAGACCATTCCGGAGGCTAAGCGGATAAATATGGTGAAAGGTATTCCTCTGGGGCGGCTTGGACAGCCAGAGGAGGTTGCAGCAGCCATCTGTTTCCTGCTCTCGGAGAATGCCAACTATATTACCGGAAGTGTTATCACGATTGATGGCGGTATGAGTGCTTAATTTTAATGATGAAGTGTATCTTTGAAGTACATCTATCTCAAGAAGGAGAAAAGGATCATGAGCGAACAGGAATTGCATAGCGAATTGAAATCTATCATTGCAGAGATTATTGAGATCGAGGATTTCGATGATGAAGCTAATTTTATGACAGAATTGGGCGTAGATTCAATGCTGGCGTTGGAGATCTTTGCGCGTATCGAGAAGCGCTACCAGGTGCGCATCCCCGAGGAGAGTTTTTCACAAATGCAAACGCTCAACTCCGTGGTAAGTGTTGTGCAAGGCATCATGCAGACTGTGAATAGTTAGTATATCTGGTGAAAAACAAGTGTGAGGTCGTAGGAAAAGGAAGAGGATCTCTTTTAGCCGACGTCAAAGGAGTCCTCCTCCTTCCTGGAATGCGTGTTGGTATTTATTCTGCATTGGCAGGAGAAGAGTAATGACGCAACGTGTTGTAATTACCGGCTTAGGTGTACTTTCGCCAATTGGCAATGGCGCTCGCGAGTTCTGGCGCTCGTTAATTGCCGGGACGGTCGGAACAGGGCCGATTCAAACTTTTGATACGAGCATGTTTGATGCCCATATTGGTGGTGAAGTGCGGGATTTTAATCCTGCCGGATATTTTCAAGTGCTTGATCCTGAAATGTGTCCTCGTACAACGCAGCTGGCAGTTGCCACGGCACGCATGGCGGTAGATGATGCCGGAGTATTAGATGCAGGCTATGACTTGGGGCGTATCGGTGTCTGTATGGGAACCACGATGGGGAACGCATCGGTTGTGGAAAGCGAGAATAGCAGACGTGTACAAGGTGGCCCTGTACAGGCAGAAATGCTTGTTTCACACTATTCTGAAACGTACATTACTGCAGCGATTGCCCAGGAACTAGCTGTGGAAGGTCCTTGCCATGTAATACCAACGGCCTGTGCAGCAGGGAACTATGCGATTGGGTGGGGTATGGATATGATCCGCGATGGGTTGGTTGATGTTGCGATTGTTGGAGGCGCAGATGCGCTCTCGCGTGGATGCTTTGCTGTGTTTCATCGTTTGGGAGGCATGGCGGATGAGGTTTGTCAGCCCTTTGATCGCAATCGCACCGGAATGTTGGTCAGTGAGGGCGCTGGAGCACTTGTCTTAGAGGATTACGACAATGCAGTGAAACGCGGCGCGAAGATTTATGCTGAATTGCTGGGATATGGCCTGGCCTGTGACGCGCATCATCCCACCGCACCACATCCTGATGGTATTGGTGCGCAGGCTTCAATGCTGCGTGCATTGGAGGAAGCCAACCTGGGTCTAGAGGCAATTTCATATATTAGTGCCCATGGTACAGGTACACGTGCGAATGATTCTTCAGAATCGCTGGCAGTCCGCAAAGTTTTTGGAGCATTGGCCGACCAGTTGCCCGTTAGTTCTATCAAATCGATGCTAGGACACACTATGGGAGCCGCAAGTGCGATCGAGGCAGTTGCCTGCGCATTAACGATTGGTTCTAACATTATTCCGCCGACGGTCAATTATCAGGAACCTGATCCTGAGTGCTTGCAGGCAGTCGTTCCTAATCAGGCGCTTGAATGCCCAGTCGAAGTCGTGATGAGTAATTCGTTTGCCTTTGGGGGGAATATTGCCACCATTGTGATGAAAAGGGTATAGCATGGCACAATATGATGGACCAATAGTAATTACCGCCATGGGTGCGGTGAGCCCCTTTGGATTAGGGATAGAGGCTTTCTGGTCGGCATTACTGCAGGGCGAACGCCAGGGGACGGCAGTGGAGAGTGGTGAGTTAGATGATCAGCCTGTGTGGGGCTTGCAAGTGGGGGCGAGTCAACTTGATCAGCTTACTAAGCTGCTTGGCAAGCGTGGTCTCCAATATTTGCGTCCTGGTACGCGGTTTTTGCTAGGGGCAGCGGTACTCGCTATGCAGGAAGCTGGTCTAGCGGATGGAGGAGTTGATCCAGATACGTTGGGAATTACTGTCGGCTCTAACCTGGCTGGTTTACAAAGTATGGCCAATTATGACTATACAGCCATAGCCGAAAGCCCACATAATACGAGTCCAATGGAGGCTCCAAACACACTGGCGAATGCTCCGGCCTCTCATCTGGCTATCCGTTTGAAAGCGCGTGCGCTAAACACGACGATTGCTTCTGGACAGTGCGCAGGTCTGGATGCGCTAGGATATGCCGCAAAAATGGTACGAGATGGGCGAGCACGACAAATCGTTGCAGGTGGTGTTGAAGAATTAAGTCCAGCGGCCCTCTGGGTCTACCGCAACGCGCAGGTGGTGTCCAGTGGACGTTTGGACGATGCTGGCCTGCCATATGCTGTCGATAGTACTGGTTGGTTACCCAGCGAAGGGGCCGCGACTCTTGTATTGGAGCGTAAGGACGATGCTCTAGCTCGAGGTGCTCGTCCACTGGCTGAATTGGTGGGATGGTCAAGTGCTTTCGCCCCATCATACACGCTTGAGAAACGATCGTCCATCTTGCAAAAAGCAGCACAACAGGCTTTAGCGGCGGCAGGATTGTCTCCAGAAGATATTGATGTCGTCGTGGCAGGAGCAAGTGGATATAGAGAGCAGGATCAGGCTGAGGCTATCGCTCTACATGATCTGTTGACAAAGGATAAGCATGTACCTGTGACTGCAATTAAGGGCACGCTCGGAGAGACATATGGAGCAGGTGGTCTCTTCCAGGCTATTGCAGGCGTGTGCATGATCGATCGTGGTGTTGTACCTCCCACGGTGGGGGCTGCCCGTCAGCAATGTGCGGAGTCACCAGTTGATGGTTTGCTGACAGAAGCTTACATCTGGCCTACTAGTAAGCAAGGAACGGTGCTCTTGCTTGCTCAAGATCTCTTTGGGTCAACGAGCGCTGTTGTGTTAAAAGGCTGTCAGGGATGAAAAGGGAGAACCGATGAGTATTGTGATGGGATTTAATGAAGTCTGCCGTTTATTGCCACAAGCCTATCCTTTCATTATGATAGACGTTGTAGAGGAATTGCAACCGGGAAAGCACATTGTATGTCGAAAGAACGTCACCGGCAATGAATGGATGTTTCCTGGTCATTTTCCTGGCAATGCACTGTTTCCAGGAGTATTGTTGATCGAGGGCATGGCGCAAGCATCTATTTTAATGTTCCGTGGCGACAACTCGCTAGCGATATCGGAAAATGCAACATACATGCTAGCCAGTGCGAAAACGCGTTTCGTGAAGCCAGTCGTACCGGGAGATCAACTGCGCTATGTATGTGAGGCGATCAAGTTGGCCAGCATGGGTGGGATAGTGGAGGCGGTGGTGTATGTGGATGGAGAGGTTGTGGCCAAAGGTAGCCTGACATTTTCTATCCAAGATAATAAAGAGTGATGAACTCGAGCTGTAAGTGTGCCTCACGATTTTTTGCCAGCTTTCCAACGATGTGCAAAAAACATGCGAGGCACACACCGCAGCATCGCAGAAACCCCTTGTAAAAGATGATCAACGTCCTCCCCATATGCCGCCACTCAATCGCAGAAGCAAAGTTAGCAAACGTAGCGGCGTCAAGATTGCGGTCAGCGTGCCAGGCTCACAAAGATGAAAAGCAGCAATCTGGCCTTGCGCACGCCGTCCAGTTTCTCGTACGAAATGCTCCTGAAAGATGATCAAAGCCCTCACACTGCACAAGACCGCAACCTTGACGCCGTTGCTGCCTTTTTGCAGGGAAGGGAAACATTATTGCACCCACATCGTCTACTTGTAGCTCTCGGCTGACGCTTTCATCCCCATCTAATACACATTTATGATGTGAGCATTGTATAGTCTACACACATGATTTTTGTAAGAAAAGGTTTGTGGACCAATCTCACCCATCCTATGTTATTGGACTGAGCGAAGAAGAAGCCCAAATGGCTACAGTCATTTGGGCTTCTGCTGCGTTTGCATGAATTTATGTATGTAAGCATTTTTTTCTATGTACTGAAGATCAAGTATTCCTCGCCAGCACATAGCAATAGATCGTATTGCCCCCCATAACAATGTGGATAACATGATACTGAGACGTCCAAGAATTTCCGCGCTGCACAACATCCTTGGGCCAGACGAGATAATCGTAGCTAGCAGCTGCGAGCTTTTGAAGTTTTTGGTAGTTAACTTTATTACTAGTATTAGTGCTTGTATTGGTCGGATCGACCTGAGCCAATTGGAAGCGTTGCGTAAGATCCTGATTATAGTAAAACCAGTTCGAGTTTGAGCCGTAGCCATTGAGAGCACTACCGATCAGGGCGACATCAGCATGATCAGGGGTTTTAGTTTCGAGCCATTGGAGTGCTTGGCGATAGTCGGGATAAGCTACTTGTAGCTGCGAATTCTCATTATTATTAAAGAACTCATTTGTATAGCCTTCTGCACCATTGACCGTGATGACCCCGATCAAGCCTGGCACGATTGCCAGAATGGCGAGCAGCAGAGTTGGAACGACGATCCTTGGACTAAACGTTGCTTTTCGGTTGCGTGGATCTGAGTTCTGTGTCGTCGCCGAAGCATCTTCTGCTGGACTGGTGGATTTTTTCCAGATGAGGCCAGCGAGATAGCGCAGGATGACGGCCAGTCCAGAGACGCCTGCTATGGCGAGGGCGGGGGCAAGTGGTAAATAATAATGAGAGCCGACTGCGATATTGAGCAGGCTGAACATGCCCAGGATGCTCAGAAACCAGATCACCAGATACGCATAGCTTGCTGCGCGTGTGATATCCAGGCTAATCTTGCGCGTATGGAAGAGTATCAGCATGACCAGCGCAAAGATGATGAAAAGCGCTGAGGGAATTGTCAAGAAGGCGCTCATTTTTGTGAAGACCATATAGACAATGGTCCACTTCGGAACATGTGTTAGATTTTCTCCCGCAACATAGATCGGATGTCCGTTGGATGAGTGGCCCTCTTCGAAGGCAAAGCTATGCAGTAGGCGCCCGACGGGATTGGTCCAGATGGCTGGATCGACTATTAAGAAGCAGAGTGGTGCGATGATCACGGTTGCGATCCACCAGCGCCAGGGCAGTGCTGGACGTTGCTCGGCTGGCATCCTTGGACGTAGTAGGAAGTAGTAGTAGGCGGTATATAAGACGATGCCTGGTACGACGAAGACGGCTGGATATTTGCTGTCTGCGCCTAGTCCGACCAGAATGGCTACGACTGGGAAGAGCCAAGGACGGCGTATGGCGTGCCAGAGGACCAGATATGCCAGGGTGATAAATGAAGTCATGGTCATATCTAGATAGGCTATGGCGCTGAAATAGGAGAGCCAAGGACTTACAGCCAGGGCGAGTGCTGCAATCAATGCGATGGTATCACCAAATGGTTTGCGACCAAGCCAATAGATCGCCACGACGAGGATTGTTCCCATAAGTACGCTTGGCAGGCGGCCTGCTAGCAGTTCAGCTAGTGGATGTCCAAGCACATTATTTAGTTCGATAAAAATGCCAATCAGTATTTTTACCAGTGGCGGATGTTCATAGTTGGCTGTCCCCCATAGAGGGGAACCAAAGTTCAATTGTTTAATGAGCGGGAGATAGACCTTAGCTCCCCACAGATAGACAACCTCATCGGTGACGATGTCGAGTTGGATCGCCAGGATCAGGCGCGGAATTAGTGCCACGATGGTCAGTCCGATAAGTGCCAGTATCGGGAGTGATGGTGTTTGACGTCTATGATGTGTGGTGGTAGAAGATTGTTCTGAAGATATTGGTTGTGAAGGAGGACGATCTTCAATTGTTGTATCTGGTTCCTTTGGCATAGTTCCTCCGATATGTGTACGGTCATATCAAAAAGAAGAGCATATTCTGACATATGCCCGTCTCTTTTTAAGCTTTCAATAGAAAAAATATGAAATTATTTGTGTGAATCTTGCTCTGCTCTCATTGTATTGCAATGCTATATCTGATGATTGTATCAAATAAGGGTTTGCTTGGCACTATGACTAAGAGCATAGTATATCATTGTAGATGCTGAAAATCGCGCTATTTTGTTGTAGCAAGACCAATATCTCATAGGGATGTCTGTTCGCTTGTATTTGATGGTTTTTCAGTCCTGCACCTGCACCCATTGGCTGGCTGCTGTGCCATCGCTAAAATCAACGACGAACTCTACTTTAGTTGGATTGTCGGGATCATTTGGTATGATCTCTATATTGTCGACGCTTTCGATTGGTCGCTGCAATTCTTCAGTGATCCAATCCACTAGAAATTTCACTGATGGATTCTCTTTATTATTGAGTAGCCATTGTTGGGCCTTGGATGGTGTTGTCATGTTTTTCCTCCTGTTTCAACATTTTCACAGTATAGCAGGTTATCATAGGCTGAAAAAGAGGTTACCCCTGTCTGCGTGGGTCAGCGATGAGTTATAATGAGCAGAAGAAAGCAAATAGATATCAGCTACTGTTTCCAATCCATAGGAGGTCTTATATTTACCTTGGAAGATATGATTACATCGGATTTTGTGGTGTCCACAAATATTGCTGATATACGTAGCGCCCCTCAACTGGATGCCGAATTAGTGACGCAGGCTATCATGAATGCTCCTGCGAGCGCAGGTGAGACTTCGGGAAATTGGACGCATGTGACTTTGTCTGATTATAGCGGCTGGATTCTGACAGATGCGATCGATCTACCAATCGTACGGGGTATTTGTGAGGAGGGGGATGGTACTTGTGGCGTGGCTTTACCTTATTCTGTCGTGGTTACGGTGACGCATGCGCCGATCTATGCACAAGTTGAGGGTAACGAGCATATTTGTGATATTTATCTCTCGACAGTGCTACCATATATCAATCTGTCTGATCCTCGACGTATTCGTGTGGCCTTACCAGGCGATCGGGATGGCTGGATTCCTCGTGAATGTGTCGATCTACGACATAATGATGCGTTGTTTCCGCTACGGGATATTGCTAGTGTGACTGATTATGCGAGAGCGTTTTTAGACGTGCCTTATCTCTGGGGTGGTACGAACTGGCAGGGCATCGATTGCAGCGGTTTTGTGCAGCTTGTTTATCGCATGGGGGGCTACAGTATTCCTCGTGATGCGGATCAGCAGCATGATTTTTTGTCACAGGCTGTCGCGCGTGAAGAGATGCAAGCAGGCGATTTGATCTTCTTTGGCAGCAAAAATATTACGCATGTCGCTCTGGCCCTGAGCAATCAGGAGTATATTCATGCGGAAGGTCAGAATTATAATCGTGTTGTCATCAATAGCTTTGATGCCCAGAGTTCTGCATATAATGAACGCTTAGATACAATTGTCTGGGCCATCAAGCGTGTTAAATAGTGTTACCGACAAATGCCAGGATAAAAAATAAGGCGCTCTGAGACCATAGCGGATCTACTTGTCATGCGACAGAGTGTTCTGTGCGTACGGGTGAACTCCATTTGCTGAAACGTGCGAGTTGAAAGCGCGTAGTCGGTACAATTGGTTTTTGTTCCCATACTAGATTGCTGAGTAATTCTCCTAATAAAATACCAAATTTGAATGCATGTCCGGATAAACCTGTTCCAAGTATAATGCGCCTATCATCTGGCATATAGTCTAAAATGAAATCTTCATCCAGGCTCACATCATACATAAATGCTTCGATATTTGCTAATGTGGCCTGCCTGAGTGCCGGAATGAGCTTATAAAGCCGTTGGACGACCTGTTTGATCGAACGTTCATCGATATGTGGGGGCTCATCTGGATCAGCCGGCGCGCCGAAATTATGTGAAGCGGCTTTCAGCCAGAGGGGGCCATTTCCCCCCATCATATGCATTGGGCAACCATAGAGATCATCAGCCATAAAAGAGGGAAAAGCATTGATGCCATATTCTTTTTCTGGCAGGTTGGCAAAATAGAGAAGATATTGATGCGTAAGACGTACCGGTAGTCTTAGTGCACCAAGTAAGCGATGTACCCAGGGACCAGCCGCCACGATGACACGATCTGCTATCATTGTATCTCCGTTTGCCAGTATCAGGCGGATCGGACGCAGTAAGTTCTCATTGTCGATGCTTATCACACGATGATGTTCAAGCACTGTTCCACCCATATCAATGATGCAGTCGCGCAATGTTTGCAAGCAAGTCGATGCATGCATCATGCCACCATCTAGATTGTAAGAGATGAAATCGTAATCTTGTGTATCAAACTGAGCAAAACGTTTCGCACAGGATCTCTGCGTTAAGCGTTCCGGTGAATGTCCAAGATCGCGCAGCATATAATAACCCGGCTTGACAAAATTGTCGTTTTCATGACCTAGTGTCAACATACCCGTGGGCGTATAGAGATGCTGTCCGGTTTGGCGTTCCAGATTTTCCCAGCGCATCTGACTAAAGCGGACCATTTCGGAATAGAGAATATCATCTCCATACTCAAAGCGCAGCAGGCGTGAAGAACCATGTGATGATCCTCGATCATGGTCGACCGCCGCTTGTTCTAGAACAACTACATGTTTCATCCCTTGTTGTAACAGATTATAGGCCGTTGCAAGTCCGATGACACCTGCGCCTATAACAATAATACGTTCTTGATTCACGGTGTATTTATCCTTCTGCATGTTTAGATGTGACGATTATAACAAAGTAGAAGCTAAATTTCAAATACATCTAATGATGATAGAAGGTAGTATGTTATATAGATGTGTACGGATTTAAAAACAGAAACTTATTATAAATGAGAAGAGACATGTTAGGCGTACCTCTATAAAAAATATATAAATAGCATGATTATATGAGAATCGCGTTTATATGGGCCATATGGTTAAACTTTTTAGTATCTCGACATTGTCTTGTGTTGTAGTTTACAATTGGTGTAGATTTCACGTTTAAGTAAGCCAATGTTAATGAGCTTACTAGTATGACGTGCTACTATAATCATTTATCAATTTGTAGTTCTTCTGCTCTTGTTTAAGTAAATATAGTGACTTGGGTTGGTTGATTTAGTGTCTATTGTGCTTTGTTGCTACAAGCGGGTAGCCTAGAGAGCCCAAGAGATTTTATGATGTGCGGAAAGAAAGCGATTATTGTGCAGTATGGATGATAAAATATTAGAGCCTTTGCCACAGAAGTTATTTATTGCGCCAGGGAATCTGCTCCCATCACAGCCTGAAGTACCTTCTTCCAAATACTACACATTGCGTTATGTCCTGGCGGCGGTCCTGGCTCATGGAGAGAGTCTCATTGTACTGCCAGCGTTTAGCGATGATAGCGATGCCCTTTTTCGGGGCTGTCGGGCGCTTGGAGCTGAATTGACGTGGGAAGATGAGCAAGAGAAGAAAGTACTACACATTCGTGGCATTGGACATCCCACGAATACCGGCCCAGTTACCATCAATGTTGGCAACGCTGGTGCCGTCTTGCGCCTGCTACTCGGCTTAGGAGCCTTGTTGCCTGAAGTTACTTTTGTGACGGATCATCCTCAGTCTTTGGGCAAGCGTCCCAACCGTGAGCTACTTGAAGCCTTGACCGCTTTAGGTGTCGTTTGTGAAGGGACCGGACCCGAAGGTTGTTTGCCAATCACGCTGCATGGTGAGCAGATACATGGGGGTCATGTCACTATTTCGGGTGCACGCAGCTCACAATATCTGAGTTCGCTTCTGTTCCTGTCTCCTCTGCTTGCTGAGGGATTGGAGATCGAGGTGGTTGACGGTTTGAAGTCTCAGCCGCTGGTGCGTGCAACTCTTGAAGTGTTGCAAGAGGCGGGCATCGTTGTGCGCTATGATGAGACCTTGCTGCATTTCAGTATCGCTGCTGGACAACATTATCAGCCACGCACGTATCATATTCCGGGCGATTATCCTTCGGCGGCGGCTCTCCTAGCGGCATATACCATCTCGAACGATCCGAGCAGCGAACTGCGCCTGTCTCGCCTGCGACAGGGCGATGAGGTTGGCGATATTCTGTTGCAAACGTTTCAGCAGATGGGTGCAGATCTACATATCGATGGTGAGAATCTTACGTTACGTGGAGGACGCCGGATACAAGGTTTTACTCTAGATGGGGATGCTGTCATCGATTGTATTCCGGTTTTGGTGGCGGTTGCCTGTTTTGCGGAAGGTGAATCCATCATTTACAATATTGAGAGTTTGCACTATAAAGAGTCTGATCGTATCAACGATCTCTGTGCCGAGTTACGTAAACTGGGATGTGATGTTGAGCCACAGCAGGATGCGATTATTATTCAGGGACAACCTCACGGCGTTGAAGGTGGTGTGACTGTGGATGGACATAGCGATCATCGTCTCCTGATGGCCCTTGCCATTGTTGGTCTACGTAGTCGCCGAGGTTTGACGCTGACTGGCGTCGAGCATATCGCCAAGAGTTATCCTCATTTTTTTGAGGAATTACAACGTAGCGGTGCAGATATTCGAACAATTGTCCTTTAGTTGTTATGGTCGTAGATCTGTTTCTTTATCCAACGATGTATTTGTGATGAGAGCATGACGAGGATTGCATCAGCTATAGCAAAAATTGTCATAGAATGATACAATACTTTTCGGTCATAACGGAAGCTATTTCTGATCGCGTGGTTGGCATGCTGTTTTTGGCATTCAGCCGAAAGGAAGGAATTGTGTACAAGTTTAAGGGCTTTGATAGTGCTTGTTGCGGAGGCAGTATGTCCGCTTTAGAGACTATCATCAATGCCTGGATGGACGAGGAACACCCACGCATCCGACATATGAGCCAGAGTATTCGTGGTCAGCATATCGTCTTGAGTTTTGTCTATGAAGATGTTCGTGAATTAGAACAACACATATCTACGCACCAAGCAACCACAATTACAGGGGCGTTCCCGCGTATCTTTGACGATGACCTGACTGAAGATCGACCGACGAGTCCGAGCATTCCTGCTACCCCACCTCCAATGCATTCAGCAGAGCAGCATTGTTCCTCGTAGCGAGCGTTTGGAATGTAGATTTTAAATATTTGACGTAGATATTCGATAATAATTATTTAAAAAGACACAGTAAGGACAAACATGGCGACTCCATATCTACTCTATGTAACACCAGATGGTGACATCATTGAAGAGACACGCTTACAGGCTCTTTCTTTTGGGGATCACCTTATAAAAGCCAGTGATCTGGTTCCTTTGCCAGATGGCGTGACACTTTCGATGATGCCAGATCGTCTGGCGGTTGGGCAGAAGCGTTCCGGTGTACGGCAGGTACTTCCATCGTCACGTGGTTGGGCGGTAGCTGCTCTGCTGCCAATTGGATATACTCGTACGCTGTTGCCTGCCTACGAAAAGGTGTCTGATACGGAGCCGTTGCCTTTCTTTGGGTATGGGGCTGTGGCTGGCATGAATGGCAAGCTGTATGTGGCTGCTGTCAAGACGGATGAGGTCCGCAAATGGCTTCCTCGTGCGTTTAATGAGCAGAAATTAGAGCGACTAGTGCATGCGAAGCAAGAAGCCTATCCTGAAAATCGTATTATTGGACAGCATGCGCACTGTGCACTGGACTACTCCTGTCCTACAGCCAGCAATTTATTCTTTGAGCGCTGGGAAATGGCGATTGCAGTTTCACCGAGTTGTAACGCGCGTTGTGTTGGATGTATCTCCAAGCAGGAAGAAGAAGATCTGATCTCGCCGCAGGATCGTTTGACGTTTGTGCCATCGGTTGAAGAGATTGTTGAAGTGGCTATCGGGCATCTGGAAAAGGCTGAGGATGCCATTGTGAGCTTTGGACAGGGTTGTGAAGGTGAGCCACTTCTGCAATGGCCACGCATCGCGAAAGCGATTAAGGCCTTGCGTCTGAAGACCGACCGTGGGGTTATTAATATCAACACCAACGGCAGCAATCCACGCTGGTTACAGCATCTCTACGACGCTGGACTGGACACCATCCGGGTCAGCACTATCTCTGGCCATACTGAGACCTACGACGCCTATTATCGTCCTCTGGGTTATACGTTTGAGCATGTCAAAGAATCATTGCGACTGGCCCATGATGCTGGACTGTATAGTTCTATTAACTTACTCTGCTTTCCTGGTCTGATTGATCGCGAACGCGAAGTTGAAGCCTTGATCTCGTTTGCTCGTGACACACATCTGCGGCTGATCCAACTGCGAAACCTGAACATTGATCCAGAGGTCTTCCTGCCGCGTATGCCTGACTTTGGCACTATGGGGAAGGCGTTGGGAATGCGTAAGCTCATCGACATCTTGAAGCAGGAATTGCCAGATGTTGAGATTGGTAATTTCAGCCGCCCCATTAGTCGTACGACACAGGAAGTGTCGGCCATCTAAACACCATTTTTTTGAGCTCGCGAGACGAGACCAAGCTAGCCAACGTAGCGTCGTAAGATTGCAGTCTTATAACGCCGTTCAAAGAATGAAAAGTAGCAATCTGTGCCTTGCGCACGACGTTCCTGTTTCTCGTATGATATGCGGCGCGTCGTCGATCAACGTATCCACGTATGATATGCGGCGCGTCGTCGATCAACGTATCCACGCATGATATGCAGTCGAAGAAATCAGACGCCGAACGTTGTACGCACGATGAGGAAGAGGATATTTTTGGATATTTGATCGCCTCTCTTGAGCATATCATACGAGAAACGGGAACGTCGTGCGCAAGGCACGGATCGCTGCTTTTGTGTTATTGTGCTTATGAAAAAGGCTCGCGATCCTACGACGCTACGTTGGCTGGCTTGGTCTCGGACCATTTTCTTGGGATCTAACGCCTATTGCTCGTTGGGCCTTGAAAATCACTCGGCTGTTTTTTGTTTTCTTCCTGGTGGATATGGTGTAGTGGATTACGAGCTAAGCCCATTCGATTTTGTACGTTCGTACTTGCTCACCTCGCGCAACATTTTTCGGGCTGCCGCAGCGACTGGATTAACGTGAAGCTGTGTGATGCAATCGTGTGTTGCGCAGCCCTCTGGCGTTCCTAATTGATGGCCGCTATAGAAGCAGGGCATACAAGGTAGATCGAGGCGTACAACTGCTGCTCGTTTGCTGGTTGGATCACCTGTATATGGTCCCCAAGCTTCGGCGTTTGAGAGGCTAAAGATAGCAACTGTTGGTGCACCTACGGCTGCTGCCAGATGCATGACGCCTGCGTCGTTGCCGATAAACACATCTGCCAGCTCTAGGACGGCAGCGGTCGTCTTGATACTGCTTTTGCCTGCCAGGCTGCGTACAGGTACTTTTGATTTGAGCTTGCTGATGATATCCTGGTGAAGTTCTTGCTCCTCCGGACCGCCCAGAATCAGCACCTGTCCACCGAAGTCCTGATAGAGAGTATCTGCCAATTGCGCGAAGCGTTCTGGTGCCCAACGTCGGGCCGTGCTATAGCCGCCGCTCCCTGGATGCAGTGCAATAATTGGGCGGACCATTAGACCAGGATCGGCATCACCATAGACGATCTGCCGTGCCTGTTGGCGTTCGGTCGTGCTCAGAGGAAGTACGAGATGTTTGTCCTTGACGACTGCTCCGACTGCTTCGGCCACAGCTATCGCATAATCCGCCTCATGCATCGCACCAAATCCTTGATCATCGACACGCACATTGAGGAACCAGCCGTGGCCATTATCTAATCCAACGCGCCATTTCGCGCCAGTTGCGCGCATGAGTAGTTGATGTTTGAGGCGTCCAAAGGGGAGCGTGAGATGGTGAAAAAGCAGCACGGCATCATAGTGTCCAGCTCGTAACGTTTGCCAGAGTTCTTTCAGGTGGAACAGCGTTTGAGGATTTTTGATTATCTGTTTGGGATGGTCGAAGAGATATTTGTCGAGGACGATGATGTTGTCGATGACTTCCCAGCCGTTGAGTAGACCCGCTGAGTCTGGTGTGACCAGGAGATCGATGCGGGCCTGTGGATATGTGTCGCGGAGTGCGCGTAAGGCTGGCGTGGCAAGTAATAGATCACCTATTCCTGCGAGCTTGACTACCAGAATATGGGCATTTGGCGGTAATACTATATGTGTTTTATGCGTCATTAATTTTATTTCTCATGCGTCTACTGTGGCAAACGCCAATTTATAATGGTGTAGTTGACAATAATCTTGGAAGCCAAAACGGCGATAGAGGCCATGACTCATTTCTGTGGATGAGAGCGTTACAAGCGTATAACTCAGCCGGGCTATTTCGCGTAGTATATGCTGCATCATTACGGTCGCGACGCCTTTTCTGCGCTTTTCTGGAAGCGTTGCAATGCCATATATGCCCGCCACCCCTTGATGTAAGAGTACTGCCGCTGCCGCTATAGCCTGACCATCTTGCCAGCCGATATAATGGTGCCAGCAGGTATTGGGACCGAATTTACTCTGCATATATGTCTGATAGTAGTTTTGAGCCATCTGTTCTGAGGCTCCAAAGCCAACCTGCTCGATGGCACATTTTATCTGGAGTTCGTTACTTGTCAACACTTCTCTAATCTCGATGTTCTCCGTTTGAAATGTTGACATATAGTTCTCTGTCATTTGCATAATCATGCAAGTTGTGGTGGCTTTATGGCTGAGAGCATGTATTTCCAGATAATTGGCTAAGTCTGGCGGATTCGAGGTGGGACCGATGCGCCAACCGATCTCTCGTACTTGGTGAGCCCTAAAAAGGTCGAGGGTTTCATCAATGCGATTATCAATATAATCCTGTTCATCATGTGTGAAATTGGTGAGCAGAATACCATTGGGACCTGCTGGACCTGTGAGAAACCATGTTAATTCCTCATCTTGATAGAGCATCCCTCCTGGTAAGCTGCGTCCAAAGCAAGCCATCTCTTCCGCAAAGTTGCCTTCTACGGCTGTTAGTAGTCCAGGCTCTGAAAGACTACGAAAGATTTTGCTCATGCGCTGATCCTTCCACTAATTGTGTCTGCTCAACTGCTAGAGGCAACACGTGTTCTTTTTTGAGTTTCATTTGGACTGTTTTAAATACTTGGTTAGGCGAGATGTTTTTCATACATTGGGTGGTAAAGAAACGACAGTCGGCTGGCGCCCCTTTGGCCTTGTAGCAAGGACTACACCAGATTGGGTCGCGTAGAATAGTTGCTTGTGTGCTAACAGAACCACTCAGGGCGGGATCTGTGGGCCCATGGATGGCAATCAAGGCAGTATTGACTGCTCCTGCGATATGCATTGGTCCACTGTCGCCTGTGATGAGCAGATCGACACGCTGTAAGAGCGCCGCCAGTTGTGTCAGGCTGGTTTTGCCTGCTAGATTGATGGCGTGTTCGTGCATGCGTGCGCTGATAGCAGTGATCAATGGTTGATCGTCTGGCGCACCAGTGAAAAGAACCTCCGCACCTGTGTCGCGTATGAGCCGATCAATTAACGTGGCCCAATACTGGATCGGCCAGCGTTTGGATTGCCCATTGTTCGCGCTGACATGACAAGCGATTAAAGTTTGAGCGCTTGAAATCCCTTCACGTTGCAGTAGAATTTCGACTTCCTGCTGTGCTTGTGCGCCTACGAAGAGCGTGGGTATGCGGTCCGCTGGTTGGATTGTTGCTCCGGCGGCCTGTGCCAGTCGGATGCAATAATCGACTTCATGTAGATGATCATGAGCATTCCAGTGTCGTCCCGCCACATTATCGGTCATGAGGCCTGGATAGCTCTCTTTCCCGTAGCCGAGACGCCGTTGTGCGCCACTAAAAACAGACAGGATGGCGGCCCAGGGACCAAATACGCTTACTGCTAGATCATAGTTCTGAGCGTGTAGTTGTCGATAAATTGCACGAGCTGTGCGCCAGTTTCCGGGTTTGAACAAGCTTTTAGGACGTCGCCAGATATTAGGATCATAAGTAATAATCGTACGCACATCTGGATCGCCTGCAATGACTTTGGCGCTAGAGGGGAGCGCTAATATATCTATCTCAGCTTGTGGATAGGTTCGTTTGAGGAGGTGTACTACAGGCAGGGATAGGACCAAATCTCCAATGAGATCCATGCGAATGATCAAAATGTGCTTGGGATGAAAGGTTTGTGGATTTAAATCAGGATACTTTTTTCCATAGCGTTGGCTGCGTAATAGTAGGCCAAACAGACTCATAAGTATAGTAATAATAGCAAGAAGTATCTTTTTACTGGAACGTACAGCTGTATTCCGAACCTTTTTACGCGTACCTGGTCGTGTCGGATAGCCATCGTCATCTTTATTATATATCGGTAATGCTTGTGCCATAATTTTTTTCCTAAGTTAGCCGTAGGAGATTTCTCTATGTCATTATAGGAGGCAGTGCCTGAAGTTGCAATGAAACGGTAGTTATGGACACTCTCTTATCTTCCATGCCTACTCTGCTGGCGACGTTGGCAGTGTTAATTGCAGCCTTTGTACCTCTTGTTCGACTTGCTGTTCCGAAATACGCCGTACACAGGGATGATCTAAAAGTTCTTCGGGTCCGAAGTCCAAGCGACCGCAAGGGATCAGTGGACAACCTGGACAAGGTTCAGTTGCTGCCAGGACTCTCTGCCTCTTGGGGTCTCCCCAGGGACCAAAGATATGCGTGTCGGTCGGCCCAAATAGACGCAATGAAGGTATATTCTGTGCGGCTGCAATGTGCAATGGTCCATTGTCAACGCCAAGTACCAGCTGAGCTCGTGTGATCAATGCCGCCAGTTGTCCTACAGTCATATCAGAGATCACCGCCGCCGGTTGAGACATATGTTGTGCAATCTCTTCTAGCATTGATCGTTCGGACTTACTCCCCGTCAAGATGATCTGGGCTGGCTCCGCTAAGATGTTATTAGTTGTTGAAAGGGTTTGTGCAATCTGTGACCATCCATCATTGCGCCACAGCTTCACGGCTCCGCCTGTGCCAGGATGAATAATGACAAGTGGTGTGCCTCTAGCGACTTTTATCTCTTGCAAACGCTCGTCAGCCCACTCCAATTCTTTTTTATGTGGCTTAAAGTACAGGGGATAGCTGGCAGGTGTATATGGTTCCGCTAGGGCTGGATATCCCAGTGCTTGTATGCCTGCGCTAGCAAGTTTCAGATTAGATACTGTGGCATGTTCAGCCACTGGAAATGGGAGTGCCTGCGTCAGAAATGTGCTGGTGAGCTCAGTGGCATAGCCGATACGTTGTGGTATGGCAGCTAGATAAAGTAAGGCGGCACCCCACCAGAAATCTGGGCGCAAATTGATAGCCAGATCATAATTATCGCTGCTTAGCTGTTGCGCTGTGCTGAAGAGCAGCTTATAGGGTTCAAGGGCCTTTTGTGGTGCGCGTTGAAAACCTGGGAATGGACAGGTAATCAGTCGGTTAATAGCTGGATGTCTGGCCACGATCTCATTTGACCATGGACCAACCATCATCGTAATCTGAGCATTTGGTATGTGGGTCCTGATGGCCTGTAAGATCGGCGTGACCAGAATAAGATCGCCTAGATGGTCTGGTCGTACGAGTAGAATACGTGGCGTTTGATCCTGCATTTTCTTTCTGGTAGCGGCCCTGGCGCGAGAGGCTCCGTAGAGACGCACGAACGTCAGGATAGATGACCGCAGTTGGCTTTTCATGAGAGCACCTCTTGATTATCTGGGTGTGCGATAAGCTGAAGTACTGCTTGCCATACATCATCGACGGCCACAGACTGCATACAAGTGCAGTTGGCACAGGCCTGCATTTTGCCCAAGAAGAAGCACGGTTGTCCGGTTGGATGATGCCAGATAGCGATATGTTGTGGATCATCCAGGGGATATGGTCCATATTCTGTGGGACTCGTCGGACCAAAAATTGCTATGACTGGTGTGCCAACCGCCGCCGCCAGATGCATTGGGCTGCTATCATTGCCGATGAAAAGGCTACTAGACTCAATTTGAGCAGCGGTCTGTCCGAAACTTGTCTTGCCTGCCAGATTGATCACTGTTCCTGCGGGCACATCGATACCATCGAGTAGTTGTTTATTCAAAGCAACATCGCTCTCACCGCCAATCAGCAACACCTGCATAGCCAGTTCTTTCACCAGCCGTGTTGTTAATTCCTGATAGAGTGCTATAGGCCAGCGCTTGGATGTCAAATCCATCCCTGGATTACTGCCACCGCCTGGAAATACCGCTACCTGTTTGGGATTAGCTGGATAGATGCTTTGGCGTTCCTGCTCGGTTGGGATGAATTGCATGTGTGGATGATCTATGTGCAGACCGATCGCTCGTGCCAGATCAAGATAGATCTCGGCTTGATGCTGGAGTCGTGTCGGATCGGTCGAGACCTCTACCCGATCGGTGAGAGAAAATCCGCGTCCCAGACTATCGGGACCCACACGACGAGGTACGTTCGCGAGCCAAGGAAGCAGAGTCAGCATTGGTGAGCGATCGAGTACAAAAGCCAGATCATAGTGTTGTGAGCGTAGCTGACGTGCTAATTTCAGATAGTCATTTATGCTGTAACGTTTCGGGATACCGACGCTCCCGCAGTCGATGATGCTATCGACCGCCGGGTGATGTTCGGCAATCGCTTTTGACCATGTGCCTGTGACATAGGTGATTTTCGCATCAGGATAATTTTGCTTGATAACTTCAAGTAATGGCGTCGTCATAATGAGATCACCAATGCAGCAAGGTTTGACCAGCATAATCGAGCGGGGATGTTTCCTTGCTTTAGTAATCCAGGGCTTGCGCAGAGTATCAAGCAGTGAGAAAGGCAGCCGCAGGGCTGTACAGAGTGTTGTAATAAGTTGTTGACGCAGAGCTATATACCTCTATCTTTCTCTGGAAGTGGCACTCTTGCTTTGATTGGAGGATTCTTTGACGAATAAGCATGTGCATAAGCTATTTGCGAGTAAGAGCTTCATTATTATAGCAAAGCACACGAGGGAAGTCGAGCAACATAGGAATAGCGTCATATTTATGTGGCCTGCCACTAATCCTCATATAGTGCGAAAAAAATCTATCTGATCACCGTTGGGATTGATTGCTCGTGTTAAATAAACCTCGTAGCCTTGCTGCTGTAACTGGCTTTGGACTTGTGCTGCTGTCGGCAGGGTATCAAAGAACGAGAAGAGGGTTGGACCGCTCCCTGAGAGCCGTACATTTGTCGCTCCAGCTCGTAATATATCTTCTCGCGCTTGAGAAACTTCGGTATATTGTGCCAGGACTCCACGTTCCAGACCATTATGGAGATTGGCTGGCAGTAGTTGGTTGTTGGTCTGTAGTGCTGTGTGTGCTGTCTGACTTTTGGACCCATCAGTGTAATCACTAGCGGTAAGATTGCGAAAGACGTTGGCTGTGGCTACCCCGATTGCAGGCTTTATCAATAGTATCCAGCGCATTGTAGCGGGCCAATGTGCTGCCATTGGGGTGATGCGTTCGCCGCGTCCCTCGCATAGTGCCAGACCACCGCTAAGGAAAAATGGGACATCAGAACCAAGATCAGAGGCCATTTCCCAGAGATCATCCATCGAGAGAGGCAGTTGCCACCATTGTCGTAGCGCCAGCAGGACCGCGGCTGCATTACTGCTACCACCTCCCAATCCTGCGGCTACCGGTATGCGCTTGTAGAGTTCGATTGCGAGTCCCTGGGTGAGGCCGAGTTTTTGACGGATAGCTTGCGCAGCCCGTACGGCCAGATTATCATTGGTACTCAACGCTGCATGATTGCAGATCATGCTTACCCGATTCTCATCGATTGTAGATAGGCAGATGGTGTCGTAGAGATCGATAGTTTGCATAATGGTCATAAGATCATGATAGCCGTCGGAGCGTTTTCCTAATACGTCCAGGGTTAGATTGATTTTTGCATACGACTGGACAAAATGTATGTTGTCAGACGGAATATTGTGTATGGCATGCTTTGATTCACTCATAGACGTATTGTGCCTAGAAAAGGAACACTTGTCAAGTTCAGTCATATTCCTTAATCTGTCAGTTCCTTGCGGAAGAAACTCTGGTTGCTCAACTGCGAGTGATTAAAGAAGACAATTTTAGCGGTAAAATTTTCTCTTGCATTTCCAGACAAAAGTCAAAAAAGCGGCACCTTACAGTATCAATGTCATTCACATATTGATCCTTTGTGCCAAAAGAGCTTTTTTTTTACGTTTATATATTGTGGAGGGGAGGTGAGTTTTCTTCTAAAAATAGAATGATGTGAATATCTATATATAGCCTAAAGTCACTTTTATATGGGATATTTTTAGATATCATGATATACTGTAGCGAGAGAGTGTATGTACATATTGTGTTTTTTACTCCTATGTTTACTTTTGCGGCCATATTGGTAGGTAAGATGGATGTAACTGTTGCATATTTTCACCCACTATTTCGTCAAGATATGGTGAAGCGTGACTTCGAGCAGATCCGTGCTGCTGGTGCGAATAATATTGTATATGCTCTTCATGAACAAGAAGAGCAACGTTGGCCGCGTGATTTCGAACGTAGTTTACGCCTGGCGCACGAGGCGGGTTTAAAAGTATATTTGAGCCTGGGTCGTTTTGGGAATTTATTTGCTGGACCCACTTTTATGCCGAGTTGGTATACATTTCGCCATCCGGAATCGTTGGTGAAAGATCGGCATGGTCGTGCTCATGATATGACCTGCTTTAACCATGAATCGTTTCGTTCCTGGCTCTTCAGTGAGATAGAATATTATTTAAAAACCTATCAATTGGATGGAATTTTAATCGACGAGCCTCGCGTGCCGGATATCACCTGTTTTTGCTCTGTCTGTCGCGCCCTCTGTCCTGACATTACAGATTTGCAGCATTTTCGTCGGCGTTCGATGATTGATTTTTTCAATGAGTTGTTTGCTTGTGTGAAACGTGTGAATGATCAAGCTAAGACCGCTATTGTTTTGCTGCCTCAGGATGTAAGTTTGATCGAAGAACTTGCTGTCATTCCAGCATTGGATATCATTGGCTGTCACTTGTTCTGGCAATTATTGGGTAATGATGTCTCTATGGTTGAAACGTGGGGACTGCAGGTTGTTGAGGCGACCAGGCGGAATGGGAAACGTAGCCAATTATGGTTACAGAATTTTAATTTAGCTGAAGCCGATGAGGAGCTATTAGAACCAGCCTTCTCTGGACTCCTGAATGCTGAGCCTGATGAGGTTGCATGTTACTTCTACTGGCGCAATAACGCTAATCCTGAACATATCTGGCAGCAAACGCGGGGCCTGTTACGGCATATTCCGCGACGCCAACTCTACTGGCAGACAACTCCTCGTATACCGGTACCGCATGTCGAGATCGAAGTTGAGATCGAAAATGAAGAGGCGTAAATTATAAAGAGTGGATACTCACAAGGATTACCATCGTAACCTTGTGAGTATCCACTCTTTGCACTCGTCGGATGCTTTATTATTTGTGGCCTGCCGTAGGCAGAGAAGGAGCATCTTTCTCGTGTTCATCCTCGTGCACCTTTTCGAGGAGCACACGCAAGTCTTTAATCTGCTGGATAGTCTTTTCACCAGTATCCTTAGCGGTCAGAATAAGCGCTTGAATGCCTAGTGTGTTGATCGTATATGCATCGGACTCGCTCAACGTATTGTTTACATTGATGAAAGCTGGGAAACGTACTGCTTCTCGTACCGCGCGATAATCAAGAATCTCTTCGATCGTCATGGTCCCGACCTTAGAGCCCAGGTCGAAATCGAGTAGTACCGCTGCAATATTATCGAAGGCTGTTAGATTGCGAATGTAGAGGGGATAGTTTTCCTCTTTGCGCATAGGCACAACGATGACCTTTTCTAGATCCTTTGTTTCTTGTGCAAGTAAACGAGCAGGGGCACTAAAGGGTAAGATAATATACTGAATGCCCTGTTCTTTGATATTTTTTAATGTCTCGGATGTTAACTTTTCCGAGCCGCTCGTAATATTCAAGCCAGTTACAGCATCCTTATTGTGAGTTTTAGCTGCCTCCGCCTCCGTCTTAAGCATTTCGAGCTGTGCTGTATCGCTACCTTCCCAATTGAAGAGGATACCATCTGCACCTGCCTTCAAAGCGGCTTCAGCGCTTCCGGCTGTAATCTGTTTGAATTCGACGACAATAGCTGCTGAGCGCGCTTTGGTTTCGTTTCTATTCTTTCCCAGAAATCCCATGCCACCATTGCTTTGTGCGCGGCGTGCCTGAGAAAACATATCTTGCAGTTTAGCCATTCATATCTCTCCTTATCATAAATCGAGTTTGCTGCTACCGACTCGCGTATGCGTATTGAAAAGCCTCTGTGGATGCGATTTTTCATCATAGAGTGTTAATATAATCTCTATAATTATCCTCGTAGCCATGCAGTATGCGATAACCGTCAAGTAAAGTGAACGTTAATGTATTATAGCACTTACAGGATGACAGTGTTTCCGCATAGAGAATCTCCAGGTATGCTGACTTCTTCGTGTTTGTAGTGCCAGCACGACTGAATATTTACATCTCCTTAGTGCAAAAACACTTGACCGTCTCGGCTTTTCTATGTACAATCCCTCAAGGTGTGAGCGGGCCTGGCCAAGACGAAATGTCGATCCGTTTGAGGATACTGAAATTAGGTACTAGATAATTTGCCTCTTATGCCCGTTTAGATTATAATGGCGCTACGGAAATGACTAACTGGGTGGTCGGAGAGAACGTTAATCGAATAGAGGTGGGATGTGTGTAATGTTACAAAAAGCTATTGAAGATTTTTTTGTTTCACTTGCTAATGGAGAGGTTGAACGTAGTGGTGGAAGTAATAATACTATTATGGCATACCGCAACGACCTGGGACAATTATGTAACTATATGATGGCTCTGGGGGTTACCAATTGGCTTCACGTTACTCCTAAGCATTTAACTGACTATATTCGTGAAATGCGTGAGGGGCAGGTGTATAGACCGACAACGATTGCACGTAAGTTAGCCGCCGTAAAATCTTTTTTTCGTTATATGTATCAAAAGAAAATCCTCGTATGTGACCCATCTTTGGGAATATCCCTTCCTCCCTTTGAAAGAGATCTGCCGCAGATACTAAGTTCTGCCGACCTCTATGAGCTTTTCCGTGGTATTGCATTGGACACGCCAACCGGGATACGCGATCTGGCGATGATTAAATTACTTTATGCTACTGGTATTCGTACATCGGAACTTGTCTCGCTCGACGTCGATCATTTTCAAGTTGCGCATGCGACTCTGCAATGTATTGGTCTACGTAGAAATGTCAGATATGTTCGCGTATTACCACTTACATCCGCAGCCACAGATGCGTTAGAAAATTACCTGGCGCATGGACGCCCACATTTTATGCGTTATGAAGGTGAGCAAGCCTTGTTTCTCAACCATCATGGTGAGCGTTTAACGCGTCAAGGTTTCTGGCTCATCATCAAGGGATACGCGCGTCGAGCTGGTATTCAAGACCTTACTCCACACAGTCTACGCCACTCCTTTGCGATACTGATGCTCAGCAGCGGAATGGACCTTGGCTCGGTACAGGAGCTGTTGGGGCATGCGCATATTTCCACGACACAATTGTACTGTCAATTGGTTCAGGCAGAAAAGCCCTAAATCGTCTGCGTAACAACGTTGCCGTCCTCGCACGTGTGCTCCACGATTTTTTGCAAGCGTGCTAGCGATGTGCAAAAACTCACGGGCGTATACAGCAACATCGTAGAGAGACGGCAACGAGCGCGTAGCGGCGTTAAGATTGCGGTCAGAGTAAGAGGCTCAGAAGATGAAAAACCGCAATCTGGCCTTGCGCACGCCGTCCAGTTTCTCGTATGGAATGCTCCTGAAAGATGACCAAAGCATCCAGGGCAATCGCATCTAATTTTTTGAACTGGCTCTACAAGCCATGTCGTAACATGCTAGGTTTTAAAGCTTTGCTGTGCAGATACCCTCTAGAGGCCACTTGGAAAATTAGATGCGATTGCCCTGCCAAAGCATCGAACCTGTCAAAGTCACGCGCAGAAAGCAAGTATGTAGATATTTCTACGTCTTTGGCGAACAAAACATACGCGAACTGGACAGCGTGCGCAAGGCCAGATTGCGGTTTTTCATCTTCTGAGCCTCTTACTCTGACCGCAATCTTGACGCCGCTACGCGCGTGTGCCATAGTCGCCGCGATGGAGCGTGACCTGCCTCTTTGCCAGTTTGCAAAAAACCGTGGCATACTCTCCTCGCGCCCTCACACCGTCGGACCAGCAACTCGTCCGACGACGCGGGGATATGCATCCGATCTCGGTGACACTTGACAAAAAAGTGTGCGCAAGCAAAACTGTGGAGGATCAAAGGCGAAAAAGGAGACATTTTTATGTTTTATGACCAGGTTGTCGAAGCAGTACAAGCTATCCAGGCGCGCACGACGGTGAAGCCTGTCCTGGCGATTATTCTGGGCTCTGGATTAGGAGATCTTGTCTCAGAGCTACGTGATGCTATCGCTATCCCCTATGAGGAAATACCTCATTTTGCTCAGTCGACCGTAGTAGGTCACGCTGGACGCTTATTGCTTGGCACATTAGCCGAGCTACCTGTCGTGGTGATGCAGGGACGCTTTCATTCGTACGAGGGCCATACAGCTCAATTGACGACGTTGCCAGTTCGCGTGATGCATCTACTGGGAGCTGAGACATTGCTAGTAAGTAACGCGGCTGGTGGGGTCAATCCTGCCTATCGTCCTGGCGATTTTATGTTACTGCGTGATCATATCTATCTTCCTGGTATGGCTGGTGCCAGCCCATTGGTGGGATCTCATGATGAGCGACTAGGAGAGCGTTTTCCGGCGGTCGCTAAGTCGTATGATGCAGGATTACGTTCTCTGGCTCATGAGACCGCTGCCATGTATCCTGAGGTCACCCTGCACGAAGGTATCTATACCATGGTGGCGGGTCCCAGTTATGAGACGCCAGCGGAACTTACCTTTTTGCGTATGATCGGTACTGATGCGGTTGGCATGTCTACTGTGCCTGAGGTGATTGTGGCTCGTCAGATAGGTATGCGTGTGCTTGGTTTTAGCCTGATCACAAACACTGCTACTGGCAATGAGACGACAGAAGTAAATCATGCTGAGGTTTTGTTTACTGCTGATGCCGTACGTAATAAATTTGCATCTCTCATGCTTGGCATCGTAGAAAAAATTGCTGCTAAATCTTGAAGAGTTATTGGGTGGGCAAATATGCTCACCCAATAATGAGTGCTGTTGGTTTATCACTGTGTGGATAATTTATGACTTCTTATGATAATGGTAATTTTAGCTGGGCGGACCAGCTCCAGTTAATGTATGTACCATTTTCAGTTAGGCCAACGATATAATAAGTACCCTTGGGTATTGTCGGGGATAGGTTCACATTCCATTTACCTAATCCATTCACGCAAGGTTGCGTCTGGGGTGTGGCGCTATCGAATGTTAGCCCAGCACTTTCATTCGGTAAGGCTTGTTGTAGGGCTGCGATGTTTTTGAAAAGGGCTATATCATTAGCTTCAACATCTGGTTGACCCCCGTTGGCTTTGGTCAGCCAGATGCGGCAGGTCACTCCATTTGTCGTTATTGGCTGGTTACTCTTATTCATAGCCTGAAGGGTATATGTATATTTATAAGTACCAGCAATTGGTATAGTATAGCCTAAACTGGGGTAACCTAACGGCAACGCTGCTACAGTCGCAGTTGTCGTGGGTATAGGGGTGTTCGTAGCTACTGCTTGTGTAGATTTTGTTTTGTTATTTGTGTTGGCAACTTTATTATTTTTGGAAGTTTGAGTGTTGGAAGTCGAACGGTGTGTCAAAGCTCCTACAGAGAAGCCCAGGATAGCACCTGCTAGAGCAAATAGAGTGATCGCAGTGATAATGATGGATTGAACTTGCGCGTTTCCACTATGATTTTTATTTGGTTTAGCTATATGTTGCATTACGTCTAAGCTCTCTTCTTATTTAGTAGAATAATACATTTCTTTACTATCATATCATGATCATTGTTTATACCCTGTGCAAGAGGCGTGAAATAGCCTGAATTGGTACTACTCGCTTACCGTTTTAGGGTATTGAGAATAGTACCTGTTCGTGGTCTGCTTTTTGGGGAAGAAGAGAAATAGGTGTTAGTTGGCGGTTAGTTGTACTGACCAACTCCAATTATAGGACACGCCATTCGAGGTAAGACCAACAATGTAGTAGTGGTGGCTTTTGGATAAGTTTGGAGATAATGTGATATTCCATTTACCTAATCCATTCACGCAGGGCTGTGTTTGAGGTGTTGCGCTATCAAATTGAAGCCCATTCACAACTTCATGTGGCAATGGTTTTGTTAAATGAGCAATGTCTTGAAACTCAGCTTGATCATCCTCCCCAATCTGGGGAGTACCGTTCGAATTTGCTTTAGTAAGCCAGATGCGACAGGTCACTCCATTACTTGTAATCGGTTTTTCAAGTTCAAGATGGCATTGTTTATTCTTTGTACCTGTTGGATCCATTACCTGTAAAGTAAATACATAAGTGAAAGAGCCAGTCAGTGGACTGCCAAGGGTAGGATTTGGGCAACCTAGTTGTTGTGGTAATGCAGTTGGTGTTGGACTTATTGTAGGCGTTGCTATAGCAGGCTTTGTAGCTTTATTAGCTGCAGCATTATTGTTGGCTTGGGAGTTGGGTGTCGAATGTGGTGTATGTGTCAATGCTCCTACCGAAAAGCCCAGGATCGCGCCTGCAAGAGCAAATAGCGTGATTGCAGTAATAATAACAGATTGCACTTGTGTGTTACTATTATGGTTTTTATTTGGTTTGGCCGGATATTGCATTGCGTTTAAGCTCTCTACTTATCTTATTCAAAATAACAAGCCTCATCTTATCATACCATGATCATTTTATATGTTGCGTGCAAGAGATGAGAAATAGCCTGAATTGGTATCCTTCTTCCCTTCTTTCAAGTATAAAAGGTATGCTTTCTTTCTTGCGTCTTTTTTGTCATGGCCGGGCATGCCGATCTATCGGTCTGTGGTAGAATAGCAATAGTAAAGTGCAAAGAATATCCGGCAATGATGCCTCGCTCTATAAAGGAGTGTCTTTATGCGTATCTTAGATATCATTGTGATTGCTGGCATTGTGCTAGCCTTATTCGGTCCAAAAACGTTGCAATCGTTAGCGCGTAGTGCGGGAAAAACTACTGGGGAAGTCAAGAACGCAAAAGACAAATTCATGTCACATGAGGATGTTTCAATGGTGCATGATACCTTGAATAAGATTCCTACCAATTCGCAGCAGGCTTTTCAGATGGTTATGTCTTCGGATGAGCAAAAAGCCGAAGCGAGGGCTGTGGATAGTCAGAGCGTTGAGTCTGTGCCACCAGTTGGAACTGTTCCGAAGAATAGTTGATGCGTTGCCGGATCGTTTCTCAGTACCTCTTAGATACTGAAATATTGTGCTGCAGAGAGTTATGCTTTTTATCTTTCTGGTGTCACTACTATAACTATAGAGGCAGGTGAAACATGGACGAATTGAAACAGATGACGTGTGAAGTGTGTCGGGTGGGGGCTCCTATCGTTACGGCTGAGGAGACGGTTGAGTATCAAAAGCAGATACCGGGTTGGATTATTCTAGAGCGCGATGGTGTGAAGCGTCTGGAGCATGTCTACAAGTTTAAGGATTTTGTAAATGCTCTGGCTTTTACGAACAAAGTTGGTGAAATTGCTGAGGCCGAAGGCCATCATCCAGCTATCCTGACCGAGTGGGGATCAGTCGGTGTGGCCTGGTGGACGCATAAAATTCATGGCCTCCATCGCAATGATTTTATCATGGCCGCTCATACTGATGATATCTATAGGGGATTTGAACAAAAATAATCTTTAGTATTTACTTTGCTTTCGATGAAAGAGTGTCCACCAGAGCACTCTTTCATCGAAAGTTTTTACTCTTTGCTAAGCTTTTTCAATGAGCGCAACAGCGTAGCAGGCGATACCTTCCCTGCGTCCAGTAAATCCCATTCCATCGGTAGTCGTTGCTTTGACGCTGACCTGCTCAACGGAAAGCTGAAGATGCTCAGCTAGATGTTCGCGCATAGCTTGAATGTGTGGAGTCATTCTGGGACGCTCGGCTACGATGGTGGCATCGATATTTCCGATCGACCACTGCTGTTGCTGTAGGAGATCAAACGTGTAGCTTAGAAATATGCTGCTGGGTTGATCTTTCCAGCGAGGATCATGCGATGGAAAGTGTTGTCCAATGTCTCCCAGCGCGGCCGCTCCCAGTAAGGCGTCAACAATAGCGTGGATGACTGCATCGGCATCCGAATGTCCCGCCAAGCCATACTCATGTGGAATAACAATCCCTCCCAGAACGAGAGGACGTTCTGGCGCGAACGCGTGTACATCATAACCGGAACCGACACGTATCGTCATTGTAAATCTCCTTTTAAGTAGACCTCTGCGAAGAGTAAGTCTTCCTGCGTTGTGATTTTGATGTTCATATAAGAGCCAGGGAAGATCGCTACATGATGTCCCAAACGTTCGAGCAAAAGTGCATCATCAGTCGCATCTTCCTCTGCCAGTGGAGAATGATGCGCTTGATGAATCAGATCGAATGCGAAGACCTGTGGCGTCTGGACCATCCAGAGGAGTGCTCGATCGGGTGTTGCGATAATCTTGCCATTTTGTACCTGCTTGATGGTATCTTTGACGGGCACTGCTGCAATGGCGGCCTGATGTTCCTGGGCTGAGAGTAGTCCAGCCTCTATGATAGCGGACGTGACAAATGGGCGAGCGCCATCATGAATCATCACCCAACGGCAGGGGGGTTGCCGAGTTGCAAGGAAATCAAGCCCTTCACGCACGGAGTCCTGTCGCCGTGTACCACCAGGCACAACCGCATGTAACTTATCCCAGGCTTCCTGGTGACACAGCGCTTGCGTATCCGCGAGACGCTCTACGCTGGTGACAATGACAATGCTATCAATCAACGGCGAGTTTTGAAACGCATCAACAGTACGCGCGAGCGCAATGCGTCCAGCTAGAGGTATCCAGAGCTTATCTCGGCCCATCCGTCGACTGGCACCAGCGGCCACGATGATCACGGCTGCTTTCTCTTGCATATACTATATAGCAGGTATCCCTGCCAATCCTTCCCCTCAAAAATAAAGAGCACCACAAAGGGTGCTCAATAGATCTTGTTGCTTGCTCCGTTTACGAGCTAGGCTGGCCTTTGCTTTATGGATGATTGTGGCGCTGGCGCTGGCGCTATGCTGTTGTTACTGTTCTGTTTGGGATGGGCGAAGATCATACGACCTGCGACCGTTTGCAGCACCCGAGTAACCGACACTTCAATCGTCATATTCATATATTGTCGTCCATTCTCCACGACAATCATTGTACCATCATCCAGATAGCCAACGCCTTGACCGAGTTCTTTACCATCCTGCATGATTTTAATATAAATATCCTCTCCCGGCAAGAGGACAGGCTTAATTGCGTTGGCAAGCTCGTTGATGTTGAGCACTTTTACGCCTTGCAACTCGGCCACACGGTTGAGATTAAAGTCGTTGGTGATGATCGGACAATGCTGATCACGTGCCATTTGTACTAATTTTCCGTCGACATCGGCGATGCCCTCAACATCAGTATCGACGATCACAATAGGAACCGTGGCATCTTTCTGTAGACGATTGAGAATCTCCAGACCACGTCGACCACGGTTACGTCGCATCGTATCCGCTGAATTGGCGATCCGTTGTAATTCATTTAAGACAAAGCGTGGCACAACGATCGTACCAATGATAAAGCCTGTCTGACTGATATCGGCGATGCGTCCATCGATAATTGTGCTGGTATCGAGCAAGATTTGCGTCAGGGTAGGAGCTGGTGGCAAAGGCGTTTCCTTCTCCAACTCGCGTCTCTTATTGCGTTCACTGCGTGTCTCGCGTTCTTCATCGCGGTCGCGACGACGAAACTGGAAGAGATGCACGATATCATTCTTGCGCAACACAGCGGCGCTTAGTCCGATGTAGCCAAAGAGTACAGCACCTAAGAAAGGTGTAATCTGGCCCAGACCGAAAGGGAGATACTGTAACGGAATTGCTAGTAATACGGCGAGAATAAGTCCGATGGCTAGTCCGATGGCGGCGGCGACAAGATCACTGGCCGACGCGGCACGGATCTTGTGGATGAGCCACTGATACGGAATAACGGTGACATACGGCGTGATGATAAAAGCTGCAATTGCGCAAACTGCCGCGATAATGACAACAACCCATGGAACTGGGAGCGGTAATAGTCCCCAGGTCGAGGCTCGATATAATGAGATAGAAATCGCAGCACATATTGCAACTAGCGATCCTATGATGCGGGTAACGGTGTTTACTGACATCCCTGCATCCTCCAAAGCAACGCACCCCAAAGGGGGTGGGGCTGTCTAAGCTCAGGAGGGTTACGCTAATTTTTGTATGATTGGCAGGCCGGGAGCGAGAATAAATGAATAATAAAAGATAATTCCAGATGAAACACCTTGGACCTGCTAGGCAAAAAAACGTTCCTACTGAGCGACCAATTTTAACATGTATACGAATCAGTGATGATATTGTTTTAATTTAGGACCAGATATCCTCTTTTTCGATCAAGGTGACTTGATCTGTTTGACACACGTTTCTTGAAAGTGCTTATCGACGTTCTCAATAACTGAGAACTGAGCCTTTTACAATAATGAATGTAGTGCGTGTACCAAATGTGCAGTATACACTGTTTTCACGGAAGAATCAATAGACTTCTGTTGCTATATGCTTACGATGCCTGTATACAGGCATCGACTGGCGAAAATGTCATTTTTCTTTCTACCACTGCTAATGAAGCGCAATCTCAAGTGCAACCGCTAGCGTACTGGCTGTGATGACTTTGAAATCTGCGGGAAGACCTGCCGCCTCTAGTTCGCCCTGTAATCGTGTGCCCTGGCCAGCGTGTGGTATGAGACATCTTTTAAAACCAAGTTTGGCCGCTTCTCGTACACGTAATGATAGACGACTGACAGCGCGCAGTTCTCCTGAGAGTCCTACTTCACCAATAAGCACCATATCTGCCGGAATGAGCCGCTCTCGATAGCTTGAAGCTATCGCAGCCGCCACACCTAAGTCGATAGATGGTTCTTCAATGGTAAACCCCCCTACCACATTAGCATACACATCATGACCACCTACTGCAAGGCCCACGCGTTTTGTCAGCACCGCCATGAGCATCACAAGCCGATTATGGTCGATACCATTAGCTGTGCTACGTGGATTTCCGAAGTTACTTGGTGTCACCAGGGCTTGTACTTCTATTAGAAGTGGTCGTGTTCCCTCCATACTGACGGCAATGGCCGATCCGCTGGCGTTGACTGCGCGATCTGAGAGGAAAACCGCCGATGGATTAGTGACTTCTATTAGACCTTCGCCTTGCATTTCAAAGACGCCTATTTCGTGGGTTGCGCCAAAACGATTTTTGACACCACGTAAGAGACGATAGGAGTGGTAACGTTCACCTTCGAGATAGAGGACGGCATCAACGATGTGTTCTAGCACCTTTGGACCCGCCACTGTCCCCTCTTTGGTGACATGCCCAATAATCATGATTGGAATTTGTGAGCTTTTCGCTAATTGCATTAACTGAACGGTGCATTCGCGGACCTGGCTGATACTGCCGGGGGCCGCTGTCAGATGTCCTGCCTGTACTGTCTGAATCGAATCGACAATTACCAGCGCCGGTTTGAGGCGGTTGACAGCCTCTATAATCACATCTAACTCGATTGCTGCCAGCAAATAGAGCTGTTCGCCGACGATCTCCAGGCGCTCAGCCCGCATCTTAATCTGTTCGATTGATTCTTCGCCTGAAATATAGAGTACTGGACCAACGTTGTCCGCAATTGCGCCAGAGACTTGTAAGAGGAGTGTTGATTTGCCGATGCCCGGCTCACCACCAATAAGTATTAATGAACCTGGTACCAAGCCTCCACCGAGCACACGATCCATTTCTGGGTATCCTACAGGGATACGCTCTTGCACTAAAGGTTTAATTTGAGGGAGAACAAGGGGGGTGTGTGATCCGTTTGGTGAGCCTGATCCCCCAAACAACAATTGCCGTCGCTGTTGTGCGGGACCTGTTGGAACATCTACCACTTCTTCCAGGGTGTTCCAGGCTCCGCAATCAGGACATTTTCCTAGCCACTTACTATGTTCCCCACCACACTGTTGGCAGATGTATTTTGTACGTACTTTTGGCATGAATCCATTTGCTGAAGATATTACAGAAGAAAGGGGACGTGAAATAATCACGCCCCCTTTTTATTAAATTTCGCTATTGGGGCTACTCTCTCCGCCGGCCGAGAGGGCCGCTTCGGGTGTAACCTCTGCTGGTGCTGGCAACTGCTCAATGCGGTTGCGCACCTGAAGTGCGAGATCATTATCTACGACGCTGGCTTCTATCAGATCACCAGGATGGTATTTGCCTTGCAGCAAGCCTTCCGCCAGTGGATCTTCAACCATACGCTGGATGGTACGACGCAATGGACGTGCACCATATTGCGCATCGAAGCCCTTTTCGATCAAAAAGTCTTTGGCGTTCTGAGGAACAATCAGCTCGATTTGCTGCTCGGTTAACTGTACGCGTACGCGGTTCAGTAACAGATCAACAATCGAGTACATCTCTTCCATACGCAGGGAATGGAAGACAATGATCTCATCAAGACGGTTCAAGAACTCTGGCTTGAAAGTGTTTTTCAATTCACCTAATACTTTGTCCTTCATGGCATCATAGCTGGCTTGATTGGCTTTCTGTTTGTCTTTCGACTGCGAAAAGCCGATCGAGGCCTCTTTGTTCAAGAGTGCGGCACCAACGTTGGATGTCATGATGATTACGGTATTACGGAAGTCTACGGTTCGTCCCTTAGCGTCTGTCAATTTGCCATCTTCCAGAATCTGGAGGAGCATATTGAAGACATCTGGATGAGCCTTTTCGATTTCGTCGAGCAGGATCACACTATAGGACTTGCGGCGGACTGCCTCGGTCAATTGACCACCCTCTTCATAGCCGACATATCCGGGAGGGGCACCGACGAGCCTTGCGGCGGCATGGCGCTCCATGAACTCTGACATATCGATTTTGATCAGGGAATCTTCACTACCAAACATGAATTCGGCGAGAGCCTTGGCTAACTCTGTTTTACCAACACCCGTAGGACCCATAAAGATGAAGGAGCCAATTGGGCGCTTCGGATCTTTCAGTCCTGCACGTGCGCGGCGGACAGCGCGAGCAATTTTTTCTATCGCTTCATTCTGACCGATAACACGTGAGTGGAGTGCCTCTTCCATCTGGAGCAATCTCTGTGACTCTTCCTGAGCAATACGCATCACAGGGATACCCGTCCACATGGAGACAATCTGTGCGATCTCTTCTTCGCCGACCGTGGGTTTTTCGTTCCCACGCTCTTTGTGCCAGCCAGACTCAAGTTTTGCAATACGATCTCGCAACTTAACTTCGCGATCTCGTAACTCTGCTGCCAGTTCATATTCCTGCTGCTGGATAGCAGCTTCTTTTTCGCGCAATACAGACTCTAAGCCCTTCATGGCCTCTTTGAGGTTCAGTGGGGCCAGCGAATTCTGCATTCGCACGCGGCTAGCAGCTTCATCGATCAAGTCGATAGCTTTATCTGGCATGAAGCGATCGGTGATATAGCGACTAGCCATATCGGTCGCAGCCTTAAGCGCCTCGTCTGTAATGATCAGGCGATGGTGTTGCTCATAACGCTCGCGGATACCTTTGAGAATCTCAACGGTCTCCTCGACAGTTGGCTCGCGGACAATCACTTCCTGGAAGCGTCGTTGTAATGCGGCATCGCGCTCGATATACTTGCGATATTCATCGAGTGTTGTTGCACCAATACACTGCAATTCACCACGGGCGAGCGCAGGTTTGAGAATATTGGCTGCATCCACTGCACCTTCAGCAGCACCAGCTCCTACGAGTGTATGTACCTCATCGATAAAGATAATACAATCGCGACTGTTACGGATCTCTTCTATGATTTTTTTCAGGCGCTCTTCAAATTCACCACGGTATTTTGTCCCTGCCACCAGAGAACCGACATCTAGCGTAAGCAGACGTTTGCCGGCCAACGTTTCTGGAACCTCGCCAGAGATCAAGCGCTGTGCCAGACCTTCAACGATAGCTGTCTTACCAACACCAGGCTCACCGATGAGAGCCGGATTATTTTTATTTCTGCGGGAAAGAATCTGAATGACGCGCTCGATCTCTTGATGACGTCCGATGACTGGATCGAGTGTGCCTGCACGAGCGGCGGCGGTCAGATCAATACCCATTTGGTCAATGGTTGGAGTTTTTGAATGTTTGGCGTCACGCTCATGTGGAGTGCCAGACTGACTAAGCACTTGAATCGTTTGCGTGCGTACTTTTTCAAGATTCACACCCAGGCTTTCAAGCACACCGGCGGCGATACCTTCACCCTCGCGCACCAATCCCAGTAAAAGATGTTCTGTTCCGATATAATGATGATTTAGACGTCGAGCTTCATCAACTGCTAACTCGATCACCTTTTTGGCACGAGGCGTCAGACCGATCTCACCGAGAACAATCCGATCTCCACGACCAATAATAAATTCAACGGCACTGCGAACCTTGTTCAGCTCAACGCCGAGATTTGCCAGTACTTTAGCCGCTACCCCTTCGCCCTCACGTACGAGGCCGAGCAGGAGGTGCTCTGTACCAATATAGTTATGCTGGAAGCGCTGGGCTTCCTCCTGGGCAAGGCTCAGAACTTTTCTGGCCCGCTCTGTGAACTTATCAAATCTATCTCTATCGTTCACCTGTTTGTCACCCCCCTATTTTCATTGGCAGAGGGTGGAACCGGGCCCTCTGTGTCGCTCAGGTAAATTATGTGTTTCATCATACAACACCCATCATACAGCGTCAAGGATAACAACTGTCGCCCCCCGCCTGACAATACCTGTTTAATCTTCTTACTGAGAAACAATCGACCTCCACACCATATTCGCATAGATACCTATACAGCGGAGAGGTTGCGGGATCATCTGTTCAGATACGGTGTACTCTAAAAGCCAGACACCGTTGCCTATTTAGAAGCCCTGCGTATCTCCTGTGATGTCTTGATTGGCGAGCGGCTGTGCAGATTTGCTCAGGCACATTTGTCGTCTCTCTCCATTGCTACTGTTACCGATAAATATGCAATGATAGTTATACTTTATTCTACAACAAATTGACGTTAATAACATAGCATTGTTCACTATTTACTGTTCGTAACTTGATGCTGAAGAGAATTTACGAGTAACTTCTTAAACTGTTCGTTTCATCATACTACAACTCTTTTTATAACGTCAAGAATGGTTCATCATGCGTCAAGGTTTGCTATAAAGAGAACCTCCTGATGAAATCCTTCAAAAAAGGATTCACAAGGAGGTTCTCTTGGTCTTAATAGTTTGCGCTTAGCGCGTAAGCTATTGCTCTGAAGAAGGCTCTTCTTCATCTTCCTTGGTCGTACGCTGGCGAGCGGCTGCTCGGAAAGCTTCGGCCATGGCTGTCAGTTCACCTTCATCATGTGAGCCACCCCCGGCATTGTCGCCACCACGTTCGTTGCGGTCGCGGCGTTGCTCGTTGCGGTCGCGCTTGGGTGCAGATGTTTCTGGCAATGACTCCAGTGAAGGAGTAGCAGGAACGGCTGCTTCTGGTGCGGCTGCAATATTCTGTTGTGTTTCATCCGTAGCGGCTGTCTCGATCTCGCCCTCTTCGGAGATAGAAACCTCGACTGGTGCCTTCTCAGGATCAACTTCATCGGCCTGACGTAAGCTGAGACCAAGGCGACGGCGCTCGGCGTCGATGCGCAGGATGCGCAACTGTAACTGAGCTCCCTCGTGCAAGATCGACTTCGCATCAGTACCAGGTGTCAGTTCAGATAGATGGATCAGTCCTTCGATGCCGTCCTCAATGCGGGCAAACGCACCAAAGGGAGCAATCTTTGTGACTGTACCGGTGACAACCTGTCCGGGTGTATAGCGTTGTTCAACGGTCGTCCAGGGATCAACCTCAGCACGTTTGATTGAGAGCGCGATTTTCTTTTTCTCTTTATCGACACTGAGAACCTGTACTTCGACTTCCTGTCCGACATGTAATACTTCACTTGGATGGTTGACACGGCTCCATGCTAACTGACTGATATGAACCAGTCCGTCGGCACCGCCCAGGTCAACGAAGGCACCGAAGTTGGCAAGGTTGCTTACGACACCCTTACGTACTTCGCCGGGCTTCAATTCATCGAGCAACTCCTCGCGACGGCGCTGGCGCCATTCCTGGACAGCCAGGCGCTCGGAGAGGATCAGGCGGTTGCGTGCCCGATTGATCTCGATAATTTTGAGCTGAAGCTCTTTGTCCTTCATACTCTGAAGTTTTGCGGCTGTTTCCTGGTTTTCACCACCAGCTGCAACTTCTTCACGTTTAAGGTTCAATATTTGAGAGATTGGCACAAAGCCACGAATTCCTGCTACGTCTACAATTAAGCCACCTTTG
Organism: uncultured Chloroflexia bacterium; assembly: GCA_963699315.1. Classification (GTDB taxonomy): domain Bacteria; phylum Chloroflexota; class Ktedonobacteria; order Ktedonobacterales; family Ktedonobacteraceae; genus Dictyobacter. The sequence goes on from OY969433.1 coordinate 3,305,622, forward strand.
TTATAATCGATGACTTTCGCCCTAAGGAGTTCATTGTTTTTGTACTGTTCTTCCGCAATGCGCCACTGGCGCTCAGTGTTAGCCCGCTTGAGAGAGAGTGCCGCATGGCCCTCCGAAGTTTCTGGCTGGATGACGTAGACCAGAACCTTATCATCGAGGTGTAATTCGCTAAAAGAGCCATATCCACTGGATGGTAACTCTTTTGTTGAAAGGACGCCTTCTGATTTGAGGCCAATATCTACCAGGATTTCGTCCTGGTCGATACGTACGATTACGCCCTCGACTACATCGCCGCGTTTGATGCTGATAGGGTTGGCTGATTCTGCCATCAACGCGGTCATTTCATTATAGTCTTCCGACTCTTCTGGGTTGCTGCTGTTTTGCTCTTGAATGTCATTTCCTTCGATCATCATCTGTACCCGCCCGCTGTTTTGATTTTCCGCTGGCATTGTCGAAAGGTCACCATACTTTTGTGCATGCATGGGTAGTTCCTTCGATGCGCGGTTTTTGCCTTGTCTACGACGCTACATTTGTGCCTTCCCACTTGATTCTGTGCTGTCTATATTATCAGTCATGCCGCACTGACTTTATCCACATCGTTGTTCTATAAACAGTAAGAATAACAAAATGGACTGTATTACACGCTGGAACCCTGGGGAGTGTACCATCGGACTTGGGCTTAATCGGAGGAGTTGCTTAGGCGGTTATCGTTTCGGTTTCTGACATCTCAGTTTTTTCTAAGATATAGCTCCAGGACCTATTGTTTGCTTTACAGAACGGTGATACGAAACGATACTCGCAGGCAGTACGCCATTATACATATGACAATGAGCGCCTGAAATGTAAGCATACCTCCACTCGATACTCTCTATTATACCAAATACTCCCACCGATTGCAAGACAAAATCCGACCTTCTAACAATTCACTCCGATGTTTTTCTGTTCCAAATTGTATCACAATAACGCAAGCTCTGTATGAATATGCTACAATATAAAGTATGGATGTGTTGAACTTGGTGAATACTTTAGATGTGTTGCATCTCTTGCGCCAACGCCTGTATCCGGTCTCTATGGCTACGTCTTTAGTGGATACGGTTGAGGGCAAGCAGGAGGGGGCTCGCAAATCTGCGGTTCTTCTTCCGCTTTTTGTGCAGGATGGCGTGCTTCATCTGATTTTGATTCGACGTGCTTCGACTTTGCGTTCGCATAGCGGTGAGATTGCTTTTCCGGGTGGGAAGGTTGAGCGATCTGATTCGTCTCTGCTTATGACTGCGGTGCGTGAAGCTCATGAAGAGATTGGTCTTGATCCAACTCGAATTGAGCCGTTAGGCGTGCTCTCACCTGTGTTTACTGTGATGAGCAATTATTTGATTACGCCCGTCGTGGCATTTTTGCCGCAAGGCCCTGGCACATTGACGCTTCAGGAAAGTGAAGTCGCTGAGCTGCTTGTTGTCTCTTTACCGAAGCTGGCGGATCCGGCTATCGCGCATACAGAGCAATGGACTCGTGATGGTCGATCACGTGTTGTTCACTTTTATAATTATGATTCTCATCGTATCTGGGGAGCTACCGGTAGGATACTGGCTATGCTTTTTGCGCTGCTTATGCAGGAGGATAATATACCAAATAGGGGATCTATGACCTCTTGATTCCCCCCAATAGTCATAGAACTCTTGCGGAAAGTAGCTCTATGACTACAATTAAGAGTAGTCGAACAAGAATGCTGTAGTGTGTACGTTGTAAGCTGTTCATTGTGATGCGGTTGGTTTGTAAGCACCCGTGGAGAAAAGCTGTGACGTTACCTGATCCTGGTACGCGATCTCGGAGAATATTGCCCCGCCGACCACGAATAATTTCACCCGATCACTCGATGCCCGAAGCCAATCTGGCTTCTTCCCCTTTTTTATCCCCCGCATCTTCCTCTGTGGCGGCATTGGCAAACCCTGATCCTGCGCATCATGAGCACGCGTTAGATTTTGCAACTCACTCCTGGGACCTTGCAACCGGTGGTTTAAAAACCCTGACCGCAAGACAAGAGCTTCCTTTACGGTCAGAACGGCGTCCTATTGGTGTTGTTCCAGACATTCTCGCTACATCGCGTAGCTATATGTTTGTGCTGGTCATTATAGGAAGTATGGTGCTGATGCTTATCGGTGTAAGTATCGTGTTATTTGTAATGCTGCAACCTTGACAGACAGGATTGGAGTTCGCCCATTCGTGATCAAAATGCAATGAATTAACTTGCTATTTATTATAGTGGACTGGTTACTTTAGAGAGCTGGCCGCTGGTATACCATGTAAATCACGCGCCGCGCGGATCGCTTTCACAATTGCTCGCGCGAGTGTGTTGGCTGCTGCTGCACCTAACAAGCTTACCTGTTGTGCAGCGATTGCTAGGTCATGCTGTGTACTAGTTGTCCTGTTGGCTGTTGCCAGTGCAAATACAGTATCGCCGTCAAACATTGTATGGGCCGGTCGTATGACATGGGCCATGCCATCGTGTGCCATCTGCGCAACTTTATTCGTTTCCGCCTTTGTCAGAGCTGCATTTGTGGCAATGACTGCGATCGTTGTGTTGCCAAATGGATTACCTGGCGTGGGTTCTTGTGCTGTTGTATGACGAGTGCCTGCAATTGGGAGCTGTGTTTGTATATCAATTATGTCGCCCAATGCGTTCACGATGACGATTGCTCCAACGATCAGGCCATCGGATAGCTTCATGCTGGCTGAGCCAACGCCGCCCTTCATCGCGAAATGTGGTCCCAACATTTTACCGACTGTTGCGCCCGTGCCACCGCCGACATTACCCTGCTCAACCGGCCCTGACGTTGCCTGTTCGCAAGCCTCATATCCGTCCTTGTTTCCCGGACGAATTGTCGCTGATCCGAAAGCTAGATCAAAGATTGCTGCTCCAGGCACGATCGGAATACGAGCAACGCCGCTATCATAGCCAATACCGCGCTCATCGAGATAGCGCACAACACCACCTGCAGCATCTAAACCAAAAGCGCTGCCACCGGTCAAGAGGATCGCATGTACCTCTTCAACCATACAGAGTGGACTCAACAGATCCGTTTCACGCGTCGCAGGAGCGCCGCCACGCACATCTACACCGCCCAGAGTTGGACTATTACACAAAATGACGGTACAACCCGTACCTGCCTCTAGATTCGTGCTGTGACCAACGCGAATACCGGGGACATCTGTAATATCATCGTACATTCTTTTTCTCTCTTCTTTAAAAGTCAGATGGCTCGTATCGTTTAACTAGATATTGAGTATAGAATATTTGGCCTGTTTTTGTCATTGCGTAAAAAAGCTGATGTTTTCTTACACCGACTTTTCCCAGATGATCTGAGATACCATGGATGATTTTCTTGAGAAGAAGACCATTTTTCTGAAAAGGGTCTTTCGCGTTTCTGCATCAACATCAAAAAGCGGCATCAATGTATCATTGGCGGAAGGCGCACATCGGTCCTTTACTAGCAAAAGAGGGGCACAGGTAGTCTACCTGTGCCTCTCTTTTTTTTCCTATGAGTGGCTAATATGCTCAATTACAGCGCTGTGTGCGGCGGATTTGCCGTCTCAATTTTTAGGTCTGTTTTCGGGTCTATAAAGTACATAGCCATCGAGATTATGGGGTACGAAGTAATTTCCACCTGAGGCATTTATCATTTTGACCCATGCTTCTAGCGCTGGCAGACAGTTGTAATTGTCCGTTGTGAGGTTAAGATCTTTTGCACACATAAAAGGGGGCCTCTTTGAATTGCCTACCGCCTTTTCATCGGCTGGGATGCGGTTATGCTTGTTGCCAAGTACGCTAGAGGCTTCTTGTAGCGTTTTATATGTATAGACTTTACCGGGTATTTGATCACCACTAATAACCGAGCAGATAATTGGGTGTTTCGTGTTCATCGTGGCAACAATTAAGCTATAACAGGTCCAGTAATCAGTATAGAGATAGGAAACGTGTAATGCATCTAGCTGGTCGATCAGATGCTGACGTCGAGCACTGGCCGCCTGGGCTTTAGGAACTTCAATAAAGGCAACGCATGTTCCTGCGATTAGAATGGCGGCAAGCGTTATCAGAATAACTCGGCTACCGTATAGGCGCAACATGGACCATTTGAGTTCTGGTCGGAGATGACGGGCGGCGTTGTAGAGCGGTGCGAGGATGACAGGTGTGATTGCAACCAGGTTGATAATGTAGCGTGCGTGGTAGCCTGGCTGGTTAACAGGGCCAGAGCTATTAATGTAGATAAGCAGGGCCAGAATAGCTGCCCCAAGCATACAAAGTCGGGTTACGTAGGTCACCTGCGCCTTGTGTTTGTATTGTTCTGTCTTGCTTAGCTCTTCCTGTTTTCGCTTAAGGCTCCTGAGGGCCAGTATGGTAATGGTTATAGATGCAATAATTAACAGGATGTAGCCGATGCTCCAACTGGATTGAATAATGCCACAACTTAAAGATCGGCGGGTATTATCGCCCATGAAAGGATATTCAATCACTGGACAGAAGGGAGAACTGGTGGCAGTTGGCAGGCTGACCTGGAAGGTTTCGACAATCTTGTGCCAGAGAGTTAATTGGTCTGGGGTTGCATTGAGGGATGTACTTTGAGCTTTACCCAATAAATCTGCAATTGGATTTTTCCCATTTTGTATTGTATATGTAATCGTTGGTAGCAGACCAATGGTTCCTCCAATGAGTCCTATGAACCAGCCTCCCCAGATAAAGATTTCTCGCCAGCAGAAGATGAGGAGCAGGAGTGTCGACATTATATAAAGAGGAAGCCCGATCATGTCGCTCCAGATCCCAAGCCCTACAATAATTCCAAAGAGCAGATAGCCCAGTAGACGGGAGAGTCGGGTACGTATGGCAACTTCTCGCTTATAGGAGTGGGCGAGATGGGTTGCTATCAAGAAAGAGAGTGAGCCAAATAATAGTGTCTCGGCCGATCCTCCTGTAGCCAAAACCAGACGCCCCACATAGGAAACGGTACTGACACTGAGAAATGCTAGTGTGACTAGGGCCATTTTTTGAGAATAGATGAAACTAGTGAGACGGTAAATAATAACAAAGAAAAGTCCCATGAGCAAAATAACGCCTAGTCGTAGGGCTGTAATAGATGGGCCTCCGGTAAGGTGATAAAAAAGGGCTCCCAAATATGCTTCGATGACACCCATATAATCTTGGCCATAAAACATCAACGGAAATTTTCCATGATAGGCGATATCATTGGCAATGATGACCATGATTCCTTCATCACTGTTGGTAGGAGGCCAATGCAAGAGGACAAGAAGCAGACGTAAGCCCAAGGCGAAGGCAATAATCGCCGCCGCAATGAGGCTGTATAAATTAAGTTTTCGGTTTAATAGACGGATATCTAGCAATGGTGGTCCCTCTGTTTTATAGCATAGGCACTAAAAAAACAAATGTATATGTATTATCAACAGTATTGCCATCCTACTAGCCGGGCGCTTAAAAGTCAAGAAAAAAAGGCGTATCGATACTTTGGTATCTTCTTTGCAGGGTCATCTTGTAATGATGAAATGCTCATTAGACGGCTGGCAATTAATCCATTTGCAGAAGAAGAAGGCCATCCAAGCGAGGGGATAGACCGCAGAAAGAGCGCAAGTAGCCTACCCGCGCTCCTTTTGTTAAACCCTTCTCTTACTGCTCGTTGGGGATTGCGCGGCGTAGCTTCGCCAGGGCTTGCTCGACGCTTTCCTTATTATTGTAGACCGCTGAGCCTGCGACCAGTAGATTCGCTCCAGCCTGTACAGCTTGAGGAATAGTCTGCTCATTGATACCGCCATCAACTTCAATATCGCACGTGATGTTACGCTGTTGCAGCATTTGACGTAGCGTTCTGATCTTTGGGAGGGTTTCAGGAATGAAATCCTGGCCGCCAAAGCCGGGGTTGATGGTCATGACCAGGATAAGATCACAAAATGGTAGCATATCCTGGAGCATAAAGACGGGCGTGGACGGATTTAGGGCGACTCCAGCCTTTTTTCCGGCATCATGGATCTGCTTTAGGGTTCGATGCAGATGTGGACTAACCTCTTGATGCACAATGATGACATCCGCACCGGCTTTGGCGAATGTCTCAATGTAGTCCTGAGGATTGCTGATCATCAGGTGGGCTTCAAGTATCGCTTGGGTACAACTTCTGACCGCTTCGACGACCATGGGGCCCATGGTGATATTGGGCACAAAGTGACCATCCATCACATCGATCTGGATACGTCGTGCGCCAGCTTGCTCGACTGCACGAACCTGTTCACCCAGACGGGTAAAATCGGCAGAAAGAATTGATGGTACAATCTCAGCCATGAATATGCGCTCCTATTTATATTTGCTCAACAAGGCAGCGGCTGCCTTATCCAGCATCCAAGTCACCTCGCCATTAGTCGGGCGGACAATCTGGGCTGGATACTCGTCCGGCTGGTAGGGACCCTCCAGGACTGCCTGGATTGCCTCTCCCTTTTCTGCGCCTGTGACCAAAAAGAGCGTGTGAACGGCTGCATTGAGCAAAGGTGGAGTAAAGGTTAGCCTTGGTGGTGGTGGTTTGGGTACTGTGACGGGCATAACTAATCGTTGCAGTTCATGTAGCGATGCTTGATGTGGGAATAGTGAGGCTGTATGGCCTTCAGGACCCATTCCAAGCTGGATGAGATCAAATTGTGGAATACCCTCTGTGCCAAAGACCCGCTGCATCTCTTTGGTATAGGCCAGTGATGCAGCATCACGATCTGGCTCATCCGCGGGTACTCGATGTATCTGGCTGGCTTTTATTGGTAATTTGGTCAGCATGACCTCTTGCGCGAGCTGATAGTTGCTCTCTGCATCATCTGGTGGCACGCAACGCTCGTCGCTCCAGAAAATTTCTACTAACGCCCAATCAATCTGACCGCGATAAGGCTCATCTGCCAACATCGCGTACAATTTTCGTGGCGTTGAGCCACCTGATAGGGCAAGAGTAAAGCGCCCGTGGGCACTAATGGATTCCTGGGCAACGCGCACAATATATTGGGCAGCTGCAACGCTCAGTTGTCCTCCATCTGGAAAAATGGCAACTTCCATACAATGCTCCTATATAGAGAATGATTAACTCGTTTTTTCGAGTAGGGCAAACACCTCATGTAACGTTTCCTCATAGAGGTGATCACGTCCTGTGATTTCTAGTTCGCTATGTAGCAAGTTACTCTCTTTGTGTGTAGCTGCTACATTTACTGTACGTGTGGGGCGTGTACTTTCAGGTAGTACGACCGACGTGAGTACGTGGTTGATATCGTTGCAGTGTTCGATAGTAAATGTTGCTTGTTTTCCGTGACTGGTGCCGGATAGCTGCACCAGACAGAGTGTACCAGGTTCGGCGCTACTGTTTTCTCGTGGCTGAATTGAGATGCGAATTCCTTGTAGCGGTCTGCTGATATGACTGTTGTTGGCTGTACCATTCTGTCGTGGTGTCGCTGCTACTCTGGTCATATCACGTGCGTGCATATGCCAACCATAGGTACCGGAATAGGTATCATGATAATTATCACCATCGTCATCAGAGAGCTGCCAGCCCAGGCGCGTTTTGAGCCAGGCGGCAAGCAATAGTGCGCCAATGGGATTATTCGCTGTGGATGGTTTTTCTGCTTGGTCAGTAGGCGTTACTGCATACTCTATCGTAATGGTGTCGATTCCCATCAGATAAGGTCTGTATTCTGCAACGTCGGAGAATTGAGCGATCAACTCACGCCAGGCGGTCACTCGCCCCCAGGTAAGATCACTAAGGGCAGACTGTGGTGTCTCTTGCAGAATAGTCGAGACGGCGCGAATTTGTTTTTCGGGCTGGGAAAAATGTTTTGAGTCGATGAGCACCCGGCTACTGATCTTGATCAAGCGTTGAAAGATATCCTGCTGTTCAGATAGATCACTTAACCACCAGAGGTAGACTGGAAGGTCAGGTTTGAGTACTGCCTGGACAATTGAATCAGCCGACTGTATCGCATTTCCATGCACTGCAATAGAGACCTGTTCAAAGTGATGGCGCATCACATCAGAAACGATAGGGAAGGAACGCAGTGTAATCCAGGTAGAGACTTCATCGGAACTTTCACTATTTGTGTCTAGGATTAAAAGGGTGACTCTAGCGATATGTGTACTGGACAATTCACGTAAAAACATACTTGCTTCGTATGCCGTTTTCTCGTCCTGAGCACAGATAACAAAGTTGAGCACGCTGGCTCGAACGTTCATATTCTGACTAAGACGCATATTATCAGCAGCCAAATGCCAAAGCGAGGTCAATTCTTCTTCGACTTGTTCCTGGCTTACTTGTTTTCCTGCCCAGGGCAGATACAATTTTGTGGTTGCAGAGTTATCCTTTGCCATGCCTACACCCTTCTTCATCATTGCAAGAACGCCATTGTTCTTTGATGACAACATTGTGATATCGAGTTTTTGCTTGCTCTTAATGCTTATGGTTTATGGGCGACGCCAGCGACGACCATCGCGCCAAATGAATTCATCCGCGGCCTGTGGTCCCCACGATCCTGATTCATAGGTATGAATCGTATCGCGTGATGCACTATTCCAGCCATCAAGAATTCCTTGTACAAATGACCAGGCGGCTTCCACTTCATCACGTCGGGTGAAGAGGGTTGAGTCGCCATGCATTGCGTCAAGTAAGAGACGCTCATACGCTTCTGGTTGCTCGCGCACAAAGGATGAGCCATAAAAGAAGTCCATGTTCACTGAACGGATCTGCATATCGGTGCCTGGCACCTTCGCGCCAAACTTGAGTGAAATGCCTTCATCTGGCTGGATACGCAGGGTAAGTACATTTGGTTCGACTTGTCCTTGTGTATCGCTATCCTTAAACAGCATCAGCGGTGGTTGTTTGAACTGAATTGCGACTTCACTTACGCGTTTCGGCAAATGTTTGCCGGTCCGTAAATAAAACGGTACTCCAGCCCAACGCCAGTTGTCAATGAATGTTTTGAGGGCCACATAGGTTTCAGTGGAAGAGGTTGGTGATACACCATTTTCCTGTAAGTAGCCAGGTACTTGATGTCCACCGACCCAGCCGGGACCATACTGAGCTCGAATGGTATTTTCGAGTACATCGTGACCCGTCATTGGTTGAAGCGCATGGAGCACTTTAACCTTCTCATCACGGACCGAGTTCGCATCGAGCGCGATTGGTGGTTCCATGGCGACTAGCGTCAACAATTGCAGCATATGATTTTGAATCATATCGCGGATCGCGCCAGACTCTTCGTAATATCCAGCTCGACCTTCCAGGCCCAGGTTTTCTGCAACCGTGATCTGTACATGGTCAACGTAGCGTCTGTTCCAGACAGGTTCAAAGATGCCATTGGCTAAGCGGAAGACGTTGATATTCTGCACTGTCTCTTTGCCCAGATAATGGTCGATGCGATAAATTTGATCCTCTCGGAAGACTCTCGCTACCTGACGATTGAGTTCATGGGCTGTGTTAAGATCGTGTCCAAACGGTTTCTCGATAATAATGCGTGTCCAACCTTTGCGGTTCCTACTCAAACCGGCATTGCCAAGATTTTGAATGATCTCAGGATACTGGCTTGGGGGTGTAGACAGGTAGAAAATACGATTTCCACTTGTGCCACGCTCTTGATCGAGTTTGTTCAATAGCGTGTTGAGCTTGGTATAGCCCTCAGGATCGTTAAAGTTGGATTGTAGATAATGCAGTCCAGCTACAAAGCTATCCCAGACTTGTTGGTTGATTGGTTTTTGTCGAGAATATTGATTGATTGATTCGAGGGCCTGTTGACGGAATACATCATCGTCATATGGTCGTCGTGCGAACGCAACGACAGCGAAGCCCGCAGGCAATGGATGTTCCAGTGCCAGATTATAAAGAGCAGGTAATAATTTACGGTGTGTCAGGTCGCCAGTTGCACCGAAGATGACCATGACACACGGCTCAAGGCTCTCTTTAATGCGTAATCCCTCGCGAAAGGGATTAGACGCCTCGACGACATTACGCTGAGGCATGTAATAATCTCCTAATAATGTTGTTTTGGTTTTTTACAACGAATGACGCATGAATGAATATTTGGTTACTCTATTACTCTATATCGGCTTTGGACATGAAGAAAGGACAATCATTGGGACTTTCATTCTTCATAATGTGATTACTTATGCTAGCTTGTCAATATTTTGTACCAATGAAATCGGGTGTCCCGTTCCTTTCTTAGACCTCCCCTTTTGAGGGCAGAAGAGAAGTGCGGTCCCTTCTGCATGCCAGAGATGGCTGGCACCCTTTTCCGCACAAAGTAAGGTTCGCCTCGACGAAGTTAGATGAGGGTTTCTTGCGTGCCGCACTGACTTTACCCCGTCCACCTGTTTAACGACACTCCGCAGTGCAAGGAACTGGCAACGCATCCCTTGGTGCCTATCCATTCCTCCCTAACGTAGCCCGATAATCCGAAGATCCTGGCTGGGTCTGGTCAGGCTAGACCTGCAACAGCCGGAGCCAAAGCGTTCCACAGTTCACAAGTCTCTAGTGTTCAGCTAGGGGGTACCTGACGTGATTACTCATACTAGCTTGTCAATATTTCGTATCAATGAAGTCGGAGGCTCCGTTCCATTTTTCATATAGTTTATGCTGATAGCTTCTTTATAGAGCATTAGTGCGCGCGGATCAGCTTATGATTGACCCGCGCACAACTAACCCTCTCAGATATTGTTAAATGCTCAGCGCTAAGCAATACCTGAGAAAAGCATCGGAAAGTCCACCTTATCGACTGTTTAGTCAGCTACTCCAGATGTTTTGATTGTGTTCTTTTTGCTATCGATGCCTGCAAACAACTGATGGAAGGAATCAGCGAATTTGCTCACGCCCTCATCCAACAATTGCTGGGTGACCTGTGCATAATGGATGCCAGCCTTCTCAAGTGCATCGAGAGCTGCCTGAGAGCCGGCGACATCATCCTCTATACTTGTGCGTGCCTTACCATGATCACGGAAGTTATTGATTGTATCCAGGGGCATTGTATCAACCGTATCAGGGCCGACCAATTCCTCTGCATAGAGTACATCGCGGTAGGCGGGATTTTTTGTGCTGGTGCTGGCCCACAGGGGACGCTGTACATGAGCGCCTGCCTGTTTGAGTGTCTCAAAACGTGGCGCATTGAAGATCTTTTTGAAATCCTGGTAGACGACACGAGCATTAGCGATAGCTGCTTTGCCTTCCAGTGACTTCAAGCGTGTCTTCTCGCTTTCATCGCTGCTAGCTTTGATTTTAGCCTCGATCAGCGGGTCGACCAGTGTATCTACGCGACTGACGAAGAAGCTGGCGACTGAAGCGAGTTTTTTGATGTCTTCGCCACGGCTCTTACGATCCTCAAGCGCACGGATATATGCGTCTGCAACGTTGCGATAGGCTTCAATTGAGAAGATCAGTGTTACGTTGACGTTGATGCCGCTACGGATCACTTCGTAGATAGCTGGAATGCCGGCTGGCGTGGCAGGAATTCTTGATCATCAGATTAGGACGTTCTACCATTGCCCAGAAGCGTTTGGCCTCTGCAATTGTACCAGCAGTATCATTTGCTAGCTCGGGCGAGACCTCAAGGCTCACATATCCGTCTTTCCCCTGAGTTCGATCATAGATCGGGCGCAGCAGATCAGCTACTGTACGAATATCAGTGATCACAACATTTTCATAGATTTCGTTGGTGCTTTTGCCTTCTTTGATTAATTGTGTGATCTGATCATCATAGGCGTGACCGGCGCTGATGGATTTCTCGAAAATGGTTGGATTTGCAGTGACACCAAGAATGCCATCTTCGTCCAACATACGTTTAAACTGGCCTGATGCAAGCTGTGTGCGGTCAATATTGTCATACCAGACGCTCTGTCCATGGTCTTGTAATTGCGCTAAAGGATTCGTCATTTGACTATGCCCTTTCTTTTTACTAACTATTTTTTAAGAGAGCCTTGGCTCTCTCTACGACGTTTTCTACTGAAAAGCCAAATTCCTTGAAAAGAATTTGGGCGGGTGCTGATGCACCGAAGTGATCCAGTGCAATGATGTCGCCATCGAGGCCTGTATACTTCTCCCAGCCCATAGATATGCCTGCTTCAATCGCGATACGAGCGCGCACGCTTTTTGGTAGGACTGCTTCTCGGTATTCCGCACTTTGCGCGTCGAACAGTTCCCAACTTGGTACACTTACTACACGAACGGCTACACCATCCTGACGCAATTGTGTGGCAGCATCAAAGGCCAATGAAACTTCAGAGCCGCTCGCCATGAGGATAAGATCCGGAGTTTTTGGGCTATCTACTAGCACGTATGCACCCTGCGCAAGGTTACTTGCACTGGGATACTCATCACGATCTACGGTTGGCAGATTCTGACGGGTCAGTGCGAGGGCCACTGGACCCCCTTTATGGGTGATTGCTACACGCCATGCCTCGGCTGTCTCATTGGCGTCCGATGGACGAATGAGGGTCACGCCGGGAATTGAGCGTAGCGCCGCTAGTTGCTCGATTGGTTGATGTGTAGGACCATCTTCACCCACACCGATGCTATCATGGGTGAAAACGTAGATGATTCTCTGCTTCATGAGAGATGCCAGGCGGATCGGTGGACGCATGTAATCCGAGAAGATCAGGAAGGTGGCACCAAACGGAACCAGTCCTCCGTAGAGAGACATACCGTTAAGCACGCTCCCCATGGCATGTTCACGGATACCAAAGTGCATATTGCGACCGGTCTCGGTTGCGCTCAAGTCTCCCAGACCCTTCATGTTTGTATTGTTTGAAGGGGCGAGATCAGCAGAGCCGCCAACCAGATTGGGCAGATTAACCGCGATTGCATTGAGCGTTTTACCTGCTGCTACACGTGTGGCGAGTGCTTCACCAGCTTTGAAGGTTGGGATATCTTTGTCCCAGCCATCAGCCAGCTTGCCACTGAGTTCAGCTTGCCATTGTGCGGCCAGTTCTGGATACTCAGCGTTGTAGGCGTCATAGAGCTTTTGCCACTCGCGCTCTTGTTCTTCACCGCGCTCGATGGCCTGACGGAAGAAGTTCAATGACTCATCGGGTACGAAGAATGGCTCTTCAGATGGCCAACCGAGATTTCTTTTGGTCAGGATGATTTCTTCGGCACCCAGAGGGGCACCATGGGCATCATGGGAGCCCTGCTTATGAGGACTACCATAACCGATCTTGGATTTGACAATGATCAGTGATGGTTTCTCTGTCTCCGCTTTGGCTGTGTCGATTGCCTGATCAAGTGCATCGAGATCGTTGATGTCTGCGACGTGCTGCACGTGCCAGCCATAGCTTTCGAAGCGTCCGCCGACGTTCTCTGAAAATGCCAGGCTTGTATTTCCTTCAATGGTGATGTTATTGTCATCATAGAAATAAATGAGTCGGCCTAATTTAAGATTGCCCGCCAGCGATGCCGCTTCGGAGGAAATACCTTCCATCATGTCGCCGTCGCCAGCGATCGCATAGATGTAGTGGTCGATGACTTCATGTCCTGGACGATTAAAGCGGCTGCTCTGGTAACGTTGTCCAATGGCCATCCCGACACCATTACCAACGCCCTGACCCAGAGGACCAGTGGTGGTTTCGATACCTACCGTGTGACCATATTCTGGGTGACCGGGTGTAAGACTTCCCCATTGACGGAATTTTTTCAACTCCTCTAAGGGGAGACCATAACCGGTTAGATATAATAAGCTATATTGTAACATCGAGGCATGACCAGCGGAAAGCACGAAGCGATCGCGGTTCACCCAAGATGGATTTTTTGGGTTGTGGCGCATGTGGCGTGTATAAAGTAAATATGCTAATGGGGCTAGTGCCATTGGGGTGCCAGGATGCCCTGAATTTGCTTTTTGTACGCCGTCCATAGCTAGTGTGCGAATGGTATTAATGCAGAGATCTTCAAGTACTTTTTCGTCGAGATGGGTCTGCTGTTGAATTGTCATTTACCCTCCATTTTTTGATAGTTTATTATTGTACACAATACACTAACCTCTAGTATCATACCACATGTTATCGGCCCTTGTCGTTCAAATCTGTTGCTGATTTATGAGGCAAATTAAAGGTCAGGAATCTTGCCTGGCTTTTTGCTGCAGCTCATAAAGTTTGCTAATCGCCTCAATTGGTGTCAGCTCATCAATAGCGAGATTCTTAATCTCTTCAAGCAGCGGATGTGGTTCTGAGGCCAGTAACGTCATCTGCCAGGCAGCTGGCATCGTCATATCTCGCATTGCTTTACGGCGTGTTTTTGCATCTCCTTTTCGTTCTAATTCTTCTAGGATCTCTTCGGCTCGATGGATGACCGGACGTGGAATCCCGGCTAACTGTGCTACGTGAATGCCATAACTTCTATCCGCGCCGCCCGGCACAATCTTGCGCAGGAAGATGACCTGACCGGCTTCTTCGGTGACGGCGACGTTGAGACAGCGGATTCGTGGGAGTAATTGCGCTACTTCAACTAGTTCGTGATAGTGAGTCGCGAAAAGGGTACGTGCGCCACTTCTTTTATTATTATGGAGGTATTCAACGACCGCTCGTGCAATCGCCAGACCATCATATGTACTGGTGCCGCGTCCGATTTCATCCAGAATAATCAAGCTTCTGGGCGTGGCGTGATGCAGAATATTGGCCGTCTCGACCATCTCAACCATGAAGGTGCTTTGTCCTGTGGCGAGATCGTCTTGCGCACCGATACGTGTAAAGATCCGATCAACCATGCCAATGGTAGCGCTTTCGGCTGGCACATAACTGCCGATCTGGGCTAATAGGACGGCGAGGGCGACCTGCCGCAAATAAGTTGATTTTCCTGCCATATTGGGGCCGGTGATAATGCCAATCTGCGCTTCATGATTTGAGAGATCGACATCGTTTGGGATAAATGGTGTCTCGGCTTGCGCTTGCTCAACTACTGGATGTCGTCCGGCGACGATATGGATTGCGTCTCCCTCATTGAGGATCGGACGACAATAATTCTGCCTGGCTGCAACGTCGGCCAGGCTCTGATACACATCGATCTCCGCCAGTGCATGGGCCGTCTCCAGAATACGTTCTGAAGCGTGCTGCGCGATATCGGCTCTCAACTGTACAAAGAATTCATTTTCCATCTTATTGACGCGCTCTTGTGAATTCAGAATCAGCGTCTCATATTCTTTGAGATCGGGAGTGATATAACGTTCGGAGTTTGTCAGCGTCTGACGACGAATATAGTCCTGAGGCACGCGGCCAATATTGGATGTGCTGACTTCAATGAAATAGCCTGTCGCTCTATTGAAGCTGACTTTTAATGTGCTGATACCTGTCCGTTTGCGTTCGCGCTGCTCAAGATCGGAGATCCACTTGCGACCATTTTGTGAGGCATCATGTAGTTGATCAAGTTCAGCGCTAAAACCTGTGCGAATAATGCCACCTTCAGTAATACTCATCGGCGGCTCATCGGTAATCGCCTCTTCTATCAGCGTGATAATATCATTGTTATCAGCCAGGCGATCTATAATCTGGATCAACGTCGGCTTATTGGATTGATCCTCTTCAGAGATACAATTTCGTACTTCGGCTGCCGCTCGTAAGCCATTGGCGAGTGCGATCAGATCTCGGGGCGAGGCAATGCGTTGTCGTACTCGATTAATGAGACGTTCAACATCGCCCGCTTTTTTTAAGCCCTCGGTTAGACGCGCTTGTAAGAGCGTATCGCCGAACAATTCGCTAATCGCATCCTGACGTTTGCGCAGAATAGCTATATCGAGTAACGGCTGACCGATCCAACGTCGGAGCAGACGGCCTCCCATAGGCGTGCGTGTCCGATCGAGGACCCAGAGTAGTGATCCTTTGACTGAACCTCCGCGTCCTGTCTCAAAGAGTTCGAGGTTGCGGCGTGTATAAGGATCAAGCGTCATGAAGCCATTTGTGAAGTATGTTTCCAGCGCATTAAGCTGTTGGAGCAGACCTTTTTGTGTTTCCTGAATATAGGCCAGAACGGCACCTGCGGCACGAATGGCGAGTGGCAGATGAGCACAGCCAAAGCCTTCCAGGGAAGCGACCTCAAATTGTCGCAGCAAACGATGTCGAGCATCATCTTCGTTAAAATAGCGTGTATCGTAGGGAGTCACGTGGCTAGCCACGCCTTCCAGGAGTCTGGCTAGCGGTGCCGCATCGTCTTCCTCTTCATCTAGATCAGGAACAGGCACATTGGCGTTGGGATTGCCATTGCTGCCTACTTTTGTCACTTGTTTTTCGTTCATAACGGCCGCCAACCAGCGACGTTTGCGACTGCCTAGATGACTATAATTGGCCTCGACCAGTACTTCAGCTGGTCCCACGCGTGCGATCTCTTGCTGGGCCGCAATATCTGGTTCGGGTGAACTAAATTGTGTGACTGCGAATTCACCCGTCGTGATATCGATATAGGCAATACCAACCGCGTCGCGACCCGCTATCACGGCGGCTAAGAAGTTATTGCGCTTGGCGGCGAGCATGGAGGGATCGATGATTGTACCGGGCGTGACGATGCGTATCACTTCACGATCGACCAGACCTTTGGAGAGCGCTGGATCGCTGGTCTGTTCGCAGATCGCGACACGATAGCCCTTACCGACCAGGCGAGCGATATATCCATCGGCTGCGTGGTGTGGGATACCGGCCATCGGAGATTTCTGACCACGACCAAAGTCGCGGCGTGTGAGTGCGATCTCTAATTCGCGAGCGACGATTTCGGCATCATCATCGAACATCTCATAAAAATCGCCCATGCGAAAAAAAAGGATGGCATCAGGATTTTGACTTTTTATATTGAGGTACTGTCGGCGTACCGGACTTTGATTAGGGTTCTCTTTCTCGAAATCTTCAAATAACAACGTATTACCTCCCTCATGATCCACCCAAGTATAAGCCTATTATGACGCCTCGTCAATTTGCTTAATAGCACAGAGGACATTGGTTTT
Organism: uncultured Chloroflexia bacterium; assembly: GCA_963699315.1. GTDB lineage: Bacteria > Chloroflexota > Ktedonobacteria > Ktedonobacterales > Ktedonobacteraceae > Dictyobacter. Next base: position 3,322,593 of record OY969433.1, read on the forward strand.
GCTGAATATATTTTATGTCTATTATCTGGGAGTTGGGAATACAAAATGCTGCATTCTGCGTATTAAAGATAAGTCTAACGGTTCAGGTAAGATCCAATGATCCGCTTAATAGCCTGAGTACTAGAATGCGTTCATGTAAGATGTTATTATGGCTATGTCTATTAGCCTTTGTATATATTTCTGTATTATATTACGACACTCATTGAGAAGGAGGCCACGATGTTCTTCCTCATCATGTTACTATTCTTATTGGTATGCGGGGGAATGGCCACATTAGCCATTCTAAACTTTTCGACGCAGGTACATATAGTGTTACTGTCATGGCGATCGCCTGATCTCCCGATTGGCATGTGGATTTTGATGGCATTCTTTCTTGGAGCATTATTACTCTACTTTGTCTCCGTCGCTTCCGCATGGTCAGATCGACGTGAAATAAAGAAGTTGCGTAAACATATTCTTGAATTGCAGCAGCAATTGGTTGTTGCGACGCCACCACCTGCCTTTACGCCCAACCTGGCAGCGCCAGATAAGTCGTATAATACATCAATGCCAATGCCAAACTCTACTTCACCAAATTCCATGCCGCGCAATGGAAATTTAGCGTCTCAGAAAACCCGTTAACAAGTGTTCAAGAAAAGATTGTTTTTTCGTTAAAGATGCACTAAGAGCCTCATCTTGAGGCTTTTTTAGTGCATCTTTAACCGGAAGTTGTTCTGCATCTGATCCGCTTTCTTGAGAAGGAGTTTCGTCAAGGCTTGCTGTCTCTACAGGAGTCTCCTCTATTTCTTGGTAGACAAAAGGCCATTGATCTGGAGACTTAGCTTCAATTTCCTCCACCCCATCCGTTGAGTCAGTGGCCATCGTATCCTTAATAGTCTCTGGAATGTCACCAGGATCCTGTATTGGTAGTTGCATATCTGTATGATCAGATATAAGCACTGGATGTTCTTCATCTTGCGAAGTCTCGTCGGGGAGGGATGCTGGTTCAACTATTTCAGCTATCTGTATGTCCGTTGATGTAGAATCGTCGTCCTTGATGTTATCGTGATGCTCATCGATTTCCAGGGTCGTCGCCTCTATCTCTACCGACTCTGATTCTTCCTGTTGATCTATTAAGAGTACTGGCTTATCTGACTTATTATCAAGCGTATCTACCAGCGGATCTGATACTATTTCTTCGTTAACCTTTGCTTGAACTGCGGCTGCTTGTCCTTCATATGGATGCTGTTCTTCGATTTTTGTACGTGTATCGTTATCGGGGGTTAGCGTCTCTGACTCCATTCTCTCCGGAGCCTCGCTAACAGGCTCCTTGATCGGAGCCTCGCTAACAGGCTCCTCGATCGGTGCATCGTCAACAGGTTTCTCGATCGGTGCATCGCTAACGGGTTCCTCGATTGCTATAGGGAATAGCTCTTCCATCGGAGCTGCCTGCTCGTCCGGTTGTTTATTCTCCTGGTTAGCGAGCTGCTCTGCGGCTACTTGTGCTTGCTGTGCGCTATTGATATCGCTCTCGATGGCTTCAGTTTTTGGTTCCTCAATTTCGACAGGGAAATCCAGGCTGTCAAGCTCCTCATCCTCGTTCGTCGCCAGCGGGGGAAGCTCTTGTGTGATTTTTGGTAACGGGACCGTAATTTTGTTAGTGACGTTGCCGTCTTCGCTCATGAGTTTGCGCAAGAGTTGATCCTCAGTGACTACATCGGTAAGATCAAGGTGAACAAGTGCTTGCGGAGGTATGTCCTCGGATGCCGATTCGGCATGGAAATAATCATGCAAACTAGCATCATCCATAGAGCCCATCCACTCATACGCGCCATCCAGAGCATGCTCACACCACTGCGTATAGTTGCCTCGAATCACATTCAACTCTTCGCAGCGTTCCAGCAGTTGCATCGTATGATCCAGCCATTCTTCGCCACGCTCAAGCATCCGGTCGAGCAGATCAACATCCTCAACGCCGCTGGCTCGTAATTGTGCTAATGCTGCGAGCGCAACCGCAGATGGCGTGGCGTTATGCAGCAAGATTGCGTTCTGGGCCTGTTTCTCTTTGAGCGCGTTGATTTCTTGCTGCACGTGTGCCATCTGCTGCTGCTTTAGCCAGAGGTGATATATTTTGTAGAATTGTTCAACTTCCTGAGGAGTAAGTTGGAAAAAGAGTTCATCTATCTCGGCTTGTTTAATCTGCTCATGAGAACTATTGAGGTTTTTTTTCATTGACCAGACTTCTCCTGCGTTTGTTCTGACTCTGCTGTGCTGTTTCCCCAGCGCTCAAACCAGCGTTGTACATACTGGTTGGTGCGCCGGCTTTGTTGATCGATGGGCTTGGTGCTCTGTGGATGCTCTTCGGGCGTCGGGTGCATCCACCAGGGAACTGTGGTTTGTGGATCGGTCTGGCTACTGTCGTTGGCGATGGCGTTGATATTTTGAGGAAGAAGATCGCTATTGGGTTGCTGGAACTGCGGAACCGGCTTCTGTGTTGTTGCATCGGTCACTGGATTTTCTACATGCTGTGTATTGAAGTTCGGCAGGTTGCTCCAGCCAAATAGTGCTGGAGAGACAGTCCCACGTTGTTGCTTATGTTCAGGAGTATTCCGCTCTGCAGACAAACCGGTAGCATGTGCTACTGGTATCTCGTGGCTTATTTCCTTTGCCTGCTGGATACTCATGAGCGTTTGCAAAATAATGTTCTCTGGCGAGATGATATCTGTTTCAAGCTGATCTATTTGCGCATGAAGTTGTGTTAACTCCTTTTCAAATTCCTGGATCTGATGTTGGAGTTGTTGATCTGTTTCACGGTACAATAGCCATTGTCTGTATTGGCCCATAGTTTTTTCACGCATTCTTTGCAAAGACACTTTTTCAAAGGCAGTATAGCATGTGCCCAGATTTCAGACAAGCAAAATGTTCTGATATCTCTCATCTGAATGCATATGGGTATGATGTATTACGCTTGATAGTATAACGATCAAGGCCAAGATTGTGGTAGTTTGAGCGCTATTTATCCTAGTGTTTTGCCAATAGACCTTTTAGGTTGAGCGAGCATAATGGATGAAGAGGTTGGGTGCGATAGTTGCTGATCTTTGGTTATCCACTCGCAATGTTGGGGTATAGCCTTTATGCCTACTGGGCAATACATTATACCAATGTCATGCGTAAAGGTTTGGTTGTAGTGATCGTAGCGAGCGTAGGTGTATAACAGATGCGATAGCGAACGTTTTTGTGCGTGAACGGGCTGCCGGGCGCAAGACTGCAATACTTTTCAGTTAGGGACTCTGTTGGCCAATGGCAATACGGGCACAAAATGGCCTATTTTGCGAAAAAATAGCTCGGCATATAATGCATATTATAAGAAAAACGTTATTAGGTGTCACCTACACACCCGAAATACCATTGGCCAACAGAGTCGTTAGGCATCGTCAACGTGATGGTCCTCGATCGCAGCGACCAAGCCAGCCAACGCTAGCGCCGCGGTCTTGTGCCCGGCGGCCAGTTTTTCGTATGATATGCCCCCCCCAATAAGCGAATATATCCTCGTATAATAAATTGTCTGAAATGAAGAATTATACGCCTCATTAGGTACGTGCATTATGTTGTATAAACGCTTTGGCAGAGTTTTTCGTGCGGGAACTGGTCGCCGGGCGCAAGACCGCGGCGCTAGCGTTGGCTGGCTTTGAGGCCTCCGGGGGAAGAGATGGAACTCGCCAAGTTCTTAACTGAAGTGTATTGCGGTCTTGTGCCCAATACTTTTCGGTTAGACTTGTCAACGTTATGGCGCTTGATCGCTGCGATTGAAGGCATGGTATTGATCAGGCTTCACTGAAAAGTATCGGTCAATTGGCCTTAGCGTGCTTAATTGAGAAGTTAGTAAGCGTCCCCTCGTTCAACGGCTGTATTATGCGAGATACGCATCAATATACCAATGATGATGAAGTTTGCCAGAATCGCATTACCGCCGTTGCTCAAATATGGCAACGGGATACCTGTCAATGGAAAAATCTTCATATTAGCTGCCATAATAATAATGGTCTGTAGCGCAAAGACGGAAGTCAAACCTGCTGCCAGCAATTTGCTAAACGTATCGGTTGCTTCAGCGGCAATACGAAAGCCGCGATGGACTATGAGTAGATAGATACCAATGATCGCAAACAGTCCCACCAGACCAAACTCTTCAGCGTAGGCTGTAAAAACCATATCAGCATCGATAACAGGAATGTCGACTGGATATCCTAAGCCCAGACCTGATCCCAAAATGCCTCCGCTCGCTATATTGACGATGCCCATGAAAATTTGAAAGCCGCCACCTTGTTCAAATGCTTCCTCTGCTGGAGTTAGTTGTGCCCAATTCACCGGATTAAATGCTAGGGCGGCAAAGCGGTTGCGTACATAGCTGAGGAGACCATAGCCCAGCAATGCGAGGGCTGCAAAAGCAATCAGGCTCACGAGGGCATAGGATTTTTTGCCGGTGCCCAGATAGGTCATGCAAAGGAATAAGCTATAAACGAGCATGGCTAGACCAAGTTCACGTACAACGAGAAAGCTTAATAAGCCAATTGCTAACATAAAGAGCATAGGTCCAAGCTGGCGTAGTGGCGGCAGACGCAGTGGACCGAGACGATAATGGCCTTCTGACAATATATCGCGGTTATCTGTAATGTAACCAGCGAAGAAGATGACTACGCCGATTTTCAAGAATTCAGATGGTTGGAGGGCGAGTGGGCCAAAACTTAATGTGTCGCGTGTCGGTTGCCCACTTTTTAAGGTGGTGATGCCTTTGATGATACTCGGCAATAGTACCGCGAAACAGAAAAGCATCCAGGTATACTTATAGCGAGCAAGCCAATTAATATTACGCAAGATGAACATGGTGGCCAGGAAAATAGCCAGACCAAGCAAGACCCAGAGTAATTGGCGTGACCCTAGATTAGGAATCGGGCCCCCATATTGTGGTAACATATCTGGTCCCAGCCGTGTCATCATGATCACGCCCAGACCACTTAAAAGCGCGACTAGTGGGAAGAGTACCTGATCAGCTTTACGAAAGAAGATGTTGAGAATAATATGTACGCCAAAAACAGCTGCCAGGAAACCAAGAATAGGAATCAGTCCGTCCCAAATAGGCAGGCTGCTGAGTTTATTGAGATTATTTAAGGTAACGCTTGGATCGTTGCTAGACCTGATTAAGAGCAACTGGCTCATCAATAAAAGTAAAATGATGGCAGGAATAATCAGCAAACTTAACTCTTTCCAGCGATATTGCCGAATTGCTCCTGTTGCTCTTTGTGCTATTTGTGCCATTTTATCGAACCTCATATATCCATGGAGGAGTAAGTGCTAAATACAGATGTTTGGCGCACAATAATAGCCAGGTAACCATGTTATGCTGGCTGGTATCTGGCTATTATTGTGTCAGTTTGAATTGAATATAACCGACACGTACAATATCTCCAGCACGAGCCGGAATGGGTTCACGCGCTGGTTGGTTGTTTACATAGGTGCCATTTACGCTTCCTGCATCTTGTACATACCAAACTCCATTGCGAAATGAAAGTCTTGAATGTTCCGATGAGATAAAGTTGTCCGAGATTTGAATGGTGTTTGTCGGGCCGCGCCCTATATTCGTTTGTTGTTCCAGATTGAAGCGCATCCCCGGCTGCACTACGGTACTGGGACCGCTATCAACGACGACTAAATGGCCCATGACATGTGAGACTCGACCTCCCTCGGCGTCATCACCTATGGCGGCCGCTTTGCGTAGGTCGCGTGTGATGGCTATGACGACCTGCATCAAGAAAAGGTAGAGTAGAACAATAAATAGCAGACGCAATATGAGTAAGAACGTTGTAAGTTGCATAGGGCGAAGATCTCACCTTCTCTCGAAGTAAAAATCATAGCTGCCTATGGTGAACTGATCACCATTGCGCAGAGTATGTTGGCGCATATGCGGCGTATTATTAATTGTGATGCCATTAGTGCTACCAAGATCAAAGATGGCAAATTGTCCATCCGGTTGATATTTAATTTGGGCATGAAAGCGTGAAACGCGTTTATCTTCGACTATAATATCATTGCTCAGTTGTCGACCAATATTTACAAGTGGTTTTTCTATGCGATATGTTTGTTGTCCGGCTTGCGGCAAGCGAATGGTCATCCAGGCCTGTGGCATGGCTGGCGCTGCTGCTGGCGGTATAGTCGGAGCCAGTCCTTGTTGTGAATGTCCAGTGCGATGGCTAGCTCCTGAGTGGCTCTTTGGAGCACTTGCACCGGTAATGCCTGGCAGTTGCTGATCAGGCGCGAGCTGCGCACGTATTTGCGCTAACTGCTCGGCGCTCAATGCCTGAGTAGACATCATGCCGCCTTCTCCGCCTGCACTTGAATCAGCTTGTCCTGCATCGATGCGTATTGTGCTAACCCGCAAAGTAGTATCTGAGTGTAGACGAATAACCGGCACCGTTTTCAATGTATAATGTCGTCGGCGTGCGAATTCCACCAACTGATTTTGCCAGTCGCGTGTGAGTGAGACCTGACTGGGCGATATTTGTTGATGATCTTTGATACTAAGATAGATGTCATAGCTATTTGGTGCCAACCGGCGTCCCTCACCTTGCAACATGGTATTGTCATCCATTGAACGCTCTAATTTTCGCGAAATCTCAATTGGCTCTAGTTTTGATGGAAAGAGCCAGTTAAATGGACTTTCGACAATACGCTGCATAAATGCTTCTAATTTTGCTAATGGGTTCTGGCGAGCTTTCAATTGCTCACTCTCCTGCTTGCTAGAATTTGACGTGTTTGTTGCACATCAAGAGAAATTTGATCTTTTAAAGCTTCGAGTCCTGAGAAGCGTTGCTCTCTGCGTAGATGCTCAATGAACTCGACACGTAGATACTTGCCATAGAGATTTAAATTTACATCAAGCAGATGCACTTCTACAAGACGTTCTTTTCCATTAAATGTAGGACGAATACCTATATTGGTTACACCATTATAGACGGTAGAAGATTCTTCCAAGTCACTTGTGTTACCATTATGGATAGTTGCTTGTACGGCATAAACGCCATTAATTGGCAGTAGCTGATGTGGATCGGCATGAATATTGGCGGTCGGAAAACCTAATAGGCGTCCGCGTTCATCTCCATGCGCCACGATGCCACCCAGCACGACTGGATGACCAAGCAATGCGTTAGCTTCAGTTATATGACCCTCACTTACTAATGAACGGATGCGCGTGCTACTTATGCGTGCTTGATCGGCTTGTTCTAGCTGCAATGCGCGCACTTGTATGCCATGCTGTCGTCCATACTCTTCAAGAAAGGTCGCATTTCCCATACGGTTATGCCCAAGACTGAAGTCCGAGCCAATTATCAAGCCTCTAATAGTAAAACGTTTACAGAGGCTATTCATAAAATCTTCTGCTGATTGTGCTGCCACTTCTGGTGTGAAATGAATCACGATTGTCTCTTTGACGCCACCATAGCGTTTGGCCAAGGCCAATTTTTCTTCGAGCGTTGTCAGACATTGGATCGTCAGTTGTGGGCGCACCACCAGTAGGGTATGGGGCGCGAAGGTCACCATGACTGGTTGACACTGTAGTGCCTGTGCCATCGCAACGACCTCATGCAGGAGACGTTGGTGTCCAAGATGGATACCATCGAAATTCCCGATGCTGATCGCGATAGGTGTTTTTTCTGATAGGGTTGTCTGGTATTCGGTCATACTCATTAGAGGCCCTGCTCCATTGTTGCTCCTGGAGGTACCTAATCCTTGTTATTCTCTCGTTATAGTATCACAGCCGGTGCGTGCTCGCAATAAATGTGGGTTTGTTTCAGGACCCCTTGCTTGTGCGCGCATGGCTGCGATTCGTACAATTATACGAGGACTTTCCTGGGCTTCCATTGAAGTTGTGCTTCATCCCAGGTGGCGATAGCTAGAAATTGACCATCAGAGCCATACACGCGACCAAGCCCTGCCGGTGTTGCCACCATATCTGGATCTTGATAGTGGAATGCGTTCCCATGGATCACACGTTGCGTGAGCTGTTCATCAAGATGCAATGCCGGATAGTTCTGGAGGGCAAAGTCGGCAGGAAACAGATGTTGTTCAAGTGTTCCCAATTCGTGAGCCTCCTGCAACTGTTCTAGTGTGATGCTATCCTGCAATAAGAAAGGACCGCTCTGTGTACGCACAAGTCCCGTCAGATACGCGCCGCAACCAAGGTATTCTCCCATATCATACGCGAGAGAGCGTATGTAGGTTCCTTTACTGCACGCAATATTCAGGACCAAATGTGGAGCGTTCCAAGCGAGGATGTCGAGCGAGCGGATTTCAATGGGACGTGGTTCTAGTTTGATTTCTTCTCCCGCTCGTGCTAGCTTGTATGCAGGCTGCCCTTGGATCTTGATGGCTGAGAAACGTGGCGGAAGTTGGAGTTGTGGGCCGCGAAAATGTTCTACAGCCTCTTCAATTCGTAGACGGTTCAGATCTGTGATATCTTTTGTGCGTAGCACCGTCCCCTCAGCATCATAGGTATCCGTCACTATACCAAACGTAACAGTCGCTTGATAGGCTTTCCCGCTTTCACTCAGATATTCTGCGACGCGGGTGGCCTGACCAACACAAATTGGTAAGACCCCGCTTGCTTCTGGATCGAGGGTACCTGTATGACCAACACGTTTCTGTTTAAGCACTCTTCGTACCCTGGCCACCACATCATGTGATGTTATATGTAACGGTTTATTAATGTTGAGAATTCCATCCACCACGTTCTATATCTCCACGTATATCCTTTTATGCGTTGGGTGTCTCACGTGACTGGCGATCAGTTGCCAATATCTCACGTTCAATTTCAGCGATTACCAGAGGTATCGCCTCCTGCATGGGACGCTCAATGGTTGCTCCAGCTGCGCGAATATGACCACCGCCACCCAGGCGCGTGCAGATTGCAGCCACATCATAGGGGGCATCGCTACGCAGGCTCACACGAGTTTGGATTGGGGTACCATAATTTGTGAAAAAAGCGGCTACCTGTACACCCTCAATATCGCGTAACGTGCCCGATGCATTTGTATCCATATCGCTGCTGGCCCCGGTAGCTAACATAATCTCATCGTTGGCATAGGACCAGATAATGCGTCCATCAGCCGAGGTTTGAGCATTACTGATCGCAGCCGCGCGGAAACGTTCCTGCGCCAGCGGATGTGTACGGAAAATGGGTTTGACAATCGTTTCTGCATCGGCCCCTGCCTCAAGTAGAGAGGCCGCGACTCTCATCGTACGCGCAGTCGTGTTGGCATATTGGAAAGAGCCTGTATCAGTAATCAGGCCTGTTAAAAGGCAGATCGCCGCATCTTTTGTCAGCGGCAACTGCGCCTGTTGTTGAAATAATACAATCAGTTCGGTAGTAGAAGCCGCGCTGGGATCAATGATATTGATCTGTCCGCAGCCGGTGCTACTGATATGGTGATCGATATTGATAATACTAGCTTGATCAAGGAACGTGCGATGTTGTGTATAGAGCGCTCCATAGCGACTCAATTCGCCTGCATCTAGTGCGATCACCAGATCGAACTGCTCATCGCCTAGCGTGGTCTGGAGCGTTTCAACACCTGGCAGAAACTTGAAGGATCTGGGCGCAGGATCAGCACAGGCTGGAACACAGATTTTTCCCATTTGACGAAGTATCTGAGCAAAACCTAGCGCTGAGCCGAGGCAATCTCCATCGGGACGTTCATGCGCGAGCAAAGCAATCCGCTGTGCTCGCTCAATGAGAACCATTGCTTGTTGGACCTGTGTCGGATTGAGTTGTTCTGCCAGCGATGTAGTATTGGGACAAGCAGATTCGTTCATTCGACCTCTTCCGTATGGGCTTTTTCGCGCTCTGCTTTTGTAATGCGATCTTCCTCGGTAACTCGACTGATCAAGCCTAGCATACGGGCACCTTCTTCAATCGATGTATCAAGCTTGAAGGAGAGATCTGGCATATAGCGTAAGGTGAGGCGACTGGCCATCTCGTGGCGTAGATAGCCACTAGCATTTTTCAGCCCCTGCATCGTTTCAGCCTGCTCTTCGGGTGTACCCATCACACTGACTAAAACTTTGGCATGACGTAGATCGCCGCTGACCTCCACGCGTGTGATACTTGCAAATCCTACACGTGGATCTTTGACGCGTGTCCGAATAAGCTCGCTTAAATCCGAAGCCATCAGCTCCCCTAGCTTTTCTTGTCTGTGGAGATTAATTGGCATTGTCTGTCCCCCCTGGGTAGTGCAGGAGTTTTGCACCGATGACCACTCCTGCACACCGCATATTATGCTCCTGGTAACACGCGCTCCTGCGCGAAGGCTTCGATGATATCACCAACTTCGTAAGCATTGAAATCTTCGAGCAGAATACCGCACTCATAGCCGGTGGTAACTTCTCGAACATCATCTTTGCCACGACGTAGTGAATCCACTTTGCCTTCAAAGACTTTCTCATCTTTGCGCATCAAGCGAACCTGTGAACCGCGTGTAACCTTGCCATCCAGCACGCGACATCCAGCGATAAGTATCTTGCCAGCTTTGAAGGTTTGCATAATCTCAGCATGACCATTGATAACTTCGCGGAACGTTGGCTCCAGCATACCTACGAGAGCAGCTTGAATATCCTCGATCAGCTTGTAGATAACTGTATAGTAACGAATATCGACATGCTCACGCTGAGCTTCCTGGGCGACTGCCGTATCAGCTTTGACGTTAAAGCCGATAATGATCGCTTTGGAGGCCGCTGCTAGATGCACATCTGTTTCGCTAATATTACCGATACCTTCACGGATCAGGCGTACCTTCAAGTTATCCTCGCCGAGTTTGGAGAGCGATCCCTTGATGGCTTCAAGTGAACCCTGTACATCACTCTTGATAACCACATTCAGCTCTTTGACGGTGCCCTTCTGCATCTGCATATAGAGCGTATCTAGACTGATCTGACCAAGAGGCATGGCTTCGTCTTTACGTTTTGTGCCTTCCGCTTCAGCTTGCTGCTTGGCGGTACGCTCGTCAGATGTAACTTCCAGACGATCACCAGCGTTTGGTACTTCTGGTAAGCCAAGAATACTGACAGGCGTGCTTGGGGTGGCCTTCTGGATGCGTTTGCCACGGTCATTAAACATGGCGCGTACTTTGCCTGAAATGGCACCAACAACGACGTTGTCCCCCATTTTGAGGGTTCCCTGCTGGACCAGTACCGTTGCGGTCGCACCACTGTTCTTCTCTAACTTAGCCTCGATAATCACACCTGTCGCCAGGCGGTCCGGATTGGCTTTGATATCCTGAACCTCTGCGACCAGCAGGATGTAATCAAGCAGCTCATCGATGCCTTCGCCGCGACGTGCTGAGATCGGCACACACACTGTTTCACCACCAAACTCTTCGATGATGATGCCTAGCTCAACCAATTGCTGCTTTACATGATCAGGATTGGCATTCGCCTTATCGATTTTGTTCAACGCGATGATTATCGGCACTTTTGCCGCCCGTGCATGGTCGATGGCCTCACGGGTCTGAGGCATGACGCCGTCATCTGCTGCTATGACGATAATCGCGATATGTGTTACCTGGGCTCCACGAGCACGCATAGCTGTAAAGGCTTCGTGACCTGGGGTGTCCAGGAATGTGATTTTTTTGCCGTTGACCTCAACCTGATAGGCACCAATGTGTTGTGTGATGCCTCCCGCCTCACCGGCAGCTACCTTCGTTTTACGGATGGTATCTAGCAGTGATGTTTTACCGTGGTCAACGTGTCCCATAATGGTAACTACTGGTGGAATGGTCACCATATTTTCTTCGTTATGGGTTGCTAACATGGCCTCGTTCGCTGATAGCGGACGTTCGCCACGTACTGCTGGACTATCAGTGACCGCAACTGGACTTGGCTCGAAGCCGAGGTCCTGAGCGACCAGAGAAGCTTTATCGTAGTCAACAACCTGATTGATACTTGCGAAAATCGCATGTTTATTAATCAGATCCCGTATGACCTCGATCGGTGTGACGCTAAGCATGTCAGCCAGATCTTTGACCACAATTTGTGGTGGCAGAGAGATTGGTCCTGTGACCTTCTCTTTGACCTGTGCTGTGCGGCGCTCCTGCGCTCTATTGTTGCTATGACCACCTGGGCGTCCGCCTGGACGTCCGCCTGGACGGCCTCCTTGAGGACCGTGGCCTGTCGTGCTGCTTCCAGGACGTGTATTCGGTCGTGCTGCGTTGCCCTGGCCCGGTCCCTGTGGACGTGGGGCTCCGCCTCCGCCATCACGACTATGATCACGATTGCGGTCACGATCACGATTATGCTCAGGTGCATAAGGCCGTGGCGCAACGGTAGTATTTCCTCCCACTGGACCTGGACGCGGTCCTTGCCCTGCTGGAGCACTACCTCGGTAAGGTGGACGCGTTCCTACACTACTATTATTGTATGGAGGTCTGGGACCACTACTTCCGATTGGTCCATTTGAACTACCACCCTGGTTGTTATAAGGTCGAGGACCAGCACCAGGACCGCTGCCCTGATTGTTGTAAGGTCGAGGACCAGTAGTTGGGCCGTTGTAAGGTCGAGGACCAGCACCAGGACCGCTGCCCTGATTGTTATAAGGTCGAGGACCGCCGCCCTGATTGTTATAAGGTCGAGGACCAGTAGTTGGGCCGTTGTAAGGTCGAGGACCAGCACCAGGACCGCCGCCCTGGTTGTTATAAGGTCGAGGACCATTGTTGGGACGTGGTGCACCACCCTGTGGTCCACCTTGTCCGCCATTATTGCTGGAACGATATGTCGCCTGCGGTTGAGACGTGGACGGATTTGTTGCTGCTGGCTTAGCGGGAGCGGCTTGCTCGGATGCTGGCTTAGCAGGTGCAGTTGGAGCGGCTTGCTCGGATGCTGGCTTAGCAGGTGCAGTTGGAGCAGCTTTTGGAGCCACCTGTTCTGGTGCCGGCTTAGCAGACGCAGTTGGAGCAGCTTTTGGAGCAACTTGCTCAGATGCTGGCTTAACAGATGCAGTCGGAGTCGCCGCAGTTGGAGCGGCTTGCTCAGATGCAGATGCAGTCGTATTATCATGAGTTGGCGGTGCTGTTCGACGCCGAGACGCGGGCTTAGTTTCCTGTTCCTGGCTGCCTGTCGATGGACTTTCTTGTTTTGCCCGAGGGGTAGATCTTGGTTTAGGACTGGTCGTTTTGACCGGTGCCTGTTCAGCCTGTTCAGTCCCCTCTGGAACTTCTGATATATTATCTCTCATGAAGAAGACTCCCTTCTTATCGGATGATGCGCCAGAATTGGCGGCGGAATCTCTCTTCACAGCCATAAAAAAGGTCTGTCTCCCTTTCCGTAAGCGGAAACAGGGCGACAGATCCTCGTTGGTGCAGTGCCAGGCGAATATCAGTCTGCGCTCTCAAGCGTAGGCTATGGTTTATTTAATTAATCATAGCAAGTTGCTCCGCAAATATTCGCTTCAAGCTGCCCAGTCTACGAGGGGCTGTGTCTCTATCAAGAGTAGAGAAAAAAAGAAACATTGTTCAATCCTCATCTAACCCGGAGATCAGATGCCAGTATTGAAAACTCTATTCCAAATAGTTGGAATAGGGACAACATACATACCATCTCCCAGTATAACGTACTGAATAGATCCTGGCAATATCATACTGCTTGCTTAGAAGATGAGTTCGGACATCTTTGGAGCAAGTTTATGCTGTTTCTTCAGTTGCATTTTTGCGCCTACCTGGATTTTTTGTGGGTTTGGCTTCTGTTAAGCGAGGATCATCCTTGGGCAACGTGGCAATGAACTCGTCAAGATCATTGCGATCCGCTTCGGAAATCTCTACTTCGAAGACCTGTTCAATGCGATGTTCCTTGAGCGCTTTTTGCCAACAAGAGAGTCTAGCACAGAGGTAGGCTCCTCTGCCAGACTTTTTTCCTGTTGCATCAATGAGTACCTGACCCTCGGGTGTACGCACGATACGTAAGAGTTCTCGTTTGGGTTTGCTTTCTCGGCAAGCGATACATGTACGTAGTGGGAGATGTTTCGGTTTCTTTTGTTGTGTTTTAACTGCCTTTATCATACGCTCCCCTCTCCCTAGTCTCGTTCGTATCCGTAGCCAGAGCTAGAACCAGAATGACTATGACGATTACCTTTGTCGCGACGGTCGCTGCTGCGCCGTGGTTCGTGACGGCCTGAAGAGCGTTCTGATCGCTCGCGACGTGGATACGCACTACCTTGAGATGATTCGACTGTATCTTCGACTCGCTCCTCAAATACTTCGCCTTCGGCTGGTTTGGTCACATCGACGCGCCAACCCGTGAGTTTCGCCGCCAAGCGAGCATTTTGTCCATCTTTCCCAATGGCCAGAGATAATTGTTTCTCCAGCACCGTCACAATCGCGGTATGATCTTCCTCACGCAATTCGACCTTCAATGGCTTCACTGGGCTCAGCGCGTTCGCGACAAAACTGGCGGAATCTTGACTCCACAGGATGATGTCGATTTTTTCATCGTTGAGCTCACGTACGATGTTATTTATACGGGAACCACGCACTCCGACGCATGAACCGATTGGATCAAGCCCCTCCTGACGTGCAATCACTGCTACTTTTGAGCGACTGCCGGGTTCGCGGGCGATTGCTTTGATCTCGACTGTTCCTTCATAGATTTCTGGAACCTCGGATTCAAACAAACGACGTACGAGATCGCGGTGGGTGCGCGAGACAAGGATCTGTAACATGCGGCCTTGAACACGACGGACATCATAGACCAGCACGCGCAGGCGTTGACCTACACGATTGCGTTCGCTAACCACATCTTCGTTAGGAGGCATGATCCCTTCAACTTTATCTACTTGATCCAGATCAAAGTCCAAAATCCAACCACGTGCGGGATCTTTGCGCGTGAGTGTCCCCAGGCGGATTTCACCCACCCAGTTTTTTATCTGGTCGTAGAGATGTTCATGCTCAGCTTCTCGAATACGCTGGAGGATAACTTGTTTCGCTGTCTGGGTTGGGATACGTGCGAAGATGAATGATAAATCTACATCTATCATCTGCCCAAGAGCAGCATTCGGAATGATGAGTTGTGCATCTGCCAACGAAACCTCTTCATTTGCATCTTTCACCTGAGCGACTACGTGCTTTGATGCCCATACATGCACTTCACCGTTTTTATCAACCTCGATGCGGACATTTTCTCCGCCGCCGAAACTTTTACGGTATGCTGCTAGTAATGCGGTAGCCACAGTCTCCATTACCACTTCGCGGGGTAGCCCCTTTTCGGCAATTAGTTGTGCGATCGCCGCTTGAAATTCGCTCCTCATAATGCCATGCTCCTCCCGCTGGTGGCCGGGTTAATAATTACATCAATTTGTTCGAGTGCAATGAAAAAGTATCTGGCAAACAGAAAAGTGGGGCCTGCCCACTTTTCTTTCCATGTCTACTTAATTCTTTAGCTATTATATCACGTAGAATGTCGTTTGGCTAGAGGGAAGCTAGCATCTTATGCCCGTAATCCAGCCCAGTAGAGAGCCGGTTTAAGTACGTCATTGATGTGCTCAGCCGTGTGCTGGTAAGTCTTTGTGACAGACCAGCGTAAGCTTACCTCGCCCCTGTCACATGAACACAAAAGAGCCTGTTCGACCGAAGAGCGTGATATATAAGGGAAAACGTTCCCTACTGTAGCTGCGTGTCTTGCGCACGCGGTCCACTCCACGTACCCACGGGTTGCGCAACGAGATGCCCCTCTATGTACCCAATGCTCTCAAAGAGATGTCTACAATCGTCATGCTATATCTTCGGAGAAATGTGATGTTGAGATGATTTAATTGTATAGGCGGATCAAATCATGCGTGTAAGTTGTCTGCGTGTACAAGGAACAACACATTCAACTTAAGAACTTGGCAAGCTCCATCTCTTCCCCCGGAGGTCTCAAAGAGAGCCAACGCTAGCGCCGCGGTCTTGTGCCCGGCGACCCGTTTCTCGTATGATATGTCCCCAATAAGCGTATATATTCTCGTATAATAAATCGCCTGAAATGGAGAATTACACGCCTCATTAGGAGTGCACATTATATTATATAAACGCTTTGGCGGAGTTTTTCGTGCATGAACGGGTCGCCGGGCACAAGACCGCGGCGCTACGTTGGCTTGCTTGGTCGCTGCGATCGAGGTCCATCACGTTGACGAGCCTAAGTGAGATGTATTGTGCACAAGACACGCAGCTACAGTAGGGATATGGTTGGCCGGACCTATCTATGAGGTTGAATATGTTATACTCTCATACAGACATAGGAGATAGCTTCACCTGGCATAATAATAGCGTCATCGGGCCATTGTAGTGGTCTCATGTCTAAGTTTAAAGGAAGCCAAAGGAAACTTTCATGTCCTCTTTATCTTTTGATGCCATCGCGCACATGTATGATCAGACGCGTGGTTATCCTGACGATGTTGCTGCGCATGTAACGCGTGCTATCGTCAGAAATGCGCAGGCAACTGCTCTGACTGATTTTCTTGAAGTTGGGGTGGGGACTGGTCGTATTGCTTTGCCGCTGGCATCTCTGGGGCGCTCATATACAGGAGTGGATATCTCTGCGAAAATGTTAGCGCTGCTGGATGAGAAGGCTCGCATGATGGGCTGGCAGGAGGTGCAGCAAGATTGGGGTGACTATCCTGATGAGGAGGTTGATCGCTCTGTCTCTGTCGTGCGTTTTGGACATGCTGAGAGTGCATCCTCGCTCCGTCTGGTCAACGCTGATATCAAGCATATCCCCTTTCACGCTGCTTCGTTTGACAGTGTCGTCGCAGTACACATATTTCATCTGATGGCTGCCTGGCAAGATGCGCTGTCTGAGGTATTACGGGTGCTGAGGCCGGGTGGTTGCTTGCTGCATTGTTGGGATACGTATGAAAAGTCCGAGACCTCGGTGACGCAGAATATCAATGATAAGTGGTATGCACTTGTGAGTGAACTTGGAGGTACTGTACAGCGTCCAGGAGCCTCAATTCCGGCTGTAAAGCAGTGGCTTTATGAACATGGTTTGCGCACTGACGATGAGCTAGTCTATGTCTGGAAGCAGAAAGTGATACCACGGGCGGCGCTTGAATATATTGCGAAGCGCTATTGGTCCACTACATGGACGGTTGATGATGCTATCTTTGCAACCTCGATTGAGCGTCTCTGGGCCTGGGCCACCAACTATTACGCAGATCTGGATCGCGAGTATGTGCAGGAGCGCCATTTTATCATTAGCACCACAACCGTATGATCTCTCCGATCTTCCTGCGATCGTTTACAATCAGGATGTAAAAATGGAAATGATTATTTTTGTTGGATTGCAGGCTTCGGGCAAAAGCACATTGTATCGCACCCATTTTGCAGCCACGCATGCTTATGTGAGTAAAGATCTCTTGCGTAATAATAGGCGTCCGGCTCGCCGTCAGCAGCAATTGGCTGCAGAGGCATTGCAAGCCGGACGCTCTGTCGTGATTGATAATACAAATCCCACGTCAGAGGATCGAGCAGCTTTAATCGCATTGGGACATCAACATGAGGCCCAGGTGATTGGTTATTATTTTGAGATCCAGGTGAAGCGCAGTCTGGAATGGAATGCCCGACGTAGTGGCGTGGCTCACGTTCCTCCTGTTGGCATTTTTGCCACGCTCAAAAGGCTGACTGCTCCTACTTATAAGGAAGGCTTTGATCAGTTATATACTGTGCAAGCGACTGAACATGATCAGTTCGAGATTACGCCTTTTTACGCTGAATGAGTACCTTGTCAATGCGGCGACCATCCATATCTATGATTTCGAACACGAAATCGTTGATTGTGAGCTTCTCTCCTATTTTCGGAATATGACCGCTGTGTGCCAGGATAAAACCAGCCAACGTATGATAGTCGCGGCGTTTCTCCTCATCCATAGGTATACCAATTTTGAGCAGGACCGTTTCATAATCTGTCATCGCATCGACTAACCAACTGCCATCTTCTCGTTGGATGATCGCTGTATCTTCAGGTTGATCGTATTCATCCTGAATCTCTCCCACTAACTCTTCCAGGATATCTTCCATCGTTACCAGTCCTGTGACCTGGCTATATTCATCAATGACAATCGCGATATGAATGCTTTTGCGTCTAAAGGTAGATAGTAGATCATTAACATGCTGAAATTCAGAAATAAAAAATGCTGGACGAGCTAATGCCCGTATATTGATATCTTCATCCTTCTGATGATCAGCCCGCGATCGTAAGAGATCCTTAGCGTAAATAACACCGACTATATTATCCAGCGAATTTTCATAGAGTGGCAGACGCGTATAGCCTGAAGTCATAAACGTCTCAATCACCTGGGAAAAAGGAGTCCCAGCCTCTACCGCTACAATTTCTGTGCGTGGCATCATCACGCTACTCACGGTGCGATCAGTAAAGCGGAAAATGCGACGAATAAATTCTTCCTCTTCGCTCTCTACTGTGCCGCTCACCGCTCCTTCTCGAGCCAAATAGACAATATCCTCTTCTGTCACTGTCCCTTTGGTGGGATTATATTGTCCGAGTATGCGCAAGAGGAGATTTGCTGAGACGGTCAGCAGGAGGACAATGGGCCGAGCAATTTTTGAGAGTTTGTTCATCAGCGGGGCAACGGATATTGCGATATTCTCTGCTGATTGGAGGGCCAGATTCTTGGGTGCTAGTTCCCCGATTACTAAAGTAAAATAGGTGATACCGATAACAACTAATGATAGTGCGATTGTATTAGCGTAGGGGTGAAGTAAGGGAATAGTTGCAAGCCAATTGCTCAATGGACCACTGATACTTGCACCTCCAAACACTGATGCCAGTGTACTGATTAATGTAATGCCTATCTGTACTGTCGCCAGAAAGCGATCAGGATTTTCTGATAGTTGAAGTGCTTGAGATGCCGCTTTATTTCCTGCGTCGATTTGTTGTTGTAAACGGCCACGACGTGCCGAAACAATAGCTATCTCGGAAGCAGAAAAGAAGCCATTCGCGATTATAAGCACAAAAATAAGGAGTATTTCCAGGCCCATAAAATCACTCATAAGTTATCCCCCTGATAATTGAGATTATTATTTAAACTTTTATTGTATCACTGGCGTGGTCGGTCAGGAGTATGTAGCACAAAAATAGGGCTGGCCGCAACTACGGCCAGCCCTATTTTTAATCTATGATCAAGCCTCGATGGCGCGAGCAATAATTTCTGATATATCCTCGACCTTCATTTTTTCTTCGGCTTCGACACCTTTGATGCCATCTTCAAACATAGTAATACAGAAAGGACAGCCGGCCGCCAGCACTTCTGCTTCTGTCTCCAACGCCTCGTTGACGCGGGTCTGATTGATGCGTTTACCGACTTTTTCTTCCATCCAGACACGGCCGCCACCGCCGCCGCAGCAGAAGCTCTTATTGCGGTTGCGGCGCATTTCTGTGACTCCATTGCTATTGATAACGGTGAGGACACGACGGGGTTCCTCGTAAACGTCGTTATAGCGTCCGACATAGCAAGGATCATGATAGGTCATCTTGCGTGTATCGAAACCAGCCGGCAATTTTAATCTGCTGTCAGCCAGCAAGGTATCGATAAAAACAGTATGATGGATAACTTCGTAGTCTCCACCCAATTGCGGATACTCGTTTTTAATCGTATTGAAGCAGTGCGGGCAGGCGGTGATAATCCTACGATGTTTAGTCGCCGTCGCAAGTGCGGCCTGTCCAGCTTGATCATCGACAGCTTTAGCTTTTTTCGTGTTAAAGCCATAGCCATCCAGCGTCTCAATATTCTGTGTCGCCTGCGTCTGCCAGAGATACTCGTTACCAATACGACGTGCTGGATCGCCTGTACACGTCTCCTCTGGTCCCAGAATCGCGAAATCAACGTTGGCAGCTTTGAGCACTTTGGCCACCGAGGTCGCAACCTGTTGATTGCGACGATCAAACGAGCCCATACAGCCGACCCAATAGAGCACCTCAGCATCAGGATTTTCGGCTAGCAGAGGAATTTCCAGATCAGCAGCCCATTCAGCACGTTTGTCGTTATTGATCTCCCAGGGATTGCCGTTGCGCTCGATATTGTTGAATAAAGAGGTTACTTCCTGAGGAAAATCGCTCTCTTCCATGACCAGGGAGCGTCGCATATCAACGATTTTCGGGACATGCTCAATCGATACTGGGCAGATCTCCATGCACGCCATACAGGTCGTACAGGCCCACAGCGCCTCTTTTGAGATAATCCCGCCAACCATTGGCTCGTGATGAGCTTCCTCTTCTGCTGGTGTTTTATCGGCTTTGATGACTGCGATATCTGACTTGTTATTAAGTTTGTTAAAAAAGGAATCTGGCCCTAAGATCTCACCGCTTCTAACGAAGAGTGCCTCTTTGGCTCCTAGAATAATCTCTTTAGGGTAGAGCGGCTTGCCAGTTTCCAGCGCAGGGCAGACTGTATTACAGCGCCCACATTCTGTACAGGCATAGCCATCCAGGAGTTGTTTCCAGGTGAACTGCTCCACCTTCGAGACGCCATAATCGTCGCGCTCCTCTATATTTTCAAGCAGAGGTAATGCGCCTTTGGGTTTGTAGCTGCGGAAAAAGACATTAAAAGGCGTCGCCATCAAGTGCAGATGTTTGGAGCGTGGTAGATAGATCAAGAAACCAAAGACTGTCAACATATGCGCCCACCAGAAGACGCGATACGCTATGGTATCAGCCTCTGGACTGCCATGCTTGAGTAGTGGATAGAATACGGCTCCGATGGGAGTCCAGGCGGCTCCGGCGCTGGCTGCAAATTCAAAGGTCTCAACGAGGGCCAGCGTGAGAATAACGAGCAGGATTAGTCCCAGAATAATGAAGCCATCCCATGTACCATGCAGAGCGCTGGTGAGTTGTCTGGGTCTGACAATGCCACGACGAATCGCGAACACGATCAGCGCGAAGAGCACAAGCACGACAAAGATATCGAGTATGGTGGCCCAGACATGGTTATCGCCAATCAACGGTAGCGATCCATTAAAGGCTCCAAGCATGAGATTCAAGAGGCCAAATTGGATCAGAATAAAGCCCCAAAATGTGAAGAAGTGGGCGATACCGGGGATTGGATCGCGCAATACTCCGCTCTGGCCCAGTACGATCTTGAAAAACGCCCCGACACGATCATTCATGTGGTCCGTGCGTTTTTCTGGGCGTGCTTTGACGAGCAGAGTGATTAATCTCCCTACGCGTACCCCAAAGAGCGCCAGGGCTGCGATAAACAGCAAGACAAAGAGCACTGTACCGAACCATCCCCCAGTTGGTGAAATTACAGGGGAAGTCATATGTGAACCTCCATTGGTAAGGAGCCATTCCTACTAAATACCAGCAACCTCATCGTCCCTGGTATTATGAGATCATCAAGCTTTTCGTTGTTTCACTTCGTTCGTGAGTTGTGGTAGGATCGTTACGGCATCGCCGATGATGCCCAGATCTGCCACTGAGAAGATAGGGGCATGCTCATCTTTGTTGATGGCAACAATGTATTTTGACCCTTTCATGCCCGCGAGATGCTGGATCGCTCCGCTGATGCCTGCGGCGATGTAGAGCGTCGGCTTGACTGTTTTTCCGGTCTGCCCGACCTGATAGCTATAGGGTAGCCAACCTGCGTCTACGATCGCTCGTGTTGCGCCTGGGGCACCATCTAGCACGACAGCCAGCTCCTCGACATAATGATAGTTTTCTGCTTTGCCGAGTCCGCGACCTCCGCTGACAACCACCATTGCATCTTCCAACGCCGGGCCTTCGCTTTTAACTTCGACAGTCTCAATTACTCTGATGGTTTTTGCGGCTGGACTGATCGTGTCATTGAGCACTGTAATCGTGGCGGTACGCCCCTCGTATTGCTCAACGGAGAAGGCTTTAGGACGCGTCAAAACGATACCGGACCGTTGCTGTGTCAGTGTTGCAGTCACAACCGTCTCGCCGCCCCAGGGAACAATGACTTTCAGGCCATCATCGTCCACCGTCAGATCGGTCGCATCGGTAATCAGACCCATATTGTTACGTACGCTCAAGCGAGCCGCAATATCGCGTAGATTGTAGGTCGTCGGAAGCAGCAATATTGTGGGTTGATGATCTTTTAGCAGTGTGCTTATTGTCTCGACTGCCGGTAGGGTCAGATAATCATCATACGCGGCATCGTCATGAACGTAGACTTTTTCCGCGCCATATGCTCCTAACGTGGGAGCAACCTCGGCCGCGCCGCTGCCAAACACAATTGCCTCAGCCTGACCAAGTTTTGCCGCTTTTCCTAGGACTTCTAGCGAAGAGCGAACGGGAACTCCATCTTCTAGCTCTACCAGAACCCAAATAGTATGTGCCATTGCATACCTCCTAAGTACAAAATCACGTCACCTTTTCGGTTGTGTGCTGTATCCTTCTTTATAAATAACGGGAATTGAATTGGATATCTGTTTTCATGGATACCCATCAGGATACTGAACTGGTGCTAGAGTAACTGGTAACGCTGTAAGAATTCCGCGATTTGCTGGGCGGCGTTGCCATCATCTTTGATGATTTGACCGGCTGCGCGTGCTTCCGCTGCGCCGATAGACAGAACCTGCTCACGCGCTCCTGCCTCACCAACTTGTGCTGCCTCTATGCCAAGATCTGCCAGACTCAACTGAGCATACGGTTTCTTTTTGGCACCCATGATACCTTTCATGGTTGGATAGATGGCCTCATAAGAGCCGCTTGCAATGGTTATCACCGCAGGTAACGCACTCTCGACAGTTTGATAACCTTTAGGAATGACGCGTTTAATAACCGCTTTCTGACCTTCGATCGTGATTTCGCGTGCAAAGGTTAATTGAGGTATATTTAAGAATTCTGCAATGCTACCAGGAACCATTCCCGTATAGCCATCGGTACTCTCGGTTGAGCAGAAGACCAGATCCGCTCCTTCTTTCTTGAGTACAGCCGAAAGTACACGTGCGGTACCTATAGCATCCGAACCAGCCAGAGCGGGATCAGTAATCAGAATTGCGCGATCCACACCCATCGCCAGGGCGCGACGCATTGATTCCTGAGCACTTGTGGGTCCCATACTCAGAGCGACCAGTTCGCTATTACCAACCTTATCGCGTATTTTAATCGCTGCAGAGATTGTACTCTCATCGCCTGGGTCTAGGACGAGTGAGATACCACTCCGTACAAGCCGCTTTGTATTTAGATCAAGTTTACTTATGGTAGTATTTGGATCAGGAACTTGTTTTATACAAACAAACATCTTCATTGTTTATCGCCTCGTCTTCTATAATAGTGGACGTAGGAATATAAAAGGAAACTCCATCGTTTTCCAGAGCTATTTTATTGTACCCATCTAAAAAATAACGTGTCAATGTAACTGGCTAACAATATCCCCAGAGCTATCGAATGAACTCTTTAAATAAACTGTAGTTATTTTTTTGCTAGTCGTGACAGGAAGCTTGCCCCTACGGCTACGAAGCCTGCTATGAATAATGGGATGCTTATGCCTGCATTATGGATTGTCAAGAGGAGAATGATGCCAATGATTTCGAGCAAGATGCCGCCAACTACGAGCAATGCATTTGATAGTACTGTTTTTTCGAACGGTCGGCGTACTTCCTCGTGGCCATATATTGGGGCCTGGTGTCTTCTGACTTGGATCTGTTCGTCGGCGTTCGCTGCGGTTTTAGTTTCTTGTTGTTTAGCTCCCTGGTCATTTTTTTCTGTCAGTATGTGAATTGTCTCGTAAAGCAGCGCACTCTTTTGGCGTGGCGTCCGAATATACACTTTACGTAAACCATCGCTTACTATAATTTCGCGAAAGACTGGTTCGTAATTTTTATCGCGCCATATGACTGTATCTAGATCTGTGAGATTGAGCGTCTCAATAAAGATGCGTTCACGGGGAAAGCCTCGGTAATAATAGCCGATCAGGCGTTGGTTCGTGACGATCACATCACAAGCCGTGCTGTGGCTACTGCTTCCACTATCCCAGATGGCTGGAAGCGCCAGAATGGGTTCCTCGCCCGCCTGCATTTGTGCTCGTAGTCCTTTTAGGCGCTGAAATATTTTATTGGCTGCTGCGCTTGCTGTTTCCGGCATGCCTGATCCGAACCTTTCACTATCATTTGCGAAGATTATAGCACACGCAACTGCATATCTATAGCTCACCTCGCGATGTGACAAGACAGATAGCTGCAGACAGATAGTTTATGATTGTTCACTTTGCACTTATGAGGCGAGTTCTTTAAAATAGAAGTATAAAAAATAGCGTTCTGGCAACAGATGTAAGCTGGGTAGTTTCATTACACATTTGATCTACACGTTTGAAATCGAGGAAAGGCGTAATATGTCTGATCTGTTTGCTGCACGTGCCCAAATGGGAACTTCACTTGCTTTTCATATCATTTTTTCTTCTTTAGGCGTGGGGCTTCCTTTGCTCCTCTGTATCGCCGAGGGACTGGCTTTGCGCACGAAGAATCCTGTCTGGATGATGCTTACACGCCGTTGGGCGCGGGCAGCTGCTATTCTTTTTGCGATTGGGGCAGTGTCAGGGACAATTCTCTCCTTTGAGTTAGGGCTGCTCTGGCCGACCTATACGCGCTTCGCTGGTGCCGTGGTCGGCTTGCCGTTCCTCTTAGAGGGGTTTGCCTTTTTCATTGAGGCTATTTTTCTGGGACTCTATTTGTATGGTTGGGATCGCCTGTCGGCTCGTGCCCACTGGATCTGCTCTTTTCCGATCTGGATTAGTGGTATGGCTTCGGCCTGGTTTATTGTGAGTGCAAATTCGTGGATGAATACTCCCGCTGGCTTTGTGATCAAAAATGGCAAAATTGTAGATATTAATCCACTTCAAGCCATCTTTAATCCGAGCACGCCGTATGAGACGGTGCATATGATTCTCGCCTCTTATGTGGCGACAGGGTTTGCGGTAGCGGCTATCTATGCGTTTGCTTATCTGCATGGCAAGCGCGATGAATATTATCGCAAAGGACTTATGCTGGCTATGTTGCTGGCTATCGTGGCAACACCGCTGCAATTAGTAAGCGGCGATTTCAACGCACGTTTCCTGGCGAATGCTCAGCCAGCCAAGTTTGCGGCAATGGAAGGTATCTTTAAGACGCAGAGTGGAGCACCGATCTCTATTGGTGGCTTGGCTGATCCTGCGACTGGTCGCGTGATATATGCGATCGAAATTCCAAAGGCACTAAGTATTCTGGCCTATTATAATCCTAATGCCGTTATTAAAGGCTTGGATCAGTATCCACGCTCAGATTGGCCGAATGCAACCATTGTGCATTCATCTTTTGATGGTATGGTTGGGAGTGGTTCGTTCATCCTGCTTATCGCTGTACTGTTCTGGGGCTATTACCTCTTGAAGAAGCGCCGCATGCCGCATAATCGCGTGTTACTTTGGGCCGTTGTATTATCCGGTTTCTTGGGCTTTGTGGCGATCATTCTGGGGTGGATGGTGACTGAGATCGGACGCCAACCCTGGGTGATCTATGGATATCTGCGTACCAAGGATGCGGTGACGACTGCACCTTTACTTAATGTTAGCTTTACTATCTTTACGCTCATTTATATTTTGTTAGCTATTGCGCTCGTCTGGCTGCTTCGCAAGGTCGCGCGTCGGCCGTTGCCGCACGTGACTCTGACTGGGGATGGCTATGATGTTGAGGAGCCTGAGATCGAAAGGATTGGTGTGTAGATGAGTGTTGCTTTAATTGCGCTGATTGTTCTCTGGCTTTCACTGATTGTCTATGCATCACTTGGTGGAGCCGATTTTGGTGCCGGTGTCTGGGATCTGTTCGCGGTTGGCCGTGACGCCACGCGTCAACGCCATTTGATCAACCATGCCCTTGGACCTGTGTGGGAAGCCAATCACGTTTGGTTGATCTTCTTGATTGTTGGGCTGTTTAATGTATTTCCTAATGCGTTCTATGCGCTCTCGATCGCTCTGTTTTTTCCGTTTTCGATTGTCTTGATCGGTATCGTGTTACGCGGAGCCGCCTTTGTTTATCGCTACTATGCGTTTGATGATGCCAGTATGTTTGCACGATCCTGGAGCCGGGTTTTTAGCGCCACTAGCATTATAACTCCATTCTTTTTAGGCGTTTCAGCAGCGGCAGTAGCCAGTGGTAATCTTATCGATTCAACTGGAGTACCGCGAGCCAATAATCTAACCGCCTTTTTGTCGCCTTTTACGGCGGTGATTGGCTTGATGGCTGTTTCTCTGTGTGCAACTCTGGCTGCGATCTATCTGCTAGTGGAGGCAAGCGCGACAGAAGATAATAAGTCGCTCGCGGTATCCTATCGGATTAAAGCCTTGATTGCCGGCGCGATCACTGCGGTGCTAGGAGCATTGGGACTGATCTTTTCTGTCTTTGATGCGCCGGATCTCTGGAATGGTATGCTTTCTCGTGCGCTTCCTGTAATGATCGCTACTATGATTATTGGTCTCGCTACCGCCATCACGCTTTTCCGTCGTCACTATCATCTGGCTCGGATATTGATGATTGCAGAGACGGCTTTTCTATTTGGAACATGGGGTCTCTCACAATATCCATATATTATCCCGCGACAATACACCATTAGCAATTCAGCCAATAGTCCAACGGTGATCATTATCTTGTTGATTGCCATTGTGATTGGGATGGCTATTCTCCTTCCATCGTTGTATTATCTCTTCTCTGTCTTCAAATTACCGTATCCAATTCCTGGCTTGCGCCGCCAAGAGCAGCAAAAACAGGCGCAAGCACGACACGGTGGGGAGACTATCGCTCCATAAATAGCATGAATATGCAGGGAGAAATTTGACGAGGTCGTAGCTATAAAGGAAATCGAGCAACATATAGTCGCTGATGAATTTCCTTTATAGCGCAATTACAAGATCAATGTGTTCTTGGCCGGAGTATTTTGTGAAAGACACCGAACAATAAGAAGGTTGGGGGCCATTGACCTACAAAGAGGCTCCAATCGCGTTTGTTGGAGACAAAAAGCACTGCGGATGCAATGATTGAGCCTAATGCAGCCCAATACCAGAGTTCTTCTGGCACCTCATCAGTAACATGGAAGTATTGTTCTTGCGCATTATATGTTGTATCTCTAACATCGGTCATGAATAATATCCCTTTCTTGCTACTTTTATCAGTATGCATAATAGTTTGTCGTAATGTTGTCTCCTGATATAAAGACGTGCTCTTTGTAAGAAGTGGGTAATTTTTTGTAATTATTGTCTTTAGCGCAGTGTGTATTTATGTAGCCAAAGATATAGTTAATTGTAGAGTATATTATGATTAACTATATCTTTTCGGATGCATATTTTGAACATAAAATGAAACTGTTATAAATCAATAGATGATCTTGCTCGCTCGCCCTGTCTGGGGAATAGCTCTACCTCCTGCTTACGTTATTGCTATCAGGTAGGAGTGTTCTGATTAAATTATAAGAAGTCTGCTTGTAAGACGAAATGAAGGGATCATTTGGCTCTGTTAAATATACCTGTAAGGACAATGGAAGGCATTTGAGGTTATGTCAAATTTTTGATATCCTTGTGTAGACGCGTGAGCTTTTTTAACGACATATTTATAACGAAGTGGACGAAGTAATAGAGCCATCAGGCATATATTTGAGAGATAATATCATGAGAGACGCCCAAACTGTGATCCAGCAGAAGATACACTCTATGAACTGGCAGGCAGTATTAAAGACGAGCCGCCCCTTTACCTTGACTGCGGCGATAAGTCCGGTTCTTGTGGGGACTGCACTAGCTGGTTATCAAGGAACTTTTCATTTCTGGATTTTTTTGACCACCCTTCTTTCCTGTCTCTTTCTACAGATAGGCACGAACTACTTTAATGAATATTTTGATCATCGCTATGGCTTAGATCATTCAGGTTCCCTGGGAGCATCAACGGTGATCTTTACCCGAGAAATGACTGCTGGACAGGTACTTGGTTGCGGTATCTTTTGTTTTGGGGTAGCAGCACTACTTGGTATTGTCTTGATCTTTGTGGTTGGACCAGAGATCCTTCTTTTTGGTCTGGCGGGCGCATTGATTGCTTACTTTTATAGCGCCAAACCTTTTAAATTTTCCAATCGTGGACTTGGCGATGTGATGGTCTTTCTAGCGATGGGTGTCCTAATGACGTGGGGATCATATTATGTACAGATTCAGCTCTGGTCATGGAATGCACTGGCTGCCAGTATTCCCGTTGGTTTCCTGGTAACGGCGATCCTCAACATGAATAACGTGCGCGACTATCAGGATGATCTGGCCGTGCATAAGGGGACCCTGCCCGTACGCTTTGGACTCAAGTTTGGCCAACGCTTCCATGCAGTTTTGTTAATGGGAAGCTATGTTGCAATCTCCAGTTTGGTCATTGTTGGACTGCTCCCCTGGTTTTCTCTGCTCGTCTGGCTGACCTTTCCACTGGCCTTCGTCAATGTACGTGCGGTATTAAACGGCACTGATCGGAAAGCCTTTATGCTTGGCATTAAGAAGACATCTCTATTACATCTCGTCTTTGGACTTGTTTTTGCTTGCTCATTGCTGCTTGCCACGTTCTTCTAATGTGGATATTACACCTCCTATGGATGCCAAATTAATAAGAGGATGTTGAGGCGATCGCCTCAACATCCTCTTCGCCATCAACAACTTTATTGTGCGGGTTGGGGATGGATGATTGGATAGAAATTGATTGTCCAACCCATGCCGAAGGGACGTGGGACTAGAATTTGTGCGGTCTCGCTATTCCAGTATGCGCTGCGTAAACTTTCTTTGGTTGGAATGCGAAAATCGTAAGGTATACCGAATGTTTTCCCTTGCCAGGTGCGTTGTTCGGCTGGAAGGCATATCTGTTCTGCTAGCGCTGTTGTGATAAGTACTGCACCACTGATTCCAATGATACCCCTGATAAGACGTTTTGTTCTCTTCTTTTTACTCATGATAGATTATCACTGCTTTCGTTTTATAAGAAAAATATTATAATGGTATTCTCATTGATAAATACGTAAGAACTATAGAGAAGTTACGTTTTTCTATGAACTATGTGTTTTGCTGATCCGTAACAGATCAGTTGACAACAGGAATTGTTGTCTGTTATGCTAGTGGAAGTGATATTACTAGATTGTCTGGCCCTGAGCTGAACCTGCTCAGCGTGTTGAAAGGAGCGTGCCATAATGCAAACCATAATTAGCGCATCACGTCTCCGAGAGGGCCACCATATTCAATCTAAGGGCGATCTACACCTGTAGTGCCCGCTGCTGTCGTCCAGTGACAGCGCAATGATGTCGGCCATCTCATGAGAAGATGGCTTTTTTCATGTCTGTGAGAAAGCCGTAAGCGTGATGCTTATGGCTTTTTTTGTTGTGTTATTAAAAAGTATTTGGAGGTGTTGCATGCCAACTATTCTAATCAACCTTATTGACGGATGTATTGAAGGTCAGTGGACTTATAAGAGGAGTAATAGAACTTGTCTAAGCGAAAACAGATACGCGCGATGGAAGAGCAAGAAGAGCTAGAGGCTCTACAAGCTCTGGCGCAGCCAGGCGTAGATCCTGTGCAGGCGACATTGGATAGTTTCTTTGCGGATGCTTTGATCACAGAAATCCTGCATGTGGTAAAGAGCGGTAAAGAAGCGACTGTCTATTGTTGTCGTGCTCATCCTTCGCAAGGAGTGCCTTATCTGGCAGCGAAGGTTTATCGTTCGCGTAATAATCGTGGTTTTAAAAATGATGCTTTGTATCAAGAGGGACGTTATGTTGGCGATCAACGTACGGTTCGTGCGCTCAAAAACAAGTCGAATGTAGGCCGTGAGGCGCAATTTAGTCTGTGGGTGGGACATGAATTTGCGACATTGACGATGCTGTACGAGGCGGGATCGGCTATTCCCAAGCCGATCGCACGCAATAGTCAGGCAATTATCATGGAATATATCGGTGACCAGCAGCAGCCAGCACCAGCTTTACAGCATGTCGAGTTGACGCCGGACGAAGTCTATCCCACATTTGAGTTGCTGATGGATAATATTCAGCTCTGGTTGAAGCATGACATTATTCATGGGGATCTCTCGGCGTACAATATCCTGTATTGGCAGGGCAAGGTGACCGTCATCGATTTTCCACAAGCTGTTGATCCACGTTTCAATTCCCATGCTTTCGATTTCTTGTTGCGCGACATCGACAATGTGTGTTCATATATGGCCTGTTATGGCTTGAAGCGAGACTCTACTCAGATTGCTCAGCGGCTCTGGCATCAATTTAAGAATGCTCGCTTGTAGGAAAATTTTGCGAAAACTGCATAGCATGCGGGACATGATGCTTTTGTCTTGCATGCTGTCATTTGCCAGGATTATTGGAGTATTACACATTTTGCCAACTATCTGTTATAGTTGTCACTGATCCAATGCAATCCACTTTTTGCGCTACAGTTATTTCTCAAATCGATGAACGATAGAGAAAATAACAGGAAACGATAGGAGAGATCAATTAATGCCAGCATCAGATGTTAATTTTGTACCTGAGATGAGTCAGGATAGTCGTGTGCGCGTCTATCGTGGCAATCGTATACGCACCAGTCGCAATAGTAACCTGTCTGGACCAGAGGTATTCGATGGTATGGAGGTCGATAGTTATCTGCTTGTGACGGAGCGTTTTGTGTTGCTCTGCGACACCATGATTTGTCCTGAAGATATGGCTACAGTCACGGGATCT
The DNA here is from genome assembly GCA_963699315.1 of uncultured Chloroflexia bacterium. Lineage (GTDB taxonomy): Bacteria > Chloroflexota > Ktedonobacteria > Ktedonobacterales > Ktedonobacteraceae > Dictyobacter. Next base: position 3,353,313 of record OY969433.1, read on the forward strand.
CTACAGGATGATCTGGCTAAACGACCATTGATGGTCATAAATAGCCATGCAGATTGGGATCATGCCTGGGGGAATGCTTATTTTACCGGGGATCGCACTGTGCCTATTATCGGGCATGTAGACTGCCATACACGTATGCAATCTGAGAAGGACAGAACCCTCCTGACCGGCTTTCAGAACGAGTATCCCAAGCATTTCCACACGGTTGAGCTTGTTCCGCCAACCGTGACCTTTCAAGATACGTTGACACTTTATGGTGGTGATCTGACGGTTGAGCTATTTAGCGCGCCGGGGCATTGTCGAGACCATATTGCTGCTTGGATACCTGAACTGAGCTTGCTGCTGGCCTTTGATGCTGTTGAGACGCCTCTACCACTGATCAAAAATGTTGCTGGCGTGAAGAGCATGTTCACGACGTTGGAACGTTTTCAGTGCCTGCAACCTAAAAGCGTGCTCTGTTCACATGGTGCGACAACCAGCGCTCGTATCATTGAAGCCAATCTGAGCTATTTTCGTGAGATTGAGCGGCGTTGTCGCGCAGTGCTGAGACATCATCTACCAACAGCGGTGGAGCTTGAACAGGCTGCCACACTTATTGCGTACTCGCTCGATGATGTGATTGCAGGTGTTGTCCGTCTGATGGATATACTAGATTACTCTGGCGATGCATTTTATAGCCGGGCGCATAACGACAATGTACGTTATATCATGCAATGGTTGATGAGTTGAGTGTGCGGTGAACGGTGACGCCCTCATCCATAATTGCTTGGATTTAATGCTGCAAGGGCGTCACCTCTATCAAATTATTTGTGAACAACTCTCGTCTTTGATGTATCTGCGAGTGCTGCATTGATACATTGCCAATCAACCTCACTTTTGGCGAAAATACTGATCAGGGCTGATATTGCGAGAAAGAGGATGGTCAGGCCGCCTACGAAATACCACCATTGATTGTTGGGAATCAGGTTTGTCCATGAGAAGAGGAGCGTATCGACGGTGGTGAGGATACAGCTCAGGATGCCTATGAGTACGCTGGCCCAGATAATCGCCATCGGAAAGATGCGCTGGCTATAGAAGAAGTGTGGATTTTGTATGTAGCTGGTGATGAGACAGATGAAAAGAAATGCCGATGAGATGGTCCAGACAAGCGCCGCTGATGCCTGGCTGATGTGATATATCTCGGTGGAGAAATCTCTTGAACGGCCAGCAAGGACCACAAACGGTGCGATGTTGAAGATCAACAAGGTAAAGGCTACTGCGATGATTGTCTGTAGGATGATGGCGTTCGCGGGTGCCTGGCGTTTATTGAGTTGACCCAGACTATCAGGCAAGCGATCATCAACTCCTGAGATAAAGAGCAGGCGGGCATAGAGATAGGTGTAAACAAGGATCGTTGCGAGAAATGAGCACATGAGACAGATGCTTGTCACGATAGCAAACTCATCCCCGAGTACTTTATGTACAGTCGTTACTAATGCAAAAGGATCATAAGCTTCCTGTTTGCCCATCACAATAAGTATTGCCAGCGTATTGAGCAAATAGGTCAGAAAGAGGAGAATTGCTCCCCATTTCAGATGCCGAGTCACGACATAATGTCCTTTGATTTCTCCAGCCATGTTAAGAGGACCTTCCGTTCCGATATATGCAAATACTAATAGACCAAACATGACAAAATTTTCAGGTTTGAAGCTCCAATCTGACCAATGCATGAAAGTCGTAGCCGAAGCATGTCCCTGCCGGAGCCAGATCAAGCAGGCCAGACCGATTAAAACTGTACCAAGAAGCATCATTACCACCAGTGCATTAACCACATGCTTCACCAGGCGCAGCGGACGTGTGGCAATGATGCCGCTGATGATGAGGACAAGACTGATGGCAATGCTTTGCTGCCAGGGATGATCCAGGAGTTGTGGGTAGAGGGGTTGGGCGATGTAGGTAACAAGCAGGCCTGCCAGACTACTGGAGATTAAGATGCCTGGAAACCAGGCGCAGAACCCGGCAAAGAAGCTCCAATACCCGCCGATACAGCGATACGTCCAGTTATAAATTGCGCCTTCGTGTGGATGCGTATGACCAAGCTGGGCGGTTGCTATGAGACAGGGTATAAAAAACGTGAGACCTACCAAAAATAGATAAGTGAGGGCCGCTGGTCCTCCTATAGCTGCGGTCGAGACACATGAAGCTAGATAGGTCGAGGCAACGAAGGTTGTTGTCATATCCCATGTGCCGAGAATAGGTAGCATGTTGACTCTTGTGAACCCCTCTGAGCGTAAATTGGGTGGAGACGGTGTCACGATCCCATCTGATAATCGTACATTGCCGAATAGCTTTTTGCTGCCGAATGTCATCTGATTTTACCCTTCCCTAACCACATATGCGTAGATTCTCTTTGCTGCTTGCCACTCTTCTGCAGGGTAATAGGTTATTATGCCTATGGAACTATCTCACACCCTCCTATCGGAATAAATAGCATTATGTGCTATATATTAACAAGGTAGCACAGAGATAGAGAATGCCCGCATCGCTCAGCATGTGTATGGTACTATTTGATCACTTATATTATGCAATGATTAAAACTTTTTATCATTAAAATTACTTCATGTTTTTATTCTATAACGAAGAGCATGAATGTGGTGTATTCGATCGATTGTTTTTCGGCGTGGTAGAGAGATATACTATATTATTCATCGTCTGTTGCCTTGCACTATTCGCGGACGCGATTGAAAGGTTATATACTTGAAGGCTATTATGATTACCGAGCCTGGACAGGCTCACATTACCGAATTGGAGATGCCAATTTTTCTTCCTGATGAAGTACTAGTGCGATCGCGTGCTGTTGGTGTATGTGAGAGCGACGTTGCAGTGTATCAAGGGAAGCGTACCAGTGAATACGTCCATTATCCTCTTATTCCCGGTCATGAATGGTCGGGAGAAGTCGTAGCAGTTGGAGATCTTGTCAAGCATATTGCACCGGGCACAAAAGTCGTAGCAGAAAACTTCCGTTTCTGCGGAGTATGTCGCAACTGTCGTGATGGTCAGACCAATCTCTGCGAAGCCGGTTACGACGAGATAGGTTTCACGCATCCAGGAGGATTAGCCGAATATGTAGCTGTCCCAGCGCGACAAGTTCATGTTTTGCCAGCCACTGCATCTTTTGAGGAAGCAACGTTATTAGAACCCACAGCGATTGTTACCCACGCCTTTCAACGTGCGCAGCCTCGTCCGGGAGATATCGTAGTGATCGTAGGAGATGGTCCGATTAGCTTATTAGCCGTACAGATAGCGAAACTCTTCAGCCCATCTATCATCGTCCTACTCGGCTTTCGGGCAGAGCGCCTCCAATTAGCCCAGCAGTTTGGAGCCACGCACACCATCAACATGAGCCGACAAGACTCCCAGGCCGTCCTACAAGAGCTAACAGATGGTCACGGAGCTGATCTCGTCTTCGAAGGTACAGGTCATAACCAGGCCTTCGAAGAAGCCCTCATCACCGTCAAACGTGGAGGGACAATCCTGTTAACCGGCCTAGAAGCATCAGCCTCTACTTTAGGCGTCTCAAGTGACATTTTTATTATCAAGCAACTCACCATCCACGCCGTATTCGGAGCCAACTCAGCGGCCTGGAGCTACGCCATACAACTGTTTTGTCAGGGATCGTTGCAACTAGCGCCACTCATCTCGCACCGCTTCTCGCTTGATGACTATCGAGAGGCCCTCGACACACTCATTTTTCGTCAGAGTAAAGCCTTCAAAGTGCTCATCCTGCATGATTAACCGTAGCTGACGTTCCCGCGCCATAATTTCTTGGAATCAATGGCGTGAGAGCCGTCAGCTACGTTGACAAAAAATTTGATACTTTTCATAATCTTGTGAGATACTTAACATGGCTTTGATGTTTGGTTTGGCCAAGTTGCACGGACATCTAGATAACCTAATGGGTAAGTATTTCTGTCTGATGTCTGTGGAGTGCAAAATATTTCGTATTATAGATGTAAAAGGATGAGGTTGAATATGTCTTCAACGTTACATGGTATTCCTGTCACTGGTGGCGTTGCGATTGGTGCCTGGATCTTATATGATCCTACGCCTCCTGCTATTGCCAAGGATTCTATTGGTGTAGATGCTATTGAGCACGAGAAAGAGCGTTTTCAGCAAGCTATTCAGGATTCTGTCGTAGAGGTGACTCAACTGCGCGATCAGGTACTGGCGCGTCTGGGACAGGAAGAAGCTGCTATTTTTGATGCGCATTTGCTGATGTTTGAGGATGATACTCTTCAGAAGGGTGTGTATCAGCGTATTGAGCATGAGCATATGAATGTTGTGCAGGCTGTCTGGGAGGCTGCTGAAGAGATTGCTCAGATGTTTGCTGTGATGGAAGATGAGTATTTTCGGGCTCGTGCTGCCGATGTCTATGATATTCGGTTGCGTATAGTCAATCATCTGCAAGGACGTCCAACGGCGCAGTTACGTTATCTCGAAGAGCCTGCCATTGTAGTGGCGCGTGATTTATTGCCATCAGATACAGCGGGGCTTGATCCTGCGCTGGTACTGGGAATCGCGACCGAGCAAGGAGGTCCAACCTCTCATACTGCCATCCTCTCGCGTCAGATGGGCATTCCTGCGATAGTTGGTATCCCAGATTTGCTAGAAAGGGTTTCGACCGTATCATCCGAGGGGAATGCCGGGAAGCTTGTGCTGGATGGCAACAGTGGTGAGATAGTATTTGATCCCGATGCTACAACGCTACAACGTTATCAGCTTGCATTAGAGACATATCGTCAGCAGCAGCAGCAATTGCAAAGTTTGCGTAGCCTCTCCGCGACAACTCCTGATGGCATAACAATCGAAGTCGCGGCCAATATTGGCCGCCCTCGTGATGCGCAACCCGCGCTGGAGGCTGGTGCGGGTGGTATCGGATTATTTAGGACAGAATTTCTCTTTTTGGATCGAGCGACTGCACCATCAGAAGAAGAGCAAGTTGAAACTTACACCTCAGTCTTGCAAACCTTTGCTGGTAAGACCGTAATCGTGCGCACCCTGGATATCGGTGGAGATAAACACGTTCCCTATTTAGACCTCCCGCAAGAAGATAATCCATTCCTAGGTGTACGTGGCATCCGTTTATGTCTGGCCCCAAAGTATCAGCATCTCTTTCGCACTCAGATACGAGCCTTGCTGCTGGCCGCGCAGACGAATATAGCTTCTTTGTGGATTATGTTCCCGATGATCTGCGATCTGCGCGAACTCCGACAGGCCAAAGCGTTTGTGTTGGAGACCGAAGCTCAGCTTTTGCAAGAAGGGAAATTGCAACAATCAGTTCAGCCATTACTACATCTAGGCATCATGATCGAAACGCCCGCATCGGCCTGGCTGCTTGATCAGCTAGCAGAAGAGGCAGACTTTTTTAGTATCGGCACAAATGATCTAGCACAATACACGCTAGCCAGCGATCGTATGAATGCGCAGTTGACCGAATTACATCGTCCTTTTCATCCGGCAGTCATGAGAACCATCGCTCATATTGTGCGCACCGCCCATAAATATCAACGCTGGGTAGGCGTATGTGGAGAGATGGCAGGTAATCCGCACGCAAGCGCATTTTTCCTTGGCTTGGGCATAAACGAATTGAGCATGGAAGCAGGCTCATTGAATGCCGTCAAGCAGATCATCCGTAACACCACTAGCGCGCAAGCACAGGAACTTGTAGAACGCGTGCTTGCCGCCGCTAGCTCAGATCAGCTAGAAGGCCTACTTGCATAAGCCATCGTAGCAGAGAAGTTTTGCCACTGCGTGTACAAAGGCATCTCATATACACGCAGGTCAAAATTTCTTTTATTTTGCCGCAAAGTTGCTCTGTATCAAGTCAAGCAAGGCCGTAACAGTTTCTTTTTCATCATTGCCCTCGGCAGTGATTTCGATTTCGGTATCTTTGGCAATCGCGAGGCCCAGTAGACGTACCAGACTTTTGGCATTGACTGTTTTTGTGTTGCTAGTAACCGTCACTGTACTGGTAAATTGTTTGGCTGTTCTCACAAAATTTGCTGCGGGCCGTGCATGTAAGCCTATTTCGTTGCGGATGATTGCTTTGACTTGTTGCATAGGTGTTTTCCTCTTTTGGAAATCGCAGAGACATAATATCTATTATATTTATAATAGCATGTACAATTTATTTTGTTGCCTGCTCCAGTAGCTGGCGTAAAGCCTTTGCCACTTCGGCGTTTGTATGATATGTTTCGTTATCGGCTGGAAACGTGCCGGCTTGAACGTCGGTGCTATATTGCTGGAGAGCCTCAGTTGCCACCTGAGCCAATTGTGCATATTGGCGTACAAATTTGGGCAGATGATCATTCGTGCCGAAGCCTAATAGATCATGAAAGACCAGTACCTGTCCATCGCAGGAAGGCCCGGCTCCGATGCCAATGGTGGGGATTGAAATTGTCTGTGTCACGATCTCCGCTAGCACATCGGGGATACCTTCTAGGACCAGAGCGAAGACACCCGCTTGAGCCAGAGCTTTTGCATCCTCGAGCAGTTCCTGTGCGGCTTCGATCTCCTTACCTTGGACGCGATAGCCGCCCATCGCATGGATCGATTGTGGGGTGAGGCCGAGATGTCCCATGACTGGAATCTCCGCTGCCAGGAGCGCTTCAACGACCGGGAGACGCTTCCGACCGCCTTCTAACTTCACTGCTCCTGCCTTGCCCTCTCGAATTAGCCGACCGGCGTTACGTATCGTCTCTTCGATCGAGACATGATAGCTGAGCCAGGGCATATCGGTAACCTGCAGTGCGGCAGGCTGGGCACGTGCTACTGCTACGCTGTGATGGATCATACTCTCGATAGTCGCCGCAAGCGTATCTGGATATCCCAATACAGTTGTTGCCACTGAGTCGCCAACCAGAATCATATCGATACCTGCGTTATCGACGATCTGAGCCATCGGAGTGTCGTACGCTGTCACCATCGTGAGCTTTGGTCCGTGTTTACGAGCTTTGATGGCTGGAACTGTCATTTTAGTGCGCATATATTCTATTCTTTCTATCGTTTTTATCGTTTGAATGTAATTGCCTCATTGGACACTGTTGGATATGGTGCCGGTGTGACTGTATTCCATGTTCCGTCGGACTGAAGCACAAAATTGTCGATCAAGCGTGTGGCTCCTATCCGTACAGCTATGAGGAGGATGGCGGGCGCTTGGAGGATTTCATAGGCTTCGAATGTGATGGGATGACGAATTTCTATATAGTCTGGCTGAATGTCCTGCTCCTGAGCAATAACCGCTTGCATCGCTTGTATGATTGCCCTCGCTGATGTTTCGTGCTGACTATCGAATGCGCTCTGACCGGCTTTTAAGGCTCGATAGACGACCGCCGCGCGCACACGTTCTGTCGGATTGAGATAGCTATTGCGACTACTCATGGCGAGTCCGTCGGCTTCCCGTATCGTTGGCAAGACACGGAGTGTGACCGGGACATTGAGATCAGTAATCATTTGAGCTATCACTGCGACCTGTTGAGCGTCTTTTTGACCAAAATAGGCTGTGCTGGGTTGTATGATCTGAAATAATTTGAGCACCACGGTCGCGACGCCACGAAAGTGTCCTGGGCGCATAGCTCCTTCACCCAGTTCAACCATCGCGCCCTCAGGATTTACATAGGTTGTAAAGCCTGAGGGATACATTTCTGCGGCTGAGGGGAGGAACACTGTATCTACTTGTAATGCTTCAAGCTGCTGGAGATCGCTCTCTATGTCTCTTGGATAGACCGTGAGGTCTTCGTTTGGACTAAATTGTGTTGGATTGACAAAGATGCTGACAATGACGTGTTCATTCTCTGCTCGCGCTTGCTGTACGAGTGAGAGATGACCTGCGTGAAGATAGCCCATAGTTGGGACTAGCCCAATGGAGCTAGTCCATTGGGCGCGTTCATACCTCATCGCTTGCACTGTGCGAACTATGCGCATACATAACCCCTCTTTCTGTGTTACGCGCTATTAGGGATAGATCTCGACTCCTTCGGGACCACCGATGATGACTTGTTTGGCCAGGTTGATGAATAGTCCGGTCTCGATTACGCCGACAATGCTGTGGATGCGTGCGTCGATGTCCACGGGATCACTGATGCCTTGCGGAAAAGTGCAGTCAAGAATCACGTTATGGTTGTCTGTCACAAAAATCTTGCCATTGCGTTCTCGCAGCTTGACGATTGTGCCCAGCCTGGTTAGCTGTAAGCTGATGGGATGGATCGCGAGTGGTAGTACTTCGACAGGCAGCGGAAATAGATGTCCAAGTTGCTCAACTTTTTTGGTGGGATCTGCGATGACTACAAATTTTTTTGCGGCGCAGGCAACGATTTTTTCGCGTAAGAGTGCTCCACCCGCACCTTTAATCAACTGCAATTGTGGATCAATTTCGTCGGCCCCATCGATATAGATGTCCAGTTCAGGATAGACATCTAGCGTTGTGATGGGGATATTGACGCTGGTAGCTAGTTCGGCGCTGGCTTGTGAACTGGGGACTGCTCCGACGATGTGGAGGCCTTGTTGTATACGTACTCCAAGCGCTTCAATCAAATAGTTGGCAGTTGTGCCAGTACCTAGTCCTATCACCATGCCGTCAGTGACGAGATTGGCGGCAGCAAGAGCGGCTTTTTGTTTCCATATATCTTGTGGATTGGTTGATGACGTCATTTGTGCTTGCTCCTTATCTTTTAGCGATTGGGTTCCCACGTTGCTGTGAGTGGAAGTATAACGATTTTTTCGCGACTGGGTACCGCTGCTGTGTCCGAGTATAGCACGTGCGTTAAAGATGCTACAAATAGAGCTCTTACGTTGCGTGGTACCTGAAGCCATTTACCTTGCCATCCCTACAGTGTCGTGATACACTCTTCGAGTAATTACGGAATATTGCTAGTCATATCCTGTATCTTCATAACGCAGGGAAGTGGCTTGTATTGATCAATTGTCAAGATCTGTCGCTCAGGCTATAATCGTATAGAAGGCGGCGCATATAGGTTAGAGGGTTGACACCCGTGTCGTAATCCTGGCCTGCTCTCTTCCGCCAACCGAATGTATTTGGGCATCGGCTCAGAAGAGTCGATCAACAAACCTGGATTGAGGCTCTTTATTTAACTGCTCACAAGGCATGGAGCGTTTTGGTTTGCGTTGATACGGTTGGAATAGCCGAATCTGTTTCAGGTGGTAGTAATAATGTCTGATGTCTGGCGCATTGTTGTGGTCGCTGGTGAAGAGACCTTCAACCAGAATTTAGTCAACTCTCTTCGCAAGGATGGCTACGTGGTACAGGGGGTGACAAGTGGCGCGGATGCAGTGCGTATCCTTTGGTCGGAAGAGTATGATGTAGTAATTTGCGACTTGAAGACTCCTGTCACTGATGGCTTTGAACTGCTTCAATGGTTGCGTGCATATCGTGCAAGCACACGTATGATCATGCTCGGAGAAGCGGGATCTGCCACGTTACGCATGCAGGCTCTTGAGAGTGGCGCGGTTAGTTATTTTGAGATGCCATTAGATATCCGTTTGCTCAAAGAAGAACTTCGTCGTCTGTTGCAGCAAACGGGGTTTTCGGCTAGTCTGGATTCGTTCGATCTGTTAGATGTCATTCAGATTATCAACATGAGTCGCAAGAGTATTACCTTATTAGTAAATATTGGATTAGAGGAACGTGGCATTCTGCGTTTTCAGAATGGAGATCTGATCTGGGCCGAGTATGGCGTGCTGCGTGGCGATGAAGCTTTCTTTGCATTGGCCGCTCATAAGAATGGTACTGTTACTCAACAAGCATGGGATGAACAAGTATCAGCGAATGTGCAGCAACCGCTTTCACGTCTCATCTTTCAGGCACTGCAATATCGTACAAAATATGCCGACCAACAGCCCTATAGCGGCGAGATGGAGCCTATTCGTCCTACTTCCGCTCCCTCGTTTTCTGATGAGATAGATGATTCTCCCTTTGCAGTTCTGACTGAATATGATCCAGCTGCCAATGAGGCCGCCTCTGCACCATTTCCAACCGCCTCACCGGAGTGGCTGGGAGCGCTGGCTGATCAGATGCCCGCACCGCCTATTGCGTCTACCTCAGAATTCGAGAAGGAATGGTGGGAGAACACTGGTCGCATGCCGCGCATTGATGTGCCCCCTGGTCAAGCTGCCCCGGGACCGTTGGACAATGATACTTCTGCTGCCGCGACTTTGGCTCTGGATGGCAATGAATTACATAAGCTGCTGCAAAGTATGAATGCGCAATCTTCTACCATGGAAGCAAAGGGGAATTCTCAGGCGCAACGTACTGATCTTCCAGGCTGGTTAACCGATCAATCAACTACATCGCATCGGTCTATGCCAAGAGTTCCTACCGATTTTCAGGCGAGTGGTATTCAACCTCTTCCAGCGACGCCGCAAGTCAATACCACTATCGGAGAGTGGACTCCCCCCTCTGGGCCGATTACAACGACAAACAATCTGTCTCCTCTGCAGTCTGCTGGATCATCATCCAATGCCGACTTTCAGGGCGCTGATAGACTTCGTCATTCTTCGGCGGAATGGGGCGCTGATCCTTATCTTCAGCCTCCAGTTGAGGTGAGTGGATCTTCGGGCGTACATCAATCCTCTCTACAGGAAATGAGTGGGTCTTCAGATTTTTATTTTTCCGCTCCGGTCGAGATAGGTAGCTCGTCTGGCTCATTGGAGTCGGTATATGCAAGCGAGCCACCGCCAATACTTGATCTCTATGAAGTCGGAAATACTCCGCCGCTCACTCAGGAGGGAGCTTCTCAGAGTGATGAGCAGTTAACATCGGGTATTCTGCATGCACAGCAGGCGGCCCGTCGCAACTATGCTGCCCTGCTATCTGCCTTACAGACACTGGGATATTCGATTCCAGGTTTTGTGGCGGCCGCTATCGTGACTGTTGATGGACAGCCGATTGCTCAGGTGGCGATCGATGATCTGGATATTTCTCGACAATGCCGTACGTTAAGTGCGATTCAGAAAAGTATTTTCCAGGCGGCCTTTGATCGAGAAGGGTGGGGAGCACACGAGAGTACGATTATTACTAGTACACAACGTCATCTTCTGATCCGTATGATTGGCGACGATGTGAAGGCTTTTCAAATTTTGATTACTACACGCGAGGCTGATCCGAATGTGTGTATGGAGATGATGATCAACGTCGAAGAGACTATCAGTGCGGCTTTACACTAGGCGCACAGAAAGAAGGATGATTGTAATGAGTAAAAAACAACAGAAATCTGTAGAGATAGAAGAAGAAGAAGAGCCAAATAAGATGTATTCTTTCATGGTTGGTGGATTAATTGTTATCGCCATCATGGTCTTTCTGGCGCTTGTTGTTCACTAAACCAGGATGTGTTCTGCCGTCTCGCGCTGTATCTTGCTTCAGCTGTTAGCTGTATACAAGATACAGCGCGAGACGGATTAGGAATCTGAATGTTGAGGAGCATCAAGTAGCTTTTTTAGATATTCTAGATCCAAGTCTTTGTCTGTTGATATCTCTGTGGATTGCGGTATATTCCTGGCTCGAGGCCTGACACGTTTTTTATTGCTGGTCCAGTTGTCTGAGGGGAGAGGGGTAAGCGGACCTGTTTTCGGCTGTCGTATCTCATTGTCTTCAGGCTTCTCTGGAGATTGCTGTTGGATTTTGATGGTGCTGAGTTGTTGTTCAACTGTTTGTTCGCTGCTCAGGCGGGCAAGCTCGGCTTCAGAATCATGTCGATCAAGATTGGCTAATGCTTGTGCTCGTGCTTCATCATTGAGAAGCACCTCTTGAACTCTCGTTGTATCCGGATCTTTATGACCAGCCTTCTGTAAGGCTTCAAAAACGCGCTGTTGAATCAGTGCATTCCGCTTGCGGGTTGCCAGCAGGTCAATCGTCGTATCTACTTCCGTGATCTTCTCATCGAGCTTCTGTAGGGCGTGGCGTAAGGTTCTGACCAGCTGTTCTTGCTCTTTCTTTTGTTGCCGATAGCGACTGACGATATGATTGGTCGAATTATAGTGGATGAGAGCCTGACGGGCTACCGTATCATTGCCCTGTTGGACAGCGAGTTCTGCCTTTTTTAGCCACGTATCTGCCTCTGCCTGCCTGGTTTGAATACGCTTTTGCAGTACATGACCTTCTGCAATCGCGCGCGCAACCTCTGTTTTTACCTGGACTAGTTGGTTGCGCATATCAAGTTGAAGTTGCCGCAAAGCCTTTTCCGGGTCATCTGACTTTTCGGCTACAGAATCGAGGTTTGCCCGTAGCAAAGTAAGTACACGTTCCAACAAATTCATGGGCTCTCTCCATCGTCATAGTTTGTATTGTATGGACATATGTGGGCTACCTGCTATGGCATCCCTCCTGTATATGGGTAGAGAGAGCAGATTCACATCTGGAATCTACTCTCCTTTTGTATTACTATTTATCGGCCGCTGCATCAACAGCACCGGTACCATTGGATTGAGCGTTTTTGGCACTCATTGGATTATTCCCGTTGGTAGGTAGCGCTGGGATGTTGTTCATTAAATCGCCTATGCGTGTTCCGCTGAGGAGTTCGAAGAGGGCTGGAACCTGTGCTACCATGTTCATGACATCACCGGTAAGACGGCTAGCTCCAACTCCATTATGGGCTCCATCGCCACCTGTGGAGACGATAGTTACTTTATCAACCTTGCTCAGTGGCTCGGCGATGGCACGTACGATTTCTGGCATACCGGTCAGGAGTTTATCGAGTACTGCTGCCTGGTTGTATTCATGGAATGCGGCTGCTTTGACTTTCATCGCATCAGCTTCGGCTTCACCTTTAGCGCGGATGACTTCGGCTTCAGCAAGACCACGTGCGCGGATGACTTCGGCTTCAGATAGACCACGTGCGCGGTTGGCTTCAGCTTCACCGATACCACGAGCTTTGGCTGCATCGGCTTGTCCTTGTGCTTCCAGGATCAAGCGTTGACGCTCGGCTTCGGCAACCGTTTCAACACGGCGGCGTTCGGCTTCAGCACTCTTCTGAATGGTCGCTTGTAGTTCCAGTTCACGGCGTTGGATTTCAGCCTGTTGCACGCGGATCTGAGCATTTTTCTCGACTTCAGTGACGCGTACAGCTTCCTGTACCACTTGCTGCTGTGTGATGTTCGACTGAATGTCGTAGGATTTGTCGGCAGTCGCTTGCTGCTTCTTGATTTCAGCTTCGAATGAGGCTTTCTTCAATGAGAGGTTTCGTTGTGACTCAGCCTGTAAGGCCAGTGACTCGGTCTCAGCTTTAACCTGCTCTTGATTGGCCAGGGCACGAGCTACAGCTGATTCACGTGAAGCATTGGCCTGCTGAATTTGCGTATCTCGCTGAGCCAGAGCGGCGGCAATATCGGCTTGTTTGCGAATCTGCGCGATTTGTGGTCGGCCCATATTGATGATATAGTCGTTCTCATCGCGGACATCTTTAATGGTGAAGGAGATAACTTCCAGACCCATCTTTTGCATATCCGGTGTGACTGTGCGCAGCATTTTGCCGCCGACGCTTTCAGGATCTTTGACCAGATCTTCGACGGTTAGCTGACCAACGATACCACGTAAATGACCTTCCATTACCAGACGAATCAGGTTTTCGCGATCATCTTGCGACTTACTTAAGAACTGCTCGGCGGCAGTAAGAATGCTCTCGGTGTCCGAACGAACTTTAATCTGTGTCACTGCTTCTACATTCATCGCGACACCTTGTGTGGTGTAGAGAGCTTGCCGAGGTGCAACATCGAAGGACATCAATTCCAACGAAAACTCTTGTGCTCGCCTGAACAGAGGAATGACGAATTTGGCATTGCCAGTTACTACTTCTGTGCCGCCGCTACCATAGACGATCAATGCCTGGTTCGGACCTACTTTACGTAGGAGACTTCCATATGCGCGTACGAATATAATGATGATGAGTAAAGCTGCGACTATGCCAATACCAATGAATAACAACATAATTACTGCTCCTTAGAATTATCAGTGTGCATAACGTATTCAGAATCAGTTTTTTCAGGATCTTCAAGTAAGGCACGTAAGGTAGCGAGATCATCGGACTCTGGATTGATTGCACTGACATCACTTTCCTGGTTCACAAAGTGGTCCCAGGTATCGACTTCTGCAATTCCATGTTGATAATTCACAACTACAACTTCTTGATCTCGTTCGAGCCGGCGACCATCCACGCTGCGGGCTGGCACACTCTTACGCATGCCTCCTGGTGAGATGTAAAGCATCTCGCCAAGGCCGTTCTCTTGTATCGTGATGTTGACCTTGCCAAGTAAACCCGTACGGTCTGAAACGTCCTGGACCGTCGTAGTTTCGAGGCCTCCGAATATACGAGCGAGTGTTATCAATAAAAGCGATGCGATGATAACGCCACTTGCACATGCCAATGTCAGAATAATAGGTATAGTAAAAGATGTACTTACATGTAGTGCATATCCAAAGAAACCAAAACCAATAAGAAAAAGTACAACACTACTTGGATTAATGATAGACAGAAGCGAGAAGCTGCTTGCGTTTCCGTGTGTATTGTGGGTGGTAGCTCCATGGCCTACATGCACATGATGTGCCAGGCCATGACCTGCACCATGCCCTAGACCGCCAAAGAGCGAGGTTACCAGCAGGTAAAGAAAACCAAGCAGAAAACAGCCAATAAACAGCAAAGAAAGCTGATCAGTTGCGATCATAACGCTGCTCCTTTATTTCCGGAGATACTACTGCGAATGCTCTTCGTTGGTCAACATGCTCAATGATGTTAATGATGCTGGTGAGTATACCGCACGTGCCTAAAACGCATGCTAGTAACAGACAGGGCATAACAGGAGAGGCTCCAATAAACGCGAAAATAGGAAATAGGTTATCTGCATAATAGCTGGCAATCGCGAATAGGAACGAGCTGCTGATCAGAATAAATGGGACAAGTACTGGATGCCGTTGCAGAAGCGGATGACGTCTCTGCCAATGGTTGGTGTGCCGTTGTTGACTGTGGACATTGTACTGTCTCTGAGTCATTTCCTTCCTTCTTTTTTGTAGAGAGTAGCTTATTCATAAAGTGATGACACAATGGAACCTAAAATCCACATTGCAGTCCAGATCGTTGTTGTACTCGTGTCCCACTTATATGCACTGTGCTATTTAATATAGACGTTACATAAAAGGAAAAATACAATACTAGAACTTATTGGTCATCCACAATCTCTTCTTGCATATCGAGCGCATCGACAATAGCTTCAAGTTCCTCGATTGATAACTCCATAAACGTACGAAAGACTGTCAAATACCGTTGTGGCTCCTCCTCTTCCGAGAGAAGTTGCAACAAATCATGCAACACAGGTTCGCCACGCCATTCAGCCGCACTAGCCATCAACCACGTTCCCAGGCGATCCGTATCCTGACCCATCTCAGTCTGCAAATCGGTACTGAAGTTCGCAGGATCACTCACCAGATAACCAGGATGCACCTTAAAGAAACGTGAAAGTAACTCCCGGCTCGACGCTGTCAGATGCACACGCTTCGACTTTTCAAGCTGCGATAGATATGCTTGACTGATGCTGTCACCCAGTTCCTTCTGCATCGTCTTGACAACTTCCATTTGCGTCATCGGGCGATTAAACCCTCGCAACTCACCTTCAACATCCCGTAAATGTTTAATCTTTTCTGCCAAATTTATTTTTGTCCCCATAACTATTTGCTATAGTGAGTATAGCTGTCTGCTATTTAATTGTCAAGAGGAAGAAGAGGCATTTTGGCACACGTCATGGGAGTGCTTCGCATGATATGTAGAAGAAAAGATTTATCGTAAAGAAAATAAGTGGCAAGTAGTGTTTTAACAGAAAAAGATGTCATTATGAATATGGGTATCGAGATGGGCTGTGGGAGAGGAAAAAGACGGAGGCTTGTTCGCATGGACAAGCCTCATGTCGAGCGATGCAGAGCCTGTGACTCACTCTTGCAGTTCACATAGAAGAAGTATACGCTTGATTCGTCAAAAAAACGTCACAGATTTGTAAAGATTTAGGCAGATTAAGCTTACAAATTTTCAGATTAAGCTTACAAACTTTTTGGAAGTAGGCGTAACTTATCCTCCTCACCTGTCTCTACCGCCGGGCGTGTAAAGAGCATCTTATGATAGTGTCCGCCGAGCCAGAGTTGGATGAAGTCGTCGTAGTGCTTGCTGGCCGGATGTCCCGATTGGCCTGGGGCGTGGATGCTCTGCGAGTTGTCGAGCTGATGCATGTCGATGATTTGTCGGTACGATGCGACTGCTACGACGTTATATGGATTGGCGATTGTGGCGTGGCTTACATTGACGGTGTCGCTATTGCCGCCGATCGCGAATGGTCCACGATTGAAGAAGCCGGCGAAGGCTTTGATTGCTCCGAGTGGATGTGTGTATGTGATGCTATAAATGCCTTTGTACTGCCAACGTAAGATGTTGCCACCGAGTTTCTCCGTGAGCTCTCCGATCGTGCCATCGAATGCTCTCTCCAGTGCGATATGCCAGGAGGTTGGACCATTAGGTAGTATCGAGTTCGCAAACCATTGATCATCTTGCTGGCGTATCAGGCGCAGTAGCAGGGGGATATCGCGACTGAGATTGCCATTGTTGGCTCCGAAAGCGTTGACGCCTTGTCCCAGGTAGTTCTGGATCAAGGTTTCGTCGTTGCCGAGCAGGGCATCGAAAACAATACGTTCGATCTTTCGTAAGAATGTGGTGTAGATGCTGGCGGCAATACTATCCGGCTTTAGTTGATAATCCCAGGTTTGCAAAATGTCCTGGGCTGCACGTTTGATGCCATTATTGGGCTCTAGTGCGAGGATGATGGGGATAATTTCTATGGCTGGCAGCGCATATTGATCAAATTGGATGGCTGCCATATCGTCGCGTGTCAGCTTGTCCTTGCTGGTGAGCAGATCCTGGATGCGTTGAGCCCGGTAGCCGTTGGCCCATTCATTGGTGATGTAGTAGGGATAATTATCATCGACGACGCGGTTGTTGGCGGTAACGATAAAATGCTGTTTGGGATTATATGCCTGAGGAAGCTCATCGAAAGGAATGGTGCCAGTCCATTCGTACTCGCCAGTCCAGCCTGGGATCGGCAAGAGAGCCTGGCCTTTGGCGCGGATAGGAATTGCTCCAGCCATAATATAGCCAATATTGCCCTGGGTGTCGGCATACACAAAATTTTGTGGTGGCACATCCCATTTGCGCAAAGCATTACGGAACTCTTGCCAGTCTTTGGCTCGATTGAGTTGATGCACGGATGAGATCACTGTGTTAGGTTCTAAAGCTGTCCAGCGCAGAGCAAGAGGATGTTCGCTGTCCGTTTTATCGCTAGATGTCTGTTCCTGACTGTTGATGGGCAGATGTGTGAGGATGGGACCATGGCGTGTGACATGTACCTCTTCAACGACCGGATAATCCAGTTCTCTGACCACGATCTCTTCGCGGATAATCTGTGCCTCTTCCCATTGTCCAGCGAATTCGTACTGGCTTGGTTGTTCGGGATTGCGCTTTTCAATATAGAGATCCTGTACATCTGAGACCGCATTGGTGACTCCCCAGGATATATGCTGATTGTGTCCAATAATGATGCCCGGTGTGCCAGGAAAACTAACTCCTGTGACATCGATATCACCAGCTACCAGATGGCATTCGAACCAGATCGATGGAGCTGTCTGACCCAAATGCGGATCGTTGCAGAGGAGGGGGAAGCCGCTAGCTGTCATTGTGCCATCTACGACCCAGTTATTGCTACCACCCATCACACTGAAGCCGCTCATAAGTCTGATCTGTTCGTATTGTTCCAGCAATCCCAGATTGGTTCCCTGATAAGTGGTGCCAGGCGGTACAATGAGAGGATGTTCTGTATCATAACCTGCTTCAAGTTGTGAGGCACGTTGTGCTCCCAGCTTGTCAACGAGTCGGGCGCGGATCAGTTCGGTTTCCCAGTTACCTGATAGACTGAAGGCCTGCATTTTGCCCCATTGGACGGTATCAACTGGTTTCCAGGGTTCGGGTTGGATATGTAACAATGTGAATTCAACTGGCAATTTTTGTTTGTTGTGTTGAATGAAACTGTTGATGCCACGTGCATAGCTTTCAAGCATGTGCAGATCAATTCCTGGTAGCACCTTGATATCGGCTGCGGCCGCACGATGCATTCCCAGACGACGGCAGAAGCGATCAATTTCTAATGTTTGCTTGCCGAAGATTTCCGAGAGACGACCAGAACTGAGGCGTCGATTGAATTCCATCTGCCAGAGACGTTCCTGGGCATGGACATAGCCTTGGGCGAAATAGAGATCATCTTCGTTGTGGGCGTAAATATGGGGGACACCGTAGCGATCCGTGCTGATTTCGACCGGTAGCTGTAACTCTTCACAATAGATCGTGCCACTTTTTTGTGTCAGTCGGCGGCGGGTGAGGAGTGAGATAGTGCCGCCAGTGAATGAAGTGAAATTGGTTGTTGTGGTTCGGGTTTTCTGCCACCAAGATGCCATGATTGGTCCCCCTTAATTGGAAAGACTTCCTGCGACGCATCGAATGTCGTAGGTGGCGTTAGTCATTCTGAACAAACGACCAACGCCGTTTTTATAGTACGTTTATTATACCAACTGTGTACCTTGTGGAGTATCGCGCACCTCGAAGCCTTGCTCTTTGAGTTGATCGCGTAAACGATCGGACTCTTTCCAGTTTCGTGATGTACGGGCGGCGTCGCGCAGGCGTACTAGTTCCTGGACTTCAGCGCTAATCGTCTGTGACTCCCGGGGCATAACCGTGTCGAGCTGTAAGCCCAGCACGCGATTGAAGTCCAGTAGCAGATGGCGTCGCTCGGCTGGATCAATCTTATTGGTCCGTGCTGCTTCGCGTGTGATACTGATCGCAATTGGGAAATCGAGATCGTTGTTGATAGCCTCATGGAAAGCTTCGCGTGTCCTCTGTGCTTCAGCTGACCAGGCAGTTGGCGCCACAGTGACAGGCAACTCAGCTAGATCTGCCCGTAGATTGTTCAGAGCATTCTGTGCAGCGTTAATCGAGTCGTCTGTGAAATTGAGCTTGGCGCGATAGTGGGCGGTCAGAAGCAGATAGCGATAAGCCATTGGTTCTATGCCGCGCTCTTTGAGTGTGCTGAGCAATAAGACGTTGCCAACCGAGCGTGACATCTTGCTATTCCCAAAATCCAGAAACTCGTTATGCACCCAGTATTGGACTGGTTGTTTGCCTGTCGCTCCCTGACTCTGTGCGATCTCGTCTTCGTGATGTGGGAAGACAAGATCAATGCCTCCGGTATGGATATCGAATTGTTCGCCCAGATATTTTGTTGCCATCGCTGAGCATTCGATATGCCAGCCTGGGAAGCCAGTTCCCCAGGGACTCTCCCAATTCATCTGCCGTGTCGCATCGCCATGCTTCCAGAGAGCGAAATCCTCGTTATTCTGTTTATCTTCTGCAACCTCCATCTGGACACGTCCATGACCGCCCGCCCGCAGATTTTCAACGGTATTGCCAGAGAGCGCGCCGTAATTTTTGAATTGGCTCACTGCATAATAGACGTTACCGTCGCTGACATAGGCCAGATCATTGGCGATCAATTTTTCAGTCAAAGTGATCATTTCAGGGATATGATCGGTGGCTTTTGGCAGCAGATGCGGCGGCAGAATATTCATCGCATCGCTATCGCGTAGATATTGTGCCGTATAGTACTCAGCTATCTCATAGGCAGAGCGTCCAGTTGCGCGAGCCTCATGTTCCAACTTATCCTCGCCTCCGCGAGCATCATCCTCCTCGTGCAGATGGCCAACATCTGTGATATTGCGTACGAGCGTGACTTCATAGCCATTGTATTCGAGCATACGCCGTAGCCAGTCTGTAGTGGTGAAGGAGCGCAAGTTCCCGATGTGGATATCTTTATAGACTGTGGGGCCGCAGTTATATATACCCACTTTCGGTGCATGCAGCGGTTTAAACTGACCTTTTGAGCGTGTCAATGTATTATACAAGTAGACTGGTTTATTTGAGATAGTTGTCATTCGCTAATGCTCCTCTATATATAAAATCTGCTGTTTTGCTTATGTGTCTAGAAAATGTGCTAGCTCTCGTGTATCTAACGAATAGCCGCGTGCGAGGTGATATTAGCTCAGACTGAAGACGTGTATGGGGGAACATTTTGGGATGCTGGAGGACACGCCATTACGTTCATAGAGCACTGAGCTACTTCTGGGTATTGCCTCTATGAACGTATCGACAGGTATGATTGTGTATATGTAGTCTGATGCTCATCTTATATTTCCTTGCATGCGGATTAGAAAAGTGCCGTAGCAACTTTTTCGCCACACGAGCGGCGTTCCTGCATGCACATGGGTATGAATGCTTACACATTGCTCCAACTGCATCTGGATATGAGTTGGATAATTTCAATACCAGTATAACATAAAAATTAAATAGAGTATAGATCTTGTTGTGAGCGTATTCTCATCTTTTTTGTAGCCTACAATTCGATCCAAGGAGCAACATGGCCTCCTGTAACGCTATCTCGTACGTGAACGCAGTCCCTCGACGTCCGCCAAAGAGGTTGGGTTTGGGAGACGCTACAGTCTCGTTCTGTTGTCTCTGCGATTGAACATGCTATTTGAGCTTGACATACTTGGTCATCCATAATTTCTTGGAATCAATGTCCTCGCACGGTTTTGTACACCGCTGGAACGTTTGCAGATGGAAGCATACAAAAACAAAAACTGAGATTGGTCTTTATTGCAATTGTACCGTTCCTCTGAACAGGAATTTGTGGGCTACCATGGCACAGGCGTAGAAGATGATCACAAGGATGAGTAAGAAACGGTAACTGGTCAACATGCTGATGTATTCCAGTGCGCCTCCGACCATAATGCCAATGAGGTTAGAGGCGAAGGAAATGTCGGCCGTTGCGCTGTCACGAAAGGAATTGGTGAAGATTATATTGGCGAGGAATACCGGAGTAAAGGCCAGTACACTTGCCATTAGGTATCTTGCCACCGGATTCCCAAGCAGCAGAGCTTCTGGGGGAAGTAGCAGATTCAGAATCAGTATCCCAAACAAGAGCAGGTACCAGGGGAGGATATGCTTAATTTTGAGCCGACTATTAACCAGTATCGCCAGCAATACACCGACCAGAATAGCAAAGGAAACCAGCGAGTTGACCATCCATGTGCTCCCAAAGAGCAGCGCGAAGGTCGTCAAACTTTTGACCTCCAACAGCATAAATGCGACTCCCAGGAAGAACATGTGCCAGTCGAAGCGGCGCAGTACCTGGCGCGGAGCCAGGAGCAATACACCAGCGAGCGCATAGATCCCCACCATACCCAAGCCAAAAATGTAGAGAGAGGGAAAACTATGACCTTGCAGGTAGAGGAAAGGCCAATCATCGGTGGCTGGTGTGCGATCTGTGATAGGATAGAAGCCTTCACCAATAGCACGCAATGCCTGTGTATTTTTACCTGCGGCATACTCATGATACTGCCCGAATTTATTGTGTGGTAATGTAGCAAGACGTGGTCCCGCCATAATAACCGCAGCACGTCCCCATCCTCCATATGTAGAAACAAACGGTTCTTGATGAAAGCTGTGTCCTACCATCGTAACAAGCTTTTCTACCAGCCATGGTTCGCGATAATAATTGTACAGAACTAACAGACCATCCTTACTGAGACGTGATCGTGCCGCTTGAAGCGAATCCTGAGTAAGCAGGAAACTCTCGAGTCGCAGATTGGTATTACTGGAGGTCAGCGTTAGTGAATCCGGCAGGGCAAAAATGATCAGATCATATTTCTGTTGCGTATTTTGTAGATAGGTACGACCGTCGTTAATGACAACGTGGACCCGTGGGTTGCTATAAGGTTGGTCCGGATGATAGTGAGCTCCCAGTTGTTGGATCAGTGGATCGATCTCGACGGCTGTAATCGACTGCACACCATATGCCAGCGCAGTTGACGTATCTGAACCACTGCCTGCGCCCAGGATGAGTGCGTGATGGAATGAAGAGCCAGGAAAGAGACTGTATGTACGACGGTAGAATGGCTCTTTGTACTGCCAGGGAATCATCATCTGATGGCCGCCCGCATTATTGACATCGACGATATAGCCATTATGCGAAGTCGGATGCAACATGATTTTGTAATACGGGGACCAGTATGCATGTCTCTGAAGTAAGCCAACAATCATTAAGCTTCCAAATAAGGAGGCTAAGATCCACCAGAGTCGCCGCCGACTTGCCAACAATAGGATAGGGATAGCCAGCATCAGGAACCAGATCAAGGGCGGAAAGAAGAAATACGATATCAGTGAAAAACTGGTGATACCCGCCAGACTGCCAAGGATATCGTAGGTATAGGCAGTCAATGGTGGCACCTGCGTAAATAACTGCCCAAAAGTACGAGCGAGTGGGATAAAACAGACCGTTACCATACCAAAGATAATTGGTAGGACGATAAAGTTTTCTGAGCGCATACTTTGAGCTTCACCCGCGCCATAATAGAGCACATCGGTCGAACTGATACGCAAATCGAAACGATTGAGGGAGACAATGATCACCAGGGCCAAAATCATGATTGGAAAGGGAGGGAACCAGAAGCGTTGGCGGCGTGCAGCAAGCATACCCAGGCCAATGCCCAAGAAAGAAGCCATCAGAATGAAATTGTTGAAATAACTCAAGTAACGAACATAAGAAGGAATCCAACGAATGCAAAGGAGCTCAAAAAAGAGCATCGTAAAAGAGACGACGAAGATACGTAGACGTGCATCTTTAATGAACAATTGTTCATCAGTCTCTGCCTGCAACCATGACGGGAGCCAGGAATGGTTGGATGGGACATCTATAGAAGAAGGAGAGCGAGACATTGAGACCTCCATGGCGTCTATACGCGTCGATCATACGGCATGCCATAGCTTTTGCCACTGTTCTCATTCAATATTCTCTGACAGAACGCCTTGGAAAGGAAAAAGGTGTCTCATCCTATCACTTTATTGTATGGGGCTTTAATTAATTCGCTTATAACTGCTCTTTAAGTAAAACTCTGCTGTTCCGCCTAGTTTGTTAGGCCACCGAAGTCTGTCGACTCACTCAGCGCTTCCCAGCGGTCAGCCTCAGCGAGTTTGGCTTGATCAATCTGGCGTATCATCGAGACGGAATTGCTGCCGAGTAAGAGACGTAGTGGAGGGTGTTCCTCGTTAACGATGGTGATAATCGCCTGCGAGGCTTTTGCTGGATCGCCTGGCTCAGCCCCGCTACGTGCACGTAAGCGGTGATACATTGCCCCAACGGTGCCCTGATAATCCTCACCCGGTTCGGTATAGCTCATCGAAGAACCCGCCCAATTGGTACGGAAACTACCTGGTTCAATGAGTGTAACTTTGATACCGAGTGGCGTTACCTCACGCGAGAGAACCTCGGAGAAGCCTTCAACTGCCCATTTGGCAGTCTGATAGGCTCCCAGTCCTGGGGAGCCAAGGCGGCCGCCTGTAGAAGAGATCTGTACTATGTGTCCGGAGCGCTGTTTGCGCATAATGGGTAGCGCCGCACGTGTGACATTGACCACACCCCACAGATTGGTTTCGATCTGGGCCCGCCAGTCTGCTTCGGTGGTGTCCTCGATTGATGCCATATTGGCATAGCCTGCATTGTTAACCAGGACATCGAGTCGTCCGAAGGTCTCTACTGTGGAGGCAACGGCTGCACGGGCCTGTTCAGCGTTGGTTACATCTAGCGCTATGGTGCGAACCTGTTCTCCATAGTGTGTCACCAGCTCGCTGAGTTGCTCTGGTTTGCGGGCCGTCGCCACCAGGCGATCTCCATGTGCCAGAACCGCTTCGGCAAGGCTACGCCCCAGGCCACGTGAGCTTCCTGTAATCAGCCAGACTTTTGACATTTGTATGGTTCCTTTCATTAGAAAGAAGTTTTCAATGTTTCGTTTGCTTTTTGTGCAATAAGATTGTAGCATCAAAGGAATGTTGGAACCAGGGGGTGTCGTTATCATATGTGTCTGGCTTGGCATCAAGAGAGCCTACTGTAGCTGCGTGTCTTGCGCACGCGGTCCTCTCGACGTATGTAATGTTCATCTTGCGCGATATGTTCTCGACGTATGTAATGTTCATCTTGCGCGATATGTTCTCGACGTATGTAATGTTCATCAAAAAGAAAAAATGTCGTCGGTGACATCAGACGTCTCAGAGGCTGAGCATGGGGAGATCAACAGTGAGTCCGTCGTACGTCGAGACCATGTTCACCAATGAGCATGACGTACGTGGAGAGGACCGCGTGCGCAAGACACGCAGCTACAGTAGGGGACATTGTTTCCTTCTCCGGTGCTCTTTTCGGTCGAACGGGCTATTTTTGTTCATTCTAGTGCTTTGAATTTAGCGATAGACAAGATAGACGAGCCCTTCAGCAATGATCGTGAAAACAATATCGAGTACCAATAGTATACAGAGGGCGAAGTCGATGTGTGAGGAGACAAGGGTTGCTTGCGTGAAAAGTGTATTGAGCTGCTTCGTATACCAGACCGCTACGAGTGCGAGGGCAAGGAGGATAAATAATCCTAGGACGAACCAGCGCGCTCCATGCCAGTCTTGACGGCTGGGCCAGAGTTCCGAGGTGACGGTGAGGATGAGATAGGGAGCAAAGCTGAGTGTCCAGAGCGGCCAGCCCGGTCGAATAATCTGCCATTGTGTCTGAGAGAAGTTAAATGGGACTTCCCAGATGGAGTAGCCGGTTGCGACCCAGTAGAGAAAAATGAATGCAGCTATCCCACCAATCAGAGGAGCGATGCCGCTCAGGCCATCCCCGATATAGCTGATCAGACGCCCTTGTGGACGTATGTATTGAACTTCTCCCAGTTGGAGCGATTGGGGCCCGTTGCTGCGTACGACACGCCCGCTGGGATCTCGCTGCGCGATAGGTTTGATGCGGAAGAGGGTGATACTGGTGATGCGAAATCCGAATGGCGTGAAGAGGAGTACAACTAGCGCATGACTTAATTCATGGATAATCACGCCGGGCGCATTCAGCCAGAACCAGATAAGTAATCCCCGTTCTCGCAGCAAGCGATAGCCAATAGTATCCACCCGTCGCCTCAATGCTCTGCGCGTTAGCCGCAGCAAGATAAAGAGAACAAAAACGCCGGCAATAATGAGCCAGGGTTGGTACGGACTAATCTGCTCCATTAGTTCTGTTCTTGGGTCCATCTAACTTCTATCCTCGCTTATGTTCACTTTATCGCTTCCAGTATTGTACCGCATATTACTTTTGTCAATCAGTAGCACCCAATATGCCTATACAAGTTAGTACTTCATGTTCATAGTACATTCAGAAACGCAACGCTCGTTGCTAGACAGGCACTGCGTGCGGTACATTGCACATCTGAATGCAAGAATATTAGTCGCTAGCCACGCTGATTTTTCTGTTTGGCGAGTTCCGTTTCCTCCGTCTCCACTGTTGGATGTTTCCGTTCATAGTAGATTCCCCAGACGCCAAAGGCCAGGTTGCAGGCTGCCATAATGTAGAGGACAAGAGCGATGCCCAGGGTGTCAGCGAGCGCGCCAATAGATAGGATGATTGGAATAGCACAGGCGTTGTATAAAACGAGTTGCAGGGCTAGCACACGTCCTTTGATCCATTCGGGTGTTAACTCTTGCATAGCTGTTTGGGCAGGAATATTAATACAGTCAAGCGACATACCCGCGATAAACATCAGTAGCCCCATTACCAATAACAGTTTAGGATCGGCATTCCAATTTTTGGGCTCGACCCAGCGAAAATACAAGGTGACCAATGGGAGTAGCAGCGTTGCGAAGGTCAAGCCGAGGCTTCCAATAAAGACGGTGCGTAGTTTGCCCACTTTGGTAGCGAACCTGGGCATGAAAATCGAGCCAATGACTAAGCCGACCCCGGCTGGTGCAAAGACAACTATCATCAGATTCGCGTTCAGGTTTAATAGCGTAGTAACAATCGGCGTAGCAATCTGTCCAATGACCAGGATAAGCACGCCTGCGAACGAGAGCTGTATGACAGCCAGTAAGAGTGCGGGTCGCTTGTGAATAAATCTCCAAGCTTGTTGTGTTTCATCATTGATAGTCTGTAGAATACCAAGTGTTTGCGCCGCAAGGTCTGGTGCCGCCCCTCTTTGTGAGCTATCTGGTTGTTTGAAGGCAGTTTGCGGAATCGATAGAATCAGAGCTACGCATACCAGATAGAGCAATATGCTAATGGCATAGAGCTGTACGAACGCGTCCAACTGCATGTGAAAGAGTGTAAAGGTGGGTAGGAGGGCTAAAAAGATCGGTGCGAATGCGTATCCCAGCGCCTGTGAGAGCATAAAGGTGATATTGAAAAGCGAGAGCGCTGGCATCATTTCATCATTATCGACCAGCATTGGGATGGATGACCCCTCTGCGGGCGTAAAGAATTGTCCAATGGACGAGATAACGAATGTTAGTAGATACAGGAATACAAGCACGCTGGAGCGATTCGCTAACAAAATGCCGGCAAAGAGTAAGGTGGCGACTGCTCGTAAACAGTTACTACCCCATAGTACGCTCCGTTTATCCATGCGATCAACAAAAACGCCAGCTGGGGCTCCAAAGAGTACAGCAGGTACACTAAAACAGATGACTGCGAGACCGATCATGGTGGCAGAGTGAGTAATGCTGCTAATTAAAATAATGAGTGCGTAATTGGTCGCATTCAGACTGACCATGGAGATGAGTTGAGCCAGCCAGAGGCGTAAAAAGTTTTTATTTTTCAATAGCGTAAGAAAACCCTTAGTGGGTTTAGATGGTGCTATTGCCATAGTGCCATATCCTTGTACATCGTAGTTCCCCTTCCTCTAAAGCTGAGTATACAGGGATTTGGCAGAAAGATGCAAGTGGCAACTGATACTCTTGTTGCCATTGTGTCTCTTTATTCTTCTTTATTCCTCGTCAAAAAAGTCATCGTCAGTTCGCTCTACGGGCGGTAAGACCAGCTTTACGCGCCGTTCAACTTCTGAGCGTGGCAAGAGTACGCGGCGTCCACATTTTTCGCAACGGATTCCTATATCCGCGCCCAGGCGTACAACTTCCCAATCGAAGCTGCCGCAAGGATGCTTTTTGCGGAGGCGGAGCCGATCTCCCATTTGGAACTGCATTGGGTGTTGCATGATGCTCTTTAACCTTCTATATTTCTATTGCTATTGTTGATAGAGTCCGTGTGTTAGAATGTAGCGTTCCACCGCTTCTGGTGTCTGATAGATGATAGGTCTCTTTTCCGCAACGCGACGACGCAGATCTGTAGAGGAGATATCCAATTGCGGGACGGGCACCACGCGGAGACGTTGCATTAAGCCGGGCAAACGTCTCTCCAGGTGTTGATTATAGACCTCATCCTCTATATAACCAGGACGGCGGACTGCGATGAGCTGATTAAGGAGTGAGAGTATTTCCTGTGGCTTGTACCAGTCTGGGAAGTCTTCTAAGCTATCCCAGCCGATCACAAAGGACAAATGCACATCGTCGCCCCATTGCTCGCGTAGCAAGCGTAGCGTGTCGACCAGATATGATGGACCTGGTCGATCGAGCTCAATGCGCGAGATAGTGAAATGTGGATTGGATGCTATCGCCAGTTCAACCATTGCTAGTCGATGATGGGGTAGCGCGGTCTCTCGTCCAGATTTGTGCGGTGGTTCGCCTGAGGGAATAAAAACCATCTCAGTGAGACCGAGAACTGCATGTACCTCCTCGGCGACAATGAGATGGGCATTATGAATAGGGTCGAAAGTGCCACCCATTAAGCCAATTGATCGCATATCTATTGCCGCTCCCCTTTACACCAGCGTTCTTTATCTTTCTCCAGGGATTTTATCATAAAGGGTCGCATTCTGATAGGGATTGGAGCTATACGGGTTCCTTGACAGCAATACTTGCTTGTGGCAAGAGGTGATGTAGCTCGTAGATGATAGCTGAAATATCGATAGTCTGTTCAGTCGCAATCCAGAATCGCACATGCAGCAAAATCTTTCCCTCCTCGTAGCCATTCACCATCACGATTGGTTCAGGACGCTCCATCACCTCATCATAGTTTTTGAGCAGAAGCAGAATTTGACTTGTCGTCTCATCGCGCTCGAAATCATCCTGTGGCATGGTCAGCAGCAAAATCGAACGCCGCTTACCAAAATGCGTATTATTGATCACCGCATTGCTAAAGATGACCAGATTGGGAACGCTGACCTCTTCGCCGCTTGTTTGACGTAAGATTGTAGTGCGTAATTGAATATCTTCTACTTTACCAATATAGGTTACCGGGCCCGAGGTGATATTGACCTGATCGCCAATATGAAACGGTCGCTCGATCAGAATATAGAAGCCAGCCACCAGGTTTTTGAGAATATCCTGCAACGCGACAGTGAGAGCAACCGTAAATGTCCCCAGTACGGCAACAGGCACGCCAATCGGCACATTCCAGACCGACAGCAGAAATGCGAGTGTCACACACAGAGTAATAATATACAACACACGTGCAAATAGTATCCGTATATTGATATCGATGCGGCTCGTCCCCAGACTTCGCAGCGTGACCGCTCTGATAGTTCTAGCAATGCCGTAGCCCAGAACTGCAATCAAGATTGTTTGCACGATACTATAGAGACCACCAATGTAGTCGAGCGAATTTGTACTGCTTGCACTCATTTTAAGAGCATTTACAACAAAGGAGGCGTTAAATATCGCTAATCCGCCGATAATCCCCAGGATTGAAGGTATTGCTATCACCAGCACGCCCAGCGCTTGAATAATCCAGGCATCCAAAACCGTCTTTTGAAGTCGTCGAATCAACAAACGGCGCAAAAGAATACCCAATCCAACCGCCGCCACAACCATCGCGCTACTCAGAGCAATATTAATAACAACTGCTGATGCCGCAAGCATGATGCTATTGATTATCAGTGTCATATTTTTAAAAAAACTCACCCTCTAAAGTGTGGTACATACAAATCTCCGGCCCTAGCAAAAATAGCGGATTAAACCAAGAGAAGCCCATTCTCGTTTTGATAGAAACCTCAACCTGTGTAGTTGGGCGCATTATATCATATTGTTTTTGATCTTTTGTCCCAGGAGCGCGGATAGTACCGCTCGCTTCAAATGTTTGCACTAAAAAATGGTCGTTACATTGCTTAAACAGTGTAACGACCATCATTATCAAACTCATGCAGTGTAATATAAAGCTACTTCTTTGTCGTGTTTAATTTATTCGTAGCTTGTTTATAATCGTTTGCACTACCTGTATGGAAAACAATCTGGCCAGTCTTATCGGTGGCACCTGCCTGATTCAAGGTTAAGGTATCATTATTATCATTGATGTTGCCCGATAGTGTAACTGGTGCCTGACCACTAATTGTGACGACCACGAATATGATATGGTTATCTCTGCTATAGAGACCTGTTGTTGGAGCTGTGACGGACTGTGTGGCGCCGTTGCTATTGACAGCTAACTGTAATTGCCCTTTCAGCGCGCCGTTTTGATTTGTCCAATGAAGATAGTACAGAACCGTTCCCTGGCTACTGGGAGGCGAACTTGCGATCCAGTCAGTTGGTGGATCTATAGGACGGTTGACAAACAGCAGAAGTGCAACCAGCACTGCCGCCAGTACTACTACTGCTGCTGCTGCAATCAGCATCCCTTTATGTATAAATACTCCTGATCGCGATGGCTGAGAGGAAGCCAATTCATCATCCTCTGAATCCTCATCCTCTGAATCATCGGAAGCATCGGACCAACTTTGTGGAGCAGCGGGTTCAGCTGGACTCTCAGTAGAAGCATCGGTCCAACTTTGTGGAGTAGCGGGTTCAGCCAGACTCTCAGTAGAAGCATCGGACCAACTTTGTGGAGCAGCGGGTTCAGCCAGACTCTCAGGGGAAGCATCGGCCCATCGTTGTGTGGGGAGTTCACTCTGATTATCAGGGGAAGCATCAGACCATTTTTGTGTGGGAGGCTCATCCCAACTCTGTGGAGCGGGTTCAGCCGGACTCTGTGTAGGAGTTTCGTCCGAAACTCGCATCAGGAGATGACGCGGGCCGCCAGGGAATATTTTCTGAAGTATCGCGCACCGTCTGCTGCTCTGCTTCGTCAGATTGGGTATCGGAGGCAGGCGATGGCTGTTTAGGTGTCTCTTTTGAAGAATGGGTAGGTGACTGCTTTTCTGGCTCCTCTGACGATGGAGGTTGGGGAGTTATAGTCATGAAATAATCAATCCTTTCATCTTAGCAGAATACCATCGCTTATGTGGGCCAAAGCGCATTACCGGTACTTGCAGTTTGAGAAACTGTATGCCATTCGACATATAATGTAGATATTGTACTATCTACATTATATAATTCAATTTACGCATCTTAACAGAAATTATTGGCTCTGTCTAGCAACAAGCATCGGCATATTACAAACAAGTAGCCATTCAGTAGCCTTACTATATGTAACGTACGAGCTAGCTTATAAGAGTACCTGAATAACTACTTTTAAAAAAGAGAGCACATGTAACTCCCTAATGACTGCGGCCAACGCGTGTGACAAAATCACGGGGAGTTGGTGGAATGTCTTCAATAATGGATGCTTAGACTACCTCTCTTGCAATGAGAACACATGTAGGACCACATACGATGCTTATGTGAGGAATAACTATTTGGAGCATAAGAGAAAAATAATGAGCAATGCCGAAGTTGAGTTGTGGCATTGCTCGATGCGTTATGGGCTCATTAATCGTGGTTTTGTTACAAATATACTTCTATTGGTGAAGTATATTATGGATATTTAATTTGTATCTTTTGTTGTTCCACTCTCTGCTGTGTAAGAACTTCACGGTCTTGTAGGATGCCATGGAAGCGGAGGCGCAGGATGAGGTGGCAGCGGTACAGGATGCCATGGAAGCGGAGGCGCAGGATGAGGCGGCAGCGGTACAGGATGCCATGGAAGCGGAGGTGCAGGATGAGGTGGCAGCGGTACAGGATGCCATGGAGGCGGAGGCGCAGGATGAGGTGGCAGCGGTACAGGATGCCATGGAAGCGGAGGCGCAGGATGAGGTGGCAGCGGTACAGGATGCCATGGAAGCGGAGGTGCAGGATGAGGTGGCAGCGGTACAGGATGCCATGGAAGCGGAGGTGCAGGATGAGGTGGCAGCGGTACAGGATGCCATGGAGGCGGAGGTGCAGGATGAGGTGGCAGCGGTACAGGATGCCATGGAGGCGGAGGCGGCAGCAGCATCCCTGATGCGTTGAAAGATGACCCTGATGTGTTTTTTAACGTCGTTACAGTTGATTGGGGTATCTGATGGGTATGCGTCATTGCATGTATATGGGATGGCGCGTGTACTGCGGTAAATCCCAGAGCGAGAGCAGCGACGCCTAGCAACTGTGCACTTTTGGCTAGTGTTTTGCGATGTGTTCTCATTTATAACCTCATTGTGTGATTTTGCTGCAAGAGCAATTTCTACCCTACATATAAGAGATTTATAAAACATAAATCTTATTACTATTATAAGATTTGTAACAATCGAAAATGGTAAATTAAATTTTCTAAAAGCAAAAGTATAGAATGCTATGCGGTTTTTGCAAGGTTGAGCCACACAAACTGATTTACCAGTCAAATTTATCTATCAGGAAGGTGCGGCTATAGTGTAGGAGGATCGGACTTCCATGTGGACAGACGGCGGGAGCCGATGCTGTGGCGAGAGCTTTGAGCAATGTCCGTTGTTCTCCGCTGCTCAGTTCGCGGCCCCGTCGTAGCGCTGAGTGACAGGCAAGGCTGATTAAAAGATGTTCTTCCCATTCAGTGCTGTCTTCGGCGGCGGTTTCGACCAGTTCTTGCATATGTGCAGCCAGTTGTTCGTTGCCCTGACTGGCCGGTACCGAGCGGACAAGAAAGCTGCGTCCGCCGAAGCGTTCACAGTCGATACCGAGGCTTTTGAGCATAGGCAGACGTTGTTCAAGCAGTTCGGCTTCGTAGCGTTTCATTTCGATCATGACTGGTTCGAGCAGGAGGTGTGTATTGCTCTCTACATCTTCGTCGACGCTGCCTGTGTAGGTGCTACGCAGATGCTCATAAATGATGCGTTCATGGGCACGATGTTGATCGATCAAGTAGAGACTCCCGTCTGGAGCCTCTGCCAGGATGACTGCTTGTTGCAATTGTGCCAGGCATTGCAGACTGCCAATTACTTCAGCCGTTCCAGGTGTCGCAGCTTCGATCCGATAGCCTTCTGCGGTCTCTGCGACATGCAAGCCGTGACGACGTGGACCAGGTAGGCGCCGTTGTGTGGCAAGGACAGGCTCGGGAAACTGTACTGCTAATGGCAAGGCTGGAACTCTTTCCAGGACCGCCTTGATTGCTTGCGTGATGGCTTCTTTGATTAGCGCTTCATAAATGAGATGGACCTCAGTTTTTGATGGATGCACATTGACGTCAATCTCTTCGGGAGGCACATCCAGGAAGAGCACAAGCAGCGGATGTTTGCCCTTTGGTAAAAGATGTCGATATCCCCGCTCAATTGCGTCTTGCAGGGTACGGGATTGTATGGCGCGTCCGTTGATGAACAGGGCGATATATTGACGGCTGTTCTGCGCTAGGACGCGGTTACCGATAGATCCATGGAGTTTATAGTGCTCGCTATCATCTGTATGCATCTCTTGCAATAGATCGTGGAGCGAGAGATGATAAAGTTCGGTGAGTGTTGTCTCCAGGTTGCCGCTGCCGCTTGTCTGCACTGCCATATGTTCATCGATGGCCAGCGCAAAGCGGATAGCTGGATAGCCTATGGCATAGCGGCGTATGAGTTGAATGATATGACTATTCTCGGTACGGGCGGCTCTTGTATAGCTTAAGCGCGCTGGAACATTATAAAATAGATCGGCTACGGTCACTGTCGTACCATGAGGGCGTGCACGTCGTCCGCGCTGTAGCAACTCCCCACCGCGCCAGGTGATCCAGAGAGCGGACTGTATCGCTCCATCTTGTTCCGTCTCTATGGCGCGACTGAGTATCGTCGTTTCAGAGACTGTGGCGATACTTGCCAGTGCTTCGCCTCGAAAACCTAGTGTGTGTAGGTGATCGAGATCCTCAAATGCCTGAAGCTTACTGGTTGTGTGCCGTATACTGACTCGTTCCAATTCGTTTTCGGGAATGCCGTAACCATCGTCGCTCACGCGGATCAAACGCAGACCGCCGCCACGAATCTCGATTTTTATCTCGTGTGCGCCAGCATCCAGAGTGTTTTCCAATAGTTCTTTGACCACTGAGGCTGGGCGCTCGATCACCTCACCTGCGGCGATCCGCTCGGCGACTGCTGGCGGGAGCTCATGCAAGGGAGAGCGTTTAAAATCAGACGGCTGTGTTGGTGGATGCGAAAACTGACTCATCTGTACAATATTTTCTTCTTTTTTTGTCGTAAAACCAATAAATTCAAAGCATCGAGTGGTGTAATCGCATACACATCAATATCGTCCAGAGCGGATTCCTGATCACTTTGCTCTAACAATTGTGCTATCTGTCGTGCCTCATTGCTCTGCCAGGAGAAAGAATAGGCTAATCCTGTGATGCTGCCATTAACGATTTCTGCGTTATAGCGTCCATTGCTTCCTGCGCTGCGTGACGAGCTCTTTTCTGATTGGTTAGGGACAAAAGAGTGTTTATCCTTTTCCAACTGCTGTAAGACCATCTCGGCGCGTTGAATAATCTTCTGAGGCATGCCGGCTAATTTGGCAACATGGACGCCAAAGCTGTGTTCGGCGCATCCCGGCACAACACGATGTAAAAAGATAATTCCACTTTGCTCGTCTTCGCTGATTGCCACTGTGTAAACATGCAGATGCTCTAATTCAGTAGCCAGTGCTGCCAGTTCGTGATAATGTGTCGCAAACAGCGTTCGCGCCCTGATATCGTCATGCAGATGCTCAACGACGGCGCGAGCGATAGCTAATCCATCATACGTACTTGTGCCACGTCCGATTTCGTCGAGAATGATCAAGCTATGGCTGCTGGCATGATGGAGGATCGTTGCTGTCTCTTCCATCTCAACCATAAAGGTGCTCTTGCCAGATGCGATATCGTCTTCTGCGCCTACACGTGTAAAGATCCGATCGACCAGTCCGATGCGTGCCTGACGAGCAGGTACAAAACTGCCGATCTGTGCAAGGAGGGTGATCAGTGCGACCTGACGTAGATAGGTTGATTTCCCCGCCATATTTGGACCGGTCAAGAGCAGAATACGTTCGTCGTTTTCAGCTTCTAAATGTGTATCATTGGTGATAAAGACATCGCCATTGAGCATATATTCTACGACTGGATGCCGTCCGTCGATGATTTCTAGTTGGTATCCCTGCTCAAGCACAGGTCGTGTGTATCCTTGATGGGCTGCAACCTCTGCCAGACTTAATAGGACGTCGATCCTGGCGACTGCCGCTGCACTGGTCATTAATGCTTGATAATGCAGGGCCAACTGGCGTAACACATCCACATAAATAGTGTGTTCCATCTCCTCAATGCGCTCGACCGCGCTCAGAATGCGGGCCTCATGCTCTTTCAATTCAGGCGTAATATAGCGTTCCGCATTGACCAGTGTCTGTTTGCGCATATAATCATCGGGTATCAGTCTGACATTAGCATTGCTCACTTCGATATAGTAGCCAAAGACCTTATTAAAACCGACTTTTAGCGCTTTGATGTTTGTTCGTTGTCTCTCGTGCGCTTCGAGAGAGAGCATCCAGCGTCGGGAGTCGCGGATAGAAGTAAAGAGCTCATCTAATTCTGCATGATAGCCAGGACGAATCAGTCGTCCCTCATCGCCCTCTTGACTCTCTTCATCGCGTGCGACCAGTGCTCGCTGGATTAGCTCGCTAACCTCTGGACAGGGATCAAGCTCTTCAGCGATCTCCAGCAGTAATGGTGACTCACAGCTTTGCAATAAATCACGCAACGTCGGTAGGACAGTCAGATACTCATGCAATCCCAGCACCTCGTTGCGCACCGCGGTTCCCTGACGAATACGTCCAGAGACGCGTTCTAGATCTCCTAGCTCTTGCAGACAGCCAGTAAAGCGACTGCGAATAGCCGGACTCTCATAGAGCTCTTCGATACCCTGCAAGCGACCATTGAGCTCTTGCAGATCCAGTAGTGGTTGCGTCAGCGTGCGCCGCATCTGCCGCGCACCCATTGGAGTAATCGTACGATCCAGCACGCCGAGCAGGCTTCCTTGTAGTGATCCACTCCGTGTGCCCTGGAGTAGTTCTAGATTGCGTTGGGTATGGGCGTCGAGGACCATAAAATTCGTGGTGCTGTATGAGTGCAATGAGGTCAGCAAGGAGAGCAATGAGGCATTCATTTTTTCCAGGTACGCTATGATCGCTCCTGCGGCAGCCAGCGCCTGTGGCTCATTGGCGCAGCCATACGCCTCGAGTGATTGGACACCGAATTGACGGCATAAGCGTTGCTGCGCTGCCTCCTGCTGATAAAAATAGGCCGGACAATGGGTGATGGTGATGTTTTTCGCTGGTAAACCATAATCATTCTGATGGCTACCTTCAACCAGTAAACACTCAACTGGAGATAAGCGTTGCAGCTCGGCCTCCAGGGCAATGGGAAGCTCGCTAGGAGTAAACCAGGTGACCAGGAACTCTCCGGTACTGACATCCACGGCAGCCAGGCCCGTCTGATGGCGTCCGGGAGCGATCGCTACCAGATAGTTATTCTGGCGTGCAGGTAGTAGATTGGGTTCGGAGAGTGTGCCAGCAGTTAGAATACGGGTTACAGACCTCTCAACCACATCTCGACCTTTAATCGTTTCTCCTGTCTGTTCACAAATGACAACTTTGTAGCCACGTTGGATCAGCTTTCCGATATAGTTTTCCAGCGCATGGACAGGAATACCTGCTAACGGAACACGCTCTTTCCCCTTGCCATAGCTGCGTGTAGTGCGCACAATCTGCAACTCGCGTGCTGTCGTATAGGCATCATCATCGAAAGTTTCGAAAAAGTCTCCAACCTGATACATAAGGATGGCATCGGGAAATTGTTTTTTGAATTCAAGATATTGTTTGCGAGCAGGGCTCAGACTCGACATAGCAACACATTTCTAGCTACGAGATATTTCTTTGCATTCAGATGAAAAAAGTGCCGCTAATAACATACCTCAACAGCACACAAATGACAGAGTCGTTCTAATGCGAACATCTGTACATTACCGTATTCTGCACTCGTTGTCAAAAGGTGGTACTTGTTGAAAGATCAATGAGTAGATTTTTGCGGCATAAGTAGACTGAAGGACGGGATAGGAATGGAAAAAAGCTGCGACCAAACTTTTTCGATCATAGCACGTAATTTATAGCAGGGACATCTCACAGTTAAAGAGCGTATCTCACATTTCTTCGTAGCCAGATCCCCATTGCCAAGGTCCAATGCTCTCAAGACGAAAGAAGGAATTTTACAATAATGACAGATCTCATTGCACCGATCACAGCTGTCACTGTGTACTCAGATCGTGCTCTGGTCACGCGTAAAGGGAAGCTAACGCTCGAAACGGGCGAGCATGAATTACGCATTAACAACTTGCCTCCATTTTTACGCGACTCGTTTAGAGCTTCCGGTCGTGGACCTCAAGGGACCCGGATCTTGAACGTTGACGTCACTACCGCTTTTAATCCGCGACCGCCTGAAGAAGACTTTGCGCAACTGCAAACAGATCTGGAGCAATTGCAGCATCAAAAACAACTGCTCCAGGCCAGACAAGACGCCCTACAAGATCGGCGGCAATGGCTGCGTGCGCTTGGTGAGCAGTCGAAGGATTTTGCACGTGGTCTGGCACAGGGACAGATAAAGCCGCAAGATTGTGCTGATTTCTTTCAGTTTATGTCGACACAGGCTGGGCAGGATGCCGAGGCTGCGCTCCAATTAGAGATCCAGATTCAGCAAGCTCAGCTAGCGATTGAGGCGCAAAAACGTGCTTACAATCAGCGCCAGGGAGATTTGATTGTGGCCGATCGACAGGCCGCCATTGTATCTGTTGAGCTGACGACCGCAGGCGAATTAGAACTCGAAATTTCCTATCTTGTGCGTAACGCCTCCTGGTATCCGCAGTATGATGTTCGTGTACAGACCGACGAAGTGCAGATGCGTGGAACCGTTGAGCTGACCTATATCGGCATGGTTCAGCAATCCACCGGCGAAAATTGGGATAAAGTGGAACTCTCTCTTTCTACTGCACGACCCAGCCTGGCATCTATCCTGCCCGAACTCCAGCCCTGGTATCTAAAAGAGTACACCGCGCCACCCCATCCCCATGCCGTTGCCGCGCCAATGATGTACGCAACATCGAGATCCGCCAAAGTGGCCTCTCTTGTAGCGGCTTCTACTCCCTTTGACAGTCTTGAAATGGATAATATGGAGCCGCCAGCACCAGAACTTGTTGAGGCTGAGGTTGCTATCGCGGCGGTTGAGAAAAGTGGGACTGCACTCATATTTCGCATTGGACATTCAATCGACATTCCATCAGATAACTCACCGCATAAAACAACCATCGCCCGTGACGATCTGCCCTGCGACTTTGACTTCGTGAGTGCTCCAGCCGTTGAAACCAATGCGCACATGCGGGCTACTATTATTAATAGTACCGAACGCACGCTGCTTGAGGGGCAGGCCAGCATATTTTTGGGAGCTGAATACGTCGGCACCACCACACTTGCCTTTACAGCTGCTAGAGAAGAATTCAAAGTCTTTCTTGGCATCGACGATGACCTTAAGATCAAGCGTGAACCAACCGAACGTGCTGTCGATAAAGGCAATCTGTTGCAAGGAGACATACGACGTAGCACCTATGCGTATCGTATCAACATTCACAATTACGCGCCTGGACGTAGAAAAGTCATCGTACGGGATCATATCCCCGTGCCGCAGCACGAACGCATCAAAGTCAGAGTACAAAGCATCATGCCGCCGCCAGAGGAACGTACAAAGCTTGAACTGCTTACCTGGGAATTCTCCTTGCCACCTGACGGAGAATACATTATAGAATATCGCTTTATTGTCGAGCATCCACAAAGCCTACGCGTCATCGGACTTCCTTGATACCTGTATTTGAAAATATCTGCCGATTTACGTTTACCCTTGATAGAAGGTTATTCAATAATAAGAAAGCCGATACATTTGGATTATCATCTAGATGGGTAAACTCAATCAAGCTGATGCTATATAAAGAAAGCGAGAGACCTTTAAATGTCTGGACCTAAAAATGCAATGGATGTCAAACCAGGATATCGTGGTCGCGCGTTTACATCTGATCTCACGGGCCAGGAATTCTGGCTGGTTACCGATAAAGGTTTTCAACCCATGGGTATGGTTGTCGGAAATTGTATTTATTCGATGGGAGCAGTTCGCAACTGGCTTGTTGGTATCAAAGGAAACTTCCAGGGTGAACTCAAAGAATATTCTGAATTGATGTATCAGGCACGCGAGCTAGCTATCAGCCGGATGCAATTCGAGGCTGATCAACTAGGCGCAGATGGCGTTATTGGTGCTGACGTCAAAGTTGAATTTATGCACAATAATGAATGGATGGAAGTCACCGCTATCGGAACAGCCGTCCGTTACGTTGGTGCCGGACCCAATCTGCCACCGACCAATCAAGGACGCGTCGTTATCCCCACCAATTAACCTTATCGATACATGTCATTAGAGCCAAATCGTCTGCTGAACGAGCTACAGGGCTCATCAGTAGACGATTTCTCATCTTCTGAGGACGCTTGATTGGCTTGCTATGACAATGAGGATTGGGCTTTAATAAGCTGTGTCTGGTCTGCTACAATACAGATTAAAAATGAGGAGAGTAGAACATGGCTTTATTTGATATTGATCGAGCTCGTCAGGAAACGCCTGGATGTACGAATGTGCTGCATTTAAATAATGCAGGCGCTTCGCTGATGCCGCAGCCGGTTTTGGATGCTACGATTGGATATCTACAACTGGAAGCGCAGATTGGCGGTTATGAGACAGCTGACAGGCAGCAGGCGACGCTTGAACACGCCTATGATGCCGTTGCTAAGCTCATCAACTGCACTCGTGAAGAGGTTGCCTTTGTCGAAAGCGCCACGCGAGGCTGGGATAGTGTCTTCTATGCCATCCCCTTCAAGGCCGGAGATCGGATTCTTACATCGATGGCTGAATATGCCAGCAACTATATTGCATATTTACAGGTAACGCAGAGGACCGGAGCTATCGTTGAGCCTATCCCCGATGATGCCTATGGACAAGTCTCTCTGGAAG
This sequence comes from uncultured Chloroflexia bacterium, assembly GCA_963699315.1. Classification (GTDB taxonomy): domain Bacteria; phylum Chloroflexota; class Ktedonobacteria; order Ktedonobacterales; family Ktedonobacteraceae; genus Dictyobacter. The sequence goes on from OY969433.1 coordinate 3,392,637, forward strand.
CATTGCATAACGCTATCGATGAGCGTGTCAAACTTATTTCCATCACACACGTGCCCACCAGTGGAGGCTTAGTCAATCCAATCGAAGCGATTGGGAAGATCGCTCGTGAAGCTGGTATCCTTTATCTGGTTGATGCTTGTCAATCGGTGGGGCAGATGCCTATCGATGTGCAGAAGATCGGCTGCGATATGCTCTCAGCGACCGGACGTAAATATCTGCGTGGTCCACGTGGCACTGGTTTCTTGTATGTTCGCCGTGAGCTTATTGAGCAATTAGTGCCAGATAGCCTTGATTCACATTCGGCCACCTGGGTAGCACCAGACCGCTATGAAATACGCTCAGACGCACGACGCTTCGAACTATTTGAAACCAGTTATGCCAGCAAATTTGGTCTGGTTACCGCCATCGACTATGCCCTGGAATGGGGAATCGACAACATCTGGCGGCGCATCAAACTATTATCGTATCAACTGCGCACCCAACTCAGTCCTATCCCTGGCGTTATCGTTCATGATCGTGGGATCACGCAATGCGGCATTGTCACCTTTACCATCGAAGGTCTCGATTCAGTCGAGATTCGACAGAAATTGGAGTCGCAGAATATCAACGTATCCGTTGCCCAGCGTAAGTCCACGCTGCTGGATCTGTCCGCTCGTGGTCTGACCACAATGGTTCGTGCTTCTGTCCACTACTACAACACAGAAGAAGAGCTTACACGCTTCAGCGCCGTCATTGGACAGCTTGCGGAAGCCTAATAATCCACACTTAAGCCAGTAAAAGCATAGTTCCACGGAAAGGTGTTCTTTTGCTGGCTTAATAAATTCGCCAGCATTTTGAGTGTGAATAGGTTCACTGACCTTCCTCTATCGAGAGATTCATGGTACAATTAATGCTCAAAGTGCTTAATAAATAAGGAGAATGAGCCACATATCTATGACAACGCTTGCTCTCCTGGACTAAATATAACAATTATTGCACGGAGGCATTGATCATGTACCAAACACCACAACAAGGCCCACAGGAGCCGATGTATGAGCATCCACCGATGTATGGGCAATCGCCATACAGCAAAGCCAAGAATTTTGCAGTTCTGGCGCTCATTTTCCTGATTATCGGCGGGATTTTACACATCCTGGGACTGATTCCTTTTCTGGGGATCATCTTCGGCTGTCTGGGGTTGTTCGCAGACCTGACTGGCATTATCTTTTTGATTCTGGTTATCACATCACTATAGTAAACGAGAGCACAGCACCATGATCCTTATATCTGCCATTGCTGCCATTGCTGCCATAAGGATACAGACGGGATGGTCTGGACCGAAATACCACAAAATACTATAGATGCGGTTTCAATGAGCCCTTATGATCTAGAGGCAGAACTATTTGAGTTATGTTTTCTGGCTGGATAGCATTTCGTTACGCTTTGACAGTTTCGGGTGTCATAAAGCGAATGAATTTATCATGCAGTAGTGCATTATCAAGTTGGACGCCTTGCATGGTCTGCTCGATCAAGAACTGGTTGACCTTATTGATATCGTTTGTCTCACTGAAGATAGCGATCTGCCGGTCAGCGCCGGTACCACGTTTGTCGTCAAGCAAACGATGGATATAGTTTATTTCGCGGCGGCTACCTAATTCATCGATGACATCATCGACAAAAGCCAGGAGTTCGCGGATAGAATCGCGTATGCTCAGGTGGCGGTGTCTGGTGAAGTCTATGATCTCTGCATCCAGACCGTAGCGCATAGCGCGCCACTTATTCTCATCTACATAATCGCGTGCTAGCACAGGAACTTTCTTGCCACGCTCATCCAGTTGGGTTAGTTTGGCGACAAGTGCCTGGCAGAGGGCCGCTAGCGCCAATGTATCCTCTATGGTCGCCGGCATGTCGCAGATACGGAACTCGATGGTATCAAAGAACGGATGTGGTCGAATATCCCACCAGATCTTTTTGCCATTATCGATACACTGCATCTCGACCAGATCGTTGACGAAGTTATCGAAGTGAGCTTGATTTCGAAAGACAGAGGGTGTGCCACTTCGGGGAAAGCGTTTCCAGACCACTGCGCGATAAGATTTGATGCCTGTCATACGACCGTTCCAGAATGGCGAGTTGGATGATAGGGCCAGGATGTGTGGAAGCCAGGTGCGTACCTGGTTCATGATGGTGATCGCTTGCTCTTTGGATGCAATTGAGACATGGACGTGCATGCCAAAGATTAATACCGAGCGTGCTACATCTTGATATTCGTCGATAATTGCCTGATAGCGCTCATCTGGCGTAGTTTTTTGGTCATGCCAGGATGAGGATGGATGCGTTCCACCGCTTACCAATGCCAGGTGGTCGTTTTGCAGCAGTTGTGCTAGCAGCGCTCTTGAGGCATATAGCTCTGTACGTGCCGCTTGGATATCTGGTAAAATTGGCGATACGTATTCCAGTATGGATTGGAGCATTTCTGGTTTCAGCTGTTCTTTAAAAATCTGCGCACTTTTATTTAGCATACTTTGGGCGCGTGAGGCCAGTTCACCGGTCTTTGTATCGACCAGTTGGAATTCTTCTTCAATGCCGAGCATAAAACGCTTTGCCATTACCAAAGCCTCCATCAAATCCAGTGCATCTTTGCATTATTATTTACTATTCACACGATCAATGCGAGGGTTACGTTCCAGCTTGGCAGAGTTCAAAAAACGTTACGGCGTCTTAGCGACTCATGGTATAATACAGCATGGCATCTAAGCACCAGAGAGGAAGATTACAGTGCGCTTACAAGGAAAAACTATCGGGTATTTTGTTGCTCAAGAGGTAGAAGATTTAGAATTCTGGGTACCTGTTATGCGCCTTCGTGAGGAAGGAGCGCGGGTGATCGTAATTGGTCGCCGCTCTATCTGAAGTATAACATTGTAAGTCGAGGATTTTTGAGTGCGATGCGCTATCCTCGCATATTTGTGGCGAACACTCTCATTTGATTTCCTTTGATTTTTTGAGACGTCTACTTTTGCAATTGGCATCGCTACGTAATCCCTGGAGTCTGGAGAGAATATGAGTCAATTTCTCGATACACTGGCACAACGTATTTTAATTTATGATGGAGCAATGGGCACCAATATCCAACTCTATGAATTGACCGCAGAAGATTATGGTGGTGCGAAGACAGAAGGTTGTAATGAATATCTGGTCTTAACCAAGCCTCAAGTTATTGAGGAGATTCATACTGGCTTTATGGAAGCAGGCTGTGATGTTCTCGAATCCGATTCGTTTACGGCTAGCCGTTTGAAGCTCGATGAATATGGTATTGGACATCTTACTCATGAAGTTAATTTTGCGGCTGCACAACTTGCGCGCAAAGTTGCTGATCGCTATAGTACACCCGAGCATCCTCGCTTCGTGGCAGGATCGATTGGTCCGACCGGTATGTTGCCATCTTCAGATGATCCTATGCTGAGCAACATCACGTATCAGCAGTTGGTCACGATTTTCCGTGAGCAGGCCACGAGTCTGCTTCAGGGCGGCATCGATGTCTTTGTCGTTGAGACCAGTCAGGATATTCTTGAGGTTCGTGCGACGATCACTGGTTTGCGGCAGGCTATGCAGGATGTTGGACGACAGGTTCCTATTCAGGCGCAGGTCTCCCTCGATACCAGCGGACGTATGTTGCTGGGTACCGATATCGCGGCTGTGATGACGACTCTGACCGCTTTACGCGTGGATATCGTTGGTCTTAACTGTTCCACTGGTCCAGAGCACATGCGTGAGCCTGTGCGCTATCTGGCCGAGAATTGTCCTCTGCCAGTCTCCACCATTCCCAATGCTGGTATTCCTCTGAACGTCAATGGTCAGGCGGTCTATCCAATGGAGCCTGAACCGATGGCGCAGGCGCTGCGTGAATTTGTGATGGACTTTGGTGTTAATATCATTGGCGGCTGTTGTGGCAGCAGCCATGAGCATTTGCGAGCGATCGTCAAGGCCTGTCGTGACGTGCCCAGGCAAGCGCGACCTATCGCCGATAATAACATCGCGCACAAAGACTTCCAGAATATCATCCCAGCATATGTCTCCAGTGGTATCCGCTCCGTGGCGATGCAGCAAGTTCCAGCACCTTTGATTGTGGGCGAGCGTGTCAATGCAACGGGTAGCCGTAAAGCGAAAAAGGCTCTGTTGGCAGATGATTATGATACGTTGCTGGCGATTGGACGTGAGCAGGTTGAAGGTGGCGCTCATGTTCTTGATGTCCAGGTGGCTTTGACCGAGCGTACTGATGAGGATATTCAAATGGCGACGCTTGTCAAGAAGCTCTCGATGGGTCTGGAAGCGCCACTTGTGGTCGATAGCACCGAAGCCAACGTCATCAAGGCCGCGCTGGAAATCGCTCCTGGACGTGTCATTATCAACTCGATTAATATGGAGACCGGACGCGAGCGTATCGATAATGTCGTGCCTATGGCACTCGAACACGGAGCTGCCGTGATTGCTCTGACTATCGACGATATCGGTATGGGTAAAACGACCGCACGCAAAGTTGAGATCGCTCATAAGATCTACGATATCTGTGTGCACGAATACGGCTTGCCTGCCAGTTCTCTCATCTTTGATGCCCTGACCTTTCCTATTACTACTGGTCAGGAGGATTTACAGACGGCTGCCATTGAGACGCTGGATGCCATTAGCGCTATTAAGGCTGAGTTACCTGGTGTCTCAACGATTCTTGGCGTCAGCAACGTCTCATTTGGTTTAAGGCAGCACGCACGTGCGGTGCTGAACAGTGTTTTCCTCTACCACGCCGTCAAGGTGGGACTAGATATGGCGATCGTCAATCCGACGCATATCACGCCCTACGCTGAGGTCGATGCCGAGCAGCGACGACTCGCTGATAATCTCATCTTCAATCGTCCAGATGCGCTTCCACAATTTATTGCTTACTATGAAGAGCATGGACCTGAGAAAAGTGAGGGTAGCGAAAAAGTTGATCCCACGGAAGGCATGAATGTCGCAGAAAAGATTCATTGGCAGATTCTTCATCGTCGTAAAGAAGGCGTCGAGCCACTTATCGATGAAGTAGTGGCGGAACGCGCCATTGAGTTGAACGTGACGAAGAACGAAGCAGCGGTGAATGTCTTGAATTCTGTGCTCCTGCCTGCTATGAAAGACGTCGGAGATCGCTTTGGAGCCGGCGAACTTATCTTACCCTTCGTCCTACAATCCGCTGAAGTAATGAAAAAGTCGGTTGCGCACCTTGAAAGCTATCTCGAAAAGCAAGAAGGATATACTAAAGGTAAAGTCGTACTGGCGACCGTCTTTGGTGATGTCCATGACATTGGCAAGAATCTGGTCAACACGATTTTGAGCAACAATGGCTATACCGTCTATGATCTAGGCAAGCAGGTTCCGCTCAACGTTATTCTGGATAAGGCCATCGAGGTGAAAGCAGATGTGATCGGACTCTCCGCCTTGCTAGTTAGTACCTCCAAGCAGATGCCGCTCTGCGTGAAAGAGTTAGATAAGCGTCATCTGGATTTCCCCGTGATTATTGGTGGTGCTGCGATCAATCGTTCATATGGTCGGCGCATTCTCTTCGTTGACGATCTGGCGGCTGACACCACACCTCGTGCTTACGCGCCAGGCGTTTTCTATGCCCGCGATGCTTTTGAGGGGCTGGATATCATGGATAAACTTACAAATTCGCCTGAAGCGCGTGTCAAGTTTATCCAGCACAATCGGCAAGAGGCCCTTAATGAACGTACGAAAAAGCGTGCGAAGGCGGAGCAGGCTGTGCCAGCTGCGGAAGTAGATCTTTTCACACCATCCAGTAGTATCAAGCCTGCACTTTCACTGCCGAAGCCGCCATTCTGGGGACCACGCATCCTGGAGCGTATTGGACTTGAAGATGTTGCTGCGTGTATGGATTACAAGACACTCTATCGGCTTCACTGGGGTGGGAAGTCACATGGAGAAGAATTCGATCAGCTTGTCAAGCAGGATTTTGAGCCGCGCCTGGAGCGGATGATGCGTGAAGCTCGTCAACAGCGTTATCTGCAACCCAAAGTGATCTACGGTTACTATCCCTGCCAATCATTGGGTAACGAAGTGCTTATCTATGATCCAGCGCTATACCAGCGCGACGGTACACTGCAGGAACTGGAGCGCTTTTCCTTCCCACGACAGGCCGAACGAGAACGCCTCTGTCTGGCCGACTACTTTGCCTCTGTCCAGAGCGGTCAAGTTGACGTTGTGCCCTTACAGGTTGTCACTATGGGACAGGCTGCCAGCAATGCCATCCAGGCCTTACAGGACCAGGGGAACTACGCTGAAGCCTACTTCCTCCACGGTCTGGCCGTCGAGATGGCTGAAGGACTAGCCGAATATAGCAACCGTCTGATTCGGCACGAACTGGGTGTGGAACAGGATGAGTCGCGTGGGCGACGTTTCAGCTGGGGTTATGCTGCCATTCCCGAGCTAGCCGATCATGAAAAGCTCTTCAAGATTTTGCCAGTCGAGCAAAGTATCGGTGTTCATCTGACCGAAGCCTATCAATTTGATCCAGAGCAGACAACCGCAGCCATCGTAATCCATCATCAGCAAGCCGTCTACTTCGCCGTACGTGCGCAAGAGGAAGCTATCAGCATCTAGAGTTATACTTAGCAGCAAAAGAGCCAGGATAAAAATCTTATCCTGGCTCTTTTGCTATATTTTGATGCTTATACTCCTATGACTAAAAATGCAATATAGGTTGATAAAATATAATAATTTGATATTAACATCTAAAATATCAATATACTTAAAATATCTTATGTGAAAAATGGTTGCAAGTGATCAGATTATATTTGTTTACCAGATGAGATAATCGGTCTAGCGATGCTGTTTTATAAATGCTGAATTTGAAACTATTGTATATCGGTATTTGCAAAATAGTTGAGCTACAGCTATACTTGGATCATGATGCCAATAAGAAATAATGAAATTGCACTGTATCACACTGCTTTTTCAGCGCCTATATTCCATTTTGTAAATCTTGTGAGCCGTTTCTATAGATAGACTGGAATATCTAAGTCGGTTCATAAACTAATTTCCGTTGTCTTGACGCTACGCGTTTAGGTAGATTGTCAAAGCAAGCCGGAAGTGAGTCTACATTTTTGAAGGAACAAGGTCTATGATCGAAGTAAATACCATATCCCCTCTATCCCCAACCCAATTCGCCAAAGAATATGCCGAATTGAAACAGAAGGTGAAAGGTGCAGGACTACTTGAACGGCAACCACTTTATTATATGTTCAAATTCGCCATCCTCCTGGTTCTGTTGGCTGTAAGTGTCTGCATCTGCCTCTTTGTGAAGCCTTTTGGATATCAACTCCTCAACGCCGCCTTTCTCGCTGTCATCACGACACAACTAGGCCTTCTTGGCCACTCTGCGGGACATAGACAGATATTCCGCAGCACTAGGAAAAATGATATCGTTGGTCTCATTGTAGGTAATTTGCTCGTGGGACTGGATATTGCCTGGTGGATTGAGCGTCATAACAAGCATCACAGCAATCCCAATCAACACGACGTAGACCCTGACATATACATACCAATTATCGCCTTTGCGCCAGAGGATCTGCAAGGAAAAGGGAAACTCCTACTCAGCTTAATGAGATATCAGGCATACTTCTTTTTTCCAATGCTCTCGCTAGCGTTAGTTGATATGCATATAAATAGTATCCGCTACTTGTTTAAGAAGAATATCAAATATGGAGTCGCAGCACGACTACTTCTTTTGTTGCATTTCGTATTCTATTTTGGGATCATTTTCTCGCATCTAGCCATCTGGCAAGCGATCATCTTTATCATTGTCCATCATATATTGTCAGGAGTCTATCAAGGATCAATTTTCGCACCCAATCACAAAGGGATGCCAGTCCTGGAAAAGGATTGTCAGATAGATTTCTTGCATCGGCAGATACTTACTGCTCGCAACGTCCATGCCCATCCAGTGACAGATTTCTGGTATGGCGGCCTGAACTATCAGATTGAGCATCATCTTTTTCCGAGCATGGCGCAAAATAAATTGAGGGAAGCTCAATTTATTGTCAGAGATTTCTGTCAGGCGCATGCGATCGACTATTACGAGACCAACCTGTGGCAATCATACCGGGAAACACTTGCATCATTGCATGAAGTGACCGCTCCATTGCGCCAGGCGCAAGCGCTTTCGTAATCTTCATGCATCTCGAAGTTATCGCGCGTGTGCGCCACGGTTTTTTGCAAGCGCTCTAGCGATGTGCACAAATAACGAGCATATACGGCAATATCGTAGATATACGACAAAAAGAGCGTAGCGGCGTCAAGATTGCGGTCAGAGTAAGAGGCTCAGAAGAGGAAAAACCGCAATCTGGCCTTGCGCACGCCGTCCAGTTTTTCGTATGAAATGCTCCTGAAAGATGATCAAAGCTCCTCACATGTCAAAGTCAAGCGCAGAAAGTATGTCCTTTTTCAAAAACAAGCATGTAGGTATTTCTACGTCTTTGGCGAATAAAACGTACGTGAACTGGACGGCGTGCGCAAGGCCAGATTGCGGCTGGTCTTGCGGCGGAGGATCTCTTTGGGCTGCAATCTTGACGCCGCTACGCGCTTGTGCCATGGTCGCTGCGATGGAGCGTGACCTGCTTCTTGGCCGGTTTGCAAAAATTTGGGAGGGCACACTTATCGCGCGGGTGCGCCACGGTTTTTTGCAAACGTTCTAGCGATGTTCAAAAACGTGCGGGCGCATACGGCAACCTCGTAGAGATACCGCTACGAACGCGTAGCGGCGTCAAGATTGCGGTCAGAGTAAGAGGCTCAGAAGAGGAAAAACCGCAATCTGGCCTTGCGCACGCCGTCCAGTTTTTCGTATGAAATGCTCCTGAAAGATGATCAAAGCTCCTCACATGTCAAAGTCAAGCGCAGAAAGTATGTCCTTTTTCAAAAACAAGCATGTAGGTATTTCTACGTCTTTGGCGAATAAAACGTACGTGAACTGGACGGCGTGCGCAAGGCCAGATTGCGGCTGGTCTTGCGGCGGAGGATCTCTTTGGGCTGCAATCTTGACGCCGCTACGCGCTTGTGTCATGGTCGCTGCGATGGAGCGTGACCTGCTTCTTGGCCGGTTTGCAAAAATTTGGGGGGGGCACACTTATCGTGCTGTCGGAGCCCGTTCATCGTCCGACTGGAACGGCACTCGGCCAGCGCCACGCCCAGGTTTATCGGAGGTCTTCCCCGCCCACACACGAGCTAAGAGGTCGCACGGGGACGGCTTGATCTTGCTGAGAGCCGTTGATGTCACGTGGTTGCTCGGGGTGGTCTTCGGCGAGGGCCGTTCCGGTTGTGCGGGTACGTCGCGATCAAGCGAATTAGTGGTTGTGACGACGCGAGGGCGTCACTTACAGGAAATGTGTTTATTTGTATGTTTGATCAATGTGGCATTGTTCTGACCATGGACACTCTGTATTGGCGCATCCGGTGGCCTGGGGATATATGTCAAAGATAGCCAACAGGCGCACGAGTGTGCATAATGGTAGTCCGACGACATTGTAGTAGCAGCCGTCTATGCGTTCGGTGGGTTGAAACTGGGTGTGCTGGATACCATAAGCTCCAGCTTTATCCATCGGATCGCCGGTAGCGATGTAGGCTGTGATCTCCTCTTCGCTGTAAGGGCGCATGAGTACTGGTGTGCTACAGCTTGCTCCCTGCATCTGTAGCTGACCATCGCTGATGCGACTGACTACGATGCCCGTGACGACTCGATGCCAGCGTCCGCGTAGTGAGAGTAATAGTTCATGAGCATGATCTTGATCGCGTGGTTTGCCTAGAACTCTATCATCCAGCAGCACAGTAGTATCGGCCGTAATCACCACAGAACTGCCAGTTGTAGGTAGAGAAAACATCATCAGAGCCTTATAGGTAGCCGTCCACTGAGCCAGACCCTCAGCAGGACCTTTATATAGAGCTTGAGCAGCATCTTCGTCGCCGGGAGAGACAGCCACGCCATAGGATAGTCCCAGTTGCGCAAGAATTTGCCGCCTCCGTGGAGAAGCGGAGGCAAGTAATAAAGGTTGATCTTCTGTTGTCATAGTACTGCCAGCTCCAATACTGCTACATTTTCGATATGCGCGGTTTGTGGAAACATATCCAGAGGTTGAACCGAGCGCAGACGATAGGTTGGATTGATGTTGCACAAAATATTGAGATCTCGCGCCAAAGTCGATGGATCGCATGAAACGTAGACGATGCGTGCAACGGGATGTTGAATGAGGGTATCAAGTACAATTGGTTGGCATCCTGCTCGTGGTGGATCGATCACGAAGCCATCGATCTGTGACGAGAGGGTCGGGAGCATGTCTTCGACTTTGCCTTTGAGTATTTCTACGTGTTCCACCTCACGCATATTCCATTGAGCATCTTTAATCGCGCTTGCCGACTCTTCAATCGCAATCACTTTGCCCACATGGGGAGCCAATAGGGCCGCGAATGTTCCCACGCCACAATAGGCATCAACCACCGTCAGTTTTTTAATCTGTTCGGGAGACTGATCTGCCAGCAAACCCTGCAAAACCATCTGAGCCATCTTCTCGGCCTGTAGCGTATTGGTTTGAAAGAACGAGCTGGGTCGAATGCGGAACGTTTGTCCACCCAACACCTCATCCATTGTATCGGTCTGGACAGCGATATCGATGTTTGCTAGTTCCTGCACCACCTCTGGCGTTTGGGCAGGCTGAATCAGCATCTGATTGTTATCCGTTGCGCACCGTATTAGTACTTGTGGTTTGGGGTTCACATGCTGATTAACCACTGCTAGGGTCTGATTGATGCGTGTATGTGCGATTGGACATGACTCGAGTGGCAGGACACGATGTGATCCTCTGACAGTTAAGCCTGCCAGGCCATCGCGGTTGACTGAGAAGCGCATATGATTGCGATAGTGCCAAGGGTCAGCGCAAGGAACCGTATCTAGTAGAGGGGGATCAGTGAAGCCGCCGACGTCTTGCAACAGCTGGCGTACTATCTCGCGTTTCCACTCTAACTGAGCAGTATAGTCCATATGTTGTAGTTGGCAGCCGCCGCAGGTGCCAAAGACTGGACATAGAGCTTGAGTACGTAAGGGAGAAGTTTCATGGATCTCAGTGATCCACACGCGTGGCGGCCGGGGCTTCCAATGGCGTCGTTTGCGTCCTGGCCTGGGCTTGGGAGGTTCTTCGACTGCAATTGTCACATGTTCACCGGGCAGTCCTGCGGGCACCTGAAGCGAGCGAGTTTGTAACTCGCCCGTTTCAGTCTGTTCCGTGATCTCCACTGAGGCATGTCCATCACGTGTAAGTGGACCAAGTACGACGCTATGATAAGTAATAACAGGTTCTGTTTGTATTTGTGTCATCGCTTCTTTGCTTTGTTTTGTTTCTGTTTTTGTTTTGGCTGAGATTTTTTTTGCGCTGGCCTTGCTTTGTTCTCGATATTGTAACGTTGACGAGCTATCTGTACGAATTCGTCTTCGCTATCGAGTCCCTCGGCCTGTAGCAGGTATTTATTGGCATTACGGTAATCGCTGCTTTGCATATAGACCAACGCCATTGTGGCATACATATCAGCAGCTTGAGGATTTTCTTCCAGGCCCAGGAGTGTGATCTCACGGGCCTCCTGCTGTTTGCCCTGCGTAAGATAAATGCCTGCTAGCTCGGTGTACGCCTCGGTTACTTCTGGATCAAGGTCGATACACTTATTCAGGGCATCGATTGCCTCATCGATGTTATCGAGTTGGTGATGGAGGTAACCAATGCGATACCAGGCTTGTTCATCGTCTGGTTCCAATTGGACCAGCTTTTCGAAGTGTTGAAGGGCCTTCTCCTCCTCTTCGTTAAACAAGGCTATTTCGCCAAGTCCCAGCTCGATACTAGCGGTGCCTTCTGGGCTGAGCGGACCTTTTTGGGCTTTAATGAGGAGGGCTTCCGCTTCCTCAAGATTCTTTTCACGCTGGATAAGAATCGTTGCCAGCGTGATTTGATTGTCTGGACTCTCCTCAATCGCTAGAGCCTGGCGCATCGTTGGCTCGATGAGCGCATCAATGCGTGCCTCTTCCTCGTGATCGTCCTCATTATGGTATCTAAGGGCTAGCGTCTGATAACTGATCGCCAGATTGCGTAGGGCATCACTGCGTTCCTCGGGCGCATGTTCTGACGCTTGTCGAGCGTAGACGGCTGCTCTCTCAGCATCAGCGATAGTGCTGGCTAGATTGAAGGCTTCTTTATAGTGTTCAGCATACTTAGTGGGATTTTGTGCGAAGATGGCATCATAATAATACAAGTTTTGTGATACCAGACGTACTAGTGAGTCCATATGGTCAAGGGTATCCGTGAACAAATCCATTTCATGTTCGAATTCTTCATCGTCCTCGTCCTCATCGTCCTCGTCTTCATCATCTGTATCTATTGAGATTACCTCTTCAATGATCTTTTCCCGGCCCACCTTAGCTTTAGTTTTCTCGTCAATCGCCGTGACCTGATCGCCGACTTCCGCTGGTCCTGCATCAACAAAATCGATCTCGAGATCGTCCTCTATCTCATCCTCATCGGCCCTTATCTCAGCTTCGATCTCTTGCGATACCTTCTGGATCTGTTCGCCATTATCGCGAATCTTCTGAAGAAGCTCTTCTGGAGGTAACATGATTGCAGCGGTGGCCTCATTCGTAATCGTTTGAATCACCCATTGATCATCTTCTTGCACCAGCGTATAGCGTAGCCAGAACCAACTGCGGCCAGTTTCTGGAAAGCTAATGACAGGTTGTGGGCATTCCACTAAAGGCTGTATCGTAGCTAATTGTATAGACGATCCAACATCAACAAACTTTTGCTGTTCTGATGTATTTTCATCATCGATACTTGTGATAAACATGATTTGAATGTCAGTGGGCCGCGTATTATTGGCCCAGGATGTTCGTCGAGTTGCCCAATCTTCCTGTGAGAGACCTTCTTTTAATGGACTCTCTTGGGCTAAACAGGTATACGCCTCTTCGAATTCTTGATTGCCCCAATATTCCAGAAATGTCTCAATCGCACTTTGAGAAGCTGGACGGCCAAGGATCTCGTCCCCATGAGCGAGAATTTCTTCTAGCTCGGAGACGAGAGCGTTTTTTGCAAAACTTCTATCATTTATGGCGTTTTCGATGGTCTGCGTCAATTTAGGGAGCTCAGGAGGCGTCCAGGTTGCATATATGTTATTGCCTTCAAGTTGAATCAGGCGTCGGCGAGCCTCTTTGCGAACTTCCTTGCTAGAGGTAAGTGAATGTATGGCTTGCGTGATATTCGCAGCCTCGATAGTTTTTTCTTTTGCCAACTCTTTTAGAAATGCGACTTGTGTGTTATCTGTTTGACTCTCGATAGGTAGCAGCGTCTCTTTAGCATCTTCTATATTCTTGCTAGCCTGCAATTGAGCGGCGATGCTTGGGTAAAGTTGAAGTAGTTGAGCCACACTCTGAGGCTCATTAGCCTGGTTTTGTTTTTTTGATTCTTGATCTGCCATAATGAATTCTTTTCCCCTCCACGTCTTATATGTACTTGCCTTCAGATGAAAACATGTGACCACACGTTTTTCGCCACAGTCGTAGCGTTTCTGAATGCATATGGATATTAAAAAGTATCAGGCGCGTTTGCGTCTCGCCGTAAGTTGTTTGCGTACTGCATCAATAAAAGTAGAGTCTGGATCAAGACGTTCGGCCTCCTTGAGATGGTCGAGTGCCTGACGTTTGTCGCCTTTTTCTCCTAGGACAGAAGCCAGCAAAGCGTGCAGATAGGCCGCCTGGGGCAAGCGATTAAGTGCCTCTTCCAGGAACGTCTGAGCTTTTTCGACATCTGAGCGTTGCATATAGATGGCGGTTAGTTCACTATAGATGCGAATATCCTCTGCATCGTTTTGCAATGCTTGTAGGTAATACGCTTCGGCCTCAGCAAAGTGTCCAAGTAAGCGATGCGCAAAGCCGAGGCTAAAGTATACTCCAGGATGCGTGGGATTGTTATCCGCTGCACTCTTGAAGTGGGATATTGCCTCATCAATATGTTCTTGACGCATAGAGATATTGCCTAATCCTGCCTCTATCGTTGAAACGACATTGCGATCTGCATGCTGTGGCAGCAAGGATTGGCTTTTGAGAAACTCCTCGCGAGCCTCATCGTTACGATCGATACTCATCAGGAATTCGCCCAGCAAACCATGGCTTATCGCACTATCATCAATTGTACTCGCTTCGCGTAATGTTGCCTCTGCGCGTTCTAGTAATTGTTGGCGGCGATCTTTATCTTCAGGATCATCATAGCGGAACGCCCAGTCAACAAATGTTGAGCCCAGCCGGCGTAGCGTATCGGCATGGTTTTGTGGGAAGCGCTGTGCGAGGCGTTCTAAGTAGATGACTATGCGTTCGGGATTTCCTGTTAAGATAGCATGATTATAGGCCTCTTCGTTCACCTTCACGTCAAGTGGTAATTTGGTGATGAGGGCGTCGTCGAAATGTAGTATTTGTGTCAGCCGCCAGGCCATCTCTTCGACAAATTCTTCGGGATGCTGCTCGTGTTGACTGGCTCCCTTTTCAATCGCACTGATATAGTCATCGATACGTTTTTGCAACTCTATGTCTGTGAGGGCCTGTACTGCTAGCCCCTCATCTTGCAACTGCTGGATGCGCCAGATGCCCTGTTCTTTAACCAACGTGAAATTGGTCCAGAACCAATGGCGTCCAGTCTCCTTATTGATCGCAGTCCCCATCGGCATCTCTTTGAGTGTCCCGCTTAGAGGAGTAGCAACTAGCTCCAGCGCCCAGCCGACCTCAAGCAATTTTTTCGTGTTAGTGTGTTTGCTGACCGATGATGTTGGTAGCCAGATGGGGCTCTGGATCTGTTCCGTTTCATGAACAAAGCTCAGTTGCATACGTGCGGGATGAGCCTCATCGAACCAGGCTCGATGTAACTGTATCCATTCATCGCGCGTTAGATTATCGCGCGAGGTATTATTAGTTGTGAGCAAATCATAGGCAAGTCCATAGTCGCCAAAGGACCAGGCACCGATGAAATTGACAACGACTTCTTGTTCCTCCATCACAGTGGCAATGAAGTCCTGTCCGCTATCGGAACCAACATCGCTGGCCTGGAAGATAAGCTTATTGATTAGCGGCAACTGCGCACGATAGTCCTCGGCAGGTTGGACGTGCCGCCAGTTATTGACCTCCAGAGCCTCTTCGAGTAAGCGTTTCCCCTCAGCCAGAGTACACGGAACCAATTCGTTTTCGCCCAATTGGCCTCGTAACTCTCGGATTTCATCTTCAACGCGCCGTTTTGAGCCGGTCGTTATGAGAAATTCCTTAACCCCATCATGCCAGAAATCGAGCAAAAAGCTAAGCATGCGTGTTTCGCTATACTCATAGCCTTGTTCCCAACTGAGTATGAGCTGAATCTCACCACTTTCACGCGACCGGGTCGCCAAGCCGTTCAGGAAGCGTGGGGGATTGGGGGAGGCGAGTTGGACGGCTGGAGCCTGGGTTACGGGAGCGGTCCAATGTGGTCGTGTTTTTGATCCTTCCAGACGCAGCAGGCCTCGTCGAGCCTCTTTACGAAGCTCCTTTTGTGGACTAAAAGCATTTATAGCGACCAGAATGTCAGCAGCCTCGGATCTGTTCGCTTTAGCCAGCGATTTGATGAGGGCATTTTGTATCGCTTCAGATACGCTCATAATTGGTGTCAGAGCAACTTCTATCTGTGCCTGATCTTGACTGGCATGGAGTTGTTCTGCTATTGATGGATACTGTGAAAACAGATCTTCGGTTTGTTTTATCTCCCCTGGAGAAAGTTGAATAGTAGTCTCTTTTTTTGATGACATTGTCGCTCTTTACTCCTCACTACAACGCTCTATCTTGTCGATTGTACCACGTTGCGCCTGAAGAGTCGAGAAGTCATGATTTGCGGATCCGGACACACAGCTACTGTTGTCCACATTGTCGAGCGAGCATAAAAAAGGAAGCTTAAGACTCTCTTAATAGCTTCCTTCCAATGATATGAGTGTGTGTAGCTGCAAGCTTTATAGCTACAAGCCAGCCATAGTCGGCACGCGGTTTTCGCTCTTCAGCGTATGCGTATGTAGGAATGCGAATACTGGTTGCATGGCGGTGGCTGCTGGTTTCCTCTGTGCTGATAGGAGTATGAAGGCCGGAAAGGCGATACAATAGAAGTAGGATGAGAGGCTGCGCCAGGCCAGGAAGAGTGGTAGTGCTGCCAGTAGCAGAGCGGCCTCCGGGCGTTGACGGCAGATGCGCCAGTACCAGACATAGGTAAGTATCATACCGCCATACTCAAGGCAGGAATAGACCCAGGTTGGAAAGTATGGGAGCAGATGGGTCGTGCTCAATGTAATGATGCCTACACCCATAGGGAACATTGGATCAGCGATGGGAGCCATAATACCTGCGAACCAGGTCTGGTAATCCCAAACAATGAATGGGAGATTGATCACCAAAGCGAGTGTGCCCGCAATAGTCAAGCGAGACAAAGTCTCCTTCCAGCCGTAATGTTGCAGAGTCATAATGGCATAGAGAGGGACATAGTACCAAGCGATCTGTTTTGTCGACAGAGCCAATCCCAGAAATATCGCGGACCACCAGCGCTGATCGCGCTTGAGCCAGCAAACTATCAATAACAGCGTGTTAAAGATGTCGAGATTCCCACCAATTGTTGATGCCCACATCGGCACGTTTGCAACCGCCAGGACGAGCACCCAGGGTCGCAACTCTCGGCGTACAGTCTTCCAGGCGATAAAGACGATTAGTAGGTAGGATAGTAGGTAGAAAGGTAAGACGTTATAGTTCTGTAGCAGGGCGAATGGGACCAGTGTCAGGAACGAGAGCGCGGGATAGCTGACTTTCGCCTCAAACTCTGGTACTACGCCGGCTTTATACGATGTGTTGAGCACCGATTGGAGTTCAGACATGCTGGGATAATCAAGACGGTTGGCAAATTGGCCTGCACGTAGTGGTGTTGTCCAGTTGGCCTGAATTGAAAAGCGTCGAAACAGCTCAGGGATATTTGAGTCGCTATAAGGATTACGCCCATCGACCAGTAAGATCGCTGCATTTGTATCTAAAGAGGTGCCATCATTCGAGAATTGCGGAGACGAAAAGGACCAAACGATGCCGCGCTCAAATTGAAATGCGCCTGCAATCATCAGGAGCAATATCAGCAGGAGGACGATGCGTTGCCAGAGTCGTGGACTCTGTGGGGCATGCACCGCTTCGGCTTGTTGTCGCTTGGATCTGGGACGGAGTGCCATCCATAGCGCTACGAAGCTCCCCAGCATCAATACAAACGGGATCAGTTGACTGACATCCGCTATACGAGGGATTTCGTTCGCGGCCTGTAACAGGGTAGCGACTGCGATCCAAGCAGCACGTTGTTGCAATTCAACGACGGGACGATGCGAGTGTGCTGTGTCTTCAGAGAAAAAGTATCGCATCCACCGATATTGAAAAAGTGGTTTATCTTTTTTTATTAGAATAGTCTGTGCTTCTACAGATCGCTGTGCCATAGATTTACGCTTTGCCTCATCCATGACACGTGCGCTATATTTACTACTATATTCCATATGGTATTTGTATAATGCACGACTAAAAGATGAATTTGAGGCGAGGCGATTTTACCTCCCATCGAAGTACCGAGAAGACAGTGATATTATAAATCTACCAATGTGTCCGATTATATGCGGAAGTTTTCTCAGTCTAAATCTTAGAACGAAGGGAACGAGCCTTTCGTCACAACTTATGTGGGCAGTTGTGGTATCTTGACGGATTTGGGGATTCTTTCGGCCCTATTCTTTCGTTTAAGGCCACAATTATAGTGATAAGCGGTAATAGAGCTCCCGGTGTTTTAATTCGAAGCCAAGTTTTTCATACAGACGAATGGCTGAGTAATTTTGATCCCAGACATGTAAGTCGATTGAGTGTAGCTTCAGTTCTTCCTGAGCATAGGTAATTACATACTCGATCATCTTTTTGGCGATACTTTTCCCTCGCTGCTCAGGATGCACAATGACGCGCTTGATATAGCCAACGGCCGGATTAGAATCTGCCGAGGGGATCATCAACTCTGCTTTGCCGATGACAGTATGATCAAGTTCTGCCAGGAAAATTAGCGTTCGTTCATGGGTTGTTGGATCAATAGAGCCGAAATATTTATGCATTGCGCGATGAATATCGCGCGTAGGGGATTCACTTAAGCTATCAAGCATCTCAATAAGCTCGATATCTTCCGGTGTGGCTATACGGATGACCAACGGGGTGGAGTAAGAATTATCTGTCATACAATTTTCCTGACAAACTAATAGGTCTGTGATAACCTGGATAAATGATTTTTTTACGAATTTCTTCTTCTGGGCAACTTTAAAATAGCCACCAGAGCGGTAAGTGAACAGGCGAGGATTAACAGTGAGTATACGACGCTTTCGCCATCGACAACCTTCGCTGTCAGACTACCCTGGAGCATTACGATGCCCCACAAAAGGAATCCTATAAAAACAGCAAATAATAAAACTGTGCTGGTATATTTCTTATTCATGAACAAATTTCCTTGATAATGTAAGAGAGACGATAATGGAATCGCCTACCATTGACTGAAATTATAACATATCTGTCCTATAGATAGCCCAAAACAGTACGAGGGTGAATGTAGCGCATGCGAAATTTAAGCTTGTAAAGCCTCCCAGACCACACGGTGGATAACTGCCCTGAAGCGTCCCCAATCGCCCCATTCTCCTTCGAGTTCCGAGCTATACTGATCTCCCAGGTTGCCTAGACGTTCTGCCAGAGGAAGCAACTCATCGGTTGTCACCTCACGAAAATCCTGCACCTTTTCCTCTTCGTCTTCGGGAGCCAGAATACCACTGACCTCGTCGAGAAGGAACGCGAATGTATAAAATGCCGGGACCTGATCTTCGTGGTTACCATCTCGATAATAAGTGACGGCCGCCAGAAAGCGTTGAACCGTAACCTGCAATCCCGTCTCTTCTTGTGTCTCGCGTAAGAGAGCATCCAAGATGTATTCACCGTGATTGATACCGCCCGTCAGGAGTCGATAGCATCCTTCAGGATAATAGGACTTGATCATTGTAAGTAAACAACCATTTTTGCGTCGGATCACCATACAAACCTCGCCGTAACGGTCCGCTTTGCTCAAAGGATCGAATTGCTCATATGTCTGCAAATCCGCGACCCTATTAAGAGGTTCTCCATAGCGTTGTGTGAGCTCTTGTAACTCGTCTTGAATACTTGGTGGTAAAAATGAGAACATATATACTCCGATTTTAGTAGTAATGAATGCCTGGATGCAATATTTGGGAGCTTTTTAGTGCGACTTTTCGCTCTTGATAAGTTTTTGGCTAACTGTTATACCGTATTCCAGGGCAAGGTGGAGACGTCCTCCTACAAAGGCGTCGCCTGCGAATGCTAGATGCAGTGGGAGAGTGCTTGCATTGAGGCGCTCTCCATCGGCTTTCTGTGCGGGCAAGGCGTAGGACCAGCGTTGGACATCGTTAAAGATATTATTTGGCAAGTCTTCCTGGATCAGCGTGGCGACCTGTCGTGCCACATCGTGTACGATTTCTGCGTCTGTTGTCTGCATCTGTTGGCTGCTATATGCAGGAGCCATCTGAGCTAGTAGCAATCCAGATCCAGCTGGTACGCGTTCTAAAGCCTTCTCATGTTCCCAGGCCAGCCAGGAGATTTGATGCTGCTTATCCGTATTAACCAGTGCATAGTAGGGACGGGTTTGGGGTTTGATCTGATAGCCCAGCATGACGGAAATAAGTGGATTATAGCGGGCCGTCTCTAGTTGCGTGCTGATTGTTTGTTGGATATGCGGTTCAATCTGACTGGCCTGGATGAGTGTGCTGGCCTGGGTCGCGGGTATCGTAATCAAGAGTGCATCGAAGCTGCCATACCCTTGTCCCGTCTGATTAAAGATGCGCCAGCCGGTTGACTCTTGCTGGATACGCGTAATGCAAGCGCCAAGTTGGATCGAAAGTCCCTCTGCCATCTTCTGAGCCAGAGTATTGAGCCCATGACGATAGCTGAGTTTCTGCTCTTTGTTTTGGGCCGGATCACCTTCCTGAATATAGCCTTGTCCATCGAAGGTCCAGATCGGTTTTTGGATGTCGATGAGATCGGGCAAGCGGAAGCGTTCGGTTATCCAGGCCAGACTGATTGGCGTTCCTTCTTTAATGTACTGGGCACCGTGATCATAGATGAAGCCCTGACGTTCACGCGTAGCGGCGCGCCCGCCGACCTCCTGACCCTGCTCAAATAGCGTTACCGCATATCCAGCGTCACCCAATATATGAGCGGCCGCGAGCCCACTCATCCCAGCCCCGATAATTGCTACAGATGGCATAACAAACCTCTCGTGTTTCCTCAGAAGATCATGTAGCTGACCCCTCGCGCTATTGATTCCAAATAATTATGGATGAGATGTTTCTTGATGCACATATGATCGTCAGCCTCCACCGTGTCTGTTAGATAACATCTTACTGTATATGATCGTCAGCCTCCATTGTGTCTGTTAAAAAATAACATCTTACTGTATATGATCGTCAGCCTCCATTGTGTCTGTTAAATAACATCTTACTGTAGCTGCGTGTCTTGTGCACGCGGACCTCTCGACGTACGACAGACTTCCCCATTGATCTCCCCACGGTCAGCCTCTGATGCGTCTGATTTCACCGATGATAGTCCTCTCTTTTTGAGGAGCATTACGTACATCGTATTAGAATGCCTGCGATGATGTACATTACGTACGCCTAGGGGTCCGCGTGCACAAGACACGCAGCTACAGTAGGCCACTTTGCTCGTTTGACAAGCTTATCCATAATTTCTTGGAATCAATGGCGCGAGGGCCGTCGGCTACGCTTTTCTACATACTCATGGTTGGTCGTTGCCAATTGTCTTTCCACAAATTGGAGCGACCTAGCATCTCCTCCGCGCTCCTCATTGTCGTTTCAGTAACATTGCCGCCCATAATATGCGCAATTTCGCGTATACGCTGTTCGGGGCGTAACTCATTCACGATGGTCACGGTGCGATCATCAAAAATTTGCTTATTTACATTGTAATGAGTATCAGCAAATGCCGCAATCTGTGGCAGGTGTGTGACGCAAATTACCTGATGGTTGCTAGTTAATTGCCAGAGCTTCTCACCTACTACTCTACCGCTTGTGCCACTAATACCAGCGTCGATCTCATCAAAGATGAGCGTTGGAGTCGCATCTGCATCCGCCAGAATCGTTTTGAGGGCGAGCATCAGACGTGACGTTTCGCCACCGGAGGCGATTTTGGTGAGTGGCTTGAATGGCTCACCCGGATTTGGGGCGATCAGAAATTGGACACGATCAATGCCTGTGAGATCGCAGGCGTAATGCTGTTCACTCTGACCGGCGATGCTCGCCATAACGCCTTGCTCATCAGGTATCTGGACAATTTCAACCTGGAAGCGAGCGCGGCGCATATTGAGATCGTTGAGCTGTTCTTCCATTGCAGTAGACAATGATTGAGCAGCAGTATAGCGTTGTTCTGAGAGGGCCTGGGCCAATTTGCCAATCTCCTGGCGGAACAGATCATCCTGCTTCTTGAGTTTCAGAATGATGTCATCCCGATTGACCAGTGTATCCAACTCTTCCTGATCCTCGGCCATACGTTGCAGCATCTCCTCAATTGTGGAGCCATATTTGCGTTTGAGCCGAGTAATCAGATCGAGCCGATCTTCAATCTCCGCCAGATGATTAGGATCATCCTCAATATCATTCTCGTAGGAACTAATCGAGGCTGCGACGTCCTCCAACTGATAGATGGCTCCGGCCAGCGTTTCCTCGTATTCCTCCATAGACTTATCGAGGCGTACCAACTCGCTTAGCGAGCGTTGAGCCTGGCGCAGTTGATCAAGGGATGCTTGTGCACCATCGCTGTTGAGATCAGATCCCTGGATTGAGCCGTAGATATGCGCAGATAACTCCCGCAAGCGCTCGGCATTGCTGAGCACCTTGCGCTCTTCTTCTAATTCCTCGACCTCGCCGGGATGTAATTGTGCCTTTTCAATCTCTTCAATCTCGAATTGGAGAAATTCAGCGCGCCGCTCCTGTTCGCGTAGATTTTGTTGCAGCGACTGTAACTTCTTGCGTGCGTTGCGCCACTCAGTGACCTTCTCGCCAATCTGATCGCGTAAAGATAGCGTTTCAGCGTAGCGATCCAGAAAGTTGATATGTTGATCTGATCGTAACAGGCTGATATTTTCGCTCTGACCATGAATATCCACGAGCCAGGTCGCCACCTGTTGCAAAATAGGCAAAGAGAACGTACGTCCATTGATACGTGCAACAGTACGTCCTGTACGGTGAATATCGCGTGTAAGGATAAGCTGACCATCTTCTGGATGGATGCCATACTCATGTAAGAGCGTAGCCAAAGCGACCTGAGCATTGGCACTCTGCGAGTCACCAGATGCACTGGTAGCTTGTTCTGTCTGCTCTATGAGCGTGAGGAGTGGAGAGGTGTCCGACTCGACCATTGCTGATTGCTCCTCAAAGGGCAACCAGTCAGTGGGTGGATCAGAGAGTGCTTCAACAGAGAATACACCTTCGACTGTCGCATTTCTGCAACCAGCACGTACGAATTCAGCACCAATTTTTCCACCCAATAATGCATTTACCGCATCAATAATGATTGACTTGCCTGCGCCTGTCTCACCTGTAAACACATTGAAATTGCGGTCCAGGCGGATTTGCAAGTGATCAATGATAGCGAAATCTTTGATTGTTAACTCAATTAGCATGGTGTGTTTCGTTTACAGACGGATTATCGTTGTTTAGTTTCGCACTAATGATTTGATAGAAATAGGTTGGTGGCCTGCGCCTGAGAAATCTGGTCATGTAGCGACTCTTACGAACTGTGATGATCGCGCCATCTTTGAGTTCTCAATTCAATTGACCATCGGCAGAAAATACCCCATTCTGTGAGCCAGTAAAAATCTGCAGCTTGATCGTTGCTTCTGGTGGAAGGATCAGTGAGCGGTCAGAGGCAAGATGGGCTGCTATAGGTGTCAGAACCGAGTTTTGAACCTGAGGATGGAGCAATGGACCACCGACTGCCATATTATAGGCCGTCGAGCCGGTTGCAGTAGAAATAATCATGCCATCCGCATAGCTTGTATTGTAATAATACTCATCCACCCAGGCGCAGATCTTCACGACCCGCGGCCATGTCCCGCGAGCGATTACGACATCATTGAGCGCCAAAAATTCTTCGCTCTGCCCATCTTGTTCCAGAACGGCATTGAGCATTGTTCGTTCATCCACCCACACCGAGTTATGGCCATCGAGATAATAGCCAAGATCATTGACTAGTTCGTCGGGTTCCATCTCGGTAAGAAAGCCGACTCGCCCAAAGTTGATGCCGACAATCGGAATACCCGTGCTGGCACACATACGCGCTGCATGGACAATTGTACCATCACCGCCTAGCACTAGGATAAGATTACATCCTTGCAATGAGGGATGATTATTAATTGGTTCGGATTCGAGACCTTCTTGATGAATGTCGATAACATTCACCTCATGCCCTAGCATCTGTAACGTAGGGACAAGTTGGGCTGCGAACTTGGACGAATCTTGTTTGCGTCCCTGATAGAAAATCGCAATCGTCTTCACAAACATCTCTCCAATTGGCAAGCGAGGGCGAACACGATGTGCCGCCCTTACATGTTTAGCCTCAGTAATGGTACGCCATGAGGCGTATATTGTCAACACTATTATTAGTATAGATGTTCTTATTTTTCTCTTGCAGACCGTAATTGTTGTAATTTTTCTTCTGCGAACCAGATAACTTCATATTTTGAGTGCAGTTTCTCTTCGGCTTGCGCTTCGGCGATAGCCTCCAGCAGTTGTCCTACTAATGGTCCAGGTTCAAGTTGTAGGCGGCGCATCAACTCCTCCGATTGAATGAGGCGCGGAGGCACAATACTTTCGCGTTCACGGATATAGCGCGTGAGTAAGAGCCTGACTGTGGCGCGATGCCGTTCCCAATGGACCGTGAGCGGCTCAGGTCCACGCATTGAAAGATGATCTGCCAGCGAGATCAGTGCCACATACAAGCCATTGGGACCCATATCTACAAAAAAGCGCCGTATCGCACGCGACGTAAGCGGAGACTGACTGAGCTGGCCTGGTCGCATATGGTTGGCTGTTACCTGCTGTATTAAGCGACTATCGTGCGTACCCAGACTCAATCGTTTGGCAATCTGCTGTGCCACCGGGACTCCTGCTTGTGGATGATGATAGAACGTAATATTTCTCTCCTCATCGACTGCATATGTGGATGGCTTTCCACAATCATGCAAGAGCGCTGCCAGCTTCATCTGAGGTGACGTTAGCGTTGCGAACGAGAAAAAGTGTTGCTGCTCTGCTTCCGTCAGTAGCTGCTTGATTGCCAGAATATCGCCCTGACCGCCGATCTCCAGAGGCGACTGCTGGATCTCTTCAGGTGTTTGTTGCAACGTTGCTGCCAGCTTTTCCAGGATAGAGACGGTTTCAAGCGAGTGGTCAAAGACATCCCAATGATGGAGACTGGGTTGTTGCATGCCACGTGCCGAATTCAGTTCTGGAAATAGTTCGCTAAAGAGATGCAGTTGATCTAAGAGACGAAGATGTTCGGTGGCATCTGCGAACTGCAAAATGGCATAGAGTTCTTCGCGGATACGCTCAGGAGTCACCCCCAGCAGGAGAGGCGCACTCTGCTTGATCAATTGCGCTGTTTCGGGTGCGAGCGTGAGATTATAGGAAAGTACAAAGCGCACAGCACGAAGCATCCGCAGTGGATCACTCTGGAAAATCGTTGTGGAGGTCGCCCGTAGTATCTGTGTTTCAAGATCTCTAACACCGAAGAGCGGATCGATGAGCACTTCAGAGAGCTGCGTCTGAACGGGTAGTTCAGCATCCATTAGTGCATGAATGACCGCTCCAAATGGTGCGGCAATAGCATTGAGCGTAAAATCACGTTCATGTAGATCTGCCTCTATATGTCCCCCCTGCAGAGGAGAAACATCGATGATCAGATCTTCTTGCGCATGCCTCACAACGACGCGATTAGCACGTTCATGCAGCGGAGCGTAGAAGCCTCCCAGTGCATCTGCCAGTTGGCGCGCAATTGAGCGCGTATCTCCTGCAATTGCGATATCCCAATCAGCACAAGGCTTGTGCAGGAGCAGATTGCGTATCGATCCACCTACCAGGTAGGCTTGCTGATGCAGTTCTTCAAAGAATGAATTGCTTTGTTGTAACGCGGATAAAACCCAGGAAGGGAGCGTTACATCTTGTTTCGTCATACCCGCTCTCAAATATATATTCCCACTAATAATAGGTTGTTATTGGCGACCTCAGCTTTATAGTATCATCTGTGTCTACCTTATCCGTGAGTAAAAACCTAAAGCCGATTATTCTTCTCGTATGAACCATTATCTTGCATAGTTGTCGTGCCATATCTGTGTCTGCACAAATAGCAAAAGTCAAGAGTTGCTATCCGGGAATCCTGGTCTCGCGTTACGTTTGTGGCTAGAACTACATTGTGCTTCAATACGTATATACGTTGTGGCGAAAGCAATAGCGAAAAAACCTGTTGGACGTGTATACATTTGGCGATATGGGGTATGATACAATTTGTAATAGTTATGTCGTGAATGGAATGCTGTGGTTATGTAATATATATAAGAATAGAAGGATCAAATCAGTGGTAGCTTTGTCCTTGTTCGCTGGGGGAATCCATGAGTGAGCGACAAAACTATGGAGTGCTTCGTGTCGTCCATGTGCCTTTGCCCGACAAGAAGATGAAGCGCCAAGATACATATCCCGCATGTTGGTCGTCTGAAGATCGTCAGGTGTATGTGCTGACATGTTGTGAGACGACAATTGGGCGTGCCTTAAACAATGATTTGATTGTTATGGATCCGTTAGCGTCCCGCGAGCATGCGCGTCTGGTGCTTGATGCTAATGGATGGTCTATCTATAATATTACTGAGAACAACGTCCTACACGTGAACGGGAATGTTATTCCAGCCGGTGCGCATCTTCCCGTTCAATCGCAAGATTTTTTCGTGCTTGGACAGACCATGCTGCAACTGATTGCTCCTAAAAATAGAGGCACAGCGCCGCTGCCAGATCTGGATCTCGAAACGTTAATCGTGCAATGTCCAGAAACACCTCCACCAACAAGTGATACTGCAATTCAAGGACATCAGCCTGTCTCACAGGCAAATGAAAGTCACACACCATTGCTCTCTTCTCCAGCCGAAGAGCAATGTACATTGAGTGAAAATTACGCGTACACTATGTCTACCCAGCCACCTTCAGATTGTTCTCCTGTTTCTAACGCCGTGCGTAGCCTCGAAGCGCGTACCTGGGTTGAGGAAACGCTATTATTTGGAACTGGCATTACCATCGAGTTTGCGTTTCCACAGCGTCTAAGAATGCATATAAGCTGGATGGTTGGAGGCGTGGCACTGATCATGTTGATTCTGGGTGCGGTGGTCTCCATTATTTTAAATAACTTGCTGGGCATTGTTTCTCTCGTGCAGGAGAATCCTGTAAATCTCTTATCCGTACTAGCTGTTCCGATAGTGGCAGCCCTGGGCATTAATCTGCTCGTTAATTTTATTGATCGCTACGAGCGAGAGCCCTGGTTTTTGCGGCTGGCAGCCTTCTTATGGGGAGCCGTGATTGCAATTCCTCCGACAACTTTCATCGAAGGTTACATCGATACGTTGCGCTCAACGCTGCTGGGACCGCAAGCTGGCAAGGCGCTCAATGCACTTTTCTCTGCTCTGAATGCTGGCATCACAGAAGAGACCATTAAAGGCCTGGGATTGCTCCTCCTTTTTATCATCTTGCGTGACGAGTTCGACAATGTGACTGATGGCATTGTGTATGGAGCCTTGATTGGAGCCGGTTTCGCTATGGTCGAGAATATTATTTATTTCGCCGGCAGCCCCAAGGCATTTCTCTTCCTCTTGATCGGACGTATCGTATTGGGATGGTTAAGCCATTCGACCTTCACGGTCTGTCTGGGCATGGCGCTGGGTTATATACGACACACACGAGTGCGTTGGCAACACATCTTCATCCCTTTAATTGGCTATATATCATCTATTGGCTTACATACCGCCTTCGACTTCATCAATTATTTTGCCAACGCACTCGTCCTGGCCGCTCCTGACAATGCAAACGTGGTAACGTTCTCCTTATTAGCCAGCATTGGCGATTATATCCCGCCTTTTATCGCTCAGATGGTCATTATCTATTGCTTAATCAAAGCATTGGCTCACGAGGCCGCCATCATACGTGAATTTCTCATCTCCGAAGTCAGCAATGGTATTGTCACCGTCGGAGAATATGCTCTATTGCAGCATTCATTTACGCGTACCAGAATCGAGCGCAGAGTTCTCATGCGCTATGGCGTCAAGCAGTGGTTACGCGTTAAAGCTCTCTATCAGACAGAGATTGGACTGGCCTTTCGCAAATGGCATGTCGATATGGGTGATAAGCCTAAACTTGGCTATCTCCAACCAGAGGTAGCCTATCGACAGCGTATTCAACGCTTGCGCCACGCGATTTTGCTTGCTGAAGAGAGTACAGTTGATCGTATAAGCACATCTTGATTTTCTTGTTATTGCATGTTAGCATGAACGCGAGTGTACCTTAAACAGAAAGGGATGGGTAATTATGGAACTGGGGCGGGCTACCCTGCTACAGATCTACCATTTTATGCGCCTTACTCTGTGCTTTGGAGGACCGCATTCGGACGCTGTTTTTACAAGGGCGGATCGTTGGTGGGGTCTACACAGCACAGGGACACGAGGCGACGACTATCGGTGCAGCGATGACGCTTCACGATGGGGACTGCATTGTACCGCAGCACAGGGATCTGGGAATGCATATTGTACGGGGGACCAATCTCCGCAGTATAATGTGCCAATGGTTGGCTCGCGGTAATGCCCCCACGCTGGGGCGTGATGGTCAGATGCATATCGGTGATATGCACTATGGCATCGTTCCTATGATTAGTATGCTGGGGGAATCTCTTCCGGTGGCTTGTGGGGTGGCGCTGACTATGAAGATGCGTAAACGCTCAACTGTGGTGTTGGCTTCCTGTGGTGATGGCGCAACAAATACGGGCTCATTTCATGAGGCTCTCAATTTTGCTGCTGTCCAAAAGTTGCCGTTGGTGCTGCTGATTGAAAATAATGGCTATGCCTATTCGACCCCTACTGCGAAGCAGTTCGCCATCCAAAATCTTTCGGATCGTGCCCTAGCCTATGGTATGCCGGGGGTGAATGTGGATGGCAACGATGTTCTGGCTGTCTTTGATGCTGTGGAACGGGCGATTGAATATGCACGCAGTGGCCAGGGACCATCATTGGTTGAATGTAAGACCTTTCGTGTGCGTGGTCATTCGGAGGCCGATAAGGCAGATTATGTTCCCGCTGAACTATGCGCTGAATGGTTACAAAAAGATCCTATTCGGCGCTTTGAGGATTATTTAACCGGGGAAGGTGTATTAACGGTGACTGCTCGTGCTGAGATCGATGCGCAGATCAAGCTGCTCGTCGATGATGCTGTACGCTATGCTGAACAGAGTCCTGCACCGGATGGGACAACGGTAGGGCAATATGTTTTTGCTCCCGATGGTCCGATAGCAATTGTTGGTGAGCCCGGTGCGCACGATCCTCTGTATATCAACGCTCTCGATAGCCGTACAGGTCAGCCGTTCAACATCGTGTACAAGGCAGAGGAGGCCGCTGGACGACGATGAGTGATAAAAAAGTTACCTACCTGGAGGCGATCAGCCAGGCTATTCGTGAGGAGATGCTTCGCGATGAAGCTGTCTTTCTCTTGGGCGAAGATGTGGGTTCATATGGCGGGGCCTTTAAGGTCAGTGCAGGACTTCTGAAGGAATTTGGAGCTGAGCGCGTAATCGATACTCCTATGTCCGAGGCCGCCATTATTGGCTCGGCGGTCGGCTCTGCCTTGATGGGGATGCGTCCGATTGCTGAAATGCAGTTCATTGATTTTATTACCTGCGGCTTTGATCAGATTATTAATATGGCGTCCAAGATGTATTGGCGCGTTGGTATGCCGGTGCCAATTGTGATACGTGGTCCTTCAGGTGGTGGCACAAAAGGTGGTCCATTTCATTCTTCAAGTCCGGAAGCCTGGTTTTTTCATGCGCCAGGCATGAAAGTCGTCGTACCATCCACGACCTATGATGCCAAAGGCATGCTAAAGGCGGCTATCCGCGACAATAATCCTGTCCTCTATTTAGAGCATAAATTGCTCTATCGGATGCCTGAACTGCGCGAAGAATTGCCCACCGATGACTATATTGTTCCGTTGGGGAAGGCCATCGTACGGCGCGAAGGCGATGCTATGACGATTATCACGTATGGAGCGATGGTCCATCAATGTTTGCGAGCCGCCCAGGTCTTAGAGGAAGATGATGATCTGGATGTGGAAGTCCTGGATCTGCGTAGTCTCTCTCCATTAGATCGTGAGGCTATTATGGCGTCGGTCAAGCATACCAATAAAGTTCTGATCGTGCATGAGGATACTCTGACTGGTGGCATTGGGGCTGAGCTCTCAGCTATTCTGGCCGAGGATCTGTTTGAGTATCTAGATGGACCAATTACACGTGTGGCCGCGCCGGATGTGCCGTTTCCTTATGCGCCTCCTCTGGAAGAGGCATATTTACCAAATGCGAAGAAAATACTTACGGCTGCTAGAGAGTTGGCTGCGTATTAGTTAATAGAATATATGGACCTTGATAATAAATATTGGCACATCAATATAGGAGAGAACGAAGAGGTGTATTTATGCCAACTCCGGTAACGATGCCGCGTCTAGGCGAGTCGGTGGCGGAAGGTACCATTGGTGCCTGGTTGAAGCAAGAAGGCGATCTGGTTGAACGCGACGAGGCAATTGCAGAGATTATTACCGATAAAATTAATGCTGAATTGCCATCGTCTGTCGCTGGACGCCTGGTTAAAATTTTGGTGCAGGTAGATGAGACTGTACCCGTTGGGGCGCAGATTGCTCTGATTGAAGAAAGCGCCGCTACTGCTGCTACTTCCGCGCCCGAGGAAGTTCCAGCTCAACCCGCTGCTCCGGCGGCAACTTCCACACTTGAGCAGCCACATCTACTTGTAGGTGCGACCACTAATAATAGTGGGTATACAAATGGAGCCGTGCAGGTCAAGACGCAGTCTGCAGGCGAGGCGCGCCCACGTATCTCGCCGTTGGCCCGTCATCTGGCCCATGAGCATGATCTTGATCTGAATAAGATTACTGGGACTGGTGCTGGTGGTCGTGTGCGCAAAGAGGATATTCTGGTATATGTAGAGCAGCAGCGGCTACCCAAAAAGGCCGTGGCTAAGACGCAGATCGTTGCTCCAGCCGCAAGCGGAGCGGCTATCCCCGCCGTTCAAGCTCCACGCTTAGAGAGACCGTCATCAGTAGCTCCTGTGGTCAGTGATGGTGATGATGTTATTGTGCCCGATCGCATGCGTCTGGCGATTGCGGAACATATGGTACGCAGTAAGCGTACGTCACCGCATGCGACAACGGTGGTTGAGATCGATATGACCAATATCACGAGGTGGCTGGCCAAAAATAAAGATGATTTCAAACGCCGTGAAGGTTATAGTATCAGCTACGTACCATTTGTGATGAAGGCGGTCTGTGAAGGAATTCGCAAGTTTCCAATGATCAATTCGACCTGGACCGAAGACAATAGAATTATTATCAAACGGCGTATTAATCTTGGCATGGCGGTTGCGACCGATACTGGCTTGGTCGTTCCTACGATTTATGACGCCGATCAGTTTACCCTGGCAGGACTGGCAAAACAGGTGCAGGGTATTGCGCAGCGTGCCCGTACCAATAAATTAACAATCCAGGACTTGCAGAATAGCACCTTTGTGGTGAATAATCCTGGTGTTTTTGGTACAATTATATCGATGCCTATTATCAATCAGCCGCATGCTGGTATTATTAGCATGGATGCGGTCGTGAAACGACCAGTTGTGATTGAAGATGATGCAATCGCTGTCCGTTCGATGATGTTTATGTCTCTGGCCTTCGACCATCGTATTCTGGATGGCGCTGGCGCTGGAGGATTCCTTCAAGCCGTACGGACCAGGTTACAGAGTTATGGACGCGATATCGACGTATACTAGTGACCATCGCCATGCAGAAACGCCACGATTGTGGCTAAAACGTGTTGCAACACGTTTTTATCTGTATACAATGGAATGTAGCAAAAAGTAGAGACAAAAGGAAATATCCATGACGACCATTATCCCAGAGCGCCGTCCTGAATGGCTACACGTGCGAGCCCCAAAGAGTGAGAACTATCAACAGCTGAAGCAACTGATGCGCGGCCAGTCGCTCCATACTGTCTGCGAAGAAGCCCGCTGCCCCAATATTGGAGAGTGTTGGAGTAACAAAACCGCTACCTTTATGATTTTAGGGAGCGTCTGTACGCGTAGTTGTGGTTTTTGTGCCGTGGCGACCGGGCGTCCTCTCGGATTGGATTGGGAGGAGCCAAAGCGGGTGGCGGAGGCGGCACGAGAAATGGGATTGCGTCATGCCGTGGTGACTTCTGTTAATCGAGATGAATTAAAAGATGGTGGCGCAGCCGTTTTTGCTTCTACAATTCGTTGGATTCGTCGTTTAAATCCTGAATGTAAGGTCGAGGTTTTGACCCCTGATTTTAAGGGTGACATCGCTGCGTTACGTGTGGTGATGGATGCGAAACCAAACATCTATAATCATAATGTTGAGACTATCCCCAGACTATACAAGCAGGTACGTCCGCAAGCTGTTTATCAGCGGTCATTGCAGGTGCTGAAAAGTGCCAAAGAGCTGTATCCGGGAACGCGTACGAAGTCTGGTTTTATGCTCGGCCTGGGCGAGACCTGGGATGAGATTATCCAGGTAATGCACGATATGCGTGAATATGATGTAGATGTACTTACAATTGGTCAATATCTACGTCCTTCATTTCAACATTTGCCTATTCAGCGCTATGCGCCTCTTGAAGAGTTCGCCGCGTTAAAAGCTGAAGGCAAGAAGATGGGTTTTCGGCACGTTGAATCTGGTCCATTAGTACGTAGCTCATATCACGCACACGAGCAGTCAGACGACGCTGCTGATGGAGAATAGGGTAGATGGTGGCGAAAGTATCTATAAACTCAATCGATCTGGCTTATGACGATCATGGTATGGGTTTGCCGGTAATTTTTTTGCATGCCTTTCCACTCAATCGCAGCATGTGGGCCGGACAGATCAGTGCGCTATTTGATGCACAACGCTTTCGTCTGGTGGCACTCGATTGGCCTGGCTTTGGTGATAGCGGCCTTCCGGATACTGTCTCAACTATGGAGTCGTTTGCTGATGATCTGGCCGGCCTGATGGATGCGCTGGGTATGCAACAGGCGATTCTTTGTGGTCTATCGATGGGAGGATACGCGGCTTTCGCTTTCTATCGTAAGTATGCTCAACGTGTTAGAGGTTTGATTCTAGCTGATACGCGTCCAGAGGCGGATACGACTGAGGCGCAAGCTAATCGCGAAAAGCTGGCCCAGCTCGTGGAGCAACAGGGGACAGGGGCCGTTGCGGATCTGCAACTGCCTCGTCTACTATCAGAATATACACGTAAGCAGCATCCAGAGATTGGCATGCGTGTACGACAAATGATCTCTGTTACAAGATCATCAGCGATTGCCTCTGCCTCACGAGGCATGGCTTTGCGCAAGGACGCAACCTCTTTGTTGAATCAGATTACCTGTCCAACTCTCGTGCTTGTTGGTGAGCACGATGCTTTGACTCCTCCGGATGTTGCTCGGCAGTATGCCACTCAGATTACGGGGGCACAGTTAGCTGTGATTCCTCATGCTGGTCATCTTTCCGTGCTTGAGCAACCTGAAGTTTTTTATGCGCTTGTACGCAATTTCCTGTTAGCAACCTTCTAAATAGTGCATTTGTTATTGCAATGTTATACAATGTTATGAGTTAGTGAAGACAAATCGCCAGGAAGTATGTCAAGGCTTACCTTGTTTCGTCGATGAGGAAAAAGAGGGAAGTTATGGCATACTTCCTCTCTGTACATGTGCTTATATTTGCTTGCTTTATACTTTGTATTTTTTGATGACATTCTGGCACAGAGAAGGACCGAGGAGCATGATTCAACCATCGCTTCGGCACAAGGATTGTTCACCTGTTGTACTTGTTATTGACGATAATCCTGCTATTCGAAACATGGTTACCTGGGCTTTGGTATTGGAGGGGTATAGATCAGCTGAAGCTTCCGAGGGACAGGAAGCCCTGGATTGGGTGCGTAATGCAGCCGATAGCGGTTGTTATCCATCTGTCATTCTATTAGATCTGACTATGCCTGGTATGGATGGCTCGACATTTTTGGTTCGTTTTCAGGAATATTGGAATACGCATGCTTCATTTCCTCAACGGCCCTCAATCATTGTGATCACCGCGAGTACTGATTCGGCAGATGCCGCCACGCTTGGTGTTGAGAAAATTATTGTCAAACCATTTCACGTGCGAGACTTGGTCCATACCGTTCGCCTGCTGGTAAATTAAGCGCTGGATGAGCGTGGATGGTTGGGGTTGGCCGGAGTAGCATTGCGTGATGAGCATAGTTGCCACAATGCAACCATGTAAATCACGCAAGTTAATCCTCTTCGTACGTAGCCGTCACTCGTTCAACACGATGTTGAACTCCTAATAGCGTCTCAATGCGCAGAGTTTCGTTCTGTGAATGTTCCTGCAAGTCGGTCTGAATGATCATATCGAGTTGCAAGTAATATTCAACCAATAAACGCTCTCCGACCGTCGTATGATTCACGCAATCCTCTAACTCTGCCTCTGCCTCTTCATATGCATTGAGCCGTTCTTGATCCCTTTGAAAAGAGGTTTGTAGTCGTTGTAGACCCTCCATCTGTTCCTGATAGGCTCTGCGCCGGAGCGGAGCGGAGCCACTGTTTTGCTGAGATGCCTGTAGCTCCAGGGCAGTATTGCCCATTTTTATCTTAATTTCTCTTTGCCTGCGTTTAAGCCAGGCCCGGACCGCGTGCAGGCGGACCATTGGATTAGCACCTTCGGGTAAGCGTAGATTATCATCGGAGAGCAGTTCATCGCTGCCTGTTTCTTCCGTATCATTTATAAATTCGTCATCAAAATCCATCTTGCAGCCATCCTTTTGCTAATTGCTATAGGTGTATTATCAGTAATCGTACCATAGCCTTGCAAGCGGCCGCGCGAAGGCCACCAAGTCCAACTACATCACCTGGGAAGATTGAGTGGTTTTCAAGGCAAGCCTGGCGAGGTACCTCCCTTCAATTGCAGAGATACAGAGTGTATGGTGTACCCACATCGTGACCACCATCCGGTCACGATGTGGGTACACCATACACGTACCTTCCATGCGAATAAGTTGGACTTGGTGGCGCGAAGGCCGTCGGCTACAGGTTTATCCGAGTACCTCTTGTCCAACTTCTGGTGGCTCGACTGGCGCGGATTCTTCGTCATAGTCGGCCGGTCTGGTGCTGTCTTCTCCCTGGCGCAGGCCAATGAGATCGAAGATTGGCGTAAGAATGAGCGCAATCAGGAGATTAAGTATCAGTACTGCGACTGCAATGTAGATGGGAATATGAAAGATCGCTGTGGTTGGTTTATTGCCTGCGGCGATAAACATCCACGTGCCAGTGATCATTGCCGCAATCCAGCCCAGCAGCAGAGCCCAGCGATTGAACCAGTGGGTATACAGGCCGAGGAAGACGGATGGCAACGTCTGTAGAATCCAGATGCCTCCCAGCAATTGAAAATAGATGACTTGTGCGGGATTGATTGTCACAATAAAGAGTAATGCGCCAAATTTGATCACAAGTGAGGCCAGTTTGGCACTCTGTGCCTCTTCGCGATCTGAAGCCATCGGACGAATATATTCCTTGTAAATATTGCGTGTGAATAAGTTGGCCGCCGCAATCGACATCACCGCCGCGGGCACCAGCGCACCAATTGAGAGCGCTGCAAATGTGAAGCCGGCGAACCAGGAAGGGAAGATAGCATTAATCAGCGCGGGTATGGCGCTATTATTGCCGAAATTGCCAAATAGTTTTACCTTTTGCGCAATCGCCATATACCCTAATAGCGCCAGGAAGCCCAACATTAGTGAGTAGATGGGAAGTAGGGCTGCGTTGCGCTTGATGACTTTCGTGCTGTTGCTGCTGAGCACTCCGGTGAGCGAGTGGGGATAGAGAAAAAGTGCTAGCGCAGAACCAAGTGCTAGTGTCGAATACGCGATAGCCTGATTAGCGGGAATGATATCTGAGAAGGTCTTGGGATTAGCTAGCGCTTTCTGATGCGCTGCATTGAAGATGGGACCGAAGCCATGAAAGTGGGTTGGAATGATGGCAAGGATCGCAAACAGCACAATAAAGATCATCACATCTTTCACCAGAGCAATCATGGCTGGAGCGCGTAGGCCGCTGGTATAGGTGTAAGCGGCTAGAATAACGAAGGCGATCAGCAGAGGAACATCTACGGCCACACCCAAGATGGATATCGTGATAGGAATGCCCATCGCCGCCAGCGAAATCTGAATGCCGTACATTTGCAGCGCTATATATGGCATTGTAGCCAGGATGCCAGTAAAAGCTATTGCCAGGGCCAGACTCCTACTGCCAAAGCGATCTTTGACGAAATCGGCTGCCGTTACATAGCCGCGTTTCTTACAGATTGTCCAGAACTTTGGCATCAGCAGAAATACTAAAGGATAGATAAGGACCGTATAGGGGATGGCAAAAAAACCAGATACTACTCCAACCCCAAACATAGCGGCTGGAATGGCGATAAATGTATACGCGGTATACAGATCTCCTCCAAGTAAGAACCATGTAACGACTGTACCAAAGCGCCGGCCGGCCAATCCCCATTCTTGTATCTGATCCAGGTTGCCGCGCCGCCAGCGTGCTGCAACGAAGCCGAGGACTGTTACAACAATGAAAAAGAAGGCAAAAACGCTGATAGCTGTAGTGTCTAATTTCATTGACACAGACTCCTTCCTTCAGAGTAGAGGTTATTGCTAAGATAGTGTTCTGTGGATATGATCACGCCAGTGAAAAGTCAGCTGCTTATGCTGTAATGGTATGGACTTATCAAGTACATCTGCTCGTCTATTACGCGCCAACGAAGTACACAATGGCCGTAATAATCGAAGTTATGATAATCCATAGCATCTGATACCAATAGAAGAAAGGTATGCCGATCAAAGGTGGTGTTAACGAATTGTAAAAAGCCGGTATCAGTAAGAAGATATAGGGGATGATGAGTAGAGGTAGAAACCAGCGGCGCTTGTTTCTCGCCGGGCGAGTTACCATAGTAGTGCTCCTTTGCTATTTTTATGGGAGACCAGCCAATTATAGGATAATATACTATTATTGGTCGATTTGTCAATCCGCATCATGATTGGGGGTATGCTGATGGGTTGGATTTGAGTATAGACCAACACACTTCAGCTATCCCACGTGCTAGATATTACAAAGGAGCCCCAGTTTATATTGAGCCGCCATACGTATGACTTTTATGAATGTAGCTGCGTGATCGGGTAGTACTTCGTCGAGCATGCGTGGTGGTTGGCGCTCATTCTGCTGCTGTAGACGGTATAAGGC
This sequence comes from uncultured Chloroflexia bacterium, assembly GCA_963699315.1. Taxonomy (GTDB): domain Bacteria; phylum Chloroflexota; class Ktedonobacteria; order Ktedonobacterales; family Ktedonobacteraceae; genus Dictyobacter. The sequence goes on from OY969433.1 coordinate 3,429,440, forward strand.
ATAGTCATCTTTTGCTCGGATTTCATCGGGTGGCTGTGCGTGGCGGAGACAATAAGCGAGTTGCTTGACCTCTTCAGGTGTCAGATAGCCGATAATGTCTTCGAAAGGTTCGGCAGAGCGATATCCAAAAGGCATACATCTTCTGCCGCACGCGAGTAGTTCGAAGAGTGCCATCGCACGCACAGAAATTGTAGCGAGCCAACCTCGCATCTGTACCGTGCTTGGATTGCGACCAATTTCTATGCTGCCCCTGACCGTCTGTTTTTCCTGTTCGGGCAGCTCTTCTGCCATGGATATTGCTGCATCTTGTGATGAAGATTGTATTCTGATATTTTGTGCCAATTCGCTGAGTCCTGCTGCCGTAAGTAGCGAAAATATTTCTTCTCGACTGGTTTTCTGATCTACTGGCAGCTCCTCGAACTGTAGATTGTCTTCCTGAGGATATTCTTTAGGTAGTACAAAGCAGAATTGGCAATATTCCTCAATGAGTGCGCCCCAGATTGTACGTAGCGCGTCGGAGTTTGGATAGAGTTGAGGTGGATGCCTTTGAACATATTTGTCGCTCAGTTTCGTGAAGGCGTCTGCCGTACAGAGTATTTGATATTCATGACGTGTCTGTGCCCCTTGTGGTAGTTGCTGCATAAATAGCTGTGCGCGGGTCCATGTCCGTATAGCATACATGGCGAGTGGGAGAAATTGTTCTTCACGCGCGCACCGTGTTTTTTCATATAGTTGGTAGACAAGCGTTTCATTGCCATCGATGAGCCAGCACTGGAAAGCTGGCATGACACGCTTCGTATAATTTTCCCAGTCAAAACCGTAAATGCGCACAAACATAGCTAACCTCTTCCACCTGATTATTTTATCTTCTCTCCTCTTATCGTACTGATATTTTCCCGATCTCCAAATATATGGCTCTAGAGTACTCTTGTCCAGGACAATTGGCATGACTAGTATGTTATATGGTCTTCAGACTCATTTGTATCGATTACTGTCGATAACGTTTATCCCAGAAATGAATCGTTTATTTCATCGCTTGGATCACTTGGAGATTTATCAGCGATGGCGTAAATTCCCATTTGCGCTTGGCGCATAATTGTCTCTAGGATTGGATCATCTTGTATGCTCGGCGCGCTAATAGGTGAGACGGGTCGCGGATTTTTGCCTGTGGTAGTTGGAGCATCCCATAGCGAGTCATTGCGCCTATTTGTCTGGGGGAGCATGTTGGAGAGATCCAGATTGTCCAGCGGGAATGGATTCATATCGCTGGTGCTGACAGGATTTTTCTGCGAGAAAGCTGCTCCAGGTTGGGCGAGCGGTGTTGTGACCGGCCGTGGATTACTGGAGATGGGATATGGTAGTGCTTCGACAATCCCTGCGCTAAATGAGGGCGCTGGCTTGGCTGAAACGCTTTTTCGCTTTTGTGTGTTGGAGGGCATTGCGATGGCTCTTTGTGGACTGGTAAACGGAGCTGCATATGTGACCGCTGCCGTTTTTTGCGTGTTGGATGGCATCGAGATAGCTCTTTGTGGACCAGTAAAAACAGATAGTGGTGGGGGCGTGTTGGTTTTTTGCTGGCTGGCTGGCATAGAGATAGCCGAAGTAGCAGCTTGCGCTTGTATCTGCTCGTTCGCTGAAATTAGATGGTCTCCTCCCGGTATGACAAATGCCGCATTCGCATTCGATTGGTTAAGCCAGGGAGCCGGTTTGGCTGTCTGAGCTAGTCTCTGGTTGAATGGTGTGCTAAATGGCGCTGGCCGATTATTGTTCGATCTTTTTACAAAGAAGATGCCAAGAAAAATACTTGCTAGGACTGCAATACCAGCTCCAATGGCAATGGGCATCACCAATGGATTCATACCACCTGCCGTTGTTGGCGTTGGATCTTCTTTGGTAGGCGCTGTCGCTGTACTGTTCGCGCTTGCGGTGGCAGTCGGTGTTGCCGTTGGGGTCGGTGTCTTGCCCGGTGTGGGCGTGGGCTTTTTTGGCGGTGTATCGGTGGCGGTGGGTAGGAACCCTGGAGGGATTATTCCGCCAGCCGCTATGGTTGGTGTCGGTTGAAACACAGGTGTTGTCGGTTGCGTGATCGGTGCTTGTGTCGGTGTCGGTCTCGGTGTTGCTGTAGGTTGTGGTGCTTTAGTTGGCGTTGGAGCCGGTGAAGGTGAAGGTGAAGGTGAAGGGAGAATGATAATGGGTGTGGGTGTGGGCGTCGTATCTAACACTAGCATTGGATCTGTGGCGGTTGTTGCGATCACAGTTGTACTGAGATACGCTGCATGAGCACGTGTTTCTGTGATGAGCATGCTTATACTTATACCAAGTACTAACAAGAATGCGCCACAGATTATTGCCGCCTTGAGTTGTTTCAAGGTTTTTTTTCTTCTATTATTATTCACTTGCCTCTATCTCCCGCAGATATGTTATGTAGTTTGAGTGCGCCTATCCACCTTGATCTCCCTATGTCTTAGTGGAGGTATAGGGGGTTTATATCATAGATAATCACAAACTGAGTCAAGTGTAGATGCAATTCGTCTATGTCGTCAAGCAAATTGCAGAATGTACTAGTATATATCAATTTATAAGTATTGGTGCTTTATGAAAAAGGTAACTTTTTTCGATCGGTTTTTGATGATATGGTGGTGTATTGTGTAACATTGGCGTATTTTTGACGTAAATATTATGGACAAATTTCCGCACGTAGAGTCGCTCCCTGTAGAGTCGTTCACTAGAGAAGGAGTGCGCTGCATGTTCGTCAATGGCACGACTACTTTGTGTTGTGGGGAATTTCTACGACAAGAACTCGAACGCACGTTAGTGCAACATGGTTGTCTCGCTGCTCTGGATACTGCCGATCTTTTTTTTTCTGAAGATTACATAATAGCTTCGGTTGAAGCTGTAATCGTACGAACATTATCTCTCTGGTGTGACCTTGAAACCTGTGCTCACGCGCAACGGTTAGTCGGATTAGCAGAGGCCGTTGGAGTATCAATGCATCTGAAGAAGGAAGATCTTATAGTATTGCGGCTGGCAGCCCTATTGCATGATATTGGAAAAGTGGCTATTCCTGAGACAATTTTACAGAAGAGTGGTCCATTAGATAGCAGAGAATGGGCTTTAATGCGTTTGCATCCAGAAATGGGGCAAACGATTCTGTATCATGCAGGAGGGCTATTTGCTCAAATAGCCCTCCTCGTGGTTGCTCACCATGAGGCCTGGGATGGCAGTGGTTATCCCGTTGGTCTGATTGGTAAAGAAATCCCTCTTTTAGCGCGTATTCTGGCAGTGGTTGACTCATACGATGCTATGACCTCTTATCGCGTGTATGGGAAACCACTACCAGTCTTACAAGCCTATCAAGAATTGCAGCGTTGTGCTGGTCATCAATACGACCCCTTAGTTGTCCATGCATTTCTGTATGGTTTTATCCGTTATCCTCTCGGCATAGGAATGCAGAAAGAAGAAATTCTATTTCGCATCCCACGGGGAAAAGCATGCGCGACAATGCTAAGCAAAATCGCGCAGTAAATGTACCTGAATTGGTTGACGTAGAGTACGCAAAGCTTTTACTTCTATCTGCCGAATACGTTCGCGTGTTAGCTTGAAGTAGGCGCTTAGTTCTTCCAGCGTATGGCAATAGCCATCTTGTAATCCATAGCGTAGCTCTATCACCTGACGTTCACGCTGACTTAAGCTCTCAAGAGAGCGCGAGATCTGGTCACATAGTACCTGATGTGTCACGACCTCAGCCGGAGCCGCTGCATGTGGATCTTCAATGACATCGGCGAGATGGTACTGTTCATCATCGATAATCGGGGCATCGAGTGACATCGGTGCCTCTGCCATGCTTTGAAGTTCCACAATACGTTCTTTTGTCAGATGGATCGCCTGAGCAATCTCTTCAGGAAAAGGATCTCGACCAAGATCCTGATAGAGTTGGCGGCTGATACGTTTCATTTTGTAGATGAGTTCTACTACGTGTACTGGAATATGAATGATGCGTGTATGTTCAGCCACGGCTCGACTGATCGCCTGACGAATCCACCAGGTGGCATAGGTGCTGAAACGAAAGCCACGCACTGGATCAAACTTTTGTGCCGCTCGAATAAGACCAAGGTTGCCTTCTTGTATCAGATCGAGGAGCGAGACGCCGTGGTTATTGTAGCGTTTGGCGATACTGACTACGAGGCGTAGATTTGCTTCGACCAGATGTTGTTGCGCCTTGATATCTCCTGTAATGATTAGCCGTGCTAGATGCATCTCTTGTTCAGCTGAAAGGAGAGGATAGCGACCGATCTCAGCTAGATACTGCCTGATGGCATTTTCAGCTTCGAGGTCTCCGCCCTCTTTCTCTTCTTCCTCCTCCTCCTCCTCTTCCTCTTCTTCTATGTATTGGTCGCTCTCTTCTTCATATCGTAAATCTATGTAGGTTGCGCTTGTTTTATTTTTGCGCTGCCCTTTCCCTTGTTTGGGAGCTGGCTGCATAACTTTTTGTTCCCTGCCTATAATAACTGTATGGTTAGATAAATCTGGTTCGTGTTTATAAGGTAATTTCTTTCCCGCCTTCCGGGCTATAGTTGTGGGGTGAGTCGCTGTGATAATTTCTTTCGATGGTTTTGATGGGTTTTCATGTTGCTCTGTAGGGATATATTGCTGTAATCCTACTGGCTCGTTGTCTCGCATAGATAACTGTTTATTCATGGCTACCATATATTTACTCCTCCTTATGCCTCAAATCCCATTCCACAATCTGGTAACCGGAGATACTTATGGTGTTTCAAGGTTATTAAATCACCATACCCGAAATTTTTACGGTCATATCCCCCCTATAGATTACTTGTGCAAGATATGTGCCAATATAGAGCTTTAGGGATATATTTGCATTTTTATCTCGAAATTGCGTGCTATTCATCGCTATACTCGTCTGTTTACTCTGTGGCACTGAATAGCAAGTGGAAAAAATTTACATCAACTGCGTAATTTTACACAGCTATTTGGGGAGAGATGAGATGTTGATCCGAGCATAGTGATATTTCCTTGCATTTGAATACATATGGGTATGAAAAGCAGCGAAAAAGGTCTATGTTCGCGTTCATTTGCACGAGATATGTCCTAAAGGGACATATGATTGTTGTATTGGAATGTATTTTGGCAAAAAACGCTATATAGGATCAAATACTATGGCAACATCAATCCATACAGCAAAAAACGAATTACGAGCGCACGGCGGTCATTTTTTAATTGGTGATTATAGCCCTGCTCGTCGAGCGGCTGCACGATCGATAATTCCAGCCCGTGCCTCCGCATATCCTGGCGAGGTCGTTAACATTCGTTCGCGGCATACACCTTTAGCCAATGAAGATGCTTCAAAAGATTTTACGTGCATCCCAACCATGCCACAGCCAAGATCCATCTGGCACTATGAAACTGTTCGTGATGTTGCTGAAAGTAGTCCTGCTACGCTTTCACCAGCATTGACCGCTACAGATGCTGAGCTAAGAAATTTTTCAGTAGCTTCACCTATCACTATCGTCACGGAGCCAAAGAAAGCTGGTTTTCAGCGGCGCGAGCGTTCTATCATTGAGCGCTTGCAGCAGCAGGACGTTACTGATATCGATACTGTCCCTCCGCTTATGTCACATGCCTTTGGTGTAGGGACAAAGAAGGCCTTTCCACTCCAGCCTATCGACCAGCTCCGTTGGTGGCTGCTTCAACCTGGTCGTTTAGAGTTCTTGATGTGGTTTGTGGGGACGATTTTTCTCATGTGTGTGAGTATTCTGTTATGCTTATTGCTATTGTCGAGTCTAGGTTATCTTGTTATTCACTAGCTCTAGCCATCTTCTCTCTGGTAAAATAGGCGTGCTATTCTTCCTTAACAGCCTTTTTCTACTAGCAATTCGAGGCTGAGCAAGAATAATTATACTCTTTTTGGCTATTCGCCCCATCTCTGTTAGTGGCGAATAGTCTATCAAGACAGGCAAAGTTCTGCTATCTGGGTGAGTGATCTCGACGCCTGCGGGTCAACGTGGTACAATTTCCTGCATTGATGCTCACCCAAGAAGGGTGGGCTTATTACTCCACCAAAGGAGAGCGAACGCTTATGCCAAGAAGACGCAAGGGATCTCCTCAGGAGAGTGTGGATAGCATTCTACTTGCGATTAGTAGGCGCGAAGATATTGATACCGACACGATGTCTCACTATCTGGATCGTCTGGATGAAGAATGGGCCGAAGGTGCGCGCGAAAAAGTGTTGCATCTGCTGCGCAGTAGCGATGCTTTGGCTCAGGCGGCTGCGTTGCGCATTCTCGCTGATTTGGCAACCGATTTTGATCTAGAGTGCCTTGAGGATTTCGTGGCAGATCCGACTGTGAGTGATCTGGCAAAGCTTTCTCTTTCTCCTATTCTGAAGGAATTGGGATCAGAGATGGCTGATGATGGTATTGTCGAGTATCTCAATGATCCTGCTGGCGCAATTCGGCAGATGCAAATGCGTCTCCTCGAACTTGTTGGGCAAAATGAGATGGGTGTGGAGACAATTCTTGAGGATGTCGTGACTATGCCTGTTGAGCGCCGCTTTGCTTTTATCAACTGGCTTGGCAATAGTAGCGATCCGCGTGCTGCTAATCTGCTGATCCCTTTGCTGGAAAATCAGACCGGCAAAGTTGTGATGGCGGTGATTGAAGCGCTTGAGCAATTGGGGCCGATCGCCGTAAATCAGTCGCTACCAGCGTTAAACCATTTGCTTGCTACGACTTCCAATCGGCAGGCGAAGCAGCAGGCGCGTACGGCGCTTGGGCGCTTGACGATGCAATCGATGCTGGGATCAGAGGATGTGGCGATGTTTGAGGCTCGTCAGCAGCAGCAGTATCCTCGGCACCAAGCACGTGTGAGTTCTATTGATGGCTCTGGTACACAGCTGATTATGCTTTCTTGGAAGCGTCCGGATGGCTTAATTAAAGGTGTGAATGTTCTCTATCAAGACCAGAAGGGCATTAAGGATTGCTATGGTGTCGATGAGATGGATGTGGAGCAGTGGGAGGCTCTCGTCGGCGATCTCGATGAGCAGGGCTTTAGTAGCTTTACCGTTCCGTTTGCCTATGCTCTGGCTGTGGTGATGGAGGCGCGGGGACTGAATAAGCGTACCCGCACGAAATTGCCTATCGCGTATGCGATCTGGCGCCCTTTGATCGAAGCGGGGCTGCGCGATAAAAAATCCCTGGCGCAACTTCCTGCTACGATACTTGTGCCGCTGCCTTTAAATGATGATACGATAGAGCAAGCACGCAAAGGTGATGAAATCTTCCTTTTAAAAGAATTCTCATCCTGGTTGTATGAACCCATTGATCGCATTGAGCCATACATCACACGCTACTGGACCGCGCAAAACGTGTTGGAGTCCAATTCAAGCAGTAAGCGGAAGAGCAAAACTAAGCAGAAGGATCAACAGCATCTACTAGAATTGCTGGTCGACGAAGCTTTAAAAGAACTTATTGATGATACGTGGCGTCGCATGTATGCTACGCGCTTGGAACGGCAAGCCGCTCTCTTTCAGCAGGTACAGCGAATGCAACATGTCCCTTTTTTGCTCTCTATTGCTGCTTTACTACAGCCGAATTCGCCTATTCCGTTACAGGAGCAAATATTTCCACGAGCCTTTTTGCGTATCTCTATTGAGCAGGGACCGCTGCGTCTGATGGTAGAGTCGTTACGTAGTGGGGGCTTGAACTCTTTTCCGGTAGAGTTCTTTCAACAAGATTAGCAAAGGATCGGGCCTCATCGGTAGATAGGGGCCCGATCCTTTGCTCTAGCGTATCGTGTACCAGCAGGTGTTAGGATTGGCTGGTTACCAGATGCGGAGCTTTCAATACTTCTCTTGCCGCATATTCTCCGCTCTGCATCGCTCCATGGATACTACTCGATTGTGTATATTCTCCCGCAATATAGAGTCCAGTAACGTCCGTCGTGTTTTTGGGCAACTGTTCGTATATCCCTGGAGGCTGGGCAAATTGGGCAAATGGAAGGCGGTATACCGCCAGTAATTGCCAGTAGCTCAGGTCGTGATGTGGAAACCAGCTAGCAATTTCTGCGCGACAGCGTTCGGCGACCTGTTCGTCGTCCTCTCTTGGATTTCCCAGCACGGTGGCTGATAGCAGATGCTTACGCGGTGGGGCATAGGTCGGTGCGATATTGCTGACTAAGACTGCGTTATTCACGTAGGCATGAGGATCAGCATTGAGCAGAATTTTGCGTTGGGAATATAAACGCTCATCGCCTGCAAAATAGATGCAGACAGCACTAACAGCTTGATCAGGTAGCGGCTTCTGGATGAATTTTTCGGCAATAGGACTGGAGGTCGCTATTATGATTGTATCCCCTTGAATTCGCTCACCATTCACCAGATGTACACCCTCTACATGTCCCGCATTGATGAGCAACTCGCCAACACGAGCGTTACAGCGCACGGTTCCCTTTGGTAGCTGTGCCGCAAGTTGTTCTGGAATACGCTGAATACCTTCTGCCGGTAGTATGATTTCGCCCGTTGCCAGCATCTTAAACGTAAATTGAAACATGCGAGCGCTGGTTTGCAGTGAGCGATCTAGAAAGACGCCCCCATAGAAAGGTCGAAAAAAATTATCAATAATTTTATCTGTAAATCCCTGTTTCCTGAGATAACTCTCCGTCGTTTCATCCTGCCCATCTGTTTGTGTGCGTCCAGCAAAGATATCCTCAGTGGACTCTCGTGCAAGTTTCCTACGTAATGGCAAGATACGTAGTTTATCCGCAGTCGAGATGAGCGGATTGAATAAGCCTGGAATGCTCTGTACCGGTTCTCGCGTGGGATCTGTAATGGTATATTGCTTGCCGTTCTTGAGCAGGATTGCGCCAGGATCAAAAGTGCGTTTTTTTAGCGTCGTATAGTTTAAGTGCCGTTTTGCTGCTTCATAAGAAGTAAATAATACCTGAAAACCGCGATCTAAACGATAGCCATCCTCGTGATAATCTGTCCTTATGCGGCCTCCAACCTGGTCGGCTGCCTCTAAGACCTGGACTTTATGTCCAGCTTCGACTAGTAATTTTGCGCAGGTTAAGCCTGCCAGACCTGCGCCGACAATGATAATCATGGTGTGTTCTCCTTACCATAAAGGATTGATGACCAGACCGGTGATGAGCTTTGGATAGAGGTACGTGGATTTCTGTGGCATTCGATCATCTGCCAGTGCCACATCGCGTACCTGCCGGAATGGAATTCCATTGAGTAGGATAATTGCTTGTGCCTCTTTTAATTGTAGCGTTTGAAGCGCTTGTTGAGTATCATGTATATACCGAATGTGCTTACCCGCTGTGACATCTTCGGCCGTGATTTGTAACAGAGACTCTAAAAGAATTTTTTGTACGATGGCGACATCTAATCTATTCCATGCTTCGGAATGTTTACTCTTTTGCATCAATTGCTGGCCTGCCTGATTGAGTGTCAGTAGCAGAGTCTGTGTTGCCGTTTTGATGGCTAGCGTTGGTTGTTGCGTTTCTGCGTTTGCTAACTGTTCCAGCAGCACCGCATCAGTTGCGGCTGCCAGCGTTGTTACAGAGAAGTAGCTTGAGAGATGTTGGGGTGTGAGCTTCTGGAGTTGCTCGGCTGTTAGATCGAATAGGATGCGATGTGTTGGCAACACGAGCATTCCCGGATCATCAATATCGACCAGAGCCATGAACATAAAGTTTGCGCCATCCTCTGCGTGCAGGGTACCACGTTGGGCCTGGAGTTCATCGCGATAGTTCAATGCCGTTGTATAGCGATGGTGTCCATCTGCGATATAAAGCTGACGCTGCGCGAAGAAGTCCTGTATCAAAGCCACGTGAGTCGCATCAGTAATTGGCTGTAGAAGATGTCCTTCGTCGTCCTCATCAGTAATAGAAATTTCGGGGTGTGTGGCATAAGAAGAGAGCAAGCGTCGCATACGTGCTTGAGGATCATCATACACGCACAAAATGGGACTGAAATTGGCCGCACTGGAACGCAAAAGTTGTAGACGATCTTCTTTATCTTTTGTTCTGGTCTCTTCGTGAGGAAGAATCACGCGTGCACTCCAGGGTTCCAGACGAACGCGTGCTAAGAGACTGGTCCGTGTATAGGTCTGATCAGCAATACTGAAGCGTTGTTGATACAGATAATAGCAGGGAACTGGTTCCTGGCGTAACACTCCCTGTAGACGCCATTCTGCCAGGGTGGTTGCAGCTCGTGTATAGACATTGTTGATCTTATCATCGGTTGGATATGCTTTTCCCAATTCCAGGCGGATGATATTGTAAGGGTTGCGTGCGTAGTAACGATTTTGTGCTTCTGGACTGATGACATCAAATGGCGGTGTGATGGTTTGATCTGGCTCTCCTGCTATTTCCTGCACATATCGTAGTCCGTGAAGTGGTTGAACATCTGCCATACAACAAATTCTCCAATCCCTGCTTTACCAGCCATGAATGACATGTCATGCTGGCTTTGTGTCGCGTCTACTAACGTGACACAGTACAAAAAAGTAGACCTCTATTTTTCGTGTGTAGCTATTCTCATTTCTTCATCTTCATGCGAACGCCTCATACCCATAGATATTTAGACATTCAGAAACTGAATAGTCACTCTCGTTTTCATGCGTAAATGAAAGATCTTCAGCGCCTATTGTATCATCTTTGCCAGAGATGAGCCCCGCGAATGGGACTACCCTTGATTGGTTAAGGTTTTATGTGTATATGGTTAAGGTTTTGTGTGTATTTGTGATCCACAAGTCCTGCTTTGAGCTCGCCAAATTGACGCATCCTGGTACAGAGTGTAAATTTAGCCGTATAGATATAAAAAAACAGCCTTTCTTGCATAACTACGATCATTACTGGCAAATGACGTTGTGTAAATTGTGTTGTGGGAAAAGCAAGGACGCATAAAAGCAGATATAACCAGGACTAACCAGGGAATTGGTAAAAGAGTACGTTGTTAGCGATGTGTTTTGGAGAGACGTTGGATGCAGACATTATCAGAAGAGCAGCTCGTAGGACAGACACTTGGAAACTATCGTATAGAGCATTTAGTCGGTAGAGGACAGCTCACGACTGTTTATCTGGCACGTCATTTGACTGAGCAACGTGTTGATGCACTCACGCTTTATCTCATGCCAGAGAGCTTTTCACACGAGTCCCAGATGTCATTCCTGACGCGCTTTCGAAGAGAAGCGGCTTTAATCACGACATTAGACCATCCACATATTCTATCAGTGTCTGCTCATGGCGAGGTTGCTGGATATCCTTATCTGGTAACACCATACATGATGCATGGTTCTCTGGCTGATATGATCAAGCAGCATGGGCGTATTGAACATGCACAAGTACGTTTGTTGCTCCACCAGATTGCGGAAGGACTTACCTATGCACATACCAGGGGCTTTATTCATGGAATCTTGAAACCTGCTAATATCGTGTGGCGTAAAGATGATACATTGCAGGTAGCTGGATTTGGCTTGATGCATATGTTGCAACGTAGCGGCATTGAAGCCGGTTCTCAGCAGTATGCGCATCTGCTAAGTGTTGCCAATACCTTTCTGGCGGCTCCTGAGTATGTCGCTCCAGAGATAGTGGCAGGCCGATCAATTGATCGACGTTCTGATATCTATGCTGTAGGATGTATTTTGTTTGAGCTTTTGAGTGGTCAGACGCCTTTTTCTGGTACTAATCCGCTCGAAGTAGCGCTTCAGCATATGAACAAGCCTACTCCATCTTTACGGGTAGTATGTCCTGATATTCCAATCACCCTGGCTTTGGTTGTTTCCCAGGCGATGATGCGTGATCCTGCACAACGTTTCCAGGATATCGCTGAGCTAGATGAAGCATTTGCGCAAGCATCACTTGGTGCCACGCAGCATAGTCTCCCTACGATCAAGGCGCTTCCAGCCAAGGAAATCCCGGCTGGTCAACGTAATGGGACTGGCTCTTGGCAGTTCCTCCCGCCCATCGTGACCGGGCATCTACCATCTGTCAATGCCTCGACACGCGATACCGATCCTCGTATATCTCAACCAATACATGGGAATACGGCTGCTACTAGCGCATATAGTTCTTCCGAACAGACTACCCGTGTGGCGAATAAGCGGATTGAGAGTGGATCTTATGCTGTACCTGCTCCGCCGACGCTTCCGCCGCCGATGCCTGTTGCTCCTGTTGTTCCTACAGCCCAGCCAATGCCTGGCAGTGAGGTTAAGCCGTTAGTCACGAAAAATCTTAATGGCATGCCGATGCCCGGTGTAACATTCTCCGGACATCTCATGTCAGAAGACGAGTTGATGCAAAACTATGGATGGTGGTCATCACCGGAATCGTTGAAATTGGTTGCCTCTTCGGGAAAGGATGAGCCGCATAGCACACAAGCGAAAACGAAGGCGCAGGCACCTAAGCCGTTGGCTTTACCGGCTACCGATACGCTGGATTGGGGATTGGAAAACGTCGACTCTGCACCTGTCAAAGCTGGTAAGAAGCGCAAAGCAACGGTACCGCTAACTGAGCCGAAGCGTAAAGTGAAGCGACGACGTGTCGTTGCATTGTTGGGTGCAAGCGTCGTGGCAGTCGGCCTTGGTGTGGGGGTAGCCTTTAAATTTAACGAATTTCCGGGCTTAGCCGCCATACAGCAGATAACGCAACCGCCCAAGACTGGCTCAAAAACTCAACCAGCAACCGCAGCCAAGGGCAATCCTACTGCGAAGAAGCCTGTAGTCGGACATACAGGTACAGTAGTTGCGGAACAAACTCTGGGAAAGAATTCATCTGCATTGTTTACCAATCCTGCGGATAAGCAGAGTAGTTTATTGGTACATTTGTCGACTGGAGATTTTGTTGCCTATGAGCAAGCCTGCACCCATCAGGGTGTACCAGTCAATTATGATCCAAAAACCCAAATGTTTGTATGTCCAGCTCATGGAGCCATCTTTAATCCCGCCAAAGGTGGTGCCGTTGTGCAAGGACCGGCGACCACTCCCATAGCTTCTGTCAAAATTCATGTTAACAGCGATGGAACGATCACAGTCTAACGGTCCTATGGCATAACAGAAGGCTGTATTCTATGTGCATATATCCTTTAATCTAATTGAGGGTATATGCACATTGGTTTTTTCTCAATCTTGACGTTTCTTGAAGAGGCGTTCTACCTCTGCCAGCACTTCCTCAATATTTAATTCAGATGTCTCTTCATTTTTTTCTGCGCTGTCTGTATGACACTCGGATACTTGTGATATCTTCGTTGAAGTATCATGATTGTTTTTATTGAAAAAGTCATCTTCACAAGCCTGTACAGCCTCTTGCGCCGATAGATCGCTAGAAATAATCCGAGGCAGCAAATTTTGATAGATGGAGACTGTTTGTATCAGAGCGCTGAAGGCCAGACGAAACTGCTCAAATGTAATACGCTGCTCAGCCAGAGGAATGTTTTCTTCGAGGCGGACCTCACCATCTGTCAGGTCGAGGCCAAATTTTCCCAGCGCGATACGATAGTTGACGATAAGTAACGCTTCAAGACATTGTAGACGTCTATGTGTGGTAATTGTCTCAAGGTTTGGTGCAATCAGCATCAGCTTACTTGTGCCTCCACTATGATGAATACCCACAATCATACGCCATTGTCCATGCTTGCCATTGAAGGTGAGATTGATAGTATCTTGGATGTCGTTGACTTGATTAAATTTGAGTCCTAATTGTTTGAGGTATTCAGCAACATCGAGGATGCTGAAACTATTTATCATGAAGCTCTCCCTGTTCGTGAAGATGAGACGGATAGAAAGACCTAAGAATAAGGAGTTTAGCCCATCCTGTAGGATTAGATCAAGTATAACATATAGTGTAATCTTTGTGTGCTTGTTGGGAGTAGATTGCGTCTTCATACACTATATGTATGCTAGTCAGTTAGAGTATCCAGGAGCATAGCTGTGCACATTTTTCTTGCCTCACAAAGAGGAATGCTTTTACTGGATCGGCTCTGCTGAAAATATATTATAATGGCTTGTTGAGTGTTTTTTTAGAAGGAGACAGATTTCGATGAATGATAGAACGAAGCAGCAAAAAGTGGATATTCAGACACTTACTTTTGACGAGCGGATGCAATTAGGCGCAGATAATGCGCTCAATTGTATGGGGGTAACTGCACATGAGCGTGTGTTTATCCTGACCGATTTCGCACGCGAACATATTGCTCGCCGCGTCGCCGCTGGTGCTCTTGCGCGGCATGCGGATGTGACCATTCGTTTTCTGGAACATTACGGACAGCGTCCACTTACGGCATTTCCTGATGAGCTACGCGCGGAGCTTCTACATGCCAGACCTACTGTTTCTTATTATATTGCAACCGCCCAACCGGGGGAAATCGCATTCCGCATTCCTCTATTGCCTTTCCTTGTCAAGGAATTGCAGGTTCGTCACGGCCATATGATTGGTATCGATGATCGGTTGATGATTGAGGGGATGTGTGCCGATTACGATGAAGTATATACGATTACAAATCGCATTTATGAAATCGTCAGGCATGCGAAAACAATTCATGTCACATCCGAAAAGGGGAGTGATGTCACAGCCACTTTCCATCCTGAATGGAAGTGGATGCCTTGTAACGGGCGCTATAGTGAGCCGGGCAAGTGGGGCAATTTACCTGAAGGCGAGGTCTATACGGCTCCGGCGACGGTTGATGGGGTTTTGGTCTGCGACGTACTAGGGGACTATTTCTCTGAAAAGTATGGTGTCCTTGAGCAGCCACTTGTCATTACCGTCAAAAATGGATATATCACTGAAATAACCAGCGCTAACGCTGCTATAGCTCAGGAGGTACGAGACTATCTCTTCTCCGTTCCGAACGGAAATCGTGCCGGTGAATTTGCGATTGGAACCCTGACGAGTCTCAAAGGTCTGGTTGGGAATCTCTTGCAGGACGAAAAACTTCCAGGTCTGCATGTGGCTTTTGGCAATCCGTATCCAGAATTTACTGGAGCCGATTGGGATGCCCGTGTCCATGTGGACGTAATTCCAACAAACTGTACGATCGAGGTTGATGGTCGTGTCATTATGCGCGATGGACAGTTTACCCTGTAATATCCATAAAAATTCAGAAACGCGACTACTGTTGCTAAAAATGTGTCGCAACACATTTTTCATCTGAATGCAAGGAAATATAACGTGATTGATGTGTATGCGGGCGATTTGCCTCAGGCGAATTCGCCCATGTACACTAATACTTTTATAAAGCAGAAAATGAGCTCATACTCTGATCCAATTAGTGTAAGAGTTGACAGGGCATGTAAAACAGGATTACAATTGTTGTGATTCCTAAATATGCGGGTTGTTGTACATCTGTAAGTAGCGCCTGGTGTATTGCGGGGGAATTCAGTGCCTTCCAGTTTTTTTCTTGTGCCGCCCTGGGGCGGCATATTTGGTGAATTCAAGCGTGTGAGCCGCTACATTTGGCGCAAAATCGTCTGGAACACAAGAAGGGAATTGGAAATGCCTTGAGGGGGGAGCGAGAGAGGAGCTTCGGTGTGGTTGCACTTAGGGGACAGCATCTTATCGGCAAGATGTTAGGCTCATGTGTATTAGAGAAACTACTTGGGCATGGTGGATCTAGTGCTGTGTTTTTGGCGCAGCAACAAAATCCTGAGCGAAAAGTAGCCGTTAAGGTTTTTCTACCACGGGTGGCCATGGATATACGTATGCAACGTGATTTCTATCGTCGTTTTTTACGTGAGGCGGAAGCCGCCAGTAAATTAGAGCATGCGAATATTTTGCCAATTTACTCTTATGGTGAGCAGGATGGTTTGCCATATATTGTGATGCCGTATATGCCAGGTGGTACGCTATCTGACTACCTGGCGCGGCGTGGACCGTTGTCTTTGAAAGAGGCCCAGTGGTATCTGGAGCAGATAGCGGCTGCCCTTGATTTCGCGCATACGCATGGATGTGTTCATTGTGATGTCAAGCCTGCAAATATTCTATTGGATAGTGATGGGCATATCATGTTATCCGATTTTGGTATTGCGCATCTTACGCAAACTGAAATTGATCCTGAGCAGACGGATGCGAAGCATGCCGATGCTGTGATGGGCACGCCCGATTATATCTCACCAGAACAGGCGCTGGGACATACTCTGGATGGGCGCTCGGATGTTTATTCTCTGGGAATCACCTTTTTTTTCATGCTGTCGAAACGTTTACCTTTTCAGGCTGATTCGGCGATCGCTCTGGCGCTGTTACATGTGCACGAGCCTCCACCTTCGCTAGCGTTATTACGTGCTGATATCACTCCATTACTAGATCGCGTGGTGCGCAAAGCTTTAGCAAAAGATCCACAGCGACGTTTTCAATCAGCCGGCGCATTTTCAGCTAGTTTCGCAGCGGCTGTCGCGGCCAGTGAGAAACGTTCTTCTGGCACTGACTTTGCACTCTTAGAGGATGAAGCAGAATATAGTGATTTTCAACCACGTAGTGTGCCTATCAAGTTCGCTGTGAGTGTCAGGCCGGTTCATTGGCGCGACCATAAGGTCTCAGTAGTCAAGCGCATTTTTGCCGTTTGCATGGTGCTGGTGATTATCCTCTTCTCTAGCGCACTTACCTTTGCCGTGATACGTCAGAATTCTGCCAGAGTCGTAGTGACCTCTTCGCCGCTCGCGACAGCAACCTCTGTGACGAGTATACTTATGCCACAATATCCTCTTCTGCATACCGATGCATGGCCCAAATCTCCCGGAACCTTTTTCTTTGATAGTGAGCATCGTTATCATGTGAAGAAGGTGGATAGTAAAAATGGTGTAAGCCTGGCCTTTTTCCCCGGTGCGCAGATACAGGATTTTAAACTCAGTGTGACCATGTTCGAAATTGCTCCAAACATGGTCAACGTGGCTGACTACCAGGGAATTGTTTTTCGTGCTTCCGCAGATCAAAACAACTACTATATGTTCGAGATCGCCCCCTATAATAATGGTCAATATAGTTTTGAGAGCTATTCTGAAGATAGTAAAACTAATCAGTGGCAATCTCTCGATAGTAGTACGAGTAATGCTATTCTTCCAGGAGAAAACAATACAATTACAGTAGAGGCTCGTGGAAATTCTTTTCACTTCTATGTGAACGGTACGTCTCTCATGCAGAAATCAATCGCGAATGCCGGCACCGCTCTGCAATCCGGTATGATTGGTCTCTATGTTGAAGATGCAGGCGAAGAGGTAGCTTTTTCACAGCTTACCGTCGATGTATATAAATAGATAGCTGTTGGGTCATAAAAGAGGCCTTCCAAAAGTTCTAGAGTTGTCGCAGGTAGCAATTGACATCATTAGTATAAGCCACTATACTGAAGTTGGTTTCAAATAGAATGTTGCTGTTATGCCATCGCGATTCTGTTGGTATGTTGTAATGCTACCTGCCTCGACTCTGCTCTGCCCGAAGAGCTGGCTGCGTTTGAAGAGTGAAAACGATATATCAAGGCGAATACTGAATTCTTCATGTTGTGATACAATAGCTGTGCTGCACTTTTCTTTGCACGCACACACAACATCTTTTCTTATGGAGTGAACCTCTATGCCTATTACCCGACGAAGACGTGCTATAAATCCACCAGAGCAAGCGGAACAGACAAATCTTACCGCTGAGCGAACAGAGCAAGTTGCAGAGGTTGCGCCTGCTGAAAGCGTACCTGAGACTCCACAGAGCACAGAGCCTCAGGTACCAGTAACACCGACACGTTTGGAACATCCTTCTGTTCCAGCGTATCCACCATCGTTCGTCGTTGCTCAGCCGCCGATAACGCCCGTGCTGAACAACGAGCGGGAACAGGGTGCGTTGCCGCCGACGCCGACGCCGACGCCAGCCTCAACACCAATACGGCCCGAGCGTCGTCCTGATCGCCATGAGCGCCACGACTATGCTCCTGGTATCGAGAGCGGACGACGTACTGCACGTGGCGAATTATTCCGTCGACCTCCTCAAATGCCTGTTTCTCCGCATCCAGTCGCACCGGTAGTCAATCCTGCGCCTTTGCAGCCCCCATCGCACGAGATCAGCTTGCCATTGGGTGATTTATTGCATCTAGCTTACAATCCTGGCTATACTGGCTCGGATGAGGCTCGTAGCGCTTTATTGCAAAAGCTAGAGGCCGAGAGTAAGGCTGGTGGACGTGCTCGTTGTTGGAGCTGTGGCGCGTTAGCTATCGTATATGATCGTTGGAATACACGCAGCAAAAATTTTGGTGAAGTTGGCGTAGCCTTTTGCGAAATTTGTGGCGTATGGAGTGTCATGTAATTATTGGTATAGTTGCATGATTTCGTTCCTTGTCTTGCTCACACGCATCAAAAGCGGCGTGTTAGCTTAACATAAGACCTGATTGCGCATGGACCCAGGAGTGCCGCTCTTTATTTTGCAAGAGACAACTCAGTAGATGTACATGCTGCGTAAGCCTGCAGTTTTGATTCCTAGAGCAGAAGTCGTATTATGAGGATGATGGCCGGAGAAGATTGGAGATTGAATAGTCTCTATGCATGCTTCTTTGAAGTGCATTTCGGCACGCAAAGTCGCTCGTAGCCGTTGTTATTTACGTGCAACCATGATTATTATTGTGCGTATATATATGATGTGCAAATGTTCTTCTAAGGAGATACTTCTGAGGTTCGTAGAGAAAGTTTCAAACTGAGGTTCACCTATGTTTAATCAAAATAATAACCCTTACGGGAATAGTCCTTTTTCGCGTGGAAACGGCAGAAGGAATGGCTCGTTTGGTAGTCAATATCAGTATCAAACCCGCCCATATGGTTATCAGGGAGCTACTAGCAGTGGTCTGATTGGCAAAGTTATGGCATTGCTGGCCTTTTCATTTATCTTTGCGACCCTCGGCACATTTGTGGGTATCCTGCTGCCACTCTCTATGGGAAGCTACCTGATCATTATGCTGGCTGGCTTTGCCGTGTTGATTGCCTTGAGGTTCCTGATTCAGAAGCAAGGTATCAATTTAATCCTGCTGTATCTTTTCACATTCATTGAAGGGATATCCCTGGGACCAATTGTGAGTGCCTATACCGGTGCGGGCCTGAGTAATGTGCTTGGTGAAGCTTTTGTGATTACTGCTTTGACATCTCTGGGTCTGGGATTGTACGCATGGACGACCAAGCGAGATTTTTCACGTATCGGTGATTATCTTTTCTTCGGTCTTATCCTTTTGCTGGTGACAGGGCTGATTGGCCTCTTCTTTCAGAGCACGATCTTTACATTGATCGTTTCTTTTTTCGGAGTTGCTATCTTTTCTGGCTATGTACTGTATTACGTCCAACGTGCCAAGTATATGGATGATACCTTGCCAAATGCGATTGGTTTGACCGTTTCGATCTTCATTACCGTGTTAAACCTATTCCTCTACATTTTAGAGATTCTCTCGATTTTGAATGGTGGCCGCAGGCGTTAGTCTTACCTGGAAGAGCAGCAAAGGTTGCTGCTCTTCATGAAATATGCAAGTAGTGCAGGTACGAAACTTCAGGCAAAAGAAACTAGCCCATCACCTGATATTTCCTTTTTATCTGAAGAAATCAAGAAGGAATAATATCTTCCCTTCGGGTGTTTACTTTAATAGTAAGAGTAAGTTTTCATCCTAACCTGGTAGTAAGTATCAGATATGCTTGATTTGGAAAGTGAGTAGGAACAATATGAGCGAAAATGCGAATCTTTTCCATGTTGGTGACCAGGATTTTAAGTCAAAAGTACTAGAATCTTCTGCCCCCGTGATTGTTGATTTCTGGGCGGCCTGGTGTGGTCCCTGTCGTAACATCGCACCTGTGTTTGAGCGTTTGAGCCACGAATATCAGGGTAAACTGCAATTCGCGAAAATGGATATTGATGAGAATCCCGCTGCACCGACACAATTTGGTGTTCAGGCTATTCCAACGTTGTTGATCTTTAAAGATGGTAAAGCTATTGGGCGTCTTGTCGGTCCACAGCCTAGCCGTTTGAAAACGGAGATCGATCGTGTATTAGCCGAAAACAACATTCCGGTGGCCTAAAAATAAAAAATGACCTGGTATCTCTTCGAATTTGCCAGGTCATTTTTCATGTTTATTCAAATTTATTCTATTACCCCCTCGACTCTCTTCTCTTTTTGTGATATATTCTTCCCATAATCTTTCATAGCTAAAAATTTGTTGTATGGACATAAGGGGAACCGTATATGCCAATATTGGAGCGCTCAAATCCTCTACCGCTTTACTATCAATTAAAAGAAGTGCTGAAGCAGCAGATCCGTGCCGGGCATCTGGCCCCGCATACCGCTATACCTTCTGAGCCAGAACTTGTTACGCAGTATCATGTGAGTCGTGCGACTGTACGCCAGGCCTTGACCGAATTAGTACATGAGGGCTTATTGTACCGTCAGCATGGTCGTGGCACCTTTGTCTGCGAGCCGCGCGTGCAGCAGCAAACAATCAGTGAACTTACAAGTTTTTCTGAAGAATTACGTCGCCTGGGGAAGCGCCCGGGTGGAATGCTCTTTGTCAGTGAATTAGTACGTGGTTCCCAAACGGTACGAGAGCAATTGCGTTTGACCGATGAAGAACAGGTTATCCGCCTGGAACGTTTACGTATGGCTGATGATGTACCTGTATCCTACGAGGTCGACTATCTGCCTTACCCTCGTGCCGCAGGTGTTTATCAGCGTGCTAAAGAGACTGCTGATGGTTCTCTTTATAATTTAATGTCGTCAGAAGGTTTGCATCCCTATATTGCCGAACAATCTATCAAGGCCGGTGTTGCCTCTGAGCGCGAGGCTGAATTATTGCGCGTGTCAGCGAACGACACCGGTCTGCGTCTTTCCTGTACTGCTTTTGATGATACCGGCGCACCTATCGAATATACCGAAGCTTTTTTTCCAGCTAGTTTGTATGAATTTCGTCTGACCTTGCGTGTTACAAAGTAGGAACGCGTAGCGTATACACGTCTTTAGGATAATAGGTCCTGATTGAGGTGGTCTTAAAGACGCGTATATTACGTTCGAGCATTGGAGCCAGGCACGGCCCTTTTGCGCTAGTAAGGATACTTAATAGGGAAGGGAAGAAAACACTACATGCTGCCAATTTTTCGGTCTGCTCTAAAGCAAAGTAGGGGTGAGGCGTGCTATACTACGCAAGGATTTATGATGTATTTTTGCGTACAGTGCAACGTGAAATATAGAGGAGAATAGGCTACGTTATGAGTGACATGCAAGGCGAATCAAATACTAAAAAAAATGGTGTGCCCATCCAATTTATAAGCCGAAGTGAATTGGCGAATGATGAGCAGTCGTGGACTGATCGTGGTAATACTGCGGCCCAAAAGGGTGATTATGAAGCCGCTGCTGAAGCTTTTGCGCAGGCAGTAGAGACCAGTCCGAATAATGCACGGGCGCGCTATAATCTCGCGTTAGCTCAGCAGTATCTGGGCGATGTGGAGACAGCAATTGCCGGGTATCGCCGCGCTATCGATCTTGACCCACAGCTGATCGATGGGTATGTGAACCTGGGGAATCTCTATGGCGAATTAGGCATGTATGAAGAGTCGCTTGAGACTTTCCAGCAAGCTATTGAATTAGATCCTGTTAATGATGAGATATACTTGAGTATAGGCGATGCCTATCGCACCCAGAATCTGTATCAGGATGCTATTCAGGCTTATCGTCAGACACTCATGCTCAATCCTGATAATCAAGTGGCTGCCGATAATTTGATGGATGTGCGTGAACGCGTCAATGAGCAATGGCGTCGTGTGATGGATCAAGAGCACAAAATTGATAATATGCCCAAGGATGCTGCACGCTATGCCGAGCTTTCCACTATCTATCTGGACATGCGTCGGTACGATGATGCCCTTTCCACGGCCAATCAGATCTTGACCCTCGCTCCCGAAGGGCGCGTTGGTTATGATACGTTGGCAGCTATCTATGAACAGATGGGCGAGCGCGATCAAGCTGTCGAGATATATCGTCAGATTGTAGCAATTGATCCAGAAGATGCCGAAGCCTGGGAGCATCTAGGGACCTGGCTTTCGATCCAGGGCAACAATGATGATGCTATTAATGCCTATGCACGAGCTGCTCAGATCGATCCTCAGCGTGTGACCACGCGTTTCAGTCTGGCTGAGACCTATCTGGAGGCCGAGCGTTATGATGAGGCATTAGCTATCTATCAGGGGCTGGTTGAGACCTCGGATCGCGGCGAATTGCAACTGGATGATCTGGCGGCTGCCTATGCTGGCCTGGCCGAAACATACAACTCTCTAGGACGTTATGAGGATGCCATACAGACCTCTGAGACGCTACTACAACGCTCTGAGGATGATCCAGAGGGATACTATCAATTGGCAACGGCCTATGACGCTCTGGGGCGTTATGATGAGGCTATAGAGAGTTATCAGAATGCTATTGAGAGCGATCCACTGAATGCTGATTACTACAATGATCTGGCGGATACGTTGCGCGAGGTCAAGCGCTATGATGAGGCTTTGGATACTGTTCAGCAGGCGATCTCTATGGACCCGACTATGATTCTGGCCTATGAGACAATGGCTCAAATTTATGAAGCTACTAATCGCGCAGACGAAGCTGCACAAGCGATGAGTCAGGCTAATGCTTTACGCTCAGTTAGTGATCTATAGTCATAAATTTTGCTGTGGTCATCGAAAAGCGCGTATCTTTGACAGAAGGACAGGCGCTTTTCGATGACCACAATACAACTAATCATGCATTTTTTCTTCAATCGTCGTAGCGAACTCATGGAAATCAGCTAGATTATGCTGCACATAGTCGTAAAGAAGTTCTCGATTGAGTGTCTCCGGCTCATGGACCAGAGCATCTCGTAGATTGGTCAACAACTCTAAGCGGTAGGCTAAAGGGCGTGAAATGATGCTCTGCGTTGTAACACTGCTCAGTAGATCGTGATACCCCTCCGCACGACGTAAGCCAAAGGCCGCAATCAGCGTACTGCACGTAGAGAGGCAGGCTTCGATTGCGATCTGCATATAGCGTTCTGCCAAGCCATAGATGTGATAATCCTGCGTAAACGTTTCAAGTGGATGCAGACTTAATTCTTGTAGAATTGTAACTGCTGCATGTATTTGCTGTAAAAAGTCCTGTACTAATCCCTTGTCGATGGGGAGCATATGGCCGTAAAGCCGTCGACCCAGAGCTTGATTTTGGATCTCATCAAACTTTTTAAAGTCGAGATAATCCATGACAGCGCGTGTTTCAAACTTCACACGATGTTTCTCATTGCGACTGAACAGGATCTGTCCATGTTTAATGACTTGCAGCTTTAAGAGTAAAGAGGCCTGATTTAAAATGACAACATCAATCATATCCGATTCGAGTCGCTTCGCCAGCTCGCTCAGGAAGTAGAGCTGATAATCGAAAAACTCATTGGCTTTAATCTGATCCATCAAGAGCACTGCAACATCAACGTCACTGAGTTGGCCAAACGTGCTTCGGGTCGAGAGAGAACCTGCGAGGTAGGCAGCATTAACGGGGCTTTGAGCAAAAAACTGATTAAGACGGGATTGTTTTTCGAATAAGTTCATCAACGACCTCCAAGAAACTCCTGGATCTGTCCCAGATCGTTGTATTTTGTTCTGGAAACGTACTTAAACTATACTCGCTTCCTGTCAAGTATACCATAAAAACGTCGCCAATCATTGCTTTTATGGGGCTGATTCTATATTTTTTGTAGCTATTTCTGACAAGTGACCTCTATTGTGAGGACTCAACCAGCATAGGGAGGCCACTTGTTGCTCGACTTTTAGCCTTCAACCCATGCTTCGCCGTTAGTGGCAACCTCTTTTTTCCAGATTGGGACGCTGCTTTTAAGCGTGTCGATAATGTAACGACATGCTTCGAAGGCTTCACTGCGATGGGGCGTGGCGACGACGATAATGACACTGGCTTCACCGATCTCTAGACGGCCAAAGCGATGTGCCACCGCAACGTGCTCAATCTGCCAGCGTTGTTTGGCTTCATCGATGATACTGGCGATTTGCTGGGAGGCCATCTCTATATAGACATCATATTCCAGATACTGTACCTGCTTGCCCCGTGCGTTATCACGTACCACACCTTCAAAAACAACGATGCCGCCATCGCTTGGATGACTGACTGCCTTTACTAACGCGTCACGATTCAACGGCTCGCGCGTCAATTGAATAATAGGATCCACTAGCATCCACCTCCAGTGGGAGGAATAAAGACCAGCTCATCCCCTTCATGGAGCACCGTCTCAGCCTTAACGTAGCGATGATTGACCGCGTTGACCGAGCGCTCCATGATAGGTTGTAGCCGCGGATAGCGCTCGATGAGCAGCGTTCGTACATCCGCAACCTGGGCCGAGTCAGCTACCGTGAGCAGCTCTTCGCTCTGCCCAACAATATCTCGTAATGAAGCAAAATAACGCATACGAATTTTCATGCCAAGAGTATACCACATCGAGAGGCGATCTTTACAGGATACGCAACGAGACGTCCAAATACGTCTCGATGTGTCTTCGCACGTGTGCGCCACGATTTTTTGCAAGCCGGCCAAGGAGCATGTCACGTTTCATCGTAGAGGCCATGCAACGAACACGTAGCCGACGGTCTTGCGCCATTGATTCCAAGAAATTATGGATGACCAAGTATGTCATAAAATAGCATGTTCAATCGCAGAGACAACAGAACGAGACTGTAGCGTCGGAAGATTGCGGGCCGAGTGAGAACATCGACAGAAGACAACGGAGCAATCTGTGCCTTGCGCCCGATGTCCAGTTCACGTACGAAACGCTCCTGAAAGACGGTCAAAGCACCCACACGTCTCATGCCATCGAAGAGACGTGACTCCGAGCGTTGGGCGATGCGAACGATGGGACATGTGAGCTTGGGGCGCGCGATGGCGCTACGTTTCGTACACCCACGGGATGCGCAACGAGATGCATAAAATTAAGAAGCAAGGTAGCAGCAAACAGAAAAGAGATCTCATAATAGTAAAGTAAAAACACATATTAAAGGAGATCTCTTTGTCTATCATAGCAAATACGTGTATTGACGTCCAGACGTCCTCGGAACATTGTCCCTCCGTTCCTGATTGGTTTGCTGAAACGGTCATCCTCTCGAGCTACGTCGCATCACAGGGGGTGCTGGATCTCTTTGAGCAGCAGGTTCTGCTCGCACGAAAACGCAGCGGGACCTATGAGCCTCTTGATTTTCTCGCGTCCTTGATTGGATATGCCATCAGCGGAGAGCGGTCTTTGTCCACCTTTTTTCAGCGTGTGGCTCCTTTCGATGAGGCATCCATGGCCTTGTTTGGGCGTCACGCGTTGCATCATCGTTCCAGCCTCAGCCGTTTCCTGACCGCCATGGATCGTCCGTGTTTGGAAGCGTTCCGGTCCTTGTTTCAACAGGCCAGTTTTGGCCCGAGTGGACATCGGACTCCATTGGAGGCATCGTCGATCGGCAGAGGCGTCGCTTGATTGTCTTTGATGTGGATGGGACTCGTCAGGTCGCGCGACAACGCGCGTTGCCTTCGGGCTTCCACCTATCCACCCGCTTAGCGCCGTTTCGATGATGTGTGTGCGCCTGGACATAAGGGGCGCCGTCGTGGCGAGGTCGTCCGGACACGCACCGTCGTGAATCAAGCGCACACGCATCAACATCTGGGGACCTATGGCAACAAAGACAATGGTCTCTATCAAGACGAACTCACTTTGGCTCTTCAGGCCATCTTGATCTATCTCAAACAGTTTGATCTTCCCATCGAGATGGCCGTGGTGCGTCTCGATGGGCTCTATGGAGATTTTGCCGTGATTGCACAACTGCTTGCGGCAGGCATGCCGTGGTTCGCGTCATTGTGACACGCTATGCAGCCCCAGCATCCAAGAAAAAACCGTCGGTCGGCAAACGCATCGGACCATGGGTCTATGAGATCTATCTGACAGCGCTGTCTGAAGAGAGGTTTGTGCCTGAGGATATCCAGGATCTCTATTATGGACGGGGAGCCTTCGAAAGCATGCTTGCCGAGGAAGATATCGAACAGGAGGCTGATCGGTGGTGCTCCCACTCTGCGTGTGGGCAAGAATTCTGGCAAATTGTCTGTCAGTGGGTCTGGAACCTGCGCTTGGCCCTTGGAAAGAGGATGCAGCAAGCTCCGTTGCGTGACATCGAATGGGCTCCACCGACCTGCACACCAGCCAAACGGGTGAGGCAGCCAGATGCCGAGCTGGCGTATGGACCGTGGCAGGTGGCACAGGGACCCGCAGGCGTCACATCTCCACTCTTTGGAGCACGTGATTTCGTCTGGCACGATGATGGGACACTGCACTGTCCCGCCGGTCTCGCGTCGAGAAAGGCCCCCATCGTTCAAGAGGACAAGACCTTAGCGCAACGGGTTATCTATGAAGCGCGTCGGACGGATTGTCAGACGTGTGATTTGCGTGAGAAGTGTCGGCCGCCGCAAAGCACGGGGCGACGTGGTCGCAATGTGACCGCCGTTCGATACCCACCGCTGGTTGAAGGACAGGAACAGCCCCCTCCCGTGTCGCTGGGGCCACTGCGGTGGGTGGATATCGCGGCACGCGCTATTCGGCGCCAATGGATCGCGCATTGGCGGCAACAACGGGTTGAGATCCTTCCCACCGATGCGACGGGGGGGGGGGGGGGGGGGGGGCGGCTTTTCTCACCAGCGACGGGCAGTAGGAGGAAACTGAGAGAGAGCACGCACAACCAAGACGACCTTTTTCTCTCTCTGACGAATTCATGAGAGCAGAGAGGTTCTGATTCTTTTTTTTCAGTGTCTCAGCACATGAGCTGGTGACCAGAAAGCCTGCTCGGGGGCCGCTTCAGCAAAAAGTGGCATCTCGTTGCGCATCCCGTGGGTACGTCGGGGGGACTGCGTTCACGTACGAGAGAGAGTTACAGGAGGCCACGTTGCTCCTTGGATCGAATGTGCTCGTTTGATACGCTCATCCATAATTTCTTGGAGTCAATGGTCCTGCGCCGTCGGAGCCAGTTCATCGTCCGACCGGAACGGCATTCGGCCAGCGCCACGCTCAAGCAACGACGTGGCCACGCACGCACCCAGGAAGACTAGGCCGTCCCCGTGTGGCCCCTTCAATCGTGTGTGAACGGGGAAGACCTCCGATGAACCTGGGTGTGGCGCTGGCCGAGTGCCGTACCGGTCGTGCGCCAAGTGGTTCCGACGGCGCGAAGGCCGTCGGCTACTTAGAAGCGATGCTTGATGGCCGAGAGACCTGCAAAGTATCCGCACATGCCGTGGACGCCTCCACCCGGCGGGGTCGAAGATGAGCAAATGAAAATGTCTGATGCAGGCGTAGTATAGGGATCAAGACGGAATATAGGACGTGTGAATAGCTGCCAGATATCTTGCACGCCCCCATTGATGTCGCCGCCAATATAGTTGGCATTATAGTGTTCAAGGGCAGGTGCATTGGTCACATGACGGGCCAGAATACGATCGCGAAATCCAGGAGCAAAACGTTCTATCTGAGCCTCAATGTGCTCGGTCATATCGATATTTGAACCATTCGTTACATGACAGTATGCCCAAACCGTCTGCTTACCAGAGGGTGCACGTGTCGTATCAAACAAGCTTTGTTGTGCAACTAACACATATGGACGCGACGATGGTTCGCCACGCCAGACTTGTCGTTCGGAGTTAGCTATTTCGGCTAGAGTTCCACCCACGTGGACTGTGCCCGCCCGCAAACACTCCTGAGCGCTCCAGGGGATAGTTCCATCTAAGGCAAAATCAATTTTGAATGAGCCGGGTCCGTAACGATAGCGCTCTAAACGATGGATGTACCCGGAAGGCAAACGATGGCCAGCCAGGCGGATGATCTGTCGCGGCGTTACATCAAATAAATAAGCACGAGCCGATGGGAGATCATCGATATTTTTCACCTCGAAGCCTGTCCTGATCTCACCACCTAAAGAGAGCAGATAGTTCGCCAGTGCATCCACGATACTCTGTGATCCGCCTCGCGGTACAGGCCACCCGTAGATATGTCCAGCTGTCATTAATAAGAGTCCAGCGGCAGCGCTGGTCATCTGATCCAAAGACAACATCGAATGGGCACTCACTCCAGCCAGCAGAGCACGAGCACGCTCCCCTTTAAAATGCCGCGTAGCCAATGAGTTGACTGACTGCAGTGCGGACAAACCAAAGGGTGCGAGCGCGAATGGATGCAGCAGCGGTTTGATACGCAATGGACCCATGAAGGCCGCTTCAATACGAGGCCAGTGTGCCACAAATTGACCCATGAAGGCTTCATACGCAGCCGCATCCACACCTAATGTTTGTGCCGTCTCCGTCACAGAACGCTGCAAAAGCATAGCCGTCCCATCATCGAGGGGATGAGCCAGAGGAACATCAGGTTGTATCCATTCCAGGCCAAACTGCTCAAGTGGTAATGTCCGAAAAAAAGGTGAGCCGATACCAAGTGGATGCACCGCTGAACAAATGTCATGCACAAAACCCGGCAAGGTTAGCTCTTTTGAACGCGCTCCGCCGCCGATAGTATCCCGTGCCTCCACCACGAGCACCGAGTGTCCCGCACGAGCCAGCACAATCGCAGACGCTAAACCGTTGGGACCGGCACCGATCACAATCGCATCATAGGCATAATGGGTAGACATAAAATTTACTTCTCTCAACATCTCATTAATCGAAACTATTTTATAGGTATTAACGAATGACGTCTGCTTATCAACAAATGTATAATTCTGCTCATCCATGCAGACATACCCAAAAACCAAGTATACAAACAACGACTTTCCTTGTGGTTGCTTGGGATGTTTTTCGGCGAGTGCCGTCCCGGTCGTGCGCGAAGTGGTCCGACCAGAGTAAGGAGAAGCGAAAAATATTGGCCTTTGCATCGAGATGCATTGTTTGGGTGCAAGGTTTTAGAGTATACTCGATTATATGCTATGAGTGTGATAAGAAGAGCTCTTAGTATATCAAACACGCATACAAAAGACAGGGAGAAGATACTATATATGGATGCTAATACTATCGCAACCTCTAATTTTGAGTTGCTGAAGCATAATACTTATCCCGGCAGGGGACTTGTGATTGGGCGTTCTTCGGTTGATGATGCCTGGCTGATGATCTATTGGATCATGGGTCGTAGTGTATCCAGTCGCAATCGAAAATTTGTTGCTGCTGGCAATACATTGCGTACCGAACCAGTTGATACGCAGCAGATGGAGAATCCTGCGTTGCTCATTTATGATGCCATGCTTGAACTGCCTGATATCTATCTGATTAGCAACGGCGATCAAACACGCACAATTTATGATGCTTTGTTAGCCGGTGGCTCATTTGATACGGCGCTTGAGAAGCGCGAGCGTGAGCCTGATGCTCCTCATTATACGCCCCGTATCAGTGGTATGTTAAATCTACAAAGCTATCCCGGCGTCGTCACCTTGAGCATTCTCAAAGCGAACCAGGCGAATCCTGCTAATACTGATCGTTTCACCTATCATCCGGCCAAGTCGCCGCGTGGCTTTGGCGTAGGTTTGACAACGTATCGTGGCGATGGAAATCCTCTGCCGAGTTTTAGTGGTGATCCGCTCCTCTTACCTTGCAGTGGCACAGCGGAAGCTATTCTTGAGAGCTATTGGAATGCCTTGAACGCTGAGAATCGTGTGGCGTTGGCCGTGAAACAGATCTCAGCACAAGAAGGTAGCAGCCGTCTGCTGATACGAAATCGCTTTGCTACGCAATAGTAGTTGCCTGCATGTCTGGATAACGGACCGATGATAGGGCAATATCAAAAATTGAGAAAGGGCGTCAACAGTTTTCGAAATGTTATCGCCCTTCTTCATCATTGCTACTGATGTGCGTCCATGTACTTCCTGATGTGAAAAGAGGCTATGACTGATTCTGTCTTTGGCGTGCCAGTCGTTGATTCCATTCAGCGGATTTTGAGGGGGCATTTGCCATGCGATAATGATACGCGATCTGCTCTGTTAATGCGCTGATATCATGTTGTTCTGCTCCTCGTGAGATCATTGCTTCAGCAGCCCGACGATGAAAGAGACAACGCCGTGCCTGACTGGTCTCCTTGTAAGCCTGGCGGCGCAATTGGTCATGGCCGAAAATATACATCAAGATACGCATCCCCTCATTCTCATTTTTTAGCTGTATCGCTGGTCGCTCTTGAATCAATCCCTGACGGATAAGCTGCTCTAAGGCTGTAATTATGTGTTCCTCGTTATGTCCGCTGACCTCACGAAGCATGTCAAAATCAAATGAGTGCCCGATAACAGAGGCAGCACTCAGCATTTCTTTGCCGATGTTTCCTGCGACTGCAAGTTGTGCTATGAGCATATCGCGGGCCCTGTGTGGAACTTGCCAGAGATCATCTTCAGAATGGAGCATACCGCTTTTGAGTGCCATTATATATTCTGTCAGAAAAAATGGTAATCCTTCGGTCTCCGCATATAGGCGTTGTGAAAGATCTAGTGCTACCTGTTCGCTGATGAATGTTATGTATTTTTTTGACCATTTGAGCACTGTTGCAGCATCTATGCGCGAGAGTGTGGGTATAATCGCCATATCTTCATAAGATAACTCAATGATTGAATGATAGAGGGGCTGGATCTTCTCAGGCTGCGGCGTACGCCAGGTAAAGAGTACACAGAGGGCGGTGCCGTAGTATCTATGCATAAAATATGTGAGGAGTCGTATGGACGCGACATCGGCCCAATGCACGTCATCGAAGAATATAATACCTGGTGCAGTTGCCTGGTCGTGTGAGCTGATCGTGTGCAGTAACTGGCTTAGAGCCTTGTAGAAGTGATGTTGGATTTCTGGGCGACCATTAGATGAAGGGATACTATTTCCTAATGAGGAAGCTATAAATTCTGGGAGGAGATGCATAACTTCTTGCAGCCACGATATGGAAGCCGGAGCCAGGAAGTTGAAATTTTGAGCGTCTGCGAGTGCTGCTTGTAGTCCGTTGACAATTGGACTGTATGCGATGTTGCTTTCATTTTCAAAACAACGAACGCGAATAATGGATGCTCCCTGTTTCTGTGCATAGGCGATGATCTCTTCGGCCAGACGTGTTTTACCGATGCCGGTCTCACCTTCGAGTAAAATAACATGACCGTGAAATCGAGCTTTGCCATAGGCAGAGAGAAGTTGGGTCCATACCTCTGATCTCCCAAAAAGAGGACTATCATCTGTTGCCGCTTCAGTATCGAAAGTAGTCGGTATAATCGGCGTGGTATCTAAGGTGATCGGGTCGCCCTTCTCTGTCTGGAGCGTTTTCTCTGTGCTACGTTGCTCTGATCGTATGGGCATGAGTAGAGGAAGGTCCTGGCTCTCTTTGATGGCTATATAGAGCTGTTCGGTTTCTGGCATGGGTTGTATATCGAATTCTCGCTCTAAGATACGCACACACTCTTCGTATTGCTGAAGAGCAGTTGCTCGATGTCCGGTCCAGGCATAGAGTTGTATCAGCGCATAATGGGCTGGTTCATGGAAACGGTCGAGGCTAAGCCAGCGTTGAGCATAGTCTATGGCAAGATCGAAATCTGCTCGCCGGCTATAATACTGAACAAGTTGTTCAAGAGCGTAAGAATACTCACGTCGGAGGGTATCGGCCTGAAAGAACTGCCAGCTATCGAAGTTAGTATTGCCGCTAAAATGAAAGCCAGTCAGAAAATCTCCCTGATATAATGCCACAGCCTGTTTGAGTGCATCTATACCGTTTGGATCTGGCTGCTCTGTGGCATAGATTGACAAGCGATATTCGGTAACATACTGCAAAAATGTTTCGGTATCGATCCAGATTGGTATTGCAGGATCAAGCGCAATAGTGTCGCGATCTGCCAGGAGCCAATTCCCATCCAGTGCTTTGTTTAGCGCAGATAATGTACGGCGTAACGTGGCACGGGCATGCGACTGATCATATTCGGGCCAGAACAAATTGGCAAGCGCATCACGCCTGTGACCTTGTCGTGTGATAGCAAGGTAGATTAAGAGCGCTACAGCTTTACGTGTGTCCATAGCAACACTTATCCCATTATATTTTATGCGAGGAGAACCAAAAAGAAATAATGACAATGTAGAAATAAATCACCTCCACCCCAATAAATAAGGACTTTCTTCAGCACTGATTGATACTTATTTGTACTAACGTCTAATCTCATCCAATATGAAATTTTTGCAGAAGTTCACGAGCTTGTCAATTGGTTCCTGGCACAATGCAAAAAAGATCTATAGTTTATTTTTGCAACAGAAGCATAAATAAGAGAACTTCTACTATTTTTCTCTAATTCTGAATTCCGCTCGTTTTTTGTTTTTAACTAATGATTTTTGTCAAGTCATACGTATGAAAATACTATATGAGTCACTATTTTGTGGTGCCTTTTTCTTATCATTACTATTGACAAAAAAGCTATTGTTTAGATACAATTCATTATATACTTTTGTATCCTGTTAAGTGAGAGCATGCAAGTTTTTACCCCTGTTGGCAGAAGGATAGTTATGTGCTGGTGTCGGTGTGCAAAGTAACCAGCAGCAACAGGGGTTCAGGCCGCGTGCTCTCTGTGTTTATGGAGCATGAGATTACCCCACTGTTCTTACGTTCAAGCAGAGAGGAAGGAGCCCATGAATTTGAGCGAACGAGGAAATAGATATGGCGATTTAATAAGCCAATGAAAGAAGAGAAATAAGCGATGCAACATCAGCCGAAGGTTGCGCTTGTCTGATGCTCAGGCAGAGGGGAAGAATCCCACTCTCCATGAGCAAAAGACACTTTGACTAGAGACTCTGTTGATCTATTAGTTCTGGGCGAGGCGAATTGCGAGTTCGGCTAGTGTACGTACACCGACTCCTGTGCCACCTTTTTCCTGATAAGATTTGGCATGGTCTTCGTAGCTGGTCCCGGCGATATCCAGATGAGCCCATTTGGCGGTGCCGACGAAGTTTTCCAGGATTTTTGCGGCTGTGACTGAACCGGCTTCGCGTCCACCTGTCTGCTTGATGTCGGCAATGTCGCTGTGGATATACTCGGCATATTCAGCATCTAGAGGCATCGGCCAGTATTTTTCTCCGGCGGTCTTGCCTGCGCTAATAACATCCTGTGTGAGCTGCTCATCATTGCTGAACATACCTGTCATGGTATGGCCCAGAGCAACTACCATGGCCCCTGTGAGTGTGGCTAGATCAAGGATAGGTGAACATCCCTCGTTGACGGCAAATGTGAGTCCATCGGCCAGTACCAGACGCCCCTCCGCGTCGGTATTGACGATCTCAATCGTTTTTCCGTTCGAAATGCGTACAATATCGCCAGGAACAAATGCACTGCCACTGGGCATATTGTCGCAGGTGGGTACGATACCGGTCACGTTGATATTCGGCTTCAAGCGTCCGATGGCTTGCATCGCACCAATAACCGCCGCAGCACCACCCATATCACCTTTCATTTCATCCATGCCGGCAGCTGGCTTGATCGAGATGCCGCCAGTGTCGAATGTAATGCCCTTTCCCACGAAGGCGATCCCTTTGTCTGTGCTGGAACCGCCACGGTAGCGCAACACGATAAATTGCGGAAGATTGACGCTGCCCTTTGAGACGGCCAATAGACCTCCCATACCGAGCTCTTGGATTTTATCTTTATCGAAAATCTCGCATTCCAACCCAACCTCTTTGGCCATATTGCTGGCGCGATTGGCTAGTTCAAGAGGCGTCAGGACACATGGTGGCTCATTAATCAGGCTACGTGCGAAATTTGTGGCATCGGCCAGAGCTTGTGCTCGGACGATTGCTTGTTCGAAGGCGGTTTTCTGTCCCTCAGGCGTGTGGAAGAGCGTGTTGGTGACCGTGTTCGTGTTCTCTGCGTTCTGATAGCTACGGAACGTGTAGAGACCGAGTAGGACGCCTTCAGCTGCTGCCTGAGCTTCTTGGACAGCGTCGAAGGTGGTACTAGCAAAACCAGTTGCTACTGCTATTTGCTGTGCTCCCGTTTTTTGCAAGTGGCGGGCTGCGATAGCTGTGGCACGTCGTACGGATTGTGTATCGACTTTCTCTACGGCCCCCAGGCCAACCACGATGACGCGCTTCGCTGCTAGCTTACCAGCAGGATGAAGCGTCAGTAACTCACCTATATTCCCTTTGAATTCACCGTCGGCGTTAATCTCACTAATCAGTCCTGCCAGGGCGGCATCGATAGCTGTAGCGGAACTGGCTAATGTCAGGCCAGCGGTTGTCGTGCGAGCTGCACTTACAATCAAGGCATCACAAGCGATTTGTCCAACAGCTTGTGTTGTCAAGTTGATATCCATGCGTTCTCTCCTTTGTGTGCACTTCGGAGGATGCTCTTTCTGTATCTCACCTATGGAATGCACAAAAAATAAATGGACCGATCAAATATTATCCTTATTCGTCGGCCGAAAACTGTTTTGGGCTTTGATCTATTTCCAGTATGGCACATGCTTATAAATGATAACAAGTTTTTGGTTATGGCTGAGTGTTGAGTAAACGCTCAACGACTTCAAGTAATTGACGCGGCTTAAATGGTTTGGTGAGATACTCAGTGCAACCAATCTGCTTGGCCGCTTCGCCTTCATCGCTGAGCGCAAAGGCAGTGACAGCGACAATGGGCACCTTTTCCAAGCCAGGACGGGAGCGGATCAGTTGTGTGGTACGATACCCATCAAGTACAGGCATCGAAAGATCGGTCAGAATAAGATCGACGTGCTCTTGATCTAACATTTCCAGCGCTTCTCGTCCGTTGCTGGCCGAAACGCAGCGATATCCGCGCGTTGAGAGCACGCGTTCAATTAAAATACGATTTGATGTCTCGTTTTCAATCACCATAATGGTGGGTTGATGGGTGTCATGATCTAATGTATTCATATTCATATACTTGCTTTCTTATTTATTTATCCGCTTGATGGCTGGCAACGCGCTGAACTGCGTCATTGATGTGTATGAGAGTTGTCAGGCCAGGATAATCGGTAATGTGAAAGAGAAGGTGGAGCCTTCACCAAGGATACTTTCTACCGCAATCTCGCCTCCTTGTAATTCAATGAGCTTTTTGGCGATAGTTAAACCTAATCCTGTTCCACCGAAGCGTCGCGTCGTGCTGCCATCAGCCTGCCGAAAGGCTTCGAAGATGTAACTTAGCGCGGCGGGCGAGATGCCGATACCGCTATCAGCAACCGAAACCAGCACCATGCCTCGTTTTTTGAGATGCGTACAATGAATGGTGACTCTGCCCTTTTCCGTAAATTTTAGCGCGTTTGAGACGAGATTGATGGCAACTTGACGTAGACGATGACCGTCCGCTGCAACCATTGGTAAGTTTTCGTCAATCTCCAGCGTGAGAGAAAGGTTTTTGTTATTAGCCATCGGCTTTAATTGTTCAACCACTTCAGCCAGACTTGTTCCCAGTGTCAATGGTGCTAGCTTTATCTCAATGCGATCCGCTTCAATCTTTGAGAGATCTAACATATCATCAACGAGATGTGAGAGATCTTCTGCTCTATTCACCATAAATTGGATATGTTGTTCTTGCTCTGCAGTCAGAGTTCCATCTACAAATCCCTCTAAGATCAACGCGCCATAACTGATTATACTGTGGAGCGGCGTGCGTAATTCATGCGTGACGTTCGCCAGGAATTGTGATTTTAAGTGATTGGCTCGCTCTAATGCCGCATTTTTGTCATTTACATCTGCAAAGAGGAGCGCATTTTCGATTGCCATCGATGTTTGTAATGCTGCAGTGCTCAGCAAAAACGTGTCGCGACTACTAATCGGCCGTGCCTCTTCAGTATAAAGTATAAATGCACCAATGGCCTGGTCTTGCAGGAGGAATGGCACAGAGATGGCTGAGCAATAGCCCGCTTCCAATGCCAGACGAGCCCAGTCTTCATGACGCTCTGTATAAATTGCTGGAATATCCTCTCCATAGACAATTTTTTGTCTATGGATCGTCATACGAGCCAGGAGGATATCTAATTCGCGCAATGCATGGTTGGGTATGCGTGATGGGCGACCATTGAGACTATGCGTTGTTGGATGGAATGCTGTCCCCTTGGCACTAGATTGGGGGGGATGCGGAATAGCCGCTATCTTAGTTGTCGCTGCCATTGTGATATCGTTATCTGGATCAGTGTAGACCGTCACCGGGTTGCGCGCTGGCGTGGCGGGAGTCATGACCTCTTCACTGTCAGCAGACCAATGGGCTACTCCCCAAGGCACAATGCTTTCACGTCCATACAGGAGCAGTGAGACATGCTTGGCTTTCATTATGAGTCCCATGCGAGAGATAAATTCTCCCAGCAACTGTTCCAGATTTAAGGTTGATATTAAGGCATCGCTCATGATCAGAAGATTGCTCATCTGATTGATCAGGGCCTGGCTTTCGTTATGGAGCGACTCATCAAGTAAGTTGTATGCCTGTGCTAGCATCGCGAGTTCGTTGGCTTGAGTGCTGTCAATAGACAAGTCAGTATCTTGGGATACCAGATGCTGCGCATGAGCTTGTACGCGTCGTAGCGGATGGATCAGTAAGACACTCGTAAAGAAGGTATAGATGATCATCCCCAGGGCGAGGACAGATAAGCCTATACCGATGATGAGCAGGCCTACACTTCGGTTCAGGCGATATAAGGGCTCAACTGTGACCAGCGTGAGCATAGGAGCCTGTGCTGGAGCTGGAGACAGGCTCATTGTTTGTGACTGTCTCCAATAGGATTGTGCGTCTGCAACGATGACTGATGCCCCTATCTGGCAGAGCTGTGGCGCAGTTGGTTGGTTGTTTTTCATTGAGGAGATGCCCGCTAGCGCCGTTGCATCCAAGATGTGATTATTGAGGCAGACAATAAGCTGAGTGTCTGTTTGTTGACCGAGATCCTGCGCTAGAACGTCATTGATCGGCTGCATTGCTATCAGCATGCCGGATACTCGTGTGGTCTGTGGCTGAAAAAGCGGCACAGCCACCAGCATTGCCCATTGTTGTGAAGCCTGCGCTTGATTTCGGGGAGATGGAGATGTGGGAAATGTTTGCAGTGTCGTGATTATTTTTTTCGATTGTATCTGGGTGATAAGTTGCCGTGTATCTGTTGTACTGAGAGTAGTAGCGCCAGCAAGCGCGTGTCCACTGGCATCAAAGACCGTAAGCTCCATCAGGTGATCACTACCCATAGAATGCGCATCCAATAGATTCTGCATAGTCGTATTATTAGTTGGATTTGCCGAGTCCCTAAAGATAGCGATAATATGCGCATTATGGGAAATTGTAGTTATGGCGTGTATCAGTCCCTGTGCATGTTGCTGATAAGCCGTCTGTAGCAGTATCAGATGTTTTTGTGCATCTCTGCTGGCATGGGCGTTCGAATAGACCTTGACCCCTTCCCAGGAGAGTAGTGTGAAGAGGAGCATACAAAACAAGAGCGTAACTGTCGTAACAATGATTAATTTTGCACCAAGCGATCGTAGAGTGAGTCGCATACGCCCCTTCCTACCAATGGCTAAAAGCAAAGGGAGAACGGGGTGCCAGCTCGTTCCCCCCATGCCACACTTCTGCATCTTGCGCGAAGCGAAACTCCAGAAGGTGCGTGTGCGAACCCCATGGGGAAAAGGTTGCACGTAGATCTTAGATGTACGCTACAAGCTGCTCGTTGAGGTGGATCTGCTTGCCTACGCACACCCCGCCATCCATCCCAAGCTTATGTATTATAACGCATAATCTTACTTAAAGTAAACAGATCTGGAGCCAGTTTGCATTTTCTTTATAAATACTTTATGTATTATACTCTACTTTGCTTTTTCTCCGATTTCAAGGTCTGAAGCGGTATATCGTGGTGATCATACTTTATGATCTCTAATGTGATTTGCTAAGATGGTTTTAAAAGCGCATCCAGGCAATACCATGATCCCTATCGTTCAATACCTTATATGTTGTGAAAACTCAAAGATATCTATAGATAAAAATCACTTTACTCAAATTAAAAGAGCCAGGTTGCTGCTCTGCGCTTTGTTCTTCTTCTCTTTCGATTACAAATATTCACCTATGTTGGATCAACCATATTGATGGGATTACCATCGGCATAGATATAGGGATTGGCTTTCGTCTCGCTGATGTCGAAAAACACGAATGCCCCGAGAAGGAAACAAAGCAAGCCAACGTAGCGCCGCGGTCTTGCGCCCGGCGACCCGTTTATCGTATGATATGCCCCAAATAAGCGCATATATCTTCGTATAATAAATTGTCTGAATTGAAGAATTGTACGCCTCATTAGGAGCGTGCATTATATTGTATAAACGATTTGGCGGAGTTTTTCGTGCGTGAACAGGTCGCCGGGCGCTACGTTGGGTCTCTTTTGGCACCTCCGGGTCAATATAAGGGGTCATAGTTACAGTTCTGCTTTATCTAATGATCGATCGTAAAAGAACGTATAGATAACTGCTACTGCCAAAATGATTGCAGACTTTACTAGTCCAATAAAATTGGGTATTGTATAGATTAAGACAAACAAAATCAACGTGACAAAAAGATCTGTGAGCGCAAATTTTAGTCGCAACATGTGGTCCGATATGCTGGAATTTTTTAGAACGACTAAAATCGCTCCTATAAAACCCGAGATTATCCAGACATAGAATAGTCCACTAATAAATGCAGGGTCAGAGTTTTCATGCTGAAATGTTGCATATCCCCATAGAGTTCCAAACCAAACAGTATACGCAATTCTTGATAGCATTCTGACATTTCCAAATTTTTGATTCACGATGATACCTTTCTGTAAAGGATTCATGTTACTTGTAATTGGAGTTGATATATAATCCTTTGAACAGGAGTGAACAGGAGTGAACAGGAGAATTTAATACGAATCCTTCGAATTCTGAATGTGGTGAAAATTAGGATTGCTGAATATATCTGCATGGAGTGTGGGCGGAGGCGTAACGTAAGGTAGTTGGGCAAGGAGGGCGTCAAAGCGGCGATAATCCGAAAGAATGGCGCAGCACTCGGTGCAGATACAGAGATGTGCGCTCACGCTTTGACGCTCGGAGGCTAGGAGCTGATCATCCAGGTAAGCACTGAGCAAACCTCTGACCGGCTCACAACTCATCTTGTGCCTCCTCCTTGTTCCAGAACGCGATAATGTTCACGAAATGATTGCCGTGCACGCGAGAGATACATTTTGACGCCACTCTCCGCAATATTGAGTGTGCGGGCAATCTCGCTATAGGAGAACCCCTCTTGCGTATAAAGAATCAACGCCGCCCTATATTGTTGAGGCATCCGACGGAGAGCTGCACGCACCGTCTCAGTCGTTCCATATATCTCTTGTGGGTCTGCGCTTTCGACATCGGCTGGCTCATGATCAAGATCTTGCCAGGGCAACCAGGCTATCAGCTTACGACGACGAAGCGCATCGTAGGCCGTATTGGTCGCGATACGATAGAGCCAAGCTGATAATTTTAAATTCGCATCCATTTTTGGCAGTGCGCGAAAGGCTTTCAAAAATGTATCCTGGGTTAAATCATCAGCCTGTTCACGATCACCAACCAGGTGATATACATAGTTATAAATAGGTGTCTTATATTCGTCGTAAATTTGTTCGAAAGACCAAGAGTTTTCCTTGGTTTCCACCCGGACCATGCGCTACAATCCCTTCGATAGCTACTGTGTTCTCTTGTCCGTTCCCCGTCAAAAGCGCCAGTAGCCGTCTCCGAGCATTATGTAGGTAGGCATGTATCTGAATAATCAGTCACACCTCCTGGTTGGTACGGAAACGCAATTTCCTTCTGTCTAGTGGAACGGACAACTAACGCTATCAGTAACATGATAGAGTAGTCCATGCATACTTGCTGTTAAGTGATGTATCGTTTATCATGGTAGCATACTCTGGTGGATTTCTAGCAATCATTAACCGATATATTAGTACTATTGGGTGAACAAAGGGTAGCTAGCGTTACCCCTTCGTTAAATACCAGGGCATTTTGCCATTCTGTCTTTCTCGCGCGGGAAAGAGGTGAAAGGAGTCTGAATAGGTTTATGATTATGGATACAGATATTATGCAAGCGGTTGCGCGGTACGCAGAGGAAGTTATGGGTAGTGAAGGCTTTCTCTATGTCAGCGCCGTCGTCGCGAACTGCAAAATGCTTGCCGCAGAAATGGACACGCAAGAAGACGAGGAAGCATCCTCGCCTATCGATACAGATGCTCTGGTGGTGGCAGGCTATTTACATGATATTTCAACGGTGGAACACGGGTTTCAGGATCATCAGGTGAAATCAGCCGCGATGGCCGGCGAGTTTTTGAGTGAGCTCAAGGTTCCTGATGAGCAGATACAGAAGGTGAAAGAGGCCATTCTGACGCATACCGCCGTAGCCACATCTGATCAGAGCGATGAACCGATGACGGAGGGGCGTATCTTGTACGACGCCGACAAACTTGGCCGCTTGAGTGGTTTGGCTATTGTCACATCGCTGATTGAGTTTGGCGCTCGCTATCCCAATCGCGCCGTGACTGGCGATGTACTCGCCGCCATTTTACGTCATGTAGAAGAGCGTTTTATCGAGTTATATCAATCTCTGAATACCGAGCCGGCCCGCTCGATGGCACGTGACAAATTTCATAATGCGCTTGCGTTCCTCGATGGTGTCATTGAGCACCTGACTGATGCTACACCTGTATAATGCATAAGGAGAGGTGCAGGAGGAGAAAGGTTTCTTTTCCTGAAAGATAGCGATCTCTCTATTCTTCTCGTTTTATGTATGTATACGGAGCCAAAAAGTAAAAGATGTATTCTGAAATGGATGCTATCTAGTGAAACTTTATGGAAAGAAATTCTCTCTTATACAGTGAGACAATTTTTATGGAGGCGAACCTTGCCTATTCTTGTTGTGGGCTCAGTAGCCCTGGATACTGTTGAAACTCCTTTTACTAAGCGGGAAAACGTCTTAGGTGGAGCTGCATCCTATTTCATCACCGCCGCATCTTTATATGATCAGGTGAACCTGGTTGGGATTGTGGGAAGTGACTTTCCTCAGACCTACCTCGATTTCTGGCGGAACCGCTCGGTGGATCTAGCTGGCTTGCAAATTCAGGAGGGGAAAACTTTCCATTGGCATGGGCGCTATCATATGGATATGAATGGCCGCGATACACTGGATACACAATTAGGTGTTTTTGCGGATTTTCATCCGGTGGTGCCGGAAGCATATACACATAGTCCGCTGGTCTTTCTGGCGAATATTCAACCAGAGTTACAGTTAGAGGTGCTTAAGCAGACACCACGCACTCGCTTTTCGGTACTGGATACTATGGAATTGTGGATCGAAACGGCTCGCGCACCTTTGACTGAGGTTATGAGGCAGGTGGATGTGCTCTTAATGAGTGAAGAAGAGGTACGCCAGTATACCAATCAGCCAAGCGTATTGACGGCTGTACGGCACTTCTTTACATTGGGCATAAAATATGTCGTCGTCAAGCTTGGTAGTTATGGCGCTTTGCTCTTTGGCTCAGATGGGACCTATTTTAGTGCTCCATCGTATCCATTGGAAGAAGTGGTTGATCCAACGGGCGCTGGCGACTCGTTCGGAGGTGGTTTCCTGGGATATCTCTCAACGGTTCAGCCTACAGCGTCAGGTCGTTATGCGGTTGATGACCTCAAGCGGGCTGTCGTCCATGGCAATATTGTGGGTTCGTTTGCCTGCACTGACTTTGGGATTGATGGCTTGTCCTCTTTGACCATCGAGGATATCGCTACACGGTACAAAGAGTTGGTGGGCTATTCCCATTTTGATCCCAGCTGGACTTCTACTCTGGCGTAGTTTGTGCTTAAATTGTTTGGGTCAGTGTTGGGGGTGTATTGATCGTTTGAACGATAACGATGTACCAACTATTCCCCTGGCCCCATGATACTCCTGTATTATATGGAAGGAATGTGATAAATTCAATGACAACTTCAATTGGTGGAGATGTGAAGGACCTTTCTCTAGCTGCTCGCGGTAAAGACCGTATCGAGTGGGCCGCTAAAGAGATGCCCGTGTTACGCCTTATTCGCGAACGTTTTGAGAAGGATCAACCTCTCAAAGGCATACGCATGGCGGGCTGCTTGCATATTACGACTGAGACAGCTAATCTGGCTATTACATTGAAAGCTGGCGGCGCTGATCTGGTTCTGTGTGCCTCAAACCCTCTTTCGACTCAGGACGATGTAGCGGCCGCTCTGGTGAGCGTCTATGGTATCCCAACCTACGCTATCAAGGGTGAGGATGATCAGACCTACTACAACCATATCAATGCGGTGCTGGATCACAAGCCTCAGATGACCATGGATGATGGTTGTGATCTTGTTTCAACTCTGCATACGACACGTAAAGAGTTGATTCCTGGCATCATTGGTGGCATGGAAGAGACGACGACTGGCGTGATTCGCTTGCACAGTATGGAGAACCAGAAGGTATTGCAGTTCCCCGTGCTGGCCGTCAACGATTCCGATACCAAGCACATGTTTGACAATCGCTATGGCACAGGCCAGAGCACGCTGGATGCGATTATCCGTGCAACCAACATCTTGATTGCTGGTCGCACGGTCGTAGTCATCGGCTATGGCTGGTGTGGTCGTGGCTTGGCTTCACGTGCTCACGGTCATGGCGCAAATGTGATTGTTTGTGAAGTTGATCCAACACGCGCCTTGGAAGCTCTCATGGATGGTTATCGCGTGATGCCTGCCGTCGAGGCTGCGGTTGTCGGCGATATCTTTGTTTCCGTCACCGGTGATCTACACGTGATTGATCAGGCTATGATGGAGCGCATGAAAGATGGCGCTTTGATTGCTAATTCAGGTCACTTCAACGACGAGATCAATATTCCTGCCCTGGAAAAGTTGGGTGTTAGCAAGCGTCGTGTGCGCGACTTTGTCGATGAGTACACGTATGCCGATGGTCGCCATGTTCACTTGTTGGCCGAAGGCCGTCTGGTAAACCTCTCGGCTGCTGAGGGACATCCTGCCAGCGTCATGGATATGAGCTTTGCCAACCAGGCTCTGGGTTCAGAGTATATGCTCGAGCATGCGAAAGAGTTAGAGCCTCATGTGTACACTCTCCCGGCTGTTATGGATAAAGAGATTGCTCGTCTCAAACTACATGCCATGGGCGTGAAGATTGATACTTTGACTCCTGAGCAGGATAAGTATCTGAACTCCTGGGAGTCAGGAACCTAAGTCGCATATCTGATTTATACTGGAAGCGGTCTGTTGTTGCTGGCTTTGAACGCACTACTGGTCGCTTCCAGTCACCCATTGTTTGGTGGTTCCATGGTTGATCTTTCTCAGATGTATGGGATAGATGTTTATTTGATGTTCAGTAGTAAAAAGACTTTGTTCACACATCGTCTATTTTCGATCATGTATCTTATTGACATTTGCCCCAGCTATAGCGTACAATCTAGAGAGATTACAGGTAGTCATGTATTACCTGGCACATGGACAATTAAATATATGAGTGTAATTACTCTCATCAAGAGAGGTGGAGGGAAACGGCCCGATGAAGCCCGGCAACCCGCTGTCCAGACAGGACGGGTGCCAATTCCGGCGGTGCATGCTATGCCGCAAGATGAGGGGACTGTGCAAAATGTACAACCCCTACAAAAAGGGGTTTTTTTATGTCTAAAAATCCCCAGCGCGTTTCTCTTCGCAGCTTCAGCATAGAATAAAAATAACTATGCTGTATGATAAAAGTATTTTGAGAAAGGAAAGGCCCATGACAAGTTTCATGCGCAGCCCTAAAACTTTTTTTACCAGTGAGTCAGTAACAGAAGGTCACCCCGACAAATTGTGCGATCAGATCTCTGATGCGATTCTGGATGCTATCTTGTCCCAGGATCCGCTGGCTCGCGTAGCCTGTGAGACTGCTACGACTACGGGTCTGGTGCTGGTCGCAGGTGAAATTACAACTGAAGCCTGGATCGATATGTCTGCTGTGGTACGCAAAACCATCGAGCAGGTTGGTTATATCAATGCTGATTATGGCTTTGACTATCGCACCTGTGGTGTCACAACCTCTATTGGTAAACAGTCTCCTGACATTGATATGGGAGTTAGCAAGTCTTTGGAGTCCAAAGGCATCCAACTCAGTGATGACGAATTGGAGCGCATTGGCGCTGGCGACCAGGGTATGATGATTGGCTTCGCTTGCAATGAAACTCCTGAGTTGATGCCGATGGCCATCAGTCTGGCCCACAAATTGACGCGTCAGCTCTCTGTGGTACGCCGAGCTTCCTGGAGC
Organism: uncultured Chloroflexia bacterium; assembly: GCA_963699315.1. Classification (GTDB taxonomy): domain Bacteria; phylum Chloroflexota; class Ktedonobacteria; order Ktedonobacterales; family Ktedonobacteraceae; genus Dictyobacter. The sequence continues at coordinate 3,473,737 of OY969433.1, forward strand.
GGTCAGGGACCAATGGCGTATCTACGCCCTGATGGCAAAGCTCAGGTTACTGTGCAATACGAACGTGGCGTTCCAACGCGTGTTGATACGATCGTGGTTTCTACTCAGCATGCCGATTATATAGATCGCGCGCAGATTCGTCTGGATGTGATTGAGCATATTATTAAGCCTGTCATTCCTGCCAATTTGCTGGATAGCGAGACTAAGATCTTTGTGAATCCAACTGGTCGTTTCGTGCTTGGTGGTCCGATGGGCGATGCCGGTTTGACTGGTCGTAAGATTATCGTCGATACCTATGGTGGCATGGCTCGTCATGGTGGTGGCGCGTTCAGCGGCAAGGATCCGACCAAGGTTGACCGCTCTGCTGCCTATGCTGCTCGCCATATTGCGAAGAATATTGTCGCTGCCGGCTTGGCTGATCGTATTGAGCTGCAAATTGCTTATGCGATTGGGGTCGCGCGTCCGCTCTCGCTCTTCGTTGAGACCTTTGGCACCGGCAAGGTTTCCGACGATGAGATTGTACGTTTGATCAACGAGCACTTTGATCTTCGTCCTGCAGGCATCATTCAGGCTCTCAACCTGCGTCGACCAATTTACCAGCCAACCGCTGCCTTTGGTCACTTCGGACGCACCGATATTGATCTGCCTTGGGAAGCCCTGGATAAGGTCCCCATGCTACGTAAAGGCATTGGAGCCAACGTTCAGAGCGGTGAAGCCGTTTTGTAATACACTTGCGCTTTCTTAGAAGCCCATACCGCGATTCAGACGGATCGCGGTATGGGCTTCTTCTGATTGGTGGACTCTTTGCCCAGATCTTTGGGCTCCCGGTCGCCCTCGCTCTTTTCGGCATTCTGACATGGCTTCAATTCATCCCTTTCTTCTGGATCGTTACAGAGCATGCATTGAGGCGTAAATAGCGCATCTTCTTTGTGAAAATAATGCTCTGTGGTAAATTGGCCTGCTTATCCATATCTCCATGTGGAGATATGGATTATACTATGGAGTGTACACAGTATGTATGCTTGTCTTTATATTGGTGCAGAAAGAGAAGATTTATTATGGATTTTACACTCAATGAAGAGCAGATCGCCATTCGTCAAACGTGTAGAGAATTTGCTGAACAGGAAATTAAACCTGTGGCGGAAAACTCGATGCTACCGGGGCGTTCCCTTATGCGCTCATTCGTCAGATGGGTGAACTAGGCTTGCTAGGATTACCGTTCCCAGAGGAATATGGTGGCGCAGGGGCTGACTTTCTTTCCTATTGTCTGGCCATTGAAGAGATTTCGCGTGGCGATGTTTCTGTCGGCATCACAATGGAGGCTCATACATCTCTGGGCGCGACCCCATTTCATCTTTTTGGCTCTGCGCAACAGAAAGAGCAATTCCTGGTGCCGCTGGCTCGCGGCGAGCAGCTCTGGGCCTTTGGCTTGACCGAACCAGAAGCTGGTTCGGACTCAGGCGGGACGCAGACACGAGCGATGTTACAGGATGATTCCTGGCGCATTAATGGTTCCAAGGCTTTTATTACGAACGCCGGTACTGATATGACGGGTGGTGTGACCATTACTGCTGTGACTGGTACCCGACCTGATGGACGTAACGCGATCTCAAATCTGATTGTGCCTAAGGGAACGCCAGGCTATCACATTGGTAAAGCCTACAAAAAGATGGGCTGGAAAGCCTCTGATACGCGGCCGTTGGCTTTTGAGGATTGCTTGATACCACGGGAAAATATTCTTGGTCAGCCTGGTGATGGTTTTAAGCAGTTTATGGGCATCCTGGATGCTGGTCGCGTAGCTATTGCCGCACTCTCAGTCGGATTGGCTCAGGCGTGTCTGGATGAGGCTTTAAGCTATGCGCAGCAGCGTAAACAGTTTGGATCAGCAATTAGTACGTTCCAGTCGATACAATTCAAATTAGCTGATATGGATATGGAGATTGAGCTGGCTCGCTTGATGTATTATAAAGCGGCCTGGTTGCATATGCAGGGTCTACCTTATACCCGTGAGGCTTCAATGGCGAAGTTATTTGCCTCTGAGACGGCCAAGCGGGCGGCAGATCAGGCGGTCCAGATTTATGGTGGCTATGGCTTCATGGATGAATATCCCGTGTCGCGCTATTGGCGTAGCGTGAAGATTAATGAGATTGGTGAGGGGACCAGCGAAGTGCAGCGTATGCTGATTGCCAAGTTACTTTTACAGAAAGGGAACCGATAAAAAACATCAGCCGTAGTACACTATTCCTCTATTCGTTGCACATGCTAAATTTAAAAGATTTTTTAGCTGGGCATGATTTATATCATGCCCAAGGAGATCTAGTCTCCTTCACTGTAAGGAAATGCTTCATATCAGTTACTCACCTCGAAGGAGTAGCCCTTGTTTCTCAATTTTCTCTCGAAGTTTGAGAATTCCTTCAACATCGTCCCATTTGGAGTCCCATTGCTTTAGCTATGGGGAGGAAAAATGACAGCCCGCAGGCTGGGCTCTTTCCTCCCCATTATTCACACAAGAATGTTTATTGACAGGTGTATGATGATATGATATGATCCAGCGTATGAAGCAGATCATCACAGCAAAAATCAAGCTCTATACAACACCCGAACAATTTATAGCCTTGCGTGAAATACAACTGGCTTATCGTGCTGCACTGAATTTTGTAAGTCAGTATGCCTTTACGCATGGTAAGATGAGTAATACACGCACATTGCAACATGATTGCTATGATGATATCCGTACGATCTACCACCTTCCTTCCCAGATGGCCTGTAATGTCCCCCGTTTCGTGGGAATCACCTATAAAGGACTGTGGACCAAGGTCAAGAAAAACGCCGCACAGAGGAAGAGTGGGCAGACGAAGAAGCGCTACAAGGGACTTGATCACGCCCCTAAGTATGTCTCTCCGACGATCACCTATAACTACAAGCGCGATTACAGTTTCAAAACGTCCAATCGTGTGAGCATTCTGACCCTTGATGGGCGGGTGGTGGTCCCCTATACCGGCTATGACAAACATATTGCCCTCATCAACCAGGGAGCCGAGATCGGTGCGGCAAAACTCTGGTATGACAAACCGAAGAAACAATTCTATCTGCTTGTCTCTTTAGAGATAGAAGTAGCCGAGCCCACTCCACACACCCATACCGGCATTGTCGGGGTGGATGTCGGCGTGCGCTATCTTGCCGTCACGTCCACGACGCAAGGAACGTCCTCCTTCTACGGTGGCAAACGTGTCAGAGAGAAGGCCAATCATTATGCACGACTGAGAAAGCGCCTGCAACGCAAAGGCACTCGTTCCGCGACACGACGGCTGGTAGCCATCAGTGGACGAGAGAGACGGTTGAAAGCCGACGCCAATCATGTCATTTCCACGCGCATCGTCACGCAACATCCGCGTTGCCTGATCGGACTGGAAAACCTGACCGACATTCGAGACAGAACGAAACGACGCACCGGCCAACGCGCCAGCCAGAAGCAGCGGAGAGCCAACACCGCCTTCTCCAAGTGGTCCTTTGGCGAGTTGCACGCCATGATTGCCTACAAAGCCCTGCAACGAGATTGTATGGCGATCAAGGTGGATGCCGACTATACGTCGCAAGCCTGTCCCATCTGTGGACACACCTGCCGTGAGAACCGCCCCAATCATGGGCTACTGTTTCGCTGTCAGCATTGTCGGTATACGCTCCATGCAGATCTCATCGGCGCGAGGAATGTCACCATGCGAACGCTGCTTATTCGGCAGGACTGGATAAGCACAGGCTTCTTGTCAGAACGCCTTGATGGATCGGATCGTGAAGCCAAAGCGGCACGCCTGAAACGGTATGCTGAGTTGCGGTGGAGTCCAGATCCAAGCCCCTTGCTTTAGCTATGGGGTATCTGACACTAGCACACATACGAGAAACCATTCCCCCGCTTGCAGCACCTTCACGGCATGTGGAATCCATCAGACGGACGGGTGCGCTGTTCCTGGCTCCTGCTCTCGCTCGGTTCGGGATGCTGGGAGCGCTGGTAACTGAGATGTCCCCGTGTGGCAGTGATGATGACGAGTGCTACCACGACAAAGCAGAGAGTTCGGCTCAGTGTGGCCAGAGCAGTCGCGGGAGCATAGCCGGTTGCTGTATTGAAAGAGGCGTGAAGCAACATCACCAGCAACAGGTTGCCGCAGGTGTTATTGAAGATCCATGTGATGATGCACGTAAACGCGATGATGGAGATGACGAACTCAACGAACGGAATGCTGATGCTGGCGAAATCGGAACCAGCTCCATCGTATCCTGGAATGAACAGGAACAAGGGCAGGTGCCACAGGCCCCAGAGTAGCCCAAGCAACAGGCTTCCCACCAGCGGCCCCGAGCGCTGCTGCAAGCGGGGCAGTGCAAAGCCACGCCAGCCCGGTTCCTCAAACATCGGCCCCCCAAAAATGAACAGCTCGAGGTAGGTTGCCGGGTAGGTCAGGGCAACGATGGGAGCCGAGGCGTGCAACGCGGCGAGGCTCCCGGGCAGAACCAGGACGCTGAGTAGGATCACGGCAGGGATCCCGAGCAAGGCAACCAGGTACCACTGCACACCAACCCGCCAACGTATGCACTGGCGCAGCAAGTGGAGCACCCCTGCTCTCCCTTCGTTCACCGACGTCATGAGGAATGCGGCGAGGGTAGGTCCAACGAGGGGAACAGGAAGACCCCAAGGAAGCAGTGGGAGGTGCAAGAGCGCAAAGACCAGCAGTTCATAGACCCAGCTCAAGCCGAAGGCGAGAAGAAAGAAATAGAACAACGGATGGCACTGAATCACGTGCAGTCGGCTGTTGGTCGAGGTCAATGGTTGCTCTAGATTGGTTAAGGGTTTCATCGAGCACCTCCTTCTCCCATGGTGGAATGACCAGGGGAATCATAGACAACTGACACCGCAGCCCTCGCACGTTCCCCATCGAACGGCCCACGACGCTCGGGCAGGCTGTGAGTCGCGGGTCCCTGTGACTTATCCCAGATCCTGGGCGATGCTTGTGGCCCAGGCCTCGATGGCTTGCCAGTCGCGGAAGTCGCCTTCGGGAGCCCGAACCGCCTTCACCATCACCCGTTCAGCGAATGACAGATGGCTGTGATCGAGTGCTCCGAAGAAGATGCGCTGCTCCCGAGGTCTGATGGCCTGCTGGAACTCAGTCATCTCCTTGGGCTGCTGCTTGGCGTCCTGAACCTCGGTGCCAAGGGGACCGACGCTGAACAGCCACACCAGGTGCCCGGCTAAGACGGTCTGGTTGTGATGCACCCACTCCGTGGCCTCTTTCAACCAGGACCCGTAGTAGATGGCACTGCCAATCACGAAGGCCTCGTAGCTCCCGGGGTCCGAGACTTCGTCCAGCGGTCGGGCCTCGGCTTGGATCCCGAGCTGCCGGAGCTTCTCTGCAATACGCTCGGCGATTCCCTGGGTCGATCCATGTTTGCTTGCATAGGCAATGAGTACAGTCATGTTTGTTCCCTCCTCTCGTTGAGAAGACCTTCTCTCCTCTGTTATTTCACACCTCGTAAAAAGAGCACGCTCAGAACAAGGCTCACCACGATAATGATTGCAATAAATGCCTCGATGCCAACACTCGTCGGCACTCCTTTCCTGCTCATGGCCAGGAACGTTGTGAGTATCCCAATTCCCGTGAGGATGCTAAACACGAGCAGAGGAATCGCCAAGAGGTAGCCCAAGAGTTTTCTTCAATGCCCCTTACCACCTCGTCACCCTTCCCGATTGGTTGTATTCGATAGCAGTGATCTTGACACGAAACCAGGTGAACTCCCCGGAGGCGAGATGCCCTGCACGGAGCTGGCATCGATGGCTTGCCGTCTCACCCCAAGCTGCACACGACCGGATCCGGGCGCGACCTGGGCACGAGCGTACCAACTGTGTCAGCTTCACGCATGGTAGGCTTCTTCATCGAGGATCCAGACACCTGTGACGGTGTGAGTTGAGCGCACTTCCATCACGAAGCCACCGCTTGCCGGAACAGTGGGTATACGGCGAGAAAGAACTTGCCGAGCTCCCAAACCAGGCGAAACAGTGGTAGCTTCCCTTTGACCGGATCCAGATGCTGGAACAGCATCTCGGTGTAATGCACCCCGGCATGTCCGGCGAGAGCAGAGCGCAGGCGCCTCGTTTCCCCTACTGGGATCACCTGGTCCCCGCGATCGTGCAACAGGACGATGAGAGGAGCATGCAGATCCTTCAGGTAATTCAGCGGAGACAGAGCAGCGAGCCGCTCTTGCATGGCAGTGGGCAGGCGATGCAGCGCGGTCTCCGCATCGTCTTCGTCGGGCGCAGTGAGCAGTGAATACACTGCTCGGCCATCCGCTGATAGCATGCTCCCGTCGAGATGTCCACCCTCATTGGCGAACGCGCTTCGCAACCGTTCTGCTTCGCCTGGTTCCAGCAGAGTGGTCAAGGAATGGACGAAGACCTTACGGGTCAGCGGATCGACCCGCCATGGCTCACGCCCATCTCCGCAGGAGCGCGTGGCACTGGCGATGTCCCGTACGAATGTCCACATCGAGGAATAGGGAGCGTAGGCCCCAATGAAGGCGACGCGGTCTCGAATAAGGGGACTGGCCGCCGCCATCAGGGCGAAGGAGCCTCCCACACATGTGCCGAGCAGACCGGATCTCTCAGGGTCAACAGATGGTTGCTCAAGGAACCAGCGATACGCCAACGCAATATTCTCGATGTCCTCGGGATCGAGCCGGAAGTCCCGCATCGCGGGCGACCAGTAGAGCAACGCCACGAAACCTGCACGAGCCAGCGCTTTCCCCAGGGTCGCAACCTGCGGATGATCGACGCCGAAAGGAACGACTCCGAGGCACACCACGATGCCAGGGTGTGGACCGCAGGCCCTCGGCCGATAGAGATCGCCTTCGGCCTGGCCAAAATGCGTTGGATACCTCATCTTCTCAATCACCGGTAGCTTCGTCACCCAATCAACAGGTCGGGATGGCAGCATCGGAAAGACTTTGAGGAAGAAGATCGCGGCCTTGGTCACGGTGCGGATCGGCCGCGTCGCACGGGTGAAGACAGGAAGCCTGCTTGGCATCTGGTGATCAATCCTGGCGGATGAAACGTTCGGTGGAGATGGGGACGTAGCCATAGGTGACCTCCTTGTTCTTGCTCAAATACGTTTCGGCTTTCAACACACATCTTTTCTTCCATCACGAGGAGCATACCATTCCGCAATCTCAATAGCATCACAGCCACATAACACAACATCACGAAGAGATCATGAGTGTGGAGTGTCTCTGTCCCCGTTCAATTGGTGATCCAGAAATGCGAACAGTGATGGTTCTGTGCCAGGCCAGTGACTCATTGAGATCTCGTGGTGAGATCAAGAGTGTACGCTGCTGATGGAACATCCTGATCTTCCAGAAGGAAGTTGATGTTCAGCAGGTTTTCTTCCATTCAGGAGAAAATGAGGAATGATCATGAAACATGCACGGATTCGCATCACGTTGATCGTCTTAGAGGTATTTGTCGCACTGGGAGCCGTCGCAGGGGGCATCGGTCTGCTGTCAGGAGCAATTCCAGCTTCACTTGATGGGCTGAAAGGCTCGCTATTCGTTGATTACACCATCCCTGCTTTGTCGTTAATGATTATTGTGGGCGGTAGTATGTTCTTCGCCGCAGCAACCATCCGCACCGGACGCGAAATGGGTGTGTTGGCATCAGCGTTCGCCGGGCTCGTCATGATGATCTTCGAGATCGTGGAGGTAGCCGTCATTGATCGTATGGGTGGAAGCGAGTTGGTAGTTGCTGTGGTCCTGCAGTCCTTCTACTTCGCGCTTGGCCTGGCGATCTTTGTGCTGAGCTGCTCCCTTTGGATGACCAAGTATCGGAGTCACTACTTCCCAACCAGACATGTCCGTCATGCCTAATGGCAAATGGGTTTCTCTATCAACAAGCCAGGCGCGGTGTTCTCACCAGGCATGTAAATCACAGAATTCAGTATCACATGTATGGCTTGGAGATTTATATTGGGTCGCATATGTATGAAAAGGTAGTTGGCGCCCTCGCGTCGCCAGAGCCCGTTCCCGCACCCACGGGTTGCGCAACCCGTGGGCCGCACGACCACCAAGTCCAACTACATCACCTGGGAAGATTGAGTGGTTTTCAAGGCAAGCCTGGCGAGGTACCTCCCTTCAATCGCAGAGATACAGAGAGCCAACGCTAGCGCCGTGGTCTTGCGCCATTGACTCCAACACATTCCAAAGAAAGAGCAATAAAGAGCTTTGAGCTTGGCAAACCAAGATAGCCTACTGTAGCTGCCTCGCCTTGTGCCCGCGGTCCCGTTCATCGTACAATCAAGCATCATGTTATCTCTCAACGCCTCCCAACCTGTCTATTCATCGTAGAAGAAAATGCGCGCATGCTGTCTATTCGTACCAGGTTCGCTCCCGTACTCCAAACAGCATAGCCATCACATCGTCTATTCATTTGAAAAGGTTCCCTCTCGTGTGGCGATGGCTGGCCTGTCGTAGGATGAACGGGACCGCGGGCACAAGGCGAAGCAGCTACAGTAGGCTATCGTGGTCTCTTCGATTGTACGCGGCCTTGTGCCCAATACTTTTCAATTAAGGACTCTGTTGGCCAATGGCAACACGGGCACAAAATGGCCTATTTTGCGAAAAATAGCTCGGCATATGATGCATATTATAAGAAAAACGTTATTAGGTGTCACCTACACGCCCGAAATACCATTCGCCAACAGAGTCGTTAGCTGATTGTGGCGGGTAGTCCAGAATTATTTGGGCCACTTGATCATATTGAAGGTTACATTTGTTTCGTTTGCGGTGACTGGATCATTTGTTGCGTCTACATATTTGGTCCAGACGATGGTATTGTCGTTGACAGAGATGAAGGCAGTGCTTTCCCTATCAATGCTATCAAGGCCATTGACCATCACTTTTTTGTTGGCATCATACATGACCAGATTCTTTCCGCTATCCTGCCAGATAAGGAAAGAACCGCCACTTTGCAGATCTGATACGATCGCACTATCATTGAGAGTAGTAATGGCTGGCTCGTTGCCATTGGAGGTGAAAGCCAGTAATTGTCCTGACACAAGTGTATCGATCTGCGCTGTAAGCACCATTGGATCAGTGTTGGTTGAATTCATCAGCAACTTAGAGATATTCTGAGATTCCGCTGTGGCGTTGGGGGTAGCTGTGGGTGTGCTCGCAGTAGGTGTCGCGGGAACGGTATTCTGTGTCGCAACAGATGTTGGCTGTGCTTGAGATGCTGGATTACCGCTAGATTCTACCGTGTTGGCTGGATTTTTGCTTAACAAAAAGAGTGTTCCCCCTGCTATCTGAGGCCGGAATGAGAGCCCATCCTTACGATAGAGATATTCCTGGGCTTGCGTATGTGGTGTCCAGCGACCTGACTGTGGCAGTGTGGCTACCATTTGTTGGGTCCAGATGTTGCTATTCAGTCCCTTATCGGTTGTGAGCCATTCGTCTGACCAGTAGATACTATTTCCATCACTGGTTGCCGTCGGGGATGTGAGCACGTGCTGTTTTGTCGCTGTGGCTAGCTGTGTGTGTCCAATAACTTTATCCTGGTCGAATTGATAGCTGATTAGATCAGAGGTGCCTTTCGTATCTATCAATGCGAGCAGTGCATGGTTGTTGTAGAAGGATAGTCCTTGAATAGGTGTTGTTATCCACGAAGGGGCGGTTGATGGATTAAACGTCCCTGTATCCAGCGTCAGAGGAGCAGCCATCGCCGTTCCCTGAGCGTTCTGACTTTGCGATGCCGATGGGCTCTGTCCGATATAGAGTGCTTTGACGCTCCAGGGTCCTACAAAGTTGTTATTTGTTGGCTGGACAATTGGTTGGGTTGGTGGATTTTTCTGCTTGCTGGTGGATTTTTTTGTCGCTTCCATCTGGAGCCAGATAAGCCAATCCTGATTACTGCCTAAAATAATAATGGGACGGGTGCTAGGAGCCATAAGTGGAGATGAGCTCTCTGAAGTCGTTTGCGGGTTATTTGTCTGATCAAATTTTTCCAGCACCCAACGGCTACGGTCGTCATTATAGGCTGAGTAGTAGATAGCTGTATTATTGGCATTCGCGCTGGCAATATGAGGATACAATGTTTGCGTGGCTATTGACGCAGTATCTGCTTGCGCGACTTCGGGATGCGTGAGATTGGCCTGGTTCGTAGGGAGTTCGGCGTTTTGCTGTCCCTGATTGGCCAGGAAAAGCAGTGCCATCAATCCACCAACCATGAGGACAACCATAAATGAGGCAGCTAGTCCAATAATGGCAAAATTCTGTGCTTGCAACGTGCGGCGAGTGCGGCGACGAGGTCTCAATGTCCTGACAATTGACAAAGGACCTGTATCAGCCGTTGAAAAGGCTGCTAACAAATCTGCACCTGACTCTTGCTCTGCCAGACGTGACAGATAAGGCGCCAGGAATGCGGGCGTGGGTGTCGCGAGTGCTGTTGCAGATGTACGTTGTAGAAACTGTACATGTTCAATCGCTAACGCCTGCATCAGTTTTTGATGTGCTTGTGCGGATGGTTCAATGGGTGGCAGTGAACGTATGCGCTCCCCAACGAGTTGGGATTGAGCATATGCATCTTTGCAATCAGCACAATGCGCCAGATGATCTTCTAGTTCGGGCGTATCCGTCGGGTGCTTGGTATATTCACGATGGATGGCGAGCATTGCTCGCGCTTGACGACAGTTCAATCTTCTTCACCGACCTCTTTTTGATACAATCCAATAAATCGTTCTCTTGCTCGCATTAAACGCATCTTCACGGCCGAAGAACTGATATTAAGTACTTCGGCAATTTCAGCGCAAGATAAACCATCATTTTCGTAAAGCCAGAGGCATGCCGAATATTTCTGGGGTAGCTGCTGAAATACACGCTCAACGATCTCGCGATCAGCAACTTGACTCTCAAAGCGTCCCCCATCATAGCCATTGCGCTCATACATCGAAGTGACTGTGCTTACGCGGATCGCAGTGTTGTTTTCTTCACCGCTGCTCAGGCCATCCACTGGTAATCCAGAGGATTCTGAGGCCATGCCCGCGCCGATACCTCGGTCTTCATTAAATAAAGAGAGCGGTAGCCAGGAAATCAGGCGTCTACGCCGGAGTGTATCGGTTGTTGTGTTGGCTGCAATTCGATAGAGCCATGCCGATAATGCTCCAGGTTGGACGGCCGTTCCTCCTAAAAGTGCTTTGTAGGCTTTTACGAATACATCTTGAGCCAGATCATAAGCCTGTTCGCGATTTCCAATGAGATGATAGATGAAATTGGTGATGGGACCCTGGAAGCGTGTAAAAATCGCTTCAAAATCGGCGACATTGACCTGTTCGGGTTGTGTCGCCAGATTGGGTGGGGAAAGTTCTGCTATAGCAGGTTCAGTATCTTTCTCCTCAGCACCAATGCCCTCTACAGGCATCGGGATCGTCGAATGGGCTTGTTGTTCATCATTTGTGGATGAACCCAATCCGCTATTCGTATTGTAGAAACGTATAGAGGTATCCATCGGTTACATCGGCCTTGAATTATGTAATGTTTTGGTAAAGTGTTTGTAAACTGTTGCAAATGTTATTGAGTTGCTTATATAGCGTAACACATGGGTAGTTGGTCTACTATCAATTCATAGACAATTTGGTTGTGCAATTACACCACTATTGATAAAGGATACGGTACTGCCCATGGTGGGAATTCGTTTTACTGCAAGGGGTTGGTGATTTTTTGGTGGTGGATTGTGGCTGGTGCGCTCTAGCGTTTGGCCAGCCTGCTCTCAATGTAGTGATTTGTGTGCTTGCTCTCAATGCTGTACCTGCACTTTCTTGTATGGCTTAGGTCGGCTTATCCATCATCTATTTTTACTGTGCATGCCCGGTTTGAGAGGCTCTCGTGTGCAAACAGCGACCTCGGACAGCAGAGGCTTACTGGGTGAAGTTGACCTGCCCTCATGCAAGGCAGTAACCTGATGCTGTTAGCAAGATCTATAGAAGTAGCGAAAACGAGCACCCACAAGACTAAGTATACCATATTTGTCATGAGATTGATGACGTTTCTACAGTTTTTGTGATCAGAAGAGGATGGCCCGTGAGTGCTGAAACATTTTATGCGTTTTTTCTGGTTGTGCCGTACATGGCATTGGGCGGCCCTAAGACTGTTGTTGTATATGTTATTATCTTGCTATTTTAGGGTATTTCTGCTACGATGTGCTCATGACAACCTATCAAATGCAATCATCTGGCTGGAATATTGTTGGTCATGAGCACATCATTGATATTCTGCGTCGCACGTTAGCGGCACAGCAGGTGCGGCATGCCTATCTGCTTACGGGTCCACAACATATTGGCAAGAGTTTATTAGCTCAACGGCTAGCTCAGGCGCTGCTCTGCACCGGTGGACCTGATCCTCATTTGTCCCCGCAAGAGCCATGTAATCACTGTCTCTCCTGTCGCAAAGTATTGCACGGCAACCATCCTGATATACATGTCATCACAAAAGCTGCGGACAAGCAGTTTATCGTGATTGAACAGGTGCGTGCGCTACAAAGCGATGCTTCCAGACGTACTCTGGAGGGAAGGCGCAATATCTTTATTATTGAGAATGCTCACGAGATGAATGTGCAGGCGGCGAATTGTATTCTGAAGACTCTTGAAGAGCCGGAACCCGATGTGGTGCTGTTACTGACCGTTCCCGATGCGGGCTTGCTGATCCCGACAATCCTTTCGCGTGTCCAATTATTACCGATGCAATTGCAGACGGCACAGCAGATCAAGGACGCGCTGATACAAAATTGGGAGACTGAGCCGGCTGACGCTGCTTTGATCGCTTCTCTGTCCGCTGGACGTCTGGGCTGGGCGGTACAGGCTGTTGAAGATGAGGATCTTCTCGACGAGCGGAAAGCTCAGTTGGAGGGACTCTCCAAACTTCCCACGTTGACGAAGGTGCAGCGTTTTGATTATGTTCAACGTCTGGGCACTGATGGAGAGAAAGTACGCCATATGCTTGAGTTGTGGTTATTATGGTGGCGTGATATGGTATTATCAGCAAATAACTGTCTGGATCTCACTGTCAATGCGGATATGCGTGATCTGCTCAAGGCTCAATCCGCGAAAATCAGCACCCTTGAAGCCGAGCGTATGGTTCGCGCTATTTTGCAGACGCAAGAGTCGATCGAGCAAAACGTGAATGCACGTGTGGCATTAGAAGTTCTGATGCTCGACACTCCTACTATCAAGTCGTAATTATTGGCACATCACTAGTGGCTTTGATAGATCGCACTATTTATACATACCGCTCTGACGCAGCCAGAGATCCAGTTTCGACGTGATTAGTGATGTGCTATCTGGTTGAACAGCATGCCATTCAAAGGAGTATGTTATGCGCAACGATTTTCAGCATGTGCTGCTACAAATCGATGATGGGGTTCTCACGGTAACGATGAACCGTCCGGCTGTCTTAAACGCTTTCAATGATCTGATGGTCCAGGAAATGATCGAGGTTATTGATGCCGCGACTCAGGATGAGCAGGTGCGCTGTATGATTCTGACTGGAGCCGGTAGAGCCTTTGGGTCCGGTCAGGATCTGTCGGCTTTTGTTGAGGAGCGCGGTGGGCAGCGTGTGACTGAGCACTTACAATTGTATCATCGCCTCATCCGGGGATTGCGGCAGATGCCCAAGCCAGTGATTGCGGCTATTCATGGTGCGGCATCTGGTATTTCACTTAATATTGCGCTGGCCTGCGATCTGCGTATTGCGGCGGATAATGCTCGTCTTTCGCAAGCATTTGCGCGTATCGGTCTGGTGCCCGATGGTGGTGGTGCCTATTTTTTGCCCCGCTTGGTGGGGATGGGGAAAGCATTAGAGTTGGCTCTGCTCGCAAATGAGCTTAGCGGGACCGAAGCTGAGCGACTGGGTCTGGTCAACATCTGTGTCCCACTCGCTGAGCTTGAAGAGACGACCAGAACGCTGGCTCAACGCCTGGGACATGGACCAACGCGTACTTATGGTATGATCAAAGATCTTTTCTATCAATCCCAGGACAAAGATCTGGAGTCAGTGCTACAATTAGAGAGTGCATTTCAGACGGAAGCACTTGAAACTGCTGATCATCGTGAGGGCGTACAGGCATTTTTGCAGAAACGACCTCCACATTATACTGGGAAATAACGTACTGTGCGAATCGATACACTTACTTCTGCTTATAACAATCAAATGCAAGGCTCGGAGCGGCGCGCGTGGTTTCGCCAGCATGCGCCGCAACATCTGAAAAACTGTGCCTCATTTGTATCCAAAGGCCTAATCCAGCGTCCTCTTGAAACCTCGCGCAGCAGTCTTGTCTTAGGAGCGGGAGCATGTACTGAGGTGCCTCTATCGGATCTGGCGCGCTCCTCTGACGAGGTTGTTTTGGCTGATCTGGATGTAGTCTCAATGCGGCATGGGCGTAATGAATTATCCGCTGCATCTTTGCGCAAGCGTATTCGCTTTGTGGAATGCGATATGACTGGAGGGATTAGTATTAATCTGTCACGTTTACTGCAGCGTGAGGATTGGCCGGCATTGGCGCGGCAGGGGAGTCAGGCTTTTTTTGACAAAGCCGCACAATGTCTGGATCAATGTTCTGTACCTGATCCTCCCTCTATCTATACCCTCGGCAACGGAAATTTTGGACTAGTTGTGAGCTCGATAGTGTTATCACAGCTTTTCAGTTATCCTCTCTTAGATATCCTGGATCGTGCCCAGAAGGCATCACCAGATATTGCCCTCGATCAGGAACGTCATCGCCGTTATCAGGATGCCGCACAGGCCTTTCGCACGCGTGTCATCAAAGCGCACTTGCACTTTATGCGGGATCTGTTGGACCAGGGTGGTGTCGCTGTTCTGTTAACAGATATTCGCGGCTTTGCCTTTGATGTCTATGGAACTGATCACGATGCCTCGCATCGACGTGTTCTACCACTCGTACCACGCACCTTTCCCGAACTTGTACGCACAACATTTACAGTCGTCGAGGAAGCGCAGTGGGAGTGGCTAACTGATCTGCCTGATAATGATCGTCCTGGTCGAGGCTATGAAATCGCTGGTTATGTACTCATGCCCCATATAGAGTCAGACTGATATGACCTCTCTCCTTGTTGAGTGCTTGATCCGGTGATTTTTTTCGTTCCTACTATATGCGATTGTGCAACTCTCTGTGTGCCTTTCTAGGGAGTCCTGTGACCTTCTACAGCCAGCGGGATAAGCTCTATAATCCTATAGAATGGTGTTATAAGTAACAAGATGAATAGCTGAAAAGCTACAATTATTTTATCTAACATAAGCTATGGCAGGAAAGTTGGTGGTCGTAGGGTTATCACAATGTTTTACTGTGCTCTTAGAGAAATGGGATAATTCCGAATGGAAAAACAAAACGTTGAAAATGCAGATGGGTCAACTAGCGTGGGCATAGATAGTAATGAAAATGATGAGACTGATATTTCAGTTGTAGAGGAAGTTGCTGTTCTGGTTGAGAATGCCGCGGCGGTTCCTGTCAGCATTATTGAGAAGTCACCTGTTGCCATCGTAGAAACGGTGGAAACATCCTCCACAACGGAACGCAAGCACCTTGTTAGATCGGCGGCTCTGGTCTCAATTGGCAACCTTGGTAGTAGCCTGTTAGGAATGGTGCGCCAGGTTGTGACTGCCACTTCGTTGGGACCTAATAAATTTGGAGATTTCAACGCTGCCATCACACCTGTCAACAATTTCTATCAATTGCTTGCCAATGGTTCAACCGATGGTGCGTTAATACCAGTTTTTAATGAATACGCTGCTCCTGAGAATCGCCGGGAAATGCGGCGTATCGTGTTTACTGTTGTGAATTTAGTCTTGATTATTGCATTGATTACCTCTATTATTTATTTCTTTATTTCCCCGTGGTTCATCGGTTCTCTTGTGTCAGGTTTTAATGGACCCGATCAAGAGCTTACCTTACGTTACTCACGGGTCATTGTCTTCTCGCTAGTGGCCCTGGGTCCTTTTGCTGTACTGCTCGCAGCACTCTTTGCTCTTAAAGAGTTTGGTTGGCCCGCTTTTGCTACTGCGGCTTATCATATAGGGGTGATTATTGGCGCCATCATTGCTAGTTTTTCAACTTCTTTGGAACTGGCATTGCCAATTGGCTTGTTAATTGGCGCTGTGGGCCAGATTGTTTTGTTATTACCAGGTATCCGTAATCGGCGTCTCTATTATATGTTTGTGTTGGATCTCAAGCATCCGGCGATACGACGTATTCTCAAGCTCTATTGGCCCATTGCTATTAGTTATGTATTTTCTATGGCTCTAGTCTTTCTCGATCTGTATTTGCAGTCACATACACCTCAGCATAGTTCGGCAACTGCTTCGATGGTAATCGCTACCACTTTGATTCAATTCCCTGTGGGGATTGTGGCGCAAGCGCTCTCTATTGTGGTGCTGCCTACGCTCTCTGAACATGCACGCGAAGGTAACAACGAGCGTTTTAAAGAGACGCTCTTGTTGGGTGCACGCTTGGGTTTGCTGTTGATGATTCCGGCTATGGTAGGATTGATAGTGTTACGTACTCCGATTCTCGATCTGATTTTTGCACATCATAATTATCATGCTGGTGATGCTAAGCTATCTGCTCTTGCGCTACAATATTATGCTTATCAGTTGCCATTTTTAGTTATCGATCAACTATTAATTGCGGCATTTTACGCACGGAAAAACACCAAGACACCAGTAATCATTTATATTGTAAGTATCCTTTTCTACCTGGGCGTCGCTTTGCCTTTCTATCGCACTGTTGGGATGGTCTCGCTGGTTTTGGCTAACACAGTGCAGAACTCCGCACATGCAGTGATCTTGCTTATTCTGCTGCGCCTGGCCATCGGACCGTTGCATATTCGTAATAATCTGCTTGTCTTCTTGAAGATAGGCGTGGCTGCTGCTTTAATGGGATTTGCTGCCTGGGGTGCGCTGCTAGTAATTGACCATATCGCACTCTTCTCACTCAGTCATTTCATCGGTCAAATACTGACCGTGCTTGTGGCTGGGGGCATCGCCGTCGTGGTTTACTTCGGCGCTATTTTCCTTTTCAAAGTGGAGGAAGTTCATCTGATACGAACAGTGATCTCAAAAAAGCTAAAGAAGGCATGAAATAAATGACAGATATTACCCATCGATTTATTGAAACAAATGGTATTCGGATGCACATTGCAGAAGCGGGACAAGGACCACTTGTCATGTTGCTGCACGGCTTTCCTGAATACTGGTATTCTTGGCATCATCAGCTGACAGCTTTGGCGGAGGCTGGCTACCATGCTGTGGCTCCTGATCAGCGCGGCTATGGCCAAACAGATCGCCCAGATCAGATCGATCAGTATACTCGACTGCATCTTGCCGGCGACATAATGGGCTTGCTTGATGTGCTTGGCGAGCAGCAGATGGTGGTGGTGGGACACGATTGGGGAGCCTTTGTTGCCTGGGATCTCGCGCTCCTACGACCGGATCGGGTTCGGGGAGTGAGTACAATGAGTGTGCCCTATACAGCGCGTGGTCCGGTTAGCCTGCTTAAAGGTTTGCAAGCAGTACTAGGCAACGATTTTTATATGGTTTATTTCCAGCAGCCGGGCGTCGCCGAAACAGAACTGGAGAGCGATGTGCGCATGACTATGCGTAAGCTCCTTTACTCGGGGTCGGGTGATATGAGCGCGGCAAATAGTGCAACAAAGCCAGTGAGCCAGCGCCCAAAGGGCTTTTTGACTGGTATGCTGGATCCTTTGACTTTGCCTTCCTGGCTGAGTGAGCAGGAGATCGATTACAATACTAGTGAATTTGAGCGCACAGGTTTCCGTGGAGGACTGAACTGGTACCGTAATCTCGAGAAGAGCTGGGAACTGATGTCCGCCTGGGCGAATGCCCCGATTCTACCACCCGCTCTCTTTATCGTGGGTGATAGGGATACAGTGGTCCAATTCCCTGGTATGAAAGAGACGATCGCGAATTTGCGTGTTTCTGTTCCCAATCTTCGGGAGACGCTTTGGCTGCCAGGTTGCGGTCATTGGACCCAACTGGAGCGTCCTGCGGAGGTGAATGCCGCGCTGATCCAGTTCCTGAAAGCTCTGCCTGCTTAGTGACATGGTGTCGTTTTTAATCCCTTGACATGCTTTAAAGATATATCAGCCCGCCCTGAGCTTTTGCTCAAGGCGGGCTTTTTGTTGTGTTGTTGTTTGTGCGTAGTTCTAGCTTACATATCAATAGGATTTTGAGCGTATCGGATGCACGCTCGTTTTACTCATCTCCATTATCGCCTACTCTTCGGAGGCTTAAATGCTAAGCAAATTTGTTTTTTGCTCTATGGTGTAACATTTATGCTTGGACTGCTTGCTCTAGTTCTACCTTCTAATTTGAAGTTTATTGGCCTGCTCCTGATGGGCGGTTTAATGATACTCTTGCTTCGATGGAGCGTCTACTTACAAAATAGAAAACATGATTTAGGTAAACTCCAGGAGTCACTTTGACGAAGAAACAGTGTTAATGTCATCGTCAGTGTTTTCATCCCAAATGGGGTGTGAGATTAGCTCAACAACAATCCTCATCATGATGAGGATTGTTGTTGAATTAGTGATATCTAGTGGTGGAAGAGTCGTGTATTGGTAAAAGCCATCGCCATACCATAATCGTTACAAGCTTCAATCACCACATCATCGCGTACGGAGCCTCCCGGTTGGGCGATATATTTCACGCCGTAGAGCGCTGCGCAGTCGATATTATCACGGAAAGGGAAGAAGGCATCTGAACCAAGTGCGACGCCATCGAGCGTTTTAAGCCATGCGTGCTTCTCCTCTTTTGTGAGACGTTGTGGTACGGTCTCAAAGTTCTGTGCCCATGCCTCCAATTCGACGGGGGTTGCCTCGTCAATGAGATAGAGGTCGATGGCATTGACGCGATCCTGGCGCTTGACGCCTTCTTTCCACTGGAACTCTGAGATACGCGGATGCAGGCGCAGATACCAGGTGGCGGCTTTCGAGGCGGCCAGGCGTACGCATTGAATACGTGATTGCTGTCCCGCGCCGATACCGATACATTGTCCATCGACGGCGAAGCAGACCGAGTTAGATTGCGTGTACTTGAGGGCGATCAGTGAGATTAATAGATCGCGTTGAGCCGCTTCTGGCAGATCCTTATTATTAGTTGGGATATCCTTCAACCAGTCAGGACTTGCCAGGGCTGTATTATGTTTCTGCTCGAAGGTGACACCGAATACTTCTCTGCGTTCAAACTCTTCAGGCTCGTAGGTGGGATCGATTTGCAAGATGATGTAGCGTCCCTTTTGCTTATTGCGTAGGATCTCGAGGGCTTCGGGCTCATAGCCAGGAGCGATCACGCCATCAGATACTTCGCGATTTAAGAGACGGGCGGTTGGTACGTCGACGATATCGCTCAGAGCAGCCCAGTCGCCAAATGATGCCAGACGATCTGCTCCACGCGCACGAGCGTAGGCGGTGGCGAGTGGTGAGAGTTCAAGCTTCTCGACACCATAGGCTTTTTTGAGATCATCGCTTAGAGGGAGACCAATAGCTGCTCCAGCTGGACTGACGTGTTTAAAGGATGCAGCTGCTGGTTGCTGCAAAACTGTCTTGAGCTCTTTGACCAGTTGCCAGGAGTTGAGGGCGTCCAGTAGATTAATATAGCCGGGAGCGCCATTAAGTACGGTGAAAGGCAGACTGCCTTCTTTTGCGAAGACCCGCGCTGGTTTTTGATAAGGATTGCATCCATAGCGCAAAGTTAATTCATTTATCGTTGTCATAATTTATCCTCCTGTTGAATATGTTGATATAAAACATGCGAGCAGTCATCGATTATGTATGATATCCATATGCTCTCAGATTATAGGCCTGGTCGATGACTGCTTGTATCAAAGGATAGTTTCTCAGGCTTCTGGCTGGAGAAGTTCGAGATCCAGTTCTGGATAGAGTGGATACTTTTCCAGTAAGGCTTGTACACGTTGTTGAGCTTCTACTCGAATCTGCTCATCTAGAATATATTTATTGAGACTCTTCTTGCCGCTGGCCGTCTTGGCCGATGTCACATTTGCGAGTACACGCTTGATGATACTGGCGATTTCACGCATCTCTTGCGGACCCATACCCAACGTCGTTGTGGCTGGTGTGCCGACGCGCAGTCCGCTAGTATACCAGG
Organism: uncultured Chloroflexia bacterium; assembly: GCA_963699315.1. Classification (GTDB taxonomy): domain Bacteria; phylum Chloroflexota; class Ktedonobacteria; order Ktedonobacterales; family Ktedonobacteraceae; genus Dictyobacter. Next base: position 3,493,954 of record OY969433.1, read on the forward strand.
GGCCGTTGGTATCAAAGGGCAGAGAGTTGCGGTTGAGCGTAATTTTACATTCACGGAGCACTGATTCTGCCTGACGTCCGGTCAGACCAAACGTTTTAGCCACATCGATCAGGAGCAAGTGATTATCCGTGCCACCGGTAAGCACGTTTAGTCCCTGTTCCACACTGGCTTCTGCCAGAGCTTGGGAGTTCTCAACAATCTTATGGGCATACGTCTGAAACTCAGGGCGAGAAGCTTCGTGGAAAGCGATCGCCTTAGCCGCCATCACATGCGGTAGAGGTCCGCCCAACAACGCAGGACAGCCCTTATTGACCCATTCTGCGTATTCTTCTTTAGCCAGTATGAGGCCGCCACGTGGTCCGCGCAACGTTTTGTGCGTTGTCGATGTGACAATGTGGGCGTGCGGAACTGGATCAAATTCGCCCGTAAAGACCTTGCCTGCAACCAGACCCGCGAAGTGAGCCATATCCACCATCAGTACCGCGCCAACTTCATCCGCCATCTCGCGCATCTTAGCGAAATTAATCTTACGCGGATAGGCACTATAGCCAGCCAGCAGAATCAGAGGACGGACCTCATGCAGCTGTTTGCGTAGTTGATTGAGATCGATCAGTCCACTTTCCCGATCGACGGAATAGCTGTAGACATCAAACAGGTGACTGGAGATGTTATGACGATAACCATGGGTGAGATGTCCTCCAGAATAATAGTCCAGTGACAACAGACGCTGATTATGCACCGCTGCACGTACCTTATTCCAATCTTCACGATCAAGCTTTGAGGGATCATCTTGTCCCAGTTCACTCAGGATTGGCTTTTGGGCCTTGGCGGACAGGATAGCAAGATAGGCTACGAGATTGGCATCAGCACCAGAATGTGGCTGGACATAGGCGTAGTCAGCTCTGAAGAGATCCTGAGCGAGCTTGGCCGCCTCTAACTCTATCGCATCCACATTATCGCATCCTGCGTAGAAGCGATGCTGGGGATAGCCCTCAGCATACTTATCTGTGAGCAGATTTCCCATCGTGAGTTGTGTGGTGAGCGAACTATAATTCTCGCTGGCGATCATTTTTAAGTTGCCGCGCTGATCACGTAGTTCTTGTACAATACCCGCTGCAATTGTCGGGGAGACTGTCTTGATCTGATCTAGCGAAGCGTAAAAAGCTGCAGGAGCGGACTGAGGAGCCTGTCCATCTAAGCTCTGCAGATAACGAACCAGGAAGGATTGATCGGTGGCGATAGTTGTCATCGTCGTGAACTCCTTTGCTGTCGACATAATAGAACGTTGAAGCAACGTTCATACATATGTCCAGCCCAGGCGAGCGACTGTATTTAAATCATCATCTTCAGGCTTCCTCGTGGTTAATCCACTGTATCGCCAGTTGCCAGAAGAACGAAAAAGCTTCTTTTTGTAGAGGCGGGCCAACAACGCGACCCACTCTTTACTAGTATAGCAGTCCTGCCATGAGAGTCAAGAGTTATTTAGGGATAGGTATAAGATTATAATAATCAAAAAGCCCTGAATTTCTGGATACTCTTGAATGCTCAAATCGCTGTTGGTATAGTGTCCTTAGGAGGTAGAAATATTGGTGGCTATTCTTCACAAAGAAGGCAAGTTGTACGTTGCCGAATGTCCAGAAATTGGAATTGCTAGCCAGGGTTTTACTCGTGAAGAAGCGATCGCAAATCTAAAGGAAGCGACAGCGCTTTACTTAGAAGAGTTTTCATGCATCTGTCGCTCACCTCCCTTTTTCGAAGAGAACGAGCTACCGGAAGAGTAATTCCGCTCGGCAAGCGCCATTCCCACGTTCACAAATAATCAAGCGCAAAGAGCGAAGGTATCGCATAGGCACGGCTTGGTCTTCCCGGGACATGTGGTGCCACGTGGTTGCTTGGGATTTTCTTCGGCGAGTGCCGTTCCGGCCGTGCGCGAAGTGGTCCCGACGGCGCGAAGACCATTGATTCCAAGAAATTATGGTTGACCAAGTATGTCAAGCGAAAATAGCATGTTCAATCGCAGAGACAACAGAACGAGACTGTAGCGTCGGAAGATTGCGGGCCGAGTGAGACGATCGACAGAAGACAACGGAGCAATCTGTGCCTTGCGCCCGATGTCCAGTTCACGTACGAAACGCTCCTGAGAGACGGTCAAAGCTCCCACACGTCTCATGCCATCGAAGAGACGTGACTCCGAGCGTTGGTGCGCGCGATGGCGGGACGGTTCGTACGTGAACGCAGTCCCCTCGACGTACGACATCCCCCGGGGTTGGGAGACCCTCCATCGCCTCCTGTGTAGATGTCCAGTTCACGTACGAAACGCTCCTGAAAGACGGTCAAAGCCCCCACACGTCTCATGCCATCGAAGAGACGTGACTCCGAGCGTTGGTGCGCGCGATGGCGGGACGGTTCGTACGTGAACGCAGTCCCCCCGACGTACGACATCCCCCGGGGTTGGGAGACCCTCCATCGTCTCCTGTGTAGATGTCCAGTTGAAACGCTCCTGAAAGACGGTCAAAGCCCCCCACACGTCTCATGCCATCGAAGAGACGTGACTCCGAGCGTTGGGCGATGCGAAAGATGAGACTCCGAGCGTTGATGCGATGTTTCGTACGTGAACTGGACATCGGGCGCAAGGCACAGATTGCTCCGTTTGCTCGTTTGATCGTCTCACTCAGCCCGCAATCTTCCGACGCTACAGGAGGCGATGGAGGGTCTCCCAACCCCAACCTCTTTGGTGGGGGATGTCGTACGTCGGGGGGACTGCGTTCACGTACGAGAGAGAGTTACAGGAGGCCACGTTGCTCCTTGGATCGAATGTGCTCGTTTGATACGCTCATCCATGATTTCTTGGAGTCAATGGCGCGAAGACCGTCGGCTACGGGCGGCCGCTCTCCTTCGAGAGAGCGGCCTTTAATCTTTTGGTTATATTACTTCTGGGTGGCTGGCAATTCAGCGACGGTGGCGAGAGTTTTATCGAGGAGTTCAGAGGCCTCATCGATGTCCGCCTTAGTGAGAATCAGGGGTGGCAGCATACGGATAGTATCGGGGCTTGTGCTGTTGAGTAAGAGTCCGTGCTCCAGGGCGCTTTGGACGATGCTGGCACTAAGGTTGCGCTTGACGTGGAGGGCACGCATTAGACCGATGCCGCGTGGGCTATCGATAAATTCGTATTTGGCACACAGCTGTTCTAGCTTGCTTTTCCAGTACTCGCCCATCCTGGTGGCGTTATCGAGCAGGTTGAGCTCGTTGATGGTTTTGATAGTCGCGCTACCTGCGGCGCAAGCAATCGGATTGCCTCCGAAGGTTGTGCCATGATCGCCTGGCACAAAGATATCGGTGCGTGGATCGGTCAACATGGCTCCGATGGGAACACCGCCGGCCAGACCTTTGGCCAGAGTTACAATGTCCGGGCGAATGTCATAATGTTCCCAGCTGAAGAACTTGCCGGTACGACCAGATCCTGCCTGTACTTCGTCGCAGATCAGTACCAGATTTTGTTCATCACACCATGCGCGCAGGCCTTGCATATATTCTCGTGAGGTCGACCAGATACCGCCTTCTCCTTGAACAGCCTCGACCAGAATCGCCACCGTTTTCGCGCTAGTGGCATCTTTGATCGCCTGAAGATCATTAAACGGCACCTGTTTAAAGCCATCCGGCAGGGGAGCCCAGGTCGCTTGATAGGATGGTTGACCGGTGGCCGCGGTTGTTGCCAATGTGCGACCATGGAAACTGTTATCCACGCTAATGACTTCAAAAGCGCCATTGCGGTACATGCGTCCATATTTTCGTGCCAGCTTGATCGCGCCCTCATTTGCTTCAGCGCCACTATTGGAGAAGAAGGAGCGCATGCCATTGCTCTGGATGCTGAGAAGCTCTGCCAGCTCGATCTGGCGCACATTATAGTAGAGATTAGAAACGTGCACCAACTGTGTCACTTGCTGTTGGACGGCTTCAACTATCGCAGGATGGCAGTGTCCAAGGATATTGACTGCAATACCTGCGACAAAATCGAGGTACACTTTTCCATTGCTATCCCATACGCGTGTACCTTCGCCACGTACCAGGGTAAGCGGCTGGCGTTTAAAGGTTCCCTGATAATATTTGTGCTCAAGGTTAACCCAGTCACGTTGATTTAGCTCCGTTGTTGTCATTGATTACTCCTCTTGATCCATCTTGTCGTTCGTATTTTGGTCGATCTTGGATCTGATTAAATAGAAAAAAGTATCCACCATCAGCGGTAGTTTCCCAGATATGTCTTGTTTGTTGTGGGAACGAGGCATTTGGAACTCGTTAACTACTTTCATTGTACTATGTGGTCTCATTGGGGACAAGTCTATGGTTTCAAATTCACAGGATTTTTCAGCTCTGATTTTCGTCTTAACGCACATAACAAATAGGATTTAAGTGTTTTGAAGCATAAAATGTTTTAGATGGAGTCCTACAACCTCACCAGGGGGCGGCATTGCCCTCTGGGATACCCTCTGTCTATACGGAGTTACGATACATCCGTTTTATAGGGGGGCTTGAGCTGTGGTGGTAGTGGATAGGATGGTTGTGGCAGCGTGAGGCGATTTTGTTTTTCTCGGCTGAATGCTTGTGCATTAGGAACGCCAGCCATAATTGATGGTCCTTCATATTGTTGGTCGTCATTGATTGGTTGATTGAAGAGCGATTCGAAAAGCGGTCCTTCGAGAGTTTCTTCTTTGATCAAACGCTCACTGATCATGGTCAGGCGATTTTTGTTCTGTATGAGAATGGCGTGGGCCTTGTCGAAGGCTTCTTGAATGATACGATGAATCTCCTCATCAATCTCACGAGCGGTTTGCTCGCTGTAAGTGCGTTGTTCTCCAAAATCGCGACCGAGGAAGGCAAGTTCTTCTTTAGACCCCAGCGCGACGGGACCAATGCGGTTACTCATGCCATATTCTGTGACCATAGAGCGGGCGATTTTTGTGATGCGCTCGATATCATTTGAGGCCCCTGTGGTGACTTCGCCGAAGGTGATCAGCTCTGCTACATGTCCACCGAGCGCATAGGCAAGCATATCTTCGAATTGTGGTTTGCTCCACAGATAGCGATCCTCGGTTGGTAGTAGCATTGTAAAGCCTCCCGCATGCCCACGGGTTACTATGGAGACCTTATGCACCGGATCCGTGTTGCGTAGCATCCGTGCGACGAGAGCATGTCCAACTTCGTGGTAGGCTGTGATAGATTTCTCGCGTTCGCTGATAATACGGCTTTTTCGCGCAGGACCGGTCACAACGCGATCAATCGCTTCTTCCATCTCGCTCATACTGATCTTGTGCTTATTGCGGCGTGCTGTGAGAATCGCTGCTTCGTTTAAAAGATTCGCCACATCGGCACCGGAAAAGCCTGGCGTCTGTTTGGCAATCACTTCGAGCGAGACATCGGATTCAAGTGGTTTGCCTTTGGCGTGCACTTGTAAGATAGCGGTACGTCCGCGAATATCCGGTCGATCCAGCACCACCTGGCGATCAAAGCGTCCTGGACGTAGTAGGGCAGGATCCAGTACATCGGGACGGTTGGTGGCTGCAATGACAATTACATTGGTATTGGGATCAAAGCCATCCATCTCCACCAAAATCTGATTCAACGTTTGTTCGCGTTCATCGTGTGAGCCTCCCAGAGCAGATCCACGTTGTCGACCGACGGCATCAATTTCGTCTACGAAGACGATGCAAGGACTGTTCTGTTTGGCCTGTTCGAATAGGTCTCGTACGCGACTAGCGCCCACGCCCACGAACATCTCCACGAATTCAGAGCCGCTAATGCTAAAAAAAGGCACACCTGCTTCGCCAGCGACTGCTCGTGAGATCAATGTTTTGCCGGTGCCGGAAGGTCCTACGAGGAGCAATCCTTTCGGAATACGGGCACTAAGGGCCGCGAATTTAGCTGGATATTTCAAAAATTCCACAATTTCTTGCAATTCTTGTTTCGCTTCCTCTATTCCTGCTACATCTGTAAAGGTAACGGATGGTTTATTTCCCATAAACATGCGATCTCGGCTTTTTCCAAAAGACATCGCTTGATTATTGTTTCCCTGGGTCTGTCGAAACATAAAGATGAAGAGTATTGCGAGTAAGATGAAAGGAATAAATCCTACCAGGATATCAAACCAGCCCCAGAGGGGGCTTGGGGTTTCAAATTGTAATTTGAGCAATTGAGGATTGGCGTAGTCGATGTTATTGGCTTTTAGTACGCTTGTGATATCAAAATTGTTATTAATGGTGGCTGTTTCTTGTGAAGCGTTCGCTGTTTGTCCTCTAACCAAGATGATAGTTCCGTTTGTCGCTGTGAGTGTGTCGATCTGATGCTTGCTAATGTCTGTTTTGAGATCACTTAGAATAGTCGATATCGACGCGGATTTGGTGTAGGTTTGTGGACGAAAAATAAATACAATGATCAGAACGGCAGCGATCAGCAAGATCAGGAGCCAGAAAAAGCTCGTTCTGAGCCGTTTTCCATTATTTGGCATAGGGGCCCCTCTCTGAAAATGGGCAGGCATCATTGATGCTAGAAAAACATGCAGAATGCTCATCAAGGTTATCTGGTATTGAACTTGTGATTATTGTGTGCTTTATTATAGCATACTTGATCTTCGATCTCTTGCAGAGCATTTGAGAAAAGATTGAGGCATTGCTACTTCTGCTGAACTCAATAAATATTTGTGTATCGATCAATCTTCTGCTGTTCTCCTTTTACGGTAATCTCTATACCATTTATGGTAATCTCTATACCATATTCATATTGCGCAAAGAATTACTTTTTTTGGCCATTAAGGAGTACTTTTTTCTTATATATTATGTCAGTTTTCTGCTATTTTTATCGTCCATGCGACGCATTTCTACCCTTTTTGGATGAGAGTTGTATGGTTTGTGACAGAAGGATGAGCAAGTACTAGTCCCCAGACTTCTCGTGCGCCAGCTGCAAGTAGCGTTGCGGCACATGCTTCAAGGGTTGCGCCTGTGGTGCAGACATCATCTATGACAAGAATTTTACGGTTAAGAAGGATTTGGGTTGTAACGTTAGAGGGATAGTAGAATGCTCCATGTAGATTAGATCGGCGTTGCTGCGCGTTTAACTTTACCTGAGTAGCTGTTGTGCGTGCGCGTGCAAGAATCGTTGTTGCCATAGGTATTTGTAGTTGTCGGGCGCAAGCGGTAGCTAATAGCTGTGCTTGATTATAGCCGCGTTGCTGTAATCGTTCTGTATGCAGTGGAACCGGAATAATGAGATCTGCCGCCATGTGGTGACGATGATATGTTTGTGCCAGTAACGCCCCTAATGGTTCGGCTAAACGGATATTCCCTTTGTATTTAAACGCATGAATAATCGAACGTAAAGGTTCTGAATAGTCGCCAAAGGCCCGCAGGCCGTGAAATGAGAGGGGACTGTAGCGACAATGTGCGCATAAATGGCTCTCTGTTTGTGGATCGCCACACCCTGGACATACAGGTGGAGCAAAATATGGAAGCATTGCTCTACAATTGGTACAAAAGCTTGAGCCACTTGCGTGGCATTGGATACAGCTCAGTGGAAAGAGTACATTGAGCAACTGGGAAAAGGATTGCTTGAGCATCGGTTGTAGCTTTTTCATATATTCTACCTCAGTATTTTTGTAGTGTTACCTATCTAATACTTGATAGATCTCCAAAAGCGGAAATAATGATGCAAATTGTAGCTGCGTGTCTTGGGCACGCGGACCACTCGACGCACGACGGGCTCACATCCTCGCGTTCTCGGCTCAACCTCTGGTCTAGCGATCTTGGGCACGCAGTCCACTCGACGCACGATGGGCTCACATCTTCGCGTTCTCGGCTCAACCTCTGATGCCTCGTCTGGTCTCGCCGATGGCGTGGCGGTCTGATGAGCCTCTTTGGCTGAGGATTTTGTACGTCGAGAAACCGCGTGCCCAAGACACGCAGCTACAGGGATGATTGTTCTTCGGCTGTTTTGCGCATGGTGGGGAAAAGAATGACGTCCCGAATGGATTCTTGATTGGTCATGAGCATAGCTAGGCGATCAATGCCTATACCAACGCCACTTGTTGGGGGCATACCAACCTCAAGAGCCTCCAAGAAATCCTCATCCAGCGGTTGGGCCTCATCGTCCCCGTGGGCGCGCTGACGTGCTTGATCCTCGAAACGTGCACGTTGATCGAGTGGATCATTCAGTTCAGTATAGGCATTGCCGCACTCCAGTCCACCGATAAAGGGTTGAAAGCGTTCAACCATTCCTGGCAATGATCGATGTTGTTTGGTGAGAGGTGAGACATCCTCTGGATAATCGTATAAAAAGAGCGCTTGTTGAAGTTCCGGTATATCCAGGTGAAACATGGCTTTCATAAGATCATCAATCAAGCGACCGTGACCGAGTTTAGGATCAACCTCGAAATGCTTGTCCCGCATAGCAGCGGCCAGACTGTCGCGATCGGGATATTTCCGCACATCAATGCCCGTGAATTGTGTAATCGCGTCCAGCAGAGAGTAACGCTTCCAGGGAGGAGCCAAATCAATCTCTGTGCCCTGATAGATAATCTTAGTTGTACCCTTAACCTGTATCGCAATCGAAGCCATCATCTGCTCAATGAGTTGCATTGTGTCGTTGTAGTCTGCATAAGCCATATAGAACTCAATCATCGTAAATTCAGGATTATGGCTGCGATCAATGCCCTCATTGCGAAAGTTCCGACCGATCTCATAGACTCGCTCGAAGCCTCCCACTATGAGACGTTTGTGGTAGAGTTCGATGGCGATCCGCAAGAAGAGGTCGCGGTCCAGCGTATTATGATGCGTGGTAAATGGACGTGCGTTTGCACCTCCATAGAGCGGCTGGAGGATTGGCGTTTCGACTTCGATAAAGTCATGCTCATCAAGAAAGTGGCGCATCGCAGTAATCATGCGACTACGCGTCACAAATATCTGTTTGATCTCATCGCCGTTAGCGACAAGATCAAGGTAGCGTTTGCGTTGACGTATATCTCGATCTTCGAGTCCATGATATTTGTCGGGTAATGGACGTAGCCCCTTCGCGAGCACACGCAAGCTTTGCACATGGAGTGTCCGCTCGTTGGTGCGCGTACGAAACAAGAAGCCGTGGACCTGGATAAAGTCGCCGAGATCAAGCAACTTGAGCATCTGATAGTTTTCGGAGCCTACATCGTTCATGCGGATATACACTTGAATCTTGCCAGTGCCATCTTCTATCTGAGCGAAGGTCGCCTTGCCCATATTTCGTAGCAAGCGGATGCGACCCACAAGGGTATAAGAGCCATCCGGCCCTGCCAATTCATCGAAGTGTTCGAGCGCTTCCGTAATAGTGTGCGTGCGTTCGACCGATTGAGGATAGGGGTTTAGACCCATATCGCGTAAAGACTGCAAGTGTTGTAGACGTATATCCCGTTCTTCTACCATTGTGAATTTGTAACCTTTTCAATATATGCTAGCGTATCTGTACTATATATGCTTCTGGCATATACGCAACCCATTATAGCATGTTTTGTCCGTCGATGTTTTAAGGGAGAAGGCGGTGTACTTTGTGGGCAAGAACACCGCTTAGAAACAGTGTTCTTGCTCGCTGCCTGCAGTGGTGATTAGATGCTAGAGGCGGTTTGGCGAGGGAGAATATTTCTACTCGATAGAAGTGATTGTGTACTCTTTAACTCCTCCGGGAGTTGAGACAATCACGAGATCGCCCGCTTTATGTCCGAGGAGCGCTCTGCCAACAGGGGATTCGTTGGAAATACGTCCTGAGCTGGGATCTGCCTCGAATGCTCCAACTAATCTGTAGTTATATTGGCGACCATTGCTCGTCTCAAGGTGGATCATCGCGCCGAGGGAGACGACATCGCTATGGACGTTATTGATGAGTTGGGCACTAGCGAGCATGTTTTCAAGCTCATTAATACGTCTTTCGAGCAGGGAGTGTTGGACTTTCGCCTCTTCATATGCCGCATTATCGATGACATCACCTGATTCTTTGGCATCATGAAGATACTGGGCAATTTCCGCCCGTTTCACAGTGCGTAAGATTTCGAGTTGGCTGGCTGCACGTTGTAACCCATCATTGGTGAGGAAGATTTCTTGTGATTCCATGTGTGATTTCCTCTCATTTGTTCTGCTGGAGGGGCTACCTTCAGCTTATCTATTTACATCTCTTTGTAGTCCTGGGATCGTGAGTTTGCTAGCCTTTATCCAAATAGCGCAACCTCGCCCCAGGTAATAATGATACATTCCCCAGAATGAGTACGGAGTAACAGCTCTCCTTGATCATTCACATCCTCAGCCACGCCGCTGAGTAGCTTTGATCCTTGTCGCACTTGAATAGTGCGTCCAAGCGTCGAAAGGCGCTGACGCCATTGCTCTCGTAGTAAGCGAGAGGTGGACCCAGAGTGATGCATTGTAGTTTCTTGTGCTTCTTGTTGCAGCGCCAGATAGCGTATTTCAATCTGGTATAGCAAGCCGGCAATGAATAATTCGCGGCTGACTACATGACCACATGCTTCTTCAAGAGTGATGGCTGTCGTAACAAGCCCCTGACTGGTCTGTAGTTCTGCCTGTTCCTGGACGAATTGAGAAACGCGCCCATTGACATTGACACCGATGCCCACAATAGCCACCAGTTGTCCTGCAAGATCTTTACTTGTTTCGATCAGGATACCAGCAACTTTACGATCACCAATAAGAACATCATTGGGCCATTTAATCGTTGCCGTCACCCCACAAGTAGACGCAATCGCATCGACGACTGCCAACGAAGCGATCATTACAAGTTGATATGGCGGGAAAAGTGGTCTAAGTATAGTAGATGATAACACATTACATCCGGTAACATCTACCCAATGTCTCCCTTGCCTGCCCCTTCCAGCTGTTTGACTATCAGTAAGTACTACAACCCCTTCCTCTGATCCATCCCGGGCTAGTTTCATTGCCAAAGAGTTGGTCGAATCTACTGATGGCACATATACAATATGATTGCCATTCCCTACTTTTTTGGTATCCAGAAGACGATATACCTGATCAACAGCGAGTTTTCTGGGTGGCGGATTCTCAATCTCGTTCAAAACTCTACCACTATCTATTTATCAATGTATCTCGGTCGCTCTCAACGAATACGTGAGCCGCCTTTAGACGTATAGCACACGCGCTTTCATAAGGACCCTTAAGTGTTGCCAGAACCGTGATGGGCAATGCGTTTGAGAAATAGTTTTTGACTATACTCTCTGCTTGAGGTGTTGCTGTTATTTTAGAATAACTCGAATAACGCTGGCATGCTATAGAAATGAGATAAGATATCTATCGGATAAGATAAAAGGGATCTACAAAAATCCCAGAGCAAGGGCAAATATTCTTTTCGCCAATGCTCTGGGGGTGCTGCACAGGCAGGTAAAATACACTACCTACCAGTGTGTTCTCATAACCCTCACCAAGCTCCAAAGCCAGGTGTTAAGAGAAGGCGACTTAACGCCTTAACCCTCTCTGCTGGAAGGTGTGGGATTCAACACCGCTGCCTGTGCAGCGACTAGGTTCACTCATTACACACCACCTCCTTTCGATATCGATATTGTACCATTGGTATTTAACGTTTGTCAAGATTTGTCTCAAAACTCATTGCCGGTATGCTTAGCATATACATGCAGAAATGGCTTCTAATGAGGATTGATACCCTATTTTTGTCTGTGAATATCATGTGAAAACCCACATTACATGTTTATCGGATGGTAGTATTCAAAACCCTGTTAGGGCTTATACGTACCTTTTGCTGTTCGAGTAGCACGACCAAATCGCCATGTGCTATACTAGTGTAAGTAACCCGCAAGATGGTAGTGTGGTGGCGGTATGTGGATGGGCTGGGTTTTTAGGCCCATAAATGGGGCTGTTTGGAATGAGCCAAGGGCAATATATGCTTTTCCGCCTGCCAACTACGATGGATCGTAGGTCTCCCAGAGTGGAGAGACAAGAGCAGATTTTTTAGCTAGCAATGATATTAGCCCAGTGCGTCGGACGTTGTTTGTCGGAAAAGAAAGTGTTCGGCGTTCCCCCGCAGTCAGTTGGTACAAGTATCGCAGTAAAAGTATCGCAGTAGAGGAAGGAGGACTTTATATGCAGCAATACATGGATCTGCTCGTCGATGCCCTCCTGGACGAGGGTTTTAACGTAGAGGAAGCTCAACAGCTTATCCGGCTTCAGCAGCAATATGAAGAGCGTAAAGCAACGGAAGAGACCAATTATCATTGTTTTGTGCGCTGGCTTGTAGAACATGGGCGTTTTAGCGAATGGTAGCAATCTTCTAAACATGTGCTAAAGCATCTTGCGACGTTCTTTATGGATGTTGTACAATGGAAGTAAGCGGAGCATACAGGACGGCGTGGCGTTGCTACGCCGTTCTTATATTTCCTATAGCTTTTCGGGTGACTATGTAGACTACTCGGATACAAGGGAGGCCTCTATGAAAGCGGTTGTTATGGCCGGGGGAGAAGGATCAAGGCTACGACCATTGACGATTCGACGCCCAAAACCAATGGTTCCTATTGTAGGGAAACCTGTAATGGAACATATACTTAACCTGTTGAAGCGCCATGGAATCACTGAGGTCGTCGTTACGGTTCAATATCTGGCGAGCAATATTGAAGATTACTTCGGGAACGGTTCACAGCTAGGTATGCGTATTACCTACTCGCGCGAAGATGTGCCTCTGGGTACTGCGGGTAGCGTCAAGAACGCTGAAGACCAATTGACTGAGCCTTTCCTTGTGATCAGCGGAGATGCTCTGACTGATTATGACCTGACTGCACTGATTAAATACCACGATGAGAAAAAATCTCTTGCGACCCTTTTGCTAGCACACATGCCTAATCCTTTGGAGTATGGGGTCATTATTACGAATGAAGATGGGCATATTACACAATTTCTGGAGAAGCCTAGCTGGGGGGAAGTATTTAGCGATACGATAAATACCGGCATTTATATGCTTGACCCCAAAATTTTCACCTATTTTGAGAAAGACAAGTCCTTTGATTTCAGTCAGGAACTCTTCCCTCAGATGTTGAAACAGGGTGATCCCATCTATGGTTATGTAGCTACTGAAGGCTACTGGTGTGATGTTGGCAATCTGGGCGAGTATATGCGCGCGAATGCTGATATGCTCCAGCAACATGTCAATCTAGAGATTCCAGCTAGGCATATCGGGAATAATATCTGGTGTGAAGAGGGCGTGGAGATTGATGATGAGGCTCAGATCTATGGTCCTGTCTATCTTGGACGGGATTGTAAGGTTCGTGCTGGCGCTATTGTGCATGGGCCAAGCATGATCGGGAGCTATACGATTGTTGATGAGCGTGCCCAGGTGGATCGCAGTATTGTCTGGAACAATTCGTATATCGGCGATCGCGCGGAACTGCGAGGCGCTATTGTTGGCTCATCTACAAACATCAAGAGTAAAGCTGTGATGTTTGAAGGCTCTGTGATTGGTGATAATTCGATTATTCAAGATGGCGCGATTATTCAGCCGAATGTGAAAATCTGGCCGGATAAAGAGATTGAAGCGGGCGCTGTTGTCAATACAAGTATTATCTGGGGATCGCAGGGACGTCGTAGCTTGTTCAGTCGCTATGGTGTGACTGGTCTGGTGAACGTTGATTTGACGCCGGAGTTCGCTACCAAGTTAGGAGCTGCGTATGGCGGTATTTTGGCCAAGGGTTCCATTGTATGTTTGAACCGTGATGCGCATCGTACATCGCGTATGATCAAGCGCGGGATCAATGCTGGGCTCCCTTCAGCAGGTATCGATGTCCATGATATTAATCAAGTTCCATTGCCCGTCGCACGCTACTATATACGTACAACTGAGTCGGGTGGTGGTGTCCATGTCAGTATGTCTCCAGTTGATCGACGTGTGGTTGAAATTAAAATCTTTGATCAAAATGGTCTCGATATTAATAAGACGACAGAGCGTAAGATTGAAAATCTGTACTTCCGTGAAGATTTTCGCCGCGTCTATCTGGATGAAATTGGCGCTATCGATGTCTTGAGCAATACCGATGTCATTGGTCACTATCTTGAGGGTTACAATCGAGTTGTAGATTATGATGTGGTGCGCAAACGGAAATTCCAATTGGTTGTGGACTATGCTCATGGTAGCACTATTGATATGCTCTCAAAAATTCTGAGTGATCTGGGTTGTGAAGTTATTGTGCTCAATTCTGGCTCTGAGGAGGCGGCCACCGCTCGTACTCCTGATGAGTTGAGTAAGGATATGCAGCGTCTGGCTACCATTAGCTCGGCATTAAATACTGATATGGGGATTCGTATCGATCCAAGTGGCGAGCGTATTTCGGTGATTGATGATCGTGGGCGTATCCTGGATGGGATGAAACTTCTGTCGGTGATGACAAGTCTATTCTTGCGTCGTCATCGTGGAGGGACAATTGCTGCTCCCGTTACGGCACCGAGCGCACTACAGCATATTGCGAAGCGCCATGATGGCTTTGTGCTACAGACTAAGGTGCTGCCACATGCTCTGATGACTGCGGCTGGACGCGAAGGTGTGGTTCTGGTTGGAGATGGTAGTGGACAGTTTGCTTTCCCTGAACTGCATCCTGCCTTTGATGGCCTGCTGGCTATCGCGAAGCTGCTTGAATTACTGGCTATATTTAATATGCGGCTCTCGGAGGTGGTGGATGATCTTCCGGCCTATTACATGAGTAGTGCTCGTGTGAGCTGTCCCTGGGAGAGTAAGGGGAAGGTGATGCGCATTTTGAGTGAGCAGTATCGTGAGCGCCGGTCCAAGCCAATCGATGGGATTAAGATTGACCTTGGCAAAGAATGGGTGTTGATCCTGCCTGATGCGGATAGTCCATTCTTTCATATCTTCGCTGAATCTGTCTCTAATGAACAGGCACAGGCTCTGGCTGAGAAGTATGCTCGTGTGGTAAGTGGCCTCCAGCAATAACGTTTGCAAATAAAAAGGACAGATCAATTGCACAATTGATCTGTCCTTTTTATTTGCTGATGATCAAGTAGGTAGCTGATGGCCATCGCGCCACCAAGTCCAACTACATTACCGAAGGAGGTGGAATACGTCGCGATCAAGCGACGTGGTTTTCGGGACGCGCTTGGTGAGGTACCACCTTCAATCGCAGAGAGCAAGAGAGCCAACGTAGCTGCGTGTCTTGCGCACGCGGTCCTCTCGACGTACGACACGATCGCATATGCAGTAATTGCTCTAAATACATGATATTCTCGTTCGTGCTGCGACACATCTCGTGGGGTGAGCGACATACATCAGAGGTGAGCACGGGGAGGTCAACGAGTGAGCATTTCGTACGTCAAGTGGACCGCGTGCGCAAGACACGCAGCTACAGTAAGATGGTATTTAACAGACATGATGGAGGTTGACAATCATATGTGCATCCAGAAACATCTCATCCATAATTATTTGGAATCAATAGCCCTCGCACCCTCCGCCACCGCTCAGCGCGATGAACGGGCTCTGGCGGTGCGATGACCGCCAGCTACCTATTTGGTCGTTTGTCAGGCGTGGGTGAGCGTAACCTCAGAGGTAATGACGGTCTGGGGCTGAAGGCGCTCCCTCGCGATCATCTGTGGGACTCTCTGAGGCAGGATACGCAGGGTCGCTTGATATATACCTTCTGAGATCGTTGTTAGCGGTTGCCAGTCAAGTGCCAGGCGCGCTTTCGTGTTATCCAGAATGATAGCGGAACTCGGCAGGTGCGATCCAGCGATATATACTGGCTCTAGCTGACTTTCCTGCATAAGTGCTGCTATATAATACAACTGCTTGAGCGAATATCCCTGACCTGAGCTAATATGAAAGGTGCTGTTTTCTCCGCGTGTCGGGGTTTTCAAGAGGTTGAGATGTGCCTGAATAACATCGTCGATAAAGATGTGATCTCTGATTTCATTGCCGGTACCGCGAATGACTGGACGTTGCTGCTCGTGTAGCATGCGCACAAAGTAGCTGAGCGGATGATGGAAAGGGAGCGGTTCGACTTCTCCATAGATATCTGCATAGCGCATAATGGTATGCTTGAGTCCAAATTGCTGGCTATAGTAGCGGACATACCACTCGCCGGCAACTTTGCTGATATCTTGGACTGAGCGTGGATGGAGAGGCGTATCTTCTAGTAATGGTAGCCGTTCGGTATTGACGTGTCCATACATATTATTTCCACCTGAGGCAAAGATAAATCTTTTGACTGAGGTGGCATTGACACAGCTATCTAAAACATTGATTAATCCTCTCACGTGGACATCTGCGTCCGCCAGGGCATGGGCACCCGTTCCTGTTTCGTGCTGTTGAGTTGCATGGTGGCTTACCATATCTGGGCGTTCACATTGCAGGATATCCTGAATTCTTTTATCTCGGATATCAAAATGATAGAAGCGTGCTCGCGGATCAATAACTTGATGTGATCCTGATGTCAGGCTGTCTATCACAAAGACATCGTGTCTTGCATCCAGATATGCGCGTGCTAGATGGCTTCCTACGAAACCAGCTCCACCGATGATAGCTATTTTCATCTCAGGCCTCTCCATGTATTTATAGTTTTGTCGTGCATGTACGGCGTAGGATACGTTTGATGGGGCGAGAGGCTCGCGCTATGATGCATTGAACGGCTACCATGTTCTCCTGGCTAGCAACGTTGCTAGCTATTGGTGGTGTTGATGCTATGCTACCTGTTCTTGATGCATGCAGGTGCGTGAATTTCTCTTTGCCAGCCTCTCCTTTTTAGTATATGAGTGTATCCTAGCGATGGTTGCGCATCTTTCTAATGAATGTAGTCTGTCATTGCTCCGACTACAAAAATACGTTATCCTCTCAACACGAAGTGGATGAGAGGATATTAGTGTTGTGTTTAGCTCGTTGGCAGCGCTCCTTCCAGTAAGTTATCCAGAGTAGAGCGTTTGATGCGATATGCCTGTCGCTTGCCTCGATGGGGTAAGGCGATGGCTTCAAGTGCATCGCTTTTAATCCAACGGCGCACAGTGGTATCATCGACGCGTAAACGGCGAGCCACTTCTCGAACAGTCAGTAATTCTTCTCTTTTATCATCTGATATCATGTCATCTCCTACATTTACCTGATACGACTTTCAAACAATATTTGTTAGTGACACAGGTTTCTTTTTTGATTTTTTATATGCCCCCCAATTACTACGCGTCCTCAGGATGTACTGAGGACGTGTCCTGCTAATCGAAATACGAGGCTGGCAATAGATATCTTGCTGCTTTGACAGAGAGAAGGGACATTAACTATACTATACATCTCGACCCAAACATACTAAAATACAGCCAGAGCAAATGTTACCCGCAGGAAAGTTAGAGATTTTGGGGACTCTTTTTTGGTGCGTAGTCTGGAGAAGATATTGCATGCCAGATGCCTGTGTGTTACCGTGTTCCATAGTCAGATCAGGAAATAGAGAGAAAGAGCATAACTGCTGGCAACGCTGTTGAGCTAGCATCTCCTGTACATAAAGGCGCATTAAATAGTAATAGAACGTTGCAAAGCGTGCAATAGAGAGAAAATGGGCTTGATTTAAATGATAAAAGAGACAAAACACAAAAAGCTGGTTTTAATAGATGGGCATGCCATTATCCATCGCGCCTTCCATGCAGTGCCAGAAGAAATGTCGACCAGTGCTGGTGAGCCGGTGAACGCTACTTTTGGCTTTACGTCGATGTTGATGAAGGCGCTACTTGAAGAAAAATCTGACTACTTCGCTGTGACGTTTGATCTGCCCACTCCGACGTTTCGTCACCTTGAATATACTCCCTATAAAGCGCAGCGTCCTACGTTGCCAGATAACATGAGGCCGCAATTTGCGCGTATTCGAGAGGTTGTGCAGTCCTTTGGTATTCAAATCTACGAAAAAGCTGGCTTTGAGGCGGATGATATTCTTGGTACGCTCTCCGTTCAGGCCACGCAGCAAGGTGTTGATACCATTATTTATACTGGTGATATGGATACGTTGCAGCTAGTGAATGATCATGTGATGGTCAAAGTTGCCAAGCAAGGTATCAGCGATGTAACGGAATACAAAGAGGATGATGTTAGGGCTCGCTATGGCTTTGAGCCTCGTATCTTGCCGGACTTTAAAGGCTTGATTGGGGATAAGTCAGATAATATTCCTGGTGTGCCTGGGATTGGAGAGAAGACGGCTGGTCGTTTGCTCGCTGCATATGGTGATCTCGAAGGTATTCTGGCGCATATTGATGATTTGAAACCGAAGGAAAAAAAGTTATTAAGTGCTGCCACTGATCAGGCTCGTCAGAGCAAGTATCTGGCGACCATCGTTTTGGATGCTCCAGTGCAGCTGGATCTGGATGCCTGTCGCATGACGCATGTAGATGGCAAACAGGTGATCACGCTTTTCCGTCAGTTAGAATTTCGGAGGTTGATTGAGCGTGCTTTAGCACTGTTTAATGCGCTTGGTATTACTGTTTCAGATGCTAGCGACTCTGCCTTAGATATTGATATAACAGTTGATACCACCACAGCCAATCCGCTCTATGCACCTCCAATGGGAGTTGTACCTATTCTCGAACCTCCACTCCCTCCTGGTGAAGAGACAGTGGTTCCGCTGGATGTCAGAGATCCTTTGTCCATCCGGAGTCTTGGGGCGGAGCGTATAGACTCTGAACAGGCACAAAGCACGGCCGCTAGCGAGGAGGCACCTGCCCAGTTGAGTCTCTTTGAAGTAGAAGTTCCGCATGAAGAGATCGTTCATACATTGCATCTGCCAAGCCTGCCGAGTCAAACCTCTGGTCTGTTTATTGATCGTGATCTGGTGCCACAGACCAATACAATGATCGTGGACACTGAAGAAGGCTTGCGTGTCCTGATCAAAAGTCTGGTTGATGCTGGAAGCTTTGCTATCGATACTGAGACCTCATCTGAGGATTCTCGTCGTGCTGAATTGGTCGGTCTCTCATTCTCGATGGCGGCGGGCGAGGCCTATTATATTCCCGTTGGACATAAGCGCACTCCCGATGGCTTGGAGCCCGAGACACAATTATCCTGTGCGTATGTCATGGAGCAGTTGAAGCTGGTGCTGGAGGATGAAAATGTCCTTAAGTACATGCATAACGCTAAGTATGATCTGGCGATGCTGTTGCGCTACGGCGTTGATGTCAAAGGCCTAGCTTTTGATACGATGCTGGGAGCCTATCTGGCTGAGCCTGGACGTCGTGGTGTGGGCTTAAAAGATCAGGTATTTCAACGGCTTGGCATTGTGATGACCTCTATCAACGAGCTGATCGGCACCGGGAGCAAGATAATCACCATGGGTCAGGTTCCGATCCGTAAGGCGGCCGACTATGCCGGGGCGGATGCTGATATGACGCTGCGTCTGGTTGAGCCGGTACAGGCTGAATTGCAGCAGCATGGCTTGATGGACATGTATCAGCGTATCGAGTTGCCGCTTATTCATGTCCTGATGCAGATGGAACTCTATGGTGTGGCCCTGGATGCCCGCTTCTTGCGCGAATTTGGCGTAGCACTTGAAACGCAACTACATATACTTGAAGAGACCATTTATAGTGCTATCGGCCATCGTTTTAATATCAACTCGACCAAGCAGTTAGCCGATGTGCTATTTGTGGAATTAAAACTGCCAACCGGCAAAAAAACGAAAACAGGCTATTCTGTCAATGCGGACGTAATTGAAGGTCTGCGGGGCAAGCATGAGGTTGTCGATTATTTGCTTGAATATCGGCAGTTAAGCAAACTGAAATCAACCTATGTAGATGGCTTGTTGAACCTGATGGATGCTCATACGGGCAGGGTTTACACATCTTTTAACCAGACAATTGCCTCAAGTGGACGCCTCTCGTCCAGTAATCCTAATCTGCAAAACATTCCGGTACGCACAGAGCTGGGTCGTCAGATCCGTCGTGCATTTATTGCTGATCCCAGTTACGTCTTGCTCTCAGCTGATTATTCTCAGTTTGAGCTGCGTATTCTGGCGCATATTACGCATGAGCCACGCCTGGTTGAAGTTTTCAATAATGATGAGGATATTCATACTATCACGGCCTCTACGCTCTTTGCCGTACCGGTTGAGCAAGTGACGAGCGATCAAAGGCGTCTGGCGAAGACTGTGGTCTATGCTGTACTCTATGGTCAGTCTGCATATGGGCTGGCGAATGTGACTGGCATGACCAATGCTGATTCAGCTGAATTTATCAAACGTTATCACGAGATATTCCCGCGCATCAAATTGTACGTTGATAGTACCTTGCAACAGGCGCGGACGCAGGGCTACGTCAATACACTGTATGGGCGTAAGCGTTTCTTTCCAGATATGCACTCACTCTCGCATACAGAGCGCCAAGCTTTGGAGCGTGAAGCCATCAATATGCCGATCCAAGGGACTAATGCAGACTTGATTAAAATTGCGATGATTCAATTGCATCATGCCTTAAAAGAGCAGCATTTGAAGACGCGTATGATTCTCCAGGTGCATGACGAGTTGGTCTTTGAGATTCCGGTTGAAGAGCTTGAGCGAGTGAAAAAATTGATCAAAGACAGGATGGAAGGCGTTGCGCAGCTGGATGTGCCGATTAAAGTGGAGATGAAATTGGGTAAAAACTGGTTTGAATCTGAACCTATGATCTAATATCCTGAACATATGGTATAACATAAGGAGTAGCAATAAAGCAAGAATACTCTGCTACAGTAATTATTGAAAGATTTGGAGGCGTTTCTATTCATGCAATTTTCTAACCTGATTAATAATTTACCACCATATCACTTTGCGAGTGCTAAGAAAAAGATTGCTGAGCGTGTGGCGGCTGGCGTTGATGTGATCTCTCTGTCGATGGGTGATCCAGATCTTCCGGCACCTGATGCTGTCATTGCACGTTTACGCTCTTCCCTGGAAGATGGTGAAAATCATCGTTATCCTGAATATCGAGGCATGCGCGCTCTGCATGAGGCGATTGCAGCCTGGTTTGAGCAACGTTTTGGAGTGCGGTTAACACCTGAACAGGATATCTTGCCTTTGCTTGGTTCAAAAGAAGGTTTGGCATACGCTGCGACCTCTGTCTTGAATGCAGGTGATATTGCCTTAGTGCCCGATCCCTATTATCCTGTTTATGTTTCAGGAACAACCGCAGTGGGGGCTGAGCCCTATCTGCTGCCCTTACGTGAGGGAAATCAGTACTTTCCTGATCTGGAACACATTCCTGCCGATATCTTGAAGCGAGCGCGTCTGCTCTGGCTCAACTATCCGAACAATCCCACGGCGGCCTGTGCGGATCGTCGTTTTTTTGAGCATGCTGTCGAGTTTGCGCGGCGCAATAATATCGTGATCGTTCACGATATGGCTTACGCGGAAGTTTACTTCGATGATTTTCGCCCGATGAGCATACTGCAAATTCCTGGTGCTCGCGATGTCGCTGTCGAACTCCATTCATTGAGCAAAACATATAATATGGCAGGCTTTCGGGTTGGTATGATGGTCGGAAATCCTGAGTTGGTCGACGCAGTGGGACGCTTGAAGAGTAATATCGATAGCGGTATGTTTCGTCCTATTCAATACGCAGCTATCGAAGCTCTGAACTTGCCATCGTCCTGGCTGGCGGAGCGTAATGCGATCTACCAGCGGCGGCGTGATCTCCTGTTTGAGGGCTGTAATGCCCTGGGGATGCGGACAGAGAAGACACGCGCTGGACTCTATATATGGGCACATGTGCCGGAAGGCTATTCGTCAAGCGACTTTACCAATTTGCTCTTTGATCAAATAGGGGTCTTCTTAACTCCAGGGACGAATTTTGGGGCTGGTGGCGAGGGATATGTGCGCATCTCTATGACTGAACCGGAAGAACGTCTAAGTGAGGCACTTAGACGCATGCGCCAGGATCTGAAAATTTAGTAGTAGCCTCGTCTTCATTGACACTATTGCCGTGATGGCTGCGAGTATTTTTAGCTTTATAAGTAATTTGAGAGCAACAAGTTTCATGGATTTAAAACTGCGTTTGTGCAACAGTCAATCTCTTTGGAGCGTGTACCATATATATAATGTCGTCAACAGCAATAGTGTCGTGCCATTCCATTAGGTACATGAACCTCCTTAGGCCTGTTATTACGTATTTTTGTCTCCATGTAGATAAAAGTTTGGTATTTTTGAGCGATGATAGGCAGGTTTGTCAGACGCTAGAGAGCGACTGCTCTATGAATGGCGAATGGTAATGAGGATAATTTATTATGATCCTGAAGCAAGATGCATCTACGCTTCTGCATGCGCAAACTACTCCCTGGAATCTGCAGGTGGGTCCTGAGCTTTGCCATGATGTACAATATGGACTCGATCACGAATGGCTTGTCACGAATGGACTAGGTGGCTATGCTTCTGGTTCTCTTATTGGCGCTACGACGCGTAGTTATCATGGTCTACTGGTAACAGCGCTTCATCCTCCAGTTGAGCGAACCGTGTTGGTTACAAAGGTTGATGAGGTTGCCTGTCTTCCGGACGGACAAAGAATTGCTCTAGGTGTGAACGAATATGCTGACGAAAAAATCGATCCATCTGGATATAACTACCTTGAGACGTTCTTGCTGGATGGGGATATTCCGTGTTTCTTTTATCGCCTGAGTGCAACGCTGACACTGGAAAAGCGCATCTGGATGGAATATGGGTATAACACAACTTATATTCAATATATCTTACATAGCGCTTTTGATGAAAATAATAATAAAACTATGTTGGCCGGATCGACCGGTGTTTCCGCCTCCTTAACATTGGAGGTTGCTCCATACTGTCTTTCACGTGATTATCACGATGTGACAGTCGGCTCCTCTGATTGGCATTTTCTCGTCGAAAATTATGGACATCGCTGTCGTATTCGCGCTTATGATGGTGCTCCTGCCTATCATTTGATCGTTGATCCTGCCGACACTTTTACTTCTACCGGAGAATGGTGCTGGCATATATGGCATCGCCGTGATCATGAGCGTCAACTAGCTAATCAGGAAGATGTCTATCAGCCAGGCATATTTCGTCTTAACCTGGTACCAGGTACGCGCAAGACGCTGGTCCTGACAGCCGAAACAAAGACCACCTGCTCATGGGGTTATGGTAGTCCTCGGCATGAGGAGATTGTCTCACATGCGTTAATAACTCATCAGCGCCGGGTGCAGCAAATTTTGACAGTAGCTGATCGCTCCATAGAGAATCTGCCTGAATATGATCCGATGCAAGCGCGCTTGGTCGTGGCAGCCGATCAATTTATTGTCGCGCGTCCAGATTATGTGAAATATGCAAATACTGCATCGACCACAGACAATATCGATGATGAACTGCCTTTACGTCTCTCACCTGATCGAAAAACCATCATTGCGGGCTACCCCTGGTTTACCGATTGGGGTCGCGATAGTATGATTTCCCTCCCTGGTCTGCTTTTATGTACGGGACGCTATGGTGAAGCGCGTGGGCTGCTGAAAGCTTTTGCATCTTTTGTGCATAATGGACTGATCCCTAACCAATTTCTGGAACATGGTCAGGAACCGGTCTACAACACGGCGGATGCTACTCTGTGGATGTTTCGAGCACTGGATTATTATGTTCTGAGGAGTGGAGATTGGTCGCTGATCAAAGAGTTGTTTCCCACTATGTATGAAATCATTCAATGGCATGTAAATGGCACCGATTATGGTATTCGTATGGACCCGTCTGATGGACTACTACAGGTTGGTGCTCCTGATGTACCACCGGTTACCTGGATGGTGATGGCTCGACGTGGGAAACCTGTTGAGATCAATGCCCTCTGGTATTACGCGCTTGCTGCTATGGAGAGTTGGGCTGTCAGACTATCCACTGACGCCGCGCTGTATGGTCAATTAAGAGGTCAGGTACGGCAGAATTTTGCCTCCCGCTATTGGTATCCTCAGGGGGGTTATCTTTATGATGTGATTGATGTTGATGGAGTTGCCGGAAGTAATGATACTTCACTGCGCCCTAATCAGCTCTTAGCGGCATCGCTCACCCGTGAATTGCTTTCTGAGCAGCAAACAGCCAGCATGTTAGAGCAAGTGACACAGCATTTGTTGACGCCAGCTGGTTTACGCTCACTTGATCCTGCTGATCCTGCTTATCAGAATCACTTCAGCGGTAACCGGGAGCAGCGTTACGCCGCTTACCATCAAGGGACAGTCTGGCCGTGGCTCATTGGACCATATGTAGATGTCCACTTGCAAGTACACAATGATCCTGATGCTCTCCTGCCAGTACTACAACCCTTCGTCCAACAGCTCTGGACTGCATGTCTAGGAACAATCAGCGAAGTCGCAGATCCCGAAGCGCCATTTGCCGTCGGCGGATGCTTCGCTCAGGCCTGGAGCGTGGCCGAAGTGCTGCGTAGCTGGTTCGTCGTTAGAACAAGTCGGCGTTGAGTTTGTCTTCTGTACTATTTGAAAATAATTACGTAATTTAGCCGGTGGAAGAGGGATGTCCTGCTTCCATCGCAGGAACCATGGACTTGGACGTAGTGGTGGAGCAGTTGGCGGAGTGGTCCGACGGGGGCGAGGACACCAAGTCCAACGTATTCGCATGGAAGGTACGTCGTAAGGCCGCGTACAATCGAAGAGACCACGATAGCCTACTGTAGCTGCGTCGCCTTGTGCACGCGGTCCCGTTTATCGTACGACATGCCAGCCATAGCCACGCGGTCCCGTCCATCGTACGACATGCCAGCCATCGGCACGCGAGAGGGAACCTTTTCAAATGAAGAGACGATGTGATGGCTATGCTGTTTGGAGTACGGGAGCGAGCCCGGTACGAATAGACAGTATGCGTGCATTTTCTTCTACGATGAAGAGACATGTTGGGAGGCGTTGAGAGAGAACATGATGCTTGATTGTACGATGGACTGGACCGCGTGCACAAGGCGACGCAGCTACAGTAAGCTATCGTGGTTTGCCAAGCTCAAAGCTCTTTCTTGCTCTTTCTTTGGAATGTGTTGGAGTCAATGGCGCAAGACCGCGGTGCTCGCGTGTGCTCTCTTGGTCTTTGCATTGTGAGATGATATCAAGGTTCGTTAATTAGTCGCTGAAAAACAACGAATACAGCGTACCTTTGATGATAAGATCCTACACATGCTTTTGACCTCTCCAAAAAATGTGTGGCTTCCTCGCGAATCCATTCAATCCCACATCGCTGGAAGTAGTGGTGTTCCATTAATTGAGTCAAACGATACTTATGTCGCTATGGCTGGGATACATAGTTTATCGCAGCAAAGATAGTCTTACTGGACACGAATAGCGATAACGCTAGTGTTTCCATAGCCGCCAGCGCTGTTGGCGGCTTCCACCAGCATGAATGACAGCTTTTGAGGATCTTCCTCCTGCTCAATCAGAGCTTTTATCTGATCATCGGAGAGCATATGCCAGAGTCCATTAGTGCAGAGAAGAATTAGATCATTAGGTTCCGTATCACATTGGAATAAATCGATTGGAACAACGTAGTTTTGTCCCAGATAGCGATAGAGCTGTTTGCGTTTGGCATTTTGTGCAACCTTCTGAGGTTGGAGGAGATCCACATCGACCAGATTAGGGTCAATGGTATGATCTTTTGTTAAGCAACGCATCTCTCCTTTGGCATTATAATGGTATGCGCGACCATCGCCGATGCTGGCTACAAAAAGTTGACGCTTGTATAGCAGGGTCAGTGTGAGTGTACTTGCCATTGTGGCGTCATAATCGGCATTGCAATGATAAATCACCTGATTTGCCTGTCTAACGGCGTCGCGTATCCATTGTTCCAATAGCGCATGCGCCGAGAACGCGGGGCGATGCTGTGTACTGGTCGATGCTGGGTGTCCGCTCGATGTGTTGTAGCTATGCGTTGATGGGATAATTGCAGGCGTCGTGATGAGTGGCAGTAATATATCTGCGACTGTCTCAATGACGAGACGGCTAGCTTCATGACTTTTTGCTGGTTGGCCTGGTCGTACATGTAAGCCATCGGCGACTGCAAAGAGGCCAAATGGACGCGGTGGAGGCGCGAGATTACTGCAAAGTCCCTGCATGATCAAGAGCATATCTTCATTGTTTGGGGAAACGCGACCGCTATCGCTTAGATAGCCTACCTGGCATAGATCATGGACCAGTGGCGATGTATCACTGAGACTATGACCACAATAACGGCAGAAGCGAGAAGAAAGACGGTTCTCATGACCACATTGTCCACATGGATTCTCGGGGATGATCATGCGTATAACTACGTTCTCTTGTCCGTTTGCCAGCATGGTTGCTACTGGATCACCGACAATCGTTGGCTCAGACCAGAGGTCATGTCCCGACAAAGCATCGTTCAATGCATCTGCGAATTCCTGTCCCGAGCTATAGCGTTTTTCCGGTTCAATCTCGATAGCCTTCAAGATAACGCGATCGATAGCGAGCGGTAACGCGGTATTTAACGTGCTTGGACCTGGCAGTTCAGTGGCGTGGCTTTTGACGACCGCTTGAAATGGCAGCAATCCCGTAAACATCTGATAGCAAACGACCCCCATCGCATAAATATCGCTGGCCGGTTCAGCGTTCCCATGTTCTTGTTCAGGAGCGGTATAATGTTCGGTGCCGAGTATCCAACCGCGCTGAGTCAACGGCTTCTCCTGCTGCATCGCACGTGCAATACCAAAATCGGCCACAACCAGGCGCTGATCATCCTGATGAATAAGTAGATTGGAAGGTTTGAGGTCGCGATGGATAATCTGTTGTGGATGTGCATGAATTGCATCGATAGCCTGGGCCAGTTCATTGAGATAGCGTTGTGCAAGTTCGGTTGGCAATGGACGCTCAGCCTTGAGAAGCGTTTTGAGCGTGCCACCAGTAATCAGTGGCATGGTGATATAGAGCAACTCCCCATCCTGTCCAAAGTTGAGGACAGACACGATGTTAGGATGCCGCAATTGATGAGCATAACGAGCCTCACGGCGGAAACGCTCACTGGCGGTCTCCGGGTCAGCTACCGCCGTCGTCGCGCTCAATACTTTTAATGCAACCTGCTGACCATCGAACGTATCGCTGGTTCGATAGACTGCGCCCATGCCGCCGATACCGATCAGCGTCTCGATGCGGTAGCGTCCCGCCACAATTGCTTCTGGTAGCAAGCAGCGACAACGCGGATTCGTACATTGGGTTGTTCCAGCTGGATACACAGATTGGCAACGGGGATTTGGACAAGATGGCATGCTTTCTCTCTCAATAGTTGATAGTCGGGAAACGTTGGATGAAATTTTGTGAATATGCACTCTATAGTCTAGATGAATTTCAGGTGCCTGTCAATATAAATAGACAAGCATTCAATACTTTCTGATCGTCTTTTTGCCGTTTCTTCAATAATAAGATCAACTTGTGCCTATGCAATTAAACCGTTAGCTACACGATATTTTCGAGTAAAAGCTGCTCAATGATTTTTTGTCTTTGCGAATATCTTGGAGAATGCGTTAAGAAGTTGTCGATAGCATTGAACAGCGTTATAATCTTAACGGCGGTGGATGATTTCACGCTCCAGACACTGATTGATGTACCCAAAGGATAAAAGGATATCATGCTACAGACGTTACCGTTAGTTCTCTTTATAGTGATGGCCGAGGTCTCAATTGGCGCAGTAAGCGTCCTGGTTTTTCTTGATTGGCGTAATGAGGTCAAGCGTGGTTTTCTGGTCTCGTATGCTCTTATTTATCTTGTTTTGGCTGGATTGACCTATTGGTTCCAGCAGGGTTTTTCGACACCAGCATTACTTAACACGTATCCCCAGCTCGATAAAGCCTGGACAGGCTATCAGTCGCTACCGCTACTGTTATTCTTCCTTTTATTGATCCCCTATAGCTCCTTCCTGTTGATCGATAAATCGGCTGGCGTACAAAATGTGCCCGAGGTGAAGTATGTACCGGTTGATGCAGAGGGGCAGGAGTTGCCACCAGACTCTGTTGATGCTGCTGCTGCCGAAGGCCAGGATGCCTCAGATGTAAAATATGCGGCTGTCGTAGTTGAACCAGAAGCCATACCTCAGAATAAGACTATTCGAACTTTGCGCCTTTTGAGTGGCGTTGCCACGGTGGTGGCTGGACTTGCTACTCTGCTTGTAATGGCGATGATTTATCGACCTTTATCCGCAGGAAGCCTCGGTGGCTTTTTCACGGTGGCAGGCTTTTTTGCGGCGGCTTTTGCACTCGGTGGTGTACTAACTGCTATGTGGCTTGGTCACTGGTATCTCGTGACACCTGCTCTCTCTGGAAGGCCATTACAGTTTTCAACAACGCTGGTTCTGGTCGCCATTGCCGCGCAGGTCCTCTTTTTTATTGTTGGTGGATCGGCTTCAACCTATGCCAACCAGACCAATACTAACACACCAGTCGTTGTTACGGCCCAGGCCACACCGACTCCTGCGAATGAGGTCAAACCCGCGGATACTCCAGTGGTTGCTCCATTAAGTTCGAATGTGATCAGCTGGATTCATATCCTGGTGGGATTTGCGATGCCGCTGGTATTGGGTGGATTGTCCTGGAAGTTGATACGTGATCGCTCTTTCCAATCGGCTACAGGCATGCTCTATCTCGTAGTCGTCTGTACTCTGGCGGGCGAGATCATGTCACGCGGACTTTTTGTTGGTGGTCTGCTCTAATTTGCACCACGCAATGAGAATGGTGGTTGCCAGCGCAGGCTGGCAACCACCACTCTCATATCCATTGCTATTAGGGCTGTTGGCGGTTCTTTTCGCGATCCTGGAGGTCGCGACGTAGGATTTTCCCAGAGGCTGTTTTGGGAATGCTGTCAATAAACTCAATAAAGTGGATACGCTTATAGCCAGCTAGTTTTCCGTTGGCAAAGGTGAGCACATCTTCAGTTGTAAGCGTGACGCCTGGTTTTAGTACGACGATGCCTTTGATCAACTGGCCTGCCTCATCGTCCGGTATACCAATGACTGCTGAGTCGATAATGCCGGAATGTTCGAGCAGCAGTGCTTCGATTTCGGCTGGGGCGATGCCAAAGCCATGATATTTGATCATCTCCTTCTTGCGATCAACTAAGTATGTGTACCCATCTTCATCAATGTAACCGACATCTCCAGTATGGAGCCAGCCATCCTCTTGTAGCGCGTGTGCAGTCTCTTCTGGTGCGTGCCAGTAGCCTTGCATGACCTGAGGACCTCGTACTAGTAGTTCTCCCTGTTCGCCTTGAGGTAGCTCACGTGTGCCCGTTTCGAGATCCACAAATTTCTGTTCTGTATTGTGGGTTGGGAAGCCGATACTTCCCAGGCGGACCAGTTCATGATCTCGCGCCTGTGAATGCGTGAGGGGTGAGGCTTCTGTTAAGCCATATCCTTGTATGACATTACAGGCGGTCTTTTCTTGTAATCTGCGCGCAGGATCGATGGCAAGGGGCGCTGCCCCTGAAAAGATATAGCGTACTGTTTTGAGTTTGCTCAGGTCAACTGGCGTGTTGGCCAGAGCGATAATAATTGGTGGCACGGCAAAATAAAAGTTGATTTGATGTTTTTCGCAGAGCTCGAGGGATTGTAGCAGGTCAAAGCGCTCCATGATGACCTGTGTACCTCCGCAGGCCAGAAAACTCCCTGTTAACATAACTCCGTAAATATGATAAAAAGGCAGGAAAAGGAGAGCCACGTCAGTACGATTAATACCCATTGCATTGCAGAATTGTAGATTATTGCTTACAAGGTTGCGGTGGGTCAACATGGTTCCTTTGGGGAGTCCGGTTGTCCCTGATGAGTAAGGTAAGGCGAGCAGATCGTCGCTACTGATGTCCACATGTGGAGGACGGCGCGGCGATGAACGGCGTAGCATTGTTGCATATGGAATCGCTTGGGGTAATGCCTCTGGAATGCTGTCTCCTGTGACTATGATGTGTTTAAGATGTGGAAATTCTGCTTGCGCTAATGCCTGTTTGAGAATAGGTGCTAGTTCTTGCTGGACTAGAATGGCATTGGCTTCCGAGTTACCAAGTTGATAGATTACTTCACGCTCTTTGTATGACGGATTCATGGGGCTGATCACAACTCCGATGGAGGCGGCGGCAATGAATGTGATGATGTATTCTGGCCGATTGGCTAGAAACAGGTTAATATGATCTCCTTTACGTAGTCCCAATTCATATAGACCATTGGCTGTACAATTAACCATCGAGACCACTTCTCGATAAGTGAGCGTGAGGTCGTGGTAGATAATTGCTATCTGTTCGGGATTGTGCTCCGCTGCTGTACGAAGGAGATGATCATAAGGAATTTCTGGAATATCCAGTGGGAGACGGAATAACTCAGGTGCAAACATCTTTTTCGACATACCAGGCGTCCTTTCTGGGTGAACTCGGTTATGAGCATTCAGAAGATAGTACAAAGACGGCAGGCTTTTAGGCTTGAATAGCTTTATGTGCATGCTTTTATCAGTATCTCAGTTTGCGTGTATAATGTAGCATACTCTGCTTTTTTGGGAAGGTCAAGCTTGAATTTCAATTAGAAGATAGCTGGAGTGTATATATACACTCTGATTAATCGTGATATTTCCTTGTCTTCAGATGCGACGTTCATGTAAGGGTACGTCACCTAGGGTGAAAACGAGTTTTCAGAGCAGAAAGAGGATCTTGTATGCGTCGTGAAGTTGCTGGTTTGGAGTGGTCAGCCGGACGAATTATCCCTAAATTTCAATCCGTCTCTCAACTTGATGTGTATGATGTACGCGGTGCATCGCGCGATGAGCAGATTACTGCAACTATAGTTGCAGGCCTTGTGAATCGCCCTCAGCCCAGGATATATCTGCTGGCAACGGATGATGATCTGTTCTGGCTACAACAAGCTTTTAGTGCTATGCCTCACACTATTTCCACACATACGGGATCTGCCGCTCTACGTGCTATGCTTTCAACCTATCGTAGCGTCATACAGGGCATGATTATTTATAATCCTGCTTTGCCTGATACCATCAATGTTGCCACTACCATGGCGGGACAGCAAGATTGTATCATTGTCTCTCCTGAACTGGCCGACGAATTAAAGTCTGCTTGTCAGTTGCCCGTGTTGGATGATTTACGCAAATACGCATGGAGTGATCGTCTTGAAATATACCAATGGGCGCAGCGGCACCTGCTTCCAAAATCGTCTGCTCGTATTATTGCTGGATTGAATCCAGAAACATTTGCGGGGCTCCGGTCGTTTCTGGTGGCGACGCGGGCGTTTGTCTACTGGCTCGACTCTCGTCTGTATCGGCCTGATTTCTCTGCTCGTCTACTTTCTGAGCGCGTTTTGCTACGACAGATATTGGCTAGCTACTCCGCAGGTGCTGTGCATATGGGTTGGCTTATTCATGAGCAAAGTGGCGTGTCTCTCGCCTCTGACGTCGGTATGTTAGTAGTTGCTTCTGATTATACCTTGAATCTCGAAGTGTGGATGGCCTCGCATCTCGCAGATCATGAGATGCCTGCAGCGGTGCAGAAGACTGAAGCAATTGTCGCGCGTGCTAAAGTCTATGTCTCGTTTACGATGAGCGATGGTGATAATTTACAGTATTGTCAACATCGCTTGCGCACTATCTGGCATGATCCAGCGCGAGGATCGGTCCCCATTGGCTGGACGCTGTCGCCACTTTTAGCACAGGCGGCCCCTGGGATGGCTGCATATTATGCACGTACTGCTAGTGTGAATGATGAGTTCGTGGCGGGACCAAGCGGCATTGGTTATATGTATCCTTCTCGCTGGCCGCAGGCACAACTGGAAGCGTTTCTTCATCAGACGGGTGAACTCATGCGAACTCTGAGGATGACTTCGCTCAATATTCTGGATGTAGATCCTATCTATCGTACTGGACTTCCCTGGCTAGCGGCCTTTAGTTGGCGTGGTATGCGGCTGACCGACAGGCACATCCAACATCAGTTTGCGCAAGTGCTTGCCAATTATGGCGTGCAAGGTATGTTGACTGGAGCTGGTTTTACTGGTCTCCCGGGGCATTGGAAAATTGTAGACCATCTTCCTCTCTATAACAACCTGGGATTTACTGAGACCGTTGCGCAAACTGTCCAATTGATCAAGCTGGCGACATGGATATATCGTAGGCGTCCGCTTTTTTTGAATGTGTATTTGATTGCCTGGAAGATGACTCCGACGCTGGTTCAACAGGTTATGCGGCAACTTGGAGATGAGTATGAATATGTTCTTCCGCGTACGTTGCTTGCCTTAATTCCCCAATAATGTTTTTATTCAGCAATATCAGGTCCGTTCACGGCAACGAACAGACCTGACCTGTGCCACTTATTTTTTTTGAGCTCCTTTGAGGGGAACCGACTCGCTTTTTAGATCTTCTCCTTCAGCAGATTCGGATGTTTCCTCAAAATCATATGTGTCATCATCGTCTTCCTGCGGCTCGCCAATCCACTGCGTTCCACGTGTATCGCGTTTATATGGTTGACGTTGTTCCCCATCGGTACGACGTAACTCGCCGCGTCTATTTATAGAGCTTTTGTCGCGTAATTTTCCTCTCATGCTATCACCTCCTCTCCTTTGAGGCAGGAATTTTCCTGTATATGAGCATGTATAAATAATATATTAAGCAAGTGTTGTTTTCCTACTTTACTGAAACAATAATGGCTCTGCCATTGGTTGCATCGTATAAACCTGTAAAGTATAACAATCACGTACGACATACGATTTTTTCTCTCTAAGAAGCGTATGCTTGGCTTGGATGAGGAATATTTTTGCTGAGTGAGGAATACTTGGGGTCGGAAGAAAAGCCAGGACTGATCCGAACTACGATTGTTATGGGACATCATCCAATCGCAGAGGAAGAACAGACGTGCGGTCTGTTCTTCGTTGCTAGAGATGGCTAGCTCCCTTTTCCGCACAAAGTAATGTTCGCCTCGTCGATGATATCGGTCGGCACGTCTCCTAAGCACTGGCTTCACCCGTTATACCTGGTTAACTCAGAAGTTATAGAGCAGTAAACTGGCACGCATCCACTGGTACGAACTTTGGCATTTGCCGATATCGTAGCCCGATAGCCTTCTACAGAAAGCTCCGGCTGGGACTGGTCATGTCTCAGGTTTGCACGTGACAAGTAGAAATCACCCCTACATACAAACCTCTGTTTTTCAAACGGGGGTCCATAACGACGACCTCTACTATTATGCTGATAATGTAATATCTACTAACTGCTAGTGATTTTACTTGGCAGATACTCAATTGTCAAGGTATTTATGAGCACATTTAGGAACGTACTTATAGAGTAGCCGAATCTGGCTATGACCTTGTTCTATTGAGGGACTTCTGCCTGCTCTGCTGTGGACTTGTGGGGAAATATTACGCCTTCTGTTTGAGGCAGTGAACACCTTCAAACAGAAGACGTATCTATTGAATGCGTGGCTTCTATTTTATCTGACAGCCCGATAATTACCGGCCTGCGTTAAGAACGTTTTCAATATGCCTCGTGCGATCAAGGCAAAGACGCCCATTTCAACGACAATCATCGTAACCCAGACCCAAATTAATTGTGATTCCTGCACATGAGTACTGCCGATCGCTGTGATTGAGTTGTATAACAGCGGTATCAGAATAACTAGTGGAATGACAAACAGTGCGATGCAACAAATAATGACGACCGCAGGCAACAGTATCCGCCATAGCCCGGAATCGCGTAAGTTTTCCGTTTTTGCGGTTCCATAGGCTTTTCGTTGGTCATTATCGGCTCTCTCTGATGTGGACTTATCTGGTTCCACCATGGAAGTCAAACTACTTTTTTCGTCCATAGAGCATCTCCTGAAGAACATTATTTAAGATAACTTTGTTTTTCAGTATAGCATATTACGTAGTGAAACCACTGCTCATCGGCGGCGAAGGTGAACGTTTTTACAGGCGTTTCTCGATCTGTTCAAAGAGGCGTTTCTGCAGTACTGAGATAACGAGTGGTACCACGATAAGGCTGACAACCCATTTGGCAACTGTCTTTTTCATAACCCATGTCCTTTCGTTGCAGGGAAATATATCCCTTTTGTACAGATTATAACGCATTATGCTCTTTAATCATTGTTTGAACTTACTGGTCGCGCCTGTGTTTGATCGAGATAGGCGTTCAACGGAATCGAATTTTCCTGCTGTTCTTCAATGGGTCGGGGTTTCTCTTTGTTTCCTTCCGCTGCCTTGGGGAGCGCGTTTAGGAAAGGTTCGATGATGTCCATTGGCAATGGAAAGATGATCGTTGAGTTTTTCTCGACCGCGATCTCTGTGAGCGTTTGCAGATAGCGTAGCTGCAATGCGCCTGTTTGTGAGCCAATAATATTGGCTGCCTGCGCCAGCTGCGTTGATGCTTGCAATTCGCCCTCGGCATGAATAACTTTGGCGCGTTTTTCTCTTTCGGCTTCAGCCTGTTTGGCCATTGCACGTTGCATCGTTACTGGCAACTCGATATCTTTGACCTCCACTGCTGTCACCTTAATGCCCCAGCGTTCAGTATACTCATCAATAATGGTTTGAAGGTTCTGGTTAATCGTATCACGATGTGCCAGAAGCTCATCCATTTCTGACTGTCCCAAGACATTACGTAGGGTTGTTTGTCCGATTTGCATCGTTGCACCAATAAAATCGACGACGTTGATGACTGAAAATTCAGGATTGACGACGTGGAAGTAGACTACAGCAGTCACACGAATAGTGATATTGTCGCGCGTGATAACTTCCTGTGGGGGAACCTGCATCGTGACAATACGCAGATCAACTTTCACCATACGAGATATAAAAGGAGGAATCCAGAAGAGGCCGGGACCCTTTGCTCCCTGCGATCGACCCAGGACAAAAAGGACGCCTCGCTCATACTGTTGCACAACACGTAAGCCCGAAAGCATGATCATTGCTAGAATTATAATCACTATAGCTATAAAAATGAACCCCATGTATTTGGTCTCCTTTAGTTCGATGAATGTACCAAACTTTTCACCTTGCTATTTGGCCTGCGGTGAAAAAAGAGAACTTACGCGAAAATTTGGCCTGCGGGTGGCTTGACAATATGATGCACTGGTGATATAGTGATTCTTATCAGTCGTTAGGGCGCTTAGCTCAGTGGGAGAGCGCTTCGTTCACACCGAAGAGGTCACTGGTTCGATACCAGTAGCGCCCATCCCTTTCTCCTGATGAATATCATTCCACCTTTTATACTTAATACGATCCACCCCATCTCGTAGTTGTTAAAATTATTCCACCAATATTGTCATTTTTACTACTTGAAAAATAATCTTTCGTTGGACCTTATGACGCATGATTTTTCTTCGCAACGCCAACAATTGATTGTTGAGCTTGAACAAAGTGGTATCCGGGATGCTCGTGTTTTACGTGCTCTCGCCACTGTGCCACGCGAATTATTTGTCGACGATAATTTGCGAGCAATGGCATATAGCAATCAGGCTCTGCCTTTGCGCATGGGACAAACAATTTCGCAACCTCTCATCGTGGCTATGATGACGCAGGCGCTCCAACTCGACAGCACTCAGCGTGTGTTAGAGATTGGCACTGGTTCCGGTTACCAGACGGCTATTTTGTCACTGCTGACCTCTCACGTGTATAGTATTGAGCGTTACGCCCAGCTATCCGAACAAGCCTCTAAACGTCTGGCGCAACTTGGTGTTACAAATGTTTCACTTTTGATTGGCGATGGTTCGCTTGGTTGGCCTGACAATGCACCTTATGACCGCATCCTGGTTACAGCGGCAGCACCTCATGTGCCTATGAAATTGGTCGAACAACTCGTGATGGGTGGACTATTAGTCGTTCCGATTGGTGAGTCTCATCAGCAAGATTTGCGGCTCATTCAGCGTGTGCCGTGGGGAACGCAGGAGCATTCCCTTGGTCATTGTGTATTTGTGCCGCTGATTGGTGAAGACGCTTGGTAATCAGCTACTATTTATATACGGGTGCCATATTTGCTTATGTTTCGATATTACGGGTGAGATTGCATCTGATTTGGCTGGACAATTGCAGGAACATGAACTGTTGATTTATAATAGAGAGAGTTGAACGTGTTCCCTTGAAGTTCAGTTTTTGCCATGGAGGGATTTTGCATGCCAGGTTTTTTAGGTGGTGTCCATATTACAAATGTTCTGGGTTTGGTCATGTTACTGGGCATTTGGATTATCCTCTGTGAGTTGATGCACATTCTTGTATTGCTATGGCGACATGAACCTTTAGTAGGTTGGGCTGTCGGTCCTTTTGGCTTAACGTTGATGTCTCTGCGTGAACCATCGCTCCTTTCGATCTGGCTTGATGTCATCGGTCCTGTTTGTATCTCTATTGGCGTGCTGATCATCGGATTATTTTCTCCTCTGAGTCCCATCAGATTTGCCGTGGGACCGCTGGCGAAAATAGTGGTACTCGTCTGTGGCGTCCTTATTGTTAACTCTGCGGATCTTGTCAACGCACTGCGGGATGTACGTTATCCCTTATGGGGAGAGGCGCGTGTCTTGCGTACAATGCAATTGTTGCATACTAATTGGTCAAAAGTACACTTTACACCCTTTGGCCAATCTTATGTACTTACACGTTTTGGTTCCAACCCGTCCGAACTTCTACAACTTCTCACATTATAGAGGGAGCATGCGCACCGGCGCCGACAAACACGAATGCCCCGAGAAGGAAACAAAAGGGACCCAATGGTAGCGGTCTTGTGCCCGGCGACCCGTTTCTCGTATGATATGCCCCTAATAAGCGCATATATCCTCGTATGATGAATTGTCCGAAAGAAATAATGATGCACCTCATTAATAGCATGTATTATGTTATATAAACGCTTTGGTGGAGTTTCTTCGTGCGTGAACGGGTCGCCGGGCGCTACGTTGGCTCTCTTTGAGACCTCCGGGGGAAGAGATGGAGCTTGCCAAGTTCTTCACTGAAAAGTATTGTGCGCAAGGCACGCAGCGACAGTAGCGTACGTGATTGCTTCGATTGTGGGTGATATGGACATGTTTCTTCGCCTGTGTGCCAAAAACCGTGGCACACCTGTGCGAGGACGTCGGCTACGCGGTCGAGCGGAATTATTTCTCTAGTTTTTCGGGTAGCGTTACCATTGGCACGGTAAAGTGGAAGGTTGATCCCGTGCCCTGATTGTTTTCCAGCCAGATATGCCCTCCATGTCTGTGGATAATCGCTTTAGCAACATAGAGTCCAAGTCCGATGCCTGCGTAATGCTGGCTGGCTGTATTTTGGATGCGATAAAAACGCTCAAAAATGTGTTCGAAATGTTCAGGGTTGACGCCGATCCCTTGGTCCTTAACGCTGACATGATAGATGTTGTCA
The DNA here is from genome assembly GCA_963699315.1 of uncultured Chloroflexia bacterium. Lineage (GTDB taxonomy): Bacteria > Chloroflexota > Ktedonobacteria > Ktedonobacterales > Ktedonobacteraceae > Dictyobacter. Next base: position 3,531,281 of record OY969433.1, read on the forward strand.
CTCTGCTTTTGTAAGCGGATGTTGACCTGTCCTCCATGAGGTGAGTATTTGATTGCGTTATCAAGGATGTTGCCAATAACCTGTTCAAGACGTACACGATCTGCTATGATTTCCGTTTCAGGAGGTTGGATTTCGAGTGTAAGTATATGTTGTTCCGCACTGGCTTGAACGGAGCGGACCATATCATTGAGTAGATCTGACATCTGAAAGGTTTCATTGTGTAGTTGGAGTTGTCCCCACTGTACCTGTGAAAGATCTAGTAGATCGCTTACCAGACGCTCGAGATGTTCGGTCTGGCTTTGGATAATTGCCAGGCTACGTAGATCATGGCTTTCAGCCAGCTCTGATGCTGGAGTGTTGGTGGTTTCTTGTAGTTTGCGCAAACGCCTTTCGACGCGCCGGACTAGATGCTGCGTATATCCTTTGATGGCTGTCAGCGGAGTGCGTAGTTCATGCGAGACGACCGAGACGAAATCGTCTTTGAGGCGCTCTACCTGCTTGTTTGAGGTGATATCATTTAGCACGGCTACGACACCGACCTGATGATGTGCGAAGTCACCGTTTTCATGCAGAGGTGCCGCGCTGATACTCAATGTCAAAGGAACCCGTTCATCGCCTTTCCCCGCGACCAACTCCTGGTTTTTTACTGTTTGACCACTCAATGCCTGATTAATGATCTTTACCAGGCGTGGAAGCCAGGGGACTTCGCTTGTTTCTGCTAATGTCTGCAATGGGACGCCAGGTATGAATGTGGTTTGTGCTTGCGCCAGGAGCTGTTCGGCGGATTTGTTCAGTGATGTAATGGCACCCTTGGCATCTGTAATGAGCAGACCTTCTGCCATACTACCGATAATCAATTCCAGACGCATACGTTCTAACTCGGCTTCACGCCAGAGCGCATTTTCGCGTTCTCGTAAGCGCACATTATCCAATGCGACTGCCGCATAGTCAGCGATCATCGCGGTCAGCTTCAACGAATCTGTATCGAACGTTCCTGCTTTCTCATCAAACAGGCTAAGGATACCGATAATACGATTCTCAACCGTCAGTGGGATGTTAAAGCATGAGCCGATAGTTGTACTGGCAATCGCGCCGAAGGCTCGATGTTGTGCTAAATCGTCTGGAGCATCGAAGTAGGCAGTGCGAGCAAGTTGTTCGGGGGTAACAGTTGGAAAATCCAGGGCGTTCGCTGCGCCAGCAATGCGCTGTATCATTGATTTTAAAAACGACGCATTCAATGGATAACATGGAATGATGAAGAGGTCGAAGGGATCACCTTTAAGTAGGATACAACAGGCTGAAAAACTATAGAGTTCTTGCAGTGCTGCCAGTAGTGCTCGATGCACATGAAAGCGATCAAAGGCGGCTACAAATCGTTTGCCAATTGTATTGATATATTCCATGGCGTATTCCATGGCGACCAGACGATCCGCACTCTGCCCATGAGGAGAGCCATAAAAGCTATGTTGTATGGCTTGTAACTCTGTTTGTACACTGCTCTCCATGCTGCTCCCTTACTGTAGTTGCCTTAATCGATGGACGACTTCATCATGCAGGGGTGGAGCGATCAGATCACCTGTCAGTTCGCGCAATCCCGCGAAACACGCATCCAGCAAAGCATTTAGTCCTTCTGTAAGCTCGGACAACGTGACACCATGAACATGCTCGTGTATCATTGATGGAATAATATGAGTGTAAGGACGATTAATCAGACAAGTAAGAAATGGGTAGGCTTCTGCATTGCTCCTGGCGGCACCTTGCACAAGAACACGAGTTGTTGCTTTTCCCAGGTAGGGTGCTACTCGCTCATCAATCAACCCAATGGCATTCAAGTACGCCTCTGTAACTTGCTCACGGGAGACGGAAGAGGAGTCATCATGTATGGGTAACACTGTATCCTCCCTTCGCTTGTTGATAGTGTTCTTCGTGTTAATTATAGCATAGTCACCTATATATTGTAAGTGTATAGTACCTACATATTGTCCACTTTTCATGTGTGTCGGCAGTTTTATTGTTTTGCCTATTTCGCATGCTTGTGTATTATTAATTTTAGTTTTTGGTTTTTTTGTTGCTGCAGCTATAAGCAGTATGCATGGATGTAGCTGTAATGCGCGATTTTGATAGAGATCCTTCATTTACGCATAGGAAGCTAAAAAGTCCATCTTCTTGACAAGAAGATGGACTTTTTAGCCATATATTTCAAGCTGCTAGCCGTTATAAGCTGCAATTGCGACTTATACTAATCCAAAGAGGCGAGCGAGCCAGAGACGGATGCCGCGTAGAGGTGGTTTGCCATCTGCGGCCTGATCAGCTGCCATATCGATCAAGCGTTGGCGTCCACGATCCTGACGTTCATGATCTTTATTGAAGGCCTCCTGAATCGAATAGCGACTTTTCAGCTCCTCAATTGCGTGAGCAAAATGTTCTGGACGAATTTGAAAGCGCCCAAGAGGTGTGCCAGGAAGTGAATTCACCTGTTCTGATGTTTCTGTAGTTGTCGTATTATCGATTGTTTCTGTCTCGCTCACTGGTGTCACTTGCACCTGTCCGGGATTGATACGAGGAGCGATCCACTCACGTAAAGCTAGCATGGAGGCGCGCCGACAGATGGCCTCAATATCTGCGCCACTACGCCCGGGAGTAATTTTAGCGAGCTCTTCCACTGTGACCTCTGGCGCTACTGGACGATCGTGCAGATGAACCGCGAAGATGGCGCGTCGTTCTTCTTCATCAGGATATTGCAGTTCGACGGAGAGATCGAAGCGTCCTGGACGTAAAAGCGCTGGATCAATCATATCTGGACGGTTTGTGGCGGCCAGAACGATAACGCCTTCGCGTCCTTCGATGCCATCCATCTCGGTCAACAGTTGTGCGATAACCCTGTCACCGACATTACCATCGTTGCCATTGCCGCGTCGGGGTGCCAGCGCATCCAACTCATCAAAAAAGATGATACAGGGAGCTGCTTGCTTGGCGCGACGGAATGTTTCGCGAATGCCTTTTTCTGACTCGCCGACCCACTTTGATAGTAATTCTGGTCCTTTGATAGAAATGAAGCTAGCCTCGCATTGATTTGCGAGAGCACGGGCGATCATCGTTTTACCTGATCCTGGAGGGCCAGAAAGCATCACGCCGCGTGGCGGTTCGACATGGGCATTAGCATAAATTTCTGGATAGCGTATCGGCCATTCCACGCTCTCGGTCAACAAATTTTTGATATATTCAAGGCCGCCAATATCATCCCAGGAAGTATCGCTAACCTCGACATAGACCTCACGTGTAGTTGACGGCTCAACCTCGCGCAAAGCGGCCTGAAAGTCAGCCATTGTAATATTGAGGTTGACCAATGTTTCGTAGGGAATATATCCGCGTTGATAGTCGATATGTGGTAGGACACGACGTAATGCGATCATCGCTGCTTCGCGGCATAGTGATTCCAGATCAGCGCCGACAAAGCCAGGTGTAAGTTGAGCCAGACGTTGTATATCGACATCATTTGCCAGTGCCGCATCGCGGCTATGGATCTGGAGAATTTCCATGCGTCCATGTTTATCCGGGACGCGTAGCGCAATTTCGCGGTCGAAGCGTCCGGGACGGCGAATTGCCGGATCAAGAGCATTGGGTTGATTTGTCGCACCAATGATCACAACTTGTCCCCGGGACTCAAGCCCATCCATTAAAGCCAGCAGTTGTCCTACAATACGTCGTTCCACCTCGCCGCCTGTTTCAGCCCGTTTGGGAGCCAGCGCATCGATTTCGTCGATAAAAATGACGCTTGGTGCGCGTTTTTGAGCCTCCTGGAAAACCGAGCGCAGTCGCGATTTGCTTTCGCCGTAGAATTTATTGATGATTTCTGGACCATTGATAATAAAGAAGGCCGCATTCGTTTCGGTGGCGACGACACGTGCGATCAGCGTCTTGCCGGTTCCCGGAGGACCATATAATAAAACGCCCTTGGGCGGTTCAACTCCCAGACGATCAAAGACCGCTGGATACTTGAGTGGCAATTCAAGCATTTCACGAATACGTTGTAACTCTTTACCGAGTCCGCCGATATCTTCATAACCTACATGTTTAGGCGCTCCATTATTCGAGCCACGAGCTTGAGCGCGCACTATGGTGTCTGTTTGTACCAGCACGGCTTCAGCTTCAGTCGGTATTGATGGTGTTTCTACGATAGGTAAGTCGCCAGTTTTTTTGCTTTTCAGCGCATATGCAGGGGTCGCGGGATTTGAGCCAATAATTAGAAACTCGCGTGGAGTTGTACCCGGTGTACCGACACGTAGTAGATCGCCGATCGTCACCGGTAGACCGACCAGATAGCGAGCAATATATTGGAGATCCGTCTCCTGAATGGGAGTACCGCTACTTAACGGCAACAGAGTAATTTTCTCAGCGGTACGAATATTTGCTTTATGGATCGAAACGCGCTCACCAAAGCCAGAGGCGCTATTTTGCCGTACCTGACTATCCATCTGGATCGATGATTGTCCACGATCTGCCAGATTATTTGGGACGACCTTAGCCGCTGTCGTCCGTGCTCCCTCGATCATAATAATGTCGCCCGCTTGACAATCAAGTCGAGCCATATCACTGGGATCAATACGAGCAACGCCGCGACCCACCTGAAAGCCCTCAACCACCACCAACTGCAAACTATCTATCCGTGCTTGCTCATTTTGACCTGATCGGGCATCAACTACTGTCGTATTTGGCAGATCGTCGACCAGTAGTTTTGCCGTCGTATGTTTAGGAGTGCCATTGGAAAGGTTCGTTGTAGTTGTCGTATCAGAGCGCAGATTGTTCTGTGTATCAGTATTAGAAGTAGAGTGTGGCTCCTCCATATGTCCCTCTCTTTGCCTACGTCAGACGTAGGAATAGCGTGTTACATCGCTCTAGGATGTACAAAACATGTACGACAGAGGCCAAAGAAAGTTCTATTCCCCATGACCCCCAGCGTTCCTCGTGTAGCCGACAGCCATTGATTCCAAATAATTATGGATGAGATGTTTCTTGATGCACATATGATCGTCAACCTCCATCGTATCTGTTAAGTAACATCTTACTGTAGCTGCGTGTCTTGTGCACGCGGACTCCTCGACGTACGACGGACTTCCCCATTGATCTCCCCATGCTCAGCCTCTGATGCGTCTGATTTCACCGATGATAGCCTTCTCTTTTTGAGGAGCATTACGTACATTGTGTTAGAATGCCTACAATGATGTACATTACGTACGTCGAGGGGACCGCGTGCGCAAGACACGCAGCTACCGTTGGCTTTCATTGTGTCCTTCAGTCGAATGGGCTTTTTTGACAGGTCAAACGCACAAGCCGATGATGATGGTTTGATTGCCATCATCGGCTTGCGAACGTAACGATTAGCGTCTAGCGTTCCACAGAGTGGTACGTGGATCGTTGCTGGAGGCATGTCCAGCCTTAACGACCGTGCGACGTAAGAAATAGCCTCCGATCAAAACAAGTATCGAAACGAGCAGGCCCATGCCGCCGCGTTTGATCTTTTTCGTAGGATGCTTTGGAGCTATGATAAGCGAAAGTGTTTGTAGAAGCCAGGGAAGTAAGAGTCCGCCGCCAAACATCAGCTGCCAGAAGGTTGGACCCTGTTCGGTTGGTTCTGTTCCCACGAGCGCTTTCGCCGCTCGTCCCGATGTTCGTAAGTAGGTGAGCAAGCAAACAATTTCAACTAGCATATTTACCCATTCGATCTGTTCTAGCTTATGGAGTGTCTTTTCGGGGGCTCCGATGGCGCGTAAGATGACCGAGATCAAGGCTGTGCTGGTTGATATGGCTGATGCGACAAAGACTGCGCCGAGCATTTTGCTGCGTGACCAGACTGCTATACTGGTTGATGTGATTAAGACGCCGGTGTAGCCGCCCAGAAAGATGGCGAAGATACTTCCTGGAATAGCTATCATTTTCTGAGGGAGTCGAGCCAGGAGTCGTGCTCCCCACCATCTTCCTAGCAGTCCATCGCGAGCTGCTTGGATTATGCCTGTGAGTCCGCTAAATGCTGAGAATGTGAGTAGGCCCCATGTTCCCATTGACATGGCGGACTTAACCTTGAAGACGCGCATCATATTAAAAAACTTTTCCGGTCGTCCAAGATCTTTGATCAATAATGGTGGACAAGGTAGCAGTGCCAGGAGGGAGGCATAATAGCCAACGCGTGTTACTATGCGATCCTCTTTATTGCCAAAGAGAGAGGCGATACTGGCGATCAGATAACAGCCTCCAGCCAGACCTCCCATGAAAAAGTACCAGATAATCTCCCAACCCCAGAGGGGAGCTTGTACGGCAGGATAGTCATAATATGTTTTCTCTTGTAGTTCGCGTACGGGATCAGGTGTATAGCCTGTGGTCAGGCTAGCAAGTTTATCGAGCAGTATAGGAGCTGTTTTTTGTGCTGCTATGATACCTGATGGCGGATGGCCTGATCCCAACAAATGTGTCTCTTCCATATAAATCCTCCGACTAATCTTTTTTGAAGATGAATGATCCTATCAGGCCCAGGATTGCGGCGGTCACCACGACGCCTAATGAGGCGGGCAATACATGGTCGCTTGGACGGGATGGATTGCGCGGTAGATTGTAAACTTCAGGCTCATCCATGATCAAGAAGAAGGAATGCAGACCTCCAGCGAGTATCTTGTCATCTGCGCCATACAGGGCTGCCTCCTTGACGCCTAATGACTGTAATTGCCCCACGCGCTCTTGCGCATGGCGTTTGAGTTCATTTACTTCTCCGTATTGAATGGAATCGGTTGGACACGCTTTTGCACATGCTGGTTCCATGCCATCTTTGAGCCGATCATAGCAGAGCGTGCACTTATGTGCTTGTCCATCACCTGTTGAGTCACGTGCAATGACGTTGAAAGGACAGGCAACGACGCAATAGCCGCAGCCATTACAGATATCCTGTTGGACGTAGACGGTATTAAATTCTGTATGGATAATCGCGCCGGTGGGACAGGCTTCCTGACAGGGGGCATTCGCGCAGTGTTTGCAGACATCGCTATGCATCAGCCAGCGATCGCTACTGAAGAACGGCAGCGCTGTTCCCGTCGGTTGTCCGAGAAGCGTATCATTATTGCTGTCTGACATCATCGACATGTCAAAAAGTGGTAGATCCAGCGTCCCTATGGGTTGAGCCGGTGGCTTGCTCTCTTCAGCCCGAGGTGTGCGCCGCTCGATCTGCTCAATGAACTGAACGTGACGCCAGGTCGTGGCTCCCAATGATCGCGTATTATCATAGCTGGTGCCGCTCCAATCAGGAGTTGCGCCAGGTAATTCATTCCATTGCTTGCAGGCTACCTCGCATGCCTTGCAGCCGATACACAGACTGGTATCAGTAAAAAAGCCCATATCGGGTTCTTGTGGTAGAGGCTTTTCTTTTTTGAGAGTTGTAAGCAATTGTGTAACTTGCTTGACTCCGGTGGAGATGGGCGAGTTTGTTGCTCGCCCAAATTCTGCGTTCATCTTTGAAACTTCCTCCCTACGCAAGGCGTCCTGGACGCACATTGCACGTAAATGCTTTCGCTTCCTCAATGCTGACATTTGGTTCAAGGACTGCATGTGTCAGATCGTTAGTGATGCTGCCAGTCACGCCTCCCTGAAAACCCCAGTGGAAAGGCAGGCCAATTTGATGGACTACTTTTCCGCGTATGCACAATGGCTGCATGCGTCGTGTGACCATGGCGCGAGCTTCTATCTCGCCGCGTGGCGTATTAACAATCATCCAGCCTCCGGGTGTGATATTGCGCTCTGCTGCCAGTTCTGGACTAAGCTCGGCGAACATCGCAGGTTGTAGCGCATTGAGCCAGGGCATCCAACGTGTCATTGGACCGCTGACATGGTGCTCTGTGAGCCGATATGTTGTCACGACAATTGGATAGTTTGGATCTCCTACTACGGCCAGTTTATTATCTTTCCTCTTATTGTATTTGGCGGCAGGATTGCTTTGTTGCAGATACAATGCATTGTGGACTGGTGATTCGATGGCCTCATAATGTGTTGGTAGCGGTCCATCTTTGAGTCCAGATGGTGCATAGAGCCAGCCCTTGCCGTCTGGTTTCATGATGAAAGGATCGATACCCGAAATCGCATCCATCCCAACTGCATCGGGCGCAGGCCGATAGTCAGGAGCTTTATTGACCGGAAAATCGGGAATATCGTCTCCGATCCATTTGCCCTGGGCTTTATCCCACCAGATGTGCTTTTTGCGTTCGGACCAGGGATTGCCTGCGGGATCCGCTGATGCTCGATTGTAGAGAATGCGACGGTTGGCGGGCCATGCAAAGCCCCAATCTAAATTCATCTTGCCGTCGGCGATCCGTGAGGCGGCGCGGTTCTTCCCAGGCTCGGGATAGATGCCACTATAAATCCAGGAGCCACAAGCCGTACTGCCATCTGCTTTGAGTGCTGGAAAGTTCGGCACATGTGGAGCTGTATGGAAATCGTATGTAGTGTCCTGACCTTGTTCGTCAGCCTTTGTCACATAGTAGCCATTGATCTCCTTCAAGACCAGTTCCACCTCTGGTTCAACAAATCCGTTGCTACCAGTTTCTGCTTCATAATTCCAGGTCAGATTTTGGATAGATTGATCTTTAGGCTCTGTGCTTCCGGCATAGAGTTCTTTGAGGCGTTTACCTAAATTGTAAATGAACGCGAGATCCGAGCATGCATCGCCTGGTGGATCAATGGCTTGATCGCGCCATTGGACCAGACGTTGGGTATTGGTGAAGCTACCGGCTTTCTCGGTTGAAGCTGCAGCGGGTATGAAGAAGACCTCTGTCTTAATACTCTTCGGATCAATCGCGCCTTTAGGTCCTTTGTACCAGAAGGCCGCAGTCTCAATTTCATATAAATCTGCCACCACCATCCAATCCAGATGCGCCAGGGCTTTGCGTTGCATGATGGCATTCGTGCTGCCAGCGGCTGGATTCTGGCCCATCAGGAAGAGTCCTTTGACCTTATCATCCAGCATTGCGTAACTGGTCATCACATGAGAATGATCGCCGGTTATCTTTGGAATCCAATGATAGCCCCAATCGTTGTCAGCGGTCGCGGCATTGCCATACCAGGCTTTCAGCAAACTGACGATGTAGGCCGGCATATTTGACCACCAGCCGAGTTTCTGTCCGGCTACATTGATATATTCTTGCAGTGTTTGCTGTATACGCCGATGGATATGTTTGTCTTGTCGTGTTCCCCAGGTCGTGCCAGTCGGTTCATTGCCCGTTTCTGATTTCGCATCGAGCATCTCGCTGGGTTGCGGCATATATCCTGCAAGCAGATCATAGAGTGTCGGGATGTCGGTGCAGCCTTGAATAGAGGCATGTCCGCGTAGCGCAATGACGCCTCCTCCGGGACGACCGATGTTGCCGAGCAATAACTGGATGATTGTGCCTGCTCGAATGATTTGCACGCCTTTCGATTGTTGCGTCCAGCCCACAGCGTAGCAGAGAGCGCTAGTTTTTTCGCGCCCAGAGTTTTCCACCAGTGTCTGCACAACCCGTAGCCACATCTCTTGTGGCACACCACATTCCGCCTCAACCAATTCTGGCGTGTAGCGGGCGTAATGGCGACGCATTACCTGGAGCACACAATATGGATTTTGCAGCGTTGGATCGGTTAATGGTTTGCCATATTCGTCGCGTTGATAGTCCCAACTGCTCTGATCAGCATAGGTCTTGGTTTCTGGATCGAAACCAGAGAAGATCCCATCAAGTTCTTCTGTATCTTTGAAATCCTCGCTGACCAGCATCGCTGCATTTGTATAATTATTGACATACTCTTCGAAGTAGACTTTGTGCTCCAATAGATAGTGAATGATCGCGCCTAAAAATACGATATCTGATCCCGCTCGCGTTGGAACATAGAGATTTGCTAATGCGGATGTGCGCGAGAAGTGTGGGTCGACATGGATGATTTTGGCCCCACGTTCCTTGGCTTTGACGACATTTGCAAAACCTACTGGATGAGCTTCAGCCATGTTGCTACCCATAATCAGGATGCAATCGCTATTGACGAGATCCTGAGGAGATCCTGTGGCACCACCACGACCAAGCGTTGTACCCAGACCGGGCACTGTAGCGCTGTGTCATATACGGGCATGGTTCTCAATGGAGACTATCCCAAGTCCTGCATTGAAAAGCTTTTTGATCAAATAGTTTTCTTCGTTATCCAGAGTCGCACCTCCCAATGAGGCCATGCCCAGCGTATGGTTCACTTCGCGACCATCATCCAAGCGCTCAACAAATGTTTCATCGCGGGCCTGTTTGACGCGTTGCGCGATCTGTTCTACGGCCCATTCCAGCGAGACGACATCCCAATGATCGCTATAGGGGGCACGGTGCATTACCTGGGTGATACGCTGAGGATTGATGGTGTATTGATAGGTAGCTGAACCTTTGGGACAGAGCGTCCCATGGTTGATAAAGCTGTCGGGATTACCTTCTATGTCGAGGACTTTTCCGTCTTTCACATATACATTGAGACCACAGCCGACCGCACAATAAGGGCAAACACTGTGGACGACCTGCACATCACGGATGCGTGGAGTTTTGTCATGACTTTCTTTGCTAAACGGTTGTACCCTGGACCCGATCTCCATTATCCCTGATAGCATCGGTAGTATCTTGCCCGGTACACGAGTTTGTGAGCGCATAGCTGTTGTCTCCTCATGCCACACAGGCAGAAATTGTCTGTCTGCGTAAAAATATAGTATTGTTAACAACTACATTATTATCTCAACTGTTTCCTGTCAACCTCTTTTATTTGTGTCTTTTATTATACCATGTTGGACTAACAGTTTATGTTAATACAGGCAATTTGTTATGAGGGCCAATTCACTACTCATCTTTCTATGTTGTGTTATGTTATGGCAAAGCGGTCGTCGAAAATGAACAATTTGAGTTGGAACTGCACACTTGAGTCTGGATTGTCTCTCTAATGCTGAAACTGATGTGTTTACGGGTTATTGAGTTTCGCGTACCATAGTACTAGGCACTAATTATTCTAAGCATTCTAAGCTTATACTTATCTTGCTAAGCAAATTTTTATGCGCTATACTAAATTCAATGATCATAATGAATAAGAAAAACACACTGAGATACGCCTTGATGTGCAAGAATAGCATTTTCATACATACCTGTAGTGAACATACGAATCAGGCAATGGCCTTTTATTAGCGTATGTGAGTATATTAAGAAAAATAGAAGGGTCTACTATTAGCGAATGGAACTGTCTCCAAAAGAAAAGCGTGAAGCCAACAACTTAAATCCACGTAAACCTTCTCCAAAAGTCACAAAAAAGCGTAGTTTTGTAGCTCGTTATGGCCTCCCAATCGCACTCGTTATTATTGGAGTGGTGCTACTGGGAATCGTTGGAACAAGACTGTTTGCCATCTCCCAAAGTGCGCCTACTATCCAGGCGCAACCTATTAGCAATTTACTAAACATGGCAGATCGTCACCAGTTGAAATCGGTCGCCCTTGATGGTAATAATCTAACTGCGACTGGTGTGAATGGAAAACAGTATTCCTCATATAAAGAGAACGACCAATCGGTAACTGAGATATTTCGTCATGATGGCGTAGAAGTTAGCATCGACAATAGTCAACAGGACCAGTGGTTGCAGGAATTGCTAGGCTTATTGCTTGTATTAGTTGTTGTCGGCCTAACTTTTCTCTTTCTGAAGCGCAGTAATTTAGGCGGACAAGCAATGCCCTTTGCACGTTCAAAGGCCAAGCGTTTTTCTGAGTCGCGGCCATCGGTCCTCTTTAAAGACGTTGCGGGTGTAGAAGAGGCCAAGTTTGAGCTACAAGAGATTGTAGAATTTTTGAAACAACCTGAGCGTTTCACTGCAATAGGAGCGCGTACTCCAAAGGGAGTTTTATTAGTTGGTGCACCAGGTACCGGTAAGACATTGATCTCGCGCGCAGTTGCCGGTGAGGCTAGCGTCTCATTTTATAGTGTAAGTGGTTCTGAATTTGTAGAGATGTTCGTTGGTGTTGGTGCGGCTCGTGTTCGAGACCTTTTCAAGGAAGCAAAAGATCATGCTCCTTGTATTGTGTTTATCGATGAGATTGATGCGGTAGGTCGTCAGCGTACAAACTCTGGTACTGGTGGTAACGACGAACGTGAGCAGACATTAAATCAGCTGCTGGTCGAGATGGATGGTTTTGATAAGAACGCCAATGTGGTCGTGATGGCTGCCACTAATAGACCAGATGTGCTTGATGCCGCATTGCTGCGTCCCGGTCGTTTTGATCGCCGTGTCATGCTGGATGCTCCCGACATCCGTGGTCGTCTAGCCATCCTTGAAGTGCATGCAGCCGATAAACCATTGGCCGAAGGTGTAGCCTTACTCGACCTGGCGCGTCAGACAGCGGGTTTTTCGGGTGCTGATCTAGCGAATCTCTTAAACGAGGCGGCGCTACTGGCCGCGCGTAAAGAATCGACAACGATTGGCAAGATCGAATTAGAAGAGGCCATTTTGCGAATTATGGCTGGCCCTGAGCGTAAAAGTCGTCTTATGAGCGAGGCAGAGAAAGCCATCATTGCCTACCACGAAGTTGGTCATGCAGTTGTAATGCGCTCCATGCCTGGTGCTGATCCCGTCCAAAAAGTCTCCGCTATTGCGCGAGGCATGGCACTGGGTATCACCGTTCAATCGCCAGCTGAGGATCGTTACTTACAGCGTCGTTCTGAACTGATTGCCAAAATGGCTGGAGCCATGGGTGGACGCGCAGCTGAAGAGATTATCTTTGGCGATATCACCACCGGAGCAAGTCAGGATATTGAATACGTAACAAAGATTGCCCGTCGTATGGTCTGTGAATTTGGTATGTCGTCGTTAGGAATGGTCTCACTCAAAGCGGATTCCGAAGGCAACTCCGTCATGGGATCTGAGCTAGCTTCCCGTATCGACAGAGAGATATCGGTTTTCATTGATCAGGCTTATGCAACTGCGCTCAGCATTTTGCGCGAAAAGCAGGACAAGTTATCTCTGATTGCCGAGCACCTGATCCAGGTCGAGACCATCGATGGCGAAGAACTTGACAGAATGTTGTTTGCAGTATGACACGCACGTTTATCGCTCTTGAAATGAATGAAACATTGCAGCGCTACCTGAATGGAGTTATCCAGCAGATAGCGCCTGCCCTTTCCGACCTACGTTGGGTTAGCCCGCAGGGAATTCATCTCACGCTAGCCTTCCTGGGTGAAATCGACCAGTTCCAACTGATCGAAGCAGCAGTTGCTGTACAAGTCACCGCCCGACAAGCATCACCCTTCACATATCGGCTAACGCGCCTCAATATCTTCGGAACCGAGCAGCAACCGCGTGTTCTCTGGATGGGCATCGAAGAGACTTCTGGAGCGCTCAAACGCTTGCACAGTACATTACTGCAGCAACTTGATCAACATGGCTTTGCACCAGACCGGCGACCATTCTCTCCTCATCTCACGCTAGCCAGAGGGAAAGCCCCCTTACAACCAGACGGGCAAGCCTATATCCATGAGCTATTGACCGGCAAGCAAGAGCAATTTTTATCTTCTAAAGAGTATCCAGTCGCCCACATGCACATCATGAAAAGCGAACTTACCCCCGCGGGCGCGAAATATACCCGCCTTCATACATATACCATGCATTAACTCCTAGCCGACGCTTCTCGCGCCATTGATTCCAAGAAATTATAGATGACCAAGGATGTCAAGCGAAAATAGCATGTTCAATCGCAGAGACAACAGAACGAGACTGTAGCGTCGGAAGATTGCGGGCCGAGTGAGACGATCAAACGAGACAACGGAGCAATCTGTGCCTTGCGCCCGATGTCCAGTTTACGTACGAAACGTCGCGCCATCGCGCGCACCAAGCTCACACGTCCCATCGTTCGGAGTCTCGTCTCTTCGATGGCATGAGACGTGTGGGGACTTTGACCGTCTTTTAGGAGCGCCACGCCCAGGTTCACACATGGCTCTGCACGTTCACACGTGGCACATGATCGAAGGGATCGCACGGGGACGGCTTAGTCTTCTTGGGACACTTTGGGTCATGTGGTGGCTTGGGATGGTCTTCGGGCGCGAGGAACGTCTTGAACGTTTTGTATTTTGAAGGAGGAGGAGCTGCGGCAGAAATTTGTTATTCCTATTTGGAGCTATATCCGCATAGTATAACATATAAAATTCCCGCAATCAAGCCTCAGCGACGAAAAATTGTGTGATAAACATACATAACCAGTTCTTTTGTTGTGTGTGCTTTCTCCAAACCTGCTTGTAGGAGCATTGTTTAGGGTTGACAGCCAATATCAGGTAGTGTATTCTCACAAATATCAGCGAGATATTGCGAGCGGATTTTGCAAAGATGCGACGATCCCGATTTGCAATTGATTGCAGATTCCAATAATTTTGTTTGGCACGAAATGAATCATGAATGGAGCAAGAGCAATGATGGCGATGTTTGCAAGAGGGAGTATGGCTACAAATGCCAACCAGCGTCCTTCTCGACATATGCCCGGCTCTATGTCCGCATCATGTAGTATGGGCGCCTGCGCCGCTGCTGCTGGTGCGTCAGCTCTGATGATTAAAACCGACGTTATGGCGTCGGTTTCTTTATTTGTGCTCGTACACTTACTTGTTCCCGTTGCTCTACTTCTTGGCCTTGTGGTCCTAATTAGCATTCTCCTTACGTGCCTTACCAGACTCATGAGGCTTGAGAGTCTGGTAGGGCTGAAAAGTGAGATAGCCACGAGATGTGCACAGGGAGATTAAACGGGAGCAAAGAAGCCACCCATTCCAAAGAAGGTATCCTTACGAGGACCTCCCTGCACGGGGGGTCCTTTTTTGTAGGTAAAGTTTTTTAGGAGGAATTATGGCAATTGCTGCAAAGGATATTCAGCAGACGGGTAAGGCTTATCAGACCGCTACCAGTCTGCGTGAAGATGAAGTTCGCGAATTAACTGGAACTGAAATAATGTGTGAAACTTTAATTCGTGAAGGTGTTGATTTGATGTTTGGCTATCCAGGTGGTGCTATTATGCCATTCTACGATGCACTTACATCCTATCCGGCTTTGCATCACGTTCTGGTGAGACATGAGCAGGCGGCTGCCCATGCGGCTGATGGGTATTCACGAGCAACGGGTAAGGTCGGTGTCTGTGTTGCTACCAGTGGTCCTGGTGCGACAAACCTGGTAACTGGCTTGGCGACCGCTTTTATGGATTCTGTTCCCGTCGTTGCTTTGACTGGTCAGGTGGCACGCACATTTCTCGGCCGTGATGCCTTCCAAGAAACCGACATTTTGGGCGTAACGCAACCGATTACCAAACATAATTTCCTGGTACGCAATATTGAGGAACTGGCATCGGTTATGCACCAGGCATTTTGTATTGCACGTAGCGGTCGTCCCGGCCCTGTTCTGGTGGATGTGCCAAAGGATGTGCAGTCCGCTCGCGTCGCATATCGGCCTTCCGACCATATTACTTCCGAGGAATACCTCAACCGTTTAGCCGCTCTTACGCCGCCGCCCACTGCATTTGCCGTGTCGCGAGCCGCTGAGTTGATTGCACAGTCAAAACGCCCTGTCATTTTGGCGGGACATGGAATCATCCTATCAAGTGCATATGCTGAGCTACAAGCGTTTGCTGAGAAGGCATATGCGCCAGTGATTACGACATTATTGGGATTAAGCTCACTTCCAGAAACGCATCCATTGAGTCTCGGCATGCCTGGTATGCATGGTGCGGCTCATACCAACCGTGCGGTTAACGAAACTGATCTGATTATTGCTGTCGGCATGCGTTTTGACGATCGTGTCACGGGCGATGTATCGCGCTTTGCTACGCAAGCGCAACTTATCCATATAGATATAGATCCTTCCGAAATAAACAAAGTAAAAGTCGCGACGGTGCCAATTGTCTCTGATGCTCGTACCGCCTTATCTGCCTTGACTGAGGCTATCCAGCCCGCTGATCATAGCGACTGGTTAGGGGAAATTCGCTCCTGGGAAGCTGTCAACGATGAGCGTGGGAAGCAGATCGAGCGTAATGATGATATTCCTGATCCTGTTAGCATTCTGAGTGCAATTCACAGTGCCACTGCTGGCGAGGCGATTGTGGTCTCAGATGTGGGTCAGCATCAAATGTGGACGGCTCGTTTCTATCAATGGACACGCTTGAATAGTCATATTACCTCTGGCGGTCTGGGTACGATGGGCTTCGCTCTGCCTGCTGCCATGGGGGTGAAGATGGGTATTCCTGATGTTCCGGTGTGGGCTGTCGCTGGCGATGGTGGTATTCAGATGAATATTCAGGAACTGGCGACGTTGCAGCAAGAGGGTGTGGCCGTAAAAGTAGCAATTATGAATAATGGCTATCTGGGTATGGTGCGACAGTGGCAGCAATTCTTCCATGCTCGTAACTATTCGGAGACGCCGATGACTGGACCCGATCATGTGAAACTGGCTGAGGCATATGGTCTGAAGGGTATTCGTGTGACGCATCATGATGAGATAGAGCCGGCGATTCGTGAGGCTATGGAGACCGAGGGAACCGTCATCGTTGAATTTATCATTGAGCCGGAAGCAAACGTCTATCCAATGGTGCCTGCTGGTAAATCCTTTGCTGAAATGATTGAGGAAACAGCAGAGCAGGAGAGCACAAAGCATGACTAATAGTCCAACAACCATCACCCGCGCGCATCATACCAACGCAGCGCAAGGGACTGAAAAAACCTATACGCTGATCATTTCTGTTGCTGATCGTCCTGGGTCTGTTGATCGCGTGGTTGGAGTGCTGCGCCGTCGACGCTCGCAGTTACAATCATTATCTCTGGCACCTACTGGGGAGTCTGAGATGTTTCGTGTCACTGCACAGGTAAAGGATGCTGAGGTTGTCATCGACCATCTGGTTGAGCAGATTCGCAAAATAATTGATGTTCATTCAGTTATTCCTGTCGTTTCTGGGCAGGCAATTACACGTGAGTTGGTACTTATTCAGCTTGACACCACTGCTACGGACAGCAAAACGGTTATCAAGACTGCTGAGCAGTTCGCTACCAAGGTTGTCGATGAGACACCTGGAACCGTAACGTTGGAGGCGACTGGCAGTACTGAGCAGATTGAGCAGTTATTGATAGCCCTTCAAGCATATACTATTCGTGAGGTCGCTCGCTCTGGGAGCGTCGTGATCGCACGGGCTGTGGATGAGCAGTAGTTAAACTGTCTCACTTTAGCAGTAATGCCAGGAATCATTGCATGGATGCAATACAGGAATAGATCGTAAGGCTGCTGGGGATGCAATCCCCTGACGGGTTCCTGCGCATTTCCTTTTGTTCTCTCACTTAGTGGGTAACTAGCGGGTTTTTTATGGAATGTAGGATTTCAGTACAATTCAAATACTGATATTCATAAAATCAGAGGAGTTGACTATAATGGCACAGGTTTTATACGATACAGATGCTAATTTAGACCTTCTTTTGCAGAAGCGTATAGCGATCATTGGTTATGGTAGCCAAGGACATGCCCATGCACTCAATCTGAAGGATAGTGGTTGTGATGTGGTGATTGGTCTTCCTACAGGTAGCAAGAGTCGTGCGAAAGCTGAAGCCAATGGATTACGCGTGCTGTCACCAGCCGAAGCAGCTCAGCAAGCCGATGTGATTATGATTTTGATTCCTGATGAGTTGCATCGCGAAGTTTTCGAGCGCGATATTCGCCCAGGTCTGGCCGCTGGCAAATTGCTGTTGGTTGCTCATGGTTTCAGCCTGCATTTTGCGCAGATTGTTCCTCCAGCAGATATTGACGTTGCTATGGTTGCTCCTAAGGGTCCTGGTCATATGGTGCGCCGTGTGTATGAGGATGGCGCTGGCGTTCCTGCGTTGTGGGCTGTCTTCCAAGATGCTACTGGTCAAGCACAGGCTTTAACTCTGGCCTATGCTCGTGGTATTGGTGCTACCCGCGCGGGTGTGCTGCAAACGACGATTAGAGAAGAGACCGAGACCGATCTATTCGGTGAGCAGACAGTGCTTTGTGGCGGTGTCTCTGCGTTGATCCGCTCTGGCTTTGAGACGCTGGTTGAAGCTGGTTATCAGCCAGAAATCGCTTATTTCGAGTGCTTACATGAAATGAAGTTGATCGTGGACCTGATTTATGAGGGCGGTATCAGCAACATGCGTTATTCGATCAGTAACACCGCTGAATATGGCGATTACGTATCGGGACCACGCATCGTCAACGATGAGACACGTGCTGAAATGCGTCGTGTGCTCAAAGAAATCCAGGATGGTACGTTTGCGAAGAACTTCATTTTGGAGAACCAAGCAGGAAAACCAAGTTTCCAGGCTATGCGTCGTGCCGGTGCTGAGCATCAGATTGAGGCCGTTGGCCGCGATCTGCGTGCCATGATGCCCTGGCTGAAATCGAAGCAGGCCGAAAAGTCTGAAGCGACAAAATAATGGAATGGATGAGGCCAGGATGGCCTCATCCATTCCTGAACCAGATGTTAAGGAGGTAACTGAACCATGGGAGATCCTGAAGTAGTAAAGATTTTTGATACGACGTTGCGCGATGGTGAACAGTCCCCAGGTGCTACTTTAACGACGGCTAAAAAACTTCTAGTTGCCAGTCAGCTTGAGCGTTTGGGTGTTGATATTATTGAAGCTGGTTTTCCAGCGGCTTCACCGGGAGATTTTGCTGCAGTCAAAGAGATTGCTGATTGTGCTCATGGTACCGCCGTAGCAGGTCTGGCCCGGGCTCATACGAGTGATATTGATACCACTTGGGAAGCTGTCTGCGGCGCAGAACAGCCTATGATCCATGTGGTTCTTGCTACCTCCGACATACATCTTCAATATAAACTTAATTTGAGTCGCATCGAAGTGCTTCAACGCGTGCAGTCGATGATTGCTTATGCTCGCAATCTCTGTCCTACAGTTGAGTTTTCAGCAGAGGATGCGACGCGCAGTGATCGAGATTTTCTCTGCCGCGTGCTTGAAGTCGCCATTAAGGCTGGCGCGACCACGATTAATCTTCCCGACACGGTTGGATATACTTTGCCATATGAGTATCAGGCACTTTTCCAGTCTCTGCGTGAGCGCGTGCCGGGTATGGAGCGTGTGACAATGAGTGCTCATTGTCATGACGATCTGGGCATGGCAACTGCTAATACTTTGGCTGCCATTCAAGGGGGAGCGCGTCAGGTAGAAGTCACTATCAATGGCATAGGAGAGCGTGGTGGCAATACTGCTTTGGAAGAAGTGGTGATGGCTTTACGGACGCGTCCTGACTCGTTTGGTCATTGTGATACACGTGTGAATGCTGCAGAACTACTTGCTACCAGCCAACTTGTTAGTAGACTCACCGGTATAGTTGTCCAGCCTAATAAAGCGATAGTGGGTATAAATGCTTTTGCGCATGAGTCTGGTATTCATCAGGATGGAATGCTGAAGAATCGTCTGACCTACGAGATTATGACGCCCCAGTCTGTCGGATGGACTGAGACGAATCTTGTGCTTGGCAAACATTCTGGTCGTCATGGCCTGGATGCGCGCTTGCGACGGCTCGGACATCATTTGGACGCGCAACAACTCCAGTCTGCCTATAAGCGTTTTATTGTGCTTGCTGATCAGAAGAAGTCTATTACTGATGCTGATCTTTCTTATATTATTGAGAGTGGAAAAGATACGCCTGCCGCAATCTAATTTCCGCCTCTTTCGCAAAGGTGTGGTAAGTAAATTTCAGGTCGGCCAGCCTTGAAATTTACTTACCACACCTTTGCGAGCACCCGTACATTCATAATTGCGAAATATACAACACGAAGAAATTGTCTGACTATGGTACTCATAATAGCTTCGGCGTTGCACGACATGATAGAATAAGATGATCAAAAGAAAGGATGAACTATGCATTCATCATCAGAAAGGCAGGTAGCCGGAGATGGCACTGGTATTACCTGTTACTGTTACAGTCTTAACTCCCGCAACTTCTGCTAATCTAGGTCCAGGCTTTGATAGTCTAGGTTTGGCATTGCAGCTCCATAATCGGTTTGAGGTTGAGGAATGGGGCAATGATCCTGAGCATCCTACCATTGAGGTGATTGGTGCCCTTGGTGATGGCTTATCCACTGGACCCGATAATATGTTCTTTCAGTCTTTTGCGCTGCTATTTCATCGTTTGCAGTTGCCAGTTCCATCAGTGCGTATCCGTATGCTGATTAATATTCCTCATGGCTGCGGCCTGGGAAGTAGTGCGACGGCAGTTGTAGGTGGTCTGATGGCGGCAAACGAATGGGTGCGCCTCCAAGGACTTGCTGTTCCTAAGGAAAAATTATTAGGGTTGGCGGTTGAGGCAGAGGCTGGTAATCATCCAGATAATGTGGCCCCGGCTCTACTGGGCGGACTTGTGGCTACCACTAGCCGCGATGGTGAGTTTCAGGCTATCAGGACAAAATTTCCTGATGATCTCAAGGCGGTCGTTTTTACTCCTTCTTTCCCCATGGATACGGTGGCAGGACGCAAGTTGTTGCCTGCAAGTTATTCGAAGGCGGATGTGACCTTTAATACTGGTGGTGTCGCTCTATTGTTGACTGCCCTACAAACGGGACGCTATGAGTTGATCGGTGATGCTATGCAAGATCGCTTGCATCAGCCGTACCGCCAGGTACTTTTTCCGGCTATGCCTGATATCATCAGCGCAGCAATTGCGGCGGGAGCACATGGAGCTTGCCTTTCAGGTGGGGGCTCATCTCTTATCGCGTTTGCCAGTTTACATTTCCATGATGTGTTGCATGCTATGGAGAAGACGGCTCATGAGGCTGGCATTAGTGGGACCGGCAAGATTTTACGTGCGGATCAGAATGGGGCGCGCGTGTTAAAAGCGTCTCGTAGTCGCATACGAAAGGAAGTCAGTGCACGTTATGGCAATCAATTCTACTAGTCGTCACTCCGACCAGGGAGCGGACGACAATCGATATCGCTCATCTTCTTCTCTTGCTCCTGATGTAGTTGAGGCTTTGGCCTCAACTACATTGCGCTGTGTCGAATGTGCGGCTTTCTATCCCGCGCTGGTGGTTGGAGAACCTGCTCGCTATCGCTGCGATTGCGGTGGAGTGCTGGATGTGGAGATGGAGTTTCAGCTTCCTACGTCGTCTGTGAAGCCGATATCCGGTGCTGATTCGATGCTCTATGGTTTAAATGCGGAGCTGGATGGTGGAACGCCTTCCGCTGGTTCTCCATGGCGTCAGCTTTTTGATGAGCGAGCGTCTAATCCCCCTATCTGGTCAATTAGTTCCGATGCAATGTTGCTCGATGGAAGTGGGGTCTGGCGCTATCGTGAGTTAATTTTACCGTCGCCTGAGCGTTTTGTGGTGACGCGTCCAGAGGGCAATACGAGTTTATATCCGGTGGGCATTGAAAATTGCGGCGCTGGTCGGGTTGGACATCGGCAGATTGGTGCTTATGCTGGTCTTGAGCGTTTCTTTTTGAAGCACGAAGGTGAAAATCCGACTGGCAGTTTCAAGGACCGTGGTATGACGGTCGGCGTGACGATGGCGAATATGCTGGGATCAAAGGCAGTTGCCTGTGCCTCGACCGGAAATACATCGGCTTCGCTAGCATCCTATGCGGCTCAGGCGGGCATGCAAGGGATCGTGTTCTTGCCGGCGGGCAATGTTTCCGCTGGCAAATTGGCGCAATCTTTGGCGTATGGGGCGAAGACGGTGCAGATTGAAGGCGATTTCGACGATGCGATGCGCTTGGTAGAGCAGGTATGCAATGAGATGGGTATTTATTTGCTCAATTCGCTCAATCCATTTCGTGTAGAGGGTCAGAAGGCTATCGGATTTGAGATCTTGCAGCAATTGGATTGGCAAGCTCCCGATTGGCTGGTGCTACCTGCTGGTAATCTAGGCAATACCTCGGCTATTGGAAAAGCTTTTCGTCAAGCGTACAATCTCTCTTTGATCAGTCATATGCCACGCATTGCAGCTATCCAGGCGGCCGGTGCGAATCCTTTTTATAAAAGTTTCAAGCAGGGCTTCGCGAAACGTGAATCTGTGCAGGCTGATACTGTGGCTACTGCCATTCGCATTGGAAATCCGGTGAGCTATACGCGTGCTCGTCGCGTAATCGAGGAATGCGACGGTGTGGTTGAGCAGGTAACCGATGAGGAGATATTGGCGGCGAAAGCTGTCATTGATCGTGCAGGTATTGGCTGCGAACCAGCCTCAGCGGCCACTTTAGCCGGCGTCCGTAAACTGGTTGCGAGTGGTGTGATTAAACATGATGAGCAAGTTGTTGGTGTGCTGACAGGCAATCTGCTCAAAGATAGTAAAACTGGCATCCCTCAGGTTGTAAATGGTGGATCTGTGAAAGCAACCATTGATGCTGTTAGGAGTATATTGAATTCATGATTATAGACGTGCAGGAAAAGGATTTTCCTGCCACATATAATGATCCCTCTGTCCCCGTGCGTAGACCTCTCTGGATGTTACTTACATCCTGGGAGGTATATCCTATTTTACTGGTTGCGGCCTTTTTGCGTCTGTTTCGTATTGGGACGACAGAGTTTGATGGGGATCAGGCCGATCTCTTCGCGCAGGCGTACAATGCAGTTCGTCATGGTCATTGGCTTGCAACGAGCAACGCTGCGTCCATTCATATACTTAATCCCCCCGCTATTGTTTATGCATTGATGATACCGGCTGCCATAAGTTCCAATCCTGTTGGGGGAGCTGTACTTATTGCGTTGGTGGCGATCGCTTCGGTGTTGTTAACCTATATTTTTACGCGTGTATATTATGGTCGTTTTGCTGCTACTGTCGCAGCGCTACTGTATGCAGTTGCCTCCGTACCTGTCTTTATTCTCCGTATATTTTGTGGCTCGTGCGTACGAACTTTCGGGATGTATTTACGATCTTAGGGACCTCAAATAAACATGGTGTGGTTGATGTTCAGGATTTTGTTTTTTATCTGCAATATCTCGGTTCTTTTGCGGCTCCTATTAGCAATCAATTTTCGATCTTACATCGATATCAATCAATCTTGTCCTGGCTCGAACCAATTATGACCGTATTGCTCGTTGGAGGCGTGCTGATCGCGTTGAAAAATGTGGTCTGGTCGCATAGCCGTGTACGAGGAAAGAATATCATCCATTCTGTGCTGGGTAGTGTTTATCAGTGGTGGCAAGACTTGTGAGCATCACCCGAACGCAGTGGTTTATGTATTCTTTTATCCTGGCAGATTATTCCATTGCTGTATTTAACACGCCATAATATAGATTTACGTTTACATTCTTTTATTATGTTAATGCCTGGGCCATTTATTCTGATTGGTATCTTCTTTTCCACTGTGTTTGAACGGCTACAATTGCGTCTGGCCTGGAAAGTGGTCATGCGTTGCATGATTGTCGGTATCGCCCTCATACTAGTTATCGCTCAGGGAGTGGCTGCCCTTGGATATGTGGTCGATGCTTCGACTGGGCGCTATAATGATCAGGCCTGGTCAGGGCAGTATTATAGTGATTTAGCTTCTTACCAGAATGCGATGGCGCAGGCTGATAAGCTTGCACCGCAGCATCATTTGAATCATATCTATATCAGTACTGATCTGGGGACACAATCCTCATTTCTCTATCTGGCGGGACTGGACAAAACGCCAACGACAGTCGTGGTTGATACTTGTCTCGTTACTCCTGGGGGGCAATATGGCTCAGCTATTTTGTTGACCGCTCCACGTAGTAATCATTTTGATCTGATAACAAATATTGATCATGCGACTCCTGTTGGCACTATGATACATCCAGGTAGTAACGAACCATTTAGATATTTCATACTCAATCCTCTGCCTGTTGTGCCGATACAAAGTGATAACTACACACAAGATCTGAAATTCGTCGCGGCTATTCCATTTAAGAGTGGAAGTGTCGAGCAACTCGCGACACGTTGGACGCTAGAGGGTTCTGGACAATCAAGTTATCATACGAGTTACAATTATAATTTTACACGGAGTGTTGCGGGCTCAAATATATCACGTGAATGTACTCTTGACTCTATACGTGCTGGTGATCAACTTGTTGCCACCCTTGGCAATACATCGCCGACGAAATCAACGCTGAAGGCAAAAACATTTACAACCTTGCCTTTGATTCTCTCGTATAACCTGATAAGTGTCTTCCATATGCAGTTTGATACGTTCCAGCTATATGATACTCCAGAAAAATTGCTCAAAACAAAAGCCGGGGCGGCTATAATCACTATTGCTGGTACGTGATCAACCTGGCAACCAACGCAATAAAGGAGAAGTCATCATCATTGATGTTTCCTCTTTTGGTTGTCAATGTTCTCTTAGACTATGAATGGAAGATCTGTGAAAGCTACTATTGAAACTGTCAGAGGTATATTGAATTTATGAGTGTACCAATACAGGAAGATTCTTCTGCTGATATACATAACCATTTGCCATCTTTGGTGCGACGACCTCTCTGGACGTTATTTACGTCCTGGGAGGTTTATCTCATTCTTCTGGTTGCTGCCTTCTTGCGTCTGTTTCGTATAGGTACGACAGAATTTGATAGTGATCAATCAGACATATTCACTATAGCTCGTAATGTAGTGAGCCATGGTCATTTAGTTTTGACGAGCAATATTGCGTCCATTCACATTTATAATCCTCCTGCTGTCATTTATCTTTTAATGATACCAGCCGCTTTAAGCTCGAATCCTGTGTGGGGAGCAGTGTTCATTGCTCTACTGGCGATTGCCTCGGTGCTGTTAACCTATGTATTTACACGCCGTTATTATGGTCGGCTTGCTGGCACATTGGCGGCGCTATTGTATGCAACCGCGCCAGTCGCTGTTTTCTATTCGCGTTTTATGTGGAATCAAAATCTGTTACTGTTTTTTGTTCCGCTCCTGATCTGGTTTCTCTTCCGTGGAGTTGTCACTCGGCGGCCCAACTGGTTGTTTCCATCTGTGATTTTGGTTGCGCTACTGGTGCAATTTCATGCATCCAGTATTGTGCTTGCTGCTTCTCTTTTGATTGCACTATTGCTGGCTCCACGGAGAACGATACGTTGGTATGATTTCATTTTGAGCATTGTGGGCGTTTTTGTTCTATATTCTCCCTATATCTTGTGGCTTGTGCAAACTAATTTCCAAGATGTTCATACGCTCTTAAATGCCTCTCACGGTTTGAGTGTGATTGACACGCAGGCACTGTTTTTTTATTTGCAGCTGCTTGGTCCATTTTCCGCTCCCATTACAAATAAACTCTCATTGCTCTATCCATACTGGACTATCTTTGGCGGGCTAGAGCCTTTTATGACCATCTTGCTTTTTGGTGGAGTTGTGTGGGCTGCGAAAAGCTTTTTGTTATCCCATAGTGGGGTACGGAAAAACCACAGAATACAAACATTGGTGAGTAGTTGCTGGCGTTGGTGGCAAGATTTGCGAGCATCTCCCATGCGCAGTGGCATTTGTATTCTCTTATCCTGGCAAATTATTTCATTGCTCTATTTGACACACCACAACATTGTTTTGTTTCAACATTACTTCATTGTGTTTATGCCTGGACCCTTTATTCTGATTGGCATCTTCCTCTCGAAGCTGTTTGAATGGATACCGTGGCGGACTGTTTGGCAGTCGATATGTCGTTGGGGGCTCGTAGGTATCTGTATTCTATTGATTACAACTGAAGGTATTGCCTCACTGGGATACGTTATCGATGCCTCGACTGGACACTATGTTGACCAAACGTGGTCTGGTAATTATTATAGCAGTTTAAATTCTCTGCAGCATGCAATGGAACAGGCTGAGCAACTAGCCCAAAAGCATCATTTGAAATCATATCTACATCAGTTCTGATCCGGCAACCCGGTCGTCATTGCGCTATCTGGCGGGAGGTGCGCAAACGCCAACGACGGTTATCGATAATGGCTGTTTAATTGTTCCGGGTGTGGATTATGGTTCGGCCGTTTTGTTGCTGGCCCCTCGTAGTAATCAATTGGCTGTAGCTATGAATGTGGATCATGCGACTTTGATTGGTACGATACCACATCCAGGCGGACCTCCTTTTACGCTTCTCATACTTCATCCTTTGCCTACAGCGAAATTCGGTGGTGATAATTATGCGCAAAGTTTGCAATTTGTGGCTGCAAACGCGTTTGATAACGATCATAAAGAGCAAATCGCGACACGTTGGACCCTGGAGGATTCTGCTCAGGCAAGTTATCTTACGAGCTACAACTATATGTTTACACGTAGACCGTCAGGTATAAGTACATCCCTTTCTCAATATCGCTGTTCTTCCGACTCCATACGTGCTGGCGATCAGCTTATTGCTAACCTTGGTGTAGCATCGCAGGAAAAATCAAAACTTCAAGCGAGCATGTCTACAACTTTAGCTACAACGCTCTCGTATAATCTTATGGGTGTCTTCCATATACAGTTTGATACGTTCCAATTGTATGATACTCCGACAAAATTACTCAAGACAAAAGCCGGGGCAGTTGCAATTACTATTACTGGTACATAATCATCCTGGCTGGTAACGCAAAAGAGAGGAAGCCATCCATGGGGTGGTTTCCTCTCTTTTGCTGTCAATACTTTTTGTTTGGCTAAAGAAGGTCTATTGTGAAGCGATATAAACGTTGGCGAGAGTTAATCCCTCCCTGGAACATGCCTTCAGATCCGGTAAAGGCTGTCTGGTGGTTCTTGCACTGGTTGCTAAAAGTACTGGTGAATTTCTTCTGGTTGCCCATTGCAGGCATGGTGATCTATGAAGCTATTCTCAATGGGCGCGTCGGTGGTGTTTTTAATGGGATCGTGAGTGGGATTGTGACGTTACTCGTTGGTCTGGTTGTCTGGGGCGTGCTATTCGGTCTGATGGTTGCGGTGAACGTTGGCACTGGTATCTCTCATGTCGTGGGAGATATAAAGCGTGTGCAGCAGCAGCAGAATGACTTTTTGAGCCAGAGCTATGAACCTTTGCGTAACAGATCCAGGCGAGAAGAGCGGGTAGTAGAGGGTTCTATTACCGATCTGGATGAAGAACGTCAGAGGCGTCGCCAGGAATAGATTCGCCGAGGGAAGAGTGCTCTAATGAGCACTCTCAGCGATGTTGTGGGCTTGCCAGGCTTGTCTTATTTGATCATCTGGGGCCGGTACATATGAATAGAGTAGTCTACCGTTCCCTTCGATGCTATATGTGCCCAATGCTGCTGGTAGCACGACGGTCTGGCCTCGACCAAATCTTTCGCTTTGGGAGAGACCTTCTCCATAGAAGATCTGTACGTCGGCCCCTAGCGATGTTAAAATAATGCAACTGCCCTGTGTGATTCCTTGAAACGCTCCAGTTTTCAGCAGAATTTCGCGTGTCAAAAAATAGTCGCAGGCCACAAGACAGCGATCCTCATATGCGGCTGTATCTGCTACTTGTACTGGATGCATTTTGATTTGTGGGGATGATACATAATGAGAAACTTCTAGCGAGCGTTCAATATGGAGTTCACGTGGCTTGCCATTTGTGCCGATGCGTCCATAGTCATACATACGATAGGTCACATCGGAGTATTCTTGTAGCTCGTAAAGGAGTGTTCCACTGCCGATGGCATGGACGGTTCCTGCTGGCACAAAGACCACATCCCCGGCCTTTACCGCTTCAGTGTGTACTAGTTCTTCAAGTTGGACATGCTCGATGGCGTTTCTGACCTTCTCTGCATCTGTAGCAGAGCTAAAACCATGCACGATGGTGGCATCTGGTTCTGCGCTCAAAATATACCAGAATTCCGTTTTCCCAAGTTTGCCGCCTTCGAACGTGTTGGCGTAGCGGTCATTGGGATGCACTTGTATGGAGAGTTGAGCGTTGGCGTCAATGAATTTAGCGAGGAGGGGGAAGCGCTGGCCAAAGATTGCAACGGCACTCTCACCTAATAGGGAGACGCCGAGTTCAGCCACAACTTCGCTGAGTGTCTTCCCTTCGTACGTTCCATTTTTGACTACATTGCTAACTTCTGTCTCCCACGACTCACCAATAATGCTGTCTGCAGAAGGGAGGACTTTCCATTGATCACGTTCTAAGCGGCGTCCTCCCCAGATGTTTTCATGCAGGGACGATTGCAAACGGATAGGATAAATATGCAACAAAATACAACTCCTCTATAATGATAATAAAAATAAGGAGATTAGCCCGCGAGTAGGACACCCTCGATCTGGCGGCGTAGCTTATCACGCATCATTATACCTGTAATTCGATGTTTTTCAGTGCCGCTTTTGAAGAAAATCAGAGTCGGAATCCCTTCGACTTTCCATTGTCTGATTAAATCGTCCTGTCCGCTTACATCCAGGCGAGCGAACGTTGCGCGGCCATCGTATACCTGGCTGATAGCTTTGAGCTCAGGTTCCTGAATTTTACAGGCGCTGCTTTGTTCAGTTGCAAAAAGTACGACGACTAATTCAGGAGCCTGTAGTACCTTTTCTGCAAAATCAGTAGGAGTTACCTCTATATAATTATCTGCCATGCTATCCTCATATTGCCAATAATAAATGACGGTCTTGCTTCACAACGTATCACTCTGTGCGGGTGAATGTCAAGAAGCGCGCCGCGTGGCTTCCGTTCATAAAGTCAAGATAATTTTGATGATGGCTGTGTTGCTAAAAGCATTTCGGCATCTTCAATTGAATAGCGGTAGCCTTGTTCCGTCAAAAAGAGTTGTCGGTTGGCAGAAAAATCCTGGTCACGTGTATCGCGGGTGACGACTGAATAGAAATAAGCGTTCCCACCATCTTCTTTTGGACGTAAGATACGGCCTAGTCGCTGTGCTTCTTCTTGTCGAGAGCCAAAGGTGCCGGAGACCTGAATTGCGACGTTGGCATCGGGCAGATCGATCGCGAAGTTCGCGACTTTGCTCACAACCAGACGTTTTATTTCGCCGCGACGGAACTGCTCATAGAGTTTTTCGCGTTGGGCGGTTGGCGTGCGCCCAGTGATGACCGGAGCATGTAGCTCTTCGGTTAAGATTTTGAGCTGCTCAAGATACTGGCCGATAATCAGAATTTGATCGTTTTGATGCTTTTCAATGAGATGTCGTACGATATCTAATTTGACTGGATTCTCAGCTGCGATGCGATATTTGTCGCGTGTCTCGGCCATCGCGTAGGTAAGTCGTTCATCTTCGCCTGGAAAATTGACGCGGATCTCATGGCATTCGGCGGTGGCGATCCAACCTTGATGTTCGAGCTCGCGCCAGGGAACATCATACTTCTTTGGACCAATCAGACTAAACACATCGGCCTCACAGCCATCTTCGCGCACCAGAGTAGCGGTGAGTCCTAATCTGCGACGTGCCTGTATTTCGGCTGTGAAGCGGAAGACCGGTGCTGGCAGAAGGTGCACTTCATCATAGATAATCAGTCCCCAGTCGTAGTTCGTGAAGAGCGAGAAGTGTGGATAGATTTTATGTGGTGCTTCATCCTCTAATCCTTCTTCATTACGCCGATATGTCAAAATCTGATACGTACTGACGGTAATGGGAGCGATATCTTTTCGTTCACCGGTATACTCGCCGATCATTTCGGGAGGGAGATCGGTCTTATCCAGAATTTCATGTATCCATTGACGGACAGCAACCGTATTGGGGGTGAGTATCAGGGTTGCGCGTTGAATGGCGGCCATCGTTGCCAGGCCAACAATCGTCTTTCCCGCGCCGCATGGCAGCACAACAACACCGCTGCCTCCGCTAGGTGCCCCTCCGGCGTAGAAGGCTGAAACGGCGGCGGATTGATATTGGCGTGGAACGAATGCCTTCGCGTTGAGTGTGATTTCCCGTAAGTGCATTGGGAGGGGAGAGCCTTCGGTATAGCCTGCCAGATCCTCCGCTGGAAAGCCGATATGGATAAGAGCCTGCTTTACATGTCCACGTCGTGCCGGATCGATCTGGATCGTGTTACGGTTGAGCTGCTGTTGGAGATAGGGCTGCATCTTTTTGTGGCCGACAATTTCAGTGATTAAAGTCGGATCGTCGGAATGTAGCAGTAACGTATCGCCTTCGCGTATGAGCTTGACTCGTCCATAGCGATGAATGTAGGTCTTTATCTCTGTCGTGATATTGGCGGGTAGAGGATATTTGCTGTAGGCCGTCAGTAGCTCTACAATGCTCGCTGCATCCATACCACCGGCGGCGGCATTCCAGAGCGAGAGCGGCGTCAGGCGATATGTATGAATATGTTCTGGCGATTTCTCTAGTTCTGCAAACTGGGCGAGAGCATCGCGAGCCTCTTCATGTAAGGGATGATCCACTTCAAGAAGGATGCTGCGGTCACTCTGGACAATAATAGGGTTTGCTGGATTCATTATTCCTCTTCTCCCACTTCTGGTTGCATCTCATACCCATAGACATTCAGAAACGCGACTACTGTCGCTAAAAATGTGTTGCGATACATTTTTCATCTGAATACAAGGAAATATCACGTTTAGACCCCGGGCATACTTGCCCATGCCTTGACATATTTTAGAATGGCCTGTGTTGCTTGGTCTTCATACCCATGCATCAGATGTCTGGCTCCAATGATCACTTTGATACCCTTTGGACCGGTCTGTTGTTCTACAAAGGGTTCGAGTTTGAAGAGTGGACATATTTCATCGAATTCGCCCGAGACAAACAATTTTGGGCGTTCAAACTGCCGTGGAAAGCCGCTGGTTGCACGAAAAAGTGGTAAACTAATTGCCACAATGGTGCGGATACGGGCATCAAATGGAGCATAGAGCATCGTGGTATATGCGCCAAAGCCATGTCCAATCACACAGAGCTTAGCCGGATCAACACCTGGAAACGTTAATGCGGTCTCAACGGCACCTGCTAGATCGAGTGGCTCAAGGCGGCCATCCGTTTGTTGGCCTTTGCTACGGCCTACGCCGCGAAAATTAAAGCGGAACGCAACCATTCCGGCCTCTGCTAAAGCTCGTGCCAGAGCGACGTTGAGGGTATCATTCATATCGCTGCTAGCTGGTTGAGGGTGACAGAGAATAATGATCGGTGCGCGTTCTGCTTTGGGGGGGGTATGTACAACTCCTTCGAGAAGATGAGCTGGTTGTCCCTTACTATGAAACGTAATTGATCGTCCCGTTTGTACTGATAAGGTCATCACTGATCCTTCTGCTTCCCTATTATTCTGCCTTTATCCTAAATAGTATATCAGTCAGACTCATGCGTCAACACTCTTCTTGCATTTCCCATCTCTGCCTGTGAAAATCGCCAGCATGAGACTTTAAACAGCCGCATGATGATGAGAGGGAATGGCAATAACTCCATCCATTTTAACACTAATTAATTTTATATGTGAGCTTGCCAATCGTCTGTATTTCAGAAGAAAATACCATAATATTGTTTGCTGAGCCATCCTTTGGTCCGGTTTTGTGATAATATCTCTTAAAATGGTCGTACAGTTGTGAGTTTTCTGCAAGTTTTGACGAATTGCTTTGATTTGTGCAACAAAACCTTTGCATGCAAGCCGAAGAATGTTATACTAACTATGACATATGTATACTTATTTTTGACTATACTGGTATCATGTGTATGTTGGAAGACAGCCCATTTCCATAATTTGTCACACCAAATGGTGCGCTACACTGGCTTCCTATCAGACTTGAATCTCCTCACTCTCCCATATAAGGGCTTGCAGCAGGAGGAGACTTTATTTATTTGATACGCATCGTCGCGTATTTTCTGCCACCTATGTCTCGATGGCTTTAAAATATATTTTTATATTGAGCGTGAATCTTCGTTGTTAATGCGGTGAAATGTGCAAAAGATGTTGAATCTACCACGTCTAGATGTCTACTGCAGGCGGTGGACCCTATAGTAACATGACTCGCTAGCGACTTTACAAGTGTTGGCTGTGCAGAGAGCCAATGGCGAGTCTCCTAAGGTGTACACAGTGTATATAGTGAAATGTAGAGGTAGGAGCATATATGTCCAGCATTTTAGTCGTCGAAGATGAAGGTGTCATCACAGAACTGCTTCGGACGCATTTTTGTGATGATGAATACCAGGCAGTTATGGTTGTGAATGGCGAAGATGCTGTACAGTTTGCCATGCGAGAGATGCCTAGCCTGGCGATTCTTGATGTGATTTTACCGGGCATAGATGGTTATCAAGTTATTCAGCAGTTGCGAGACCATCCCAAGTGTATGCATATACCGATCATTATGATTAGCGCTTATGCGACACTCGCCGATAAGGTACGCGCCTATGAGTTAGGTGTGGATAGCTATATTACAAAACCTTTTAATGACGATGAACTTCTCGCTCACGTGCGTCGGCAATTATGTCGTATGGAACAAAGTACGCTCTCTCCTCTGACCCGTCTCCCGGGGGGCCTACAACTGGAACGTGCTATCGATTATAAGTTGCGTGGCTCTGATCCCTGGAGTGTCCTGTATCTCGATCTCGATAACTTTAAGGCTTTCAATGATGCCTATGGCTTTGTGGCTGGCAATGATATGATTTTGCTCATGGGGCATATCTGTCAACGTGTGGTCTATGAGTATGGCAATGCCGATGACTTTGTTGGTCACGTTGGCGGCGATGATTTTGTGATTGTGACGACTCCTGATCGGGAAAAACTGCTTTGTCGTCATATCCTGGCTCAATTTAGAGAAGAAAGCCTGTTTTTTTATCGGCCTGAAGACGTGAAGAGAGGCTCAATCAGCGGCATTGATCGCAAAGGACGTCCATTTCAGTTTCCACTGGCCTCACTCTCTATTGGGGTGGTGAGTGATCAATTGAAGTGTTCGCATTCTATGGGCGAGGTAAGTACCTTAACGGCTGAAGCGAAGCGCCTGGCCAAACAATCCTCAAATAATGTATCGCATGTCTCTCCGCAATGGAGTATGCCTTCACCTATTTCGCAGGCACCGGCAGCATTTCATCTGGCGGGGAATGTGGGGCGTACTATATTCCACTTCTCTGAAGACGATGTGTTGGCAAAATTTAAGTAGCACAATTGCTGTGTCTTTGTAGTGACGGGCGGCGGTTTCATGTCTCTTACTTGCCTCTTTGTGCTATGCTGAATATACTATTTGTTGCTTGTTAGTGATCTTTGCCTGGAAGGTTGACATGTCTACGAGTCAGGACCATCCCATATCTTCTCTTGAGGGGGAAGATGATTTAGAAGCGCAGGAGCGTGAAGCTCATCGCCTTGCGATACGCGAAAATGCCAAACACATACTCCGTGAAAGCGGATTGGCTGAAATGATGCAGAGCATCAACAAAAATCTGCTCAAAGGGCGCGGGCACTTTGAAGACTATGATAATCTTGTCCTTTTTCGTTGGGGGACGCAATCGACGCTGCGCCATATGTGGATAGAAGTGCGCGGGAGTTCGATTCTGTTTCGTCTGCATCCGCACCGCAAATGTGCCCAGACGTCTCCTATCTGCGATGGTGAGTATCATACGTTTACAAGTAGTATGTGGTCTGATCAAAATTTCTTCAAGGCTGAGCTCAAAAAATATTATGATCGGCCTGTGGCGGAAACTTCCTCTGATTGATCCAAGCTATGCGCTTACCACTGCCATCCGCGCTCAGCATCGATTATTATTAGTAGTTGCTGAGCGTGTCAGATCAACTCCAATGCCAGTGTATACATGGCTCCCGCACGCTCGGCCATACTTTTGATGCTTTGATATCCTGCATCTGCGTAAAATTCTTCATTCTCAACTTCATTGCCCCAACTCAAAAAACTGAGGAGCATCGTGCTCTGGACTTTGAAGGCTTCCCGATAACCTCCTGTATGAGGCGCGGTAGCGCTGTTTGTGGCGGTTGGTATATCGTTGATACCGCGCGCTAAAAAAGCAAATGTCAGTAGCGATCGAAGGTCTGGCTGGCGTAATCCTGCCAGCCAGCCTGCCTGGACCGTCTCAATCACTTGAGGGGATACTGTGATCAAATGAACTGCTGCTAGTTGTGAGGATGAGGTTGGTCGCGTACATCCCCAGATATAGTACATGAGCCACTGCTCTGGCACCGCCGTGAGCAAATTCTGCGCCGACTGCAACAGTTTTTTTGGTGTATGGCGTTCTTGCGCGTTGAGCCAGCTCTCCTCATCTTCCCAGGTCGTGAGGAGCAGATAGGTTATATCACTATTGCGACCACGATAAATACGCGTTGAAATGAGCCCTGGAGCACTCTGTAGTGCCTCTGCTACGGTGCGTATGTGTATTCGTGCCTCTCTCTCTTTACCGGGAAGAATATGCGCCAGTGTAACAACCAATAACTCCGTACTTTGCTGCAAAATATGTTGCCTCGTTTTCACTGCTCATTCTCTAGCAAGCCCTTTGGATATGAACAGACGTTCTCAGGTAGGATAGCATAGGCCTCGTGTCTATGCAAGCGAAATCAAAGACATTTAGACATTTTCAGGCTTTCATGTTACACTTGCCGCATAAATTGTCTCCACTGAGCCAGGGAAGGAGGTATACTCCATTGATAAAGAATACCTATTACAGGTAGATACCTATAGATTTAATGGAGATTTTTTGTGAAAACACTGCATATAGAGACTGGTTTTCTGGGTACTGAGGGATCACGTTTGTACTATGAAGTTGCTGGTGAAGGCTTTCCACTGCTCTTGATCCACGCTGGCGTCGCTGATAGCCGGATGTGGGATGAGCAATTCAGCGTCTTTGCTCAGCATTATCGTGTTATCCGCTATGACGTGCGTGGCTTTGGACAGTCAGAAGTGTCTGCAGGTCCCAACTCAAATCACGGGGATGTAGCTGATTTATTCAGACATCTGCACATAGAAAAGGCCCATATTATTGGCATCTCATTTGGTGGTCTGGTCGCGCTCGATTTTACGCTCGCTTACCCAGAGATGGTAGCGGCCTTGATTTTGGTGGCTCCCAGCATTAGTGGTAATCAGCCTTCAGAAATGGTCAAGAAATTCGCTGCGGAAGAAGACGCCTATCTCGAAAAAGGGGATCTGGCAGGTGCAACCGAAGTCAATTTGCGCATGTGGGTTGATGGTCCCAAGCGCTCACCTGAACAGGTTTCGCCTGTAGTCAGAGAACGCGTGCGTCAGATGCAACTGCATGCCTTCACCGTACCCATCCCAGAGGAGGCTGAAGAAGTAGCGCTCACCCCGCCAGCCAACGCCCGGCTCAGCGAAGTACACGCCCCAGTACTGCTGATCGTTGGCGACGCCGATATCCCCGATAAACTTGTGCTCGTTGATGAACTTACATCAGCGATCACAGGAAGCCAACAGCTAATTATTCCAGACGTTGCGCACATGGTAAGCATGGAAAAACCAGAGGAATTCAATCACAGCGTACTCAATTTCCTAAGCCAGCACTAGCCGACGGTCCTCGCGCCATTGACTCCAAGAAATTATGGATGAGCGTATCAAACGAGCACATTCGATCCAAGGAGCAACGTGGCCTCCTGTAACTCTCTCTCGTACGTGAACGCAGTCCCCTCGACGTCCGACACCCCCCGCCAAAGCGGTTGGGGTTGGGAGACCCTCCATCGCCTACTGTAGCGTCGGAAGATTGCTCCGTTGTCTGCTGTCGATGTTCTCACTCGGCCCGCAATCTTCCGACGCTACAGTCTCGTTCTGTTGTCTCTGCGATTGAACATGCTATTTTCGCTTGACATCCTTGGTCATCCATAATTTCTTGGAATCAATGGCGCAAGGACCGTCGGCTACCGTTGGATCTCTTTCGCTCCTTCGGAGGAACATCGCATTTTACCGTTAGTGACGTGCAAAAGAGCGTAAAGCAAAGGTCACTTGCTCTTCTAACGTGAGCTCTTGGCCGGCAGGGATTTTGGCCAGGGCGGCCTGTGCTTCGGCGCTAGAATAGCCCAGACCCATCAGCGCTTCCAAGGCTTCGGTTTGAGCTTTAGCGGAGGCGGGAACTGCTCCATTGTTGCTCAGTGCTGCCAGGGATGGTAGTTTCCCTTTGAGTTCCAGGATAAGATGGGCCGCTAGCCTTTTGCCTACCCCTTTCGCCAATCCCAGTCGTTGTTGATCCTCGTTGGCGATCGCTTGATAGAAGGTGGTTGCATCCATCACCGAGAGTATCGCCAGAGCAACCTTGGGACCAACTCCACTCACGCCAATCAACTGCTCGAACGTATCGCGATCGGTCTCTGTCGAAAAGCCATAGAGAGAGATACCATCTTCACGCATATGAAAATGTGTAGCCAGAGAGATCTCTGTACCGGGTTCGTTCAACCGATTCAGGGTTGAAGACGGTGCAAACACACGTATGCCGAAACCACCCACGCGTACAATCGCGTGATCAGTGCCGGTCGCTTCAAGGATGCCATGAATGCTTGTAATCATCGTCCCAACCTTTTCCCTTTGTGGTGCACATGCACAAGCTAAAATACAGAGTGTTTCCTCGCATCGCTACCAGCGATGCGGGAAAACACTCTGTCATGATCTGTTATAACGCAAAAGATTGGCAGCATAGGTAGCTGTATGTAAGTGGCAGATAGCAATAGCGGCGGCATCTGCCGCATCATCTGGCTTTGGAACAGCCGTGAGTTTCAGCAGTATGCGTACCATCTCACCAACCTGATTCTTATCGGCCCCACCATATCCGGTAACGGCCTGTTTGACCTGTTTGGGGGTATACTCAGCCACAGAGAGACCGCCATTAGCCAGTGCGAGCATGGCCACACCACGTGCATGACCCACCGTCATCGCCGTGCGAGCATTCTTCGCAAAGAACAGCTCTTCCATTGCCGCCTCTTGTGGTTTGTAGAGTACGACAAGCTTACTGAGTCCCTCATAAATAATTTGCAAGCGTTGAGCCAGTGGCATCCCCGCCGGGGTTGTGATAACATCGCATGCGAGCATACTCAGATCACTCCCCCGTGCCATCACCACTGCAAACCCAACGATGGCAGTACCGGGATCAATGCCGATCGTGACACGTGCATCCGCAGGCGGCTTAAGATCTTTCTGCATCTGCCATACTCCCTTCTGGCATAAGCAACAGCTGCTTACAGACTCTTATTAGTTGTAAGATGCTGCGAACTCCTCAGGGAAATCTGCATTCGTATGCACATTTTGCACATCATCAAGATCTTCCAAGCGCTCAATCAAGCGAATGAGTTGATGTGCATGCTTTTCATCGGACAGTTCGATTTTTGTTTTAGGCACGAGAGAACTCTCAGCTCTAAGTATCCGATATTTGTGTTCTTCCAGACCGCGTTGCACTTTTTCGAGCTCGGTTGGCGCTGGATCTGTATAGATAGTCAACACCTCATCATCGGCGCTAGCGGGTTCCGCGTCATCGGCCCCGAGATCGATGGCTTCGAGTGACAGCTCATCGGGATCATGACCTGCTAATTCTACTTCGATCACCCCTTTATTCTCAAAGAGCCAGTCGACGCAGCCATTTTCACCCATATTGCCAGCATTTTTATTAAAGGCGTTACGTACCTCAGCGACTGTGCGATTGCGGTTCTCGGTCAGCGTCTGGACAAGGATAGCTGTACCACCAGGACCATAGCCTTCGTACGTGATCTCTTCCAGATTATTGCCTTCGGTACCGCCCAGCGCTCGTTTGATGGTACGATCGATATTATCCAACGGCATATTTGCGTCACGTGCTCGTTGGATGGCGATGCGCAAGCGGAAATTCAGGTCAGGGTCGCCACTATTCCCTTCGCGTACCGCGACAACGAGCTCGCGCCCTAGTCGAGTGAACAATTGGCCTCGGCGTGAATCATTGACGCCCTTTGAGCGACGAATCTGTGCCCACTTTGAATGTCCTGACATTATCTTGCTCCCCTCCTCTATTCAGACGGTTCTTTCTGCTATGGTCAGCGTATAGGCGTATAAACGTCATATGCATTTCTACATATACGTTTCTGTCCATGCCTGCATGTTATAAATAGCTTTCGGGCTTTATTTTAACACGAACGGCTATAGTGAGTCGAGGGGCAGTCTTCTATTCATCTTTAGAGTCAATAGCGCGAGGATGTTCGCCACGTCAGGTTTTTTATCTGTTAAATGACATATTCGTCATGCTTATAGGTGAAGATCGGAGAGCTGTACAACATAACGGCTTACGCAACGTACATAATAGCAGAGAGAGGATGGGTGGCAAGGTGAAACAGGAGAACGGAGATTCGCGGCTAAGAGCGGCCCGTCAGGGGTTAGGACGGACTGGTGAGCGTTTGGCGGCTGAAAAATTAGTGCAAATTGGCTATTGTATTCTTGAGCGCAATTTTCGTTGTCGTTATGGAGAGATTGATCTGATTGCTGAACATGAGTTGGATCTAGTCTTTGTCGAAGTCAAAACGCGTCGAGGTATAACTCACGGCTTGCCTGAAGAGGCTGTGGATAGACGGAAGCAACAAAAAATATTACAAGTAGCTGCATATTATTTGTCTATACATGCAGAGTCTGTAGAGCGATCATGGCGTGTTGATGTGGTCGCGATCCAATTAAGTGCAAGAGGATCGCTTGAAGCTATACGTATCTATCAACATGCATTTAGCGAATAACGCAAAAGATGTCTAGTACCAGCAATATATAAGCTTAAAAAAGTAACGGGGGAAAATATATGAATGATTTCCTATCATCAGCCAAGAATTTTGTGAACTCAGCTATGAGTCGTACCGGTTGGGAAGCGCAGAAACAGTTGCGTGTACGCAATAAGCAGAGCGAAATTGATAAGTTGGTCGAGCAGCGTCAGCAGCTTATGGATGAGCTTGGTCAGATTGCGATGAACCTGTATCAGCAGGGGGGACTGACGGATACGCAACTCTCGCGTATTTGTGCCAGTATCTTCGAGTTGGATCACGACCTGCGCACACGTGAGGCACAAGCGCAAGAGGTCAGGGACGAAGTCTATCCAGCCGATCAATTTACTCCTGGACCGACCATGAATTATGCTCCGCCAGCGTCTTCAACCGCGTCTGCACCGCCGCCACCTCCTCCTAATAGTGATCCACCGCCGACCAATAACTATAGTGGTTCACAGCCGATCAATAATAGCTTTAATGCTAATGCGCAACAACCTCCTGCTGGACCCAGCGCACCGAATGCACAATCGCAGCTCTGTCCTCACTGTGGAAGTCTCCTACGTTCCAACTCCCTTTACTGTCGTGGTTGTGGCTTAAAAGTAAGGTAAAGGATGTTTGTTGTTATCTTCATGGCGTTTCTGCAAGCCTATGGGTATGACAATTCCATGAAGATGAGCAGCAGCCGGACAATGATTTCCCTATAAAGAGTATAAAAGACGGTGCTTCAGTGTTCCACAAAGGTTCACGTATGCTATAATGAGTACGCTATTCCCTTTTTATATCTTTTTTGGGTGGGGATAGATATTTCGGGGACCGTTGAGTCGGTGCTAACAGACAACGTTGGGAGGTTCCAGTGCGTGAGTGGAGCGATGCAGGTCTGTCAACTCAGGACAAGACTTGTTCTCTTGAGGTGATTAGTCGGCGTCCTACACAGACGCAGCGCCTGGGTACGGCTTTGGGGGCGTTGCTTCAGGCTGGTGACTTGATTTTATTGGATGGTCAGCTTGGGGCAGGTAAGACGACTTTTACGCAGGGATTGGCGAAGGGGATGCATGTCTCTGATGTGGTAAATAGTCCGACTTTTACGTTACTGAAAGAGTATATGGGGTCATCTACTGTAGCGCCAAAGCCTGCAGTTGCTGCGCCTGCTATGACGAAGTTGGCTCTTTATCATTTTGATCTCTATCGATTGGATGATCCTGATGAGATTGTGGATCTGGGTTTCGAAGAGTATTTTTATGGTTCGGGAGTCTGTGTGGTTGAGTGGGCAGGGAAGGCTGATGCGCTCTGGCCTGATGATCGATTGTACATTCACTTGAGCTCTGTAGATGAAACGAAGCGTCGACTATTGTTTGTAGCATCAGGTTCGCGCTATTGTGAACTGCTCCAACAGTTTCAGAAGAATATACATGTTATTACTCGCATTTGATACCTCAACTCGTTATGCCAGCGTGGCTTTATGCTCCGAAAACGAGTTGCTGAGTGAATATAGCTGGTTTGCTGAGAACAATCATAGCGTAGATCTGCTGGATCGTATTCAACGTAGTATATCTGAGCGCCAACTCTCGTTGTCGCAGCTTGATGCTATCGCGGTTGCGACTGGCCCGGGTTCTTTCAATGGT
Source organism: uncultured Chloroflexia bacterium (assembly GCA_963699315.1). GTDB lineage: Bacteria > Chloroflexota > Ktedonobacteria > Ktedonobacterales > Ktedonobacteraceae > Dictyobacter. Next base: position 3,571,454 of record OY969433.1, read on the forward strand.
GTGCGCGTGGCGCTGTCAACGGCGAAGGCCCTGGCGTTTGCGTTGCAGAAGCCCTTAATTGGAATTCCTACGCTTGATCTCATTGCGGCGCAGCAACAGTGGCGTGGCCTTATCTGTGCTGTGCTTGAGGCGGGCCGCTCGGAACTCTATACGGCTTGTTATGTCTCGACTGAACTCCGTCTGAGTAGTGGAGAACTGACATACCATCTGGAGCAGCTGGGTGATTATCTATTATGTGGCCCTGCGCAGTTAGTTGAAACGCTTAATGGGTATCTGCTTGACAGTTCGCCAGCGCAAGCAGGCGTGCTTTTTTGTGGAGAGATCAAGACCGCTTCTTGGCAAGCTATACAGCAAGGATTAGGGGAACAGTGCCTGTTGCGTGGTTCCATGCAATCTACAAGACATGCGTCACTCCTGACGCAACTTGCGTTGCAGCGGTTAAAGGCCGGGCAAGCAGAGGACCCTCTGCTGTTGGAGCCTCTTTATTTACGACGTCCGTCCATTACGAAGAGTACTCGCAAGCAACCATTGCTTGGAGGGCACCTCGCAACGATCAACGGTCCATATACGATAGAAAGGGAATAGGGGTGCGTTACGTCATTGATAGAATGACAATGTCGGACGTGCCTCGCGTGATTGAGATTGAGCGTCTGGCTTATCCATCGACGTGGCCTCCAAGCGCCTATCGCAAGGAGCTACAGGATAATCGTTGGGCGCATTACATCGTATTACGCGATAAGCATATCCTTGAAGAGCAGACAGCAGTGACGTTTGAGCCGGAGAAGGTACGTAAAAATCGTCCATTCCCGCTCTCGCTCTTACCCAGCCGGCCTGCTGCCATCGCCCCGTCGCCAGATCTTGCGTCAATTGTTGGTTTTTCTGGCCTCTGGTTGATGGTTGATGAGTCTCATATTACAACCATTGCCATACATCCTGACCATCGTGGTCAGAAGTTAGGTGAATTTTTACTCGTAAGTTTGATTGATATTTCCTATAATATTGGAGCTAAGTGGGTGACGCTAGAGGTTCGAGTTTCGAATTATACGGCCCAGAATTTATATCGTAAATATGGTTTCCGTGAAGCTGGTGTGCGTCACCGCTATTATAGTGATAATCAAGAAGATGCTTTAATTATGTGGACTGATGAGATCAACTCTGCTAGTTATAAAGAAAAATTTTTAGAATTGAAGGCGACGTTGTTGCAGAGGCTTGAAGATCAGTAATAACTGCTTGCTTGTTCTTTGTGTACAACGACTGGGAATACACTGATATGCTTGTACTTGGTATTGAGAGTTCGTGTGATGAGACCGGGGCGGCGCTTGTACAGGATGGCCGTTATGTGCGTTCCGATGTGGTGGCTTCACAGATTGAGATTCATAATCGTTATGGTGGCGTTGTACCAGAGGTGGCCTCACGGCACCAACTTGCCGATATTATTCCAGTAGTGGAGGCGACCCTCGCTCGGGCATCCTGTTCATGGGATGATATTGATGCGATCGCTGCGACGTATGGACCTGGTCTGGCTGGATCATTGTTGGTTGGTCTGACTGTAGGCAAGACGTTCTCATTGGCGCGTAATCTGCCTTTTCTGGGCGTTAATCATCTTGAAGCCCATCTCTACGCCAACTGGCTGCGTCCAGGAGCTGCACCTGCCGAGCCTGTCGCTGAGAATAACCAGGAGGGAGATCCACTCTTTCCATTGATCTGTCTGGTTATCTCTGGGGCGCACAGTGAAATTGTGCTGGTGCGCGATCATGGGGACTATGAGTTGCTGGGTCGCACGCGTGATGATGCTGCTGGCGAGGCTCTGGATAAAGTGTCGCGCGTGTTGGGACTGGGTTATCCTGGTGGACCTGCCATCCAAAAGCTGGCTCGGCAGGCGGAAGAGTCGTATATCCAGCAAAATAAATCTCTCAAAAAAGCGCGTAACACCTATCGCTTGCCACGTGCCTGGTTACGTGGCACCTATGATTTTAGTTTTAGTGGTGTGAAGACAGCGATGTTGCATCTAGCTGAGGGGGCAGTAGCTACTCCCATTACCTATGAGGATGGGAAGCCTTCAAGCCAGTATACACGTTATACACGTATGGGAGAGCAAGCTAGTCAAAATGGAGCACTTGATGTGGCTTTGTTAGCCGCCAGCTTTCAGGAATCTATTGTGGACGTGCTTGCTGTGAAGACGCGTATGGCCGCTCAGCAGTATCAAGTCAAGCAAGTAATCCTTGCGGGTGGTGTCGCGGCAAATCTCAGCTTGCGTGAGCGTATGGCGCAAGAGTTACAGCCGCTTGGCATTCGCTTAAGTTATCCTCCTATTGCCTTTTGTACTGACAATGCCGCAATGATTGCGAGTGCAGCTTTTTTCCATCTGAACTTAGGCGAACGCCATGGCATGGACCTGGACGTTCAGCCTGGATTAAGTCTGCCATTTAGAAAGTGAGATGCGTATGCCAAAGTCAAAGACCTATGCCTTAGGGATCGATCTGGGCGGCACCAAGACGCTGGCCGCTGTGATTGATCTCTCCGATGGAAGTGTGGTGGCTTCCGCTCGCAAACGTACGCGTGCTGAGCGTGGACAGGATTTTGTGACGCAACGGACGATTGAGTTGGCGACTAACGCTATTGCTGCTGCCAAGCTCTCTGATGACGATGAATTGATTGCTATCGGTGTTGGTGCCGCTGGACAAATCGATCGTAAAAACGGTATTGTACTGGATGCTCCAAATCTTGGTGTACACAATATGCCGTTAGGGAGTATCTTGGATAAGACTTTTAATTTGCCGGTCTTTGTTGGGAACGATGTTGAAGTGGCTGCGATGGGTGAAGCTCTGTTCGGCGCTGGGCGTGGTTATGACAACTTTGTCTGTCTCTTTGTGGGCACGGGGATTGGTTCTGGTATCGTGCAGCGTGGTCAAATGTATACTGGTCTGACCGGCACTGCTGGCGAAGTCGGACATATGACTATTCAGGCCGGTGGACGTATTTGTGGTTGTGGCTCGCGTGGTTGTTTGGAGGCCTATGCTTCACGTACCGCTATCACGAAAGCCATTCTCGCCGAGATACACCATGGCCGTTCCTCTATCCTTTCAGATGAATCGCTGGGACAACTCAAAGAGGGCGATACAGTAATTCGTTCGGGTATTCTTGCCAATGCCATCAATCAGAAGGATGAATTAGTCACTGAGGTCGTCGAGGACGCTGCCAACTATCTGGGATATGGTCTGAGTTCGATTATGAATTTTTATAATCCCGATGCAATTATCCTCGGCGGTGGCGTGATCGAGGCCGTGGACCTGCTGTTTGACACAGCCGTTCATCGTGCTCGGACCGCCGCCCTATCGGCTTCCTCGAAAAAGACCCCTATCCTGCGTACGAAGCTAGGTGATTTTTCCGGCGTCGTCGGCGCGGCGGCCCTGGGAGCGATGATTACTGGCTATACTGTATCGAAGGACAACAATAAAGACAAAGACTAATTCTTTGGAATGTGTGAAGACAAGGAAATATGCTGAGTTAGCCGACGGTCTTCGCGCCACCAAGTCCAACTTATTCGTTGCGAGTGCTCAAAAAGGGATGCTGCGTACGTCGCAATCAAACGAGTGTGCGCCATGATTTTTTGCAAGCGTTTTCGCGATGTGCAAAAACTCACGGGCGCATACGGCAACATCGTAGAGATACAGCAACAAGAGCGTAGCGGCGTTAAGATTGCGGTCAGAGTAAGAGGCTCAGAAGATGAAAAACCGCAATCTGTCCTTGCGCACGCCGTCCAGTTTCTCGTATGAAATGCTCCTGAAAGATGACCAAAGCATCGAACATGTCAAAGTCACGCGCAGAAATCATGTTCTTTCCTTCCCAAAAACAATCATTAGGCATTTTTACTTCTTTGGTGAACAAAACATACGTGAACTGGACGGCGTGCGCAAGGCCAGATTGCGGCTGGTCTCTCGGCGGAGGATCTCTTTGGGCGGCAATCTTGACGCCGCTACGCGCTTGTCCCATGGTCCTGCGATTGAGCCGAACATGCTCCTTGGCCGGTTTGCAAAAAATCGTGGCGCACACTGATCGCGACGTACTCAACCTCCTTTGTGATACCTTCGCGATGATTACGTTGGACTTGGTGGTCTTCGCGCCGTTGGCTACAGTTGTTGTCAGGCCAAAGCATGAAGTAGGCTGCTACTTCATGCTTTAGCTCTACTACTCGGCTGCTACAGGGACCTCCAATTTGGGGAAGATGGGACTTGGCTTTGGCAACGTCATCCCAGCGGGAACTTCTTGCATCTGCCATGGTAGCTGGCTGACATCCCCTTCAAAGCCCAGATATTCATTCAGCGTCTGTGACGAGAATGGCAGATAAGGACAGAAGAGTATCCGTAAGCCACTGATGATCTGTAGGATTACATAGATGGTGGTTCCTGCGGCCTCGCGATCGACTTTGATCTGTTTCCAGGGGGCTTGCTCATCTAGATAGCGATTGGCGGCGCGAGCGACGATCATTGCGGCATTGAGACCCTCTTTGAAGTGGCAAAGCGCGATCTGATTTCCCACTGCCTCAAAGCCTCGTGCAAGTTCAGCGAGGATCTCCTCATCCGCCGGGCGTAGCGTCTGCGGCTGTGGTACGACTCCACCAAACTTGCTCTGTAAAAAGGTGAGAGAGCGGTGAGCCACATTGCCATAGGTTGCCACCAACTCATCATTATTGCGACGCAGCATCTCATCAAAGGTGAAATCTGTATCGCGCCCTTCTGGAGCTGTGGCGGCCAGATAATAGCGCAGGGTATCCGCGCCATATTTCTGCAGCACATCGCCGGTCCAGATGACATTGCCGCGGCTACTTGAAGCTTTCTCGCCGCTCATCGTCATGAATTCGTTGGCTGTGACATCATAGGGAAGATTGCGGTTGCCGTAGCCAAGGAGCATGGCGGGCCAGATAATGGCATGGAACGGAATGTTATCTTTGCCGATAAAGTAATATGGTTTGACTGCCGGCTCGGTCTGACCAGGAACCCACCAGGTTTTCCAGGCTTCGGGAGTACCCTGCTTGGCGGCCCATTCGGCCGAGGCCGAGAAGTAGCCAATTACGGCATCAAACCAGACATAGATGCGTTTATCCTCATAGCCTTCGAGAGGAATCGGCACACCCCAATCCAGATCGCGTGTAATAGCGCGGGCGCGTAGACCCTCTTTGAGCCAGTTCTGTGCGAAGGTCAGCGTATTTGAACGCCAATGTTCTTTTCCCTCAGAGAGCCAGGCGGCCAGCGGTTCCTGTAATTTCGGCAGATCCAGGAAGAAATGCTCAGTCATCCGCATTTCCAGCTTACTGTCTTTGCTGCCACAGAGGCGGCAGCGTGCGTTGATCAGATCGATTGGATCGAGTGTATGACCGCAGTTGTCGCATTGATCGCCACGTGCTTCTGTATACCCGCAATGGGGACAGGTGCCTTCTACATAGCGATCGGGTAGGAAGCGGCGATCTGTCGGACAATATGCGGACTGCATAGTATCTTTAAAAATGTAGCCCTTGTCATACAGAGTCAGAAAGAAATCCTGCGTGATGCGATAGTGATTCTCGGTTCCGGTCTCGGTATAGAGATCCCAGGAGATGCCGAGTTGCTCCCAGACATCGCAAATCTGGCGATGATATTTGGCCACAAAGTCGCGTGGCGAAATGCCCAGGCGCTCGGACTCGACCATAATCGGCGTCCCATGTTCATCGCTGCCTGAAACCATCAGCACGGAATCGCCGGCCATGCGGTGATAGCGTGCGAAGATATCAGCTGGCAGATACGCACCTGCAATTTGTCCAACGTGCGTAGCGGTTTTCGCGTAAGGCCACGCGACGCAGACAAGAAAATGTTCGTTCATGCAATATATATCTCCCTTATTGGCTTGCTTGTATTGTATTGGCTTGTGTTTGGCTCGAAGAAATGTTTGTCGTTCGGCGGAGAGGATGAATTCAACCTTCTGCGTAGTGCATTTCAATGCTCATAGCGGACGACAGGGAGGCGAACCACGGCTATTATAGCAAAGTGTGATAGAAGAGTACAATAACTTCATGCTGGCCCCTACAACCGTCCCGTTCTGACCTCCTCACATTCCGATATAGCGTGTATAGATGGAACGAGCTACTTTTTCATCATCTGTCCCTTTGATGATGGCTCGTGCATCTGGAAAGACGGTGAGTTCATAGTTATCGACGGTGAGGCGCAAGAGATAGGCATTATAGTTGACCTCTCCAACGGCTTGCAGTTGTTTAGCCAGCTCGGAAAAGTTCAAGCGTTGGCCTTGTTCATACATCATGGTATTGCGTACCTGTACGGCATTGCGACCACAGAGGCTTGTACTGGAGTGACCTCGGGCCTCAAGGAACGTATATTGATGTTCTCCACAGGCGGGGCATTCCGGTTGGCGTGGAATTTCAAGACGTTCAAACGTATTATCCCACAGATCGAGCCAGGTCATATCGTGACTGACCTTAGCGCTGGCGAGCAGAATTTTCAATGCTTCGGTTGAGGCAATGCCCGTGATCGCGCCTACGATGCCGTTGAGTACACCGGCTGTATCGCAGGTAGGAGTAGTACCGAGGAGGGGCATATCTGGGAACGCACAGCGTAAGCAAGCGGTCTCTCCTGGCAAAATATTCATCGTGACTCCATAGGCTGCAATCACGCCACTGTAAATCCAGGGACGCTGGTGCTTAATACAGGCATCATTCAAAATATAGCGTGTCTCAAAATTATCGGTTGCATCTAGAATAATATCTGACTCACATACCAAGGACTCAACACCATCAGCCGTAATGTCATCGACGAGCGCTTCAATCTTGATCTCGCTGTTAATACGTTTGAGCCTGTTCATGGCGGCAATCGCTTTCGGGAGATGTTGGGCGACATCATCTTCATCAAACAATATCTGGCGCTGCAAATTGCTCATTTCGATATAGTCGCGGTCTACAATCACCAGATGACCGATTCCGGCGCGGCAGAGATTATTTGCTAAAACAGTTCCCAGTGCGCCACAGCCAATAATTGTCGCTGTCGCTGCTTGCAGGCGCTGCTGTCCTTCTTTGCCAATAGGACCAAACAACGTTTGACGCGAATAGCGGTCCAGCATTGGGCATCCCCCTTTTTGTCTCTACTAACAGATAGGCTACTCCTAGTATTGTAGCATACTGCTCGGATCGGCGCAGGAAGAATGAGTGCTGATCTTCTGTTCTCGTTAAATCTGATATTTCCTTATATGGGTATGAGTGCATGGTTATGCATTGCGAGGCTTATCTATCGACTATGATCAAAAAGGTAGCCGACGGTCCTTGCGCCACCAAGTCCAACGTAATCACCGAAGGAGGTGGAGTACGTCGCGATCAAGCGACGTGGTTTTCGGGACGCGCTTGGCGAGGTACCACCTTCAATCGCAGCTAGCGTTGGCGATTGTGGTTTTTCACGTTCGAAACTCTTTCTGTTAGAGCCAATGCCACAAAACCGGGCACCACGCCTTACGACATACCTACCATGTGAATACGTTGGACTTGGTGACGAAAGGGCACCAGTTACCTTTTGCGAAACCCTAAATCGTGCGAGGGACAAGTTGGCAGCGGGCCATAACTGTGTTACAATGCGGAAGGTGCGAGATCCTTTTTCTGACAATCTGTAACCAGTGCGTTGTGCGACTCTTTGCGGAGGCGGCTATATGAGCAGCGTGAATGCGATAAAGAAAGTATTGGTTATCGACGATAACCCAACGATAGTCGAGCTCATCAAGTATGCAGTGAATTTACAAGGTTCGTACCAGGTCGTTGTTGCATATGATGGCGTTCAGGGCCTTGAGCGCGTGTTCGCAGAGCAACCTGATTGTGTTATTATCGATGTCAAAATGCCGAAAATGGATGGCTATCAGCTGGTGCGTTGCTTGCGCGGCGATATGCGTACGGCCGATGTGCCGCTCATCATTTTGAGTGCTATGACGCGTGACGAAGATCAGATGACCGGTTTGCTATCAGGAGCGGATGAATATCTTACTAAGCCTTTTAAGCCGACTGCTTTGAACGCGGCTATAGAACGTGTTTCACGCTTGACTCCCGCTGAGCGTCAACTTCGTACTGATTCCCTGGTGCAAAATCAATACGATCAATTTCAGCAAGATGACAATATATAATGACGTTTTTCCCAGTTTGGGATGCGTTGATGGTTGCTGGTATATTGAAACATTGGGAAACGCTTGCTGTACTTTGCTGTAATAGGTAAGTGATAGCCTTGAGTTTCTCTCAAGTCGTGATAAAAGAGCGCTTGCGCTCGTGTGGGCTACAGGCATTGCGTAGGTTACAGATTCTTTTTGTGGAGAGCGATTCACGCATGCATACAAGGATGGAGCAGGCGCTGGGTGCTGACTATACCATGCACAGTGTTGAATCTATCGTTGATGCTAAGGCGTACCTTTCTGTATCGCAGCCCGATATTGTGATCTCTGAGGTGGTTGTTGGCTCGGAGAATGGGCTGGATCTTTGTCGTTATGTACGTAGTGTTCCTTTTCTGCAACATCTCCCTATTATGCTATTGACTTCAATGGCAACTTTATCTGATAAGGTTGCTGGCTTCCAGGCCGGAACGGATGATTATGTGGTGAAGCCTTATGATACTCGTCATCTGGCTGCACGCATCAGGTTGCTAACAAGAATCAAGCGCCTGGAGAGGCATGACTCTCTCTAAACGCTTGCTTCTTTTTATAACCCTGCTGTAGCTGCGTGTCTTGCGCACGCGGTTGCGCACGTACACGACTCGTTAGCCAGGGAAATGACAGGCTGCATAGTGATTGGCTTGCTTCTCCTCGAGGGGAGGCAACACCTCACGACAGATGGCCTGCGCTTTCCAACAGCGTGGATGGAAATTACAGCCACTCGGTGGATTTACCGGGCTTGGCACGTCCCCTTCCAAGATGATGCGCTTGCGGTGTAGCTCGATCTCTGGATCAGGAACCGGGATTGCAGAGAGGAGGGCTTGCGTGTAGGGATGCAGTGGCAGCTCGTATAGACTTTCGCTCTTTGCCAGTTCCACAATACGTCCTAGATACATCACGGCTACGCGGTCACTGATATGCTTCACCACAGAGAGATTGTGGGCTACAAACAGATATGTCAGTCCCATCTTCCTTTGCAGATCTTGCAGGAGGTTTAAGACCTGGGCTTGAATGGATACGTCCAGGGCTGATACCGGTTCGTCTGCGACGACAAACGATGGATTTAATGCCAGTGCACGGGCGATGCCGATACGCTGGCGCTGACCACCACTAAACTCGTGTGCGAAACGATTGACATAATATGGATTTAGTCCCACCGTCTCCATCAGACTGGTGACCTGGCCTGCAATTTCGTGTGCATTGCCACGTTGAAAGTTTTGTAGTGGCTCAGAGATGATCTGCCCAATGGTATAACGGGGGTCCAGTGAACTATAGGGATCCTGGAAGACCATCTGCATGTTGGCTCGCTTCTGGCGTATCTGATTAGCAGGCATGGTTGTGAGCTCTTCACCATTGAGTTTAACGGTGCCTGATGTCGGCTTGATCAGCTGAAGAATGGCGCGGCCCGTCGTCGATTTTCCGCAGCCGCTTTCTCCTACCAGTCCTAGCGTTTCACCACGACGTATGAAGAGATCTACCCCATCAACTGCTTTGACTTGTGCCACCGTGCGTCCAAGCAGGCCGCCCTTGACCGGAAAGTGGACCTTGAGACCGGTAACCTCTACGAGTGTTGTATCTGTCGCCTTAGGCGTCTGAACTTCTTGTACCATGTTTCACCTCTTGCGCTAGTTTGGATAGAAGCATGCGGCAGTCTGCCCACCACGACCAACAAGTTGAAGCTCTGGTCTCTCTTCTCGGCAACGGGTTTGAACTTTCGGGCAGCGCGCTGCATAGGGACATCCCATTGGTGGATTGACCATGTCGGGAGGCTGGCCAGGGATCGGTGTCAGTCGTGTTCCACGTAGATCGTCTACACGTGGAATTGATTGCAACAATCCTACTGTGTAGGGATGAGCCGGAGTCGCAAAAATCTGTTTGACTGGTGCTGATTCTACGACGTGTCCCGCGTACATTACATTTACATGTTGACATGTGCCTGCGACGACGCCGAGATCGTGGGTAATCAACATAACCGCGGTGCCAAATTCCTGTGAGAGGCCCTTCATCAGTTCGAGCACCTGCGCCTGAATGGTAACGTCGAGGGCGGTTGTTGGCTCGTCGGCGATCAATAGTTGAGGATTACAGGCTAGCGCGATCGCGATCATCACACGTTGACGCATGCCACCACTGAACTCATGTGGATAGTTTTTTGCACGTCTGGCCGCATCGGGGATGCGTACGAGATCGAGCATTTCGACGGCTCGACGCCAGGCTTGCTCTTTGCTGACATCTTTACGATGTCGCTTGACCGTCTCCGCGATTTGAAAACCTACGGTAAAGACCGGATTGAGCGAGGTCATCGGATCTTGGAAGATCATCGAAATTTTGCTCCCTCGCAATTCGGTGAGCTCTTCTGCGCTCTTTTTTAAAATATTGTCACCGTTGAAGATGATTTCTCCGCCCGCAATTTTCCCAGGAGGGGTCGCGATTAGACGCATCACTGACAGCGCTGTCACGCTTTTGCCACTTCCGCTTTCGCCGACGACTCCTAGCGTTTCACCTGGCTTCATTGTAAATGAAACGTCATCAACCGCTTTGATTATCCCTCCTCTCGTGTAGAAGTAGGTTTTTAAATTATTCACTTCCAGCAAATTTGTTGCCATTTGTCTATCTCCATTTCCTCATTTGTGATTATTAGTCTTTTGGATTATTAGTCTTTTGAATGAGGATCGAATGCATCTCGTAATCCGTCGCCGATGAACGAGAAGGCTAACACAATGATTACCAACGTTAGGGACGGAACTAGTAGTTCCCATGGATAGACCATCAGTGAATTTGAGGCATCTGCGATCATGAGACCAAGGCTTGATCCTGGAGGTACGACACCCAAACCGAGATAGCTAATCCCTGCTTCACCAATAATTGTGTTGGAAATGTTCAGCGTCGAAGCTACCATCACGATACTGAAAAGATTTGGTACAATGTGTCGCCAGATAATAGTAATGTCGCGACTACCAGACGTTTTCGCCGCTTCTACAAATTGTTGTTCTCTCAACTGGAGTGTTTGTCCACGGACATAGCGTGCCATTAGTGGCCACGCTGTAAATGCCAGTGCCATTGAAACGAGCAGCAGTCTGGCGTCACCATTGGCTCCAATCACAGGTATGGAGCCTAAAGTTTCCTGAGCCCATGTACCTAGAATACCTGCGATCAGAATGACGAAGAGTAAACCTGGAAAGGCGAAGAGTAGATCTGCCAGGCGTGCAAGCAATTGATCTATTATACCACCATAGAAGCCAGCTAACACACCGACGGTGACACCCAGTACAATATCGATAACCTCAACGACAAACGCTAAGACGATTGAAATTAACATACCTTGCATCAGACGAGCGAAGATATCACGTCCTAGACCATCTGTACCCAGCCAGTATTGGGCCGATGGTAGTTCATCTGTTCGGTCCAGTTCTTGATGATCGAATGTGTGATAAACTCCTGGACCAATAGCATTTGTATTGAATGCCCCTTTATAAGGGCCACCGATATGTTGGTAGATGAATGGACCAAATATCGCGATTAGGACGATCAGTACGATGATGATCAGGCTTCCCATTGCACGCTTATCGCGACGAAAACGGCGCAGTGATTCTTGCAAAGGTGTAGCAGATTTCCTTCCATCGCTCTTGATGGAAACCTTCTGGTCTTTCAATGCATTGGGGGCTTTTCCTGTTTCGGGGTTATCCAGGAAAACTCCTATCCCTTGCTCTGGCTGTAGCGCATTGGTACTGGGAGGGATAAATCCAGACGCATTTGTTCCTGAATTCTGATCCTGTGTATTCATATCTGCCTCCTACGAAACTTTAATGCGTGGATCTACGATTGTGTAGAGTAAGTCTGATATCAGATTACCCAGCACTACCGCTGCAGCGAGCAAAACTGTTGTTCCCTGAATTACGGGGTAGTCACGTGTATTGATGGATTGAAGCGTAATATAGCCGATACCTGAAATATTAAAAGCGTTTTCGATGAAGAATGCACCTGTGACCAGAAAGCCGATTGAAACACCTAAGACAGTGATGATCGGAATTAAGGCGTTACGCATGGCGTGGCGATAGATAACGACTCGCTCTCTCAATCCTTTGGCACGGGCTGTCCGAATATAATCCTGGCGCAGTACTTCGAGCGTACTCGTGCGCGTTAAGCGTGCGAAGTAGGCGAGTCCAGTGGCGCTGTAGACGACAATCGGGAAGAGTTTAAACTGAATATCTGTGAAACTATACTCCCAGGCATTTCCCCAGCCTTCGACGGGCCAGTAGAAACCGGTGGAATTGTGCAGGTAGACGATCAGTACCTGTATCAGTACTGCTAGTACAAAGGTTGGAATGGCAAAGAGAAAAATAGCGACTCCCATGCTGACTGAATCAAACCATTTTCCTGCATTGAGTGCGGCTGCAATGCCTAGTGGAATGCCCACTACAAGTTCTATCACTAATCCCCAAAATCCCAGTTCTAATGAAGTTGGTACACCATCCTTTAAAATATCCCAAACCGGGCGGCCCTCGGTTTCAAATGATGTTCCTAAATTGCCATGTAAAAGATTGACTACATAGTTAAAATATTGCTGATACCAGGGGAGATCGAGCCCATAGGCATGTCTAAGTCTGAGATAAGTTGCCTCGTTGAAATGGGGGCCGAGCATTGTTAGAATAGGGTCACCTGGAGCTTTAAATCCGATGATAAATGTGATAAAGGTCACACCTATCAAGACGAAGATAAGGCCAATCAGCCTTTTGATTAGAAATTGTGTCATGTTAAAAACCTTGTAATCTGTGATCGCATACCGGGAGGGTAAACGATGATCGTGAATGCACAACTAACGTAAGGCATAGAAAAACACGTAGCGTTCCCTGTTGAGAGCTGTTTCTATCCACACGATGGCATCGGTCGGTAGATATTTGTGAAGAATCATGACAACAGAAGATGACACTTGAGCTAGGCTTTCTGCTATTTTATGTGAGGTCACTTGTATTGTCAAGGCAATACGTAGTATTGGTGTAACGTTGCTTCGATTTTGTTAAGAGTAGTTTTTGAGTATATATATGCCACATGCTATTTCTTGATCGTCTTGTCATGGTTTTTAATTGCTTTATTCGTGCGCGATCTTACATAGTAGGGATAATGATCAGCTTATGATCATTATCCCTTAGTGTGCGATGCGTATGATATCTATCTAAGCGTGTAGCCCGATTTTCTATCCGTATCACGGTTTCTAGCGACTAGTGGTTAGTAATGTAGACCTTGTACCAATCCGATGGTGGAATGATGTCGTTCGGATCAAAGGTGAAACCTTTGACGTACGACTGGAGGACGTATGCAATGGTCTCCTGGTACATTGGGAGCCAGGTAACGTCATTGATCAGTTTCTGTTCAGCATCATTGTACATGGCAAGACGCTGGGTTGCATTCTTCTCTACATCAGCAGAAGCCAGTTCTTTTTGAACTTGGACCTGTGAGGCTGCATTAGAAGATTTATTCTGGCCATAGTTGGTCTGGTTATTGGCCTGGTCTGGAGCGAACTGTAGGGTCGTCCAGTCCTGAGCATCAGGATAATCTGCGATCCAGCCGGTCTGGAACAAGGCATCAGTTGTTTGGCCATTGTTCTTTTCAATCTGTGCGCTTAACGTCTCGAAGTCGGTTGGCACAGGCTGGATTGTTACACCGAGGATTGATTTCCAATCTTGAACGACAATCGTGATCTCTTTGGTAAGATCTGGATTACCACTGTCATAAGGGAACTGAATCTTTGGCAGCTGAGAAGCGCTGGTGTAACCTTCCTGCTGCAATCCTTCGGCGAAGAGCTTCTTGGCGAGCGTGGTATTGCCGCTGGTGCTGGTTGTACCATCAGGGCCTTTAAGATTGGCATCGTAACCAGGCATACCCTCTGGGACGATATGGTTGGTTGGAGTGTAGACGTTTTTGTAGACGACGCTGGTAACCTCGTTTTTGTTGATAGCCAGATCGAATGCTTGGCGAATATCGATATTGTTAAACGGCTTATCGAGGAAGTTCATGCCATAGTAGAAGATTGCCAATGTCGGCTCTTTAATGAATTCGGGAGTGTTCTGTACCTGGGACAGATTAGCTGTTGGAACAGAGGCTCGGTCGACCTGACCGTTCTGTTCGGCCTCAAAGGTAGTTGTTGTGTCTTTGTAGAAGGTCCATGTGACGTTCACGGTTGGCACTTTTCCAACATAGTTGGAATTTGGCACCAGGACAATGTTTTTGCCGTGTGTGTAGGATTTAACTTTGTATGGACCAGTGCCACCACCTTCGTTCAGATGGTTGGTGAATTGAGCGTTACCGTATTTGTCGACCAGTGACTGCTCAACGACATATGCTGTTGGATAGGTCAAGGTGCCCAGGAAGTAGGAAGCTGGTTTGTTGATTTTGATCACAACAGTGTTTGGATTTGGATCAAGCAGGCTATCGCCGATCAATGTTTTGATCTTACCGGCTGCCATCTTGTCAGAATCCTGAACCAGATTCAAGTAGCTAGGAGCAACTGGTGAAGCCAGGGCTGGTGTGAGAGCACGGTTAATGCTGTAGATAACATTTGCCGAGGTGAGTGAGGTACCATCGCTGAATTTCAGGTTTGGTTTGAGTGTGAAGGTCCAGGTCAGACCGTCGCTGGATGTTGTCCAGGACGAGGCTAATTCAGGGATAATCTGCTCCTGGGCATTCAGTGAGACAAGTCCGGTAAAGACCATGCTAACTGCATCACTGGATGTTGAAGTGGTAACCAATGCAGGGTCGAATGTACCAAGATCGGCAATGCCTTCGAGTGGCAGCATGAGATTTTGCTTATCAGCTGGAGCTCTTCCTGTGTTGCTGGTGTTACTGTTGGTGGCACCGCAAGCACTCAGCAATACACCCATTACAACGAATAACGTTGTAATAATAGCTATGGCTGACTTTTTAGACGTTCTCATAAAGAACTTCTCCTTGTTATGTGAAGGAATAATGATAAATAATTGGGAATTTTTGTTATGTTCAAAATGTAATCTATGCTGTTTTGCAAAGATATATATGCTCTGGTGATTTATTTCAAATAAACTACTATTCTCCCTCCCAATCTCTTTATTGAATGTAGATACATATTATAACGTATCATCCATGATGTGTGGCCACAATCCGTTTCAACCATATGTACGATCTATTGCCGCGCTCAGTGGATTGACGTGATTGGTCTATATATAGTAATTACGTTGTGTTTTGCATAAATCTCACAGTAGATAGTCAAATTATATTGCAAAAATAAGCTATTTACATCAATATATACTATATACCCATAATGTTGTAAATGATTGTAGGTAATTTTTAAAGGGTAAAGTACATTGTGAATCTCTAAGCTATTTTGGGATAATAGGGATCTTTTAGTGCCAATTTATACTCCAAAATGTGCTATGACGAAAAAATCTTGCTCTCTTTCTAGCAGGAAAAAGAGCAAGATTTTGATATTATCAGATAGATGCAAGTAGTGACTGGATATTAGGCCGATGTCTGTTAATCAATGTTTCGTAATAAAGATGTTGGCCCAATCGAAAGGAGGAACTAGATCAGTCGCGTTGAAGGAATACCCTTTTACGTATGTTTTCAAAGCATATGAAGTTGCTTCCTGGTACATTGGTAACCAGGCCACATCGTTGACTAATTGTTGCTCGGCATCGTTGTACATAGCTATGCGTTTGCCTGGATCTTTCTCTACATCTGCTGCGCTCAACTCTTTTTGGACGTTGATCTGGTTTGCTGAGACCGAGGTTTTGTTTTGACCATAGTTGGTAGAGTTGTTGGGCGAGCCGTTACTGAACTGTAGCGTCGTGAAGTCTTGAGCATCGGGATAATCGTCGCTCCAACCTGTCTGAAACATTTGTAACTTGCTGTTACCAACGGTTTTAGTTTCTTCATCAGTCAATGTCTCGAAGTCCATTGGTTGGGGTTGAATGTTCACGCCTAGTACCTCTTTCCACGTGTTTACGGCAATCTGGATCTCCCTATCGGTATCGGAGCTACCGCCTGCATAGGGAAATTGTATCTTCGGTAGCGTGGAGGCGCTGGCGTAGCCTTCTTCTTGCAGTCCTTCAGCGAAGAGCTTTTTGGCTAGTGTTGGATTGCCGCTGGTACTGGTTGTGTAATCTGGACCCTTGAGCTGGGGATTGTAGCCAGGCATGCCAAGCGGGATGATATGGTTTGTCGGGACTTCGACGTTTTTGTAGACGACTCTGACAATTTGACTTTTGTCGAGTGCCAGGTCGAAGGCCTGACGAATTTTTATGTTGTCGAATGGTTTGACATTAAAATTCAGTGCATAGTAGAAAATCGCCAGGATGGGAGTTTTATGGTACTCCGTTGTGGGCTGGACCTGGCTCAAAAAGGCACTTGGTACAGGTGCTAGATCGAGCTGACCATTACGATATGCCTGGTAGGTCGTGTTGCTGTCTTTGTAAAATATGAAGTTTACTGTGATGTTTGGTCTGGCCTTGATGTAGTTGGGATTTGGTACCAGGACAATGTTTTTTTCATGGGTGTATGATTTGACTTTAAATGGGCCCGAGCCGCCGCCCTCATTCAGGTGGTCGGTGAACTTCTCATTGCCGTAGGTATCGATCAGTTTTTTCTCGACGACAAAGGCTGTTGGATAGGTCAAGGTTGCCAGGAAGTATGAAACTGGTTTATTGATCTTGATCACAACGGTGTTTGGATTAGGGGCTAGCACACTATCGCCAATGATCGTAGTAATCTTATGGGTTAGTAGTTTGTCGGAATCTTTAATCAGATTCAAATAACTGGGAGCCGCCGGAGAGGCGAGATCAGGCTGGAGTGCTCGGTCAAGGCTGTATACGACATCCTTTGAGGTTAATGGTGTACTATCACTAAACTTTAAATTTGCTCTCAGCGTAAATGTCCAGGTCATACCATCGGGGGATGTCGACCAGGATTGTGCCAATTCCGGCACAACTTTCTGATTGTCATCCAGTGTCACTAATCCTGTAAAGACCATGCTTATGGGTTCCAGTGAGGTTGTCGTAGATACCATGGTCGGATCAAATGTCTTGATGTCTGCAATACCTGATAATGGTCTATTAAGTACCTGTTGGTCGGCGGGCGCCCTGCTGATGCCGTTTATAGATGTGCCCGAGTCCCCGCAGGCACTTAATACGACTGTCAGCAAGATGGGGATGATCCCCAATGCTGACTTTTTGGTCGATCGCATGAAGAACTTCTCCTTCAGATCAGTACCTTTTCTGTTATTGAACACGATAAATGTTGGCCCAATCATTAGGGGGAATGATGTTTTGCGCATTGTCTACAATTCCAATAATATTCGGGTTGCGCAGGAAAGGCTGAGTCTCTTGTTCTATCGGCAACCAGGCAACGTCGTTGATAAGCTGTTGCTCGGCTTTTTGATACGTTTGTAGACGTTGACTGGCATTGTTGGTATTCGCATCGGCGGCGGCAAGCTGTTGTTGCACGATTTGTTGTTGGGCAGCGGTTGAACTGGTATTCTGACCAAAATTCATATTATTGTAGACTGAGCCTTTGCTAAACTGTTGCGAGAGCCAGTCTTGAAGATCTGGATACTCTCCCACCCAGGAAAGACCCCACATCTGTATGCCATTTGGGTTTCCAGTAGCTGCCGTGACCTGATCGAGGAGCGTATTGTAATCGACTGGATTGGCGATTACTTGTACTTTAAGTACGTTATGCCAGTCTTGGATGAGCGCTGCGACTTCTTGATCGGAGGCGGCTATGCCTAAGACATAGGTGAGTTGAATCGTTGGCATATCCGTGACCGAAGTCCAGTGTTCCTCTTTGAGACCTTGCTGAAAGAGTTTTTGCGCTTCCTGGACGTTTCCTTTAAGATTGGTGGTACCATCGGGTGCGGTGACTTTCGCGTTATATCCCGGCATGCCTGTGGGAACAATATGATTGGTGGCTATAACGCTATTATGCCAGATGTTATTCGCGATGGCGTCTTTATTGACGGCGAGCGCAAAGGCCTGTCGAATATGGATATTGTCGAATGGTTTGGTAAGATAATTCATTGTATAGTAGTTGATCCATAATTGTGGTGTTTGTACAAAGTCTTTGCGTTTTTGATCATTGGCATAGCTATTTATTGGGACGCCTGTCATATCAAGTTTGTTGTTCAGGTAATCTTGATAGGCATTAGACTCGGATGGATAGATGACAAATGAGACTTTTTGCAATTGCGGTTGCTTATTGTAGTAGTTTTTGTTGGGTACAAAGTCGATGTGGGAGCGGTGAACATACGTGGCAACTTTAAATGGTCCGGCTCCGCCGCCTTCATTGAGATGATCTGTGAAGGTGGTGTTGTATTTGGTGATGAGACTTTTTTCTACTACGTAAGCGCATGGATTGGTTAATGCTGCCAGAAAGTAGGCGGACTGTTTTTTTGTCACAATAACCACCGTTTGTGCATTAGGAGTCAGAATGCTATCGCCAATCAGGGTTGTGATGCGCCCGGCCAGCAGTTGATCTGAGTCTTTGATCAAGCCTAAATAGAGGGGCGCAACCGTTGATTTTGTCGCAGGTTGTAGAGCTCGATCTAAGCTGTATGCCACATCTGTTGAGGTAAGCGGAGTGCCATCATTAAACATGAGATGAGGTTTTAATTTAAAGGTCCAGGTTACCCCATCGCTTGCCAGTTGCCATGATTGTGCCAGTTGAGGTTCGACCTGGAGTTTATCATTTAATTGCACCAGCCCTGTATAGATCATTTGGATTGCACTAATTGATGATGGATCATGTGCCAGTGCTGGATCAAGTGTATCGAAATCGGCGATGCCAGTCTGGGGGATGGTGAAAATCTGTTTGGCGGCTGGAGCTTTGGTTAGCTGTTTGGAATTTGCGTTGCCTCCAAATGGACTGCTACAGGCCGCTACTAGAATGGATAGTAGACAGAGCATAATGCATAATGAACGCGTGACATTGCATCTACTTAAATGATCATCTATTCTTTTGCCAGGCATACAGTGCGCTTCAGCTTTCTTTTTTAATAGTAATAACGATGATTGTTTTCTCATTAATTTCAGTTTTTGGCTATACCTGTAGTATAAGCTGTTGTTCTTGTATTGCCAAGCATAGTAGTAGAAAAATATCAGATACATTTGCAAATTTGGGGGAAAGTACATGATTTTCCGACATCGGTGGGTCGAAAGAGGATGTCTGCTACGTAAAAAAGAATGAGCGCTTGTGCTGGACACATGCGCTCATTCTTGATTGGTTATAATTGCGAGATAAGTGCATCGCGTTTACCAAATGCGGCTGCGCGTAGTGCAACGTGCAGGTACACATCGATATGCGTGCTTTTGAAATCCCGGGGCCAAGTGATGTACTCTTCACCAGCCGCTTGTACGATCTGGAGAGAGTGGCCTTGATCGATGGTGGTATCATTCTGAGCGGCTACAAGACCGATGGTGCCAAACAGCGCACGGGCGTCATGTCCCAGTGTCAGATAGCGCTGAGCGGTATTAGTAGCGGCATGTAGATCCTTGTTCTTCAATTGATCTTCCAGTGCCTCTAGTTGATTGACCGCTATGAAGCCACCTCCTCCAGTTGCTGTTGACGCTGTGCTGGGGACTTTCATCTGCTGCGGTGCTGTATGTCCCTGGGCTGAGGTTTCTTTAAATAATGCGTTGATGTAAGCTGCGGCTGTAAAGACTAGATTGTATGCTTCTTCATCCTGTACCTGACGGAAGACGTTGTGGGTTGCCGACGCAAAGAGCAATCCATGTGCAGTACGAATGAAGAGGTCTCGATCTTCATCGTCTACTGTTTGTGCTATCTGAGTAGCGGACAGCGCAATGGCTGAAGCTGTCGCGATAGGGGATGCTCCGTTCTGGATGAGTGTCGTGTAGACCTGCTCACAGACTGTTGAGGCATCAGCATCGCTGAGAATAGTCTCTTGCAGAGTTAAGGCATACTCATTCTTTGGCGCAGACAAACGTGTTCGGATGCTGGCAAGACTGTGTTTGGGGTCTGCAACGTAATCGCGAACGGCTTTTACCCACTCTGGCTCCGGCTTGTTGGGTTGGAGGGGCAGATGAGGAGCTAGCCAATGCAAGAGAGTTGGAACCTCTTTTCCCCATTCAACGGCGTCAAGTAGTTGAAAGCCGCGTACGGTATCCTGGAGAGGATGACCTCCGTTGGAGAAAGTGACTGCGATGGATTCGTAGGCTCGTATTTGCAGCGCACGATAATCTGCTCCTGTGCTGTAGAGGCCGAGTAGGAGGCGCTCTGCCAGGACGGGATCGTTGTGCAGAATGGCATCATTCAACGCTTGGTTGACGTTTTTGTGCTGATCGATTAATTCGCTTGGGAACATGGGTTGAGGACTTTTAATTGCCTGGTTTTTCCCATTGCGTATCGCGGGCGCTGCTGTAATCAGTGCTCGGATGAAGAGCGGCAAGGCGCGTGTCTGTAGAGGTACCTCTGTATCCAGGGGAGCTGGACGAGCGCGCAGGAAGCGGGCAAGCATAGCCGCTGCCGCCATGGTGATGCCAACATGGCCCTCTGGATCACCCTTTGTGGCGAGCAATCCGATACGACCAAGGAGTACATCAGCATTGCGTTCTTGTTCTAAAAGATTTCGAGCCAGGGAGACTATGCGTACATTGTCTCCGCTCAATACTGCGTCAATAAGAGTTGAGAGATCAACTCCTAGTTCTACTGCAGCCATATATTAACTCCTACCTAATGTAAGTACGTATTTATAAGAACATACATGAAAAGCACTATTCATCTTTCAAATTGCGAATAGCGCTCTCAATGCGAGGAATTTCTGCGTAATCTTCATCAAGCAACTTATACGCGCGGCTCAAATACAGTTCCGCCAATCTTGCCCCATGATCTCCCGAATTGGTGGCGGCTTTGGCTATCTCTGATCCACGATACTTTTCAGGGAGTGAGCGTGTGAGGCGCTCTATACGTTGTTTTGTATCCTGGAGGAGAGCAGTATCCTGGCCCTCGATTGCATAGCGTGCCATACCCACCAACTTGCCAACCTCAGCCAATTTTTGCCGTTCGGAGAGTGTCTGGAGCAATAATTCATCTGCATCCAGCTCATCGATAGGAGTTGTTCCCGTGATTGTTGACTCTTTAGGGCTGGCTTTGGGGAGTTGGTTGGTGTGTATGCTAGCATTCGCATATAACTGTGCATATTCCTGGCAATGGATGGTTGCCATCTGCATACGTTCCATCTCCTCGGAAGAAGTGGAACCGAGATCGCAGAGATCGTCGTCGCGCCGCTCAGCCAATCTTTCCAATTGTTCGAGGCTCATCCCTTCTTCCAACATCGGAGGAATGGGCATACCTGCAATATTCTCCGCACCCTGTAAATCTTCTGAGGGGATCTGAGCGGCGAAGAGAGGAGGTAGATACTTCGCAATCGACATGGGTATCGGCGGTACAAGACAATAGGTACTATAGACAACTCGTGAGTTGTTTCTACTTCTTGCTATGAAAATAGCATGCCCCTTGGGAGCTTGTGGATTTCCACGTAGGAACTGTATACCCATAACGAAGTGTCCCTTCAACTATTCAGTGCGAAAGACGATGTTTCATCCACCGCCGCGCCTGCCTTGTTTTGATTTTTACCTATTCAGTGCTGTTGTGACAATTGTTATTGTCTTCGCACTTGCGGTGCGGTGTGCTGAATAGTCCATTTTTTGATATCAGGATACGTAATGCATTGCCTGGGAATAGATGTCCTTAGACGGAACGTCTGGTTGTTGTTCGGCCCTTCTTCAGGCTCGCAACCCGCCTTCTAGTATATCATCCATAGCAACAGCAACGATCGGCGTTAAAGATTACGACGAAGTTGTACGAGTCGCTTAACAAGATCTGTATTCATCTGAATTTCTTCTTCTGATAATTCTTCTCCTCCGATTGGGATAGCGGCCTCATAGGCCCGGAGATGCTGAATAATCTCGGCTGATCCGACGATGCCTGCGAAATTTTGCAGGAGCGTTCTGGCCTGACTATCGTTATGTTGATGGAGATCGGTGGTAGCCGTCTCTGCATATTGTTCCGCGTATTGGCGCAAAAAGGTGCCCCAGCGTTGCGGTGTACTAATGCTATTCATGACCCTTTCAACCTGGATAATCGCTTTGCTTTGCTCATCACGTGCCCGTTCAAACTCGCCACGTAGCAGGAAGACAGAGCCGCGTGCGAAGCGTGTATCTGCGACCCCTAATGGGCGACGTTGCTGATGGTACAAGCGTAATGCCTGCTCAAAATCGGCGAGAGCGGTATCGAGTTCTCCTTTTGCGCGTTGTGCCAGTCCGCGTGTGAGAATAGCATCAGCTTCACTGAGTTGATCATCTGTCTGTCTGAAGCGGATCAGTGCGGCCTCACAATTATCAAGAGCCTCGTCCCATTGTTGCTGTCCCATATGGACCTGAGCGACGCCCAACACGGATGCGCCATCACCGTTGGTATTCTCAATGAGCTGGAATTGGCGTCCAGCTTCAAAGAACGTCACGAGTGCGGATTCAAGTTCTCGTTGCGCCAAACGTGTTTGAGCTTGTCCGAGCAGGGCTTCTATGGCTAGCGTGGACTGTTGTAACGCCTCGGCTTGATTGTGGACCGTGCTATAATGGGTCTCAGCTTCCGCAAAATCTCCTTCGGTCAGACGCAATTGGCCCTGAACAGCAAACACTTCGGGTCGGAGTTGCGTAGTGAGCGTATTGTATTGTGTCTTTGCTTCAGCTTCCGCCAGATACGTCTCTGCCTCTTTCAAATTACCGCTTAAAATTGCCAGGCGGGCGAGTCCTACGTTAGCTTGAATAATGAAGGGAACGCCGATATGTGGATCGGTTTTTTCGGCTAATTCACGAGCATCGGTCAAGAAGTTTTTAGCTGGACCAAGCTCTCCTTTTTGTCGTTGGATCTCTCCTAAGCCGATCAAGCCTCTCGTTTCCACCTGTGGAATAGTAAGTTTATGAGCTTGTTTTATACCACTCTCCAGCGTTTGCTGTGCTCGGCTCAGGAAACCACGCCGAGCCTGAATCAGGCCAAGCCCAATGCTTGTCTCGGCCTGTCCCAGGAGATATGCAACTGCTTGATAGGTGCGTAATGTGCGTTCCATAATAGAATTTGCATAGGAAAGCTGTCCACGTCGCAGATTGACCTCGCCCAAAATGCGACCTGCATTGGCGGTGCCCAGTGCATTATGTTGATCTGTATATGTCTGGAGGGCGGATTGAGATCCAATCAAAGCCTGATCGATCTGTGCCTGCAAGAAATTAATTTCAGCCAGACCAAGGTTGGCGTCTGCTTGGCCGAGTTCATACTCGATCAAACCTGCTCGACTGAGAGCATCAGCCAGGATATCTGTGGCTTCGTCCAGACGTTCCTGATCAATATAGATGTGGCCAAGACCTGTTTGCGCATCAACGATGCCATAGTTGTCTTTCGTTTGCTGATAGATTTCGAGCGCATGTTTATACGCTTGCTCGGCCTCCGCAAATTGCCGCCTTATTCTCTGGATATCAGCGAGACTTCGGCTGGCATCGGCCTCCATCGTAAGCTCATTAGCCTCTTTGAAATAGCGAATGGCATCTTGATAATGGTCAGCAGCATAGGACATGTTCGCACGTTGTAACTCGATATGTCCTAGTGCCAGCTCGACATTGCCAAGTCCTTTGAGATGTTGCTGCTTGCGATAGATTTGTTGTGCTGCCTGGTAGGCATCCTGAGCCTGATCCAGATGGGCTAGGCGTCGTTCAACATGACCTTTTGAGAGCTCGCTTGCCGCTACTAGCATCGGTCGATCAGCATCTTGATAGAGGCGTATCGCACGCTGATAGTTATTAATGGCCTGTTCAAGAGCATTATTTTGTTCAGAAATAGCGGCGATCATCGCTCGGCAATCGCCTGCCTGTTTAAAATCGCCGCTCATACGGAAACGGATTTCCGCATCGCCAAATGCCTCAGCGGCCTGATCTAATTGATTATTACCATAGGCTGTGAAGCCAGCTTGTAGACGTTTATCTGCAAGTTGTCGATCTTTTTCTTTCTTTTCATTTTCTGATGTCGTCATAAAAATATATCCTTAAAACTCATCTATCGTCGAGTGGTAGGCTCTGAAGTACTTTTGTGTTCTTATTTCATTGTATATTCCTTGGCTTTCGAAAGTCAAAGTTTGTTGAATTCTTGCTTGTTCATCGCAAACCATCGTGAGCAAATTACCTCCATGGGCGGTTTTTTCATACGCACAGTTGTGCTTATAGATGTTATAATGAACGGCAAAGAATACTATTCTTAACATGCCTGGATATTTTCTCCGGGTATAAACTCGGTGCCAATCATGTGCTACTTTTTTCGAAAGGCAATGCTCATTATGTATGAAGACGCCCTTGCTCAGGTGGATCTTTTTTCGGTGTTAGACAAAAAGGAAATTAGTTCGCTTGCGAACAGCTGTCAAGAACGTACATACAGTGCGGGGACAACAATTATTGTACAAGGTTCTACTGGTGTTGGTCTCTACATTATCATCCATGGAAAAGTGCGCGTAACTCAGGCGACTGATCCAGACCGTGCCGAGACTGATCTGGGTTTGCTAGGTCCCGGCAGCGTATTAGGCGAAATCGCCCTTATTGACGATTTGCCTCGCTCTGCCTCGGTTACTGCGGTAGAAGATGTCACAGCTTTGCTTTTGCCTGTTTGGGAGTTCAGAGGGTTTTTACGTGATCATCATGATGCGGCCTTAAAGTTATTGGTGGTTTTGAGTCGTCGCCTGCGCAAGGCGGAAAGCCTGCGAGCGGCTGAGTAAAGAAAAAAGACCAGATATATGCGGGTGGTGCGATCTTATGTCGCGCCACCCGCATATATCTGGTCTGAATTATATTGAGAGCCGCGCAGTAGCTAAATTTACCTGATAGAGCATATTTGACTTAGAATTCATGATGAAGCTCATCAAGATCAGGCTTTTCGCGATTAAGCAACTTCTGTATCTCATCAAACATGGTTTCAACATCTCCGAATGAGCGGTAGACACTCGCGAAACGAATGTATGCGATTTTATCCATATACCGTAAATGATCCATGACGAGCTCACCAATAACGCTACTGGGTATTTCTTGTTTCCCAAAGCGATATAATTCTTGTTCAATCTCCTCGACAGCTTTTTCTATTTCCCCAGCAGGAAGGGGACGCTTTTCACAAGCTTTACGAATACCCACATAGAGCTTTTGTCGATCAAATGCTTCACGGCGTTGATCTTGTTTAATAATCATCAAGTGAAACTTCTCGACCCGCTCATACGTGCTGAAGCGACCTTTACAATGATCGCATTCGCGTCGTCGATGAATGGCGTCTCCGATATCCCGCGAATCTTTAACCCGTGACTCGCTGTTTCCACAAAAAGGACACTTCATCCCTCAGTCCCCAAATCCTTGCTCCGAATACAATTTAGGGACATTCTATCACACACTTCCAATGTCGGCGCCTCTGTGCATTAATTTGCCGCATGTGTTGCCGGACTTGAGGTGTATTCCTCGTTCAAATTGACCTTGGTGGATTCAATCGACTCGGTGTTTGCGTGTACGCGTGGCTTGGCCTTCTGAAAAAAAGGGCGAACTTTCCCAATATAGCCCGAGCGGAGGCGTGACCCCTCACGCCAATAGGCATACCAATACGGCCCGTGCCCCTGACCGTTGCGGCACGTGCTACATGAGGTCTTCCCACACTTGCGGTATTGCAGTTGATAAGTAATATGCTGATCACTAGGTATGTCTGTCATAAGCCATTCCCTCCCACAAAGCAATATACTTAAACGTGATCTTTAAATGTATTACTATAATACCATCATTGTATGAACATTTTGTGAATTTGTTGCATGATAATATTAAACGTTGTTCATACATAGGGTGTTTATTGTGTATAAATATGTTTTTTTATAACACATTGTTCATACTAAAAAATGAATATGCTTTCCCCTTTTTGTGGACTCTCTTTATCGTGCCAGCTACGCAATTCTGGCTACCTAGGCAACGCAACCCTGTTCACGCACGGAAACATCCGAGAAAGAGACCAGGAGAGCCAACGTAGCGTTGGCTTGCTTTAGCACCTCTGGTTCAGCATACGTGGTGTTCATGTGGGCGGGCTCGACGCCGAGCCCGCCCACATGAATGCATTTCTTAAAGGGTGATGTCAAAGTGCCAGGCTTGGGGAGATGGATCTTCGAACTGACCTAAAGGATCAGCGGCGCGTATCGTCAATGTTTGCGCATCGGGAGCGGGCAGTGGTCGAAAGCGAGCAGTGCCTTGATAGACGGCATTATTGGGACCGCTAGCGAGATCTGGTCGTGATAAAATCATGCCACCGCGATCGCCTGTCCATTGTGTACCGCTACTATCTTTCAAGAAAAAAATAATGCGTGGTACAAATGTAAAGCCAGCCGTAAATGGTGGTCGAATCCAGAGATACTGGATTTCAAAGAAATCTTGATAATAGTGGATGCGATGGAGTAGTAATGTCATCCCCTGCTGTTTTTGCTCTAGCTCCAGCGTGACCGTACGCAATGGCTCACGTGAGCTGGCTTGAGCGCTATGATCCGCGGTCGGAGCGGGCGGAGCGGCTACGACTACTGGAGGACGAGATGCTAATTCCAATACCTGGGGTGAAAACGGCGTTGGATCGTGGAGAATATCATTACACAACTGTAGACAATCGTCACAAATGTATGCAGCCCCCGGTCCAGCGATCATGCGCCGGACATCGGAAGAGTGACGACCACAAAAGGAGCAACGAGCCATTGACCGATCAAAACTCATAGCATGTTCCCCATCAATTAAAGCATTGATTTAACCTTTGTGAGTGCGCAAAACTGATGCCGCCTCACTATATAATCCGAGACGCTCAAGTATCGAGGCATGAGCCTCCCATTCTAATGTATCATCGAGTGGAGTAAGTAATGGTGACAAATCCATCTTTGGTAGTTCCAACACAGTCGAACCAGTTTCAGATAGCGTATTTGTGAGCGTGCCATTAGCCAACTGAGGCTCTTCAATCGACTGGTACGCATATTTTCTTTGTAAGGCTAGTTCAATCAAATGATCAGCGAAATGAGGATTTTTCGGTAAGAGCGAACCATGTAAGTAGGTTCCATAGGCATTGCGATAGATGGCTCCTTCTGTGTGATCTTCCGCATTATTGCCATTGCCCTTCAGCACGGTCCCCAGAGGTTGAGCCGTTCCCAGATAAGTACGACCACCATGATTCTCAAAACCGACCAGCGTCTGATGCTGCCAACGCAGTGCTATATCTCCAATACACCGCGGTGCTTGCGAGCCTTTATGTTCTGTCCATGCATCAAAGACGCCCAAACCGCGCATATCGGGTCCCTCAGCCGGTCGATAGTAGTGAGCCAATAACTGAAAGCCGCCACACACGGCCAGAACAGGCATATCATCTTCAATAGCGGCCCATAGCCCAATCCCCTTAAGTTCATGGAGATCTTGAGAAACGGGTGCCTGCTCTTTATCTTGTCCACCACCTATAAAGAGCATATCATACTCATCGGGAGCCAGAGCGTCACCGACGCCCAGACTCACCACACGTAGTTCAATGCCGCGTAACTGACAGCGCCGCCGAAATGTGAGGATATTGCCGCGATCACCATATAAATTTAATTGGTCTGGATAGAGGTGTCCTAATGTCAGTGTTAGCGGCTGGTTTCGATTGTATGACAGCATGTTACGCATCTCTTCCTTCCCAGTAATGTGGTGCGAAACCGCGCTGTTCCAGCTCACGATGTACTTCTAGTAGGCCTGTATACGTTGGTACGACGAAAAGCGTCTCTCCAACAGGAGTCTCTTGTAACGCACGGTCCAAGGCATTCTTCAAGCCATAGCGACGCTGCAAGGACTTTTGGTCCTCTTGTGTAGTATACTCTAAAATTTCATTCTGTGTAGCATTTTTGCGTGTTTTTTTGGAATGTTTGGCCGCCATTAAAGCACTATTTTTTTGCGCTTTGAGCAGTGCTGGAGGCACAATGGTCAGATCACTTTCCTTAAAGCCGGCATATTTCAAGCGTAGAGCGAGATCCAACGCTCGCGTACCGCTCACGACCAGCGTTTGAATATGACCGAGCATACTCTCAAAATCCACATCCCAGATCCAAGAAATATCCTGGCCATCTGCAATGTTATCATTGAGGACAAAGAGCATATGACGTGATGAACCATCTGAGAACAGAGTGCGTAGCACCTCATTAAATCCCGTCGGATTTTTCGCGAGTAGCAAACGCATCGTACGGCCTTCAGCCTGAATACGCTCTCCACGACCGAATACCGGCTTTGATTGTTCAATGCCAGTAGTAATTGGTTCCCAACCGATATTGAGCGCTATTGAAGTAGCGACGGCTGCGAGCGCATTATAGATATTGTAAAATCCCGGGAGTGGAACAATGATTTGTTGTTGTTGATCGGCGTATGCGATCTGTAAACGTAGGCGATCAAAGCCATCCATATGGACATACGTCACTCGTACATCTGGTGTTGGCCGCTGTTTACCGCACTGAGGACAATGGTAATGGCTCATATGGCTATAGAATTGTCGATCGTACTCGTAGGTACCACCACAATTAGAGCAGGTGCGAGCATCGAGCACCTGATGCCGTTCGTTCGTCCCTGCCTGCGGCTCTGCGTCCAAAGGAACGTCATCGATACCGTAGTAGAGGATACGGCCCTTGAATAGTTCGCCAAGTTGAGCGATAGTTGGATCATCCGCGTTAAGTACTAATATCGTACTGGTTGGGAGATATGAGATCGCTTTTTTCCATTTACTGACGACGCTATCGACTTCGCCATAGCGGTCGAGTTGGTCGCGAAAAAGGTTAGTAAACACCACAACCCGTGGTGGAATAGATTGTACCAGGGCTGGTAATGCGGCTTCATCCACCTCTAAAATGGAGATGGCCTCGCCTGCTCGACGTAAATGTCCATTAGGACGAGCACGGATAACGAGTGAACTGGCGACTCCACCGACGAGATTGGAACCTTCGCGGTTGCGCCAGACTCGGAGACCATCATCGCGCAGAATAGCGGCAATGAAACTACTGGTTGTGGTCTTACCATTGGTCCCAGTGATCATCAGGCTGCCATGTTCGAGCTCGGTGGCTAGATGCCCGACGATGTCGGGGTAGACACGTTGTGCTACAACGCCAACAATACTTGTGCCACCGCCCAGATGTAGACGACGGCTTAATGCTCCAGCGGCACGACCAGCGATGACTGCCATCCCCGCTCGTACTGCCCCACGTGGGCGTCTGCGTGGTGATTTCTTTCGTGCCTCTTTTTTCGTGGTGGGAGGCGACACTGCATCCGTTATATTCTTGCGAAGCGAACGGTTAGTATCAGGCGAGTCCGGCTGGGAAGGTTGTTGTTTTCGCATGCTGTTCCTTCGAGTTGGCGCTTCTGCTTCTATCCTCTATCGTAGATGTATGCAGCATAGCATGCATGCCCGGTGGGGTCAAGTGTATAGTAAATAGGGTTAATGGATCAGTTTTTTGGCCTTGTCAGAATATGATAAAGATGTATATGCGAATAGGAAATCTACTCTTGCCACATATGATATGCTTCAAAAGAAATTTTTGATGTTTCCTTTCACCTTGTCTGGAGCGATATCCCCATAGCCTTGTATGACAAGTAAACTGGTGGGTAGTTTAATGGTAGGGTTTGAGTAAGGACGGGCGAAAAAATTTAAATAGTTACAAAATAGAATAGAATATCTACTTGTCAACCTGTGCTATTCTATCCTTGAAGACGAACACAAAAAAAACTATGCGGGTTTTGTTCAATAACGAAGGTCAGGTAACAACTCAATGGCAAAAAAACTTGTAATTGTTGAGTCACCAGCCAAAGCAAAAACAATCGAGAAGTTTCTTGGTCGCGACTACGAGGTCCGTGCTTCGCGGGGCCACATCCTTGATTTGCCCAAAAAAGGGCTTGGTGTCAATACACGTAAAGACTTCGCTCCGAAATATGAGGTTATTGAGAAGAAAGACCAGCTGATTGAAGAGTTGAAAGCCGCGTCAAAGCGCGCTGATGAAGTATATCTGGCTCCTGACCCGGACCGCGAAGGTGAATTTATTGCCTGGTCGCTCAAACATATTCTGGGCTTACAGAATCCGCGTCGTGCCGTGTTTAATGAAATCACGAAGCGAGCGGTCCAGGATGCTATTCGCAAACCTCGTCAAATCAATGAAGATCTTTTCAATGCGCAGCAGGCGCGTCGTGTGCTTGATCGCCTGGTTGGCTATAAAATTAGCCCTTTGCTCTGGCGACGTATTCAATCCGGCACCAGTGCTGGACGGGTACAATCGGTGGCCTTACGCCTCATCTGTGATCGCGAGGCCGAAGTGCGTGCATTTGTCCCTGAGGAATATTGGAGCATAGCCGTGACGCTGAGTAAGCATCGGCAAAGCGAGCGTTTTGAGGCTATGTTGATATCGCGCTTGAAAGATATCGATGCCTTGAGTGGCGAAGAGGCGGCTTCGGATGCTGCACTTCCAGAAGCTTCAGAAGTTGTCAAAGCAGAGACTCCTCAGGATGGTAATGGGGCTAAAACGTCCCGAGCTGGGAATGGGAAAAATCGTCTCAAGATTACTTCTCAGGAAGAGGCTCAGGCGATTGTGCAGGATTTGCAGAATGCGACGTATAGCGTTCTTAAGTATGAGGAACGCGAACAACGCCGCCAGCCACCTTTGCCATATACGACCAGCACGTTGCAGCAGGATGCATCATTGCGGCTCTACTTTAAGCCGAAGAAAACGATGAGTGTGGCGCAGCAGCTTTATGAGGGTATTGAGCTGGGTGAGCGGGGCCATCAGGGTCTGATAACGTATATGCGTACAGACTCGACGCGTATCTCTGATGAAGCTCAGGGTATGGTTAAAGAGTATATCGGGCAAGAATATGGACAGTCCTATGTGGGACCGGGACGCGTTGGTAAATCTAAGGCGACGACTCAGGATGCTCATGAAGCTATCCGTCCTACCGATGTTGCATTGACGCCTCAGAGCGTGAAGCCTCATCTGACACCGGATCAATTCAAATTATACAATGTGGTCTGGCGTCGCTTCGTCGCTAGCTTTATGACGCCTGCCGTTTTTGATACGGTACGCGCTGATATTGTGGCGGCGCAATATATCTTTCGTGCCAGTGGATCAAATCTTAAATTTCCAGGCTTCTATGCTGTCTGGCCGCGCGAAGAGGATGAGAAGCTTCTGCCTTTAATGCAGGTGAAAGAAGTTTTAGATAGTTATGGTTTGAAACCGGAGCAGCATTTCACTCAGCCGCCTCCACGTTTCTCGGAAGCAAGTTTGATTAAAGAGCTAGAAGAGCAAGGTATCGGACGACCAAGTACCTATGTCCCAATTATCAGTACGATTCAGGATCGGGGCTATGTGGATCAGGAGCAACGTCGTTTTGTGCCGACCTGGCTAGGTGAGACGATCAATGAGGTTATGAATAAACATTTTCCAGATATTGTCTCTACCGGCTTTACTGCGGATATGGAGCGCCAACTGGATGATGTTGAGGATGGGAAGCGTTCTTGGACGGAGTTCTTGAAAACCTTCTATGGCGATTTTAAAACGTCGTTGGAGAAGGCTGAACTGGAGATGAATCGTGTTCAGAAGCCATTGGAAGAGACCGATGAGCTCTGTCCCGATTGCGGACATAATCTGGTGATTCGCACTGGCCGCTTTGGACGTTTTCTTTCCTGTGGAAATTTCCCTGAGTGTCGTTATCGTCGCTCGGTCGTGAATAAGACGGGAGCTTTGTGTCCACTGTGCGCTGGTGATCTGGTCGAGCGCAAAACGCGTGTCAAGAAGCGTCTCTTCTATGGCTGTGTCAATTATCCCACCTGTAATTTTGCCAGTTGGGAGCGACCAGTGGAGGATCTGTGTCCGCGCTGTAATGGATTGATGGTGATCCCGCGAGGCAGTAAGGATCCTGTCTGCTATGGCGAGTTCATTGCTGCTGCGCGTAGTGCTGAAGAGAAACCTGTCCAGACAGGACAAGCGAAACCTGCACGCGTCAGCCGTACAAAAGCGACTGCGACTACAGATACTGTGGCTGCTGCTCCTCGTGCTACGAAAAGCAAGAAACCTGCTACCCCTCGTACGAAGAAACCTGCTATCGATACTTCTCTCATCGTGACGGAAGAGGCTGGTGCAGAAAAAAGTACCACAAAACGTAGTACTGTCAGTAAAAGTAAGACAAAACTAACTACCGGGGTTTCTGCTCGTCGTGCGTCAACGACTACGAAAACAGCGGCGACTGCTGTCAGGAGAACAAAGGCTACAAAGTAATCAAAAAAGCAGAACGATTAACGGAAAGTGTGATATAATCGGAAAATACTTTCTCTCTCTCTATCACAAAACTTGAGAGGGTTCTGCTTATTATGGAGGAATTCATGCCGCATGCAGTGACGCTGATTCCCGGAGATGGAACTGGGCCAGAAATTGCGGAGGCGACCTGCCGTGTTCTTGAGGCTACTGGTGTGCAGTTCGATTGGGATGTGCGACAGGCAGGAGCAATCACGCTGGCAAAACAGGGCACCGTTTTACCAGATGATGTTATCGAGTCGATTAAACGGACACGCGTGGGGCTCAAAGGTCCCATTACGACCCCCATAGGCAAAGGTCAACGCAGTGCCAATGTGACTTTACGCAAAAGACTCGCTCTCTATGCTAATCTTCGTCCTGCCAGAACGTATCAGGGACTACGTTCTCGTTATGAGAATATCGATCTTGTTATTGTACGTGAGAATACTGAAGATCTTTACGCTGGCATTGAGTTTCAGCGCGGCTCAGAGGGACATGAAGAGTTAGCGGAGCTGATTAGCCGTACAACTGGCCATCATATTGATCTCAATTCTGCCCTCAGTATTAAATATATCTCTGTCGCCGCGTCTCGTCGTATCGTTAAATTCGCTTTTGAATATGCCCGTGCGAACAAGCGTCGCAAAGTGACCGCTGTCCATAAAGCGAATATCATGCGCTTGTCTGATGGATTATTTCTTTCCATTGCTCATGAAGTGTCGAAAGAATATCCAGATATCCAGTATGAAGATCGCATTGTGGACAATATGTGTATGCAACTTGTGCAGAAACCTGAGTTGTATGATGTGTTAGTTTTACCGAATCTCTATGGTGATATCATCTCTGATTTGTCTGCCGGCTTAATTGGTGGATTGGGTGTCGCGCCAGGGGCAAATATTGGGATCGACTACGCGGTTTTTGAGCCCGTCCATGGCAGCGCGCCGAAGTACGCCGGTCAAAATAAGGTCAATCCCATGGCGATGATGTTTTCGGGGGTGATGATGCTGCGCCATCTAGAAGAACGTGAGGCGGCGAACCGTCTGGAAAAAGCCTTGATACGCGTGTTAGCTGAAGGGAAATCCACCACATATGATTTGAAGCCGCGTCCCGACGATCCAAGTGCTGTCGGTACCTCCGACGTTGCCGATGCCGTCATAGAGCATCTGCATGCACGCTCCTGATATGTCCCATAGGTGACGCTGCGAGGGCGTCACCTACCGAGTTTTTATTTATCCTTGGGCGATGCCTTTGCGCCATTTGTGGCGTGCCTGGATATAGCGAACGGTGCCAGAATGAGAGCGCATCATCACGGAGGAGGTACGTGCACCCCAACCGAAGTATTGAACTCCATCGAGCATATCGCTGGAGGTAATACCAGTGGCAGCGAAACTGACATCATTGCCGCTTACGAGATCGTCGGTGCGATAGACGCGCTCGAGATCGATGCCATCGGCTTTGAAGCGCTCGCGCTCTTCCTCGGTACGAGGCCAGATTTTCGCCTGGATCTCGCCACCCAGACATTTCAAGGCTGCGGCGGCTAGGACAGCTTCTGGTGCTCCGCCAATGCCCATCATCACATCGATACCGCGATAGTCTTCCATGGCGGCTTGAATGGCGGCTGCGACATCTCCATCGGTAATCAAGCGGATACGGGCTCCGGCTTCGCGCACCTGACGAATAATCTCCTGGTGGCGTGGACGATCTAGTACTGCGACTGTGAGATCGTCGATATGAGCCTGACGCTCACGTGCGATGCGATCAAGATTAACCGTTACGGGGGCGTTGATGTCAATCACATTTCTCAAGGCTGGTCCGACGGCAATTTTTTCCATGTAGTAGACTCCGGGAGGGGCCGAGTACATGCTGCCTTTTTCGGCGGTTGCAATAACGGCCAGGGCACCTGGCAGGCCTTGCGCTAGGAGGCGTGTTCCGTCGACAGGATCGACGGCTACATCTACATCGGGCTGACTGCCGCTGCCGATCTCTTCACCAACATAGAGCATGGGGGCTTCGTCCTTTTCGCCCTCACCGATGACGACCACTCCGTGCATAGTGACGCCGTCCACTGCATGACGCATCGCATCAACCGCTGCCTGATCGACCATTTCTTTATTGCCGCGGCCCATCCAACGACCGGCGCTCAAGGCTGCTGCTTCGGTGACACGGATTAATTCCATTCCAAGATTGCGCTCTATTGTGCGCGACGGCTCAAAACGTTCATCTGTTACTGACATGTCTTCGTTATCCTTTTGTCTTTATGCGTTTAAATATGAACGTAGCGGGGACGTGTACGGCAGTGTTCTGCTTGCATGATGGCTTGCAGATTATTGACAGCTTCGTCAAGTTGTCCCTGACGGTTCACAATTGTGTAATCATAGTGTTCTTGTTGTGCCAACTCGTGTTGGGCATCAGTGAGGCGGCGTTTGCGCTCAGCTTCAGACTCTGTGCTGCGCTGCGTTAAGCGTTCAACAAGTTCATCGATTGTGCCAGGCACCAGAAAGATAAAGATGGCACCTGGTACTTTCTCGCGCACTGTGGCTGCACCTTGCACATCGATTTTGAGCAGAACATCATACCCTTTTTGCAGGTTTTCTTTGATTTGCTGCAAAGGCTGTCCATACCAATTTCCGTGTACCTGTGCATACTCAATGAGTTCATTGTGGGCGATCATGCCTTCGAATTGCTCAGGACTAACAAAATAGTAGGGGTGGCCCTCGCTCTCACCAGGGCGAGGGGCTCGTGTCGTCACTGATGCTACCACATGAAAAGAAACGCCCTTTTCTTTAAGGGCATGTATAACCGTATCTTTTCCTGTCCCCGAAGGTGCTGAAAGAACAAAAAGCAGTCCTTGCCGGGTAGATGTGGCTTGATCTGACTTTGCTACTGTTAATTGCGTCTCAAGTTGCATGCTTCTCTTCCTGGTGTTGCTCAAATAGTGAGAGGATGAGTGTACGAACAAACATCTCTTTGTTATACTGTAAGTTATGTCTGCGAGCACATGGCCTGGATGATCCATATGGATTCCATGTCGATGAGTCGATCCGTGCTTGCACTACTATTGTACAACACTGTCAGGTAATCTCGAAAGTTGCTTTATTGAAGTCTTGACGCGTTGTCTGATATTTCCTTGCCTCCAGATGAGACGGTCATGTAGAGGTTACACCATCCAGGCTGGAAATTCTATCTGCGGTGTACGAGAAATAGATCGGAAATTACTATGTATGTAGATGCGGTTACTCTGGCAGCCGTTGCTGATGAGTGGCGGAAATTGTTGATCGGTGGACGTATTGATACGATTATCCAACCAACAGAGCATGCGGTGGCCTTGCAGTGCTATGCGCCGGGTACGCAGGAAGGTCAGGGCGGGAAAAATCGTTGGATTTATCTCTCCGCCCATCCGCAGTTAGCGCGTGCGCATGTTACGGCACTCAAGCCTCAAAGGATCGCACATGAGCCGCCGGCCTTTGTGATGTTGCTGCGGAAACATTTAGAAGGGACACGTATTGAGTCTATTACACAGCCAGGTTGGGAGCGTGTCATTGAGATTGTGGCTGGCTATCGTAAAGATCCAGAGAGTGATGAGCGTGTCCGTTTCCGTTTGATTATCGAGATTATGGGACGCCTGAGCAATATTATCTTTTGCGATGAACAGGGGATGATTCTGGGGAGCTTGAGACGAGTCGGGGCAGATGTCAATCGGTATCGTGTGATCGCGACTGGCGTGCCGTATATGCCACCCCCGCCGATGCAGCGGATGTTGGTCGGTCAGGCGTTGCCACGGCTTGTACCTGGCCATGTGACAGCGGCACAGCTATCCATTTCGGCTGCAGATGAGACGCCAGCGCCGCTGAATGAGAAAAAACGTAAAAAGAATGCTGAAGCGCCGAAAATCTGGCAGTTGCTTTCGCAGCATGTGGCTGGATGTAGTCCGCTGTTTGCGCGTGAGGCTGTTTTCCGTACGACTGAGGATGCTGAAGCGCTGGTGACACAGGCCGATCAAAGTGTCTGGGAAGAGCTGGCGTGGCATATCAACGATCTGGCGACACTCTATGAGCAGCAGCGTTGGCAGCCACGACTGCTCGAACGTCGTCTGACCACCGACGAAGTGCAAAATACACTTGTAGCAGGGGGCGCTGAGCGCTATGTGCCGCAAGCATTTGCCGCTTACGTGCTAGAACAATATGCCTCCAGAGAGGATATACGAGTCCGGGAATCGCCTTCGATCAATGTTGTGCTGGATGAGTATTTTGCTCGTGCTGAATGGCGCGATGCACTCGATGATGCGCGTGGTCCTATTCGCAAGCCATTACAGACCAATCTCGATCGTTGTAAGCGCAAGGCAGAAGCGTTGCAGCAGGAGATGGTGCAGTCAGAAGAGGCTGCTCAGTATCGCCTCTACGGTGATCTCCTATTGGCTCATCAGCATGATGTGGGACAGGGTCCGACGAGCGTTGCCTTGACGAACTACTTTGATCAGTCAGGCGCTGATGAAGTTCCTCAGATCAAGGTTCCGCTTGATCCGCGCTTTGATGCGGTGACGAATGCGAATCGCTATTTTCATAAATATCATAAATTGCGGCGCGCATTGGAACTGGTTCCAGGACAGATCGAGCTGAATAATCTTGAATTGGCGACGCTGGACCAGTTCATGGCTGATCTCAAAATGGCTGAGAATGCAGCTGAAATCGCGCATGTCAAAGCAGAGGTGCAGGCAGCGGGTTATATGCGTGGGAGCAAAGTCGTGATCGACAAGAAGGCCTTAAAAGCGGCGAAGAAGATCAAGGGGGGCAAGCAGATGAAAGGCAAGCCTGTGCCACCTGGTGGTGGTGTGCCTCTCCATGTGCAGAGCCGTGAGGGTTTCATCTTGTTGATCGGCAAGAATAGTCGGCAGAATGAGGAGGTCACCTTTCATCAAGCGACCTCCAATGATCTCTGGCTGCATGCGCGTGGCGTCTCTGGTGCCCATGTCATCATTAAATCTGCCGGACGTGAGGTTCCACGCAGCACGATTGATCAAGCAGCCAGTCTAGCCGCTTATTATAGTGAAGCACGTGGAACCACCAGTGCACCAGTTGATTACACCTTGCAGCGCCATGTACGTCATATGAAAGGCGGCGGTCCAGGCATGGTCATTTATGAGCGTGAGCACACTATCTATGCA
This sequence comes from uncultured Chloroflexia bacterium, assembly GCA_963699315.1. Classification (GTDB taxonomy): domain Bacteria; phylum Chloroflexota; class Ktedonobacteria; order Ktedonobacterales; family Ktedonobacteraceae; genus Dictyobacter. The sequence continues at coordinate 3,609,130 of OY969433.1, forward strand.
GAGCCCGATAGTGCATTATTATTGCTTAAATCTTAAGTTATCAATTTCGTTCGCGGGATGAGCCAATGCCAATTTCTTCACGGTACTTCGTGATTGTTCGTCGTGCCAGTGGGATACCACGCGCCGTCAGCATTCTCGCCAGTTCTTCATCACTCAGACGATGCTGGGGAGACTCAGATTGGATTAATTCGCGTAGCATATCCTTTATTCTGAGCGAGCCATCGAAGAAATCTGCGATTGGGATCAAGCGGCCGTTGGGCAGGAGGGCATATTTATTCGCCGTTGCGCGACTGACTGTGCCCTCGTCCAGATGTAGGAGCGTAGCGACCTCGGCTCTGGTAAGCGGATAGAGATAACGAATCCCCTTCTCCAAGAAATCTTTTTGATGGCTGATCACGATGCCAGCGACGCGCTTGAGTGTGCGCCAGCGCCGATGAATACAATCGACAAAGAAGCTAGCGCGATCTCTATTTTGATGCATATAGCGTTGGACATCGCTGGTGTTCTCTTCTGGTTGACCTGTGTAGTGGGTCCCAACGTGGAAATTGTAACGTTTTTCCTCTGTCAGCTCGACTTCGAAGCCATTTTCTCCTTGACGAATAATGATATCGGGATGAATATAGGCGATGCCGTTGCCCAGGGTCGTGTCGCTGATGGAAGCGCGATACATATGTCCTGGATAGGGATGCAAGGTGCTGCGTATATAATGGCTGGCCTGGCGTACTTCTTGTTCGGTGACCCTAAGATGCCTGGCGATTTCAGCATAGCGATTGTGTCCTAAATCTTCGAGATAGCGGTCGATCAGCGGATACGCCAATGGATGCGGAGTATGTTGCTCGCTCATAGCTTCTAATTGAATCAGGAGGCATTCGCGCAGATTGCGAGCTCCGATCCCATATGGTTCTAGCATTTGGAGCTGGCTCAAGACATAGGCCACGCGCCCATAAGGGACCTGTAAATGCTCAGCGATCTCCTGAAGGCTAATCTCTAAGTAGCCGCGTTCATTGAGATTTCCGACCAGTTGTTCAGCGATCAAGGCATCATCAGGAGAGACCTGAGCCTCCAACTGTTGGAGGAGATCCTCTGTTAATGTCTCGCCAGTTGCGATATGGGCCATGAGATCATAGTCATCATCGGCTTCAGAGAAGCCATAATTATCGCTATCGTAAAAGAAAGCCTGCGACTCCCATTGCCCCTCTAGAGGAATTTCCTGCCTACGGGGTTCTGGCGTACTGCCCAGTTGGAGCATATTCTGTGTGAAGCGCCCACAAACTGTACAAGACTGCCCATATAAAGGTGTTGAGCAGAAGAGACAAATGCGCTGTTCTGTCACTTCGAGAACGGGATTCTCTGTCTGCTCCTGGTTGATTGTGCGTTCGAGTTCATCGGCTGAGAGATGTAAAATGGTGCTCGATGTAACGAGCCGAGCACTTACTCTCACCGTTTGTTCGGTTCTTGGCGTTTGTTCCAATCGCATCCACGTACCTCCTACCCTATCCCCTTTTTCGCGCCTCTGCCGTCATTCTTATACCCACCCATATGCCTTCAGAGGAGAAAGATGCCGCAGCACATTGCTCACGGCAAGCGTCGCGTTTCTGAAGGCAAGGAAATATCATATCCCTGCCAAGACGTTCACATTTTTGATGCTTGACCTGTCGAAACGAGCTTGTTAAGTCCAGTTGCGGCTGACCAGGGCATTGCGTGCTGCCTCTTGTTCTGCCGTTTGCTTATTGCGACCCTGACCACGGCCAGCGACCTGTTCTCCAAGCATGACCTCGACAGTGAATTCACGATTGTGTGATGGTCCTTCTTGACTGACCAGACGATATGAAGGGGTAATGCCCTCATGAGCCTGGGCTTGTTCCTGGAATAATGATTTACTATCTTTAAACAAGCGCTTAGTTACAATCGTCTGAGCCAACGGTTCAAGACGGGGAAGCAGGAAGAGCCGTGTTGCCTCCAGGCCTTGATCCAGATAAATGGCTCCGAGCACGGCTTCAAACGCCGACGCCTGAACGCGTTGTCCACCCCCGCTATTTTGTTCGCCTTTCCCCATCAGCAGAAACGTGCCCAGATTGATTTCGCGCGCAAAATTCGCGAGAGTCTCTGTACGCACCAGTACCGCGCGGACATCGGTTAACTCGCCCTCACTCAAATCAGGGAACGTGCGATAAAGGAAATCCGCGCTAATCAAAGCCAGGATCGAATCGCCAAGGAACTCCAAGCGTTCATTCGAGCTTTGTCCTGCGCCCGAGGTCTCATAGATGTATGAGCGATGTGTTAGAGCCAATTTCAGAAGGTGAGGGTCCTGAAAGTGTACGCCCAAAATCTCTTCCAATAATGGTTCGTGCATAAATATACCTCAATGATGACATTTGTTCTATGTATTTGATAGTTGCAGCATATGTGATTTCTGATTCTTCTGATACGTTGCCTTAGGAGTGGCATCGATCAGCCATCAATAATTAGACGACCTACATTAAAGTGTATTGGTGTTGGACATCGAGTGTCACATGCTAGCGTAATCTCTTTCTAGCAGACACACAGCAATTTTTGTCGTAGCCGTCATTGTAGCGCGTTTTGGCACGAACTGCAACGCTCTTGTATAGGAATATTCGGCTGTAATAGACGCCAATAGACGGTATTCGATACTTTTGACGGTAATCGAGTGGCCATTGTTTGGCTAGACGCCCCTTGTCAGATATGTTACTCTTATGTGCAGTGGGTTTGAGAAAGACTGGTAATTGCGGATCGACAGGTCCGAGGAAAGTCCGAACTCCGTAGAGCAAAGATGCTGGCTAACGGCCAGTGAAGGTGACTTCAAGGAAAGTGCAACAGAAACATACCGCCTGAGCATGAAAACATGTTCGGGTAAGGGCGAAATGGTGAGGTAAGAGCTCACCAGCAACCAGGTGACTGGTTGGCTGTGCAAACCCCATCTGGAGCAAGACTAAATAGGAGGAACAGGTCTATGACCTGGCAGGTTGCTCGTCTGTTAACCTTCGGGTTGGTCGCTTGAGGCGATGGGTAACCATCGTCCTAGATAGATGATTACCTCCCGGTACGCGTAAGCGCATCCGGGTAACAGAATTCGGCTTATGGCTTTCTCTGACCCGCTCACCCACCATCATAAAATCCCCCAACGATCAAGTCATGCTATAGTGGGTGAGCGATTATTACCATTTTTCTTTCCTCTTTCCTTATCTTCACCAATCCATCTGGCCCTCTTGATGCTGCTATTGTGCAAGCATAGACGGAATAACTGCAAGATTCTTGAAAACACTAAATGGTGGAAAATCCATATATAAAATATTACAAGTGAATAGCCAAAACAATTTTATGTTACAATAAATTATAGTAAAATATGTAAATACACTATTGTTCTATCTGAATACTATTTTGAAGGGGTCCAAGGACGCATGTTACAACCGGCAATAGGTTTTTGTAAACGTCATTTCCTCATTATCTTTCTTTTTTCAAGTGCTATTCTCCTACGCATTTTCTTTATGCTCAATAACTGGCCTGCAACAGATAGTGAAGAAGGAACGATGGGGCTGGAAGCGCTCCACATTCTTACGAAGGGAGAGCACCCTATTTATTTTTATGGTCAATATTATATGGGGGTTGCAGAAGCATATATTGGTGCCGTAATGTTCAAGTTCTTCGGTATTTCGATCTTTTCGTTGCGATTGGGTATGCTCCTTCTTTTTACCATTTTTCTCCTGCTCATTTATGTGCTTGGCTCTCTCTTGTACAATAAAAAAGTTGCCATCTGGACGCTTGTCATTCTGGCAGGAGGATCAGAGACGGTGATTACCCCAGAACTCAAAGCGGTTGGCGGTGTTATTGAAACCCTGGTGTTTGGAACTGCTTTACTGTTGCTTGCCGCATGGATCGTTTGTCATCCGACAACCACAAAACGTCATTGGTATGCCTATGGCGGTTGGGGATTAGTGGCCGGGTTGGCATTGTGGAGTCACTTACTTGTCGTCCCCTTTATTTTCGCTAGTGGAGCTTTGCTCCTTCTCTTCAGTCGACATCAGCTCAAACAAGGATTCGTATGGATGCTCTCGCTTGGCTTTCTCATTGGAGCCAGTCCGCTCATTATTTTCAATATCCTGGATCCACAACATAATGCCCTGGTAGTTTTTTTTGAATTACATAACACTGTCTATCCCAATGCACCAAAGGGTCTACTTCTTTGGTGCAAACAATTGATTGGAACTTTCTTCTATACTCTTCCATTAGCAACTGGCATGCTACACTTCAGCGATTTACAAGTTGTGCCCGGTGCTTATGGGATCTTAAATATTGATGAACTTAATTCTTTGCCGATGTATGGTCATCTTGGCTGGCAATCGTTGCTTCCGCTACTCTGCTTTGGTGGTTGGAGCTTGGGGTATCTGATTTTGCTGCTTACTTCAACGAAACATTCGCTTACAGGGGCCTTCTTCTTTTGGAAAAAAGTACGCCATAAGGTGAGCCTATCCGAGGAGGAGCGACAACAGTTTGCTCTGCATGCGGCGAGATGCATGCTACTTCTCAGTGGATGGTTAACTATTATCTCTTTTGCCACAAGTTCAACAGCCGCTGAGCGTCCGTGGAGTTTTCGTTATTTGATCGGATTGCTTATAGTTATGCCAGCGCTTATTGCTTCACCCTGTCAATTGCGCAAACCACTGTATGTAACCTCTCTGTGGAAACGCGCAGGCAAACGTATTTTTGTCGCACTGGTCCTTGGCATTATTTGTATTGGCACACTCCAAAATTTCTTTGCATTGCCTCAAGCTACTGCTGCGATAAGCAATCAGACGGCATTTATTCAGCAACTGGAACAGAGGCATATTTCACATATTTATTCAGGATATTGGGTCTGCGATCGTTTGATTTTTGCGAGTCAAGAGAAAGTGCTTTGTTCTGTGCTTGGAGCAGATATGCAACCTGGCCTAACACGTTATACGTTGTATCATGATATCGTCAGTAAAGATAGTCAGGCTGCCTATGTTTTCACCACAAATAGCGATTTTTATCCACAGAGTGCTATTGATGCTTTTCAGCACAATACAGCCTATCAGCAAATTGCTATTAATGGCTATATTGCCTTTTATCGATGATGGACATACTCTTCCTATCGTTGCTTAGACAGCAAAAAGGGAGCATAATATGTGCTATCATTGCTCCCCCTGTGACGGATATATATAGTCGGTATCAGCTTTTAGCGGCTGATACGGTTGTGTTCAATAAGCCAGCGTATGAAGTTAAGACGACGACTTTCTTGCAGCATTTCCCGATATTCGACTTGCTCAGAGACATGATCTTTCATATGAATGAGTTGTGCGGCTTCGGTTTCTGAAAATCCCGTCGAGAGCAGACTTTGTAAGTCAGTACTTTCGGTCGCGTATAAATGATCTGGCATGATGACAAGCTCCCTTTACTATAAACCGAACAAACTTTTCAATGAGCCCTTGCAGAGATCTTGAGCGAGTGATGGAATGCCTCTACAGATGAAAGCCCCTCTTACATATGTAAACGTAATTTTGCCACCAAAAATTTCCTAGGTAGTAAACATAAGTATAAGAGAAATTTTCAAAAGTTTATTTTCCATCTCTATTAGTATAAACGTTCCGCCTTGCCGAGATTAACTGATACATTTATATTTTTTTGAAATCGATGCCCATTTTGAGGAGTTTGAGGGCTCGTTCGGTTGCCTCACTCGTCAAGAGATAAGCGTGTTCCATGGCATAGACTAGTGGCATGGGACCAGAGGGTAATACTGTGATCGCATCGATGCCCAGTTCGTACAAGCCTTTATACTGTTCTCCTAATCCGCCTGTCAGAGCCAGAACAGGTAGTTTATATTTTTTTGCCAGTGTCGCAATAGCTGCAACGCTTTTCCCATAAGTGGTCTGTTCATCGAGTTGTCCTTCGGCAGTGATGACGAGGTCAGTGTTCTGCATATATTGATCCAGATGAAGTGCATCGATCACAATCTGGGCACCTGGTCGTAGGGTTGCGTCCAGAAAGGCGAGCATACCGGCACCCAGGCCGCCCGCTGCGCCTGCTCCTGGTCGCTCGCTGACGCTGAGATGGAGGTCTCGTTGGATGATCCGGGCATAATGCGCCAGGGCGGCATCGAGTTCAGCGATCATGCTGGGGGTGGCTCCTTTTTGGGGACCATAGATTGCTGATGCTCCGGTGGGGCCGCATAATGGATTGGTGACGTCGCAGGCGATCTCGAAGCTGCATTCTTTGAGGCGAGGATCTAGCGTTTCTATGCTGATACTCGCAAGAGTCTTCAGGGCCGCCCCTCCAAACGCGATGGCTCTTCCGCGTGCGTCGAGTAAGCGGGCACCAAGTGCCTGTGCCATACCGGCACCACCGTCGTTTGTGGCGCTTCCTCCTAGACCAATGATGAAATGGCGTCGACCTTGATCGAGGGCTGCTTTGATAAGTTCTCCGACTCCATAACTAGTGGCGAGGCGCGGATTGCGGCGCTGCAATGGCACGAGAGGTAGACCAGAACTGGCAGCCATCTCAATGACGGCAGTATGGTTATCCCCAAGCAAGCCATAAAACGCTTTCACCGGTTCATTCAGTGGTCCTGTGACTATCTGGATACGGATTTCTCCTCTGGTGGCATCGACAAGAGCCTGTACTGTGCCCTCACCGCCATCAGCAATGGGGATAATGGTGATCGCTGCATCCGGGAAAGCTGCGTGTGCTCCCTGCGCGATAGCGGCTCCTGCTTCAGTCGCCGAGAGACTTCCTTTTAGTGATTGCGGGGCAATAAGAATACGCATGATGCCGCTCCTTTTTTTAATCAGTCCATGATGAGCTACGTGCATTATATCAAATACTGAGGAATATAGTTTGCACGTTCTTTGAACCTGTCCTATACTACGTGTTGGTCGGAGCTATCAAAAAAGGGGGATATTCATGTGTCCTTATGCTTAGCAACCCTCTCTGTTTGGTAGTGCCGTGTGATACTAGAAGCCCTATCAGTTAATGCTGAAAATAGTTTGTGGAGTCTTTCTATGTTGTATGGTCTCTCGCTCGCCTGGTCATGGAGTCTAGGCGGATTTCTCTGTTTCGTGGCCCTAGGAGCGCTCTATGTACTCGGATTACGGAGGGTGCATGTCCAACATCGCCTTGACCCGCAGGCACCCACTGTTAGCATCGCGCGCATCGTCTCGTTCTGGCTTGGGTTGATTATTTTTGCCTTCTTGTTCTTTTCACCAATTGAAAATATTGGTCGCACACAACTTTTTTCTGTGCACATGGCCGAAGTTGTATTGTTGACGACTCTCTGTGCGCCGTTACTGGTGGGAGGCTGTTCTGCGGTGCTTTTGCAACCAGTAATGGATTTTCCTTTTACTAGTTCGATTGCGCGTTTTTTGACGAACCCGATTGTGACATCAATCATCTTTAATGCAACTTTCCTGCTCTGGCACGCACCGAAGATCTACAATGCGGCTACGTTAAGTGTGCCTGTGTACAATATTATGATGATCACAATTTTTCTGGCCTCGCTACTTAACTGGTGGCCAGTCGTTGGCTCATTATCGGAATTAAAGAAGATTGGTTATCCGCTGCAGATGCTCTACATCATTCTAGATGGAGAGCCGGTTGATATCTTTGCTTTTATACTGGTCTATAGCAACATTACTCTCTATACCCATTACGCGATCCCCGCGCAGCTCACCTCGCTGTTCGGCGTGAGTGCATTTGGCGATCAGGCTGCCGCTGGCGCAATGTTACTGCTACCTGGTCTGGTTGACCTGGCTGTTATGACTCCGCTCTTTATTTCTTGGATGGGACAGATTGAACGTCGAACGCGTATGGATGATGAGCGCCGTCAGATAGAAAGCGAAGAAATAGTTTATGATGACGAAGAAGAAGTGAATCTCCAAGTGGAGCTTTCCTAGTTATTTGACAGGATCCGTCCAGGTACAATGCATGTGTAGAGCGGCACGCAAACGCTTTTCGTACGTCTGACGTGGAATCTCTGTTACGCCTAAAGATGTCAGATGATCGGTCACGAATTGTGTGTCATGGAGCGTGTAGCCGTGAGTCTGTAGGTGCTCTACCAGTGTGACAACACAAACTTTGGAGGCGTCGGTTGCGAACGAAAACATACTTTCGCCCATAAAAGCGCCTCCAAGCGCCACGCCATATAATCCCCCGACTAATTTGTCCTCATGCCAGGCTTCGACGCAATGCGCGAATCCTTGTTGATGAAGATAAGTATAGGTCTTGATAAACTCCTCATTGATCCAGGTCTCCGTGCGCGCTCCGCAACTGCGCATCACCTGCTCAAAAGCAGTATCCATGCGCAGCTCATAGATCTGTTTGCGTACCGTGGCTCTGAGAGAACGTGAGACATGCAGATGTTCATGTTCCAGGATGGCACGTGGATCAGGTGCATACCAACTGATCCTTCCATACTCATCAGCCATGGGGAAGATACCCTGCGCATAGGCGTTGATAACGAGCATCGGATCAAGTGGTTCTGGCCTTATGAGTCGCATGGCTGTGATCTTTCTTTTACAGTATGACGTTCAAAAAAGTTATCCTACTATTGCAGAATCCTATTAGCGGATCGATAGAAAAACAGCAGTCACAGCCTACCATCCCTCCATCTATTATACTCGATAAACCTGTTGTTTATCGAGTATAATACTAGGCTTGCCGCACAAAGAGATGCAAATATCTCGCTATTTTGGGATTCATCTGCTGAAGCATCTCCATATCGGTCTTGCTGAAAGGTTTAATCCATATTAACAGACCTAGGCATAAGATGACAAATATGCCGCCTGATATGCCGAGTAGTAGACGGCTGGTTGGATGCCAGAGCAGAAATGGCAGCGCCGCAATGGCCAGGGCGAGCATAAAGCGTAGCGTAAACACGAGCAGTTCCTGGCGATGCTTGGGGGGAATGTAGCTAATGAGTGCTATGAGTAGCAATATACCGGTGATTAATTTTGCCAGTCCATCAGCTATAAGAGCTCCCGCCACTCCAAACATCGGGATAAGCAGGCTTCCTGCACCTATGATTATCACGATACCAATCCATTGGCTAAGCACGACCATCTTTGGATTCCCGACGACATAGAGACTGGCTTGATGAACGGTTGTACCTATTACTCGTACGAGCAGGTTGAATAAAATAAAGATAACTAGTAGTGGTCCAACTGGAGCATACTTGCTGCCATAGAGGACCTGGGTGATGGTGCCGGCGTTGAAGAGACAAAAGACTAGTCCTGGGGCGGCCAGGACTGTTTCGACTTTAATTAAGGCTTGCCAGGTTTGTCCCAGACGTTCGCTGTTCTTCCCGACAAAGGCCGCTGCTAACGCCGAACCGCCTACACCAGAGAAGCCTCCGACCAATAGTACGTTGGCCGAGTCGGCCAGTTGGAAAGAGAGATTGAAGTAGCCGATGTCTGTATAGGATATCAGGTAGATGCCTAGTAAAACAATGGAGATCTGTTTGAGTAGTGCTCCAGAGGCAAGATTGGTTAACCAGGCTGAGAAACTGAGCTTGAGTACGGCTTTTAGCGGTGTTTTATAGCTTGTCCTAGGCGAAAATAAAAATGGCGCTTGCCAGATCACAAAAGCTAAAGCATTAAATAGGGCCAGGAGAGCTTGTAGCCATAAAATTCCTTCAATTCCCAGGCCCATGGAGAGTAGTACAAAGCTGACGGCCAATAGTATGATTTGTGTGATACCACCAACGACTAAGACGATCTGGGTGCGCAATTGTGCCGAGCATAAAGCGGTCAGTGTATTTCCGATGCCCGTTCCAAAGACGTAGAGGATGATGGGGAGGTTGTATTTGATCAGAATTGGATTTTGTAGTTCGACTGCGATGGCTTTTGTTTGAGCTATTGGGATGAGGGTAATGCCTGCGGCCAGGAGCGGTAATCCAAATGCTATGATGGCTATACTTATCAGCAATATGATCAAGCGCAATCCTACAATCTGCCTGGCGAGCCTGGCCGCCTCCACTTTGCCGTTTTCAGCCAGAATACGCGGGATAAAGGTCGTGGTAGCGTCTTCGAGTCCGAGCGCGACAATATAGATGATGGTGTTAATCGTCGTTTGGATGATTGCGTAGACCCCGTATTGATCCGTTCTAACTTCACGCGTGATTAGGATTGTAAAAAGAAATGACGAGATATAGAACCAAAAACTGTATGCCTGGTTGAAGAGATAACTGGTTGGAGCGCGTTTGAGCAGGCGTTGAGCTCCAGTATGTTGCTGTGATGGCTCCGTATCAGATGTATATATGTTCATTGTTTTATGATTTTCTGGCTGTTGTTGGCTCGCCACAATTTTCTTATACACAATATAAACCTAACAAAGCCGTTTCCTGTTCCATAGCGGCTTGTTCCTTTCATCCGATCTGCTGATCTAATTGATACGTGAGTGATATCACATGTAAATGTTGAAAGGGTAATTTTTGCATGCTTCCATTTTAACTTATTTTTAACAAATAGCGATCTTTCCAGCCAATAGATCCTAGCAAGTCAGTGGGGTCAATACGCTGATATTCGTTATAATGTGATTGCTACTCTTAAATAGAACGTTTGAGTTACATGTTTGGGGGGGCGAGCATACTTTGGGTTTGGTCCTGTTCTGATGAGGAGTATTTCTTATTGCTTGTTGAGATGGATTGATTGCGATATACTGTTTTTATTATGTTTATAAAAAGAAATCTGGGGTAATTCTTCATGGAACAACTAGTTCAAAAAACAAATGCGTCCCCGGACACAGGCGGAGGACGGGGGATTGGCTCGGTGTTGCCGCGCCTGCTTCCCAGTGTGCTGCTGGGCCTGGGAGCGGCTGGTCTTCTAACTATATTTCTTGTCTTTGGTGTGCTTTTTCCACTTCATCTTCTTGCCCAATTGACACTCATTCTTCTATTGATAATACCTGAATTTTTGATCTTTACTGGTATCATTGTATTGCTGGTGAAACCCTGGGCTATCATGCGCTATCTACGTACGGTGCATGGAGCCCAAAGATCTTATCACGATTTATATACTCCTCTGACGACTTTGACGAATATTCGTACAACCATGACACTTGCTCAGGCGCAGCCTGATGCGCTGGATGAGCCGGCACAGCACAATGAATATATCTCTCTTTTGCAGCTTGTTGAGCATCAACAGGCGCCTCTCTTAGTCCTGGGTGTGCCTGGGGCGGGTAAGACGATGGCTTTGCGAGCTTATCAATATCTCACTTCTGAGCAAGCCTTCAAACTTGCCATGACCGGTGGTAAAGTTCCCATCTATGTGCCGATGAAAAACTATAGTCTGTATCTTAAGCAGCAACAAGCTGATACTTTACTTAGCGATGATGAAAACCATAAGCAAACATTATCCCCATCACTGATCTCATATCTTGCTCAGAGCGATCTACCGGGTATGCGTTATCTGCATGCACACATCATCGCGTTGTTCAAGCAGGGACGATTGTTGCTCCTCTGTGATGGTCTGAATGAGGTTGATAGTGACTATCTTGCCCAGGTAAGTACCGAACTGGCTGCGATTATGCGCACGAGCCACAATCGGTTGGTTATCACCTGTCGCGAGGTGGATTATCGGGAACAGGACGATTTTGTTGAGCTGGTTGAGGATGGTCGCGCAACACGGGTTGTCGTTTATCCGCTACAACTCGATCAGGTCTATGCGTTTGTGGAGCGCTATGTCGAGCAGCAATCTGGTCAATGGCAGCATACGGCTGGACAGATTATGACGGTCATTGATCGCAGCCGCTTACGCTATCACTGCACCAATCCGATGATGCTGTTTACATTGATGGGCATTATCGATAAGATTGGGGTCGAGTATGGGAAGCAGATAGATACACGTGGACTCCTGCTGCGTGAGTCGGTTAGCCAGCTCCTGGCGCAGGAGATTGATAAATGGGATGGCACGGCTCCAGCTGAACAGGATGTTGTGCGCTTTCTGAGTGAGGTGGCTTGCGCGGCTCGTTGGGCGCAAGATAGAAATGCTATTCAGTTACTGGCTCCTGCTCGTGGTGGTGTGACTGTTCATCGTGAGGCCGGAGACTTTGAAGTGATCCGCGCTGAGCTTACATCCTGGCTGCATGAGCATCCAGCTCAAGGACCTTTTGTGGTTGAGAGTGAGTCGGTGGCCGGGTCGTATGGTGATATCGCTCCTTTGCTCCATTTCGCGCAAAGCGCTGGCGTGATTGATATCAGTTCAGATGGCGTGCTGAGCTTTCGACATGAATTGATTGCTGAGTATCTGGTGGCTGAGTATTTTCTGGCCTGTGCGCCGGACTCTTTGGCTGACCTGGCTGTGCGCGAAGAACTACTAGAAGATGTCGGTCGCTGGAGTGAGCCTGTGGCGATCTGGGCCGGTCTGTTGGACGATCCTTTGGAACTGGCTGAGTGCTTTGGACTTTTAGGAGTAAGCAAGCAGTCCTATGTGCTTCAGGCTCTCACGTTGGGATTGATCTGCGTTGGGGTCTTGTGGACACCTCCTCAAGCTGAGATCCAGCAGCAGGTGGAACTTCCTCCTGGTATTGGCGAGGCGCTATCCATCGCTGTACGTAATAAAGCGGCGCGCGCAGAGCTTGCTCAGCTATTTACGCATAGCGCTGAAGAAGGTGGCCTGGAGGTCTATCGTTCGTTGCTGCCCTTGATCACTCTGGATGGCATCGAAGAATTAGTTGTCCTGCTGGATCGCGTTGTGGTGCCAGATCTGTTGTTTACGCAGTTGCAGGATGCTATTAGCGATCCCACATATGAGCAGCAAGTCAAGCGTATCATACGTGTGCTTGGCATGTTTGGCGCGGTTGTGGTCGAGCGTGCCGCCGAGTTAAGCTTGCCCGCGCCAGAACGTCCATTGCGCTTACGTGCCGCTGCCATCAATACGTTGGGTGGCACAAATGATGCCTCTGCGGTTGAACCTTTGATGGCTCGCTTGCGCGATAGCGAAGCATTTATTGCTCAACGTACCACGAATGCCCTGATGCGTCTGGGTGCGCAATTAATCTTGAACCGTGTACTTGAAGAACTGGAAGCGCGTACAGCTGATCCATTCGGGTCCCGTGTGCATCAGGCGGTGCTGACGGTGGTTGATCGCTTTTTGGATGATAAGGATGCGGCCAGATATCAAGTGACGCTCATTCAGTATCAGCAGATCCTGGAGCGCGTTGTGCCGATGCTGACCTCGCGTTATCAGATTGAGCCAGAAACGCAGCAAGTCGCACGAGAATTTCTGGTCAAGCAAGGCAAAACTCCCTCACTTGTAGCGGTGCGTGAGAAGCGTGGCGAAAAGGTGATCGATGCCCTACTGAGTTATCTATCTTCACAGGATGTTTCTGCCCTACAGAACGTGTTGCTGGCCTTACAAGAGATCGGCGCTCCCGCTGTGCCGCGTCTGATTGAACGTTTGAGTGATCCTGCGGATCTGGTACGCGTACGCGTGGTGGATATCCTTGTTGATCAACGCGATTTCCGTGCCCTCGATGCGCTCTTGCATTTGTTAAGCGATAGTCAGTCAAATGTACGGCAACATGCGATGCATGCCCTGGATGTCTATGCTCCCGAAAGCATTCCTGGCCTGATCGAGCTTATTTTAACTGGTCCCGATGATATTGTGGCAGAGCGGGCGGCTACGGTGCTGGAAACTATCGGCACTACAACGATTGAGCCAGTCATGGAGGCTCTTGCCTCCGCGATTTCTGCCCGCACGCGTTTTCTGGTACAGGTGCTTGAAAATCTGCGTGATCCGCGTGCCATTCCTGCTTTGATCGACCTACTCGCACGGCCTCAGTTGTCTGACGAAGAGCCATTATTAGTCATCTCCCTCATCCGAGCGCTCTGTCTCTTTTCTGATGCGCGTGTGGTCCAGCCGTTACTGAACTTGCTTGCCGTCAGCAACACACTAGTCTACGAGCAAGCCATCATGGCGCTGAGTCAACTGGGGATGGTCGCTTTCGATGAACTGGTCGCCGCGCTGGATCAGCCATCTGAACCTGTCGTTATCCAGCGCATCCGCCGTGCCCTGATCCTGATGGCTCCCTTTCCCGGTGAGCAATTGATTGACGTCCTTGAACAACATCGTAGCGTGGGACAGGCGGAGCAGGTCGTTGCGGTCTTGCGCGACAAGGGCCAAGAGGCGGCACAGGTACTGGTCGCGAATTTTCTTCATCATGATGAATTTGTGCGCGCATATATTCAGCAGACATTGGAACAGATGCCTGGTACGGTGGTCGTTCCGGCTCTGCTGGATGCATTATATCAACCAGAGCTACGGCCTGCCATCTCAACCTTGCTCCTGCGTTATCCTGATGCGGCCATACCGCCACTGGTCGGCCTGCTTGGTGAATATGAGCGCAGCGTCATTGCGGCTGATCTGCTTCCGCGTTTTGGCTCCGCTGTGCTCAGACCTCTGGTGGCAGGTTTGAATGATCAGCGGGCTTCGGCTCGCGAGCTGGCGCAGCAGGTGATTATTTCGCTTGTTCGTCAGCGACAGGGAGCGCAGCAGCAGGAAGTATTATTGGGAGTCGTACATCTCTTTCATCCCATCCTGCCTCCCTACGCTCGCGAGGCGTTGCTTGATCTGCTTACCGCTACGCTGGTAGATGTCAGTATGCCTGCTCTCCTCGATAGCTTAGATGACGCACGCTTGATCGAAGATGTTGCTGAAGCTTTTGTACGTCTGACCCGTAAATCGGAGCTGCAAGATGCTGTTTTGGATCATTTAATCGATGCGCTCTTTATGGAGGAACAACGTCAGGGGGCTGAGATTGCGCTGATCAGAAATGGTGGGCTGGCGGTTTCACGGGTTGGAGAACTGATTGTCAATCCGAATGCGTCTGTCGCGCGTTCAGCTCAATTTATCCTTGGTGAAATCGGCATACCGGCCCTCTCTTTCATCTGGACTGCTCAGAGCGATCGCAGCAATTTGGCTCGCCGTGAGGCCGCTATGGCTGTTTTCCGTCATATGCCGCCTGAGGTGATTAAGGATGAATTGGTGACCTTGCTGGTGGGCGAGGATCGCGACGATATC
Organism: uncultured Chloroflexia bacterium; assembly: GCA_963699315.1. Classification (GTDB taxonomy): domain Bacteria; phylum Chloroflexota; class Ktedonobacteria; order Ktedonobacterales; family Ktedonobacteraceae; genus Dictyobacter. The sequence goes on from OY969433.1 coordinate 3,624,177, forward strand.
GCCATGGCTGTCTCCCTCCTATTGGCGCGTGTCCACGAGGAGGCGAAGCTCGATTATCAAGAGCATGTAATGGTGCCTGAACTGATCGATTTTGTGCAGACGAGTACTCAACCGGATACAAATCTGCGTATCATGGCTTTGTTGTTGCTGATGGGCGAACAAACGATTACTGATCATCTGGTGCAGGCATTGAGGGATGATCCACAGCAGAGCAACAATCTGCTGTACCTCTTCTTCTTGTTGGGACCCGCTACGCAGCATGTCTTGTTAGATATCTTTGATGATGCTTCATCTCCGATGGCCTTGCGCGCTGAGGTGGCTACTATCCTGAGTATGACAACTGTCCCTGAAGCCATCAATGATTATGTCTACACGATTAGCCGTCATGGCATCGCCAATCGACGACCCGGAGCAGCCTATCCGGAGCAGCTGTCTGTCTCCCTGCGAGCGCTTGGCGGCTTACTCGCTAGCGGACAGTGGGATGTGCGCAAGTTGCAGGAGTTGCGTGAGGATGAGGATGATGAGGGGGCTTTACGTGAAATCGCTAATGTCCTATTGGGATGGCGCTATGAGCCTCAACTCACGAAATTGCAGCAGGATCTCGCTATCCAACACGATACCTTCAAGAAGGAATTGTTGGTATCGACTATGAAGATGGCTGAGCAACAAAACCGCATTAGCTCTCTGGAGGAGGATATCGAGCGCGTTCGTGAAGAGCAGGGGGTGAGCGACGATGCTATAAATAAGATCATGCGTGAGAAAGAGGTCCTTCAGGCTAGCGTTAGTAAACTTACCCGTGAGAATAGACTCTTACAATTGGAACAGGATCGGCTTGAGCGCGATAAAAGAGATTTGGCGGTAGAAAATCAAGCGTTGCAAAGGCAGCAGCAGCAGCAGCAGCAACAACAACAACAACAGCCGCAGCGGCCATTGAGGGGATCTGGCAGCCAGCATCAGCAGATACGTTGAGATCAATCGATCAGGTTATGAATTGCATCCTCTTATGATAGTTCAGCGTGTACCAGATGTAGATGGGAAATGCTTGTATGGGTAACGTTTTTTTTGATGATTGGAGGGGTTTTCCATGGGTTCACATACGCAACATAAGAGTGAAGCAAAACAATTGAGCGATAAAATCAAAGATGTTCGTATTGTTATGATGACTACGATTGAGCAGAATGGTGAATTGCATAGTCGTCCAATGGTCACGCAAGACATTGACGCAGTCCCATTCGATGGTGATCTCTGGTTTCTGACATTGGCTAGCTCGCCTAAAGCTGCCAATGTCAAAGAGCATCAGCAAGTCAACTTGAGTTATAGCAAACCGGATAAAAACCTGTTTATCACCGTCTCAGGCACAGCTCAAATCGTCGATGATCGCAAAAAGGTCAAAGGCCTCTGGAACCCACTTGCCAAAGCCTGGTTCCAATGCGGACCTGAAGATCCTGACATAGTTCTGATGAGGGTCCATGTTACAGACGCTGAATATTGGGATGCTCCTTCCGGCAAGATGGGTGGCTTATTTGCTGCTGCCAAACGGCTCACAAGTCACGACGGCAGCTCCGGTGGAGAAAAAAGCCCCGTCGGAGCCGATGTGAAGCTGGATATGCATTAGTATATCTTACCTCACTCCTGACTAAACGAGAGATAAAGTGAGAGAGGCTCGATTACAGTTGCAATTGAGCCTCTCTCACTTTATCTCTTGCCTATTAATTATCCTTGGTGCTTTGCAGGGTAGTGCTAAAATCATTGCGTGCCATAGGGGCCTCCTTTGGAATCCGGGATGATGGTTCCTTTCTCTAATCAGTTGGATATTTAGATCTATCATCCTTGACGCATGTGGGTACCCATTGTGGGTAAAAAACAGAGGCCATGCGCATCCTATCGGATTGCTGGGGGGGGGGTCGTAATGACCCCACGGCTTTCCTTTAGCTCTCTTTTCTTATCACTCTTTATAGATAAGTGGGGACGGGTAGGGGATTGCGCTCGGCGAATGGGCGCTGATGCCAGTAAGGGTATATGGTAGGGATCTCGCTGGCTTTGTCAAGCTTTTCGACTTGCTCGGCGGTGAGATTCCAGTCGACTGCGCCGAGGTTGTGTTTGAGCTGCTCCTCGTTACGAGCGCCAACGATGATGCTTGATACCGTGGGACGCTGTAACAACCAGTTCAGAGCGATCTGAGAGACTGACTTACCCGTCTCCTCGGCTACAGCGTCGATGGCGTCCACGATCTCGTATACCTTCTCATAAGGTATATGTAATGCCTCGGAGCCGATCTGCTTGACGCGGGTGCCTTCGGCAGCTGGCTGGTTGCGGCGGACCTTGCCCGAGAGCACTCCTGCGGCCAATGGACTCCAGACGATCGTGCCGACCTTCTGGTCGATGGCGAGCGGCATGAGTTCCCATTCGTACTCGCGTCCAACCAGCGAGTAAAATGCCTGATGGGCTACATAGCGCGTCCAGCCGTAGCTCTGCGCGGTGGCAAGCGACTTCATCAGATGCCAGCCGGAGAAGTTGGAACAAGCGATATAGCGGACCTTGCCGCTCTGTACCAGCGTATCGAGTGTACGCAACGTCTCCTCGACAGGCGTGAGCGCGTCGAAGCCATGCATCGTGTAGATATCGATATGGTCTGTATTCAGTCTGCGCAGACTATCCTCACATGACTTGATCAGGTGATAGCGCGAGGAACCCACGTCGTTAGGTCCATCATCATTGCCCAACCGGAAGTTTGCCTTCGTTGAAATAAGCATCCGGTCACGTCGTCCCGCGATAGCCTTGCCAAGCACCTCTTCCGACAGTCCTCCGGAATAGGCATCGGCTGTATCGAAGAGATTGACGCCCGCCTCCAGGCAGATATCAATCAGGCGACTTGCCCCGGCCACATCGGTATTGCCCCAGGCTTTAAAAAAAGCATTTCCGCCGCCAAAAGTAGCTGTTCCAAAGCTAAGCGCAGAAACTTTCAGACCAGAACCACCAAGCAATCTATATTCCATAGGGTTGCTCCTCTCTTCTACTAATCATAACAACATATGCGAGCTTTAAAATGGATGAGTCTATCATCGTAGCTCCTGCCGGGAGATTAAAAAACATAAAATAACCCATTGTTATCTTTCAACATCGTCCCATTTGGAGTCCCCTTGCTTTAGCTATGGGGAGGAAAAATGACAGCCCGCAGGCTGGGTTCGTTCCTCCCCATTATTCACACAAGAATGTTTATTGACAGGTGTGGGATGATATGATATGATCTAGCACATGAAACAGATCATCACAGCAAAAATCAAGCTCTATACAACACCAGAACAATTTATAGCCTTGCGTGAAACACAACTGGCTTATCGTGCCGCGCTGAATTTTGTGAGTCAGTATGCCTTTACGCATGGTAAGATGAGTAATACGCGCACATTGCAACATGATTGCTATGATGAGATCCGTACGATCTACCACCTTCCTTCCCAGATGGCCTGTAATGTCCCCCGTTTGGTGGGAATCACCTATAAAGGACTGTGGACCAAGGTCAAGAAAAACGCCGCACAGAGGAAGAGAGGGCAGACGAAGAAGCGCTACAAGGGACTTGATCACGCCCCTAAGTATGTCTCTCCGACGATCACCTATAACTACAAGCGCGATTACAGTTTCAAAACGTCCAATCGTGTGAGCATCCTGACCCTTGATGGGCGGGTGGTGGTCCCCTATACCGGCTATGACACACATATCGCCCTCATCAACCAGGGAGCCAAGATCGGTGCGGCAAAACTCTGGTATGACAAACCGAAGAAACAATTCTATCTGCTTGTCTCTTTAGAGATGGAAGTAGCCGAGCCCACCCCACACACCCATACCGGCATTGTCGGGGTGGATGTCGGCGTGCGCTATCTTGCCGTCACGTCCACGACGCAAGGAACGTCCTCCTTCTACGGTGGCCAACGTGTCAGAGAGAAGGCCAATCATTACGCACGACTGAGAAAGCGCCTGCAACGCAAAGGCACTCGTTCCGCGACACGACGGCTGGTAGCCATCAGTGGACGAGAGAGACGGTTGAAAGCCGACGCCAATCATGTCATTTCCACGCGCATCGTCAAAGACCATCCGCGTTCCCTGATCGGACTGGAAAACCTGACCGACATTCGAGACAGAACGACACGACGCACGGGCAAACGCGCCAGCCAGAAGCAGCGGAGAGCCAACACCGCCTTCTCCAAGTGGTCCTTTGGCGAGTTGCACGCCATGATTGCCTACAAAGCCCTGCAACAAGATTGTATGGCGATCAAGGTGGATGCCGACTATACGTCGCAAGCCTGTCCCATCTGTGGACACACCTGCCGTGAGAACCGCCCCAATCATGGGCTACTGTTTCGCTGTCAGCATTGTCGGTATACGCTCCATGCAGATCTCATCGGCGCGAGGAATGTCACCATGCGAACGCTGCTTATTCGGCAGGACTGGATAAGCACAGGCTTCTTGTCAGAACGCCTTGATGGATCGGATCGTGAAGCCAAAGCGGCACGCCTGAAACGGTATGCTGAGTTGCGGTGGAGTCCAGATCCAAGCCCCTTGCTTTAGCTATGGGGTATCTGACTGGGCAGCTTGCTCTTCCTCGTGAAAATGTTATCAGGTACGCGGAGGATGGCTATCTCCCTGGATCTTTATAATACAATAAAACGCAGGCGTATTGCTTGGCCTGCATGGTTATCTCCAGCCGAGTTTAATTTGGGATGATTGTCGCATTGCATAGTTTGTATCAATGTGCCTGATTCCTGACCAGTTTTTCTACGAAAAAGCAGAAGTATATGTAGGGATATACAGCATAAGGTTATCTACATTAGTTGTGTGAATATTGCTTGCATTTTATTTTACCATAACCCTTATGTCGAATACGAATTTATCTAGTAATCATGTAGAAGGGTAACGGTGTGAAAAGTGAAGAAGATGCTGAGTGGTTTTCAAGGCTGGCCGAGCGAGAGGCGTTGGATTTGGACACGTGGATAGGAAAAGAATGGAAGGGACAAGGAGAAGCAAATGATCGGAGCCGAGACCAAGCTAGCCAACGTAGCGTCGTAGGATCGCGAGCCTGTTTCACACGCACAATGACACAAAAGCAGCGATCCGTGCCTTGCGCACGACGTTCCCGTTCACCGCACGATATGCTCGCTAAAGACGATCAAACATCCAATTTTTCCACAAGAACCAAGAAACGAGCTCGTCTTCCTTATCGTGCGTATAACGTTCGGCGTCTGATCTCTTCGACTGTATGGGATTTGTGGATACTTTGATCAACTACGAGCAGCATATCGTGCGGTGAACGGGAACGTCGTGCGCAAGGCACAGATTGCTGCTTTTCATTATTTGAACGTTCCTAGATGACTGCAATCTTACGACGCTACATTGGCTTGTTTGGCCTCTACTCTGGAAGATTACCTTGGGCAACTTCCATTGATAATATTTACACGATAGTGGCGAGCAGCAAGTGTCTGTCTTTATCGGTGTTCTCAGTTGCTCGCTAATGTGTTTTTGTGAATGTTTACAACACGACGTTTGTCAAATCGTATTTCGAAACAAGCTCCAGGTAACGGGGATGGTCTGGAGGAAAGATTTAATGAGGAATTATACATCATCAAGATATCTCGTGCTATGTGAAGACCCATACCACGGCCAGATTTACGCATAGAAAATGCTGGTTCAAATATCAATTTTCTATGACTCTCAGATATCCCGAGACCACTATCTGTAATCACAAGGCCATCAAAGTCCTCTTCCGAAATTATACGAATATCAATATAAGGATCTTCTGTAGAACTTTCTTTCATTATCATCAATGCATTATCGATAATGATCATAATTGCCAACATCAAATGGCCTCTATTTATACGAACACTTAAATTCTTTTTTCCATTGAGTGCCACATTGGTATTCGTCTCAGCTAACTTATGCCTCAATGTAGAAATAACATCGTATACGACTCCCTTCACGTCTAGCTGCTCGATATTCTGAGGTTTAGGCCGATAGAGCGGTTCCATCATATCAATTTGCTCATTGATTACTGCCATATGTTTTGATAATGAGTCAACCAGTTGCTTTATGTATGGATCACTACTGTTTGTTTCTCCTTGAAGAATATGTAAAATTGTTAATGAGTTGTTGACTTCTCTTGAAAAAGCATCAGTCAACAACTCAGCCGCCATTCCAATTCCAGCCAAGTATGCTACATGATTATATCTGTCTTGTAATTGCTGTAATTGATGCTTATAAAGTCGCTCCATTTCTTTTGTTGCAAGAATAGAATTAGCAGGTTGGTGAGCTTTAATTTTAGGTAACTACTTAGGTGCCTTCGGAGAGGCTAGACAAAGATGATAGACTAAGGGCATGACGAAAGAAGAAGCCAATGAACTAAAAACAGCATATACATAACTCAATAACCTTGCTGAGCGAGATTTGCGGATGGTAAAAGTGCAACAAAAATATCTGGCACCTTTCGCAGTGAAGATGGTATAGCCGCCTTTTGCATCATTCGGAGTTATCTCTCGACAATGCGCAAACAAGGCCTTCTATGCTTGGGGCCATGGCTGCTGTCTTTGCTGGCTCTCCCTTTCCGGTTGCATAGGGACATAAATAGTTACCATCAGCAAATCATCAAGATCCGTAAATTACTTGCAAAAAACGAAAATCTCCTGATATCATTTTATTCTACAATATTAGCGAAAAAACGCTGCTATCAATATTTGCAATAAAAGATCGTTTAGTATAAAATGATTTTAAATCAAAATGAAAGAAAATTGTCTCATCTTATTATATAGAGGTAAATGTATTTAATGAATAGCCGCTCAGCAAATATGGTCATCAAAGGTTACTTTTATCAGTTTGATTACTCGATTGTGCAAATCTTGTCTGCAAAAAACAAAGATACAACGGTGCTTATTGAGGGTAGTGAAGATATCGACATATCAGATGGTGCCGATGAGCAACTTATCCAATGCAAATACTATGAGGAAACTGAATACAACCACTCGGTCATAAAATTTGCAGTCATACAGATGCTGCACCACTTTCATAGTAGTGGGTGCCAGTTATCTCAGGAGCTACAATATCAAATCTACGGGCACTACAAGGGAGGACAAGAAAAACTACCTGAAACCATTGATTTACCATTTCTCAAAAAGAATTTTCTTACCCATAAAAAAGAAACGCTTCACGAAGTGCACACTGAACTTGGAATTAACGACAATCAGTTGGTCAAATTTTTGAGTCTACTAAAAATAAATATTCAAGCAAAAAGTTACAATGACCAACAAGAAGAAATAAAAAGACTGTTGATGTCTCAAATTCGTGGTTGCAGTCTAGAAGACGTTCAAACATTCTACTATCCCAATGCAATCAACAAGATTAGAGAGCTTGCTATACAAAAAAACGAAGAAGATCGACAAATTACAAAATATCAGTTTTTGGAGGTAATCAACAAAAAGGAGAGAGTATTCCAAGCGTGGCTAATTCAAAAATTTGGTGATGACGCTTATGCTAAAGCAATCAAAAAAACACACTTTACATTTCAATCAACAAAAATCCCAAAGGTATCGCGCATTTTCGTTATTGATGTCACTGGTGAATTAGAAGTTGCCAAAATCTGCGGGCTACTTATTACAATTAGCCGGAAGTTCTCTCATATTGAGCACACAAGGACACTAGACAAAGACAGATTCTGCCCGTATATACTCTTACGCGGAGTAACTCCCGACGAATTGATAGAGTTAAAAAATCAGCTACAAAGATATGATACCAAGTTTATCGATGGTCACACATACAAAGGAGCATTGTTTTCGCCTGATATTTTAGTAGCTCCGCCAACAAAAGAAAACTTAATCAAGTTGAAGTTTATACCATCAGATCAGGAGATTGACTCTGTGATTTCATTAATAAGTGGAATGATGATCGAGATATTTGAGTTCTTTAAGGATGCTCCTATCGCTGAAATCAAAGGCGCTTCAGGAGTCCCACATAACAAGTTCAAGGTAGAAACTGTACATTTTATTAGCAAGCTTTTCATATGATGATAGACAGCCATGCTAAAGCTGAAGTTATCGCAGTGTTTCCTGATAAGGTCAGGATTTCTGTTGAGGACATCTCTGGATTTTCGGATGGGCATCAACTCAAGGTTGGGTCATATTTGCGGGTAACCGACAATGATGAATGTACGCTGATAGCAATTATTGAGAACTTCAGCATCGAAGTTAGCGACAATGCAAAGCGACGCCATGTGATTGAGGCTCTCCCACTTGGAATTATCAGTGATGGAAAATTTCTTCGCGGAGGTGATGCATTGACGATACCACCAACGGGCGTTGCACCAGCAACTGTAGATGATATAAAGAAAATTTTTGAGGATTCAGTCGAAATTAACAAGAAATTTACTTTTGCTACGTTGGCTTCAAACAAAGACGTGCAAATCCCTGTAGATGGAAATAAGTTCTTCAATAAGCATATCGCCATTGTAGGATCTACGGGTGCAGGAAAATCTCACACAATATCACGTATTATTCAAAGTGCAGTCGCAGCAAAAACTGGTGGATTCACGTTAAACAACTCGCATGTAATCATCTTTGACATTCACTCGGAATATAAATCAGCATTTCCTAATGCCAATTTTATTGGAATTGACAATCTCAATCTGCCTTATTGGCTCCTCAATAGCGATGAGCTTGAAGAGATACTATTAGACACAGGAGAGAGAGACAATTACAATCAATCTTCGGTATTTCGTGATCTCGTCACAGAAAATAAGAAGAGGCATAACAAAAACTCGGCATTGGTGTTCTACGATAGCCCATTGAAGTTTGACGTTCACGAGATCCTAAATGGCCTGTACAACATCAAGAATGAGACAGTAAATGCGAAGGATGAATCGCGATACATGATCAAGGATTCTTCATACTCATTACTTGCTGATGGAAAGACGGATGCAAACCATGGTATCAAATTAACATCAGAGGAGCGTCTCACAAAATATTTCGATAAACGCCTAGAGTTTCATCAAACAAAATCCCAACACATTACAAAAGGTAGCTATGCTGATGGAACGCTCGACAAGTTTTGTTCCAGATTTGAGTCCAAGATAGCTCAAAAAAGGCTCAGTTTCCTGTTTGGATCATCTGCAGGAGAGACTACTCTTGAGGAAACACTTAAAACACTTATTGGGTACGGCGACAAAAATTCAAATGTCACGATTATCGATCTAAGCGGTGTGCCATTCGAGGTATTGAGTATTACAGTATCACTAATTTCCCGACTCCTTTTCGAGTATGGCTATTACTACAAAGTATTGAGAAGCGGTGTAGGCGAGAAAGTCAATAATGATGCACCAATTCTGCTCGTGTATGAAGAGGCACATAAGTACGTTCCGAATAGCGAATTGACTAAATATAGAGCATCGAAATTGTCGATTGAACGAATTGCTAAAGAAGGCAGAAAATATGGAGTGACGTTGTTGCTCTCTAGCCAGCAGCCGTCTGAAATATCAGAAACTATTTTTTCCCAATGTAATAATTTTGTTGCGATGCGTCTAACAAACCTGAGCGATCAGAACTATGTTGCCCGCCTTCTACCTGATACGTTGGGAAAGTTGAGCGATAAGCTGCCTACCCTTGGAGCAGGAGAGGCTCTTTTAATTGGAGATGCCGTTGTAATGCCATCGCTCGTAAAGATTATTCCATGCGACGATCCACCATCTTCTAACGATATTCCTTACTATGAACTCTGGAAAGAAGAATGGAAAAGTATTGATTTTGATAAAATCAAGAAAACCTGGCTGAAATCGTGAAAGAGGTAAATTCTCCAAATGAATCTCGATCATCAGATGAAATCATGTCTCTGCCTTTAGCGTGAGAGCAAAACCAGTATCGCACTTGTCGGTGGAGAATGCAAAAAACAGCTAAAGGCAGAGGAATCTGATTAATTGTACTGTATGATACAAAGGCGCCAGAATCAAATATTAGAGAGGCTCATTGCCCATGCTAAATGAGATACGCTGAGGTTCTTAAGGCTTGATTCCCTATGCGTTGCACACTACAGCGAAGGCGAATGATACAGGCAGATTAGAGTTGCAAAGCTTCGACCGTGGCCATCACTTCGCTCGCATGCTCGTCAGGTTTGACTTCGTGCAGGCTATAAATCCCAACATTAAACGGGTCTGGCACGCTTTTGGTGAAGCTTGCTGAAGAGATTACTGCTGAGCGAGAAAGGTCAGAAACGATTGCTCAGCAGTAATCTGTCTTGGTAAAACAGCTTCATAGATGATCATACTTAAAAATCCCCTTTTCTTTCCATCTATTTCTATGTCACAAAGGAATATCCCAATGTATTGCCTCAGCTTCAATCTGGATAATTTTTACACCTTCTATTCTTTGCTCACCATTAAGCAGCACCAATTCCATAATATCTTTTGTTGGATGAGGAGATGGAAGACATCTTGCTCCGCTAATCTCATTGCCATTAAAGCTTAATAAATCAGCACCACGGCTAAATCGAGAGACTCCTGTAAATACAAGCCGAGCAGGGACGGGATCTAAATGGGACGTTATAAAGGGAGGTATGTAACCTTCGCTGCTACACACCTCCACCTCTAAAACGAGTCTCTCTTGCTCTGGAATTATAATCAATCCGCTCTATGACTGCATCATGCAACTTATAGTGTTTTACAAATTTGGAGTGGTTCATTCAGGGTTCCCTTTCTAATCGTTTCCGTTATCTACCAGTATCATATTCCAAATACTACAAGTCCAGGCTATCGGTTTGCTCCACTTCCAAATGATCCAGAAGATAAAACCAGGTTGTATCAACAAGGCCAACGTCAATAGATGCATGTGTGCTCGAACACGAGCTTGACCCACTACGCGGTGCACGCCAAACGTGGTCGCGAGGTGATGAACGCTATTGCGATCGCCCCGGTTTTCCAAGGCCATACCCTGCTTTCTTTGCTGGAAGGCTCTCTTGTTGGTTATCCTGTTTACCCTCAGTTCTAGTACCCTCCTGAGTAGTTACAATTTTAGCTATATATTTGAGAAATTCATCAGTTTCATCATTCACTACTGGTTGAGGTGATATAACTGGATGCCTCTTCTGGAAACGCTCAGTTTCTACCTCGGATAAAGCAGCTAAGACAAGAGCTTTTAAATCAAAAAATGCCGGAGTATCTATCAATCCTTCTCTACTTGTGCGATCTTTCAAGTCTTGATTATCAGCATGATTGATTTCGATAAAGCCAATGATCTGGTTATTGCTGATACGTAGCGTAGGATTGTTTACGCGACGTTGATTCCAAATAAGATGGATGAGCGTGTCAAACGAGCACCAAATAGCATGCTTGATCGCAGGAAACGGCTACAGTTGGCTGGCGTTTTAATTGGCTGGAACGGTGCATGACAGAGACGTTTTTGCGGCTAGTGTGTCCTCAACACGTATAGAAAATAGGCTGCTAATCACGTTTTGCCTAAGTGGATGAAGCTAATTGACGTTTAATAACCTCTTTGATTTCATCAACTATCTGATGAAACGCATTCTCAGCCGATCCCCAATATTTATCTGTCACAGGTTTTCCATTACGAGGTATCGCCTGGATTTCTCCTAATGGTGTATCTTGCCAATGTGTGAGGCAGAGGATAATCGGAATGATACATACTTCCCCACGTTCATGCCTTTCTATTGCGCGTTCCATTTCGATATCATAGCAATAATGTGATGCGATGAAATCTGGGCTAATAAGAAGCAGGATAATGTGCGCATCATTGAGATGCGTTGCGATTTCCTTTTCCCAATTCGATCCAGGCTCAATTTTTCCATCAAACCAACTCTCAATCGGATATGTACGTTTGAGAGTGCTCAGATGTATGTCCAATCTTTTTTGCGGTTTTTCATTCGCACGGGCATAGCAGAAGGTGATTTTGAGCGTCTTCGGAGCAGCATTGGCTTCTCTTTGTTGATGAGTGTGGACTGATGTATTTACATTTTTGAATTCATTGGGCTTTTCTTTATACGTCGCATTGGCTTCTTTCAAAGACGTTGCTGCTACAGTTTCAATATGTTGTAAAACAAAATGTGTAGGTCGCGAGCCGGTATGTATGACATAACGAAAACGCCCCTCGTATTTAAACCCGTAGCGTTCAAACTCGTTTTTCTTTTTGCGATAAAATACCAGGATCTCAATTCCGTTGACTTCATGGTTAATAATACTCTTATCCTTATATCCTTCCATTTGGCCATCCCAAAGGAGAGTATCGTTCTCAAGAAGATCGGTATACTGAGTCGCGTCCTCAGTCTTTTTTTCAGTTATAAATAACCAAATCGAATGATAAGAATTTATAGAAAACACGCCAGTATGTATTGTTGCATCCGTGATACTAAATTTTTCACTTAAATCTTTCCTCGTATAAATAGAACCTTCAAGTAACAATTCTGATGAGAACATGGAAGTTTGTCCCTACATATTGGATCTAATAAAAATAGCAATTTATGATAACTGTCATTTTATTTTACTATACATTCATCTTATTTTCTATAGGCAATATTGATTTTTAAGGCGGCGAGTCAATGCTCGCCGCACCGCAAAAGAGATCAATTACCTTCGGAATTGGAAAATCACGCAGCTGCACGACCAATTTTTCATGTTCTTGTATCAAAGACCTGCAATTTTCCTATGAAGATCAAGAGCTTCTTTATTTGGATGTAGTCTCTCGTCTTCGGGTAGATGTAGGCGCTGATTGACATATTTTTCGTATTCAGTACCATTTAGTTCGGAAGACAATATAATTGACATATTTTCCGTATCAATAGCCAGCAGTCCTTGATCAAATAATGTATGTATATCGCTTCTCAAAAGAAGACCGTTAGATATATGATTTGTTGCTGGACCTTGATAAGGATAAATATGGGCAGCTTCTAAAATTTGAGTTAATTGATAACCTGTCACCATACATTTTTGATGTGCTGCAATGAGCCCATCACGAAAACCCCCTTGCCCTTGCCTTTGATGGATCGATGCGATGATTTTCTTTCTTTGATCAAGAATATTTTCAGGATTAAATGGCTGCTTGGATACTTTATTTACTAATTTTTCTATTTCGATTTGAATTACCGGTTTTTTTAATTGCTCTTCGATAAGCTTATTTTGCCGCTCTTCTGTCACACTTCTCAAAAGGAAACATCCATTCTCCCATCCTACAATAAATGCAATTCCCTCAACACGATACTTTGTAGTATCAGGTTTCCTTTGTGTTTGGATTAGGACACCTACAGGAATTTGATCCTTCATGCAGTTTACTAATGCCCGATTGGTGAAAAGATTATCGTCGTTTGTGCCATTTTTACCTTCTTGAAAGTACTGGTACGACCAACTGTCATCAGGATAATGATGGATTGTAGTGTCTTTATAGACACTCTCCAATGTTTGTCTGATGCTTAATGCATAGTTAATGCGCGCTGGTTTATGAATGCCTTTCGCCTTATTAACAAGTTCGTTTGCTGATAGTTCAGCCCAGGTGATTTCTTGATTTTTGTGACACTCAAACCATTTTAAAGCTTGGTGATGAAAATCGTTGGATACATTTTCTATGACCTCTTCAACAAAAAGCATTTCCAGGTTTCCTTCCTTCACAAATATTATGTTGTTGAAATCGTTTTGTTGACAATTTGTAATCTTGTATATATGTAATGACGTAAAGAGAGAGGACAATTCCAGTGGTTTTAAGGAGTGTGTACTAGGGGTTGGGTCATTGTTGGAGTGAAAGATCCTTGATTGGTCCTACAATTTTGGAATTTCAGTCGTTTTAAAAGTGGAAGGGTGTTTTAGAATTTACTTGCTTCATATGTAATACTGATTACTATAGTGCACCTTCTATGTTTAAGCCACATGATATTATCCGCGTAGTCAAAGTGAGTGCATCAGAATTGACTTAATAAATCTTGTAAGGATAAACATGCTCAGTAGGATAAGTAAGCTTTAGCGACCAGTATCGAAAATGCGAGGGGACCTCTTGAGCGAAGTTGCACGACTAAGACAGCTGATCGCATTGGAATGTGAGGCGATGAAGCAAGCTATGGATGGCTTTCGGATGACGGCATCCCATGAAATCATCAATTATCAGTATAGCAGTATTGGAATTATCCAGGAGCAATTAGCCACGCTCATCGGCGAGGATGAATCTGCCCAAATTATGGTAGAGGTTTATATTCAAACTATAGGATAGTACATAAAAAGACCTGCTAATCTACTGAATGTTCACTTTATTTCAGTAAATTGGCAGGTCTTTTTTGTTTGATTTCAAGAGGCAGACAACTTGGTTGCCAGCGTTAGAATTAAGTCCAGCCGATAATGGTTAGCATTTCTGCGCCCGTAGGTGTGGCAAATGTTGTGGTGCTTCCACCATCGGTTGATCCAAACGTAAGTGTTTCTTGCTGATTGTTATTTGAGGTTGATGGAGGGCAAAGCCCTGCGTATCTTGAGTGAATGACAGATTGGGATTGCCGTCGAATATATCGTTATAGGATCCATCATCTGTGGAGGATTGCTCAGTCCCGCAAATACACGAGCCCTGAGCCATCCGTATTCATCATCCAGAGGCCATTTTTGCCATTGTTGGTAGCGGGATTGCGAATCATAAACCAGATCTTGGAGTTGGTGATGAAGCCTGCATTGATAATATTATGTGTAGGGGCATCATTGATGGTTTGTGCGTTCCCACCGGCAATGGGGCGTAAGCTGAGTGTACTGGGTCCTGTTGGTAGTGGTATTAGCCTCTCCCTGGTAGGTTGCGGAAGGCCTACCGATATAGCTATCGAGTAATAGTTGGCTGGAATCTGGACTCACATCAAAATGTCTGACAGGTATGTTCATTGGGCGCTTAAACCGGTGTCGGTGAAGAGGGAGATGGCTTGCAGGTTACTCTCTTGCTGGCTGGAATCTTTGGTGACGTCGCTCAAAAGAGACAGTTTGTAATTGCCGCAGACGCTCTCTCCCCCTCCTGTAGAGCTTACATAGATGCCCGTATCACCAACCCAATTGACTACTTGAATATATGCAGCCCCGGGGAGGTCTAGGATCTCTCTTATAATGCCGCTAGTTAGATCGATTAGTGTTAAGTGTGCTGTAACACCATTCTGTTCTTCGGTGCTCAGAATAAGGTAGTGCTGATTGGGAGACCATGATACCGGATTGGTAAACGTGTCAGAAGTACAATAAAGTGTTTGCAACTCCTTACCATCTGCCCGCATCAGATGAATCGCATACGTATCGTTTTGTGATGTCGTAAATGCCAGCCATTGTTTATCAGACGAAGACACTGCGCTAGCCTGCCAAAGGGATGAGAAACTTGGGGCTGCTGTAAAAAGGGTTGTCGTGGTGCTGGTTGTGACATCATAGCGTTTTATTTGAACTGGAGATGAATTATTGATCCCTTCTGAAAGGTAGAGAATTCCACGCTGGCTGGCCGTTGGCATCGCAGGCATAACCGCCGCACGAGCGGTCCCGGTCGCGGGACAACTTGTTTGCACGGCAGGAAGTTGCTCCGATACGGGTGTCGCCGTTCCCTGTGCGGGTGTCGCACTTGGGTTCACTTGATTTTGTGGCGTACTCTGACTCTGGTTGGGAGTAGATGTTGGTAGGACACCTGGATGGGATGGAGTGCCATGAGGGTAAACGTTCAAAAAGGCCACTAGGAGTCCGATAAAGAGTCCAATGATAAGTATCGCGACTAATGCCGCAATCCAGGGCTTTTTACCTCGTTGCGAGGGAGTTGTTTGCATAGGAATTTGCCTTTGCTGATAATGTTTTATGTCAATAGGATTTTGTAGAGAGGGATTATTATGATTGTGTGATCGTTGTCCCTGGGCCTCAATGCCGCGTTGTTGCAGACGTTGCAGGACACGTTCAATCGATGCTTGATCTGCTTGCTTGTCAGTCGTGTAGGCGGTTAACGTGCGTAAATCTTGTACGAGCCGTTTGCTGGGTTGAGGTAAAGAAGATGACATAGCATCATCAGCTTGCAAGAGTGTGTCAAGCTGCTCTTCGATTTTGCCTGCTGCAAACTCCTCATGATGATCTGTCATACGTTTGTTTCCTCCTTGTAAATGGCTCGTAAGTGCTTGAGCGTGCGCGAGAGGAGTGAGCGAACTGAGCTTTCTCGCAGTCCTAAAATAATGGCGATATCGGCACAACGTAGTTCGTTGGTGAAGCGTAGATGCAGCACTTCTTGTTGTTGATCAGATAACTGTTGGACGATATTTCTCAGTTGGGCAAACTCTTCACGTCGTAAGGTACGATGTTCTGGCGTAAGAGCTTCATCTACAAAAAGCTGTTCCATGACCTGTTCTAGGGCGACATACTGCCAACGGGCCTGATGGCGATAGCGATCCACTGTCTTGTTGTGGGCGACCCGAAATAACCAGGCACGTTGCTTCTGCTCACTCAACAGACTAAAGTGTTTTTTCTCCATTGCAGCGACAAAAACCTCTAGCAATAGATCTTCTGCATCTTCTCGCAAAGAATTGTATAAGCGCAAATAAGTAAAAAGATCAGCCGCGTATTGGGTATAAAGCTTTTGTATGACATATGTATACTCGATAGAATCTAGCACGTATTTTATTTCCTCCCTTAACGGAAGTGTATTTTTAGGCCTTCATGAGATAGTCGTTTGATGCACAAAAAAGCTGCAAATATATGGATGATAACATTCTCATTCACTTTTTTCTGAGCATAGGAAGGCTAGTTTGCAAAGTTCGTGGTCCACCCTCCGCGCGCGCGGGTACGGCACGGTTTTTTGCAAACCAGCAAAGAAGCATGTCAGGCTCAATCGCAGAAACCATGGGACAAGCGTGTAGCGGCGTCAAGATTGCAGCCAAAAGAGATCCTCTGCCGAGAGACACGCCGCAATCTGGCCTTGCGCACGCCGTCCAGTTCACGTACGTTTTGTTGGATAAAGAAGTAAAAATATCTATATGCTTGTTTTTGAGGAGAGAAGGATATGATTTCTGCGATTGACTTTGACATGTTCGATGTTTTGATCATCTTTCAGGAGCATTTCGTACGAGAAACTGGACGGCGTGCGCAAGGCCAGATTGCGGCGTGTCATCTTCTGAGCCTCTTACTCTGACCGCAATCTTAACGCCGCTACGCGCTCGTTGCCGTCTCTCTACGATGTTGCTGTATGCGCCCGTGAGTTTTTGCATATCGCTAGAACGTTTGCAAAAATGACCCTGCTGGAATTGGACATTTCTGCGGAGGCCATCCTACAGCGAAATTCAGTTTCTCTCGCTTTGGCGGAGGATATCGTACGAGGAGGGGATGGCGGGGGGATTTATGGAAAGATAGGGGCTTTAATCTAAAACCCCTATCTTATCAATTTAGCTCGTTTGGACTGGGATCTGAGGCGCGTCACTTACCTCATGAATTTCATCGATGACACTTGTACCCTTGGTGAATTGGCTGTTATAGAGATCAGCATAGAAGCCGTTCTTTTCTAGCAGTCCTTCATGAGTGCCTTGTTCGATGATGCTGCCGTGGTTCATGACCAGGATTAGGTCAGCGTCTCGAATGGTGGAGAGCCGATGGGCTATGACAAAGCTTGTGCGACCTTGCATGAGCTGACTCATGGCCTTCTGGATGAGCAGCTCTGTGCGTGTATCCACGCTGCTGGTAGCCTCGTCCAGAATCAGGATCGGCGGATTAGCTAGCACTGCACGAGCAATGGTGAGTAGCTGTTTCTGACCCTGTGATATGTTGGTGGCCTCTTCATTCAAAATGGTATTGTAGTTATCGGGCAAGGTGCGGATGAAGTGGTCAGCGTGAGCTGCCTGAGAAGCCTGAATAATCTCAGCCTCCGTTGCTCCATCGCGGCCATACGCGATATTATCGCGGATAGTGCCATTGAAGAGCCAGGTATCCTGCAGGACCATACCGAACATGCGGCGTAAGTTGCCACGTTTGAGATCCGTGATATTGGTCGAATCGACCAGTATCTTGCCATCATTGAGCTCATAGAAGCGCATCAGCAGATTGACCAGAGTCGTTTTGCCTGCGCCAGTCGGGCCAACAACCGCGATAGTTTGTCCCGGCTTAACATCGATATTCATGTCTTCCATCAACAGAGCATTGTCTGCGTAGCCGAATTTGACATGATCGAATTGGACTGAACCCTGAGGAATTTCAATGACTTTGGCGTCGATAGTTTCAGGCAGTTCTTCCTCTTCGTCCAGTAGTTCGAAGACGCGCTCGGCCGAGGCGATGGTGGATTGAATGATATTGGCAATATTGGCGAGCTGTGTGATCGGCATCGAGAACTGTCTGGCGTATTGCAGAAAGGCCTGGATATCACCGATTTCAATCGCCCGCTTCGTGACCATGATGCCACCGATGACGCTTACTAGTACGTAGCCAAGGTTGCCTACGAAGGTGATGAGCGGCATGATGACGCCAGACATGAACTGGGCTTTCCAGCCTGCGTTATGTAGATTATCATTGAGTGTGTTGAATGTTTCGATGGACTTTCTTTCGAAACCGAATGCTTTGACGATCTTATGGCCGGTATACATCTCTTCAACGTGGCCGTTAAGCTCTCCCAGAGCGCGTTGCTGATCCTTAAAGTAGTTTTGCGAGCGTCTGGCGACAGTCATCGTTGCCAATACGCTGAGTGGCAGTGTGATAATGACGACGCCGGTCAAGAGCAGATTAATGGTCAGCATCATGACGATGACGCCAACGATGGTCACAATTGAGGTGACGAGCTGTGTAAGACTCTGTTGTAGGGTGCTACTGATATTATCCATATCATTGACGGCTCGACTGAGAATCTCACCATGTGTGCGAGAGTCGTAGAATTTCAACGGCAAACGCGTCAGCTTCTCATCGACCTCTTTACGCATGTCATAGACAGTCTTCTGTGCTACACCAGACATAATATATTGCTGGATGTAGTTGAAGGCTGCACTGATTACGTATAAGATGGCCAGGATGATCAGGATATGCAGGATATCCGTGAAATTAACGCCTGGTCCACCTTTGGCCCTCGATAGGAGTCCTGTGAATAAGTCAGTTGTAGCTTGACCCAGAATCTTTGGGCTTAGGATATTAAAAATGGTGCTGATAATCGCTGCGGCAAACACCAACACTAAAGCTATCGTATAAGGCTTTAAGTAGCCCATAAAGCGTTTCAGAGTACCCATAAAATCTTTTGGTTTTTGTACGGGCATGCCGAAGCTACTCATGGGACCACCGCCCATAGGACCACGTGCAGGGCCGGCTGCGCCAGGTCTCATCATGCTCATGCGATTTCCTCCGCTGACAATTGTGAGGAGACAATTTCACGATATACTTCACTTGTTTCCATCAAGTCGCGATGGTTGCCAATTCCGGCGATTTTTCCCTCATCCAGGACGATAATCTGATCTGCGTCCATCACAGTACTGACGCGTTGGGCGACGATTAAAACAGTCGCGCTTTTCGTTTCATCGCGCAGAGCAGCGCGCAGACGCGCATCAGTTTTGAAATCGAGCGCCGAGAATGTATCATCGAAGATATAGATCTCTGGTTTCCTGACAAGCGCACGCGCAATGGAGAGGCGTTGTTTTTGTCCACCCGAAACGTTCGTGCCTCCCTGCGAGATGAGAGACTCGAAGCCATCTGACATGCCTGAGATAAACTCGCTGGCCTGCGCGATTTTAGCTGCATAAGCTATCTCTTCGGAAGAGGCATCCTCTTTGCCGTAGTACATGTTATTGTTGATCGATCCTGAGAAAAGTACCGCCTTTTGTGGCACAAAGCCGATTTTAGCTCGCAAGCTTTCTTGTGTCATCTTACGTACATCCAGATCATTGACGAGCACGCTGCCGCTATCGATATCATAAAAGCGCGGTATTAGATTCACTAAGGTCGATTTGCCGGCTCCAGTGCCGCCGATAATGGCTGTGATCTTGCCTGGACTGGCACTAAAGCTAATGTTTTTAAGTGCTGGTTCTTCTGCCCCTGGGTAGCTGAATGTAACATCTTTAAATTCAACATAGCCATGCTTGACACCCGATTCTTCTGGCTGCTCAGGATCAACCAGTTCAGGTTTGGTATTCAAAACGGCATTGATTCTGGTCGCTGAAGCTGAAGCGCGTGGAATCATGATAAACATCATAGAAACCATCATCAGTGCGAACATAATCTGCAACGCATACTGTAGGAACGCGATCAACGCGCCAACTTGCATATCGCCGTTGTTGATGCGGATGCTTCCAAACCAGACAATCGCGATGGTTGAAAGGTTCATGACCAGCATCATAATCGGCATCAGGGCTGCGATGATGCGATTGGCTCTGATTGCAGTATCCGTTAAATCAGCATTGGCGTGATCGAAACGCTCTTTTTCGTGCGCAGTGCGATCAAAAGCACGAATGACACGGACTCCGACCAGACCTTCGTTCAACACCAGATTTAACCGATCAAGTTTTTCCTGCATAACTTTAAAGAGTGGGACACCCTTTCTGGTAATGAGCAGGACTGAAAGGACAATGATCGGAATAATGGCGACAATGACCCAGGAGAGTGCGGCATCCTGGAGTATGGCCATGATGATACCGCCGATACACATCATTGGCGCATAAATCATCAGGCGCAGCATGATAATCAACACTTGTTGAAGCTGCGTCGTATCATTGGTCGTACGTGTAATTAGAGAGGCGGTACTAAACGTATCGAACTCATGCAGCGAAAATGTTTCAACATTGTTGAAAATCTTGCCGCGTAAGATTTTGCCGAAGCCGATGGCGATCCTGGATGAGAAGAAACTGGCTATAATGGCGCATAGCGCACCACCAATGGCGATTATAAGCATGAAACCGCCGATGCGTAGGATATAGTTTGTATCCCCGTTAATGATGCCAGTGTCCACAATATCGGCCATAAGCGTTGGCAGATAAAGATCAGATAGGGCTTGTAAAAGCACAAAGATTAAGACCACGCCTATCTGCATTCTATAGGGTTTTAAAAACTTAGATAATTCAATCATACTTCTTCGTCTCCACTCCATGGTGACTGATTTGAATTGGCTTCCTTCTCATGAAAGTAAGTAGTGACTTTGGATAAAAGTTCTGAGAGTAGCTGGCTTTGTTCTTCGCCCAGATACTCAACTATATCAGCAAAGGAGTCTATAATGTCCTCTTTCGCTTTCTGCGTGACCTTCTCGCCTTTTTGGGTCAACGTGATGCCTACGGCTCGCCGATCGATTGTATCGATTTTGCGTTCAACTAAGCCACGGACCTCAAGACCCTTGATCAATTGCGTCACAGTGGGCGATGTCACATGCAGATACTTACTGATCTCAGATACCTTTATCTCATGCTGAGCATATTCTTCACTCTTCTGGATAATGAGTAATACTCTGATTTCACTAGGTTTGCATCCGTCGATTGATTTTTGATGCCAGCCGACATGCTTGAATTGCATAAAGGCATTGAGTAATTTTGTTGCAGCTACATTTTCTTGTGGATCGCCGGGTATGTCCATCTGCTCGCTTTCTTTATCGCTAGGCTAGCAAATTAGTTGCAAACTAATTTAGTTGGTAACCTAAATATAATCGATATGGTTGAGCCTGTCAAGTGACCAGCATGGGCGGCGATCCACGAATACGATATATCGTTATCGTCACTAGTAGTATAAAAGATATATCGTATTCGTGTCAAGATAGCACATGAGTTTTATGTTGAGTTTGATGATACAGGAGTAAAATTATGTCAGCAGCAGCATTCTGGCTGTACTGCTGAAGCTGCGTGCTGAACTCAATCAGATAGTTATGGGGATCAGCCCACTACTTACTAGATCCTCTTTTGGATGCAGTTGGCTGACCGGTTTCCTTGGCAGAGACCAGATCATTCAGCGCTTTCACAAGTGCAGGAGCTAGCGCATCTGCAAGTATAGGGGCCAGCGCATTTGCGATTGCAGGAGCCAGCACCGTTGCCATTAAGACAGTGTCCAATGATGTCTGTGATGCAGATCGCGTTGAGGATGAGGGGATCAAAGATGCTATAAGTTCTTCAGTCAGAGCTTCGGTAACAGTCCCCTCTGCCCGCGAGGCGTTGTGGGCATGTGATGAAGTCTCAAGCAGTTCTTTAATAAGTGACTCGATCATAGGATCTATCCTGTCTCGGCCATTCTCATGTCTGGAATTCGTCGTCATAATGATGCTTCCCTTTCATCTCCCTGGAACATAAAACAGAAGAGGAATCACAATACAGCACACG
Source organism: uncultured Chloroflexia bacterium (assembly GCA_963699315.1). GTDB lineage: Bacteria > Chloroflexota > Ktedonobacteria > Ktedonobacterales > Ktedonobacteraceae > Dictyobacter. The sequence goes on from OY969433.1 coordinate 3,646,431, forward strand.
GGAATCAATAATTAACTTCGGGTGAGCATTGGCAATTATCGTGCCGTGTACATTTTATCTTGATAAAGGTAGCCAGAGCACATATATAAGTGATTATGAGCTCTGAATACCATTATCACCTCACGAAAACCACTAGAAAGCCTCTCTGTTTGGAGTCTGTGCAAAGGAGAGGCCAGAAAAAAGGGCGTGTATTATACTGCAGCTTCTTCGCGCTCTTCACTGCGTTCCATTAAAGCGGCCAGCAGTAAGGGATGAATTCCCTCCTGACCTTCTTCGTGCTCTTCACGGCGTGACATCAGCGTTGCTAGCAGCAGCGGATTGATTTCTTTACTTTCCTCGCGGCGTGACATCAAAGCGACCAACAACATAGGATTGATCCCCTCTCTGCGCTCCTCACGGCGATGTGACATCAGCGTTGCTAGCAGCAGCGGATGAATCCCCTTGCCTTCTTCGCGGCGTGACATCATCATTATTAGCAGTAAGGGATTGATCCCCTCTCTGCGCTCTTTGTGCTGTGACGTCAGAGCGGCTAGCAGCAGTGGTGAAATGCCTTCTTCTCCTTTCTCCCGTTCCTCGCGGCGTGCCATCAAAGCAGCCAGCAGCAGCGGATGAATCCCCTCGCGACCGTCCTCCTGTTCCTCGTGGCGTGTCAACAACGTAGCCAACAAGAGAGGCATTCTGTCACCTGCGCTCTCCTGGGCTTCCGACATTTTTTCTCTTACTTCTTCTTTTACCGGTGCCATTACAAATCTCCTCTCGGTATACCGATTATGTATATTTGACAGCTTTTTCTATCTATAGGGGGTAAAAGGATACTAGAAGTGTGTAATAGATATGTAAGCTGATTAGGAAACACTGAGCCGTTGGTTGTTTACCCCTTCATTAGTATATACAGTGCGCAAAAAACTACATGCACACAAAAAAATGTAGTTTTTGCGCCTGAATTTTGCGCTTCCGCGAATTTGGTGCTGTGCGCTTATTTGTCTAAAAGACTGCCGACAATTTTGAGATAACCAATAAACCCAAACGGAAACTTTTTGCAGGAACCGACTAGTTAAGCGGACTGAGCCCATCCCTTCTGTCTAGAAAGGATGGGCTCATCTTTTAGATTTTTGCGTTGAATGAAAAAATGTAGCGCCTATATCCACCACTTGGCCTTAAAAACTGTATTGAATACCACACCATATACCAGGTAGAATAACCAGATAGCGGTGAGTATTCTCCACAGCCCCATAAGACGAATACCATTGGGGAAAACACCAAACGCGGTGGGAATCTCTGTAAGGTAGACAAGTGTCAGGCCGATAAACACGAAAGACACAGGGACGTCACCGGCTCCTATGAAGACGAAGATGCCGAGTAAAGAGAGCAAGGCGAAAGCGATCGCCATCCAGGCGTTCGGTCGGCTATCGAGATTTTTATATTTCTGGTGGGCCAAAGCGAACCAGTGTACGCCGTAAGATGTAAAGGCTAACCCTGCCATATAGAAGACGGGAGTGGAAGTAAAAACCTCGAACCAAGTGAGTCCAACAAAAATCAAGATGCCTGCTACGAACTGCATGAAACCTGACATCCACAATCCCCATAGAGCTACGCTCTTATTCGCTTCAGGCGAAGAAGCCGGAGATCTAAACAGTTCGCTGCCCCCATAGACGAGATAACCAGTAGCAAGACCGAAGAATCCGACTACTACCGGCGCGAATAAAGAAGGTTGAAAAAGAGGATTCATTGCATCTAATCTCCTTTTGTAAAAACATAGGTAACTATGCAAGTACTCTAGAAGCAATCATCCCGCTTTAGAAGCAAGTCGAGACAAACCTCGCCGCAGTCTAAATCGATCCCATCCCTGTTTGTAGCTTGACTTCGTAAGGGTACCTGTACTAAACAGTTACAAACATTGCTTGGTTGCTGCAGTCACGTCTAAGTATATCAGAAAAGTGTAAGTGTTTGCACTGATTTACATCATGGTAGTGGTTAAGTAATAAGTGATAGACTCGATTTATACTGCACAATGAATCCTTATGCGCTCAGCTTTGATTACTTGATGGATTGACTATATTCGGCGGACGATGCCCAGTAGCATGTGCTACGATGTTTTCACAGGCTATCATTGCCATCCTGGTACGCGTCTGGAATGAAGCACTACCAATATGGGGCAAGAGGACAACATTTTCCATCGTCAGCAATGCGGATTCTACGGCTGGCTCGTGCTCAAAGACATCGAGGCCTGCGCCGGCAATAGTTTGTGCCTGTAATGCTTTGACCAAAGCCTCCTCATCAACCAGCGGACCTCGTGCTGTATTAATCAGGATTGCTCCAGGCTTCATTTGTTGTAGTTCATGTTCTCCGATGAGATGATGCGATTCTGCTGTGTAGGGAAGATGCAGACTAATAAAATCTGCTTGTTGCAGGAGTTCGTTGAATGGAGTATAGGTGAGTCCGTAGGCTTGTTCTTCCTCTATAGGTAAACGGGTCCGATTGAAGTAAAGTATCTGCATGTCGAAGCCACTTGCCCGTTTGGCCATGACTTTGCCGATGCGACCTGCACCAATGATACCCAATGTTGCATGATGTATATCCACTCCACAGAGAAGTAGTGGTTGCCAACCGACAAATTTTCCTGCACGCAGAAAGCGCTCAGACTCTCCTAGACGACGTGCTGTCGCGATCAATAAACCAAAGGCGAGATCCGCTGTGGTATCAGAAAGAACTCCTGGCGTATTGGTGACCATGATTCCCAGGCGGGTCGCTGCTTTAATGTCGATATTGTTATAGCCGACCGCCATATTGGCGATTAATTTGAGCTTCGGCTGTTGCTCCAGACACGCTACTAATAAGGCTTCATCAATGACATCTGTTGTCATGCTTAAAATATACTCGTGCTTTGGAGCTCGCTGTCTCAACTCTTCTGTGGACCATGTGCGGCCTTCTGCTTGCTCGGCATCAACCATACCGACCTCTTGAAGCTGCGCCAGGACAGGTGTTGGTATCGTTTGAGTCACTAAAATTTTGGGTAGTGTCGTTGTCATATATTAAATTTACTCCTTCTATTGAATACTCTTAATATATAATATGCCTGGATGTTTTTGTGTATCCAGGCATATTGGAAGCATAATTTTTGGGGATATAGTCGCTAGAGTTTTTGCTGAATATCTGCAAGCAAGGCAGATCTGCCTTGCGACCACAGTTCCATGAAGATGCTTTCTCCCATCTGCTGACGTGTTTTTTCCTGTGCTTGTTGAAAATCGGTGCGTTGTTTGGGATACATATCAAAAGCGCTTACACACGACTCAGCGGCTCCGAAAAGATAGGCCGCACATGCTAGCTTCTCCTGATCCAGCATGATCTGAGCTAAACCGATAAGACATCGACAAACCTGACTTTTATCATCGGGTTCTTTATAGCGTTGCAAGACTTCATGATAAAGAGCGTGTGCCTGTTCTCTATCTCCCGCTGCTTTTTTGATGTCTCCTAATAGACACAGGGCGGTATCGATACCTGCTTTGTCGCCTTGTTCGCGCAAAAGATCGAGTGTCTCCTCCACCATATGCGTTTCCTGATCGAGATCGCCCAGGGCTAGCGCTATATCGGCTGATTTTAATTGCCGGATGGCGATAGTTGAGATGTCTCCTAGTTCCTCAGCCATGACAATACGCTCTTCAAAAAGCTGCTTGGCCTGGATGTAGTTGCCCTGGAACAAAGTAACCTCACCTAAGGTATCAAGAGTTAAAGCGATAAGCGGTTTGGTACCTAGCTCTTGTGCCAACCTACAGCTCTCTTGTGCTACATTCATCGCTTGTGCTAGATTGTTTTGCGCAATCTCCAATGTAACCTGGGTTGTCAGTATACGCGCAAGACTCTCTTTGTCTAAATGCTTACGGGCGATGGCGATACTTTCTTGCAGGAGTCTGCGGGCTTCTTCTCCTTGGCCCTGGTTGCGCATAAACCGTCCCTGACTCTCCAGCGAGTTTGCCAGAACCCAGTTATCGGCTGACCGATACGCGACCTCTACACACTCCTGGAGAAGTTTTTCAGCAGCCATTTTTTCATTTTGTCGATACAAAACCCAGCCCTGACTGCTCAATGCGCCAGCAAGATTTTGCCAATCATGTACCTTACGGGAGTAGTCAATGCTCTGTTGCAATAATCGATAAGCCTCCGGCAGATCTCTAAGACGATAGGCCAGATGACCTGCTCGCCGTAGTACTCTGGCACGGATAGCTTGCTGCTGTGGTTCTGGTAATTCCGGTAGCAATAAAGTTGTTTGTAGCCAGTATTTTTCATCATTCCAGTAGCCACGTAGGCCGCAAAATTTGCCAAAAGCTTCGCAAAAGCGTAAGGCCAGTTCTGTCTCTTGTTGCTCGATGAGCCACCGTAAGGCCTCCCGTAAGTTATCCACTTCCTGATCTAACTTGGCTAGCCACTGCGCTTGCTGTGAACTTTTTAGATACGGGGCAGCACGCTCTACTAATGCAAGATAGTACATGGCATATGCACGGTACTGTGTTTGTATTTCTCCGCTAGTCTGTAGACAATCCAATGCATAATGACGCAGCGTCTCAAGCATGGAAAAGCGTGGCTCGTCGTTCTCCTGTTCTATACGCTGAATCAAGCTTTTATTTAATACGGAAGTGACAATCTCTACAATCGTTGCTGGTGGCTGGATGGCAGCGTTGAAGCATTCTTCAATGGTTTCGATTTGAGCGCCACCAATGAAGACCGCGAAGTGCTGAAAGAACCATTTTTCTTGCTCACTGAGCAGATCATAGCTCCACTTGATCATGTAGTCGAGCGTATGGTGACGTTCAGGTATCGTACGCAGATCATTTCTGAGAATATGCTGGTCCTGCGTAATCCGTGTGAGCAGTGCCTGTGGAGTAAAGAGCTTGACACGAGCGGCCGCCAACTCAATCGCCAGAGGAAGGCCATCCAACCTGATGCAGAGTTCTAGAATTGCCGCTGCATTGGCTGGTGTGATTTTAAGCGAGGGTTGATAGGTTTGTGCCCGCTGCATAAAAAGCGCAACTGCAGTATACTGCATCAAGTGCTCTAGCGGCGTATTGTCTTTGTCCGCAGGTAGCGATAGCGTTGGGATCGTAAAGATGTGTTCGGCTTGTAATTGAAGTATCTGACGACTGGTGACTAATATTTTTATATGAGGGCAAGCTTGTAATAGTTCTTCAACGATAGAAGATGCATTGATCAGGTGTTCAAAATTATCCAGGAAGAGCAGCATGTGCATATCACGTAGTATCATTTTTACCTGTTGCTCAGAGGTCAATGGGGCTCTATCCCGGATACCAAGCGCTGTAGCCACTGTAGACATCAGCAGGTCTGGATCACGAAGTGTTGCTAGTGGCACGAAGCAGACACCATTGGTAAAATGATCGCCTAGTTGTATAGCAGTCTCGATGCCCAGGCGTGTTTTACCGATCCCTCCCGTCCCCAGCAAGGTAAGTAGATGAATATCGGGATGCATCAGCAAAGTACATACCTTGTCGACTTCTTGTTTGCGTCCAATAAACGAACTGAAGGTGGTTGGTAACTTGTTGAATGACGCCGCTGATATGCTTAGTGGCCTGTTGAGACCGAGATCGACATTATCCATCCCAAACAATTCACAAAGTTTTTTACGATAATGTGGACTGGTGAATGATACGCCACGTTCCCAACGTCCTACGGTGCGTGGGTCAGGAACTTCAATGTGCTCGGCAATATCCCTGTAGCTCCAACCACGTTGAAGCCGTGCATCACGCAACTTATTATTGGGAACTGCTGGTTTTTCATTTGAGTTCTTGGTGCTCATAATAGATCTGCTACTCCTACTCCTAAAATCGATGTTCATTATGTCTGCCATAGACAAATGCAGCAAGTTGCCCCCTTACTTGCCCCCTGTTCACAGTTCCCTAACAGGCTTTTTTACGCTACGATTGCACTATGTTCAATGCATGGTTTTAAGTTCTCTACGTGAGTGATGGTTTTGTCGGGAGTCAAGTACCCCATGCATGAAATGCAGGGGCTTGTCCCTAACTCCGAAGAGCTGAGACGATAGGCCGCTTGACAGGGCGACCCACTGACGAAGGTGTACCGACGCCAGCAAGAGTCGAGAGATGCTTCTCTCGAATGTTGTAGGAGGCATTGAGATCGGCATTCAAGCAGTAGCCACATGTTCGACAGCGGAAGAGGGATTGCGAACAGCGATTGTTGCGTGCTTGGTACCGACAACGAGAGCACGTCTGCGAGGTGTGGCGAGGATCAACCTTGACCACCCTGATGCCCTTGGCCTCCGCCTTGTAGGACAGAAACGCATGAAACTGTGCGAAGCTCCACGAGTGGATACGTCGCTTCCGCTCCACGCTCTGGCTTTTTTTGCCGCGACCAATCTTCGTGTTCTCACGGATGTTGGTCAGGTTCTCAAGGACCAGCGTAGAGCCAGAAGGGGTCGTTTGTATGAGGCGTTTGGTGAGGACATGATCATGGTCTTTTCTCTGCCGCAACCGTTGACCCGAAAGTTTTTTCAGGTGCCTTTTAGCAGATTTTGTACCTTTGGATTGTAGTTTCCGGCGCAGGCGAAACATGCGTCGTTCTTGTTCTTTCCAGCGACGCTCTCCCAGAAAGGCACGGGTGCTGGTCACGGCTGGACGATTGAGCCCAAGGTCAACCCCAATTACCTCACCGGAAGGATCAAGCACGGGAGATGGAAGAGAGACAACGATATGCAGAAAATAGCGTCCGTGGTGGAAACACAGATCGGCAGAGCGAGTCTTCCTACCCATATACTGCCGAGCATGGTGAGGGACGGTGAGAGGAATCTCAAGACGACCAGAGACGCTCGCCAGGCTGGCTGTCATGCGGTCCCACTTGACCCAGTAGGAGTTTTTATCATAGCGGATGGAAGCACGGGTCGATTGAGGACAACGAACAGGCTTGAAGGTGGGAAGAGGTCTTCCTTGCTTTGTTGCCTTGGCAACCCGCTTGGGATAGTTGGCAGCGTGTTTTTTCTGCCAGGTCAGCGCAGATTTCACGGCTTCAGCCGCTTTGACGCGAGCAGCGCAGACCAATTGAGCAGGCAGATCGGGGTGTTGAGCGCGCAATGGATAGTAGGTACGTTTATGCAAGGTAATGCTATTGCTGCATCCGGTTTCAAACCCCTCATGGGCGACAGCATTGAAACAAGCAGTGTGTTCCTGCATTGTTCGGTCAAGGAGAGCTTTTTGCTCAGGAGTCGGATGTAGTTGTACGACAATTGTTCTATCCATAGAACGAGTATCTCAAAGAAAAGGAGCATTGTCAATATGGATAGGTATTCTGTCTGCGGACAGCATTCTTTCCTCCCCATGCATGAATGCAGGGGTCTCCAGAATGAGGCGAAGATGAATGCATTGGCATATTTGCATATTACTATAAATTAAACGTAAATGATACGCAGAATTCATAGGAGATTACGATGAATAAGACGAATGAGATGGTATTGGCAGATGTCGATGGATATATTGTTACTCTGGTTAAGAAATTATTATATGGACAGCAAAGTTCCAGGCATGAAGATTTTGATGATTTGGAAGTGGATGAGCTTACTCAACGTGTGCGGATCAAATTCTGGAAAACGCTGGAAAAAGGCCTGGTCCTGCATCCTTACTCGTATGTGAAGCGGGTTGTCTATAGCGAATTCATTGATATGAAACGGCAGCAGAAACGTACGGTCGCTCTGCCAATCGATGAAGAGGAGATAGTTGATGCGTCGCGATGCGCGGTGGACCCAGCCGATGATGTGATCCAGCGTATGGAGTATCATACGTTTTTGCAGCACATTGTGCAGATGATTGTCGATTTACCTCCTCGTCAGCAGATGGCAATGGTCTGCTGGCTCTGGGAAAAGGTTGATGACACGGTACAGTTGCGTGGTATTCTCGCCGGATATGGCTTTGATATAGATCGTATGCAGTTGCCATCTGCCAGAATCGAGCGACATGCTATGTTGGCCTCACTATCAGTTGCCCGGCAAAAACTTGCCAAAAATAGAGCACGAGATGGCGTTAATACAATGGAGCTAGTTGGTGCAGGTAGCTATAAATAAGGTGTAACCAGAAAAGGTTGGATATGATCATTTGCAATGCGTCTCTGATTACTATATGCTTCTCTTGAGAAGCATATTTATATTCGCCAATATTTATAGGCGAATTATAGTGTACCGTATCATCTATATCATTTAGGAGGAAGTTATATGAACAATGGATTGATTCAAACCCGTGATCGTGTTTTTATTAGCTATAGTCGTAAAGATAAAAAATATCTGGACGAACTTCATGCACAAATGGCTTTCCATGTGAGAAAAGGTCTGATATCGTCCTGGGACGATAGCCAGATCGTTCCCGGTAATAGATGGATGGATGACATTACACAGGCAATAAAATCTACTAAAGTAGCGGTCTTCCTGGTAAGTGCAGATTTTCTGGCTTCCAACTTCATCGCCGAACATGAATTAGCTCCACTTCTCAAGGCAGCCGAGCACGAAGGGGTCGTTGTTTTGTCTGTGATTCTGGGGGCCTGTGCATTTAGCGCTACCCCCTTGGCTGACTTCCAGGCTATTAATGTTCCTTCTCGCCCTTTAAATCAGATGTCACTTGGAAAGCGTGCTGTGGTATGGTCGCGGGCAATTGATGTTATTAAAGCTGCATTGTAATCGGGCCCAATACTGATGCCGAAAAGACACAGATGTTCCTAGAAATAGACAAAATAACCCAACGCTAGCGCTGCGGTCTTGCAATTCGCTTGATCGCGACGTACCCAATATTTTTCAGTTAGGCTCGTCAACGTGATGGCCTCGATCGCAGCGATCAAGCAAGCCAACGCTAGCGCCGCGGTCTTGTGCCCGGCGACCCGTTTCTCGTATGATATGCCCCCAATAAGCGAATATATCCTCATATAATAAATCGCCTGAAATGTAGAATTACACGCCTCATTAGGTTGTGTGCATTATATTATATAAACGCTTTGGCGGAGTTTTTCGTGCGTGAACGGGTCGCCGGGCACAAGACCGCGGCGCTAGCGTTGGCTCTCTTTGAGACCTCCGGGGGAAGAGATGGAGCTTGCCAAGTTCTTAACTTGAAAGTATTGGGCGCAAGACCGCGGCGTTGGTGTACGCCGTTCAATTTGTGGCGCAGACGTTTCGGGCCGCTTGAAAACAGAGTCTGGCTTGTTCTTGATTCTCATGTTGCTTGCCTCTGACGCGCTCATGATAGATCATGCCTTCAAAGTGTTTTACTTTGGCCCATTCATCGCGGTAATCTTGCAGTGTATAGACTTGTAATGCCGCCTCTATATGCTTGAGTGCCTGTTCTTGCATGACGGATCGACCACTGTAAAGCTCTTGTAGATCGGTGTACATGGTTGCCTGGCGATAGGCTTCACCAAGATAGGCGTGGGCTCTGGCCCATTCTAGTGGATATGTGGTGCGTGTGAGTACCCGTAAGCTTGATTGTCCCAGTGTAATAGCTTGCTGGAGGTGTTGGAATTTGGAGCCATCTCTTCTCATAATGGAGATGATTGTCCGGCCTTGCTGAATGATTGCCCATTGTGCAGGAGCGTTCTCTTCCGTCAGCATCTGCAATGCTTGCTGATAATGTTCTGATGCCTGTTCTAGCTCATCTGCCTGTGTACTTGCAAGGCATCCAAGCTCGATGTATACATGGCCTAGCGTTGCGTGTGTGATTGCCCATTTGAAAGGGAATACATCGTGCGTATGTATCTGTAAAGCATGCGAGCAATACACGAGTGCCTGCATCAGATTCTCTTTTCGTGCTCCGATCAGGCTGCTTCTATAAATCTCTCCCAGGGTAAGCTGCAACAATGCCCATGGTTGTGGTGCGTTGTCGCGTGTCAGAACTGTCAACGCTGCCTGACAGTGAAATTTTGCCTGCTCTATATTTTTCTGCTTTGATCCAGTCAGGCGTCGCGTATAGGTCATCCCTAAGAGGGTATGCACGAACGCCCAATGTGTCGAGTACGTATTCTGCATCAGGTTCTGCAAGCTTAATTGTAGATCGGTAATGATCTGTTCCTGCTTTTTATGCTGCGGACCTAAGAGTATCGTCTGCTCTTGTCCCAATGTACGTAGAATACTTTGCCATGAATCCGCATCAAATAAGCGAAAAAAAGCCGAATAAATATCCCTATGGGGAAAGATTTCTGTAGTCGAAATAATCTCATTTAGCATCATGTTTTCCTTTTGCTATTCCCTTCATTTGTTTTACTGCTATAGGGACGAATTGCATGAGGAAATGTACAAATATGATTATTTAGCTGAGAATGCCCTGATGAATTATTCTTGTAGTGCCTGTTCAATGATCTGCTCTGCTTGGATCTCTACATCTTTTTGTAGAGCCTGTAGCCCTTGTACACCTAGCGCCAGATGTAGCTCTCTCATTACCATTCGAGATATCTCTTCTCTGCTGGGGCTGTGTAGTTCGTTGAAGATGTTCCTGGCTAGTGTGAAGAATGCGAAGGCAATGACGTAGTCTTTGCGTGTGAGATACCAGTATCCCAGATTTTTGAGCAGAGTTCGTTCATCTTCTCGCGCTCCAATGGCCCGAAAGATCATAAGTGCTTGTTTGTAGTATTCCTGAGTACTGATCACTGTTGGTTGCCATTTTTTAGCAAGTACGCCTAGATCATTGAGAATGGTTGCTTCTAACCAACGATCCCCCTGTTTCCGTGCGAGTTGCAATGCTTGTTGATGATATGTATACGCAATCGCCTCTTGTTTCAGAGCCTGATAGAGCTCACCGATGTTGTTAATGGTCCGTGTTTCTTCCTGATCTTGCCTAGCTTCTTGGTGCAGAGGGATAGCTTGTTGGTAGTATGAGAGCGCTTGCTGATACTGCTGCTGTTCTTCGTCGTAGCGTTCTTGTCGTCGCAATTGATGTCCGAAAATTGTATATATATAGCCTAGATTATTGAAAGTTGTCCCTCTGCCAGCAATTATGCCTTGTGACGCGTCGCCCACGTTTTTCGCTTCCTGATAGCAGGCAAACGCTTCTTCTAGGCGCTCTTGCTGACGATAGACTGTGCCTAAGTTATTAAGCACATCAACCAAATCTTCTGGCGCGTTAAGGGCACGTAGTTGCTGTCGTGCTTGCGTAAAAAAATATTCGGCTTTTTGCCTTTGACCGATAGCTTGCTGGATTGTGCCGCTTTCATTGTAGATGCGTACGGCTAATTTTGGGGTGGGCTTCCAACTCTTTGTGGGCTCTAAATATTGATAAATTTCTAATAAAACGCTATAGTTCCCCCAACGTTGTAGATCAGCGAAAATGCCTTCTTGCGCCATCAATGTATATGCTTCTAATTGGCGTTTGGCCTGGCAGAAATGCCAGACGGCTTCTATGAAGTTATGGGTATCGTCAATGCCACCCCGTTGTTTTCGTGGTGGTGTGCTAGTCATCGCACACCGTTGATAGTAATGAGCTGCTTGTGTATGCACACGTTTGGCTAGCTTTGTCTGCTCTTCTATCTGTTGCCGCGCAAATTCAGCTACAAGCCGCTGTGATTGATAACGCTGTTTACCGCTGGATTCTAGTAGATGTTGCGCTAGTAAAATACGGTGCGCAACTGTTATCCTCTCTAAAGACATCTTATTATACGCTGCAACTGCCGTCTGCGCGGCCTCTACTGGAACCGCTTCACGATAAATCGCGAAGGCCGTTAGCAGATCGCGTTGATCCTGGTCTAACTGTTGTGTAAAGATATAATTGAGTAATTCTTGTGCCATTGTTTCGGTTCTCTGCTTTTTATACCACGAATGTTCAAAAAAAGTGTTGATGTGTACGCCCGGATCGTTTAACAGCAGGCGACTTAGTAGTACGAGTGCCAGGGCATGTCCTTGACAGTGTTCTATCGCTAGCTGTATCTGCGCCTCCGGTGCCTCGATGCCACAGATGCGCAATAATGCAGTCCCCTCATCTAGTGTGAGAGATGGAATGACCTGTTCACGTAGGAACTGAGGGGGAGCAGGACGTGAACCGTGTGGCGAGATGCGGCTGGTAAGCAGTAGACGTGAGGTGTTAGCTTGTGTATTGAGTGTATCTAACCACTCATTGATACCAGAGTTTTGGACGTGAGCTCGCCCTGTTTGTGGATTGAGTAGCTCTTCAAATTGGTCCAGGATAATCAGGCATGGTTGCTCTATAGCTTGTAAGGTTTTGGATAGTTCCCAAATCATGTGCTTCGTCGTCATGTTGGCAAGGTTGAGTGCGGGTTGGTGTAGTTCCGCTCTGATTGTTCCCAGAATATCGGCCAGGGTTACCGTCGCATCAATCTTGAGCCAGAGCGTTTTTCCTGCCAATGGGCCAGAACTGCTGGCGCGTTGTTGCTCTACATAGTTATAAATGAGCGCTGCCAATGTAGATTTTCCTAATCCTCCTAAGCCGACCAGTGTCAATGCGCTTATCCGTGGTCCGGTAAGCGTTGTGTAGATTTGCTGCACGAGCTCTGTACGTGGTACGGTGTTGCTCAAGTGTGTGAGCGGCAGTCCTGTAATAGGGCGATAACCGGTGGGCCGCTCAGGCTGTTGTTTCTGCTGCTGTGTTTTGATCAGCTCGCTAATACCATTTGCGACCTCGAACAGGGCCGCCTGGGAATTTGAGGTATTCTTGATTGGTTTGTCGGGTAAAGGACGTAAATCTCCAAAGGGCATGTTTTCCCAACTGATGATCGCGCTGAGGTAGACTGGGATAACGGGTATTTGTTCGGCCTCTCTTCTTGCTAAGGCTTTGGTCATCTCAATATCGTAGCATTGGTCAGAGTTAATATAATCTTGACTGATGAGCAGTAGAATGATCTGGGCATTATCGATCTGGTTGACGATGTCAGAGGCATAGGCGTTGCCGGATAAGTTCCTTTTAGCAGACTCATTAACGATTAATCCTTGCCTGCGTAAAGGTGCCAATTGTATTTTGAGCTTCTCACACCAGTCTACATCTGCCAGCGAGTGAGAAATAAAGATGGTTATAGGGCTAGGTAGCACTGAATATGAATTTTGCATTTATATAACCTTATGATAAAAAAACTCTATGTTGTTATGCTCCAAGATCCTCCAGACGTCTTTTGGCATCCATAATCCCTTGCTGGCTTGTTGTGTAGCAATTTTGCCAGAGTGTTAATGCATGAATATTTGTATTTGCACGCTTCAATTTAATGGCAGCCAATTCAAAGGAAACCTGGGCCGCATGTGCCTTCTCTATGCCTTCAGATTGCGAACCGATACCATAGCTGAGTTGCATTGACATCTCAGCATCATCGATATTTTGCCATATAGTATCAAAGAACGCCTCAAACTCGTCATCTGCAATAGGTTCACTCGCGCCACTTCTGAGGACATCATTGACTCTGGAGTTTTGTCCTTGTTCAAGCAAACCCTGAATGATCAGCGGCAAGATCTGTTCTGCTGCTGATAGAGCATCATCTTGATTCATGCGATGGACTAGCGTTTTCTGAATGGAGGTCGCTAGCAAGGCAGCCTGTAAATGCAACATATCCTCATCATCGAGGCGGAACCTGTACTCAATCAAAGCCAGTTCCTCAGCTGTAAAGATGGGGAAAATCTTCGGGACCTGTAGCGATTGGATCATGCGACGCACTTTTTCATGATGAATACCGGCTTGTTCAAGCTGGCTCATGCTTAGGCCGCGTGCATTAAGGATATCCTCCAGTTCACGAGCAAAGAGGTTCCAACGTGTTCCCGATGAATCTCTATCTGTCATGATCTTGAATGCTCCTTATTTGTATAGTTTTCAATAGAGACGAATACTAGCAACGGATGTACAAATAAAGCTAATTTTTATCTCTTTTACTTACATGAAATCAACTCAATATGTCCATGATAACACTATAAGGGCAATTTTTCTATACGCTGGTGCTTGCCAGATTTCGATGCCTTTTTGTTGGCTACCTAGGGTGATAGTTTGCCCCCCATCGGAAGACCAGAGTACGTATAGCACTTTACTGCTACGTCCACTATACGTAGTAATATGCTTTCCAGTGAACGCATTCCAGACTTGAGCAGTGGTGTCGTACCCAGCCGAAACCACATACTTTCCATCAGGAGACCAGTCGACTCCATGAACCTCTCCCGTATGTCCTCTATAGGTGATGATGTGTTGACCATTCAATGCATTCCAGATCTGGGCCGTTTGATCAATACTGGCCGAAGCGATGTGATATCCATTGGGAAACCAGGCGATATCAACCACTCGCTTTTTATGTCCCTGGTAGACTGTCTTCAGATTGCGTGTGGCTGTTTCCCATACATAGATGGCTCCACTATCAGTAGCCGCAGCCAGAAGGGTTGCATCAGAAGACCATTTGACACGATTAATTCCCATACTTTTTGATCGGTATGCAGATAATGACTTACCGGGTTACCGATTGGTCCCCGTATCTCAACTATTGTTTGATGACCGGCGAACGTAAGATATTCTCTGTCGGGCGACCAGGATACTGTGCGTTGAGCATATGCACGGTGAAGCAGCGTGAGTACTGGATTGTCTGCTGCAGAAGACGTCCAGATCTGGATGGCTCCCGTTGAATGAAGTACATTAGCGGCGGTGGCAGCAATCCAATTGGTGCGTGACCACGTTACATCGTTGACCCATTGGCTCGAAGTTGGATAGTGATCAGTAAGTACACCCTTCGCAACATTCCAAGTCGTGACCATAGGAATATTGTTGGCAACAGCAAGCATTTTTCCATCAGGGGACCATGTCAGATTATTGATCCAATTGGTGTTGTTAGGATCGATGAGACGTGCAAGGAGCTTAAAGCGAGTAGATGATGTAGAGGATATAGATGAGACGTGAGGTGTAAGCATCCAGGCCCCTCCAAGTAAAAGTGTAATTGCCCCAATTCCTCCCAGACCCATAAGAAACCTGCGCCGAGGGTGAAATAACTGCTTATCTGTATGACTATCCTGTTTTTGTGCTGGGATCTCTTGCCAGGGAGTACTAAGTATAGGAGCTGTTTCATTGGTCTCTTCTAAGGCTTCTGTATACAATCCCATTTCCTGCGCACTCAACTCAAAAAGGGCGCAGATTTTCTGGCGATAATGGGGATATGGTAGCTTTTCCCCCTTATATGTTAAGATTCTCGCTCCCATCGTCCCACCGTGGCTACATCCACCTCGACCGGCTCCGCGACATCGTTGCGGGACCAGCCACGGCGCTCTCGCTCATAACGTAATTGCGTATGAAATACTTGGTTTATCGGTTTGGCGTTCCTTTGCGACAACAGGCTTCCCATTTAATTTTTATATCACGAAGGATTTTGCGCGGGAATTGAAGAGGATGACCTCAAATATTAATATATCATAGAAGTGTCACAAAGTCGTCATCGAGATGTGATTACATACTTCTGCTCTTAACAGCTATATTGCTCACGGGACGAAGTAGATATGTGCCAGTTGCCCTGCCATCTCTCTTACTGCGAAACTGCTCCTGGCGCTGAGGAAGCGAATCCTCTATTAGGAGGAGCAGATCCGTCAAGCAGTGTGCGATGGTTTTTATCGTACCTTCCTTTGTTGGGAGACAGAAGAAAGAGCAGTTAATCATGCGTACTTCAATCAAGGTTGTACTTGTTGTTGTGGCTGTGTTCACAGCGTTGACAACCTCCTCGATGTTGAGAATTCCATCAGCTAGCGCCGCAACTGGATTTGTTGCGGAGACCGATTTGAATGGCCGTGATGGACCATCATTGAATGCCAATACTGTCAAAGTGAACATGTATTAGCAAGGCCAGACCGTCAATGTGTCCTGCCAGGCGCGTGGTGAGGAAGCGTACGGATCGGCGATATGGGATAAAACAACTGATAACGTTTGGGTGCCTGATGCTTATATCCAGACTGGGTACAGTGGTTTTGCTACTGGCGTGCCTCGATGCAATGACAACTCCGGCGATATTCACAACTTTCCGGCGACCTCTAATCTGGATGGTTGGAACGCACCAAGCCTATCGGCCACTGTGCTTGAGGTTAATCAGTACCTCAGCGGTAGTCAAGTGCCAGTCGTTTGCCAGGCTACCGGAGGGTCTGCCTACGGCTCTACAATCTGGGACAAGACTGTGGACGGAGTCTGGGTATCGGATGTTTATGTGCAGACCGGGTACAGTGGTTTTGCTACTGGTGTGCCGCGCTGTACCACGACGAGTGCTCCTACCAAGTACAACTATGTCGCCAGAACCAATCTGAACGGACGGAATACCACCTCAGTATCGGCACCAGTAGTCAAGGTTTACGCGTCTGGAAGCACAATTACTGTTACCTGTCAGTCCATCGGTGAGAACGCCTACGGCTCCAACATCTGGGACAAGACTACCGATGAGCTGTGGGTTACCGACTACTATGTAAAGACTGGCTTCGATACGTTTGTACCTGGCTTGCCACGCTGTACTGACAATATCACGGGTAGCAACTCTGGCTATCCCACAGAGACCGATCTGGATGGGCGGAATACAAAGTTGATTTCAGCGGCGGCGGTTAAGGTATATCCTTCTGGTAGCACCATCAATATCGCCTGCCAGGCCTATGGAGAATGGGCCTACGGTAGCTACATCTGGGATAAGACTAGCGATGGGCTGTGGGTCACCGACTTCTACGTCAAAACAGGCACTTCTGGATTTATATCCAATATGCCACGCTGTGATAACGATCCACCAACTGGCGGTCCGACCAGTGGTGGTAGCAGTACCTGCGACACTGCCGGTCATGGCCGAAACAGCGGGCCAGCCGGATCTACTGCAGGCACCAGTGCCGAAAAGATCCAACGCGTGCTCGATTTGGCCGAACATGAAACGACTCTCCCCTTGAGCTACTCCTGGGGAGCAGGCGGAAAAGGCGGTCCTGATTGTGGCATCGCCGAACTTAGCCCTAGCGGATATAACGATTACAACCGCTATGGCTTTGACTGCTCCGGTTTCACTCAATACATCTTCTGGGCTGGTGCCGGAGTCAGTATCGGTGACAATACCAACTCTCAATCTGTGGAAGGCACACAGGTTTCCTACAGTAACGTGCAGAAAAGTGATCTCCTGTTCTGGGGCTCGCCCGGATCCACTGACCACGTCGCCATCTATATCGGCAACGGACAGATAATCGAAGCTGTACCACCTCGCGGCACTAACAGTGTCCATGTCCCCAGCATCTACGGCAGTCACGCCTACGCCATTCGTATGATTGGATAAATAAATCTTAGCGGGTTAATTTATAATAGCGAGCATGGCCATTCAGGAATTATCTCTGGGACGGTCGTGCTCGCTCGCTACTCGTTTTTTCTGCTACCAAAGAGAGAAACTAAGGGGAGGTTTCTCGCGCAAGGGCTTATTTCCAAAACATGATCATGCCTGGTTCATAGTCAGGAGTTGGGCGCTCCAGAAAGCCATACTTTAGGTAAAAGCTAGCTGCTCCTTTAAATTGTAATTTGATAACCTCTAGGCTCTTAACACACGCTAAAATCCTGGAAATAGTACTGTAGAGGGTTTGGCCCGTCCAGGGAGTATTCCCTTTAGCAGTTTTTGACGTGCCTGCTCTTCATTTTGATCTATTAGGTCAATATAACCAATAGGGCTGAGCAATCCAACTATGTTAAAGCTTTTAATCCTAATAGGAATTAACTTTCTTTGTTGAAAGGCAACTGTCCATTCATCACGTGCATATTTAGATTCTAAATAATGAGGTGAAAGCACTACAATAGTTCGTTTTGCGATTTGCGTTGCTTTGTCCATTTCCTCTATGAAGTTACAACCTGGTCGAAAATCCCAGGCTTGAATAATTGTTCTATATTGAGCTTGTTCTAATTCACTGGCAATCCATTCAGCATAAGGACGATCAATGTCTGTATAACTAATGAAAAAGTCTTTCAGTTCACTGGTGTTATTAATCTGTTCTTTAGGCATGGATATACTTACCTCTATTTCTGTATTTTACATAAGTAAGGGTGATTTTTCACGAAAAAACAATAAGATTGATAGATTTATTAACCGGTGAATTGACCTATTCCAAGTTCGAATAGGATGATCCCCTAGATTGGTTTAGGGGCTGTTTTTTCGAAGGCATATATCTTCTTCTTGTAATGATTTTGGTATGCAGTAAGAATTTGTTCTGCAATTGGTACCGGTGCACCAAAATTTGCTCGTTGACTCCATTGCCCTTGTTGATCGTTAAAATACGATAGATGTAATTCACACGTGTGGTCATCTTGCATTTTCATATAGATACTAGACATATTTTCATATAACACGTAATCGATGGGGACTTCTTCATCAATATATTCTATAAAACCTTCAGGCATTAATATAAGTAATGCTTTCTCATTAGGTGTTTCCATTTGAATTGGTGGTGTTTGCTTAATCGCTTTCATCATTAAAATGCTAAAATACATAACTGCACAGGTATCTAAGAAAAGTGTCAATAGAAAAATAACACCAGCTCCAAATCCCCCCGCGCCGTTAGCTATAGCAATTATAAGTGCCAAATAGTTAATAAAGAGAAATGATGATACAAAACAGACTCTTTTTAATGCAATGTCGAGGTCTATTGTTGTATGAGTAAGATCAGAGAAAGAATATATTTCACTTTGAAGAACTTTCCACGTACTCGGAAATTCTTCTTGCCTGGCCTTGTCTAAAATGTCTGCCACACTTTGTGCATTAAAAGATACGTATAGGGGTTTAGATGTTGACTCGGGAAAATCTCCATTACTGTTTGAGATAAAGGAAGAGTTATCTGCGTTGGGTGAACGTAATATTGTTTCCTGCTCAATCATTGGAGCAAGTACTCTAGTCGTATCTAAATCATATGCAATCCACTTATTTCCGATGCGTATTTTATCCTCTTTCTTTAGTGGCATTGGAGTACGTGGCAAAATTCGTTGTGTATTGATAAATGTCCCATTTTCACTGTCAAGGTCAATCAGATAAAATTGACCACTTTGATGAAAAATAGTTGCATGATGTGGAGATATAGAGGCATCTTCTAAAATGATAACATTGTCTTTAGCACTGCCAATGGTGTTATCTATTGATGCAAGATGAATATGTTCTGATTTTTCGCTATGGAGAGCCGTGTTGATTAGCTGATCAAGTCGTTGTGTGAGTTCATTCTCCTCTTGCGTCAATTCATTAATTTCAATAAGAGCGCCAAGCTTTGCTGCTTCTCGCTCTCTAGTCGTAATTACAACATGACCGCTATGTGATGTTGGTATAATTGCTTTTATTGCTTCAATATTCTCGATATTATCAATAACTAGTAGCCAGTCTTGATGAGTTCCAAGCCACTCTTTAAAAAGAGATAGGTTAGTTTTTAAGTTGCTCTCTTTACTTGTGTCTATTTTGAGTTCTTGAATTATGCGCTGTATATTTTGCTGTAATAAGTCGGTGGGTGAAGCAATGTGTGAATTATATTGGAGCCAGAAAACAGATAAGTAGTTGCTTTGATATCGATACATGTATTCACGTGCAAGCTCTGTTTTGCCAACACTTGCTTTGTTTTGCGCTGTAATACTATGCGTGACAATTGCCATTGCCCCTATACAAAGAATACTATTTAGTTGTCTTAATAGATGTCTACGACCAACAAAACAAGGATTTCGATTTGGTGTTATTCCAAAAATATGGGAGGCTATGCCGGGAAATCGTGGTTCCGTTTTGGCCTTTCCTCTTATACCTTTTATTGCTTCGATCACCTTTATGCTAGCCTCTTTGGGGCCGAGCCCAATAATGTCAATGGATTTAATTTGCTTCAAAAATCCTTCTATCTCGCATATACTAATACGGATAAGTAATAAATGTCTTTCATCATCAGTAGTATCCTCAGAAAAAGAAGTTGACCATTCTGGATGGGCGTATAAAGAGTTCATATAGCTTTGTGAAACAATTATAATAATGCAATTCACAAGGGTGGTTGCTCGATGAAGCTCATAAACTTTGTTTGTTCCTGGACGAAAATCCCATGCTGGATGAATTACAGAAAATCCCTGGTCTTCAAGTTGCCAAGCGATCCATTCAGCCCATAATTGATCAGCATCATCATAACTGATCAAGAAGTCCTTTTGAGAAATCTGCTCATCTGAAAACGCTATTTCCTGTTTTTGCATTATTTTACTCCTTAACAATTGCAAGGTAGGATTGAGTCGGACTATTAATTACTGGTTTGACGCTTCTGGGTCTGATTAAAGATGACGTTGTAATAAAATTTTAATCAAAGGTAAGTCGTATTATTTTACATGTAAATATATATGCGAGATTTTTTTATGCTATAAAACGTAGATATTACTTATTGATGATAAAGAATTGTTGCCTGTATCAGGATTTTCGGGAGCAAGCCAGTGCTATTTTGTTGTGCAATTAACTTTATATAAAGTACTTGTTTATCACAAAGGTAATAATGACCTTTGTTTCTATTAGATTTCTGATCAACGCTAGTGCTATTAATGACTCTGTTGGCGAATGGCAATACGGGTATGTGGTCCACCTGCCCTGCCGTTTTCCTCGTTATTTACGCCTTACACCGGATCGTTTGAATCCTCTCAATAAATCGGGGTGGCCTAGCGAGGGCAAAAATTGATGGCGCATGTATACTGGAAATATGGAAGAAAACGTCGATTTGAACAGGGTAGAAAACGTCGATCCGAGCACCATTGAAGATGAAGGTGTGCGCCAGGTGGTCATGACACTGATGAACCTGGTGGAAACGCTGTCGGCGAAAGCGATCAAGCAAGCAGAAGAAATCCAACGGCTCCGTGATGAGATTCATCGGCTCAAAGGCGAACAAGGCAAACCCACATTCACGCCAAAGAAACTCACGCCGCTTCCTTTCATCGGAACAAGAACGTCGCGTGTCCAAACCACGCCACAAAGCCAACAAGCATGCTCAGATCATGATCGATCGGATTGAGGTGCTCAAGGTCGATGAGCACCTCCTCCCTGACGATGCTCAGTTTAAAGGCTATGACGAAGTCATTGTGCAGGACATTGCGTTTCGCACCCACAACGTCAGGTTCCGCAAAGAAAAATACTACTCACCGAGCCAAAAGAAGACGTATCTGGCGACGCTTCCAACCGGCTACAGTGGTCAGTTCGGACCCGCAGTCAAAGCGTGGGTCTTGACCCTGTACTATGCAGATGGGATGAGTGAGCCAAAAATCCTCGACCTCTTGCACACGGTGGGAATGTCGATCAGTGCAGGACAACTCTCTGGCATGCTGATTAAAAACCAGGAGCCGTTCCATGTTGAGAGCGCTGCGGTGAGGAAAGCTGGACTGGCGAGTAGCCCGTGGCAGCATCTCGACAGCACGGGCACCACCGTTCATGGTCATCAGCAACAGTGTCATATCCTCTGCAACCCGGTGTATACTGCCTACTCGACCTTGCCGACCAAAGATCGGATGACGCTGCTTCGCGTGTTGCAAGGAGGAGCTGACCCTCTCTTTCAGGTAAACGAGCTCGCCTTGGAATTACTGACGCAACTGGGCGTCTCTGCAAAGTGGCGTGGCCTGCTTCCCGTCCTCTTGCCACCCGATCAGATCTTCACTGAGAACCAATTCGACACCGTGCTGGATCGATACCTGTCCCCATACGGAGCCACACTACGCCAGCGCTTGAAGGAAGCCTTGGCCATTGCGGCCTACCGAACGCAGACGGAGTACCCGGTGGTTGCGTTACTGCTCTGTGATGATGCTCCCCAATTCAACTGCTTGGCTGCCCAATTAGCCCTGTGTTGGATTCATGAATATCGCCATTACAAGAGGCTAATTCCACGTTTCCTGGCCCATTGCAAGATTCTCGAAGCGTTTGCAAAGGACTTCTGGGATTTCTATCAAGACCTGTTGGCCTACCGAGACTATCCGAGCGTGGAAGAGGCGAATGCATTGCGTGCGGCCTTTGATCACCTCTTTGGGCAAACCAGCGGCTATCAGCAGTTGGATGAGCGCCTCGCCAAGACACTTGCCAATAAAGAGTCCTTGCTCATGGTCCTTTCCCATCCTGAGATTCTCTTGCACAACAATCCAGCTGAGCTCGGTGCCCGACAGCGGGTCCGCAAACGAGACGTGAGTCTGCAAGCATGCACCACTGAGGGCATCACGGCTTGGGATACCTTTCAGACGCTGGTCGAAACGGCCAAAAAGCTTGGGGTGAATATCTTCCAGTATTTCCATGATCGCATCTGCCAAACCAACGTGGTTCCCGCCTTCGCTACCCTGATCCAACAACGGTGTTTCGATCTTCACCTTGGCAGCTCTTGGTATCTCACCACCTGAACCGTGTGAGAGTGCCCGCTCAAAGACAATATCGATCCATACGCATCTCCTCATCGTGTTCTTGTTCGCTTCTTCTTTCCTCTCTTCACACTCCTCTGCCTTTTATGAATACATCCATTTTTCTCTCCCCCCATTATTGAGAAGATACGATCGTTTTTCGTAAAAAATGACCATTTTGTGCCCCAAATACCATTTGCCAACAAAGTCATTAATATAAAGGTGTGTTTTTATAGATTTTCTATGGGAATATTTAGCTTTAAGTTGATATTGATAAGAGGCATATGCTGCTGAATAACTATGAGTTCCTTTTTTTGATGTGGCTTTTAGACATTTATACTATTGCAGTCGTAGTGCCGGTGACTCATATGGTTGTGCATGCTCCTGACAGAGCCAAAGGATATTACCATCAGGAGTAATAACCTTTTGAAGTCCTCCCCAAAATTGTCTATGATCTTTCTCTTTGAGAAAACTGTATAATGCGCGTAGTGCGGGTCCAATTGTTGCATATTCTTGATCACTATGCGCATATTTGTTTTCGAACGTGTTTGCATTGCTCTCCGCAATGTTCGTCATGTCCTCAGTCATATTTTCTAGCAACGATATTTCAGCCTCGAAATTTTTGAAGTTTGTATTATCTAGCAGAGTACCGATCGGTCCGACCATGGGGACACTGTACTTGAGAAAGGTAATCAGGTATTTCAACCAGGGAGATACTTTGATCCACCAGTCTTTTGACTGCGAAATTTCGTAGCTATACTTCTCATCGAGACGATGTGGGCTGGAGGGATACTGACATAATAAATGTAGCTTATAGGATTGTCCTATCCAATGTTTGGGGTTGACTAGATTTTTGGAGCCAGGTAGGAGAATAAAAGTGTTCGGGCATTCTGCATCTATCTTGCGCATCTCCAGGTTCCATTGCCTCGTAAACTGACGGATGCTCCACTCGCACAACTGCTTTACTTGTTGTATTAGAATATCATCACGTTGTTGAATATCGGTGAGCCTGCGTAAAATCTCCTGCTGACCTGCCTCCACGACCGCCATGACTTGTGGCGTGGTACTTACATGGATACCGTATAAAAGTTTAGGCACGGAGACATTTATGTAGCTCGCTGGACACTCCACTGTTTGTTTATTGGCTTCCATGCGACGGATCAGATCTTCTTCGTAGCGATATACCTCTTTGCAAGGCGTCTCTGATTGCCTTTCCCAATGACAAATACATGGCACTTCACGTCTGATCCGTAGCCCTTCAAAGCGGCTAAGGATCAGATCTAAGGTATCCTTAAGAATAGTAAAGAAGTTATGAGGTTGCACTCCCCAGACCAGTAGGCGTATTTCACGCAGCATGGGATTGAGCTCTACGCGTGCATAATGGTCTTGATAAGCCAACATTGCTCCATCGCGCCAATGTTTGTCTAATGTATAACGATGGGTACGAACGATCAGCCAACTCATAATGCCCGCTGGCACGAAATCAAAGCGGTAGATCATTTGTAAATGATATTGTCCCGGCCCTGGTTTCTCCGGCCATGCAGGAAGATCATCTGGTTGCTGATGAGGGAGCAGTTGCGGTATGAGGCTGTGGGTGGGATGCTCTCCGGGTATATTTGTATCAATTTGATAGCTTAAGTCAAATCGTTCCATTAAGCGTAAGAAAATAGGATAGAGGTGAAACTCATATGGTCGTCCATCCTCATCAGTTGCCCAGATCCTTGAGAGTTCGGCATGCGCCAGGATGCCATGAGCGTCCCGTACACTTTCATCTTCTAGCACAAGGCTAATCGCTTTCGTGACCCAGTTAGGTTTGAGTACCACGAGATTGCTTAGCACATAGTCATCACGGAAATAGAGAATTTTGCCCAGGTCATGAAGATAACTACCTAACGTTCCCTGTGCCACTTGGACTTGAATACGTCTGACCGCACAGATGCGCGTGTATCTTTTGGCATCAATGTGATGTTCTTTGCGCGTCATTAAGGCTTGTTCTACCTCAACCCAACTGACCGGCCACGGCTGGCCGATTAGTGGCAAGGTAGCAGCATATCTGGCAATCGTATCTCGCAGTCTGCCTATTTCTGTTCCGTATTTGTTACTCACACTTAGCGTCTCAACGATTTGTGGATAAGCATCTTTATATAATTGATAATTCAAATCGGGAGCGCGCTCATCAGTATGAGTCACAATAAGCAAGATAGGGGAATCTGGCGCTAGTGCATTGATTGTATCAAGCCAGTAGTTAAGCCTGCCCTGGTCAGCCCCCAGGCGTGCATTCCATACGACTAGATAAAGAGAGCGTTTCGTGAGGAAGAATTGATGCGTCGCGTGATAGATATGCTGACCACCAAAGTCCCAGGTACTGAGGAGTAACTGTTGAGCATGTTCAAATGGGTGTGGAACTATCAATGTATCTATTTCGATACCATGTGTTGTCGTTAGTGAAGTATCAAACGTTTTTCCATGCAAGGAACGTAGCAGCGAGGATTTTCCTGTGCCTCCTTCTCCAACGAGAATAAGTTTGGCTTCATACCGTTTGATCAAATGCTGTTGAAGCTCTTGCAGGAAGGTAAGGATGGCTTGTATCCCTTGTGAAATGATTTCTGGCGGAGGCGTTAGCAGTGGACAGCTCTTTAGAGAGAGCTCTTGCAGGTTAGAGAGCTGACCAAGTTCAGGAGGGAGTTGTGTCAGGTTGTTTCTCCCTAATAGGAGTGTTTGTAGATTAGAGAGTTGACCAAGCTCGGGAGGAAGCTGAGTCAACTTATTGCCTCCTAATTGAAGGGTTTGTAAATTCGAAAGTTGACTGAGCTCAGAAGGGAGCTGAGTCAACTGGTTATTATGCAGAAAGAGTTCTCGTAGATGCGAGAGTTGGCCGAGTTCAGGAGGGATCTGAGTTAACTGATTATTATGCAAAGAGAGGTCCTGTAGATTAGAGAGTTGACCAAGCTCAGGAGGGATCTGAGTTAACTGATTATTATGCAAAGAGAGGTCCTGTAGATTAGAGAGTTGACCAAGCTCAGGAGGGATCTGAGTCAAGTTATTTTTCCCTAAAAGGAGCCTTTGTAGCCTGGAGAGTTGACTAAGTTCAGGAGGGAGCTGAGTCAACTGGTTATTATGCAGAAAGAGTTCTCGTAGATTGGAGAGTTGACCAAGTTCGGCAGGAAGCTGGACTAACTGGTTGTTCAATACAGAGAGGTCTCGTAGCTTGGAGAGTTGGCCGAGTTCGGCAGGGAGTTGAGTTAACCGGTTATTTAACAGAGAGAGCGTTTGTAGCTTGGAGAGTTGACCAAGCTCGGGAGGAAGCTGAGTCAACTGGTTATTTAACAGAGAGAGCTCTTGTAGGTTAGAGAGCTGGCCAAGTTCAGGAGGGAGCTGCGTTAATTGATTTTTTCCCAAATCGAGTTCTTGTAGTTTTGAGAGCTGACCAAGTTCAGGGGGAATCTGAGTTAATTGATTATTTAACAGAGAGAGTGTTTGTAAGCTAGAGAGTTGACCAATTTCAGAAGGGAGCTGGGTCAACTGATTATTTAGTAGAGAGAGTTCTTGTAAGTTAGAGAGTTGCCCAAGTTCAAGAGGAAGTTGAAGCAAGTTATTATTATGCAGAAAGAGGTGTTGTAGGTTAGAGAGTTGACCAAGCTCCGGAGGAATTTGAGTCAACTGATTGCTGTGCAAAAAGAGCTTTTGTAGGCTAGAGAGTTGGCCGAGTTCAGGAGGAATTTGAGCCAACTGATTGCTGTGCAAAAAGAGCTTTTGTAGGTTAGAGAGTTGACCGAGTTCAGGAGGGAGTTGGGTTAACTGGTTATTATGCAGAGAGAGCTCTTGTAGCTTGGAGAGCTGACCAAGTTCAGCAGGTATCTGCGTCAATTGGTTATTCTGCAGAAAGAGGTGTTGTAGGTTAGAGAGTTGACCAAGTTCAGCAGGGAGCTGAGTCAACTGGTTTTTATGCAGAATAAGCTTTCGTAGATTAGAGAGCTGACCAGATTTCAGGGGGGATCTGAGTTATATTTGTACCTCTGATTTTTAATTCGATTACTTGTCCTTGTTCATTGTATTTTATCTCTAACTTCTGCCCAATTATCTTTTCTAATAGTTCCACAATCGCTTTATCGTTCTGCATACGTATAGCTTTCTCCTGTTTGTTTTTCGTCTTTTTGAGAGAGTAAGCATATAATAACATAGAAATAAAGCATTGAATATCTTTTATTTATATGGATTTATTGAGAACTTATAGGAGAGCTTAACCGGATGGAAGAGTTGGGAATTATTCGGGTGCCTCACTCTTCTCGCCTTTCTTTGCCGCCTGGAGGATCTTGACAGTGGTATGAAAGAAGCGGGTGGTCGTTCTCTTTCCCAGAATGTTGAAGCCTTGCACCGTAGGTGGCCGACCATTCGTCAGATACCAAATCATAAATGCTTCGTAATCTGTCGTATGGACAATTTCTACATCCCCTTTGGGCGAGCGGAGCGGCAAAGCGAGAGTCTTTGGGATCATCTCGGACGTAAACACTACGCATACCCTCATATCAGGTGTAACCTCGATACGGTGAAAGGGGTTAATCGCTACGATCTGCTCAAGTTCTGGGATGGTGCGCAAAAACACGGGAACTTCGTACCCCAAAGCTTGGTGCAGATGCTGCTCAATCGTTTGAGATACTCCCTTGCGGTCTGTTTGCGTGGTTTCAAAAAATACGTTTCCGCTTTGAATATAGGTGCGGACATGAGTGAAGCCCAGTTCCATGAAAAGATCGCGCAGGCGTTCCATTTTGACCAAATGGCCGCCGACATTAATGCCACGCAACAGTGCTATATAGATCATTTTCTCTCCTTCGTTCTCAAGGACTCATTTTCATGGGTCTCGCCCAAGTGCTCCGCCGGTCGGAAAGTCCACACCGATTACCAGACCTGGAAGTGCCCAAAGGAGGAAGCTCCGCCGTATATCAGCATGAGTAGCCTCGGAAATACCAGAAGTGATGCTTTCTGAGAATGTTTGTTTGTTCATAAGCGCAAATCCGAGCCTCTTCTAGAAGGAGTATAGCATAGCTAATTTCTGGAATACAAGTTTTCCCTGCTTAAAGCAAGAAACTCTTGTATACTCTCTATTGTATAAGCTTTTTAGTAGTTTAGTAGAAATATAAAAGCGTCTCAAGTGGCCTTTAGGCTGCTTGAGACGCTTCTTCTTAACAACTGAGTGCCGATGGAGAGAGTCGAACCCTCAACCCTTGCGGGACCTGTTTTTGAGACAGGCGCGTATACCATTCCGCCACATCGGCTCATGCTTGACGGGATTTATAATACCGCATCCGCAGTGAGAAGTCAATAGTTTTGGTGAGATATTTTTTATTTTGCTGCGACTTGGACAAATAAGGCTGAGCTAGTTCGCAATGCTACAGTAGAGCTGCGACATAGATGGATTTAGCTGTAGGTTCAAGTTCATGTGCGTATCATATATATGAGATATAATTGCGAAACTGACCAGTAGTGATCTTCATCAATTTTAAGCCCTTGCGCATTGTGAAAAAGTTCTGTTATACTTTTTGAGATCTTACAATTATGCGAAGTGACGCAAGGTATTGAATTACCTGTCAATGCAGTTACGCTGGAGTGCTTTTGTGCTCAGATGTAGCTTATCTATAACAGTTTTGTTTTGAGAGCGGAGGTTATTTCCATGCTTGATCATAACACTCACATCCCTGCGACTGCTCAGCAAGCGGGGAGCAAGTCGATTGGTTCACTTGATGCTGACATTATCATCAAGAATGCGCCGGATCCGATTTTTATTTCTGATCTAGAGGGAAAAATCCTATCCGCCAACGATGCGGTTTACGAACTGCTTGGCTTTAGAAATGATGAAGTGCTTGAGCAATCGCTCTCTCGTTTTATTAGCGCTGAGGAGACGAGGGAGTTCACGGCGGCTTTACGTGAAGTGATCGAGCGTGGTGTAACACGAAATGCGCGTCTGAACCCGCAGAGTGCATCGGGTGAAGTGATTCCGACGACGTTGAATGCGTCGGCTCTGCGCGATACGGATGGGAAGGTGATTGGGGCGATTGGTATTCTGCGCGATATGCGTGAATTGGATAAGGCGCGTGCTTATGCTGATAGCTTGATCAAGAATGCGCCGGATCCAATTTTTGTGTCGGACTTAGAGGGCAAGATCTTGCAAGCCAATGATGCTGTCTACGAGTTGCTCGGTTTTCGTACGGATGAAGTTTTAGAACAGTCGTTGTCGCGCTTTATCAGCCCTGCAGAGACAAGAGAGTTTCTGACCGCGCTGGAAGAAGTGATCGAGCGAGGCACGACGCGAAATGCGCGTTTAAATCCGCGTACGGCTTCCAATGAGGTGATTCCGACGACGTTGAATGCGTCGGCTCTGCGTGATACGGATGGCAAGGCGATCGGGGCGATTGGTATTCTGCGCGATATGCGTGAATTGGATAAGGCACGTGCTTTGGCTGATAGCTTGATCAAGAATGCGCCAGACCCGATTTTTGTGTCGGACTTAGAGGGCAAGATCTTGCAGGCCAATGATGCTGTCTACGAATTGCTGGGTTTTCGACCTGATGAGGTTTTAGAACAGTCGTTGTCGCGCTTTATCAGTCCAGAGGAGACGAGAGAGTTTCTGGCGGCGCTGGAAGAAGTGATCAATCGTGGTACGACGCGAAATGCGCGTTTAAATCCACGCACGGCCTCCAATGAGGTGGTTCCGACGACGTTGAATGCGTCGGCTCTGCGCGATACGGATGGCAAGGCGATCGGGGCGATTGGTATTCTGCGCGATATGCGTGCCTATGAAAAGGTCTTAGAGGATTTGCAGGAATCCAAGATCCGAGTTGCAGGAGAAGATTCTTGATCTGGAGAAGTTTGAGGAGGTGGTGGTTGGCCGTGAGCTGAAGATGATTGCTCTGGAAAGAGAGATCGATAATTTAAAGCGTGAGTTGGAAAAGATAAGGGGCCAGCGTAAATGAATCTAATGCTTCAGTCTGAACCAGTGTCCGCTGATGATCAGGAGATGAGTCCAGAGCAGTTGCGCCTGGCGTATCAACGACTCTTAAGTGAAAATGCTGTACTCGAAAAGCGGATTGTTAAAAGCGAAGAGCGTCGTCGTGCGTTTATACACATTTTAAGTGATCTAAATACCGTTAATCGCAAGCTTAACGATCAGCGTAAGGCGATGATTCATATTCTCGCCGATTATGAGAATGATCGTAGTCGGCTGGAGAAGCAGACTGAACGCTTAGATAATTCTCGCCGTGCTTTGATGCATATTTTGCAAGATGCACATCAATCGAATATGCGCCTGGAGAATAGCCGCAAGGCGATGATTCACATCATGAGTGACCTCAAAGAGACGTCTGAGGAGGTGCAGCAGCGTGAGTTGGAGTTGCGTGAGAAGCAGGAGCAGTTGGTGCAGGCGGGCAAGCTGGCAACATTGGGAGAACTGACGACAGGTGTCGCGCATGAGTTAAATAATCCTTTGAACAATATTGGTTTGTTTGTGGGTAATGCGATCGATCTGATTGAGTTGGGGATGGCTGATGCGGAGCCGGAGCGCATTTTGCAGGAGCTTGATAGTGCGATGCATCAGGTGCGTAAGGCAACTGAGATTATCTCGCATTTGCGTACTTTTGGTCGTGCGGCCTCCGTGAGTCGTGAATTTGTGGCGCTTACAAAGGTGGTTGAGAGTGCTATCTCGCTGATGCAGGAGCAGTTGCGGCTACGGCAGATTGAGGTGATTCGGCACTTTCCGGCGCAGAATCTGATTGTGATGGGGAATGCAATTCAGTTGGAGCAAGTTTTTATTAATTTGCTGACCAATGCTCGTGATGCGCTGAGTGATGTCTCACTGAAAGTTATTACGATTACCTGTACTGTCAGCGAGCAAACAGTGCTTATATGTGTTGCTGACACTGGTCCTGGTATACCCGAAGGGCTCGAACAGCGGATCTTTGATCCATTTTTTACGACAAAAGACGTAGGGGCCGGAACCGGGCTAGGATTGTCTATCACATACGGCATTATTAAAGAGCATCAAGGGACCATTTTGATCGAGAATCATCCTGGAGAGGGAGCTCTGTTCTGGATTCAACTTCCGCTGACCGAGGATGAGTTGTGAAGTGGGTGATTTTGCCATTATGAGTGAAGCATAT
This sequence comes from uncultured Chloroflexia bacterium, assembly GCA_963699315.1. Lineage (GTDB taxonomy): Bacteria > Chloroflexota > Ktedonobacteria > Ktedonobacterales > Ktedonobacteraceae > Dictyobacter. Next base: position 3,676,879 of record OY969433.1, read on the forward strand.
ATTCTCATTGTCGATGATGATACGGCTCTTTTACAAGCACTACCTCAAGCGTTGCATTTGCGTTTGCCCGGCTGCAAGGTGGAGGTCTCTGATAGCGCTGTCGAGGCCTTGGAGCTGATAAAAAATAATGACTACGATGCCATTGTGAGCGATATTAAGATGCCTGGTATGGATGGGTTGGCTCTTCTCGCTCAGATTCAGGAACTACGTCCCACAACCCCTACGTTGTTGATTACTGGGCATGGTGATCACAGTCTCGCTATTCGCGCACTACGAGGTGGTGCGTACGATTTTATTCAGAAGCCGATTGATCGCGAGTATTTTGTGGCGGCTCTGCGTCGTGCCACTCAAACTCGACATTTGAGCCGTCAGGTTATCGCACAGCAGCAGGCGCTAGAACAGCATGCGAAATCGCTCGAACGGATCGTGCAGGAGCGCACCCGCGAACTGGTGGAGGCGAATGCGGTCAAAGACGAGTTTTTGAGCATGGCCTCACACGAATTAAAAACTCCTCTTTCGAGTTTGAAGGGTATGGCACAGCTCTTGCATCGACGGCTGGTACGTACCAATTCACCCGAGGTTCCCAGTCTCGTCAGCATGGAAAATTCTATCCGCCGTATAGAAGTCCTGGTGAATGACCTGCTAAATATCTCTTTGCTAGAAATGGGTATGTTTGATCTCTATTGTCGGCGCTGCAATATTGTAGATCTGACCCATAGTCTGGTAGATGAATTTGTGCTAGGCACGAATCCTCGTCCTATTATCCATGTCACGCTTTCTGATAAACCCATCGAGACCGATGTAGACGTTGAACGCCTCAGTCAAGTTATTCTGAACCTCCTCTCGAATGCACGCAAATACTCAGCGTCTGGCTCATCTATTGATGTGTCGCTTGTATGTTTAGAGCATGAATATCGTATCAGTATCCACGACACCGGTGTAGGCATTCCGCCTGAGCGGCTGCCTTTCATTTTTGATCGCTTCTACCGTGTGCCAGATATTGAGGTACAAAGAGGCTCCAGCGTGGGATTCGGCCTTGGACTCTATATCTCCAAGCAGATCGTTGAGCGGCATGGTGGGTATATTGAGGTTGAAAGTGTGCTTGATCAAGGAAGCACCTTCTCAATCGTCTTGCCTTTGTCGATCTCTTCGCCAGCACCAAGCACGCCGGATACCAATATTAAAGCGTCCTCACAGAAGCTCTAGTACCTGCTTGTTTCTCAGGTACGCGTCGAAACGATGTCGTTGCTGGCGGCCCACTGGTTCAGATCCTGATGCTGTATGGCCGCCGCCATCAAGTCAGGAAACAACTCTGGTGTACAGGCAAAGGCTGGAATTCCTAGCTGTGCCAGTGCTGTCGCGTTATGATGATCGTAGGATGGTTTTCCCTGATCGCTTAATGCTAGCAAACAGACGACTTGTACGCCGCTACTCACCAGTTCAGCGGCCCTACGAAGCATCCCGGCGTTATTGCCACCTTCGTAGAGATCTGTAATCAGGACCAGTATCGTCTGTGTTGGCCGTGTGATTACCTGTTGACAATAGGTGAGCGCTTGATTGATATCAGTGCCGCCGCCCAACTGTGTCCCGAAGAGGAGATCAACTGGATCCTGCAAGTCGTCGGTCAGATCAACGACCGCTGTATCGAAGACCACCATGCGGGTGCTGACGGCTTTGAGGGTGGCCAGGACTGCTCCAAAGATGCTGGCGTAGACGACGGAGGTCGCCATTGATCCGCTTTGATCGACGCACAACACGATATCGCGCAGCGATGAGCGTTTATGTCCGTGTCCAACCAGGCGCTCGACGATGATTGAGCGCTGTTCTGGCAGATAGTTCTTCAGATTGAGTCGAATGGTGCGATCCCAATCGATCTCATTGGCGCGTGGTCGATAGCTGCGCGTCGCGCGATTCAGGCTACCACGTACAGCTTGCAATAGTGGATTCGCTAGCTTGCGCTCCAATTGATCCACAACTTTGCGTACGACCTGCCGAGCAGTCTCCTTGGTCTTTTCTGGGATGACTCGGCTAAGCGAGAGTAATGTGGCCACGAGATGTACATCAGCCTCAACCTGTTCAAGCATCTCAGGCTCAAGCAGCATCTGTGTCAGATGTAAGCGCTGCAACGCGTCCTGTTGCATCAGCCGGACCGTCGAGGATGGAAAGTAGCTGCGAATGTCACCGAGCCAGCGGGCTACATTGGGAGCTGAACTGCCTAATCCACCGGAACGCTCGGCATCATAGAGGGCTTCTAATACCTGATCCATTGCCCGATCCGAGCCTCCCAGCTCAGAGCCTTGTCCTATTCCCTCGGCTAACTCTTCGGCCGCATCTTTTCCCAGCACCAGTCGCCAGCGGCGCAGGCGTTCTGTTTCATCAATTGCCATAAGAGACTCCCATCAGTTGAGCGAGTAGAGGTAGTACGAGATCAGCGTGTTCCTGGTGCAGTTGTGTTTGCTCCACGCTGTTGCTTGCACCGACCGATCGATGTAAATGTTTGACTTTCTCTCCCATATGCTTGCGTTCGGGGGCCTGAAAGTTTGAGAAGGCACGCCGCAAGATAGGAAGTAATTCCGTGAAGTTATCGCTATTTAACGTACTGAGCCAGCTATCGAGTGCATGCCAGAGGTTCTCCTGATGGAGTATGAGGAGCGCACTTCCTTGCACGACTCCTTCGATCCAGGCAGCAGCCTGTGTGATTGGCACTGCCGATGATAGTGAAAGATTAGTGAGGCGTTGCATCTCATCGTCATCCAGTGCTTGTTGATCCAAGAGTAAGCGGCAACAACGTCCACGGACCAGACCATGGACACTCTCGCGCTCAGCGATCAGCCTCAATGTTTGGAGCCAGATGCGCCGTTGATCAGCGCGGTCCAGCAGTTGGATGCTCTCCTGGACATGGTCCAGGCTACTGATCATGCTCCGAGCCGCATCATCATCGAGTGAGTAGCAGGCGGTAGGTAGCCCAATAACGATGCGCTCGAACAAACCATCAATGACAGGGAGGACACGTTCGGCTTTAGTCTGGCGTACATCGCTATAGCGAGCGACACGCGCCAGTGGTACTAAGGCATCCATCAGATGTTGCACGTCGGCCGATACCGCTGCACGTTGCTGGATCTCCACTAAGAGCTGCTCGATAGCAGTGGGTAGCTCGGCCAGGATCGTTCCATGCAACAGTTGGGTGAGTTCGGGCAAATTATCCTGCTTGCTCGCAGTGTCACAGATATAGGCGCCGGCGGCCGTTTCGATGGTATTGCCCCAGATATTCGCCTCAATCACCGCCAGCGCGAAACGAACGTTCCATTGCAATTGCCAATCCTCATGAAAGGTGCCAGCTTTTCCACTCACGCGTACTTGTTTCCCCCATGGGATAGAGAGCAGGTGTAAACGATGGAGCAACTGGCTTCTAGAGCGGTCCGTCTCTTTGCGTATATCCAGTGCCAGCGTTGTTTTTTCCGCCGAAGGTTTGAGGCGTAGTCGACGCTGCATCTGCTCTAGATCATGTTGGAGAGGAACCGCAGGCACATCTTTTGATACCTGTCCGAGTTGCTCACCGATCTCAAGTTGCTCGCGGATCAGTTGCATTGGAGCACTATCACCATTGCAAAGCACGGTCAAGATCGCTTCATTGTTTTCAGCCATCCCAGGTTGCGGCAGATCGCGAATGGCCGCCAGCGTCTCGCTGAGCCGGACAGCTTCGACGATATTGGCTGAAGAGGCATCCAGATCATGTTGGCGTAGCAAATGAGCTGCTTTAGCGATCCAGCGTATCGTAACGTGATCTTTTGTCTGCCATAGATGAGCATACCAGCCAGGTGAGGAGACGCCTGCGCCATAGCCACTCTTATATGAGAGACGAGAGTTTGTCCAGGGAATCCAGGTCGTCGCCACCTTGATGCGCTTGAGCCCACGTAGTATAGTGCTATCCTGCTGCTCAGGTCCCGGATCGACCAGGACGGGAGCATGCCACGCTCCGCAGACGACCGCGATACGTTGAAATCCCTCAGCTTGAGCTGCACGGATAGTCTGGCGCATAAATGCCTCACGTTGTGCCTCCTCATCATCTTTGGGAGGAGTGCCGCTACGCAGCGCAGTCATAGCCTCTAAAATGCCCTCAAAGAGATTAGCCGGATTTTGTCGCTGTTCGATCTGACGCTCCCACCACAGCTCATGATCAGTGTATCCGGCGGCCTGAGCTAAGAGAGCCAGCGGATCTTCGCGCAGCTCCGGTTGTTCAGATTGTTCTTGTGCCTGTTCTTGATCGGCCGGCGAGACGGCGTGAGCGTGGCTCTGCATTGAGTCGATCGAAATCTGCTCCTCTTCCTGGATCAATGTATCAGGTTCAACTTTTGGCTGCTCCTCACCAGCTCTCTTCGCCAACTGTATCGCTTGCGGTAGATCCATAAAGCGAGCAGAGATATTCGCTTTCAGTGCATACTTGAGCGCCTGCCATTCAGGCGAGAAGGTGGTGAATGGATAATAGACAGCTTGTTGTGGCTGTTCTGGCGCATAGATCAGCAATGCAAGTGGTGGTTTCATCGTCGTTTGTGCCAGAAAGGGTATGACCTCCTGAGCATCAGGTGGTCCCTCAACTAACACGATGTCTGGCTTGAGCTTTTTGAGGGCGGCAAGCAGACTGCGTGCACACCCTGGTCCGTGATGGCGAATGCCAAAGACATGTATACTCAACTTATATCACCTCATTACAAGCTCGGTATAGATCTTTCCAACCTTCACGTTCTTTGACGACGGTTTGCAGATATTCCAGCCAGACAATGCGGTCCTGTACTGGATCTTTGATAATTGCTCCAGTCAGAGCAGAGGCCAGATCGGCTGCATGTAGTTTGCCATCGCCATAGTATCCAGCCATCGCCAGACCACTATTGAGCACAGAGATAGCTTCGGCGGTTGATAGTGTTCCGCTGGGTGATTTGATTTTTGTTTTCCCATCGCTGGTGAGCCCTGAGCGTAGTTCACGGAAGACGGTTACAACGCGACGAATCTCTTCGAGGGCAGGTTTTTCAGCGGGTAGATCTAAGGCTTTACCCAGACTCTCCACGCGTCGATCCACGATCTGAATCTCCTCTTCAATCGTATTGGGCAGCGGCAGAATGACGGTATTGAAGCGGCGCATCAGTGCGCTGGATAGTTCGTTGACGCCTTTGTCACGGTTGTTGGCGGTGGCAATTACGCTGAAGCCTTTGCGGGCTTGGACTTCGGTATTGAGTTCTGGCACAGGCAGTGTTTTCTCGGATAGAATAGTGATCAAGGTATCCTGTACTTCGCTGGGAATACGTGTCAATTCCTCGATGCGGGCAATCTTGCCTTCTTGCATCGCATTCATCATCGGACTAACAACCAGAGCGGCCTCTGACGGTCCCTCCACCAGCAAACGTGCGTAATTCCAGCCGTAGCGAATAGCATTTTCGTCCGTTCCAGCAGTTCCCTGGATGAGTAGTGTGGAGTCTCCTGTGATGGCGGCGGCCAGATGTTCACTCACCCACGATTTGGCAGTTCCAGGAACGCCGTAGAGGAGTAACGCACGGTCTGTGGCGAGTGTGGCTGCTGCAATCTCAATCAAGCGTGGATTACCAACGTATTTGGGTGTGATTTCGAAACCATTAGCGAGCTTGCCACCCATCAAATAGGTACGCACCGCCCATGGTGAGAGTTTCCAGTTGGGAGGACGTTGACGAGTATCGATTTTTGCTAGTTCTGCCAACTCTTCAGCAAATTGCTGTTCAGCATGTTGTCGTAATATTGCTTGTTGTGTGCTTGTTGGAACTGTGATTGCTGTACTATTTGTTGTCGTCATACTAATAAATCTCCTCTAAAATTCGTGTACGTAGGTGTAATAATGCTATAAATTCTGTAATCTGGCGGCGTTTTTGCTGTATCTGCCATGAAGCTGTGTGGTCGAGCGTTGGATTCCATAGCTCCTGAGTTAGTTCGAAGCAGGATGGGTGCAATGCCTGGGCGATAGTGGGTAGGACATTGGACCAGAATGTGTAGTTTGCGGCGTCATCTTGTCGAGAATAGTCTTCGAGCATATTTATACAGTCGCGGCTGAAGGTAATACTCCATGGTGCTGGTAGCAAATGGATTGCTTTTTCCCCGTACTCCGGCTTCGTCTGTAGAGGAGCGATAAGCGTTTCCCGTTTTTGCGGGGAGAGAGTAATGAGCATCTGATTGCACACATTGTCCATAGGCTGGTTGGAATGGGACAATATATATTGGATATACCATTCGATTAGTGGTGCATACCAGTTGGTGGCATTATGAAGAAGTGCAGCTTTCATTATGTCATGGAGTAGCGCCTTACCCAATGGCGTTTTATCTATCGCATCTACTAATTCCTCTGGCGGGCTTGAAAAGTGCTCTTCCCAGTATTGAGGAGAGATGCGCGAAAATGCATGCTGTAGCCAGTATTCTGCATCATGGTTATCCTGCTTGAGTTTTATGATTGAGATAGTATTTTTCCACGCTAGGTCTACTTGTTCAGGGAGCTTGATGCTGAACTGTCGTCGAAGTAATGTCTTCTTATAGTCTATCATGCCGCTTATTACATTGAGCATCGCTTGCATTTGCGGCGCTGCGGGCATGAAGTGTAGGAGGGAGACTGCAATCTGTCTCACTCCTTCACTGCGATCTTCCAATGCTTGCTCGATGAAGGTTTGATCATCGCTTGAAATACCTGCTTGTAAGCAGGCGATGAAGATTGTTCTCGTTTCAGCCTTTTCATCTTGCCAGACTGCCTGAAGCCAGGCACGAGCTTTCTCTGGATCTCGCGCACGTAGACGCTGTAAGATCTCCTGACGCTGTTCGAGTGTGCCTTCTTGCCAGATGATCTCTGCGTCTGCTGGGAGCTCGCCGTTTTTTGCTAGCAGTTCATCGTTGATCCAGTTCCAAGTGGCATTGAATTGGCTAAGCCAGCGACCGCGTTCACCCACTACTGCTATCAAGCCTGCACGACTCTCTTTATGTTGTGTTGCATAGGTCAGACAATGTGGTAAGATCGCGTGTGGAACTCTCAGTTGAGCAGCATTGAGTCTTTGTAAGGCTTCTGATAGTAGCACACTGTTCGATGCCATGAAAAGATCTATAAGCAGATTTGCGACCTGTTCAGAACAAGCTTGTCGTGTTTCTGGTGCGGCAGGTGCGGGTGGCTCTGCTGCTATCACTACTCGCTTGCCCGCTTGTAGATAAATGGCACGCGCTCCTGCGGCCAATAAGAAGGCGCGTTCTTTCTGTTCTGATGAGAGTTGATTGGCGAGTGTATCTACAGCACTATGCGTTATTGGCAAGGCATTTTTATACTGCGCTGTACCAATGATCGCAGCGGTGAGAAATTCATCCATATGCATGCTCACTTTTTCCTACAATAAATGATAGCTATGATCAACCAAAATCCCAAGAGGCAGGAGTGTCTCACCGTTCCATTCGCCAACGAAATCGACGGGATATCCACCTGACAAAGCGAGCAGTTTCCAATACTCATGTGAATCTTGAGTAAGTGCTAGGGTCTGTCCGGCCTGGTCACAGAGGAACCAGCGTTGTTGCGACGTTTCATAGATGGGTCGACCGGCTGATAAGACACATAGAAAGCGTTCGCGCCAGGGATGTCGGGCGAGTTGATGAGCGATCTGCTCAAAGAAAGTATCAAATGTGGCAACGCCAGGCAATGGCGCTTGAATAGGTGTAATCTTCTCCTGTCTTTGCGTGAACAGAGCACGCTGAGGATCGGCTCCTGGCCAATAAGCTATCTCGGCTCTCTGTTGCATGCCAGATGGATAGTTTTCGGCAAAAGGCGCTCTAGCAAAGGAAAATTGTAGTAGCAAGGCGGTTTTGCCTGTCGTGAGCCCTTGCAGCCAGGTATATTGTGAGGAACCACGCTCAATGTCTTCTGTATGTTGTCCAAGAAAGAGCCAATCATCTGTCACGCGTGGACCGGATTCCCGTATCTCCGGTTCTTTGCGTACCCAGCCTATCAGTTGTTGAATGTCCTCTTGGAGTGGCTCTGGCACCCGTTCGAGATGTCGATAGGCTTCAGTGAGGAGCGCTAACTTGCCCATCTGTCCCAGTAATTTTTCTGACCATGTCTGTGATGAATGGGGCGTGGCTGACATGCTACGAATGCTGGCCGCAAGACCTGTGGCTTGCGCATCGACCATCTGCGCCGCTTGCTGTTCCCAGATCGAGGTCGATTGTGACTCCAAACTGCCTAATCCGTTGCGTATCAGGTCATTGAGCCAGAGATCAAGCTGGTCGATACCTTGCTTCACCTTTTCCTGACGCTTATCCTTGTTCTTTTGGGACTGTGTTGCTGGCTGTTTCTCTGTCGAGCCTGTGGCGATCGTCTCCTTGCGTTTTTGATTGGCGGCACGTTTTTCTAGCCAGTTTACAACCCATTCGAGCGGCTCACTTTGGGGGATAGCCGTGGGGGTGTTGGCGCTCAAAAGCAGTAGAGCTAAGCTATGTTTACAGGGTAATTTACGACTTGGACAGCTGCATTGTGCGGCGAACGTGGAAAGCTCAATCCGAACCTGGTAGAGTGCACTTCCCTGACATTCTCCCCAGAGAGCCTGCTCATTGTATCCTACATTCTTCCAATATTTGAGCAAGGAGAGTTTTTTGCCCGCACTTGCAGCATTAGCATCTGGTGCCATTTTTGTGATTTGGTCGGCTGTAATAGATAGTTTCACGGGCGTTTCCTCTGAAATCTTTTTTGTATCTCTATTCTACTATTCTTTCGCTGCTTCCATAAAGCGGCAATATAACTAAGTAGTGTGCGGCTGGATTTGTCTATAGCACACATCTAAAAAAATTCAGCCTGCCGAATAAAAGACAGAGATAGAATACACAATTTTATTAAAGATCCATAAAGAAATGTGTGCACAGACATATAACTTTATGAATCTTTAAATTTGTACTGGTATTTTTTCTTTTCGTAACGTTTCCGTAACGTTTCCGTAACGATCAAACTGTACACTAACATAAGTATGAATAAAATATATGTGGTTTATGGTATTAAGAGCCCGGGCTTCATTATAGAATGCTAGTTTTAGATTTGTACAGATATATTAAATGAGGTGTATGTGTGTCAGTAGAATATGCAACGACTACTGTTGAGCCCATATTGTCTATGTCGATGATATCTACTCAACTGCCTGTAAGTTTTATGCATCTGACAGAGTTAGCCAAATATTGTAAAGAAGAAATACAGAAATATTGTCGCGTTGAGGTGGGAGATGATTGCTATGCGCTAGAGATTTTTCGGCGTGCGATGATGTTACAAGATGAACAGGCCTGGTCTAGTTTGCAGCAATGCTTTGGAGGTCTGGTCTCCAGTTGGATGCGCCGTCATGCGAAGCGTGAGCGTGCCTATGCTCTCGATAGTGAAGAGAATTATGTGGCTCAAGCTTTTACGCGACTCTGGCAGGCTAGCGCCAATAATCCAGAATTATGTTTTACCTCTCTGGCTGCCGCCTTGAATTATTTGCGGGCTAGCCTCAATGGTGCAATTATGGATACGCTACGTATTTATAGCCATCCCAATGAAATATCGTTACTCGATGCGAATGACGCTATCGGTACCGGCGAACTGGCCTTTGAAGAGCAGGAGGATAGCGCGGAATTATGGCAGATTGTCCGCTCATTACTTAGTAATGAGCGAGAAATCCGCCTCGCCTATCTCCATTTCCATTGTGGACTTAAGGCAAGAGAGATTGTATCCTTCTGTTCCACGGAATTTCAAGATGTGCAAGAAATTTATCGTTTGCGTCATAATATCTTCAAGCGTTTAACGCGCAATGCTGATCAGATCCGTTGGCGTCTGAGCTGCATCTCTTAATAGCTGTACCACTCTGCACATGTTGATAAGGATGGTGACGAATGTTTCATAGCTATATGCCACCATCCTTGTCAGTGTTTACTTTCCAGTGCTCAATGCATGGAGCAATGCGTCAAGCGGTGTATTCCGGCGTGCAGGGATTTTCATCGAACGTTTTTCTTTTTGCGCTCTGTGCATCTCCAACACTAGTTCGTTGACGGCGTGTGCCGTGATCTCTAGTGTTGTTTCTGACGCGCGGGCATTTCGATAGCGGTCAAAAAGCCGATTGAGTTGTTCTGCCACTGCCCATAGTTCGTGGGTTGAGGACAAGTGAATATGGGTTTCATTGTGATTGTTGGCCACGTTTTGAATACCCTGGGTGATGGCTCTAATTCCTGCCTCGAATTGAACCTGACGTTTTTCTGCCTCGACTTAATTCTCGGCCAACATCAGATTGAGGGCCAAGACTTGCTCGGCCTGATTCTCACGTTTGGTGGCGTGAAGCAAGCTAAATACCAGTAGTGAACTGAAAAACGCCGTAACAACTTGAAGCATAATTGGTAGAGCATATAAATCTCCAATATCTGCGGGATTTTTTAGTACGGCAACGAGGTCAGGCGCATGGGGGGCCAGTATCATCATGGCCATGATAACTGCGATATTGAAGCCTCCCACCGCGAAGGCACTCCATGCGGGAAGTAAGGCAACAGCAATAAGAATAGGTTGTATCAGGATGTCAAGCATGGGAAGTGTAAAGACATTGATTCCACCCGGCACTGTGACCATTTTCAAAATGACGGTGACCTCTATTGATGCAACCATTAGCAATCCCGCAATGGTGAGATAGCCTCTACGGTTACAGAAAAATGCGAGAAACAACGATAAGATACACATCAGTAAAGGACCGATGACAACGTTTCCACTTGACGCGGCTAAAATAACTAGTACGATGGGGAGCTCGATCAAAAAAAGCTGCGCAACCAGTATGATGCTGGCTATGCGACTGCGCCGGGATTTCTCCCGATCCTGAAAGTTGGCTAGTCGATCCTTTGGTAACGGATATGCGGCCAGGCGATACCAGAGAGCATGCCAGGAATGGCTTGTATCGTCATCGGTAGATAACAGCTTTAACGTGGGTCCAGGTCTCTCTAAGAATGACTCTTGCGATGCCTGAAGTTCACTTATTTGTGCCGTCGATTCTGATCTTCCTTGATTTTGCATTATATTCTTCCCCCCTACTTTCCTCGTGGCGCGGAATACCGGAACTCAAGTGCTAATTGTTCTAATCCGAGTGGAAAAACCGAGTCCTCTTTCGAAAAAGGTAGTGTTGGCATGACTAAATCCTTTCAAGAACTTATCAAAAGAAGTATTGGGTAAACTACTTATCGTGCATGTAACGAACAACATTTAATGTAGCAAGCTTATTGAGTATAGAGATTAGTTGTTCTTTTGGAATATGCAGCATCTGACAGAGTTCATGAATTTCTCGAGGGCCATTGCTCAATACCATCCACACCTGCCGATCTTTACGCGGAAGCATACTGAGTTGTTCTTGAGTGAAATCTATAAAGCGTGTGACACGAAATGGCGGAATATCTTCGTGCAATTGTTCCTGATGTGTCTGGTTACGATCATCCCTACTTAGAGCGTACTGAGGAATCGGTACTGACGATGGTTTATCAGGACGAATGATCCATGAGAGTTCTCCACACAAGGCACAGAGCTCAAGTGCAGCCTGTCCCTGGAACATTATCTGCCGCCTATGCATATCCATGATCACGCAGGCATGAATGCGTCCCTGGACTATCGAGAGTTCAATGGTAGAGGCTCTACCGTTCCCACTAATGCCTTTGGCCTTTTTCACAACCCCGAGAGCGGCCGCTGTAACTTCTGTCCATAGTTTGCACGTTTGGCGATTCGCTCTGAGCACCGCAAGGAGCATGTCAAGTTTTAGATTATAAATGTGTTTCGCTTGACTTTCCATAATTTCTTCCTCACTTTCCTTCCCTTCTCAATTCTGCGTTTTGCCTGCTGTATGGAATGCAACGTTTGGTCTAAGTTAGCTCTACTATCCGCTTTTTGGGGAGGCAGAGTACCAGCATTGGGAAAATACCTCGTGTGCTTTCACTAATATCGTTGTCTTCAGAGGAGCAAGATGCCGTAATATATGTCTCGCGACGAGATAGTTCTTTGCATGCAACTGAAAAACATGTCGCAATGCGCTTGTAACTACGGTTATGTTGTTTTCACATATTTGTAAATATATTTTGTGCTTATGAGCTCATATGTATATGAATCTCGTATAAACTTCCATGTATATTTTAGCATAAAGCAGTGGCAAACTCATAAGGATCATGTAAAGATTTGCTGTAATTAATGGATAAGTTGTATTTGATGCACAGTGTCAACTATATTGTGCTGGCGTTTTTTCCCTTCATCGTTTTTGAATGCATATGGATCTTAGCATTGGTGCAGTAGGAAAATTGGCCAGGTTATGTGAGCTTGATTAGCGTGGATTATTTTTGCTCGCATGTACCAGAATGATTCGATATGGTATAGTGTAGGTAACATATTTGAGTTTAAGGTGATGGAGCTCACCAAGCCGAAGAATGCCTTTGGCTAAACCGCAGAGTCGCTGATAGCTCCTGACAACGTCATATCATGATGCGTTGTCAGGAGCTTTTTTTTGTATACCTTATTGTAGGAGTAGAATACGTTTTATGCTTGTAGTATTCTTATTGCAGCTCGGCCTGCTTGGATTGGCAGGAGCCCTTGGCTCGATTACACGCTATCTACTGAGCCATTTTATTGCCAGCCGATCCGGCTCCGCTTTTCCTTTTGGGACGTTGTTCATTAATGTAAGTGGATCTCTTTTGATTGGTTTGCTCTTTGGACTAACTGCTCGCCATGTGTTGAGTACGGCTGCACAGCTCGTGCTTGCAACTGGCTTTCTAGGCGGATATACGACATTTAGCACGATGTCCTGGGAAGGGGTCCAACTGGCTCGTAGTGGCAATCTGCGAGCCAGCGTGTTGTATTTTGGTGAAAATGTGCTCTTGGGTTTATTGGCTGTCAGTTTGGGGATTGCGTTAGGATGGTGGCTGTGATGGCAAGAGAACATTTGCAATTCAAGCGTTTGTTAGCTGTCTTCTGTGGAGGTTTTCTGGGTACGCTGGCGCGTTATCTATTAAGCCATGCGGTCCAGGGGATGTTGGGAAATGGCTGGCCCTATGATATCTTGTTGATTAATGTGACTGGCGCGTTTGTGCTGGCGTTGCTTACCATGTTCGCAGAGGTATCCCTATTCATCGGTCCAACGCGTCGTTTATTTCTCAACGTCGGCTTTATGGGGGCATATACGACGTTTAGCAGTTTAGCCCTGGGTGATGCGACGCTTTTTTCAGAGCAGAAGATTTTTCTGGCTTTGCTCTATCTTGTCTGTAGCCTGCTTGGTGGGATTGTCGCTGTGCTACTGGGACAGATGAGCGGACATTGGCTTATTCGTTACGTTAAATCGATGCGTACATATTCAGCACCTGAGCAGTTTGATGTCGCCGGGGCTAATCTGTCTAGCGAGGAAGGAAGTATGCTGTCTTTGCAAGAGGAAGAGCAATCATATTAACAATATCATCCGTGTGCCCGCTTTTGAACTGATAGAGCAGTGAGCGCGATCTCTTGTGATTGTTTGTGGAATGCAAAGAGGCAAGATTTTGGCGTACAATCAAGCTAGACGTGATCCTTTCTGACACCAGAAAGGATGAATATGCCAGTTCATAAAGCTGAATATACATTGATATCTGGTTATGCTTTTTATGGTAAAGGAGCAAATACGTAATGCAAACTCTTCTCGGTATCGATCTGGGGACTACGGGAGTCAAAGCGGCCCTTTTCGCAGCAGATGATGGACATGTTGTCGCTGATGCTTTCGTTGATTATGAGTTATATCATCCCCATCCGGGTTGGGCAGAACAGCAGCCAGCCGATTGGTGGCAGGCAACTATTTCAGCGATTCGTTCCTGCCTCTCGGATGCCTCCAAGCAGGGCGTTTCAGCAGATGATGTGCGCGGATTAGGTCTTTCAGGTCAGATGCATGGTGTGGTCCTGCTGGATAGCGATCAGCAGGTATTGCGGCCCTGCATTATTTGGGCCGACCAGCGCAGCGATGAGCAGTGCCGCTGGATCACCGAAAAAGTGGGTGCTAGCAAACTGATTGAATATGTCAGTAACCCTGCTCTGACTGGCTTCTCCGCTCCAAAGTTGCTTTGGATACGCGATAATGAGCCGGAGATCTTTGCTCGCGCCAAGACGATGCTGTTGCCGAAGGATTATATCCGCTATCGCCTGACAGGCGTACTGACAATGGAGATTTCTGATGCTGCGGGGACGATTTTGTTGGATGTGAAGCATAGCAAATGGTCGCAGGAAATGTTGACAGCTCTAGAACTCAATCCATCATTGTTACCTCCCATTGTCCCGGCGGACGCAGCAAGTGGCTCAATCACAGCAGAAGTCGCCGGCTTGACCGGCCTACGTCAAGGGACTCCTGTTGCCGGTGGTGGCGCAGACAACGCCTGCGGAGCGGTTGGTAATGGTGTTGTGGAACCTGGACTGGCATTATTATCGATTGGTACCAGTGGTATTGTCCTGGCGCATTCAAACTCACCTCAGGTTGATGTCTCTGGTCCCGTGCCACGGGTGCACACCTTTAATCATGCAGCGCCCAACTCCTGGTATCTGATGGGCGTCACGCAGGGAGCTGGACTCTCTCTCCATTGGGTACGCGATAACATTGGCTTACCTGAACGCGCTTTAGAGCGCTGGACAGGTGTTGATGCTTATGAATTACTTGCGAAAGAAGCTGAGAGTGTTCCTGCGGGTAGTGAAGGGCTCATCTTTCTTCCATACATGCAGGGAGAGCGGACACCGCATCTGGACGCCTACGCGCGCGGAGGCTGGATCGGCTTGACTGCCAGCCATGATCGCCGCCATCTGGTACGTTCAGTCCTGGAAGGTGTCGCATTTAGTCTCAAGGATTGCTACTCGATCATTCGTGAGCAAGGTCTCCAATTGGATCAGGTTCGTGCCACCGGTGGAGGAGCTAAGAGTCCACTCTGGCGACAAATCATCGCCGACGTACTAGGCGCCGAACTAGTCATCACCAACGCCAGCGAAGGACCAGCCTTTGGGGCTGCTCTACTGGCCGGCGTCGCCGGAGGTGTCTATACATCTGTCCAGGAGGCTTGTGCTCAGACTGTCAAGATTGTTTCTCGTACGGCTCCTAATAAAGATCTCGCTCCTGCCTATGAGCAGGCATACGAAGTTTATAAAGCTCTTTACCCGGCTCTTAAGCCAATCATCAGCCGTCCCCTCTAGATAACCGCAAGAAAGACAGCAGCGTATCTATGTAGCTCTGCTGTCTTTCACCCCCAGCCTGCAGCATCCGTTTCATTTGATGCAAACAGGCGGAGCCGGTCGAGGTTTATGACCACTGACACCTTCCGCAGAATCCCTTCCTCGCTTCTGTCCAGAAGGTTTGCGCCCAGACCGTCAAGACACATCCAATGCCTGGCTTATGGATTTTCAGGTTGTAACTTGTCAACATGTAACAACGCGCCGACGTATATAGGCGTACCTGGATGAATGATAATCCAGATCTTTATTGGATTACAATTTAGATTCTTTTAGGAGGGTATATACCTTGCGATCTTTACGAAAGTACATCGTCATTGTTTTTTGTGCCCTTTCCCTGCTTTTCCTGGCAATTTTTAGCACAACACAAGTAAGTGCCAGAAGTAGTAGCCCATCAGCACCAGTTGTGATTGTCAAAACGGCTAGTGCCGTTGTAGGGGGCAAAACAGAAACCATTTTGACGGATGTAAAGGGTTTTACTCTTTACTATTACTCTGCTGATACCAAGACGACACCAGCTTGTACAGGGGCTTGTACTGCCACCTGGCATCCATTTGTGGTTATGGGTTCAATCACCCCCACAGGGGCGGCTGGTGTCACCGGCACACTCACAGTAGTCAAAGGTGCAAATGGTCCGCAAGTTCAATATAATGGCCATTTCCTTTATACCTACGCTCCAGACTTAGTTCCCAGACAAATCAAGGGTCAGGGAATTGGCGGTAAGTGGTTCGTCGCAACACCAAGTCTTTCATAAGATAACTTTCAGGTTGTTTATGTAACTACAATCTTCGTCCTGTTCAATCTTCAGGACGAAGATTAGATTGAAGCGTGGCGATCCCATCCCAAATCAGGAGCAGGCGCTATCGTATCAGTCCACAGGAGATCTCACAACATCTCAAAGTCTTGCGTGAGGCACACTTAGTTCCAGCTTTACATCCTCGCCTCGGGCCTTCGCCTGTTTGTAGGCTTCGATGGCTGGATCATCTTGTTTCAATCGCACGGATACCCCTGCATTCATGCATGGGGAGGAGTGCGCCTCCTTTTTCTTCAACGAAAGGTGACATCCCTTGCGGGAGAGCCGTTTTGTGACGGAACGACTCGAAACCCCACCGCTTGCGCGGGTAATGTGCGCCTCGACGATGATACCGGCCTGCACACCTCTCAAGCACCGTCTCGAACCCCGTCTGACTGGTTAACTTGAGCGTTCTAGAGCAATGCGCTGGCAACGTACGCATTGGTAGGTACTTTAACACTTCCGGTATCGTAGCCCGATAGTGTTCCGAAGAACACCCTGGCTGGGTCTGGTCAAGTCCAGGCGTGCAGAAGACGGGCAGAAATCACCCCATCTGCAAGCCCCCGTCGTTCGGACGTGGGGTACTTGACATAAATGATTTATCGACGTATAAAGGTCCGCGCCCCTTATGCTAGTTTAAAGGCATTGATTTCGTTGTTGCTGATGTACAGCCAGCCGTTGCTGACACATGGACGACTAATTTTTCCGTGCCCAATTCTGAGCGAATGTATGCGTTTTCCTTGCTGCATATCAAGCATATAGAGGTCCTGATTTTTTGTGATGAGATAGATGATGCCCTCGCTGACTAGTGGGGCTGCATCAATTTCATTTCTGAGGTAGGTGACCCATAGCTGTTCTCCTGTGACAATATCGATAGCGAATAGCGTAGTGCGCGCAGATGTGTTTTCAACCGTCCCTTGCATGCTGACATAGGCTATGCCGTTGACGATTTCGATGGCGTTCGTGATTTGTTCCTCGGTACGAACGGACCAGTAGGTTTCTCCTGTATGCATGTCAAGCGCGTATAATTGGTCCTCCTGAGCAAAAAGGCAGACAATATTGTCATCAAGTTTGAACGCAGCATGTAGCTGTCCGACATCTGTGTAGGTAGCGAGCTTTTGTCCATGATCGGCATCGACGGAGTAGCAATGACCTCGCGTGGTGCCGATATAGACGGCGTTATGCGCAATCATAGGACTACCCTGGAGTTCAGCTTTAAGGGTGACATCCCAGTACTGCTGTCCGGTGGCTGCGTTGATCGCGTAGACGGCGTGCTGCGAATGGACATAGACGATGTCGTTGATGACAATCGGCGAGGCCTGCAATGGCTCGTCGGTCTCCAGTGACCAGAAGGTTTCACCTGTATCAGCATCTAAGGCCCAAACATTTCCTCCGTTGTTGATGTGTCCAGAGGTGAAATAGACTGTTCCAGTGGAGACGACTGGGGCGTTATAGATGCCGAAGCTTGTTTTGTAGGACCAGAGGTGTTCTCCTGTAGATGCGTCTAAGGCACGCAGATGCCGGTTGCTGGCGGTGCTCCAGATGCCAGTACTGTAAGTGCCAGCATAGATGATGCCCTTCGCTACCGTCGGCTCAGCGTAGTAGACTTGATCCAGTCCTGTTGTCGTGCTCCACGTTGGAATGAATTGCGTTGTGACATTCCTGGATGACTGTTGCGCTGTGCGTGCTTTCTGTGGTGGTATGCGCTTCTGCAAAAATGATGGGGGCGTAACTGGAGGTTGCTCTGCGTCTTTGCTGGGAGCTGGGTCAGGTGCGATTACGCTCTCTCTCTTCTTCGATGGTACGACTTGCTTGCCTGTTCCGCGTGTATCGATTGCAGTCGAACGCGTTTTCTGTGGGTGTGCTTGGGTGGCGGCGGCGTTCATGAGCGCTTGTATGAAATCAGCGACTGAATTATAGCGATCATTGTGCTCTTTGGCGAGTGCTTTGAGAATCACGACTTCGATGGCGAGCGGAATGTTTGGATTGAGTTCGCGTGGTTCGACTGGTGCCTCATAAATATGTTTGTAGCCAATGGTATAGGGATCATCTGCGATGAAAAGTTGTTGTCCGGTAACGAGTTCGTAGGCGATGCAACCAAGCGCGTATTGATCGCTTCTCTTGCTGATCTTGCCTTTAAATTGCTCTGGGGACATATAGGCAGGCGTGCCGATTTCATCGACGCGTCGTGTCCTTTGGACCTGGAGCGCGATGCCAAAATCGGCGAGCATGGCGTCTCCATTGCCATCAAATAAAATATTGGCCGGTTTGAGGTCTCGATGGACGACATCGAGATCATGGGCGTGTTGTAAGCCATCCCCGGTTTGTTGTAGCACCTTTAATGCTTCGGCGAGCGGCATTGGTGCGCCATCGAGTTGTTCCAGTCTATCTTGAAGAGATCCTCCCTGTGCATATTCCGCTACGAAGTAAGGGTATCCTTCGTATAGATTGGCATCGATGATGGGGAGAATATGGGGGTGGGACAGAGTATCAAGCATTACGGCTTCCTGAAAGAAGCGATCAAATTCCTCTTGTGAGTTCAAGGCGGTGTTTAAAACCTTGATAGCTACAGGGGGTTTCTGTGTCAGGAGAAAGTGTCTGCCCAGGTAGACACTGCCAAATGCTCCTTGTCCTAGTAGTTGTACAAGCTGATAACTGGCTAGCTGCTTGCCTAATAATTCATCTTTCACCTTACGCATCCTTTGCACCGGGAAACTATACTCGTAATGTTCAAATAAAGGTATCTGTGATTTACCTTAATTTTCCATCTTCTCGTTCCACCTTTAGGTGGATAACAATGTCTGGCGTTGTTTACTATACTATGCGCAGCGTTTCTTTCTATATATGCTATAACATCTATGCAAGAAAAGCGCCCTCCTTCTCCGGATGTTGTGGCATTGTAGCGCAATGGCTGCGTAGAGCATGTTTCTGATAGTATCAGATAGCAATGAGAAATGGCTATTGGATTGACCAAGTTCCTTTCCCATGACGGTGGAGGTATACTATGCAACAGGCCATAGCTTCTCATCCGAAGAAGCAGTTATCTATCTACTTTATCACATGTGTTGCCGCTTTAGGTGGCTTGCTCTTTGGGTATGATACTGGAGTCATTTCTGGAGCGCAACTTTTCCTGGTCCAGACCTTTGCGCTGAATGCTCAGCAACAAGAATTGGCCGTGAGCTGTGTGCTTATTGGAGCCATTATCGGGGCCCTTGTGACAGGTAAGGTAAATGATGCGCTTGGTCGTAAGACCACGCTTTTGTTATTAGGGGTTGTGTTTACTCTTGGCGCGTTATTAACGGCTATTGCTCCGACCTTCGAGCTATTTATCCTGTTTCGTGTTATCGTCGGTATTGGTATTGGTGCCGCATCGAGTGTCGTACCATTATACATCTCCGAAATGTCGCCATATAAAGCACGGGGAAAACTTGTCACCTTTTATCAATTGGCCATTACTATTGGCATTGCCGTCTCATATGGTGTTGACCTGTTGTTCGCTCGTGCTGGCCTGGGATGGCCTCCTATGTTCGCTACTGCCGCAATTCCAGGAGTCCTGCTTTTTATCGGCATGCTTCTCAGCCTTGAGACTCCACGCTGGTTTGCTAGTAAGGGACGTTGGGGTGAGGCACGTGAAACGCTCGAACGTATTCAAGGAGCTGATCCCAACTTCGAGCTGAGTGTGATTCACTCGTCTTTGACCCTGGATCAGAAGCAGGGCCGCATTCGAGATCTCTTTGCTCCAAGTATTCGCTGGGCGTTGCTAGTCGGAGTGGTTTTAGCCGTCTTACAGCAGTTTGTAGGAATCAACACCGTCATTTATTATGCGCCAACCATCTTCCAAGCGGCAGGTGTTACCTCAGCCAGTAGTGCTATTCTCGCCACAAGCGTCGTTGGAGTCGTCAACGTACTCGCCACGATAGTCGCCTTGCTCCTGGTTGATAAAGTGGGACGACGTGCGCTCTTGATCATCGGTGCTATTGGCATGGTCATCGGGCTTATCATATTAGGCATCATTTTTGCCATTGGTCCAACGTATGCTAGCACGTGGACGTTAATTGCTTTGATGATCTATATCCTCTCATTTGCTATCAGCATGGGACCAGTCTTCTGGCTCATGAGCGCCGAAATCTTTCCAATGAACGTCCGTGCAGCGGGAGCAAGTCTCTGCGCGCTGAGTAACTGGATCGCCAATTTTATCGTCAGCATTACCTTTTTGTCTTTGATTGGCTCCATTGGTTCTGCTGCCACCTTCTGGTTATATGCTGCCATTGGTATCCTCGCATTAATCTTCTGTATTGTGCTGGTGCCAGAAACGAAGGGGAGAACGCTTGAGCAAATTGAAGGTTATTGGATGAACAGCCGGAAATGGAAGGTCGCTCCTCCATCTACTCCCCCATCTACTTTAGTGAAATAGCAGAGTCATGCCCATAGGCATAGAGGAGAAATGTATTACGGCACATTTCTCCTCTATGCCTATTATTGCCGCAAGCAATTATCATCTCCGAATTTTTATAGACTACTTGACTTTGTTTTAATTCAATGGTACTATTTTTTTAGGACGGTAAAAATATTATTTTAGAGGAGCAGAAAAGTGCAAAAGCCTATTCAGGAACTTGCACCGCGCATTAGCGATGGTCTTAAACTCATCTATTCGATGCAAGAACGAGGTCTAAAAGTTTCTACTTCCGCTGTGAGTGAGCAGTTGGGAGTCAGTGACGCGACCGCTACGATGATGTTTAAAGATTTTGCTTCGGCTGGATGGGTGGAACATGTTCCTTATCATGGAGTACGCCTGACGCTGCTGGGAGAACAGAGGGCTATGGAGGTTATTCGCCACCATCGTTTGCTTGAACTCTATCTTGCGCGCGAATTAGGCTATAGCTGGGATAAAGTACATGCGGAAGCGGATAAATTGGAGCATGTTATTTCCGAGGAGTTCGAAGATAAGCTTGATCAGCTTTTGGGTTATCCTACAGTGGATCCGCATGGTGATCCTATTCCAAGTAAAGATGGCTTGATGGTGGCGCGTGATGGCGTACAGCTTTCTCTGTTGCCAGAAGGGCAACGAGCACGCATTATCCGTGTGAGCGATCAGGAATCCGAAAAATTATGCTATCTAGGGCAACTCGGACTCTATCCAGGATGTCATATCCAGGTGATTTTACGTGCTCCTTTTGGTGGCCCCTTAACTGTTCTTGTCGGTGAGACCCCTCCGCAAAGCGAACATATATTGAGTAAAGAGCTTGCAGAACATCTTATTGTAACAGCTGAGCAGACAGAAGAACTTTCAAGCGAATAAGAGCGCCACTGGATTGGAGGCTCTCGCGAATAATAGAACGGAAGATGTTTCTTATACATGCCACAGCTGTATTGGAAATAGATAATAGGTATTAACATAGTGTGAGGTGGCCTCATATGGCATTGTTATCAGAAGCAAGTAATAAAGTCGAATATGCATCTCCAATCCATATTCGACTTTTAGCAGGTTGGAAGCGTTCATTGGCAGGGGAAAACCGTTGGGGCTTGGGGCCTCGGGATATCATTAAGGCGCTCGGCCCGGGATTTTTAGTGAGTGTAGGTTATATGGACCCCGGTAATTGGGGTACGAATTTGGCCGCAGGTGCAGGATTCGGTTATCAACTTTTGTGGGTTATTCTTGTGAGCAACATTGTAGCGATCTTCCTGCAGGTTGCCGCCGCGAAACTTGGTATTGCGACAGGAAAGGATCTGGCATATCTTATTCGGGAGCAATTTCCCCGTCCAGTCGCTAATTTCCTCGCCGTTACCTCTATTATTGCCATCATGGCAACCGACCTGGCCGAGATTCTTGGTGGTGCGCTCGGCTTTAATATTTTGTTTCATATTCCGTTGTTTCCGGCTGCGCTGCTCACTGGTTTGATTGTAATGGGATTTCTGGCCCTGAGTCGGTATGGATTGCGCAAAATCGAGTACCTCATTATGTTTTTCGTCTCTATTATCGGATTGGCCTATGTCTATGAGACGACATTATTACGACCCAATTGGGGTAGTATCGGTCTTCATACAGTGCTCCCACAGGTCTCGACGGGTAGTATCCTCGTGGCAGTTGGTATCCTTGGTGCGACCGTTATGCCGCATAATATTTTTCTGCACTCATATCTGGCACCTCAGCGTCTGAGCCGTGGCGCGTCTCCTGTTGAACGGCGTAAAGCTTTGCGACTGGCTAAAGTCGATACGATCGCCGCTCTTAATATCGCATTTTTTGTCAATGCGGCCATGTTAGTCGTGGCCGGAGCTGTTTTTTTTGGACATGTTTCGGCTGATAAGCTGGATCTGCAGACAGCATATGTGACCCTTATCCCAGCCCTGGGTACCTTTGCCGCTTTGGCCTTTGGTATTGGCTTGTTGTCCTCTGGCCTCTCTTCGACGATAACGGGTACTCTGGCTGGACAGATTGTCTTGCAAGGTTTTCTCAACAAATCTGTACCAATGTGGCTCTGGCGCGTGATCACACTCATTCCTGCCTTGATTGTGATCTCACTCAACATCTCTTCCGTAGAAGTATTAGTCATAAGTCAGGTTGTCCTGAGCTTACAACTACCGTTTACAATCGTCTCACTTATAATCCTTTCGCGACGGCGTGATCTGCTCGGAGAATTTGTGAACACACGCCTTATGACAAGTATACATGTGCTGATTGCCTTAATTGTTATTGGTTTAAATGTCTGGTTGCTCTATTCAACACTCTTATAGTTCTGACCGTGTCCTTTTCGATAAAACTTGATGGAAGCTATGGAACACTCGACTATGGTATTTGTTGGTTGACTGTGCTAATATTTTTCACACAAGAAGAAGAAAGCATGTTATATTGCCTTATTATTTTTCAGAGGGATAGCATTTCAGCATTCCATAGAAGGAGAGACTTTTTGGCAACTCACGAGAAAAGATATGTGATTATTGGTAATGGTGTGGCCGGTACGACAGCAGCGGAGATTTTGCGGAAGAATGATCCAAATTGTAGCATTGACCTTTTGACGAATGAGCGCTATCCGCTGTATAATCGTGTATCGCTTCCGCGTTTTTTGCAGGGTGTTATTGTCGAACAGAAAGTAATGATCCGCGATTTTTCCTGGCATGAGCGGTTGAATATTCAGCTGATTACAGAGACGATAGTGACGAGTGTCGATACTGAAGGTCGGGTTGTGCATACGGAAGATAGGCGTGAATTCCCCTATGATGCCTTATTGGTTGCTAGTGGTGGTTGGGCTAATCCTCTGGGCGTACCAGGCGCAAGTGATAGCAAGTATATTTATAACTTTGTGACCCTGGATGATACCAAAACGATCGTCGAACGCATGTTGGAGTCCCGTACCGCTCTAGCTTATGGCGGCAGCTTCATTGCGTATGAGCTGTGCGATGGCTTCGCGGTGCGCAAGTTAGATACTGTTTGGCTGATGCGTGGCCCCTACTGGCTGCGTAATTCGCTGGATACCGATGGCGGTGAGGTGGTGGACGCGATCGCGAAAAAGTTCGGGGTCGAGGTTATTCATGGCGATGAGATTGCTTCAGTGGTGCCTGCAAACGGCGTTCCGCGCTATGTCAAGACCAAGAAGGGTCGTGAGATCCAGACCGATATGATCGGTGTTGGCCTTGGTCTTACCATGAATACTCAGATGCTCGAAGGTTCTCCTCTTGAAGTCAACGGTGGAGTGGTGGTGAATGAATATCTGGAGACGAATGTACCAGGTATCTATGCCGCAGGCGATGTCGCCAATTTCTACGATGCTACTATGAAGACTCATCATACCATGGGCACCTGGGATAACGCCAAAGGCCATGGTCAGATTGCCGCTATCAACATGGCGGGTGGTCACGAAGCATATATTGACATCCCAACCTACACAAGTCCATTATTTGATGTCAACATCGCAGTCGTCGGCAGTGCAGAATCCAATAATCCTGAAATGGAAACAGTTGCATTGCGTGAGCCTGGCGAAAAGGGCAATGAAAATTATCGCCGCCTCTTCTTTCTTGAAAATAAGCTGGTCGGTGTGGTAATGGTTGGTAGCCCAAAAGGACGCAAGAAGCTGATTGAGTTGGTTAAAAACCAGCAGCCTTTTGCTACTCAAGCTGAGCGTGAAGCTATACTCAGGCTTAAATAAGCCCGTCCCATGGTTTCCTGTATGCCCAAAAAGATGTGTAGAAACATTTTGCTTATTACTGCGATTTCTTAGTAGAAACATAAGTAGAAAAATATTTGTTCTATACATCTTTTTTTGTTACTTTTTGGCTTTGCTTTTCGATAATGCCTTTGTGGTCTACTGTGAAATTGCATCCATGCGTTCATTGTATTGTATATTTGTGCTATGTGTGTCTATGTTACTTGACTGTTTGCTGCTTTTCGGCTAACGTGGAATTCGTTAAGAGCTAGATAATAGGAGATGCTCCGTGGCGACAGTTTGTTCTCATTGTGGGAAAGATTTACCGCGAGGAGGGGACGCGCGGTTCTGCACTAATTGTGGAATGTTAGTTTCTGATCATCCTTCCGATTCCCCTGCTGCTCAGATAGCAAAGGATGATGCTGCACCTGCGAATAAAATGACTTCAGCGAGTCCGAATGTTGGTTGGCGCGAACAGTTAGCTGAGCAGCCGCCAGTCAGAACACCACAGCCTCAAGATCCGAATGTGACCCCATGGTTTGGTGTATCAGGAAGTGATGCCGCGAATGTAACGCCATGGCACGGTATCCAGGGACAGGATCTGCGCAATGTTTCTCCCAAGGCGGATACACAACGCGATGCTCAAGAGACTATTGTCACGCGCCCTGAAAATGAAAAGGGTGAGGTGGCCCAAACAGTACATGAGGATGTGTCTGGAACTGAAAAACCGGGTGCAGCGCGACCAGCTAGTAATCCTGCGGGCCGTCCTGGGAGTGTGCGGCAACAGGGCGCTTCAAGACGCTTGGTGCGTCAGAATATGGATGCGCAGATGCCGGTAGAGAATATAGCATGGCCCAAGCCTATAAATCATATTGTGGCTACCGATGGGAAACAGACGAATGCATCGAACATTGTGCCTGTCTCTGAGCCTCCAGTAGAGGATTTCCCGACATCTATCATAGCGTCCTCCTCCATTGCCGCTGATCAATCCGCCAGCAAACAGTATGAGCGTCATGATCGTCAGCAGCACGAGGAAATTGATCAGATGCCAACCGCTCTCATTCAAGTAAGGGAGCAGAGGCCAGCAACATCTGGATCGGCCGTTGCCAATGCTCAACGGAATATTGATATATCCAGACCTGAGCATCAGCATTCATTTGTTGCCCCTCCACCTGTAGTGAAGGGCAATTCCGCATATGTGTCCGACAATGTGTTATCCGTGGAGGATACACCAACCATCTCAATAGCTGGGCGGAAATTTGAAACCCAAGCTGCTTCAGCAACCGCAACCAGATCACCATATGCTCCACGTAAAAATGTGCGATCTCTGCTCTTTGCGGTCGCCGTCATTATTATCGTCATCGCATTAGGAATTGGCAGTTGGATCATTTTCGCCCAACCCTTTGCCGTTCCTGTCGCTACAAATCCCTTGCAAACGACGAGTAATGTCCCGCTGGGTTTGACGATAGCGTATCCGGCAGGATGGAAATCGGCGCAAACATCGACATCGCTCACGCTGGTAGATAGTAGTAATACTGCTCAGATGAAGATAACTCAGCCTGCTACTGCATCCACCGATCAGGCAAGCTATCTCAAGCAGCAAGCCGCCAACCTGGGCATGACCGATGCGCAAGCTGGCTCGGCTGCCTCATTTGCCGGCAGTAGCTGGCAGCAAATACATGGCGATTTCACCATCAATGGTGCTGGCTACGTTGGCACCATTTACGTTACCGAACATAATAATCATATGTATACATTGATGCAGATGGCTCCTAAGGTTACTTTCCAGGATGAAGAGAGTCTGGTATTTGCACCCTCGCGTGCATCTCTCAAATTTAGTTAGGGACAGCAACATTCTGGAAGGGAGGTTATCATCTCAAAGAGATGGTAACCTCCCTTTTGGTTCCTTTCCGGCCAGGTACCATCTCCCGTCACGGAAACCAAGAGAGCCATACACTAGCGCCGCGGTCTTGCAATTCGCTTGATCGCGACGTACCCAATACTTTTCAGTGAAGCCTACATGCCCGATCACCTTGGTTTCGTCTTGCTGATGTCGAAAAAACATGAATATCCCGAGAAGGAAGCCAAGCCAGCCAACGCTAGCGCCGCGGTCTTGTGCCCAATACACTTCAGTTAAGAACTTGGCGAGCTCCATCGCTTCCCCCGGAGGCCTCAAAGAGAGCCAACGCTAGCGCCGCGGTCTTGTGCCCGGCGACCAGTTCACGCACGAAAAACTCCGCCAAAGCGTTTATATAATATAATGCACGCTCCTAATGAGGCGTACAATTCTTCAATGCAGACAATTTATTATACGAAGATATATGCGCTTATTTGGGGCATATCATACGAGAAACGGGTCGCCGGGCGCAAGACCGCGGCGCTAGCGTTGGCTGGCTTGGTTGCTGTGATCGAGGGCCATCACGTTGACGAGCTTAACTGAAAAAGTCTTGCGTCGGATGGCTTCGTGGGGCGTGATGAGTTGATGCCCTTGCGCGTTACGGTGGCCGGTGTGTATGATATAATATGAACTCTGTTCATGCTTGGCTCGGACAGATGATCTTTGAGCGCTGTATCAGGTGTAGCATAATGGTTGCTTGCTATGTGTGGCCTGTAAAATAAATATCTTTGATATCTGGAGAAAGGAGCGCGTAGAAATCTGATTACTACGCACATTTACAGAAGACATGGATGATATTCACTTCGAGCGTCATTTCCGTACGCCATACTCAGAAGGCTATTATATTATGCAGGGAAGCAATTTGCAGAGTAATAATCGGCTGGGGACGGTTGATATCCATTTTACGACCACGGCGGTCCACGGAACGCTTATTCTCGAGCGCGAATTGGAAGAGGCTGACTTGACGAAGCTGATTGAGCAAATCGATGAGGATCTGGTCCTTTCAGCAGATATGCCACGCGATGATTTTTTGGTGAGTGTGTATGTGGGTAAGGATGTTGGCTTTTATAGCGATGAGTATTTTGCCGAAGAAAATGCTGAGGGCCTCGGCCTCGATGAGGGCGATGGGTTGCTATAGTCGCAATATATAGTTGCTATATAAGGAGTGGCATGTGGATGGTTCCTGTTGCAAGCGTTTTGTCCACATGCTCTGGTTATCTGGATCCAGGTCTTCGTCGTTTGCGTGGGAGAAAATAATCAGCCTCTCTAGGACTTAATCTTCGAGCAGTCCACGGCGCATGGCGTATTTGACCAGTTCGGCCCGGCTGTGCAGGTTGAGTTTGTCCATGACGTGTGTGCGATGGGTGTCGACGGTCTTGGGGCTGATGATCAGGCGCTCAGCGATCTGGTTGTTGGTATGACCTTCTGCGACGAGCTTGAGAATCTCTCGTTCCCGCTCGGTCAGACTGCTGTAGCTATCGCGTTCTTCGCCGGTGCGTACGCGTTGTAAATAATCACCGATGACGACCGATTGGGCTGTGGGCGAGAGATAGAATTGTCCACTTTTGATGACGTGTATGGCTGTGATCAGTTCTGTGTCGGCAGCTTCCTTGAGCATGTAACCAGATGCTCCGGCGCGTAAGGCTTGAAAGACGTATTCGTCGTTCTCGTGCATCGTGAGTACGAGGATCTTGACCTCTGCAAGTACACGTTTGATCTGTCGGGTGGCTTCTATGCCGTTGAGATCGGGCATCGTGATATCCATCAGAATAACGTCTGGCTGAAGCCTCTGCGCTTCCTGGATCGATTGACGTCCATCTTGTGCTTCTCCAACCACCTCCATATCGGGCTGAGCATTCAGCATCATCTTGAGACCAGCACGCAATATGGTGTGGTCATCGGCCAGTAAAATGCGTATTTTCATATTTTTTATCCTATGTCTTATTAGGTGAGCGGTGCCGTTGCGACGGCTTTGTCTGCGATTGCCAGTTGGACTGGGATATGGATATGGATGGTCGTACCTTTGCCAAGTTGCGATTCTATATGCAAATTACCATCGAGTAATTGTGCTCGTTCAAGCATGCCAACCAATCCCCATCCGCGTTCTTGTCCGCTAGTAGGTTTTTTTATGAGCTTATTGACATCGAAGCCCTGCCCATTATCTGTGATAGTAGCGTCTATGGTGCTATTCTGCTCTTTTAGGATGATGTAAACTTTCTGAGCATTGGTGTGTCGTGCAATGTTGGTGAGCGCCTCTTGCACAATACGATAAAAGGCGGTCTCTATTTCGGATGTAAAACGTTCTTTGATGCCAGTTGCTTGGAAATCTATTTCAATGGCAAATTTTTGTTGATATTCTTTGATATACCAGCGCAATGCTGGTAGCAGACCAAGATCGTCGAGGGCGCTGGGGCGCAGATCGATGCTGATGCTACGGATGGCTCGCAAGGTCTGATGCGCAAGTTGGCGCGTCTCTGCAATGCGATCACGCGCCTCTGGCGATGTGATGGATTCTTCGAGGATGGCCAGACTGATCAGTAGAGATGTGAGAACTTGCGAGGTTTCGTCGTGTAGCTCGCGTGCGACGCGTTTGCGCTCTTCTTCTTGTGCGTTGATAATCTGTGAGGCACGATGTCTATTGGACTCGTCGATCGCTTCCAGCATTGTGTTCAGGGTTCTGGATAGTTGATCGGAGAGAGGATCTGCTCCAGTGGTTGGCGCACGTAGTGAGCGTTCACCTGTCTGGATACGATTTATGACTTTTCCCAGATCGATCATGGGACGAAAGGCGATCTGGAGTAGCACAAAGTTGAGTGCTACGCTGACTAGCCAGCCAACGGCCACAAAAATAACGAGTGGTATGTACGAGAACCTATCGAGTTGGGTCGCCAGCCACGTTCCACCTGTCGCGCCAACGAAAATGATTACACTGTTAGCAATCAGCACGCGATAAAAAACAGGCATGGCCGATAATGCTACCAGCAACCGATTGTTTTTCTTCCCTTTTCCCGTATTCATTTTAGCATCAGACATCGTAAAAATCTCTTCATTGGCATTTCTTTTTTTTAGGCATAAGTACCTATAGCAATTGTATCGGTTCTGATGATGAACGTCAAACCAACAGATCCTCTCAATTGTAACCAGAAATTCACTTGTAATCAGGAAATCAGGTATATCCGACAAGGAAATCAGGTATGTACCTGATGCCAGCTTGCAAAGGTGAAGGTATCTTAGGTCTAATGTCTAATCGAAGGTGAGAGACACCTGGGATAATCATCCGCTCCTCTTCCACTTCCCCTAGACAATTCATTATAATCTATTATAAGAGAGCAAAGTAGTTTCTTTTTCTCCTCTCTCCTTTCTACCCGCGCAGCGGTAGCTCGCAAGCTGTTTTGTGTGGGAGGTGGGTTGCTCGGTCTAATTAGTGCGATCCACCTCCCACACAAAACAGCTTGCGCAACACCGTAGGTGCTGCGATATCTGGATGAGGAGTTATAAAAGAAAACCTTTGGAAAAATGATATCTTTCCAATTTGATCAGGCTCTATTTCTCTTGTAGGTTTGTTTCTTTTGAGGAGGCACAGTGAGCTCTACCAATAAAAGCTTACTCGACACAGCAACGGAGAAGATTGTCGAGAGCCAGCTTTGGCGTTCTATTTTTCGTCATGGCTATCCTGATACTCCACTGAACCAGTCGTTGGTTATGATGAGTAACGTATTTCTGCACCTTCATCCTGTGAAGGTGAGCCGCAAGGCTATGAAAATTACGTATACATGGTGTATGGGTGGCATCTCTTTTTTCTTATTCTTGTTGCTTACCATTACCGGCGTTTTCCTTATGTTTTATTATGTTCCAGACACCAGTACCGCGTATCAAAATATTAATCAGTTGAGTAGTGCGGTCTCATTTGGTCATCTTGTACGTAATATGCATCGTTGGGCAGCCCACTTGATGGTTGTTTCTGTGACGCTTCATATGATTTGCGTCTTTTATCATGGTGCGTATAAGCCACCACGTGAATTCAACTGGGTGGTTGGCGTTTTATTGTTCTTCGTAACGCTATTCTTGAGCTTTACCGGCTACCTGTTGCCATGGGACCAGATTGCACTCTGGGCTATTACAGTAGGTACAAACCTGGCTCCTTATGCACCATTGATCGGTAATCCTGTGTATAAGGTACTGGTCGGTGGAGGTGCCGTAGGTCAGGAAACGCTCATACGTTTCTATGTGGGGCATGTTATTCTGCTCCCTCTGGCTGGTGCGATTCTGATGGCCGTTCATTTCTGGCGTATTCGTAAAGATGGTGGTGAGGCTGGTCCTCCGCCCCCTTCGCGCCGTGAATTGGAAACTCGGGTTGAACGTGAACGCACATTGTCAAATTCACGTTAATAACGAGATGCCCCGTAGCATGCGCTACGGTGCCATGAGAGGATATCTCTATGTCGATTGAACAGAAAGACCCGCAAGTACAAACGCAGTCGGCGGCGACGCAGAGACGCTATCGTACTTTGGCGGTCGTGAAGCAGGAAGCTATTACACGTGTAGAGAAGCCACTCGAAGACTCAGTCTTCGTGTGGCCCCATCTGCTTGTGCGTGAGTTCTTTGCGGCAACCGCTTTGATGGTCATGGTTACATTGCTTTCGTTGGTGATTGATGCACCTTTGCTGGCACCGGCAGATCCAAGCTCGACACCAAACCCAGCGAAAGCACCATGGTACTTCCTGGGATTGCAGGAGCTCTTACACTACTTTCCACCGACTACGGCCGGTGTGCTTGTGCCAGGTTTTACGCTTGCTGCTCTTGCCGCTTTGCCTTATATTGATCGTAATCCGAGTCGCGCTTATGCCGATCGTAAGGTGGCCATCGTCACCTTCACGATGTTCCTTGTATTCTGGGCTGTGATCACTCTGGCTGGTAGCTTCTTCCGTGGACCTGGTTGGCTCTGGGTCTGGCCATGGCAGCATATTTACTTTGATCTTTAGGCTAGGAAGGGGAAAAATACATTATGGGTATTGATACTGATACACCTCCTATATCAGCACAACAATATGAAGTACTGCATGGGGGTGGAGCGGAAGCGGCCGAGCTTGGCTCGCAGCGGCTCTCACGCCGACGTTTTCTGCGTCGATCAATGCTAGCAGTCTTTGGCGTTTCAGCGGTCTCATCGATAGCTGGAGCCTTGTTCTATATGTATCCGAATCTGGCCACCGGCTTTGGTGGAATTCTAAACGTCGGAACCAAGGCTGAGTTCATCGCTGCGAAACCTGCCGCGTTTGCGCTAGAAGCAGCGGGCGTGTATCATCTGCCGGCTGCTCGTACTTACATTATGCATCTGGCAGCCGACACGACATTCTTGCTCAAGGGCACGGATTTGCAGAATCAGTTGACCTCAGAAAATGTCGTCACAGATCCTAAAGATGGCACATTCTGGATTGCGCTCTATCAAAAATGTGTGCATTTGGGATGTACGGTGCCGTTCCGTGATAACTGTTTAAGTTTCAAATGTCCATGCCATGGTTCGCACTACAATGTGACTGGTGAGTACCTGGACGGTCCTGCTCCACGTAGTCTTGACCGTTTCTCGCTCTCGTTGGAGGGTGAGAATGTGATGGTGAATACTGGATCAATTAATTCACATGTCGCACATCCAGATGATACGACACAATTAATTGCCCGACCAAATGTTGAGTGTACAGCCTAGTGATTGTGTGGTGTGTGGTGTTCTGACAGCTGTCAGATATGCATAGTGGAAATCCAATACCTTTAATTAGCAACTGTCTCTCGCAGGTGCCATGCTTGTATCTGAAGAGACAGTCTTTTCTTCAGAAGGATGAAGATAGGTGATAATACTTTGTAGTGTTTGCTCTTGATTGAGCGGGACTACAAGGATGCATATCAAAAGGTGTGTATTATGGCGAATTTTGGACCGCAAACTATTATTGAGATTCTCGTCCTGATTATAGCTGTTGGCGGTTTGTTATATATAGTTGCTTCAAAAACTAATGCAGTGGAGAAGACAGGATTAGGTTCTGTAATCATGCTGGCCATTGTGGCTCTCATGATTCCCGTCCTCTGGATTGCTGAGGCTAATAATCAGGCAAGTGCTACCGCATCTCAAAACGATCTTGCCATTCAACGTGGCATGCAGATATATGGGGAGCAATGTACTCCTAGCTGTTATGCTATTGTGACTGATAAAAATGGCAAGGATAGCGTCATGAATGCGATGTGGGGTGGCTATCCAATGTCGCATTTCTGGCCGATGACAGACGATGATCTGCGCATTGCTGTAGCTTCAGGGAATTATAATCCAAAGGCATTAGTGCAGCCAGCCAACCTGGGTGCTGTGCCGCGTTCTGATGAATTTGGTGGTGCTCTATCGAGCAGCCAGGTCGATTATGTGATGGCTTTTATTCGTTCGACGGATCCGAGCAATAAGGGCACAAATGGTTTGACTTTGTTACCTTCTTATCTCCAGCTCAATGACACGACGCTCTATGCGAGTGCGGTGACGCTGGGAAAAGAAGGTCAATTTGGCGCATCTAAGGATATGACGAGTCAAACGGCTGTTACGCTTGAGATTGTTGATCCAGGGACGAATGGTGTGTCATGCCAGAGTCAGCAAGGCTGTTTTACACCAAACAATATCACTGTTAAAGTGGGTACAAAAATCACCTGGGTGAATAAATCTAAGCTGGCTCATACAGTGGTGGCTGCAACGGGAACTGATATTTCCTCGCCAAAGCCTGCCAGTCAGATTTTTGACTCGAATGTTCAAATTCCATCGAATGGATCATTCTCGTATACAGTGACCGAGGCTGCGTATAATTTGAATGCAACTGCGCATAATGTCTTGTATTACTGTTCGATCCATCCGGATATGGTGGCGCAGCTGAACATTGTGAATTAACATTTTATCATCGCGCCTCGATTGGGGCGCGATGGTTTCTGAGATTCTAATCGCTGCTCATGCCAATTCAATGAATGTAAATGGCATGTTGAAAGGAACTGCGATTCATGCAACAAGCTACACAACAACGTGAATTGCCGGAAAGAATGTCGTGGGCACGCGCGATGGTTTTTGCCATCGGGTTTTTCCTGTTGGCTTCGCTCCTCGTGGGACAAATTCCCGGCTACGTTTATAATGCGATGACATCATCGAGCTTGCAGACATTTGAGAATGGCTCATTTAGCCTTGGCCTGATCTGTCTGGCCGGATTTGCAATCGTGATGATCATCTTGCTCTTGTTTGATCCCAAACCAGTGGTGCCACCCGTGATGGTAGCTGGCGTTGGCGTTATTCTGTCGGTGATCGGTCTGGCTGTTACTATCTGGGCTGCGGCTACGAATAATCAGTTTTTTCCAGCCGCGCTGCCAGCTTCTGGTCAAGCGCCTAGTGCTTTTTTGCCTCTGTTAGGTGGCCGCGTACTCTGGTTTCAGCCACAGGCTGTTGATCTGGTCGCTGTTGGCCTGACTATCCTCTTTGTGGGCCTGGCCGCCTTATTTTATGGCGTGCTAGCTCTACGTGAGCAGAGCAATCCGGATCGTCGTGACCTGGGAACGACACCAGCAGTGCGTATCATGATGATTGTCTCCAGCATCTTGCTGATTGTCTTTTTGTACGGTTATAACTACCATACTTTTCCCGATGTCATCGGGAATGTCTTGATGGGCATTGCTGTATTTCTGGCATTGGGTGCCATGGCATTGCGCTTGCATTATCTGATGCGTCCAGTACGTAAGAAGACAATGCCTGGCTTGTTTGCGATTGGTGCTCTTGGCTTGGCTCAGACTGGAGCGCTTTTCCTTGTACTTTGGTTTGCCGCCTATCCATTATTAGCATGGTTACATCCACTGCCCGTGCTGGGACCCTTCCTGACTAACTGTACCCGTGCGACGGTTGTGCCTGGTACTTGTTCTTTTTCGCAGGATGCAGGCTACATCGTTGACACGATTATTACGTCAAACTTTTTTGTGGCCCTGTTGGCCGCCGTCGCAGTCTGGAAGACTAATCGCAATCTTATTGTGATTGGTAGTGTTGTTATCCTTGGCGTCTTAGGCTTAACAACTCTCGTCATGCATGACACTCCTACCGAGTTGCCAACTGCTATGATGCTTACCGCTGGTATTCTGATTCTGGGAACTGTGTGGACGATCACCGCTCGTAATGAGTTTGCCGTTGTCGGTGAGAACAATCTAGGTTGTTTGGGTCAATGGTTAGTGATGGGGACCTGTTTGTTTGTTTATCTATCGGCGTTTGCCTTCTTTTCAATTGCTAACTTTGCTACAGAAGAGACACCACCGAATATCCCGAATCCTGTGAATACAGCTGGCGCAACGGACGCATTTGTGATGTTTGCTCTGTTTGCGATACTGGGAATTATCCAGTTCTTCTTCCTGACGCGTAACCGCTATCGCGTCTGATGATTTTCGCAGCTTGTATCCTTGCCTAAACCAATGATAAAAGAGAAGGATGATATGCATATCGATATGCATGTCATCCTTCTCTTTTATGTTGCGAGGCTATTATAATTTGTTGTATTTAAAGCCGTTTAGCGCCATGAGGCGAGAAACATAGGCAAACGCTTACATATAGCAATGGTAAATGGTATGTGTATACGTTGATATACACAGAGCGTGTCGAATAATTTAATGCATGTAGGATCTATTATGCTGTTTTTTGCGCGGCCGCAATATACATTTGGAAAACACAATTACCATTGGTTCTGGCTAGTTCTGTTTTAGCTATGCCCAGCATGGTTTCGAATTCTTTAGCAGAAGCAATGTTGAGTGCAACGACTGGCGCCTGGATAGCTGAGACAAGATCAAGAATATTTTGTGCTGATAAGTGTCCTATCTGTCCTGCAAAATCTCCAACTGGAATGTCGATCTGCTGCTTGGAAACATGCTTAAATCCTGCCTCTTTGAGAAACTTATCAAGGTGGCTACCTGCTGCCATATCGATACCTTTTCGCTTGGCAAGTGCTGTCATCCACTTCCACAATGTTTCCAGTCCCACACCCGCATTGATAAATGGTCCCGGTTCAGCCAATTCGATCCAGCCTCCAGGGCGAACGACGCGACTCAGTTCATTGATTACGGACTGAAAGTTTGCTGCTGGTAAGGCTCCAATCAAAAAGCGCATATGTACGTAGTCGAAGATGTGATCTGTAAAAGGTAGGCGTTTCAGAACATCACGTTGGAGAAATAATACGTTGCTGGGACGTTGAGATGCATCGGGGGTTGGTTTAACAATGTCAAGGCCAACTATCTCGGCTGAAGGAAAAGCTTTAGCCATCTCGATAGCCCAGCGACCGGTTCCACAGCCGACATCAAGAATGCGGCCGGGTGCCTGAAGAGGTGCAAGGTAATTTTCATGGAGCATGAAACGTACGATATAATGTTGACGATCGAGCCGATCAATTTCTTGATCATCCTTGGGAAGCAAGTATGGAGAATCTTCAATATAGCGACGATCTCCCAGCGTAACAATGTGTTGTTCTTGTTGTTCGGTGGGTGGATTTTGGCGGCCCTTCCATAGCCACTGAAATAGTCCCATTGAGATAAACTCCTGCTTTGTATGGCATGGTGGAAGGTCTCCGAAGCCTTCGGAAACCATTTATAAAAAGCGTCAGTAATCCATTACTCTGTGCTTGGTTAGGATTGTAAGTATATTAACACAAATTTCTGTAAAAAGTAACATGTAAATGTATATTTGCAAAGAAATATAACTACTCAAATATTCTTTTTTGCCAAATTAGCATCTCGCTAAATAATTACCATTTAATGGAGCGCTTGCATTTCTTCAACGATATAGCCCTTGGCCTGTAATTTCTGCATGATCTCTTCACATTGTGCTCGATTACGTGTTTCTAGTGTGATCAGTGCTTCGTGTTGCATGAATGGCATTTTATTGCTGATTGGTTGGTAGCGAACATCAAGGATGTTCACGCGCATGCTTGCTATCAGATTGAGCATGTGTGCCAGTTCGCCGGGCTGATTCATCAGGCGTACACGCATGCTTAAAAAACGATTGGCACCGATCAGTGCGTGTTCGGTGAAGCGACCTAGCAGATGAATATCGAGGTTGCCACCGGTTAGTGGGATCAGAACACGCTGCTTTTTGAGCGAGTGGTTTCCTTGTAATAGCGCGGCAACTCCTGCGGCACCGGCTCCTTCGACCAGGATCTTATGGCGTTCCATCAAGAATAAGACGGCATTGATAATCTCTTCGTCATCGACCAGTATGATTTCGTCGACGAGTTGTTGGATGATCGGAAAGGTGATCTTGCCGGGCTGTTTGATGGCGATGCCGTCGGCGATCGTTGCTAGGGAAGGTAATGTTTGGATCAGTCCTGCTTTGAGCGAGGCTCGCATACTGGCGGCGCCTTTGGCTTCTACTCCGATGATCTTAATCGATGGTTTCATCGCGCGGGCGGCAATCGCGATACCCGAGATCAGGCCGCCTCCGCCGATTGGGACGATGATGGCGTCGGCGTCAGGGAGCGCAGTGAGCATTTCCAGGCCGAGTGTGCCTTGTCCTGTTATCACATCGATATCGTCGAAGGCGGGGATATAGACGGCACCGAGCTCTTTTTGTAGTTTGGTGCTGTGCTGGACTGCATCGTCATATGTTGCTCCTGAAAAGACTACCTGCGCGCCGTAGCTCTGGGTGGCGGTTACTTTGGTGAGGGGCGCAGTTTCCGGTACCACAATTGTGCAGGGGATGCCGTAAGATGCTGCCGCAATTGCTACTCCTTGGGCATGATTGCCTGCCGAGGCGGTAATTATTCCCACCCGACGTTGTTCCTCGGTCAGGCGAGAGAGTTTATAGGTCGCTCCACGTACTTTGAAGGAGCCGCCTCGCTGCATCTGTTCAAACTTTAAGTAGATTGATGCATCGACTTGCTCACTCAAAACGCGTGAATGGACGAGCGGGGTGTGATCGATGAGAGGGGCGAGAAATTGTCCTGCTTGCCAGATATCGGCGAACGTGATCTGCGAAGTTGTATCGACGGCTTCATCACGCGGGGTGGATGCATTAGATGTCTCTTTCTCGATAGATGACATGGAGGTGGGAGCCTTTCTTAGTAGATAAACGTTTTTACAAAATTATATTATCACAACTGACATGCGATATATTGAAAAAGTAAAACCCAAGATCTCAACCTTCCGCCCAACCATACTGACATGCGATATATTGAAAAAGTAAAACCCAAGATCTCAACCTTCCGCCCAACCATACTGACATGCGATATATTGAAAAAGTAAAACCCAAGATCTCAACCTTCCGCCCAACCATACTGACATGCGATATATTGAAAAAGTAAAACCCAAGATCTCAACCTTCCGCCCAACCATACTGACATGCGATATATTGAAAAAGTAAAACCCAAGATCTCAACCTTCCGCCCAACCATACTGACATGCGATATATTGAAAAAGTAAAACCCAAGATCTCAACCTTCCGCCCAACCATACTGACATGCTATAATGTGGAGTACATTCCGTGAGTGGGAGGGAACTTGCATGCAGTCTGAACAACCTCTCAAGGTGCTGATTCTAGCTGCTGAAATCGAACCATTTGTTAAAGTTGGTGGCCTGGCTGAGATTGTAGGTGCGTTGCCGAAGGCGTTACAGGCTTTTGGTCATGATGTGCGCCTGGTGATGCCACGCTATCGGCAGGTCGATTTACATCATTTTCAGTTAACGACGATCCTTGATACGATCTCTGTGCCGATGGGAAATTTCCAGGTCTCTGTTAGTATTCGCCAGGCAGAAATAGGCAACCATATCCCTGTTTACATGATTGATGCTCCTCGGTTCTTTGATCGAGAAAATATATACGGCTATACAGATGATGGCGAACGCTTCATCTTGTTTTGTCGCGCTGCCCTTGAGGCGATGAGGGCTTTAAATTGGTCTCCAGATATCGTGCATTGTAACGATTGGCATACTGGCATTGTGCCCAATTGGTTACATACTATTTATCGTGATGATGATTTTTATCGTAATACCGCATCTGTCTATACGATCCATAATCTTGCTTATCAGGGTATTTTTGGCTACCGTTTGCTTGAGGTTGCGGGTGTGGCCGCTAATGGCTTTGTCTATCCTCAGATCGAGGAGTTGGCGAATGTTGTCGATATTATGGGACGCGGTATTCTCTTCGCGGATGCTGTGACGACGGTGAGTGAGCGCTATGCGCAGGAGATCCTGACGCCGACCTTTGGCGAGAAGCTGGATCATATGCTGCGTTCCAGGCGCGATCGTCTGTTTGGCATTTTGAATGGTGTGGATTATCAAGAGAATAATCCTGCGACCAATAGCTATATTTATGCGCAATATGATGCCAACGATCTGTGTCGGCGAGCCGAAAATAAGGCCGCCCTCCAGAAGCAGGCGCATTTGCCGGTTAAGTCTGATGTGCCAATGCTGGCTATGATCTCGCGTCTGACCGATCAGAAGGGCTTTGACCTGTTGGCACAGATCATTCTGCCTTTATTAGCACAAGGCATCCAGTTTGTGCTCTTAGGCGTAGGTGATCAACATTATCATGAGATGTTCCAGAAGCTAGCTGCGAGTTATCCCGAGCAGGTAGCGATTTTTCTGACCTTCAATACCGAGTTGGCGCAGCGCATCTATGCCGGTAGCGATATGTTGCTGATGCCTTCACGCTTTGAGCCGTGCGGGACTAATCAGATGTATGCTATGCGTTATGGCTGTGTACCAATTGTCCGGCACGTTGGTGGACTGGCCGATACCGTTCAGGAATATCATCCACATGCCAGCGAGGGCAACGGTTTTGTCTTTCAGAACTATGATGCCTGGGAGTTTTTCGCTGCGATTATGCGTGCATTAGCCCTGTATCCGTTCAAAGATATCTGGCAGACACTACAACTCCATGGCATGGCGGCCGATCACTCCTGGCAAGCATCCGCCATGCGCTATGTCGAAATCTATCGGAACGCCCAGGCCTATCATCTAAAGGGAAAATAAGGCCGCCCTGACAATCTTTTACATTGTATAGAGAATGGCAAGAAAACGGGAAAAGATCTTGGATTTTTTCCCGTTTTTGCGTTGTCAACGGTATTATATAAAAGAGAATACCTTTCTCAA
This sequence comes from uncultured Chloroflexia bacterium, assembly GCA_963699315.1. Classification (GTDB taxonomy): domain Bacteria; phylum Chloroflexota; class Ktedonobacteria; order Ktedonobacterales; family Ktedonobacteraceae; genus Dictyobacter. The sequence continues at coordinate 3,716,067 of OY969433.1, forward strand.
TGCGATTGATTGACGCTTTATACATCCTTAGCCTATAATGTTTGAATTATAATTACATGGGCTTGAGAGGTAGAAGGGTTGTTTAATGGAAATTATTGTTTTGGACGTGTAGTGATGGGGAGGACTTTTAGGGTGGTGGAATATACATTAGATGATATCATAGCACGTCGTGATAAACTCTCAAAAGTTTTTAGTGACATTCCTCCTTATGGCTCCATTGAATTCTGGCAAGTTGTTGAGCAAGCAGATTTTCCGCGCGAGGTTTTGGTCAAGATTTTGCGTTCTGTTCATACTGCGCACAATACCAAAATCATCAGTCAGCGAATATCGTCGATGATTATCACCGACTTACAGAAGAAGAACGAAACCTGGGCATATAAAGTTTTGAAAGGATATCCTCTTGGAGCCTGGGATGTGACGTACCATTTGTGTGTTGATTTATGTGCGGATTTAAATGAGGCGATCCTGAAATCAATCTTTGATCCGCGCCGCCCCTTCTGGGAAGAGAACTTTGGACATTGTCTCTATTATGAGCGTATGCATGTCCTGCACTCTTTGATGTTGCGTGAAGGACATGTAAATATGGCGAAAACAGAGAAAGGTCGCCGCATTCCACGCAATCTACTCTCCAGCTTAGACACCCAACTAATGTTATGTGCCGATGGTTTATATAATCCATTTGAGATCGAAGATGAACAAGCCTATGCTATTATGCACACGATAGACTCTAACTTTCTTATAGACATCGTAAAAGAATTACCCTAAGCGCCTGAGCGTTGTCGTCATTCTTATATTTTGGGCCGACAAATCTGAAAGGGATACTGCCGAGTTATTAAGAATCACCGAGCGTACCGTGCGTAATCGTCTCCAGAGTGCTATCCGACGGTTATCTAGTATCATTGTCACCGAACCTGATTTCCTCACCAACTCACATCAGTATCCTGGATATGTAAATCGGTTCGTTACTCAGACTCATGCAGAGCATTGAGTGCTGACAGTGGTAAAATAGAAGCAAGCGTTCTGGCTTCTACCTGAAAATGTCAGAGTTTTATGCCAGGAAATAATACCAGGTCTGGCTGTGTATGCTGGCTCGTACTTATATGCAGCTGGATCTGTGTCGAAAGATGGATATATGTCTGCCAAGATTGCTTATGTGGATTGTTCAATGGGTGTAAGCGGCACTTTATTGCTTAGTGCTTTGCTTGCTCATGGCTTTTCAACAACTGAGTTGCAAAAGACATTTGCATCTGTCGTGCCGCAAGGTTATCAGATAGAATGCCAGGATGTCTATGAGCAGGGGATACATGGGGTCCGTGTGCTATTGCAATCTCACGCAGCGGTGATAACTCATGCATATGACGAATGGATCGTTGCCATACGAGAGTTATCCTTAGCTGAGAGTATCCAGGCAAAAGCCCTGGCTTGCCTGGCATGTCTGGCTGAAGCTAAGGTTGCTCTTACTGGTCAGGGGCAGCATGAGATTTTCCTGTCTGCTGAGGTGATTTTTGAAGTGCTGGGGGTCGTAACTGGTCTTGCCGCATTGGGTATTGAGCAACTCTATGCTTCGCCTTTGCCACTTGGCAGCGGTGTGGTGCAGACTGCCCATGGGATACAGATGGTGCCTGCTCCTGTGACGTTAGAAATTCTCCGCCATGTTCCGGCAATCTGGCAAGCGAGTCCGCTAGCTGGGGCGATCGTAACTCCTGTGGGGGCTGCCATCCTGGCGGTCTATGCTCGCTTTGAGTTGCCGATTTTGACAATTGAACAGGTGGGATATGGTTTTGCGGTCAATAGTGGTCCCCTGCGCATCTGCCTGGGTCCAGCGCAGCAGATGAGGGATGGACAGTCCGCCGTACGGATGGCCGATATCGATTGGGTAACGGTGATTGAGTCGCATCTCGATACCATGACGGGTGAATTGTTGGGGGGATTGATGGAACGCCTCTTTGAGGCTGGTGCGCTTGATGTGACCTATACACCCATTCAGATGAAAAAGAATCGTCCAGCTTCTCTCATCACCGTCATTGCTCCGCTCGCATTGGGGGAAACGTTGGCACTGCTGCTATTGCGCGAAACGACGACCCTTGGTATCCGAACGCAACAGGTTCAACGGCTGAAAGCCCAGCGTGAACAGATCGAGTTGGCGACGTCTCTGGGACCAATGTTAGTAAAAGTGAAGCGCCTTGGGACTCAGATCATTAGTGCCGCGCCAGAGTATGAAGAATGTCGTCGTATTGCTCAAGAGCGCAATATGCCTCTCATGGATGTCTATGAGGTTGCACGTCGTGCTATCCAAATCGCTATAATATAGCTAGAGACAGTCACAAGGAAATCGTGTTCCTACAGTTACATATTAGGAAAAGAAAGATGGATTTTGTCGATTGGCGTAAAAGGACAGATAAGCCTTCTTTAGAGGCCGATAAGCAGCAACAAGCTGCTAAGTATCGTGGTCGTCGTAACAGTGATCACGTTGAAGAGATGATCCGTGAAGCACAGGCACGCGGCGATTTTGATAATCTCAAAGGGGCAGGGAAGCCGTTTGCCTTGGAGCAGTTACAGCCCTCCAATGAGTATACGATGGCTAATAGTCTGCTGAAGAAAAATGATTGTCTTCCACCCGAAGTTGTTTTGCAGAAACAAATCGATCGCGATATCGAACGAGCTAACATAAAAATACAACGTGTCATCGACTGGCGTCAGCGTTTAATCTCCAGACGCATCGCTCCCTTTGAACGCGAGAAGAAAGCGTTTAATGCCTCCGTCGAAAAGGCCGCCGCTGAGTATGATGAAGCGCTCAGAAAGATCAATAGTAAGATCTTGACCCTGACCTTATCCGCACCATCCTCGATGCATCGTCCGCTGCTAAAAGTGACTGAGCTTGTCCAGAGCTTTCGCGAAGCCTGCTCCTCTTTTCCCCTGAATGATTAGGAGCATCATAGACCAAGCCGGTTGGTTTGCCCGAAAATATCCTTGACACATATCTCCGCTCTTACGCGGCTTCGCTGATCAGGAGAAGAGATACTCCGGCATACGAGATACGACTGTTTATGGTATCTCGTATGCCGGAGTATAGCAACTACATCAGTAAATCTGCTGAAAAATCATTGCATGCCTAAAATGACAAAAAGCTCCGTTTCTTTTTTATAGGGGGAGCGTTTTGTCCTTGCTGAGCCTGGGCATCTTGATCTTGTTTCTTTGCCTTGTAAAGCCGAATTTTCTCTACAGTCTCAATTATCGCAGTCAGAGTCATTAGCGTTACATAGAAGGAAATATATCCACACTGAGTGCAGACTAATCCAAAGGGATCGTTCTCGTTGAAAACCAAATCCTGATCATTTACAAAATTTCTAGCATCCATTATAATCTATTCAACTTATTTTATTAATTTTTATGATTAGAGGTGTATATATGGCAATGGATTTAACTTTTGAGGAAGCCTGTAAAATCGTTAAAAATGAGTATCCCGAGCTTGGAACGAATATTGACGCTTTCTCCAGCCTTATTCTTGTGTCTGGTGTTGCCATTGCTGCGATCCCAATCGCAACCGCAACTGGTTTAGCCGTATTGACGCCAGCGACTATTGTTCTCACTGCCATTGGTACACTTTCTAATCTTTTTGGCATAAAAAATGAAGTTCCTAAAATGTTTGGGCCTATTATATCTAAAATAACGAATAAAAGGTCCCAAGATCCACATGATCAGTTCGCACGCATGCAACGAGCCTATACTTTAATCTGTTATACGGCCTTCTTTGATATGCTCCTACACGACAAACAGCTTGCGCCATTGCTGAAAAAGATCAAGCTGAGTGAAGAAGAAAAACGCCAGATGCTTAGCTGCACAGTTAGAGATCTGTTTGGCGAAGCGCGCAATGTAACCGGGGATGTGGATGAGAACTTCCTTCGTTTTGAGATAGATCTACCGTATCCTGGCGATACATTCAAGACACAGCGTGAATGTCTTCTCCCACTCTATCAAAAGTTAGCTGAGCTCATCGGAAAGTTCTTTGAGATGGATATTGTTCGCGATAAGGTACAAGCGATGGGTGGAAAAGCAAAGATAGAAGATATATTAGCGAAATTGCCAGAGAAGGGCTGGGAGTCGTTTCGCGATCAATATACTGCGCTAGCAGCGAAATTTCCAGAGTTTGCGATATGGCTAAATCAGCAAAAAGATGACAAGATAATTCAGCTCGAAGAACAATCGCTGCTCCTGCTTAAAGAAAGCTTGCAGATAGAGCAGAGACAAACAAACGCAGTTTTATGTTCGCTTGCTAATCATTACACGAGCATCGTCGATGCACCGATCATTGATGATCCTGGTAGTGAACTGATGTATCCAAAGAAGCGCGATATCTTTATCCGTCAGTCATTTAAAGTCACCCATTATAAAAACGCCGAACAATTAAAGGACAATTTCTGGGAAGACTTACCTGAGCGTCATGATCTGGAGAATTTTTTGTGCGCTTATTTCAACCACGAAGAGTCGAGCACGAGAACCCCCCTGATCATTCTTGGGCAGCCCGGCTCTGGCAAATCACTGCTTACTAGCATGATAGCTGCACGGCATATTTCCTTGCCATTCACGTCCATCAGAGTCGAATTGCGCCATACCAATGCTGAAGACCCCATCAGTGCTCAGATCGAGGGACAGATTAAGCGTGACACTGAGAGGAGCTTAGACTGGATAACATTGCGTGATCATACAGCTGATAGTCCAATATTGGTGATCTTCGATGGCTATGATGAATTGCTCCAAGCTACTGGAAATATCTTTTCGGGTTATCTTAATGAAGTGAAAGCATTTCAGCGCCTTCAACTTACTAACTCCAACGGGCAACAATCTGTGCGAGCTGTTGTAACCAGCCGCTTTACGCTTATCGATAAAGCTATCATTCCTCCCGGCTCTATAATTATTCGCTTGCTAGAGTTTGACGAAGAGCAGCAGAATCGCTGGATCAATATATGGAACAGGACGAATACATCCTATTTCCAACAGAGCCACACCAAGCCATTCCAGCTCCTACAAGGTCATAAAAATATTCAGAAGCTAGCTGTACAACCACTTTTGTTAATGATGCTCGCTATCTATGATTCCGAGGGCAATCCGCTGCGCAAAGCCACAGGTGATCTTGATCAATCCCTTCTCTACGATAGACTGCTGCGCCGCTTTATCAAGCGTGAACTGGAAAAGAATGAAGAGAATGCGCGATCCTGGCAACTAGACGAGATTGATGGTGCCATTGATTATGAGATGAAGCGCCTGGGGGGCGCTGCAATAGGTATGTTTAACCGTCGCCGACTATACATTCGATCTGAAGAATTGAACGTCGATCTCAATTTTTTTGATCTTGAAGTGAGTTCGTTGGAGGTAGCAGGACGCGAACATCGTATGGCAATTGGACAAGCTAGACGCCCATTGCTTGCATCAGAAAAAGTCTTTGGTAGTTTCTTTTTTCAGAGATTGGAATCAGTGCGGAGAACCGAAGAGGCTATTGAGGATCGGAAAATAGCTGGCGGAGCCGATGACATCGCTTATGAATTCCTTCACAACACCTTTGGTGAATTTCTCACAGCAGATTTTATGCTACGCAGTATTCTTGAGGAAACAGAATCTATTCGCGACCAAATTAATAAGAGAGCGGCCAAAAGCAAGAAAAATTTCAGAAATGAGCCCTTAAAAATCGAGCTAGCTGCCTTCGATAAGACATGGTATGCGCTTTTCATGTATGCGCCACTTTTCTCCAGGCCTATTATCATAAGTTTGCTACGCGAATGGTCAAGCCACTGTATCCCAAATGCAGGGCGCAATCTTGATGAGTTTCTGGCTGACTTTGATGCCATCGTCATTAATCACATCAATCTCCTGCTTACTGATAATACTTTGCCACCATTGATGTTGAGCGATCAACAGCCTTTCTCTTCTCTGCCGGCAATTGGCTATCTTGCTATCTATACCCTTAATCTGATCCTGCTCAGAACGATCTTTGATCCCAATGGTTACACATTTGATGAGACAATGAGTTTTGAGTCTGAGGATGGTACACGAGCTTGGGATCGTCTTACCTATCTCTGGCGTTCATGGTTCTCTTTAGAAACTCTCAATGGACTGGTCGCTATTTTTGATGCGGAGCGTAACGATACAAAAATCATTCTCAAAATTAAAAAAGACTTTGACCTTACTTCAGGTGTTGACCGCTTCTTGCAGGTGCTCCGTGTTAGTCAGGCTCTAGCTGATAATATTACGGGAGGGCTAGCAAGTCTTCTTGAGCACGACGCTTTTGGAGATAGCCAATCTGAGCTTGATGATATTGAGAAAAGATTGAAGGCTGAGCATCTAGATCAATATCTGCATGATTATCTCCTTACGAAAAGACTCCGACATTTGAGGAGAGAAAATAATATTGATCCTCAGAATGCTGTTGAGCTATTTGGAGATAGACATAACCTTACTAATCTTGAAAATTCTACGATATTGTTTGCAGAAATAGCTAGAATAGCTCAAGATATCACTGATAATCAAGGTATAGAGATTACTGGAGATATCAGATCAATATCATTTATTCGCAATGATGGTATATTGCCTATAGAGCAATTTAGATTCGCAATAGTGGTTAATTCTCCTTTTATAATAGAACATTTAATCAAACAACTTAATTCATATATAATTAGTAATAGCCCAAAATACCAAAATCTGTTGGTTGAAATAGCCCAATTTATACATCAACGTGATTATCAACCTATTCCTGAATGTTTTAGATTGGAGCAATTACAAAAACTTATTCAAGATCAAGGTTACCTATCTCTGGCACTTGCCGCAATAATGATTGAACTTGCACAGGATACTGGCAACCTGGAAATGATTGACTTTATCTATGACTACTACACAAAACATATGGCAGATTTCGATGCTCCGATGTCTGTCAACCTGGCTATTGAACTAATCAAAGTGGCGAGAGAGAAGGGAGATTGGAATGTACGCGATTATTTTGTGAATTATCTTTTAATACGGTTGCGTGGGGGCAATGATGTGCCAATAGAACTTACTATTGAGGTAATAAGGTTAGTACGAGAGATAAGGGATGAGCAATCACTTGCTGAATTTATTGCAAATTATATGCAGGCTGTAATGATTGCCGAGAGGCGTCTACCCTTGAGAATGCTGGTTGAGTTATTCAGAACCCTACAAGGAATTAACGACCAGCAAGCTATCCAAAAGCTAGTTAGTGATTACTTTATACCTTATATAGGTAAGATGAATGTGCCAAATATGCCACAAGAGCTAGCTATACAGATCATCAAGCTTGCTCGCAAAATTAATGACCTGGCAATTTTAAATCACTTTAGCCATGATTATCTCAAAAATGCTTTGAATATCCAAATGTTAGTCTCCATAGAGCTAGCCGTCGAGTTGCTGAAGCTAGCGCAAGAAATGGGTATCAATGATCAAGTCGATGTAGCAAACTTTTACCACAAAAACATCACGCCAGGGCGTTGCCATCTGGGCTTGCTGCCGCTGGATGTAGTTATCGATCTGCGTCGATTGGCACGAGCGTTTGGAGATGATGCTTTGTCGAGGAAGATTGATGAGAAATTAGAAATATGAAGTAATCGAGTGTGAGAGGAGAGATGTGTCAATACCGATGTATGGTGATAGTAAGGGGAGAGGATCGAATTGATACAGATAACATATCTGGCATAACACTACTGCTTGCAGCATATATGTCTATATAAATTAATATACTAGCCAAACGGTGTATTGCAAGTATTCATTCACAGCCTTATGAATTATATATGCTATGATTTTTATTTACCATTGGGTATCGAATTTATTGTATTATAGATAGTGCACAGGATTCATTGCATGAAAGCCGGGTAAAATGCCAAGTGATTATTTTGTTTGCGGCTGGAATTGTGGGGGATAGTCTGTTATCTCCTCTTGACATTTTTCATGGAGTAGCGCGGCTCTGAGCCGTTTGCAGTAGCAGGAAAAATAGGAGGGGATTAGTTTGCTAAGAACAATTATTGTGTGATTTTGCTCATATGCTTATGAGAAAAAGGAAGTTTGAATGCAGCGTCTTTTTCGATGGTTATCGCCGACACCTAAAGATGTAGTACCACTTACCCAGCCAGATGTTTCTGTCGCACCAATGGAACGAAGACATCTGGATGATGTTCCCTATATGCTTCCAAAGGATGTAGCGGAAGAGCAGCGAATTATGTTCCAGCATCACTTGCTAGAAAAATTGGTCGGGCTACATAATACCCCTATTTCTAATAATATCCAGACTATTCTGGATGTTGGCACAGGTTCTGGCCATTGGGCCTATGCGATGGCTCGGAAATTTCCACAGGCGCAGGTGTTTGGGGTCGATTTAGAAATGCCCCAGATTACTGGGAATTTGCAACCAACGAATTATCAGTTTATGCGTGGCGACATTCTAAGTGGCCTACCTTTCCAGGCGAATAGTTTTGATTTAGTGTATCAACGGTTGCTCATTGCCGCTATGCCCACGACACACTGGGGAGCCCTTTTTCAGGAGGAAGTACGTGTAGCCCGACCTGGCGGTTGGGTCGAAATCCTGGAAGGGTCTAATGTGTATCCGAATGCAGGGCACGCGACAAAAACCTTTGTTGAGTGGGGAAAAGTAGCATGTGAGAAGCGTCAAATATACCCAAGTGCTATCCTGGGTCTTGATAAAAACTTGAAGTATGCCGGCCTCAAAGATGTGGTCAGTAAAACAATTGATTCTCCCCTCGGAGCATGGGGAGGATCCGATGGCGAAAACATGGCAAAAAACATGTTGAACGCATTTAAAGCACTAAAAGATGTCTATACTCGTGAAGCTGGCGTAAATCCGCAAGAATTTGAATATATATTGAAGTTGCTTCCTACTGAGTGGAATCAACTTCATACACAATATCGCTATTATCTATTTTATGGTCAGAAAGCTGCATAGAATATGAGAATTGAATTCCTCATCCTTCATCGCCGAAGGATGAGGGGACGTAAGCTATTCCCACCAGTCAAACGGTGGCACGATCCGCTCGGTTATTTAATACCGTTGCTACAGATCTACTGTATGAGCAAAAATAAAACCTCTATAAAGCCAGCCTTTAAGCTGCTTTATAGAGGTTTTTGATAAAAAAAAGAGCCGAAGGTCGGATTTGAACCGACGACCCACGCTTTACGAAAGCGTTGCTCTACCCCTGAGCTACATCGGCTGGGTGATGTTTTGAGCACTTCTCCGCTTGTTTGTGGATAGCTTCTCCCAACACTGCCGATTATACATGTAAAGCAGTACGGTGTCAAGTCATTTGTGACTGATTTTTTGTCCTCAGAGTAAGCGACATTTTTTGCCTCGACAACTCTACCTCGGTATGCTACAATGGGTCAAAACGTTTCGGTCTTGCCTAGTTTGGAGTCTTGTATGCGCGTCCTATTGGTTGCAACGACAAATCGTCATAAGTTGGAAGAGTATCGAGCGATGTTCGCTGATCTACCGTATCAACTGCGCTCGCTCAGTGATCTTCACTTGGATTTCGATGTCGAGGAGACTGGCACTACTTTTCAGGAAAATGCTGATTTAAAAGCTCTGGCATACGCGCGTGCTTCGAATGTACTCTCTCTCGCTGATGACTCTGGTCTGGAAATCGATGCCCTGGGTGGAGAGCCCGGTGTGTATTCTGCTCGTTTCGCTGGTGTAAACACTCCTTATGAGGAACGTTTCCGTATCATTTTTGAGCGTCTTCGCGCTGTTCCTGTGGAGCAACGTATTGCTCGTTTTAAATGTGTAATTACCATTGCGGATCCTTCAGGCTATCATCAGAGCGTTGAGGGGGCGATTGAAGGCCGTATTACGGATATGCCTCGCGGTGCCAATGGGTTTGGATATGACCCTATCTTCTACGTTCCTGAATTGGGAATGACAACCTCTGAAATTTCGCCAGAGCATAAAAATAAGATCAGCCATCGTGGATTGGCGGCCTTAAAAGCTCGCCGTCTGCTTGAGAACTGGCCTTGATTTCTTCTTCTCCCACGTTGGTATCTGGGATTTTTTTCGTTAAAAATAGTCGAGAGAGACGTTAGGAACAAAGAGTTTATGGCGAAGAAATCAGCCATTCGTGTTGCCCTTGATTTGGAAACGACCGGCTTACATCCTGAGCAAGATACGATCCTTGAGATTGCCGCTGTAAAGTTTCAAGGGACAGAAATTATTGATACCTTTGAAACATTTGTGACGCCGGGGCGTTCTATCCCCTACCGTGTGCAGCGCTTGACTGGTATCACGCCAGATCAGCTGGTGGGTGCGCCTGCCTTTGCGGCGGTGTCAAAAAAATTGCAGCAGTTTCTGGGGGATTATCCGATCGTTGGGCATAGTATTCCATTCGATGTGAGCTTTTTGCGTATGCGGGGTCTTGCTCGCAGCAATCCGCTCATCGATACTTTTGAACTGGCAACTGTTTTGTTGCCATCGCAGGTCAGTTATAATCTGGGCCAGGTGGCGGAGTCGCTTGGAGTGAGTGTGCCTGTGGATCGTCATCGCGCTATGGTGGATACGGTGCTGGCGATGGATGTGTTTGTTGCGCTTCATCGCCGTTTGCAGGCTGTCGATATGGATGTGCTAAACGATCTTGCTCATCTTGATGCTCCACGCTCCTGGCCGTTGCTGCACTTTTTTCGTCAGGAGTTGCGCGAACGACAGGAGGAGGAGGGCGTCTTCGGTACGCTTTCTCGTGGGAGTCTGGGTGATCGCTTTGCTGCACAATTGGGTATGGATCCACGGGTATTATCGTTTGCCGTAGGCAAGCAGCCAGATGCCGAGCGTGCCCAGGAAGCCATCCCTGTCACTGTAGACGTGCCGGTTAGCGTCACAGTGGCGCGACCACTGCCACCCAGTGATGTTGTCCTGCCCGTGACAAATCCAGCAGCTCGTGCCGCAATCAGGCGATCCCTGGAAGAGCACACTCCTCTGATGCTAGAACTGACTGTGGGGGGACACGATTATACGCATGCGTTGCTACCAGCTCTTGAGTGGCTGGTGGAAAGTTCTACGCAAGAGTCTATGGAGCCCAAGCGTTTAGTCGTGGCCTGTGCTAATCAGCAAAATGCACGGCGTCTCATCAGCACTATCCTGCCGCAATTGCAGCAAGCCCTGAAATTCTCATCTTTCGGTCGCGTATCTAGCGGAGCATGGTGGCTATCTCTGTACACATCGCTGGTTTGGCGCGGCTATGCGTCGGACAAGTGGAGAGCTAACCGCTGAGCAGGCTCGTGGATTGGCAAAGTTGCGTTTGTGGACGCATGAGACTCTGCATGGGGAGCGTAGCGAATTGACGCTACTCCAACAAGAAATGTCTGCCTGGGAGCGGATCTCATCTGGCTCTGAGCAGAAGCGTTCTGTCGATCCACGCTTTGAGACCACCTATCAGCGTTGTACATATCGTCGGAAAGGTTATTGCTTCGTGCAACTGGCCGAAGACCGTGTGAATGCTGCGCAGATCGTCGTGACGACCCATGAAGGTCTGTTGGATGATCTATCGCTCTCCAGTTCGCTCCTCTCCTCAATTGATCGACGTCTAATTCTGGATGCCGATGCCATTGAAGAAGAGAATATGCGTTGGGGGGGCGCTGAGGTGGATCTGGTTGGCCTGCTGCGCATTCTGTATAGTATTGGAGCTGAACTGCCAGATGGACGTTATCAAGGTTTGTTAGCACTGGCGGCTCCTCTGCTGCGTGAGAATGGTCCGGGGGGATTGTCTAAGACCCCAACCGTGGCGAAATCTGAATTAGATACGCGGTTACTCCACTGGTTTCAAAGTGTGCGTCTGGCCTGTGTGGCAGTCGAGCGATTATTTATCTCTTTCGCCAGCCTGGTAGAAGAGTATAATCAGCAAAGTGGCCGTGATAAGGGACGAAACGAAAATTCTAATCGTGCGCATGTCCGTGAACGTACGGATCAGCCGTTGCGCTTGAATGAGAATATGCGTCGTCTGAGCTCATGGCATGAGACTGAGGACGCCTGGCTGCAAGCATTGCAGCGTCTGCGTGCGGTAGTTGATCTGGCAAATGAGGCCGAAAAGATCATTTTGAGCACACAGAATGGTCGCAATCGCAAGATACAGACGAGCGGTGACGATAGCTCTGTCGCGGCTGAATTGGTGGATGCCGCTTATCAATTGAAGGAAATGCTTTCTATCGTGCAGCAAGGGATGTCTACAAATGAAAACGACTCCGTTTACTGGCTGCGGATGCCTCCGCCAGCGCTGGCATCTTCTCAATACAACAATGGTGTCAACCGTCCATTCGGACCACATATACCAACCGAGCCTGTGCCAACAGTGTATTCGCAGATCGTAGAGCCCGCCACGATATTACGGCGTTTCCTCCTCAAGGAAGGCGTCAGCACGATCTTTGCGGGCACCGCCCTGACGGTCGATGGATCGTTTGCGTTTGCCCGTCAGCGTCTGGGCTTTGAGCATGATGATGCTCCTGCTTGTTCTGTCATTGCTGAGCATCACGAGCAAACACTCATCTATATGCCAGACGATGTGCCTGAACCGAATGCACCGCAATATCAACGCCATCTCGATGAAGCATTAATCAATCTGGCCACCGCTCTGGAAGGTCAAGTGGTAGCACTTTTTACATCGCATGCCGCCCTGAGAAGCACCTATACATCCATCAAACCAATTCTTGAGGCTCGTAACATTCTCGTCCTGGGACAGGGAGCAGATGGTTCACCACGTCAGTTATGGCAGGTGTATCAATCGCAGGAGCGCGTTGTGCTGCTCGGTACTGGCAGCTTTTGGGATACTATGGATGATATTAATAAGCAACCAACATGTTTGTTTATCGCTCGTTTACCGATGCCAGTGCTCAATGATCCACCGACGGCAGCGCGTGCTGAACAATACTCCGATCAACTGCATCAGCTGACCATCCCTATTGCGACCTTACGAATGCGCCGCGTGCTTGATCATTTGATGTGGGGAGAAAAGACGCGTAACGCGGTTGTCTTGTTTGATCGTCGCGTGATCTCGAAAGAATATGGATCGACTATCTTGCATAGCCTACCGCGCTGTTCGCAAAGACAGGATGCTGTGTCGCTGATGCCAGATACTATGCTCGACTGGCTGACCGGTGAGGGAGCCTGGCAGACGGAGAGCTGACGCTGTCGCGTTACGAACGAAAGCGAAGCAATTTGCATGTGTAAGCACGTATAGCCTTGATCATTACTATTGAAAGGGTAGGAATTGCAGATGTCACTGAAAGCACCAGCTCGTCACGCTGAACAGCGTAATTTGCGTATCGTACATGGAGCCTGTCCGCATGATTGTCCAGATACCTGTGCTTTAGAGACACAGGTTGATGAGCAGGGACGTGCAGTGAGTATACGAGGCCGCTCTGATCATCCGGTGACGCGTGGATGGCTGTGTGCCAAGGTGAATCGTTATCTGGAGCGCGTATATGATCCTGCGCGCTTGCTCTATCCGTTGCGCCGCAGTGGACCAAAGGGTAGTGGACAATTTACGCGTATTTCGTGGGAAGAGGCGATTGCTGAGATCGCTGAACGCTGGCAGGCGATTGCGGCTCAGCATGGAGCACAGTGCATTCTGCCCTATAGCTATGCTGGCACGCTTGGACTTGTCCAAGGGACTGTGACCAATGCGCGTTTTTGGAACCGCCTGGGGGCGAGTGAGTTGGAGCGCGCAATCTGTGGTCATGCGGCCGAAGAGGCCGTCATGCTTACCATTGGTGGTCGTCTGGCACCTACTCCTGAAGATCTGGTCAAAAGTAAGCTCATCCTGATCTGGGGGAGCAATCCGGCCAGTACCGCTCCCCATATGATGCCTTTTCTGCGCGAGGCTCAGCGCATGGGTACCCGTGTCGTGGTTATTGATCCTATTCGGACATTGACTGCACGCTCTGCCGATCAACATATCCAGCCATTGCCGGGATCAGATGCGGCTCTGGCGCTGTCGATGATGTATGTCATGGTAACTGAGGGTCTGCATGATCTAGAGTGGCTTACTCAGCATACCGTTGGCTGGGATCAGCTTTTGACGCGTATCCTGCAATTTCCGCCGGAGCGTGCTGCTCAGATTACTGGTCTGGCTGAGGAAACCATCATCGATCTGGCTCGCTCGTATGCAACGGCCAAACCTGCTCTGTTGCGAATTTCCGATGGCATTAATCGACATACCAACGGCGGTCAGACTGTTCGTACTCTTGCCTGTTTGCCAGCTCTGGTTGGAGCCTATGGAGTTGCGGGCGGCGGATTGATGTATAGCACCAGCGATTGGTTGATGTGGAATAAGCAGGCGGTCAGTCATAAAAATGAAGCTAGTTGTCCAGTGCCTCCGCGTAGCCTGAACATGAATCGCCTGGGAGCGTTATTGACTGGCGAAGCTGATCCACCCATCTACTCACTCTACGTCTACAACGCGAATCCGGTTGCCTCGGCTCCAAATGCGGGTAAAGTGGTAGAAGGGCTGGCACGAGAGGATCTGTTTACCGTCGTGCATGAGCTCTTTGAGACAGATACCGCTCGCTATGCGGATATTATTTTGCCAGCCACCAGTCAATTAGAGCATCCAGATCTGCACAAGCCCTATGGACATCTCTCGCTGCAATATAACACGCCAGCCATTGCGCCCCTGGGCGAGGCACGTAGTAATTGGGATGTTATGCGTGCGCTCTCCAAGGCGATGGGTTTCCATGATTCCTGGCTGGTTGACGATGCCGAGACGGTCATTAACGAAGTATTACAGGCCACAGTGCTAGAGCAACCAACTCTCCAGGGAGTGACGTTGGAACGTCTACAAGCTGAAGGCACTATTCCGCTGGTTATCCCCAAGACGGCTCGTACGCCCTTTGCCGATGGTGTGTTTCGGACGCCTTCGGGCAAGGTCGAACTGTATTCGGCGACAGCCGCCGCCAAAGGCTATGATCCCATTCCAGGTTGGGTGCCAGAGGTTGAGGCCAGAAAAGATCCGACCAGGCCAGCACTGAAAGATGAACTCCTACCATTATTGTGTCCTGCGGCGCATCATTTCATCAGTTCAACCTTTGGCAATCAAAGTACCATGATCTCAAAAGAGAGAATGCCCACATTGCGCATTCATCCAGAGGATGCCAATCTGCGTGGTATCCGTAGTGGTCAGCTTGTCCGCGTGAGCAACGAGCGCGGCTGGTGTCGTCTGATCGCTGATGTCTCAGAAGATGTGCGGCCCGGAGTGCTGGCTACCACGACCGTTTGGTGGCCGAAGTTTAGTCCTGATCAGCGTAACGTCAATTGGACAACCTCAGATCGTCTGGCCGACTTCAATGGAGGCAGTACATTTTATACCAATCTGGTCTCCGTGCGTGCCGACGAGAGCGCCATGACCTCTTCAGCGGAACAACAAGCAGCTATCGGCGTTTTTGTGCAGCAGGACTAATACCCATATGCATTCAGAAACGCCACTTGGACCCATAAACATTCAGAAACGCGACTCTCGTGGCTAAAAATGTGTTGCGACACATTTTTCATCTGAATGCAAGGCAATATCTCGTGGCTAGAAAGGTGCTGCGGCACCTTTCTCATCTGAATGCAAGGAAATATAATATTTACCCGCCCTCAAGTCCAGTCTAATCCTGCCATTAATTTGACGGGTTTTATGCTCTATGTTACCATAGCCCTAAGTGGATTCTTTGTGGTCTACTATTCAAGAGGGGAGTGACCGATGAACTTATATGAACAGTTAGTGGTCGTGAAAGAGCGGCTTGAGGGTATTGGTGCCCATGACGATAGTATGGACCTGGTTGAAATGTTGTTGAAGAAAGCGGAGCCGGCTAGGCAAGATCGGACAAGTATCTCGCAGTTGCAGGTGTTGCGTCATATGCTGCGAGTGCCTGAGACGCTCGATAACTACAATGTCTACAACGATTTACAAGAACTAATCAGCGAGCGTGATGATGTTGAAATCGCCGCACGTGAAGATGCTGCACCGGCAGCTTATGTAGATACTGAGCGTCGTCCGAAGCCTAAATCCTACTACAAGGACAAGGCGCGTAAAGAAAAAGAACAGAAGAAGGGCTAGTCTACGCTTCCGTAGCTGGCCCATTAATTTGCTTCTGCTGTCTGTCTGGACTTTCGAGTTGCAGTTGTTGTTTCATTGCCTGCAATTGTGCATCGACATTTTGCTGGGCGCTAATCTGCTGCAACTCACGGTCGAGCGGATCACTACTTCCAGCACCTAGTAATCCCTGATCATTCATCGTCCCTTCTTCGATCAAAGTATCCATGGCATTGGCACGTGCTTGCATATTTAGCACCTTATCCTGAGCGCGCTGCATCGCCAGATTCATCTCACTCATTTCCTGCGAGATGCCTGTGAGCGATTCATTAATCTTAACCTGTGCCTGCGCCGCGCTGTATTGAGCCTTAACCATCTCTTTTTGTGTCCGGAACGTCTCGACGCGTCCAGAGACACTGCGCTCCATACCGATCAGCTTTTCTTCCTGGGCTTTGAGCTGTGAAATCTGCTGCTCATAGCCATTCAGCTGGACAACCAATGTTTCCTGACGCTGGAGTGCCATACGTGCCAGATCTTCCCGATTGGCTTGGAGCGCTTGTCGAGCCTGATTATCTAAAGTATTGAGTTTGTCCTTCAGCTGCGTCTGCTGTAGCTCAAGACGTTTTTCCTGCGTCACCACGTCTGCGATGGAGCGCTTGAGCTGTTGCAGTTGTTCAAGCTGCTTGCCATATGAATAATCCATAACTTGACCAGGATTTTCAACCTTGTCAAGCGCCGAACTGGCCCGCATACGAAATAGGTTTACGAACCGAGAAAAAATCCCCATAAATCCCTCCTAGTACCGACAGAATAGGGCCTTATATAGTCCTGCAACAATATACGACGCTAGAGAAAAATCGTTGCTTTTTTTCTCTGTTATCATACCATACCATGCATATTGTTGGACTTATTTACGCCAATTTCTAGCACGATTTTCCCGTTACCAGTGTAATCCATTTTTAGCGGTATATGGATTTTGATTGCATAAGGTGAAAAATATTGTCTGAACTTGGCACATTCTCGCCTAAGTGGTCTAGATGACTTGACATTAGTCATGAAAGAAGTTACAGTTTTTCTAGAGTGATGTTACGGGACAGTGCCAGCAATCTAAGTAACAGTTCGAGTGTTGATCATCTAGTGAATTGTAGCTTATGTAGGGATCATTTCTACTATTTTGTGGAACCTAACGTCTTTCATGGAGGAAAGCGGTATGAAAATTTCGCGAAGGCTTATTTTATCTCTTTCAGCTTGTTTGCTTGTTATGGCAGGCGTCCTAGGCGTGGCCTTGGGAGGAGGGACTCCTCAGGCGCATGCGGCCTCTTGGACCCAGGTCTGGGGTGATGAATTCAGTGGCGCGTCCAATACGGCGGTAGATTCTCAATGGCAGTTCGATCAGGGCACAGGTTGGGGCAACAATCAGCAGGAGACAGATACTAATAGTACAAACAATATCTATCAGGATGGTAGTGGTTACTTGCAAATCAAGGCCATCAATACCAACGGTTCCTGGACATCTGGGCGCATTGAGACGACAAGCTCTAGTCTTGCCGCTCCAGCTGGCGGAGAATTACAAGTCACGGCCTCTATTCAGCTACCTAATGTGACTGGTGCTGCCGCTCAAGGCTATTGGCCGGCATTCTGGATGCTGGGCGCAGGTGTTCGTAGTGGAGGCATCTGGCCGAGTATTGGTGAAATCGATGCTATGGAGAGTGTCAATGGTACCAATACGGAATATGGAACTCTGCATTGCGGTGTTAATCCGGGTGGTCCTTGTAATGAGACCAATGGCCTTGGTGGCAATACTCCCTGTACCGGGACGACCTGTCAGGCAGGCTTTCACACATATACGGTGATCGTAGACCGTAGCACCTCACCGGAGCAGATCCGCTGGTATCTGGATGGCACAGAGTTTTGGCATGTGTCCTCTAACAATCCAGGCATGGATGCGACGACCTGGGCGAATGCTGTCGATCATGGTTTTTCCATCATTCTTAACGTGGCGATCGGCGGTTATTGGCCTGGTTACACGACATCGTCAACGCAGTCAGGAGCTGCTATGAAAGTTGACTATGTGCGAGCGTATACTATGACAAGTGGGGGTGGTGGAACAGGTCCAAGTGGAAACTATTATATTGCCAACCGCTTCAGCGGCAAGGTATTAGATGATACCGGCTGGTCCACAACTGATGGCACCAAGATCCAGCAGTGGGATAAGGTGAGCGGACAGACTGATCAGCAGTGGAACTTCGCGTCTACTGGTGATGGATATTACTATATCGTGAACAATTATAGTGGCAAGGTGCTCGATGATACAGGCTGGTCGACCACTGACGGTACACAGATCCAGCAGTGGACGCAGGTGAGCGGACAGACTGATCAGGAGTGGAGTCTGGTAGCTACAGGCGATGGATATTACTACATTGTGAATCGCTTCAGTGGCAAGGTGCTTGATGATACCGGCTGGTCAACCACCAATGGAACCATTATCCAGCAGTGGACGCAGGTAAGCGGTCAGGCTGATCAGGAGTGGAGTTTGCAAGCGGCATAAACATTTTTAAAGAGAAGTCTCGCAAATCCTCATCATCCCTGGAAACAAAAGCGCTAAAGAGCGACACTTGTCTCTGGGGATGATATTTTGTTCGATTTAGAAAAAGACTTGACAAACTGCCACAGATCGGCTATAATTTATTCATTACTTCGAAAAAAAGATGCGGGTTTGGTGTAGTGGCTAACATGTAACTTTCCCAAAGTTGAGATCACGGGTTCGAATCCCGTAACCCGCTCCAAAAAAAGAGCTGCTTGGATAAGCAGCTCTTTTTTTATATTCCTTACAACACAACGCCCCACAACAATGCCTCCAGAATGGGGATGTGGTAAGCTTTGGTTCGGTCAAGGCCACCTTTCGCCTGCTTGGAACGAGTACATTACCCGCGCCCTGGTCGCAGTCTTAACCTAGCGCCGCGGCCTTGCAATTCGCTTGATCGCGACGTACCCAATACTTTTCAGTTAGGCTCGTCAACGTGATGGCCCTAGATCGCAGCGACCACGCCAGCCAACGCTAGCGCCGCGGTCTTGTGCCCGGCGACCCGTTTATCGTATGATATGCCCCAAATAAGCGCATATATCTTCGTATGATAAATTGTCTGAATTGAAGAATTGTACGCCTCATTAGGAGCGTGCATTATATTGTATAAACGCTTTGGCGGAGTTTTTCATGCGTGAACTGTCCGCCGGGCACAAGACCGCGGCGCTAGCGTTGGCTCTCCTGGTCTCTGCAATTGAAGATGGTGCCGAGCCAGACACAGAGGTGTCTGGCATCCACTTCACGTACAAAATCTTCTGCCAAGCACGAACCTCATTCTTTGGAAGCAATGGTGTGAGGACCGCCAACAACGTGTAAGGTACCGTGTCTCCGTCATTGTGGATTATTTTGTTCGTTGTGTAAGGCCTGCATATCTTTGGCGACGGTTTTTATGCCGATAAGGCAGATCAGTCCAGCCAAGAAGAGGCAGGTGGGCGCGGTTATGAGGAGCGCGAAGCCTAGAGAATGACTTGTCTGGCTGATTATTCCTACGATTAATGGTGAGGCGGCGTCTCCCAGGAGATGTCCCAGTAGGAGCGCTAGGCCTATCGCAGTTGAGCGTATGTCTGGGGGCGTGATATCTTGCAGGATGGCTTGAATTGGTCCCAGGCAGAGGCTTAGGCAGACTATGGCGATGGTAAAGACGGCGAGAAAGGCGTCCAGTGTATGTATCGATAGCGCGATGAAGGTGAGTGGCGCTCCTACTAGGAAGGCGATGGTTGTGATGATCATACGACCTTGCGGCATGCGTCTTTGTAAGAAGTCGGCTAACCAACCGCCTAGCAGTATGCCAATCAGGCTTCCTCCTGCTAGCACTGCTCCTGAAATAGTGCCTGCATCGATCAGTGTGAGATTAAAAACACGCTTAAGATAGGTTGGGATCCAGGCAAGGGCCGCTCCGATGATGAAGAAACTACAAATGAAGGCGGCTACTAGTACCCAGTAGGTTGGTGTTTTGAGAAGTCGGCGTATGATGCTGATGAGGTTTCCTTGGATTTTACCATGGCCATCACTGCTACTATTATCGCCATGATCAAAAATTCCACGCTGTGGCTCAACGGCACGCCAGATGATCAGGGCGGCGATTAATCCTGGTAGTCCGACGATATAGAAGACCCAACGCCATCCGAGGGTTTGAGCAATCACTCCGCCAAGCGAGAGCCCAATGGCGGTCCCAATCAGATTACCGGTGGACCAGATCGAGAGTAGCAAGCCGCGTTTTTCTTTCGGGAAATAGTCGCCAATCATTGAGATCGACGCAGGAGCATAGCCCGCTTCTCCAATACCCAGCACTGAGCGGGTGAGAAAGATCTGTATGAAGTTGCGTGTGAATCCACTTAGCGCAGTGGCAATACTCCAGATGGCGACGCAGATCGTCACAATATTTTTTCGAACGCCTCGATCGGCCCACATACCAATTGGCAACGTTGCCAGACCATAGATAAAGAGAAACGAGGAATTGAGTAATCCTAGCTGTATATCCGTCAGGTGAAACTCTACCTGAACCACGGTCTGTATCGATGAAAAGATCGAGCGATCAATGTAATTGAGGATATTAATGACAAGTAACACGATGAAGGCGAAACGCGCCTGTGAACGTGTCGGTTGCATCGATGGTTGCTGCCTGACCGACGGCGAGGCTGTTGCTTTCATATCTCTTTTTCCTGGTCCCTTCTATCTATACATGCTAGTTGTCACAGTTGAATGAATAAGGAGAATAATTTGCTCGCTATGCTATCTATAAATAGCGCTCCGGCAAATAAATATAATAGCTCTGTTTATGACCCTATAAAACCTACGTAGTGAGAGCAGCATATGTTGTATATTTTTTTCTGCTTACCCAAAAGGGAATCCTGTGTGCAGGCTTTTTCTTTATTGTATACCACCGGCTTGCCTGATGAACGATTTGAGCAAGTTTTTTACTCCTGGTGTTTTTCGAAACTTTATGGTAGTGTTAGTACGTATAGATATAGAGGCGTCTCTGTATTTATACGTAATACGTGTACCTTGGTTATTGCGGAATTATTTATTTTTTCCAAAAAGATAAAGCACAAATTTTTGTTCTAAGACATTGTTTGTAAGGAGTAAATTATGATAAATCTTGCTGATGTCATTACCATTGCAATTGGTAATCAAGTGTGGCACATTGGTATGAATGTGATTGTGTACATTATCATCGCTGCTATTGTTGGCGTAGTCGCCGAATCCATTGTAGGCTGGAGAGTTCCATTTGGTATTATCGGTGCCATCATTGCCGGGGTGATTGGCATCTGGTTGCTGACACAGGTAATAATTATTAATGGTATCGGTGATTATACTCTCTATGGTGTGCCACTATTGCGCGCCCTGATTGGTGCAGTCATCTTCATCGCAATTTGGCATGTGTTGACAGGTGGTATGAGAGGTCGCCGTCGCGGTTATCGTACTGTATAGTATATACAAACATACTCACTTCCAATATGGGAACGCGAAAGCGCTCATTGCTCCCGTGAGAGCAATGAGCGCTTTTGTCTACTATTGGCGTCTATGCGGAACTAGAGACTGACTATTTTGACGTCGAAGAATTTTCCAGCTTGATTGATCTCGTTGAGTGCCCACTCTGGAATGGGATTGTCAACTGAGATAACCATGAGTGCTGATTTTGTGGGACGCTGTGGATCATAGGAACGGGCTGTGCGGACACTTGGACCGACGTCCATATGACGAATGTTGACACCTGCTTTGCCTAATACCGTGCCGACCATGCCAACCATCCCAGGTTGGTCGATGTTGCGACAAATAATAATGGGTCCTTCAGGCACAAATTCGGTCCAGTAGCGACCAACCTGGACAATACGTGGCTCGTCGTGCATGACGGTTCCACTGATGACACTTATTTGTGCATCGTTATCCCCCTCGACTGGCTTATCACTGATAACGCGGAAGGTGACCTGATTGGCGAACTCGGCTGGAACGGTTGACTTATGCTCGATGATCTCAAGTCCCCACTCTTTGGCGAGTACCTGGGCGTTGATCATGTTGACATGCGCGTCCGAAACCGATTCGAGCAGACCTTTGATCAGAGCAGCTTGCAACGGCCTGAGATCATAGCTGGCGATTTCACCACTATAGGTCAACTCAATTTTGTGCAGCGGCTCCGGTTGGAGCTGTGTATAGAGTCGGCCGAGTTTTTCGACCAGCGTCATGTATGGCTGCAATACCTTCAGCGTCTCAGGCAAGATGAGTGGTGCGTTAACGGCTGCTCGTGGAAAGCCTCCGCGTACGACCGAGACGACCTGATCGGCAACATCGGTGGCGACGCCAACCTGAGCCTCTTCGGTCGAGGCTCCTAGATGAGGGGTGGCGATGACGCTTGGATGCGCAGTTAATTGCTTGAGGAGTTCATTGTCACGTATTGGTTCCTGACTAAATACGTCCAGTGCGGCTCCTGCAATACGCTGATCGTTGAGCGCTTTGAGGAGTGGCTCTTCTTCGATCAGGCCACCACGGGCACAGTTGATAATGCGTGCGCCTGGCTTCATCAGTTGGAGTTCATGTTCACCGATCAAGCCGCGTGTCCCATTAGGACCGCTGGTCAGAGAGGTATGTAGCGTCACGAAATCTGACTTTTGCAAGACTTCTTCCAGACTCATCATCTCGACATCTGACTTGCGCGCTTGCTCGAGTGAGACATAAGGATCGAAAGCAATGATGTGCATTTCGAGCCCCTGGGCGCGTTTGGCAACAGCCATACCGACTTTACCCAGGCCAACGACTCCCAATACTTTATTACGCACTTCGGTGCCCAGGAAACGGCTTTTTTCCCATTTATGCCCCTTCATGCTGGCATCAGCGGCCGGGACATGTCTGGCTAAAGACATCAACATGGTGATAGTGTGCTCGGCTGCCGCAATGATATTTCCCGTTGGCGAGTTGACGACAATGATACCAAGACGGGTGGCCGCCGCTGTATCGATGTTATCGACACCAACGCCAGCGCGTCCAATGATCTTCATATTGGTCGCCGCCTCTAGAATATTGGCTGTGACCTGCGTTTCACTGCGCACAATCAGAGCATGATACTCACCAATAATGGCTTTCAGTTGATCTGGTTTAAGGCCTGGTCGCTCATCAACTTGAGCATCAGGCAACTGTTCATGAAGAAGATCAACTCCTTCATGAGCGATACGATCAGTAATGAGGATCTTGATCGTAGCGTTTTGTGTCTGTGCTACCTCATCACGTACTTGTGTCATAAAAATGACTCCTGTCTTATAACCTACGCCCGGTAACCAACTTCGTGGAGACGGCGTTCAACGGCATCCATTGCTTGTTGCAGGTCCGCGTCAGCAAAGTATCCCAGATGTCCTACCCGGAAGATCTTGCCCTTCATATGATCTTGACCATCTGCCAGCACAACCTGATCTTCATCGCGTAATTTCTTTAAGAGCGTTTTAGTCTCAAGTCCGGCAGGAGTTTTAATGGCTGTGACAGTATTTGATGCGTAGCGCAGATCGGTTGCCAACAATTCCAATCCGAGTGCTCGGGCACGTCCCCGGACGTATTCACCGGCTTTGACATGACGCTCGAAGATGGCTTCACGGCCCTCGTCCACCATCATGTCCAATGCGACGTCAAGCGCGTAGAAGAGCGAGACTGGTGGAGTCGTCGAATGCTGCCAACTGCTGTCTAAGATTTTTCGGGCCGAGCTCCAATCCCAGTAGAAGCGTGGTAGCTTCGCGTGCTTATGTGCCTGCCAAGCGCGTTCGCTAGCGGCAATCATCATAATGCCAGGAGGAATCATCCAGCCTTTTTGTGAGCCAGTAAAGACCACATCGAGATCCCACGGGTCCATCTCTAAGGGGAGGCTGCTGAGCGAACTGACCGCATCCACGACGATAAGAGCGTCGGGACTGAGACGACGTACGACGGCTGCCAGTGTCTGGACATCATTTGTGACACCAGTCGACGTCTCATTATGCGTTATCAACACGCCCTTATAATCAGCGATTTCTTTCAAGCGTGACTCAACGACATTAGGATCGGCGGCCTCACCCCAGGGAAACTCGAGCTTGGTAACGTTCAGACCATAAGCTTCCGCGATTTTTGCCAGGCGTGTGCCAAAGTTGCCGATGATGATTGACACAACATGGTCGCCAGGTGAGAAGACATTGACCAGAGAACATTCCTGTCCGCCTGTGCCAGATGCGGGATAGGTGAGGACGGGAGATGCTGTTTGGAAGAAATATTGTAGACGTGGGGTGACTCTCTTCATGATAGCGGAGAATTCTGGCCCACGGTGATTGATCATGGGAGCAGCTTGCGCATCCAGGACCTCTTGAGGGACGGGGGTTGGCCCGGGGACTCGTAGGTTTTGTCTGGGAACAGGGGTGCGAGCCTCTACGTGTGGCAGAGGAACCGCCCTGCTTTTCTGAGTGGTCATTATTTCTGTACTCCATCTCTCTAGCTATGTTGAATGCCGGGGCAAACATCAGACAAGGTGCATGCTGCTTCGTTGCAATGATATGCGGCGGATAACTACGTTGGTTTTCCGCCGCTTATATTTTAGTATTCTCCCCAAAGTATAGCATATATGCAGGAGTGTCGGATAGAGAAGAGGACGGGAATGATATGTTTATTTTGTCTACTTCCCGTTGTCTACACAATGCAATTTGACAAAATTTGTACGGGCCTCGCTTACAACCGGCAGTCCACCCATGATGACAACGCTATCGCACTTTTGCATGAGGTGATCATCGATCAAGCGTCGCTCAACCAGAGCGATAAGTTCGTCGGTCGTTCCGCCCAAGGGGATCATATAGGACCAGGTTCCCCACCAGAGTGCTAGGCGGCGGTAGACCTCTCGAGAGGGGGTATAGGCAAATATAGGACGGCTGGGGCGATCTGTCGAGATCAATTTGGCTGAAGCGCCAGTGCGTGTAAAAACGACGATCGCTTTGACACTTGCCTCTTCTGAGAGCGCACGTGCCGCATGGCTTACTGCATGCTCCTGTGACAGTTTGTGACAATGTGGTTGGCGCGTAATCACGGCATGGGTCTCGATCTCATGCGCGATGCGCACCATCATTTGTACCGCCTCAACGGGGAAAGCTCCTACGGAAGTCTCTGCGCTCAGCATGATGGCATCGGTTCCATCGACGATAGAATTAGCGACATCGCTAACTTCAGCCCTGGTGGGACTTGGATTTGTGATCATCGATTCAAGCATTTGTGTGGCGGTGATGACGGGTAAGCCGAGATCATTACAACGAGCAATAATATGTTTCTGAATTAAAGGAACTTGTTCGGGAGGCATCTCGACGCCCAGATCGCCACGGGCGACCATTGCCCCATCCACGACCGCTAGAATCGCTTCAAGATTTGTCACCGCCTCTGGCTTCTCTAGCTTAGCGATCAAAGGTATCGGTCTATGTCCCTGTCCATGCTGATATTCATCCTGCAGGTTTTTGATATGTTCCTTTGCATCCAGGACATCCTGTGCTTTTCGTACAAAGCTTAACGCGATATAGTCAACATCGAGTGAGACACCAAGGCGTAAATCTTCTAAATCCTTCTCCGTCAATGATGGAGCACTGACCTCTACGCCTGGCAAATTGATGCCTTTATGCTCTTTGAGCAAGCCACCATGAACAACAAGACAGTTTACATCAGTCGCATTAAAAGCCAGCACCCGTAATTCCAACAGCCCATCATCTAACAGAATCCGATCGCCCTCCTTAACATCCTGAGCAAGAGACTGGTAGGTCGTGGGGATTTCCGAGCCCGTGCCCGGGACCTTGCGTGTCGTAATCGTGACCGTTGCACCATCGATCAGCTTTATCGGTTGTCCGCCTTGAAGAGAGCCGACTTCGAATCTTTGGACCTTGTAGATCCAGTAAAATAGCGACCGGAATACTCAGACGTTCAGAAATACGACGTACCCGATCAACAACGGCCGCATGCTCCTCATGAGCACCATGAGAGAAGTTTAAACGCGCAACATTCATGCCCGCCAGCACGAGTTTCTCGAGTTGTGCTTCACTCTCAGTCGCCGGACCAATTGTACAAACAATTTTTGTGCGTCGCAAATAATAATCCCTCTGTAATTGACTCATTTGTGATTTCATCCCTTACTGATTATTGACGCCACATAGGACCACACTGCCTATGTCATAGCCTCAGCAGTGTACCTTAAATAGCCAACATGCGGCAAGATATCTATATAGGACTATGCAGGCGTTATATCGAGGTCGGAATCTGATCTAGAAGTGAAATAAAATGCTCCTGGCGATAATTTCAGGAGCATTTTACTATGTAGGCGAGGTGATTTTATCCAACTTAGCTGATTTTAAAACAAAAGCCAGCTCAAATTGTTTAGGTTTAATTGTCCAGAGCAGAAAGATTTTGTAAGGTCTCTATACTATCCAAGCCATAAACTTTGATAGCATTTGGAAAGCGGCGTTTAGTGATTTTAATTTCCATGATTTTATCGTTTTCAAAGGCAACAAACCCTACATTTACACGGTATTGCCTCTGTTTTGCAGCCTCCTCTAAACCATGAAGGTTTATACTATCATATGAGTCAAACCCGTTAGGGCTGGTCTTACATTCATACCCTTCGGCTTTCCGTCTGGCAGTTGACAACGCAGCAACATCTACTTCCTGCACAGTGATGTCTGTGTAGTTCTCAATAAACCGTTGATTCGTTTGACATATATCGCCAGGCAAACTATATCTATGGTCAATAAGTTTATACACCAATTGCTCAACTATTGCGCCTCGCTGATATTGTATCCTTGGTTTATCTCTTTGGTGATATAAATCAAGTAACGTTTTGATCAGTTTTGTAACATTATCAGAAGTTACGACGTCCCCATTTTCATTAGAACGCTTTTGATTTAGATACAGTGCATCTAGATTTTCTTTGAAATTTTCCTGTTCGCAGTTGATGAAATTTTTTAGAAATAGAGCTGTTGGTCTCAAAAGAGATCGTTCCGCAAGTAAGATATCAACAATTGTGTATACATGGCTATGAATATGTGCTGTTCTTATACCTGGACTAGATGCAGATTTAAGTTCCATCCTAACCTCAACTTCCTACAAAAACATGCAGCAAAATTATTTCTTTTCAGTATCGATAGTTTGGGGAGGGGCCACTTGAATTAAGGGTAATACAACTGCTGGAACTTGTAACCGGGTACAAATGCTGAGGAGCAACTCACGAGCAGATGGGAGCATTATACTAAGGCTTCCGTTTTGCAAAAATTGTTGAACCATTTCAGGAGAGTATTCTTTGTTATAGTGGAATATTCCTGCCAGTTTAAACGAGATTTCAAAAAGGCGTGGTTCTTGCGGGAAGCTCACACGTACTTCTAAATGTATCTGTGCTTGGAAGACTTCTGCGTTAATCCCTAGATCAACTAAACTCAACTCTGTTTGTGCATGCGTCATAACTATGGTTTCCATATTGACGGGGGTAGTCATTGGGAACCGCTTTGCCGATATCTCTACTGGAAAGATATTCTCTAATTGTATCCCACATTGTAGAAATGGAAGTGGCTGCACACCAGGTGATAATACCTCTTCTACTGAATGCCCCTTTGGTATATCAGAAGACATAAACTCCCCCTAACTAGTTAATTTATATGTTATTGGCGCTTCTATTACTGTTGGTTTAACTGGATTTGGTAAAGAACTTTGAAAAGATGTAAAGCCACTAACCCTTGTAGCGTCTGGGCTCTGTTTCACTGTGAATTGTACTTGGAATTTTGCAAGTAACCCATCCTGTGCCAATTGACGCTGGTACAGTATCGGAAGTTCGTACATCCAACTTTGAGCATCTTCTGCCGTATCAACCTGAGAAAGCGTATATAGACTGTAGGTAATGTTGCCTAAAGTTACTAGATCGTCAATAGATTGTATGAATACATGTCTACTAATCCCCAGCATCTCTGGGAATATTTCAGACATCACACCTCTCAATGTTTCTAAGCGCTCTTCGTTATCTATTCCTTCGATTTCTGCCTTTTGCTGGAATAATGCCATAATATCTAGAAAGTGTAGGCTCATAGAGTTGACGAGATACTCAGCGATTTTAGTAATACCTAAAGTTCTTTGTGGCTCAGGAAGAAGAACGAGAAATTCAACTATGCGTTTTAATGTTTCAGGGGATGGCTTAAGTGAGCGTTGCCATAAATCTTCAAGATAATTTAGAAGCTTTTGATCGCGTTGCGATACAAAGTGTTCTTCATTTCCAAAGATTGATATTTGCTCGTTTTGCATAATATCCTCTCTTCGTCTTTTGCATTATCTGATAAACAAACTATATGCGTACCTAATTAATCATACCATAGCCTCTGTAGGAAAGATAGAAGTAAAATTTGCAAAAATATGGGTGAAATGACTTGTTTACAGGATGCATAACTATGATTGGCAACCACGCGATTCCCTTTATCTGAAAGGGGATGTCCATCTCTTTTCGGCTCTCGCAGGATTTTTTTACGTTAACTCCTACAGTTGTCAAGCTCTTTATGATTGACAATTTAGGCTATGCATGCTATCCTAATCTCGCCGTGATTTAGGGGCACTACCCTGTGCTGTGTAAAAATGGCACTGCTAAAAATATAGCCCCCTTTTGTTGTGGGGCAGAGGTGGATTAAGAAAGCATGACTGTCAAAATTCGTTTAAAACGTACGGGGATGAAGAAAGCCCCTAGCTATCGCGTGGTCGTTGCTGACGCACGTTCCCCTCGTGATGGCCGCATTATTGAAAATATTGGCTGGTATAACCCACGTACGGAGCCTTCTACCATCGTCATCAACGAGGAAAAAACTCTCGGTTGGTTGAGAGAGGGTGCACAGCCTACAGAATCCGTGACTTCACTCCTTCGACGCGCTGGAATTCTTGAGCATTTCACACAAGAGAAGCAAGAGAAAGCAACCGCCAAGGCTGCTGCCGCTGCTGAGAAGGCTGCAAAGTAGGTTTCACTTTACTCTCAGTATTTGAAAAATAAGGATGCAGTATGCGGAAATTGATCGAGTATATCGCTCAGTCACTGGTGGATGACCCTTCGGCTGTGCAGGTGCGTGAAGTTCGCAATGACCGCAATGCGCTCGTGTTGGAACTGCATGTGGGCGCTGACGACTTTGGTAAAGTCATTGGACGGCAGGGGCGTGTTGCGAAGGCTATGCGTACACTTATGCGCGCCGGTGGCACACGTGAAGGTCGTCATACTTCACTTGAGATTCAGTAATATCGTCTGTACCAGATCGACGTGCAATATATGTGCTTAACACACATCGTCTCTGGCATGCATGCGTTGAGCTGAAACTTTCCTCAGGCGGTTTTAGAGAGAGCTGTAATAGCTAATGAAAAACACGACAGAATGGGCTACTATCGGAAAAATAGTGGCCCCTTTTGGTATAAAGGGTGAAATAAAAATATTCTCGTTGAGCGATGTACCCGATCGCTTTGTGGCCTTGAAGGCCGTCTATCTGACTCCTGATTATCCACGCTACACGCTCAAAGCAGTTCGTCCATATAAAGGGACGATGTGGGTCGTGAAGTTCGCTGGTATCAATGATGCGACGGCCGCTGATAAGTTGCGCGGTCACGATATTGTGATTCCTTTGGATGAGTTGGCGACTCTTCCACCAGATTCGTACTATCAGCATGATATTCTGGATCTGCAAGTTCTGCGGCTGGATGGGCGTGAAGTTGGGCGTATCACTGATATCTGGGTGACTGGTGGCAATGATGTCTATGTCCTCAAAGGACCAAATGGACAACAACTTTTAATTCCAGCCATCAAGGATGTGATTAAACAGATTGACCTGATTCGACGCGTGATGTATATTGATCCTATGAGGGGATTGTTGGATGATGATGCGGTGATGGATGGCCCTAATGATGATCCTGATCCAGAGGAGGTTGAATAAGCAACTAGCTGTACCCGCGTATGGAGAGCGCCTTCGTAACTGTAGCAGAGAAATCTGTTTCATGTTCTTTTCACTTGATTGTTTCAAAGAAGCTGAAACCGGGTTGTGCGACTCTCCGTATTAGTAATTGGTATCATCTATTTTCAACTGTAGTTGCGTCGATTGTATAACACGCCGCAGTATATTTGTAGGGGAGGCGTCTTATGTCCGACCATATCCCGACTCTTGCTGACGTTTGTAGTGCAATTGCTGAAGGCCGTCTGGCCGTCGCTTCTGATGGCTCTGTGTATCAAGTTAACGCATTTGAATTGCGTCGCCACTTTAATAAACTTCATTCGTTGCCAGCGATCGCTTTTTTAGATAGTATCCTTACAACCACCTATCCCGATTCTTATGATACAACTTCCCATGATCTCTACAGCTTTGGCCGTTAGGATTATTTTTTATGGGTAAAAATAGAGTGGGTAGCTTTCGAGAGCGTTGGTGGCTAGTAGGTGCAAATATCTATATGCATGCTAGTTATCAATACTCTCTTAAACTTTTTGTGGCATAACTCAAAAAGTTGCTTTGCTGAAAACGAACGACTATAATACGACTTGAATTGAGGTAGACCGTTTGACAATGGTCTACCAGCATGATGTATCATCTATCACTTGCTTGATCTGGCATTGGATTATTGTCATAAAGAATAAAACTATGCCTCATAAATCGCTTGCGACTTGTTTGTGACTCGCATTGAGAATGAAGGTTATGTATAAGGGTCACGAAGGAAAGGTATTTTAATGGAGCCACTTGATTCAGATTATGAAGTAGTTGCCCGTGTATCCAACCCCAAAGCGCGATTTAATTGGTTATACCTCTTTCCCGCGTTAGGTGTTTGCTGGTTGGCATTGCTGGTCTCAGCGGCTATTTTTCAGTTTCCGTTGACCGGTGTGGTTGATCCCGTGATGGGACTTATGCTGGTGCTCTTTTTTGTCCTGGCTGGATTGCTCTTTTGGACACATGCACCAGGCGCAAAAAAATAGCTATCGTTGTTTGTAATAAGAAGAACGCCCCTCAGCGCTGCTGACATTGAGGGACGTTCTTTTTATTATACGTACATGCTGCCTGAAACTATTTGCTAGCGTCAATTCGTATTATTACAAGCGGCTGGCAAATGAACGCATCCATGATTGTTTCGCATGTAGAGGATATACACAAAAAGTAGATGCTAATGTTTTTTGCATGTGAAAATGAATATTTTTTGCTCTCTGAACAGGCCAGTTCAATGGTCCACTGCTTCACCTTTTCTATTGAGAAGAGAACAAAAAGATGTAATGGGTCTATTACTAGCTACCTGCCAGATACAAGAAAATAGAAGTACATGGAAGATACTGGTAAAGTGAGGAGTAGATATGACAACGACAGAAAAATCATCTCAAGTGCAGCAATGGACAAACCTGGCACAGCAACTACGTGTCGATAGTATTCGGGCTACTACGGAGGCCGGTTCTGGTCATCCAACCTCTTCTATGTCGGCAGCGGATCTCATGTCTGTGTTGTTGCTGAACCATCTCCATTATGATTTTGCCAATCCAAAAAATCCAAATAACGATCATCTCATTTTTTCGAAGGGTCACGCCTCGCCGTTACTCTACTCGTTATTCAAAGCCGCCGGCGCTATTACCGATGAGGAACTGCTGACATTGCGCAAGTTTGGGAGTCGTCTGGCGGGACATCCTACGCCGGAAATTCCCTGGGTCGATGTGGCTACTGGCTCGTTAGGCCAGGGATTGCCAATCGGAGTGGGGGTTGCGGCTGTTGGGAAGTATCTGGATAAGCTTCCATATCATGTCTGGGTCTTGCTGGGAGATAGTGAGTGTGCAGAAGGTTCGATCTATGAAGCCTTTCATCTGGCCGCGCACTATAAACTGAATAATCTGGTCGCTATTCTGGATTGTAATCGTCTGGGCCAGCGCGGTGAGACTGAACTGGGTTGGAATACTGAGGCGTATGCGGCTCGTGGTCGGGCTTTTGGCTGGAACGCGATTGTGATCAATGGTCATAATTATGATGAGATTAACCGCGCCTATCGGGAGGCTGAGCAGACGACTGATCGACCAACCTTGATTGTCGCTAAAACGATCAAAGGAAAGGGTGTCTCTTTCCTAGAGAATAAAGACGGCTGGCATGGTAAGGCGCTGAATAAAGAGCAAGAGGAACAGGCTATTAGAGAACTAGATCCCGTGCGCAGTCAGGTCTTTCCGGTGCAAAAGCCAGCCAATGATAAGCCTGCGCCGGAGCCCGCCGCGAAGCCACTTACGTTGCCTCGCTATGAGCTAGGATCTTCTGTGGCGACCCGTAAGGCATATGGGGATGCTTTAGTGGCCCTTGGCGCAGCCAATCCCAATGTTGTTGTAATGGATGGCGAGGTGAGCAATTCAACCTACGCCAATGAGTTCGCCAAAGCCTATCCTGAGCGCTACTTTGAGCAATATATCGCCGAGCAGCAACTGGTCTCGTTTGCCGTTGGAGCTCAGGTGCGTGGCAAGATACCATTTGCCTCCACATTCGCAGCCTTCTTCACGCGTGCTTATGACTTTATCCGTATGGCAGCCGTCTCGCAAGCGAACATTCGTCTGTCCGGTTCTCATGCTGGTGTCTCAATCGGTGAGGATGGTCCTTCCCAGATGGGTCTAGAGGATTTAGCGTTGATGCGTGCCGTCTATGGTAGCACGGTACTTTATCCATGCGATGGGAATCAGGCGGTTCATCTGGTGGCGGAGATGGCTAATCATGAAGGAATATCCTACATCCGTACGACCCGCGCCGCATTGCCGGTCATTTATGGTCCCGATGAAGAATTCCCTATCGGCGGGAGCAAAGTTCTCCGTCAATCCGACAAAGATCGGGTGACGGTCGTAGCCGCTGGCATTACGTTGCATGAGGCTCTCGATGCCTACGAGCAGCTCAAGAGTGGTGGTATTCATATCCGGGTGATTGATGCCTATTCGGTCAAGCCAATTGATTCTGAGACCTTGTTCGTGGCTGCACAGGAGGCGGGTGCCAAAATTATCACGGTTGAGGATCACTGGCCTGAAGGTGGCCTAGGTGAGGCTGTCCTGGAAGCCTTCTCCGAGTTTGATGGTCCCTTGCCACATGTTACTAAGATGGCAGTTGAATCAATGCCCGGTTCTGGTAAGCCAGCTGAGTTGCTGGAAGCCGCTGGTATTAGTGCACATGATATTGTTGAAGCGGTCAAAGTACTGGTAAAATAAGTCGTTTCTGAACAGAGAAAGTAATACGCCCCCAATCATCATGATGATCGGGGGCGGTATTGTAATTGTATGTCTCAAAACTGAATAGGTCGCTCTCGCGTATTTAGAGCAATAAAAGGTCCCTAACTCTGCTCAAGCTCATACGTATGTGATTACGGGTACTGTTCAGAATAGTGCTAGTATATTTGTTTAGAAAGGGATTTTTGATCATGCGTTATCATTTGCGCGAGCGTGCGTGGAGTTTGACTGAGGCTTTTAGGGTGAAAGATGATCGGGGCCATGATGTTTTTGAGGTTCATGGCAAATTTTTCCATATTGGCGACAATCTGGTCATGACTGATCGGCAAAGTGGCCAGCAATTATTGCAGATTAAGCAAAAGTTGATCTCTATACGGCCAAGTTACGATATCTATCGCGACGGTGAGCACTGGGGCAATGTTCATGAGCAGTTCCATCTCTTCGGTGAGCGTTTCAAGGTCAAAGGTGAGAATGGGATGGCGTTCGAGATCGATGGTAATGTGGGGAACTGGAATTTTGCTATCAACGATGCACAAGGAAATTTGCTAGCCAACGTGGGACGTGAGCTTTCTCTGTTTCGCGACAGCTACGCGGTTGACGTCGCTCAAGGAGTCGATGCACCCTTTGTGATCGCTCTGGCGATTGTGCTTGAAATGGTTAAAGAACATCACGAACACTAGTGGATGGCAGGCCAGGACTTTTCTTGAGGTTCTGGCCTGCCATCTGTATACAATCAGACTTTAAATTTGGCGGCCAGCGCTTGTAGCCAGTTCGTTTGTTTTTCAGTGGGAGCAAAGTTGCTCTTTTGCAAACGTTTGGCCATATCGGTGATGAATTTGCGTTCTTGCTCGCTGACGTTGGCGCTATTGATGTCGATGGCGTCAAACAGGATCTTTAGATTGTGGGCTTGCAGCTTCGATTTTGATATCTGTGCTGGCGCGATGCTGGTTTTGGTACGCGCTTCAGGAGCCTGAGAAGTTTGCCAGTTATCGAAGGCTTCACGACTGCCATTCCAGGCACCCAGTCCAGCGAGATAGTCGGCACGTTCATTGTGTTCATGTCCGGCGTGTCCACGGACCCAGATGAACCTGGGAGCTTTTTTCCTATAGCTTAGCATCTTGCGATAGATTGCCCATAAATCAGGATTGGCTTTCATCTGATAGGTGCCGGTGGCAACTTTAATCGTGTATTCGCTGTCACTGTAGATGGTCAGCGGGAGCGCAGGCGGCGCTGCAGAGAGAACTGCTAAGACGGCTGATATTTCTGCTCGATTGTTTGTAGTTGTCTTGGCTTTAGGAATATGTCCATAGCATTCAACATGGGGAGCACCTGTGGAGATGGCACCATCGGGGGCATCGACAGCCGCCCAAAATAACGCGCTCCAGCCAGCGGGTCCCCCAGGATTTTTGATGCAGGCACCATCGGTATATGCAACAACTCCATCTTGTTCTATTGCTGGAAGCGAGGCCCGCAGATCAATGTTGAGAACCGCATCGAGAATAGATCGCCACTCTAGGGATTCTTGAATTTCGCTCACCACGTATCACCTTTCAATGCGTATAGATTTTTACTATAAGGAGCATATTATCAGAGAAAACTTCCCTCTCGCTTTTTAATAAAAGAAAAAGAGCGTTTTTGTCCGCTTTACATCTGTCTTCCCCAGTATAGCGCCTCCGTTTCTCTCTGTCGATACCTAATGTTTTACCAATAAACCTTTTCGGTTTAGCGCATATAATGGATAAGGGGGTGGTGGGCACCAAGTCCAACTACATCACCTGGGAAGATTGAGTGGTTTTCGGGACGCGCTTGGCGAGGTACCACCTTCCATCGCAGCTAGCAAGAGAGCCAACGCGAGCGCCGCTATCTTGCGCCCGATATACCGTTTATCGTATGATATGCTCATTGTAGACATTGATCTACTGGGCACAAGGCCGCGTACAATCGAAGAGACCACGATAGCCTACTGTAGCTGCGTCGCCTTGTGCACGCGGTCCCGTTTATCGTACGACATGCCAGCCATCGGCGCGCGGTCCCGTTCATAGTACGACATGCCAGCCATCGGCGCGCGGTCCCGTTTATCGTACGACATGCCAGCCATCGGCGCGCGGTCCCGTTCATAGTACCCACGGGATGCGCAATGAGATGCCATTTTTTATGGATAAGCGTGCCAAACGACCGGGAAAAGAGATACAAAGTGGCCTGCCGGGCGGGCTGAGTGGCCGGGGAGGATAGCGGACGCGATAGAGAAAAACTGGTCCCTATGTGTACTGGCCATAAATAGCTCTAAATAGGGTAAAAATATATTTTTAATGATAAAACGTAAAAAACGGCACCATCGAGAAAACGAACATGCCACATGGTTGTTCGGATACATGCATGTAGGACATATAGTGTGAAAAAAGCATAAGCGATTTTTATGTATCTAGCCATTTATGGCGAGTACACATAGGGACCAGATTTCATCGCGTCCGCTATCCTCCCCGGCCACTCAGCCCGCCCGGCAGGCCACTTTGCTTGATCACGGCAGACGCGGCATCCACGTTCAGATCGTTTGGCACGCTCATCCATAAAAAGGGTATCTTGTTGCGCATCCCGTGGGTAGTACGACATGCCAGCCATCGCCACACGAGAGGGAACCTTTTCAAATGAATACACGATGTGATGACTATGCTGTTTGGAGTACGGGAGCGAGCCCGGTACGAATAGACATGTTGGGAGGCGTTGATAGAGAACATGATGCTTGATTGTACGATGAACGGGACCGCGTGCGCAAGACACGCAGCTACGTTGGCTCTCGTGGTTTTCCACGTTCGAAACTCTTTATGCCACAAAACAAAGATGTTCCTCCAGAGGTGCGCAAGAGAGCCAACGCGAGCGCCGCGATCTTGCGCCCGATATACATTAAAATAACGAAAATGTCAAGAATTTTTATAGTGCTGAGGTAAGATATAACAAAAGAAGTATTTTTGTTTGTGCTGTCATATCCCCTCACGCGAAAGAATCAATTTCTTTGTTTTAATGTGATTATGAGGTGGGGAGAGGCGGTTTATGGTAGAATTAAATTGTTTGGGTTTGGAGTTTGCGCACTTTACTGTGCGATGGTTTTTGAGATCGTTGGTTTTTCGAAATTATGGTGTCTATGCATATAATGCAAGTTACACGTCTGTGTACGATGGGTGGGTTGGGCGAGCCGATTGAGGAGCCCAGGGTGGTCACTGGAGGCTTGCTGCACCGTATGTGGCGGCTTACTACGACGCAAGGGACTTTTGCGGTGAAGCAGCTCAATTCTGCTATTATGAAGAAGCCGGATATTCACGATGAGTATCGGTTGTCGGAGCAGGTCGCTGCTACAATGTCCGCTCACGGTATTCCTGCTCTTGCTGCGTTGCCGAATGCGCAAGGAGAGGTCCTGTATGCTCTTGATCAGATGTCGTTGTTGGTGTATAAGTGGATCGATGGAGAGACTCTTCCTTCTGATGCGGTGGATCATGTGCGTGCTCGACAGATAGGGTCTGTGCTGGCGCGTATGCATGCGCTTCAGGTTCCATTTCCGGCCCTGGCACCGTTGGAATGGGGGCATTTTGATGATGACGATTGGGATGTTTTAACGTTTCAGGCGTCTGAGTTAGCCCTTCCCTGGACTCAGCGGGTGCGTGCGGTGCTTCCACGCTTGTTGGAATGGACCAGGGCGTATGAGCAGGCTGGTTTGTCTCTGGGACAACGGTTGGTAGTAAGCCATAGGGATTTGGATCAGAAGAATGTGATCTGGAGCGATCCCTCTACTCCCTGGTTGATTGATTGGGAGGCGGCAGGTCTGATTAATCCGACGATGGAACTGGTAAGTGTAGCTCTATATTGGAGCGGTATTGTCAATGGCTCTCCCGCTGAAGATGTGTTTTCGGCTGTGCTTGATGGTTATGTGGCGGCTGGTGGCGTGATCCAGGATGCGGGCGCAGATGCTTTGCATGGTTTTATGGGAACCTGGCTGGGATGGCTGCTTTTTAATATGCGTCGCTCGCTCGGTGAATCTGTGACGAGCGAAGAGGAACGGCAGCTTGGTATAAGTGAGACATCTAAAACTCTGGCTATCTTGCAAGATCTGGCTGCCCATAAAGAAATATGGGCGACGCTGGTCGATGCTCGACGCTAGTCTGCGCCTGACTGTCTCAACGAAAAAGAGATACAATGTGTCGCTGTTTGCTGCCAATAAGGATATATATTCATGACTACGACAACATCGCGTACTACATCTGATGATGGTGTACAGCCGTCATCAGATGCCTCATTGCTGCGTAATCCAGGCATGCCTCTCGATATGGGATGGGTTAATCGTGTCCATATCAATCGCAGCGCTATCGAACGACGTGCCGCAACGCTGCCAACGCGTCGGACTGTGAAAAAAGAATGGCAGGTGGCCTGGCTTTTGCGCGCCGTCACTTGTCTGGATCTCACCACGTTGTCTGGTGATGATACGACTGGTAATGTGCTGCGTCTTTGTGCCAAAGCGCGTCAGCCGGTGCGACAAGAACTCCTTGATGCTCTTGGCTTTGAGCATCTGAATGTTGGAGCAGTCTGTGTCTATCACACATTTGCGGCCACGGCTGTGGAGGCGTTGCACGGAACTGAGATTCCTGTTGCCTCTGTTTCTACTGGCTTCCCGGCAGGCTTGAATCCCTTTGAGCAGAAGCTTCAGGAGATTGCTGCTTCGGTCCAGGCGGGTGCACGGGAGATCGATATTGTCATTTCCCGTCGTTATGTGCTCACTGGCGACTGGCAGGCGCTCTATGATGAAGTGAAGGCGTTTCGGGAAGCCTGCGGTGAGGCACATATGAAGACTATTCTGGCGACACATGAACTGGCGACTCTGCGCAATGTGGGCATGGCAAGTCTGGTCTGCATGATGGCTGGCGCCGACTTTATTAAGACATCGACTGGTAAAGAACCTGTCAATGCAACGCTCCCGGTAGGATTGGTCATGACGCGAGCTATCCGCGATTATTATGAGCAGACAGGCTACAAGATAGGTTTTAAACCTGCTGGCGGTATTCGTACAGCGAAGGCGTCGCTCGACTGGCTGGCACTTATGAAAGAGGAACTTGGCAATGAGTGGATGCAGAATAAGCTCTTCCGCTTCGGGGCCAGCGGTTTGCTTTCGGATATCGAGCGCCAACTGGCGCATTTTGTGACAGGTCACTATGCGGCCACCTATGAAAATCCGCTGGTGTAGAGGGAGTTATGTGGTATGAGCATCATGGATATCTTTGAATCGATGGAGTATGGTCCCGCGCCAGAAGCTCCTTCACAGGCACTGAGTTGGATACAAGAGCATCAGCCGTTTCAGCTCTTCATCAATAACCAATGGATACAGCCAGAGCAGGGCAACTACTTTGAGAGTAGTAATCCGGCTACTGGACAACCACTGGCGCGTATCGCTGCTGCTGGTGCCTCCGATGTGGATGCGGCTGTGGCCGCAGCTCGTAAGGCTTTTACGACCTGGAGCAAGACGGCTGGTCATGTTCGTGCACGTTATATGTATGCGCTGGCACGCAATATTCAGAAGCATGCGCGTCTGCTATCCGTATTGGAATCGCTCGATAATGGGAAGACAATTCGCGAGACCCGCGATCTCGATATTCCGCTGGTGGCGCGTCACTTCTATTATCATGCGGGCTGGGCTCAGCTGATGGAGACAGAATTAGCCGGCTATCAGCCCGTCGGCGTCGTAGGACAAATCATCCCCTGGAACTTCCCGCTGCTGATGATGTCCTGGAAGATTGCTCCGGCGATCGCGATGGGCAATACCGTTGTCCTCAAACCGGCTCGCTATACCTCACTGACCGCGCTCAAGTTCGCTGAGATTGTGCAGGAGATTGGTCTGCCAGCGGGCGTGATCAATATTGTGACCGGCGAGGCCGCTCAAGCTGGCGATGCGCTAGTCAATCATCCAGATGTGGATAAGATCGCTTTTACCGGATCAACGGATGTTGGACGGAGTATTCGGCGTTCCACGGCTGGTTCTGGTAAGAAGATCTCGCTTGAACTCGGCGGCAAATCTCCCTTCATCGTCTTTGACGATGCCGATCTGGATAGTGTCGTCGAAGGTGTCGTGGATGCCATCTGGTTTAATCAGGGACAGGTCTGTTGTGCCGGCTCGCGTCTGCTGGTACAGGAGAATATCGCTGAACGCCTGATCGCAAAATTACGTGCACGTATGGAGCATCTGCGCATTGGTAGTCCTCTAGATAAGACCATGGATATCGGCGCAATTGTCTCTCCGTCGCAGCGTCAGGAAATTCAAAATTTGGTTGATAAGGGCGTCGCTGAGGGTGCTCAATTATGGCAACCAGCGATTGCGTGTCCTACCGATGGTTCTTTCTTCCCACCGACACTCTTTACGAACGTCTCCCCAGCCTCAACGCTGGCACAGGTCGAAATATTTGGTCCTGTGCTAGTCACGCTTACCTTTCGCACACCCGCAGAAGCCGTTGAGGTGGCGAATAATACGCGTTACGGGTTGGCCGCCAGTATCTGGAGTGATAATATCAATCTGGCACTGGATATCGCGCCAAAGCTGAAAGCTGGGAGCGTCTGGATCAATAGTACCAACCTCTTCGATGCGGCCAGTGGATTTGGTGGCTATCGAGAGAGCGGTTTCGGTCGCGAGGGCGGCAAGGAGGGTTTATATGAGTATGTCAAGCCCGCCTGGATGTCGCATAGCTCAAAATCCCAGCAAGCTGTCCAGCGAGCTCCTGTGGAGCCTGCTGACGCCGATGAGGATCTGACTTCTATCGTTCCTTATGACTTGCCCGCTATCGATCGTACTCCCAAGTTGTTTATTGGCGGCAAGCAGGCACGTCCAGATTCTGGCTATAGTACGGTTAT
Source organism: uncultured Chloroflexia bacterium (assembly GCA_963699315.1). Lineage (GTDB taxonomy): Bacteria > Chloroflexota > Ktedonobacteria > Ktedonobacterales > Ktedonobacteraceae > Dictyobacter. The sequence continues at coordinate 3,756,283 of OY969433.1, forward strand.
CACTTCGCCGACCGGTCGTATCATTGGAACGATCGGCGACGGCAATCGAAAAGATATCCGTAACGCAGTCGAGGCTGCACATAAGGCTAGCTCATGGGAAAGCAGTACCGCGCATAACCGTGCTCAGATTCTCTATTACATCGCCGAGAACCTGGCCACCCGCGAAGCCGAGTTCGCTCGCCGTATCGTCGATCAGACCGGACGGAGCATGGACGATGCTCTCAATGAGGTCCAGATCAGCCTGTCTCGGCTCTTCAGCTACGCCGCCTGGACCGATAAGTTTGAAGGTTCAGTGCATCGTCCGCCCATGCGTGGCGTTGTCCTGGCCATGAAAGAGGCCGTTGGCGTGATAGGCATCGCCTGTCCTGATGAGTATCCTTTGCTGGGTTTCATCTCACTGGTCGCCCCCGCCATCGCCATGGGAAATGCCGTCGTCGTATTGCCATCATCGCAGGCTCCACTGAGCGCCACCGATAGCTATCAGATCTTTGAGACCTCCGATCTGCCCGCCGGCGTCGTGAATATCGTCACAGGCGAACGCGATGTCTTAAGTCAGGTCCTGGCCGAGCATCATGACGTCAATTCAGTCTGGTACTTCGGCTCAGCTGCTGGATCGAAGCAGATTGAATTGGCTTCCAGCAGTAATATGAAGCGCACCTGGGTCAACTATGGACGCTCTCGAAACTGGCTGGAGCGTGTCCAGGGCGAAGGCGAGGAATTTCTACGTGAGTCTACGCAGGTGAAAAACATCTGGGTACCTTACGGCGAATAACATTTGATTTTATGAATGGCTTATAACATGAGTATGAATCCAATCGCTGGATTCATACTCATGTTTATTCGGCAGATAATGCTTCCTTTTTTACTGCACGATGGAATGGCCAGTGTCCTAAATAAAAAGTATTAAAGCAAAGTGCTTATGTTCCATCTTATTCTCCGCTTCATATATTTTTTGTATAGAATGTTTCTAATAACACAAAGGTTATACAGGTATTCTATACCATATATTGCTCCAAATCTATAGCTTATCCTTTCTTGCTATAAATCAGTATAATTGGGTATACTTCAAGCTGATCCTGCATTTTTGTCATCACTGTTGTATGTCTGCACGCACAAAGGAAAGGCTTTAACATGAAAGCGATTACGGTCTCCAAGGCTAGAACAGCCATGTTATCTGAGAATGGCCACTACATTATCCTTGACAGCAATAAACACCAGATATATGTTCATCCCTCCTCTGCAGTGGCGGTCCCCGAGCATTGCTTACGGGCAGGCCTGGATACGATTACCTACGATGATAAGAAATATGCGTGTTATGAGTCCTCAACAAAATTTCTTAGAGATTGCCTCCATACAGCGGAAGAGGTTATGGCTGATAAAAAGTTCACGCTCGGTGATTTGCATAGTAAAGTTGTTTCTACTGGTACACCTTTCGGCGTAAGCGACCTAAAGAATATAGCAGCCGCCAAAGCGGTTACTGAGAATGAATTAGCTGATCCCAAGATACTACAAGCGTATGCTATCGTAGCAACAAAAAAACCTGCAAGTGGCACTTTTTACCCATATCATGTTGCGGCAGTGGTCGCAGTTGACGATGATGAACGTATCACACTGGAGGTGTTTGCAAGTGGCACTGACGCACGCGATGACGATCGTTCGGCACCGGGCAATTTCGAGATATACTCAGTCAGTAAGGCTTCTTTAAGTTTTCACACTATATGGAAAAGCTCGCTCAGCAGTCCGGCAACGATCGTCCTAGAGGAGTTAACATGAGAACGAGTTGGTTCTCACTCTTCCCTTTCATCATTTATTGTGACACCAACGCGAACTATAACTGTCCCACAGGAAGGCGGTCATCAACCGGGCCGTGTGGTCTGGGAGCGTCTGGAACCTGGCATGTTGGAACGTATTCCCCCTCTACAAGAGTTACTTACGTTGCGGTATCTCTACGATGTTGCCGTATGCGCCCGTGAGTTGTTGCACATCGCGAGAACGCTTGCAAAAAACCGTGGCGCACACGTTGATGATGCCTGCTCTGATGTCTTTACAGTATGGTCTATAAATGTAGCCTATACTGTAAAGACAGTCTACACTACCAGCTGAAGGTTTCTAAATGTCCTCAGCCATAGTATAAAAGTTTTCGTTCAATAATAAAAGCGGGAAAAGCTTTCTCTAGCGCTATTTCTCGCTTGATTTTCCTACGACGGAGCGAAGACCTTGTACGACCTCCTCAAGCTGCTCGGCCGCTTGTGTCGCCGATGTAGCACCCAAGTGGAACTGTTCGGTTACTTGCGTCGCAACCTTTAATGCGGTTGCAAGCTTTTGATTGCTGGCATTTTGTAGTTCCATGGCGTTTCCAAGATATTGGGATGCCTGTAACACGGTATGGAGCTTCTTGTCTGTTTGTTGTGAAGGCATTTGTTCCCATTGTTGTTGCAAGAGATTGGCTACAGCTTGCAAGTTATTCGTGGCGACGATCGCGGCGTCGGTATAGTATTGGATCGATTGTAATCCGACTTGCGAAGAATCAACAACCCATACTTGTTCGCTGGCGGCCTCTTGTTGTCCTTCGGCGAGTGCGCTCAGTGATTTACTACTGCTCAGCAGATAATCGACGGCTTTCAGAATAGGACGCGTGATACCTTTTCCTGCAATGAAACCACTAATGGCGACGATGAGTGAGGCTATAGCGGCAAGCACGATGATGCTTATCAGCTGCTTGTTGGCGATATCTGTGACGGTGTTAACTGGACTGGCGACAAAGTATTGCCAGGGAACGACCGTTGTTGCGTGGCGAGCAATCTGAAATTGATCTTTTTGTCCTCCTAGCTGGGCATCGAATATCTCTGCCGAGCTGGTCTTTTGATTATGCGTAGCGACGGTCGGATCGGGATTGACACTCACCTGTGATAGGCTGCCGTAGCGTTGCTCTTGCGAGATTTGTTGTTGGGTGGTCGCATTGAGTGGAGCTACACTGGTAAAGAGCAGGGATGCAGAATTATTATCTGCAACGCGTACTCCATTGTTATCCAAAATAAAAGCATAGCTGCCCTGACCGATAGTGTTTTGATCCTGGCCCACAACCTGCTGCAAGATATAATCAAGCTTTAGCGTGGAGCGTATAAAACCTAGCTGTGGCGATTTTGTGCCTGGGAGTGCGGGCGCATAGATAGGTGCATAAATGTCAACCGTTTCCAGCTTCTGCAGGGGATCATAGAAGACTGGCGAGATAAATGTCTTTCCTGAAGCCACATCAGCGAGCTGTGTGGCGGTGACGTAGGTCTTCCCGTGTTTCTGTGGACTGGTAGGATAGGATTGAATGACATTTCCTTTGACATCGAAGAGCGTCCAGCGAGCGTAGTTTTTGTCGCGATCCTGCCCCGCCTGTAGCGCAAAACCAGCGTGGAGGGCGGCAGTTTTATAGACTATAGCGTCTGTTGTGGTTGGATCGAGTTCCAAAAATGATTGTACACTGGGTACTTGCGCAAGCGTCTGAGCATCAAGTTCGCGTTCTTTAAAGTAAGTGTCAATGAGTTGGACGCGGGTCTGAGCATCGCTTGTCATCGTATTGTTGGCCTGCGAGATCAAGGTAGGGCGTGTCTGGGTCCATATAAATACTAGAACGAGAAGAAGCGGGATGACGGCCGCAAATACATAGCCGATAGCGATGCGTGTCGGCAGGGGCAGCCAGCGATGCCTTTTAACTCGTGATGTTTGTTGTTCCATGATGTACCTTTTCCTTTGACCATTGCTAGTATAGTTGAATAATGCCAACACGTTCTAAATCACGCAATAATTGTAAGACCTCTTCCGGATGACGGTTTACTATACGCACTAATTCTGCGCACGACCTCTGATTGTTGATGAGCAAGTAGAGATGTTTATGCAAGCGGGAGGGGTTCACTTGATTAAGTCGATACATCCCTTCGTCCGCTGAATACATACGCCGTGGCACTAATGCCGCGAATGGTAGTGCTGGCATCGGTCCTGTATTAGATGATTGCATCTGCGTTACAGCAGGCAATGTGGGCATTGGCGAGGAATCTTGCACTTTTACTTTTGGTGATGTTGACGATGATGATAGGTTGTCATGCCGCAACGGACCAGTATTTTTTCCCACTGTAGTGTTGGTAAAGACAAAACGGCACTGTCCCCAGCTTTGTAACCAATGTAGTGCGGATTGCCCATCGAGTTGTCCGCACTGTGCAAACGTCACCCGGCCATGTACAAACTTAAGCAACCCAAATTCGCTTTGGGGTCCGTTTTGACGCTCTGCTTGTAGTTCGCCTGTCTTGCGGCCAAGCTGTAACACCTGGATTACATTGATTAATTGATCTGTTGCAATACCCTGTCGTGATGGCATGGACCTATTGCTCCGTCCTTTGACTAGCGTATTTCTATCTTGGGAGATTTTCCTCTTGCTAGATTATATAAGCATAGCATAAACAACGTAATTAGCGATGGCTTTTTCATACTACCAGACATAATGGTCTATCTAATAGTTGATGAATGTGCTTAATTTCTAGTGATTTGTTGTGATTCTCTATGAGTTGTTGCGTTTCCTTAGAATGTTATCCACGGACGAAATAATACATTACTAGTGTAATGAACAGTGGAAGATAGCTTTTTGGAACTTTTCTCTATCTAATCACATAATTTTTATCGCTTCTGATTGGGCATAGCTATTGCCATAGAGAGGCCAATATGCGCAATCTGCCAACCTGAGGCAAGTTAAAAGCGAAGTAGCTATAACTTTCCAGACGTGCGATAATACATAAAAACAGTTTGTGGATGTATTCGCGAAAAACCAGGAACATCCAACCTTCCAAATTCTCTTGGTTTACTCAATAGATACGTTGAGCCGTCTATAGCTGAGAAATATGTAGTAGTCTGGAAGCAGGGAGCTATCGCCAATGGAGCCTCACAACCTCTCTCATTCGTCCGAGCCGCAGCCCCTTATGAGAGGACAGAGAGAAAATGCACCACCTATTGAGCTACTTTCCGTTACTGAATTAGCTCATCGTTGTTCGGAGGAGACAAACAAATTCCTCAATCAAAAAATCTCAAATGATCGTTTCTGCCTGGAATTGTTCCGCAGAGCGATAATTAAGCGCGACGATTTCGCCTGGACCAGCATTTATCAACAATATGCACCACTGGTCTTGACGTGGGTGACTCAGCATCAAAGCGCGGCGCTTATTTTGATTCAGGATGGAGGCGCACCGCTGGTCAATGCCTCGTTCGCCAAATTTTCTCAGGCGCTTACTCCAGTCAAGATTGGCAATTTTGATTCGCTAGCTGCCCTCTTGAAATATCTCAAGATGTGCGTGCATAGCGTTGTGGCTGACGAGGTGCGCGTACGCCAGTCTCGTCAGTATGAGGATACTCTTGATTCCATTGAGCAGGAGCCGGCCAGTGACGATCCTGCCGATGACGTCGTTTCGCAGCTCTCGGCCCAAGATTTGTGGCGCATCATTCTTGAAGAGGTACCCGCCGATGATGAACGGATACTGATCTACGCAGCCTATGTGCATGGCATGAAGCCCAGTGAAATTAGTAGTCAGCATCCGCACATATTTGCTACAGTTGATGAAGTTTATCGTATCAAGCGCAACGTCCTAGAGCGCTTGCGGCGTAATCGGCGTCTACAGGCATTGTTTCATCATTAGCACATTGGAATATATATAATGGTGAGGCATCTTAAAGAAATAAAAAAAACATGTTCGAAAAGTACGAATAGGCTCGTTTATTCTGAAGAGAAGAGAGGTAGGATATCTGCGAAGCAACGTTGCGCATCTGCTTGCACAGCTATCAGATGTAACAGCTTAAAATCTTGGAAGTAAATTGGCACAGTTATGAGAGTAATATGGCACACAACAGGTTTTCGGCGCGTAGGAAGCACTACTATACAGAGCTTGTATCTTATCGCTGCTTCCTTCCGTCCTATACTATATAGAGCTGATTATATAGGATTACCTCCTAACGGAGGAAAGACTCTATCTGCTGAAACCTGTATCCTATGTTGATGTAGAGGAAATGCTCATGGAGTGTAGTGAACCAGGTGCTATTCGCGATGAGGAATTTATCGCCTACCTTGAGAATGAAAAAGTTCGACTCATGGTTGCAGAGCACTTCGCGAACTGTCAAGAATGCTCGTCGCGGTTGGTAATGTATCGGAGCCTGGAGCGCAAGCTTACGTGCAGACTTTATCGATGGGATTGCCCATCGAATCAGATGCTAGGCGAGTACCAGTTGGGGATGCTGGATGAGAATTTCAGCCGGCCTGTACAGGCTCATCTGAAGAGGTGTGTGCTCTGTGCTGCTGAACTGGCGACGCTTACCAATTTTCTGACTGTGGACCCATTTGTAGAGGAGCGCGAGACGCGCGTACCAGTGATGTCTGGTCAGAAAATCCTTCGTGACGCTCTTTATCCTGTAGAGGATGCAAAGAGAGGGATTGAGTATGTGCGTGAGCAGACTCTGGTAGGCGTGCGACGTATAGCGGCATTGCTCCTACCACCGCAGCCAGGATTGTCGTATCAACGTGGTTCTGCACAACCGGCTGTGCTCTGGCCGCGCAATTATTTGGCGGAGGATGTCACGATATCTTTACAACTTGAGCAAAGTTTGAAGCAGAGAGGCTCACTGCAATTGATCGGGTTTGTCAGTCGTCAGGGGCTGGCTGTTGAAGCTTTGCAGGGGACGTTGATGCAACTTATGACCTCTGAAGGCGTGATCCAGGAGCAGCATATTGATGAATTAGGCAATGTTATTTTTGCTGATCTGGCTCCTGCCTTGTATACGTTGGAGGTGCATTTGCCAGAGGGTATCGTTGTCGTTGATCAACTGGCAGTTCAACCACAAGCATAGATTGTAGCGGTAGAGGTGTTGTTCGTCTCGTTGCCGTCGCGACCAGACTGGCAACGCCTCTACTGCTATAGTTGAACGATTGATAAAATAATATGACTCCTCAAGATCTTGTAGCCGCTCTCATTGATATGCATGCAGAGCAAGGAAGACAACTCCTGCAAGCATATGTGTCTCGCTTTAGTCCTGCTGCTTTGGACCGTCTGGTGTATACGCTGAAGAAAGAGGCGGATCGTAGCTGGAATACCAATGCAGAGCGCTCGTTAACGCTGTCGGGCTATTTATTGCTTATCGGCGATCTCACAAAAAATACCTACTATCATGCACTGGGGCTGATGGCACGCGGTGATGCTTTGCGTCGGCTCAGTCGCTTTCAAGAATCCTTGCCTTTTTTTGATGCTGCTGGTGATGAGTTTCTGTCGATTCAGGATGAAGTAAGCTGGGCAAGAACACGGTTTGGTCGTATTAATGCTTCTCTGGGCCTCAATCGTACAACTGAGGCACTCCAGGATGCAGAGCGCGCACATGATATTTTTATGCGCCATGGAAAGTTGTTACGTGCTGGTCAGATCGATGCGAACGCTGCGATTATCAATTTTGAACTGGGTCATTATGAGCAGGCTTTGCGGCTATTTGATCGAGCTATTGAGACCTATATTTTGCAGGGCGAGAATGTCGAGCTGTACCTGGCGAGAGCACAGGGCAATAAGGCTTTGACGCTGGCAGCACAGGGAAAGTTTCGAGGGGCCGTTGCGCTGCATGAGCAGGCGCGTTCGACGTTTGCACGCTATGGGGATCATGAAGAGATTTCTGTCGCTCGTGAGGAACTAAATATCGCTGATATCGATGCGGCACAGGGACATTTCAGCCGGGCTCTGTTGCTGTATGATCAGAGCCGTGAGCGTTTTTTACGTCATGATATCGAGTTCGCAGCCTATGAGGTGGCTCAACAGATGTGTACATGCCTGGTGCGACTGAATCGCGCCCAGGAGGCTTATGATCTGGCCGGTGAGACTATTGAGTATTTTCGCGCTGTGCCTGGACAACGCCATAATCTGGCTCGTTCTTTGATGCAGCAAGCGGCCGCTACAATTCTGCTGGACGATCTCCAGGAGGCGGAGGCAATGTTGCGTGAGGCTAGCCATCTACTAGAGGAAGGAGGATACAGCCGTCTGGCCGCTCTGGCGCGTTTGCAGCGTGCTGAGCTCTATTTTGCTGATCAGCAGATCGATGCCAGCGCCCGCGAAGTCGAATATGTGGCTGATATTTTTGCTGAACAGGAGGATCTACCTCGCTTAGCTCAGGCTGTCTTGTTGCAGGGACGTATCGCCTATGCTCGTGACGATCTCGCGACGGCTCAGGATTTATGTGCGCAAGCACTCGATGTCGCTCAGAATCAGGGCTTGCTGGATTTACTGTATCGTTGCTTGGATATGCTGGGACAATTGGCTGAGCGCAGATTTGCTTGGGATGCGGCTGCTGATTATTATGAGCGTGCCATTCAGGGTATTGATGAGGTGCAGAGCCGTCTGGTACTGGATGCACGTGCGAACTTTCTTGAAAATAAAGGCGATATTTATCAACGTGCCATTATGCTGGCGTTGCGTCGTGACAATGTAGAGCAGGCATTCATCTATGTGGAGAAAGCCAAATCACGCGTCTTGGGCGATTATCTACGTCACAATATTGATATTCGCTTGCGTTCAGATGATCGCGTCAGTGATGAAATTCTGGATGCCCTGGTTAAGGCGCGTGAGGAGCAAGCCTGGTTTAGCTCGATTGTTTATCATACAGAAGACGAATTGAACCTCAGTGACACCGCTATTATGCGTATCCGTGCTGTTGATCCTTCTACTGCTTGTCACGAGATGCAGAAGCGTGAGCGGCGTATTGAGCAGTTGTTCGAACAGATACAGTTACGCTCAGCTGGATCTTTTGTGACTCGTCCGCGTGCTAATTGGATCAATACGATTGTCCCATCCGTGCGTAGCCAGCTAGATGACCACACGTTGTTGGTCGAATACTACCTGAGTGACCAGGATCTCTATATCTTTTCCATCAGTGCGCAGAACGTCACAATGCGTACCGTACCTGGTGCTGTGGCGCAACTCGAACGTCTCTACTCGCTCTGGCGCACCAATCTGGATCTTTCTGGGCACGCCGCCAATACAGTGGATCAAGCGCAGTCCTTCCTCAGTCTGCAGGGAAATAGCCAGGGCATCCTAAAACGTTTCTATGATCTCTTACTGCGCCCCATCGATGATCTGCTCAACGCCTCGCAACGTCTCATTGTCGTACCATATGGCATCTTGCATTACATCCCATTCCACTGTCTGTATGATGGCACGCGCTTTGCCATTGAGAAATGCGATATTTCGTACGTTCCTTCCGCTGCACTGATCGATATCTGCCGTCGGCGTGGACAATCTGTGCTAGATCGTCATATTCCGCCGCAAGAGGCGCTAGTCATGGGACTGTCAGATAGGGGGCGTCTAACGTTTGCCCTGCAGGAAGCAGAAACCGTGGCCAGGCAACTTGGAGTCTCCTGTGCCCTCAACGAAGCCGCGACCAGCGATCTTTTATGGCAACGTGGTCCTAGCTGTGCTATTGTGCATATTGCGGCACATGGTCTCTTTCGGCTCGATGCTCCAAACTTCTCGCACGTCCAACTAGCTGATCGGCAACTCAGCACGATTGAAGTCTTTAATCTGGACCTGTCACAGTGCTCTCTGCTGGTGCTTAGTGCCTGCGAAACGGGACGAGCCGTCGTCGGCGGCGTCGATGAGGTAATCGGCTTGGGACGCGGCTTTCTGTACGCTGGCGCGGCTTCACTGCTGCCGACTCTCTGGAAGGTGGATGATGAAAGTAGCGCTGAGTTGATGGAGTTGTTCTATCTGGCATTGTTGCGTGGTGCTCCCAAAGCTGCAGCGCTGGCCTATGCTCAACGCATGTTTATCGCACGGGCTCGGGCCTCGCATTTCCCTTATCGTGTACATCCCTACTTCTGGGCGGCCTTTCATTTGATCGGCGATGCTGGTCCTGTGCTCACGTAGCCGACTCGGTACGCCTACTGTAGCTGCGTGTCTTGCGCACGCGGTCCACTCCACGCATGAAATGCTCCTTAAAAGAGATGTGCTATAGCGCTATATTGTATCTCCGGTAACATATGATGTTGAGGAAATTTCATTGTAGAGGCGGAGCAGAGTGGATCATGCGCTGAAGTGGACCGCGCGCGCAAGACACAATACACTTCAGTTAAGAACTTGGCGAGTTCCATCTCTTCCCCGAAGGCCTCAAAGCCAGCCAACGCTAGCGCCGCGGTCTTGTGCCCGGCGACCAGTTCACGCACGAAAAACTCCGCAAAAGCGTTTATATAATATAATACACGCTCCTAATGAGGCGTATCATTCTTCATTGCAGGCGATTTGTTATACGAGGATATATACGCTTATTGGGGGCATATCATACAAGAAACTGGTCGCCGGGCACAAGACCGCGGCGCTAGCGTTGGCTGGCTTGATCGCTGCGATCGAGGCCATCACGTTGACGAGCCTAACGACTCTGTTGGCGAATGGTATTTCAGGCACGAAATGGCGGATTTTTGCGAAAAATATCCTGCATAACGACGAGAATAACTGTAAAACCGTTATTACAGGTTGCTAACATGCCCGTATTGCCATTCGCCAACAGAGCCCCTAACTGAAGTGTATTGTGCGCAAGACACGCAGCTACTGTATTCTATGGTTGCTGGGGAGGGGGCGTTTGACACGCTCATCCATCATTGTTTGGATTCAATGGTGCGATGACGTCGGCTACAGGCGGTAATATGGATGCCGAGAGTCCGTTACGGACCCCCGGCCAGGTTTGTTGTCGATGTAAAGGATGATGTTAGGGCAATGTGTTGAGATGTGGTTTGACACTGTTAGCAAAGCCGTTGCCATTAGAGGCATCCCAGTTGGTTGACCAGTCCATTGCACCACGGATGGTTGGATAGGTTGTCGAGGGTTTGAATGTTCCGCAGTTTGTACCATTGGCGATACAGTCAAGGGCGTTATTGACAATGGTTGGTGAGACATATCCGCTTCCGGCTGCAGACGTTGAGGCGGGAAGTCCAAATCCGACCTGGCTGGGGCTCAATCCTCCTTGTAGTTGAATACATGCCAGGGCCGTCAAGAAGTTCTCAGTGCCCTCGGCGTAGACGTTTCCGTCGCAGCCAAGCATTGTACCTGAGTTATAATATTGCATGTTGACTATTGTAAGTATGCTCTTGATGTTCAGGGCCAGAGCAAAATAGTCGCCACCTGTCGATTGCATATCGATGGTCTGCGGGGCGAGTGTGATGATCAGGTTGTTTCCCGCTTTGGAATGCAATTGCTCAAGTGCACTTGCCATATAGGTTGGGCTGACGCCGTTCTCTAGATCGATATCGACGCCATCAAATCCGTATGTTTGCATGATACTATAGACGCTGTTAGCAAAGTTTGTCGCACTTGTGGCGTCGGATACGCTGATCGTGCCATTCTGACCGCCAACGGAAATGATGACTTTCTTGCCCGCTGCGTGCAGGGTGGCAATGTCGCTGGTGAACTGGGCAGCGGTATAACCTCCGAGGGCTGATGAGAGTCCTGGATCGATGCTAAATGTTACTCCTCCCGGATTAGCGGCATCGGCGTTGGCAAAGGCGACCGCAATGAGATCATAGTTCGAGTTGACTGCACTTAGACGTTGTACGGCGGCTCCATTGGTGAAGTCTTGCCAATAACCGGTGAGCACATGTGTCGGCAGACTGCCTGTAGGTGGCGGGGTCGCGGTTGCTGTCGGCGTGGGTGTGGGTGTGGATGTGGGTGTGGGTGTGGCGGTCTGGGTAGATGTTGGTGTTGGGGTGCTGCTACCAGCGGGACCCGTAAGTGCCACGTCATCCACACCTACGCTTCCTTGTGCATACCATCCATGCACATAAATGGTGGCGGTGGTGGCGGTGCCTGTTGTGAATGTGTACGAGAGCTGTATATAGCTGCTACTGCTCGTCCACGTGTTGCTAAATCCGTTGACGCCGATATAGGCATAAGGCCCATCGACATAGGCGCTTAATGTATAACTGGTGTTGGCTTGCACGCTGATCGTCTGAGTACATTGACCGGTTGTTGAACTACTAGGATTCAGTTGTAATGCGTATGCGCCGCTGTGAACCGGGCTGGTAACTACAGTATTACCCGCATCACAACTCCAACCAGTCAGATTGCCAGTCTCAAAGCCTGGATTTGTTACCAGATTGGTCGTGGCAGCAAAAGCACTTGTCTGATGGGTAAGCAAAAGTGCGCTAGCTGCACTCAAAATAAAGAGTAGAGCAATGCTTGTAAGCATGAGAGGACGATAGGGACGCCGCATGTTAGCCTCCTTGCACGTATCGATATGCACAATTCGAGCATAAATAAAAGAAAGGTGTATGTATGTCAAAATTATGACATACGCTGCTAACGAGGATGTAGCCTTTGACAGGATCAGCCTGACTATAAAGCTTTGAGAAAATGATAACAGATTCTGTGTCTATTGTCAAGATGTCTATACCACTTATCCCAGACTTGCCTATTCTTGTAAATGGTAAGCATGAGGAAAAATAGCAGTGTCCACAATAAGTTTGTTTAGAAGTTAGCATCCTATATCGCCAGGAGTGCATAGTACTATTTTCATTGGGAATTTCTATACAATTAACGTGTTTATATTTGTATGGTAGCGGCGTGACAGCACGATTGCTGTGTCCCAATTTTCCAAAGTTGCTTGTGTTCTATAATTCAGTCAGTTATACTATCGATTGATTTAAATGTTATAAAAAGTTATTTGGCCATTTTTCGTATTATATCGCTTCCATAGCTATGCAGATTTTTAGTGCGGCAGGCGCAAGAAATCTTGTGTGGTCATTGACGTTATTATTATCAGGAGGATGTTTTTTTTATGAGTCAGGATCCTAATCAATACCCACAAAACAATTATCCCCAGGATCAGCCATATGAGCCAACAATACCAGCATATCAACCGAATGCTGGCAAGCAGGGAAATCAGCCTTCCTCACCATATACGGGTGATTCGACACAATTTTCATCTTCACCCTCTCCATATCCTGGTTCTGGTTATCCGGCACCTTCGTCACCGTATGGGGGAGGACAAAACAATAATAACATGTCTGGTTATCCGCCGCCCTCAGGCTATCCTGGATCCCAGACCCCAGTGAACAATCCCTACGAGCATCCGTCGCCATACGGGCAAAACACGCCCCAGCCGGGGATGTTTTCTGCTCAGAATCCTTATGGTGTTCCTGGAGGTGCAGGTGGAGGTCCATCCTATCCCGGTTACATACCGCCCCAACAGCCAAAGAAGCGTAAGACCTGGCTTTGGGTCACTCTGGGCATTGTTGGTGGTGTACTTATCTTAGGTATTATTGGCTGTTCTGTCTTATTTTCTTCAATCTCGTCGTTGCTGAACACAGCAAATTCTACTGCTACCATAACAAGTGTTGCTACTTCCACTCCTGACAGCACGGGGAATAATTCTAATGCTGGAGAAACCAAGGTTGCATTATCAGCGACTGGGAAGACAAATGTTTTACAGGATGTCGCTTGTACTGTCACATCTGTGAAAATAGTTCCTGGTGATTCAGACGCTCAGCCAAAGCCGGGCGACGAATTTATCGTTATCCATGTACAGATCAAGAATAACAGTTCAGATGTGCAGCACTACAATCCACTTGATTTTGCAATGATCGACTCAGCAGGAAAAAGTTCTAACCATATATATTTAGTGCCAGCAGCATATGATAACCAATTGTCATTTGGTGATTTGGCAGCGGGCACTAGTATCGAGGGTGATCTTGTCTTTGAGGTATCATCCAGTGATCATACACAGACATTCTCCTGGAATCCAGTTGCTAACGAATTTGCTGGTAATCCCGGTGAAGCTAAGTGGGTATTAGATTTATAAAATCTCTCATGCTATTAAAAAAGAGCGATGTTATCGGATAGCCCCTCCCAGGGGCTATCTTTTTTATGCTGATGATACTGGCCATATCCTGGTTAAGGAAGAGCATGTGGAGCATGCCGTTGAGGTTTTGAAGCAGCAAGGCCATCACTTTTTGTGAGGATGTTCTAACGGGTGCCTGCAAGCATATAAGATAGCTTGCAGGCTGATCTGCTTCATAGTGGGAGCATATGTTTGGATAGCAAAAAGGCGCTAAAGTTGGCAACACTTTCTACATCCCCTTCGTCAAGCATGTTCACTATGCGCTTGACTACTGTGCGACGCGGTTGACCATGCGTAGTGGGAACGGTAAAGCCAATGACGTTGACATATTCAGGATCGCGATCACGGCGAATTTCCTCGGCCATTAAATCCAGCAATTCTGCCAGACCCAAATCCAGGGCCTGGGCCAGACTCTCCAGGACCTTGGCGGAGGGATATTTTTGCCCTCGCTCGATCTCTCCTACATAGATTTCTGATAGGCCCGCTTTTTCGCCCAGTTCTTTGATGGTGAAGTTGCGGTATTGTCGCTCTTGCCGAACGACGCGTCCGATTGTTTCTTGTAAGTCAGGCATATGCGTGGAACCTCTTCTGTTCTCTTCTATTCTTAGCTTATTTCACCATTTTTTTGAGAAGATGGGAAGTGTTATACCTATGCTTAGAGCATTGCTTATAAAAACACCTATGCTCATAGCATAGTTATCCCCTATCAGTATAGGCTATGAGCCTGTTATATTCAAGGTGTAGCAGGAAGCGTTGGAGCTTCTCAGGTTTTTAAGATAAAAAGTATGTTTGCGATAAAAGAAAAGAGGTAGATAAATTATGCACTTAAGGCCATTGCATTTTACCACAAAGTACGGAAGTTCAGAGGAGCGGTCATCCTTACCAATTCCTACGATTTATGAATCGATACCAGATAGACAAGCGCAATGGGAGTATCATCTGCTGACCATCAACACTGCTGAGGCTGAGCTTCCTGGCGTTGAACAGCTGAATGCGCTGGGCCGCGAAGGCTGGATTCTGGTGAGTGTGCTTGATGGCGGGTCGTCGGCGCGAGGCAAGTTTGTCCATTACTACTTTGTGCGGCAGGATTTAAAGGTGTCGTAGCTGGGCTGTGATGGTGCGAGGGCCGCCAGCTACTATGATGATCAATTTGGAGCAAGTGAAAAGATCAAGAGAAGGAGTAATCATGATGGTTTCGAGTTTATTGGTGCCAACGGTTTTGGAGAGTACTGGTCGTGGTGAACGTGCCTATGACATTTATTCGCGCCTGCTGAAAGAGCGCATTATTATGGTGAATGGCCAAGTTGAGGATACGATGGCGAACTTGATCGTTGCTCAGCTCTTGTTTCTGGCGGCCGAGAACAGCGAACGCGAGATCAATCTCTACATCAGTTCTCCCGGCGGAGTTATCTCAGCGGGCCTGGCCATTTATGACACGATGCGCTCGTTGCCCTGTCCTGTGTCGACAACCTGCGTCGGTTATGCAGCTAGCTTTGGAACAATCCTGTTGTTAGCTGGCGATAAAGGACGTCGTCGGTCGTTGCCACATGCGCGTATCCATATGCATCAGCCGCTGATCCAGGGCGGCATTGGTGGACAGGCGACCGATATTGATATCCACGCCCGCGAAATTTTGTATACCCGCGATGTGATGAATGGGATTATTCAGGAGCATACTGGACAAACGTTGGAGCGTATTCGCCATGATACCGAGCGCGATTTTTTCCTGAGCGCTGAGGAAGCTGTGGCGTATGGCATTATCGATGAGGTATTGCCCCTTGCCGATAAATCTGAACGCTAAGTCTAGTGGGAGGATAATGACTTTTGTCGTTCCGTTGGCAAGAGTCATTATCTTTGTCACTATTGACCTCGCGTTATTTTGAGTGCGGCGATCTCCAGCCATTGAGATGCGTTTGGCGTGGCTCCGAAGCGCAGTTGTCCTTGTGGTGTGGCTATGGCGTATTGATTGTCTATCCAAGCGACGAAACCAAGTGCCCGCGTGGGAGGATTCGCCGCTTGCAGTACTTGTTCTCCATCGACCCAGAAGCGTACCTCATCCTTTTGCCAATCCAGCGTATAGGTGTGCCAGCTCGTCATATCAATATCAAGTAACGCCTCCTGCGCACCGCTGAGTCTTTGTAGCCAGCGCGCAGCCGGACGACTATCGCGGCTTAACCATCCCCAGCCCGTGGCGAGGGCAGTTGGAATGGTCGCAAATAAAGTTTCCGGGCGCATCGAATGGATCACCTGAGCCTTCCAGCCCCAGCCAGGTAGGCCTGGCACGAGTGCCATGTTGGATGGCGGTGAGGCGTAAAAGAACCAGATAGCTTCTGGCAGCATGAGGATGTCTCCCCGAACGGAAAATGGATAATTCCAGAAGCCAAAACCTGCGGTGCCACGGACGTATTCCTGAGTGGCGCTTTGGATGGCCGCCGCTGCATGCGATGAACGGGATCGGATCTCCAGCCGTAATGGCGGACGCCAGGGAAATTGAGAACGAGCAAGTTGTCCATAATCATCAATCTGAGCATCAGCATACTGACCCACCTGCGTCTCTGCGAGCTGTAAACGCAACGCCGTATCTACCAGCGTGAGCGAGCCCGTACCCACGCATGTTTGTGTCCAACGTGGATGTATAGTTGGAGCCTGTCCAAACTCGTCGTAAAGAGAAGTCTCCATGTGATATATCCTTACCTTTATAGACATTTATTATAGACATTTATGCCTATGATTGATCGCTATGAGAATTGATGCGTGGTTGGGATTTGTAAAAGCTTTTCTTCTAATTGTCTCCATACTAGCATATCTGCTTGCTGATTGCTTATCGACTGATTTTTTTTGGCGGCTATTATTATTATGTGCTCTACCATCTGCCGAAAGTGTGCAAAATGCGCTTTTTGTTCTTCGTGCGGCGGCATAATACCGAGGGCAATCTCTGCTGGAGGATAGAAATCTTCAGGTGCAAATGCTAGTGCTGCTAAATTTGCATATGCTTGGACAAGTTCTAGGCGGCCTGGCTCTAGAAAATAATCAATTTGTGTGCTTGAAACGAGTAATACACCGGCGATGAGGCCAGTGTAGAGAATAGGATAGATCGCAGCGCTTTTTTCATACTCAATGTGTGATGCTGGTATGAGATTATGCTCTTTTTCCAGATTTTGGATGATACCTGGACGACAATGTGTGACGACACTACCCGCTAACAATTCTGCTCCGAGAAAGAGTGCGTTCTGCTCCAGATCGTTAGGCCAGGGGAATGTGCCGATACCGATGCTCTCGCGCAAGCTGCGCACTTTATAAAATGGTCCCGATGGAGGCATACAGCTCACGATCCAGATCGATAGGCCCTGACGTTTTGGATCAAGCTGTTCGATTGCTTGCTGTAAGATAATGTGGCTGGTTGACCAGAAACGCTGATTTTTGTCTGTAGATGTATGGCTTGCCAGTACACGAGCGTAAAATTCAGAAGGAATAGTTTGAATCGGTGCCTCCTGCATATTTTTTATCCTATCACTGAAATGGCGATGAAAAGCACTCGATGCTTTCTATCATAGCAATAAGCTTGCATTACGTCAATAGGGAAATATATTTTTCCTTCGCTTGCTTCTGTATACGTCTGGAGACGTGTCTTGTGGTACAATTGCCATATGCTGTAAAGATGAGAGCAGATAAGCTAGTCCTAACTAACGAGCATTGTAGAAGTATATTTGTTGAAGAACAGAGGCATGAAGTAGGCTTCTTTTGACACTTTGCGCTATCAATGTATGATTGCAAAGTATGCCTAAAGACCTCATATTGCTTTCAAATGCTCTTATACAGGTATGCGTGTATAGTTGCTGAACCAAGAGGGAGACAGCAATAATGCGCTCAAAAAAAGGTATAAAGTGTTCTATAGCGACCATTGTAACGACGCTTACGATACTCTTATCGATGGGCCTTGTGACCACCAATAGTAGTGTATATGCCGCGTCAGCCAATTTACTGGCAGCTCATTTCTCATCTACAGCGAATCTGTATAAT
Organism: uncultured Chloroflexia bacterium; assembly: GCA_963699315.1. Classification (GTDB taxonomy): domain Bacteria; phylum Chloroflexota; class Ktedonobacteria; order Ktedonobacterales; family Ktedonobacteraceae; genus Dictyobacter. Next base: position 3,774,184 of record OY969433.1, read on the forward strand.
GATGTCGATCCATTCACCGGTACAGGTGTACAACAAGGCGCTGTGTACGGTGGAGGCGATACCTTTCCTGGTGCAGATGCTCCATTTGGTATGGTCCAATGGAGTCCTGATACAGTGAATTTTTCCTCAGGGGGGTATGATTATACTGATAATCGGATCAAAGGTTTTAGTCTTACCCATCTCAATGGTGCAGGCTGTACAGCCTACGGTGATCTCCCTTTTATGCCCTATGTTGGGGGCGTGACGACTTCACCGGCCACAGATCCTATGCAATACGTTTCGACCTTCTCACATGCTAATGAGTCAGCCAATGCTGGTTACTATCAGATCAAACTTGATAATGGCGTGAATACTGAACTGACTGCATTGCAGAGGAGTGGTGAAGGACGCTTTACCTATCCAGCAGGCAAGACTGCAACTATGCTCGTAAATGTATCCGGTTCAGCCGCCGGTACAGCAGATGCACAGGCGAATATAGGCAAGGATACTATTTCTGGTTATGCCGCCAGTGGATATTTTTGCGGCGCAACGAATGTCTATCGTGTCTACTTCTGGGCCAAGTTTAGCGAGCCTTTCGCGACTACTGGAACATGGCACAATAGCGTGGTTTCAGCTGGAGCCGCAACCGCAAAGGGAAGTAGTCCCGTATCTACAGCCATGAAGCAGGTCATTGACGCTCAGTCGAAAGTCCAGGCCGGCACTGCATCAAGCGCCCAGACCAAGACTGCTCAGGCGCATCCCGACACGTTCGTCTCTGGTCCGGGGTCTGGTGCTTATGTGACCTTTGACACAACCAAGAACATTGCTATCTCTGTTAACGTTGGTTTATCCTTTGTGAGCGTGAACAATGCACAGGCGAATTCTCAAAGTGACGCTTCTACGGTCAACTTTGATCAGTCACTCACGGAAGCTCACAGTTCGTGGAACACATCGTTAAGTGCGATTAAAGTTGGCGGCGGCACTACAGACCAGACAACCACTTTTTATACCGCTTTGTATCATTCATTGTTGCAGCCAAACGTTTTCTCCGACTCCAACGGCCAATATATTGGTTTCGATGGACAGGTGCATAAAGTTGCAGCGGGGCATATCCAATACGCTAACTACTCGGGCTGGGACATCTACCGTTCAGAGATTCAATTGCTGGCTTTACTGGCTCCTAAGGAGACCAGTGACATTGTGCAATCGATGGTCAATGATTATACACAGGGCGGATTATTGCCGAAGTGGGCACAGGCGAACGGCGAGTCCTATATAATGGTTGGTGATCCATCTGATCCCATTATCTCTTCTGCCTATGCCTTCGGAGCGACCAATTTTGATGCCAGTGCCGCTCTAGCCGCCATGATCAAAGAAGCAACCACGACGAACAACGATCGTCCTGGACTGAACTATCTCGAAACTCTCGGCTATGAGCCATCCGATGGAAGCTATGGTTGCTGTAATTTCTATGGGGCGGCATCGACAACCCTGGAATATAATACAGCAGATTTCTCTATCGGCTCATTGGCACAGGCGCTTGGCGATACCGCAGACTATCAAAAGTTTACGGTACGAGCGCAGGACTGGGAGAACTTATTTAACTCAAGTACCGGCTATCTGGAACCACGTAACGCTGATGGATCATTCCCATCCACTTTTAGTCCGTCGAGCCAGGATAATTGGGTAGAAGGCAATGGCGGACAGTATAACTGGATGGTGCCATTTAATTTACGTGGCCTCTTTGACGCCTTTGGAGGCAATGCCAAAGCAACGCAACGGTTGGATACTTTCTTCACTCAATTGAATGCTGGTCCAGGCTTGCCTTATGCGTTCCTTGGCAACGAGCCAACCCTTGAGACACCCTGGGAATATGATTACCTGGGCGCACCCTATAAAACGCAACAGGTAGTCAGACAGGTTGAAAACACCCTGTATGCTCCCAGACCTGGTGGACTGGCTGGTAATGACGACCTGGGTGAAATGTCATCCTGGTATGTCTTTGCCGCACTTGGATTCTTCCCAGAAACTCCAGGGACAGCAAATCTTGCTCTTGGCAGTCCACTTTTCTCGAGTATTACTCTCCATCGTGAAAGTGGTCAGACCATCCAAATCAACGCCCCGCAGGCTTCGACCAGCACACCGTATGTTCAGAGCCTCAAAGTCAACGGCACAACCAGTACAAAACCCTGGTTGCCAGCCTCCTTTGTTGCATCTGGCGGCACGCTTGACTACACGTTGTCTGATACAGCAAACACAAGTTGGGGGAGTAGCAGCACTGATGCTCCACCATCGTATCAGTATGGTTCAGCCTCAACATTTGTCTCTCTTGATCCTGGTCGTCTGACAGTCGCGCCCGGTAGCAGCAGCAGCGTCGCCATCAATGCCCAGAATATCAGTAACAGTACAGCGACTATCCAGTGGACGGCTACTGCACCAGCTGGATTGACGGTTACTCCTACCTCTGGCAGTATTGCTGTGCCAGCGGAAAGCACTGCTAATCAGCCATTTTCGTGCGTGAACGGGCTGCCGGGCACAAGACCGCAATACTTTTCAATGAAGCCTGATCAATACCATGTCTTCGATCGCAGCGACCAAGCCAGCCAACGCTAGCGCCGCGGTCTTGTGCCCGGCGACCCGTTTCTCGTATGATATGCTCCAATAAGCGAATATATCCTCGTATAATAAATCGCCTGCAATGAAGAATGATACGCCTCATTAGGAGCGTGCATTATATTATATAAACGCGTTGGCGGAGTTTTTCGTGCGGGAACTGGTCGCCGGGCGCAAGACCGCGGCGCTAGCGTTGGCTGGCTTTGAGGCCTCCGGGGGAAGAGATGGAACTCGCCAAGTTCTTAACTGAAGTGTATTGGGTACGTCGCGATCAAGCGAATTACAAGACCGCGGCGCTAGCGTTGGCTCTCTTTGAGGCCTCTGGGGAAGAGATGGAGCTTACCAGGCTTGTAGGTGGAATGGAGAGGAGGCTCGTACGAGGAGCATATCGTACGAATAATGAGTGCGCTATGCTCCTAATACATTCTGTCCATAGATCTCAGATGAAAATTATTGCGTGCCTGAACTGTATCAAACTTTGCACTGGTGTCAATGCTTTCAGGATTGATGTTATGGATGATGTGCATCTATGGTTTTTATTCCTTAATGGCGACCATCTGTAACCAGGTGCGCGGGACTTCCTGGAGTCCGAGTTCTGCGCCGACTTTGTAGACGGTTGTTCCTAAGGCCTGCGCTCCTAATGCTAGAGGAATACCGGGTAGGGCACCTTCAATAAATAGCCAGTAATGTCCGATATCGTCCCAGGCACCTAATGAGATCGCAGTGTCTGTATATTGAGTTTCGACTTCGGCGAAACCACTCTGCTTGAGATCCTGGACGTAACCATCGGGGGTGAGCCACTGCATGGCCATGGCTTTTGCCTCGCGTGATAGGTGTTCTTGTGGATACTCTTGTTTGAGCCAGCCTACTGCTCGACGGGTCCAGGTGCGATAGAAACGCTCAGTACCTGGCACGTAGGCTCCGTCATAGAAGGAACTATTGCAGCCGAAGATGCCGTGTGGGGCTAGGATGGAGGCAACTAGTTTAAAAGCAGCCAGTTTGTCTGGTACAAGGTGAATAGCGTTGCAGAAAAATGCAGCGTCGACGTTCTGAACGATGTTCGGCAGGTCTTCTGACTCGCCTTGGATGAACTCAGCTGTAATCGTCGCGGGAAGTCCTAATTCATCCATACCTTTTTGGGCGCGGCGCAACGCTTCGGCTGATGGATCGACACCAATTAGTTTGATCAGTGATTTATGACCCAGGCGGATGAATTCTTCGGCGATAAGACGTGTAACTGCTCCAGTCCCGCAAGCCATATCGACGATCGTAAGTGACTTGTCATCATCTTGTGTGTGCAAATGGGCAAGTGCTTGTTTGACAAAAACACGATTGACATCCGTATAAAATTCATGAGATGCGAATGGCTCAAACGTGTAAAGATTAGTTTCATCAGTTTCAATAAGACCCATGATAAAGTAAGCCCTCCTTAACCAAATTGTTATTAAAAGGTTAGATCAATTTCAACGACAACTTGTTTCACTAACTTTCGTTGTTGTTGCGGAAGGCTTACATAGGGGTTACATGTGCATGGACGTACCACCATCAACGCTTAGTACCTGACCTGTGATATAGCCAGCCTCGATTGAGCACAGGAATCCGGCAGCTGCGGCTACTTCCTCAGTAGTGCCAAAGCGGCCTAGAGGTGTCGTGTCCAGTATAAACTTGCGCTGGGATTCTGTGAGGATAGATGTCAATTCAGTGGGAACAAAGCCTGGCGCAATGGCATTAGCAGTAATGTTGCGGCTAGCCATCTCACGAGCGGTGCTGAGCGTTAAAGAAATAATAGCAGCTTTAGAGGCTCCATAATTAGCCTGTCCGGCTGGACCCATTAAGCCCGCAATTGAGGTGATATTGACAATACGTCCCCAACGTGCTTTCATCATGCCGCGTAGAGCGGCTTTAGTGCAGAGAAATGTGGCACGTAAGTTAGTATCCATAACGTGCTCAAAGTCGGCAAGAGACATCTGAATAATAAGCTTATCGCGTGTTGTTCCTGCGTTGTTCACGAGAACTGTCACGGGCCCTAATGTATTAACGGTTTCGGCGAAGAGTCGCGTGACATCTTCTTCCTGACTGACATCGGCTTGCACTGCAATACATCGTCTTCCCATAGACTCAATAGTTGCTTTGGCTTCTTCGGCGGCCCCTGCATTCTTGCGATAATTGATGACGATATCAGCACCCATTAGGGCTAGTCGTTGGGCTATAGCTCGTCCAATGCCCTGACTACTTCCGGTGATCAGGGCCACTTTCCCTCCTAGTGGAAGAGGATGTTCTTGTGACATACGTTTTGTTCCCTCAATAGCAATAAATTTTGTTGTTACTATGCATCTTGTAGTATAGCATAGTTCCTAAACAGTAGCGTTTCTTGACACCACTATTGTTTTCGGGTTCGTGAGAGGATTGCCATTCCTCTCAGTTAGCAGATCCTCAGGCAATTGAGATGCGTGGAATGCGCGGTAACGTGATATCAACGTGGCTATCCAAGCGAGTAGTGTGGTCAATGATGGCTACCTGGACCTGTTCGCTGCTCAAATGACGCGTCTGGAGTAATGTTGCTCCGACGAGAATGGCATCATTGAAGTCTGTCACCAGCAAATTCGCGCCGGTGAGATTGGCATCTGTAAGATCGGCATTGGAGCAGTTGGCGGCTGTAAGATCGGTCTGGACAAGTCTGGCTCCGCGCAAGCATGCACCTGTGAGATCGGTCATAAAGAGATTGGCCTTTGATAAGTTTGCGTTGCTCAGGTCTGCGTTGCGTAGATAGCGATAGGAAAGATCATAGCCGGATAAGTTGACTCCCTGAAAGCTGTGCGGAAGATTGCGCATGGACGGATAGGTATCATTGGCTGACGTTGGTATGCCAACCCTGGCCTTTGGTGGTAATGGCGTGTCCTCGATGTGTGGTAGATGGGCCAATTCATACTTGACACGATCTGTCTCTCGGAAGAGGCGTCGTTGTTCTTCTATATGCAGTCTCTCGATATGCGCGATTAGCGCATTTTCAAGTTTGGATAGATATCTTGTCTGCTGCTCTTGCCAATGTTTTTTTTGGATCTCCTGCGCTGTTTCCCATGCCTGCTGTCGAATACGTACATGTTCCATTCCGCGTCTTTGTAGGTGTACAACTATAAGCGCTAGGTATATTATAATTAAGACACAAAGAATAGTTCCGCTAATAAGCACTATTTCAGTCACAATCATCACATTCCTTTCCCCGTGATATTCTCTAATTCTAGAACGCGAGACGATTATAAAGAGTAACGAGTGAGTAACCAGGCATTCCAGCTTGCCCTATATACGTGAAACAAGCTGGAATGCATTGATATAGTAAGGGTCTGGCTGGACCTGGATAGGGATAAAGGATTATAATAGCACTGCCCACTACTATCATTGTCATTTTTTTGCAAATACTTGCTTGCTTTAACAAACCCCAGTTTGTTTGACGGGTATGTGCTTTATTATACAGTAATTCGATTCACAAGAGGTGTTTTTTATGTCACAATATAGCCATCCTACTCCTACATCGTTTTTTTTGGATGAAGAGAAGCGCATTCTTTTCTTATCATGGTCTGATGAGCATGAGAGTGTTCATGATTGGGAGCATTTGCGTTGGGCCTGTCCTTGTGCGTGGTGTGCGGGCGAGGGGGGACAGCCAGGCGTGCTGGCCAGTAAGAAGAGTCTGGGTCGCGATGAGACGACATTGGTTAATATTGAGCCTGTTGGTCGGTATGGTCTCACTCCTGTCTGGGAAGATGGTCATAAGACAGGTATCTATACGTATGAGAAATTACGAATTATGTGCGAATGTGACGAATGTAGGAAGAAAGGACTGTAATGTCCTCAAAAGTTAGGATTCAATGTATGTCACGTTGTAGCTTATATGTAGAAGACGTCATTACTTATAAAGAGAAACCTGTCATATGCTACTCCTCTCTACAACGAGAGAGGAGCTATCACACATTTGGAGTATCGATATGGGCACACATAAGCATGCGTCTATGCGAGGATGGACGGCCCTGTTTACCTCAAGGATTTTTTTACGCCTGATTTTGGCACTTGTCGTTAGCGGGATACTGGTGTTGGCAATGTTTGCCACCAGCGCTCGCTAATGATTGTCGTGCAGTTCTGTCTAGCCGATGTTCATATCCCTCAAGGCGTGTTTGATACCTGTCAGTGCAGCATCAATGTGATGGGCTTCGATGCCATAGTGGGTGACTGCCCGGATATTGATACCGCCAATCAGAGCTAGTTGGACGTCGTGCTTAGCTGCTTTTTGCAGAAAGAAGTTGGTCTCTGCCAGCGAAATGGCTTGTCCCTGCGCATTCCGTAACTTGAATATCAGGATATTCGTGGCAACTTCCTCTGGCTTGATCTCTATCTGGGGAAACTCTGCTAATCCGTGGGCAAGCCGTCGACAGTTTTCATGGTCTTCCGCCAGACGTTCGACCATCTGATTCAAGGCGATAATGCCAGCGGCGGCGATAATGCCTGCTTGTCGCATGCCTCCACCCAGTAGTTTGCGTGTCCGCTTTGCCCGACGAATAAATTCAGTATTGCCAACGAGCAACGAACCAACAGGAGCACTCAGTCCTTTTGATATACAGAACATCAGCAAGTCGGCGCTCTGGACTAGAGCACTCACTGGGAGATTAAGTGCCACCGCTGCATTGAAGATACGTGCTCCGTCCATGTGGACAGGGATATGGTGCGCATGAGCTATAGTGGTAATCGCTTCGACCTGTTCGACATTGATGACTTTTCCTCCACGGCGATTGTGGGTGTTTTCAACACAGATGAGTCCCGTTGCGGCCTCATGATCGTCGCTTTCGTCAGTGATCCCAGCCTCCATCTCCGTGAGATCTAACATCCCATGTGCATCGGTTGGCAACACATACATTGGCGAGCCTCCAAGCGTAGAGGGGCCACCAGCCTCATAATGATAGATGTGAGATTGATCTCCCACCATCACACTTTGTCCGCGTCCAGCATGGGTCAGCACGGCAATCGCATTACCCATAGTACCGGTCGGGACGAATAGTCCAGCCTCTTTTCCTGTAATCTCAGCCGCTAGCTCTTGCAGACGATTAATTGTGGGATCTTCACCATAGACATCGTCTCCTATTTCTGCCCGATACATAGCTTCGCGCATGGCAGCTGTTGGATGTGTTACTGTATCGCTTCGTAGATCAATAGACATCGAGATACACCTTTAGTAGATAAGATTTTCTGTTTCGCGCCTTTAATTATAGCATAGATAAAATTGGACGAACACATCGGCGCAATTATTTTCCTCTATGCCTTATCTGGACTTCGATGATTTCTACCGTACACTACAATGATATATATGCTCTGAAATTTGAAAGGATCACTCCTAATGGCTGTTACCAGACGCTTGCCCCCTGATGATGCGGCTACAAAGTGGGCGCGGCGACGTGATATTCCTCTGGCGATTCTGGCGTGGATAGGAGTGATTGCTGTCGTTATATGGGGCGTAACCTACATTGTGCGCGTGATAGTGTTGCTCATCATTGCTGCTCTACTGGCGTATGCGCTGGCACCAGTAGTGAGTTGGCTACAGCGATTGATCCCGCGTCCGTTGGCGATCGTGGTGGCGTGCCTGGTTGTGCTGGCAGTATTGGCACTACTAGTGTATCTGATTACATTGACTGCATTACATCAATTCTCCTCACTTTCGCATCAGATAACTTATTTATTGACCCCGGAGCAAGGAAAAGTATCGCCGCTTGAACAAACCTTACTGGCGTCGGGTATTACTAAGGCACAGATCGCGTCATTCCGTGGACAGGTTATTTCACGTCTCGAAGGCTTTGTGGGGAGCTCATTGCCGTTCGTCACCCGTATTCTGGACTTCTTATTGGATACGGTTGTGGTTGCGGTGATTACTATCTATTTATTGATAGATGGCGGACGTATAGCGGGTTGGTGTCGTCGCAACCTCCCTGCAACGGCGCAAGCGGACTTCATACTGGATACGTTACAGCGCGTAGTGGGAGGCTATATTCGTGGACAGGTAACACTGGCGCTGATTGTCGGATTGCTGGTTGGTATTGGCATGACGCTCTTTCACGTTCCTTACGCTTTATTGTTGGGAGTCTTAGCCTTCATCCTGGAATTCATCCCCATTCTGGGTACATTGGTCTCCGGTGTTGTCTGTACACTGCTCGCGTTGACGCAAGGTTGGTTGATCACGTTGGGTGTATTGGTCTATTTTATCATCGTACATGTACTGGAAGGGGATGTCATTGGCCCGCGTATCGTTGGCGAGGCCGTCGGACTTCATCCCATTGTTTCGATTGCAGCCATCATCGCAGGCTCAGAACTCTTCGGTATCATAGGCGCATTATTAGCATCACCAATAGCGGGTATGATCCAGGCATTTATCATCGCGTTCTGGATCCACTGGCGTAATATACATCCGGAACATTTTGTCGCCAGTCAGGAGAGTCCCGCGCTGGCTGATAGCGAAGAGGCTGATAATCCCCCATAGAAGAAGTTCACTGATCCTTTGTGTCTGGCTCTGATGGCGTTATTAACGGCTGCGCTGGCGCTGAGGTTGCTGTATTGGATGAGGCCGGTGGACTCGATTTGAGTTGCACAAAATAAATCAGGATGGCTAGTATGAGAAAGAAGAGTAGGATCAGGACGTATGCTAAATATGCTTCTATCATCGCTTTATTTCCCCCCTTATGTTTTTTGTATGCATTGGCGGAAGTGGATATTTTGGCCTTCTCGATTGAAACGATCTATATGACTGATGCGATATTGCCTCTCTTTGTAGAGTACGTTTGCGTGCTCTAAAAGGAGACTGAGCACTTTCAGTACACTGATGGTGATTTGGGGTATTGAAGTGTGCTGATTTAAGCTATTGGCGGTTCCGTTAGTGCTCTGGTCGAGCCACGTTCAACGATCGTGATCGGACGTATTTCGACCATTGTCTCTTGCTCCTCATGATTTAAGAGTGCCAGGATTTTCCTCGCTCCGTCCTGTCCCAACTCACGGATATCAAGGCGAGCCGTGGTGAGACTGGGTGTCACCATCCTCGCCATCGGAATATCTCCAAAGCCACAGATAGAAATGCCCTCAGGAATGCGCCATCCCTGTTGTCGAAGGCCGTACATGAGTCCAAAGGCAGTCTCATCATTGATGGCAAATACGGCACTTGGCTGTTCGGTAGCGGGTAAGCGATCGATCAGGTATGCGGCTGCTTCGCCCTGGGCCTGTGTGAAATTACCGGGAAACAGGATGTTCGGCTGGAGTTCGATCCCGGCTTCTGCGAGCGCTTGCTGATAGCCTTGCTTGCGTTGCTCGGCGACCATGAGACCCTCTGGTCCCGCGATAAAAGCAATGCGCCGATGTCCAAGCGAGATCAAATATGAGGTGACGGCATAGGCTCCGCCAACGTTATCTGACTGGATCGAGGGCACGCGCATGTTGTGTGGTGATAATGAGACAATCGCGGCTCCTCGTAGCTGTATATTTTGTACGATGGCTGCGATGCTCTCGGTTGTACTCGATGATTTCAAAGTTGCTACTGGTGAAGATGATACCATCGGCTCGGTAGTCCTGGAGCGTGCGTAGATACATGAGTTCTTTGACGGGATCACGCTCGGTGTTGCACACGATTGTGAGATAACCATTCGCGTTGGCAACTTCTTCGATGCCTCGGGTGACTTGCGCAAAATAGGGGTCAGCGTTGTTTCCCACCAGGACTGCGATGAGTTTGCTACGCTGTACCTTCAGGCTACGTGCCAACGAGTTCGGCACGTATTGGAGTTCTTGCGCGGCTATGAGTACTTTTTGGCGCGCAACTTCGCTGACTGGATAGGTGGAATTGCTCATCACGCGACTCGCCGTCGCCACCGAGACGCCAGCTTTTTTAGCCACATCGACGATAGAAGGTAATCGTGTTGACATATCTACTTTCACTAAAATTTTACCCGAGAACAACGTTGCGCTCCCCACTTTAACAAAGTGTGGGCAATCTGTCAATTTCGAGTTTTCTATTGCCCAATGCTCACAATAGAAGGATATTCTTTTCTCATTTCTTTTCATAAGTAATTGAAATCCTTTCACGATCAATCTCTTCGCTTCTGCTTCCACCAGGACCGCTGATGTGTTAAAATTACGCTTGGCCCGCATGTACACTGTGCTGGGAATGAACGCAGGTCATTTGGGGGTGTTCTTCACTGTTGCAGAGCTTTGTTCCCGAGTCCGCTTCTAGCGGTACTATTGCATACCATGGGTTTTACATATCAGAGGGCGCTTTAATGCAACCAGTGAATTTTTCAAGCAAGGAAAAGCAGAATAGCTATAGTAGAGGTGTCTTATGGAGCTCCAAATTGGTCAGCAGATAGGCAACTATCATCTTGTGAGCGTGATTGCTCAGGGAGCTTATGCTAACGTTTATAAAGCAGAGCATAATGTTCTATCCAATCGTATTGTAGCAATTAAAATCTTGCATAAAGCTTTCGTTGATCCGGAAGGGGATCATGATGTGCTCTATCAAGAGGCACGTATACTTGAGCAGCTTAAGCATCCCCATATTTTGGCGGTCATCGATTTTGGAACGTATCAGAACTGGCCTTATATTGTGAAGGAATATGCTCCTAACGGCTCGTTGCGCGATTATTTACGCAGACTTCAGGATCATCCAATGCCGATCGATGAAGTTGTATATGTGCTGCGCCAGATTGGAGATGCTCTTCAGTTTGCCCATGATCATAAAGTAGTGCATTGTGATCTCAAGCCAGAAAATATCTTATTCAACGCCGAAAATGCTTTCATCTCGGATTTCGACATTGCACGTGTGCTCGAATCCACAAATTCCTATCAGCGCGGGATTGGCGGCACGCCTTCGTATATGGCACCGGAGCAATTCCAGGGCAAGGTGCGCCGCGAGAGCGATCAATATGCTCTGGGATGTATGGCGTATGAGATGGTGACAGGTAAGCGACCCTTTGAAGGTGATAATGCTGAGGTATTAGAGTATAATCATTTTCATCTTGAGCCTGCGCCTCCTTCTCAGCTACGTCCAGATCTTCCACAGCATTTTGATCAAGCGATCTTGCGGGCGATGAATAAAAAATATAGCGCACGTTTTACTGATGTGGCATCCTTTATCGCTGCAATTGATCCTGTCCAGAACGAGGTTGTACTCGATGGCTGGTCCCAGGTCGTTCCGCAGAGTGGACCGAAGCTTATCTTGCACGAACCGGGTAAGGGCAAAGGCGCGGTAGATGAAAGTCTCTTCTATGAAGAGACCGCGTCTATGTATGCTGAAGCGACAGTTGTTGATGCCAAACCTGTCAGACACCGTACTCCTAAGGCTGTTCCAACAGGAGTCAAACCTGCTGCGAGCCGTAGCCGAGCGGCAGCTACATCTGCGAAGAAGACGAGCGGGCCGCCGAGTTCGGATAAGGTGGCGGTCAAGAAAACACCGCCAGTTAAGAAAACGACAAGTGCTAAATCTACGACAGAGAAAGTTGCTCCAGTTAAGAAAACGGCGAATGCTAAATCTATGACGGAAAAAGCTACACCGGTCAAGAAAACAGCGACAACTAAAGCGACGGTGGAAAAAGCTACTTCTGCGAAGAAGGTTGTCAAAGCGCCAACCGCTAAAGTGACGACAGCGAAGACTCCTGCACGTTCCAGGAAGTCAACTACTGTTAAGAAGCAAGCCTGAGGCGCAATTAAGTCTGAATGTCCAATACTCTCCTAGTTTCGTCTCGTTGATGCCGGAAAAACACCTTTGCACACCAGCGGAGAAGCCATGCAACGAACGCGTAGCCGACGGTCTTCGCGCATTGACTCCAAGAAATTATGGATAAGCTTGTCAAACGAGCACCTTCGATCAAAGGAGCAAAGTGGCCAACTGTAGCTGCGTGTCTTGCGCACGCGGTCCTCTCGACGTATGTAATGCCCATGTTCTAAGTTATCATCATCCAATATATGTAATGCTCCTAAAAAAGAGAGGACTATCAGCGGTGAAATCAGACGCATCAGAGGCTGAGCGTGGGGAGATCAATGGGGAAGTCCGTCGTACGTCGAGAGGACCGCGTGCGCAAGACACGCAGCTACAGTAAGATATTATTGAACAGATACGATGGAGGTTGACGATCATATGTGCATCAAGAAACATCTCATCCATAATTATTTGGAGTCAATGCGCGAAGACCGTCAGCTAGCTAACGGTATTGAGCCTGAGGTGTGAGTATACTGGCTGTCTCTACCAACAAAATACAACGTTGTATTTTGTTGGTAGAGACAGCCAGTATACTGTGTTGTAGATAGTGTTAGTCTGCGATGATCAATCGTCCTATGATGCTGTAGATGATAAGCATAATAAAACTGATGGCGATGTTGGCTAATACGATCAAGCCAATCGATGTAAAGAGACTGAATTCCTTTGTGTTGAAGAGTACTAAGCCGATGATGATGGCAAATATGATGATTGCTAATATGGTGGATCGTATCGACGAGCCAATGCTGGGAAATCTCCTACGTCCGAGCATCGCTAGTCCGGTAGCTAGTCCCGCGACGCCATAGAAAGCCAACGGGAACCACCATGCATGATAGCCATTGAATGAGCTGTTCGGAAATAATGTCGCTGTGATTGGGTCGCCCTGCCCATAGAGCACGCGGGCGAACATATCTCCTATCAATCCCACAATGACGCCTGGGATCAGGCCAAAAGCTCCTCCAAAGAATAATGGTAGCACCAGAACAATCGGAATTTGCCGTCCATATATTTCGGGACGGAAATCATGGAATGCACAGAAGAGTATGATGCCGACAATGGTTCCGATGATCGGTAACTTATAGGAACCCAGAGGTCCCAGCCAGCTTGCCATCGACTCTTGTGGCTCATATTGCGCTGGTGCACGCCTCGCTGGAGACGATGGATTATCGTCCTCGTCGTCCTCATCATCATAGCGCGTGGGGGCCTGTTGCTGTGGCGGATATTGATTGGGTCTATTTTGTGGTCCAGCACCAGGATATGGTGGCTGTGCTCCCGGTGGGCGTCCCATGTTTTGCTGATAGTCATTTGGACCTTGATTGGGTGGCCTCTGCACGTTGTTGTAGCCTGGATTTTGCTGCGGCGGATATTGATTGGGCGGGCGCTGCATATTTGGGTTGTTTAGCGGATTGTATGGCGGCGCTCCAGCTTGCTGATAATTATTTGGTGGTCCAACCGGTGGACGTTGTTGGGGAGTATTAAATCCGCTTTGACCACTTTGATTAAAGGCACCTGGCTGACCCATTTTCGGTGGGCCGAATTGTCCTCCGGGCATTGGTGGCTGTTGCGGAGGCATATTTCTGGGATCAAGACCTGTCTGTGCTATTGTCGGCGATGAGTGTGCCGTCGGGGACGCTGTATTCAGTCCTCTGGGGCCCGTCGTGTTCGGTCCCGTTTGCATCGGATTGGTGACAGGATTCGAATTGAGTTCTGTGTTACGAGGATCGTTGGTCGCTGATCCGTATGGCTGCGATTGGAGCATGGTATATGGACTCACTGGTAGGGGGGGAGTGGCTCCCAATTGGCTCGGTGTCTGCGCTGGCTGCCCCGTTGGCATGAAGTTCGTGCTGTAGGATGTGTTTGATGCCGCTGGTGGCATCAGCTCGGTTTGATAGGATTGTCCTTGCCCCGTTTGTGCAAGCGCATCGGCGAAGCCTTTAATGCTCTCGAAGCGTTGCTTGGGATCTTTGTCAAGCGCCTTCATGACTACTTGTTCGACGGCCGGCGAAATTTGTGGCAGCCTTTCTCGAATAGGTGGCGGAGGCGCAAACATATGTTGCGTACACATCTCAGTAAACGAGCCTCGGAATGGTCTATCTCCAGTCAGCCACTCGTAGACGACAACTGCGAGCGAATATTGATCACTGGCAGGACGAGGCTTGCCCTGGATCTGCTCCGGCGACATATAGGCGACCGTCCCAATGACATCCTGCGTGCCCTGATAACGAGAACTTTGAGCCACTAACGCGATCCCAAAGTCGCTTAGTAGGACCTCATTTCTTTTGCCCAGCAGCATATTTTCCGGTTTGATATCGCGATGGATAATATGCTCATCATGAGCGTACTGTAACGCGTCCGAGACCTGTCCAACGTAAGGGATGATCGTCGCTAGAGGGAGCGCTGTGCCACGTGCATGAAATTGTCGAAGCGTTCCATTGGACGCATAATCCATTACCAGATAGGGAGTCTCGCCATCAATACCGAAATCCATCACGCGAACAATATTGGGATGTGTGAGCCGCGCAATGGTCTGCGCTTCTTTTAAAAAACCATCCGTATCATCTGAACTGGAAAGTCGCGTCTGTAATATCTTGATGGCGGCCTGTGACTTTAAATAGAAATGCTCACCGAGATATACTTCGGCGAACCCGCCCTGACCCAGGAGTTGTACAAGCGTATAATTCCCAAGTCGCTGTCCAATGCGATCGGCCATCCTAGCTCCTTTTTGCCTGCGATGTCTACACGCATGCTTACTGTGTTGGCACAATTGTAAAGAAACACTGCAAGAACGTCAAGTCCTGAACTCACAAATAGGACAGAGCCATAGCTACGGCCTTGTTTATTATCTCACTTAGGAGAGAATGGATGAGGTACTGCGATAATTCCCCCGCTAGAAAATCACTCTTTTAATGGCGATACGATGTTATTTGGCTTGTATATAGTAGATAGAGAGGAACTTGCGATCTGCTTTTATCTGATGGAGGATGTTATGCAACGATGGACCCGACGTATACGGGTGCGCGATATAGTCGTGTGGGGCTGCGCTGTTCTGTTTATTCCGCCGACTCTGGTAAGCATTGTGTTGATTATGATCGATAGTTTGCGTAAGCATAGACGCTCCCAGGGACACTTTTTAAGTTTGCGGAATGAACCTTCTGTGTCGGTTGCTAATACAGAGGTGCAGTTCTATACGTATGGCAATGATCTCTTTATGGCTATGCTGGACGCAATCCAGAACGCGCAGCGGCGCATTTTGTTTGAAACATTTATCTGGAAAGATGATGTTATGGGCAATAAGTTCAAGCAGGCACTAGCAGATGCTGCACGCCGAAAGGTTGAGGTCTATGTCATCTACGATCAATTTGCAAACCTCGTGGTTCCAGAGAACTTTTTCCATTTTGATCCAGCTATTCACGTATTGCGCTATCCCTGGCTCGCTTTTCCTAGCTGGCCTTTTCAACTGAAAACGTATGCTCGCGATCATCGCAAAGTGTTGGTGGTGGATGATACGATCGGCTTTATTGGTGGCTACAATATCGGTGATACCTATGCACGCCAATGGCGAGATACTCATGCACGTCTGATTGGGCAGGGGACTCTGGAGCTTGAAACTTCCTTCGTCGAATTTTGGAATGCATATAAAAAGAAGGCGCAAGCAACCATCCCGGATCTCAGGAAGCGCGACTGGAATACACATTTGTCGGTACATAGAAATGATCCCAGATTATTGTCGTTCCCGATTCGTTCGATCTATCTAGAGTCAATTGAACGCTCATTGAAGAATTTCTACCTGACAAATGCATATTTTATCCCCGATCGTGCTATCTTGCATGCGCTGATCAATGCCGCTAAGCGTGATGTCGATGTGCGTGTGCTTGTACCACAGACCTCAAATCATATCATCGCAGATTGGCTGTCTCATGGATACTATAGCGAATGCCTCAAAGGTGGTCTGCGCTTGTTTTTGTATAAAGATGCTATGATACATGCAAAAACAGCGACCGCCGATAAAATTTGGTCAACCGTGGGCACGGCCAATATGGACCGTTTGAGTATGGTCGGAAACTTTGAGGTGAATGTTGAGTTTTATAGCGCAGATGTTGCTCAGCAGATGGAAAATATCTTCGATTATGACTCTTCTAGTGCCCGAGAGCTGACCCTGGAAGAATGGGAAAAGCGCCCCTTTTATTGGAAGATGGCGGAGATGATGCTCTATACGTTCCGACCATTTTTTTAGCATACACGGCAGCCTTGCAGAGATCAAGCAAGCCAACGCTAGCGTTGGGTCCCTTTCACACCTCTGGTTCAGCATACAGGATTTTCCAACTTCACCTGGCTACATATGTGGGAAATGACTAAGAAGGCTATGACGATAGGCAGAAGGTTTTGTGAATAAGTTAAAATACATTAAAGCTCTCTATGTATGGATAAAAGAAGGTTGATAGAAAATGCGGATCTTCGTATCCCATTCTCGCTAAAAAGGAATTGATATCTATGGATACTCTTGTTGTGCAAGCTTTTCAGTTGGCTGCTCAGTTGCATGCGGATCAGACGCGTAAAGCTTCGCTTGTTCCCAATACTCCTTACTTGAGTCATTTGATGGAGGTCGCTGGTATCGTCATGTCGAATGGTGCATCCTCGGTAGTCGTGGCGGCGGCTCTCTTACATGATGCGATCGAAGATCAAGGGGCGCGTACGCGTGTGCTGATTTAAGATCGTCTGGGAAGAGATGTCCTGGGGCTGGTCGAGGAGTGTACTGAACCAGGTACGGGAGGCGAGACAAAAGCTCCATGGCGTGAGCGCAAAGAGGGATATTTGCAACATGTGCTCCAGGCTTCTCCACAGGCGCTGCTGATTACTTGTGCTGATAAAGTTCAGAATGCACGCGATTTACGCAAACAAGTCTATGTGTATGGCGATGAGTCCTATACGTCCTTCACTACCAGCAAGGCTGAGAAGCTCTGGTTCACACGGGCGTTTGTGCAAGCAGCCCGACAACGTCTGACAGCATTGCAGTCGATCCAACCCGCTGAGCCTCTTTTGCGAGGCATTGATTATCTTCTGTTTGATCTGGCCGAAGTGCTGGCCTATCTAGAGGCTCAGTGACACTCCTGTCCCCTAAAGGGAGACAGGCTTCTCAGCAACGCCGGAGCGGTAGCCTGTCTCCGAAGAGACCACGTCTGCAACGTGTGGGTGAGGCTCTGGCTGACTGAGACAACAGGGGGGCGTGTCTGCCCTACTACTACTTTTCCTGGTGTTGCCAGGTCGTAGATACGTGAACGAACGAGGAAAATTCACTTGCTCCCCAAAGGTAAGCTGATGCATATTGATCGAACCAACCAGATCGCGATGTCCGGAGAACCCGCACGCTTTGCAGGTCCATTGCCTGTTTCTCGGCTTGTGTTTATGCGCACACTTGGGACACTGACTACTCGTTCCTCGTTCAGAGCCAGTGAAGCACTCGATGTGGGCCTGTGTACTTTTGTGGGTGAGATAGTCAATATCACGCCCATATTCCCACAAACTCATGCGCCGGTTGTGGTGGCGTCCAGTGTGGTGGTTTCTCACTCCATGAGGATTGCCAATGAAGAGCGTGCCAACCTTGTGCTCAACGCAGAAGTCGATCACTTTCCGGGTGGCTTGATGGCGTTGATCTCGAATCCGGCGCTCGGCTCGTCTGGCCTGTGTGTTTTTGGCCTGTTGCAGTTTCTTCCAACGCCGGGAATGCTTGGTACAGCGAGCCTGTTTCTTCGCAATACGTCCCAGGACTTTGCAGCGCTGACGTTTGAGCGAGCGAATACCGCGCCCGGTGACAATCAGGGCTTCGCTCGTGTTGGTCGTCACGGCTGCCAAGTGAATCTCGCCTAGATCCGCTGTGGCATGTACTTCACCTGGAGCTTGTTGCGCTTGTGGAACCTCTACACACACATGCAACTCATAGCCATTGTTCCAGACCAATGTGACCGAACGGCTGTTTTCAGGCAAGCTCACAGGAAGAACGAGCGACGCCCGACCGCGTCCCATGGGGAGCAACACGCGTCCTTCTTCTTTGCACACAGCTTGCGCAGGCCACGACACCGGGTAAAACGGCTTTTCCTTGTAGGGAAAGCGCATCTTCATGTGTGGATGTGTCTGACGTAATTGACGGGTCGTGTCCACATTGGCCAGGAAGGCATGAGTGACCATCTGAATCGACTGGCTATGGAGCGCAAAACGCCCCTTTGTGGCTTTCTGCAAAGCATCGCGCCCAGGCCATTTCAGATGGTGCATCCGAGCGTCTTGGTGCAACGTCACACAGTCGTTCCAGACCAACGCCGCTTCTTGCTGTGCTTGGCGCAAGCGTTGGTTTTGCGTAGAAGACAGGTTCTTCAGTTGGTATATTTTTACCGTGTTCATCGGCTATAATATAACATATATGATAAGGGGTTTACAAGTGGGTAAAACAAGCGATACCCACGACTCAATGTATGTGGGCACCGCTGGGGCGGTCTCTGCGGAGGTAATCAAGCGATACATGACGGAATGCCAGGGCAAGTAGGGAAGCAGGCGGGTCGCTTTCATCCCACCCCCTCAAACGGGGTGGGACTTCCCGCTCCCATGTTAAAAAATACGTAGCACACCTGGGTAGCAATCATTATGTGATAGAATAGGAGAAAAAGCGATGCTTGATCTCAAAGATATTTCTACGCAGATGTACTAGGTAGGCGTTGTTAGGACCTGATACGTTTGAAGAACAAATAGTTGGCCATTGCGCTATGCTCCCCATGAGAGACGCTTATGGTGCTTGTCATTTCCCAATGATTTTCACCAAGTTGGCTCAAAAATGTATTCAGGTCAACCTTCTTACAGTTTTTGAGTTCCTGTCCGTTCACGGATCTGGGGTGAAGGACTTCAGAAGCTAGGAGTTCAGCTGAAACGAGAACAGTCAAATATTCCCATTGAGGACTTAATGACATATATTGTACTTCCTTATCTTATTTATTAGTTGATCCTTCATTTGAGCGGGCAACCTCGTTCCCTCTCGCTTTTTCTCCTATTCTATCACATAGTAATTTCTGCCCAGATGTAGTAGGTTAAATGCTAAGCTTAAGCCTACGTATTGGATATAATGCCTGCTGGAGTGGGGAGCTCTGGCTGAGATAGAGCATTCTAGATCAGTGAAACTCCCCTGGTTGAAGCAGCATGCCGTGTCGGGTGACTATGGGGTGAAAACGATATGAGCATCTCTGGCCGTGATCATAGCCGAGGATGCGTCGTTTCTAGGTGTGCCTGCAATGTTGAGATTCTTGAAAGCGACGTTCACGATACTATTGTCCAGGCCTGCGATGATTGAGGCGTTGGGGCTGAATTGGTATGCTGTGTAGTTTGTGATGTTCACATTTTTAATGCTTCCTATTCCTTTTCTATCAGTAATGCTGATATCGATCAAGCTCTGTTTGGCATTTCCACCAATGACTTCAGATGTAGTGTTGAGGTAATTGACGTTGGTTAGCAGGCTGCCATCGGCCATGTAGAGCGCTATTGCGCGATCAGCATGAACGACATCATTCTGGGCGAAGGTGATATTCGAGAGCATGGCTCGTGTCTCAGTTCCTACTTTGAGCGCAGATTTTTTGGTGTAGCAGACAGAATTTCTGATCACGATATTTTGGGTGGGTTGCAGGATATTCATGGTTCCACTCGTCTTGACGGCGAAACAGTCATCCGTCGTGTAGATGAATGCTCCATCGATCGTGACGTTACTTGAGCCATCAGGATCGATGCCATCATTATTGGTGTTGGCGTCGTCATTGATAATTTTGAGATTGGTTATTTTTACTGTGTTTGAACCAAGAATATGTACTGTCCAGGAGCCTGAGTCGCGTAACATAATATCTTGTATATTGATGTTTTTGGCGTTAATTGTGCGAATGATTTTAACACGTCCGGCATGGCCCGCGCTATTGCGTAGCGCCATGCCATGGAGATCGATTGCACCGTGACCATAGAGCCGGACGTTCTGGACGTTTTTGAACTGCAAGAAATTTGCTGGTGTGTCAAGAGCATTGCCTGTTCCCGATAGAAGTGCTCCACTGGCCAGATATAGCGCAACGTTGCTGCGCATTTTTAACATCCCACTGACGTATTTGCCTCTAGGGAAGTAGACAATGGCATGCCTGGAGGAGGCGGCATTTATCGCATGTTGTATATTGGCCGTTTGAGCAGTGCGGCCGTTTGTGTCGGTGACATACTGTGCCACATTCAAGACATTTGCATCGTCAGGCTGGGGCGCATCCTGTTCGGGAGCATCAGCGAATACAAAAAGTTTGCTTGCTCCGGATTGAAGTATGAGGTTTTGAGGCTTCCTCATGGTGAATGTCAGCATGTTGCCCTGGCGTCTCGATTGGATATTGTAGCTCTTGGGGCTGATACTAAAGTTTGCTGCGTTGGCGCCCCTGATCGCGATGTTGGCTGTCCCGGCAAACGCGAAACGAGCATAGTCTATATCTTTATAGTGTTCCACAAAAACAGCTTGTCCATTGACTGTCATCTGTACCGAACTCGCCTGCGCATCCGGCAGTGGATCATAATGGATAAGCTGATCGGCCATCGTATTCTGCTTTGACGCTGACGTTGGCACGTGCGTTTGCGTTGTTGGAACTAGTGTGGGCAAGGTTGATCTGGCTGAATTCGAGGCGCTCGACTCACTACAGCCAAACAATGTTGTACTAAGTAAGACAATCCCACTGAAGATACTTAATAAAATGATAAATTGTTTGTTTTGCAAAAAAGTCATGTATATTTCATCCCTCTACTCTCTTTACGAACGAAGGCACTAAGCCTCTATGTTGTAGGTGGTGAAGAGCGTGGAACATAGTTTAAGAGTCTATGATATAACCATGTTCTCTCATATATAGAGTATCGGGTGTTTTATTGAATTACGTCAGCGGTAGGAGTTATATAGTGACATGTGTCTATTTTAATGCTCGATGTTTTCTAATGTTTTTTTGACCATTTGCTTTAATTGTGGCGTGGTATTTGCTAGCAGTGAGGAAAAATTTGCCCTATCTATTTTGCTTGCAATGAGTGCGATCTGTTCTTGTATCTTGTTGTTGTGGGTGTCTTCTATTTGCTGATCAGCACTTTGCGCAAGTATGAAAAAAGGGAGCGCAAGATCGTATTGCTGATGTTTGATGTATAGTAAGCCAAGCTCAAACAAGATCATATTTTCTTCCCAGGGATTGTCTAAATGCTGATAGCTATGTAATGCTTGCATGTAATATTGAAGCGCTAGATCATTGGCACCTAGTAAACTATGTACTTGGCCCAAATTTTTGAGTGTTCGGCCTTCGCGCCAGCCGTGTTCGATCTTTTTACGTACCTGTAATGCTTGCTTAAAATGCGTTTGAGCTTGTTCCATCTGTCCCAAATCGGCATAGAGTTTGCCTAAGTCAGTCAGTGCTCTAACTTCCCCCCTACGATTGCCGACCTCTCTACGTATGAGCAATGCTTGTTCAAGGTACTGCTGCGCTAGTTGTGCTTGTCCCATATTAGCATAGACTTTACCAAGATCATTGAGCGCAGTACCTTCGTTACTACGGTCTCCAACTTCCTTTAGCATCTTCAGGGCCTGTTCAAGATATTCTAGAGCCAATTCGCGCTGCTCCAGATAATTATAGACTCGCCCTAGATTACAGAGCATAATACCTTCACCGTTATGATCACCAATCTCATGTAAAATCTGGAGGGCTTGCGCATAGTATTGTTGTGCTAAGCGCCGGTATCCCATATCATCGTGTACGCGCCCTAAATAGCCATAGGCGAAGCCCTCTTCGCGCCGATCATTTTCGGCATTGAATATCCCAAGCGCTTGCTCAAAACATTGTTGAGCTTGTTGCAGGTTGCCACGATCATAGTAGAGCCAGCCTAAATTGGTGATGCTTTTTCCTTCTCCTAAACGATGGCTCGCCGTTCTGAATAGTTGCAAAGCTTGTTCAAGATATATCTGTGCCTGTTCGCTGTTTCCAGACGTATTGTAAATCTGACCCAGATTGTTACGCGCCCAACCTTCCTCGACCGGATCTGGTAGCTGCCGACATATCTGTAAAGTCTGGTTATAGTAGTGCTTTGCCTGCTCGATCTGTCCCCATACCCGGTAAATGTCACCCAAATTGTTATAGAGACAGGCGAGTTGCGGACTTTCCATGGACCAATGCTTAGATTGCAGCAAAATCTGACACAATTCTAAGAGCGTTGCATTTCCTCCCCAGCGCTTGAGCGCAGAGAAGATATCTTCATGTTCCATAAGATCATATGCTTCTTGCCATTGTTGGGCCTGGCAGGATTGCCAGACAGACTCTAGTAGAGGATGGATGTCGTTAATCTGCCTCCGCTGGTCTTTGGGCGGACATGCTGCTGCTGCCTGTCGTAGATAGTAGGCGCTGGCTTTTCGATGCGCAGTGCGTAAGATTTGTTGATTTATCTGCTCATCATTTTCGTCAAAATGGCTTTGTGCATAGTTTGTAACAATCGTATGAAGTTGATAATAGCCATTCCCCGTGGCCTTTAACAAATGTTGTTCTAGTACAACGTGCAGCGCATTTTGGATTTTTGATGTCCCGCTTTCCATCTCCAAGATGGCACAGGCGGCTTCTAATAGTACAGGTTCACGAAACACGGAAAAGCTACCTAGTAGTCCGCGCTGTAATTGATTAAGTTGTTGCTTGTAAACATTGTCAAGGAGATTGCGGGCGATGTTCCCTTCCCAAAGTTGAGTAAAGGTCGCATCGAGAAAAAGTGTACTTAAGTTTAGATTATGATTGCGGATTAGCAATGCTAAAAGTATGAGAGCAAATGCATGACCA
Organism: uncultured Chloroflexia bacterium; assembly: GCA_963699315.1. Classification (GTDB taxonomy): domain Bacteria; phylum Chloroflexota; class Ktedonobacteria; order Ktedonobacterales; family Ktedonobacteraceae; genus Dictyobacter. Next base: position 3,797,383 of record OY969433.1, read on the forward strand.
CTACAGTATTCTACCGCTTTTTGTAGCTCTGTATCTGTACCTTTCACATCTTGTTTGCGCAGTAAATCTAGTCCTTCTGCAACCGTTAATCCCCTGACACTGTACTCTTGCATGTATAATGGCGGATATTCTCGCGTTCCCTTTGGCCAGGGACGGCTGGTGAGTAAGATGCGACAACGGCACGGCTGGCTGTTGATGGCATCAAGCCATTCACCAATGCCAGGACGGTTTGTAAGCGTATTGCCTGTCTGCCAGTCTAGCCAATTCTCAAATTGATCGATAACGATCAGGCGCGGTTTGCTGATCGTATTCAGCAGGCTAAATAGGCGCATTACCTGATCCTGTGGAAACATGGCATTAAAATCCAGCAAAGGTTTATCAATCAATTCGAAGAGCGTACCGATTAAGTCGACCATGGTCATCGCTGGATCGACTCTGAGCCAGAGCGCTGGAGCCGTGAATGGTCCTATACCTGCGCAGCGTTGTATTTCTGCATGCCGATAAATCAAGGCCGCTAGTGTGGATTTACCGATGCCTCCAATACCAGTTAATACAATGGCTGATGTATCAGGTTGGATGACGCGCTCGTAGATGCTCTCAACTTCCTCCTGGCGTTGTTGAATGGCTCTGGCGTTCGTCGGCGGAGGCAGACCAGCCATGCCATGATGGATTGCTGTAGGGGGCGCTGGTAGTATATCAGATAGCAGTGGCGCTGTGTGTGTGTTTATAAGCACTGGCGTTATCGAGGGATCTATGACGTGCAATGTGGTCTTTTCATGCGATGCGCTGATTGATGGCAAGATAGCTATAATAATACCAATCACCGTGGAACTGATCGATAATGCCGTGGCCCAATAACTGGGAATACGTCCCAGACTGCTTAAAATCCAGATAATGGCGATTGCTAGCGCAATAAAGATGATAGTGATGATAAGTATAAACTTCGGATTTTTGAGCTTATTTAGCAATGATGAAGCATGGAAATTGTGTTGTGTCTGTTGTTGTTCTAGCATCCCGTTTGCCTCACTTCAATCATTTTCAATTCGTGGTTGTGCAGAATTAATAGTAGAGAGTCATTTTGAGCATAAAACAATTCCATACATTTATATCATCTGGTAATTGGATCGTCAAGGTATCGGCGATGCTTTGTAGATGCAATGCACCTGCGTGTAGCTATGATTGTCTTTTAGTTTGTATATAAGACTTTAAATGTTTAACCTTAAGATATACTTCTTTTAGGACATAGCTGTCTCTTGGGGATTGATGCTACCGACGTAGGCGCATTCTTTATAGAGAGCACATTCGGCGCACTTTGGTCTCTGTGCGTGGCAGATGAGCCGTCCATGTGTGATCAGGTTGACGTGTAGCGGATAGACCCAATCTGCGGGCGTGACTCTGGCGAAAAGAACATGTGCTTGATTGACATTGACTCTGGGTCCAATCAGTCCGAGGCGCTGCGACGTTCTGAAGACGTGCGTATCGAGTGGGAGTACCGGCTGGTTCAAATTGAACATCAACACACAGGCCGCCGTCTTAGGTCCGACGCCTGGGATGCGTTGCAAATACTTCCACGCGTCCTCGGGAGAGCGTTTGGCAAGTTCGTCTGAGAGATAGCCGGCAAGATCTTTTGATCCACCTTGCTCGCGCTGCTGCTCTGTCAGCGTGTAGAGTGCATCTTGTATGCGGGGCGCTTTGATGTTGGCTAGTCCGCCCGAGCGGATGGCTTCGGCTACTTGATCGGTTGGGGCATCGCGAACTTTTTCCCATGTGTCAAAATTTGCCCGCAGTTTTTGATAGGCTCTTCCGGAGTTGATGTCGGATGTGTGCTGCGAGAGTATTGTACCAATCAGGCCACCGAGCGGATTATAATCGGGCTCGTTCTGTGGTTCTCCATAGGTGTCAAGTAACAGATTATAGACACGCGTTAAGTGAATAGTGGGTATGATGGATGTTGTCATCTTTCAAGCTCCTTTTTCTTTGTGCTTGGCTCGACGTAGATTTATATGATAGCAGAGTGTTGTGCTCTGTGTGAAGAGTTTTTTGATGCTTAGAGCATAGGTGAATATGCTGTCTGAGAAAGTAGTTCCGGCACTCGTAGACCGACATTGAAGTTTTCGCCCTGACGTTTTTATTGGCTCAGAATACGCATCAACCCAAGGAGCCGGATGAGCTTTTTAAAACGGGAAGAGAGGGTGACAGGGAGAGGAATCTATGGCAGATGAAGGTTGAAGAGAGGCGAGGCAGCGGTCGCGATAAATCTGGACCCTGCCATAAGACGCAATAAATTGATTTTATGATGGAAGAGGCAATTTATTGTTAGAAATTGGCAGGGTCCAGATTTATCGCGACCGTTTCCTCCCCGTCCGAGCATGCTGGCGCGACAATGACGATGCCTATTCTGACGTTTTTAGACGGCTCAGGGTGAATAGCGCCACTTAGGAGTTGAAAAGCCTATGGTTATTGAATATCGCATTGACCAAAACGATTGCTATGCAGGCAATACCAAATACGAATATTCCCCCTCCGTGAAGGATTCCAAATATTATCCCTGCCAGCGGTACAAGTATGGCTAATGAGACGATTGCTAGCGCCAGGCGCATTCCTGCTGAAGGCGCTGGTTGACTTTTAGTATAAACTTTCCCCATCGATCCTGGTCCGGAACTCATACGTTGTGACATCGGATCGGAAAACTGGTCATCGTAGGGCGCGCCTTGCGTTGGAGGGGTCTCATTTGGTGTCCTATATTGTTGCTGCGGGCTATAGTCAGGTGCGCCCTCATATTTTCCATACTCAGGATTTTGTTGTGGCATCATGGGTAAACAGATCCCTTCTTCTTTTCCGTGAAAAAATGTCTCACGTGCAGCTAGTAGTATCAGTAGAATCTACGCAGTGTGGAGTGCAAGGTTACAAATCCAGTCGCCACGTTTATTTTACTCCATACTTGAATATCCAGCAAGAAGAACAGAGCATTTGTATAATATATATATGACGTTTGTACTGTTTTTCTATCTTATTGTGAAAGGATACTCTCATGCAAGGTTCTAACTTTTACGACAATAACACCGTTTTTCAATCCTATATGCAGTTTCGGCACTCTGTCGATAATACCAATGCGACTATGGAGCAGCCAAAGATTTTGGAATTGGTTGGTGATGTAACAGACAAACGCATTCTTGAACTGGGATGTGGAGATGCCTCATTCGGTCGCGATGCGCTCCTAAAAGGTTGTCAAAAATACCTGGGTGTGGATGGGTCACTCAACATGGTCGCAGTTGCCAAACGTAATCTCGCTGATATGTCTGGTCATGTGATATGTGCAAATCTGGAGGCATGGGACTATCCTGTGAACAGTTTCGATCTCGTGCTAGCACGTTTCGTTTTGCATTATATTGCCGATCTGCCTAGATTATTTACATATGTGGCCGCCGCACTCAGTCCACAAGGACGTTTCGTGTTCTCTGTAGAGCATCCAGTCGTGACTGCATACAATCGAGCCCATCATCCGGAGAATGTGCTACCAGATTTTTTTGAAAGCGAACCCGGCAGTTGGATTGTCGATGACTACTTTGATGAGGGTTTGCGGGTGACTTCTTGGCTAGGCGAAGAGGTTGAAAAATATCATCACCCGCTGGGACGCTATTTTAGTCTGTCACAGGATGCTGGACTGATCGTAGAACAACTTTGCGAATCCTGCCCGCAACGCGAGCACTTTGATAATGAAGAAATCTATCAACTCCGCAGACGTGTGCCAAGCATCCTATTTTTCGCTTGTCGCAAATAAGTTGCGATCAAGCGAAGATGCGAGGGAAACGGTCGTCATAATTGTGGGCCAATAGGTATCAACCTAAGGAGCCGAATGAACTTTTTAGCGTGGAAAAAAGAGAGGCTGGGAGCAGGATCTCTCGCATCTTCTGCATATTCATCCGCAAAAGAGATCTTTCGCTGTCTGCCTGTCTCTCTTTTTAAGGCACGTCACGCCTTTACGTATGCATGCATAGTTTCATTATAACGATAAATGGGGCTTCCAGTATGAAAACTAAGGTTGCCGTTCTCTTTGGTCAGCCAGAGCAACACCCGGGTTCTTGCTGGTAAATGAAGTTGATAGTTCCAGTGATCAAGCCCCTCGGGACCCGTAACACCAAACATCCACGAACCACCATCAGAGTTAATGGTATTCGGCATAATCTGGTTACAACCAAGTGAGCCATTATCATGTACGGCATCTACCTGGAGATCGCAGGCACGCAACGACATTCCAGCGATACTAGCGTTCGTATCTACATACGGATAGGTATCAAAGCCTTGTACGGACTTACGTGCCATCATGGCCTGTGCCCATATCGAGGAATTTACCCGTACCTTTAGCTGCGTTTTGACAGTTAATCGTACTTGCACGTGCGGGGCGATACTCACTAGCAGCCGACAATCAGTCGCACAATTCGGCGACACTTGTTGTGCGTTCATGGCCTCTATCTTCAGTACTTGCCCTTGAATTGCTACTAATGGATACTGCGGAGATAGTGGTAGTACTAGTCCTGACTGAAGAAGATTACAATTATGGCCAAGAGCTGCGTTCAGCGCCTGTACAGTTGCGGGTCTGGAGTCATTGAAGATTTGTGTCGCCATCGTCATCCGCATCCGCGTGCTTAAAATCTCATCGCACTGATCCCCAGGCTGCACAGTATACAGGATTCTGCCAGGCTGTGGGGGTACCGTGTTAGCCGTTGGTGGCGATGTAGTTGTAGATACATGACTAGTACCAGGCGTTGAGCGTGTGTACAGCACATAACCAATGGGTGCTAGAACTATTAATAGAACAATCAATGCAATTATTGCGATAACACGTCCCTGTTTACGCTTAGGGGCGCGTGGCGCATTGGGATATGCTGGTGCCTGGTCGCTGATACGCGTGGGATATTGATCTACGTTGGAACCGTCCAGGGCCAACTGCTGTCCGGCCACTGGAAAAGTTGGTATAGAGCGTGGCTCAGGTGGTGTCAAGGCTGTCTGAGTTTTGCTCCTGTATGTCACAAGCGTAGAATTGTTGTCGCCGCCTGCCCAGAGGGTGTCCGTTATATGTGCCCCTTGCATCTGTTGTGGCATCGTGGCCGCTTGATAAAACGCTTCCGCTAGCTCTGTTGCGCTGCGGTAACGTAATGCTGGCTGCTTCTCCAATGATTTCAAAATAATTTGATCAACCAGCGGTGGAATATTTGGTACAATACTGCTTGGAGTAGGGGGGACCTTACTTGTATGCATCGATATAACCGCAAACAGGTTATCCCCGGTAAAAGGAACTCTACCAGTTACCATCTCGAAGAGTAGTATGCCTAGTGCATAGATATCGCTGCTGGGGGTGGCTCGCTGATTTCCTTCGAACAGTTCAGGTGCCATGTAAAGCACTGTTCCCAGGATACTACTTGTGCTCGTCATGTGTGAGGAGTCAGCCGTAGTGCGCGCAATACCAAAGTCAGAGAGATAGCATCGTCCCTCTTCGTCCAGCAGGACGTTCGAGGCCTTTATATCACGATGAACTATTCCTTGTCGATGTATATAATCGAGTGCATCCGCAATGTCACGCATATAGCGGCAAGCAGTTTGAAGAGAGAGTGGGGCACGCTGAATCAAATTTCTTAATGTGTTACCTTCCATCATGGGCATCACAATGTAGTAAAAATCGGTCCCGTCCAATTGATGTGTGCCCGCATCGTATACGGGGATCAGATGGGGATTGCGCAATGACGCCATCATACGAGCTTCGCGTACAAAACGTCGTAAGAGATCTTCGTCTTCACGTTGGAATACCTTGATCGCAACTCGCCTCGCAAACTGTGTATCCTCCGCCATATATACATCAGCCATGCCGCCTCTACCTACTAGTTGCTGTAATTTGTAACGATCAATGGTCCTTCCTTCAAGGCCTGTCATACGGTTCTCCAAGATAAAAATGTAATGGAGCAGCACAAATATGCTCTCTACTTAAAACTATACAGTAATTATCCTGCTCTGGACTATACTGAGAAGCCTTTATAGCCAATATCGGTGAAGATGACTTTTTAACGATTTGTTAATCTGGTGTCCTATAGGCTTGACAGGGGGGACGTCCTATGCCATAATCACAAAGCTGTCAAAAAGCGACAATCACCTGACCTTTACGAGATGGTGCTCCTGTCCTTTCACCGCAGTTGTGTCACTGTCGTGTGACCCCTCCGAGATCACATCTCTCTGGTATCTCCCAACATCACGTTGAGACCTCCCTGGGATGCGTCGGCTCTTTTTTCTGGTGCGTTACCTGTGCAGACAGGCTGATCGACACGATAAACGAGTTTTCGAGGGCGAGCAAAAATTGCTCGACAAACCGCTTGACAAAGCACAACGGATATGCGATACTACATCCACGGGAGCGAGCGAACGGTAAACACAACAAACGCTCGACCGATGCGAAACAAACGTTTTCGCTGATTGAACCTTGACAACTGAAGAGTGGAAAGCAGAACAGCAACTGGAACAATCAAAAGTTTCACGTTCCTGTCAATTCGGTTCCATGCTCTCGAGCATGGCAACCACACAATAATCTGCGAACAAATGCCAATGTTATAGTAACTTGGTCATGATCGCAACTCAAGCAACATGCTTTTTCGCATCTCATGGAAATGGGATGGGTATATAAAAACATTTTGATGGCGAGTTTGATCCTGGCTCAGGATAAACGCTGGCGGCGTGCCTAACACATGCAAGTCGAACGCTCTGAGTAATCAGAGAGTGGCGGACGGGTGAGTAACACGTGGGTCATCTACCCCAAGGTGAGGAATACCGGCGAGAAATCGCCGACAATACCGCATATGCTCCGCAAGGAGCAAAGTCCGCAAGGACGCCTTTGGATGAGCCTGCGCTCGATTAGTTAGTTGGTGGGGTAAAAGCTTACCAAGACTTCGATCGATAGCTGGTCTGAGAGGACGATCAGCCACACTGGGATTGAGAACGGCCCAGACTCCTACGGGGGGCAGCAGTGAGGAATTTTCGTCAATGGGGGCAACCCTGAACGAGCAACGCCGCGTGCAGGAAGAAGGTTTTCGGATCGTAAACTGCTTTTCTCTGGGACGAGAACGGACGGTACCAGAGGAATCAGCCTCGGCTAACTACGTGCCAGCAGCCGCGGTAATACGTAGGAGGCGAGCGTTGTCCGGAGTTACTGGGCGTAAAGCGCACGCAGGCGGTCAGATCAGTCTGGAGTGACAGTCGTCGGCTTAACCGACGAAGTGTTCTGGAAACTGTCTGACTTGAGGGCTTCAGAGGGACACGGAATTCCGGGTGGAGTGGTGAAATGCGTAGATATCCGGAGGAACACCAATGGCGAAGGCAGTGTCCTGGGAAGTACCTGACGCTCAGGTGCGAAAGCTAGGGGAGCGAACAGGATTAGATACCCTGGTAGTCCTAGCCGTAAACGATGACCACTAGACGTTGGAGGTATCGACCCCTTCAGTGTCGTAGTTAACACGATAAGTGGTCCGCCTGGGGAGTACGGTCGCAAGATTAAAACTCAAAGGAATTGACGGGGACCCGCACAAGCAGCGGAGCGTGTGGTTTAATTCGATGCAACGCGAAGAACCTTACCAAGGCTTGACATGGATTCGCACCAGCGGTAATGCGCTGTCCCTTCGGGGCGGATTCACAGGTGCTGCATGGCTGTCGTCAGCTCGTGTCGTGAGATGTTGGGTTAAGTCCCGCAACGAGCGCAACCCCTGTCGTTAGTTGAATTGATCTAACGAAACTGCCATTTCAAAATGGAGGAAGGCGGGGATGACGTCAAGTCAGCACGGCCCTTACGCCTTGGGCGACACACACGCTACAATGGTCAGGACAAAGAGTTGCCAACCCGCGAGGGGGAGCTAATCTCGTCAAACCTGGCCTCAGTTCAGATTGGAGGCTGAAACTCGCCTCCATGAAGGTGGAGTTGCTAGTAACCGTAGGTCAGCACACTACGGTGAATACGTTCCCGGGTCTTGTACACACCGCCCGTCACACCACGAAAGTTGGCAACACTTGAAGCCGCTGGGCTAACTCGCAAGAGAGGCAAGCGTCGAGGGTGGGGTCAGTGATTGGGGTGAAGTCGTAACAAGGTAGCCGTACCGGAAGGTGCGGCTGGATCACCTCCTTTCTAGGGAGCTACAGTCGAGGGTTCTTCAATGAAGGACGTTTCTATCCTTGACTCACTTCCAGGTCGACACAGGACATGACGCATTTGATCCAGTACTGCGCTGGTTTCCACTCTCCAGAGGTTGGGGTTACAACCTCATGAATGATTCATTCATTTATGGGATTGCCAATCTTGCACTTGAACAACTGCATAGGATATATCTTCAATTTTGCTGAGCACAGCATGTGGTCAGCCGAAACTGAAGCAGAGGATCGATTTTTTCATTCATCAAAAAGATAAAAAGTCAAGCATTCAAAGACATGACAAGATTAAGAGAACAAGCTACACAGAGTACGAGGTGGATGCCTTGGCGCTGAAGACCGAAGAAGGACGCGGAGACCGGCGAAACGTTTGGGGGGAGCTGCATGCAAGCGATGAGCCCCAAGATTCCGAATGAGGCAACTCCTCCAGAGTGATGTCTGGAGACCGCCCGCTGAACACATAGGCGGTGACGGGGGGCAGTGGGTGAACTGAAACATCTCAGTAACCCGACGAAAAGAAATCAACCGAGATTCCCGTAGTAGTGGCGAGCGAACCGGGAACAGCCCAAACCAGTGATTCTTCGGAACCACTGGGGTTGTAGGACCGACAACAAATCCAAATGAGCTACTCGAACGCGTTGGAAAGCGCGACCAGAGCGGGTGACAGTCCCGTAGAGGAAGGCATAGGCGGATGGGTCGGTATCCTGAGTACCACGAGGCACGTGAAACCTTGTGGGAAGCAGGGGGGACCACCCTCCAAGGCTAAACATCTTCAGCGACCGATAGCGAACAAGTACCGTGAGGGAAAGGTGAAAAGCACCCCGAGAGGGGGATGAAAGAGACCCTGAAACCACGTACTCACCAGCAGTCAGAGGCCACTGTCTCTTGCGAGACTAAGGGCTAATGGCGTGCCTTTTGTAGAATGATCCGGCGAGTGCATCGTCGTAGCCTGGTTAACCGACGATAAAGTTGGGGAGCCACAGGGCAACCGAGTCTGAACAAGGCGAAGCGTTGCGGCGATGCGACCCGAAACCGTGTGAGCTATCCATGAGCAGAGTGAAGCGGATGTGACAGTCCGTCGAGGCTCGAACTCACTAGTGTTGCAAAACTAGGGGATGACTTGTGGATAGGGGAGAAATTCCAATCGAACACGGAGATAGCTGGTTCTCCCCGAAATGTATTGAGGTACAGCTGCGGAAGAAAAACTATCCTGGAGGTAGAGCACTGAATGGGCTAGGGGCCTCGTGCAGGTTACCAAACCCAACCAAACTCCGAATGCCAGGACAGGGTATCCGCAAGTGAGACAGTGGGGGCTAAGCTTCATTGTCGAAAGGGAAACAGCCCAGACCATCAGCTAAGGTCTCTAAATATGCGCTTAGTGTCAAAGGGAGTCATTTCGCCCAAACAGCCAGGATGTTGGCTTAGAAGCAGCCATCATTTAAAGAGTGCGTAATAGCTCACTGGTCGAGTGGAGTGGCACCGACAACGTATCGAGGCTCAAGCGCGTTACCGAAGCTATGGAATTTTCTCTTGTGTTTACATAAGAGAGGGTTGGTAGGGGAGCGTTCTGCAGGCAGAGAAGCCAGATCGAAAGAACTGGTGGAGCGTGCAGAAGTGAGAATGCCGGAATGAGTAGCGTCATGTCTGTGAGAACCAGACACACCGAATGCCTGAGGGTTCCTGGGCACCGTCAATCGTCCCAGGGTGAGTCGGGTCCTAAGCCGAGGACGTTGTAGTCGTAGGCGATGGAAAGCAGGTTGGACATTCCTGCACCGGAGTAGTTCGTTATGAGCAATGGGGGGACGCGGTAAGGAAGGTGAGCCTATCAAATGGACAGGATAGGTCTGTGTGTTGAAGCGCGAAGCCGAGGAAAATCCCGGTTTCCTGTGCGTGACATATGCAGCGAGCGATCGCAAGATTGCGGAAGTCATTGGCCCCTACGCCGCCAAGAAAAGCCTCTCGCCAAAATCATACTCCGCCCGTACCGCAAACCGACACTGGTAGGCAGGGGGAAATCTCCCCAGGTGAACGAGCGACCCTCTGTTAAGGAACTCGGCAAATTGACCCCGTACCTTCGGAAGAAGGGGTGCCCTAGTAGCGAGGTTCTTCGGAGCAGCGTGAGGGGGTTGCAAGAAATTGGCTCAACCGACTGTTTACCAAAAACACAGGTCTCTGCGAACGCGAAAGCGGAAGTATAGGGGCTGACTCCTGCCCAGTGCCGGAAGGTTACGAGGAGCGGTGATCGTAGCTGCGAATCTAAGCCCCGGTGAACGGCGGCCGTAACTATAACGGTCCTAAGGTAGCGAAATTCCTTGTCGGGTAAGTTCCGACCCGCACGAAAGGAGTAACGAGTTGAGCACTGTCTCGACAGAGGACTCGGCGAAATTGAAGTACCCGTGAAGATACGGGTTACCCACGACAGGACAAAAAGACCCCGTGGAGCTTTACTACACCTTGATCTGGATACGAGGTGGATCGTGCGTAGCATAGGTGGGAGTCGGAGAACCTATCCTTGTGGGGGTAGGGGAGACAGCAGTGAAATACCACTCTCGATACAGTTTGTGTCTCATGCGTGACCGTGATCCGGCGCGCAGACAAGGTCAGGCGGGTAGTTTGACTGGGGCGGTCGCCTCCCAAAGAGTAACGGAGGCGCCCAAAGGTTCCCTCAGGGTGGATGGACATCACCCATAAGAGTGTAAAGGCAGAAGGGAGCTTGACTGCAAGACGGACAGGTCGAGCAGGGACGAAAGTCGGGCTTAGTGATCCCACATTCCCGAGTGGAAGGAGTGTGGCTCAACGGATAAAAGCTACCCCGGGGATAACAGGCTTATCTTGCCCAAGAGTTCACATCGACGGCAAGGTTTGGCACCTCGATGTCGGCTCGTCGCATCCTGGGGCTGGAGTAGGTCCCAAGGGTTGGGCTGTTCGCCCATGAAAGCGGCACGCGAGCTGGGTTCAGAACGTCGCGAGACAGTTCGGTCTCTATCCGTCGTGGGCGTAGGAGAATTGAGGGGCGTCATCTCCAGTACGAGAGGACCGAGATGGCTCGACCGCTGGTGCGCCAGTTGGCCCGCCCGGGCCAGAGCTGGATAGCTACGTCGAGAAGGGATAAGCGCTGAAGGCATCTAAGCGCGAAGCCGCACCCAAGATGAGTTCTCCCAACACTTTCGAGTGTTTAAGATCCCAAGCAGACCACTTGGTAGATAGACGACACGTGGACACCTGGTAACAGGCGGAGCGAAGTCGCCCTAATGATCGAGCGGCTTGTTTCACAGAAGTATCTTCATTGTGGCTTTGGATGCGAGTTCTCTGCTTCAGCGTAGGCTGACGGCATGGTGCTCGGCAAAATTGAGGACATATCCTATACAGAGGTTTGCTGAATATGGTTCTAAAGAGAGGCTTTACTCTATGCGAGTAAGGTCTTTTTTGTTGTGTTTTTTAGGCATGCTTAATGATGCAGGTATATATTAAAAAGTTTCTTCAGGAAATTAAATAATGATGTAAGAAAATATAAACGTTCCCTAGATTCACCTTGTTTTTGCTTTACGATAATATATTATTAAAATAGTTTGCTTTTATATAGTGGTTAAAAAGGAGAAACTATATGGATCGATGGAATTTGAACTTAGGAGGACCATCTCGAGATGTGCGCGCTCAGACATATGAAAATCCAAATGTGTATCAACCAGGTTATATGAGTGACCGAGCGTCGTTCAGTCAAAGTTTTTATAACGCTAATCCAGAGGCATCGACAGCTCGTACTGCTAATGATGTTAATAATCCGCGAGATGTATTCAGCAGAGAGCCAACACCTGACGGACTTGTGCGTCTTACACCAAATAACATACCAGATGTTAGAATGATTCGTGATACGCGCACCGTTGATGTACAAGTTTACCGGGGTGACAGATGGGTGAATCGTGAGATAGAAAGAAAGATGGTTACTTTGACCTTTGACTTGTCTCGACCTCCAAGTGGCTCAGAAGTGTTTTACAAAGGAACTAGCTATGGATCATTCCGTGCCCCAGGCGGTATTAGAGAAGTAGGAATCGACCCTAGATATGGCGGTCAAGGTGGCGGTAGTGGGGCATGGGAAGGTCACGAAGCACCCGATCGCCGCAATAATGTGGGGTGGACTACTCTTGCTCGTGATTTAGATCAAACCAACATTTATTCCCAAAGCTTTTCTGGTGCTGAGCGTCCACTTGATGAACATGAAAACGATAAGCTTGTAAGTGAGGGCCAGCTCAATGCAAAATGGATTGGCACTACTCTTCGTGTGGTCAAACCTCGATCTGAGTACAATGCGGAAGTTAACCAGGGTGATTGGCGACGAGATCCTGGATCCCCGCGCAGAGATAATGTTTTCCAGACGCGTAATCTAATTCCCCCTGAGCAGGTTGAGGTTAAATCTCTTACTATGATGTTATCGCCTGCCTCGGCGCGTGAACTTCGTGATCATATTCGTGGAAATGATGGTGCTGTGGAACAGGAATTTCTCCATGGGATTATACAGAGGGATTTTTACGAACCGGCTTCCTGGGATCCCCGTTCCAATGATGGCACTCCGGCATAGCTTAGGTTGATGCGTATTATCTAGTTTTTCTGGAGACCCAGCCTTGCCCGTGGAATCGCCAATTAGTGGGCTCTAGTCTCCTGTAAAGCATCTTTGTTTGTCATTGGGGACGACCTCCGCTATAATGGGGCTTGATGATATGGTGCGTCTTGCGTCATGTGGGCTGCACTTTCTGAAGATAAATTTTTATAGTGAGAGGTCAAGGAATGCATTATCGTTCCCCATATATATATGCAAAACGTGTTCATAATTGGCGTGCGCCCTCTATTATGCTTGTATTATGTTCTGTGTTGCTTCTACTATCAGCCTGTGCGAAGAGCGGGACGCTCATAGGTACCGGAACGCCGGCTGCGCAGCAAGTTTTGACGATTCCATTCATTGGGACAACAAACGCACCATCGTTTGATCCAACCGTTGAGCAGGATGCCAATGGGAAAATTATGATGAATATGCTCTACAGCGGACTTGTGCGTGTAGACAAAAATCTACAGGTGCTACCCGATCAGGCGAATTGGACTATCTCTTCCGATCAAAAAACATACACTTTTCACCTGAAATCCGGCATTACGTTTGCTGATGGGACACCCGTGACCGCTCAGACATATATCGATTCTTGGATGTATGCGTTTCGTCCCGCAAATCAATCTTCTCTGATAACTTCTGAGGCTGCTAGTATCGTTGGGGTGCAACAGTTTCACGCTGGTCAGTCAAAAGTTCTCTCTGGCGTGAACGCTTCTGATGCGCATACGTTGCAGGTGAAGCTGACACAGCCTGAACCATATTTTCTATCTGAATTGGCGAATTCGCTTTTTTTTTCGACGAACCAGAAGCTGGTAACCGCTTATCAAGGACAGCCCTGGCCTGTCTCAGTGGTCCAGCAGGGAGTGGGAACGGGACCGTTTATTGTGAAAGATATAGTATCTGATGTCAAGATGTCGCTTGTGCCTAATCCCCACTATTATGGAAACAAGTTGACATTGACGCAGGTGAACATCTACTTTCAGAATGATCCGCGTGTCGCATATACCGCCAACCGGGCTAGTAATTACGATCTGGTCTGGGATCTGGTGCAGGCTGATCAATTAGCCGCAAGTCCACTGCAGGGTTTTACGAGTGCTGAGTTGCTTCAGACTGATGCTTTGTTCTTTAATGTAACGCAAGCTCCGTTTAATTCTGAGGTGGTTCGACAGGCCTTTGCCGCTGCTCTCAATAAGCCAGGCTATGCTGTGACTACGATGGGGAAGACCGTCCTGGCTGCTGACACTATTCAGCCTACAAATATGTCTTGCTATCCATATCCGGTTCAGAAGTCAACGCAGGATGTAACTAAGGCCAGTAACCTCTTAAAGTCTGCCTATCCTAATCTGAGCAAGATTCCAGCTATCACTTTTTCTTATCCGATCTCGGAGGTGACTCCTGCGATGGCTCATGCCTTGCAAAGTATGTGGCAAGCAGTGTCTGGTATCAAGGTTAATTTGCAGCCCTTAGATGCGACTGTCTATCAGCAAGAATTGAGCAATCATACTATCCAATTTGGTTTTGTCTCCTGGCAAGCTAAATTTGCTGATCCATATGCGTTTGTAGAGCCTTTTCTTTCGACCTCCTCACAGAATGTCTCGCAGTGGCATAGTACTGACTATGATCAGTTGATTGCTCGGGCTAATGCGAGTACTGGTGCTACACGCCTGAGCTTATATACGCAGGCGGAACAATTGGTACTCAACGCCGCCCCCGTGATCCCTCTTGATCATCAATGCATGGCTGGCATCATTCCCAACTGGATTCAAGGTGTCTCGCTTAATGCCCAGGGACTCTATTTTGGCGATTGGTCAGGTGTGAAAATCCTAAGTCATACCTGATCTGGCTGGATCTGCGCTGCGTCGGACGTTTTTGTGGATGGCTCGACGCGGCTTCGATGGAGTGTTAAAATTGCCATATGACATGTTGTCTCTTTATCTTTCCTTGTGTTCAGATGAGCAATGTGCTTCGGCACGTTTCTGAAGACATATGGATATGAGATTGTGTGTGCTTTGTGGCTATGGACGCGGCCTGCTGGCTTTGTGTCGTCTGGATGTCAGCTGAATTTGATGATGAGGAAGACAATAACATATGTATCTCGATAAATCATTACAAACGTATCTCAATGATCTGGCGTCCGCGCAGTCGACGCCGGGCGGCGGCTCGACGGCTGCTCTGAGTGGTGCCATGGGCGCTGCTCTGGTGTGTATGGTCTCACGCTTGACCTTAAGTAAGGCTGATTATGCACCGGTCCACGCGGAAATAGAAACGATCGTCACGCGGGCCGAAGGATTGCGCAGCCGTTTTCAGGAATTGATGCAGGCTGATATCGATGCTTATGGAAAACTATCTGCTTGCTTCAAATTGCCGCGTACAACTCCTGAAGAGAAAGTTGTCCGTACGCAGGCAATCCAGGCTGCTCTGGTAGATGCGGCGCTGGTTCCACTTGAGATGGCTGATCTGGCTGCGGAACTGGTGCATTATTGCCAGCGGGTAGCAGAGATTGGTAACAAAAATGTCTTGAGCGATATCGCGACTGCTGCTATGATGGCTTCTGGAGCCTCCACTGGAGCTTCCTGGATGGTCTATACGAATCTTAATTCACTCAAGGATGCGCAGCGGGTTGAGACGTTGAAGCAGCGTCTAAATGATGCTTTGGATGCCGTGTCGGTGGGAAGCCAGCAGGTCGTGAAGATGATAGGGGAAAGAGCGTGACTGCTACAATTTTAAATGGTCGTGCGATGAGCTCTGAGTTAAAGGCTGAACTGCGTGAAGATGTGCAGCGTTATGTTCAGGAACATGAGCATGCTCCCGGCCTAGTGATCGTACGTGTAGAGGGGGATGCAGCCTCGGGCTTTTATAGTAAAGCCATTTTGCGCTTTGCTAACGATATCGGAGTAGAGGCGAGTTTGGAAGCTCTGCCCGAGCAGACCTCTGAAGCTGATTTGCGTTCCGTGTTACTGCGTTTGAACGCTGATACTGCTGTCCATGGCATCATCGTACAAATGCCTCTGCCAGCCCATTTGCCGCAAGAACTTGTGGTGAATACTCTGGCACCAGAGAAAGATATTGATGGTATCAGCGCGCTCAATGCTGGGTACCTCTCATTAGGACTGCCAAGCTTCCAGCCATCTACAGCGGCGGCGGTGATGGAGATTCTGGCGCGCAACAATACTCCTATTGAGGGCAAACATGTTGTCGTGCTTGGGCGTAGCAACGTCGTTGGCAAGCCGTTGGCGCAGCTCTTGTTACAGAAGCATGCGACCGTGACTATCTGCCATTCGCGCACAGTCGATTTGCCCTCTTTGACGCGGCAGGCAGATATACTGATCGCTGCCGTTGGGCGTCCATATATGGTGCAGGCTGAATGGGTGCAGCCGGGAGCTGTAGTTATTGACGTTGGCATCAATGCTTTGCCTGAAGGTGGCATGGCTGGCGATGTCGATTATGCGGCTGTTCGGGACGTAGCAGGAGCGATTACGCCAGTTCCTGGTGGGGTAGGACCTCTGACGAATGCGCTGCTCTTGAAGCAATGCGTCGAGGCCGCCTGGCGTCAGTCTTCATCGCGGACTTCATAGCCTGACCTATAACTTATATCTCCTTGCCTTGTTGCGGTGCCCATTGCGATGGGCTTTATGAGCGCCTGACCATCTTGATGGGCAGGCCTCATGTTTCCTTTAGGAAATGTGTGAGAAATGTGCTACGGCACATTTCTAAGGATGAGCGTTGCGTTTCTGATAGCATGTGGGTGGATATCAGGCTTTTGGATGTGAATGCGAGAAAAATATCTGACCTGAAATACTTGTGGGATGACTCCCGTCAATCACGATCTTCCCGATTGACGTCGACGAGCTGATGCGGCATTTTTGCGCCTTTCGCGACGACGTTGTGTTTGGGCGGCCCGTTCCTGAGGTGTCAGTTGCGCGGCTGCTGGCTCCGATGTGGTCTGCTCTACCGCCTGGCTTGTTGCTCGAGCGTTCTGGACACGGTGCGATGTGACACGCAGGAATAGTAGATAGGCGAGTATGATTGCTGCTAAGATCAATACTCCTGTGTAGACTGGAATCACAAACACGGCTTGTGCGTTTGTAAAGAATCCGCTGGAAATTCCCGAATTAAGTATTAGGACAATACCAAGGAGGGCGTATTCGAAGCCTGTTAAAATGCTTGTCTGCTTGTGCCAGATAACTGAACGGCCGGCTTTTCGCAGGGCGAACATGCGTTTCCGCCCTATATAGAGATTAAATAGACCTACTGCGATAAAGAGCACGCTTAATAGTGCTGTAAAACGTGCATCAAGCTGAAACATACGTTGTCACTCCTAGACGGATGGCTGCTATCAGTTGTATCGCGCGAATGAATAAGATCTTTGCTGATGAGGCCACCAGTGCTTATTTTTTATTAATAGACAAATAGTATTGATATAATACAACTTTTTGCCTTCGTTGACAGGTGGGGATGTGTTCGGCGGTAGATAGGTGCAGACATAGGATATCTGAGGAATATGTTTTGCGCACAAAATATTTTCACTTATAGATATATCGTATTGAAAAGAATATATACAACTTGAAAATGGATTATTGTAGGGTATTTTTGTTGGGTATATCAAGCTGTATCGGCTCATGTAGGGTGTTTTCCTGATGAGATATCGGGGACTATAGACTTGACTAACTCAAAAAAAACGCTAAAATCTCTATAGACTATAAAAAATTTAGAGGTTTAAGAGGTTTGCATGCATATCATCGTTGTCGGCGTTGACCACACTACCGCTCCTATTGCATTGCGTGAGCGCCTCGCATGTTCTGCTCGTTCCATACCGCAGCTGCTCCAAGAGGCTCGAAAGGTCTCCACTGAAAGTGTGCTCCTTTCTACTTGTAACCGCGTGGAATTGTATGCTATATGTCAGGATGTAGTTCAGGGACGTATCGATTTATTACAGATCTTAAGCGAGACACGTCAAGTAGCTTTGTTTGAGTTAGAGGCTTATTGCTACTGCTTGACCGATGAGAGTGCAGTCTCGCACCTCTTCGGTGTTGCTAGTGGCCTCTACTCGCTGGTTCCGGGCGAACCGCAGATTCAGGGACAGGTGGTGGAAGCGTTAGAAATTGCGCAAGGTGGCAGTTTTGCTGGACCTTTGACCTCTGCGTTGTTTCGGGCTGCGGTAGTAACAGGTAAGCGTGCACGTAGTGAGACCAATATTAGCCGTAATGCAGCATCTTTAAGCCATGTTGCTGTGCAATTAGCGCGTCATTTGTTGGCTGATTTCCATCAGTCGCATGTGTTGCTGATTGGTTCTGGCAAAATGAGCGAACTGGCTGCTCGTAATCTGAAAGATAATGGAGCAGGGAAGGTTGTCCTTATCAATCGTACGCAGGCTCATGCCGAAGCGCTAGCCGCCTCACTTGAAGCGACCTTGCGCCCTTTTCAAGAACTTCCCGAAGCATTAATAGATGCTGATGTCGTAATCAGTTCGACGGCGGCTCCGCATGCGATCTTGACAGCTGAATTAATGGAGCCGATCATGGCGCAACGTGCGCAGCGTTCGTTGTTATTGATCGATATCGCTATGCCACGTGATATCGATCCTGCGGTAGGAAATCTGCCTGGAGTCCATCTGTATAATCTGGATGATTTACAGTCCGAGGTAGAACATGGGATTCAACTCCGTTGGCAGGAGACCGAACATGTCCAGATTATTATCGACGAAGAGATGCAGACCTTCGAGCGCTGGCAGGCATCGCTTAGCGTCGTGAGCACGATCAGTGATTTGCGCCGACAAACAGAGGTTGTGCGCCAACAGGAACTGGCACGGACATTACGTCAATTGTCTCCCACTCTTTCGGAACGTGAATTGAGCACAGTGCAAGAATTAACTAATCGCTTGATGAATAAAATGTTACATACACCTATGCTGAGATTAAAAGAAGCAGCAGTGGCCGGTCAGGGACATATCTATACTGAAGCTATACGTTATTTATTTGATTTAGAAGAGAACGATCATGAAAGTGACAATAGGGACGCGGGCCAGCCAGCTCGCAATGATACAAACCCACTGGATCATGCGACGGTTACATCAACAGTGGCCCAGTTTGGAGATTGAGATTGAGCAGATTCGCACTACTGGCGATCGCATAACTAGTATGCCTCTCTCGCAAATTGGGAGCGACGGGGTTTTTGTGACTGAGATCGAGCATGCATTACATACACAGCGCATCGATATTGCTGTACATAGCTTGAAAGATCTGCCGACCGTCCAGCCAGACGATCTGCAGCTGGTTATCGTGGGACCACGCGAGGATGCACGTGATGTATTTGTGTCACGCTCTCCTTTCCAGATTGTAGATGGTAAGTTGCTTTCAGTCGCGACCTCTGACCAGAGCGCTCGCTTACGTATTGGTACCTGTAGTCTGCGCCGTACCGCGCAGTTGAAGAAATTCGTTTCTGGTGTTGAGATTTTGTCGTTGCGTGGGAATGTCGATACACGCTTACGCAAACTTGATGCCGGTGACTATGATGGTATTGTTTTGGCTTCTGCCGGACTCCATCGTATGGAGATGCAGGAACGCCTGGCTGGAAGGATGACATATTTCCCACTTGATATGCTCTTGCCCGCTCCCGGTCAAGGAGCATTAGCCCTTGAATGTCGTAACGAGCCTGGTATCCTGGAGCTTCTGGCCCCCCTGCGTGATGATCTAGTACAGGCTGCGACAAGTGCAGAGCGCATGTTTATGTACCGTCTGGGTGCCGGCTGTTATCTGCCAGTGGCTGCCTATGGAGCTATTGAGCATGGGACCCTGACCCTTCAGGGACTGGTTGCTAGTCTGGATGGTGATCGGCAGATACGTCTTCAACAGTCCATTCCCTGGACATCTGAGACGACTCTCGCGAATGCCGAGCAGCTTGGCATAACTCTAGCAGAGCAGGCTCTGGCTCAGGGAGCACAGGGGATCATTCAGGAACTAGCTCTTCCTCGTGATCAGGAGCGTCTCAATGTCTGAGCTATTAGGGGCTGCCTTGCAGGGCAAGCATATTTTGGTGACACGTACACGTGAGCAGGCGAGTGTGCTCAGTGAGCGGCTCCGTGCTCTTGGCGCTATTCCGATTGAGTTTCCGACTATTCGTATCGTGCCTCCGCACGACTGGACAGATCTGGATGCTGCTCTGACGCGCTTATATATTTCGGCTCAACCCGTTTATAATTGGCTGATCCTGACGAGTACTAACGGTGTGCATATCTGCATGCAGCGCCTACAAGCATTAGGATATGAGCCAGCGGCGTTGCGTGGCGTGCGCATCGCCACCATTGGTCCTGCGACGGCAGCGGCCCTGCTGCAATATGGCTTATCCGCTGACCTGATCCCTGATGAATATATTGCGGAAGGCGTGGCTAGTGCTTTGTTCGCCGATGCCCGTGAGCGCCAGATCCCATTCAAGGGACAGCGTATCTTGCTGGCTCGCGCTGCCGAGGCGCGCAGGGTACTGGTAACCGAACTACAGCAGGCTGGCGCACTGGTGGACGAGGTTCCGGCCTACACGACTGTTACCGTAGCCCGCGATGACGAGCGGGGACGTGAGATATTACAGCTTTTGCAACAACAGCAGCTCGATATTTTAACATTCACTAGTTCATCCACAGTCAGAAACTTTGTGCTCTGGCTACGCAACTGCGCAGCTGATAGCGACGCAGTTGAGTCCTTGCTGGAGACTGTCAGACAGAATACCAGAATTGCCAGCATTGGTCCGATAACGTCACGGACAGCTCATGAACTGGGTCTCGATGTAACTATTGAGGCGCAAGAGTATACAATTGATGGTTTGGTACAAGCAATAGTTTTACATTCTCTTGCAGACAAATGAGGAATATACTAAGATTATGTTCCCAGCCACGTGAGTGGCGTTTCTGCATGCTTATGGGGGGACACGAGGAAAATTATGGTAGAGCAAGCAACTTCAACACACATTAATGGTACACCACAGGTAGGTGTAGATGTAGCTCCGGCACAGCCGAAGCCGAAACAGCCTCGACAGCTTGTGCGCTTTAGCTTTTACAAACTGGATAAGCAGTGGCAACTGCTGCCTGCCGATGTCCGGGAAGAAGGTAAGCGACAGCTGAAGCAAATCTATGCTGACTACGCTGCCAATGACGAATTGATCCGTACGTTTTCTCTTTATGGTGTGCGCTCAGATGTCGATTTTATGATCTGGCAGGCCACCTATGACATCGACAACTTACGTCGTCTCAACAGCCTGTTTCGTCGCAGCATCATGGGACCCTATCTGATCGAAGAGCGTTCCATGCTCTCAATGACCAAGCGCTCGGTCTACGTTGGCAGAAACGCCCGTGGATCTCATGATCCTCGTCTGGTTATCACCCCAGAAGATCGAAAATACCTATTTGTCTATCCCTTCGTCAAAACGCGTCCCTGGTACGCTTTATCGATGGAAGAGCGCAAGCGCATGATGGGAGAACATATTCGTGTCGGCCTGACCTATCCGAGCGTCTCACTCAACACAACCTATTCTTTTGGCATTGATGACCAGGAATTCGTTGTCGCCTTCGAGACCGATGATCTCCAGGACTTCCTTGATCTCGTGCAGGAGCTGCGCTACACCGAAGCCAGTATGTATACTTTACGCGACACACCTATGTATACCTGTATCGCTGAACCATTTGACGAGATTCTGGAATCTTTAGGAGCCTGAATATTATGACCACATCAGATGCCAGCACTTTTTCGTTGGAACGTTCACAGAAACTTTTTGCGGAAGCGCAACAACTCCTACCAGGAGGAGTGAATAGTCCGGTGCGTGCTTTTCGTGGCGTTGGCGGAGATCCCGTTTTTATCGAGCGGGCCGAGGGAGCCTATCTTTATGATGTCGACGGCCATCGCTATCTAGACTATGTCCAATCCTGGGGGCCAATGATCCTTGGACATACTTATCCATCGGTGGTTGAGGCGGTCATCGAGGCCAGTCGGCGCGGCTTTAGCTTCGGTGCTCCGACTGAAGCCGAGAGCACGCTTGCTCGCTTGGTGATTGAGTCTGTCCCTTCGGTGGAGATGATCCGCTTTGTGAATTCAGGTACCGAGGCGACTATGAGTGCTTTGCGCCTGGCTCGTGCCTATACTGGACGTAGTAAGATCATCAAATTTAGCGGCTGCTACCATGGACATGCCGATATGTTGCTTGTACAGGCCGGTTCAGGCGTGGCTACGATGGGGTTACCTGATAGTCCTGGTGTACCTGCTCAGACCACTGTGAATACGCTGACAGCTAGTTATAACGATGCCGAAGCGGTCGCTGCACTCTTTGCGACCTATCCAGATGAGATTGCGGCGGTGATTGTTGAGCCGATCGCTGCAAATATGGGACTGGTTGCTCCTTTGCCCGGATTCTTGGAGCGCTTGCAGGAGCTAACGCAGCAATATGGGGCGCTGCTGATTTTTGATGAGGTTATGACTGGCTTTCGTGTGGCTCTCGGGGGGATGCAGGAACGGCTACAGATGAAGCCGGATCTCACTTGCTTTGGCAAAATTATTGGTGGCGGCTTGCCGGTTGGTGCGTACGGTGGACGACGGGAGATTATGCAATTAGTAGCTCCGGCTGGACCTATGTATCAGGCTGGTACGCTCTCTGGCAATCCGCTGGCTATGGCCGCCGGCATTGCAACTCTCTCAGAATTGCGCCAGCCGGGACAATATGAGTTATTGGAACGCAAAGGTCAGTTTTTGGAAGATGGTATTACAAAGGCGTTGTACGATAACCATATTGAGGCCCAATTCAAGCGCATTGGAGCGATGTTCTGTATTTTCTTTACCAGCGAGTCTGTGACCAATTATGAGATGGCGAAGCGTTCAAATACGCAACTCTTTGGGCGTTACTTCTGGCAAATGTTGGAACGTGGCATCTATCTTCCGCCCTCGCAGTTTGAGACATGCTTTGTCTCGTTGGCACTTGAGGATGCGATGTTGGAGGAGACGGTGCGTGCTGTATCAGCAACGGTCAGTACACTAGCAGTGGAGCGGTAAAAATTATGAATAGTTTTCCACAAGTACGCTTACGGCGTTTACGCCAGAATGAAAAATTGCGTGGTCTGATCCGCGAGACGCATCTGCGCGTTGACCAGTTGATCTATCCGATGTTTGTGGCGGAAGGTCTGGCTGAGCCGAATGAGATCGCGTCGATGCCCGGCATTATGCAATGGCCGCTCGCTCAGATCGGACGTGAAGTACAACGTATCGCGGCGCTTGGAATTCCGGCGGTGCTACTGTTTGGCATTCCAAATGAGAAGAATGAAGTAGGCTCTCAAGCATATGCAGAGACCGGCGTCATTCAAGAAGCGATTCGTCGTATCAAAGTCGAGTCGCCTGAGACCTTAATCGTGACCGATGTGTGTCTCTGCGAGTATACCAGCCATGGACATTGTGGGGTGATCCACAATGGGACCGTCCAGAACGATGAATCATTGGCCTTGCTGGCACAGATGGCTCTCTCGCATGTAGAGGCCGGAGCTGATATTGTCGCTCCTTCCGATATGATGGATGGTCGTGTTGGTGCGTTACGTCATACCCTGGATGAGCATGGCTATAATCAGACACCGATCATGGCGTATTCGGTCAAATATGCTTCAGGCTTCTATGGACCATTTCGCGAGGCCGCCGGCTCAACTCCACAATTTGGAGATCGCCGGTCCTACCAGATGGATCCTGCTAATGTTCGTGAAGCGTTGCGTGAGCTGGAACAGGATATTCTTGAGGGCGCGGATATGGTGATGGTCAAACCCGCTCTGGCCTATCTGGATGTCATTCGTCAGGTGCGTGATCATTGCGAACTGCCACTGGTTGCCTATAGTGTAAGCGGTGAATATTCTATGGTGAAAGCAGCCGCCCAGCAAGGTTGGATCGATGAGCAGCGTATTGTCATGGAGATGCTTACAGGTATCCGGCGTGCGGGCGCGGATATGATTATTACTTACTTCGCTCCTGACGTTGCCCAATGGCTGCAGAACTAATGCGTAAAAATGCTGGTCGAGAACTCCGACTCAGTTCTCGACCAGTATTTTCAGTCTATCAGGATCTCTTCATACGGCTTGCTACAAAGCGACAGAAGCCTGCGAACAATAATGCTTTACTGGCTTCACCCGCCAGGGCTGCCAGGAAGCCAAATGTCAGACCAATCGTAATGCCAATTCTGCCCGCTGGATGGCGCATGAGTTGCTGAAGTGCGTGCATGGATGCCTGCCTCTTCTCATCAATTGTAACAATCATTTTATAGCTATAGACGATTATATCTTAAATTTCCCGTTTCGGGGGGCAAACTCATCTCGCAAGATAGCAAATACAGGTTATTTTTGCCCAACAGTGAGACAAGTCATTTGAAAGCTACTACAATGAGGGCTATATTACTAAAACCCTCTTGAATATAGCGTAGATATATATGAAATTGCAATTGGTAACGTGATTGGCCTCAGTCGTAGCGCTGAGGGCGTTCTTGGAGACCAAAAGGTGAGAAAAAGTTAGTATTGGGAAAATTTGTTACTATTCAGTAGTCTATTGCGTTTTTCTTTGTTATAAGCTGCTAAATTATTAAGGATTTTCTAAGGATGGTCTAAGGGTTTTCTAAGGTGGCTTTGTTGATTCCTTGAGGGTTGTCGTTATTCTAGATTTTCAAAAGAGAGAAGTGTTGTGTAATGGTTGGGATGAACGAACTCAATCGCACATATATGCCGATTAATTCGTATGGCGTCATCGGAGATTGCCATTCGGCGGTACTTGTATCGCCAGACGGGTCGGTTGACTGGGGATGTCTACCGGACTTTGATAGCCCGGCCATCTTTTGTCGTTTGTTGGATGCTGAGCGTGGCGGATTTTTTCAGATTGCGCCCAGCGAAGGAAATATTCCAGGTTCACAGCGCTATCTGCGCGGAAGTAATGTGTTGCAGACTCGTTTCGCGAGCATCGCTGGTGAGATTGTTCTCACTGATTTTATGCCTGTTGAGACGTTGAATGCCTGGCCTTATAAAGCTATGAGTAATAACACTTGGACCCGCGAAGATGGTTCTTGCCATTGCCTGGTACGCATTGTTGAATGTGTCCATGGTGAGATGTCTGTGACTATGCGGCTGAAGGTCAGCCCTAATTACGCCTCTGATGCGAGCGCGGTTGAACTGATTTCTGAACATCTGGGTGCTCTAATCTCAGGTGGGAAATCAACATGTTGCGCTGGCTATTGTGGGGGCTCCTTTGTTGCCATCATATTCCGTGCAAGTAGTTAAAGATGAGAATGACTTTCATCCATCGGTAGTAGCCAAAGTCGTGCTACGCGAAGGAGAGCGTCTGCTCTTTGCTGTGGGCCTGGGGCGTACTGCTCGTTCAGCCCGGAGGCTGGTGGAAGAAGAATTGCCAACGCGTAACTTTGATGCAGAACTGGCTTATACTCTCCACGCCTGGCGTACATGGATTGCTGGGAGTACCTACCAGGGGCCATATGCTGATAAGGTTGAACGTAGTGCCCTGGCGTTGAAGCTGATGACCTATGCCCCTTCGGGATCAATTGTTGCAGCTCCTACGACTTCATTGCCGGAGCATCTGGGCGGTATTCGTAATTGGGATTATCGTTTCACCTGGTTGCGTGATGCAACCTTTACCCTCTATGCCTTTAATGTGCTGGGCTTCACCGAAGAAGCACGCGCCTTTACTCACTGGTTGCGTCGCCTCTCTTACGCGAACGGTGAAGACCTTCAGATTATGTATGGCATTCGAGGTGAACGCGATCTGCCCGAAAAGTTGTTATTGCATCTAAGTGGTTACTGTGATTCTCGTCCGGTCCGGATTGGAAATGAGGCTGCGCATCAGAAGCAAATGGATGTTTTTGGCGAGGTGCTCGATTGTATCCATCTGTATCGACGGCAGGGATGTTTTGAGCGCTATGGCGAAACATTGGATGGACCACTATGGTCTATGATGCGTATGCTGGTTGAACATGTATGTGCTCACTGGCATGAGCCAGATGCAGGCATCTGGGAAGTGCGTGGCGGGGAACGTCATTTTGTCTACTCAAAAGTTATGTGCTGGGTTGCGCTGGATCGCGGTATTCGTGCCGCCGAGCAAATGCAACTTGAAGCTGATCTGCCACGTTGGCTCGTGATACGAGATCAGATCCGGGCTGATATCCTGATTAATGGCTATGATACAAACCTGGGAGCCTTCACACAATCCTATGGAGATCCTACGTTAGACGCCTCAAATTTGTTATTGCCTTTAGTTGGCTTTATTGCGCCTGACGATCCACGCATGCGCTCGACCGTTGATCGCACCATTGAACATTTGACAGACGATCAGGGTTTCGTCTATCGCTATCGATCAGATGATGGTTTAGAGGGAGAAGAAGGTACTTTTGCCATTTGTACTTTCTGGTTGGTTGATAATCTCGCCATGCAGGGACGTGTCGATGAGGCTCGCTCATTATTCGAGCGTCTGTCGACATACGCTGGACGTTTGGGATTGTTCTCCGAGGAAATTGACGCCAAAGGTAATAGAGCCCTGGGAAATTATCCTCAGGCCTTCACACATATCGCTTTGATCAATAGTGCAAACAACCTGAGAAAAGCAGAAATTCGTATCTCTGAGCATCATACAGATCCTGTGATTGCAGCTATTCGTCTGCAAAAGCAGCCCTAAACGCTAAAAATCTTTATTATCCCGCAATCATTTTCATTTTTAAGTTCGAAGGCGCTCTCAGCAGTGCCTTCGAGCTTTTTGGTGGCCATAGCGCAAAGGGAGAGTAGCGGAAAATTTTCTCACGCAGGATTATCTGTAGCCTTGCTTGTCCATGTATGCGATAATGAGCCAGATTGTATTATTATGTAAATATTTCTTTGCTTTCGCTGAAAAATGTGCCGTGGCACATTTCTGAAGGCATTTGGGTATAAGGAGTACGTGGCATTGGTCTCTTCTATTCATTATCCATCGGCAAGCTTGAAGCCTCATCGTGAGAAAAACTTGCTTGCTGGACATCTCTGGGCTTTTTCTGGATCACTTCAACAGCCTCCACATTGGGTTGAAACTGGTGGGCTACTCGATTTAAAGTCGTCAACTGGACAATTCGTGGGGCGTGGCTATTATAATCCAGGCACCGATATTGCGATTCGGCTCTTGACACGCGATGTTGTCGATATTATTGATGAACAATTTATACGTCGGCGTGTGCGCCACGCGTTGGCTCGCCGTAAGGTTTTTGAGCTTGACGATGAGTACACGAACGCCTATCGCATCATCAATGCCGAGGGGGATTTATTACCCGGATTGATCGTTGATCGCTACAACGATATTCTGGTGATGCAGATTCATACCGCTGGCATGGAGCACCTGCGTCCCCTGGTCATCGCAGCCTTGGAGCAAGAGACAGGAGCCAAAGGCATCCTGCTGCGCAATGACAGTCAATCTCGGCGCCGCGAGGGCCTCCCTCTTATGGAGCCGCAAGTGGTTTCTGGTGAAGTACCAGAGCTGGTGCAGGTACGCGAAAACGGTATCAACATGCTGGTTGATGTCTGGTATGGCCAAAAGACAGGACTGTTTCTGGATCAGCGCGATAAGCGCAAAGCTTTGAAGCAATATACCAAGGGTCAACGTGTCTTAAATTGCTTTAGTTATACTGGAGGCTTCTCCATCAACGCCGCTCTGAGCAAAGTGCCAGCTCGCGTCACGAGTGTCGACATCTCAGAGACCGCGATGGAAGCTGCCCGTCGAAATTTTGAACTCAACGGCATTGATCTTGCCAATCATGAATTTATCGTAGCCGACGTCTTTGAATATCTGGAAGCCGCTCGTATCCGAGGAGAGATCTTTGATGTGATCATACTTGATCCACCGGCCTTCGCCAAATCGCAGCGAGCGAAAGAGCAAGCTATCAAAGCATACCAGCAGCTAAATTACCTCGCCATCCAGGTCCTGAAGCGAGGAGGCATCCTCCTAACCTGCTCATGTTCCGGTATCGTCAGTATGGACGAACTGAAAGAAATTGTTGGCGCGAGCTCCGAACGTCTTCATCGACCATACAGCATACTTGACACTTTTACACATGGCGTCGACCATCCCGTCCATGGATCCATGCCCGAGACGGCCTACTTGAAAGCCATCATCTACCGCCTGTAACAAAAAAAGATGTCAGCACTTTCCACGCAATGGGGGTTTGTCGCCCCCATTTATATTTCTCCAGGTACCTTATTCTTCAATTCCTTCGAGTGTTTGCGCTTGTTCAACGAGCGAGGGCAGATAGGCTTGATACGCGACCTCAAAAAAGACGGTGAGACAACCGCTTAAGAGGGCAATAAGATAGAGATATTCCAGGTGTAGAAGATGAAGTAAAGCAACTAATGGAATGGTCCCAATAGTAATTGCTTGCCCAAGGCTTGTGATGATCAGCACAGGTCGACGTGGAAGTCGATCAACAGCTACACCAGCAAATAAACTTAAAAACAACATGGGAGCAAAAGCGAAAAATGAAAGGAGACCCATTTGAATTGGCGTAGCTTGTAGTGTCAGCGCCGCAATAATGGGAAAGGCAAATGCGGTCACTTGTGAGCCAAATGCAGAGATAGTTTCGCCTAGCCAGAATCTGAGAAAATCCTTGTGATGCCATAAACCTTGGCGCGAGAAAAAGCCCATATATAATCCCCTTGAAGAAATGGAAACGACCATGAGGTGAAATAGATCACTTCACAGACGTCTTGCATAAAAAAAGACCGTGGTGCTGAAAACGTCACCCACGGCTTTCTCTCTTCTCAGGATAGTATTGTTCAGAAAGTGTCCCTAAAAAAGGGCAGAGCACAGCTATGGGCAACGACAAAATTATCGATCAGATGTTGTGTTGCGCCACGTCTCCACGGGATTAAATAGTCGCTGGCCTGTGTCATACGTTCCAATGCGCTCCTCCTTCCTAAGTGGTGTTTTTATTCGTGTATACATTAAAAGACTCACTTACATATAGCACACAGTCTGTATTATTGTCAAATAACACCCATGCGGTGTTTGGCTTGGCACCACCTTCAATCGCAGAGGCCAAGAGCCAACGCTAGCCGGTGTCCTCGCGCGGGTGCGCCACGATTTTTTGCAAACCGGTGAAGGAGCATGTCAGGCTCAATCGCAGCGACCACGGCACAAGCGCGTAGCGGCGTCAAGATTGCGGCTAGAAGAGATTCTCCGCCGAGAGACCAGCAGCAATCTGGCCTTGCGCACGCTGTCCAGTTCACGTACGTTACGTTCGCCAAAGCGGTAAAAATAGCTACATGCTTTCTGCGCGTGACTTTGACCTGTTCGATGCTTTGATCATCTTTCAGGAGCATATCATGCGAGAAACTGGACGGCGTGCGCAAGGCCAGATTGCTGCTTTTCATCTTCTGAGCCTCGTACTCTGACCGCAATCTTAACGCCGCTACGCTCTCGTTGCGGTATCTCTACGATGTTGCCGTATGCGCCCGTGAGTTTTTGCAAACCAGTGAAGGAGCATGTCAGGCTCAATCGCAGCGACCACGGCACAAGCGCGTAGCGGCGTCAAGATTGCGGCTAGAAGAGATTCTCCGCCGAGAGACCAGCAGCAATCTGGCCTTGCGCACGCCGTCCAGTTCACGTATGTTACGTTCGCCAAAGCGGTAAAAATAGCTACATGCTTTCTGCGCGTGACTTTGACCTGTTCGATGCTTTGATCATCTTTCAGGAGCATATCATGCGAGAAACTGGACGGCGTGCGCAAGGCCAGATTGCTGCTTTTCACCTTCTGAGCCTCGTACTCTGACCGCAATCTTAACGCCGCTACGCTCTCGTTGCGGTATCTCTACGATGTTGCCGTATGCGCCCGTGAGTTTTTGCACATCGCTAGGACGCTTGCAAAAAATCGTGGCACACACTCCTCGCGCCGTCGGCTAGCGTCGGCTCTCTTGGCCTTTGTGATGCTGCCGTGTGGGCCTCGCACGTTTTGGCGCACACGTGCGAGAGCATCAGATAGAGGTGTTATGGCTATGGGCTGCAATGTTCAGTTTTTATTCACAGTAGAATTATTATTGACAATATAGTTTTAGCAGGACATACTTGTAATAAGGAACATGGATGTGTCTGGGGCATAATCACATTTTTAATGTATTTTCGAAAAGGAACAGTGTCATGGGCGCATAAAGTTATGCTGTCCAGACAGCAGGACGATTTGCTGTTATACAGTATGGTTTTTGTAACGAGGAGGTTCAATGACGACTAAGCGGATAGTCAAGATGGTCAGACCATTGGTGGTACTCACGACCCTCTTGCTTGCATTCAGTGGATTATTTGTCGCCACGCAGGTCACACACGCAGCTTCGTACTGCCAGGTAACCTATTCGGTGACGACCCAATGGCCGGGTGGTTTTGGGGGAAGTATTGTTATCCAGAATACCAGTCCTGCAGCGTGGACGAGCTGGAATTTGGCATTCACATTTCCCGCCAGCGGTCAGACCGTAACGCAGGGGTGGGTTGGCACATTTGCCCAGTCTGGTCAAAATGTGACTGTGGCAAATCTGAGTTATAATGGCAGTGTGGCGGTTAATGGGACTGTCAATCCTGGCTTCAATGGCTCATGGACGGCAAGTAATCCCATCCCGACAAACTTTACCGTGAATGGTAATGCCTGTAATGGGTCGACGGCACCAACACCAACGCCTGGTACGACACCAACGTCGATCCCAACGGTAACCCCAACACCTATAAGTACACCGACCCCAACACCTGTACCAGGTACTCACGTTGCTAATCCATATGCAGGAGCTAAAGGCTACGTGAATCCCACTTGGTCCGCCGAGGCCAGTGCTGATGGTGGTAGCGCCATTGCTCAGACTTCCACTGGTATCTGGCTGGATCGCATTGCGACCATTGCTCCAACCGATGGTAGCATGGGAGTGGCTGACCACTTGAATGCTGCACTCACCCAGGCAGCTGGAGCTCCGTTAACGATCGAGGTCGTCATCTACGACCTGCCGAATCGTGACTGTTCCGCGCTGGCCTCGAACGGAGAGTTACTGGTCGCCAATGGCGGCTTGAATACGTACGAAACTCAGTATATTGATCCGATTGCTGCCATTATGTCCCAGGCGAAGTACAGCAGCCTGCGGATCGTAACAATCATCGAGCCAGACTCGCTGCCGAACCTCATTACCAACTTGAACAAGCCATTATGTGCTGAGGCGCAGTCGAGTGGTGCATATGTCCAGGGTGTTCAGTACGCCTTGAACAAACTGCACGCTATCCCGAACATCTATACCTACCTCGACGCAGCGCACTCAGGCTGGCTCGGTTGGAGTAGCAACTTCCAACCTGCTGTAAACCTGTGGATCTCGACAGTCAAAGGTACGACTGCTGGTCTCAATAGCGTTGATGGTTTTATCTCCGACACCGCTAACTACACTCCAGTTACGGAGCCGTACTTACCTTCGCCAACTCTAAACGTTGGTGGTAATCCGATTAACTCGGCGAGCTTCTATCAGTATAATCCCTACTTTGACGAGCAATCTTACGACAACGCTCTGTATACCGCGCTCGTTGCAGGAGGTTTCCCCTCAGGCATCGGTATGCTTATCGACACTTCTCGTGATGGATGGGGTGGTGCGGCACGGCCGACGGCTGTGAGTACATCGACAGTCACTAATACCTACGTTGATCAATCACGTATCGACAAGCGTCCAAGTCGTGGCGACTGGTGTAACCAGAGCGGTGCCGGTCTAGGTATTCGCCCGGTTGCCAGTCCAGCCGCGCACTTTGATGCGTACGTGTGGATCAAACCTCCCGGTGAGTCCGATGGTTCCAGCTCATTGATTCCTAACAATCAGGGTAAGGGCTTCGACCAGATGTGTGACCCAACGTATGGTGGTAACTCACTTAACAATAACCAGCCCAGTGGGGCTTTAGCGAACGCACCGATCTCCGGCGCATGGTTCTCGGCGCAGTTCCATCAGCTCATGCAGAACGCTTATCCTCCATTGCCGTAATCAGATGATCACCTCCTGGTGAGCAAATGATCCAACGACACAATGCTTACAGTCCTTGTTGTAGTCCTGAAAAGGCTGCGGCAAGGACTGGGGCGCTTTTTTTATCATACTTTCCATACCATAAATATCCGATATTACACGAAGACGAGAACATTGTAGACTCGCTGCCATGTTCTCGTCTTTTTTGTTTGCTGGGTATTAGATGGATTTTTCCAGGTTTTTGAAGAATGAGTTCAGGGAATTCTTGACGATTCCTTCGCCAATTGGATTATTGGCAACGGAGACAAGTCCTTCAAGTTCGGCATTGGCTGTGTAACTGAGTAATGCGCCGTTTGCCTCGTCGGTTATAGTTATTTGTGCAAGTGCATTGATGGAACCACCTCGGCCCTGACGGATGAGTTGTAGTTCGAGGTAGCTAGGATTCTGTGCACGTGGGATGGCGACGGTAAGCGCAAAAGGTCCATGCAATTTGGGCAGTGATGTTGTGATCTCAACCGTCATGTGGTTGGGATCTGGAAAACTGACATTATTGCACCCTGGAATACTGGCTTTTAATATCGTTGGATTGAAAAGGGCTTGAAAAACTTGAGCGCTAGGCTGTGCGAATTTGTGTGTTCCACTGAGCTTCATGTAGGAAAATCCTTCCTCTTGTTTTTGAAAAAATATGATGTCTCATTATGTCTCTTGTTGGACATACTTGACACCCGGGCATACCCGTTGTTGAGCGTATAAATATACGCCGCATTGATCTAGTAGTAGATCCGTGACTATTGTAGCGGTTTCTGACTAGACTTTCAAGTAGGAACTTCTAGATGTACTAAAATCTTTCACGGGCTGTTAATACCTTTGTGGTACATACTTGTCAAATTCTATGGTATCGGTCATAAGGTAAAATGTCCTACGCTTGTTGATTATCGCGATTTTCTATGTTATACTGATCCTGTATATGCCAATGTGTATCGTGTAATTAATGCGTGGATATCTGGAGCTGAGATGGGTTTGAATGAAGAACATAATGAACAAAATCAGCAAGGATGGCTTTCTCGTGTCGCACGGGAGCGTCAAGGTCTCTCTGTCTCTGTTGTGGAGGCATTAGGGTCGTCTATTCAAGAAGAGTTTAGCTGGTCGGAAGATGATGAGCGTGGATTTTTAGCTGGATATCCATTTGTGCAAGATAAATCATTTGTTCCGCCACGCTTGGGTCTCCAATCGAGAGTTGTCGAGACTGTTCCTTCTGAGAGCGCGATCCCGACTGATTTGAATTCATCTGCTGTTGTTCTTTCTGATGAGGTGGAGGG
This sequence comes from uncultured Chloroflexia bacterium, assembly GCA_963699315.1. Classification (GTDB taxonomy): domain Bacteria; phylum Chloroflexota; class Ktedonobacteria; order Ktedonobacterales; family Ktedonobacteraceae; genus Dictyobacter. The sequence goes on from OY969433.1 coordinate 3,830,459, forward strand.
GCAGAAACCCGGTGCCACAATACAAAATACGAACATACTTTTGCGTTTTGCACAACGTCTGACGGCGTCTTTCGGTGCATTAAACGCCAATGTACAGTCGGTTGATTCTCAATCCGCTGGACAACTTGCTCAAACGCAGCCAATGGACTTTGGTATGAAAGCCTCTGCGCTGGCTTCTATTGCGGATGTCGAAGTGTGTACCGCTTCTACTATGACTGGATCGATGGCGAGTGCGCAACGGCCCTTTGTGCCTCCTACCATACCCTTATCGACGTCGGGCGAAAGTGCGCAGGCGCGGCAGCGCTTAGCTGGTCGGACCACTAAAATCCGGCTTGAAGTGGTACATGATCCCGATGGTAAGAAGAGACTGGCGCCGGAAGAGCATTCATCTGCTGCTAATGAGGTTCGTCCTCGCGAAGCGCCTGAGGCGAATACAACGGGTATGCGTTTGCCCATTATGCCTACACCTCTGTATGATGCCGGCTCGACCAGCATGCATTTGCCTGCTATGAGTTCTCGACAAGATGCAATGGGTTTAACGAGTGCGCATATGCGCACTGTGGATACGAAAAAAGCTGCTTCAGGACTGGCTGGCACTTCTGTTCCTGCGGCTGATCTGCTAGCGAAAGAGCCGCAGGCTGTCCTGTATCCAGCAAATACACGGCAGGAGGCTGATCAGAGGCCGCCGCGTATGGCATTGTCTGGCACTGCACGCTTTGAAAGTGGGCAGAGAGAGATAACCGTCCAGAATTCATCTGTAACCACCTCCAGCGTTGTCCTGGTTACACTCACAACGAATCCTGGCCCTGTTGTCGTCCAATATATTTCGTTGCAGTCGCATACAGGCTTTACGGTCCACTTAACTGCGCCCACCACGACAAGTAGCTCATTTAATTATGTCGTGCTTTTAGCCGAACTCTTCTAATACTCATATGCGTGCAGAAACGCGACATGGACCCATAGGCATGAGGGGTTCATCAATCGTCCTTATGGATTTTTATCATTTAAGGACGATTGATGAACCCCTCATCTTTACGTATTTTTGCAGCTTAAACCGCATCTTGCTGTATTACTATTTTATCAAAGTTTTATACTAAATTTAAAGAAAAGAAATAGTTATGCTGAAATGGAAGACGTGAGATGTGGAAAAGGAATACTACTATAGTGGTCTGGCGCCAAAATGTAGGAGAGAAGGCACATATCTATAGTCAGGCGGTGACGCGATCTTTAGAGGATGGTAAGCAGAAGCACCCAATTCAGGCATTGGATGGCGTACGTGGGCTGGCTTGTCTGGGCGTAGTACTTTTTCATCTTAATCTCTGGACACTGTTTGGGCATGTCTGGTTCCCATATGTAGATAATTGGGGAGCTTTCTTCAGTTCGCTCGCCTTGATTGGCGAGTCGGGAGTCCTGCTCTTTTTCGTCCTATCGGGTTTTCTCTTGTTTTTGCCGTTTGCGAATTCGATGCTGTTCGATAGCGCTTGGCCGTCGCTCCGACGCTTTTATATTCGGCGTGTGTTTCGTATTGTGCCCGGCTATTATGTGACATTATGCTTGATGCTCCTGTATCTTAGTCCAATCTATTTACAGGCTGATCACCGGAGCCAACTATGGCTCTTTATCACTTTTCGGATGGATCTCCCACAAACGTACCAGCAACTCAATACTCCTTTCTGGACATTGGCTATCGAATTCCAATTTTATATGCTCCTGCCATTGCTTGCCTGGCTGATGGGACGTATTGTCCGCTGGGGATCATTAAAGCTACGGATGTTCAAGCTTACTTGTTGCCTGCTTGTAATGTTTACCTGGGGGCTGCTTACGAGATGTTGGGGCTTCAAAATAGCAGACACTCATCGGTGGGATTTCCTGATCTCTCACTCGATAGCTGAGGCGTTGCGGCCATATATCTTCGGCACAGTGGGTAAGTTCTTTGAATCGTTTGCGCTTGGCATGCTTGTATGTATGATATATGTCTATCTGCAACATGCTTCAGCCACTAAAAAGGGACGTACGATTGTGCGTCGCTTGAGTCCAGTGCTCTTCGGATTGGGGATAATTATCTTACTGCTGATCAATGTCTGGCATTATTATGTTGTTTACATGCTACATCGGGCTTTCCATTTTCTCGATCCCTATCAGGATTTTCTGGTGAGTTATCGCGATATTTTTATTCAAGTTGGTTACTCGGTTAGCTATGCTCTCTGCCTCTTTGGTATACTGTGTGGTCCAGCGCAGCTCCAGCGTCCCTTCGCGTGGGCACCTCTGCGCTGGTTGGGTTTTATTTCATTCAGCCTCTATATGTGGCATTATCCCTTTGTGATGTATCTGTTAACAACAATTTTGCCTCAACTTCAGCAATTGCAGTGGAGTTTACCCGCCCAATATAGCGCCTCCGTTTTGTGGATAGTGATCACTACCATTCCGCTCTCAGTTGTACTCTATCTGTGTGTAGAGCGGCCTGGTATTCGTCTAGGAGAGCAATTGTGCCAGTTGTTAATCAAGAAAAAGCTACCAGTCGAGATGGACATTGTTGTTGTTCCAACTGGACGGGAAGAGGCATCGATAGCTACCATTTCTGCTGGAAGAGTGCCCGTTGAGTATTATCCACGCGTGGATGTCGGCTACTGTCACGCAGACGATTGATCTTGTGTCTTATTTTTTTCGAGCAGTGGTAATGTAACGACAAAGCTACTGCCATCACCTGCGATGCCGCTACTTTTGACGCAGATAGAACCGCCATGTAAGCGTAGAAATTCGGCGACGACATACAGGCCTAAGCCGATGCCACCTGTTTGATTGTGTCCAATATTGGGCGCACGATAGAAGCGCTCGAAGAGATGTTGCTGGGCCTCAGGCGGGACTCCAATGCCTTTGTCGGAGACAACTATTTCGATGTAGGCGGGCGTATGCAGCGTGCGTTGTTGTCGTACTGAGAGTGTGATAGGGCCGCCCAGAGGACTATATTTGATGGCGTTTTGTAGTAAGTTGACGAAAATTTGTTGTAGGCGTGCCTGGTCGCCTCGTATAAGATATGGCTCTGCACTGGCTGCGCTGCTGTAGCTGATCTGATGGATCGGTGAGGTCGTACTGTGCTTCATGACGATGTTTTTGAGGAGATCGTCTATATTGAGATCATCTGGCATCAGTTCAATCTGTCCTCGATTGATGAGTGTGACCTCTAAAAAGGTGTTGACGATATTTGTGAGCTGGTGGGTCTGCTCATTGATGTAGAAGATGCTCTCGTTAAGTCGTTCCTGGAGCTTGGGATCTACGTCGATGGCTTTGCTGAGGAGACGGGACATCATTTGGCTGTGGGCCAGGATGATGGTCAAGGGGGTGCGGAATTCGTGGGCGGTAATGGCTAGAAATTCGTCTTTGAGCTCATTGGATTCGCGCATGGTGGCTTCGTTGGTACGGGCGATTTCTGCTTCCTGCTGCCAGTGCGTTTGTTCGATGGCCAGACCTGCAAACTGCGCAATGCCTTCGAGGATTGCCATATCCCAGGCATTAAATTCGAGTGCCGTCAGCGGGCGTGTATTATTCTGATCGTCTGCCACTATGGACGCATCGTATTTGGAACTGGTTGAGCGGTCGATTAGCAACATACCAAGCAAACGCTTGTTATGGGTAATGGGCGTTACCAGCACTAGTAGATGATTGATGCTCTGTGTCTCTTCTACTATCTGGTCTTCGCTGATGAGAGTGGCATGTCCCTCTTTCAGGTGTTCGTACAAACTGGTGTATTGATGATGATTTGCCGGCTCGGCAGGGAAGAGCCAGTGTGCTTGTTTCAGGAGCCAGAGTGTGCTTTCTTCTGGTGTGAAGCCGATAGAGAGCAATGGTGTAAATATCTTCTGCTCCTCGCTGTAGATATGCACAACGCCACGTTCGCTGTTCAGAGTCGTCAAGGTCATAGCGAGCACGCGGTAGAGAATCTCCTTGATCTCTTTGATGCCTGAAACTGCTTCTGCGGCATGCAGCATAGTATCCAGAGCCCTGCGGATACGCTGTTCTACACGTACTTGTTCGGTGATATCGCGAAAAGCGCTCACAATGCCGATATGCTTTTGATCATTATCCAGCAAGGGTTCGATGTTAACTTCAATGGCGTGCTCGTTGCCATCGGGATTTTTGTTGAGGAAGCGTTCACCACGGATGCGTTCGCCATGAAGTGCGCGTGTCAATGGAAAGTGTTCGGGGGCTAGCGGCTGTCCTATCAGTGTATACATTGGATGCTGCTGGAGATAGGTTGCCAGTTGCTTCTTTGTTTTGCGTGTCATGTCAATAAAGCGCGAGGCATTATGATTGCTGAGTAGGACCTTGCCCTGAGTATCAAGCACAATCAGTCCCTCGGTCATGGCATTGAATACCGCGTCAAGCGTATTGGCATGTTCATGCGCGAGCGCTTCGGCGCGTCTGGTTTCGGCCAGATTATGGGCTTTCTCGATGGCGAGCGCACAATGGGCTGCGATGTCTTGCGCAAAGGCGATGTAGCCCGATGTGGGGGGCCGGGTTTTGGTGGGATAGCTGATAAAGGCAAAGCCGATGCTGTGTTTCTCCTGGTGACGATTTTTCTTTGTGCTGGCTTTTTCTGGTTGTGCTTGTGTGCCGCCTATGAGTAATGGGATGATCAAGACGTTTTCCATGCCAAGATACTTAAACCAGCTTAGTTCTTCGTCTGAGAATTGATCATGATAAATAAATTGTGGCTCTAGCTTCTTGCTGACGTTGGTACAATGCTGAAACGTTGAGAGCTGGGCTGGAGGCGCTGTCGACGCGAGAGCCAGTGCGCTCTGATTGGCCGGTTGGAGGCGCTCTTTTTCTAATAAAGCGATGGTGACCTGTTTTGAGCAGAGTCCTTTCGCGAGGTGTTGCGCTGCAACATTAAGTACATGCGAGAGCTCTTCGCCTGAGTTGACGGCCATCGCGACTTCATAAATAGATTGAGCACGTTCTATCAGACGTTCGGCTCGCTGTTTTTCGAGCTGTGCCTCTTGATACAGGCGGGCATTGTCGATGGCTACGGATGCTTGCTGTCCAATCGCACGTGCCAATTGTTGTTGATCATAGGTGAACGCCGTCAGTTGTCCGGGATTATCCAGTGACATCAGGCCAACCAGACGATCTTCTCTGATGAGGGCGACCAGTAAGATGGAACGTACAAAAAACCTATCTGCCATTGAGTTCATGACATCTTCAACTTTGAGGTCGCTGATGGCCAGAATGCCTTTTTCATGCAATACGCGTTGGATAATTGCACTATCGAAGGGAATTGTGCTTTGATGCCATATTCTATCGGCTGTGTGCAGGCGTTTTCCTGACATGTTCTGTGTGGACATGTGATAGGCTGATGGCAGAAAATGTGTTTGGGATTGATCAAGGAGCCAGACGGCGCAACGCGAAACATCGCATGCTTCTGTCGCTCGCTTGACGAGGACCTGTAGAATGCGTGTGAGATCGAGTGAAGAGGCTAGCAATTCTGCTAGCTCTCGTAGCAGTTCGCTTTCGCGTAATGCTTTGAGCAAGCGTGTATGCTCCTGACCATTGGTGGTTAATGGACTCTCACTTCTCATGTGTTATTTGACCTCTTAATTGAGAATTGCTCGCGCTACAGTCGTTTTTTTATTGCTTACCACCTTGCTTGCACTGCATGCCTGCATGAGGTTTTATCCAGTTGAGTCAAAGTGTAGCAGATTAGTCTAGCGTGCGTCAAGAAAAGCACGAAGAGAGACGAGCAGTTTTTTCTGGCGAAAGATTAGAGGTAAGGAAATTTTATGACTGTTTATATTGGTATTGATTGTTCGTATCAGACTTGGAAAACGTCTATTTTAGGGCAAGATTGTAATGTGGAGTGCTCCGAGTTTCAGGCTATATCCGAATTATACGCATATCTTGAGCATGTGTATCGCACGTATCCAGACGCCTGCGTAGCTCTTGCTTCGCCACTTGAGATAGCTTTGATGCCTTTGCCGCTATGGTATGAGGATCAACAGGCTCAGGCACACTTTGATGCTTCGGCACATGAGTTGAGGGATTTTCTTATAGCTTTGAAGAATTTTTCTCTGCGTGGTCATCTGCTGCCAGCCGTGCGTTATCTGCCATCTGTGCCAGAGCATAGGCGACTGATGAGGTCGAGTTTGGGTTCTGCTAGCATGCTATGTATTGTAATGACCTTGCTTTATCACATGCGCGAGCAGGGAGCTGCGTGGTCTGAGCTAACTTTTGGCTGCCTCGAATTGATGGATGCCTCCTACCGCCTGGTTGTAATCAGGGAGGGGCAGATCGTTGATGGCACGGCTGTCTGGCGACCTTTTCTCGCTACTGATGAGGGGGATGTTGATAAGGCCATCCTTGAACAGGCTCTGTTGGAACAATTGAGTCGAGAATTCGCTGGCCTCATGGCCATTCATCATTGTGAGGACGTTGTATTGCTCGATCATACGAGTGATGGGCGGAAAGATAGCATCATCGACTATTTTGCTGACCTCTATCAGCTTTTCCTTTTCCCATCCACCAAGACCGAGCAGACTGGTTTTGAAGCGGCACAAGGAGCATCCTTATTTGCCGCAGGCCTCAATCAATCCAGCCTTGCGGGAGAGATTGTGCAGCGCTTATTTTCGCATGTTTGACTGCTGATTTTCTTCTTCTTCGGCCTGTGATTTAGCAATATGTCTATCATCGGCGTTCTCGGTTGATTTGGGATCAATATGGTGAGGAGATTCCTCATCTGGAAGATCGTCATTGAGCCGAGCGCCCATCGTGCCGACGAAGGTGGCAAGATTGTTGGGCAGAGGTTGGACGCTTTCAAAGAAATAGGCGTTCACTTCTGCTCCTAGCATGAGAATGAGTGCGAAGTAGTAAAAGAAAGCCAGGAGTACGATGATAAAGCCTGTTTGACCTGAGTAACTATTCATGAAATGAGAGATATAGAAGGGAAAGAGCGCGATAAAAATTTCCAGTAGTATCGCCGATACAATGGCTCCCTGCCAGCTTCTTTTCCACTGGATGCGCTGATTTGGCACGACTACATAAATTGCTTCAAATAAGACGAATGCGGCTAACAAACCGCCGGCAAAGCCACCTAAGAGTGTCGTCATACTATTATCGACCAGCGTTGAGAGAAAAGGAATTGTTTTCAACTGCGGATTGCTTTTCACAATGGTCAGAATAGCTGTAGGGAGTGTGGCCGCAAAAACCATAATCGGCGTAAGTATAGTAAACACGAGCATCATCCCAATGGCGACTAGATTCTGTCGTAGTGGGGGTCGAGGTCGCACGCGGTAAATGATATCCATACTATTTTCCATCGCCACAAAGAGTCTTGAACCGCCAAACACCGCGACAATGACCGCCAGAATTGCTAGAAAGCCGGCTGATTTCGGACAAACGGTTAGTGACGCTTTGCACCAGACTTTTTTGGGCGGCGCCTAGACCTGGTATGTTATTGAGGGCATCCAGAATAGCGGTACTGTGCTGTTGTCCTGAGAGTAGTTGGAGGAAAAAGCCCACAATGGCTACAATAGCGATGGCGATTGGCAGCATCGCTGTTAGTAGACTATAAGCCAGGGCTCCAGAAAACGTTGTGGCCCAGTCATTATTAAACTTACGAAAAAAAGCGCGCATGGGCTTAGAGCCTTCTTTGGCTGTAGAGAGCATGCCTGTAGTTTTGTGTTTAAATGCATGCTCCAAAGGATTTGTTTCACTTGCCATATCTACATCTCCCTGACTGAGTGCTTAATTAATTATAATTAGCTGAAGAATGCCGTAAAAGTAGAGTAAGAAACAAGCTTATCATCTAACTCATTTAATTGACCCTTTATTCACGGCCAATATCATCTGAACGTTTCATTATGGCGCTAAATCGGGTATAGTAAGGCGAATGTAGAATTGATCGGTGATCTAGAAGTGTTATATGTAGCGTTTGACTGGGAACAAGACGATGAATTCACAACAGCCAAAATCGATTATCTCGCTATTATGGGATGCTGTGCGGATGGGAGCACGGACGTTCTGGCATAGTCCAGTTAATCCAGCGCGGCCGTATATGCAGCGGCAGCAGGCGTTGTCCGTGTTTGGGTTACCGCCAAATGCGACGCCTGATCAGATCAAGCGTCGCTATCGTAAACTAGCAAAGCGTTATCATCCCGACTGTGGTGGTGATCCCAAACAGATGCAGCGTATTATTGCAGCCTATGAAGTATTGACCAGAGATACTGTGCATAACCACTAAAGCGCACGGACCCATTAAGCAAGTCGTGCGCCACAAACATTGCAAAAGTGTTTCCCGGGAAGACTTCGTGCGCCACATTGATCGCAGAAAATCGCATTCGCGGGTCTTGCCTGCGATGCATCTGGCTGCTGCACAGGTGGCACTGGCTGTTGTGCTGGTGGTACCGCTGATGTTGGCGGCACATAGGGAGGGGAGGATGCCGGTGGCGGTGCAGTGTAGGGTTGTACCGTTGGTTGTACCGTCTGATTTGTATCGTTTGCACCCTGAGCAGATTGAAGAGTCCCTTTAATCATCTTAGACGCCTTCATCGCCATACCGCCGATAGTGCTAGCAATCTTGAGCCCTTTAGCAATATCACTCATATCTTGTTGGAGGCGATGCGTGGGAGGTAATAAGGTTGAGTCAGAGACCTTGGTGAAGTAATTGGGACCAATCTGCAAGGCCGAGCCATCTTCCGCCAGATGTGCTTGTTCGCTACCAGCGGTATCAAATTGGAGGAGCAAGAGTAGTCCTTGCTGAGTATAGTTCCCCTCCATGCGTGTTTCTGACACAGTCGTAGGAGCCTGTTGTCCCTTGATAAAGGACTTAGCTGCATTCGTGGCACGGCTGTGATTTTGTGTCGTAAGCACAAAGCGCCCATCATTTTGTACTACAAGACGATCGATGCGCGACGTAAAGTAGTCTAATCCTACCCCTGAGCTATGTACACATTCATATTGTCCAGTTATTGGTTTCATTGAATATCCTGTTTATTTGCTTATGAGACTGCTTCATACTATCACATTTAGTCAGAAAGTGCATTAGAGAATGTAATCAATACGAATGAGAGACTTCTCAGTTGTGATACACTATATCTATAGATAATAATATTTTAATGCGAGGTAGCTTAACGCGCTCAATTTGCTAACTAACTGAAAGCAGGAAATCATGTCCGGGGTTGACAAGGTAGCGGGCGAGACAACAGGGCTTGCCCGCTTTATTGCGCCACTCACCAGAAACAAGCTACTACGAAACCGCGTCCTCATATCCGTCTCACTCAGCGTATTTGCCGCCTACACAGGTATCGGCATGGTTGGACCTGTACGTGTCCTGTACGCGGAAGCGCATGGAGCCTCGCTGGCTGTCATAGGAGCGATGGCCTCAGCCTTTCTGCTTTCAAATTTTATCTTCCAGTATCCGGTTGGCTGGCTAGCGGATCGCTGGGGACACAAGCAAGTAATGATCGTCGGACTCCTGGCGCAAGCGGCCCTTGCCGCCGTATATCTGTGGGTCACAGATCCTGTCTCATTTGTCGTGTTACGTTTCTTCGAGGGGATAGCAGCCGCGGCCTTGCTTCCTCCAGCGCGTGCGCTGATCAATGAAGTTGTGCCGGCAGAGCAACAAGGTGAAGCCTATGGTCTATTCGGTGCATTCTTCAATGGTGGTTTCCTGCTTGGACCTGGTATTGGTGGAGCATTGGCCTCGCTTAGCTACGCCGTCCCCTTTATTGGGGCCGTAGTATTTCGTATCGTGGCCGTCATCATAGTAATCACAATGATCCACGTGCCCGGACATCACAGCATCAGCGGAGAAAAGCGTCAGAAAGTAACCGTCTCATATCGACTACTTTTTACATTGCCCCTGGTTGCCGCATACTTGATCGCCTTTGGGGATTATCTATACGTGGGCTTTGATCTTACCTTGATGCCGCTATGGATGCGTGATCACTTGGGCGCTTCAGTTGCAATTATTGGTCTCACCTACATGCTATGGGCGATACCAAATATTGCCTTATCGCCAGTAGGCGGGCGCATCGCCGATAAAAGGCGTCGTTCCACACTCATCCTCATCTTTGGCCTGGGTCAAGTACCGCTTTACATCATATATGGACTCGCAAATACCTGGCTGATTGTGGCCATTGTTTTTGCCATACACGGAGTCGTCTATGCACACATCCAACCGGCAGTTGATGCGCACGTGGCTGCATCCGCCACGAGCAGCATGCGAGCAGGCGTCCAGGGACTCTACACCACATTTGGACTATTTGGAGCTTTTATCGGTAACAGCGGCTTTAGTCCCCTCTATGAAATAAATTTCCGCTTACCACTATTTGTCATCGGCATCATCTACGGCATCTGCGTCCTCACCGGCGGATTGGTGATTCGCTCGATAGAGACGCGTAAATTAAAAGCCCACAATCTATCCCTATAAACCATCAAAAAGCCCTCCTCCATCGCAGTGATCAAGCCAGCCAACGTAGCGTCGGAAGATTGCGGACCCTATGATAACGTCCACATGCTGAAACATAGCAATCTGTGCCTCGCGCCCGACGTCCCAGTTCACGTATGATACGCTCCCCCATCGCGCTCACCAGACGCACTATTCGCTCGGGAGCTGAACCCTGCGATGGTGCAAGAGGAGTGGGAGGCTGGATCGTCATTGAGGAGGGTATGGTGCGGTGAACTGGGACGTCGGGTGCGAGGCACAGATTGCGGCGTTGGAGTATGCGAACGGTATCGCTCAGGCTGCAATCTTCCGACGCTACGTAGGCGGGCTTGAACCCTGCGATGGTGCAAGAGGAGTGGGAGGCAGGATCGTCATTGAGGAGGGTATGGTGCGGTGAACTGGGACGTCGGGCGCGAGGCACAGATTGCGGCGTTGGAGTATGCGAACGGTATCGTTCAGGCTGCAATCTTCCGACGCTACGTAGGCGGGCTTGAACCCTGCGATGGTGCAAGACGGAGTGGGAGCAGGATCGTCATTGAGGAGGGTATGGTGCGGTGAACTGGGACGTCGGGCGCGAGGCACAGATTGCGGCGTTGGAGTATGCGAACGGTATCGCTCAGGCTGCAATCTTCCGACGCTACGTAGGCGGGCTTGAGCACTGCGATGGGAAGTGATACTTGGCGTGATTATGTGTGAATAGGAGAAAAGGGCCATTGTTTTTTAACTGAGAAAAGTTAAGCGGGAATGTATCCATGCTATAAGTTTGTTCGTGTGTAAATGAATGACTCTTGTTATTGATCAGTAGAGCTATACTAACGTCTTAAAAATAGGCACATGCATCGCAACTTAGTAATTGTCTTCTGAAATGTGGTCGTGTGTCGAGATGGCCTGACTATCGGATGAGATATACGGCGCTAAATGGTCTTTGTTATAGCCCAAAGGTATCTTACTATTGATCATTTGCAATGTCGCCTTATAATGTTGCAAGCGTCACACTGAAAAAGTGATGGAATTATGAAAAGTAGAAATGCGATTCCGCTTCTCTTTTTGCAGAAAAGAAGAGGACAAAGGGCTGCCACCTTCCCGGAAAATCTAGAACTTTTGGTCGAATCGCGTCTTGACTTTCGGGAATGAAGGCTGTATGCTGAATAAGCAATCAAAGCATTCTGAAGAGAGGTACAAGGGTAGATGTTTCGTTCCCCTAATGCACTCCCTCCTATGCGAGATGAGTCAGATGCCAAGCATGAGCAACTCTCTCTCTTTGCCACAAGGAGCACAGGTGAAATTACAGAAGAAATGGTTCCAAACACAATAGAAGTAAAAAAAACAGCACGCCCAAAAAAGAGCGTAGACAGCTATTCATCCGCAGATATCCAGGTGCTTGAGGGTATCGCGGCTATTCGACATCGCCCAGGAATGTATATTGGTTCAACGTCTATGTCTGGCCTGATCCATCTGATCTGGGAGGCACTTGACAATGCGGTGGATGAGGCAGTGGCTGGCTATGGCAAAAATGTCTGGGTTCAAATTGATCAGGCGGGATGGGTGACGGTCCGTGATGAGGGTCGTGGTATGCCTTTTGATCCTATGCTCTATCAAGGCAAGTACCTGCCTGCCGCGACAGTTATTTTGACGGTGCCACATTCGGGTGGTAAGTTCGCCGAAGGCGCGTATAAGACCGCTGGTGGTTTACATGGTGTCGGTTCGACAGTTATTAATGCGCTCTCCGAAAAGTTGGAATTGACCATCTGGAAAGATGGTCAACAATTTATGCAAACCTTTAGCCGAGGAGTCGCTCTACCACATCGAATTACGCCCTGCGAGCCCCAACTGCATGGGACGCAGTTGCGCTGGATCTATGATAACACTATTTTTGATCCAGATGTTTACTATTCGCTGGAATCGCTAGAGAGTCGTCTCAAGGCCGCCACCTATCTCAATCGTGGCGTGACATTCCATCTGAATGCGTGGGATGATGCTACCAGTGAGCCGGTGGAGCGGACGTTTTATTCGCGTGATGGTCTGCCCGATTATGTACGCGATCTGGCGACGACGACGAATACTCCACTGTTTAAGAATGTCCTGAGCATCTCGAAAGATAAAGATGATGTTCGGGTTGAAGTCGCGCTACAACCAACCGCTGGCTATAAAATTTCTATGTACAGTTACGCGAACGCCGTACGTACGCGTGACGGTGGTGTACATGAGACCGGCTTTAAGGCTGCTCTGACCAAGGTTGTCAATGATTATGCTATCAAATGGAACCTGATCAAGAATCGTGAGCGCGATGGTTTCCGTCCCGAGGTGATCCAGCAAGGCCTGAATGTGGTGATTTCAGTCAAGCTTACCAATCCACAATTCCAGGGCCAGACAAAAGATCGTTTGAACAACGCATCGGTCGAGGGACTCGTACGCTCCGTGGTTGATGAAGGGCTGAAGGACTGGTTTGAGTCGAACGTAAGTGTCGGCAAAGATTGGTTGAAGAGAATTCAGCAGATGCAAAAAGCCCGCAATGAAGCTCAATTGGTTGAAGAGCTGGCGCGAGCAGGTACTAAAAAAAATGGCGAACTGATTGACACGACGTTGTCTAAAAAGTTCTTGCGCTGCAATACATCCGATCCATCGCGTGCTGAGCTGTTTATTGTTGAGGGTGACTCTGCCGGTGGTAGTGCGGGTCAGGGCCGTTTCTCAGAGTTCCAGGCTGTCCTGAAGCTTAAAGGCAAGCCGCTCAACGTAGCCAAAGCTGATCTAAAAAGCATCGTTGAGAACGAAGAGATTCGCACTATTATCAACGTGCTGGGGACTGGCACGCGTGATTCATTTGACATAGGTCGCCTTAAATTTAACCGTGTCATTATTGCGACTGATGCTGACGTGGATGGTCTACACATTCAATGTTTGCTACTGACCTTATTTCATCAAGAATTTAGCGACCTGATCGAGCAGGGACATGTCTATATTGCCTGCCCTCCTCTCTATTCGGTGAAATATAAAGGCAAGGTGCACTGGCTATTAGATGATGATGCCCGCCTACAATTCATCAAGGTTCGTCCAGACGCGCAGGGATTAGAATATAAGCGCTTTAAAGGTCTGGGTGAGATGAATCCGAAAGAGCTGCGTGATACGACGCTAGATCCAGCCCGTCGGACCCTCAAACGCGTAACCATGGAGGATGGCGTGCTGGCGGCAAAGCTGGTTGCGGAACTGATGGAAGATAAAAATGCGGAGCGTAGGCGGAGCTTCCTGGCTGAACATTCCCGTAAAATTAAGGAATTGGACGTATAATAAATAATGGCTCGTAATATGACAGAAACTGATACTTCTGAAAATGGCATTATTCGCGAGGATTTTTCCGTTATTTTGTCGCAAGCATTTGCGACATATGGACTCTCGGTGGTCACCGATCGCGCACTTCCAGACGCTCGTGATGGTTTGAAGCCAGTGCAGCGACGTATCCTGGCTGGCATGCTTGAGGCACGCTATCTGTCAACGCGATCCACGGTGAAGAGTGCTGAGGTGGTTGGATATATTCTCGGTAATTATCATCCGCATGGTGATGCATCGGTCTATGATGCAGCTGCGCGTATGTCGCAACCTTTTTCGTTGCGTTATCCTTTGATTGAGGGTCAGGGCAATATGGGGAGTGAGGATGGCGATGCACCGGCTGCTTATCGCTATACCGAGATGCGCCTTTCTCCGATCGCTGAAGCTCTGATGGCCGATATCGATCGAGACACGGTCCCGTTGCAGCCGACCTATAAGCAAGATCCCAGAGTGCTGGAGCCGGATTATCTGCCCGGTCGTATTCCGCCGATTGTGAATCCGTCGAGCGGAATCGCGGTTGGCATGTCAACTAACATTCCTCCGCATAATCTGGGTGAGGTGATGCGGGCCTGTATCGCTTTGCTTGATCGACCGACGATGACGGTTGAAGAGATTATGCAGTATATTCCGGGACCAGACTTTTCGCAGGGGGGGCGCATCGTTGGCATCGATGGCATTCGCGATTATTTTACAACGGGCAAAGGCCGCATTTTTGTGCGTGCCGATGTGCGTTTGGAGGAGACTCCACGTAGTCGCGCATTGGTGGTGACGCAGATTCCGCCGATTGGTCGCGATAAGATCAAGGCTTCGATTGTGAAAGCCATTAATGCACACAAGTTCGAAGGTTTGGTCGTCGATATGCGCGACGAAAGCGATACGGAAAAAGGGACGCGGATCGTGCTTGAGTTGCGTAAGGATGCCGATGCGGCTCAGACGCTTACTCAGCTCTACAAAGATACGGATCTGCAGCTCGCGCTCTCTTTCCAGATGGTCTTTTTGTTTGGAGAACCGATGCAGCCTGGTCGTCAGCCCAAGCAAGTCGGTGTCCTGGAGCTGCTGAACTACTGGAACAATCACCAGATCGACGTTTTGACGCGTCGCGCACAATATGATCTGCGCAAGGCGCGGGAACGCTTGCATGTTGTGCAAGGTTTAGTGGTTGGTTCGAAGCATGCCGACGAGATTGTCAAAATTTTCCAGCAGGCTGAGGATCGAGCTACGGCGCGCAAAGAGATCGAGGCTCGCTACGAGCTGACGACCATTCAGTCAGATGTGATTGCTTCGATGACGCTGGCCCAGGTGACGCGCCTGGATGCAGGTAAGTATGCCAAAGAACAAACAGATCTTCAGGTGCGTATTGACGAGTTAGAACGTTTGCTTGGTGATCGCAAGATTTTGATTTTGGCTTTGAAAAAAGAGATGCAGCAATTGATCAAGCAATTTGGCGATGAGCGCCGTACGCTGATCGATGGCGACAATCACATTCTGACTCCCGTTGTGTCGGTGGATAGCTTGCATGAGCGCGAGCCATTGCTGATTGTTTTGATGCGTAATCAGGCTCTGAAAGCGCTGCCGGATGAGACGTTTAAGCTGAAGGGCAAGAAGGGTGCGGGTATTTATACGACTGCCCGTGGAGATGAGCAATTGCGTCAGGTTGTTGCGACTACCACACAAGATTATCTGCTCTGTATCTGCTCGACTGGACGTGTCTGTCAGCTTGCTACTCATCGGGTGCCCGTCGGAACGCGTTCGACCAAAGGCGAGTTGCTGAAAGAGTTGTTAGAACTGACTGCTGGCGAAGAGGTCGTGACTATTCTGCCCGTAGATGTCTACGATGAGGATCGTTATCTAGTCACCTTTAGTAGCTACGGTAAAGTTAAAAAATCGCCTCTGAGTGAATACAAGGCCGCCGACGTTGATGGTATCCAGGATATGAAGTTGGCTGAGGGTGATCGCGTGGCGACCGCGATAATTTCTCTGGGGCGAGGCGAGTACATTGTCTCGACCGACAATGGACAGACGTTACGTTTCAGCGATGATCAATTGCGTAGTCAGGGTCGTAGCGGACAGGGTGTCGTTGCGATTGCCCTGGTCAGAGGCGGAACTGTCGTGAGTGCCTCCTACCTGGATAGCGCTTCCGTTGACGCTATAGATGAGCCATCGGGACAAAATGCTTTCAAGGTAACGAGTCTATTCACACTCACCGCAAATGGTTGGGCAAGCAGAGTCCCGATCAGTCAATTTACGCCGAAGAGTCGGGCCACAACTGGCCTACCCACCATCGAACTAGCCGAAAACGATCATGTCGTGCAGACATTACTCGTACAAGATCATAACACACTCTTAATCGACACCACCAATGGCAAAAGCGAGCAAGTACAAGCATTCAATATTGCTGATATAAAGTCGTTCGCACGTGGCCATAAGGGAGAAGCGATCGTGAGCGGTCACGTAGTCAACGTCATCAAGTTATGATAACAGGCGTGATCAAAAATGGATAGATGGGAGAGCATCACCTTCCATCGCAGCGACGACAAGACGGTCGCGTAGCGTCGAAAGATTGCGAGCTGATAACGATGCTCAAACGATAAAACGCAGCAATCTGGGCCTTGCGCACGATGTGCCACTCGATGTATGTAACGCCTGTTAAAGAAGACCAAAAGCCTCTTTTCTCATTCATCCATCGAGATCTGTGGCGAGCTTGGGTAGCTGAGATGTGGTGTTCCGTACGTGAAGTGGCACGTCGTGCGCAAGGCCCAGATTGCAGTTTTTTCTTGTGTTGAGCGTTATCGTACGACTGCAATCTTTCGACGCTACGAGCCCGTTACGTGTCGCTGCGAGGGAAAGAGATACTCGGCGATGGCGCTTACGCCAACTGGGTCATTGAGATATTGTTAAGCTCCTAATTCTCTTGAATGCATGTCCCATTCAACCGAAGATGTCATGTGACGGTCGCGTAGCGTCGAAAGATTGCGGGCTGATAACGATGCTCAAACGATAAAACGCAGCAATCTGGGACTTGCGCACGATGTGCCACTCGATGTATGTAACGCCTGTTAAAGAAGATCAAAAGCCTCTTTTCTCATTCATCCATCGAGATCTGTGGCGAGCTTGGGTAGCTGAGATGTGGTGCTCCGTACGTGAAGTGGCATGTCGTGCGCAAGGCCCAGATTGCAGTTTTTTCTTGTGTTGAGCGTTATCGTACGAATGCAATCTTTCGACGCTACGAGTCTGCCACATGGTCGCTACGATGAAAGATAACATCATCCATACGCGCAAGAGCGAGGGCATCAGCTTTGAGTAGTACTCAGAGCTTCTTATTTTATATTTCTCATTTAACAAAACGCGCCAGATTATTGTTCAGGGCCAATAAATCTGACGCGTCTTCTGGTCAAGTACTGTTACATCCTACCTAGCTAACTCATAGCAGAGCATACCTGTGCTGTATACATGTATATTAAAGCCCTGCGCCGCCATCCAATGGGACTTCTTCCACATTGGGAGTTGCGGGTGTTGGTCCAACGGGCTCGGTGCGGATCACTTCAATGGAGCAGTTGCCCAGCAGTGCGCCTAGGACGGCGAGTGCGGCCCAGACAGGTGCAATTGCGACACTTGCTACACCGAGAGTCAGAGGAAATTCGAGGATCGAATTGCCATCTTGTTTAATAATGATACGGCGTACATTGCCCTCGTGGACAAGTTCTTTTACCTTCGCCAATAACTGCTCGCCGACAATCTGCAACTCTTCTGCGCCATAGCCAAATTTCTGATCAATGTTTGGATCTGTCTGTGTCATCTTTTATATTCTCCTTATAATTTGTGAAGCGATACTACTTTTATAAGATTTTTTACGATTTTCAATACGTTTGGTCGGCACATTTTTTGTTCATCGTAGCAATCGGCGTCAGATTGTTCTATGGTTGCTATGTTCTGTCGCCCGCCGTGCATATGATTTTTTTTGACGACACTATGTATACGTAAATACCCGTTCTCCGGTTGAGTAAAAGGGCATCACTTTAGTTTTTGCTATGTCAATTTGTAGCAAAGACGTTATCTGCTAGACAAAGATAACTTTTTTCGCTACACTGGTCAATGGTTATATCTGTCAAATTCCTTATTATCTGTTGGAGATGATATGGCTTATTTTTTAGCGAAAACTGATCCTGAGACTTATTCGATTGCGCGCTTTGCACAGGAAAAAGAGACGACCTGGGATGGTGTGCGTAATGCTCAGGCGGTGGCTGTGATTCGGCGTATGCGACCAGATGATACTATTTTGATCTATCATAGTATGGGAGAAGCTGCGATTGTGGGTGTGGCCCGGGTGACCTCTGAGCCTCGTCCAGATCCTCATGACGTCAAGAGTTGGATTGTGGATATGGCATTTGTACGTGAGTTTAAAGAGCCTGTTTTGCTGCGGGTGATTAAAGAGACGCATCTTTTTGATGACTGGAGTCTGGTACGTCAGAGCCGTCTTTCGACTATGACTGTACCCGAGATGTTTATAAGCTGGCTGCGTGATCACTATCCCGCCAATGAAGTTGAGTAATTATCGTACAAGCAAAAGGATATGTATTTATGGATACGACCGCCTGGTGGTATATCAATGGTAGCTGGGTTCATCCGCAAGAGGCAACTATTTCAATCAATGATGTAGCGGTCCTACGAGGTTATAGCGTCTTCGAGTCGTTGCGGACATATCATCGTCGTCCCTTTCATCTGGACGAGCATCTGAAGCGCCTCTATCGTTCGGCGCAACTTATGGAGCTAGATGTCTCCTATACGTATGCCGCTCTGGCGCAGATTGTGCTGGATTGTATTCAACGTAATTCCTATCAGAATGCCTCGATTCGTATGTTGGTCACTGGTGGGATCAGTGAGGATGGCATTTCCCCTGCTGCACAGAATGGTCTGGCAGTACTGATCACGCCGCTTGGTGAACGCGATATGCAGCGCTTCGAGCAAGGTGTTGTCTTGATCACCACCGAACTGACCCGTATGACGCCAGAAGCCAAATCGTCGAACTACGTCACCGCGATCCGAGCGTTAAAAGAAGCTGCGCGTCATAACGCCAGCGACGCACTCTTTACGAACGAGCATGGACATGTCCTGGAAGGAACGAGAAGCAACTTCTTCGTTTTTCGTGGTGACACGTTAGTGACGCCAAAAGCCGATGTATTAATGGGCGTCACCCGCAATGCCGTCCTTGAGCTAGCTCGTGGACGCTTCGCCATTGAAGAGCGCCCAATCCTGCTAGCAGAATTATCTGACATTGACGAAGCATTCATCACATCATCATCGAAAGAAATCACACCTGTCGTAAAGATCAACGACCTGATCATTGCAGATGGCAAGCCAGGTCCTCGCACAACCGAACTAGAACAACGCTTCATCGATCTGGTTGAGCGAGCCGATGCCGTGTAAGAGACCACGATAGCCTACTGTAGCTGCTTCGCCTTGTGCCCAATACACTTCAGTTAGGCTCGTCAACGTGATGGCCTCGATCGCAGCGATCAAGCCAGCCAACGCTAGCGCCGCGGTCTTGTGCCCAATACTTTTCAGTTAAGCCTACATGCCCGATCACCTTGGTTTCGTCTTGCTGGTATCTAAAAACACGCATATCCTGAGAAGGAAACAAAGAGAGCCAACGCTAGCGCCGCGGTCTTGTGCCCGGCGACCAGTTTATCGTACGATATGCCCCAAATAAGCGCATATATCTTCGTATAATAAATTGTCTGAATTGAAGAATTGTACGCCTCATTAGAAGCGTGCATTATATTGTATAAACGATTTGGCGGAGTTTTTCGTGCGTGAACTGGTCGCCGGGCACAAGACCGCGGCGCTAGCGTTGGCTGGCTTTGAGGCCTCCGGGGAAGAGATGGAACTCGCCAAGTTCTTAACTGAAGTGTATTGGGCACAAGGCGAAGCAGCTACAGTAAGCGATCGTGGTTTGCCAAGCTCAAAGCTCTTTATTGCTCTTTCTTTGGAATGTGTTGGACTTAGTGGCTCGATGACCGTCGGCTACCTTTCTCTATGCGACTCCTCCGAGATGGGACTCGTGATTATTCCGCTTGGCTCTGGCGAGTATCTGCTCTGCGGCGGCTTGCAGACGGGCTTCGCTACGTTTTCCAAAACCTGGAAGGTGGCGGATCTTCTGTTGATGGGCTGCCTGCCAGAGTTGCTCGATGGTATTGATATCGAGTTCCTGTTGGAGTCGAATCGCTGTATAGGGACCAATATGTTCAACGGTCATCAGAGCGATTACGCCGGGTGGGAGCATCTCCATACAGTAGCCGTTATTGATGGTCATCGATCCACTCTCGATCAGTTCAGCGATCCGCTTACGCAATCTCTGACCCAGGCCGGGTATGGGAAGGGCTTCGCCACGCGCCAGTATAGCGGTTGCGTCGTCTACCAGATCCAGGACGCCTCGAGCTGCGTTGCGATAAGCCTGAACGCGATATGGATTGCCACGTTGACGCTCAATCATATCAGCGATACCAGCCAGCACTTCAGCGATCTGTCGATTTGAAATGGTTGGCTGTTCTTCTATTGCAACTTCCATACCTGGCAGCGCAGGTTGAGCAACCTTTTTACTATAACGTGTCGGCAGCGACGGTAAAATTTGGACAGTTTGTGTGATTTGCATGATACTCATAGTGTGTTTGCTCCCCCTTCACATGTAGATACTCTACCAGGGAATTCTTTTTGTGCTGCTCAAAAACGGAGATATACGAGGGACATGTTTGCATGTTACGGGTAATAAGCTAGAAGTTGTCTCGAATGCTTGTTCTAATTATACCATATTTAGAGAGTAGCGTCAAACGTGCCAGGGAGTATCTTCACTTTTAAAAAGAGGACTGCAGAGGATGCTCATGACATTGCTTTATGGCATTACTCATCTCCATATGATTTTTATGATATGGATCAAGATCTTGATGATTTAGCGGAATGGCTTGATCTCAAGTCCCTACAAGAGCCCTACTACTCTGTCTTCAATGAAGAGAACGAGCTCGTTGGTTTTACGTCCCTCAACGCGTTCATGCAGCACACCAACGGGGGTGAGTATGAATTTCTGCGGATGGTTCGGCCGCAGTCCCGGCAGCGCTAATTGAATGCCTCTAATCTTTGATATATTTGGATGCATATTTGCGACTGCTAGTAGACAGCCGCTAGCAGTTAGACTATACTACCATCGATAAGAGCGAAAGCAAGTACTCTCTGTACCGCAGCTTTTTTTTTGAATTATATCGGCAGAGACGTACCTTTTATGTATCATTCTCCTAAAGAAGGAATTCCATGTCAGACGATTATAATGTGCTCGTAGTAGGCGGTGGACCTGCTGGTCTGGCGGCGGCCGAGGCGTCCGCAAGACAAGGTGCTCGTACGCTTGTTTTGGAGCGTCAGAACGAGATTGGCTATCCCATCCACACCAGTGGTGGGACCTGGGTTAAAGATATGCAGGCATTAGGTGTTCCGGCGCACCTATATCATCCCATCAAAACAATCTATTTCCTCACGCCGCATCGCGAGGTCGCATTTCAGTACGACTCAGCCGTATGTTGTGTTGCTGACATTCGTGGTCTCTATCAGCATCTGGCAGCACGAGCCGTGGCGGCCGGTGCCGAGCTGCGGATGCGTCACACCGTAGAGCAGGTTCTGATTGAGCAGGATCGTATTGTGGGTGTGACCGCCAAGACGCATCTGAGCGAGCGCACGACCGTGCATGCTAACGTAACCATCGATGCATCCGGCTTCTCGCGCCATATTGGTGTGCGTGCTGATATGGGATCAGCTTTTCATCGCTATGGTTTTGGGGCCGAATATGATCTTTACGCGCCCAACTATCCACAGGATGAATTGTATTTGATCATGGGTAGTGCATTTGCGCCTAACGGCTACGCCTGGGTTTTCCCGCGTGGCAACGGACGTGTACGTGTAGGGACCGGTGTCATCCATCCAGACAACGATGAGGACGCTCGTCAGTACCTTGATCGTGTGATGACCGATCTGCCTAAGATCACGCCTTATTTCAAAGGTGCAAGTCCATTGGAGTACCACACGGGACTATTTCCCTCCGAGGGGGCTCTGCCACAGTTTTCGCGCGATGGACTTCTGTTGGCTGGTGATGCCGGCGGACATGGCTCGACACTAGTCGGTGAA
Organism: uncultured Chloroflexia bacterium; assembly: GCA_963699315.1. GTDB lineage: Bacteria > Chloroflexota > Ktedonobacteria > Ktedonobacterales > Ktedonobacteraceae > Dictyobacter. The sequence goes on from OY969433.1 coordinate 3,852,384, forward strand.
GGCATCCGTTTCGCCATCTACTCTGGTCAAATGGCAGGAGTAGCGGCCGCCGAAGCCGTCAAGGCCGGAGACACCTCAGCGGCGTATTTAGCGCGTTTCGATCAGCGCTGGCGCACCCGCTTTGCACGCGATATGGATATCTCATACATGGTCAACAAACATATCGCCGCCTATAGTGATACTCAGTGGGATAACTCATTGGATCTCTTAAAGCGCCTCACGCCAGCGCAAGCGGCTCAATTGATCCGAGGAGACTTTACTGCCAGCCTCGTGATGGGCATATTAGCGCGTAACCCATCGCTCATCGCCACCGGCGGCAAACGTTTCCTGGACAAAATGCTGGAGCGTATCAACAAACCCGCTATCGTCAACGCTTGATAGCTATACGCTTGGAATGACATGAAATAGCGTACACAAAAACGGTGAAGTGTTTCGCCAATTGTGTACGCTATTTTCATACGCTCGACGCTCAAATCAATGATCAAGTCTTTCTGCTGCTTTTCTTTCCATTTGTTCCAGGCAAAAACATCATCCAAAAGGAGATCGAGCAGGTGTTGGTCCACCATAACTATATGCTCCTCACTTTTTTTGCTGGTGAATAGTTATGTGTACATGGGGTCGCAGGGTTGCGCGTGAGTGTGCCACGATTTTTTGCAAACCGGTCAAGAAGCGTGCCATGCTCAATCGCAGCGATCATGGGACAAGCGCGTAGCAGCGTTAAGATTGCCGCCCAAAGAGATCCTCCGCCGAGAGACCAGTCGCAATCTGGCCTTGCGCACGCTGTCCAGTTCACGTACGTTACATTCGCCAAAGAAGTAACAATACCTACATACTTGTTTTGAGGAGAGAAAGGTCATGCTTTCTGCGCGTGACTTTGACATTTGAGATGCTTTGATCATCTTTCAGGAGCATTTCGTACGAGCAACTGGACGGCGTGTGCAAGGCCAGATTGCGGCTTTTCCTCTTCTGTGCCTAGTACTCTGGCCGCAATCTTGACGCCGCTACGCGCTTGTTGCGGTATCTCTACAATGTTGCCGTATGCGCCCGTGAGTTTTTGCACATCGCTAGAACGCTTGCAAAAAATCGTGGCACACCCGTTGCGCGTTGTCGATGCCTCGATCTCATGCCCACCATCGTGAATGCGAACACCAATGTACCCGTCATCATGATCGCAGAGAAGATTGCTGATCTGCTCTCCAATCATATATAGACAGCAAAGCAAAAAGCGTGCGAAGTGCCGTGCCCATATCACCCACAATCGAAGCAATCACGTACCCTACCGTAGCTGCGTGTCTTGTGCACGCGGTCCTCTTCGCGCAAGAAAACGTTGGCCATCGTGTTGTCCATCCATCTTTGGTCGTTTGCGGCATCTGTTTTCTGGGAGAAAAGGACGTTGGGGAGATGAAGTGTCGATGAGGAGCAAATCGTACGATGAACTGAACCGCGTGCACGAGGCACGCAGCTACAGTATGCATGTTCCAGATCAAAGAAGGCCAGTATTAATCGTGGGACAGGGACTATTTTCTCATTGGTTTGTTAGTTGCTAGGATTATATATGCGACTAGTTGTATATTATGATGAGCTTGGCTATTTTTGTGACAAATGAGGATATGTATGCGAAAAAATTTAAAGTTTTTTTGTTTTTTGTTGCTATGCTGTGTTATGTCTATGACGATTGTTGCTTGTGGTGAGCAGGACAGCTTGCTTGGGGGGCTGACAACGCCAGCGGCAACGCCTTTGGGTGTGCGCATTGCCGAAAAAGCGGCCAACGTCGATCGTGTACCATCAAATGGCGACGGAACACAAACCGCCACGGCTACTGTTGTGCTACAAAGTACTCCGACTGTCATGCCAACGCTTGCGATCAATTGGAGTGCAGAGGCTTCGACGATTTACTCTGTGGGTGTAGCTAACATTCGCAGTATCCCATATACTAGCGGCGCAATTCTAAATACGGTTGCCGCTGGACAATCCCTCACTGCCTATGGAACAGTCAATGGAGAGATATTAAGCGCTGGAGCTGTCTGGTATCGTGTATCTGCCTTGGATAGCGCTCCAGAATATATCTATAGTGAACTGGTGAATACGACTCCGCCAGCGCCGGTAGATAATAGTACAGGCGTAGGTAAGGTGATCAAAGTTAATCTAACCACTCAGCATATCGATGCCTATGATAATGGTGTACTTATTCATGATAATCTGATTTCTAGTGGACAACCGGGTTTGCTGACCCCAACTGGCACATTTCAAATTATCAGCAAGCTGCATCCAACCACCTTTTATTCTCCCTGGCCCTCAACGTCACCTTATTATTATGCTCCATTAAACATCAACTATGCCTTAGGTTTCCAGGGGACACTGCTCTTCCTGCATGATGCCACCTGGCGCGGTACTGATTTTGGCCCAGGTACACAGGTTCCGCATACGGCGACAGATGGTACTCAAATGACCGGCTCGCATGGCTGCGTCGAGATGTCTGTCACCAATTCTGAATGGTTTTATAATTGGACGCCTATTGGCACTCCATTGATAATCTCCTATTAATGTACAATGAATTGTGGGGCAAGAGGTTACATTTCTCATAATGTCCCATCTCTTTGGTTGTAATTGTGGAGATGATTTTCTTTTTGCATTGAATGACACTGGGAATAATACTATACTTTTTGTGTGTTGAGATGAGTAGAGGATGAATTTCCAAAACCTATATGTATATCTGAAGGGAGCATGTGATGTCCGAAGCTACGATTGAAAATCAACAGGCTGAGCAAAAAATTACGCTGTATGCGACTAGTTGGTGTGGGGATTGTCGCTTTGCTAAACGTTGGTTTGACTCTCACGGTATCGCCTATGACTATGTCGATATCGAGCAGGATGATAGTGCCGCTGCCTACGTTGTCAAAATCAACAATGGCCACCAGAGCGTTCCTACGATTGTTTTTCCTGATGGTTCGGTGCTGGTTGAGCCAGATGGACGTGCTTTATCTGCCAAGTTCCCTGAATTCAGCAAATAAGCACTCCTCATAGAAAAAAGCTCCTGTCAATTGGCTGGAGCTTTTTTCTGTTGCTGTAGTGGTCTATGTTTCTGTTGCTGTAGTGGTTATAATATACAGGCGCTCTGTTTTTTATATATAATATACAGGCGTTCTGTTTTTTACATTAGACGGAAGGGGATCTAAAATCATGACTCATCCAGGCTTGCAAAATGGACCAGTATATCTGGATTATAATGCCACGACGCCCGTTGATCCCGCTGTTGTGGACGCTATGACCCCGTATCTGTCTACGTACTTTGGTAATCCGTCGAGTTCTCACGTGTATGCGCAGGCGACGCGTGACGCGATGCATACGGCTCGCGCACAGGTCGCTGCACTGCTTGGCTGTATCCCTGAGGAGATTGTTTTTACTGGTAGTGGGACAGAGAGCAATGCGCTGGCTATTCGTGGTGCGGCTCTGGCGAATCGTTTTCATGGCAATCACATCATCACCCAGCAGACCGAGCATCCAGCCGTGCTTAACGTCTGTAAATCGTTAACACGTTTCCATGGTTTTCGTATTACCTACCTACCAGTCGATAAATATGGGTTGGTCAATCCCGCTGATGTTGAAAAGGCTATTGAGGCGCAAACGACACTGATCACGATTATGTATGCCAATAACGAGACTGGCACGATTCAACCTATTAGTGAACTGGCTGCTATTGCTCGTCGTCATAACATCTTGCTGCATACAGATGCATCACAGGCTATTGGCAAGATACCCACAAACGTGCGTACTCTGGGTGTCGATTTTCTTACGGTCGCTGGACACAAATTGTATGCGCCCAAAGGCATTGGTGCGCTCTATATTCGGCGTGGCTTACAGGTTGAGCCGTTGCTGTATGGCGGTGGACAAGAAGGGGGCTTGCGAGCCGGTACTGAGAATGTGGCTTTTATGGTTGCGTTGGGTGCAGCTGCTACGCTGGCTAGTGAACAGCTATCTGGTAGTCAGACGCGGCTTCAGCAACTGCGTGATCATCTCCAGCAGCAGTTTGAACAGCAGCTGCCGCGTGCCGTACGCTTGAACGGACATCCAACTGATCGTCTGCCGAATACGCTGAACATGAGTATCGATGGTGTGCTTGGAGAAGAAGTCTTAGCCGCCACATCGGAGATTGCCAGCTCGACCGGATCAGCCTGTCATGAAGGCAAAACAGATCCCTCACCTGTACTGACCGCCATGGGAGTCTCACGCGAGCGCGCATTGGGCGCTTTACGTTTGTCGCTGGGACGTTGGTCAACGGAGGAAGAGGTGCAGCGGGCGGCCGACCTATTGACTCATACGATCCAGGCGTTGTGGGAGAAGCGGGATAGCTAACGCTTACTTACTTATCAAGGATGCCGCTTCTTCACCTAAATAATGAAGAAGCGGCATCCTTGGCGTGACTGCGCATCTATGAATGATATTACCTTGAGGCTAATGCTTAGCGCTCGTGGTGACCACCAAACTCGAAGCGCATCGCTGACAGTATCTTGTTGGCGAATTCTGCCTGATTGCGTGACTCAAAGCGGTCATAGAGGGCTGCGCTCAGGACATGGGCTGGAACGCCCTCATCGATAGCAGCCTTCACAGTCCAGCGACCCTCACCGGAGTCGGCGACGCGACCGTTGAAATTGCTCAGATCAGGATTCTCTAGGAATGCATGGGCGGCCAGATCCAATAGCCAGGAACTGACGACGCTACCACGGCGCCAGAGCTCTGTGATCTCAGGCAAATTCATGTCGTACTGATAGTGTTCAGGATTCTGTATTGGGGCGGTCTCGGCGTCAACCAGCGAAGATGTCTTGCCAACATTGGCATGGCGCAGGACGTTCAAACCTTCAGCATAGGCGGCCATGATACCATACTCGATACCGTTGTGTACCATTTTCACAAAGTGACCGGCACCGTGTGGTCCGCAATGCAGATAGCCCTGTTCGGCTGTAGTTATCGGACCCTTCTCTCGACCGGGTGTACGTTCGGCGGTCTCAACGCCAGGTGCCAGTGTCTTGAAGATTGGATCGAGATACTTCACGATCTCATCTTCGCCACCGATCATCTCGCAGTAGCCGCGCTCCAGTCCCCAGACGCCGCCGCTGGTACCGCAGTCAACGTAGTGGATGTTGGACTTTTCCAGCTCTTTTGAGCGGCGAATATCATCCTGATAATTGGAATTGCCACCGTCAACGATGATATCGTTAGCCGATAGATGAGGGAGCAACTGCGCGATTGTGTCATCAACTGAACCGGCAGGCACCATGAGCCAGAGAATGCGTGGTGTGCTCAATTGTTTGACGACATCTTCGAGTGATGTTGCGCCGCTCGAAATAGCGCCTTCCTTTACACGCTGTTCAACCGTTGCGGTTGTACGTGCATAACCGACAACCTTGTTGCCTGCGCGCACAAGCCGTTGTGCCATGTTGGCACCCATACGGCCAATTCCGATCATTCCAAGTTCCATTATACTAATTTCCTTTCTTTATTGTGCATGTTCGTATTTTTTCTTTAAAGATCCAGTAACGCGATCTCAGGCGTAATCTGCGAACAGCGCAGAAAAATATCTTCCCGCGAAAAATAGAGAGCATTACATAGAATTTGGCTGCTCAGCTCTCCCTATATATAATGGCATCCGCATATACTTGCCACCAAATACTATACCACGTCTGAGAATTTCCCGTAATGTCATTTTCTTCCATAGATAATTTTAAATTGATGGCCCTTTAGATACTCTCTATCTTGAAGAGAAGATCCACATTTGTTTCTCCATGTGGGACAAAGTGAGCTGTAAAAAGGCAGCATTTGGTCGTCTAGATGCTTGGTTGCAAAAGAGATGTTCATCCGGTCGCGTTTGACTTTTGCTGGATAGTAGACGTGCTTTATCTGAGACTGTACAATGATAAGAAAGGCTGATCAAGCTAGAACGATCGAGCAAAGCGACACTCTGTAAGATCAAAGGAGCATGTATAGATGATGAATGCAGGGGAATCCAGAATGCAATTTCCAGCACCACCGGCTCTTGAGCATTCCGAACTTATTGAGTATCGGGACCAGTTTCCGATACTTCAGCAGAAGACCTATTTGAACAGTGGTTCTTTGGGGGCGCTTTCGGAGCGTTCAATGCAAAATATGACTCGCTTCATGGCGACGTGGAACGAATGGGGTGGGCATGCCTGGTATGACATCTGGCTGGGCGAGATCGATCGAGCGCGTAGAACGTTCGCAACCCTGATTGGCGCGCAGCCGCATGAAATCGCTATTACCCCCAATGTCTCGACAGCTCTCAGTTCGATTGCCTCAGCTCTTGACTATAGCAAGCGTAATAATGTTGTGATGTCTGATATGGATTTCCCAACCTTGACGTATCAGTGGTTAGTCAAGCAGCGTCTGGGAGTAGAATGTCGCTTTGTACAGAGCCCCGACCGTATCTACGTCTCGCCAGCATCCTTTGCGCCTCTTGTGGATGATAGGACTGCCCTTGTGGCCACATCCCGTGTCTGTGATACCAGTGGCTATATTCAGGATATTCGTGCGGTCGCCGACATTGCGCACAAGCATGGTGCCTATCTCCTGGTTGACGACTATCAGGGATCAGGGCAGATTCCTCTCGATGTGAATGCTCTGGATGTCGATGTGTTAGTGACTGGTTCACTGAAGTGGCTCCTGGGTGGCCCTGGCATTGCATTTATCTATATGCGTGAAGGCTTGATCCCGCTCGTACAGCCAACCATAGCAGGTTGGTTTGGAGAGAAGGATCAATTTCAATTCAAAAACGAAGCGTTTGAATTTCGCTCGGATGCCTCGCGCTTGGAGATGGGGACACCGGCGATGGCAGCTGTCTATTCCGCCCTTGGCGGTCTGGACATGATACAGGAAGTCAGCGTCCAGAGCATCTGCGAGCGCTCGCGCTATCTGACCAACGATCTGATCGCCAGAGCTCGCGAACATGGATGGACCGTTTATGCTCCTCAAGAGCCAGAATTACGTAGCTCTCTCGTCGTGCTAGAACTACCAGACGCACCCGCCATCGTCCGCGAACTCCTCACTCGGAACATCATCGTCGACCATCGTCCCGGACTCGTACGCATCTCGCCTTATTTCTACAATACCATCGAAGAAAATGCCATTGTTATCGATGCGATCACAGAAATACTAGAAAAGCACAAACCTTAGGTTTGTCCCGTTTCTTTTTCAAGATGGCTGGCGCGTTTGCTGTATAGAAAATAGACGATCAAGCCAATGATTAGCCAGATGAAGAAGCGCACGATGGTTATGAGTGGTAGGCTGACAAGTAGTACCAGGGAGGCGATGATTGAGAGGATGGGTAGTAGGGGCATCCATGGCACACGGAAGGCACGTCTGAGATCTGGTTGTGTGCGTCTCAGGACGAGGACGGCGGCTGATACTAAGATGAATGCAGCTAGTGTGCCAATGTTGGTTAGTTCGGCGAGTACATCGATTGGTGTAAATCCCGCCAGGATGGCGACTACAATGCCTATCATGATACTGGATAAGTAGGGAGTGCGATATTTGAGATGGACATGCGAGAAGACCTTTGGTAGTAATCCGTCGCGGGACATTGAGAAAAAGATCCGACTTTGTCCGTAGAGGAGCACGATAAGGACAGTGGTCAGGCCGCAGATGGCACCCACCGATATAATCGATCCAGCTGTTTTTAGTCCAATCAGGATGAGCGCATGCGATACTGGTGATGCTACGTTGAGCTGTGTGTATGAGACCATGCCGGTCAGGACGGCGGTGACTGCGATATAAAGGATGGTGCAGACTGAGAGGCTAAGCAGAATACCTAATGGTAAATCTCGTGCGGGATTGCGGGTTTCTTCGGCTGAGGTTGAGATTTGATCGAAACCGATGTAGGCGAAAAAGATGATGCCTGCTCCATGGAAGATGCCTGCTGGCCCAAAAGGAAGAAATGGATGCCAGTTTGCTGGGTTGATATGGCCTACTCCTATGATGATGAAGAAGAGGATGACGAGCAGTTTAATACCTACTATGATATTGTTGATAGTTGAACTTTGAGCGGTACCACGGACCAGTAGCGCGGTGATGAGCAGGATAATAATTACGGCTGGCAAATTAATAATGCCTCCTGAAAAGGGCGAGGCAGTCAGAGAGGGAGGTATCTTAAGATCCAATATGCCACCGAAGAGATCTGTGAAGTAGCCTGCCCAGCCAATGCTTACCGTTGCCGCCCCCACCGCATATTCCAAAACAAGATCCCAGCCAATAATCCAGGCGATCACCTCGCCCAGTGTCGCGTAGGAGTATGTATAAGCACTTCCAGATATGGGAATAGAACTGGCAAATTCGGCGTAACAGATGGCTGCCAGGCCACTGGCAATGCCGGCGGCGATGAATGAGAGGATTAAGCCCGGTCCAGCATAATTGGCTGCCGCTACACCTGTCAGCACGAAGATACCCGTGCCTACAATTGCTCCGATGCCCATCGCTGTAATGCTCAGTGGACCTAATGTCCGCTTAAGCGATTGCTTTAAATCCTCGCCCTGCTGCAAGATCAGATCCACTGGCTTGATGCGCCAGATACCATTGTGTCGTTGTCGAGGTACAGTCGTGCCCGCCATATCCAACTCCTCCATTTAAATTTGTTATTGAACGCATGGAAGAAACGAAGCTTGGTTTGCTTCACGAGTACGATATGATAAGTATTCAAAAAGTACAATGGATACTTAATATTAAGAACACGATCACTATGATAAGAAGTATTACAGAACTGATACGTTTTGGAGGATATTTCTAGCGGGCAGCCGTGTTATTCATAGTAAAAATATTTGGAAAATCCCAGCAAAGCTGATCGTGCAGTCGCAGAAAACGATCATTAAAGCAGATAATTTGGTTGTTTTCCCTGCAAGAAACGAGCCACATTATCTGTAGCCATGCTCACAATGCGTTTGATCGAATATTGGCTAACTCCCCCAATATGTGGTGTCACAATCACCTGCGACAGGTCAGCAAAGATATTTCCACCGGCGTTTTCATGTTCTAGCACATCTAGTCCTGCGCCCGCGATCCGCTGCTGTAGTAATGCATTCCGCAAAGCCTGTTCATCGATGAGTTCGCCACGTGACGTATTGATTATTAGCGCATCAGATCGCATCAGAGCCAATTGATCAGCATCGATGAGGTGATATGTCTGCTCGTTCAGCGGCAGATGCAGGCTTACTATGGTCGATGTTGCCAATAGATCGGGGAGGGATGCGTAGCGTATGCCGAGCCGGATTTCTTCCGCTGCATCGAGGCGGTGTGGTGCTGTATACAGGATCTGTGATCCAAATCCGCGTAGCCGTTGTGCGACTGCGCGTCCGATAGCACCAAGGCCGATCAACCCAACGGTTGCAACTCCCAGATCGCCGATGCCGGACTGCATCAAACTCATCATCTCCCACTTATTGGCACGGATTGATTGCTCTGCCTGCCTATATCGTTTCAGTAGACTCAACATCAACAGGAGTGTATGTTCGGCAACTCCATCAGCATTACTACCGGGTATATTTGCTGCGAGAATCTTCCTCTGCGCCAACGCTGTAAGATCTAATATATCATAGCCCACACTCACCTGCTGTACAAAAACTACATGGGGAGCTAAACGTAACTTCTCATCATTGAGTGGCTGAAAGAAATTTATGAGCACCTCTGCATCTTGTGCATAGCGTGCAAAATCCGCCAAATCAAAGCTCGGAACCATCCCCACATCGATATCAGGCCCCAATACAGCTTGTAAGTTCTTAAATATAAAAAGATCAAATGGTTGGGTTAATAAAACTCGTGACATAGTATCCCTCCAGATAGCTATATTTCTTATAGTTTTAATTCTCGAATAGAAGTGTCGCGCATGATGAATTTCTGTATCTTCCCGGTGACTGTCATCGTACGGGTTAGCTTACAAGGTTTTTTTTGAAAAAGCAAGCCGAATTAGCCGGTCATTCGTATGAGAAATGCTACTGACCGGCCGAGAGCCCTGTACCTTCTTCCTGTATTTGATTCCGTTTGCGAGACTTAGAGGCCAAGAGGTTGTATAATGGAGCTAACGCAACAATAGAAACGTACCACAAGAGAGAGCTATATTTTTGTCAGGTCAATCATTCTTATTATGGTAGATTTTTTGTTGTTTATATTTCAACCAGAGCTATTTCTCCCCATCTCTTTATACTCTACATAAGGCTGATTGTTTTTTCGTTAAGTATATTCTTGGAGAGATCAAAACATAAGACCAACATCATATTCACGGAGGAAAAAATAATGCAGTGTCCCAATTGTCATGCAAAATATACTAAGGATGATCAGTACTGCCAGCGTTGCGGCGCTGATGTCACCAAAAAATCGAGCGGTATTGTCCCCTTACAGACGAATCTCCCTGCGGTATTGTATAATTCTCCCGTACCACGTAGCGTGGCGGCTGGAGTAGGAGCGCTTGCCGTTGGTGTAGGTCTAGAATTGTTGCGACGGAATTTGCTTCAGCGTTTACAGCCAGAACGTGGCTTGAAGAGTGCTTTGCCAGCGCTGAGCGATGTGAAGGATCTTGTTTTTCCACAGAATCGCAACAAGTCTCTAAAATTGCCGAAGGGTTACGTGATGGAAGAAACAGTTGTTTCTTTTCGTCGTGTGATCCGTCGTGGGTAATTAACTGAGCCATGTGTCAGCAGGAGCGGGGCGAAAAATTAAAGCTGCATTCGTGCAAAAAGAGGATTATATGTATTGCCTGGTAGCTAAAATTCGTGTTATCCGCTTCTATCCCTTAAGTATTGCCTGCTTGTTTTTGTTACTGGCTCTAGCCGCTTGTGGTAGTAGTAAAACCTGGCAAGCGAGCGGTTTAAGTATTTATCACATACGTGTCCTGGCGGTGAATGCCAACCATACGCAGGACATCTATGCCGGAAGCGATCAAGGTGTTATTTTTAGCAGTGTCGATGCTGGAGTCCATTGGCAGAGAGCAAAGGCCGCTATTCCGCATACAGTCGCGCTTAACGCGCTTGGCTTTGATACTTCCGGCAATAGGCTCTACGCCGCCAGCGCTAGTGGATTATGGGTGACTTCTGATGCTGGTCAGGAGTGGCAAGCAGTTGCGGCTAGGACACTGCCTATTGATGCCTATACTGCCCTGGCCTTTGATCCTGCAGCGGCGAACACACTCTACGTTGGAACTGCTCGGCATGGTATCTTCATGAGTATAGATGCTGGTAGTTCCTGGCAGCATATTTCCAGTGGACTACCGACTGCTACGCAGGTGCGTGGTTTGAGCTATGACACCTATCATCAACAGCTCTGGGCCGCCACCGCGCAAGGAATTTATCGTGCGCCAGCCAACGGAGCATCCTGGACTGCCTTCAACCAGGGACTACCTGCGCATGTAGCTATCAACAGCGTCATTGCAGCATCAGGCAACCTCATCTATGCTGGCACGCAGCAAGGCTTCTATATCTCACAGAACGATGGCGTTCACTGGGCGGCCAAAAATGATACACTAGCAAATGCCCAGATTACCTCCTTACAGCTTAATCCTCAGTCTTCTGGCACCGTGTATATCGGCACGCAAGCGGGCGCTTATCAGAGTACGGATCAGGGAGGGACTTGGAGCCCTATCGCATCTGGACTACCGGACCACGCGTTAGTACATACTCTTGTCATTGGGGGTAGCAATAATAATCAAATTGTAGTGGCCCTCGATGACATTTATAGCTACACCAACACGAGTACTAATAGTATACTGAATTTCTTCCCCCTTCTCATTTTGGCGGTCCTGCTTATATTTGTATACTACCTTGCACGTAGGAAACGGGGGAAATCCGTACAAAAATTGTGCCACGATAGCCGAAGGTCCTCGCGCACCAAGTCCAACTTAATCACCAAGGAGGTGGAGTACGTCGCGATCAAGCGACGTGGTTTTCGGGACGCGCTTGGCGAGGTACCACCTTCCATCGCAGCTACGTTGGAGATTGTGGTTTTCCACGTTCGAAACTCTTTCTGTTGGACTTGGTGGTCCCTCCACCTCGTGCCCTTCAATCGCAGAGAGAAAGAAAGCCAACGTAGCTGCGTGTCTTGCGCACGCGGTCCACTCGACGTACGTAATGATCGCATATGCAATAATGCATCCCAATACACGATATTTATCGTTAATATCGCTATGCATCTCGTGGGGGGATGAGCGAAATGCATCAGAGGTGACATATCATGCGTCAAGTGGACCGCGTGCGCAAGACACGCAGCTACGTTGGAGATTGTGGTTTTCCACGTTCGAAACCTTTCTGCCACAAAACCGGGCACCGCGCCTTACACCATACCTTCCATGCGAATAAGATCATCTTTCAACGGTACACGCTGTCTAATGGTGCAGCGGTAAAAGTTCCTTCCTCAGTCCAATGTCATATGTGCTGAGGAAGGAATCGCTCTGATGCCTTTAAGCCTGCTTCTCTTGTAGCGAGAAGAGAGGGTTTTTGATAAAGCCTAACGTGTTACCAAAGGGATCGATTACTGATCCTAGACGAATCCCGTCGCCCACATCTTGAACTGGATTTTGTTCATGAGCGCCTGCCGCCAGGAGTTTCGTAAGAGCCTCATCTGCATCCTCGACTCCCCAATAAGCAATTGGACCAGAGCTAGCTGTAGCGCGTGGTGCTAGCCCAAGTTCGAAGCCGCCGACGTTAAAACCGACGTAGAATGGTTGATCAAAGTACGGCTGAATGTCTAGTATCGCGCTATACCACTTTTTGGCTTTTTCAATATCGTCGACGCCATACACCACTGTTCGTAAGCCTTGAAACATGATCATTATTTCCCTTCAGTACTTAACAATAAAAGATCTTCACGAGCGCCGTCTGGACGTATTTGATAAGTAATCCCTTTTAATCGGAGCTCTTCGTAGAGTATACTGGCAAAGGCGGATGAGATCGGTCCGCCTTTTTTGTTTATTTATTGGGAAATGTCCAAGTATTGCGAGAAAGAAAGACATCATGTACCATCCGACAGAGTTCGTGTCCTGACCGTACTTGAACTGCTCCAAGCCAGGCCATCCATCAGCGGGCCGGAGCTAGCTGCGCGTCTGGAGGTCGATGCGCGGACGGTACGTCGTTATATCATCATATTGCAAGATATTGGCATTCCGATCGAAGCCGTTATCGGTCGCCATGGGGGATATAAGCTGCGCCCGGGTTTTAAGCTGCCGCCATTGATGTTTTCTAATGATGAAGCATTAGCTATTACCTTGGGTCTGCATCTTGTCCAGCGGGTGGGAGTTGATGCCATGGCTCCAACGGTTGAAGGTGTCATAGCGAAGCTTGGACGTGTCTTACCAACTTCTTTACGTCAGCGTGTCCAGGCGATGCAAGAGACACTTGTGGTGGATACTCTCTCGTCGGATGTGCTTGTGGAAAAGGTGGTGATAGAAACACTTAGTCTAGCGGCTCAACAATGCCATCAGGTTCGATTAAGCTATCGCACAAACGATGATCGGGAGACAGAGCGGGTGATTGATCCATATGGAGTTGTTTGCCACAATAGACGTTGGTATACGGTTGGTTATTGTCATATGCGCTCAAGTCTGAGAGTATTTCGTTTAGATCGCGTTCGACAGATTAAGATTTAAGAGGAGATATTTACGCGTCCCGCTGATTTCCAATGTCTGGAGTACATTATACAATCGTTCGTGGCTATTCCTGACATCTGGAATGTGGAAGTGGTACTGATGATCTCCTTAGAGGAGGCGCGGTGCAAAGTCCCGGCATCGTTTGCAACCCTGACCTTGGAGCCGCAATCACAAGGTGTTATGCTTTGCACCTCCATTGGGAAGCTCGACTTGATGGCACGTTTTTTAGTGGGTCTGGGTTGTGCTTTTGTGATACACCAGCCCTTAGAAACTCAAAACAGCTCTTCTGGAACTTGCGGAAACGCTGGTTCATATGGCGCAATAGATTGCTATTATAATCCAGAAGTTTGTAGTAACCATTGTAGAACACCGCGCACATTCTGTTCATGCATCTCCTGATAAAAGTTATGATCAATTGATGCTGTATTGCCAGCGATCACTTCTGCATAGGGATAGTGAATAATCTCTGATGCTTGTTCTAGCTGCTTGTCGCTCGATCACGAGTAGCTGTCGTCCAGCTAATTTGTCCTGCAGCGTATGCAGCATGAACTGTCCATCTTCAGGACAGAGCAGGGTGTCGCAGATGATTATGAAGCGCTCAGTGGTGATGCCATAAGCGTCGACCTGTAACTCATCAAACTCGCCTTGAGCTGAGAAGAGCCGTCGGAAGACGCGTATACGCGGATCGATGGGCAGACCAGATACGGTAAAAGGCGTCGATATATGCGTTGACATCGTCAAAGTATCCTCAGTGAATAAGTGAGCCCAGAAAGGCTACGACCAGATAGAGTACAAATATCAATAGGCACACTGCCAGACAGGCTATCAGGCAGGTGACATTCCAGGCTCGTCGATTGTTTAATGCTTGCCAGAGTTGATCTCTCATGTCGGATGGATCAAGTTCGAGATCAGGACAAAGTTCAATTAATTTGGGTAGCATTTCACGAAAGTCGCGTGCATTCGTCATACCTTCAGCAAGCATTATTGTTGTGTCATCTTTCAGGTCTGCCAGTAAGACCAGTTTGGAAGGAGTAAGCTCGCCAGGGATGAGTATCAAGCATCGAAGTGTCTCTAAAGGCACACGGATCTCGCGTTCCTGCTCAATGCCAGTAACCACAAGTTCATCAAAATAAAGTTGTATCTCTTTACCCATCCCAAAGCGCACGACGCTGATAGGGTATTTGTGCTCAATCTCTTTATCGCTCATGAAGTATTCCGTTTTTTTGAATCAACAATGGTAAAAATGTGCGCTTGTCATCTGTGACAAGCGACCAGGAAAACACTCTCCACTAAGAGTATCTTATTATGGGTATACTCTCATCTATGATCCTGCTCTGGCAGCGGCCAGTGATATGATAGGACGTTGTGAGTAGATTGTACACTAAGTTCATAGAGGCGTCGAGTCATTAATGTGGTGCGGCAGAGATTTTTGCCCGCCGAGCGCGCATTTGTCTATGCGTGTATCATAGAAGAAGCACATTTTTTTTACATATCCTCTTTTGTGCGTAAGATAGGTAAAAAAATACAGCGTTTTGAGAATGCGTTTATTAATGGACTAGCCGAGATGGGGTAAAAAGCTCTCTCTCCTTGACATACGCGTATAGAAACATTACAATTCTGAATTGAATTGTTCATCAGACAAGGAATACAGATATCCTATGGCCCAGGTAGGTCTGCTTGAAGACAATGCACGTATCGCGAAATTGTGTGCGACTATGCTGCAATATGCAGGTCATCATGTGATTATATATGAACATCCACGCGAATGCTTAAACGATCTATTACTTGGAGTGGTAAGTCGACAATCTTTCGCATTTTCGCCTGTCTCAACCAAATTGCTGCCGGTCGATGTTCTTATTCTCGATTTACATCTGCCCGATATGACTGGTATTGAAGTTTTATATTCGTTACGTGCTCATCAGCGAACGCAATCGTTGCCGTTAATCTTTTGTACAGCTGCAACCTCTACTGAAGTTGCCCGTGCGCTTAGCATCGCTCCACAAGCTTGTTTTATCGAAAAGCCATTCACGTTTCAGGAGTTGATTTCTGCTATCGCGAATGCACTCTGTGCAAAAAAAGAATAATTGCCTGTCTATTTCCTTGTGATAAAATATAAACAACCTTGTTATATTGTGGCCTCGCACGCACATCATTTGACGGGGTTCCACAGAAAAGATTGTATTGCATGAATGCTTATGAGCAAGATGCGCTGGCTATGGATGCTTACTCGCACGCAGTAACCACTGCCGCCGAGCCGATCGCCGAGCCACGCGACCCGCAACGGGTTGTCCGTAGTCATGCGGTTGGTGGAAAGGTCATCATCACTTTTGTACGCGGAGGGAGACAACGAAAAGTAACTGTTGTGTTATAACAACTTGTATGTGTATTACAGTATGTACGAAATCTTGTTGAATGCGAGTCATAGAATGAGAGTGTGCCTGACATGTATATGGATATATAATCATCTAGATCGTGTCAGGGACCCTCTCTTTTAGCAAGGAAGGAAGGTACTCGTCGATGTCAGTGCTACCAGAGAAGATGCATACGCGTTTCACCAATCTTGTTAATATTCGTTATCCTATCGTACAGGGAGGATTATCGCATCTCTCCTATGCAGAACTAGCAGCGGCCGTCTCCAATGCGGGCGGACTTGGTCAGATTGGTTGTGCTTGTTTTGCCACTCCCGAAGAGTTGCGCTCCGACATTCAGAAGGCGAAGCGTTTAACTGCTAAGCCCTTCGGTATTAACTTCCCTATCGGACACGTGTCGCTGGACGGGTTTCTGGAGGTCGCCTTAGAGGAATTTGTGGCTGTGATTAGTATCACTGGTGGTAATCCTGAGAAGCTACTGCGGACAATCCAGCAGAGTGGCGTAAAGGTACGCACACTCGTCCTGGTCGCAGGAGTGCGCGCCGCTCAGAAGGCGGAGCAGTTGGGGGCAGATGCCGTGATCGCCGTTGGCTTTGAGGGAGGCGGACATCTGGGACGCGATGATATTGGCACATTGGTACTCGTGCCGCGTATCTTGGACTCCGTCAAGATCCCCGTACTTGCGAGCGGCGGATTGGCCGATGGTCGTGGCCTTGCCGCAGCATTAGCTCTAGGAGCCGATGGGATTGAATTAGGCACACGTTTTGTGGCTGTCCGTGAAAGCAACGCGCATCCGGCCTATCAGCAAGCGCTAATCGAAGCCAAAGAGACCGATACTGTGATCATTGAACGCGCCATTGGACGACCTGCTCGTGTTCTGAAAGGACTTATCCCCGCAGCTATTTTACAGCTAGAGCAGGACCTTGAACGCGAACAGGCCACTCCCGAAGCACGACTGCAACGCTTGTTACCACACATCAGTGGAAAAGTGAACACGCGAGCATCGCTCGATGGTATTTTAGATGAGGGATTTGTCTGGGCTGGCCAAATGATAGGTCTTATCAATGATATACCGACCACCCAGACACTGATCGAGCGTACAGTCAGCGAGGCGTATGAGCAGACGCAACGCTTGCAACATATGTTTTCGTCGACTGCGAGTGAAAAGACAGATAGTTAATCAAGCGTGTAGCCGACTATTTCGTTTCGAGAGCCCAAAAGTGGAGAAAGAGCTTCGCACTTCGCAAACCGTAGCTGCGTGTCTTGCGCACGCGGACCCCTTGACGTACGTAATGCTCATTGGTGGGAAAAACCCCTTGACGTACGTAATGCTTGTCAAAAAGGGAGAAAGAGATTCGCGCTTCGCAAACCAAGTGAACCTACTGTAGCTGCGTGTCTTGCGCACGCGGTCCCCTCGACGTACGTAATGCTCATTGGTGGGAAAACCCCCTCGACGTACGTAATGCTCATTGGTGGGAAAACCCCCTCGACGTACGTAATGCTTGTCAAAAAGGGAGAAAGAGATTCGCGCTTCGCAAACCAAGTGAGCCTACTGTAGCTGCGTGTCTTGCGCACGCGGACCCCTCGACGTACGTAATGCTCATTGGTGGGAAACCCCCCCTCGACGTACGTAATGCTTGTCAAAAAGGGAGAAAGAGATTCGCGCTTCGCAAACCAAGTGAACCTACTGTAGCTGCATGTCTTGCGCACGCGGACCCCTCGACGTACGTAATGCTCATTGGTGGGAAACCCCCCCTCGACGTACGTAATGCTTGTCAAAAAGGGAGAAATATCACCGGTGACATCAGACAGATCAAAGGCGAGCATAGGGAGATCAACAGGTGAGTTTGTCGTACGTCGAGGGGACCGCGTGCGCAAGACACGCAGCTACAGTAGGGAACATTGTTTCCTTATATATCATGCTCTTCGGTCGAACAGGCTCTTTTGTGCTCATGTGACAGGTTCACCTATCTTCTTACGAAATAGTTGGAGTCAATGGTTTTTCTCTATCGCGTCCACTACCCTCCACCAACCGCTCGGCTCGCCTTGAAATCCAATTCGCTTGATCGCGACGTACTCACCATCTATTTTAAGCTCCAGAGACGAATTATTTGGAATGAATGGCGTGAGAGCCGTTGGCTGCATGTTAAAAGCCCATACCATACATAGGTAGTTCATTATTTCCTTATTGGAGATTTTTTAGTATAATACGTGGAACGAGATGAAGTAGATAGTCGCGAGAGAGGGGATTTTATCTTATGCCACAAGATCCTAAGAAGCAGCAGAAAGCTGTGATGAAGAAGCGCAAGAAGAGCGCTAACCAACATAAAGTGTCGCCGAAAGCGAATATATCGTTCTCAACGCACACCGCCATGCGGGAAGCGGGTACATATCCGATTCTTGAATGCTTGATTAGCTCTAACTGGAAAGATGACGGCCTGGGTCTGGTGCAAATTATTATTGCGCGTCAGCAACCAGAGACATCAGCTATT
This sequence comes from uncultured Chloroflexia bacterium, assembly GCA_963699315.1. Taxonomy (GTDB): domain Bacteria; phylum Chloroflexota; class Ktedonobacteria; order Ktedonobacterales; family Ktedonobacteraceae; genus Dictyobacter. The sequence continues at coordinate 3,870,875 of OY969433.1, forward strand.
TACAGTGGAGTTTATCTGATTGACAAGCTCTGCTTGGGACTCAAAAATACTATGGCTAATGTGAGCCAGTCACGGGAGCGCTATCAGCGTGACATTGTTGATCGTATTTCTGCTCGCACGCCGATGCAGAAATGTGATTTGGCATTGGCTCAGCAAATGATCTATGCATCAATTGAATATGCGGGCCAATTTGGCTTTGTACCCCAAAAGGACTTCAATCAATCGCAATATCTGCTCACGCCACGTGGAGAGTTACCCGAACCCTATCAGATCAACTTTGGTCGTGATGGGAAGCCACTCTACGTTTCCGGTCCCAACGATAACTCTCAGCAGATATTAAAACAACTCGAACTGAAAGTTGGAACTGGCAACTTTAACTATCTCATGCAGTTCTAAGGATGCTGCATGCATCAATGTGTTAATCGCCAGGGAGAGCATTTAGGGAAAGGATAGGCTCGTTCGCATGCGGAACGAGCCTCATTGGGTTATTCTCCGAAAACGGTTGTGGCTTGCAACTCCTGAGCATTCTCCAGAAATTGTCCGACCTCAGACAGAGCGGCCATAGCTCGACAGGTGATCTCTACTGATTCGTAGTAGGGGATATTCTCTTCGCGCAATAATTGCAGAGCTGTGATGTCGTAGCGTGCATAGATTGTCTGTACGAGTATGGGTTTCTTATAGTTTTTGACAAGTTGTCCAAGCATACGGGCGGCTTCCTCTTCGCGTGCGCCGAATTCTTCTGCGAGCAGCATGCGATAGCCGCCAAAGAGTCCGGTGACGATGACGCCATCTACGTCTGGATCTTTGAGGCAGACTTCGGTGATGGTGGCGAATGAGAGGGGATCTTCGTCGGTTGCGCCTGCTACGTCGATGGGATTGGTCGGAGTGGCGCGCGCGGGCATGAGTGTGCGTAGCTCTTGTTGTGTCCCCTCGCAGAGGATGTTAACCTCTAAGCCAGCGCGAATAGCCGCGTCACCTGTGGCAACCGAACTGCCGCCGCCGTCGCCGACGATGGCGATGCGTTTTCCGCCTTTGGGCGTTGGTGGCTGGACTGCCAGTGCTTGTGCGACGGGATAGAGCTCATCTGAGCGGATGACGCGGACGACTCCGCTACCGAGCAAGCTCGTATCATTATCTGGACGTACGCTGGCCTGCGTGCCTGTATGGGCGAGGGCCGACCGAACTCCGACTGGAGTTGAGCCGCTGAGAAAGATCACGCTAGGCTTATAGCGACCGTTGAGGTACATTTCGCGTGTAGTCTGTCTGAGTGTCTCTTCCTGGACTGCTTCGACGTAACCGGCGATGACGGTTGTCTCTGGATCAGTGGAGAGATAGTGCATGCATTCGGGGAATGAGACGTCGATGGCATTACCAATACTCAGGAATGTGTTGAAGCCTAATGTTTTATTCATAGCCCTGTTAGGTTTAGCTGGTATAGTGGATGTCGGGGTAGTGGGCTGTGACTGCTGTTTTTCTATCGATCCGCTAATAGGATTTTGCAAGTTGCTAGGATTCTGCAAGTCGAGATGGGCCTGAGCATACCAGTACATGCCCAGATTCCCGCTCTGCGAGACAAGTCCAATCGGACCTACGGGTAGAGGGAAGACCATCCCGAGGGCGTTTAGGCGTGAGCGATGGACATATAAGCCCATACAATTACTGCCAATGATGCGTACACCTTGTTCGTGGCAGCGAGCGACGAGTTGTTCCTCGAGGACGCGTCCCTCTGGACCTGTCTCGCTAAAGCCAGCGGTAATGATCACGATTCCTTTGACGCCCTGGGCGAGACAGTCCTCGACGCTTTTTTGCACATGGGGGTAGGCGGTGGCGATGATGGCAAGATCGACATGACCAGGTACATCACGCAGGGTGGGGTAGGTTGGTCGATCCAGGATTTCGGAGACGGATGGATTAATTAAATAAATATCACCGGCGAAACCTCCGGTGATTAATTGCTTGGCTGCCACATGTCCCCACTTTTTGGGGGCACGAGACGCGCCCAGTATAGCTACTGAGCGCGGTTGCAGTACTTCTTCTAATGTATAAGGTGAAATACTCATTCATTATCCTCTTCGTCGTCAGATTGATAGCTTGGTCCGTTGGTTCGCTGTTCGCGGAGCAGTTCCTCGACATCTCGGATGAGACTATCTGCGCTTGGAAGTGGTCCACTACTGGGAGCACGGTCTGGACTAAACGAGAACTCATCATCCTCATCATCCTCATCATCGTCCTCGTCATCGGGATCAATGCCATTAGCGATCTGTTCTTCGAGTTTGCGCACGTATTCTCTAGCCTCGGGATCACGTGCCACCAGTGCTGAAACCTGTTCCTCGAAACGTACCGCCTCCGATTGGATTTTTTGTAAATCCAGCCCTAAAGAGAGGAATTGATTGAGATAGGTGAGAAGCGCTGCTGTAACTTTAATATTGGGTGTCGCCGCTAGATAGTGTGGGGCTGCTGCCCATAGGGAGGCTGAAGCAATGTTTGCCTGACTGCACGCATCTTGCAGTACACCAATCATGCCAGTTGGTCCCTCATAGTGTGATCGGTTGATATCAATTTCATGGAGCCGTTCAGCCATATCCTCATTCGATGAGGACCCCGAGACTGGCACTGTCAGGGAGTGAGGTACGTCAGCGAGCAGGGCACCGATGAAGACGACTTCGGTGACATGAAACTTCTGACACACTTCGATAAAAGCGGCACTAAACGTTTTCCATTTCAGTTGAGGTTCTGTGCCCAAGAAGAGAATCACATCATGTGTGAGGTCAAGATCGTTGTAGGCTAAAAATTGGTTATCAGGCCAGACAATGCTACTCTGGATGCCATCAACATGTTTGATGGTTGGTCTGGTTTCGGTAAAGACAAAAAAATCTTCTGCATCTATTTCAGCAATTTTTTCTGCTGACCAATGATCTATTAAAAATTTTAAAGTCGTCGTGGCGGCATCTGCCGCATCATTCCAGCCGCCGAAAGCGACTACCATCACGGGATCTCGTAACTCTGGCTGATCATAATATTGTATTTGTGACATGTCTATCCCTCTTTATCTGCCGGAATGGATCTTTCCCAAGCAAATATGTTGTTACCATTCTATCACATTCACACAATCCCTTAATGACTTAAATCCGCTTCTAATGCGGACTGAGACCCGTTTTTTCTCTGTTTCTCTGCCCTCTTTTGACGCCAGAAGGCATCGTTTCAATGCGCTTGTCGCTTGGAATTCTATTGACGCTTGGAAGAGAAGCTCCTATACTGCTGGCATGGAAATGGAAAGCGCTGATGTCACATTCATTTATCAGGATCATTATCTCTTAATTGTAAACAAACCAGCAGGCCTAGTTATTCATCCGACCTATAAACACGGCGATGGGACTATGTGGGATGCGGTGCTGGCATTTTTGGAGCGGCAAGAAGGAGATGATTGGCATCCTGCCTTGCTCCCTGATGACCCTAAATGGGCTGGAGCGCCGCCTGCTATTCAAGCGATGTTGCGTCAGAAGCGTATGGACCGGCTCTGGCGTGAGGATGGTCTGTTACCGCGTCCTTGCCTGGTGCATCGCTTGGATAAAGATACCTCTGGCATTGTGGCGCTCGCTCGTACTGAGCGTTCGAGGAGCCATCTCGTCAAGCAGTTTCATGATCACAGCATTGAAAAGCGCTATCTGGCGGTTATCCAGCGAGGAGCCTGTGACTGGTCACTGCCGAGGGCGGCCTTCTCGATCACCAGAAAAAATCCGACCGAGGTCGGCACGCAGTTGGTGGATGGTACTTGTTTTTACTCAGCCACGAGCGCTGATGAGTTTCTGCTTGAAGGGGCACTCCAGCGTGATCCCGATGAGCGCCGACGTTGTATCGTAGGACCTGATGGACAGGCATCGCGGACATCTGTACGGGTATTGGCGGTTGAGGAGCCATTTGCCTTGCTCGAAGTACATCCGATTACTGGGCGGACACATCAGATTCGTGCGCATCTGGCCTCGGCCGGATACGCCATTGTTGGTGATCAAATGTATGCTCCACCTGCTCCAGAAGGGAGCGCGGCAGCGCAACTAGCGCGTCAATTTTTGCATGCCTATAGTCTGACATTGCAACGTTATCCCCAGAACGATCGTTATCAATTTATCGCGGCACTGCCGATAGATCTCCAAAGCTGGCTACAGAGGCAATGTCCAATACTGTGGCGGGCCTGGCTTAATCTTAGCGAGCCAGAGGAGCCGCAAGCATCTAGCATCTAAACAAGGACCATAGAAAGGCTGGCACTAAACATCTTATGCAAGCTAAACCTTATCCGTCCAACACCGGACCCTTAGCGCAACTTTCGTCTGAAGACAAGCAGAAGCGCTTGGACGCCATGGTCAAGATCTGGCAAAGCGACACCGAAAAGCGTTGTCAGCCAGAGCAACTGCCCACTTTCATTGCCGCCAACGGACTGGATGAATACCGTTACGTCGTCTGGCTACGTTTTCCCGAATGGGAACGGGCCGTTGTCGTTGGACAGGTCATCACGCTGCAGCAGCAAGCGTCAGGAGACGTATTACCCGTCTTATTCAACCAATGGCGTCGTGAGCCGCTGCTGCGCAGCATGCCCGATTGGAAACAGCATCTGCCCAACGAAAATGTCTTTAATATCTCAGTGCGCATCACCCCAGGAGGCCTGGGAGAAGGAAGCAAATGGGCTGTCGTCATGCCCAAAGAACTCATCCCCCGTTATCGTCCCAGCTGGCCCACCCAACAAGAATGGGTTGCCTGGACACGCTCCTTTGATTGGCTCTCAGTCGGCACCGGCTTTATCCGTTCCCTGCTTGACGCCCTTTCAACGGACAAAAAAGCATAAATTATCATCATAGTTAGACTGAAGAAGGAACCGTCGCATTGCCTCTGCGGTTCCTTTACTGCCCCCATAATCCTCTTCCCAAAGTACATCAGCTATATATACGCCTCTACGCCTCAAAAAAGTATGTAATTGCGAACGCTTTTATAGTTCTGTCACGGAACGAACCATTTTAGCGTTGTTTGTCGTGTAGGCTATAGCAAATTGCTGCTTTAATTAACTGTTGCGTTTGAGTCGCTTGTTACAATGGATGTGTATTGTAAAACTTTAAGGAGTCTTTGATGAAGAGAATTGCTGACATGCTTGCCAAAGCTAGTTTTGTAGGAATATTACTCCTCTCAATTTTGGCTTTGAGCAACTTCCACACCTCGGGTCAGGCCTATGCAGAGAATATCCCACAAGTTCCACCACCTGCAAATAGGCAGCTTGCTGTCGCGTACCTTGGACATACAGCACGTGGTTCCGCCCAACTGAGTTGGTCGCCAGCGAATAATGAGCTCACCGTCATGCTATATGTATCCGGTTTACAGGCTCAAACCGTTCATCCCGCGCATATTCACGCCGGTAATTGCTCTGGGGATGGTGCAATTATCTATCCGTTGGCCAATGTCGTCGCCAACGCAGCCGGCAATTCCGTTTCCAAAACTGTGATTAGCGGCATTACAGGTGGTATCCCAGCGACTGGTTGGCACATCAGCGTCCATGTTGGTCCCACGCAAGCCACGCCAGAGCAAGGAGCAGCCGTTGCTTGTGGAAATATCACCAACAGCAACACATCACTGTCAGCAGCGCAGAGCGTTACAACCACACTAGGTATAACACCATCACCCAATCAGAGCACCTATGGTGTATCCCTGCTGGCCTTGAGAGGCACGACATTGACTGTTTATACCACTGTTTTTCATCTAGTCCCTGGTTCGTCGCACGCGGCGCACATTCATGCAGGCATCTGTGAATATCAAATACCCGGCAATATTCTCTACCCGCTGACCGTATTAACGGCCAACCAAAAAGGCATCGCCAGATCCGTCACAACCATCACCGGCATCAATGCCATACCCTCGTCTGGTTGGTATGTAAACATACACTATGGTACAGATTTTTCCACCCAAGTTGGTTTTGATCCAATTGATTGTGGCAACGTCAACACCATCTACTAGTCACGAACGTTCAAATTTATACAACTTGTCCCCTGTACGATCAAGCGTGTAGGAGACTTCCTCGCGCCGTCTCAGCCCGTGCATCGCACGACCGGAAGGGCACTTTCCTGCGCCACACCCAGACTCACGCAGCCATCAACCAACTCGAGAAGATCAAGCTGTGCTCAACGGCCTGGTCTTCTCTGCTCATCGCATAGAGGAATGTCTCTGAGCAATTGTATGTAAGCGTATTGTGTGAGACAATGCGGATGTCACATCTATATGTGTGCACTCAAAATAGGCTTTGGATCAATTTATATATAAGGATTACGCTGTGTCAGGAACCCGCGAGGGCTTGCTTAGGGAAGCCCACACCTGACCAGTCTCAGGCTTGAAAGAGAGCCTACGTTCGGGAAGCAATAGGTACGGCAGGGTGCTTTCCAGCCCTGCCCGCTACGATCAACGATTAAACAGAGCTAGAGGGTTAACTCAGTGTCGTTGGTGTCAAACCTTCCACAGAACATTGACGAGGAAAACATTACCCTGGCAACAGGAGGCTCTGAAAGGAGCAACAATCAATGTCCAAAGTATTCGTGATTGATACCCATCGGAAACCAGTAGATCCGGTTCATCCTGGCCGGGCAAGACTCTTACTCTCGCAAGGGAAAGCCGCCGTGTTCAGACGATTCCCATTTATGATCATTTTGAAAAGTGAAGTAATAGAGCCAGAAGTACATCCATTGCGGATCAAGCTTGATCCTGGCTCACGCACGACTGGCATGGCCATTGTGAACGACGCGACGGGTGAAGTGGTCTTTGCGGCCGAGTTATCGCATCGAGGTCAAAAGATCAAGGCAGCACTTGATGATCGTCGAGCGGTGCGCCGATCACGACGCAACAGAAAAACGAGATATCGCAAGGCAAGGTGGTCCAATAGAACGCGCAAGTCAGGCTGGTTACCGCCATCGTTAGAAAGTCGCATCTCAAATGGGCTCACGTGGGTCAATCGGCTTTCACTGTACTGTCCTATCACGGCAATCAGTATGGAGTTGGTGAGATTCAATATGCAACTGATGGAGCATGCTGAGGTGTCTGGAGTTGAGTATCAGCAAGGTGCGTTGGCAGGCTATGAAGTGCGCGAGTACTTGCTCGAAAAATGGGAACGAGTTTGTTCGTATTGCTCGGCAAAGGATATCCCATTGCAGATAGAGCATATTCATCCTCGCGCCAATGGTGGAATCAACCGGATATCAAATCTCTGTTTAGCGTGTGAATCTTGCAATACGGCCAAAGGGACGCTCGATATAGCGGTATTCCTGAAGAAGAAACCGGAGGTGCTCAAGCGTATCGAGTCTCAAGCCAAGAAGCCACTCAAGGACGCAGCAGCCGTCAACTCTACACGATGGGCACTTTACGCTCGGCTCAAGGCAACTGGATTGCCGATCGAATGCGGATCAGGTGGGTTAACGAAGTTCAACAGAACCACAAGAGAACTGCCTAAGACGCATTGGCTCGATGCAAGTTGTGTTGGCAAGAGTACACCGAATGTCCTGATTGTAAAGGATATTATGCCGTTACTGATCACAGCCACAGGGCATGGCAGGCGAAAAATGTGTGTGACCGATGCCTTCGGGTTTCCGAAGCAGCACAAAGAACGCAAAGGTTCCTATCTGGGATACTGCACAGGCGATACCGTGGAGGCAGTTACTCCAAAGGGAACATTCCAAGGGCGCATAGCGATTCGCCATCGCCCATCGTTTCGACTCGGCAAGGTGGATATTCATCCGAAATATATGCGCCGTGTGTATCAAGCGGACGGCTATAGTTACGAGAAAGGAATCGCGGTGCTCCCCTCCCATGCATGAATGCAGGGGTACCCGCACCGCGAATTGAAAAAGATGGAGACATTATCTACGCGACAAGCGGTGATTGAGCGACAGATGGAGCGTGTGGAACGTCGTTTGGGGAAGTTGCAGGAACTGGATCAGAGTAATAAGTTCAGAACCTTGATTGTGATTGCTGGTGGCATTTTTCTGACGGTTGTTGGTCTGGCAACGGTGCACTGGTTGGGATTTGTCTTCTTGCTGGCGACATGCGTTGGATTTTATCTATTAGCGCGTTTTCAGCCGAACGTACAGCAGAGCGTATTGCGTTATCAAGTCTGGCTGCGCCTGTTAAATGCTCAAGTAGCGCGTTTGCATCTGGATTGGGCCGGATTGCCAGCCGTCCCTCCTCGCGACGAGGCGGAGGATATGGAACTGAGTCATCCTTATGATCTGGATCTCGATATCAGCGGAGATCGTTCATTGCATCGTCTCTTGAACACGGGTGTGTCGCAAGAGGGGACGTTACGTCTGCGCGATTGGTTACTTGAACTTGATCCTAACCTTGCCATAATTGAAATTCGTCGCAAGCTAGTACGTGAGTTAACCCCCATGACGCGTTTCCGTGATAAGTTGATGATCTTTTCTCTTTTTGCGACGCGTTACAGCACCGCTTCGGTGGATGGCGATCGTTTGATTGATTGGTTGGAGGATAAGGATAGTTCTGAGTTGAAGCCAAAACGTTCCTCCATGATTGTGTCATTGGTGCTTGCTGGTTGTTTTTATCTTTCCCTCTTAGCATTTGTGTTTGCCGCAATCCCAGTAGCGATCTGTGTATTCGCGCTGGTTCTTTGCTTGATCTGGTATTTTTATATCAAAAAAGAGCAAAAGATTCTATCTCAGGATACACAGACGCAGCGGATGGCTTTTGATCAATTGCAACAGATCTTTGGTTATTTGGAAAAATATCCCTACACCAAAAAATCCCAGCTAGGGCAACTTTGTGAGCCATTTTTTATCCATAGAGATCGTCGGCCGTCACAGTTGTTGAAGAGGATGGGAAGTCTGGCTGGGCGAGCCGCTCTGGCTGGCACCCCGCTTATAAATATCGTTATACCAATCGGAGCGGTGACAGCCTATCAGATGCATGCATGTAAAGAGCAGATTGCGCAATATTTGCCGCTCTGGTTGGATATCTGGTATGAGCTTGAAGCTACTTGCTCGCTGGCGAATTTTGCCTACTTGCATCCTAACTATACCTTTCCTGAGATCGTGGCGGGTAAAAAACCTGTCTTCCAGGCTGATAAGATTGGTCATCCACTGATAGCGGACGAGCGTAAAGTGTACAACAATTTTAAAATGGAGCCCGGAGGTGAGATTTTACTCCTGACAGGCTCGAACATGTCCGGAAAAAGTACCTTTTTGCGCACCATGGGTATCAACCTTTGTCTGGCCTACGCTGGCAGCGTCGTGAACGCCAGCAGACTACAAGCCTCGCTGTTCGAGATCTACGCCTGTATTCGCGTCACCGACTCGCTTGCCGATGGTTATTCCTACTTTTATGCTGAAGTGCGACGCCTCAAAGGTTTGCTAGATCGTCTGAATGAAGGTCCCACGCAGCCCCTCTTCTTCCTGGTCGATGAAATCTTCAAAGGCACAAACAATTATGAAAGACTAATCGGGAGCGAAGCCTACATGCGTGCGCTGGTAGAAAAGAAATGCGTTGGAGCCATCACCACACATGATCTAGAGCTTGTCAAGCTTTCTGAAACCTTTCCAATCATCAAAAATTATCATTTCCGTGAAGATGTGATCAAAGGGAAGATGGTCTTTGAGTATCGTCTGCGAAGTGGCCCCAGTCCAACCCGCAACGCGCTGCGCATCATGCAGATGGAGGGTTTGCCTGTACGCTGGGATGCCCCTTCTGCTACGAATGTGTAGATTTTAATGCAAATTATGTATCATCCTTGTAATAATATTTTTGCTCTGTTTTCATTGAAAACAGAGCAAAAATATTAACAACTCAAATTCCTTTGTCACCTATAGTGGCAGTAAGGAGAGATTTGCATCGTTGCTACGTATACTTAGAACCCGAGTGATCCCGTCGATGAATCTCCTTGTTTGCTGCGTAAATACTCAGTACATGTGCGATAGGTCTCTTCAGTGATCAGACCTCGTGACACATAATGAGTCAGCATCACATCGAGTTTTAAAATACTGATTAAATTAAATCCCTGACGGTGTAGGCGCTCGGCGGCACCATGTTCACGATCAATGAGAACAATAACATCTTTGACTTTGACGCCATTCTCTTCGAGAAGTGAAGCCGTTTCAAGTACACTGCTCCCACGCGTGATCAGATCATCAATAATAATAGCCGTATCGCCAGCCACAAAATTCCCTTCGACGCCGCGTTTACCAGTCCCCTCGGGACGGCTACGGGCATAGATAAGAGGAATATTTGTTTCCAATGAATAGGCCGTTGCCAGTAAAAGTCCTCCGACGGGTACTCCTGCGATCAGGGAAAATGCATGCACACGCGGACGACGTAATGACTGTGCTAAATCGATTTCTTGTTGCATCAGCTTGCTGGCAACACGAAGGGCGGTTGGATTACTGATCAAAACCTTGGGATTCACGAAAATCGGCGAACTTACAGTTGATTCACTCACTGTAAAATTCCCAAATTGTACGCCTCCAAGATCGAAGAGTATTTGGGCCAACCACAAATTATCCAGAGACTGCTCTTTCGCCACCTCAGCATCCTTTCTCTCAACAGAAGGATTTGTTTTTTTAGTATATCATATTGCATCAGTACCAACCACCCTTCTAAAAAAAGTCACCTTGACTATTTGAATTGTACGTAAGTCTGAAGTAGAGACGCCTCAATCGATGTTGTTGCTTGGAATGTATCTATCATTGTGTGAACGGGCGACTCTTTTTGGCTAAGCATCTTGCGTAAGGGAGCAAGCAAACATGCATCATCGTCGCCAGCCAGAGCATGTTCGACCGCCTGCATGACCTCCTGGGCACCGTCTGCGATTGTCTGATTAGCGAATCCCTGCCGAGCCGTGAGCTGATGGAGAGCTATGTCTGGGACCGTTGCCCGGCCTGTCAGTCTGGTATCGAGGATAAGTCCCTTGAGGATCGTGAGCATACCAGCGTAGAGCATAAAGTTGTCGCAGCCATCGCAAGCTTTAAACTCGATGCGGCCAATTTCGGCGGGAATGCGGGCCAGCTTCGTGAGCGATGGATTACTGACGAGTTGTTCTGAGGGATGTTCAAGAAATACCATTGCTGCGGGACGTAGTCCTGTGCGTAGAAATGTCCTGACAGAGAGGCCATCCCATAAGTGACCTGCATAGAACGGTGAGCTATAAGTAAATGGGATGATGTAGGGACTATAGTAGGTGAATTTGCGGCCAATCTCTATCAGCGTGTCGGTATCCAGTCCTGCGTATGAAATACTGAGATCGGGACCATATGTGAGCATGGAAAGGAGCGCTGAGAGGTCCTCGGGCGATAGATGTAGCAGGTGCTCTTCATAGGCATTGAATGGCGGATCGGGCACAAATTCTGTGCGATAAGGATGAAAACTTGTTAAGACAGGTATCAGACCCGCTGGCGCTACGGCGGTGGTGAGTAGGCGAAAACTTGTTGTGAGTTCAGCTATCGCCCCCATGATAGTCGTGTGAGGTGAAGTTCGGATCTCTAGTCCTTTGATCAGACACGTGAGGAGATTTCCTTCTGGATCAAAACGTTCCAGCCCCTCCATATACCAGCGTTTTACCCGAATGCCTGCATCACCAATGACTAATTGTTGTGCGTCACTTTCGTAGGTAGGCAGTTCGGCGATGATCTTCTGGAACGCCGTAAATGAAGCCGAGACAAAATCCGTAAATTGGTTGGCTTGATCAAGAAATGCTACTTCGTGTTCCACCCCAAATTTGAACATATCTGTTCCCTCCTATACCCTTGTTTTCTAAATTGCCTGAAAAACTAATCTTGGCACTATTATTATATATGCTGAAGAAGAAGAAAATCTACGCATATTGTACCTGCTACTGAGATAACATGATACAATATGGCTAAACATGCTGCTGCTTGTTGTGCAAACAACTTGGCATTTCCTTGCATTCAGATGAGAAAGGTGCCGCAACTCTATGCCAGCCAGGTTGTTTTTTCTGAAAAGTGCGTTGGTGTACGCATCGGGCGCATCACTTTGGGGTATCCGACATAGATGAAGCCTACGATATGATCATCAGCTTCAAGCCCAAACCAGCGTTTCACCAGAGGATCATAGGCGCTCTCGCCCGTCCGCCACAGGGTTGCCAGTCCCATCTCTTCTGCGGCTATGAGCATATTCTGTGTAGCCGCCGCCGCCGCCTCAATGTTTTCCACCAGCATCCCAGCGATATCCTGTATCCCTTTTATCGCGACCGTAATAATGATCGGCGCTCTAAGTGGCTTATTGCGTTCTTTCCATAATCTGAGCTGCAATTTCTCAGGAGTACAATCTTTTAAAGTTGGTCGGAGCGATGCTGCCATCAACGCGCCTAATTCTTCGCGGGCGGCTCCTGTGATCACAAAGAAATGCCAGGGCTCGGTCACATGATGGCTTGGAGCATATGTCGCTGCTTCTAGCATGCGCTCAATCTGAGCTCGTGAAGGTTCCTGTTCTGTCAGTTGACCGACACTACGCCGCTGCTTAATCGTATTGAAGACCGATGTGTGTTGTTCATGTAGCATCTGATCAACCGTGTGAAGTTGTTGCTGGAAATATAGTTCCTGTGTACTTCGTTCAATCTCGACAGTGCCCATAAAGTTGCGTCTTTCTTTTCCTTTTTGCAAAGTTTGCCGACTGAGTTTCTATGTCGCGCTGAAAGCCCTTATTCATGTATAAAGTGGTTAATATCCTTATCACATATTGAAGGAGAGAGATGATGGTTTTTCGAGTGTTGTACTTTTTTGCAACGATGGGTGGTTTTAAAAGAAAGAACTCATCACTATAGGTGTTAAGTCCTTTCTTTATGCTTTTAGTTACTGGTGGTTTCTACTGCCACTTGATTCTCCACTGTTGGGGGAGTTTCACGCAGCTTGTAGGGTTCCATACCACTTTTCTTTGGAAGTGCGACGGCCTGGTAGCGTGCAAGGGCATAGGATCCAAGCACCAGGGCGACTGTGATGATCTGGGCCATAATTGTCTGGATATTGGGGAAGATTGAAAACCATAAGCCTGCCCAGTTGGGTATCCAGAGGAGCCAACCGATATTCGTTGTGCCGAGCCATCCAGCTAATTGCATCTCGTTAATCTGTTCGCCGACCATGACGAAGAGGACAGCTGCCAGCAAGATACCTGTGAGAATGAGCATTTTCTTGTATGGAAGGTGCTTATGTCCGACAAAGGTGAGTATTGCTACGACACCGGCAAAAATGGCACCGAGTAATGCTCCATAGAAGACAATTGTGCCTCCCATTTGTAAACGGTAGCTTTGCAGGAACAGTACGACCTCAAAACCTTCTCGATAAAATGAGGCGAAGCCGAGCATTCCCAGTCCTAGGAGTAGGCGTCTCTTTGATGATTCAGGATCCTTTGAATCCTGCAATAAGCTACGTTTTTTGCGGTTTTGCAAAGAGATCCAGCCTGTCCAGTAGACTTTGTGAAAGAACCAGTTCATGACGATGAGTAGTACGACGATTGCCAGAAGCCCTGTCCACGCTTGAATGACGAGAGCTGAAATACTTTGTGTCAAAGCATTGACGATGGTGATGGCGATAAACCAGGTGATTAGCGTTGCGATGAAGCCAACTCCTGCGCCGATGCTAATCGGACGGCGATATGGTTGATTGGAACCCATCAAACCAGCAGTAATTGCGGAGAGTACAAGGACACACTCTAGTCCTTCACGGAAAACCAGAACTGCAATATCAAGTACGGCTACAGGTGTACTTGTATGTGGTAACGTGGGATTAGGACTCCCAGCGGCGGTGATGGCTTGCCAAAGTATAACAGCGGCAATAAGAAGCGCGCCGATGACCAAACCTGTGATAGTTACTGGTTGCATCTTGCGCGTTCGTGGTTGCTTGACTGTGGTATCACTTGCCATATCAAAAATCCTTCCTTATGACATATCGAGATAAATTATGATGACCATGAGACTTAACATATCCTCAGTGTATGTTTCGGCTCAAGATTGTCGTCTAAGCATCTATGATTGTTGAGAGAGAATCGGCTCTGCTTCTACTGCAAGAGATCTCTTCACGGTTTGGGGGTATATCAATATCCTACTCTCACAGTCGGATATTAGCACGTGCTAATATCCATTGTCAAGGGGGACTCATCAACCGCCAAGTAAACTCTTGCGTCAGATGTGCTGATATGTTACGCTAACTGAAATGTTTGTGGTGTAAGAACGCTTTTTGGAATCTCAGGGAAAATATATGCCAGTTGTAAATGTTATCAATCTCGGAAAATCTTTTGGTGCTGAACGCATTTTCGCGGGAATCCAATTTCAAATTGAGGCGCAGGATCGTATTGGTCTGGTGGGACCCAATGGAGCTGGGAAGTCGACGTTACTAAATATTCTTGCTCGACGCGAGGAGCCCGATGAGGGCTCGATTGCGATCGCTCGTAATACACGCATGGGATATCTGACGCAGTTGACCGATTTTAATCCGGAGCATACGCTGCGTCAAGAGATGCTGTCGGTGTTTGCGGAGTTGCGTCAATGGGAGCAGGAGCTTGGTACGCTGACCTTAGAAATGTCGTCGGTTCAGGATGATAGTAAGCGCTATGATGCTGTCTTAAAGCGCTACGATCAACTTCAGGAACGCTTTGAGCATGCTGGTGGCTATACCTATGAGCATCGCGTTGATCAGGTGCTGGATGGCCTTGAGTTTACACGTGAGGAGCAGGCAGCTCCGGTTATGCAATTGAGTGGTGGGCAGCAGACACGGGCCGCACTGGGCAAGTTATTGTTGCAGGAACCAGAGGTATTGCTGCTGGACGAGCCAACTAATCATCTTGATCTAGCGACGCTCGAATGGCTTGAGTCATATTTGTCTGCTTGGTCGGGGGCGATGGTGATTGTGGCCCATGATCGCTATTTTCTGGATAAAGTTGTCTCACGCACCATCGAGTTAGCCTTTGGTCGTACCGAAGACTATCACGGCAATTACACGAAATATCTCTCTTTGCGCGAGGAGCGTATGGAACGGCGCCAGCGTGAATACGATGCGCAGCAAGCCCATATCGCGCATACAGAGGATTTTATCCGGCGCTACAAAGCGGGGCAGCGTAGCCGTGAGGCGCGTGGACGCCAGACGTTGCTGGATCGCATGGAGCGTGTTGAGCGTCCGCAGAATATGCCTGAACTGAATTTTGAGTTCACTCCGGTGATCGATAGCGGTACTATTGTGATCTCGACGCATGCTTTAGAGGTGGGCTATAAACAGCCGGGAGCTGATGCCAAATTGCTGGTGCAGGTCGCTGATCTTGATCTTTTGCGCGGCGATCGTATTGGACTGATTGGACCGAATGGGGCCGGTAAGACGACGCTGCTACGGACCTTGATTGGGGAATTGCCGCCGTTAAAAGGACATGTCAACATTGGGAATAGTGTGCGTGTCGGTTACTATTCGCAGACGCACTCCGGCTTGAATATGGACCGCAGCATTGTGGATGAGATTCGGCAGATCAGTGCTTTGAGTGAAGAGGGGGCACGAAGTTTCTTGGCACGTTTTCTCTTCTCCGGTGACGATGTCTTTAAACTGATTGGCTCACTCAGCGGTGGTGAACGTAGCCGTGTCGCCCTCGCCAAGCTAACCTTACAAGGCTCAAATCTACTGATACTCGACGAGCCGACCAACCATCTCGATTTACAATCGCGCCAATTTCTCGAAGATGTGCTCAGCGAATTTGATGGCACTCTTCTCTTTGTCTCGCATGATCGTTACTTTATCGACAATCTGGCCACCAAAGTATGGGAGATTGAGCAAAGTATCCTTACGCCCTATCAGGGTAATTATACCGAATATCGTACGCGTCGTCAGCAGGTTCATGCGCATGGAACGCAGGCGGCATCAGCCTCCAAGACACACGCTACCAAAAAGCAGACCGTTGCCAGCAATAAGTCAGGCAATAAAAAAGCGGGCAAGGAAAAAGTCAGAACCATTGAGGCAGTCGAGCGTGACGTAGAGAAAGCGGAAACGCATATAAAATCTGTCGAAGAAGCGCTCTCTCAAGCCGCCCTGCAAGCTAATGCCGAGCAATTAAGGCAACTAGCAAGTGAGTATGAACAAGCTAAGGCTCATGTCGATGCCCTTTTGGAAGAATGGGAGCAAGTCTCCGATATGGTCAGCTAGCAGCCAGACATTAAAAAGATGGTGAGGCTCTGTACCGGTAGCAGAGAGCCTCACCATCTTTTTAATATCTGTTATCTATTTTTTCTTGCACGCATGCGGGATGGCAGACCGATCAGGAAGCCAAGCAGGGCGAGAATGAATGGGATAGCAGCTATCGCGGCTAACCATACTACTAAGACAAGTAGCGGTTGGAATAGGGAAGGATGCGTACTTAGTTGATCCAAGAGTGTCGCCCTTTTTAATACAGCGGCACCTCCCAGTAGTACCGCGATGATCAATGAGAAGAGTGACACCGCAAGTACGATCGGGATGCCGTTTCTGAATGATCCGCGTGCAGCGCTGACACTGCTGATGGCCAGTGCCATGCTACTGATGAAAAGGCCTATATAGGGAATGCTGGGCACAAAGGCTAGCAGCGCGATACCCACCAGACCCAGGACGATGCCGAGAAGGCTAAATCCCGCACCGATCAGGAAGGCACGTACGAAGCTTGTGGGCTTCGTGTCTGTACGTATGCGTGGTATCGGACTATTATTGGCCTGGCTTTGTGTCATCGCCAGATTGCCCATAATATTATTTTTTATCGCATACGTCTCAGGATTTTGCGCGTCGAGTTCTAGCGATCGCTCAACGGCTTCTAACGCCATCTGATGTTGTCCCAGATTACTGAGGACAACCGCACGCATACTCCAGCCGATAGCGCTATTGGGATCAAGTTGCAAAATATGCTCAATGGTATTTTGAGCCTCCTGATAGCGACCGCCAGTACCGAGTAATTGTCCTTTTAATATCAAGGCAGCTAGGTTGTTCGGACTGGTCGTGAGTATTTGCTCAACAAGATGAAAGGCCTCTCCATAGTTTTGAGCATCAAATAATGTCTGGGCCTGTGCCAGCAGTTGCTGGTTTTGTTGTTCCTGGGCGGCTGCTGGCAGATTGTCCGAGTCCAGAGGCGCTGAGGCAACTGCGTTAAGCGCCGCGTTTTGCACATTTTTTTTGAGTAAACCACTGGTTGCCGGCCCAGAGGCATGAATCCATGGAGCACCAGCCGTCATCTGACTAGTCGCTGACTCCGGCGTCTCTGCTATGGGTATGGCGGCAAGAAGATCTCCGACCAGCAAAAATGGCGTCTGTTGTTGTCCAAAGAGCTGCGGCCGATGTTGTTCATCCAGCGAACCAAAGAGATACGCATGTAGTTTTGTTAATGACACCGTACCCGTTGCCTGATCGACAGCGGGCCCACAGAGGCCTAGCACCATGCCGTGAATAAGTTGTCCAATGCCATGCTCGCCGCTCTCTCCTACCCGATCGTTGCCTCTGCATGAGCACATAAATAAGCGATTAGGCTGTGACTGCAACACGTTGAGGACAGATGAACCAAGGAGTGGTTTGGAATCATATGCCGAAGTACGGCGCATGTTCCATATTTGTCCTGTTTGGAAGCAATCAAAAATGCACAATATCTGTGACGCACGGCTGCGCGTAAGAACATGTTGAGCGAAAGAAAGCAGACTCAAACAGGTTGTCGGGTCCTGGTATTGCGAATTAGTAAATGCTAGATATCCTTCACCTGAATGCTCATCAATAAAGGCGTGACCTGCGAAATAGAGCAGAATTGCATCACCTTCCTCTGCTTGCTGAATGCATATTTGTGTGATCAGTGACTCTATAAGTTCTCGCGTCGCATGTTGCCCTTGTACGAGTTGGACATCTGGAGGAGACCATTTGCCCCCTTTATTATTCACCAACCATTGAGCGAGTGCACGAGCATCATTTTCAGCAAAATGTAGTGGACAAAACGTCCTATCCTGATACTGGTTAACACCTACAATGAGACCGAGATGCCGTGGTGACGCTTTTTGCGGTGACGTTTTCGTCAACTCTCCAGAATACATATTGTTCCTTCCAGTTTTGATTCAATGGTATATCGGATCGTCTATTTTTATCATCTATTGCGCCATGAGCATAAAGTCAATCTTACTACTTCCGTTCTAACAGAGATGGTATCCAGGTCAAATATGTTTCGCAGATTATATAAAGATATTCTCTAATGGACCCAAAAAAATTTGATATACCACAACCTCAAGTATACACCATTGAGCGAAAATGTAGGAAAAAGATGAGGACTTTTGTCTTTTGGCTGTTCGTTGTGTCGCTTTCTGTATTTGATGGGATAGTGCTATGCTCATGCCAAAGTCATGGAGATCGTATTATGCCATCAAATATGTATTTTTCTATCATTTATTTGGGAGGAAATCAATTTATGTAGGATGATGCTCACTAATAAATACATGTTTTTGTGGCGTAGGTTTATAATGGGAGTTGAAGGCCTGTTAATAGTATTGATCGTAAAAAACATTTTATTTGTGATCTATGGTTGGTTGTTTTGTTGTGATAAGATGGAATTTGTCCTTTGGCGTGTTGCATGCGGCTGTCTTGAGCCTGGTTGGCTATAATTGGCGATCGAGAGAGTTCCTCACGGAGGTGAAGGTGCGTATTATTGGCATTACTGGGAATATTGCTTGTGGCAAGACTTCTGTAGGTCAGATGCTGTTGGGATTGGGGGCCGAGCGTTATATCGATGCGGATGCGCTGGTCCATCGTTTGTATGAGCCTGGACAGTCAGTTGCGCTGGGCGTGGGGGAGGCTTTTGGTGAGACTGTTCTGGCTGATGATGGCAGTGTGAATAGGCAGGCGTTGGGAGCGATCGTGTTTGGCGATGCGGCGGCGCTGCGACGGTTGGAAGCGATTGTGCATCCTGCTGTGCGTGTGGCTGTACTCCACGAACTGACATTGGTGCGTGAGGATGGCATTGCTGTCTTGGATGCAGTGAAGCTCTTAGAGGGTGGGTCGGCGGCTTTGTGCCAGAGTATCTGGTTAGTTGTCTGTTCTGAAGAAAAACAGCTACAACGCTTGATGCAACGCAATCATTTGAGTGCTGAGGAGGCACATCTGCGCTTTTCGTCGCAGCCTGCTACTGTAGATAAATTGCCGTTGGTCGATGAAGTGATTCAGAATGATGGAACTTCTGAAGATACTTATCAGCAAGTGAAGGCTGCTTTTGAACGATTCTGTGCAAAAAATTTTGAGAAAGACTAACATTTGTTGGTGGAGAGGGTTAGAGAGGGCTATATGTGTAGATCGTCGTTCTTACACTCATTCCTTGTAAGCATTATTTTAGTATTTATGGTATCCCTAGTGTGGAGTGTCTACGCTATCAATCTTTCACCGGCCAATATCGCTACAAGTGCCATGCTATATAACGCTCAGAAGAATGCTCGATCTATAGAGTTAGGTGAACTTCTTTCAGAGCAACTAAAGAATACGGGACAAGCTTCCCTCTTAAACAATTCGGTACAATCCGAATTGTTTCAACTTATCAACGACTTGCGGCCTGGTCCTGGTCCAGTCATTCCGGCCGCAAGAAACGTGCGTGAGATTCCGGTCTCTGATATCTCATTTTACAATCTGCGTGGTAATCGTATTTCTGGTTGGTTAGCAGTGCGTGCTTCACAGGCACCAGTCATTATCTTAGCGCATGGAACGCCGGGCAATCGCGTTGATATGCTTCAGCGAGCCGCCTTCCTTTTTCAACATGGATATAATGTCCTACTCTTTGACTTTCAGAGCTATGGTCATAGTCAAGGGATTATGTCGACGTTAGGAATGGTTGAATCTGAGGACATTCTCGCGGCGATTTCGTTTCTGCGTGTTCATCGTGGTACGGTTGGCAGTCAAATCGGCGTACTTGGCCTCTCGATGGGAGCGACCGCCGCTGTGCTGGCCGCTGCCCGTACTACAGGTATTAGAGCACTAGTCGCCGAAAGTTGTCCTCTGGACGCAACGCGTGTCCTAAACGACGTGCCAAACGATCAAGTGCGGGCAGCAGATCAGAAAGTGGTAGAGGAGGCGTATCACGTCGATATTACCAGAGCGCGACCGATCGACGTTATCCAACGGCTTGCAGGACATACTGCTATCTTCCTGATCAACGGCGACCGCGATAACGAGACGCCACTCGCAGGTATGGAAAGCTTATACATGAAGGCCGGAGCCCCCAGACAAGCCTGGGTCGTTTCCGGAGCAGGTCATGCACAATCTTTTGCCGTCGCCACACACGATTACATCCTTAATGTAGATACCTTTTTCGATACGTATCTCCGCTAATACGATTATTTTTCCAGTTCTTTTCCTGTTCGCTGATAGGTAAGAACCACGATGCCTGGAACAATTTTCTAATATCCTCCTCATAAACGCTGCAATGTGGTTCCATTTGATCACAGATTTCCAATTTGCCTGTAAAATATGCTGCCATTGAAAAGATAGGTATTGACAGGCTACTTGTTAATACTTATAATCTCATCACTTTCTTTTACGCTGAAGTAGGAGGAGGAGCCAAATATTTGTTGCCGTAGCTTATGGTTGATTAGTCTACGTTTTATGAGGAAATTTCCTTTTCTACACTGTTTTTCAGTAAATTGATTAAACTTGATCAGTTCTCTGCATAAAACTGGTGAGAACAATCTATCTTGTAACGTATTATTTTTGTGAGCCACGAACGTCTTTATTAATTAAGCACTGTAACTGGTGACTCGTAATTCGTTGTTCTATTATTTCGCTTTTTGTTTTTCTTGTTTAAGAGCGTTTTATCTCTCTTGGTAAGCGCTTTTTGAAAGGCAGGCTGACTAGATTATGAGACGACTTTCGCCTCGTATTTTCGCCTCTATTGTAGGCTTTACACTTGTAATGACCATCCTCGCTGCTTGCGGCGCTGGCGCTGCAACCACGACCCAAACTTCCTCTGGACCGATTATCATTAAGCTTGGTTCGGATTTTCCGACGAGTGCTTCTGATGAATCCAGTGGCAAACCGGCGCAAAATGGCGTGGCATTAGCAATTCAGCAGGCAAATGCAAACAACTTTTTGCCTGGTTATAAATTTGAGCTTGTGGCCAAAGATGACGTTGGTGCAAATGGCACCCACGATGCGACTGTTGGGCAACAAAATATGACTGATCTTAGCGGTGATGGACAGGTTGCTGGTATTGTCGGACCTCTGAACAGTAATGTGGCTTTGACAGAGATTCCTACGACAAACCGTGCTCCAATCGCCTTGATTAGCCCTGCTAATACCAACAACTGTCTGACAAAAGCTACCCCGGCTCCTCAATGTAGTGGTAAAAACGATCTAATCTCTTCATTGCGTCCTTCTAACAAAGTTACCTATTTCCGTACAGCGACGCTTGACCAGTATCAGGGTGCGGCACTGGCTCTCTATGCTTACAAAAACAAAGGGTATAAGTCGGTATACGTCATTGACGACACCGAGACGTATGGTGTTGGTCTGGCAAGCAACTTTAGTTCGTACTGGAAGCAACTTGGCGGCACCATTGTGGGGTCTACCAGTGTGAAAGTGACGAACTCGTATGAGAACATTTTGACTCAGGCAGCAGCTAAGAAGCCAGATTTCATTTTCTTCGGAGGGAATGACTCTACTGGTGGTATCACCGTTCGTCAGCAGATGAAGAGCATTGCTGGTCTTGGCAACACTCCTCTCCTGGCTGGTGATGGTTACCAGACGACAACTGCCGCTAAGGATATCAGCCCTTTAGGTGGTGGTCCTGTTTATACATCGATCCCAGGTATTGATCCCAGTAAGTCACCGGGCTATGCGGCTTTTTATGCAGCATACACTAAAGCGTTTGGAGCCGGTAATTTTGGTTCGTATAGCGCAGGTGGTTATGACGATGCTAATATTCTCCTGCAGGCGATTAAGACGGTCATCAATTCGAAGACAGCTACGGCTCCTACCGATACGAATGCGGATGCAACAGCTTTCCGTCAGGCTGTCATCAACGCTGTCCAGAAGATTAAATATGTTGGTTTGACTGGTACGCATAGCTTCGATGCTAATGGCGATACCACCAATCATTTTGTTTCTTTGTACACCATTTCTAATAATGTCAATACTGGTACTGGATGGACGTTTTTGGAGCAGATTGATACAAGCTCCTTAGGCTAAGCCTCTTTGCGCCGTGCTAGCAATAGACCTGGGGAGGTGTAAACAAACAGCTTCCTGTGATAGCTGACACTTTCCCGGGTTTTTTATTATTTGTTGATTATGCTTTTGTTACGAAGAGGAGTAACCACGTTCCTATGGCTACTTTCTTAAATTTGTTGATTGTCGGTCTGGCTACTGGTGCCATTTACGCTTTGATTGCTCTTGGATATACCATGGTCTATGGTATTATCGAGCTGATCAATTTCGCTCATGGTGATATCTTCATGCTCGGTACGTTTGTGACGATTGCGATTCTGAGCGCCTTGGGCGTCCAAGCTAGCAATCCGCCCTCGGTTATGACCTGGGTTCTGGTAGGGCAGCTGGCAATAGCCTGCGTTGGCGCGTTTCTCTTTTGCGCTATTTTGGGCGTTGTCATCGAGCGTTTTGCCTATCGACCGCTGAGAAATGCACCGAAACTGGCTCCATTGATTTCAGCGATCGGTGTCTCTCTCATCTTGCAAGATGTTGGCAAGCTCTGGTTTGGCGATACAAATGTGTCATTTGTCTCCTTGCCCATTGGTGCATTGAGCTTTGGACCAATTAATATTGATATCATTAATATCTTTGTTCTCATCGTTGCCCTCGCCTTGATGGCTGCTTTGCATATTATGATAACTCGTACCAGAATCGGACGTGCGATGCGTGCGGTGGCTCAGGATCGCGATGCGGCTGCCCTGATGGGCGTCAATGTCAATCTGATTATTGCCATTACCTTTTTTATTGGAGCTGGTCTGGCGGGCGCAGGAGGCTTCATTTACAGCCTTAAGTTTCCTAATACCTACTTCTATCTTGGATTTCAGCAAGGCTTGATCGCCTTCACCGCTGCTGTCCTGGGTGGCATTGGCAATCTGGTGGGTGCCATGGTTGGAGGATTGTTGATTGGTATCATCGCTTCTCTGGTGACGCTAATTCCTTCTACTGTCTTGCCTCATGGTGGAAACGCCTGGAACCAGGCTATTATCTTTGTGATCTTGATCCTGATTCTCGTTTTCCGTCCTTCGGGTCTCTTTGGACAGCAAGTACCTGAGAAAGTATGAGCGCAGAACTGAAACGAGATAAAAATAGATCAAGTATCAGAGTGAGGTGATAAACGTGGCTGTATCAGTAAGTTCCCGTGGGTTGCTTCCGAATGCGCAGACGGGCAGGCTATTGCTTAAATGGCTGCCAGTCGTCCTTGTTCCTATCGCGGTTTTCACCTTTGTGTGGAGCGGTGAAGCGATTGTGAACCAGGCGTTATTGGGGGTACTTGACCCCAATAATCCCATCCTTAACCACAACATCTGGTTTGATTTCCTCGAATTTTTCTTTATGATCCTCGTATATGGTACAAGTATTGTCTTGCAGGGCTATCTCGTAGCAGCGGATAGTGGTCGTCGTAGCATCGTTGAAGTCTGGCTGGATGCCTTGTTCACGATCGTTTTGCCGATCATCTTTCTCTATGTGACAAATAACCTGTTAATTGGACTGGCCTTAGGGGCTATTGTCTGGGCGATCTATAATCTGGTGCGTACGCGTATTCGTACTGCCATGCATTACACACCTCCTGCTCCCCTGGAAGCTTTGCAGACGATGGATACTGAGCAGCAGACCGGCTTATTGCGTCTGGCTCGTCTGGGTGGCTTCTGGTTTGCCACCATTTTTGCCGTAATCTTCCTGGCACTGGATCTTGTCTACTTTGCCATTGGCTCCTTGCCTGCATTGCTTTTGCCCTGGGTGATTATCCGCACGATCCTCTTGATTGGCGTCGGCTATTTCCTGGGTGGATGGGGTGGCAAGATAGCATTGCGCTATGTGATCAAGCCAACCGATGAAGTTACGGTCTCCGCTGTGGTCGATGGTCAAGAGGGGGTGAGTTCAAATGGACGTCGCCGCCGCATCAGTCGTCGCCAGCAGTTGCAGAGTTTGTCGGCCAGTCGAGCGCGTGAAGAGGCGAAGGATGTGGTTCCTAACGATAAACCTTTACAGAGTAAAGGGGCCACACGTGTCTATCTGTTTCTCTTTATCGCTTTTCTCCTCGTGTATCCAGTTGTAGACCCATTGCTCTTTGGCGCAGGTTCTAGGGGACGTATTTCAAGCTATGGTGACCTGGGTTTCTATGTTATTCTGGCTCTGGGCTTAAATATCGTCGTTGGTTTTGCCGGTCTGCTCGACTTGGGCTATGTCGCCTTCTTCGTAATTGGAACGTACGCCTGGTCGCTGGTTGGCTCCCCGCAATTTTATAAACTCACCAACATTCTGATTACCCAGCAGACCGCCTCCTGGTTCTTCTGGCCGATGCTCATAATTGCGGCGATCATCACCGCCTTATGGGGGATCTTGTTAGGAGCTCCGACGTTACGTCTGCGTGGAGACTATTTGGCGATTGTGACGCTTGGTTTTGGAGAAATTATCCCCATTGTCTTTACGCAAGTAGATAGCGTCACCAACGGAGCAAACGGTATTGCAGGTGTTTATCCGCCAGCGACGCCGTGCATTGGATCGGTTTGTCTCAATTGGTTTGACAGTCCAACTCCCTATTTCTACCTCATCTTGATTCTGATCGGCCTGAGCATTTTTGCCAATGTGCGTTTGCGCAATTCTAAGCTGGGACGCGCCTGGATCGCTATTCGAGAAGATGAGATCGCTGCTTCGTCATCAGGTATTAATCTGGTAAACACCAAGTTGTTTGCCTTTGCCGCAGGAGCATTCTTTGCTGGTGTTGCGGGAGCCTATCATGCAGCGAAATTGGGAGCCGTCTCTCCAGGGGACTTTAATACGAATGATTCGTACATTTACCTATCGATGGTGGTTCTTGGTGGCTTAGGAAGCATTCCTGGTGTCCTGGTTGGAGCTGTTGTGGTGTATTCCATCAACCTCTTAATTCTCAACCAGCTTGATACCTACGCCGCGAACCCTAGCAATCCTTTACATATTATTCCACAGTTAATTCCAAACTTTAGCTTTGAAAATATCCGTAATCTCCTCTTTGGCACTATTCTCGTCACCATCATGGTCTTCCGACCAGAAGGCTTGATACCGAGCGCACGGCGTCAGCGTGAATTGCATAAACCGAAGAACGAGCCTGAAGAGTCGCAGGAGGGGTTAGGCGCACTCGATGAACCTCCTGGCTCAGCTGCATTTGAGGCAGAGGTGCATGTGGAATAGCTGTACAAAGGAGATACGCGATGAGTTCTAATCAAGTAGAGCAGGAGGGCCAAGCCACGACTGCGACGTCGTCGGGGGAGGCATTGCTGGAACTTCGGGCAGTAACGAAGACCTTTGGAGGTCTTACCGCTGTCTCTGAAGTCGATCTGGTCGTGCGACCACGCGAGATTGTGAGCGTGATTGGTCCTAACGGAGCCGGTAAAACTACCGTTTTTAATCTGGTGACCGGCATCTATAAACCCACCAGCGGCGCTATTTTGATGGGTGGGAAGTCGATTGTGAGTCTTTCCCCTGACCGTATTGTCAAGGAAGGGATTACGCGAACGTTTCAAAATATTCGTCTCTTCAATAATATGACCGTTCTGGAGAATGTGCTGGTGGGCCAGCATACGCGCTTAAAAGCCGGTATAGTCGGTTCGCTTTTTCGGCCTCCTTATGTGGTGGCGGAGGAGCGTAAAGCTCGTGAACGTGCGATCGAGTTGTTAGGTTTCTTTGGATCTGTACTTGTTGAGCGTCAGGAAGAGTACGTATCGAATCTCTCGTATGCGGATCGTCGTCGCGTTGAGATTGCTCGTGCTCTGGCGGCCGATCCCAGATTGCTCTTGCTGGATGAGCCAACTGCTGGCATGAACGAGGTTGAAACGCTTGAAGCGGTCAAATATATCCGCCGCCTGCGTGATGATCTGGGACTGACCATTCTGTTGATCGAGCACAAGTTGCAAGTAACGATGGGTATGTCGGACCATATTGCGGTGCTGGATTATGGCCGCAAGATCGCTGATGGATTACCTAATGAAGTTCGCTATGATGAGAAGGTGATTGCGGCCTATCTAGGACGACAAACCGAGAGCGAGATTGCAGCCGCCGAAGCGGAAACTGCCAGAAAGAAGGAACTATAAGAGTTCCAGCATATCTATACTAGAGATCATGAGGCCTACGATGTTACGACTCGCTGATGTCAATACGTATTATGGTCCCAGCCATGTCTTGCAGAATATCTCGCTTGAAGTACAAAAAGGTGAGATTGTCTGCTTACTGGGAGCCAATGCCGCTGGCAAGACGACGACTATGAAGACAATTTTTGGTCTAGTTAAGGCCAGTAGTGGCAAAATTTTCTTTGAAGATCAGCCCATTGAACGCAAATTAACAGGCGATATAGTGAAGTCCGGCCTGGTCCTCGTCCCGGAGGCGAGACGCATTTTTCCACGCATGACCGTACGTGAGAATCTGGAGATGGGAGCTTTTGTCCGCAGCAATCGCAAAGAGATCGCTGCGGATATGGATCACGTCTGTCAGATCTTTCCCCGCTTACAAGAGCGTATCAAGCAGCTAGCGGGTACAATGTCCGGCGGGGAGCAGCAGATGCTCGCGATGGGCCGAGCGATCATGGCACGCCCCACGATGATCTGCATGGATGAGCCATCGATGGGACTCTCACCCAAACTCGTCGAAACCGTCTTCGATACCATCTTACGCATTCGAGACGAAGGTATGACGATCTTTCTTGTCGAGCAGAACGCCTCCATGGCTTTAAGCCACGCTGATCGGGGATACGTGCTCCAGAACGGAAAAATCGTCCTGAACGACACAGCTAAAAACCTGCTTAGTAACGACCTGGTGCGCCAGGCCTATCTAGGCGAATAACTCAGCCCACAAAGAGAAGTTGGATGAAATAAATATCCAACTTCTCTTTTTTATCCCATCCTCTCAATCAGATACGTAATGCAAGAGAAGAACGTTTCAGGCTACCTCATCATCGAGCCTATGAAATACAACAAGAAAGATCTTCTTGTGGACCTATCCCTGTACATCCTAAGCAACATGCCAAGTTTCATTGGAATGATAACGTAACAAACTCGTAGCGGCGAAGGGGCGCGCCGTCTGAAAATGACGTTTAAATACTGAAACATAGCGCCCCGGGGCTTGCCCACGCCGTGCCACTACATCGTATGCTACGCTCGCTGAATACGACCAAATATCCTAAAAACACCAAGTTACATCACAGACCTGCAATCAACGACAGAACATCATATCTCTGATGAACGATAACGCTGATGTGCGTTGATCGGCGTAGATGAGGAGATCGTACGATGTAGTGGCACGGCGTGGGCAAGCCCCGGGGCGCTGTATTTGTTCTTTTCTACGCGTTTTATAGCCCTGCGCCCCTTCGCCGCTACGAGTTCGCCACGTTATCGCGACGATGAATGGGGCGATAAGCTAAGAAATACAACTTTTCATGATTGGTGGCGCTCCATTGGAGCATGCGTTATTTATGGCGAGTAAACATTGGGACCAGTTTGTCCATTGCATCCGTACCCAGCATCAACCGTATGGATCTCAGACCTCTTCCTTTATGATTGTATGGTCGCCCCCAGAGGATTTTTTGTCAGGGCAGCCCAGCTGCGCGGATATTGTATAGGACAGGCTTTGTATTGTTCCCATACTTGGATGCGTCGTCCATCATTCAAGGGAGGGAGCGTAACGAGCATGTTGGCTTTTAGCCGCGTGCCGACAAGATTCGCCGTCCGCTTGCCTTGCATGATCTCTTCATCGACATCGCCTTTTTTGGGGAGAATCAGCAAGCCGCCGGTGCGACAAAATGGCGTACAGCATTCTATGAGCGCGGGCAGAGCCGCCACCGCACGTGCCGTGACCATATCGAAGCGTCCCCGATACCGGATCTGATGAGCGATGTCTTCGGCTCGACCCTGGATGATTTCGACATTGGTAAGCTGCAACGTATCAACGATATGCTGTAGAAATGTGATCTTCTTACCTGTCGCCTCAACCAGCGTTACATGCCACTGTGGACGAGCGATCTTCAGGGGAATGCCGGGGAAGCCTGCTCCTGTGCCGATGTCCAGGATACGGACGGCGCTCTGGTTCGGATACGCTTGCAGGAGGGTGAGCGAGTCGAGGAAGTGTTTGGTTAACACTTCCTCGGGATCTTTGATGGCGGTCAGATTGAAGCGGGTGCTCCAATCCAGGAGTTCCTGGCGATAGAGCAAGAAGGCGCTCTCGACTTGCTGCGAGAGGCCTAATTGTGCTAATCCCTGACGAAATTCTGCGCTAACTTCTTCAGACATACTACGATACTAACTTCCGTTTATTATTGAGATAATCTACCAATAGGTATTCGCCTAGATTATCTTTGTCGGCATAAAAGGTGCGTCCATGATTGACCTGCGCGAGCTGGTTGACAAACGCAACCATATAGCGATCATCATAGAGCATGAATGTGTTGATTGTGATACCATCACGTGTGCAGCGCTGAGCTTCCAGGAGGGCCTGCTGCTCGGCGAAGGGACTTGGATAGGAGAAGAGCCAGCCTTCTCCCTCTTCGTACCAGACTGTTGGACCACCATCGGTGATCATGATGATCTGTTTGTTGGTGCCACGTTGTTTCGCTAACAGTTGACGAGCGAGCATCAAGCCATGCGCCATATTCGTCCCCTGCTGATTATCCAACTGGCTTAACGATAACAATTCATTCGGTTTATATTCGCGGGCCAGATACGAGAAACCGATGACATATAGATTATCACGTGGAAACTGCGAGCGGATCAGACTCTCCAGGGCGACGGCGACCTTCTTCGCAGATTGTTGACAGCCATTATAGATCATGCTGTTGCTCATGTCGATCATGAGGACCGTTGATGATTGGGTGGTCAGCTCGGTGCGATAGACCTCGAAATCCTCTTTGGCTAGATCGACAGGGGTGCCGGTGCCGCGTCGATGGACAGCATTCATCAACGTCCTTTCCAGATCGAGCAGGAAAGGATCGCCGAATTGATAGGGCTTACTTTCATCTGTACGCTCGCCACCGACGCCTCTAAAGGGGCTGACATGACGACCAAAGCCATCACGCTTCATCTTATTAAAGATATCCTGAAGGGCCTTCTGACCGATCTTACGAATGCCACGAGCGGTCAATTCCCAGCGGCTGCCTTTTTTCTGGATATAGCCAGCCTCTTCAAGTGTCTTCATCAGTCTCTTTGAGCTGCTCGATCGATTGATACTCTTCATCGCCCAACAGCTCTTTGACCTTCTCGCTATCGATAGCCTCCAGATTCTCCAGCCGACGAGCATCCTGCATCTGTTCCTCAAGACCCTCCATCTGCTGCATACGGCCCATCATACGCATCGCCTCATTGAGAGGTAGCGTCTCATTGCCCTGGAACGGGAAACGGGTCCGTGGTTGATCTGGCGGGGCCATGGCTTGCATATTCTGCGCCAGTTCCATCAGATCGACGCGGATACGATCATCGCCCATCATTTGATCCATCAGATCCTGCAACTCCTGTTGCTGCTCAGGAGAAAGATTATCCATGATCGCCTGCATGGCGTCGGATTGCTGCTGCATCTGCTCGATCAGATCATCCAGTGAATTCACACCTGGAAAATACTGACCATGCTTCTGCATAAACGCATCGAAATCGGGTTCAAGACCCTCTTGTCGTTCACGCAGCATCTTATTCAGATCACGAATCATCTCGCGCAGATTAGCGATATCCTCAGGAGTCATATTCTGCAAACACTGCTGCATGCCTTGAAAGAACTGCTGCATCATCTGCTGCTGTAAGCCAGCCAGCAGTTCCTGAAACTTCTCGCGAGCCTGATCATCCATAAAATCGTAATCGGAGAGACCTTTGATCTGACCCGGTACATCGCCCGGCAGACCATCGAGAAAATCCTGCTTACGCTTGGCAATCATCTCCAGCATACGCTGCTTCTGTTCAGGAGACAGATCGCCATCGCCCGCCTGATCAGCTTGACCAGCCTGTCCCGCTTGAGATTGCTCTCCCTGGCCCTGTTGATCAGATGGGGATTGGTCCCCGTTCTGCTTGTCCTGATCGGCGGATGGAGCAGACTGGTTATCCTTGGCGTTATCGATACGCTTCTGAATACCATCGCGTTCCATCTGCTTAATCTCTTCCAGCTTCTGACGCAGATCATCCATGACCCCCGAAGCCATATTGTACTTGCTCAATTGCTCCTGACGAGAATTGCGCATACGCTCCATCATCTCACGGAGCCCCATGGCGCGTTGCTTGCCATCCTGCCCTTTGACGCCATCCCGCATCAGGCGTTTGAGCGCCTGTTGCAGGTTGCCTTCTTCCATGTAGTCGTCAGAGAGAGCATTGAGAATATCATCGGCATCCAGGCCATCGATCTTCTGCGTGCCATCCCAGCGCGTATATCCATAACGGTTACGGTAAAATCGATTGAACATGGTGCGCATCCTTTATCTTCTTTGCATTCAGATGAGAAATGTGCCGCAACACATTTCTAGCGACGGTAGCCGCGTTTCTGCATGAATTATGGATATTAGCGTCGATAGCGAGTCTTCCCTTTTACATTGTCTTTGTTTAGACGCCGATTCAGATGTAGTCCCTCAAGGAGAAACTCAACTGTCGAGGCGATCAAAGCGGGGTTGCCGCGTCCGTTTAATTTGTCGATAGCCTTACTCAAGCCGCCGACCTTAGAGAGCTGAGTTACATACTCCATCGAGGGCATATCATCCCCCACCTGGACATTGAGACCGCGCTCAAAGCCTGCCACCAGTTGCTCAAATTCGCGTGACTTCGAAATTCTGACCAAAGACGCTCAGGATCGCACCATTGATCAACTTCTGGATCACACGCTCTTCAGTGATATCGCCGACCGCATCCAACTCGATCTTGCCGCTGGTCGAGGCGATGATCGCCTCCAGATCACTGACACGCGGCACAACCTGACGCTCTTTAAGGCGCAGAGCACGACGGCTGGCATTGCTGATCACATTTTCATAATTCGATACACTTACACGTACGCTCACACCCGAGCGCTGGCTGATGTCGTTACTACGACGCGCTAGATGGGTGATCTCTGCGATAATCTCTTTCATGAACTGCGGGACCGTAATATCTAGATCTTCCTTGAGCAGTGGACTGCTCTCGGCCTCCATGATGACGATTTCATGATCGATGGTGTAAGGATAGTGGGTTCTGATCTCAGAACCGACGCGGTCCTTCAGCGGTGTGATGATCCGACCGCGATTGGTATAGTCCTCAGGATTGGCACTAGCGACGACATAGACATCCAACGGCAAGCGAATTTTATAGCCACGGATCTGCACATCACGCTCTTCCATGATATTGAGCAGTCCAACCTGGATACGCTCGGCCAGATCCGGTAACTCGTTGATACAAAAGATACCACGATTGGTACGCGGAATCATTCCATAATGAATCGTTAATTCGTCCGAGAGATAGCGTCCTTCAGCCACACGCACCGGATCGACTTCTCCGACCAGATCAGAGATCGTAATATCGGGAGTGGCTAACTTTTCGCCATAGCGGCGATCCCGACCGATCCACTCAATCTCAGTGCGATCGCCCAACTCATCGAGTTTATCGCGACCAGCCTTACTGATAGGCTCAAAAGGATCATCATTGATTTCGCTACCGGCGATAATCGGAATATACTCATCCAGCAGATTGACCAGACTACGCGCCATACGCGTCTTCGCCTGACCACGCTCACCCAGGAAGATAATATCCTGCCCCGAGAGGATGGCATTTTCAATTTGAGGAATCACGGTATCCTCATAACCAATAATTCCTGGGAACAACTCTTCTCCATCACGGATTTTCTGAATCAGGTTTTTCCGCATTTCTTCTTTCACGGAAAGCACCTTATATCCACTTTCACGCAACTCACCAACTGTGCTCGGTCGAGTAGTGATAGTCATTCAGTTTTCTGCTACCTTTCTTGGGGGATGGCTCGTGGAATGCATGTCTTGGATTGAGGGCAAGGAAACCGATCCGGCATGATCCAACGGGACCAAAAACAGGTGGAACCATACTTGATTCTACAGCCTGCTCACAGAAAACGCAAGTGCAAGCCAGTTTGGTGCTGCTGGGATATGTATCAACCTGGTTATTCCTGACGCAAACCGGATCTTCACACAACTTTATATCCTTTCAGCGATCCACCTTTTTTGGAAAGATCCATCCCTGAGGTTGTTTTCAGCCTTAAATGAAGGTATGCTGTATTGAATTCAAGTGGATTTTTCCTATCTATGCTTTATAAAAAGGACCAAGCTATATGAAGATTGGTGTCACATTGCCACAGATGGGGCCGGGAAGTAGTCCTACCGCCATCGTAGAGATAGCTCAGGAGGCTGAACGACTGGATTTTGCTTCTCTCTGGGTAGGAGAACGCTTATTCCGTCCCCGGCATTTTGTACCGTACGGTGGCAACAGCACAGGGATACCTGATTATCAAAAAACTAGCTATGAGCCGCTGGAAACGCTCACGTATGTAGCGGCAAAAACCGAGCGCATTCAACTAGGAACAAGCGTTATCAATGTATTTTTCCAAGGACCAGTTATACTTGCCCGTCGCCTGACGGCGCTTGACCATTTCAGCGACGGGCGCTTGATCGCTGGCATTGGTCAGGGCTGGATGAAGGAGGAGTTTGATGCCGCCAATATTTCATTCCAGCGTCGGGGCAATGGCTTGGAGGATTATGTAGGGGCGTTACGTGCGATCTGGGGACCTGATCCCGTTCACTACGAAGGGCGCTTCTATAAGATCGCAGAGTCAGATATTGATCCCAAGCCAATACAACCCGGTGGCCCTCCACTACTCTTTGGCATGGGTTCTCCAGCGGCTATTGAACGGGCGGCTCGTCTGTCCGATGGCTTGAATCCTGTTTTGCGATCCTGGGATACTGCCGAAATGATCGTACACGAATTTCCTGAACAGGTTCGTAGTTTTGGACGTGATCCTTCACGTATGATGACAGTGGTTCGTGTCAATAGGGGAATACATGCACAACCATTACCAGAACCACGCTTGCCGCTGGTCGGCTCGCTTGAACAAATTCACGAGGATTTGCAGCGCCTTGAGCAGCTAGGTATCAAGCATGTCTTCTATGACCTGGCAGGCATGCCAATCCCCGCACAGCTTCAACTGTTGGAAAAGCTACGCCGCGCCGCCGATGTGTAACTCCTGATATCCCAGAGCATATAGAAACACAATGCTCGTTGTGTTTCTATATGTACCCAACAGTAGCTGCGTGTCTTGCGCACGCGGTCCTCTCGACGTACGAAAATGCTCATTGTGCACTCATCCCGCTCGACGTACGAAAATGCTCATTGTGCACTCATCCCGATCGACGTACGAAAATGCTCATTGTACACTCATCCCGCTCGACGGTATGACAGACGCACTCGTTGATCTCCCCAAGCTCGCCTCTGATGTATTGCGTACGTCGAGAGACTACGGTCAAAACGAGCATTGCGTACGAGCAACAGGACCGCGTGTACAAGACGATGCAGATACAGTATTCCGACATTTTCTCCTATCACGTACAATCGAAGAGACCACGATAACCTACTGTAGCTGCGTCGCCTTGTGCACGCGGTCCTGTTCATCGTACAATCAAGCATCATATCATCTATCAATGCCTCCCAACGTTCATGTTCATCGCAGAAGAAAATGTTCAAATGCTGTCTATTCGCACCGGCGAACGCAACCCCACTCCCGTACTCCAAACAGAATAGCCACCACATCGTCTATTCATCCAAAAAGGTCTCCTCTCGCGTGCCAAGGGCGAGCGTTCCTTACGAGCAACGGGACCGCGTGCACAAGGCGACGCAGCTACAGTAGGTTATCGTGGTCTCTTCGATTGTATGTGATAGCGAATATGTTATTCGGGTGGGAAGGGAATGTGCCCACAGGAGTTATATTCACATGCCTTTTCTATTTTTGCCCTATCTTGTTTTAATTTGGCCACAATGGGATTGTTCAACATATAAGCTCGCTGGGCATTCAAGTCTGCTTCGCAACGAATGATATGATCATAAAAATTTCTCTGCCATAAACTTCCGGGATAGTCGGCGTTTGTGGCTTTAAGATGTCTTAGCCACGCGTTGGCGCTAAGTGATTTATATCCACCAATGACGCTGCTGATGCTTTTTGCGTTTTCTGCTGGTCTGTGATGCTGGATGATACCATGGAGATGGTCTGGCATGATGACGATTATGTCTGGTGCGATGCCTGCAAAATGTTGGGGCAATTGGCCCCATTCTTCTTTGAGGATACTTTCAACTATGGGCGAGCTAAAAATTCGATTACGACGATCGTTAGCACAAATGGTTATGGCGTAAAACCCTGCTGTTTGATAATCATAATCGGTGAGACGCATAGATGTGTGATGTCTTTTCGGTGAATGTGTTGACAAGTTATTAGTCTCCTATAGGCTAATATTTTTGAGTATGGAAAATTGTCATACACATTTATATATACTCAGATTGAGACAAAAAGCGGAAATGTATCATGTCCAATTATCATATCTCCCACCGAAAACGTAGCGATGTGTCTCTTCGGTGGGAGGTAATGCTTATAATAGAGGCTTTCGCTAAACTCTTCCTGCACAATTCAGCAGATGTTGGGGGACGCTGGTGACGACTATGCCTGGACGAAAGAGGAGCGCCGCTTTCAATGCCAATGCGGTCTGATTGTGTAGGATATGCTCCCATAGATGTCCAACGATAAACTCTGGCAGGAGGACTGTTAATGTGTAGTCGGCATAGAGTTCATGGACTGTATCAATGTAGGCCAGCAAAGGACGTCCTAATGAACGATAGGGGGACTCGATGACGATCAATTCTGTCTTCTCATCTGCTCCAATGTTTGGTCGCCAACGCATCCATGCCTCACGAACGCGTGTCTCATCCGCTTCATCGATGGCTACGTGTACGGCGATCACGTTGTCAGTAATGGAGCGTGCATAGGAGAGGCTCTGGATCGATACGCGATCCATGCCCGCGATCGGTACGATAAACATGTGCTTGATGTCGGTTGGACTGGCTGGGATTGTCGTGGTTCGTTCCTGCTCCACGTGTGCATAATGCCGATGGATGCCGATGAATATGAGCACGAGTAAGGGAATCAGAACCACTACGATCCAGGCTCCCGATGCAAATTTGGTAACGGCGATGACCAGGGCCACCAGTGCTGTCGTCAAGGCACCTGTTCCGTTAATAATTGCGCTACGCAGCCACGTCTTTTTCGTGGCACGCAGACGCCACCAGTGCAGGACCATTCCGCTCTGTGAGAGGGTGAAGGACATAAAAACGCCGACGGCATACAGATCAATGAGATGGTTGACACTGCCGTCAAAGACGAGCAATAAGATACTTGCCACAATCGCCAATACGACGATGCCAATTGAGAATGCCAGTCGATCACCACGGAAGGCAAACTGATGTGGCAAGAAATTATCACGGGCGAGCAATGACGCCAGTCGAGGAAAATCGGCGTAACTGGTGTTGGCGGCCAGGGTCAAGATCAGTAGAATACCAATCTGGAACAATGGATACATAAAGGCCAGCGGACCCGAGAAGATGCGCCCAGAGAGCTGTGCAATCACGGTCGTTGCGCCACTTGGATCTGGTGTAATGCCATAGGATAATGTTAGGATGGCAATGCCACTAAACAAAACTCCCAGGATAATGGCCATCCACATCAAGGTCATACGTGCATTACGCGCCTCCGGCCTCTTAAAGGCTGGTACACCGTTAGAAATGGCCTCCACCCCAGTCATCGCCGAGCAACCAGAGGCAAACGCTCGCAAGACAAGAAATAATGAGACCGATTCGGTCGCGTGCACTGCCTGATTATTGATGACGTGGAATTGGCCGATTAATGGTTGATGATGCAGCACAAAAGCGTCAAAGAAGCCCAGCACAATCATCAAGAGAGCGCTAAAAATAAAGAAGTAGGTCGGAATGGCAAAAATCGAACCGGATTCACGTACGCCACGCAGATTGACTACCGTGATGATAATCACCAATGCCACATCGACTAGCGCCTCCAGGTGTGGTCCGGTTAAAAAGTGGAAGGTCGAGATGGAGGCCAAGTTTTGCACACCTGAAGCGACACTTACCGATACAGTGAGTACATAGTCGATTAGCAAAGCAGCAGCCGCAACCAGGC
Organism: uncultured Chloroflexia bacterium; assembly: GCA_963699315.1. Classification (GTDB taxonomy): domain Bacteria; phylum Chloroflexota; class Ktedonobacteria; order Ktedonobacterales; family Ktedonobacteraceae; genus Dictyobacter. Next base: position 3,907,225 of record OY969433.1, read on the forward strand.
CAGCGTTGACTCCTAGATTATCTTTTGCCACGATGTATGAACCGCCACCATTTGGATAGGCCGGAATGGTCTGGCTGTATGACATGACGACAATTGCCAGCAAGATAATAATCGCGATACTGATGGGCAAGACAAGATGCAATGAGGAGAGGCCAGCTAGAATCAAGACACTCATACAGGTCTCTGTTGCGTACGCGACCGACGAAATAGCATCTGATGACAGCACGGCCAGAGCTTTGAATTTTGGCAAACGCTCATGCTCGGCCTCAGAATTAGCCAATGGCATTCCGATCAACGCGCGCTTTATATAATATAGCACACGGCCTCCACCAGCCGGGGGCATCAGAAGTTCATCGGTTGCCTTCAGCAAACCAGGACTGATACTCTCCAATGCTTTTTTGCTTGGACGCACTATCCGAATGCGCTCGTGGCTCGGATACTTGCCTTTGATAAATTTTGAGCGGGCAATACGAGCAGGATCATCTTCATTGATAAGATCTGCGGTCTTTTTTTCGTTCGAGTCAGGGATAAAGGTAGCTGTGCTCTCATGAGCATCGGGGGTCTCTCCATTCGTCTGAGAGAGATCGAGGTCGTGTGTATCTTGTTGATACATCAGTTTATGCTCTCCTAATAATCACCGCATCCAGAATAAGATAACTGCTCGGACAGTACCAATCGCCATCAGCAGCAAAATCACGCTATATATAACGATAGGTTACTTGCTCTTCCCTATTTGTTATAACTGATGCATTATAGGTCATAGGAAATCAATAAATCCTCAAGAAAAGCCAGAAAGCGCTCAAGAATATTGAGCGCTTTCTGGCTTTTCTTGAGGTGGTACGTGCTGAGATTTGTGGACATTATATCCAGGCTAGGTGGAGGCGGGTCAGGAGGCGATTTACAGGCCGCAGTTCTTTGCCTCCTAACAGATGTAGATAACGAGCGGTGCGTAGGTAGGCAAAGCCACCCAGGGCTCCGGTGATGATCAGTTTGATGGCAACGGTAATGGAGCCTGAGATGGGCATTGATCTGGCACCGCCATAATCGGGTGTCTTGAGGATAAAACCAAGTCCGTTGTACGCGCCCCATAGGATGATAATCAGGACGACCATCGCGATTAATACGCGTCCCGTAAAGACTATCAGTGCCCGTGGTTGTAGATCTCCCAGTTGATTATGCAATACCCAGAGTAGCGCAATTGCCTCCAATAAACTTGAGATGGCTGTTCCTAACGCAAGTGCGCCCATGCCCCATGAACCGGCTAGCAGTAGAGAGCTCAATGTGGTGGGTATCAATGTCCCTAGCCTGGTCTGTGCTAGCCATACGGCTGGATTCAAGAGAACTATACTTAAGGCGATTTTGAGTCCAAGCTGCATCAAGCTAATGAAAACGGGCAGCCGACTCTGTCGCATCGCATAGAAGGGACGTGTCAGGATCTCTACCAGAGCCAGACCAGGCAGGCCAAAGGCGTAGCAGATCAAAGGAATCGCTGTAGATTGAGCATCGCTCAACGTAAACTGTCCATGCTCATACAGCACTTGCACCAGCGGCAGGCTGAGCATTACCATGGCCAGGCATGAGGGTAAGGCGATAAAGATGACACTCTGGAGGGACTCGATAATGAGTGTACGCAAGTCGTTCAGGCGATTCTCGGCTGCATATTCGGCCATACGCGGAAACGATGCGGTTGCCAATGGTGTGATCACTCCCAGCGGGATACTGACAATCGTAAAGGCGTTGCGGTACTGGATCTGTAAACCTGATAGACTTACGTAGGTAATGAGGGTGCCGATCAAGAGAATATCTACATATTGTGACATGGTAATCATTAACGCGTTCGCCATACGCGGAATCATTTGACGCACCATCTGCCGAAATCCCGGATGGCGCCAGTCGAAAACTGGTCGATATTCCATACCGACCTTCCATAACCCAGGGATCTGCACCACGATCATTAACACGGCCCCCAGCACAACTCCCCAGGAAGCGTAATACACGGTGGTATAATCTAGCGCACTCGTGCTTTGAGCGACCGACTGCTTGAGCAGGAAACTGGGTATCAGGCCGATGATCATCCCCACGGGATACAATATGCTCCCGATCGCTGGCAGGACAAAGTTACCTCGGGCATTGAGGATTGAACCAATAATAACGCCTGCCCCCATAATTACCGATTGCAGAAACATAATTCGCATCAGCGACGCGATCGTGCTTTGTTCCGCTAACGGTGTGGTGAAATAGTAGACATGGATAATCTGTGGCGTGAAGATCATGCCAATTAAGGCCAGGATCATCAAAAAGGCCGTCGAGATGTTCAGGGCTGTACTGGCAACATGCCAGGCTGTCTTCTCATCGCGCCTGCCAATCATGTACAGATTAAAGACTGGAATAAAGGCCGAGATTAAAGCCCCTCCCGCTACGACATTATAGACCAGGTCGGGCAGATTAAATGCCTGCGTGTACGCGTCTGTAAATTGGTTCGTTCCAATATGCGAGAAGAGAGAGCTACGCAACAGTCCCAGGAAGCGTGAGACAAAAGATGCACTCGTGAGCAATAAAGCAGCTCCACTCACGCTCGTCCCTTTACTGACCACGATGGCCTTCAATTTGTTGGTAAGCTCTTCCGGCTCTGGCTCTGGATCAACCTCGAAGGAGAACTCCTCCTCATCCAGCGGCTTTGTCGCGCTGTCACGTTCCATGAGCTCTTGCCGTACGAGATCTGCATGCACATCATCGACCCGGAACGACTGGGAAGACGGTAAGAATTCTAAACCTTGTGTATAACGCGGATTGCCATCATCAAACGGCATACCTTGCGGCCACTCATCGGGCTGCTGAGGTGTCTGATCCATACAATTCAAATCCTATTTCGCGCAGAGCTAAAAAGTTGCTTTTTTAGTAAAAAAGAGCAAAACTTCATCTATTAATTCAGGGGGCCTACAAATTATAACGTAGTTGTATCGTCACTTGTTATATATTAGCCGTTCTCGTAGACTGATATCCGTTGATCAAAGAGGTGCTGCATATAGCGGCCCATCTGTTCAGGTGGGAATGGCTGATCATTCTCCAGCCACCAGGTGATGGTGCTGATCATTGTTCCCGCCCAAAACTGGGCGACAACGATAGAAGGAATAGAAAAAACCGTCCCAGTCCTCTCAAGCTGCTGTACCTTCTTTTCGCAACGTTCCATCAGGTAGCCGCGCATCAGCGAGTAAAATGACCCCATTCTATCGCCACAGAGGACAGTTTTATAGAACCTTTGATGCTCAGCCACATGTTCTAAGATATAGGTAAAATTCATTAACACATCATCTTTAGCATCCTTCTCCTCCTCATCCAACATTATTTTTCTTATAAATTCATTATGCATATGCCGCATACCATTTAAAAATAAATTATACTTGTCTTCATAATGCTTGTAAAATGTCGTACGATGGACCATTGCACGCTCGCAAATATCCTTCACCGAAATCTTCTCGAAATCTTGTTCATCCATCAAAGACATTAGTGCCTCCCACAACAGCTTATGTGTTCGCCGCACGCGCAAATCTTCTGGGAAATCTGAGGACTTCATCGACATTTCCTTTCACTTTGTCGGATAGACAACAGACGCTTCAATATTGTTACTTGACCTGAAGTGCTGCTCATACTATAGTAGCAAGAGGGACAGCTGTAAAGATAGTCTACAACTGTCGACAGAAATTCTCGTATCCATGTTTTACGCAAAGGAGTTGCTATGACCCAATCACCGGATATAGATCTCACCTCGTCTGCTTTTAAAGAGAATCCATTCTCTGTTTTCACTCAAATGCGTACACACGATCCCATCCAGAAAATCACCATGCCTAACGGGCAAGGAGCCTGGTTAATCACCAACTTTACCACCGCCGATAGCGCATTGCGCGATCAGCGCTTCGTTAAAGATATACACAATGTTCTCACCCCAGATGAATTGGCCCAACGCTTCCCCAACAGTCAGGCAGGAGCACAAGCCCAAATGTTCAGCCAGCATATGCTCAGCGCTGATTCCCCCAGCCATACTCGTCTACGTGCCTTAGTCAACCTCACATTTACCCCTCGACTGGTAGAACACTGGCGTGCGCGTATTCAGGTCATCACCGATGAACTGCTGGATGCAATCCAGGATCAAAAAGAGGTAGATCTACTCGAGACCTTTGCTTTTCCGCTGCCAATTATTGTGATTAGTGAGATGCTGGGTGTTTCTTCAGAGGATCGCAATCAATTTCGCATCTGGTCAAATATGATCCTTGATGCGACAGGCAATCCTGCAGCCTTTCAGAATGCACGAGAGGACTTAGGCAAATTTCAAGCCTACGTGCGCGCATTGGTCGAGGAAAAACGTCATAACCCGGCAGACGATCTGCTCAGCCAACTCATTGCGACCGAAACCGCCGGAGATAAACTCTCTGAGGGCGAACTGGTCTCAATGGTCTTCCTGCTCATCGTCGCAGGACATGAGACCACCGTCAACTTGATCGGCAATGGAGCCCTGGCGCTACTCTCAAATCCAGATCAACTGGAGAAACTGAAACAAGATCCAACTCTGATCAAAACAGCCATCGAAGAATTCTTACGCTACCGCAGCCCAGTTATGACCTCCACCACACGTTGGGCTCGTGAAGACCTCACGTTTGGAGGCCAACAGATCAAGCGCGGCGAGCAGGTACTCGCCATACTTGCAGCGGCAAACCACGATCCAAACGTATTCAATGATCCGGAAGAGTTGGACATCTCACGTCCAGAGAATCGACATCTGGCCTTTGGCAAAGGCATTCACTACTGCCTCGGTGCCCCATTGGCACGGCTGGAAGGTCAGATTGCCATCAGCACGCTCCTACGTCGTCAGCCTAATCTGCGACTGAACACTGATCCGCAAGACTTGCACTGGCGTCCCGGCTTGCTCATATTGGGATTGAGTAATCTCCCGGTCGCATTCTAAAACTGGCTGAAAAAATTTTGAAAATAGTATTGAAGAAGCTGCATATGGATCGTTCTTGCGTGCTATTGCCATGCGCAGCTATTTTCCTTAGCAAGATAACCGGAAAAGAAGGTTCATCTGATGGAAGTTACAAAGCAAGTTCACTTGCTAGAGGCCAGCAAAGGCAGCTATGTCTATCTCGTTTTAGGTGATGAGCCTGTGTTGATTGATACAGGATTTCCTGGACGCAGTGAAGGTATCTTCGCAAATCTCGCTGCGCTTGGTCTCAAGCCCAACGATATTGCCCACATTCTCTTAACGCATCACGATGTTGATCATATTGGGAATGCCAAAGTCCTACAGCAGACATCGGGAGCAACGCTCTGGGCTCCACAAATCGATGTTCCTTACATCCATGGAGACCGCAATCGTCCAGGAATAAAAAGGATTGTCCAGACGTTGGTTAAGGTCGACAAGCCGCACGTGGACAAAATCTATGCAGCAGGACAAAAGATTGGATCGATCGAAGTGATTCCAACCCCAGGACACACAGCAGGACACGTATCTTTGCTCTATCAGGATATTCTCTTTGCTGGCGACCTCGTCATGAGCGCTAAAGGAAAACTGCGGCCTTCTCCACCACTGATGACATGGAACACATCCGAATTAAAAAAATCACTCAAACATGTCGGAACGCTGTCATTCGAGATTGTTTGTCCCGCGCATGGACTGCCTGTAAAAGGAGCAAATCTCTGGGATGCTCTTACTAATGCCTAAAGATTTTTCAGGTTGGGCGATCTAGCCCAACCTGAGAGTCCGTACAGATCATCTAGACATCAATCGAGAGCATCCGGAAGACTATTACGACTTAGCCACTATTGCAGGTGTCAATGAAGATGCTACATTGGTCGCTATTTTAGGCGCTTCTGGAGCAGCAACTTGCGCTTCCTGAATAGCTCCATGACTAAAACTTGGGCTGCCACCGTCATGTGGATAATCTGGTCGTGCGGCGTAATATTGTATGTGACGACGCATATCGTTCAACAGCAGATCTGCCATATCGCGACTAAATCCCTCTTTGACCACGATACGTATCACGGCCAAGCCTTCAAGATTCTGGGGAAAGGTATAAGCGGGCACTACCCAGCCACGATCGCGTAAGCGTTCCGAGAAGTCGAAGACAGTAAAATTGGTTGGCTCTTTTAGCGTAAAGGCAAACACCGGTAGATCACTGCCATCCGAGATGAGCTTAAAAGGACCCAAGTGAGCAACTTGCTCAGAAAGATAGAGCGCAGTATCCTGGCTGGTTTGATGGACACGGCGATAGCCTTCTTTGCCTAAACGCAGAAAGTTGTAGTATTGGGCCACAATTTGGCTACCTGGGCGCGAAAAGTTGAGCGCAAAAGTAGGCATCTCTCCACCCAGATAGTTCACAGAGAAGACCAACTCTTCTGGCAATTCCTCGTGACCACGCCAGATAATCCATCCAACGCCTGGAAAGACCAGCCCGTATTTGTGACCGGATACATTGATCGACTTAACGCGTTTGAGCTGAAAATCCCATACGATCTCTGGCTGAATAAAAGGAGCCACAAAACCACCGCTAGCTGCATCGACATGAATAGGAATATCGAAGCCTTTTTCTAACTGCAGCCGATCCAGAGCCGCACTAATCTCCTCAACCGGCTCATAAGAGCCATCCATCGTACTACCCAGCACAGCTACAACCGCAATAGTGTTTTCGTCACAGAGCTTGACTGCTTCTTCGGCCGTCAGATGATAGCGCCCATCTTCCATCGGCACGTAGCGCGGCTCGACATCCCAATAACGGCAGAATTTCTCCCAGCAGACCTGAACGTTGATACCCATTACCATGTTAGGACGCTCAATGGATTTCCCAGCGGCACGCATGCGTTCGCGCCACTTCCATTTCAAAGCCAGGCCACCCAGCATACAGGCTTCACTTGATCCAATGGTGGAGCATCCCACCGCTTCTTTTTCGCCTGTCGCGTGCCAGAGATGCGCCAGCATATTTACACAGCGTTTCTCCAACTCGGCGGTTTGAGGATACTCGTCCTTATCGATCATATTCTTATCAAAGGTATCGATCATAATCTGACGAGCTTCTGGCTCCATCCAGGTAGTCACAAAAGTTGCTAGATTTTGTCGAGAATTGCCATCGAGGATCAACTCATCACGCACCAATTGATAAACCGTCTGAGGGAGCATCCCTTCATCGGCCATCTCGTAACGAGGAATAACAGTATCGAATGCATCGCGAGTATAAATTGGCGTAAGAGACTGATCCGTCTCTTTTACATCTTTAGAATGCATTTTCTTATGAAGCATTCTTACAACTCCTACGGGTCACTATAATGTTTAACGTTTTAAGCTCTATGAATTCCTATCAACAGCTTTTATACCAGTATACTTTGAAAAAAGCAACAAGCGTTGCTGGACAGGTGCTACTGTATCTGTCTCATACGAAGGCAAGGAAATATAAAAGTAAACGTGCGACCACCGTAGGGAGAAGGCATATATTAGAGGAATAACTATACATGCATATTTTTAAGCCCCCGATGGTACTCATCTATATATACGTATAAAAGTTAGAATTACACAATCGGAATGAACGAAAAATCCAAGCATCCCGATGTGCTGACCACGGTCCGGTTACGATGTGGGTACACCATACACCAACATGTGTATTCATCGTAGAAGAAAATGCGCGCATGCTGCCTATTCGTACCGGCGAACGCCCCCCCACTCCCGTACTCCAAACAGCATAGCCACCACCTCGTCTATTCATTCAAAAAGGTTCCCTCTCGCGTGGCAAGGGTGGCATGTCGTGCGATGAACGGGAGCGTGTGGCGATGGGTGGCATGTCGTGCGATGAACGGGAGCGTGTGGCGATGGGTGGCATGTCGTGCGATGAACGGGACCGCGTGGTGATGGGTGGCATGTCGTGCGATGAACGGGAGCGTGTGGCGATGGGTGGCATGTCGTGCGATGAACGGGAGCGTGTGGCGATGGGTGGCATGTCGTGCGATGAACGGGACCGAGTGGTGATGGGTGGCATGTCGTGCGATGAACGGGAGCGTGTGGCGATGGGTGGCATGTCGTGCGATGAACGGGAGCGTGTGGCGATGGGTGGCATGTCGTGCGATGAACGGGACCGCGTGGTGATGGGTGGCATGTCGTGCGATGAACGGGAGCGTGTGGCGATGGGTGGCATGTCGTGCGATGAACGGGAACGTGTGGCGATGGGTGGCATGTCGTGCGATGAACGGGAGCGTGTGGCGATGGGTGGCATGTCGTGCGATGAACGGGACCGCGTGGTGATGGGTGGCATGTCGTGCGATGAATGGGACCGCGTGGTGATGGGTGGCATGTCGTGTGATGAACGGGACCGCGTGCACAAGGCGACGCAGCTACAGTAGGCTATCGTGGCCTCTTCGATTGTACGTGATAGGAGAAAATGTCGGAATACTGTAGCTGCGTCGCCTTGTGCACGCGGTCCCGTTCATCGTACAATCAAGCCTCATGTTATTTATCAACGCCTCCCAACATTCATGTTCATCGCAGAAGAAAATGCGCGCATGCTGCCTATTCGTACCGGCGAACGCAACCCCACTCCCGTACTCCAAACAGCATAGCCACCACCTCGCCTATTCATTTGAAAAGGTTCCCTACGCGCGTGGCGATGGGTGGCATGTCGTGCGATGAACGGGAGCGTGTGGCGATGGGTGGCATGTCGTGCGATGAACGGGAGCGTGTGGCGATGGGTGGCATGTCGTGCGATGAACGGGACCGCGTGCACAAGGCGACGCAGCTACAGTAGGCTATCGTGGCCTCTTCGATTGTACGTGATAGGAGAAAATGTCGGAATACTGTAGCTGCGTCGCCTTGTGCACGCGGTCCCGTTCATCGTACAATCAAGCCTCATGTTATTTATCAACGCCTCCCAACATTCATGTTCATCGCAGAAGAAAATGCGCGCATGCTGCCTATTCGTACCGGCGAACGCAACCCCACTCCCGTACTCCAAACAGCATAGCCACCACCTCGCCTATTCATTTGAAAAGGTTCCCTCTCGCGTGGCGATGGGTGGCATGTCGTGCGATGAACGGGAGCGAGTGGCGATGGGTGGCATGTCGTGCGATGAACGGGAGCGCGTGCACAAGGAGACGCAGCTACAGTAGGCTATCTTAGGGGATCTGTTTGCGTGCTCGGGACAGGGGGACCAGATGAATATCGACATCGGCATCCATGCGTAAGATCCGGTTGGTTACCGATCCATAGAGTAGCACTTCCCACCAGTTGTGCGCTGGTTGACCGAGTACGACCTGGGTTATATGTTGTTGACGAGCAACCTCGCCAAGAGTTGTAGCGATATCGGTACTCGTAAGTTGGATCACTTCGGCACCCAGATCTTCGGCCAGCAAGGCGTGCTCATCGAGTTGCTTCTGACGATCCTCGTAGTGTTTGCGAACGTTCTTGCCGTATTTGAAAAAGGCGATGATGCGCCGGATGAAGAATGGATAGCCGGTCAACTGAATGGAGACTGCAATTAGGTCCGCATGCAGACCATGGGCGAGTCGCCAGGCGTCGCGGATGATCGCGCGGCTTTGCGGTCGATGATCAAAGCCAACGAGGACACGTTCCGTGGTTGACCATTGTGTTTCGATATCATGCTCGGCCATATATTGGTGAAGTTGAGACTCGGTCTTATTGGCAGTTAGCCGCAGTGATAGTTCGCGTAAAGCAGTCAGATTTCCTTCGCGGAAGAAGTTGTTCAGGGCAGCGTCAATGCGGTCAGCAGGATAAATGTTTCCGTGTTTCATACGCTGTCGCAGCGCATTGGGCGCGATGTCGATCAATTCGACCTCGTCGGCTTGATCTAAAATACGATCGGGGAGCGTTTCGCGGACTTGTATGCCTGTGATGCTGGAGACGAGATCATTCAGGCTTTCTAGATGTTGTACATTTAACGTTGTGACGACATCAATACCGGCGTCCAGAATCTCCATTACATCCTGATAGCGCTTGGGATGCTTCGCACCTGGGACATTGGTATGGGCTAGTTCGTCGATCAGGACTAGTTCTGGATAACGCGCAATGATAGCCTCAGTATCCATCTCGGTTAGCTGTACGCCACGATACTCGATGGTTTTACGGGGCACTACCTCTAAATCGCCTAGCTGCGCCTGAGTCTGTATTCGCCGATGCGTCTCCACATAGCCAACCACCACATCGGTACCGCGCTCCTTGCGCCGACGTCCTTCATTTAGCATCGTATAGGTTTTTCCCACGCCCGCAACCGCACCAAGATAAACGCGTAAACGTCCGCGCTCGTGATCCTTCCGTTCCCTGCGTGGCTCGCTTACAGCAGGTACTTTGGCGATGGTCTGATCGGCGATGGGCTGATCGCGTAAATTATAACGTGTCAGTAGCGCTTCAGGATCAGGGCGTCCATCGCCATTCGGACGCTTCTCAGAAGATGGAGTACTCATCGTTGTTCATCGCCATTTCACTAACAGAGATCTCTTTATTATAGTCGTTCTATTATATACGATCTAGATCTCTTTACCAATGACTATACTCCATTCGCCCTCAAAGAACAGTCATGAGACGCTGTCCAATACTCAAGGATTGCTCAATATCTATTGACGTTTCGTTTGCAAAAAGCGTTCGACCGCAGTCACCGCTTCATGTGGTTCTGGCAGTGCTTCTTCGTGCGAGCGCCAGCAATTCCACCATCGTTGCCATGGCGATGTTCGTTCTCGATCATTAGCGCCAGGAAAATTTTTTCGATAATGTCCGGTAAGCAGATCATTGCAAAAAGAGCAGATGAAACGCCGTGACGAATTTCCGGCCAGGCCCATAGGTGCAGTGCCCCCGAGCGTAAAGAGATGTTCATGGCACATCCCGGCTCCACACTGGTGGCAGATAGCAACCGCTGTACACAGTCTATCCTGACCTTGAGCCGAGCATACATAACAATTCATATTTTATCCTTTTATGTTCTCAATACATGCAAAGTACATATACACGTCTATTAATCAGGTGTTGATACGCAAAAAAAGACTCCTGATTATGTCGTCATTGGACAGTATCAGGGAGTCTTGAGCAGTCAATGCGCATCTGCCAATATGCTCTGGCACGGCGAACTCCAGCGCCGTTTTATTGAATTGCTTCTTTAGTTTTTACACGAAACCTGAATGGTTTTGTGCGTGTAATGAATAGATGGATCGATACACTTTTATCAATCCACTGATAAGATATTGTAACTAATAGAAAGTGTACACGAAAAGGCATGGCATTTCCAATTTTTAACCATTAGTAATGGGAACTCTAATTCTATTTTTGAGTGTCTGAATACAGTATACATAACACCATCTTCTTGAATGCGATATATACAAGACGCTAGTAATGTGCGTCAATCTTACTGCCATCAAACAACGCACATGAATGGACAAAAAAGCTCGAAGTGCAAAATGCCGAGCGCGGAGCCGGGAGAAGAGGCTTTATCAAGAATCGCTCAACAAAAGAAGAGAAAGGCTAAAGATGCAGTCAATGATCACATACATTCCCTAAAATTATCGTCAAAAATCACCCGCCAGATATTTTACTTGTCCTATCTGCTGTGCTACACTATGTAAGCATACATTGTTCCAATTACGTATATTGTGTAGGGCTATTTATTGTAGGAAGAGTAGTTCGCACGTTGAATAGTAACAGCTTAATTTCCTTCATCAAAGGGTGATCAAATCGTATGGCACAGGAATCTGTGGCACAAAACGCACAAGTGAGTATACCCAATCAAGCTGACGACCATTCATCGAATGGCCATCTACTTGGCCCCCTCCTCTGCTGGGCAGTGGTTTTCGCAGACATCGGGACATCAGTCTACTATACGCCTGGCATCCTTTATCAGACCGTGCAAGGATTAGCTGGCTTTTTTGTATTTCTGACCATGTCTGCTTTTATTTTACTCGCGCTGAAATATGCCGAGGTAACACATCGTTTTCCTCAAGGTGGAGGTGTAGTAACGGTGGCAGCGCAAGCCATCAATCCATGGTTTGGTGCCATCGGTGGCATGTTCATTCTGGTAGACTATTTTCTAACGGCCGCGATCAGTAGCCTATCTGGGATTATTTATCTCAGTGTTGTCCTTCCGGAGATTAGTCCCCTTGCTATTTCAGTAATAATCACGATTGCTGTACTTATACTACTTGGGATTCTGAACTGGGTGGGTATTAGCGAAAGCGCGAAAGTGAGTCTGGTTGGCGCGATCATTGCTTTTGCCAGTGATATCGCAATTCTCGTGACGGTTTTTTCGCATCTCTCACTGCCGGCCTTTTTTGGCCTGATTGCGGAGATGTTCGCAGGTCACTCCATTACACCAACTACATTCCTGACCGGTTTCGCCGGTGCATTTCTAGCTTTCTCTGGCTTGGAGAGTATTTCACAGCTATCGCCAGTCATGAAAACGCCACATAAGAAAGTCGCGGGTATCGCCCTGGCGTTGGTCGTGATCACCGTTGGCATCACCAGTCCGCTTCTGACTATTTTCTCGACGTTACTGCTATCTCCCTCCGTAGCGGGAAACCCAGCCACATCTGGTGAACTCATTTCGCTCTTGGCGGGAAAATGGGGAGGACAATTCTTACAGACAGAGGTTGCCATCAGTGCTAGTGCATTACTTATTTTTGCCAGTAACACTGCTATCATTGGTGCCTATCACGTTTTTATCGCACTGTCACGTATGGAATTCCTGCCATCTTTTATTCTGCAACGCAACAAACTACGTGGAACGCCACATATTTCAATTGCTCTGGCGACGGGTATTCCTATTGTGATCTTAGTCGCAGTCGGGGGCCGCATTGACATTCTGGGCGATATGTATGCCTTTGGTCTGTTAGGCGCATTCACGTTGACCTGCCTGGGTATGGACATTGTACGCTATCGAGATCTAAAGCGAGCACTCAGCCGCAAAGCACAAGCACGGAAAAGCGCTCAAAACGCGACCGGGCCGCTAGAGATCCATAAAGCGGTGGAAGTCCATGATCTGCTAAAATCAAATGTCCCATCGACGAGCACGGCGCAGCAAAAAGCTGATGCGGCTATTGAGAATCAGGCCAACGGACTCTGGTTCAAGATCAATTTTGGACTTGGTATACTTACGACCATTCTTGTAGCCGTCGCCTGGTCAACCAATCTTGTCACCAAGCCACTGGCAACGGCCTTTGGTGGGGGATTCACAGTACTCGGAATGGGCATCGCGTTCTTCAATTACAGACGCCATCAGCTAGAAGGCAAGGTACCTGTACCTATTGTCATGACTCGTCTCAAAGACACTGTGCCAGGTTCAACGCTCGCCATCCTTACGCCTGGATATGCACTGCAGAACAGCGCGGTAATGCATGCAGCCGTCAACGGTGCGGAAGCCCAACATCCCATCCTTTTCCTCTATCTGGCAGGCAAGCGAAGACGCGCCATCACACCACAGATGATGGAAATTATTGATCCCTATCTGGATGATAAGGAGGCAAAGGAGACCTTTGGTAAGGCTGAAAGCCTGGCACTGAAAGCCAAAGTGCCGCATCGTAGCTACATCTACCTTCAGGAGGATCCAACAATGGCCGAGCAGATTTGGCAATCGATCCATCCACGCGACACCTTAGTGCCAGCCAAAGAAGATCAGCACCTGAAGGACATCAATCCAGATCGTATTCGTTACGAGATCACGCCCGAAGGAAAGGTCGCCCATCTCTTAAAACGTTGGTAGGATAGTAGTTTCTTCGATCAGACAATCATCTATCGATGGGTCAGTCGTCGGCATTGAAACGATACCCGACTCCCGACACGGTTAAGATAAAACGTGGATGGGCCGGATCAGGTTCGATTTTACGACGCAACTGACCCACGTAGACATGTAAATAATGAGCCTCGGTTCCATAGCCAGTGCCCCACACCTGTGTCAACAACATTTGACGCGTCATGATCTTGCCACTATTTCTGATCAAAGCCTTTAACAAATCATACTCAGTTGGCGTCAACTTAGCATCTTTGCCCTCCAATTGAACGCTACGCTGCGCGAAATCCACCCGCAATGGACCAGCCGTAAACACAGGCTCCGTACCCGTCTGGACCTGCGCCGTATGGCGTAAAGCGACACGTACACGAGCCAGCACCTCATCGATACCAAAGGGTTTCGAGACATAATCATCTGCTCCAAAATCCAAAGCCATCACTTTATCGCGTTCAGTATCTTTGACAGATAGTACAATGATCGGAAGATTTGATTGTGCTCGGATACGTTTACAGACCTCCAGGCCACTCATATCGGGCAGACCAAGGTCTAAGAGCACCAGATCAGGACGATGTGCAATAACCTCATCCAGAGCCGTTTCGCCGTTTGATGCTGTGAAGACATCATAACCATGTGAGGTCAGACTTCGCTGCAATGCACGCATAATCTCAATTTCATCGTCCACCACCAGAATACGCGCCCCACTATTACTCATATATCAGTCCTTCTTGTTTGCCAAGCGGCAAAGTAAAATGAAAAAGAGCGCCGCCCTCTGCTCTATTCTCAGCCCAGATGTGTCCACCATGTGCCTCAACCAATCCTCGACAGACAGCCAGGCCCAGACCAGTCCCCATTACGCTGGTAGCCTTGCGCTTTGCTCCTGAAACACGATAGAACTTATCGAAAATACGCTCCAGATCGTACGGCGGAATACCAGGACCATGATCCCCAATACTGACCATAATATGATCATCGACAACCTGAGCCGCAATCTCGAGCGGCGATGATGGTACGGTATAGCGTACAGCATTCTCCAGCAAATTTGTCACCACTTGATCTATTTGCAGATAATCCAACGGCACCGGAGGTAGATCAACTGGGATATCCAGCTTCACCTCGCGCCCCTGCAGGGCAGCTTGCATATGTCCCAACACATCATGCAGCAAATCTTCGAGCGGATACCACTCTTTCTCTGCCTTCAGCGCTCCGCCTTCGATACGCGACATATCTAAAATATTGCCTACCAGACGATTTAAACGATCAGCCTCACGCTCAATAGCTTGCGCAAAACTTCTTTTAGCTTCTTCATCCCATTCAATATCGTCTTGCAGCAGACTGCTGGCCGCCGCTTTGATCGATGTTAGGGGCGTGCGTAGATCATGCGAAACCGATGAGAGCAATGAGGCTCGTAACGCATCAGTACGGCGCAAGAGCTCGATCTGGACCGCCTCACGATGTAAACGGGCCCGTTCAATCATCGCTACCGCCTGATCAAGAAAGATCCAAAAAAACGCCGCTCGATGATTTATATCAGTGGATATGTTAATCTGTGAGCGCTCAATTGGAAAACGCTGCTCATTATTTTCCATTACTAAACGGACCACCCCTACGACTTTATGATTCTGCTGTAGCGGTACAAAGCGGATAGAGCTGCGCTGTAATGGCTTTTCATTGATCACGCGCCGAAAGCGGTATGGTGATTTATTATCGACACCCCCAAAAAAACTAATGATCCTTCCCACTGTCATCACAGACTCAGCTGTACGCATCTCGTCTACAGATAATTGTAGTTGAGTCGCATCTTGTTGCGCATCGGCCAACATATCGAGCTTGCCCATGCCGTGAACATCGGGTAATAAGATCGAGCAATCGCTAACACCTTCCGCAGAGAAATTGGTAACGACGGCTTGCGCAATACTATGCAATTGATTAGCCAGCTGCGTCTCATTTGTCGTCGCATTCACCAAATCATAGAGGGCTCGCGTCTCTCTTTCTCGTTGTGTCGCCACCTCAGCCCGCTGCCGTAGCGCCGAGGCAAGTTGGCCTGTCGTAATAGATGTCACGAGAAAGATAAAGAGCGCTAGCCATTCTTCATACTTGCCAATCGTCAGCGTAAAAAAAGGAGGCACCAGAAAATAGTCAAAAGTCAAAAATGCAACCAGCGAAGCGACTACAGCCGCATAGAGCCCACGTACAGTTGCCAGCCAAAGTACAATAAGCAAATAGAGAAACGATATATTTGGGACAGCAGGATAGAGCCTGGCAATATAAATAATGGATGTTACAATAACTGGCAGTATCAACGCGAGTAAGGCATCGAGTACATAGCGCTTACCACGCTGACCGTCTCTTAGACCTAGAAAAAGAACGTATTCTATTCTTTTCATAGCAGTGCAAAATCTCTCTTTACCTGACACAAAACATCAATATTCACTCGACTTCATCATGAAGGATATCACACAAGGAAGCGAAAAAAAAGGAGATCTGTTAGTATGTTGGAGAGGGCACGGAACAAAACTTGCCACACGCTTTATTTCTGCCATAGAAAGCTCTTGACCTGAGTATTAGCACAAGACTATACTCAATGTATGAAACAACAACGTATCGTGCTTGTGCTACTATTGCTCTGCCTGGGACTCGCCGGCTGCACACCTGGTCATTCGGGAACGACTGTGATCGCTTTTCTGCGTGATGGACAGCTCTGGACGATAGATCCAGATGGTGCGAATGCTTTTGAGATAGTGTCAGAGCAAACGGCAGTGGTAAGCTCAGCATGGTCACCGAATCACCGCCTGCTGACATTCCGCTCCTTAGATGTCAATTTCGCCAAAACGGAGGCTGCAAAGAATATAGTATCTTCGTCGGCCAGTGGAGTCGTTGGAGATCTACCCAGTACGCTCAATACGATTGGCGTCGATGGCGGCACGCCCATTGAGATTGCGTTTTCCAGTCCAGAAATCGCTTATAGCAATCCGCAATGGAGTAGTGATGGTGCACGCTTAATCTATCGACAAACGCCTAAGAATTTTGCAGCCAATCCATCCAATGCGCAGTGGTGGATCGCTCAAAATGATCAACCAGGCGGTATTGCGGCCAAGCCATTCGCAGGCACCTTCTCAATCCCCTCGATCTCCTATGACACGCAACACTATCTCATCGTAGGCAATGCGACAGCGGACCTCTTTACGACCAATCTGGAAGGCAGCGACCAGGTCAACAGAGGAGCACCGCTCGTCGATCATCCCCTGCCAGCCACGCTAGAGCGCCTGCTCTGGCGACCAGGACACCAGAATCAGAGCTTTGTCTACGCCAACATACAGCCTCAGACTGCGAAGAGTAGCAATACGTCACTAACAGAGCAGCTTATCTTGCGCACACCCACCGGGAGTCAGACTACGCTGGCAACGTGTACCTGTACACAGTTCGCCTGGTCCCCAGATGGTAATGCTCTTCTTTATAATACAGGAGCAACCGATACAATCCTCAACCTCGAAAATCACTCCACCTTCACATTCTCAACCGAGCCAGGAGCCGTTCCCTACTGGTCTCCCGATAGCCAATTCCTACTGCTGGATGGACCACATAACCTGATGCTCGTCTCCCCAGCCAACAAGCAGCAGACACGTTTGCTGACAGACAATCAAGATACTAAGATAGCACAACCAGTGTCTCTCCCCCCAAACACCGCACTGCTGCAACCCGTCCCAAATAGTCTATGGTCCGCCGACAGCCGTCACTTCATCTTTCTTAATCATCAGCGCCTCAGCGGGCTAGGGAATGATCTATCCAGCAGCAACGGCCTGTATACAGCCTCGATCAATGCTAAAGGGCAGCTTCAATCCACACCCTCATCGATCGCTAGCGGCAATATCACGCAGGCCGGTTGGACCTACGAAGATCCAAATACCTCGTTCTTGTATTGACCTTTCCTCAAAGAGCCTCGTGCTTGGAAAACCAAGCGAGTCTACTGTAGCTGCGGTGTGCACAAGACGCGCAGAATACTGCTTCGTCAAGCTTCATGAGAACGGCAAGAGCAGTTTGGTTCCTGACCTTGACCTGGATGAGGAAACTCTAAAAAAAGCATAACAATGATGAGTTATGTGCGTGGACAGAAATGAGGTACAATAGGACCAAATCTTGAGTTATGAGAGGAGGTTTTTGTCGTGAATAAAAAGAAATCGCATATGCGTTCGATTGAGATCCAGCCAGCCGCTGATAAAGCGGCCGATGCGAAACATGATGACTATGATGGTCTTGAATTGTTGGAGCATCTGGAGTCCCTACAGGAGGAGATGGAGGAGTTGGGTGTGAGTACGCTGGCAGAGGTAATTGAGCGCATTACGGAGCTTCATCGCCAGTTTGGTGAGGAGTAGTGGATCCTAGCGCAACGCTTGTTCTGCATTTTTGGATCTAGCACATCTATTTTCTTGCCTTCAGATGAGACATGGACCATCGCCCATATCTCGCGACGGGTATCGTGTTTCTGAAGGCACATGGGTATTATACTATCAAACCACGCCGTAAAACCCCTGCATTCATGCATGGGGATATGAGGCGTGTTCCTTTTGAAGTGGGGGAGGATGGGTTGCCTCTGGGCTATTGACACCGTTACTCCTTTGCAATATACTGTATTGGATGATACTAGCATATATAGTAAGTGAAATACAATTTTTCAGGCTATTCTAGGAGTACATGCATGTCTGATAGGCGCCAGAAGAAGCCGCGCACACCGAAGTCTCCGCACGACCCTTACCTGCGCCACAAGATGTATAAATTCAGGCTGTATCCAACGGTCAAGCAAGTGGACACGCTAGAGTGGACACTGAGACGCTGTGCAGAGCTGTACAATGCTGGCCTAGAAGAACGCACAGCCGCCTACCAGATGTGTGGTGTCTCCATCTTCTATGAAATGCAAGCCGATCAGTTGCCAGAGATCAAAGTCCTGCGCGAAGAATATCGTGGCATCCATTCTCAGGTGCTTCAGGATGTTCTCAAGCGTCTGGAGAAGGCGATGCAGGGCTTCTTTCGTCGCGTGGATCAAGGCCAAACACCAGGCTACCCTCGCTACAAATCTGGCAGTAGGTATCAGTCGTTCACCTATCCACAAGGCGGCTATGAGATCATCGGGTCGCCTGCTCATCTGGAGAAGAACCAGAAAAAGACGTGTCGTCTGGCGCTCTCGAAGATCGGACACATCAAGATGGTGATGCACCGCTCCATCAAAGGGATGATCAAAACCTGTTCGATCAAGCACGAAGGCGATCACTGGCACGCGATCCTGAGCGTCGAGCATACCTTTGATCCCACGATGGCCTTTCATCCCTCGACAGATGAGGCTGGGATTGATGTCGGGCTCAAGAGCTATGCCGTGCTCTCTAATGGCCAACAGATCGAGAACCCACGTCTCTATCGTCGCCGAGAGTACCAGATCAAGCACGCGCATCGAAAACTGCATCGTCGCAGTGAGGTACTTCACCATTGTACTCAATTCAGGCTTTGGCGCATATTTGTTTAACAGTGCTGTCGCATCGATTGTTTCAACCGGCATCGCTATGCTATTAGGCATTCCAGCGGCGTATTGTATGGTGTTTCAGATGCGCAAAAAATCCTCAAACGATATGCTCTTCTTTGTGCTCTCAACACGCTTTATGCCCTTTGCTGCCATTCTTATTCCTCTCTACGTGATTATTACGCGTCTGAACCTGTTAGATAATATTTTTACTTTGGTCATCGTCTATACATCGATGAACCTGCCCTTGATTATCTGGATGGCTCGTTCCTACTTTATTGATTTGCCGCTGGAAGTGTTGGAGGGTGCCTGGCTGGATGGCAGTTCAACGTTTCGGACGATCTTTAGCATTGTAGTACCGATGGCGGCACCAGGTTTAGCCGCGGCCGCTTTGCTCTCCATCATCTTTGCCTGGAACGACTTCTTCTTTGCCGTCACGCTGACCTATACTGATGCGCCAACCCTACCCATTATGGTCGATGTCTTTTCAAGTAACCAGGAATTGTTCCTGGCAAAGGTATCGGCTCTGGCTACGGCGATTATTATTGTGCCTGTGATCCTTGGTATTTATGCCCAGAAACATCTCGTACGCGGACTGACCGGTGGCGCAGTGAAGTGATCCGAATGTCTGGAATATTAGGTTTTGCGTAGCTGACGGTTCTCACGCCACCAAGTCCAACGTATTCGCATGGAAGGTATGTCGTAAGGCGTGGTGCCCGGTTTTGTGGCATGGGCTCCAACAGAAAGAGTTTCGAACGTGGAAAACCACGAGAGCCAACGGCTGCGTGTCTTGCGCACGCGGTCCACTTGATGCATGAAATGCTCACTCGTTGATCTCCCTATGCTCGCCTCTGATGCATGTCGCTCACCCCACGAGATGCATAGCGGTATGAACGATGAATATCGTGTATTGGGAGGAATTATTACACATGCGATCATGTCGTACGTCGAGAGGACCGCGTGCGCAAGACACGCAGCTACGGTATCCTACGGCTGCTTCTTCGATCAAGTGGGCTGTTTTGTATTCGTTTGGTGAAGCCAGAGAGCATGCATACCTGTATGCTCTCTGGCGAATAATGCTGAAGGCAAGTACTGTCGATTTATTAGAATGGAATTATGATGTCTGGATCACCATTGCATCCAAGGATATGGAGTCCATCGCTAAAAAACTTTGCGCGATCGCATGCAATATCTGGTATGTACTGATGGTGTCCTGGTATAACGTATGTATAGAGCGATTCATGTATCCGGCATCTGGGTGATATCCAGAATTGACGAGTAGAACCGCTATCTATGCCCATTTCGTGAAAAGTAAGTGTCGCGTCGACGCAGGAAATTGATGCTTGCCAGAAGCAAGTTTCAATTTTATAGGGATTGGGGCTGTATGGAGTGCTACCGTGTGCATCAACTTCTCCACAAGATTGGGGCGGAGGAGCAGCTAACGTGGTTGGTACTGAAAAGAAAGAAAGCCACGTCAATGTTCCTATTGTACAAAGAACGATCAAAAGGTTCGCAAATAGCCGTTTTTTCATGATTGTGTAACCCTTCTACAATACCTCATCTATCCAACTGTTAAATGCCATTTATATCTCTTTAGGGAGCATTATGAGATATCATTAAGTAATAACGTATATTTGTTATTAAAAGTTTCGCTTACTTATTTTATGATGTTGGCACTTAAATATGTAGACGAATAAATATACTATGAGATTATGCTACGCTCATAGAAATAAAGTAGCTCTTCAGGTCTTCTCTGCCTGAAGAGCTACTTTATTTCTATATTGATGGGAAGGGTTGCGAATCATCGCAAAAATTGTTGTGATACCCATATGCATTCAAAAACGCAACTTGGACCCATAAACATTCAGAAACGCGACTCTCGTCGCTAAAAATGCGTTGCGACACATTTTTTATCTGAATGCAAGGAAATCTCTCGTTGCTAGAAAGGTGCTGCGGCACCTTTCTCATTTGAATGCAAGGAAATATGAGCGGCAATGCT
Organism: uncultured Chloroflexia bacterium; assembly: GCA_963699315.1. Classification (GTDB taxonomy): domain Bacteria; phylum Chloroflexota; class Ktedonobacteria; order Ktedonobacterales; family Ktedonobacteraceae; genus Dictyobacter. Next base: position 3,928,487 of record OY969433.1, read on the forward strand.
CCGTAATTTAGCGTATGGTATTTCTCGGATAATGCTGATCATAAGTCGGTTCGGCCAGCACATCCTGGATTTGGATTGTTTTGTTGCGTTGTGGACTCACTGAGATCATTACGATTGGCGTTTCTATTATTTCTTCGATACGCTTCAGATAGTTTTTGGCGGCGGCTGGTAGATCATCATAGTGAGTAATGTCGCTGGTGCTGCATTGCCAGCCTTCTACTTCTTCGTAGATAGGTTCACAGGCGGCCAGGTCGTTGGGGATGGCGGGGAGATTGTGGATGGTTTGTCCGCGTAAGCTATAGGCGGTGCAGATTTTAATGGTTGGGAGTGAGTCGAGGACGTCGAGTTTGGTGATGACTGCCGCATCAAAGCCATTGATCTGGGCGATAAAGTGTCCGGCGACGCCGTCGAACCAGCCGCAGCGGCGTTCACGACCGTTATTGGATTTGGCTTCGTGCCCGCGTTCACGCAGGATGTCGTTGATGCTGGTGTCAAAGATCTCGGTGGGCATGGGACCGCTACCGACGCGGGTGGTATAAGCTTTAAAGACTCCGACGACACGATCGATGCAGCGTGCAGGAAGTCCGGCTCCGACAGCGGCGTTGGCGGCCATGGTCGATGATGAGGTGACATATGGATAGGTGCCGAAGTCGATATCAAGAAGTGCTCCCTGGGCTCCTTCGAGTAGGATAGTTTTATGGTCAAAGAGTGCGTCATGGAGCATCTTTTGCGTGTCGGCGATATGTGAAAGTAACTGTTGACCATATTTGAAGTATTCGCCGTGGATCTCTTCCAGCGAGAGGGCTGGATGTCCATAGATTTGTGTGATCATGCGATTCTTCTGTTGCAACACCATCGATAATTTGGAGCGGAACGCATCCACGTCGAGGAGTTCCGCCATACGGATACCCGTGCGTGCATGTTTATCCACATAGGCAGGAGCGATGCCACGTGGTGTCCCATCAAACGGCTCTCCCTCTCCCAGACGAGATTCTTCCTCTAACCGATCAAGCACAATATGATAGGGCATGACGACGTGTGCTCGTTCGCTAATATAGAGTCGTGAAATATCAATGCCCTGCTGCTGTAAGAGCTGCATTTCTTCTAGCAGACCTTTCGGATCTACCACGACTCCGTTGCCAATGATACAGATCGTGTTCGGAAATAGAATGCCAGAAGGGACAAGATGAAAGGAAAATTCGCCTCCCCCATGCACCACACGATGTCCTGCGTTATTGCCACCTTGATAGCGGACAACATAATCAGCACGTGTTGACAACTCATCAACAATCTTTCCTTTGCCTTCATCTCCCCATTGTGCACCGATAACAGCTACTACAGCCATAGTGATATTTCCTCTCAGATTTGTATTGTTTAGCTTAGCTTGTCTAATGGAAAACACTTATCACGTTAGAACAAAATTTGCAGCTTGTCAATGTTTAAGAATGTGCAATGTAATCAATAAGTAATTGGTCTGTAATCTGCTCAATGGGAGCCTCGTTGTCCGTAAAGACCAATCCACCATCTGAATGAGCACTTGTTGCCACCGGTAGCACTTCACTGGCTAATAGACCCATCGTTGAGTCGGGCGCAAATTGCGCTAGATTCTTTTGGAATGTGCCGAGTGATGTTGGCTGGACGGTTGCTACGATCTCGGTGTTGATGGTGCCCGGTACGTTGAATGTGTAGACGCTTGGAAAGACGGTACTCAACGTGTTCACGAAGGCTTGTACTAAGCGGTAGTCGTTATTGGTATGTCCTGTATTGATTGTTACGATACCAGTCGAGGTGAGATGACTGCGCACTTGCGTAAAGAATTCTTTGGTTGTGAATTGGAAGGGAATATATGGCTGTTGATAGGCATCGACGGCAATCTCACCGTAGGTATGTTTGGAGGCCGCCAGAAATGTCCGCCCATCTTGATTATAGACGTGGAGATTCGGCTCGTTCATCGCAAAGTATTTGCGACCCACTGCCACAATGGCTGGATCAATTTCTGCTCCATCGATCTGGACATTATTATAGACCTGCGTGAATTGACGCGCCGATGTTCCGCCAGCCAGTCCGATAATCCCAACGCGCTGTAACTGAGCGGGCGTAAAGTTTTGATTGAAATAGGGAGCAGCCAGAAAATAATCCCAATACCAGCCGGTTAGAATCTGAGTGCTATGCGGATTATAAATAGAATGGATTGCATCACCTTCGTTGAGCACCAAATCGCGGGTGCCGGTGTTGTCCTGGGTGACCTGGATATAGTTGTAGAGCGATTCTTGATTATAGATGAGGCTAGGGATAGTTTTGAGTGGACCCAACGGCACAACAAGTACGAAGACGATGGGGATGATTAGGACTGCCATTGGGATGGCTAGTACTGGTCGTTGCCTGGGTACAAGGCCGCCGAGTGAGGCGACTAATAGCATGACACCGAAAATAATTAAAGAGCGTTTTACTCCCCAGGTTGGAATGAACCAGAGGACAGGGAGAAAGGCTCCAAAAATGCTACCAGCCGTCGAAATGGCATACAGTGAGCCACTTATGCGTCCACTCTGTTTCACTTCGCGCGTGATGATACGAATGGCAAAAGGTGAAACGAGTCCAAGCAATATAACCGGAACGGCAAATAGGAGTAACGTACCAATTAGCGAACCGGCGAAAAGGCCCACTGAGACTTGTGCGAGTCCTGTGACGGATCCTGCAAGAATGGGTTCACAGACGAAAGGGATCAGGATAATGGAAAGTGCCGCGATCGCCGTAATCCCGCACAGTACCTGTAGCTGGGGATAACGATCAGCGAGCCGACCTCCTAAAAAGTAACCAATCATCAGGTAAAGTAAAATCAGGCCAATCAGGCTGCCCCAGATAAAGAGTGAGGTCCCAAAATAGGCTCCTAAGAGTCGCGAAGCACACATCTCCAGGGCTAAGCTTGTCATGCCACTGACGAACACCAGTCCGCTCAGGAAGTATTTCAACTTTTTCTCCAATTATGGGGTATTGATCTATATAAATTGGAACTTACCAATCATTATATTGTAGTACGCGGTGCCAACTTGTGCAAATTGAGATTGAGCTGACTGCACTTCTAATATAAATACTTTTCCTTGATGAACTGTTACATACGCCGTAACCTGTTCCTCCTGTTGCGTACTTCCCAGATAGAGAATTGAGGCGGATGACCATGTTTCACCACCAATGGTGACAACCTGCCCAGTTGGTGGATTTGGTGCTTGATAGCCCGGTTGACTCCCATAGGTTGTCTGAAGCTCGCTTGCCAGGATCGCATCGGCGGCGGTCGTTGGATTAGCCTGCGTTTTCACAAGCACAAGTTGATCAGGTTGCAGCGGATTGGCAAATTGCATGCCTACGATCCCGGTGAGCGCACTCATCTGCCAGCCATTGGGATATTCATCCATAAAGCCGCTGGGAGCGCATTCAACACCGCACCAGATAAAGCCTGCATCGGGAATTGGCGTAGGAGCTAACGTCGGCGTAGGAGCCAGCGTTGGTGTAGGAGCCAGCGTCGGCGTGGGCGGTGGCGCTTTGGATGTAGCTGCGCTTGCTGGAGGCGTGCTGATTAGCTTGGATTGTTTCTTTTGGCTTCCAGGGTAGATGATGGCTATACTGATGATCACAATCACAAGTAGTACCAGACAGATGCTGATGACTAGAGGCGTTGTGTGTTTTTGAGCAGGCAGTGGTGCCGTTCTCGGAGGATAAAACTGGTTGTTACGTTGATAGTTATTGTTGGCAGCGCCAGATCCCATTTGGCCTGCTTGCGGGATCGCAGATGGCAGCGGGCGCGTGGGTGGATGAGAGATCGATGTCGGTGCTTGATGATCCTCTGCTCGATAAGCTTGGTGTCCTACCGTAGTTGGTCCTGGAAAACCATATGTTGGCAGCGGGGAAAGTTGGTTTGGCCGTAGGAGTGCACCCGGAGGCATCATGATAGCCTCCGTGGCCTCATGATGGATGTCCGGCACCGATGGAGGATTGTTACTCATGTTCTGATCTGGCTGCAAGACTGGATTATTCGTCGCTATTGAGCCGTTAGTAGTGTCCAGTGTGGAAGATGTGCCCAGTTCCAGTTGAGGTGCTGCGGCGTGGGGCGTTGTTGTACGTGCTAGGCCTTGCATGATTTGAAACTGTGGCTGTATAGCTGGTGGAAACGGAAGTTGATTCCCTGATGACAGTTCGGCCGAGGATTTTAATGGGCTTCCACAACTCCCACAAAACTTAAATCCCGATGGTACCTCATTGCCACATTTAGAACATTTCATCTTTTATTCAGCCCGTCTTCTGCATCTTTGGGATCGCGTACGTTATACTCAACAATTAGTATAGCCGGAAGCTTAATTGCATAGAATAGACTTTCTTCGTGCAAGTAATTTCCAACAATTATAACGTATCTGCTGATGTGAGGCTAGAAACCATGCTCAATCTTATCCATTTTTGCTATAACCTATTTGCGCAGGATAAAATATTGGTTACTTTTCTGCACACAGAAGAATGCGTTGTAATCCACCGGTGGCGAAGTGGTGGTAGGCGATCAATGAGGAGGCGATGAGGGTTCCTGACGCTTTTTGGCGAAAGTTTACGTCGAAGGGGCCGCTAATGATGAGCCAGACCCAGGGGATGCTTTGTTGCAGATTGACGCGTCTCATGTTGTCCCGATCGGTTTGGCTGGCCTGTGGAAAGCCTGTTGGATGGCTATGATAGACACCAATAATCTGCTCTGGATAAGTTAGCTCGACCTGTAACAGTTCGGCGGGATCAAATTCAAAGTAGACTGGCGAGGCTGCGCTATTGACTAAAGGCTGCGCTTGTTCGACATTCCAGTTGCCTGTAGAATCGATGCTGCCTAGCAGGACACCACAGGCTTCTATCTGTGAGCGTTGAGTGATATCGGCGAGGATTGTCTGTTGCGCGGTGTTACCAAGTACGAGGTGCGGACTATTTCGTTTTGGCATCAGGTAGATCCTTTATAGCAGGAATAATAGCAGGAATTACTTTTTTTGGACGCTCTTGCTAACGCGACAATTTCTCATCCACATAAAAGCAATTTCTCTAAATATATTTTAGTTTGAAGTTTTTGATTGTTCAATGAATTGTTTGGCGCTGATCTTGCGTACATCGCCGATCCGATCAACGCTGATATCGGGCACAAATGGTGCGGGGAAGCCTTCTTGCGCATATTTGCCCTGATTGACAAAAACAGTGGTGATTTTGTCTCCTTTTAGCTTTTTGATATCCATCAGAATCTGCGGCTTGTCGTCAATGATGGCCCAATGATCGGCTGGATAGAGCTGATCGATCTCGTCAAGATGTTCTTGTTTGTGGATAAAGAGTAGCACACGTCCATTTACCGCATCGGCAATATTGCTCTGATAAATCTTTTCGGCCTGATAGGCTTTGTCCCCATCCGAGACAATAACTGGTGTGCCGATCGTATTCAAATATTGCAGCGTTTCTAAAACGTGCGGATAGAGAAAGTCCTGAAATGGAAAGTTCTCGAACAATGAACGCACATGTTGATGCGTGAAATCATCCAAATCGTCTAATGATGTACGTTCGCGCAAATAGCGTAGCGCGAGAGGAATATCAACCACTCCACGCTCTGCGCGCACCTCTTCATAAATATCCCAATAGCGCTGGCTGAGTTTGGGTCCAAGTTCGGCCAGAAGCGCTTCATTTTGTGCTTCTTTGATACGATCGTTGTCGAGTAAAGTATTGTCGACATCAATCCAAAAAACGAGTGCTGGCATATGTTGTCTCTCTTATAAATGATGTTGGTTAAGTGGCACTTCCATCTAAAGTGCCTACCTTGCTATCAGCTAGTATACGCTATTGACACGTTCCTGGGCAAAATATGGATACCATCAGAGCTTTAACTTTCCCTGAACATCTGCACAAATTGTAGCGTGCCACGCCTCTGCAAGATCAGTCTGAACATTGGAGGAAACGCTGGCAGGGCTGTTTTAGCATCGATCGGTTCCGGTTTTCCGAGGGTATAGACTTTTCTATGCCAGAGCAGCGTACAGTCTTCAGCCGCCAGAATATTGCGATACCAATCCACCTCCGGCCCATACGTTAGCGCGATCACAAAACCGTCGTCCAGCGGCCAAACCATAATCGTGGTCTCGTACGGCTTTCCGCTCCGACGACCAATGTGACGAATGACTGCAAATGGGCCGTGGGAGATGTTGGCAAATGTGCGCAAGAGCGGATTGGTGATGTACTTATTAAAAGTGCGTATGCGGTTGTGAGACATCCTGTCCTCCTGAAGAAAAAGCGCAGAGACAACTATTCCGGTGTCAGTGCGCGCATTATGATCTCGACGATTGCATCGGCGCGGTCGGGTGCTGGGGATTGCGCTCGCTCTCCTACAAACATCAGGCTTGGTACGACATAGGACGCCAGCCCGCCGATCAGCATGCGCGTCACCACTTCGAAGTCAATATCGGCGATGATCTGTTGTTCCCGGGCGTCTCGCAGCAGTGTCATGATGATGGAGAGTCCGCGCCGCGGGATGGTGGAGAAAAATAAGGGGCCGAGTTGTGGGAAGCGTGGTACCTCAGCGATCATGATACGTAGCAATGCTAGATATTCAGGCTGGCTCATCATCGACAAGATCTCGCGGGCAAGCTGCGTGAGCGCTAACCGTAGCGATGGTAGATCCTGTGGAGTGGGCAGAGCCAAAAGCTTCTCAGAAAAGCCTGGCTGCTCCATAGTCAGGTGGCCCAGGATATCAACAAAGAGCTCCTCTTTGCTGGCATAGTAACGGTAAAGAGTCTCCTTCGAGGAAATGCCCGCCTCCGTCAGAATAGCATCGATGCTTGTTGCCAGATAGCCTTGTTGAAGAAATAGCCGGTGAGCGGCGGCGCGGAGCCGCTCGCGTGTCTGTTGTGCACGTCCACTCTGTTTATTATCCATTTTTGTTTGCTCATCTCGGTAACGTACTGTACGTTACGATTGTAAAGCGAAGAAGAGCGCTTGTCAAGAGGCTCAGCAATGTGTGGAGGACAATATTGGTCGTTGGTTGTATACTATCAGGTACATTATCAAGATTAATATAGGATAGATATATGCTAAAAGAGATACTGCTCTCTTTGATTTATAGGAGCGGAAGGTGAAAGTTATTTTTCGGAGTAAGGATTTTGCGAGTGTTGAAGCCTTGGGCTACGGTTTCAACAATCGCAGGCCAATGGCGAGTCCCTGGCAATATCAGGGACGTGTGCAGCATCGCCAATGGCAGGGCAGCTATGAATGTGCCTGGCAAAAGACGGATAATCCTTTGCGGCAAGATGAGTTGCTGTGGACCGCTCAAGGCGATGCACGTCTATTCGCGTTAGCCGCGGCTTTGAAGTCTAAGGGTTTCGTTGTAGAAGTGGAACAGTGATATCCTGAAATATCTTTGGAAAACTCGTTACTGCTCAAATATGTGTGCCAGTGCGTGGATGCCTGCTCTGATCTCTTGTTCGTTGAAGGCTGTGTAGCCGAGGACCAGGGCGTTGCGTGGTGCGGATTTGAAATAGTATTTTGAGATGGGCGTGACGAAGATGTTCTGTTCGGCTGCTAGCTTTGCTATGGATTGATCACCGCACCCAGCGGGTAGTGTGGCAATGAGATGCATGCCAGCTTCGTGCGGTTGTGCATCGATGACTCCTGCTAAATCTTTATGTATGGCGTCCAGTAATATGCTTTGACGTTCGGCATAGAGGGAGCGCATACGACGAACATGACGGGCGAAGTGCTCTTCACGGATAAATTCGGTCAGGACGATTTGATCGAGTGTAGGCGAATGGCGATCGGCAGCGGCTCTAGCGGCAGTGAAAGCATCAACCAGTTCTGGTGGCGCGACCAGATAGCCCAGACGTAGTCCTGGGAACAAGACTTTGCTGAAGGTGCCGATATAAATGACGCGACTAGCCTGATCCAATCCTTGTAAAGAAGCCAGTGGATGTCCCGTATAGCGATATTCACCATCATAATCATCCTCAAGAATCCAGGCTCCTGTCTGTTCGGCCCAACGCAGCAGGGCGAGCCGCCGCGGCAGGCTCATGGTGATCCCTGATGGGTATTGATGCGATGGGGTGACATAGATTAGACGAGCCTGAGGACTGGCCTGCATGCCCTGTTTGATGTCGATGCCTTCGGCGTCGAGTGATAGGGGAACGAGTTGCGCTCCGCTGCTGAGCAGGGCTCCTCGGGCACCGAGGTAACAAGGATCTTCAATCCAGGCATCATCTCCTGGATTGATCAAGAGTTGGGCTGCTAGATTGATGGCTTGCTGTGAGCCTGAGACGATAATAATTTGTTCCTCTCGACAGCGTACGCCGCGTGCGGACTGTAGATAGCCAGCAATCTCTCTGCGCAGCGGTCGAAAGCCCGCTGGATCTGTATAGCCGAAGTTAGCTGGATCGCTTTGCTGCCAATACTTGCTGGTGAGCTGTGACCAGAGTTTAAATGGAAATTCATGTAGAGCCGGTATGCCGGGCTGAAAGGCCTGTTGTAAGACCGCCTGACTCCAATCTTGTCGCGGTGCCACCATCGAGGCCGCAATAATTTTTCCACGCTCCGATAGACTCTGATGCCGTGAGCGTGCGGTCGTTGGTGTATTCGTGGCTGGCGTTTGATATTGATTCGTAAGCGAGAGAAACTCGTCGGGTAAGACATCTTCAACGTAAGTGCCGCTGCCAACTTTGCCACGCAGATAGCCTTCATACAGCAACTGTTCAAAGGCCACCACAACGGTCGAGCGTGAGATGCCAAGCGTTTGCGCAAAGCTACGTGTTGATGGCAGTCGGGTTCCAGCGGCTAATTGGTTGGAGAGAATGGCCTGACGCATAGCGTCATAGAGCTGACGATACAGTGGTTGTGCTGATTGATGATCCAACATTAGAGATAGCAGCGTGGTGTTTGAAATCTTTGTATTCAACGGAACCTCCGAGCATTGTGTCTGCGCGTAGAAAAATGGTATGTCTATAATAGCGGAGATTGGCTCTATGCACAAGGCCATTTGGAGACTATCATAGCTTGGTAGACATTCGTATCTATATTCTTGATAAGTAAGGGGAAATATTATGGTAGATTTTGCTCTTGATGGCCAAATTGCTTCACAGCCTGCTTCCATACGAGAGGTTTTAGCGCGGCGTCAGGTACCGTCTCTGGATGCTGGGCGACCATTTATATTTGCTGGGATTGGTACTTCATTGCACGCCTGTCGTGTAGCTGCACGCTGGCTTTTTGAATTAAGCGGTGGTCATATTCATCCTATGGTATTTAATGCCCATGATCTTGCTCTGACCGTACCACTCTCGTCTCAGGATCAAGTGATTGTCGTTAGCCACCGTGGCACAAAAGTGTTTCCACGGGCGGCCCTGACCCGAGCTCGCCAGCATGGGGCGACCACCGTGGCTATTACCAGTATCGATGCTCCCGAGCAGGATGCTGAATATGTCATCCGCACCTGTCTTGGAGAGAGCTCGAGTACACATACCGTCTCCTACACAACGGCACTTGCGGCGTTGGCGCAATTGGTTGCGCAGATTGTAGGAGATGCGGGCCTGCAATTTAGCGCAGAGCTTCAGCAGGTGCCTGACTTTATCGCTCAGATATTGGCGCAACCGGCTCCCGTCCAGCTTGCTCAACGTCTGGTAACATGTGAGCCGCTCCTATTGACAGGCGTAGGACTCGATGCAATCACAGCAGCAGAGGCGGCTTTGAAGCTCAAAGAAGGGACGTATACATGGGCTGAGGGTATGGAGACAGAGGGAGCTTTGCATGGTCCTCCAGCAGCCTGGCGGGCTGGCATGGGAGCTATCACGCTTACTCCGGCTGGCGATGATGGTCAACGGACGCAGCGCTTACGTATCTCACTTCAAGAGCTTGGCGTCATCGCCATTACCTGTGGAGATGAGAGCGAAGATCTCTGGTTTCCGCATATCCATCCATTGGTGCGACCTCTGGTGACGATTGTGCCGTTGCAGCGTCTTGCGGCCGAAATAGCCAGAATCAAGCAGACCAATCCCGACAGCATTCATACGGATGTTGAGCCCTGGAAAACGGTCATGCAAAATATCATTTTGTAGCATTTGAGCGAGGTGGCATACTGTAGAAGCCTGGTGTTGTGTTCCATGATAAAGACTAAGAGCTTTCTGTGTGTTATACTGTGAGCTAGGTTATGCACTTATATGCACCAGCACCTGACGAAAGCTAAAAACTGGGATAGAAATTGGCCCGGTTGTGGTGCGGTCTGAGCCAAGGACGCCGCTGCAACCGGGCATGAATGGTGTGTGCTAATTATTTTTTGCTCGTCAGGAATTATACCTCAAAGAGGCAGATAGACGTGAAAGAAACAACAGAACCTGCGATGGGGGAAATGAAATTTTACCCCTCAGTCATTGATGCGATCGGGAATACGCCTCTCGTGCGACTCAATCGGATTGCTAATGACGTTCCGCCGCTGGTATTGGTCAAGATGGAAATGATGAATCCTGGTGGTAGTGTAAAGGATCGTATTGGTCCCAATCTAATAGCGTACTGTGAGAAACAGGGCTTGCTGAGGCCCGGCGGTACTATTGTTGAGCCAACAAGTGGTAATACAGGGCATGGCCTGGCGATTGCTGCGGCCATCAAAGGTTATCACTGTATTTTTGTCATGACTGACAAAGCGAGCGAAGAGAAACGCAGTTTATTGCGTGCGTATGGTGCGGAGGTGGTGATTTGTCCAGGAAGTGCTTCTCACGACTCACCTGATTACTACAAGAATGTCGCCTACCGACTCGCTGAAGAGATTCCAGGAGCTTGTTGTCCTGACCAGTATTCTAATCCGGCCAATCCTGATTCACATTATGCCTCGACCGGTCCTGAAATCTGGCGTGATACCGCTGGACGTGTGACGGCCTTTGTGGCTGGCATCGGAACAGGCGGGACGATTTCTGGGACGGGACGCTATCTAAAAGAGGTCAATGCGCAGATAAAAATTATCGGTGCTGACCCTGCGGGATCTGTGTATTCGGGTGATACTCCCAAGCCTTACAAAATCGAAGGCATTGGTATGGACATGTTCCCGAAGAACTATAATTCTGGCGTCGTGGATGAGGTTATTCGCGTTGATGATCGTTCATCGTTCAACTGGTCATTGCGACTGGCACGCGAAGAAGGCATCCTGACTGGTGGTTCGGCCGGAACCGCCCTGGCCGCCGGTCTGACCTATGCCAAGCGGCTATCATCGAACGACGTCGTCGTCATCTTGTTGCCGGATACCGGCCGAGGATATCTCAGCAAGCAATACAACGAAACCTGGATGCGTGAAAACGATCTGCTTGTCCAGGCTGAGAGCGACCAGCCAACCTTGTACGACGTCTTAACGTATCGCCGTACGCATTCGCGCACCATGCCCCTGGTTGTCAGCGTCCACCCCACCGACTCCGTCGCCGACGCCGTAGAGCTCTTACGCCGCTATGGCATCAGCCAGACACCCGTGATGGAAGATGGTCAGATGATCGGCAGCCTGACCGAGGATATGCTCCTCCGCCGACTCGCTAGCGGTGAGCCATTGGATACATGTGCCGTTGGAGAAATCCAAGGCGTCCCATTTCCCATCCTAGAGACCAGCACCCCCACCCAGGATGCCTATCCGCTCCTGAGCGAGCGCACCGCCGCCGTAGCCGTCATGCAAGGAAACAACCTCGAAGGCATCGTCACCAAAAGTGACCTGCTTGAATTCTGGGCCCATCAGCGTCACGTATAAAGCCGCCCGAGCCCTCACATCGGACGAGAGCAGATCAAGTCTCCTACAATAAATTGATCTGCTCTCTCTCCTCCCAAACGACCAAGCCGTACCTGTCAAGTTAAACAGGCTTGAGCGTCAAACAAAACCAATGTAGCCGCCCCAAAGTTATTACTCGAAATAAGCCTAAATGTAGGCGACGGTCCTCGCGCCGTCGAGTGGCTCTGGCGGTGCGAGGACCACCAAGTCCAACGTATTCGCATGGAAGGCACACCATACACAAGGCCGCGTACAATCGAAGAGACCAGGATAGCCTACTGTAGCTGCTTCGCCTTGTGCACGCGGTCCCGTTCATCGTACGACATGCCAGCCATCGGCACACGAGAGGGAACCTTTTCAAATGAAGAGACGATGTGATGGCTATGCTGTTTGGAGTACGGGAGCGAGCCCAGTACGAATAGACAGCATGCACGCATTTTCTTCTACGATGAAGAAACATGTTGAGAGGCGTTGATAGATACCATGATGCTTGATTGTACGATGAACGGGACCGCGTGCACAAGGCGAAGCAGCTACAGGAAGCGATCTTGGTTGGCCAAGCTCAAAGCTCTTTCTTTGGAATGTGTTGGAGTCAATGGCGCAAGACCGCGGTGCTCGCGTTGGCTCTCTGTATCTCTGCGATTGAAGGGAGGTACCTCGCCAGGCTTGCCTTGAAAATCACTTAATCTTCCCAGGTGATTACGTTGGACTTGGCGGCGCGAGGACCGCCAGCTACCTTTTCGGGCAACTAACAGCTGACCTCGATTGCGAATATCTCGCCCAGGCCTTATTGGCAGGAAAATTAGTACAGGGTATTGGCGAGGGGGAGCTGGAACCAGAAGGTTGATCCGACGCCTTTCTGGCTGTCGACGCCGACCTGGCCGCCGTGACGGCTGATCAGTGCCTTGCAGATGTGTAGGCCGAGACCCAGTCCGCTGCCGCTGCCGCTCTGTATGGTGATGTCTTTGGCTTGATAGTAGCGATCCCAGATGTGCTCTTGCTGCTCGACGGTGAGGCCGGGGCCGTGATCGCGCACCCATAAGCGTATCTGATCGCCGTCTACGGTGACGCCTATCGTGACTTCTTCGCTGGCGGCTGAGTATTTGAGCGCGTTGGCAAGGTAGTTGCTGATGACTTGCCTGATGCGGTCTTTGTCGATTAGGACGATGAGGTCATGGGTGTCTGGCAGGAGGGGGGCGATCTGTATGATGCGGTGGGGCGTGATTTCAAGCTGATCGATGACTGTATCATGCATGATGGCGATGATGTTATGCTCGGCGAGTGATAAGTTCAGTTTGTTGGCTTGAATGCGCGTGCTTTCCAGGAGATCACCAATCAGGCGGGCCATGACTTTGGTCTGACGGCGTGCGCGGTCAAGCATCTGGAGTGCGTCGTTGGTGGTTTTTTTGGTGTCCGGCGATGGCTCTTCCTCTTGTTGCAGGATGCTCTTAATTCGTCGCTCGGCGAGCTGGAGGTTGGCATGGATGGTGGTTAGTGGATTACGGAGCTCATGGCTGGCCATACTGATGAAGATATCTTTGCGCCGCTCTATTTCTTTCTGTTCATGGATGTCTCGGGCGACGATTGCCAGACATAAAGGAGCATGCGTGTGTGGATGGGTGACTATGAATACGGTCTGTCGGACGTCGATGAGTTCTCCACTTTTGCTATTCAGTATTTCAAGATCTCCCTCCCAGTGTCCTGTCGCTTGCACCTGTGGCCACACGATCTCTTTTAACAATGGATGTCTGTTTTCTGGGGCGTATGTAAGGATGGGGTTTTTTCGCGCTTCTTCGATATCAGTGAGGCCGCAGAGGTCGCAGCCGGCCTTGTTCATGTAAATGGTCTGACCCTGCATGGAGGCCATGGCAATCATATCAGAGCTGTTTTCAACGAGTGAGGCAAATTGTAGCATGGTCTCCTCGACTTCAAGGCGCACGTGTTGACGATCTGCTTCCTGGACTCTGGCCTCGGCTAGAAAGCTTAACGTTTCTTCAAGCTGTTTATGATAAGTAATATCGCGATCAATTTCTAGAATGCTGTCTGGTTGTCCCTGGGCATTGCGCCTGAGTATCTGATGGCTTTCGACAATGATCTCCTGTCCATTGCGACCAATCGAGCGTAACTCACCATCCCAATGACCGGTCTGTATCAATTGAAGCTCGATCTCCTCACGTGAGACCGGAAAATTGGTTTGTAGGAGCGCATACGCCATCTGCCCCAGCACTTCTTGCTCAGACCAGCCATAGAGACGTGCCGCCTCCTGGTTCCAGGCCGTGATGACGCTCATCGGATCTCGTACAAAGATCGCATTATAGGCAAGTGCCGGGAGATCATCTCCATTGGAAAGTGTGGAGGAAGCAGTAGGGAGGAGACTATGGGCCCTGGGTGCTGACGATTGTTGATGTTTGCGTTTGCTCGATTGCTGGAGATTCGCGTAGCGTCGATCCATGAAGCATTGGAAATCGCTTTCATGGATGCGGTATCCGGCCCGCCCTAATGGGGTCCCCTTTAGCTTACCTGTTCGCAGCCAACGACGTATAGTATCGGCCGTCACATCAAGCCTTTGTGCGATGTCCTGAACCGTTAGATAATCTCCCACGAACGTATCTCCTATTGTTGGGCTGTGATATTTAAGGATTATAACATATGCTTTTATGTGTGTCTATATATGCTTAGATGACATCTTTCTTGCCGGTAAGCGCTAAGCCCTGCGCTATTATCAATCTTTGATAACATTCCTCTTACTATGTATAGTAAGGCACGTTTTATTTAAGATAAGCATATGTTGTCCTCTATATACTAACAAAGACAGCTGTTTGGTGAACTGGCTAACAAGCATGGTAAGTGCTAGGTGGCTGCATACTGATGACGTTTCCTGGATATTGATGGAGCATGCTTATAGTAAGAATTGATGAGAATATTTAGACACCTGATGGTTATTTGCATCTAATATGTATCCTTTTGACGTGATACTAATAGCTTTATCTATTCATTTTTAGTATCAGCCTCATATGTGAAAAATCATAGAGGACTAGTGTGCATCGTCAACACTATATCTCCTGAATTAAGTCAAAACCGCGCTGCGCTGGAGATTCGACTAATTTGTGTTATGAGCGCGAGTATGTTCATCTATGTGTATTGTGAAAAAACTTTAGAAAGAAATAGCCTGCATGATTACTCCTGTCTATGTTATTGGTGATATTCATGGTCACCTGCGTGCGCTTCACAAGATTTTGCGTGAGGCATGTGTCATTGATCGGGCCAATCATTGGATTGGTGGCTCGGCTCAGCTCTGGTTTCTGGGTGATCTAGTTGATCGTGGTCCCAATAGTATTGCTGTGCTGGATTTTGTGATGTCCTTACAACAGGAAGCTCAGGCGGTGGGAGGCGCGGTCGATAGTCTCTTAGGAAATCATGAGCTTTTGATGCTGGCTGCGTATCAGTTTGGTCGACACTCGACTGGCTTAAGCCGTGATTTTATGACGAGGTGGTGGCGTAATGGCGGCATCAAAGCGGATCTGGTGAGTCTTAGCGCACGGCATATCTCCTGGCTGATGGTTCGACCACCAATGGCCCTGGTGGAAAATGCGCTGCTGATCCACGCAGATACGACGTTTTATACACGCTATGGTCGCTCGATTACTGAGGTCAACGGAACTTTTAGAAATCTCTTAGCATGTAGTAACACGCTAGCCTGGGAAGAATTAATCGAGGCATTTTCGATGCGCGGCGTTTTTATTCATCCGCATGGCGGGGATGAGTTTATCGAGCGCTTCACGCAGATTTTCGGCGGCACAATGATTATTCACGGTCATACACCCATCTCCACCGTCATCGGCGGACCTGCCAGAAAGGTCACACGACCTTACATCTATGCAGATGGCAAGTGTGTGAATGTCGATGCAGGTCTCTATCTAGGCAGTCGTGGTTTTGTGTATCAGATCCCCAATTCGAGCATCGAGCAGCAATTTGGGTGAAATTGCTCACATTTTGCCTTGACAAATAGCAAAACAATAGGTATTCTGGAATAGTAACTATAAATATACTTCAATACAAGGAAAGGAAGGGTAATGATGCATATGTGCTTTGCTATTCGCAGTATTGAGAGCAAACCTTTACACGGATCTAGTATGAATAGATCATGGATTGCCCGACCCGCACAAAAATGATGCGAGAGCCTTATGAAGTATTCGAGCATACAGCGGATATAGGTATCCAGTCCTTCGGACGTACGCTTGACGAACTCTTTATCGCAGCCGCGCAAGGCGTAGAGAGCGTCATGGTTGCGCCAGAGCAAGTGAACTGTGTAACCAGCCGCGAAATTGACGTTGAGGGACACGATATGCTATCACTCCTTATCGCCTGGCTCAACGAATTGATTTTTCTCTTCGATACCGAATATCTCCTCTTTCGCACCTTCGAGATTGCGACCATGACGGATACGCATCTGCGGGGTCGAGCATTTGGCGAGATATATGATCGACAACGTCACGACTTGAGTAGTGCAGTGAAAGCCGTGACCTGGCATGAGGCCGCTATCTCCCCGCTTGATGATGGCTATCAAGCCCGCCTCATCCTTGATCTATAGGACCTACTAAGTAGGTCCATCATCTCAGCCAAGCTAATGCTCTCTATTGTCTTCGTACATAACACTATTCTTTTTTATTGCCAATTTGTATCGCATCCTGTTCGTCAACGTCTTCGACCAGACATCCGTGTGATCGCTTCGTGTTGGAGCATGGATAATGACGCCAGGATACACTCCAGGGAGGGAAAATGAGCTCATTAATAGTTGAGGTTACAGAGATCCAGAAAATTTCACCCCATCCTAACGCCGACTTATTAGAGATTGTGATCGTCAAATTGCAGAATCCTATCAGCGGATCGATAAAGAGGCAGCAGTCACAGCTTATTATCCCTCTATTCATTATACTCGCTAAGTCTAAAAGATCTATTGGCAAAATACTAAGTACAATCGCGTTATTTTCGCGGGATTTTTCCATATTGTGAGTATAATGCATTTCACGATTACTGCTTGATTGTACGTAGGAAAAGAACATCAGCAAGTTAGCTTGCCATTTCTTATATACATGTTCCATGAATATAAAAGGAGGCCCATCTTGGGCGATAAGATACCATTAGAGCGCATCGACGAAAATCGTTGGCGCATCCCACAGCGCTACAATGAAGCTATGAACGTGCCCGGCATGATCTATGCCGACGACGAGCTCATGGAAATGATCCAAAACGACAACGCCTTACAACAGGTAGCCAACGTCGCCACCCTACCGGGCATCGTTGGACACTCGCTGGGTATGCCCGATATCCATTGGGGCTATGGCTTCCCGGTCGGGGGAGTGGCGGCCACCGACGCCGAGACAGGTGTTGTCTCACCGGGAGGTATCGGCTTTGACATCAACTGCGGAGTTCGCCTACTGGCAACCGACCTCGTACGCGATCAGATCAAAGGCAGCGTCGATCGTCTGGCAGACGAGCTGTTTAAGAATTTGCCCTCCGGCGTCGGAGGCGACGGCATGCGCCTGCTCAATGATGCTGAGATGCATCAGGTGATGACGCGTGGTGCCGCTTGGGCTATCGAGCAAGGTTATGGTCTACCCGAAGACCTCGATGTCACCGAAGAGAACGGCTGTCTGGCTGGAGCTAATCCCGATGCTGTCAGTCAGCATGCCATCAAACGAGGCCAAAAGCAGCTTGGCAGCCTCGGATCAGGCAATCATTTCTGCGAAGTCCAGATCGTCGACCATATCTACGACGAAGTCGCCGCCGAAGCGATGGGCATCAATCGTAAAGGACAAGTTGTAGTATCTCTGCATTGCGGCTCACGCGGATTCGGTCATCAGATAGCCGAAGACTACATCAAGCTAGCAGAGTCCAAGCAGCAGGACTTCGGCTTTAATCTAGTCGATCGCCAGTTGGCTTGCCTGCCCCTACAATCCGCAGAAGGACAGGCTTATCTAGAAGCTATGGCCTGCGGCGCAAACTTCGCCTGGGCTAATCGCCAGCTCTTGATGCATGGCGTTCGCGAGGCATTTCAGACTGTCTTTGGACGTCAAGCACGCCCGAAGGATATGCCTCTGGTCTATGATGTCTGTCACAACATCGCCAAGATCGAAAAGTATGTCGTCGACGGCCAAATGAGGAGCCTCTGCGTCCATCGCAAAGGAGCCACACGCGCCTTCCCGGCCGGACATCCAGCCGTCCCAGAGAAGTATCGCGGGATTGGACAGCCCGTCCTGATCCCCGGCGACATGGGTCGCTATTCCTTTATGCTCGTCGGCGCTCAGGGCTCTA
This sequence comes from uncultured Chloroflexia bacterium, assembly GCA_963699315.1. Classification (GTDB taxonomy): domain Bacteria; phylum Chloroflexota; class Ktedonobacteria; order Ktedonobacterales; family Ktedonobacteraceae; genus Dictyobacter. The sequence goes on from OY969433.1 coordinate 3,946,569, forward strand.
TGGATGAGAGCTTCGGCTCCTGCTGCCACGGTGCCGGACGCCGTATGAGTCGCACTATGGCGAAGAAGTCCATCGGTAGCAAGCAGCTGCTCGAACAGCTGGATAAGAAGGGCGTTACTATCCGCGTCCATAGCAAGAATCTACTTACCGAAGAGTGTCCGCAGGCTTATAAGGATGCGCAGATGGTCGTTAATGTCGTGCATAACGCTGGTCTGGCGAAGCTGGTGGCCCGGCTGAAACCGATTGTTGTCGTCAAAGGATAATGAAAAGGTCGTCGATGAAAATTCGATCTAAAAGGACAACATCGACGACTATAACTTTTTATAGCAATAAATCTGCAAATCGGTTTTATCCGCAGAAAGGTTTCTCTTTCATGAAATTTGCTTTCAGGCACTCATCAAATGGGGGTGGGTAACCCTAGTGATTTCTCATTGCCCATGATTGCAGACCCGTCCTTGACTACCAATGCAATATAACGATCTTTTGTAGCCATTAAGATACTAGAAATATAGAGTTGTGGGTAGTCTAATATTTCTTCTAACATAGCTTGCCATGCAATTTGCTGCGACTCCATAGGAACATGTCGTAAGAAGAAAGTCCAGGCTTCTAATTCCTTTATGTCCTGTGCTCTTGCCATTGCTTGAATCAACTCATTACGATGGCACTTCTCTGCCATTGGAAAATTTGAGAGTGTTAGGAGGATGATACCTCTTTTTCTGGTAACAATATCTGTCGCGTTAAGCAATGCAAAACTTAACCGCCAATCGATGCCGACAACCTTGAATTTCGAGAAATCTATTGTTTCTCCCCGTATTCTATTACTAAGTCCTTCGATAAGTGCTTCCCAAAGGATCAAAGCTCCTTGTTGAACACGAGTTTCTTCATGTTGAGTGAAGTTAGCAAGATTGGTTAGGTATTCTAATGATATATCAGCAGTATTACTGACCATCCATGTGCTAGGCATCCCTGTCTCTCTAATACTGGTCAGAGCAATTAATAGTGTTGGGGCTAGTGAGAGGATTGTTACGTCAAAAGCAAGCAATTTGAGAAAGAAAAAAATAGCTGTATCCAGGAGGTCAGATTGTGCTGGTAATCTCTCAATGATTGTTTGCAATAATCGCCTGCCCTTGCTAAATGTCTCCTGGTCTATTGACCACTGGTCATGGCGAAGGCGAATGACTATCTCTTGTACTTTTTGTGGTTGATTAATTATTTCTTCAATTACTGAGAAGGCATGCTGGAGAAGCTTTGTTGAATATGATTGTCTATTGCCCATAGTGTAATATGGATACCCGTATGTTAATACTAGATCGTTTGCATCTATACCTAGTTTTTTTGCAAGAGGAAGTATTTCAGGTAAATTATTTGCAATATCGTTATAGAACTCCAGGATAAAGCGGGATTGCTTTTCCTGAGAATAAGATTGCACACGCTTCTCAATGGCAGCTTGTATTTGTTTCCCAATAGCTATTTCTTGCGAACTATTTAAGAATGATAGCAATTTTGTTCCATTTTTTTTATCGTTGCGAGACTGATTTTCCAAAGCTAATTTGAGCAAGGGATGAGCACGATGTAACCCAAAATCCCAAAAAAGCCTTGGTAATACGTCTTTCGTATTCCACGTCTTACTCTCTTCAAGAAATGTTGCGGCTTTGACTTCATTTAACTCATTGGTTAACCAATACAATGCCCATATGCATATTCTTAGTGGAAGTATTAAATCCTTACGTTCCATAAGTTTGTTAATCTTTTCAAGTAATCCTGAATGTATGAGCAGATCTTTGAGTTTGTTAGATTGCTTTATTCCGAATAAATAAAAATATCCTTTTTGTTTAGAATAATATATATGTGAATTTTCACTGATATAATTAGCATTAGAAGTACATTGTAATAAAATGATTATTTGGTCTGAAAGTGTTTGAGGATTTTCCAACAATTCAAACTGACTATCCTTCTGACTATCCATTATTCGTATGGAAGGTTGAGAAAGACCAACGGTCAAAAGATCAATTTGATCTTTTGACATCGATAGAATTGATAGAACCGCTTGAGTATATTGTCTTTTCTTTTGCCACCATTCTAATAATGGATTAGTGTATGTGTCGTTACTTGTCATCCAGCGTGTCCAGTGTTTTTCTAACTGCCTTGCTAGCCATTGAGGATCAGCTTGGTATTGAAAAGCCAGATCAAGTGCCTGCTGTATATACATCGTTATATCGCTTGTTAACAGATTTTCTAACCCTTGTATGAAATCCGGTTGTAGTCTAACAAATTGACCATAGATGCCCAACAATCCAACTTGATAAGGTAGAGGAGATGAGATCAACTTTCGTTTAAGAATCTTACCGAGCATGTCGCGGCGGTCTTCAGCGGATAAACGATGCAGCGTAGATATAAGCTTTTTTTGCTCATCATTAGTAATAATTTTATCTAGAATATTTAGTCCATATTCTAAGACGCTGTATTGTAGGTTACGGTTATTTGCAAAAATACCATCTGCTGCAATATCTAATGCAAGCCATGCACCTCGTCGTAAATAATGATCTGGTTCTTCGCGATCAATAGGCTGGCAACCATCGATAAGAATTTTTTCAGACTCTCCTCCATAATTACGGACAATACGTCCAGCAAAGAAGAGGGCAACATTATGCCAATGTTCAGAATGAGCCATAGCTCGAAAACGTACAAAACGTTGCTGTGTATCACTGGCTGTTTGTGCTAGATAAGCACTAGCGAAAAATTCTTGCAATGAGCGTAGTTCAAATCCGAAAAATCCTGTTTCTGGTTCGACTAGCATGACAAGCCGATCTTTTGCTTCTTCCACCATCTGTTCAGCTCGTTGCTTTATTATTTCTTCTTGTGAATATATATCATCCTTACGGAGGAAATCATATATTAGCTTTGAAAAATCATGCTCTGAGAGCAATGCTTGCACATTTTCAGACTCAGCTTTGTGATGTAGTATGTAGCCCATGTGGGCATGTAAGTTGAACAAAGTAGTGTCGTCGGTACGTATAATCTCTTTGAATTTGGCCTTTTCACGACGTAAGATTGTATCCCAATATTGATGAAAGAGCGTTTCTCGCTGGGCAGATGGTCGACCACCATTTTTGATTATTAAGAGTACAATTGTTACTTGTAGCGGTGTTGTCAATAGCAAGCAAGTATGCTCTTCGTGCAAGCATTCTTGCAATGTATCCTGCACACGCCGTTGCTCTTCTTCAAGTGATAATTTGACTTCTATCCAATTGGTCGCATATATTTGCACTTTTTTTGTCGACATTGGTTGTAATTCGAAATGCCAGTATTCATGAGGGTTGAACTGACCATTATATCCTGTTGGGCGTGATGTAGCTAATATTTGGAGGTTGGCATGAAGTATTTCTGCACTGTCTAAGAATTGCTCTAAACATCGAAGCATGTGTATGCGTAGTTCAGGTTTTGTCACTTCATCTAGGTCATCAAAAATGACAAGCACAGGGCGGCGTTTTATTATTTCCTGGATATCAGAAGGTGATACCTTTCCTGGTCGAGATGCGACTTTACCTATTTGCTCTGCTAAATAGGCTTCTATGCTAGCGATTGCTGGTCCATCATTAAGCCACTGTGCAAAATATTTGAGCACAATACGAAATGGGATACGAAGAGTTTTTGGCTTGAAACTTTTCTGCTTTGTACGTTGTCCTGGTATGTCACGATACAATTTTTCTTCACAATGAAGATATACTGCTCGATGTACTTGGGCTAGATATTGTCCAAGTGTTGATTTACCCTGGCCTGGTCCACCAATGATAACTACTTTTGGCGCTATTTCTTGTAGCAAGCAATCCATTGCAGACAGTTCTTTTTCCTGCCCTGCCAATCGTAATATTTTTAATGTTTCTGGTGCTATCTCCTCGATATCGAACAGAGAAAGTTGACTTTGTTTATTGTGCTTGGAAGATGGATTACTACGTAGTAGTTTTAGTTCCAGATCGACGAATACCTGACGTAATGGTGTATCGTCTTGGTCTTCACCCGCTTGATCTAGCTTTGCAAACGAGTCTTCATTGAATGAACGTGTGAGGTAGAGGAGCAATGTTTCTTCAAGATGCTCATTCAGTCTGCTATCAACTGAGACCATCTGTAAGAAATGAGCGCGGTTTTCGCTAATGACGTTAGCAATATCCTCTACCATAACCTTTTTTGCTCTGAGTTGAGGATTGCTAGAATCTTCTCCCTGTAAACAGTGCCAATGGCGGCTTGGATCATCGGTGCTCAAAGAGGAAGCCTGATAAATGTGGGCAATAAGATTATCTCGTAGCGATGCGAGCGCTTTTGCGGGCCAGGAACTACATATTGGCAAATGGCGTAAGTGGTCTTGTGCGATCACGGCTCCGACGCTGTCTAATGCTGGCCCTTTTGCTAATTTGAGTGCCAATAAGTGTTCTGCACTACATTCACAATGAGTGCGTAATACCTCGAATGTATTGTCAAAAGGGGGCGTTAAATCAGTCCATGATACGACGTTCCGGACTGATTCCAAAAATTTGAGAGGGCTACGCCCAATTTTTTTTGCAACATACTTTTTTCGTGGTCAACGTTTGAGACAAAATGAAACTCTCGGATTTTGTCTGGAAATTTTTGGTTTAATGTGACAAATCGCTTGATACTGTCTTTCAATGGCTCTTTTGTCAAATCCCAGCGACCGTTTTCGGGTAGTTGTGTCTTAACTTGGTATGCATCATAGTAACCATCTTCCAGTTCCCCAAGGAGATCTTCATGATGTTCACACCAGATTGCTACATAAGGAAGTTCTTTACGCATAGAGGCCACGAGCAGAATAACTCCATAGGCATGCTGATAACGATAGCGTTGCTGTACGTCATCGCCAGGATCGGTTGTATCTACTACCTCATGAAGCGAAGGGGAAAGTATATTGCTCTGCAAATTAGCCTTTTGTTTGTTTGATACTGAAGAATGGGGCTTCTTAGCCAATGTATTATCTCTATTCTGGCATTTGCTACGCCTTATATTGATGCATACTATATAATTGGAAAATAAATTTGCTTATTGAGTGATAGATGTGCATTTTTTAATGGCTAGATCGCTGTAAATCAATATAACTATCTTAAATGATATAGTTGTAAAAATCAAGAGATTAGTATAATTGTGAACATAGAATGTGAAAATTATGATAGTAGGCAAACCTAATAAATAGGGTAGGACGATACTAGAGTTCTGATCATCTTGTGTTGAATGGTTAAAATTGATATATTTAGATAATACTTTTACGAATTTCTTTACTTGTTTATAGCTTGTGTAAATATTGGAAATAACGGTGGATTTTATATCTGGTGGTTTCAGACACCAAATAGTAGAAGATTATATCAAATTGGTTAGTCTAAGCAGCAGAATTCAGTTTCAATCTGGTTGACTGCTGCTCTATGTCACTCCTAGAAGCGTATCTTTTCCCTTCGCAAATAAAATCAAACCGCATGAGAAGATGAAAATTGCCACCATTCATCGCTATAGGTCTTTAAGAGCTGTTGTAACTCAATCATGCTGGCATCTCTATCCATGACGGGTAAATGAAACGCATCGGGCATCATTTCAATGGCGTAGCTTGCTTGATAAAGTTCAGGAAATTCACGATATAAGTTGCGAGTGGCCTCCTCTGATGTACAGAGATCCTGGAGCATGGTTACTTGATCAAGCATCATCACCAATGCTTCTTTTTGTCTGTCTGTAACACTTTCTTCGGGACCAAGCCAATCTTTCTCAAATACTTTATATTGATAGATATTACGGTGATCAAACGTACTTAGTTGTGCCGCGTGAATAGCTTGACGGCGTAGTAGGCATGATGAACATTTGCCACAGTGTAATTCGCCAAGATCACTTTTCTTCTTGCGGAAGGGAAAACTATCACAGGAACTTGTCAGATTACAAAGGGTGCGTAGTTTCTCATCTTGAAGTATTATGCACATTTGTCCTTTAGTCGCTGTTAGAAAAGGGGCTTCATAATGGATCTCGGGAAATCCAAGGTCTGTCATCAATTGATTTAAGAGGACAATTGTATAAGGGTGGACTGAACGTGTATGCATTGTTCCTAGTTGAGCTTTGTTAAAGGGAAGATTCAGCATACCGACGCCATTTTCGCAGACAAGAAGTTGTTTGGAGCCATATAATACAGCTTGAGCAAAACCGAAAGCCCAGAAGAGAAAGCCGCGTGAACGCTGTGTGTCTTCCTCAGGTTTTGTCTTCCTCTTGAGAGTTTTCTCTTCACGATGTAGCAGATGAAAGTTAATTTTTGTATGGAGAATGCGATTGTTCCCAAAGATATTTTGCAGGGTTTCTATCTGTCTTTTAAGCACAGGACGTAATCGTGATGAAACGACACTGAGTAGAAGTAATGGCTCAGACGTTTTCTGCAACCAATGAACGGCTCCTGCTAGAGAATCGAGGCCACCACTGTAGAGCATAATGGGAGTTGTATTGTTTGGAACTTCAAATGCATCCAATATCAGTTGTCGAGGTCTATTGCGTTTGTAAAAGTGCAATGTCCAGCGATCTTCAGTTAGCCAGTCGAGTATGTGCGTTAGGGATTGCTGGACTTTGGTGTCGAGCCATATCTCTTCATATACCGCAATTGAAAGATCCAATTTACGGATCCACCCGCGCTCAGGCAAAAAAATCTTACTGCTACGATTGTGGGTGCGAAGTTCTTCTCGATCTTTACGCATGACCAATGCCGCTAGATGTAGCAGGTCAGCAATTATAGGCGGAACCGAAGGACTTTGAAATTTCTTGTCCATATAATATTTTTGGACCTTTGGACGCTGAAACGGAGTAAACTGCTGGGGATCCTCTAAATCAAAATCTGGAAAACTTTTCTGCTGTTCCATAATGAGTCTACCTCCATGTGCAGCCAAAATATAATCTTAATTATCACAACTATCTTCCCTATGAGTTTTCTTAGTTCAAAGAATAATTATGCAGGAATTGCAAGGAGAGGCTGATAAGACAATGTGGCACAGGAAGGATCCTGGAAAAATTGCATGGAGAGACCATGGTCACTGTTCTCGATGGCTTGCATCACCTCACGATAGAATCTCAGTGCGTCAGCACCGTTCTCGAAACGTGAGTTGACAGCGAAGGCACGAGCTCGATCTAGGCAACAGTGAGCAATTACGTCCTTGATAATGTGTTGTGACAGATCAGGTCCAACCTTATTCAAGTCAAGCAACTGATGTGGCCTTACGCCTATTATCAACTCATGTACATATGAACGTGTCGTCCGTATAGCGACAGCACACACACGTTGATCAGCGACGTTTTTTTCTATCTCATCTAGCTTGTTATGGGCTTGTTGAAGCGATTCGACTGGAAATAAATGAGCGGGTGTATCTATGGTTTGGGATTTGGATAGTTGTGTGAGTAGCGATACCAAATCTGTCAAAGGAGGACAACCTCCGCATTTATGCAACGTAGTGGAAACAACCTCTAATGCGTGTTGAGCAATCTGCTGACTTGATGCCTGTCCTTTCCCATCTATAAACAATTTATAGACAGTTTTCCAGTCACCTCTCACTGGTTCAAATTCATCTTTGTCTGGCATTGAAACGTCCTTATGCACAATGAATTAAATAGAAACATCTTACTATATTTTATGTACATTGTAGAATATAATTTGTCAAGTAGATAGAGATAGATATTTGTTACCTGCATGGAAAACAATCAGCGATGAGCTGCTGGAGAAAAATGCGTATCTCATTCGTTTTAAGTAAAGAAGCTGTTCTCGCTCAAAAAGGTGTTTTATTTTGAGCGTATCTAATTCTTTCTAGATATCATCACGTGTTTTTTGATAAATTAATTTTGATTAGTGATAAATAAACTAGATGATAATTCCTATGGCGTAAGGAGAAAAATATGGCACGGAAACGTGGAGTCTTAAATGCTCTAGTCCAGGCACAACGAGAGGCTGAAAGGAAACGGACAAACCAAATCAAGGAGATGGAAAAGGCGCAGACTCAAGCTGCTAAGGATGCTGAGAAGACACGAAAAGATTATGAAAGTGCTAGGATCGCAGGACTGAAAGAGCAGACGCGTCTCTATACGGAGTCGAGGGTTACGCAAGTTCAATTACAGAACGAGCAAGTAGAACAAGAAATAAGGTCACTTGAGCATCTTCTGTTAGACTCACTTGCCATTGATCCATATATAGATATTCAGACATTGAAACAAACCCCTAATTTCCCTCCATTTAATCCTGGACCAATTGCTTTTGCTGAAGCGCCACCACAGCCACAAATGTATGCTGTGCCAGCGCTAACAGGCTGGCAAAGATTTATGACAAGTGCTAAAGAAAAATATGCGCAGGAGGTGGCAAAGGGCCAGGAAGTTTATGTTGCTCATATAGCTGAGCATGCTGCCCGTGAAACGGCACGACAACAATCACTTGCGCAGGCCAAGAAAAGTTACGATCAACAGATCGTCCTGGAACAACAAAAAATTGTTGTACAACATGAAGAGGTTGATACGTTACAACGTGAAATCCAAGCTGGAAGCCCCCAAGCTATCATTGAGTATTTTTCGATGGTGCTGAGCGCAAGTATGTATCCTGAGGAGTTTCCACAAGGAGTAAAACTCGCGTATGTGCCCGAGTCCAAGCAACTTGTCATCGAATATGATCTGCCGCGATTTGAGATCGTTCCCGAGATTGCTCTGTACAAATACGTTAAGGCGAAGGATAGTATTACGGAAACTTCCCGTCCGCCTGCGCAACGAAAATCCTTATATGCATCGGTTATTGCTCAGATTACCTTGCGAACGTTGCACGAGTTATTTAAGGCGGATCGTATGGAGCTGTTGGAGATGATTGTTTTGAACGGCTATGTTACTAGTGTTGATAAAGGAACAGGACGTTTTGTTCGCACCTGCTTGATCACTGTGCGTACCAGCCGTGATATCTTTACTGAGCTGAATTTGCAACAAGTAGAACCTCAAGCCTGCCTTGCCGTCCTCAATGCATCTGTCTCGAAAAGCCCATCTGAACTTGCTCCTGTCAGACCCGTGCTGGAATTCAAAATGGTTGATGCTCGTTTTATTGAAGAGGACGATATCCTTTCTGGACTCGATCAACGTCCTAATTTGATGGAGCTCACTCCTTCGGAATTTGAGTCTCTCATTACGAACCTGTTTCAGAAAATGGGATTGGAATCAAGACAAACACAAGCCTCCCGCGACGGCGGGGTTGACTGCGTCGCATTTGATCCTCGTCCCATTTTTGGAGGCAAAGTCGTCATTCAGGCTAAGCGTTACAAGCATACAGTTGGTGTGAGTGCTGTACGTGATCTCTATGGGACGATGCAGAACGAAGGCGCATCGAAAGGGATTCTTGTGACAACCAGTGGCTATGGTAAGGCATCCTACGAATTTGCCGAAGGTAAGCCGCTGGAATTACTGAGCGGCAGTAATTTGTTGTATTTGCTTAAAGAGCACGCCGAGATAGAAGCAAAAATCCAGATTCCAGAAAGTTGGAAAGATCCACAAATGGATCTCTAAGCATCTTACGCATGACATAGAGGCTCCGCAGGCTTATAAGGATGCGGTCGTCAATGTCGTGCATAATGCTGGTCTGGCGAAGCTGGCCGTGTGTCTGAAGCCGATTGTGATTGTGAAGGGGTAGACATATTGTTGGTTGGATAGAGCATTAATCGACGGATTGAACTATCCAACCATCAATACCTATTCAGGCCAGAGTTGTTCGTCTGCTGCTCGCTGGTAGAGCAGTTCGAATGCTTGGGTCAAGGCCGGGTCAAATTCGCGTGCGGTACTGTTGTAGGAGCGACTCTTCTCTGTTGTGACGCCATATTCGTGCCAATTGCGTCCCTGGGTAAACACATTCTGGGCAAACGCTTGTAATTTATCGACGGCGTGTGCGTATCTGGCTTCGGAGGTTTGGCGTTCTTCGTACTCTATCCACCAGCCAGATATTTGTGTGCGCATGTCTTCTGGTAATTGGACAAATAGAGATTGGGCGGCACGCTCCTCGCGCTCCTTCTTATCGAGGCGTGCAACAGCATCATAGGCGGGTGTATCGCCAGCATAGATTTCTACCAAATCGTGAGTTAAAATCAGCTTGAGGGTATGCTCGATATTGATCTCGATGCTCAGTTCTTGATGCAAAAGCAGGGCGAACATAGCCATATGCCAGGTGTGCTCAGCATCGTTCTCATGCCTGCTCTGTCCGCCGATATAGTTTGTTCTATAGACCATCTTGAACTGGTCAATGATTTCTAGGAAATGCAGAATGGTCTTCAGGCGTGTTATATCAATCATAAAGCGTCCTTTATCTACGAGCACTTGTTTACCTTGTATCTATCACTGTAAGGTCAGAAAATCTGACAAGCAGGTTACTTGGTGCGAAAGTTTCCCAATACTTCCTTGCTTGATCCGGTGCGAGCCACGGTTGAGGATAGAGATTGATGGCTTCTTCTGAGCTACTGAGATGGGAATGCTGCTGAAGTTGTGTTCTCATAGCTCCAAGCGATTAAGGTTGCGCTGTCTCGCCCGCGCTCTTGATGAACGTGCTGAAGTGCTGAAAATGCGCGTTCTTGTAGTCCTTGCTGGCCGCGTATAAAGGTGTCATAGACCTGTTGAGGATTTTCAAAAAGGCAAGAACCATACTCAAGAAGTCCATATTCACGCTCCTTTCAGTTCTTGGTATGCACATCTTCGACCTTCCCTTGCCTCCCTGCGACCCTTGCTACCGCTTCGGATCTCCTCCGTTTGCAGCGAGAACACTGGGCGATTGAAAATCGACTCCACTGGAGACGGGATGTGACCTTGCGTGAAGATTATTGCCAGGTGCGTAAAGGAGTCACCCCACGTGTCCTAGCTGTTGTGAACAGTTTTCTCCTGGGACAGCTTGATTTTTGCCAGATCACCAACATTCCCAGGTGGATGCGGATGGTCGATGCCCAACCCTGGCTAGCTGTTCGCTTACTCCTGGGATCGCTGCTGACTTTTACATAGCCCTGCGATGCGCCACTCTTCCAGCATTATATGAGTCTTTTTTCTGGGCTTTTACCCCGCTTGCTACCGGACGTTCTCGACTGCGGTGTTTTCTTCTACAGTCACAGGGCAAGCTTCGCACGTTGTTGCTACGACTGAATCGGAGAGGTGCTTGTTGCCGAACTGTTCAATAGCCGCAATTACATCTCCAAGCTCTCGGCCTTGTGCCGTGAGATGGTACTCGACTCGTGGCGGAATTTCCAGGAAAGCTAGTCGCTGCACAAACCCCAACTCTTCCAGCAGCTTGAGCCGACTGGAAAGTGTCTTGGAACTGATATGCCCCAACTTTGTCCGCAAGGCGTTAAAGCGCATGGAACCTTGCAAAAGATTCATGATGATCAGCAACACCCAGGTGTCCCCCAAAAGATGGATGGCTCGTCCCAGAGGTGTCTCCTCGCATTTTTCTGGCAAGCTTAGTGGCTGATGTTCCTCGGATACTTTCATAAAAACAAGTATACCATCTTTTGATGATCATGGCGCCAGAAGTCATTGGAAAAACGGTTTCTTTCTCCAAACTGGCGGTTATGAATATACCTTGACGCTGGCGATTGCCAGTCTCGCTATCTGGCTTATCGGACCTGGCAGCTACGCGTTGGACACTCTGTTTGGGATCGCCCTGCCTGATGTACCTTTGTTTGGGGTGTTGGCGATCGCGGCTCTGCTGGTCGATGTCATTGGTATCATCATCACTTCCAGGAATGCTACGGTTACTCATCCTGAGAGCACACCCAAGGCTTCCTGAAGCAGAAGTCACATTTTTTCGTGCCATCCCTTGCCCTCGTTGGAGGCATGAACTTTGACTATTAAATAAGGAGAGCGCGATCTCATCCATCTCATTCGATGAACAACGGCGTTTTCATCTCAGATGAACCATTCTGGGATACTCCCGATTTAAAAGTCAAAATTCATAGCTCCAACGCTACATCGGCGGCGCAGCGAGGCAAGCTCGCGGGTGCGCCCCACGATTTTTTGCAAGCGTTCTAGCGATGTGCAAAAACGGACGGGCGCATACGGCAACATCGTAGAGAGACAGCAACGAGCGCGTAGCGGCGTCAAGATTGCGGTCAGCGTAAGAGGCTCAGAAGATGAAAAACCGCAATCTGGCCTTGCGCACGCCGTCCAGTTTTTCGTATGAAATGCTCCTGAAAGATGGCCAAAGCATCGAACATATCGAAGTCAAGCGCAGAAAGCCAGTATGTGGGTATTTTTACGTCATTGGCGAATGTAACGTACGTGAACTGGACGGCGTGCGCAAGGCCAGATTGCGGCTGGTCTCTCGGCGGAGGATCTCTTTGGGCTGCAATCTTGACGCCGCTACGCGCTTGTTCCATGGTCGCTGCGATGGAGCCTGACAAGCTCCTTGGCCGGTTTGCAAAAATTTGGAGCGCACACTGATCGCGACGTACTCAACCTCCCTTGAGCCGCGTCATGTTGCTGGGGGCATTGGAGACACTGCGCAGTGCATTGCGCAAAGATCATTATTCCTGAATCCAGCATGGAATATCTACATCCTGTGTTGATACAAATATATTAAGCATCTTTAGGAGGCGTCGTGCGGCCTGGCGTCCGAGTTTGACGCCATCAAATGTGAGACGAGGAAAACCCGACAGGCCTGCCAGGGGATTATGTCCTATGCCCATGATTGGAACGTGTTCCAGATCCAGGGTGGGATGCTGTAAACGTAGCACATTGAGTGTTTGCCGTACATCAATGATCGTTTGATCATCTGTGCAGAGAAACGCGGTTGGTCGGTTATCGTTCTGTGCCAGCATCTCTTGCCAGCTCGGAACGTCTGTTGCGGATGAGATAAACTGAAAGTGCGTTTCTGATAGTTGTTCATATGCTTGACGCGTGGTTGTGGGTTCGAGCAGTGACTTGGAGCCAGTAACCAGTCCGATGTGTGTATGACCTTGTTGGACAAACCATTCCCAGGCAATTATTAAGCCTTGATTAAGAAAAAACTGTTCCAGCATAATGTAGGGGCGACCGTTTCGTACCAGTATTTCTAATGCGGTTGGGTCGAGTGTGTTCCACTGTGTGAGGATAACTCCTTCAAAGCGACTGCTAGAGAAGAGCTCAAAATATGTTTTTTGTCGGTGCAATGCACTCTCCGGCTCGCTCTGGCTGACAGGACAAATAAATAGTTGCATCTGTGCTTCGTCGAGTGTCTCTTGTATCCCTTTGATGATTTCATCCAGATTGGGATAGTTGAGTGAGGGCAGCAGCAAGCCAATTAATTCTCCCTTTGATTTATGCAGACTACGGGCATTGGCATTTGGACGGTAGCCTAGTTCTTCTACTAGTTTCAGGATGCGTGCCGTGGTTGCTGGCGCAATACGACCGCTGTTATTAATGGCTCGCGATACTGTCGCGTAGCTCACTCCTGCCAGCTCGGCGACGGTTTTTAATGATCTTTCATGTTGTCCAGCCGAAACAAATTGTTGTGTGGGTGATTTGAGTAATTGAAAATAGTCGGGTGGTGTGAGGGGGATTTTTTCCAGGGCGAGCAGGAGTTTGCGTTCTATCGGACGTGGTAAATTAGGTCGTGTCACAATTGGTCCTCTGGTCAGAAGTGGAGACATAGACAGCAGGCGTAAAACAGCGGGCTCCTCTGTTGTTGTCGTATACATAAACTCTTGTTCCATGATTGCGCCTGCTATGACCTCGCCTTTAAGCACTGCTTCAGCGACGGCTTGATGGCTGAGCAAGAAGACGGGTTTTATGTCGCTGGCTGGGTTTAGCCCTGCCTGTTCCAGCATAAATGTCGCCATCAAATAGCCAGTAGTAGAGTGAAGGTCGACAAAGCCAAACGTTTGTTGTTTTAACTGAGCCAGGTGCATAATGCCGCTGTCAATGCGCGTAAAAATAATGCTGCGGTAGGGATAGCTACGTGCGTTGCCTACGGTGACATCGACGGCCTTCACCAGTGCCCGCGCACCAAAGCGAGCTTGAGCCTGGGCATACGCATAAGGACCAAGTTTAGCAACATCGATGGTCCCATCTTCCAGACCTTTTAAAATATCCTCATAATTTTCACCGAGGACTATTTTTACCTTCAAGTCGAGATGCGAGCTTAAATATTCTTGTAATTGCGTGACAGCTCTGTCCAGCTGTGCCAGGTTCCACCGCACTCCGGGACTGGTTGCGAAGACAAGCGTATCCATAGCACTTCTTTTGTGATTTTGATCCATGGCAACATTATAACATGCTCATCTATAAAAAGGAAAAACGTAAGAAAATAGCCAAAAGTATTATCCAAAAGATTGTATGTAAAATTCATGTTAATGTAAAATTAACAATTATTTATCCTTCTCTTCATTGACAATCACAGCTAAAATGGGCATTATTGAAGTGCGTAAAGCTTTACGCAATAGTACTTGATGGGTAAGCCGATGTGGATTGTGACGGTGTGACATTTGCTATTGTGACTATTAGATAGCAAGAGCATACGCTATTTATAGATAGCTACAAAAGTAAAAGTTGAATTGCAGCAAATATAATCAGAACATATAAATGATTTAACGTTGAACCTTTGCTTGTTTGTTAATACGGCTCTGAAGAGAATTGTATGACAGAAAGAAAGATGTAGGCAAACGTACATTGAGTGATTCAATACTGCTTGAAATCAATAGTCTTTCTATGATCTATCCCAATGGTTACCAGGCTCTCAAGGATGTTAGCTTTAAAGTGCAAAAAGGCGAGTTTATTTGCATCATTGGGCGCAGTGGAGCGGGTAAGTCAACGCTTTTACGCTGTATAAATGGTTTAATTCCTGCGACACAGGGAATTATCCAGATGGATGGAACTGCTATTACTGGCCTGAATGAGCAGGAGTACCTTGCGGTACGCCGGAAGATAGGCTTTATTTTCCAGGAGTTTAACCTGATAGAGCGCCTGACTGTTATCAACAACGTGTTGACTGGACGTCTGGGCTACGTAAACACGCTGCAAGCTATCCTGGGTTATTTTGGGCGTGAGCACCGTGAGAAAGCGCTGGAATGTCTTGGTCGCGTGAATATGTTGCACCGTGCTACCTATCGATCTGATCGCTTATCGGGTGGTGAAAAGCAGCGCGTGGCGATTGCTCGTGCTCTGGCGCAAGATCCATTGCTTGTGCTGGCTGATGAGCCGGTCGCGAGTCTGGACCCTGAGCTGTCATGGAGTATCATGGGTGATCTGCGTAAAGCCTCAAAAGAGCTTGGAGTATCAACACTGGTCAACATCCATGATATTGAAACAGCGAAAAAGTTTGCTGACCGCATCATTGGCATCGCGCAGGGGCGCATCCTCTATGATGGCTCGCCGTCACAACTCACGGACGCTTTGTTGCAAGAGATCTATCGCGGTGCAGATCCTGCTGCACGCTCGCGTTATGAACAAGTTGAAGTTGCGCAAAGTGTCGAATCATAAACCGTTCCACTAAAACTTACTGATATCTCTATGTGTTTCTGGGCAGTGAGTTGGCAATAACGTGCTGTCAGAGGAGAGAAGACGTGTCGATGGAAGAAACAGCTAAAACAGTAGTGAAAGATTTAAGCGTAGTAGATTCAGGGATACAGGATAACGGTGCTCAAAAGATGAAAAGTTGGTTCCGTAAACCAACGCCTAATCTTTCGAAACCATTTGGATCGTTTCACTGGCCACTTGAGTGTATAGCGATAGTCGTAGCCATCATTGCGGTGCTTTTGTTTGCACGGGTTATCGATGTGGGGAGTGCAGATGTTAGCTGGTTGATAAAGTTTAATGTGAATGTGGCTGTGGCGCTGATTATAGTTGTCCTGGGGATCGCTACGATGTTGCCTAGAGCGATAAAAAATCCCAGGGAAGCACTGAACTCCAATAGTATTATTTCGGTGATTATACTGTTGCTAATCGCCTTATACTTTTTGTCCGGTGACATACCGCTGGGACTTGTCAAAGGTATTAATCTCGGCACATTCATCTATACTATAGCTGCTCTCAATTTCGGCCTGCTTGGTGGAGCATTACTGTTTATTGTTTTGCTCTGGTTGGCTTTTCGCGGCAGTATTATCTCAATTCTCGCTACACTAGGCATGTTCCTGTGGTGGGGATTTAGCATTGATGGCTTGAATTTGTCTAT
This sequence comes from uncultured Chloroflexia bacterium, assembly GCA_963699315.1. Taxonomy (GTDB): domain Bacteria; phylum Chloroflexota; class Ktedonobacteria; order Ktedonobacterales; family Ktedonobacteraceae; genus Dictyobacter. The sequence continues at coordinate 3,962,728 of OY969433.1, forward strand.
CTTCTCGGAGATACTCACCAGCCAGTCTGGTGCAGGTCTCTTGCATACGCTGGTGCCACCCGATTGGAGCTACTTTGGCTCCGTCATTCAGCCAATGCTGCTGACGGTACAAACCGCTGTTGTGGCTACCGTCATCGGCATTGTCGGGGCTCTCCCATTGAGTGTGCTTGCGGCCAGAAATACAACGCCACATCCAGTTATCTACAACATCGTACGTTTTTTTGTAAACACGATTAGAGCGATCCCTGCTCTTGTCCTGGCACTAATCTTTATCACATTTATCGGCTTGGGTCCTGTGCCAGGAGCGCTTGGGCTGGGCTTACATACCATTTCAGCTTTGACCAAATTGTATGCAGAGGCGATTGAATCAGTCAAACCACAACCCATTGAGGCCTTGAGCGCCAGCGGTGCCAATGGTATCAAACGGTTCCGTTGGGGTGTAATTCCCCAGGTGTTTCCGTTGCTAGTCAGCTCTTCGATCTTCTACTGGGAGTCGAACACGCGTGACTCAACTGTTGTAGCGTTTGTGGGTGGTGGTGGTATCGGTTTTCTCTTAAATCAGAATCTTTCCCTGCTAAATTACGCCGAGGTCTCGGTTATTCTGGTCACTCTGGTCGTGACCGTTGCTGTGCTTGATCGTCTAAGTGACTTCGTCCGTGCACAGGTTCTTTAGCAGACCAATGGTATGCTCGAATGTCCATATTGTCCAATTTATCTATATTGTTCCATTCAAAGGAGCTTAAAAATGCCAAACATAAAGCCTCAAATCAAAAAGTATTTTCAGGCTGGCACGTTATTTGCATGCATTCTGGTTTTGCTAGCTGCCTGTGGCAGTGCGAGCGCGAGCACTAATACAGCGGCTACGGCCACACAGACAAGCTGTCCACATCCAATTAGTTTAAGCAAGTTAGTCATTGGTGTCATTCCTGCGGAAAGCCAGACGAGCGTCATTGGTGTAACGCAGCCATTTGCTGATGCGCTTTCGAAACAGATTTGTAAACCTGTGAGTATTTTTGTGGGCACAGACTATACAGCAGTTATTACTGCCATGACGAATGGTAAAGCGGATCTGGCTAATTTCGGTCCTCTGAGCTATGTTCTGGCTTCACAAAAAGGTGGAGCAAAGGCCATTTCTATTGCACTGGCCGAAGGAACTAAAGAGGCAACCTATCAGAGTTATATTATCACCACACCAGGGACGGGTATCAATTCCGTTGCAGATCTCAAAGGGAAAACATTTTCGTTTGTCGATGCTGCTTCTACCAGTGGCAACCTTGAACCCCGTTACATGCTGACACAGGCTTATCTGAACCCGGATACGGATGTCAAAGGCTCATTCCTTGGCTCGCATGATGCCTCATTATTGGCTGTGCTGAGCGGAAAAGTGGATGCTGGTGCCGTCGCAAGCGATACCTATAATCAACTTCTGCAAGAAGGAAAGTTCAAAGCTAGTCAGCTCAAAATTATCGAGAAGAGCAGCGCCATCCCTGAAGATCCGATGGCAGTACGTAAAGGTATGAGCGCGAGCGATATAGCATCTCTGCAACAAGCAATGATTGCCTTGAATACTAATCCTACGGCACTGAAAGCGCTGGCTGTTGGTGGTTTTCAGAACACGACTGACAGTACCTACGCTGGTATTCGTCAACTAGCTAAAACATTAAATATCAACCTTGAACAGGTTGCGGGTTAGACAGAATTGTCTATTGCAAGCATATGGGACGTACTTTGTGCACGTCCTATATGCGGCTCTGTTAGCGATCTAGATCTGGTTTCTTGAAAGAAAGAGCATGTATGAATCATTATCATGTTTTGACGAACAGCTCTGAAGAGCAAGTTTGTCAGCTTGCCTCAACGGTACTAGAGCACTATCAGCAAAGTCAGGTGAAGCTACTGAGCGGCCCCCGACAGGGATTAGTGATGTTGCGGGTACGCGAGACGGTCGCCAATGGTCTGTTTAATGCCGGTGAAGTCCTGGTTACCGAGGTTAAATTGGAACTTGATGAGCAATTTGGCTTTGGGATGATTATCGGCGATTATCCACGACATGCTATGGGGATTGCTCTGGTTGATGCGGCCTTGCGTAAAGGTGGGGCCGTGGCTGATTTGTTGAGACAAGAGTTGACCACGCTTCAGCAACTGATTGTCGAAAAAAATCAAAGGGAACAGGCGCTTGTCGCTGCTACCAAAGTAGAATTTGAGAGGATGTAACAGAATATGATTGGTACCAGTCAGGAAGCTCTGGTTCTCTATGATTCCTTGACCTTCCGTTTACTACTTGACGCGCTGGCTCGTCCGGGTAAGATCAATCAACTTGAGTATCCTGCTCTTCATGGGGAAGCTCCAACGTATTTTTCGCAGGCCAGCGAGAGCGATGTAGCGATTAATATGTACGCGCTGGGCGCTCTACTTGTCTTGCTTGATCGAGAAACATCATTTTTTATAGCCTCGGATGGCAATCTGCTACCTCTCACCGCGTCTGTTGTGCGCTGGACCATGCTGAGGAGTGGGTCGAATGTTGTTTCAGTTGATCAAGCAGCCTTTGCCTTATTTTGCGATAGTGGCAATAGTGGGCTGCTTGATCAACTGAATAAAGGGACCATACTTGAACCGGAAGCAAGCGCGACTGTTATCTATGCTGTTGAGCAACTCGTTGCGACTGGGGAGCGTGGAGAGACGCAAGATGACGCCATAGCACTGAATCTCCAGGGACCTGGTATCCAAGAGATGTGCAGCGTCAGCGTACGGGGATTAAAAGAGGCTGATATTACCGCGCTTATTGCTGCCCGGAAAAACTATCCACTAGGCATAGATGTGTATTTGATCGATGCCGATGGTCATTGTATTGGTCTGCCACGCACGACGAAGATTGCCCCGTAGCCGACGGCGCGAGGACCATCAAGTCCAAGAAATTATGGATGACCAAGGATGTCAAGCGAAAATAGCATGTTCAATCGCAGAGACAACAGAACGAGACTGTAGCGTCGGAAGATTGCGGGCCGAGTGAGAATATCGACAGAAGACAACGGAGCAATCTGTGCCTTGCGCCCGATGTTCCAGTTACACGCACGATTTACTCATAAAAGACGATCAAAGCCCCCACACGTCTCATGCCATCGAAGAGACGTGACTCCGAGCGTTGGGCAATGCGAAAGATGGGACGTGTGAGCTTGGTGCGCGCGATGGGGCGACGGTTCGTACGTGAACTGGACATCGGGCGCAAGGCACAGATTGCTCGGTTTGCTCGTTGGATCGTCTCACGCAGCCCGCAATCTTCCGACGCTACAGGAGGCGATGGAGGGTCTCCCAAGCCCAGCTTCTTTGGCGGGGGATGTCGTACGTCGGGGGGACGGCGTTCACGTACGAGACGTTGATAAAAGACGGTCAAAGTCCCCCACGTCTCATGCCATCGAAGAGACGTGACTCGGAGTGGTGGGCGCTGCGAAAGATGGGACGTGTGAGCTTGGTGCGCGCGATGGGGCGACGGTTCGTACGTGAACTGGACATCGGGCGCAAGGCACAGATTGCTCGGTTTGCTCGTTGGATCGTCTCACGCAGCCCGCAATCTTCCGACGCTACAGGAGGCGATGGAGGGTCTCCCAAGCCCAGCCTCTTTGGCGGGGGATGTCGTACGTCGGGGGGACGGCGTTCACGTACGAGACGTTGATAAAAGACGGTCAAAGTCCCCCACGTCTCATGCCATCGAAGAGACGTGACTCGGAGTGGTGGGCGCTGCGAAAGATGGGACGTGTGAGCTTGGTGCGCGCGATGGGGCGACGGTTCGTACGTGAACTGGACATCGGGCGCAAGGCACAGATTGCTCGGTTTGCTCGTTGGATCGTCTCACGCAGCCCGCAATCTTCCGACGCTACAGGAGGCGATGGAGGGTCTCCCAAGCCCAGCCTCTTTGGCGGGGGATGTCGTACGTCGGGGGGACGGCGTTCACGTACGAGACGTTGATAAAAGACGGTCAAAGTCCCCCACGTCTCATGCCATCGAAGAGACGTGACTCGGAGTGGTGGGCGCTGCGAAAGATGGGACGTGTGAGCTTGGTGCGCGCGATGGGGCGACGGTTCGTACGTGAACTGGACATCGGGCGCAAGGCACAGATTGCTCGGTTTGCTCGTTGGATCGTCTCACGCAGCCCGCAATCTTCCGACGCTACAGGAGGCGATGGAAGGTCTCCCAAGCCCAGCCTCTTTGGCGGGGGATGTCGTACGTCGGGGGGACGGCGTTCACGTACGAGACGTTGATAAAAGACGGTCAAAGTCCCCCACGTCTCATGCCATCGAAGAGACGTGACTCCGAGCGTTGGGCAATGCGAAAGATGGGACGTGTGAGCTTGGTGCGCGCGATGGGGCGACGGTTCGTACGTGAACTGGACTACAGGAGGCGATGGAGGGTCTCCCAAGCCCAGCCTCTTTGGCGGGAGATGTCGTACGTCGAGGGGTTCCGATACAGGTTTTTTGATGTAAGCAATCGGTAAGGGAAAGAGAAGAGGTTTGTAACATGGCATATGTTGCGGTGAAAGGTGGCACAAAAGCTGTCCTGAACGCAGAGCAATTGGTAGAATACTTTCGCCTGAAGGGTGAGAGCGAGCCAATAAGTATTCGGCAGATCCTGGATCAGATGCGCCTGGCGGTTGATCGTGCTATGGGTGAAGGTTCTGTCTATGCGCCGGAATTAGCGGCCTTGGCGCTCAAGCAGAGCGAAGGTGATGCGCTTGAGGCAAGCTTTTTGTTGCGAGCCTATCGTTCGACGATCTCACGGGTGGATTATTCATTGCCGGCCGAAGGGGTGCGGATGCGCCCACTGCGCCGTATCTCGGCGACGTTTAAGGATATTCCAGGTGGTCAGATTCTTGGCCCAACGCGAGATTATAATCTGCGCTTGCTCGATAAACTACTGCTGAATGAGTCAAGTCAATCGGTGCATGCACGTCTGGCGGAAATAGAAGCGCAACTTATTACTGAACAGCCTGAAGAAGATCTGGTATTTCCCAAGGTGATCGAAAGTATGCGTGCTCAGGGGCTGCTGATTGATCTGCCGGTACAGGAGCAAGAAGAAGCGGATGCCGAGCCATATGATATCACGCGTAAAGCCCTGGTATTCCCGGCTCCACGTAGCGCACGTTTGCAGATGCTGGCCCAGGCGGATGTGGGTAGTTTGTTGGCTTTCGCTTATAGTAGTGTACGCGGCTATGGTGATGTACATCCTACGCTTGGCGAACTACGCTACGGGTATATGCCAGTCGAAGTCGCGCATCCGCTGACGGGTGAACCGGTAGAAATCGGCGAAATCATGGCGACTGAATGTGAGATGGTATCAAGAGCGACTGATGCTAAAGATGAGCAGAAGGCTGAAGCTGAACAAGGGGCACAAGTACCCAAATTTGGTCTGGGATATGGCTTTTGCTTTGGACATACCGAGGTTAAGGCCATGAGTATGGCGATGCTAGATCGCGTATTGAGTGCGGCCAAAGAGAACGGTGATCATGGTGAGAGTGGTCCAGCTGCCAACGAGGAGTTTGTCCTTTTGCATGCTGATGGTATCGAGGCGAGTGGTTTTACCGCGCACTTCAAATTACCGCACTATGTCACGTTCCAGGCGAATATCAGTGTCTTGGAGCGTGAACGCGATCATAAGGTAGAGCAGTTCGCCGCAACAGTAGAGCAACGTCAGCAGGCCTCAAACAAGTTTGAAGAACTGCTTAAGCATGCGCAGGTCGACAAGGTGGAGGAGTAAAAAGATGGAAATAGAAACAAAAGATAGATTAAATGATCTTATGCATCGATTAATCGAGCCTGCGGAGGCGGTTAGCATTGAGGTGGATGCTGCGTCGCTGGCAACAACTGGCGCACGTGAGATGCTCTACAATTTTGCGTTTATTGACGAAGACTCGAAGCGCGAGGTACGACGGAAATTGCTCAAGGCTGTCGCGCTACCTGGACATCTTGTGCCTTTCGCGAGTCGTGATCTGCCAATTGCACGTGGCTGGGGAACAGGTGGCTTGCAGGTCACAATGTCACTTGTTGAGCCATGTGATACCCTGAAGGTTATTGACCAGGGCGATGATGATAGTGTGAATGCTGTCAATCTGCGGCGTTTCATTGAGAAAACCACTGGCGTGCATTTTACGAGCGATACCACGCAGGCGACTATCGTGCAGACCCGGCATCGTGTGCCCGAAGAGGCGATGCGTGCGGATCAGATTTCTTGTTCTCCAGGTACCGATGGCTGATTCTTTACGGGTAGTTGAGCCTGTCGTCGAACGTGCGACCGAGATGCATGCGGAAGCGGACTATGGTCGTATGTGGGTCTATATGTATGAGAGTGTGGTGCGTTCAGGCGATGTGGATATTTCGTCGCAATATCCGGTGATGGTAGAAGATCGCTATATCATGGATACATCGCCAATCCCGCGCTATGATGTGCCACGACTCCATCAAAATGAAACGCTCTATCTATTTGGTGCCGGACGTGAGAAGCGTGTCTACGCTATTCCACCATACACCAAAGTCGTGCCATTGCAATTTGAGGATTATCCCTTCAAGACCGAGCATGATCCGGCGCAACAGTGTGAGCGTTGTGGATCAAATGATACTTTCTTAACGCGTGTGTTTGTTGAGCCGAAGACAGCTGGCGAGTCGGCTCGTTGGATGCATATATGTTCGGATACGAGTTTTTGCCAGAAACGTGTGCAGGCTAAAGCGCAACCTGAGGAAACGGAGCATGTGGCGTTATGACACTATTAGAGAATGGTGCTGAGCAAGATACACAGGAGATAAGCCGACAGTGGGTGCTGAAGGCTGATAATCTGACAAAACGCTATGGTTCAGGCTGTGCGTACTGCTCGTTGCTAACCGGTCCTGATCAAGGAAATCGCTGTCCAATGTGTGGTACCGTGATTGCTTGCGCCGATGTCTCATTTACCCTGGGCAAAGGTGAGGTGTTGGGTATTGTCGGTGAGAGTGGTAGCGGCAAAAGTACGTTGATGCAGATCGTCAATTTGAGCTTGCCTGCTGACAATGGTGAATTGCTATTTCAGGATACAGATAGTAATGGCCATGTTATCGGCGCACCAAAGGATCTGCTCACCCTCGACAAATATACCCGGCGCGTCTTTCGCAATGAGCGTTTAGGTATTGTGTATCAGCGTCCCGAATTAGGCTTGAATATGAAATTTACGGTTGGCGGGAATGTGGCTGAGAAATTGTTACTTGCGAACTGGCGCAATGTTGGCCGTATTCGAGAGCGCACAACGGAGCTGATGCAGCTTACCGAATTGCCTGCTGATCGCATCGACGACGATCCCCACATGTTTAGTGGCGGCATGTTGCAACGTGTCCAGATTTCAAAGGCGCTTTCAAGTAATCCAGCAGTCCTGCTCTTGGACGAAGTGACAACAGGGCTGGATCTTTCAGTACAGGCGCGTGTCCTTGACCTTATCAAGCAGATACGCTGGGAACTACAGATGACGATGTTGGTGGTGTCACACGATCTTGGGGTGATCAAGCAGTTAGCCGAACGTACCATTGTAATGAAGAGTGGCCGGATCGTCGAGATCGGTTTGACCGATCAGATTCTGGAAGATCCGCAGCATCCTTACACGCAATTACTTGTGTCTTCGGCTTTATAACTCGCTAGCTACCACAGGATTCTTATTAAAGTAGAAAAAATTATGCAGACAATCGAACAAACGCAGCCGCTATTGAATGTAAGCCACTTGAAGAAAGATTTTCATATGCACCTGGTAGATGGTCGCATCATCAAACCGTTTACTAATCTCTCTTTTCAGGTGCGCAAAGGCACTCTCTTTATGATCGGCGGGAAAAGTGGGGCCGGGAAGACTACTATCTTGAAATGTATCTACCGCACCTATCTGACTACTGGTGGCGACATCTGGTACGAATCTCAGCAGTTTGGTCGGGTTAACATCGCGACCGCTCCGGAAGAGATCGTTGTGAAGTTGCGTGCCAATGAATTGGGCTATTGTTCACAATTTCTCAAAGTATTGCCGCGTGTTCCCGCTCTCGATGTGACCGCTGAACCGCTCATTCGTGCCGGTATGCTGCGTCAGGAAGCCCTGGAAGAAGCAGCGAAATGGTTACAGCGCCTTGGTATCGAAAAAAGTCGCTGGCAAGCAAGTCCGATCACTTTTAGTGGTGGTGAACAACAACGTCTCAATCTGGCGCGAGCATTTATCGCGGCCCCGCGTTTCTTACTGCTGGACGAGCCAACTGCCAGCCTGGATGCCGTCTCAAAATCGATTGTGCTTGAGCTGATCAGCGAAGCCAAGGCCAGAGGGGTAACCATCCTGACCGTCTCACATGACACTGCGGCGATGGAACCTCTGGCTGATGACATTTTTAAGTTGGACGCATAGATATATGATTTTCAGGAGCAAACTCTGTGCAAACGCTGATATATAATACGACGCTTGTATTACCTGATTGCCTGATTGTACGTGGGTGGTTGTTAATAGAAGCCGGGATTATTCTTGACTTTGGTGATGAGACAACGTGTCCTGTTAATAAAGAGCATGCGATCGATGGTCTGGGGGCTTTCTTGATGCCTGGCTTTATTGATTTACATAGTGATGCCATTGAAAAGATTGTTGAACCTCGTCCCAATGTCTATTTTGATATGCGAACAGCGATGCATGAAGCTGACTATCGTTTAACATACTGTGGTATCACCACCGAATTTCATGCCATCTCTCTGAATGATGACGAATTTGGTGTGCGTTCAAACGATTTTGTACGTGACCTGTACCATATTTTGCTTGAGGATAGGGAAGAGTATCTGGTTCGGCATAAAATTCATGCTCGCTTAGAACTTACCAGTAAAAGCGGCTTTGATATTGTCGAACAGATGATTTTGCAAGGTGAATGTGATCTGGTCTCACTCATGGATCATAGTCCAGGTCAGGGACAATATCCAACGATCCAATCTTTCCGCAACTATATTGTATCCACCACCGGACGCAGCGGGGCGGAGGTTGACCAGATGTTGGAGCTTAAACGTCTTCAACTTATCCATTTGCCAGAACGCACCAGGCATATGACAACGCTGGCGCGAGATGCTGGTTTAGCCATCGCCACTCATGATGATGACACGGCCGCCAAGGTTGAGCAATGGCCGCAATTGGGTATCAGTATGAGTGAGTTTCCGACGACGATGGAGGCGGCAACGCGGGCTCATGAGCTAGGTCTAGCTGTTTGTATGGGTGCGCCAAACGTGATGCGTGGCCGATCCTCCGGTGGCAACGTGAGCGCGTTGGAGGCCATTCGCGCCGGTGTGGCCGATGTATTATGTGCTGATTATTATCCAATTGCCCTATTGCATGCCGTATTTCTGCTTGTACAGCGGCAAGTATTGACCCTACCTGAAGCAACACGTATGGTTACGCTCAATGCTGCTAAAGCGGTTCGCCTGGATAAAGAGTACGGTTCACTTGAGCGAGGAAAAATAGCCGATGTAATCCTTGTTCAGCCTACGAAACAGGGCTTTCCCAAAGTGCAAAGCGTATTTGTGGGTGGTGAAGAGAAGCTCCATTTAAATACTATGTCGCATGATCGTTTGCAAACGGCGTAAAGAGAGGTTTATACATGTCTGACATAACTGAAGACGAAGCAGCCAAACAGTGGCAACATCCATTATCTGATCAGCCTTACATCCATCCGACCGCCAATGCACTTCTGAGTGAACTTGGAGGGTGGACGTCGATTGGCCCTGAGTCACAGTTGCTTGAGGTCAAGTTTGGTGACTATAGCTATACAAGTGACAGTGTGCTTATCAACTACTCTGACATTGGGAAATTCTGCTCGATTGCATCTCATGCCAGCATCAATCCTGGAAATCATCCAATGAATCGGGTCATGCAGCATCATTCGACCTATCGTCGTATGGTCTATGGTTTCGCAGAGACCGACGATGAGAGCATATTCTCATGGCGGCGCTCGAATAGTGTCTGCATCGGTCATGATGTATGGATAGGTCATGGCGCGATTATCCTTCCCAATACAACCATTGGGACAGGTGCAGTCATAGGGGCAGGCGCGGTCGTGACGCATGATGTTGAGCCCTATACCGTTGTTGGTGGTGTTCCAGCCAAGCCGATTAAAGAGCGTTTCCCTGCCGCAATCGCGCAACAGTTACTAAAGATCGCATGGTGGGATTGGCCTCGTGAGAAATTGGTCGAATGCTTTGCTGATTTTGATGATCTGGAAACCTTTTTAGCCAGACATGGCAGTTGCTAGTAAGAAAAATAGAAAAATAATGAGTGAACATACGCGTGTAATTGTTGGTGGAACGTTGGTCTTACCGGATCGAGAGGTGCGGAAAGATCTTAGAATACGCAATGGTCGTATTGAGCAGATTGATATAGTCGACCAGAATACTTTTTCCTCCGATGACCTGGATGTGGTTGATGCTTCCGGCCTGTACGTGCTGCCGGGTCTGATTGATACTCACAACGACGAAGTGGAAAAAGAGATCGCTCCTCGTCCGAAGGCCCATCTACCGCTGGAAATGGCATTTGATGAACTCGACCGTAAAATGGCCGGACATGGTATTACGATGATCTATCATTCTCTCTCCTTATCGGGAGGGATCAGTGTGCGTGGTAACGAGATGATCGAAGAGATTATCGGAAAATTTTCTCAACTAGCGCAGCAGCGATCGATGATTCGTCATCGTATTCATCTGCGTTATGAGATCACTAATCCAGACGGAATGAAGATCGTCCAGCGACATCTTGAAGCAGGAAGCCTTCAATTGCTTTCCTTTATGGATCATTCGCCTGGACAGGGGCAATTTACCGTCCCTGGAACGGCTGAAAACTATATGATGAGAACACATGGTTTGCAGGGCGATTCTGTGCGTGGTGCTGTCGAGCGTATGCTTGAGCATCAGCAACAGGTAGACTGGCAGGAACTCAAACAGCTTGCTGCCTCCGCGACAGCAGCGGGGATCGCCCTGGCTGCCCATGATAGCGATACTCTTGAGAAGGTGCAACAGGCTGTGGATTGGGGAATTACTATCTGTGAATTTCCGATCAATAGCGAGACCGCTCGTGCGGCCAGTGATAATGGTTTGTACGTCAGTGTCGGCGCGCCCAACATTATCCGAGGAGTCTCCCTGACCAAAAATATGCGTGCCATCGATGCGGTGAGAGAGGGTTGGGTACGTATCATCTGTTCCGATTATTATTCTGCTGGACTACTCCCCGCAGCATTTTCTCTACAAAGAGAAGGAATGAGCCTGCCACAGGCGATACGGATGGTGACATTGAATCCCGCTCAGGCGCTGGGCATCGCTCAGGATTATGGTTCAATTGAGATCGGGAAACGAGCAGATCTCATCCTGGTGGATGCTGATGGTCCCTATCCAATTGTACGTAAAACCATCATGGATGGCGAAATCACATATCAAGCCAATTATGGGAAAGCATACTCTAAGGAGTTGCATTAAGATATTATTGTTGTCTATTGATGAGCAGAACAGAACATATAAAGCGACTGGTCCCATCCCTTTGCACCAAAGAGACGACGTGACACTACCTTTGTCTCTGCGGTGGAAGGTTGCTTAGGATTAGTCGCTCTATATCATTAAGAAACGAACAGAAAAGAGGGCTCTGGCATACTTTAGATGGGATGCAAGTGTTTGGTGCAATACTAGGAGATTTGTCTTTATTGGGATGATATATTAATCAAAGCCGCTCTTCTACCCATTGCTAATACTACGACTAATACTTGTTATTGGAAGTCAATCAATGCTATACTTCTACTAATGCAATATTTCGTGACTGATAAAGAGCCAGAAGCACTTCTACTAACAAGGAGCGGCGATGATAGAGACTCTGGAACAGGCACTCACGGCATACGATGCCTGGTTGGATCGGCAATCGCTGGCGGCAAAAACGTGCGTTGCCTATCGGCTCCAGATATACCAATATAGCACCTATCTTGCGCTACCCCCCCTCACCAGTGATGATCCGTTGCACACTCCTTTGGCTCGCGACTATGCGATTCGAGACTACAAAAGCTATTTAAAGACCGAATGCCAGGTTAAACCAACCTCAGTCAATTTTGTACTGGCAGCCATTGACCATTTCCACCAATTCATTGGGAACGATCGACCACAGGTTCAGCGCGAAAGCTTGCCCGCTCAGGCTCCTTATAAGCATGCAGCAAGCCTAGAGAGAAGATCTCCAAGAAAGAAAAAGAGGGCATCATGTCACAAACGACCACAAAAGAGCAATTTCAAGTGTTATTACAGCGAGAAAGACAAATTGCGGATGAACTTCGGACCTATTTCCTGGAGTTTGGAAGAAGAAGATTAGATACTTCTGATCTTCGTCAAGTGGTGGCTTCTCTTAATGACCCATTCTTACTTGTGGTAGTGGGCGAATTCAACGCGGGTAAGTCTGCGTGTATCAATAAATTGCTTGGGAAGGATTTAGTAGCATCTGGAGCACTTCCTACCACTAATCAAATAGCAATCATTCGCTATGCTGAAACGGAGGGAGCATTTGAAGATGCTGGTGTTCTCTACATTCAGAGTACAGCCGAAATTCTGCAGCATTACAGTATTGTGGATACTCCTGGATCTAATGCCGTATTGCGAGATCACCAGTATATCACTGAGGACTTTATTCCTCGTAGTGACCTTATCTTTTTCGTTACTGCAGCAGATCGTCCTTTTGCTGATAGTGAGCGTGATTTCCTTGAACGCATTCGTTTATGGGGAAAGAAAATTGTAATCATTCTTAATAAGATAGATCACCTCGATGAATCAGCCAGTCCACAGAAAACAGTAGATTTTGTACGAGAGAAGTGTAAAGAGTTGCTTGGTTTTGAGCCTCGAATTTTTCCTACGTCGGTTCGTATAGCTCAACAAATGGATGCGGCTAAAAGCATCAGAGAGGGTGTGAAATTGTGGAAAAAAAGCGGTTTTGAGTCTGTAGAAAGCTATCTTTTAGAAACATTGGATGACTCAGAGCGCTTGCGCCTCAAACTTCTTACGCCGCTTAACGGGATGCAACGTTTGCTCAGACAAGTAATTCCTATTGTTGACCAACATGCTTTCCTACTAGATGACTACAATCAGAGTGTGAATAATATTGCCGGAAGGCTAAATCTCTATCGTGAAGATATGGAACGGGATCTTACATATTGCCTAAGTGAAGTCGAAAATATTATTCTCGAAATGCGTGCACGAGGGGATAGTTTTGTTGATGAGAAGATGCGGATTGGTAACCTCCTTCAGTGGTTCAGAAGTAAATCCAATAAAGAAGAATTTGAACATCAAGTTATCGGTGATAGTACAGAACGCATTTCAGATGCAGAAAATCTATTAAAAATTAGATTTATATCTAACGATTTTGAAGTACAACAAGATATTAAAAATATATTAGATCATCTTCGAGCTACCCGAAATTCCTTCGACCGGCTGGTGGAACATGAACATCAATTCAAACAAGCTATCTTGACCGAGTTGGGCCAATTGAACCAGATAAGTATTCAGCAAGATAATGAAATTATCGGCTCTGTGGATAAACAACTCGAAGAGGATCGAAACGAAATCATTGGACAAGTAAAAAACGCCGGAGATGAGATGACAGAAATTAAAAGTTACTTGGATATAGCCACAAAGCATTTAAAAAAATTGCAAGGTCAGACTACTGGTTCAACATTAGCAGGGGTGAGTGCTGGAGGTTTAGGAGTTCTCGCTGCGCCCTTGTTGGGAGCAATAGCGGTTGAAGCCGGAGCTATTTTTGGTATCGCATTGCTAGGTTTCAGCATTTATAGTATTGAAGGCAAGCGCAAAAAGGCCAAAGAGGATTTTGATACCAAGGTTCAGGAGTGGCAAACAGCACGTCGTAATCCTTTGAGAGATCAGTATCACGAAAATTTAAATAGCGCGACAGATAGGATAAATCGTATCATAGATCAATATAAAGCTTATGTATATATTGAACAAGAGCGAACATCTGAGATGAAATCGCAGATGGACAGGCTTAATGTGGATTTAGAGTTTTTAGAAAAAGAGATCGGTTTAAATGAGTAAGGCAAGTAAGTAGGTCAAAGCTGTAGGTTTGTACGAGCTAGATCTGCTGGTGCTGGTACGTTTGCTGCATCGCTATTCGGTGTTTGCTTTTTATGGCTGAATGCAATACATGGTTTTTCAATGAGATAATATGTTGTGATTGCCAGAGGGAAGACAACGAGTAGTACACATACCCAGTACGTTGCGTACAATTTATATTGCTCATGTACTAAATTATCTAATGTTGGCTGGATGTGATCATGGAAAAATGCGATAAAAGGCAGATGCCATATATAGAGACCATAAGAGATCATTGCTATGTTTTGCATGATCTTCAATTCCAGGGGATAACGCCAGATCCTTGGTCCAAACAGTAAGGCAAAAATACATGATCCATAGCCCAGGGCAATGATGGTTGAATCCCATGTATTAAAATAATGATCTATTGGAATGAGGCGTAGAAATTTTGTCCCTCTTGAATCTGCCAGATGATAATTCCACACATAGGAGCTAATTACTATAAATATGACAATTTCTATGAGCCAAATGAATGTGTTGAAAGAACTAGAGGAGACCCTACAGGCAAGTGTTTCGCTCAAGAGAGGTGAAACTATTCCTGTTCAGCGACAAAACCGGAGGGATTATCTTTCTGATGATATCGGTGTGTTGGTTGAAAATCATGCTGTGGTTGCATTATCCGTTCGCTACAGCGCATTAACAGCGCTTCCCAGTTCAATCGATCAGTTAACCAGTTTGCGCGAATTAGATCTGACCGGCAATCTCTTGACGGCTCTTCCTGACTCGCTTGGCAATCTGCCCCATCTGCAGAAACTCTATCTTGATGGCAATCAGTTGACCGTTCTCCCTGAGATGTTTTTTCAACTCACTAACCTCGAGATCCTTCACGTCTACGGTAATCGCCTGGCGACTCTCCCAGATAGCCTTGGTCAGTTAACCAGCCTCAAAGATATCAGCATCGGTCACAATCAGTTAACCATGCTTCCCGAATCATTCTGGCAATTGAGTAACCTGCAAGTGTTAAATCTAGCCGAAAACCAGTTTGTATCCTTGCCAGAGACAATCGGGGATTTGTCAGATCTTCATACCCTGGATTTGGGTCATAATGAGTTGGTTGCTCTACCTGAGTCACTTGGCAAGCTTATCAACCTCACGTTTTTTCTCTATCTTAGTAATAATCGCTTGACTTCGCTTCCTGCTTCGCTTTTTAAGAATATGAGCAAGTTAAGATATCTCAATATCACTGATAATGACTTGACCGCTCTACCTGAGAGTGTTGGTAATCTCTCAAGCTTGATCGAGCTGCGTTTGTATAACAATAAGCTTGCTATCCTGCCCGCATCGCTAGGTCATCTGACGAAGCTCAAAGAACTGCACCTGATGAACAATCAACTTGTGTCTCTTCCCGAAGCTATGGGAAAACTGGAACATCTGAAAGAGTTACACCTATCCAACAATCGGCTCACATCACTGCCAGACGGGCTTGGCAATTTGAAATGTCTGACCATCCTGGACCTGCGAAACAATCGATTGATCACGCTTCCTGCATCACTTCGTGACCTGGACAATCTGATCTCTCTTGATTTGCGAGCGAACAGGCTCGTCTCTTTCCCTCCAGGTATCGGCGCGCAGACCAGGCTGGAAAAACTTGATTTGCGCTGGAATAAAATTTCTCCTGCTCCAGAGTTGCTCCAGCTACTTGAGCAGCGCGGATGTGTTGTTTATCTATAGACTCTTGCAGATGAAGGATGTGTCGCTGGAGTCGTCTTGCTGCTGCCGAAAAAACACCGATGCCCCGAGAAAGAAACAATGTTACGTTAGGCTCGTAGGAAGCGTCTTCGCACGTGTGCCCCACGATTTTTTGCAAACCGGCCAAGGAGCATATTAGGCTCAATCGCAGCGACCATGGGACAAGCGCGTAGCGGCGTCAAGATTGCAGCCTAAAGAGATCCTCCGCCGAGAGACCAGCCGCAATCTGGCCTTGCGCACGCCGTCCAGTTTCACGTACGTTTTATTCACCAAAGAAGTAAAAACACCCATATGCTTGTTTTGGGGAAGGAAAGGACATAATTTCTGTGATGTTGCCGTATGCGCCCGTGAGTTGTTGCACATCGCGAGAACGCGTGCAAAAAATCGTGGGACACACTCGCGATCAAGCGCATCCCTTTTTGAGCACTCGAAACGAATAAGTTGGACTTGGTGGCGCGAAGACCGTCGGCTACGGTGGGTTCTGGATTGCAGGCAATGGTTTTTGGCACGCCGTCCAGTTTCACGTGCGTTTTATTCACCAAAGAAGTAAAAACACCCACATGCTTGTTTTGGGTAAGGAAAGGACATGATTTCTGCACATGACTTTGACCTGTTCGATGCTTTGGCCATCTTTCAGAAGCATTTCATACGAGAAACTGGACGGCGTGCGCAAGGCCAGATTGCGGTTTGTCATCTTCTGAGCCCAGTACTCTGACCGCAATCTTAACGCCGCTACGCGCTCGTTGCGGTATCTCCACGATGTTGCCGTATGCGCCCGTGAGTTGTTGCACATCGCGAGAACGCGTGCAAAAAATCGTGGAGCACACTCGCGATCAAGCGCATCCCTTTTTGAGCACTCGAAACGAATAAGTTGGACTTGGTGGCGCAAGGACCGTCGGCTACGGTGGGTTCTGGATTGCAGGCAATGGTTTTGGGAACGCCGTCCAGTTCACGTGCGAAATGTTCGTGAAAGATGATCGAAGCTTCCCATATGTCACGTTCAAGTATACGTTTATGCATTTAGGAAATATTAGCCAATAACTGCAAGTGAATTTCTGATTGAACTGATTGAAGCTATCACCGCATCGCTATGGTTTCGGCCATCGAACGTGCTCTGGAACGCGCATTGAGCTTTAACGATATACATGCGTTTTAGCGGTATGAGTGAACCAATTTGGATGATAGGGAAGATGCGTCGTGTCTCGATTATAATAATAAGCCAATTCTGTGCAGGATTAAAATCGCGCATATGTTTTTTGAAGCTAGTTTTTGTGCCAGCAAAGTTGCTTGTTGTGTAGATAGCGATAGGATAGCTAAGTCTGGATGCTTCACTATAAATCGATGTCTCATTCAGTACATGCGCTGTGTCGTATATGTGGATGGGTGTAGATGCTATATGCTCATTATGTGCATGTTTCGATGTATGCACGTTGATGGTTATAAATTGGTTGTATGTGATTAAAAGTTTCAATATGGCTCTAAAGCCTAAAATGTAGAGTTTCATAATTGTGTTCACGGCAATCTTCCTCTCTCAAATATCGTTGTTTTGCGTTTCACGTACCAGTACTCCTACCAATGACATGTGTTTCATTTCCTATATATTGAAGGAAGAAATCTTATTGATAGAGGAATTGTAGTGCATTTGTTATTTGGATGAAATAACATTACTATCATGTTGTTATCAAGTTACGCTAACTTTATCGTGTGCGCTGATGGTACATATAAAGGTGCAGTAACAAGCAGATGCTGATATTTATGAGTAGAGCCCCTATGGCAAATACAATGCCACCGACAAAAAAGCAGAAGGCAGCTAATGGACCGCTGGCAAGATAGCACCATACTAGTATTCCCGGGTCTGTGGGTAGTGTAAAAGAATGTGCCTTCCCGCTTTTTGGGGGGAATTTCTTGCGGATAACTTTTCGTTTTCGCAAAATAAATTCTCTCTTGTGCGCGTGAGTCATTATTGTGGTAAAAGGCTTAAATTGATTTACGTTTCTTAATGTACACGCGAAAATATATAATATCCATACAGGGATAAAATAACTAGCCAGTTAGCCAGTTCGCCAATTATTGAAAAACACAAAATAAAAATCGTCTCTACTTTAGAGCGACTTGAGTTATACAAGGATTGAAACATGGTACTATCCCGTATAAATGTACATTTAAGTGCTGAAATGTTAAAATAACATAGTTATCATCTCGCTTATCATCTAATATAGAACGCTTTTATGAGGGGGAGTGTACGGCATGGGAATACCCAATGATCGCTTGAGAATGATGCGCGAGTCTCGGCAGTGGACTCAAGTACAGGTTGCTGAGATGATTGGGTCTACGAGTGTGAATGTCAGTCGGTGGGAAAATAGTATTACCTTTCCTAGTCGTTACTACCGTGATAAGTTATGTAAGTTGTTTGGCAGGAATGAGCGTGATCTTGGTCTTGACCCTCGGGCTGACGAAACTCGAGTTTGAGGAGCCCCCATTACCGGCTTTTTTGTTTAATGAGCCGCTCCCGATACCCGAGGAGATGTATGGTAGGAAGCGGGAGAGTGAGACGCTTTTTTCGCGTACCGCACGCAAAGCTTCAACCTCTATCACAGGTCCTAGACGCATAGGTAAAACCTGGCTTCTGCGCTATTTTTGTCTCCAGGCACCGGAGAGGCTTGGCGCACGTTTCCGCATTGGTTATCTTGATGGAATGTCTCCTCAGTGCAGGACTGTGGCTGGATTTACGGCTGAAGCTCTTCGACAATTAGGCCTCTCGGCTCCAGCTCTAAACGAGAATGAAGGATTGGTGAGTCTGGATAGAGGTCTACAGGAGCTCGTCGCTAAGAAGCTGATACCGGTTTTGTGTATCGATGAATTTGAGTGTTTTGGTCGCACTCAAGAATTCTCACTCGAATTTTTTGAGGGACTCAGAGCTATGTGCAATGTCTCGCAATTGGTGCTCATCACCACCAGTCGGAATCCGCTACATCTTGTTGTGCAGCGAGATGCGCAGGGCAGTCCATTCTTCAACATATTTGAGCGGATTTTACTCAAGCCCTTTTCATACTCTGAGACGGAGCAATTTATCTATAAGAAGAGTCTCCTCGCAAATTTCCAGCCTCTGGAGCGCGAGTATTTATGGATGTATGGGCGAGAGCACAATGAGGAAAAGATGTGGTTCCCTCTGCGTTTGCAACTTGCAGGCAAGTTACTCATAGAAGAAACTGAAAAAATTAGAAGAAGTGATGAGTATAAGGAGATATTCGAGGAATATTTCTTTACACGCTATAATGCTGTTATGTATTAGATAAGGCGTTTTGTGCATGAGGAGACTGTTCATCAATGAACCCTATGCTTGGTTACTGTGCTGCTTTTTTCAGCCTGTGAGATTCGAGCAAGAGTTTGAACTAAGAGCTTTGTCGTCGCGTCTAAAAATGTTACTAAGACTTGTTCCCTTGCTTTTCCTCTACTCATGTACGCCAGCTCTACTTGTGCGCATTTTTCTCTATGGCGTACAACCCGGTCTCTATCCATTGTATGGAGTAGAATTTCTTGCGCCTCTTAGTGTAAATACGGCCTGGTTTTTGTTCGATTCTATCTGGATTGCTGCACTGAGTTGTGTAGTGGCGGCAATGTTTGGTGGACTCTTCAGTTTCCGTTTTGGTATTGCGCTTTCATGTGGATTAAGCGTGGCTGATGGTATTATTGTCCATACTACAAATGATGTATTTGTGGGTATTGTTTTTGGTCTCGCATTTGGTTTGATCATGGGGATCGCATTTAACAGTGGGAATGCTGTGAGTCATGGTGGTATCGTTAACGTGACCAGGGCCATCGTATTTGGTATCATTGGTGGCCTCGTGATAGGTGGTTTCACCGGCATCGTGGGGGGCTATTGGGGAGGAGTCGCAATCGGCACACTTTTCCCAGCCTTGCAACAAACAACGAATATCTGGGGAAGCACATCCGGCCTTGCTGTCGGTGGAGTCTCAGGTTTATTCCTCGCTTTCTCAATCGCGTACGTGTTGCGCTTGCGAAAGCCACATAGTGCAGCCTCTGATGTCGGTATCAGAGTCGGGATCGCTGTCGCAACAGCCTTTGGTCTGGCAATTGGAATTCCTGTGGGCGATGCCGGAATGTACTATACACCATTCATCGATGCGGTGCAGATCGGCTTAGGAGAAGAAGTCATTGTTGGTATTGCATTCATACTGTGTTATTTGATTAGCTATTATAGAATCCCCCTCTATCCTATTAGTGCATACTCAATGATCCAGGCGCACCTTGCCAGTCGTCGAAAGCACTATCCAATACTGCACTGCCTACAAAATGCCTCGCTGCATTGGGATGAATGCGTCTTCTTGCCATTACCATATGTAAAAGGTATGCTCCTGCTCGCGGCTGAGCAAGCACTGAATGAGACTCTTGATGAAATTAGCTTTATTGTACGCGAGAGACCCCAGCAGATCGGTGCCGCTCAGGATGCAATCTATGAAATAGTGCTCCTCGATTTGGAAGAGCGCAGAGGTTTGCGCGATATTGCTCTAGCTTATCAGCGACTCGCCGTACTACTTTCAGCGGAGGTCAGAGCGTCAAATAGGAAAGTAGAAAAGGTCTTTCGTGGCCTAGAGGATGCCAGCCATGAGGCTGCGAGCTATCAAGCGCAGACCAACAAGGCCGATCGACAAAAAGCACTTGAGCGTATGGTGAACCTGCTCAAAGACATGCGCATTACAGAATCTTTTAGAAATATCGAATTGAGTCAGCAGCTTAAAATAGTGATCGATCAATGGACTATGCTGGCTGATCAAGGTATGGAAACGCTCGGTAGCGTGACGGGAAACTTTTACCTGGAGAATCCTTATGCGCCAGGTAATCCTTTGGATCTGCGTGACCCCTTGTTTTTTGGTCGTGATGACATCGTACAAAAGCTCGGCAACGCCTTACAAAGAAAATACAGACCGACCTTTCTTTTGACCGGCGAGAGAAGGATGGGGAAGAGTAGTATTATCAAGCAGTTACCTGTTCTGCTTGGAGCACGCTATCTCTCGGTTTTTTATGATCTGCAGAGACCAGGTATGCTTGCCAGCATCTCATCCTTTTTGGCGACTGTCGCTCTCGATATAGGTAGACAGTGCGATGAGGCAGGATTATCGGTGCCGAAGTTAGAGCGCCTGCTCTTAGATGAGGCTCTCCAACAAAGTGAATCCAGCGTCTATGATGTATTTGATCAGTGGCTTTTAGAAGTGGAAACAATTCTGCTACAAGCCGATCGGATTGTGATCCTTGCGTTTGATGAGTTCGAAAAGCTTGAGGAGGCGTCAAATAGAGGAAGTATCAAGCTCAACCTACTATTTGATTTTTTCCGCAGTATCATTCAGAACCGTACCCGCTTCGCATTGCTCTTCAGCGGTGCAAAAATGGTGGGAGATATGGGTCGAAGCTGGGCTGGTTATTTTGTCAACGTTGAACGGATGAAAGTAAGCTTCCTACAAGAAGAAGATGCACGTCAGCTCATACTCAAGCCTGTTCCATTTGTGTTCAGCGAAGAGCTTGTGGATGAGATCTTGCATGTGACCCACTGTCAACCATTCCTTGTACAGGCAATCTGCAAGCAAATTATTGAGCGGCTTAACGAAGAGTCACGCGATCAGGCGACCTTGCAGGATGTGGCGCTGGCTATCGAGGAGGTCTTCGAAGTCTGGACTGGGTATTTCTGGGACTTGTGGGATCGTTGTGATCAGCATCAACGTCTCTGCCTGGTTTCATTGCTTGACCTTGAGCGCGGCAGTGTGGAGCTTGTGGCAGAAAAAAACGCCTTGAGTATGCTAAAAACCCGCCAGGCTTTAGATAAGCTTATTATGCGCGATCTCGTGCTTGATGATCATGGAGACCAAATGATTGCTATTCCATTGGTTGCTCAATGGATACGACAAAATCACCATCTTTTGGTCCCTGGCGATGAATAATAGCGCAGATTACTATTAATAGTATTGCATCACATTGCTAGCGAGCGTGTTGATTTTCCGAAAATCAACGAAACCTGCTACACTGTCAGCGTAAGCGCTTGTTTACTGAAGATTTATTCGTCGTCGGAAGAGTGATAGTGAATGTCGAGCCTCGTCCTATCTCACTTTCGACCGCGACTGAACCTCGATGAGCCTGGACAATCCAGTCTACAATCGCCAACCCCAGCCCACTACTACTCTGAGAGGTTATCTGGCGTGCCTGATCCCCACGATAAAAGCGCTCAAAAATATGTGGCAGATGCTCTGCTGCGATCCCAATGCCAGTGTCATGGACGATTATGCTGGCTGTCTCCTGGTGAGTTTGTACAGAGACTTTCACTTCACCACCTGTATTGGTGTAGAAGATAGCATTCTCCACCAAATTCATCAGTATCTGAATCAAGCGTGCTTCATCTCCCCAGACAGCGACAGTAGCAAGATTCCCTACACATAAGTGGATATCTCGCTCATCTGCCAGCGGTTGGGCATAAGCAAGCACCATCTCTACAAGCTGATTGAGTGAGACATTTTCCCAGGTAAACTGTGTGCGCTCTTCATCTCCACGTGCTAATGCCAATAGATCTCCAATCAGGTGACCGAGCCGCTCAAATTCTTCGCTTACTTCCAGGAGTACCTCAGTATACTCCTGGGGAGTACGTGTCTTGAGCAAGGTAATATCCGCTTTATTCCGTAGCACCGTAATAGGCGTGCGTAACTCATGAGAGGCATCTGCGACAAAACGGTGTTGGCGTAGAAATGCCTGCTCCAGAGATTCGAGCATCTCATTCAAAGTCAAAGCGAGATATTGAATCTCATCATGTGCCGGCGGTATAGGTACGCGTTGTTGGAGGTCGTCGGCTTTGATGTGTCTGGCCACCTGCGCAAGACGTCGGATAGGAGCAAATGCACGTGCTGCTAGCCAGTAGCTTCCCAGTGCGCATACCAGTAATGCCAGTGCGCCGATGATAAGCAATTCACCGACCAGTTCGTGCAGGAGCCCATGCAATGAGGCAAGTGATTGACCAACTTGAACAACTGCAATCACATGTCCCTGCTGTAGAAGCGCACGACTATAGATGCGTATTTCTATATCACCCCTAACTATCACCGTGCCTTGCCAGGGATTGCCTTGCATAGATTGTACGATGCTGTTGACGGGAACATTCAGGGAGCTAAAAGCAGGAGTTTCTCTCAGCACCTTGCCGTGAGGATCGATCAGGCGTACGAGTTCTCCATAATCCACATTTCCTTGTTGCGGCGCTTGGCCATCGAGTGCCTGTCCTGAGGGATTCATGGTTAGATCATTCAAGGTCAGTACGCCATGTGTTGTCACAATCTCGCTGGCAATCTGCTGTGCCCGCACCTGGAGGGTGCTGTCCAGACTTGTCTCTAGTGAACGTTCAAGATGTTGATAAAAGAAGCCGCCTGTGAAAAGCAGTAGCACGGCGAAGACAGCAGTATACCAGGCCATAAGCTGAAGGCGTACATTAGGGGGCCAGTAGTGGCGAACGAAAGTCCTCATGATCCTACCGGTTCCTTTAACTGATATCCCGCATGGCGAATAGTCTGGATGATATTTGGTTCACCTTCAGCGCATAGTTTTTGGCGGAGATGACGAATATAGACATCAATCACGTTAGAAAGGTGTTCAGCATCCTCATCCCAGACGTGTTCAGTGATCATCATACGGCTCATGATCTGGCGTGGATGGCGGAGCAGAAATTCGAGCAACACATATTCCTTGTGCGAGAGTGGAATCAGACGGTTGCCGCGCCGTGCTTCGTAGGTGCGCGGATCAAGTGTGAGATCAAGGAATTGTAATACTGGCGATCGGTTGGACGTTTCGCGGCGTAGTAGCGCACGGATACGCGCTTCTAATTCTCGAAACGCAAACGGCTTGCTCAAATAGTCGTCTCCGCCAAGATTCAGGCCACGGACGCGATCATCAACCTCATTCAGTGCCGTAAGAAAGAGGATGGGAATCTGGCAATGTTGTTCACGAAGATGGCGACAGACGTCCCAACCATTCATACCTGGCAACAGAACATCCAAAATTATCAGATCATATGGAATGATGGCTCCTAACGCCAGCGCATCCGCACCATTTGTGGCCAGATCTACAGCATAGAGACAATCTTCCAGCCCTTTTTTGATATCAGGACCTAGCCCTGGATGGTCTTCCACCAGTAAGAGACGCATGCTTATCCTCCTCTAACTTTCCTATACTATACCCCAGACACATGAACATAAGATGAAGAGAAGTACTTTTCATCCACGTTTCATGCCCTTGTGTTATCGTAGTATGCTGAATGTGATAGAGTATCCCTAAATCTTTATAGAAAGAATATAACCCTTCTTTCCTTGCTCGTTTTCATTGGGCCAGCGATGTTTTAGGATCGTACCTGATTGGAGGAGTTCTCCTGGGAATAACGCTCTGGATCTATCTCCAGCTGAAGAGGCGCGGCCTATTAGAAGCAAGACATCTATCTGCGCGGTAAATCTCCATGGATAACTGGACGGAGTACGCAAGGCCCAATACTGTTCAGTTCAGGGTCCTTTACAGCAAGCTGTAAAGGACCCTGAACTGAACCGAGATTTTATTGCACCTTGTTCTTGTGATCATCTATGAAATGGAAGATGCGATGCCAGGCATCAGATGAGGCCTCGGCGTGATCGGCGGCGCGACGATCGAAGAAGCTGTGCGGGGCATCAGGATAGATAACTATGTTGTTCTCAACGCCAGCACTGTTGAGTCTCTTTTCGAGTTCGTGCACCTGCTCAACTGGGATACCTTGATCGGCTCCACCAAAGAGTCCCAGGACGGGACATTTGATCTGAGTGGCGCGATCTAAAGCGGTTCCTTCTCCACCCAGATTGCGGATCAAACTAGCATAGAAGCCAATCGCTCCTGCCCAGCCAAAGTCTTGCGTCGCGCCGAGGAGTGAAAAGGTGCCTCCCATACAAAAACCAACCGAGAAGGTTGGTAATGTTCCTTGTTTGCCGCCATGCACAAAATCTAAAGCGGCCTGCACATCGGCGAAGAAGCTTGACGTCTGCATTTGTTGCACATGCGGCATATACTCGAAAAAGTCGTCACGTGGTGCCAGACCTGCCGTACGTCCAAAGTAATCTATCGCCACAGCTTGCACACCGGATTCGGCAAAACGTAGTGCGAGCTCTTTGTAGAATTGATGCAAACCACGAATGTCTGGATAAATGATCACTTGCACACCCAGAGGATTATCTGGATAAGCGGCATAAGCCGCAAAGCGATTGCCATCTGAGGCTGTCAATACAACATCTTCTCCACGGGCAGTACCACTAGCGGTTGATGGTGCAGGAGGACGGGCGTTGTCATCATAGCACATAGATTATACATCTCCTTTTGTCTACATCCAAGGAAAGGACCTGATAATTTTGATCCCTTACCGATATTGTAGTCATCTGAGGACATGTATGCCAAATCTTTTAGCCTCCAACTACATTCCCATTTAGCTTTTACGACATCTATGTACATTGGGAACAAATCTGATAAATATGGTCTAAGGCCATGATCGTTTTAGAGCATAGTTAGCATCTGAAATCAAAATGGTGGCACTTAGACAGCTATTGGGAGCATATGGTATGATAGCACATACACAGAATACTTATGAAATAATGCTTACTTATCTATTATTGACTTCAATCTTCTACTCTATCCACGCATGTAGCAAGGAGACATCAATGCAAACTAGTATTCGTGCCCGTGGCGGCATGCAAAAGGGGCACATTACCAAATATCAACCATTTGTTCCTATCGATCTGCCCGATCGGCAATGGCCCTCCAAGCGCATCAAGACCGCTCCGACGTGGTGCAGTGTCGATTTGCGCGATGGAAACCAGGCTTTGCCTATCCCGATGAGTGTGGCCGAAAAAGTCGAGCTATTCGATCTGCTCGTGAAGCTTGGCTTTAAAGAGATTGAGGTAGGTTTCCCATCGGCGTCCCAGACCGAATTTGAATTTATGCGCCGCCTGATTGAGGAGGATCGCATCCCCGACGATGTCACGATACAGGTCCTGGTCCAATCGAAAGATGATCTTATTTATCGTACATTTAAATCATTGCGTGGTGCGAAGAGAGCGATTGTTCATCTCTACAATTCAACCTCCGAGCAGCAGCGGCGTATTGTCTTCGGACTCGCTAAACCTGCCATTGTCGATATCGCTGTACGTGGCGCGACCTTAATTAAAAAATTAGTTTCCACGCTTCCAAATACGCAGATCACATTGGAATACTCGCCAGAAAGCTTTTCGCTGACTGAAGTGGATTTTGCTCTGGAGATCTGTGAGGCGGTAGTGGATGTCTGGCAACCTACTCCTGGCAATAAGATCATTTTAAATCTGCCAGCGACCGTTGAAGTCTTCACTCCTAACGTGCATGCAGACCAGATTGAATGGTTCTGTCGTCATCTGCGCAATCGAGATACTGCTATAATCAGTCTACACACCCATAATGATCGTGGCACCGGCGTGGCGGCCTCCGAACTTGGTCTACTGGCGGGCGCGGATCGCGTTGAAGGTACACTTTTTGGCAACGGTGAGCGTACCGGCAACGTTGATATAGTCACGCTCGCCCTCAATATGTACACCCAGGGCGTTGACCCGAAACTCGACTTTAGCGATATCAACGCTATCTGCAAGATCTATACGCATTGTACCCGTATGGAAATTCCCGTACGACATCCATACGCGGGAGAACTTGTCTTCACCGCCTTTTCCGGCTCACATCAGGACGCCATCAATAAAGGAATGAATGCCCAGGCTCGTTCAACGCAAGATCTCTGGGATGTCCCCTATCTACCCATCGATCCCAAAGATATTGGACGCTCTTATGAAGCGATCATTCGCATCAACTCCCAATCGGGCAAAGGCGGAGTCGCCTATCTGATGGAGAGCGAATTTGGTTTCCAATTGCCCAAGGCCATGCATGTTGAGTTTGGCAAAGTCATCAAGGATTTATCAGATGCACGTGGTGGTGAGATACTCTCCACTGAGCTATTCGCGGCCTTCGAACAAGAGTATCTCAAACGTACCGCGCCACTGGCCCTGAGACAATTTGAATGCCGCGTAAACATCGAAACAACTGGCCCTGACTCTGTGGAATGTGTTGCCAGCGTTGATGTCAACGGTATCGTGCAAAACATACATGCCTACGGAAACGGTCCCATTGACGCCTTTGTACGCGCCCTTAACGAGAGTAACATCGCAACCTTCACGCTCCACTCCTACACAGAGCACGCCATCGGCGAGGGAGCAGAAACGCAGGCCGTCTCTTACATCCAACTTGAAACCGTAGCGGGCAACTTCTTCGGAGCAGCCGTCGATACAAACATCGAAATTGCATCCATCAAAGCCGTACTGAGCGCCCTCAACCGCTCCTTGAGCGCCTAACCCAACTCCAGAACAGGTCGAAAGGAATAGAACATCCTTGCTCGTCCGCTGCACGCTCACTCATCTGCTTCTGACAACATCAATGCGCCTTGATTTATGGGAGGAGATAGCAACGGACGAGAGGTTAAAGTATCCCTTTGGCCTCTCTTTTTTATGAGGCGAGGTCTTTGGGAACAAATTTGGCAATCATAGCCAGCATCTCGTCGATATCAAATGGTTTAGAAATAGTAGCGACGTGACGGCATTCTGACTGATTGAATGATTTATGGACTGCCGTCATAAAGATGAGCGGAATCGAGCGATAACGCGGATCTGCTGTCATACGACGACATAACTCTCGACCATCGAGAATCGGCATCATCACATCGCATAGGACCAGATCGGGACGCTTCTCTTCAATGCTTGCCCATCCCTCCTGGCCATTATTAGCCGTCATTACATCATAGCCCTCATCAGCCAGCACATCCTGTAAAACTTCAATGATCGAGGTCTCGTCATCAACCACTAAAATAGTACTCATTGCTGTTCCCCTTGTATGGAGGTTTCACCGATCCCAAATGATGATGCCGGAGGAGATTCACGGGGACGAGCAATTCCTGTTAAGATTGATTCTGTGCTCTTAAAGGTAGAGGCAACATCCAGACCATGGTCAGTAATGCGGAACTCTCGAATGGAAGGATCATAGCCGCTTTGGCGCATCTTCATGATCGATATCAGATGATATAACTGGGAGTAGAGCTCAACATGGCGTAAAAACACGATATTTTCAACCTGTGATGCCATCTTACTGATCAGTTCTGGCATGACAATATCCGATGTAAAAAGATCTGCCTGTTCCACCGCCCAGATGGTGGTGACATCCATTGAACGTAAGGCCGTGAAGATAGTGGGAAAAAAAATGTTGAGACGTTCAGGTGAGGCTGTTGTATTTTGTTTCTCTGCGCTATCCCTGGAATTTTTTGTGTGCGTGGTAGAGCGATTGCCACGTGGGATGGTATTTTCTGGCGGCGATGTTTTAGAATTTTGTAAAGGAGAAAGCAAGAGGTGGTTCATACGTTGCCTTAATTGCTTAGGTGTCTCCGAGAAGCCGAAATAGAGTCCCTGCTGTCCTTCACTCACTCCTTGATAGAGAAAATGCAGACCGAGCAGCGTCTTACCCGTCCCAGGAGATCCCAGCACCATTGTCGAACTCCCTATCGGCACGCCGCCATGAATCATCTCATCCAGACTTCCCAAGCCAAAGCCCATTTTTGTCTCTGACGTCTCCGGCATCAACGGAGATTTTGAGGGCAACGCTAGAGGCTTTAGTGCTTCTTCTGTACGAGGATAAATTATAAATCCCTGATCCTTAATAGTATACAAATGACGGCCTTCCAAAAATCTACCACCGCGGAACTTGTGTATCTGGATTTCACGCATAGCACGTATATCATTCAAGCTTGCCGAGAGCTGAATTAGCCCATCAACCATAGTATGCTCTGGCTGATCATACCTGTCGCGGTCACATTGCATGAGCAATAGTGCTACGCAGCCAACCGATTCAGCAATGATGTTTAAAGCATGTAAAAAATCCTTACGCTCACGTAGAGAAGTCGCATTCTGCTCGATGGTGATCGTTCCATCAATAACCAGCAGCGTTGCATGTTGCTTGCGGACCTCCTTACGGATGAGCGTCAAGAGAGCATCAAGCCCTTTTTGCTCAAGTATCGATGATCCGCTAATGTAGGAAAGCTGATTTGCCAGAGGTTCCGCTGAGTAGAACTCAAAGGATTGCATATGGGTGAGCATTCGGCTATGGGTTTCAGCTAACAACGTCATATAAATGGCGCGACCGCCGTTTGCAACGTGATTGAAGCAGATCTGGTTTCCAAAGATAGTTTTCCCCGCTCCAGGCTGACCCATCAACAAATACGTTTCGCCCTTGAAAAATCCTCCCTGCAAAAGCTGATCAAATCCGGCAATACCGCTCGGCACTCGTTCAGCCGATACGGTTTGCTTATAAATCTCCGCCATCTAACCATTCTCCTCTTTATCTAACCATTCTCCTCTTTAAGGCATAACTCAGATCTCAAAACTCGTTTTTAATCTATATTTATAGCAGTTTCATTGTTATTTCTTTTATAGAAAGCATAGCATAACAATGGTTCAAAACGACACAATAGAAAGGTATCATAGCTATTCGGCACATGCTCTATAATATATATACTGTCTTAGTGCCCGAAGCGTTTCGCTTGTTTGTGTTTAACATCTTGGGTGGCAACTACTATCTGATCCTGCAAATAATTGGAGGCGAGAATGGTCCACGTTGACAATGCTAAGAAACAGCGCTATAATCACTAGACCCCCACCAGGGGGGTATGGGTTTGACTCTTCGCAATTTTAGTTAACGACGAAAGGTGGTAGATATGGCGACTGAAGCTGGACGCTCCATCGAACAAACGATACATCTCTCTGCAGAACCGGCATCGCAGCAAGCGGTCTTTGCAATTGAAGGCATGACCTGTGCCTCGTGTGCGATGCGTGTAGAGAAAGGTCTCAAAAAGGTGCCGGGAGTAGCGGATGCGCAAGTGAATCTGGCAACCGAGAAGGCCACTATTACCTATGATCCAGGGCAGGCGGCACTGGAACAGATGATGCAAAAGGTTGATGCAATTGGTTATAAAGCTATTCCGCTTGCTCAGCCGACGACGTCTTCGGCTGAGTCCGATGTGGTCATGGCAGAGAAAACAATACAGGCGACTGATGGTTCTTTGCTGACAACTAGCGCTCCGGAGGATGAGCGTCAACTGCGTAAGCAGGCCGAATTAAAGCACAAGCGTGCACTCTTGATTACAGGTATCATGTTCACATTGCCGATTCTGATCTTGAGCATGTTTTTTATGGATCGCTTCCCCGGTGAGAATATCCTCTTGCTCGTGCTGACCACTCCGGTCTGGGCTATTGTGGGTGGAGAGTTTCATCGCAACGCCTGGAAGGTCTTGAAACATGGTGCAGCCAATATGGATACGCTGGTCTCCGCAGGATCGACGGCTGCTTATGTAATGAGCCTTGTCGCCACCTTCTTTCCGCAAGTGGTAGGAGGCGTAACTTTCTATGATACAGCCGCCCTAATTATCACTTTGATCTACCTAGGCAAATATCTAGAGGCGCGCGCTAAGGGACAAACGAACGATGCGATCAAGAAGCTGATCGGATTGCAACCCCGGATGGCTCATGTTATTCGGCAGGGAATAGAGAGCGATCTGGCGATTGAACAGGTTCGCTCTGGTGACGAACTGGTGGTGCGGCCCGGCGAGAAGATTCCTGTCGATGGTCAGGTGCTCTCCGGTCATTCGACCATCGATGAGTCGATGATCACTGGTGAAAGCATTCCGGTTGAGAAGGGTGAAGGCGAGATGCTCATTGGAGCAACCATCAATCAGCACAGCCTGCTACATATCCGTGCAACAAAGGTCGGAGCTGATACGGTCCTAGCTAACATCATTCGCATGGTTGAACAGGCACAAGGTTCAAAAGCCCCCATTCAACGTCTTGCCGACAAAATTTCAAGCATCTTTGTACCCATCATTTTGATCATCGCCGTCCTCACATTTATTGTCTGGACATTGATCGGCAACCTTGTTGGCTTGTCCGCCAGCGAGCAGATGTCTCACATGGTCAGCACAAATCCCTGGATTACAGCGCTAGTGGCAGCCGTTGCCGTACTTGTTGTCGCCTGTCCCTGTGCCCTTGGACTGGCAACGCCAACGGCCATCATGGTCGGAACCGGTAAAGGAGCAGAAAAAGGGATCTTGATCAAGGGCGGCGAGAGCCTAGAGCGCATGCAGGCTGTACGCGCTGTTCTGCTCGACAAAACTGGCACGATCACGAGAGGTAAGCCCGAACTGACTGATGTCATAGTGTTGTCTGGCCAACGCATCGAAGATATATTGCCATTGATCGCAGAAGCAGAACTTGGTTCTGAACATCCGCTAGCAAGCGCTATTGTTGAGGGCGCGCGAGCACGTGGTTTGACGTTGAATGCAACCCCCCAGCGCTTTACAGCACTGGTTGGACGCGGCGTAGAAGCAACCATCCAAGGACATCAGGTTCTCGTTGGGACACGTCGCTTGCTCACAGAACGAGCCGTTCCCTTTGATGCTCTTGAGGAGGCCATGCGCAACTTTGAGCGACAGGGCAAGACGACTATGCTGGCGGCCATCGATGGTATCGCGGTTGGCGTCGTAGCCGTCGCGGACACCGTCAAAGTTGGATCGGCTGAAGCCATCAAGCAACTCCAGAACCAGGGCATACAGGTCTGGATGATTACTGGCGATAATCGACATACCGCCGAGGCTATCGCCAGACAGGTGAACATCGCGCCTGAGCATGTGCTAGCTGAAGTGCATCCCGAAGACAAGAGCAATCAGGTCAGACAATTGCAAGAGCAGGGCCTGGCGGTCG
The DNA here is from genome assembly GCA_963699315.1 of uncultured Chloroflexia bacterium. Lineage (GTDB taxonomy): Bacteria > Chloroflexota > Ktedonobacteria > Ktedonobacterales > Ktedonobacteraceae > Dictyobacter. The sequence goes on from OY969433.1 coordinate 3,994,413, forward strand.
CTTTTGCTGGCGATGGGATCAATGATGCTCCTGCTCTGGTGCAAGCCGACGCTGGTATCGCCATGGGCACCGGCACAGATATCGCGATAGAGGCAGCCGACATCACATTGGTCAAAGGTAACCTGAAGAGCATCGCCACCGCCTTCATGCTCTCCAGAGCCACCATGCGCATCATCAAGCAGAACCTCTTCTGGGCCTTCGCCTATAACATCATTCTGGTGCCGACCGCCATACTCTCACCGCTTATCCCCTTCTTAAAGGAGCAGGCACCCATCTTCGCCGCCGCAGCCATGGCCCTGTCATCAGTGACAGTGATAACCAACTCGTTGCGCCTGCGTAGCTTTGGACGCTAGTATGTGCCGCAGAAAGGAAGTCTCCATCCAGCCCGTAAGTTGGATGGAGACTTCCTTTGCCTGTGAACCTGTTCCTTGCCGCTTTATGCAAACCAGTGGACGAAACTACAATTATCGCAAATATAGTTACTGGCAGTAGGATTGGCCCAATCCGTTTTCATGAAAACTGCTCCTCGGCTACTTAAATTAGCATGGCATCTCTTTAAACGTGTTGCTAGCATTGGGATCAAATTGACTATTCAAATTTCATTGCAATAATTCACGGCCCTCTTGCTCCGGCCAAACTCACGGGAGGTCTGTATATTAGTAGCGCGGGGAGTCTCCCGCCGGAATGTTTACATTTTAGTGGGTCACTCATCGATACTACCGGCAGCTATGTGCAGTCAGTGGCACCCAATGGGGTGGGGACTACAAACGGGATGCTAGGCTATATGTTCTGGGCTGCTGAGTGTCCTTCATCGCGGGGTACCTGTACCATCCCTCCGAATACATGTGAAGGGGGAGTCGGTGTGGGCGGCAAGACCTACTCCATTCCGGTCCCCATGTCTCCGCTCCGGCAGTCGTGAGTGGACAGATCGGCCGATTCGTGTTTTTCTGAGGAGAGGAATAATAATTTTGGCTCAATCGCTGCAAAATGCGTAGCTTGTTGCTACACAGCAAAACAAAGCCGCCTGGGAACTGGCTTCCCAGGCGGCTTTGTGGTGGAGATGGGGGAGAATTGAACATGCTTATTATCCTCGTGAGGCCATTTGATTGAAATGTGCTCGTTTGACAAGCTCATCCATAATTATCGGAGTCAATGCGCGCGAGGACGTCGCCCACGGGTGAGGTATCGTGCCTCTAAAGATGCGGGTCATTGCTTGGAAGTGACTTGCGGGTTGATAATGTTAGCTGGTTTGCCAGCGGCGAATGCTAGCAATAGATCAAAAGCGCCTCCAAATAAGAGTTCATAGCCGTCTTTTTCGACATAACCCAGGTGTGGGGTGCATATGACGTTATCCATATGGAGCAGGGGATGATCTACTACGGGCTCTTCTTCATATACATCCACGGCGGCATAGCCTGGACGACCGGCACGTAATGCCTCTTCCAGCACTCCATGGGCAATCAGCGGGGCTCGGCTCGTGTTGACTAGCAATGCTGATGGTTTCATAGCCGCGAGATCCTCAGCAGTGACAATCCCACGTGTCGCCTCAGTCAGACTTATATGCAGGCTGAGTACATCGGCTTGTCTGAACAGCTCTCGCTGGCTGCTGGCTGTAGCGTAGCCAGCGGCACGTGCACGCGCTAGCGAACCTTCGCGTCCCCATATCAACACATTCATACCAAATACACGCCCATAAGCCGCTATCATACTTCCAATATGTCCATAGCCAAAGACCCCCAGCGCCCGCCCGCGCAAGCCAACTCCCAGCGTGTTCTGCCAGAGTCCCGTCTTCATCCTAGCAATCTCCTGCGGAAGGTGGCGCATCGATGCTAATACCAGCCCCCAGGTAAGTTCTGCTGTCGCGTTGGATGAGCCCGAGACCGGGCTAAGAGAGCCAGCTGTCACTGTAACTCCATGACGTGTACAGGCTTCGATGTCGATATGGGGACAACCTTTACCCGTCTGACTAATCACCTTCAGTTTCGGTAATCTGGCAAGCAGCGGCTCTGTAATCCGGGTACGCTCTCGAATCAGCACCAACGCATCGGCATCCCGAAAGCGCTCCGCCAGCTTATCGACATCCTTAACCGTATCATTATAAATTATCACCTGATGGCCACTGAGCTTACTAAAGCAGTCAAGGTAGCGCACCGCATCTTGATAATCGTCAGGGATCACAATTTTCACAGGACAGTCTCCTTATAGTTGTAAACAATTGAAAACAGCCGCATTCCAATAGATTATACAACTTCCAAATAGGATGCAGTTGTGCTAATACGATCAAGGTGGATGGCCAATTACACAGCTTGCAAGCCCTATCAGTATGTGTTATAGTGTCGCTATACCCCTCCCCTATGGGTAGGGAAAGAGTAAATTATTGAGAGGAAAAATATCATGGCAAATGTACAAGATATAGAGCTTTCAGTTCCCGATGTGAGTTGTGCACACTGTGTGAAGGCAATTGATGGTGCACTTGGCGGCTTGCCGGGAGTAGAGTCCGTTTCAACCACGATCCCCACAAAATCTGTTCATCTGCGTTATGATGCCAGCCAACTTTCCATGGCTCAGATTGAAGAGGCGCTTGATGATGCTGGTTATACAGTCTCCAAAGAGCCGGTTCAAACTCCACGCACGAGCGGTAAGCCACTCAACCTCTTCTAAGAGATCACCGATACGAGAGTCAAATATAGCATTAGCATGCTCTATCAGATCAGCGTTTTTTGGGTTTCATCTCTAGCCCGATTTACAACGTCGTGCAGTTTAGTTACCGCAGCGCCCTTATTCCTGATGCGTTACAAGGGCGCGTCAACAGCGTTTTTCGCTTGATCGCATTTGGCGGTCAGCCGCTGGGATTGGCCTTGATCGGCTGGCTGCTCCAAAGTTTCAGAGTAAGCGATACGATCCTTTTCTGTTCCGTTGGATTGATCTTGTTAGCAATCATTGCCACAATGAATACTGGTTTTGTGGCATAAAGAGTTTCGAATGTGGAAAAACACGAAAGCCAACGTAGCTGCGTGTCTTGCGCACGCGGTCCACTTGACGCATGAAATGCTCACTCGTGGATCTCTCCGTGCTCACCACACGAGATGCGTAGCGGTATGAATGATGAATCTCGCATATTGGGAGTAATTCATGCACATATGATCATTACGTACGTCGAGAGGACCGCGTGCGCAAGACACGCAGCTACGTTGGCTCTCTTTCTCTCTGCGATGGAAGGGGGTACCTCGCCAAGCGCGTCCCGAAAACCACGTCGCTTGATCGCGATGTACTCCACCTCCTTCGGTGATGTAGTTGGACTTGGTGGCTCGATGGCCGTCGGATACCGTTGGGCTGCGCATGCTAGAATTGAGCTGAGGCGTAGGATGCCGTTGGCTCTTCCGTGAAGCGTGGCTGGGCCTGTGTATCTCTATAGCGTTTACTCATACTCTGATAGTGGCTATTGCTGACTGGAATAAAATGGTCGATTGATCCTTCGCGCAGGCGTTGCGCAAAAAAAGCATCCTGATGCATACACAAGAAGGCTTCCTGGATTTTATGCCTGGTTGCGGTGCTGAGATGCGATGCCACGACGACCAGCGGTCCCGTTGAGGGACAGTAGGCGCTCAGTACGCGGAGTCGATCAGCCATGTGTGGGCTGTTTCGATACACTAGATCGAGCATATGGGCATCAATGGCTGTGGCATCGGCTGTACCATCGAGGACCAGTCGTAACGCTTGTGCCTGTGTATGCGTCTCAACCATCCTTTTAACGCTCAACGACGGCAGGCATTGCTCATAGAGTGATTGATCTTCCGTGTGTGACATACCTGTGTAGTAGGACCAGACGCACCCCTCTAGCTCGCTAGCAGAGGTGATACGGCTCTCTTTGCGTACCACAATATCAAAAAATACGGGAGGGATATCTCCCTGCTGAACTTCTCCTAATGAAATAGGGGCTACGATTAATTCAATCGGACAGGGTTTCTGATGCAGTAACTGTATATAAGCAAGTGGAGTTAAAAAACCAACATCCGTATAGGCATCGGCGAAATCCTCCAAAGCCTCTCCATTCAAAAGAAAGGTGGGGACACCGATCGAGCGTTCTACATATTCTGTCATATATTGATACATTTTGTACCAGGCGGGAGCCAGAAAGGTTTCAAAAATGATTGGGCTTGTCATAAGTGTCTCTTTCATCTACAATCTCCGTTGATTGAATGCGCAGTTGAAACAGAAAGTACGACCTCTATTTCAGACGACTTTATCGTTATTTAGCCACAAGGTATTCCTGCACAACAACAGAGACACGTGAAATAATAATGATAATCGTTATATGCTGTATCTACGAATAGATGATGGCCCTGATTCATGGGAGCCGTTCGTGCTACTCGTACGTTTGACATCCACCGTGCAGGCGCATGATTGTCTAAACACTCCTGATTATAGCAGGTCATGAGTACTCTCCTCAACCACTATGATCGGCATTTTATGTATTCCGACCACTTTATCTCTGCACAATAAGTATTACGGTTACATTACATATCCAACATACCTTCAGAAACGCAACGCCGGCCGCTAGAAAAGCGTTGTGATACATCGTCCATCTGAAGGCAAGAAAAAATAACATGCAGTATTTCTACGAAATTAAAGCAGTCATTGTCTCTAATAACCTAATCTATTGAACGTTTACGCATGCACAATCTGGACCATAAATCATATGTAAATGCTAATATTTAATTGTTGACAAAGTGTATCAACAATGTTAAATATAAGGAAGAACGCATCTTTTGTCAAGAAAGACATCGGGGATGTGGTATGTTATTTGTGTGTGGATCGCGTAGCCAGCATCGTCGTTGATGCTCTATGGAAGAGTGCGGCAATCTCAGTAAAGTACAGGCTTATCGCCAACATCAGAAAGGTCTTGGAGGATGAAGGAAACAATTCCAGGAGTATCGATCAGACAATCATTAGATCTTCCACCGAAAGCAACCAGGAAGTTTTTGCCAATGGGTTTAATTTTGCTTTCTATCAGCTCGACACAGATCGGTGCGGCGCTGGCAAAGAACCTCTTTTCCGCCTTCGGGCCTGTCGGGGTGGCTGGTATTCGCGTGACGGGAGCCGCTCTGATGCTTGTGGTGATCTGGCATGCGCATATGCGAGGGACATATGGTTGGAAGGCATATGGCTGGGCAGCATGTTTCGGGATTATATTGGCGGCTATGAATCTTTCGTTTTATCTTTCGTTGGATCAGCTTCCGCTCGCCGTCGCCGTCACACTTGAGTTTTTAGGACCGCTGCTGCTTGCCATAGTACAATCGCGGAAAGCACTCGACGTGTTGTGGGTCATCCTAGCGGCCTGTGGTGTCCTATTATTTGCCCCCATCGACATCCTGGGTGGAACATCGTTCAAACTAACAGGTATAGGCTTCGCACTGCTGGCGGGAGCGTGTTGGGCTGGCTACATTTTACTCAGCAGCAGAGTAGGAAGCATCTTTCCTGGTGGCTCCGGTCTGGCGATTGCAACCTGTATCGCAGCACTATTGTTGTTGCCGCTAGCGATCATACAGGAAAAAGCCACATTACTCAATCCCCCCCTCTTACTCATTGGAGCGGGAGTGGGACTACTCTCCACAGCACTCCCCTATTCATTAGAAATGGAAGCCCTACGGCATTTACCATCGCGAGTTTTCAGCATCCTACTTAGCCTGGAGCCCGTGATCGCAGCGCTGGCAGGCTTAATCCTCCTTCACGAGCAACTCACCTGGCAGGGCACGATCGCCATCGCCTTGATTTGCATTGCCTCCATTGGAGTTATCACCTTCCAAAAGCAGGAGCCATCAAAAAGCATGCCCACAATAGAGATATAAGAGCCATCCAGCGCTAATTTTATATGCGCTGATGGATAAATTCATGCGCTAATTTTGTTATAACTAAAAAAGGCGATAAATTTCTATAATTTATATGGTAAAGGATAACTACAATGACACTTCCTATCTCTGTCCTGGATCTTTCCCCAGTTGATGCGGGTTCAAATAGTACACAAGCATTGCGTAATACAATTGCGTTGGCTCAACTGGCTGATCGACTTGGCTATGCACGCTACTGGTTAGCGGAACATCATAACTCCAGCATGACAGCCAGCCCAGCGCCTGAGATCGTGATTGGACATGTCGCCCAGGCAACCGAGCGTATCCGTGTTGGATCGGGAGGTATCATGCTTCCCAACCATGCCCCGCTGAAGGTCGCAGAGATGTTTCATGTGTTGGAAGCGCTACATCCTGGACGCATCGACCTTGGCATCGGACGCGCCCCCGGCACCGATCCCCGGACCGCTCTGGCACTACGAGGATCACGTGAGGCGCTCAATGCCGACGATTTTCCACAGCAATTAGCGGAATTGCTAGCTTTCTCTGGTGAAGGTGAGGGCTTTCCCCTTGGACATCCTTTCCGCACGGTCAGAGCAATACCTAGTGATGTTGAGCTTCCACCAATCTGGCTACTCGGCTCAAGCGATTTTGGAGCCCAGGCTGCCGCAGCGATGGGCGTCGGTTTTGCCTTTGCGCATCACATCAATCCGAGCTTCGCCATACCAGCGATCCAGATGTACCGCACACAATTCATCCCATCTGAGCGGCTGCAAGAGTCAAAGGTCATCCTGACCACCACCGTCATCTGCGCTGAGACCGATGAACGGGCTGAGGAGCTGGCCTCATCTATGCGTCTGGCCTTTCTGCGACTGCGTTCTGGCCATGCTGGTCCACTACCAAGTCCAGAGGAAGCCAGAGCCTATCACTACACATCGTCAGAAATAATGATGACTCAAGAGACGCGTAGCCGGCAGACAATCGGACGTCCTGAAGTTGTCCGCGAGAAGCTGCTGAAGCTTGTCGAGCAGACAGGCGCAGACGAGTTGATGATCTCTGCTATTGTCTATGGACACGAGAATCGCGCAAAAATATATGAGCTCCTAGCCGACGCTTTCGACCTACAAAGCTCCTTGAAATCAGCCTCGCCCTTCTAATCACCGCGATGTGCACAATACCGCGTACAATCGAAGAGACCACGATAGCCTACTGTAGCTGCTTCGCCTTGTGCACGCGGTCCCGTACATCGTACGACATGGCAGCCATCGGGACGCGAGAGGGAACCTTTTCAAATGAAGAGACGATGTGATGGCTATGCTGTTTGGAGTACGGGAGCGAGTCCGGTACGAATAGACAGCATGCGCGTGCATTTTCTTCTACGATGAATAGATATGTTGGGAGGCGTTGATAGAGAACATGATGCTTGATTGTACGATGAACGGGACCGCGTGCACAAGGCGAGGCAGCTACAGTAAGTGATCTTGGTTTGCCAAGCTCAAAGCTCTTTCTTTGGAATGTGTTGGAGTCAATGGCGCAAGACCGCGGCGCTCACGTTGGCTCTCTGTCTCTCTGCGATTGAAGGGAGGTACCTCGCCAGGCTTGCCTTGAAAACCACTCAATCTTCCCAGGTGATGTCGTTGGACTTGGTGGTGCGAGAAGGACCTTTGATCATCTTAGGAAGAATACTACTTATAATTATTATAAAGAGCAGGCTGCAATGGCATATTTGTTTCTACTAGAGTGGTAGCTGTTTAGTGAGCGTCAGCATAAAGCTTTTGAAACAGAACGCGATGCAACGTTTTGGAGCTAACGACGATGTAGCTAGTGAAATATTTCATTTGCTACAGGTATGCGGAGGAACCGATGCGAAAACGTCCTATGTGGCTGGACAACAGTGACAGTATGTCGCTAGAAAAGCGACATACTGTCACTGCCAATCTTTATCAGCGCTATGCGGCAGCGCTCTTTGCGTATATCAAGCGCCATACGATAACGCTTAATGATGCGGAAGATATCTTGGCCGAGGTGTTCATCGGCGCGTTGCGCAATGATCTGACCAGGTTGAGCGCGGATGAGCAGCGAGCTTGGCTATGGACCGTTGCGCGTAACAAAGTCAACGATTACTATCGTCAAAGGCACCGCCAGCAGCAGGTATCCTTGGTAGCGCTGGAAGCGATGCTTGGAGAAGATGACTTAGAAACGCAGGTCATTGAGCAGGAGGAAGTTGCTTTCCTGCACCAATATCTGCAACGTCTCTCATACATGCAGCAGGAAGTGCTCCAATTGCGTTTCGTCGGAGAACTGCGTTGCACTGAAATCGCGACGCTGCTCAATAAGCGTGAGGGAACGATACGTAGTATTCTCTCACGAGCCTTGAACGAGTTGCGAAAATACTACCAACGCTAGAAAGGACAAGCAAGATGTCTCATTCCAACGATACATCCTTTACCCCGGACAAAGTGGATCAGCAAATTGATGATTATTTGTCCGGTCAACATGATACTCCCACCGAGCATGCGGCGCAACAAGCTATCCTGAGATTTAAACGTATCTACGGAGTTAAGCACGATGACCAATCTCCCTCTCTGGAACGTGTCTGGCAACGCGTGCTGGCGGCCGAAGTTCAGGATGGCACACAATCAGTTGCAACTGTCGATGAGCCAGAAGCACCGCTGCAAGGCGTCTTACCGCTAACAGAATCAACTCGGCCACAGAGGAAGCGCAGACGTGTACGCCCTCTCATTGTCGATTTGTCTGTGGCTCTCTGCTTGGTATTGATCGTGAGCAGCTTTGTGTGGATTACTACCCATTCATATCAGGCACAGCTTACCTCTACCTCTTTGAGCGTGAGAAGTGAAAGCGGACTCTATACGTATCAGAATCAGACAGTCTATCGGCTGGATAGTCAAACCCACAAAATCTTGTGGAGACATGATTTTACCAATAACGAGTTTGTGCAGGGTTATACGGGTGCAGTGGGCTCTAATGAGGACCAACCTTTTGCTGTCGGTGGGAATTTGTATGTGAGAACACAGGTGACGTTACATCCCGACCAGCAATATCTGTACGCCTTGAATGTAACGAATGGCTCTATCCTCTGGAAGTTGTCTATAACCTCCTCAGTATTTGCAACCGATCAGGCCGTCTATACAGTGGCAGAGTCAACAACGTCCGATATCAGCACGCTGACGGCCCATGATCCTCAAACTGGGAAGCAGATGTGGCAGCATCAATATAACATCGCGGGCTCAAAAGGTGCTGTCAGTCTTGTGCTTAACGAAGGCTTCAGATTACTGGCTGTTAATGATCAGGTTCTCTATGCCGTAACCGTCTATCATCTGCATGGGCAGGACTTTTTTGCACGCTATGCTCTGAATCCAAAGGATGGATCGATTATCTGGCAGAATAGTGAAGTCACTTTGGGACGCACTGTCGAAGCGTATGCACAGATCGTCAATGGAGTGATCTATACAAGTGAGTATGAGCTGACGAATCAGACTGTTAAGCAAGGGAATAACTTTACAACGGTAGTCTACTCACACGTAATAGCCTACGATGCAGCATCAGGGAAAAGGCTTTGGCGAATACCCGAGTTGGTCGGAGAGGAACCTAAGAGTGGTTTTGACCCGATCGTTTCTGGCAATCTGCTCTACTATCAGACGCAGAGTACCGCATTTTCTTCTGTCTTGACACTGCACGCCCTTAATATTAAAGATGGCTCACAGCTTTGGACGTACCAGGTACGCTCGGATACAGGAAGCATGTCTGCTGAAGTCCTGGACGGGAATAGTGTCTACTTTGAAACCAGTCAACTTATAAGCCAGAATCCACTACAACATGTAGTTGCGTTGAATGCTCTGACAGGAAGCGTACGTTGGTTGACACCAGTGAAATTCCAGAATGGTACTGAGAGCACACCAACTCCGGTACCACATAGTATCGACTACGGCATGTCGGGGGGGCTTGTTTTAGATATAGCTCCTGTTGTAAGTAATGGCACGATCTACTATAGCGTGTCGGGAAACAGAGTCTATGCGCTGCGATCATCTGACGGGAAAGTTCTCTCCCAGTTCTGGGTGGATAAAACCAATCAGACCACAATAATGGATAGAATGGTATTTTTCTCAACCCCGTAGCCACATGAAGGCCTTCGGTGGAATATGACGTTGAGGAGCATACCATACGATAACGGCATTTTTCATTGCAGCGAAAACGTGGCGGGCTCGTAGCGGCGAAGGGGCGCGGCTTGAAGACAACCTTCAAATGCCGAAAACCAGCGCCTCGGGGCTTGCCCACGCCGAGCCACTTCATCGCATGATACGCTCATCTACATCGATCAGCGTATACCAGCGTTACCGTTCATCGCAGCGAAAACGCAGCGGACACCGTTGGCCTCTGAGATGAAAATGGCTTTTTTGAACATTTGATCGCCTTTAACGAGCATCGCGTACGATGAAATGGCACGGCGTGGGCAAGCCCCGGGGCGCGCTTTTGATAATTTTGAAGGTTATCTTTAGTCCGCGCCCCTTCGCCGCTACGAGTCTGTTGCGTTTTCGCAGCGATGACGTCATCTACGTAGGCGAGCTGATTGTTTCCAGATGCGGTATGGACTTGTATGTGTTAAGGTTGCGGCCTTGGAGCCAGTTGAAGAGGTAGGCGAGTGTTAGTATGCTGAGTAGGATGTTGCGTATGGTTGCGACTTCGAAGAAGCCGGCGGGTATCTTGATGTGATGGGGATCGAGGATCTGCGAGTAAAAGACGACATAAATAAATGTGGTCAGGAACGAGATTATAATCCAGATGAGCGTCCAAAATTTTGTCAATGTGCCGCTATAGGCCAGCAATGGGATGAGCCAGATGAGATATTGTGGACTAAAGACTTTTCCGGTGGTGATAAAGACCAGGGTTAGCGCAATAATTGTCTGAGCGAGATCCATCTTGCGCTGCCACTGGAGCCAGAGGACGAAGAGCACTCCTAGTACAAAGCAGCCGGTGAGCAGCGGTGAAATGATCCCGTTGAGTCCGGTATTGAGGTTGATTGAGCCGAATTTATAGGAGATTGTCCAGGCCATGCCTCCGAGATGGGCTAGCCAGAGCAGGCTGGCTCCGCTCAATTCGATCTGGATGGGGCGCGTTAAGAAATAGCTGATCTGACTGACTACTGCATTCTGAAAGTTGACTAGCGCAAATAGACCAGTGACTATGATGATGCTGCCAAAGAAGAGTAAGCTGTTCCACCATTGCCAGTGTAGACAGTCTCGAAGTGTGCGCCAGAGCTGTGCTGGTAGTTGTCGCAGGGCAGTTGTGGTAGGAATGTTCATTAGTTCTTTGCTGCGCTGTTCGGCGATGAAGAGGGCTGGGAAGAGTAGGATGGGATAGATTTTGAAGAGGACTCCACAGGTGAGGGCGATATAGGCGGCTGTCCAGCGTTGCTTGTGGGCTGCTATGAGGCTTAGTAACGTGAGTACGGCGGGTAGGAGATCATAGCGCATGGGAACCAGGGCACAGGCTCCTAGCACCATAAAAATCAGAAACGCCACAGCGCCTCCGCGTTGTCCGTAGCGCAGTATGAGCCAGTATGTGAACAGCATGAGTGCTGACATGATGAATACGAAGCCTACTTGATAGTATGCCAGCGGCAGCAATAATGGCAGCGAGAAGAGGAGTAGGGTGAGCGGCGGATATTCGAGTGGGAGCATGTGCAAGGCTGGTTGCGCTGTGGCGATGGGTAGTAGGAAGCTGCAATGGTTGGCCGGGAGCAGATGTATGGCCTGACTGCCGAGCCAGAAAGTCAGTGCATAGCATTGGTAGCGGGCGGGATCAGTTGTGGGCCAGAAACTTTGTGCGGCTCCTCCACAAAAGATGAGCAAAGTAATGATCAGGGCTGGTAGCGTCCTTTTGATGGAACTCCATGTTTGCCAGTGATCCTGTGTTCGCACAAAGAAAGAGCCTTCTGGATTGTTCTTCTTATATTCATTCCTCTGTTTTTGCTGCAAAGGTTTATCTATCCTCTCTTTACCTCTCTTTGCCAGTGTCCCGGAGCAGTATTGCAATCCTGATCAGCATAACACATGCATCTAGCCCGATTCAATCTAGATCATAGCTGAAGATGAGAGTTTCTTTGACCAGGCGATGTGTTTGCTTTGTGTGCCTGATCGTTTTGGAAAGATGAGCGCTGTGCCGTACCGGCTTCACTTGAACGTATTGTGTCTTGCGCCTGGAGATAGAGAAGCTCTTTGTTATGTCTATAGAGTCTGGCTTCTCTCTCCGGGCTTAACTGCGTTTAATGCGTGATTGTCCATACTGCGTGTGTTTGCGCCGTTGCTGGGATTTCTGGACTTGTTTCTTCGGTAGGATCAACAACGATTGGGAGGATGACGCTAAAGACGCTCCCTTGTCCTTGTAATGTCTGCACTTCAATGTGTCCACCATGCCGCTCTACGATCTTTCTGGCAATATAGAGACCAAGCCCCAGGCCGGTGCGTGATCCTGTTTGTATTTCGACTCCGGGAACACGATAAAATTGCTCGAAAATATGTGGTAACTCTTCCTCTGGGATGCCAATGCCTGTGTCTTGTACGGATAAAATGGCTTCATAACCAGATTGCTGGAGCGTGATGGTAATGTCTGTGCCTCTCTTCGAGAATTTGCGTGCGTTCGATAGCAGATTGATGATGACTTGCGAAAAGCGATCACGATCGACTTCGACTTCAAGCGGGTCACCCAGGAAGTCGCACTTCAACGAGAGAACGGAGCGTGTCGTATATTCATCGAATAGCTCTCGACAGAGCTTCAAAAGATCTTGATTAGAACGTTTCAAGACAAAGAGATTAGTCTCTATCAGCGATGTATCTAGCAGATCCTGGACCATGTATTCGGTGCGCGTGATAGAGCGCTCCATATCAACGAGACCCTGATGGACTGTATTCGTGACATCTCCTCGCTCAAGTTGGTGGCGCATCAATTGCGTCATACCTTTGAGATTCTCGAGCGGCGATTTCAATTCCTGCGATACGATGTCGATGAATTTATCTTTGGTGGCATTGGCTGATACTAGTTCGCTGGTACGCTTTTCCACTAGACGCTCAAGCGACTTCGCATGCAATGCTAGCGCCAATTGTTGTTCCGTTACCTTGCGACGCAACTGTCGTGTCTGCATCGCACGTTTGAGCGCACTGATAAACGCATCGCGATCAATAGGCTTGAGGATGTAATCGTACGCTCCGCCACGGATGGCTTGAATTGCTAGCCCATGATCTCCATGCCCGGTAATCAGTACTACGGGCGTATCTGGACGCACTTCGCGTATTTGCGCGAGGAGTTCAATACCATCCATACCAGGCATTTTGACATCGCTGATAATTGCATCGTAATCGTTCTCTTTAATTAAAGCGAGTGCTTGCTGAGCCAAATCAGCAGTTTCTACTTGTACATCCTTCATACGCAGGTCTACGACCTGGGGAAGAGCTTGCAAAAGTGCTACGTCATCGTCAACAATCAGGATTGGGGCATTGTTGATTTCTTCATCCATATTTCTAGACCTATTCTACTTGTTTTTATAGTATACGAATTACGAGCTTAAATTGTTTCGTCGATATTTCTCTTTAGATATATATACTGCGTGAAGTGCTTCTTGTATGTTTTTTCTATTCGTTTATAGTTTTATCTCATAGTTTGCTGTCCCAATCAAGATCTTGATTACTATCTTCGTTTGCTCTTTAGGATTATAAAAAAATGAATATATGTATACCATTGTAACTCATAGCTCGACATTCACCAAAGTTTCCTTTATGGAATAGGTTTTTTGTCTACTAGAAGACGAATGTGTCGAGAGCGATTAATATCCATATGCGTACAGAGACGCAGCTTGAATCCACAGACACTTATAAACATCGCTCTTGTAGCTAAAAAAGTGTCGCGACGCTTTTCATCCGAATGCAAGAAAATGTAGCCCGTAATATTTGATGTCAGGTAGATATGTGGACGTACTGCTGGCATTGTGAAATAATGAATACTAGGAGTTATGTGTATGGATGCTAGGTTGGAATGATCTGGCGAATCGTGTGTCGGCTGTCGTGCCGAAGTTTCGTCAAGGAGTTTAAACGTAATATATAGACAAATATCGAAGGAGATGCAAGCATGCGTGCAGTTATTATCGATAGGCCAAATGAAATTCGTGTGGGAAACGTTGCCGATCCAACGCCGAAAGCGGATGAACTTGTCATACGAGTAGGTGCCTGTGGCATCTGCGGAACCGATTTGCACATTGCCCATGGGGAATTCCCCCCGACACCTTATCCTATCGTACCGGGCCATGAATTTGCTGGTGAGGTCGTGGCTGTCGGGAGCAATATCTCGCAATTGAGTAGCCAGGGGACGCCAATCACGATTGGTAGCCGTATCGCGGTCGATCCGTCACTGTACTGTGGTCATTGCGTTTTCTGTCACACCGGACATGGAAATCTATGCAGTAACTGGAACGCTCTCGGTGATACAGTAAGTGGCGCTTTCGCTGAGTATGTCGCGGTACCGTTTGCCAACGCATATCTTCTCCCGGAGCACATCTCATTTCGCGAGGCCGCCTTGATCGAGCCAGTCTCTTGTGCCGTGCACGGCATCCATCGTCTTGAGCCCCGGATGGGCGATACTATGCTGATCGTGGGAGCCGGTACGATGGGACTTCTGCTTTTGCAGTTGGCTTTGCGCGGAGGAGCATCTCGGGTTGCTATGATGGATTTGAATGAACAACGTCTCGCTACGGCCAGTAAACTCGGTGCAAATCGCACCGCCACCTCTATCGACGAACTGTTGGCGGTTGAGCCTCTGGGTTTTGATTGCGTTATTGATGCTACTGGCGTGGCCCGGGCCATAGAATCAGCCTTCACCGCGGTCAAGCGTGGAGGAAAGTTCATGGTGTTTGGCGTCGCTCCGCAGGAGGCCAGGATTGCGCTTTCGCCATTTCGTATCTATAACGACGAAATTACGATCGTTGGCTCCATGGCGGTCTTGAATTCCTATCAGCAAGCAGTTGATCTGGTAAGCGGTGGAGCTATCGACACTGCCACAATGCTGACGAAAGCACTTCCTCTGGATGGCTTTTCTCAGGCGCTCGATATCGTCCGGCGCGGAGAGGGCGTCAAGACACAAATCCTGCCAAATGGCTAGCGGTATCCGCTCTACACTCAATCCTGACGTTCCTCTTTGAAAACGTCAGGATTGAGTGGTGGATGGCTTTAGGACATCACCTCCGTTGCCGGTAGATGCTTTTGTCCCAGTCATAATTAATGTTTATCAGCGCTCTAAGCAGACGTGCTGCAAGTGGGGTTCCGAGGCCTGTAGCGGCATTCCAACCGCTATGGGCAGGATAGCCAAGGATGGGAATACTTTCGTTTGTTTCTTTCAATGTAAAGTTGTTGCTACCTGTGACGATATCGCGAAAGATGCGGTGATAGAAAAATTCGTTTTTCGCAAGCGTATAGAGCGCTGGATTGAGGAAGCCGAGTCTTCTGTTCGCCATCTGGTTGCCAAGGGCGATGATGCCTGCCCATTGAGGAGCTCCTGCGCTGGTGCCTCCGATGGGTACAATGATCGGTCGGTTGGCTTGTAGACTGATAACGACGGGAACGCCAAATTGTGGGTCGGCGTTGTAGGCGATATCGGGCACGCCTCTGGTCGTACTGATGTCCGCAATGCCATCTTGATAAGTTGGTCGGGCAAATATTCTGCTGAAGCCGCCGCCAGTGGCTCCGAACGTATTACTCCAGACTTTTTCCTTAACTCGTCCTGCTGTTGACTGGATGACCAGGCTTGTACCTCCGACTCCCAGAACAAGTGGATCACTGGCCGGATAATTAACGCTGGGGCTGAGCGAAATTATTCTATTCGGATTGCCTTTGGCTGCGATTGGCCCCAAAGTTCCTGCGTCTCCAGAGGCGGCGAGCACTGTCATGCCTTGTGCGCGTGCTTGTTCGAAGAGAGCATGTAGATCTGTTATATACTTTTCCGTAAATGACGTCTCGGCCCCGCCGAAACTTTGCGAAATGACGCTGCCTAGATTGTTCTGGATAGCAAATTTTGTAGCTGAATAGACATATGGACCTGCTGCTGTCCTACTCAGCACGAGCGCAATATTCGCATCGGGAGCGATGGCATGAGCCCACTCGACATCCAGATCAGTTTCGTAGGCATAGATAGCTCGATTGGGACTATTGACGTTGAAAGGTGCATAACCATCTGGTGCGTAGATCGTCAGTTGTGGATCTGATAAGCCGAATAGCTGATCAAACAGATGGAGATCCTGACGAATGCTTGGACTCTGGTAGAAATCGATGATCACAATAGTTTGTCCTTTGCCCGTGATACCTGCGTCGATCAGCGATTGTATGTGGTAGGCCTGTCGCATTTGGAGCGGTGAGTAGCAGCGAGGAAATCTTAACCTTAGTAGGCAGGCTGGTAGAACTTTGCTGTAGGGCTGTGCATCCTTATTTAGTGGAATCACATCTACAGGGGGGGATGTCTTTTTTATCAACGTATTAAACAGTTGACTTTGAGTGGGTGTCGCTGGCACTGGTACTGCATGATCTCTGGCGAGCACAAGCGAATTCCATGTCAGGAGACATGACATCATCATGAGCATGCTCGTTATAAGCATAGTTGTTATGATATGTAGAATGCCCGAACGTTTGTGTATCATCACAGTGGATTCCCCCATTTTTACCAGCTAAATCGTCAGCGGGAGCTTGTAAGTGCTGGCAATGTTCTTATAAAATGAACGCAGAAAAGCAAAAAGGACACGTGTCCTGAGCGTTGATGCGCGGCTCCGCGTGTATATCACACTGACGATCAGAAGCGAGAGCATATTCATAGTATTGGAAAAAAGATTCCATACCTGCTGGTAGAATCTTTTCGCCATATGAAGTATAAGGTGAAAACTTGCGTGACGACATCGGCTAAACGGTTGATTGATGGTTGGAGTTCTCGTGCTGTTTGCACTACATCTTTTGACAGATGAGATGTAAGGTACAGATGGTCTCTATGCTTGAGTATTGTTGTATGGGTAACCCATACACACGCTCAATCGCAGCGACCACAGAACCCACCGGTAGCCGACGGTCTTCGAGCTATGGATGCCAAATAATTAGGGATGAGATGTTTCCTGATGCACATATGATCGTCAACCTCCATCGTGTCTGTTAAATAACATCTTACCGTAGCTGCGTGTCTTGCGCACGCGGACCCCTCGACGCACGACGGACGTCCCCATTGATCTCCCCACGCTCAGCCTCTGATGAGTCTAAATTCACCGCTGATAGTCCTCTCTTTTTGATGAGCATTACATACATTGGATGATGATACCTGAGGATATGGGCATTACGTACGTCGAGAGGACCGTGTGCGCAAGACACGTAGCTACAGTAGGCCACGTTGCTCCTTGGATCGAAGGTGCTCGTTTGACAAGCTTATCCATAATTTCGTGGAATCAGGGTTTCATGCCGTCGGACCCCTCGACGTACGACGGACGTCCCCATTGATCTCCCCACGCTCAGCCTCTGATGAGTCTGATTTCACCGCTGATAGTCCTCTCTTTTTGATGAGCATTACACACATTGGATGGTGGTACCTGAGAATATGGGCACTACGTACGTCGAGAGGACCGCGTGCGCAAGACACGCAGCTACAGTAGGCAACTTTGCTCCTTGGATCGAAGGTGCTCGTTTGATACGCTCATCCATAATTATTTGGCATCCATAGCTCGAAGACCGTCGGCTACTGTTGGCTCTCTTTCTCTCTGCGATGCTGCCGTGTAGGCCCGCAAGTTTTTGCCCATCGCTAGAACGTTTGCAAAAAATCGTGGCACACAGGGCGTCAGACGCGTGGAAAGGTGAGTGCCCAGATCCAGACGCAGGAGGTGAAGGCGATGCTGCCGGCGATCACGAAGAGATGGAATATTTCATGGTAGCCAAAGATGCGTGGTAGGGGATTGGGCCAGTGGATGGCATAGATGACGGCTCCAATGGTGTAGAGGATGCCTCCTGCGAGCATGGTAAATACAAATGACCAGGGGAGGACGGCTAGAAATGCTGGCATTGCCAAAACTGCAATCCATCCCATCAGGATGTACAGCAGGGCATTGAACCACTTGGGCACGCGTACCGCATACGGGAATAATGTAAAGCCCATGCCTGCAAGTGCGAGTAGCCAGATGGTGATCAATAAGGTGATGCGTACCCAACCAGAGAGAATATTAAAGCATAAAGGTGTATATGTGCCGGCAATCAAGAAAAAAATGTTGGCATGGTCCAGTGCGCGCCACACGAGACGCTGGGCTGGCTTCCAGTACACAATATGGTAGATTGCGCTCACTGTGTAGAGCTCGATCATGGTGAGACCAAAGATGAGCAAGGTTATGAAGCGTGGTATATCAGTGCGACTGAGCCAGCATAGCACCATTGTTAACACGAGCGCGGCAACTGCCGCAACGGCATGAAACCAGCCTCGTAGGAGAGGCTTGACCTTCTCAGGAGTATTTTCTGTTGTATGCATATTTTTATCTATCAATATATTTTACTCGATTATTTCGTCTGTACCTATTGTAGTATAGAGCAAAACACCAAAAAAAGCATCATTGCCAGCTAACAGCGCGAAATCTTTGTTAGATGCTGTTTCCAACTCGTCACTTATAGTGAGAAACCTTTGCCGCAATGTAGGCACTGGTCAATGATAGTAGTTTTTGATTTTATTATCGTCTATGCTATAGATTTACTTTTATGCAGTATACGTAGAAATGTTAAGAATATCTTGCATCCATATACTTTTGCGGGTACCAAACTGTGTAACTACATAGAAACTATTAGATATAATTGTAGTTTTTACTCCATAAAAAGTAAAAAATAACTCACCAAAAAGTAATAGATAGCGTATATTTGTCGCTAGGATTTGTGTTATTGATTAAGTTGAATGTACAATAGTAATCTATTGATCAGTGTGTAGAAATATTTCCATGGATGGGGATATTATTGTAGCTGGACTTTGTAAAGGGCCTGGCAGTGTTCTTCTTATTCGTTGACAGGTGTATCTGACAAGGGGGTATGGACTGTGCTTTTATTTCCGTTTGTTGTCCACTATGCTTGTCCAATAGATGCACATGTGGAAAGCAGGTTTTAGGAATGTCTTTCTCATCCAGATCGAACGAAGTTCCACCACCGCCATTAGAAAAAATTGGTGATTTAATTTATTCGCCAGGAACCGATCTTCCTTTTGGTAAGCGAGTGCGTATTGGCTTATCTGAGCAGACTATTTACGAGAGCGCAGTGGAACATGGTTATCGTGTCGGAATACGTGCACATGTGGCATTTATTGAAGACAACAAGTGCGGTAATCCTGTCCCGTTGGATGACAAACAATTTACTATGATTATTGAACATCTCTTGCCTGATGAGTTCAATGCGTTTGAGCAAGGGTTGTGGCGTTCACATTTCATCGCTGGTTGGATGAGCGTTTATTTGGGATTGGTTACTGGTGAAGATGACGTCGATATAACCGAAGAATGATGTGTTTTGTCCGACATACCTCTCTATAAAAGATAGAGAGGTATGTCGGATTTTTGTAATAAAATTACTGGATTTTATCGTTTTATACTGTATAAAAAAATGGATAGGCAAAAGAACTCGTGCTATTCATAGCGAGTAACGCCAGCGATGCATGCTGCGAGAAAGATAGGGCAATTGACACTTTTTACGCTGTTATTCTCCACCTATTATTATTTATGATGCATTTAAATGCATATATAAAAAGATTGATTGCGAGAAGTGGATGCAAGTAAAAAGTAAGTCATTTGGATCCGCACGCCGTGTTGGCATGATTATGATGCGCATCGTTTTTGTTTTTTTCTGCGTATGTGGTTTCTCTCTTTCTGTTTTGCCGCAGGGACGTGCGGCTCTACGCTCGATGCTTGTATTGCCGGCACTTATTTCGTCCGTGCAGCCGGGCGTGCTGGTTGCGACTGGAGATCCAATCAAGCATACACAGATGGTCATCTCTTCGCAGAGTGGTCCCGTCTATCTGGATATCTATGCGCCTTCCAGTCCTGATCCTTTGATCAGTCGGGCGCGTGGAGGTATCTTGATTGTGCCTGGCGTCGGCGATAATCGACAAGTAGAGCCGCTGATCAATCTGTCGCAGTCTCTGGCTCGCACGGGCTTTGTTGTGATGGAGATGACTACTCCCGCTTTGATGGCGTATACTATCTCTGTCCAGGATACCGATGCGACTGTGCAGGCTTTCAAAAAGCTTGAGCGTCTTCCTGGTATGGCTGGGCGGAGCAGTGGCATGATCGCTTTTAGTGGCGGTGTGCCATTGATATGCTTCGCGGCCGCCGATCCGCGTATACGTGCTCAGGTGGCCTCTGTAACCGCCTTTGGTGGCTATTTCGATACGCGTTCTCTGCTTCGTACTTTTGGCAGTCGCAGCATGATCATTGATGGCAAAACGGAAGCCTGGCATCCCATCGATGTGCCCATTCAGGTTCTGGCGAATATGACCACACAAAATCTCTCATATACCGAGCAGAGCAGTATCACTAATGCACTAGCGAGTGGAACGCCTTTGAGCACAAGCGCATTGGCTCAACTCTCGCCAGGGGCTCAGGCCATCTACCATCTGCTCGCAGGAGACGAACCTGGGCGCGTCGATGCTAATATGTCGGCACTGCCAGCCGATATCCAAGCGCAGCTAGCTCAACTCTCACCGAGCCGTGTACTTGCACAGATTCAGGCTCCTATCTTTTTGTTGCATGATCGCAATGATGATTCGCTGCCAGTCACCGGCTCGCGTGAGTTTGATGCTGCTCTGACGCGTCTACATCATCAGCATGAATACGTGGAGTTTCATATTTTTGATCATGTTGAGGTCCGCTCCGGACTCCAGATAGGCCAATTGGCGAGCGATGGCACGAAGCTCTTTTTTCTTTTGGATCATGTTCTGTCTGCGGACTGAGCGTGTAAATAGTGTTAAGGATGAGAAAAAATGGTGTTGTTCTCCCTCCTCTGGCTTGTGATTGGCCTGTGTATGGGACTTATTTCTTTGGTTGCACGTTTCCAGCCTGTCGGATGGACGGGGCTGTCTCATCGATTAACGGTTCTTCTGTTGGGCGGGATTACTGGCTGGGGCGGTGGCTGGTTAGGCGTCTGGCTTTTTGGTCGCCTGTTCGCGTCGGCTACCGCGCTCTGGGTGGCGGGATTTTTTATCATCGTCATTCCATGGAGTCTCGCCCGCTGGTTCAAAAAGCTATGAATTGTTTTGAAATAGAGGCGCGGTTGACGTTCACTCATGCTTTCATTTCTGTTACAATAGTAGCAGATTGAGAGAAATGAGGAATTTAGCCTATGCGGCCCGAAGGCCGTTCTATGCGTGAGAATATTCTGGTTGCAGCCGTTCAACTGTTTGCCCAGTATGGATATCATGCCGCCCCCTTGCGTGATATTGCTCGCCTGGCAGGAATTCAGGCAGCTAGCATTTATCATCATTATCCGAGCAAGCAAGCGCTGTTAGTGAAGATTATGGAAACCTATATGCAGCGTTTGAATGCTAGCCTCGAACATATTTTGAGCGAGTATGATGATCCGTCGCGCCGTCTGCACGAGGCGATCGCCAATCATATTCGTATGCACACAACATACAAGGCAGAGTTTTTTATCATCGATACCGAGATGAGAGCACTAGAAGACGAATATCGTCCTTATGTTTTCTCGTTACGCGATACCTATGAGTCGTTGCTGCAAGAGTTGCTTCGCGATGGTATAGAACGTAACGTTTTTCGTCGTTGCGACGTCAAAGTGACGTCGTATGCGATGATCGCGATGTGTACAGAGGTTGCCACATGGTTTCGTCCCGATGGACGGCTCAGTGTGCAACAAATAGTTATTATGTATCGTCAATTAATTACCGAAGGATTGCTCCTGTCTCCGGAAGTGGTTCACCAGTCGGATGAAGCGGCGCATCTTTTCTAATGTATTATTTTTGAGAAGCGACTAAGCATAGAGATAGGAATAAAGGATACTGCGTGGATACTATATACGGACAGGTCTATCTTTTTTGGTTTCCATCCGTAGATTAATAGGTAACGTAGACAGGAAGAAAACGGGTTGTGTGTCAATTAGCATCATCCCGTGAAAGGTGGAGTTAGCGGTTTTATTTCTACTCTATATATACAATATAGGAGCAATTCACCGTTATGGTAAGTGAAAAGAAGCGCCCTCGCAAATACAGAAAGTACAGAAAGCTATTGGTCTGGGTAGCTTTAATAATATTTGTGGTTCTATGTGCGAGTGCTATTTCTAATGCGCAAATTCAGAGAGGGGGAGATTCTACTACAGGTACGGCTACCTCGGCAGTCACAAAGACGGCGACGAAGCCCCCGGCGACTCCGACTGTGGCGGCTACCCCTACCATTATGCAGACGCCAGAGGCGTTGTTCAGCGAGGATTTCAATGATAATCATAATGGATGGGCGGTGAATACAGCAGAGTATGTACGTGTTTTGAAAGATCAAAAATTAACGTTGTCGGTTACCAACCATACGATTTTGACCGAAAGCGTGCCGATCGAGACGCCGTTAAGTGATTTTACCTTATCGACGGATTTTACGCTGGAGAAAGCTGGTAAGGATGATAAGATGGGACTCTACTTACGTGGCGATGGCAATCTGGATCATGATTACCGTATCGATATTTATGGTAATAATACGATCACCATCAACAAAGAATATTTAGATGCCACCACAGGCAAGTCACAAAGCGAAGAACTAGCCAGAGTTTCGAGCAAAAATAGCGTCTTAAATCCAATTGGGCAGGAGAACTCATTGGAAGTCGAGATGAATGGTCCCGATATTACCCTGTGGATCAATGGTGTCCAAGTCAAAGCAGTGCAGGACTATGACTATACCGAAGGACAGGCGGTTCTATTTGTGAGCAATACTTTGTTCTCAGATGTCGCCACGGTAACGTTTAGCAGTCTGGACATTACTTCTATTCCTAATCCTCTCCCTGATGTGACTCCATCGCCCACGGTGACGCCATCATCAATGACCCCGGTGCCCACGCCGACAGTCAAGCCTAATCCGTAGAGATCATCCTTTCCCGCTCAATCGCAGCGACCATGCAACGACCGCGTAGCCCATGGTCGTTGCATCATTGACTCCAAATAATTATGGATGAGATGTTTCTTGATGCACATATGATCGTCAACCTCCATCGTATCTGTTAAATAATATCTTACTGTAGCTGCGTGTCTTGTGCACGCGGACCCCTCGACGTACGACGGACTTCCCCATTGATCTCCCCACGCTCAGCCTCTGATGCGTCTGATTTCACCAATGATAGCCCTCTCTTTTTGAGGAGCATTACGTACATAGTATTAGAATGCCTGCGATGATGTACATTACGTGCGACTAGAGTTCCGCGTGCACAAGGCGAAGCAGCTACAGTAGGCTATCGTGGTCTCTTCGATTGTACGCGGCCTTGTGTATGGTGTACCTTCCATGCGAATATGTTGGACTTGGTGCTCTTCGCGCCGTCGGCTACCGTTGCGTATCTTTATCTCTGCGAAGGAGCAGATAAGTGAAAATAAGAGGTATTAAAAGTGATCCTTGCTTTCAGAAATGCGACGAGCTTCGCGTTTCTGAAGACATACGGGTATGAGCGTGCATGTTAAGAGCATAACCGCCAGCGGAGGAACAATCATGAGCAGATAGCGTATCCCCAACTCAAAGCCTTTAATGGGAATGAAGGCAAAGTCGAGATAGATGGAGAATGCTGTCGCTGAGAAGACAAGGCAGAATGCGAGTAAGGCCTGGCTCGCTCGCTTCATAGGTGATGATGCTAATAGAAATGGACACAAGGCAATCAACCAGATCACATACCAGGAATAAAACCATGGAGTAACGAGCAAAATAACGGTCAGCGTAGCTAAGCTTGCTTGTATAAAGGTACGTATGCTGGGTTCATGCCAGATAAACCATGCTCCGACGAGCATAGCGATTGCCATTGCCAGAGCGTCAACCAGGTTCCAATGCTGCCGTGATCGTAGGATAGAGGCTAGCTTTGTGATGAGAGGATTTGAGTGCGCTCCACCATTTGTCTCTTTCCACCAATTGACTGCCACACGCATCAAGGAGTTTTCTGAGTTGATTGAAGAGGGGGGAGTGCTAAAACTATGTAGAATATCTCCAACGCTATGACCGATCCAGAAGGGAAGATAAAAGAGTAGCAGTAGGATGGCCGAGATTGCTCCGGCGATGACAATCTTTATGATCGTAGCGCGCCATTGTATCAGGCATGGTGTTCCCTGCAATGTTTGCCATGTTTTGCAGGCAAGAAGCAGGATGAAAAAGACCACAAGTGGTAATGAGGTGAACTTTACCAGTACTGCGAGTGTGAATGCGATCAGCGCGGGTACAAAGTTTTTAAGTTTGATGAAGCCTCTTTGATCAGCCCGCATGCTCAGATATATACCACATAGGATCAGTGTACTCATAAATGCATCATTATGAGCGCCAAATGAATTCTCAAAGAGAGCCAGTGGATTCCAGGCATAGAGTGCCATGCCGAGGAGTACTATTTTTTCTGAACGACCGACCATACGAAGTGATTTGCCTATCAACCAGATATTGATGAGATGACAGATGAGTCCGAGTGAACGATATGCATAGAAATAAGCTAATGGATGTGTTCCAAAGAGTAGAGAGAAAAACATCGTAACGGCAATCCAGACAGGTCCATAGGCCGAAGGAGCATAACTCCATCCAGTATCCATTATTGTCAGTATGTCGTGGGGAGCGACCTGATAGGGGGTCGTGAAATAGGGATTGGCCCCGTGACGCCATACCATATTTCCATAGTCTGCATAGACAAAGAGATCCCTGGATGCCATTCCTGGTGCAACTACTAATATTATTCCTGCTACAATAGCTCCAATCCAGAGTAGCGTGTGAAAAAACTTCGGATGTCTTATTTGTACGTGCCGTAACAGCCACACTGCGAGCAGAATATAAAGCAGAAAAGCGCATGCTAGCAGCAATAGCAGTTCCAGGTTCGCTGTGAGATAGATCGACTCAGCATGGCTGCTTGCTAGATGAAGATCAGCTGGCAGCCACTGGCCCCATAGTGTCAAAAATGGCACCGCGAAAGGCGTAAAATGCGGCGGAAGACTGAGCCCGTTGCCGGCTATTGATAACTGTCCAGCACGTGCAAGTGGCGTAATACTCGAAAGAAAACAAGCAATGAATGCAAGCGTAATCAGGATCAAGGGCCATGAGCTATATAGTTGTCTGTTTTTAACTTCGTTCTGTGTACTGGTATGAATTGTGATAACGTTACTCATAGATAATACCCCCTATAATTTCTATTTATAGAAACTAGAAATATGGGAGTATTGTAACTATGCAGGATTTTCTCTCCTTTTATGCGAACTCAAAAACTCTTCTTCTTCTCTCAGAGGTACAGGCTGCTTCCAAAAGATTATAGGTAGGAATCAGGCTTTCAAACCGGGTGTGACTAGTCCGGCTTGCAGGAACTGTGCAACGTAGCGACCAATGATATCTGTCTCAACATTTATTTTTTGACCTACGAGTGCCTGCCCGAAGTTTGTATGGTCGCGTGTATAGGGGATCAGCGAGATTGAAAAGCGATCGGCCGCTACATCTACGACGGTCAGGCTGACACCGTTGAGGGCTACAAAGCCTTTGGGTACGATATAGGATCGCAGTTGCGTTGGCAATTCCAATGTGACATCCAGACCGATGCCATCAACGGATAGCTCAAGGATCGGCACACAGGCTTCGACGTGTCCTTGTACCATATGACCGCCCATACGTCCGTTTGCCAGTAATGAGCGTTCCAGGTTGATTGGGGCACCTATTTGTAAGCTACCTAGACGGGTACGGCGCAATGTTTCGGGCATTGTATCCACCCGGAACCAATTCTTGCCCAACTCTGTGACGGTCAGACAGATACCATCGACGGCGACGCTATCTTTGATGTTGAGATCCTCTAATATGTGTTGAGCCTCAATAACAATGCCGGTCGGTTCGCAAACGCGTAGCGATCCTACCTCCTCAATGATTCCTGTAAACATGTGCTCTCACCTTTCAATTTGCGCTGCTTTTTAGTGTTTGGATGGTCCGTACGATTTCTACTGCTGCGTGGGCGAATTCGGTGCCGCGCTCGATGCGCTCTTCGGCTTGCTGCCGATTTTCGGCGCATTGGACGCCAAAGATAATTGGAATGCCTGTATCCAATGCGACGCGTTGAATGCCCTGAGCGGCGGCATCTCCCACGATCACATCATGGCGGGTTGCGCCTTTCATGACACATCCGATGCAGATGAGGGCATCGTAATTGTGGCTGGAGGCCATCACTTGAGCGATGGAGGCTAATTCATATGCGCCAGGGGCGTGGACGACTTGGATCTGATTATCTGTAACGCCTAGCCGCACTAATTCTTGACATGTTAGCTCTAAGACTGCACTTGTGATGTCCCAATTATAGCGGGCGACAATGATACCTATGTGTAGTTCTGTGCCATCGAGTGTGATCTCTTGTACTTGATATTGCATAATCACTGGATTCCTTTGCTGGATAACTAAACGAAATCTGTCTTTACAAAGCCGCAGACGTTTTGTCCGCTGGTGTCAACATATGTCCCATGCGCTCAAATTTTGTCTGGAGATAGCGAACGTTATCGGTCGTGGGCTGTATTTCTAATGAGATGCGCTCGACGCTGATGCCTGCTTCTGTGAGGGCCTGTATTTTCTTGGGATTGTTGGTTAGGAGGCGCACTCGTGAGATGTTGAGGTCTCTCAGGATTTCGATGGCGATGCTGTAGTCGCGTGCGTCGATGGGATAGCCCAGTTTTTCGTTGGCTTCGATGGTATCGAGACCTTGATCCTGCAATGCATAGGCTTGCAACTTGGCGGCGAGTCCAATACCACGTCCCTCTTGTGGGAGATAGATAAGGATGCCACGCTTGGCGGCGGCGATGGCGTGGAGTGAGGTGTGGAGTTGCGCCTGACAGTCGCAGCGCTGTGAACCGAAGATGTCTCCTGTGGCGCAGGCAGAATGCAAGCGGAGTAGTGGCGCTTCTGTCTGTGCATTATCAAGTTCGCCCAGTGTTAGCGCGATATATTGATGCTGCTCATTGATTTCTTGATAAGCTAGCGCTTTGAATTGTGCTTCTGGGAGCGGTAGTTGTGTCTCTGCTACCCGCGTGACCAGATGCTTTTTTCGATACTTGACGATTGAGTCAACTGTAATAATTCCGATGTTCCATTGCTGGGCCAGATCATAGAGCGACTCTCCACGTGCGGCCTCGCCGGTAGAACTGAGTACCTCGCAGATGACTGCACCGGGTATCAAACCCGCGAAGTGCATGAGATC
Source organism: uncultured Chloroflexia bacterium (assembly GCA_963699315.1). GTDB lineage: Bacteria > Chloroflexota > Ktedonobacteria > Ktedonobacterales > Ktedonobacteraceae > Dictyobacter. The sequence continues at coordinate 4,021,690 of OY969433.1, forward strand.
GACCGATGCTTCTGTATGTCCGCGACGTTCAAGCGTGCCACCGGGGAGAGCACGTAGCGGAAAGACATGTCCTGGTCGTGCCAGATCCTCGGGGCTGGTGGTTGGATCAACCAATGTACGGATGGTCTGCGAACGGTCTTGTGCTGAAATGCCCGTTGTCGTTCCATGCAGAGCGTCGACCGACATTGTAAAGGCGGTGCCCTGGAGCGATTCGCCGCGATCGTGGAGTAGTGATAGACGTAGTTTATCGAGCAGCTCGCCCGCCATCGCCGCGCAGATTAGCCCGTGGGCCGATTGCAGCATAAAGTTGATGGCCTCAGGATGCACAAATTGAGCGGCCATACAGAGATCAGCTTCATTCTCACGTTGTTCATCGTCAGTGATCAAGACCATTTTCCCGGCCTGTATAGCGCTTACAGCATCCTCCACGGAAAGATAATGAAATGTATTGGGTGTGTGATTAGACATTCTAAAGATGCTCCTTGCTTTCTCTGATCAGTCATTGCATGCTAAAGATGAAATTTATAAAATAGAGCCAAATAGTGTTTAATGATACATGACGTCACCTTCGATCAATACATCTTCGCCAATCTGTTGCGTCGAATGTGGATCGATATGCCAGGCTGAGGCCATCTCAGATAGTCCCAGTCCTCCGACTGGCGAAAGTGCAGTCGAGCCGCCAACTATCTTCGGCGCAATAAATGCTGCTACATGATCAACACATCGTTGGTCGAATGCGCTACCCAGGATATGTGAGCCACCCTCGATGAGCACATGCATATATCCCTGCTGGGCCAGTTCTGAGAGTGCCGCTGTGAGATTGATGCTCTGGTCTTGTTGCGTGGCTACCGTGCAAACTTTGGCGCCACGTTCCTCTAGCGCAGCACGTTGTGCCGGAGGACAATTTTCACCAACCATAATCAGTGTCCCATTTGCCAGTTCGGGTTGTAGCAGTTTGAGATTTTGCACTACATCTCCATTGGTCGCGAGTACCACGCGTAGCGGTCCAGAGCGCTTTGTGCGCATTTGGATATGCTGTTGTGTGGTATCCAAGCGTACTGTGAGCTGTGGATTATCAGCGGAAGCGGTGCCAGAACCTATCAGGATCGCATCGACACGGTCGCGTAGATCGTGGACCCAGGCGCGAGCCGCTGGCCCACTGATCCAGTAGGCATCGCGTGTAGACGTTGCCAACTTGCCATCCAGCGTCATCGCCCACTTCGCCGTCACGTAGGGACGCTGTTGCGTCACGAGCGTTGCAAATGGACGTAACAACTGAGCGGCTTGTGCATCTTCGAGAAGTGTCACCTCTAAGCCCGCGTCCTGCAATTGAGCCATCCCGCGACCCGCGATCAGGGGATTGGGATCAAGAGTTCCGATGACGACGCGTCGAATGCCGGAGGCGATGACTTTTTCTGTACATGGAGGCGTGTGATGCGTTATGCAGCAGGGCTCAAGCGTTGCATATAGTGTCGCCCCGACTACCGATCCTGCATCTGCCAGCGCGACAATCTCGGCGTGTGGACCGTAGGGTGGAGCTGTTGCGCCCTGTCCGATAATAGTGTCGTGATCCAGAATAAGTGCGCCTACGGGTGGTCGGGGACTGGTACGACCTTCCACGCTAGCTGCTAAGAGTAATGCTTTTCGCATTGCCTCGAAGTCATCCACCGTATCTATATCCTTCCTGCTCAAATAGCACAAAGTGATCAGCTTCGGGGCAGGCAAGCATACAGAGAATGTTTGGAGGGGGGAAGATGGTGCGACAAGTACACTATCCAGCGCTAGTAACACAGAGCAATTCTTGAGGACAAGCTCCAAGTGTAAAGCAGATGCATAGTATCGATTGCAATGCAGCACAACAACAATGCTGAGCATGTGTTGCTATCCTGCGTCTTCTCCCATCCGGACTATACCGTCGGCCCTGGAATTTCACCAAGTCCACCACTGCATAGTAGCTATGCACTGGGTAGCGGGCTGTACCGCCGATCGGGAATTGGAAACGTCGTTAGACATTTCCTCACCCTGCCCCGAAGACATATATGTTTATGCTTACATAGTATCTGAAAAAGCTGCAGTTTGTCAACTCATGCTGTACAAGTTTCGTGGCCGCTTATTTCAAGCGTAATTCGAAGAGTGCCACCATCTTGTCGCCGCTTGGATCAGTATATTTTTGCGTGACCAGTCCTTGGATCATCTCGGAGGTCATATAGCGGAAGTGTGGGGTCTCTGTGGTCGCCGCGTCGATAATTATCTCCGCAACTTCCTATCATATCTGCAATTTCCTTGCCCTAGATGAGGTATATGAATATTATACGACTACTGTAGCTGTGTGTCTTGTGCACACGGTCCACTCGACGTACGTAACGCCCCAACATCCATTGGCGACGTACGTAACGCTTATCGGTGTAGGTGAGCCACTCGACGTACGCAATGTTCCAACGTCCATTGGTACGCGACGTACGCAACGTTCATCGATATAGGTGATCATCTCGACGTACATAATGTTCCTCAAAAAAATAGAGATGTTATTGGTGGCATCAGGCGTATCAGAGGCTGAGCATGGGGAGATCGACAGGGTGAGTCTGTCGTACGTGGAGAGGACCGTGTGCACAAGACACACAGCTACAGTAGGGTACATTTTTGTGTTCATTTGATAAGTTCACCCGTCTTTATTTGGGCTTATCTACGCTGTTCTGGGTGGTTACACGATGCCGAGACGTACACGGTAGCTGAACCAGAAGGGGATCTGTTCGTTGCCTACTGTCTGTTTGACGGCAGATGTGAAGCTCTCCATGTCGATATCTTCCGGGCGTAGGCCGTTCTTGATTAAGACGCTGATGTGGTTGCTGCGCGTTAAACCGATAAATCGTTCGGCGTTGCCTGTCTCTTGATGGTGGAGGAGCACTTCTCTGGTATAGCGGAAGCGTCCGCTAGTCTCCATCCGCTCCAGATGCTGATCCTTGGACCAGCGTGTCGCTCTTTCTTTGATCCCATGCGCGTTGCTGACCGTATCGACGCGCTCCATCAACGCTCGAAACGCCTCTTCAGCCTCCCAGTCGAGCGTCGGAGGCCAATCATAGTCGTAAGCCGCAAATAATCCGCCTGGACGCAGGATACGTGCGACTTCGGCGAAAGTCTCGTTGGGCTCCATCCAATGTAACGACTGAGAGCATGTCACAATATCGGCAGATCCATGCTCCAGACCCGTCTGTGTAGATCTGCCTGCCTGGTAGCGGACATTCGTGAGATTACGTTCGCTACGCTGCTCTTCAGCCTGACGAAGCATGTCCGCATTTGGCTCGATGCCGATCACCTGATCCGCACGTCCGGCCCATAGGATCGTCGATAGTCCCGTCCCGCTGCCCAGATCTACAACCAGGCGTGGACGCTCCTGCTGGATCAACTGCGTAAACATGTCTAGAATGATCGTCGGCGGCTGCGGACGATAGGTTGCGTACGCGTTCGCCCGGCCGCTCCATATAGCACTATTATCCTGCATCTCAAAATCCTCAGCTTGTTTTTTTCGTAGGTGTGACCTGTCGTGTTTCTTTCAACATCGTCCCATTTGGAGTCCCCTTGCTTTAGCTATGGGGAGGAAAAATGACAGCCCGCAGGCTGGGTTCGTTCCTCCCCATTATTCACACAAGAATGTTTATTGACAGGTGTGGGATGATATGATATGATCTAGCACATGAAACAGATCATCACAGCAAAAATCAAGCTCTATACAACACCCGAACAATTTATAGCCTTGCGTGAAACACAACTGGCTTATCGTGCCGCGCTGAATTTTGTGAGTCAGTATGCCTTTACGCGTGGTAAGATGAGTAATTCGCGCACATTGCAACATGATTGCTATGATGAGATCCGTACGATCTACCACCTTCCTTCCCAGATGGCCTGTAATGTCCCCCGTTTGGTGGGAACCACCTATAAAGGACTGTGGACCAAGGTCAAGAAAAACGCCGCACAGAGGAAGAGAGGGCAGACGAAGAAGCGCTACAAGGGACTTGATCACGCCCCTACGTATGTCTCTCCGACGATCACCTATAACTACAAGCGCGATTACAGTTTCAAAACGTCCAATCGTGTGAGCATCCTGACCCTTGATGGGCGGGTGGTGGTCCCCTATACCGGCTATGACACACATATCGCCCTCATCAACCAGGGAGCCAAGATCGGTGCGGCAAAACTCTGGTATGACAAACCGAAGAAACAATTCTATCTGCTTGTCTCTTTAGAGATGGAAGGAGCCGAGCCCACCCCACACACCCATACCGGCATTGTCGGGGTGGATGTCGGCGTGCGCTATCTTGCCGTCACGTCCACGACGCAAGGAACGTCCTCCTTCTACGGTGGCAAACGTGTCAGAGAGAAGGCCAATCATTACGCACGACTGAGAAAGCGCCTGCAACGCAAAGGCACTCGTTCCGCGACACGACGGCTGGTAGCCATCAGTGGACGAGAGAGACGGTTGAAAGCCGACGCCAATCATGTCATTTCCACGCGCATCGTCACGCAACATCCGCGTTGCCTGATCGGACTGGAAAACCTGACCGACATTCGAGACAGAACGACACGACGCACGGGCCAACGCGCCAGCCAGAAGCAGCGGAGAGCCAACACCGCCTTCTCCAAGTGGTCCTTTGGCAAGTTGCACGCCATGATTGCCTACAAAGCCCTGCAACAAGATTGTATGGCGATCAAGGTGGATGCCGACTACACGTCGCAAGCCTGTCCCATCTGTGGACACACCTGCCGTGAGAACCGCCCCAATCATGGGCTACTGTTTCGCTGTCAGCATTGTCGGTATACGCTCCATGCAGATCTCATCGGCGCGAGGAATGTCACCATGCGAACGCTGCTTATTCGGCAGGACTGGATAAGCACAGGCTTCTTGTCAGAACGCCTTGATGGATCGGATCGTGAAGCCAAAGCGGCACGCCTGAAACGGTATGCTGAGTTGCGGTGGAGTCCAGATCCAAGCCCCTTGCTTTAGCTATGGGGTATCTGACTAAGATTATCACAAAGAATGATGTCGATTTTCAATTTTTTTGAAAAGCTTAAGTAAATGATGGTTTAATTTAGCTTTGTATTTGACAGGAATTGATCCGAACAAGTACCGCTCATCTGCGTTGATCAGAGCACGTCGGCGCCATCGTTCATCGAAGAGATAACGGAACGGCAACGTAGCGGCGAAGGAGCGCGGGATGATAATACGTTCAAAACGAACAAAAAGCGCTCCGGGGCTTGCCCACGCCGTGCCACGTCATCGTATGATCTGCTCATCTACGTCGATCAGAGCCCGACAGCGTCATCATTTAACGCATATGGGCAATTAACGTGTGAAACGTAATAAGATCTTTCCACTCAGTCTCAGCGATGGGGGATGAGGTGCTCTCTCCCCGACAGAAATTTTGTTCTAGAAAAATGAGTCATGAAAAAAGCGGAAGAAGAGGTAAAAAGAAGAGAAACAGCAAGCAAACAAGAAGAGATCGTCCTATCTGGTAGAAAGAAAAAACCACGAGGAGGACGATCATGGATGCATCCGATTTATTATTAGACCAATGGAGCCAACAAGTCAAGGAGATATTTCCATCGTTGCATGCCTATCAGCAGAAAACCATTGCATTGTGTGTCCAAGGGATTATCGAGTCAGGGACGGCTGTAATGCAGCGCATTGCAGAAATATTGTGGGAGCATTTAGACAGTGAAACAAAAATGGTGAGCTATGAACGACGATTACAACGATTTGCTGCGAACAATGCTATTGAGGTCGAAGCCTGCTGGGTCCAATTTCTTCGACAGGTCCTTCCTTTTTGGCAGAACAAACCGGTCACACTTATTCTCGATATGACACCGTATAATGCAGAAGCGACGATTGTGTACATAGGGATTTTGGTGCAATCGCGTGTGTTGCCCATTGCGTGGCAAGTGATGCCACAACAAGAAACGTGGGATCAGGGGCAATGGGAAATTCTTGGGCACCTTTTTGACCAGATTGCTCCGTATCTCACGAGCGATCAGTGTACATTATTGGCCGATCGCGGGCTGAGCTGCTTGGCCCTCATCGAACTCTGCAAGCGGGTGGGATGGCATTATGTCCTGCGCATCAAAAACGAGGAGTGGTGCCGAAGAAAATTTCGGCACACGTATCGGGATTGGCAACAAGGCAAGGCATTTGTGAAGAAAGCAGGTGATCACTGGTATGGAGAGGTTATCCTGTGGAAAGAGCATGAATTGACCATTTGGCTTAGTGCCTGTTGGGAGCCAAAGTACGAGGAAGCTTGGTTTTTGATCTCTGATCGGCCAGCCTCCTCAAAAAGAGTGACAGAATATGGAAGGCGTATGAGGGTAGAAGCTACATTTGAAGACCAAAAGAGTAGAGGATATCTGATTGAGTGTAGCCAGTTTAAAAATCGTGATCATCTGGATCGCTGGTTATTCGTCGTGTATCTGGCAACCTGGTGGATTGCCCATCTTGGAAGCAGCTGTATCCATCACGGGCATCGCGAGCAGGTGGATCGCAAAGATCGACGAGATAAAGGGTTGTTGCGCATTGGTCGTTTGTGGTTAAAAGCGATTCTCAAGCGGGTCAATCGGGCTCTTTTTCGTCGTGAGAACCTCGGTCGGGTCAAGGCACAACTGACCCATTGTTTGCCCTTTGCGCATCGAAGGCAGTGCTTGTTTTTCTCTATTTACCTGCATTGATCTTCTTGCAAATATAGAACAAAATTTCTGTCGGGGAAAGAGGGGATGAGGTGTGGGGAGATGTGATCTTCTCCAGCGAGCATCTCGTACGATGAAGTGGCACGGCGTGGGCAAGCCCCGGGGCTGCTTTTAAATATCTGCAAGTATTATTTAGGCCGCGCCCCTTCGCCGCTACGAGCTCGTCACGTTATCGCTGCGATGGAAAGTGATGTTGTGGAATTTGCTATCGCGGATGAGCGTAAGCAGATGCGCAGATAGTGGAGAATGATCACTATCTGCGCGTTTTGTGTGGATGATGGTAGGGCGTTGCTAGCCGCGATACCAGATGTGATAAATGACGTTGAAGGTATCGTCGCTGACAAACAAAGTTCCATCTGGAGCGACTGTAACCCCTACAGGTCTACCTGTGACCGAATTGTTATTTGGCAGCCAGCCTGTCGCAAAGTCCTCGGCGGGACCAGCCACCCTACCATCCTGCAGAGGAACGCGTACAACCTTATAGCCTGTCGGCGTGCTACGGTTCCATGATCCATGGAAGGCTATATAGAGACTATTGCGATACTGCTCGGGAAACTGCTTTACGGTATCGGTATAGAACGCCAATCCTAGCGGAGCCGAATGGGCTTGCATCTTCACGAGAGGCTGCTGGACTCCCTGGCATGCACTAGCGTCCTGCCCAAATTGCGGATCGGGAATATTTCCGGCGTGACAACGGGGCCAGCCATAGTCGCCTTGATCGATAAGATTGTCGACGGTGTCAGGCGGTACATTATCGCCCATTTCATCCCGACCGTTGTTCGTGGCCCAGATCTGCTTGTTCCAAGGATTGATTGCTAGACCGACTGCATTCCGTAGTCCTTGGGCGAACGGTCGTCCATTTGAGCCATCCAGATTGTAGATGCGCACAGATGCGAGACGTGGATCTGTTTCCTGACAGTTGTTGCAACTGGATCCAATCGAGACATAGATGTGATTGTCGGGACCGATCAAGACTGTCCGTGTGGTATGATCGGTGCTCGCTGGTATGTCTGTGATGATGCGTTCGATTGGTCCTGCGGCGAGATCATTTCCAGAGTCGCACGCGTGCAATGCTGGTGCGCTCACCGACATATAGATAGCCGTCGTGTAGATTGAGGCTGGTGGGTTCGTGAAGATTACTTACTATTGTTTGCACTTTCGCTGCTGTTATGGGTGATAATCCAGGTAGTAGCGCGACAACTGAATCGCTGGTGCGATCTGCCACTAGCAGCGTTCCATTGGGACCGATCGCCATCAGGCGAGGTGTGTGCAGTCCCTCCGCATAGACACTGATCTGGAATCCGGCAGGCAGTCGGATCCCTGGAACGCTCGATGTGACCGTTGGAAAAGGTGCCTGCGTTGTATCCGATCCACCAAAGGGTGCGCAACTGGCTAGAAACAATACTGTGACAATAAGCAAGTAAACGTATCGTCTCATGAGGATATATCTCCTAGGTAATTGGCTATAGTCGCAGATGATGCTGCCCTTAATTTTGATGCAAGATTGCCCTCCTTCTATGTATATGCTATGCTTAAGGGAGATCAAAACGTTTGAGCTAAAAGGATTTTTTATGCCATTTGGAGAGTTTCTTTCCTATGTTGCTGTGGCCGCTCGGGTGAATGCACCGGACCTGGAGCGGCTGATAGGAATAACAACGGTTCATTAAGCATGTTTGCTTAGACGGATGACTCTCTTTTCTGTTTCACCGTCGTAATCTTCTCCTCCCGCGTGTATTCGCCGTACTGGGCATTGCTCGATGCTCGGAGTGTTTACGGCTCCTCTTGGCTGCACGCTGTACCTTCTCTGAGTATCAACAACTGTCACGATGGCAACTTTATGCATTGTTACTCTGCTTGACTCAGAAAGGATTTACTAGTGGTCATACAATCAGATGCTTCATCTGCAAAAATACAACCGAAGCCTGTCGCGCTCTGGCGTAACAGGAATTTTTTGATTTTGATCAGTGGACAAGGTATTTCTCTGACGGGTACTCAAATTACTCAGGTGACGCTTCCCTTACTATTATTGTCTTTGACAAAGTCACCTGCCATAGCTGGTCTTATCGCCGCTATCGGCTCTCTTTCGTTACTCATCTTCTGCTTACCGGCGGGAGCACTCGTCGATCGTTGGGATCGCAAGCGGGTGATGATGATCTGTGACACGGTTAGCACGCTTGGATTAGGCAGTCTTGCCCTGGCCTTGCTGTTCAATCGGCTCACCTTGCTGCATATTGCACTGGTCGCCTTCTGTAATGAATCGCTCGGCATATTCTTTAGTCTGGCAAATTCGGCGGCGCTTCCGACAGTGGTTGATAGCGATCAGGTTCCTCAGGCTTTGAGTATCAACGAGACGGTTTACTCGACCGCAGGTACGGTTGGTCCAGCGTTAGGTCCGCTGCTGTTTGGGGTGGGACGTGCCCTGCCTTTCCTGGCAGATGCTCTCTCAACTGCAACCTCAGTTATCTCGCTTTTCTTTGTGCGCGTGAATTTTCAGCAAGAGCGTCAGGCGACGAAGGTCGCGTTATGGGTGGATATCTGGGAGGGAGCAACGTGGCTTTGGCAGCATAAGCTGATCCGCTTTCTGGCATTGCTTACTTTTGGCCTGATGGCACCTTGTTCCGGCTATCTGCTGATTATCGATGTGATGGCTACGAGGCTGCATGCCGATACGGCTACCCTGGGACTGATCCTGGCTGGAGGCGGCATTGGCAGTATTATTGGAGCCGTGAGTGCTGGTCCACTTTATCGTCTCCTGGGCTTGACGCGTCTGATCATTGGATCTGTCTGGTTCTGGGCTCTGGGCTGGCTTTTGTATGCATTTGCTATTAATCCACTGATGCTTGGTATGGTGAACATCGTAAGTTTCATCATTGTACCTATCTACATGGTGCTACAAACGAGCATTCGCATGAAGTTGACTCCCGATCATTTGCGCGGCAGGATCAATGCTGTCTTTCGCCTGATAGCTTTTGGTAGCCAGCCGATCGGTCTGGCACTGAGTGGGATTTTGCTCCAATACCTGGGGCCGGTCAGGACTGTGGTGATCTTGTTTATTCCGCAACTAATACTGGCGCTCAGTCTACTATTTCGGATCAAGTTTTTGCGGCAAATGGATATGCTGCTATTGCAGAAAAAATCTAGTGCATAGCAGATAGAAGCATGTAATCTACCTGATCGGCTTCTTATAGTTTTTACATGCCTTATGCAATTGTGGTGGCTATCTGCGCGATTTGTTGTGCCAGATGAGTCATCGCTGTGCGCAACTCGGATGGATTATGAATAATAAACGGTATATCCAGGCTAACGAGGTAGCGTGCTATCGCGAGCAGGTCGTTGTGATGGGTTTGAAGCAAGGTGCCATTTGTCGTAGCTGTCAGGAGTCCATAGGTTGATGGGATTTTTTGTTGGACTGTATACAGTTCCATCTGGAATTCTACTTCGATTGACCATTTGTTTGGAATAGTGACAAGCTGTTTGATCACATAGTCGAGACAATTGAAATTCTCAGGGCGTGTAAACGTCTCGGGGAGAGATTGCACATTGCTAACTCGATCGAGACGAAATATGCGCAAGGCCTGGCGTAGGCAGCAGTATCCGACGATGTACCAATTTTCACGCCAGCCTGCAACTCCATATGGCTCAATCTGTCGCCGCGTAGGCTTGTTATGATATGAGTTGTAGTTTATCTCAATACGGCGCTGTTCTTGAGTCGCAGCATTTATTTTTATCAGCAGAGATACATCAGGTCTTGTCCTATCAGGTAGAGGCGAAATGCTGGTATGCTCAGAGATTGATTGCAGACGTTCGCGTCCTTGCAGTGGGAGTACGCGATAGACTTTGGCAAGTGCTCCTTCCACGGCCATCCCAGAGAGATCGATGCCAAGCCAGGGAGTTCCTAACAAACTTAGCACAATCGTCGTTGCCTCCTCTTCAGTGAAGAGCAGCGGAGGCAATTTGAAGCCAGGGCGCAAGCGATAGCCCCCACCGGGACCCCGTATACCCTCAATCGGCATCCCCATCTCCTGAAGCATCATAACGTAGCGACGAACCGTGCGCGGCTCGACCTCAAGCCGCCTCGCCATCTCATCGCCACTCAGATGAGGATGCGTCTGCAGCAATTCGAGGATAGTTAGCAGGCGTGTTGTTGGATGATACATCAAATTCTCCAGGGTTGAGAAAATTTAGATCAATTTAGGACTCATCTTAACCTATACTCCCGCTATACTGCAAGGGATGGAGATGTCAGTATATTGAAAGTTGTTTACTTACTATAAGGGAGCATATTATGAAGCTTTTCTCATTCAGACTATTGGTTGGTGATTTCTCAGTGGCTGTCCGTTTCTGGCGCGATACGATGGGACTGAAGATGACGTTTAGCGATGATGAAATAGGTTATGCGTACTTTGAGACCGGTAGCGCTGGATTAGAACTCTTTGACCGTAGTAAATTTGCTGACGCGCTAGCTGAAGCGGATCCCGTGCCGACATCTGTGGCCCGATCGGTTGTAATCACGTTTGGTGTCGATGACGTTGATGCCAGCTACGCAGATCTCGTTGCACACGGTGTCCCATCGGTCGCGGTACCGCAGGATCGACCTCTATGGAGATCTCGCACCGCGCATATTGCCGATCCTGATGGCTACACCATCGAACTGTACAGCCCGCTCAGCGACACAGCGATCCCCACCGCTTAGCAGCCGACAGCGCGAGAACGGGCGTGCCACGGTTTTTTGCAAGCGTTCCAGCGATGTACAAAAACGTGTGCAGCATACACCGCAACATCGCAGAGAGCACGCAACGAGCTCGTAGCGGCGTTAAGATTGCGGCCAAAGAGATCCTCCCCACAGAGACAAAGCCGCAATCTGGCCTTGCGCACGCCGTCCATTTCATCGTACGTTATGCTCGAGGAATACGATCAAATAGCCAAAAATACCTATTTAAATCGCAGCGATACCGTCGATAACGATCGTGTCAACATGATAATCGCGTTGTTGGACATTATCATACGTGAACAGGACGGCGTGCGCAAGGCCCAATACTTGTCAGTTAAGCCGGAGGTGCCCAAAAAGCTAGAAAAAAAGTTTCTTTCTGTCATAATGTAATCATACGTATTTCGCCAGAAAGGAACTTTTTCATGTATATCTTACGACATATTCAACCCGATGACAAATTGCTTGATCAACTCGATGGATATCTTTTCTCTTCGATCTTCCCTCCAGAGACGTTTGAGCTCTGTGCGTCTCACTATTGCTCAGCAAGCGAACGACGAATACGCAATTTTACGGATCACTTGCTTTTTTCCTTGCTTCTGATGCGTCCCCTCTATCCTCGCAGATGTTGGCGCCACGTCTGGGATAAATTGGCACATACCTTCTCAGATGTGCATCCATCCGACATCATCCACACCACTTCCCATAGCGCCATCTGTTATCAACGAGCACGTTTTGATGCCGAGATCCTGCATAGCGTCATGAACATGTGCTGCAAGCCCATCTGCACGCTCAAGAGCCATCCTGACGCGTTTTATCATGGCCGTCGTCTCATGGCCATTGATGGCTCCAAGTTCAATGTGGCTGATACCCACGCCAATTCGACCGCCTTTGGACGATCCACCAATCACTATGGAAAAGGCGCCTTTCCGCAAATTCAAGCGGTGGCGCTGATGGAATGTGGGAGCCGTGCCGTCCTGGATCTCGTCTTGGGGACCTATTCACAAGCTGAGATCCATGCCTTGCCCTTCTTGCTTCCACGCTTGACCGCTGACATGTTGGTGCTCGCCGATAGCGCCTTCTTTAGCGCGTGGTTTTTTGAACAACTCCAAGACACCATCGGAGCCGATGCCTTGTGTGCGATTAGCAGCACGACAGGGCTCACCATTGAGGAGCGTCTCCCCGATGGAAGTTATCTGACGACCGTGCATCCCAATCATCGTCCTGGCTCCCATCAAGGAACACGTTCGGTCCGGATCCGCGTGATTGAGTATTTCGTCACCGATGAACGCCTGGGAGAGCCGGGACAATGTTACCGCCTCGCGACCACGTTGTTGGATGAAAAGGCCTTCCCCGCCTCGGAATTGATCGCGCTGTATCACGAGCGTTGGGAAGAGGAAACCATGCTCGATGAAGTGAAGACGCACTTGAGTGAACAGATAAAAGTGCTTCGTTCGCGGACACCCGAGGGGGTCAAGCAAGAAGTCTATGCGCTCTTTCTGACGCACTATGCGATCAATTTCCTCAAGCTTCAAGCCGCTGGCGACCGCCAGCAGGATCCAGATCGGATCAGCTTTACTGAAGCGATGGTGCAGATCAAGGATGCCGTTGACGATAGCCTGCTCTATGATCCCTCGTGCCAAGAGCGAGTCATCACGCGTCTCATCCGAAGAATTGCCACAGCGCCTTTATTGCCACCACGGTGCCTCCGCATGAATCGCCGTGAGATCAAACTCTTCTATCGCAAGCATAAACCCAAGAAACGCGATACGCCTCCTCCAAAGAAATTTGATCCGGATGACGTGTTTCTGGATTTCGTTGAGTTGTGGAGCGCTACGTTGGGTCTTTTTGGCACCTCCGGATCAATATACATGTATTTTATAACTTCATCTATCTGAACAGGTAAAGCTTGATGAGTTCAGGCCTAACTGACAAGTATTGTGCGCAAGGCCAGATTGCGGCTTTTCCTCTTGTGAGCCTGGCACTCTGACCGCAATCTTAACGCCGCTACGGCTCCGTTGCGTGGTCTCTACGGCTGCACGTGACATACCTCTTCGCCTGTGTGCAAAAAATCGTGGTGCATCTGCACGAGGATGTCGACTACACTGTTGATGACGATTTTATGTGTATGTAATAAGTTGCATGGTATTTTTTATTTTTTTATGGTTACTATAACTGTGGAAGATCGTATAACTATGTGTATACTTTAATAGGTAACCTTGTAGACGAGATGTACAGGAAGCATTATGGCGATTTAGGGAAGATTATGCGTAAGCTAAAGGTTTTTTTGTTGCGGATCATAAATGTATGTCGTCATTTTATGCTGGGCGTGTGGAGTCGTTTGAAGACAGTGAATTTACGAGTTATCTGGCTGAATCGTCGACGATTGGGTGTTTTTAGTGTTGCTCTTTTGCTCTTCAGTATTTCGCTAATAGCATTCTACTTTCAGTATCATACAGCGCAAGTTAATGGAGCGGCTCATAGGCAAGCCAATACAGTTCACATTACGCCTGTCGCATCGACCGCCGCTGCAACCATCCCCTACATTGGATCAACCAGCAGCCTATCAAAGTCTCCAGCGACACCTGCGGTGGGAGTGGCATCATCACCGATGATCTATCCATCTGCGACGGTCTCATCATTTTCAAGCAATGATGGGCCTATCTATCCGACGGTCTCCGCGTATCCGACGATGATAGCAACTAAGCTTCCAACAAATAAACCAACTGCTATTGTCCAGACTGCCGTGCCGAAGCTCGTTGCTCCAACAAAGGCGGTAACGGTGACGGCTCCAACGAAGGCAGCGCAGCCGATCGCGACCTCAACAAAGGCGGTGACGGCGACGACTCCATTAGATCCGACAGTAACGACTCCATCAGATCCGACGGCGACGACTCCATTAGATCCGACAGTAACGACTCCATCAGATCCGACGGCGACGACTCCATTAGATCCGACGGTGACAGTTACTCCTGTGCCGATTGTTGGTGTGCCGTCTTTGACACGGCTTGAGCAGGTCACTAACAATGCCTATGGGGTGGATGGCGATTATGTGCCGAATAGTTGGGGCGTACAGAAGAATAGGATCATCCGTACATCCAATGGTGATATCTTCATGGTCTACATCTCCGCTGGATCGGGTGCGAATAATCGTGAATGGCATCTGATGCGCAGCGAGCAGCAAGGAGAGTGGACGGAGGTCGCGTATGGGAATGCGGGCGAAGAGGAGATCAATATCCTGCTTGGTCCTCATGATCAGATTAATCTGTTTGTGTGGCCGGGCGCACAGGGGATATTGGAGCATCTTGTCTCGATCGACTATGGGGCGACGTTTCAGACGGAGCAGGTGCCAGGTCAATGGATCGTTGATCAAGGGTATAGTGGCAGCACAATTGATCCCGCTGGCAATATGATCATCTTTCAATCGGGTGCCGATAAGCCAGGTAGCTTTCTCTGGTCATATTATTCAGTGGCGACAAAGCAATGGACCTTTCATACCACTACCTTTGATTATCGCTATACCTACGCTTTTTTCTTCCTGGGGACGCAGCATACGGGTCCAACCGATGATCTGACGATTACTGCGATGCGCGATGCTTTGCGCCAAGAGTTGGGATATCCTGAAGCGGCGAGTGGGGACTTTAATTATATTTTTAATGCGATTGAATATTTCCATATGTCTGATATATCGACGTCGGCATTCCAGCAACTTCAGGTCGCCGAAGTAGAGCCGAAGAGCAATAATGATGCCGATGTTACCTATATCCTTGATAGTTATGTCGATAGCTATGGTCGCACACATATTATCTACAACGATCTCTATGATGGGGTGCATCATGTCATCCTTGAAGATGGAAAAGTCATTAAAAATGTTCTGATGAACGTATCCTCTGTTTTGAAGGTCAGGATCACCCAGGACGCGGCTGGGCATTTTTATGTGATTACGATGAGTGATGATGGAAAATCCCTGAATGTCTATCCAGGTACCAATGATGATAGCGATGGGACTCAATTAGAGCCAGCGGTGCAACTTGATATCTCCAAATTGCCGGGCTGCAATGACTACGATTTCTGCCACGAACCGACTTTCACGATACCACGCGCCGGTAACGCGAACTCCAATATCATAGATGGTGTCTATGGGAATTATAACAAAGAGATCTATTTTCAGATCAATCTGCATAGTGAGACCGCGAGTTCAAACATCATCGCAGTTACCCCGGCGTCATGTAGTATAAGAAGAGCATGTCTGACTCGCATAATTGATCCTGCTAGCATTATTTTTGTAATTCTTTTTATAGTTATCGTTGGATCTGCTAAAAAAAGGAAATTCCGTATGCTCCAACCGAGGAAGCTGTTGATCTAGGAAATATTTCTATAAAATGAGTAATACTCTTCACAGCGCGGTCTAGCTATTAAACACTACTAAGTACAAATTAAATTGTAAAATTTACAATTCAATTTGCTCGTAAATACTTTGCTTTATACCGACGATCAGCTAAAACACCAAGTCTACTTTATTGACAAACACCTATGCCTGTGATACATTCTCACTGTTAGGTAACTTATCCATAATACCAGAGGCAGAGTTGCTTACTGGTGGTGTCTTTGTAGTATCCGTGATAATTATCGTTCTACCAATCTTGTTTTGGGACGAATGTTTAGATTGGGTATAAGCAGGTAATGCAAAAGGTTGTATAGGTTTGCTTTTCGACACATGGATGTAGTATGGTTCTGATGCTATCGGTGCCTATCTATAAGATTGTGTTGAGGCGCTTTACTCGAAAGCGGCTTTTTTTTGTTGTACTTGATTGTATAATAGGTTGAACATTCTTTATTTAGTGTTGGTTCGCGACGCGTCTCATTAATTCATTATCAGGCGAACTCTCATCTGAATCTTTCGAGTGTGTATCGTTGTGAATCGATATGTGAATGGATCGATTTGGCGCTCAAAAAATTCCTTTGCCGAGAGTGTGAAGCGACAGCCTATCTATTTTGTTCCCGGAATTATAGCTTCTATAGCTAGGTTCTATTCTTGACGTTTTGAAGCTAGAGTGGTAAATATAATTGTCCAGAGACTATCGAAGCGTTCATTTGAGCTCACTTTCCTTATTGTTAGGAACAGCAAACAGTTTTTAATAGGAAAGTCAACTTAGAGAAGGAAGGTTTCACGATGAAACTCTCAAAAGGTCAACGTGGCAAATGGGGCCTCATGGCAGGCATAGTTCTATTCACCCTTCTTTTATCAGCTTGCGGTAGTGCGAACACTGGCACTCCTACCACAAGCTCTAGTACAACACCGGCAGCAATGACATCCACTGCGAATGGCAAAGGCTGCAAAAAAGTTGGTATTTCTTTTCCAGAGACCAACACTTCATACCGTTGGGATAACCAGGACAAGCCTTTGCTTGAAGCCGACCTGCAAAGCACACTTGGCTTGAGCCCTTCCGATATCCTTTATAACAATGCTAATGGTAGCGCTTCGACACAACTGACACAAGCTGATGAAGAACTCACAAACGGTGCTTGTATTCTGGTTGTTGCTCCATTTGATGCCACAGCCGCTGCCGCTATTGTCAAAGCTGCAAAGGCTAAGAATGTCCCAGTCATTTCTTATGACCGCTTGATCGACAGTGCTGACGTTACCGCCTATGTCTCTTTCCAGGGTCAGACGGTTGGTCAATTGCAGGGTCAGTACATTGCTACTCATTATGCTAGCTATGTCAAAGCCAATGGCAATAACAACATTGTGGTCATCAACGGCGCTCAGACAGACAACAATGCAGTTCTGTTCAGAGCAGGCTTGCATACCGTGTTGGATCCTCTTGTCTCCTCTGGCAAACTGAAAAAAGTCTATGAGCAATACACTGACTGGACTGCTCCTACAGCTCAGAAAGATATGGAAGCTGCTCTTTCTCAAACTGGTAACAAGGTTGCCGTTGCCTATGTCGCTAATGACGGTATGGCCGTTTCTGTTATCGCCGCTCTCAAAGCCGTCGGCCTGGACAAAAAGGTTCTGGTCACTGGTCAGGATGCCGCTCAGTCGGCCATCACCAGTATCTTGGAAGGTGAGCAGTCGATGACTGTCTACAAACCATACAAGAAAGAAGCTCAGGATGCAGCGGACATTGCAAAGGCTCTCGTTGCTGGAACTGCTGTGACATCGATTGCTACCGTTACTTCACAGACTCCAACAGCTAAAGCTGCGATTCCTTCCATCCTGGAGACACCAGAAGCTGTTGACATCAGCAACGTGAAAAGCACCATTATCGCCGATGGTTTCTACACCAAAGCACAGGTTTGTACTCCACAGGTTCCTACCGGTGCTGGTGGCGTCTGCTAATGCAGTGTCTGTAGTTTAACCTGATGGTAACAGATAGTATCATGCCAGAGATACATCATAAAGAGAAGATGTTGGCCAGCTAGTATTTGTTACCTCTGACGCTGCAGAACACCAATCTCGGATCAGTCTATGGGCCCCAGTATCGTGTTCAATAAACATTGTACTGGGGCATTTATTTTGATAGCGTTGAAATGTGCGATATTTCCTTGTCTTCAGATGTCTTCCCTATACATGCAGATCCGCAAGGTATCAAGTGCATGTTAGCATGTTTTTGAAGGTATATGGGTATGAGATGCTTTTGCACAGAACTGATGTGGCTATCACATCCATGGACGGACTCCTTTTCATGCTAGTAGAGGATACGTATCTTCTTTTTTACATTATGAGAGGTCAATATGGCTGATAATGAGAAACTGCCAGAGAGCCAGGACGAACGATTTGCAGCAGTGGGTACGAGGGATAAAGAGCCGTTACTTCGAATGGTCGGTATTGGCAAGACCTTCGGTGCGGTACGAGCCCTGGCGGGCGTCGACCTTGATATTTATCAAGGAGAAGTACTGGGATTAGTTGGTGACAACGGTGCCGGTAAATCGACGTTAGTCAAAACCATTTCTGGCGTGGGTCCAGCCGAAGAAGGCGAATGTTTTTTTGAGGGAAAACCGGTGATGATCAATAGTCCTCAGGCGGCGACGAAGCTGGGCATTGAGACTGTTTATCAGGATTTGGCATTATGTGATAATTTAGATGTCACTTCCAACCTCTTTCTTGGTCACGAGTTGCGCACACCATACCGTACACTCAATAACACGGAAATGGAGAAGCGTGCACTGGCGGTTTTAAGAACGCTTGATGTGAAGCTTCCTTCTGCTCGAGCCCTAGTCGCTATGCTTTCTGGTGGTCAACGCCAATCGATTGCCGTGGCCAAAGCGATTTTGCGCCATGCCAAAATAGTCATGCTGGATGAGCCAACAGCGGCTCTTGGTGTCGCTCAGACGCGCCAGGTACTTAATCTTATTAAACGCTTACGCGATCAAGGTTTGGCCGTGGTCATTATCTCGCATAATATGGCAGACGTTTTTGAAGTGGCTGATCATATCGTTGTGATGCGCCTGGGTAAAAAAGTTGCCACCTTTAACGTCAAAGAGTCCTCATCGGGACAAGTCGTCGCTGCCATTACCGGTGCCGAATATGGCAATACAAACGGGAAAAATTCACAGGCCGACGCTGCTATTGGAGGAAGTACAAATGAGTGACATTGTAGAGAAACATGGGGCTGATACCAGCACCGAAGACGTGCAGATAGCCGCAAGCACGGTTGAAGTTCCCAGCTATCAACCTAAACAAACGTTTAGTCAATTATTACGTAATGACCTTGGATTCCTACCAGTTCTCCTCACTCTGCTACTGATTGTGATCTTGTTCCAGATCATGAGTCCGCTCTTTTTGGGTGGTGAAAACTTTACCAACCTCATCTCGCAAAGCGCTCCGTTGGGTATCTATAGTTCAGGTATTGTGTTGGTACTCTTACTGGGTGAGATTGACCTATCGGTAGCTGCCGTTGGAACGCTTTGTGCGGTGGTCATGTCAGTATTGACCGAGCGTATGGGCTGGGCTGCCGGACCAGCGATCCTTGTCGCCTTGTTGACCGGAGCGTTAGCTGGTCTGATCAATGGTTTCTTTGTTGCCATCCTACGCATCCCCTCATTCATTGTGACCCTGGCCTTCTTTATTGTCTACTCTGGCCTACTCCTCTTCCTATTGGGCTCTCAGACGACCCTGGGCGTTGCCAATTCTTTTATTCTGGCGATAGCGGGTACCGGTGTCAGTTACTTTACTAATACATTAGGCATTGGTTTACCAACACTTGCCGTCGTACTTTATGTGGTTAGCCTGGTCTTAGAGTATTTTAAGCGCAAAAAAGCTGGTTTGAGAACAATGTCGGTGACACGGCTGCTTATTCAGTCAATAGCAACTGTGGTTATCGTCGAAGTCATCGTAGGCGTCCTGGAGAACTATCAAGGCGTGCCATATTCGATGGGCATACTCTTCGGCATTATCCTGTTACTCTGGATCATGTTGACACGTACATCGCTTGGTCGTCACATTTACGCAGTGGGCGGCAACGCAGAAGCATCGCGTCGTGCTGGTATTAACATCGTTGCGATTCGCATCCTCGTTTTCGTGCTCTGCTCACTAATCGCAGCATTTGCCGGCATCGTATCGACATCAATTCAGAACTCGGTAGCCAGCGCTATCGATCCGATGTTGCAGTTGGATATCATTGCCGCCGCCGTTATTGGTGGTGTCAGCCTCTTCGGAGGACGTGGTTCCATCTGGGCTGTAATTCTGGGTATGTTGATCGTAGAATGCTTGTCCAACGGTTTGGCTCTGCTAAACCAGACAACCGACGTACAACAGATGGTTGAAGGTTTGGTCTTGATCTTGGCTGTCACCTCGGACGCCTTGATCCGTCGTGCACAGACTCGTAGCCGCAGTGGTCGTTGACCAAAGAGATTTTTTGCAAGCGAAAAGCCCATGGCGCATAGGATAAATATTTATCCCACGCGCCATGGGCTTTTAAGCAACTATGATGTTGTTATGCTAAAATATACATGTATATGTATGATGGTCCAAATATGCGCGAAAAGGCGGAATGTAAAGATGCGTTATCAGCCAGATCAGCCCGGTGTATGGGGAAAAATCAGCGAAGATCAAGTGGATCAGTATGGTAGCGAGTATGTGACGCTCAAAGATCAGTGTAAGCTCTTCTTGCGCTCGTGGCGGCGATCGGAGGGCGATGTGCTGCTGATTCTGCATGGCTTGGGTGGTCATGGGGGATGGTATGTGGATATGGCTCAGGAATTATTTGCGCGAGGTCTGAGTGTCTATACGGTTGATCATCGAGGTTTTGGCCAATCTGATGGTGCGAAAGGTCATGTAGATGCCTATCAACAGTATGTCTCTGATATCGCTGAGATCGTGAATGAGATCCGCACGCGTCATCCAGAGTCCCGAATTTATCTATTGGGACACAGTATGGGTGGCATCTTTGCGACACACGTCGCCGCCGCCTATGGACATCTCCTGGCTGGAGTTATCTTTCTGAATCCGTGGATCCAGGATACCACTCGCTTGCCTTTGCGGACAACACTGAGCATCTTTGTAGGAGGTCTCTTCAAATCGAAACGCCTCTGGCGCGTTGGTGGAGGACATGCAGGCATGACTACTAATCCCGAGGCTGTACGTATGCTTGACGAAGATCCTAATTGGGTGCGCTCCCAGACCGCAACCTTTCTGGTCCAGATTTTGCGTATGCGCGTGGCAACGATCAAGCAAGCAAAGCGCATTACGATTCCCGCCCTTGTCTTGCAAGCTGCGGGAGATAAAGTCGTTGTTATCCCAGCCACGCATACATTCTATCAAGCCATCGGCAGCAGCGACAAAACCATGCACACCTATCCCAACTGGTACCACGACACCGAATTCGAGCCCGAGCGGGCCGTGCTCGATGATGACATCTCTAACTGGATACACGCGCACGCATAGATGCCGCTCTTTATTTGTGCCGTATTGTGCAGATTTTCAATGCTCCACATCTTTTGCAAATATTATATTTTGCAAAACGTTTTAGCGTTTTTTTTGATTAATGTATCCTCCCTACAGCACAGCTCCTTTAACGCATATTGCTATATTTACTTTTTTTACTGATTTATAATATTTATAAGTGTTATGGTTTCCATATTGTTGATGGATAGAAGGACGCTTTGTAAAAAGGAGTATTATTATGTCTTCGTGTTCTCGTATTTTGAAGAAGCCATCGCTCCTCGCCGTGTTCGGGCTCTGGAGTCTTCTCGCATTCTTCTTAGTAGCTCCATTCACCGTACATGCAGCTGCCATTGCTCCGATGGAGAAAACCTCTTACATGGGCACAAGCGAAAGCCCACATCTCTCTATAACCGTGCGCAACCATACCAATAATCTGATGAAATTGATTGGAGCTAGCGTATTAGGAGGTAAATGGGGAATGGCACCAGTTGATGTGGGAGCGCATTCCGATATAACGTTTGATGCGTCGGGAATAGCAAACAGTCCAAGTGGAATATCTGGTGGGGTGACTTGGCGCTTAAATGGTGATCCTAAAACGCCAATCATTTCAATTTTATTGGCTGACCCTTACATTAACGGTGACGACATTGTATCTAATCCTCCAGATGCTGTCTTAATTAGTAGCAGCATAGATGCAAGCGATAACGATATTCACGAATCTTTTACTATTAGCCCCCAGGATTGATAAGTTATCCTGATTGCTAATGATTCGCCTGTGTACAATTCTATTAACTTTCGCGAGATTATTCACTCATCGTGAGCATAATACATTCTGCAATTCAAACGCGGTCTATATATTTTCCATTCTCGGTATTGACGCGAATCTGCTCACCTGGGGCGATAAATGGAGGGACTAGTACAACTAGACTCGTTTCAATTCTTGCTGGTCCCTCCATCGTCGCGCGTTTGTCGCGGCCAGACTCCGGCTCCTCGATAGCTTTTACACGCATCACGATCGATTCGGGGAGATCTACGGCCAGCGGCTCGCCATCGAGCAAGAACATTTCGAGTTGCAGATCATCAACGATATATTTGCTCGCCTCGCCAAGCTTGTCAGCAGAGAGCAACAATTCATCCGGGGCGTCAGGATGCAGGTCATGGATATCCATAAAATGGTACAACTCGCCATCCCAGTACATAAAAATCACTGTGAGGCGTTCAACCGGCGCTACTTTAATTTTTTGTTTTTCATCCTGCGTCCACTCAATAATTGCGCGGGTACGCAGATGACGCAGCTTCAAACGTACCTTGGGAGCCTGGCGTCCCTCAACAACGCGCTGCCAATCAAGCACAATATAAGGCTCTGCCTTAATATCAAGTATGAGACCTTTTCGTATTTCACCTGCTGGAATCATAAAGCGCTCCTTCCCTTGTGTATATGCAAATTATTTAAGAGCTCTGTTTTGTAGGGTGCTAATCTTCCCTAGAATGAACACGTTTGGTGGCGCTGAAAGTGTCACGCATCAGTAAATGATCTTTTTATAACAATCAATCTCCCAGGGAGAGGTTGATTGCTGAGAGGGATGTTTCCTAAACAGGAGGTGCCCAGATGCAAATTTTCTGACAGATATCTTGCCGTGGCATCATTCGTGCTTGTGTATATTGTGATGCGCTACTCGTAGACCGAGTAGCGCATCTGTTTCTGTCGGAGCAGTATTTAGTTTTTTCGTAAGGTCAGGACCATGGGGAGGCTATTGAGCATCATTACTCCGACTGGCAGGAGGATAATCGAGATGCAACACCAGTAACCCAGGAAGGCCCAGCAATAGCCAACCCACCAGCCGATAAAAAGGAAGTATAGCGCTCGGATTAGAAAGTTGTGCTGGGTATTTGTGCTTACGTTCACATTGATGGTCTGTGTTGAGAATACAGGTCCTCCCATTGCTCCTTGTACCGTTGTGTTGGAGACGCTCACGTTCGTAGAGGTTTTTGGCGCTTGCAAGGTTAATACCTGGGGCAAGCGATTGAGCATCATGAGTCCGAGTGGCAATAAGATGACGGTGGCACATAATGCAAAGCCAAGGTTCAACCAGAAGAAGCCGAACCACCAGCCGATGAAGATGAAGTATAATGCTCTTGTGATAAAGCCATGTTGCGAACCATGTTGCACGTTTACATTGAGCGTTTGTTGCATCATTGGCGGTGGTGGATACATTTGTTGTGGTGGATAAGGTGCAGGATAACCCTGTGGTGGATAAGGTGCAGGATAACCCTGTTGCGGCGGCGTATTGGATACCTGATTGGGGTCAGGATCCTGGGATTGTGAATACTGTGGATGATCAGGGTAAGATGCCTTGGGCTGATTAGCATAAGATGTCGTTTGTGCTTGAGGATTCGGTTGATCTGGTTGCTGCATGATAGTTTTCTTTCTGATCAGTCTATAAAAACTCTACATCCTTATAACGCCTGAAATGCATAAATTTGGATGTAGAGATTCTTAACGACCCAAAAATGGTCTATTTTTATGTACATGGTTGAAAATATGGTCTAGATCTGGCTTGATAATCTTTTGCGTAGGCTCAACCGTATACTATATAAATGCAAGAGCTCGAAAGGAGTGTGTATATGTTTTGTGCCGCTTGTGGAACTCGTGTAAAGGATGGAGCGCATTTCTGTGATAACTGTGGGGTTTCACTACAAGCTCCTGGTACCGTATCACAATATGCTCCTGGTGAACCAGTTCGGCAAACACATAATCGGTCCGGAGATCCCTATAAAGATCAGATTAGTCAATTAAGGTTGCAGATTAAACAGTTAAAATTGAATTTGAAGCAGATTAATACAGGCATGTCTAAGACCCGTTCTCGTTATTATCAGACAGCAGCTTTCGTGCCACGTGGCCTCTTCGATGGCTGGCTGAGGCGCGGGTATAAGATGACTGAGGATATGCAGTTGCTGGGACCTCAGCAACAGAAGCAACGTTTACAACAGGAGATTCTTAATTTAGAGCAGGAGCTCTTAGGATTGCAACAAGCTCAAGCCGATTGGAAGAGAAGGTAGGACGGCGTTAAATAGGTGTGCCACACGTTTTTGTCCATCGCTGGAACGCTTGTAAAAAATCTTGGCGCACCTGAGTTAAGTCGTCCTGTACAATCTCTGAACTTCTACAATATAATGGATCTTTCCACAAATGTCGAAAGAGGTCAGTAGAATCATGACACAATCCTTTTCGTGGTGGCAGACCGGAGTGATCTATCAGATTTATCCGCGTAGTTTTATGGACGCCAATGGCGATGGCATTGGTGATCTTGCTGGTATTCGTCAGCGTCTGGATTATCTTAGCTGGTTGGGTGTTGATACGCTCTGGTTGTCTCCTATTTATCCCTCGCCTATGGCGGATTTCGGCTACGATATCACAAACTACCAAGCTGTCGATCCGCTGTTTGGTTCCTTGGATGATTTTGATCGGTTGCTACAGGATCTGCATCAGCGGGATATGAAACTTGTACTCGATTTTGTCCCCAATCACACATCTGATGAGCATCCCTGGTTTCAAGCCTCGCGTGCGAGCCGTGACGATGCTAGACGCGATTGGTATATCTGGCGCGATCCGGCTCCAGGTGGAGGTCCACCAAATAATTGGACGAGCTTTTTTGGTGGTTCGGCCTGGCAGTTTGATGTAGACAGTGGACAATATTATTTGCATATGTTTGATGTCAAGCAACCTGATCTCAATTGGCGTAATCCGCTTGTGCGTCAGGCGATGTACGACGCGCTGCGCTTCTGGCTAGGACGTGGCGTGGATGGCTTTCGCGTCGATGTGATCTGGATGATGATTAAGGATGATCAATGGCGCGATAATCTTGAGTGTCCAGATTGGAAACCAGGTGATGCTCCTTACGCTCGACAGGATGGACGCTATACTGAGAATCAACCTGAAGTTCATCAAGTTATACGTGAGATGCGTGAGGTCATTAATGAGTATGATAATCGCGTCTTTATTGGTGAAATCTATCTACCAATGCCACAATTAATGGAATATTATGGCCTCGCACTGGATGAAGTACATCTCCCGTTCAATTTTCAGTTTCTAGAGATGCCATCCTGGCAAGCTCAGGAGATTCGTCGTTGTGTCGATAGGTATGAAGCCGCATTGCCTGAAGGTGCGTGGCCGAACTGGGTATTGGGAAATCATGATCGACCTCGGATCGCCGATCGCATTGGACGAGAGCAAGCGCGCATCGCACAGATGCTCCTGCTCACGTTGCGTGGCACCCCAACCTGTTATTATGGCGACGAACTGAGCATGCTGGGTGCCCTGGTGCCGCCTGAAGCCATACATGATCCACAGGGTAAGGAGAATCCTCTTCACGGTCGCGATCCAGAGCGCTCACCGATGCAATGGCAGTCGGGCCCGAATGGAGGTTTCACCATGCCTGATATCCATCCCTGGCTACCATTATCTGCTGACTATCAGACCTACAATGTGACATCTGAGCAGACCGATACACGCTCCAGCTTGATGCTCGTGAAAAACTTGCTGACGCTACGTCGCTCACTTCCCGCCTTGAATATTGGTGGCTATCAATCCGTTAACGACGTGCCCGATGTATGCTTTGTCTATCTACGGGAGTATGCTAAGCAGCGTTACCTTATCGCTTTAAACTGTTCCTCTGCTGAGCAAACTCTCCACTGTCCACAATTTGGACACGGCTGTGTACTTCTCTCCACCCAGCTCGATTATGAAGGCGCAACCGACCTATCAGAATTTCATTTGCGCGCAAACGAGGGCTGGATCATTGAGCTTGATGCCTAAGATTGTAATACAGGTTAAAATCATCATATTGTCCATCATAATCAGCATATCATCAATTGCTCGCGGGCTTATGCAATCTTATACTTACAGTAGGTATTTTATGGCTGTCCTTTTTTCAGTATTTCAACGGTATGTGGGGGGCATTGTTGCCCCAACAATAAAGAGAGAAAGGTGTAGCCCATATGGCGACTCTCGAAAAGAAAGATATTTTCCAGGGCCTTTTAGCGGGGAACATAGGGCGCCGCGATTTCATCACACGAGCACTGATGGTTGGCATGGCTGCGGGTGGCCTCGAAACCTTCCTTGCTGCGTGCGGAGGTGGGGCGGGTCAGGGAAATAGCAATACTACAAAAATTCAATATGCGAACTGGGCATCAGCTGAGTCCGCAACCAAAAATCAGATCGACCAGGCGTTGAAGGATTTTGAGACGCAGTACAAGGCGACGGTTGACAATATCGCTATTCCCTTTGATAGCATGCTGACACAACTGCAAACCATGACTGCTGGCGGGAATCCACCCGACGTGATGGAACTCAGTGGGAATTGGCCTTATGCTCTCGGCGGTGGTGGTGCACTGCAAAGTCTCAATTCGTATATTGGAAACTGGCGTAGTGATGCCTTCACCAATAGCTTTGAGGTGGGAACATACAAAGGCGAAGTTTATGCAGTTCCTTTTAGTATTTCACCCCACGGCTTCTGGTATAACAAAGAGCTCTTGCAGAAATATGGTCTTGATCCCAGCAAGCCGCCTATGACTATGGATGAACTGAGTAGTATGATGGAAGAATTGCGCGCCAAGCTTCCATCGAATGCTCATCCTATCGGCATCGATATTTCTAAGACTGAGTATGCTCTCGTGGGCTTTTGGCCCTGGATCTGGACCTTCGGTGGTAATCCGATGCAAGTGGATGGCCAGGGAAATATGACCATTAACTGGACTGATGAGGGCACTGTGAAAGCCTTTGAGTGGTTACAGATGCTGGTGAAAAAGAACTGGACTCCGCCTGATCAGGCAATTAAAGCGGAGCGTCAATTGATGTCTACCGATCAGATGGTCTTCAAACTGGATGGCCCCTATTTAACAGGCATTCTCCAGAGCGACAACCCATCTGTGTACAAATCTGTTTCCGACGTGACTCAGCGCTGGGGCGTGACGACAACTCCCGTGGGTCCAGGACAGAGTGGCCCCATAACCTGCGCTGATATTCATAATCTGGGCATGTCGAGTCAGACTGGCAATAAAGATCTTGCCTGGAAACTGATCGACTATTTGACCTCCAACAAGCAAGTGCTCACCAACTATCTAGTTACGGAGGGGATTTTCGCCCACAAAAGTCAGGTGGTGGCTGGTGGTCCTTACGCCAACCTCTTCTCTGATCCTATCAGCCAGGAATTTATTACGGCGGTTATTCCGACCATGCGTCCGCCAGCTTATCATCCGAAATATAGTCAGGCTGCTACCTATGTTGTGACTGCGTTGCAAGAGATTGCCGGTGGTGCAAATGTCTCTCAACGTCTGAAACAGCTGGATAGCGATGTCAAAACCGTTTTTGGATCGTAGGCCATGTCGTTTGGATGATAATATATCTATATTATCATCCAAAATGTAGCGCGTAGAAATCAATAGAAAGAAGATAACTTACGTGTCTCTTCTTAACCATGGGGCGCAGAAGTCTGTTGCGGTGAGTAATCGCTCCCCTTATAGCCGTGGGTTAAACGGTCCTCTCCTTTTCTGGATCTTGCTTACCCCATCACTGCTTCTGTTCATTGTGATTATTTTCTATCCCTTGTTTAATACGGTTCTCCTCTCATTCCAATCGCTCAATCTGGCTGATCCATTAGATAACGCCTGGGTGGGATTGAAGAACTATATTGAGGTGCTGACAAATCCGACCTACGATTTCTGGGGCTCTGCTGAATTTAGCCTTTTATTCAGTGTGGCAACAACGGGTATTGCATTTGCCGTTGGCTTTCTCTTTGCAATCATTCTCAATCAGCGCTTGCGTTTCCAAACGTTCTGGCGTGGCCTGGCCCTCGTTCCCTGGGTTATCCCATATGTCGTTGTCGCGTACCTATTTTTTTACATGTTCAATTCCCAATATGGAATCATTAATGAGATCCTCACATCGCTTAACCTCTTCGGTTGGCATCCTTTCCCTCAACCGCTTGCCTGGTTCGGCGGCACAGGTAATCTAGCAATTGTGGCTGTCATCTTTGCGAGCATCTGGAACAAATTCCCGTTCTTTACACTGATGTTGCTCGCGGGGTTACAAACTGTGCAGCAGGATTTGCTTGATGCTGCCACTGTCGATGGCGCGGGCGCTTGGAGACGCTTCTGGCATGTGATCGTTCCTCAACTACGTGGCATCATTGTGGTGATCACGACACTACAGTTCATCTGGAGCCTGAATGAGTTCACCATCATCTATTCGATGACGCAAGGTGGGCCGGGTAATGCCACAAACAATATCATTATTAACATTTACCGTACAGGTTTCATGAATCAAGATATTAGCATCGCTGCCACGATCGGTACTATCTGGTTGATCATGCTGTTACTCTTTACGAACTTCTACATTCGTATCATGGAAGGGAAGGCTGAAAAATCATGAACAACGATGTTGCGAATGAGCTTATCGTGGAGGAGAGCGAAGAACATAACGCCGCCATAGCTGTTGAGGCAAAACAACAGGCGCGGAAGCCTCGACGCCGCAATGTGAAGCATATCACCAGGCGCACGCTGATCTACGTAGTTCTGATCGCATTGCTTCTTTTCGCCTTCTTTCCCACTTTCTGGCTGGTTTCGACCTCCTTGAAGTCGCAGGGAGAGGCTTTTGCCTACCCGCCGACCTGGTGGCCACATGTCTTTACCCTACATAGCTACCAGATTTTGTTTGTCGATCAGGAAGGCTTTTTGCGTTACTTTGCCAATAGCCTGATTGTCAGTTTCTTTACCACTCTACTCACCCTGCTGGCCGCTACACCAGGTGGTTATGTGCTCTCACGCTTTAAGTTCCGTGGTGTGCGTGCGGTGCTCCTGGTTATCCTGGCCACGCAGATGTTTCCCTACGCGGTGATCCTGATCTCGTTGTACACCCTGTTCCGGCAGTTGCATATGCTGAATACGTATCCTGCCCTGATACTGGCTTTTACCACTTTTTCGCTACCATTCAGCATCTGGATGATTAAGGGATTCTGTGATACGCTTCCCCCTGATCTAGAGGAGGCTGGACGTATTGATGGCTTGAGCCTGGTAGGGGTATTGCTGCGCATTGTGCTGCCGTTGATTACTCCTGGCGTGATTGCAGTTGGCTTTTTTGCCTTTCTCAATTCCTGGAATGAACTGCTCTACTCGGTTACACTAACAACGAGTCCTGATATGCGAACAATCCCGGCGGGCTTTATTGGTACCTATGTGGGAGAATTTCAGGATCGCTGGCCGGATATGATGGCGGCTAGCGTCGTTGTGGCGCTTCCCATCGTGATTCTCTTTACGGTCTTCCAGAAACAACTCGTGAGTGGACTGACTGCCGGAGCTGTCAAAGGCTAGCGACACTGCTTTTTAGCTTTGTTTGGCCCTGCGATAATCGCTGGGTGATTGCCCGACGATTTTGCGAAAGAGGCGCGAAAAATAATACGGATCGTCAATTCCAACGCTCTCGCTGACCTCCTTGATGGCTGCATTTGTCAATTCGAGGTGCTGGCAAGAGTGTTGGATTTTTAGGCGCAGGTAATAATCAATGGGAGAATAGTCGGTCACTTGTTTGAACAGGTGGATAAAGTGGGGCTTGGATAGGTTGACGTGATCGGCTAACTCATCAAGTGTGAGAGATGATTGGACATGTTCGATCATATACTGAATCGACCGCTCAATCACCTCGTTTTTTTTGCTATCTTGTTGGGCCTCGCCATGAAGGAGTATAAACATCCCCAACAGGTGTCTCATCGTTTGTGAGACATACACGTAATGTTTGAGTGAGTACCCTTTGTACGATAAGATTGCATAGCACTCTTCAAAGAGATTGATGATTTTCATGGCCTGTGCCACCGATACATGGAGAACTGCGTTATGCATATCGAAACTCTGAACAAAGTGCTCAACATCATCACCCTGCAAATGAAACCAATAGATGCTCCATGGGTCAGTTTTGCTTGCTCCATAGATATGAGGCGTATGAGCCGGAATGATCAGGAGAGTGTTTTTGCCGATGGGAAGCTTTTTGTTTTTCTCAAGGCTGACCCAACCCTCACCTTCGATACAATAGATGAAAATATGGGTGTTACAACCGGAGAGGCGTTCGCGATAATGATATAGTGCATGTGGGAAGAAACCGATATCCGTAACATACATCGACTTCACCAAGGGATGGTGGCAGACATCCTCCACGAAAAGATTAGGGAGTACAATGAGTTTTTGGGCCTCGAATCCATCCGCTTTCTGGATAACATTCATTTTACGAACTTCTCATCTATAGAACAATAAAAAGGAATGTTCCCCTTGCTGTTCCTCTACAAAGTCGATATGCAAAACCATCATATCGTCCATTGTAACCACTATATTGTCAATTGTCAACACATACTTCCAACGGTACACTAACAGCGAAACAGAAAATCGTACAAGACCATATAAGGGACAGGATGATACAAATGGAAGAACAATCCGGGGCAGCGTTTCAGGTTCGTGCCTGGGAAGAGGTCATCGAAATTCCAACCTACGGGGTCGGTGAGCCGGATAAAAATCCAATGTTTTTAGAGAAACGTGTTTATCAGGGAAGTTCGGGGAAAGTATACCCATACCCGGTTATCGACAAAATCCAGGATGAGAAGAAGCTACAAGCATATCATCTTGTTTTTCTAGAGAATGAGTATCTTCATATCGAGATCATGCCGGAGATCGGTGGTCGTGTCTATCGCGCTATCGATAAAACCAACGGCTACGATTTTGTCTACTACAACCGGGTCATCAAGCCCGCGCTCGTCGGGCTGACCGGTCCATGGATTTCTGGCGGAATCGAATTTAACTGGCCGCAGCATCATCGCCCCAACACATTCGGCCCTGTCGAATATTCCATTAAGCATAATCCGGATGGCAGCAAGACGGTCTGGGTAAGCGAGATTGATCGCATGTATGGGACGAAAATGATTGCCGGCTTTACGCTCTACCCGGGAAAAGCCTATCTCGAGATCCAGGTCCAGCTCTATAACCGTACGCCAGAACCCCAGACTTTTCTGTGGTGGGCCAACCCCGCGGTTCCCGTCAACGAACATACTCAGTCGGTCTTCCCGCCAGACGTGCATGCCGTCTTCGATCATGGTAAACGGGACGTATCGCGCTTTCCAATTGCAACAGGAACATACTATAAAGTGGATTATTCCTCTGGTGTAGATATCTCATGGTATAAAAATATTCCTGTGCCTACGTCCTATATGGCTTACCGATCAAGCTACAATTTTGTTGGTGGATATGATCACGCTCTACATGCTGGCATTCTCCATGTTGCCGATCATCATATTTCGCCGGGCAAAAAGCAGTGGACCTGGGGGAATGGAGCGTTCGGCAAAGCTTGGGATCGTAATTTGACCGACGAGGATGGACCATACGTCGAATTGATGGTTGGTGTGTATACTGATAACCAGCCCGATTTTACCTGGTTGCAGCCTTATGAAGAAAAATCATTCAAACAATATTTCATGCCATATAAAGACATTGGCGTCGTCAAAAACGCGTCGGTCAATGCCGCAGTAAGTCTTGATGTGGATGCTGAGAAACACCTGGCCATTTTGCAGATCTATGCAACATCGGTCTTTACAGATGCGCTGATTGAACTTGTGGGGAAACATCGGACCTATCTCAGCGAGATTGTAACGATCTCTCCTGACCAGACCTTCGCTACGATCGTGCCGTTAGACCCTGAAGAGCTGGCCCATGATCTAACCGTCACGGCGAAAGATGCGAATGGTACCATACTGGTTACCTACAGGCCAGGAGATCCGAAAATCGTAGAAGTGCCAGATGCGGCGACGCCCCTTGCCAGTCCAGAAGAATTGAGTAATAATGAGGCGCTCTATCTGGCTGGATTGCATCTGGAACAGTACCGTCACGCAACATTTGTGCCCGACGACTATTATCTCGAAGGTCTCAAACGCGATCCTGGCGATATCCGCATTAATACTGCCTATGGGACACTTTTGCTCCGAAGAGGTTTATTTCAGGAAAGTGAGGCGCATTTTTGCAACGCCATTACTACCCTGACGCGTCACAATCCTAATCCCTATGACAGCGAAGCGTATTACCAGTTGGGTATCACTTTGAAGTTACAGGAACGTCTCAATGAAGCCACTGGCGCTCTCTATAAATCCGTCTGGTCTGCTGTCTGGCAGGATGCCGGATACTTCACTCTCGCTCAGATTACGTGTGCAAAGAACAGGTATGCGGATGCGTTGGATCTCATTGAGCGATCTCTTATGCGCAATGTTCATAATTATAGAGCTCGTCATCTCAAAACCGTCCTCCTGCGCAAACTGGATCAAATGGAGGCGGCAATGCAGTTCTCGCTGGAGACAACCGCGCTCGATATTGCCGATTTTGGCGCGTACAATGAACGATACCTCATCCATGTAGCCAGAGAGGAAGAGGTCCAGGCCAGAGAGGTTTCCCAGGCTCTAACTCTTTTGATGCGTGGAGATGTGCATAACTATTTAGTCCTGGCAACGGATTATAGTCATTGTGGACTCTATCAGGAAAGCATAGATATCCTCAATCGACTGATGACAGACGCTCCTCAGGCTATTTTTCCGATGGTGCATTACTATCTGAGCTATTTTTATGAAAAATTGGGGCGCTCAGATCTTACTCTATCACATCGGCAGGCGGCGAGAAATGCGTCACCGGACTATTGTTTTCCGAATAGCCTGGACGATTTGATTGTCCTGGAACATGCTATTGCTGCCGATGCTAATGATGCCAAGGCACATTATTATCTTGGCAATCTGCTTTATGACAAGAGGCGTCACGCGGATGCTATACAGCATTGGGAAGCATCACGAGATGCCGATGAGACCTTCGCTACGGTCCATCGCAATCTGGCGCTGGTCTACTACAATACACTGCACAAGTCAGAGCAAGCACTAATTTCTCTTGAAAAAGCCTTCGCCTGCAACCCAATCGATGCTCGCGTGTTGTACGAGCTAGATCAGCTTCGTAAAAGAGTTGGTATGGCCCCTGAGAAAAGGCTCGCAGAGATGGAAAACCATTGGGCATTGGTCGTGATGCGGGACGATCTGTATCTGGAATACATCACGCTGCTCAATACAATCCAACAGTACGGAAAAGCGCTTCAGCTTCTGGAGGAGCGTATCTTTCATCCCTGGGAAGGGGGCGAAGGTAAAGTCACGCAGCAATATGTTTTTGCCCTTGTAGAGCAGGGAAAACAGCATCTCTTAACCCAACAAAGCCAGAAAGCCATCGATGCGTTCCAGAAAGCATTGATTTATCCAGAAAATCTCAGCGAAGGCAAATTAGCAGGGGCGCAGGAGAATAACATTTATTACTACTCAGGCTGCGCGTATGCCTCTCAAGGTCTCGCCGAGAAAGCTTTGGAGGATTTTCAGACAGCATCCTCCGGTCTTGAAGAGCCATCTAATACCTTCTTCTACAATGACCAGCCACCAGATATGATTTTCTATCAAGGGTTGGCTCGACTCCAACTTCACGATCATAAGGGTGCGCAAAGTCGTTTTCATAAGTTGATCGATTATGGAGAGCAGCATCTGTTTGACCAGGTAAAAATCGACTATTTCGCTATTTCGCTACCTGACTTTCTTATTTTCGAGGATGATTTGGACAAGCGAAACGAGGTGCATTGTCACTATATGCTGGGACTTGGGCACCTCGGTCTTCGAGAGTTCGAGCAGGCCAAAACACATTTCTCTCGCGTTCTGGAACTGGATATCAGTCATCAGGGTGCAAAAGTTCATCTCGAAATGTGTAGCGATATAACTTTATTCTTATAGATTGGTTGAATTATGTAGTGAAAGGAGTGCTTTTCTCTAAGAACATAACGATTTTTTTGACCGTACGGATGGACGAGAATCCATCACGTATTATGGCATGAATGCCTTTTATTGAAACAGCGGCGCGCTTCTTCTGCCATCTGGAAAGAAGAGCTTCTCAACGAAATCATTGGTCATAGCTGACCAGCGCGCGCCATGGACATCAAAGGAATGAAGAACGTGAACGATGTATGTAAACGATCAAGTCGTGTCCTCAGGTGGTCTGAAAGGCCACTTGCTGCTGTGAACAGGCCTGTAGCCCGCGTGGCTCTTGTAGTATGTCTGGCTCTGGCCATCACATTGGGATTTATGCTCCCTGTGACAGCTCAGCCTGTATCAGCCCAGGCCAACCTGGATAATGGTCTGGCCTCTACGCCCTATATGGGATGGAATACCTACTATGGATTGGGCAGTAACTTTAATGAGCAGACCATTACGCGTGAAGCCGATACAATGGTAAGTAGTGGGCTGGCGGCTGCCGGTTATCAATATATCTGGATCGATGGTGGTTGGTGGTCCGGTACGCGTGACAGCGCCGGCAATATTACTGTTAATGCGACACAATGGCCTCATGGTATGCAGTGGGTCGCGAACTATATCCACTCCAAGGGCTTGAAGGCTGGTATCTATACCGATGCTGGGAGTGATGGTTGTGGTGGTGCCAATCAGGGCAGTTACGGCCACTATCAACAGGACGCAAATCAATTTGCTGCCTGGGGATTTGACGCTTTGAAGGTTGACTTCTGCGGCGGCCATAATTTGGGCCTTGACCCGGCCACGGCATATGGCCAATTCCGTGACGCGCTTTTGAATAACAGCAGCCACAGGCCAATGTTGTTCAACATTTGCAATCCATTTCGGCCGAACACCTTCGGCCAGAATGATCCACCGCTGCAAGAATCCGCCTATTATTCCTACGCATTTGGTCCGAATACGGCAAATTCGTGGCGCACAGACACCGATATTGGTTTCCCCAACAGTGTGCTCTGGCCTGATATGCTGAGGAATCTGGACCAGGATGCTACCCATCCCGAGGCGGCTGGCCCTGGGCACTGGAACGATCCCGACTATCTCGGACCTGGAATGGGCATGACCGATGCTGAGAGCCAGGCACAGTTCACAATGTGGTCGATTGTTGCCGCGCCCCTGATTATTGGTAGCGACCTCAACAGCATGTCTGCGACAACCCTGAATATGTTGACCAATCGCGATGTCATCGCTATCGACCAGGATACACTCGGGGTACAGGGAACTCGGATTGCGCAAAATGGCAACGGTGATGTCTGGGTCAAGCCGCTTGCCAACGGTGACCGCGCTGTGGCCTTGCTCAATCGTGGAACAAGTCCTTTGACAATTACCACGAGCACGGCTGCTCTTGGTCTTGCTCATGCCTCTTCCTATACGCTGAACAATTTGTGGACACACCAGAGCATAGAGACCGCAGGGCAGATCAGCACAACTGTCGCACCGCAAAGTGTTATTCTTTATCGTGTTTCCAGCGGAGCAGGAAATGATGTTCCTCCCGCAACCAGCCTGTCCGCTCCAAGCGCCCCTGCGGCTTACACGGGGTCCAGTCTTTACCTGGCCCTGCCTAGAACGAGCACGACTATCTCCTCCACATTTGAAAACGATGGGCGTGAAGCTGTCACCGACGTGAGTCTCAATCTCTCAGATCCCCAGGGTTGGCAGGTGCAAAGCCAGTTTGCCAGTGTCCCTGCTCTTGGAACCGGGGGGAAGATCAATGGAGTCTGGCTTGTAACGCCACCTGCCGGCACACTCCCTGGCGAATATACGCTCACAGCAACCGCGACATACCGTTGGGGTGGGCTCAACAAAGACAGCCGGAGTGCGCAGATTGTGGTGACTGTACCGTCAACGCCACCATCCGGCACTGGTTATCTCAGCGACCATGCCTGGCTCGATGCGAGCAGTGGTTATAGCGTTCCTGTACCTGATACAAGCATAGGAGGATCCCCAATTGTTTTACAGGGACAGACGTATTCCAAGGGCCTTGGTGTTGTCCCGCAATCCGATGTTGAGTATTATCTGGGAAACAACTGTACACACTTGTCTGCAACGGTTGGGATAGACGACATTGTAAATCAGATCGACTCGCAGGGTGGCACTGCTATATTCCAGATATACGCCGATGGAAATAAGATTTACGACAGTGGACTCGTTACCCGAACTGCTACCAAATCTGTCGAAGTCGATCTGACAGGAGCGAAGGTCCTCACTCTCCATGTGGACGATGGAGGGGATGGTAACTACAATGATCGTACCGACTGGGCAGGCTTACAGTTGACCTGCGGCGCACCGGTCAGTATGGTTCCTCTTGGGATCTGGCCGCATTTTGTGCCGCAGTCAACGCTGAGCGCTACTGCGACGAGTGCTCACCAGGGGTTCCCGGCCAGCGCGGCTGTTGATGGTAGTCTGACTACGATCTGGCATTCTGAATTCACCCCACCGGCTCCGCTGCCCCAAGCAATCACCATTGATCTTGGGACTGTCCAGCACGTAGCCGGACTGACCTATCAGTCGCGCCTTGATACTCCTACGACGGGAACCATTACCGGCTATAATGTCTATGTCAGCACCGATGGGACGACATTCACGCAGGTTGCGAGCGGTTCCTGGCCGCCTGATCGGTCTATCCAATCCGTTAGCTTTAGCCCTCAGCAGGCGCGTTACGTCAGGCTCGAAGCCACAAGCGGCGACAGTGGTTATGCATCTGCCGCCGAAATCGATGTGGCCGATTTGCCAGCCTCTTGATGCGAGGCTGTGGGATAAGCGGACAGAATGTTACGCTTCTTTGCATGCAGATATGAGCAAGAAACTCCTCTATCTCGCTAACCACAAACGTGACGTTTCTGAATGACTGGTAGTCGGTCAAACTTCAGATGGGCGAAAGGTGTCGAAAGGAGGGAGCGTGCGGAGACACGCTCCCTCCTTTTACATATCATCTTTCGTATTTCTTTTTTGGTGTTTTGACGATACAGACGTTCATTGAGGAAAAATAGCAAGAAGGAAATGATCACGAATAGTACGATCCATGCGTAGATAACCTGATCCTGGAAGTAGGTGAATGCTGTCTAGTTATACGTAATATAATGTACGAATGCGAGCGGGTGGTCTGATAATTGCCATACAGTAGTTGTAAAAGCTTCTATCCAGAGTATAAGCGATCCTAGCGTGGTGAAAAGATTTTTATTGTTTTTTAACCTTTGGAATATGCCAGATTTTATTAGTGGAACCATTCCCGGTGGCTTTCGATGTAAAAATATGAAAATATTCAGAAGCTTTGGATATCAATAGTTGCAATCGGTGAAATGAATGTTATTATAGCAATACAATTACACAAGTATCATCTCTTTACAGAAAATATCGATATAACTAATGAAAGGCACATTCTTGAGCACTGATATTGTTCTCACAACGCATAATTTAAAAAAGTACTATCGTTCTGTTCAGGCCGTAGAAGATATCTCTCTCTCGATTAAAAAGGGAGAAATCTTTGGCTTTCTTGGCCCCAACGGTTCTGGTAAGACGACGACGATTGGTATGATTCTTGGTCTGATTTATCCTACCTCTGGCACCGTTGAAGTTTTTGGTCAGCCTGTCATGCCTGGACATAATGCGCCGTTGCAACGTGTTGGCACGATGATGGGAGCTCCTTCTATGATGCTGGGATATTCGGCTCGGCAGAATTTACGTATGCTGGCCCGTCTCTATCCAGAAGTGACGCCGCAACGGATCGAAGAGCTGTTGGTAATGGTTGGATTGAAAGATATTAATAATCGAGCCGTGAAGAAATTTTCGACCGGCATGAAGCAGCGCCTGGGTATGGCGATGGCCTTACTTGGTCAACCTGATCTGCTGATCCTCGATGAGCCAACCAATGGTATGGATCCGGCTGGGATGTATGAGATACGCGAATTGTTGCGTAAGTTAGCCAGTCAAGGGACCACCATTTTTCTCAGTAGTCATCTGCTGCACGAGATGCAGATAATCTGCGATCGCGCAGCTATTGTGCGCAAGGGATTAGTGGTGACCCAGGGGACTATGGCTGAGCTAATCGCTGTCGAAGCCTCGACGCGTATCAAGGTTGCCGATATGCAGAAAGCGACGAATGTATTGAAGGAAATTAATCAAAGCATCGTCGTCACGCCATTTGGTGCTGAATACATCGATGTGCAAGGGATCAACGCTGAAAAAATAATCGCGAGCTTGGTTCAGAATGAAGTGATTCCAAGTGAAGTATTTCCAGTACGAAACAACCTGGAAAATGTGTTCCTACAATTAGCACAAACGGGCGAGGAAAGGAATAAATAATAATGTTCTGGAGACTTCTACTTTTAGAGAAGGATAAAGTGGCCGGACGGCTATTGTTATGGATCGAACTTGGTATCATGGCCTTCATCATTGTGGCTATAGATTTACTGTATTACTTTACCTCAAAGCTTGCTCCAATTCAAGGACGAGCAATTTATACCAAACCATTAGAATGGCCTACTTCACTCATCGCTACTGTCAACATTGCGACTGCGCATTCATTGGGCGGCATACTCCTCGTCATCATGATTGCAGTAGTAACCGCCAGAGAGTACAGCTGGCGCACATTTCATCTCTGGCTGAGCCGAGGAGTCTCGCGCCTGGCATTGATGGGTGCTAAGAGCATTATTATCATTGCTCTCGCCATATTGTTAGTCATAACGTCAGTCGTCGTTGGGGCGATCATGACAGCTATTGTCACATTGGCGCTGCATGGATCGTTACAGCTCGTGTCTGGGGACTTGCAGCATCTGGTACTGAGTTTCCTGATTACTGATCTGGGACTACTCCCCTACGCAGCCCTCGCATTAATGCTCACGATTCTGTTTCGAAACGCTATTGTATCAATTGGTGTGGGACTTGTCCTCCTCTTATTGGTGGAAAGAGCGGCTTACGCTATACTAATATCGGTGAATCAGACAACAGAACAGATCGCCCAATACCTCCCGGTTGCCTTAGAGGGAAGTCTGCAAAACGCAGCATCCGGAGCTGGCATACCAAGTGGCGGCCATGTTCTCTTTCTATCTCCGCTCCTCTGCTGCATTTACATGTTTGTATATGTTGCGATCTTCGCAGGTATCGGCATATGGCAATTTACGCGCCAAAATTTTACCGACTAGCCACAAAAGGTAGCATTTCTGGAGCCTTTTACCACTATAGACATGGCAGATTCTCAGTGTAAGAGAATTTGCCATTATGGTTTTTGAAGCTATGCCGCAGAGATTGGAGAAATCATTTCTGGTTTAGGCATATGAAGTATGCTACTTATTTTTGTTTTTTACTGGCGATGAAGTATACTTATTCTGTATAATTATTATACTATGTAATTGTTATATACCTAACAGAGGAGTGCCAGGTGAAGAATAGTGCGATTGGGCCTCATGCTACTCCAGGGACAACAAGTTATCGTCCGCAGTACGAAATTGTTGCCGAGAAGATTGTTGAGTTGATTTATACTGCTGAAATGAAGCCTGGCGACCGTCTACCCACCGAACAGAGATTGGGTGAGCAATTGGGTGTTAGTCGTAGTGTTGTCCGTGAGGCAGTCAAATCGCTGACTGCGACGGGATTGGTGGTGGCACGAAAAGGGGTAGGGATCTCTGTGGCAGGACACGCACCTCTGATGTCGACAGCAGGCATCCACTTTTCGATGACTGTCGATCCAGAGCATATCCAGGCACTTTTCGATTTCCGCTGCCTGCAAGATATGTTGGTGGCACGTCTGGCTACTGAGCATATTACCGTGACAGAATTACGCGAACTGGAGAAATATTTAACGCTCAATCGCAGTCATGCCGCCGCAGACGACTGGGAGGCTTTCCTTAAGGGTGATAATGCCTTTCATCTTGCTATCGCACAAGCGACCCATAATCCATTTCTAGTTGAGACCATCTCCAGTATTCTGAGCTTGCAGCGCTGGGCGATTAAGATCATGACTGGTGGCGCGCCAGGTTCCCTGCATACCGCTTGTGAGGAACATGAAGCCATCTTCAATGCGATCAAAAGCGGACAGATGGATGAGGCGATGCAGGCGGCAAAAGTGCATGTAGAGTCTGTCCAGATGTCCTATCGGCGCGAGGTGAGACGACGCTTGCTTGCGAATGATGCCGACGAGTCGATCGCATTACAGGATTCTTAAAACGGATCGATAGAAAGTATCAGTCATAGTGCACCACCTATACATGCTAAACCTGAAATATTTATGGTAAAACACTTGGAGGAGAATTTAGTGTCACTTACAATTACACATCTGGAAACGCATGATGTGCGCTTTCCGACTTCGCGGACTCTGGATGGTTCGGATGCTATGAATCCTGATCCCGACTATTCGGCGGCATATGTGATCCTCTTTACAGATGATCCTGGTGGTCTGGAGGGTCACGGATTAACCTTTACAATTGGACGTGGCAATGAGGTCTGTATTGCTGCCATCCATGCTCTGGCCCCATTAATCATTGGACGCACATTAGAATCATTTACGGCCAACATGGGGGCCTTCTGGCGACACATTACTGGCGATAGTCAGTTGCGCTGGATTGGACCGGAAAAGGGCGCTATTCATCTAGCGACTGCGGCCATTGTCAATGCGGTCTGGGATCTCTATGCCAAAGTCGAGGGCAAACCGCTCTGGAAACTGCTGGTCGATATGACGCCTGAGCAGCTTGTAGACTGTCTCGATTTTCGTTATATCACTGATCTGCTCACGCGTGAGGAGGCTTTGGAGATCCTACGCCGCAATGCGAAGGGCAAAGATCAGCGCGAGGCCGAAATGCTTCAGTCCGGATA
Source organism: uncultured Chloroflexia bacterium (assembly GCA_963699315.1). Classification (GTDB taxonomy): domain Bacteria; phylum Chloroflexota; class Ktedonobacteria; order Ktedonobacterales; family Ktedonobacteraceae; genus Dictyobacter. Next base: position 4,062,722 of record OY969433.1, read on the forward strand.
TCCGGCCTATACCACCTCTGCGGGCTGGCTGGGCTATTCTGACGAGAAATTGCGCCGTCTCTGCCGCGAAGCGAGCGAGCAGGGATGGACTCACTTTAAGCTGAAGGTGGGTGTGGATGTCGAGGATGATCTGCGACGTGCCGCTCTGATGCGGGCGGAGATTGGTCCCGATCGCCACTTGATGCTCGATGCCAATCAAGCTTGGGGTGTCGATGAGGCATTGGTGAATATGCAGCAACTGGCGAGCGTGAATCCTTGGTGGATTGAAGAGCCAACCAGTCCTGATGATGTGTTAGGTCATGCACGCATTGCGCGAGCCATTGCGCCGATACGTGTGGCGACTGGTGAGCATGTCCAGAACAGGATTATTTTTAAGCAGCTCTTGCAGTCCGAGGCCATCGGTTTTTGTCAGATCGATGCCTGTCGTCTGGGCGGTGTGAATGAGGTCCTGGCCGTCTTGTTGATGGCCGCTAAATGTGGTATCCCCGTCTGCCCGCATGCGGGAGGCGTTGGACTTTGCGAATATGTACAGCATCTTTCGTTGTTTGATTATATTGCAGTCAGTGCCTCGCTAGAAGACCGTATCGTTGAATATGTCGATCATCTGCATGAACATTTCATCAATCCCGTCGTGATCCAGGGCGGACACTATATGCCCCCGCAGGCTCCTGGCTACAGCGTTGAAATGTATCCGACCGTTTTTCCAACGTATGATTTTCCTACTGGTACCGTCTGGCGGTCGGAAATATAGCCGCCAGGTATTTCCGCTTGGCAACGAGGGGGCCTGGAAAAATATTTTGTCATTGAACTGTTTTTGAAGACGCGTAAAGATGTTTTATGTAGGACGAGCATATGTGATGAAAAGGAGACTAAGATGTTTCGCTTAGATAACAAAATTGCTTTGGTGACTGGCTCTGGATCTGGTATTGGACGTGAAATCGCATTATTATTTGCTGCGCAAGGAGCTATTGTCCTGGTAGCCGATGTGCAGGTCGAGGCCGCTACTCGTGTTGTGGAGGAGATACATGCTCAGGATGGCAAGGCGCAGGTTCTCGCACTTGATGTACGTTCCGAGGAAGCGGTGCAAGCCGCCATCGCCTCTGTCGCGCAGGAGCATGGCCGCCTGGATATTATTGTCAATAACGCAGGTGTCAGTCACGTCGGCAACGTCGTCGAGACCAGCGTAGAGGATTGGGATCGCGTCATGAGCGTCAACGCTCGTGGAGTCTTTCTCTGTGCCAAGCATGCCGTAAAGCAGATGCTTGCTCAGGACCCTGCCGGAGGAGTCCTGATCAATATGGCCTCCGTCGCAGGCATGATCGGCGTCGAGCGCCGTTTCCCCTACAGCACCAGCAAAGGAGCCGTGATCAGTATGACGCGCTCGATTGCTATCGATTACGCCACACAGAACATCCGCTGCAACGCCATCTGTCCGGGAACAGTCCACACCCCCTTCGTCGACGGCTATATTGCCCGCGACTTCCCTGGCCGTGAGCAAGAAGTCATGCAACAACTGCATGACCGTCAACCGATCGGACGCATGGGATTGCCTACCGAAATCGCATCTGCTGCGCTATATCTTGCCTCCGACGAAGCCGCCTTCGTCACCGGCTCCACCCTCGTCATCGACGGCGGCTGGACTGCCAAGTAGCCGACGGTGCGAGGGCCATTGACTCCAAGAAATTATGGATGAGCGTATCAAACGAGCAAAGTGGCCTACTGTAGCTGCGTGTCTTGTGCACGCGGACCTCTCGACGTACGTAATGTACATCATCGTAGGCATTCTAATACGATGTACGTAATGCTCATCAAAAGAGAGGGCTATCATCGGTGAAATCAGACGCATCAGAGGCTGAGCGTGGGGAGATCAATGGGGAAGTCCGTCGTACGTCGAGGGGTCCGCGTGCCATTGACTCCAAGAAATTATGGATGAGCGTATCAAACGAGCAAAGTGGCCTACTGTAGCTGCGTGTCTTGTGCACGCGGACCCCTCGACGTACGTAATGTATATCATCATAGGCATTCTAATACGATGTACGTAATGCTCCTCAAAAGAGAGGACTATCATCGGTGAAATCAGACGCATCAGAGGCTGAGCGTGGGGAGATCAATGGGGAAGTCCGTCGTACGTCGAGGGGTCCGCGTGCCATTGACTCCAAGAAATTATGGATGAGCGTATCAAACGAGCAAAGTGGCCTACTGTAGCTGCGTGTCTTGTGCACGCGGACCCCTCGACGTACGTAATGTACATCATTGTAGGCATTCTAATATGATGTACGTAATGCTCCTCAAAAGAGAGGGCCATCATCGGTGAAATCAGACGCATCAGAGGCTGAGCGTGGGGAGATCAATGGGGAAGTCCGTCGTACGTCGAGAGGACCGCGTGCACAAGACACGCAGCTACAGTAAGATGTTATTTAACAGATACGATGGAGGTTGACGATCATATGTGCATCAAGAAACATCTCATCCATAATTATTTGGAGTCAATGGCCCCTCGTGCCCTCGTGCCGTCAGACCACTCGACAACGACCGGATAGGTTGATGTCTATTCCGCGTGCGCAAGACACGCAGCTAGCGTTGGTTTTCTTGCTCTCTGCGATTGAAGGTGGTACGTAGCCAAGCGCGTCCCGAAAACCTCCTCGCTTGATCGCGACGTACGCCACCTCCTTCGATGATGTAGTTGGACTTGGTGGCGCGAGGACCGTCTGCTACTTGCGTTATAATATGAAGAAATGAGATGAGAGAGGATCTTGCCGATGCGCATAGCACTCTTCGTTACTTGTTTTAACGATACTTTGTTTCCCGGCGTTGGGATCGCTACGACGCAGTTGTTGGAGCGTCTGGGGCATACGATCGATTTTCCTGAGGCTCAGACTTGTTGCGGGCAGATGCATTATAATACTGGCTATCAGCGTGAGTCGATTCCGTTGGTTCGTCATTTCGTGGATGTATTTGGCGAGGCTGAAGTGATTGTTGCTCCCTCGGCATCATGCGTCGGTATGGTGCGTGATTTATATCCGAAGGCGGCCGCTTTAACTGGTGATCCTGGACTTATCGCCGCTGTCGACGGGCTTGTGCCTCGCGTTTATGAACTTACTGAATTTCTGGTGAAGCGTCTGGAAGTAGTCGATGTTGGAGCATACTATCCGCATCGTGTAACCTATCATCCGACCTGTCACAGCCTGCGCGTGCTGCACGTTGGCGATGCGCCGTTGCAATTGTTGCGCGCCGTCAAAGGTATCGATCTGGTCGAGCTTCCCAATGCGGCTGAATGCTGCGGCTTTGGGGGGACCTTCGCGATTAAGAATCCCGATACGTCGCTGGCGATGCTGAGTGATAAGATGCGTTGTGTGCTCGATACGTCGGCTGAGATTGTGTGTTCCGCTGATACATCTTGTCTGCTGCACATTGGTGGCGGATTGTCTCGTCAACGTACTGGTGTGGCGACTCGACATATCGCCGAGATATTGGCGACTACGGAAAGCGAGGTGTTTTGATGCCAACGAAGGCGTTGCCGATGTTCCCAGCGTCTGCCAAAGCAGCGTTAGCGAATACTCAACTGCGTCGCAATATGGGCAAAGCGACCTCCACTATTCGTGAGAAGCGCGGAGCCGTTGTCCGTGAGGTCCCCGATTGGGAGATTCTGCGGACAGCCGGATCTGCTATCAAGGCTCGTGTGATGAGTCATCTCGACGATTATTTGCTACAGCTTGAGGCTTCCGTCCAACGCGCCGGAGGACAGGTCCATTGGGCTAGCGATGCGGCGGAAGCGAATCGCATCGTGACCGAGCTTGTACAGGCGACTGGTGCGGATCGTGTCGTGAAAGTGAAATCCCTCACCACCGACGAAATCCATCTCAACGAGGCGCTGGACGCAGCGGGCATCCAGGCGATCGAGACCGATCTCGCCGAACTAATCATCCAACTAGCGCACGAGAAATCCTCGCACATCCTGGTACCAGCCATCCACAAGAACCGCAGCGAGATCCGCGACCTCTTCAGACAGACAATCGCCAAAGGCCAGGATCTCTCTGACGATCCTCCTCAGCTGACCGCCGTAGCGCGTCATTATCTGCGCCAACAATTCTTTTCCGCTCAGGTGGCCGTGAGTGGTGCGAACTTTGCGATCGCCGACAGCGGATCGATCTGCGTGGTTGAGAGCGAGGGCAATGGGCGTATGTGCCTGACTCTCCCTCAGACGTTGATCACAGTGATGGGTATCGAGAAGATTTTGCCAACCTTTGATGATCTGGCGGTCTTTTTGCAGCTCTTGCCGCGCAGCTCGACCGGCGAACGCATGAATCCCTATACGAGTATCTGGACGGGCGTGACACCTGGCGATGGTCCGCAATCCTTCCACTTGATCCTCCTCGACAACGGGCGTACCAATGTCCTAGCCGACGAAGTAGGCCGTCAGACCTTACATTGTATTCGCTGTAGCGCTTGCCTCAATATTTGTCCAGTCTACTCGCGCACAGGCGGACATGCCTATAATTCGGTCTATCCTGGACCCATTGGCGCTATTCTGACACCACAACTTGTGGGTGTAGAGCAGGCCAAAACGCTCCCATATGCTTCGACGTTATGTGGGGCGTGCTATGAGGTCTGTCCGGTGAAGATTAATATCCCGGAGGTGTTGCTGCATCTGCGTGGACAGGTGACTAGTAAGGCTTCGCCACTTGATCCAGAAGCGTTGGTGATGCGTCAATTGTCGCACATCTTTGCCAGTCCCAAGCGCTACGCGCAAGCTCAACGCCTGGCTCGTCAAGGGCAGCGCTTCTTTATGCACGCAGGGGTGATCGATCACTTGCCGGGCATGCTGTCGGGATGGTCAACTGCACGCGATCTGTCACCTGTCCCGGCGCAGAGCTTCCATGATTGGTGGAAGCAACGCAAGAAAGCTGAGGATCAAGCATGAAGCAAAGCACCAAAGAATCCATGCTGGCACGTATCCGAGGAGCCATCGCTAACGCTCCTAAAGCACCTGCGATCCCGGATGACTTTCGCCAGCGCGACGAGCGCGATCACGCTGCTATCCAGGCGGATTTTGTCGATCGGCTGCTTGATTACAAAGCAAACGTCGTACAAGTAGAGGCCATCAACCTACCGCAGAGCATCGCCGACGCCTGTCAGCGTTACAGTATCCTGCGACTCGTTGTCCCGGCTGATATCCCAGCCGCCTGGCTGCCCGCTGATGTGATGATTCTTCCTGATGATCCTCCACTCTCGCTCGTCGATATCGATGGGAGTGATGGCGTTCTCACCGGTTGCGCCAGCGCCATCGCGCAAACAGGCACGATCATTCTCGACGGCGGAGCCGCACAGGGACGACGCTTACTCTCATTGGTACCAGATCAGCATCTCTGTATCGTACGATCCAGCCAGATCGTCGGTATTGTCCCCGAAGCCATCGTCGCCATGCGTGAGCGATCACAGCAGCCCATCACCTTGATCTCAGGGCCCTCGGCCACCAGCGACATCGAGCTCAGCCGAGTCGAAGGCGTCCACGGCCCCCGCAAGCTGCACGTCATCGTCGTACGGGATCTCTAAGAGGAACCGGATTGCAGAGTCCTCAATGATTGACAACGCGTAGATTATTGAGGACTCTATTATGGAGGAGAACTTTTATTTCTACATCTTACTCATGAATATTCATATGGAACATGTATTTCTCTACATAGTGTCGATGGCGTCTTTGGCCTCTTTCAGGCCATGTTTTTTATACCTTTCTATATTTGAGTGCTATTCGACAAGTATCATGTTGGTGATGCCTGTTAAAAATGAGAGGATAGTAGGAAAATCCTCAGGTATAGATAAACAAAGAATATATGCATATCTCTATAAATAACGGGATGGTAGAGCAGAAATCCGGCAAGAGATAACATATTTCTTTCTGAAAATTTTCTTGCGTTTTACTTTTTAGCCTGTTACATTGTTTTAGTAACATATTTTGATGGTTTTATGGAAACTACTAAAATATTTGCATTCATAGCTTGTCTGATTTGAAAATCATATGTGGAATATATGTTAAGGAGTGAGGAATGGGTGATAAGAATGGACTTGTTGGATTGGAACGCCGGCTAGAAGATTACGCGTTGATTACTGGTCACGCTCACTATGTCGATGATTTGCGTTCGCCAGCCGGACGACCATCTATGCTGCATATGATAGCAGTACGTAGTATGTATGCTCATGCTGAGATAAAAAATATTCGACTTGCTGAGGCTCTGAACCTGCCTGGTGTGATCGGGGCTTTTACGGCTGCTGAATTGGTAAGTGATATGCCTACTATGGAGGCTATGCCTATGCTGGGTTTAAAGAAGCCTGTGAGGCATCTCCTCGCGATAGACAAAGCTCGCTATGTGGGTGATCCATTGGCAGTGATACTGGCCGAAAGCCCGTATATAGCTGAGGACGCTCTTCAGTTGGTCGAGGTGGACTATGAGCCGCTACCGGCAGTGACTGATCCAGAAGCGGCGCTCGCACCCGACGCGCCACTTCTCTACAAAGAGTTTGGCTCGAACCGCGCTGTGCTCACACAGATCGGTGGGGGAGATATTACCGCAGCTTTCGAGCAGGCTGACCGTATTATTCATTTGCGCCTGGTGAATCAGCGCCTTTCACCTAGCTCGATGGAACCACGGGCCTGTATGTTTGATTTTGATCCGGAGAGTGGACAGCTCTCGGCCTGGTTATCTTCTCAATCGTTATCGCGAGCCCGGGATACACTGGCGCAATTTCTGAACATCGATCGCAACAAGATTCGGATCTACAACGCTGAGGTCGGTGGAGGCTTTGGGGCGAAAACTACTTTCCTCGGTGAAGAGATTGTGGCCGCAGCACTGGCGGTAAAATACGCGCGACCAGTGAAGTGGATCGAATCCCGCACTGAGAATTTGCAGGCTCAGATTCATGGACGCGGTCAGATAAACTATATTGAAGCTGCTGTCAAAAATGATGGTCAGTTGCTTGGCCTCAAGCTTCGTACCGTGGGCGACATGGGCGCATTCCTTGCTGGTATGACCGCAGGAATTCCAATGGGCACAACGCATTTGCTGAATGGACCTTACCAGGTACAGGCACTAGATTGTCAGGTTGTAGGGGCATTTACCAATAAGGTGCCAACCGCTGCTTACCGGGGGGCAGGTCGACCAGAGGCAACCTATATTTTGGAACGCACCATGGATCGTATCGCTCACGAATTGGATCTCGACCCGGTAGTGGTGCGCCAGCGCAACTTTATCCCAGCCGATGCATTCCCTTACAAGACCCTAACCGGTCTTCAATACGAGAGTGGTAACTATCAAGTTGGTCTTGAGCGTTTACTGGAACTGTCCGACTACGCTGGCTGGCGTGCTAAACAGCAGGAACGGCGACAGCAAGGCACATCCGGGCAGCCTCTACTGGGTCTTGGCTTAGCCACATTTATCGAGAACTCGGGTGGGGGCATGGGACCAGTAGGACCCGGTATTCCACAGGAATCTGCGACAGTGCGTATACGTCGTGATGGGACTGTCCTGCTGCAAAGTGGTGTGGCAACCAATGGGCAAGGCCATTTCACGGCTTTTACGCAGATCGTGGCGACGGCCTTACATGTACCCGCTGCACAGGTCGAGGTGCAGATGAATGACTCGGCACTGCCTGCTTACAGTATTGGCACCTTTGGCAGTCGCATTACACAGACATCGGGATCAGCCATCTTGCTTGCTGCTGAGGCCGTCCGTGATAAAACGTTGCAGGTCGCGGCACATGTGCTGGAAGCAACGACGGAAGATCTGATTATGGAGAATAGTCGGGTCATGGTACGGGGTGTTCCAGCACGTGCAGTCACCTTTGGCGAGTTAGCACGTCTGGTTGAAGAACAGCCTGACTTGATCGAGCATGAGGCCCCCAATCCGTTCAATGGCGCGCCGATCGAGGGATTGTCCGCCTGGCGCGACTTTGTGTCGCCACAATCCACATACTCCTCAGGAGCGCATCTGGCAGTTGTTGAGATAGATCCTCATACCGGCGACGTGCATATTCTGACCTATGTGGCGGTGGATGACTGTGGGCGCGTGCTCAATAGCTATCTTACTGAGGCCCAGGTACATGGAGGGCTGGCACAAGGTATCGGTCAGGCTTTGTATGAAGAGGTTAGGTATGATCAGGAAGGGCAAAATCTTACCAGCACATTGATGGATTACGCTCTACCAATTGCGGCATATATACCTCATTTCGTCACAGAGTTTGTCGAGACACCATCACCTCGTAATCCGCTAGGCGTAAAAGGTATCGGTGAAGCTGGTACGATTGCTGCACCGCCTGCCATCGTCAACGCCGTGTTGGATGCCCTCGCTCCGCTAGGTATCAAAACTATTGACATGGCACTTACTTCAGGAAAGATCTGGTCATTGATACAAGCGGCCAAGCAAGGTACTCTCGAACAACCTGATCCTATCGTTCCGCCATTCTTTAACGTCGAAACCAAGTCGCAAAAGAGTGACGACGATCCAATATTTGAGTAATAGCTACACATACAAAATTACCCAAAAACTCTTTAGCCTTTGGAAAGGATAGTAAGCATGAAGATTGTAACCGTCCTGATTGTCGGCGCTGGCAGCCGAGGTAGTATCTATGCTAGTTATGTGAAGGAGCATCCAACGGAGGCGCAGGTGGTTGGTGTGGCTGATCCACGTGAGTTTTTTCGTACTCAACTGGCCGATGCTCATCATATTGCCGCAGAAAATGTGGTTGCGGACTGGCAGGAACTGGCGCAGCGTCCTCGTTTCGCTGATGCGGTGGTGATTACGACCCCCGACGTACTACATAGAGATCCAGCGGTGGCTTTCGCTGCGTTGGGTTATGACATCCTGTTAGAAAAGCCGCTGGCCCCCGATCCCGAGAGTTGTAAGCGCATCGTAGAGGCGGTTTTAGCCTCTCAGAGTATCTTTGCAGTCGGCCATGTGATGCGCTATACAACCTATACCCAGCGGCTCAAAGCCCTGATCTCCTCCGGTGTGATTGGGGATATCGTGAGCGTTCAACATCTAGAGCCAGTGGGATTCTGGCATTATGCGCATTCGTATGTACGCGGTAACTGGCGTAACGAAGCCACCTCATCGTGTATGTTACTAGCGAAATCCTGTCATGACATCGATTGGCTTCGTTACATCATTGGACAGCGCTGTGTACAGGTGACATCCTATGGCTCGCAGATGCATTTCAATAAATTGCACAAGCCAGTCGAGGCGGGAGCGGCCACGCGTTGTCTGGATTGTGCCTATGAACCATCTTGTATCTATTCAGCCAAGCGTTTCTATCAGAAGCATCTGCACGAGGACAATATAGGTTGGCCGCTCAACGTTATCACGACCGATTTTACAGCGTCGGGGGTGGATGAGGCGCTACGTACGGGTCCCTATGGACGTTGTGTCTATGAATGTGATAACGATGTGGTGGATCATCAAGTTGTCAATTTAGAGTATGAAAGTGGGGCGACTGCTTCTTTCACGATGATTGCTACTAGCGAGGTCAGGGATCGCGAGACAATTATATTTGGTACCAGAGGCGAGATTCGGGGCAACGGCAATAAGATTGTTCACTACGATTTTTTGACTGAGACGACTGAAGCTGTTGAGATCGAGCCGGCTGCCAGCGGACACTCGGGTGGCGATTACGCTTTGATGAAAAGTTTTGTCGCTGCGGTAGCTCAGCGTGATCCATCGGGCATCCTCTCTGGACCAGAAGAAGCGCTGGAGACGCACCTGACGGTTTTTGCTGCCGAACAGGCTCGGCACGAGCAGCGCGGTGTACGGGTCTAATCCATAATTTGGTGCAGAAACCAAGGTGATCGGGCATGTAGGCTTCACTGACTTGGAGCTAGAGATATTGTCCTAAAAGAGGCGAGATACTTAAGGTCATAAGACATCCTCAAGTATCTTACCCTTAAACATTTTTACTAAATGGTATAGACAACTTGACATATAGAGGTCGAACCATTTATATTTATATAGAGGCTTACGTTGATACATAGGAGTATACAAAAGAACGTGCTTTTATTTGCCTTGTATCAGAAGACTCTTTAGCGGATATACGTATAGTGGGATTAGCGTTCTTATACGCTACCATTTGTATTTCCATGAAGGAAGATTATATGATTGCAAATCGCCGAAAATGGATTTTCGCCACGTGCAGCTTACTCGTGCTTACCAGTCTCATTGTAGCTGCTGTCTCTATGGTCGCAGGGAAGACGAACGATGCTCATGCCGCCTCAGCGTTTCCTGCTCACTATTTTGCTCCCTATGCTGAAATAGGCGAAGGTGACACCATGCAGACGGTGGAGCAGACGACCGGTCAAAAGTATTTTACTTTGGCCTTTGCTATTAGTAATGGCTCTTCATGCCAGGCGAGTTATCCACAACCCACAGGTGATATCGCCTTTATTCGGAGCGTGGGTGGTGATGTCATTCAATCCTTCGGTGGAGCAGCCGGCGAAGAATTAGCACAGACCTGTACCAGTGCAAGCAGTTTGCAAGCACAGTACCAGTCCGTAATCAACACGCTTGGTTTAACTCATCTCGATTTCGACGTTGAAGGTGGAGAAGAGGGCGATGCGACCACATATACGCGTCGAGATACCGCTCTAGCCGCACTGCAGCAGGCCAATCCTGGATTGACCATCTCATTTACCTTGCCCGCTGCACCCACTGGTCTGGAAAGCAGTAGCATTGGTTTATTGAACGATGCCGTTGCTAAAGGCGTCAATTTCAATATGGTGAACCTCATGACCATGGACTTTGGAAATACTAGTGTCGATGAGGCAACTAACACCATTAGTAGCGCCAATGGCTTTTTTAACCAACTGAAGCAAATCTTCCCTACGAAGACAACCAGTCAACTCTGGGGCATGATCGGTATCACTGATTTGATTGGTCAGAATGATGATACCGAAATATTTACTGCCAGCGATGGTTCGAGGGTTTTGTCATTCGCAAACACGAACCAGATTGGTGAATTAGCTTTCTGGGCTGTCTCACGTGATAACGGTTCCTGCCCGGGCTCAACCACTGATAGCGATACCTGTGATGGACTCTCTCAAGCACCGTATGCTTTTACAAATAGCTGGGAGAGCTTTACAAACGGCGTTTCTATTACCCCAACCCCAACCCCAACCTCAGGAACGGGCTCAGTTCCAGTTGCAGGCCAGGCATATAACGTCATCAGTAAGAACAGCGGCAAAGCACTCGATGTCACCAACCAGTCAACTGCTGATGGTGGTGGCATTCAGCAGTGGTCATTAGTCGTAGGTCAGGCCAACCAGCAATGGACCTTCGCCTCTACGGGCACCGGTTCTTACTATATCGTCAATGTAAATAGTGGCAAAGTCCTCGATGATACCGGTTGGTCAACCACCGCTGGTACACCTGTCCAGCAATGGTCAGAGGTTAGTGGGCAAGCAAATCAGCAATGGTCACTCGTCTCTGCCGGAAGTGGATACTACTACATCCAGAACAACTTTAGTGGTGACGTCCTGGATGTCACCTCCCAGTCAACGGCCAACGGAGCCATTATCCAGCAATGGACAGAGGTTAGTGGTCAGGCCAACCAGGAGTGGAGTCTCCAAGTAGCGTAGAAGATACACTGTTCAAGTTTGTCTATAAAAAAGAGACAGGTCCTTCGGTACTTATTGATACCGGAGGATCTGTCTCTTTTCAGCGTACTAGTGAGCAGCCATCACACTCTGAAACTTATTCCAGCCGCCGCGCCCGATAACCTTTCCAGCGTTAGGAGCCCAAGCTTCTGAGCCATCACCAAAACCCTTCCTAAATTTCTATTAATGCCACTAGCAGAACAATTGAGGATGTTTTTCTTATTCCTCCTATTGTATCTCAGTGCACAACTATCGTATCTTAATGAAAGAACACATACAAATAGCTTTGCGTTTTTGAAAAGGGACAAGATTATGCAATCAAACTCGGAAGAGTTCAGTCTTCGACAGGCGGAGGCGTTTAAAGATCATATTGTGGTGGATGCTTATCGCTATCGAGCTCCGTATCCTCCTGAGATATTTGATATTCTCGTTGGGCTGATTACAGAGGAGCCGCGTGCTGTCTTGGATGTCGGTGCCGGCTCTGGCGATATTGCTCGACATCTCATTAAGCGTGTGGAGCGCATCGATGCGGTGGATTTTTCACAGAATATGATCGCGCAGGGGAAACAGTTGCCCAATGGTGATGATCCGCGCTTACATTGGATCTATGGTAAAGTCGAGGAAGTGCCGCTTAACCCTCCTTATGCGCTGATCACAGCGGGATCAAGTATCCATTGGACCAAATGGGAGATTGCTTTTCCACGCTTTCGTTCTGTCCTGACTCCAGATGGATTCGTGGCTCTCATTGCTCGACGCACATTGCCGATGGCCTGGTCTGATGAGCTAAAAACACTGCGTGCACGTTATGATATGATTCGTAATCATCCTTCGGCCACTGCGCATCAAGATCTGGTGCAGCGTGGCTTTTTGCAGCAATCCAAGAGGCAAGAGACGGCTCCAATATCTTTTCTGCAATCGATCGATGATTTTGTTGAGGGACAACATTCTGCCAGTAGCTTTACACGGGAGCGTATAGGTATCGAAAGATCATTTGAATACGACGAGCAAGCGAAATCGATCCTCGAAAGATATCATCCAGACGGAATTCTGCCGCTGCAAGTTGTTGGCATTGTGACCTGGGGCGTACCCGCTCAAGGCACTGTGTAAATTGGAGACCTGCCCAGGATTGAGGGGGCATGAGGATTGTTATCCTCCTTTGGCCATGCCCTCTCGATGTTGCTAGAGTTGCGCTGCGGCCTTTAACGAGTAGTTCTTAAGAAATGACCAGATGATGGGGGTGGCATCTATGACACCTTTATCTGTAGTCGGGCCGGGCCAGACATGTCTTCCTCCCTGAATACGATAGTGGACAATGGTTGCTCCTCCCTTACAACTTGTCCACTTTTCGCCTGTCACTCCAAGTTTTTGTGAGAAGATGACAGGACCGCTGGTGCAGCTATCTCGTTTAGCCCAGCCTGCAAGCCATTGGCTGATTGGCGGCTCGTGATCATTCGCAGGATTCCCTTTATACGGAACGATACCGTCGCTGGTGCCGTGAAAGTCCAGGATGGATACTGGACGCGTGGGGGGACAACCACCCTCTATTGGATGGGCGGCTCCTGAGACGATTGCGAAGGCTGCGATGCGGTCTGAGAGTTTGCAGGCGAGTACGTTTGTCATGCCTCCACCATTTGAGAAGCCGGTGGCGTAGATCCGATCGGGATTAATGCATAGGGTTGTTTCTAGCTGCGTGATTAGATCGTTGGTGAAAAGAAGGTCGTTGACGTGTGGATAAATCTTAGGGCCGGTGTTCCAGCCTGTACGGTGATCAGGTCCTACGGTTCCTTGGGGATAGGCGACAACAAAATCTTCCTGATTGGCTAGTGTGGACATGCCAGTTGAACGCTCCTGGAAACGGTCAGTACTGCTATGTCCATGGAAATCTATCATGAGTGGTTGTGCATTTTCTTTATCATAGTCCGATGGAATGTGTAGGATATAAGAGCGTCTGAGTCCTGCGGAAAGTAGTTGTGTATTGGTGCTTGAACCATAGGGCTGGACTGGTTGTTTTCCGCAACCGGTAGCATGTGTTGACGTATGTTTGACAATAGTTGCGGGGCTTGCTTCTATTTGTGAAATAGCGGTTTTGGCAGTGTTCGTGTTACATGCAGTTAATAAGCATGCGATCACGAAAAAACAAGGAATGAGTCGCTTCAACGAAACACGAGCGTACATCTATTTCAAGCTCCAAGCTTATTTTAATCATGCAATAGAGCGCAATTGATGGATGTATGACTTTTTCCAATTGAATCAGGAAAAGTTTGCATCTAATCAGGTATATATTATATATAAAGGTACGTTTTCAGGTTGAATAGGTTTCAAGATTTAGATGCTGGCAATTGTTGAGGAGTATTAGTTGATGGAACCGTACGGAGGCGTAGCGTTACAGTTGTTCCCTGTGCCAGTTTACTGTTCAGCATAATTGTTCCACCCTGAGCTTCAATTAATTCTTTAGCAATAGCTAAGCCTAATCCATTGCCTCCCACCTGTTGAGGTTGGCGGCTCCGAGCTTGATCTACTCGATAAAAACGTTCAAAGACATGAGGAAGATCATCGGTTGGAATGCCTCTCCCATTATCGTGGACCTCTACAATAATTGTCTCTCGACCTTCATTATACGCTAAAATATCGATTTGTCCATATGTAGTCGTAGTGAATTTGAGTGCATTATCAATTATAATGAGAAGAACCTGTTGGAGTTTATCTATATCAGCCCTGGCGTAGAGCGAGTGCGTGTTGACATTATAGGTAATGTGTTGTCCATGTGCTAACTGTTGGGCCTGATCGTAGACACGATCGATTAATTCTGACATATTGATGGTGTCTTCTCGCAGTGCAATTCGATCTTCATCCAGTTGTGCCAGGACCAGGAGATCCTCAACGAGCCGATGCATCCGTTGAACTTCGGCGTACATGCCACGTGTAAGGCGGCGAGACGTTTCAATATCGCCGTTATCTGCACCTATCAAGAGCATTTCCAGGCTGCCGCCCAGAGCGGTCAATGGCGTGCGCAATTCATGGGAGACGTTCGCCACAAAGCGTTCTTGTTGCTGAAAAGTTTTTTCCAATCTGGCAACCATCTGATTAAACGACTCTGCCAGGTTGCCGATCTCATCATTGGGGAGAGCCGTATTCAGGCGTAGCCACAATTCGCCATCGGCGATGCGGCGACTGGTGCGTTCCATCTCAACCAGAGGATAGAGGGCGGCTGCGATAAGTGGAAAAGTCACGGCTGCCGCCAGGCTTAAGGCGCCAATACCTCCTATGATCAGTACGAGGCGTAAGGTAGTGATAAAATCGTCGGTATCCTGGGTAGGCGTACTGACTTGCAGCAAGGCAATTGTATGGTTTTGCTGCGCGAGTGAAACGATCACAACCAGCTGACGGTGTCCTTGCGTATCTTTTGTAATCAAGTAGTCATTGACATCCTGCTGGCTATCGGCCAGGCTTTGTATTTGCGCAAAAGAGAGCTTCACGTGAGCTGGCGTAAAAGGAGGATCATTGCCGGAAGTGATAAATGTTCCCTGGCAAGAAAGTATCGTGGCATCATCGGTCGAACTGGCGAGCTTCTGTGTAATAATCCTGCTGGTAATTAAAAATTCATGCGGTAGCGAGGTTGCGATTGGATTAAATGACTCGGATGGCATGAGCGGATGTCCTTTGACATCATTGGTTGCCAGCCGTACATCGTTGCGGAGATCGACTGCCGCTCTGATGTAGAGCGCTTTTTCAGCCGTAATTAAGATGACGACTCCTAGCGAACCAAGCAGAAGGGTAAGTAGACCGAGCGAGACAAGCGTCAAGCGCAGCCGGATCGGAATGCGTACCAAAAATGCCTGGATAGAATGGAGTATCCTCATTGCTTTTTGCATTATCCTCGCAGCGTATAGCCTACGCCACGAACGGTTTGAAGAAGATGTGGCGGATTATCGTTTAGCTTCTCGCGTAAATGTCGTATGTACACTTCAATGATGTTGTCATCGCCTGTATAATCGTAGCCCCAGATGCGCGCTAGGATCACATCACGCGTGAGCACCTGACGCGGATGGATCAAGAACAGTTCGAGTAGATCAAATTCACGCGGCGTCAATTCGATAGGCAGCTGCCGATAGGTCACAATATGTGCGCCTCGATCAAGCGTGATATCGTGGAAGGTTAGAATATCCGCGAAATTACTTCCATTGCGACGCATCACCGCCCGCACACGAGCCATCAATTCTCTAAACGCGAACGGCTTGGTCAGATAATCATCAGCCCCAATATCCAAGCCAGCCACGCGATCGTTCACCTCATCTTTGGCCGTCAGCATAATAATAGCCGCATCGAGCGTTTTGCGCAACTGACGTGCCACCTCTAGTCCGTCAAAGCCCGGCAACATTATGTCCAGAATGATAATATCCGGCATATGCGAACGAGCCATAAGCACAGCCTCTGGTCCGGTGGAAGCCACCAGCACTTGAAACCCTTCATAGGTAAAACCTATTTGTAGAAAATCCACGATTTGTGGTTCATCGTCTACAATTAAGATCATTGGTTTTCTCTGAATGTGTGCATTTTCGGTAGATATAGTCATGGTTCATGTTTCTTTGGATGATATGTATGATTTTGTGAATGTATGCATCGTTTTCTTCATTTTATCATCTCCGAGATCAAATAGGAGAGGTTTTAAGGTCTTTTAGAGAAGACTTCCTCAGTTTAGCAGAGCAATCTGAAGCATTTATCAAAAATCTGTAAAATTTTATGCAATTCAGCAAATTTTCAGCTAGAACCATTTAATCTTAAGGAATCGATGAGAAGATGTATATATTGGCTCATAAGTCGAGCATGCTTGGACCTTGATCTCGAACCCTGACACATGGAGGAGACGTAATTTGTATACTGCAGCCCAATTGAAACGCGCTATTCCAGAGCGTATAGATCGGCTTCCAGCTAGCCGAGAATTATGGCGCATCTTGTTGTTGGCAGGTATTGCCTGGCTGATCAAATCCTATGATATAGGTATCATGGGAAACGCACTGCCATCATTGGCTACACAATATCATCTCAGCAGTTTTTTAACCGGAACCTTAACGACGATATCCACGGTTGGACTTGTCATTGCAATTATCCCTGCTGGCCGTCTAGCCGACCGTATTGGACGGAAGCAGGTTCTGATACTAGGAACAGGCTGGTATGCACTCTTTACCTTATTATGTGGATTCGCACCGAATATCACACTTTTAATTATATTACGCTTTATCTCCGGACTAGGTATGGGAGCTGTTTTTCCAATTCCTTATGCCATGGCTTCTGAGTTGACCTCTCGACATATCCGTGGGGCAATGGCGGCTTTTCTGGACTCATTTCTTTCTTTTGGCTACTTTCTCTCACCACTACTGGCCCTGCTACTGATCCCTCATGTGGGTGTGGACACAGGTTGGCGTATCCTCTTCTATATTGGTGGCATCCCGCTACTCTTTGTACCGATTTTGTACAAATGGTTTCCGGAATCGCCTCGCTGGCTCCAGATCAAGGGACGAGATGATGAGGCCGATCGTATCGTGAGTGCTTTAGAAAATGCTGTTGAGCGGCGTAGCGGTAAGCCGCTGCCAGAGCTAGTGCTTGAAGATACGTCTCTGAGTGAGCAGTTAGAGAAAAATGTATCGCATGCCAGGTTCCGACGAGAGTATGTCAGGCGAACTGCCATGATGTGTGTTATTTTTGCTTGTATCTTCATCATTTTCTATGCCGTGCAGACCTATACCCCAACGGTATTAATCAAGCAGGGATATGGCGTTGGCAATGCATTCTTGCTCACGACTATCATTGTGCTGGCTTCTATCCCTGGCAAATACGCCGCAGGCTATGCTGTCGAGCATTGGGGACGTAAACCTACGCTGATCTGGTTTTCCACTATTGCGGCTATCAGTGCTGTGATATTTGGTTTTGCGCCCAATGCAGTGATCGCAATTATCTTCGGCTGCTTTATGTCATTCTTCGGTATCGGAGTAGATCCAGTCGTCAAAATCTATGGTGCCGAGCAGTATCCGACGCGTATCCGCGAGACCGGAGTGAGTATCTTCGAGGGCGTGGGACGCTTGTTTAGTGGCGTATTGGCCCCTTACATTATGGCGTATATGCTTGCCAGCTTTAATGTGGCTGGTTCCTATATCTTTATCGCCGTGGTCGCCATGATCGGCGTAGCCGTGGTTGTTGTACTTGGCACAGAGACTCGAGGGGAAGCGCTAGAAAAAGTTTCAAATGTCGCACTGGCGGTTAGTGCTGGGCGTGCCTCATAGTTTTCTGCCACAGACTTATGTACGGAATATAAAATCCCGCACATAAAGAGGCACTCAATCTATGGAAAGAGAAGATACCTATGCTAGATTTATATACAAATAATAGTGTTGTCGAAAAAGATAATAAAAATTTAGATGCTCAGTCGGTTGTTACAGGGACATTGTATCAGTCATTAGTGCGCTGGGCTGCCAGCCAGCCACAGGCGACCTATATCGTGGAAGCGGATACTGGTCGTGAGTTTAGCTATGCTCAAATATTGACGGCGGTCGACGCTATGAGACATTTTCTTGGAAATCATCCTCAGCGTTTGCTGATGTCCTTGCCTGGCGGTATGCTTAATGCGGTCCTCTGGATCAGTGCCCTCAGTGGTGGACATCATTTGTTGCCTATCTCTCCCGACGCTCCTGAGAAAGAAAAAGCGCGAGCGATCAAAAAACATCAGCCTGATATTGTGTTTATCGAGCAGGAAGAGGCGCAAGAGCAATTCTTGTCAACGCCAGCACGCTTTGTGACCTCCGCGCAATGCGCAGCGCTCTTCGAGCGGACCGCTGAGGAGACACTGGAGAATTGCGCTTCAAGCGAGGGACAGGTCTATCTGGCAACCTCTGGTACGACCGGCGAGCCAAAAGGTGTTATCCTGCGCGAGAGCCAGATTGTGTGGACAGCTGAACAGGTGCGTATAAGTCATCAGCTGAGCGAGCGTGATCGTGGCCTAACCGTACTCCCTTTTTCGCATGTTAACGCTCCAGTTGTCAGTCTGTGTGCCACGCTGTTGGCTGGAGGCACTGTCGTTATCGCCCAGCGTTTCAGTCGAAGTAACTTCTGGTCGTGGATCGAACGCTATCAAATCACCTGGGCCAGTATTGTCCCGACGATCGTCGCTATGTTGCTCACGACGGATAAGCCAGACTTTTTGCCTGGGACACTGCGCTTTTTGCGTACCGGCTCGGCTCCTTTGCCGGCTGCGGACTTGATGGCTTTTGAGGCCAAATTTGCTATACCTGTGATTGAAACCTATGGTTTATCGGAAGCTGCTAGTCAGATAGTCGCAAATCCTTTGCCGCCAGCAATGCATAAGCCTGGTTCGGCGGGTGTGCCAGTCGGCGTCACGCTCAAAATCTGCACCCTGCCAGGAGAGCATGATGGATCTGAACTGCAAGAGGTGCCTGCCGGCCAGACTGGCGAGATCTGTGTGACTGGACCTGCCGTTATCGACGGCTATCAGGATAACGCTGGCTCGGATGCGTTTCAACATGGATGGTTCCGTACTGGCGATCTTGGCTATCTCGATGAAGATGGCTATGTATTTATCACTGGTCGTCTGCGTGAAGTCATCATCCGAGGAGGCGAGAATATCGCACCGCGCGAGATCGAAGAAGTGCTGATGCAGCATCCAATGGTGTGCGAGGCCGCTGCTGTTGGACGACCGGATGCTTTGTATGGAGAGCAGGTTGTGGCATATGTGGTAACTCGTGAAGCCTGGAGCACCGAACTGAAATCCGATCTGCAACACTTTGCCTCTCTGCATTTGAGCGCTTATAAAGTGCCGGTTGATCTTATCCCGATGGACGAGTTACCTCGCAATCCGACTGGCAAAATTGAGCGTCATCTCTTGCGTGCTCGTGAACAAGAGATGTTTCAGCAAAGGTCGAGCCTTTAATGCATATTAATTATTAATGAAGAATGAAGGTATAAGACGTGGGAATAGAGCGATCTGGTCGACGACCCTATATATATCAGCTTGATCCTTTGCGCGCGGTAACAGCGGTCTGCGTGGTCGCTGTGCATGTGCTTGTGTTTACAAGTTTTCTGAATCAGACCACACTAGGCCAACAATGGCAGGGTGGCATTGAAGTCGCATTACATTTCACAAGAGCTGTCTTCATGTTCGTGACGGCTTTTGCGTTAGTGTACGTCTATCATGGAAAGCCGTTTTCGCTCAAAAGTTTCTGGAGCAAGCGGGCAATCACTACAGTCTTGCCGTATTGTCTCTGGAGCATTATCTATGCCTGTCTGAACACGCCGGTCTGGACAAGTACGCCGTCGCGGTTTATAGGTATCGCTGTATTGGATATTCTAACAGGACAGGCATCTTATCAACTCTATTATATATTGTTAACCATTCAATTTTATCTTATCTTGCCAATCTTCCTCTTCCTTATCGCGAAAGCCGCTCGCCATCCCTGGATAGTATTAGCGGTCAGTTTTCTTGTACAGGTAGCGCTCTTCGCTTTTAGTTATACACAATTGCAGGAGGGATCGTTGGCTGTGGCAGGCTTCTGGAAAGTCCTTAGAGATTATCAAGATAGTTTGTTCTTTTTCTATGGATTTTACTTTGTCGCTGGTGGTCTGGCCGCTCTCTATTATCGGGAGGTCAGCACTTTCCTGATACGCCATGGGAGACTAGTTATCTGTGGTTTCATATTGGGATTGGCTGTTCTCTGGTTCCACTTCATCTATCAGATACGCATCGAACAGACATCACTGGGTTATGCGAATTCTGTTCTACAGCCAGTGCTCGTGCTCTATAGCATCGCGGTGATCATCTTCATGTTCTGGTTGGCAAGTGCCTGGGCACTGCAACGCAAGACAGATGGAAAGCCGAAAGGCTATCGTTTCGTGCATATGATGTCGGATGCATCATTTGGTATCTATCTGATTCACCCCTTGCTGCTGACGCTTGCACTAAAGTGGGTTGTGCCAGTTTTGTCAGGGCCGATAGCTCTGCGGGTGGCCCTGACCTGGCTTATGGTTGCCATTGGGTCTGCTATCCTGAGTATGCTACTCGTTCGTATACCGGTGCTCAGCTATCTGGTTGGCCGTGGATGGGGCATTCCCCGCTGGCGTAAAGTTGGCGCCGTTGTTAGCGATACTACTACGCGCATTGCTCCTGAAACAAAAAGTGAGATGTTACCGCCTTCGCCTGTGATGGTACTGACACATCATGAGATGGATCTACCAGACTTGACAGCGACATCTCGAACGGATACAGAAGAAAAGGTATCGCGATAAGTTGGCTGTTTGCGCTTGATCGTTTATGATTTTTTTTGTGCGAAGAGCCAGGCATAGAAACCTGTAGCAGGTATTGTCGCACTATCCAGAGAATAGGCGTTGGCCCAGCTACCGTGTTGGTAGTTGGCGTATTCGGTGTAACGAGGATGACCGCCAGCGGCTCGCAAGGCAGCGATCATCGTCCTTGAGCCAGAAACGGGCACAACGTCATCCTCGGCACCATGGAAGTCCCAGATTGGTAGTTGCGTGATATCCGCTACTTTGCTAGGATCGCCTCCACCAGCGATGGGTGCGGCGGCAGCAAAGTAGTGCGGCCAGCGCTCGATGGCGTCCCAGAGGCCATAGGCTCCAATTGAGAGGCCTGTAATGTAGAGCCGATTAGCATCTATATTGGTGTATTCGTTTTGGAGCAAGTCGAGCAGCGCTTTGAGATCGACTAGGGAGGTCGTAGGCTGCGCCGTCTGCGTGTAAGGGCCTTGACTGGATGGTACGTTGACCCATAGCTGATCATTTTTAAGCTGTGGCACAACTACAAAGCTTGGATACTTTTGCTGCACCTGCGGATTGTTTTTGGCTGAATAGTTGGTCCCCCAGACCCGTACGTATGAGGCATTCATCTGTATATCATTATTTTGTTGTAATGAAATACTGGGATTGAAACGTTCACCTCCACCGGGCATCAATAGGACCAGTGGATATTTTTTCTGAGGCGAATAATTGGCGGGCATATACAAATAATAGATCATTGTATTGTTATAGGAGTCTGTGAATAGGTTGGTAGAAAATCCTCCGTTTGACAGCGTGGGCAATAGTTTCTTCGTGCTTGGAGCTTGTGAGGCTAGCGTCTTTGCGTGTATGGTGACGAGACAACCTCCCAGAATGAGGGTAATGACGAAAAATACAGTAATAATGATGTGAACATGTCTTTTTAATCTATACATACTTTAATCTCCATGATAGTATTATCCTATAGATTAGTATATCACAATGTGCAAAGAAAAAAAGAATCAAACAGTTGCACAGGAGAGATCATTAGCTACGTTTTCGAGCGGAATCATCTCAAAGGAAGATAACCGCGTCCAAAGAACCCACCGTCATCGAGCGTGTGCCCCCCAAATTTTTGCAAGCGTTCTAGCGATGCCCAAAAACGCACGGGTGCATACGGCAACATCGTAGAGAGACAGCAACGAATGCGTAGCGGCGTTAAGATTGCGGTCAGAGTACTAGGCTCAGAAGATGAAAAACCGCAATCTGGCCTTGCGCACGCCGTCCAGTTTCTCGTATGAAATGCTCCTGAAAGATGATCAAAGCATCGAACATGTCAAAGTCACGCGCAGCAATCAGGTCCTTTCTCTCCCCAAAAACAAGCATATAGGTATTTCTGCGTCTTTGGCGAACAAAGCATACGTGAACTGGACGGCGTGCGCAAGGCCAGATTGCAGTTGGTCTCTCGGCGGAGGATCTCTTTGGGCTGCAATCTTGACGCCGCTACGCGCTTGTCCCATAGTCGCTGCGATTGAGCCTGACCTGCTTCTTGGCCGGTTTGCAAAAATACGGTGCGATGACCACCAAGTCCAACTTATTCGCATGAAAGGTATGTCGTAAGGCGTGGTGCCTGGTTTTGTGGCATTGGCCCCAACAGAAAGAGTGTCGAACGTGGAAAACCACGATAGCCAACGGTAGCTGCGTGTCTTGCGCACGCGGATCTCTAGACGTACCCACGGGATGCGCAACGAGATGCACATTTTGCTGAAGCGGCCCCCTGAGCAGGCTTTCTGGTAATCAGCTTATGTGCTGAGACGCTGAAAAAAAAGGAGCAGCACCTCTCTGCTCTCATGAATTCGTCAGAGAGAGAAAAAGGTCGTCTTGATTGTGCGTGCTCTATCTCAGTTTCCTCCTACTGCCCGTCGCTGGTGAGAAAAGCGGGAACGCCTGCTATCTCGAGACGTTGCCGTGGTGGACCATGCCAGGCATTGCGTGCACGTCTGTCCTGCCAACTCCAGCGTTCGTGCGAACGCAGAGCACGAGGAGATCTGGCAGGAGGGAGCACGCGTGGTTGGGTCGCATCGGTGGGAAGGATCTCAACCCGTTGTTGTCGCCAATGCGCGATCCATTGGCGCCGAATAGCGCGTGCCGCGATATCTACCCACCGCAGTGGCCCCAGCGACACGGGAGGAGGCTGTTCCTGTCCTTCAACCAGCGGTGGAGGTAAAGGATATCGAACGGCGGTCACATTGCGACCACGTCGACCCGTGCTTTGCGGCGGCCGACACTTCTCACGCAAGTCACACGTCTGACAATCCGTCCGACGCGCCTCATAGATGACCCGTTGCGCCAAGGTCTTGTCCTCTTGAACGATGGGGGTCTTTCTCAACGCGAGACCGGCGGGACAGTGCAGTGTCCCATCATCGTGCCAGACGAAATCACGTGCTCCAAAGAGTGGGGAGGTGATACCTGCGGGTCCCTGGGCTACCTGCCACGGTCCATATTCCAGCTCGGCATCTGGCTGCCTCACCCGTTTGGCCGGTGTGCAGGTCGGTGGAGCCCATTCGATGTCACGCAACGGAGCTTGCTGCATCCTCTTTCCAAGGGCTAAGCGCAGGTTCCAGACCCACTGACAGACAATTTGCCAGAATTCTTGCCCACACGCAGAGTGGGAACACCACCGATCAGCCTCCTGTTCGATATCTTCCTCGGCAAGCACGCTCTCGAAGGCTCCCCGTCCATAATAGAGATCCTGGATGTCCTCAGGCACAAACCTCTCTTCAGACAGCGCTGTCAGATAGATCTCATAGACCCATGGTCCGATGCGTTTGCCGACCGACGGTTTTTTCTTGGATGCTGGGGCGGGGTAGCGTGTCACAATGACGCGAACCATGGCCCCCTCTGGCGTCACGGGTATCCAGCCTCCCTCAAAGACCTCGAAGGTGCATCCGGTCTTGCTGGTCACATGGGCAGCGGGGGGATAGGCCAACGTCTGTACGATGCTGGGGTAATTGAGAAGCTCATAGCCATTTCCGCGCGTCAGAAACGGCATGCCCGCCGCAAGCAGTTGCGTAATCACGACGAAATCTCCATAGAGCCCATCGAGACGCACCACGGCCATCTCGATGGGAAGATCAAACTGCTTCAGATAGATCGAGATGGCCTCGAGAGCCGAAGTGAGTTCCTCTCGATAGAGACCATTGCCTTTGTTGCCATAGGTCCCCAGATGTTGATGGGTGTGGGCTTGATTCACGATGGTGCGTGTCCGGACGACCTCGCCACGACGGCGCCCCTTATGTCCAGGTGCACACACGTCATCGAAGCGGCGCTGAGCGGGTGGATGGGTGGAAGTGGAAGGCAACGCTCGTTGTCGCGCGGCCTGACGAGTCCCATCCACATCAAAGACAATCAAGCGACGCCTCTGCCGATCGAAGATGCCTCCAATGGAGTCCGGTGTCCACTCAGGGCCAAAACTGGCCTGTTGAAACAACGACCGGAACGCTTCCAAACACGGACGATCCATGGCGGTCAGGAAACGGCTGAGGCTGGAACGATGATGCAACGCGTGACGCCCAAACAAGGCCATGAAGGCATCATTGAAAGGAGCCACACGCTGAAAAAAGGTGGACAAAGACTGCTCTCCGCTGATGGCATATCCAATCAAGGACGCGAGAAAATCAAGAGGTTCATAGGTTCCGCTGCGTTTTCGTGCGAGCAGAACCTGCTGCTCAAAGAGATCCAGCATCCCCTGTGATGCGACGTAGCTCGAGAGGATGACCGTTTCAGCAAACCAATCAGGAACGGAGGGACAATGTTCCGAGGACGTCTGGACGTCAATGCACGTATTTGCTATGATAGACAAAGAGATCTCCTTTAATATGTGGTTTTACTTTCCCTATTATGAGATCTCTTTTCTGTTTGCTGCTACCTTGCTTCTTAATTTTATGCATCTCGTTGCGCATCCCGTGGGCGTACGTAATGTACATCATCGTAGGCATTCTAATGCGATGTACGTAATGCTCCTCAAAAGAGAAGGCTATCATCGGTGAAATCAGACGCATCAGAGGCTGAGCGTGGGGAGATCAATGGGGAAGTCCGTCGTACGTCGAGGGGTCTGACGGCATGAAACCCATTGATTCCACGAAATTATGGATAAGCTTGTCAAACGAGCACCTTCGATCAAAGGAGCAACGTAGCCTACTGTAGCTGCGTGTCTTGCGCACGCAGTCCACTCGACGTATGTAATACCCATCGGCGCAGATATCCCACTCCGATACCTGTAATGCTCCTCAAAAAAGAGAGGACTATCAGCGGGAAAATCAGACGTATCAGAAGCTGAGCGTGGGGAGATCAATGGGGAAGTCCGTCGTACGTCGAGGGGTCCGCGTGCGCAAGACACGCAGCTACAGTAAGATGTTGTTTAACAGATACGATGGAGGTTGACGATCATATGTGCATCAAGAAACATCTCATCCATAATTATTTGGAGTCAATGGTGCGAGGACCGTCGGCTACTATGATAACGAGTAGGCGGTCACCCAGTCGATTTGCAGGTTTCCGGCGGTGCTAGCAGCGGGACAGCTTGTCAGGCATGATTCTGTTTGTAGCACCCAGTGCATGGGGGTATTCGGTATGCGATTGGTCGATTGACCAATCGATTGACCATCGAGGATGAAATTTACTGAGCTCGGTGTCCATTCGATACTTGCGGTATGCCAGGATGAATACGTTGCTGCGGTACTGTATGCATCTTGATCACTGCCCGAGGTTGCGCCTTGACGATGCATAAATGCATTGATTGTCCCAGACAGATCACTTTCGGGGAAATCTATCTCTCCATCGCCCGGCCAGACTCCACTATCGGGCCAGAGGAGCCAGGCAACTTTGAAGCCTGGAAGTTCATCTGATCGAAAGCGTACGGTGTATTTTCCGTAGAGATCGTTGCCAGGTAAGGTTGGTAGAATGGCGGCCGCCATCGGCGTTCCATTTTGCGTGTGCAGATACAAATTGAGGAGACCATTGCTTACGCTTACAACCTTTGATGGCTCATAACGGGATGGAGCTCCTTGCTGGCCTGCGGTATCAGGAGTACCGTCAGCATAGGTTGTGAACTCATTGCCATAGGCCGCTCCTGGGAAGCTGCCAAGTGGGGCATTGGTATTGAAATTTTCGGCAAAGATCTGATGCCAGCCGGGCAGATTTCCGACCGGCATGGCCTGACCCGATGGCGATGCTTCATTTTCGCTCGCGCTTCTATTTCCGTTGCCTGTGATCGCTGTTGGCTTTGGGGCTGGTACTGGCGTCGGTGTGATGAGCGAAGGGAGGCTGGGTAGGCCTCCGATCATTGGCGCAGGCTTGGGCGTGGGTGTGGGATTTGTTGTGTTGGCAACAGGTGTCGCGTCCTTATTTGCTTGCTCGTAGACATCGAAGCTCCACAGCGAGTAGCCATATATGGTGGCACGCTTTGTCCCGTACATCCGAAGATAGCGGCCTTGGTCCGAGATGTTGATTGTTTCTGTGTTGCCTTTCCCATTGTTTTGCGTATAGATGGTTTGCCAATTGAGGCCATCATTGGATACTTGAAGTTGGTATGCCAGGGCGTATGATGCGGTCCAGTCCAGTTCGACTTGATTGAATTTTGTCGATGTAGCGAAATCAATGGCGATCCATTGCGGATCGCTCCATGCGCTAGACCAACTGGTTTTTGGATTGCCGTCGACTGCGTTCTCTGGCGGAAACAAAGCTGACTCTACTGATGAGGCAATGACTGGCCGATCCTGTGAGATCAGTTTTGTTTCTGCGAAGGCTTGATCGCTCGGCTTGAAATGCGCAGTAACGATGTAACCTAGGACGCTGCTAAGAATAAGCACGACAACTAGGAGGATGCGGGAGCGTTTTATGAACGCCCATCCTCCAAAAATAACTTTGCGCATTACAATCTCCTGTACGTGAGAGAAAGGCTCACTTTTTTACTTTAGCATACTTTGCCTCTTTTATTTATGTATTTCTATGCGCTTATACAAAAGTACTAATATACTAGAATGAGAGTTCTTGTCATAAAGGTGGGATAAGAATGTTCTGTCGTTAAAAATCAGCGCTCATGGAGCCAAGCATTACTCATCCCGCCACAGCCAACTAAAATCGTACGAATAGTCTTTTGATTGTGCATAAAATAGCCTTCTTACTAAAATACCTCGAAATATTGCTTTGCTCTTCCTGTGTCAACGATCACTGTACTATGAAAGTTATAGAAACATAAACATAGTATGTGCCATTGTATTGTAGAGCGGAGGAGAGATGATGATGCAAGATATAAAAAACCTGAACCAGATAATGCTGACAGAAGAATCAGAGCAAGTAATGTCAATAAAAGCGCGAAGGCTTTACTTTGAGCGTCCACCTGATTTTAAAGTGTATTGGCAATTGATTATGAGTATCATGTTGCTTGCACTTGTTATGCTCATCAATGCGTGTTTCGTCGCAATATTGTCGTATTTCTCATTAGTGACCCCGGATTTTACACCTGTATTCAATCTATTGTTGTTGATTTGTAGCTTACCAGCCGATATCGCTCTCATACGTATTATCATGTATTATATGCGATCTAGGCCCAATGATACGCAATATGAAGACTGGCTACAAAGTTGTCTCTCATCGCTGAAGGAGTATGGCTTGGATAAACTTGATGCGGATCTTGAAGAGGTTACGAATTTCTTATGGCCGGTATGGGGACCTGTCTGGTTTGGTTCGCCGGAAGCAGACTATTATCGGTTGCTTAACTGCCCAGTGCGCATCAAGCGAGGAAAAGATGGCCAATTGCATGCCAGTGCCAATAAGTTCACATTTTTTTATCCAACGCAGCACTACATTGCAGCCTTTTCTTGTTATATCAATGCGCTTCAACCGCTTCGCCTGGAGGTAGTGCAGACCTATTTTTATGATGATATTGTCGGTGTCGAGACGACCACATTTAGTTTTCAATTAGAAAATTGTACATATGATATGCAGCAATTTGAGTTGGGCGTATCCAGTGGTCAATCCATGGGAGCGATCACTTATGGACCATCTGTGGCTGTCGAGAACATGGTCTGTTCATTGCGCATGCTTCTGTGTAACAAAAAATATGGTTCTAATGCAGATACCAAAGGCCTCACAGATATATAATCACACATCTACTTTGATATTTTGCATCTCATGTATAATAGTAAGAGACAGATATTCCGCAAAAAATTAAGCCTCTCCAGCATTATCCTCTGCCTATAACCACTCCCCAGTGTATTTTTTCTTATAGCCTTAATTATCCCAGGATCTGAATGCCAAAGAACCCACACAATATGCGCCTTCCGCTGCTGGCAGGGGTGTCTTGATAAGATACAATTGAGAGGGGCCGATGTGTTATAGATGCTTTTTGTAAGGAGGGGATTTTCGATGGGTACTGAGGATGTTGTGGTTCTGCCTGTTACGGATGAGCAGATGAGGGCGATTGGTGATCTTGTGATTGCTCAGCAGAGGCGCTGGCATGGGCTTGATCCTCGCCTTGATGGTGTATTTTCGGCGGATCAGGTGGCGGCTATGCTGATGCGGCAGAGGAGGTCCGGCGGCGCGCCGCCTTTGATGGTGCTTGATGCTCATGGACGTGTGCGGGGCTATGCTCGTGCCGATATCTGGAGTATTGCTCCAGAGGATGGTATGCTGGCGTTTTTTACTGCTCGTAATGGGACGGTTGATGCTCTGGCGTTGCCCGATCCGACGGATGCGGATGCGCTTGCTGTGACTGATGCTTTGCTGC
Source organism: uncultured Chloroflexia bacterium (assembly GCA_963699315.1). GTDB lineage: Bacteria > Chloroflexota > Ktedonobacteria > Ktedonobacterales > Ktedonobacteraceae > Dictyobacter. The sequence goes on from OY969433.1 coordinate 4,091,422, forward strand.
TGGCTTTGATGCGACAATGGCATGATGTACAGACGTTGGGTGATATGTTTCGTTGGCCTTGCTGTGATCTCTGGATGGAGGATCTGTTACAAGCGCATGGTTTTATCCTGGATAGCGATCTGGCTACGCGTACTGCTCTACCATTGAAGCCCTCAAGACATACAGCATCGCCGGATCTGCATGCACGCTTGGCTCGTCCTGCCGACGAGGAGGCGCTGGTGGCGTTGTTTACTGAAGAATTTCTTTTCCATGAGCCTTATACCCCTTTTGTGCGTATGAGTCCTAGCGCTGAGCGTGCTTTTCGCGCTCGCCTGGCACCGTTGTGGGCGGGTAAGAGCCCTGAAGAGGATGCTCCGATCGTGGTGGTTGTCGAGCGTGATGGCGTTCTGGTCGCTATGTCGGAAAATGGCATTTCTCTCGTAGAGGCGGAAGCGTTGCCGAGTTTTTTGCCGCGTGGCCGTTATGGATATCTCAACAATGTATCAGTCAGCCAGGATTTCAGGGGGGAGGGGGTCGGTCGTGTGTTGGTGCAGGCTACTTTTGATGCGTTTGCTGCAAAATCTGTGGAAGGTTACTACCTCTGGTACAATCCCGCCAATCCCTTATCGGGTCCTTTTTGGCAACATATGGAATTTCAACCACTCTGGCGGACCTATCAGCATCGTTATCCTGAACGTGAGGTCTCGGCGTAGATTTTTCCCCAAGTGCTCTTGCAAATGTTTTACAGGAGCACTAGATTAAAAATCTTCCTTCCCGCAGGCTGCATTTCAAAAATTTTACATTCCGACAACAATTGTTTCATAGATCAGTAAGAATGTTGCCATAGTATTGGTAAAGCTTTTTTAGATCTACTTAGGTCTGCTTAAAAAACACAAAAGATCTCAAATGTGTTCTTCCTCGTTAATAACTAGTTTGTAAATATTTAATAACTAGTTTGTAAATATTTAATAAATATTCTATAAACTGTTAATGATTTCTTAGCAAGCCTCAACTAGAATAGCAATGGATCAGTGATGTTTTACAAGGCCTCAATGATGAGCCGCTTTATAGAGATTCGAAAAGCGAATATCTTTTTTACTCGTTCTTGGAGGACAAAAAACACTTGAGACGTAATATTTTATCTACGATCGTCGCTTTATTTATTATGCTCGCATTCGTAGGGTGTGGCGCGGCCAATACTACTACTAATGCACAAGGGAATTCTCAAACAACGCTTACCCTATACGCTGGTGGAGATATCAATGTCCAAAAGCTTTGGAATAGTACCCTGATTCCTGCTTTTGAGAAAGCGAATCCAACGATTAAAGTTCATCTGATCTATTCCGGCACCTCCGACACTACCACCTATGCGCGCATTAGCGCAGCGGTGGCCGCCAAGAAAGATCCGGGTATTGATCTGCTTGACTCAGGTATTGTGCCAGAGGGAGCAGCTGCTAATATTATGATGCCCATCACAACCAGTCAAGTGCCCTTAGTTTCTCGGGTAGACCCGACTTTAATGAAAGCAGTCTCCAATGAGGGACTGCCATATCGAGCCTCATCGGTTGTGCTCGCATATGACACCAATTATGTGAAGCAGCCCCCGACCACATTGAGTGGTCTGTTGTCCTGGATCAAAGCTCATCCCGGCAAATTTACCTATAATACGCCATCTTCTGGCGGTTCTGGCGCCGCATTTGTAGAAGGAGTCGTCAAAACCGGCATCAACGCAAGTAATAAAAGCACCTTCGAGACTGGCTATAACACCTCACTTGAAAATCAGTGGCAAGCCGGCTTACAGACATTGAAGGGCCTCAAATCCTCAATCTACAACAATGGTTTCTATCCAGATGGCAATACCCCTGTGCTCCAATTGCTGGCCAATAATTCTATCTGGATGGCACCAGTCTGGTCTGATCAGTCATTGACGGCACTGTCAGATCATCAGCTCCCACCGAATATCAAACTGCTCCAACTCGATCCGCCATTTGATGGTGGTCCTGCCTACCTTGGTGTCCCACGTTACGCTGCGCATGCCAAGCAAGCCTATACACTTATGAACTGGTTGCTTAGTCCAAATGTACAGGCCAACATTATTGCCGGCATGCACGGTTATCCAGGTGTGCAGTGGTCGTATGTACCGACCAGTGTACAGCAGCAGTACGCCTCAATTGCCAAAAGCTATGATACGGGTTTCACGCCCAAGTTTGCGGCAGATATGGATAAAATGTGGCAATCAGAGGTCGCAGGTGGCTAGACTGGCATCTTTCTACTAACTTCTACGAGACTGGCAAGCGTTCTTCCCGTACGCGCAGGCTGTACGTGGCAAGGATGCTTGCATCTAGCTGTTCATTGGAGGTAAATAGTGCATAAAATGTTCATATCACTATGGAGAAAGATCTATGCGTAGAGCCACACTCATCGCCATACTCTGCGCATTAATCCCGGTCACCTTTGTCGCTATCTTTGTCGGTGTACCAATCGTGATGGGAACCATTTTCTCACTGGGATATACTGGCGGACCCAACTCGACCGTCTCACTATTGGATCAAGATTTGCAGACGGCGCAACATGGACTTAGCCTGATCGTTTACCAGCATCTCTTCAGTGATCCCTCGTTCTGGCAAGACGCCTGGGCCACGATCTGGGTGACGGCTGTCTCCGTTGTGCTTGTCTTAGGTGTTGGTTGGGGATTGGCTCTGTATATCCGTTTCACGCATGGCTGGTTGGCAAATGTTATCTCAGCTCTCTATATTGTCCCGCTTTTCATCCCGGTTGTCATCGCCTCGTATGCCCTAGTGACATTTTGGGCCGGAAACGGCTATGCAAGCGCACTCGTAGAGAATGTAACGCATCTGCGTTTTGCCGGATTTGGCTATACGCTCTTTGGCATAGCGCTTGGTCAGTTGTGGACGAATATTCCTTTTGCTGTCTTGATGCTTGCCTCCGGCTTGCAGTCCGTGCCAGATGCACTGATCGAGGCGGCACAGGATAGCGGAGCCTCGCCATTAACCATCTTACGGCGCATCATCGTACCGTTGAATCTGCTCCCGACGTTGATTGTGACCACTTTTACAGGCATTGGCGTGCTGGGTAGTTATACGGTGCCAGATATTATGGGACCGAATGCACCTTCGATGCTCGGTGTGACCATGTCACGTGATTACTTATCCTTCAACGAGCCACAATTGTCATCTGCCATCGCCGTGATTGTGTTTATCATTGCAGCCTTGCTGGGAGTGCTGTATGTATGGGGGAATGTGCGCAGTAATCGGAAAGCAGGAGCCATCCAATGAGTCTATTACGTATCAGTGACACAAAATCTTTGCCACCGGCTGAGCGGCCGCGAACTTACAGCGCACGACCGCTACGGGCGACGAGTATCTACAAAGGGATAGCGTCCATCGTGATCTTACTCTTTATGCTACTCTTTATCCTGGCACCATTAGTGATCCTCTTTATCTGGGCCTTTGCCAACGCATGGTATTATCCAGCGCTACTGCCACAAAGCTGGACATTCTCATGGTGGTCGCAAATTTTGTTTAGTAGCGATATAGGGCATTCAATTCTGCTGAGCTTTATTTTTGCTCCTGTGGTGACACTGGTTTCGGCGATCATCTGTCTGCCAGCGGCGTATGCATTCGCGCGCTTCAAGTTTCCCGGGCAACGGTCGCTTCTGATTGCGCTCTTTGCGACGAATGCTTTTCCGAAAATAGGACTCTATATTACGCTGGCTGGCTTGCTCTATGCCTTTAATCTGATGGATACCTTCTGGGGCGTGGTGCTTGTTCAGCTCTTAAATACGGTCGTCGTGATGACGTGGATTCCCTCCGCTGCTTTTGCCGCTGTGCCACGCGAGCTGGAGGATGCTGCACGGGATGCTGGCGCTGGACTCTGGACGACCTTCTGGAGGGTGACATTGCCGCTGGCCCGCTCAGGTATTCTGGTTGCCTTGATCCTTGCTTTTCTGTCTTCACTCGATGAGGCCCAGGGAACCTTGCTGGTTGGCGCTCCTGATTACATCACAATGCCCGTACAGATGTATTCTCTGATTGCCGGTTATCCACAACAGGCGGCGGCCGTCTTCTCTATCGTGTTGAGTATCCCATCATTTATTCTACTGTTACTGGTACGACGCCACATTATTGGTGGCTCGCTGGCCGCAGGTTTCCGGCTGCACTAGAACTTATATTTCCTTGTATTCAGATGAAAAATGTGTCGCAACGCATTTTTAGCGACGAGATATTTCCTTGTATTCAGATGAAAAATGTGTCGCAACGCATTTTTAGCGACGAGATATTTCCTTGCATTCAGATGAAAAATGTGTCGCAACGCATTTTTAGCGATGAGAGTCGCGTTTCTGAATGTTTATGGGCCCGAGTCGCGTTTCTGAATGTTTATGGGCCCGAGTCGCGTTTTTGAATGTTTATGGGTCCGAGTCGCGTTTTTGAATGTCTATGATGGGTAATTAGAAAGCGAAGCATTACGACTATGGCAAAACTTGTGCTTGAAGGCATCGTCAAACATCTGGGCGGAAGGGCGGTTGTGAATAATCTGAACCTGGAGATCGGCTCAGGTGAGTTAATCTGCCTGTTGGGTGCCTCAGGATGTGGTAAAACAACGACGCTACGCATGGTCGCTGGTTTTCTGAATGCGGATGCTGGACAAATTCTCCTGGATGGTGCACCCATTATGCATCTCTCCCCTGAGAAGCGTCCGACGGCGATGGTTTTTCAGCAGTATGCTCTGTGGCCGCATATGGATGTCTATCATAATGTGGCCTTTGGTCTGCAGGTGCATAAAACGGCTCGCCAGGATATCCGCCGACGTGTACGTGAAGTGCTGAAGCTGGTACGCCTGGAGGAGTATGAGCGCTCTTATCCTGCTCAACTGTCTGGTGGACAGCAACAACGCGTGGCGCTGGCTCGTGCGTTAGTGTTGGAACCCAAGCTGCTGCTACTGGACGAACCCTTGAGTAATCTTGATACCCAGCTGCGTATCCAGGTGCGCGAGGAGATTCACGAGATTCAGCGACGTGTGGGTATTACGACCATTTTTGTGACGCATGATCAGGATGAGGCTATGACCGTTGCTGATCGGGTGGCGGTGATGTCAGAGGGACGACTTGAACAATATGCTACACCGGATAAACTCTACAAAGAGCCGTCGACGCTCTATGTGGCCGGTTTCATTGGAACTATGAATATGTATCATGGATCGCTGCAAGGACATGGTGTCGAAGTTGATGGAACCTTGATTCCGTGTGCTCAGCTGCCAACTCAGGTAGATGGAGCAGTCGATATTGCTGTCCGACCGGAGGATGTCAGGATTATTGATGATGAGGGCGTACCGGCTCATGTCAGTCAGAGGATACTACGTGGGCACTATCAGGAATTAGTACTTGATACTCCGATCGGCAAGCTGCGGGCCTTTGTTTCGAATGATGTTGTGATCGATCAGCAGGTCAACTTTACCTTTCAGCGTGTTGCAATCTATCGTGATGGCAAGATCGCGCTGGAGAGCATTGCTGTGCATGGATAGCGTCAGTCACGGCAAGGAATGCCATTATGTGATCTGCTGCATGGCAGTATGATGTGCATTTTATGCGATTTTTACAATGAATAGGAGCAGATATATGCTGGGAATATTACCATATTTGCATGAGTATTATCATATCGACAAATTAGGCGACATTACCTGGGCGCACGCTGTCAATAACCAGGAGCGCTTTCAACAAGCTTTGCATGATCCACGGATCATGGTTATGGAAACCGATGTTATGCTCTCTGCCAGGGGCGAAATTATCATGGCTCATCCACCAGCCAGAGATAGCGATCTGAGTTTTAAGGAATTTATCCAGTCGATGGCCCGATCCAAGCAGGCGATAAAATTGGATTTTAAGAATCCGGAAATTCTCATTCCCTGTCTACAGATGCTCAAAGAAAGTGGCCTAACGCAGCCTGTCCTGCTAAATGCAGGTATCGTGTGGGGGAATTATGCGCCAAGGTTTAATGGACCTGGCTTTATTGCTGTTTGCAAGAAGTTGTATCCACAAGGTATATTGTCGCCTGATTGGGCCAACAATGGTGTTCCCTATACGCAGGAAAATATCGATGCCATGCTGGATCTGTGCAAGGATAATGAGCAGGTGACCTTTCCTATCGAAGTCCGCCTGCTACCTTCTTCGTGGACACTGCTATCACAGCTTCTCCAACGAGATCAATATTCTTTGACGGCCTATAGTGGTGTCCCTGTGACAAGTGCGCTGTTGCGCTGGCTCCAGGAGAATACTGATCCTGCCAGGACTAGCTATGATTGTTTTGACGAGCAAGGTCGTCGGTTGCGTTGGTGGTAATAGCTAGAGGTATTCAGGAACGCAACACTCGTTGCGTTTCTGAATGCAAGGAAGTGTAAGATAGTGGTTCTTACAGCATTCAATAGCAGGTAGGTTGACATGTGTGGATATACTGGTTATGGTATTATTGCTGAATTTAAAAATAAAACTATTTGAGGACATGGACGTACTATGAAGCTGAATCAAGTTATCGCTATTGAAAAAGGCACCAAGGGTCGCTCGTTGCAGGATCTCACCGAGGCGCATCATAACTTGCAGAAGACAACGCTGTTGGCTGGTATCTCGCGTACTTATCGACCAAAGGATGAGGATGGCGATCAGCTTCCTCCGGAGTCGACGCGTGTACAGGCGCGTGTTGAAGATGTGATTCGCTCAACTTCTGAGACTTTGACGAAGTTGTTTGATGTGGTGGCCACTAAAGATTGGGCTAATTGTGAGGCTAAGGCCGATGTGGTGGTTGATGGGACTGTGCTCCTTTCACAGGTACCCGCAACCTATCTACTCTTCCTGGAGAAGCAACTGGTCGATCTGTATACCTTTGTCAAGAAGCTTCCGGTCCTGGATGCCTCTGAAAGCTGGATCTTTGATCCCTCGGCCGATTGCTGGGCCACTGAGCCGGTCTCGACCTTGAAAACAAAGAAAATACCTCGTAACCACGTCAAGGCTGAAGCCACCGAGAAGCATCCCGCCCAGGTAGAGGTCTATTATGAGGATGTTGCGATCGGTAGCTGGCGTACGATCAAGTTTTCGGGAGCGTTGCCTGCTCGCCGTGTCAATGAGCTGGTGGATCGCGTCGAGAGGCTGCAAGAGGCTGTAAAGTTTGCGCGCGAAGAGGCTAATAATCGCGATGTTACAGAACAGAAACTCGGCGCAACAGTTTTTCACTACTTGTTCAGTTGAGAATTCTCACATGAGTTAAGGGGTTTCAGATGAAGAGAGTACGAGACCTTCTCTGGAAGTATCTAGGTATGACATTAAATCGTGAGACACTCATTGCTGTTCAGCTCATCGTGCTTGCTTTTTAGTAGGTTTTGCGCTAGAATAGATACTGGAGTATAAACTAAAACTAAAACTGAGTTTTACGGCAAAAACGTCAAGGGCAGGTTCGAGTCCTGCACCCGCCATACGAGGCGGGGTAGCCCAGCATGGTAGAGGCAGCGTTCGAGCCATCCCAGGATCAGATTATTACTCCAAGCTCAGTATTCGCTGTCGAACGCCAAATCAAGCACGGAAGTCGAACACACGGCGAGATGCTAGTGCAATTCTGGCCCGGTCTGCCGATGTTTTTCATCGATCCATATACTATTATAGGCCGGTAGTTCATTTAGAAGAACACGCACGTATATTAAAATTGAACTTCCCGTTTAAACGCTGTTGGTGTGTGCAAATGGACAGCATCTTCTTTTATGGAGAAATTGGGGGCCGGAGCAGGCTACGCTCCGGCCTCTTCCTTTAGTTTTTCTCAGTTTCTCGGATTTCCATAAATACTCCTTATTATCAGATTATCCTATTGTATAAGGACGAGCCAGACTTTCCAACCTTCTGCATATGTTTTTCGTAGAAGAGAGTGAAGCCGGTTTGTGAGGGGCTATCCTCCGTGGCTATTCCTAGCCTTGTACTATCGTTTATACATCGTTAATATGTGTACTTAAGTTTATTCTGAAGGAATTTATGAATCAGCAGCAATTTTCAAATTCACCAGAAAACTCTTCTAACGCGCAACGGGCTATCAATCCCGATCCTCGTGAGCGGAGATCAGGGCAGAAAGGCCGAGCGCAGGATTATCAGGCTGGTTATATCTACACCAATCAGCGCGATGGTGGTAAAGTGTATCCTACCAGTCGCCCCCGTCGCCGTGGACGTTTCAGATGGCTCTGGATTCTTCTCCCCGCCCTTCTTATACTGAGTGTCCTGAGCAGCTCCATCAGTAGTTCCAATAGAAGCGCTGTGCTAGTCACACACACTTTTGCGTTGCAAAACGAGCCAAAGTTGGTAGTGACGAACGCGGAGGGGATGGTGACTATCCATACTGGTGGCAGTGGGAACAACATTGTTGTGTCAGGTACCAAGCACGCTGGTTTATTTGGCAACTTGAATGATGTGCAAGTCAATTTGACACGCGCTGGTAACAACGAGTTGGATGTGACCGTTCAGGAGAACCAGGGGCTGGCCATTCTTGATACTGGTAGCGTCGATCTGGATATTACTGTTCCCTCGCTAGCCGATATCCAGGATACCTCTGATGCGGGAACCATGAACATCTATGGCGTGACTGGGCAGATGAATTTGCGGGCGAATGCCGGTACGATCAATGTGCAAGATGCTACCCTCAAAGGCCCGTCAACTTTTGCTGCCAATGCTGGCTCGATCGACTACAGTGGCTCTCTCGCTACTGATGGCACCTACAATTTCCAGACCAACGCCGGTTCGATTAATCTGACCCTGCCATACAATTCTGCATTCAATCTGGATGCTAGCGCGAACGCCGGCTCGGTCAACAACGATTTTGGTAGCAATACCGTGGGCCACTCACCCTTTGCGCAGATTATCGCTCATGCCGACGCCGGCTCAGTCAATATTCACGAAAGGTAGCCGCACTATTGAATCCAAATAATTAACGAAGCAACGTGGCCTACTGTAGCTGCGTGCCCTTGTGGACGCGGTCACCTCGACGCTCCCACAAGATGCGCAACGAGATGTAGTATGATGGGTGAGGCGATGTGCCACCACCGCGATCACGAAAGCCGACGTAGCGAAAGAAGAGCGCGAGCTGAGTGAACATGATCATGGGTAAAAATGCAGCGATCTGTGCCTTGCGCCTTTCGTTCCTCTCCACGCACGAAAACGTTCGCTAAAGCGCTTACTATCGTTATATGATATTTTTGTCCATCGCATTCCCTTAGTGCAAAAGAGCGGTGAGGAGCATCGATTGACGATGATGAGCAAATCATACAAGAAACGGGAACGGTGCGCAATGCACAGATTGCTGCATGTAATCATATGCGCATTTCCATATGGATTTGGAGTCAATAGAAGGTCCATCTCGTTGCGCATCCCGTAGGATCCTCAGGCCAAAAAACTTGGTTGCTGGTCGGGACTCTACGACCGGCCAGCAACGATGAGAAGAAGAGCATCTCACCTAGATCAGGAAGCGTGGTTTTCCCGTTGCTCCTGAGGAAGAATAATGCGCAGATACACCAAGGCCAGCAAGAGCAAAAGGACTCCAAGGAAGGCACCACTAGTGCGTATCTGGGTAGATGAGGATGAAGCAACAATGCTCCAACCTATGCAATAGAGACCGAAAAGCAGACAGAGAGTTGGTGCGAAAAATCGACGAATAGTCATGTTATTTTCCTCCTTGCGACAACAGCGTTATTGTTCGCCGTAGTGTTTGCTACAAACGATCACGTGCTTTTACAAAGTTCATCAAGATCGTAAACACTACGAGAACGACAGCTACAGCCAGTAGATCAAGCATACTCCTTCTCCTTTGGAAGAGCGAAGAAGAGGCAAAAAAGACCCCTTTCAGCAGCATCTCTCACTAAAGAAACGTTTTGTCAGGGAAACAAGGGGCACAGTGATGGTTTGTGGTGTAGTCATCTCTCTGTATTGGGGAAATGTACCAGAACCAGTCATCGTTCGAGATCCCTTCTTTTCTGCCTTTTCAAGACACAAGGACATCTAAAACCGACCAGCCTTCCCGGTACACCTTTGTCTAGGCAAAAAGCTCGTGTGTGTTTCTGCCTATTGCGTATAGTATAGCAGATGCTGCTCGACAATACAATCTGATCTATTTGTCGATTTGTCGGACAGGGCTATCTAAAAATCGTCCAAAAGGCGTGCAGGGTCTCCCTCTACCGCTTTTGGGGATTTTCACACGACCCAGTCTTCCTTAATCAGGGATATCCCAGTGAAAAGAGATCTGAAAAAAACGTTATATGGAGGGAGTGTGCTCCAATACGAGCAAATACGCATCAAAAGATCGATAGCCAAGGAAAACGAGGACGATGGCAGCAAGCAGCAGGACAACAGTGTGGATCAATAGGACGCAGAGAAAACCGCAGAGGAGAACCAGAAGCGAAACCAGGAGAACCATTACCCGAATTTTTTCGTAGCGAATTAGGAGCGCAGGAGCGCATAGTCCTCGTTGGTCAGGTTCCTCTGCCAGTTCAGTATACTCGTCACAGGAAAAAGCATGCTTGAAGAAGTGCTTATTTGGTAGAAACATGGTCTTCCTCCCGAATGGGTGTATTTCTGTGCTTCTTATTCAAACGACTAGTGGACATAAAGATGCTGGAATGGAAAATGGCACATGATGTTCTTTCCAGCTTCAGTGTTTCTAAATAAGTATACCAGCCAGATTGTCAATGTGTGGTATATGTATGGTCTGGAACTCTCCAAAGAATGTCTAGAAATTACCTAGATTGATAAAGAGACGCTCAACACTAGCCAACAGCTGAGTTGATGTGATATGCTGAGGGCAATAAAATAAGCAAGGTGTGCCGGGAAGTCTGGTCGGCAGGTCCCGGCGTTTTTTTGTGCACAACGCAGAGCACATTCCATCAAGGAAGAATGGGACAAGGCTGGGTGACTAGATATGCTGGAAGAAAGAAACATATGTTTATTCTTATCACCGGTTTCGTTCTCTCATTGCTCCTTGCAATTGGAGCCTCGGCCTGGTTTACTCGCCGGTTGGAAGTACTCAGTGACCTCTGGCAATGGTCTCCGGGTTTGCTCAGTCTATTAGGAGCTCTGGGAGCCAATATTCCCAACTATGTTGCCTCTATAACCGCCATAATCGCTGGTCAGATGGTTGTGGGCATTGGTATTATCATCGGTTCCAATATTTATAATATTGCGGTGATCCTTGGTATTTCTACCTTTGCTTCGCCAGGCCGACGTGGCATTGTCCTTTTACACACCGAAGCCCAGGATGCCAGTCTGGTCGGCGTCTTGACCCTGGCGATGCTGCTCACCACAGCGGTTGTCGTAGGAGATCGCTTCTGGCAAGGATCGCTACCCACTGGAAATCCAACCTTTCCGGTCGTACATATCGTCTTGATTGGCCTGAGCCTGCTGACACTGGGCCTCTTCTCTCTGCTCTGTTACCACGCGCTCCAGCGGAAACAGCATCCAGACCACAAGAGCCAGAGCGAGCGTGAAAAAACCACGAGATACCCGGCCAACATTCTCTGGTTTAAAGTGCGTCTCTTGGGAGAAATGACCCTTGCTCTCGCGCTTGCCCTGGGGAGTGTGGTTCTCATGGTCCAAACAGCCCAGAGTATCGCCGTCAGGATCGCTCTGCCACCCATTATTCTTAGCCTGTTGATCCTAGCAGTAGCGACATCGTTGCCCAATACGGTTGTGGCATTCACCCTGGCGCGCACTGGTCGTGCTTCAGCTAGTGTTGAAGAAGTGCTCAGCAGCAATAGTGTCAACGTTGCGCTGGGGATTGCCCTCCCCCTTTTATTCTGGTTTAATACCCAGAATGATGGCTTACTGGCCCTACTCGATGGTCCATTGATGGTTGCCCTCACTGGCATTACCCTGCTCTGTATCTTCCGACGACGTATCAGTCACATGACCGCAATTCTTCTCGTGCTCGTGTATATTGGCTGGGTTATTTTGCATATTTTTGTCATTTGACTTAATTCCTGGGTCTGACACAGGTTTAAAACGTCATGCGCCGCAGGCGCACTAGACCGCAATACTTTTCAGTGAAGCCTACATGCCCGATCACCTTGGTTTCGTCTTGCTGATGTCGGAAAAACACGAATGTCCCGAGAAGGAAACAAAGAGAGCCAACGCTAGCGCCGCGGTCTTGTGCCCAATACACTTCAGTTAAGAACTTGGCGAGTTCCATCTCTTCCCCGGAGGCCTCAAAGCCAGCCAACGCTAGCGCCGCGGTCTTGTGCCCGGCGACCAGTTCACGCACGAAAAACTCCGCCAACGCGTTTATACAATATAATACACGCTCCTAATGAGGCGTACAATTCTTCAATTCAGGCAATGTATTATACGAAGATATATGCGCTTATTTGGGGCATATCATACGAGAAACGGGTCGCCGGGCACAAGACTGCGGCGCTAGCGTTGGCTGGCTTGATCGCTGCGATCGAAGGCATGGTATTGATCAGGCTTCATTGAAAAGTATTGGGCGCAAGACCGCGGCGCTAGCGTTGGCTCTCCTTGAGACCTCCGGGGGCTCATAAACGTGCCGCGAAAGGTTGAGCGTAAAAACAGGCAGATTAGCTGCTGGAAATCACTACTGTTTGTTTAAATCTAGACATAATCTTGAGATTTTGATAAACTGATTAGACTGTAACAGGGCAGCGTTGCTAACCCGTGTCAACATTACTGCCGGTGTCCTCTTTTGGCTGCGCAGATGCTCCCAGATCTACTGCCGCAGATTTCAATCCCTTTCGGCTTCTCTACTGCTGTCTATTTCCAGTTGGTGGACGATTCTCTGAAATCTGCCCGAACTTTAAGCGAGCGAAAAGTTATTATTTTGAATATAACGATGTGTGGAATTATGGAATTGAGGGATATCGTTGAAGCCTATTTTGCTTGGGATTGTGGCCTCTCTTTTTTTTGCTGTAACCTTCATCTTGAATCACGCCATGAATGTGGGGGGCGGAAGTTGGATCTGGACTGCCTCACTGCGTTTCCTTTTTATGCTGCCTTTCTTGTTGCTGATTGTGATCGGTCGTAAAAACCTGCTGCCTCTGTTGAGTGATATCCGCATGCGTTTTTGGTCATGGTTTACGTGGAGTATGATCGGTTTTGGCTTATTCTATGCTCCAATCGCATTCTCATCCACCTTTGAGCCTGGCTGGTTGACGGCTGGTACCTGGCAGGTGACAATTATCGCTGGGACGCTATTAGTGCCTTTCTTTTATGAAACGGTGATGACTGGGAATGGTCTTGAGCGGCGGCGCAGGCGTTTGCCACGTAAACAATTGTGGATCTCTCTGATCATTTTGTTAGGAGTGGCGGTCATGCAAGCCGATCAGATAACATCGATCGCAGCGCGGGACGTCCTTCTCGGCATCTTACCGATCGTGATTGCTGCCTTTGCTTTTCCGCTAGGCAATCGGAAAATGATGGAGATCACGGATGGCAAATTCGATGTTTATCAGCGCATGCTGGGTATGACGCTCTGTAGCTTGCCGCTCTGGCTGGTGCTGTCGTTCTATGGTCTGATCACGGTGGGGCCTCCAAGTACAGGACAATCGACGCAGGCTTTGATCGTGGCGATTTCGTCCGGTATCATTGCTACAAGCCTCTTCTTTACTGGGACTGATCTGGTTAAAGGCGATATCCGAAAGTTGGCGACCGTTGAAGCGACACAGGCTGGCGAAGTGCTCTTTACCTTGATCGGAGAAATCCTGCTGTTCTCCACGGCACTACCATCGCTACTCTCGTTGTTCGGAATTCTGATCATCATAGTGGGCATGACTCTGCATAGTCTGGCTTCTAGCAAAAAAGAGGTTGTGATTGCGGCTCAATCGATCACCGAAATCTAAGAGATCTGGCAGAAATCCTGGTTTACTGCCAACGTCTCACATGAATTGGGTACTCCATTGGCTCTGCTACGCGCCAACGCCGATGTGCTTCTACGTGGTCGTGCGCATCTGGCGGAAGAGGACGCGGAATTGTTGGAGGATATTGTGGCGGAGACAATCTACATGGACAAAATGACCAGTAATATGTTGCTGCTGGCGCAAATGGATGCTGGTCACCTCCATCTGGAGCGAGAGGAGATTAACCTGGGGCAGGTCGCGGAGCGAGTTGTGCGGCGTGGGCAATCGCTAGCTGATCAGGTCAGCATCACGCTTATATTCCAACAAGAGGAGGCTGCGTGGGCACTGGGCGATTATGTGTTGTTGGAACAGGCTACGCTGCTCCTACTTGATAATGCATTGAAATATACGCAGCCAGGCGGCAAAGTTAGTGTGCACACCTTTACGGAGAACGGTTACGCTTGTCTGCGCGTGAATGATACTGGCATTGGGATTGCGCCCACGGACCTGTCGCGCCTGGGCGAACGCTTTTACCGCGTGGATAAGGCTCGCTCGCGTGAGGCTAGTGGTCATGGTCTGGGCCTTTCGATCACGCGTGGTATTGTGGCGCTGCACAAAGGCGAGTTGACGATGACCAGCGAGTTCGGCAAGGGGACAAGTGCTACTCTACTGCTGCTAGTCATCCAGTAGAAACAGTGCGATGCCGCGTATTATCGAAGAATTGCACGGCATGGATCGTTATAGCTAGGTCGTGACGGCCTAAAGAAAATGAGCATGCCATCAATGAAAAAGCTCATCTATTGCGACAGGAATAGAACAGTTCAAAGCGGGCCAGCCGTAGCAGTGGCTTAATGTCATACTGATCACGATAACCATAATTGGTGCCAGGATACCGGTCACGGATAATCCAAGCCCCCAATTCGCCCGTGTTCTGTGCGTAGATGATTTGAGACCGAGCAGGGATAAGAGCATACCAACAATCGCAAATGGTGGACTGAATAGATAGATCGTGCCGACAAAGAGAAAACTGATCGTGCCGAGGATATATCCAGCAATTGCTTTCTCCTTATGAGCTCAAAATAGACAGAAAACCATCTACCTTTACCAGATAATGTGGCTCTACCCGCGCAAGGATATTGATTCCAAATAATTATGGATGAGATGTTTCTTGATGCACATATGATCGTCAACCTCCATCGTGTCTGTTAAATAACATCTTACTGTAGCTGCGTGTCTTGCGCACGCGGACCCCTCGACGTACGACGGACTTCCCCATTGATCTCCCCACGCTCAGCTTCTGATACGTCTGATTTTCCCGCTGATAGTCCTCTCTTTTTTGAGGAGCATTACAGGCATCGGAGTGGGATATCTGCGCCGATGGGTATTATATACGTCGAGTGGACCGCGTGCGCAAGACACGCAGCTACAGTAGACCACGTTGCTCCTTGGATCGAAGGTGCTCGTTTGACAAGCTTATCCATAATTTCGTGGAATCAATGGGTTTCATGCCGTCAGACCCCTCGACGTACGACGGACTTCCCCATTGATCTCCCCACGCTCAGCTTCTGATACGTCTGATTTTCCCGCTG
The DNA here is from genome assembly GCA_963699315.1 of uncultured Chloroflexia bacterium. GTDB lineage: Bacteria > Chloroflexota > Ktedonobacteria > Ktedonobacterales > Ktedonobacteraceae > Dictyobacter. The sequence goes on from OY969433.1 coordinate 4,106,868, forward strand.
ATAGTCCTCTCTTTTTTGAGGAGCATTACAGGCATCGGAGTGGGATATCTGCGCCGATGGGTATTATATACGTCGAGTGGACCGCGTGCGCAAGACACGCAGCTACAGTAGACCACGTTGCTCCTTGGATCGAAGGTGCTCGTTTGACAAGCTTATCCATAATTTCGTGGAATCAATGGGTTTCACGCCGTCAGATCCCTCGACGTACGACGGACTTCCCCATTGATCTCCCCACGCTCAGCTTCTGATACGTCTGATTTTCCCGCTGATAGTCCTCTCTTTTTTGAGGAGCATTACAGGCATCGGAGTGGGATATCTGCGCCGATGGGTATTATATACGTCGAGTGGACCGCGTGCGCAAGACACGCAGCTACAGTAGACCACGTTGCTCCTTTGACAAGGGTGATCGGCAAGTCTCGCACGCGGATGCCGGTGGCATGGTAGTATCGTCTCCAACGTTTTTAATGTAAACTATAGTCAGAGATAGGATGTTTCGAGACCTGAAGGAGAAAATATATGCAGCCGATACGTGGTATCTTGTTAGATATCGATGGTGTCTTGCACGTTAGCATGCAGCCACTTCCTGGCGTGGCACAGACGCTATCCTGGCTGGAGCAGCAGGGTTATGCGACTTATTTTGTCAGCAATACGACGACGATGGCGCGTGCGACCCTGGCGCAGCGCTTGCAGCAGATCGGTCTGCCAGTGTCGGAGCGTCGATTGATCACCGCACCGGTGGCGGCAGCCAATTATATTCGTAAACATCATCCGGGGAAGCGCTGCTGGTTTTTGACGAAGGGCGATACAGCTAATGATTTTGACGGCATCGAGTTGGTGGATACGCGGGCCGATGTGGTGGTGATTGGTGGCGCGGAGGAACTGTTATCCTATGAGGCTATGAATGCTGCTTTTCGGATGATCATGGATGGTGCGATCCTGTTGGCTTTACATAAAAACATGTATTGGAAGACAAAAGATGGCTTGCAGCTTGATAGTGGTCCATATGTCCGTGCGCTGGAGATTGCTACGGGTAGGGATGCTTTGGTGCTTGGTAAGCCGGAACGTGCGTTTTTTGAGCAGGCTCTTGATGCTATAGGTTGCGCGGCGCATGAGGCGATTATGGTCGGTGACGATATTGATAATGATGTCGGAGGCGCACAAAATGCAGGTTTACGCGGCATCCTGGTATGTAGTGGGAAGCATAAGGCCGACTCGCCGCTCCTAAAGCGTGTCCAGCCGGACGCGATCTTGCCGTCGCTGGCCGATCTACCGCGCTGGCTGCAAGAGGCCTAGCCGTGTGATTCTACTGAAGACCATTCAAAATCAGGTTGCCACTGGCGTTCCCAATTATGAGTAATTGCTTTTTACTTTGTTATTTCCTGGCCTTCGGAGGAGAGTGTCCAGATGTGGTATTTCATATAGTTTTGAATCAGCATAAAGATTGAAGAAAGTCATGCGCAATCAACGTCAGGAAGCGCGTCTTTTTTCTCATTGGCAGAGAGCAGGAAGGGGGCGAAGCGTTGGATGAGACTCTGCCCGAGTGGCTTACGAGGAGTTGTGCTGTCGGTTGGGGCAGTATCCATGTTCCAGATGGTTTCGTGGAGATCGATAATCTCCTGAACCTGATGCTGGATGTGCTCCGGCAAGAGCTCGTTTACCAACGATAATGTGACCATCGTGGCGGCGTCTACCTCGATGCGTCTCAACGTACTATCTGATGTCGCTGCGATATCTTGTTTGATGCGCTGCTTGACCTCTGCTAGATGTTGATGGATACGCTCTTCTCGTTCTGCTTGTGTCTCCGACAAATCCTCACCTCTCCAATAAGATATACTAGAACCTCTGCCATGTATAGTATACGATTTAATTTGTAAAATGGATATACTTGAATCCATTTGCGCCCAAACTGCGTTCCCACTCGCACATGCACATTGGTGATTTCGTCGAGGTATCATCGATTTTGCATATCTTGCAAAAACCGTGGCGCACCCGTGGGGATGACTGCGTTCCCTATCGTGCACATGATATCGAAATTGGTGCTTGTATGCCCGTTTATACTCCTGTATACTGAGCATTAGCGAGGTAAAATCTGAAGTAATGATAGGGGAGAATAAAACATGAGTCGTTCAACCGCGCAGATATTGTCTGAGATTCCACTTTTTTCGAATATGGATGACGAGGAGCGCAGTGAGCTGTATTCGCTGATGATCGAACGGGTCTTCCTTGCTGGACAAGAAATCATGAAGGCGGGTGAGGCAGGGAATGCCTTTCAAATTATTCAACAGGGACAGGTTGAGCTCTGGCTCATCGATAGTGATGGTCAGAAGGTTGTGTTGGATATCCTTGGCGATGGAAAATTCTTTGGTGAATTGTCTATACTCTCAGGAGAGACACGTAATGCGACAGCGACTTCAGATGAAGGAGTCGTTACACTCGAATTAGGTCGCGACGAACTTTTTGAGTTCTTACGTCGTCGACCAGATGCGGCTCTGGATATACTGGCTGAGCTCGGTGATCGTCTCAAGCGCACAGATGATATTCTACGGACACGGGTGAGCCGCAATCCCAATGATGCTGTTGATGAGCATGTCTCTATCGGACAGCGTATCGCCGATGTGATTGCTACATTTAGTGGATCATTGCCTTTTCTCTTTCTCAACCTCATCATTTTCGTCGCCTGGATCACTATCAACTTAGCTGGTCCTACCAGTGCCCATTTTGATCCCTATCCATTTCAATTCCTGACCATGGCCGTATCTCTTGAAGCTATCTTCCTCTCTATTTTCGTACTTGTCAGCCAGAACCGCCAATCGGTCAAAGATCGCCTCAAGGCTGATCTCGACTATCAAGTTGACGTAAAAACTGAGCTCGAAATGAGCGTTATTTCATCCCGCGTCCGCGACATCGAGCGCAAACTGCATCACATCCATAGCGATCTGCTAGAAGGCAAAGCAGGCAGACCAACCGTGTAATCTTCCATAAAACCATCTTCTGCCGTTGCTGAAAAGAATCTGCGCTAAGATCTTGAAACAAAGTTATGAGCCCCTGCGTATCTCTATAGAGAGGTATAAAAGGGGTTTTATCGTCAGGTACCCCATCGCTGAACGCGAGGGGCTTGTAAACTGTTGGTGGCTTTACACCAGGCTGTGACAAGCTTGAATCTGACCAGACCCAGCCAGGGGTGCTTGCACCCATCGGGCTACGATAGCAGCAACGTTGAAGAACGTACCTTGGGATGCTTGCCAGTCCCAAGCTCTATAACTTTCAAGTTAACCAGCAAAACGGGGTCTATGCAGTGCTTGAGAGGTGTACGGACTGCTATCTTCGTCGAGGCAAACATTACCTTCGAAGGGCAACCAGAGAAGAGGGGTTTTGAGCCATTCCGACAGAAAATGGCTCTCCCGTAAGGGATGTTGGATCAGTTTTTCATAAGGAGGCGCACTCCTCCCCATGCATGAATGCAGGGGTATCCGTGCGATTGAAAAGGGATGAACGAACAGAAGGCTGATATCTCACAGATGCGTGCAATCACTGTTTCCCGTCAGTATGGTAGCGGTGGAGGTGAGGTTGCGCGGCGCTTGGCGGGACGCTTGCAGTGGCGGCTCTTCGATCATCAGGCGGTTGTGCAGGTCGCGCAAAAAATGGATATTAGTCAAGCAGAAGCTAATGCACACGATGAATCCATACCCAGCATCTGGGAACAGGTCTGGCAATCGTTACAGTTCCTTCAGCCGCCCGTGGGCATTGATTTGCCTGTCACCAATATGCCAGGGGCGATGAAAATTTATCTTAAAACCCTGCATGATGTATTGGAAGCAGCTTATGCCGAAGGCCATGTAGTGATTGTCGGTCGTGAAGCGCAGGTATTGCTGGCCGGACGAAGTGATGTCCTGCACATACGTATTGTTGCGCCTTTGATGCAGCGTGTGCGCTATGTCATGCAACGTGAAGGATTGAACCAGCATGATGCTCGGGTGCGTATCTCCAAAAAAGATTCAGATAGGAATCGGCTCCTCAAAACAGAATATCATGAATCTCCTGATAATCCGGTGCTCTACGACCTCATAGCCAATACTGACTTTATGAAGCTAGATTGTATTGTTAATATGGTTCTGCTCGCCTTAACAGCAAAAGCTGATCAACACTCCCTCGACGAGCTAGAGCGAGGCCCCGCCTATAACGTAGGACTCTATACAGGTCCAAAACAGGATTTCCCTCCTCTAATCGATACAAATGCAACAGACGAATTGTTGTGAATATCAGGCATAAGAACGACCAAAAGATGTCGATAATGGTAATAGTGAGCTCACCTTTTTAAAATGAGCGTCTTGACAAGCCTGTTTTTGAGAGCGCATACTCATCCTATAGGGCGCCTGCTCTAGACCTGGTCCTGGCATGAGAACGCTTTGTGGTATGAGTTGATGTACATACTAATTCTCCGTGGTATATCAATTCGGCCTTTTTTGTGCTGATTTTTTGTATTGACAAGACTTCTTAGCGCTGAAGCGTTGGCCTTGCTGCACAATTATTTAGGGGTGGGTGATGATAGATAGAAATAGTAAGTCAGAAAAATTGGTATAATTATATGTATCGAGTGCCAGATGATCAAATAACGTTAGATGATGATAGCACAGAATTAGGGGGTGATCCTTTCGCGACGACACTGTCGACTGGACAGCCGAAGCACATTTCGATTGCTCTGACATTTTTAGCTATTTGTGTGGCTTTATTGATGACCGGTTTTGGTATCATCCTGCCTATTTTTCCCCAGCGCTTGCAAGCTCTCGGCCTGGGGGCGGGGACGCTGGCTCTGATGGAGGTGGGCTTTGGGCTGGGTATGTTTCTCTTTAGTACGCCGATGGGGATACTGGCGAATCGTATCGGCCGTAAGCCGATCGTATTCATCTCGCTGGCAGGCTTCATCCTGACCAATGTGGCGCTGGCGCTGGTGAATGCCCCCCTACTCTTTATTCTGATTCGCTTTGTCGAGGGCGCTCTGATTTCTGGTTTGATGCCTGCCGCTATGGCGATGGTGGGCGATAGTGTGTCGGTCGATAGACAGGGACGCTGGATTGGCTTTATAACGGCTGCACAGGCGACGGGGACCGCATTAGGTCCGGGTATCGGAGGTCTCCTCTATCAGTCCTGGGGCGCGACGCGTCCATTTCTGCTCTCAGCGGGTATCGCGCTCACTGCTGCACTGATCGCACTATTTGTGTTACCTGAAACCCTCCCTAAATCTGTTCGTGTCAGAGCGCAATTGCCGAAAGCCTCAAAGCTGCTACATAAGCAACATCCGTCAGGCAACGCCGTGAGCATTCGTCAAGTTGTCTGGATGCTGGCCCCGCTTCTGCTTATCGACTTTGGTCTAACATTCATCTATCCATTTGTATTACCGCAATACCCCTTCTATATAGTCAACACACTTAAGTACAGCTCGGCGCAATTTGGCGTCATCGTCAGTGCCTATGGCCTATCGCTGGCCGTATTTCCTCTGCTGCTGGGACGTTTGAGCGAAATCTTGTCGAAAAAGCTCCTGATCATCATTGGCAGCCTGCTTTTTTCTGCCCTGAATGTGGCGATGCTCTGCCTGCATCCATATCCGCTATTGATCACAGCGGCCGTGGTGACGGGGATAGGGGATGCGTTACTTCTGCCAGCTCTTGGAGCAATTTATCTGGGTTCAACTACAGAGCAGAATCGCTCCCAGGTCATGGGCGTGCGTGGATCAGCCATATCGCTTGGCATCTTACTTGGACCTCTCATGCAGGCCATCGCCAGCTATTGGATCACACCACAGGTCACATTTGCGCTTGCTGTTGTCCTGTCTCTGATGATCACATTTCTCATTATAGTTGGATACAAACATCGGACCAGGGCCTTTGATAACGATCCACGATCTTCGTATAATTAATCTTATGGTTAACTCTTCATTAGAGCGACTCGATGCAGTTTTTTTTGCGCTCGCTGACCCCACACGATCGCAGGGATCGCACGGGGACGGCTTGCTCTTCCTGGGACCTGTTGATGCCACAGAGTTGTTTGGGGTGGTCTTCGGCGAGTACCGTTCCGGTCGTGCGCCAAGTGGTTCCGACGGCTCGATGACCATTGACTCCAAGAAATTATGGATGAGCGTATCAAACGAGCACATTCGATCCAAGGAGCAACGTGGCCTCCTGTAACTCTCTCTCGTACGTGAACGCAGTCTCCTCGACGTACGAAATCCCCCGCCAAAGCGGTTGGGGTTGGGAGACCCTCCATCGCCTACTGTAGCGTCGGAAGATTGCGGGCTGAGTGAGACGATCAAACGAGCAAACAGAGCAATCTTCCGACGCTACAATCTCGTTCTGTTGTCTCTGCGATTGAACATGCTATTTTCGCTTGACATACTTGGTCATCTATAATTTCTTGGAATCAATGGCTCGATGACCGTCGGCTAGCGTTTGGCTCTCTTTCGCACCTCACGGGATGGCTGTAGAGCTTCCCACGAGCCTAACTGAACAGTATTGGCCCCTTGACCGCGTTTCCTTTGGCTCTATAATTAACCTGTAGGTTAAGTATAGTCGCAATGTATTTGGATGAGATGTCGGCTACCTAGCTGCCCACGCTGGATGTGATGGTGACTTCGATGTCGTCGTAGCGCTTTACTTTATAGATGATCGTGGATGCGATCCAGCTGACGATGAAGAGTATGACGATGAATATGCCGATAAGATTGAAGTTATCTGTCAGGTTGCCGATCCGATTCCAGATGGGGCCGCTCAGATGGAGTTCGGTGGCGATGATGCTGAGGGCCTCTAGCCCGCCGATGATCAGGGCGACGATGACTGAGATTAAGGTGATGTTCAGATTGTAGTACAATTTGCGGATCGGTTTGACGAAGGCCCAGCCATAGGCTCCGAGCATCAAGATGCTATCGGTGGTATCCATGAGTGTCATGCCTGCGGTGAATAGCAGCGGGAAGAGGAGAATTGCTACGACCGGTATGCTTTGACCAGCAGTAGTGGCGGCAATGCCGAGCAATCCTACCTCGGTAGCAGTGTCGAAGCCCAGGCCAAAGAGCAGTCCAATGGGATACATCTTCCAGCTCTGATCGGTGATTTTGAGGAGCGGACGGAAAAAGCGTCCCATGAGTCCGCGTTTATTCAGAGACTCATCCAGAGCTAGATCGTTATACACCTGGCCACGCTTCACATCTCGAAACGTTTTATAGACATCTAGCAGAATAACAATATTGATCGCAGCAATGAGCAGCAGAAATATGGCTGAAACCGTTGTGCCGATCAGCCCGCCAATTGCTTGCAGACTGCCAAAGTCTTTGACGACCAGTGCAGTTACTGCAATCACGATGGTCAATGCAACCACAATCGTAGAATGTCCTAGCGAGAAGAAGAATCCAACACCAATGGGGCGTTTCTTTTCTTGCATTAACTTGCGGGTGACATTGTCGATCGCTGAAATATGATCTGCATCAAACGCATGACGCAGACCAAACGTATAGGCTGTCAAGGCTAACAGTAGCATGCTGGGAGTTCTGGCAAATACGATCAGGGCGATGGCCCAGGCTAGAATATTATAGCCGATCAGGAAGGTATACATACCGATGATCCGGTTGCGAACCTCAGATGAACTGTCATTAAAGACTTGCGAGAGCGCAGCAAGGCCGAAATTACTACTCATGAAACCTCCGAATTGGTAAGTTGTCACAAGCGTAACACATTTAATTCTTACTTGCAATAAATTCGCAATAAGGAAAATTTATCACTGGCTTATTCCCATGATCCCTCAAGCGTAAGTTGATAGAAATGTGGGTATCCGGATTGTCCACCTAGATCCGCCAGCCGCAGATGGTTGGCATCTTGCCAGTACACTGCTCCGATCTGATAGCTCGCAGTATAGATGCCTAGCAGTTTGCCTGGCTGTGGCTCTTGTGTTCGCCAAATATATATCCATCCACGAATATCGCGGCCAAGCACGAAACGTCCATCAGGAGAAAATACAACATTGTCAATGTAGTTGATGAGACTATTCTGTAGTTGTCCTTCTAATTGCTGGAGTTCATAGCCAATATCCACGTTCCAGAGCCGGGCCGTGTGATCATTAGAGGTGGTGAGAGCCAGTTGACTATCAGGAGAGAAGGCGATGCGCATTATCTTATCAGTATGGCCTTCCAGTTTACGCAGCTTTTGTCCGCTATCGACATCCCACAGCTGAGCAGTATTATCAGCTGCGCCAATGAGAATGTACTCTCCCGTAGGAGAGAAGGTCGCGTTCGTTATCCCATTGGTGTATCCATCCAGTCGATGGAGTTCACGTCCCGTATACACGTTCCAGAGCCGAACCGTATGATCATCAGAGGCAGTGAGCGCCAGTTGACCATCAGGAGAGAAAATAGCGAGGGTTATCTTAGCCGTATGGCCTTCCAATTTGCGCAACCCGCGTCCGTTACTGATATCCCATAAGCGGGCCGTACTATCAAGTAAGCCAGTTGTGAGCAGCATGCCTCCATAGGGAGAGAATGTCATGTTGCTGACTCCGTAGGTATGACCTTCCAGTTTCCAAAGCTCATGCCCACTGTTGACCTCCCACAGACGAACAGTCTTATCATGAGCAGTCCTATCACCAGAGCCAGTCAGCGCCAGATGTCCATCGGCAGAAAAGGCCACGTTGGTTACTCGGCCCGTGTGACCTTCCAGCTTGCGCAACTCACGTCCGCTGTCCACATCCCACAGACTAGCAGTATGATCATCGCCGCCAGTGAGAGCCAAGCGACCATCAGGAGAAAACACGACGCTATTGATGCTCATCGTATGATCTTTTATATTCCGGATCTCTTGTCTATTGTTCACATTCCACAAGCGCACCGTCTCATCATGAGAGCCAGTGAGAGCCAGGCGACCATCAGAAGAAAAGGCCACGCTGCTTACTTCGCCTATATGGCCTTCCAATTTGCGCAACTCGCGACCACTATCGACATCCCATAGCCGAGCGGTCGTATCACTGGAGCCAGTGAGAGCCAGTTGACCATTGGGAGAAAAGGCTACGCTATTGACCCAGTCCATATGGCCTTCCAGTTTGCGCAATTCGTGTCCACTACTGATCTCCCATAGGCGAGCCGTCTTATCATGAGAGCCAGTGAGAGCCAGACGACCATCAGAAGAAAAGGCCACGCTATGGACCTGGCTTGTATGGCCTTTCAACCTCCAAAGCTCGTGACCGCTGCTCAGCTCCCACAGACGAGCCGTTTCATCGGCGGAACCAGTCAGAGAGAGTCGTCCATCAGGAGAAAAGGCCACGCTGAAGACTCTATCCATATGACCTTCCAATCGTCGCAGGCCGCGTCCGCTACTAACTTCCCATAAGCGAGCGGTCGTATCGCTGGAGCCAGTGAGAGCCAGTCGTCCATTGGGAGAAAAGGCCACACTATTGACCCAATCCGCATGGCCCACCAGCCGGCGCAGCTCGCGACCACTCTCTGCATCCCAGATGCGAGCCGTTTCATCGGCGGAACCAGTGAGAATCAGGCGTCCATCGGGAGAAAAGGCTACACTGAGTACCCAGTTCGTATGACCTTCGAACCTGCGCAACTCGCGTCCGCAGCCGACATCCCACAGGCGAGCGGTATTGTCAAAGAGGCCAGTGAGCACATACTGCCCGCTAGGAGAGAAGGCCACGCTGCTCACTAAATGTAGCGAATAAGCAAAAATACGCAAGAGCGATTGATCCTCGGCATCGACCTGTCCTCTTTGTCTAATCCAGCGATCCGGTTCTCGGCCCATCATCAGAGGAATCCCGGCCTCAACTGAGCGATTGTAGAGTTGCTGGTAGAAGAGGTTCGATAGCGTACCAGGCCACCAATCCTTATTTGAGAGCAGATAGCTTTCCCGGTCCAGCCAACGTTTGACCTGTGCCACTTGTCTCATCTGATCTTCCATACCAGGCATATTTAGATAGGCACGTACAACGCGTAGCTGCTTTTCGATTTCATAATAGCCGATCTCTTGTGCCCGTTGCTCCAGGAAGTCAAGTTCCGTAAAGGTGCGCAGCAAGCGCTGGATGGCTTCTTCTACCGGTGCCATGTCCCCAGTTGTCTGCATCATTTGGCGACCAAAGGCCCATTTCTGGGGATGAAGCCGTATCTTTTCGTCGGTGACTTCCTCAAACAAGCTTAATTCTTGTAGATGCTGACATGCCTGTTTCAGACGTTTTGAACCATCATCTTGTTCATCGCGCCCCATCGCCAGCTCGACAAGCCAGAGCGGAATAGAGGCTGTCTCTGGAAAAGAGGATGTAAAGAGGAAAAGATGACGCTCATCATCATCTTGCAAAAGGTCCCACGCCGTCTGGATGGGCTGCACCGGTTGTTTTGAGGACAATAGCTTCGGCACCAGTAGCGTTGGGGGGAGTGAGTTGCTGAGCGGTGCTGTTGCTGGTAGGAATTGTTTTTGCAGCTCAATGTCGTTGATGGCTGTCATGGGGAGTGTCGAGAAAAATGTATTCTTTGCCTCTTTAGCCAGAGCAAGAGCATCCGCAAAATCCATAATGTTCGCAAAGCGCTGCCTGGGATCTTTGGCCAGAGCTGTCTGTACAACGAATTCTACCTGAGGGGAGAGTGTGACGTTGAGTGCACGTAGCGAGGGCACGGGCATGATCAGGTGTTGCATACCAACGGAGATAGGATCTCCAACATAAGGAAGCTGTCCACAGAGCCACTCGTAGACCATCACCGCCAGCGCATATTGATCACTGGCCGTCACGGGTTTTCCTCGTAGTTGTTCGGGAGCCATATAGGCTGGCGTGCCGACGTATCCCTGCGTTTTCATAGTGGAGGTATGATGAGCAATCGTGGCAATGCCAAAGTCACTTAAGAGGAGCGTTTCCTGCTCGCTCAGCAGCACATTCGCTGGCTTTACGTCGCGATGGATTAAGCGGGCTGTATGGGCATATTGTAGTGCTTGCGCAAGTTGTTTGACATAGGCAATGACGGTCGTTAATCCTACTTGTATGCCTCGTGTGTGCCGTTGCAGCAAAGTGCCATTTACCGCATATTCTAGGACCAAAAATGGGTTCAACTCTTCATGCATCCCAAAGTCAAGGATGCGCAAAATGTGAGGATGTTTCAGTTGCGCAATACGTTGCGCTTCTTGCAGAAAGGATGCTCTAAATGCATCACTATTGATGCTCTCGGGATTGTCCAGCAGTACCTTGATGGCAGCCTGCGTTTTAAGATAGACATGTTCGCCCAGATAGACTTTCCCGAATCCCCCCTTTCCCAACTGACGAATTAAGCGATAGTTGCCAAGTAGTTGTCCCACACGCTTGCTCATAGATGTATCCTTATCTGCTTCTGCCGCCCGTGCAAATATTTCATATTTCCTGGCTTTCAGATAAGAACTGCGTTGCAGTACCTTTCCCATCTGAAGACATATAGATATCGATCGTTTGAAATTTTCTTGAATGTACCATCGGACAACGTTTTTTTCACGAAACGCATTGTGAATGATACCCAAGATATTAAATGAACATCTCTCCGGCAACGTTGCCTGTGATACTTCTGCAAGTATAGTAACAAAATTCGATATAACACTGCAAGTGTGTTTATCGAATGGTTCATTATAAGACCCATATTTCTCACTTTGTATTAATTTATCATTAAAACTGAACGTTTCGTGCGGATTCTTGCTCAGCGAAAGAAACAATGTAACCCAACGGCGCGAAGAGTGTGCGCCACGGCTTTTTGCACACCAGCAACGAAGCAGATCAGGCTCCATCGCAGCGACCACGGCACAAGCGCGTAGCGGCGTCAAGATTGCAGCCCATAGAGATCCTCCGCCGAGAGACCAGCCGCAATCTGGCCTTGCGCACGCCGTCCAGTTCACGTACGTTTTATTCGCCAAAGAAGAAAAAACACCTACATGCTTGTTTTTGTGAGAGAAAGGATATGATTTCTGCGCGTGACTTTGACATGTGAGATGCTTTGATCGTCTTTCAGGAGCATTTCATACGTGGAACTGGACGGCGTGCGCAAGGCCAGATTGCGGTTTTTCCTCTTCTGAGCCTATTACTCTGTCCGCAATCTTGACGCCGCTACGCGCTCGTACCGTGGTCGCTGCAATGTTGCCGTATGCGCCCGTGAGTTGTTGCACATCGCTAGAACGCTTGCAAAAAATCGTGACGTACGCAGTATCTCTTTTTGAGCACTCGAAACGAATAAGTTGGACTTGGTGGTCTTCGCGCCGTCGGAGCCACTTGGCGCACGACCGGTCGTGCTCCCACGGGTTGCGTAACGAGAGAAACGCAAGGAAAGAAGAGAGAAAAGCCCATCGTGCTTTGCCTGCATGACGGGCTTTCTTTTTTACATCCCCGCACTCACTTGATACCGATGCGGACTCGGTAACTCACATACCAAGGGATGGGTTCAGACCCGATATGTTGGAATGCTGCGTGTGTGAGGCGATCAAAACCGATCTCTTGTTCGGTGATGGTCTTCAGCTCGAACTGATGGCTGTACGCATTGGTCAGAATCATCTCCATGAAGCGTGTAGCGTCTCCTTGCTCGATATGATGAAGAAACAATTCGCGTGTGAAGCGGAAGTGAGTACTGTCACGCATGCGGTCGAGGTGCGTGTCCTTCGACCATCTCTGGAGGTTCTGAGCAAGTCCACGCTCCTGGAGCAGATCATCGAAGCGCTCATCAACCTCCTGGTATACCCGCTCAAGCTCCCAATGGAGTGTTGGCGGCCAGTCATAGTCGTAGGCAGCGAAAAGCCCACCGGGTCGCAGAATCCGAGCGATCTCGGCCAGGGTCGCAGTCGGTTCCATCCAGTGGAATGATTGGGCAGCAGTGACGATATCAGCACACCCATCAGGCAAGCCCGTCTGATGAGCCACTCCCTCTCGATACTCGATATGTGCCGCGTAGGGATGGTCCTCGACGTTGCGTAGAGCCTCTTTCCGCATATCGGCATTGGGTTCGATCCCAATCACCCGCTCGGCTCGCTCACCCCAGATCGCGGTGGACAGTCCGGTCCCACTACCCAAATCCACCACCAGAGCAGGATGTGGCGTCTGAATCACCTGCGTCAGCAGATCGAGCAAAGCGGGTGGTGGCGTCGGGCGCACCCGATCATAACTACTGGCTTTGCCAGTCCAAATTTCACTGGGATCACGCATGCTGTTTCCTCCTAACTTTTTCTTGTTGTTCCCTCTTCGTCTCCGAAGAGATCTTTAGACATACTCTCGGAAGCGCCCACGGGTTGCGCAACGAGATGACAAAAGGATTGCAAATTAATTCAAAAAGCAAAGAAGCTGAGATATCTGAAAAAACGGTGTCCCCGATGCTAAGTCAGCATCGGGGACACTTTCTTATAATGATAGAACGCGTAGCCTATTGGATTGTGTAGTTGATACGCTGCCAGTTGTGTCCGCCATCGTAGGTGCGGAGCAGATACCGGTTGCTGGTTGCCGTGATGAATACTCCGAAGTTGTTATCAACAAAGTCCAGATCGCCAATCACGCCGGTTGCACTGATCTGCCGCCAGTTGCGTCCGCCCTGTGTGGTTGCGAAGACGCGTCCGGTCGCCGTGTCGGCATAGATGTGTTGGAGGTCACTGGCATTGATCATATTGGTTGTTATGCTTACAGAGTCGGTGGTATACCAATGTGCGCCGCCGTCATCGCTACGATAGATGTCCATATAATTGGTGCCGGCCATGGTTCGTGCATAGACAGGCATCAGACCTTTTTGACCAATAAAGACTGGTGGCGTGGTGGTGTAGATCGCGTTTTTTACACCTGGAATGGTTGGTAATGCTTGTCGCTGCCACGTCTTGCCACCGTTATGCGAGACCGAAGCGACGGGATGATCGAGTGTCGAAGCGCCGGTGAATGGATTATGATCCATGGCGGCCTCCGTATCCCAGATGTTCTGTGGGTCTTTGAGCGAGATGCCAGTTGAGGTTCCGATGACGTACAATCCTTTGACGATGTGCGAGAAATCGGCCAACTTGCTCCAATGCTGTCCGCCATCGGTGGTTGTATAGATGGCATTCTGCGTGCCTGTACTCATGCCGTACGTAACGACTATTGAGAGCCAGCCATCTTTAGCATTTAAGAAGTGAGGCATATCCTGCACGAAATCATCGCCGTAGCCGGTATGGATAGCAGCATTTTGCCAATGTTTGCCACCATCGGTGGTGCATTGCACATTGACAGTGCCGTCTACAGCTGTACTTTCGACCCAGGCGTAGTTTGCATTCATGAAGTCGGCTTTGGAGCCACGGGCAATGGTGGTGTGAGCAGGAGTTACATTGCGCCAATGAATACCACCATCGCTTGTCTTCAGAATCTGGCTGTCGGTTAACGCCCAACCGTTTGAACGGTCAAGCATACGAACGGATGTCAATGGATTTTGTTGCGTAGCCGCTCGACTGCTGGAGGCAAACACTTGTGGACTCTGGATTGCAAGTGCGAGCAAACTGATCAGGATGATCAAGGGGGCTAAGCTCCAGCGATGTTTTTGGATGGATTTTTTGACCATTTCCTTTGCCTGTTCTGTAACTAATTTTTGTAATTAACAAATATACAGATTTTTTTGATATTTTGACTATATACAGGTTTTGAAATGCTTATTCATGGCAAACTATTTATTATTATGTATGAATATTACTGCAAAAATGAATGGAATGATGTGATCTGTTTCACATTTTCTCTATGCAGTATTTCACAATTCTTTCATTTCATTGGTTGGGACTCTGTACTTTGTTACTGTAAATTTTTCAGATAAGCTCTACAATTAAGTGCTTTTTGTGAACTATCCCCGCTCGTAATAGTGATGTTTTCCGCGAGCCAAACTTTCAATCATTGAATGTTTGGCTCTTTTATTTTGTGAAAGTTTTCCTCGGACAAAACTTTGCTTCTGTGAATCAGGTGCAATGAATATTTATAATAGATGAATATTACTATTGTAAATGTATAAATGCGATATTGGATATCTTGTTGTCGCTTACTCTAACAATGTTGCTGAATGTGATGAACTCCGATTTGATTTTGTGATGTAGGTTGCGTTTATATAAGAATGGCGTAAATGGCTGAGTGTAGCCGTCGTTATGCTATATTGTTATACGACATAATCACTGCTGAGAAGGATCTGAGTTGTGTGCTTCATGGGAAGCATATTTTTTTATGTGGTACTGATGGGGTAATATGGTTCCTGGCTATGGCTGATAAAAGGAGAAGTTATGCAAATATGGGTATGGGTCGGAATGATTGGAAGCATTTTGTTGCTCGATCTAGTTCTGAGCGGCGATAATGCGCTAATTTTAGGGGCTGCCGCTGCTGGTTTACCACGCAAACAGCGCTGGTATGCCCTGATGTTTGGTGGTATGGGAGCCATTGTCTTGCGCATTGCTTTTGCTTCGGTCGCGACACTTGTGCTCAATATCCCCTGGATTCAGACTATTGGAGCGATTGTCTTGCTAGTGATTGCGATAAAACTTTTGACTGGACGTGATCAGATGCAGCCGAGACAAGTTGGTGAGGATGAGAAAGGTGAGAAGAGTAGCAAGCCGAGTAACGAGGGGAGTCTCAAGTCAGCCGCGCTGGCGATTGTCGTTGCCGATGTAACTATGAGTCTGGATAATGTGTTGGCAGTCGGTGCCGCAGCGAACGGGGGATTGATCCCCATTGCTTTAGGTTTATTTTTTAGCATTGTCATCATTCTCTGTGGGAGCGCCCTTGTTGCAGAACTGATCACACGTTTTATGTGGCTGCTTGACCTCGCGGCGTTTGTGCTGGGTTGGACAAGTGCGACGATGATACATGATGATCTGGTTCATCTGGCCTTAACCTCCCATATAAACTGGTTGAAGACTATCGGTCAACCGACTCTCCCTTTTCATCTGTCCTGGTTATTGCTGCTACTCGCGCTGATCACATGTAGCTTTGTGCTTATTTCCGATCTTTATACTCATGCACGAGCACGTCACGCGTAGCATCCTCGCAGAATTCCTTAAATCCTTTGGCTCATCTGATTCCCTGCGGTTTAGAAAGAAGATTAACCAGGGCTGTAAGCGTCATGTTTACATGAGTATCGTATATAGAATATAGAATGTAGAATGTAGAATGGAGATTGGAGATTTGGAAAAACGATGAATCGTTGGCTTTTATCGCTTTTAGTAGCTATTCCGGCTGCCCTGCTGGCCGAAGTATTGCATGCACCGCCCCTGGTCGTATTTGTATTAGCGGCGCTGGGACTTATCCCTCTGGCCAGTCTGATCGGTGCGGCGACCGAGGTCCTGGCCGAGCGCATGGGACATAGCATTGGTGGCCTACTCAACGCGACCTTTGGCAATGCGGCCGAGATCATTATCGGGATAACTGCCCTGGCAGCCGGTTTGAATGATGTCGTACTGGCCTCACTCGCTGGTTCCATCATCAGCAACATCCTGCTTGTACTTGGCTCATCCATGCTCGTCGGCGGCTGGCGTCATCGTCGGCAGGTATTTGATCAGCGCACAGCTGGACAATACTCTGTCATGCTTGCTCTGGTCGTGGTTGGACTCTCTATACCTGCATTGCTCTCCACCGTCGGTGAGGCTGCTCGTCCTGGAGCAGGGGTGGTACGTGGAATCTCATTACACGAGCTCAGTATTGGAGTCGCCATCGTTTTGCTCCTCTGCTATACCGCCTACATCGCCTCCTCGGTTTTCGGCTTGCGCACCATCTCTCGCGCACTAAGCAGCGAGACCACTTCTCAGGACGGGAATGCTACTCACAGCAATTCAGCCCCCACCAACGCTGAGCCGATGCATGAAAATAGGATTGCTCAGGTGCCGGCACAGACCGGAAAAAGGAGTTTTCTGGCCTCCCTTCCTACTATGTGGACAACTACTCTCTGGCTACCATTGGTCGTACTTGCTGCTGCCACCGCCGTCACCGCCGTCGTCAGTGAAGTGCTAGTTGGCACCATAGAGCCCTTGACGCATGAGATCGGACTCAATCCATTATTTGTCGGACTAATCATCCTGCCAATCGTAGGGAATGCAGCCGAACACTTCTCCGCCATCACCTCGGCCGCCCGTAACCATATGGAGATCTCCCTGGCCATAACGGCAGGCTCATCGATCCAGGTTGCCCTATTTGTCGCTCCCCTTTTGGTTCTCATCGGACCACTCGTTGGCTCGCCCCTCAACCTTACCTTCTCACTCTTTGAAGTAACACTCTTCGGACTGGTCGCCGGACTCTACGCGCTTATCTGCCTCGACGGAGAATCGACCTGGCTCGAAGGACTACTCCTCTGTGGTTTCTACGTTATCCTAGTCATCGGCACCTTCGTCCCTGTCGTGTAAACGCATCGACGGCTGGCGCATGCTCTTCTGTGGGTATGTGCGTCATATCATGGAACGGTGTCCGGTATGAGTCCGTAATGGATGGCGAAGCGGACGAGGTGTGTGACGTTATGCAGTTCAAGCTTTGCCATGACGTTGGCGCGGTGTGCCTGGGCGGTTTTGATGCTAATGACGAGTTGGTCAGCGATCTCCTGGTTGGTATGTCCGGCGGCTACGAGGGTGAGGATCTCGATTTCTCGCGGCGTGAGGATGCTGAGGGTCTGGGCGAGGGAGGCGCTTTTCTCTCTGGCACGGTCTTTATGGGGCGCGTTTCCCGCTGTCGCCGGTATCTGCGTAGCGACGTAGGCGCGGATGAGCGCTTTGGCGAGTCCTGGGTAGAGGTAGATTTCTCCCTGGGCGATGGCGCGGATAGCGGTGCTGAGTTCGGTGGGGGCGGCCTTCTTGACGAGATAGCCTGATGCTCCAATACGCAGGGCTTGGAGGAAATATTCTTCGCTCTCGTGCATGGTGAGGATCAGAACTTGCGTGGCTGGATAGTTTTTACGGATCTGTTGACAGGCTTCAAGGCCGTCGATGTCTGTCATGCTGATGTCCATGACGACGACATCGGGGCTTAGAAGTCTGGTCTGCTCGATGGCCTCGCGACCTGTCCGTGCTTCTCCGATAACTTGGATGTCGGTTTGCGTCTCAAAGAGTAATTTGAGTCCTTGACGTAGTAGGTCGTGGTCGTCGGCTAGCAGGATGCTGATATTTGTCGCTGGTGTGTTCGTCATCGCATTTATCCTCTCTGGCAGTCTGGATGTTTTTCTGGTGATGATGGTGTTGGTAGTATGGCGTTGACGGTTGTACCTTGTTGCGGTTCCGATGTGATCGTCAATTGTCCATTGAGTAAGCCCGCTCGCTCGCGCATACCCAGAATACCAGAGCCAGGTTTCTGTTTGTCGGGTCGATAGCCTTTGCCATCGTCCTGGACAGTCAGACAAACATGTCTTGCCGTAGCGGTGAGGGTAATCAGGACTGTCTGGGCATGCGCGTGACGGGCGACGTTGGTGAGACTCTCTTGGGCGATGCGGAAGATGGCTGTTTCGTAGTTGGCTGGTAGTGCATGGATGATTGGCTCAAGTGCTTGCATGTCAATATCGACGTCGACGTGTAGACGCAGACGTTGCTCGCAGTCCTCGCCCAGCCAGCGGAACGCCGCTGGCAGACCGAGATCATCAAGGACGCTGGGACGCAGTTGTTGGGCCAGAATACGTACGTTTTCCAGCGATAATTGGGTGAGATGTGTCAGCTGTTGAAGTTCCGTATCCAGCGTCTGTTGAGAGTGCTCAGAGAGTCCTTGCTTAGAGATCAGTTGAAAATGTTGATGCAGCACCTCAGTATGGATCAGTAACGCCGTCAAATTCTGGCCCGCCTCATCGTGTAGTTCCATCCCGATCCGTCGCCGTTCATCCTCCTGTGCTTGCAGAATGACACGTGTCTGCTCGCGACGAGCTGTCTCCAAGCGATCGAGCATCGTATTAAACGCCTGAGCCAGCTCGCCGACTTCTCCCGAGGAGGTAGGAATAATCGCACGTGTCTGAGTATGTCCCGTACTGACCTGTCTGATGGTGTTCAGCAGATGAAATAACGGTCGGAAGGTTGCCTGCAATAAGACAACATTGGCGAGCAGGATGAAAAGGGCTGCGGCGACCAGGAAGGCCGTGTCGATGAGATAATGATGACTTTCAAGTTCATGGTTAGTTACCCACAGCGCGGCCAACGCCTCTCCGATCAGCATCAGGCTGTTCACCAGAATGACTTTTTCGAACAGCGAGAGGTGCCACTTTTGCCACCAAATTCCCAGCATATGGGCGATTCTGCTCACCTGGATACTCTTTCTTCTTTCATACCCGCGACAACCACGAGCGATCGACTGCTATTTGATCTCTCTTGATTATCGCATATTATATATCCGCGTGAGCATCATTAACCATCACCAGCAACGTCTTCTCTTGCGTCGCGAAGCCTGGGGCCTTCGTTTGGATCGTGATGGACCAGGGACCAGCCATATAAAAGTCTAAATCGATCGTGTAAATTCCTTTTCCTGAAGGCATCACGCGACTCTGCTTTACCGCCATATCCATATTCGTCATACGAGCGCTAGGTATCACCTGCGCTTCGTCGATCGGCTGACCATTGGGATCGGTCAGACTCAACTTCAGACTCGAAGGACCTCCTGTCACAAATTGTTTCTGCATCATCTTCACCTGCAAGACCGTGGGCACATGTGGCTGATAAACACATGCCAGGGCCAACACACTCCCACAAGATACAAGGAGGATGAGCCAGAAAAAGGGTCGAATGCGCATAGTTCACCTGGTCCATTCTTTTATGCAAGAGCATATGGTTGTCCAACCGGCATCGGTTATCCGGTAATTGTACCTTATTTCTCCCTAAGAATATTCTAGCAGAGAGGTGCAATGGATGTAATCCCTAATGATACTGATAGTTATTTGACAGGCACCTGATAGGACAACTAGATACTTCTCCCAATAGACCAGGTAATGCGGTTCACCCTATAATTTTTATAGGAGAGCACAGGACAATAAATAGATATGATTGGATACGTAGTTTATCACAATGAGTGTTCATATTGCTCTCTCTACATCTGTTTGTTTGTTCAGAAAGGATAAGATACCTTTATGCTAATCACACAGAAGCGGTTACGTCAGATTATTGGAGCATTGTGGCTTTTGGTCGGGCTACTACAGCTACAGCCTCAGATGTTCACTATGAATATGGTGAATGGCGTGATGGCACCAATCGTACGGTCGCAGCCAGGTCTTATTGCATCAAATCTTCAGTGGATCATTGACGTAACTACACAGCATCTCGTCGTAGTGAACTTGTTGATTGCCATTGTACAGATTATTCTTGGTCTTTTGTTCCTCTCGGGGCGCTGGGTAAAATGGACCGTGATTGCATCCATCGTATGGGCACTGATTGTCTGGTACGGGGGAGAAGGCATGAGTATGTTGCTTACTGGGCAGGCAGGTATCCTCACAGGAGCGCCCGGTGCCGTGTTACTCTATCCCCTCCTGGGTCTGCTTATATATCCTCGACAATCCTCCCGCGCTACCTCTTCAGACTCAGCAGTGGAGGCGACCGAGAGCACATTATTACCTCGATCATATTTCCGTTGGTATCTGGCTGGTTTCTGGTTCCTGGCAGCTCTGCTGCAACTACAACCCTACTGGTGGCAGTCGGGCCAGATCTCTCAGGCGGTGGGCGGCATGGCTGGTCAGGGTGGACTCAATACCTTTCTTGTTGATCCCCTCGTGAATGGACTTATGTCTGTCACCGCCACTATTGAAATCCCCTTGAACATCGTGTTGATCGTCGTATTTATTGCGTTGGGAGTTGGTGTGGCATTTGCCAGGGAAGAGCATCTGCGCTCTTTCTTGCTGGTTTCCATTGTAGTGAGCCTGCTGATCTGGTGGGGAGCTCAAGGTTTTGGTATGATCTTCACCGGCATGGCAACCGACTTCAATTCGGGCTTATTACTCATTATCATGGCGCTTGCCTGTTGGCCGAAAGCATCTCTTGCACATTCAGTACAAGGACGACCGACCGACGGAGAGAAACGACAGTCGCAGGGTTCGCCACAACCAGTGTGATTTTAGCATATCTTGCAGAGATGTATATGGAAGTATAAATATCATCCATATACATCCTCTTTGAACGAAAAGCATCCTCAATCACATATCTCTCCATAAAATAACCACATAGTTATCTCTCCTCAATGAGCAGGCAAAATATTACTCACAAGTCCTATGCATACTATACAGGATCAACCGTTTGCGGTATATTATGCTCATGGTCTATTTATCGCCTTAAACTAATACTTTAACCTTCATCTCTTCGTTGAATGGGATATGGAGCTGCAAAGATTTTTGCTAGGGGATGGTAATGCAGCAGTTTCATCTTTGTTTTTTAATTCTGACAGAACTACTTCCTAGAACGAATGTGGAGTTGCGTCATATTCTGAGCCTCCAGTCATTATCCACAAGTTGATATATTTATATGCGCGTATGAAAAGGAAATAGTCTATGGCTTCATCAAAGACGATATCCTCGCCCCGCAGAGGCATCACGCTAACTGCGAGAGTGTCGGCGTTACTGGTCCTGGCTGTATTTATTCCATTGCTGATTACCGGCATTAGTAGCGAATTGATCTTGCGCCCAACGTTGCTGTCACAGGCAACCACAGAAATGGATAACGATACACAAGCGCACGTAACAGAAATCAATAACTTGCTGATTGCTCGTGTGCAGGATCTGGACTACATCTGCCGTTATTTTGCGATCCAGAGCTATCTTAGTGGTAAGGCGAACTTCAAGAGCCAGGCAAGTGATGAGCTAAAAGTTGGAACTCAACTCGATCCTAACTATGGAGACTGGACCCTGCTTACCACGGATGGGAAGGTAAGCCTCTCGTATCCTGACACAAATCCTCCTAAGCGTGGTAATGCCCAGATTCCAGCAGAGATTATGGGGCAATTGAAGGGTCAGAATAAATCTGTTATTTCAGATGTCTACTATGACACGACACAACGTGTTGCATTTGTTGATATTTACGCTTCAATTACTGGGGATAATGGGACGCTACTGGGTTATGGACGCTCTACGCTTTACTTGAACGATATTTGGACATCGATAAACAACGAGTCCAATGTCGCACCGGGCAGTTATGCGATGGTAATTGATGGCAATGGGGTACGCATCGCCTATACCAATCCTGATACGACCTTGACCACCTTCCCAAAAGGACTCTTTCAATCCGTAAGTCCGCTCAGCGCTTCATTGCAGCAGCGTATTGCCACGGAAAACCTGTATGGCAACAACACGCTTGGCAAAGTTGGAGTGATAGCTGATCCAGCACTGGCCAAAGTGGAGAGCGATCACAGTAACCTCGCATCGACATTTAGTTTGACGCCTGCTCTGCAGATTGGTACGCCCGTGTCCTTCCAGGCGTATCAAGCCAAAGCGTCAGTTGTGCCATGGACCTTCGTCGAATTCAGACCTACAAGTTCCATCACTGGTCCAGCGACACAGCAGGATTTCTATCTATTTATAATTGCAGCCGTCGTCATGTTACTGGCGGCCATCGCTGGTATCATACTTGGACGCGGCATCACGCGACCAATCTTGCAATCGACAAACCTGTTGGCTGGTAGTAGTGAGATGCTGAATACTTTGGCGGCTCGTGAACAAGTCACTGCTACCGAGCAGAAATGGATTGTAGAATCGTCGCAAACGGCGCTGCAATCGGTACAATACTACACGGAAGCGACGGGTATTGCGGTTCGCAAACTAGATCAAGTGGGAGCGGAACTCACGCAAAACCTGGAGAGTGGAGATCATAACCAGGCTCGACGACACCTTGCAGAGATTATTGATGCGGCTAAATATCTGGAAAGAGTAGCCATCCATCAAGAGCGGAGTAGCCAGAGTCTCTCCACTGCTATTCGTATTGCGTCACAGGTGACCGAGCAACTGATCTCAGGCGCGACCTCAGCAAATGATGCTGCGAGCCAGTTGCAGGCTGTTATCAAACAACTGCGTCAACTGGTTGGAAACGGGGGAGGAAAGACGATCCAATGATGAAGATTTTTTATGGTTCAAGTCGTCTCCGGTCTCTTTTCACCGGGAGTGTTATGCTTATGGCTGTGAGTTTCGTGCTTGCATCCTGTTCTATGGGGTCGGGTTCAGGGGGGACTGTTAGTACGGCGTCTGGCAAGGGTGGTAAGAATTGTATGCGCGTTGGTATTCTGATGCCAGAGACGACCTCGACACGCTGGGAAACAGACGATAAACCACTGTTGAAGACGGCAATCAGCAGTGCAATTCCTGGAGTGAAGCTTGATTATGACAATGCTCAAGGGGACTCAGTCGCACAGTTTAATGAGGCCAAGCAGGATCTAGCGAAAGGCGATTGCATCCTGGTAGTGGCTCCCCATGATAGTGTGGTGGCTGCTAATATTGTTGAGGCGGCCAAAGCTCAGGACGTACCTGTGATTGCCTATGATCGCCTGATCCAATCCAAGGATCTAAACTATTATGTCTCCTTTGATAATGTCAAAGTAGGCGAACTCCAGGCTGACTATATCACCAAGAACGCTCAAACTGCAGCGGATGGTTATGTCAATATTGCGATGATTAGTGGCTCGCAGACCGATGCGAATGCACTACTCTTCAGTATTGGAGTGCATGATGTGCTTGATCCTCTTTTGGCTAGTGGCTCCTATCGCAAAATCAGTGAAACCTTTACTCCTAACTGGAGTGTAAGTAGTGCACTCTCCGAAGCGACAACCACGTTAACTGACGATGCTCGCGCTAACAATGGCAACGATAACATCCAGGTTTTCTATGTCGCCAATGATGATATGGCAGGTAGTGTTGTCGCTGCACTAAAAACAGCTGGTATTAAGAATGTGATTATAACCGGACAAGATGCGACTGCCACTGGTATAAATCGTATCCTGGCTGGTACGCAGAGCATGACCGTGTATAAGCCAATTAAGCAAGAAGCGGCTTCTGTTGGTTTACTGGTGCAAGCTATCCATGATGGAACAAACACGCAGCCGCTGACAGCAGGAAAAGTTACTGCTACTTATGATGATGGTAATATTCCATCAATCCTTGATGACCCTATCTCCGTAAATATTGGCAATATCGAATCTACCGTTATTAACGACGGATTTCTTAAAAAACAAGATGTATGCACAGGCATAGCTCCCGGTACCGGCGGAGTCTGTTAAGTCATCTATCGACTACGGGCGATAAAATCCTCCGGTCTTCTTTGCACACCCCAGCTAGGCCCGGATAGAGAAATCCTTCTCCATCCGGGCCTGGCTGGGGTCTGGACTATCTTGGATGGTCAATCCTTCAAATTATTTTCTATAAAAATTTATGGTATATATTTGATGTCACTGTACCGAAATATTCTGGACTGCTCCTTCTGGGACTGCGGGACTGACGACTGCGAGTAGGAAGTTTTCGGCTGGCTGATAGACTGTATCGACTGCGCTGATCTCCTGTTGGTGGTTGAGTTGATCGAAGATGCGTAGCAGGATGCCAGCGTCGTCGATGTCGTCCTGACGGGCGAGTAGCGGTTTGGTGATACGTCTGTCGTTGGTGCCTGAGTAGATGTAGAGAGGACAGCGTATGTCGCGCGGATTTTCGATGCTTGGCCAGGTGATGAGTGCTTGCCAGCAGGCGATCAGAGCTGGAATATGACGTTCTTCTACCCAACGAATACCATCTTCATCCATGCCGAGTGCTTTGAGTTGTCCTTCTTGCTGAGCTTTATGGAGGGCACGTAGTTCTGTAGTGATCTGGTCGATGCGCTCTTTAAAGTAAATATGCCCAAAGAAACTGCCTGCGACCACGGCTCGCGTGATACGCGCGGAATTTGCGGCCAATTGGAGTGCCAGCGTACCTCCGAAGGAGTGTCCCCAGACGAGCAAGGTGGGAGCTTGACAGGCATCGGCGACGGCATAGACATCGGCCATCATCTTCTCCAACGAGTAGGCTTTGGGATCGCTTGGATGGTCACTTTCGCCGATGCCACGACGATCCATCGTAATGACGCGAAAGTGCTTGCTTAGACGTTCCACATAACCCAGATCATGCCAGATCTGGCGCATCTCATCGAAGCCCTGTAAAAGCAGAAGAGTGGGTCCCACACCCTGTACATCATAAGCAATACGGATATCATCAGTTGAAGTAAGAAACATCTCTACCTCTCTTCTAAACGCCTGCGAGCGTAAAGGTATGTATAGTTGTTGCTATTCTAGAAAACACGCTCGCAACGTATTTTACACATACATTATTTAGATCTTCCATATTCACGCATAAAAGTAGTCCTCTTCATTTACGCGAACAAAAAATATATGCGCTTTTAGTAAGAAGTATAAATGATGGAACAACTGAAATGCAAATGCCCGCATTGCTTGCTCAAGAGCGTGGATAGGTTTTTCTTTTGCGAGCATTGGGTGATTTCTTGCGCATGAGTATTCCTAATAGGGAAAAATAGTGTATAATACCACTACGGGTATTGTTTTTCTTTTCTTTCTTCAGTATGAGCTTTATTGCGATATGGCTGGCACAGTGATTGTCTCTTTCTTTCAAGAGGTAAGCGTATAATTAGTATAATATGATTGCTTAAATAAGTTGTAGAGTAGCATTGCACCTTGAGAACATAAGAAGGAGAGGAAAGGATTTTCTATGAAGATAGCGCATATTGCACCTCCTTGGATCACCATTCCACCCAAAAATTATGGCGGTACCGAGAATGTCATCTATACAATTGTCGAAGAGCAGGTGGCTCAAGGTCATGATGTTGCCCTTTTTGCAGCAGGAGACGCGAAAACATCAGCCAAGCTCGTCTCATTTTTCCCGCGTTCGCTTATCGACATCGGAACCCCCTGGCAGGCTCATTTGAAAGCCTACTATCATATATATAAAGCGGTGGAGTATATCAAAAATCACGCCTTTGACATCGTACACATACATCTATCATCGAGTGCAGACATGTACACCTTTCCGCTCGTCGCCCAGTTAAGCGTCCCAATAGTAACAACGTTACACAGTCGTTTCCCCTTTGATCGGGTGCAGTCGTGGACAGGTGATGCCGACGCCTATTTTATGGAGTGGATGAAAGAGATGCCTTTTATTGCCATTAGTGAGACTGCACGTGCCGAAGTGACGCAGCCAATCCAATTTGTGGGCATCGTGCCGCATGGACTGCAGATGGCGCATTTCAAGCCATCGACCGCGCAACCGGATAATTATCTCGTCTGGTTGGGACGCTTTATGCCAGAGAAAGGCGCGCATCTTGCTATTCAGGTCGCGAAGGCGACCGGCTTACCTCTGATACTGGCTGGTACGATTGACCGCCATGTTCCCATCTCCATTGCCTACTTTGACCGTACAATCAAGCCTCAGATCGACGGGCGACACATCAAATATATTGGTCCGGTTGGCATGCGCGAGAAGATCGATCTATTGAGTCGGGCCCGTGTCTTTCTGAATCCCATCGAATGGGAAGAGCCGTTTGGTATGGTCATGATCGAGGCTATGGCTGTAGGATGTCCAGTTATCTCATTTGCGCGTGGTGCGGCAACATCGATCATCGCCGATGGAAAAAGTGGTTATCTGGTTAAGAACGTACGCGAGATGATACTGGCTCTAGAACGTGTTGATGCGCTTGATCGTAATCTCGTGCGTGCCTACGCTGAAGAGGAGTTTTCCGCTCATGCCATGGTCGAAAAATATGTCCGCATCTATCAGCAAGTGCGTTCCGCCTATCTATTAAAGACCGTCAGGCTCAAGAGTTCCCTGGCCGAGAGCGTCGCTGTGAGTATGCCACAGATGCCGCACGTTGTAGCTAGGGAGCCGCTGACAGGAACACATCCAAGTTCACTCGTCACGACAACCAAGCTTGAAGCGGATTTTGAGCTGTTGTAATAAGACCAATGATCCAGTTTAAATTCCATCAATAGTGCGAGTGAACCTTCAAGTATATAGTCATGCCGCGTTGTTTTTGTGCTACCTTGATCATCCGATGCCTTTCCTTTACAATAGGTTGATATCCGTTGCCTTCAGATGAGATATATGCTACGGTACCTTTCTAGCGAGAGGAGTCACAATTCTGAAGGCATATGGATATGAGCGAAATTGTAGAAAAGGATAATACGATTGGATAAAGGATATATTGCAACATCCTGGTTACAACAACGTCGATTACGAATAACTTTCCATATCGTACGTAGAGTTATCGTTGTCATACTTATTTTCGTGCTATTCAACAGCTTTTACTATGCTGACGTCCCATCTGGAGCATCTTTGCGATCAGACACAACGACAGCTATACCCTCGGACATCAACTACTTTCGCTTTCAGCCGCTGCCATCCTGGGGGAGCTGGCAACTCGATGGTCATACACTTACCTCGGTCCCTCTAACAAATCAAGGAACGGCCGATGGCATTCCTCCACTGGCCGTTGCCGCTGGTCGACATGTCATCAGATGGCAGGGAGATCCATTTCCTGCTCTGACCTGTACCTTTGTCGTACCATATCGTGTCAACCAGCCAGAGCAGACATGTCATATCACGGAATTGGTCACAGCCTCACAGGATGAAGGTTTATTGCTAGCGTTCCCGACCCATCTCTCGTTTCAGCTGTTATCACAAGAGCAGAGACAGAAACTCATCGCCGCCACGCAAGCATATCTACAAACGCTCACATCCACAACCACCGTCGGCATCGGAGAACGATATCGTTATAACAGCACTGCCCCCATGCAGAGCGCCACGCAACCCATGCAAGCCACCCTCTCATTTTTGCTCGACACTAACACCCGTGGAACCGCGAACTGCCAGGGCTATCGATTTGGAGACGGTTGTAGCTATCCAGCAACCGGAGAAGACTGTCGGCTTTTCTGCACCATCCAATGGGCTGACAACGGCGCATACTCTTACTGGAACGTTGCCGTGGTCACCCGGCCAACCTGGATCTATACTCCATCTGCAGTGCAACACAGTAGCAGTCAATCCTCAGCGTCCCAGACGCAAGGAGACCAGCAAATAACGAGCCTACGCATCGACTGGAAGCATAATCAATGGCAAGTCACCACGCATCTACCGGGCGACAGTTACTATGACGATCCCAATTGTGGCGACACCATCTATCGTGTCAGCACCAGCCTAGCCTCCAAAAGCGACGCCGCCCAACCGCATCCCAACTGGAATTTTACTTCCGCGCATAATCGAGCCCTTGGTTGTCTGGCCACCACCCACATAACAAATACTTCAAACATTGCAATTATCCAGCGCTTTAACGTCCTCCAGGCCGTCAACGCAGAGACCCACAAGCGCTATCCAGGCCTGCCCCTGATTAATATCGACGGAGAGAGCTTGGCACTGCGCATTTTGAATAGCGCCGCCTTCATATCGTGAAATGTTTCTTGATGCACATATGAGCGTCAGCCCCCTCTATTGTGTGTGTGAAATAACATATTACCGTAGCTGCGTGTCTTGCGCACGCGGACCACTCGACGTACGACAGATTCCCCCATTGATCACCCCACGCTCAGCTTCTGATGAGTCTAATTTTCCTGATGATATTTCTCTCTTTTTGAGGAGCATAACGATTATTAGTGTAAAATAGGTGCACAGATGGGCGTTACATACGTCGAGTGGTCCGCGTGCGCAAGACACGCAGCTACGGTCGGCTGACATGCGATCGATACGATGCGGGTTGTTGTGGTAAAATACCGGTGGGAGGGGATTTTTATGCCATTTACGGATCGAGCATTGCTGCGTTTGCATGTGGAGGCCGTTACTCAGTCTGGCGCATAGCTCACGTCGTACAGTGGAAGCTTGCGAGCTAGGCATTGATACATTACCGGAAGCTCGCCGCCGGGGATATGCTCTGATGGCGACGGTCGTGTGGGCGGCGACAGTCGTGCAAGAAGGACTCGTTCCCATCTACAGTGCCTTTATGACAAACACCGCCTCGTTGCGTCTGGCCGCTGCGGCTGGATATCGTATTTTTGCATCTGGAGCAACTATTCAATAATCCATGGCTATTTCCTTCCTTGCGGATATGGAACAGTATGCGCAAAAGGAAGACTCAAAGTTTCGCGCTATTCTGGTGATACGACATGGTAAGCTTGTTTTTGAGCGCTACTTTGAGCATAGCCCAGCGGGTGACATAACCATGACCAGGGATTGTGTCTATTGAAACCGCTTGTGCCCGTTGGGACTATGCCTTCACCTACGCGCCGCGCTTATTAGCAGCCGCAACGATGGATGTGAAAATGGCAAGGGCGTGAGTGCCAGCCGAAGCCATAGCCCTCACCGAAGCCATAGCCCTCACCGAAGCCATAGCCCTCGCCGAAGCCGAAATTCTCTCCACCAATGCAGGCTGGGGGGGCGATAATTGGATCTGGATGGATGCCACAAGTGCCGCCGCAGCCGCCGGAGATAGCATTGAGTGCCTGCTCGCTGAGTTCGATAGTGGTATCTTGAATTGCATTGCTGCTAACAGCCTGTGAAGAAGCAAAAAGTTTCATAATTGATTATCCTTTCTGATAACAATATAATATTCTGTGAACCATAATAATGCTTCAGGCATCTTAAGATCTTGAGATTTGGCATCTTGCGATCTAGAGCCCGATGCGTTAGAGATTGTTGAGGTGCAACTGCATCTCTAATGGGGACATTCTATCTTGAAATTGCACTGCATACTATGAGCTGCTACACATTTCTAAGGTGATATATATCACAAATTATGAATTAAGCAATCTATCGAGTAATTAATAAAATATGTAAACTAGACAATAAAATAAGAAATAGCTGCATGGTAGTACAGATGAGTACTATTTCTTACTGTACAGAAGCAATGTAGCTATTTCTCTAGAGGTGGAGCTAGGCGGTATGCAATAGGAAGCCGAGTGCGACTCCTGCCAGGGTGCCGATGGTGACGACGAGGAGAAATTCGATGCCGGCTCGTACTGGTCCTTTGTTGGTGTAGCGAGCTTTGATGGCTCCCAGGCTCAGAGCCGTAATGCTAGTCAATCCATAGGCCCACCATTGCTGATCGGGGAACGCAAGTATGAGAGGGAGCGATGGGATCAATCCTCCTATAAGGAAAGAAAGCCCGACCTCGAGTCCACGCTGCCAGGGATTGATGTGGGTATCTTCAACAATGCCCAGTTCATCATGGACCATCGCCATATGCCAGCGATCCTCGTTAGCCGTCAGATGACTAATCACGCGATCCAGCAGAGGTCCCTGGAAGCCCTTGCGTTGGTAGATACTACGTAACTCAGCACGTTCCTCATCGGGTTCGTGCGTGACCTCATAGCGCTCAGTATCGATTTGATGATCGCGCACCTCCTGCTCGGTACGAGCCGCGAGATAGCCACCAAGAGACATCGAAATGGCACCCGCCATCACCTCACCAAGCACAATCATCAGCAGATTGGTGGTGGCCGTAGAGCTAACCGCCATCAAAAAGACCAGAGTGGTTACCAGACCATCATTCAGACCAAATACAATCTCGCGGAGCCAGTTGCCCCCATGTGGATGTTGTTCATTAATTTGCTGCATAGAAGCTTGTTTTATCCCTCTTTCGTGGTGTCATCGTGCCATCATAAGCTATTTTGAGTCACACAACAAGAGGCGCGGAGGGCAAGGACATGAGGAGATAAAGTGACGTATACGAAGAGCACACCGTATCTTTTGATAGCGAGTATGCTCTTTTGGGCTGAAAATATTCCTACTATGCTTTTTTTCTTGCGGTAAACATAACCGAAATAAAGCCACAAATAATGAGCACGAGCACAATGAGCAGCAGAATAATGTCGAGTCCGTTCCAAAAAGTGTATTTGGGAAAAAATGGGTCGTCGTTGCGGAGTCAATAAAAATAGCGAGCATTCCGAGTGTGACACCCAGACAAAATAGTAATGTTGGTCGTGTAAACCAATGTTTCCGTACTCCTTCGGCGCGTTGCTTGCGCCACACTTTCATATCAACATAAATAGCAATCAACGCGGAAATCACTACGACGGCGATGAAAACAATTTGAGCTATAATTAGATTATGTATGAGGGTATCTAAGGCGACGACTGCATAATCTATCTGAAACTGCATTAGTTGATCCTTTCGATAGCATCTTCTTATCATCTTCTACGAAGTTGGTTAGTAAAAAGTTTGGGTTATATTTGAATGCTTAAATATTAAGTAATTTCACATGAATTTCACATAGTAGGCCTGATTTTTACGTGTTCCTCACTCGTGATTGGGTATTCTTTGTAGATAGAAGAGCGTACCGGTACGAAAATAAACCCGGTCGTAGCGATGATTATGTCAATTGTATATCTTTTGGTAGCTAGCGGAAGCAGGATGTCGGTCATGCATGACAACCGTGCTGCGAACGCATCATCAGACAGCGGTGAAAAGAATACGCTGGAGTGGCTGCCTGCATCCAGCAGGGCGCCCCTGCCGCGCTTCTCGGACTCTACACAAGCCGCGCAAGCCGCCGACCAACACTATGGAGGGCTGCAACATCAACAAGCTATTCTGCTGGTCGAAGATGATCTAACGCTTGCCACATTGGAAGCTGATATCTTAACGGCCCATGGCTATACCGTCGACTTTGTCCATAGCGGTGAGCATGCTATCACGACATTGCATCAAGCGCTACCCAATCTCGTCGTGTTAGATCTTGAACTTCCAGGGGATATTCATGGCTGGGATGTGCTACAAGCCCTGCGAGTCGTTGCTAGCATCCCTGTTCTCATCACCTCAAGTTCAGTAAGCAGTGCCCGCAAATATTTGCGAAAGAGTGGAGAGACGCGCCAGACTCTAGATCATCTATCAAAGCCATACCCTTTACAAGCGCTGCTGAAGCGTATCGAGCGCATGTTGTCGATTTCACCTACACATTAATTCTTTTCTTGTTAGTTCCAAAGGAGGTGCCATATGGACCGCTACGAAGATCGAGAAATTTTGCGTAAAGGTGGATTTGCTGAGAATGAGGTTGTTCAGCTTAGTAAGTTGCGTAAGGCTTACTCTGAAAGAGCGAAGAGTCAAAATCAAATTGCCAATCGTCGCCTTGAATTTATCCGCTGGCTGGTCTCGACCGGTAAGCTCTCCGAGCAAATTGCCTAATCTAAATACACGTCTTCTGCCAGAGCACGACCCATAATTGAGCGACTATCGTGAGGATAGTCGCTCAATGACAAATTGCTTCTCAATTCTCACCATACCAAAAGACGTATCATTTTCACGAGGGTTCTTTATCATCATACCAGACGATCATGCCATCTTGATTTGTCAAAGCGCCCTGCTTCTGGAGCTTTTGCAATTGCTGGGGCGATGGCAATTTTGAGACGACTCCCATGATGCGAGCAACCATATCTGGTGGAGGAGCAATCGGCTCTAATTTGCTAAATAAGTTATCGATATCCTCGAATGTATCAGTTTCGTCTTCTGCGTTAAATAAAGCTGATGAAACGTTCTGCATATGAATTTCCTCATTGGCCCTTCAAATCTAATATAGGTATACTACGAGTTAGATTAGAGAATGGTTTCACTTTTCCCAAGCTTTCTTATCTGATTCTTGGCAAACTTAGAAATTTCTAAGCAAATGATCGAGCCAAATTGACAGACTAAAAAGAGATCCGCTACAGCCTCGTGCACCGTAGCGGATCTCTTTTTAGATTGTCAATTTGGCGAGCTTAGATCGCCGCATGAAATGTATGGGTATTGGTGTGGGTACTCAACTTCATCGTGTGAGCATTATCCCGACTATCATGTCCCCAGAGTACGGCGGCCACAGCTAAAATCATAAAGAATAAAAGCAGAATAATTGCGAATAACATTGTGTGCCTCCTGATGGCATTGGCATCGAGATGATCTATAAACTTTTCGATTTGATATTCCTATTATACTCTGTTTTATGGTATAATACAGTGAAAAAGAAAAGTGTTTGTGTGAGATGGCTTAAAAAAAGAAGGAAAATATCAGTGCAGACTTTAGAAATCGATAAATTACTTGACGAGACTGGATGGCATCTTTTAGAGGAACTACAAGAAAATGCTCGTCTCTCTTATAGCGAATTGGGATTGCGTGTCGGACTTTCGTCGCCTGCGGTGGCTGAGCGGATGCGACGTATGGAGGAGGCAGGCCTGATTACGGGCTATCATGCCGAGGTAAAACTGCCCGCACTTGGTTTGCCGGTGACGGCGGTGATTCGTTTGGCGAGTATCCCTGGTCAGAACTGTAGCCGCGCCGCCGCTGAGGTGAATGCGATTCCAGAGGTGATTGAGTGCTATCGCGTGACTGGGAGCGATTCGGTAGTGGTTACTGTTGCCGCGACCTCAATTGATCATCTTGAGACCATCATTGATGGAATTACGCAATTTGGTTCACCCACAACCGCGTTGGTGCTCTCCAATCCTCGGAAGAGGCGCACCATCACGCAATCTCTGATTACTGGTAGCCAGGTATAGGCATCTAGACAGAACTTCTTTACCTGATGAGACGTATACATTCATAAGTGAGTAATATTACTGATCTTTGTAGCACGCATTGAAGGGGATTTTTGTATGAGTACGCTCGAAAATGAAAATTCGCGACGCCCATGGCTTGTGGATCAGGATGACGATCCGGCCACACCAGCTCCAGAGCCAGCTGACGCTGCACAATCAGCGGTATCCGAACAATCGGACGAGTCAGTTGCCGTCGACGAGCCATCAACTGATGCTTTAGATCAGCTATCCGCTAGTTCCCATACGGCTGATGAGGTTCCATCTTCATCGAACGGGCAGATCCAATCAGTGAGAACATCCGATGAGCTGGCGCAACAGCATGAGGTGTTACCTCCGCTTGCGTTTCCTGATGTGCCGGTCGTTCAGGTACCTATTGAGCAGATGCCGCCGCAGTCGCAAGATCAGGTTACGCTGGTGCCACAGGCGGCCGCGCTTCCTGTTATCCCACCTATGAGTGTTGAAGATTTGATCTCGTTGCGTATCGCCTCTGATCCGCAGATCTCGCCAGATGGAACATTGATCGCTTATACGATTCTTGAATGTGATGCAGAGACAGATACGTCGCATAGCGCCATCTGGCTCGTTGAAAGTGCTGGCGGCAAAACGGTCGTTCCGCGTCAACTAACCAGTGGTCTCTCTCAAGACATTAAGCCGCGCTGGTCGCCAGATGGGCAGTCATTAGCATTTCTAAGTGACCGCTCGGGCCAGTTCCAACTGTATCTACTAGCCCTCAATGGCGGAGAGGCACGTCCGCTTAGTGAGTCGAGTTTGCGCTATGGAGTCAGCGAATATAGCTGGCATCCTAACGGACAAATCTTACTTGCGCACAGCCCCTGGAAGCCGCAGGATGATCAGCCTACTGAGCCGTCCGAACCTCTGGCAACTGTCTACACGCGGCTTGGTGCACAAAATGACGGTTCGGGTTATAATCAAGAGCGCCATCAGCAGCTCTGGCTGGTTCCACTGAGTGGGAATGCCATGCGTCTGACCTCTGAGCCGGTGGATCTTGTTCAATCTTGCTGGTCGCCAGACGGGCAGGAGGTCGTCTTTTGCGCCAATCGTCGAGCAGATCCAGATTTATCTGTCAGTGTGGCTCTCTGGATATTGACGCTCTCGGCCGGTCAGATGCGCCGCTTGACTCCTATCGATGGTCTGGCTCAGATGCCTTCCTGGTCGCCCGATGGTCGTCAGATAGCCTACCTCTACACATCCGACCAGACCGAAGCGGGCAACGTCTCACCCTGGATCGTGGATGCGCATGGACCCGCGCAACCCAGGCTCGCCGTGACAGGGGCCGACGCTTTCACCTGTCAGACCTGGATTATCGACGAACTGCGCGAAGAATATCTCGCCCAACCTGAATGGTCTCCTGATAGTCAAGCCCTGCTCGTTTCTGTCCAGGAGCGTGGTCAGTCGCATCTGTATCGCCTGGACCTGCAAAAGCAAACAAGCGAACGTCTCACCAGTGGCAATGGGCGCTATATGAGTCCCCAATTGAGCCGCAATGGACAGATTATCGCTATGGTGCGTGCCGATTGGTTTACTCCTGGTGATATCTGGTGCATGGATAGTACTAGTAAGCAGCCACGTAAGCTCACCCGTGTCAACGATACCCTCCTACAGAGTCATCGTCTAACGCGTCCAAAACGTATCAACTGGAAGAGCTTTGATGGACAAGAGATCGAAGGTTGGCTCTACCTGCCTCAACTGCCGGAAAATGTCAAAGCCCCCTTGATCCTGATGTCGCATGGAGGACCATCGCTGGCCTGGGGTGATAGTTATGTCCATGAATTTCAGGTACTGACTGGTCGCGGCTACGCGATCCTTGCGCCCAATCCTCGGGGGAGCGCCGGTTATGGAGAAGCTTTTACACGCAGCGTTCTCAACGATTGGGGTGGCGCGGATCTCCGCGATGTGATGGCAGGCATCGATCATGTGATTGCTACCGAGCCGGTTGACGGTAGTCGACTGGGTATCGAAGGAATGAGTTATGGCGGTTATACTACCAACTTCGCCATCACCCAGGAGCCAACACGCTTCAAAGCTGCCGTCAGTCGTAACGGCATCAGCTCAATCGTCAGCGGCACCCTCCTCTCCGATCAGAGCATCGGGCTCGACTTTGCGATGGATCAGAGCACGCAGCCACAGACACGATCTGCCCTCACCTACGTTGACAGCATCCAGACGCCATTGCTACTGCTGCATGCCGAAAATGACCTACGCTGTCCCTTCAGCGAATCGCAACAACTCTTTGTCGCCCTGCGCAAACGCAAAAAGGTCGTCGAATTTGTGGCCTATCATAACGCTAGCCATTTGATGGATTGGCCCGGAGTCGGAACACCCCAACAACGTATCGATCGCCAGCGCCGCACCATCCAATGGTACGAACGGTATTTGTAACCATAGCCGATGGTCCTCGCACCACCAAGTCCAACTCCACCTCCTTCGATGATGTAGTTGGACTTGGTGGCGTAAGGACCATTGATTCCAAATAATTATGGATGAGATGTTTCTTGATGCACATATGATCGTCAACCTCCATCGTATCTGTTAAATAACATCTTACTGTAGCTGCGTGTCTTGCGCACGCGGTCCTCTCGACGTACGACGGACTTCCCCATTGATCTCCCCACGCTCAGCCTCTGATGCGTCTGATTTCACCGATGATAGCCCTCTCTTTTTGAGAAGTATTACGTACATCGTATTAGAATGCCTACGATGATGTACATTACGTACGTCGAGGGGTCCGCGTGCACAAGACACGCAGCTACAGTAGGCCACTTTGCTCGTTTGATACGCTCATCCATAATTTCTTGGATTCAATGGTATTTGTAGCCGTTGGCTACTTGACAATCATCAGCTTTGGGGATACTATAGCTTATAGATATATGACTTGAAGACATATGATCTCAAGATTAAAGGAGAAAACGTCGATGGCACTTCGTATACAACGTAGCAATATCTACATGTCTGATCGTGGTAGCGGGCCAGCAGTTCTTTTCCTGCATGGAGCGCCCGACTCTGCTGAGTTGTGGAGTGGGGTGATTGAGCGTCTGGAGGATCGCTATCATTGTTTCGCTCCTGACCTGCCGGGCTTTGGACGTACGGCGACTCCTAATGATTTTGAGGTTTCGTTGGATTATATGGCGCGTTTTGTTGATGCGATGATTGAAGCTTACAAGATTCCGGTGCCGGTGCATCTGGTGGTGATGGATTTCGGGGCAACGTATGGTCTAGCCTGGGCGGTCACGCATCCTGAGAAGGTGAGAAGTATCGTGATTGCGGGAGGATCAGCTTTCAGTTCGGCGTATCGTTGGCATCGGAATGCGCAGATGTTGCGGACGCCGCTGCTAGGCGATTTGGGGATGCTGATGATGACGCGCTCTTCGTTTGAGAAGATGATGCGTCAGAATGCGCCGGGTGTGGATCTGGATTATGTGCGGCAGGAGTATGCGCTTTCGCTAAGCAAGGCGGCGACGCGGCGTATGATGCTCCGTCTGTACCGTGGTATTGATCCGCAGGACTTTGTCGGCTGGGATGAGCGTCTTGCTGAGCTGACGACGCATGTCCCGGCTCATGTGTTGTGGGGCGATAAAGATCCCTTTGCCACGCCCGATTCCGCCGAGCGCTTTGGCTGCGCGCAAGTGGAGCATTTTCCAGCGTATGGACATTGGCTTCCGGTCGAGGCTCCTGAGATCGTTGCTGAGCGCCTGATAACGTTCTTTGCATAAATCTCTCTGGCGAGCGAGAGAGACTGTGCTGTGACCGACTATCTCCTATTTGGGCTCGTTTTCGGATGTGCCGGCGAGGGGATTGCCGTGTTCGAGCATGGTGAGTGCTTCGTGCAACCAGTTGATGTAGAGGTTCTCGAAGTCGATGGCGAAGCGTGAGACGAGCCGGAAGTAGGGGTCTTCTTCGCTGTCGGATAGATAGGGATTGGGGCGGCCGCTGGCCTGGCGCTGCTGATTGAATATTGGGAGTTGTTGCATGGTTTGTCGATAATGGAGCAGTCGTTGCTCATGATAGTCGATACCGGTACGCATGTTTGCCGCGACGTCTGCTGGTGCAGCAAACGAGCCAAAGATGATTTTGAGTAGTAGTTCGTCGCGTAGTTGGAGTACAACTGGCGGCTGTTTCTGCCAGGCGACCAGAGCAGTTTGTCCGGCTGGCGTGATCTGATAAACTTTGCGATCTGGACGCAATTCCTGTTCTTCTCGCTCCATCATGACCCAGCCCAGATCCTTCATGCGCCGCAACTCATTATAGATCTGGCTATGAGCCGCGCCCCACATCGCCGACAGCACATGATCAAACAATCCCTTAATATCATAGCCTGAAAGCGGACCCCAATAGGCCAACAATCCAAGCACACCATACGTAATCGGATAAGCATCTGGTCTGTCCATAACATCATTCCTCGTTTTTTCTCTTAGTGTAGTCGAGCATAAATGGATCGAGTACGTCCAATGATTGTGAGTTGTATGATATCACGTCATATTGTTCCTTGACAATCGATGAGCTTTTATCTATGCTTGCTTCGTAGGTATATGATTGGGAAATATGCAATTTTGATGCACTGGGAGTAAAACCGTTTATGGCTTTGAATATGCTACAACGTAGTGATGTCTATATGTCTGAGCGTGGCTCAGGCCCTGCAATTCTTTTCTTACATGGCGCTCCAGATTCCGCTGATCTGTGGACGGGGGTTATCGATCGTCTAGAGGATCGCCATCATTGTTTCGCGCCTGATCTGCCCGGTTTTGGTCGTACGGCAACTCCCAATGAAGCTCATGTCATCTTACGATAGTTGTTCCCCGACAGGCATTGCCATTTCCATGCCCGTTCAGGAAAGTCATTCCACGGACCTTCTTCGTGAAAGACCACCGCCAATCCCTCAGGCAGATAGGCGCGAAAATCGGGAGTCTTGATCGACGAGACCAACGTGTTAGCGAAAGTAAGAGACGCCTCCTTATTATAGATCCGGCCCCCATCGCGTCGAAACGTGCCAATGATAGTGACCTCAATATCATCGAGAGGCCATCCCTCCTTGACCAGCTTACGTGTCTCGCGGACAATTGGGACTATACTGATGAGGTTCTTTTTGCACTCAAAGAGCGTCATGACTCCTTGCAGGACGTTGATGCCCAGGTGCATGACGCTATGACAGGCCGGACAGACGGTTTCTAGATTCTCTGGTCGATGGTCATCTTCGGCTCCAATATGATTCACCTGCATGAACTTGCGGCATGTAAGCGAGCAATAAACACAGGTATATTTATCGCGTACAAGTACCTGTTGTCGTGCAATCCTCCACTGCTCAGGATCGCGTTCCTTAAACCACTCACGAGCAGCCATCACCGATGGGCGCAATACCTTCATGAACAATCCTCCCCATGAAATATAGAAACTGTAAGTATCCACAGTATCCACTCTTGACCACAAAAAAGCAATTTCGCAGCGGCGAGCGCATGAGTTTGATACGAAGTTGCAAACTTAACCAAAAAGTTTCCGCTTTTGGCCCGGGGAAGGGTATATATATAAATGTAGGGCCCTGAGGTTAGCCAGCAATCTTTCCTCAATGCAATTTTCCGTGGGACCCTACTCTTTTTATCCTTGTTAATAGCGAGCGACGCAAATCAGATGGCTAGAGGTTTGCGCCATTGTCGGAGCGCTCTATGCCTAGAGTAAAGGAGGTTATCCGTTATTCAAAACTGAGGTGACTTCATCCCAATTCACTGATTTTATGTAGACATCCATCACTGCGAATGTGAATTTCGAGATGAGACCACGGCGTTTGCGGTCGTCAGGGATGCCAGCCCATGTGAGGCAGTGCTTCTCGAACCGGTCAGAGATTATATCAACCGCCGCTGAGTCATTTCGCGCACCCTCTACCATCTCTTGCCAGTCCTGGGTGGACAGCAACTCATATGCGATCCTGGTTAGCACGTTTGGAGGTTCAGGAACTGTTTCCCCTCTTAAGGCGTCATAGACATAAGCCCACCAGACACGGCGAATCGCCAACTGTATTAATTCTTTACCTACGTGTTGCAATGCTTGACTATCTTCATCGCTTACGACGCCCTCAAACCAGGAACGAACCATCTTCTCCACGAGACATTGGACATGTTCGGTGCCCTCTTCTGCACGTTCCTTAATTGAAATACGGGTCTCTTTATATCTGGTGAAGTTGGTAAAAATGGACCAGGTTGCCTCGTTACTCCAATCGTTATGTTCTGGCAAAATCATGTATAAAACTCCTTTCTATCTTGGAAAAACAGTTATAAGATTATAATACCTACATGTAGTAGGATGATCGATGTAAAAGGGAATTTCGTTAAGACGCTAGAAAGACGCCATGAGGAATGGGCGATGTGCGTAACGGTGAATTACCCTAACGAACGATGCGATCATCTTTTTTCAATCGCACGGATACTCCTGCATTTAATGCATGGGGAGGAGTGCGCCTCCTTATGAAAAACTGATCCAACATCCCTTACGGGAGAGCCATTTTCTGTCGGAATGGCTCAAAACCCCTCTTCTCTGGTTGCCCTTCGAAGGTAATGTTTGCCTCGACGAAGATAGCAGTCCGTACATCTCTCAAGCACTGCATAGACCCCGTTTTGCTGGTTAACTTGAAAGTTATAGAGCTTGGGACTGGCAAGCATCCCAAGGTACGTTCTTCAACGTTGCTGCTATCGTAGCCCGATGGGTGCAAGCACCCCTGGCTGGGTCTGGTCAGGTTCAAGCTTGTCACAGCCTGGTGTAAAGCCACCAACAGTTTACAAGCCCCTCGCGTTCAGCGATGGGGTACCTGACTCTTCATGAAAGAATTATAAAACTTATTCGACTAAACGTTATTGTGAATACTATACTATAAGTCATATTGGATTGAGTTAACACACAATGATATATAGTACAAATGGGCTATACGGCTCATCCCTTTTCAATCGCACGGATACCCCTGCAT
This sequence comes from uncultured Chloroflexia bacterium, assembly GCA_963699315.1. GTDB lineage: Bacteria > Chloroflexota > Ktedonobacteria > Ktedonobacterales > Ktedonobacteraceae > Dictyobacter. The sequence continues at coordinate 4,147,288 of OY969433.1, forward strand.
TCATGCATGGGGAGGAGTGCGCCTCCTTATGAAAAACTGATCCAACATCCCTTACGGGAGAGCCATTTTCTGTCGGAATGGCTCAAAACCCCTCTTCTCTGGTTGCCCTTCGAAGGTAATGTTTGCCTCGACGAAGATAGCAGTCCGTACACCTCTCAAGCACTGCATAGACCCCGTTTTGCTGGTTAACTTGAAAGTTATAGAGCTTGGGACTGGCAAGCATCCCAAGGTACGTTCTTCAACGTTGCTGCTATCGTAGCCCGATGGGTGCAAGCACCCCTGGCCGGGTCTGGTCAGATTCAAGCTTGTCACAGCCTGGTGTAAAGCCACCAACAGTTTACAAGCCCCTCGCGTTCAGCGATGGGGTACCTGACGTTGCATATAATGATACTGACTGTTTGCTTGGATTTACTTGAATTTAAAAGAGACGCATCTGTTCCATCGCAGGTCCCTGATCATTGTCTGGCTCTGGCGCCGCCAACTCTGGTAGATCGGGAATGAGATGATGGACGCGTTGCGCCAGTTGATGACAAATGGCGGGCGAGTGCTTTTCATAGGGACAGTGACAGAAGGCGAAGGTCGTTATCCCTTGCTGATACCAGCGGGCGATCTGCTTGGCCCACTGATCGAGGAATGGTGCATTGACCTCCATCTGTGGATGTCCGATATAGCGCACGAAGGCGAAGTCGGTGGTGGTCATGATCTGGACCGGCAGGTGCGGTTTGCGTTCGCGTTGCTGGAGTTCTTTTTGTTCTTTGGGTGAGCCAGTTTGGATGGGGCGTGTGTCCATGATCACGCGTGCAGCGTGATGCTGTTGCAACAAGCGTTTCAACATGCCTGCATGCGGTTCCTGATAGAAATCGGGATGGCGTACTTCGACGGCCAGGCGTATATCGGATGGCCAAGCATCCAGGAACTGGGCGAGCTGATCGCTCTGCGCTGGCGTGAACGTGGGCGGAAGTTGTAGAAAGATTGTTCCTAGACGTTCGCCGAAGTAGCGCATACGCTCGATAAAGGCCGCTGTCTGGCTTTTCTGCTGCGCGAGATTCCCTTCGTGGCTGATACTTCGTGACACTTTGGGACAGAAGCGAAAGGTTTCAGGTGTGTCCTGAGCCCAACGGATGACCGTATCGACGGAGGGGAGTGCATAAAAAATCGTGTTTCCCTCAACAGTATTCAATTTTTTACTGTAGAGACGCAGAAAATCGCTCGCAGACGTGCGAGCTGGAAAGAAATCCCCGACCCACTCTTTGTAGCCCCACATGGGGCAGCCAATATATAACATCTGCCATGCTCCTTTAAAGTAGGATTATACAATACCATCAATAAGGATCATATTGCAAGTTCCGTAATGTAGCATTATTCGCTTGCCTTCGTCAAGGTTCGCACGTGTGCGCCACGATTTTTTGCAAACCGGCCAAGGAGCAGGTCAGGTTCAATCGCAGCGACCATGGTCCAGTTGTGATGTGAATGGCGATTTCTGACTGTTGTAGGTAGGTTTTGAGCTCAGGTAAGCGATCTTCTGGGAGCGGTTGACCCTTCCTTTTCTCCAAATATTTTACTATTATGCTCGCTGTATACCAGCGTACAAGAAGTGAGCATATAGGCCCTTGATTTTCGGTTTTTTTATGCTACTATTCAGCCATACTTAGTAAGTGATGCTACATAGAGGGTTTCTGATAGACGAAGTAGGAGCGTTTTTTTATGTCGAAGCATTTGCCAGACCTTGGACGATTTTCTGATCCCTCGCTGCTCATTCTCTCGAGCCTGGCTGGAGGTTCCAAGCATGGCTACGCGATGATTGAAGATATCGAGCACTTTAGCGGGACGCACTTGGAGCCGGGGACGCTCTACGGGGCCATTGGACGTCTGGAGCAGCGTGGGTGGATTGAGGCCTTGGAGAGCGATAAGCGTCGCCGTCCCTATCGCATCACGGCCAACGGGATTGTGGTACTGCAAGAGCAGCTTGCCACGATGAGTCGTATTGTCTCGATTGGCCAGGGACGCCTTCAGCTTATCTAGGCGAGTTGCTGGCGCGAGCGCTATCAGGAGGAGATGATGGCTCTGCTCGAGTCTCTCTCAGATGTCTTCACTACTTAGTCGGCCTAGTCTATTCACTCGCTTTATGATACCGCTTTGAGCACGACTTGCCATTGTGTGTTGGTCTCAAAGCCTTTCTCAAATCGGCTTGACGATTTATGACCAGGCCTCATCTCTTATCCCTTGCTCGGTTGCTTTTTTTGAGAGTATGCGTTTGATGATGAACAGGATGATCGGAATGCCAAACCAGGAGAAAAAAAGGTGGCTTGGGTTCAAATGGGGGATGAGTAGTAGCAATAGGGAACAAAGAAAAAGCGTTGGTATCACTGCCGAATTAAAAATGCGTATATTGATTGAATGTTGGCTAAATTTGTTAGAAGTAATCAGGGGCTTTTTCAAAACATAGGCCCAGAGAAACGTCATCGCATATCCGCATCCTGCCAGCGCCGCAGTATAGAGAATAACTGCCCAGACATAATTGTATTCTTCGATCATATTGGTGACCGCTGGTAAGAAAGCGACAAAGGCCAGAAATAGGAGATTGAGTGGTAAATAAACGTTGTCGATGTGCTCAACCACATTGGTAAGATGGCGATGACTGAGCCAGTAGCGTGCAATAATTAGAAAAGTCACGGCATACAAAATTGATTTTTGCAGAAAAGCGTTGATCAACATATCGTTAAAAGCTTGGCGGGACAAGTCTGAATTGATGCTAACGCAGAGCCCATTTATCTTAATGGGCTCTGTATTGGTATCTGTGTATAGGCTAGCGGGGGCCAGCGTTGCGGATCGTGTCATCGGACAGATTGAACTGCTCGAAGTTCTTTTTGAATAGTTCGGCCAGCTTATGTGCCTGCTGATCATAGGCATCGTGATCGGCCCAGGTGTCGCGTGGTGAGAGCACCGAGCCAGGTACGTCGGGACAGAAATCCGGTATCTGTAGGCCGAAGATTGGATCGGTGGTGGCCGGGGCCTTTTCGATTTCTCCGCTGATGGCTGCTCGGACCATGGCGCGTGTGTAGTTGATGTTGATCCGTGATCCGACTCCGTAGGAGCCGCCGGTCCAGCCGGTGTTGATTAGATAGCAGCGGACATCGTTCTGTTCGATGCGTTCGCGCAGCAAGTTCGCATATTCTCCTGGTCGTCGGGGCAGGAAAGCGGCTCCGAAGCAGGAGCTGAAGGTCGCTTGCGGTGTTGTGACGCCTGCTTCTGTGCCTGCTAGCTTGCTGGTATAGCCGGACAGGAAGTAGTACATCGCCTGCTCGGTTGTGAGTTTTGAGATAGGTGGGAGGACCCCAAATGAGTCTGCGGATAAAAAGATTACCGCTTTTGGCTGTCCGGCCATGCCGGATATAACGACGTTGTCGATATACTCAATCGGATAGGCGGCACGTGTGTTTTCTGTAAAGCTGTCGTCGGCATAATCTGGTATGCGTGTCTTCTCGTCTAGGACAACATTCTCATAGACGGAGCCGAAACGGATGGCGTTCCAGATTTGCGGCTCGTATTTCTCAGAGAGGTTGATGCATTTGGCATAGCAGCCGCCCTCAAAGTTAAAGACGCCATTCTGTCCCCAGCCATGTTCATCATCGCCAATCAAGCGACGGCTGGTATCTGCCGAGAGACTCGTCTTGCCGGTGCCGGATAAACCGAAGAAGAGAGCCACATCGTCCTGTGGACCTACGTTGGCGGAGCAGTGCATGGGAAGCACGCCCTGTGCTGGTAGGATGAAATTCAGGATGGTGAAGATGGATTTTTTCATCTCACCGGCATATTCTGTGCCAGCGATCAAGACCAGGCGCTCTTTAAAATCGATAATAATAGCGGTATCTGAACGTGTGCCGTGGATGCGTGGATTGGTCTTAAAATGAGGTACACAGAGAATGGTAAAGCCTGGACGGTCGCTGGTAAGATCGCTTTCGGTGGCGCGTAAAAACAGTTGGTGTGCGAACAGATTATGCCAGGCTAGCTCTGTGATTACTTGGATCGGCATGCGATATTGTGGATCGGCACCAGCAGCGGCATCCAACACAAACACATTGCGTCCCTGTAAATAATCGGCCAGACTACGTCGTACGATCTCGAAGGTCTCGGGAGCCATGGGATGATTATTTTCGCCCCACCAGATCCAGGCTGTCGAATTCTTCATTTGAGACAATAAATTTATCTTTTGGTGAGCGCCCGGTATGGACACCAGTCGTTGCGTTCAAGGCACCATTAGCGGCTAACTTTCCCTCCTGCAGTGTGAGTGCATGTTCAATCAAAACACTTGGAGAAAGATTCCAATGAATAGTACCCAGATTGACTAATCCATACTCTTCTAGAGCCTTACGACTCATCATCATGGTCATGAACGTATTACTCCTCTGGGGATATTTCACTTCAATGTTAAGCTATCTCTATTAGACAACGATCATGAAGTTTCTACGCTGAGCTTCAATCAACGCTTCCATCCCTAATGCATGTTAGTGTGACAAATAGATGTTGTATGTGCAATACAAACAATACATCCATCCTATTGCTAGCATGTACATATAATTGTTTTTTCGATTTTTGCATGCATCTTTACACGATGCCCTATCCCTGCCATTTATCTTCATGGTTCATTGTACCATCCTATCGAGCGAAGTACCAACTTGATTTTGATTAACACTGAGCCACTACATTGTTTACCAATGCTTGTATTTCGTATTTGGGTCATGGCAACTCGATTTCGTCCAGGGGGATCAAGCCTTTTTTTAGCGCATAGAGCATGGCCTGCGTGCGATGGACGAGCTGGAGCTTGGTCAGTATATTGCCGGCATGAGTCTTGATCATTTCCTCCGTAATGACCAGAACGTCGGCAATTTCAGCATGGGTACGTCCCAGGGAAAATTGGCGCAGGATCGTCTGTTCGCGTGTGGTTAATTTGGGGCGTGATGACTTGTTGTGTATAAGTTCCTGCATCATCGCGCTCGCAATCGGTGGATCGAGCAACGCTTGTCCCTGGGCTACTGCTCTGATCGTGGTGATCAGAAAAGCGGGATCAGCCTCTTGACGCACATAGCCCATCGCACCGATACTCAGGGCCGCCAATATACGTGCGTCATCGGCATGGCTTGTTGTCACCACGATCTTTGTGTATGGGAGTAACGCTCCTACGCGGCGGATCGTTTCGATGCTGTCAATGTTGCCAGGTAGCAGCATCTCCAGGATCATCACATCGGGCATCCACTTCTCAATGTGTCGTAAAGCGATCTCCCCATTAGCCGCTTCACCCACCATTTCAATATCATCGAAGGTGTTGAAGAAGCTAGCCAGTCCTCGCCGCACAATAGGATGATGATTTACTAGCACAACGTGAATCTTATGCTTCATTGAACAGCTCCTTTCTACATGGTTGAATTTGATCTTTGTTGCTCAGTAGCGATGCTGTTTCCCGTTTAGCGATGAGCGTCGCTACTAGTAGTTGTAGTCCCCACAGCACGATGATAATGCCAGGGGCATCATTGAAAAGCTGAATTGATCTGCCCGGAGGCTGTGTGATACTGCTAATTCCGAGCGTCAAGAGGAGATAGCAACCAATACAGAAGAACCAGCCTCTGCTGCGACGAGCCAGTGTTTGTTGCCAGCGCAGCAACTCCCAGTGCATTTCTGCTCGAGATAAGTGAGTGTAATACTGTCGTTTCGCATTTGTGGTTGCACTATGCTCGCGTGCCAGCAGTAAAAGCAGTCCACACGAAGCCGTAGCGACCTCCAGTACGATCCGTTCATCGTGCCAGCCGTGCAGTAGAGAGACGAGGCACCAACTGCCAGTCAGGGCCAGGAGATATTTCCAGGAGCGCCAGCTTCGCAGACGTAGACGCAATGCTTGGACCTCGGACTGGTATTCTCGGCCAGCGAGGATTTCTTTTGTCAGGATCAGGTGTGCGCGTAGATAGCCATAGACTGTAGAGCAGAGACTAAACAGAAGGATTAATGAGATACATAGCCAGTTTTCACTATCGTTCCTGAAGCTCATGTACAGTATCATGAAGATAAGTGCCGACAAGGCTGCCCATTCTGCGCTCTGAATGTTATCGCGTGCGCAAGTAAGTTCGTGTTTTGAATGCCATTCCTCGCAGAGTTGATCTTGCTGCTCAGGAAGAGAGAGCAATAGAGGAATGCGTACACAGATAGTTGTACCTTGTCCAATCTGACTCTGGATCGAGAGGCGGCCTTTGAGGAGAATAGTTTGTTCATGTATATGTGCCAGTCCTATCCCTTGACGCACATGTGCCAGATCGAAGCCTTGCCCATCATCGCGTACCTCCAGCAGCAGCTGCTGACCTTGTTGCTCAAGTGTGAGCCAGATATGTTGAGGATGTGTATGTCTGGCGATATTGTCACATGCTTCCTGTACGATGCGAAAGATTAGCTCTTGCATCGAGCGTGGCAGACGATCAGCGCTTGGCAGCTCTCTGATCGTGATCTGTAAAGCTGCACCAGTACGATAGCCAAGCGTATCTGCCAGAGTTTGTAGGGCCTCCGTCAGACTATCCTGCTCCAGAGAGAAGGGATGCAGTTGTTGCCGTAGCGCTTGCAGCTTGGTCTGTACCTCTTTGGTACTGCATTGCATATCCTCGATGGCCGTCTGCGCGATGCTACCTGGCATGCTTTTATGCATGAGATGAGCTTGTGCGGCTGCTGCATTCAGACTTATGCTAAAGACCTGACTCGTGATCTCATCATGGAGATCACGAGCCAAGCGATGGCGTTTCTCTTGTTCTGCTTCATCGCTTGCACATTGCAGCAGATAATCACGATACCGCGTCCCTAACTGGATCTGCCGTGCCTGTTGTTTGATGCGTTGATTTAGATCAGTCAGCGCCACAAAAGACTCGGTGAAGGGCCAATGCCACCATGCTTTTTCCCTCAGCTCGACAGATATCCCTTGCGACAAGCGTGTGAGCGTCTCATAGAGGAGAAACAATGCGTATTGTATATTCCAGGTCAGTAGTAGTCCCAGTCCAGCTCCAATAAGCAGAACAGCGCAGAGCGCCAGCATAAGCGACAATCCCATGGTCGAGAGCCAGATAAACAGGCCAGTGGTTACACATGCGACCAACGCATGGCTCAGCAACAATTGTAGCGTTATGCCCAATGGTTGCTCGTGTTCGCACTCACTTCCAACGATAGATTTAATACCTTGTTGCATAGTATCCACCTCTCACTACTTACTAACTCTCTCTACTAACCATCCACTTACCACTTATTGTGCTGTGCTCGGGACATTTCTAGCCTCCTCACTTATCTAATACCTCACTCACCCAGAAAAGCGGAAAAAATCGAGCGACTTTTCAGCAATGTATTGTCATATTCATGAAATTAGATATGCCTACTGCTGTTTGCACACAGACAACGTCGATAATAATTATGGCCCATATCATCAACAATCGACGCAATCACGTCTCCTACGGTAGGTATATTACGATAACCTGGGTGGTTGCCAATTTTTATAGACAATAAATAAATTTATTTGCATTATGATATGTTAGCAACATAAATCATCGATAAAGAAAAGGAATGTGTTATGGCTACAATGTTTTCTGTGCGCGAAGGATTTATTCCATTTCATGGATATCAGACATGGTATCGTGTCGTTGGCGACCCCGCTCATCTAGCCCCTGGTAAGTTCCCTGTTCTTGCGCTACATGGTGGACCTGGCGTTACTCACGATGGCCTGGAGCCACTCGAAGAGTTTGCGCGAACGGGTCGCCCGATCATCTTTTATGATCAACTTGGCTGTGGTAATTCTGACAAACCCGACGATGACACCTTATGGAGTGTCAGACTCTTTCTTGATGAGCTCTCTGTTGTCCGGCAGGCACTGGGCCTTGAGCGCATCCATCTTCTGGGTCATTCCTGGGGTGGGATGCTAGCTATGGAATATGCGTTGCAGAAACCCGATGGATTGTTGAGCCTTGTTCTGGCAAGTGCCCCTGCGTCTCGTGCTGACTTCATGGAGGGTCAGAAGCGCGTCCATGAGCAATTGCCGGCCGAAATTCGTACCCAACAGGAAGAACTCTTGCATGCCAATATACCGCATTCAGAAGTGGTGCTCTTTGAGGAGAGTTCACAAGAGCGTGCTCTCATACCCATATGCATTCAAAAACGCAACTTGGACCCATAAACATTCAGAAACGCGACTCTCGTCGCTAAAAATGTGTTGCGACACATTTTTCATCTGAATGCAAGGAAATATCAGTCAAGAGGGGATGGCGGTTCTCTTTGGGCGCGATGATGCGAACGGCCAATACTTTTCAGTTAAGCTTACATGCCCGATTATCTTGGTTTCTTCTGCCGATGTCGAAAAAACACCAATATCCTGAAAATGAAACAAAGAGAGCCAACGTAGCGCCGCGGTCTTGTGCCCGGCGGCCCGTTCCCACACGAAAAACTCCGCCAAAGTGTTTATATAACATAATACGCGGTCTGAATGAGGCGTATAATTCTTAATTTCAGGCAATTTATTATACGAGGATATATGCGCTTATTGGGGGCATATCATACGATAAACGGGCCGCCGGGCACAAGACCGCGGCGCTACGTTGGCTTGCTTGGTCGCTGCGATCGAGGGCTATCACGTTGACGAGCCTAACTGAAAAGTATTGATGCGAACGGCTACCGCGACTATTGACTGCTTTGTACCTCGACCCAGGCATCATACGTTGCCTGGCCGCCGGGAATACCGGGTACGATGTCATTGGCGGCGAGCGCAACGGTCGGTGCTCCGCTGGTGACACGATTGACACCCATCCAGCCATCGCGCATCCACACAGCTCCTGGTAGGATATCATCGGTCACGCGAGCCCGCGCCTCAAAGCGTCCCCGCTCATTGACGATCACAATCGGGCTGCCACTTTGGATATTTCTGCACCGGGCATCCTGTGGATGTATCCAGAGTTCGGGTCCTGTATTGGCTTTCGCGAGTGTGGGCAGCGCTTGTCCCTCGTCGAAGAATGCATGGAACGCACTGAGCGAGCGACCCTGGCAGAAGCGTAATGGATAATCCTCTTTATGGGGCGCGGTGTAGGATGGTAATGCAGATAGGCCCGCCTGCCAGGCTCGCTCGCTCCAAAACTCAACTTTCCCCGATGGCGTATGAAAGCTGCGTTGCGGATACGCGATATGTGAGAGATTACTCCTCTGCCAGTATCCACCCCTTTGTCGCAAAATATCCACCGTCAGAGCATCGCCCGACTCCGTCCGCTGTGAGGCCAGAAGTGCGTTGACGAAATCCTCATCATCCTGCCAAGGAAAGAAGTTTGTAATCTGCAGCCTCTCCGCCAGCTGACGTAATATACTACTGAGCGTTCGACTTTCTCCCTCTGGTTCCAGGGCACGTTCCATCAGATAGATATGTGTAGCCGTCTGCTTTAATCCTATATCTTCCAGCCAGGCGGTACCGGGCAAAACAAGATCGGCAAAGCGACGGCTGGTTTCGTTCATGAAGAGGTCATAGGAGACGATGAATTTGACCTGTTCGAGACCCAGAGCCAGTTCATTCGCATCGGCAAAAGATGAGAGTATATTGCTTCCCAGCAGCAGCAACGTATCTATTTGTCCTGCCTTTAGGGCCGCCGTAATAGTCGTCATATGGCTGGGAATAAGATTCTCCGCCAGTCTCTCTACATGCGGTAGGACATTGGCATATCCATCGCTATGCGTTGAGGCCCCATGTCGTGGACCCATGCCAGCGCCAGCGATCCCTAATTGTCCTGTCAGTGCGGGCAGGCAAGCGATGGCACGACTCACTTCCCAGCCGTGCTGATGCTTAAACATCGAGCTTCCGCCCAATACGATCATGGCAGGAGTGTCCCTGGCATAGCGCCGCGCTAGATCGCGGATACGTTCCGGCTCAATCCCGCAGATTGTCGCCGCCCACTCAGGCGTATACTGGCGCACATGCTCTGAAAATTCCGCAAAGCCAAGCGTATAGGCCTCGATGAATGATTGCTCCACCAACTCTTCCTGCATGATCACATGGGCGATAGCCAGTGCCAGCGCAGCATCGCTTCCTGGATGTAATAAGATCACTTCATCGGCATGACTCGATATTTCAGTACGCCTGATATCGATATGGATGACATACGCGCCTCGCTTCCGCGCTTCGATAAGATGTGGAGCGATGCCTGGTTGGCTGGCGAGAGTCGATCCCCAGCAGAGGATCGTACGTGTGTTGGCCGCCATATCTTCTTTCGTACTCGTCTCAAGTAGTCCCGTCAGCCCCAACCCATAGCCACCCATGGCCCAGCATACGATGGCCGCCGCCCAATGTTGAAAGCCACCCAGAAGTTCGAAGCGGGCGATCAGCGATGACAGAATCCCCGTAGTGCCTACGCCATGCCCGCGCCATAATCCCACGCGTTCGGGTAGTGTTTGGCTGATAGATTCAACCATCATCGCATATGCATCATCCCACGAACATTGCTCCCACTGGCCAGCGCCTCTCGCCCCCACACGGCGTAGAGGATGCAGTAAACGCTTGGGATTGTCAAAAATCTCGCGTGTTGCTCTGCCCCTGATACACAAAAAGCCTTTGCTATCGGGATTGTTGGGATCTCCTTTGAGTGTCAGCAGTTTGTTGTCTGCGACCTCGACACGCATGCCACACTGCGTGGGTAGACAATTCATCGGACACATTGTTGTAACCTGGCGCTTAGCAAGCATTTGCTTTCTCCCATGTCTGGCTAGCACTATCTGCTTCTTATAGAATAGCAGGTAAATCGACTTTTTACCAGTAGCCGAGGGCCCTCACGCCATTGATTCCACATAAATATCGATGAGATGTTTCTGAATGCACAAATGATCGTCAACCTCCATCATGTCTGTGGAATACGATCTTACTGTAGCTGCGTGTCTTGTGCACGCGGTCCACTCGACGTACGACGGACTTCCTCTATTGATCACCCCACGCTCAGCCTCTGATGCGTCTGATTTTACCGCTGATCCTCCTCTCTTTTTGAGGAGCATTACATATATCAGTAGAAAATAGATGCGACGATGGAAATTTCGTACGTCGAGTGGACCGCGTGCACAAGACACGCAGCTACTTGTTAATAGACGATGACATCGGTATACAGGCGGACGTGATTGTAGACCCATTGGGCGTCGTTTAGGAACATGTTGATGCAGCCATGTGAGCCGACGTCGGCTGCGGTATCGCCGGTTGTGTCCTGATGTGGAAACTGTGTGTTGGGACCATATTCGGCGCGCCACCAGCTGTCATGGATGAAGTAGCCGTTGCTGTGATATTGCATGGCGTAGTGGATCGGTGTATCTGGATACCAGTACGGCGATGTTTTAGGGTCGTCGGATTTGAAGGTAATATTTTTCTGATGGCTTTCGACCCACCAGCTACCCGGCGGCGTCGGTTTATTGGGTTGTCCTGTCGTGACCTGGAATGCTTTAATCAGCTTGCTGTGGTCGTAGACGCGCATGGATTGTTCGGTGAGTGAGATGACTAGGACTTCGTTCTGGGTCTTTTGATAGTGGTTGATCAGGTCGAGATCGGCCTGATGAACCTGATCATAGGGAGTTGTGTCGCTGGCATTTGTTGTCATGGCCTTGAAGTTGGTCAGGTACATGTTGAGATCTGCGACGATTTGTTGATAGTTGGCGAAGGTAGTGGCTACCGATAGATCGTTTTGTATCCAGGTACCGATGCCGGTCTGGTTGTCATATTCGAAGCCCATTTTGTAGGTAGTGTTGTTGTAGGTGTCACGATGGGAATGGCTCTTTTCCCAGTTGGAGGCTTGTGTCTGTAATTGCTGTTGCAGGCTGCTGGCTTCTGCTTTGATGGCGGGCAGCTCGATGGTCTGTACGTTGGATTTGGTGATCTTGAGTACTGCTTGATAGGTTGTCTCCGTTGTGGCTTGCTGGAGTGCTCGCTGATCACGATTATATTGTTGCTGATAGCTATCAACCTGTCGACCAGCATTTTTCAACACGGTGATCCAGTGCTGAAAAGCCAGGAGCGCGTTGTCCCCCTGCTTTTTCAGATTCGCATTGATGGGTGTGGTCTGCGCTGGTTGAGAGGGGAAGAGGGCTATATGTACGTAGTCACAGCTGCTCAAGGTGAGACAGAGTAGCAGATTGCCAAGGAAAGATAGAAGTAGCATATACTGTCTCTTCTGGGGAGACAGGTTCCGTAGGTCAGGCATACTAGATGTCCTCTATCGTGTTCTACACAATCTTTGACTTTGTACTTCTTAGATAGTATACGCTACTCTGTCCATTTCTGTTACATGGCAACAAACTCTTTATATATATGACAAGGGTATCAAGCCCGTAGCCGACTGCTACTTTTAGACTCCTCCGCCTTTTTGGATCTTGTTGACGATGTCCTGATGGAGCTTCTTGTTGCCTGCTAGCACGAGCGAAAATTTGTCGGTGAGATTGACGATTGGGCGCAGCGGTTTGCCTTCGTGATCGGTGACAATGCCTCCAGCTTCCAGTACGATGCTGGCGGAGGCGAGAAAGGATTCACCTGTAATTTCGTCGCCTATATCGATGTAGGCATCGTAGGTGCCGCTGGCAACGTAGACGCTATCGATGGCAGAGCTGCCGGTGCGGCGTACGAAGCCCAGACGCGGATTTTCGGTGAGGAGGGCGCGGAGCGTATCGCCATTGCGACCATCGAGATTGAGTCCTGCCAGACAGTCCTTAATTGAGGCTGTACTACTGACCTGACAACGTCGACCGTCGCGGAACGCGCCACCGCCTTTCTGCGCTTCATAGACGAAGCCTGTAAAAAGTTCGCCCACCAGCGCCCATTGGACGTTTTCGGGGGTGACGGGTGCGTCGATAGGTAAGACCGCGAGTGCCACAGCGGCAGTCATAATCCCTCGTTCGACATTTTTGGAGCCATCGATGGGATCAACCACAATACGGTAGTCGGGGTGTTCTGTAGTTGAAAAAGTGGGGCGTTCTTCCGTTATAATTTCGAAGCCCTGCCCGCTATTCGTGAGACCGTTGATAATCAGATCTTCTGCATCGCGGTCAAACTGCATCGTAATATGTTTAGACGAATGTGCATACACCTGTTTACGATCATAGCGCTCGGCTTGTGTATAGGCCCGAACTTGACGAAATACTTGTTCAAGTAGTTCTAACATGTTTTTTTTTGCCTATCTCCTGTGCATGTATCCATTCTCTGCACAAGATCCTAATGTATTGGCACTCCTGTAGTACATGCGATATCTACCTACTTGATACCTCCATTGGTTCAATGAGTGCTCAATTCTTGATCTTGCAGTCATTGCAAGTGTCTTCTATTCTACCTTGTTAACGCTTTGCATGGCAAAAACGTTGCGTCGATTCTGTTGGAGAAGCCGTGTACGCGTGATAGAGATCGCCATATCATTTTGATCGCACGCTAGCCAGCGCCGTCCCAACTGTTCCGCGACCACAGGCGTGACGCCGCTGCCGCAGAAGCAGTCCATGACCAGATCGTTCTCCTCTGACGATGCCAGGAGGATGCGTTCAAGCAGGGCGGCCGGTTTTTGGGTGGCGTAGCCAGTGCGCTCGGGATCTTTCTGATGGAGATGGCTAATGTCGCACCACACGTCATCGAGAGCCATCATCGTATCCTCCGAATAAGAATAGAGCTTGCCAGCCGAGCGAATCGTCCAACTCGTGCGACCATCGGGACCAATCTCCTTACGCATATGGTTGCGCTTCTCTTTGCCACGGCGCAATCCAACGCGTTCGCCATGAAAGTGATACTGATGAGATTTAGTATAGAGTAGAATTGTATCATGCTTGCGAGCAAATGAGTGTTGGGAGCGTCCACCGGATCGATAATGCCAGATGATTTCGTTTTTGAGTCCAGAGCCAGAACCACCGGGAGTTGCTGCATGCATCCCGAAGAGCTCGTCGAGCAAGATGCGTGCATAGTGTGTCGCCCGCCAATCCAGATGTACATAGAGGCAGCCATCGCGTGCCAGCAGTTGGTGCAGGTACCAGAATGTCTCATAGAGCCATTGAAGATAGCTATCCAGATCATTGCTCCAGATATCTTGATAGGAGATACCGATCGGCATACCTTGCTGTCTGCCATTCTTGAACGTGCGCCCCGTCATAAAGGGTGGATCGATGTAGATGATATTGACGCTGCCCGCGAACTCAGTTAGTAAAACCGGCAAAGCCGCGTTTTTATCCGCATGGATCAGACGATTATGCCAGCCCTGGATAGTGGGAGTTGTTTGAGCTATCGTATCCTGTGGACGATAATACTCGTGAGTTATCAAGCATCCCATCGGATCAGAGATGGATGGTAGTTTCTTCCCTTGCCAGACCAATTCAGTCATCGTTAACTTTCAGTCCCTCTACATCAGTCGAATTTCGCTCTCACTGTAGCATATGCGTGCAAAAATAGCTACTTCCTGCCAGACCGTATAGGCTGTTACAAGTGCCGCACCATCTTGATCGCTTGACCTTTTGTGCGTTGTGATGTATTCTTCGTCCAGACGAAGAACAAGGTTGGAGTTCTTCTTTCTTCGCAAACATCATAGCTGACGACAACAGGAAACCGCATCATGTTATTGTATAAAGCCATCGCCCGTCCCATTATCTTTCGTGCATCCGCCAGCGACCCCGAGCACGCCCATCATTGGATTATAAATGGATTGTCGCTTGCCTCTCATTCTCAATTATTACTGAAGATCATCGAGGCAGCCAGCTCCTACAAATCAGCCGCACTAGAACGAGACGTTTTTGGCCTCCATTTCCCCAATCCCGTCGGACTCGCGGGCGGCTTTGACAAAGATGGTCTGGGGCTTCCAGCCTTAGCGGCGCTGGGCTTTGGTTTTATTGAGGCTGGGACGGTGACACGTTACCAGCAGCCAGGGAATGAGCGTCCGCGCAACTTCCGCTTCTCGCAGGATAGCGCCTTGATTAATCGTATGGGTTTCCCCAATGATGGAGCTGATGCTATCCATGCTCGCTTGTTGAAGCTGCCTAAGCCTGCCCTGCCGATTGGTTGGAGTCTTGGCAAATCGAAGATCACGCCGCCTGAAGAGGCTGTTGAAGACTATCTTTACTCATTGCGCAAACTCTACGACTTTGCAGACTTCTTCACGATCAACGTCAGCTCGCCCAACACACCCGGACTGCGCAAGCTCCAGGATAAAGCGCCGCTTGATCAACTGCTCCAAGCCACCGTGCAGGAGACAAAAATACTTGCCAGACAGGCAAACAGTCCGCTTGTCAAACCGGTGCTGGTCAAGATCGCTCCCGATCTTACCAATAATCAGATCGATGATGTCGTAGAAGTCTGCCTGGCGCGGCATGTGCGCGGCATCATCGCCACCAACACAACCCTGGCGCGTGCTGGCTTACGGCGTAGCACGGCAGAAGCTGGAGGACTCAGCGGTCGACCGCTAGCTACACGCTCACTTGAGGTCGTAAGCTACCTCAGCCAAAAGTTGGACCATCAGATGCCGATCATTGGAGTCGGAGGCATCTTTGGTCCCGATGATGCCAGGCGTATGTTTGATGCGGGTGCTAGCTTGATTTAAATCTATACCAGCTTCATCTACGAAGGTCCTGGCGTGATCAAACGCATCAACAAAAGTCTCAACAAATAAGCGGATACTTCATCAGATTTATCTATGACTTTGTCACCTGCAAAGAGTACGAACAAACAATCAATATAGATGATATAATTATAGGAAATTGTATAGTTATAAATTTTCATAATGTCAAAGCATTATGAAGGAAAGGATATCGCCGTCTTCTCCTACTTTGTAGAATACGACGCATAAAGATTTATTTTATCATGGCATTAGCAACATGGTGGCATGGTGATCCAGTACCAGTTCTCAACCCACTACCCCAATTTTTGGCTTACCCATCTACTGATATCCCCTTACTTGCAAGTATGATACAGATCACAGAAGATGAGGTGCATACACGTATCCGGGCTGGCAGCATCCCTTACATTGCTTATGTGGATCAGGTACCGACCGCCTATGGCTGGGTGGCCTCGCGGATCGGTGAGGTAATCGAAATTGATCTACACTTCGCACTCCCATCTCGCAATTGCTACCTCTGGGATTTCGCAACGCTACCCGATTGGCGGGGAAAAGGTCTTTATCCCCATTTGCTACAGAGCATCATCAAGCAGGAAAGCGTCAAATTTGATCGTTTTTGGATTCTCTACTCCCCTTTCAATCTAGCTTCGCGCATAGGCGTCCATAAAGCAGGCTTTCAGTCGTTGCTTGAATTTAACTTTGATAATGGAGATATTCAGGCCCAACCACTCATCAACAGTGATCGATTACAAACAGCGGCAAATCTCTTACATATCTCACTCCAATAAGCAGCAACCGACTCGTCTTTTAGCGCGATTGTGCATCTCTCTATATTAGTAGCATTAGCCTCGGCACCTTCAATCGTAGCGATCAAGCCAGCCAACGCGAGCGCCGCGGTCTTGTGCTCAATATTTTTCAGTTAGGCTCGTGGGAAGCTCTACAGCCATCCCGTGAGGTGCAAAAGAAACGCAACCAGTCATCGAGCCGTCGGAACCACTTCGCGCCCAACCGGAACGGTCCTCGCCGAAGATCACCCCAAACAACGCTGTGGCATCAACAGGTCCCAGGAAGAGCAAGCCGTCTCCGTGCGATCCCTTCGATCGTGTGGGGACTCGCGATCAAGCGGATGGGAGCCTCGTCGTGTGTGGGCGTGAACGGGGAAGGCCACCGATGAACCTGGGCGTGGCGCTGGCCGAGTGCCGTTCCGGTTGGGCGCGAACTGATCCGACGGCTCGATGACCACCAAGTCCAACGTATTCGCATGGAAGGTACACCATACACAAGGCCGCATACAATCGAAGAGACCACGCTAGCCTACTGTAGCTGCGTCGCCTTGTGCACGCGGTCCAGTTCATCGTACCTGCCACCCATCGCCATGCGAGAGAGAACCTTTTCAAATGAAGAGACGATGTGATGGCTCTGTATGTATGGTGTACCCACCTCGTGACCTAATAATAGTCAGCACATCGTAGCCGAGCAAACAGACAGTGAAACACATCACAACCGGGCCCACTCATGCACGAAAAAGAAGGGCATTTTGCTTGCTTGATCCGGCTACGATGTGCTGACCACGGTCCGGTCACGAGGTGGGTACACCATACAGGAGGCGTTGAGAGAGAACATGAGGCTTGATTGTACGATGAACGGGTCCGCGTGCACAAGGCGACGCAGCTACAGTAAGCGATCTTGGTTTGCCAAGCTCAAAGCTCTTTCTTTGGAAGGTGTTGGAGTCAATGGCACAAGACCGCGGCACTAGCGTTTAAAATGATGCTAGCGGTTAAGAAACCGCAACTCGATAATGGTACCTTTTCTTTAATAAATGAATATCAGTGGAGTTACTTAGATATGATGGTAGTATTTTTCTTAGAGCCTGTATGTGTAGTGGCAATGGCTAACTTCATTGTTTTTCATCATCGATACAAAGAAATGTATGAAATCATTGAAGCACATCATCGAGCTTCTATTTGTATCTGTTTCGCATGATGGGATTTACTTGTTTATAAGATGAGATACATATAGCAGACGTTGACCACAGTCTAAGAGAGGTATAAGGAAATATGCAGAACAAGTCACGAGCTAGTTTACGAGCATCCGGTACATCAATGTACTCACGGAAACGAGGGCGACGTTTTTCACCATTGATGCTCATTGGCATCAGTGTTCCTATCGTGCTCCTGCTGATAGGAGGAACTGTTTTTGCGTGGATGCATATCGCTTCGCATGCGGCAGGAGTAACAACTCCCAACCCAAATTGTAGTTTGCTGGTACCAGCCAATCCGCTCTCAGCCAAAGGACTCGCGACACCCTATCAGTTATCCGCGACGGATACAGCCAATGGACCTTGCAACGAAGCTAATGCTGCTCAAAGCGCCTTTGTGCAGGGAGTGATTTATGATCCAGCTACGGGTGCGATGAGCGTCTATAACCCACTGGTTGTTGATGTTGGCACGCAAGCAGCGATTGCTCCAACGGCTCCCACATTGCCTGCGAATGCAGTTGTCGGCCTCTGGTTTGGTTTTAACGGCACGAACCTGACACTACAAGGTGCTCGCAGAAATAGTCTGGCCCAGGGAAAATGTGTCAATGGTCTAAATCAATCGGTCTTTGGGCAATATGCTTATTGTAACGCGGTAGCGTTCTATGCGGCCGCCAACCAGGGCATCACAGCCGGTTTAGTCAAAGTTCCTGCCCTAGCGACCGCCAAAGATGGTCTGCCCTGCCCAACAACACGCGATTTTGGCATTATCGACCAGGATCAGAGTGACAATGTTCAGACGCAATATCTCTCCAACGCCAATGGGCAAACGGCACAATTTAGTGCGGCCAATCAAACTCAACTAGCCAATGCAACCGTCATTGCCAATCCGAGCGATAACGCTTTGCTTACAACCTTTGTTGATCCGGCTCTTGGATGCACACCCTGGACGGCCCCTAATCTTGCCGATAATAATGCGCAAGTTTCAGCGCTTGCTCTAGATGAGATTATGGCGAATGCGGATCAGGCAGCTCCCATTGCGCTGATCCCTCTTACCGATCCGATGACGCTGAATGGCAACAACCAGAGCTTGAGTAAAACGAATCTGTATCGTGCTGGCGTCGATATGGCTCCGGCGGCAAATGTGCATGACGCAAGTGGTACAACCTATTGTCAAAACTTCCTGACAACTGGTCTGCCACGTCTGGCACTGGATATGCCTCTCACGATTAACGCAACGACACCTGATGCTGGTGCGGCCAATTCACTCTTCACCTTCCTGGCTATGCGCTACAATCAGTCCTATGTCAACCTGAATTGTCAGGCTTTGATCAATCAGCCGAATCCGGTCGCTGTGCAAACAGATACGAATGGAATTGTCATCTCGGCGACAATTACTACTCCTGGTACAGGAACAGGCAATGCTGGTGGTGTGCAGCAAGTGGCGACAGGTGGAGCAACAGTTAAGCTCAATCCCAATGCTGGCACTGCGCAGATTACATCCAAGGTGAGCTATCCCAATCATCCCAATCAGCGTATTAAGCTCAATCTCGTTCCAAATAGCTGCATCGGCACTCCTGCCTTTACACAAACTAAAAATACAAATGGGAATGGGAATGAGAACAGTAATATGACGTTAGCCATTAATGGTTTGCGTGGAGTAAAAACGATCCCCAATAACTGGTTTTTTACGGTCACTGATCCTACCCAGACCGGAAATCCAGTAGTTGGATGTGGCGCAGTAGTACCAAATGGCACGACTGGCACCGCCGTCTTAGGAACGGTTCCGGTGGCCTGTACAACTGATACGACGACTCCGGTGGCTAATCCGACCACCGTTGTACCAACCACCACAGTACCAACTGATCCAACCACCGCTGTAGCGGCCACCGTGGCGGCTAATCCGACCACTGTGACAGTCGTCCCAACGGCACCTGCTTGTAGCAATACAGATACAGGTGGTGTTGTAACGAAATCTCCTCCAGCCAATCCATCAGATGGTAAGAACACATCGAAGAATAGACCATATGGAGGTCACAAGGGGCGAGGATGGTAATCTTTCTGGCATAAGCAGCATAGTCCCTGAATAATTTTTACTAAAGAAAGAGGATACGAAAAATTTTTCGTATCCTCTTTCCTTTTGCTATACTTGCCGCTCACTCTGTAAGTGTAATTTCACACTTACATTGTTTGATCAATAATGTCTATTTCCTTACATGCATATTAATAGCAAGGAGACTGGCTATAGTCGAATGCGAATGGGCTGCTTATTGTTGGGAGTGTAACAGATGGTACATTCACTGTCGGACATGGACCACTTGTTGGAGCAGCGGTGAACCCTGTTTGGCATGGACCACTTGTTGGAGCAGCGGTGAACCCTGTTGGACCACTTGTTGGTGCAGTAGTGTATTCTGTTGGACCACTTGTTGGTGCAGTAGTGTACTCTGTTGGACCACTTGTTGGTGCAGTAGTGTACTCTGTTGGACCACTTGTCGGTGCAGTAGTGTACTCTGTTGGACCACTTGTCGGTGCGTTACCATATGTGTACCCTGTTGGGACGTTGCCAGATGCATTTCCTGTCACAGTAGTATCATTTGGACAAGGGTAGGGAATAGAGAGATTTGGCACCGAATATGGATATGGAACCTCGAGAGGTTGGGGTGTGTCGTATGTGATGACTGGTGCTGGTGCTGGTTCAATGTTAACGATTGGTGGTGGTGCTGGCGCAATGTTAACGATTGGTGGTGGTGCTGGCGCAATGTTAACGATTGGTGGTGGTGCTGGCGCTACTTCGATGGTTTGTGGCGCTGGCGCTGTGATATTGACGGTTTGTTGTGGAGGTGCCCCCACCTCGATGGTCTGCTGTTGAGGCGCATCAACATTGACAACCTGTTGCGGAGGTGTAACGACAATAGGTGTTGGTGCCGGATATGGAATTGTTGTTGTGATTCCGGCACATCCGCCAGCTGCAGAGGGCATTACAGATCCTGTTACTGGATCAATGCAAGTGCGAGAAATAGCCGGAAGCATATGTCCTTGCTGGAGATGTGCTGAGGCATGTGCATTATGCGATGCAAATACTAAAGCAAACCCGAAGGCCAAAGCTGCTGTACCTACCAGTTGCCCGCCTCTTGTCATATTACTTCGAGATTGGTTTAAAATCATATTCATTCCCTTATACTGTACTCTGGCTGCTAGAGAAGCCATCGCTAGCAGCATTTATTGTAGATACGAAGCCCACGTTTTTATATTGTATGAGCTTCTATTACTAGTATACAGATGATAATAAATAGATGAGTGCATATTTACGAAAGATAGATATTTCTCATTCTTATCTCTTATTTACAGCATATTTCCTTGTGAGAGGTGTAGGCAAAAATGATTAGACCAGTAGAATTAATCCGATGACGACAACAATTGCGCCACCTATTTTTTGTCGTATATGATTCCTCTCTTTGAGGATCAGGATGGCAAGAAGCACGGTAAAAATCGTTCCTGAGGCGCTGATGGGGGCTAACTGGGAGGCGTTTCTGGCGACTTGATATGCTCTCGCGATGCAGATTGATCCAAGTGTGGCTGTACATGCTACGACAAATACATTCATCAGATAGTATGGTCGCAGGTAAAAGGTTAATTTTTTGTAAACCTGGGGTCTGACACAGGCGATGGCTACGACTGGCAGTAGCCATGTATAGACGTTGAAGGAGAAAACATCAAAGTCTCTTAGCACATAGTAACCAATGATATTGTCGAGTGCATACAACATCGAGGCAAGTAAGGCAAAAACGACGGCCAGATTAAGTACGAATTGCTTTTTTCTCCATTGAGCAATCGCGATGCCGAGCAAAACAATGATTGTCCCTAAAAGTCTCTGAATGGAAAAGGCCTCTTGTAAGGCGAGAAAGGCTAAGATAACTTCCCATAAGTTTTGGCTGGATAGCAAGATACTACTCTCTGATGCTTCGAGATATTTAACTGCTTTGAATTTGCAGACCGGAGCCATCATCCCACCGATCATTATCAATACAAAAAAAGGGAGTTGCCGAAGCGAAATAGCATACTGAAAATGCCCTCGCGCTATTGTCAGAGCCAATGTCAAACATCCGCCAAGCCCGTAATACACGAAGGTTTGCGCAAAAGGATCTGATTTTATGTCTTTCATGACGACTCTATGAAATAAATTACTAAGCGAAAATAGTAAAGTGCTTAATACAATTAATAATATCCATGACATAGAATAAACTCTCCTTTTGCTCCTTTTCGAATAGATTAGCGTATAAATAAGTTAAAGTCAAATAGAGAAATAAACATCTAAATGATATTTATACTCGTAAAAACTCTCTAAACGCGCACGACGAATATGTATAGATATTCTGGCCAGGCACGACATTTTATCGCGGAGATCAAGCAACCAAACGCCAGGTAGCCGACGGCTCTGTCAGACTACCCTAGTTTTACGCCTTTATGTTAAACACATACATTTTTTACAACCACATGATAAATTTTTGATAATGCTCATCTATACTAGGCATCAAAAGGTATTTGATTCTTGCTATGTCCTATGTCTGATAAATTAAAGTGATAAAAAAAGAGTCAACAGACCGATATTTTTGAAGGGAGTTATTAATTTTATGGGTATAATCATACGTGGCATGGCAAACGTGCTGCGCAATCCCGTACGGCTTATCCTGGTGGTTGTACTGCTAGGTGCTAGCTTGATGTTTGTGGCTGCAATGATCAGCCTGAATAATAGTGCTCAGCAAGAGATTGCCAGTGTTCACCAGCAAGTGGGAACATCGATCACCATCAACTATGCTGAGAACAATGCTGGACAGTTCGGTGGCACCTTTGGCGGCAATGGTGCTAATGGTGGTGCGGGAGGTACTGGAGGTATAGTACTGGAGGTACTGGAGGTAAGACAGGAGGCAGAGGTAGCGGGACTACCGGTACGCCCAGGAACTTCGGCGGGTTCGCAAACGTTACGACGACGCCAATTCCAACCTCAGTGATTACCACCGTCAGCAAAACCGCTGGCATTACCAGTACTGAGGAGACTGTACGTCAGACCGATACAGATGGCAAACTGATAGCCGGTTCAATCACAGGTCCAAACGGCAAAACATTCACCCTCTCACCAACTGTCTACGGAATTTCAAATGGATCGACACATTATGTACTTGGAACAGGAAGTACTCCCACGCTTGTGTCGGGCACAAACTTTTTGATCCAAGGGTCCAGCGCAGATGTGGCGATGATGAGCCAAACATTGGCCACTACCAATAAGCTTAAAGTCGGTTCAACCTTTCCTCTTAAAGGTAAAACATTCACGCTTGTCGGCATATACACCACCGGCACCACCGGCACAGCCGATCAAATCGCAGGAAATACGATTGTCATCCCCTTGACGGTAGCTGAAAGCCTGTATGCCGTTAATGGCGTCGACTCCATCACAGCTTATGCCGCAACAATTGATCAGGTAGACACTGCCGCCAGCTCATTGAAAACAACGCTGGGCTCAAAATATGACGTCGTGACTTCAGATCAATCCTACCAGAGCACTTTTAGTGCCCTCGGCGTTGCACAGAACAGCATCTACCTGGCATTGATCGTCTCCATCATCGTAGCCATCGTCGTGATCATCTT
This sequence comes from uncultured Chloroflexia bacterium, assembly GCA_963699315.1. Taxonomy (GTDB): domain Bacteria; phylum Chloroflexota; class Ktedonobacteria; order Ktedonobacterales; family Ktedonobacteraceae; genus Dictyobacter. The sequence continues at coordinate 4,170,502 of OY969433.1, forward strand.
TGCAGTCTTCATCATCGTGCGAGAGCGCACCACCGAAATCGGCATCCTGAAAGCGATTGGAGCCTCGCATTGGCAGGTCATCAGACAATTCTGGGGTGAAGTCCTCGCCATGAGCGGACTGGGAGCCATTATCGGTATCATACTGCTAGCAGTCTTTGGACCAGCCATCTCACAGAAATTCAACGTAAACACGACACCAGCAGCAAGCGGGGTAGCTGGAACCGCGAGAACGTTTAATGGTTTCGGTGGTGGTGCTGGCGCTGGTGGTGCTGGTGGTGCTGGTGGTGCTGGTGGCGCTGCTAGACGTGCTGCTGGTAGCTTTTTCTCGCGTACATCTACTGCACTGACCAACGTCCACATTGCATCTGCCACCCTGAATCTGGAGACCGTCCTGATCATTGTTGGATTTGGCATCGCCTTAGCGATTATCACAAGTATGATTCCAGCCTGGTATGTTGCGCGTATCAAGCCAGCGGTGGTCCTAAGAAACGGCAATTAGTTGTAAGCAAAGGATAGACAAAAATGGATGCAGAACTCTCACCAATTGATCAAGATCAGTTGCCACTAGATGATACCGAGATCGCAGTTCAGGAATTGGCTCCACAAACGTCGACGGGATCGCTGGAGGCTGGACAGACGGCGCAGGAAGACAAGAAGGTCACTGTCTACGCCGAGGGGCTGAGCAAGTTTTTTAGAGGTCAAGGAGAAACGATCAAGGCCGTTAACAATGTCAGCTTCGCCTTTACCGAGGGCCAGTTTATCACGATTATGGGTCCGAGTGGTTGCGGAAAATCAACGCTCCTATATATACTTGGCGGACTAGACAAAGCAACGTCCGGCGAATTAGTCATCGACGGCGTCGACGTGCGTCGACTCTCTTCCCGGCAGGAGCATCTCTTTCGTCGCCAAAAGCTGGGCTTTGTCTTTCAATCATTCCACCTGATCCCCAATCTGAGCGCACTCGAGAACGTCGTGTTGCCAATGCAACTCAAAGGTGGAAAATCGCATCACGACCAGGTAGAGCGGGCAAAAAGCTTGCTGATCCAGGTAGGCATCAACGAAGATCGACATAGCTACAGGCCTAGCAAACTATCAGGCGGACAAAAGCAGCGCGTAGCCATCGCACGCGCCCTGGCCAACGATCCCAAAGTGATCCTGGCCGACGAGCCCACTGGAAATCTGGACTCCAAAAACGGAAAACTCATCATCCAGCTACTCAAAACGTTATCCGAGCAAGGCAAAACCGTCATTGTGGTTACCCACGACGCTGGAGTCGCTAGTATCGCCGATGTACGTATGCGCCTCGATGATGGATCGATCGAAGCGTTAGAGAACTATACAACGCCGATCCGCAATGTCCCTCAGACGCGCAAGAAGAAGAAGCGCGCCTAAACACAACGGCCGAGATAGAACCTGAAAGGCTCTATCTCGTGGCTACACAGCTAATAGAAGCTCCCTCCCACTAAACTTCCCGTCCATCACATCCATATCCCTTCCCTGATTTTCTGTACCCTAAATCCCCCATTGCATTTTTACAAAAAGTAATATATAGTCTTCATAGTAATATATAGTCCTCACAGATGCGTATATAGTCTCCATAGTTATGCATAGTGACTCTTAGCACAAAGGAAAGAACAATTATGGAACATTTCATGACTTCCGAGGAAATAGCGGAACTTCTACATGTTGATCCAGTCACGATCCGCCGCCAGGTGAACAAAGGCGAACTTTCCGCTTATCGCATTGGTGCCGATTACCGCTTTGCGCCATCCGATCTGCAAGATTACCTCCAGCGACAGCGCGTTCCTGCTCATGCACAAAAAGAATCAAGTACCAGTCCAAACAATCTCCTTGATCCGTTTGTCCAGCCGCTACGGAAAATCTTCCAGGGGAAACACACAACATCATCAGAGCTTATGAATCGCTTTGACAGGTTCACGAAACGAGCCCGTCACGTCTTGACATTAGCAGCAGAAGAAGCGCGGCACTTCCAGCATAACTATGTCGGCACAGAGCATCTTCTGCTGGGCCTGATACATGAAGGGAATGGCGTTGCCTCTGAAGTACTCAGCAACCTGGGCATCGAAGCCGACCAGATCCGTCAGGCCATTGAAGCTATTATCGGCTATGGTGAGCGTATCGTTCCTAATGAGATTGGATTTACCCCACGTGCCAAAAGAGTGATCGAGCTTGCCGTGGATGAAGCACGACGTCTCAATCATCGCTATATTGGGACGGAGCACATCCTCTTAGGTCTCATACGCGAGGGCGAAGGAATCGCGGCCGGTGTCTTAGAGAAACTCGGCCTCCAACTGGAGCAGGTTCGTATAGAGACGATCCGCGTCCTTTCTCAGCATCGTCAAGAAGGTGAAGAAACACCGGAATCTGCCATTCCGCCCATACCAGCAGAAGCAACCACACTGCTGGCTGAAGACGAGCCAGGGCTTACCTGCACCTCCTGTGAGGCACATTGCCCTGGCTACTTTCGTTATTGCTTCAACTGTGGTCAACTGTTGATCCATGCAGAAGAGCCAAGCCACAGCGAGGAGGAACAAAATATTTAGATGTGTATGACGACCGCTATCAGGAAGGCGATTGAAAGCAATGAATGAATGGTCTGGATCGTTCTGGGCAGACGTTGCTTGCGGATGCTCCTGACGAACCAGACCCATAGACCCAACAAGACTGAGAGGGCTAGGATGCCGATGGCGATGAAGCCTGTCACAATCTCGTATCCATGCTCCTCAGTGATGTTCGGCAGAAACACGACCATGTGTGCGACCGCGCCAGCGAAGACGAGCCAGCCAAAGAAGCTATGATGTTTGCGCACGAACATGAGAAATAGACGCGACTGCTGCGCGAGCCACGATTTTGTACGCTTTTTGACGATGAGATACCAACGACGAATGATCCACTGTCCTGCTGCGAAGGCGGTGATGTAAAAAGACAATTCTCCAAAGGTGTTACTGAGGTGAAAGTCACGCGAGGTCAGCGTAGCAGTCACATAGGCATAACCGATCGCCAGGCTAGCAATAATAAGCATAAAACCGAGCGCCCATACAACCCAATCGGCCGAAATATGCAGCGAGCGTAGCATTCCGTAACCCCCGATAAAACAAGCGCTATCAATAGCAATCAGTATGCAGCCCATGATTGTTCGATTGAGGAGAGTTGAAAATGATAAAATCATATAAAATCTCGTTTGTTACATTGCAGAAAAATACATATTATACTAATAGTTAGATGCGTGCACGATAAATCGGATCGAATCTAACATCTACCACGCGGTTACACCCCGAAATTTACAGACCACAATGTGTCCTCGCGCGGGTGTGCCACGTTTTTTGCACACGTTCCAGCGATGGACAAAAACATGCAAGGTCTACGCGGCTTGGCAAGGTACTACCCTTCAATCGCAGAGAGCAAGAGAGCCAACGTAGCTGCGTGTCTTGCGCACGCGGACCTCTCGACGTACGTAATGATCGCATATGTAAGAAAACCAATCCAATACACGCTATTCATCGTTCATGCCGTTACGCATCTCGTGGGATGAGCGACATGTAGCAGAGGCGAGCATGGGGAGATCCACGAGTGAGCATTTCATGCGTCAAGTGGACCGCGTGCGCAAGACACGCAGCTACGTGGGCGATTGTGGTTTTCCACGTTCGAAACTCTGTCTGTTGGATTTTGTGGCACACCCCACCTCGTGCCCTTTATTCCCAGACGATGGCGACTTTGCCGGTCTTGCCGCTATCAAAGAGCTCGTAGGCTTCTTTGGTCTGGCTGAGGGCAAAGCGATGCGTGACCATGACATCAGGATGCAGGTTCCAGCGTACGAGATGTTCGAGCAGTTCTTCCATTTGTGAGATGCTACAGACCCAAGAGCCATAGAGTGTGAGCTGTTTGTGCAATAGGAGTGGGCTGGGCTCAAATGTGACACTTCCTCCCTCTCCGACGTAGACAACGCGTCCCCATTCACGGGCTAGTTCGAGACAGGTATGACGGGCGGTGGCGTTGCCCGAACAATCGATGGTAACTTCGAAACCATATCCCTGCGTCTTCTCGCGCAGTATGGATAGCGCTTGTTCGTCGGTGGAGTTCACGACTTCTGTGAAGCCAAGCTTTTTAAAGAATTCTATGCGCTCGGGGATGGCTTCCGCTCCAATGACACGTGCGCCCATCGCTCGACAGAGCAGAGCCGCTCCGATACCAACAGGACCAAGTCCGGTAATCAATACGTTATCACGTCCCGACACGCTCGCTCGCAGGCATGCCGCGTAAGCAGTACCTAATCCGCAGGCCACCATGGCGCCGTCAAGATAGCTCAATTCGTCTGGGAGGGCCACTAGTGTCCGCTCTTCCGCCAATAAAAAGTCGGCATGGCCTCCTGCGCGTTGCCAGCCATAGGCAGCGCGTCCGCCCTTAACTCCAACCTCCGCCGTACAACTGATCATCCAGCCATTACGGCAATTTCGACATTGGCCGCAACCCGCTATATGATAGAGTACGACCCGATCGCCTGCCTTAAAATGCTCGACATCTGGTCCAACACGCTCAATGATCCCACATGGCTCATGACCTGCGATCACGCCTTGATAGGCCTCCGGACCATGACCCTGATCAGTCGGTCTGTAGATTGCTCGTAGATCACTGCCGCAGAGCGAGGATGCTTTCATCCTGACTAATACTTGACCATGGCCCGGCTCGGGAATAGGGAAATCCCCTAGTTCGAGCTGTCGATTCCCCGGCAAAATAACACCCATCATCGTTGACATAATAAAATTGCTCCTTAAAGATAGTAACATGTTAAAGATAGTAACACATTTTTTTAGTTCGCTCTCTCTGTGGATTTGACAATTCCATCACCTATATGCTGAACTGTATGAGTAAACAGAGTCATTTTCAACGCAGAAACGAAAGAAGGATAGATCGTGATAACAGGAATTGGACATACAGCCTTTGTCATTAGCGACCTGGAACGCTCATTGGATTTTTACTGCAACAAGCTTGGTTTCCGCGAGGTGTTCCGACTGGATCGTGAAGGTACACCTTCACCGTGGATTGTCTATATCCAGATAACGCCCGGCCAATTTATTGAACTCTTCCCGGGCGGATCTGGTGAGAATCCAACACGACCGCCAGTCGGCTATAACCACTTCTGCCTGCTTGTCGACGATATGGTCGCGACGCTTAAAGATCTGGAGTCTCGTGGGCTACCGATCCCAGGTGAGCCGAAACTCGGCGTGGATAATAACACACAGTACTGGATCAAAGATCCTGATGGCAATCCCATCGAGTTGATGCAAATCTCCAGCAAGTCGCCGCATGCGGCAGCGGATGCGAGTTGGCAGACTTCCGCGTAATTTTTCTGCCATCCTGGTAGGATACGCGGCTGAGCAAGGAAATGCGTATCTTGCTATTGTACTTTACCTCTGGTCGCAACCGGCCAGATAGCCTCTAAGACACCATTGCGGTGAGCATAGTAGGTATCATGCAGATTGATCGTTGTGTCAATATGACTTGGGATCAACGCGATGCGAGCGCCCACTTCCAGATACGGCGGCTGCGCAGAGTCTAAGCTCTGCGTCCAGGTGATAATACCATGCTCATCGCCTGCTGGCTGATAGGCAAGCGCATTGATGCTTGCATTGCCGCTCAGTTTTATAGGCTCAGGCATACCACTATCGATAGAGAGCGACTTGAGGCCAGCATCCACAACCACGCGCGTAGGGCCTGATCGACTGATGACCGTTGCGAGGATGGTCAAGGCATTGGAGTAGATTGACCCAATAGCATTCCGGTAATCAACATCCATGAACACAAACGAGCCCGGCTGTACTTCAGTGATACCAGCATAGCCGGAACAAATCTCAGCCGTCCCCGTACCGCCAGTAGTCACAATCTGGAGCGAGAACCCCTCAGCTGCTAGCAGGGCAGCCGTCTCAGTCAGCAACTGCATCGCCTGACCGCAGCGTTGCGCCCTCTCTTGTGGATCGTGGACATGCTGTAAGTGTCCCTCGTAGCCCTGTATCCCGACAAGCCGTAGATTGGATAACTTGCTGATGTGGTGAGCTAACCGCAGTGCCTCTGCTCCTGACTGGACTCCACAACGATTTTGACCGACATTGAGATCAAGCAGGACATCAATTTCCACCTGCGCGTCGGCCATGGCTTGATTGAGCGCCTGGACACCGATCAGACTGTCCACCACGACTTTAATGGTTGGATGCTCTTGTACGAGTGCTGCCAGTCGCGTCAGCTTTGGCCGTCCCACAATTTCGGTCGTGATCAGGAGATCTTCAATCCCCGCCTGCGCCATGATTTCAGCCTCGCTCACCTTAGCAACACATCCACCGATCGCGCCAGCAGCGAGCAACATCTGCGCCAATACAGGACTCTTGACCGTCTTTAGATGCGGTCGGACATGTATATTTTTTTCAAGGAATCGTCCCATCAACCGCGCAATATTTGCCTCCATCAAAGTCAGATCAACAATCATCGCCGGAGTATCGAGTACATCCAACAAATCGCCCACATGCGGATCATACATAACAATATCGCTCCTACTTGTTTTATTCCCGGCCGGCAGCCAGATTTGAAGCAATTTTACTCTGCCTTCCATCGTTTTGTCTAGTACAGCAACTATCCACTCAGGGCTTATATTTCCTTGCATTCAAAAACTACATCACCTAAGGAGGTGGAATACGTCGCGATCAAGCGACGTAGTTTTCGGGACGCGCTTGGCGAGGTACCCCCTTCAATCGCAGCTACGTTGGCTTTCGTGGTTTTCCATGTTCGAAACTCTTTCTGCTGGATTTAGTGGCACACCCCCCCCCTCGTGCCCTTCAATCGCAGAGAGCAAGAGGACCCACGTAGCTGCGTGTCTTGCGCATGCGGCCTCTCGACGTACGTAATGCTCGCATGTGCAAGAATTCCTCCCAATACTGGCCTGTATCAGGTTACAATTGGGGCCTCGGTGGAATACTTTTCGTAGAGCTTCTCAACGACGATCCTGCGTAGGCGCGTGACGGCTGTGTGGATGTCGCGAAAGGTTGTGTAGAGAGGGGCTATGCCCAGACGTATATTGTCGGGAGCACGAAAATCGGGCAGAACGTTCATGTCGTTGAGGAGTGTAAGGTCGATGCGCAATCCCTCTGTATGTCCCAGAGATACATGGGAACCACGTAGACGCACATCATCTGGCGAGTTTAGAGTGAAACCTAATGGCTGCAGCAGCGTGCTCCATAATGCAATCAGATATTCGCTCTGCAGCTCCGATTTGGCGCGTAGATTGTCTAATCCGGCCTCCAGTACCAGATCGACTCCCGACTCGATCAGTGAGAGCGAGATGATTGGCGCTGTACCGGTCAAAAAGCTGCGCAGTCCCACGGCAGGTTGATACACTAGATCGAAATTGAATAGGTTCTTCTGTCCCATCCAGCCGTTGATGGGATTGCTCAGGCTTGTCTGCAGATCACGTCGGATGGAGAGAAACGCAGGAGATCCAGGACCACCATTCAAATATTTGTAAGTACAACCAATCGCCATATCGGCCTGAGCTGCATTCAGGTCGACGGGCACTGATCCTACCGAATGGCTGAGATCCCATAATACTAGAGCCCCAACAGCGTGCGCAGACGCCGTTATGGCGGACATGTCATACACATATCCACTCTTGAAGACCGTATGGGAAAGTATCACCAACGCAACCTGATCGTCAAGCGCGGCTTGTAGTTCAATGGCGGGTCCGTGGATACCATCTACTGAGGGCATAATCTCCAAGTGGTGCTGCTTATCTAGCAGATCGATGGCTCCCTGTAAAATGTAGAGGTCAGATGGAAAATTAAGGTCGTCGGTCAAGATACGTGTTCGTCCGCTCTGGGCTCGCAGTGCCGCTACGACTAATTTGAAGAGATTAACTGATGTGGAATCAGCAACAATCACTTCGTCTGACTGTGCACCGATCAAGCGAGCAATCTTCGCACCGACACGCTCCGGAGCCTCAAACCATCCTTCATTCCAACTCCGAATCAAGCGTGTCCCCCACTGTCGATAAAGCAGGTCTTCCGCCCGCGTTATGGTCTCCTTGGTCAGACGACCCAGCGAGTTGCCATCCAGATAGATCAGGTCAGGATCGGCAATCACAAAGCGTTCCCGAAAATGGGCTAGAGGATCTTGCTTGTCGAGTTGAGAAGCATACTCTGCATCTACAGATATGGTCATACGTTGCTCCTGATCGTCTATTGTTACCACTACTTTACATTCAACGAGCCAGAAAGCCCCGTCCTTTTAAGGCGGGGATGAATGGCTCTTCCTTGTTTGGGGCGTGGGCGGTTCGGGATGGTACTTTGGATCACGCCACGCAAGATACGCATCAATGGCTCTTCTTGCAATCTCTGAACTGCTTGTGTTTTCCTCATCAGCAATTTTTTCTAATGCCTCTTTCTGGTAGCCCAACAGATATAAGTTGGTCCGAATCATGGACATGTATCCTATCCTTTCTTGACATACATCTACGTATAGGTGTATAATGATAACATATCAAGCAAGAAAGGGCAAGGACGCAATGCTCATCTACGAGTACAAGTTGGATGGCTCCAAAGCACAATACACCGCCATTGACGACGCGATTCGCATCGTGCAATTCATTCGCAATAAGTGTGTGCGCTTGTGGATGGATGACCACGCCACGAAAAATGACCTCCAGAAGTATTGCGCCGTCCTTGCTAAAGAATTCCCCTTTGCTGATCACCTCAACTCCCAGGCACGCCAAGCCAGTGCGGATCGCGCGTGGTGTGCGATCTCGCGTTTCTATGACAACTGCAAAGCGAAGAAACCTGGCAAGAAGGGGTATCCCAGTTTCCAAAAAGACAATCGTTCTGTCGAGTATAAAAATTCGGGTTGGAAACTGGAACCTGACGGACGCCACCTCACCTTTACCGATGGCTGTGGTATCGGTCGTGTGCGTCTGGTTGGCACACGCGACATTGAAACCTTCCCGGTGAAGGACATCAAACGCGTCCGCATTATTCGTCGCGCCGATGGCTATTATGTGCAGTTTGGTGTGCAGACAGATCGGGTGATTGTCCATGAAATGACAGGTGCTACTGTTGGTATTGACGTCGGACTTAAAGCCTACTATACCGATTCCCATGGCAACACCGTGGAGAACCCACGTCACTATCGTAAGGCAGAAGCCCGATTGAAACGCCTGCAACGTTGCTTGTCCCACAAGAAAAAGGGGTCCAAGAACCGCCTCAAGGCTCGCAAACAAGTCGCCAAAGCACATCTCAAAGTTCAGAGGCAGCGTGAAGATTTTGCTCGTAAAGAAGCAAACGCGCTCGTCACGTCTCACGACCTGATTGCCTATGAAGACTTGAAGATTGCTAATATGGTTCGCAATCGTCACTTGGCAAAATCGATCAGTGATGCTGGTTGGAGACAATTTCTGGCATGGGTCAACTACTACGCGGCCCTCCATGCTATCCCAGCCATCAAGGTTGCGCCACAGTACACCAGTCAGAACTGTAGTGGATGTGGCACGCTCGTCAAGAAGAGCTTGAGCGTGCGCACCCATATCTGTCCTGAATGTGGGCTGGTCATGGATCGAGATGAAAACGCCGCTCGGAATATTCTGGCGAAGTCTCTCAGTACCGTAGGGCATACGGCAACTGGTGCACCCGTGAGTGCATGAAACGCTTCTGGACATAGGGCCGCTACTTTCTCGTTGCAAGACGGGTGAGCAAGTCGGATGGTTGAGAGAAGAATCCCCTGCATTCATGCCGGTGGAGTGTCAAAGCGAAAGGTCATCTTGCACGTAGGCGACGAATTTATCGCCGCGATCGAATTCATTGAGAAACATGCCGAAGCTAGTGAAGCCGGGCGAGAAGAGCAGTATGTCGCCAGGTTGTGCGAGTTGGCTGGCGTGCTCGAATGCTTGCCGATAGTCGTCGAAGATGCCGTGTACTGGATTCCTGATGCTTTGATGCTCGGCTGCTTGTTTGATGGCGGGCAGGAGCTCGTCGGTGCCGCTGCCGCTGAGTAGGATGACTTCTCGGCAGCGTTGGACGATGCGTTCAGGCCATTGTTCCAGTGGGAGGTGCTTGGTGTTGCCGCCTGCGATTAAGATGATGGGGGCATCGAATGCCTCTAATGCGACCTGTCCAGCTACCGGGGAGGTGCTGCTGCTGTCGTTGATATAACGGATGTTGTTGATCTGGCGCACAAGTGCTAGCCGATGCGCGACTCCGTGAAAACGTTCGACGGTTGCCGCGATGATCTCGTCGGAGATGCCAAGCATACGGGCAGTTGTGGTGGCTAGTAAAATATTCTCAAGATTATGTCGACCAGCTAGCGGAGTCTTGGTAAAGATGAAGGGATCGATCTGTGTGGTACCTCGCTCAAAGCTGCCTCCGCGTTCCAGGCTTGTGAACCAGACGTTGCCGGGTGCTTCTGCGCCAAAGCGTCGCGTCCAAGGATTGTCATAGTTGAAGATGGCGATGTCGCTGGGGCGCTGATGGCGAAAGATATTCGCTTTGGCTTCGGCATATTCATCCATGCCGGTGTATGTGTTGAGGTGGTCCGGATAAATGTTGGTCATGACGGCAATGGAGGGACTTATCTTATGTGGTTGGAGCCCTTCTAGTTGCCAGCTTGATAGTTCAAGTACGACCTGGGTCTCGGCGGTTATCTGTGGTAGCAAGGAGAGTGTCTCGACGCCTGCGACGTTGCCGCCGATCTGGGTGGGTGCCCCGCTGGCTTGCAGGATCTCATAGAGCAGGCTAGTGGTGGTTGTCTTGCCACGTGTGCCAGTAATACCGATAATGCGTCCGGGACAAGCAAGGAAAAAGAGTCCAATCTCCATCTCGATCTGCGCGCCATGCTCCTGCGCCAGGCGAATATAAGGCGAGGTCCAGGGCACACCAGGATTGCGAATGACGATCTCGGCCCAACGAAAATCCTCTTCGCGATGCTGTCCCAACACAAATTCGATCGGTAGTCCCGCTAGCGCCTGTACGCTTGGAGCCAGGACATCTGGCGACTTCATATCTGTCACCCGTACCTGGGCACCCTGCTGAGCCGCATAGCGTGCCGATGCCATCCCCGATCCCTGGAGACCCAGGCCCATCACCAAAACTCGTTTTCCCTGTAGATTCATAGCAACACCTCCAATCAAGACTTCAATGTTTGCTCATCATAGCAGAATCAGCTGCAGTATACAAATAGACGTTGCTGTTCCATAAAGAAAACAAGCAAGGTCTTCGCTCACAGGTGTTTTGTTGTTCCACTGTCGACTTTTTCAGGCGAGGAGTAAATTGTTGACTTTTGGATGACAAACTCATACACTTCATATATATAGTTGCACCTGTTTTCATTTCAAATTGGCTGTTTGTCGATGCAGACTAGCGGTCCTACTGTATCTGCTTTTCTTCTATTGGGGATGGAACTCTTCTATGAGATTTTCATGTGGGGATACACTGCCCAGGCTGAAAATCTGTTTTCTGAGAGGAGAAAGGTGTCACCGCACCTTTCTTGCCATGATCGTGTGCAACTCTTCGGAAAACGGGAATCGAGAAAGACAGTGACCAAAAAACAAGATATAATATGAGCAGTGCAAAATTTTGTACATGATACCTTTGTTGGCATCTAGAAATTGCGACATAATGGGTTTTGGATACGACAAATACCTTGAAGATGTGCTTGGGGCGCAATCGATTGGTGTAGCCATCCTTGATACGCGTACGCTTTGTATTCGCTACGTCAATCCCTATCTCAATGAGCTTAGTACGGCTCTCTGGCAGCGGCAATGTGTGATCGGTTCCCATGTGTCGGAGCTGGTACCGGCGTCGCTGTCGGCGCACGTGGTAGCGCTCTTGACGCAGGTGGCTACGACCAGGCAGGCAACCAAGTTGGCAGAGGTTCCTTTTGAGGGTTTTCTGGAGCTGCGAGGACGTACCTATTGGTGTGTGACGTTGGAATATCGCGCGGCTGTCCAGGAGTCCGAGGATGCTCTACTGATTACGTTGAAAGAGATCACGGAGACTGTACGAGCTCGCTTGCATATTCAAGCCATCCATGCGATATCCTCTGCGCAGGCTGGACCGGCTTCGCTGCCGCTGGTGCTGGAGCGTATTTTGCACGTGCTCAAGGAGACATTTGGTTCCAAGCGTTGTGCGATCTTTCTCCTTGATCACTCATTGCCTGCGATGGAGACGCAGCTGGCGGAGCTTGAGGGCTCTGATGCCACTGCGGCCGATGCTCCGTTGCTCGTGCATCTGGTGGCCCAGCTAGGGATTCATCAGATCTCGCATGATTGGCAGGCACCTGTTGATGATAAAGTGTTGCTGGAAGCCGTGGTGCGCGAGCGTCGTACACGCATTCTCACGGATACTAGTAGCCAGCCTCAGCTTGTGCTTCCTTTCCTGAATCATCAAGGAGAGCCGCATCGTCCCGGCTCCGTGCTCTGTGTCCCCATTTTTGATCCGCATATTGACAATCCGACCAAGCAGAGCGTTTTTGGCACGGTTGAGGTGTATCACCTGCGTGCCCGTGGCTTTCCAGCTGAAGAAGTGGCTCTGCTTGAGCAGTTCGCGCAACAGGCTGGCTTGGCTATCCAGAACGCGCGCCTCTTTCGACGTATTGATCGGCTGGCCCGGGCCGCTAGCCGTAATGCGCGCCAGCAAGAGAACATCATGCAGGCGATGCCTGATGGCGTGGTGATTGTCGATCTGCTGTGGCAGATTGTCGATATGAACCAGGCGGCTCGTGATCTCTTTCGTTGGGACGAAAAAGTGCTCGGCTTGAGCCTGATCGAGGCGCTTGAGTGCAGTCAGGTGGTTTTTCCGCATGATCTCTTCCCGCAGGTTGATGCTCTTGAGGAGATTGAGCGGCGTGCGCTGGCGGGCGGTAGTGTCACTTTCAAGATGATTGCTGTGGATGGTGGCTCCTATAGTATTCAGGCGACGTATACTCCGATTCGGGATGCGCAGGGTGAGATTTTTGCCTTTAGCGTGATTTATCATGATATCAGTGAGCAGGTGGCCGATCTTGAACGTATTGAGGCCAAAGTGGTGGAGCGTACAGCCGAGCTCAAGCTACGAAATCAGGCGCTTCAGGAGGCGCAAGAGGCGCAGGCAATCACCAATGCGCGCATGTCCTTATTGTTGGAACGTCTTCCGAGCGGAGTTATATTGATTTCTGCGCACGACATGCGCATCACCGTCATTAACTGCCAGGCCGTCGATCTGCTACAGCGCCTGGGAGCCAGATTACTCCCTATGGATGATCTAGAGGAGGCGGCGCGGCGTGCGATTGGTCAGGATGGTGAGCAGATATTGCGCTCTATTGCACTCTATTATCCATCGGGTTCATTGCTCCCATATGAAGAGCATCCATTCTATCCGGCCATCAAGCAAGGTGAGAGCGGCGAAGCCGAACTCCACGTGCACCATACCAATGGTCAATCCATCTATCTCTTAGTCAACGCTGCGCCGCTGCGTGCTCCTGATGGTAGTATCGAGAGCGCCATCCTGGTTTATCAAGACATCACGCGTCTCAAGCAACTGGAGCGCGTCCGCGAGGATTTCTTTACGATGATGGCCCATGAGTTGAAGACTCCATTAGCTAATATTCGGGCTCATCTCAGTGCATTGCTGGTGCGCGATTTCCAGTGGACAAAAGAAGAACAGTTCGATTATTTACAGACTGCTGATGAGCAGGTTGATCGTCTGGTAGGCATGATCAATCATTTTCTGGAAGCCTCACGTGTCGAGGCAGGCGCGCTGCGTCTGGATCTGGAGCCGATTCATCTGTCGGAGCTGTTTGAGGATGTGCAGGAGCGCTTGGAGGCTCTGATTAGTTCGGCGCACTGCACGCTTCAGATCACATTACCAAAGCAGGTGCCTGCGGTTCATGGCGACTATGAATTGTTATTGAGCGTCCTGACTAATCTTCTCAGCAACGCCTTTCGTTATGCTCCCGAGGGCGATGCCGTGCAACTGCTTGTCGAGCTGATGATCGGCGCTAGACCAGGACAGAAACCTCATAGTGTCAAAATTAGCGTTATCGATAGAGGACCTGGCATTAGTCAGGAGCAACAGATTGTTCTTTTCACACGTTTTAGTACTTTTGCCGCCTTGAGTCATCCTTTACGCGACGCAGCGAGCCAGCCGGAGCCAGCCCATAGACAGAAAGCTACACGTTGGAGTCCTGCCACCGGTCTCGGATTGTATATCAGTCGTGGTATCATTGAGGCACATGGTAGTCAGCTCGAGCTGACGAGCAGCCAGGACCATGGAGCAACCTTTGCTTTTATGCTACCTATTTATGGCGAGAAGCGCAGGAAAGCGCGTCCCACAACGCCAGCCACCACCGCACTTACTAGAAGGGAGCAGTCTGACTATGTCGACAGCTGAGAAAAAAGCACGCGTGCTTTGTATTGAAGACGACCCACAAATGCGCACCTTTCTATTAGCCCAACTCAAGGCAAGAGCATATTATTGTCAGGCCGTCCGAGATGGAGCACAGGCAGTTGACCTGGCCGCCATCTTCCAGCCGCAGCTTGTCCTATTGGATCTCTCGCTCCCCTCTCTCGACGGACTCAGCTTTCTGGGACGTTTCCGCGAATGGAGTTCTGCGCCCGTGATCATCCTCTCAGCGCACGACGACGAATTTGTGAAAATCAAAGCCCTCGACCTGGGAGCCGATGACTATCTGACCAAGCCCTTCAGCATCAACGAGCTGCTAGCCCGTGTCCGCGTCGCCCTACGCCGAGCCGGAGAGACCGAGCGTCTCAGGAATAGCATTAGTGGTAACGATGGCCAGCGTCCCCTCTATTGCTGCGGAGGAGAGACTGGGCTGATCGTCGATTATGCGCATCGCCATGTCAGCTCAGGCGGCAGCAACGTTCATCTCACACCCACCGAATATGATCTGCTCTGCGAGCTCACACGGCACGCTGGCAAAGTGCTCACGCATCGCGAGCTCCTGCAGCGCGTCTGGGGGCCGGATTATAGCGGAGAGAATACGTATCTGCGTACTTTTATGCGCCATCTGCGCCGCAAGCTGGAGCCCGATCCCTCCCAGCCTCGCTTTTTACACAATGAGCTCGGCGTCGGCTATTATGTTCCGCCGCCCGACGCCGAAAAAAGTCTTACATAATACCCAACACATCAAGATTGTAAGTAGCCGACGGTGCGAGAGGTGTGCCCCCCAAATTTTTTGCAAACCGGCCAAGAAGCAGGTCAGGCTCAATCGCAGCGACTATGGACAAGCGCGTAGCGGCGTCAAGATTGCAGCCCAAAGAGATCCTCCGCCGAGAGACCAGCCGCAATCTGGCCTTGCGCACGCCGTCCAGTTCACGTATGCTTTGTTCGCCAAAGACGTAGAAATACCTATACGCTTGTTTTTTGTGGAGAGAAAGGACCTGATTGCCGCGCGTGACTTTGACATGTTCGATGCTTTGATCATCTTTCAGGAGCATTTCATACGAGAAACTGGACGGCGTGCGCAAGGCCAGATTGCGGTTTTTCATCTTCTGAGCCTAGTACTCTGACCGCAATCTTAACGCCGCTACGCGTTCGTTGCTGTCTCTCTACGATGTTGCCGTATGCGCCCGTGCGTTTTTGGGCATCGCTAGAACGCTTGCAAAAATTTGGGGGGCACACGTGCGAGAGCATTGAATCCAAGAAATTATGGATGAGCGTATCAAACGAGCACATTCGATCCAAGGAGCAACGTGGCCTCCTGTAACGCTCTCTCGTACGTGAACTCAGTCCCCCCGACGTACCCACGGGATGCGCAACGAGATGCGTTTTTTTATGTATGAGCTTTGAGAGAAGGGAAGACAATCTGCGAAAGATTCCTTTTCCCGATGCACGTGTCGAAGGTGCGAGGTAACGGCCGCCATAAATGTGGGCCCTGCCTGATTTATGGCAATGAATTGCCTGTGTAATATGAACATAAATATATACCGTATTTACCTCTTAAGTAATTTATTGCGTCTTGTGGTAGGGTCCACATTTATGGCGACCAATTCTTCGCAGATC
This sequence comes from uncultured Chloroflexia bacterium, assembly GCA_963699315.1. Taxonomy (GTDB): domain Bacteria; phylum Chloroflexota; class Ktedonobacteria; order Ktedonobacterales; family Ktedonobacteraceae; genus Dictyobacter. The sequence goes on from OY969433.1 coordinate 4,186,548, forward strand.
TGACACGTTCATCGGCAAGAGATTCCTCTTCTCAGGCATCAGCTTATCAAGCCCCTCCAGGCGGTGTGGATCAGGTCGATGATACCACCGACCTGATCCACACCGCTATCCAATTTTTCATGATAGATTTTTATATGTGCAAAAATACCTCTTGACAGGCATATTCAATCTAAGTATACTATCTGAAGTAGTATGATAGATTCTTTCTTTTATAGATCAGGAGAACAGACCATTGCGAAATACACCAAACAGGTAGTAGAAACATCGTCCTTGCAGTATCGACGAAGCCTTTCTTTCCTGTGTTGTGTTTTGCCTTGAGGTCGTGTTCCCATCTTCCGTTTCAGTCTCACCTTGTCTTTTCTGATGGCTACCACGAGCCTTTTCCTGGCTATCAATGTCAGCCGAGCACAAACCTATCAAGAATTGCTTTCACTCATTCTTCTCATCACACATAATTGCTGCAAACCGTTGGACGATGTGCCATCCCACATTTCATTTCCTTTCATTCTTTAGATCCAGGGCTATGCTCTGGAGTATATGTGGAGAACAGCGGTTTATGTTATTGACTGTCAGAAATATGACAAAAACTTATGGTGCAACAACGGTACTGAGTGATCTATCATTTGTAATCAACGCACAGGATCGTGTGGGTCTGATTGGACCGAATGGCGTAGGTAAGTCGACGTTGCTGCGCTTACTCACGGGAGAAGAAAAGGTTGATCAGGGCAGTCTAGTGTACGCGCCGGATGTTGAGTATGGATACTTACCTCAAAGTACGCCGACTTTTTATGGAGAAACTATCGATGATTTGCTGATGGCCTCTCTTGGAAATCTACGCGAATTAGAGGAGCAGATGCGTTCGCTTGAAAGTCGGATGGCGCTGGCCGATGATGAGGATTTGTCGACTCTGCTCGCAGAATACGGAGCGATTTCTGCACGTTTTCAGGAGCGTGGCGGCTACGAAATAGATTCTACAATTGATCGTGTGTTGATCGGCCTCCAGATCGATTATCTTTCTCGCGTGCGGCGTGTGCAGACACTTTCAGGCGGAGAAAAAGCGCGTGTTGGTCTGGCTGCGCTCCTCTTACGCTCTCCCGATGTGCTCTTCTTGGATGAACCAACTAATCATCTGGACGTTGCCAGTATGGAATGGCTAGAGAACTATCTTAGCGCCTATCACGGGGCGCTGCTGATTGTTTCTCATGATCGTCGATTCTTAAATCGGACCATCAATCAGATCTTCGAGATTGATGAGCATCAGCATCAGCTCACAATCTACGTAGGGGATTATGATGCATATGTGCAGGCCAAGACAGCTGAACGGGCCAGATGGGAGGAGGAGTATGAACGTCAGCAGGAGGAGATTCAGGATCTGCGCCGACGTATTCGCGATTTGCGACAAGCGGCCAGCCGTACGAGCTTTGGACCTCCACGTGATGGGGATAAGATGGCGGCATTTAGTCATGCGCAGAAAAAGCAAGGCTCATCAGCCAGTCGGCTGAAGGGAGCGGAACAGCAGTTGAAGCTCATCGAAAGCGACGCGATCCCGAAGCCGCCAAAGATCATCCATGTGACTTCGACATTTCACGCAGAAGTTATGCAATCGCAGATAGTCATCAAACTCAGCGCCGTAAGCAAGCGTTTTGGAGAGCGTACATTGCTGCGAGAGCAGAGCCTGGAGGTCGGTTCAACCGATCGGATTGTGCTCACGGGAGCCAATGGGACAGGGAAAACGACGCTCTTTAAGATGATTATGGATCTTGAGCCACCGACTGCTGGTGAAATTATCCTTGCCCCCAGTATTCGCATCGGCTATCTGCCGCAAGAGACGTTGCTTGATCCTGCGAAGAGCGTGATCGAGACCTATCGCTACGATCAGATTGGCTACGAGGACGAGCTGGCCGGACGCTTGATCGGCTATGGACTGTTCCGCCTTGAGGATCTTCACAAGAAGGTTGGACAGTTGAGCCTGGGCCAGCGGCGCAAGCTTGAAATTGCCTGTCTGATGGCCCAGGAGCCGAATGTGTTATTGCTGGATGAACCAACCAACTATATTAGCTGGGATGTTTTGGAGGCGTTTGAACAAGCCATCCTTAATTTCCCCGGACCAGTTATCACGGTCACCCATGACCGTTGGTTCATCGAGCGCATCGGCGGAGCGCTGTGGACACTCAATGAAGGACAGGTGAACAAATGCTATCCACCCTGGGGGGAATAGCATTTGTTCACTCATGTACATTGAAGCGAAAAATTTGATCGGAGCAATCAAGCACACCACGACGCTAAGGAATAGTGGGAATTTGTCCCCCAGCCAATCTGCTGTGAGCCAATAGCTTGCCCATTGCTATCAGCAAAATCAAACGAGGTTACGTTGTGTACGCCACTGAGAAAGGTATACCATCCTGTAATGTTGGTTTCAGGGATTGGCGCGCTTTCATAATGGACACCATTTGACACATAACCAATCACGAAAGTAGCTGTTGCATATCCATTAGGCACATAGAATTGATACGAGCAGGTTCTGGGATCGCTGATGGTACTATAATGAGCGGCAACACACCATGAAGAGTCGTTCGTGTATGTCCAGCTTATCGGCACGTTTGAGGCATCACGGACAGACCAGTATTGTGTTCCAGCACAAGATGGATTTGTGTCTACAGTGGGTGCATAACAGTTTTGATGCATTGCTCCGTTACTGGGGACACATCTAAACAAATCGTTCGTTGTCATTACATTGGTCGCTTTATGTGGAATCATATCGCTTGCTTTTGCGCTCTTGAATGGAATTAACGCTAAACATGAGCAACAGAGCAGTGCTAAGAGCAATGGCCAGGTTTTCCGTTGTAAATGTTGATGAGTCAATAGCACGATTTGAATCCTCCCTTAGAACGAACTAGTGATGAATGACCATCTTGATCGTCTAAAATGTGGCGATATGCTTGAATATACCACCACATTAGTATATGCTTTTTATTTGGGAAAGTCAATATTAAGATGCAAGAAGAGTTTAGGATGCACTACGGTTGAGCGTTTGAATTGAGGCAATAACGCTATCGTCGTCTACTGGCTGTTCCCAAGATGTGGGGCTTGACAGAGCTTCTCTTTAAAAGCTCATCCAGGCTTAGGTTGATGCCTATTCTGCGTGTCTTGCGCACGCGGTCTCGAGGTACGGAATGCTCACTCGTTGATCTCCCCATGCTCGCCCCACGAGATGCGTCGCGGTATGAACGATGAATAGCGTATATTTGGAGCAATTCTTGCACACATGAGCATGTCGTACGTCGAGAGGACCGCGTGCGCAAGACACGCAGCTACGTTGGTTCTCTTGCTCTCTGCGATGGAAGGGGGTACCTCGCCAAGCGCGCCCCGAAAACCACGTCGCTTGATCGCGATGTTTTCCACCTCCTTTAAGAATTTGAATGTGGCAATCAATCGATGCTGTGTGACCGTTGCATTGTTGCTACGATGGAAGATAACATCATCCATCAATATTTGATTTGGTGATCAAGCGTATGCTTAATTTGACGATTATATGTGATGTTGGCACGTGCTAGAAGTCTAGTAGAAGGATAATATTTAGATGCGGAAAACAGCCGTTGAAGTTCACTGGCTTGAAATGTCGAATATAAGATCGCTTGCTAGAAAGTACTAATTTTATAGTGCTTTCTCCACAGTGAGGACGCAATGCAGTATATTTGTGTTTGTGTATCAAGGGCTATCAGATCTATTTAACTTGCCCATAGACGTTTAGAAACGCGACTTACGTCGCTAGAAAGGTGCTATGACACCATTCTCCTCTGAAGGCAAGAAAATAATATTTGTAGAAGGAGATGATTTGTGACAAAAAAGATGCCTGGCTATCTGTGGCTTCCGAGTGCTTTTCTGTGTCTGCTCATGTTGACCGCCTGTGCCGCGAACGCAACTTCGAATGGTAGTGCCCAAGCGGTGGCGAAGCCAAAGTCGACTGCTACAAAAGTTTCACTCACCACGACGCCGAAGGCGGTCGTGATTGCGAGCCACACGAAACCGCCAGTTAAGCCGACGCCAACGCAAGTTTTTGTGCCACCTCCCATGCCTACCAAACCTCCGATAGTTATCCCCACATCGCCGTCATCTGGTATGACAGGCACAACTCCTAGTGTGCCTGCTGCAGCTCAAGCTGTCCTGACATTAATCAATCGGGAGCGTGCCAGTATGGGTCTTGCGGCGCTTACATGGAACGCTGGACTTCAAAGTAGCGCTCATCAACATGATGTGGCAATGCAAGCAGCCAACGTCCTTTCTCATCAACTGCCGGGCGAAGCTGCCTTTGGTGATCGTGAGCGTGCGGCGGGTGTCAACTGGATGTCAGCGGGAGAAAACATCGGCTGGGGACAAGGAAATCCGACGGCTACAGCGGTGTCGCTCAATCAATCCATGTTTAACGAGAAGCCACCCGACGACGGACATCGGCTAAATATTTTATCGGCCAGTAGTAACGTGGTTGGCATCGATGTGCTCGTTGATAGCGCTCATAACAAAGTCTGGCTGACAGAAGACTTCGCCCAGATATAATCCCATATGTCATATTTTCTTGCTATCTTATCGCAGTAATACTCGTTATAGCGTGGTTCATCGTTAAAGGAACGGAATAACATTTTATATCCAAGGGATGTCATACGTCTATAAAAGAGCGAGGCCGTATAGAGATCTAGTCTATGCGCTCAGAATTTTTTGGATTTTTGATCGAGCGAGGCTGTGATGTACGAAAGGACGTATAAGTCGTATGCAAATCCGTTTTCTCAACCATGACGATGCCGCAGGCTATCATATGCTCCGTTTACATGGATCGCAAGAGGCACCCGATGCCTTTGATCTTACTTATGAGGAAGAGCAGCAGCAGACACTGTCTGAGGTAGCCGCGCGCTTGCAACAGCGCGGTAATCCTCCCAATCACTTTGTGCTCGGCGTATTTGATGAGCAGAAAACGTTAGTCGGCACAGCAGCACTCACTCGCGAGACATCTGCAAAAATGCGGCACAAAGCCATTGTTTGGGGAGTCTATGTATCGCCAATAGTACGACGACAAGGCATCGGTCATATAATCTTACAAGAACTCATCAAGCAAGCCAGTCAGCTACCTGGACTTGAACAAGTACATGTAGGAATTGTTGCCTCCAATAAAAAAGCGCATCAGCTCTATACCTCATTGGGATTTCAAAGCTACGGTATCGCTCCTCGCGCCATGCGTCAGGACCATATCTATCTAGATGAAGAACTCATGATACTGTCACTATAGCCCTAAAAAAAGTTTGCTATGAGCATGTGAAAAATAAATCCATTCTGAGGCATCGCATTGTTGCTCAGGATGGATTTACTCGTAATTACGCTGGTTTGAAGAGTTGGATTATGTAATAGATGGAGGCGACTGCCAGGCAGATGCAATAGATGCCTGATAAAATACGCGAGATCTTATTTGTGCCTGCGACATGATGTGGCCGGAGGCTAAACATTGCTAGCCGGGCGGTGATCAGTAAGACGCCGATGAGCAATAGGCAATCGATGATTTTGATAGCGGTATTTGCGTTAAAAATAGCATAAAGAACAACTATAGCGCCAAAGGCCATAAGCGCGCCCAGGATATCTCCTGCGGCGATGGCCATAAATAATCCTTCATCGTAGGAGCGTGCCAACAGCATTGGCGTTGTCCGTAGCATGATATACAAACCGGCGATATATGCAACTATACTAAAAACAACCCATAGGACGTTTGACATGTATTTCTATCCTCGAACGAATTTCTTCTGTCAGACAAAAAACATATTGCCTGTACAAATCTCATGCTCCGCTATTATAACATGTCATGCTAAATTTTGTGCCATCAGACTATGATCGTCCCAGTGGTCGACGTCCACCAAAGCTAGCGCAGATCTTGCGCTTTTGTTATGGTATCATTGAGATCGGTCCATGACTGTAATGATCCCTAGCTGGCGCTGGGTGTGCTGGTTAGCTGGTTGCTCTTTAGAGGAGGCGAGTGTGTTAATTCGTGATGGTTTGGTCGTTCTGGAGGATGGTCCGGTGCGCCTGGATGTTCGTACGCGTGATGAGGTTGTTGTTGAGCTGGCTGCTCATCTGTTGCCTGAGCCGGAGGAACATGTGGTCGATGCGGCTGGATTGCTTGTGTTACCTGGTTTTATCGATTCGCATGTGCATTTTCGCGAGCCTGGCGCAACGTATAAAGAGGATTTTTTAAGTGGTACCAGGGCAGCTCTGGCGGGTGGTGTGACGACGATCCTCGATATGCCCAACACGCAGCCGTCGACGGATAGTCGGGAGCATTTGAGAGCGAAGGCGGCTCTGGCGGCTACAAAAGCAGTTGTCGATTATGGATTGTATTTTGGGGCGACTTCTACCAATATTGAAGAGGCTGTCTCTTGCGCTGATGAAGTAGCTGCGATGAAACTCTATATGGGATCGTCGACGGGATCACTGCTGGTGACGGAGTTCTCTCCTATTTATAGACATTTCTCCACATTTCCAGGTCATAAGCCGATCGTGATCCATGCTGAAGATGAGCAATCGCTCAAATATTTTGGCGCACTTGGGCAACAGGATCATAATCAAGCACGGCCACCTGTCAGCGCCCAGATTGCTTTGAGTCGTGCCCTGGCTATTGCTGAACGAACCGAACGAGCGATCCATATTGCCCATACCACGACGCAAAGGGAGCTTGAGCTTATCCAGGAGGCCAGACAGAAAGGTGTGCGTGTCACGTGTGAAGTGACGCCCTTTCATCTCTTCTTGAACGCGGACGATCAACTGCGGCTCGGAAATTATGGCAAAGTGAATCCGCCTTTGCGCAGCAAAAGTGATCAACAGGCGCTCTGGAGACTCTTTGAGAGTATCGATACCATCGGAACCGACCATGCACCGCATACACGCGCAGAGAAGGATCAACCCTACGCTAGCGCGCCTTCTGGTATGCCGGGTGTACAGACCATGTTGCCATTGTTGCTGACTGCTGTCAGCGAAGGCAAGGTCTCGTTTGCAGACATTATCAAGCGCTGCGTGATCAATCCCGCGCGTATCTTTGGTTTGAAAAACAAAGGAGCGCTCACCGTGGGCAAGGACGCTGATATTGTCCTGGTTGATCCTCAGCAGGTCGTCGAGATCACGAACCAGCAGATGCTCTCGAAATGCGGCTGGACACCGTTTGCAGGCACAAAGGTTACGGGGAAGATCGAGCAGGTCTACGTACGTGGCTCGCTTGCCTATGCTCATGATAGCTGTCTGGCACAGCCGGGAAGCGGCAAGGCGGTGCAATATAGCTAGTGTCTGGACAAGCCTGCGGACAGAGGTAATTTTTTACCGGTAAAGTTCCGGGAATAAATCTGGGAAAAAAGAAATCCTGTCGGGATTATGGGGTGGATTGGCGTAAATTAGCATTGACAAGAGGAAAGTGTAACTGCTTGAGATCGTGATGCCCTTGACAAACACAACAATTTCGGGAATACTTGTGATATATTCCGATAAAAGAGGCTGGTCATTTTCAGACAATGGATAAATCGTCAATGAAACGCAGTACTATTGCTGATATTGCTGTGAAGGCCGGGGTTTCCGTTCCTACTGTTTCGCGTGTCTTACATCATCGCCCCGACGTTGCTCCAGAAACACGCCTTCGTGTGGAACAGGCGATCGAGGAGAGTGGATTTATTCGAAGCCGAGTGCGATCTGCCTTACGGAAAGTGAGTAGCGGCATCGTTGATATGATTGTGCCAGATCTTATCAATTTGTATTCGGTTGAGATTGTGCGCGGTGTTGAAGAGGTGTTGGAACGGACAGATCTACGTCTGGCTTTGTCCATGACGAGTGAGTCTTTTCAACTTGAACAACGTTGGTTGACGAAGGTGCTTGATGGGGCGACAGATGGCGCAATTCTTGTGCTGGCATATGGTCAATCACAGCATCTCGACATACTGCGTTGCAATAAAATTCCGTTTGTGATTGTTGACCATCGCGGGGAGTTGGATTCCGATGTCCCTTCGGTGGGCGCGACAAATTGGTTCGGTGGGCGCACGGCAGCAGAGTATCTCGTCTCACTTGGTCATCGACGTGTGGCGATTATTTCTGGTCCTGCTTCTCATCGGTGCAGCCGTGATCGCATTGAAGGCTATCGGGCTGCTCTGGAAGATGCAGGTATTCCTGTCGACCCTACGCTGATACGGCCTGGTGGTTTTACTCAACTGTCGGGTTATGAACAGACGTGCGCTTTGTTGGATCTACCTAATCCACCAACTGCTATATTCGCAGGCAGCGATGCTCAGGCCATGGGGGTCTATAGTGCCCTCCACGCGCGTGGGCTCTCGGTTCCTTCGGATATGAGTGTGGTCGGTTTCGACGATGTGGCAATTGCATCGTTGGTGACTCCTGCACTTACGACTATTCGTCAACCTTTGACCGAAATGGGCCGTACGGCGACGAGGATGTTGCTACGCTCTATTGCGGGCGAACCTCTCGATAGTATGCGTGTTGAGTTGACGACGACTCTGATCGTTCGTGACTCGTGCGCACCTTTCTATCAGATGGGAAAAGAGGGGTAATTGTTGATCTTTCAGATGCTCATGCTCTGTCGCTGGGTTTGAAAGGAGGTCAACTGGCATATCGGCAAACTTCAATGAATGAGGTTGGCTGGGGATTTTCTCTTAAGCACAGGGATGTAGATTATGAGGCGTGTTTTATTAATTTGATATCATCAATTATACGATGAAACTAGACCAGGCTCGGTTTATAAAGCTTGGTAGGCAGAGATGCCAGGAGAGGCTAAGTATGCAATCTAAGCTATCACGTCGCACATTTCTAGAGGCTGCTGGTGGCATTGCCATGGCAACATCATTGGCTGGCTGTTTTGGGGTTGGTGGTACTCCAGGTTCCTCAAGTGGTTCAACCGTCACCGTTTGGGATATTCGTACTGGTAATGAAAAGACTGTTGTTCAAGCGGCCGCAGACGCCTATAACAAGTCCCAGACCAAGATTAAGGCTAACATCGAGTACTTTGAGAATGACCCTTACAAGCAGAAGATTCAAGTTGCGATCGGTGCGACTCCTCCAGATATTTTCTTTGGTTGGGGCGGTGGTATCCTCAAGCAGTATGTGAATGCTAACGAAGTATACGATATGACGGCCGATTTAAATGCAGATCCTGCCTGGAAGAATAAGTTTTTCCCATCTGTTATGGCCACCGCTGCTTTTAATGGCAAGAATTATGGTGTTCCTAATGCGGGCATGCAGACTGAGTTGTTCTTCTACAATAAGGATATGTTCAAGAAGTATAACTTGACGGCGCCAACTACCTGGTCGGAACTTACCAATATTATCTCCGTATTGAAGAAAAACAATATTATTCCGATTGGACTCGCTGGTAAAAGCCAATGGCCTTATTTGATGTGGGCCGAATTCCTCGCTGACCGTATTGGCGGCTCTGCCCCTTTTAAGGCTGTCTTTGCTGGTACGGCTGGTGCATGGTCGGACCCGGCCTTTATCAAGGCCAACACCATGATCCAGGATCTGGTGACCTCGGGCGCATTTGGTACCACATATGCATCGACAAGTGCCGATGCTAACGATGATATCGCATTGGTGTATAAGGGCAAAGCCGGTATGGTATTACAGGGTAACTGGAACTACTCGACCGTCCAAACCAACGCTCCAGATTTCATTAAGGCTGGCTCACTTGGCTGGTTCCCCTTCCCGGCTGTGGAGGGTGGTATGGGCGACCCTTCCGATGTCTACGGAAATCCATGTAATTTTTATTCCATCGCTGCGAAGTCCAAGTCTCCCGCGAATGCAGTCGCCTACCTCAAGAATGGTGTCTTAACGGCTGATCAGATCAAGGGCTTTATTAGCGTTGGTGACGTTCCACCGGTTGCTGGTTTGGATGCGCAATTGGCGGCGTCTCCAAATGCTGAGTGGTTGACGTACAACTACCAGATGGCGCAGAAGGCGGCGAATTTCCAATTGTCGTGGGACCAAATCTTGTCGCCGTCACAGGCCACAGCTGTATTGACAAATTTGTCTCAGATCTTCTTGAAACAGATTACCCCCCAGGCGTTTTCAGACAATATGAACAAGACCATCACTGCTTAGTCTGACGTCTGTTAATCTGTGCTATGTATGTTTCCCTTTTGCACTGGTTCGCTCAAAATCTGGATATATTGGATGGCTCTATCCTTTTCAATCAGTTTTGAAAGAACTATGTCCTCCTCTTCCAATGAGAAGAGGAGGACATGCGTAAAAGTGGCGTAATGTACCAATAGTCGTCATGAATCCCCCAGATAGGAGAGCGCCATGAGCGCATCAATAAAAATCCCAAAGACTGTACGACGATCAAATTTGCTGATCATGTCTTGGACAGTGCCAGCGCTAGTGTTTTATGTCGCTTTTGCGATCATTCCTCTATTCGTTGCTGTCTACCTGAGCCTTACCTCATGGGATGGCCTGACGGCACCCGCGTGGGTCGGATTAAAAAACTGGATCGCTCTTTTTTCCGATACGGTCACTGGTCAATCCCTGCTCCTCACCATCAAGGTAATGGTTCTCAGTTGGATTGTGCAGACGCCTTTGAGCATTCTGCTTGGTGTCTTTATGGCTGGTGTCCAACGCTATCGTGTGGTACTTAGCGTTTTGTATTTTATACCGCTGCTCTTTTCTGCTGTCGCCATTGGTCTCACCTGGCAGAGCTTGTTGAGCCCCAACTTTGGTGTGTTGGATGCAGCACTCACTGCGGCTGGCCTACCACAATTTGCCGTAGACTGGTTGGGTAGTCCTAACCTGGCGTTTTATACGGTGCTGACGATTGTGAGTTGGCAGTTTATTCCATTTCACTCGCTGCTCTATCTTGGGGGTGCGCGTCAGATACCGAAAGAATTGTATGAGGCGGCTAATATCGATGGTGGTGGACGTGTGCAAAACTTCTTTGCGATCACCTTACCTCAACTGAAATACACGATTATTACGTCTACTACATTGATTTTCACTGGTTCTCTCACCTACTTTGACCTCTTCTGGGTTACAACACAAGGAGGTCCTGGCTATGCCACACGTGTATTGCCTCTTCAGATGTACATTACAGCCTTCCAAAGTCAGCAAGTAGGCTATGGTAGCATGATTGCAGTTGTACTAGCAGCCTTTGGTCTCTTTCTCTCGTTTATCCTACTGCGTTTCACTGGCTTTAGCAGAATGTCAAGCCAGCTTGAAGGACTATAACTATGACGACACATTCACAAACACCAAAAACGGCTATAGATGCACAGTTAGGGTCTCGTGTAGCCATTAATAATCTGCGGCCGAGGCGTCAATTCAATAATAAACGTCTGTGGGAGATCGTTCCGGTCGTTTTAGGCTTGATCTGGCTGGTGTTTTCAATCTACCCAGTCATCTATATGTTATTCACGAGTCTGACGCCGCCAACCGAACTGAATTCAAATACCCCCTGGGCGTTTCCATCGCAGCCTACATTAGATCATTACATAACCGTATTGCAGACTGGCTTCGATGTATACTTTTTTAATACGGTCTTCGTCACGGTCGTGAGCGTGGTCATGATTTTGGCTGTCTCGCTGCTGGCGGCGTATGCGATCTCGCAAGTGCGCAACCGTTTTACACAGGGAGTTTTCAGTCTCTTTCTGCTAGGACTCGCGATCCCGCTTCAGGCCACGATCATTCCGATTTATGCCATTGTGGTTAACCTACATCTCTATGACACATTGTTTGCTTTAATCCTGCCATCGGTCGCCTTTGGCATCCCATTGTCGATCCTCGTACTCGTCACGTATGTCAGAGATATCCCCAACGAGTTACATGAATCGATGCTGCTTGATGGCGCTGGACATTGGCGTATTTTACGCAGCCTGGTCATACCATTATCGCGACCAGCCATCATCACGGTGGTCATTTACCAATCGATTCAGGTCTGGAACAGCTACTTATTCCCATTGGTGCTGACCCAGAGTCCAAGCGTGGCCGTGCTTCCGCTCTCTCTGGCGAACTACCAGGGGCAGCATGGTTCCGATGTACCAGCGATCATGGCAGCTGTGTTCTTGTCTGCCGCCCCAATCATCGTATTGTACATTTTCGGGCGACGCCAACTACTGGGTGGACTTGTAGCCGGTTTTAGTAAATAAATACACATACAATAAACTAGCGCTGGCGCATTAAATGCCGAATTTTATGCGCCAATACCAGTTATAACAATTATCACGAAATCTAGGCACTATGAAATCTAGGAACTATAAGGAGCAAAGATCATGTCAACCACGTCCTATCACGATCCGAATGCCTCGGTAGAAGAGCGGGTCGAGGACTTGCTCGCGCTTATGAATCTTGATGAGAAGCTGGCTCAGCTTGGTTGTCTCTGGAGCACCGCATTTGTGAGTACAGGTACCTTCGATCCAAAGACTGTGGCAGAGTTGATGCCGCACGGAATTGGTCAGGTTACACGTATCGGTGCCTCGACCGGACTGCATCCGCACGAGAGTGCAGCTTACATGAATGATCTGCAAAAGATAGCCATCGAGCAGACGCGGCTTGGCATTCCGCTCCTTGTGCACGAGGAGTCCACCGGTGGATTTTGTCATCGCGATGCGACGGTCTTTCCGCAAGGACTTGGACTGGCTGCGACCTGGGATACTGCTCTTGTTAAGCAGATAGCTGATGTTATTCGCCAGCAGATGTTGGCGGTTGGGGCGCGACTGGCCCTAGCTCCCGTCCTCGATGTTGCGCGTGATCCGCGCTGGGGACGTGTTGAGGAAACCTACGGTGAAGATCCAGTTTTTAATGGGATGATGGGAACGGCCTACGTCCAGGGCATCCAGAGCGACAACCTGGCGGAAGGAGTCGCCGCCACCGGCAAACACTTCCTCGGCTATGCGATGTCTGAGGGTGGACGTAACTGGGGTCCAGTGCAATTAGGTCCACGCGAACTGCGTGAGGTCTACGCCGAGCCCTTCTCGGCTGTGATCCGCAACGCCGGAATTGCAACGATCATGAACTCATACGCCTCCGTCGACGGGATACCTTGCGCTGGCAGCCATGCTATCTTGACTGAACTGCTCCGCGACGAGCTAGGCTTTGATGGAGCCGTTGTCGCCGACTACTTTTCGGTCGCCATGCTCATGGAATATCACCATGTAGCCGGTACCAAAGGAGAAGCCGCTCGACTGGCACTATCCGCCGGACTCGACATGGAACTCCCGGCCGTCGATTGCTATGAAGACCTCCAAGAGGAAATTGAGGCCGGACGACTCGCGCAGGAGGTGGTTGATACTGCCGTTCGTCGCGTACTGAGTCTCAAATTCAAGCTTGGACTCTTCGAGCATCCCTATGTTGATGCCGAGAACGCTGACAAGGTTTTCCAGACACCTGCGCAGCGCGAACTGGCACGGAAAGCCGTTGCAGAGTCAGTCATCCTACTAAGCAACGACGGCATCCTCCCCCTGGCACCCAGCGTCAAGCGGATAGCGGTCATCGGACCCGGCGCAGACGATCAAAGACTCTTGCAGGGAGATTATCATTATCCCGCGCATCTGGAAATAGTCTACCTGGCCCCCAAGGACCAGGATCTGACAGGTATTAACGTACCACAGGCCACCGGTCGCTACGCACCTGGTCCATATTTCACGCCGCACATCACGCCGCTAGCAGGTCTGCGTTCAGCCTTGGGCGATAGTGTCGAGATCAGTCATGCGAAGGGCTGCGATGTCTTTGGCACTGATCAATCTGGCTTCGCCGAAGCGGTCCAACTGGCGGATAACGCCGATGTGACGATCGTTGTGGTCGCAGGCAAGAGCGGTCTGCAACGGCCAGTGACCGTCGGAGAAGGCAATGATGCCACTAATCTCGATCTCACCGGAGCGCAGCCAGAACTCATCGACGCCCTGGCGAAGACCGGCACACCGATCATCGTCGTCGTACTCAGCGGACGCATCCACACGCTAGCCAGCGTCGCAGCCAGAGCCAACGCCCTGCTCCAGGTCTATCCTCCAGGAGAAGAAGGCGGCAACGGTCTGGCCGACATCCTGACCGGAAAAGTCAATCCGAGCGGACATCTGACCGTCAGCATGCCACGCTCAGTGGGGCAGATCCCCAATTCCGTCGGATCACGCGCTGGAGGCGATCGCGCTATGTTCTTCGATGGTTATAGCGATTCGCCGACCAGTCCGCTCTTCCCCTTTGGACACGGCTTGAGCTATACCTCGTTCGCTTATAGCGATCTGACAGTACAAGCTCAAACCAGCGCCGAGCCGATCGAGATTTCTCTCGAGGTACGCAATAGCGGCGAACGTGCCGGTGATGAGGTGGTTCAGCTCTATGTCCGCGATATGGTGGCCTCGGTCGCCCGTCCCGAACGCATACTGCTGGGATTCGCTCGCATCTCGCTCGATGCAGGGCAGACGCGCAAGATCACTTTCACCGTCCATCCATCGCGACTCGCCTTCTATGATCCACAGATGCGCTTCGTCACCGAACCCGGCGACTTCACGTTCAGCGTCGGAGCTTCCTCGGCGGACATCCGCGCCAGCAAGACTGTTACGCTTAGTGGAAAGATCGTCGAGTATCGGCAGCGCGATATTATCGGCACAACCGTTCGATAACTGCTTGGATTACCTATATGGTAGCTGAGCAAGGAAGTTTCCTTACTCAGCTACCGCCATTTTTGACATCGTCATCGTTGACAACCGCGTCCCTGTTTACTTTTCCGTTTGAGAGGATGCTCTTTCTCCCACATCTGAGGAATAAGCCTTGTCATACCTTTCTGAAGTTGATATGCTACTATCATTGTAGAGATTATTAGATGAAAAAGCCTATTTCGCAGTTGAGCATCGATGTCGGCTACCATGCTGATATTGGTAAAGAGGAGAAACAATGACACAGAATGTCAACGATGGGTATGGCCAGATTGATTGGAATCGTCAGACTGATTGGAATCGCCAGATTATTGAAGAATTTCATGCCAATGGGGGGAAAGTGGGTAAGCCGTTCTCGGGCGCGCCTATGCTTTTGCTCGATACAACTGGGGCCAAAAGTGGACAGCTGCGTACGCATCCATTAATGTATTACAGTGAGAATGGGCGTATTTTCATTTTCGCTACCAAGGCTGGCGGGCCAACAAATCCAGACTGGTATTACAACATTATCGCGCATCCAGAAGTCACCATCGAGATTGGAACTGAGAAGTTTTCTGCGACCGGCGTCGTTTTAGGGGAAGAGGAACGAGCGAAAATGTACGCCAAGCAGGCGGCATTGTCCTCGCGTTTTGCCGAGTACGAGAGGACGACCACGCGCCAGATTCCGGTGGTTGAGTTGGTGCGGAAGTAAGGGACCATCCGAGGAAAATTATATGCATATTCTTGCTATATCCGGGAGCCTGCGCGTCATTTCGACCAATGCTGCTCTCGTTCGTGTGATTGCCGCGCTTGCTCCTGAGAACATGGAGATGACTATCTATGATGGCTTAGGGGACATCCCGCATTTCAATCCTGACATCGACGGTGACAATCCGCCGCCATCGGTTCACAACCTGCGCCAGCTGCTGCAAGCTGTCGATGGAGTTCTTATCTGCACACCGGAATATGCCTTTGGAGTCCCTGGTGTGCTCAAGAACGCACTCGACTGGACCGTGTCCACCGGAGAGTTTTCAGGCAAGCCGGTAGCCACCATCAGTGCCTCCTCGCTATGGGGCGGAGGCGATAAGGCACATGCCTCGCTTCTGCTGACATTGACCGCCTTAGGGGCCAGGATGTCAGTCGATGGGAAGCTTATGATACCAACTATCGGTAAGAAACTGAATGCTAATGGCGAAGTGCTGGATCCCCAGTTGACACTAGCACTCAAATCGGTCCTCGACGCACTCGTGCAAATGATCGAATTCTAATACCTATATCAATCGTACCACGATGCTCATAAACGAGGATCGATTGTGTCCTCATGGTTGAAAAGATATAGGATGCATATATAGTTTGTATAACTGTAAGAAAGGCCCTACTGCGTGAAAAACCTGAGCGATAATATTAGATACCTCCTATTAAGAATCCTTTCTGTTTGCTGTGCATTCCTCATCATAGCATTTTATTTTATTTTCTCGCACCAGGATGGTTTTATATTCACTTCGCCAACGATCGTCATACCTTTACTGATCATTGTCATTGCCATCATTATCGTACTTGTTGCATCACAATTTAGTCAACAAAAATGTCCTGCCTGTAATCGGAAAATAAACAAAAGCGCTACATCCTGTCCATTCTGTGGTGCCAACGGGCTCTCATTTCCCACAAACAAACAGACCGTGTAGGCGAGCTTGGCACACAAGGCCCAATCCTTTCAGGTTTCACTGAAAAGTATCGGGCCCTGATTGCCTTTCTTATAGTTTTGTTCCTTCTTTTAGGCTCCGCCTCCCTCTAGAGCCTCTTGCTCTTCCAGCCGGAAGATTCCCCGGTCCTCGACATAGGAGAATAGTTCGGCATACCGTCCCCAGTCAATGATCGTTTCCAGTTGCGCCCAGGCTTCGTCATCGCTAAAATGCTCTTTTAATGCTTCGAGATAGCGCTCTTCTGGGACGGTGTGATCAGCAGCCTGTTCCAGATCCTGGACAATGTGACGCAACATGCTAATACGAGCAAGCGTCTGCCCTCTAAAGATCTGTTTCTCTTTCAGCACATCGGCCTCAGCAAAGCGTTTCCCGATCTCGGTCAGGATCAGATCTCCATCTTGTGGGTCAGCCAGATCGAGCAAGTCGGCTGCATCGACCAGGGGGAGAAGATCATCAACCTCCAGGTGCAGGTCGCGACCTAGTTGATAGAGATCTTCATGTCCTCCTCGGGCATTGACACGTTCAATGAGTCCAGTGACGTCACCAATGGAGACATGCGGTAACGTTTGATAGGGTCGAGGCGGCTTGGGGGGAAGATGCAACCTTGTCTGCGTGTGTATGGCCGAGGACGGGAGCAGTGTCTCCACCGCAACGTTTGGACTAGTCATGATCCGGTAGATCAGATCCACCATCTTCGTATGCTCCTCGTGCTTGGCAGTGCGTATGGCGAGCGGCAGCCCTGGGAGTTCCACACGGATATACCCGGGATCTGCTCCCAGTACCAGGATGCGATCGGCCATACTTACAGCCTCCTCGATATTGTGAGTCACCATCACAATGGCCTTGGTGGGGATCTTATGTGCGTGCCACAAACCCATCAGTTCTTTGCGCAGATTGGCCGCCGTCAGCACATCGAGGGCGCTAAACGGCTCGTCCATAAACAGGAGTTCTGGCTCGACCACCAGGGCACGCGCAAACCCGACGCGTTGACGCATCCCACCGGAAAGTTCTTTGGGATAGGCATCTTCAAAGCCATCGAGTCCAATCGTATCGATAGCCGCGAGTGCTCGTTTTAAGCGCTGGGTTTTGGTTAATTCCTGCGCTTCCAATCCCAGTTCTACATTCTGTAGCACCGTCAGCCAGGGGAATAGCGCGAAGGACTGGAAGACAATCGACAGATGTGGATTTGGTCCATACTGTGGGACCCCTTGAAACAGCACCTTTCCCTCCGTTGGGCGCAGGAGTCCCGCCAAAATGCGCAAGAGGGTTGATTTGCCAGAGCCTGAGGGGCCAAGGAGCGCCACAAACTCGCCACTAGCAACCTGAACCGTGACATCCTCCAGTACGACAGCCGAGTGAACTCCCCGTTGCGGCTTGCCTTCAGCTTCATAGATCTTCTTCACGTGATGCGCTTCCAGGAGAATCTCGCCGGTCTCGACGGTGCTGAGTGGGCTCTGATTGTTATGTGTGATGAACATAAGTCATTTCCTTCTTGTTATCCGATGGTGTAGCGGCGCTCGGCTAATGCATACAGGCGCTTCCAGAGGAGGCGATTGATCACGACGACAAAAGCGGCCATGAACAGTGTCCCAGCCAGTAGGACTGGGAAGTTGCCCGCGTTCGCTGCCTCTGCGATTGACGCTCCTAGACCAATGGTGCTGACGGTCCTGTCATTGTACTGTACATATTCTGAGATAATGCTAGCGTTCCAGGCGCCACCGCTAGCCGCTAGCATCCCCGTGATGAGATACGGAAAAATGGAGGGCAGGATGAGTGTGCGCCAGCGTCGCCACGTTGTCACATGATAGATGACCGTGGCCTCTTTCAGATCGCCAGGGATCGCCATCGCTCCGGCGATCACGTTAAAGAGCATATACCACTGTGTCCCCAGCAGCATCAAAACGATTGCCGCCAGCGAGAGTCCACCGGGCAGTGCCACCAGCAAAGGCAAGAGCACAGGAAAAAATGCCGTTGCCGGGATCGAGGCAACGATTTGGACGATTGGTTGCAGGCGTTTGGACCAGCGGGGTGAGAGACCAATCGCTACCCCTACTGGGATGGTCCAGATAGCGCCGATGATGAGCGCGGCTAAGGTGCGCAGCCAGGTTGCTCCTGTTGCCAGGAGCAGGCTGCCCCAGCTTGCCAGGTCCACGTGGATCAACAACAGGACCATGTTGCCCACACCAAAGAGAAGAGCGGCGAGTAGGAGAAGTCTTCCAATCAGCTTCCCGATCCAGCTAAGGGTAAGCCTCGCTTCTGATGGTTTCGTCGCTCTCCGGTTTTGATCAGGTAATGGCTGCAACCGATTAAGCAGGTGCGTCAAGGTCTCACCGAGAGGACGAAAGATGTGGCGCTTGAGCGCATCAATAAATGCTGATTTGCGCAAGAGATTCAGTACCGGTGAGGTCGGCGGATCGGCCTCGCTCTGCTGCTCCATTTTGAATTTGTCGGCCCAGGCGACCAGCGGACGCCAGAAGAAGAAGTCGAGTAGCACGATAAGAGCGATCAAGGTCAACAGACCCAGTAGTAGTGCACCGGTATTGCCAGTATTGGCCGCCAATTGCAGATACGAACCAAGACCAGGAAGCTGAAAAGAACGATTCCCCAGCGTAAATTGTTCAGAGGCCATCAGGAAGAACCAGCCGCCCGACCAGCTCATCATTGAATTCCAGATAAGCCCGAACATGGAAGATGGAACCTCTAGTTTGAGGAAACGTTGCCACGGGCGCAGACGGGCGATGGCCGAGACCTCCTGCAAATCTTTGGGCTGCGTGCGGACCGCGTGATAAAAACTAAACGTCATATTCCAGGCCTGGCTGGTGAAGATAAGTAGGATGCTTGCCAACTCCAGGCCAACATTGGAGTGGGGAAAGGCTGCCACCAGAGCCAGTACCACGGCTGGTAGAAACGAGAGAATGGGAATGCTTTGTAAGATGTCGAGCAAGGAAATCATCACCCGTTGCGCTCGGCGATTGGTCGCGGCAATATGTCCATAGATGAGTGTGAAAAGTAGCGCAAGTATGTAGGCTAGGATCATGCGCAGCAGCGAATAGCCAGCGTACACGGGCAAAGAGCCAGGTGCGAGGGAAATCTTGACTGCCGGCGTCAGTGGAGCTGCCCAGCGTGAGGCGGCTATTACCAATAAGGTGACCGCCGCTAGCAATACCAGGATAATGATTAGGTCAATGATGCCAAAGCGCCGTGGGATGCTCTCCTTATTCCGAGGCTCCCGACTGACTCCAGATGAGCTGACACTTCTCTGAAGCTGTTCGCGATCACGCGTGTTTTCAGGAAGGTGAATTTGAGCCATAGGCTGCTTCCTCCGTGCATAGGTTACGACCGGGCGGCACGGAAGAGCGCACAGCGACGTTTGACGCACGCTATCCAAATCGAATGCCGCCGGTTCAGGGCAAACCGGTCGTGATCAGTATAAATATAGAAAGAGATTTGTTGTTCAGGACCGGCATCAACGCCGAATCACCTCCATCCATCATCTTGAGAGACAAGGTTCAAATTATCCTGTGGCAGCGTCGAGCACAGGCGGAGGCACGGAATAATCGTGATGGCAGTCAGGGGGCAATCATGCAGGTTCTTGGGGGAGGATTGTCGAATGCAGGCAATGGCGGAAGCTGAGAGAGGGAGGAACGTGGAAAAACGAATGTCTTAACGCGCATTCACAGATAATTTTCTCACCTCTTCATGCTTGCCCGTAGGGCACAGCAAAAGCAAGCCTTCCCGAAAGAAGATGAACGACTACTCGCAGGGTCCATATTTTTGCTCCTTATCTGTATCTTGCTTCCTTGGCATCTACGCTCCTAGATGAAACGGTCAAGGACTTCTTAGCGGTTACGAATAACCGCTTTCACGAAGAGTATAGCTCGTGCATAACAGCCTTGTCAATATGCTGAAGCGTGCATATCAGGACTTCGCATGGATGATCGCCAAGTGGTTCCGACGGTGCGAAGAAGATTCACCACGATTTTTTGCAAACCAGCCAAGATGCAAGTCAGGCTCCATCGCAGCGACCATGGGACAAGCGCGTAGCGGCGTCAAGATTGCAGCCAAAAGAGATCCTCTGCCGAGAGACCAGCCGCAATCTGGCCTTGCGCACGCCGTCCAGTTCACGTACGTTTTGTTCGTCAAAGAAGTAAAAATATCTACATGCTTATTTTTGAGAGAGAACGGGCATGCTTTCTGCGAGTGACTTTGATGTTTTAGGTGCTTTGATCGTATTTCAGGAGCATTTCGTACGAGAAACTGGACGGCGTGCGCAAGGCCAGATTGCGGCTTTTCCTCTTCTGAGCCTATTGCTCTGACTGCAATCTTGACGCCGCTACGCGTTCGTAGCGGTATCTCTACGAGGTTGCCGTATGCGCCCGCACGTTTTTGCACATCGCTAGAACGTTTGCAAAAAACCGTGGCGCACCCGCGCGATGACATTGTCTTTTTTTCGTCGACCGCGCTCTGGCGCAGACGCAACGGCTGAACGATCTCAAGGAGCGAAAAGCTCAAGCCTGATCCCAGCGGCAAGCTCAATCTTCCATAACTTTGGAGCAGCCCGCGCAGATAGGTTGTTCGCTGTGTGGTGGGTATTTCATGCATGAGCTTATTGTAACATATCTGCTCATCAGCATGCATATGTTGCAAACATCCACACAAATCTCGAATAAATAGAGCTTAAAAGGAACAGTAAAGCTGTGACTTTATATGCCACAGCTTTACTGTTCCTTTGATAGACTACATCATATGTTGTGCTCTGCTAGCTTATAGCTAGAGGTTCTGACCAACAACATGTTGAATCTTCATATAGAAAATCACACGCGGATCGCCAGTATAGCCCCATGGAACAGCGTAATGCTTTGCCAACGTATCATAGAAAGCGCCCTTGGGATCATCTTCAATGCGCTCCACGACACCACGAAACTCGGCATAGATGTAGGGATTATCCGCATCGGTGATCGATACAGCCACACGTGGATCACGTTTAATATTCTGATACTTTACTCTATCAGTCGTATGCGTGAACTTAATATGTTCTCCATCCCACAAAAACCACATTGGAGATGACTGCGGTGCGCCATCGGGTCCAATGGTCGCGAGATGCGCAAATTCTTTAGAGTGAAGTATTTTCTGAACTTTTGGATTTTTCAAATCTGTCATAGTAAAATCCTCTTTTCTCTATCGACGCTGTAGAGCTTCTCATTGCTCAACTAATACTGCAATACACGTTAATCATCTTATCATAAACGGTCATCCCATGACAAAATGAGCTGTTCGCATAAATTACCCCTTCAAAACGATTAGCTATTGTTGTTTGAATCAATAAATTTCGTTTTTCGTCTGCATATAATAAATTTATTTGCCTGTATTATAACTTTATACGCAAAAAATAGTATTTGAGTTTTTCTATTCCATTATTCTTTACTCCTCTACTCTGAATATAGATATACATTGGAATGAGTGATTTTTTTCTTGCATTATTATACTAATGGAGCATCTATTCTTTTTAAGAGAGAAACAAAGTATTCTGATGGCGACACTTCTTCATAAAGAGAGCAGATGCTCGAGAAATATTTTTGCCATTATTTTTAAAGGAGGAATATCTAGTATGAGAAAACTCAGCATACTGTGCGCTGCATTGATGTTCTGTCTACTCACAAGTTTTTCTAGCCTTGCGGGTAGTGCCTCTGCACATGGACGCAACGATATTGGTAATGACATCTCAACCCATTGCTGTAATTGCCCTTGTCATAAAAATAGTGAGAAATCCAAATTTCGTGGGCCACAAGGATTTCCAGGGCCGGTTGGACCGATTGGGCCGGCTGGACTACAAGGATTTCCAGGGCCACAAGGGCCTACTGGACCACGAGGATTTCCAGGACTACGAGGATTTCCAGGACCACAAGGGCTAGCTGGGCCGGTTGGACCGGCTGGAGCTACTGGAGATACCGGAGCGGTTGGGCCAGCGGGGACGGCTGGAGCTGCTGGAGCTACTGGGTTACAAGGAGCGGTTGGGCCAGCGGGACCGGCTGGAGCTACCGGAGCAGTTGGACCGGCTGGAGCTACTGGGTTACAAGGAGCGGTTGGGCCAGCGGGACCGGTTGGAGCCACCGGAGCTACCGGAGCTACTGGGTTACAAGGAGCGGTTGGGCCAGCGGGACCGGCTGGAGCTACCGGAGCTACTGGGTTACAAGGAG
Organism: uncultured Chloroflexia bacterium; assembly: GCA_963699315.1. Lineage (GTDB taxonomy): Bacteria > Chloroflexota > Ktedonobacteria > Ktedonobacterales > Ktedonobacteraceae > Dictyobacter. The sequence goes on from OY969433.1 coordinate 4,209,087, forward strand.
CGGTTGGGCCAGCGGGACCGGCTGGAGCTACCGGAGCTACTGGGTTACAAGGAGCGGTTGGGCCAGCGGGACCGGCTGGAGCTACTGGAGCTACTGGGTTACAAGGAGCGGTTGGGCCAGCGGGACCGGCTGGAGCTACTGGAGCTACCGGAGCTACTGGGTTACAAGGAGCGGTCGGACCAGCGGGACCGGCTGGAGCTACCGGAGCAGTTGGACCGGCTGGAGCTACCGGAGCAGTTGGACCGGCTGGAGCTACCGGAGCAGTTGGATCGGCTGGAGCTACCGGAGCAGTTGGACCAGCTGGAGGAGTATTAGACTTTGCAGATTTTTTTGCGTTAATGCCTCCCGATAATGCCGCAACAGTTGCTCCCGGTACAGACGTAAGTTTTCCGCAAAATGGACCTACGAGTGGGGTTGCTATTGCCCGTACTAGTTCCCACACATTTAACTTGTCTGAAATTGGCACGTATCAGGTCTTATTTCAGGTGAGTGTAACCGAAGCAGGTCAACTGATGTTAACTCTCAATGGAGTTGACCTGGCTTCTACAGTGGTCGGACGAGCAACCGGTACTTCTCAGATAGTAGAAATGGCTCTTGTGACAACGACAAGCTTCAATTCTATACTGACTGTACAAAATCCTACGGGCAATTCTACGGCACTCACCATCACTCCTCTTGCTGGAGGGGCAAGCCCTGTTTCAGCACACCTTGTTATCACACGACTTCACTAGTCGGTGAAAATAATGTGAACAAAAAGATGCTGTCTTTGCAAGGAAGTTTGCTTGTCTTGTGAGACTAAAGGAGATCTCTCGTTTTCCGCACGGAGATCTCCACTTGTCACGACTATGTTATTTGCGATGCTTGACTAACGATAGAAAACTGCTTATACTTGAGAAGTTACTAGCGATAATGTGAAATGATAGTTACAGCATTGCGCAGCGAATGCTTCACTCTCTGCTGCACCATCACATGACATCCATCGACCAAATCGATGAAGCCAACGACCTCCAGCAACTCATCCAAGAGATTTCCCAGCCTAATCCGCGTATATCTAAAGGAAAGATCCCAGCCATCCAGCGAAGTATCCAATTTAAAGAGAAGATAGTGAAAGCGACAAAGTGAGTTATAGAGCTATCTGCTTGTTGAGTCTATTAGAGGAAAGGGCCCCTATCGATGTACTAATAAGTTTGCTCGATCATAAAAATCCAGAGACACGAAAACAAACAGTCGTTGCAATGGATCATCTTCTCACACGCATTCCGATAGAAACCATCGTTAATAAACTCAGAGATCGTAATAAAGGGGTACGTCGGACTGCTGGTATGGTATTGCTCAGAAACGACATTGACATCCCAGCAGATCTACTCATGCCATTTATCGATACTCCTGAGAACATCGCACGAGCAACTGCGATTGAACTGCTCGGAGATCGCTTGCCATTGTCGTGCCTGCTAGCTATAGCACGCGATGATCATAAATGGACCGTGCGTGCGGCTGCGCTTAAGGTTTTGGGCTCGATGGGGACACAAGTTCCACTTGATCTTTTCCTGGAAGCGTTATGCGACAAAAGTTTACGTCTAGCCGCCCTCATCGCACTGGGCAAACAGAAAGAACGCATACCGATCCCGATAGTTATCGGGGCACTGTATGGCAGATGGCGTATGAATTTGAACGCGTCGGATATCTTAGTGCAGTTGGGCAAACGTGTACCGCGTGAACTCCTGCTAGCTTTGCTAGACGATCCAATGGCTTATGTACGTGTGACCGCGATCCGCTTATTGACAACGATTGAGTATGATGAGCCCTTCCCATTTGATATGGTCAGGGACATGCTACAAGATTGCGATGCTAGCGTACGAGAAGCCGCGATCGAGGTACTTGACAAATTGGAAGTAATCGAGCCCGTAGAATCCTGGATTGCCGCTCTGAGCAATGATCATAGTGAAGTACGTAACGCGGCACTGGACGCTCTAACCAAAGCAGGAAAACGTTCACCGCAGGAGCTAGAACAGATCAAAGCATTGCTCGGAGATAGTGAAACCTATCATAGCGCGATAGCATGCCTGAAGAAAAACCACATGGAGGTCTTGCGTGAAGTCGCCCAGGAGGCCAGCAATATCCTGATGTACAAGGGATCAGGACAAGTACTTGGCTCGCGGCAGCAGGAGTATATTGTTGATGCAATCGGAAACATGAACAATCCCGGGCCGCTGCTGGTGGACAAGCTGCTCGAATTGCTGGATTGGCCTTATGGACGCGTACATATAAAAGCCAAACAATCATTACGCCAACGGGGTCATTGAGATATTGTTAAGCTCCTAAATCTCTTAAATGCATGTCACGTTCAATCGAAGATGTCATGTGACGAGCGCGTAGCGTCGAAAGATTGCGGCCAGATTGACACACGCGAATGACGCAACGCAGCAATCTGGGCCTTGCGCACGACGTGCCACTCGACGTACGTAACACCAGATCACAGCAACCGAAGCTCGCCACAGATCACGATGGAGGAATGAGAAAAGAGGCATTTGAGCATCTTTAGCGGGCGTTACATACGTGAACTGGCACGTCGTGCGCAAGGCCCAGATTGCTGTTTTTTCATGTTGAGCGTTATAGTACGACTGCAATCTTACGACGCTACGAGTCCGTTATGTGATCGCTGCGAGGGAAAGAGATACTCGGCGATGGCGCTTACGCCAACGGGGTCATTGAGATATTTGTAATCTCCAAAATCTCTTGAATGCATGTCACGTTCAATCGAAGATGTCATGTGACGAGCGCGTAGCGTCGAAAGATTGCGGCCAGATTGACACACGCGAATGACGCAACGCAGCAATCTGGGCCTTGCGCACGACGTGCCACTCGACGTACGTAACACCAGATCACCGCAACCGAAGCTTGCCAAAGATAACGATGGAGGAATGAGAAAAGAGGCATTTGATCATCTTTAGCGGGCGTTACATACGTGAACTGGCACGTCGTGCGCAAGGCCCAGATTGCTGTTTCTTCTTGTGTTGAGCGTTATAGTACGACTGCAATCTTACGACGCTACGAGTCCGTTACGTGATCGCTGCGAGGGAAAGAGATACTCGGCGATGGCGCTACGGTAGAAAATGGTAAGGGAGTAGATATCTACAAAAGCAGGTATCTACTCCCTTTGGACGATTACGGCAGAAGGGTTATTGGATGCTTATGTCGTCGATGTAGCCACGATAGCCACCTGTACTATTGGGCTGATCATAGCCAACGTCGATACGTGAAATTGTTTTGCCGTTGACGGCTGTACCCAGGTTCACGGTGACATGATTCCAGGTATCCAACGTCAGGTGTCCACACTGGTTGGCGGGATGGATACGGTTCCCGTTCTCATCGACAGCACTTGCATTGTCGCGCAGATTGGTGCCATCGCTGAAAATCAGGTCGAGTGCGACGCAGGTGCTGTTGCTGCCAGTCACCAGATTGTTTGTGGCGGGACTCTGAGGATAGATCCAATAGCTCAGAGTCGTACTGGCTCCAACATTCAGAGCTTGTGCGCTGGTGTCGAAGACCTTCGTATACGCGAAGTTGGCGGCCGCGCCTTGAGCTGATCCTGAATACAGTAGCTCGGAGCTGCCGGTGTGAGACAATTCACTATGTGTCAACGATTCTGGTCCTGTCAGGCCGCAGCAAATGCCTGTGACATTGCTGACTCCGCCCGCTGGATACACGCCAGAGTCGGCGGTACTATTCCAGGTGGGTTGGGGATCGGTGGTTTCCAGACCCGTCGAGAAAGACCCCCCACTGCTACCGACGCTGGCGCTATAGACCTCAAGTTCATAAAGACGTGTTGCCGTATCGGTCGTATTGGTGGGCTTGGTGACGTTCAGCTTGATATAGCGGGCTTGCTGCTGCGTGATGCTGTTGAGAACACGGCTGTCTTGATTGCCTGCTACGTTGACGACGGTTGTCCAATTGGTATTATCGGTGCTGGTCTGGATATTGTACGTATTCGTATTCCAGGCCGTAGTCTCTCCACCCAGGCCAGCGTTCTTGAGCACGAATGATCCAACTGGCTGGACTGAGCCAAGATCGACCTCTAAGAATGAAGGACTGGCTGATGAACACCACTTGCTGTTATTTTTCAATACACCATCGACTGCGTTGGCGGCTGTCTCGGTGGTTGCGCAGGTGGCCGATGAGGTGACGGGCTTGTTGAGTGCTAGATTGGTCCCCAACGCTGGTGCCGTGGCTGGAGGCGTAAAGCCATCATTAAAGGATGGAGGTGGTGTTCCGGTATTGCCCCAGGTGGAGGCACTACTCCCCATCGTAAAGTTGAGTGTGCCACCATTGGCGATATCGCTATAGTGCAGCCATGCTTGATTGCTGGCCGTACCATTGACTGTCAGGCTCTGTACATAAGGATTCGCATCGCCAGCGCCTGTGCCGTTGATCTGGAGCGTTTTGCCGCCAGCTAGCTGCAGCGTTTCAGAAGTAAAGAGAGGTCCTTGCATCACGAGGGTATCGGCGCCAGGGGTGGCCGGATAGAGGCCCAGGGCTGCCCAGACATACCACGCCGATGTGGCACCAAGATCATCATTGCCAGGCAGGCCACCAGGAGCAGCGGTATAGGCACCATTCATGACGCTGCGGACGGCGTTCTGCGTGCCTGATGGATCACCAGCAAAGGTGTAAGCCCAGGGAGTGGCAAACTCTGGCTCGTTGCCGATGTAATAATAAGGCAGGTTTAGTCCGGCGTTGACCTGGGTGAAGAGATGATTGAGACGCTGTATTGCGGTCGCATTTCCCCCCATCAGATTGATCAAGCTTTGCAAATTGTAGGTGACATTCCAGGTATATTGCGCCGCGTTACCTTCAGTAAAATTAGAGGTGCTCGCTGGATCGAGTGGCAATATCCAGCTACCGTTGCTGTTGCGCGGATTAATATAGTTGGTCGAGGGATTAAAAACGTTTTCCCACCATTGCGCGTGACTCATGTAGGTATTGTAATCCGCTGTGTTCCCCAGCGCTTGCGCAAATTGCGCGATCGCGAAATCTGATGCTGAGTATTCTAGCGAGTCTGAGGCATCGCCCGCAATATAATGCTGACTCAGATAGGATGCTAAGTTGCCACGAATAGGACTTCCTTGCGTGGTTGCGCTGGGATTACTGCCGACGTTGTTCATCAGTGTCAGGGCCGTCGCTGTATCAAAGTTACGAATACCAAAAGCGTAGGCACTCGATACGATGATCGGACCCGGATCGCCGGTCATGATGAAATCCTCATTGGTCTCTTGCGACCACTTCGGTAGCTCTCCGCCTTGCTGACCATCGAGTACCATCGATTTAACGATATCGGTCATCTCAGTCGGAGCGATCATCGAGACCAGCGCCGTCCACGACCGATAAATGTCCCAGCCAGAATAATTCTGGTAGACAGTCATCCCAGTCGCCGTATGGACAGCTCCATCAAAGCCCATATACTGTCCATTCACATCGCTGGAGACATTTGGGCTCTCCACTGTGTGATAGAGGGCTGTATAGAATTCAGTGAGATCGGTTGTCGATGTACCACTGACTTGCACACGATTGAGCATCGAGTTCCAGGTTGTACTGGCGTTACTCTGAGTCGTTGCGAAGTCCCAGTTGGGATTTTCAGTGGCAAGGTTTTGTTGCGCATTCGCAATACTTACATAAGAGAGCGCAATTTTCATCTGCACGGCAGCATTCGAGCTCGTATTGAAGGTTAGATAGCCGCCGGTATTGGTTCCACTTGTGCTTGTGGAGCCAGCAGAGATTGTTCCTCCGGACCAGGTACCAGAGCTCGTAGGCGTCTGATCAAACTGGGCCGCATAGTAGATCTCGTAGGTTTTGGATGAGCCACAGAAGCCGCCTGCGGTTACGTTTCCGGTAACCTGACTGCCACTGATGTTTACCGCGCCGCTACGGCTACCAGTTGCGCTCAGACTGCTATTGATCAAGACTGTCGCCTGAGTGGTACTTGGATAAGTAAACTTAGCCATGCCAGTACGCGTCGTTGCAGTCAACTCGACCGTTGTATTATATTTATCGAGCTTGGTTTTGTAGTAGCCGGGAGCGGCGCTCTCGTTACTTTTAGTAAAAGTAGAGCTATAGGAGGACCAATTGGTACCAGGAGAGGAACCAAGGGCACCAGTGATAGGGAGGATCGGAATATCATCATTATTGTCGCAGCCAGCGCCATCGAAGTGAGTGACGCTAAACTCCTGGATCGTGCTATCGCTGTACAGATAACCCTTAGGCGATGCGCTTGGAGTATCGGGGCTAAATTGAACCATACCGAAAGGGACTGTCGCACCTGGATAAGTGCTACCGCCGCTCCCGCCCGGCACTGGGTTGGGAGCATTACTGCTGGCCGTGCCAATAAATGGGTTCACATATTGGACGAGATTCTGCGTGGCGGCCACATGTGCATGTGCGGCCATCGCTTGGGATAAAATAAGGGTTTGTGCCATGATAAGACTGAAAATAATCCCGCAGGAAAGTAGAACGCGTCGTGCCATCAGTTGTCTTCTTCCTTTGTCATCAAAAGCAAATGACCACCTGTCGTCATAGACAAATGACCATCCGTACAAGATTGAGCTTCCATTCTCAACCTTTTCCATCCCGAGGGCCAAAGACCAGCGCATTCTGGTCTAGACAACTACAGGATGGGATGTCAACAAGTCAAAATACACTATATGTGTAGAGGTATCCTCCTTTGACAAACAACCACATCTGTTATGGAACATAACATATCCAAAATCAGCTTGTCAAGCATCTTCGCAAAATGCAATAAAAATCCGCTCGCAATCATCCCACACAAAATACGCAATAAGCCTCCATGAGAATCTTATAGGGAAGGCCTGGTCGTTTGGGAAGGATTTGATAAGAGCATGAGCATCGGTACGGCAACTGGCGCAGGAGGTGCAGATAAATTATCCGCAGTTGCATGTCTTGATCAATAATGCTGGTGACACATTCGAGAAGCGTGCGTTGACTTCCGAATTGGTCTTGTTGACGCCCGAACAGGGAGCACAGACATCGATCTATCTAGCAACCTCGCCCGAGATCGAACACGTCAATTGTCTGAAATAAAGATTTATACGCCTCATTAATGGCATGCATTATATTATATAAACGCTTTGGCAAAGTTTTTCGTGTGGGAACGGGCATCCGGGCACAAGACCGCAATACTTTTCAATGAAGCCTGATCAATACCATGCCTTCGATCGCAGCGACTAGGAGAGCCAACGCTAGCGCCGCGGCCTTGTGCCACCAAGTCCAACGTATTCGTATGGAAGGTATGTCGTAAGGCGTGGTGCCCGGTTTTGTGGCATGGGCTCCAACAGAAAGAGTTTCGAAGGTGGAACACCACGAGAGCCAACGTAGCTGCGTGTCTTGCGCACGCGGTCCACTTGACGCATGAAATGCTCATTCGTTGATCTCCTGATGCATTTCGCTCATCACCCCACGAGATGCATAGTGGTATGAACGACAAATATCGTGTATTGGGAGGAATTATTGCATATGCGATCATTACGTACGTCGAGAGGACCGCGTGCGCAAGACACGCAGCTACGTTGGCTCTCTTTGTTTCCTTCTCGGGATATGCGTGTTTTTTCGATATCAGCAAGACGAAACCAAGGTGATCGGGCATGTAGGCTTAACGGAAAAGCATTGTGCACAAGGCGAAGCAGCTACAGTAGGCTATCGTGGTCTCTTCGATTGTACGCGGCCTTGTGTATGGTGTACCTTCCATGCGAATACGTTGGACTTGGTGGCGCGAAGACCGTCGGCTACCGGTGGGTTCTGTGCTCGCTGCGATGCTGCCATTTTTTGCTGTATATATACTGACTGTATGTGCTTATCGTGTCGCTTGTAGTAAGTAAATTGATAGAAAGATTGAGCAAAACAGTATCATGATCAATACAAAAGATTGCCTCTATGGCGTTCAACGCTTCTCTCCAATGCGAAAACTACCCATATATCTCAGCCTGTGCTGCTTGCTTGTCATCGTCTGTGCATTTCGCAGTGCGAGCCCGCCTATTATCCTGACTGAAGCGGATAATGGTCATGCAGTGACAGTTGCTCCTGGTACGCAGATCATAGTCAGGCTCGCCGATATTTCAGCCAGCACAGGTTTCGCCTGGAGTCTTAATACTCCGTCCAATCAAGTGCTCCAGTTGCGAGGCAAGAAGACTATTCCCTGGATTAACCCTCCTGGTCAACCGCCCAGGGTTGGTGCTCCAGGCACAATCGAGTTCACATTTCTAGCTCAGCACAGTGGTACCATCCAATTGCAATTTGCTCAGCGGCAACCATGGGAAAAGGTGAAACCGGCAGCCAAAACCTTTGCCGCCACTATTCACGTTAGAGCTACTATGCCACGTTGATACTTCCTTGCCTTTAGATGAAAAACGTGTGGCTACAAATGTGCCGCCACACGCCTACATGAGGGGTCCGAGCGGCCGTTGGACACCTCGTGGTGATTTCACGCTGCCGCGTCTAGGACCTCAGGAAGGACAGCAGGTCGGCGTTAAACTGATCCTGGTGTGTGCTGGTGAGGCCATGGGGGGCTCCCTGATAGATCTTCAATTTTGCGTTCTTGACGATCTTCGAGGAGAGGAGACCTGAGGCAGCGATCGGTACGATCTGATCGTCATCGCCCTGGATGATCGTGGTTGGAACATCGAACTTCTTTAGATCTTCCGTCTGGTCCGTCTCGGAGAAGACTTTGATGCAATCGTATGCGGCTTTGAATCCGACTGTCATCGACCATAGCCAGAACGCATCTCGAATGCCTTGCGAGACCTTGGATCCCGGTCTGTTGGCACCGTAGAAAGGCATACTGAGATCCTTGTAGAACTGGGCGCGATCTTCGGCAAGACCAGTACGGAGCTTGTCGAAGACCTCAATTGGCAGTCCGCCGGGATTGTTCGCCGTCTTCAACATCAGCGGAGGTATTGCGCTCACCAGCATAGCTTTGGCGACACGCGAGGTGCCGTGGCGACCAATGTAGCGAGCCACCTCGCCACCGCCTGTAGAATGACCGACCATCACCGCATCTTTCAGATTAAGCGTGTCGAAGAGTGTTGCGAGATCGTCGGCGTAAGTGTCCATATCATTGCCATCCCAAGTCTGGGTGGATCGTCCATGGCCGCGACGATCATGAGCGATTGCGCGATAGCCATGAGATGCGACAAAGTCCATCTGATCATCCCACACATCAGCATTGAGCGGCCAACCGTGACTGAAGACGACAGGCTGTCCCATTCCCCAGTCCTTGTAAAAGATCTTAGCGCCATCCTTTGTGGTAATTGTGCTCGTAATATTCTTTTTAGTGGTTGTACTCATGGTATGAATCTTCCTTCACTCTATACTACCGTTGAAAATTATGTGGCACTCAATGAAGTGTGGCCGCCTGAACAGTTCAATGAGATTTTCCACTGTCTGAACACGTCAGGAAGAAGCACAAAGTTACTGATCTGTATGGAATGATTGAGGACACATGTCACGTGCATCGATTAAAACGTATCAAAAGGCTGAGCTGAGAATGTAACGGATGAGTATTTATGTGTCTGTTGCTTTTTATTACGTATCCGTGGGCAGATCTAATTTATTCAACAAATCACACAAATAAGCGAGATCACACAAATAAGCGAGATCACAAAATAAGCGAGATCACGGAGATAAGCTCGATATTGTGGGTAAAATTCCGCTATGGTGTCTCTACAAGATTTGCATATGTGTTTTTTTATGTGGTAGCATGCATGTAATGACGAGGATGCCATATTATTTTATCCGCTACGTTCCAGTGGAGATATCTGAGATCGCCCGGAATGTATTGTTGGCACAAATGGCAATGGTATGTTCGTTGTTTTGTTGCTCTTTATATGAAAGGATATAGTATCTGTGGAATACACACATCTTGGTCGCACAGGATTAGAGGTTAGCCGCCTGTGTCTGGGGACCATGAATTTTGGACCACAAACGAACGAGGCTGATAGCTTTGCAATCATGGATCACGCACTAGAGCTAGGCATCAATTTTTTCGATACAGCCAACGTCTATGGTCAGAAGTTAGGCGAAGGAATCACCGAAAACATCATTGGACGTTGGTTTGCTCAGGGCGGAGGTCGACGCGAGAAAGTCGTGCTTGCGACAAAGCTGCATAACAAGATGAGCAATTGGCCGAATGGTCAACATTTGTCCGCACGGCATATTCGCCAAGCCTGCGAGGATAGTTTGCGTCGCCTCCAAACAGATCATATTGACCTGTATCAGATGCATCACATTGACCGTCAGACACCATGGGAAGAGATCTGGCAAGCGATGGAACAACTGGTACGCGAAGGTAAAATCATCTACGTTGGAAGTAGCAACTTCGCTGGTTGGCACATCGCTCGTGCCAGCGAAACAGCCCGCCAGAGACATTTTCTCGGTCTAGTATCCGAGCAGAGCCTCTACAACCTCACCGCCCGCACCATCGAGCTAGAGGTCCTACCCGCTAGCGAGTCCTATGGGTTGGGAGTCATCCCCTGGAGTCCACTCGGCGGCGGATTGCTTGGCGGCGTCCTGCGCAAAGCTGAAGTTGGTCGTCGAGCCAATCCTGCTTTACAGCAACGCATCGACCAACTGCGCCCCCAACTCGAGGCCTATGAGGCGCTTTGTCGCGAACTTGGTGAAGAGCCTGCGAATGTCGCATTAGCCTGGTTGTTAGCACAACCCGTCGTCACGGCCCCCATCGTCGGACCTCGTACCATCGAGCAACTCGACGGCGAATTGCGAACCCTTGAGGTTAAATTGTCGCAGGATGTCTTAGATAAACTCGACAAGATCTTCCCAGGTCCAGGTGGAACCGCTCCCGAAGCCTACGCCTGGTAACACATAATCCTCGAACACTGGCACCTCCCATCATTATTTGCCGCATATCAATGTGGAATCAACACGTAATAGAGGAGGTGCCATCCACATCGTGCACATGCGATCACCGTCAGCTACTGGCTTGTAGCCTTACGATCCTTGCTATTTTTTCGTATTCTGCAATCATCAGCGACAAAATATGCAACTCTTCTTGACATCGCCTCAATTACCTCATCCATTTAAAAAGGCATATTGCACTTTTTGTGATCGTTATTGCTGAAATGTTGGGACTCCCAGGCGAGGATTGGCCTCTCTTCAAGCAATGGACCGATGCGCAGGTGCATGGAGAGAGTCAGAACGGCTCCGATCAAGAGCTGGCAGCCTATTTTTTTCAAATCTGTCGAGCAGCGACGTCGGCAACCTGATCAGAGTCTTATCAGCCTATTGCTCGCTTAGAGGCGCATGTTGTCCTAACAGCCATGCTCAAACGCTTCTCTGCATGGGAGATCCAAAATCGCGATCAATTACAACAGATCGATACAGACCTTATTTTCGGAATAAGAAATCTTCCCATCGAGTGCTCAAAAAGGGATGCTGCGTACGTCGCAATCAAGCGAGTGTGCCCCACGATTTTTGCAAGTGTTCTCGCGATGTGCAAAAACTCACGGGCGCATACAGCAATGTTGTAGAGATACGGCAACAAGAGTGTAGCGGCGTTAAGATTGCGGTCAGAGTACTAGGCTCAGAAGATGAAAAACCGCAATCTGGCCTTGCGCACGCCGTCCAGTTTCTCGTATGAAATGCTCCTGAAAGATGACCAAAGCATCGAACATGTCAAAGTCACGCGCAGAAATCATGTCCTTTCTCTCCCCAAAAAACAAGCATATAGGTATTTCTACGTCTTTGGCGAACAAAGTATACGTGAACTGGACGGCGTGCGCAAGGCCAGATTGCGGCTGGTCTCTCGGCGGAGGATCTCTTTGGGCTGCAATCTTGACGCCGCTACGCGCTTGTCCCATGGTCGCTGCGATTGAGCCGAACATGCTCCTTGGCCGGTTCGCAAAAAATCGTGGCGCACGCTGATCGCGACGTACTCAACCTCCTTTGTGATACCTTCGCGATGATTACGTTGGACTTGGTGGTCATCGAGCCGTCGGCTAGCGTTGCGTTTCTTTCGCACCTCACGGGATGGCTGTAGAGCTTCCCACGAGCCTAACTTAACAGTATTGTGTCTTTCGCGTGCGGTCCTCTAAAAGCATGAAATAATCATATGTGAAATAATTCGTCTAAATATATGAAATACATCTTTCACGCCTATACGCTTCTTGTGAGGTGAGCGACATGCATCAGAGGCGAGCACGGGGAGATCAACGAGTGAGCATTTCGTACGTCGAGAGCCGCGTGCGCAAGACGCGCAGAATATACATCAACCTAAGGAGCGGATGAGCTTTCTCGCGTGAGAGAAAAGAGAGGCTGGAAGAGGAATCTCTTGCGGATGAACGTGTCGGAGATGCGAGGAAGCGGCCGCCGCACGTGGCGAAGGCATACTCTCTTCGCTGATCGCCACACGCCTCTTACGTGAAATGCGGCAGCAGCGTCCACCTCTCCATGAGCTGACGCTGCGCGAACGCGAGGTTCTGACTTTCCTGGCTCGTGGACGCTCAAACGCTGAGATTGCGAACGAACTGAGAATCGGTGAAGGGACAGTCAAAACGCACGTCTCCAATATCCTCACGAAATTGCACCTGGCAGACCGCACCCAAGCCGCCATTTATGCCCTCCAACAGCGCCTGGTCCCGCTTGAGGAAGCTTTGAAGAAAGATATTAACTTCTGATTCAGACCTGGGAAGCCATTCCACTACCAGTAGCAGACACGCCATTGAGCGCCTACGCAGTCTCTCCTGCAGATCCACAGACAATATATGCTTGTCTGGTCGAAGCCGGTAGCACGCAAATAACCATCTGGCGCACGCGTAACGCTGGTCAGTATTGGAGCAGGCTACCGATTTCCGCTGCTTTTGGCAATGATTGTTCACTTTCCATTGCACCAGATCAACCACAACGTATTGCTTTAAATGTGACTAATAACAATGCCAATCAACCTTCTTGTATCCAGAATAGGATCTATCTCAGCACAAATAGTGGAGATAGTTGGCAACGTATTATGCCTGATTCACTTGTCCCACAAAATGAGGACAATTGTAGCAGCATTGTGACTGTAACCAGTCGTTCCCTATATATGTGGTATAGCTATGGGGGTGGACAAAACTCACTCCAACGCAGCTTACTCGAATATTATGATAATGCCAGTCAAAGTTGGTCCCGTGCCGATAGCGACTTTGAACCTGGAAGTCTCTTCTCGCCGCCACAAATCGGACCAGATGGTACCCTCGCAACCATCGTGCGAAGTAGCACGACCAGCGTATCCGCTCTCTGGACAAGCCACGATAGCGGCCACTCATGGCAAAAAATCCATACCATGCCGCAGCCAATAGGAATATTTCTGCAGCAAAGTCATTCCGAGACAACAACACAGGCTCCCCTCTATGCCTTGGCACAGGAACAAATTCCATCGAATCTCTACCAACTGCAAATATTCCAAAGCATGAATGGAGATTGCGCCCTCTGCTGGAATGGACAATTCGCAGGTTCTCAGCAAAACAGTTATCTCTACGTCTATCACTGGAGCGACAAAGACAACATCTTCCGTCTGCGCCTACCAGCATTACCTTAGGGTTTCGCAAAAGTTGGTAGCTGGCGCCCTTGCGTCGCCAGAACCACTTCCCGCACGACCGGTACGGCACTCGCCGAAGACCACCCCAGGCAACCACGTGGAATCAACGGCTCCCACGAAGATCAAGCCGTGCTCGGGCGATCCCTTCGATCGTGTGGTCGTGTGTGGGCGTGAAAGGCCACCGATGAACCTAGGCGTGGCGCTGGCGGAGTACAGTACCGGTCGTGCGGGAAGTGAGTCCGACGGCTCGAAGACCACCAAATCCAACTTAATCGCATGGAAGGTATGTCGCAAGGCGCGGTACCAGGTTTTGTGGCATGGGCTCCAACAGAAAGAGTGTCGAACGTGGAAAACCACGATCGCCAACGTAGCTGCGTGTCTTGCGCACGCGGTCCACTTGACGCATGAAATGCTCACTCGTTGATCTCCTGATGCATTTCGCTCATCCCCCCATGAGATGCGTAGCGGTATGAACGATAAATATCGTGCATTGGGAGGAATTATTACATATGCGATCATGTCGTACGTCGAGAGGACCGCGTGCGCAAGACACGCAGCTACGTTGGCTCTCTTGCTCTCTGCGATGGAAGGGGGTACCTAGCCAAGCGCGTCCCGAAAACCGCGTCGCTTGATTGCGACGTACTCCACCTCCTGAGGTGATTAAGTTGGACTTGGTGGCTCGAAGACCGTCGGCTACTCTCTGCGATGCTGTCGTGTAGGACCCACACGTTTTTGCTCGGCGCTAGCGTTGGTTCCCTTTGTCTTCCTGTGGTGATTACTCTTTGACATCGCGTTTCCATGTTGATACAAGAGCGAGAACAAGGAAGACAATCGCATAGGCACTAATCACCCAGAGGGCATGTGAACCACTCACGGAAGATAACGGTCCACTCCCGAAGGACTCGAACCCGGTGCGGACATCTGCTGGTAGGAGCATGGTTGGCAGGCGGTTGAGCAATGGTCCGAGCAAGTAGGTCGTCACGGTATTCCAGAAATCGTTATGGGTGACCCGTGCTAAAGTGCTCATGATAAGCGAGCCGATGTTATCGATGGGAAACCAGATGAGTGAAACGCTCAGGCCAAAGGTAAGCGATCGTCCGAGTGCATTCATAGCCACAGCCATCAGGATCGTTGATCCCATACTGACCATGACGGCCAACAGGTCTATCCCGATATTTGGCCAGAAGGCTGAGGTGAGAGCATTGAGTTCGTTCAAGTTTCCGACCAGGACGAGCATCTGAATGCAGGTGAGCAGTGCGGTCAACAAGGTAAACACTGCCAGGATCGCCAGCGCGATCAGGGCCAGCATGGCGATTTTGGCGAGCAGCAGTTGTACACGGCCCGCGCCGCGTGCTAGTAGGATGCGAATCGTGCCATACTGGTACTCGCGCCCGATGGTAAATGAGGTGAGCACGAGCAGAAAGATGCCGCCAAGGATGCGAATTATGACCAGATTGCTTTCCAGCGAGTTATAGAGGAAACGCAATGGCGTGTCTTGTAGATCTTTCACATTTTGCGAGCTTGCCCCAAGCCAGAATGCGACGACAAAGCCTGCGGTCAGAAGAACCAGCATCCACCAGAAGAGGCGCGTGATTTTCAGGAACTCCCCATGCATGATGCTCGGGAAGCTGGCATGCGCAGTAGACTGAGAGATTGGTTCAGGCCTGGTGATGACTATTTGTGTACTCATCGTTATTTGCCTCCTTCATGAGTATTGATCAGTGAGAAAAAAACATCCTCAAGGTTCTGCGTTACAGGTGCGAGACTATTGGGAGGAAAGCCGGCCTGTGCCAGGAAGGCGTAGAGATCGCGACCGCTATCCTGAGGTGCAGGCGTAAGGAGTGTTCCGCTGCTATCCAGGTGTGCCCCTTGGCCCCATGACTGCTGTTGGATCAAGGCCAGAGCCTCCTGAGCATGTTCAAGCTGGACCGCGTATCCACCCTGCCCGTGCGTCAACTCTGCGACGGTTTTATCAGCAATCAGCTTGCCAGCATTGATAAAGACGACACGCGAACAAATGTGCTGCATCTCACCCAGCAGGTGGCTGGAAAGAAAGATCGTTTTGCCTTCATCTGCCAGCTGGTGCATCAGATCACGCATCTCAACGATGCCCGCAGGATCAAGCCCATTGGCCGGCTCGTCGAGGATGAGCAGGTCAGGATTGTTGAGCAAGGCCATCCCTACGCCCAGGCGCTGTTTCATACCGAGCGAGTATGTGCGTACGCGATCTTTCTGGCGCGCTTGTAATCCAACTTGCTCCAGAACCGTCTCAACACGTTGGCGCGATACGCCGCCAAGAATCGCACCCACCGCTCGCAGGTTTCCTTGCCCTGTCATATGGAGGTAGAGCGCAGGTGTTTCTACCAGTGCGCCGATGCGTGGGAGCAAATGAGCACGTTCGCTGGCAAGATCGCGCCCAAATAACTCAATGCGTCCAGACGTTGGGGCGATCAGGCTCAGCAGCATACGGATTGAGGTTGTTTTTCCCGCGCCATTGGGGCCGAGAAAACCTACAATTTCGCCACGTCGAACCTCCAGATTGAGCTGGTTGACGGCTACTCGTGAGCCGTAGCGTTTGGTTAAATCGTAGGTGCGCAGGATCGTTTCGTCAGCTTGAGATGACGAAACCGTCGTTGCGGCGGTCAAAGCATTTTGTGTTTGCATCTGTTTCTCCTTTGCATGATTCTCATGCAGATTTTTATAACAAGATGACCCGTCAACAGTACGTCCGTTTAAGCAGAGGTGCCTCTGCGCTCAGAAATGCGGTTCCGGTATGGCCTGTTCGCTAGACAGGCCACGAGTTTATTTGTTTCAACTGTCGTCCTCGTTTATGCCACAGCGGTAGGTAGGGCGGAACGTGCCGAGAGACCACGAATGAGGGAGATGGCAGCCAGTACTGTCGCGATTGCCATCAGGAGAACGATGCTGAGCCAGGAACCGGAAGTACTCGTTCCAAACATCCCTTCGTTGCTATTGAAGAGTTGAGGAACACTGCTACGCAGGCTCAGTCCCCAGACAAGCGTTGCGACCAACATCATGATCATAGAAAGCGTTGTCAGTAGAGAAGGCAGTATTGCGAAGCGCAGGAGCCTGACTGAAATCTCACTGCGCGCAACTGCGAAACAGATGGTACCTGAACTGACGACTGCAGCCCCAAGGAAAACAGCGATAAAGATG
Organism: uncultured Chloroflexia bacterium; assembly: GCA_963699315.1. Taxonomy (GTDB): domain Bacteria; phylum Chloroflexota; class Ktedonobacteria; order Ktedonobacterales; family Ktedonobacteraceae; genus Dictyobacter. The sequence goes on from OY969433.1 coordinate 4,225,858, forward strand.
CCTCGAAAGAGGAGGGTCTGAGAGGTTGAGGCTGTCACAGGCCAAAGTGCTTTTAAGAGCCATGTTGTACCAATAAAGGCTGCTATGGCAAAGATGGGAGTCGCGAGCAGGAACAATACGCCATAACGTTTGCGCACGAGCGCGTCTTTGACAACTGCGGCGGCGATAGGCAAACCACCGGCGATCACTGCAAGTAGCGCCACGATTGCTCCAATCACCACGAGCTGAAATGAGAGGCCCACCGCGCCATGAGCCTGGGCAGCCTCCGCGAAATCGTTGAATTCAGTGAGTTTTTGAAAGGCTATTCCGGCCACGATAAAGGCGCTATAGGCACAGAAAATCATCAGCAATGAACGGCGCAGGGTGGAGAGCATCTGTTTCATCCTTTCGTATAATGACATGGCGGTTGTTCCAAGATGTGGATGAAGATGGGCGTCAAGCGCCCCCAGGAAAAGATCGATGCCATCCAGCAGCGAGATGGGCTGCTGTTCTAGCAATGCCAGAAATTCTTCTTCGTAGCGACTGCGCCACTGTTGTGGATACAGACGCACCAAATGGTATGCTAATTTCATATAGTTGCTAACCTCTGTAAGCCCATACTCGCAAATGTTTCTAAATCGGTGAGTTGCGCTCGCAGGAATGCGATGCCCTTGACGGTTAGACGATAGGGACGCCGCCGTTCCTCTGCTGGCAGGGGTTCGATCAGCCCCTGTGCTTCCAGGCGAGCAATCGCACCATAAAGAGTACCGGGCCCCAGGTGGACACCTGCGAAGGCTTCGATATCCTCCATCATGGCATAGCCATGCTTTGAACTGCCTGCCAGGCTTGCTAAAATGAGAATGGGTGGATCAGAGAAGCGACCCAGATTGAATGTATTCATAACAAGCTCTCAAGCTCTCTTTAAACTAAAGACATCTGTCCAACACTATATCGTCAAACGTATTACTACGTTGAACGGAGTATATATGAGAACAAGAAAGCTGTCAAGAGGCTCAGGTACTTGTTGTATCCTTCCAAGCAGCAAGACGAGGGATGCTTTTATATATATGTATATATTTTGCGACGAGTGCCAGCAAATCGCCCATCTCAAATGGCTTGGCGAGAAAATTATCAGCACCAGCATTCTTGCTGCTGTGTTGCATCTCTTTATGGGCTGAGAGGAGGATGATCGGAATGTGGTGCGTGGATTCCTGATCTTTGAGTTGCTGACAAATCGTCTGCCCATCGGTGCCAGAGAGCCGGATATCCAACAACAGCAGATCGGGGAATGGCTCCAGCATGTGCTGAACCGCGTATCCATCCATCTGAATCTCCACCTCGTACCCAGCATCCTCCAGCATCAGTTGCATGACATCCCCGATCGCTTTGTCATCATCGACAACGAGTATTTTTTTACGCATGCTGTGTTTCTCCTTCTTTCGCGCTCGTCTTGGGTTCTTGCGACAATAGGATGGTAAAGAAAAAAGTGGAGCCGACTCCTACACGACTTTCAACCCATATCCGCCCTCCGTGTCGTTTGATAATTTGTGCCGAAATAAAGAGGCCAAGCCCAAGACCAGGAAAGGTTTGGTACCCTGGATCACTTACCCGAAAGAAGCGCTCAAAGATGTGTTCGTATTTCTCTGGGGCAATGCCAATGCCAAAATCCTGGACGCTGACCGTAACGCTCTCTGTACCTGGTACAAGTCTCACCACAATAGTATTGGCCTGAGGCGAATATTTTATCGCATTGGTGAGCAGATTCGTGAGCACCTGGCCGACGTGTTCACGGTCTCCGGAGACGAGGAGCGTGAGCGTTTCCTCGATGTGAATCTGATACCGTTCTGTTGTATGTCCTACCTCTTCAACGATGTCTCGCACGAGGGCATTCAGATCAAACGGCTCAGTGTGCCAGGAGAATTGGCCTGCTTCTATTTTGGTCACATCAAGCAACTCATTGATCAGAGTAATGAGTTTGTTCAATTGCGTATTCATTCTTGCTAATAGAGCCGCTGATGACTCATCGCCCACTTTCGTAAAGCGCGTGTGCAACAATTGTGTATAGCCCTTCAGACTGGTGACAGGCGTCTTGAGTTCGTGGCTGGCAATCGCCATAAATTCCTTGCGCTGCTCCAGCACCTGCTGCTTTTCTTTCTCTATCTGCTTGCGTTCGGTGATGTCCTCCATCGCGAGCAAGATACACGCGAGTTGATCGATGCGCTGGGCATTGAGCAGCATGACCTTGTATCCAACGATGGGAAAGACGTGCTCGACCTCGTAATCCGCGAAGGAGTGATTGGCGGGGAGCAGTTCCTCCAGCAAGGCTCGCAAGGCAGGGATGTTCCATTGGCCCTCTCCCAGATCAAATATCCGGCGGTGCTCCGTGTCCGCAGGCTTTACCTGGAAATGCTGATAGAAGGCTCGGTTCGCGTGTTGTATGCGCAGATCTTTATCCAGGATGAGCAATGGCTCTCGGATCGTCTCCACAATCACGTCCGCAAATTCTCGCGCATCCTGCAGTTGCGCATTGCGCTGCTGAAGTTCTGCGTTCACGACGAGCAACTCTTCGTTGCTGGCCTGGATCTCTTCTGCGGATGTTTCCAGTTCTTCATTCAGGCTTTGTAACTCCTCATTACTGGAGAGGCTTTCTTCATTGGCTGAGTGCAGCCCCTCATTGGCGACCTCGAACTCCTTAACCATGGAGCGCATATTTTCGCGATTGTATGCCAACTCGCGTTCTATATCCTGGATGTGCTGATCTTTGACTCTCTGGCCCGTTGTGCTCCCTTGTGGTTCATCTGATTCCCTGGCTGTGGCTGGCGCGGAGGACGAGGTGGGAGCCTCTGCAAAGAGGATCAAAAAGTAGCTTTCTATGGCGGATGCCTGCATGGGAATGACGTCCACGGTGATGTCACGAAATACGCCATGGGTACTTATCTGTATCCCCGCCTTCTTCACTGGTTGGCCGCTCTTTCTGGCTTCAAAAATGGCGGTGCGCAGTTCCAGATCCAGGCCTGCTCTCGCCATCTTGAAGATGTTGAGACTTGCGCGGCCAGGTGTCGGACCCAGATAAGGATCTGTGTCTCCACGGAAGTGGAGGATCTCCATCGTCTCATCGATCACAACACTGGCAGGGGCAAAACTGGCCAGGAGGCGATCCGTCTCGTGTTGCAGATCAAATGCCTGCTTTCCTGTTTTATGATCCATACTGTTTTTTCTCTCATCCAGGTCTCGTGATGTGCCACTGGTCGTTCTGCCGATATGAGACCATGCACCGCTCGCTTTTTTAACATACAATTGTCGTTTGTGTTCATTCATCGGCGTAAAGAGATCGGAAGCTGTTCCAATGGTTTCCGATGGTCCAAGCATCAGGACGCCATGAGGGATCAGCGCATAATGGAATGTTGTCCAGATCTTCTTTTGTGCCACCTGCCCCAAATAAATCAGCACATTCTGACACGAGAGCAGATCAAGCCGCGAGAACGGTGGATCCTTAAGCAGATCGTGTTGGGCGAAAATACAGAGATTGCGGACAGCCTTGTGAATCTGGTAGCCCCCACCGATAGGGAGAAAGAAGCGATCAAGACGTGCCGGGGAAAGTGCCCTGATGATACTTGGTGGATAGATGCCTCCTCTGGCAGACGCAATAGCTTTCGTGTTGAGATCGGTGCCAAAAATCTTGATGAGGGGAATCGGGAGTGAGCGTTCAGTCAGAAATTCCAGCAAGCAGATCGCCAGGGAGTAGACTTCCTCCCCAGTGGAACAGCCTGGCATCCATATCCGAATGGGAGAACCTGTGGCCTTTGTCGCCACCAGATGTGGGAAGATCTCGCGTCCAAGCGTCTCAAAGGTAGCCGGATCCCGAAAAAAGCTGGTGACGCCGATGAGCAGATCCTGGTACAAGATGGTTACTTCGCTCGGATGATCACTGAGATAGGTCAGGTAGGAGACGAGAGTGTAGATCTGCAAGATCATCATGCGTCGTTGAATGCGCCGCTTCATGGTCGTGGACTTATACGCGGTGAAATCCGTATTCGTTCTCTGGTGCACTACACGCAGGATCTGCTGAAACTCAGACTCCCGTTTGGAAAACTCTTGTCCAGGAGGAAGAGCATTTTCCTTCATCTCCGCCCCATGTGGCGGACGAACATACGGATGGTGACTGATCCTGGCCAGTTCCCTGGCAATGTCTCTAGGTGACCCAATAAAATCCACATACCCAGCAGCAATGGCACTCTGCGGCATCCCAGCAAACTGCGCTGAGATGGGCGTCTGAGCGAAGGTCATGCCTCCTGCCTCCTTGACAGACTGGAGGCCCCGTGTCCCATCGGTAGCCGTTCCCGACAAAATTACTCCCATGGCTCCAGCGGCCTGACTTTTAGCGAGCGAACACAAAAATGTATCAATAGAGAGGTGCTGCCCATCGACTTTTGTGCGGGGAAGGAGGTTGAGTGTCCCGTGGGAAAGCGTTATATCTGTGTTGGGGGCAATAACGTAGACATGGTTGGCTTCGATAAGCATATCCTGCTGGGCCTCGTGGATGTCCATGCGCGTGACGCGTGCCAGCAGTTCAGGCAACAAGCTTTTATGCTTGGGATCGAGGTGTTGTACCAACACATACGCCATCCCTGTATCGTGAGGGAGGAAGCGTAGCACCTCTCTAAATGCCTCCAATCCGCCTGCAGAAGCGCCAATTCCCACAATCGGAAACGGCCTCTGTTCAGATGATGTCATTGGAAGCATCTTTTCTCGTGCCGAAACCCATAGTTTCTCCCTCTCCACTATCAGACGGGAGAAGCTGGGGCAGCAGGTGAGCAAGCAATGCTGGATTCTGTTGCATGTTATCCTCTTCTGTTCGTATGCTCTTCCAGTTTTTAACGAGAGACGAACAGTATCCTGAGAAGTATATCAAAGGCGCAAGTCATCTTTCCTCAACTTATAGTTTGTAGGTTATCCGTCTACGTATCAATATATATATGTTTGACATGTAATCTAATTATACATCTATCAATGAAAAAGACAATAGAAGTAAAGTGGGCGTTAAGGGACTCTTCTGGGATTGGTTGCACACCGAACAGGTGGGTAACTGTCTAAGAAGTGGGAAGACTCATCACTTCACTGTGATCGTGACAGTATCACCAAACATCGCCTTACTGGTACGCGTGAACTGGACGCATTGCCCTGTCTTTAAAACTCTTGACCTGGAGGGAATTGTTTTATCGTCGACGGTAACGAACGATGCCGCCTGGTTACATACCCAGTAAGCCAGGATATTCACCGCTCTATCACCGATAGTGTAGCAGGTGTATGAACTGCCACTGGCACCGCCTAATCTATATGCGTAAGCAGGTGCACTATTCGCCTGCGCTTGTGAGCAACGGTTTTCAGCATATGTTCCAGAGCGGTTCATCCCAATCAAACCGGATATAAGTGCACAGAATAAAACAGCGGCAGCAACAATTATTTTCCGATTTTTCATGCGATACCTCTTTTAAAAATACATTTCTAACCTTTATCGACTATATACCTTATAACAGTATAGATCATATGTTTTTCTTTGAGAGCACAAAACGATATATATACGTATAAACTTTATCGATGAAGCCAAAAAAGCTCATCCTTGATAATGCCGACGACAATTCTTTGCCAATATTTCACCTAATTTCTAGATTTCTCCCCGTTTAAACTATATACTGTTTATTCATCTTGTTCAGTTACATCCGTGTACGCAGACAAAATCGAGTCGTGAAGGAATATAGGGGGAGGAACAATGAGTATTCAACACGAGCATGTCGTACGTCGAGAGGACCGCGTGCGTGGGTTCTCTTGCTCTCTGCGATTGAAGGGGGTACCTCGCCAAGTGCGTCCCGAAAACCACGTCGCTTGATCGCGACGTACTCCACCTCCTGAGGTGATTAAGTTGGACTTGGTGACGTATATACGCACGGGATGTTCGCGCACGGATGTTTCGCCTCTCAAGTTCGCGTGTGTGCGTGGCATGCTTCTGATGAAGCCGGTTCTGTGAGATATTTTTCTTGTTTATGAGAGAGATTATATCACAATGAGATGATCTCTCTCATGCTTATCTCTATTCGTTCAGATTGAGCACGGAAACTTATTCACCAACTTCATTGAGAGCAAGTCCCGACAAATCGGCAAGTTGTCCATCTGGGCGTATTTCGTTGCTCTGCATAGTTGAAGAGGGCAGCATAACGCGGTAGGATTTCAATATGATCAGAGCAAGCAGACCGGCACCAACGACAATACATCCTCCAATGATAAATGTCCTTTGCGGTATCAGCCAGGGACTGGCAAGCACTACAACCAATGATCCGGCAATTTCACCGAGCGCAACAACCGCTTCCTTTATCCCGATAATGCTCGAACGATAATGGGGTGTTGTGCTAGCTAAATAGCAAGCACTGAGCAGAGGTTTAACCATCCCTCCTCCGATGCCTGCACATAGCGATACTAGGAGCAGGGAGGCAAATTGATGGGCGAACAGCAGATAAAAAATGAGGAACGCATGACTCAAAAAGCCTATCACGATCATCATACGTTTGTTCGCACGGTCTCCCCGCAGGCTTAGTATCAGCAGTCCCAGCAACATCGCCAGCCCATGACTGCTCATAATAAAACCGAACTGGACAGGCGTAAACTTCAAAACTTTGTAGAAATACAACGCCTGCTGTGGTTCAACGAATGTGCGTCCAAATGCGGACACAAAATCGAGTACGAGCAAACCTACAAAGAAGGAGAGCGGCAACATGAGCGAAATGAGCAAGAGTTTTACATTCTTCCGTGACAAAGCCTTACGCCTGGGGGCTTCCTGATGATACGTCCAGGCGACGGATGTCCTAGGGAGCATCGTGCAAACCAGACAGAGCACGACAAGGTTTAAGAGCGCAGCTACGCTAAAGGGAGCAATGGCTCCCCAGCGTGACAACAGAAATCCTCCAATGGTGGGACCAAGCGTCAAACCGCCAGCATGCCCGGCCATAATGAGACTGATCCGACGCATTCGTTGTTGCTCAGGCACAACATCTGCAAGCATACCCAGCGTAGCCGGAATGATTCCTACGCTGACTATTGCCTGAAAGAGCCGTATGCCGATATAGGCAGTCACTGAATGCGCAAAGAGATAGCCTATGTTGGTGACAACTAACCCGGCAAAGCCAAGCAACAGAAATGGACGTTTGCCATAACGATCCTCCAATTCTCCAATGAAAGGAGCCAGCGCGAAGAGGGCAATTTGAGAAATCATCGTCATTAAACTGAGGCTTCTCACACCGGAAGAGGTTTCCTTGAGTAGATGGGCAAAAACAGGGGCCACCATTCCCAGACTGGTCGACATGAGCAGGCCACAAAGCGTAAATATGACAACAATCGCTCGGGCCTGCTCTGCTTTTGCTACTAGCCTGGGTTTGAAAAATGCTTTACACTCAACTCTCTGCCTGGACAAATTTTTTAGCGTTTTCATTCTTATTCCTCGATCAACTACAAAACATCACATATGCATATGATACTCGTGTAATATGCAGAAACCAATAAAACATCTGATTCGGCTATGGGAGTCAGCAGGTGGTAAACTTGATCGTGAGAGAAGGCGATGTTTGCAAACAGGCGAAGAAGCATGTCACGCTCGAAAAGGTAGCTGGCGGCGCGAGGGCCGCCAAGTCTAACTTAATCACCTCAGGAGGTGGAGTACATCGCGATCAAGCGACGTGGTTTTCGGGACGCGCCTAGCGAGGTACCCCCTTCAATCGCAGAGAGCAAGAGAGCCAACGTAGCTGCGTGTCTTGCGCACGCGGTCCTCTCGACGTATGACATGATCACATGTGCAGTAATTACTATAAATACATGAAATTCGTCTTCAATACCACTACGCATCTCTCGGGGTGAGTGACATATATCAGAGGCGAGCACAGGGAGATCAACGAGTGAGCATTTCATGCGTCAAGTGGACCGCGTGCGCAAGACACGTAGCTACAGTTGGGTACATTATTTCCTTGGGGCGAACGGGCTGTTTGGTGTTCGTTTGATAACGGAAGGTGTTATATGTTATACTAGATGCAGATGTCCTACGGGAGGGATGGGGAAGGGCACTGCATCTGGACGGGACTGTAACCCATAAAATCTCATCATCGTTATCTACAGCGTTGCAGGCATCACAGAATTAAATAGAAACAATTGATTCTTAGAGGCCTCTCGCAACAGAGGAAGGTGCCGTACATGCCATCTAGCAGCGATGGATTCACAATCGGGGTTGAAGAGGAATATCTGATCATTGATCCCGTGACACGTGGGTTTAGCGCCGAGGCCTTATCTCTCCTTGACAAGGCACGACACACGCTTGGAGAACAGGTCCAACTCGAGGTCCTACTTTCGCAAATTGAAATCAGCACATCCGTCAGCTCCACGCTGGCGGATGTACGCCGAGAACTCCTCCATCTGCGTCGAGAACTGCTTACTGCTGCCTCTCAGGGAGGAGTCCAGATTGCCGCTACGGGCACGCATCCGTTCAGCCATTGGAAGCAGCAACAGACAACTCCAAAAGAGCGCTATCAGGCGTTGCAGCGTAACTATCAACAGCTTACGCAGGAGCGCGGCATACAGGGCTGTCACATCCACATTGGCCTGCAAGACTGCGAGACCAGCGTGCAGGTAATGAACCGTGTTCGTCCCTGGCTCGCCAGTCTGCTGGCTCTGGCTGCCAACTCCCCCTTCTGGTTGGGCGATGAGACGGAGTATGCAAGTTACCGCGCCGTGATTGGGGCGCGCTGGCCGACAGCGGGGCCTCCCCGAGCATTTGACTCATTTGTAGATTATCAAGCCGTTGTGCAATCGCTCCTCGCGACCAAGAGTATCAGTGCCCTGGCAGAAATTTATTGGGATGTACGGCTGTCTGAGCGCTTCCACACGATAGAATTTCGGGTCACCGATGTATGCATGACGGTCGATGAGGCGGTGATGATCGCTGGACTAACACGTGCTCTCGTACGAACCTGCTTCCAGCAGGTGAAGCAGCAAGTTCCGGTTCCGCCCGTGCGCCAGGAACTACTACGCACCTCCCAATGGAGGGCGGCCCGCTACGGCTTGGAGGGGGAGCTGATAGATGCTCTTACAGAGCAAGAAGTTCCAGCACGCGAGTTTATCGGGCGGCTGCTTGCCTTTGTGCGCCCAGCTCTTGAGGAGGAGGGAGATTGGTCCATCGTCTCCTCGCAGATCGAGCAGATCCTTCAATATGGCAACGGGGCGACAAGGCAACGACAAGTCTATCAACGCACAGGAAGTATGGAGGCGGTGGTTGATTTTATCGTTGCCCAAACAGCGCAAGGGATCGAATGATTACATCATTATGAGTCAAACTGCATGAAATAATAGCGCAAATGTTGACAAATGAAGTCAATTGAGGCTATGCTCAGAAAAATCTTCTTTTTTCGGTGTAAAGAAGGAAGATATATGATCATTTGCCATCACGAGAAGGACGCGCTATCATGGATAACGGCAAGCAAGTGACACACTATCTTGAAGAGTTGGCGCAGGTGCTTATTGATCTTCAAGTGACTACTCCATTTCATATGCTCATTACCGGCGGCGCCTACATGCTGCTTCAGGAGAAGCGTCGATCCACGGAAGATATTGACTTTGCTATTGTTGAAGATCCTCAAATCACGACATCAAGGGACCAGGTATTTTGTATCATCGTCAAAAATGTCGAAGTGGCGAGGAATACGGTGCCCTATGCAACAGAGTTTAAGCAAGCGGTGGCTATTGTTGCCAGAAGGCACAAGAACTTGCCCGACGATTGGCTCAATGATGAGGCTGCCGTCTATTATTATGATGACGCACCATCGGCTGAGGTCACATACTGGCGCTCATTTAGAAATATCCTCTATCTCTACCTCCCAACGATGGAGTACATATTGGCCACAAAAATCGCGGCCTACCGTCAGAAAGATGCAAAGGATATCCAAATTCTCATTGACGAGCTGAAGGTACGCACACATGCGCAGGCTAAGACGATCATCGATAAGTTTCTGCTTCCAGATGCTCAGGAGTTCTGGGAGGTTGATGAAAAACTTGAGATTTTATTCCCCTGATGACGTCCAAAACCTCTGCCGTATACCCACAACCAGGGCACGTCTAGGAGCCATGCTTCGTCGTTTCTTGATGAGTCCATAGTTCTCGTTCTTCGCATGGTATAATGGAATTGAAAGGTGGTGGATTAGCATGATCACTTATGAAGAACGGGCGGCAATACTTGAATGCCACGAGATAATGCGTCCAGAGGGCGTACCCCTTCAAACATTTCAGCACTCATTTGAGCAGATTTGCGCAGGCGAAGAGCCGTGGATGCCTCTTGGCAATTTTATGCATCAGTTCTTCGGACAGTACAAGCTGCGCCGCACTGAGTTGGTGAGTGATCCTATCGACGTGCCGGAGTATCTTACTCACGAGCAGTGGCAATGGGCTGTCTTCTGCGCCGCCTCCGTCGAGTATCTCTGCAAAAAGTACGCGCTATCCTGTCCAGCATGGGCGCTTCATCCTCGCTACACTCTAGATGAGCCATGGTATGTGGCAATAGGTGCCGATCAGCCACGCGTACAAGCGAAATTGTGCCAAACAACTCCTGAAGAGTTCTCCAAACGAAACATCTTCTGTGGAGATCGGACTTTTAATAACAAGTATGAACATGATGGACGTCAAGGACGCCGAAGATCAGCGTAGCAGCTTCCTCATAACCTTTATGCTGGCGGCTAATTGCAACAAGGACAGGATAATTCCGGACTTTAGGTTGTTTCTTCATCCTTGATTTTCCTTTGCTGATAAATAATAAAAATGTATATCCTGAGGTGCGCGCCACGGTTTTTTGCAAGCGTGCTCGCGATGTCCAAAAACGTGTGGGCGCATACGGCAACATCGTAGAGAGACGGCAACGAGCGCGTAGCGGCGTTAAGATTGCGATCAGAGTAAGAGGCTCAGAAGATGAAAAGCCGCAATCTTGACGCCGCTACGCGCGTGTGCCATGGTCGCTGCGATGGAGCCTAACATGCTCCTTGGCCGGTTTGCAAAAAAACGTGGCACACCCTATCCTGAGTACAAGAAGCCTGTTAAAACAATAGATAATCTGAGCTGCTTCAAGAAGTATCTTTATCAATTGCTCTCATTACTACAGTACTGATAATTCTTCACTCTCTTCAATTTGCTCGCCTAACCAACTTGATCATGCCACAGGGAGATCAACCCCTCCCGCTTAAGCATAGATAGATGATTATTCTGGCATTTACAGTCATCCTGACATTTCCGGATAGAAGGGAAAGAAAAAGAATCCCTTTAACATGTGGTATTTAGTTTCCGCGTCGTAAAGTAAGATATATCAATAAAGCAACTCTAAAGCATTTGCATACTGTAATTTACTGATCCTTTTTGCAATCGTAGTGATTCTGGGCGGCTTGTTATACCTGCGCAGTTATCGAAACTTGCCGAAACTTGCCGAAATTTGATTATTAACAGAAATGGGTCAGATGACATGTAGCGAAGACGTAGTTATATATGTATACTCATGCGAGAATAGCTTTGTTGTTTGATAGGTACTTTGCCGAGAGGTAGCACTACTATGGCTCGTAATCTTTATCGATTTTATCTCTATTCCGTTCTCATTGGGCTCTTGATTTTTGCAGCGGTGGCGATCGAGCGACTATTGAATATTGTTTTGGAGTTGACTCCATTACGTTCTTCTTATATGCAGCTACCCGGCTCGGCTGACATTGTACAAGCTGTTGTGTTTGCGGCAATCTCACTCCTGATCGCTGGCGCTTTGGGAGGATTGCACTACTGGCTGATACGCCGGGATATGTCACATGATCCAGCGGCAGTTAATAGTGGTATTCGTGTGTTTTTTCTCAACATTACCGAAGTGGTTGGTATTGCGCTGGCTGTGCCTGTTATGGGTTTCCTCGTCTTGTCTCCGCTTGGATATAACTCAACCTCTAGCACAGTGGGAGGGCTGACAGTAGCGCTACCAACGCTTGGAGTGGTCCTATTGCTTGCATTGGAGCATCGTCGTAAGCGCGTCACCGCTGAAGCGGGATCTGCTTTAGCCTTTCAGCGTGTATGTGTGTTTGGAATACAAATACTGCTACTCGTTTTCCTGACCATTACCTTCCTATCCACATTTAGACCATTTGTTGCCGAGCTACTTTTTGGTGGTAATGGTATGCCACAAGACTGCTCGGTTGACTACTGTTCATCGTATAATTTCGTGTACCAGGTCGCTAATATGCTTTGGTTCGGGATTTGGTGGGTGGGCTATGGCTTATTGACAATGGGTGACAAATCGGCTCGGCTTCGTTTGCTCGTGCATGGCGTGAGTTTTGCCTATGGTGTGGTGTGGGTATTGATCGGTGTGTACCAGCTATTACAATTTAGCCTCTCACCATTATTCAATCTGGCCGTGTCTCTCCACGACGTGCTTGGGTCAGGTGCGCAATATGATTTTACTTCTCCACTGGCGTTGGGTTTGCTGGTCGTCGGTGTTTGCCATCTCTGGTTGCGCAAGGCTGTTCGGCAAGGTTTGATTGTTAAGAGTGTCGTGTCTCTGACTGAGCTTACTATCGTGGCGTTGCTGACGGCAGCTGCTTTCTGGTGGGGATGTGGCTATGTACTCTACAATGTATTGCAGCTGTTGATGCCAGTATCCGGTGCGCCTGATAGTCATGGCTGGATATCATCTATTGTCCTCATCATCATTGGGCTGGCATACATACCGCTGGATCGCTATCTGCGCCAGCGTAATACTACTGATGTTCATGCCTCAGGACCGCTGCGAGGTTTGGTGCTTGCTCTACTTGGTGGTGGCATATTCGCTTTCGCTATCGGTAGTGCGACGGCGCTCTATACCTGGGTGACCGCGCTCTTTGGTTCGCCAATCTCTAATTGGCAGCAGATAGCACATACAGGCTTAGCTGCTCTCCTGGTTGGTACTGTGTTGATTGGCCTTTACCTCACTAGATTCAGGAGAGAGCGTCATGTCACCGAGTCTGCTAAACAGACTGAAGAAGCTACGGTAACTCCTGTCTCCACTACATCCGCTTTACCTGCTGAGGAGGAGAATATCGAAGCGCTGCTCGATGCATTACTGCTTGGCAGCATTACACGCGAGGAGGCTGCAAATCGTATCCGAGCATTGAGTACTGCGCCAACGGATTCCGTTGACTGACAGAATTTTACGCTCACTTTCCATCGAAAGGAGCAACGTGGCCTCCTGTAACGCTCTCTCGTACGTGAACGCAGTCCCCTCGACGTACAACATCCCCCGCCAAAGAGATTGGGTTTGGGAGACCCTCCATCGCCTCCTGTAGCGTCGGAAGATTGCGGGCCGAGTGAGAACATCGACAGCAGACAACCAAGCAATCTGTGCCTTGCGCCCGATGTTCCAGTTCACGTACGAAACGCTCCTAAAAGACGATCAAAGCCCCCACACGCCTCATGCCATCGAAGAGACGTGACTCCGAGCGGTGGGCGCTGCGAACGATGGGACGTGTGCGCTTGGTGCGCGCGATGGGGCGACGTTTCGTACGTGAACTGGACATCGGGCGCAGGGCGTGTGCACTTGGTGCGCGCGATGGGGCGGCGTTTCGTACGTGAACTGGGCATCGGGCGCAGGACGTGTGCACTTGGTGAGCGCGATGGGGCGGCGTTTCGTACGTGAACTGGAATATCAGGTGCAGGGCGTGTGAGATTGGTGAGCGCGATGGGGCGATGTTTCGTACGTGAACTGGACATCGGGCGCAAGGCACAGATTGCTCGGTTGTCTGCTGTCGATGTTCTCATTCGGCCCGCAATCTTCCGACGCTACAGTTTCGTTCTGTTGTCTCTGCGATTGAGCATGCTATGTTCGCTTGACATCCCTGGTCATCTATAATTTCTTGGAATCAATGGCGCAAGAACGTCGGCTACGCGCTTGTCCTATGGCCTCTGCGATGTTGCCGGGTGTGTAATGCTATACACCTGCTAGTATCTCGGCCATTGGCGCGGCCCACGCCAGGAGTTGTTCATCGGCCATCGCCGGGGCGACTATCTGTAAACCCAGTGGCAGGCTATTCGTTGCTCTCCCTGCTGGTAGTGTCAGCGCAGGCATACCCGCATATGACCAGGGCTGATTCATTGCTGTATCGCCAGTGCTCGTGATACCTGCTGGCGCGGGCCCAGTGGCCGCTGGACAAACCCATAGATCAATCCCTTCTTGCCCCATTAACATCTCCAGTTCGGCACGAAGGATATCACATTCGGAGCGAGCCTGTACTATCTGATTTGTGCTCACCTGCTGTCCAGCACGAATTCTCGCTACTGTGCGTGGACGATAGAGCGACTCATAGTCTGCAAACCATTTCGTATGTGCCTGGGCCATCTCCGCGCTGGTCAAATGTCGGAACTGCATGTTAACGTCCTGAATATCGTTGAGCGCTACCACACGCTTGATTGTATATCCAGCGTTTTCAAGCCGCATTAGATGCTGGTCGAAGCATGTCAGTGCTTCTGACGATGCCTGCGCAAGATAGGGACCAGCTGGGACCGCCAGCACAGGAGTATTTGTCACTGATGTTTCTCTCCAGTCACGGCAGAGCAGCGAGGCTGCTGTCACGATACCCGTGACATCCTGCGTGAACATGCCGATGGTATCAACCGAGACCGCATGGGGAATAATTCCATCTGTAGCGATACGACCATAGGTGGGCTTGAAACCAACGATGCCACAGAATGCTGCTGGACGAATGACGGAGCCAGCGGTCTGCGTGCCCAGCGCTAACGAGCAGAAGCCAGCGGCGATGGCTGCGGCCGAACCACTGCTCGACCCTCCAGGAGTATGTTCAAGATTGTGTGGATTACGCGTTGGCCCTGGTTCATCAGACGCGAACTCTGCGGTGATTGTTTTGGAGAGCACGAGTGCTCCCGCCTCACGCAGTCTGGTGATGCAGCTCGCCTGTGGACCAGCAAATAAGGCGAGGGGGAGCTGCGATCCTGCCTGCGTGGGAAAGCCATCCGCCCGAAATATATCTTTGACGCCCAGAAGAGCTCCATACAAGGGCGGACGGCGTGCTGGATCGGGGAAACGCTGCTGCAAACTGCTGGCTTCTGCCAGAAGACGATCACGACGTCCTGGCTCAGGCAAAAGTGCCTGGATATGCGGCTCCAGCGCATCAATGTGATCACATACTTCACGAACAAAAGCCAGCAGATCACGTTGGCCGGAGCGTAGCTCAGCCGTCGTGGTAACCAGTGGGAGTGGAGGGGGAAGTGGCAACACTGTCAGTAGCCTGCCTTTCTTGATGTTGTTAAACATCTTGATTATTGTATTCCTTACGCATATCGTATATATGCTTAAATCTATCCTACTCGAAGGTTACCTTTTCCGCAAGTGTTCGTCCCAGGTTTACTTTGTCGTAATTGGCTTTATGCAACTAAAAAATATGCATGTCTTTAGCTGATAAAGAGTTTGCAGCAGAACGCTTTATAACGATACATACGTGGTATTGGTGTGAAGTTTATGATGGCGTTGCGTATCCCACAACTTCAACACTTTCTTCGCGTACATGTAAGGGAACAATATATGTCTTTATGTATATAGCGTACTGTGGCTGTAAGAAAATGAGAAGGAACTATTGATGAAAGAACTTGATTGTACACATCAAGAGCGACTATTTATTTCTGCCTATTGGCTTCAAAGAACAAAAGATGAGCTTCATGTTGGATATGGTGTAGCGAAAGGTTATCTTGTCTATCAAAGTGTAGGAATAGTTGTTACTGTGGCAACTAGGATCTTTGGAATGTTCTTTGAGCCGGAAAAAGTTTTTGAAATCCCTCTCTGAGGGCAAATAGCAAAAACGTTTTTTGTCGGATGAAAGGATATGTTCCATGTACCAGCATCGTGAGCCCTCCATTGTATCCATCTTCTACGCTTACGCCCCCGAAGATGAGGAACTACTGAGCCAATTGGAAAAGTATATGAGCCCCTTACGCCGCAATGGGAACATTGTAGATTGGTCCAGGCGGCAATTGCGCCCAGGCATGCACCGGGAGCAGACCATCAAACAACAACTGCACTCTGCCCACATTGTGCTCTTACTGGTGAGCCCTGATTTCCTGGCATCTGAAAGTTGTATGAGTGAAGCGCAAGAGGCTCTGCAACTCCAAGCCAGCCAGGCAACGATTATCTGGCCTGTCCTGCTGCGCCCTGTCGATTGGTCGCATACGCCTTTCGCACATCTACACTATCTGCCATCTAATCAACGACCCATCGTCTTATGGAAAAATCGGGATGCCGCCTTTCAAGAAATTGTCGAGAACATTCATCTCATGATTGAGCAGATGCCTTCAAAGAGAGAGACCACCTCTCCACTATTTACTTTTGACGATATAAATACTGCATCTTCCGCGTCCCCGCCACGCCTTCTCTACAAATATGAACTCCACACGCGCACACCCGTCTTTGTGGAGTGGTCACCCGATGGCAAGCACATCGCCTCCGGCGGACTCGATGAGACCGTACATATCTGGCAAGCTGCTACCGGACAACATGTGCTGCTCTATCGTGAACACAGCAAGGCAATTCCAGTTTCAGCCATATCGATCGTGCGCTGGTCTCCTGATGGCACACGCATTGCTTCGTCAGACACCTTTGCTCATATACGAATATGGAATGTGGCGAACGGGCAAACAACTACTACATATACGAATTATGCCGCTTCTTTATTTGGTGCTGGTGCCTATAGTTTAAGTTGGTCTCCTGATGGCGCACGTATCGCTTTTGCAAGTAATATACCCTTCAATCAAAATTTGCATATATTTGATACAAATGATGGTCACACACTCAAAAAATTAATTTTCACAAAGTATCTGGATTGTCACCAGTATTGAGTGTAGACTGGTCATCCGATGGCACGCGTATCGTAGCATGTTGGGGGAAATACGCGCAGATTTCTCATGCGCATAGTGGAAAGCGTATCCTTCTCTATAATGAGCACAATAGATGGATCGATAAACTCGCATGGTCCCCTAATACGCACTATATCGCTTCGTCCGACATACGACAGATCCATGTTTGGAATGCAACCGATGGCATAACACTACAACGCTATATCGGTCATAAAGGAACAATTCGAGATCTGGCCTGGTCTCCTAGAGGCGAATATATCGCCACAGCCAGCGAGGACCGCACGGTTCACATCTGGAAGGCAGCCACTGGAGAACAGCAATACATCTATACAGGTCACCGCGACAAGGTTCTCGCGGTGACCTGGTCGCCCGATGGCACACGTATCGCTTCGGCGAGCGAAGACAAAACTATTCATGTTTGGCGCACCATGCTCGATGCATAAAAACGCCAAACCTCTCTCGAAATCTCTTTTTCGAAGAGAACGAGCTACAGTACGCCCACCCGTGGAGAGTTGATAATAGATAACGACATCCCCTCATCCACATCTTTTTGCTTTTTCCAGCAGCGAGTACAAAATGTACTACCGGCGATGCTATCAGTATAGTATCCCATTGCCACGTGCTTGGCAGGTTTTCCACACACGACACAAGAGAATGTCGGTGCAGTATTTTGGGCTAGGAGCAGTATAGGCTCTTCTTCTTGATCATCTGATAGAATTCCCTCTCGTTCGGCTATCACCCTCAGGTTGATGTAGGTTGAAGATCCGAAGTCATAGGTATACGAAAACTTTTGACCAACTTTGAGCACGCGCGCGAGCGATACATCCATGCTGCGAT
The DNA here is from genome assembly GCA_963699315.1 of uncultured Chloroflexia bacterium. Classification (GTDB taxonomy): domain Bacteria; phylum Chloroflexota; class Ktedonobacteria; order Ktedonobacterales; family Ktedonobacteraceae; genus Dictyobacter. The sequence goes on from OY969433.1 coordinate 4,243,612, forward strand.
CTTCGACGGTCACCAGAAGCATATTAACAATCGACTTTTTTGCAGTAGCGGCAAGAAAGTTTGCACGTAATGTCTCTTCAGACATATCACTGGAGGGCTTGCCTCTGAGATCTTTCCAGGCTGCTTTATATGCACTTGTTACATTAATCAACTCTTCTTTGAGAAAATCAACCAGTTCATCGACAGAACGTGGTTTTTTGATTTCTGCAACCCATTCATCTGGAAGTATAATTGAACGAGAAGAAGAGGAAGAATTTGCTTTAGTTTGTGGGGTAAATGTTGATATGATATCATCTACTAATTCTTTTACGTTTTGCTTTTCCTCCTCCTCAGAGATCTCTTCATCATCTTCGTCATCATCGCCCGCTGGCTCATCAAAAGAGAACGCTTCGTCAGGATAATCAATGCTATAATCTGTATTATTTATAGTAAAACTGCTCAAATGATCTAAATCATCTATCCACATATCCTTGAGAAAGGCATCCAATGACCACAAAGGTGCGGTGACACGTATCTCGAAGTGGAGCCAGTATTGTGGATTGTATTTGCCTTCCGCTAGAATATGAAACAGTTGTGTTTTTGGCTGTTGGGATGTTTTCTCTTGCGTCGCAATCGTGGCAAGTCGCTCTTTACAGGATTTGAGATGTTGCGTCATCTTGTTTTTTGCCACTTCGGCTTCGCAAAATTCACATTGCCCTTGTGATATTGGTTTTGAAACGGATTGGGTTGCCATCTTTTTTCCTCGCTTCCTATCATATCAATGTGACTGGAAAGATCGTTGTTATTTACTCATGCATCTGATTGCCCATAAATATCACATGACAGTATATCATACACCTGAACGGCGTCGTGAAGGCATGCATAGATGGGAGTAACCTATTTTTATTCCGATCATCTTGGTTTCGTCTCGCCGATGTCGAAACCAAGATGATCGGGCATATAGGCTTAACTTGAAAGTATTATGCGCAAGGCCAGATTGCTGCTTTTCATGCTGTGAGCCTATTACTCTGGCCGCAATCTTGACGCCGCTACGAGCCCGTTGCGTGCTCTCTGCGGTTGAACATGACATGCTTCTTCGCCTGTCTGCAAAAAACCGTGGCACACCCTTTCAAGCGCAAGTATATACGTCCAATAGGCATGAAGGCGAATGCTATCGTGCGGGAAGCGGGGCTGACGGCGGTGTGAGGGCCGCCAGCAATGGGAGTTTTTGGTCGTTCTGCTACCTCCTCAATGGCTCAGGCCATACGAAATCGAGATCTTTCAGGCGCTTGAGTAAGGCGGGACGGCGAGTATGCGATTGGATCCAGCTGCGGAAGCGCGTCTGAAACTCTATTATCTCTAGGAAATGCTCGGAAGCTTCACGCTGTTCGACCAATAAGCGCGTGGCTTCATCGTAGCTGGTGCCCGTTGCACGCGTCACTGCCGCCTCGATTTGTCGCCAATACTCTTCCTGGTGATCGTGGGCCTCTTGCAAGCGACTCAGATGGGCTTTTTGGGCCTGCTCACGCTGCTCGTTTTCCAGTCTGACTGCAATTTCCTCACTTTCAGCGAGCAACGTGGTGTAGGGAACACGTTCACCCCTTGGTGGCTTTGCCGCTGTCTTGTCTGGACGTAATCCGCGTAGCTCCCTAACTAGCAGATGGCTTAGACCGGGCTCATTGTGTGTTAACCGCACTAGATAATCGCTGCGGCGATCTTGTGGCAGCAATTCGATCCAGGCGACAAAATCATCAGCAACGGTCGGAGCTGCGGCACTGCTGTGTTGAGCTGCGGCGACAAGCAGTTCTTGCGGCACCTCCCACAAGTCAACCAACGCCTGCTGCGCCTCTGTCAGCGTGTCCAAACCGGCTGGAACCATTGGCACATGCTCATCGTCATCCTTACCATCCTCATCTTCATCCTCATCCTCGTCCTCATCCTCATCCTCATCCTCATCCTTGTCATCCTCATCCTCATCCTCATCCTTGTCATCCTCATCATCCTCATCGTCGTCGTCGTCGTCGTCATCATCATCATCGCCTCCGACCGTATCCTGACAGGCCAACCAGACAATGTACAATGGCCGCAGATCACCATTCATCAACTCCTCGCGGATAGGGATAAGTGATCCCAAATCGGCTTCAATCCATCTGCCGCCCCAGCCGCCATCATCAACGATAGCGTTAAAGTTGATGTCGAGGATGTCATAATCTGCATGTTGGGTGAAGGTGACAGCTTCATCAAAATCGTAACCGGCGATGAAATCGGCTGGCAAGATCCCATGAGGGAAGCGCAATGCTAATTGGGGGATGCCCCAGTTGGCCCAGTACAGGAGGCCATCGAAGAATTCGCGGAGCACGCCGATGGGATTGTGTTTGAAGTCACCATGGTGATATTCGATGAAGGCTTGCGTGGATGTTGCTTCGATGTGGCTGGATAGGTCATTGACTGCATCGAGTTGCGCCCGCGTCAGAGGCCGATCGATCGTCATGAATTCGTAACGCTGATATTCGCTCATGAAAGCTCCTCCATGTAATAATATATGACAGCACAGCATATAGTATCTGAATAGCACCATGATAACACAAGTTTTGGAAGTTGTATCCCAAGGCCTTAATAGTGACGATACTCTTCGGGTACCTGATCTTCTGCGATATCCTCAAGCAGCTCGGTCGCAGGCACATCAAGCACTCTCTTTTACTTCTTCTCTTTTTCGAATGTAGGCGTTGTGAATGCATCGATGTCCCAACCGTCGGCGGCGGTGGCACCAGCACGGTAAGCGCTTTCCAAAAAATCGAGGAGAACAGCTTTAGGCTTCTCCATGTTTCGCAGGTCATCATACTTGAGTAGTGCCAGAGAGCCTGTCCCGCTGGTATGCCAGAACGCCTCTTTGGGTTGGAGTGGAGCATTGGTTAAACCGACAGGTTCAGGCGCGGTGTATGAATAGAAGGCGGGAAAACGGGTCACATCATCGCCGGGCCAGAAACCAAAACTGATAACTTTATGTGAGTAAGCCTCGCGGCTCACACTGCTGGCATTGGGAGTATCTGGTGCTCGTTGACCAGAAAAACGCGTTACAACTAGATCGAAGCTATGCCAGAACAGATGCACAGGACTAGACTTACCTGTAAATCGTCCGCTAAACTGCTTGAAGACTTGCTCTACCTGTGTCAGGATATGCCAATAGCGGTTGACATAGTCCTTGTCATAGGTCGTGTGCGTGGTATCTGTTGCGAACGCGCTGGCGGGCTTGAGCTCATAAGTTTTAGCATTGATGCTGATCTGGATGCCTAGCTTGGTGAGACTTTTGAAGACTTGCTCATAAAATGCTGCAACCGAGAGATCCGAGAGAGGGAAGGATTCTCTCGGCCCCCGATCTGTGCTGATGACCAGTTTGTGGTCGATGAAATCAAAGTCAATGGCGAAATTTGTATCACCATAAGGCATTGGATTAGTCGTGAGGCCCCTTGTTGTTACATACAAGGGGACTTGCCACCAGTGATTCATATGGGGCATTGCGGCCAACCGAATCTTCCCAACAATCTGCACGAAACGATGCAATGTTTGCTTTGAAATCTTCCCCGGCTTCCAAAGGCAGTGGAGGGAAGACTGCTTTTGCGTAAGAAACAGAAGAACCTGTCATCGTCAAACATCACCTCTTATCTTTCCCACTAGTCTGCAAACTCGATTTCTACCTCATCGACATAGCACCATCCCCAATCTTCTCCAGGTTCAAATGACGCAATGATTGGATGTTTGGTCGCGTGAAAATGCTTGGTCGCATGTTTATTTGGTGAGGAATCACAACAGCCAACATGTCCGCACTCAAGACAGAGGCGCAGATGGACCCATGAGCTGCCTGTTTTCAAACAATCCTCGCAACCATTGGCACTCGGTGTGACTTCGTTAATCTGATCAAGATGTGTACACTGCTGCGTTGTCATATGGCTTTCCTTACTCCTTATTCATTACACTTCTCAGATATTATAACATTGTATAATATTCACTTACACGATTACACTTTTTCGTTTGAGAGGGGAGCCAAGCGTTCCCAGACGATCAAACATGTATTGGCCCTCGCGCCGCCGTCGGCTACGGGATTGTAAAATGCGCAGGTCCGCATATTGACATATTCCCTTTTATCTTGTATGGTGTAACTAAATAGTTACGTAACTATTTAGTTACAATCTGGAAAGAGGGTGAGCATGTCCGAATCTGGTAGGAGGCGAGGAGAGATCACACGCGAGGTAATTCTCAATGCGGCGGAAGTCGTTTTTGCGCAACACGGCTTCGATGGAGCGCGCATCGATGTCATTGCCAACGTCTCTGGCTACAACAAAAACCTGATCTTTCGCTACTTTGGCGATAAGTTTGGTCTCTATGCCCAGGTGCTCATGCGGTCTGACAGGGAAATGGGTGAAATCCTGGCGCACGTGTTTGCACCTTTGCTAGAAGACGAAACCACTGTCTTTCAGGTGCAGGGGTTCAGGACGTTTCTCAAAATGATGATTCAAACTCTTCTCGATTATCTGTTCGAACATCCTCGTCTGGTGCGTATGTTGACCTGGGAAATGGCTGAGGGTTGGCAGGCATATGCACAGATTGTCTCACAATTTCCGGTCGAAGATGTTGACCTCTTCGAGAAGATCTTGCGCAGAGCGCAGAGCGCCGGACTGCTCCGGTCTGATTTTCTCCCTGTAATACAGTTGACGACGGTCGTGCAGATGTGTCTGACCTATCTTGCCTCGTTTCCCATGTATCAGATGCTTCTCCCGGGGGCAGATGTTTCCTCTGCTGAGAGCCGCGCACGCGCTCGGGATTTCTTCGTTGATTTTGTGACTGCTGGGATGATGGCCGATCCCGTGGAGATGAAACCAGAGAAAGGAATTTGAATGGTATGGCACAGATTACTTTGAATGATTTGTTCTTACACAAGCACAATCCCTATCCATTTTATGCGCGTCTGCGCGAACAGGAACCACTCTCTCATTTTGCTTGGAGGGGGATGGATATGTGGATGGTGGCGACTTATGATGATAGCGTTGCGATTTTGAAAGATCCGCGTTTTTGTCTGGATAAGCCGAAGGTCGAGTCTTCGAAGGATGAGCCGATCTCCAGTGGAGAGAGCGCTCCTCGTTATGTACCTCTAGCTGGGAGGCGACATCTGCTCAACACTGATCCGCCTGATCATACGCGCTTGCGAGCCCTGGTTTCAAAAGCCTTCACGCCGCGCATGATTGAGCAGTTGCGCCCACGCATCCAACAGATTACGGATGAACTACTTGATGCTGTCCAGAATCGGGGACAGATGGATCTCATCGCGGATTTTGCTTTTCCGCTGCCTATTATCGTCATTTCGGAAATGCTGGGCATTCCTACAACGCATCGTCAGCAATTTCGTGCCTGGACACAGGCAATTGTCCAGGGCCTGGAGTCTGGATACGAAGCAGCAGGTATGGCCGCTGAAGAGGCGTTTATCAACTATATCAAAACATTAATCGTTCAGAAGCGCGAACATCCAGACAACGATTTGACGAGCAGTCTGGCTCAGGCTGAAGAGCAGGGCGACTCTTTGAACGAGAATGAACTCATTTCGATGATCTTGTTTCTCATTACCGCTGGCCATGAAACTACAGCGAACCTGATTGGCAATGGTGTGCTTGCATTGCTAGAGCATCCTGAACAGATGAGCCTTCTCCGAGCTGATCCTGCAGCCTTGCTGCCCTCAGCCATTGAGGAACTGTTACGTTACACTGCTCCAGTGAGCCTCTCCTCACCACGTTGGGCGAGCGAGGACATCCCCATGCATGGCCAGGTGATCCGCAAGGGCGAGATGGTGAGGTGCGCCTTGCTTGCAGCGAATACCGATCCGCAGCAGTTCCCTGATCCCGAACTGCTGAATATTCAACGCCAGGAGAAGCAGCATCTGGCCTTTAGCAAAGGCATCCATTTCTGCCTGGGCGCGCCGTTGGCACGCCTGGAGGGGCAGATTGCCATAGGTACCTTGTTGCGCCGTTTGCCTCATTTGTGTCTGGCTCATGATCCAGAACAACTAGACTGGAAGGAGGCTGGCTTTTTGCGCGTCCTTGTCGCCTTGCCGGTGACGTTCCAGGCGAGGTAAGCACACACGTGAGAGGCCCGCTTCTGCTCTCATTAGGAGCAGAAGCGGGCCTCTCACGCGTCCAGAAAAAGAACTAAGCCATTATAATACCGCCCCAGTAGAATTATAGTTGATCCTATCGTATCAATTGTAGAAAAATCAAAGAAAACCGAAATCTGCTTAAGAACCGACCTTTGGTTGCTATCGGTATACTTAATCAGAAATAGCATGATGAGTCACTGGTTGGCATCATAAAAGCACTAGGTTGGAGGTTGCGCTATCCATGCTTTCTATTATTTTAGCAGTTATTTGGCTGGCAGGTTATTTGCATGGTGGAAGAGGGTTTTTTAATGCTGCATCAGTTTAGCTATATTAAAAGAATCATGCTACATCCAACCTCGTTTCTAAGAATATTTTTTCTATCTGTACTCCTGCTAGGGAATCAACTTGTCATCATCGCCCCTTGCATTTCTAGGGCTAACGCTGCGGCCACACCAACGCGGCGGCACGCCACTATGCATAGAATAATGCCGAAGAGTCATGTCGAGGCTTCACCGCTTGCGACGCGGTTGGTGGTTCCTCTCACTCATGTTGGCTCCGTTGTTGCTGCTAATGATCGTGATTTGAGCAATAATTCAACGACGGCTAATGCTTTCAACGTACAGTCGAAGGGGATTCCACCAACACTAACACCGACACTAGCTGGTCCTGATCTTGCTATGAGTAATACCGTTTCGCAGGCCTCATATGCCGTTGGAGATACCGTAACCTATACGGTAGCAGCATCTACGACTGCGGCATCGGGCACGATTACGGCGGCAACGTCGATTGACATCACGGATCTCTTACCGCTGGGCTTGTCAAATATAACCGTTGATGGGGGGACGAGTTGGATAGTGCACTCATCATCAGAGACGGGTCCAGCATTGATTAGTGCATCGTACGTGGGGACATATCCAATTGAGCCGAGCACGCTCCTGCCAGCGGTGATTGTGACCGGCGTTGTAAATGCATTTGCGGGAGCGACCTGCACAAGTACAGCCAATGTAGCGGTTCCAGGTGATACGAATCGTGCTAATGACACATCTATGTACACGTTTAATGTCGTTTCGGCTGAAACAACAGTGACGCCGACGCCGACACCGACACCGACACCAACACCAACATTGACCCCAATGTCGACGCCGACGCCTACGTCAGGTGCTCCTGATCTTGCGATTAGCAATACCGCTCCGCAGGCCTCGTATGCCGTCGGAGATACCGTAACCTATAATGTAATCGCATCTGTGACTGCGGCATCGGGCACGATTACGGCGACGGCGATTGATATCACAGTTCTCTTACCACCTGGCTTGACGAATATAACCGTTGATGGGGGGGCAAGTTGGGTAGTGAACACCTCAGCAGAGATGGGTCCAGCATTGGTTAGCGCATCGTACGTGGGGACATATCCAATTGAGCCGAGCACGCTCTTGCCAGCGGTGGTTGTGACCGGCGTTGTAAATGCATCTGCGGGAGCGACCTACACAAGTACAGCAAGCTTAGCGGTTCCAGGTGATACGAACCGCGCTAATAACACATCTATGTACACGTTTGATGTTATTCAGACACCAACACCGACACCGACACCGACACCAACGCCAACGCCGACACCGACGCCGACACCGACGCCGACACCGACGCCAACACCGACACCGACGCCAACACCGACGCCGACACCGACGCCGACACCGACGCCGACACCGACGCCGACACCGACGCCGACACCGACGCCGACACCGACACCGACGCCGACACCGACGACCGACGCCGACACCGACACCAGCGCCAAGTATTCCTGATGGTGCAGTTAGCATTACAGCTCCGCAGTCAACTTACTCAGTTGGAGATACCGTAACCTATACGATAGCAGCATCTACGACCGCTGCCTCGGGGATGATTACGACGGGGAAGTCGATTAACATTACGGTCCTCTTACCACTTGGTCTGACGAATGTGACCGTTGATGGTGGTACGAGTTGGATGGTGAACACCTTATCAAGGACAAGTCCAACATTGATTAGAGCATCGTACGTGGGGACATATCCAATTGGTCCAAGCACTCAACTGCCTGCAATGATTGTGACTGGCGTTGTAAATGCATCTGCGGGAGCGACCTACACAAGTGCTGCAAACTTAGCGATACCAGGCGATACGAACCGTGCTAATAACATCTCTATATACACGTTTAATGTCGTTTCGACGCCGACGCCGACGCCGACGCCGACGCCAACGCCAACGCCAATGCCAACCTTGAAGCCTAATCTATATACCGGCATCAGCCACGCCGGTGGCAATGTCTATTATGTCGGTCAGACGATCAGCTACCATCTCGCCATCTTGAATCTGCTGAATAGTGGGCCAGAGACCCAGACAATCACTACAACGGATGTGTTTCCAGTTGGTCTGACCAATATTGTCGTATCGGGAAACAACTGGTCGATCACGGTCAGCAATACGACGAGTCCAGCGGTGATAACGGCAGTCTATAAGGGTCTATATCCGATCAATGCTGGTACTGTATTGCCATCGATCACCATCAGCGGCATGTTGACCGATGCGGCAGTACCGAGCTTCACGAATCAGGCCACAACGAATTCGGCCGACGATCCCAACGTCGCTATAGACACCATCACCGTGTTGCCAGCTATCCCGGTACCGTCCTCTTCAGATCTTTCAATCACGCAGGAGCATCGTGGCGGTGATCAATTCAATGTGGGAGACCGGGTGACCTTTATGCTGATGGTTTCGAATGCAATCGATGCGCAGAGTGCGTTCAATCCGATTCGCGTCGTGGATGCTCTTCCGAAAGGGTTGAAAGATATTATGGTGCAAGGTAAGGATTGGAGCTTCTTGATTAGTGATAACTGTAGTCCTTTGGTGATAACTGCGAAATATACGGGCTCCTTTCCAGTACCTGCTGGCGCGATACTGCCTCCGATCACCATTACTGGCACGCTCACTACGGCGGCTGTGCCAACCTTCATGAGCATGGCTATGGTTGATACACAGGATGATATCAACACAGATAATAATGTTGCGGTCGATATGATCAATGTTGGGAAAAGGCATCATCATGGCTGCGATATCGATTGCAGTCATGACGATGACTATAATGAGCATAGAGGCGCTAACAATCATAACAATGGTAATGATCATAATAATCATAGAGATGCTAACGATCATAACAATAGAAATAGCAGTAATAATCATAGAAATAATAATGATCGAAATAGAGGCTCGTCATTTTCCAACGACAACTTGCCCTCGTTACCGTTAACTGGAGGTGATTTTTTCTGATCTATGATGCAAGAGAGATAAAGATCGCATCACTATCGCTGCTCGATCAGGTCGCCGACGTGCTCGCGCGAGTGGGGGGCGCCACGATTTTTTGCACACGTCCGGCGAGTTACCAGCCTCGATCGAAGAGACTACGAGAGCCTACTGTAGCTGCTTCGCCTTGTGCACGCGGTCCCGTCCATCGTGCGATCAAGTATCGTGTCATCTATCAATGTATGGTATACCCAATACACATCAATCTAAGGGAAAAATGGGCTTTTAGCGAGAGAAACGCAGGCAGCGGAAGATGCCTTTTGCCGATGAAGGTCGAGAATCAGCCATAGATCTCCTTCCCAACCGCCCTTTTCTCCAGCGCGAAAAAGCTCATCCGGCTCCTTCGGTTGATGCCTATGCTATCAATGTATGGTGTACCCATCTCGTGACCCAATAATGGTCAGGACATCGTCCGGTCACGAGGTGGGTACACCATACAATATCCATCACCTCGTCTCTGCATTCGAAAAGGTTCCCTCTCATGTGGCGATGGCTGGCATCATATGGCAATGGCTGGCATCATGTGGCAATGGCCGGCATCATGTGGCGATGGCCGGCATCATGTGGCGATGGCTGGCATGTCGTACGATGAACGGGACCGCGTGCACAAGGCGAAGCAGCTACAGTAGGCTCTCGTAGTCTCTTCGATCGAGGCTGGTAACTCGCTGGACGTGTGCAAAAACGTGCGCGAATTATCTGGCAAATCGCATCTCCACTTCTCTTCTCAGGCTTGGATGAAGGCATCAAACAGGTTGCTGAGGCGGCAATATCGTAGAATGCAATACGGTTTGAATGGCCTTGACGTCCGTGTAGAGTTCGTGCCCAAGGTAATCGATCGAGCAGGAGACATCAGGGCTTTTTTGTGTGTTAAGTGTCAGATAGATACGAGTGCCGAAGCTTATGGATTTGAGACATCCACGGTTTGGTGGGAGTGCGTTCAATGGTAGTGCTATATGGATATCATGAAAGAACGTGTTGGTGAGGCTCATTGGAAGCGTTTCATATTTTTGATTGGTACAGGATATATATGTGGCAGCACCTGTAGAGCGCACAAGTATTATTTGTGCACAGCTATTAGTGCTGCCTGTAATGTAAATGACGACAGTTTCTGCAGGTAGATTGCTCGGCTTGCTCTTCAATCCTTCTCGATGCGTCATATATGTTGCCATAGGGGTAGCTAGAGCGGGCGTAGTCTGTACGTTTCCGAAGAGAAGTATTCCCATCAAGGCGTAGCAGGCAAGGAACAGAACATATTTCGTTGGCATCCGTTTCTCCATTTCATTGTCATGAACAATGTTTCTCATTATGAATGTGAAGAGAAATACTCATACGTTGGACATACGACATGCATGCTATCCGTGTGTACGTCAAGGGAGCGGTTGTTCTTTCGTTGGGATAAGGGCTGGCATAGCCAGATCGCGGGCGAGGTTCCATGCATCTGGTGTTCCGATACCTGTTGCCAGATCATAGCCGATAGTAGCCTTGTAAAAGCGATTGTCTCCCGTTGTCACATCATGGTAGGCTGGATAGCGCTGTAGCTTGTTATAAAGGGTATAGAGTGTTGGATTCAGGTAGCCCAATGGCATCTTTTTTTGTGCGAAGAGATAGTGGTTGATATCAGCCGCAATGGCCGCCCACAGTGGTGCGGCCGCACTTGTGCCACCCACCATACTCCATCTGCTACACACGTCGAGGGGTCTACTACAATAGATCGAGTAGCCTGTGGCTGGATTGGCGTTCGCTGAGACATCGGGCACCATACGTTGAGAAGAAGTGACATGGGGATCGGTCTGGTAGGCGGGACGGGGGAAATAGAAGCTGAGACCACCACCTCCCCCAGACAGTTGGGAATCGCTGGTCGACGACCAAGCTGATTCACTGCGATACGTGCTATCCTTGTTTAAGATGAGCGTTGTGCCTCCGACGCCAACCACATTGGGTTGGTTGGCAGGTGAATCAACGGACAGACTCATATCTCCACAATCATAGGCCCCGGCATCACCACTCGCCGCAAAAAACGTTTGTCCTTGCGCGGCCCCCTGTTGGAAAATGTCATGCAGGGTCTCGATTTCAGCGTTTCCTGTTGCTACTTCACATTGTCCCCAACTGATACTGACGATTTTTGCGCTGTCGTCGTTGACAATCGCGTTATAGATGTCATTGACGCCCACCGTCGAATTCGGACCAATGTAAACCTTCTGCGTGGCGTTAGGCGCGATGGCTGACATCATCTCCATATCGAGTGTTGTTTCGATGGCACTGCTTCCGGGCATATTTATCGCTCCATCAATCAGAACATCTGAATATTTTTTCGGACCGAGTTTGTAATAATTGAGATAGGTATCGATATCGGCTGGAGTGTATCCATCCAATTCAAACAGAGCGACCGTTTGTCCTGTGCCATCGGCCCCCATTTTGAGTAACGGATTGATATCATAGGCAGTCCGTATGTCATTCGGCGTATAGCCGGTAGGTTGAGCGCTAGGAGAGGATATTCCTTTCTGTATTCGATATCTGGGCTTATAGACGGAAATGTTGTCCAGGCCGACGATGTTTTGGAGACTGGAGACGAGGTGATCAGGAATGGCTGGATTGAGGGATGGCGCATAAATGGTATGACCATCGATGACATAGTTGTGGAGCATGATCAAAAAGGTTTTTTCGATTGTCGCAACGGACGCTGATGCGTGAATGACAAGATTGTTTGAGGCGATTGATGTAATGGTGAGGTGATGACTTTGTAAGAATGTAATCACATCCTCGATGGTGTCCTCTGTCGGTCCAAATTGGCTCTTGAATGTTTGCGGCGTCAGGTAGTGGTGATAGAAGGGTGAGTTGGGGTCGGCTTGCATGGTAAGTAATGTATCCAAGAACGTTCTGTTCCGTATGGAGAGATGTACCGAGAGCTGAAGGACTTTGCTTGGTGCGGTGACACTATTGGGGGTATGGCTGAGGAGGAGCGGTACAATCACACCCGGTAGACGATAGTAATGACTCTCTGTGTGCTGCGGCGTTGCCAAGGTGAGTGAGATGTGATCCAAGGCTCCAGAGAATAGACATGCAATAAGGAGAAAAAGGATTTTTTTTATCGCCTGTCGGTAATATGTCGATGGCACAGATCTTTTCACTAGAACCTCCTTCACAACGGGGAACCTGCATGATGATCAATGATGCATCCCGGATGGTACGCATCTATCAATCGCATGCGCGAAGAAGAGGAAGACGTGCCTCTGGTGATGGGAAACATTCACATGATCTGAAGATATTGCACAATACGGGTATCATTGCTGCTTTCTAAAAAAGATGCTTTTAATTCAGTATAAATATATGAAGAAATAATTTTAGTCTATATATATCTTTTGCCGAATAAAGTAAGATTTTCGCCGGAAGGTTGGTGGCATGAGCGAGCTTGAACGTACCGTGTATGCTCCTCCCCCATCATATGGGGAGGAGCATACAGGAGCAGGGGACCGCGAACACATAAAGCGAACAGAATAGATAGCTTTTTTAGCGCAATGGGACTCTTCTAAATGGTCACTTGCGACTTGGCGACAGGTCTGGTCATTTTCTGTTTTGTGGCTGCATAGCGAGCACCTATTACACCGGTCAGGACTATTGCTCCTATGCCGACGAGCATATGTAGGGTCTGGATTAGCCAGTGCAGACTGGTGACGAGGATATTGACTTGTGTTATGCCGAAGATTGGTACGATGATGGCGTAGATTATTCCTATAATGCCCCATATTCTCATGCCTTTGGTGCAGACTGCCATGATACTCATGACTAGCAGGGCGATGACTACGGCGATGCCAAAGAGCATATGAATGTTAATCAGATCGATGTTTGCGATCCAGAATGTCAACTGCACCGACCAGATCTTTTGCCGCAAGAGCTCTGAGCATCTCCGCATAATGTCTGTGTAGCCACTCATCAAGAAACTCATATCCGCCAATGCTGGGAGAAACAAGGACTAACTTCTGCACCAATTCAGGATACTCAATGGCGAAATCAAGCGCGGCGCGGGCTCCTAGCGAGAGGCCAATCAGCGTGACTTTCTGAAGAGGAAGGAGTTCATGTAGCAGATGATACAGGTCTTGATAATGGGTATATGGCTCTGTAGAAGGAACGGTCTCGGTCTTGCCTGCACCGCGCATATCATAGCGAATAGCTTGATACTGTTGCGCAAAGAATGGGAACTGTTCATCCCACATGCGCCGATCGAGAAAACCTCCATGAAGAAAAACAATAGGGTCCCCATTGCCAGCACTTTCGTAGTACAATCGAGCTCCGGGAAGCTCAGCAAAACCGATTTTTGATGATCGAAGTTGCAACATCGCTAGATCCTTTCTGACAAATATCCTGCCTAGGAACATCGAGTGAGTACGTAGAATCAGAGGTTCATTGGTAAATACAATGGAATACTAATAAGTATTTAGATACTAATAAGTATCTGTACGAATGGTATCACGATACTCTATCGTATGTCAAGTTAGAAAACAGGCTCAGTACCGCCTTCAATCGTAGAGGCCAAGCTCACCACCAAGTCCAACGTATTCGCATGGAAGGTATGTCGTAAAGCGTGGTGCCCGGTTTTGTGGCATTGGCTCCAACAAAAAGAGTTTCGAACGTGAAAAACCACGTCGCTTGATCGCGACGTACTCCACCTCCTTCGGTGGTGTAGTTGGACTTGGTGGCGCGAAGACCATTGATTCCAAGAAATTATGGATAAGCTGGTCAAACGAGCAAAGTGGCCTACTGTAGCTGCGTGTCTTGTGCACGCGGACCTCTCGACGTACGTAATGTACATCATCGTAGACATTATAATACGATATGCATAATATACATCATCGTAGACATTATAATACGATATGCGTAATGTACATCATCGTAGACATTATAATACGATATGCGTAATGTACATCATCGTAGACATTATAATACGATATGCGTAATGCTCCTCAAAAAGAGAGGACTATCATCGGTGAAATTAGATGCCTCAGAGGCTGAGCGTAGGGAGATCAATGGGGAAGTCCGTCGTACGTCGAGGGGTCCGCGTGCACAAGACACGCAGCTACAGTAAGATGTTATTTAACAGATATGATGGAGGTTGACGATCATATGTGCATTAAAAAACATCTCATCCATAATTATGTGGAGTCAATGGCGCGAAGACCGTCGGCTACCTTGTTGTGTGGGCCCCGCACAGCAACATCGCTGGAAGAGGATTTCGGAACGGTTGTGTATCTGCTATACTCAGTGCGACAAATAGTACAAATCGATGTGCGATGAGTTTACATTTGAGCTTGAGAGGAGATATTTTTCGTATGGCTTATGAGATGCAAGATGATATTGTGGTTCTAGTACAACATATGGCGGCGATTCCTGAGCGGTTGGTGCGGGCGATTGCTGATAAGACTCCGAAGCAGTTGGGTGGTCGTCCTGGACCGGATGAGTGGTCGGTGATTGAGGTGTTTGCTCATATGCGGGCGGTGGATGATATTATGACGGCTCGCATTTATATATTGATGACGCGTGGGAATGCTCTGCTGGTCGGTCTTGATGAGCGACGTTGGGCAGAGGTGACCCATTATGTCAATCGTGATATCCATCAGTCATTGACGCTTTTTACGCTGCGCCGCATCGAGGTCGTGACGGCGTTGCGCCATCTATTTGCCGATGACTGGCAACGCAAAGGATTGCATGAAACTAAAGGGATGCAATCTCTCTTTAGCATCGTACAGGATCTCGCCATTCATGAAGAGGAACACTGCTCACAAATCGAGAAACTATTGTCCTGAGTATGAAAATTTACGTTCATGCCGAATTTATACGATAAAGAGGGAATATTTGTTTCTATGATTTAAGTTTCTATATAGAAGTAGAGACTTTATATTTTATTTTTTGCCATAATTTGGAGAGGAAATCCTTTGTATGCAAGGTAGCAATTTAGCTGTGCCACAGGTTGATACGCATCTTTTAAAGTTTTCGCAAGTCTGCGTGCTCGTACTGATTGCGCTCAGCTTTCTTCTGAACATTCCCATCCTCATATCTATCACCGGATTGATCCTTGCCTTCAGCGTGTTTAAGCCCGCCTCTGGACCTTTCAAGTTTCTTTATCAACACGTTTTTGTGCGCTTCGGATGGCTGAAACCTCACATTGTGGAAGATGATCCGGCCCCGCATCGCTTCGCGCAGGGCGTGGGCGCAACCTTTTTATTGGTGGCGAGCCTCGTCTTCACTTTGACCTCGGCTATTACAGTCGGCTGGATACTCTCTTTGATCGTCTTTGTGCTGGCGGCGATCAACCTCTTTGTGGGCTTTTGTGCTGGCTGCTTTGTCTACTATCACCTGGGCCGTCGGGGCTTTGCTCCACGTGTGCGCTATGATGGTGGCTTCCATTGGAGAGGAGTCTAGTTATGCATGATATGACTCGTTAACCTACATCGCGTCTGTTGAATAATATCTTACTGTAGCTGCGTGTCTTGCGCACGCGGTCCTCTCGACGTACGACGGACTCCCCCATTGATCTCCCCATGCTCAGCCTTTGAGGCGTCCGATTTCACCGCTGACATCACCCTCCCTTTTGATGAACATTACGTACGTCGGAGGGGATGCCAGCGCCAATGAACATTGTGTACGTCGAGAGGGCCGCGTGCACAAGGCATGCAGCTACAGTATCCATATTTATTGGAGTTAATAGCGCGAGGATGTCGGCTACGGTGGGAGGTGAAGCCTCTGCCTCCAAGCGACCGGCTGTTACCTCCACTTATTGTGCCGGGGACATTTAGTACCGGGGGCTGTTAATGTTGGATACTTCTGGGCTGGTGGCTAACAATTGTTGCTCTTCTGGGGTGAGTGCGATGGCGGCGGCTGCGATGTTCTCTTCCAGATGGGCGACTGAGCTGGTGCCTGCTATGATGACCATTAGAGGCGAGCGAGCGAGTAGCCAGGCTAATGCGATCTGGCTGGGTGTGGCCTGATATTTCTGTGAAAGAGTAGCGAGCGGCCCGACCAGTTGTCCAAGTTGTCCAACTGCGAGGGGGAAGAAGGGCATGAAAGGGATACTGTGCTGCGTGCAATAGTCAACGATGTCCTCATCGCGTCGGTCGGCCAGGTTGTAGAGGTTATGGACGGAGGCGATGCGGATGATTTTCTCTGCCTGATACATCTGGTCGAGCGTCAGGTTGCTGACTCCGATGTGACGGATCTTTCCTTCTTGTTGAAGTTGTGCCATCATGTCCAGAGAGTCGTCCAGAGGAACGTCTGACCACGGGGTGGCGCGGAAATGGACAAGTGCAAGCTCATCGAGGCGCAAGCGGTCAAGACTGTCCTCGATGGTGGCTCTGAGTTGCTTGGGATGCGCTTCGGCGGTCCAACGCTTATCCGAGCCACGCCATGCGCCGACCTTGGTGCCAATAACCAATCCCTGTGGATATGGATGCAGCTCTTCCTTGATCAGGCGGTCGGTGACGAGGGGACCGTAGTAGGCGGCGGTGTCAAGATAGTTGATGCCCAATTCGATCGCTCTGTGGAGTACGCGACGAGCTTCTTGTGGGTTGGCTGGTTCGCCCCAGGCTCCTGGTCCGGGGAGCCGCATTGTGCCGAATGCCATGCGGTTGATGGTTAGATCACCTAATTTGACGGTGCCGGCGATGTCTGCGTGAACTTTCCTATATTCATTCCCTTAATTCGTCATACGATTGTTGTCTCCTTCGTGACGGCTATCCGATTGTGCTTATGGGTCATAGTTGTTTTTCGATTTAAAATACTTCTATAAGCATACAACTTGGCACACGTTCCTAGTCAAGGGGCAATGACGATAGGGATTATGCATTAGATTTTTTGAGCAAGGATGGTTGGCTACTCATTTTTAAGTAGTTATAGCTAGTGAGCTTGAGATGTATCTACCTATTTTTGCTAATGCTATGCATTTCATATCACTAGGAATTAGAATTGACTTCTTCTATAGTTGTAGGTATCATTTAAAACAATTGATGAATTTGTGGTTTGCATCGCGGTATGATCGGGTGGATGTGGGGTGTTACGAACAGTAACAAGTACGCATCAATCATCTCCTCCTTCATGGCATGTCTTTTCCCCTCTTCTTCAATACTCTGTTGCTCCAGCTGGCCTATTGATGATGCTTCCGCGCATCGCGTATCGATTTATCGACCGATATGCAAGTATGCAAGCGACGACTATAGCGAGGCTATCTGGTAGGAACAATCCAATTAATATTCGTCACACCTCACTAGTTATGAAGAAAGGAATGCCAACGCGAGGTTATATAGATCTAGACAATCACCCTCATGCTGGCATCACATCTTATGGCAAGGATAACATTGACACCAGGGCACGTCAATAAACGTCCCTCGATTCAGATGCTACACGTGCTTATCGAAAGGGCATTTTGTGACTTCACCGCGCTCCAGCGGTGGATGGAGCAGGAGGTCGTTAGATGAGTTCATATGTTTCTTACGATGACCTGAAAGTAATAGGGGATCCAATGATGGAGGCGTGGGATGGCTATTATGGATCAGAGTTGCTGTCTGAGGGCATGATGATATTACCATTTGCCATCGAAGCGTTTTATCCACAGACACAGGCTACCGAATGGGAACTGGCGGTCGTGCGCATGATCATCAGTTGCGGTTGTCTTGCCGATGGACCTGTCACTCGTTTTGATCCCAGAGAGTTTGCCGCACGTTTCCGTTTGAGCCTGCGCCAGATCCGCCGTAAGCTCAAAGCCATGGAAGGGAAAGGACTCCTCAAAACAACTCCTTGCTATGATGACAAAGGCAAAAAGACCTCCTGTAAACTCTACGATTGCAATCCTTTTCTCGATAAAATTTTCGCCGCCATGTGTGCCAGCGATGAGTGGCAGAGTCAACAACGCGAACTCTTAGAGTCTGTCAGTATCGACGAGGATATTGCTGGCAGCAACGAATTGTCTTTTTGCGACGATGATACCATATCCTCACCGCTGGCTCTGGGGACATCAATGTCCTCAGAGCCAGCGATAGTCTCGGGGACACCAATGTCCTCAGAGCCAGTGATAGTCTCGGGGACATCGATGTCCCCAGAGTCAGCGATAATCTTGGGGACATCAATGTCCCCGGAGCTCGATATGACTGCGAGGACATTGATGTCCCCAGTAAATTCCGCTTTGTCGACTGAAATTTCTACTAGTTACGTGCGCGCATTGGGTTCGAATTCGAATTCGAGTAATATTAATACTTGTATTAATATATTAAATTCGAGTTCGAATTCGAACTCGAATTGTGCAACTTTAAAAAATTTTGATGCTGAGATCGGTGATGCTTGGATGGAGGTTACTTGCTCAGTATGCGCTGTTGAGGATGTTTGTTCCGGCGAAGCATACGAGCAAACATGGCAAGTGGAGCAGTCAGCCGGGCAAGGTGAACAGTTAGCTATCGATGATGAGACAGTGGACGATCCAGCGTCAGAGGTATCTGCTTCATCGAATGATCCAGAACTGCCGGTGATGCTCCAGGGACGCTCCAGAGCGGCTCTCTATCACATATCAACCGAGCTGCATGATGCTCAACCCCACTCATCGCGCACACGGGCACGCACGTTATACAACCATCTCTTGCGCATCAATCAGGATGACGATGAGTACACCATGAGCGATCCCGATTTGTATTTCTCCGACCTGATGTTGACGGTCAAACATCATGTCAGCAACAAAACGTTCAGGTGCAAAGATGGCTATGGTCAGCCCAATGGGATGCCACTATTTTTCCATGAGCTGAGAAAGCGCGTCGAGGATCAAGTATCCAGCGTCGAGGAGATGCGTCAGCAAGGCGACTATCTCCGCATGTATCACGAGCGGCGGCAGATCCGCTCAGCGCAGGATGGATCAGATGCCACTACGGATGCTAGCGAGGATGTCGCCTCTGAGTTTATCCGTGACCATCGAGCCGCGCAAGCAACGGCCCAACTAGTCCTGACCAACGTCCAGATTGTCGAGCACGCCCAACGCCTGCAACTTCCCATGACCGCCGAGGAGGCTCAGGATATGCTAGCTGGCACCGCTCCAGCATTGCTCATAGAGCAGCTCACATGCGCCGTCCGCCAGGGACTCTACTACGAGATAATCGATGCGTAGCCATCAGGAGCTTATGTCACGTAAAACAACACGTCCAATCGCAGCGACCACGTGACGAGCGCGTAGCGTCGAAAGATTGCGGTCGTACTGAGACGCCCGCATGACTCAATGCAGCAATCTGGGCCTTGCGCACGACGTCCACTTCACGTACGAAATGCAGGCTTGCGGCAATCGAAACTGGGTCTTGCGCACTATGCCCACTTTACGTACGAAATGCAGGCTTGCGGCAATCGAAACTAGGCCTTGCGTACTATGCCCACTTTACGTACGAAATGCAGGCTTGCGGCAATCGAAACTGGGTCTTGCGCACTATGCCCACTTCACGCATGTCATGGTCGCTGCGATTGAGCATGCTATTATTATTTATTCGAGAGGAAAAGGAATGTGTCCACATGAGTTATATTCGCATGCTTGTTCGGTTTTTTGTTGTCCCTGCTTCAATGTGGCCACAATGGGATTATTCAACATATATGCTCGTTGGGCATGCAAGTCTTTTTCGTTCCGAATGATGTGATCATAAAAATTTCTTTGCCATAAATTTGCAGGACGGTCAGCGTTTGTTGCTTTGATATGTCGTAGCCACGCATTGGCGCTGAGCGATTTATAGCCACCAATGACTTTGAGGATGCTTTTGGTGTTTTCTGCTGGCCCATGATGCCAGATGATGCAATGAAGATGGTCGGGCATGATGACGATGAGGTCTGGCGTAATGCCTGAAAAATGGTGGGGCAGATGGTTCCATTCCTCTTTGAGGATGCTTTCTACCACGGGCATGCTAAAAAGACGCTCATGACGATTATCGGCACAAATAGTCATTGCATAGGCCCCTGCCGTTTGGTAATCATAATTGGCTAGATGCATAGGTTGGCAAGATGTATAAAATGACCGTTGTATTTTCTGCGAATGCGGTGCCAAATTCTTGATCCCCCTTCTTTACAAAAAACATTTTACACATATATATATACCCACACTTAGAAAGAAAGCGGAAATATATCATCCTCTCCATCACAGCCACAACGTGACGAGCACGCATGGTCCAATCGCAGCGAGCACGGAATGAGCGTGTAGCGGCGTTAAGATTGCGGCCAGAAGAGATCCTCCGCCGAGAGACCAGCAGCAATCTGGCCTTGCGCACGCCGTCCATTTCACGTATGTTATATTCGCCAAAGAAGTAAATATATTTTTATGCGTATTTTTGAGAGAGAAATGACATGATATCTGCGATTGAGCATGACAATTTGGGCGCTTTGATCATCTTTCAGGAGCATTTCGTACGTGAACTGGACGGCGTGCTCATTGTTATCTTTCTGAGATGTTGCTGTATGCGCTCGCGAGTCCAGTTCACGTATGTTATATTCGTCAAAGAAGTAAATATATTCTTATGCGTATTTTCTGGAGAGAAATGACACGATCTCTGCGATTGAGCGTGACAATTTGGGCACTTTGATCATCTTTCAGGAGCATTTCGTACGAAAAACTGGACGGCGTGCGCAAGGCCAGATTGCTGCTTATCATCTTCTGAGCCTAGTACTCTGACCGCAATCTTAACGCCGCTACGCGCTCGTTGTTATCTTTCTGAGATGTTGCTGTATGAACATGCTGTCCAGTTCACGTATGTTGTGTTTGCCAAAGAAGTAAATATATTTTTATGCGTGTTTTTGAGAGAGAAATGACATGATCTCTGCGATTGAGCATGACAATTTGGGTGCTTTGATCATCTTTCAGGAGCATTTAGTACGTAAAACTGGACGGCGTGCGCAAGGCCAGATTGCTGCTTATCATCTTCTGAGCCTATTACTCTGACCGCAATCTTAACGCCGCTACGCGCTCGTTGTTATCTTTCTGCGATATTGCTGTATGCACTCGCGAGTCCAGTTCACGTATGTTATATTCGTCAAAGAAGTAAATATATTCTTATGCGTATTTTCGGGAGAGAAATGATATGATCTCTGCGATTGAGCATGACAATTTGGGCACTTTGATCATCTTTCAGGAGCATTTCGTACGAAAAACTGGACGGCGTGCGCAAGGCCAGATTGCTGCTTATCATCTTCTGAGCCTATTACTCTGACCGCAATCTTAACGCCGCTACGCGCTCGTTGTTATCTTTCTGCGATATTGCTGTATGAACATGCTGTCCAGTTCACGTATGTTGTGTTTGCCAAAGAAGTAAATATATTTTTATGCGTGTTTTTGAGAGAGAAATGACATGATCTCTGCGATTGAGCATGACAATTTGGGTGCTTTGATCATCTTTCAGGAGCATTTAGTACGAAAAACTGGACGGCGTGCGCAAGGCCAGATTGCTGCTTATCAATTTGCGAACCTATCACTTTGACCGCAATCTTGACGCCGCTACGCGCTCGTTGTTATCTTTCTGCGATATTGCTGTATGCGCTCGCGAGTCCAGTTCACGTATGTTATATTCGTCAAAGAAGTAAATATATTCTTATGCGTATTTTCTGGAGAGAAATGACATGATCTCTGCGATTGAGCGTGACAATTTGGGCACTTTGATCATCTTTCAGGAGCATTTAGTACGAAAAACTGGACGGCGTGCGCAAGGCCAGATTGCTGTTTATCATCTTCTGAAGCCTATCACTCTGACCGCAATCTTAACGCCGCTACGCGCTCGTTGTTATCTTTCTGCGGTATTGCTGTATGCACACGCTGTCCAGTTCATGTATGTTGTGTTTGCCAAAGAAGTAAATATATTTTTATGCGTGTTTTTGAGAGAGAAATGATATGATCTCTGCGATTGAGCATGACAATTTGGGTGCTTTGATCATCTTTCAGGAGCATTTAGTACGTGAACTGGACGGCGTGCGCAAGGCCAGATTGCTGTTTTTCAATTTGCGAACCTATCACTTTGACCGCAATCTTGACGCCGCTACGAGTCCGTTCCGTGGTCTCTGCGGTTGAACCTGATGTTTTTTCCTTGTAAGGTTGAAAAGAACAACGATCTTGAAAGCTCGTCAGGTAGGATTGATGAGAAGTAGAGCGCCAAGCACTATGATCACGAAGAACACGTATTGTTCGAACTTTCTCGTTGGGATGCGTTTATGGAGGTTCATACCGAGTAGTGTGGCGATAATGATGACCGGAAAAGAGAGTCCATAAAGCACAAACAGATTAGCCGTCCATAGCCCGCCAAGCGCCTGCCCAACAACGACAAAGATACCCGCGACAAGGAAGTGAGTCTGTAGGGTTCCATGAAAGCGGGATTGATTCCAGCGGCGTAATGTGCCGTAAATGACAATAGGAATTCCGGTGACATTATAGGCGCTGCCCAGCACCCCGGCGGCAAACCCGAACGGTAATACCCAGCCTCGATGCTGAAACCAAGCGTGCGCGGTCGTTTGAGCAAATAGGCCGCGTACCAGTGAGTAAACGCTGTAAACGATCAAGAAGATGCCGAGAGACCATTTGACTACGACAACAGGGGCAAATTTAACCAGAGCCAGTCCAAACGGGATGCCAAGCAATGTGGATATGCTCAGCCAGATCAAAATGGAGCGGTCGACATGACGCCAGCCAGAAGTTATGGTCATCGCGGCAACGGTGAGCCCGGCCAGCCCGATTAGTGAGATCGAGGTATGTAGACTGATTGGCAAGAGTGCGAGCAATGGCATACTCACGACCGCCTCGCCGAATCCGAATGTAGCCCGCGTCAGGGCCCCCATAAAAACTGCCAGAACCACCAGTACGATAACTGTAACCGTCATCAAATAAATCTTCCTAGTATCTCTTGTTTGCCTATTTTTTCAAGCGCAAAAGAGACAACAAAAGGTCTCCTTCAAAAACAGCAAAAAATTACTCAGTCCACTATTATACCACACTTCCCAACTTCCCTCACTTATTCAACAGTGGCGTGTATAGCTAAATCCGCAGTCGCCGTCAAAATATAGACCGGTTCTGAGGTGAGATGAATGGTGACCTTTCCTGCTGTTGGTTTAAGTGTTTGCTTTTTTCCGCTGATGCTGATGGCTGTGAGTGGACTATTTGTGGCTAACTCGATTTTCTGGTGCAATGGAGTTGACCAGATTATGTGTAGATTATCGCTGAAGCGCATGTGATACACATCAAATTCCTCTCTTTGTCTGCCGATAAATGTACGGCCTGCCAGCGTGCGGATAAGCACGGCATAGGCGGTGTAGGCAGGCTTTGGAGTATAGTATCCGGCAGCGTCAGGCCTTCTGAGTAAGCCGAAGTTTTGTTCCAGGTCGAGGGTATTTGTCCCATCATTCAGAAAATCGTACCAGAAGAATTTTTGCACGCCGACCGATAGGCTAAGCGCAATACTGCGTACGAGGTAATGGGCCTGTTCGTTTTCGTCGGTAATGTTGAGGAGATTAGACCAGCCTAACTCTGTAATCCAGATTGGTTTTGGCTGTCCATGGTTGTTGGCTTTTATCTGATCCTGTAATGACTCTAGCTGTTTTGTGATCCCTCGAAGTTCCGGGGTATCTGTATCTATCGTCAGGAGCGAGTAGGGATGGACCGAGATAGCATCGGTGTAAGCGAGCGCTCCTGCAGCGAAAAGATCTTCAAACCAATCCAAGTCAATCGTAAAAGTTGCCCCCACAACCACTGTTACATCTGGACGTACCGATTTAATCGCCTGGTAGGTTGCACGGAGCATCTGTGCATAGCATGCGGCGTCACGGGCGCATGGTCCATTGGAGAATTTGCCGTTGTATTCGTTGTATACCTCTACCGCTTTTAATTGAGGACCGTAGTGACTAACGAGTGCCTGTGCATACTTGGCGAAGGCGCTAAAACCGATGTTGTCGTGAGGAGTCAGGCCCTCGTCATAGAAAGGATTATTGTAGGCCAGAATGAGTAGCGGACTGACGTTGCTTTGCTGATACACGCGCATATATGTGTCGATCGGCTCAAAATTGTACGTACCCTTGATTGTCTCAATTTTCGCCCAGGTGGCGTCATCTCTGACCATACTGGTTCCCATTATGACGAGAGCCGGAGCGACATCCAGAGGATCGTGTCCGGATAAATGAGCGCTTACGCCGAATGTTCCATCCTTTGGAGGCGAGAAAGGGGCAACAATGGTGAAGGGGATGGTCTGGGTATGAGCATCCAGGGAGGTATGATCGATCACTGTGAGTACGTAGTAGTCATCGGGTAAGCTCTGCAGTGGCAAGATCGTCTGTTCGCTTTTCACGGTGATTTGACCTTGTACGATTGTGGTGCCGGTGCGATTGGCTACCGTATAAGCGATTGTGCCGTTTGATGCAGGGGTCTGGATGGTGAAAGTCGGGGATTCTGTAGTAAGAAAGATAGTGTTTTGCATGTGTTGCTTCTCCTTGCTCTCTTCTTATGTCTGCTTCGATACATATCAAAGTACGCTTGTCTATATATTTCCAGCTAGATCAGATTTCTTAACTACTCCTGTATGGATTATACCTTCTAGAATTTATTTTAGCATAGATTCATGCTGGTCATTTACTAATCGTTTTGCTGGAACGTGCAGTCATCCGGTAGTGGTCGTGTACGTATGGCTTGATTATCTGGTGGGCTTGTGCGAGGATTATTTTGCACATAGAATAGAGTACGTGACATATACATTGCTAAAAATTAGATCTTTTTATAGATAGAAAGTGATTGGTTTCTTGATGAATGTTGAAAATGTGTCGCGCCGGGTGGTGATTACTGGCATGGGATTAATTACAAGTTTAGGCCATGATCTCGAAACGACGTGGGCAGGACTATGTGAGGGACGATCGGGCATCAAGCCTATTTGTAATTTTGATGCGACCACTTACCCTGTGCGTTTTGCGGGCGAGATACAGGATTTTGATGCTACTCCATATCTTGAGCGCAAGGAGATCAGGCGCACTGATCCCTATACGCAACTGGCTGTGGCGGCGGCGAAGCAAGCGCTGGCGGCCGCGCAATTATCGATAACCGAGGAGATTGCGTCGAAGGTTGGTGTCTGCATCGGGAGTGGTGTGGGTGGCTGGTTGACCTTACATGAACAATTTAATGTCTTGCAGCAGAAAGGTCCTGAGCGTGTGAGTCCGTTTCTGATCCCGATGATGATGATCAACGCGGCTCCAGGTATGGTCTCGCAGCAGACTGGAGCGAAGGGACCATCATGGGCAGCCGTCTCGGCCTGTGCGACGAGCGGCAATGCGGTCGGAGAGGCGTGGGAGACGATTCGTCGTGGCGATACGCAGGTGATGATCGCTGGAGGTTCTGAGAAGGCCGTGACTCCGCTGGGGATGGCAGCTTTTGCCAACATGCACGCGCTCTCGCGCCGTAATGATGATCCACAGGGGGCGAGCCGTCCTTTCGATGAGACGCGTGATGGCTTTGTGATGGGTGAGGGCGCTGGCATTCTGCTTCTGGAGGATCTGGAGTTTGCTCAGGCACGTGGTGCGCATATCCTTGGAGAGATGGTTGGTTACGGTTCGACCTCCGATGCTTATCATGTGACTGATACCGCTCCCGGTGGAGCTGGACTCGTTGCCGCTATGCAACGTGCTCTTGAGAAAGCGTCGCTACGGCCTGAGCAGATCGATTATATCAATGCGCATGGCACCTCGACGCCGATGAACGATGCTATGGAGACACTGGCGATCAAAACCTGCTTTGGCGAGTATGCCGCACGTGTACCCATCAGTTCAACCAAATCCATGATCGGACATACCTTCGGAGCAGCCGGAGCCATCGAAGGTATCATCGCCTTGCTGATCATCCAGCATAGCATCATTCCACCGACCATCAACCTGCACCATCCAGATCCAGCCTGCGACCTTGACTACGTACCTAATGAGGCACGTCCGGCTACTGTCAACATCGCATTATCGAATTCGATGGGCTTTGGAGGCCATAATACCAGCCTCATCTTCAAGCGTTACGAGTAGCCGTTGTTTATGACCGCCGCCTTTGTTCATTGGGGATTGCGGTATTATAGGCTACTCCTTGTTGCGCGTTGCTCTGGCCTTGTCCTAGCGACTGCTCTATCGATGGAATTGGACCTTGCGTGCAGACGCTGGCTGGTTTGTTCTGGAGGGTCGAGCAGATGGCGGCTGTCAGGTAGTTTGCTCCACCAACGATGTTTTTGGTGACCGTGTCGTCAGGATTGCTCAGCTTTTGGGCAATCTGCTGTTGCGATAGATTGGCCAGCACCGCAGGATCATAGAGGGGTCCGGTCTGGTATTTGTTGCCAATATCTAGAAAGGGAAAGCCTGTGACGTTGAAATCCGTAAGAATTTGTTGCTGGGCGGCGGTCGGCGTCTCTATCGTATTCTTGTTGCGATCTTGTACCTCCAGGGGCACGAAGTCAATATATGGACTCGTATAGCCTGAATTTACAAATGTGAATGTAGCAGTGTTGGGATCGACATCTGTACTGCTGGAGAGCGTTTCAGCCAAATTTTTAAAGGTTCCAAAGCGATTCAATGCGATGACCATTGACCAGCGATTCGCTGCACAGTAGGGGCACCATTCAGCTCCATAATAAAAGAACTCCGGCTTGCCATCTGATCCAGTGAGCGCTGGTTTCCCCGAAATTGGTGTGATGATAGATGTCAATCCGCCTGTATTTACGGTGTTGAGCACGGTGGATGGCACCGTCGTCACCGCCTTGAAGACGGACGCATCGCCTGAGGTGGCGACAACTCCGGCCACCTTCTGATTCTTAACCTGATTATTTGAGTAAGCGATAAAGCCTCCTATTACAAGCACGCAAGCCAATACAATCCCACCGATCCACCACCAAGCGGTATTCTTTTTGCGCCGAGCAAGGCGTCTACTCTGGCCCTGGCGTGTGTTGGATGGTGTCGAGGTTGTACGCATCTTCCTCTGGCGATTTCTAAGTTCCGCTGCCTTTTGCTTTTTTGCCATGATTATCCCTTTTTATTTGATATGTCCTTGCATTCAAATGAGAAAGGTGCCGTAGCACGTGTCTAGCAACGAGATATTCCTTGCATTCAGATGGAAAATGTGTCGCAACACATTTTTAGCGACAGTAGTCGCGTTTCTGAATGTCTATGGGGATAGGTTGCGTTTCTGAATGCATATGAGCACGAAAGACTGTTTTGAAATACTGTAGCTATGTACAATAATGCTTATCTATATAGTAAAGTTCTTTACATTTTAACGCATTAAGGATTCTATGTAAATGCTCACTGTTTGCTTGTTATTTCAAACATATGTGTAGGAGCCTCCGCCGCTCATCTGTCTTGTAATGAGAAACTTCTCTCATGATATACTACGGTAAAGGTTTCAATTACACGACGGCTTCCAGCGCTGGTTGCCTGCGCAGCAGGAGCTATTTGCGCGCACGCTGCTGGAGATTGTTGATGAAAAGGCTCAAGATCGTGCTACCCCTGAACTGCTCTCTATACGTCCCCTTAGCCCTGGCTGAGGTTAATCCTGCATTTGTGTACTCACAAATGTGAGAGGACTCGTTGCGCCTTCCTCAAGAGGAATATGCAAGAGGAATATGCACAAAACAGGTGACACCTTTTCCTTCAGATGATTCCACCCAGATACGTCCACCATGTCGCTCAACAATTTCTTTACTCATCGTGAGACCAAGCCCCCATCCCTCACTGAACATGGCTTCAGCATAAGGAGTACGATAAAATGGCTCAAAGAGACGCTCTTGTTGTTCTTGAGATAGAGGAGGAGCATCGTTGTGAACCTGGAGCATGACGTAGGAGTGTTCTGCACGTATACTGATATGGATGCTGGTACTTTCTAGTGCATACTGAATGGCATTCCTCACGACGTTGATAACCACCTGGGAGAGTCGTTCGCAGTCAGCGTGAAGAATGACAAGGGTTGAAGAATCCTCGAACTCAAGAGCACACGTCGAAACTGTACGTAGATCCGTGATGACTTTACGGCAGAGGTTCCCAAAATCACAGGGGCCGAGCCGTAATTGGATTTCTCCTGAACGGAAACTGCTGAGATCAATCAACTCTTCAATTAATGTATTCAAACCCCATGCGTGTACCTCAATCTTTTCTATATACTTCTTCCATTGGAGCGATTCTGTCGTTGGTTTTTCTACCTTGTTCAGGCAATGCAAGGCGAGTTGTGCTTCCCCTAAGATCGTGGTCAGCGGGGTTCTGAATTCGTGTGCCGCGCGTGTGACAAACTGGTCCTTGAGCCGGTTGGCTTGTTCAAGTTTATTGTTCATGACGCTCAATTCATCAGCACGTTGTTGGAGGAGTCGATGTGCGGATTCGTGCTGTCCGGCGATGATAGCTATAGCAAGGCTAGTAACAGCAAACGGAATGAGTCTGAGGAGAAACGCCCAATCGAGAGGTGGAACGTTTGGCTCATAGAGTGACCAAAATGCAAAGTAGCTGAAAGTCGCACAGCTCAGGAGTGCTGCCAAAACACCGGGGCCAACTACCCTGAAAAGGGATACCAGCAGAATGGCGAGCAGCAAAGTGGAAACGGAAAAATAGACATGCGGAACAAACACCGTTCCAAGAAGTGTTACCCCGATGCCAACGGCGACGCCTAGGCAAGCCGCGATATACCCGATGGCTGGGTGTTGCCACCAGGAGGACTGAGTTGAAAGAGCTCTTCCTTCAGGCCAAAGATGCGGGTTGATGGCTCTTACCTGCTTCATGGGACTCCTTTTCTTGGCTCGAAAGTGCCTGTACACTTATAATACCTTTAGTGATAAAGGAAAGTTTCACCCACTAAGACAAGACTTTAAGCAGAAAGCCAATTTACCACCTCTGGCACAGCAGATCGGGACTGACGGATGGCACCTGTTGTAATCACTGGACCAGTCTGATTGATGTTACTGAGGAGTTGAAACATGTCCTGGCTTATCCAGTTCAGAGAAAAGCAAGCGGTCCCAGATGATCAAGCATGTAGGCGACGGCTCTCACGCTATGGATTCCAACTAATTATGGATGAGATGTTTCTTGATGCACATATGATCGTCAATCTCCATCGTGTCTGTTCAATAATATTTTACTGTAGCTGCGTGTCTTGCGCACGCGGTCCTCTCGACGTACGACGGACTTCCCCATTGATCTCCCCACGCTCAGCCTCTGATGCGTCTGATTTCACCGCTGATAGTCCTCTCTTTTTGAGGGACATTACATACATTGGGTGATGGTAACTAATAAGATGGGCATTACATACGTCGAGGGGCCAGTGTGCGCAAGACACGCAACTACAGTAGACCACGTTGCTCCTTGGATCGAATGTGCTCGTTTGATACGCTCATCCATAATCTCTTGGAGTCAATGGTGTGAGGATCGTTGGCTACTGTCATCAAATTGTCATCTTGGCGTGCGATAATGCAAATACTTGTGATCAATCGATGACGCTATCGTTTTTAATAGAAAGGTACAAATAATATGAGATCTCTCACTGAACCACTGGTGAGTAATGGCTATAAATTGGAAATGATACCAGAGAGACTCGGCTGGCTTGATCCGACTGATGCAAGTCTTCCGCTAGAGCAGTTGCGAGCAAAATACCGCCAGGATGGTTATCTCTGGCTAAAGGGATTTTTTCGTCAAGACGTCATTCTAGATTTTCGTAATTATTTCCTTGAAACCATCTTGTCTAACGCAAAAACATTCTTTGAAGTCATCAGTTCGCAAGAGTACGAGGATTTATGTACTATTCCCCGTCTCTGGAATTTCTATCGGGAGTTTCTGGAAGGACAACCTTACCTGCATAAGCGCAAGATTATTCGTTTCAATCACGCCGGCGAAGAGTATTGTACGGGTGGACATTATGATCTGATCTATCTGCGCGCCGGGACCGACAAGCTCTGTAGCAGTTGGATACCCCTTGGGGATATTCCGGTCGAGATGGGTGGGCTGATGTACTTGGAGGATTCAGATGCAGTGGGACGCCAGATGGAGGCTGAATTTCGCGTGAAGAATGCTGATCTCCCTCCTGAAGAGCGTATCAGTGCTTACAACCGCAACATGCGCGATGCTGGCTGGGTTAGCACCAACCTCGCGGATATGGCTGATCGTTTCAAGAGTCGCTGGCTGGTCGCCGACTATGAGGCTGGGGACATGGTGATCCATAGTCCCTATATGATCCATGCCGCCGCCCAGAACCACGATCCTTTGGGCCGGATGAGGCTCTCCACCGATATTCGTTTCCAACGTGTCGATGATCCCATCGACCAGCGCTGGGCCAAAGACTGGGTCCCTAGCGACAATCTATAAATAGTAATACGAGGAATGTATGCAATACACCGACGGAGCACTTCTTGCATCGCAACGGAACGCGCTTCAGCTAGCGCAACAGACGACAACGGCAACGGCATCCCCCATTATCCAGGTTGAACACCTGATAAAACGTTACAAGCACGAAAAAACTAATGCAGTTGATGCTATTTCATTTGCAGTGGCGCCGGGTTCACTTTTCGCCCTGCTTGGACCCAATGGAGCGGGGAAAACGACCACAATCTCTATCCTGACCACAACGCTCAGCGCGACCTCCGGCACTGTCCAGATTGCGGGCTATGATGCCTTGAAACAAGCCAAAGCGGTACGTGAGATGGTTGGTATCATCTTTCAGAAACCAAGTCTGGATTTGAATCTGACTGCCGAAGAAAATATCCGTTTCCATGCGACACTCTACGGCCTCTATCCATTTCGTCCATCGTATCGAACCATGCCTCATGCTTATCGAGAGCAGATCGAAAAACTCGCGACGATCCTGGGCATCCGAGAAGATCTTTTTCGATCAGTCAAAAAATACTCGGGCGGAATGAAACGCAAGCTAGAGATTCTGCGTAGTTTACTGCATCATCCCCAGGTCCTTTTTCTGGATGAACCGACCGCTGGCCTTGATCCATCCAGCCGCCGAAGCCTGTGGGACCATCTGCGGCTGGTGCGCGAGGAGAACGGGACAACTGTCTTTTTTACCACGCATTATCTCGAAGAGGCTGAGCAAGCAGATAATATCTGCATTATGAATAAGGGGCAGATTGTTGCTCGTGGTACGCCCGCACAGATTAAGGCTGAACTTGTGAAGACATATCTGCTGATCGACGCGCAGAACCGCGATGGGTTGCGCGCAGAACTCACTCATCTGCATCTGCCATTTACAGCGACGCCCCAATTTCGGCTCCCACTTCATCCTGACGCGATTCACGCAACGTTGAAAGCAATCGAGACGCCACTCACCTCTGTTCAGACGCACGTGCCGACGCTTGAGGATGTCTATCTGGAAATCGTTGGGGAGCAATAAGATGATTGGAATGAGACGCGAAGCCAATGCGATTGTTACTCTTGCTTATCGTGACGTGCTGAAATTCACACGCGATCCGTCACGACTGATCGCCACACTCGTCCTACCAATTCTGCTCATTGGCCTCTTTGGCGAGGGACTGCAAGCCTCATTCGGCGCAAGCCTTGGTTACGACTATCTAACATTCGTTTTCCTGGGAGTACTTGCGCAAACGCTGTTTCAATCCACCGCCCTAGGCATCGTTTCGCTGCTTGAGGATCGCGAAAACGACTTCACTCAGGAGATTTTTATTTCTCCTATCTCGCGCTACTCTCTTGTCTTTGGAAAGATCCTGGGAGAATCACTGGTGGCTTTCGCGCAAGCCGTGGTGATTGTCGTATTCGGTGCCATCATTGGCGTACATATGAATGTGACGATGCTTCCGGGCTTGTTTTTCGTGGCTTTTGTCACCTGTCTGCTGGGTGGGGCATTCGGCTTGATCCTTCTCGCGACCCTCGGCAGTCAACGCGCAGCGAATCAGATTTTACCCTTCTTGATCATCCCCCAGCTTCTCCTAGCAGGAGTCTTTAATCCACTCAAAGGGCTTCCGCTCTATCTTGAGCTTGCCTCAAGCATCGCTCCCTTGCGCTATGCGGTGGACCTGACACGAGCCGTCTACTATTCGGGACAACCAGCCACTTATAAGAAGGTCGTTCTTCTTTCTCCACTCACGAACCTTGCAATTATGATCGGAATGTTCGTCGTGTTTCTTGTTGTCGGTACAATCCTCTTCGTGCGGAGTGAACACAACAAATAATGCAGAAGTATATCTGGTAAAGTGCTTAATAAAAGCATCTATAATATTATAATAAAAGTATCTATCATAAAGGAAAGAGACGTATGCGGAAAACAGCTAAAGCTTCACAGAAGACCTTGCGAACCATTGCGCTTGGAATCGGTACTGCCAGCGTTCTGACTATGCCGCTCGCGTTAGAATTGCGGTTGAAGCAAGCCAGACAGCCCTTGACCGATACATGGCAACACCTGCCAATCGAACCGCGTCGTTCAACTCTGCTCGGCATCAGTTTTCGCCCGCCGCAAATTGCCGCGCTTGGATTAGATGCACGCAGCACACTACAAACCTTGCTCCCCTACCCATTTCAAATCATTCGCCTGGGAGCCTACTGGAATCAGATAGAGCCAGAACCAGGACTGTTTCTTACCGATGAGCTCGATTGGCAGATCGATGCCGCCGAACGTGCAGGCAAGCAGATCATTCTATGCGTTGGTCCTTTGAAGACCTTTAGTTATCCTGAGTTCTTTGTACCCACACACCATCTGCAGCAACCCTTCGAGGAAGGCACACTCGTCAAGCCATCGACGTATCCAGCACTCCTGACGGCCGCGACAACATTCATCGCACGTATCGTGGAACGGTATAAGCATCGGCAAGGTATCGTCGCCTGGCAACTAGAGCACGAGGCTGTTGATCCACTTGGAGTAGAACATACGTGGCGTTTGGATGTTGCTTTTGTCGAAAAAGAAGTGGAAGCACTCAGACAAGCAGATCCCACCAGACCAATTATGCTCAACGGCTTTTTGCCAACCTCTTTGCCGGTACGCCTCTCGCAATGGTGGCAGACCCGCGATCAGGGTGACTCACTCGCCGTAGCGCAGCGCCTGGCAGATATTGTCGGAATCGATTACTATCCGCGCCACGCCGCGCTGACCGTTGGGACCAGAACTTTGTATCTGGATGGTAGCAAGAGTCCCTGGCAACAGAGTAGACGGAAGCAATTGTTCGCCTCGGCCCGTGCTCAGAGGCAAAAAGTGATGGTTGCTGAGGGGCAGGCGGAGCCGTGGGAGACGGTGACGACTCCGCCTAATCCATCTGGACAAGGCATGTACAGTTGCTTGCCGGAACAGATCATCGCCAATTACAATACCTGCATGAACTGGTCCCGGCAAGATGTTTCCCTGTCCGCGTATCTTTTCTGGGGGGCAGAGTATTGGATGCTTCGCAAGCAATGCGCCGACTCAAGTTATCTCCAAGCCTTTGCGCGCATCCTTGAACAGTCCTGACAAGATTCAGCGATTATGCCTGGGCATCAGGTATAATGGGAAGGTTGAAGAATGTCGCACTTGCATATGCCTTCTCATCGTTCGTGAGGAGCCTTAAACCTGCAATATGTCCATCCACGAGCACAAAATCTGTGACAGACCGAAAACCAGCTTTGGTGATGGCGCGTTCGGCGGCCATATTACCAGGCTCATATCCGATCCAGATATAGTCGAAGTGTGGCACCTGTTGATGAATGATCTCTTGCAAGAAGTGAGTATATATGCCCTGTCCACGCCACTCAGGAAGAGTCATGAAATCCCAGAGGTAGCAGTTTGGTGGCGAGATCGCAAAGGAAAATTGTAGTTGTCGTATGCCCCCTTCCTGCGTGGCGAGCCAACCATAGGCAACTGGTGTGTCTTTCATATAGGCAAAATAGAGCAGATTCCCTGCCTGGAAACGGCGCTCAATCTCTTCGAGCGGGAGTTGCGCGAGGTGCGCAATCTGTTGCTTATCATGCGAGAGGTGCACCGAAAATGTCGGTAGAGACGGGAGTTCAGGTAGTGGGTCACTTTGCCACCAAGTTGCTAGGGCCATAAAAATTTACCTCTCGATATGCTTATTTTACGTTAGCGAACGTAAGCTTGTTTAATCTCAGGCATTATTGATTATATTGTATCATAGCTGGTGTCAGCAGGCTTGTGCCAAGTAGTCTGTTCCCCTTGCAGTGATCACGGAACGGGCTCGTAGGGGTGTGCCACGGTTGTTTGCATACCAGTGGAGAAGCATGTCACGTTTCATCGCAGAGGCCATGCAACGAACGCGTAGCCGACGGTCTTCGCGCCGCCGGAACCACTTCCCGCACGACCGGAACGGCATTCGGCCAGCGCCACGCCCAGGTTCATCGGTGGCCTTTCACGCCCACACACGCCCACACGAGCGAAGGGATCGCCCGGGGACGGCCGGGTCTTCCTGGGAGAGTGCGTGGTCACGTGGCTGCTTGAGCGTGGCGCTGGCCGAATGCCGTTCCGGTCGGACGATGACTGGCTCCGACGGCGCGAAGACCGTCGGCTACGTGCTTGTTGCGTGCTCTCTGCGATGAAACGTGACATGCTTCTTTGCTTGGTTGCAAAAAATCGTGGCGAACGTGACTGCTACGGCATCCACCAACCAGGTTTTGAGAATCTCAACGCAGCCGACACATTCTTCGGCAAACCAGCGCCAGCGCTTGAGCAAATCGGGAAGGTCACAGGTCAGTTTGAATACATCTCATTATGGCATCTCATATTGGTTGACACGCAAAAATAGGTATGTTATCTTAGCCATATATGCTGCTCCGAGCTGCACAAGGCTTCCAGCATAGACGATAGAAAAGGGATTTATGACCATCGCAACCACGAAGCTCACCGTATGGTGGGGCCAGCGAATATATGTGCGCGTTCACGCGTTTCGTGTTGCCCAGGGTCGTATTGTGCCTTTTTTGGGAGAGGACGTTAACACGAAACTAGAAATAACGTAGTAGAACGTCAAAGCGACAAGCCGTGGGTGACAAAAAATGGTCTCGCCTGCGGCTTTTTTTTTATCCATTTCTCATCTGCGAGAAGGCCATTGGGCGAGATATCAGCGTCGCCCACGGCCTTTTTGTGTGTATTGTCTGTTAAAGACATTTGAGAATGGAGCTTTTCCACCGATGAAGTCTCACGAGTATAAAACCAACGCATCGCCTCTCTGGCGTAATCACAACTACTTGCTCTTGCAGGGAGGACAAATTGTTTCGTATGTAGGGAATCAGCAGCAATTTATTGCGCTCCCGCTGCTCATCTTAGCCCTCACGGGATCTGCCCTTCAGGCGAGTATCGCCGTAAGCTTGAACACCATCGCCGTGCTGATAGTCAGCCCGCTGGCGGGCGCTCTTACGGACAGGTGGAATCGGAAAATGACCATGTTGATCTGCGATGCAGGGCGTATGATCCTCATGCTAACTATTCCTATAGCCTTTTGGCTCCGCATTCTGACCATGCTACAGCTCTATATCGTTGTAACCATCGCAGGTGTGCTTGGCACGATCTTTAGTGTCGCGAATACGGCTGCGTTGCCCAACGTAGTAACGCGAGAGCAACTCCCAAGCGCTCTGTCCCAATCGCAGGCAGCCTATTCCTGTGTGCGCACCTTTGGATCACTGCTTGGCGGCACCCTCTATAGTCTTGGGATTACCTTTCCATTCCTTGCGAACGCCGTCTCCTTTGGAGCATCAGTTTTTTCGCTGGGCCTCATTCGCGGGAATTTTCAGAGCAGTCAGGAAGGTCCCCGTCAGCCGCTGCATAAGACCATCGCCGAAGGCTTTGCATGGTTGTGGAAGCAGCCGCTCCTCCGCTTTCTCACCTTCGTGAATGGAGCAGATAGCTTGCGGTATGGAGCGGGCTATCTCGTTATCCTGATCATCGCCAGGGAACTGCATACATCATCCAGCGGCATCGGAGCCATCTTCACGGCAGCAGCCGTAGGTGCCCTCATCGGCAACCTTGCCAGCAATTGGGTACGTCAGCGCTTTGACTTTGGCATAATCGCGATCAGCATGCTCTGGCTCGAAGCCCTGATGTTTCCTCTCTACGCCATCGCGCCCAATGCTATCGTCATGTGTTTCATCGCAGCAGCGGAAGAATTAGTTGCCCCTATCTACAACATTTCGCTCGATACCCATCGGCTCATGGCAACGCCTGATGCTATGCGCGGTCGCATGAGTAGTACCGTGCAAATGGTGATACAGGGAGCCCAATCGGTGGGAGCCATCATTGGAGGCGTGCTGATTCAAGGCGTCGGCGCAAAAAGGAGTGCGCTCATATTAGGTGCGTGGCTTCTGCTCCTTGCGGCTGCTACCACCTTAAACAGACGGGTTCGACATGCATCGTTGCCAACTCCTGAAGCAGCCATCTGATCCGCAAGTGCGTAAATTTTGGAATTGAATGGAGCTTATACAATCTTCTTATTCGTCGGCGATGAGCTGGGGACCGACGAATAAGAGACAGGCTTTGCGTTACAGACAAACAGAAGGTATTTTATAGTATATTGGGACGAATGGCTCAATCGACAGAGGACTGAGCTGTGTCGATTGAGCCTTTTATGTAGGCCGTCGCTGGCGTAAGGTGCGAGTGCCAGCTTGTGCGTGAAATCGGCAATGACCAGCCGCCCTCCTGGTTTGAGTACCCGGGCGATTTCCGCGTCCAACGTATTCGTTTCGAGTGCTCAAAAAGGGATGCTGCGTACGTCGCAATCAAGCGAGTGTGCCCCACGATTTTTGCAAGTGTTCTCGCGCTGTGCAAAAACTCACGGGCGCATACAGCAATGTTGTAGAGATACGGCAACAAGAGTGTAGCGGCGTTAAGATTGCGGTCAGAGTACTAGGCTCAGAAGATGAAAAACCGCAATCTGGCCTTGCGCACGCCGTCCAGTTTCTCGTATGAAATGCTCCTGAAAGATGACCAAAGCATCGAACATGTCGAAGTCACGCGCAGAAATCATGTCCTTTCCTTCCCGAAAACAAGCATGTAGGTATTTTTACTTCTTTGGTGAACAAAACGTATGTGAACTGGACGGCGTGCGCAAGGCCCAATACTTTTCAGTTAAGCCTACATGCCCGATCACCTTGGTTTCGTCTTGCTGATATCTAAAAACACGCATATCCTGAGAAGGAAACAAAGAGAGCCAACGCTAGCGCCGTGGTCTTGTGCCCGGCGACCTGTTCACACACGAAAACGTTCGCCAACGTGCCTATTATACGTCTACGCGCACCCTTGAAATGTCACGATGAAGTGCAGAAAAGAGCGCATATGGCAAAATATGTTTCTAAACTCATTAAAGCTTATTAGTAGCATATCATACGATGAACGGGCCGCCGGGCACAAGACCGCGGCGCTCGCGTTGGCTCTCTTTGAGACCTCCGGGGGAAGAGATGGAACTCGCCAAGTTCTTAAGTTGAATGTATTGGGCGCGAGGACCATCGGCTACCCTCAAGTATTACGCTTCTTGACGATTTTTCATGTGTAACCGACTTTTGTGTCAATGGTGTTTGCTAGAATGTTACTGGCAGGCTCGTGAGGCCGCGCAAGATGGGACTTTGTATCCAGGTGAGTTGCTCAGACAAGCCTTCTAGTTGCAGATTGGGT
Organism: uncultured Chloroflexia bacterium; assembly: GCA_963699315.1. GTDB lineage: Bacteria > Chloroflexota > Ktedonobacteria > Ktedonobacterales > Ktedonobacteraceae > Dictyobacter. Next base: position 4,281,615 of record OY969433.1, read on the forward strand.
AGGCGTTGCAGCAAGGTACCGATGGCAACCTGTCCCTCCAGGCGCGCCAGCGGTGCTCCCAAGCAGTAGTGGATGCCTTTGCCGAAGGCTAGATGCTGTTTCTCCTGACGCAGGATATTCAGTACTGCGGGATCGGAGAACTGCTGTGGATCAGTATTCGCTCCTATCAAGGAGACAAACACCATCTGACCCTTGCGGATTATCTGTCCATGCATAGGAATGTCCTCGCCTGCCCAGCGCAGTGAAGAGAGACTTACTGGAGCTGTGTAGCGTAGCAGTTCTTCGATGGTTGCGGGTAACAAGGAGTGGTCGGCACGTAGCAGGTCTATCTGGTCAGGATGTTGCAGCAGCGCCAGCATTCCGTTACCGATCAAATTGACTGTCGTCTCGTGTCCGGCGATGATGAGTAGGAAGATGGTCGAAATGAGTTCGGTCTCGCTGAGCGTATCTCCACGTTCCTCGGTCTGGATCATGCTGCTCGTCAGATCGTTGCCGGGATGCGCACGTTTCTCAGCTATGAATCCTTTGATATACTGGACAAATGTCTCCAGAGCTTCAACCTTTTCTGTCGATACAGACTCCATCGTAGCCGTCAAAATCGAACGCGACCAGATGCGAAATTGAGGGCGGTCCTCGCGGGGAATCCCCAGCATTTCTGAAATGACGGTGATGGGTAGCGGGAAGGCAAAGTCAGCGATGAGGTCCATCCTTTCTTGAGCCTGTATCGCGTCCAATAACTCGTCGGTAATCTGCTGGATACGTGGACGTAGTTGCTCGATCATGCGCGGCGTGAATGCTTTGGAGGCCAGGTTACGTAGGCGGGTATGATCGGGCGGATCTACTGTCAGCATATCCCGCCTCCAGGTGAGGAACTGCTGGATCATCGATGCGTTCTCTCCGGAGCTAGCTTGGCCGTCCTCCGGTGCTGAGAGCTTCTGCATATCTTTGATGAAGCGCGGATCTTTCAGAATCGCGATGGCATCGTCATAGGTCGTTGAGATCCAGGACTCTCCCATACCCATGCTTAATGGGGTCGCGAGGTTGATCAGTGGTCCTTGCTCACGTAAGTGGGTGAAAAATGTGATAGGATCGAGCTTTGTTGCTTGAGAAAGCAAATCGGTGAATGTAATCTGTCCCATAAGGTTCAACTTTCTTGTATTGAGCTTTGTGTATACTCCATTAGCTTGGTCACGAGAGTCGTGTCCCTAGTCCCCGTAAGAGCGCGTCTACAGCCTCTTCTGGTTCATAGGTTGGCTTCACATAGGGATCGATCAATTCGGCGAAGAGGCTGCCATACACCAGAGAACTGAAGATCAGTGAGAGGGCCAACCTCATATCCAGGTCCGAGCGTAATTCTCCACGCTCCTGGGCGCGTTCAACCATCAGGCGAAACTGCTGCATGCGTGGAGCGACCAGTTTGTCGTAAAACGCACGATAGATTTCAGGTTTCGTCTTGGTCTCCGCAATCACCTTGGTGATCAGCTTTGCCATCAAGGGATGGCGGTCGAACAGTTCTCGGGATTCCCTGGTGATAGATAGCAAGTCGTCGCGGATATTGCCTGTATCCGGAAACGAGAGTTCTTCGCGAAACACGGCGAGTGCCTCTTTGATCACGTCTTCTTTAGAGGACCAGCGGCGATAGATACTGGTCTTACCAACTCCGGCACGTTCTGCGATCGCTTCCATGCTTAAGCCGGCGAGTCCCTCTTCGGCGAATAATGTGAGTGCCGCCTCTAGAATGGCCTGGTGAGACTGGACACTGCGTGGACGTCCAGCCTTGCGGATCGTTTGCTCCAATTCATCCATGTCCTTTAGTTTCTTCGTCATCTGATGCTCGTCACAATTTCGATACGAAACCGTTGCGTTATTGACTAAAACGAGTATAGCATGGATTTTTATAAAACGCAACGGTTTCGTATCGAATTTTTGGATTCCTGTTCTTAACAGAGGTTACTCCCAGATTATGTCTTCTCCGCCACCCGACTGAATCGTTACTACCGCTCTCAAATTGAAGTTGACCTATTTAGCGGAATTAAGAGGAATGATCCCGCCAGGTATCAACCCGCCATATGGCCTGTCCGATTTTAACTTCGCTGCTCATTGTTGGCAAGAACATTTCTTGCCAACAATGAGCAGAAAACACGGAAGTGAGTTTATTGTTACTCTATTAACATGATATCACTTGGGCGGGGACTGCCAATTTCAGAAGCACAATGTGATTTTTCGGGGAGGGAAAAATAACCTCCCCGATCTCTTTATTTTTTAGTGCCCCTATAAGCGATGGGGCCTTCATTCACTTTTTGATAATAGCCAAAAAAGCTGCTACCGTCTGACTGAAAGCTGATACTGCCTGAATTTCCTTGTTGATCTCTCCAACTAAGAGTTGGCTAAATCACCGACGATACCATCATTAAGCGCAAATGTGAGATCTGGAGCCTGATGCCATTCCGTGATTGGTCCCCAGGAATTTTCTGTCTGATACGTGACGCTCTCCGCTGTACGCTGCGATACATTCTCACCGTGAGCCTGTGCCGGTGCGGAATCGATACTGGCTAATGCTACTGCTCCCAGGCCGATGGCCCCTAACGATGTTAAGAGTTTACGGCGTCCGTAGGTTGAATATACATCTTCGTCGTTTGGATTCATTTTGTACTCCACATCTCGAAATATTTTGTCAATAAGCGGTACAGGATAATTATGCAGGAAGGCGTAAAAGCCCGTACAAGTACATTTTAATTGTTGCTTTAACTGGCCTGCATCGATGTATCTTAGCAGCATATATGTTATAATTCTTTATCATATATTCATATTTAGCACTATTTATGAGAAGGAGCTCTATTTTGCAGGATCAAATGAGACGCCCGCTATATGGAAGACGGCAGCTGCTGGCATATGGATTATGGATAATTGGTGTCGTTCTGGCGCATCTGATAGTATATGGATTCGAGTATTATGGGCCACCTACCATCTCTGTCCAAGCGGTGAGCTACCTACCCAAGATCACTGGCCCGATTGTCCAAGCCATCATCACATGGCTTGTTTTCCGAATCGTTATCTCTCATCGCTACCTGCCCTGGTTAATTGTAGTCACACTACTCGGCCAATTTGTAGGGAACTTTCTCGTCGGCTACTTTTATGCATTGTGGTTGTCCCCAGGTTACGCCATAGGAGAGATGCTTCTGAGGATTAGCATACTTGCCCTAATCATAGCAGTCTCAATCGCCATTTTTCAAGTTTTGTTCATGGGATTAATCTTGAAACGTATTGGCTGGATCTTTGCGCTGACCTGGATCGTCGCCGCGATGATTGCTAGCGTGATTAGTTCAATCCTTGTACTAGCGCCCGATTTGGGATTCTACTCACATCCAAGTGTATATCTGAAATTGATCCAGAGTGCAGTTATTATGGAATTGCTCAGAGGCGTAATTGTTGGGATTATCTCCGGCTTGCCCTTGATCTGGTTAAGGACACGCACATCATCAAAATACATTCCCGATGGTAGCTGATGGCGCGAGGAGGGTGCTCCACGGTTTTTTGCAAGCTTTCCAGTGATGTGCAAAAACGTGCGGAACATACGCCGCAACATCTCTTCTGCGGGTCAGATACCCCATAGCTAAAGCAAGGGGCTTGGATCTGGACTCCACCGCAACTCAGCATACCGTTTCAGGCGTGCCGCTTTGGCTTCACGATCCGATCCATCAAGGCATTCTGACAAGAAGCCTGTGCTTATCCAGTCCTGCCGAATAAGCAGCGTTCGCATGGTGACATTCCTCGCGCCGATGAGATCTGCATGGAGCGTATACCGACAATGCTGACAGCGAAACAGCAGCCCATGATTGGGGCGGTTCTCACGGCAGGTGTGTCCACAGATGGGACAGGCTTGCGACGTATAGTCGGCATCCACCTTGATCGCCATACAATCTTGTTGCAGAGCTTTGTAGGCAATCATGGCGTGCAACTCGCCAAAGGACCACTTGGAGAAGGCGGTGTTGGCTCTCCGCTGCTTCTGGCTGGCGCGTTTGCCGGTGCGTCGTTTCGTTCTGTCTCGAATGTCGGTCAGGTTTTCCAGTCCGATCAGGCAACGCGGATGTTGCGTGACGATGCGCGTGGAAATGACATGATTGGCGTCGGCTTTCAACCGTCTCTCTCGTCCACTGATGGCTACCAGCCGTCGTGTCGCGGAACGAGTGCCTTTGCGTTGCAGGCGCTTTCTCAGTCGTGCGTAATGATTGGCCTTCTCTCTGACACGTTTGCCGCCGTAGAAGGAGGACGTTCCTTGCGTCGTGGACGTGACGGCAAGATAGCGCACGCCGACATCCACCCCGACAATGCCGGTATGGGTGTGTGGGGTGGGCTCGGCTCCTTCCATCTCTAAAGAGACAAGCAGATAGAATTGTTTCTTCGGTTTGTCATACCAGAGTTTTGCCGCACCGATCTTGGCTCCCTGGTTGATGAGGGCGATATGTGTGTCATAGCCGGTATAGGGGACCACCACCCGCCCATCAAGGGTCAGGATGCTCACACGATTGGACGTTTTGAAACTGTAATCGCGCTTGTAGTTATAGGTGATCGTCGGAGAGACATACTTAGGGGCGTGATCAAGTCCCTTGTAGCGCTTCTTCGTCTGCCCACTCTTCCTCTGTGCGGCGTTTTTCTTGACCTTGGTCCACAGTCCTTTATAGGTGCTTCCCACGAAACGGGGGACATTACAGGCCATCTGGGAAGGAAGGTGGTAGATCGTACGGATCTCATCATAGCAATCATGTTGCAATGTGCGTGTATTACTCATCTTACCATGCGTAAAGGCATACTGACTCACAAAATTCAGCGCGGCACGATAAGCCAGTTGTGTTTCACGCAAGGCTATAAATTGTTCGGGTGTTGTATAGAGCTTGATTTTTGCTGTGATGATCTGTTTCATACGCTGGATCATATCATATCATCCCGCACCTGTCAATAAACATTCTTGTGTGAATAATGGGGAGGAACGAACCCAGCCTGCGGGCTGTCATTTTCCCTCCCCATAGCTAAAGCAAGGGGACTCCAAATGGGACGATGTTGAACGTGACATGCCTCTTCGCCTGTGTGCAAAAATCCGTGGCACACCTGATGGTGCACCTACGGTGATAATTTCTGCTTGCAACCAGAATGCCCACAAATTCGAATATAATAAGAAGAAGAGCATTATGATCAGAATAGCTAGCGAAAGGGGTAGAGCATGTCATTGTCCGCCGATCACACACCCAGCCTGAAACAGATGTTGAACGAAGAATATCTATCCAATCCTTATCCACTCTATGACCAGTTACGTGCTGTCGGCCCAGTTTTTTTGGATGAAGAGTTTGGTGGACGCTGGATTGTGACTGGTCATGCGCAGGTACAGTCTGGCCTGCGCGATCCACGTTTCTTGGCGCGGATGGAGATCGAATTGGGCGAGATGCCTGAAGAGCTGAAAAGCATATTAGGATCGCCTGTCTCTGCTCTTACCCGGCAAATTCTTTTCCTTGATCCCCCCGACCATACGCGCCTGCGCGGATTGGTCTCCAAAGCTTTTACGCCTCGAATGATAGAAAAACTTCGGCCACGTATCCAGCAGATTGTTGATGCACTCTTGGATACAGCTCAGGAAAAAGGACATATGGAGGCGATTGCCGATTTCACTTATCCTCTCCCCGCTATCGTGATTGCAGAGATGCTCGGTGTCCCTACCGAGGATCGAGGGTGTTTTACTCTATGGAGTAACAATTTCGCCAGGTTGTTGGATGGTAGCGGTGATAGAACCCCTGAAAGCTTGGCTGAGAATCTTTTGGGGGTCAATGAGTTTATGGAATACTTTCATAACATTATTCAACAGCAACGCCAGGAGCCACAGGATAATCTGCTCCAGGCCATGATCGATGCCGAAGAACATGGAGATGTTTTGAGCGAGCATGAGGTGTTGGGGAACTGTATCCTCTTGCTGGCGGCAGGTCATGGCACGACTACCCACTTGATTGGTAATGGACTGTTGGCCCTGTTACGTCATCCGGAGCAGATAGAACTCCTGCGAGCCGATTCAGCATACTTGCCAGGCGCAGTGGCAGAGCTCCTACGCTTCGACAGTCCCGTACAGAGAACTTTGCGCACGGCTAAAGAAGATCTCAGTCTGGGAGGGCAGAGCATCAAAGCCGGGCAAGTCGTGATTTTCTGCCTGGGTGCGGCCAATCACGATCCGGCACAATTTGAGCAACCAGATATTCTCGATCTAAGACGTCCGGAAAATCGCCATCTGGCTTTTGGTCAGGGTATTCATTTCTGTCTGGGCGCTTCCCTCGCTCGCGTAGAAGCGGAGATCGCGTTTGCCAGTTTCTTTAAGCGCTTCAGCAATCCCAGCCTGGCAACCAGTCACGTCGAATGGCTCCCCAGTCAGGTGTTCCGTGGCCTACTCGAGCTCCCAATCAAGCTTGCCTAAACGAAGAGCACGCTTATTCTGTATTGACACTCCTCCCGGATGAATCCGGGGTATTCTTCTTTCTTCCATCCGACTTGTCACACCGGCGGAGCATCCGACACTAAATCACCGAAGGAGGTGGAGTACGTCGCGATCAAGCGACGTGGTTTTCGGGACGCACTTGGCGAGGTACCCCCTTCAATCGCAGAGAGCAAGAGAGCCAACGGTAGCTGCGTGTCTTGCGCACGCGGAATATGCATCAACCTAAGAGTGTGTCTTAAGATCTATATGATGACAAGGATTTATATAAATGGCATCGCACTGTGCACAAAGAGGCATAATGTGAGCTTCCATAGCGTAAACAATCCCTGTCAAATGGGCCAATCAGTTTCTAGAACATCTCTTTTGGTATCTCCATCTGACAAAAAATGTTTCATTGAGATGCCTAGACGTTGATTATGATGCGATGCATTTACTAAGCTCGCCATATGCCGATGTTAAGACACACTCTAAGGGACAGATGAGCTTTTCAAGAGAAAAATCTAGACGGCGAACGATTTCGATTGCAGATGAGCGTGTCGGAGATGCGGGAAAACGGACGTCGTAAACGCGGTCCCTGCCGTATTTATGGCAATAAATTGCCTCTACCTGACATAATGATTATAACGTATTTGCTCATAATATAATTTATTGCGCCTTATGGGCCTACATTTATGGCGGCCGCTTCCTCGCATCTCCGACACGTTCATCCGCAAGAGATTCCTCTTCCAGCCTCTCTTTTCTCTCACGCGAGAAAGCTCATCCGCTCCTTAGGTTGATGTCTATTCCGCGTGCGCAAGACACGCAGCTACCGTTGGCTCTCGTGGTTTTCCACGTTCGAAACTCTTTCTATTGGACTTGGTGGTTCGAGGATCGTCGGCTACTTGATCATCTGCGGGCATATGCTATACTGGTAACAGAATATGGTGGAAGGCGACAAACAATGCCAAATATGACGAACAAGCACGACATCATCGTGTATTTTGAAGAGAAGAAAGAGCGTAAAGCTCCCGAAGGCGGAGCCTACTTCAAGGCGCTCACGGATCTATTGACGTTACTTAACGAGACCGAATCCATTGCAGCCATCAAATCGGCGGTTCGCAATCTCCATCGAAACATCCTAAAAGAGATCCAGCAGACAGAGAGTGTCGAGCTACGCATTGAATTGCGCAGACAGCTCGACCTGTATGATGATTGTCTGACACAGTTACGGAGCCTTCCTGCCTAAGCACAATCACACAATAATTATCGATGTTGTGTGACTGTACTTAGCACTTTACCAATAACCCCTTTGCAACAGATCTACTTTAGCCCACGAGTTGCGCAACGAGGTGACAAAAGCAAGTAAAAGGTGTGAGCAGTGAAAAACATATAGGATAAAAGGGGTATTATTTGCAGTAAGAGGAAAAAGAGTGTCTCCTTAGAAGGTCTATTAGACAATGATGTTGCCTTAAAAGGAGAAGTACACCTAGTATGACACATTCTGCTGTGAAAATCCAGATCGCTCCACAATCCCTTCCCAGTATACCCAGTTGGTTCGGCGAAGTTGCCGTTGTTGCTGAGATCCTGACCTCCTCGGGTCTGCTGCACCTCATCGAGACCAAGGTGCAGTTTGCTCGTGCCCGTTTTGGTGACTTCGATTCCATCGATTTTCTCGTCGTGCTCATTGGTTATGCTCTCAGCGGTGAACCAACTCTCCAAGCCTTTTATGCTCACCTCGTTCCTTTTGCCTCGATCTTCATGGCACTCTTCAATCGCTCGCGTTTACCCCATCGCAGTACGTTGAGCCGCTTTCTTTCTGCCCTGGATCGACCCAGTGTCGAGGCCCTCCGCACCTTGTTTCAAGATGACCTGATTGCCCGAACTCCGTTTGGCTCGCTTCCTGGAGGACTCTGGGATCGCCATGGGCAGCATTGGTTCCTCATTGATATCGATGGCACCAAACAAGCGGCACGACAGCGAGCCCTACCTCGCGCTCCCGAGCTTCCTGAGCCGCATCGTCGTTGTGATCAGGTCTGTGCCAAAGGTTATTTTGGCCGCAAGCGTGGAGAAGTTGGCCGTACCAGGACCACCGCCCTCCAACCCTATACCCATCAATGGTTAGGAACCTTTTCTGGACCGGGCAATGGCGACTATCGTGCTGAGTTACAACACGCCCTCCAGGCGGTGATCAGCTACACGACCGCCTTTTCATTCCCCCTTTCCTCGGTCATCATTCGTCTGGATGGGTTGTATGGCAACACAGCCCCGTTGCAAGATCTCCTCGCGTTTCACGTCAGCGTGATTGGGCGCAGCCGAGAATACCACTGGCTTGATCTCCCTGAGGTGCAGGCGCGGCTGCGTTTTGCTCCTGATGCTCAGGACATCCATCCAGAAAGTGGAACCCAACGTGATCTCTATGATTGCCCTGCTGTCACGCTTCGACCGCAGGGACCCGTCGTGCGTCTCATTGTGGCAGCCCATGCAGCGTCCCAGCATCCCCACTCAGTTGGCACACTCCGCAATGGCGTGGTCTACGAACTCTTCTACACCCTCTTGCCTCCCCAAGCCTTTACGGCGTCCGATATCTTGCACCTCTACCTGCATCGCGGCTCTTTTGAGACGGTGCTCTCCGATGAAGATCAGGAACAAAATCCCGATCGCTGGGTCTCTCATTCCCTCTGTGGTCAGGACTGTTGGCAAATTCTCTCGCAATGGGTCTGGAATCTCCGCCTCGAGCTTGGCCATCAGCTCGATCCCACCGACATGCGCCTGATGGAATTTGCTCCTGCCCACACGCTCGTACCGGTGCCAACCGGCTCAACCCCACCCAGCAAGCCGACTCGTGATGGCGAGCCAGCCCAGGTCGTTGGGTCTATCGTCTACGGGCCGCCTCAATGGGAACTCCCATCGTGGGCGGCGGGGTTTTCCGCATCTGAGTTTACCCCCTTGTCCAATGGCATGCTCTGCTGTCCAGCCGGACAGCATCTCACGATACGAGAACGCCGACGTGAGCCCAATGGATCGCTCCGGGTGATCCACAGTGCACGTCTCGCTCAGTGCTCCCCCTGCCCGCTGCGAGCCCACTGCCAGGAAGCCGGTGCGACGAAACCACGGATGGTGAGTGCGCTGCTCTGGCCCATCTCCTCGCTCTCGGCTGCCGCCCCACCAACTCCTCCCGGGCCGTTGCCGGTCATCTGGGGGGATTGGCCACGACGTGCCCTGCGGCGTCAGTGGATCCAGTTGCTTCGTTCACAAACCGTTGAAATTGCAGAGCAAACCATGTCACCAGAAAGACAGACACGTGCTCAACGGGCTCATTGGCGCTTGAGTTGGAGCGAACGCCTCACCCGCAACGCTCGTCCTCCCAGTGCTCCACTACTGACGATCACGCTTCATGGCCTGCCAACATCCTTCGCCCACTTCTTTGGCATCGCAGTGGTCACAGGTGCCTGAGACTTCGCATGCTGGTTGCTTGGTAGGATCAGCTTGCTCCTCTTTCTTCATTCGGATGCATCGATGTGGTTGCCTGTTCCCGACTTTTCCCGCTCTGGCGATTGCTCGCTTCGCTTTCATCCTCTTCTTGCTCGTTTGCTTCCTCTCTCTCGTTGCGCAACTCGTGGGTTAGGCATGCAGCGTTGCTGGTATTTCCGTCTCTTCAGGAATAAAGCGCATGGATAGCGAATTCACGCAATGACGTGTATTCAGCTTTGTCAGACGCTCCCCCAGGAAGACATGTCCCAGATGAGCTCCACAGTTAGCACATTCGATCTCAGTTCGGTGTCCATCGGGATCGGGAATACGCTTGACTGCGTCGGGAAAATTTTCGTCAAAGGCTGGCCAGCCGCATCCGGCGTCGAACTTGGTTTTTGATGAGTAGAGGGGGGCATTACATTGTCGACAGATATATGTTCCTTCTTTATAGAAATGGTCATATTCGCCACTAAATGGGGCTTCAGTCCCTTTATGGAGGATTACCCGCGCCTCTTTAGATGTTAAATCGTTCATTTTTGGCTCCTGAGTTTATCAATGCATATACAGAAATGGTCTGTACACTACTATGCTAGTACATAGAATTATCTCCGTCAAGTTACGTGGGCACACACATTGACTCCAAGAAATTGGAGATGGTGAGATACCTTAGCTGCTCAAAAAATACCATCCACATATCTGAATTGTCTGGTTAATATCCTTTCATGTCGAGCTGAAAATATTGTATAGTAGCTGTATAGATCTATAATAGATTTTATATTTTGTGGGTGATATTCTTTCATGAGTAGAAGCATAAGCAGTGGTACAAAGAGAAAGGTGGATGTTCATGGGTGTAAAGAAGCTCCTAATGCTTGTCGGTGATTATGTAGAAGATTATGAGGTTATGGTTCCATTTCAGGCTCTTGTGATGGTTGGTCATACGGTGCATGCCGTCTGTCCAGGGAAAGAGGCCGGACAAACGGTGCGGACCGCTATCCATGACTTCGAAGGCGATCAGACTTATAGCGAGAAGCCTGGACATAACTTCCATTTGAATGCGACCTTTAGTGATGTGAAGCCAGAAGAGTATGATGCGCTGGTGATTCCCGGTGGACGTGCACCTGAATATCTGCGTTTAAACGAGCGCGTGCTGGAGATTGTGCGACATTTTGCCCAGACCAACAAGCCGATTGCGGCTCTCTGTCATGGTCCGCAAATTCTCGTAGCGGCAGGCGTGCTTGAGGGACGAACGTGTACCGCTTATCCTGCGGTTGGTCCTGAGGTGACGCAGGCTGGAGGACATTTTCAGTCGCTGGAAGCTGATCAAGCTTTTGTCGATGGCAATCTGGTCACTGGACCGGCCTGGCCAGCGCATCCAGCCTGGCTGGCTCAATTTCTGCAGGTGTTAGGGACAAAAATTGAGCCGTAGAGACGTGTCGGCTTTGTCACGCGGTATAGACAGTGATTGTGCTGCCTTTTGCCACAATGGTGATATGGTTGGGCACATCATTACCGGTCTGGATGGCATGGAATGATCGAAAGGGGATACCTATGTCTGAGATCGACGAAACTACTGGAGACTTGTCGGAAGAGGTAAGCAGAGTACCAGTGGAGCCCACATACGTCCCACAGACCGAAGAGCAGATCCAGGCTGTCCATCTTGAAGCTCTAGTGCCGTTGGCCGGACCTATTCAAATTGCCGACTACGATCCCGCGTGGCCTCGACTCTTTGAGCGTGAAGCCGAGCGGATCAGGGCCACGCTTGGCGATCGAATACTGCTGATCGAGCATGTCGGCTCGACCTCAGTACCAGAGCTCGCAGCCAAACCGAGAATTGATATACTACTCGTCGTAGCGAACTCAGCCGATGAGCCATCCTACGTCCCGGCCATGGAGGCGGCCGCCTACGTATTACTCATCCGCGAGCCTGATTGGCACGAGCATCGCCTGTTCAAGGGACCGGACACAGATATCAACCTCCACGTCTTCTCGTCTGGTAGTCCGGAGATAGATCGTATGCTACTCTTTCGCAACTGGTTGCGCCGCAACGAAGCCGATCGTCGTCTCTACGAGCAGACCAAGCGGGAGCTTGCTCGCAAGGATTGGAAGTACACTCAAAACTATGCCGATGCTAAGACGACAGTCGTCGAAGAGATCCTCGCACGAGGAGAGGACCGCGTCCACAAGGGAACGCAGCTACAGTAGGCGATTTCGCCATATGCCGACCATTACTTTCGACACATCATCAGATTATGTCTTTCCATACTCCCTCTTTCTGAGCTACTCCCTCTATACTATGCTCAGTTATGAAGACACGAAGCTCTTCATGGAAGGAGTTACTCACTCATGGGAGAATCACTATCAGAAATCTCTATCACTACAAAAACCGGGCCGATCCACCTGCCAAAAGACGGGCGTGCGGTAGAGATTGAAATACAGAACCTTGTCAAAAGCTTTGGGAAGCATGAGGTAGTCAAAGACATCTCTTTCACTATCGGCAAAAGCGAAATCTTTGGGCTGCTCGGCCCCAACGGAGCTGGGAAAAGCACCACCATTCATATGATGTGTGGCTATCTCGAACCAAGCTCCGGTGACACGCTCATCGCTGGTCAATCAATCACCAAGTCGCCGCGCAAGGTGAAGCGCATGCTGGGTATCGTGCCCCAGGAAATAGCTCTCTACGCCGATCTAAACTCGCTAGAGAATCTGAATTTCTTTGGCGAGATCTATGGTCTATCCTCGCAAGAGCGCAAGGAGCGATCACGAGACTTACTGCATTTCTTTGAGCTCTATGACAGGCGCAAGGAGCCAGTAAAAAACTTCTCAGGTGGGATGCAGCGACGCCTGAATATGGCTATCGCATTGATACATCAACCCGCCTTTCTGATGATGGATGAGCCAACAGTTGGTATCGATCCCCAATCCCGCGAACACATCTTTGCATCCATTGAGCTGCTTCGTGACCAGGGAACCACCATTCTCTACACGACCCATTATATGGAAGAGGCCGAACGGCTGTGCGACCACATCGCCATCATGGATGAAGGGCGGATCATCGCGTTGGGGACTCTGGAGCAACTCCTGGCTCTGCGTGACCACAATCGCGAAGTGCAGCGGCCTCATGGGCTGCAAGAACTGTTCATTCAACTGACCGGAAAAACGTTGCGCGACTAAGAGGATGATTATGAAAACGCTCTGGTATATTGCAAAAAAAGATTTGTTACAGGTAACTAAAGATAGAAGTGCTCTGATACTCATGCTGGTGGTCCCCCTGGTGCTCATCGCGGTCGTAGGCTTTGCTCTTGGCAACTTCTATGGCGATGGAAACAGCCAGATTTCAATCAAGGTTGCAATAAGCAACCAGGAAACAGCGCACGATGCCTTCATTGGCAAGACCATCGCCAGCGCGCTCAAAATCAATACTAGCCAGCTTGTGATCACCGTTGACGAGTATCCTGATACGGCTCAAGTGACCAGGCAGATCACGACCTCATCAAATGATGCTGCGGTTGTCGGCATCGTAATCCCTGCGGGAGCAAGCCAGATGTTGATGTCTGATCTGCAGCAGAAAATCACTCCGAAGAATCTCGTGCAGTTCTACACCCTACCAAACAGCACAAATGATATTCGTGTTAATATCGTACAAGGTCTTGTGAATACTGTCGTGCAGTCGCAACTCGTAGGCAGCGTCGGCGTCAACCAGGTCTCTGCGGTCTGTAATCAACCGGGGAACCACTGTACTCAAAGCACGATTGATGCTGCCTCTATTCAGGCCGCGCTTGCAAAGGCCAGTGAGCAGGCTGATCAGGCTGTCGAGCCTTTAACGGCAGGTCATGCTATTAAAGTGGGAGTCTTTGACCAGACTGTTCCTGGTTATGCCGTCTTCTTCTCGCTGTTTGGTCTCAATGCTGTAGCCGCAACGATCTTGCAAGAGAAGGAAGATGGCACCTTCCGCCGCTTATTGATCGCGCCTATCCAGAAATATGCTCTGCTGGGCGGAAAAATGCTGGCACAATTTTTGCTGACGCTGGCGCAACTCTCCATACTCTTTCTTGTCGGCTATCTTGTCTTCAAGATGCACATTGGTGACTGGCCAACGGTGATCCTGCTGCTGATCGGTACCAGTTTTGCCGCGACCGGCCTGGGTATAATGCTTGTTTCGTTGGTCAGATCGCGCCGCCAGATCAACCCGGTGGTGAGCTTGATTACTATCGTCACTGGAGCCATTGGTGGTGTATGGTGGCCGTTATTTACGGAGCCAACCTGGATGCAGCAAATTGCTAAAATAGGCATCCCGGCCTGGGCCATGGAGGGGTTGAATGGTACAATGATTCTCGGGAAGAGCTTTATCGATGTACTTCCCGATATCCTGGGCCTGCTGGCCTATGGCTTGATCTGTTTCATCATTGCCATGAGGTTCTTCCGCTTTCAGGAAAAGACATCGATTGTGAAGTGACCTTGACTTGGGGATGGCTCTGTCCCACACAATACGACTGCCACGCGGGACAGCGCCGTCAGATTGATCCATAATCATTGACAGACGTAGTTTTGTCCCAGCACAATAAAGCTCATGAGCATATCCGATCCAGAGGAGAAGAAGATCTATGACCAACCTGATTCGCATCCTACTTTGTGAAGATCAAACGCTCATGCGGCAAGGACTGCGCACTATCCTTGAACTGGAGCCGGGCCTCCAGGTTGTAGGCGAGGCCGCCGATGGCAAAGAGGCGGTGGAGCGCTATAACGAACTTCGCGCTCAGGGCAGCGGTCCTGATATTGTGCTCATGGATATTCAGATGCCGTGTATGAGCGGCGTGCAAGCGACCGCAGTGCTCACCACCATCGATCCTGCTGTGCATGTCATTATCCTCACCACCTTCGACTACGAAGATTATGTGTATGAGGCTATTAAGGCTGGTGCCATGGGTTACCTCCTCAAAGACGTCCCCGCTGTTGAACTAGTGGCGACTATTCATCAGGTACATGCAGGCGAGCCATCCATCCAGCCCAAGATTGCTAACAAGCTCCTGATCGAACTTGGGCGCAAAGGTCATCCCCACGCTCCACCGCAAGAAGACTTGAGCCCACGGGAGATCGAAATTCTCAAACTGCTGGCTGAAGGTGCAAGTAATCGCAAGATTGCAGAGAAACTCGTCCTCGCTGAAGGAACTGTGAAAAATCACGTCTCGAATATCCTGAGCAAGCTTCATAGCAAGAACCGTACTCAGGCTGCTCACCTGGCACGTGAGCGCAAACTACTCTAAAAGGAGAAAGCATGTCAGTGCACTTCGACGTGGAAAAGGATAATGAAAACTTCCTGCGCATCTTCAGACGTATGATCATGACATCAGCTGTCATTGTATTCGTTTATCTCACTGCATCAACCTTTGCTATCCTGAAGAGCAATCCCATCTATATGTATGATTGGCGCGGAGTAACCTCTATCTTACTTGTTACGCTTGTTTTCGTGTTTTACATTTTTCCACTCATTAGTAGCCTGAAGCTGGCTTGGCCTCTACCCTTGCCTTATGCTGTGAGTATATGGGGTGGTATGTACCTTGTGGTTCTCTGGCTTTCGCTCATCGATAGAGCCTTTCTCTGGGATTTCTATATTGTTTTTTCTGCCAGTTCTGCTCTATTTGCGAGGTGGCGTGCAGTACTTGCTGTGAGCATTATGGCTCTCACGATGTTTGCCTTTCAAGGCTTGCTGACCTGGCCTCCGAGTGGCGAGTCGCTGACGAGCATTGCCAGTCAGGCTTTAACGATGTTTAGCATAACAGGTTTCATCTCACTGTTCCAGCATCTGATTGGAGAGAGATTTAGTCGCAATAGACTTGTGGAGCAACTGGCCCGTAGCAATGGCGAGCTAGAGGAAGCCCATCGCCAACTAGCACAATCAGTAGCCCAGGAGCAGGAGCTTGCCGTTCTGCGTGAGCGTACCAGGCTGGCACGCGAGATGCATGATACCATTGGTCATGCTCTGGTTCTTATCTCTGTCAAGCTTGAAGCGGCTCAGCGGCTCCGCGAACGCGATCCTGAACGCTGCGACCGCGAGATAGGATCTACTAAGGAGATTGCACGCGAAACGATGACTGCCTTGCGTGCCTCCATCGCCGACTTACGCTCTCCCGCATTGGAGCACGGAGGCATCAATCTCGCGCTTAGCCGCGCAGCCCGAGAGTTTGCCCTGCGTAGCAATCTGCATGTTATCTACACCTTCCAAGCAGATATAGATCTTCTCCCCAAAGCTATCGAAGAAACACTCTGGAAAGTGAGTCAGGAGGCATTTACCAACATCGAAAAACATGCTCATGCCAGCCACGTGCAAGTGTGTATCAGTCGGCAGGATGAGAAACTACATATGCAAATCCACGATGACGGCATCGGCTTACCCTCGACATTGTACCAATCCCAGGCAGATAGTCGCCTTCTATACAATAGTCCCGGTCACTATGGACTGCGTGGCATGCTCGAACGCATAGATGTCCTGGGTGGGCATCTCACGCTGCACTCTGGCAACGAGCAGGGAACAACCATTGAGATTGATCTACCACTTTCATCCGAAAAGTTCTAATTAACGTAAATAAAGAATAATATGTCCTTATGCCTACCATATACAACATGGCATTAATATCATTAAAATTAAGGAGCTACCGTAGCTGCGTGTCTCGTGCACGCGGTCCACTCGACGTACCCACAGGATGCGCAACGAGATGTAGTATGATGGGAGAGGTGATGTGCCACCACCGCGATCACGAGACCCGATGTAGCGAAAGAAGAGCGCGGGCCGAGTGAACACGATCATGGGTCCAAATGCAGCGATCTGTGCCTTGCGCCTTTCGTTCCTCTCCACGTACGAAAACATTCGCCAAAGCACTTACCATCGGCATGTGATGCTTTCGTCTATCGCTTTTCTTTGGTGCAAAAGAGAGGTAAGGAGCATTGATTGACGATGATGAACATATCATACGAGAAACGGGAACGGCGAGGGCAAGCCACGGATCGCTGCTTTTACGCACCTGAGCGTCTCAGCAAGGCCGCGCTCCTTCGCCGCTACGTCGGCTCTCATTTGCCCTTCGGTTGAAGGTAGTCGTACTCGTCTATGATTATTGGAGTCAATATGAGTGCATCTCGTTGCGCATCCCGTGGGCGTACGACGGACTCACGGTTGATCTCCCCATGCTCAGCCTCTGAGACGTCTGATTTCACCGATGACATTTCTCTCTTTTTGATGAGTATTAAATACGTCGAGAGTAAATTGAACAAAATGAGCATTAAATACGTCGAGATGAAGATACAAATATATAAGTATAACGTGCGTGGAGTGGACCGCGTGCACGAGACACGCAGCTACAGTAGGCTTTCTTTGCCTCTGCGATTGAAGGTATAGAATACCAATTTACGATACAAGCATAGCACTCATCATGAGTCGCTAGCGTTCTTTTCTCTGAGGAGAAAGATATTTCTCGAAGAAAATCAGCGTGAATCCATCGACTACATCTGTTTTTTCGACTTGCACGAAGCCATTTTTTCGATAAAAATGTTGGGCGGTTACCTGAAGCGTTGAAGTATCTAAATGAAGCATTTTGTATCCTAGCGCAATGGCACGAGCTTCTAAATCCGACAGAATCATCTGTCCCAACCCACGGTGTTGAAAATCAGGATGCACTCTCATGCGCTTGATTTCACCTCGAGTTTCCGTCGTTGCTCTCAGGGCCCCCATGGCCACGATACGACCTGAAATCTCACCGATGAGAAATTCACCTCGCGGATTGAGATATACTTGTTCGATCTGAGCCAGATCATCATCCCAGGGACCAGCGCCTAAATCAACTCCAGCATTGTGCAGTGCCATTTTGTGAAGCGCCCAAACAGCATCGCGGTCGGCCTGCTGGTAGCGTCTGATTTCCATGAAAGCTCCTTATGAACATGAAGGGAATCATCATGATGAGCGTCTATTCTGTTGAGGTGTTCTATTCGTAATAGATGCTGTCAGGAGAAAGAAGAGACTTAATGCTGAGAAGGAAAAGCAATGATTGAACCTGTTTTTATTGGTATTGGTATCCTGGTGAATAGTGCTCCCCATTGGTTTCCTGCCATACGCGATAAAGTCATAAGCTCTGGCAAAGATGAATTGGTTAAGAAGGGTTAGGAGCGTGCACTAGCGTTTCTGGATGAGAAGAAGCATCAGCACCATATAGAACTGGCGCTCAAAAACGCAGCAGAACGTGGAATCAGGCAATGGCATACTCTTGAAGAGCGCGATTGCTACAACAGCATTCTCCAGATTCTCTCGGAGGGTCAGAGTGAGGCGCTTCGGCAGGAGGTTATGCAGTTGTTTACCCTGTCGGATAATCCCGACATGACCGGCTTGACAGAAAAATACAATCTGTCGCAGCGTATTACCGCCATCGCTCATCATACAACACATACAGAGGTAGATGCTGTTCCCTATTTGCGCAGTTTTTTTCAGGCCTTTTTAGCTGAACTCTATAACGACGCTCTTTTCCGCGAGCAGATGAGCGATGCAATCCGAGTGCGTGCGGCTGTACAGGGGACGCGATCATTAGAAGAGATTCGTCAGACGCTCGAGAATATTCGGGGCTTACTAAGCGACGAGTATACGCCGCAAGACTTTCAGCGCGAACTTGAGGCTTATCTGGAGTATATCGAGAAAAAGTATCGTTTCCATAAATTTGCGGGGATTGTTATGCGTGGAGATGAGGATAAAGCTCCTGAACTGGATCATATCTTTGTTCCCTTGCGTATCGCATTGTCATCAAATTCTACACGCTCTAGCGAGGGAGCATCTCCTGCCGATCTTGTTGCTCTGTTAGAAAAACATCCTTATCTGGTACTCCTGGGCGGACCCGGCTCTGGAAAATCAATCACCACCTGTCATCTGGCTTGGCTGCACTCAAAAGCGACCCAACAAACGACCGGCACGGCTTCTACCTCAGCCTCGGCCACACTGGCTGGAGATCCGTTACCCTTGCGCATAGAGCTGAGGTTACTGAGTGACGCACGCCGACAGAACGCCGAATATAGCTTTTTGTCATATGCCGCACAGGTGCTGTTGGGCCGTGAGCATATAGCCGTATCTGCCCAGTTATTTCAGACGTTGCTGGAACGTCGGGCGTTGTTTGTGCTGTTCGATGGCTTGGATGAGGTTGCGACTTTGAGTGAGCGCCGACAATTGGTAGAGGAGATCGAACTATTTATCCAGCTTTACCCGGGTAATCGTGTTCTGGTTACTTCACGTCCAGTGGGTTATGAACTGGCCAGTATTACCGATCGAGCCTTTAAGCAAGCGGAAATCCAGAGTTTTGATGACACTCAAATTCATCAGTTTTTAGAAAGCTGGTATCACCATGTTCTGCGTCTCTCGCCATTGCCATCAGAAGCTCGCCAGGAATTAGAACTATTTGCTAACACGCTGCAAGAAAATCCTCGCTTGCATAAGCTTGCTATCAATCCGCTTCTCCTCACCGTGATGACCGCGCTACATCGCTATGAACGGTTGCCAGATGAGCGTGTGCTGATTTACGACAAATGTGCTGACCTGCTACTCGATACCTGGGCACGTTTGAAACACGAGGGAGTGCGCTGGAAAGATATGAAGCTGGGCAAGGAGGATCGGAAGGCGTGTCTGGCCCATCTGGGTTTTGTCTTACATCGACGTTCACAAGAGCTTGCTCAGGAAGAGAAAGAAGCTAGTGCGCAGGCAAGTGATACCGCTGTTGATGTATCTGCCACATTTTTGAGACAAGAACTACGCCGTTTTCTAGCCACACAGAATCTACTGACAGGAGCGGAGCAACATGCAGAAGTTGAGCGTTTGCTGGATATGGTACGTACTGAAGCTGGTCTGATCGTTTCTCGCGGCACCGGTGAAGATGGCGAGCCACTCTATGGATTTGTCCATCGCACTTTTCAGGAATATTTTGCTGCACTCGATGTGCTGAATCAGTATCAGCAGGAAGACGATTCCAGTATCATTCGGAAGTTTTTAACTGATTACGTCCATGACCCGCACTGGCAAGAGGTGATTTTCCTGCTTTTTGGTAAGTTCAAACACAAGTTTGCCACCAACCAGTTTCGCTTTATTTTGGCAGGCAAGACTTGCCGTAGCAGATATAGTAGCATTCTCAATCACGACCTCTTTTTCGTTGCCAATTGTCTGGCCGATGGGATTGTTGTAGATCAAGACTTTGCTGGCGAAGTAATCACGAAACTTGCCAGAATTGTGCAAGAGACTCCTTATCGGAAGAGCAACGAGAGGGAATTCAACTTCTTAATCAGATTGTACAGAATACAAAAGTGGAGCTTGAAGTCCGTTTGAAATTAGTACTTCTGCCTTGTGAAGCGAGAACTAATAACTTTGAAGAACGGATTCAGGCAATACAAATACTTTTAATGCTCACCGAAGAAGGAAACGCCAGAAAGCTTCTGGAAGAGCAATGGCGGCATCCTTCTCTCATCAGTGAGAGAAGGATGGGCAATCGGAGAAAATATGATCTTTTTGTCTCTGCTATCCCTGTCATTTTTGAATTAGCCACGCAGGAGGTGCTGCCTCTGAGAGCACGAGACGAACTGTATCAGCTTCTGCAAGACATGGTGCCTTTATTTATTCACATAGGCACTGATTAAAACAGCTAAAAGAGTACGTCGTACTAGTACCGTATTTCCTTGCTCTGATTATGTCAGAGCCAGAGCCCGCTTGAGCTGTGCGAGTGATGTGTTGGCACCTGAGCAAACAATGGCGATTTTTTTCTCGTGTAGCTGTGAGCGTAAGCGGTAGGCTGCCGCCAGGGATGCAGCTCCTGCGGGCTCTGCTAATGTATGAGCTCGTTCAACGAGCCACACCATCGCTTGAGCGATTTCGTCGTCACTCACGAGGAGAAAGTCATCCAGATGTTTCCATAGAATCTCCTGAGGAAGTTCAAAACTACTGCCCGTCGCTAATCCTTCGGCAAAGGTATGATTAGGTGCTGTGAGCATCTGCTTTTGCTGCCACGATTTATATGCGGCCGGCGAAGCTTCTGCCTGGACGCCGATGACGCGAATCGCCGGGTTGATGGCCTTGGCCACGATGCAGGCTCCCGCTGCTCCGCTGCCGCCGCCAATGGGAACAATGATAGTTTCGATATGTGCCTCATTCTCCATGATCTCCAGCGTGCCCGTGGCGACACCGGCTATGAGCAAGGGTTCGTTGCCGGAATGGATGTAGCGATACCCATGCTCCTGCGCGAGTAGTTCGCAGTGCTGTATAGCTTCGTCGAAGTTGGCACCATGCAGGATAACTTCCGCGCCCATGCCTTGTATCGCTGCTACTTTGCCTGGATTGGCCTTCTCCGGAACGACAATACGTGCTTTGACGTGAAATAAACGCGCTGCGTATGCAACTGATTGTCCATGATTGCCTGTGGAAGCTGCAATGACTCCACGTGCACGCTCTTGCTCGTCGAGCTGGGAGATCAGGTTGATGCCACCACGTACTTTGAAGGCTCCGACTGGTTGATAATTCTCGTGTTTTACATATACTGACGTTTCGATAAGCTCATCGAGCGCTGGATAGCGGTGTAAAGGGGTGCGTGCAAGATATGGACGGATTTGTCTCTGGGCATCGAGGACATCCTGAAAATTGGGGATACGCATGTTGTTTTCTCTCTTTCTGACCGATATATGCTATATTATTGCGCTATATATAACATTAGCTCTGCCTTATGATTACATCATACATGTAGGTAGTGTCAAATGTCCATTCACTGTAGGATGTGATGGCCATAAAAATTTGCAAAAAAAGCGAAAGGCGGTCGAATGCCTGGATTTGTTGACCATAGACTCAAAAAAATCCCCAAAAAACGTGTCAGGTTTTGCTGGCTACATGCGATATGATCTCTGTAACGACTATTTTGCGCTGGCAAGATGGTAAACTACAGAAAAGGGTAAGGAAAATATACCGATGATCATGCGAGGAGGACCGGAAATTATCCCGTCGGCGACTGAAACTTTTTTCGATATGTTCTTGGTGGAAGAGCGGGCTAGCCTGGTGCGTCTCTGCGCATACTTGACCGGCAATCCCGGCGTGGCCGAAGATCTGGCCCAGGAGACGCTGCTGGAGGCATGGCGCAATCAGCAGAAGTTTTCTTCCGATGATCTCGCGGACCCAATGAAGCGCACGAAATGGCTCGCGGCAATTGCACGCAATGTCTGTCTGCGCTGGGGACGCAGCTATGGTCGCGATCTCATTCATCTGGCACAATTCACATTTTCCGCTGCGGGTGAAGAAGAGTCCGTACTAAATCTGGATGAACTGCCGGCCAGTGATGCAAGCCTGGATCTTGATCTGGAGCGCGATGAATTGGCTCAATTGCTCGATCGTGCCCTGGCTTTGCTTCCTCCTACGACGCGCACAGTGCTGATCGAGCGTTATATCCATGAATCTCCTCATGCCGAGATCGCTGAACGCTTCAAGCTCAGCGAAGATGCCCTCGTGCAGCGTCTCTATCGCGGTAAGCTGGCCCTGCGTCGCGTCATGGAAAATGAGTTAAACGCGGAGGCTGCTGCGTATGGTCTAGTCAATGTGCGCACAGACGAGGAGCCGCAGCTTGAGCAGGAGACGCGTATCTGGTGTCCCATTTGCAATAAATACCGGCTCACCAAATATTACGATCCAGCCACGACCGGTACCGGTTTTGTTTGCCCTGGATGTTGGGACATAGCTAGAGTTTCGTTGCCGCATCTTTGGGAGGGCGTACATAGCCCCAAGTCTATTCTCAATCGCCAGTTGGCCTCCCTGACCGACTACTACTGGGGAGCAGTTACGCACGGCGAAATCAGGTGTCGAGCATGTGGTCACCTGGCTTCGGTGCGTGTGCTGACCTCCCAGGAGGTACCAGAAATGTTTCGCTATCGGTATGGGGATAGCAGTTGTTATGGTATCTCTATACGCTGTAACTTTTGTGAGTTTGAAGATGTCAACGCCCTGCCTCGCATGACCATTGATGTCCCGGAGTCCCAGCAGTTCTGGCGTCAACACCCCCGCATGCTCTGGTTGCCTGAACGCGAGATCGATTATGCCGGACAGCCCGCGCTGCTCAGCGGTTTCCAAAGCGCTGTCGATACGGCCAGACTCGATATTATCTACCATCGTGAGACGCTCAAAATTCTAGGGATCCACGAGACAACCTGCTAAATACAGATTTCAAGTAGCCGACGGTCCTTGCGCCATTGATTCCAAGAAATTATGGATGACTAAGGATGTCAAGCGAAAATAGCATGTTCAATCGCAGAGACAACAGAACGAGACTGTAGCGTCGGAAGATTGCGGGCCGAGTGAAACGAGCAGACGGAGCAAACGGAGCAATCTGTGCCTTGCGCCCGATGTCCAGTTCACGTACGAAACGCCGCGCTATCGCGCTCACCAAGCTCACAATATACATCAACCTAAGGGATGGATGAGCTTTTTAGTGCTGGAGAAAAGGGAGGCTGGGAAGGAGGTCTACTGCCGATAAAGGTCGAGGATCGGCGAGGCAGCGGTCGCGATAAATCTGGACCCTGCCAGAAGACGCAATAAATTGCATTATGCATAAATGCGGCAGGGGCCGCGTTTACGACGTCCGCTTTCCCACATCTTTGACACGTTCATCGGCAATCGAAATCGTTCGCCGTCGAGATTTTTCTCTTGAAAAGCTCATCCGCCCCTTAGGTTGATGCCTATTCATCGCGCTCACCAAGCGCACACGTCCTATCTTGCGCATCGCCCACCGCTCGGAGTCACGTCTCGTCGATGGCATGAGACGTGTGGGGGCTTTGACCGTCTGTTAGGAGCGTTTCGTACGTGAACTGGACATCGGGCGCAAGGCACAGATTGCTCGGTTGTCTTCTGTCGACGTTCTCACTCGGCCCGCAATCTTCCGACGCTACAGTAGGCGATGGAGGGTCTCCCAACCCCAACCGCTTTGGCGCGAGATGTCGTACGTCGAGTGAACCGCGTTCACGTTTGACAGGCTTATCCATAATTATTTGGAGTCAGTGGCGCGAGGACCGTCGGCTACTTTCAAGAAGAGGTATTATTATGTTTACTCTGCTACGTCAGCGCAACTTTGCATTGCTCTGGTTGGGTGGTCTGATCTCACAAACCGGTGACTGGCTGATCCAGATTGGCTTGCCCGTGTATGTCTATCTGCTTACTGGCTCCGTACTGGCTACTAGTCTGATGCTGATTGTGGCCTTTGTGCCGAATATCGTGCTTGGCTCCGTGGCTGGCGTCTTCGTGGATCGTTGGGATCGCCGCTGGACTATGCTTATCGCCAATCTGCTTCTGGCCGTTGGATTACTGCCCATACTCCTGGTGCACGATCGAGGCTCGCTCTGGATCCTGTATCCAGCGCTGTTCTTCGAGGCAGGGGTAGACCAGTTTGTCCAGCCGGCCCAAAACGCGCTTCTCCCCCAGTTGGTCAGCGCAGAGGAACTAGTCACGGCGAACTCTCTGAACTCTGTCAGCGCCAGTGTTTCGCGCCTAGCTGGTGCAGCACTTGGAGGCATCTTGCTCGCCGTGCTCGGCCTGAGTAGCACGATTCTGCTCGATTTCATCTCATTTCTCTTTGTTGTGGCCATGCTCTGGCTCATCAAAGCTCCAACTAATGAGCAGAAGGCTCAGATCGAGCCGGAACCTGCTGGGACTCTGTCGCTTCAGTCAGCATCTTCGTTTCCGCTAAATGCCTGGAAGCGGCTGAGTAGTGAGTGGTTGGAGGGGATGCAGTTGATCTTTCGCCAGCCTCCGCTGATTATCCTCTTTTGTATCTGGATGGTGACGAGTCTGGGCGAAGGTATTTTTGGGGTCCTGCTGGTGGTCTTTGTGAAGCAGGTACTCAACTCGGGAGCGGTTGTTTACGGCTCGTTGCTCTCAGTCCAGGCCATCGGCGGACTGGTTGGTGGATTGCTTATCGCTCAGTTCGGGAAGCGTCTCGCTCCTGTTCGCCTGATTGGGATTGGCTTTGGTCTCTTTGGTCTGATTGACCTGTTGATCATCGACTTGCCCTTGTTTATCCAGAGCGTCTGGTTAGTAGGACTGCTCTTTATACTTGTCGGTATTCCGGGCGTGGGCTCGATGGTAGGTGTTCAGACGCTTTTCCAGAGTATTGTCGAAGATCGTTTGCGCGGACGCATCTACGGTGCGCTTCTGGCTGCTGGTTCCCTGATGACTCTTATCGGGATGGTGCTGGCAGGTGTGTTCGGAGATCGCCTCGGTCCGGTGCTCATGCTCAATATTCAAGGTAGCGGCTATTTTCTCTCGGGCGTGCTGGCGCTGCTGACCCTGGGCCGGGTGTTGGCAAAGCCAACGATTATAAAGAAGCCAGAGCTAAATGCAGAAGAACAGATCGCGTAAAGATAACAAAGGTGCTTGTCGTGCGTATCGACGAGCTTCATGCTATCAACACACTTGGGCTCTGCTGTTTCACAGGAAGTTGTGGCTCTAAAAAACCTACGTGTAGAAGAGCCACGATCTTCTCTTCGTCTTATTGTGCGTGTCTCGACGGTTTGATTGCTGATATTGCCTTACCCGTTCTGCTGTTGCTACATGCGCCAGCTTTTTTCGGTAGGACAACACGACGCGCAAGTTCAACCAGGAATGAAAAAGGAGCTGGCTAATTGCATAAGCCTTGGAAAAGCAGAAAGGACTCATCTTTACGCTTCTGTGCAAGCATCGAGGTGCATCTGTATACCATATTTGGGGCGCAAGGTCACCAATGGTTGGAGTACGACATGTGCGTTTGCGGCCAGTTCGGATGTGAATCGTTGCAGGATAGTTGCAAGCAGGAGCTTTGTTTCTAGCTGTGCAAATGCCATGCCGATACACATATGCGAGCCCAGTCCAAAGGGAAAGTAAGCACCCTGTGGGATATTTTGTTTTTGGTCTGCGTTCCAGCGTTCGGGACGAAAGTTTTCGGGATCGCCCCAGATGTCAGGTTGATTATGCATCACCCATTGGCTTAAGACCACAATCGTGTTGGCTGGTATCGTATAGCCATCCATCTCAAAAGCCTCGACTGCCAGGCGGGCCTGTCTCCAAACTGGCGGATAGAAGCGCCAGGATTCATTGATGACTCCTTCGAGGTAGGGAAGATGAGGCAGATCATTTAATGTGGGTACGCGTCCTTGCAGGACTGTCTTCAGTTCAGTGCGTAATTTCTCTCGTACTTCTGGATTTTTTGAGAGCAGATAAAAGGTCCAGGAGAGTGTATTCTGTGCCGTTTCATGACCTGCGGCGACGAAGGTTAGTACATGATCGTGAACCTGCTGATCAGTCATCGCATTCTTTTCTTCTTGCGCCGCTAGCAACATTGAAAGGACATCGCCAGCATCCTGTGGATGAGCCCGACGTTGCGCGATGAGACCATAGATAAACGTATCCAGTACGCGTATGCCATCGGTGGTTTTTTGTGGCAATGTCGACTTGCGGAACCCGCCTAGCACGGCTGTCTGTTTATCGCTAACATTAAGGACTGCATCAAAGGCGTCGCCTAGTTTGGCTGTTTGCTCCAGGGAATCAACGTTGAAGAGCGTTTTGGTGATGATGCGTAGCGTCAACTGTTGCATCTCGCTAGAAATATTCACCGTTGTGCCTGATTGCCAGCCATCCAACATCTCTTGAGCAAGCTGAGTCATGGTTTCCGCATAGTTATCCACACGATGCTTATGGAAAGCTGGCTGTACAAGCTTGCGTTGCTGGCGATGGAAATCTCCATCGATAGTTAACAATCCATCGCCCAAAAAGCGCTTGAGCCCTCCGCCGTTCTCGAAGCCTAGTTTGATAAAATTGCGTGCATTCTCAGTCAGAATGTAGCGGATATGGGCTGGCTGGAAAACAAGCAGAACCGGTCTTTTCCCGATATGTACTGTTGCCATACGTTCATAGGTACGTGCTAATTGGCGGAAGAAGCGTAAGGGCCGATTTTGAAATGCAAGCAGATTTCCTAGTACTGGTAGTCCCCTTGGACCTGGCGGTAGCAACGCTTTTTTGCTGGCTGAGGGTGGATTAGTGATAACGCTCATCGTTTTGATCCTCGACTTCCGTGTAGTGTATATCGAATAAAATATATCTATCTATAAGGATTATACGTTCAAGATCTTTTTCGTGTTGTGTGCTAGCGAATCTCCACGCCTGCTATTTTGTTTGACGAATAATCAATTCATAGTAGATTGAGCCCATTTTCTCCGGCGTATAAGGCATATCGCGTTCCAGCCACCACTGGATCAGCGCAATAGAGGCCGTGACAATATGATAGGCGGCGATCTCCCTTGGAATCAGAGAGTTTCCTAGTGGCTCATTTTTGTCCAGGGCGCTTTGCGTGCCAGTTTCGATGACGCGTTTCACTAGCGGTGATGCTCCTCCGCTGCGCAGTAGCACGCGGATAACCTCGCTGTGTTGTTGGACATACTGAAAGAGCAGCAATCCATTCTGTGTTTCACTGCTCTGCGATAAAGGCTGCGAAAATATCTGCATCAACTCATCGAGTACAACATCCAAAACACTCTCTAGCAAAGCATCCTTATCATGATAATGGCGGAAAAAGGTCGCGTATCCGACATGCGCGTATTGCGTGATATCGCGAATCGTCACCTCCTCATAGTCCTTCGCCAATGTTAGAGCGATCAACGCCTTTGCTAGCGACTGCTGAGTACGCTTGATGCGGCGATCTGGCTGTTTCTCAATGTCTCCCATCATCTACACTGCCCAAAATGTCTGCGATGTAGGGCATATGATCCTGACTGCCAACATCCGACACCTAAACCTTTCTCCCATATTCTGTCTATCAAGGCCTTACAGTATACCATGTTGAGATCGCTCTTAACGCTCAAACCTTTCTCCTATCCTGCTTGACATGCGGCATATCGGCGTTATAAAGTATACTAAGTTGAAGATATGAGACACTGTGTATCAAAATACATAATATATAGTATTCCTGCAGGGTTATGGCAAATCGTAAGCAAGAGTGTAAATGGTAAAGCAGAAAGTTGGTATTAATGTCAATTGAACAGCGCGAGACAACATCCGCACAGGCGGAAGGGCAGCCTTCTGGTTGTCCCATAGACCATACTGCGTGGTCGGCACAGAAAACGAAGCGTGGTGTAGAACAAAGTTCGGACGACCCTATCAACCGTGATGAGTCCGGCGTCTGGCATGTGCGTAGTTTTGACGATGCACGAACTATTTTACGCAGTGGGAACGCGAAGCAGGCTGGCTTTGGCAAAGAAATGGTCGATAGGATGGACAAGAAAGGCAAAATGAGGCCCGCCATTTTGTATCAAGAAGGGAAGGATCATCTGCTTCAGCGCAAACAGACTGCTCGTTTCTTTACGCCGAAAGCAGTAGATAGTAGCTATCGCCAGCTCATGGAAACGGTTGCCGACGACCTTCTCGCCGACTTGCGACACAAGAAGAGTGGCGACTTGAGTCATCTCACCCGTTTCATGGCTGTCAAAGTTGCTGCGGAAGTTGTCGGTTTAACGGATAGCGCTCTTCCCGGCATGGATAAGCGGATTAATACATTTTTTGAGGGTGATCTGACACAAATGGCGCAGCATATGACCGCCAAATTATTCATCAAGTCCCTAAAAAATCAATTCGCGATGACCAGTTTCTTCTTATTGGATGTCAAACCAGCGATCAGAGCGCGCAAACGTGCCAGGAAAGACGATGTTATTTCGCATCTTATCGAGCAAAACTATACTGATGCTGAAATTCTCATCGAGTGCATCACCTATGCTGCGGCTGGTATGGTCACAACGCGAGAATTTATCAGTGTCGCCGCCTGGCATCTGTTAGAGAACACAGAACTGCGGACCCGTTATTTGGGCGCCCCTGAAAAAGAGCGCTATGATGTTCTGAACGAAATCTTGCGTCTGGAGCCCATTGTTGGCGATCTCTACCGTCGCACCACAGCCGATATCGAGATCAAGAGCGGCGACCAGCAGATCGTCATCCCAGAAGGGGAATTGGTCAATGTGCATATACTCGGAGCAAATAGCGACGAAACTGTCATCGGCGAGCAGCCAATGAGCCTCTGTCCTGGACGTACTCTCACAGGCAGCCAGATCCCATCCGCCCTTATGAGCTTTGGCGATGGAATACATCGCTGTCCTGGCTCATATATCGCCATTCAGGAGAGCGACCTATTCCTGCAACGCCTCCTCGCCATTGAAGGACTCCACATCGAGAAACAACCTGATATCACCTGGAACGCACTCTCCACCGGTTATGAGCTTCGCAACTTTCGGCTTGTCATCAGCTAGGCAGAAATATGCATTATCAGGGACAAGGCCACGCCTTGTCCCTTTTTTCTCCCTGTGAATTGCTGAGCACCATCTTCTGCGGGAGAACCATAGTATCAGGTACGTAATACAAACTGGTCTCCTAACGCAAGAAAGGCTTTGCGCTTGTGGTGATATACTTTATCAGGATCAATTGATGAATATGGATGCATAGTATAGAAAGAAGATTTCCTATGAATACACAACCTATGCCGGATTTGTCTGACGTCTTTAGCTGGATCGACCAGCATGCGGACCTTTCTCTGGAGCGTCTGATTGATTATTTGCGCCGACCAAGTATCAGTGCCTATGGTGAGGGCATTGGCGAAGTTGCAGAGTATATTGCCAATGTCATGCGTCAGATTGGTCTAGACACACATATCCTGCCGACCTCTGGTTGTCCGATGGTCTTTGGTGAATATGTGCTTGATCCGAGTAAGCCGACGGTTTTGTTGTATGGTCACTATGACGTTCAGCCGCCAGATCCCCTGGAACTGTGGATTTCTCCTCCGTTCGAGCCGACTATCCGGGATGGACGTCTCTACGCACGCGGCGTGGGCGATAATAAGGGACAACATTTTGCTCAGTTGATGGCTTTGGAAGCGTTGTTGGCTTGTCGTGGTTCTCTTCCTTGTAATGTGAAGGTCTTGTTAGAAGGAGAAGAAGAGATCGGCAGTCCACACATGCCGGAGTTTATGCGCGAACATCGAGATCTGTTGCAGGCCGATCTGGTGATTATCAGCGATGGACCCGTGTATGAGAATGGACAATCCATCATCGGCTTTGGTGTACGGGGAGTCCTCGACATCGAACTACGAGCGCGTGGCGCTAATCGAGATCTTCATTCAGGAAACTGGGGTGGTATCGTCCCCAATCCGCTCTGGACCCTGGTACATCTGCTTGCGACCATGAAAAACGATCGAGGTGAAGTCACCATTGATGGCTTCTATGACAACGTTCTGCCTTTGACTGCTTTGGAACAGATGGCTTTGATGGCTCTCCCTGTTGATGTCGAACAGGTGAAGCGCACATTGGATATATCTCATCTTGATGAGCCTCAGGAGCGTAGTTATGCTGAGCGTCTCTCAGGCTGGCCTACATTGACCATTAACGGCATCCATGGTGGTTATGGAGGCCCAGGTTCCAAAACCGTCCTGCCCCACGAAGCGGTTGCCAAGTGTGATATTCGCCTCGTGGAGGCCCAGACAGCTGGAGATATCCTGGCAAAGGTTAAAGCCCATGTTCAGCGTTACGCACCTGAGGTCGAGGTGATCAGTCATGGTGCCATGGACCCCTCAAAAACACCGCTTGATTCGCCTTATACTATCCCATTGCGTCAGGCGATCGTGGCCGCTCAGGGAGCTGAACCGCTGCTTGTACCATCTGTAGGAGGTAGTCTCCCTAACTACGTCTTTACTAAGACACTAGGTATCCCAGCCTTTAGTGTTCCCTATGCCAATGCAGATCAGTCGAATCACGCACCCAATGAGAACATGGAGATTGCTCGCTTCTTTCTTGGCATCAAAACCGGAGTTGCCATGCTCTCCTTCCTACAATCAAATGATGCCTAGCGCATGTTCAAGCGACTTTTTGAGCCTTTCTGCCATATTCTGATGAAACAAGATGCTGAAGCTGCTTTTCTGGTCTATGACTTCGCTTCTTATCACCATGTAGCCGATATTGGGGGAGGAAATGGAACGTTTCTCTTTCTGCTGCTCCAGCAGTATTCTGAGATGCAAGCAACCCTTTTTGATTTGTCAACGGCGGGCAGTCAGGCGCGAGCGTACTGTCGCCGAGCAATGCATGTGCTTGTTAACATCCATCGTGCATGTTAAATAATATCTTACTGTAGCTGCGTGTCTTGCGCACGCGGTCCACTTGACGTACGAAATGCTCACTCGTTGATCTCTCCGTGCTCACCCCACGAGATGCGTAGCGGTATGAAAGATGAATCTCGTGTATTGGGAGGGATTCTTGCACACACGGTCCACTCGACGTACGAAATGCTCACTCGTTGATCTCCCCGTGCTCACCCCACGAGATGCGTAGCGGTATGAAAGATGAATCTCGTGTATTGGGAGGAATTCTTGCACGCACGGTCCACTCGACGTACGAAATGCTCACTCGTTGATCTCCCCGTGCTCACCTCTGATATATGTCGCTCACCCCACGAGATGTGTAGAGATATGGAAGATTAAATTCGTGTATTTAGAGTAATTATTGCATATGCGATCATTACATACGTCGAGTGGACCGCGTGCGCAAGACACGCAGCTACAGTTGGCTCTCTTGCTCTCTGCGATGGAAGGTGGTACCTCGCCAAGCGCGTCCCGAAAACCACGTCGCTTAATCGGCGGACAGTGATATTTCTGAGTTTGATCCTTCTCTTGCTGAGCTCGTCTTCTTTTTCGCGATTATCATGGTGGCGGCGGCATCGCTATTATGGATGATAATGTATTTATATATGTCAGGTGATAAGAGAAGTCAGAATTACTGTGAGCAAAAAAGTACTATTTGGGGCGTTTTTGAAGAATGAGTATGCCAAGCGTCTATCTATGAAATAAGGATGTCGAGCATCTACCGATAGAGGAAGTAAGATGGATTACGTAAATATTGATATCACTGTCATTAGTGATCCTCAGGAAGATAATTCCTATATAGTTACTGCACGCACAACAGGCAGAACAAGCGAAATTGCCTCATGGAGATTCTTATTTTCGGTTGAAGGGTATAACAGGTACAAATGCGATGCAAGGTGTGACCGGGCGTATATCATTTGATAGAAATACCGGCAGTCCACAAAATAAGAGCGTCTTCTTGGAACACATAGACACATCTAATTTGAGCAAGCCTAGCTTACAGGTAGTGCCTAAGCAAACGCAAGGATGTTTCTTTATTACGGATCCTTGTAATAAATAGCGTAGTTCACGTTATCGCGCCGTTAGATCCATTCACCGCACGACCGGAATAGCATCCGCTCCCGCTTAAGAATGTCTTTAAGGGAAAGCTGCGCACGTTTTTGTACATCGCTGGAATGCTTGCAAAAAACTGTGGGGCACCCTCCTCGCGCTGTTGGCTACGGGCGTGGGCTGCTCCAACTGGAGCAGCCCACGCTTACTGCAAATTTTATTCTAGCTCAGGATGCTAGCCTTTCACCGAGCCGGCCAGGATACCTCGGACGAAGTAGCGCTGGAGGGCGAAGAAGACGACTAAGGGGAGTAGCATCGAGATAAATGATGCGGCGGTGAGTACTGGATAGTTTGATCCATAGGTGCCAACCAAGTTGGCGACGGTCAGGGTCATTGGGGCACGCTGCGGATTCCCGCCTAGGAATATCAGGGAGGTGAGCAGGTCGTTCCAGACCCACATGAATTGGAAGATGCCGAGCGATGCCAGGGCGGGCACCGATAATGGGATGATGATTTTCCAGAAGATTTTCCAATGAGAGGCTCCGTCGATGTGGGCTGACTCCATCAGGTCTCCAGGTAGGGCGGCGAATGAGTTGCGAAGCATGAAGATGGCGAATGGTAGCCCAAAGGCTGTATGTGCAATCCAGACGGCGGCATATTCACCAGTCAGGCCGATCGCGGTGAATATCTGGAGGATTGGGACGAGCGCGATCTGCGTGGGGATGACCAGTAACGCTACTACACTCAAGAAGAAGATATCACGTCCTGGGAAACGCATCCAGGCAAAGGCGTAGGCCGCAAATGCTCCGATGATCATTGGCAGTATTGTGCCTGGTATCGAAATGATTAAACTATTGATGAAGGCCACTCCCAGGCCCTGGGCGTTGATGACTTGGATATAATTATCGAGCGTAAAGCTCCACGGCGGCACTAGACCGCTCCACCAACCGGTGGTGGTGATCAGGTTCGCTGGCCGAAACGAGCTGATAAAGAGTCCAAAGGTTGGCACTGACCACACCAGGCCCAGGATAATCACCAGGGCACTCAGTGCACCACTGCTGATTCCGCGTCGCAGAAAGCGGCTTCGAACATCTTTTTCTTTATCCCTGGACTTTATTTGTAGCATTTTGGCTTTGATAAGCTCGTCGGATGCGCTGGTCTTTGATAAACTCATCTCTCGGCCTCCTGTGCGCGCAAGCGACGGATGTTAATATACATCACTGGCGTAATCACGATAAGCAATAGTATTGCTAGTGCGCCTGCCAGTCCATAATTGCTGAAATTGAACAGTTGATTGTAGAATTCGACCGCTACGACATCGGTGTTGTAGTTGCCACCGGTCATGATGTAGATGACGTCGAAGATCTTCAGAATATTGATGATCATCGTCGTGGCCACGACACCGAGCGTCGGTTGAATCATCGGAATCGTGATACGCCAGAACATCATCCAGCGGCTCGCGCCATCGATCGAAGCGGCCTCAATCACATCTTCGGGAATACCTTTGAGAGCGGCCGAGATAATCACCATACTGAAGCCGGTCCACATCCAGACATAGACGGCGATCAAGGAGAAATTGTTGATGGCGGTGTTGATCAACCAGACTTGTGGACCGATCTTGAAGATGGATAAGATGGCATTGAGTAGTCCTATCTGGGTCTGGTTGGATGGCTCGTAGATATAGACGAAGCGCCAGATCACTCCTGCACCGACGAATGAGATCGCCATTGGCACGAAGAGGGCGGACTTGACAATGTTCTCCACTTTCACCTTATCAACCAGGACCGCCACAATTAAGCCCAATCCAACGGTCAAGATGGTCGCCAGGACCAGCCAGAGTAGATTGTTCTTCAGGACTTGCAGCATGGTTGGGTCGGTGAAGATTGTGACGTAATTCTTGAAACCTACGTATGAGCTTTGATCGGCATTCTGGAAACTCATCTGGATAGTGTTGATTAAGGGATAAATGAAAAATACCACCTCTAAAATGAGAGCTGGCGCTACCCAGATCCAGGCCCACCAACTATAGGCACGTTTCTCCTTGTGATGACCGGGAACTGGACTAATCGTATGGTCTGTTGCAATGGTAGACATAATATTGCATCCTTCGTGAAAACGAGAGACTGACACGTTGCCGGGACAGTCTCTCCATAGCTAAGATGCTCACTCCTATTCTGGTCGGGTAATTAGGAGGTGTAAGCCTGCTGAGCAGTGGCTTCAACAGTGCTGAGAGCACTATCCAGTTTACTAGGATTACCGATGTAGGCCAGGGTTGCTTGCCAGAAGGCATTTTCAACCTGCAGAGGCATCATGTCATCGGCACCCAGACTAAAGTTAGTGGCATTGGTCATCTGTTCTGCCGAGGCACGTGCAATCGGATCGGGATAGCTGTTGATATCGACTGCCTTATTCACCGAGGTTGAGCCACCACGTTTTACCCAGATCTCCTGGGCTTCCGCCGTAGATAGGAATTCCAGGAACTGGCGTGTGCCATCATTATCTTTCATGCCCACCACGATATCAGCGCCGCCAGTGACAGAGTTCTTATACTGAGCGTTGATGGTTGGGAATGGGAAGAAGCTATAGTCTGTACCTGCTTTGGCATTTTTGAACTGACCTGTGATAAAGCCAGCGGTGAAGTCACCTAGATAGTACATGAACGCTCTCGGGGTCGGATAGAATGGGTCGTAGGCGGCATCCTGATAGTTCGTGGCGAGCACGGACTGTGGAGAACCATTGATATAATGTTTGCCATTGACGATCTGACCAAACATCTGGAAGGAGTTTTTGATGCTGCTATGTGTCCAGGGAATTTTGTGGGCCACCCACTGGCTATAGAGATCTGGACCGTTCAGATTGATAAAGATTTGTGCAATCCAGTCGGCGGCTGCCCAGCCACTGGAGGCTGCACTTTCCACACCCATGGCCCATGGATATTTACCCGTCCCTGCGATCTTGTCTGACAGACTAATCATGTCGTTCCAGGTTTGTGGAATGGTCAATCCTGCGGCCTTGAAGGCGGTTGGATTGTACCAGACAGTGCCTTTATTATTGGCTTTTGGCAGAACCGCATACAAATCACCATTATAGGAAGCGAGATCGATCCAGGTTTTGTTGTAGTTCTTGTTGATCGTGGACATGTCGAAGAACGTGTCCAGGCGCACCAACTTTTTTTGCTGGGCTAGCTGTTGGAAGACTGTGATGCTTGGCATGCCGCAGATGTCAGGTGGATTGTTGCCTTTGACGCGGGTGTTCAAGACGGCAGGTAGGTCACGTGTGGATTCGACATTGACCTTAATCGCCGCACCAGCTTTTTTTGTTTTGGCGGTAAAGGCGTCGTTGATGGCGTTAAACGAGGCCAGCTCTTCGCCGCTCCATTCGGTCAGAACATCGATCGATGATACCTTGGTGCTGCTAGTTGTCGCGGGGCTTCCGCCGCAGGCTGCCAGCAGCGCAGAGGCTGCGCTCAAACTCAAACCTGCTGCCGTCGCTCGCTTTAAAAAGGTACGGCGAGGTATATTTGTGGTGGAAAACTCTTCGACGAGTTGATCTAGATCGAGACGACTTCGACGATCAAAAATAGCCATGATAAGCTCTCTCCTTGCTTGTGTTTCTAATATATCAGAATGATAATTCATATCAGAATGATAATTTGGAAAAGGATAAAAAGAATCCAGAGGAAACATTGTTGGATATCCGCTGGCCCGATCCTCCGCCTTGCTAGATGGATCAGCGGATCGGGTCAACGGATATCCTGCGCTTGCATCATTATGTTCCAGACTTCCACACTTGCGCCGTCCGATCCCAGCTACCCGAAGCAATCTCTTCGCCATTAGGAGACCAGGCCAGCGTATCGACGATGTCAGTATGCCCGTTATAAGTGAGAATGGTCGCTCCCGTTTGCGCATTCCAGACCTGTACCAGGTGATCCCGACTGCCTGATGCGATATATTCGCCATTGGGCGACCAGGCCAGTGTATCCACTTCCTGATGATCCCCTTTATAGGTAAGTAATAGCTGATGGTTTTTGTAATTCCAGACATCAATCGTGCTAGCATTGCCGCCGATAGCCAGTTTCTGACCATCCGGGGACCAGGCTAGCGTATCCACAGGTTTCCCTATGGCATAGTTATAGGTTTGGAGCGTCTTACCCGTTTGCGCATTCCAGACCAGCACCTTATTATCGCGTCCCCCCGAAGCAATCTCTTTGCCATCGGGCGACCAGGCGACCGCATTGACGAAATCCTGTTGACCTGTATAAATCATGAGCACGTGACCCGAGAAGGCATTCCAGATCTGCGTCGTTCGATCCCAACTGCCCGAAACGATCTCCTGACCATCCTTGGACCAGGCCAGCGAGCTGACTTCTTGCGAGTGCCCCTTATAGGTTGTGATCTTCTGGCCCGAGAGTGCGTTCCAAACCTGGATAGTATGATCCCAACTGCCCGAGGCGATGTACTCACCATTGGGTGACCAAGCCAGTGCATCCACTAGCTCGCTATGACCTGTATACGTAGTGATCAGCGCCCCAGTTTGGGCATTCCAGACCTGAATGGTTTTGTCCCAGTTGCCCGAAGCGATATATTTTCCATTGGGCGACCAGGCAATCGCACCGACAAAATTGTTCTGCTTGCGATATGTCAGTAGCGCAGTGCCAGATGAGCGTCCAGCACCTGTCATCGTAGAGTAGACGCTGGCAACGAGCGCAAAGCAGAGCAGCAGACAAGCAACAGCTATCAAAGGAGCCATTTGGACTCTACTCACGCGATAACCGCGTTGTCTGGCGTCTAGCTTCCGATTGCGATAGCGCTGAGTTTGCATTGGTTGATCGGCTGGAATTGTCTCATCCCAGAAGGCCGTATCATCGATTATATCATCGTATGTCGTAAGATGCAGAGGAATACGTGGAAGAGCTTTCACCGTTGGTGCAGGAAGTGCATGCAGAGCAGCATCAAGCAAAAAGTAATCCGCTTGTGTCTGTCGGCAAGCAGCGCAATGCGCCACATGAGCAGCCAAAGTCTCGCGTTCAGCTTTAGAGAGATCTTCAGGTTTCAGCGCAAGTTTTTCGGCCCATGTGCGACAAGGAGGTAGGCGGTTCATCGTCCTCTCCTTTTTTTCGTCTGAACGGTATTTTTACCGTTGAGCAACTGATAGTAGCTTTGACGTAATTCTTCTTTGCCACGACTCACGTATTTACTCACAGAAGCTTCCTTTATTTTGAGGCGTATGGCAATTTGACGTTGTGGCATATCCTCAGTGATGTATAAAATGAGACAATCGTGATAGCGAGGAGAAACCTGGGAAAGTGCCATGTGGAGTAACTCTGCTTCTTCAACATGTTCTTCAGGTCCTGGCACACTGAGCGCATCATCATCGTAGCCATAGTCATCGATGGGCACTAGAAGCATATGCTTCTGGCGCTTTTGATAATCGCGAGCGCAATTTTGAGCAATACGATAGAGCCAGCGCCCAAATAGCTCAGGATTGCGTAGTCCTGGTAGCGCCGACCATGCTTTCATAAATGTCTCTTGTGCTAGCTCACAGCCGACACCATCGTTTCCTACTATGCGGCTCAAATAACTTGTGATCTGATGGCTAAAGCGTGCGTAAAGCATCTCAAATGCTGGCTGGCTGCCACCTTGCGCGCTCATTACCAACGAGTCAACACTTAGCGACTGATTGATATTATCGTTCCCGGACAACGAATTTTTTTCAGTCCAATATGCCATCTCTAACTCCTTGCAACAGACCTCGCTGTCCATCGCCACCTTTCATTGTGCGTTGGCATGCCCCCCTAGGACGATTTCTCTTCCCGCTCACATCTACATCAATTCACTTGAAAATATACATCTATTAACATAGACGGACAAAAGCATAAGAATATGCCACAAATAGAACCAATTTTTATAACTTAATTAAAATAGGTAGAGACGAAATGTGGTCTGATAAGTATTCAGAAGCGCCATGACCATGGCTAAAAATATGATTGGTTAAGGTACGAATTTTGCTATACAATCCTAGAGTGAGGTAGAAACGATAGGTGATGTATCTCACGGACCAATCGTTAGATGGAAGGAACATTTATGTCTGATTTTACAATAAAAGAAGTGTTGCCAGGGATCAATGTCGCTCTGGGAGGTATTTGTAATCGAGGTATCATCGAGGATCAAGGGAGTGTGCTCGTCATTGATTCTGGTATTAGTGTAGGTGAAGCTACTCCCTTACGGGCAACTGCTCAAGCGTATCATACGGAAGCAGCGCCAATAAATTTGTTCAACACGCATCCGCATGGTGATCATGTCTTTGGGAATCAAGTATTTGCCGCCGATACGATCATCGGACAGCAGGCGCTCAAAGATACGATGGTCTCGACTGGCGAGCAAACTCTGGCTGCTTTTAGACAGCGACCGGAGATGGCTGAGATGATTAAGGGTGTCATCATCACACCACCATCGGTCACCTTTCAAGATACGTATACGCTGATGATTGGAAGTATTGAGGTGCAACTGCATCACCTTGGAATCGCGCATAGTCCAAGTGACAGCGTCGCCTGGTTACCGCAATCACGTGTCCTATTTGCAGGAGATTTGCTCTTCAACAATCTCGTGCCTGCTCTACCTCCCGGTGGCAACACGGCAAATTGGATTCAGGCACTTGAGAAACTCGAACAATTTGATGCACAACATGTAGTACCCGGGCATGGACCTGTACAGTCACCCGAAGCGCTGGCAAGCCTGCGGATCTGGCTGATAGAGCTGTATTCCCGCGTCACTGCCGCCATCGACGCTGGCTGGGAACAAGAGAAGAGTGTCGAGAAGATCTCCGATGAAATGAAAGCCCTTGCCCCTCGTGCCTCGCAAGAGCGCCTGCCAGGAGTCATCCAAGAGACCTACAATCAGATCACTAGCTGGTCAAAGATGGCAATGCCATTGAACCGCCTTATGAGCGACGATTGCGTACGGGGGCGTTGATTCATAAATAACGACGTCGAACGGTTGCGATTGCAATCCCTGCTCAGTCACAACGCGACCCATCCCAATCCCATAACTATCAGGCAAAAGCTCGCGCAGACGCTCTCTAAGCGCTTCAGGCGTTCCAGCCGCCAGCAGATGGTGCTTTACTGCTGAGAGGATTATTGGTACATGTTGTCGAATATCAGTCATCGTGGGCTGCATACTAACAAAATAGCCCAACTTTGTCAAGCAAGCGTACCCAATGATTGTGTAACCTCGGTGATCGCGTTACTGAAGATTCCGTATGCGAATGGGTGCCCAAGGCTCAATACTTTGTGCGTATTTGAATGCGAACAGAGCCCCATAGTGATGAGTAGTGCCTCTGGCAGTTTGACACGGCCCCGCCAAGCATGATAGGCTGAATGAGGCCAGT
The DNA here is from genome assembly GCA_963699315.1 of uncultured Chloroflexia bacterium. Classification (GTDB taxonomy): domain Bacteria; phylum Chloroflexota; class Ktedonobacteria; order Ktedonobacterales; family Ktedonobacteraceae; genus Dictyobacter. The sequence goes on from OY969433.1 coordinate 4,321,149, forward strand.
TTTCAAACTGCCAGATTTTTCACGTAAGAATTATCACCTTTTAGAGTAAGTAGGCAGTACGTTTCTGATTATCAAACATAGCAGATAGATCTGTTTGTTCAATGACACTACAGGAGCAAAAATGTCCTCAACTCAACACCGAGACCTTCAGGATCAGAAGGCGCTTGTGACTGGCGCGACGTCCGGCATCGGTCGCGCGATCGCCTTCCAACTGGCCCGTGATGGAGCCAAGGTCATCGTCCACGGCCGCGATGTCGCACGTGGTACCGAGACCGTCGAAGCGATCACCGCGGCAGGAGGGCAGGCGCGCTTCATCGCAGCCGACCTCAGCGATCCAGCCGACCTCCGACGCTTGGCCGAAGACGCTGGCGATATTGACATCCTGGTCAACAACGCCGGATTCTCCGTGTTCGGCGCGACCGCAGCCCTCGATGTCGATACGTTCGATGCCTTGTTCGTGAGCAACGTCCGCGCACCGTTCTTCCTTGTCGCCGCGTTCGCACCGGGGATGGTGGCCAGAGGCAAAGGTAGCATCATCAACGTTGGCAGCATGGCCGGCCAGATCGGGCTTGCAGGCGCCGCAGCCTACGGGGCGACAAAGGCATCCCTCTCGTCGATGACGCGTGCCTGGGCCGCAGAGTACAGTCCCAGCGGCGTGCGCGTGAACGCCATCACCCCCGGCCCGGTGTACACCGAGGGCGCGGTACCCGCACGCACCAAAGCGCTAGGGACAACTACATTGCTCAACCGCGCCGCAAACGCCGAGGAGATCGCCGAAGTCGTCGGATTCCTCGCTTCGCCGCGTGCGAGCTATGTTACCGGTGCGATCATCGCCGCCGACGGCGGTCGCACTGCGGTCTAGCGCCAATCAAGCTCCAGGGCACTGCCCATTGGGGTGGTGTCCTGGGTATCTCCATATAATTAACCGCTGACGCTACTGTATGGTGTACCCATGCGCTTGATCGCGACGTCCCCACACGATCGAAGGGATCGCACGGGGACGGCTTGCTCTTCCTGGGATCTGTTGATGCCACATAGTTGCTTGGGGTGGTCTTCGGCGAGTATCGTTCCGGTCGTGCGCGAAGTGGTTCCGACGGCTCGATGACCATTGACTCCAAGACATTATAGATGACCAAGGATGTCAAGCGAAAATAGCCTGTTCAATCGCAGAAACAACCGAACGAGACTGTAGCGTCGGAAGATTGCGGGCCGCGTGAGACGATCAAACGAGCAAACCGAGCAATCTGTGCCTTGCGCCCGATGTCCAGTTGACGTACGAGACGCTCCTGAAAGACCGTCAATGCACCCACACGTCTCATACCATCGAAGAGACGTGACGCCGAGCGGTGGGCGATGCAAACGATGGGACGGGTGCGCTTGGGGCGCCCGATGGCGCTACGGTTCGTACGTCAACTGGACATCGGGCGCAAGGCACAGATTGCTCCGTTGTCTTCTGTCGATGTTCTCACTTGGCCCGCAATCTTCCGACGCTACAGTAGGCGATGGAGGGTCTCCCAAACCCAACCTTCTTTGGCGGAGGATGTCGTACGTTGAGGGGACTGCGTTCACGTACGAGACGCAGCTACAGTAGGCCACGTTGCTCCTTGGATCGAATGTGCTCGTTTTGGGCTCGTTTGACACGCTCATCCATAATTTCTTGGAGTCAATTGCTCGATGACCGTCGGCTACGGTTGGGTCCCTTGGTTTCCTTCTCGGAACATTTGTGTTTTTTCGACATCGGCGAGATGAAACCAGGATGATCGGGTATGTCGGCTTCATTGAAAAGTATTGAGCGCTTGCGGCTAGCGGGATTGTGGGATCGCCTCTAACGCTGATGTATCCAACTCGGCAAACGATGCGTAGCCGCTGAGAGCGAGTGTCAGATCCATATCGGCGAGGATGTTTAAGAGCACCTCCCGAACGCCCTGCTCACCGCCGAGTGCGAGTCCCCACATATAGGGGCGTCCGAGTAGGACCGCCTGGGCTCCGAGCGCGAGCGCTTTGATGATATCAGAGGCGGTGCGAATGCCGCTATCAAATAGGATTGGTATCTGCCCCTGGACCGCTGCGACAATCTTTGGAAGGGCGTCTAGCGAGGCAATTGCTCCTTCGACCTGGCGTCCGCCGTGATTGGAGACAATGATGCCATCCATACCGGCGTCGATAGCTTTGCGAGCGTCGTCGGGATGCAGGATGCCTTTGAGTAGAATGGGTAATTTTGTCTGCTGCCGTAGGATCGCTAGATCCTGCCAGGTCAGGGCGGGATTGGTGAAGATCTGGATGAAGTAGTTGATGGCGGCCGTTGGATCTTCTTCGGGGGGACGGGTCAATGCTTGGCGAAAGGCTGGGTCGCTGAGATAGTTGCCGATGCCTTTGCCTAGTAAAAATGGTAAGTAGGCATTCTGGATGTCATAGGGACGCCATGCCAGCAGAAGAGTATCCAGCGTCACCACGATGGCCTCGCAGCCAGCGCGTTCGGCGCGAGCAATCACACTGGCATTGAAGGCCGGATTTTTGCTCCAGTAGAGCTGAAACCAGCGTGGACTCTGTCCCATGGCCTGTGTTATCTGCTCTAGAGAGAAGGTCGAAGCGGTGCTCAGGATCAGTGGGATACCAAGAGAGGCCGCTGCGCGTGCCACGCCTGGCTCTGCATCGTCATGGACAATCGATTGGACTCCGATCGGCGCGAGTAGCAGTGGCGCGGGATAGCGCTTGTTGAATAATTGGATGCTCAGATCACGTTGTGAGACGTCGCGTAGCATCCGTGGGACAATCCGCCAACGCTGGAATGCCTCCAGATTCGCACGCATACTATCAGTCATACCATTTAGATAGCCGCTGGCCTCGGGGCTCATCGCCGCATTGGCCGCCTGCTCCAAGAGCGTCGTCTCAACGGGCAGCGTGGGACGTTTGCCTTTAAGTCCCTGCATATAGACCTGGAATTGTCGCTCTAATCCATAAGAAGGCGTCGTATTCTTTGGCTGTTTATTCATATAGTTTAGCCCCTTTCGTGATAACGGATATGATACTCGTATATCATAGCATGTTAATCACATTTCATTTCTTGCTACATCGCTGTTTTGATCATTCGTTCATCTTTTGCTGTCCTGGCTGCTGTCAAAAGGCACATTAAATTCCTTGTCGTCCGCTCCTGACCATTTATCTAGGTAAAAGACTAGCCAGATGACTGATGCTAAGGATCATGCCGCGCTATATAGTATGACCAATAGATGTTCTCATAGTTGCGTTCCTGCATGTATATAGATTCAGTCTAGCTTAACTAAGGATGAAAAATGGTAATGGAACAGACACAAAATGCAGCTCACCTGCTGCGTGCACTCTCTGATCAGATGGCTGATGCCGTTGAGCGTGTCAGCTCGGCTCTTGTTGTAGTCAACGGACGTCAGCGTCAATCTGGCAGCGGTATTGTCTACGCGCCGGATCTTGTTTTGACCGCTGATCATGTCCTTGAGCGTGAGGATGATCTGACTATTCAGACTCATGACAAACGCACGCTTGCCGCTCAGTTTGTTGGACGCGATCCCGCTAGCGATCTGGCTCTACTTCGTGTGACCGCATCCGGTTTGACTCCGGCCGTAGCGGCCAGTCAACCAGCTCGTGTCGGTCAGCTGACACTGGCAGTCGGACGCGCCTCCGATGAAGGTCCAATGGCGAGCTCGGGTATCGTGAGCAGCATTGGTGGTCCGCTCCGCATTGGACGCGGCATCACCCTTGAACGCTATATCCGTACCGATGCTATCCCTTATCCCGGTTTCTCCGGTGGTCCGCTCATCGATGTGGACGGAGCGGTCCTGGGTATTCTCACCACAGGACTGGTCAACGGTATTGCACTGGCTATTCCTATGCAGATTGCTTCGCGGATTGCAGAGGCTTTGGCACATCAAGGATATATTAAACGTGGCTATCTTGGCCTCAGCAGCCAACTTGTCCATGTACCAGCGGCCCAACGCGCAGGACGTAGCCAGGAGCATGGTCTTCTGATCGTCAATATCGAGAATCAGAGTCCGGCACAAAAGGGAGGCCTGTTGGTGGGCGACATCCTGGTAACTTTCAATGAACACGAGATACATGAGGCTGAAGATTTGCAACCGCTTCTCACAGGCGACAGCGTTGGGAAAGTTATTCCGGTACAGGTGGTTCGAGGGGGAAACTTACAGACCCTTCAGGTCACTGTCGGACAACGTCAGTAGGCGGCTAACGCATAGGGAGTGCATGATGACAGATACATTGGAACAAGATATACAGGCAACTTTTCCGCTTCCTGATAGTTTTTCGGCTGCGCTGACGGCTATGTCTACGCAAGTGCAGCCGAGCATAGTCCAGGTCTACACGGAAGGACGAGGCGGTGGAACCGGGGTCATCTGGCAAGCAGATGGTCGGATCATCACGAACAACCATGTTGTGCCCTCGAACGACGCTCAGGTTAAGATCTCGCTCTTCGACGGTCGTACGCTCACGGCGCACGTCCTGCAACGCAATCCTGACCTGGACCTGGCACTACTTCAGATTGTTGGCGACGGCTTTCAGTCTCTGCCGCTGGCTGATTCGTCTAAGCTGCGCGTTGGCGAATGGGTCTTCGCGATAGGACATCCCTGGGGACAGCGTTGGGCTATCACCGCCGGCATTGTTAACAGCATGAGTACCGTTCGATTGAGAAATCATACCAGCATCCAGTACATCAAATCCGATGTCGGTCTGGCCCCAGGCAATTCTGGAGGACCATTACTCAATGCCGATGGTGCCGTCGTAGGCATCAATGCCATGATCCTGGGCGGAGACTTAGCCGTTTCTATTCCCAGTAGCGCTGTCAATGCCTGGCTGGCAAATCTTCCTAAAGGACGCGTCACGCTAGGTATCGAGCTGATGCCGGTCGAGCTTCCAGAGCAGATTAGTAAAAACTTGCAGCCAGTACGCAAGACTGGTCTGCTGATTGCCGGTCTGCCTGCGCGGCAGGAGCCGCTGAAAGATCTCTTTATCGGGGATATCTTGCTGGCAGTCGCGGGCAACCCCGTCAGTACAGCTAGCACCGTACGTCAGTTGTTGAACCAGGGACAAGGAGGCAATACCGTCTCCTTGACAATATTGCGCGGCGAAAATATCTTTACGGCAGATATCTCAACCCAGACGCAGCAACTGGCAGCCTGATCACATCCAGCGGTCAAGCGTGGGCATGATCATCTGTCTCTAAGAGTTTGGCAGGACAGGGCTTTGTGTATCCAAACAAAGCCCTGTCCTGCTCTCTAGTCATATAACTTCATTGCTTAGGATGGGAAAGAAGACGTATCCATTATCTAGCGACGAGAGGAAAATATCATACATGCGCGTTCTCATTATTGCGCCAACACCAATGAGTCAGGCAGGATTGCATACACTCTTGAGTGCTTCAGATATTCAGGTTGTGGATATGACGACCGCTCGCGCGTTTGTGCCTGAAAATACGTCAATAGCAGATGTGATCGTCGTCGCAGATGATGTACAGGTGGAAGAAATTCTGCATGCGCTTCCCCAATCAAAAAATGTTGCCCTCGTTGTCTTAACCGACAAACCGGAGCATTTTCTCCCGTTGCTTGCCAGCTCAGATCTCTCGGCCTGGGGCATTGTCCCCCTTGATACTACTTCCGCTCAGCTTCAGAGCGCCGTTCACGCCACCGCCCAGGGACTGGTCGTACTGCCGACCGGCAGCACTGGTCAACTCTCAGATCGACAGGATCGACAGCGGCGCAGAGAGCCAGCTCTCCTTTCGGCGACGGAGGAGGCGCTGACTCCTCGTGAACGCGAGGTGCTTGAGCTGGTTGGACAGGGTTTACCGAACAAGCTTATTGCTCGCCAACTGCAAATCAGCGAACATACCGTAAAGTTTCATCTCGCCTCGGTCTCGACCAAACTCGGAGCGGTCAGTCGTACCGACGCCGTTCGCCTGGGGCTGCGTCAGGGGCTGATTACGCTGTAGCAGTAGGACTAAAATCTTGGCGAAATAGTCGCTATTCAGATGCACTGACTCCAAGAAATTATGGATAACCTTGCCAATAAAAGCACGTTCAATCGTAGAGATCAAGAGAGCTAACTCTAGCGGTGACCCTCTTGGTTTCTTTCTCGGGGTGGCCCCACGATTTTTTGCACGCGTTCTCACGATGTGTAAAAACTCACGGACGCATACGGCAACCTTGTAGAGATACGGCAACGAGCGCGTAGCGGCGTTAAGATTGCGGCCAGAGTAATAGGCTCAGAAGATGAAAAACAGCAATCTGGCCTTGCGCACGCCGTCCAGTTTTTCGTACGGAATGCCCCTGAAAGATGACCAAAGCATCGAACATGTCAAAGTCACGCGCAGAAACCATCCCCTTTTTCAGGAACGAGCATGTAGGTATTTTTACTTCTTTGTCGAACATAACGTACGAAGAACTGGACGGCGTGCGCAAGGCCAGATTGCGGTTGGTCTTGCGGCGGAGGATCTCTTTGGGCGGCAATCTTGACGCCGCTACGCGTTTGTGCCATGGTCGCTGCGATGGAGCGTGACCTGCTCCTTGCCGATTTTTTGCAAACGTTCTCGCGATGTGTAAAAACTTGCGGACGCATACGGCAACCTCGTAGAGATACGGCAACGAGCGCGTAGCGGCGTTAAGATTGCAGTTAGAGTAATAGGCTCAGAAGATGAAAAACAGCAATCTGGCCTTGCGCACGCCGCCCAGTTTTTCGTACGGAATGCCCCTGAAAGATGACCAAAGCATCGAACATGTCAAAGTCACGCGCAGAAACCATCCCCTTTTTCAGGAACGAGCATGTAGGTGTTTTTACTTCTTTGTCGAACATAACATACGTGAACTGGACGGCGTGCGCAAGGCCAGATTGCGGCTGGTCTCTCGGCGGAGGATCTCTTTGGGCGGCAATCTTGACGCCGCTACGCGTTTGTGCCATGGTCGCTGCGATGGAGCGTGACCTGCTCCTTGCCGGTTTGCAAAAAATCGTGGCGCACACTTCTCGGGGCATCGGTGTTTTTTCGGCAGCAGTGTGCTCTCGATGGATACATCTCCACTACTATAACTCAAAAACAGTTGGAAGATATTTACGTGACTGCTATCTATGCTTCCATGAAGCTGGTAGGCAAAGATGATCAGCCTGATCTATAATGCAGGATTTATCAGGGCTAAGCATGTCCTATATTTGTGCTACAGTTAGATGTGTAGGGGAGATGGAATGTCAGCAACAGTTGAGAAAGTATGCAGGCAAAACGTCTTATCTATTGGTTGTGGAATAGATCGTGTTATGTTGACTGTTTATAACTGTAAAGGGATTATTATGGATGCCTCCAAACGCATTGACCCACCTTTTAGCGGTTCCGAACGAGAGCTACTCACCGCTTTCCTTGATTATCATCGGCAAACGATCTTATGGAAGATTGAAGGCTTGAGCGATACAGATCTGAGGCGTATAATGACTCCCTCGGGACTTTCATTGCTGGGTCTCATCAAGCATCTTGCCTACGTTGAGCGCTCCTGGTTTCAGGATGACTTCGCGGGCGAGGTCGTCTCTTTCCCTTGGACCGATGATGATCCTAATGCCGATTTTCGTATCGAGCCAGATGAGACGACCGAGGATATTCTTACTCTCTATCGGGCAGAGGCAGAACGCTCGCGGGAGATTGTCGCTGCGGCCTCCTTTGATGATATCGCTCGTAAACCAAAACAAAAAGATGCTATTTCGCTACGCTGGATCGTTATCCACATGATCGAGGAGACGGCTCGCCATAATGGACACGTTGATCTGATGCGCGAAGCGATCGATGGGCAGACCGGCGAGTAGTTCTGATTTGCTGTAGTAAAAGAAAGGCATATTTGATGCGTCGTATTTGCGTCTATGCGGGCTCAAAGAGTGGTGTACGTCCAGAGTATAGGCAAGCCGCTCAATCATTGGGCGACGAACTCGTAGCGCGTGGCCTGGGATTGGTGTATGGCGGTGGGCAGGTCGGCTTGATGGGGGTCATTGCTGATACTGTCTTAGCCGCAGGTGGAGAAGTCATTGGTGTTATGCCACGAGCTTTATTCCCTCAGGAGGTTGCTCATCAAGGCTTGACCGACCTTCATGTGGTAGCGAATATGCATGAACGTAAGGCGCTGATGGCTGATCTTGCTGATGGTTTCGTGGCTCTGCCTGGTGGCTCAGGAACCTACGATGAATTGTTTGAGATGTTCACATGGGCACAGCTTGGCATCCATCAGAAGCCTATTGGACTACTCAACGTGATAGGCTATTTTGATCCATTGCTTGCACTGTTACAGCATACCATGACGGAAGGTTTTATAGCATCTCACCATGTCGAGCTACTTCTGCACAATGAGAAGGTCCCCGATCTGCTGGATAGTCTGGCCGGATATGTCCCGCCTCTACGGGCATCAAAATGGACCGATCTTACTGGCCCGGTGGCCCCGTAACCCCTGAAGAGAGCAACATGCCAACTGTCGCTGCGTGTCTGGTGCACGCGGAATGCGCATCAACCTAAGGGACGGATGCGCATTCCGCGTGCACCAGACACGCAGGAAACCAATCAGATCACAAAGGTTTCTTGCTTGCTATTGTTTCGCGTTGCTTCAGATTTTCCAAAGGTTTTTTACCAGAGACGGCCATGTAATACCACTGTCCGCAAAAATCGGGGGATTGCATGTCCTGGAGCGTACGCTCGTAGAGAATATCTATTTCTGGTTGAGTTGTTACCTTCTCGTGGATGAGAAAGGGTTGGACCAATTTCAGTGCCGTTTTATTACCAGTGTATGCGGCCCTATGTGCTTTTTGGCCTGCCGAAAAGTTGTGCGCAAAAGCTTGTTGCGTGATATGCTGGAAGCCTTGTTGTTCAAGCAAATGAGGTAAGAGCGGCGTGATGCCGAACATGTTGCCTTCGGGAGCGAAACAATGTCCAGTTTTCCTCATGGCATGGACGAGCAACGCGTTAAACTGTTCGAAGGCGGCACTGTTACTCACTCCCATGCTTTCGCCTTCAATCAGGCAGAGCGTTCCTCCTGGCTTCAGGATTCTTTGACATTCCTTGAGTAGCGTGGGCCACTCCGTCATGCGCATAAATGATGTAATCAAACGCGCCTGGATAAAATCGAAGCTCTGCTCGGGAAAGTCGAGAGATTGTCGTACATCCATATTCAGAAAGCGAGCGTTGGGTATATCCCCGATGAGTGTCGAGGCATAGGCAATCATCAGTTGGCTGATATCACCTCCCGTGACTTGCATGTGCGGATATTGGCGCGCGACATCCAGGGCCCATTGTCCGGGACCGCAGGCAACATCAAGGACTGCATGGATAGAGGAAAGGTCAAGGCGAGGTGGAAATAAGGTTCCCATATTTTCGGTCATCTGAGTGGCCAACGTCATCAAGCGAGCCATCTCAGCTGCATTTTCGGCGTCAACAACATACGAATTTCTATCCTGGAAAGATATGTTTTCGGACAATATACACCGCTTTCTTGCTTACATCTAATTTTCTCTTTATATAGTTGTTGTTTATATCTGCCATATGTAAAATATAGCACTATATTACCCCGTATTGTATTATATTATAACTGATTGCACAAGAGGATATGTGTCACGGTAGACACTCGTTGAATGTATCTATCATTTATGAGGGAATTTGTTCTATTAAGCGAGATAGCAAGAAGATATATATTTCCTTGCATTCAGATAAGAAAGGTACAGCCGCACCTTTCTTATCTGAACGTTGCGTTTTAGAATGTTATCTGGATCGGATCAAAGTTGATTGTGGTGGAATCAGGGCCTTTTTGACTACCTTGACTACCTTGACTACCATAGAAGTCTTCTTCTCCGTCAAGTACCCCTGATCGTTGGCAAGCTCATCTATATTTATTTGGAGTAAGAGGAGGAGCTTATCGATTTTGTGGTAGGATTATTTAAAGAACGCACATGAATTTATCCTCTTAGCAAGTTTAAGTACAACTGCGTATCACAAAATCGATCTTTGATGTAGGTAGTGAAAGGATGACAGGCAATGTATGGATCACATACGATAGCGATGCAGCTTGATGCATTGCAAAAGGTTCTTGATGGTTTGATGAGGCGCTATCAGCAGCGGGTGCCTAATGTGGCGAGGATCTTGGAGGCGATGAAGCAAGAGGGGGTCATTGCTGATCCCAAAGACGCCGAGAATGATCATATTGCCTTTCGCACATTGGGTGTGGACCATCTAGGCATTCAGTCTCTAGAAAAGATTTTTTTGCACTATGGGTATGAGAAACGTGATCCTTACGATTTTCCTGCGAAAAAGCTTGATGCCTTCTGGTATTCTCCGCCTCAGCCGCATCTCCCCCGTCTCTTTCTTAGCGAATTACGTGTTGCTGACTTGTCGGCTGAGACTCAGCGCATCATTCATTCGTACACGGATGAGGTGACCGCAGATCCCGTTTCGGCTCTTGATCTGGATGATGCTGAGCAGGTCGATACATTTCTGCATCATGCTTTGTGGCATCTGCCGACCTGGGGTGATTATCATTGTTTGCAAGCTGAAAGTGAATATGCCGCCTGGGTAATCTATAATCGCTACTACCTCAATCACTTTACCATCGCGGTCCATAATTTGCCAGACGGCTATGATACTATTGCCAGTTTCAACAAATTCTTGGAGCGGCACGGTTTTACTCTCAATGATGCTGGTGGAAAAGTGAAGACCAGTCCAGATGGGAAGCTCTTACAAAGTTCGACGGTGGCCGAGATGGTAACTGCTCGCTTTGTTGGCGATGAGGAGCATGCTATCGCGGGATCATATGTCGAGTTCGCAGAACGTCGACCACTCGCTGCTTTTGCCGACGTGCCACGTCATCTCCTACGACGAGAGCAGCGCCGGGAGGGTTTTGAAGCCAATAATGCAGATCACATTTTTGAGAGTACGTATAGTAGCCAGACACACGAAAAAGAGTAGAAATATGACTCGTACCTCATCAGCACATCGAGTGCAAACGCGTGCGCCGCGTGGAAGCGTCGCTGAACCGATCGATCTCCTTACCGATCCCGATCAGCTTGCGGCGGTAGAACATGATGCCGCCAACTATCCAGGTGGCAAGGCGGTTGGCCTCGTACGGCCTCGCAGCGAAGCAGAGGTTGCCATCATCCTGCAACGTTATGCGAAGATTTTGCCCATCGGAGTACAATCATCGCTGACAGGTGGGGCCACGCCGCGAGGCGAAGTGGTGCTGAGTCTTGAGCGGCAGAATCGTATCCTGGAGAGCAGATCAGAGAGCGTGCGGGTGCAGACTGGTCTTTCTTTGTATGCTCTACAAGAGGCACTCGCGCTTGACAATAAATATTATCCGCCGGTGCCTTCCTATAATGGAGCAAGCGTTGGTGGAGTCATCTCGACCAACGCGGCAGGTGCAGCAACGTTCAAATATGGTAGCACACGTCCATGGGTGCAAGCTTTGACGGTCGTGTTAGCATCTGGAGAAGTCCTTGATCTTGAGCGGGGCCAATGTTATGCACATCCAGATGGATATTTTGAGATAGTGGGACCGACTGGTCTCACGCGTCTGCCCATTCCTTCATATCAGATGCCTCAAGTCGCGAAATGTTCGGCAGGATATTATGCTGCGCCACAGATGGATCTTATCGATCTCTTTATCGGCTCAGAAGGGACGCTGGGAGTGATCACTGAGGCGACTTTGCGTGTGGTGACTCCGAAGCCTGAGATCTGTGCGGCGCTTGTCCCATGTGAGACAGAGGCACAAGCGCTCGTACTTACAGGCATGTTACGCGATCTCTCAATCAAAACGCGGCAGGCAAGTGATCCTCATGGACTAGACGTTAGCGCTATCGAATATATCGATGCCCGTTCTCTCGAACTGTTGCGTACAGATAGTCGTGAAAAGCGCAACAATGTTGTCATCGCACCAGACGTACAGGCATTGTTGCTCATTCAAATCGAACTGCTGCCTGAATGGGTCGATCGCGCCTATGATGATATCGCGCAAGCACTTGAAGCAGATGCTCCAGATGTTCCTCTGGTACGCTTTGTACGGACACTTGACGCGTGTGGTCGGCTGGAGGAGACTGAACTGATCATGCCTCAGGAGCAGCAACGTCTTGCGCAGGTGTATGCGCTGCGCGAGGCTGTTCCGCTTGGAGTCAACGCACACGTATTGCGCCGTCAGCGTGAACTAGATCCAGCGATCACCAAGATGGCCGCCGATATGATCGTTCCCTTTGAGCATCTGGAGACAATGATGCAGATCTTTCGCTCTGGCTTCGCGTCACATGGACTCGACTATGCTATCTGGGGACATATCTCCGATGGAAACATGCATCCCAATCTGCTGCCCCATGCCCTGGCGGATGTAGAGGCGGCACGGAACGTGATCCTGGAGTGTGGTCGAGCAGTGATCGCCCTGGGAGGCTCTCCTCTCGCGGAACATGGTGTCGGACGTAACCCGATCAAACAAGCCTTGCTCAAAGAACTCTATGGAGAACAAGGCATCCAGCAGATGTATGCAGTCAAGCAGGCACTTGATCCACAATGGAAGCTTGCGCCCGGCAATCTCTTTTCAACAACCGAGAGCCTACTGTAGCTGCGTTTCCTTGTGAACGCGGTCCCCTCGAGGTTATGACGTGCCACATATTCGCTTTCGCGGCTCGACCTCTGATACGTCTGGTCTCGCCGATGGGGCTTGCCCACGCCGTGCCACTGCATCGTATGCTACGCTCGCTGAAAACGACCAAATATCCTAAAAATACCCAATTACATCACAGGCCTGTAATCAACGACAGAACATCATATCTCTGATGAACGATAATGCTGATGTGCGTTGATCGGCGTAGCAGAGGAGATCGTACGATGTAGTGGCACGGCGTGGGCAAGCCCCGGGGCGCTGTATTTGTTCTTTTCTACGTGTTTTATAGCCCTGCGCCCCTTCGCCGCTACGAGTTTGCCACGTTATCGCTACGATGAACGAGACAAGAAGCTAAGAAATACAACTTTTCATGATTGGTGGCGCTCCATGGGAGCATGATAGTCAATAGATCTTGCGTATGCAATAATTGCTGCTTACAATACATTTTTTGCAAAGAAAGAAAAAACGAAGATGAATATTGTCCTTTGGATTATCCAGGGTGTGCTGGCCCTGACATTTCTGGTCACTGGTTTTTTGAAAACCTTTATGCCACTGGCGAGCCTCAAGAAAAACATGTCCTGGGTTAACACCACCTCTGCTCTATCTGTTCGCTTATTAGGGGTCGCTGAACTGTTGGGCGTAATTGGTCTCATCCTGCCTGGTATCACTGGCATCTTGCCCTGGCTAACGGTGGTTGCGGCTTTCGGTTTGGTGATAGTTATGATCGGGGCCTGCATCGTGCACGCCAAGCATCAGGAATATAATGTGATTGTTGGTACTATTTTGATCTTGTTCCTGGCTGTGTTGATTGTGGTGGGTCGATTGACTCCCCTGGCATAATGAAAGAATGTGCTGCATCTTTCGCAGTGAAATCGGAAGATCACCTGCGGTGTTAGAACCTGACCCAATTTTCAGCGTATGACAAGCATAAATGGCTCTCACATACTTTAGTGATCGATTCTTCAAAACGTTGAGAAAAAGGAATATATACGTGTGAGAGCTGCCTTAGTCTGGCTGTAATAGGCCATACATAGAGCAAAAAACCAAAAATTGTGAAATTAACTTGACGATCAGCTTCAAAACGAGTACACTCGTAGGGTTATGATTGTTTGCATGGCATGGAGCAGGCCGCTAGCACATCCTGTTCCCCGATAAAGACACTAAAGAGCTCTGAGCAATCCTCTGTAGAATAATCTATTCCTGCACACAAGTTCGTATCTGATATCAGCTAGCAGCATTGCTCCCGTATCCCACGGCCTGCTCCTGGTACTCCCTGTGGCATAGTGTTTTCAGGGATGTGTACCGCGCCCGCGAGAGGCGCCTTGGCCCGAAAGGATTTTTCATGCCTTCTTTTAATGACTATTCTCTGCAACCTGCGACACGTGCGGTGTTGGCAAATATGGATATTACTGAGCCTTCGCCTATTCAGGCTCAAGCAATCCCGGCGCTCTTGGCCGGCAATGATCTGGTCGGACAATCGGCGACCGGATCGGGTAAGACACTGGCTTATGGCATTCCGCTGGTGGAAAGATTATCAAGGGAAAAACGTTTCGTCCAGGCGTTGGTACTTGTGCCGACGCGTGAATTGGCTGTGCAGGTAAATACTGTACTGAGCAAACTGGCAACCAGCCGGAGGCTTACGACGGCCCTACTTGTAGGGGGACGTCCTTATGCCAATCAAATTTCGTCGCTGCGCTATGGAGCACAGATTGTTGTCGGTACGCCAGGACGTATCAAGGATCATTTGGAGCGCGGCACTCTGGTGCTAAACCAGTTGCGGATGTGCGTGCTGGATGAGGCCGATCAGATGCTGGATATTGGCTTCGCTCAAATCATTGAGGAGATCCTGACGACGACTCCTGATACACGACAGATGGCTCTCTTTTCCGCGACTATGCCGGATTGGATTGTGAAGCTTCAGGAGAAATTCCTCAAAGATCCTGTCAAAATCGATATTACTGCAGCTGATGGTGGGGAAAGTACTATTGAGCAGATTGCTTATCAGGTTCCTCATGATCAGAAAATGGCTGCGCTTTGTACTCTTTTGTATACGACGCAGGGCGAGAGTAGTCTGATCTTTGGCAAGACGAAATATGGTGTCGAGAAATTAGGAAAACAGCTGAGCCGGTTCGGGTTTGCCGTGGGTACATTACACGGTGATAAGAGCCAGCGCGCTCGTGATGAAATATTGACGAAGTTCCGCAATGGACAGGTACATACGTTGCTGGCTACCAATGTGGCTGCACGTGGTCTGGACATCAAAGGGATCTATCAGGTGATCAATTACGAGTTGCCGGAATCGAGCGAACTGTTTACGCATCGTATCGGTCGTACGGGTCGCATGGGGCAACAAGGTAAGGCGATTACGTTGTTAGCGCCATCTGATTTATCCAAATGGCGGCGCATGGCAAGCAGTTTGGGCCAGGCTGTTACATTGAAGCGACTCATTATTGATGAGGATGCTATGGTTGCTAGGCCAGAGGATCCAGCTACTCAGGTGCATGAGCAGAGCCGAGATCAGTTTCCGGCTCGCGAGCGCCGAGACTACTCCTCCGGTCGGGATCGAGAGCAGCGCCCATTCCGAGAGCGCCGAGACTACTCCTCCGGTCAAAGTCGAGATCAGCGTCGCAAAGAGATCGCGGTAGATCAGGGTGAAGAGCAGCGTCGAGAGATCAAAGAGCTCACGGCGGATTCGGAGCAGCGGGAACGCAGAGAATATCCGAACAATCAGGATCGAGCGCAGCGTCAAGCTCGGGAGCGCAGAGAACGTTCGACAGGTCCAGAGCAAGAGCAAGAGCAGCGTCCAGTACGCGAGCGCCGAGAGTTTCTCAAATGATCAGGAGCAGCGTCCAGTACGCGAGCGCCGAGAGTTCTCGAATGATCAGGAGCAGCGTCCGGCCCGAGCCCGTAAGGATTTCTCGGCAGGTCAAGATCGTAGCAGAGCCGCACGACCAAGTCGTGACAATTATCCGGCACCCGGCGGCAGAGGACGGCAAGTGATCAGCGCTGTGCCAGCACGTACACCTGTACGGCAGCCAGAAGGAGAACGTCCATACGCCGGTGGCAAGCCGAGGGGCGATGCCAGAAGAGGAGCAGGCAGGCCTGCTGGCGTTGGTAGCACCCCTGGTGACTACAACACATCAAAATTTGAGTCCGGCGAGATATCTCAGCCTCGGGGACCCAGAAGAAATCCCAGACCTTCACAGGCTGGACGACCACGACGAGCATCTGCTAATCGCTCCGTTAGCCGCTAGCATTTTTCTATGAGGACATGAGTCCGATCTAGAAAAATCATATTGCAGAGACCATAAGATCCCCGACACAATACATTGGTAATCGATGATTGTGTCGGGGATCTTGCTGTATATGTCAATTCACTTGCTCCAATTGTTTGAATAAATCGCAGAGACCACGATAGCCTACTGTAGCTGCGTCGCCTTGTGCACGCGGTTCCGTTCATCGTCCGACCTGACAGCCATCGGGACGCGGTTCCGTTCATCGTGGCTCTTCCAAGCTTTTGATGATATGGTCTTTTAAAAACGATCTGCTTCCAGAGAAGATGCTCTGAAAGCCAAAGGAGAAAAGCTCATGTTTTGAAAGTTGTCCTGAATCATCAAAAGCTTGGAAGAGCCACGATGTGGGTACACCATACATGTTGGGAGGCGTTGATAGATAACATGATGCTTGATTGTACGATGAACGGGACCGCGTGCACAAGGCGACGCAGCTACAGTAGGCTATCGTGGTCTCTGCGATTGTACGTGGCCTTGTGCCCAGCAGGCTATCGTGGTCTCTGCGATTGTACGCGGCCTTGTGCCCAGCACAAGATCGCGGCGTTAGCGTTGGCTTTATTTCGCACCTTGTTTTCCATAGGATCTGGCCCACTCGTTAAACATCACCTCGGTACAGATCAGAAAACCAAATGATCATGAATATCCCTTTTCTTGTTCTTATCTATTCTTCTGTCGGAAGATATGTTATCATGGTGATCCAGATCAGATTTACTTTGATGGGTGAAAAATAAGAGAAGAGGAAGTTAGTTATGGGGATGATTAGTACCAACAGCTATACGCCGCCAGTCAATCAGCTGCTCACCTATGGGAACGCGCAGATCGCCTCGTTAGATGAGTGGCCGAACTATTTAGAATTGGGGCTGGGCTCAGAACAGATTCCAGATCTCATCCGCATGGTGACCGATGAAGGTCTGAATGGGGTCGTCGATCCAGAGATTTCTAGACTTTTGGGCTCCGATGCATGCCTCGGCGAGCGCTCGGACAACTACGTGCCGAGGCAGCGATTGAGCCGATGCTCGCGCTCCTCAATGCCGCAGCCGTGGATGGGAACGATTGGCTGCTGGAGGAGGTGCCAGTGGTCTTCTCCATGATTGGCCCAGTAGCTCTTCCTACGCTAGCAGCCTATATCGCCGACGTGTCGTCTAATGAATATGCTCGTATTGCTGTGTTTGACAGTATCGAACAGATCGCCATCCGCTGGCCGGAATCACGTCCAGCGTGCGTTGCATCCCTCATGAAGCAATTAGAGCAGTTTGAAGAAAACGGTGAGACTGCCAATGGTTTTCTCATTTCTAATTTAGCGACGCTGCAGGCTACCGATGCGGCCCCGTTGATGGAGCAGGCGTTTGAGGCCGATTATGTCGATTTCTCGATCGCGGGAGAATGGGAAGATGTGCAAGACAAGTTGGGTTTGCTGTCGGCTGAAGTTGTCGCGCAACGACGAGCTGAGGATCAACGACGAGCTAAGCGATTCTCGGAGTCGCCTCTCTTCGCACCTGCGAGCGTGGTAAGGCTGCCACTGTCATCTTCTATAGCGACACCTTCCTTGGCACGTACGAGCCAGATAGCACAGCCACAGCCATCCTCCGAGGAACGTCGCCAACAGGAGACTTTGCGCCAGAAGGCCAAGAGTAAGATGGCGAAGCAGTCGCGCAAGAAAAATCGGAAACGGTAAGCGATTTCGGCTAGCGGTACGGTACCCATATGTGTCCAATTTCTCTATAATCTATACGCAATGCTGTAGAAAGTTGATGGATAAAGTTTTCAATGGCAATCAAGAAAAGTGAGCTGTACAGCTCGCTCTGGAGAAGCTGTGATGAACTTCGCGGGGGTATGGATGCCTCACAGTACAAAGATTACATTCTCGCCTTACTTTTCGTCAAATACGTCTCCGACAAATACGCGAGCCAGGCCAATCCTTTGATCGAGATACCGGCCGGTGGTGGCTTCTCCGATATGGTGGCGCTCAAGGGCGATATAGAGATCGGCGACAAGATCAATAAGATCATTGCCAAACTCGCTGAGGCCAATGACCTCAAAGGTGTGATCGATGTGGCCGACTTCAATGACTCCACGAAGCTCGGCACCGGCAAGGATATGCAGGATCGCCTCTCCAAGCTGATCGCAATCTTCGACTCGCCCAGCCTGAACTTCCGCAAGAACCGCGCAGAAGGCGATGATCTCCTTGGAGATGCCTATGAGTATTTGATGCGCCATTTCGCTACCGAATCTGGCAAGAGCAAAGGACAGTTTTATACACCTGCCGAAGTCTCCCGCGTTATGGCGAAGGTCATCGGTATCAACAAAGCCACGAGCCAGGATCAGACAATCTATGATCCCACATGCGGCTCCGGCTCGCTGTTGCTAAAAGCTGCCGATGAATCCCGTGCCGGCTTGACCATCTATGGTCAGGAGATGGATAATGCGACCGCCGCACTAGCTACCATGAATATGTTCCTGCATGATAATACTACCGCCGTTATCCATCGCGACAACTCGCTCTCGCGCCCGTATTTTAAGCAAGATGGTGCCAATAGAGAGGACGACAGACAACTCAAGCTTTTCGATTTCGCTGTTGCCAATCCCCCTTTCTCTACCAAGGCTTGGAGCAGTGGCTTTGATTCTGCTAACGATCTCTACGACCGTTTTAGCGATGGCATCCCACCGCAAAAAAATGGTGACTACGCTTTTCTTCTGCACATTATCCGCTCACTCAAAAGTACCGGCAAAGGAGCAATCATCTTACCTCATGGAGTCCTCTTCCGTGGTAATACCGAAGCCGCTATTCGCGAGAAGATTATTCGCAGAGGCTACATCAAAGGCATCATCGGCCTCCCGGCCAATCTGTTCTACGGTACCGGCATCCCAGCCTGCATTATCGTTATCGATAAGGAGAACGCCGCTAGCCGCACGGGCCTCTTTATGATCGATGCGAGCAAGGGCTTTATGAAGGATGGCAATAAGAACCGCCTGCGCCATCAGGACCTCCACAAGATCGTCGATGTTTTCAATCGCCAGCTCGAACTCCCGAAGTACTCGCGCATGGTGAGCGTGGCCGAAATCGAGGAGAACGACTACAATCTCAATATTCCGCGCTACATCGACAGCACAGAAGCCGAAGATATCCACGATATCGCAGCCCATCTGCTGGGTGGCATTCCCAACCGCGATATCGCTGGCTTGGACAACTATTGGCAAGTCTTTCCTTCACTCAAAGCGCATCTCTTTGAAGCAGGCCTGCGCCCTGGATACAGCCAGTTGCGTGCAGATACTGGATCGATCAAGCCGATTATTTTTTCTCATCCCGAGTTCCTAAACTATATGCAGACAGTGACCGCGCTCTTTGAGCAATGGCAGACGAACAACAAGCCCGCGCTTACAAATCTCGGAGTCGGTAGCTATCCCAGACAACTAATCGAGACACTCTCGGAAGATATTCTGCGCGTCTTTGCCGAGGATCGCCTAATTGATAAATACGATGTCTACCAGCACCTAATGAGCTATTGGGGCGATACGATGCAAGATGATGTTTATCTGATTGCTCAGGATGGCTGGCGGGCCAGCAGCGATCTCATTCCACCACAGTTAATCATGAATCGCTATTTTGTCGCCGAACTAGAACTAATCGAGAAGTGCGGGGTGGCCGTTGATGCCATCATCAATAGATTGGAATATATGGATGAAGAATATACTGGCGAGGAGGGGCTGCTGGAGGAGGCGAAAAACGAGAAAGGCAAGATCACCAAAGCGAGCATCAAGATACGCCAGAAAGACCTCTTCGGCGAGCCCGACACGGAGGAGGAACAATCTCTCTTGAATACGTACCTCGATTTACTCGAACAGGAAGCGGAGGCTCGCAAGAAGGTTCGTGATGCCCAAAAAGCCCTCGATGCGAAAGTAGCCGCGAAATACAAGCAACTAAACGAGGAAGAAGTAAAGACACTCGTGGTAGACGATAAATGGCTGGCAACCCTCGCTGCTGATGTACAGGGCGAACTGAATCGTGTTTCTCAAGCGTTGACGGGACGCATCACGGAGCTTGCAGAGCGCTATGCAACGCCGTTACAGAAGCTCTCTGAAGAGGTTGAGGTATTGAGCGATAAGGTCGCTGGACACTTGAGGGAAATGGGGTTTGTATGGCAATAACATTACGAAATACAGCCAAAAATTGGGAAATGGTATATATTAAAGATATTTGCGAATCAATTACCGATTGCGTAAATAAGACAGCTCTTGCTGTAGATTATCAAACCCCATATAAAATGATTAGAACCAATAATGTTAAAAATGGACATATAGATCTCTCTGATATTAAATATGTAACTAAAGAAGTATTCGAACTCTGGACAAGACGCATAGTGCCCAAGAAAGGGGATGTAATTTTACAAGAGAAGCTCCTTTAGGTGAAGTTGGCATGATTGATACTGATGATCATATATTTTTAGGTCAACGTCTCATGCAATACAGGGCTAATCCTAGGTTTTTAGACAACAGGTACCTACTTTATGCGTTTCAGGAATATGTCTTTCAATCGCAAATTAAAGTACTAGGTAGTGGGGCAACTGTCGAACATATGAAAGTGCCTGAAGCGGAAAAATTGATGTTGTGTCTTCCACCTCTCTCTGAACAACGTGCCATCGCCACCGCCCTCTCCGACGTTGACGCCCTGATTACCTCGCTCGACAAACTCATAGCCAAGAAGTACGACATCAAGCAGGCAACAATGCAGCAACTTCTCACTGGCAAGGTACGGTTACCGGGATTTGGTGATGAGTGGGAGGTGAAAAGACTTGGTGAGATAGCCAAAATTTATCGTGGAGCCTCTCCACGACCTATTGAAGATCCCAAATGGTTTAATGCGTATTCAAACATTGGATGGGTTAGAATTTCTGATGTAACTAAATCCGCTAAATACTTATTCAATACAACGCAAAATCTTTCAGAGCAGGGAGTTAAGCAAAGTCGTTTTGTGAAGCAAGAGAATTTAATAATGAGCATCTGTGCAACCGTTGGTAAGCCAGTTATTACAAAGATAGATGTTTGTATTCATGATGGCTTTGTTATATTTGAAAACCCAAAATTAGATCTGGAATACTTATACTACTATTTATCTTCAATAGAAAAATCTTGGTCTAAAAATGGTCAAACTGGTTCACAAATGAATTTAAACACAAAAATCATTGAGATAGAAATGATATCATTTCCTCGTAATCATAAAGAGCAACAAGCCATAGCCACCGTTCTCTCAGACAGGGACGCCGAAATTGTCGCCTTAGAGCAGAGGCGCGACAAAACTCGCGCTTTGAAGCAAGGTATGATGCAAGAGCTACTCACAGGGAAGACGAGATTAAAATGGATACAATCGGTCAGCTCGAACGTATAACGCAAAACCGTGTAGTCCAGTTATTCAAAAACAAGCTAGGCTATAGCTACCTCGGCAACTGGAAAGACCGTCCCAACAACAGCAATATCGAAGAGGTTCTGCTACGCCGCTTCCTGAAGAACAAGCAGAAGTACAATGAAACACTTATCACTAAAGCGTTATACGAACTTAACAAAGTGGCCGGAGATCAGACCAGGAACCTCTACGATCGTAATAAAGCGATCTATGGTCTACTGCGCTACGGCGTGAAGGTCAAGCCCGACGCTAGCGAAAATACCGAAACCGTCTGGCTGATCGACTGGAAAAATCCACTAAACAACGATTTTGCTATCGCCGAAGAGGTCACCATTAAAGGAGAGAATACCAAGCGGCCAGACGTGGTGATCTATGTCAACGGGATCGCGCTAGGCGTGCTGGAACTGAAGCGCTCGACCGCCTCGGTCAGCAATGGCATTCGTCAGAATCTGGACAATCAGGATAAGCGCTTTATTTTGCCTTTTTTTACGACGATGCAGCTCGTTATGGCCGGCAATGATACCGAGGGATTGCGCTATGGGGTCATCGAGACGACTGAGAAATATTATCTGACCTGGAAAGAAGATAGCACGATCGAGAACTCGCTCGATCGCCAGCTTATCCAGCTCTGCGAAAAGAAACGTTTCCTGGAGATTATCCACGATTTTATTGTCTTCGATGCCGGGACCAAGAAGCTCTGTCGCCCCAATCAATATTTCGGGGTGCGTGCTGCTCAGGAGCGGGTGCATAAACGCGAAGGTGGCATTATCTGGCATACTCAGGGCAGCGGCAAGAGTCTGACGATGGTCTGGCTTGCCAAGTGGATTCGTGAGAACGTCAAGGGTTCGCGCATCCTGATTATCACCGACCGCACCGAGCTGGATGAGCAGATCGAAAAGGTCTTCAAAGGCGTCGATGAAGAGATCTATCGCACAAAAAGCGGCAAGGATCTCCTTACACAGCTCAATGTCGATACATCCTGGCTGATCTGCTCGCTCATCCACAAATTCGTGGGTCAGGAAGAGGGCGATGTGGCTGGCTTTATCAAAGAGGTCAAGAGCAACATGCCATCCGACTTTAAGGTCAAAGGCGACCTCTACATCTTCGTCGACGAATGCCATCGCACGCAATCCGGCGACCTCCACGAAGCAATGAAGCAGATCCTCCCCAACGCCATGTTTATCGGCTTCACCGGCACTCCTCTCCTAAAAAGCGACAAAGAAACAAGTATCAAGATCTTCGGTAGCTATATCCATACTTATAAATTTGACGAGGGCGTTAAAGACAAGGTCATACTGGACTTACGTTACGAGGCCCGTGACGTCGATCAGTATATTACGTCGCCGAAGAAGATCGACCAGTGGTTCGATGCCAAGACCCAAGGCCTGAATGATTTCGCATTGGCACGCCTCAAGCAGAAATGGGGCACGATGCAAAAAGTATACAGTTCTCGCTCAAGACTGGAACAGATCGTAGCGGATATTATGCTGGATATGGAGCTACGTCCGCGTCTGGCTAGTGGTCACGGCAATGCCATACTCGTTTCAAGCAGTATCTACGAAGCCTGTAAATTCTACGAGCTCTTCATCTCGCAAGGCTTTACCAAATGTGCCATCGTAACCTCCTACAAGCCATCGCTCGCCGCTACCAAAGGCGAGACGACCGGAGAAGGGCTGACGGAGAAGCTGAAGCAGTACGAAATTTACAATAAAATGCTAGCGGGTAAAAATCCGGAAGTATTTGAAAGAGACGTCAAAAAACAGTTTATCGAGACTCCCGGCCAGATGAAGCTTCTGATCGTCGTGGACAAGCTCCTGACAGGCTTTGATGCTCCCTCGGCTTCGTATCTCTACATTGATAAGCAGATGCACGACCATGGTCTGTTCCAAGCGATCTGTCGCGTCAACCGCCTGGATGGTGAGGACAAAGATTACGGCTATGTTATCGACTACAAAGATCTCTTTAAGAGCCTTGAGGGTTCGATCCACGACTATACCTCGCAAGCTCTGGACGGCTATGATAAAGAAGATGTCGATGGTTTGTTAAAAGATCGTATCCAAAAAGGTCGAGAGAAGCTTGAAGACGCCCGCGAGGCTATCAAAGCTCTCTGCGAGCCGGTTGCACCTCCTAAAGACTCGCTGGCATATATGCGCTATTTCTGCGCACAAGATACTGCTAATCAGGATGCTCTCAAAGAGAACGAACCCAGACGTATTCTGCTTTATCGGCTTACAACCTCTTTGCTACGCGCCTTCGCCAGCATCGCCAGCGAACTATCCGAGGCAGGCTACTCCTCGCAAGAAATCGCTCAGATCAAGGATGATGTAGACTATTACAAAAAGGTGTGCGATGAAATAAAGCTGAGCAGTGGCGACTACAAGGATCTGAAAGTGTACGAGCCGGCCATGCGCTACTTGATCGATACCTACATCCGCGCCGAAGACAGCGAAGTACTCTCCACCTTCGATGATATTCCCCTTCTGCAACTGATCGTCGAGCGAGGACCGAACGCTTTAGATAATCTGCCCGAAGGTCTCAAGAAAAATCCGGAGGCCATGGCTGAAACCATCGAAAACAATTTGCGCCGCGTCATCATAGACGAGCATCCCTTTAATCCCGCCTACTATGACAGAATGTCCGAACTTCTCGATACCCTGATCAAGGAACGCCAAAGCCATGTCGAGAATTACAAACAATCCCTGGCCAAAATCATGGAGTTTGTCGAACAGGTACAGAATCCTGGCAGCAAGCCTGGCTATCCAGACTCGATCAATACTCCCGCCAAACGAGCTTTTTACGAGACGTTTGCTAGCTATAGTACAATATCCAATAGTGAGCACCTCGCCAATGCAGTAGACACAGCCATTCGCGGCACCAAAAAAGATGGCTGGCGTGGTCATAAACGCAAGGAAAAAGAGATCCTGATTGCGATCCGTGAGTCACTGCAAAACGAAGGACTGGATGAGAACCTCACAAACACGATTTTTGAAATAACTAGAAAGCAAACAAAAGAGTACTAAGTAATATGCATCAGATTAGCGTGGATGGCTTTGTGGTAGATGTGGTGCGTAAAGACATCAAGAATCTGCATCTTGGTGTCTACCCGCCGGGCGGGCGCATCCGGGTAGCGGCACCATTGCGCATAGATGACGAGGCTGTACGTCTCTTTACAATCTCCAAACTTGGCTGGATCAAGCGCCAGCAGGCAAAGTTCGCGCATCAGGAGCGCCAATCTGAACGCGAATTTGTCTCGGGCGAGAGCCATTACTATCAAGGGAATCGGTACCTCCTCAACATCATCTACCGCGAAGGTCCGCCCGCCATAACTCTGCGCAACAAAAAAATTATGGATATCGCTATACGCCCAGGCAGTAGCCGGGACGAGCGTGAACGTGCTCTGGATATATGGTATCGCCAACAGCTCAAACAGGAGATTGCTCCTCTGCTGGCTAAATGGGAAACTATCATCGATGTAGAAGTAGCCGAATGGGGTGTCAAGCAGATGAAAACCAAATGGGGGACGTGCAATAGTAAGGCACGCCGTATCTGGCTAAACCTTGAACTGATTAAGAAACCAGTTCACTGCTTAGAATACATCATTGTCCATGAAATAGTACATCTGCTTGAGCGCCATCACAACGAGCGCTTCGTGGCATATATGAATAATTTTATGCCACTTTGGCAACACCATCGCGAAGAACTCAATCGGGCACCCCTGGGACACGCATCCTGGGAATATTAAGCTATATTTGAAAAGGAGTGAGTTATGGGGAGCATTCGTACCAACAGCTATGCGCCGCCAGTCAATCAGTTGCTCAACTATGATGAAGTGCAGATAGCTGAGCCAGATAAATGGCCGAACTATCGGGAATTGGGGTTGGGCTCAGAACAGATCCCCGATCTCATTCGCATGGCGACCGATGAAGATTTGCACGAGGCCGACAGGGAGAGCTTGGCTGCCTCGGCCCCGATACATGCCTGGCGTGCGCTCGGACAGCTACGTGCCGAGGAGGCGATTGAGCCGCTGCTCTCGCTCTTCGAGGCCGAAACCGTGGATGAGGGCGATTGGGCGATGGAGGAGCTGCCAAATGTTTTCGCTATGATTGGTCCAGCCGCTCTTCCAGCGCTGGCAGCCTATATAGCCGACGACGTGTTGCATGAGGAAGATGCTCGCATTAGCGCGATCCCCAGTATTGACAAGATCGCTGCCCGCTGGCCAGAAGCACGTCCAGCTTGTATTGCGCTCCTGATGAAGCAATTAGAGCGGTTTGAAGAAAACGAGCCAGATGTCAATGCGTTTCTAATTCTTGGGCTTGTGGATATGCAAGCCACCGAAGCGGCCCCGTTGATAGAGCGGGCATTTGCGGCCAAGTGTGTCGATCCCATGGTAATGGGAGACTGGAAGGATGTGCAATTCGAGTTGGGTTTGCTGTCGGCTGAAGAGGTTGAGCAACAACGCGCTAAGAGAGACGCGATGACGCTTCCCCTTGCTCCTCTCGGCCAGATAACGCTCCCACAGCCATCCTCCGAAGAGCGCCGCCGACACGAGTCTTCGCACAAGAAAGCCAAGAGTAAGATGGCGAAGCAGTCGCGCAAGAAAAATCGGAAACGGTAAGAATTTATGGCTCAGCCCGCTGTGCTACCATTTCTTGCACAGTTATCCATGTTGAGCCATTGTCTCTGGAGACAATGTTACGCCAGTGGAAGCTAGTCGAGGTAATCTGTGAGAAGATCCAGCGGGTCAGGCCGCCTGACGTGAAACTGCCTTCAAGGATAATTTCATCTTCCATCGGGCGTGCGATGAATGGACGCACAACATAATTCATCGGCCCGATCCAGGTAGAGCGCCATGCTTGGATGTCCGGGTCAAAGAAGCGCACGGTTGCGCCATATTCGTAGAGGGACTCAGTACTGCGCAACGAGCGACGTGGTGTAACCCATACATCCATGACAGCCCGGCCTTCCAAAACCCAGCCGAAATGCCATTCTCCCTTGATTTCTCTCTTTGTCCCATCTGGAGCTATGTTGGTGATGTCAACATCCCAGGCGCCAACAAACTGTCCAAATAGCATGAGCTGTTTAGCATGCTCTGGATGCGGGCCGCTTGCCTGCAATGCAGCTAGCATTGAATCGGGTATCATTGCGTCTCCTTGTATAGTATAACCGGATTTATAGTCCAAGACGAGTATAGCAGAGATAGATGGAAGGGACAAGTTTCTGCCTCATATTGTCAGGACTTCGCACATCACGTCCACACACGACCACACGACCACACGATCGAAGGCCATTGATTCCAAGAAATTATCGATGACCAAGGATGTCAAGCGAAAAGAGCATGTTCAATCGCAGAGATAACAGCACGAGACTGTAGCGTCGGAAGATTGCGGGCCGAGTGAGAACATCGACAGGAGACAACCGAGCAATCTGTGCCTTGCGCCCGATGTTCCAGTTACACGCACGATTCGCTCCTGAAAGACCGTCAAAGTACCCACAGTCTCATGCCCTCGAAGCGACGAGACTCCGAGCGGTGGGCGATGCGAACGATGGGACGTGTGCGCTTGGTGCGCGCGATGGGGCGACGTTTCGTACGTGAACTGGAACATCGGGCGCAAGGCACAGATTGCTTCGTTTGCGCGTTGGATCGTCTCACTCGGCCCGCAATCTTCCGACGCTACAGGAGGCGATGGAGGGTCTCCCAAAGCAAAACGTCTTTGGCGGAGGATGTCGTACGCCGAGTGGCTCTGGCGGCGCGATGACCGCCAGTTACCGTTGTCTCGCTTGGTTTTCTCGGTGGTTGATATTAGTTCCCGATGACTATATTTGTAATAGCATCAGTGCTTATTTGCCAGAGCGTATGATTATCTGTGATGGCAATGGCTTGGAGTTTATATGGGCTGCTCGTTGGTATTACCAGGATTGTTGCATTGGTTGCAATCGGACTTATTAAGGCTGTCACTTGTTGTGTCTGTGTCCAGAGTATTTGCCCATTATCTGCCTTGGCTCTTGTAAGAATTGTTGTAGGTTGAGGCGAGACCCATTTGATAAATCAGGCATGGGTTCCTTCCTCTCTTGAATGAATTATATACGTGATCACGAATGTACTTCTCTCCGCTTGTAACAAAAGTTATTGTTGTATATGCTAGATAGTCAATTTCATGGAGAAAATTGTTACAGAAAAGGGGCCATCCAGAATTATTCGAACACGGAATAATTGTGGATGAAGTGTGCTGAGAAGTGTTCCAGATAATCCAAGCACGAATAGATATTGTATCCCCAGTCACATATTGTGAGCACACGCTCAAGCCAGAGTGACGGTAATTATTTACTTTTTAGCAATTGCGGTATTGAATATACGATAGGTTAAATATATACTCTTATGTATGGATATTGAATAAGAGGATCGTACAAGAAAGAAGAGTATAAAAAGCATATGGTTGTTGACAATGATCGCAAGGCTCGCCTTAAACAGCATCATTATCGCTGGCAAAAAATAAAAGAGGATTGGTTGCTGATTGGGCCTGATGGCTGGCGGGTTACGGAGCAAGAGGCCGAAGAAGCTATTCAGGAGAAATTGCTGCAACCGGTGCTTTCTGCTGGTGATTGGGCTAGATCGCTTGTCGCGCAGCATCCGCTCGTGCTGGACACTGAGACGACTGGGCTTAAGTTCGAGGCTAGCGAGGTGATTGAGCTGGCTCTGGTCGAGATGGATGGATCTGTTGTGCTCAATACGCTGATCCAGTGTCGAGGAGAGATACCTGTAGATGCTAGCCAGATACATGGTATCACCAAAGAGTCGCTCGCGGACCAGCCGACTTTCCCCGCAGTGTGGACACAATTAGTCCCTTATCTGTCTCGTCCGCTTGTGATCTATAACGCCGCATTCGATGTGCCTATGCTGGCCTATAATGCTTTGCGCTACCGCAAGCGTATGGAGCGACCACAGGCTCATTGTCTCATGAATGCATACTCCGATTATCGTGCGGAGCCTGGTCGATCGTTCCTGAGTCTGAACATGGCGTGTGAGTATTTCGAGATTCATCCAGGTGGACATCGAGCACTGGCGGATGCACAAGTTGCTCGTCAGGTTTTGCTTGCGATGGCTAATCTAAAGTGATAATGCCCAGGCAATGCCAGCAAGATAGGCTGGCATTGCCTGGGATTAGGTAATTATTTGGACCAATCCCACGATATTTCAATTCTCTGCTACGCATGCTCTGATGGGTCAAGGTGATTTTCTATTTACATTTTCCCTCTTTCGTGTTATTGTGGACTATGTAGTCCACAATAAGAAGGGGAACGGTACAGTAGAAGGCTATGGGACGACCGAGCGATGCCAGGATGCGGTTGATTGAGGCCGCGAAAAGTATGATTTTTGCACACAGCTACAATAGTGTGAGTGTGGAGGAATTGTGCGTGGTTGCTGGTGTGACCAAAAGCAGTTTTTATCATTTTTTTTCTTCCAAGCAGGAGCTTGTTCTGATCGCCATTGAGAGTCAGTGGCAGTGGTTTGAGCAGGTTGTCCTGGCACCTACCTTTTCGGATCAGTTGCTTCCTCAGGAACAGATCATGCGTTTCTTTGATCTGGCACTGGAGAAATTGCAGTCCCAGCAGCAGATGAGTGGTCATATGCGTGGGTGTCCAGCCGGCAATTTGACGCTGGAGATGAGCACTCTGGATGAGCTGATTCGTCTGCGCATGGAGCGATTTTTCCAAGCATGGATTGGATACTTTGAACGGATGCTATGCGCGGCGAAAGAACAAGGTGTTGTGCCAGTGACTCTAGATACTGGTATTACTGCGCAGGCTCTGCTCGCTTACTTTGAGGGGGTTATGTTGTTAGCTAAAGGCCACAATGATCCCTCTTTGGTTCACACTCTGCGTTCAGGCGCGCTCTCTTTGATGCAATATCAAGGAGAGCGCGCTCGTTAGGCGCAGTTTTTTTGCTCTTATTATGGACTAATTAGCTCACAATGATCCAGTTTTTTCCAAAAGTGGGAAAAGTACTGAACTGGTTCTATTTTGAAGGGATTTTACAAATGATGAAACGAGTGGTGATTACTGGGATAGGAATGGTTACGCCTTTGGGGCATACGGTTGGCGAGACTTGGGAGGCGCTTTGCCAGGGTCGCTCGGGGATCGGACCGATCCAAAGTTTTGATACAAGCGAGCATCTGGTAAAGTTTGCGGGAGAAGTCAGGGATTTCGACCCCAGTCCTTATATGGAGCGTAAGGAGATCCGTAGGAATGATCCATTTACGCACCTGGCGGTCGCTGCATCGCGGCAAGCTTTGACGCAGGCGGGATTGACGATTACTAGCGAGCTTGCCCCCGAAGTTGGCGTGTGTATTGGTAGCGGTGTTGGTGGATTGATGACGCTCCACGATCAATTTACTGTCCTGCATGAAAAGGGGCCGAGGCGTGTCAGCCCTTTTCTCATACCAATGATGATGCTCAACTCGGCTGCTGGAGTGGTTTCGCTGCTGACTGGGGCACAAGGACCGACCTGGGCACCAGTCTCAGCGTGTGCAACCGGCGGGAATGCGCTTGGCGAAGCCTGGGAGACTATCCGACGTGGGGCCGCTCAGGTGATGCTTGCAGGCGGCGCTGAAAAGGCGGTAACTCCACTAGCCATGGCCGCGTTCGCGAATATGCACGCTCTATCTCGACGCAACGACGATCCTCAAGGAGCCAGTCGCCCCTTTGACGCTGAACGCGATGGCTTTGTCATGGGCGAGGGAGCCGGCATATTGGTATTGGAGGATCTCGATTTCGCGCTGGAGCGTGGTGCACCTATTTTAGCTGAACTGGTGGGCTATGGCTCGACGGCAGACGCGTATCATATTACCGAGCCGGCACCAGGAGGAGAAGGATTAGCGCGAGCTATGCGGATCGCTCTAAAACAGGCTAATCTGCGTCCCGATCAGGTGGATTATATTAACGCACATGGGACGTCAACCGGGTTTAATGATCTTATGGAGACCAGGGCCATTAAGACCTGTTTTGGAGAACATGCTTATAAATTAGCTATTAGTTCGACCAAATCGATGCTGGGGCATA
Organism: uncultured Chloroflexia bacterium; assembly: GCA_963699315.1. Classification (GTDB taxonomy): domain Bacteria; phylum Chloroflexota; class Ktedonobacteria; order Ktedonobacterales; family Ktedonobacteraceae; genus Dictyobacter. The sequence goes on from OY969433.1 coordinate 4,351,532, forward strand.
CGTTTGGCGCTACTGGAGCTATCGAAGCTGGGATCTCCGTCCTCAGTATTATCCACAATATTATGCCTCCAACCATTAATCTGAATCATCCTGATCCCGAATGTGACCTCGACTATATTCCTCATCGAGCGCGTCACGGCGAGGTACGCGTGGTGCTATCTAATTCGATGGGCTTCGGGGGGCATAATACGAGCCTGATTTTCCAACAGTATGCGCGAGAACTACAGGGTTGATGCCCTCCGGCGGAAAATCTTTTAGAGAAAATAGAAGACTATTTTCTCTTCTTTTTATGTATATTTTCCTTGAGCGTATGAGTTACGTATGTACATTTAGTGCCATTTTTACTAAAGCGTATCTGAATTCAAACCAGTGTTTTGCTAACAGACCTTTTAGGTTTAGCGATTGTTTCACCTTGAGCATGGCGCATTAATGCTGCGTTGCGTGGAGTCCTTCCTCAATCCAGTTGAGATGCTGGCTTTCGTGATGGGCGTTGGTGATGAGAATGCCTCCGATGGTACCGTCGTCCCAGGGAGCGCCTGCTATTGGTTGCGTGAGTTGTTCGTCGGTCAACTGTGCGAGGAGTGACAAGGTCTCCTGACGCGCCTGTTCAAGGTTAGCAAAACGTGTGTTCATGTCATCGTTGAGATGTGCTTCGACATACTCCTGGTTTCGATGATGTATCCAGGACATTATCTCGGCTCTACTTTTTGCTCCCAGACGACTGAAGCCAGCGGGATCTTCGTCTCCTTTGATTGTGCGCTTGATTATTGCTTGAAACGATTGCTCGATGAGGATGAGATGGGCTAGATGATCTTTGGGACGCCAGGGAGCTCCATCAGGATCTTCACTCTCAGTGCAGATCGTTTCAAGTTCATCTGGCGTAAATGTCTGATAACGGGCAAGCAATTTTTCGTGCTCTTCGGCCAGCGTCTGTAAGATAACTTCGCGTGTTGGCATTTTTGTTCTCCTGATATAGTATCCACTTTGATTTTTTCGTTGAGCCTTTTCTTATTATAACCGCATCTCTTGAGCTATTCAAATAGTGCTGGTCTGGTTCTTATATACATTGTATCATTAGATATTGCCTTTTGTAGTTGACGGCTTTGCAGAATAAACATATACTCTGGGTGCGAGATTGATATTCGTCTTGACTTTCCCTTGATAAGGAGCAATGTATGCCTTTTGTAAAAAGGAACAGCACTCAGGCTCAACATGATGCGCATAAGCTATTTATCGGTCGTGAAGGCGAGCTCCTTTTTTTTGCCCAAAATATTCTCACCCCGCAAGAACCCATGCATAATATAATCTCTATTTCGGGACAGGGAGGTGTGGGCAAATCGACATTACTTGCCCGCTTTATCGCTGAAGCCCATGCTGGCGATTTCGAGGACTATTGCTTGACAGCCGTCGTCGATGAGCGGCAGTTTACTCTCGTCGATATTATGGAGAAGTTTGCTAATCAATTGCACATTACCGGAAACTTTGAGAAAGCGCTTAAGCGCTATAAAGAAGTCTTGAGTAAGTTGCAGGTTGAGCAAGAAACTATCCAGGATGTCGTCTTGCGTAAGGTACCGGATCTTACAGGAACTACAGTGGAAGGTGTACCGCTGGTTGGTCCTCTATTACGAGAAGGGGTCGCGATTACAACTGAACTCCTCTTAGATAAATATCACAGTACGCAAGTGCGTAAAGACAAAGAGCGACTGGAAAATCCGATCGATAATCTAACGCAGGCCTTTGTGGAAGAACTGAATCAATTGACAGATACTCAAATTGTGGTGAGCTCTTCGCAAGGCAAACGGCATCGTCGCGTCATTCTCTTCTTCGATACCTTTGAGCAACTGGCCTCAGTCGCTGTACCCTGGCTATTAGATTATTTTCTCCAGGCCAACATCAGCACTAACGTCATTCTGGTGACTGCGGGACGGGATAGCATCGAATATTCTACCTCCGATGGTCCCAAGCCATGGCTGCCATACCTGGATAATCATATTATCTACTCAATCTTACTGGATAGCTTTACTGAAAACGAGATCCGCGCCTATCTAGCGGAGCAAGGTATCACCGATACTGATCAAGTTTCCACGATTCAGCAGTTGTCGGGAGGCTTACCACTCTATCTCGCCTTGTTGACCTCTAATCCTCTGGGAAGAATTGATCCGACCAAAGACGTCGTCATCAACTTCCTGCGCTGGATACCTGAGCAAGAGCCTCTCAAACGTCAATTGGCCCTGGACGCGGCTTTGTTTTCACGACCCTTCAATCGGGACGATTTAGAGGTCTTTGCATATGTATCAGAAGCTGAACGACCAAACCTGTATCAATGGCTGATAGAGCTGTCATTTGTACGCACGAGCCTGCTTGATGGACGGCACAGTTACCACGATCTCGTGCAAACACTTTTTTGTCGTCATCTTCACCAACGTTCCCGCAAAGAGTATGACGCCACGAGAAAAGTTCTTGCCAACTATTACAAAGAGCAATTGGGAAAATTATCGGCCGATAGATCTAAGCCTCATGTCTTTTCTTCCGAGCAGGGAAGACTTATATATCGTTCAGAGGAATGGCTAGAACTTGCCTTAGCGGTCGCGTATCAATTATTTTTGCTGCCAGGCATAGCTAGTCATTGGGAGGCTGTCGAGCAGATATTACAAGCATATGAATATACTCATCAAATACAAGAAATGTTACGGGTCTTACGTCGATTAATCCAGGAACAGCCACATAATCTCTTACGTCCTGGTGTACAGAAGACTATTGAACTGTTAATAAACTATATTGAAGCTGATCAACCTTCTGTGCCCTGGCAAGCGCTACTGACAGCCGCAGATAAATTGTTAAAGGTGGTAGTTCGTGAACCATCCTTTTCACCAGAAATGCTTGCATATATTTATCGCAAGCGCGGTTTTGCCTACAAAGAACTGGGAAAGAATCAACTGGCTATTGAAGATTATAATCGGACGATTGAACTGTATCCTACTTATGCTCGTGTGTATGCAAATCGCGGGAGTGTATATCGGAGTCTGAAAGAGTATACGCGCGCGATTGATGACTATAGCCAGGCTTTAATATACAGATCGAATTATGCCTGGGCCTATACAGGCCGAGGTAAAACCTATAGTTTATGCAAAGACTATAGGCGGGCGATTCAGGATTTCAATCAGACGATTGAGATTGAGCCGAACTACAATTTGGCCTATTTCTGGCGCGGCTATACGTATCTCTGGCTGCAAGATCGTGTACAGGCGCGAGCTGACTTTGTGCAAAGTTGGACCTTGAATCCGCAGGATGTTCGTTCTGGCTGGATGGTTGCATGGTCTGATATGGATCGACACCGACCAACAGCAGATATGATAGAGCGTCTGGCCGAAGTGGCGGCAAGCGACTCACAATCTTTTTGGGCATCGATCTGTCGAGGCGTAGAATTGTGGTGGTATGCCTACTTTGAAGCCGCGCATGCCCTTTTAGAGCAAGCTATCTCAGCGAAGCCCGAAGAAGCCGATGGCTATTTCTGGCAAGGAATGATCTATGTTTCTCTTGCACAGTATCCAGCCGCAGTAGAAGCCATAGAGAAAGCGCTGGCAGCAGGAATGCCTCCAATTTTGCTCAAGCCACTCTATTGGTTTGAGCAGGAGCAACCAGATTTTTACCAGTTACATGCTGTTCCATTGCTGATTCGCTATGGTGTGTCGTGAATTCTACTTTTGATATTGTTACAGATAGAGGATTTTAGCGAAGTGTGATGCGACTTGCGGGCTATTGTCATGCTAATTCTCTTATGAACAACCTCTGCCTCAGTATCCGCCGCAAGAGATGCCGCCACAGCGTTAGCGCCAGGTGAAATTGATGCGAATCATGGCTTCAATGTACGGTGGCATCGATTGAGGTTCAGATTCACTGTCTGCATACAAGGTATTGAGCAGAGCCACTGCTTTTTGGTGGTCCCATTTCTCGCCTGTCGGAATCAATAGATGCGCTATCTCTTTGGCTCGTTGAACCAGGCGACCTTGCTGAAGCCAATCATCGCATTGATAAGCTGCAACCCAGTTGATGTGCTTCCCATCAAAAGTGGTCCAGATCTGCCAGAGATGCGTTTCTGGATGAATATTTCCTCCGATGGCGTATTGCAGGTATGCTTGTGGTGAGAGATCATCACTCATTTTCCATTCAGGCATGCTTCTTGCTTCCTGCAGCTTTAGCAAAATACGCGGTTTGCTCAGGCATGGGGTTCAGATCGATCTTGTGCGCTTTGATCATCGATTTTCCAATCAGTTTTCCAAATGCTTTGAGTGGATATGTATGCTTCATATCCTGTATATTACCACGAAGGTCACCTATCTTCAATGCGTGTCCCTCCCCAATTTTTGCAAACCGGCCAAGAAGCAGGTCAGGCTCAATCGCAGCGACCACGCCAGCCAACGCTAGCGCCGCGGTCTTGTGCCCGGCGACCCGTTTATCGTATGATATGCCCCAAATAAGCGCATATATCTTCGTATAATAAATTGCCTGAATTGAAGAATTGTACGCCTCATTAGGAGCGTGCATTATATTGTATAAACGCTTTGGCGGAGTTTTTCGTGCGTGAACTGGTCGCCGGGCACAAGACCGCGGCGCTAGCGTTGGCTGGCTTTGAGGCCTTTGGGGAAGAGATGGAACTCGCCAAGTTCTTAACTGAAGTGTATTGGGTACGTCGCGATCAAGCGAATTACAAGACCGCGGCGCTAGCGTTGGCTCTCTTTGAGACCTCCGGTTATTGCGTCTTCTGGCAGGGTCCAGATTTATCGCGACCGCTGCCTCGCCGAATTCTCGACCTTCATCGGTAGTAGACCTCCTTCCCAGCCTCCCTTTTCTCCAGTTCTAAAAAGCTCATCCGTTCTTTAGGTTGATGCGTATTGGGCGCACGACAAGCTATCAGTTACGTGCGTGTTCGAGCTGTGTGGCTGTATCGACATCGGCTTTCATCCAGCGTGCGCCCAGGATTCCGACGACTCCAGCGATTACTAGGGCTGGTGTGCAGGTGATCAGGATGGCTAATCCTAGTTCGTGACCGGCAAGATTTTGGGCGAAGTGTTGTCCATGCGTGGGGTCGAAGCTGGTGGCCAGGATTCCTATGATGGCTGGCGCGAAGGCGTCTCCCAGTAGATGCGCTACAAATAATGAGAGGGCAATCGATGTTGAGCGTAACCACGAGGGTACAATATCCTGTGTGGCTGCAGTGCTGGGACCGTTATAGATCGCTAGCATTGTGACGGTCAGGAAGAGGAGGATCGAAAAGAGTATGAAGTTGCGTGTTTCGATTGTCATAGCGAGGAGTGGTGCACCGATCAGAAAGCTGATGCCACAGACTAGCACACGGGCTCCTGCGTAGCGACGTTGTAGCAGATCGGAAAAAACGCCTCCCAGGATATTGCCTGTCAACCCGGCCAGAATAATAATGCCTCCTGAATATACTCCCGTGATCTGCTGACTCAAGTGGAAGGTGTCTACCTGCTGCAGGTAGATTGGTAGATAGGTAACGCTGACTCCGAGTACGAAGAAGGCAAAGATCTGGATAATGATCAGTACCAGGAGCGTTTTGATACGTAGCATCTGTTTGCAGCGTTGCCAGAGTGTCTGGACATGCTGGCTCGGTTTGACGGCTTCCACTGCTGGCTCCGGCTCTATGGCTATGGGAGCAAGCTCACTGGCGGCTAGAGCTACGTCATCGTCGGCTTGATTGCGTCGCGGTTCGCGAATGCGCCAGCATAGAAATGCCATCAGTGCGCCCGGGATGGCGGCTATTAGAAACGCCTCTCGCCATAGTCCCAAGCCCGCGAGGATTCCTCCAAGGGCGAAGCCTACGAAGATACCTAGATATTGGGCCACGTTCCAAAGGCTCATGATGCGTGCTCGTTGCTCTCGATGGAAGCAGTCGCTGAGCAGAGCTGTGCCAGCGGGAAAATATCCGGCCTCGCCGACACCAAGTAGCATGCGTGAGAGAAAGATAAATACAAAATTGCTTGCAAATGCGGTCAGGGCTGTAGTCAGACTCCAAACAGCAACGCTGAGCGCTACCACGTTCTTACGCGAATCGCGATCTGCCCACAGTCCAAGCGGGATTGTGGTTAGCGTGTACATGATTAAGAAGGCCGATGCGATATATCCGACCTGCGCCAGCGTGAGTCCAAGGTCCTTCGCGATGGCGTTCGAGGCTCCTGCAAAAAGATTTCGGTCCAGGTAGTTTAAGAAACTGATGATGAAAAAAATTGAAAAGATATAACGTGAATAGCGGGAACTGGTGCCTGTCTTTGAGACAGTCTTTGTTTGAGAAGAAGCAATCTTCTCCATATGTAACCTCCAACAGGGGGGCCATAATGTGGATACAGTAGAAAGAGTTGCTAGCCTCTACAATATCATATCATCAGATCTATTGTATAGTTTTCTACTTAGATTGCCTCTAGCTCCCTTCCGACGTACCTGAGAAATTTCTTACGAGCCTTAAAATATATATAAGCTACTATTACTCACAAAATGTTTTTTCGCGGATGCATTCCACGAAAAGGAAAAGAAGATCAAAATGAAGGTTATTCCTACTCATCATCCTCGACGGATTGCTGGAGCTGGGCGAGATGCTCATGAAGCACGTGGACATCAGTTGCGGCTAGTCCCGCTTTCTGGCAGCGTTGAGTGAAGAGAGTATCATAGCATCCATCGGGGCTGGCGTGCGCCTCGACGACGCGCTCGAATGAGCGCAATATGACTTCTTTATTCTGCGCGAAGGTGGCATAATTGCCGGCCGCGCCGCCAGCATTGACCGCGAAACGTCGGCATGCTGCAAGCATACGTACGCAACGAGCCTCATCATTGCGTAACGTAGCGAGCTCATCCTGTTCTGAGTTCTCCATCAAAAATGTCCCTTCTGACTCTTTAGCTATTATGGTCTTGGTGGCCCTTGCCGGATACGAGTGCGGACTGTCTCTAGAGTGTCATCCCTTTTCAATCGCACGGATACCCCTGCATTCATGCATGGGGAGGAGTGCGCTTCCTTATTTGTAACTATAGCCATCACTGTGGTGCACTATCTGGCAAAAACGATGGCTTATTCCCTGAATCGTCTGGGTCGATGTCACAATATTGAATGATCCGCTTGAGCGAACCGCTACCCGCCCGATATATGTGCCTCGCTTGATGCCAGTAGTGACAATGGCTTTGACCATATCGCCAGTCTGGAAGCCCTTCACCTTCTTCTCTCCTTTGGCCGATGTGCGTGCGAACCCATAGCGATCGGGACGACACATCTGTCGTGAACCATGCCCTGTGGCTGTGATGAGCAGTGGCACAACATCCTTCGCGATCAGGACATTCGGCGTGCTCTTTCCGACACATGATGCATCCAGCCAGTGGGTCTTCTGCAATGCTCGTGTCGTTCGATTGAACTTGGTAAGACCGCCACTTCCGCATTCAATGAGCAATCCCGTGGCTTTGAGCCGAGCGTAAAGTGCCCATCGTGTACTATTCACGGCTGCTGCATCCTTGAGTGGTTTCTTGGCTTGAGACTGGATACGCTTGAGCACCTCCGGTTTCTTCTTCAAGAACACCGCAATGTCTTGTGTTCCTTTGGCTGTATTGCATGGTTCACACGCTAAACAGAGATTTGATATCCGGTTGGTTCCACCATTGGCGCGAGGATGAATATGCTCTATCTGCAATGGGATGTCCTTGGCCGAGCAATACGAACAAACTCGTTCCCATTTTTCGAGCAAGTACTCGCGCACTTCATAGCCTGCCAACGCACCTTGCTGATACTCAACCCCAGACACCTCAGCATGCTCCATCAGTTGCATATCGAACCTGACGAACTCCATACTGATATCCGTGATAGGACAGTACCGTGAAAGCCGATGAACCCAGGTGAGCACATTTGAGATGCGACTTTCTAAGGATGGCGGCAACCACCCCTTTTTCTTGTTGTTGCGATTGCTAAAGCGTGGCTTGCGATATCTCGTTTTTCTGTTGCGTCGTGATCGGCGCACCGCTCGACGATCATCAAGTGTTGCCTTGATCTTTTGACCTCGATGCGATAACTCGGCCGCAAAGACCACTTCACCGGTCGCGTCGTTCACAATGGCCATGCCAGTCGTGCGTGAACCAGGATCAAGCTTGATCCGCAATGGCTGTACTTCTGGCTCTAGTACTTCACTTTTCAAAATGATCGTAAATGGGAATCGTCTGAACACGGCGGCTTTCCCTTGCGAGAGTAAGAGTCTTGCCCGGCCAGGATGAACTGGATCGAGCGGTTTCTGATGGGTATCAATCACGAATACTTTGGACATTGGTTGTTGCTCCTTTCAGAGCCTCACCTTGCGGTGGTCATGTTTGCCTCGTCAATGTTACTAGAGTGGTTTATCGTGTCTGACACTGGTTTAACCCTATAGACCTGTTTAATCAGACACCGTAGCGGGTAACGCTGGCATGCACGCGACCGTACCTATTTCACTCGTAACGGAGTTCGTTAAAACTGAGACTGGTCAGGTGTGGGCTTACCGAAGCAAGCCCCCGCATTTATGCGTGGGGTTCCTGACCTCCAATATATCCTTCCTGCTACCAGGTTGCACCGGCTTCCGCATATGGAAGAATGGTATCAAGGGCCTTTTGGCGATCAGTCCCGCTCGTATTGCCCGCTGCCAACACGTCAAAGGGAGCATCATCTGAACGGAATTGCCTGGTGTAGGCCAGCAACTCTTTGATTTCATTGGGCTGCGCTAGCTGGTTTGGGGCGGTGAGCGGACAGACACCATCCCATTGTGCGGCCCGTCTGAATGGTTTCTTATGGGGCCAGACGGCTGCTACCCAGATCGGAATTCGCGGTTGCTGGATTGGTTTGGGAAGGTTGAGCGCATCGTGTAGTTGATAATATTCACCCTCGTAACTGACCGTCTCTCCTGACCAGAGCCGAGTCAACACCTCCAAGCCCTCATCCAGCATCGCCCCATGTAGTTTATCATCTGGCGACTCACCGTAGCTACTGTATTCTTTGCCAAAATCGCTCCCGATACCCACACCCAAAATCAGTCTGCTTTGTTTGCCCATTATGAGATTTTCTTTCTCTGCCGGAAGGATATGATATGCTCAATAACATAGGAAAGCAGGCTGGAAGCCTATCTGCTCGTGTACCGTTGATAATCCTGCATCAAAGAAAGCTATCGAGAAAGCGGGTTTTATCAGTGAGCATAGAATGGTGAAGATACTGTTCTCCAGCGATGAATTTATCGAGCTTTCTTAGCGCCGATGTGTTCATGTCGAAAACAGCTCCTGGTTTTAAAACACCAGGAGCTGTGTGATCTGTTTGCCTGTAGAATTAAGGTGGAAGGCGATGCTTTGTTCTTTAGGATCGTTTCTGTTTATTGTTTATTAGAATCTACCGCCGCCGCCACCACCACCGCCGCCGCCACCACCACCGCCGCCGAAGCTACCGCCGCCGCCGCCACCACCACCGCCGCCGAAGCTACCACCGCCGCCGAAGCTACCACCGCCACCGAAGCTACCACCGCCACCGCCACCACCGCCACCGCCGAAGCTACCGCCGCCGCCGCCACCACCGAAATTACCACCATCACGATATCTCTCATCAAAATTTTCGTTGTATCCCGGATAAAAATTATTATAACCACCCCTCCATCCTCTTCTACGCCAGCCGGGGCCGCCACCACGTCGGTTTCGAGCAAATATTGCAATGGCAATGAGTACTACGATAACCAGAAAGATAACCAGAAAGATGATCACGAATATAAGCCCACCACGAGTTCCGCTGCCACCGTTTAGCGCAGAGTTGAGCGTATCGATAGCGGCAATCGTAGCACCTGTATAATCGTCATTGTTAAAATTGTCCTGGAACGAGTTTATTGCGTCGTTTACCTCACCATCCGTTAAGTTGGACTGTGATCCGCTCTGGATTGACAGATGTTGTTGTGCTGTATCAATCTCAATGACAATCGTGTGAGGGTCTGGAGAGTCTGATACACGTTGGGATGCATCATCATTGAGAGCAGCCTGATTTCCAGTGAATGTAGGTGTTGTGAGAATAAGGAGAGCATCAGGTGATTTACCTGCCTCAGTCCTCACCTGGCTCGTATCCAGTACGCCTGATTGATCCTGGATGGTAACCGCATTGGCATACGCGTCTCCTATACTTATTGAAAATAGGAGTAATAGCAAGCCACACATTATTGCTAATGCCCTGATTTTAGTTGGAGAAAGCCTAAGCATTATTGATCTCCTTGTTATAGGGCAAGATAGTATTTTTTTGCCCTATAGAGTATTTATATATAAATCGCTTACGCATTATAGCATATAAGCGTATACCGCAATTCTTGTGACGAGGAAGATAGAGGGAGTCTCCTCTCATGAAAAAACGCCATGCCGAGTAGCCCTGTCCCTCGCAGTGACCACGTGACGGACTCGTAGGGGTGCGCCACGGTTTTTGCAAACGTTCTAGCGATGTGCAAAAACTAGCGGGCGCATACGGCAGCATCGCAGAGATACGGCAACGAGCGCGTAGCGGCGTCAAGATTGCGGCCAGAGTAATAGGCTCAGAAGACGACAAACCGCAATCTGGCCTTGCGCCCGCCGTCCAGTTTCTCGTATGAAATGCTCCTGAAAGATGATCAAAGTATCTAAAACGTCAAAGTCACGCGCAGAAATCATGGCCTTTTTTCAAAAACAAGCATATAGGTATTTTTACTTCTTTGGCGAAAAAAACGTACGTGAACTGGACGGCGTGCGCAAGGCCAGATTGCGGCTGGTCTCTCGGCGGAGGATCTCTTTGGGCTGCAATCTTGACGCCGCTACGCGCTTGTCCCATGGTTGCTGCGATGGAGCCTGACCTGCTTCTTGGCCGGTGTGCAAAAAATCGTGGCGCACCCGCTCGATGACCGTCGGCTAGCGTTGGCTCTCTTTCGCACCTCACGGGATGGCTGTAGAGCTTCCCACGAGATATATACCTTCTGGTCCCTGGATTGGTCCTGCTGGGAGAATCTTTTGGTGAGAGGCGTTGTTTTTGAGGTATATTGTAGTGTATATATATAAAGCATACAATCTGTATTATCTTTAGCAAGTATAAAGGTGAGACATATGAAATATTGGATTTGTGTGACATGTGGTAGTCAGTTCTCACAGAGTCAGCAAGCGCCACCGGAATGTCCAATCTGTCTAGATCAACGTCAGTATGTGGGCCAGCAGGGGCAGCAGTGGACTACTCTGTCGGCGTTGCACGAGGATGGTTTTCGTACGGTGTTTAAGGAGCATGAGCCGCAACTGGTCGGCATTGGGACGACGCCGAAGTTTGCGATTGGACAGCGTGCTTTGTTGCTGCGCACCGCGCAAGGCAATGTGCTGTGGGATTGCCTAAGCTATCTTGATGATGAGACGATTGATGCGGTTCGTAAGCTTGGTGGTATCTCTGTGATCGCTATATCGCATCCGCATTATTATGCTAGCATGGTTGAGTGGGCGAAGATCTTTAATGCCCGTATCTATCTCCATGAGGCCGATAAGCAATGGGTGATGCGTCCCGATGAGTGCATTCACTATTGGTCAGGTGAGACGTTCGCGCTCCCTGGCGGCCAGACGTTGCTTCGTCTGGGCGGACATTTTTCGGGCGGAACGGTGCTGCATTGGCCTCAAGGTGCTGATGGCCAGGGAGCAGTCCTGTCCGGTGATATCATTCAAGTCGTGGCGGATCGTCGCTGGGTCAGCTTTATGTATAGTTTTCCCAACTTGATCCCTCTACCCGCCGCCGAAGTTAGCCGTATGCGCGACACCATTGGTCGTTATCGTTTTGAGCGGCTCTATGGCGCGTGGTTCGATACGATTGTCCATGAGGATGCTCGCAATGCTGTACTGAGATCGGCTGATCGCTATATCTCTGCGTTGAAGAGCGTGCTACCCAGCAAGAATGGCTGAAGGTAGCTGTGATTGGATATCTGGGCTGCTATTGAAGTCATGTTTGAACGGAACACAGGTACCAGCGTGTTATTCGCTGGATAGCTATTGCGTTCTGAAATTCGAATGCTTTTTTCTAGAAAGGATGGAACAGATGAATTCATTTGATCAGCTTGCGCAAGAAATCTTTCGGCAGAAGCAGACAATGGACAATTTACGTATCGAAAATGAAGAGCTTCATCGCCAGATTGCTGAGATTAAGGATGGTCGTGGCGTCTTTGTGATGGTTGGTGATAAGCGCTATTCGCTGCGTTCTTTGCGTGATCAGTACAATCGGTAGCGAATGGCCAGTTGTATGATCGTGGAGATGTCTGTTTATTGGATATATTGGCTCAGTGAGACAACATATCCGCGCAATTGGTTCTGGTCGCTTACACGACCAGAACCAATGAAAGATGCTTTGGCGCTACTCGTCAACGATCTTGATGGCAATTTTGCCGGGCGTGCCGCCCTTTTCAGCAAGTTGTTGCGCCGCCCCTACTTGATCGAGCGGGTGTGGGGGATAGGCTTTCATGAGCAGGAAGAGTTCTTCAGGTCCGACGAAGGCGATATTGGGGGTTGCACTGAAATGTTGCTGGACGTTGTAGAGGGTGGTGGGGTTGATGCCGTTATTATTAATGTTACCTTGTACAGCAATAAAATGTGGTTCATTATTGGTAGGAAAGTTGCTGGCTGCATGCGTAATTGCAGTCTCTAGTTCTTCTTCGCTGCTGGCATATGCTGAGCTTAGAGAGAGCGAGGATATATGGGCGTATGTGCGGCTACCGGATAGATCTGCGTTTGTGCGCTGCTGCGTTGTGATGCCTAGTAGAGGATAGGCTGAGGAGTTTTGATAGGCGGCTCCAACTGCAATAGGCATATATGGCAATATATCCCAAACTGTGATGATATCAAAACCGGCCAGATGCAGATAATCCCCGGTTAGTGCTGTGTAGATGCGTAAATCAGATGGTGACATCAGATCCGGATAGGCATAGCCCATTCCTGATGGACCCGAGACCAATTCATCATAGGGTGTGGCTGTACTTCTATAATAATTGAGTATCGCAGGAGCTAGATCAACCAGAGCGGGACTTAATGTCCAGCCAATTGGCACCTTACCACGATCGGGGTCAGCCCATTTGGTGGCAATGATGCGTTGGTTCAGTTGAATATTATCGCCGTCGCTCAGGAATATGGCAACATAGGTTTTGTTGGTAAGCGTTGGCAAGGCTAGTCGGCTTTGTTGGGTAATAATCGTATGCGGAGCAGCCCCCATCACTGTCAGATTGTATGATAAATCTGATGCAAAGGTGCCGATACCATAGGTGGACGTTTCTCGGACACCTGACTCTTCATCTGCCCACCATCCCATGTAGGAATGGCCTGCCCCCACATCCTTGAAGAAGGCATCTAAGATGATTTTTTGGGCCGCATTACGTGGATCAAGCCAGATAACTACGGCTTTGGTGGCAACAATATAGTCGCGTAGTGATCCATACGTGTTCGTACTCAATCCAGCGATCAAGAGGTGTTGAGTCTGTGGCCAGTATTTGTCGTAAGCATATTTATAGACGTCAACAGCTGAGGTGAAGTTGTTTTTTCGTAAGTCAACGAGAATGGGTAGATAATACGGTGCAACAGAGAGCTTTTGGGCTTCTTGAGGAGAAGCTACAAGAGAGTTTTTAAGACCTGCAATTGTTGTAGCCAGATTAAGTGTGTCAGGCACGCTGGGATCATCGACAATCAGGCCGGCTATTTGGCTCCGATATTTGATGAGCATACTATAGGGATCACTAGCGGGATAGAATGTCAGATGCATTTGTTGTGGCCATAAGTTGTCATTTTCGTTGTGCTGATCTTTGATATAAATGTGGGGTGCCGACCGATTAATTAAGCCCTCTAATGTGACGAATAAGGTGATTTGATCGTTGGTAAGATTTATAATACTGATCTGATCGAGGGGCGTTGTAATGCAACAGAAGTGAGGAAAAGCTTGACTTGCCGGCCACGTCATGCCATTTATCTCGGCTGCATGAGCACTTCCAGCAGCATCAGGTAGAGCAGAAACAAGCATTTTTGTAATGAGCAATAAAACAAGTAGTAGAGACCAACTCCGCAAATAGGTGTGTGGAAATCGAGGATAAACATCCTGCTTTTTCATAAAATGTTCCTTTCGGTTTGTGTATTTGTGTACTATAGAGACGCAAGGCTACAATTTAATGAAAAAGTTATTTTATCCTTGCCAATGATAGTATACTGTTTTTTAGCTAAATTACCAGAGATGAAATGTAAATAATGAATTGGGAATGTCATTTAGCAACCAGCCTCCCCCCATCTACCTCTTGCGACTGCCTTTCTCCATCTGCGAGATGTATACCTGGCTATTAAATAGATAGTCCTGTTATCTAGCATTTCATTGATTAATAGCAGGGAATTTATTACAGTGTAGTAGTGATATATAAAACTATCTATTTTATTGCTTTGTTTTCCTATTTTGTAGAGAAGGTTGTTTAAATGTTTTCAAAGAAAGGACTTCATTCGATATCTCCAATTGATTCGCATGAAAGTGGATATTCATCCCCTGACGGAGGGGTTTTATCGGCACCGGGTGTGTCTGAAGTTCCGACGACACATGAGCAGCCAACTTCGGTTATGACTACTGAGCAGCCTGGGTCAGCCATGGCCTCACCAGCAGCCCCTCAGCGCGCAGCGATCCTTGTTCCCTCAACTGGCAAAAAGAGCGTTGGGACAATGCGTCCACCTAAACCTCGTCGTATGGTTATCAATATTGCGGCAGCCATCGTGCTGCTGGCGGTGGTGAGTGCTGCGTTGGCGGCTGTAATACCGACTGGTAGCGGGCAGGCAAGTGGAGGACTGTTGAGCATTTTTCAGCCGAAAGTAAGTTCGGTTGTTACACACTCGAAGCAAACGGCTCTGATTGCGGCTCAGGCTGCCACGGCGACTGCCGTCATGCAGGATGGCTATGATGCCGGTGGTAATGTCACGTATGATGGTGTGAATAGAGATTATTCGTTGGGTAGCGGACAAAGTACGTTGGATGTCGCAGCAGGTGGAAGCGCGGCTAGCACAGCCGCCGGCGGCCAGGTCTCTGCGGCTAATCTGGTCATTCGTGCGACACCGGGTCAATGTACCTACTGGGCCGACTATCGTTATTGGCAGTTGACAGGTTATGAGGTGCCATGGGCTGGTAATGCCGATTTATATGCCTGGCAAGCGTCCTCGTATGGCTGGATTAATACCACTGTGCCGATAGTGGGTTCAATCATTGTCTTGCAGCCTGGAGTGCAAGGAGCAGGTTATGGGACCGGCCACGTGGGCATCGTAGAGGGTATTAATGCTGATGGTTCGCTTTATGTCTCTAGCTGGAATATTGTTGGTCCTGGCATTTTAACTTATAGTACTTATTATACGGGCCCTGGTGTCAGCTTTGTGTATCATCCTTAATGCGTGTATGCAGATATATAGCTTAAAAATTAGCAAATACAGATTATTATTTTTAATATGCCCCTAGATTGTCCTTGCCGGGAACATGGAGGTTGATCATTGCGACCGCTTGCTTGACTCCCTGTTCCTCTCTGTACGCGCAGCGATAGTAGGCTTTTTTGGTGTGTCAAGCTCGAAGTTCTTTATGGATGTGGATGGTTAAGGCACCAAGTCCAAGAGAAAAAGTTTCAAACGTGAAAAACCACAATCGCCGAGGGAAAGAGAGCCCACCGTAGCCGACGGCTCGATGACCATTGAATCCAAGAAATTATGGATGAGCGTATCAAACGAGCACATTCGATCCAAGGAGCAACGTGGCCTCCTGTAACGCTCTCTCGTACGTGAACGCTGTCCCCTCGACGTACGACATCCCCCGCCAAAGAGGTTGGGGTTGGGAGACCCTCCATCGCCTCCTGTAGCGTCGAAAGATTGCGGGCCGATAACGATGCACAAACGATAAAACGGAGCAATCTGGGCCTTGCGCACGACGTGCCACTTCACGTACGGAAATCTGAGCCAACGAGATGGGGATAGAGACCTGATCGTTATGGGCTTGCCAACACAGCGACGACGAGACGGTCCTCGTTGTTGATCAATGAATTCGCACATGCTTTTGGCCGGAGAACATGCATGCTGAAAATAAGCATCGGAATATGGCAAGCGCGATGGCGGACGTTTTCGTACGATGAAGTGGCACGTCGTGCGCAAGGCCCAGATTGCTGCATGAAAGCATTTGAAGATAGAAAGTAGGCTGCAATCTTTCGACGCTACAATCTCGTTCTGTTGTCGCTGCGATTGAACATGCTATTTTCGCTTGACATCCTTGGTCATCTATAATTTCTTGGAATCAATGGCTCGATGACCGTCGGCTACGGTTGACTCTCTTTCCCTCGGCAATTGAAGGCAATGGCTTTGACCAAGCGCGTGATGTAGTTGGACTTGGTGGTGGTTGGGAGTTTGGTGCAGTAATTGTATACTGATTTTGAGATGATTGAAGGCGATCACTTGAAAGATGAGGTATGCTATGGTGCCATCGTTGAGTCGTATACCGCGAGCTGTACGCGTTGTCGAGGTTGGTCCGCGTGATGGATTGCAAAATGAACATGTCCAGGTGCCGAGTGCGCAAAAGATTGAATTTCTCCGCTTGCTCTCGGAGGCGGGTTTGCCGGTGATTGAGGCTACTTCGTTTGTGCGTCCGCACGCGATTCCTCAGTTGAGCGATGCTGATGTCGTGATGGCTGGGATGACGCGCTTTCCAGCTATCGAATATCCCGTGCTGGTGCCCAATCGTAAGGGGATGGAGCGGGCTTTGCGCGCTGGGGTGCGTTCGGTCGCTGTCTTTACAGCAGCCAGCGAGAGCTTTACTCGACATAATATCAATGCCAGTATCGCTGAGAGTATGGAAAATTTTCGTCCGGTACTGGCACTGGCCCAGCAGGAAAGTATTGCGGTACGTGGGTATATCTCGACCGTTTTTGGCTGTCCGTACGAGGGACACGTTGAGGCTCGACGTGTCCTTGAGGTCGCTCAGGAGCTTTTAGCGTTGGGTGTCCATGAGTTGTCCTTGGGTGATACTATCGGCATAGCGACCCCCAATCAGGTTGTTGATGTACTGAGTCTCTTGCTCGAAGATGGCTCTATCGCGCTTGATCAACTGGCGGTCCACTTTCATGATACGCGTGGAACGGCGTTGGCGAATGTCTTGATGGCGTTGCAGATGGGCATTAGCTGTATTGATTCTGCCGCTGGTGGTCTGGGCGGCTGTCCCTATGCCCCCGGCGCGGCAGGCAATCTAGCGACCGAAGATCTGCTGTATATGCTTCATGGCATGGGTATCGTAACGGGAGTTGATCTGGCGAAAGTGGTGGCGGCTACACGCTTTATTGTCTCCTACCTGGATCATGCACCCACCAGTAAATATTATCTGGCCGCTGATTCCAATACCAGTGCGGGTTCGCTTGATGAGCATGTCTAATACCCATAAACATTCAGAAACGCGACTTTCGTCGCTAAAAATGTATTGCGACACACTTTTCATCTGAATGCAAGGAAATATAAAAGAAATCAACGAACAATTGAGTCACGATCGCTTCAATTGCTCGTTGATGACCCTGATAGGGTCTTACCTGAATAAGTCCAGGGTTCTATTGTAGATGAGATAATGGTCTCTTACAACACTCATGATCTGTTTTCTATCATGATAATGCCAAACTTATTCTTTGTTTGCCGTGGTGAAACCCTAACAGGTACCGAGTCCGAGTGCGAGTCCGCAGCTACCGACCCCGTATCCACCGATCCCGAGTCCAAGGCCAGCATTGAGGCCAAGGCCAACACCACCAACGGGAACTGGAAGGATCTCAGGAACAGAAGGGTAGCCGAAGCCACCGAAGCCACCGAAGCCGAAACCGCTATAAGGGAAACCGCCGAAGCCGAAGCCATGGCCGCCCCAGCCGCCGCCCCAGCCACCGCCCCAGCCGCCGCCCCAGCCATGACCGCCCCAGCCATGGCCACCCCAGCCGCCACCGAAGCCGCCGCCGAAGTTATGGCTGTGACTCATGCTGCTTTGTGCTGCAATATGCTGGGTAGCAACATGCGTTGTCGCAGCATGAGCACTGGATGCCCCAAAGAAAAATGCACCAGTTAGAGCGCAAAGACCAAGCGCGGTAATAATTTTCTTATGCATTAATATCTCCTTTTTCACAAAGAGGATGTTTAGTACCTCTTATGATTATTGGACGTCAAAACCGTATAATACATCAAACGTCCATTACAATGAATAAATGAGATTTGTACAAGTAAAGGTATGTAAGAGTTAATTAACTCAAACAACCTATGCAATGCGATTTACCCCTTGCCAATTAAGAAGTATTTTGCACGAAACCTGTACAAGTACATCTCTCTTATAACATTATAAAGCTAAATCTTGTAAAGCGAAGCCGTGTATATAAATGTATGTGTAGAAGCATTTTATGATGGCATTCTGTAATATTTGAAATTATTTATGGGGAAGCTACATTTTGTGCGAATATAGCAGGTGTGGCGAGAATTGATGAAAAATAGATGGTCTGCCGAGGTCGCTTGACAAACGTTCTAAATTATCGTTATAATATGACCGTATAGTCATAAATTAATGAAGATTTTAGATGTAAGCGCTGTTTGGAATTGTGAAGGAAAAAGACTAATAACCTATGATTGAAGAAGGACTCCCTCGTTCCCTCAAAGAAAGGCAACGGCTGGAGCGTCAGGAATTGATTTTACAAGCCGCAGAGCAGGTGTTTACTGAAAAAGGCTATCGGGATGCCTCAATGGATGAGATTGCCGCCCGCGTCGGCATTGGAACTGCGACAATTTATCTGCACTATCGCAACAAAGAAGAGTTGATGGTCGCAGCCGTCATCGAACGAGATCTGCAACAGGTCATCCATCATGTGAGAGAGATCAATCAAACACAGGGGCGTGCCATTGATAAACTTATATCCATCTTTCACTATATGGCAACAAGTGATTTTTTTCGCCGGCGTACCCATCTCTTCTACTCGATCGGCAATAGTCTCGAGATGCGTGAAGTGCTCGATATCCATCAGGAACGTATGAAGGGTAGCGCGGAGGCACTATTTGGAGAACTGAAGGCTACGTTTGAACAGGGCAAGGCCGAAGGCGTTATCCAACGAGAACAGAACAATGACGCCATGAGTCGGGTTCTGGTCGGGTTAGTACGCTCGCATAGTGCGATGGATAGTTTATTATTTGCGCCGGAAACGTCAGTTGACGCTATATTACAGATCTTTCTCAAGGGTATTATTAATTCGTAAATTTATATGGAGTTATACACATGTCACAATCTGCCAAAGTTGTAGAGGTGGGGCCACGGTACAAATGGATCGCGTTGTCAAATACGACCCTGGGTGTCTTGATGGCCACTATTAATTCAAATATTGTGCTGATCGCACTTCCGGCGATTTTTAAAGGCATCGGCATTAATCCGCTCGATGGCAGCCAGACGAATTATCTGTTATGGATGCTGCTTGGATATCTGGTTGTAATGGCGACTCTGCTGGTTACATTCGGTCGTATCTCCGATATGTTTGGGCGTGTCCGCATGTACAATCTAGGTTTCGCCATCTTTACCATCGGAAGTATTCTGCTGTTTCTGACTCCAGGGACTGGCGATACAGCGGCTACATTGATGATCGCCTTTCGCGTTGTGCAAGCGGTTGGAGGTAGTTTCCTGTTCGCCAACAGTACGGCTATCATTACTGACGCCTTTCCACGCGAGCAACGCGGTATGGCCATGGGCATTAACCAGATGGCCGCTATCGTTGGATCGATCCTCGGCTTGATCCTGGGCGGTGTGCTGGCCGCAATTAACTGGCGCGACGTCTTCCTGGTAAGTGTCCCCTTTGGCATCTTTGGAACCGCCTGGGCTTACCTGAAATTGCGTGACCTCTCAGCGCCCAATCCCAATCAGCGCATCGACTGGTGGGGGAATATCACCTTCTTCGTCGGTTTGGTCGTCTTGCTGTTGGGTTTGACCTACGGCATCGAACCATATGGAAGCGCCCCCACCGGCTGGGGGAATCCATTTGTCATTGCAGCAATCATCATCGGCATACTCGCACTCATCGCTTTTGTGCAGATCGAAATGCGGGTCAAAGATCCTATGTTGCAACTTTCGCTGTTCCGCATTAGAGCGTTCTCGATTGGGAATCTAAGTAACTTCCTCTCAGGACTCTCCCGCGGCGGCTTACAATTTATGCTGATCATCTGGCTCCAGGGTATCTGGTTGCCACTGCATGGCTATAGTTTTGCCGATACCCCGCTATGGGCTGGTATCTATATGCTCCCGATGATGTTTGGTATGATCGTTGTGGGACCAATCAGCGGTTTTCTTGCCGATCGTATGGGCGCAAAGCTACTGTCCACCGGTGGACTCATTTTACAAACAGTCACATTCTTGTTACTCACCTTGCTGCCTGCCAATTTTGGCTATCTCGGCTTTGCCGTCCTGCTAGCATTGATGGGTATCGCTCAAGGACTGTTCTCCGTGCCAAACTCGACGGCGCTCATGAATAGTGTACCAGCGAACCAGCGTGGTGCCGCTGCCGGAACGAACTCGACTACTACCAACGCAGCATCTGTAATGAGTATGGCGGTCTTCTTTAGTATCGTCACACTGGGTCTGGCCTCTACTCTGCCAAAATCACTCACAAATGGATTAGTGAAGGCAGGACTGGCGAGCCCGCTCGCAACCACCATTGGACATTTGCCACCAATCGCGGCGCTCTTTGCCGCATTCCTGGGCTATAATCCTATCCAGACCCTGGTGCCCCCGGCCGCCCTGTCTCAGTTGTCGCAGGCTAGCCAGGCAAATGTACTGGGTCAGTCATTCTTCCCCACTCTGATCTCAGCACCATTTATGAGTGGTCTCCATCTGGCTTTCTATATCTCTGCAGCCTTGTGCCTGGTAAGCGCAGGCGCATCACTGTTCCGAGGTAAGAACCAGCTTGGCAAAGAGCCAGCTCTCGAAATCGCTGTCGATACCCTGGATGGTGAAGAGGTCTCCCTAGTAGACTAATTTATACCCATCTGACAGTGTGACTGTGTAGTCATATAACGATCAGCTTTTTGTGATAGGTTCCGTTCCCAGTTTTTGGGTCCGATAGAGGGTTGCATAGAGGCCATCTTGATGACAGAGGATCGTTGGGGAACCCTCTTCGACGATCTTTCCGTCTTCGATGACCATAATGTGATCAGCCGCTTGTACAGTGGCCAGACGATGAGCTACCAGAATACGATTTTTCTGCTGACACATCTGGAACAATGTGCCTGTAATGGCCGCTTCCGTAATGGAATCAAGCGCGGAGGTGGCTTCGTCTAAGAGCAGGATTTTGGGATTTCTCAGGAGGACGCGTGCAAGGGCAATACGTTGTTTTTCTCCACCTGAGAGTTTAGCCCCACGAGAGCCGACGACCGTCTCGTAACCTTCGGGCAATTTTTGCACAAACTCATGCACACATGTCTTTTGACAGATGTCGAGAACCTGTTCCCAGGACACCTCGTGCTGGACACCATAGAGCAGGTTTTCTCGGATGGTTGCATTCCACAACTGAATATCCTGAGAGACTACACCAATCTGCTGGCGCAAGGCATGTGGTGCAATCTCTGCGATATCTTGTCCATCTAATAAGATTTTTCCTGCGGTCAGGGGATAAAAGCGCATGCATAAATGCATCAGCGTGCTTTTGCCACCTCCACTTGGTCCGACAACGCCCAACACTTTTCCAGGCGTACTCTTGAACGAAATATGTTGGAGCGTATCGACGCGACCATTGTAGGAAAAGCTCACATCATCAAACTCAAGCCGACCGTCAACGTCTGCTAGCGCTTGTCCCCGGCCAGGCCATTCACGTGGGAGATCGAGAACCTCATGGATCGCTTGGAGTGAATTGATGACTTCACCAGATTCAGCCCGTGTCGCGAGTATATTGGCAAGTGTTGCGTAGAGTTGTTGCACATATAAGGCCAAAGCCAGGAGCGATCCAATTGTCATATGATGCTCTAAGAGTTGCCATCCTCCCCAGCCAAAGACAATGCAGAGGCCGATCCAATCAATCAATTTGTTGAGCGTCATGCGAATAAATTGCCGTTCCGTCGTCGTTATGCACGCGATTTGCTTATAGTCACGCAGCCAGGCATTCCAACGGCACATTTCGCCCGCTTCATTGGCCGCTCCTCGAACCTCTCTGATACAGGAGGCAACCTCTTGCAATAACCCTTGTCCCCGTTCCATAATTGATCTCAATTGGACCAATTGTGCATAGTTGTGGCGCATCATACGCTGGGCGGCAAGCCAGCCGAATGGAAAGACGAGTATAGATGCCAAGCCTACTTGCCAACTTAGTGCGAGAATACATCCAACGAGAGCAAGCAACTGAACGACATACGCGATCAATGGGAGCAACTGTCCCGTTACATACACCCGACCAATCATCCCACAGTCATTCATCACCCGGTGCTCCAGGACACCGTTCTCCATCTCGTGGAGGGTCGCCAACGGCAAATGGAGCATATGCTCAAAGAGCCGTCTCCTATATTCTACAGAGATCCCCTCTCCCACTTTTGAGCGTGCATAGCCTTCCCAATAACTCACAATTGAGCGCATCACTGCCAGCCCCAGGAGTAGAAAGAGCATGAGAAGCACCCGGTGGTAATTTAATGACTGGGTTGCTGCATCGAGTAGCCATTTGAAGCAGGCTGGCTGTAAGAGGTCGATGCCAATAACAATGCCTGTAATGCTAAGACTTCCCAGGATTGACCATATATAAGGTCTCAGCATCGGCACAAGATACCGGAAAATGATGGCCGTGTCTTTACGCGCATTTTTATTCATACTTACCATTTCTCTTGTGAACAGAGCCCCTCATTTTCCCCTATGCCCCATTGACTCCAAGAAATTATGGATGGGCTTCTCTTCGATCGTAGCGACAACGAAGCGGTCGCGTAGTCCAGTTCACGTACGAAATGCACGCGAAAGATGGTCAACGTCTCTTTGTATATCGGGCTCAATCGCAGAAGCCAAGCAAGCCAACGTAGCGCCGCGGTCTTGTGCCCGGCGACCAGTTCCCGCACGAAAAACTCCGCCAACGCGTTTATATAACATAATGCACGTGCCTAATGAGGCGTATAATTCTTCATTTCAGACAATGTATTATATGAGGATATATGCGCTTATTAGGAGCATATCATACGAGAAACGGGTCGCCGGGCACAAGGCCGCGGCGCTAGCGTTGGCTTGCTTGGTCGCTGCGATTGAGCCTGATATATCGAGAAAGGTTGACCGTCTGTGGCGAACATTCTCATACGTGAACTGGACGGCGTGCGCAAGGCCAGATTGCCGCTTTTCATGCTGTGAGCCTTGCACTCTGACCGCAATCTTGACGCCGCTACGAGCCCGTTACTTTATCTCTGCAGGGGAAGGAAGCATGCTTCTTTACCTGTTTGCAATAAAGCGTGGCACATTTGTGCGAGGATGTCGACTCCTAAGAGGATACCTGTGGGAATTTATCCATCCAATTCTCTGGAACTGTGAATCCGAAGCTCCAGCGGTTTCGTGTTGTCGCGTTGACGATACAGTGCCAGAAGAGTTTGTCTTTTTCTTGCTCGATCTTAAAAAATCTGGCGATCAGCGGGGATTCTTGCAGTGTGATGATCTCTTTGTTCTGGGGATTCATATAACGAAAGAAGGATGTTCCATTAGTGTCTCCTGTTGGCTCGTCGAAGTCGATAAGGTACATCCTCCAACCTGCCTGCGTTTCATTCGTGTGCCAGAGTCGGTAACTGGATGGGGGATACCACATACTCCCAGAAAAGCGGATCTCACTTCCAAAGAAGCGCTCGAGGTGAGAAATCATCCGATTCTTTGCTTCGAAGTATTGTGGGTAGAGTGGATGCTCAACGTGCTGATCAAGGTTGACAAGATGAAAATCTCTCCGTGCGAAATCGTCTTTTTCTATGGCATGTTGCCAGTGAGATTGCATGACTTCTTTATAACGACTCTCAAAATCGGGCGCTGCTGGGGACATCGATGTGAATTGAAGGTCATCTGCACGGAAACGATTTTCATAGAGACTCATGTCGACGCTGGAGGGCTTGATCTTCAGGTTGCTCAATTCCCTGGTGATTTCCTCAAAGCCAGGGATCTGCGTTAGCTTGAATTCATAGTGATAAAAGTTTGAGCTGGCCGCAGGGGCTGGTGGCGTCGGAGCACTGGTTCCTGTTGCCCGCGTTTCATTACTTAATAAGGCCGATGCCTCCGTCAAAGCCTGAGCATCGAAGGTGTAGCCATATCTCTTCGCAAGCACAATCACTTCTTTTGTGTCTGTGATTGACTTTACCTGCTGTTTGAGTTCGTTTGACGTGCTTATCTCTTGGAGAAAAGTAACACAGGTTTCAGTAGACATAATGATATTTCCCTTTCATCAATGTGTTTGTGGAGCATCCAGAAGTAATGGTGAGGGGATCTGTTCTGGATGGGCTAAGCGCAGAAAATGTAATCCAAGTCCGGCTAGACCAACCATGAGTCCCGGAAAGACATCAATACTAACCTTACCTAAGATCCAGTTGCGTGCTTGCTCGAAATTGCGCCATTGGGATTGCGCTTGTACGTTCGCTTCCATCTGGAAAGCAGGCTCGTTCTTTAACTGGGCAAAGCGCAGGAAAAATTCAGCGTTTCCGGCCCTACCATGACATAATGTATCGTTGCCAAGATTGTGGAAGTTACGTAATGTGGCTGCGAGCGCTAGTGATGCCTCACTCAGCAGATCTTTATCTATCTTTCCTAGCATGGTCCAACTCGAAATGCGGCTCAGGCCGATGCCCGCAGCACCATTGCACCAGCCATTGGCGAAATGTAGCCCATCCTTATTGGCAGCCACGCCGTTCGTTCGCAGATCGTACCAATCTTGTTCCTGGTCATCGAAATACAACGTTTCGTAGGCGAAGGCTTGCCGACCAGCCGTGATATAGTCTGGTCGGTCGGTGGCACACCCAAGAGAGATCAGTGCCCAACCAATGCCACTCGCTCCGTGCGCAAAACCAGTCAGATTGGCCTTAGCTCTTGACGGCTCACTGGACGACCAGCTGAGCTTATCCTCCTGGCGTTCGCCGTGCTGCAACAGATGCTGAGCGCAGCGATGGGCATAGATCAGCTCATCGCCTGACGTGACCTCTGCCAGCCCTATCAGCACAGGAATGACGCCAGCTGAGCCGCTTAACAGATCAAAATCTCTATCCTCTGCGATATGAGTAGAGAGTTCGCGGCTCAGCTTGACCGCTAGATCGAGTAATTCCGGCTTCTTCCAGAGATGATAAAGATGTGTCAAGAGATAAACCACTCCACTCAAACCCCGGAATGCTCCAATCTGCGTCCTGTCACAGTGGGTGATAGTATAGGTTAGCGCCCGTTCCGCCGCTTGACGGAACTCCTGTTGAGGAGCAAGAGCGTCAAGGTAGGCTAGAAACAAAGCAATGCCAGCTGTGCCATCATACAGATCTGTCTCGATCGCGATTGGTTTGATACCGGCAGCGCTAACTTGATATGATTGCCAGGGCGCTGGTTCAGACGAAGCACGCTGTAACGCGCAAAGTTGCCAGCCGATCTGTCGCGCATAATCCACCGCAGAGGTGACGAACGAGGGACTGTGCACTTCGCCGGAAGAGAGACTCGCAGTGATATATTGCTGCTGTTGTAGCTTGTTCTCCTGGGACAAATGTTTGATCCGTTGGGCGGCATATGCGAGTGGTGTAACCTTCAGGGTTATGGGGAGCATTCTACTATGATCGTTAATCAGTCTATGGTCCTGCGCTTGTACTGTAAAGATGGGGATATCTAACTGCCATAAAGAGGCGAGTTCGCATTTTGCCATGATCTTATCTTGATCCCATTTTCGTGGATACCTGTCGATGCTGTCGAGGATCAAGTCGGCCTCTAGTGGCTCCATGAGACATTTTGGATGGCGTGCGGCGATCAGTAATTGCATGTATATCTGGGAAGCCCAACTGATGAAGCGGATTGAGGTATCTGCAAATAGTTCAGTAATACAGCGGATGGCTTCAGATGGCTCCAGCAGAAACCAGTCATAGACGCGATTGAAACCAGTGATAATCCCGTCTTTGAAGTCTTCTGGATTGGCAAGCTTGTCATCAAGATAGATGCGGTTTCCGGCTCCTGAATCGGTCCAGATACCCACTTCGTGTTTGATGGATGTTTGGAATGATAAGGGCTGAGTGTTGACTCTGGGTTGGGCTCCAGGAATTTGATAAGACCCACCACCAGCGTAACCACTGATCCTCATCTCGGTGGCAGCATCAACTGATGGTCTGTGCGGCCATTCAAGGAGTCCCGTCTTGTAGACCGAGTCGAGCACCGTGTCTAAAGGCTGATCCAGTCCGGATTGAAGCACACCCAGCACGGTCTCGCTGTCACAAATGAACGCATGACCATCAGCAACGAGCAGATTCTCAAAATGGAGATCACCTCCTCCTAAGACATAGAAGAGACCCAGGTAGCCGCCTAACTCCTCATAGATCTGCCCCACTTCCTGCGTCGACTGCACATGATTTCTTCCAGGAGGTATCAGCGCTGTATAGCCATAGTCCTTCTTCGCAATGATGGGATAGGTGGCAAAGGTGAGGACGCCATCCCGCGTCAGACGATCCAGTATACCCTGTAAGCCGACTTCTGATTGGAGGCATCGTGGCTTGTAGATAAATGCCCCTTGAGCTGAGTCCGTCAAATCCACTTCCACTTGCGCCACGCTTTGACCACCCGCGTGATAATCGGACTTGCCCGGTTTTACTGATCGTATCTTGACGATCTTTTTTTGAAAGAAGGTGTCAGAAATTTCCTGCACATCATCGCGCAGATGTTCAATACACATGCGTCCATTGTCACAGATAAAGCGCGTCACCTGCGCCAACCAGCGTCCAAGCGTTGGAAATCTGAGATAGAACTGGTGATAGGACTCCTGGTCCAGGAACGTCGAGTCCAAATACCGGATATAATCGTCCTCCGTCGTTCGTGACTTATCGATCTCATTGCGGACACAATAGACATTGGCATCGGTCTCTATCGCCCAGGCCAGTGAAAGCTCAAACCGATCGAGCAAGTGAGCTTGCATATCCTCAATGAAGCACGGATCAAACAGATCCATTTCTAACGACATATTGGCCTGTACACAGACTGCCAGCAGTTCCCGGTGTAGTAGCGCGAGAAAGGGTTCGCAAACCTTCGCGAATTTTCCGTAGTAGATCTCATGTTTGCGCCATCCCTCTGTCTGCGGCTGCTCGGATGATGGATCAAATTCTTCCAACGCTCGTTGATAGGTTGGAAGCCATGCACTGTGTACGTCGGCGAAGAGATTTTTTTCATGCTCTTCCAGACGATCCAGGTTCAACTCGAAAAGCTTATGTGCGGTCAAGATAGCAGTGAGGTTTTCTTTCGTGTGTTTCACTGGTACTTCCCCGCGAAAAGATTCCATGAAGAACTTGCCTGCTAGTTTGCTGG
Organism: uncultured Chloroflexia bacterium; assembly: GCA_963699315.1. Taxonomy (GTDB): domain Bacteria; phylum Chloroflexota; class Ktedonobacteria; order Ktedonobacterales; family Ktedonobacteraceae; genus Dictyobacter. The sequence goes on from OY969433.1 coordinate 4,379,061, forward strand.
ATAATGTGTCGATTTTCCATACATCGAACGTGCTAAGTATCGTACCAGGGGATACTGATACTCTCCGCTCATTGAGCTCATCAATGATACGTATGCGTTCAGAGAAGTTGCTTGCGCGGCTGGCTATATCCAGGGGGAAAACTGTATCCAAGACAGAAATACTCCTTGTCTTTTTGCCCATCGGAGGTCATCCCCATATACATTCAGAAAATTAGACAAGAGTTGCGTTTCTGAATGCATATGGGTGCTAGTCACACGGCTATTTCGTTGTCCCATCACATATGATAGTTATCGGACCTGAGGTGCATGTGCTCTGACAGGCATAAACCTCTACGGATTCCATCGCTTCTGTCCAGAATTTCAACGATGCTTGATCCTGTTTTTCTACTGAGTCGGGTAGACGAAGAGTATCAAGGCCAAAGCTAGTCGGAGCATCCAACACTGCGGTTCGGAACTCATGATCCGCGGCGGCTTGGTAAAGGACCTGATCATCTTTAAATGCATTTTTGCGTAGGGTTGTGGTCATCAGTGTACCTCCTAAAACTTCTATTGAGAAGCTATATACGACCGTTCATGTTTACAATATTTACTGAGCGTCAATCTTCTGTTACAACAACTTTTAAGTTCTTGTGCTACGGCCTCGCTATTGTAGCTGGACGTTTTGCAATAACTAGATTCTGTTCAACATAATGTTTCCCTTAGAGGGAAGGAATCAGCAGCGCTCGCTAATATACTGCGGTACCTCAGCTTATTGAGAGCACTAGTTGCAAAAAAGATTTTTGCTCTGAAAAGAGAATAACATAACGAATAGTAATTTTCAATGGTAAATACATATTTCATTATGCTATTTCATCAATATATCGATAATACATGTGATAAGATGCTTTTGGAACTTGATGTAGATGTGCTCTGTCTTCTGAAACAAAACTTTGTCCAGCTCATAAAAATGATATAAGATATCTGCAGGGAGTGCGTTACGGCTTGCAGAGAAGACCGTTAACAGCCTGATCTGTTTGCTTGATTACCTACAACTTTTTTATGCACCCAGCATTGCATCTATTATTGTATATGCAATAAAAGAGTGAATCAGGCCGGTTTTATTTTTTACTACCATCGAGGTTGACCACTGTGTCTGGTGAGGGTGGGATTGGGGTCTTATACCCATGAGATCTAACGTTATTCTGAATTTAAATAGCCTTGTGTCGGAAATCTACAAACGATAGATTTTTAATACAGGGCTTATTTTTTCTGAGCGTTACTCCCGACGTTCCTCTTCACGTCCGAAACATTCCCCCATCGTGCTCCTACATGCCCGATCACCTTGGTTTCGTCTTGCTGATGTCGCAAAAACGCGAATGTCCCGAGAAGGAAACAAAGAGAGCCAACGTAGTGCCCGGCAGCCCGTTCACGCACGAAAACGTTCGCCAACGTGCCTGTTATACGTCTACGCGCACCCTTGAAATGTCGTGGCGAAGTGCATAATAGAGCACATACGGCAAAATGTATTTATAAACTCATCAAGGATTATTATAAGCATATCATACGAGAAACGGGTCGCCGGGCACAAGACCGCGGCGCTAGCGTTGGCTCTCCTGGTCTCTGCAATTGAAGGTGGTACCTCGCCAAGCGCGTCCCGAAAACCACGTCGCTTGATTGCGACGGACTCAACCTCCTTTGTGATACCTTCGCGATGATTAAGTTGGACTTGGTGGCTCGATGACCGTCGGTTACGGACTGTCCTAAAGGTCAGTGGTTTTTGTATAATTGGACAGTTATTTGAAACTAAAAACCTGTTACACTTCGGCAGGTGATAACGATACATTTTGTGAGTTATTGCTATTTAGATATTTTATGTTGTCATGAATCAATATTCCTAAAAAGAGGCAAATCCTTTATTGAGGATATTTGCAGCATCGGACGTGACTTGATTGAATGAGGGCGCTTGCATCTCCGCACCGATGAGTAGGTGACCTTTATTATAGGCGGAAAAGACCAGACACCAATCGGTATTCGTATCGTTAGATCCCGTTTTGATTCCAGTGGCCCCCGGAACGCTCTGGAGAAACGGAGTGAGCGTATTGTTCCAGTTGGGATATCCATGATGATTGATGTCTGGCTCAAGAGGATGGCTTTGGGTTGCGACGATTGTTCTAAAGAGCGGTTCTTCCATTGCTGCCTGGGCGAGTTTTACTAGATCGGCTGCGCAGGAGTAATGATTGGCCTCGTTTGCCCCTTCGGGATTAGTGAAATGTGTATTCGTCAAACCCAATTGGCTCGCCTCGTTGTTCATCATATCCACAAAATTCGCTGTTGTGCCGCCAACTTCATGCGCTAGTACAATTGCGACATCGCTGCCCGACGGAAGCATTAAGCCGTAGAGTAGATCGCTTACATACATTTTATCGTTTGCTTGGAGCTGAGCGGTGCTCATGCCATATGGCACCTCATCGAGTTCTGACTGCTGGATAGTCACAACGTCATAAGGATCCAAATTTTTAATCGCTAGCAGCGCGGCCATAATCTTCGTTGTGCTCCACATGGGGACACGCTTAGTACTGTCGTAATCGAGCAGCACGGTACCCGTCGTATCATCCACCAGATACGCCGAGGAGCCGTTAACTAAGGGGACTGGTGTGGGCGTTGGTATGGGCGTGGGCGTTGGTATGGGCGTGGGCGTTGGTATGGGCGTGGGGCTGGGACTTAGTGTGGGCGTTGGGAGCGGTGTGTCGGTCGGTGTGGGAGCTAAAACGCTTATTGTTTGTCCAAAAGAGAAGGCAGACGAAAAATAGGAGCCCAACCCAATCACAAGAACAATCATCAAAACAATTACAATTAGCAGAACAGCACGTTGTTTCATACAATCCCTGTATTTCTATGTAATAATATAAATGACAATCATTGAGAAATAGTTTCATATTCACTAGACGTTCGATCGTGTGTTTTCTAGTTAAATGATATCTATGTTCTTGATACTATTCTTTTTGGCTGAAATGCGGCATTCGGGCAAAAATGAACCTGTTCATTTTTAATGATAATTCTAGAGATGTTTTTTTGTCAAGAGAAAACAGTGCGATTTTAAATCTTCCCAATACGTGAAGACAGAAGAAATATTCTAATATATAGCATGTGTGTCTGCTATTGTAGTCGGTGAGACGTCAATAAAAGTAGGTGCCAATAGTCTTCTCTTTGTCCAAATTGTGAAGTATATTACATTTACTATCTTGAATATATAGTATCATATGTTGAAAAGAGGCAGCCCTTTCTTGCATCTGTGTTGCCAGCTTTTGTGATCTTTTCCAAAATAAATAGTGACCTTCTATGTACCATGCAATCTTTTAAAATTGCTATCTCTGTATACATTTATGTATATGTCTCGCTTGATTTTTGTAATCTGGGACAGCTACAGAGATAAGAAGTCCCCAATGAAAGGAGGAATCGCATCATGAATATGCCATCATGGCCACCGAAAACATCTGATAAAGGGGGACTCCCCCAAACATTCTTGTCGCGTTGGAAGCATCCAGTTGCCATCGGCTTATTTTCACTCTCTATCCTACTATTAGTTTTTGCGACGAACTTATCCATTGGATATTTTTCATCTGTGAACAAGGTCTTAACCACTCATGCTGCCACTGTAACAGTTCCAACGCCAACACCAACACCAACACCAACACCAACACCAACACCAACGCCATTTGATCCCAATGCGAATGCAGTCTTACCATCACATCGCATCGTTGCATTTTATGCGGTGCCTGGTGCCGAGGCGACTGGTCCCGCCTATCAGATAGATGATACAATGCTCGACAGGCTGAAAGCACAAGGAGCCGCCTATCAGCAGCTCGACCCAGCGCATCCTGTCCAACTGGGCATCGACCTGGTTGTCAGTGTCCCAGACGGCTCACCTGGACCTGAAGGTACGTATAGTCATCACGTCGATCCGACTACGATTCAGCAGTATATCGATTTCTGTCAACAGAATAATCTGCTACTCTTTCTGGACCTCAACTTTGGCTGGTCACCTATCATGTCAGAGGTCGATTTTTTTCTGCCATACCTGGAGAAGTATTCATTTGTGCATATGGCCGTTGATCCTGAGTGGATGTTCCCACGTCATGACGGCATCCCAGGAATCAATCTGAGCAATGTGCGAGCATCAGACTTGAACCCGATCGTCGAAGCCCTGGCTGCTATTCCGATGCAGTATCATGTACCGCGCAAGATCCTCATTATTCACCAGTATCGCGCTAGCGGAGACGGCACCGCGACGCCGTATAATGCTGCAAATGCTGAGATTGCAGATAAGCGAGATATTATCAGTGATCCTCGTGTAGATACAGTCATCCATGTCGATAGCGTGGGGGGATATCCAGGCGCTCAAAGCGATAAAGTACAACAGTATACACAATGGGTCGATAATGATATGCAGCAATACCATAATTTTCAGTATGGTGGTTTTAAGCTGTTCTACAATATTGAGGCGAAACAGTTGATGACTCCTGCGCAAGTCATGGCCATGACACCTGCTCCGATGGTTGTTACCTATGGAAACTAGCATGCTCCCCTCCTCCTGAAAATGGGGAGGGGATATTTTTATGGACGCTGGTGCATACTAGCACATGAATTACTGTTATCGAGCGATAATACCGTATGCGATATTGTCTCCGAAGAGGGGTAATTAGCGGCATCACGAACATCAATTATTTGGATATTCCACTATTGCCTCTTGACAAGTCTCTAACATATCCATATCCTATTTACAGAGATGTATATATGGAGAGTGTAAGCGCTGAGAAACGTATCCATTTGGTTTGGGTGTAGGAGAAAGAATTTCTGCTATGTCTGATAGTATCAGGTTTCCACAGACGGCTAGAAATCCGCTGGCTTGGGGGGCGACGCTGCTGTTGGCGGCACTGGCTTGGATCCCAACTCTTCAGCAGACTCTGAGTATGCTGAAGATGCATATGTATGGCACGATGGGATTGTCTCTTGTGCCCTTTTTGCTTTTCTGGACGCTGATGATGGTAGGCATGATGCTTCCTTCTTTAGCTCCTACGATCTCGCAGCATCTAGCATCCCTCCAGTGGCAGGCACCACGCTTTGTGATACGCTTGAGCACAATAATCTGTTTTCTGCTGGGGTATTTATTGATCTGGCTCCTTTCTGGTATCCCGATCTTTCTTCTCTGCTTGCTTGGGAATCATTTTATACGCTTCTCTCCACCGTTGGGGATAGCTTTGGGGATCGCACTCTTTGTTGGAGCAGGCATTTATCAGTTCACGCCGCTGAAAAAGCGTATCTTGACTCACTGCTATACTGCAGTGGACTGTGAACATGTTCATGCTGAAACTCATGTGATGCTCTCATATGGAAAAGCAGGCATGCTCCAGGGGCTCTCCTGTCTGCAATATTGCGGCCCGCTGATGTTGATTATGATTGCCGTCGGCTTGATGAATCTCTGCTGGATGGTGCTCCTGACGTTTGTTATCTTTATCGAGAAAGTATGGTTTCGGGGCGGCAACCGTCTCAGTGCGCCGATCGGCATCCTGTTGATTATGTATGGCCTGTTGGCCTTTGTTGATCCGGCACTACTTCCGGGTTTGTATATCCATTAGGTTCGTACGACACGCATCTTTTGCGCATTAAAGAGCCTTTGAGTTTAGCAGACCAAGAGTGCCTACTGTAGCGTCGGAAGATTGCGGGCCGAGTGAGACGATCAAACGAGCAAACGGAGCAATCTGTGCCTTGCGCCCGATGTCCAGTTCAGGTATGAGACGCTCCTAAAAGACGGTCAAAGCCCCCACACGTCTCATGCCATCGAAGAAACATGACTCCGAGCGTTGGGCGATGCGAACGATGGGACGGGTGCGCTTGGTGCGCGCGATGGGGCGACGTTTCGTACGTGAACTGGACATCGGGCGCCTCGTAGTGAACGCAATCCCCCCGACGTACCACATCCCCCGCCAAAGCGGGTGGGCTTGGGAGACCCTCCATCGCCTCCTGTAGCGTCGGAAGATTGCGGGCCGAGTGAGACGATCAAACCTAGCAAACGGAGCAATCTGTGCCTTGCGCCCGATGTCCAGTTCACGTACGAGACGCTCCTAAAAGACCGTCAAAGCCCCCACACGTCTCATGCCATCGAAGAGACGTGACTCCGAGCGTTGGGCGATGCGAAAAGATGGAACGTGTGCGCTTGGTGCGCGCGATGGGGCGACGTTTCGTACGTGAACTGGACATCGGGCGCAAGGCACAGATTGCTCCGTTGTCTTCTGTCGATGTTCTCACTCGGCCCGCAATCTTCCGACGCTACAGTCTCGTTCTGTTGTCTCTGCGATTGAACATGCTATTTTCGCTTGACATCCTTGGTCATCTATAATTTCTTGGAATCAATGGCGCAAGACTGCGGCGCTAGCGTTGGCTCTCCTGGTCTCTGCGATCGAAGGCATGGTATTGATCAGGCTTCATTGAAAAGTATTGGGCATAAGACCGCGGCGCTAGTGCTGGCTTGCTTAATCTCTGGGATTGAAGGTGGTGCCCTTCGCGAGGCAGAAAAACAAAGGAAATCGCTTTTGCTGATTCACTGCTTTAACTCGTCTATAGTGATAAACATGTAGGTACAAAAGGCAATCCACCAAAATAGCTGAAACCAGGCGTTTAAAGTGCAAAGTTTGATTCTATCAATTCAAGATTATTGTACGCGGATGTATGAAGGACCGCTTTAATTTTCCATAAGGGATTGATTATGATATTTCCTAAGCTTATCACGCGCCGTCACCATTACCACTATAGTATCTTAAGTGCGTTTGTATGGCTTCTTGTCTTAGGTCTAGCTATGTCGAGCATCAGTGCGTGTGCGACGGTATCTGATGCCGCTGCTAATTCCACCGTTCAAAGTGCTAATCCCGCCGTTCAAGGTGCTAATCCTGCCGCTCAAAGTGCTAATTGTGTGGCCGATGCTACGATTCAAACGCATGATTTTACCCCGGTTTCACAAGCACACACATCGGCAGAGTATCTCAGTCTCGTGAAGCAGACGTTGATTGATGTTGAAGGTGTAAAGCCGTCTCTCTATGATGATGGGTCACATATACCAACAATCGGGATTGGTTATAATTTGAAGGTGCAACCGGTTCTGGATGCGGTGGTGAAAGCAATTGGGCTTGATCCTGCGGGCTTAAATAAGCAAGAACAGCAAGAGTTAAAACTATATACAGATCGAATAACGAAACAGCTTACGAGTTTTAATCCTAAAAATAAAAATAGTCAGATAAGTGTACTCAGTAGTAACTTGAATACGATTATTACAGATGTCCATAATGATAAAGTGCTTCCAGCGCCTTTCAAAAAGAATGTTTCGCTCAGTTTTTCCTTTAAGAGTCGACAGGATGCGATAGCTCTGTTGGATACGGTGTACAAGAATTTAGGTTTTGAAGGCGCGGTTTCTTCGGCCCTCGGGAGCAGTAATTTTAATGATTCCCTTGAGCGCGTGGCTATTCTTTCTTTAAAGTATAATGGCGTTACTTTCAATACTCTGCTTGGCGACATCAAGAAAGGGGATCGCGCTGAGGCATGGTATGTCATACGCTATGCTCTCGATGCAACAAATAATTCAGCGATAAAGAAGAGCTATAATCCCAAAAATGCAAATGGAGTCGCTACACGTCGTGATTATGAAAGCGACCTCTTTGGGCTATATAACGACAATCCGTTTCTAACGCCATCGCTTGTGACAAATGTCGAGGCCGATCAGGTTTTCAATATGGTTCTTTGCCATGAAGCATCGCTGTTTCAATCGGTAATACCTGTCAAGGGCGAACCGTCTTTTAATAATCAGTATTCTGTGAATCCGGATGATAAAGTTGATGACGCTAATAACAAATACAAAGATGATATCCGTGTCATCACTACAGCTGCGCATATAACACCCCTGGAATTTAACTTTGAGGTTCATGATCTGACCGATGATTTTGCTCCTGCCGCCAATTACTTGCTCACCGATGCTCACGCGACTAGTGTTGGGAATGTGCTGGTTTATAATCAACCGGGAAGTCAGACGCAGAATACAATAGACTTGACGAAATATGCAACAGTGCCGGTTGCTGTCTTCTTGCAAAACGATGGAAGTACAAATCAAACAATCCGTATGAATGCAGCTAGTGATCTCATTTATTCCAAGGCGAATAACACTATTATGCTGGGGCAAGGAGTTGATCAGCTTACGCTTCAAGGCTCAACCGATACGGTGGATGCAACTGGACTTAATACAGCGGAAAGCGCAAAGAATCTCCCCATCGATACCATCACATTTGGCGGCCAATCAATCGCAGGCACGATTCCCCAATCGGGCGTTTACAATGATGCCACCTATACTCTCTCTGGCACAACGCTCACTGTAAAATCTGGTAGCGACACTTTAACGATAAAAGGTTTTTATACAGGTGATTTCGGGGTGAATATCGCTCAAACTCAGTGTACTGCCCCGGCGAAACTAAATGCTGTCACGAACAGTATTGATACAATGTTCACCCAACTGCTTTCTCCGTGTCCACCTCCGCCATCACAAGCATCAAAAGTTGTATTTAATGGTGGAAATGCGAGTTTTACTCGTCAACTCTGGTCGACGGACGGTACGGCAACTGGAACGCAAGCGCTGACAAATGTTGTCATGTACTATAACGGCCTTGATCCTACCAATATCACTGCCATAGGCAACAAAGCCGTCTTCGAAGGCCTTAATGCATCTCTATGGGTGACGGATGGTACACAGGCAGGTACGAAAGAATTGACAAATATTCCGAATGCTGCCAGTTCTGGTATTAATCCAACCGATATCACTGCTTTTGGCCAGCAAGCATTGTTCGATGGCGATGATGCTAATGGCAATGATGAAATCTGGATAACGGATGGTACTGTCGCAGGTACAAAAGAGGTAACAAATATACCAACTGCTGGCCATTACGAAAGCACTTTCGGTGACATTACGACGTTTGATAATCAGGCGTTATTTAGTGGCTATGATGCAAGCGGAAATGCTCTATGGGTGACGGATGGTACGCCGGCTGGCACTCATAAATTGTCAGTTATGACACAGAACGGCCTTGTATATCCGACTGGTAACGAGATCACAGCTTTCGGAAATAAATTACTGTTTAATGGAAGTGTGAATAGCCTCTCTTTCGAGCTTTGGATAACCGATGGTACGACCGCAGGCACTCAGGAACTGAGCACCACCCGACCATTCTACATCACGACATTCGGAAATCAGGCACTATTCTACGGTCTAGACAATAATATATGGGTAACCGACGGTACTTCTGCAGGCACCAGAAAGGTGATCGATAGCTCAGATAATTTGACACCAACCGCAATCGCCGCCTTCGGAGATAAAGCACTATTCGTTGGCAACCATGCCAACGATTATGGGATTTGGGTAACGGATGGTACAACCGCAGGCACACAAGAACTGACATCTCTGGGACCGAACTTTAGTACTTATTCCAACGACATTACTGCCTTTGGCAAGCAGGCATTATTCTATGGCGTAGATGCCAATAGTACCAGCGAGCTTTGGACGACCGATGGCACAAAGGCAGGTACCAAGGAATTAACAAGCATAACTAGTAATAACTTCAAAAATGGTCTCGAACCCAATAACATCACGGTCTTTGGCAATAAGGTACTTTTTAATGGCTATGATGCCAATAGCAACGATGGTCTATGGGTGACGGATGGTACTAGCGCAGGTACGCAAGAGCTAACGAGCATAGCCAACTCCGACACTTCTGGCTTGGGTCCAGTCGGCATGACCGTATTGAAATAGAGAACGAAAGGCGAATTCTTATGCACATCTCTTTTTGCTGCCTCAACCTTTTATCGGGCGATTAGCTTTGGACGTTCTATCCAGGCGGCATTTGATCAGGGCATCGCCTCGCTCTTGCTCGAAGGGATCTCAGGTGAGGAGATTCCAGAACTGCTGGTCAAAAAAGGGGTTGATGCGAACAAGGTGGTGCTGATCGCGCCAGAATATTCTTAGTTGGTTCATCGCAAGAGCATAATGGGGGCGTAGGCTTATCTGCTAGTACTAGACTACTATGATGTCCTATCTGATTGCTGTATAGCTTGACACCAGTAGCTGAGACGAACATAATCCATGCAGGCAATGCAGATGGGGAGGAAAGATGGAGCCATCACAATCAAACAAGATAACGCATAAAGCTATCGCCACGCGACAGCATATCCTGGATACTGCGCTGGGGCTCTTTGCGACCAGGGGATATGAGAAAACAACTATGCGCGAGATCGCTACAGAGGCTGGATGCTCGCTTGGATTAACGTATCGCTACTTTGCTAGCAAAGAGGAACTGGTACTGGAACTGTATCTGAAGCTAGTCCTCCAATTAGAGGAGCTGTCTGGACAGCTTGCGCCAGGTTCAATTGCAGATCGGTTCCAGCGGATTTTTCTTGCTCAACTTGAATTGATGACACCACATCGCGAGACATTAAGCGCGATATATGGTCCTGCACTGAATCCCCATGCCAAAACCGGCGTCTTTGGCGAGAATACTCCCGACGTACGTCGTCAGTCACATGATATTTATATTCGCATTGTCAGCGGATCCCGAGATGCTCCGCGAGGCGCTCAGGTTGGGGAGATGGCTACCGTACTCTACGGGATGCAATTGGCTCTCACTCTTTTCTGGCTGCAAGATCTGAGTCCGGATACTCAAAAAACGCACGAATTTGTCACCTTCCTGCGCGATATGCTGGCTCTCATGCGACCACTCATGAGGCTGCCGATCGTTTCTCGCTCTCTGGTTCGTCTGACCAGGATCATTGGTCCCATGCTAGGAGATTCTCAAGTCCTATAAGAGTCAGCGGCCTCAGAGGCCATCAAGCCGGTAGCCGACGGTCCTCGCGCTATTGATTCCAAATAATTATGGATGAGCGTATCAAACGAGCACATTCGATTCAAGGAGCAACGTGGCCTCCTGTAACGCTCTCTCGTACGTGAACGTAGTCCCCTCAACGTACGACATCCTCCGCCAAAGAAGTTGGGGGTTGGTAGACCTCCATCGCCTCCTGTAGCGTCGGAAGATTGCGGGCCAAGTGAGAACATCGACAGAAGACAACGGAGCAATCTGTGCCTTGCGCCCGATGTCCAGTTGACGTACGAACCGTAGCGCCATCGGGCGCCCCAAGCGCACCCGTCCCATCGTTCGCATCGCCCACCGCTCGGCGTCACGTCTCTTCGATGGCATGAGACGTGTGGGTGCATTGACGGTCTTTTAGGAGCGTCTCGTACGTGAACTGGACATCGGGCGCAAGGCACAGATTGCTCGGCTTGCTCGGTTTGATCGTCTCACGCGGCCCGCAATCTTCCGACGCTACAGTCTCGTTCGGTTGTTTCTGCGATTGAACATGCTATTTTCGCTTGACATCCTTGGTCATCTATAATTTCTTGGAATCAATGGCTCGAGGGCCGTCGGCTACGTGTTCGTTGCCGTGTGTGTCTACGGCTATTGTAGATTTGACACTCCCTGGCATAAATGCACAGGGATTCTTCCTTCATCCATGAGACTTGCCCATTAGTCTCTCAACTGAAAGGTAGAGGCCCACATGTCCAGAAGCGTTGCGCAAACCGAAGTGTGCAGGTTTCCGAGTGCCCCTCGGTACCAACCACATGTTCTTGTGGTGCATGAAGCCAGACCGACCGTGAGGTGGGTATCGTGCCTCATCGTCTTTAGACGAATCTTTTTGCAATGGCTTCATTTCATACAAGAGAGTATAACAAACGTTCTAATGACTGTCAATAAGGAAGAGCCATTCATCCCTGCCATGAATGGACAGGGCTTTCTGGCTCATTTACTGTAAAACACGGGTCAGAAAAGTACTCAATCGGTCATCATACTTTTGGGGATTGTTATTCCATGCATCGACATGTTCTGCCCCTGCTACACGGTCATATGTGACAATGTCAGGATGCGCTTTGGCAAATGCGTCGCTAGCTGAAACAGGAGTGCTTGTGTCACTGGTACCATGAAAAAGCAGGATCGGTGTTTTACTCTGCGCCTGATCAAGTTGGTCGAGCCGATCAAAATTTATGCCGGTCCGTAGTGTCGAAACGAATTCCACGACTTTGGTAAAGGCATCTGGCAAATGACGTTCCTCTGCTTGAAGGTTAAGTGTAGTGCGCCAATCAAGCACCGGGGCGTCAAGTATAATAGCCTGTACGCTGCTCGCATAGGATGACTGATGCATGAACTCTTCAGCGATCGCGCCCCCCATTGACCAACCATAGATTACAAGATGCTGCGCACCATGGTCCATAGCATATTTTGCACTGGCCTGTATATCCTGCCACTCGCTGTCGCCCAGGTGATCAAGGCCATCTGGACTGCGTGGGGCTCCCACATCATTGCGGTACGTTGTTTCAATAATAGGTATACCCAGCTTCGCCAATGGTGGGAAGAAGCGTAGGCCAGATGTCAGTGTTTCATTCTGTCCATGAATCAGGATTGCCCAGGTATCTAATTTGCCGGGCACATACCATGCTGGCAATTGTCCAAGTGGACCAGCGAGCTGGATATTGTTGATCGTCAATCCAAGCGTGTCAGTGAGCTTACCGAGAAAGACGTCCCTGCCAAAGCTAACCATCGTATGATTAGTGAGAGGAGCGGTTGTTTGAATGATCATGCGCGTGACAGTATTCTGGTTCTCGGATGTAATATCTCCAACAATCGCAGACTGTCCACCGACCCAGGTGATCCCAAAGGTGCCATGTTGCTCGGTATCCTGAGTACGCGGTAGCGTCATAGAACGTGCGCTTACATTGGTTGCTTCCAATGTAAAGGAGGTGACCATAGGGTTAGGCACTAAAAGGACATTTGAAAAAATGAAACTAGCAACTCCAGTCGCAATCACGATGAGAAGAATCACGACAATCAGAATTACTATGAATCCTCGCAAGCTCAAAATGGTTCTCTTTGGAGCCACAGCCTGTTTGGTGGAAATTTGCATAAGCCTTCCTTGCTATTCTAAGATAACCTCGATTGAATTGCCTAGGATTTGTTGATTTTTCTCTATGATCCAGGAAAGGGAGAGACCACAACACTTTAGAAAATACCGCAATTAGGATAGCATAAAGGTGAAGAAAGGGCAATAAAAGGAATAACAAAAAGCGGCCTCCCTGAAATCAGGAAAGCCGCTTTGAGGGATGCCTTAATATTAGTAGCGGTCATTACGCTCGGAGCGATAACCACCAGAATTTCCTCCACGATTGCCACCAGTCTGGCGCTCTTTAGCCTCGTTGACTGTGATGTTCCTGTTATCGATGAGGGTACCATTGAGTTGCTCGATGGCACGCTGTCCCTCTTCAGGAGTGCTCATGTCGACGAAACCGAAGCCCTTGCTTCGTCCGGTATCACGATCGTTGATAACGGTTGCGGAAGTAACAACGCCAGCCTGCTCAAAGAGGCTGATCAGATCATTTTCGGTTGTCTGGTAGGGGAGTCCCCCAACATATAGTCTCATGTTAAATGCTCCTGTGTTCACTCTTCATCTCACGCTCGAAGAAACCATTTCTCACAGAAGCATTAAAATGATGGTGTGAATTCATATATTTATTATACCACACAAACACTATCAATTATTTCCTTTTTGATGAGTTGATCCGAATAATTCTCTCATTTCGATATTATTCGGAATCAGGCTCAATATTTGAGCATAAATATATGTGTATCGATTTAAATGCAGAGAATAAAATCTGTTAAAATCACAAGCGTGGAATGAACAACCTGCATGCTGAAGCTGATGTGAAAACAGTTACGTATTATAAGTGATGACGTATTACTATGTTGGGAAAGCTCAAGTAACGATGATGTTTCCTTAAGCGAGAGGATAGAGCCTGATGTTTCAGCGTTGGTCTTATACAAATCTTTTTATCGTCGCAGCAATGGGTATCTGCGCAACCTGGCTAATTGGTTACTCTGTCCCTGGCTTGTCAACTGCCTCGCATTTTACGACCGAGTGCCTTTTTGCTTTGGCTGGTATGTGGGCTCTCGCACTTGGTTGTGTTGGTATATATGCGACATGGCGGCGCGGCTATTAGGTGGCATTGTCTTCCTATAGTAATTCTATGGACAAAAAGGGACAAGAAACAAAAAAGGTGTTTCTTGTCCCTTTTTTGTACGTGAGAAGATTATATGCATGGCGTTTGGGGGCTGGACTGTACTGGAACTATCTCACTGTGCAGGGCGTGTCATTTTTATGTGTATGGTTGCCTGAAACGGAACGTCGCATCTATCTTTACATCGTTATCTGTGCGCGGAGAGATTTCCCATGCAAGAAAATGCTTCTGATAATCATCGGAGGAGGCAGCCTCTACAGACGTTTTTTCGATCCTGGTTTGACTCTTTGAAGCTATCTTGGAGCTCTGCCTGGCGTGTTGATCGTTCGCAGTTGACAGCTCAGACGGCGGTCCGTGGCTTGATTGGTTTTGCGCTGCCACTCGCTCTGGGGGTGGCTACGGGACATGTTGTAGAGGGTGTCTCGATTGCGGGTGGGGCTGGTCTGTTGGCTTTTGTGGGTATGAATTATACTAATCGGGTGCGGTTGCGTGCTTTATTTTTGAGCTGTGTGAGTATTGCTGTCGGCGTCTTTGTTGGCTCTGTCACCGGCGATATCCCTATGCTGTCGATACTGGCTGTGGGCGTGTTGGGGTTTTGCGCAGGCATGTTGGTTGCGATCAGTGTGCCTGTCTCGGTGGTTGGTATGGAGTCAGTGCTCGCTATGATTGTCCTTTCGCACTTTGCACTTGATCCCCTGCATGCGTTCCTCCAGGCAGCGCTCATATTTGCTGGCGCTTTACTTCAACTGATCCTCGAAGCGTTCTTCTCACCCTGGCGTCGTACTGATGCTGAACGTAATTCGCTGTCCCAGGTCTTTGAGCGTCTGGCCGAGGCGGCAATCGCGACCGATGAAAATGAGAAGCAGAGCGGAGAAGCTTTGTG
Organism: uncultured Chloroflexia bacterium; assembly: GCA_963699315.1. Lineage (GTDB taxonomy): Bacteria > Chloroflexota > Ktedonobacteria > Ktedonobacterales > Ktedonobacteraceae > Dictyobacter. The sequence goes on from OY969433.1 coordinate 4,394,069, forward strand.
GGCAGCTTTAACACAGTCCCAGACGATCTTATTAGATAGTAATGATAGCAGTCCGCAAGGGAGAGCGTTTTTGGCTCTCTCTAGCGAAGCCGAACAGATGCGCCTGATCTTCATTGTCCTGCGCAAACTGAGGCAGAGACTGCTAGAAAAGCCATCCGAGCAAAAAGAAGGCATCATCCATCTTGATCAATTACTGCAAGAGCTATCCATTGAGCTACAGAAAGTCTCCAAGCAGCTTACCTTAACGGACAAGGCTTTTCGTAAGAGCAGGAGGGGGGACCAGTCGAACGAAAAGATCAAGACAATCTTATCCAGAGTGAAGCAATGGCAGGCCAGCTCGTCTGAGCAACAAGAGATACTTCAAGGCATACTTGCCTACTGTAATCGTATGGTCGAACTATTGTATCGGATCAAGCGATTAGCGAGGACATGGAGACATCCTGATACGGCATTACTCGTTGAATACACTATCGATCGACATTCAGCATGGGTGGAATTGCACAACGTGCAAGAAATACTCATAGCCAATCTCACGCTCCGTTCGACGGCATGCCGTCATTCGATCCGCCTGGGAGTCACACTCGCACTGGCGACCGCCCTCTATCATATTCCCTCGTTTCCGATCGGGCGCGGCTATTGGGTACCCTTGACCGCCCTTCTTGTGCTCAAGCCGGACTTTAACACGACGTTCACACGTGGGCTGGCTCGTATGTTGGGCACGTTGGGTGGGGTGATCCTGACGACATTAGTGATAACGACGCTCAAACCTACGCTGGATATACTCGTCGTCATCGATGCAATTGTGGCCTATATAGCTCTTTCTGTGCTTTTTGCCAATTACGCACTTTTTTCAGTCTTCATCACGACCGAGATCGTGATCTTGCTGGCCTTTGTCACCCCTCAACCGCTGACAAATGTGTTCGATCGCGCTGTCGATACGATACTGGGTGGATCGTTAGCGTTGCTCATGTTTTTTATCTGGCCAACCTGGGCACGCTCGCAGGTTTATCAAAATATTGCCACGCGCTTGGAAGCACTGCGGCGCTACTTTGTCGCCGTCATGGAGGCTTATATCTATCCCAACACCTACAACCCAGAATTTATGAATCGTCTGCGCAGAGAGTTGCGCCTCGCTCGTTCTAACGTAGATGCCTCGGTTGAATGCGCGATTCAAGAGCCTGAGTCGTATCATTTTAATCCTGATCGGGCTCGTGGACTTCTGGAAGCTATCAATTCGATAGCCTTTAGCGTGCTAACACTTGAAGCCTATCATCTCGATAATTTTGTTCCGCCCTCTGCCATGCGTTATCAGCTTGGTCTCTTCACCAAAGAGATAGATAAAGCGCTACAACAACTGGCCCTGGCAATCCGTAATAAGCAGCCGGTAACGATCGCGTATGATGATATACCAGCGGCACTGCATGCTCTGGTAGAGGTCGAAAAGTCCAAGCAAGAGGAGCAATCATCCCCGAAACTCCCGTCAATTGAACAATCCTTCCTGATAACGGAAACGGAACAGATTGTTCGCGATATTGACGTCATCTACCAACTTCTACCAGGCCCCGACCCAGAAGGCGAGGCGGCTTGAAATAAGGCTTGACTTTTTTCCCCTTGACTAATTTGATAAGATAAATTAATCTAATAGAAGATGGATGTAGATTAGTTTATCCTATCAAAGGGTATTTGGATGTATGTAGATATATTGATACTTGCTGAGCTTATTTCACAACCTTATCATGGGTACGAAGTCAGATACCCCATAGCTAAAGCAAGGGGCTTGGATCTGGACTCCACCGCAACTCAGCATACCGTTTCAGGCGTGCCGCTTTGGCTTCACAATCCGATCCATCAAGGCATTCTGACAAGAAGCCTGTGCTTATCCAGTCCTGCCGAATAAGCAGCGTTCGCATGGTGACATTCCTCGCGCCGATGAGATCTGCATGGAGCGTATACCGACAATGCTGACAGCGAAACAGTAGCCCATGATTGGGGCGGTTCTCACGGCAGGTGTGTCCACAGATGGGACAGGCTTGCGACGTATAGTCGGCATCCACCTTGATCGCCATACAATCTTGTTGCAGGGCTTTGTAGGCAATCATGGCGTGCAACTCGCCAAAGGACCACTTGGAGAAGGCGGTGTTGGCTCTCCGCTGCTTCTGGCTGGCACGTTTGCCCGTGCGTCGTGTCGTTCTGTCTCGAATGTCGGTCAGGTTTTCCAGTCCGATCAGGCAACGCGGATGTTGCGTGACGATGCGCGTGGAAATGACATGATTGGCGTCGGCTTTCAACCGTCTCTCTCGTCCACTGATGGCTACCAGCCGTCGTGTCGCGGAACGAGTGCCTTTGCGTTGCAGGCGCTTTCTCAGTCGTGCGTAATGATTGGCCTTCTCTCTGACACGTTTGCCACCGTAGAAGGAGGACGTTCCTTGCGTCGTGGACGTGACGGCAAGATAGCGCACGCCGACATCCACCCCGACAACGCCGGTATGGGTGTGTGGGGTGGGCTCGGCTCCTTCTCTCTCTAAAGAGACAAGCAGATAGAATTGTTTCTTCGGTTTGTCATACCAGAGTTTTGCCGCACCGATCTTGGCTCCCTGGTTGATGAGGGCGATATGTGTGTCATAGCCGGTATAGGGGACCACCACCCGCCCATCAAGGGTCAGGATGCTCACACGATTGGACGTTTTGAAACTGTAATCGCGCTTGTAGTTATAGGTGATCGTCGGAGAGACATACTTAGGGGCGTGATCAAGTCCCTTGTAGCGCTTCTTCGTCTGCCCTCTCTTCCTCTGTGCGGCGTTTTTCTTGACCTTGGTCCACAGTCCTTTATAGGTGCTTCCCACGAAACGGGGGACATTACAGGCCATCTGGGAAGGAAGGTGGAAAATCGTGCGGATCTCATCATAGCAATCACGTTGCAATGTGCGCGAATTACTCATCTTACCATGCGTAAAGGCATACTGACTCACAAAGTTCAGCGCAGCACGATAAGCCAGTTGTGTTTCACGCAAGGCTATAAATTGTTCGGGTGTTGTATAGAGCTTGATTTTTGCTGTGATGATCTGTTTCATGCGCTGGATCATATCATATCACCCCACACCTGTCAATAAACATTCTTGTGTGAATAATGGGGAGGAACGAATCCAGCCTGCGGGCTGTCATTTTTCCTCCCCATAGCTAAAGCAAGGGGACTCCAAATGGGACGATGTTGAAGCGTCATGTGGAACGATTGCTGGGCAATACGCTGACGATTAATGCGAATCAGTTGTACCCGGCTCTGCGGCGCTTTGAAGAGATGGGGGCTGTCTCACGCGAAGTTGAGCGGCAGATTGGCCGGCCAGATCGCCATGTCTACAACATCACTGATCGAGGAACGGAAGTGCTTCAGCAGCTCCTACTGGATTTCTCCGCAAATCTTGCTCGCAATGATGATGAGTTTGGGACGCGGGTCGCCTTTTTTCATCTGCTCGATGTATCTGCTCGTCATGCCATTCTGACCACACGGAAAGAGGCACTGCAGCGGCGTCTGGAGCACATCGAGCAATCTCGCTTGCTCGTGAGCGCAGATGCACCGAACCATTTCTATGTCAAGCAGCTACTCGCTTTCCAGCAGCAGCAGATCCAGCAAGAACTGCTCTGGATCACGGCGCTTATGCAGGAGGACGCCTGATCAACGCAATAGCTGATCAGTAGCTACGAGAAAGGATATTATAGGATGCGTGTACTTGTTTCAGCCGATAAATGCGTTGCCAGCGGTATGTGTGTGCTGGCTAGCCCGACTGTCTTTACGCAAAGCGATGCTGATGGGACCGTCGAGGTTCTCAATGAGCATCCAGCGCCGACGTTGGTCGCGAAGGTCCGAGAAGCTGTCAACAATTGTCCCGCGCAGGTCTTTACGCTTGAGGATGAGGAGAATACTGCGGAGATCACAATTGTCAAAGATGCATAAGTTGATCAAAAGGTCGATTTTCATCCTTGATGATGGGTGAAATGCAGATAATTGTCTCTTGATTTTCAAATAGATGTGTTGTTGAACTACGCTGGTTGATGTATAGAGAGAATGGAGCTTAAAAACAGTTATGAGTGATATACAGGAAGTAAATACAATAGCAAGACAGCCTGAGGAAGCGCTGGAGTTTCCATTTCAGTTCGCTGACCATAGTCTTGAATGTCCGGTACAGTATGATCAACTGCGCAACGAGTGTCCGGTTGCTCGCGTGGTAATGCCCTTTGGTGGCGACGCGTACTTGTTGACAAAACATGAAGATGTGATCAAGGCGTTTACCGATCCCAATAGCGGCACGATTCAGCAGTCGGATGGCGATATACCACGCTTGCAGGAGGGACGGACGATCGGCACTGAGGAAGGATCTCTTTTTACCGTCTCTGACGCTCGACACAATAAGATCCGTCGCCTGGTGACCCAGGCATTTACAGTCAAGCATGCGAATGAGGTACGTCCGCGTGTCGTTGACGTAACCAATGAGCTTATCGATGCCATTGAGCGCAAAGGACCACCGGCTGATCTGTTCGAGGACTATGCCATCCAGACCCCGATGACCGTCATTTGTGAGCTGCTTGGTGTCCCGCGCAAAGATGAGGCACTCTTTCGTGAGTGGGGACATTCGATTGTGTCCACAACCGCATTGACGCAAGATGAGAAAGATGCTATGCGGAAAAAGATCACCAACTATATCATCCCCATCATCGAGCAAGAGCAGGCGCATCCAAGTGACAGCGTCATCGGCCTACTGGTCAAAGCACGCGATCAGGGCGATGATATCCTGACCCAAAAAGAGATGTTCATGTTTGCTACTGGACTCATCGGAGCAGGTTTCGAGACCGTTAGCACGACCTTTACTAACACCGCCTTCGTCGTATTGCAGCGTCCAGATCTGTTACAGCAGCTCAAAGAGCGCGTCGATGAGCCCGAACGGCTGGCCTTAGCCATTGAGGAGCTCCTACGTATCACCCCTATTGGTACCTCCGGTCGACCGCGCATTACCCGCGATGACCTCACCTTCAGTGGCACGATGGTCCCTCGTGGAGAGGTCCTCATCCTATCGACCGCGTCTGGCAACCGAGACGAGTCGATCTTTCCTCATGCCACAGAAGCGGACTTTGATCGCGAGTCCAATCCGATGCTCACCTTTGGACGTGGTATCCATGCCTGCCTCGGACAACAATTGGCACGCATGGAATTGCAGGTGCTATGGACTACTTTGCTGAAAAGGTTACCTGATGTCCAGCTAGCAGTAGCGCCATCTGATGTCCCCTGGCGGCCAGAAGGGACTGCCACCTTCGGACCAGCCAATCTGCCCATTATCTGGTAAGATTGCGTTACGCATCATCTCACCTTGAGAAGAATAGATGAAAAGCCGTCCTTCTCAAGATGATCTCCGCGGGGAAGGGACACGGAGATAGGCGCTACTGGGAATCCTACGCGTCAAGCCTGAATAGCTCAGGCGATCTTTAAGTTCACACCGTCTTTGGTAACGATCTGACCGTCCCAATTGTCAGCGAGCCGCCAGCCACGCGGCTGTCCATTCACCGTCGCTTCAATGCGTACCTGGAGCAGATTAAAATCTGATCCGCCTTCGTGCCAGATACGCCCGTATTTCACTTCACCCAGATCAGCTAGTGTGCGCTTGAAGAGACTCGTGCCAGGTTCATTGTCGTTAATGATTGGATTGTCCAGGAGGATACGTTTAACCTCATTCGATGAGCCTGCAAGATCAAGATAGACATTACCGTCAGTACCTTTATCTTTGATGTCCGTATAAATCCGGTAGGATATATCTGCCATGAGTGTCAAACCTTTCTTTTATGAAAATAACTCTATTAAATGTTGATGGAAGTATATATATAATACTTCCTGTTTCTATTATACAGAGGCATAAAGAGGGAAAGTGCAATATTATAATGGAGAGAATTGGACAACTTGCTCAATAATGAAGATTTATACGCCTCATTAATGGCATGCATTATATTATATAAGCGATTTGGCGGAGTTTTTCGTGCGTGAACTGGCGCAAGACCGCGGCGCTAGCGTTGGGTCTCTTTGAGACCTTCGGTATGGGTCACCAAGTCCAACTTAATCACCTCAGGAGGTGGAGTACGTCGCGATCAAGCGACGTGGTTTTCGGGACGCGCTTGGCTACATACCACCTTCAATCGCAGAGAGCAAGAAAGCCAACGTAGCTGCGTGTCTTGCGCACGCGGTCCTCTCGACGTACGATATGATCGCATATGCAAGAATTGCTCCCAATACACGCTATTCATCGTTCATGCTGCGACGCATCTCGTGGGGTGAGCGACATACATCAGAGGCGAGCACGGGGAGATCAACGAGTGAGCATTTCATGCGCCAAGTGGACCGCGTGCGCAAGACACGCAGCTACGTTGGCTTTCGTGGTTTTCCACGTGCGAAACTCTTTCTGTTGGAGCCCATGCCACAAAACCAGGCACCACGCCTTACGACATACCTTTCATGCGAATACGTTGGACTTGGTGGTATGGGTGATATGGGCCATGAAGATGTATGTATGCATGTGCGGTGGCATGGGAGTGTCCGGGGTCCTTGTAGCAACGACCCCGGGATACGTGTGCAATAGTGGTTATTGGGCAGCACGTTCGGTTTTTTGTACGGCGTAGAGACGGAATTGCTGTCCCCATTGGTTAACATCGTGTTCGAATTGCATGCCGATCTTTTCGGCGATGTGTATTGAGACGCTGTTTTCGGCGGGAATCAATGAGACGAGACGTGGAAAGCCGAGCTCGCGAAAGCCATACTCTTTGAGCGCCTGGATGCCTTCAACGGCAAGATTATTTTGCCAGTATGGTCGCGCTAGTATGTAGCCAAGCTCCATCTCTGGCTGGCCTTCTACCTCTTGATTGAGCAGGCCGCAGTGTCCTATGAAGCTCTGATCGCTCTTGAGGATGGTGGCAAAGAATGAGTGTCCGTACATCTGATAGTCACGAATGTATCCATTTAGAACACGTTCGACTTCGTTACGATCGCGTCGACCTCCCAGATAGCGCATCACCTCTGGATCTGAATAGAGTGCTGCCATATCGTCCAAGTCAGAAAGTGTCAATGGTCGGAACAAGAGATGTTCTGTCTCTAAAATAATCATTCGATTCCTCTTTATGAAAATCGCCAAAATCGACGATGATTTCTTCTCCTGGTATTATATGCTTCTTCTCTGTCTGTGACAAATCGATGCTCTGCACAAGGCTCTCTGGATTTGATGTGTAGGATTTGGGTGACTGTTCTATGCGATGTGCAATGGTACTACACTTTTTCTCTTTGAATGAAGTTTATAAATATCTATGGGTGGCCGATAACAATGATTATACGACAATAATAGATGGATGTGTACATTTGTTTCTTGCTATCCAGGCGCATATTGGATTATACTCTAAATATAATGACTCTTTTGTCATTAAAAGAGCGTATGTGCAGATGCAGGCAACGTATACATTATAATTCTATGTGAGTTTATCGGTAGGTTTGGGAGAAAATAAATGAGTCAGTGGACGGTTAATGATATTCCTGATTTACAGGGATATATCTCAATCGTGACCGGAGCTAATAGTGGTCTAGGACTTGAAACTGTCCGAGCGTTGTCGCGCAAAGGATCACATGTGGTTATGGCCTGTCGCGATATGAACAAGGGCCAGCAGGTGCTAAACGCAATCGCAGCAGACGTACCGGGTGCTTCATTCGAACTTGTCCAACTTGATCTGGCTTCGCTGGACTCAGTGCGCAATTTCTTCACAACCTTTCAGCAATCGCATGATCGATTGGATCTACTCTTCAATAATGCAGGCGTTATGGCGATCCCACGTCGAGAAACGAAAGATGGTTTTGAAATGCAGTTTGGCACCAATCATCTAGGACACTTTGCCCTCACCGGCCTGCTCTTGCCTCTACTGCTCGCTACCCCCCAGAGTCGCATCATCACCACATCGAGTATAGCCCGCCGTATGGGCAAGGTCAACCTTGCTGACCCGCATCACCGCAATTCTTATAGTCGTTGGAAGACCTATGCACACAGTAAGAGATCGAATCTACTCTTCTCCTTTGAATTACAGCGGCGTCTCGTCGCAGCAGGCGCACAGACTATCAGCGTAGCCGCGCATCCTGGATATGCTAATACTAATCTGCAAGGAACGAGTGCTGAGCTCTCTAACGCTCACGTCGAACGTACATTCTATGCACTCTTTAACTCCATTATCGGCCAATCGTCGGCCATGGGAGCATCTCCACAACTGTACGCTGGGACTTCCCCAGCTATCCACGGCGGCGAACTTGTTGGACCGGCGAATTTTGGCGGCATGCGCGGTTATCCTCGCATCGAGACCAGTGCCCAGAAAGAAGATGATCGATCAGTTGCAGCACGCCTCTGGGAGCTGTCAGAAGAATTGACGGATGTCAATTATACTATCCTCAACGCAGGTGGGCGCTCCATCGAGGCATAATAGCATCATCCACCAGCCGCCGGCTAGGTCACACAGATCTTGCAACAGATATCATCGGGGACGCCGTAGGGCGAAGGCGACACGTAGAGCTGTTGCGCATTCTATGAGCGCCTGCTCGCTGCGCTTCAATGGCATTCTAATGAAGCCATGAATCATGCCTTCGTAGCGTGTCAGGACAACTGGTACATGTGCTGCTTGTAGTCGTTGGGCGTAGCGCTCGCCTTCGTCGCGTAGGATATCGTATTCGGCGGTGATGATAAAAGCTGGTGGCAATCCGCTTAAATCTAAGGCCAGGAACGGAGATGCGAGTGGATTGTCCTGCTCGTTGTTGTCGCTTAAATACTGTTCTTTAAACCAGATCATATCTTCTTTGTTCAGGCCATAGTCTTCGTCGTTTTTTGTTGTCGATGGTATCTCCAGTCTAAGGTCGGTGACGGGATAGATAAGTAGTTGGAAGAGAATTTTCGGTCCGTTCTCGGCATGAGCCCTTTGCGTAATGACAGCGGCCAGATTCCCACCAGCACTATCACCTCCCACGGCTAGTTGTTGCGGATCGCCATTGAATGCGGCGATGTTTGTGACCACCCATTGTATGGCGGCATAGGCATCGTTGGGGGCGGCTGGGAATTTATGCTCGGGCGCGAGTCGATAATCAACCGAGACGACGATACACCTGGCTCTATTAGTCAGGCTGCGGCAAACGTCATCGTGTGTATCGAGATCATTGAGCACCCAGCCGCCTCCATGGAAATAGACCAGCACAGGAAATGGACCAGTCCCCCGGGGAGTGTATATTCTGATAGGGATGTCCGCATCAGGTCCAGGAATAAGGCGGTTTTCGACATTGGCAACAGGCTCAGGTTGGCCGAGATTTGTGGCATTTTGAGCTCGTGCTCTCTGGCGTACAAATTCAGCTGAAAGCGTGTTCATGGGAGCTATATTCATGGCGGCGGCTTGCTCCAGAAGAAATCTGGCTTGTTTGTCGAGTGGCATAGACGGTTTCCTTTCCGTGGTTAGCTATAGGACGCAGTGGACCTTTTCAGCGCTCGCTCCAGGAGAAGCCTCGGGACTGAAAGTTGGATTCGGCTTGGATGGATGGTAGCGCAATGATCTGGCTTGGCGTGTTGAAGAGCATTGTCTGACGCTGCTGGCTTGTATATTGCGGCCATGGGGGCAGGATGGGGGTGTTTGGATTGCCGTTGCGGATAAAGGCGATCCAGGCTGCGTGTATCTGATCTGTTAAATGTAGATCATCGGGGCCAAAATGTACATCTTGAGCTTGTGGAAACGTGCTGAGCTGTGCGCGGAGGCTATACATAGCTTGTTCGTGTGTTTGCCAGACAAAGGGGACTTCTAGCGCATGAAATGCTCCATATGGATTCTTTGACCAGTCGAAGCGATACATCCAGATAGGTGCACTCTGATCCGCTTGCGCGTCTGCCAGACGAAGCGCTGGGATCAGATACTGATAGTTGGTGAGTGTCTCGGCCCAGGCGGCTTTTGATTTTGTATGTTTGAGCGTTTGCGTGTAGGCTGCCTGGACGGCGGGTGCGTTGCTGCCGAAGATCTGCGTGAGGATCTTTTTGTCAGGATGTGTCAGACGTGTGTCTAGTGCGGCGAATAAGTTTGTTTCATGATGGTTGGTCCCGATCAAGGTTGGTATGTGGGCTGCCTGGCCCTGCTGAATTACGTCAAGTGGATATTGAGCTAAGAGCTGTCCATCAATCACGGGGCCGAAATCACGCGATGGGCTGATTCCGCTGAGTAGTTGCACTTGCGAGGTGTGGATCTCTTCTATGGGTAGGGTGAGCAGTTCTTGCGCCGATTTCTGTGCATATGCGAGTAGTCGTTTCGTTACCAATGTCGCAGAACAGGCATCTCGCGCAGTCTGACCAGCCCCACTCTCCATAATCGCCCGCGTAAATAGACCCCGTGCAGCAGGCATACTCATCAGCGTCGCCACCGCCATCGCACCAGCCGACTCACCCATCAGTGTCACCTGCGCCGGATCTCCTCCGAAGCGAGCGATATTTTCTTGTACCCACGTGAGGGCCGCGATGATGTCTAATAAGCCGTTGTTGCCAGACGTCGTATAGTCATCACCTAGGAGATCTTTGAGATATAAAAAGCCCGCTGCACCAACACGATAGTTGAAGGTGACGACCACAATGTTCCCATCATGTGCGAACGCGCTTCCATTGTAGATCGCCTGCGAACTGCTGCCAGAGATAAATGATCCACCGTAGATATAGACCATCACCGGACGTTTCAGCGTATCGGCCTGAGGAGTCCACACATTCAGATACAGACAATCCTCCGACGTCGGACCAATCTCAAGCGTGGGATCAATGCTCTGGATCGGACTTGGTCCAAAGGTTGTCGCAGAACGAATGTCCTGCCATGATGTCGGTGGCAGCGGCGCTTGAAAGCGCCTCTCGCCAACGGGCGGTTGCGCGAATGGAATGCCTTTGAAGACTTGGATTGTTTCTTTCTGATCTCCTTGGATTGGTCCATAACTGGTTTTGACGATCGCTGTCTGCATGGATATTCCCCCTACTATTTTTGTCTCCCACATCATTCTACATTCGCTATTTGAGATGGTCCCTTTATCATACATGAGTATTTTTGTATCCATCAATATGTACATAATCTACATTTCTGTCTTAAGCATAGCAATTGTGGATGTTGAGAAAACAAGCGTTATTATTTAAGCTTGTTTTCTCTGGCCTATGTGCCTATCTGTATTATTTGTTCACCAGAACGGTAAACAAGATGATTATCAGTAGGCCGAGTAGCGCCACATGATCCAGGGCACGACCTTTGCTGTTTTTGGCTGAATTGTGATGATATTGATACCCATATGTATTTAGATGAGGTGTGCCGGGGTTTCTCGGTGGGACTGAGAATTACTGATTGATACAGTTCCTCGGTGCGATCAGTGACCCTTCCCCAGGGCTCTGAGAATCGTTTTTCTCCATTGATCCTCTGCGTAGGGCTTGCCTGCGTCAAGCCCTACGCAAGAAGTCGCTCCTACTAGCTGGTAGAAGTAGGCACGGCATCATCGGCGGCGAGGGTTTCACCCAGCTGGCGCATGAGGCGCAACCAGCCGCCGCTCATGATCTGGTAAGAGAGTTGCAGCAGCGGGTGAGCGGGATCGAACCCACCCATGCTCCAGGAACAGGTGCGTGCCCTGCCCTTCCGGCTCTAGACGCCAGGTGACGGTTGAGTATAGGTCGTTTTTTCCAGAGTGATCAGCCCAACTGTAGCAGAGTTTGCGCTCGACCTCGAAGGTGAGAACTTCACATTGGACGATGCCGCTAAATTTCACTTTGGGCATAGGTGTGCCTTTGAAGATAAAATGATGGCCCACTTTCAGTTGAAAATCATTTTTGCGTTCCTTGGCGGTGCAGTGGCGGATCACTGGGATAAACGACGCATTATTCTCTGGTCGCAGATTGCCGCTGGCCTCTGTGCTCTACTGCTCGGAATATTGACGCTGAAAGGCGACATAACAATCTTTCTGCTGTATCTTTTTACCGCTTGTAATGCTGCTATCGACGCCTTTAATGATCCGGCACAGAACTCACTCTTCCCTGAACTAGTATCCCCGGAGGCTCTTCCAAACGCGGCTACACTGTTTTCGTTCATCTTCCAGTTTGGGATTATCGCTGGACCAATGCTCGCTGGTTTGCTGATTGTGGTCTTCCCGATTGGAGTTGTCTATCTGGTGAATGCAGGCTCCTTTATGCTTGTGTTGGTCGCAATTCTCTTGATGCACTATCGGAGCAATATCCAGCGTAGCCAGCAGGAGCCCTTTGACTGGCGGCAGATGCTCGATGGCTTCCATTTTGTCCGCCGTACGCCTCTGATCTGGGACTCTATGCGGCTGGACTTCATGGCAACCTTTTTTTCTTCGGCTCGGACGATGCTCCCCTTAGTCGCAGATCAGATATTACATTCAGGCGCACAGGGATATGCTCTGCTGGCAACTGCACAGCCGATTGGGGCGGTGTTGACTGGTAGTTTCCTCTCGGTCAGAAAGCCTATGCGGCGACAGGGATATGCTCTGTTAGGTGGTGTAGCGCTGTATGGTCTGGCTACCGCTTTATTTGGGCTTTCTCCCATCTTTATCATCTCCTATCTATTTTTTGCCCTGACCGGCGTCGGTGATACCGTCTCAGATGTCGTGCGGAGCACTATTCGCCAGCAGTGGACTCCCGCCCATTTGCGCGGACGCATGATGTCGGTCCAGATGATCCTTGCTCTCGGCGGACCCCAACTCGGCGAGATGGAGTCCGGTCTGCTGGCGGCTTTGATGGGTACTTCTGTGACGATCTTTGCCGGCGGCATGGTGACCTTCCTCTTTGTAGGATGGCTGACCTGGCGGCATCCCGAATTGCGCAACTACAAATATACAAGCATAGAAGAAAAGCAAAGCGGATAGGAAATGATCAAAAAGTATCAGCGAGTCATCACTTGCTTTTTCGAACAATTGGTGACCCGCCGATACGATAGTGGCGTGGCTCATTCTTTTATGTTCATACCCATTGCAGCTATGATGGAAGCAAGACATGCTTACCTCTCTCGGGCAGAATAGTCGGTACGCTCTGATCGCATTGCTACGTCAGAGAATGCAAGAAAAAGAGCTCTCTTTCGCGCCACGCTTGGTTCAATCGTCATCCGATTGAACCCTTGGATAGTAACCACCTAACAGTTATTGTTGTTGTTGTTGTTGTTGTTGCTTGTTGCTTGTTGATTGTTGATTGTTGTTGTTGTTGTTGTTGTTGTTGTTGTTGTTGTTGTTGTTGTTGTTGTTGTTGTTGTTGTTGTTGTTGTTGTTGTTGTTGTGTTGTTGTTGTTGTTGTTGTTGTTGTTGTTGTTGTTGTTGTTGTTGTTGTTGTTGTTGTTGTTGTTGTTGTTGTTGTTGTTGTTATTGTTGTTGTTGTTGTTGTTGTTGTTATTGTTGTTGTTGTTGTTGTTATTGTTGTTGTTGTTGTTGTTGTTGTTGTTGTTGTTGTTGTTGTTGTTGTTGTTGTTGTTGTGGTGGTTGTTGTTGCAGTTCCCATGACTCATCACAGCAACGGATGTGCTAGCAGCATAGGCATGCATTGTTCCGAGGGAAAAGATCCCTATCAGGGCACAACAAACAATTGTCATCGCAAATGTCTTCATCTTCAATTTCTCCCGTTTTATCAAAATCGTTTCTCTTTTTACTGTCATGACCAAACGTCATGGCAGAAATAGCACAGATGAGCATTAGCTAGTACAAGGAATGCAGGGGCAGTTGGTATCTGTCCCCAGAGAGGCAATATGCTCACCGATGATGCTACCTTGCGCATTGCATTTCCCACTAATCATACCTCTCTCTTCTATTATAAGGGGAAATTATCCTTTTATCAATCTTTTATCTAATTTTTTGCCATGTAATTATACATCCATATATAGAAACGTATTCACATTTTATACACGACATATATACTTTGATAGATTATTTTCTACTTATCCTCCACACAACAGTTAATAATCCGGGTTATGTTGCAAGAAGTGAGTTGATTTGCTAGAGGCCACGGGTGTGGTGTTCCCCTCTCCCCTCGCAATTTTCGAGAAATGGAGCGGCGTGAGGTATTATATTTCCGTCCATACAGAAACGCAACGAACGTCACGTTTCTGTATGGACATGCGATTAATGCTATACGTCTTTTGTGAGCTCTGATGGTTTATGATGATGTCGTTGTGATTGCTCGACGAATTGTCCGATGGCGCTGTCGAGTGTCTGCATTGTGCTGGATCGAAATTCCTGTGGATTGTGTTGGCGCCAGTTGAGCCAGATGACGATGAGGAGCGCTTGTACGACTCCCGCTACCGGCGAGGCAAAGAGGGCTCCCCAGATGCCGAAAAGTTCTGAGCCGGCGATCAGAGCGGCTATCGAGACGATGGGATGTAGTCCGATGGCTTTGCCGACAATTCTTGGTCCGATGATGTCCCCTTCCAGGATGTGGACTCCGATGAAGTAGACGAGTACGATGACGCCGATCAACCAGCCATGCGTAAGACCGAGTAAGACGCAGATTGCTCCAGAGACGAGCGTTCCCAGGATGGGTATGAATTCTAGGAGAAAAGCGAGTACTCCTAGCAGGAGCGCGTAAGGGACTCCTAAAATGGTCATGCCGACGCCGACGAGGAGTCCGATGAGTGCACATAAGAATAGTTGACCACGAATATATCCTCCCACGACGTGGTTGATGGTGTCTAGCGTGAGACGCGTTTGTCGGCGGACACTATGAGGGGCGTTTCTCCGTAACCATCTGACAATGCTCTCTCCATCGATGAGAAAGTAGATGCTTAAGACTGCGACTAGTACGATGTTTAATAGGGCATCAAAGAAACCTGCTACCAGGGGGACTGCGCTTCCTGCCATGTTTTTCGCCTGATCCACGAGCTGTCCTTGCATGCCGTTGATCTGGGTCTGGAGTTGCACTTTCGTGATTCCGAATTGGGTGAGTATGTCTAGAAATGATGACAAATTCTGCGTAGTTAGATACGTTACGGCTGTGTTCACTTGATCTATGGCGGTGATGGCGATCAGGTAGATCAGCGTTCCTATTCCTCCCAGGACGAGCAGGTAGATAATTAAGATGGCTACTACGCGGGGCAGCCAGCGTTGCAGGAAGGTGACTGCCGGCGCGAGCGCGAATGCAAGTATGGCGGCAACTACTAGTAATAGGAGTGTGGTGACTACGTGTTGCGCGACAATAAGTAGAAGATAAAGTACTCCTGCCCAGGCTAAAATCGCAATGGGGATGTCACGACGTCTGTTCCATTTGGCTGCCTCATGTTGAAGATCTTTCGGTTTGGGTTCGTCTTCGTCTTCGTCGAGTACATGAGATGGTAATGGCCTTGTGATGTCGTAGCGCGGCCTGATTGATGTGTTTCCCGCAAATACACGTTGCTTCAGCCGGGAGGTTAAGCCAGTTACGCTTTTTTGCGCTACTGGTGCTGGGCTTTCAGCAATAGGTTGTTCTGGTTTCGTTGGTGCTCTCTCGCCCGGCGGCGGCGTTTCTTGCTTGGCATCAAGTGTTTCTGCATTGACTTGATTGGATGCATTACTCTCATCAGAATGAGATGTCATAGCGTTTGGTTTCCTTTTTTTAACCGACAATATATGTTCTCTGCGGTCTAGCAAAAATAAAGGCGAAAAGGCAAATATGCAAGAGAGACTTTTCTTTATTACGATGAAGCAGCTAGCACAGATGAAGATATTATATAATCTTTTGCTACTGAAGTTAGAAAGATAGCCAATATTGAGTGATTTCCCGCTCTTAATGTATCTATGTTCCATCCTAGTTTTGTTCTCATTGATGTAACGTACAAATTATCCCATTGATGCCTCTACAAGAGTTCTAGATGAGTCAGAACGAGGAAAAATCAAATAAATGGGGAGAGTGATGTCAGAATTCAATTCCTAATATCGCTCTCCCCTCCATCATCTATTTTTCATTTGTATCATAAACTGCACTAGTCGATGGTGAACCTTACAAATCTTCTGATACGTTATCGGATGTTGCTATGTACTTCATAGGGATGTGGGAACGGCGGATAAGGGTGTGGAAATGGCGGATAAGGGTGTGGAAACGGATAGGGATAAGGGTGTGGAAACGGATAGGGATAAGGGAACGGCGGATAAGGGTGTGGAAACGGATAGGGATAAGGGTGTGGAAACGGATAGTATGGCGGTGGAAATGCCGAGTTGTGTGCCGTTGCGTGTGCGGAAATTGTCGCTGGCACTTGATTGATGTTCGATGCAGCATGTGCACTGTAGGGCGCAAAGACTCCGGTCAATCCAAGCACGAGGGCTGCAACTCCTAGCATCTGTTTGCCTTTGGCTAGTCTTTTGCGATGCGTCATCATGTTTTTACCTCATATTGTACTTTTGCTGCAATTGAAGTGAATACGCAGCGTTTATAACATAGATGAGGATAATGATATAGTAATCATAAACCTCTATTACTAGTATAAAAGTGATTGCAATCGAATATTGTGTATCAATCAATGATGAAATAAAAGGCTACTTAGGGAAGTAAAAAGGTTGGGATGTGTATTAAAATTATGAAGATGTACAAGTTTGGGGTGATACACTTCACTGAAGGAGATTTGAGTGCGATGGCTTGTTTTAATGTGTCGATGAATTTTACAGGAAGCACGAGCAGTTTGACAAACTGCTCGTGCTTCCTGTCATCATGAAATGTGCAGAACTGCTTTGCCAGTGATTTGTCGATGAAGTAGGCGCTGAGTGATAGCAGCGATCTGTGTCCAAGAGTCCTCGACATCAATCTGGGGATGGAGGTGTCCTTGTGCGATCAGGCGACTCAGAATGCCAAGGTCTTCGGCTCCAGGATGGTGACTGAGTTCGTTAAAGAGATAAAGTCCATAGAGACTTGGCCCTCCAATGGGGAAGAAGTTCCGCAGGTCGAATGTGACTTCGGCAGATTTTGAGATG
Source organism: uncultured Chloroflexia bacterium (assembly GCA_963699315.1). Taxonomy (GTDB): domain Bacteria; phylum Chloroflexota; class Ktedonobacteria; order Ktedonobacterales; family Ktedonobacteraceae; genus Dictyobacter. The sequence goes on from OY969433.1 coordinate 4,411,050, forward strand.
CCAAAGTTGACACACATACCGCCCGAAGTAAGCATACTTAACGCTTGTCCCAATACCTTTCCACCGACCCCATCAATGATCAAGTGATAAGGACCAAATTGACGGGCCCCTTCGATATCGTCTCCTACCACAACCTGATGGACTCCGGTCTGGAGTACCGCCGCCTTGCGCTCTGGACGGCGTACGACACCAACTACATCAGCTCCCGCATAGCTGGCAAGCTCACAGGCTAGATGACCAACTCCACCCGATGCGCCAGTGACTAGCACTTTGTGACCAATCAATAAACCTCCTTTGCCCAGCGCACGTAAGGCGGTTAAACCCGCTACTGGCAATGTCGCCGCCTGCGCAAACGTCACAATTGCAGGCAGTTCCGCCAGTATATGGGTCGGAGCCGCAATCTGTTCTGCCCAGGCTCCCGCCGGAAGCATCCCTACCACCCGACTTCCCGTACGAGGTCCTGAGCCATCGGCGGCCGATCGTTCAACCGTCCCTGCGAAATCCCAGCCGGGACGCCAGCCGGCTTCGGCCGTCGTCGATCGTTTCACCTCACCAAGGTTCAGTGAGAATGCCGAAACACGTACCAGCGCCTCCGCAGGTCCAGTCGTCGGGGACTCTACATTCTGGATCGTAAGGCGCCCCTCCTTTGAAGGATCAACAACAATTGCACGTATCGAACTCATGTGTATACCTCATAATTTACTGTAATGATTGATGGCATAACTTTTTTTATCATACAACGCGAGGATGCGCTAGGCAACATTTTCGTGATAATTCCTCAGTGGCTAGGATGAATGCGCGTGCTTGACTTTATGCCTGTCGGTCTTCTGGGGTCATTGCGAAGATTAATGTGTTTTGCAGCTGTCCAGAGGTGTTTAGCTTGTAGTTGCGCAGTCGTCCCTCTTGTATATAACCTAGACGCCTGGCGACGGCTGCGCTGCGCTCGTTGCGGTCATCGCAGCGGATTTCGACGCGGTTGGCTTGGAGATGGGTAAAGGCGTAATCTGTCAGCAGTTTGACCGTCTCTGTGACGTAGCCTTTGCCGGCCTCGGAGGCACGTACCCAGTAGCCGATCTCAAAAGAACCCGCTTCCCAGCTATGCACGTGTATACCGCTACTTCCAAGATAGCGTCCCGTCGCATGCTGCCAATAGCCTACATACATGTTTTTGCGGAGCAACCATTCTGCCATCCAGCTAATGATCAAGTCTTGTTTTTCCTCTACCGTTTGAAACAAGTCAGCAAAAGGCTCCCAGGGACGCAGATGATCACGGGACTCGTCATCGAATAGCTTATTGGTGCTGCATTGATGTGACATGCACCATTTGAAGGACATGGGCATTGTTTGTTCTTCCTTGGATGTCCTTGTGTATTATAACTTAAATTAGTGTAAATGGGTGGACTCAGCCTAAACAGGAACAAGTTCTCCATTCGCGCTGGTCAACCTGGACGTTTACTGATAAAGAGCAGGCTCCATCTTCACTGCGAGGTACTTTTTATCTCTTTCGCGTAGCAGGAGAAAAGATCCACTACCAATTAAATCTACAGGCGGATGCGGAGGATGACCTGGTTTTTTGATATCGCCATTTTACATTGAAGGAAGAACGTGTAATGCCACAGCAGCATCACAGCGATCGCGGAACGGTCGCGTAGCGGCGGAAGATTGCGGCCGGACGATGCCGTTCAAAACAATAAAAAGTAGCAATCTGTGCCTTGCGCCCAATATTGTTCAGTTAGGCTCGTGGGAAGCTCTACAGCCATCCCGTGAGGTGCGAAAGAAACGCAACGCTAGCTGACGGTCATCGAGCCACCAAGTCCAACGTATTCGCATGAAAGGTATGTCGTAAGGCGTGGTGCCTGGTTTTGTGGCATTGGCTCCAACAGAAAGAGTTTCGAGCGTGGAAAACCACAATCGCCAACGCTAACTGCGTGTCTTGCGCACGCGGTCCACTTGGCGCATGAAATGCTCACTCGTTGATCTCCCCGTGCTCGCCTCTGATACGTGTCGCTCACCCCCACGAGATGCACCGCGGTATGAACGGCAAATATCGTATATTTGGAGTAATTGCTGCACATGCGATCATGTCGTACGTCGAGAGGACCGCGTGCGCAAGACACGCAGCTAGCGTTGGCTTTCGTTCTCTCTGCGATTAAAGGTGGTACCTCACCAAGCGCGTCCCGAAAACCACGTCGCTTGATCGCGATGTACTCCACCTCCTTCGGTGATGTAGTTGGACTTGGTGGCTCGATGACCATTGATTCCAAGAAATTATAGATGACCAAGGATGTCAAGCGAAAATAGCCTGTTCAATCGCAGAGACAACAGAACGAGACTGTAGCGTCGGAAGATTGCGGGCCGAGTGAGAACATCGACAGCAGACAACGGAGCAATCTGTGCCTTGCGCCCGATGTCCAGTTCACGTACGAACCGTCGCGCCATCGCGCGCACCAAGCGCACACGTCCCATCTTTCGCATCGCCCAACGCTCGGAGTCACGTCTCTTCGATGGCATGAGACGTGTGGGTGCTTTGACCATCTTTTAGGAGCGTCTCGTACGTGAACTGGACGTCGGGCGCAAGGCACAGATTGCTCCGTTTGCTCGTTTGATCGTCTCACTCGGCCCGCAATCTTCCGACGCTACAGTAGGCGATGGAGGGTCTCCCAACCCCAACCGCTTTGGCGGGGGATGTCGTACGTCGAGGGGACTGCGTTCACGTACGAGAGAGCGTTACAGGAGGCCACGTTGCTCCTTGAATCGAATGTGCTCGTTTGATACGCTCATCCATAATTTCTTGGAGTCAATGGCTCGATGACCGTCGGCTACGGTTGGCTCTCTTTCCCTCGGCAATTGAAGGCAATGGCTTTGACCAAGCGCCTAACTGAATGATGAAATGCCGAAAATGTCATTCATCTCCCGCTTGAAAGACGGGAGCTTTCCGAGCCGTCTTCTGTAAAAAAGGCTACTGCTGTTAATGAGGTTCTTGACACTACTTTTTTAGAATACTATACTGATCAATAAGTTTGATGGGAGTTTTGCATTGAACTAGCTACAAAAATTAATGCACCATCTCCAGTCATACATCCCGTGCCGGCCATGATCGCTGTTTATATGTAGAGCGGATGGCTGCTTTTGTGCAAGATTGCCTGACGCGGGTTCGATATGGCTGCCCATGGCGGATAAGGAAAAAATGAATAACTCGGCAGGTAACGTCGCAACAGAAGGAGCATCTTCTTCTAATCTCTTCGGTAGTGATTTTGTCTCAAATCCGTTTCCGCTGTTCACTCAGATGCGCTCTGCTGGCGCTGTTGTTTCTGTTCCTGTGCCCTTTGGACCGCAGACACGACAGGTCTGGATGGTGACTCGGCTTGAGGAGGCGGTCCAGGTTTTGAAAAATAAGCTATTTACCGTTGATGCATCGACGATCTCTAATGATAAGAGTTCTCGTGGCATTGGAGGCATTCTAGGTCAGTCGATGATTGCTGTCGATGAACCGGATCATCGGCGCTTGCGGAGCCTGGTCTCGAAGGCATTTACTCCGAAATATATTCAAAGTTTACGCCCAAGTATTCAGAAGATCGCTGACGATCTGTTGGATCGGATAGAGGATCAAGGGCATATGGATCTTGTGAGCGATTATGCCTTTCCTTTGCCGATTAATGTTATCTCGGATATGCTCGGTGTGCCATCTGAAGGGCAGGATCTTATTCGCGAATGGTCGGAGTTGTTTTCTAACGGCGGCGCTGCAAGCCAGGATGATAACCGGTTGATGATAACACGGACGTTTTCAGACTATCTGATACAATTAATCAAGGAGAAACGCGTACGTCCACAAGAGGATTTGATTAGCCAACTCGTTCAGATTGAAGAAGCAGGCGACCGCCTTAATGAGGATGAGCTGATCTCTATGATGGCTTTGCTCATTTTTGCTGGGCATGAGACGACGTCAAATCTGATTGGTAATGGTACTCTGATGCTGTTTGATTATCCCGCACAAATGCAACAGCTCGTCGCTGATCTTAGTCTGGTGCCAGCTGCAGTAGAGGAGTTCTTGCGTTTCAACGGCCCTGTGCTCTCACCTGCGCCGCGTTTCGCAGCCGAGGATGTGGAGTTGGGTGGTCAGCTGATCCATAAAGGCGATATGCTTCTGACTGTGCTGGGGTCGGCGAATCGGGATGAGAAACAGTTTATTCAACCCGAAGAGTTGGACATCGCTCGCAGCTTGAATCGCCATGTCGCTTTTGGACAAGGCATCCATGTCTGTCTGGGCGCACCACTGGCACGGCTGGAAGGGGATATCGCTTTTACAACGTTGCTCCGACGCTTCCCCAAATTGCAGCTCGATATTCCTCGCGATGCAATCACGTGGCGGGGCAACTTCTCATTGCATGGCATTAATAGTTTACCGGTCTCCTTTTAAGCGCAATATAGGTAGCTGTCGATGAGGCAGGGAGTGTCCTGGACTTTCCATTCCACATTCTTCCAACGTGGAGTGGAAAGTTTTTTTGGGTGGGGAAAAACGAAAAATGAGCTATCTTGACAAAGATAGCCCCTCTAACTATACTTACAGTATATAAGATACAGTTTACTTTTTCCTCTCTTTTGATGCACCTCCAATGACTCAACTTCTACGTTCGAGTCATCCCCAAAAGTAGGTCAACCTCACATACGGCCAAGGCAGAGAGAAGAGAGAGCCAACTGCAAACGATGGATACACAGAGGTTTCCATCGGCGGTCACAAGTGAAAAACGCGATGGTCTGTGTCATCCTTTTGCGTTCTTTCCTTGTATGGGTGTCTCGAACTTCGTGAGAAGTATGATATACATTTTTAAAGAAAACAAGGAGTTGTTATGCGCGATCTTTCTCAGTCCCATCAACACGATGGCCATTCCTATAGCCATGAGACTTTCAAACGATCGGGCGCGTGGGGACTCTCAACTGCGATCGATTTGGACGAGTATTCGTAGCGCTGAGAGTGTTCAAGCGTTTGTTATCTCGCTGTGTTCCCTCATTAATATGCGCCGATTTGGCGATATGATGCTTGTGCGGTTTGGTGAGAATGAAAACATGATGGGATATTCCATTATGCTTCTCCAACAGGCGTGCAAAAGAAAGGTGTTTTATTGTGACTCAGCAAGAAGTTCGTTTCGGTATTATCGGGTGTGGGCTGATGGGGCGCGAGTTTGCGAGTGCCGCAGCACGTTGGTGCCACTTGCTTGATATGGATGTCAAACCAAAGATCGTAGCTGTCTGTGATGTTAATCCGCAGGCTACGGTGTGGTTTGAGCAGGCCATTCCTGATCTCCGTCTCGTGACCAATGACTATCGCGCGTTGCTAGATGATCAGGAGATTGATGCGATTTATTGCGCGCTTCCACATAATCTGCACGCTCAAGTCTATTGCGATATCATTCTGTCAGGGAAACATCTGCTCGGCGAGAAGCCGTTTGGCATTGATCTGGATGCAAACATGACTATTCTCCGGGCCATTGAACAGCATCCGGAGGTTCTTGTCCGCAGCTCCTCTGAGATACCGTTCTTTCCTGGCGCGTATCGTCTGGCACAATGGGTACGCGAGGGCCGTTTTGGGCGCATTATTGAAGTTGAGGCTGGCTTCTGGCATAGCAGTGATCTCAATCCACTCAAACCCATCAACTGGAAACGACGCAATGCCACGAATGGCGTGTATGGCTGTATGGGCGATCTGGGCGTGCATGTGCTGCACCTTCCGCTCCGTTTCGGCTGGAAACCACGCAGTGTGTATGCCTCATTAAGTAACATCGTCCGCGAGCGGCCAGATCATGAGGGGCATATGGTCCCTTGTGAAACTTGGGATAATGCCCATCTGTCTTGCAAGGTCGGCAGCGATGATCAGTCCTTCCCTATGATGCTCTCAACCAAGCGTATTGCTCCAGGGCATGCTAATACCTGGTTTATCCGAGTCATAGGGACCACACTCTCGGCTGAATTCAGTACCAAAGATCCCAAACGCTTGTCATGGATGCCTTATGCTCCAGGCGAAGAACAGATCTGGCGGTCGATTGATATGCCTTACCAATCAGCCTATCCCACGATTACCGGAGATATCTTTGAATTTGGCTTCTCGGATTCTCTCCTTCAGATGTGGGCCGCTTTCTGCGATGAGTTGGTTCACCGCGAACATATGGCTCAACCGCTCTACTGTGTCACACCCGCTGAAACACATGAGAGCCATCTGATTTTTACGGCCGCTTTAGCGTCGCACGAACAAGGTCAAACAGTCTTACTTGACTGATCCAGGGCGATCATACCAGGAGAGCCAAACTCTTCGGTCGAACAGGTTGTTTGTGTTTATTTGGCAGGCTCACCCATCTTTATTATGAAATAGTTGGAGTCAATGCAATTAGCGTTGGCTCTCCTGTCTCTTTTCCCTGTCTTTCTTTTCAATGCGTGGGAAGTTCGTGAAAATAGCTTCGATGACCATGCGTGGTCTCCTACATTGTTTGTGTATTCGTCGTTGTCTGGGGAGCTTGCAAAAGCTCTATTTTCCTAATATACCATAATTTTCGTCAGCGAGAATGCATAAGAGCTATAAAATGGATCATCTTTGAGCCGAACTGGCGCATTTTTTGACAAACTTCTCCATTGTTTAATATACTTCGGAAGGATGAAGTATATGCGAATTTAATAATGAGGTGAAAAATATATGAGTGAAGCAGAATTGACTCAAGAGATAAGTACTCGGGATGGTTATGCGCTCTGGGCCGCATCTTATGATAAGGATGGTCGTGATTGACCTTCAGGACCTCCTTACCTAACCTATATCATATGCTGTTGAAGCAGTATTAGGAACACTGATAAAGTGCTGAAGCTTTCAAGAGAAAAATGTATGCTGATACGAAGAGAAATGGAGTCCATAGAGCATGTCAGACGTCAATGAGTTGCAGAAAAAGCGGATTGTTTATGAGATTGCTGGGATGGAGCAAAGCAGAGTCACGAAGAACCGAGTCTACAAAACGGTGGAAGAGAGAGACCTCCTGCTAGATGTCTACTATCCTGCGGACATGCGGGATGGAGAGCAGCGCCCAGCGGTCGTCTTTGTGCATGGTCTAGGACCAGCCGAACTGGTAAAACATATCAAAGACAGTGGGCAATATGTCTCATGGGGGCAGTTCATCGCTGCCAGTGGTTTCATTGCCATCACGTTCAATCATCGCTCTCCTGATGGGCATATCTCTCTAAAAGACGTTGGCGGAGATGTTGATGAACTCGTGGCATACGTGCGTGAACATGCTGGGGAGTTGCAAATTGATAAAGAAAAACTGGCTATCTGGGCTGGTTCTGCCGGTGTTCCTCTTGGTGTCCGCTCCGCGCTGCGTGGTACGCCCTCATTTGTAAAGTGTCTGGTTGCCTATTACGGGCCGCTCGACTTAGAACCACTGAAAGCTCAGTGGCATTTGACAGAGGAGGAGGTACGTGAATTTTCAGCGTCAACCTATCTGGAGGAGTCCGCTGAGAAGCTGGCTCCAATGTTGATTACCAGAGCTGGTCTCGATTACCCTGAACTCAATGCCACCATCGACCACTTCATCAAAGAGGCAAGCGCGAAGAACGTCGCACTCGATTTTATGACCCACCCACGCGGGCAGCATGCTTTTGATATCCTAGACAACGTTGCACGTTCGCGTGAGATCATCCAGAGGACACTCGAGTTCCTGAGAGCCTCCCTGATCAGTTCAACTAGCTCACACGTCTAAACGAGCTGGTCTCATGAGTTGGGTGGAGCAACACACGGCGTTGCAGTAGTGGAAAACCGGTTTGTCCATACGAACTGCGTTTGATCCACTTCACTTTGTCGATGAACCCTCCTTACCAATCGAGCGCGTACATAATGGTGCGGGACGCAAGGCCACCAAGTCTAACAGAAAGAGTTTCGAACGTGAAAAACCACAATCGCCAACGCTAGCCGACGGCTCGATGACCATTGATTCCAAGAAATTATAGATGACCAAGGATGTCAAGCGAAAATAGCCTGTTCAATCGCAGAGACAACAGAACGAGACTGTAGCGTCGGAAGATTGCGGGCCGAGTGAGAACATCGACAGAAGACAACGGAGCAATCTGTGCCTTGCGCCCGATGTCCAGTTCACGTACGAAACGTCGCGCCATCGCGCGCACCAAGCTCACACGTCCCATCTTTCGCATTGCGCACCGCTCGGAGTCACGTCTCTTCGATGGGATGAGACGTGTGGGGCTTTGACGGTCTTTGAGGAGCATCTCGTGGGTACGTGAACTGGACATCGGGCGCAAGGCACAGATTGCTAGGTTTGCTCGTTGGATCGTCTCACTCGGCCCGCAATCTTCCGACGCTACAGAAGGCGATGGAGGGTCTCCTAAACCCAACCTCTTTGGCGGGGGATTTTGTACGTCGAGGGGACTGCGTTCACGTACGAGAGAGAGTTACAGGAGGCCACATTGCTCCTTGGATCGAATGTGCTCGTTTGATGCGCTCATCCATAATTTCTTGGATTCAATGGCTCGATGGCCGTCGGCTACGTTGCGTTTCTTTCGCACCTCACGAGATGGCTGTAGACCTAACTGAACAGTATTGTGGCTTGCGCACGCGTTGATCTCGCCATGCTCGCTTCTGATGCATGTCGCTCACCCTACGAGATGTGTAGCGGTATGAATGATGAATAGCGTGTATTGAGTTGGTATTCTTGCATGCGCGATTATTACGCACGTCGAGAGGACCGCGTGCGCAAGACACGCAGCTACCGTTGGCTCTCGTGCTCTCTGCGATGGAAGGTGGTACTTAGCCAAGCGCGTCCCAAAAACCACGTCGCTTGATCGCTAGGAGAAGTTAATTGTATTGATGCACGTAGAAATAAACATAAATTTTCTCTCAAACACTTCATGGCTTTTAGCAAATCCACTTGTGTATTCTATCATACTCTTTATTTTCCTCCAGCCTATTCTCACTATATTATCAAAAATACAGATAGTGGTACATAGTGCTCCAAAAGGAGCAACACAGGATCCTCCAGCATATGAACAAGAGTACCAAATGATGCAGTCAGGATCCATGCATTCAGACAAAATGTCTCAAAAAACAGAATTTGGAAGATATTATTCTGGTGAGTAGTCTCATACCCATATGCATCCAGATGGATTGGCACAAACTTAAGGTGCTTTGATCAACAGATTTTAGTATAATAGAAGCTCCGAGATAACTGACAAGCTATCTCGGAGCTTCTATTATATATGCGTATACGTAGATGTTAATGGCTGGCTGAGACTGCTTCCACTTGTGATGCAGTTGGTTTAGTGTCGGTTTTCATGACATCCGCGCTGGTTTTTCCACCACGCAGGATCGATGCTAGCGCTGCAACGAGACACATGGCCGCTGCAATGTAGAAGACAGCATGTAGGCTGTCAATGAACGGTGCTGATATCAGGTTGGGAAAGAAAGAGTGTCCGAGCAGATTGTTCTGCGCTGCTTTTGGCAGGGCGTTCAGGACGCTAGGTGGCAGCAGCGTTTTCATCGGATTGTAGCCGAGAAAGGCTGCGAAGAGCGCTGATGTCGGCGGTAGGTGCGCGATGCCATTCGCTACACTTGCCGGGACACCTGCTCCGGTGAGGCCGCTAGAGAGTGTCTTTGGTAGCGCTCCTGCCAGGCCGCCGGTGATGACGCTAAAGAAGATACCTATGCTGACTAATGAACCGGAGTTCATGAAGGTTGTGCGCATGCCAGATGCCGCTCCACGCTGATCCGCCGGGACGCTGCCCATGATCGATGAGGTGTTGGGCGATGAGAACATGCCTTGTCCAACTCCCAAAATGAAGAGGATTGGCGCAAACCAGATGTAGTTGAAGTTGGCCGGTAAGAGTATCAATAAGAGAAAGCCGAGCGCTTGTAAGACCATCCCCAGGGTTGAGAAGAGACGCGCTCCATAACGATCCGAGAGCCAACCACTTAAGGGACCCATTACTAGGAAGCCGATCATCAATGGGATCATGTAGATACCAGCCCAGAGCGGGGCTACTTCAAAGTCGTAGCCATGGAGCGGCAGCCAGATGCCTTGTAGCCAGATGATGAGCATAAATTGCAATCCGCCACGTGCGATGCTGCCCAGGAAGCTACTGGCATTGCCGGCGGCGAACATACGTACTCTAAACAGTTCCAGACGGAACATTGGATCTTTGACGCGAAATTCGGCGAAGATGAAGATGATAAGCAGAATCACGCCAATCGTGAGAGCTCCAATCACGAATGGATTGCCCCAGCCGGTCGGCGCTCCTCCATATGGCTCGATGCCGTAGGTGATGCCGAGCAAGAGGATGGTTGCTCCGAAGGCAAATGTGATATTACCAACCCAGTCGATTGTTTGATGCGCTCGAATGGTCGCTACCTCGCGCAGCATCATATAGGCCCAAATTGTGCCTGCAATACCAACGGGGACGCTGACGAGAAAGACTAGCCGCCAGTCGAAGTAAGCCAGAATACCTCCCAGGATCAAGCCGATGATTGAACCTAGAATGGCTGCAATCTGGTTGATACCCAATGCCAGTCCACGCTGGTTGGCTGGAAAGGCATCGGTGATGATGGCTGAGCTATTCGAGAGGAGGAAACCTGCACCTACACCTTGTACCAAGCGGAAAATAATGAGTTCCAGCGCTCCTGTATTGCCTGTGCCGGGCGTTAACCAGAGCAAAATACTTCCGAGCGTGAAAATTGCAAAGCCCATATTATAGAAGCGGACACGTCCAAACATATCCGAGATGCGTCCGAAGGTTACCAGAAGTGTCGCCGTCACAACCATGTAGCCCATCAGCATCCAGAGAAAGTAGTTCGTTTCGCCAGGCGCGAGCGGATTGATGTGAATGCCATTAAAGATGGCGGGAAGCGAAATTAACACGATGCTGGCGTCGATACTTGCCATCAATACGCCTAACGTCGTGTTTGTGAGTGCTATCCATTTGTAATGCGGACCAACTGGCCTATTCTTACGCGCGGTCCGTGCGCTTTCCTGCCCTTCAACGTGATCTGTAGTGGATCCCATATGTCGTTTTCCCTTTGTCATTTTTGTCGTGCGAACATTCTTTGTGATTGGTAATTAGAGCATTAAATAGTTCCTGATGATCAGGATTGTAAATATTTACTACTAGAATTGTATTCTAGAATTGTATTCTAGCCAAGTGTGTGCTAAAATATTTTGAGCTCGAGGCAGTAAATATTTACTACTAAAATAATATTCTAGAATTGCGTTCTAGTCAAGTGTATGCTAAAATATTTTTAATGAATGGAGTCTGTGGGGATGATTTGGATGCCGGTAGAGCTTACTCGTGAGCGTATCTGTACGATCGACGATGAGAAGCAGAAAGATGAGTGAAGGTAATGGATAGTGTTTCGGTGCGCAATGTAACGACGGAGGCACGGCGACGCGCAATTTTACAAGCGGCCCTCGAAGCCTATTCAAAGAAGGGGCTCGCTGCTATGACGATGGAAGATATCCGCGTGATGTCAGGTGCCAGCACTGGGAGCATCTATCACCACTTCGAGAACAAGGAGAAATTGGCATTGGCTCTATATCTCGAAGGACGGAACAATCTGTATAGACATTTGCACGAATCCATAATGGTCGAGCATCCCTATGATGGAATTAAAGCTCTTATTCATGCCTACATTAGTTGGTATGAGCGTAACCCCGAGCTAGGACAATATCTCTTGCAGGCCGGCAGCACTGAATATCTGGCTGATCAGGTCAAATCACTCAGACTGAGCCCCGACTCTTTTTCGATCCAGCTCAGACAATGGTTGGATCCCTTCATCAAGGCAGGACTGATCAAAAACTTGCCTTCATCGGTCTATTTCGCGCTCATTATTGGACCCAGTAAAGAGTTTGTACGCCGTTGGCTATTTTCTATCAGAAGCATTGAAGAGTTGCAAGAAGCCAGCGAGATACTGGCTGAGGCCGCCTGGACGGTGATTGCTGCTTAGGGGCTAAATTGACAATACCCTAATCAGCAATGTTGATCAGGGAGATATAACGTTCATGCTTCTTTTTAAGGTTGGTCGCTGCAACGGCGGTTTGCAGGTTGTATGCTAGGGTATGGATGTTGCTATAAAATTCCTGTGCCGGACCGGGCGTATCTACATAGTTATATTTCGAACCGAAGATAAGTAGCAATCTGCGTGCCCTACTCATCGCAACATTAATACGGCGGGGATCGGCAAGAAATTCAGAGAGGTCCTGATGTTCTGTGTCTCGGCTATGAAAGACCAAGCTTAATAGAATAATATCCAGGTCCTGACCTTGAAATGCATCGACCGTTCCTATGTCCACTTTAATAGAGGCGAGACAGGTTTGAAAAGCTCGATCCCGCTCTTTTTCTTGCTGAAACAGTTGTTGTAAGAGCGTGGTCTGTGCTCGATATACAGAGATAATACCGATCGAAAACGTTAGTTGCTTCGCCGCCAGATCCTGAACAAGCTCTTTGAGCGTCTGGATAATTAGATGTGCTTCCTCATAATTACTTTTTGAGCTTCCCTGTTGCTCGTGTAGCCACTCAGGATGCGCCGAAATATCGATCCAGGCCAGATGTGCTGCTGGATTTGGGAGCCACTCATGCTCAGCTAGCAGATGTTCGCGATCTTCATTACGGCATCCTTGTGTGAGTTCGTCGCCCTTATAAAACTGGTTGACCGTATCCATAATCTGGGAGTGCATCCGATATTGTTGAGTGAGCCTCTTTGCTCTTTGATAGTCAGGAGCGTTTTTTAATAAAAATTCAAAACGTTCTGCAAAAAAGACTGAGAGAAAAGAGTTTTTTGTGTTTTCGACATAGGATCGTATATGTTCATCCTCTATCATACTAAAGGATTTTGCCGACTCCTGTAAAATTTCCTCGTGGATTTCTTTTTTCCAGAAAGGCTGAAGTTGTTTATGATCGCCGACTAGAATAACTTTCTTACCTAGTAGAGTTGGCCCAAGTAATTCGTTGGCCGTTGCTCTGGATACTTCGTCAATGATGACGTAATCGAACTCCTGCTTACGCACTTCTACAATTTTTTTAAAGAAGCCTTCAGAACCACTATGGGCGCAGGTTGCACTAAAGACGTTGGCACACTTGAGGAAGGTCTCCCACAGGGGTTTGGGAAGCGCGCCCTGAGGATGGGTAATGAGTTCGAGCCATTCTTGTAAAAGGTCCAGGCGTTGTTTTAGCGTTTTATGTTTCCACTGATCCCCCTCGCCTTGGAGCCAGTCTGCCTTGAGTTGTTCCAGATCCGTAAAAGGTATAAAGCCATCTTGCTCATCAGGCATATAGTGACTAAATGTAGGAAGCAGTGGGCGCAGTCGGCTCCACTGGTCTCTTAAATACAGTTTTATGAGCTCGCCAGCCTGGGGCGTGGCAAGGGGCGGCTGTTGCTCAAAATATGTGTTGTGCCATTGATAGATGCTCTGTATTTCTTCCCATTCGTCCTCCATTATATGATAGAGAGGAAGCGCAGCCTGTAATCGTGCGATCTCCTGCTGTATTTCCGAGGCAAGCGAATGTAGCCAGCGCTGAATGGCTCTGTCTTCAACAAACTCCAGGCCCATTTCATGCATTTTTTGGCTGTTACCAAAGCGGCAAGCGAGAATGTCTGGGTGATTTTCGAGACGGGAAAGCGCATTGTCTACGGCAAAATGTGATTGTGATACGAGCAGAACTGACTTGCCACGCCGCGAATTGCCGTGCTGCATGCGTACTATTTGATAACAGAGCTCTGCTATAAAGGTGGTTTTTCCAGTTCCGGGCGGTCCCTGGAGCATAAAAAAGTCGGGCGTGGCTAATGCTAGTTCTATCGCCTCACGCTGCTTGTCGTTTAGATCTGAGCGCAGATAAGGGCTGAGGACCAGCTTACTGATATCTTCTTTCGTAATAGGTTGAATAGCCTTTAAAACTTCTGTATGCTCTCCAAAGAGGAAGAGATCAAGGGGCAAATTATGGAGTTTTTTTCTATGAAGCCTGATTTGTTCAAACGCTTTTTTCTGGATCATGAAATCTGCTGTCTGATCATACTCAATGTTCGTTGCAGGTTTCAAGGCCTGGAGAGCGCTATCTGGAATAGTTTCAGCCGGGTCAATCTTTAAGAGAAGCCTGTTCTTTCTGCGCTCCCAGCGATGAATAGTTGCGGGATAGTGTGCCACTCCTTTTTTCTTTGAAGGAATAACATTTATTTTTGTGCCCAGTTTTTGACAGGCCAATATGCGATCTTTGTATTTCTCGCCGTCCTTCTCATCTAACTGTATGTCGAGCAGGCCTGAACCAATGAATGTACACTGGCTCGATTTAAAACTAAAGCGTCTCTCTTTCGCCTGCTGAAGGCCAATATCCAGGTATCTGATGCTGGACCAGATATTTTTGTCGATCTGGTCTTCTGCCTCTTTCTCACCTTCCTTGAGCTTTTTCTGTAAGACTCCATATTCTTCTGGTGACGGGACTTCAGATGCAGAGAGATGGAATGTGCACTGTAGCGTGATTTTTTGCTCTTTCTGATAAATCTCATGAGTATATTGATAAGTCAAAGACAGGATGTCATAGATAATTGGTGTATGCTCACGCATACGACAACAAAAAACCAGGTAAGGCTGTGGTCGATCAAGGCAAAATGCGACCCTGTTCTTGTTCTTATCAAACCAGAAGGCCTGAATAACGATAGGCACGGGCTCATCAGTCTCAAGTATAGTGTTTAGGAATTGTGCCTCCTGCTCATGTACGGAGGATGCAGCGAGCTTGTTGAAAAACAGTTTTGCCGTATTTCTAAGTTCTCTCTCCATAAAAAATTCGAGCACTACGCTTTCTTGCATAACACAAATATCCTTTACTGATGTCTAAAACATTTACCAGGTTCTCCGTTAGAAGAAATTTATTGTGTCTTGAACGCTTTATGTATTCACGTTTATCAATTCTTGCATGTTCGTGATCTGCTGTTTGATGCGTAGTTTTTGCGCGATAGTTTCAAAATATTTCAAAACTTCAGGTTGTGGCGTAATTGGTAGCCATAGTGGTTGTGTGTCATCCTCATTCTGGTAGACAATAACCTTTAAAGGATAGAACCATGCCTGCGTATAGTCTATTTCTTGCCAGGTGATACTCCCCTGGACGGCCTCATTTAGCTGCGTTTTGGCCCACAGCGCACGTTGCTTGGCGGGTACTTTAATCTGTAGGTCCAGGTCCAGGTTCTCAATCCCCTCCCACTGTTGAGGCTGAATATCCCTGGGCAAAAACTGCCCATGTTTCCACTCACATATAAATTCCACCAGAGTATCCTGCACCTCCTGGCCTTTTTTAGGCGCTATGCATTGCAGGTATGCTGCATTCTGGACGTGCCAGTAGCCATCCTGATCTTTTAGCACATTTTGATTGATCAAAAATGGTTGAATCAAGACATCAACTAACTCGGGATCTCTAAGACTAAGCAGATCGGTGAGCTGTTTCGTCGTACAGGGAGCCAGTTCTAGCAAGCAGCGAGCCATAAATCTGTGCAGTGCGGTATGCTTTAGTTTCTGGGTAAACCGAAGCCGGGCAGACCCCTGCACAAAAAAGAGTGGTGTTGAGAAGACAGCTAAAATGTTAGCCGTCGCCGGTAACAAATGTCTATACGCTGGCCCAATATCCAGCGTTTTCCATACAGAGAGCTCCGCCTGATCAATACGAAACTGCTCATCCGTTGTCCATTGTTCAATGATTGATGTGTAGTTCGAGTTGATACTTAAAATTTTCTGGCGTCGTTTGTGTGCCAGTTCAGGTTTTCCTAGTTTCTCTTCTAGGATAGTCAGGTGACGCAATGCCTCGATATTTTCTGGTTCGAGTAGGATAATGTCAGCAAAAATCCTGACCGCTTGTTCGTAACAGTGTTGTTCCCTCTCTAATGTTGCCCATAGCTGCAGTGTTTTGAGCATATCTGAGGTCGATTGAAACTCAATGGTCAGCGATTGCTGAAAGATTTCTCGCGCAGCATCAAGACATCCGCATTTATATGCAGAGATTGCCCAGCATGTGAGGCTGTTGGCGTCCAGCGTCTGAAGCTGGCTGGCCTGTTCAAAAAATTGGAGGGCTAGCTGGTAATTCTGTTCCTGAAATTCAAAGAGTGCAAAGGTCTTGAACAAGGAAAAATCAGCTCTGCATAGGCTTACGTATTTTAATAACCGACGAGCATTGTCTGTATGCCCTGCCCAGTTCTCTTCATTGGCCCAGGTGATGATCCAGCGAGTGTCATCGATCTTCTTTTGTGCCAGAACACGCTCGATCAAGGTCTGTATGCCCGCTTCGTTGTGGATCTCGCGTTCTCTGCGCGCCCAACGGAGAAAGGTGTATGCATTATTCAACGTAAGTGTCAGAGCCTTTTCAAAGGTCATCCTTGCTTCCTGATAGCAACCTTTTTCCCAGAGCATTTCTGCAAGCCTGCGGAAGATTTGTAGTTTTTTTGTGCGGTTGAGTATGAATGTGTCGTCTATAGTGAGCAGAGTGTTGAGATAGTCTATGGCTGCGTCATAGTCGTGGTGGTACTTTGCCAGTTTTGCCAGCTCATCTAAAGCGGGTATATGATCAGGGTTCACATCCAATATGTGAAGCAATGCTGTCTCTGCATCCTGAAATTTTCGTTGCTTGATATCCAGATATGCTCGATGCAGGAGGATTGGTACATGATGTGGATTTTTTTTTAATAGGGCATCGAATTTTTCGCGAGCCAGATCGTAGTTCTTGCGGCTCATGGCTTCCAGTGCCTGGATATGCAGCCTATCGGGTGCAACACTTTTTGCTCGCTCAAAAAGTGTGTTAGCCTCGCTCTGATTACCCCATTTTTGTTCAATCTTTGCCAACTCAAGGAGCGAGCGAGCATGGTCAGGTTCAATTTTCACCGCTTGTTGAAAACACTCATAGGCAGTTTGCAGATGCCCACTCTTCCTTTCCAAGCATCCTCTATTCCAGAGGGCATTGACGTTGTCGGGTTCTAGCTCGACAATCTCAGCGAAGAGTTGGGCTGCCAGCTGGTAATGATGTTTGCTCCATTCCAACCTGGCCCATACACGCAATGTTTCTACGCGGTCTGTAGTAGATCGGTGATCGATTGTCAGGGAATGACGAAAGAGACTTTGTGCCTCTGCGATCCGTCCACACTTATACTCCATGATCGCCCTGTGCGCCAGGATGACAGCATTGGTGGGATCTAAAAAATGGGCAGTTTCATACAACTGGCTGGCTCGGTCATACTGCTTCTCTTTTTCTTCAAATTGTGCGTAAGCGTTGATTAGTGGCCTGCTTGGTCTTTCACGTTCGCCATACGCGAAGAGGTCGCGTGCATGTTCGATATTCCCATGCCTTACCTCTGTTCTTGCCAGGGCGATAATCCAGCGCACATTATCAATCGGTGTACGCAATGCCAGTTCAATTAGCCTGTTCACCTCCTGCTCATCTGGAACCTCATGCTCAAACTGGGTCCAGCGTAGGAGCGTATTAATATTGTCCGTATCTAACTGATAGGCTTTTTTAAATAAGAATCGCCCCTGCTCATAATTTTTGCGTCGCAATTCTGTACTAGCCCATTTACGATATGTACGGAGTTTGACTGAGAGACTGAGATTTTTTAACTCTAAAACCTTTTGAAATCTTTCGACAGCGAGATCAAGTTTGCCTTGCATTAGGGCTATGAGGGCAAAATCGTAGCGTATGTTCTCATGTGTATGATCAACTTTCAGCGCTTGTTTCAACCGCATTTCAGCTTCCTGGTAATTTTCTCGCTCTCGTTCCATAGTCGCCAATTCGATTAAAGCTGGTACGTAGCTTTTCTTTATGCTTACCACCTGTTTGAGCAAGGCATAGGCCTCATCAAAATGAACCTGAGCTTCTTTATGATTGTGCTGGCGTTTCTCTTCAATCCCTTTTCTATTTTCAGCGTTGGCCTGGCTGAACATGATTGTATGCACATCTTTATCCAGATTCAACGCACATTTGAGTAATTTATCTGCATCGGCATATCTTTTCGCGCGCACTTCTATAATCGTCCACTCAGCGTAAGCCAGTGCATAATCCTGCTTGATGGCGATGATGTCTCGAAAATGCTGTCGCGCATTTTCATAATCTTTTTGTTTGCCTTCTAAGCGTGCGCAGTTGAAGAGTGCATCGATGAGCTCAGGGCTCCCAGGTTTTTGAACAGAGAGGATTGAGACTATCTGACCAAAGAGGGCGGCGGCCTGGCCGTAGTAGGCATACTTCCATTCCAGACGTGCCCAGATTTCTAGAGTCTGGACATTCTCTCTAAATCCTTCCAGCGATTCTTCAAAGAGTATACGCGCAAATACGTGATCGTTGGAATATTCCATAATTGCTAGTTGAAGGAGAGTGGTCGTAGTGTAACCGGGATCCAATTTGCGTACTTGCGCAAACAATTCGTGCGCCATTTGAGGATTTTGGCTTTTTGCTTCAAAAATAGCGCGATAATAGAGAGAGGTGATGCTATTTGCACTTAGACCTGCAATCTCTTCATATAATCTAGTAGCCTCTGCCGTATCTTTTCTGGCCAGCGCCAGGCGTACTGAAATTGTCAGGGTCAAATCTTTGTGTTTATTATCTGGGAACTCCAGTTCAGGTTTATTATCTAGAACTTCCAGCGCTTTCTGTATAAAGTGCTCGGCCTCATCAGTATTCCCCCATAAAAGTTCAGCATTGGCTCTGGCATTCAAGGCGTATACATTATCTGACTGTATGAGCAGGATTTTATCGAAGATCTCTCGCGCAACTTTTTGATGGCCCAAGCGTGCCTCCAGGGTTGCCAGGAGATTGAGGACCGAGAGATCATCGCTTTCTTTTCCGCCCAGTTTCTCCAGCCATTTATTCGCCAGCTTGTAATTCTTCTGCATAAGATGCAGGGCAGCAAATCCATGTTTAGCCCTTCTGGCATCTTGATCCGTATGTAGTGCCGGGTGATCATAAAATTTGAGCGCCTCCTGATACGCGACCCTGGATGGCTCCGGCAGGTTCCTCTGGCGATAAAAGTGGGCGGCCTTTAATTTAATGAAAGCCTTCTGAGCTTCTTCCTCCAGGATGATTTCATCATTGTTATCCGTCAGTTGAATGAGCATAGTCCAGAAGTCGTTGTCCTGTTCCTGTTTGGCTTCTCTGCGATATTTGTTCCACTCAGCGAGCGCTTCCTCGGGGGCAAACTGGAAATGATGATAAAGTGCCTCAAGGATATATCTTTGTTTGATCTTCTTTTTTTTATAGTTCCGTTTCTGAATAAAGTAAGCGTATGCTCGTTCTGAAAATGCTTCATATTTGCCGGAGTTGGTCTCTATAAAGTCCTTTTTCATGACCTTGCGCATAAAATTATGGAAGTGCCAGGGCCAAACCTGTTCGTCCGGGCTACTTGGCCAAACCTGTTCGTCCGGGCTACTTTTTTCGATAAAGGATAGCTCTCTAAACTGCTCAAACTCTTTAAACTCGAGTTCCTTTTCGCCCTGAAGGATTAAACTATTAATAATCTCCAGGTCAAACGAACGCAATAGGACGCCCCAGCGCGCAATCTTCTGGATAGACGGCTCCAAACGCTCAATCATGCGCTCATTGAGCCACTTGACTGCCTTCTCTTGTCCATAGATCTCTTGCGGAATATCCGTCGCCTTGATGGGTTTCCCCGCAGCTATACTTTTACGCCATAGCTCAATTGCAAAGTTCGTAATCAATGGATGGCCATGGGAGATCTCTTGATATATCTTTGTGCGATAGCCGGCATCAGTGACTCCGCGTTCGATGAAAAGAGTATCGATATCGCCTTCAGATAAATTATCGAGTTGATGTCTGAGTGCCTCACCCCATATGCCTGATAGGGAAGCCATCTCTTGCATGGCAATCACAACTTTAAGGGCAATACCCCTGTCACGGAATTTTCTCCAGAACTCGAAGATCCATTGGCGTTTTTCATCCGACGCTTTTTCAAAGGTGTCGCAGAGAAAGACTACTGTAAGCTTTTGGAGATCTTCCTCCAGGCAATCGAAAAACGCATCTAATCTTCGTATCGCATTGTTTTCGTAGATACTCCCAGCATCCTCGTGTAGCAATTGGCTACTACTTCCTGTAAATATTTGCAAGAAGAGGATCCTTTTTTGATCTGAAGGCTTACTGATTTCTTCAACCTTCTTTTCGTATTTACGTATGTTCTCGTGTGCGAGATAGGGTTTGATACACCTGTAAACGTCATCTAGAAGAAAGAGACTATATTCGTAATAACTTTTAAAGTCAACGCGGATCTTCTCGAAGTCAAATTTTGCATACGGTATGTTGCCAGGGGCACATCTATTCTCAATAAGCCAGTTCAGGAGTGTCGACTTTCCAATACCAGAGACACCGGTGAAGAGGAGGAGCCATTTTTCATCTCTCTTAAGTAAAAAGTCAAAAAGCTCTTTTTCATCTTCCCTGCCTTTGAAACTATCGATAGTATCTAATTCGCTACTCACAAACACCTCTTTACATACAATGCCATTGAGTTCCACCACTTTTCCGGTTGCTAATCCCTGATTTCTTGGGTGCTATCGACAGTTTTGAACTGCCTGTGCGTGGATTTAACGCCTTTTTTCCCAAACATATAGCTACCTTTGGTCAGTTTTTGGTCCATAACGACATCCGATGAGTTTTTTTGGGTAGGGGTAGCCGATTGATTGGCTTTCATCTGGATCAGCGTACCAATACTCAGCGATGAGTCCTTACCAGAAGGAGTAAAAGACCAGATCAGATATATTCCGATCATCAATAACACAACGAGCGCCACAATGTACACCGTCTCCATACACTCTATCCCTTTCACGATGCTGCTTGTAAGATTTATGCCCAACATGTGAGCAAAATAGTTTTATGGGGTATTACAATACCCCACGTTTGCCGTCAGATACCCCATAGCTAAAGCAAGGGGTTTGGATCTGGACTCCACCGCAACTCAGCATATCGTTTCAGGCGTGCCGCTTTGGCTTCACGATCCGATCCATCAAGGCGTTCTGACAAGAAGCCTGTGCTTATCCAGTCCTGCCGAATAAGCAGCGTTCGCATGGTGACATTCCTCGCGCCGATGAGATCTGCATGGAGCGTATACCGACAATGCTGACAGCGAAACAGTAGCCCATGATTGGGGCGGTTCTCACGGCAGGTGTGTCCACAGATGGGACAGGCTTGCGACGTGTAGTCGGCATCCACCTTGATCGCCATACAATCTTGTTGCAGGGCTTTGTAGGCAATCATGGCGTGCAACTCGCCAAAGGACCACTTGGAGAAGGCGGTGTTGGCTCTCCGCTGCTTCTGGCTGGCGCGTTGGCCCGTGCGTCGTGTCGTTCTGTCTCGAATGTCGGTCAGGTTTTCCAGTCCGATCAGGGAACGCGGATGGTCTTTGACGATGCGCGTGGAAATGACATGATTGGCGTCGGCTTTCAACCGCCTCTCTCGTCCACTGATGGCTACCAGCCGTCGTGTCGCGGAACGAGTGCCTTTGCGTTGCAGGCGCTTTCTCAGTCGTGCGTAATGATTGGCCTTCTCTCTGACACGTTTGCCACCGTAGAAGGAGGACGTTCCTTGCGTCGTGGACGTGACGGCAAGATAGCGCACGCCGACATCCACCCCGACAATGCCGGTATGGGTGTGTGGGGTGGGCTCGGCTCCTTCCATCTCTAAAGAGACAAGCAGATAGAATTGTTTCTTCGGTTTGTCATACCAGAGTTTTGCCGCACCGATCTTGGCTCCCTGGTTGATGAGGGCGATATGTGTGTCATAGCCGGTATAGAGGACCACCACCCGCCCATCAAGGGTCAGGATGCTCACACGATTGGACGTTTTGAAACTGTAATCGCGCTTGTAGTTATAGGTGATCGTCGGAGAGACATACTTAGGGGCGTGATCAAGTCCCTTGTAGCGCTTCTTCGTCTGCCCTCTCTTCCTCTGTGCGGCGTTTTTCTTGACCTTGGTCCACAGTCCTTTATAGGTGCTTCCCACGAAACGGGGGACATTACAGGCCATCTGGGAAGGAAGGTGGTAGATCGTACGGATCTCATCATAGCAATCATGTTGCAATGTGCGTGTATTACTCATCTTACCATGCGTAAAGGCATACTGACTCACAAAATTCAGCGCGGCACGATAAGCCAGTTGTGTTTCACGCAAGGCTATAAATTGTTCTGTTGTCATATGCAGCTTGATTTTTGCTGTGATGATCTGTTTCATGCGCTGGATCATATCATATCATCTCACACCTGTCAATAAACATTCTTGTGTGAATAATGGGGAGGAACGAACCCAGCCTGCGGGCTGTCATTTTTCCTCCCCATAGCTAAAGCAAGGGGACTCCAAATGGGACGATGTTGAAGGATTAAAATATGTATATAACTATCTAGATAAGATATATTATATTAAACTCCATCATAATATATACGTATATTGGATATGAATTTGTTGTATCATCTTTCCATCTTGGCATAAATAAAAATTTGAGTGGCCACTGACGCTCCGCCGGGGGCGAGCGATGGATCTACGATTTCAGATCAGCCAACACTCCCCAAAATTTTCCTGTTGAATAGTTTGATGATCGCTCCTCGCACGATTTTCAATGCACCGACATTCTCTCTGCTGCTGGAGGCGGAAGCAGCATCCAAGGAAAATCCTGTGTTGCAGAAGCTTGTCGATGAATATCAACTCTCACCAGAGGAGATCCTGGAGAAGATTATCCCACCCTTTCCGTTCGCGTTTGATATCCTTTCCATATGCCAATTTCTCTAGCTTGACTTTTGGACGATTGTAGCGCATATTCAAGTATATGACTGATTTCTCGCTTTAAAGGTAAGCAATTGGAACTACGGCGCTGGCGCTGAGCAATGGATAGCTTGGCAACGTCGATCCATGGAGGATTTCACATGCTTCCTGCTGATGATCTTTCTGGCAATGAGGCGTCCAATGCTGATGCTTCTGTTCGTCATGTGCATATAGCTGTGCTGGGGACGGGGTTCGCTGGCCTGGGAATGGCTATTCGTCTGAAGCAACGTGGCTATGACGATTTTGTGGTCCTGGAACGGGCGACGGATATCGGTGGGACCTGGCGGGATAATACCTATCCGGGTTGCGCTTGCGACATTCCTTCGCATCTCTACTCTTTCTCCTTTGCCCTTAATCCCGATTGGAGCCATCAGTATCCCCGCCAAACGGAAATTCGTGACTATTTGCGTCATTGTGCGGACCGTTTTGAGATCCTCCCTCACATTTTGTGGAATAATGCTGTGATCGATGCAGCCTGGAACGAAGATGAGATGCGTTGGCATATCACTACGCCACAACAACAGTTGACGGCCGATATTTTTATCTCTGGCAATGGTCCTCTGAATGAGCCGTCGTTTCCCTCGCTTCCAGGCATTGAGCGCTTCGAGGGGACTCTGTTCCATTCGTCGCAGTGGCAGCATGATTATGATCTGAGAGGCAAGCGCGTGGCTGTGATCGGAACTGGCGCGTCATCCATTCAATTCGTTCCACAGATACAACCGATCGTCGATCAACTCTTGCTGTTCCAGCGTACTCCCGCCTGGATTATGCCTCGTCTAGATTATCAAATTCCTGCCAGTCAGCGCGCTATGTTTCGTTACTTGCCAATCACCCAGCGTCTCAAGCGGCTCAGGATTTATCTTAGAAACGAAATGACCGCGTTGGCTTTGCTCTATCGGCCCAAGCTCATGAAAGCCGCTATAGAAATATCTCAACAGCATCTGGAACGACAGGTACCTGATCCCGCGCTGCGAGCAAAACTTACTCCCCATTATGCTATGGGTTGCAAGCGTATCCTGGTCTCGGGAGATTTTTATCCTGCGCTCAGTCGCCCCAATGTGGAGGTGATCACTGACCACATTAGCGAGGTACGTGCGCATAGTATTGTAACGGCCGATGGTCAGGAACATGCGGTAGATGCGATCATCTGCGGAACCGGCTTTCATGTCACCGATACCTCGTTTCCCGGTCATGTGCGTGGATGCGCTGGGCTGTCCCTCGCTGATGCGTGGCAGACTGGTCCCAGTGCGTATCTGGGAACGACCGTGGCTGGATTTCCTAATCTGTTCATCCTCATTGGTCCGAATACAGGACTTGGTCATAGCTCGATGGTGTATATGATTGAGGCTCAGATTGCCTATATTCTGGACGCTCTACGCGGTATGGAGCGGCATAACGTGCAAGCTGTCGCGCTGCGTCCAGAAGTTCAGGCGGCTTTTCGGGCGGAGATGCAGCGGCGCATGCAGGGAACCGCCTGGACATCAGGGTGTTCGAGTTGGTATCTGGATGCTCGTGGACATAATACTACGCTCTGGCCGGGCTTTACTTTCGAGTTTAAACATCGAACACGTCGCTTCGATGTCCAATCTTACACCTGGCATTCACGTAAGTCGTCTTTACAGAAAACGGGCCAGAAAACTCCCGTCTTTCAAGCGGGAGATGATTGAGGTACTGAGGCTCTGTACGGCACCAAGTCCAACGTATTCGCATGAAAGGCATGTCGTAAGGCGTGGTGCCTTTTTGTGGCATTAACTCCAACAGAAAGAGTTTCGAACGTGGAAAACCACGAAAATCAACGTAGCTGCGTGTCTTGCGCACGCGGAATATACATCAACCTAAGGAGCGGATGAGCTTTCTCGCGTGAGAGAAAAGAGAGGCTGGAAGAGGAATCTCTTGCGGATGAACGTGTCGGAGATGCGAGGAAGCGGCCGCCATAAATGTAGGCCCTCCCATAAGGCGCAATAAATTATATTATGAGCAAATACGTTATAATCATCATGTCAGGTAGAGGCAATTTGTTGCCATAAATACGGCAGGGACCGCGTTTACGACGTCCGTTTTCCCGCATCTCCGACACGCTCATCTGCAATCGAAATCGTTCGCTGTCTAGATTTTTCTCTTGAAAAGCTCATCTGTCCCTTAGAGTGTGTCTTACGATCAATATATCAAGAGCGAAAACGAACCAAGCGAGTTAAGAGGAGGCCGATCGAAGCAATCTGGATGAATGCCTCGCTGCTTGAGGGAAGCCCTTCGTAATCGCGAGCGAGTCGTCTCCATCGGGTCAACCAGGCAAAGGTACGTTCGACGACCCAGCGTTTTCGTTGGACCTGAAAACCTCCTTTCGGGTTCTTGGCAGGGTTCTTGACTCTCTGGGGTTGGCCATCAATGAGCCGCAAATAGATGCGCGTTGTCGTCTGCTCGTAGGGAACAATCTCGGTGGTCCAGTTCAACTGATCTTTGATCCATTGAGTGAGCACTCCACGGTATCCATTATCGGCAAAGAGATGGGTCAGACGTGGAAACCGTCCGACCAACGGTTCCAAAAGGAGTCGAGCACCATGGCAATCGACGACGCCCGCCGAATGCACGGTGGCCGCTAAGAGAAAGCCCTGTGTGTCAACTAAAATATGTCGTTTGCGTCCCCAGATTTTTTTTCCCAGCATCGAACCCACGTTCGATGCCTCGCACAGGACTCGTTTTGATCGATTGGCTATCGATAATGGCGGCACTTGGATCTTCGTCTCGGCTCAGAGACCGGCGCGCTTGTTTGCGCAAGCTTTGCATGGCTGGCTCCCAAACGCCACTCAGCTTCCACATGCGGAAGTAGTGATAAACCGTCTTGCAGGCTGGTAAATCGTGGGGCATCTGTCTCCAGGAGCATCCCGTTCGTAAGACGTAGAGAATGCCATTGACAATTTCGCGGCGCGGGATCGTCGGGATGGTGGCATTGGGCGAAACCTCTGGAATGAAGGGAGCCAGCAGCTCCCATTGTGCGTCGGTCAGATCGCTTGGATACCGTTTCCGGTTGTTCTGGTTACTCACGTGGCCTTGGTCCTTTCTTTTCGCTTCTCATTGTCCTTTCTTTCATACACGTCTCAGCATGGTTCTTAAGACACACTCTTAGGTTGATGCATATTCTGCGTGTCTTGCGCACGCGGTCCTCTCGACGTACGTAATGCTCACCCGTTGATCTCCCCGTGCTCGCCTCTGATACATTTCGCTCACCCTACGAGATGCGTAGCGGTATGAAAGATGAGATTCGTGTATTTGAAGTAATTATTGCGCATGCGATCATATCGTACGTCGAGAGGACCGCGTGCGCAAGACACGCAGCTACGTTGGCTCTCTTTTTAGCTGCGATTGAAGGGGGTACCTCGCCAAGCGCGTCCCGAAAACCACGTCGCTTGATCGCGACGTACTCCACCTCCTGAGGTGATTAAGTTGGACTTGGTGCTCGGTACGGTCTCTATCTCAATCGTGTAGGAATATCCTGCACGGTTGGGATAGAGTGAGTGCTTGCTCAGGTGGTCGGCAGATCGCGCCGATTGAAGATGATGAGGCCTACGAGCGCGCAGATGGCTCCCGCGCCGAGCAGCGCGAAGGGATACCAGGTGATGATGGTGTGATTCACGAGTGCGTCTCCACCCTTCGCGTAGTAGAAAGGGCCGATACGTTGCAGCCAGTCCAGGTTGGGGGAGAGCGTGCCGACGATGCTAATGAGGTAGCCAAGCCCGATGATACCGAGGGTTGCGCCTCCCGCTGCTCGACTGGAGTTCAGGAAGGAACCGAACAACATGCCAACGCCGATGGCGAAGCAGAAGAAAGCTGTTTCGATCAGTTGCGCGATTATGGCCCAGTTCCAGTTTATGCCATTGTCTTTGACGATGAACGTGCTGATCCAGACTGCCAGCAGCGTCACCAGGCTGGTGATAATGCCGGCCAGGAGCCCGCTGAACAGCATCTCCAGGAAGTAGCGCGTGCGGCTGATAGGTCGCGAGAGCGCCAGATCGATGGTGCCGTTCTCAATTGTCGTGGGCAAGGTGGCGCCGGCGATATAGGCTATGGCACCACCGAAGACGAGTGGATAAAATGAGCCGTAGAGCTCGATGGCGAGCAGGGCTGGGAAAGTGTTATAGGTTTTAAGATTGGTGCCCACCAGTCCGCTAATAATGCCGGAGCCCAGGTACGCATTCAGATTAATCGCCTTGCTCATGGTGGGGTAGATAGCTCCCACGATGATGGTGATGAAGAATGCGTAAAAGGCAACACTGCTGAGAATGACTTTTGTCGTACTGAGGGAGTGTAAGGTGATGGCTAAGCCTCTTGCCCGTTTTCTGGGGGTCGAGATTGGTTGTATCATCGATGTGTTTGCCATACCGGTTATCCTTTATCCTGTTACCGTGTGACCACGGATGACGTTTCGGGCTGAGACTCTTCATAAAATTTCAAGAAGACCTCTTCCAGGGGGGCCTCTTCGGCTTGTAGACGTATCACCTCGTGCTGGCTGAGCGCTTTGATTAGTCGATCCATCGAGCCGCTCATGTTGAAGTGGTATGCGCCGTTGGTGGTGCCGACGTTACTGACACCGGGGATGAGGGCTAGTTCCTCGGCTGCCACCTGGTCGCCAAACGCGACAGTGACGCGCTGACCGGCCTTCTGGCGTAGAGTCTCGACCTTTTCGACTGTTACCAGTTCACCTCGGCGGATCACTGCTACGCGCTGGCAGACCATCTCTACATCGCTCATGATGTGTGAACTCATGAAGATGGTCTTGCCGCGTGCCTGCTCCTCCAACAGAAACTCGTTAAAGGTGCGTTGTAAGAGTGGATCAAGGCCGGATGTTGGCTCATCCAGGATCAGTACACTAGGATCGCACATAAAGGCGAGCACAACGCCGATCTTCTGGCGCATACCTTTTGAGTAGCTGCGCAATGGGCGTTTCAGCTCAACATCGAAGCGCTGCACCAGCTTATCGAGCAGTATCGGCTCGCGACCCTGGAGACGTGAAAAGTAATTTATGACCTGTCGACCAGTCATATCGCCCGGCAGGCGTACATCGCCCGGTAGATAGCCGATGCGTTGATGCAATGCCATAGTGTCGTGCTGCGCATCGAGTCCAAGCACGCGAATGCTGCCGGCTGTAGGGCGAATGACGTCTAACATGCAACGGATGGTGGTGGTTTTTCCGGCCCCGTTTGGCCCAAGAAAACCGAAGATTTCTCCCTGCTCGACGCTGATAGAAATGTCTTTTACCGCCTGAATACTGCCATACGCTTTGCTCAATTGTGTAATTTCGATGACGGGTGCCTGCGTCGCCATGGTTTTTTCCTCATCTTTCGATCTCATATCTCGTATAAGGTGCAAACAATGTCACAGAACTGGGCTGTTGGGGAGTGTAGCTCCTGGCTGGTTTCACAGTTACGGATCCTACTCTTCCTTCTCTCCAGAGGGCGGGACTAGCCACTGCGAGAGGTCTTCGCGCGAATAAATGTGTTGCAAGGAATCAGGTGGTGCTCCCAACACGCGTTCTAGCGCATCAACGGTCGCAACGACAATTCGTTCGAGGCGGGGCAAGTCGGCTTGCGAGAGGTCCTTCGCGAGGATGATCTCAGCTGTAGCATACCCAACGCCTTCTAACAAGGACATGATCACTCTCGCGGCTTGATCAGGATAGGGCGCTGTGAAGATTCCTTCTGCGACCCCCTGGCGGATGATCTCCTCCAGCCAGGGGGTGAAGCGTTTGACTCTGGCGATGTAGAGTTTGCTGCGGACGATGGCGTTTTCATCGGCATACCAGACGTTTAAAAATGCTAGCACTAAGCGCTTGTGGGCGATTTTCCTGTTTTCGAGCGTGGCAAAGAAGCGCTGGAATTTGTCGAGAGCTCCCAGCCGGGGATCTTGGACGATGGGGAGCACGAGCGGTTCTACTTGATCTCCTATGTGCTCGACCAGCGCTGCAAGCAATGCTGGTTTAGAGTCAAAGTAGTGATAGAACGCGCCGGAGGAGATCTGCAGTTCGCTCAGCAAATCGGCAATCGCCATCTGCTCATAGCCTTTGGTTTCGATGGCACGTAGGGCCGCTTCGAGAATGGCGTTGCGCTTGGCTGTGTGGGCTGTTTCGTTGATCGTGCGTACCATTGTTTCCTCCTTTTCATTAATAAACCGAGTCTCGGTTTATTATCAAAAATAGTATAGCTCATGGATGAGTCGTTGTCAATGGACAAATACTGAAGCCAGCGTGCCCAAAAGAGCAAACGTGTAGCTGATGGTCCTCGCGCCACTAAGTCCAACGTAATCATCGCGAAGGTATCACAAGGGAGGTGGAGTATGTCGCGATCAAGCGACGTGGTTTTCGGGGCGCGCTTGGCTACATACCACCTTCAATCGCAGAGAGCAAGAAAGCCAACGTAGCTGCGTGTCTTGCGCACGCGGTCCTCTCGACGTACGACATGATCGCCTGTGCAATAATTCCTCCCAATGCACGATATTTATCGTTCATACCGCTACGCATCTCATGGGGGGATGAGCGACATGCATCAGGAGATCAACGAGTGAGCATTTCATGCGTCAAGTGGACCGCGTGCGCAAGACACGCAGCTACGTTGGCGATCGTGGTTTTCCACGTTCGACACTCTTTATGCCACAAAACCTGGTACCACGCCTTATGACATACCTTCCATGCGATTAAGTTGGACTTGGTGGCGTGAGAACCGTCGGCTACGTTTTCGAGTGGGAGGGATGATCCCCAACGTTGATGCATGGAGAAGAAGTTTTCGAGCGATATCGATCCAGGCGGTAGGGAAAGAAGAAGCTGTGAAGAAGCTACTCAGTTAGTATTGATACCCATATGCATTCAAAAACGCAACAAGCGTTGCGTTTTTGAATGCATATGGGTCCCTATACGAGGTAGATTTGTTTTGTCGTGTAGGAAAGGCTTATGGCGATGGATAAATTATTTGGTCGGACGGTCAAGTGCAATCACAGGAATTTGGCGGTCCGTCTTCGTTTGATACTCGGCATAGGGAGGGAATACCTCTGCCGCTCTCTCGAACGCTTTTTCCCGCTCACTACCGGTGAGAACCTTGGCAATGGTGTTAAATTTCTCGTTACCGACCTCAACTGTCACCTCGGGGTGCGCTAACAGGTTGAGATACCAATCAGGATTTTTAGGAGCTCCTCCCTTAGATGCAACTGCAAGTACGCGGTCGCCATCAGTAACCAGTATCAATGGAGCTATGCGCGGTTGGCCGGTTTTGGCTCCTGTGGTTGTCAGCAGCATTAATGGCTGAGAACCTGCTACTTCTCCTCCGTTAGCACGGAATTGCTCGGTAATCAATTTGTTTCGATCATTCCATTGACTCATTTATCAAGCCTCTTTTTCAATATATTGGAAAACAGGAAAAGATATCCTTTTCTAAAAGAACATATCGGATCTGTGTAAATATTCCTGTAGAGGATATTTTCCTGGATAATTACTGGCGTTTATGTTTCGCTATCCTGAGCCTGTGCTTTGG
The DNA here is from genome assembly GCA_963699315.1 of uncultured Chloroflexia bacterium. Classification (GTDB taxonomy): domain Bacteria; phylum Chloroflexota; class Ktedonobacteria; order Ktedonobacterales; family Ktedonobacteraceae; genus Dictyobacter. The sequence continues at coordinate 4,441,373 of OY969433.1, forward strand.
GAAGTCCAATAGTGATACGCTCGTGATCTGTATCTGTGATTGTTACTTCTAAGGTGGCGTTGATTTCCTGGAGCAGACTCTTGATCAAGGCTTGCGAAAAGGTGATATGTGTCTCATTCTGTGTTCTGGACTTCAGGCACTCCATGGCAAGATAGACGTGAACGTATGTGTGCGACGTGTATATTTTCATGCTTTGATGCGGATAGGTGAGCATTTGCTTCAGGATAGATGTGCAGATCTGGTGAAATAGGAAGATGTCGGTGGAGATGAAGGTGCCTTCAGGGATGTCAGCGGTGATGCGTTGATCGGTGTTGTTTAGGTCGTCGATGATGGCGTGGATGAAGGGTTCAAGCTCAAGCGCTTCTAGCTTGATGTCTTTGCGGGGCGCGGAGACGCTAAAGATAGTGTCGAGGAGCATCGAGAGGTCTTCGCTGGCTTTGTATGCCTGTTTAATCATCAGGCCACGCTCTTGCTCGGAGAGCGTGATGTGTTGTTGCTCGATCTGCTTAATCGATGTATGCAGTTCAGCTAAAGGGATGCGTAGTTGTCTGGTTACTTCGTCGATAAAACGATCCTGCATGCGATCCAGGTCCTGTTGTCGCTTGTAGCTTGCTTGTAGCTCGTTTGTTATGCGGGCATTCTCCAGGGCAGCTAGCACAGAATTGGCAAATAGTTGTAATGCACTTCGTTCAGCCAGAGAAAAGAAATGTGGACGTGCATAAGAAAGCAGTAAAATCCCGATTTGAGTTTCGTCGTGTTGGAGCGGTAGCCAGGCGTATGAGTGGGTAGGCGGTTCCGTAAATGGCGATGGCAGAGCTTGATCTTGCGTAGAGACTTCAAAAAAGTAGGAGTTCCAATCAGACTCTTTTAATGCAGGTAGCGATGAGATGGATAGTATTCTGGGTATGCTCCCCTCTGAGACAATACATGTGTAGCTCTGGGGGCTCCCTTGCGTTTGCTTTAGCCAGATTTCGGCTCGACCAGCTATCGCTAATGCGACCGAAATAGCATATCTGCGTGCCGTTTGCTCAATTGTGCTGATCATGAAGCCGTCGCTCGCCAGTGAACTGACACTATAGAGCTTATTAAGCAATTCATTGTGTTGCTGTCCCTGCGCTGCTATGCGCGCCAATTCAAGCATGGGGGAGAAACGATTGAATAGAAGATCGAGAATCGCAAAGTCTCCACTGGCGTAGGTGCGATGATGCTCTCGTTCTCCTAAAACTAGGATACCAATGAGCCTTTTATGGATAGTGATCGGGGCTAGGAGAATCGTATCTCCCGGTTGCTTTCCCTCTGGCGATAAGTAGCGTCCTAATTTCAGTCTTTTGGTGCTACCATCAGCGTTTGGTGCCATCTCTTGCAGAAAGAGCGGGCGCGGCGCGTGCTTCAACTGATGTATCGCTGGATGGTTGAGATCAATTTCCTCGGCATAAGGCATAGAATCGAGTTGTCCAAGTCGCTGGCAAAGCATCTTTCCAAGCGTCTGCCTGAATAACGTATGGAACAATTCATTCGAGCCGATGGATATGGCAGGCGTTAAGCGATAGATCGCTCTCACTTCATCGAGTAGATAGAGATTGACTTGCGGTACATGAAATGCTTCGATGGCTGTCGATGCGATGATCTGAGCAATGTCGTCGACGCTGAGTAGCGAGCTGTAGAGCGATTCCGTGAAGATTGTGCGATAACGACGCATATCCTGGAAGAAGAGGAAATCAACAAATGGCTCGGCGTACTTCCAGGAGATGATGCTGCTGATTAAGGCGACCAGGGCAATAAAGCTGTATTGGAATAGCATATGTGGATTTTGTGGCCCCATCAGATCCTGTAGTACATTGATCAATAACAGGCAAAAATTGAGCACAACCACATAGGCCATGACGCGTATCAACCTGATCAGGCCTTTGCGAATATAGGTCGAGAAGATCAATAATTGATAACGTAGCAGTGCGGTACAGAATGCCAACAGAAAAACTATCAATGGTAAGGTCGTGATTTCACTGCTAAATAACAGGATGGAACGGAAGGATGGAATGGCTTGCGGGAGGAATGTGAAGATCCAAACAGGAGCCGATCCTAGAATAAATCCCCCGGCCACCCATTTGACCTGTTGCAATTGCTGGGGTAGGTGATGATGGATACAATACCGCCAGGAGTAAAGTATACGTATGATGGCACAGATTGAAATGAGCAGAACGCAGATCGCAATGCCAGAGAGTAAGATCGGTTGTGTCTCATTTGTGAACACATAGAGAAAGTCGCACAGGCTCGCAATGCCTCCAACAAGACAGCCAAAGACGATAGAGAATTGTCGTATCCAGGCCGGTTGGCGGTAGACAATGGAGGTCGGGGTGAGTTCGGGGAAGTAGAAGAAGAAAAGTGACATTGAGGTCAATGCACCGATACTGCTGATCGATGCGAGGATAGAAAAAAAAGCTATGTTGTTGGCTGCGGATGTCTCGGCCGCGAATGCAAGGGCTAGCGAGTAGGTAAAACAAAAAAAACAGCGCGTGAGTGGCTTGTTTTGTTTTGATGTATAGAGCCAGATGAATGTTCCTAGCGAAAGATAAATACATGCTGTACAAGTCGAAAATCCAAAGATTAGCACTTGTATGGTCGTGGTTTCTTGCGCAAAATAATAGATGTTATTGGCTATAAGGATCGCAATAACGGCTGCACACATGATACTTACAAATGCCCAACGTTGAAATGTCCTGGATAAGATTTTTGTTGGCAATAGCTTCACCATGAATTGCACTTTTACCTCATCTCATATCCATATGCTTGCGGATGTTGAAATTTTTCTTATTCTTTTCTAGAATAAAACCTATAAAACTATTATAGAAAGAAAGCTATGACTATTGTGTCTGTAAGGGAATCATTATACAGTATAATCTTGTTAGTATACAAGATATAGGGATAGTTATCTGTAACCTCGCTGTCAAGATTCGGAGCTTATGCAAGATCAGTCATATCTCAGAACAAACCCCGGCTGAATTGCGCAAATAGGATCAATTCTGTCCGCTTTTGATGTTATACTGGTTTGAGTGTAGATAATTAGGTATTGAAGGAGTTTTCTTATGGCAGTACAGTTACAGATCGTTATCGATTGTGCTAATCCAGCTCAGCTGGCAGCATTCTGGGCGGCAGCATTGCACTATAAATTACAGGACCCGCCGACCGGGTTTGCATCCTGGGAAGCTTCTTTCGAGGCACAAAATATCCCGCAGGCCGAGTGGGGAGGTTTCTCCGCTATCGTTGATCCAACTGGGAAAGGGTCGCGTATCTATTTTCAGCGCGTCCCTGAGCCTAAAACGGTCAAAAATCGTCTCCATTTGGATCTCAATGCCAGCAAAGAAGCTTCAGACGCCGCACCGCATGCCCTGATTGAGGCAACGGTGGAACGTCTGAAAGGTCTCGGGGCTCGTGAATTGTATCGGCAAGAGGCTCAGCATGATTTCTGGGTCACAATGGCCGATCCAGAAGGAAATGAGTTCTGTATCCAATAGTACGGATTGGTGCATTTAAGCCTGATCAATACCATGCCTTCGATCGCAGCGACCAGGAGAGCCAACGCGAGCGCCGCGGTCTTGTGCCCAATACTTTTCAGTTAGGCTCGTCAACGTGATGGTTCTCGATCGCAGCGACCAAGCCAGCCAACGCGAGCGCCGCGGTCTTGTGCCCGGCGGCCAGTTTTTCGTATGATATGCTACTAATAAGCTTTAATGAGTTTAGAAACATATTTTGCCATATGCGCTCTTTTCTGCACTTCATCGTGACATTTCAAGGGTGCGCGTAGACGTATAACAGGCATGTTGGCGAACGTTTTCGTGCGTGAACAGGTCGCCGGGCACAAGACCACGGCGCTAGCGTTGGCTCTCTTTGTTTCCTTCTCAGGATATGCGTGTTTTTAGATATCAGCAAGACGAAACCAAGGTGATCGGGCATGTAGGCTTAACTGAAAAGTATTGCGGTCTTGTGCCCGGCGACCCGTTTATCGTATGATATGCTCCAATAAGCGAATATATCCTCGTATAATAAATCGCCTGCAATGAAGAATGATACGCCTCATTAGGTGTGTGCATTATATTATATAAACGATTTAGCGGAGTTTTTCGTGCGTGAACGGGTCGCCGGGCACAAGACCGCGGCGCTCGCGTTGGCTCTCTTTGAGGCCTCCGGGGGAAGCGATGGAGCTCGCCAAGTTCTTAACTGAAGTGTATTGGGCGCAAGACCGCGGCGCTCGCGTTGGCTCTCTTTGTTTCCTTCTCGGGACATGCGTGTTTTTTCGACATCAGCGAGGCGAAACCAGGAGATGATTGGGCATTTGGGCTTAAAGTATCGTGCGCAAGGCTAGATTGTTACATTTCAGCCTATAAGGCCACAATCTTAACGCTGTTATGAGTCGTTATGTGGTCGCTTGTGACAGGAATATACTCAAAAATGCGTAGTTGTAATGAGAGCGTTAGCATAAATGATGATCTTTTATGCGTTTGGATATGTATATCTTGACAATCGCTGGCTTTAGATGTATATTTAGTAGTAAGTGATTGGCCTGCAATTTATCGATATCGGGTATGCTTGAAACATCCACAACTACAACGACACGAACTTAGATCCCATCGATCTCAAGCTCGTTTGTTGCAGACCATTCGCTCATAATCCTCAATTGAAGGCAAGGAATAGTATGTGGGCGAGGGGTTTGTATGCGGAGACGTGGTGGGAGTAGGCAGGGGCTGCGTCGGCGCTCGGGAGGGCGTATTGTGGAGCAGCTAGGGTCTGCCGATGGTTTTTCTCGGGAGGATGCGGCTGGCGGTCGGGTTGGGTCGGAGGAGGATTTCTATTGGCGTCGGCTCGGTGATGATTTGTCGCTGAAAGATGTTATACCATCGACGTATCTGGAGCTGCATTATCAGTGCTATGAGGCTTGGAATGCTAATCCGCTGGCGGCGGCGATTATTGAGATGACGACGAGCTTTGTTTTGGGTAAGGGGGTGATGGTCGAGGCGAGTAATAAAAAGGTGCAACGCCTGTTGCGCAGCTTCTGGGATGATCCCGCGAATCGGATGGATGAGCGCGTGTATATGCTGTGTCAGGAGTTGTCCCTGTATGGCGAGATCTTTGTGCGTTTCTTTGTGAATGCTTATGATGGTATGGTAAAAATCCGTCTGATTGATCCATCGCTGATCGATCTGATTGAGACTGATCCAGAAGATGTTGAGACGCCTCTACGCTTTCATCGACGTCCTATTGGTCTGGCTATAGAGCAGACGGTGGCATCTGTCGATCCTCTACCGGTGTCGGGTCCTCTAGCTGTGGAGGGCGAGTGGTTTCTGGCTGGCTCGGAGGTGGCGCAGTTCGCTATCAATAAAGTGTCGAATGCGAAGCGCGGTCGCTCGGATCTGGCGACTCTGCTCCCCTGGCTGCGGCGCTATAAGGATTGGCTGACGGATCGCGTGCGGATAAATAAATATAAGTCCGCGTTTCTGTGGGATGTTCAGTTGACTGGGGCCGATAAGAAGACGGTCGATCGCAAACGGATGGAGTATAGCTTTCCTCCTGAGCCGGGTAGCGTGATTCTACATAATGAGGCCGAGAAGTGGATGGCCGTCCAGCCGGCTATCAATGCGAATGATGCTAGCGAAGATGGTCGAGCGCTTAAGTTGATGGTTGCTGTCGGTGCCGGTTTGCCCGAACACTACTTGAGCGATGGATCTCAAGGCAATCATGCCACTGCCGCTGAGATGGGTTTGCCCGCACTCCTGCGCTTCCAACGACGACAGAATGTAATGAAGTCTATCCTGCATGTCATTCTTGATCGCGTGATCCTCGAAGCACGCCGCGCTGGCACCCTCGGAAAGTCTCTCGATACGAGCTATGATGTGATCTTTCCAGAAATCGATTGTGCTGACCAGCAGATTATCGCGAGCGCGACACAGTCCCTTTCATCGGCCCTCACGCAGGCTAAAGCTCAGGGCTGGGTCAGCGATGAAACTGCTATGCGACTCCTGTTCCAGATGGCGGGCGCTGAGGTTGATGTGTATGATGAGTGCGCGAAAATTGCTCAACAAGCAGGAAGGTAGCTCTGTATGCCACTCGATACATGGAAAGCTATCCATATCCAGAATGTCTTTGCTCGCTCGTTGGCCGGGCGGCAAAAAACTGTTGTCTTTGTAACTCAGAATGGCAGTAGCTATAGTTATAGTGCTGTAAATGTGATCTTTCGTCCTCAAGAGGTTATCAATCTTGAATTGCCCGATAAAACCGCTCGCCCACCACGCCAGAGCTGTGATGCGCTGATTATCGCTTCAAGTACAATCTCGTTTGTTGGCGTCGTCTGTATTGCCGATACCCCCATCGCCAATGCGTCCGCCGTCCAGAGTGCCCGCAAGTATCAAGTCATAGAGGCTATGCCAGTCGGCATGCTCCCAGGTGGCACACGCATGCATGTCTATCTGCGACATCTGGTGTAGCCAGTATCATCGCTCTGATTTCATTAATCAGACAAACTTGTAGACCATATACTTATAAAGGAACGACTTTTATGTATCCACAACAAGTGCCACTTCACGTCCCTACTATCCAGCCATCCAGTGCCGTCTATGATGCGGGCTCGGATTTGAAGCCGGCTGGCGTCGATGGGACTCTAGATCCCCAACAGATCGCGCAAGATACTATCCATCTCCCCGATAGTGTCCAGCCTGATAAGCGCGCATGCGCTTTGCAGTCCTTTGATCTCACGATCCCAGACCTCGATTTGCCGCCCGCCTGGTCGTCAGATTCTCCTCGCGCTGGAGTTCAGTCACTCGTGCAGTCTCAGGGATTAGATGCCTGGCTGCTATATGATCATCCGACCGATGTTGTTCTCGTCGATAATGACGTGGCTTTGAACTCTGTAAACGCGGCCAACGCCGCAGAGTCCCTGGCAGCTCAGCCTGAACGATCTATGCCCGCACGGCCAGGAGATCTCTCTGATCAGGCCTGGGATGCGCTGCAAGATTATCAGCAGTCTGTGCCGCAAAGCTATCCGCAGGCATGGGAGGATCAACTGCATGCTTTCTCGCATCGCGCTTTACACCTGTGTCTATTAGGTGATGGGTTGGAGCAATCACTGTGATACTTCCACCTTCATCTCCTGTCTACAGCCAGCCCGAGCAGCATATTGAGATCGCTGGACAGATTATTGAGCAATTGGAGTCGTCCGATGGCCATGAGGTACGCGTGACGATTATCCAGGGTGGCTGCTCGAAGAATGGCTATTCCTACGATGAGGCTGCCCTGCTGGCTATTGCGGGTATGATCGATGGCGCTCAGTCCTATGCCGATCATGCTCGCTCGCAGGTCGATCAGACTAATCGATCGGTACGCGATGTCGTCGGATTTTATCATGATGCCCTGTACATTCCGGCCTCTCCAGGCTCGCTAGCGTGCGGACGCGTCGATGCCACGCTCCACATCTTTGAAGCCGCCGACTGGCTCTGGTCCATCATCAAAGAGGCGTGCCAACTGGGGCGTCCAGATTTGATCGGCCTCTCGATCGATATGATCGGACAGTGGCAGCAGAACGAACAAGGCGATATGAAGGATGTCACTGCTGTTATCCAGGTTAATTCATGCGATATTGTGACTAGACCCAGCGCTGGCGGCGCGTTCAGACGTATCATCCACGATAACTCTTCTGACGAAGCGGACGAGCTCGCTTCACTTGCTACTATACCTACACTACAAGGAGACTATTCCGTTATGACTCAGACAAACATTTCCGAAACAGAGACCCTTTCTCCATTGTCCCAACCGATCAGCTCAGAAGAGCAGGCGAAGCCGCGCGTTGAAGCAGGACGCTTGTTGGAACAGCAGAAAGAGTTGGCACGTCAACGCTTGGAGATGGAGCGCTTGCTGGCTGAGGCTCGCCTCCAGAGGTCGACCCTGACCCTCGAACGTCGCTTGCAAGAGAGTATCATGCCCGAAGCCGTTAAAAGTCAGCTGCGCCAACGCTTTCAGGGACGCGTCTTCGAAGATAGCGAGTTGGAGGCTGAGTTGAGTTCTGCTCAGCATCTGCTGGCTCGCTTGACTTCCGATGGCTTGATTCGCGGGCAGGGATATGAGAAGGCGGCCGTTGGACAGATGATCACTGAGGCGGAGAAGGTTCAGGCGGCCTTCGATGCTATGTTTGATCTTGATATCGATAAGACAAAATTAGGCAATGTTCGTGGCTTTGCCAGCATCCATGAAGCGTATACACGCGTCACTGGAGATGCTTCGCTGTATGGCGGCATCAGTGGAAGTAGTCATCTCGGCAACATTCACGTTGCGGAAGGTGCTCCGATCAATCGCATCTCGGAGGCCGATACGACTACCGCTAGCTTCTCCTATCTGTTGGGAACTAGCATGAATAAGCGTCTGCTCAAAGACTATCAAGCCTGGCCGGCCGAATGGCAGAAATTTGTTACCATCGCCCCGATCCGCGACTTTAAGCAGCAGACACGCGTACGGCTGGGAGCCTTTGGCAGTCTGCCGGTTGTCGCCGAAGATGCTCCCTATAACTCTGTGACGCTGACCGATTCCGCCGCTACTTATGTCCCTCAGAAGCGCGGCAACCTGGTCACTATCTCACGTGAAACCATCCTCAATGACGATCTGCAAGCCATTCGGCAGATTCCAACCAAGCTGGCAGTTGCTGCCGCCTATACGCTGGCCGAATTCGTGTATGCCTTCCTCGCCAGCAATCCGCTGATCTATGATAGCTCCAATCTTTTTGTTGCAGGCGCACCGCATAATAATCTGGGTGCAGCAGCACTATCAACCAGCGCCATGCAGAGCGGCATCACAGCGATGCGCGAGCAGACTAATTATGCTGGCAAGCGTCTGGGCCTGCGTCCCCGCTATCTGGTGGTGCCTCCTGAACTCGAATGGACTAGTATGGTGGTGACTAAGTCGGCAGGCGTGCCAGGCTCGGCGAATAATGATATCAATCCCATGCTTGGCTACGTGACTCCCATCGTTTCGCCGCAGCTGACGAGCCCCAGTCAGTGGTTTCTGGTCGGCGATCCGCGTGAGATCGATACTATCGAGATTGGCTTTGTCGGTGGACAGGTCAATCCCTCGCTCTTTATCCAGGACCAGCCGATTTTGGGGCTGAATTTCACTCAGGATGCGATCACATATAAGATTCGTCACGAGTATGGTGGGACGGTCGTCGATTATCGTGGTCTCTATCGCGGCATTTAGATGCCTGCAGAGCACGCGAGTACATGCCAGGGAATATGGATTTTAGAGGAAAAGTGGTAAGATGACGAATTTTATGAATGCCGATGGCTCGGGATTGATGGGCGGTTTGAATCCGCAAGGGAGCGGTCAGGCGTTGCAGGTCGATAGCTATGGGAATCTGAAGACGGCTTCTGGGAGCAGCGCGGCGCTGGATGGTGGCGCAAATATGTCTTTGACGCCGGAGGTGCTTTACCTGTACAACAATGGCGCTCCGGGCAATAATAACTTTGATCGTAAGCGCGAGTTGCAGGGCAAGGGGATTCTTTTTAATGATGTTCTGGCCGAGGCTACGGTCGGATCAACTAGTCTGACTCTCTCGGCGGTGACGGGATTGGTGGCCGGGGCACCAATCTTGCTTGTCGGCGGTGGCGTGGTCGAGATCGTCTATGCATCCACTAGCTATGTGCCGGGAAGTAATCCGGTGACGCTGCAGACTGGTCAGGTCTATGCAAATCACACGGGGGCCTTCTGGGATGTCTATGCTCCACAGGGGCCGCTGCTCAATGGCTTGCTGGCAACGGGGATTGAGCCGGTGGCGAATGTGATCATTGATCCTAATGCCGGCAATTATTATATCGGACGCGCAGCTTCACAGGATGGTTGCTCGGGCTCGAATATCCCTCTGGCGAGTCCCGCACTCTTCAATGGCAGTTCGTTGGATCGGGCGATTGGCGTCAATGGCGTGGCTAGCGTCCAGTCCTGGGTGCGACAACTCGCTCTGCAGGGACATGCCTATTGCGCTCATAATGGCTTGCAAACCTCGACCACTGGCACCAATGACTATCCACTGAGCATCTTTAATCCGGCTGCCAGCGGAAAGAGCATCCTCATCTACTCGATACGCGCTACGGCAGCTAGCGCCGTCTCCAACTCGATTACGACTCGGCTCAAGTTTACTACTACCGATCCAGCATATAGCAGCGCAGCTACGGTCAGCAATCAGAAAGCTGGCGGCGCTGCCAGCTCGATTGTCTCCAGCTGCACATTCGTGACTACTACTATTACGCCGACCTCTCCCTATGCTCAGGTCGATATCGCTAATGGTCCACTCGAATTACTGCAAAATGATCAGATTATTGTGCTGCCCGCTGGTAGCGCCAATGGGATCACCCTTCTGCTGGAGACTTATGCCGCTGGCGCTTATAGTATCGGCGTCAAATATATCGAATTTTAAGTCATCGCCGCTCCAGTTTTAGTTGCGGCCTTTGAGATCGCAGCACATCAAACATGTCATGTCAGAAAGGATTTTCTATGCTGAATCAACTCGAACTCGCTTTTGGACGCTACAATGGCGGTCAGGTCGCTCCGATTGGGAGCTATCTCAATCCACGTACACTCGCTATCCAGCAAATCACTGCTGATGGCACTCTCCCGCAGGATGGCATCTGGGTCCGCGTCGATGCGTCAGGAACGCAAACGCTTGCCAATATCGCCACGAGCGTCAATAGCATCCTGGGATCAAGCTATAGCGCGTCCAGCTTTCATACCCATACAGCAGGCGACCTGCTGGCGAATCCGGGGCAGGGCGCAAACGACGCGTAGCCCGATGTCCCGTTAATCGTACGAAACACAAATCGGCCACGTAGCGTCGCGGTCTTGTGCCCGACGACCCGTAAATCGTATGAAATGCTTGGCGATGATGATCAAAGATTCCACACACACATCGTGTCCGGCGTCCGGCATGCATCCTCGTGGCGAGCGAGTGCGAGGTGTCGAATGAGGAGGGATCGTCGGGCACAAGACCGCGACGCTACGTGGGGGAGGGAGGGAGGTGTCGAATGAGGAGGGATCGTTGGGCACAAGACCGCGACGCTACGTGGGGGGAGAATCCTTGATGGCTCAGGTTATTAAGCGGGCACTACTTACAGCGTTTAATCCGGTGACTTATACGGCTTCGGTGTTGCTGATGGAGGCAACCTCGACTATCCTGACAAATGTCCCGATGGCCTTTCATATGGATGGTACAAGCACTCCTGGTAATGGCTCTCTCTGTGCCGTCCTCTTTTTCGATGAGCATAATTCTACCGATGCTGTCGTGCTGGCAGTCTATAGTACGGGATCTGGCGTCCCGACGCCTCCTCCAGGCCGGACAACTTTTGTGGCTGGCTATCGGCAGATCAATGGCGATACTCTGACCGCTGGGACTTTGACTAGCTACGCTTTGACTGGAGGTGGCTCAGGTATTCCCGCACAAGTCCTAGGCGTCCTTTGCAAAGTTTACATCTCCAGCGCAACCGTCAACGCCTCTGTCCAGCTGGCTCCTCACGGCGCAAGCGATCTGAGTGCCTACATGACCGTGGGAAACGTTTCCGTTGCTAATGCCACCGTCAATAGTGTGGGCACGCTGGCTGTTGATGCTAGTGGCCGTGTTGACATCAAAGCTTTTGTTGGCACTTGTAGTCTGACCCTCTACACTTATGGATACATTCAATGATAAAAAAAGAAACACATGTCGCTGGTACGCAGGAGCAGCGTATTGAGCATTGGATCTCTCAACTTGAAGAGCAGGCGCGTCTCTTGTTGCGCGATATCGACATCGAAGAGATCAATCATAAGGAACGCCTCGGTCTGGCCTTGAAAATGATGAGTCAGATTCAACACTTCGTGTCGATGCAGCAAAGGACCGAAGTCAGCGCACCGGCAAATAACAACGTCAACATCATGCTGCACAATCTGATGCAGCAGATGCGCGGCGAAGAGGACACTCCCACGCATATTCCTATAGCCAATTATGACGAGCTCATTGACGTGTTGGATGCGGAGTCAGATTCCGAGTCCGACAAATGGTAAGAGCGCTTAGTTCTACTCTGGCCAGCGCTGTTGGGGCAACCACGCATGTTCCGGCGATCGCTGTAAGCATCGAGGATCACATTCCGCACTATCAGGCTTATCAGACGCCGGGCGCAGCCGATGGCTGGCATGATGCCTGTGTCGCTAGCGATGGTAGTATCGTGCGTGTTCGTCTGGGCAGGGGAACTAACATCTTTGCACAATCGTTCCAGTGGCAGCGCGTGAGCAATCCGGCCAGCGCGGGCCAGTGGACGACGTGGACGACGTTCGGTGGCGCTACTTCGACGTGCTTTCAAGATGGAGGCTGTGCGATCTCGAATAATAATGGGACGCTACGCGCTTTTGCTCAGCAGGGCACTGGCGGGAGCACACTCTGGACGTGGACTAGTACCGATAATGGACAATCCTGGAGCACGACGCCGATCTCTGTGTTGACTCCACCTGGAAGCGCCAGTATCCTGGGCATCGGGAGCGCCGGGAATAACGATGTCTTCTTTCTTTATCAACAGATCGCCGGGACTTATACTGGCTGCTCCTTTTTTAGTAGTAGCAGTTGGAGCTCGCTACGGACGACGACGCTGGCTCCTCCTGGCTATGGCGGCGGGCTGGCCGCTTATTGGGATGGCTCTGTCTACTGGATTATCTCTAGCGATACGACGACTATCTATGAGTATACCTATAGTCCGAGCAGTACAAGCTGGTTGGCCTATCAGCCCATCGCCCCTGCGAGCAGCGCGGCTATTGGACGTCTGGCCCCACGGCTGCAATACGATGCGCTTAGTGGTCTCTATACACTGATCTATATTGAGTCAGATACTGGAACTATTACTGGAGCCATCTATAGTTATCCTCGTATGCGACAGAGTAGCGATCTGCAACATTGGTCACAGGGAATGATCGTCCACAACATCACAACGCAGTATGGAGCCGCGTGCGTTTTTACTCCGACAGCCAACTTCCTGATCAGTATGTCCAGTGTCTTGCGTGCTCAAGCCTATAGTCAGACGAATGTCAATCAATATGTGAGTGTGGGGAACGCTGTGCTGTCGTATAGCCACAATGAAGCGGATGGTAAGGCTGCTAGCCTGGAACTGGTCCTCGATAATAATCGGGGATTGTTCTCGGCACTTATCAGTCAGCCCACGTCGCCACAGCCGATTGGTCCGCATTGCTCGGTCGTGCTGAGTGAGGGTTATCGCACGGGAACTCCTCCAACTAGCGTCGAGACCGTCAAAGTTGGCACGTATCGTATCACGTCGATACAGATTCAGCGTTCTCCTCAGATGCATCGCTTGCGCCTGCTTTGTCACGATGCGACTAGTCTGCTGGATCTGATTAATCGGTTCCAGATGGTGTATGTGCTGCAACAACTTGGCTGGCTGCTCCGTGAAATCTGTGCTCGCTCAGGCTTATTCGCGCTCGGTTTGCCCTCCACCAGCCAACTCACGCAGAGCGTCCCCTACTTTGTCTTGCAGGCAGGACAATCCTATCGCCGCGCCCTCGATGAGCTCTGTAGCCTCTATGATCTGCATTTCTTCCTCGATCAGAACGAAACTTTGCAGTTTCGTGAACTGTCCTCGTCTGATAGCTCGACATGGTCGTATCAGCCCGAACTTGAGCTGATTACCTTTGGAAGCCAGGAGCAGTTGGGCAATCATGTGATTGTCACTGGCAAACCGCCCGGTAGCGCCTCCGCCCTCACGACCGCTGAGGCCTACGATGATGGCAATATGCAGTGGATCGGTCAGGAGCGTCTAATCCAACATGTGGATCAGAAGTTGTTGACGACCGCTCAATGTGCGAGCAAAGCGAGTTTTCTCCTCACACAGGCCCAACGCGCACAGGTTCAGCATCAGATCCACATCCCGCTAAATCCCGCGCATCAATTGTTTGACGTGATCAGCATCGCTGACTATGGCGTTCCCGCCGGATCAGGACAGAGTGGCAGCGGTCGTATCGTCGAGAGCAAGGTCATCTATGACGCTCAGCAGGCTGATTATACGTCCATTCTACATTTAGAAGGAGTTTAATACCATTATGGTGTTGTATCAAAATGTACTTTCAACGGTTCTGTTGAATGCTTTCCCTTTCTTGTGCGTTCTGGCTATCTGGTGCCTAAAGTTTTTTGAGCATCTCTTGCCTTCTAAGCGGCAGGAGATGCTTGAGAAATTTGTCAAGATGGCGGTGACGATGGCTGAGCAGGCTTATGCCGATTGTGGTCCGCTGGAGAAGAAGCAAATTGCTTTACGAGCGGCTATCGATCTTTTTAATGCTTTTCATTTGCCGGTACCACAATCAGAGGCTCTCAATACGGCGATCGAAGCCGCCGTCTTTGCCGTGCGTCAGACACAGATGCAGACGAAGATGGCACGCGATAGCAATCCGTTTGATGGGGAGACTATGCAGAGTCCAATTGTCGCGCCGACTCATTCGTCGATTGTTCCCGTGACACAGGCGCAGCGTGTCGCGCCGGCGATGACCGGCACTCTAAGTCCTGACCAGCGTTTAACAATACCGACGCGGGCATTATAGTCGCGCTCGGTCTTGCTCATGCGATGTGATTGAGAGGTTTCTAATGCTGCTATCCGATCTTGAAAATCTTGTCCGGCTGGATCTCTTTGATCCAGCTGGCAGTAGTCCACGCTGGAGCCAGTCTGATATCGATCGAGCGATCGACAAAGCCGTCGATCGCTACTCCGAATATTATCCCAATATCGCCTACGCCGACATGTCCACACAGCCCTTCCAGCGCAGCTATCCCTATCCTCCCAGCTGGAACAGCAGCTATCCCATCCTGTGGCTGGAGCGCATCCTCTATCCACTCCAGCAATCTGGCTCAGCCTTTGCTGCTCCGGCTGGTAGTATGTCGGCCGCGTCTGCTAGCGGTTCCGGTTTAAGCGTCGGAAGCTATCAATATGTCGTCACATTTTTGTCTCAGGGAGGCGAGACAACTCCATCGCCACTGACAACCGTCACGACAAGCAGCGGCAATCAGAGCGTGAACCTGACAGCTATCCCCATCGGTCCCAGCCTTACAGGAAGCTCCACAACGATCAATACCGTCATCGGACGCGCACTCTATCGGACCGCGGCGGGCGGAACAACTCTTTCTCTGCTGGCGACTTTGTCCGATGCTGTCACGACGACGTATACCGATACGCTTCCCGATAGCTCATTGGCTGGACAACCTCAGCCTCCGGCTGTCAATACGTCCGGCGTCATGTACTGGCCTCCACGCGAAAGATTTTTTAGCGAGTTCTCCAATATGTTCGATTCTACGATGGCTCTGGCCGCTGGCGGCTCACTGCAACCATCCTTTACGTTGCAACTCCCCAATGGCGAACTGCCCAGGGATAGCTCGCTGCTTATGCGTATCTTCTATGCGACGAAGCAGCAGCTGGATACTAATGGTTCGAGCCTTCCCGAAGTCCATCGCGATATCATTGTACTGGGGGCGACCGCGTATGCTATGGAGGCGTATCAGGTGCCGACTAATGATAATTTCGATTTTCAGGATGGCGTTCTACATGATCGGCTCGATGATACACGTATCCCAACCGCCTGGGCCGCCGCCGCACGTAATCGCATGGATCAATTCTTGACGCGTCTACAAGAGATTAAGCAGCAGCGCGATTATGCTTCTGCGTCGCGTGTCAATTGGGGCGAGATGCCATGCTCCTGGGGACGACTCTAATACAAGTTGCGCTGATGTGCCGAGTGCTTGCTTGGGCGAGGCACTGGCGGAATGCCGTTCCGGTCGTACGAGTTGCTGGTCCGACGGCGCGATGACCATTGATTCCAAGAAATTATAGATGACCAAGGATGTCAAGCGAAAATAGCATGTTCAATCGCAGAGACAACAGAACGAGACTGTAGCGTCGGAAGATTGCGGGCCGAGTGAGAACATCGATAGCAGACAACCGAGCAATCTGTGCCTTGCGCCCGATGTCCAGTTCACGTACGAAACGTCGCCCCATCGCGCGCACCAAGCGCACAAGTCAAGTCCCATCTTTCGCATCGCCCACCGCTCGGAGTCACGTCTCTTCGATGGCATGAGACGTGTGGGTACTTTGACCGTCTTTCAGGAGCGTCTCGTACGTGAACTGGAACATCGGGCGCAAGGCACAGATTGCTCGGTTGTCTGCTATCGATGTTCTCACTCGGCCCGCAATCTTCCGACGCTACAGGAGGCGATGGAGGGTTTCCCAAACCAAAACCTCTTTGGCGGAGGAGGTCGTACGTTGAGTTTGCCGGTTGGCGAGCGGGTTTGTGCCCCGTTCATCTTTTATCGAACGCTTTCAACTTTAAGGAGTTTATATGGATCTGTTGAGTACCGTTAACTTTGCTCTGACCGTTGGCGGGATTATTGGTGGGGTCATTGCGTATCGGAGTGGCGTTGAGCGTAGCGCCAATCAAGTTCAGGAGAGCGTTATTACTGCTCTGGATGCCGAGTTGAGCAGCTTGCGTAGCAAGATCGATGATATGAAGGCTGAGAATACACGCCTGTGCTTGATTATCGATACGATTTGTACGGCCCTGCGCCGTCGTGGTCTGGCTGTCTCGATCGATGGCGATATCGTTTCAATTAACGATCAGCAAGGCCAGAGTACGATGTCGCGCATTCAGGAGGAGCTGTTTCTCTGATGGCAACAATTGGCGTCGATGGCGAGATTGTTCTAGATGGTAATGGCTACTTTGTTAAGCCGGGTAGTTATCAATTGCGGCAGCCGCGTATCCGCAAAGCTACCGTCCGAGCCGATGGAGCCGAGTCCTATGTGGATCTCGGCCCCGGCAAGCGCAGCTGGAGTATGGTCATCCTTTGTCTTAACGATCTCGCTCGCTATGATGGCTCGCTCACAGGCATCAGCGGCCAACAGTATCGCGATACTCTACGGACCAGCTATACAGGCAGCGCAGGGAGCACCATCCTCTTCAGTGATCCTATCAACGGAAGCATCTCCGTGCACTTTGATTCCTATAGCGAGCGCATCAATGATCTGCATAGTCAGATCACCGCTTTGATGACCGGCGGTAGTCTGGCCTGCTCTTATGAGGTTAGCATAGAGTTGATGGAGGCTTGAAGATGGATGCAGATTTCCCACGCGATATCGGTTGGTTTGCTCGTGATGTCCTCGACAAGCCACTCTATCCCTATCAGGTGCAGGTCGGCAACGCCATCTTGCGCTCTATCCGCGAAGGACGCGGCGATACTTTTACGGTCATGTTTGCTCGGCAGATGGGCAAGAATCAGCTTAGCGCTGTCCTCGAAGCCTTTCTGCTCTTTTCCAACACGCAAGGCAGCATCGTTAAAGCCGCACCTACCTATAAACCTCAGATTGTCAATTCGCGCATGCGGCTCCTCAGTATGCTGGAAGCTCCTATAATTCGCGAGCGCGTCTGGAAATCCTTCGGCTATATCATTGGGATTGCCTCGAAAGTCAATCTCGTCGACGCGCAGAGCGGTCCACGTATCATGTTCTTCTCCGCCGGACCCGAGTCCTCAATCGTCGGAGCCACCGCCAGTCTGCTGCTCGAACTCGATGAGGCTCAGGATATCCAGGTTGAAAAATATGATGTCGAACTGAAACCGATGGCCGCTACCACTAACGCCATGCAATCAATTTTCCACCTTTCTCATTCCATAACTGATTTTCGGTCAAGCTGTACTCTCTCATTATCTGTAAATCTTGCCAAGATATATTGGCTGATATCGTTTCTACATCGTGTTCCTGCCGAACAAGTCCAAGTACCTTTGCTCGATAGATCATGTTACGGTAGTTTCTGTTTTGAATGTTTTTTAATAGTTCTTCTCGTGGTGCTTTCGGATAGTATTGTCTGAGAAGGTTATCTTCTTCTTTCGTCCAGTGGGGCTTTTCGGCTTTTTCCTCTTTCTTGGTTCGCATCTGTTCCTCCGTCAAACAGTGTTCTTGCATAAACTGGAAGTCTTTCCAGCACATAGTAGGTGGTATTAACGAGGTTTCGTATACTAATCGCGAAAGTTTAAATGTATGTGCTCTGTGCGTCATGGCGTGAAAACTTCTGGATGGAATGGTTTGTAACAGTTCCTCTCGTGATGCCATTGGGTAGAGCCGCTTTAGTAAATCATCCTCCTGCCTACTCCATCGTAGAGAAGGGTTTCCATCTCGAAAACAGAGGGCTTCATCACATCCCCATTCGGGATCAAGCCAATGAATTGACATTGTGTAGAAACGTGGAGAGTGTGGCGTAATAACCACTTTTTCTACAAAGGTATC
This sequence comes from uncultured Chloroflexia bacterium, assembly GCA_963699315.1. Taxonomy (GTDB): domain Bacteria; phylum Chloroflexota; class Ktedonobacteria; order Ktedonobacterales; family Ktedonobacteraceae; genus Dictyobacter. Next base: position 4,459,687 of record OY969433.1, read on the forward strand.
AATCATAAGTGGTATCTCTTCAGTCCTCACCACTTCGTCCCAACACTCACCTGCTTCATGCATCATTTGCTTGTATGAGCGGCGTTTCTGTGTCTCGGTCTTATTCGTTGTTGTTTCCCGTTGACGCTCCCGTAGACGGACTAGGTCCTCTTGCAAACGTGTGTATGTTGCATTAGCCTTTCTTAATAATTCAGGGTTAGTTAGTTCTCCTGTATCTATTTGTTTCTCAATTCTTGCCATTTGTAACTCCGCAGCTTTGATGTCTCGCTCAATATCCTGCTGTAGGTAAATCTGCTCCTGTTGTTCAGCACTTTCCTCTGAGAGAAAATCGTCAAACCCTTCAGCATTTTGTAGCCGTTTGATGAAACGCTCCAAGAAAAAGCTATCAATATCTAGTGCTGGTATCATGTACTTTGCACTTGGACGCACACCTGACTTTCGAGGGTAAAAACCATAGAAGACTGCTGCTGTGCCTTTAGTCGTCCGCCCCGTCAAGGGGACATCCCAACTCTGGATTGTGTACCCTTGATCTTCAGGCTCAATGTGATTTTTGAGCAAGGCTGGTTTATCCGCTCTATGTTTCTTAACGTATCGTTTCCGTTTTTCAAGAAATAGTTGGTTTGGGCTTCCATCTAAATGACAAGGAGAGAGGCGGTTAAAAGCGTAGAGGAATAAACCATAATCTACTATTGGCTTGTGGTTGTCGCTGTTGACCGCAATATCGTTGTATATCCAGTAACCAACATAAGCAGGATTGGAGAGAAGACCTCGTAGCCCTCTGTCTGAAGCTATTGTATAGCCTATGATTGCTGTTCCATCCTCACTCCAAACTTTTTGATTGGCATAGCGGGTGAGAAGTGCTGCATCAATGTTTGCGTCAAACGCTGGAAAGAGATAGTGGCGACATTCAATCTCGCGCAAGAGGTCATTGATTCGCCCTCCTAGCTCGCGGTATCTCTCAAAAAGCCATCGTACTACTCTCGCGTGAGGTTCGTAGATAATATATTTGCGGTATTCCGGATTTTTCATCCCATCTATTTTCTCACGACGATCAACGCTATATCCTATGGGAATGCTACCAGCCGCCCAAAATCCTGTTTCACCTAGTTCTCTCTTTGCCGCAAGCATTCGACCATAGACATGGTTTTCGAGATAGCTCCATGCTTCTTCACACTTGCGACGGAACTTATCAACATGCCAAGCAATAGAGAAATCATAAATGAAATCTATACCAGTGCGCGATGAGTTCGGCGTGACCACTTTTACTCCATACATGTAACAGATTTCCATAAACTTGCTATATTCTGCTCCCCATCGGTCTCGAAATAGCCTATCTACCTGAGCTGCAATAACGGTTTTCACTGTTCCATTTGCGATGTTACGTAACATCTTTACAAAGGCGGGACGTTCTTCCATTCTGAGTTGGCCGGAGAGTCCTAAATCATCCGCATCCATGATGATATGTGTTCCATCCTCGATCCATCCACATAGAGCGGCAAAACCTTTATCCTGCTGCATCTCTGCCGAGACATTCTTCTTTTGTTCTGGACTGCTGACTCGAGGATACACTTGACATGCATAATTCGTTAGTAGTTCCTGCTTCCATGACGGAGGTACAATTTGATTTTGTTGTGATGGTGGAAGAATCTTCCGTGTCATATCTTTTATCTCTCTCTTCTAGTCTTCTGAGTATTCGACAAAATAACTTACAGGCCTGTTCGTGATATCCTGGCGGTAGCATTTGCTGCACTCCTTTGCTATAGTAAAGCTGGTCAACCTCGTTGTTTGGATTATAGCATAAGTGCAATTTACTCTCCGATAAGGCACTATAATTCTATACATAGTCGTTATATGTCAAGATTGCGCTTCTGCGGCTGCGTGATGAGTATGATACATACGACTTATGTATTTCCGGCTCCTCCTTTCGTGCTTAATTTCTCCTATTAAAATTCATCTGCAACGTTGTTGCGCTACTCTACAGTCGCTATAGCAGCCCCCCTTCATTTTTTGCCTTCAGGGGACTTCGGGCAAGAGTCGTACATCATATGGAGCGGGTCCTACGGAAAGGCGGGGTCCCCTTTGGGGTGCCTTGTAGTGGGTGCCCCATATGATAGACTCCTAGCCCCGAAGTCCCACGAAGACAAAAAATGACTATAAATAATCGGCTTTGCCGTTCATTTATTCCGTGGCTCTATTCTTCACTGCGAGAAACAACGTGAAGGAACTGTACGGGGTGCTCTGGCTGTGGCTCAAGTAATGCGGCAATGAAACCAGTAAGATAACCAGCATTACAACGGCTGGTGTGGTGTACGTCAATAGAGGTTTGTGCAATGACAGTGTAAATCAACTCGTCCGTAATAGGCTTACCTTGAAAGTCTTTCTTAAAGTGAAAATAGCCAACTTGAAAGCCATTACTAAATTCATCATCTTTCATCGTGATAGGGGAAGTACCGAGTTGTAAGACGGTGGTGCTCATGAATATTCCTTTCTTGACTCAAGACAACCCATGAGCATACAATCTCATGGGACTAAACTGTGTGCTTTCACAAGGTTCGTAGATGGTCCCGTTTGACTGGTTCCGTCTGATACACGGAGCCAGTTTTTTAATTATCGCATTTCTGAATGCTTGTGTACGTGGTTATATGTTCCTTGATGCCTACATATAACCTTATACACCAGTTTACATGATTTTATGTGTGTAAGTCAAGCTTGACACTTGCTGATTACTCGTAGTAGAATAATGAAACGGTAAAAGAAAAAATAAATAGCTGGAGTCAAATTAATGTCACAACAGGATACACAACTACTTACTGTTGATGAGGTTGCAAGCGAATTAAAAATTAAGCCTGAAACTGTACGTACATGGATACGAGCAGGAGAGCTTGACGCTGTCGATCTAGGTAGAGAATATCGCATATATCGCGTTGATCTTAATAAATTCTTGCAAAGTCGTAAAACGAGTAAAAAAAAGCGGCAATAAGAAAGTGAATTCTTGATCCCGCTTTTTAGAAGATATGGAGCATATTAACTTTTACTTGTTCTTGATCGTTTCACAGAACGTCTAGAGAAGATCGCCTTTCTCTCTGTAAATTTTGATGCGCTCCTGTTCGCTTTTAACTAATTTGCGATGTTCATTTGATAAAAACCATGTTGCAGGATTCCAGTCATCGGCATTTGCATAATGATTGATAATCTCAATACCATACGGTTGAAATACTTTTGCAAAAGTAAGATAGGTACGAAGTTGATGGAAAGGGGAAGTGACAAGAATTACTTTTTTCATGTTGTACTTTTTTAGAATTTCGAGTACATATTCTGCGTTTTCCCTCGTATGTAACGATGCATCCTCTACAAGAATATGGTTTTGAGGGACGCCAAATTGTACTGCTTTATCGCGTATGTATGTGGCTCCTAGTCCCGTATCCCACTTTTCCTTCGCACCTTTGAGATCCCTTTCCTGAATGCGCCCTTGCGCTACTGCTAACTGAAGTTCTTCAACTGGTATGAGTTTGGGAGTATCGGTAATCTTCACCGAAAATTTCCCACTGCCGATAATATAAGATGCCCATCCATCTTGATAAAGCTTGACAGCCGTATTGATTTTTCCATCAAGAAATTTTATCTGTCCACGTGTACCTGCAAGTACAACAATTGCATCAGCCTTTTTTAGTTTATCCCGTAAGGCAAACTGTTTTCCTCGTATGTAGAAGAGTAGCCAGTAGATAAAGGGCACTAGTAATAATATACTTACAAAACTAACAAGAAACATCCGTAATTTTTGCATTAGTTCGTAGTCAGTACTGCCCTTAATTGAGCAACACTGCTTTCCTTTCTATATGGAGAACCATCCAATAAAGTGCATAAATCTGTGACACGTGCGATTGTTTTTTGAGAACCGATAGAGCGGGCTATTTTAAAAGCATCTTTTGCGGTGTTGGTGCTTTCATTGATGAATCCTAAACCATAGTATGCCTCTGCCTTTTGCGCAATTAATCTTGCACGACCTCGTAGCAGCGTTGGGTTATACTGATTCAGCCCTATATCTAAGAGTGTAAGAGCCTGGCTGTAATCTTTTAGAAGCACTGCATTCACACCTTTTTGGGCTGTGACAGAGGTTGTGTTAAGATCACAATGGCTCGACTCTATAACACTGTTTCTACGTGTCAATACTTGCTCTGCTAAATCGATATTGTTCCAGCATTGGTCTTTGTGTTGTGCCATAGCATGTGCTTCAGAAAGAGCTTGAAAGATGTATCCACGTAAGCATGGAAAATCAAGATTATCGATGGTTGACAAAGCACTTTCAAGATATTGGATTGCATCGATTGGTTTTTGTTGTTGGATAAATGCAACCCCTCTACGTGCTAGAGAAGAAGATTTTAATTCAGAATTGTCAAACTCAGCAGCAGCTATAAATGCTTTCTGGTAGGATTTGTGGGCTTGTGCGTAGTCCATTCGATCTCTGAAAAGACTGCCTTGTAATTGGTAGCTTATACTTACAAGCGAATAGGTTCTCATTTTCTGTTGATCTGTAGTTGGTGAAAGAGCCAACTTTTCAGCTTCTACTAGCCACAAGCTTAATCCATCAAGTGCTTGAAGCGTATCCCCTTTATGATAAACCTCCCAACGTTCAAAGATTTCATTCTCAAAAAGTCCCATCTGATCGTTGCTAAGCATGGATTGTATAAAAGGCTTCACACTATCACCTAGCCTCGCTAATACTAACGAGGTACCGAGCATAGAAAGAAAATCGCGTCTTGCTGTATTCATATTAACCCTCTCTAATTCTCGTACTGCTACTATTATACCTTGTGAAATAGCAACAGATAGCATAGAGATTACTTCTTGGAACTGAGATGCAGTTACCGATAAGGTTTCCTCCTGTTTTAGAGGTTCTAGGAAACCAAGATCCACAGCGGTTAAACCAAACACGGCGCATAATTGTTCTTGGTAGTACACGCTTGTATCTCGCTCTCCGGTCTCCCATCTACTTACCATCTCTTTGCTTGTACCAATCGCTAAAGCTACCTTCTTTTGAGACCAGCCACGAAGTCCCCTCTGATGCTTTAATTTATTATTCGGTTTTTTTTCTTCGGTATCCATTTTAAGCACCTCCACAAGAGTGTACTACAATATTTCGGTCAAATTATAACATTTTTCTCACATAGCATCTATTCGGCATTATTTGGCATCAGAACAGCATTTGATTTATCCTCATAACCGATTATTGTTGTTGAGGTGGGGAATTATCTAGAGCAAATAGGGGGCACAATGCCATTAACCGATTTCACAAGGATAAAGCAGCAAATTGATCTGGAGCAAGAGGCAGCTATAAGAGCCCTAAAAGCTCCTGCTGTTGTCTCCAACCATGCCGCAATTGTGGCACGTGGAAAAGAACGTTTGGATCGCTTGGTACTACACATACAAACCTTAGATCGCGCTGGTCTGCACACAGAACTCTGAAACGGTGCTTCAGAATGATGATCTTTGGGAACAAGCAGAATAATAACAAAGAAAGGAGGCAGATGTATGCATTTACTATCACGTTTGCTCGGTAGACAATCTCAAGAGGATATTAAGCCATCCATACAGCAGGCACCGAAAGAAGTCGAGACAACAATTGAAGGGAGGCGGCATCGAGTCGATACAGCAGACTCATTACCCAAAGATGCTGAAGAGACCAACCGTCTTGACTTCCAACACTATGCTTTACAGAAAGTGATCGGGGCAAACCATAAAGCGCCGATTGATCCCAACTTCCTACGATCCATCTTAGACGTTGGGGACTGGTACCGGGAGATGGGTTATGGATCTCGCCAAAGAATACCCACATACGAGGGTCGTCGGCTTTGATATCGAGGTGCCTGACATTGCTGTGACATGCCCACAGAACTGTGCCTTCTATGAGGGGGATGTATTACAACGTCTTCCTTTCCCTAATGACACGTTTGACTACGTGCATCAAAGGCTGTTAGTGGGCGCTATCCCTGCGGTAAAGTGGCCCGATGTTCTTCGGGAGCTTGTGAGGGTCACACGCCCTGGTGGATGGGTCGAGTTGCTAGAGTCTGGGGACGTCTATCATAACGTAGGACCGGCACAAAAACATCTTCAGAAGATTTGGGATACTGGGATTATACGCGCAGGGTTTGACTTGTCTCTTATGCCCCTCCTTCATACCATGCTGATAGATGCCGGGCTTCGAGGCGTTAAGATGGAAAAGATCCACATGCCATTGGGGAAATGGGGCGGTCATGCTGGTGAATTGATGGGAATTGATATACACAACGTGACAAGAGGATTTAAAGGCTTCTATGTGAGTAAACTAGGCATGTCCCCTGAAACTTTTGATGAGATTCTTGCTGTGTTACCCGAAGAATGGGAAAAGAACCATACAACCTATGAATTTGACGTAACGTATGGGCAAAATTAAAGGGGGATTATGCCGCAATCTGTCCGCTTAGAGTGGCATGCTGATGGACCGATCACACCTTTTCGATCACTGGTCATGTCTGCCTTTATTCCTGAATTAGAAACGGTCGTGCCTCAATTACTAGAACGTCATAATGCAAGTGTCAAGGCACTTGCAGACAAAAAAAACGTTGTGATCCTCTTTCCAGCGGGGACAACCAAACAAGAGTTTTTCCCTCGTATGTCAACACTACGCTATCAGATAACGTTCCCTGATGGCTATACCATCACACAGATTATTATTCCTGCAAAGGGTCAAGAACCAAGCCAAGTAAATATAGCACTCAACAAATCAGATCTCAGTCAGGAATTTTGGGATGCTCATCCTGAACTCCTGAAAATATTATAAAACAATCGATAACTCACGATAGACACAGCCAAACGGTATCTCTTTCTCTTTCGTTTGGCTATGCCTGTGGTTGAGCTGGGTTGTTTCCACAGGGGGATTTGTAAGGCGAGTATCGCCCCCACTATGGTGCTCGCCTGGTCCCATTTTATAGAGGAGGGGTGTGTATCAATCATTGAATCAAAGTGACTCAATGATTGATCAAATTCAGTGAAGGATGTGGAAGATGTTTTATGCAATTGATATTGATGAAACCATTGCGAGGGGAGCCGTTCAAGGAAATTTAGCGGCAAACATTCGCTATTACAAAGAGTTAGGAGTGACAATGATTGATGATATAGCCGATTTCCCCGCTCTTTTACAGCATCCTCATGTCATACCCTGGCATAATGTGCTACCTCATGCAGTTGAGGGGGTCACACGTTTATCAAAAATTGGTCGCATGGGATATTACACAGTGCGCAAACATGCAGACATACAACAGCAGAATTTAATTCAAGAAGCAACGAAACAATGGTTACGACAAAAGAAGTTTCCTCACCCTACTCAGACCATATTTTGCCAAAGCGTTCTCAATAAATTGGTTCGATTATATGAACAGGAAAAGGATAGCCAGGAGCACATAACGCTCATAGATGACAGATGGAGAAAAGCGGTTGAGGCTTTCGATCTGCTGGATGTTCACAGTGAAGAAGCAGCGCATATAGCGACGGTGCTGCGTCAACGCTTAACTATTGTTGCCTTTGGAACAGAGACAGTCCCACATAAAGAAGGGATTTACTTGATGGCATTCCCATCTTGGGCACATGTGGCGAACATAGAGGCCGCACGTGATCTTATGGGTTAACCATATATTACCTTTGATTCAATACTGTTAGTTTCGCACAAGGAGGTCTATTATGGCATCGGTTGTCACGCCTATCGCACCTATCACGATTGGCACAAATCCTCGCCCATCGCTTCCCACGACTGAGAAACGAACTCCTGAAATGGTTTTGAGTGCAATTCAATCATGGGAATATTGGTCCGAAATTGAAAGTGTTGTCGGCAAGGAATATCAGATGCCGAAAGAAGAGTTTGCAACGTTCTTGCCGGAATATCAAAAATTTCTGGGCTTAATCTTTCTGGGTCATTCTCCCATCGGAATGTTTAGCCGCAAGATCGATGAAATTTGGCACTCTCATGTGTTATCCATGCATCTGTACAATCACTTCTGCTTAGGTATGCATGGGGAAATGATCTATCATGTGCCACAAGTTCCCAAATATGACGCGGGAGCCATATGCACGACGTGTAAATCATGTACAGATTGTAGTGGAGGCGGTCAAGGAGGTGGGAAGGGAAGTCACAATGCATACCCATATGATAGCAATAGTGGAGAAGCCTTTTTTCTCTCCTATACAAAGGCGTATGGACCGGTACCACGTCACATTTGGAACCTTCCTCTGGCTGAAGGACTCTGTGGGACAATGTAAACACATCAGGCTCTTGTAAGCCTACCCTGTGGCTAGCATCTGTCAAGCCGCTCCTTGCGTCGCTTTCCTTGACAGATGCCGCGCTCACAGGGTCTTTTTTGTTGGGCCTGATGATTTAAAAAAAGGATCGCTCCTTTTCTTCTCTTCTTGCTAGTCTTCAGAAAAATGCTGCTGCTGCTCTTGCTTCAATGCCTGCTCGGCATCAATCACCAGTGGAAGCGACGGCGCATCCTCATCGACAGAGACGGTCGTTTGCATGGCGGTCGCTCCATCTTCTGGTGACTCCGCGTGAATATGGGTCACATGATAGGGCATGTTGGCAAGATGGGTGAGGCGCTTATTTTCATAATACGGGGTTGCTTGAACAACCATCGCATCCTTGGATGAGGGTACCATCAGGATTGAACGAGAGGGCATTGTGCGCAGTTCATCCGGCGTGATGAGACGACGGTGGGTTTCGCTCTGCGTCCACGTTTCATCCTCCTTCAGCCACGTATTAGTGTTTTTGATACTGCGCGTCCAAGTGGGAACCGTTGTTTCTCCGACCACTTCCGAATAATGCTTACACTCGCGTAATCCTGCTCCTGGGAGTAAGAACTGAGTATTCGCATTCGAGCGGATGGTTTCAGCGGCTTCCTCTCCATAACGACTATCAAGCTGTGAAAAATTTTAAATCGCCATGAGCAAGGAAACGCGTAAGTAGCGAGCCGTACTGACAAAATGCTCATAGTTGGGAATATAGCCAATATTGGCGAACTCGTCCATGTAACAGGCAATGCCTCGTGGTAAGCTTCCATCTGGGGTTTGGGCGGCACGTTGCTCCCAGGCACGAAACATTTGCATGGTCAGGCAGGCAATGAGGGGACGATACACATTGACCTCACTGCGGGGTATGGAAAGATAAAAGGCTGTTGGCTCATCTATCATGGCGTGAAAGTCAAGCTCATTGACGGCTGTCACCTTTCGTACGGCTTCGCTATTAAACAACTGAAATCGATTCGTGATCTCTGTCATCACGGAACCCACGAGCCGCTCATTCAGCTTGATGTAATTGAGAAATGCCTTCGCTTGGCGGCGTGCTTCTCGTGATGGACTCGCGATCAGGTGGTCTTTAAGTTCCTCAAAAGAGGTCTCCATCATGATGTCACAGACACGGCTAAATGCCGCATGCGGTTCGGTGGCTCGAAGATGGAGCACAATCGCACTGATGAGCAGTTTCGCGCTATTGGTCCAGTAAGAATCATCTGACCCGCCGCCTGTGTTGGCCACCCAACATTCTGCCAACATCGCGGCGTCTATTGCATCCTTCACGTACGCTAATGGATTATAGCTGTGAGAGATATCAGGACGAGCAGGATTCAACCACCACACATGATGATAACGAGCGATTGCTCCAGCAGTGATACGGTACAATTCATTTTTCAAATCAGCAATAAAGAGAGAACGATTGCCCATCTCTTCTAACAAATTCGGAATGATGAGCAATGAGCTTTTCCCGCTTCCGGTTGGAGCCGTAATCAAGATGTGGTCTTGCTGCTGTTTCTCCGTCAAGACAATCTGGCGGTGCTGATACATCCCAACCACGAAACGAGAAGGCAACGTCTGATACTGCGATCTGATACGACGTTCAGCTTTTTGGGTGGTCGTCAGCGCCAACGCAAGAGGCGTACGAAGCGCGACAAAGGGAAGACGCCACTGAGGACGACGAGCCGTGTGATAGGCTTGTACGGTACGTCTCCTGGCATATTTTGCTGATCCGTAGGTCTGCGTATGTCGGCGTAATCTCAAGTCAATGGATACGAGGCTATACATCAGGACGAGCAGCAAGAATATCGCCCATGTATAGGGTTCATCTAAGACATTCCCACCATGCGCTACGCGATCCAAAACAAGTGCATCAATCGGGCTTCCATTGGGAAGAAAGAAGAGCCGTACATGCTCTAACCATACTGGTGGCTGTGCATTCACAGAGAACAATGGAAAGAAAAACAAGTACATCAAAAACGCTATACATGCGAAGACAGGGATTGCCGTAATTTTTGTCCACCTCATAGTGTTAGCTCCATCTCTTGAATCATGTGATGTAAAAACAAGAAAAACAACGGACAATTAGCGCTCTATCATGGGACGCGTTGGTTCGCTTTGGTGATGGTCGGGCATGTCTTCAAGGAGTGTTTCCCGCTCGTTCATGTCGCGTAACGTTTCTTCAATGAGTCGGTAGTGGTTATAGTCACTATGTTCTCGCCCACTCTCTCGCAGCATCCGAAAATCGGATGAGGTGAACGCAACACGTTCGGCACGTCCTGTGTCTTGCTGCTCTCCCGTTCCCTGGATGACCACATGCACATGTGGGTTATCGGTGTTGTGATGGTGACTTGCATACCATGTCAGCTTGAGTCCCTGATAGTCCTCTAAATCGTGCATCACGTCACGTGTCCACGCCTGCCAGTCGTTGACGGGTTCATTTGAAGCGGGCGAAAGAATAAGACGGTGATAATAAATGTCGCCGACACGCTCTTTCATGAGTGCATCATGGGCTTCCCTCCGGTCAACATGATCACTGTCTTGTGAGAAAAGATAACGATCTTCTTTCGCTTCAGTCAGCGGGTCGCGTGCGCGATATTGAATGTACTTGAGGTGGCTCTTGAGCGAAGACGATGCTTGATCAAAAGGCACCTTTGATGCTCGTACATTCCGGTTCTTCGCAATCATACCTATTTCCTAATGATCAAAATCACGATCAATGTCTCGTGCTTGTTCAAGCAGTCGGGCATCAATCTCGATGCCAGGTGTATCGGGAAGCGCATCACGAGTAGCAAGTTCTTGGACATATTCACGAGCAAGATTGTCAAGTCGTTCAAGGTCCTGGGAATCAATCTGAAGCGCTTCAGTCCATTCAGGATGATCACCGACAAGATCGGCAAGCGATTGCTCCATATCAAGCCCCTCAAGCCATCTGAAAAACGCGGATTGTTCTTCAGAGAAGCTATCTTCAGCCATATACTCCCCCTTTCTTCCGATAACCTCTCTTTACTCGTCTTCACTCTGCACATGGTGCTTCACCGTTTTTTTCGGCAGAAGCTCTAACTGTACTTTCTCTCGTGCATCATCGTGGGCAACTTTTGCCAAGCCTGGACCATACGATTTTGACAAGACAGTATACACGAGGCGTCGAGCAATGCCCGCATTCCGAATAGCCATCACTGACAAACCTGCTAACCGGTCAATCTGTTTTTGCACCCATTCGTGGTGCAGCTCTGCTTCCGCTTCACGGTCATCACGAAGGCTCCGACGAAGTTGTGCATGTGCTTGACGTATTTCCTCTGCCATCATTTCACGAACCACCGCTAACGAATTGCTCTCAACCATTTCACTATGACGCTGTGCGATATCGTGCTGGATCAGTTCGGCAATAATCGCATTCATGCCGCGCTTTTCTTGCTCGGCTCGTTTGGCAACGTGATTACGTAACTCTTCCGGTAACCATACATTTAATTGTTTATCAGGCATGAATAGTACCTCTGTTCAGAATCTTCCTTTCGTCTATCATATCACACTATGAATCGACCTGCATAACGACTATGTACATGAAAAAAACGATTACATATGTTTTCTAGTAGAGAGAGTCGCTCGTAGAGCGGCTCCATACGTCTTGTACATACTTCGTATGTAATGGGGGGGTGGGGTTATCTTGCTTACCCACCAAAGTGGGTCAAACCGTTGGGTGGCTGCCGCGTCGGGGTACGTTGTCAATGCTGGGTATGTATGCGTCGATGGGCTGTCATGTTGCTTTTATAAAGATACTACGCAGCGCAACGGTAGAGTAGTGGGTAGTGATGTAGGAGATGCGCCTATCTAATAGAGAAACACGAATATCGAAACGGTAGCAATAAGCAGGAGAATCTCTGTAAGTCTGATGAGTGGCGAAGATAGGCAAAAAAACTTGTAATTATCCCTGATATCTTCGATTGTGAGGTTCTGCCTTAGGCCTCATCTTAGGTTATTACAAACACCTTCTGTATGTACGTTGGGAGAGTAGACAAAGGCGTACACATGTGTTACACTCCCCATTAAATATGAGGTTATGCATATGCATTAATAAGTTATACCGTAAAAGGGTGTGGTTAATTTATATTATAAGGATAGTAATGGCAAAAGATTATAAAGTTGTTTATTTTGATGAAGATTCCGCTGGAGATTATTTAAATATCTCTAATAAAGGTGTAGTTAAAGAAAATACCGAGAAAAGCACAAATAAACAAACAATAAGAAGTTTAGTCATTGATTCAAAAGCTAATTTAGTACCTCCTGGTTTCGCTATTGCATTTATTACCAGTTTTCTTTTGAATAATGGATTCATACACTTTATTTTAGGGGGTATCGCGGCCTCCCTGGCTGCGATATCAATCGCACTCGACCTCTCCTATAAGCGAAATAGAGAAGACAAGGAGCTTGTTAGTACACAAGTTACCAGCACAATTCTATCTCAATTTCTAGAAAAACAAAGAGAGGACAGACAAATACTTTGCATTAGACCTACAGACGTTCATATAGAAGAGAATTCCTTTTCATTCATTATGTTCTATGGACCAGTGCTTAAGACGCTAAAAACCAATTCCGAAGTTTTTGATATATCAAAACTTGGAGACGTTATGAAAGAAACAAAAGGATATTATGAATTAATAGCAAATATAAGAGAAGATCAGTCGAAAGAGGAAAATTATTATATACTCAGGTTAAATGCTGGGACCTTTCGTAATAATTATAAACTAACGGACCTGTTGCATATGAGGCTTACTTACTATGGTATAAAAGTTGGGAAGATGTCTCTGGATGAAATGAATATTCAGCATATGTTAAATATTAAAGAAAAGAGTAGCATTACTTCACAGCAAGCATATTCTAGTATAGAGCAAGGAAAAAGCATTTTAGAAGCCGAATCTGAAAATAAAAATAAAAAACGTGAAATTATTGATGTCATATTAGCAGGAGTAGGCGAATATGGAGAAAATTAAGATCGTTTACGGTCCAAAAACGTTCTTCAAAGAGATATTAGAAAATGAAGGCCTAACGAGCGAAAGATATGAGCATTTTTCACAATTAGTTATAGAATCTGGTATTCAGAGACTTGTGGTCCAAAACGAACTAAATGATCAGTCCGAATTGCCAAAAAAGGTGGATACGATTCGTCAAATACAAAATCTTGTTATTGAGTCAGGAGAGTACTCTTCTGCAAATGAACATGTACTAATTAATTATCAAATAATACTTGCTAAGTATGATATTAAAAATATGTTTGTTCATAATCCACCGGATACATTCAAAGAGAGTATAACTAGTCTACTCACTCCGGACACAATTGAGGAAAAGGAATTTGACTATCAACTCATGTCAGAAGATAAAATAAGATTAATAGACGAAGAATTTGACAAGAATATTTTTGGTCAGAACGATGCAAAAAAAGAAATCTTGACTTCCTTTATCCATCTTCTCTCAGATAACAAACCTGTTGTCCTTTTGTTCTACGGTCCATCAGGCGTGGGTAAAACTGAAACAGCAAAACTTCTAGCAAGGCTGCTTGAAGATGCAGAAAATACCCTATTCAGGAGACAATTTTCTATGTTTCAAAACACTCATTTTGCATCCTATTTATTTGGTGGAGTTCATAATGAGAAAAGTTTCTCTAGAGAACTTCTTGAAAGAAGTTCTAATATCATATTAATAGATGAATTTGATAAGGTAGAGCCTATTTTCCATAATGCATTTTATCAATTGTTTGATGAAGGGGTTTTTGTGGATAGCAATTATACTGTAAACCTTAAAAATTCCATCATTATTTGTACCAGTAACTATCCATCTGAGGAATCAGCAAGGGCGAAGTTAGGAGATCCCATTTATTCGCGTTTTGATGCATGTATCGGCTTTAAAGAGTTATCATCAGATGTAAAAAAGTTTATTGTTGAGACAGTTGTTATGGAAGAGATAGATAAGCTTCCAGCGGTCATAAGACAAAAGATGGATGTTGGAAGAGTCAAAGAATTTGCTCACTATAAGGCAAAATCATATGGTAGTTACAGAATGATAAAAAATTTTATTCGAGGCTTGGTTCAGAGGTATCATCTAGAAGATATTCTCGCAAATAAAAAAGAAGGAGATAAATCAAATAATGAGGAAAATATCCCTTTATCCCTAACATTATCCCTAACAGATCAAATCCGTTAGAGTTGCATTCACATCAATATACACTGTAGTACCGTAAATATACATCAATATGATATTATATTGCTTTTACAACAACACTGTCCGATGCCACGGCGGGAAGTTTGGGCTAACTTGCTTACTCACGAAGTGGGTGAGCCGTTGGGCGTGCTGGTGCATCATTTATGCTATCAGCGTAGGGGTAGTATTGTGGATATATAGACTATATAAACGTTCACTGTCAGGTCCTGAAAGTGGATTCTTTTGTATTTTAATTTAAGGATATCGTAAGCCTTCTACTTTTTTAGTTAACAATATTTTGGCTTTTCTTCTTATCTATGCTAGAATATGTAATAAATTTTCAGAATTATCTGCGTATACAGCTTCATTTACTAATTAAAATAAAATCTTAATTTTTATCATAAAATTAACAGCAGCAGAGAGGTGAACAGGCATGATCACTATTTGTATTCGAGAATACATTAGCGAACAAAATAGGACTAATGCCATAGTTAGTATCAATGATGATGAGGAATATCCAGCTACAATTAAAGACCCTTTCTCCCAAAAAGAGGAACATGAGTTAGAATGGTATTTTGAAGAACATTTAAGTTTTCCATTTTTAGAAGAAATAAGAGCTAGGAATGCAGCAAAAAGTATCATCACTTATGGCGAGACCCTATTTCAGCAAGTGTTCCAAAATCCTGATGCATACGCAGCATATAAACATTGTCTAGGGGTTGGTTTGCAGAATATTCAATTCAAAATTATAGGAGATCCTTCATTTCATCACTATCATTGGGAATCGTTAAAAGATCCTCATCTTCCACGCCCTTTTGCACTTGACTCCACAATGATACGTCAGAATAAAACTCCTCAGACATTATATGCAGCGATACGTGAGTCACCAACTATTAACGTTCTTTTGGTGACTGCCCGTCCATTTGGTCGTAATGATGTGGGATACCGTACCATATCACGTCCATTAGTTGATTTAATAAGCCAAACAAAAATTCCTGTACACGTTGATATTGTACGTCCTGGAACTTATGAAGCTTTAGTCTCTCATTTACAACAAAAAGCTGCGGAATATGGTCCAGGTTACTATCATATTTTACATTTCGATACTCATGGGGCTCTACTTACCTATGACCAACTCAATCAAGGATTACAGATTAATCGATATATTTACCAACAGCGCTACGGACGTACAGATATTCCCCCATATAAGAATGCTAAAGCTTTTTTATTCTTGGATGGATATCAGGACTTGCAAGCAGATCCTGTTGAATTGAAGGAGTTAGCAAACCTTTTACTTGTTTACCAAATACCAATTGCAATCCTAAATGTTTGTCAATCAGCTAAACAATTAGAGGGTGTTAATGAAGCAAGTTTGGGCAACCATCTTGTGGAGGCTGGAATGCAGCTAGTCTTAGCAATGAGCTATTCTGTAACAGTTACGGCTGCTAAGTTAATGATGCATAAGCTATATGAGCAACTATTCCAGCATCAAAATTTCTCTTACGCTATTAGATATGCTCGTCAAGAACTATATAGTTGTAAAGGAAGAGACGCTTATTATCAACAAAATATTGATTTGGAAGATTGGTTGTTACCAGTAGTATATCAGAATCGCTCGTTGCAGCTAAATACAAGCTCTTTCACACCTGATGAAGCTAAAGACTTCTATGAACGCCAAGCTAATTCTTACAAAGCTCCAGCTCCCTACTATGGCTTTATCGGTCGAGATATAGATATCTTACAAATCGAAAAGTATCTACTAACAAAGTGTAATATTTTGCTTGTAAATGGTATGGCAGGATCGGGTAAGACAACTTTGATGCAACATTTAGGAGAATGGTGGCAAAAAACACACCTAGTCAAGCATGTCTTTTACTTCGCTTATAATGAAAAACGTTGGACTCGCAGGCAAATTCTCTTTAATATTGCTAGTCAGCTATTGAGCCCAACTCAATATAGAAGCCTTTTTCAACCCCTTACTCTTGATGCGCAACAAGCTATGCTGACTCAGCATTTACGTTCTGAACGTCATTTACTTATCTTTGATAACCTTGAAACCATTACCGGTGTACAACTTGCTACTAAGCAAGCATTATCTTTAAAGGAGCAGTCTGCCCTCCACTGTTTTCTGATAGATCTCACATCAAAGGAAAAAGGATCATTTATTTTACTTGGTTCACGTAGCAACGAAGCATGGCTATCCAAAGGAACCTTTGAGGAAAATATATATAATTTACAAGGTCTGGATATAGAAGCAGCTTCTACTTTAACTGAGTACATTCTTGTGAAGCATAATGTAACCGTATATAGAGAGACCCCCGAGTTGCAATATTTGCTTAAAATTCTTAATGGTTTCCCACTTGCTATAGAAATTATCCTTGCTAATCTTGCACAAAAAACGCCCAGAGAAATAATTGATGCACTAAAGTTAGGTGATGTTAAAATTGATGCGAGCAACAATCAAGAATATACTAAGAGCATTTTGAAATGTATTGATTACTCTCATCGAAATCTATCACAAGAACTGCAAACAGTGCTGTTATGCCTTGCTCCGTTTACATCTGTAATTTCTCAATCTTTAATTCCACAATATATTAATTTTTTGCAAAAACAACCAGCCCTTAAGCATTTACCTTTTGCACAGTTTACAAAAGTGTTAGATCAAGCTGAGCATTGGGGATTATTGCATAAAAGTGGAGGTAATCTGGAACTACAACCAGTCCTTCCATACTTCTTACAAAATCGCTTTTCAGAATTGGGCCAAATTGGCATCAAGCAAGGTATAGAGGTTGCTTTTTATAGCTTTTACGATTCGTATAGTTGTAGTCTAATTAAACAACTTCTATCCAAGGATTTTGCTTTACGACAACAGGGGCTTGAAGAAGCGGAATTAGAATTTAGCAATTTCATTACTGCTCTTAATTTATCATTTATAAATGACGCTTCTACTCTTACAATATATACTGTCATATCTACATATCTTCGCACTGTTAACAACCGCGAATTTATTTTAATGCTTGGATCAATTACTCTGAATTTAATGGAATCATTGTCTAATAAAATAGTACAAAATAAAAGGTTTGAGGAGTTTTTTGCAATTATTGAAGATATCTCAATCATGTATTCTGATATTGAAGAGTATGGTATGGCTGAAAATGTCCTTTTTAAGTGCTTGACTCTGCTTGGAGAAGAAAACATTCAAGAAGTCAAACTCAAAAGGGCGACTATCTACCATGAACTAGGTATGGTTGCCCAGGAAAAATATGATTGGGAACAAGCAGAAGTATATTATCAACAGGCCCTCCAAATCAGTTTAGAAATCAAGGATTACGATGGTGAAGCCCATACTTTACATCAAGAGGGTTTATTCTATCAAGAACGTCGATCATGGGACAAAGCAGAGGAATACTTCAAAAAGGCTTTGGTGGTTTGGGAAAAGTTGGGAAATATTGATTGGATGATCAATGCTTATGTATCATTAGGAACAACGTTGGGAGAGAAAAAAGATTGGGACAAAGCAAGAGAATACTACGAAGTTGCTTTAGAGCTTCTTGATAAGAACAACATGCATTATGGAAAATCATCTGTTTATCATCAAATAGGCTCAATGGCACAAAAGCAAGGGATTTTTGCAGATGCAAAAATTAACTATGAGAGAGCGTTAAAAATAGAAGAGGAGTATGGTAATATACATGGACAAGGCGATACACTGACTCATCTGGGTACATTAATGCAAAGCTGTGGAGAGTACAATGAAGCACAACATTATTATGAATGTGCGTTGCATATATGGGTAGAAGTTGATTCTCTTGATCGAATTGCTCGAACATATCATAATTTAGGTACATTAGCTGAGGGGCAAGATCAGCGTGAAGAGGCCAAGAACTATTATGATCATGCCATGCAAGTTTGGGATCAAATAGGTAGTTTCTACGATAAAGCTAAAACATGCTATCAATTAGCTGAATTGGCAAGGAAAGATTGCCAATGGGAAATTTCTTATAATTACCTTCTGTACGCATCAAATCTTGTGTCAGCATATGAAGATGACCAACTAAAACTTATTATCTTATATGGTTTCATTTTATTATGGGAGGATTGGAAAGATCCAAAGGCATTAGAGATAGTGGCATCATCCTTCCAGATGACGCTTCAAGAGGCAGAAGCTACATTTTCTGTTGACCGGAAGGAAGGCCCCACAAATATTCCTCGTCTTAGGAAGCTACTATTGTAATCCTCATTTGAATAGGAGAAATAATATGAAATATCAACTTTTGTTCTCACCTCGCCTGGGTGTCTCCCCACGAGAATTTATCTCTGTTTGGAATGAAGATGCTGATGCACATGCTATTGGTCAGATGCACTTGGAACTTGGCGTTCAAAAGTCATATAATGATCCACTTATCGAGACGATATGGCTTATTACCAGCACTGTTGGTATGGGAATTGCGACCAATGCATTATATGATATAGTGAAAAAGACCCTTTTAAAGCAGAAGCAGAAAAAACGCATAAAATTCACTAAACTAGACCAACCTGATGGAACACATTTGCTCATTTTTGAAGAAGAGGAAGTGTAATATAGACTATCAAACAACTTCTCAAGCTCTTGTAAAGGACATCATCCTGAGGTATAGTAGAGATATATCAGATAGATAGAGGGCCTAGCAATCCTTTTTTGAATGTTTGCCTCGCAAGTAATCCATTCCGCGTGCTCTACAAGCAACGCAAGGCAGCCGCCGCCACAGATATTTTTCTTCTCGCTTACCCACCAATGTGGGTCAAACCGTTGGGTGGCTGTCGCGTCGGGTCACGCTATCAACGCTGGGTAACATGCGTAGGCTTGCTAAAAAGATCGGGGATGGTCACATTGACAAAACAAAACCAGGGAGTACACATTGTACTTCCTGGTTTACTAAATGCCTTAGCGTCCAATATCATTGAGGTCGTGAATAGGGCTGCTCTTGGATACCTCGTCTCCAATCGGATATCTGATCCTCTAATAGGTAAGTGCTTCGTCTAGTGACTTCTGTGTATGCATATTCAAGTGGGACACTTTTATCTGAGCGTACAATATCCATTTTGAGGGGAGGACATTGCGCAATAATATCATCAGGCTGTACCGTGTACCATGCTTCCTTGTTGCCCGCTGGTGTCTCCATAGTAAGCTGTATCTCGGTTTTATCTGTGACTGCAAAGTGGTACAGATCAACCCCTTGTATGTGCTCCGCCTCTTCTGTAATCGGTAGGTTATGAGCGTAGCTTGTAACATGGCTTTGCTCACGTGGGGCAACACTGACAGCCATAGTCACTAGTTTGTATCCGTACTCTTGCCTATAAATAAGTCCACCTCTATAATCCTTTGGTCCCTGGGTCGTCATCGTTTTCCTCCATGCTGAACTATAAAACCAGAGTTAGAAGTAACTTCTAACTCTGGTTTTATTAAGCTGTTTTTCGTAAAACCTGCTCAAGGATGGAAATTATAGGTGTTATGTTGAAAAAGGTGGAAATTGGTGAAGGTAAGCAATTCAACCACGGTGATGTATGGTACCGCCTGGTCTGACAGTACTTTGCTCGCTCGTATGCGCGCACATAATCTTGAACGTCAACAGCAGGATGGTGTCCAGCGTCACTTCGAATTCGATTGGCGCACCCTCGCTGAATTGAATCCTCGCTACAAGTCCTTTGTCGAAGGCGAGATACTGCGTCTCGGAGAGGATCATGTCTCCATTCGGACACAGTACCGCTTGCTACCTATCAGCGGCGCAGGCTTCCTGCTCAACGATCTGCAACGACATCTGATCCAGGGCGGCCAGTCCTGGCTCAATGATCCAGATGAGGAGGCCGAGGACTATTATGTCGCCGGCCTCGATGTCGGCGGCGAGGAGCGCCCAAAGCCAGGCGATGAGATTAAATCGACGAATAAACGCGATAGTACTGTCCTTACCATCGGACGCGTTAGCTACAATGAGTTGGATTTGCCGTCGATCGAGATTGTCCATCAGGCCTGGTGGACCGGCATGCGCTATAGCGATCAATATGCTTCCGCTAGTTTGCTCATGCAGCGTTGGAATATCCGCAAGCTGGTCGTCGATAGCACGGGTCTCGGCGATACTCTCGCTAGTCTGCTCATCGATAAGTTTGGTCCAGATCGCGTCATCGGCTATAAATTCAGTCGCAGCAGCAAAAGTCATCTCACCTATCAACTGCTCAGCTTGATCAACTCAGCCCGGCTCCGACTCTATCGACAGGAGGAGGCTCCCACTCCGGTCTTCGAGGAGTGCTGGAAGCAGTTGCAGCTTGCTCGCTATCGCGTCCCAGGCGAGCATGTGATGGATATGTATGTCGATCCCGCCGAAGGTCACGACGATTTCTTGATGAGTGTCGCCCTCTGCGCGGAGGCGGTGCGCGATTTCTTGCCGCCTCCCATCAAAAGTCTGATCATTAAACCCCGACAGCTCTATCGCGATGATGGACGCTATTAACAACGCGTTTTGTTTCGATGTTCTTTCTTCCTCTCCCTTGACTTTTGTTACGCTCCTGGTATAATTTTGACTGATATATCGTACTTTCTAACAAGCATTGTGACCATGTAAGTTAACTTAGTCATAAATGAGAAAGGAGCTTCGAGAAATTGCCGAAGCAAGGGGACAAGGAACTGTTTCCAGATAAGAGGCATGTCAAACAAGAGACACGTACCGACCGTATCTTAGATGCTGCCCTGGAACTGGTGCAACGCTGGGGATACCGGAAAACGACGCTTGATGATATCGCAAAACAGGCTGGTGTGACGAAGGGAACACTCTATCAATATTGGAAGACACGCGAGGCTCTCTTTGAAGCGCTACTCCAGCGTGAGTATCTCTCTTTCATGTTGGATTTCAGAGAGCGGATTGCCAATGATCCTCACAGTGCTCTGCTCAGTTCTTTGATCAGACACCTCGTTTTCCTGATGGCCACGCATCCTTTGCTCAAAGCAATATTACAGGGTGATACCGAAATGTTGGGGGATCTGGGTGACTTGATACGCTCCAAGACAGGACAGCAACTCATCCCAGCGCGCCTGACGGCGTCTCAGGTCTATCTGGAACAACTGCGTGCGAAGGGCTTGCTGCGTACCAACGTCAGCATCGATACCCAGATGAAAATGATGACCGCCGTTTGTATGGGTTTTTTTCTCACCGACCGGGTGATGCCACCTGATCGTCGCTTTTCGCTTGATGAGATGGCAGAGGGTCTTGGAGAGACAATCCAGCGCACCTTCGAGCCAGAGGATTCTCCCTCTCCCGACGTGGTCGAGGAAGCCACGCAAACCTTTCTCCGACTCTTTGACCAGTTTCTTGATGCGCTTCAACAGCATCATTAAGCAATGGATAACAAAAGGGACACTGAGTAGGTTCGTCAAGCATGGTACGGGACGTTGATGTGCACGTCCGTTGTCTAAATCAGTTCACAGTCTATCACTATTAATTGGAGGCATTCTTCTCATGCAGAGTTTCGTTTATGGTTTCGTTGTCTACGTTGCTCTTCTGAGCACAACCATGTTGGTCGGTTTAATGACCACCTTATTGACCGTCATGCGGTCAATGTGGACCAAGCAGGTGGATGCCTTGGCCGCACAGAGCCTGCAACAATTCCTGGCCTACGCCGCCACCAACCGTGTTCTCTCCACCCTCTCGATTCTGCCCGTCATCTGCTCAATCGTGATCATCTTCATTGGTGCTCCCAGCACCACCCAACTTGTTTTTGCTCTTGTCGGAGGTGGGGTGTTCCTCCTTGGCTTCTTTATCTGGACAGCCATCTTCAATCTGCCCATCTACAGGACTGTGACGAAATGGGACACCACGAAAGCGCCAGAGGATGTTCGTTCTGTCCTCCGACGTTTCCACATCGTGAACCTCGTGCGACTGACTGCTGCGTTCGCAGCCAGCATTTTGTTCTTTTTAGCGAAGTAAGCCGAGGACCTCCATGAAGATCATTCAAAATCAGGCGCTGACGCCCCTGGCCCACCAAGTCCAACTTAATCACCGAAGGAGGTGGAGTACGTCGCGATCAAGCGACGTGGTTTTTGGGACGCGCTTGGCGAGGTACCACCTTCCATCGCAGAGAGAACGAAAGCCAACGTAGCTGCGTGTCTTGCACACGCGGTCCTCTCGACGTACGACATGACCGCATATGCAATAATTCATCCCAATACACGATATTTATCGTTAATGCCGCTATGCATCTCGTGAGGCGATGAGCGAAATGCATTAGGAGATCAACGAGTGAGCATTTCATGCGTCAAGTGGACCGCGTGCGCAAGACACGCAGCTACGTTGGCTCTCGTGGTTTTCCACGTTCGAAACTCTTTCTGCCACAAAACCGGGCACCACGCCTTACGACATACCTTCCATGCGAATAAGTTGGACTTGGTGCCCCTTGGCCTACTGGAAATGTGTTTGAGAAGATAAAGCGAGAGATCCAGCACCCGAATTTGAATGGTCTCAGAGACTGAAGGAAAAAAAAGACACCTGAAAAGGTGTCCTTCTTTTTGTATGTTTACTATATATATTCAGATGCATTAATGCTTGTACGCGCTCGTATATGGTCGCTGCGATTGAGCGTGACCTGCTATATGTATCAGTGGAAATACTTTCTAATAGCTATCGTAATGTTTACAGTTCTAGAAGTCACCATTTGATTAGAACATCTTGGGTGCCCTTGAGCAATCTTCAGCAGAAATCATCCCAAATCCTCAGAATATTGCTTTTTACGGCATGTCGAGAAATTGGGATGATTTATTTTTGTACTATTGCTTATGCTTTGCGTTACGGCTTATGCGATAAACTCTTTGGCGAAGCGGCGCAGCGGCTCCAGATTTTTCGCACTTGGAAAGGGGAAGTCGATAATAAGCTCATGGACACCATGAGCTTCCAGTGTCGCGATACGCTCACGGATCGTCGCGGGACTGCCAACCAGAGCCGTATCAGTGAGACCATTTTTCCTTGCTTCTGGTACCAGGGCCAGGGCCTCCTCGTCGGTATCAGCGATTGAGCAGTACGTACCGGTTGTGACGTGGATATCTGAGAAGTTGCGTCCGACGTTTTCACAATGCCCTTTAAGTACCTCAAGTTTGTGTTGCAGGGTCTTCAGATCGCCACCCACATTACAGGCATCGCCATACTGGGCGACCAACTTCAATGTGACTTTCTCACCACCACCACCGATCAAGATTGGAATATGTGGTTTCTGTACGCCCTTTGGCTGATTAATCGCGCCACGGACCTGATAGTATTTACCTTCAAAGACAGCCTCTTCCTGGGACCACATGGCATGGATCACTTTCAGCGCTTCACGCAGCATGCGCAGGCGCTCAGGGGCATCAGGATACGGATAGCCATATGCTTTGTACTCATGTTCATACCAGCCAGCGCCGATGCCGAAGTTTAAGCGACCGTGACTCAACACATCGAGGGTACTTGCCATCTTCGCCAGCAGGGCCGGATTACGATAGCCATTACAAAGCACAATTTGCCCGATGCGAATATTTTTTGTATCACGAGCCAAGGCAGCCAGCATCATCATGCACTCAAACGTTATTTCCTGTGTTGGGGTAGGAACAGTGTGAAAGTGATCAACAACCCATGCTGAATCGTAACCAAGCTCATCACCAGTTGTGACAATGTTTGTCATCGCCTCATAGGCTTCAACAGGATCTTTGATATCCACTAGACTCATCTTCCAACCATTTGGAATATCAATACCAAACTTCATACAGTACCTCTTCCATTCTGTGTATGCAAATAGATGAATGTTGCAAGTCAGTCAAACGAAATGGTAAACAATCCTTTCTTTTGCCATGTCATGTGTCAACATATTTAAACTTATAACAACCGACCAGCGTAATTATACCTCATCCTGACAGGAATGCTCAAGAAAAATATTTGCTTGGAGATGCAAAATTGGATAGAATGAAGAGAAAACGGAGCTGATTATGTCTGATCTCTTTCTGAGTCGTATTCGCATGTATCCTATCAAAGGGTGCAGCGGATCAGATGTCCAGGAGGCGCACATGGATGCGCGTGGCTTGCGCTATGATCGGCGTTGGATGCTGGTCAATGAGTTTGGATTGGGTCTGCAACAGCTTGACTTTCCGCGCCTGGCCTGTATTGTGGCAGGTCTTGACAACGACGGTTTATTTGTCCAGGCTCCAGGCATGTCGCCGCTCCATATCCCTTTGCAGTCTCAGCGCGATTGCCCTCACATCGTACGATGGTATCAAGGACGCTGCGAGGCCCTTTCTGTCAGTGAGCAGGCGGATGCATGGTTTCGACGGTTTCTACATGTCTGGTGCCGCCTGGTCTTTATGCCTGAGAGCACGCCGCGTTTTGTTGCACCAGAATATGCGATCAATCGTGATCTCGCAGCGTTTACAAGCTTCCAATATCATCTGCTGAGCGAGGGCTCGTTGGAGGATCTCAATCAACGCCTGGATAGTTCTGTTCCCCTGGAGCGCTTTCGCCCGAATCTGGTCGTTGGTGGAGCATCTGCCTTCGCTGAAGATAGCTGGCATACGGTGCAGATACATCAGCAGACTTTTTATGTAGTCAGGCCGTGCAATCGCTGCGCGATCACGACTGTCGATGCCGATACGGGTGTGAAGACGGGCAAGGAGCCGCTGGCAACTCTTGCACGCTATCGTACCTTTCAGCAAAAGGTGTTATTTGGTCAGTATCTCCTCTCGGGCGATACCGGTGTGCTGCGCGTCGGTGACTCAGTCCAGGTTTTAGCGTATCAAGAACCTCGGCTCCCATCTCAGTAGACCTGGCAGACCTTCCTGTGTGTGACCACGAAGCGAATCCGACTTCATGATTGAAATACATATAAACCGATCATGCCATTTTTGACGAGGCCATGCCTACAAGATCAAGCGCGAAGAGCGAAGGTATCTTGCGGGCATGGCCTGTCCAACGATGACCCGCCTGTCCCCACATGATCAGAATAGGCATCGCCCTAAAAAGCTCATCCGCACCTTAGGTTGATGCCTATTCTGCGTGTCTTGCGCACGCGGCTCTCGACGTACGAAATGCTCACTCGTTGATCTCCCCGTGCTCGCCTCTGAGGCATGTCGCTCACCCCACGAGGTGCGTAGAGGTATGGAAGATGAAGTCCGTGTATTTAGATGAATTATTGCACATGCGATCATTACGTACGTCGAGAGGACCGCGTGCGCAAGACACGCAGCTACAGTTGGCTCTCTTGCTCTCTGCGATTGAAGGTGGTACCTCGCCAAGCGCGTCCCGAAAACCACGTCGCTTGATCGCGACGTACACCTCCTGAGGTGATTACGTTGGACTTGGTGGCACGAGGACCGTTGGCTACTGTCTTGGCGGCTTTGGCGCTTCTTCGGGAGTGGAAAATCCTCCAAAAGCACGTATTCCCTGGATGGCTCCGACATGAAAGAAACCATGGGTGCAGCCCTCGATAAGGGCATCTGATCCCTGCTGTTGCTGTTTCTAGGGCAATGAGATGCTTTGCTCTACCTCATCATGTGCTCAGCGGAATATATGCTAGATGCCTTGCGTTTGGTATAATAAGTACACCTGATCGTACGCCAAAGACGTTAAAGTATCTGCGTCACCTCAGTGTCGATGAAGTGGAAGTTTTCAATCTGTTGAAGTTCCAGCCGAGGATATGCCAGCCGAGGATATGCCAAAGGTGGGCGATACCTGTAGAGAGTAGTGGATAAAAGTTCATGGAGTCAATGGAAACTGGACAGGAGCAGCAGGAGTTTCAGACATTTTATCAGGAACATCTGGGCATGATTTATCGGCACGTTTATAGTAAGGTAGGGAACCGAGAAGAGGCTGAGGACCTGACAACACAAATATTTATGAAGGCTGCTAGCCGTATCGATGTTGCGCGTAGTCAACAGAGTATGCAGGCGTGGCTTTTTCAGGTGGCACGTACAACTATTGCTGACTATTGGCGTCAATACTATCGAGCAGACATACATTCGTTGGACGAACTGCTGGATACTGGTTGGGAAGGTCCGATAGAGGAAGTGACACTTCCAGATGATCAGACCCCCATTAAGAAAGCCCAGGCGCTCCTTCGCTTACTGCCTGAACAACAGCAAGAAGTATTAACTTGTCGTTTCTTGCTTCATCTCTCGATTAAGGAGACGGCTGTGCGCATGAGGATAACTGAGGCTAATGTCAAAGTGACGCAGTTTCGCGCCCTCAAACGTGCGGCTGAGCTTGAACCTGATATAAACAAACGACAATAAACAAACGACAATGACAGTGGAGAGCAATTATGTTTGATGACGATCAGGAACGGTTTGAAGATTATGTAGAGCTAGAAAACTACATTGAAGCGTTGCAATCTGGCAAGGCCGCTCATCCACGAGCGAATTTGAAGCCAGAGCAGGTAGGCGTTTATCAAATGGTGGCTCTCTTTAACTCTGCGACAGATGAAGATGCGGAGCCAGATCCAGCGTTTGTTGAACGCTTGAAAACACAACTCTTTGCGATGAATGAGATACCGCAATCGGTGCAACATGCATCTGAACCTGTACCCGACGAGGTACCTCTTCACACTGAACCCGTGGAACTATCTTCTCCTGCACATGCAACGACCAGGCGTGCCCGGTTCTTCTCTCGTCGTGGACTCCTGACAGGAGGTGCCCTTGCGGCTGCATCGCTGGTCGTCGGGGCTGGCATTGGCTATGAAGTACAAAAAAGTGAGAACTCACAGATCGCGGTAACAGGAAATCCTGGCACTCGGCCAGGCCATCTACAAATTGCCCCAGGGACACCAACCACCTGGCACTTTGTCACGACGCTCGCTGATTTAGGTAATGATGCGGTGCGTTTTTCGTCGGATACTATGGTTGGCTATGTTATTCGGACGGATAATACGAGTAATACTACTGATAGCGTGCTAGCTTTATCTGGTTCCTGTACACATATGGGCTGTCTTGTTCAGTGGAAAAGTACTGAGCGCCATTTCGCCTGTCCCTGCCACGGTGCCCTATTTGGAGCGCAGGGAGCACAGATACCTACCGATTACAAGTACGCGTTGTCACCCTTGCCTAGCTTAAATACGAAAATCGAAGATGGCAAGGTGTATGTAGAAGTTCCACTCTAATGCGCAAAATATGTATATGTATGTAATCTGAGTTAGGTGAAGTACCCCATGCATTCATATATCTGAAGTTCAAACGGGAAACGTCGTACGTAACGTCTTCAATGTATCTCGGGACAGTTGTCTGATGCGGAACGGTACGTCAAAGACGTTTTTACGTATCATTTCAACGATGTGTCAAAGCGTTTCAAAAAGAGACGTAAAAGACATTGAAGACGATCACCTTTTGACCTTTTGATATATAAATGCAGGGGCTTCTCACGAGCGCGTCTCGTGAAGGTCTCTCCCAGACCTGGGCTTCTTGGTTTTCTTGGCTTTCGGTTCTGGACGCAACTTGAGACCATCTTGCCAAACCGCCAGAATATTGATGGCGGCATTGACATCTCGGTCCAGAACCAGTCCACACATCTCACACACATGGACCCGCTCGCTGAGATCTTTATGCGGTCCTTCGTGCAAACATGCGCTACATACTTGGCTGGTTTTATACGCATCAACTTTG
The DNA here is from genome assembly GCA_963699315.1 of uncultured Chloroflexia bacterium. GTDB lineage: Bacteria > Chloroflexota > Ktedonobacteria > Ktedonobacterales > Ktedonobacteraceae > Dictyobacter. The sequence goes on from OY969433.1 coordinate 4,487,828, forward strand.
TAGATCTGTGTCAGACCGGCGCATGCTGCCTTGTACTCACACAGAGCGACAAAAGTTGACCAACCAGCATCAAGGATGCTCTTATTCAAACCGGCTTTGACGGCCGCCCCATTGGGGAGATATTTCCCGTTCTCATCTTGTTTGGGCTTGGGAGTCTTACTCATCTTTGAGGGGGCTAGTTCCTCGAAAACAATCGCCTCGTAGGTATTGACCAAGTTGCGTGACCACTTATGGAGAAAGTCTTGTCGTTGATTACGAACTTTGCGATAGGCTTTGCTCAGTTTCTTGACGGTCTTCTTCCGGCGATTCGATCGGCGTTTCTTTCTGGATAGTTCTTGTTGCATGCCGACGATCTTCTGTTCAGCTTTGCGATAATGCCTCGGATTATCAATGATGTCTCCAGTAGACAATGCCGCAAAGTGATAGAGCCCGAGATCGATGCCCACTGCCTGATCAGTAGAGGGTGTCTTTTTGCCCTCTGTTCCCTCGATCTCACAAGAGAGCGCAACATACCAACAATCGCCTTCTCGTTTCAGAGTGCAAGTTTTCATGTTGCCCTGGATCGGACGATGCAATTTGATCTTGAGATGCCCGATCTTGGAGAGAACCAGTTTGTTTCCTTCAAGTGAAAAGCCCGACTGTGGGTAACAGAAACTATCATAGCGATCATAGCCCTGATACCGTGGGTATCCGGCTTTCTCTCCGTTCTGTACTTCGACGGAAGAAGGCTTTGAAGGCTTTGTCGACTCGCTTCAAGGTCTCTTGTAGCACTTGCGAATAGATCTCGTTGTATTCTTCCCTGATTTCTTTTATCTCAGGGAGTTGATTGATTTGATCGTAGCAACTGATCCCATGATCCTTCGTTGCTTGTTTGCGCCACGCTTCATCGTAGAAGTTCGGGTGGCACTTGATGATATTCCACGTATCACGGCGTTCTTGAAGCGCTGCATTGTAAATCTCTCTATTTCTGTCCAGCGTCCATTGCAGCGTGCCGATTTGCTTCTTGGTGGGGTATAAACGATACTTGAATGTTCTCAGCGTCGTCACAATTTCTGCGCCTCCTTTTACATGTATTTCATCTCGCATTATATACAACATAGGCTATTGTGCCAATGGGCATAGTGCCTATTTTTGGGGATGCGTGAAGTAGTCTTTCTGGCTCGTTAATGGTAACATCAAGCCAAGACAACAATGGTCCTCTGTGATGAGTGGCTTCTATCCCCATGCATGAATGCAGGGGTTTTACGCCGCTTTTTGATAAAAATATTTGTATTTTAGGGCTTGGTACAATAACTCCATGATGTGTAGTATGTTTTGATCATTATATCAGGTGGAATGAGCCTGAATTTTAGAACGAAAAGGTTTGTATGGTTACACTGAGTGATGCACGGAGAGTTATTGCTGCTGCCGAGAAAAAAGCTGTCGAGATTGGTCAACCCATGAACATTGCTGTGGTCGATAATGGCGGCAATCTGGTGGCCCATGTTCGTATGGATGATGCCATGCTGGCTAGTATCGATATTTCCATTAATAAAGCTTATACCGCGCGTGCCTTGGATACGACTACAAAAGATCTGGCTGCCAACTCTCAACCTGGCGCACAATTTTATGGGATACATGCCTCTAATAATGGTCGCATTATGATCTTTGCTGGAGGGGTTCCACTCAAACGTGATGGGAAGACAGTTGGAGGCATCGGCGTTAGCAGTGGTTCAGGTGCGCAAGATCAAGCCGTGGCAGAAGCAGGTGCTAGCGCCTTCTAATCTGCCTTGTTAATGTCCTAGAGCATGGGCCGTTAATTGCAAGAACCGCTCATGCTCCGGGATGTTAATTAGAGACCAATGCAGACTGATTTGACTTCAGTATAGTTCTCAAGCGCTTCATGGCCCATCTCTCTGGACCAGCCACTTTGCTTATAGCCTCCAAATGGTAATGCGGCATCAAAGACATTGTAGCAATTGATCCAGACCGTTCCAGCGCGTAACTTCGCAGCTAGTAGATGCGCTTTACTGATATCGCGTGTCCAAATGCCAGCGGCGAGCCCATAGCTGGAATCATTAGCAAAAGCCAGAATCTCATCCAGATCGGTGAAGGGCTGGGCGACGACAACCGGACCGAAGATCTCTTCTTGCACGATCTGCATATTTTGTCTGGCGTCGACCAGAACAGTCGGCTCAACAAAGTATCCTTGCTCGCCGTGGCGATGTCCGCCGCTAAGAGGTCTCGCTCCCTCAGAGACGCCGGATTGCAGATAACCTGTGACACGACGTAACTGCTCATCTGAAACGAGCGGTCCCATCTGGGTTGCCGGATCAAAACCAGGGCCTAAATGGATCTTGCTGGCGTTCTCCGCAACGCCTTCGACTACTTTGTCAAAGATACTTTTTTCGACATAGAGGCGTGAACCTGCGCTACAGCATTGTCCATGATTGAAAAAGATGGCGTTGGATGCACCTGCAATGGCGGTCTCCAGGTCCATATCTTTTAGGATAATGTTTGGGGATTTTCCACCCAGTTCCAGCGATACTTTCTTGAGATTGCCGGTTGCCGCGTGGACAATCAGTTTCCCGACTTCAGTGGAGCCCGTAAAGGCGATTTTGTCGACATCTGGATGGGCCGCCAAAGCTGCTCCGGCTGTCTCGCCATAGCCTGGTACGATATTGATCACACCAGCCGGGAAACCGGCTTCCTGAATGAGCTCTCCAAGCCGCAGCGCAGAGAGTGGTGTCTGCTCGGCTGGTTTGAGAATGATGGTGCATCCGGTCGCCAGAGCTGGTCCAAGTTTCCAAGCGGCCATCAAGAGGGGAAAGTTCCAGGGAATGATTTGGCCTACGACACCGATTGGCTCTCGTAACGTATAGGCAAAATAGGGATTTCCCATCGAGAGAGGAATGGTGTTGCCTTCGATTTTGGAGGCCCAGCCGGCCATATAGCGGAACAAATCCACTGCCAATGGCACATCAGCAATCCGAGCCACCGAGAGAGGCTTGCCATTATCCAACGACTCAAACTGCGCAAACTCTTCTGTATGCTGCTCAAGCAAATCGGCTAGCTTCCACATGTGCTGACCACGTTCCGATGCAGTCATCTTGCGCCAGGGACCATCATCGAAGGCTCGGCGGGCAGCCCGGACCGCACGATCGATATCTTCTTTGTCGCCCTCCGCAACCTGCGCTATGGCTTGGCCCGTCGCCGGATCATAGACGGGGAATGTCTTGCCTGAAGCCGCCTCTACCCACTCATTATCGATAAACATCTTACGCGGTTGAGCAATGAATTGACTTACCTCTGGTGCCATTTGAATCTTTTGATTAGAAACAGCCATGTCTCACACCTTTCATTTGTGACCGGTAGTGTACCGGCCAACGCTGTCTACATTGACAGCATACTCAGATAGTAAGTTGATACATTCAGATGTAATGTTGTAAGAAGAACATTCTATAGCAGGAGAGGATATACGATGGTACAATATACGCCACTAATTTAAATTTTAGCATATTAAGAGCCCGATCACTCAATGAGTATAGTTAAGAATAATAAGGAAGTCAAGCTGAGCCGGTAGATCAATACTAGATATGATTACAGCTCGCTTGCTCGCATATTTCTAGCTGATGTTTGCGATTGTTTCCTTGATGGGCGTCGCGAAATACAGCACTTATCTGCTGTTTCGTACCGGGTCAACCGGCTTTGGGTTTCCCTTGCAACCAGAGCGAGATACCAAACCAGGCTAGAGAGATGAAAAGAAGGGCCTGAAGTAGCGGACTCAGAAAAGCAACGTGTATTACGAACTGACCAAGCAGGTTCAGTAGGGAGCCGATAATGACCAGTAGTAAGGCGGAGCGCGGTTGTACACCAGCTACCAGGAAAACGAGTCCCATTAGCAGACATCCGGGCACCAGCAGCACTCCCGACATTGACAGAAGTCCCAGTGTGCTGAGCGTTGTGAGTGATGGAAGTCCTGCACTTGTAAGTAGACTGCCGATAGTGGGAACTGTCTCTGAAGGAACCGTTGGGGTGGTTGTCGAGGAACAACTACTACTTCCACCAATAAATGGAATATTGCTCGTAATCGTGTTACAAACATTTGTGCCGGTATTTACGATTGTGGATGTTGCTGAGTTGGTTCCTTGCTGTACCGTGTTGTACATACCTTGAAGTTGTGAGGAAAGATCAGGGATCTTGCTGATCAATTTAAATATCCAGGGTAAAATGAAAAAATCTACAGCGCAAGTGCCTGCCAGCAGAATGAGCGTCCCGAACAAGAAGATCATCAATCCATATTGACCAAGTATGCCCAGACGGAGCATGTGTTGGAAGTACATTGCCTGCATGCCTAGAGCCAGAAGGAATACTCCAATCATGACTAGCCAGACCGCTGGATTCCAGGTGGGGCTCAGGGGATCAGTATGGACTGCGGCGAGCAACCAGCCAATGGTCGCTAGTAGTCCACCCACACAGAATAGCACTCCGACCCCTCGTTGAAAATAAGATGAGACCTTCCGTACAAACGCTTCAAGTGCATTAAACCAGCTACGTAGCGAGTGAAGACTTCGTTGCGATAATGTTTGCATTGTTGCCCCCTTTTGCATATACATGCACTCTTTGATGTATTTAGATGCTAATCTCTTACTCTAACAATGCTTGATTGCATATCAAACATGTATACTAGTAAAACGCTTTTAAGATTTGATTTTAGCTGTCGAATTTGTGAATATGTATCAAGCTCCAGAGCAGCTATAGATTGTTGCTTTGCCCGCTCACAAATGGTTGTTTTTGACAGTTTCTAGCGTATATTGGGATATGAAAGTCTTGCTTGAGATTAAGATTCAGTTACCAACATCAAATGTCTTAGTCACGCGGGTAGTAACTCGGATCACTTACTAGAGGAGATTTGCTCATGGAATGGAATGCTAGATGGGTTCCCTTGATAGGTACTGGGACTGAAAAGCTTCACTTGCTGCAAAACGATGAGGGCGTTTTTATCGATAGCAATGTGATTGGGACTAAGCATGGGCAGTCTTTTCGTGCCTGGTACAAGATTTATTGTGACCAAGGATGGAAAGTCCAAACATGTATCCTCCATCGTTCTGGTCCACGTGCGCAAGAGCTCAAACTCCAAGTCGATAACCAGGGACACTGGGTGAACGCAGATAATGAGTGCCACCATGAGACCGATGAGAACGTTCCCTGACGCCATGAGTTTGAGGGAGGATGCTTGTTTTCCCCACTGTCCGATTATCACCGCTCCCACCGCAGTACCCAATCCGATACTCCCTACGCATAGGCCGAGAAGTGATGGCGAGAATCCTAGAGACTGGAATGCGAGTGCGAGAAGTGAATCAAAGGTAAATATGATAAATAACGCAGCTGTCATGCTGGAAATAGCGACCATCAGGACGCGACGTTGAAAAATATAGGTGAAGCCAGCCCGAAATTCTGGCCTGAAGTGATGTTCCTCGTGTGTGTGTGAGTGAGGTGACCGCAATGGTAATCGATAATTCAGTGCCGCCTGACATGCGTACTTCCTTTTCTCTGTATGCTTCCCTACGTCGAGATCGATCAATCCTCTAATAAGTGATTGTGCTGTTCGGAAAAAGAGACGATCCATGCTCGTTGCTCTTCCGTCTCCGGTACTGGACATCCTCGGGCCTGGGTAAGCAGATTGCATGCCTGATCTGGTGTTATGCCGGTACATACTAGCAGGCAGGCTGCTATGAGAACTGATCTGCCTAATCCCTGGCGACAATGCAGCGCTATATGTTTTCCATCTGAGAGCTGTCCGCTTAATTGCTCTATGATGGCAAATGTACTGGCTGTAAATGGCGGTACGCAACGGTCCTCGATGGGGAAATTGAGGTAGGCGATGTTCTGATGATGACAGGCGCTGGCTTCTTCGTTGAGACCAAGTTCGATTTCTTCTATCTGAGTAAGTAACGATACCAGGACATCAACTCCTGCTTCGTGGAGGGCTTTCATCTCATCAATCAGCCAGTCGCCGCCGCGTGGGCGAGCCGCGATACTGACTTGTCCAGTAGGTAGGTCATGGATTGAATATAATTGTGCGCGCATGATTCCCATCCCTTATACTACAATACGCTTTCTTTTAGATTAGCCTGTCAGATACCCCATAGCTAAAGCAAGGGGCTTGGATCTGGACTCCACCGCAACTCAGCATACCGTTTCAGGCGTGCCGCTTTGGCTTCACAATCCGATCCATCAAGGCATTCTGACAAGAAGCCTGTGCTTATCCAGTCCTGCCGAATAAGCAGCGTTCGCATGGTGACATTCCTCGCGCCGATGAGATCTGCATGGAGCGTATACCGACAATGCTGACAGCGAAACAGCAGCCCATGATTGGGGCGGTTCTCACGGCAGGTGTGTCCACAGATGGGACAAGCTTGCGACGTATAGTCGGCATCCACCTTGATCGCTATACAATCGCGTTGCAGGGCTTTGTAGGCAATCATGGCGTGCAACTCGCCAAAGGACCACTTGGAGAAGGCGGTGTTGGCTCTCCGCTGCTTCTGGCTGGCGCGTTGGCCCGTGCGTCGTTTCGTTCTGTCTCGAATGTCGGTCAGGTTTTCCAGTCCGATCAGGGAACGCGGATGTTGCGTGACGATGCGCGTGGAAATGACATGATTGGCGTCGGCTTTCAACCGTCTCTCTCGTCCACTGATGGCTACCAGCCGTCGTGTCGCGGAACGAGTGCCTTTGCGTTGCAGGCGCTTTCTCAGTCGTGCGTAATGATTGGCCTTCTCTCTGACACGTTGGCCACCGTAGAAGGAGGACGTTCCTTGCGTCGTGGACGTGACGGCAAGATAGCGCACGCCGACATCCACCCCGACAACGCCGGTATGGGTGTGTGGGGTGGGCTCGGCTCCTTCTCTCTCTAAAGAGACAAGCAGATAGAATTGTTTCTTCGGTTTGTCATACCAGAGTTTTGCCGCACCGATCTTGGCTCCCTGGTTGATGAGGGCGATATGTGTGTCATAGCCGGTATAGGGGACCACCACCCGCCCATCAAGGGTCAGAATGCTCACACGATTGGACGTTTTGAAACTGTAATCGCGCTTGTAGTTATAGGTGATCGTCGGAGAGACATACGTAGGGGCGTGATCAAGTCCCTTGTAGCGCTTCTTCGTCTGCCCTCTCTTCCTCTGTGCGGCGTTTTTCTTGACCTTGGTCCACAGTCCTTTATAGGTGCTTCCCACGAAACGGGGGACATTACAGGCCATCTGGGAAGGAAGGTGGAAAATCGTGCGGATCTCATCATAGCAATCACGTTGCAATGTGCGCGAATTACTCATCTTACCATGCGTAAAGGCATACTGACTCACAAAGTTCAGCGCAGCACGATAAGCCAGTTGTGTTTCACGCAAGGCTATAAATTGTTCGGGTGTTGTATAGAGCTTGATTTTTGCTGTGATGATCTGTTTCATGCGCTGGATCATATCATATCATCCCACACCTGTCAATAAACATTCTTGTGTGAATAATGGGGAGGAACGAATTCAGCCTGCGGGCTGTCATTTTTCCTCCCCATAGCTAAAGCAAGGGGACTCCAAATGGGACGATGTTGAGTTGAGCATGCACTCAAAAACCGCCACGTGAGTGGATGATTTGTCCGGTGATCCACTCGCCTGTATTACTAGCTAAAAAGGCGATGATATGAGCGGCATCCTCAGGTTGTCCAATGCGACCGAATGGAGCGTCGGTGAGCAATGCCTGTTTGAAGTCTGGATCAGCGCTGATCCATCCTGTATCGGTTGGCCCTGGATCAACTGCGTTGACGGTGATTTCTCGTGATGCAACTTCGGCCGCTAGCGTAACGGTGAATGCTTCTATTGCTCCCTTTGTGGCAATGTAGGGGATCTTGCCTGGCATCGCTGCCACGCCCTGCCCAGATGTGAGATTGATGATGCGACCTCCCGATGATCGCTGAAAACGACGGGCGAATTCTATGCTCAGCAGTATCGTGCCACGCATATTTACCGCATAGTATCTATCTAGTATTGTCGCATCGATTTGATCGAATGGAGCGTTGGTATCGTCATGCGCAGCATTATTCACGAGAATAGATGGCGTTCCCAAGCGAGATTCGACCTCATCGATGATCAGTTGTGCCGATTGAGGCAGACTTTGATCAATCTCCATACACTCGCAGCGTATGCCTGTCCCTCGCAAACTCGAAAGCAGATCACGATAGCCTTCGGCTTCTTGTCCGTAGATGCTTTTGTCATGACTTTCCCAAAATGTGAAAAAGATATCCATTCGAAGCTCAGCCAGAGCTCGACATACGGCTGCTCCTATGCCACGATTGCGACTTGCTCCCGTGACAATAGCGATCGGACGTTGCTCTTGATGTGTATCCATTATTCCCGCCTCCATCATGTGTTTATGCACCTGTGGTGCTCAAGTTGGTGTTGTCGCGATGTGCAGGTAGAGCTATTCGATCTCTACCTGCACATCGCGACAACACCAGTGCGAAGCTTATTACCTATGGGGGAGGAAGCTACACCTGTGGCAATTCTTGTTGTGAGATAATTTCTGCCATCGCCACCATGATCTTGCGAGTTCCCTCAAAGGGATCGCGAGAATGAGAAACCATCATATTGTCGAGCATAATGAGATCGCCCGCCTGCCATTGGAAGCGGATCGCCAGTTGTTCGTAGAGGGCGCTGATCTCCTCCATGACTGAATCCTCGATGGGACTCTCATCGCCATAGTAGACGTTGCGCGGTAAGTCTGCTGGTTTAAACACGGCGAGCATAGATTCACGAGTCGAGGCATCTAGACACGAGATATGATGGAGCTGGACCTGATTGAAGAAGAGCATATCACCGGTGTGTGGATGTTTGGAGACCGCGGAACATATCTGACGTGTACGTAACTGGTCTTCACTTTTCCATTCGAATTCAATCCCTGATTTACGGCAATATTCCTCAACGGCTGCCTTATTTGACGTCTGAAAGAATTGTTGCCAGCTTACATCCAGGCCATTTATGAAATTGCGTACATACATCAATTTCTTCTCGCTCATTTTTTTGATAATGGCGGGATCGAGGCTCTGATAAATCTTACGGCAGTCAATAATAGGAGTGGCACCTCCCTTCTCGGCGGGTTTGACACAATAGAAGAAGATCTTCATGGGCCAGCGATGCATATGTGAGCTTTCATTGTGGAAGAGAATGGATTTGTCCTGTGGGTAGGGGGTCGAGCCGTAGACTCTGGCCCCTGGTTTCTCGCGTGGGAGATCCCCATACTCATCGAACAATTCAGTGCTGATCGCTTTTGCCACCGCCTCAAATTTTTCTGGCGCGTCAATGTTGAAGTTGCGGAAGAGAATACCGCCGTGTTTCGCCAACTGTTCTCGCAAATAGGGACGATGGGTCTCAGCCCAGCTTGCTAAGTTAACGCCATGTATGGCGGGTTGGATGATCAGCGGTAATGTTTGATCAGGTGCCAGATAGCTCTCGGTGGTGAGTACGACTTCGGCTAGATTGATCTCGTCACGCTTGCGCTGAATGCCTTTTTTTAAGCTGGCCCCTGGTCCCATTGATGCTGCCATGGCGAATGTTCCTTCCTTAATATCCTTATATACAGAAGATTAAAAGTACTGTGCTGTTGGACTCCATTTGAAAAGCAGGATTGTTAAGGGAGCACAATCTCTTCACGGCGCGCTGCTTTCAATCTACGCCGCAAAGTGTGATGCTGCTCCTGTGTCTCTACCTGCTGGCTGGCTTTTTCTTGTTCGGTATGGAAATCGAGTGCGTCGATTTGTGCATGGGGCTGAGCGACAATACTGTGTAAGAGCGCTTCGAAGCGTTGCATCATGCGCTGGATGGTCTCTTCATTGAAGAGTTCGGTGCTATAGTTGACTGAGCCCTGGATGCCTTGCTCGCTTTCGAACAGGAAAATGACAAAATCAAATTTCGCAGTGAGCAGATCGCCCTGGAACGGACTGAGTGTGAGACCTGCGGCCTCCGTGTAGTACAACGGGACGTTCTGCATGACGAAGAGGCAACGTACGAGTGGTGTGCGATTAAGTGAACGTTCCAGGTGCAGGGCCTCAACCAGTTTTTCAAAAGGGAGGTCTTGATGCGCATATGCACCCAGAACCATCTCCCGGACCCGCGTCAGTGTCTCGCGAAATCCTGGTTTCCCTCCAAGATTTGTACGCAGGACGAGCAGATTGACAAAGAAGCCGATCATCAACTCTGTTTCGCTGAGTGTGCGGTTGGCGATATCGGTTCCCAGGACGATATCTTCCTGGTTTGTCTGTCGATAGAGCAGGATGTTGAAAGCGGTGAGCAGAGTCATAAACAGCGTAACGCCCTCCTGCTGGCTCAACTGCTGCAACTGTTTTGTGAGTGTTTGTGAATAAGTAAAGCTACAGGAGGCACCTTTGAACGTTGAGACGACTGGACGTGGACGATCAGTTGGTAGCTCAAGTTCGGGTGCTCCTCGTAACTGTCGTTGCCAGTAGGTGATGAGCCGTTCCATTTCTTTGCCCTGTAACCAGTTTCGTTGCCAGTGCGCGAAGTCTGCGTACTGGGCGGGCAGCTCTGGCAGGGGTGACGGTTTTCCCTGGGTGAACGCTTTGTATAAGGTGATAAACTCACGCTGGAAGATGCCAACTGACCAGGCATCGAACGCAATATGGTGAACGGTGATCAAGAGTACATAGTCTTCATCACGCAATTGGAGCAGGACCGTACGGATGAGGGGACTTCTGGCAAGATTAAAGAGCCGTTCACCCTCCTGTGTGGCAAATTCGATGGCCAGCTGTTCGCGTAGATGAAGTGGTCTTGAGCGCAGATCGATGTAGGACAACGGAACAGGTTCTGGTGGATGAACCATCTGCATCGGTTGGTCGTTGATCTCGCAGTAGCTGGTACGCAACGACTCATGGCGACGTACAATCTCGTTGATACAGTCCTGCAATGCGGTGATCTGCAAATTGCCACGAATACGTAAGCAGAGCGGACTATTGTACGACGAACTCTCTGGTGAGAGTCGCTGCAAGAACCAGAGTCTGTGCTGGGCAAAAGAGACTGGCAAGGGTCCGGTGCGGGGGACCGAACGCAGTGCAGGCTTCTGTGGCACCGTCTGATCGGCCTGTTGTTGCAATTGACCGATGCGTTTTGCCAGAGCTGAGATCGTAGGTGCTTCAAAGAGGGTTCGCAGGGGCACCTCAACCTGCACAGCCTGACGAATACGTGAGATCACCTGGGTCGCGAGTAGCGAGTGGCCGCCTGACTGGAAGAAATTATCATGGACGCTTAGCTGGGTGCGTCCCAGTACCTCCTGCCAGATATGAAGCAGTTGCTCTTCAAGCGGCGTACAGGCGGTCCCCTCTCCATTGACATCCTCGGGCTGTGCATGCTCGATCGGAACTGAGTACATAACGGGAAACTGATCGTCGGAAATCAGATGTTGCAGGTTGCCAACCTCACAATCTGATGAGGTTGCGATGACAGTGAGTAGACGGCTAAAATGCTCCAGAATGTTCTGTATGCATCCCTCATCGAGCCGCTGACGATTATAGACACAGCGAATGCCAAGCTGCTCACCTGGAATGACTAAGAGTGTCAGTGGATATTTTGTTTGCGCTCCAATGGAACGGATATTGCTCATGCGCAAGAGATGGGGGCCAGCTTGCAAGACCGAAGGGCCAACCGGATAATTCTCGACAACCAGCAGACTTTCGTAGAGCGGCTGTCCGCTGTGTATCTGGCTCCATTGATGAACTTTGCCGCCGGATACGTATTCAAACTGGCGTAGTTCGAGATTGTAGTCCTGCAATTGTGGCAACCAGTTCCATAAGGATTGTTGCTCATCAATACAAACGCGCAATGGCAACGTATTAATGCAGAGTCCCACCATTGTTTCGGCCCCAACAAGCTCAGGTGGGCGTCCAGAAACCGTAATGCCGAAGAGCACATCCTGTTGCCCGCTATAGCGAGCCAGCTGTAGAGCCCAGACGCCTTGCAAGAGCGTATTCAAGGTGAGACGTCGTTCTCGTGTTACCTGCTGGAGCTGCGCACTGACCGTCATGGGTAGCGACGTATCAAGAGTGCCAAAGCCATGATCTCTGGGGACTTCAGGTTGTGTGGCACTCCGGCCTAGAGACGTAGGGGTGTATATTCCCTGTAAGCTTTGACGCCAGAAATCTTCCGCTCTGACCTCATCCTGCTGTTTTAGCCAGGCGATGTAGTCACGATAGGGACGGCTTGACTCCGGTTGATAGCCACGTCCATTGCACAGAGCCTCGTAACAGTGCAGGAACTCATTCTGCACGAGCGAGCAACACCAGCCGTCCATGAGAATGTGATGATGGGTCCAGACAAACTCATAGCTTGTCTCGGACGTCTGGAACAATGTCAGTCGCATCAAAGGTGGATGAGATAGTTTAAAGCCCCGGACCCTATCTTGCTGCAAGAAGTGTTCAAGCTTCTGCGCTTGCTCAACCGGTGGAAGATTGCGCCAATCTTCATATAGGAGCGGAATCTGTACCTGGCGCATTACAACCTGAACGGGATCGTTTTGTTCACTCCAGACAAACGCCGTGCGCAAGATCGCATAGTGTTGTACGACCTGTTGCCAGGCCTGTACGAAGACCTCTCGTTGCAGAGACCCGTGCAACGTACATGCAAACTGCTCAATATGTACGCCTGAGCCAGGGGTCTGGACAGTTTCATAAAACATCCCCAGCTGTGCGGGCGAGAGAGGATACATTGTTTCAATATTCCTCTTTTTGTTCATCTGTGTCGAGTTCCTCCTGGTTGGAAAGGAGGAATGTAGTTCCTCATCCTTTGTTACTCTCCGCATTGATACAATCTTTTACTTATTCTGCTGGTACATCGTTTTCACCGGATCGCCTCCTCTTTTTGTACCGGCATAGTTTGTCAATATTCATTGATGATAAGGGGCTTCCGTTAGGCCGGGCGTTAATTTTTCCGTGAGGTGGCTGAAATGGAATTAACGGACGATTTAACAGGGCACATAACGAGATAGGGGTACCATAAGAGAAGTGGTTCTTCCGGTATCAAAAGAGCGGAGTGTAGGAGCTGGAGATGAGCGAGCCCCTGCTGGCTTTCTTATGAGACGCAAAAGAGCCATATCTATGATCGAGTACCGTATACATGCAATCCAGAAAACGAATTGGAGATCAGCCATCAGGAGGGACTAGTGAGAAGCGGCCTCCATTTTCTTACGTAAACTTAGAGGACGCATATCGGTCCAGACTTCCTTGACATAGGCGAGACATTCGTCTTTCAGCCCATGTTTCTGAGTATCATGCCAGCCAAGGGGGATTGGTAAGTACTCAGGCCAGATGGAATATTGCTCCTCATGGTTGATCACCACACGATAAATCGTGGTATCTTCGTTCTGTTCCCTACTCATAGGATGTTCGTCCCTTCTCTTATGTACTGTAACGACAAAACTGTGCAGGATAGGCTGTGAAGAGGAAAGGAGAGACAAGATGCTCATTTACCTCTTGCTATGAAGATTACAGGATACTGGTGAGGCTGTCATTCGTTGTTCATCTTATCTATTGTACGGTCGCTAGCGTATTGTATCGATGATCCATTTTCCAGACGTGTTCTGTAGTTGTCGTAACCGTATAAGGCACCATCTCCGCTTTCACTTGCAACCAGGCTGGCTTTCCTTTGAGCTCACGCTGCCAAGCATCTTGGGCATCCTGCTGCGTTTCAAAGGTCTGTGTGCTCACATGCCACAACTTTTTTTCCCAGCTTTGCAGATGTTTATCCACCTGTTTGCTCAGCGTACTTTGAGCCCGCTTCAGACCATCAGCTGTGCGTACCACCAACCAGCGTTCTTTCCCTTGCGGCAACGTCATCTCATAGGGGACAAACCAGGTCGTGCCATCAGCCAGCGTCTGCTGCATGAACAACGGTATATCCCCTTGATGGGTCGTTGCCAATGCCAGCATCCACTGTTTGAGATCTTCGCGATGGTCACGCGAGTAGCCATACGTGACCTAATACTCTTTCAGGCATTCCTATATCCCACATTCCGCAGTTCAGAATGACATTTTTTGAATAACAAGGATAGCCAAATACTTTTACTTGTATTACTTCTCATAATCTTTTTACAAAATAGAGAAGAAAGCAAAAGTAGTCATTTTAGATCAAAAGTTCCTATCTCTTGTCTTTTACCAACTATGCAAAAGGTGTAAAAGCATCATTTATTAATATCCAAAAAGTCATTTTCTAGGATGCGGAATGTGGGGTACTATCGAAACTTTCGATATTTTTGTTACTAAAAATGCTTGACAAACAGATGAGAGTTATGTATATACATATTGATGACACCATTGAAACTTTTGAGAGTATAAGAAAATGAATAGAGGAGATCAGTCATAGTGAGTCTATCAAAAGCGGGAGCTGTGATGACATCAATGCCTCATTTAGCTGAAGCTGGAATGAGTTCCGAGATGTATGATTCCACGATTGATGATATTCATATTATTGCGCAGGTTATGTCTTTAGCCCAAATCGTATGTAAGCAAGTAAACGGAGTGGTTGATTGGCTCTGCCTGGAAGTGCAACATATCACACGAAATCGTGCTCAGCTATTCATACAAAAAAAGCAAGGAATCAAGAGCACCCCGACGATGCGTAATACTGCGATGATAATTCCTATCCAGTTCGGACATACCGTATATGGATCTCTCCATATAGCGGCTGATGCTCGGCAGTGTGACCAGCCTGCAATCTCGCTGGTTGTTTCCCAGTTGCTCGCGCAATCGTGTAGCTGGTTGCTTTACACCCTGGAGCAGTCGACGTTCTTACAGTCCCAATGCCAGAACCTTGAATATCATATGTATGAACCGCTCACCAGGCGAGAGCGAGAAGTGCTTGAACTCATGTTTCGTGGTTGTAATCAGGATGAGATTGCGGAGCAACTTTGCATTGCCCCTGCGACAGTTAACAAGCATCGGCAGCATATCTACGAGCGTCTGGGTGTACATAATGAGCGAGATGCACTCCTGGCAGCTTATCATATCGGCATTCTTTCGATTTTGGATAACCTGATGGCATAAGAAGATAAGAAAGAGATGTATTGATGGATAGTACAAACAGCACACACGAGACTCAGGATAATATCCTGTATCTTACGCGTAAGGAGGTCATAGCTGCGTGTCAGAAGTTTGATTGTGTTGAGGTCATCCGTCAGGTATTTCGCTGGCACGCGCTTTCCGAGACCCATTTGCCCGACGAAGCATATCTTGGGTGGACGAATGCCGCGAATGAGAATCTGCGCAGCCTGAATATGCCAGGCTATATTGGAGGAGAGCTGAATGTGGCAGGGACGAAGATTATTAATAGCAATCCTGCCAATCTGAAATATGGCTTGCCCCGTGCCAGTGGATTAACCCTGCTCTATGACACGATGACTGCTCGCGTGCTCTGTATTATGGAAGCGGCTTATCTATCGAGTTTGCGTACGGCTTGCGTTACGGCACTGGCGACGGAGTTATGTGCCGGGCCGAAGATCGAAACTATCGCGCTTCTCGGTGCTGGTGTGCTGGCGGAGGCACATATCACACTATTACTTCAGCGTCAGCCGCAGGTGCGCCACATACGTATGTATGATCTTCAACCTGACCGTGTGTATGCCTGTCGTCAGAACGTATTGTCTGTACTTGAGCAGTATGGAGTCGAGATGACACTGGCGGAGAGTGCGCAGGCGGCAATTGAAGGTGCTGAATTAATCGTGCCGGTGACGACAACCACCACTGGATATATCCAGTACAGTTGGTTGAAGCCGGGGGCAATTCTTGTGCATGTTTCGCTTGATGATGCCCTGCCGGAGGTTGTTTTTCAAGCGGACAAAGTGATCGTTGATGACTGGAACCTGGTCAAGAGTGATTCCCGGAGATTGCTTGGACGTATGTATCGAGCGGGGCAGATTGTCGCGCCGGATGATGATGAAACCATCGTTGAGCAGGGGCAGCGCAAGATTGATGCGCAGATTGGGGATCTCGTGCTGGGCACGAGGAAGGGACGTGAGCGAGAGGACGATATTATTCTTGTGAATCCCTTTGGTTTATCTATCGAAGATATTGGGCTAGCCGCACATGTCTATCGCATAGCGCTAGAACATCAATTGGGCTGTTATCTCGAACGCTAATTAAAATGTGAATCACATCTCTTTTTCCCTTCGCCTCTTTGTGAATACACAAAGGGGGATTTTTGCTAACGCCACTGTTAACATCTCTCATAACGCTGCGTCCATTATAATGAATGCAACAAGGATATGTTACCCAGAGAAATACGAAGAAAGTTAGCCGTGGCTGGGAAGGAATTTAAGCATATATGGTGTATTCATCAATTACAGATTGCATTGGGTCAACTCCAATGGTCTATCTCCATCATTTATTTTCGCGGGTTGAACTCGACATAATCGCCAAACTCGAATTCTTGAATCCAGGTGGGAGCATCAAAGATCGACCAGCGCGTTTTATCATTGAAAGTGGTTTGCGTGATCAGACCATCACCAATCAGACACATATTATCGAGAGCACCTCGGGTAATTTTGGCATCGCTCTGGCCATGGTTGCTCGTTCCTACGGATTGCAACTGACTTGTGTCGTTGATCCCAAGATATCGCCGACCAATTTAAACATTCTGCGTTTAATGGGTGCGAATGTGGATATGGTTCAGGAGAAAGATGATCAGGGAGGATACCTTAAGGCGCGTATAGCACGAGTGAATCAGCTCTTGCAGGAGACGCCACATGGTTATTGGACCAATCAATATGCGAATCCGTTAAACTGGCAAGCGCACTATTATGGGACGGGTGATGAGATAGTGAATCAGTTGGACGCGCCAGTAGATTATCTTGTGCTTGCGGTCAGCACCACCGGGACATTGCTGGGTATTGCTCGCCGTCTCAGGATGGCCTTTCCTCATATTCGAGTGATTGCCGTTGATGCTGTTGGATCGATTATCTTTGGACAGCCATCGGGTCCGCGTGAGATTTCCAGGCATCGGGTCGAGCCGAGTGCCGGAATTATTCTGTCCCGATGAGATTGATGATGTCGTATATGTCAATGATTACGAAGCCGCACTTGGTTGCCGGTTATTACTTGAACGTGAAGGTATCTTCGCCGGTGGTTCCTCCGGTGCTATTGTCGCGGCGCTTTCCAAATTGGTGCCAGTCCTGCCGCCACTCTCTCGTGTTGTCACTGTATTTCCCGATCGAGGAGAACGCTACCTGGATCTTGTTTATGATGATCGATGGCTAGAGAAAATTGCCAGGCAATCCTTGCCCGTACCAGAGTTGCAATTGACGACCATTTGATGAGCATGTCGCACTCTCGGTATCTCTTAGTCATAAGAGAGGAAGGATCAGAAATCGATGACCTATACATATATCTACCAGCAACTCAAGGCATATATCGAGCGCAGAGTGCTGGATGATGTCGACGAAGCAATAGATGAATACACTCCCCTGCTAGATTGGGGTTTCATCAACTCACTGGAAATTGCACGCCTGGTGTCATTTATGAACGAAACGTTTGCCATCGACGTTCCTGCGGAAAAGATGGTTCTGGCCAGGTTCAAGGATCTGCATAGTATGACTCATCTCGTCATTGAACTGGCCTGATTGTTTTATCGTATCGGGATGTTCTCCAGATCCCCGGTTTTCGCTGTTGTGGTACTGTATGCCATACCCGTGATCCCTGCGCGTGCCCGAATGACATCGCGATGTGTTTCACCTAGCGTTGTGCAGATCAGATCACGGGTTTTGCTATAGGGGAATGTATACGAACGTACCCCGTAGGGATTTACGATTTCACATAGGATGCCCATGCTTAGTAATTCATCAAGCGCGAGTAACGCATCTCTTTCAGGGAGATCAGCCGCCTGGCAGAGGTGCGCAAAGGGAGTTCCCTGCTCCAGCAGGACTACAGTAGAGGCAAACATCTGTGCGGTCGGTGATAATAGCGCGAGGCGATTCTGAAGATGTTCATATATGCGTGGCGGAAAAATGCTCTGGAGGAGTGTCTCCAACTTGCTTTGCTTATTGAGAAAGTGGGGAACATTCAAAAAGAGCCGGTGCGAGAGCAAGGCTTTGAGTGTCTCGACGACATAGAGTGTATGACCGCCGGTTTGTCGTAGCAAGCGAGAACTTAATTGCTCGATTGAGGAGAAGAGTTGAGTCGGCGATGAAGCGGTCTGAGAGCGAGACTGCATATGATCCTCCCCCAGGAGCAAGAGATTCAGTAGATAGGTAATATCTGTATCCGTAAAAGGCCGCACATGCAGGCGAATGGCCTGGGGGACCAGCCTTTTGAGATTGGTCCTCCATTGTGAGAGGGATAGATTGAACGTTGTCGCTACCTGATCATCCTGAAATGAGAGGAGGAGCAGAATGGAGCTACAGCTTTGCTGCCAGCGTTGAATGAGGTAGTAAAGACCTTTGAGAAGATCCATATTTGCCCATTGCAAGTCATCCAGGTAGAGAATCAAGGTGTGGTGCTGTGAGAGTTCATGGCAGAGACGTGCGACCGCTTCAAACATCTGCACGCGATTCACTGCATCCTCATTGGATGGTAGTGAGAGATCGGGGTAACGTTCTCGCAACTCTGGTAAGAGGCGGCTGAGTTCTGCCAGCCAGACATCAGAGAGCAGATCATCAGGAGCATTTTCTTGTTCAACACGGATGCGTAAGGCATCAATCAGGGGTTGGTAAGGAAACGTGCTGCTGCCAGCGAAAGCTTGTCCCTGCAAGATGTCCGCATCCTGAGCCTCGGCCCAGTGCAAAAATTCTGTCGCCAGGCGAGTTTTGCCCACGCCAGACGGACCCTCCAGCGTGAGTACCTGCAATGTTCTACGTTGAGCATGGTAGAAACTCTCAACCAGTGTATTAAACTCATCGGCTCGACCAACAAAAGGTAGTTGATCGGGTGGTGTTGCAAGCGATAGCGACTGTATGGTCTTTCTGAGCGGTGGTCTTGAACTGGGTGGTATGGTGGCACGTATCCGTTCTTTCAGGCCAATCATCTCCGGTGATGGCTCAGCCTGCATCTCTTCTTTCAGCAGAGTGCTATAAGTATCGAAGGTTTGCAGTGCCGCGATACGATTGCCGACGGCGAAATATAAGCGCATCAATAACTGGTAGGAGGCTTCGTTGAGAGGATCAAGGGTGAGCCAGCGCGAGACAATCCCGATGGCTTGTTTCGGTTCGCCCGCTCGCTCGTGGAGCTGCGCAAGGTGTTCAAAGATGGTATGCATACTTTGATGCCAGTAGTCACGCTGATAGCGTACCCAGTCATCAAAGGCTGACGAGTCTCGTAGTGAGAATCCATCCATAAAGCTACCCCGATAGAGCTTCGTCGACATATGCAGGTAGGTCAGGAGTTGTATGCGTAATTCTTCTGTTGCTGCTTGATGAATAGTAGCCATGTCCTTGATCATTTGTAGAGAGGTGCGAACCGTTTGCAGGTCCAGCGTTATATGGACGGATGGATTAATACGTAGATTATCACGATCGGTCAATAGCACCGGGACTCCGGCCAGCACGTCCTGAAGGATCTTGCGAAGTTCGAACAAGGTGATGCGGAGTGTTGCGCGAGCATGGATGGTATCACTTTCTGGCCAGAGCAGTTCGGCTAGTTTCTTTCGTGATTGTGTTTTCCCTTCAACAACGATATAGACCAACAATGCGAGTGCTTTACGGGACGAGGAGAATTGGATCTGGTTATCTGCATGCCGTATTTCTGGTGTACCAAATAAAGAAAGATGTAGTTTTTGTTGATGTACCGCTCTCTCAATGGTAAAGGTTGTCTGGTTCATTACATCTCTCTCTTCCTTTTGGTTAAAACTTTCTATACGGGTAACTATGCAGGTATCCTGTGCCTCTATGCGCCCCCGCCGGTGGCGGGTTGAGGGGAATTTGTGGAGACCCCCCAGACCCTGGCAGGGCAAGCCCTGCACCCCTTTGACTAGCGAGGAGGGAAGGGCACAGCCCTTACGTTAGCATGTATGGGGACCGCGTCCCCTGTACCCCTGCAAAGGCTGGAGTGCAGAGGGCGGCCACTCAATTTTCGAGATCGCGGCGTGCCTGCACCTCCCGTTTTTTATATAAGGATAACAAGAAGAGTATACAGAGTCCTCCTCTGTTTCGTCATGCCGTATCAGACGTATTTTTTATGATAAACCTATATCCTCCATAATCCACATTCCGCAGTTCAGAATGTGGGCCATAAGATTATTTCCCTCCATTTTAGACGTATTCTTCTCTATACCTTGTAGAAAAAATACGGTTGAGTAGGCAAGATTTTCCGCCTGCTATCTACTACTCTTTCCATAGATATTTTGTAGAGTCGCCTATCGTCATCGATTTTCATGTGTTGCGTTCCGAGGATGATTGAGTACAAAAGGAAATGGGTATAGTTTATGGAGGCATCGTTACGAGGTTCGCGTCTTTCCTTACAACAAGAGCGTTTATGGACGTTCTATCAAGGGAGTCCGAGTCAAGGATATGTAACGCAGGGTATGGTCGTTGTCGAAGGTCCTCTTCGAGTGGAGAGACTTCGTGCTGCTGTGCAGCAACTGGTCGAACGTCACGAAATTTTACGAACAGTGTTTCGAGCTCTTCCCGGCATGGATGTACCAATGCAAGTCGTGGGGGATGCGGAGTTTGTGTGGTGCCATACTTCTCTTGAGCCATCCAGTGAGCAGGAGCAGCAACAGGCTGTTGAATCAATGTTCACCTCGCTTCAGGAAGAGCCGCTTGATTTGCAGCATGGTCCGGCTCTCCATGTCCATGTGGTAACATCACCGGCGCGGCATTCTTTTATCATTGTACGTTTGCCAGCTCTGTGTGCTGATAATTTCACGTTGCCAGCACTGGTTGCCGAGCTTGCACGGGCATATGAAGGACAGAGTACGGTCGATGAGGAAGAGGAGCCCCTCCAATATGCAGACGTCGCTGCCTGGCAGAATGAGCTCTTGCAAGAGGAAGAGGCCAGGGAACATGACACCTTCTGGCACCATATGAATCTTGCCTCGCTTGAGACGTTGCGTTTACCGCATGAGCTCCAGATGGAGAAGAGCGTCCTGACGCCGGAGGCATATGCTCTGTCGCGTGATGTCGCTTGTGAGCAAGCTCTTACTGACGCTGCGGCACAATTGAACGTCTCAAAAGAGAGTCTGCTACTCGCAGCCTGGCAGCTCTTTCTGGCCCGCCTGACCAATCAGGAGGATCTGGTAACGGGTGTCGCCTATAGCGGTCGCAGCTATGAAGAGTTGCAATGTGCGCTGGGTTTATACACGCGTGTCATCCCCTTCCCAACTGTTGTTGATCCCCTTACCTCTTTTGCGCAACTGGCCCGTCAGGTTGATCTGACAGCAAAAGAAATCGAGCAGCGCCAATTGTATTTTACCTGGGCACAAATGCAGTCTGCTAGCCCGACGATCGTACCAACCACATTTGCATACCTGGCCGATGTCAATACGATAGAGGCCACTGATCTCCGTTTTCGCCTCATCAACATAACCTCCCACACCGAGCCCTTTGTTTTGAAGCTGGAAGTTGTTGATCATCATGGGTCATTACAGATGCAACTGCATTTTGATCGCAACCACTTTGCTCGACAAACGATTATCTCGTTCGCTACCCTTTTCGTGACGTTATTAGAGCAGGCGCTCAGCCAGCTTGACACGCCTGTACAGGAGTTGCGTTTGCTCTCGACGGAACAAGAGGTACAGATCCTGCAGCAGTTTAGTGGTGAGGCTATTAATTTTCCGGCGCGTACCCTGGTTGATTTCTTTGAGCAGCAAGTGGAATGTGTGCCCGATGCCCCTGCTGTGACGAGTGGGGGAGTAACCTTAAGTTATCGCCAGCTCAATGCCTGGGCAAATCGTCTGGCATGGACGTTGCGAGAGCGAGGTGTGCGAGCCAATGTCCTGGTTGGTTTGTGTACGCAGCGTTCCGTCGAGATGCTCGTCGGGTTGTTGGCTATTCTGAAGGCGGGTGGTGCCTATATGGCGCTGGACCCACAATTGCCGACCAGCCGTTTGCAGTATCAATTGCAAGATGCTCAGGCTCTGCTTGTGGTGAGCCAGGTGAGTGTTCAGGACGTATTAGCGGATATCCAGGTGGACGTTGTCCAGTTGGAGTCATTCCAGCAGGAGGATGACGCAAGCCATGAGGAAAACCTGGCTGTGGACATCAAGCAAGAGGATCTGGCCTACGTCATCTACACTTCTGGTTCGACGGGTGTTCCAAAGGGTGTTCTGATTCAGCATAGTAATGTCAGTAATTATATCCAGGCGTTGTGTAAGCAATTAGCATGGCAGCCGGGCTGGCAGTTTGCCACCGTTTCGACGCTGGCGGCTGATCTTGGGAACACCGTGATTTTCGGCTCGCTGATCACGGGTGGTTGTCTACATATTCTCGATTATGAGACTGTCACGTCTGCGCAGCGCTGGAGTGATTACGTGCGGTCTCATCCGATTGATGTGCTGAAGATTGTGCCTTCGCACATGAGCGCATTGCTGGTGGCCAGCGACCAGAGTGAGCTTAGCACGCTATTGCCTCGGAAGCAGTTGATCATGGGCGGTGAAGCCTTGTCTGCCAGCCTGCTGGCACGGCTCGTACAACCGGGTGTTACCTGTGAAATTATCAACCACTATGGTCCAACGGAGACCACGATTGGCGTTCTCGTCAATCAATTGGGGAGTGTGCTGGAGGAGTGGACGCAGCAACGGGAAGCGGTCATTCCGATAGGCAGGCCATTGAGCAATATCGAGGTGGCTATTGTCAATGCCGGGGGACAACTGATGCCGACCGGCGTAGCTGGTGAACTGTATATTGCTGGTGCCGGGGTGTCACGTGGATATCTCAACCAGCCAGAGCAGACGGCAGCACATTTTGTTGAGGTGAGCTGGGGGAATCGCACTTCAAAGCGTTATTACCGTACGGGTGATCTGGCGAAGTATCGTGAGGATGGCACGATTGAATTTGTTGGGCGCGTGGACACGCAGGTGAAGATTCGTGGCTATCGTGTGGAACTGGGAGAGATCGAGCGGGTTCTCGGCGAGCATGAGCAAGTGCGTGAGAGTGTGGTACTCCTGCGTGAGGACAATCCTGGAGAACAGCGTCTCATTGCCTATGTGGTGCCGAAAACGCAAGCAAAGGTCGAGAGTGCCGCGCTCCTTGAATTTGTCCAGCAATGTCTGCCGGGATATATGGTCCCAGGGGCAGTCGTCATAATGACAACCTTACCGCTCACACCGAATGGAAAGATCGATCGCCGACATTTACCGGAACCTGAAGAGATCATACCAGCCGTTAGCCAGCAGTATGAGGCTCCCCATAATCAGGTTGAAGAAACCCTGGCCTCCATCTGGGAAGAAGTGCTGAATATGCCGCGAGTAAGTGTACGCGATAACTTTTTTACGTTAGGCGGCCATTCATTGTTAGCCACGCAGATCATTTCTCGCATTCGTACGGCTTTCGGTGTTGAGCTTCCGATCCTTAAGCTCTTTGAGGAACCGACGGTTGTGGGTGTTGCGCAGCATATCAGTGAGTTACTGATGCAAGGTGGTGATGGAGTGGAGGAGCAGGGGCAGCACAAAGATATTCTGCCAGTAGCGCGTGATCAAGCATTGCCGTTGTCATTTGCGCAGCAGCGCCTCTGGTTCCTGGATCAATTACAGCCTGGTAGCCTTGCCTACAACAAACATTTCGCGCTCCGTTTGAGTGGCGAACTCAATTGTGACGCATTAGAAGCCAGCCTGAGTGAAATCGTGCGCCGTCATGAAAGTTTGCGCACCACCTTCTCAATGGAGGGAGAGCAGCCGGTGCAGGTGATTCATGAGGCACACCCGCTGCATCTCGAGCGGATTACGCTACTGGAAGAGAGTGAAGCAGCGCGAGAAGAAAAGGCCCAACAACTCATCAAACGTTGTGTTGAGCAGCCTTTTGATCTCACGAGGGGACCGCTGTTACGCGCACATCTGTTTCAGTTGGAAGAGACAGAGCATGTCATGGTCCTTACCATGCATCACATCGTATCCGATGCGTGGTCGAATGCTATTTTTATGCGTGAATTAACGCAGCTCTATGCAGCTTTTGTAAAAGGGGAATCCGCGAATCTGCCGGAACTCAGCATTCAATATGCGGACTTTGCGGCGTGGCAGCAGCAGTGGATTCAGGGTCCTGTACTTGAGAAGCATCTGGCCTACTGGCGGGAGCAGTTACGCAACGTCGCAATGTTGGACTTACCTATTGATCGAGCACGACCGGTGGTTCCGAGTGGGCATGGACTGCATGTTCCCTTTACCTTCTCATCCGAGTTACAGGACAAGCTGAATGCGTTGAGCCAGGAGTCCGGCACGACATTATTCATGACCCTGCTGGCCGCGTTTCAGGTGTTGCTGGCCCGGTATAGTGGACAGACAGATATTGCAGTCGGCTCACCTATTGCCAACCGTAGTCATACAGAGATCGAAGGACTCATTGGCTTCTTCGTCAACATGCTGGTATTACGCAGCAACCTCTCTGAGAATCCCACCTTTGCACAGATATTGAATCAGGTGTGGGAGACGACATTACAAGCCTTTGCGCATCAGGATCTCCCATTTGAGCGTATTGTCGAGGAATTGCAGCCTGACCGCGACCTTAGCATCAATCCGCTTTACCAGGTGAGTTTCAGCTTGCAGAATACCCCGTTAGCACAACTGGACCTGCCGGGTATCACTTTTCAACCAATCGTTTCATTGGAAGCGACAACAAAAGTCGATCTGGAATTGCACATGTGGGAGTCGCCAGAGGGATTGCAAGGGACGCTGATCTACAATATGGATTTGTTCGTACCTTCCACGATTGAGAATTTGATCGAGCACTTCCAGATTCTATTAGAGGGTATCTGTTCCGATCCGAACAGCGAGATTGGTAGTTTGCCGCTGCTGACAGAGACGACATATCAAACTCTGTCCGCCTGGAGCGAAGCGAAGACGGAGTACCCGGTCACCGCGCTCGTACAAGAATACGTCGAGCAGCAAGCTGCTCGTCATCCAGATGCGCTGGCGGTATGGTGTGATGGGAGAGAACTCTCATATGCGCAATTAAATGGCAAGGCAAATCAGCTTGCGTATTTCCTTCGTACGCAAGCTGTTGGACCAGAGATCATCGTAGGTATCTGCATGCAGCGCACGTGTGAGCTATATATTGCGATGCTAGCAATACTGAAGGCGGGTGGTGCCTATCTGCCGATTGATCCAGCATATCCTGGTGACCGTATTGCGTACATGTTGCAGGATGCACACGTTGCTCTTTTGCTCACCCAGCAGTCACTTATCGATAATCTGGCGGGTCTGGTATCTCAAACACTCGCTCTGGATGCTGGCTGGTCCGAGTTGGAAGATCTTTCGCAGGAGAATTTGCCGCAACTGGCCAGTGCTGATAACCTGGCTTATGTCATCTATACGTCTGGCTCAACGGGTCGTCCCAAAGGTGTACAGATTACGCAGGCCAATCTCCTGAATCTTATTCAATGGCATCAGTGGACCTATCAAGTGGGAGCGCAGGAGCGGGCAACGCAGCTAGCGGGTGTGGCCTTTGATGCCTGTGTCTGGGAGGTGTGGCCGTATCTGGCCGCAGGTGCAAGCTTGCATGTACCGGATGAACAGACACGTCTATCCCCAGAGTTACTGATTCAGTGGTTCAACGAGAGGCAAATAACGATAAGCTTCTTGCCCACACCAATGGCCGAGCAAGTGCTGGCACAAACGAGTGACAGTGAGATATATACTCTGCGTGCACTCCTGACAGGAGGAGATGTCCTGAAGCATCGGCCTCAGCCTGGCACGTCATTTCATCTCTTTAACCATTATGGACCGACCGAGGCCACAGTCTTAGCCACTGCGAGTGAGGTGTTGCCATCAGGTGAGTCCGAAGAACGTCTTACGCCGATTGGACGTGTGGTTGATCACAGCAGTATCTACATTCTGGATCTGCATATGCAGCAGGTGCCGATAGGTGTGATCGGAGAACTGTATATTGGTGGCGCAGGCGTTGGTCGTGGCTACCAGGGGCGAACGGACCTGACCGCCGAGCGTTTTGTGGCAAATCCCTTTGGGAAGCAAGGTGGAGAGAGGCTGTATCGTAGCGGTGACCTTGCCCGCTTCTTACCGGATGGAAATCTTGAGTTCTGTGGCCGTGCCGATGACCAGGTCAAAGTTCGCGGCTTCCGTATCGAGATTGGTGAAATCAGCACCGTCCTCGCTCAGCATCCAGCTGTGCGAGAGTGTGTCGTTGTCGTACATCCCGATCATAATGGGCAGAATCAGATCGTTGCTTATATTGTAGGTAATGTAGGTCTGTAGATACTACGGATACTACGGATACTGTAGATCGGGATGAGCAGCGGTTTGATGTCAGCGACCTGCGAAGTTTTCTACAGCAGAAGCTCCCCGAATATATGGTACCTGTGATCTTCATAGTCATTGATGCTCTACCGCTCACGCCCAATGGGAAAGTCGACTATCGCATGTTGCCAGAGAGTGCTCCAACGGCGGATGTATATGTCGCGGCTCGTAATTCCATTGAAGAGGTGTTAGTTGAGATCTGGTCACAGGTGCTGGGGATTGAGCGTATCAGTATTCATGCCAACTTCTTTGAGCTAGGCGGGCACTCGTTACTGGCGACAAAATTGCGGGCACGAATACGAGCGGTTCTTTATAAAGATATGCTGCTCAGGACCATCTTTGAGCATCCATCGGTGGCCGAGCAAGCAGCATGGATTATTGAAGAGGGACGTCAGCAGAAACTCCCGGTGATTGTCCCTGTGGGACGAGACTGGGATCTGCCATTATCCTTTTCTCAGCAGCGGCTCTGGTTCCTGGATCAATTAGAGCCAGAGAGCGTTGCCTATAACAGTCCAATTGTGCTACGCCTTGAGGGAGACCTGAGCATCAAGGCATTAACCAGCAGTATCCAGAAGATTGTCCAGCGGCACGAAAGTCTGCGTACGCACTTCGCGATGGTCCGGGGGCAAGCCGTGCAAATAATTGACCCGGTAGGGCAGGCGCAGATCAATGTGTGTGATGTGCGTGAGAAGACCGGGGCCAAGCAGGAAGAGTTCGTTGCAGCGCAGGTACAGCAAGAGGTGCAGCGACCATTTCGACTTACGACCGGGCCCCTGCTTCGTGTGATGGTCATTCAGCTATCAGAGGTTGAGCACATCTTCTTAATGGTCGTGCACCATATTGTGTGGGATGGCTGGTCGTTCAATACCTTTCTGCACGAATTATTCACGCTGTATACTGCACAGGTCGAGGGACGTGTTGCAACCTTGCCGGAACTCGCAGTGCAGTATGCTGATTATGCGGTCTGGCAACGTGAATGGCTGCAAGGAGAGGTTCTGGATCAGCAACTTGCCTACTGGCAGAAACAGCTTGCCGGGGTGGTGCCACTCGAACTGCCTGCTGATCATATGCGCCCTGCCGTCTTCTCTGGTAATGGGCAGCGTCAGAAGGTGGTTCTCCCCGGAGATCTGGGTGAGCGTATCCAGGAACTGAGTCAGCGTGAGGGGGTCACCCAATTTATGTTCCTGCTGGCCGCCTTCCAGATGTTGCTTGGCATCTATAGTCGTCAGCAGGATATATGTGTGGGGACGCCGGTGGCCAATCGTGGGCAAGAGGAAATTGAACACGTCATCGGCTTCTTTATCAATACACTGGTGATGCGAACCGATCTCTCACATGATCCATCCTTCCTGGAACTGCTCCAGCAGGTTCGTTCGATGGTCATAGACGCCTATACACACCAGGACATTCCGTTTGAGAAACTGGCCGAGGTGTTGCAACCAGAGCGTGATCGTAGTCGTGCCCCGCTGTTCCAGGTGATGTTTGTGTATCAGAATGCTCTGACTATAAAAGAGCAGCCAACCGGTCTGACAATCAGCGAAGTTGAGAGTGAGAAATATGTCTCGAAATTTGATCTTACCCTTATCGTCGCCGAGACAGCACAGGGGTTGAGTTGTACCGTTGAGTACAGCACTGATCTGTTTGAGCATGATTCTATGGAGCGCTTCTTGAGTCACTGGCACTGTCTGCTTAAATCGCTGGTCAATAATCCAGCGCAGAAGGCATCCATGGCCTCAATCTTACCTGATGCAGAACAACAATTGCTGCTCTCCACATGGAATGCAACGCAGGTTGCGATCCAGCAAGATAGTTGTCTCCATCAGCTATTTGAGCGGCAGGTTGAGCGTGATCCAGAGGCCATTGCCCTCATGTATCGTGAGAGAACAATGACCTATGGGGAATTGAATGAGAGGTCCAATCGGCTCGCGCGCTATCTGAGTGCACGGCATCAAGTCGGGCCAGATCGACTGGTTGGTATTAGTATTGAACGTTCACCGGAGACCATCATCGCCGTGCTGGGGGTACTGAAAGCGGGTGGTGGCTATATCCCACTTGATCCATCGTATCCCGTGGACCGCCTGAACTTTATGATGGAGGATGCGGACCTGACGGTATTGTTAACGCGTGAGGAACAGAGAAGGGAAGATCTTCTTGAGAAAATCAGCGTGGTGTGTCTGGATACTGATTGGCACGAGATCAGCACATATAGTGATCGCAATCCTGCTAACTGGGGTGATGTACAAAATATTGCGTACGTCATTTATACTTCCGGTTCAACGGGAACGCCAAAAGGTATCATGGTTGCGCATGATAATGTCATAAATCTTGTGCATAGCATGCAACAGAAGCACCAGTTGACGCCACAGAGTCGCGTGCTGCAATACATGAGCTTCAACTTCGACGTCTCAGTGGTTGACATCTTTACGGCGCTCCTAGCAGGAGCACGTTTATGTCTGGTGCCAGCGGATACTATGGTACCAGATGAGGCGCTCCATGAACTCTTGCAGAAGTACAAAGTGACCTTTGGACGTATACCGCCATCAATCCTGGCTGCTCTTTCCTCCGAAGACCTTCCGCACTTGAAGACCGTGCTAACCGGTGGAGATCGGAGTGTTCCGGAGGTCGTAGGTCGTTGGGGACGGGGGCGGCAATACTTTAATGAATATGGGCCAACGGAGACGACCGTACTATGTACCTACACAGAATGCTTCGTGGGGCAGCAAGAGATACATATCGGACGTCCTATCATAAATACGCGGGCCTATATATTAAATGAGGCGCTTCAACCAGTTCCAATAGGGGTACCGGGCGAACTGTACATTGGTGGTGATGGTGTGAGTCGTGGATATTTGAAGCGGCCTGAACTCACCGCCGAACGGTTTATTCCCGAACCGTGGAGTACGCAACCGGGTGCACGCCTCTATAAAACAGGTGACCTGGTACAGTACCTGCCGACCGGTGAAATCAAGTTCCTGGGTCGTACAGATGGTCAGGTTAAGATCCGAGGATTTCGCATTGAGCTTAGTGAAATCGAAGACGCGATTAACCACCATCCTCTGGTCCAGGAAAGTGTTGTGCTGGGACGTGAGACAGTCCGGAGAGACAAACAACTGGTCGCATACATCGAGGTCGGGACAGCTAAAGTGACAGGCCAGGAGTTGCGCGAACAGTTGCAGGAAAAGTTGCCTGCGTATATGATTCCGGCTCACTTTGTTTTCCTGCCGGCACTGCCAACAACACTCAACGTTGGTAAGATAGATCGTCAAGCTCTGCTGGCGATGGAACTGCCAGAAGAGGAAGTGCAGACAGTAGTAGCCGCACGAACATTCACCGAAGAACTCGTGCTCGCGTGCTGGCGTGAGGTTTTGGAGCGTGAACATATCAGCATCCTGGATGATTTCTTTGTGATCGGAGGGCACTCACTCTTAGCCTCGCAGCTTATTGCCCGGTTTCGAACGACCTTCAAGCTTGACCTCCCGTTACGTATGCTGTTTGATGGGCCCTCAATTGCCGAGCAAGCAGAGTTCATAGAGCAAGCCAGTCGCAGCAAGACCGTGATACTCCCACCAGAGATCGTCCGAGCTGGGAAGGATCAGCAGATCCCATTGTCATTTGAGCAGCAGAGACTCTGGTTCTTGCATCAGCTAGAGCCGGATAGTATTGCGTATAATCTTCCCTTTGTTATCCGGTTCCGTGGCATACTCGACGTCTCAGTGCTGGAAAGAAGTCTGACCGAAGTTATCCGACGCCATGAGATTTTGCGCACCACCTTTAGCAGCGGAAATAGCATGACTGGCCCCAGCCAGCAGGTCCTGGCAGCTGGTCCAGTCCATATGCCGATTATAACGTTGCAAGAGCAAAATTATCGAGAGAAGGAAGAGCTGGCGCAGCAATTCATACAGAATGCCATTGAGCGTCCCTTCGATCTTGCACAGGATCGCCTTTTCAGATGCCAGCTTATCTGCATGAACGAGTATGACCACATACTGGTACTCAGCATGCACCATATCATCTCGGATGGCTGGTCGATGAGTGTCATGATACGGGAACTCACCGCCATCTATACGGCACATAGGCAAGGGCTGCCATCGCCATTGCCCGAACCGGAGTTGCAGTATGCAGATTACGCGCTCTGGCAACGTAACTGGTTGCGAGGGAGTGTGTTACAGGAGCAACTGGATTACTGGAAACGTGCCCTGGAGGGGATTGAGCCCCTGAACCTGCCAACGGACTACCCGCGTTCAGCCGTGACGAGTAAGCGTGGAGCAACGAAAACCTTCCTGGTTCCGACCGCGATCCTCGCCGGATTGAAACGGTTGAGCAATCAAGAGAGTGTGACTCTCTTCATGACATTGCTCTCAGTATTCCAGATCCTTCTCGCTCACTATAGTCAACGGGATGATATCGTCGTCGGAACGGTCTCGGCGCATCGTACGCAGCGTTCATTAGAGTCATTGATTGGTTTTTTTGTGAATATGCTGCCACTGCGTACAAAGATATCGAGCATCTGGACATTCCAGGAAATGCTGAGAAACGTGCGTGAAACGACACTTGATGCCTATGCGCACCAGGATGTTTCATTTGATCAGATTGTGGATGCCGTCCAATCAACTCGCGATCTCAGCACATCGCCGATCTTCCAAGTGCTATTCATGTTACAGAATGTGCCCTTCTCCGAGCAGGAGCTGGCGGGACTAGATCTACGTTCAATCGACGTTGAAACCAACTCGGCCAAGTTTGACCTGTCGTTGATCCTCTCGGAGGTACCGCAAGGGTTGTCCGGCTCATTTGAATATAGCACCGATTTGTTCCATGCTGAGACTATTCAACGCTTGGTTGATCACTTCCAGCAACTTCTGGCCGAGGTGTTGAATGATTCTGAGCGACCAATTGGACGCTACCAGTTATTGACGGAACGGGAGAGGATACTGCTCGCCGACTGGTCGAAAACCGCCGAGCCGATTGTGACGAATGTGGTGCTGCATAAGCTGATTGAGCAGCAGGCATTGTGTACACCACAGCAATTGGCGATTCTCGCCAATGACAGATCATTGACCTATGCGCAGTTGGACCAGGAGGCAAACAAGCTTGCCCACTACTTGCAACAGCGAGGCGTGGAACCGGAGTCCAGAGTGGGTCTCTGTATGGAGAGAGGCAGTCAACTGCTGGTTGGAATGCTGGCGATTCTGAAGGCTGGAGGGGCCTATGTGCCACTTGATCCTCAATATCCACTTGATCGCCTTCAATATATCCAGCAAGACGCCCAAATCAAGTTCCTGCTGACCCAAGAAAAGCTCCAGGAGTATGTCGCCGAGCCCGGCGTTCCCGTCATCGCCATTGACCGCGATGCCGTGCTCTGGCAGGACGAGCCTGTCATCGCCCCCGACTGTCAGGTCGGCAGCGAGAACCTGGCCTATGTCATCTATACGTCTGGTTCAACGGGGCGACCAAAGGGTGTGATGCTGACGCATCGTAGTGTCATTAGTCTTGTTTTCTGGTCGCAGCGCACCTTCTCACTGGAGGAACTGAAGGGTGTTCTGTTCAGTACATCGATCTGCTTTGATTTATCGGTCTATGAAATCTTTGTTCCGCTCAGCAGTGGTGGAACAATCATTCTGTCCGAGAACGCCTTGGCCGTAGCGGACCATCCATATCGTGAGCAAATAACGCTCCTGAACGCAGTGCCATCAGTTGTCGCCGAACTGCTACGGCAGCAGGCTATTCCTGAGCAGGTGCATACAGTGAACACCGCTGGCGAACCATTACCATATACCGTTGTTGACCAACTGAGGAGCTTGCCGCAGATTGAGCGAATCTACAACTTCTATGGACCAACCGAGGATACCGTCTACTCCACGGTAGCCCAGGTCAGGGACTGTGAGGGCAGAGTGCCCATTGGTCGACCAATCGCAGGCTCGCAGGCGTACATACTGGATGAGGATCTGCAACAGGTCCCGATTGGAGCGATTGGTGAACTGCACCTGGGAGGTGATGGACTGGCTCGAGGCTATCTGGGTCGTGGCGATCTGACCGCCGAGCGTTTCTTCCCCAATCCCTTTAGCGGGCAAGCAGGAGGAAGGATGTACCGTACCGGTGATCTGGTACGCTATCGCTTCGATGGTGAACTGGAATATCTAGGGCGCATTGATCATCAGGTAAAGGTACGAGGATACCGCATCGAACTGGGTGAAATTGAGTACGTCTTGCGGCGGCATCCCGACGTGAAGGATGTCGTCGTCGTAGCGCGAGAAGAGGCTGGCGGGAGCAAGCGCCTGGTTGCGTATCTTGTCTGCACGTCCCAGGGAGACGAGCAAGCGTTGCGCAGCCACGTCCAAGAGCGGCTGCCAGCCTATATGGTCCCGGCCAACTTTATGTTCATGGAAGCCTTGCCGATGACCCCAAATGGTAAAGTTGATCGGAAGGCTCTGCCTGTGCCGGAGCGACGGCCGAGCGATCTGAACGGCGAATTTGCTACTCCCCAATCACATGAAGAGGAGATCATTGCACGTATCTGGGCTGAGGTGCTGGAGATTGAGCGGATAGGTATCCATGATAACTTCTTCGCCATTGGTGGCGATTCCATTCTCAGTCTTCAAATTGTAGCGCGTCTGCGAGAGCTTGGATTGTATATCACGCTCAGGAATATCTTTGAGCAGCAAACGATAGCCGAACTGGCGCTTGTCCTGGTGCAAGATGGAGGTGTCGCTGAGATCGAGGTTGAACAGGACGCAGGCAACAGTGATTATACTCCTTCGAACTTCCCTCTGGTGGCCTTAGAGCAGGAGCAGATTGACCGATTACTGGGCAATACGCGTGGAGTTGACGCCGTCTATCCACTCTCGCCATTACAGAAAGGTTTCTTGTTCCACAGTCTATACGAGCCGGAGGGCGAGGATCACATTATCCAGATCTGTTTTACCATCGAGGGTCCACTCAACGAGGCAGCCTTTTGCCAGGCATGGCAAAAAGTTAGCGAGCAGCATAGTATCTTGCGAACAGGCTTTATCCATGAGGGACTGCAAGAGCCTATGCAGGTCGTTATGACCTCGGCTCCGGTACCGATCGTAAGAGAAGACCTGCGAGAACGCACGCCGGAAGAGCATCTGGAGTATCTGGAAACCTACCTGAGGGAAGATCGAATTCAGGGGTTCATAGTAACACAGGTTCCGCTGCTGCGTCTGCGCATGTGTCGACTGTCCGAGGAGAAGTATCAGGTGATCTGGACGTATCACCGTCTGCTCCTGGATGGATGGAGCATTCCACTGCTGTTGAAAGACCTGTTTGCCAGTTACGAAGCATATGCTCAGCAGCAGGAGCCAGTATTGGGCAAAGCGAGACCATATCGTGATTACCTTGTCTGGTTGCAGCAGCAGAGCATGGAAGAGGCCGAAGCCTTCTGGCGAGAGCGCCTACAGGGCTTTATGGCTCCAATCGAGCTAAAAGTAGAGCTTGCGGAAGACAATGGAAGTCAGCTTGAGCCGGGATACCAAAAATGTACTCTTCAGCTTTCCGAGGAACTGACGCAGGGATTGCAGCAGTTGGTGAGGCAGAAGCAGTTGACCCTGAACACCCTTATTCAAGGAGCCTGGGCCGTGCTCTTGAGCCGGTACAGTGGAGAGCAAGATGTAGTCTTTGGCGCAACGGTGGCAGGTCGCCCAACGGAGATTCCCGGCATTGAGCGAATGATTGGACTCTTTATCAATGCCCTGCCAGTCCGTGTGAAATTCTCCGCCTTGCAACCGGTGCTAGATGTCTTACACCGTATACAACAAGAGCAACTGGATGTGAGACGTTATGAGTACAGTCCGCTGGCTCTAGTGCAAAGTTGGAGCGATGTCCCATCAGGAACGCCATTGTTTGAGAGCTTACTGGTCTTTGAGAATTATCCAATCAAATCCGTACTGAAAGAACAATCCGAGCGGCAGGAACAACTGGACGTTCAGTTTAATCAGACCGTCGAATTGACGAACTATCCACTGATGCTGAAGGTGCTGCCCAATAATCAACTCTTATTCCAATTGAGTTATATCTCTGGTCGATTCACCCAGGCAACCATCGAGCGTTTGCTGAACCACTTACGGACCATCCTGGAGGATATCCAGGCGTATCCAGAACATACTATTGCTGAGATTCCATTGCTCACGCAAGAAGAACGGCAGCAATTGCTGGTAGTCCAGAATCAGACGCAGGTTGAATATCCGCTGGATGAGTCAGTAGCATCGCAGATTGCGCATTATGCGAAGCGTAATCCAGACATGACAGCACTTGTGTGTGGGCAGACACGCATGAGCTATGGACAACTTCAGACACGTGCAACACAGCTAGCGCATCGCCTGCGAAGCTTGAGTGTGGGCCCTGATGTGCTGGTTGGTCTCTATATGCCGCGCTCAATAGAAATGGTCGTAGGCATGCTAGCCGTCTTCCAGGCGGGAGGTGCGTATCTGCCATTGGATCTTGCGACCCCACAAGAGCGTCTGGCGCTGATGCTGGACGAGGCACGGCCACGAGTAATCCTGACTTACGCGCACCTGCGAGATCAACTGCCGACGAGTGATGCGAATATCCTGACACTTCATCCCGGCTGGCAGGACCTGGCGCAAGAGAGTAACGTCCCGTTGCCCGACGCGATGGACAATCAGCGATTGGCTTACGTGATTTATACCTCAGGTTCGACAGGGAGGCCAAAGGGCGTGATGGTGACACATAAGGGCATGCTCAACCATCTGCACATCAAGATAGATGAACTATCACTTATCGAGTATGACCGAGTGGCGCAGACCGCCTCGCACTGTTTCGACATCTCCGTCTGGCAGATCTTTGCCAGCCTGCTCTGTGGTGGTCAGGTATATATCCTGCCCGATGAGATTGCCCATGATCCTGAGAATCTAGCGGCAATAGTAGAACGTGAGTGTCTGACAATACTTGAAATCGTCCCATCGTTCCTGCGCGCCATTGTCGAGATGAGCACCAGTGAAAAACTGGTGCAGCAATTGAGAGCATTGCGCTGGCTTGTTGTTACCGGTGAAGCGTTACCTGTGGATCTCTGTCATCGCTGGTCTCAGATGAGTCCTGTTTCACTGGTGAACGCGTATGGGCCAACGGAATGTTCCGACGACGTAACGCATCTGACGATTGAGAAAGCGCCAGAGCGTACAAAGGGCGTGATGCCGATAGGAAAGGCGCTCGCCAACACCACCCTGTACATCCTGGATGAAGGATTTCAGCCGGTACCAGTAGGAGTTGCCGCGCAACTGTATATCGGTGGAACTGGCGTTGGTCGTGGCTATCTGGGCGATCCGGCGCGTACGGCGTCCGCCTTTGTCCCTCATCCCTTTAGCCAGGAGCCAGGGGAGCGTCTGTATCGTACCGGTGATCTGGCACGCTTCCTGGAAGACGGGTCCATCGAATTTGTTGGACGTGTCGATTATCAAGTGAAGGTCAGAGGTTTCCGTATCGAACTGGGCGAGATCGAGGCAGCCTTACAGCAGGTGCCGATGATTCAGGAGAATGTCGTACTGGTACGTGAGGATGTGCTGGGCAATCAGCGGATCGTGGCCTACATCGTTTGCCATGCAGATGAGAAACCGGCTACAGATGATCTGAAGCGTGTCCTGCGAGAGAAGCTCCCCGAATATATGATCCCCTCAGCCTTCATTGCGCTGCCCAATATTCCTCTGACAACAAATGGGAAAATAGATCGTCGAGCCTTACCCTCGCCAGAAGAGCAAGATGAAGCTAGGGGAGCGCAGACCGATGGCGCACGCCGTCCAATAGAGGAACTGCTAATCATGTACTGGTGCGAGGTACTGGGACTCAACCATGTTGGCGTGCATGATAACTTCTTTGAACTGGGAGGTCAATCGTTGCTAGCCATGCGTTTGATCTCGCGCATCCGTGCTGAATTGCAGGTAGAGATCACACTCAAGCATCTGTTTGAGGTCCAGACCATCGCTGGATTAGCCGAGAAGATCGACCAGCTCATGCGTATCCGTCAGCATGTTGAAATGCCGCCTCTGGTTCCAGTGGCGCGTGAAGGCAATTTACAGCTTTCCTTCGCCCAGCAACGTCTGTGGTTTATTGACCAGCTCGAACCTGGTAATGTCGCATATAATATTCCGCTTGCCTTACAACTGGATGGTGATCTGAACAGGGAAGCGCTGATCTATAGCTTAAAGGAGATTGTGCGTCGTCACGAAACGTTAC
The DNA here is from genome assembly GCA_963699315.1 of uncultured Chloroflexia bacterium. GTDB lineage: Bacteria > Chloroflexota > Ktedonobacteria > Ktedonobacterales > Ktedonobacteraceae > Dictyobacter. Next base: position 4,524,445 of record OY969433.1, read on the forward strand.
GTACCTCCTTTGTCGTAGAGGATGAGCAGCCGGTGCAAGTCATTCATCCGTCCGACATATTTCAGGTGAACAACATAGATATGGAGGAGGTGCCTATTGAGCTCCACAAGGAGCATATTCAGCAGTTGGCCAGCGAAGAAGCCAAGCAGCCATTTGATCTGACCGTTGGTCCATCACTACGAGCCACACTGATCCGATGCAGCGAACAGAAGCATGTATTGCTCCTCACCACGCATCACATCGCCTCCGATGGCTGGTCGATGGGCGTGCTCTTACACGATATGGGCACGATTTACAGGGCCTATGTCAACGGAACGCAGCCGTCACTGCCCCAGCTATCGGTACAATACGCCGATGTTGCCCGGTGGGAGCGAGCGTGGATGCAAGGAGACATCTTGCTGTCCCACCTCGACTACTGGAGGCATCAGCTCAGCGGATTTGAAGAGTTGAACTTGCCAACAGACCGGCCGAGACCAGCAACTCCCACCAATCATGGAGCGGCGTATCTGTTTGAAATATCCCGCGCAGTGGCCGATGCCCTGGGAATATTGAATCAGCAAGAAGGCGTCACGATGTTCATGACCCTGCTGACAATATTCCAGATCATCTTGCATCGCTACAGCGATCAGAATGACATCGTCATCGGAACTGATGTCGCGGGGCGCAATCGAGTAGAGGTCGAAAACCTGATAGGATTCTTCGTCAATCAGCTCGTCTTGCGATCAGACTTTTCGGGTGCGCCAACCTTCCGTGAATTGTTACGGCGCAACCGTAGCATGTGCATGGATGCATACGTCCATCAGGATATTCCATTCGAGAAACTGGTCGAGGAACTGAAACCGAAACGTGGGCAAAACACCGCTCCCTTCTTCCAGGTCAAGTTTCTACTCCAAAATCTGCCCACCGTGGCCGTGCAGGAACTGCCTGGAATTACCGCTCGTAGCCTTGTACCCGAAGTAACAAACGTCAAGCTTGATATCGTCTTGCAAATCACCCCATTGGAGGACGGCTTACATGGTTTCATCACCTATAGCACAGAGCTCTTTAATGAGAGCACGATCAAGCGCCTGGCCGAGAACTTTAAAGCCCTGATAGTAAGCATTCTGGCTCACCCTGATACAGGTATCTCGAAGCTGGAGATGCTCACACAAGAGGAGCGAGAGCAGCAGCAACGAGAGAAGCAACAGCGTGAGCAAGCAGCCATCAAAAAATTCAAAGGGGTTAAGCCCAAGGCAATTTCTATCAAACGAGATTAGAAACGAGATTAGAAAGGAAAGCATAGATGACAACACCGAGCAACATGAAAGGCAGCAAATTTAAAAGTATCAAGCCAAAGGTGGTAACGCTGCAAACGAACCAGCTTATCAAGAGCGAACTGTTGTACGCAGATAAAACACTGCCCCTTGTCATCCAGCCTGAGAACGAGCAGGTCGACTTGGTTGCCTGGTCAAAAGAAAACACCGGCATGATCGAAGAGAAATTGCTCAAGCATGGAGCGATCCTCTTTCGCAATTTCCGGGTTGCCTCCCCCCAGGTGTTTGAGCAATTCGCAAGCACAATAGCGCCGGACCTGTATAGCGAGAATGGAGAGCATCCACGGGAAGAGATCAGCGGGAATGTCTACTCACCCGTTTTTTATCCACCCGAAAAGAAGCTCCTCTGGCATAATGAGAACTCATTCAACGCCACCTGGCCGGTAAAGATCTGGTTTTATAGTGGTAAACCTGCCGAACAGGGAGGCGAGACGCCCATTGTCGACAGCCGCGCCGTCTATGAGCACATTGATCCAGCCATTCGCGAAGAATTTGAGCGCAAGGATGTCATGTATGTGCGCAACTATGGTACCGGCCTGGGACTCAACTGGCAGACGGTCTTTCGGACGAAAAACAAGCAGGAAGTTGAGGAATACTGCCGACGCGAGGCCATTGAGTTTGAATGGAAGGATAATGATCACCTGAAAACCTATCAATTGCGGCCCGCCATATTGAAGCATCCAAAGACCGGAGAGAAGGTCTGGTGGAATCAAGCCACTCACTGGCATCCATCCTGCCTGGACCCTGATGTACGAGCCTCGCTCTTTGAGCTCTTTAGTGCAGAAGATTTGCCCCGGACCTGCTTTTTGGTGATGGGACGCCAATTGAGGATGCGGCCATGGTCCATATCTGCGAGGTGTTTGATTGCCACGAGATCAGTTTTCCCTGGCAGCAGGGCGACATCATGATGCTGGATAACATGCTGGTTGCTCATGCGCGCAATCCTTTTCAGGGAACCAGGAAGCTCTATGTTGCCATGGGCGGCATGATGAGTCTGAAAGATCTTGGTGGGTTCCTTTCTTAATGCGTATTGGGTCGTTCTTGTCGGGAAAGTGATGTTTTAGGAGAAAAGACGCCATGTCACGAGGCATGGCGTCCTGGATAATCTCAAAATGGAAGCGTTTTGATAATTGTTGGTAAGGAAGAAGTACGTGCAAACAGCATTTGAAGGCTATCGCCTCTCGTTCCAGCAATCCCGTCTCTGGTCGCTACAGAAAAAGAATCATACCTATTACGCCCAATGTGCCATCGAGCTGATAGGAACCGTCGATGTAGAGGTACTGCGAGCGAGTGTTGATCGAATTCTTGCTCGCCACGAGATTTTTCGTACGATCTTTCCGATCATACCCGGTACGATCACACCGATACAGGTGTTACAAGAGCAGCCATCGTCTCACTGGATCAGCTATGATTTTTCTCAGTTCAGCCAGCAAGAGCAGCAAACGGCCTTTACATTTCTGCTACGCCAGGAGCGCGAACGAGAGATCAATCTGGAGCAGGGACCGCTGGTGCAGTTGTCGTATGTCGATTTCTCAGCACAGACCCATATGCTAATCGTTACCCTCCATGCTTTACAGGCTGACAAGACAACGTTGCTGCAATTCTTCAAAGAGGTTGCGTGTGGGTATGCAATACCAGGGATCAGCGAAGAGAATGAGGAAGAGGAGATCGTTCAGTATCTCCAGATTTCTGAGTGGCAGCACGAACTGTTAGAAGATGAAGAGAGTGAAGCGGGCCGGCTCTACTGGCAGAAGCGTAAGGGATCTGCCTTCTCCGTACTTTCCTTACCTGGCGAGCGGAACACTTCTCTCGGTGAGCAGCTTTTTGCCCCTGAAGTTTACAGCATCCCATTGCCTGCCTCTCTTCAGGAGAATGTGCAACGTTTTCTGCATAGCCAGAATTGCCAGGCAGAGGATCTCCTACTAGCGGCCTGGATGGTTCTGTTGTGGCGACTTAGCGGTGGAGATGAAGTGCAGATTGGGATGGCGGTTGATGGGCGTCCTTTCGAAGAATTAGTCACAGCAACTGGTCCGGCCTCCAGATACCTGCCTGTTTCGCTTTATCTTAAAGAGCGCCAGAATTTTCTTGAGACGCTAGCACAGGTACAGGAAGTTGCTGCCGATGTTCGTCAGATGCAGCAATATTTCGAGGCCGATGCAGCCTCGTTGGAGCCTGTTGCGCCCTTCTGTTTTGAGTACACTGAGCGGCCAGATCCTGTGCTATCTAATGGCGTCACCTTCCAGATTGCAACATGTGTGGCCTACAGCGAACCGGGAAAGCTCCTGCTGGAGGTTGTTGCCAGCAAGAACGACACACTTTCTCTGCAATGGCACTATAATAGCGCTTACTTCACAGAGGATGTCGTGCAACGGATTGCCTCCCAATACCTGACCTTACTTGAGCAGATGCTCAAAACACCCGAGACATTCATCAGCATCGTCACGATCTTGAGTCCGGCCGATCGTGAGCAATTGTTTGGAAGCTGGAACGATACGCAGGTGGACTATCCTTGCCAGCAAGGGGTTCAGCAGCTGTTTGAAGAGCAGGTATTACGGACGCCCGACGAACTGGCCGTGGTGGATAAAGAGCGCCAGTTGACTTTCGCCGAGTTAAATCTTCGAGCGAATCAACTGGCCTATGCCTTACGGGAACGTGGAGTGGGACCAGAGACACTTGTCGCATTATGTTTACCTCGAAGCTGCGATATGCTGGTCGGGATTCTGGGTATTTTGAAAGCGGGCGCTGCCTATGTGCCGCTCGACCCGACCTATCCACAGGAGCGTTTACATTTTATTATCCAGGATGCCCAGGCCGCTTTGTTGCTGACTACGAAGCAACTCGCTGCACAACTGCCAGCAACGAGTGATACAGATATCGTCGTGTTGGACGAGATACACGCACAGCTTGCTCAGCAGCGTACAGACAATCCCTTAGCCTCTGGAGATCCAGACAATCTCGCCTACATCATCTATACCTCCGGATCGACCGGGAAGCCGAAGGGTGCGATGATCACCCATCGTGGTCTGACCAACTACCTCTCATGGGCCAGTCGCTATTACCGCGTGGACGAAGGAAACGGAGCTCCGGTCCATTCCTCCCTCGCCTTTGATCTGACCGTCACGAGCCTGTTTCTGCCGTTGCTGGCGGGACGGAGTGTCGTGCTGGTGCCAGAGGCGCAAAATATCGAGGCGCTGGCGACCGTCATGAAGCAAGAGAAGCAATTTAGCTTCGTGAAGATTACCCCGGCACACCTTGAGCTGCTGAACCATGAACTTTCACCGCAGCAATTTGCCACGGCGAGTCATGCCCTGGTGATTGGTGGAGAGGCATTACCAGGAGAAAGTCTGGTGCCGTGGCGTACTTATGCGCCTGGTGTTCGCCTGATCAATGAGTATGGACCGACCGAGACCGTTGTTGGTTGCTGTATCTATGATGTGCCAGTGGCGAGTGAACTGACGGATTTTGTACCGATTGGTACACCGATTGCCAATACGCAATTATATGTATTGGATGAGCGACTGCAACCGGTTCCTGTAGGAATGGCGGGTGAGCTGTACATTGGAGGAGCTGGCCTGGCACGAGGCTATCGTGGTCGTCCCGAGTTGACGGCCGAGCGTTTTATTCCGCAGCCCTTTAGTGACCAGGAGGGGGAGAGGCTCTATAAAACCGGCGATATTGTACGTTATCGCGCCAATGGGATTTTTGAGTTCCTGGGACGTGTAGATCACCAGGTAAAGATTCGTGGTTTCCGTATCGAACCGGGTGAGATTGAAGTCGTGCTCAGCCAGCATCCCGATGTGCGTGAGAACGTGGTGATTGTGCGAGAAGATGCGCCGGGAGATAAGCAACTTGTCGCCTATGTCGTAGGGCGAGCAACCGTCAGACCGGATGTTGTCGAGCTCCGCCAGTTCTTACAGCAGAGGTTGCCAACATATATGCTGCCAGCCACAATTATTGTGTTGGATGCCCTGCCACTGACGGTAAATGGCAAGATCGATCGTTATGTATTACCCATCCCTGGCAATACCGAGAGCCAGGAACAGGTCTATATTGCTCCACGCACCCAGATCGAACAATTGATCGCGGATATCTGGTGCAAAATATTGAATCGCCAGCGGGTCTCAATTTTTGATAGCTTTTTTGACATTGGTGGTCACTCACTACTGGCAACACAGTTGATTGCTCGTATTCGCAATGTCTTATGCGTAGATGTGATGCTCAATGTGTTTTTTACGGAGCCAACCATTGCGGGTCTGGCACAGCATATCGAGCAGGGATTGAGGAGTGCCCATGGGACGGCGATGCCAGCCATGAAACCACTGGTAGCGGGGGAGAGCAAGCAGCTCTCATTCGCGCAACAGCGTCTCTGGTTCTTGAACCAGCTTGAGCCAGATAGTACCGCGTATATGATCCCGCTGGCCCTACGCCTAAAGGGAAATCTGCACGAGCAGGTATTCGAACAAAGTGTGCGTGAAATTATTCGTCGCCATGAAGTGTTGCGTACAACGATTCGTGAAGAAGCGGGTCAACCAGTCATTTCCATTCTGGACGTTAGCGATTTCCACTTACGGCATCTTGATTTTAGTCAGAAGAGCCAGGAGCAGCAAGAGGAATTGCTGGCACAGGTACTTCAAAATGAAGGGCAGCGACCATTTGATTTTGAGCGTGAGTTTCTTGTGCGCTGTATTCTGGTACATCTGAACGAGCGCGAGCATGTCTTCTTCCTTTGTGTCCATCATATCGTCTGGGATGGGTGGTCGGTTGGTGTTTTTCTTAAAGAGTTAAGCGCACTCTATAGCGCCTATTGCCGGGGAGAGGCTTCGCCGTTGTCGGAGCTAGCCATCCAGTATGCGGATTTTGCTAGCTGGCAGCGCAATTGGTTGCAAGGCGAAGTTATGGACGCGCAAATAGCGTACTGGCAGCAACAATTACAGCATGCTGAGACCCTGAATCTGCCCACGGATCGTCCTCGCGCCGCCATTCAGAGCTATCGTGGTGCTCATCAGAAGATCACACTGCCCGCTGCACTAAAAAAGGACCTGCAACAGCTCAGCCAGCGGGAAGGGGTCACGCTGTTCATGACCCTGCTGGCAGCATTCCAGGTTTTGCTGAGCCGATATAGCTATCAGGAGGATATCAGCGTCGGCACGCCGATTGCCAACCGTACTGCCGTCGAGGTCGAGGCGCTGCTGGGCTTTTTCGTCAATACCCTGGTACTGCGTACCGATCTCAGCGAAGATCCTACGTTTGCGCAAGTTATGCAGAGAGTACGTAAGGTTGCATTAGACGCCTATGCGTATCAGAATGTGCCGTTTGAGAAACTGGTTGAAGTGTTGCAACCGGAGCGTGATCCAGGCCGTTCGCCGCTCTTCCAGGTACTCTTTAGCTTGCAGAATCTGGAAAGAGTGCAGGAAGAGCTACCTGATCTGCAGGTGAGTACCGTAGATCTGGAGCAGAAGACCACAAAGTTTGATCTGAGTATGCTGACCTTCGAGGATGAGCAATCCCTGACTTGTGTTGTTGAATACAACACCGACCTGTTCGACGAAGAGACCATTAGCCGCTTACTTGGTCACTGGTTCACCTTGCTCAGCGAGATCAGTGAGAATCCGGCGGCGAAATTGTCCTCTCTGACCATTCTGACGCCCGCTGAAAAGCGAACCTTGATCGAGGACTGGAGCACAACCTCTTCTATGTATCCGATTGAGGCCACTATCCAGCAATTGTTTGAAGAGCAGGTAAAGCGAAACCCTCAAGCTGTGGCCCTCAAGCTGAATGATGAGGCGCTCACGTACCAGGAATTGAACGAGCAGGCGAATCGTGTGGCCCATGCCCTACGGAGTCATAGAATTGGACCTGAAAGCATTGTTGGTATCAGCACGGAACGTTCAATCGCCATGATTGTAGGCATCCTGGGTATTCTCAAGGCGGGCGGTGCCTATCTTCCATTCGACCCGGCATATCCGGCTGAGCGCCTGACCTTTTTGATGGAGGATGCGCATATCTCGCTTCTCTTACGCTGGAGTGAGAACGATGCATGTCTGGTGGGAAGCGGCGTCCCCGAAGTATTTATCACAGATTGCCTGTCCTCTGATTTATATAGTCATGAGAATCCATCTCATCTCACAGATGTGGAGAACCTGGCCTATGTGATGTATACCTCTGGCTCTACTGGTGAGCCGAAAGGTGTGATGGTATCACATGCTAATGTCGTTCGCCTCATCACAGTGACCGCTGCGCACTTCGCCTTCGATCACCACGACGTGTGGACGCTCTTCCATTCCTACGCCTTCGATTTCTCGGTCTGGGAGATCTGGGGGGCTCTGCTTCACGGCGGAAGTCTGGTGGTTGTGCCGTTCTGGATCAGCCGTTCGCCGGATCTGTTCTATCAGTTACTGAATACCCATCAGGTCACGGTACTGAACCAGACCCCATCAGCGTTCAATCAATTGATGCAGGTCGAACATGTAGCGGAACAACGGCAACAGTTAGCGCTACGCCTGGTTATCTTCGGCGGCGAGGCGCTGGAACTTCAGAGCTTACGTCCCTGGTTCGCCATCCATGGAGATCAGCAGCCACAACTCGTGAATATGTATGGCATCACCGAAACGACGGTACACGTGACCTATCGCCCAATTCGTGAGATTGATCTCCACAACAATCTCGGCAGTGTCATCGGCCAGCCGATCAGTGATCTCCACGTCGTTATTATGGATCGCTATGGACAACCCGCACCCATCGGTGTGGCAGGCGAGATGTATGTGGGCGGCTCCGGCGTCACTCGCGGCTACCTGAATCGACCAGAATTGACGGCCCAGCACTTCGTGCCTCATCCTCTGAGTGATGAACCCGGCGCACGGCTCTATCGATCCGGTGATCTCGCCTGGCGCTTACCCAACGGAGATATAGAATATCTGGGACGTATAGATCACCAGGTGAAGATTCGTGGTTTCCGCATTGAGCTGGGAGAGATTGAGGCCGCCCTGGCACAGCATCCTGCGGTGAGAGACACGGTGGTGCTGGCCCGGTTGCGGGGCAATGATAAGCAACTGGTGGCGTATGTGGTGCCGAAGGACGGCACCGTCACTGTGGCTGAGTTGCGCACTTTCCTTCACGATAGATTGCCTGAGTACATGATGCCTGCGCATATTCTGTTCCTAGATACTCTGCCGCTCACGGTGAATGGGAAAATTGATCGTCGAGCATTGCCTGAACCGGAGGAGCAGTCGGGTAGCCTGACGCAGATGAGAGCCGCTAAGAATCTGATAGAAGAAGTGTTGGTGGATATCTGGCAGTCGGTGTTGGATAGGCAACGTGTTGGTGTATATGACAACTTCTTTGAAATTGGTGGGCACTCTCTGCTGGCGACCCAGCTTGTTGCCAGGATACGTACATTCTTGAAGATAGATGTCCCGTTGCGTATGTTGTTTGAGGCACCGACGATTGCATTATTGGCGCAGCAGATTGAGATAAAGATGGAGACGAAGCAAGAGTTGACGCTCCCTCCACCGATTATCTCCGTGCCCCATGAGCGGGCTCCGCTCTCATTCGCGCAGCAACGTTTGTGGTTTTTAGAGCAATTGGAACCAGGCAATATCGCCTATACTATTCCACTGGCTCTGCGGTTGAGGGGCGTGGTGCAGGTCGAAGCAATGCAGCGTACCGTCGCCGAGATTGTTCGACGCCATGAGGTGTTGCGGACCCATTTTGAGGTCCATAACGGACAGCCCTGCCAGGTGATTGAGCCAGCCTCCTCGTTTGTGTTGCAGGCAGGGCGAGTGGAGCATGCAGATGCGGTGGCGTCCCTAGTGGAGCAGGAGGCACAGTTGCCCTTTGATCTGGAGCAGGGGCCGCTGTTCCGGGCGCAGCTCTTGCAACTGGCCGAGCAAGAGTTTGTGCTGCTGCTGACGTTGCACCACAGCATTGCGGATGGCTGGTCGATGAGCGTGCTGGTGGATGAACTGTCGCAGCTCTATATGGCCTTTGTACAAGGGAAGTCTTCGCCACTGGCAGAACTGCCATTGCAGTATGCCGATTATGCCATCTGGCAGCGTAAATGGTTGCAGGGAGAGGCCCTGGATGTGCAATTAGCCTATTGGAAGAACCGGCTAGCCGGAGTGGAACCGCTGGATCTGCCACTGGATCATGCCCGTCCAGCGGTGCAGAGTCACCGGGGAGCCAGTCAGCGGCTGGTGCTCTCACCGGAGGTGAGCCAGAAACTCAAACAGTTGAGCCAGCAGCAGGGGGTGACCTTGTTTATGACCTTGCTGGCTGCCTGGCAGGTACTCTTGAGTCGATATAGTCGGCAGGAAGACATCAGCGTTGGGACCCCGATAGCCAACCGGACGCAGCGAGAGATCGAGGGCTTGATTGGGTTCTTCGTCAACACACTGGTCCTGCGCACGGACCTCTCGGGATCACCCAGCTTCGTTGAAGTGCTGCAACGGGTGAAGGAAGTGGCGCTCGGGGCGTATGCCCATCAGGATATTCCCTTTGAGAAGCTGGTGGAGGTGTTGCAGCCGGAGCGTGATCAGAGCCGAACCCCCCTCTTCCAGGTTATCTTTGGGATGCAGCACGTGCGAGATGAGAATGCGACATTGCCGGGCCTCTCAATCGGGGCGTTTGGAAATGAGCAGAAGACATCCAAATTTGACCTTAGTTTGACGGTGGTGGAGACAACTCAGGATCTACTCTGTGAATTCGAGTACAATACCGATTTGTTTGAGCGCGAAACCATTACCAGGATGCTCGGGCACTGGCGAACCCTGCTGGAAAGTATTGTCCAGCATCCAGAGCAGCGTCTCAATGAACTGTCCCTGCTCACAGAGCCAGAGCGAGAGCAGATACTGCGATCCTGGAACGCAACCGATGCAGCGTATGAGTACGCTGCCAGTATGCCCTCCCTCTTTGAAGCCCTCGTGGATGCAGATCCACTGCATCGTGCAGTAATCTTTGAGGGGCAGAACTGGAGCTATCAAGAACTGGATCGGCGAGCGAATCAACTGAGCAATTATCTTCGTGCGCAAGGTATTGGTCGGGGACAACTGGTGGGTGTGTGTCTTGATCGTTCATTGGAGATGGTTGTCAGTATTTTGGCTATTCTCAAATCCGGTGCGGCCTATGTCCCGCTGGATCCGACCTATCCGGTGCAACGCCTGGAATATATGTTGCAGACGGCGAACATTCAACTGGTCTTGAGCCAGCACCATGTACAGGAGCGCATTCAACTCAAGCATGAGCATGTTGTGGCCGTGGATACACAATGGTCATCCATAGCACAGGAATTTATGCAGCGTCCAGGCGTTGAAGTATGGGCGCAAGATCTCGCGTATATCATCTTCACCTCTGGTTCGACGGGGCATCCCAAAGGTGTCCTGGTTCCCCATTACGGTCTGATGAATCTTGTGGAAGAGCAGCAAGGGAGATTTGATCTCACGCCCGATGATCATATCCTACAATTCTCATCCATAAGCTTTGATGCCTTCGTCTGGGAAATGGTGATGGCACTGTGTACGGGTGCAACGCTGTGTTTGGGGACGAAAGATACACTAATGGCAGGACCGCCATTGGTAGATCTGATTTGTACGCATCGTGTCAGTATGGCCTTGTTGCCACCTTCGGTTCTGGCACAACTCGATCCTGACGACGTTCCGACACTGACAAAAATCGTCGTAGGCGGAGAGGCGTGCTCAGAAGAATTGATGCGCCGGTGGGCCGAGCCAGGCAAGCGCCGCTTCTATAACGCCTATGGACCGACTGAGTGTACCGTGTATGCTACCATCATGGAGTGCACGCCAGACCTGGAGCGGCGTCCACCGATCGGGTATCCGATCCGGCGGACACAGGTGTATCTGCTCGACCAATACTATCAGCCGGTGCCGATTGGTGTTCCCGGAGAATTGTATATCGGGGGCGTCGGTCTGGCGTGGGGATATCTGCAACAGCAGGGCATGACGGCATCCAGATTCATCCCGCATCCATTTAGTAGCCAGCCGGGGGCGCGCCTGTATCGTACAGGTGACCTGACACGCTATCTGCCCGATGGTTCGATCGAGTTTCTGGGACGCATTGACCATCAGGTCAAAGTGCGTGGGCTACGTATCGAACTGGGTGAGATTGAGGACGTACTCAATGAGCATGAAGCGGTCATAGAGTGTTGTGTCATCGTACGTGAGGATCGTCCAGGCAACAAACTCCTGGTGGCCTACGTCGTTTCCCAGCATAGCGCCCGAGAACTGGTCCCCCAGCTACGTGCGCTCGTGAGCGAGAAGCTACCGGATTATATGATGCCCACCGCCTTCTCTCTGCTAGAGGAGCTACCACTGACACCGAACGGAAAGGTCAATCGTAAGGCATTGCCGATGCCTGACACTCTGGAAGATAGCGACGAGAAGATCATCGTCTTACCGCGTACGCAGATCGAAGAGTTGTTACTGGCAACCTGGCGTAGCGTCCTTGGTCGAAAACAGATAAGTATCGAGGATAACTTCTTCGAGCTTGGGGGACATTCGTTGCTGGCAACACAGTTGTGGACGCGTCTGCGCCGTGCCTTTGGTATACAGCTACCACTGCGAAGTCTCTTTGAAGCAGTGACCATCGCAAGCCAGTCGACACTGGTTGAGGTCGCGCTGAGAGCCGAGCAGCAGATAGAGCCGTTAGCTCTGGTACCTGTCTCACGTGAGCAGAAGCTGCCGCTCTCATTCTCACAGCGGCGCCTCTGGTTTTTAGACAAATTGCATCTTGGTGATGCCTCATCGAATATTCCCCTCGCCATCAAGTTGAGCGGAACACTCAACGTAGACGCACTACGGTGGAGCATCCAGGAGATCGTAAAGCGGCATGAGAACTTACGCACGACGTTCCTGACCATTGATGGCGAGGCTGTACAGGTTATCGCGCCGACGAACTGTCTATGTGCGTTGCCCCTCGTGGATCTTAGTGCATGGGATGACGTCATGCGAGAGCAGCAGGCCAAGGTTCTGATGCGGCAGGAGGCGCAGCGTCCCTTTAATCTGGAGCAAGACATGCTCATACGAACCTCATTGATTCGGCTCAACGAGCAGGAGCATATCTTCCTCGTGACGATGCACCACATCATTTTCGATGGCTGGTCGATAGGGGTCTTTTCCTATGAGCTTCAGACGTTGTATCAGGCATATCTCGACAAAAAAGACTCTCCACTGGCGCCGCTGGCGATTCAATACGCCGATTTCGCCGTCTGGCAGCGCCAGTGGTTACAAGGTCAAACACTCGACGCTCACCTGACGTACTGGCAGCAGCGGCTCGCAGGTGCTCATGCGTACGAATATCCGCTGGACCATCCACGGCCGGAGCTGCCGAGTCAGCGAGGTTCCAATCATACATTCAACCTCTCCACGGAATTATTACAGTCCGTGAAAGAGTTCAGCCAGCAGCAGGGCGTAACATTGTACATGACGCTGCTCGCAGCGTTCATGATGGCGCTCTCTCGCACAACAGGTGATGACGATATCACCGTAGGAACCGATATCGCAAATCGCACCAGCAGAGAGACGGAAGCATTAATCGGCTTTTTCGTCAACCTGCTTGCCCTGCGGGTCGATCTGGGAGGGGCACCGACCTTCTACCAGGTACTCGAACGAGTGCGGAACTGTGTCTTGGGGGCCTACACCTATCAGGATCTTCCCTATGACATGCTGGTTGATCACCTGCACATCGAACGCCTCTATGGACAAACGCCATTAATCAACTGTCTCTTCGTACTCCACAACATTCCCGTCGGTGAGGTTACCCCCCTGCTGGAGCAAGAGCCCCAGGCATCGCTGACCATGACCGAACTATCGAACGAGGTCACCACGGCCAAATTTGACTTTGCCGTTTTCCTGGCCGAGAGCGCCGAGGGACTGGCGGGTTCCATTACCTACCGAACCGATCTCTTTGAGCGTGCCAGTATGGAAAGGCTCATTAGCCATTTTATTAACCTTCTGAAGCAAAGTCTTGAACGGCCAGATGTCGTCATCGCTGATCTGGAGATGTACAGCGAGGAAGAGGAACTGGAGCAGGAGAAGATCAAGCAAGAGCGTCGTTCCAATACGCTTCGCAAACTCAGCAGTACCAGGGGAAATCGAATGAGGATATCAGGAAAGTAAGTTGTAGTTTCGCATCGCTAATTCAGAGGAGTAAAGACGAATGGAGTCATCAACACTGCAAGCCGCCTCCTTATCATTACAGCAAGCTCGTTTGTGGGAAGTATATCAGCAGAGCCAGGCGTATCACGCCGTTGGCGCTATCTCCCTTGACGGTCCCGTCGCCATAGACGTGTTACAGCAAGCAATGCAAACTATCGTTGAGCGGCATGAGATCTTCCGTACCATCTTCTATGCCTTGCCTGGTATGGATGTACCGATGCAAATTGTGTCAGATCCACAATATGATTGGCGCACAGAGTCTCTGAAGCATCTAAATTTTGCCGAACAGCAAGCACATATCAAAAAAACACTACAAGACCTGCGTGCTGATGCATGGGATATCGGGAAAGCCCCTGCTTTACAGCTTCAACTGTTGGAACTCGCCGACCAGAAGTACCTGTTAATTCTGCGCTTACCCGCATTCTGTGCCGACACCAGCACCCTGTATCGGCTGGTCCATGAGATAAGTACTGCCTATGCTGCCTGCCTGAATCATCATCGCAGGCAGCCTGATGCAGAACAGGAAGAGGAGCCATTGCAGTACATCGACGTATCGGCATGGCAAAACGAGATACTTGCAGAAGAAGACGTCGAAACACATCAACAATTGTGGAAGTATCTTGATCTCTCCTCGCTTGGTAGCCTACACCTGCCAGGTGAGCGAACGCAGGAAAACCAGTCTTTCCAGCCAGAAATCTACGACGTCGCAATGTTTGCCTCGCTCCGTGTAAAAATAGAAGCGTTTGCACAAAGGAAAGAGATCTCAGTCGAGAATGTCCTATTCGCCGTCTGGCAACTCCTCCTAGCGGTCCTGACCAACCGGGAAGACATCATTTCGGGTGTCAGTTTTAATGGGCGTGCTTATGAAGAACTCGCCTCTGTCATGGGACTCTACACCAGAGTGCTTCCTGTCCCGACATCTATAGCTCCAACAAGCACATTCGAGCAACTGGTGCGTCTGGTGAGTAAGGACTATCAGGCGGCATCCGAAGAACAGAACTACTTTACCTGGCCAACTCAACAGGAGCATAAAAGCCGACAGTTCCCGCAACAATTTGAGTATCGCCAGTGGCCAGAGTGCCAGCAGCAGGGGAACGTTGCATTCTCGCTCTGCCAGAGTTACTCCTGTATCGAGCCGTTTACATTGAAGCTGGAGGTGACGCAACGCAGTGGAACGCTGCAACTGCGTCTGCATTTTGATGCCAGCCGCTTCTCGAAGCAGAGCATAAGCTCACTTGCTACCCTGTTGATTACCCTGTTGCAGGAGGCCGTAACCCGACCGGGAGCTCAGCTTCAAGCTCTCTCACTATTGCAACCGTGGCAGGAAGAGCAGGCCCTCAAGCATGGGCGCGGCCCCATCGTAGATTTTCCCGCACGCAGTCTCGTCGACATGTTTGAGCAGCAAGTCATCGTAATCCCCGATGAGCCGGCAGTAACCAGTAATGGGATTACCCTGACGTATCGAGAGCTGAACGGTCGGGCTAACGCACTTGCTCATCGTTTGATTGCCTCAGGGGTAGCACGAAACATCCTGGTTGGCTTATGCACAACACGTTCAGTTGAAATGGTCATTGGATTGCTGGCCATTCTCAAAGCCGGAGGAGCGTATGTCGCACTGGACCCGCAGCTACCTGCCAGCCGTTTACACTATCAACTCAGTGACACAAACGTGGTCTATGTCGTCACGCAGGAGAGCTTGCAGCATCTCTTCGCCGACTATCAGGGGCAGACAGTGTTCCTGGATAAAGAGCCAGTAGAGCAGCGAGAGAACGTCAATGCTATTCTAAAGCTCTCCGATCTTGCGTACGTCATCTATACATCTGGCTCAACCGGCGTGCCCAAAGGAGTATTGATTTCCCATCGCAATATCAGTAATTATATCCAGGCGTTGCAGCAACAGTGTGGATGGCAGGCAGGCTGGCAGTTTGCCACTGTCTCAACACTGGCGGCCGACCTGGGCAATACCGTCATCTTCGGTTCCCTCATCTCCGGTGGATGTCTGCATATTCTGGACTATGAAACTGCAACATCCGTCCAGCGTTGGAGTAGCTATACGCAGCAATATCCTCTCGATGTGTTGAAAATAGTGCCATCCCATCTTCAAGCTCTCCTGTCCGCCAGTGAGGGGCAGGTGCAAGCGCAGGCTCTCCTGCCACGCAAACAACTCATCGTGGGAGGAGAAACACTGAATGGAAGATTGCTAAGCCGGCTGGCCCAACTGGAGGCGACCTGTGACGTCATCAACCACTATGGTCCAACCGAGACAACCATCGGCGCACTGATTAACTACCTGGGACCGGCCAGAGATGCATGGAAGCGGGCATCCGAGTCGAGTGTCCCTATTGGGAAGCCATTGAGCAATCTCGAGGTGGCCATTCTCAATGCGGGTGGTCATCTGGTGCCAGTTGGCGTTGTTGGTGAACTCTATATTGCAGGGGCGGGTGTCGCCGTGGGGTACCTCAATCAGCCAGAGCAGACCGAGGAAAAGTTTCTTGAAAAAGCATGGTGGAGCCAACCAGCCAGGAGATACTATCGTACCGGTGACCTGGTAAAGACGCGCGAGGACGGAATGATCGAGTTCATTGGTCGTGTCGACACCCAGGTGAAGGTGAGAGGTTATCGGGTAGAACTAGGTGAGATCGAGCACATGCTTTGTCAACATGAGCAGGTGCGGCAGAGCGTTGTGCAACTGCGACAAGATCAGGATGGGGAACCGTATCTGGCAGCCTATATCGTCAGTGACTATATTCAGAAAATTTCCGAGAAGGCCGTGCAGAGTTTTTTACAGGAGCGCCTTCCCAGTTACATGATACCTGCGTATATCGTACGGATCGCAAGCTTACCATTGACCATCAATGGTAAAGTTGATCGCGAGAAGCTGCCCAATCCGGTCCATCTTAACGATGCCAGCGATCGGGAACAGGTGGTTGCCGGAGAGGCCAGAAGCATCAATGCGCGGGATTCCATCGAAGCGAGGCTGATCAACATCTGGGAAAACATCCTGCGTATCTCCCCGATAAGCGTACTGGATAACTTCTTCGACCTTGGTGGAAACTCAATCATTGCCGTGCGTCTCATGTCCCTGATCCATACCGAATTCGGTTGTGATCTCGCACTGTCAAATCTCTTCAAGTATCCAACGCTCGAAGCATTTGCCTCCCTGCTGCGCCAGGAGATTCCCGTGGAGCCAGAGTCAATCATCGTAGCCCTGCAACCGCAAGGCCACCGCTTGCCGTTCTTCTGCGTCCATCCCTCGGGCGGGAGCATCTTTCGGTACCAGGCCATGGCGCGAGCATTAGGAGAGGAGCAACCATTCTATGGACTGCAATCACCTGAATGGAGTGAAGAGGAGACCAGTTTAGAAGAGATGGCCGAGCGCTATATCCAGGAAATTCGCCTGATTCAGCCGTACGGACCCTATCAAATTGGAGGGTGGTCCCTGGGTGGAGTCGTCGCCTTTGAGATAGCACAACAACTGAAGCGTCAGGGGCAGACAGTCGCATTGCTCGCCTTACTGGATAGCGGCGTCCCGCCCTCCTTCTTGCATGAGGAGAAGTCCCGGCACAGAGCGCAACTCGATGACGCCACGATAGTGCAGTTGCTCATCGAAGGAGGAATCGGCACACTCGATCAGGATATGGGTACCTTGTCCACGCTCCAGGAGCAGATGGAGCTCGTATGGAAGCAAGCGAAAGGTGCAGGCATCATCCCATCTGACACGGGTTTTGAGCAGTTCCGGCGTCTTGCGTACATGAATTGCCGCAACTTGCTTGCCGTCAAATATTATAAACCGGTTGCCTATGATGGCAAGATGAGCTTCTTCCGCTCTGAAGAGGGACTCAACTACCTCAGAGAGCGAGTGAAGGAGGAACAACTCCCAGCAGACACCATCGCCACAGGAGGTTGGGAGCAACTGAGTCAGGAGCCGATAGACGTGTATATCGTGCCGGGGCATCACAACGACATCGTTGACGAACCAAATGTCCAGGTGCTGGCCCGGTTC
Source organism: uncultured Chloroflexia bacterium (assembly GCA_963699315.1). GTDB lineage: Bacteria > Chloroflexota > Ktedonobacteria > Ktedonobacterales > Ktedonobacteraceae > Dictyobacter. The sequence goes on from OY969433.1 coordinate 4,541,928, forward strand.
CTGAAGAGCGTACTCGAACGATAACCATCTTCTTTTGCCCCTACTTAAATCTAGACGACAGAGCAGCGGTCTGATGCGTCAACTGCCGGTGTCGTGACCTTCCAAACAGAGTTCGCATTTCTGCGGTTGAGTCTGGTCAGGCTTCCTCTTCCGAAGAAGCCGCTCAGTCTTTAGCTGAGCGGTAGTTCACTTCAGAAACAGCACGTTTTTAAATGTCCTGCTTATCCAAACGTTACTACTATAGCATATACAAAAATATTTGTATATGGGTTTATAGGAGAAATTAAAGGTTGAGCGTAACCTAAAGGTGAATTCCCTATCAAAGAAAATAACGGTTATCTAACGGCTCATATGGTACTGTTGTTATTGATAGAGAAGGACTATCCATATATAAAGAAAGGGTGCAAAGGAGAGAGAAAGTCTTGAAATAAATATATGCTCTCAAAAAGTTTACGAAGTCTTACCCTCATGCTAGTATATATAGCGGAATGCCAGAAAAGAGATCAATTCCTATGTCAGAGCAATATTACACCGCATCAGAAGCCCAGCAGAAATTGGGCCTCTCAAAAGCAATGTTTTTTCGCAAAGTCAAGCAGGGCTTTATTCGCAAGATCGTGCCACCCGGAATGAAGCAGGGAGTTTATCCCAGACGTGATATTGATGCCCTGGCACTTTCTATGCAGGTGCTTTTTGCTCAGCAAGAGGGTATTACCTTTAGTCGTTCCACCATTGCGGACCAGATAGAAGAGTTAGAAATTGGGGCGCGTATCTTTGGGAAAAGCTTTATCACACCTCTTCAGGAGCGGATTGCTTTTCAGCAAAAGAGTGAGTTTACCTTTCACTCACTCAAGGTGCAGGAGCGAGTGGTTGGGTATATTTCTATGTTTAATCTTGCGGATAACTTGCTTGACCAATTATTAGTTGGTGAGAAGATCGAGCGAGACATTACTGTAGAGGATGTGACGCCTTTTCGACGCCTAGAGCCATTTACCCTCTATATTGATGTCCTGGTTGTTGATCCCAACCTGCCGGCCCATTTACAGCGGCTCTACGGGGGTATTCTGGTTTCACGCTTTATCGATTTGCTGCTAAACCTCTACAGTAATGGATACCTGATTCAACATATTTATACAGTGACGATCTCGGAGGAGGGAGAGAAATTAGCGCGTAGGCTTGGCTTTGAGAAGCTTGAAGGGAAGTCGCTAATTCCAACGCGTACCGCCTATAAGGTTGCCTTTGATCAAGAACACATTCACCGCCTGAAATCTTTAACGCTGCGTGCTTTGACCTTTGGTCGTCGATGAGCCGATAAGCTGTTTCGCAAGAAAGCCGCGTGAGAGGAGTCTGTTGCCACCTTCTCTCATTGCCGTTCGGCAGCTCGTTCATTTGATGCTCTGCTTTATCTCCTTTGATTCTCACTCTCTATCTGATCTGAAACACCTATCTAAAAAGCCGTTGGTTTTTGCTTTACTCTATCGCAGGAGGCTTCTTTTGGGCGAGCTCCGCTATTCGCTAAGCTCTTCCCCGAAAATTCGAAACGTCATGCACCAACGGCGCATGACGTTTCGAATTTTCGTGTCACATGTTTGCTACCGCATACTAACCATTCCAGATTGAGAGTTCCTCCTGTAAGAACGCCTCTCGGCATGCTCGACGCTGTACTTTCCCACTTGATGTTTTGTGAATTCCATTAGGGCGCAGCAGGACGACTTTATCAACCAGCAACTCATGATAATCAGAGATATCTTTTCTAATATTCCTGGCGATCTCCTGCTTTTTGGCCGCAGGGGTCATCTCAACATCAAATGAGTACCGATGATCAACCTCGGCAAGTACAATCAGACGTTCTTGCTGCTCTTGCTCCACAGAGAAGGCGACACAACATGTCGGACGAATTGCCGGATGGCTCCTCTCGACGGTCAATTCGATATCTTGAGGATAATAATTGCGACCTGCCAGGATGATGAGATCTTTGAGTCGCCCCGTCACAAAAATGTTGTCATTCAGAGATGCGCCCAGATCCCCTGTACGCAAGAAGGGACCTTCACCAGTTGAAAGACGGGCCTGGAACGTTTTGGCGCTCTCAACGGGCCGTTGCCAGTATCCCTGTGCTACGCTGGGACTCGCAACCCAGATTTCTCCCACCTCCTCCGGACGGCAGGGCTGATGGGTGTGTGGATTCACAATAACAACCTGATGTTGCTCTCCTCGTATCGGCCCACATCCAACCAGTTGCTGGACATCATCTATCGACGCCCCTGCTGGCAAAATGAAATTCTCTTCTAAGGCTGCTTTGCTAATACTTTTCACGTAGGGCTCATCTCTCAACTGACCGATTGACACCATGAGCGTTCCTTCGGCTAACCCGAAGCCGGCCATAAACGTCTCTGATCGGAAACCGACAGCTGCGAACCGCTTGGTGAAACGATGCAAAGTCTCAGCCCGCACTGGCTCCGCTCCGTTTAAGGCGATTTTCCAACTGCTCAAGTCAAGTGTCTCAAAGTCCTTCTCAGTCACTCGTTTCAAACACAACTCGTAGGCAAAGTTTGGCGCGCAACTATGGGTCCCTTTATAATCTGTGATGGCCTGCAACCAGCGCTGGGGACGCAGCAAGAAATCTGTCGGGGCCATAAAGTAGGCAGGAAAACCGCCATACAGTGGAAGCAGCATCGCGGCAATAAGTCCCATATCGTGAAATATGGGTAGCCAGGAAACTCCAACGGACTGATCGTTCAGTTCCCAGTAGGTATAGATCATTGAAAGGTTATGCAGCAGGTTGGCATGGCTTACCATGACCCCTTTCGGAGTAGAAGTGGAACCAGATGTATATTGCAAGAAAGCCAGCGTATCTCCAGTAATCTCAGGTGCCGTCGTCCATTGCTCAGCCCCTTCGGTTCCCATATCATCCGTTGTGAACCATTGCATATGCGATACATCCGTAATATCGTGCATCCAGTTCCGCACCTTTTTGTGTACGGCGACCGTCGTGAGCACGATTGAGATACCGGCATCGGCAACAATTGCTTGGATACGTGGCAGAGCACGCTGTGAATGAGGAGGATAGGCTGGAACCGCCAGCGCATGAGCATATAAACACCCAAAATACGCAACCATATAATCGAGACCCGATGGATACAGCAACAATACCTGCTTCCCTTCTCCACCGTTTTCCTGGAGTAATCTTGCAACCGCACGGGCCTTCAGGTCCAGCTCTTGATAGGTAATACTCTTCGTAGTGATCGATGCTTCACCGTACGTTAAGAAGGTATATACCATTTGAGATGGCTTCTCTCTCGCTCTCCAGCGCAATAAATCCACCAGAGTGGTTACTTCCAGGGACGTAGCGGTCATTTTTTGACTCATACATTGCTCCTTATTAATGAGATGAACCTGATAGAATTAATAAACACACAAGCTATCATTTTTTTCTTTCTCCTATTCGCCCAGATCAATTTCTGAGAGCAGAAATTCTAGATCTTCCTGGCTTACTTCGAGATCCGGGAAATCGGATGGCGTGTAGATTGTCGCGGATTGTGACGTCTGTGCCAGGGTAATGATAGCCTGTAATGCCTGTATATAGGCCTGTGCCAGGTCACTGATCGTTTCACGCTGGTGGACCTGCGGGTTAAACTCCCAGGAGATATGCAATTGGCCTGCTTGAATAATGCTGTTGATCGCCAGCAAATGGCTACGTGTACTCTCCCGATGTTGTGTAGGTCCAGATGATGGCCTCAGATTGCTGAAGACGGTCCCGGTGGCTGCCGGGGTCTCCAGTTGTCCCAGGTAGTTGAAAACAATCTGTGGCTGTGGACGTCTGTGAAGTTCTTTGCCTCCCGGAGTGTTCTGGCCGAGATAGCGTAGAATACCATAGCCAATACCATGATGTGGTATATGACGTAAGTGTTCTTTCAATTGCTTCAGGATGTCAATCATACTTGAACCCGCCGGTACCGTCAGCTTGACCGGGAAGATTGAGGTGAACCAGCCAACGGTTCGTGAGAGATCGACCTCAGAGAAGAGGTCCTCTCGTCCATGACCTTCCAGATTGATCAAGATGTCCTCACTACAATTCCAGTGGGTAAGGACCTGCGCTAACGCGGTGAGTAGAACATCGTTGATCTGCGTGTGATAGATTTCTGGCAAGATTTCCAGCAACATACGGGTTTCAGGATTCGGAAGAGAGACTTCAATGTGCTCGATCTGCTCACTATCCTGGCACTGTTTATCTACACGATGATCGATCGGAATTGTTGTGCCACTATTACTGCTAGTCTGCTGCAACCAGTAGTCAGCTTCTTGCTGCAACTGGTCGGATTGAGCGTATGTTGTCAGGAGTTCAGACCAGCGCTGGAAAGATGTCGTTTTCGCGGGTAGCTGAACAGGTTGATGCTGATGGCATTGCAGGTACGCAGTTTGCAGGTCGTCGAGCAAGATGCGCCATGAGACACCATCTACAGCCAGGTGATGGATGATGAGAAGGAGCTGATCTGGCGTTTCCGCCTGATTCAGATGGAAGTAGACGGCTTTGAACAAAGGTCCCTGAGAAATGTCTAAAGACGCCTGTGCCTGAGCTTCTCTCTCCAACATCTGTCGTTGTTGCTCATCTGTCGGTTGCGTTGAAAGATCAACGTAGTCGAATGCGAACTGTTCGCCTGGTGCCTCATTATATTGCTGCCAGCCTGCTTTGTCATGGGTAAAGCGCAAGCGGAGCGCATCATGGTGATCAAGTAGAGCAGCCAGTGCCTGTTGGAGATGTTGCTCATCGACAGCTTCGGTGATCGAGACCAAGACAGATTGGTTCCAGTAAGCGGGATGAGGTTGTTGTTGAGCAAAGAACCAGTGCTGGACAGGTGTTAACGCCACGGGTCCAACGATCGGTTCCTGTTGTATGGAGACAACGGGTGCCTGATCAACGACCTGGCTTAACTGCTCAATTGTTTGATATCGAAAGAGTTGTTTGGGTGTCAGGTGTAAGCCAAGCTGGTTGGCGCGTCCGATAATCTGGATACTTATAATAGAGTCTCCTCCCAGAGAGAAGAAGTTATCGTGAATACCCACACGTTCCAGGTGCATGATGTCAGCCCAGATAGTTGCCAGTTTTTGCTGGACATCATTGTATGGTGCAATATAGGGCTTTTCACTTTCCTGCACGATGCTATCGATATCGGGGAGTGCCTGACGATCCACTTTCCCATTATGATTGAGAGGCAGAGCCTCCAGGAAGACAATAGTAGAAGGGACCATATGGTGTGGCAAATTTTTCTGTATGTGTGTCTGGAGCTCCTCCTTGCTCAGACGCTCACCATGTTTTCTGACGACATAGGCAACCAATTGCTTTGTGCCCATTCGATTTTGACGAGCCAGCACGATATTATCCTGAACCGCATTATGTGAGCCGATCGTCGCCTCAATTTCCCCAAGCTCGATACGGAAACCACGAATCTTCACCTGGTGATCTATACGTCCCAGATATTCTATATCTCCGTTGGGTAAGCGCCGGGCGAGATCACCGGATCGATAGAGCCGTGCGCCGGGTTCATCACTCAGAGGATGAGGCACGAAGTGCTGGGCCGTCAATTCTGGTCGATTCAGGTAGCCGCGAGTGACGCCGGAGCCGCCCACATACATCTCGCCTGCCACACCGATGGGTGCAGGTTGTCCATAGCGATCCATAATAACGACGTGGAGATCACTGATCGGCTGGCCGATGACACTGCCGAGATTGTTGTGGAGATCAATCTCACGAATTGGGCGATAGGTCACGTGTACCGTCGTTTCGGTGATGCCATACATATTCACGAGTTGTGGCTGCTGATCTCCGTGGATGGCGAACCAGGGACGTAAGCTCTGAAGTTCCAGCGCCTCGCCACCGAAGATAACCAGGCGTAGCGCTAACTGTTGCCGTTGTTCCGCTACATGTTCGACCTGCATCAATTGATTGAACGCCGATGGGGTCTGGTTCAGTACCGTGACCTGATGGGTATTCAGTAACCGATAGAACAGATCCGGCGAACGGCTGATCCAGAACGGCACAACCACGAGACTTCCGCCGTGAAGCAGAGCCCCCCAGATCTCCCAGACCGAGAAATCGAAGGCGTAGGAATGGAAGAGCGTCCACACGTCGTGGTGATCGAAGGCGAAGTGCGCAGCGGTCACCGTGAAGAGGCGCACGACATTAGCATGTGATACCATCACACCTTTCGGATTGCCTGTAGAACCAGAGGTATAGATGATATATGCCGCATTTGCTGGATCGGTTCTATGTGAAGAATTGGTTACATTCTCCAGAGAGAGCAAGGGGCGAATAGTGTCGAGACTAATGACGTATTCACTGATAATCGGAAGATTCTGTCTGAGGCGCTCTTGCGTGAGCATAATCGAAATGTGAGCATCTTCCAGGATATAGGAGAGACGTTCGGGTGGATAGGTTGGATCAAGAGGAACGTAGGTTCCTCCGGCCTTGAGGATTGCCAGAATGCCGACGAGCAGTTCGAGGGAACGTTCCACACACAAGCCAACGTTGGTGTTGGGTCCGACGCCGAGCTGGCGTAAGGACCAGGCGACCTGATTTGCACGTTGATTTAACTCATGATAATTCAAGATTTCATGCTCACAGATTGCCGCAGTAGCAAAGGGAAATTGTTCCGCTTGAGATTCAAAGATCTCATGCAAGGTTTGCTCGACCGGAAATGAGCGCGTTGTCTCTGCGATAGAGGCTTTGATGTGCTCATACGCTGTCTCCGACCAGAGCTGAATCTCGGTGAGTGGGCGAGCAGATTTCAGTGTGAAATCGACCAGGATTTGTTCCAGATGTTGCAACATTTGTGTGATGGCAGCAGATGAGAAGCGTTCCCGATCATATAGCACCTTGAATTTGAGCTGTGGTCCAGGTATGACAATCAGCGTAATGGGATAACTGGTTTGCTCGGCCACGTGTATGCTCTGAATGGTCCTGGCGATATGCTCATCCTGGTCGCTAATCGCGGAGGCATCGAGTGGATAATTTTCAAAGACGAGCAGACTTTGAAAGAGCTGTGTGCCGCGTGGAATTTCGCTCCAGGACTGTATCTGTGTGAGCGGAGTGTATGAATATTGTAGGATATCGGTGAGTTGTTCATGGAGTTCGTGGAGCCATGTATGAACGGAGACCTGTGGTCCGAGCTGTACACGAACCGGTAGGGTATTAATGAACAGACCAACCATCTTCTCAATATGCATGATTGTCGCTGTTCGTCCTGACGTGACTGCACCAAAGACGACATCGTTTTCTCCACTATAATGACTGAGCAGGAGAGCCCAGGCAGCTTGCATCAGTGTATTCATCGTGACGTGTTCCTGGCGAGCTAAGCGAGTCAGTGCCTGTGTCATGGGAGTTGAGAGAAACTTGGATTGCTCGTCGTTGCCGGGTTCCTGAACGCCTTGCTCTGTATGATCGATCCCTAGAGGAGTTGGTGCGGAGAAGCCGCGCAATCTCTCTTTCCAAAATTCCTGCGCTTTCTGCATATCTTGCTGACGGAGCCAGCGGATATATTCGCGATAGTGTGTACGATTTATCCGGTGTGGAGTTTGCTGTTTGACCAGTGCCGCATAGGACTTAAAGAGCGACTCAAGTACGAGTGGGAGACTCCAGCCATCGAGGAGCAGGTGATGATAGGTCCAGACCAGTGTGTAATGGTCGTCACCCAGGCGAGCGATGAATAAACGCATCAATGGAACATCGGAGAGCTGGAAGCCGCGCAAACGGTCCGTGTGCAGATATTCCTTTAGCTGTTCCTGTTGTTGTTTGTCGGTCAGTTGCCGCCAGTCCTGCTGTACTATTGGTAGAGCAACGTCCTGATGCACTACCTGATGGGCTTCTGCTAATCCTTTCCACCAGAAACTGGTGCGCAGAATGGCATTGTGTTGCATGACATGGGTCCAGGCGTCGCAGAAGGCGTTCTCGTTGAATCCATTGTCAAACGTCATACCTACCTGGATGACGTAGTCCCCATGATCGGGTTCATATAAAGAATGGAAGAGCAGGCCCTGCTGAAGTGGTGTCAGCGGGTAGACATCTTCGATTTGACGGTTATTGCCCAGATAGTTATCGATTTGCGGCTGCGTCAGCGTTGCCAGTGGGAAGTCTGAAGGGGTATAGCCGCCAGCATAGGACTGCTGGCAATGCGTGATGATAGCCTGCAACGTCGAGAGAAACGCATCGGCAAGCTCGCTAATGGTTTCAGGTTGATGATTTTGGCTATATGTCCACTCAAACTGGATCTTGCTATTAATGATGCGACAGACTACATCCAACTGATGACGACGCAATCCCTGGGGACTGTAATCTGAGCCGAAAGCCTCTTTAGCCAGAGTAAACATTTGATCTTCAGAGAGCAACTGATGAAATTGTCCCAGGTAGTTAAAGCTGATCACTGGCGTCGGGAGTGCAGCCAGTTCGGCCCGCATCGACTCCGGAGCGAGATAACGTAGCAATCCATAGCCGATGCCATGCCGGGGAATGTTGTGAAGTTGCTCTTTTACTATTTTGATAGCCGAATCCAGAGCCTGACAACCGCTGAGATCAAAGTGGACCGGATAGATACTGGTGAACCAGCCGACAGTACGTGAGATATCCAATCCGAAAAGATCTTCCCGACCATGACCCTCAAGATTAATCGTGATCTGCTCTTTGCCACCCCAGCGGGTGAGCGTCAGAGCCAGGGCAGTCAGTAAGATGTCATTCATATGTGTCTGATAGAGCGGCGGGACATCGTAGAGGAGGGCGCGTGTCTCCTCCTGCGTTAATTTAACCTCAAGGGTATGAGCCGAGGCGACCGTATTCTCAGCAGTGATGTTATCGACAGGCAGTTCAACCATGAAGTTTTGTCCCTGCTGTCTCCAGTACGAGAGCTCTTGTATGCAATCGTCCCCCTGAGCATACGCCTGGATTTGCTGTGACCATTGCTGGAACGAAGCGGTCTTGGGAGGAAGCTGGATCTCTTGCTGCTTCGTAATCTGTTCACAGATATGCTGGAGATCCTTAAGCAAGATACGCCAAGAGACGCTATCAATGACAAGATGATGAATAGCGATGAACAAGCGTACCTGCTCATCGTTGCCTGCCGTGAAGTAGAGCAAGCGCAAGAGCGGACCATGCTCGATATTCAGACCTTGCTGTGCCTCCTCGGTATGTATCAGTATAGCCTGCGCTCGTTCCTCGGCTGATGAGAGATGTGAGAGATCAATCACTTCGCAGAGAACGGATGATGTCAATGTCTCAGTTGTACTCACCTTCTGTATCCAGGTCCCAGCCTCCTGGGCAAAGCGTATGCAGAGCGCATCGTGATGGTGGATCAGATAGGCAAAGGCCTGCTCAATGATCTCTGGCGCAATGGGTTCGAGAAGTTGGAAGAGCGCTGCCTGATTCCAATGATGGACGGGGACATTGAGTTCAAAGAACCAGCGTTGGATCGCAGTCAGTGGCACCTCACCTTGAACCAGACCATGCTCAGCCGTGCTGTCGGCGTCCTCATCCCTGGTCATTGCTTGCTGTTCCCGGATCATCTGGGCCATCTCCGCAATAGTTTGATACTGGAAGAAGTGTTTGGGATGAATGCGTATACCATGCTGTGCCGCTTGCGCTACAATCTGAATACTGAGAATGGAGTCACCACCTGAGCCAAAGAAGTTATCATGAGGGCCAATAGCTGGTATGTCCAGAGCCTGGCACCATAGCTCCATCAGGAGTGTTTCCACCTCGTTCTGTGAACTCTCAGCTTCCTCCTCTACCTCAGCCACACCGGATTGGCCGAACATCGGCTCGGGGAGTGCCCGGCGATCGATCTTCCCATTACTGGTCAAAGGTAGCTGCTCCATCGTTACAAAGCTGGCTGGTATCATATAGTCAGGAAGCAATTCCTGGAGATAGCGGCGTATCTCACTGGTCGGAAGCGTTGCCTCATGGACCAGGTAAGCCACCAGACGTTTGGTGCCAGAGCTATCGACATGAACGATCACCGTCCCATCGGCGACCGCTGGATGTTGTAGCAGGATGCTCTCGATCTCTCCAAGCTCGATACGGAAGCCTCGTATTTTGACCTGATTATCGCGGCGACCGATAAACTCGATGGTGCCATCATTTCGATAGCGTGCCAGATCTCCCGTTTTATAGAGGCGACCGCCAGAAGAGCTGAAAGGGTCTGGTACAAAGCGCTCGGCAGTTAGCTCCGCGCGGTTAAGGTAGCCGCGAGCCAGGCCATCGCCCCCTGTATAGAGTTCGCCGGGGACCCCGATAGGAACTGGTCGCATCAAAGCATCCAGGAGATAGACTGTCGTATTACTCAGCGGCGTGCCGATGGGCACCGACGTTCCAACCTGTTCACTATCCTGCATGGGATAGCAGCAAGTGAAGGTCGTATTCTCGGTTGGACCATAGCCATTGATCAGCGTGCAATGTGTATGTTGTTGCAATACTTTGTGCACAGAAGAGACAGCCAGCACATCGCCACCAGCCAGGAGAAGGCGTAGATTGGCCAGTGCGGGCAGTTGATGTTCGATCATTTGATGAAACAGACCGGCTGTCAGCCACAGAGATACTGATGTGCTCCTCATGCAAGATCTGAGCAAGTTCTTCCAGAGATGGCGTATGAGCGGGGAAGAGGACTAAGCGACCACCATTGAGCAAGCTGCCCCATAACTCTAACGTCGAGGCATCGAAAGAACTGGGAGCAAGATGTAAGAAGACATCGTCCGAACTGAAGGTCGCATAGTTCGTTTCGCGTACCAGGCGTACTACGGCACGATGGACCGTGCTCACCCCTTTCGGGCGTCCCGTCGAACCAGAAGTATACATTACATAGACCATCTGCTCTGGATCTATCGTGTGCTGTAAGTTTTCCTGAGAAAATCCTGCCAGTAGCCCATCAAATTGCTCGGCATGGATAAGCCGGTGTCGCTCGTCGACCGGTAGTTGTGTTGCAAGCTGGCCTCCGGTCAGGATGAGTGAAAGATTGGTATCCTCAAGCATATATGCCAGGCGCTCCTGCGGATAGCTGGGATCAAGAGGAACGTAGGCCCCACCAGCTTTCAGGATTGCCAGAATACTGACAATCATCGGCAGCGAGCGAGCCATACTCAATCCCACCAGCGTCTCTTGCGTCACCCCCAGCGTCTGGAGATAATGAGCTAATTGATTGGCGCGTACATTGAGTTCTGCATAGGTCATTGCCTGACCCTGACAGCGTAACGCAACCGCATTTGGAGATGCCGCCACCTGTTCTTCGAACAGCGAAGGAATGGTGGCCTGACGAGGATAAGCGCTCTGCGTCGTATTCCACTCATTGAGCAACAGATGCTCTTCCCGCTGGCTCAATAGAGGAATCGAAGCAATTGATAGCCGAATATCTTTGACGATATGTTCCAACAATACTTGATAATGCTCAACCATGCGCAACATCGTACTCTCATCGAACAGGTCCGAATTATACTCCAGATTTCCCGCAATGCCCTCGGTGTTCTCCATCAGCGATAACGTGAGATCAAACTTGGAGGTACCAGTATTTACTGGCAGGAATTCAAGCTCGACATCTGCAAGATGAAGATTGGATAGCGGAGCATTTTGTAGTACGAACATTACCTGGAAGAGTGGCGAGATGCCCGCATAGCGTTCTGGCTGGACTGCCTCAACCACCTGTTCGAAAGGAACATGTTGGTTGGCGTAGGCATCCAGACAGATCTGACGTATTTGTTGCAGGAACGTCATGAAGTTTGGGTTGCCTGCCAGATCAGCATACATCACGAGCGTATTGATGAAAAAGCCGATCAAGTTTTCCATCTCGACACGGTCACGATTCGCAATACCCGTTCCGACCGCGATCTTCTCCTGGCCGCTGTAACGATAGAGTAGCACATGCCAGGCTGCCAGCAATGTCATGAAGAGCGTCACTCCTTCCCGCCGGCTGAGTTCCTGGAGATCATGCGTCAACTGCCTGGAGAGTGTGAAGTTAACCTGTGAGCCATTGAATGATTGTTCGAGGGGTCGAGGACGATCCGTTGGTAATGCGAGTTGAGTTGGGATATCAGCCAGCTGCTCTTTCCAGTAGCGCAGTTGGGATTGTAGCGTCTGACTATCCATCCATTTGCGCTGCCAGACTGAGAAATCGACGTACTGAATTGGCAGGTCAGGGAGTCGTGCTGGTTGCTGCATCAGATAGGCATTATACAACGCACTGAACTCACGAACGAACACGCCCAGAGACCAGCCATCAGAAACGATATGATGGATGGTGAGGAGGAAGATGCATGCCTGTGGATGCAACTGGAAGAGATGGGCGCGCAGAAGAGGACCATGAACCAGGTCAAACGGTTTTTGCGCACTCTGCTGCATCAAGTGTTCAAGCATCGACTTTTGCTGTTCAGATGGAACTTGTGTCAGGTCGACCGTTTCAATAGTGAGAGGCAATGATGGAAGAATTACTTGAACCGGATGTTGTAACGCCCGGAAGACCGTCCGTAGAGCCTCATGGCGGCGAACAATCTCCTGCAAACTATATTCGAGTCCGTCAACATTAACCTTTCCAGTTAAGCGCATGGCTACACAGAGATTATATGGTGCACTCTCGTGTGAGAGCTGATCCATAAACCAGAGACGTTGCTGGGCGAATGAGAGCGGAAGCGGAAGTAAGGAATCGCGATCGACAGGTTGAATTGCCGGGAGAATATATTCCTGCGCCATGTGCTGATATGTTTCGATCAGCGTTGCGAAAGATGCGATGGTTGGAGCCTGGAATAGGCTACGTAGTGGGAGCTCGACCTGTAATTGGTCTCTTACGCGAGAGATCAACTGTGTTGCCAGGAGCGAATGGCCGCCGCATTCAAAGAAATTGGCGTCTCTTCCTATCCGTGGACGGCCAAGCAAGGACCGCCAGATCTCAGCCAGCATGTGTTCCAGCTGCGTAAAGGGAGCAGACTCATCATCTTCGTGCTGGTTCTCATAGGCTGGTACTGGCAGAGCCCGGCGATCGATTTTCCCATTGGCACTTAATGGCATCATCTCAAGGGAAACAAAAACGCTCGGAATCATATACGCGGGCAGCTTTGCACGGAGAAAAGTTTGTATCTCAGCCAGGGTGGGTACGCTAGACGCCGAGGGGACGGCGTAAACCACTAACTGTTGATTGCCGGGAGCATCTTCGCGTATTAGCACCACATTCTCACGAATGCCGTCATGCTGTTGCAGTAGCGCCTCAATTTCCTCTAATTCAATGCGATATCCACGTAGTTTTACCTGGTGATCAATGCGTCCCAGGAACTCAATCGTCCCATCTGCTTGGAAGCGTGCCAGATCGCCGGTACGATACAGGCGAGTGCCAGGCTGCTGACTAAAAGGATCTGGAACAAAGGACTGAGCGGTGCGTTGTGGATTGCAGAGATAGCCTGGTCCTACTCCAAAGCCACCGACAAGCAGTTCGCCAGCCACACCGACCGGTACAGGTTGCCAGTGGGTATCCACTATATACAGTTGTGTATTCGCCAGCGGCTGTCCAAGGGGCATTGTTGGGAACGGATAGTCAGGAGCATTGTTGATGATCAGATGCGTCACATCGTCCGAGCACTCCGTTGGTCCATAGGCATTCAACAGCGGAACCTGCTGATTGGTGTTCCACCAGCGTTGACACAGTTCTGTTGGCAAAGCCTCACCGGTAACGAGCAGCCAGCGCAAACTCCGAGGTTTTTGCGCTATATCGGCAGAACTGTTTACCTCCAGCAGGGAGCGTAAAAGAGATGGCACGATTTCAAGAATAGTTATCTGTTTATGCTCAACCGCTTGCAAGAGGTAGCTCGGATCGTGTGCAATCTCATCGGGTAGGATATGCACCTGACCGCCGCTCAGCAGAGCTGCAAAGAACTGCCAGACAGAGATATCAAAGCAGTGAGAGGCCGTTTGAGCGATGATATCGGTTGATCCTAGCTGAAGTGCGTGTATTTTTGCATACAGATGATTGAGCAATCCCCGATGATTGATCATCACCCCCTTGGGCTGACCGGTTGAACCTGACGTATAAATCACATAGACCAGCTGTTGTGGATCGGGGTGTGTGATGGATCTATCCACAGGTAGCTCTGGCTGGTGGAGTGGGATATCCAGACAGATAATCGGTATCGAATGTGCTGGCAGGGTCTCCTGTAGTGTCGAGAAAGTCAGGATAGTCGCTGGTTGTGCTTCAGCGAAGATCGTTGCCAGGCGTTCAGCGGGCATAAATGGATCGAGCGGAAGATACGCACCATTGGCCAGCCAGGTAGCCAGAATACCCACGACCATCTCAACGGAACGAGGCAGGTACAGTGCTACCAACTGATTCGGTCCTATGCCAGCCTGATCGAGATGATATGCCAGGAGTTGAGCCTGCTCGAATAGCTGCGCGTAGGTCATCTTTTGATCCTGGTATACGAGCGCAACCGCATTGGGACGTAACTCCACCTGTTGCGCGATCAGTGCCGGAACCGTTTTGTCGAGTGGGTAGGGCGCGCTGGTCGTATTCCATTCTGTGAGCATCATGTGCTGTTCATCGTGAGTGAGGAGCGGGAAGGTAGTGATGGTTTGCGCAGGTTGTGATGTCATCGTCTCCAGAATCACAATGAAATGTTCAACCATGCGCTGAATGGTTTCTGGTTTGAACAAATGCGTATTATATTCAAGCGATCCATAGAGATCGTTCCCACGATCCGCGATCGAGAGATAGAGATCGAACTTTGCCACCTGACTTTCTAATTCAAAGGTATCGATGTCCAGTTCGGGTAAAGTGAGATTGAACCATGATTTATCCTGGAGCACAAAGAGCACCTGGAAGAGCGGCGAACGACAGAGGTCTCGTTGTATCTGCAAAGCCTGGAGAAGTTGCTCGAAGGGTATATCCTGATGTTGGAAAGCCTCGATAACCGTCTGTTTGGTACGTTGTAAGTATTGCTGGAAAGTAGGATTACCATGCAGGCGGCCACGCATCACAACATTATTCAGAAAGAGTCCAACCACACCTTCGAGTTCCGGCAGCGAGCGATTCGCCAGGGACGTGCCGACCAGAACATCTTCCTGTCCGCTATAGCGACCGAGCAAGATATGGAGCGCGGATAGCAACGTCATATAGACCGTGGTTCCCTCCTGCTTGCTCAGCGCCTGAATACGTCGGGTAAGATTCTTTGAGAGCGTGAAGACATGGTGGTTCCCCTGGGTTTCCAGCACTGCTGGTCGAGGATAATCGGTCGGTAATTCCAGAATCGAAGGAGCATTGGCCAGTTGCTGGACCCAATACCCTTCTTGCTCAGTCAGGACTTGTCCCTGGAGACGTTGTTGCTGCCAGTTGACAAAGTCAGGATAGGTAATAGGAAGAGGAGGTAACGCTGGAATTTGATCTGTGATATATGCCGTATAGTAGGCGTTGAGTTCTTTATAGAGAATACCCAGTGACCAGCCATCCCCGATAATATGATGGAAGGCAATCAGCAAGATGAAATCGGTGGGTCCAATCTCAAACAGGCAGAAGCGCGTAAGTGGACCGTTTTCCAGATCGAAGGGTTTGCTGAGCGCCTGTTGAGCCAGAGAGCGTGCCGTTGTTTCGCGTGCCTCCTCCGGTACATCGGAGAGCGTTACATGTGATAGCACAGCACCAGCCGCGGGTGTATAGCGCTGTACCGGTTGTCCATGTTCTTCATGGAACGTCATGCTCAGCATTGCGTGGCGCTGATGTAGCTGATGGATACTGTGTTCTAGGGCTATGATATCCAATGTGCCACGAATGCGTAGTGCCGTATGTTCATTATAAACACTGGTGCCAGGAGTCAATTTTTCCAGGAACCAGAGACGTTGTTGTGAGAAAGAGAGCGGAGCTACGTCCCCATGTAGTGTTGCGACAATTGGTGGTAGTGTTTGTCTGGCAGGAGAGTGCCCGGTTGGGGAGAGTCTCTGTATGAGCGCTGTAACAAAGTCTCCCAGCGTATCGCTCACAAAGAGAAGCGTAAAGGGAATGGAGCATTCCAGACTTGTCTGTAAGCTATTGATTAATTGCGTGCCGGTCAGAGAGTCCAGGCCAAGGGAAAAGACAGAATCTTCTGGCTGGAGCATAGGTAGTTCTTCCTGTTCGAGCAGAAGCGCAACCTGCGTACTGATAGCGCGCAGGAGTAGAGGAACCTTTTCCGTAGCGGAGGCATCCTCGAACTGGCGGCGAAGCGAACTCATTGAGGTCAGAGCAGTATCCTCTTGCTGTTTGGCTGCGGTAATTTTCCCCTGACCACTTGCGTGCAACTCCCATTGAGTACTGCCTGCTCTTTGCCAGAAGAATTGAAACGTCAGACTTTGCTCGGATGGAATAGTAATCAGAAGTTGTCCATGAGCCGTAGTATCCGGCAGAGTATCATGATGCAACGTCAGCCTGTCCAGAAGAAACGTTTGTGCGTTGGAAGCCAGGGTTGCCAAGCTGGCCAGCACCAGGTCCTCGTAAGCACTTTTCAAATGCTCAGCGGTACGTCCCTGGCGTGCAGGCGTGGACTGATCATCATGGAATGGACGAACCTGCCAGAGATGTGTATTGGCAGGGAAAGCCAGTGCCGTATATGAGTGTAAAAGTGGATGTGAAGATTGGGTTAGTCTCCATGGATGCTGTTCAGGCGCAGTATTGATCTCCTCCTGATCCAGCCAATCTAACCAGACGCGTTTGCGCTGCCAGGGATAGTGCGGCAGATCGACATGACGATATGGCTCATGATTGATCTGTGACCATCGAATAGAACATCCCTGTTGATAGCAGATACTCACGATTTCCAGCAGCGCGGCCCGATAGGAGGAAGGATCGGACGTTCCCAATGAGGAGAGGACAAGCATCGGTTGAGTGTGTTCTGCATCGACCTGTGAGAACGGACTTACCCGTTCTGCGCATACACCCAGCTCGAGCACCAGCGAACAGCCAGTGGCATAGAGTTGTGCGAGCTCTGTACTGTGAATGATGGGTAGGATAGCATCGTCATCAGGAATGGGAGCCTCAGAGAAAGGCTGGACGTGAGGAAAGAAATGTTGGTATTGTTGGCACAACGACTGGAATACAGAGGCCAGTGATTTTTCCGCAATCGCCAGCGAGATAGCCTGCGCCAATAGCAGATCATCACCCACAATAGCACAGGGCGTAATGCCCCATCTTTGCAAGAGATAGGCCAGAGCAAGTTGCAGCACAAAATTTCCGATGAGTGCGACAGCCGATGCGGGCAGTTCATATTCTTGCCTCACATCATCGAAATAGAGAAGGAGTGACCAGTGAATCAGCGTTGAGAGATGCTGATCACATTCGGACACGAGTTTATAGAAAGCTGGCTCTCGCAGCAACTCCTTGCAGAAGTCCAGCCAATTTTCTTGCCATTCAGAACGCAGAGCAAAGGCAACGTCAGGTTGTCGTTGTATCCGTTTTTTGATCTTAGCCTGGTTAGCCGGTGCAGTGAGAAAGTTCTGAAGCCTTTCCGCCAATTGTTGCTTGTTCGCCCCCTGGAAGGAGATGCGATATTCGTGATGGCTCCGTCCTGAAGAAGCACTGGCGCAAATATCATGCAGTGAATACATTTCCGTCTCATCCAGTTCCAGGAATTGCTTATAGTCATGGGAGAGTTTCATCAACGCATCTGCTGAACGTGCAGAGATGGGTAAAAGATAGCTTGTGGAAGAGGAATGATCATCGTATTGTGGCTCATATTGAGGGGAAGCCTGAAGGATGGCGTGAGCGTTGCTGCCGGAGAGTCCAACCGAAGTTACCGCAGCCAGTGGAGCTCCATCTTTAGCGGGCCAGCTGGATAACGTCGTCTGTGGCAGAAGTCCGTTGGAGGCGAGATCAATTGCGGGATGGACCTTATTCAGGTGGAGAGTAGGAAAGAGCTCTCGATGGTAGAGTGAGAGCGCCACCTTCATAAAGCCAGCGATCCCAGATGCCGCTCCCAGGTGTCCCAGATTTGTTTTCACCGAGCCGACGCGGCAAGGATTCTCTTTTGATCGTTTGCCCTGCCAGACATTGCCCAGAATTTGAGCTTCTAACGGATCGCCCTTTGGTGAACCGGCGCTGTGTAGTTCGACATAGTCAATCTCATGGGGCTCGATGCCCGCCTGCGCATGTGCTTGTTTTATAACAGCCTCCTGCGCCTGCGGATTGACCGCCATGATCCATTCATTATGGCCATTATGATTTAAGCTGATGCCAGTGAGCAGAGCATAAACGCGTTCGGAGGAGCGTACCTGTGATAGAAGTTTCAGAATGACAACGCCCGCCCCCTCACCGCGAACGAAGCCATCGGCCTCGGCATCAAACGTCCGGCAACGTCCCGTAGGTGAAAGCATGCCTGTCTTTGACAGCATAATAGAGCTATCGGGAGAGAGCATTAGCTCGACGCCGCCAGCGATCGCCAGATCCGCCTCTCTGGCCCAGAGGCCCTGGCAGGCGTAATAGATGCTTGCCAGAGAGGATGCACACGCCGTATCCAGCGTCATGCTGGGCCCCTGGAGATCAAAGACATAGGACAGGCGGTTGCTTGCGAGGGAAGGCATAGCCCCAAGGCCAGTATAGTCATCGAGCTTAGACCAGTTCTTACTCTGCATGCGCAGATAATCATTCCAGACCTGACCGATCGTCACACTGGTCCGACTCTGGCTGACCTCCTCAAGAGGAATGCCCGCATTCTCAAATGCCTCCCAGACGATTTCAAGGAGCAGGCGATGCTGAGGATCGAGATATTTTGCCTCGCGGCGTGAGATACGAAATGCTTTCCAATCGAACTGATCGATTTGATCGAGGAACGCGCCCCAGCGGCTTGCCATCTTGCCGGGAGCGTGCACATCATCGTCGTAGAAGCGTTCTATATCCCAGCGTTCGGAAGGAACTTCGCGTATCATATCTCGTCCCTGGCGTAATAGCTGCCAGAACTCGCGAGGATTACTGGCCCCGGGGAAGCGAAGCCCCATGCCAATCACAGCGATTGGCTCTGTGCCTGAATTGTACATGGTATGCATGAAGTTTTTATCACTTTCCGAATCTCAATCGTTGTGTAATAGAGCTTGCCCATTGTTCTGTATGCTTTCTTGTTAAGCATAGCGATAGATTGTTAGCATGGACGTTAGTTCAGCCGTTAACTCGCTTACTTATGAGGATCAAATTTGACATGTGCACGTCATATCTCGTCCTAAAAGATGATGCATATAGACATGAAAGGACTAAATGGTTTATGGCTATTCTTTTCTACAGCACGCGTGAACAACCTTACGGTTGCTTCTCTAATTTTTCCGCTCATGGTTTTAATCTCGATGACCTCTGGTGGCCGACCAGTGAGCATTATTTCCAGGCTCAGAAATTTGTCGGGACCCCTTATCTTGCGCGTATTCGTCAAGCGAGTTCTCCTAAAGAGTCTGCGCGCTTGGGGCGCAGGCGTGATTTTCCTCTACGCCTGGACTGGGAACAGGTGAAAGATGATGTGATGCGTAAAGCTGTTCTGCGCAAATTTGAGACGCATGATGCTATTCGTGCAATTCTGCTGGCGACTGGAGACGCAGAGATTATCGAAAATGCGAGTAATGATTATTATTGGGGGTGTGGTGCCGATGGTAGTGGACGTAATATGTTAGGCCAGATTCTTATGCAGGCCCGTCAAATCTTGCGCGAACGTTAGAAGAATGTTACCTGCCATCACGTAGCCGCTGTGATGGCAGGTAACATTTTCTTTCCATATATACGTAAAAATACAACCGTCCGGGGGCGCGGTCATGACGACGACGCGGTCGACGAAATATTTGGCTAGTGCTGTTTTTTTGATTATTTATTTATCTTATACAAAAGATTTTCTTACGATGTGTCTTATGTAAGAATTCGCATCGAAAAATAGTGAACTTTCCATCCTGGGAAAGGGCAGAAGCATCATCAACCGTAGCACTATTTTAGTGGCACATGTGGCTGGCTGCGCTAGGAGAGGGGATTGATATCAGGTACATGAAGATAGATACGGTGAGAGAATTTTAAAATTTTTTAGGTGGAGGAAGGAGTAAAGTTATATGTAAGTGGCACACAACACAGGTAGGGTAAACTACACTATTATAGGATTATTGGGCAAGGATAAAGTGCGATAACAATGAAGTTTGTGTGTTCTATTCACAAAGATGTGACATGATCGTTTCGCTACTATTGTTGTTCTTGCCATAATGCTTATGGTTCTACCATCTGGGAGGTAATTTGAAAAGGAATTCACGCCAAACGAGATACACTTATCTCACCATTGTAGCCTGTGCGGCACTCCTCGCATTAGTGGCATCTGTGACGTTCCATAGCACTTCTATTTATGCGGTGGCAAATAGTGGCCGTCACTCTCTACCCGGTCATATTGCTCCGGAGCTTAAGCAGTATAAACCGCTGCATGCAACGAGTAGGAGCAATCAACTTCAACTTTCGATCAGTCTGAATTTACGCAACCGTGATGCATTGACAGCGCTCATTGCAGCACAGAACGACCCGACCTCGGCATCCTATCATCAATATTTAACGCCGAGCGAATTCACCGCCGATTTTGGTCGAACGCAGGCATCAGTGGACAACGTCGTATCGTACTTAAAGGACCAGGGCCTGCAGGTCAAATCAGTCGCCTCAAATAACTTGTTAGTAGATGCTTCTGGATCAGTTGCAACTGTCGAGCAAGCCTTCGGCGTGACACTAAACGATTATGACATCAATGGTCGCACCGTCTACTCCCCGGCGACTGATCCCACCGTTCCTGATACCCTTGGTTCGGCAATCCTGAACATTGGTGGACTGGACAACGTGGCAAAATATCGTCATGCTAGCATTACACAGCAAGCCCAACCAGCAACCGGTCCTGGCGGTGGCTTTACACCAACAGAACTGCGTACTGCATATGACGAGAACTCTCTCATCAGTGCGGGTGGTACGGGTACAGGACAGACGACAGCCATTTTTGAATTAGATGGCTACAAATCTTCTGACGTGGCAGCCTATCTCAGTAACTACAGTCTGGGTACCGCCAAATACTCAAATGTGTTGGTTGATGGAGCAACAAATACAGCGGGTGCTGGAGCCATTGAAGTCGAATTGGATATGGAAGTCGTTTCAGCGATTGCACCAAATGCGACGCAGAAGATTTATATCGGCCCCAATTCTAATGCTGGTGTCGATGATACCTACAACAAAATCGTGACCGACGACGTGGCGAAAGTGGCCAGCACGAGCTGGGGCGAATGCGAATTTGCTTCTGGCAATGCAGCGCTCAGCACACTGGACAATATCTTTGCGCAGGGTGCTGCGCAGGGACAATCATTCTTTGCGGCCTCTGGCGACTCAGGAGCCTATGATTGTGGCGATAGTAGTTTAGCTGTCGACTCACCTGCAGATGATCCAAATGTCGTCGGCGTCGGCGGCACAACATTGACTGTTGGTACTGGCGGTACATACGGTAGCGAATCCGCGTGGGGCGATTCAAGCTTGAGCGAAGGCGGCGGCGGTGGTATCAGCACCTTCTTCACACGTCCAAGCTACCAGACCGGTACTAATCTTACCAATACTGACCGTGAAGTGCCTGATGTATCGGCTGATGCCGATCCAGCCTCAGGTTATTCAGTTTACTGTACCGTTACAGCGGCGGGTTGTAGCAGCTCTGGTTGGATAGCTGTTGGTGGTACAAGTGCAGCTGCACCGTTATGGGCGGCTACAGCCACGGATGTGAATTCATATCTAGTGACTCAGAGTAAGCCAGTTCTGGGAAATGCCAACGCTAGTCTGTACACGCTCTATAACACGACCCAGACCTATAGTGCCTATCACGACGTTACAACAGGTAACAATCTGTACTACACGGCAACCGCAGGCTATGACAATGCATCCGGTATTGGTACACCGGACGCCTGGAATATCGCTCGCGATCTGGCCGGATCAACGATGCCCCCCCCAACGCCGACGCCGACGCCAACATCTACGCCGACGCCACCGACGCCGACCCCTCCTCCAGGTACCATATCGCAACTCTTGCTTAATCCAGGATTCGAGAGTGGTGGATCTTCTTGGACAGAGAGTTCTACTGGTGGATACGAACTTGTAGATCCAACTAACCCTCATACAGGAAGTTATAGTGCCTATCTCGATGGATACAATTCTGGTAACGATAGCATCTATCAAACAGTTGCGCTTCCGGCGACCACGACCAAAGTTGTGCTTACTTATTGGGTCTATATTAGTACCCAGGAGACTTCCACTACTGCGTATGACTTCTTCTATGTACGACTGCGTACAAGTACTGGAACAGTCATTTCAACCCCCCAGACACTTTCTAATAAGAATGCCTCAGGGTGGACACAGTATACCTTTGATGTGACCTCTGCGCTGGCAAGCCATGCAGGGCAGAACATTGAAGTGTACTTCGATGGGACTACCGACTCTTCACTGACGACTAGCTTTTTTGTAGATGATACTGCTTTGAATGTAACCCATTCTTAGACATCTAACTCTTTCAGTGGTGGCAGGATATTCTTACGAACGTCCTGCCACCACTTTATTGTAAAGAAGAGAATGGACAAACATTTTATCTTTCACCCGATGTTGTTTTGTCTTGGACCAGCGGCCGCAGCTCGATAGGTACTTCACGTGGTTAGTGGTCCCAACTGGCCATCAGCCATGAGCTACAAGCACCGACTGAATGTTCGCTACATTCACTCCAGTGCTCCCCTGGCTCACATTCGGCAGGAATTGCTTAGCGGGCGGTCTTGATGTGAATAATAGTGACATCGTATCCCTCTGTATAGCCTACATGGTTGCGAGCGTAGTTGTGCGCGTCTACCAGCGCATTGCTGCCAGTTTGTACCAACAGCGCTGTGTGTCCAGCACCTTCGTGATAGATTGTCACATCGCCAGGAACTGCCTGGGAGGGAGCATTTCCAATATCAGAACCTATCCCGGTCTCAGTCAGATACTGGTAAAGTCCTCTAATGGTATTATAACCACTTGCTGACGTCCATCCAACCCAGAGCAAGTTATATTCCAGGCCATTCGAGGCCCGATAGTATTGGTAAGCTGACTGGGGAGAGTTGGAGTTAAGCCCGGGTATTAGCCCTTCGGTAGATAGGTCCCGTGCGACAAATTCTGCGCACTGAAAGTTTGGTTGGGGCGATCCAGCAGTAACCGTTGAGGAACACGATGGGTCGGCACAATTCCAGTGTGTATCTGCGTATTGGACTGCCACGTCGGTTGCTGCGTGTGCTTGCTCCGAAGGGGAAAAAAGTAACATTCTTCCAAATACCGCAAGCAGAACTATCAAACCTATGACTACGCGCCACTTCATGCGCTTAAGCCGTGACAAATTTCTGGAAACAGCCTCCTCAAGAGGTTGTGAGCGTTTTTTTAGCATAAAAATATGTAAAACCTTCCATAGTTAAACTGTTAAATCGAATGTTTCAATTAAACAGTTAAATATAGCTATTCAGCAGGAGTGTGGAGGGACGCCGTCCCTTGGTCGGAGCGCGAGGTATCCTCGCCAATTTCCATCTTTTTCAATGCGCCGCGCTAGCGGAGCAAGACAGGCAGCTGATTTACCTCCTTTCCTTGGCAATGTTGATGCGATACAATTGCGTGTAAATTTGTGCTATTGGTTTCTCTGAAGAGTTTCAAAAGAACAAAATATATGAGAAACCTTCTGAACAAGTTTTGTCTTGTATTACTCAACCTTTAACTGTTATTGAAGAACTATAACTCTGAAAATATGTGAAAGGGAATGACACTTTTGATTCTATTTTCGCTGAATTTTATTTTCAAAATTTTAAAGTGAGCTATATTCTTCATTGATTAGGATATTTGGGACTTGGACTAGAAGAAATTACACTTATATTGTTTGTCAGCAGATGAGAAAAAAGTACTACTGCGATTGGAGAAGGCCGCAGAGAGAGGTGGTTGAAAAGATTTGTAGACATGAGATGGTTAGGTATGAACAATCTTCAATACCATTTAGATACTTGTAAGGTTTTATTTACCTAAAAGGGAACAGCTTCTTTGTAGAGTGTATTCGCTAGTATTTTAGGTATCGCGGGCAGTGCTGAGCAATTGTTTAATCAGTGTTGAATACATATCTGGGGGCAGAGCACCTGGTTCTAAATATGCTTGAAGCATGAGTCCGGTTCCCATCGCAAGTATGGCCCATGGTATGTATTCGATAGGCACGGCTGGAGCTTCTCCCTGTGCTTGATACATTCTCTGTAGATAAGATGTGAGCTCGTTGCGTGCTCCTCGATACCGTTCCGCTAGCTGCTGCTGAATTTCTGGGTGACGTATGGCGTAGAGCGAAAACTTCGAAAGATAACATATTCCAGATGCGTGTCTCTTCTAATTCGGCGGCAAATGATCCAGATGTTTCGACCGTCTCGGCCTCAGTTTCCTGGGCGTTTTCTTTCTGCGTAAATTGTGAGGCTATTTTTTTAAACTCGGCTTCGAGATGGCGATCGAGCAGGACTAGAAAAAGTTCTTCTTTGCTGGCAAAATTGGAATAGACAGCTCCCTTCGAGAAACCCGCCTCCTCTGCGACCTCATCAACGGACGCCTCGTAAAAGCCGCGTTGGCTAAATACGCTCGCGGCCGCTTCAAGCAAGCGTTCCCGTGTCTGTAACTGACTCTCCTGGCGTGATAAACGTTTTGGCGCCATCTCCTCCTCCTTGACATACTATCCAGTATCCATGCAAGATAGTATCAGGATACTGGATGGTATTTATATATCTGCGAGTATTCTAGCATATTTAAGGGCTGATAGCACTGTGCTTCTCTGTTCTTGATAGAACCTCACTCTGTTGATGAACAAAGCATGTCAGGCGAATATTATTACTGAGTCAGTAGAGCAGAAATAGCATCTTTGCAGAATGAGGTTGTCATAAGATATGATATCAATTAGATTGTGATCAATTTGATAGTTTGTGATCAATTTGTTGCTGCTGTGTTGATGATCATAGTGACTGTCAGGTATATTTTATCCAGGAATAGAAATAGTGGAGGGTATTTGATATGGCAAATCTTGATCTGACTCCCGATCAATTGCTTTCGACGACACGTGCGGTACGCAAGCGTCTTGATTTTGCGCGTCCCGTCGAGCCAGAGATTATTAACGAATGCATGGAACTGGCCGTACAGGGCCCTAGCGGCGGTAATACACAGATATGGCATTTTGTGATTGTCACTGATAAGGAGAAGAGAAACGCGTTGGCAGACGTCTATCGTAAAGGAATGGCTGAGGTGTATGTTGGAATAGATGAGCCCAGCCCGCCTGTGCCAGAGACTGAGACCGCTCAGGAGCGCAATCAGAGACGTGTTCTTGAATCAGCCAAATATCTTTTTGAACATATGCAAGATGTGCCCGTCTTAGTCATTCCTTGCTTCTGGGGACGTATTGATACTCAGCCTGGTCCCGTACAAGCAGGCGTCTGGGGCTCTGTGTTACCTGCGGTCTGGAGCTTCATGCTGGCAGCGAGATCACGTGGTCTGGGAACTGCTTGGACCACCTTGCATCTTAGATATGAGCAGGAGGCCGCCGAAATTCTGGGCATTCCATATGAAAAAGTCACCCAGACTTCACTCATCCCATTAGCCTACACGCTTGGCACAGACTTTCAGCCAGGCCCCCGTAAACCTTTAGATAAAATTGTTCATTGGAATGAATGGTAAGCTTTTTGTCCATGCGTTAGAGGGCTGTAACTGGGCACCCGTAACGACCCCTAATACCCATATGCATGTAGAAATGCGACGCTTGTTGCGTTTCTACATACATATGGGTATTTAATTGCGGCGTTTACGGCCGAGAAACTTCCTACTTTGTAGAAAAGGAGATACAAATCATTTGACATAAATACTATTGTTATGAAACAATACATTGTGTGAAATCACACTGTGCAACCAGATTTTGACTGCGAAAGCGAGTGATGAATACAAATGCGTATTATGATTGTGACGGATCAGTATCCACCGATGGTCGGGGGCGTTCCAAATATTACTCATAGTCTGGCGATTGACTTTGTCAATCGAGGTCATCAAGTCTGGGTAGCGGCTCCAAGTTATGGGACACGTAGTATCCGACGCATTGAAGAGAACATCAACGTCAGTCGTTTTTCCTCCTTTGAATGGCCATCGTATAAAGATCAACGCATCCCTTTTCTGCCCTTTGCCTCCATTCGACAGTTGATCAAGCGTAGCAATCCAGATGTTATTCATGTGCATTCGCCAATTGTGCTGGGTAATATCGCGCAAATGTTAGCGCCCGGCTTACATAAGCCGGTCATTGTAACGAATCACTATCTGCCTGACAATGTGCTAAGTCGTGCAATTTTAGCCGATCCCATTTTCGGAAAGCCGCTCAGCAGTATTACCTATTCATATCTGGTACAGTTCTACAATCGCTGCGATTATGTAACCTCGCCAACATTGGTCGCTTTAGAGCTGTTACTGGTGCATGGTCTGCGTGTGCCATCGGCAGTGATTTCAAACGGCATCGATCTAGGCTGCTACTCACCTGGCCCACGTGAACCGGAGGTCTTACGTCGCCTTGGCCTGCCAGAAGATCGTCCGATTATCCTGCACTTGAACCGTTTGAGTCCAGAGAAGCGCATCGATGTCCTACTGGATGCTGTGGCTCAGATGAAGGTGACTGCCCACATCGCTTTAGTGAGCTCAGGTCCGGCCGAGGCCGAGTTACGTGCCCATGTTGATCGGCTCCAGATCAACGATCGTGTGAGCTTTCTGGGCTTCATCAACGACGCCGACTTGATCCCTTTACGACGCTCGTCGCGCCTCTTCGTCGTTCCGTCGGAGGCCGAGTTGCAAAGTATGGCACTGATGGAGGCTATGGCCTGCGGTCTACCTGTGATCGCAGCGAATGCGCATGCACTCCCGGAGTTAGTCCATCATCAGCGCAACGGCTTTCTTTTCTCGCCCGGCGCTAGCGCAGAATTGGCAACACGCATTGATCAACTTCTGACTGATGAGGAAATGCATACAAGAATGAGCGCCGAAAGCCTTCGCATTATCGCAGGTCACGACCGTAACAAAATCCTCGGCCAATGGGAAGAGCTCTATGGCCGGCTGGCACTGGAATTCCAGACCACGCGGAAGCTGCGCCTCAGCGCATCGAGATAAAAAGCTTCTGCTCTTGCTTACACTGGCATATGCCTTCACCATTGAGGAATTGGGCCTCCTTGATGCTGCGGCATGGCGATTTGGACAGCATCTCCAAAGGCCACGAAGACCTGGTTCTTTCGAAATATTGACGGCCCCATGTTCAGCTAATTCTTGATCGATGAGAGCGCGCAGTTTCATAACTTTGGCAGCATCAATTTCATGGGGGGATACGCTGGAAAGGATAAAGGCAATCAATGGCTCGGCTTCAGTGACAGCAAGACCGTTCTCCAATCGCACAAGATCAACATGTGGAAACCAGGGACGCATCTGCTCGGATCCGTTTTCCAAACTAAAGATAGATGTACTGGACGGACTGAGCACCCCACTAAGCGTAATTCCCGCGTTCACACAAAGCTGTTTCATTTCGGTCAAATGTGTTTCGCCATTCGTGGTCGCATAGAAACGTCCCTGTGGAGTCAGGACACGACGAATCTCTGCAAAGGCACACGTACGATCAGGCACGTGATAGAGCATGTGGTTCGCAATGACATAATCGAAGGCGTCGTCGGCAATTTGAAACCTTTTTGCAGCGGCGAGGTTGCGTGAGAGTGGTTTAAAGTTTGTATTTGTACTTCTGTAGATATCTCCTTGAACCAAAAAGATTATTCTGACGTCTTCATAAATAGGATAGTCTAGTATCTGAAGCGTAATGAAAGGAAAGGAAAAGATGAAGAAGACCATACTTCGTACCAAGAGCAGTGTCGTTCGGGGAAGTATCATGGTTGTGCTGTTATTAGCACTGTTCACGATGATGAGTCTCACTGCATTTGCCTCTGATCAGCGCATGCAAGTTTCTCGCTCTACTCTGGCTGCGGCTCCTTCTGGGAATGCATATGTGCAGTGGGATCCCAAGACAAAGGCGCTTACTGTGACCCTGCATGTCAGTGGACTACAACCACAGAGTAATCATGCTGCTCATATCCATGCAGGTCCTTGCTCAAGGGAGGGAAAGATTTTTATCCATTCAATAATATCGTTGTAGATGCAGCCGGGAGTGGGACATCAATGACTACTTTCAAGAACGTAACCGGTGGCATACCAGCAAGTGGCTGGGACATTACGGTTCACCGTGGCCCTACCGCTCAAACGGGTACTCTTCTTTGTGGGAATGTTGTCAATCCAAAGGGGGCAACATCGGTATCCGTCCCATTAAGTACGATGATGCAATGAGTGAGAAAACGGACTGGCTGTGAATACGAACTTTAAACCACTCTCACGCAGCCTCGCTGTTGCCAAAAAGATTTCAAAAAGATGAGATCAATATCACTGAAATCGGGAGAGCCATCGTAGCCAACAGCCGTTCCGTCACCGTAGCTCCAGTCAAGATAGTAACTTTGGATACTGCTGTCTTGATAACGACGAAGAGGTACAACGCGTCCTGCTGACAATGCTATTTCCACGCTTTGCGGATGTGGTTACGGTCAAAGAATGGCAGCCGGGTGCGTAACCCCTTCGCTAATCGTATACAAGATGCCTTGGGTACAATACTGTTGAGTGAAGCCTGATCAATGCCATGCCTTCAATCACAGAGATCAGGAGAGCCAACGTAGCCCGGCGGCCCGTTCATCGTATGATGCACTCCTAATAAGCTTTAAGAAATTTAAAAACGTATTTTGCTGGATGTACTTTGTCATACGCTTCATCGCGACATTTAAAGAGTGAGCTTATACGTATAATAGGTACGATGGTGAACGTTTTCATGTATGAAGTGGTCGCCGGGCACAAGACCGCGGCGCTAGCGTTGGCTGGCTTTGAGGCCTCCGGGGAAGAGATGGAGCTCGCCAAGTTCTTAACTGAAGTGTATTGGGTACGTCGCGATCAAGCGAATTACAAGACCGCGGCACTACGTTGGCGAACATTTGTTCCTTCAGTGGAAGATACATGTTTTTCTGTCGAAAGTGCATGTGCCAATGTCGTCTTTCCGCTACTAGGTGCCCCAAGAATGTGTATTTTTACCATCTGGGCCCTCTCGACGACGAAAAAGCAAGCAAATTTGCTTGCTTTCAGAAACATGATACTCATCATGTTTCTGAAAGCATATGGTATGAATGGGCGTGTTACATGCTGCTATTGTTTGTTCAGCGCGGGGAGTACTTCGTGGGTGAGCATTTCTACGGTTGTTGTATCGTAGAGAAGGCCTCCGGCTGAGATCATGAAGTAGTCAAAACCGAGCTCAATATATGGCTGGAGCTGTTCGATGATTTGGGCTGGCGTTCCTACAAAACCCAGACCGAATGGACCTGTGGGTCTGGCTGTAAGCTCTTTCAACTTACTCTCTGTCGGAGCACAATAGCAAGTGATCATCCCGGTACGACGCACTGTTTTGGGGTCGCGTCCAATGGCTTCACAAGCGGCATCCAGCGCTTTCAATTGTCCCTTCGCTTTGTCCAGATTCTCAATTCCAGCATTCCACCAATCCGCATAGCGAGCGGCAATTCGCATCATGCGTGGTTGAAAGGCGGCAATGAGCACGGGCGGAATCGGTTCGGGATGGGGTAAGCAATATGCATCGGTTACCTGATGATATTTGCCCTCAAAGGTCACCTTATCCTCACGCCACAACGCATTGATAATCTGTAACTGTTCCTCAAACTCACTCACGCGTTGTCCTGGCGACGGAAAGGGGAGATGATAGGCCTTGGCTTCTTCCTCGGCCCAGCCTGCTCCAAGTCCTAGAATAAAGTTGCCTTGACTGACATATTGAGCGGTCGCTGCCATTTTTGCCAGTAATGCAGGATTACGGAAGAGTTGGCAGAGCACGAGATGTCCAGATTTCAATTCCGGATAAAGGGCTGCCAGATGGGTCAGCATCGTCCAGCCTTCAAATATTGGTCGATCACCAAATTGGAGATGATCGGCGATCCAAATAGAGTCAAAATGACCTGTGACTATATCAAGAGACGCACGGATCTGCTTCATGAATTCTTGTCGTGAGAGTTCTGCGTTACTAAGTGGAATACTCAAACCAAATTGAACCTGTGGCATAATCGTTTTCTTTCCCAGTGAAATAGTTGCTTCAATTTTCTATCAGTCTGATTCATAAGACATTGTATTATATCATAATCGCCTGGCTGCACTTGATCAACATAGTTTTCGCAAAGGATGCTATAACGTTTTATGTCTTGAATCAATGTTTGAATTCAGTTGAAGGAAAGTGATCCAAAGAGCAAGGTTTCTGCGAAGCCTCCAGTGGCAATCGTTTGTCGCGTCAGTTTGACTTTACCTTTTACAATGAGGTAAACTATTATTAAGTTAGTCTCAGTAATTATATTAGTAAAAATCGAGGCTCAAAGGAGCACACTATCCCTATTTGTCTCTCGCTAAGGAAGAAGTATGAGCTTCATTCTATGCGTGACGCTGTAAGATACAGATTGTAGGACTTCGCATGTCTACGTTGACTGAGGGGAGAGATTCCGGCTTCGTGATGTTGCACAAAAAATGTGCAATACGTAATGTACATATAATTGGTTCCATGTGCATTGAAAGGAATAGTATGGCGACGAATATCGAAGTCCCTTTTCGCAAACCGGCGGATGCCGATCATCCTATCCACGATCTAATCAGCGAACGTTGGAGTCCACGAGCTTTTTCTGATCAGCCCGTCGAGGTAGAAACGCTACATAGCCTCTTTGAGGCTGCTCGTTGGGCCGCCTCAACGGCGAACTGGCAACCCTGGAATTTTCTCTTTGCCACCAAAGAGCATGCGGAAGATCATGCTCGGATTGTGGAGACTCTGTCACCAAATAATGCAGGATGGGCCAACGAGGCACCTGTGCTTATTGTCTCAGTTGCCCGACTCTATGAAATTGCTGGAAAAGAACATAATAGCTACTACGATGTGGGCATGGCCGTAGAAAATCTCGTCATCCAGGCCGGCCATCTTGGACTGGTTATACATCAGATGGGTGGATTTGACGCGGATAAAGCTCGCACATTGTTGCATATCCCCGAGGGCTATACGCCATTGACCGTGATTGCACTTGGCTATCCAGGTTCTCCCGATAAATTGCATCCAGTGCTGCGCGAGCGCGAATTAGCTCCCCGGACGCGCAAGCCGCTCGATGAGTTTGTTTTTGAAGGAACCTGGCAGCAGCCTGCACTTGACGCTAACGTATAGCGCCTTGGTTGCATAGCGATGATCAACTAAACCAGGAGCGCATCCTACTTTTACCTCCAATGGAGTAGGATGCGCTCCTGGTTTGTGTTTAATATCTTCTCATACATAACATTACATGATGCAACCTTTGTACCTTTGTGGCAGGGATTGCTTTCACGCGGAAAATTTGCTATGCTTTTCTTTTCCCAGAAATCTACACGCTAATCGGAGATGGAATGATTATTTTGATTAACGGCTCGTTTGCCGTGGGGAAGACGACTGCGGCGGAACTGCTGGTTCAACGCCTCTACCACAGCATGTTGTATGATCCAGAAATTGTTGGCTCAGGATTAGCCTCGATCGTTAAACCCATCGAAAGCTTTAACGATTTTCAGGATCTGACGGCATGGCGTCCTCTAGTTGTAGAGACCGCACGTGTCCTCAAGCAGGTTTATGGGCGGACTTTAGTCGTGCCGATGACGTTGTGGCATCGTCCTTACTTTGACGAAATTTTTGATGATTTACGTCAAATTGATCCGCATCTCTACCATTTCTGCCTGACTGCTCATGAGGAAACACTGGTCAAGCGACTGGCACAGCGTCAACACGAACACAGCGAGCAGTCTCTGCACTGGATTCAATCACATTTTCAGCGCTGCATCGCAGCTTTTGAATCTCCTCTATTCGCAGTTCAGATCTCGACAGATGAAAAAAGCCCGGGTGAGATTGTTGAAGAGATTCTCTTCCATATTGACCCATCTATTTCTTGATTACGATCGTGGTTTACGCGCACGGACAAAAGCGCTAACAAATCGTCCATCGACCCTGTGTCGTTCTGCTGGGGAGAGCGTGGCAATTGATGCGTTGGCACCACTTGAGGCAATATCATCAAGCGAATAGCGGCGTGTCACCTCGATATCAATATCCACAAAGCCAGCGGCACTCAGCAAAGAGCGATACGTATTTTTCTCTAAGGCTCCAGCAATACAGCCAGCCCAGGACTCCATATCCTGGCGCAGCGCTGGCGGCAGGTCACCTTGTACCACGATGTCTGAGACTGCGAAGCGTCCGCCGGGCGAGAGCACACGATAGGCTTCGCGTAGTACCTGTGCTTTATCTGCCGAGAGATTGATGACGCAGTTAGAAATGATCACGTTGACACTGTCGTTGGGCAATGGCATTTCCTCAATGAGGCCTTTCAAAAACTGGACATTTTCGATACCTGCCTCTTTTCGATTCCGTTCTGCAAGCTCTAGCATGGGGTCCGTCATGTCCAGGCCATAGGCAAAACCAGTTGGCCCCACGCGTTTGGCGGATAGTAAGACATCGATACCGCCGCCGCTGCCTAGATCAAGCACTTTCTCGCCAGGTTGTAGTTCAGCGAGCGCCGTGGGATTGCCACATCCGAGCGATGCCAGAGCCGCTGCTACTGGGATCTCTCCTAATTCCATCTGGGTATACAGGTCAGACGTGATGGGATTTTCAGCGTCTGCACCAGGCTGACAACAACTTGGTCCACAGCAGGATGCTTTGCTGGCTGAATCTGTATCAAGTACCTGTAAAGCGGCTCCTGCATAACGCGTACGGACGGCTTCCCGCAAGTGCTCATCATTTTGGGGAACTGCATTCATGAGATATTCCTCTCTTTCTCTTCTCGTGAGACGAGCACTCTGCTCCTCTCACTGTTCGCTATCTGAAGAGACGATGCTTTTCTCAAAAGGATGAACCTCGATCACATCCACATGCTGTTCCTCTGTACAACAGGTTTCACCTGTACAGTGCTGGCAGTGGCAGTGGGGCTCATAATTGAGAATATGGCCTCGCGTGTCCAGCTCAAAATGACAGCAAGCGAGAAGCTGTTGCTTGAGCCGTTGTCTGGCTCGTTGGACCCGTGATTTTGCTCCAGAGAGGGAAATACCCAGGCGCTCGCTCAGCTCTTTCTGGGTTAATCCTTGATACTCTGTCAAGATCAGCGCCTGGCGATCTTGCGGAGGGAGACTGTTCATCATGACACGGACTGCTGGAAATAATTCACTCACAATATCATCATCCGGCAGATCTTCAGGGAGCTGGAGCACCTCCGGTTCCTCTAAGGACATAATTGGTCTTCTGCCGCGATAGTAATCGATAATCGTGTTGCGAGCGATCTGATAGACCCAGCTTTCCAGTTTTCTTGTCTCCCTGAGTGTCTCGATCTGCTGATAAATCTTTAAGAAGACATCTTGAAGCAGGTCTTCTGCCGCCGCATCATCAGCGACCCGCGTGCGGATAAAGGTGAATAAGGGGGCGTGAAAACGTTCCCAGGTTTCTTCAGTCAGCATGGGTGACATCGACAATCTTCTCCCTTTCGCGTTTGAGGTCCCTGTTTCCAGCGAGATCTGGCACCGTTCAATCTGTTCATCATTTGTTCTTTCCATGATAGACGACGTTGATGCAGAATGGAAGCATGGCTCGTGTCTTTGTATGTAATTCTATCTTGAGAGACGAAGGAATGTCTAAAAGGACGCAGTCCCAGCATTTGGAATGAAGAGAGAAACGAACACTATTTAGAGACCAATAAAAGCGACAATACCAATGACAATAAGAACGAGTGATGTAATCGTGTTCGCATTGTTCTCTAGCCATGCGCCTTTGATCTGATATCCAGCTAGCGTTGCCATCACCGTTAAGGCAATAAAGATGGCAATGGTGAACGCCGTAAAGACACTGAGGATGCCAACAACGGCTCCGGTCCCCACTGCACTTGCAGCTAACGCCACAGGAAGGATCGTCAAATCTGGTGATGCTGCAACGCCAAATGGAACAGCAATTGCCGCAAGTCGTCTCGCTATAGATGGATCCTTCACGGAATGATGATCGTGTGCATGGTCGTGATCGTAGTGTTTCTCAAATCCATGGGTATGGCCTTCTTCATGCTGATGTCCATGCGCCCCATGACCAGCTAGCCCCCAGATGAGAAAGAGGATACCAGTCAGTATAAGCACTGCACCGACAATATGTCCTTGCTGGGTTTCAAACTCCTTCTGAAACTGCAAACCAATGACCGCAATAATCCCCCCAAGCACAAGTGATGTGATAACGTGTCCAAGAGATGCCAAAAAGGCGACGCGCCCTACGTGCAGTAGGTTCCAGCGCTGAGTCCGTGCAACGACCGCCAGAGGAACCCAGTGATCCGGCAAGATAGAATGGAGGATGGCAACCACAGCGGCCGCTCCCAACAGGAGCAAGAGCGAAGATGAATTCATTGATACTCCTTTTCTTCTGCGAAGAAGGTGGTTGTTTTTGTCTATTTGATCAATTACTCAGGTATATGCACAGCATGATAAAGAGCATGGGAACGCGGCTCTTTTAAGGGTAAGGATGATCAGGCAGCTCACGATAGACATGGTCTGCGTGATATTCGGCCTCTTGAAAAAGAGGACCGAGATGATGATCACTGAGCGAATAGTAGATAATGGTCCCTTCTCGCCGATGAGCAACGAGATGCCGATCCTTCAACAGCCTGAGTTGATGAGAAATTGCTGACTCGGAAACCCCAACCAGGATAGCAAGATCTCTCACGCAACACGGACGCTTTCTCAATAAATAGAGGATCTTCAAACGTGTGGGATCGCCTAGCACATGAAACATCTCCGCTAGGACGGTTATTAATTCGTCCGTTGGAGCTGTTGCTTGCAATTCCTTCACGCCATCAGGATCAATCGCGGTAAGTTTCTTTCCAGGCTCTGTCTGGAGTGACTCTTTATCTGAATACATACTCAGATAATAGATGCTATCCTCACTTCTGTCAAGGGCTTTATTTATTATTTATATGTATCCTTTATTTATATTTATAAGGAAAGAGGATAATTCAGTGGCATCTTACTTGTTTTTGTCCAAGGTAGGGAGGATCGCGACCGCTTCGATCTCTACGAGCAGACTTGGATCGATGAGGCGGCTCACCTCAACCATCGATATCGTTGGCAGAATCTGACCAAAGACCTCTCCATGAGCGCGTCCAATCGCCTCCCATTGTGAGATATCAACCACATATTGTCGTGTCTGAACCACATCATTAAGCGACGCTCCCGCCTCCTCCAGTACCGACGCGATGCGCCGCCAGATCTCTTGCGCCTGCGCATACGGATCATTGGGATAGATGGCCTTTCCATCTGGACCTGATGCTGTGGTACCTGAGACAAAAATAAGATGCCCGGCCCGCAATGCACGCGAGTAGCCAACGATCGGTTCCCATGGCGAACCTGACGAGAAATGTTGTTTGTCCACGAATACTCCTTTGGTGAGAGGTGTCGATGTTTTCGGGAATGCATCACTCTATTGTAGAGTAGCCAATATATCCCATCGGTGTCAAGTTTTCTCTCTTTCAGCGCACACGTCCGTTGTATATTATCCTTGCGCTCTCCATTGGCTTTTTTGATCTTTTCTCGTGGCTGCATGAGATATTATTGCTAAAAAGCGACGAAGATGTGACCTATATGCGTTTCTCTTAATAGAGCGAGCAGCTAGGATTGAATACAAGCGGCAGATAATTGTCATCATCCCTATTATCGTTGCGATTTGATACTAGATATTGCTTTCTTCTTCTAGATGATGTATGTTGAAGATGGTAAGTGATATGGAATAGGAGTGCTAACTATGAAGTTAGATGATATTAATGCAGAGCTGCTTGATCTCGTGCATAAATCCGTAGAGATGGGTTTAGCCTCAATCAAGGGTGATGAGGATATGATACCTGTCCTGAATATTAAACTCACTCTGTTTGTTCTGCAGACAGAAACTCTTGATGAAGCTCGTGCTATCGTACCATTGGTACTCCATTCAAGCGCTGTTGCGTATGGGGCTCTGATATATAACAGCTATGCGATTCTGCAGGATGGTGTTCGCGTTCGGGCGTTGCATGTTGAAGTGTATGAGGGCGATAAAAATATGTGTGTGTGCTTTGCCCAGAATTATCGCCCTTTCCAAAAAAGCACTTTTTTAAATCCTGCTCATCCTCTCGAATTAATCGGCGAATTGACATTTATAAGTGACTGCGAGGATTAAGTGCGTTCGCTTATAGACTTAATTTCTGCGTCAGTAGTAAAAACTGCCTCATCTTCTAAACTGTCTAGAATCTGTTGAAAGAATCGTCTAATCCTTACAGTGGAACTTCTACGTACACCTTGCCATCTTCAATTTTTGTGTTTAAGCTGGGTAAGGATGGCAGCCGATGTTTGTAGTTGGTAGATATTTGTGCTCCCTGAGTGCTAAACAGTGCTCCGTGGCAGGGACAAACGAAGTGATGTTCGGTGCTTTTCCATTGAACAAGGCAGCCCATATGTGTACATGCGCCAGATAAAGCGATCACGTTGTCCGTGTTACCGCTTGCATCTGAGCCGACATTGGTCGTTCGAATGACATAGCCGACAAGGGTATTGGACGTAAAGCGTACAGCCTCATTGCCTAAATCAGCAAGCGTGGTGACCATCTGCCAGGTGGTTGGTGTCTCTGTGGGTAATTGTAGATGTTGTTTTTTGCTAACTGGCCGAGTGTTTGGTGGAATTCCTGTCTTTGCAATCTGTGGGTTCTCACTTTTTTGTACCTCATAGCCAATGCCAGCTCCGACAACCAGCGATGCAGCCGCAAGGGCACCTCCTGTCAGGAGTCCACGACGAGAAAAGAAACGGGCACGTTTGATCGTTCCTCTGGCCGGTACAATTGGTTCTACCGCTACCGGTTCAGGCGTGAGATGTATCTCATCGGGTGCGGGCCCGTGTTGTGTCGATGGCGGTAGTTGCGGCAGCTCACTCATCGTAAGGAGCTGTGTTTTCAATTGTTCGACAAACTCTGGATGTGGCTCCGCAACGTTATCGGCGGTCGAGCCAAAGAGAGCCGCCATTTGATAGATACGTATACGTTCTAGCGTCAGGTTCTTTGGAGGGCGGGCAATTTGGCCAGCTTGCAATGCCTCAACGTAGTTTTCCAGCTCTATATAATCTTCAAACCGTTCCTGGTCTTCATCTGGCATAATTGCTCTCCACTGTCATTGTATAATATGTGCTAGGATTTTCTATTTGTGCTTCCTAAGGTTAGGCTCAAGTTCAGCGGCACGTTTGAGGGCGCGAAACTGTGTGACTTTGACGTTGGCCTCTGTGAGGCCCATGTGTGCAGCCGTTTCCTTTATTGAGAGATGAAGTAGGAAACGGCAAGTTAATACTTCTCGTTGCTGTTCAGTCAAGAGGCTTAGGAGTAACTGGACTTTCTCAGTCGGAGTATGATCACTAGGAAGTACTTCTTCCTCTATCGGACCTTCCCAACCAGCATCTAGCAATTCTTCCAACGAACGTATGTCGGTGCGGTAGTATTGACGCCAATAGTCAGCAACAGTTGTATGTGCCACTTGAAAGAGCCATGCCTGCATACTCTGTTGGCTGCGCTCAATATCAAGGTTGCGTACTGCCTTCATAAATATTTGTGTCGTCAGATCCTCAGCCTCTTCTCAATTCCCCACCTTGCTATAGACATGCCGATAGATCATACTCAGATGTTCCTGGTAGAATGTTTGAAACTCCTCTTGTCTCTGATCAGTTGGATTGCCTGATATCTTCAAAGGGTCTCCTCAAGCTCTCGTGAGCGAAATTGATCTTCGTAAATATAAATACGCATACGGGTTACAACGAAAATAGAAAAGAGGAAAAGAAGAAATCTCCTTAGTGGTTGTAACTTGCTAGCGTATATATGTGTATCTGAATGCATAACATTTTAGATCTTTATTAAGTAACAATCTAGATTTTTTAGGGGGAGATATATCTTGCGATCTTTACGAACATATACCTTTATCGGGTTTTGTGCCCTTTCCTTACTGTTCCTTGCAGCTTGCGGAACAACGCAGCCAAGTGCAAGCGGTAGCAGTACAACTCCTGCTGTTAGTAGTAGCGCGACAACGCCCAGCGCAAGTACGTCAACCGGTAATGTCGTTAAGACGACGTCATTAACAGTCCAGGGCAAACAGGTCACAGCATTGACGGATGCTAAGGGGATGACACTCTATACCTTTGCACCTGATACGACGACGACGGCGGCCTGTACTGGCTCGTGTGCTAGTAATTGGCCTCCATTGCTGTCTACCGGTTCAGGCACCCCTACAGGTGCGACAGGCTTAACCGCTGTCAAAGATGCAAATGGTCAGCAAGTACAAGAGAACGGCCATTTCCTGTATACCTACTCTGGTGACTCAGCTGCTGGACAGACCAATGGCGAAGGTATTGGCGGCAAATGGTTTGTGGCAACGACCAGTGCTCCTGCAACAACAGCTCCTGCTCCTGCTCCTACTCCTACATCCAGCGGTTCCTATGGTTATTAATCGGTACCTTGTTGATCATGCGTGCTCAATCTTGTCCACAAACTTGATTGCGTCATGATGATCCCATCCATAATATAGCAGGCGAGGCTGAACTGGTCCGTTCAGCCTCGCCTGCTATATTGGCTAGATAATAGGCACCTATCCTCTTGTTCATTGGGTGCCCCACGATTTTTTGCAAGCGTTCTAGCGATGTCCAAAAACGTGCGGGCGCACACGGCAACATCGTAGAGATACGGCAACGAGCGCGTAGCGGCGTCAAGATTGCAGTCAGAATAATAGGCTCAGAAGACGACACGCCGCAATCTGGCCTTGCGCACGCCGTCCAGTTCACGTACGTTTTGACCGACAAAGAAGTAAAAATATCTATAGCCTGTCCACCCGCTTTTCAGGATTCTTGACCATTAAACCTACCCGTGAAAAGGAGAGAAAGGACATGATTTCTGCGCTTGGCCTTGACATTTTAGGTGCTTTGATCATCTTCCAGGAGCATTTCGTACGAGAAACTGGACGGCGTGCGCAAGGCCAGATTGCGGCGTGTCTCTCTGCGGAGGATCTCTTTGGGCTGCAATCTTGACGCCGCTACGCGCTTGTGCCATGGTCTCTGCGATTGAGCATGACCTGCTTCTTGACCGGTTTGCAAAAAATCGTGGGGTGTCTACGCGGGGGTGTTAGCTACGTTGGCGAGCAAGGTGGCTTATCAGGAAGATCCATGTTAATCAAAGTTGAATCCAGTAGCGATAGATCATTGTAGGCCATTCCTGTATCTGAATGATATTATCTAGTGTTCCTCCGTTGGATTCGATGATGGTTCGCGAGCTGCGATTGTCTTCGTCGCAAGTCAAGAGAACGACCTCCAAACCAAAGTTTCTCGCCTGTTCCAGACCATATTTGAGGATTAGTTTCCCATTGCCTTGCCTTCTGCGTGATGGTCGAATGGTATATCCCATGTGTCCACCTTTTTGGAGAAAGACGTCGTTTAATGTGTGACGCAAGAAAATTCTTCCGATGTAGTCGTTACCGTCGATTAGCCAGAACTCTGAAGTGGGTACCTGTCCAGGCTTGATCAAGGTGTCGTCAGCTTGATCGTGTAGCTGCTGTATAAAGTTATCAAAGCAGGTCGCTATCTCTTCGGGAGCTGGCTTCCTTTTTCTGCCTTCCAATTGGTATTCTCGAAGAGCTTCAAGGTAGCTGCTTTGATAGTATGCTGAAGGTGTTGTGAGAAAAGACATCTCGGCCTCGTTTTTTTACGGTGGATGTTTGTTTCATTGCGTTCGTTGGCAGGTATAGCATAAAAGGGCTGTTTTATGCAATCGCTCCTGTTTCAGAAAGATCTGGACACGATCTACTTCTCGGTTGATGCTGGTCCATCTTGAGGGAACAGATCCTGCTCCTTTATCCTCTTCTTCGAGATTGAATCAGGAATGGCTGATGGGCGGCTGCGCGCGTCGTGCTCCCCCAATTTTTGCAAACAAGCTGCAAACAAGCAATGAAGCATTCTGGGCAGGTCTCATCTTCGATCGCAGCAACAAGACTGCGTCGCTACCCTTGGCACTCGTGGTCGCCGCGATCGAAGCTGGTAACTCGCCGGAATGTTTGCAAAAAATCGTGGCGCACACTCCTCGCACCGTCGGACCCGTTCGAACGGGCGTGTGAGAACCGTCAGCTACCAGCTTGATCATAAGGGAACGTTTGTTTTTCCTAAATCACAATTTGGTAGTTGACCACAGCTCGCGTAGTTCTGCGGCGCGGCGGATCACCTGCTGCTTGAGATCCTGACTATTTCGAGCTTGAGTCACTTCGTCGGTTGTCGACTCTTCGGGGCGGATTTCTAACGCTTGCAATTTGGCAAGTACTGGCTCAATGGCTTTCTCTGGGTTGCGGAAAAATTGGCTACCACGGATACGTATAAAGCGCCAGCCTAAACGCTCTAATATCGCCTGACGAGCCATATCCGCCTCTAATTTTTCGATCGGATGCCAGCGGTCACCATCGCATTCGACGGCTAAGCGTTTATTATTGCCTTCAACTACTAGATCGATGCGATAAGCTCCTACCGGCCATTGGGGGATAACGCGATAGCCAGCAGCTAATAAACGCTTGAGTACCTGGCGCTCAAATTCCGATTCGGTTCTCTGCTCTTGCTCGGCTAGCATATGCGCAAAGTCACGAGGATTTCTGGCGTGCAGAATGAGTTTCTTGCGGATATCTCCATCCTTCAAGTGGCGATCGGGATCTAATGAATGAATGACCCACATTTGATCGCGTGCTCGGCTGGCTGCGACATTGAAGCGCTTTTTCGCAGTTGCGTCCCGAGCATCCTCATCCAGCAACGCCAAAGGACCGTCACCATGAGGAGTTACAACCAGCGATAAGAACATAATATCGCGCTCATCACCTTGAAACTGAGCGGGCGTACCGCAAAGAATCTGTCGGCGTACATACTCTGTGGCTGGCAAATAGCGACGTAAAAGCGTATCGATACGTAGCGCCTGCTCCTCGCGCAGCATGGAGATAATCCCCATTGTCGCGTTGCGATATTCGGGGTGCTCGCTGGCAGACACAACGAGAGAGGCTAGCGTTATCGCCTCCTCTTCATTCACATAGCCATTGGCCTCAGAACCGTTGACGCTGTATTCGATCGTCGCCGGTCGAACCTGCACGTCACTATCATCGCGCAGCGGCTTGATTTTTCCGCCGTAGGAAAGGTTGTTACTAAATTGAATGATCGGCGAGACACAGCGGAAATGTTCACGTAAGCAGACGGGCTGGAACGTCGTCATCGTCAAGCCATAAATTGAGAGCTTCCCATCATAGAGTTCTTTCAGAGGTATCCCTTCGAGGTACTCACGAATCAATTTATCGATATCGTCTAGATTTTGTCCTACCGCCAGAGGCGTTACCTGCTCATGATCTCCAACGATAACGATCTGCGCTCCCATGTAGATAGCTGTGAGCGCTTTGATATCTGCCTGGCTGGCCTCATCAATAATAACCACATCAAAACGATTTTGTCTCGGATCAAAATTTTGTACGACACGACTCAAGGGCATGATCCAGACGGGCACCGCCGTTTGACACAGCGGCATGAGTTGTCGCGCTTCCGCTAGCAACTGGGGCGCACGCTTGCCGGTCCCTTTGCCAACTTTACGCATCAGCTCTTTCCATCCCTGTAGTGCGCGCCGTTGTTCCAAGGTTGTGCGCCTGATCTGAGCTGCCCAGGCTTTCTTCTCCACCAATTCAGCGGTAATCATTTGCAGCGCTGTGGTATTGCTCGCAATGCGTTCTTGGACATCTGCCAGTGAGATACTTGTTCGACGATTAAGTTCATCTTTCAGCTTTTTACAGAGCCATGCCTCATCCACCGTAGCGGGTACCTGAGCGGCTCCATGTGTATCGTCGCGCTCACGAATAGACGCAGCCCAGGAGGGAGCAGCACGTTCTAACTTTGTGAGCAGGATCGAACGCTTTTGTTGCTCTTTCTGCCGTTCACACAATCCGATAATGTAAGCATAGCAGGCGGAATATGCCTGCAGATCTCGATGCTCAATGGCTACCTGTGCACGCTTCATAAGTGGTGTCGGCGCAGATCCGAGTAGCATCCGTTGCAATGTATTCTCGATATCATGCCGCTTTTTATCATTGAGAGTATAGACTCTACGTTTTTCTTCAGCCACTAGCAAGGCTGGCAGGTATTCACGTACGACTATTCTGTATTTCAAGATCAGATCATGCTCAGCGACTGTCACAGGTAGCTCTGTTAAGAGCTTCTCCCAGAGAAATCCCTGCTGCTTTAATTGGCTCTCCAGCGGTAGCCAGATCCTCTGATACCAATCCAGACACTGTTGCAAGCGATAAACATATTGATGACAAATCTGTTCGGGATATTGACCAAGCGCTACTGCATCATGAGCTCCAAGCGGTGTGATTTGGCGTTGCCAGCGTCCAACGAGATCCTTGCGGGCCCTCTTCAACGTGACCTGCGCTAGCAACGCCTGAATATGTTCTTTGGCTGTAGGCGCACGTCCCTGGACTTGTGTCTTAGCAGCCACTGTTTTCCAATCTGCATGCATCATCAAAGTGATACCGTTCAATGTCCTACCTTTTTCAAGATAAGCAAACATATCCTGCAAAACCTTCTCGATCTGGCCCGGCAAACAATCATCTGGGATGAATGGATCGTATTCAAGTAGCAGCGATGTGGTCTGTAATGCGAGCGTATGCGTATACTCTATTTTGACAATCAGCTCTTCCCATATCTGACGGCGCATGCCTCCTTCTTGTCCTGCCTGAATCACAGCCAAGCGCCAGGGAACCTCATCATTGAAAAAAGCGAGAGCATCCTCCAGTTGACGTTGCAGCCCCTGGAATGATGCCAGCGTTTGTCCTTGTGTTGTGGCTGGTCGCCAGAGATCACTGCGATAACCTAAATTCTCTTGCAGCCGTTGCTTTTGGGCCTGTTGGATAGTCTCTATCTCTCGCAAACGCTGCTCAAATTCAGCTGGCGCAAGTAACTTCTGAATGTCTGGTAGCCCCTGAACTATGTCTTGTTCATCCTGAGCCGAAACAGTCTTATTGGTTCGGTAGAGATCAATCAACTCTTGGGCAGAAAGCGGTAGTGGAGCATTTAGTGGCACCGGATCTTGTAGCCAGCCAGCTTCGGCATGCGCTACGATATAACGGGCAGCCTCTGATGGCGTATAGCGTAGTCCATCGATGGCAATGGTGATATATTCACTACTACGTGCTAGCTTCATCTCATCACGATCATGACGTATCTGCTGAATGACATTGATACGTTGACGGTTCAATTGGTCCGCCTCCCGCCCTAAACGCTGCTCATTCTCAGTAGAGAGACGTTCAGTGATCGCATCGATAGCTTGCGTCATTTGTTTGCGGTTATCATCTTCGAGCATACTGACGCACAGAGGCTGAAGCGGCGTCACAATCTTCTCATGCAGAACCTTGAGCGCTTTAGAGGTATGACTTGTCACCAGAACACTTTTCCCCTGGGCTAGCAGATGTCCGAGCAGATTGGCGATCGTATGCGTTTTGCCCGTCCCTGGAGGTCCCTGGACGAGCACTGCGCCGTATTGTTCGAGCTTTTGTGCTACTTCGAGCTGCTCCGCATTCGCGGGTTTGCTCAATAAAATGTGCTCATCCTCTCCGTTCGGCGGTGAAAATGGATGCGTCTGTGTCTGCTGGGGGCTATTTGGTTGCGAGGTGATACCGACCAGACTGGTAAGCGCATAGGGCAATTGAGCACGTTGAGGGATATCGTCTAAAATTGCTTCGATCGCAGTACTAAAGCCGAGCGTACGTTTGCGCACGAAAAGAACCGGCTGCCGAAAGAGCCAGGGATCGGAAGATGGCTTGATCAATGTCTGATCTTGTACAAACTGTCCCTTGGGCGAAAGATGATGAATCATGCGCTGAAAGAAGTACATCGTATCGTCTAAGTCCAATGGATGCCAATGCCGCGACTCAAAATCCTGTCTGATGAGGCTGAGATTCTGGGGACTGACCTCAGTAATGCCTTGCAGCAGAGCACTGTAGAACTCAGGAGGTTGTTCTGTCTCACTGACAGTGAACTCTGGTATCTGTGGATCGAAATGTAGTTGTACTCGCATCAGTAGGGTAGGATGATGGATGGCGATATTCTGACGTGTCTGCCAATGGAGAATACCATCTCCCACCATAAGCTCAAGTTGTTCCGTCTCACGCTCAAGTTGCGTCTGCAGTTCGTAGAGTCGATCAAAGATGAGTTGAGCCTGACGGGCAGGTCGCTCAAGTGCGGCCCAGGTCGTATAGCGTTGCAACCACGTCTCAAAGCGGGCATGGAGGACCTCGTTGGCTCTGACACGAGCATCGAATACGAGCTCTGTCAGAGGATCATCCCAACCGCTTTTCAGATACATCGCGATATCGGCAGATGGTTTGGGAGGCTCTGTCAGTCTGGAGCGTCTCACTTTGAGCAGAAAAGTATCACCCGTGTCTGCAGCAGCGCCAAACTGATCATCTGACACTAGAGTGGGTATCCCGATTTGGATAGATGGGTGTGGCGGCAAATTCTGAAACCATAGTGTCCAGGGCTGAGACGCAATATTACGCTGAACCGGATTTTGTAGATGATTGAATGCTTGAATGTAGTTGAACAATTGAAGCAGTTTTGATCGCGTTTGATCCTGGTCAAGAGTATGGTCCATGTAAGTTGCAACCGCCTTTAAACAATAATAGCTCCTGCAATATA
Source organism: uncultured Chloroflexia bacterium (assembly GCA_963699315.1). Classification (GTDB taxonomy): domain Bacteria; phylum Chloroflexota; class Ktedonobacteria; order Ktedonobacterales; family Ktedonobacteraceae; genus Dictyobacter. Next base: position 4,586,810 of record OY969433.1, read on the forward strand.
AACGTGCGAATGCGCCGGAAATACAATCACAATGCTTATTCTATACCCATCGCGTCATGATTGATAGCATTTTTCCGACGTGAACTACTGATTCCAAATAAACATGGATAAGCCTGTCAAAGGAGCAACGTGGCCAACTGTAGCTGCGTGTCTTGTGCACGCGGTCCTCTCGACGTATGTAATATCCATCGGAGCAGATATTTATCACTGATGTTCGTAATGCTCCTCAAAAAGGATGGGAAGGTCAGCGGTGAAATCAGACGCATCAGAAGCTGAGCGTGGGGAGATCAATGGGGGAGTCCATCGTACGACGAGAGGACCGCGTGCACAAGACACGCAGCTACAGTGAGATGTTATTCCACAGACACGATGGAGGTTGACGAGCATAGATGCATCAAGAAACCTCTTATCGATAATTATATGGAGTCAATATAGAAGGACCGTCAGCTACGTGGCTCTGAAGTGGAACTATGAGAATAGACTTGCCAAAAATGCTCCTCGCTGCCGATGACGCCCGCGCTTTCTGTGAAGTTTGTGGCTTCAGGATGATCCATGATGGGATGCGGAAAAGTTATATGTAAAATGTCAGCTTGTTGAGCATCTCGTGGAATCATCGAGTGTCTGACAGACACAAAGCTTATTCGTGGCTCAGGTTGGTGCCTACTCTGTTGCCGTGTTATTAGTGCGACCATTACGACATCGCATATCGTCCGATTGACTCTGCCAGCATATGTTATAGTGGCGACAATGTTTCTCATTCCCTGGGCCCTGTTCGTCGTTCCATCAATTCAGCCAACACATTTTTCTCGTGGATGAGCTATCGAATTGCGGATACGTTTGTGATGTGGGAGGTGGCGACTGGGTGAAGGATTGGGCTTCTGCTTGATGAACTAAACCCAATGCTAATACTGCACATAACAAAAGTGCGATGATAGCACTACGCCACCATAACTTGAGAAGCATGCTTGCACCTTCTTTCATTTAGTCATGATTTGTTCACCTTGATTTGATACTGGTTACATATCTTTGCCACTCTATAACTGTATCTCCCTGCAACTTTTATTGCAAGATCGGCTATTGAGCAGGCATTTGGACTTCGCGCTACGCTCAATCTCACATCCATCGTCCTTTTTCTAACGAAGAGGCTATCCCCATGCGATCAGGCGTGCAATGCGCAAGTATCGTATGGGGACAGCCCGGTTCCCTTATGATAATGTACCGTAATATCGTCTATGTGGTATAGTAGAGGAGGAATGAACGAATGATCCATCATTTCATGTTCTCATTGATGAGGAATGACAGGGAAAAAGAAGATGAATACTTTTGAAACGTTGCAGACTCTCTTTTCACAAGATCTGTGTGAGCTACGCCGTCTTCGTAAGGGCATGTGGTTTGTACTATCGATGTCGCGTGTGGTGAAGGAAGAACATCTTGGTCGATGTTGCTACCTGGCCGAAGAATTTCTTAGTACTCAAGAACTAGTTGTACTTAAACAAGAGCTGGGACTCGATGAACAGTCATGGCTCTCTTATAAAGCCAAAATTTCTAAGCAGTGAAATGACAGTTTTTACATTTTAATATGGATGCGAAGTATTTCTCGCACAAAGTTGACTCATCCTCGTTTTTTTGATCTTGGGTGAGTCATTTAATTACATCCTCGAATTCAAATTCAGTAGTAGAATCCTGCAGGCCGCCCTTTAGCTATCTACGCTCTTATTTTGTATTTATTTATCTAATAAAACGGCAATAGTACTATACTGGACGGCCGTTGAGGTTGTGGCAATAGCCCATTTGCCCTTTTCAGTTCCAGTCACTAATTATGTTATGTTATGTGAACCAAACGACTCCCCATCTACGTTTAGTGGAATTTTTTACTTGAAAATGAAACACATTTAATATATACATAACAATCCCTTAATCATGCTAAGCGATAATCGTTTTGAGGTGTAATAGGACCATTTTCACAATAGCACTTTTTAAGAATGTTCCTTGCATCATGAAAAACACACAGGCCGCCTATAGCGGGTACTTATTGGGTAAGGGAGTAAAAGTTGAAAAAAATCGCATTACTTTTGCTATCTATATTTATAAGCTCTTTATTTGCAGGATGTTCAGTAAATGCAAACACAAATAGTCAATACAATGGTCATCTAACGATAAGTGGCTCAACAGCACTGCAGCCATTAGTTCAAGCCGCAGCACAAATCTTTATGCAACAACATCCTGGTGCCCATATCAGCGTTGCTGGTGGAGGAAGCACCGTCGGTATCCAAAACGTAACGCAAGGAAAATCAACTATTGGTGACTCTGATATTTATGCTGATCCCGCTTTGTATCCTGACCCTAACCTGACAGATCATATTATCTGTGTTACTCCGTTCATTCTGATTGTAAATCCAGATGTTGCTATTACAATGCTGACAAATCAACAGATTATTGATATATTTTCAACTGGAAAAATCACCAACTGGAGCCAAATTTCTGGCAGCAATGATCAGACTATTAATCCCATTGTGCGCCCAGAGACCTCAGGCACACGCGCTACGTTTCGTAAATATGTCCTTGAAGGAGGAGATGAAAAAGGTACTAATCTCAACGTCGATGATACGAAAGCCGTTGTGAATAAAGTTGCAACCACACCCGGAGCAATTGGCTATGTTGCCCTCTCCGCATTGACGTCCGCAGTGAAAGAGATCAGTATTGATAATCAGCAACCGACGCCCGATACCATTGGCAGTGGGAGCTATAATTTTTGGTCATATGAGCATATGTATACGCTGGGAGATGATTCCCCATTGCTGGATGCCTTTCTTAGTTTTATGACTGGCCCCACAGTTCAACAAAAAGCGCTTCAACTTAGCTACATCCCGATTACCGAAATGAAGGCGCCTACACTAGGTTTCCTCAATGGAGAGCAACCATCTAGTCTGTCTTTAGCGCTCTCAACATTTCCTAGAAGCGAGGTTTACTATCGTAAATCGTAAGCATAATTCGGCCGTTGTACCCACCCCCACCGAAAAACCAGAGATAGCCTTCTCCAATGGACAAGGATATCAAGGAAAAACGCTCAACATGCACTCGAGTCGCCGTCGAAGTGGTGCAAATCTTTTAATCGATTTGCCTATTGGGGCGCGGCTCACGCTCGGCTTTTTGGTAGCAGCCCTGATTGCAGCTCTGATCACAGGAACGATCGGTTTTCAACGTTCACAATCCCTGGGTCAACAATCGGATTTCTATAGTAGTCTTTTACGAACCAACACAAATCTTACCACTGGCTCACAATACCTACAACTAATCGATTCGGAAACGCAATCCATTGTTGCGCTACTGGCCTCGCCCCAGCCATCAAAAGAGACACTCGCCACCGAAATCCAAGCCGTCAAACAACTGATGAGCCGCTATAACACGTTATTAATGAACTACCTTGAAAATGATGTCCTAGCGAAACAAGCTGAGCAGCAAGCAGTGCTAGCGGTCGCTAACCACTCCGATCAGGTCACGCAGCAAGAGGTCCTGACTGCCAGCGCCAGCCGCACCTGGGTAACGCATGAAAAATCTCTCAACCAGATACTGCCTTTCTTTACGATATCCACCGTTACGGAAGCCCAATACCTTGATCAGGTTCAGGTTGAACTCACTAACGCCGATGCCCAAAGCGCATTGCGTGCATTGGTTCAATTCAATGGGCGCCTGGCCAACTCTATCAAAGATGTCGAAACGGTTGAGTTGCGTGACCAGATCATCACGACAACCATCGGATCAATCATTGCTTTCCTGCTGATCCTACTGATTGGCTGGATTATTTCAGGCACCATTGTACGCCGCTTGAGACAGTTGCGTGAAGTTACGCTGGCAGTCGAACAAGGACAGCTCGATCGGCGCGTGGATGTGATTGGACGCGATGAGATTGCAGATGTTTCAGGGTCGGTTAATGCCATGCTAGAGGCGATTGTCGGCCTGCTTGGTGAAACACGTAATCAGAGAGACGCATTGACGAATGCCGCTGAACATCTGTTTACTGATATGCGCGTTGTTAGCGCAGGCGATTTGCGCATTAATGCACCCGTCAGTAACGATCCTATTGGGATGCTTGCGAACGCTTTTAACTTCACCGTTGGACGTTTTCGTCGTTTCATCCAACGTACCAAGACAACTGCTGAACAGCTTGATGTGATGGCCCACCAGCAAATGGAACGCACTGAAGCATTCGCACAAATTATCCAACAGCTCAAAGGTGAGAGCAAAATAAGCGATAGTAAACAGCCTGAGAAGAATAGCCACTCTAGAACATTAGAGGAATTTGATACACAACCAAGCACACTCCTCGTACAGTTACGTCAATTGCGTGAGCTCTTTCAACAAGTGGCCAATGAAAGAATGGTGCAGCATACACGCATCATTTTGTCGCTCGCTGAACAGACCTCAAATACGCTTGATCGTCTTTACAACATGCCTACAACGGTAACTACCCTCAAACTAAATCCAAATGAAATTCAGTCACATTTCAGAGAGGAGCTACAAACGCTCGCCGTTTTAAATAGGCGCATTGTTCAGGAGGCTCAAAATGTACAAAAAACTACGAGCCGCGACTTTCAGGGGATTGAGAAGGAATTAGCTCAGATTACTCTCACTGCGCGTACACTCAAAACTAGTCTACCTGAGGGGTCAACCGTGCGAGGGTCATCCTCCACCGCACAGGAAGTGATTCGGCAAAGCACACAGTTCATGAATGATGTGCATACACTATCTCACCAATTGATACAAATAGCACAAGAAATCCGGACAGGCATCGTGACCTTCCAACTCGATGCAACGGACAATGTCATGAAGTCATCTGATCAATCTGGATTGCCTCATCCATCGAGCCTATCGAGCCTATCGAGCCTATCGGGCCTATCGAGCCTATCGGGCCTATCGAGCCTATCGGGCCTATCGGGCCTATCGAGCCTATCGAATCCATCGAGCCCGTCGAATCCATCGAGCCCGTCGAACCCATCAATATCCAAACAACTATAGCCGTATCGTTAGAGCAGTAACGCTAAAGAGAAAAATGTCACGATGTTTGAGAAGGAATGTCTTCCTTCTCGTCGCCAGTAGTGACTGCTGGTGACGGGAAGGAAGACATTTTTGCGTTCGGTAGACAATGTTTAGACGTTTGGGCAGCAAAAATAGAAAGAGGTAGTTTCCTTGCGGATGTATGTTCTTACCTATTGCGGAATTAGAACATTTGTGCTAGTATAGGTAGCGGCGTAACAAACATGAATATTTGGCAAGAATTATCAGAGGATATGTTGATGAAACACACATTTGGAATGCTTAGTTTATATGTTCGAGACCTGGAGAAGGCTAAGACTTTTTATACGGAATTTGTTGGACTGAAGGTCGTCGCTGCTGTTTCAGGTCCAACCTTTATCTTCCTCCAACCCACGGAGGGGACGCCAATTGCCTTGCAAGATATCTCCACACTTCCAGCAGGAATAGCTGCACAGGCAGGCGGCTTCGAACTCAATTTTGAGGTTGAGGATGTAGACGCAGCCTGGCAAGATTGGAAGGCCAAAGGCGCTGAGGTGCTGACTGAGATTACAGATATGGGCGCTGGACGCATGTTTCGGGCAAAGGATACAGAAGGTCATGTGCTGAGCGTATATCAGATGTACCCTCAGGTAAAAGCCATGCAGCAATAGTCACAAACTCTAGTTTTGACCGTATGAGCTAGCAACAGAAACGTAACGCATATCGCTAGACAGGTGCGATGGCACCTGTCTAGCGATATGCCATTTCTTCCCAGCTCAACATTGTCCCATTTGGAGTCCCCTTGCTTTAGCTATGGGGTATCTGACACTGTTATACTAGACGAAACGAAGCTGAGAGGATAATCAGGCTAAAAATAAAAGAAATGGCCCAGCTTTGTGCGCGTGATGAACAAAGAACGTGTCAATATTGGCGACTCCACAAACTCCATGGCGTTGCCGTTACTATATGGAGAACACATAGATGCAATCACAAGATGCTCATATCCCCTTGGAGGATGGTCTATCCTACCACATCGAAGACAATCCGGAGCAACCGGAACGTTACCTGTCCATCGCTAGCGGCGGCGAACAGCTCCAGATTAACAAGCGACAGGCTCTGGCGCTGTTTCGGATTATGCTCGATGATTTGCCTAAGATTGTTGGTACTGATCTGCAACAGGATCATAACCTCTATGAGATTGATCTCTTGCGCCGCTTTCACCGCTCGACGGATTGGTTGGCAAATTGGTCACAGAGCGATCTTGCCGAGCCTGAACTCCTCAATGAAGCGCATGAGCAATATCAGCATTCTTATGAGCGGCAAGAGGAGATGCTCGAGTTGATCGATGCCTGGCAAGTAACACTGGAGCAGGAGTATAGCAAACTCGAGGAGGCTGCTGAAGAGCTTGGCCTCGCTCTCGATGCGTTGGGGGAGGCACATGAGCTTGAGGATGAGGATGAGTTGGATGAAGATGAAGATGAAGATGAATAATCTTAGCGCCAATCTTTTGTTATTGCTCCCTTTGGATTTTGCAATATAACTGTCAAATATCTACATTGCAAAACCTAAAGGCAAAGGCAACACCTTTTCCTGGGCGTCGGCACTTGCTGGTAGTAGGAAACGAGCGATAGAAAGTAGTACAATTACGCTGAAGAGCGCAATGCCAAGAAATTGGGTCAACAGGGCAATGCCTCCAGCCGCTGTCAGGCTCGCAATAAATGCACCAATGGTGGCAAACCGGCGATCCGCGCTGCATTTGTCAACTGGTCAATGACCAAAGACGATGTAGTGCGTATTCTTGAGGCGTTGGAGTGCTGTGCCGCCTTTGATTCATCAGAGTCTATTGATGAAGCTGTTATCCGATTGATGAAGCTGTTGTGCGATTGGTAATGCTGTTGTGCGATTGGTAATGCTGTTGTGCGATTGATGAAGCTGTTGTATGATTGATGAAGTTGTTATATGATTGATAAAGCTAGTATATATTGATGAAGTTGTTAAATTCTTTTTGATTGTTCTTCCCCTTAGCGGACTTCCGAGAATAAATAGACAAAGAGAGGCCGAGATGATATGCCACACCATCTCACACCAGGCGTTCATACACTGTTTCCGTTTTTCTGGGCCTCTGTGAGAATGCCAGCTTAAAGCAAAAAGAAGGCATTGCGCTTTGCAGGGAGGAACCATTTGGAGACGTATTTTGAGGGGAGAGGTTCGGACTCTCCTTCTATTGAGGTAGTCTGGCGTGGCGGAGCCGGGCAAGGGTATACCCCTGTCTGCCCGGCCTCCGGACAATGGCATTTACTCTTTCTCAAGCGGTACGACAGGCTGCATATTTCTGTACAGGGACCGTTGACCAGAGCGACCCCTGTGGCTCAACCCGAAGGGACCGAGTGGTTCGGGGTCACGTTTCCTCTCGGCACTTTTCTGCCCGCACTCTCCATTCAACGCTTGCTGGATGAGCAGGCGTTCCTGCCCCTGGCCTCGCAAACATCCTTTCATCTGGCTGACTCCAGCTGGCCGATCCCTGACTATGAGAATGTTGAGACCTTTATTGAGCGCCTGGTTCGCCAGCATGTGCTGGTCTCTGATCCCGTGGTGCAGGCGGTCCTGGCTCATCACCCGATAGAGATGTCGTTGCGCACCATCAGGCGCCGCTTTGTCCTGGCGACCGGGCTCCCCTACAAGACAATTGAGCAGATCGAGCGCGCCAAACAGGCCACCGCGCTTCTGGGGCAGGGCGTTTCGCTGATCGACGCGGCATATCAGACCGGGTATGCGGACCAGTCCCATCTGACCCGGGCACTGAAGCATTTCATTGGCTACACTCCCGCCCTCATTGCTCGGACTCAACATGGGCTCCCGCTTGTTGATAAAACCTTATTGGATGGCCATTTTCTTCAAGACGCTCCCCCTCTGTTAGAGTATACTCGTGTTGCTGACTCTTCATGTGAAGAAAGCGGCTACACTGGTTACATCAGAGTTGAACGATAAAAGGAGCATACTATGAGAAAAATCATTTCTCTGATCCATCTTTCGCTGAATGGCTTTACCTCGGGTCCCAACGACGAACTGGATTGGATTGCGTATGATCACGAATTGGAGCAGGATGCCCATTCCTTGCACGTGCTCACAGACGCCGTGATCTGGGGGCGCAGAACGTATGAAGTCATGGCCAGCTACTGGCTCACGGTGCCGGGCAATCCCGCCAGCACTCCAGCCGAACTCGAACACGCGCGCTTTCTGGACGCTGCCACCAAGATTGTGGTCTCGCGCACATTGGAGCGCGTTGCATGGAACAATGCACAGAATACCGTGCTGATCAAGGATCACATCGCCGAAGAAATTAATGCCATCAAACAGCAGCCAGGCAAGGATATCTGGTTCCTCGGCAGTCCCATGCTGGCGCGCACGTTTATGGAACTGGATCTGATTGACGAATATCGCATCAATATCAATCCAACGATCCTTGGCGAGGGCAAGGCCCTCTTTGCCGGCGTCACCCGTTCATTCCCGCTCAAACTGCTGGCCTCAAAGACCTTTCAGAGTGGAGTTGTGGCCCTGCGCTACGAACCGGATCGCTCGGCAAAGTAGCAGAAGGCAGACGTGGCATATATGAACGCTTGGTGTGAGTTAGAAAACACTTGAAAAAAAGGTATCCAGGCTCTAAAGTAAGCTGAAATCAAGAACCTTCTAGGAGCTTACAATGGAACACCTGGATACCTTTCTAACTGTACTCTACGCCATGGTCGATGACCTGTGCAAGCAGCATAGTTTGTCGATGCCCAGACACCCTGGGCCAGCCCCTAAGCTGGGCTTGAGTGAACTCCTCACCTTGGCGTTGTTTGGACAATGGGCGCGATTTCCCAGCGAACAGGCCTTTTATCGCTTTGCGCAGCGTCATTTGAAAGCCGCCTTTCCGATGCTTCACGACCACAGCCAATTTGTGCGAGGTGAGCATGCTTGTGCGCAGTTGATCGAACAGATCGCTTGCCTGCTCGCCTCGCTCCGACTGGGCCAATCCGAAGAGCTATATCAGATCCTGGATGCCACCGGTGTCCCGGTTCGTTGCATCAAACGGCGAGGAGGAGGCTGGTTGGCCGGCGTTGCTGACAAAGGCTGGTGCAGCCGCATCAGCTCGTACATGGGTTTCCACGTCCTGATGGCCATTACCCCCACAGGCTTTTTGACCGGCTTTGGCTTCTCCCCGGCGAGCGTGCATGACACTCGCTTGGCCGAGACCTTTCTCGGTCTGCGGGCTCATCCCTCTGCTCGCTTATCAAGCCCTGGGCAAGCCTTTCCAACCTACGTCGCTGATCGCGGCTTCGCCAGCGAGCCGCTGCAACTGCATTGGCTTCACGACGCTCATGCGGCTGTACTGACTCAATCGCACAATCGCAAGCCAGTCACTGAGCCCTCTCCCCGCTGGCGGCGCTGGATGCACGGCGTTCGCTAGGTGATCGAAAGTGTTTCCGGCAAGTTGCACTTGGCTTTTCGCCTGGCAACCGATCGACTTCATACGGTGCCCGGCTTTCGCGCTCGCCTTGCTGCCAAAGTGGGCCTTCACAACTTTTGTTGTTGGCTCAATCTTCTGCTGGGACGCCCGCCACTGGCTTTTGCCGACTTACTTGATTTCTAATTCACACCAAGCGTATGCTGATGGCATGGAGACGGGATCGAAACAACACATCTATCAAGAGATGCGAGCCTTACTCAACGAAAAGCAGTGGAGGCAATATCTTGCCATGGAAGCACAACAGAGAGGAAGCGTGGCAAAGGTTGCCATGGAAGCAGGAGCGTCAAGAAATACGGTAAAGCGAGGGCTGCACGAGTTGGAAACAGGAGAGTGCTACCGGCCTGGAGAGCGCCTTCGTCAAACTGGTGGAGGAAGAAAGAAAGCCGTGGAGCAAGATGCGACGTTGCAAGCAGATCTGGAAAGCCTGCTCGATCCCAAAGGTGATCCGATGAGTCTGGTGCGATGGACGACCAAGTCCCTGGCACAGTTGGTCAAGGCATTGGAAGCTCTGGGGCACCAAATCAAGAAATCAGCCTTGGCAGAATTGCTTCACGATCTGGGCTTCTCCTTATGGGCCAATAAAAAGAACATCGAAGGGGTCTCTCATCCTGATCGAGATGCTCAATTTCATCACATCAAAGGGCAATGCCAGGCGTTTGAACAGCAGGGCAACCCGATCATTTCTGTCGATTGCAAGAAAAAGGAGTTGATCGGGAATTTCAAGAACAATGGCTCAACATGGCAAGCCAAGGGAGCGCAAACGGAAGTCAATGTCTATGACTTTTTGTCCCTCGCTGATGGCAAAGCCATTCCTTATGGGGTTTACGACCTGGTCCATAATCCGGGCTTCGTCAACGTTGGCATGGACCATGACACAGCGGAATTTGCGGTGGAAAGTATCAGAAGGTGGTGGCAGCGATCAGGAAAAGCGTTCTATCCCGACAAAAAGCATCTGCTCATCACCGCCGATGGAGGTGGGTCTAATGGGGTAAGGAATCGCTTGTGGAAAAAGAAGCTGCAAGAACTTGCCAACGAAGAACAGCTTTCCATTACCGTCGCCCATTATCCACCTGCTACCAGCAAATGGAACACGATTGAACATCGCTTGTTTTCCTTCATTTCCATCAACTGGCGGGCGAAACCGCTGACCTCACTGGAAGTGGTCCTCGAACTGATTTTGCATACGACAACGAATGAAGGCTTGACGGTAATGGCACTCAAGGACAGCAATCCCTATCCGACTGGACTCAAGGTGACTGATGACGAGCTTGCTGCCCTCAACTTGCTTCGCGATCCCTTTCATGGCGAATGGAACTATACCATCAAGCCTCAACTGCAATGATTACCTTATTTCCGGAAATACCCTTAGTGGAGGATCATAGTTACTGAGAGCAAGAATGCTCGCTTCACACTTTCAAGGACTGGACAAAGGGAAATAATGTACACATGACAAGCGACCAATATACACTCCGCTCTGGGTCAGGTTTTGAGCACGCATCTCTCCTCTTCAATCTTCTGAAAAACATCTCTGAGAGGATCGCGATCTTGAGCCCGGAGGGGTTACTCTTAGAAATCAACCAGAGACCGTTAATCAATTCCCAGGTCCGGCGAGAGGAAGTGGTTGGCAAACCATTCACCCAATTCCCTTCGTGGTCCTCTGTGCCTGTTGTCCAAGAGCAATTGCGTGCAGCCATTGCGCAAGCTGCCAAGGGAGACGTCGTGCGCTGTGAGGTCAGGGCATACCCACAAGCAGGATGGTTGTTGGATCTGGCTTTGAAGCTAATCCCGCATCGTGATGAAAACCAGCAGGTCGAATACCTCATCTGTACAGGCTGGGATATCACTACGCGCAAGCAGGCGGAAGAGGAGCTCCGTTCCCTGGTTGATGCTATTCCTCAGCATGTCTGGATCGCACGACCCGATGGATATGTCATCTACAACAACCAACGCTTGACCGATTATCTGGCGATGACTCTCGAACAGGTCAAAGGCGATGGTTGGATGGTAGGTGTGCATCCTGATGATCTGCAACATTTACTGGATGTGCAGCAGATCGCTATCCATAACGGTGTGCCGTATGAAGCAGAACACCGCTTGCAAGACGGCACCAGCGGTGTGTATCGCTGGTTCCTGGTACGAGGCGTGCCGCAGAGAGATGCACAAGGCACGATCCAATCCTGGATTGGAACATGCACCGATGTCGATGAAAAGAAACAGGCCGAAGAGAGGATCAAAGCTAGCGAGCAGAACTTTCGCATACTGGCCGAAACGGTGCCGCACCTGGTCTGGACAGCACGACCTGATGGCCGTCTTGATTACACCAATCAGCGGTTTCTTAACTGGACGCAGGCTGATTTCGAACGTTTACGGGACCATGGATGGCGTCAGTTTGTGCATCCAGAGGATCTTGAGCGAACGCTGATGCTTCGGCACCGTTCGCTCGAAACGGGGGAACTCTATGAGAACGAATATCGTCTCAGGAATGATCAGACCGGTGAGTATCGCTGGTTTTTAACCCGCGCGTATCCGGTGTGTGATGATGCAGGTCAGATTGTCAAATGGTTTGGCACCAACACCGATATCGATAAGCAGAAACGGACGGAGGAAGCTTTGCGCACGAGCCGGAAGCAAGTGCAGACCCTGATGGCATCCAATATTATTGGGATTTTCATCGCTGAGGAGGAGGAGATCATTGAGGCCAATGACACCTTTCTGCGCATGATGGGCTATAGTCGGGACGACTTGCAGCAGCGGCGACTGAACTGGATGCAGATGACGGTTCCAGACTATATCGCCATCACCGAGCAATCGCATGAGCAATTGAATCTTCATGAGTATGTGGCCCCATATGAGAAAGAGTATATCGGAAAAGATGGGAGCCGCCTGCCGGTCTTAGTGGGTGGCGTCATGACGCAATCTGGTCCACCCCTTCAATCGATCTGTTTTGTGCTGGATAATTCGGCGCGCAAGGCGTTGGAGCAACGCAAAGATACTTTTATCAGTATGGCCAGCCATGAACTCAGGACACCACTGACGGCGCTCAAGATGCAGATGCAACTCGTGAGAAAACGGCTGGGAAAACAAGGCCAGCACGAGGCAGCAGCAGCTGTTTCGAAAGTGGAAGAACCGATCAATCAACTGGAACGCTTGGTCAGAGAGTTACTAGATGTCTCCAAAATGCGGGCAGGCAAGCTCGACTACATCCAGGAGTCCGTGGATCTGGGCATGTTAGTGCATGAGGTCGTAGAAACGATGCAGCAAATTCATACGACCCATACGATCGTCGTGCAGGACAATACGGAACATTTCACGATGCTGGGAGATAAAGGCAGGCTTGAACAGGTCGTCATCAATCTGCTGAGCAATGCCATCAAGTATTCTCCCTCCGCGAAGACGGTCGATATTACCGTCAGATACCCCATAGCTAAAGCAAGGGGCTTGGATCTGGACTCCACCGCAACTCAGCATACCGTTTCAGGCGTGCCGCTTTGGCTTCACGATCCGATCCATCAAGGCGTTCTGACAAGAAGCCTGTGCTTATCCAGTCCTGCCGAATAAGCAGCGTTCGCATGGTGACATTCCTCGCGCCGATGAGATCTGCATGGAGCGTATACCGACAATGCTGACAGCGAAACAGTAGCCCATGATTGGGGCGGTTCTCACGGCAGGTGTGTCCACAGATGGGACAGGCTTGCGACGTATAGTCGGCATCCACCTTGATCGCCATACAATCTTGTTGCAGGGCTTTGTAGGCAATCATGGCGTGCAACTCGCCAAAGGACCACTTGGAGAAGGCGGTGTTGGCTCTCCGCTGCTTCTGGCTGGCGCGTTGGCCGGTGCGTCGTGTCGTTCTGTCTCGAATGTCGGTCAGGTTTTCCAGTCCGATCAGGCAACGCGGATGTTGCGTGACGATGCGCGTGGAAATGACATGATTGGCGTCGGCTTTCAACCGTCTCTCTCGTCCACTGATGGCTACCAGCCGTCGTGTCGCGGAACGAGTGCCTTTGCGTTGCAGGCGCTTTCTCAGTCGTGCGTAATGATTGGCCTTCTCTCTGACACGTTTGCCACCGTAGAAGGAGGACGTTCCTTGCGTCGTGGACGTGACGGCAAGATAGCGCACGCCGACATCCACCCCGACAATGCCGGTATGGGTGTGTGGGGTGGGCTCGGCTCCTTCCATCTCTAAAGAGACAAGCAGATAGAATTGTTTCTTCGGTTTGTCATACCAGAGTTTTGCCGCACCGATCTTGGCTCCCTGGTTGATGAGGGCGATATGTGTGTCATAGCCGGTATAGGGGACCACCACCCGCCCATCAAGGGTCAGGATGCTCACACGATTGGACGTTTTGAAACTGTAATCGCGCTTGTAGTTATAGGTGATCGTCGGAGAGACATACGTAGGGGCGTGATCAAGTCCCTTGTAGCGCTTCTTCGTCTGCCTTCTCTTCCTCTGTGCGGCGTTTTTCTTGACCTTGGTCCACAGTCCTTTATAGGTGGTTCCCACCAAACGGGGGACATTACAGGCCATCTGGGAAGGAAGGTGGTAGATCGTACGGATCTCATCATAGCAATCATGTTGCAATGTGCGCGTATTACTCATCTTACCACGCGTAAAGGCATACTGACTCACAAAATTCAGCGCGGCACGATAAGCCAGTTGTGTTTCACGCAAGGCTATAAATTGTTCTGGTGTTGTATAGAGCTTGATTTTTGCTGTGATGATCTGTTTCATGTGCTAGATCATATCATATCATCCCACACCTGTCAATAAACATTCTTGTGTGAATAATGGGGAGGAACGAACCCAGCCTGCGGGCTGTCATTTTTCCTCCCCATAGCTAAAGCAAGGGGACTCCAAATGGGACGATGTTGAGTGCTACTGAGGAGACCGCCACCATCAAGGTACGCGATTACGGCACTGGTATTGCGTGGGAGCAGCGCGAGAAAATATTTGAGCGCTTCTATCGGGTCGCTGGTCCGAAGAAGGGAATGATCCCAGGCTTGGGGATGGGATTGTACATTGTCGAAGAGATCGTCAAGCAACATGCAGGGACCATTATGGTGGAGAGTGAATTGGAAAAAGGATCAACCTTTCAGGTAACGCTTCCCCTTAAGAAAGAGGCTTGACCAGAGTAGAGCAAGCAGACAATGTGGCGAAGGAGGATCTCTCCTTTGCTAATTGGAGAGATCTCCGCAGATCTTTAGATGCGAGCTGTTAGCGCACCTCGACGATGAGTTCAATCTCCACGGGCGCGCCGTTGGGCAGTTCGGCAAGACCAAGGGCGGCGCGAGCATGTTTGCCCGTCTCGCCAAAAATATCCTCCAACAAAAGCGAAGCACCATTGATCACCTGTGGTTGCTGGCCAAATCCTTCGGCTGAAGCGACTGATCCGTTCAATTTGACGATACGTGTGATCTCATCCAGGCTGCCTGCGACGCTGCGTACCGCCGATAGGGCGTTGAGTAGGGAAATCCGTGCAGCTTGTTGTCCCTCTTCGATCGAGACTTCGCGGCCAAGTTTGCCTTTAATCGATAGTTGGCCGTTGACCGTGGGTGTCTGGCCAGACGCAAATATCAGCTTGCCAGTCTTGACTGCCGGGACATAATTGGCTGCAGGTTTGGGCGTTGGTGGAATGGTTAGTCCTAATTCCTGGATGCGTTTTTCAAAAGACATAGTATGTACTGACTCCTTTTGTTGCTATTACTGTCGTCGACCACGGGCCGCGACAGGCCATATCTCTTCTACCATACCACATTGGATAACCAAAATTTCATCGGACAGGTTGACTGAGGTGCAAACATGGTTGGGGAAAAAGGCGATTTTGTCGCCGATGGCCGGTGAAAAGCCTGGGGTCAGGCGTACGATGCCATGCTCTTCACTCATACGTTCGACAATACCACTTTGACCATCAACGGTCGAGCCGTAACCCTCCAGATCGGCGTTCGCTGGAATGATGTCACCACAGAAGGTCTTGGAACCAGCGTCTATAACTGCAATATCCGCTTCGGGACGGCCAACTACGGTGGCCAGGATGGTCAAAGCGATCTCACCAAAAGTGCTGATGCCGGCACGCGTGGTCATACGGTCGAAAAAGACATATGTGCCTGGTCTCACCTCGGTCACGCCGGGAACGCGAGCCGCTGAGGTCGAAGTTGGCGTGGAGCCTACACTGATGGCCTCGATCGGAATGCCCACAGCACGTAGATGTTCAGCTTGAGCGACCATCCATTCGCCCTCTAAGCGGCCCAACTCGTCGATATCTTTCGTCGGCGCACCCTGAAACGACGTACCGCGAAAAGTGAAAATACCATCCAGCCGCAAACCGGGCGCGGCCAGGATCAGACGACATAATTTTTCAGCTCCTTCTGGCGCAACTCCCGTGCGTTTTAGTCCCGAATCAAGCTCAAGGCGCACAGCCAGCGTTATCCCAATTTCGCTTGCTGCTTCGGACAATTGTTGGACTCCGAGCGCGCTCTCAACTCCGACAATTAATTGACAACGGCTTGCCAACTGGGCCGCACGCCGCGCTTTCTCGCGCCCAATTATCGGATACGCTATAAAAATATCGTTGATGCCGCCTTCTATGTACACTTCGGCTTCGCCTAGCTTCGCACACGTCAGACCAGCAGCTCCAGCCTTAAGCTGTAGCTCAGCTATTTCAAGCGTTTTATGCGTCTTGATATGCGGGCGTAATTTTACGCCGGCCTGCGCGGCCATGGTCGCAAAGCGTAGAATATTTGCCTCAAGGCGTGAGCGATCTACCAGCAAAGCCGGCGTATCTATCTCCGCCACAGGACTGTCAATTAAAGACATTCACAAATCTCCTTATTTCTGGTTGTAGTGCGTTCTTGAAGAATATATATATCGTACCATGAAGTGATGCCACGATTCTTGCTGAAATGTTGTGTATATATAGCCTTTTCTTGAGTCTTTCTTGAGTATTTTAGACGTATTCTTAAATAGAAAGAAAAAAGCGAAATCGCAACCCCTATAGATGTGTTGTTGTTTATCATCTGTGATTTATATAGAAAGGAGTGTATGGATATGCATACGATAGAACGTATTCCTCAAATCGAAGTGCGGACCAGAGTCCGGTGGCAAAAGATAGCACTTGATAGCTTGTTGGCGATCGGAGGGGTACTGATCATCACTGGTATTATAGCTTTTTGGCAGCTCTACCCTGGGATTCCGGATATATCGGTCATCTATCTTTTACTGATCTTGCCGCTTGCAACACTGCGTGGTCGATACGCTGCCATTCTAGCTGCATTTGCCGCTTTTCTAGCATTTGATTTTTTTCAGGTACCTCCAATCTATTCATTTTACTTGCCTGCTAGTAGAGGGGTGGAGTTGGTCATTTTGCTGCTCACCGCAATAGTCACAAGCCAACTTGCAGCAAGCACTCAACAGAGTGCACAACGGGCCTGGCGACGTGAACGGGAGACACGTATCCTCTACGAAATGATGCATCTTGTTAATAGTAAAATCTCGTTCGATGAGCAGCTCGACACGCTTGCCCTCTCAATTGTCCGCATCTTTTCGCCATGGGGAGTGAGTGAGTGTGCTCTCCTACTTCCTGACACAGATAAACGGCTTGTGATCAAAGCCGATGCTCCTATACAGATTGAGAGCTTTGCCCTTTCGCAAGAGCAGATGACTGTGGTTGGTCAGGTGATGTCTGAAGGGCGAGGGCGAACATTGGCTGGTGCTATTGATGCGTCTGATAAGCCGATGTCTTTGTACCTGCTTCCTCTCCAAGTCAATGGACGGAGTCTGGGTGTGCTTGCGCTTCATATGCTACAAAGTGCACCGTGGCTTGCTAATCTAGAGCAGATACGCAGTGAACAGAACATTACCGATGATCAGGGCGCATTTTTCTGGACGGTTCTGGATCAGGTTGCCTCGACTATTGAACGGGGATATCTGCGTTTATCAATGTCTCTTTCCTAATAAGAGGGGTGAGATGAAAAAACAAAAGGAAACAAAGAGAGCCAACGCTAGCGTTGGCTTCCTGGCCGCTGCGATTGAAGGTCATGGCATTGATCAGGCCCTTAACTTGAAAGTATTGGTCTCACCATTCTTTGCTTAGTTTGTCGTTATGGGGGCCTGTAATTTCGATTTGAGGCATGTGAAAAATTGACCGGTCAATTTTTCCGCTGTGCTCTTCATGAGTCGAGCTCCTATGCTCGCTATTGTGCCACTCACAACGACATTTGCACTCCAATCCATGCTTGTCTGGGTGGGACTGAGTGCGCTGAGATGCATTGTGCCGGACAGTTCGACCGCGCTCCCAGGGGCTTTGCCGCGCCCTTTGACCACCATAAGTTCTGGCTCACGTATCTCGGGGCGTGTCACATCCAGTGTAAATTTGGCTTTTACAGGACCCACGCTTACGGAGATGATAGCTTTCCAATGCTCATCTTCCAACGTCTCCAGACTTTGAAAGCCAGGGGCGCATGCGGCAACTTTGTTTACATCGAGCAGAAATGCCCATACTTGCTCAATCGGAACCTCAATCGTTTGTATGCCGGAAAATTCCATCTTCTTTCAATCCGTGGTGCGGGTACCCCTGCATTCATGCATGGGGAGGAAGCACCACGACTCCTTTCTCGTAACAGTACCCGTCTGCTCGATGCACACGGCGCATATATTTTGGATGAATATCAACCTTGCCTAGACGAAACGATGGACGGTGCCGAATCGCTATACGTCCCTCAAATGTCCCTTTTGGCGTGATCGCTTTCACGATATCACCGGTACGGTACCCCAAGTAGGAACCTTTGCGCTCTTTGTGCTGCTTCGGAAACCCGAAGGCATCAGTCACACACATTTTTCGCCTGCCATGCCCTGTGGCTGTGATCAGTAACGGCATAATATCCTTCACAATCAGGACATTCGGTGTACTCTTGCCAACACAACTTGCATCCAGCCAGTGTGTCTTCTGCAATTCTCGTGTCGTTCTATTGAACTTGGTAAGACCGCCACTTCCGCATTCGATCGGCAATCCAGTTGCCTTGAGCCTTTCAAAGAGAGCCCACCGTGTTGAATTGACTGCTGCTGCGTCCTTGAGTGGCTTCTTGGCTTGAGACTGGATACGCTTGAGCACCTCCGGTTTCTTCTTCAGGAACACTGCTATATCGAGCGTTCCTTTCAGAGCCTCTGCTTGCGCAGGTAATGTTTTCCTCGTCAAAGTTCAAAGAGGTTTATCGTTGCAAGCACGTCCTTAACCCTCTACAGATGTTTAACCTGCAACCGTAGAGCGAGGAGCTGGAAAGCACCCCTCGATACCTATTTCTCAATGAACGGAGCTAGAAATCTAGCCAAGACTGGTCAGGTGTGGGCTTCCCGAAGCAAGCCCACGCATAAATGCGGGGGTCCCTGACCTATTTGCATTCCCTTTCATTTGTCACAAGATAGTTCTGTGGCTCGCGTTCAAACTTTTTCTTACAAGCAGGACAACAGAAATAGATCTTCTGTCCCTGACATATAGTGTGATGGCGAGCATATGCTATTTCTACGATCATACCACATATAGGGTCGATAGCTGTTGCGGCGACAGATTGGAGTGCAGGTTGTGCTGTATCCTCTACTTGTTGCTTATCATCAATAACGGCTGCCTTTAGCGTACGACGTTGTTATAATGCTAGCCGCAATCTCCTCGGGTGTAATTGCTCCGATATCCAGTCCCGCTGGCGCTTTGAGGCGAGCAATATACTATTCTTCCATGCCAGACTCGCGTAGATAGTTGCGGCAGTTATCGGCGCGGCGCGGACTGCTGACCATACCAATATAGGCAGCAGGTCGTAGGGGATTGACCATACAAAAGCAGGGAATTTAAATCTGCTATTTTCTTATCTAGTTGCTAGCAGCATGTATGAATATAGCGCATGAAGTGTAAATTCAATCATTAGCCACATTCTAGCCATAATGCAGTTCATAATCGTTTGTTGAAAACATTTAGTCTTTCTCTGGAGGATAGTTTATGAACTTTGATTTGTATAATCGCCAGCAGTGTTCATCTACATCGAGTATTTTTTTGAGTCGTAAAAGAGTATCTGAATCAAGTGCTTCTTCTGCTTCATAAAATAACCTTCCTGCATCCTTTTCTGCTAATACATATTTTTCTGTCAAAGTGCATTTTGTCTGTGTCCAAGGATTTTGCTCGATATTTTCTATATCGAGCAATTTCTTTTGGATAGCAATCTTAAACTCTTCAATCGCTTTCATATTGCTCCTTATCACTGGTTGCGAATGAACCCTCTATACACATATGATAACATATCCAGCATAATATTAGCTTAGCTATAGATTTCCTCTGATTAAAGGTTACCCTTATCATATGTTCATTAAATGAATGGTTAAATGCTTTTTGTCCAATAAAGCTTCTTTTTTTTGATTCCATGCTAGGGTCGAATTGCATGTCAAAAACGCGAAATATGTATTTTATCACTATATGCCGTGGAGCCACTTCAAATCGATATAAATATAGCACCATATTGATAATACAGTTGGTATTGCACAGTTCTCTTTGTAAGAAAAATTTCACTCGATCGATATGTTATCCATGCCATATGGAGTTGGTTCAGGTGCCGTTTATACTGGATATATAGCTAACGTTGCGTTGTGCGTTCGTCTCTAAAGTGTCAAAGAAGAAAACTTGCACGTGATCGGTGTTCAAAGCAGAACAGCATCGACAGAAAGGAAAATTCGCCATGTCAGCACCTTCTCAGTTAACGTGTACTATTATTCGTTCGCAAGAGCAAGCGGCCTATCGGGGAAAACAAGGTCTGTCCTACTTTGCAGGTATCTCGACAGAAACTGCAGGGGCGCAGCATCTGTGTCTGAATTTGCTCATGTTTCAGCCAGGAGAGAGAGGACGGGCTCATATGCATGAAAACCATGAGACGGCTATCTATGTACTGAGTGGGGAGTCAGAGATGTGGTATGGGGAGCAATTGCAAAACTATGCGATTGTGAAAGCAGGGGACTTTGTATATATTCCGGCGGGTATGCCTCATGTTCCGGGAAATAGTAGCCAGAGCGAAGTATGCACTGCGCTGGTGGCACGGACGGACCCGGACGAACAGGAAAGTGTGGTCCTGCTACCAGAACTAGATACTATATACCTTCAGAGCAAGCTAATCTAGACGATTCCAGGCTACAAGTAGTGCAAAATATTGTCAATACCAGCAAAAATAGTCTATATTTTGCTGGTATTACTTTTGGCGCTTAAATTTGTAAAATACTGAATAGGGCATATGCCCCATGCACATGGAGAGGTGAACGTTTAGGATAGAGAAGAACGTATATCTTCAAAAAAAAGCTTTTCCAAAGAGCTGAAAGGGATATTATCCATGATGAGTAGACTCTCGCGGAATACATTCTGGCAGATCGGCGTCTTTCGTATCACTATCGCTGTTAGCATTCTCTTTATCTTGCTGACGATCCTGGCAATGTTTCTGTATCCAGGGGGCACGATAGCCGATCCCCACAGTCAGGGCTATTCCTTTTTCTTGAACTTCTTTAGCGATCTGGGTCGAATCTCAACCCCTTCAGGCCAATCCAACCTTGCCTCAAGAATACTGTTCACCACGGCCTTGAGCATGGGGACTCTGGGTGTAGCGCTCTTCTTTATCGCACTCATCCAGTTCTATCCCGGTCCAGGCATCACCTTCTGGCTCAGTCGGCTGAGTGCCATCTGTGCTCTTGTCACGAGCATCTGTTTTCTCGGTGTGGCTTTCGTGCCGTTAGACCTCTCGGGGCGGGTGCACAACTTGTTTCTCGACTCTGCTCTCTTGACATTCTTTCTGACATTTCTCTTGACTTTCTCGGCCGTTTTGCTCAAGCCCGGCTTCCCACGACGGGTCATTTGGATCTTTGACGCCTTTGCTATTGTGCTGGTGGCCTATGGCCTCTTGCTTCTCTTCTTGCTTTTCTTTGGGCCAGTGGCCGGGACGCAGTCATGGGAGATAGTACAGGCAACGGGACAGAAGGTCATTGTCTATGCCTCAATCATCACAGCGCTTATTCAGGCGTTTAACATGCAGCAGTTGCTCTTGAAAAATGCTGAACTATCATCACTCCAGTAAATTCCGGGCCCAGGTTGGGAGCAGAATTCCAGCTTGCCACCGTATTGAGTCGTCTGAAATGCATACTTATAATGATATAATATTCTACAGATTTATATAGCTGAACCTGTCATTCTACTCTGCACTATGATGCGATAAAGGGTAAAGGTGCTAGCAATGAGTGATAATCGAGAGCAACAGATCACTATCATGTGACGGTTCCATACTACAAGGTTACCTATAATTTTGTGCTTCAGCCACGTGATATTTCTATCAGTTGATGCATTTATTCAATAGATCGTGATTGGGAGAATTCTATGCCAGAAAAGAACGATATTGAAAATCGTGAAGATATTATGTATTTGATTCGTTCATTTTATACTCAGGCTATGCAGGATGAGCTCATTGGTACTTTTTTTACCGAGGTCGTCGTAATAAACCTGGAAGAGCATCTGCCGATCATGGGAGATTTCTGGGAAAATCTCTTATTCCATACGGGAGCATATCATGGCGGCATGATGCAAAAACATTTTCGTATCAATAGCAAGAAGAATCTCGAAGCGGAACATTTTGCGCGCTGGCTTGAACTATTTGAGGCAGAAGTTGATAAACATTTTGTGGGGCCCATGGCAGAAGAGACTAAAAGTCGAGCAAAAACGATTGCACGCTCAATGCATATGAGGCTAAATCGTTCCTTGCTCCCCATCTCGTGGCTTTAACGCGGTCAGACACATCCTCTTCAGAGGGCATCAAACTCGTAAGCCGATGCCCTCGCACCAGTCAGATACCCCATAGCTAAAGCAAGGGGACTCCAAATGGGACGATGTTGAATCCAAATAAAAATGTTCGAGCTTAGCAGATCAAGCTAGCCTACTGTAGGCCACGTTGCTCGTTCTTGACATTTTGCCTGCCTCTGCTTATACTATGACTGATATTGTTTATTTAGTCATTTAGTCATTTAGTCAATCAGTTATGGCAAGCATGAATTGAACGAGGACATGTATGGCAACCAATCACGATCCTACCAGTCGAGCTCTGAACGAGCAGTCCGGCCAGCCTCCTGAGCAGTCAGCGCCTGATGAGCGAAAGCTTCGCGAGGAGCGCTTGCTGGATGCCGCCGCTACGCTGCTGGTGCGCTGGGGCTATCGTAAGACTACGATAGATGACGTGGCTCGCGAGGCAGGCGTGGGTAAGGGAACTATCTATCTGCACTGGAAAGACAAAAACGAACTGTTTCGCGCCGCCATCTGGCGCGAACAAAAACACCTGGGCGAAGAGATCCAGCGGCGTATCGCTGACGATCCAGAGGGTGGATTGCTGCATCGCGTCATGACCCACGGCATACTCGCCGCCCTATCCAATCCGCTCATGGCCGCCATCTTCAGGGGCAAGTCAGACATCTTCAACGGATTTATCGGAGCCTTTGAGCCAGGCTTTTTCAATCAGCTCTTAGGCGATGCTGATATATATATTGTCCAGCTGCAACACGCTGGACTGGTCCGCTCCGATATTCCGGCTTCCGTCATCAACGCTGTGCTAACCGCTCTGAAGGTCGGCATCATCAACTCGCCTGATATCATCAGCCAGGAGCATCAGCCATCCATGGAGCAGCTAGCCGAGGCACTCAGCGACCTGATACGTCGCTGGCTGGAACCGGAACAGCTCCCCAGCCAGAGCGATGCAGGCAAACAACTCTTAACCGAGTTGCTGGATAAAGTCAAGGAACACGACGAATAGCCTGAATTAAAGGAAGAAAGTTATGACAGCGATCATTGAAGTACAAGATCTGACTAAGCGCTACGGTGGCAAGCGGGGCATTAGCAATATCTCCTTCCGTGTGGAAGAAGGTGAAGTGTTTGGCTTCCTTGGTCCCAACGGCGCGGGCAAAACCACCACGCTTCGCCTGCTCATGGCTCTGCTGCGCGCTGATGCGGGCACGGCGCGCATTGCTGGACTGGATTGCTGGCAGCAATCGGTGGCGATCAAGCGGCAGATCGGCTATCTGCCAGGCGAGCTTTCGCTCGATCCCAACCTGACTGGCGGACAGATTCTAGAATATTTGGGTCATCTGCGCGGAGGAGTCGATCAAGCCTATCTCAAGCAACTCATCAAGCGCTTCGATCTGGATCCCAGCCGCAAGTTCCGTCAGTATTCTACTGGCACGAAGCGCAAGATCGGGCTGATTCAAGCCTTTATGCACCGCCCGCGCCTACTCATCCTCGACGAACCAACCAATGGCCTGGACCCTCTAAACCAGCAAGAGTTTGGTCGCCTAGTGGCAGAAGCGCGTGCTGAAGGCCACACGGTCCTTCTCTCCTCGCATATCTTGACCGAAGTGGAGCAAAGCTGCAACCGCGTGGCGATCATCCGCGAGGGACAACTGGTACGTGTGGGCAGCGTGGCTGAGTTGAAAGACATCAAGCGGCACGAAGTTCTGATTGCTTTTGCCGAGGCTGTGCCAGCTGAGGTGTTCCAGGCGCTGGATGGTGTGGAGGAGGTGGAGACGCTGGCCGATGGGCGTGTGCTACTCTTGACGGTGCAGGGCGGAGTGGATGCTATTATCAAGGTGGCCGCGCAGCATTCTATCATCACCCTGACTACTCACGAACCCAGTCTGGAGGAGATCTTCCTGCGCTACTATCAGCGCGATGGACAGGCTATCAAGGAGGCAAGCCATGTGGTTTAAGAGCATCTACCTCAAAACTCTACGTGATTTCCGCATTGCCATGCTGGGGTGGGGAGTGGGCATGGGCTTTTTCATGTATCTGCTCTTGGCGACCTTCCCTTCGCTGGTGGCAACCCCACAGGCTAGGGCCGCACTCGTCAGCCTTGCTGGCTCCTTCTCCTGGATAGCTGAACCGGTCGCAGTTGACACCGCTGGCGGTTTCGCGACCTTTAAAATCGGTTTTTTGATTTTGCTACTAGCGATCTGGCCGCTCATAACAGGCAGCCGCATGCTACGCGGCGAGGAGGAATACGGCTCGCTGGATGTGCTACTCTCGCTGCCGCGCGGACGCGTGCGCGTGGCGCTGGAGAAACTGTCTGCAATGTGGACGGCTCTGCTGGTGATGGGCCTACTAATCGGGCTGTTGATATTTGTAGGCGGCGCGAGTACGAGCGCTAACATTAATCTCTTAGATGCGCTGCTCTTCGGCTTGAATCTCATGCTGATCTGTGGTGTCTTCGGAGCTATCGCGCTGCTACTCTCTCAATTCACCCAGGAGCGTGGTACGGCGGCTGGATGGACGGCTGGATTGCTGCTGGTGTTCATCGTGCTGGATATGGTCCATCGGGTCATCCCCAATACTGAGTGGCTGGGACGCTTTTCCCCGGTCTACTACTACAATTTGAGCAAGCCCATAGTGCCAGGGTACGGCACCAATCCTGGCGCGATGCTATTCTTGTTAGCCCTGTGCATCCTCTTGAGCGTCGTCGCCGTCTGGCTCTTTGTCCGGCGTGATGTCGGGGGAACAGTGGCGGCGCCTGCCTTTCTGCGTTTACCTGCGCGAACTAGACGAATTGAGCGTCCGCTACCAGTGAACGCCTGGTCGCTGCGCTCGGTCTATACGCGCAGTCTGGGGATGATTGCGGTTCCCACATTCTGGTGGACACTGGGCATCGCGGGATTTGCTGGCTGGATGGTCTTCGTCGTCAAACAAACTGAGAAGAAGTTGGCTCCTCTATTCGCAAGCTCGCCATTCCTGAAGAATATGTTCACCAAAGTTGGTGGAGGTGATTTCACCACCAATGTTAACGCCAGCTTCCTGAATGCACTCTTCATTCTCGTGCCGCTGCTATTGATGGCTTTTGCTGTCACTCAGGCAAACCGCTGGTCCGCCGATGAAGAGGATGGGCGGCTGGAGTTGGTGCTGTCTACACCGCAGCCACGCTTGCTGGTGTTGTTGGGACGCTTTGCTGCGCTCACTACCGCGATAGTCATCATGGGTGTGTTGACCCTGGCCGTCACGGCGTTGGCCGCGTTGGCCACCGGACTAAAGCTCGACGAGGGCAATCTGGTCGCTGCCACGCTCAGCATAATTCCACTGGGGCTGCTGATGGCTGCCATCGGCTATCTGCTCTCAGGCTGGCTGCGCACAGCGCTGGACACCGGCCTCTTGAGTTTCTTGCTGGCGATCTGGTTCTTCATCAGCTTTATTGGTCCAGGATTGAACTGGTCGGACGCGACGTTGCGGCTGTCCGCCTTCTACTACTATGGCACACCGCTGCTGCATGGCCTGCCCCTCTTGGATATGCTGGGCATCCTGGCTGTTGGCATAGTGGCGCTAGTGCTGGCCTCTGTCCGCTTTGTGAACAAAGACATTGGACGGTGACGTAGAGATAAAGTAGCTTGGGCACAAGACCGCAATACTTTTCAGTGAAGCCTACATGCCCGATCACCTTGGTTTCGTCTTGCTGATGTCGAAAAAAACACGAATATCCTGAGAAGGAGACCAAGAGAGCTAACGCTAGCGCCGTGGCCTTGTGCCTGGCGACCAGTTACCGCACGAAAACGTTCACCAACATACCTGTTATACGTCTACGCGCACCCTTGAAATGTCACGATGAAGTGCAGAATAGAGCACATACGGCAAAATATGTTTCTAAACTCATTAAAGATTGTTAGGAGCATAGCATACGATGAACAGGTCGCCGGGCACAAGACCGCAATACACTTCAGTTAGGCTCGTCAACGTGATGGCCTCGATCGCAGCGATCAAGCCAGCCAACGCTAGCGCCGCGGTCTTGTGCCCGGCGACCAGTTTATCGTATGCTATGCCCAAAATAAGCGCATATATCTTCGTATAATAAATTGCCTGAATTGAAGAATTGCACGCCTCATTAGGAGCGTGCATTATATTGTATAAACGCTTTGGCGGAGTTTTTCGTGCGTGAACTGGTCACCGGGCACAAGATCGCAATACACTTCAGTTAGGCTCGTCAACGTGATGGCCTCGATCGCAGCTACCACGCCAGCCAACGCTAGCGCCGCGGTCTTGTGCCCGGCGACCCGTTTCTTGTATGATATGCCCCCAATAAGCGTATATATCCTCGTATAACAAATCGCCTGCAATGAAGAATTATACGCCTCATTAGGAGCGTGCATTATATTATATAAACGCTTTGGCGGAGTTTTTCGTGCGTGAACTGGTCACCGGGCACAAGACCGCGGCGCTAGCGTTGGCTGGCTTTGAGGCCTCCGGGGAAGAGATGGAACTCGCCAAGTTCTTAACTGAAGTGTATTGGGTACGTCGCGATCAAGCGAATTACAAGACCGTGGCGCTAGCGTTGCATTATGGCAAGATGTTGACCGCCAGAACACAATATGAGAATGCTCCTGTTGAAGAGGCAATAGCTGTTCTGGTAGGCTTTCAAGAGCAGGTGCAGGGCAACCTCACCTAGGCCCAGCAGTATTTGAGCGAAGCACTGCATCTATCTGAACAGGCGGGCCGCATCTCTCTTCCTTTTGCTCACATCGCAGTTGCGGATGTCTATCTTGAGCAGGGAGACGTGGCATTGGCTACTTCCCACTGCCAGGAAGCGCTTGTGCTTGCCCGCGCTATGGACATCAAGAAAGCGCTCATCTTTGCCTTGGGCAGTTATGGTGACATATGTCAAGCAAAACACGAGGAACAGCAAGCCAAGAACTATTTCGAAGAAGCGTATGCTGTAGCACAAGCGATTGATCTCAAACACGCGATGCGACGTCTCTCCTCCTCACTGCAGCAGCTCTCAATCGTTCAGGACCATCATAATTGACTTTGATATTCCTCCTCGTCCACAAACCGTTTTGATGATGTTGAAGCGGTTTGTGTGGAAATGTGACACTCCGCACGCCCTAAAGGGACGGCGGCTTCTTCCACTCCTCCGTAGTCGGTTCTCTGAGTATTTGTCTCGTAGAGACTACTCGCTGAATAACCGTAGTTGGGTAGGAATAACGCCGAGGTGCGCCACCATCTCTGCGCGTTCCTCGTGAGCGGTGCCATGCCCTTTACCAATTCCTCGCCTTCGTGCGCGTTTGGTGGATGGACTCTTCGCGCTGTTGGCATCATGGGAAATGGGAACACCTGATGATTTCTCATCCCTCTCGGCTGCAAGCAGCCGAGGAGTTGAAGGCTTTTCCTGATGTTTCTTCTGGTGTTTCTGAAACCGTGCAAGCAATCGCTGACCGATGACCAGCGAGGCATTCCTATCGGCATTTCCTCGCATTCCACCGTGAGGGCAAAAGGCCAGAGGCGTCCCAGGCGTGTAGCCTTCTGTGGTGTGTTTGGCGTCGTAGCGTGCGATGAGGCCATGACAACGGGCGCATTCTTTGCTGGTATTGCTGGGGCTCACACGACTCGTGATGATCCCCTCGCGCCAGGTTTTGTACTTCGCGTATTTGAAGATGCGTCCCTTCATCTAGTATGCCCGTTTCGTGTTACTTCTACGGCTGTATTTGCCCTTCTGTGGTGTGAGATTGCCGAGGTGCTCAAAGACGAGGATACGCGCCCCGTGTTGTGCAGCAAACTGCACGATACGCGCACTGACCAGATGAGCCACCTGCTCGTCCACTTGTCGGATCTTTGCCCACAAAGCTGTGTTATCCTGTTGGCCCTCAGCCAGAATACCGGTCTTGCCCCTGTTGCGTGCAATACGTCCAAGCTGCTTCTTCCTAAAGCCGTTTACCGCTTTGCCTCCACGTATGAATGTGGTGGCAAGGGTCGAACCTTCAGCATTTTGGATGGTACACACGGCGAGATGATGATCGAGATTGAGATCGACGGCGCAGATGCGCGTCTCTCTCGTTGTGAGTTGCTCCACCACCTTTGCAGGGCTGGTGAAGGTCTTTTCGATCGGCGTATGCAAGTGCCACCCAGATCCATGACGAACCAGTGAGGGGCTGTCGATCTCGTATCCATCAGGGGATATCCCAGCTCAAGAGATGGACCTTCACCCAGCTCCAGCAGCTTCCCGTCCAGAGCTTGAGCAGGATGTGCGTCTCGGTTCGTTGTAGAAGGCAGCCACCTGGTTAAAAAGCCTCTGAGTTGCCGAGAACCAGGCCGCATACTGTTGCGGATACTGCATCGTTTGCTTGATGGTTTTGCTGGCTTTTGCCATGATGGGTGCCTCCTTTCTTCTCAGTTAGACGCCTTTTTGTGCATCAATATAGCGTTGAATAGTTTCCGCGCTGACCGCTTCTGCCGTGCTGGCAAAGTAGGAACGGGTCCAGGTTGAAGGCAACTTCTTCAAGATGGACGTGAACTCTTTGCGCAAGAAAAACGAGGTGATGCCCTTCAGTTCTTTGACCACTTCAGCCGCACTATCAGAAGGCCAGACACGGACAGAGAGATGAATATGATCGGGCTGAATTGCCAGAGTGAGAATGTTCCAACCTTTCTCCTGACATTTCTCCTCTATGAGCTGCTGGCATCGCTCTTTGATCGCGCCCGTAAGAATGGCTTTGCGGCGACGAGGACACCAGATGAGATGGTACACAATCAGGTGTACACGGTGCTCGTCGCGTTGATATTGGAATGTACTCGTCTTTTCCATGGTTGTATTCTACACCCATAAAGACAGTATTACAACAAGCAAGAGCTAAAGCCCACGAGAAACCCGCCTATCCGCCTGGGTTAAAACCGCAACGGCTTGCGGCGGGTTCCGTTATTGTCAGAATTAAAATTACCCATCTAGCTGTTCTCTAATATCGCCTCCTCACGTAAACCTTCTTGTTCATATTTTTCCCCATTATTGACAGCATTACCAAATTAATGCATTCCACCACCATATCTGCTATCTACCACAATAATTCTTCTTCTACATCATTAAAAAACGGAAGTATAGGCGCTACGGACTATTTTTAATTACTCGAGCGGATACTAACTATTATATTACTACTTCATTCCACCATCATGAGCGTAGATGTATATCGGAATACACAATTTTTTTCTTGTATTAATATAATAATAGAGCGTCTACTATTTTTATGGAGGAAAGAGTCATCACGATAGTGATATTCCTCTATAAAGAGAATAGATGTTATAAAAGTGTTTTTGTTCTTATATGTAAAGGAGAAGTATCTGTTATGAGAAAACTCAGCATGCTGCTTGCTGCATGCGTGTTCTGTCTCGCGATATGCTTGTTGTGCTTCGCGGGCGGTGTCTCTGCACATGTACGCAACTACGTTGGCAATGGCACCTCTCATCATTGTGACAATTTTTGTCATTATGATGGCAATGTAAAAGATTTTGATGGGACACCCGGACCTCCCGGACCTCCAGGGCCAGCGGGACCAGCGGGACCCGTGGGACCAGCGGGACCACACGGAGCAAACGGAGCAAACGGAGCAAACGGAGCGCCTGGGCCTGCGGGAGCAAACGGAGCAAACGGAGCAAACGGAGCGCCCGGGCCTGCTGGGTCTGCGGGAGCAAACGGAGCAAACGGAGCGCCTGGGCCTGCGGGAGCACATGGAGCAAACGGAGTAAACGGAGCGCCCGGGCCTGCTGGGCCTGCGGGTAATCCCGGAGCCCCGGGAGCCGTAGGACCAGCAGGGCCAGTGGGACCGATAGGACCAGCGGGACCAGTTGGGCCAATCGGGCCAGCAGGAGCTGACGGAGCCGTAGGACCAGCGGGGCCAATCGGGCCAGCAGGACCAGCGGGAGCCGATGGAGCTGTAGGACCAATCGGGCCAGCGGGAGCTGACGGAGCCCCTGGAGCCCCTGGGCCAGTAGGTGCTGATGGAGCCCCTGGAGCCCCTGGAGCCCCTGGACCAGTAGGAGCCACCGGAGATCCGGGAGCCCCTGGAGTTCCTGGATTAGCGGGGCCAATCGGGCCAGCAGGGCCAGCGGGAGCCGATGGAGCCGTAGGACCACAAGGGCCAATCGGGCCAGCAGGACCAGTGGGAGCTGACGGAGCCGTAGGACCAATCGGACCAGCGGGACCAGTCGGACCAGCGGGACCAGTCGGATCAGCGGGACCAGTTGGGCCAATCGGACCAGCGGGAGCTGACGGAGCCGTAGGGCCAGCGGGGCCAATCGGGCCAGCAGGACCAGCGGGAGCT
Organism: uncultured Chloroflexia bacterium; assembly: GCA_963699315.1. GTDB lineage: Bacteria > Chloroflexota > Ktedonobacteria > Ktedonobacterales > Ktedonobacteraceae > Dictyobacter. Next base: position 4,617,442 of record OY969433.1, read on the forward strand.
GACGGAGCCGTAGGGCCAATCGGGCCAGCAGGAGCCACTGGAGCCTCTGGAGCCCCTGGATTAGCGGGACCAGTAGGAGCCACTGGGGCCCCTGGAGTTCCTGGATTAGCGGGGCCAATCGGGCCAGTAGGGCCAGTGGGAGCTGACGGAGCCGTAGGACCACAAGGGCCAGCGGGAGCCGATGGAGCCGTAGGACCAATCGGGCCAGCGGGAGCTGATGGAGCCGTAGGACCAATCGGACCAGCGGGAGCCGATGGAGCCGTAGGACCAATCGGACCAGCGGGAGCTGACGGAGCCGTAGGGCCAATCGGACCAATCGGGCCAGCGGGAGCTGACGGAGCCGTAGGGCCAGCGGGGCCAATCGGGCCAGCGGGAGCTGACGGAGCCGTAGGGCCAATCGGACCAATCGGGCCAGCGGGAGCTGACGGAGCCGTAGGACCAGCGGGGCCAATCGGGCCAGCGGGAGCTGACGGAGCCGTAGGGCCAATCGGACCAATCGGGCCAGCGGGAGCTGACGGAGCCGTAGGACCACAAGGGCCAATCGGGCCAGCGGGAGCTGACGGAGCCGTAGGACCACAAGGGCCAGCAGGGCCAGCGGGAGCCGATGGAGCCGTAGGGCCAGCAGGGCCAGCGGGGCCAATCGGGCCAGCGGGGCCAATCGGGCCAGCGGGAGCTGACGGAGCCGTAGGACCAATCGGACCAATCGGGCCAGCGGGAGCTGACGGAGCCGTAGGGCCAATCGGACCAATCGGGCCAGCGGGAGCCGATGGAGCCGTAGGACCAATCGGGCCAATCGGGCCAGCGGGAGCTGACGGAGCCGTAGGACCAATCGGGCCAATCGGGCCAGCAGGGCCAGCGGGAGCCGATGGAGCCGTAGGACCAATCGGGCCAATCGGGCCAGCGGGAGCTGACGGAGCCGTAGGACCAATCGGGCCAATCGGGCCAATCGGACCAAGGGCCAGCGGGAGCTGACGGAGCCGTAGGACCAATCGGGCCAATCGGGCCAGCAGGGCCAGCGGGGGCCGATGGAGCCGTAGGACCAATCGGGCCAATCGGACCAGCGGGAGCTGACGGAGCCGTAGGACCACAAGGGCCAGCAGGGCCAGCGGGGGCCGATGGAGCCGTAGGGCCAGCGGGAGCTGACGGAGCCGTAGGACCACAAGGGCCAGCAGGGCCAGCGGGGGCCGATGGAGCCGTAGGGCCAGCGGGAGCTGACGGAGCCGTAGGACCACAAGGGCCAATCGGGCCAGCAGGACCGGTCGTTACAACTGACGTGCTTGGTACGCCAGATACTATAACACTTGATACCCTTACTCCTGTAGGGGCTACAGTAACATCTACTGCTACATGTCCTTCACCGACTCTGGTGACAGGTGGTGGCTTTACTGTTGCTACTGGTGGTTCTATTACAACACTTATCCCTTCGTATAATATTACCGAAAACTTTATGGATACATCAACGTCATGGAGAGCTACGGCACAAATTCCGGCAACTCCAGGGGCAGGTAGTCCACTTGTAGGAACAACAGTCACAATTACGGCACATGCTGTGTGTGCATAGTAGAGTGTAGTGTGTTATTCGTGTGATTTGCCTATATAGCCTTCTTTTGGCTATAAATGGCTTTGTCGCTGGTTTGTTTCCTAAATTGAGAGCAACCGAATATATCCCAATATAGGAAAGGAGCTCTCAATTTAGGCGCATATCCATATTGGTGATTTAGTTGGAGAGAAAGAATCTCTTCTTTGATCCAAAAAACAGGAGGCTTCCGATAACAGGGAAAACGCCTCCTGTTTTTTGCTTCCTGCCCTCCTTGCAATAACCCATAGATTTTTCTCACAAAAAGGGCGGTATCATGGATCTTAATGGTCCAATCATTGGTGTTTTCCTGATCATCGACGGCATGACCACATGCATGTATTCCACCACCATATCTCCAATCCACTACAATAATTCTGCTTCTACGCCATTAAGAAACAGAACTATAGGTATTGCAAACTATTTGTGACTGTCCAAGTAGATACTGATTATTACATTACTACTTGATTGCTCCACCATGAGCGTAGATGTATATCGGAATACACGATTTTCTTCTTGTATTAATATAATAATAGAGCATCTACTATTTTTATGGAGAGATATCGTTTTGATAGTGATATTTCCCTATAAAGAGAATAGATGTTGCAAAAGTGTTTTTGTCGTTATTGGCAAAGGAGAAGTATCTGTATGAGAAAACTTAGCATGCTGGGTACGGTATGCCTGTTCGGTCTGGCGATAAGTTTGTTGAGCTTATCAGGTAGTGTCTCTGCACATGGACGCCACTCCGTTAATGGTACCTCAACCCATTACTGTGACAATGATTGTCGTCACGATAATGATGACAACGGTTTTTGGATGGAACCAGGACCACGAGGGCCACGAGGACCACGAGGATTTCCAGGGCCACGCGGATTTCCAGGAGTGCCAGGAGTGCCAGGAGCACAAGGGCCTGTAGGCCTAGCCGGACCTGCAGGAGGACCTCCTGGGCCAGTAGGGCCAGTAGGGCCAGTAGGGCCAGTAGGACCAGCGGGAGCCCCTGGATTAGTAGGGCCAGTAGGACCAGCGGGAGCCCCTGGATTAGTAGGGCCAGTAGGACCAGCGGGAGCCCCTGGATTAGTAGGACCAGCAGGGCCAGTAGGGCCAGTAGGAGCCACTGGAGCTCCGGGAGCTCCTGGATTAGTAGGGCCAGTAGGAGCCACTGGAGCTCCGGGAGCTCCTGGATTAGTAGGGCCAGTAGGAGCCACTGGAGCTCCGGGAGCTCCTGGATTAGTAGGGCCAGTAGGAGCCACTGGAGCTCCGGGAGTTCCTGGATTAGCAGGGCCAGTAGGAGCCACTGGAGCTCCGGGAGCTCCTGGATTAGCAGGGCCAGCAGGGCCAGCGGGAGCTCCGGGAGCTCCTGGATTAGCAGGGCCAGCCGGACCTACTGGAGGTACCGGATCTCTTTTCACGGTGGAAGTTGCAGGTCCTCTTGTTAGTGTGCCACTTGTAGGTTCTGTTACCTCAACAGCGACCTGTCCAGCTGGTAGCGTTGTAACTGGCGGCGGACACACCTTGCCAAGTGGTCTTCTTGAGCTTGTTACTATCACGACTAGCCAGCGTTCTGGTAGTGGTTGGATAGTTGCCTTCAATGCTCCTGCCGTTGGTGGGATTTTGGGGCAAACTGGACAGTCATTTGTTGAATGCACATCGTTGGCATAGTTAGTTGACCCTGGTTATTCCTCTAGAAATTAGCCACCAGTCTGGTTGGGAGACTCAGGGGAGACTGGTGATCCTTGCCTGATAGGTTAGGGTCGCGAAGTAGCGTACCTTTGCACGGGCTCTGTCATAACTTTGGCGTTACGTATCTCAGCTCGGAACGTGAGAGCAATTGGAAAGATAAGCTCATCCTTCGCCAAAGTTGTGCCAGAGCCTTGTTGATAATCAAAGAAACATTCATCCCTTCGTTATTGCTTCCTGCCTTTCTTGCAACAACCCATAGATTTTTCTCACGAAAGGGGTGGCATCCTATCTGAGAAAACGATTGGACACAAGTAGAAAAGTCCCGCATCCTGAGGTATACTTTCTCACAGGAGGATGGATGTATGGCAATTTACACAATTGAGCCAGAACAAGGAAATTTACATGGGAGTTTTTCACGTGAGTTCCCCCCTGTCTTAAGCATTGATTCGGGCGACACGGTCGTTTTTCGTACGCTTGACGTGAGTTGGGGACTGGAACCCTGGAAATCCCTCGATGTACCATATCAAAAGTTCACCCCTCGTGTTGCTGGGCGTGACGATGGGCACTCATTATGTGGGCCCGTTGCGATTCGCGGTGCCAAACCTGGTATGACGCTGGAAGTACGTATTAATGAGATTCGACCGGGGGCGTGGGGCTGGACATCTGTAAGTAGACGGGTGACCGAAACTATGAAAAAGTTACGCGTCGAAGACCCAACGCTCTTAGCATGGACATTAGATGCAGATACGATGACTGGTCGTGATCAGCATGGCAGAACTATCCCATTACGACCGTTCATGGGGGTAATGGGTCTACCACCTGACGAACCTGGTATCCATTCTACTGTGCCGCCTCGCTTCTGTGGAGGGAATATGGATTGTAAAGAACTGGTTGCAGGGAGTACGTTGTATCTTCCGATTACGGTGCCAGAGGCTTTATTTTCGACAGGAGATGGACATGCCATTCAAGGTGATGGTGAAGTCAGTGGCGTTGGTTTAGAATGTCCCATGGAGCGTGTGAGTCTCACCTTTATGCTACGAGATGACATTCAGCTTACTGTGCCTCGCGCACAAACTCCGGCCGGCTGGGTCACGCTGGGCAGTCATCAAGACATGCATGAGGCTTCGCTGATTGCCTTAGGGGCAATGCTTGATCTACTTGAAGAGCATTATCATCTTTCCCGCTCAGATGCACTGGCATTTGCTAGCCTGGCAGTCGATTTGCATATATCACAAATAGTTAATGGTGGCGTATTTGGTGTCCATGCCATACTTCCCTATAGAGCCATGGCCGGCGCACTCTAATATTTCCTTCTCTTGCTCCAAATTGGTTAGCATCGGATTCGATAGAGAGACCATACCTTCAATAAGACAGGTGCCGCCGCACTTTCTAGCGACGAGCGTTGTGTTTCTCAAGGCATGTCACGCGTGTATGTCGTTCGGACTGGGAGCGTTCGCTTATGCCAGGAGAGGGAGCGTAAACCAGAAGGTAGATCCTTCCCCTGTGGTACTGTTCACCCCAACCTCACCATGTTGCTCTTGGATCAGCATTTGGGAGATATACAATCCTAGTCCTAATCCTGGATGGCTTCCCGATGGTACTGCGATCTCCTCTGCCTGATAAAAACGCTCCCAAATATGAACTTGTTGAGTTTCGGAGAGGCCAATTCCATGATCCTGGACCCATACCCGTGCTGAGGTGGCGTTCGAGGAGACACCGATCTGAATTGGCTGCTCAGCGGGCGAGTATTTGAGGGCGTTGGCTACATAATTGGTGATGACTTGTTTGATCCGTTGTGCGTCAGCTAGAACCATGAGTGGTGCCTGGTCTTGGATGTCGAGCGTGATGGTGCGCTTCGGCGAGGCCGCCTGCTGGTCTTGGATCGTTTCTTGCACGACTGCGATGAGATTGATGGGCTCCATTTGAACGGTAAATTTCCCGGCTTCAGCTCGTGAGAGATCGAGTAGATCGTTGATCAGTCGGCCTTGCATCTGGGCATTTTTCCAGCCGCGTGCGAGGTAGTCCATGATATGTGATAGAGCATTCTGTTGCTCAGGTGTAAGCGATTGATATGGCTGCTCCAGCATACGCTGAATGTGTCGTTGCGAAAACTGGATTGCTATTTGGAGAGCCGTCAGCGGATTTTTTAATTCGTGCGTGATGATATGCAGAAAAGCATCGCGCTGTCGGTCCAGTTCTTTGTGTTCCGTGATATCCACAATCGTTCCGATGTAGCTCGTCTCGCCAGTCCCCGAGTGGGTATAGGGAGATCCATAGTCCTCGACCTCGCGGTAGACGCCATCGGCTCGACGGAGTCGGTATTCACTCAAGAAAGGGCGGCACTGTGCCGCAGCCTGAGCCCATTGTTCCAGTGTTCTGTCGCGATCGTCAGGATGAACCGCCTGAATCCAGATGAAATCCAGGCTCTCCTGTTCCGATAAACCAGTAAAAGTACACCAGGTGGTATTGAAAAACGTGGCTAATCCTTTGACGTCCTTTTGCCAGATCATGATAGGTGCGTGATTAGCTAGCGTGCAAAAACGCTCATTACTTGCCTGCAATTCTAAATCTTCTATGTGCAGTTCAATCTCGGCAGCCACACATCGAGCTAACTCCTGTACAATCCAGATATCGCGCTCCCCCCATATGCGTGGTTGCCAATCAACCACACACAGCGCCCCTAACACCTGGTTCCTTACCTCCAGAGGACATCCTAGATAAGCCATGACCCCCAAATCAAGCAACACCGTATTGGCCTGTATATAGGGCGAGTCCTTTGTGTCATTTATCACGATCGGATGGCGGGAAGAGACTACGTATTGACACAATGAATGAGACAAAGGCATTTGCCGTTTTGATACCCATGGCTCTGGGAGGCCATAGTTACTTTTAACATACTGCCGATCCGTATCGATGAGAGAAAGCAGCGACACAGGTGTATTTAGAAGGTGTGCAGTCAATGAGGTGAACCGATCATAGTTCTCTTCATCAACACTATCCAGAAGCGCAGTCTTCGCCAGTATCCTCAATCGCATTGGATCAGTAATTTGCTTAATGTGGTCGGAGGTTATATTCATTGTTTATCCCATCAATTTATACATCAGCTTTTATTTGTATGATCAGACGACTTACAGTGATAACATATTTCAACTATACTACAATAAATGTTTGAAAACAAGAGGATGATGTTGTTTTTTGACGCGAAGAAGGGAAATATGCTATATAACTGATGAGAACATGGCAGTCTGTGCGCATTTATTTATATGAATGCATGTTGTATTGTAGAGTATTATGCAAAACGGCACAAGAGGTATTATGGTCATAACGGCCAACTATCTTTTCTTTCGGTTATATTGGTCGCGGACTAATTGGTCCTAGACTAGCATAATCTTATATGAAGCGGCGAAATGTCAGATTAAACCGCGTTTCCAGCGTTTTTTTGTTTTCGGTACGCTGTGTTCCCAGAATCTTTGCGCATCGTACATTAGCAGCAGATCTCCATCATTGTTTGGAGATGACTTCAACTGGTTCAGGAGCGATAAGGTTGGTAGCTGGGACAAGCCATTCTGTCAGGCCTGATTTTTTGAGTAGCGCAAAACCGAATTCGACCACGGGTCCGACTCCGAGAGCGAAGATCAATGTACCGATGCCAATGGTACCGCCGAGCAGAAAGCCTAGCAATAAGACACTTAATTCGATGCCGCCCCGCACGATTGTAACGCGCAGCTTAGTGATTTCATGCAGACGTAGCATTAATCCATCCCGAGGACCCGCGCCCAGCCGCGGCGCGATATATAATGCAGTCCCCAGTCCTACAATGATAACGCCAGCGACATTGAGCAGCAAGCGCCAGACCCAGAATGCCTCACCGATATGTTGAAAGGCGTGGATACTTAAGAGCATATCTTCAAATATCCCGATTAAGATCATATTGCAGATGGTGCCAACTCCGGGAATCACTTTGATGAGCAAGCTACCCAGTATGAGGAAGAAGCCGACGACAATACCAGCAAGACCGAAGGAGAGCGGCGTATGAAAACTAATTCCCTGATGGAAGACATCCCACGGTCCCAATCCCATGTCAGAGCGGTAGAGGCAGACGATACCTAGCGCATAGAGAAATAAACCTATAACCAAAATGATGAGCCGTACAAGATACATCCAAGAGAAGATAGTGTGCCAGAGGGAATTATGCATAGATGCTGTCCTTTATATGTCGCCCCGAAAAATCCATGCGACAAAACAAGTATAAATTAATGGTATTTTTTAACTATATACGATATTGTGGCAAGAGACAACAGCCAAAACAACAATGATGATAAGTGGAAAAGCTCGTATGTTCAGTATAGGTTTTAGCTTTCCGTGCTAATACCCATATGCATTCAAAAACGCAACGCTCGTTGCGTTTTTGAATGCAAGGAAATATAAGGCATCTGTACGATCTTCTAAGAGAATTCGGCGAGTTTGTAGATGTTAATCTTGTGGGAACGGTTACGCTCGATAAGGAAAATTTACATTTTTGAATAAGTGTGCGTACAGTATATTGGAGCGAATGTTTTAGCGTAAATGTTTTAAATGACGAATATAGTAATTTTTTGGAGAACACAATGCCCACACGTAAAGAGATCCAAGATATTCTTGCTGAGTCACAAAAGGAAATCGTTACATATTTTCAGAAACTTCCTCCAGAAGATATGGAGCGCCCATGCACTGCGAGTGGCGTTTCCGGCGCAGCACCCTGGACTGCAAAAGATCATCTGGCTCACCTTGCAGCAAATGAACATGATGTTCATTTAATGTTGAGCCGCACGTCGGAAGGCGACATGACCCTGCCTGATAATATGGGCACGATGAGCCTCGAGGAAATGATGGCGTGGAGAAACCAGAGTAATGAAACGTACGTGAATGCTCATCGCGATGAAAGTGTGGAAAAGCTCTTTGCAGATGCCGCAGATGCACGTCAGCAAACGCTTGCACTGCTTGCACAGTTCACAGATGAGCAGTTGGCTGCGCCTGCGCCTGGGATTTTCGGGGCAAATAGGACGGTTGGTGATATGTTCGTTGCGAACGCTCAGCATGAGGCACAGCACGTTAAATGGATTGAGGATGGGTTTCGTCAAGGCTTGTAGCAAAGTTTTGATCTTATAGAAAACTCTTCTCTTTCACCATCTTTTTGAGAATAGGTGGAGATGTCCTAGCTGGCTAGAATATCTCCTATCCTATATCAATGCTGTTGAAGACATACTTTATGCCCAATAGACACAGAGTGTTAAAAATCCCTGCAGGTTTTATGCGTTTCTTGGCATTTTAGGGCGGAAGGCCTCAACAACGAGAAGGATAATCAGTGCGATCTCGACGAGTTTATCTGTGAAGTCAAAGGGATCAAAAGCTGCATGTGTAATGACGATCCATAGGATGACTGTGAGCGCAGTATAGCCAATGAGGACCCAACGCACATAAGGTTGGATGATGGCTAACGATGGCAGGTAGAGTGCCGTTAATAAGACAAGGTAGCCAATGCCGTTCAATAACCACAATATGGGAAGCATACCCACAGGCATACCATTAGCGAACGCAAGCAGAAGATGGACGACGGCCGTAATGACTGTAAGTGCTATAATGCTTCCTTCTATAGGACCTTCATTTATGGAAACATATGATGGACTTATGCTTTTCATAATACAAACCTCTTTACTCTAAAATGTTGTGGGAAATTTCTTGGTTATAGATATGGATATATCTATACTATGGATCTTATTTAAGTACACCCAATTTCTTCGTTGATTATTTTATCTATCACCTATAATTAATATACGTTGAGTAGTTACAGCCGAATTGATAATCTTCTCAACGACATTGTCCTGTCCAGACTGATCGTGATCCGGTTTCATGGAACGGGAGAAGTGAGGGTTTTCACCTCGACAACGTAGCTGATCTTCTGGAGACGCTTGATTAGCTCTGAAGTGGAAACGCGAGAGGTATGGCGTAACTGGGTCCGTAGAAGACAAGGAAATATTAGTTCCGAATATTTCCTATAGTCTTAGCCGTTGGTGGCATGGGCCTCAAGAAAAGCAGAACGTTCTGCATAGGAGTAAGAAAAACAGATAGAGCAGGACTTTTTTGTTTTTCAGAAAGTGAGGAACCGTGTGCACAAGACACACAGCTACTGTTGGCTACGTTGCTCCTTAATTAGGTGGTGTACATGCCATTGATCCGGACATAGTCAGGAGTGAGATCGCATCCCCAGACAGTTGCTTTGGCATCACCAAGTCCCAGTGAGACATGAATGATAATCTCATCATTGTGTAGGTAGGCTTGCAGACGTGCCAGGTTGTTCTCTCCCAGAGCTTGTCCCCGATAGACTAGCAGATCACCAAATGCAATGGAAACTTTTTCGGGAACAATGGCTTTTTGTTCATCACACTTGCCGATCGCCATCGCAATTCTGCCCCAATTGGGATCAGCTCCAAATACTGCTGTCTTCACCAGTGGCGAGTTGATGATGGACTTTGCGATACGTTTCGCCTGGGTATGTGAGGCGGCCTCGTCAACCGTTACTTCAATGAGCTTGGTTGCACCCTCCCCGTCCCGCGCCAAATCTTTTGCCAGGTCTACCGCCATATTTTGTAAAGCATAACGAAACTCATCCAGATCAACATCGCCCGCCAGACCATTTGCCATTATCGCCACCGTATCACTTGTACTCGTATCTGTATCAATGCTGACCATGTTAAAAGAGACATCAACCGCCTCTTTTAATGACTGCCGCAACACATCAGGAGCAATGTTGGCGTCGGTCATGAAGTAGCTGAGCATCGTGGCCATATTGGGCTCGACCATTCCCGATCCCTTTACCATTCCCACTAGCACCGCATCACCCACCCGACAACTGCGTATCTTCGGACGGGTATCAGTTGTCAGAATAGCAAGCGCCGCACGTTCAAGATTTCCAGGCTGCATCTCCTGTCCGATCCCGTAAATGCCCCGCCGTATTTTCTCCATTGGGAGTTGTTGTCCAATAATCCCGGTGGATGATGGCAACACATCCTCAGGCGCAAGCGCTAATTCATCGGCGACAAGACGTACAATTTCCCGAATATTGGCGAGTCCTTGCTCACCCGTAGCCACATTGGCATTTTTACTGTTGATGACAAACGCTTGTAACTGTCCATTCGCAACCTGTTCACGTCCAACTACAATAGCCGCACCGCAGAAAAGATTTTGTGTAAACAGCGCGGCAGCGGACGCAGGAACATCAGAAGCAATTATCGTGAAATCCAGTGTGGTATCTTTGAGGCCGACGTTTTTTGCGCAGGTCCGGAACCCTCGTGGTTGTAGGCTCAATTGTTGCATATTTTTATCCTCCCATTTTTACATATATTTTTTAATAATGGAGGTTAACGGGTAATAGTGGTTCCCAGATGGGGGTGCTCCTCCAACTCATAGAGAAGCACATGGGGAGTACTTCCATCGGCAATGTGAACACGGGATACATCGGCCAGGGCATTTATGCAGGCAGCGATTTTTGGAATCATGCCACCATAAATAGTGCCATCCTCAATGAAGTTCAGGGCTTGTTCTTTGTTGATTTCGGAAAGATGAGTGCCATCTGTACTACGTATGCCATTCACATCACTCAAAAAGATGAGTCGCTCGGCATTAAGCGCTCCGGCCAGATGGGATGCGACCAGGTCCGCATTGATATTCAGACACGTTCCCTGGGGTCCCATGCCAAGCGGAGCAATAATGGGGAGATAGCCCAGATCGATCATGTGGCTTACCAGGTTCACGTTGATCGTGTCAATCTCACCGACGAGGCCAAGACGCTCATTGGCAATATGGGCTTGCACCATCTGGCTATCTGTGCCACAGAGCCCAACGACGTTGCCTCCCATCTCAGATGCCTGGGCGACAAGCTCCTGATTGATCTGACCACATAAAACCATCCGCACAACCTCTAAAGTTTGGGGATCTGTCACACGTAGTCCCTGCTCAAAGTGAGTCGGAATTTGTAATCTCTGCAGCCAGTCTGTGATTACTGGTCCTCCTCCATGCACGATGACGACCTTGACTCCCAAGGCATGCAGCCAGATGCTATCTTGCAACACGGCTCGTTGATACTGTAGGGTACTCCCACCTAACTTCACGACGAATACTTTGTGCTTGAGCGATTCGATGAAATGCAGCGTTGTTTGTATTGCCTCAAGAAAAGCAGGATGTTCGGCAGGGGGATCCCCCTGCTTTTCTTGTGAAACAGTTTGAGTCATACGACAAAGTGCTCCTTGTTGCTACTTGTTGCTACTTCTAATAGTATGAATTCCATCGCATCAATTTTTGTGCCTGCGATCGATAATTCTTCTCTCTCGAATATATTAATTCAAAAAAGATCAAGGCGCAGTACAAAGAGTTCATAGATCCCTCAGGAGATGCTCAAGATAATCTTCAGGTTAGTTCGACTCGTTCTTGCTCTTGCTCTTCTGTTTCCAGTTTGCCAGAGACCGATTAAAACGCGACCAGACGAGAATAAACATGCAATATATGGTTTGTTCTCGTCTGGTCGCGTTTCGTTTGATTTTCTCGCTGGAAAAGCTATGGGCGCGGCGTAAATGTGATAGGTAACGAATAATTTCCGCAACTATATGCGCCTTTCACTCGTGGCATCGATATGAGACGTCACGTATTCCGCTCTTTCCTTGGGGAACGGATGCGCTTCTTTGTTAAGCAGCAGGAGGTTCGTCATGACCCATTTACGTGTTGTCCTTGTGACCTCTTTGACCGGTCCACTGGCTCCATTCGGATATGCTTGTGCTCACGGACTTACTGTGTGGGCCAGGCATGCAGCGCAATTGCCATCACCATGGACTGATGTGGAATTGGATGTGCGAGATATACATAATGGCGGTATGCGTGCAGCTATTGATAGCCATCCTGATGTGCTGTTCGGGCCGTATGGAAGCAATACAATGCTTGCTATAGCACGTGCTACCGATCGCGTTATCTGGAACCATAGTGGCGCAACGTCTCAACTTTCTCGTCCAGCGTTCCCGCAGATCATCAATGTACTCTCACCGGCTTCAACTTATTTTAGAGGAGTACTCCAGGCCATACGGGCATCCGATCCAGGTGCGGCGACCATTGCGCTTTTTCATGCAAGCAGTGGTTTTGGTTGAGATGTGGCATCGGGTGCCATCGATGCCGCAACCGATCTGCATTTTGAGCTACAGGCCGTGCCTTTCAAGCCATCACATGCCACGTCTGTGATATCTAACGTACCGCATGCGGATATTTTATTGGTAGTCGGTAATTTTGCTGATGAGCTCGCGGTGGCTCTGCTCTTGTTGAAGCGTACATGGCGCGCTGCGGCATTTGTTGGGGCTGGCGTTGAGGAGGTACTCGCTCCTCTTGGGAACCTGCGTGAAGGACTACTTGGACCTGCGCAATGGATCGCAACTGCATCTGCTGAGCCTGATGAAGGACCTGGCTCTGATTGGTTCGTTACAAATTATAGGAACGTTGCCGGTGTTGATCCCCCATATCCTGCGGCACAAGCATTCGCGGCTGGACTACTCTGCGCACGCTGTCTGCGCGATAGTGGTCGTTGTGAGGATGCAGCCCAACTCGCTGCTGCCTATCAACTCGTCTGCACGACGCTCTACGGAGCATTCCGCATCGATCCACTAAGTGGACTTCAGTCTGGTCACCAGATGCTTATCGTGCAATGGCAGAACGGAATACGCCGTGTCGTCTGGCCTCCGGAGCAAGCTGAACGTCCTTTGCGTCTATCTCTCAAAAATGCGCCTCCTACCGTTCGACCACGAGCCAACGAGGAATAACTTCCTGAGGACAATATCGGAGATAATCCAGCTATCTAGCCAACACGCCTTGAAGTGATTTTGCGATCTATGCTAGTTGTAGGGCGCAGCTAGCAGGCTGTGTAACCAGTGGAGGGATTCCGGCGTGGTATGGATATAGCATATCCAAAGATCCTCTATGTCAAGTCCGATGATGACCAATGTTGAGCAGGGGCAAAGATCAAGAGAAGGAGATGAAATTCGTATGAGTCTTTCAGACGCACAAAGAAATGTTGATATTGGACCTGAGAGTGTTGAAATAACATTGAATGTCAATGGCGTAGAACGCTCCCTCTCTATCGATCCTCGTGTGAGTCTGTTGGATGCGTTGCGCGAATATCTGGGGTTGACTGGCACTAAAAAGGGCTGTGATGCCGGGCAATGCGGTGCCTGCACTCTACTGGTAGATGGAAGGCGCATCAACTCCTGTCTTTCGCTGGCAGTTATGAACATTGGAAAGTCAATACTCACGATCGAGGGACTCGCGCACGGTGATGAACTGCATCCCATGCAAGCCGCTTTTATCGAATGCGACGGCTTTCAATGTGGCTACTGTACCCCTGGACAGATCCTCTCAGCCGTAGGATTGCTTGGTGAGCAATGGGGGGCGTCCGATGTCGAGGTACAGGAAGGGATGAGTGGTAACATTGAGGGGCTTCTGACACAATGGGGTAATACTTTCAAGTGAAGCCTGATCGATGCCATTACCTTTAATCGCAGCGACCAAGCCAGCCAACGCTAGCGCCGCGGTCTTGTGCCCGGCGGCCAGTTTTTCGTATGATATGCCCCCAATAAGCGAATATATCCTCGTATAATAAATTATCTGAAATGAAGAATTATACGCCTCATTAATGGCATGCATTATGTTGTATAAACGCTTTGGCAGAGTTTTTCGTGCGGGAACTGGTCGCCGGGCGCAAGACCGCGGCGCTAGCGTTGGCTGGCTTTGAGGCCTCCGGGGGAAGAGATGGAACTCGCCAAGTTCTTAACTGAAGTGTATTGGGTACGTCGCGATCAAGCGAATTACAAGACCGCAGCGCTACGTTGGCTGGCTTGGTCGCTGCGATCGAGGTCCATCACGTTGACGAGCCTAACTGAAGTGGTAAAGCCACATTATCCGGTGAAGGTAGATGATTTGAGTCCCATTTTGAGCTCATTTTGCGGAATGTCTTCGAGCTCTTCACCATTTAACGCGGTTCTACCAGCGTTGGCTCTCCTGGTCTCTGCGAATGAGCGAAAAACTCAGATCGATGTAGCTGATTTAGAAAAAACACCTGATACTTTAAAAGTGAAAAGAGAGCGATATACTAGAGGGAAAGGGAGGCCAGTGAAGTACCCCATGCATAAATGCAGGGGCTTCTCACGAGCGCGTCTCGTGAAGGTCTCTCCCAGACCTGGGCTTCTTGGTTTTCTTGGCTTTCGGTTCTGGACGCAACTTGAGACCATCTTGCCAGACCGCCAGAATATTGATGGCGGCATTGACATCTCGGTCCAGAACCAGTCCACACATCTCACACACATGGACCCGCTCGCTGAGATCTTTATGCGGTCCTTCGTGCAAACATGCGCTACATACTTGGCTGGTTTTATACGCATCAACTTTGTAGATCTGTGTCAGACCGGCGCATGCTGCCTTGTACTCACACAGAGCGACAAAAGTTGACCAACCAGCATCAAGGATGCTCTTATTCAAACCGGCTTTGACGGCCGCCCCATTGGGGAGATATTTCCCGTTCTCATCTTGTTTGGGCTTGGGAGTCTTACTCATCTTTGAGGGGGCTAGTTCCTCGAAAACAATCGCCTCGTAGGTATTGACCAAGTTGCGTGACCACTTATGGAGAAAGTCTTGTCGTTGATTACGAACTTTGCGATAGGCTTTGCTCAGTTTCTTGATGGTCTTCTTCCGGCAATTCGATCGGCGTTTCTTTCTGGATAGTTCTTGTTGCATGCCGACGATCTTCTGTTCAGCTTTGCGATAATGCCTCGGATTATCAATGATGTCTCCAGTAGACAATGCCGCAAAGTGATAGAGCCCGAGATCGATGCCCACTGCCTGATCAGTAGAGGGTGTCTTTTTGCCCTCTGTTCCCTCGATCTCACAAGAGAGCGCAACATACCAACAATCGCCTTCTCGTTTCAGAGTGCAGGTTTTCATGTTGCCCTGGATCGGACGATGCAATTTGATCTTGAGATGCCCGATCTTGGAGAGAACCAGTTTGTTTCCTTCAAGTGAAAAGCCCGACTGTGGGTAACAGAAACTATCATAGCGATCATAGCCCTGATACCGTGGGTATCCGGCTTTCTCTCCGTTCTGTACTCGACGGAAGAAGGCTTTGAAGGCTTTGTCGACTCGCTTCAAGGTCTCTTGTAGCACTTGCGAATAGATCTCGTTGTATTCTTCCCTGATTTCTTTTATCTCAGGGAGTTGATTGATTTGATCGTAGCAACTGATCCCATGATCCTTCGTTGCTTGTTTGCGCCACGCTTCATCGTAGAAGTTCGGGTGGCACTTGATGATATTCCACGTATCACGGCGTTCTTGAAGCGCTGCATTGTAAATCTCTCTATTCCTGTCCAGCGTCCATTGCAGCGTGCCGATTTGCTTCTTGGTGGGATATAAACGATACTTGAATGTTCTCAGCGTCGTCACAATTTCTGCGCCTCCTTTTACATGTATTTCATCTCGCATTATATACAACATAGGCTATTGTGCCAATGGGCATAGTGCCTATTTTTGGGGATGCGTGAAGTGGTCTTTCTGGCTCGTTAATGGTAACATCAAGCAAAGACGACAATGATCCTCTGTGATGAGCGGCTTCTATCCCTCTGCATGAATGCGGGGGTTTTACGCTGCTTTTTGATAAAAAGATAAATTAGCGCGGATACTCACATGTACCGTTAAGCTCTTCGCGCATCCAACGGCGCTTCACTTCTTCAATGAAGCGCCGTTGCACTAAACTGGTGCAAGCCGATGATACTGGTCATTTGACTGGAGGGCTGGTCGATGGTAAAGGCAATGGATGAGTAGTTTGGGGTGGACTGAGGAGCATGGCTGCATCACGTGCAAGATTCCA
Source organism: uncultured Chloroflexia bacterium (assembly GCA_963699315.1). Classification (GTDB taxonomy): domain Bacteria; phylum Chloroflexota; class Ktedonobacteria; order Ktedonobacterales; family Ktedonobacteraceae; genus Dictyobacter. The sequence continues at coordinate 4,633,623 of OY969433.1, forward strand.
GGCATCTGGCGTTCCCAGACCTGTCGCAAGATCATATCCCACATGCGCTGGATAATACAGATTGTTTCCGACCGTGATATCGTGAAAGGCGACAAAGGGCTGCTCAGTAGTCGCGAGCGTGTAGAACGTTGCGTTCGCATTGCCCAGGGGCATGTCATGCTGCGCGACCAGATACTGATTGATATCAGCAGCCAGCGCTGCCCACAGGGGAGCGGCCGCGCTTGTGCCGCCAACATTCATCCAGCCGGTACACGACTCAGTCACGCCCGTACAATAGACCTGGTAGCCTGTCGCTGGATCAGCATTTGCCGACACATCCGGCACCAGACGATTGGGATTGCGAGGAGTGAGGTCGTGCTGATAGGCTGGGCGGAGAAAATACGCGCTGATCCCACCACCACTGCCAACGTTCTCCGGCTTGCTGAGCTTGCTCCAAGCGGTTTCACTGCCATATGTTGCGTCAAGTCCCGTGTGGAGTGTGGTCCCACCAACGCCAATTACATTAGGATCATCCGCCGGTGTATCAACGGCTAGATCTTTATTATGGCAATCATAGGCACCTGCATCACCACTCGCGGCAAAAAACGATTGCCCCTGTGCCATCCCTTGTTTAAAAATGTTATCAAGGGCCTGTAACTCTGCATTTCCAGAGGCCTCTTCACACTCTCCCCAACTGGTGCTCACGACGCTTGCCGTATCATCGGTAACAATCTGGTTATAGGTCGCATTCACTCCCGCAACCGAATTGGGACCAATATAGACCTTCTGGGCGGCTCCAGGAGCAAATGCAGAGAGCATCTCCATATCGAGGGACACTTCGCTCGACCCCTCTCCCTGAATATTTGAGGTCCCACCGACCAGGACATTCGAAGGCGTACTCACGCCGAGGTGATAGTGTGTGCGATAGGTCGTAATATCGGTGGGATTATATCCATCCAATTCAAAGAGCGCGATGGTTTGTCCCTTCCCATTGGCACCAACGTTGCGTAAAGGAAGCAGGTGATAGGCTGTCCCAATGTCGCTTGGCGTATACCCTGCGGTTAGGGAACTTAGCAGACGGGATCTCCCACGCCGGAGTGTCTGCCGCTGCAATCCAAGCGGATGATAGTGGGCCACATTATCCAGGCCGCCAATGGTTTGGATGGCAGGAACAATGATATCGGGCACAGAGGGATCAACCGCTGGTGCATAGACCACACGATCATTGAGTCGATACTGTTTTAAGGTGGTGTTAAAGGCTTTTTCGACGGTGGCAGCGGTACCAGAAGCGGTAATAAAGAGCTTATTGGAGGCGATGGACTCAATGGTGAGGCCATCTCCATGGAGGTATGCCACGATCTGTTTGATGGTTGTCTGGGCCGGTCCGAAGAGGATGTTGAATTGCTGGGGTGTCAGATAGCTGTGATAGAGCGCTGATGCCGGGTTCGCCTGCGCAGCCAAGAGGGCATTGAGCGTTTGCTGATGCTGGAGAGCCAGACCGATCGAGAGATGAATCAATGTTGACTGTGGCGCCTGCCCAATGGACGGAACTGTCTTCAGTAACGGAACCAGATGACCAGGCAAGGTATGACGCTGGATTGGTCCTTCTGATGACATGGCAAACACAGGTGGAACACTCGTGAAGGTTTTCAAAGGTATTAACACAAGCAAAAGAGCAATGATGAGCAGTGTCGTGGTGCACCCTCTTGGTAATTGGGGAAAATTTTTCACTCGGTCCTCCAAATGCATCCTGGGAGCGGAGAATCATCTACACTCCTCTGCGTACTACGTAGATGGTAGAGAAATTGAGGTGTTGGCACATTTTTCATCTGAATGCAAGGAATATCTCGTTGCTAGAAATGTGCTGCAGCACATTTCTTATTTGAATGCAAGGAAATATCAGGCCCTTTGCAAAAGTGAAAAATCTAGTGCTTGTTGGATCTGTGTGGTATCAGCATAGAGATTCGTGATACGGCTGTCAGTACTGGGACAGGAAATATCAAACGTGAGATGTTTCGCATACAGCACGATGGTTGTCGTGCGGAAACTTGCTGGTTTCAGACAATAGAGGTGTGGAAGACTATTGAAGGGCAGAGCCATAATGAGGTGCTCAAAAAATTGAATCGTCAGCTCGGGCGAGATCGTTCCACTGCCTTTTCGATGACACGCCGTATAGGTGGCAGTACTATTGAGCCAGACATCAATCGTGTAAGGACACGTGTTTGTTGAGCCTGAGTCGGCAATAATTGCCTGGATATCGGGGGGCTGAGCGCTCCTGAAAGGGGATGCCACAGCGTGGGGGAGAGGCGATACAATTAGGGAGAGAAGGATTGTGGCCCATACAAGGGCAACATGATACGATATATTCATTACTACCTCCTTGACGGCGCTTTTTTATGATGATCACACGGCAAATGAATTGAAAACACCCTATTTAAGCAAAGCAATTATATAACAAGTATAGTACAATTTTATACTTTTTACAAATTTTATTATTTAATTCTTTCTTGCATATATTGCCATTTTTGCACTTTTAGGTTCCTGTTGAAGAGGTAAATTGCCTTGTTACTTGTTTCTGGCTTATTGCGTTACTATGACATGTGCGCGGAATATGGTTGAATGTCTTCTACAATGGGATGTTTTTCCATTGGAACATGCGTGTCGATTTCATGTACATAAAGTGTCTACAGTGCAGAGGCTCGCAATTCAAAGGAACGGTGATATGTCTGATAAACGTATTGGTGTCTCTGAGCGCTGTACATCATCTGCGTCGTTTTCTCTCGTGTTACAGCGCAATCTTCCGTTCATTCTCTTACTTGCGATCATCTGTGTTGCCTTGCTAAATGTAGTTCTTGGTCCCCAATATCTGGTGTTCTATGTATGGGCGCGGAGCCATATCCATGTTCTGCACGCTCTTCCAACTGTTGCGACCCCTCAATTTGTGCGGCGGCATCCGGAGATAACGCCATATGATACGATACAATCGATGAGAGGAGCGGTGATCTTTATCAGTTCGTTTCTGATCATATTTGTGCTCTATTTCTGGGCAATCCGTAATCTTCCCACGCTGATCTCTTATCGTTATATCCAAATCTCAACAGTGTTGATGGGCGGTGCCTATTTGCTAATTCCTGTGCTCACTTCGCAGGATGTGCTCTCGTATACGGCGTATGCTCGTATGTTTGTCATCTACCAATTCAATCCTCTCATCACGCCGCCAACGGCTATTCGGCATGATACTGTGTATCATTTGCTCCACTGGGTGCATCAACCTTCAGTCTATGGTCCGGTCTGGATAGGCATCATTAGTGTGCTCCAATTGGGAGCACTTCTGTTTGGGTTTAAACAGGTGCTTTTGATGGAGTTGCTGATGCGGATCTTTGGGTTGGCAATGCATCTTGGTTCGGTCCAACTTCTCTGGCTGATCAGTGGACGATTGTGTGATACGTCTGGACGTAGTGGTTCTGATCTGCAAGCACAAACGATCCGTTTACGTGCCACGCTGGCGTTTGCCTGGAGCCCATTTTTACTGCTTGAAGCTTGTGTGAATGCGCATAATGATGTGACTATCCTATTTCTGCTGCTGCTCGCGTTGTGGTGTCTGCTTCCGCGTTCTGGGAACGGTCGGTGGTATTACATGCTGATGGCCTTATGCCTTGCTTTTGCTGCTTGTATCAAGATTACTTTTATCATCCTTCTCCCAGGTTTTCTCTTCTTTTTGTTGACTCGACAAGAGGATATGCGGATGACATTTGTCAGGCGTGTAAAAGATGTGCTGCTTGTGGCTGTCATCTCCGTTGGCCTGATCGTTGTCCTCTATGCACCGTTCTGGGGTGATGGGGCACTCCTCAACATGTTTAGGATGACCCCGGCGGCGTCGCGGGATATCAACAGTTTCTACGAGCTGATGACGCATATGTATGCCAGGTTGACAGGTGTATCATTGTACCATACAGAGGATGTTGGTTCGCCTCTTGAGGTGATGTCGCATTATGTGAGTGACGCTCTTTTTGCCAGTGGCTATGTCATCTTGTGCGTGTATGCGTTCGTCAGGCCACGGTATGTGCATACATCGGTTGCATTTATCGGTTGGATGGCGTGTGTCTGGTTGTACTACTGTCTGGTTGGCGTCCCCTGGTTCTGGCCCTGGTATCTTATTCTGCTCTTTGGGTGTTTGGCCGTTCTGGAGAGCGTTCAGGGTAGCCAAAAAAATATCCCATTCACGTTGAGTGGCAATCTGAATATTGCGCTTTTCAGTCGAGCATTGACGGTTAGTCTGTTCGGCTTCTACTGTCTTTGGAATTTCAATGGCCGCTTCCACTATCAATATATGAATAGCGTTTTGATCTGGTTTGTACCAATGCTGATCCTCGGCTTTGCCATTTTGCTGTTCTATAGAAAGCAGGAAGTGCCAGGCCGATGATCGCTACAGCAGGAAGCCAATACTTTTCAGTGAAGCCCACATGCTCGATCATCTTGGTTTCGTCTCGCCGCTGTCGAAACAACACGAATATCTCGAGAAGGAAATAAAGGGACCCAACGCTAGCGCCTGACGCTCCATGAGTTTGTGCTGCCTGCACAGTGGCTTCAACCATCTCACTATGATTGGCATTCTCAGAGAGAAGCACAAACGAAGCAAAAGCATTACAATCAAGCCCGAGACGATTTTGCCGGATTTACTGGTCTGGTTGCTGCTCGTAGATTGCTAAGGCTCGCTCATACAACGGCTCTGCCTGCTCATACTTACCTTGAGAATAGTAGAGTCCCGCCAGATTGTTCAAGCTTTGAGCCGCACTGGGATGAGTGGACCCCAACTGCTGTTCTCGGATCGCTAAGGCTCGTCCATATAACGCCTCCGCCTCTGTGTACTCACTTTGCTTCTGATACAGTTCCGCCAAGTTATTGAGGCTTTGGGCGGTGTCGAGGTGCGATGACCCCAACTGCTGTTCTCGGATCGCTAAGGCTCGCTTGTACAACTCCTGAGCCTCCGTGTACCTCCCCTGTGTCTGATAGAGTCCAGCCAAGCTGTCCAAACTCATTGCAGTACTGGGATGAGTGGCCCCCAGTTGCTGCACTCGAAGCGCTAAGGCTCGCCCGTATAACGCCTCCGCTGCTGCATACTTGCTCTGCATCTGATAAAGCACGGCCAAATTATTCAGGCTGCTCGCAGTGCTGGGATGTGATGATCCCAGTTGCTGTTCGTGGATCGCTAAGGCTCGTTCATACAATGGTTCCGCTTCCGCATATTTCCCTTGTACAAAATAAAGTACGGCCAGGTTGTTCAAGCTTTGAGCAGTATCGGGATGCACGGGTCCCAACTGCTGCTCTCGAATCGCTAGGGCTCGCTGATACATGTGTTTCGCTGCTGTATACTTGCCCTGCGTCTTATAGAGTCCCGCCAGATTGTTTAAGCTGCTTGCTGTATCGGGATCAGATGGTCCTAGCTGCAACTCCCGGATCTCTAGAGCCCGCTCGTACAATACCTCTGCCTCCACATACCTGCCTTGCGTCTTATAGAGTACTGCCAGATTATTCAAGCTGCTTGCTGTATCGGGATGGAATGGCCACAACTGTAACTCCCGGATCTCTAGCGCTCGCTCGTACAACGACGCTGCTTCCGCGTACTGACCTTGTATATAATAAAGTCCCGCCAGATCGTTGAGATTTCTGGCGATCCCGATATGGGCGCGTCCCAACTGCTGTTCTCGGATCGCCAGCGCTTCCTCATATACCTGTTTTGCCTCCGCATACCTGCCCTCCAGCTTATAGATTTCCGCTAGATTATCCAGGATACTGGTTGTTTCGGGATAGGAGGACCGCAACTGCCTCACTCGCACGCGCTCGTACAACAGTTCTGCCTCGACATACTTCCTCTCCATCTGATAAAGTCCTGCCAGGTTATTGAGGCTGCTGACAACTTCGGGATGGGCAGGCCTCAACCGCTCCTCATTGAGCGTTAATGCTCGCTCGTACAATGGCTCCGCTTCTGCGTATTTGCTCTGTATCTGATAAAGTCCCGCCAGGTTATTGAGACTGCTGACGATAGAGTAACGGAATGGCTTCGATTGTTCACTGATGGCTAGTACCCGCTGATACAACGGTTCTGCCTCCGCATACTTGTCCTGTGTCTGATAAAGTCCCGCCAGGTTATTGAGACTGCTGACGATAAAGTAATGGGATGGCTCCAATTGCTGTTCGTAGATTGCTAGTGCGCGCCTGTACAACGACGCTGCCTCACCATGCTTGTTATCCTGCACCTCATAGATTCCAGCTAGACTATAGAGGCTGTTTGCGATATCGGGATGGGTAGGATCTAATGTCTCTTCATAGATAGCAATGGTCCGCTCGTACAACGACTCCGCCTCGCCATACTTGAACTGTACCTCGGAAAGTTCCGCCAGTTTATAGAGGAGGCTTGCGACATCAGGATGAGTGGGTCCCATCTGCTGCTCACGGATCGCTAGCTCTCGCCAGTACAACGACTCCGCCTCCTCATGCCACTCCACCTTATAGTAGAATCCCGCCAGTTTCTGCAAGCTGCTTAGCGTCTTGGGATGTGTCGGCCCTAACTGCCGTTCTCGGATCGCTAAGCGCTCGCTCGTATAATGGCTCCGCTTGCCAGGGCCTCCCGCGCTCATCATAGAGGAGAGCCAGATTGTTCAGGCTTTGGGCGGTCTCAGGATGGGTAGGACCCAACTGCTGTTCTCGGATCGCTAGCGCTCGCTCGTACAACGACTCCGCTTGCGGGTACTTCCCCTGCTTGTGATAAAGGAGCGCCAGATTATTCAAGCTGCTTGCTGTATGAGTGGACAGATAACTTCCAATCACGTTGTATGCGGATGCGTTGCCAGTGTTGGGGACGGTACATTTCATCACCGGTTCTATATATGGCGATGTGGTTTGAGGATCGGGTGTGTCCATACCATTCTTCTCTCTAATGTTCCATCAATAAATAATTATCGAATAATAATATAACATTGAATAATAAGGAGAGCAACCGCTCATTGAGATACTTAACCAACGGCTCACCGCTTGAGCAATTTAAGCTTGTTCACTTGGCCTTCAACCTGCCCGTTGGAATAGACCAGCGTTAAGCAGGCAAGGCGTTTGCGGCCAATTGTGAGGGCGTCTATTGTTTCGTTAGGAAACGATGGAAGACTGACACTAACGGAACCCGCCGCAAGCCGTTGCGGTTTTAACCCAGGCGGATAGGCGGGTTTCTCGTGGGCTTTAGCCATTGCTTGTTGTAATACGGTCTTTTTGGGTGTAGAATACAACTATGGAAAAGACGAGTACATTCCCATATCAACGCGACGAGCACCGTGTACACCTGATTGTGTACCATCTCATCTGGTGTCCTCGTCGCCGCAAAGCCATTCTTACGGGCGCGATCAAAGAGCGATGCCAGCAGCTCATAGAGGAGAAATGTCAGGAGAAAGGTTGGAACATTCTCACTCTGGCAATTCAGCCCAATCATATTCATCTCTTTGTCCGTGTCTGGCCTTCTGATAGTGCGGCTGAAGTGGTCAAAGAACTCAAGGGCGCCACCTCGTTTTTCTTGCGCAAAGAGTTCACGTCCATCTTGAAGAAGTTGCCTTCAACCTGGACCCGTTCCTACTTTGCCAGCACGGCAGAAGCGGTCAGCGCGGAAACTATTCAATGCTATATTGATGCACAAAAAGGCGTCTAACTAAGAAGAAAGGAGGCACCCATCATGGCAAAAGCCAGCAAAACCATCAAGCAAACGATGCAGTATCCGCAACAGTATGCGGCCTGGTTCTCGGCAACTCAGAGGCTTTTTAACCAGGTGGCTGCCTTCTACTTCGAGGTGATCCAGGCCCATGAAAAGGTGCTCTCGCTCTCCTCTCAAAAAGCATTGAACGCTCTTGAGACGCTCACCCATGCGACCGACCAGAACACCCATCCGGTGATGCCTCTCGACGAGATTGCCCCCAATATTCCCTCGATGTTCCGTCGGGCTGCCATTCATGCTGCTCTCGGTTCAGCTTGCTCGTTTTCCACCACCTTGACAAAGTGGCGTGGACGCAAAGAGAAGGCTGAGGCCAGGAAGAAGCGTTTCACCGAGCGTCCACCTGTTCCACCTCGCACCTGGAAGCGCTCGACGACGTTGTATGCAGGGCAATGGAAGGAACGAACCGAGACGCACATCCTGCTCAAGCTCTGGACGGGAAGCTGTTGGAGCTGGGTGAAGGTCCATCTCTTGAGCAGGGATATCCCTGATGGATACGAGATCAGTAGTCCCGCACTGGTTCGTCATGGATCTGGGTGGCACTTGCGTACGCCGATCGAAAAGACCTTCACCAGCCCTGCAAAGGTGGTGGAGCAACTCACAACGAGAGAGACACGCATTTGCGCCGTCGACCTCAATCTCGATCATCATCTGGCCGTGTGTACCATCCAAAATGCTGAAGGTTCGACCCTTGCCACCACATTCATACGTGGTGGCAAAGCGGTAAACGGCTTTAGGAAGAAGCAACTTGGACGTATTGCACTCAACAGGAGCAAGACCGGCATTCTGGCTGAGGGCCAACAGGATAACACCGCCTTGTGGGCAAAGATCCGACACGTGGACGAGCAGGTGGCTCATCTGGTCAGTGCGCGTATCGTGCAGTTTGCCGCACAACACGGGGCGCGTATCCTCGCCTTTGAGCACCTCGGCAATCTCACACCACAGAAGGGCAAATACAGCCGTACATATTACATAACATAACTCATGCATGCTTGTCTGTCAACCTGTCCGATAGATTGACAGGACAAAAGGAATCGAGATACAATGTATAGACGGAGTATAGGAATAGGAAGATCGAGATATGCTTGGAAAATTACATCGTGAAACATTAGCAGAGCAAGCGGCAGCAGGACTCATGCAGTTTATCCTGGAAAAAAATTTAAAACCAGGAGAAATGCTACCTTCTGAAGTCATGCTTGCCACAGAGTTTGAGGTGAGTCGGCAAGTGATTCGTGAGGCGCTCAAGTCATTACAGGGGCAGGGCGTGATCGAGATTATCAATGGCAAAGGTGCAATCATCCAACCCATTAGTAGCAATACCCTGCTCGTTTTTTTTGCACGTGCGGTCCAGATCAACCCTAACAGCATGATCGAACTAATTGAGGTGCGCCAAGGCATCGAAGTTCAGAGCGCGATGCTGGCGGCTGAGCGGCGCACGCATGAAGAACTGACCCGCATGAGGGAGATTGTTACAATGATGGGCCAGCACCTCGGCAATTCAGATACCTACATCGAATTGGATCTGGAGCTGCATCTGGCTATCGCTTCCGCCACGCATAACACCATGATGTATCATCTCATCGAATCCATTCGCGAAGTCTCCAAAGATACCATTCGTGAAGGTCTGCTTCATCGACGCACCACTGAGCAGTTAGAGCGTGTCCAGGAGTTACACGTAATGCTCCTGGCGGAACTGGAGCGTGGTGATGCGGATGCAGCTGGTCAGGTAATGGCGCTTCAATTTGATGAGGCTATCATCGCCCTTGTCACGGATGCACAAGTGACCTGACCGTAGGGAAGAGGTCATATGTACGACTTATTAATTCGTCACGCTCGCATCATCGATGGTACGGGTGGGCCTGCTTTTAACGGTGATATTGGCATTGTGGACAATCGTATTGTAGCAATGCGCTCGTTTCTGTCGGAGGAGGCTCACGCCGTTATCGATGCTGGAGGGCTGGTGGTTGCACCAGGCTTCGTCGATGCTCATACCCATGATGATCTCGCAGCATTGAGGAAGTTTACGGTTCTTCCTAAAGTACATCAGGGGGTTACCACTGTAGTGATCGGCAACTGTGGCTTCGGCATGGCCCCAATTGTACCTGAGCGTATGCAGGCCGTCAAAGATTACGCTGCGCCTATCCTGGGAGAAGATGGGCAATCCTGGAACTGGCGCACTATGTCTGCTTTCTTGCAAACCCTCAATGCCACACCGTTAGGACAGAATGTAGCCGTCTTGCTAGCACATGGCACATTGCGCGTTGCCGTCATGGGTTTTGAGCAACGTGCAGCCACCGAGCAGGAAATCATAGCACAGGAAGCGCTGGTAGAGGAGGCGATGCAGGCAGGGGTAGTAGGTATGTCGCTGGGTCTGGCATATGTGCCGGGCGGATACACATCAACGGCTGAACTGATCAGGCTTGCCCGTATTGTGGGACGTTATCACGGGGTAATCACCGCACATATGCGCAATGAAGGGGACGAATTGCTCGCATCAACGAACGAATTGCTCACCATTGCAGAGCAAGGCGAAGTAGCAATGCACATCAGTCACCTCAAGATCACCGGGCGCAAGAACTGGGGTCATATCCAGGCAGCCCTGGACCTTATCTCCGATGCGCGTGCGCGTGGCCTGGATGTCACTGTCGATGTCTATCCCTACAGCGCAGGATCAACAACGATTACGCAACTGCTGCCACCATGGCTAAAAGAAGGTGGCGTGTCGAACATGCTGAAGCAGTTAGGGGAGGCGGGGGTACAGCGGCGTGTGCGCCAGGAATTTTCACGCTCACTACCAGGTTGGGACAATCCCATATACGCGAATGGCTGGGAAAGGATATATCTTTCCTCAGTGCAGTTGGAGAAGCACAAGCCACTAGAAGGGATGAACCTTGTCCAAGCGAGTGAGCAACTTGGCATGTCACCTGAAGAAACACTCTTCCAACTCGTACTGGAAGAGAAAGGGCAGGCCACCTTGATCATGTTCACGATGGACGAACGAGACGTAGATAAGGTTGTGCAAGCGCCATTCTCTATGATCGGCTCTGATGGCATACCTATTCTCTCTGGGCGACCTCATCCCCGGCTCTATGGCACATTCCCACGCTTCATTGAACGTTATGTACGCACACTCAAAAGCTTATCGCTTGAACAAGCCATCTACAAGACGACGGCCTACCCCTGTGAGCGCTTTGGGTTTAGGGATCGCGGCATCGTCGCCGATGGCAAGATTGCTGACCTCGTGATCTTTGATCCTGCTACGATCAGCGACAAGGCCACCTACGATAATCCTCAAGTCTACCCGGATGGCATTAAGGCGGTGCTTGTAGGAGGTCAAACGGTCGTACTGGACAACGCTGTGGGACAAGTCCATAGGCCAAGGGGTCAATTAATCACTCCGATTCGTGATTTTAGAGATGGGAGAATCTAAAAATGATAGGGCTTAAATCTTTGTTTGGTCATTGACGTATGGTCTGTCGCCGCCCACAGGCGGCGACAGTAATCAAGCAAGTTCTCTTTAAACGAGAGTAAAGAAGTGCAAGTGCTAGAAACTACGAATGTGAAGATATACACAGGATGAGCTGAGGCTTATGAGGCCGGTTCTAATGGTATGCTCTCTGCTGCTGAAAAGGGATTGGGAATCTGCTCGATCCGGCCTAGCATAAAGATGTAGCAGAGAATACCAACGACCAGAACGATAGCAGCCACGATGAAGCCGAAGGCGAAGGAGCCGGTGGCACTGACGATAAAGCCGGTGGCAATCGGGGCTGCAATACCAAGCAGATTATTCACGAAGTTGACGATTCCTCCTACAGCTCCGACACTGCCTTCGGGTGCGATCAGGGCGACAATGCTGGAACCGATCGGGGCGGCAAAGGCGAGCCCACCGAGTCCTAGTGAGATCCAGATGATAGCAAAGGTGGCATTACTTGTAAAGGCTGCGCCAATGACAAAGAGGCCGAAGAGCATGCCGATGATCAATAGCGTCTTGCGTACCCGGTTTGGATCATAGCCCTGAGCAATCAAGCGATCCACAAGCCAGCCCCCAATCACGAGATCCGTGAAGGTCGCTACGGCCCAGGGAATGGCGGTATAGAGTCCACTCTTGAGCAGCGTCATGTGCAATTGGGTTTCCAGATAGTTGGGTAGCCATGTGAGCAAGAGATAGAAGGAATAGCCATAAGCAGAAAAGCCCAATGTCAGTCCCCAGACTTTGCGATTGCGCAGCAAGTAGCCAAGGCTCGCGATCTGGTGCTGGGGCACAAAGTCTTCGTCCTGAGCACCGCCATCAGTAATATATTGGTACTCACTTTCACTAAGTTGTCCCTTACGATGCATCACTTTGGGATTACGATAGAAAATCCAGAATATTACGACGTAGAGAGCACTCAGAATACCTGTGAACCAGAATGCACCCTGCCAGCCAAACTGTGTTACGATAAATGCGACAAGAGGAACACCAATCACATTCGAGAATTTGGCGGCACCATCAAAGGTAGATGTGCAGAGGCCGCGTTCCTGGCGAGGGAACCAGTATCCGGTTGCTTTCTGACAGGCTGGGAAGGCGGGAGCTTCTGCGGCTCCAAGCAGGACACGAGCGATAACTACCAGGCCAAGACCACCAGCGATGGCGGTTAAAAATGTTGCAGCTGACCACAGGATAGTAGTCACTCGTACCATCCAGGGGATGCCGATGCGATCCAGCCAAACGCCGATAGGGAGCTGGAGCAGGGCATAGGACCACAAATAGGCTGAGAAGACGATGCCAAGCGTGGCTGGTGTAAGGTGAAAACTCTTCGATAAGGGTTGGGCAGCGACGGAGAGATTGACGCGGTCGAAGTAGTTGATGAGAACGCCAAGTCCAAGTACACCCGCTATCCACCAGCGGACAGCTCCTGAAGGTTTACTTCGTGTCAATGGTACTGATGGTACTACTTGTGACATTCTAAGCCTCCTTACTTCAATATAAACCTCGATATCGATGACATTCAATTAAAGGGCCAGGATGTAGCTCTATTGTTTCTCTGGGCTAAACGATAGAAAATAGGCTTTTGCTTCTAATAATAGTAACATAGCTCTTGTTTATCTGTCAAGCTGTGTGACAGGTTGACAGGGATTTTTAATTTTCGACCAGAGATGAAAATAAGAGCTGAACAACGCGCATATGATTAGTCCTCGTTTCGTGACGTTTTTGATATCATCGGGGCTGAGACCTCCTGGTGGCGTAGATTTTTGGGTTTGAACCTACTTGGGGTCAGAGAACAAAAAGTCAGATGACTGCGCGATTGAATTACACGCATCATCTGGCTTTCGGTCAGATTGCCTCACTTATATAGACGTCTATTTGCTGGTATGGATCTTGTGACATGAGGGAGAGAGTGGATACGATAAATGTGACGTGTTTGTGATGTTTGTCGATTATCTATCTCACAAAGATAGATATGTTTGATATTACTCCTAGCTACAGGCTTTGAGAAAGGTAAAAGGGGTTCACATGCAGCCATCATTAGGTGTCAGTGATCAGCTGATATTCCAATGTGAAGAATTTGAGCAACTTCTGACGGCTTTGCATGCAAGAGGATATCAAGTGATCGGGCCAACCGTACGCAATCAGGCAATTGTGTATGATACCCTGACTTCGGTGGCTGATCTTCCGATAGGCTATACAGACGAACAGGATGGCGGGTGCTATCGACTTGTCAAACGTTGCGACGAAGCTTTCTTTGGCTATGCTGTTGGTCCACACTCATGGAAACAGTTTCTTCATCCCCCAATTGTCCGTTTATGGCGTGCAAAACGCGATGGCAAGAGTTTTCAGACGTTGCCAGAAGAACAGGAATCGCCCAGATACGCTTTTATTGGTGTCCGTTCCTGTGAAATTCATGCTATTGCGATCCAGGATCGTGTGTTTTTGGGGACTGGTTCTTCGGGCTATACAGACCCAACGTATCAGGCACGCAGGCATGACTTGTTTCTTGTTGCCATCAACTGTGGGCAAGCTGGTGGAACCTGTTTCTGCACCTCGATGCAGACAGGTCCTCGGGTAACCTTTGGATACGATGTGGCTCTGACAGAAATAATAGATGCTCATACGCATGTTTTTGTTGCTCACATCGGCACAGAACGTGGGGCGGAGGTGATGCAGACGCTTTCCTATCGACTGGCCAACTCAGATGACATCCAACAAGCGGAACAGATTGTTGAGTATACTGCCCAGCATATGGGACGCCAGATGCCGGTTCAACCTGCTGAGATAAAAGGCCTCCTCGCACGTAACATGGAACACCCACGCTGGGAAAATGTGGCGCAACGTTGTCTGACCTGTACAAATTGTACAATGGTCTGTCCAACCTGCTTTTGTACGACCGTGGAGGATACTACGGATCTGGCAGGTGAGGAGGCCGAGCGTGTGCGCAAGTGGGATTCATGTTTTACGATGGATTTCTCTTCCCTGTATGGGAAGAGTGTACGTGCTTCGACGAAATCGCGTTATCGGCAGTGGATGACCCATAAGTTATCCACCTGGTATGATCAGTTTGGTTCATCCGGGTGTGTCGGGTGTGGGCGTTGTGTAACCTGGTGTCCGGTTGGTATTGATATTACCGAAGAAGTCCGTGCTATCCACGAAAATGAGGAGGAGAAGTAGCCATGCCAACGCTCACTACGATTCTGGCGGACCATCCTTTTTTCAGGGACTTTGATCTCCACTATCTCCAAATGATCGCTCGTGCGGCTGTGTGTGTGCAGTATGAGCGTGACACCTATCTTTTTTATGAAGGAGAACCAGCAGAAAACTTCTACCTTATTGTGAGTGGAAAAGTGGCACTTGAGACATATGCTGCTGGAAGAGGGATAATCCCTATCGAGACGATTGAAGCCGGTGAAGCGCTGGGTTGGTCATGGCTGTTTCCTCCCTATCGCTGGCACTTCAGCGCACGTTCGCTTGAGCCGGTTCAGGTAATTACGTTGGAAGGAGCATATGTGCGAAACATGAGTGAAGAAGATATGACATTTGGATACCATCTGGTGATGCGTATGGTTCACATCATCATGCAGCGCTTGCAGGCGACCCGGTTACAACTCCTTGATATGTATTACGTTCAGGCGGAAGGTGAATGATGCAAAGAGCATATGATGAGCCAATGTTGCCGCGGCGGTATCGGGTGCGACATAGACGAAGGGAACTAGCCGAGACATCCACGCTGGCACTTGAGCCAGACGATGGGAGTACGATTCCCTCCTTTGCTTGTGGGCAATTCAATATGCTCTATGTCTTTGGGATTGGCGAAATTCCGATCTCAATCAGTGGTGATCCTGCCAAGCACGGGTCACTCATACATACTATTCGTGCCGTAGGAGCTGTTTCACGTGCAATATGCGCGCTGAAGCCTGGTGATCTGCTGGGTGTGCGTGGTCCCTTTGGCAATTGCTGGCCCCTCGATCAGGCGAGAGGAAAAGATCTGGTTTTGATCGCAGGTGGTTTAGGGTTGGCCCCTTTACGGCCTGCTCTGTATCAAATCATGGCTCAAAGAGAGATGTTTGGGCGTGTAACGCTCCTCTATGGAGCACGAACGCCAGAGGATATACTGTATCGGAAAGAATGTGAACGCTGGCGTGCACATCTGGATCTGGACGTTGCCGTGACGGTAGATCGAGCAATGGGGGACTGGCATGGTAGTATCGGTGTTGTACCACGGCTTATTTCGCGAGCGTCATTTGATCCGCTCAATACGTTCGCTCTGATCTGTGGTCCTGAGGTAATGATGCGTTTTTCCGCTGTCGACCTTGAGAAGTATGGTGTACCAACAGAGCACATATTTATTTCAATGGAGCGGAACATGAAATGCGCACTGGGTTTTTGTGGACATTGTCAGTATGCTCACGTTTTTGTGTGCAAAGATGGTCCAGTGCTTGCATATAGTCGTGTGAAAGAATTGTTTTTCAAACAGGAGATTTAAGATGGTGCGAGCACAGAAACCCAAACTGGCTGTCTGGAAATTTGCATCCTGTGATGGCTGTCAACTGAGCCTGTTGGATTGTGAAGATGAGTTGTTAACGATGGCTGGCGAAGTCAAGATTGCGAACTTTCGTGAAGCATCCCGTTCTGTCGTCAAGGGACCATATGCGCTCTCTTTGGTTGAAGGGTCAATTACGACGCCTGCCGATGCCGAGCGGATTCAACAGATACGTCGTGTGTCAAAATATCTGGTCACGATTGGTGCCTGTGCGACCGCTGGTGGTATTCAGGCTCTGCGCAATTTTCAGGATGTCAACGAGTTTCTCTCCATCGTCTATGCCGATCCTCGCTATATTGCCACATTGGATACCTCGACGCCCATTGCTCACCACGTGGTTGTTGACTTTGAATTACAAGGATGTCCGATCAATAAACTCCAACTGCTGGAGGTGATTAGTGCCTTTCTGCATCGGAGGAAGCCAAACATACCCGCGCATAGTGTCTGCGTGGAATGCAAGTTACGCGGAAATGTCTGTGTGATGGTGGCACATGGTACGCCTTGCCTTGGCCCTGTGACACATGCCGGATGTGGAGCTATCTGCCCATCCTATCAGCGTGGCTGCTACGGATGTTTTGGCCCCATGGAGACACCAAATACCGTGTCATTGAGCAAGCGTTGTGAGCAACTGAACATGTCGCCAGCCACTATTCAACGTGTGTTCAGAACATTTAACGCTTGTGCCGAACCATTCCGTCAGGAGAGTATGTCCCATGAAAACTAGAAACATTGTCGTCGATTATCTGGCGCGTGCCGAAGGTGAAGGATCACTTCTAGTGAAGATCAAAGGGAATATTGTCCAGGACGTGAAATTGAAGATCTTTGAGCCACCGCGTTTCTTTGAGGCGTTTTTGCGCGGGCGTACATTTGATGAGGCACCCGATATTACTGCCCGTATTTGTGGCATCTGCCCTGTTGCTTATCAGATGAGTGCGGTTCATGCCATGGAAGATGCCTGTGGTGTCAACGTTGGTGGGCAACTGCGTGCGCTGCGCCGACTCCTCTATTGTGGTGAGTGGATTGAGAGCCATACGCTTCACGTCTATCTGCTACATGCCCCTGATTTTCTTGGGTATTCCTCCGGATGGCAAATGGCGCAAGACTATCCCGATATCGTGAGGCGCGGTTTGCAGATGAAGAAAGTGGGCAATGCGCTGATAGAGTTTCTCGGAGGAAGAGCGGTTCATCCAGTGAATGTGCGGGTCGGTGGTTTCTACAAGGTTCCTCTTCCGCAGGAATTTGGCCCACTGGTTGCACAATTACAGTGGGGGCGCGAGGCAGCTCTGGAAACAGTCCATTGGGTAGCACAATTGCCTTTTCCTGATTTTGAGCAGGACTATGAGTTTGTTGCGCTTAGTCATCCTCAGGAATATCCTTTGAATGCAGGTCGTTTGATCTCGAACAAAGGTCTCAACATTGCTGTCCAGCAGTATGATGATTGCTTTACTGAAGAACAAGTCACGTATTCAAACGCACTTCATTCGGTTGTGAAGGGACGTGGAGCGTATCTCACCGGGCCGCTGGCTCGTTACAATCTGAACTTTGAGAAGCTCTCTCCTCTGGCGCAAGAAGCGGCCCGGTCCGCAGGACTGGATGCACGATGTAAAAACCCCTTCAAGAGCATCCTTGTGCGAAGTGTAGAAATTCTTTATGCATTCGATGAGGCTTTGCGGATTATCGAACACTACGATGTGCCAGCGCAATCTGCTGTCCCGCTTCGACCTCGTGCGGCTACTGGTTATGCCTGTACTGAAGCGCCGCGCGGTACACTTTATCATCGATATATCATCGATGATGAAGGAGTAATTCTGGATGCCAGGATTGTGCCTCCAACGTCGCAGAATCAGAAAACCATCGAGCAGGATCTCTGGCACTATGTGGCACAGGTGATACATTTATCCACGAAGGAACTGACCTGGAAGTGTGAACAGGCAATTAGAAATTATGATCCTTGCCTCTCTTGTTCCACGCACTTTTTGAAAGTATCCTTTGAGTATGAGTAAAACGAACAAAAGGAAAGAGCAGACATGCATCCCATCCTGGTAATTGGTATTGGCAATGAGTATCGATGCGATGATGGTGCCGGTTTGGTGGCTATCCGCACACTGAAGGCAAAGGGCCTTCCAGAGATGCGTTGTATTGAATGGAACGGCGATAGCACTGGCTTGCTGGAAACGTGGACAGATGCTAGTTGGGTAATTCTCATTGATGCAGTTTTATCCGGGACAGCACCAGGAACGATCCATCGGTTCGATTCGTCTACATCAGTATTTCCGGCTGACTTTGCCTTTCTGTCGTCACATACATTTGGGGTTGGGGAAGCAATTCATCTCGGACAGACATTAGGCCGGTTTCCCAAATGCTTGATGATTTATGGTATTGAAGGGAAGAAATTTACTTCCGGAACGACGCTCTCTCCAGAGGTTGAACGTGCGACGCAGGAAGTAGTCGCACTGGTCGTATGCGCAGTATGCCATGAACCACTTTCTTCTGTACAGAAGTATGCGTGATTGATATCACAGAACGCTCACAACAATGATAATAGATATCACTCATCGCTCACAGATTACAAACTAGCTAGGCAAAGATGAACATCTTGGAGTGAACCCAAGTGACCAGACCGTACATCATGTCAAAAGTATGGTGTACTCATACCAAAGGAGAAGAGTAATGAGCGGAAGACTGTTGCAGGTTGATAGAGGAGGGAAAGCCTATTATGGTTGGAACGTTAAACCTAAAGATGATTGATCAAATCTTATATACCGGAATGCTAGGACGTCTTGGTTGCCATCTTGAAGGCAGGACCTATATTGTCCCAATTAACTACGTCTATGATGGCGAATGCATTTATGGACATTCTCTGGACGGAATGAAGTTGCATATGATGCGTCTGAATCCCGAAGTCTGTTTTGAAGTGGAACAGATCAAGAATGCTTCGAACTGGCAGTGCGTCATCGCTTGGGGAACATTTGAAGAGTTGCAGGGAGATGCGACCACGAATGCGGTGCGGCTGCTCGTTCAACGACTCATGACGCTGATTGCGGGTGGTCAGTCGTTGCACCAAATGGAGATGCCGGATGAGCATGGTATGGATGCTGCACATCCAATGATCTCCGTTTATCGTATTCGGTTGACAGAGAAAACAGGAAGGTTCGAGAGCGAGACTATGTAAGCAATACTAGATGTTTCCACGCTGTAAAGAGATGCTCCTGCTTTTGATAAAGGGGTTAGGGGAGTCTTCTACAACTTTCGTGCTCTCTTCAAGCGGCTTCATGTTCTTTTGGAGACACCACGGAGAGAAGTGGAATCTATAGCTGGATATTACTGCATGCAAACTGGGTAATAGAGCATGATCTTTACTTTCCCACATCTAAAAAGGAGTGAATTATGTTTCAACAGATACTCGTCCCGCTAGATGGATCAAAGCTATCAGAACAAGCCATTCCATATGCAGCACGGATCGCCCGCTCGTCGCACGCTACTATTCAGTTGGTACATGTGGTCGTTTCTGTAGGCATAACTTCGCCTACACCATTTCAACTTATGCAAGAATCGTTGGATGAGGCACATCGCAAGGCGAAGGTGTACTTGACCTGTATTGCAGAATCTTCAGATTTAGCCGGTATCAAAACGCAGATAAAGATCTTCTATGAGCACCCAGTCTATTCAATTATTGATACCGCTCAGACTGACCATGCTGATCTGATCATCATGTGTAGCCGTGGCCGTGGCAAAACAGGTCTTGCACGTTGGGTGTTAGGAAGTGTCGCACAGAAAGTAGTACGTTTAAGCCCTGTCCCCGTTCTTGTACTCCAGCCAGAGGAATTGCAGCAAGGTGGACAGAAGCCAGGGGCAGAGCATGTACGTATACTTGTTGGTCTTGACGGATCTCCATTTGCCGAAGCCGCAATTAGTCCGGCAACAAATCTGGCGACCGCACTAGCAGCACCTGGAGCAGAAGAAATCCATCTCATTGAATTTGTACAGGAACCTACCTTTGAGGAAATGTTGTCAGTTGAACAATCTCATCTTGATGCGAACTTGATAGAGATTGGAATACAAAGGGCACAAGAGTACCTGCGCACATTTAGCGATAAAGTTGCAGTCAGTACAGCTCAGTCTGGCGTCACTTTTAAATGGTTGGTAGAAACATGTACAGATATAGCGGATAGTCTCATCCAGAAAGCAGAAGGTAAACTTGGTGGACAAGCACGTCCATATGACATGCTTGTCCTAACGACTCATGGTCGTGGAGGCCTCCAACGCTGGCTCATGGGGAGCATTACAGAACGAATATTACAACATATACACGTGCCTGTTCTTGTGGTACATCCCCAGCAAGATGCAACCCAATCCTCGTCATCTTCGGCAGTAGAACCTTCAACCCCACCAGTAGGTGGGTAGTGGGTAATACACAACTGCCAGATGGGGGCATACGCGATAAACGGCTCTGTTGCAAAAACGCGAAGAGGAATACCAAGGACGAAGTTTCATCATTCTTCTGTTGCTTTACCATTTGGCAGATCAGCTTTCTTTTTGCAACACAGCCAAAACCAGAGAACGGGGGATATTGTGTGGTGTTTGTGACACGGCTTATTCCTCCTGCAAGCGGTTTGTGACATGAGCACTCTATCATAATTCCATCATAAAATGGTCCGAAGAACAAGCCGTAAGAGAGAGATTATGCGCGAGAGAAACGGGACCTCGCCTACAACGACACACCTTGTTACTGAATCCTGCTGGCCGAGGCACGCATGAAAAATTTTGCCAACAGCAACCGGGGAACGATGCACCAGACGTTTCAAGGGCTCTCCAAGCACGAAGTGGAGGTTCAGCGTGCGGTGGGGAAAGGTGCAGTCATGCCTCCTCCGACGAGTCGTACCTATGCCCAGATTATCCGCGAGGATGTGTTTACCCTGATTAACAATCTGTTGTTCGTGCTCTGTGCAGCCCTAATCGTTCTGGGACAGATCTCCGAGGCCGTTGTCTCTGCTGGGGCGGTGCTTTTCAATGTGGTGATCAGTGTCGTTCAGGAGATCCGCGCCAAGCGAGCGCTCGATCGAATTGCCTTGCTGACGCGCCCCAAGGCGACCGTGATCCGGGATGGGCACGAGCAATCCAGTGATCCTGGAGAGCTTGTCCAAAATGATCTGCTGGTGCTGCGTACAGGGGACCAGGTCGTTGTGGATGGATCGATCATCAGCGAAGGCCAGGTCGAGATCGACGAGTCACTGCTGACGGGCGAATCCGAGCCGATCATGAAGCAAGCTGGCGATCTGCTCTCCTCCGGCAGTTTCTGTCTTTCGGGAACAGCTTGCTACCGTGCTGAGCGTGTCGGGATGGAGAGCGTCGCCGGTCAGTTGACGGCCAGAGCCCGTGCCTTCCGCCGGGCTTTTACTCCTTTGCAGTGGCAAATCACGGTGATGATTTAATCGTTGCTCATGGTCGCACTGTATATCGAGACCATTCTCCTCCTGATCGCGCTGGCGAACCAAACCGCCGTGGTTGAGGTGGTGCGCATGTCCGTGATAGTTGTAGGTATCGTTCCCATTGGCCTCTTCCTGGCAACTAGCGTGGCCTATGCTTTGGGGGCCTTTCGTTTGGCAGGCAAGAGCGCATTGGTGCAACACCTGAGTGCTGTTGAGTCGCTCAGCAATGTGGATGTATTGTGTCTGGATAAAACCGGGACCATCACCACGAACACATTGGTTTTGGAGCAGGTGCATCCCTTTGACTGTAGTGAGGAGGAACTGCGACACCTCCTGGCCCTGTATGTCTTGCATACCTCTAGCAGGAATGCGACCAGCCTCGCGATTGAGGTGGCATGTGTATCCCAGCATAGCCACTCATTCTTGCATATTCGTGAAGAAATCGCCTTTTCCTCTGAACGAAAGTGGAGTGCCTTATCGATCGAAGACCTACCGTACCAGGGTGTCTACGTTCTTGGAGCGCCTGAAATGCTGTTGCCAGCTTTGTGCTCTACCACAGATCTGGGCCCTTTCCTTGAGGAAGAAACCAGGCGCGGGAGGCGGGTGCTCCTTTTTGCCTTCTCTCGCAACCTTGTGCCTTTGCAGGCTATTGGCAAGGAGTCGATATTACCAGCCGGTCTGCTTCCACTAGGGATGGTCAGTCTACGGGACGAACTGCGCCACGACGTTCAGAAGGTACTGGCGGACTTCGCTGAAGTAGGAGTGCAGATGAAGATCCTTTCCGGCGATCATCCCCAGACCGTCGCAACGCTGGCCCGGCAGATCGGAATATCCGGGACAGAGCAGGTGGTTTCCGGTAGCGACCTGGAGCAGATGGATGAGGGACAGCTCCTTCAGGTCGTCGAAGACACCACGATCTTCGGACGCATCACACCGCAGCAGAAAGAGCGGCTGGTCCAGGCGCTGCGTGGCCGCCATCACTATGTCGCCATGATTGGAGATGGCGTCAACGATCTCCTCTCTTTAAAGCAAGCCGATCTTGGCATTGCCATGGAAAGTGGCAGTCAGGCCACACGAGGGATTGCCGATATCGTCTTACTCAACAACTCCTTTGCGGCACTTCCTGCTGCGTTTGCGGAAGGACAGCGCATCCGTAATGGCATGGAAAGCGCCATGAAGCTCTTCTTGACGCGGATGCTCTACTTGGCCTTGTTGTTGCTGACCATTCCCATGCTTGGAGCGTTCCCCTTTGCGCCCAAACAAAAAGCCCTGGTCACGTTTGAGACCATCGGTATCATGGTGGTTGCCCTGGCTGCCTGGGCGCATCCGGGTCCCCCTTCTCGACGTGGCTTGGGACACTTGCTCCTACATTTTGCGCTTCCGGCCGCAGTCACCTTAAGCTTGTTTGCCTTTGGCATCTACCTGCTGACCTTCTTTCAATCGCTTCAGCAGATGGGCGAGAGCAGAGTCGATGCACAACTGCTTGCCCAGAGCGCGTTGACGACGTTTGCCGTTTGTAGCGGATTGCTGCTGGTGCCCTTTGTGGTGCCACCTACCAGATGGCTGGTTGGAGGGAGCAAGCTCAGTGGTGATTGGCGGCCAACCCTCCTGGCTGCGGCACTGCTGGTGGTCTATCTGGGCGTAATCGCGTTTCCGCCGTTGCGGACATTCTTCAGCCTGGCTGCACTTCATCCGATTGACTATCTCGTCATTGGAGCCGCAGCGCTGCTCTGGAGTATTATCCAGCGCTGGCTCTGGTGTGCTCACATCCTTGAGCACCTCCTTCACCTTCCATGGGAAGACAAAGCGTGAGTGTTGGTGGTTGAGGTATTTCACCTGTTGCAATTCCATTTACCTCAAGGCTTGCGTATGACGTTACGTCATACTTTATACTTGCAAATGAAAGGAGGCAATACTTGAATCATCAATTGAAGCAGCACTATTATTCAACCAGTCAATTTGCGCACAAGGCCGCTGTAACCGCACGTACTCTACGCTTTTATGATAAAGTCGGCTTGCTCTCGCCGTCGGAGTATACAGGTGCTGGATATCGTCTGTACTCCGATGAGGATCTGTGGCGCTTGCAACAGATCCTGGCGCTCAAGTTTCTCGGCTTCTCTCTGGAGGAGATTAAGGTCTGCTTGCAAACAGATTCCGTACGCTTGCACGAAGCGCTGACAACGCAGAAGCTGATGATGCGAGAGAAACGTCATCAGCTGGATCGTATCATTGAGGCGATTGAACAAACTGAGACGGTCTTGCAGGGCAATCAGGATGATTGGGAGTCGATTATTAAGGTGATCCAAGCGATGCATATGGAACAAAATAAAGAATGGGTTAACGCATACCTGACCCCAGAGCAACAACAGAAGATGGCAGAAATATCCCGCAATTCGTATAGTACCGAGGCAGCACAGAAGATTGCGGAATGGGGAAAAACCTGGACTGAAGAGGATCAGAAGCGTGCAGGTCAGCAGTGGGATGCGGTCTTTGCAGACCTGCGACGCCTGGTTGCCGAGCACAAAGATCCACTTGGTTCCGAAGGTCAGGAACTGGCGCAGCGGCATAGCGAGCTGGTTGGACAGTTCACTCATGGCGATGAGGAGGTCTTGTCTGGTCTGAATCAATGGTGGAAGACCTATAGTGACCTACCGACTGAGGAGAAGCCTCTGCCTGCCTATAGTTATAACGCTGAAGAAGCTGCATTTCTACAAGCAGCGCTGAAGCACTATTATCAGAGCTAGCACGCCGATTGTGACACCATACCATTTGTTGTGTAAAGAGAAAAACGTCATCGAGAAAGTGTCTTCGTTTAGCGGTAGTGTTGCAAAAAATTTTGAGCTGAGAAAATTGAGTGAGTAATGACGGCAAAAGAATCATGACAGCAGATAAAATGTGCATGTTCTGCATCTTTTCCTAGTGAGATATGTTCGTGTGTCCTTCAATTTGCTGAGTTTTAAATTTTTTGCAACACTACCTTATTTTGTCAAGACAGAGAAAATATGGCTCCACTGCCTGGCGCAACGCGGACGCGATATCCACTCTCCATATCCTCAATAGCAGGTTGCTCACCCGTGGCGAGCAAGCAACGCAGCTTTGCCGACACGACAGTCGCGGAAAGTGGGATAAATTGGCATTGGTCGCTCAGATTGAAAAGTACGATAGCATCGTCTGCCTGGAGTGTCCTCTGCGTCGTACTGGTTCGTATATATGCATAGGTACTCGTGGTAGCATCCAGATGCACCGTATGGCGTTGTCCCTGCCGCAGTACCGGTATACTTTTTCGCAATTGAATGAGCACACGATAAAAGGCCAGCACATCTTCGTTCCAGCGACTCTGATCCCAGACCATATCTGACCGGGCCTGTGCATCACCGCCCGCCGATGCGTCCGTGGCATCCGCCTGCTGGGACATACCAATCTCAGTACCATAGTAGATAATAGGCAAGGCATTCAGTGTAAACTGGCAGAGTGCAGCCAGCTTTAAGCGCTGAACATCGTTGTTCGCGAGAAAAAGAAAGCGATTCATATCATGGTTATCAAGAAAGCTGACACGATCGGAAGCGGCAACCATAAATTGTTCATAGGAAAAAAGGAAATGATCGAGTTGCTTGACAGTCCAATCACAGAGCGCAAAGGTGTGCCGGAGTGCGGATGCCAGAGGAAAATCCAGCACTAAATCAAGCTTGCCATGATAGCTTGCCAGACAATCCGGTGTATCGGTCACTTCTCCAATAGTAATTGATTCGGATGATGCTGCCCGCGTGGCACGACGAAAAGCTGTCCAGAAATCCATCCCTTGGCCAATTGCATGATCAAGACGAAAACCGTCGACACCATAATCGCGTAGCCATTGGACAGCACTTCCAATGATATACTCACGTGCTTGCTCGTCGTCCCCGTTAAGCGAAGCCAGCGTTGGCGCGGTCTGAAGAAAACACCTGTAACGGTCAGGCCACTCATCGAAGGTAAACCAGCTAGCAGTAGAGGTATGACGATCCTGTTGCGCGCTGACAAATGCAGGATGGTGCCAGGAAAGATGGCTGGGCACAAAATCGAGCAAGACACGCATTCCCCGTGCATGTGCCTGCGTAGTCAGATCCTTGAGATCATCATTGCGTCCCAGACGGGGATCAACGTTATAAAAATCGAGGGCATCATAACGATGATAGGACTCGGCGGGATAAACCGGCGAAAGCCACAGACAGTTCACACCCAGACTTTCGAGATAGGGTAACGCTGCAATGACGCCTCGCAGTGTCCCGCCGTGAAGTTGTCGAAGATCATCCAGATTTTCAGTACAGGCAAGTTCAGGCGTGTCGGTCGCGAAACGATCGAGAAAAATATGATAAAGAATGGCGCTCTCAGCCCATGCCGGTAAACAAGATGTTGTGCTCCCCTCGACGTTATAGGCAAAAGTCGTCAGAGCCTGTGAGCCGCTATAACGAAACCAGAATCCCTCGCCATCCTGCGCCCAGGCATCAGGCACATCGGTAACATTGTCAGCCTTCCACCCTCCGATACGATACCGCACGACCGTTTGTGCCGTTTGGGCAGGCACTCGTGCTCGCCAGTGGATAAGATAACCGGCCAGCGGATCCCAGGAGGTAGACATCCTCTCACAGGGAACCTTCTGCGCGGCTGACCCGGGAAAACTTCCATCGATGGTATAGAAAAGCGCCGCCCTCTCCAGTGGCATATTCGCTCCACTTAGTGCCCAAATCTCAACCTCTTGCCCGTCTTGAACGATTGATGGGAGGATATTATTATCATGACGGAATTGATGACGTTGCGCGGCTATCCGCGCGATAATTTCAGGTGCTGGCAGATCACCAGGGGCAGTCGTGAGCTGATCGGTTTCCACCTGCGGCTCAAGCGGCGCAGATGAAGATGGTTGTGTAAATAATTCTGACATGCAGTCTTACCCTTCGTTGGAACGCTCTTTCTCAGTGAGCAAATGAGACAGCAGTTTCTGATGCAACAGGAAAAGTTGTTGTTTCTCCTCCTCACTCAAGCCGCTAAAACGCTGCCAGAGAGAAGCTTCGTGCGCTACGCGGGCGCGGTCGCGCAACAATGCCCCAGCCGAAGTCAGAGTTACGCGCTGAGAGCGTCGGTCATCTGCGTCGGCAATACGGGTCAGTAAGCCTTTGCCCTCCAAAAAGTCCACCAGTCGAGTAACCGTGCTTCTCTCACAAAGGAGCCAATCACTCAGATCTGTTAAACGCCAGCCTTCTTGCGGATCGAGCAAAAGCAGCGCCTGGTATTGCATTGGCGTCAAATTGAATGTACGCAACCTCAGGTGGTCTTTTTCGTCGAACAACACGAACAGGTCATGAAAAATACGGTAATTTCGATATATGTCCATTGCGAGCCTTTTCTATACATTGCGCAATAGCTTCTCTGCCCCGCACAATCACCCCATGGTCAATTTACTGTTGCATATGCAACAATATCATTTTTTACTGTTGCATGTGCAACAGTATCAGAAAGGATGAGGAAAGTCAAGTGAGTCGAGGTTGTATGGTGAGTCCTCTTGTGCTCTGCTATTTTTACTCTAGTAGATCGACTTCTGCTTGCAACACAGCTGGATGAGTTGTCCCTCATTTATGAAAAACAAGCTGAAAACTTAGATGATATTTTTCTTGACAAGAAAATCTTTCTATGCTATACAGTGCACATACGTATTTTTACGTATATGTATGTGCACACTATTTTTTATCTTTTTTAGCTTCCGTGACACAACTTTCATATTCGCGTCCCTCTCAAAAGCGGGTCAATTCCAAATGATCCCATTGTGCTTGTCGCGAATAGAAGTATTTGCATTCTTCTCCTTACAAGGGAAACATCTGTGCCTTGTAGGAGAAGTCATCGTACCGTTTTCTGTTGCGTAACGGATGCATGTCGGAAGGGTTCCGATACACTCACCGTGGAGGATCGTATGAAGCGAAGCTATTCTATCCCACTTCTCATTAGCATCATGCTGACCATGTTCATCACCGCTTGTGGCTCGTCCGGAAGCGTGACTTCATCGAATCAGCACCAAACAGTCACCATCTGGGATGGCTGGGCGAGCAATTATGTTGCGCCGAAGCAGGCCATTTTCAACGCCTACATGAAGCTGCACCCCAATGTCACCATTAAACTGGTGAACATTCCGTCGAACATCTTACAGAAGTCGCTCACGGCTATCCGGGCCAACAATGGGCCAGACATCGTCGCGTGGGTTGATGACTCGTTGGGCGAGATGGTCGATAGTCATTCCGTCATTCCCATGGATCAGTATATCAGTCAGTCGTATGTCAACTCGACGTACACGAAGGCTGCTGCGCAGGCCGTGCAGTTCAACGGTCATGTTTGGGGTGTGCCGGAGACAGTCGAAGCTGTCACCATCATGTACAATAAGAAGCTTGTCAATGCTTCTCAACTCCCTAAGACGACCGATGAGATGCTGGCATTCGAGAAAAGCTATCAGCAGGCACATCCTAGCCAGTACGGTATCGTCTGGCCGACGGAGGACCCCTATTACAACGCTGCCTGGTTCAACGGCTTTGGCGGGTACTATGTCAAATCGGATGGCACTGTCGGTTTGAACACGCCACAGGCTATAGCGGCGGGCAACTTCATTGCCTCGTTCCGGCCCTACCTGCCCAAGCAGATTGATGGCCCCACAGCCTCGTCGCTCTTTGGAGAAGGGAAAGCGGCTGCCATCATCGATGGCCCCTGGGCGTATTCCCAATATGCTTCAAAGAATGGTATTGATGTCGGTTTTGCAACGCTGCCCATTATTTCCTCTAACAGTAATACACCTGGGAAGCCCTTCGTAGGAGTGAAGTCGCTCTGGGTTACGAAGAACGCGACAAACCCGACTCTGGATGCAGACATCCTCAAGTTCTACACGAATTACCAGAATCAGCTCAGCATGATCAAATCCACCGGCGAAATCCCGGCAAACGCACAGGCACTGCAAGACCCATCAGTGAAAAGCAACGTTGCCATTGCCGGTTTCGCGAACCAGGTGCAAAATGGGGTACCACTACCGAATACTCCGTATATGAGTGCTCTCTGGACGCCGGCTGGCAACGCGCTGATCTCCATCTGGACAGGAGCTCAGAGTCCTGCGGCAGCTTTAACCTCCGCACAGGCTGCAGCGATCAAGGGGGTGAAAGGCATTTCTTCATAGGTACATGGTACGCAGTTTTCTCTTGATGAGAGAGAAGCAGGGATGGTGCATCTGCACCATCCCTGTCTCATGCCTGTCATCTATCCTTCTGTTTGGCTTGACTGTGTGCGTCCAACGTCCATGGACGTTGGACGCACCAGGAGGTGCATTTCAGGCTATTCTCACCACAAAGGAAGTTCGTTCCTTCGCCCCATTTTGCTTAGAGAAAGAGAGGGAAGCTATGCTGCTGGTAAAACGTCGTGCCATTTTCCTGTACCTGTTGCCCATCGTGGTCATGATCCTGCTTATCAACATGACGCCGATTTTGTACACGCTGTATCTCTCGGTCACCAACAATACCGAATTCAACCAGGAATATACCTTCGTTGGTCTAACGAACTATATTCAGCTCTTGTTTACGAGCAACTCCGACCTATTCTACGTCCTGGGCCTGACGGTGCTCTACGTGATTATCTGCGTGGCCTTCTTCCTGCTGATTGGTATGATCACAGCCATTGCCCTCAATCACCCGAAGGTCAAAGGTACAGCTGTCTGGATGAGTTTGCTTCTCATCCCCTGGGCTGCACCTTCGGCGATTACGGCGTTGATCTGGAAATTTCTCTTCAACTACGACTTCGGTCCCATTAACCAGATTGGGCGTCTCTTCTTCGGGAGACACTTCGGTGTTGCCTGGCTCACCAATCCGGTTGCCGCATTCGCCGCCGTTGTGATTGTCAATGTCTGGCTTTCTTACCCGTTCTTTACGGTGGTAATTTTCGGTGCGTTGCAAAGCGTGCCGCGAGAACTGACCGAGGCAGCCAATGTCGATGGTGCAAATGCCTGGAAAGCCTTCTGGCAGATCACCTTCCCGCTGCTACGACCTGCCATTACTCCGATCACGATTCTTAGTGCCATCACGACGTTCCAGATGTTCAATACCGTCTATCTGATCACGCAGGGCGGCCCCATCACCAATCCGGATAAGCCTGGCGCAACCACGTTCGTCATGATCTACATGTATAATCAAGTGCTAGGTGCGAGTGCTGCCAATATTCACTATGCGCAGATTGCCGCATTCGCGATTTCTACGTTCATTGTCCTGGGCGCGCTGACCTTCCTGGCTCGTGCGCTTGGAACACGCAGAAGTGAGGTGTATGCATGAGCGAACACATCCCTGGTAGGATACTCAAATCTGAGAACCGTGGATCCGTATCAGTCCCTGCGACAGCGGCTCTCACAAAAGGCCGAGCGCACACGCCCAGCAGAACAAGCGTGCTGAGGCGACGTTTTCTTTCGAATTCGTCGGTCATCCTCATCTACGTGTATCTGGTTCTGATGGCCATCTTCGCGCTGTTCCCCATTTATTATGTGCTACAGGCGTCGTTCGCCGGAGGCCAGAACCTATACACAACGACGCTCCAACTGCTTCCAAGCGCTCCTACACTTGCCAACTACGTCTATGCCTTCACACAGGAGCCGATATTTAACTGGTTGCTCAATTCCACGCTTGTCTGCGGTCTTTCAACGCTGATTGGCATCTTCTTCTCGATAACCGGTGCGTATGCGTTGTCGCGCTTCAAATTCAGAGGTCGTGAAGTGAGTTTAACACTCCTGCTGGCACTGCAAGCGTTTCCTGGACTGCTTGCCATCACCGCCTACTACTACCTGTTGCAGTATCTGCATCTGTTGAATACCGCTCCCCTTGTCGGTCTTGCTCTTATCTATGCCGCAGGCAATCTCGTCTTCGGCACATGGAACATTAAGGGCTACTTCGATACCCTTCCTGTCGAGTTGGAACTTGCCGCGATGATCGATGGTGCGAGCTTGTGGCAGGCATTCCGCCACATCACCTTGCCGCTTGCTACTCCCGCGTTGGCGGCGTCGGCACTATTTATGTTCGTTGGCGGTTGGAATGAGTTCGCCCTGGCAAATTTTGTGTTGAACGCGAATTCAAATGGCAGTAATCTGACGTTCATCCTTGGTCTGTATGGTCTGCAAGGGACGTACACGACGCCCTGGGGCTACTTCGCCGCGACGTCGGTGATCATCTCCATTCCCTTAATGTTGTTGTTCATGTACGCACGTCGGTTTTTCCAATCCGGTCTGACCATCGGTGCTGTGAAGGGATGATGTCTCTGTTATGTACGAGGATGCCCGAATAGGCATCCTCATCAGTGCTTTTCAGGAAGAAGATCAAGAGTTCGAGCACGAGCAACCGCCTGGGTGCGATTGCTCGCATTCAATTTCGCCAAGATTGCCTGGACATGCCGTTTGACGGTATTTGGAGCGATAGTTAACGTGTGTGCAATGTCCTGATTAGATGCCCCCTGCGCAAGCAATTCCAAAACCTCTTGTTCGCGAGCACTTACTGGATCGATAAGGATCTGGCTGTGGGGAGACAATCGCGGCATAATCTCCTGCTGTCCAGCGGTAATAAATGCATCTATTAACTGATCAACATAGGGACGCGGCTCACGATGAGTCGCTCGGTTTCGCTTCAACAAGGGGAGGATCTCTGGGCCTTCATCAAGGAAGTGACGTAGATATCCTTCCGGTTCCCCTAGTGCCAAAGCCTCCTCAAGGGCGTCCTGTGCCATCGCTTCTCGCCGTAGCTGCTGCAACGCCAAAGCTTCCAACAGACGCATTTCCAGTACATGCTCCCAGCGCTCTGCTGAGCGGGCCGACGGTAGCCATGTTGCTATGAGCCGGATGGCCTCTTCGGCTTTCCGTTCTGCTAGAAGAATGCGCACTAGAACGATTGTCTCGCGCTCTTGAGCAAAGATCGATGGCAGAGGATCGCGTTGCTGCTGCCCCTGTCGCCAGTGTCTCGCAATCTCTAGCTTGCCTGTAAGCAGCCAGAGCCGTACTTGTAGACCCGACAGAAGCCAGCTTTGGGCATACATGTTGTTCTGATAGGCTGGAAAGTTACATAGCTGTTGCACGGTTGCTTCTGCGACTTCGAACTCACGGCGAGCGAGGTAGATCTGGACCAGGATGAGATAGGCCTGATTGCCAAAAAAGTTGGCTCCTGTTTGCTCAAAGAGTTGGCGTGCTTGGAGTGCCAGATCCAGAGCTTGCTCGAGTTGATTGTGCTCGTACAGCACTGCTGCTTGATATGCATAGGCCACACCTCTCGACTGCGAAGGCTGTTCCTTTTGAAGCTGTTCAAGCGTATGCTCAGCTTGTTTCAGCCGACCCAACATTCGAAGGTAGACTGTGCTCATACAGGACCACCAGTATTCTGCGGCAGTCACACCTGACTGTCTATAGCAGACTACTGCAGACTGCAATGCTTGCAAGGCGGCTTTGGCTTCACCACGTGCAAGGAAAACCCAGGTTTGTGCGCTGTACACAATGCCTCGCGTATACGCCTGGGTGTTGTCAAGTAGGGGCAATGCTTGTTCACACAAGAGAAATGCCGTATCTGCATGTCCATAGAACCCCATCCCAAGAGCACGACGGGCTAGAATTTCCGCGTGCAGGTGATTGCGTTTCTTTGCTGATAGGACGCAGGGAAGCGCGGCTTCAGCAGCCTCTAACCACATCTCTGAGGTATGCAGGTCACCCAGGCCATAGTAGACCCAGGCCATGAAAAGTCCAAGCCGAGGATGTGTCTGAAACGATTCGGAAGGCAGTTGCTGTATCCATCGTTGCATTATGTACACCTCTCCTGTTTGCCAGTAGAGATTGCGTAAGAACTGCTCAAGCAGCGTGATGACACGTTCCCAATTGCGACCCCGCAGAGCATAGTGGATGGCCTCATGCATTTGTCCCTGGTCGGAGTACCAAGTGCTCGCCTTGAGATACAGAGAGTTGATCTCTTCCTGGGGCATGCTTTGACTAAAGCGATGATGCAAGGCCTCCGCAAATAGGTGATGATACCGATACCAGATTCCTTCCCCATCTAAGGCGACCACAAAGAGGTGCATGTGCTCTAGCTCCTCAATGATCTGCTGACTGTTACGCTCTCCTAACAAAGCATCACCGAGAGAACCACAAAACTGGTCCAGCAGGCTCGTTACACCCAAAAACTTCTGGATATGCTCAGGTTGGTGCTGAAGCACTTCTTCTATTAGATATTCCGAAATATAGCGCTGACTCCCAGACACCATGGTCAGGAGTTGTGGAAGCAGGGCTTGCTCACGGATTGAGAGCGCGATTAATTGGAGTCCCACCAACCATCCTTCGGTACGCTCGGTAATCATCGCAATGTCTTTGGGAGCCAACGAGAGGCCCATAACCTCCTTGAGAAACGTTGTCGCCTCCGGGATAGAACATTGAAGGAACTCCATTCTCACTTCTAAGACTTGCTCACGAGCACGTAGCCGATGGAGTGGTAAGGGAGGATCAGTCCGGGTTGCTAAAATCAGGCGCAATTGCGGAGGTAGCTGCTCAATGAGATAGGACAGGCCCTCATGAATTGCAGGCTCAGTGATCAGATGGTAGTCATCGATCACCAGTACATAACAAGCATCATTAGTTACGAGCAGTTGGTTGATCAGCAGTGAGAGCATGGCCTTCACGTCTGGATGAGATTGACTTTGCAGCATCGACAGTAGAGGCTTTATTAGTTCAGGAGCACAATGTTCCAGCGCCAGGCATATGCATAGCCAGAATCTGTATGCATCATCGTCTTGCGCATCCAGTGAGACCCAGGCAACACACATGTTTGTTTTCTTGGTTAACAGCCAGTCAGCAAGTAAACTCGTTTTGCCATAGCCTGCAGGAGCTGATAGCAGCGTTAGGGGATGATGAATCCCTTCATTTAGTAAAGTGTGTAGACGTGGCCGATGAACTAGAGGATGTAAAGATGTTGGAATAAAGAATTTCGTACCAGCGATTGGTGATTCAGATGCCATCGATCTGTTTTTCCCTCTACCTTTTTTCTTTCAATACTGAGTAGACATCCTTATTATAACATGCTGGTGTTTGGGAGGAAGTTTTTCCTCCGCATCATTGCTTTGGCAAAGAAATGGCCCAAATTAGTCATGACGTTACAAGCGATCTCATCTATACTCTCTCTTATCTCCATTGGAGAACACAACTTATCGTTTGTAAAAAAAACCAATATCCACACAGGAATGTATGGAGAAGTTGGTTGTAAGATTGCAATGAGTAATTGAAAGGTTGGTACGTCTATGAGCTCTCAAGAGAAGGCGCATGAGATGCACATTGACTGGGATGTCCCTATCGAAATGGATGACGGGCTCGTATTGCGAGCTGATGTATTCCGCCCTAGTGACGAGGGGCACTACCCTGTCATCATGACCCACGGCCCCTATGGCAAGGGCGTCTCCTTCCAGGAAGGCTATCCGGCAATGTGGCAAAGTATTGAAGCCAATCACCGTGATGTTCTGGCTGGTTCCTCAAACCGCTATCAGAACTGGGAAACGGTCGATCCAGAGAAGTGGGTCCCCGATGGATATGTGGTCATCCGCGTTGATTCACGCGGAGCCGGGCGCTCTCCTGGCTATCTGGACATTTTTTCACCGCGCGAGACACAGGATTACTATCAGTGCATTGAATGGGCTGGAGTGCAGTCCTGGAGCAATGGGAAGGTCGGCCTTTTGGGCATCTCCTACTATGCTGTGAGCCAGTGGCTCGTCGCAGCCCTCCAGCCACCCCATCTGGCGGCGATCTGCCCGTGCCCACGGGATGCGCAACGAGATGCATAAAATTAAGAAGCAAGGTAGCAGCAAACAGAAAAGAGATCTCATAATAGGGAAAGTAAAACCACATATTAAAGGAGATCTCTTTGTCTATCATAGCAAATACGTGCATTGACGTCCAGACGTCCTCGGAACATTGTCCCTCCGTTCCTGATTGGTTTGCTGAAACGGTCATCCTCTCGAGCTACGTCGCATCACAGGGGATGCTGGATCTCTTTGAGCAGCAGGTTCTGCTCGCACGAAAACGCAGCGGAACCTATGAACCTCTTGATTTTCTCGCGTCCTTGATTGGATATGCCATCAGCGGAGAGCAGTCTTTGTCCACCTTTTTTCAGCGTGTGGCTCCTTTCAATGATGCCTTCATGGCCTTGTTTGGGCGTCACGCGTTGCATCATCGTTCCAGCCTCAGCCGTTTCCTGACCGCCATGGATCGTCCGTGTTTGGAAGCGTTCCGGTCGTTGTTTCAACAGGCCAGTTTCGGCCCTGAGTGGACACCGGACTCCATTGGAGGCATCTTCGATCGGCAGAGGCGTCGCTTGATTGTCTTTGATGTGGATGGGACTTGTCAGGCCGCGCGACAACGAGCGTTGCCTTCCACTTCCACCCATCCACCCGCTCAGCGCCGCTTCGATGACGTGTGTGCACCTGGACATAAGGGGCGCCGTCGTGGCGAGGTCGTCCGGACACGCACCATCGTGAATTAAGCCCACACCCATCAACATCTGGGGACCTATGGCAACAAAGGCAATGGTCTCTATCGAGAGGAACTCACTTCGGCTCTCGAGGCCATTCTCGATCTATCTGAAGCAGTTTGATCTTCCCATCGAGATGGCCGTGGTGCGTCTCGATGGGCTCTATGGAGATTTCGTCGTGATTACGCAACTGCTTGCGGCGGGCATGCCGTTTCTGACGCGCGGAAATGGCTATGAGCTTCTCAATTACCCCAGCATCGTACAGACGTTGGCCTATCCCCCCGCTGCCCATGTGACCAGCAAGACCGGATGCACCTTCGAGGTCTTTGAGGGAGGCTGGATACCCGTGACGCCAGAGGGGGCCATGGTTCGCGTCATTGTGACACGCTACCCCGCCCCAGCATCCAAACCGTCGGTGTATCCGCCCGTGGGAAGGAGCCAGCGACTACTATCGCGAATTTACACACCATGCTGGTATTCTTGATATCTTCGTGCGCCTGTGGTACCCCGTCCAGATTGCAGCGGTGCAGTATGGTGTTGGAGATCGTGGCATGCGTAATCCGGTCACTGGCGTGCCCGTGGCAGGACCAGAAAATCTCTCGGAGGAAGAGAGAGAGGCATCCCATGCGCACTCCTGGGAAGCGTTGCTTGACCATCCGCTTGCTGATGAGTACTACCAGCAGCGTACCGCAGATCTCTCAAAGATTACTGTGCCTTTACTAGCGTCGAGCAATTGGGCTCACCATTTGCATACTCGAGGAACATTCGAGGGTTATGTTGGGGTGTCAAGTCAGCAGAAATGGCTTGAGGTCCACGGCTTACAGCACCACGTCGAATTCTACACCGATCATGGCCTTGCTCTCCAGAAGCGCTTCTTTGGACATTTTCTTCAGGGGGCGGATACAGGCTGGGATACGCAACCGCCAGTCCAACTTAACCTACGCCATGTCGATGGAACTTTTGAGCAACGGAACGAAAATGAATGGCCTCTGGCTCGTACCCAATGGACAAAGTTCTACCTTGATCAGGCCGGACATAAGCTCGGTCGTGCAATACCATCGTCGACACAACAGGTAGACTTTGCCGCATTGGGCGAAGGACTCACCTACACCACCGCTCCCCTCGAATCAGCCTTGGAGATCACGGGACCGGCAGCAGCGAAGCTGTTTGTGGCCTCTTCGACCAGCGATGCCGATATCTTCCTGACCCTCCGTGTCCTTGATCCGCAAGGGAACGATGTCACCTTCATCGGTGCCCTGGATCCTCAGGGGGTCGTTGGCGTCGGCTGGCTACGTGCCTCGCATCGCAAAACCGATCCAGAGCGTAGCCTTCCCTATCGTCCATGGCATACGCATGACGAGCAGCAGCTACTGACACCAGGCAAATCAGTCGCACTCGATGTAGAGATCTGGCCAACCTCCGTCATCATCCCGGCCGGCTACCGTCTAGCCGTCACCATCCAGGGCCGCGACTTTGAATTTCCCGTCGAAGGCATAGCCTCGTATGGAGTACGGATGCGCGGCAACGGCATTTTTCTCCACACCGAAGAGCAGGATCGCCCTGAGGAGGTCTTTGGCGGAACGACGACACTTTTCTCTGGCGGTGAACAGGCGTCGTACCTGCTTCTCCCAATCATTCCACAAACTATATAGATACTTTTGGCTTGGCGTATTCGTTTGGAGGGTCCCTCTAGCTGGAGGGACCTTGGCCTATCCATCCTCATTCGCTCGGTGATCCTGTTGGGAGAACCTAAGAGAAAGGACATTCTGATGAGGTATTCTTCGTTGACATCTTCTGCAACCCGAGAAGAGACATCTCCACCAACACTCGATACGAAACTACTCTGGTTATTAACCGTTGCTGCGGGCATGACCGTAGCCAATTTATATTATGGGCAACCTCTGCTCGCTAATATCGCTTCTAGTTTTTCGATTGCTGCAGGGCAGGTCGGTCTATTGGGGACACTGACCCAACTTGGGTATGGACTTGGACTTCTCCTACTGGTTCCCCTCGGGGACAGTCGCGAGCGACGATCGTTAATCGCGAGCTTGCTGCTGCTAGAAACAGTGGCACTGCTGAGTACAGCCTTTGCTCCTGCAATTGGAGTCATGCTCATTGTCAGCCCGGCAATTGGTTTTTTCACTATTATTCCTCAGATCATCATTCCATTCGTGGCCAATCTCGCGTCAGCTGAGCAACGCGGAAAGATGATTGGAACAGTGCTCAGTGGTACGTTGATTGGCATACTGCTGGCGCGCACTGTGAGTGGTGTTCTGGGCAACGTGTTGGGATGGCGTGCTATGTATGGTATTGCTGCGGGATTAATGCTCCTCCTCGCTCTCGTGCTGTGGCGCGCTTTGCCCAAGCAGGCTGCCCATAGCAGGAGCTCGTACCCGCAGTTGCTGAGCTCAGTCTGGGAGATTGTCCGTACGGAGCGAGCTTTACGTCCTGTGTGTCTGTTTGGTGCGCTGGCCTTCGCTGGTTTCAATATCTTCTGGATCACGCTGGCTTTTTTTCTGCGTACCCCACCCTATCATTTTGGTAGTGATGTGGTTGGCTTGTTTGGGATTGTCGGTGTTGCAGGAGCCATTGCGGCCCCATTGGTTGGAAAAGTGGCGGATCGGACAGGGCGCCCCTCTATTACGATAGGACTGGGTTTAGGGATGGTATTCCTTGCCTTTGGGGTATTCTGGCTTTGGGGTACCACGCTGGCGGGATTGGTTATCGGCGTGATATTGCTTGATCTGGGATCACAAAGTACACTGGTGTCCTGCCAGGCGATTGTCCAGAGCCTGCGTCCAGAGGCACGCAGCCGCGTGAATACGGTCTTTATGACCACCTACTTTCTGGGAGGAGCTCTTGGTTCAGCCTTGGGATCATATGGGTGGAGTGTTGGTGGATGGTCTCTGGTTTGCGCTCTAGGTGTCGCCTTGCTCCTGCTGGCCCTCCTGGTGTTTCTTTTCACCGCCTTGCCTGCTCGCAGGGCTTAGTTATAAAAGGTTGAGAAATCTGCCAACTTTCAGCCTCTTTTTTCTCGTTTGTTTATTGTCGCATCACGATGAGCTAGCTTGCGCATGGTTACTATCCGAACCTGGTCAAGCATCTGTAAATTGTCCGGCCCATCAAGTCTGTTTATTGTTCAATATAACCTGGACCTATCACTTACTATCTGACCACTACCTACGTTTCATCACTGATGGACGAACGAAAAGAAATCATTGGAGGTTTCTGTGATACAATCTTCTTTCTTACGGCGAGGACTCGTCCTCGAATACATCACACTCGGCTGGAATGTCATTGGCGTGGTCATTGTCGTGATCGCAGCCTATTTCGCTCATTCTGTGGCCTTAGCTGGTTTCGGCCTCGACTCTCTCATCGAAATATTTGCCTCCGTCGTGGTCGTCTGGCAACTGACCGGAGTGAACCAGCATCGCGAACGTCTGGCGCTCCGTCTCATCGGAATTGCCTTCATTGCTCTGGTGATCTACATTGTCGCGCAATTGCTCTACACATTCCTCACAGGAACGCACGCTCTCACCTCAATTGGTGGGATCGTCTGGATTGCTGTGACCTTCATTACCATGCTCCTGCTCGCTTATGGAAAGCGAGTGACGGGACAGCAATTGAAAAATGAGGTCTTGCTCACAGAAGGGCGTGTCACGCTTGTTGATGCCTATCTTGCAGGGGCTGTCCTGATTGGACTTGTGCTCAATGCCCGCTTTGGCTGGTGGTGGGCTGATCCGCTTGCCTCCCTGGTTATTGTGTACTATGGCATCCGAGAAGCCATTCATGCACTGCGCGAAAGTGCAGAGAGCGGAGAGCATACGTCCGCTCAGAGAAAGGCGAAATGATGCTCCCACTCCTGCTCGCGCTGATTCTGCTCTTCTTCGGCGTGGTCACACAATTGGAGGGGGTTCTCCTTTCTTGCTTTATATGTATTGTACAATTATTTTCAGCACGAAACAGCGAGACGCCTCACTAGCATCTCTTCTCGAATCTCATTGTAGCGCGTTTGCCGAATTTCCTCTAGCACGGCTCTACAGGAGCTCTGCCCGCTGACTGACGTTCTATCAGCTTACAGGCAAGTTCGACGCGCACAGGGGTGATAGTAGGATCAAGAAAGCGATCTGCCAGGCGGCGGGTCGCTAGCATTCCCATCCCTTTGCAATCAACGTGCAAGGTGGTCAGTGCAGGAGTGAGGAGCGCCGCGGTCGCGATATCGTCAAAGCCGATGACTGCAACATCCTCAGGAACCCGTTTGCCTACATCTTGTAACGCCCGCATCGTGCCAATCGCAGCCTCGTCATTTGCGCAAAAGACGGCGCTAAACTGGCACTCGTTGCTCTCCAACAATTTGCGCACTTCGGTACGTACTTCTTCCACTCCCAAAACACTTTCGAGAAGCAGTCCATGCTCAAACGGGATACCAGCTTCCTGCAAGGCGACACGATATCCCTCGAAACGCTGGTGAATCGTACGCCTGCGGCTTCTCGCTGTGTTGGTAATATGCAGAATGCGACGATGACCGTACGAGAGCAGATACTGCGTTGCCAGCAGCCCTCCAGTAAAGTTGTCAGGGAGAAATGTATCGACCGGCAATCCTCGGTAGTCGTCATTGATGACGACTACCGGAATAGCAAGATTGAGGAGCTGCTTAATCAACTCGCGATTATCGATGCTGACTAGGAGTGCGCCCTCGATCTTGCGCTCTTTCATTTTCTTGAGGATCAGCGCTGTACCCGTCTCACCAGATTCGACGATAGAGTAGCTGAGTTGGATATCGCGCTGACGACATTCTGCCTCAACACCATGCAAGACTGCGGAATGGAAGGTGTCGAGATCAACGCTGGTGCTAAATGTGTGTGTGAAGAGGGCAATATGCTGGAGTTTCGTTGGGGCAGCAAAATCGTAGTATCCCATCTCGGCTGCGGTATTTAAGACATGACGTCTCAACTCATCGCTAATTCCATGCACATTGTTCAGCACACGTGACACGGTGCTAATCGAGACGCCAGCGTGCATTGCTATATCGCGTTGCTGGACACGTCGCAGTGGCAGGCTACCTGGGAAGGTGCGCACTTTCATTTTCTTTCCTTTACTTCGCCATTTGACTGGCAACCGAGCAATGGTCATTGGAAAATAATTATATATTATTATTGCTAAAATTGCAAAATAATTTCTGGCTTATTTCTGGTAACCAGATTATTTCCCTGATTTTCTCAGATATGCTGAGGGTCAATAGGGATGATTCAGGGAAATGACCGATGATTTTTCGCAAAAAAATTGCAAAAAATCGCTTGAAAATGGTGCATTTTTTTCGTATTCTTAACAATATAGATTGCGCTTTGCAGAAATAGAGCGCAAGCTCATCAGCCCAAGGGAGGGAGTTATTTTATGCTGTCTCGTTTCTTCATACGTCGCTTGCGCCCATTCTACTCTGGCCTTGCGATATTTCTCTTTGTTGCATTCACATTGGCTGCCTGTGGGGAGGCCACTCCTCCATCAAATCAGCCAGTAAATCTGACTTTCTGGAATTTTAACAACCTCCAGCAGTCAACGGTCGATGCTTTTAACAAGAGCCATCCGCTCATCCATGTGACGATGAATGTGATCCCGGCAGCACAGCTTTATCCGAAGCTAGAAGCCGCAATCAAGGCAAACAACGCACCAGATATTACCCGCATTGAGTATCAGATGTTACCAACCATCGAGGCAACTGGTGGGCTAGTCGATCTTTCGAAATATGGCGTTGCGAGTTCGCAAAATCAATTTGTGCCGTGGACCTGGAGTCAGGTTGCCCGTGGCAATGCCATCTATGCCCTCCCGATGGATACTGGCCCGATGGCCCTAGCCTATCGCACGGATATTTTCCAGCAGTATCATCTCTCACCTCCGGCGACCTGGGACCAATTTGCGCAGGATGCGAAGCTCTTGCACACCGCCAACCCGAAACTCTACATCTCTGATTTTCCACCCGACAATGCAAATTTGTTCGAGGCCCTGGCCTGGCAAGCAGGCGGACGCTGGTTTAGCATCGCGAACAATGCCTGGAAAGTCGCAATCAATGATCCAGCGACCTTGCAGGTCGCGAACTACTGGCAGAATTTGATCAACAGCCACATGGTGGAAACTGACTCGGATAGTAGCCCCGTTTTTACTCAGCACGAGGTCAATGGGAATCTGGCAACCATACTCACCCCAGCCTGGAATACCAAGTACATCGCCAGTGGCGCGCCTCAAAATGCCGGGAAGTGGGCCATTGCTCCACTGCCCCAATGGGTAGCCGGCCAGCAAGTTTCAGCAAATGTGGGTGGTTCGACCAATGCCGTGACGACCAGCTCCAAATACCCTGCCCAGGCAGCTGAATTTGTGCAATGGATCAGCACGAATAAACAAGCATTGACCAACCAGGTGAATACGCAAAAGATCTTCCCTTCGACAAAAGCAGGTCTGACCCTCTCGCCTCTAAATCTGCTGGACTCGTACTACAAGCAGAAGGTTGCGGATGTTTTCACGACCGCTTCAGAGCATATCGATACTTCTTTCACCTGGGGACCGGCTATGCTCCAGACAAACACAGCTTTCTCGGATCTGGCCAACGAGGTTGCGGCTGGAAAATTAACGTTGCCAGCTGCTCTGGACACGCTACAGGCACAAACGATGACTGCCATGCAGCAACAGGGTTTTAGCGTGCAGAAGTAATCCCAAATCATCCTGGCACTGCAATGACCCGATCAATCTCTTCCGGCAGGGGCAGATGCGTATACTGCCCCTTCCTTTTTACTACGCTTTTTGACTTAGCACGAATGGGAGTTGTGTCTTGAAAGTCCAGATTACCGATGCCATTGTGGCGGCTCAGACGGCGTCGTTGCGCCGCCAGCATCGCTCACGGCGGCATTCATTGCGATGGCGCACCTTCATTCCCTATTTCTTTCTCTCGCCCGCCATCCTGCTCTTCCTGCTGTTTTTCGTATTACCTTTCGGATACGCGGTCTGGCAAAGCCTGTTTCGCATCCAACGTGACGGCCTGGGTCTGAGCGCTCCCACGCAGGTGTTCAGCGGCCTGGCCAATTATCAGAAAGTTTTCGTTGATTCGGTGTTCTACCAGGGGATCGAACGCGTTCTGGTCTATGGACTGATTGAGACACCCATTCTACTGGGCCTGGCCTTGCTTCTAGCCTTGATCCTCGATGGAGCCGCGATGCGTTTGCGCTCTTTCTTTCGCATCAGCTTTTTCCTTCCCTATGCCATCCCTAGCATTGTTGCCACGTTGCTCTGGGGCTATCTCTATGATCCTCAGTTAAGCCCGATCACGCAAGGTCTCAGCATATTTCACCTAGGAACGCCGAACTTCCAGAGCAGCGAACTGGCAACGTGGTTGATTGGAAATATCGCGATCTGGTCAGGCACAGGATACCAGGTGCTGCTCCTTTTCTCCGCGTTGCAAGCGATTTCCCCCAGTTTGTACGAGGCCGCGCTTCTGGATGGCTGTTCAGGCTGGCAGATCGCCTGGTACATCAAGGTACCGTTAATTGTACCCGCCCTGGTTCTGACTGGTATTCTCACCATTGTTGGCGCGTTACAGTTGATTACAGAGCCGTTGCTCCTGACAAACGTCTTGACCAGCATTAACTCGGCCTATACGCCCAACATGTATCTGTACCAGGTCGCCACCAGTGGAGGAGACTACTTCTATGCCGCCGCGCTCTCAGTGACGCTGGCTCTGGTGACTTTCGTCTTCTCATTTAGCGTTTTGCGGTTGATCCGCCGACAAGCAGGAGTGTAACATTTATGGCTTCGCTTTCTCTTTCCGAACGGGTACCCCGGCAGCGTGTTGCCCTCAAACCCATCCGTATCGCGTTATATGTGATTATGGGTGGTGCCGCGCTCTATTTTCTTTTTCCACTGCTCTGGCTCCTGGTCGCCTCAACGAAGAGTAATGCCGATCTCTATACTTCTCCTGCGTTCTGGTTTGCCAACCGCTTCAATTTTCTCGCGAATGTGCAACAATTGCTGACCTACGATGGCGGGATCTATGTGCAATGGGTGGGCAATACCTTTTTCTACGCCGCAGGTAGCTCGTGCATCAGTATTGTAATCACTGCGCTGGGCGGGTATGCCCTGGCAAAATATTCCTTCCGTGGCAAAAAACTGATCTTTAATATACTGCTGGGTACGATTCTGGTGCCAGGAACGGTGCTGGTCCTCCCGCTCTATCTCCTGATGAGCGCTGTGCATCTCACCAATACCTACTGGTCGGTCTTGTTCCCAACGCTTTTCAGTGCCTTCGGTATCTGGTTCGCACGCATTTATGCGGATGCCGCTATCCCCAGCGAATTGCTGGATGCTGCCCGTATGGATGGCGCTGGGGACCTGCGAATCTTTTCCACAGTTGGCCTGCGCCTGATGTCTCCGGCCCTGGCTACCATCTTTTTGCTGCATTTTGTATCGGTCTGGAACAGCTTTTTCCTTCCCTTGATAATGCTCAGTAACGAACATCTGTATCCGCTGAGCGTCGGATTGAGTATCTGGAACACAACTGGGACAGACGCTTCAAACAACTTGACGAATCTCATCTTCGCCTCATTCTGGAGACCCCTGCATTCATGCATGGGGAGGAAAGAATGCTGTCCGCAGACAGAATACCTATCCATATTGACAATGCTCCTTTTCTTTGAGATACTCGTTCTATGGATAGAACAATTGTCGTACAACTACATCCGACTCCTGAGCAAAAAGCTCTCCTTGACCGAACAATGCAGGAACACACTGCTTGTTTCAATGCTGTCGCCCATGAGGGGTTTGAAACCGGATGCAGCAATAGCATTACCTTGCATAAACGTACCTACTATCCATTGCGCGCTCAACACCCCGATCTGCCTGCTCAATTGGTCTGCGCTGCTCGCGTCAAAGCGGCTGAAGCCGTGAAATCTGCGCTGACCTGGCAGAAAAAACACGCTGCCAACTATCCCAAGCGGGTTGCCAAGGCAACAAAGCAAGGAAGACCTCTTCCCACCTTCAAGCCTGTTCGTTGTCCTCAATCGACCCGTGCTTCCATCCGCTATGATAAAAACTCCTACTGGGTCAAGTGGGACCGCATGACAGCCAGCCTGGCGAGCGTCTCTGGCCGTCTTGAGATTCCTCTCACCGTCCCTCACCATGCTCGGCAGTATATGGGTAGGAAGACTCGCTCTGCCGATCTGTGTTTCCACCACGGACGCTATTTTCTGCATATCGTTGTCTCTCTTCCATCTCCCGTGCTTGATCCTTCCGGTGAGGTAATTGGGGTTGACCTTGGGCTCAATCGTCCAGCCGTGACCAGCACCCGTGCATTTCTGGGAGAGCGTCGCTGGAAAGAACAAGAACGACGCATGTTTCGCCTGCGCCGGAAACTACAATCCAAAGGTACAAAATCTGCTAAAAGGCACCTGAAAAAACTTTCGGGTCAACGGTTGCGGCAGAGAAAAGACCATGATCATGTCCTCACCAAACGCCTCATACAAACGACCCCTTCTGGCTCTACGCTGGTCCTTGAGAACCTGACCAACATCCGTGAGAACACGAAGATTGGTCGCGGCAAAAAAAGCCAGAGCGTGGAGCGGAAGCGACGTATCCACTCGTGGAGCTTCGCACAGTTTCATGCGTTTCTGTCCTACAAGGCGGAGGCCAAGGGCATCAGGGTGGTCAAGGTTGATCCTCGCCACACCTCGCAGACGTGCTCTCGTTGTCGGTACCAAGCACGCAACAATCGCTGTTCGCAATCCCTCTTCCGCTGTCGAACATGTGGCTACTGCTTGAATGCCGATCTCAATGCCTCCTACAACATTCGAGAGAAGCATCTCTCGACTCTTGCTGGCGTCGGTACACCTTCGTCAGTGGGTCGCCCTGTCAAGCGGCCTATCGTCTCAG
The DNA here is from genome assembly GCA_963699315.1 of uncultured Chloroflexia bacterium. Classification (GTDB taxonomy): domain Bacteria; phylum Chloroflexota; class Ktedonobacteria; order Ktedonobacterales; family Ktedonobacteraceae; genus Dictyobacter. Next base: position 4,678,225 of record OY969433.1, read on the forward strand.
CTCTTCGGAGTTAGGGACAAGCCCCTGCATTTCATGCATGGGGTACTTGACCATCACTGGTTCTCTGGTCGCGGCCCTTCCACTCGTGCTGAGCTTCGTCTTCCTGCAACGCTACTGGCGCAACGGTTTATCTCTCGGCAGTATCGTCGGATAGGCGCGAAGCAACCCGCTTTTTTTGAAGGAGAATCTATTTATGATCTTTGATGAGAAACGCCCCGTGGTTTCAATGCTGGTTGACCCTCAATGGCAACGACGTATCTTCTCGCCGGCAAGTCTGGCGAAACTGTCTGCGGTTGCCAATGTGATACCCAACTCTCGGTCGCACCTGTCTGATGTTGACTTGTTTGATATGCTCAGTGAGTCCGTGGCCTGCCTGACCGGTTGGGGTACTCCTCCTCTTACCGAGAAGCTGCTAGATCATCATCCGGCGCTGCGTCTTGTGGCACATACCGCTGGGACCGTTCATCACCTGGTGCCTCCGAGCTTTTTTCAGCGTGGTCTGCATGTCTCTCATGCCGCCGCAGCCCTGGCTGAAGGCGTTGCGGAATTTACAATTCTACAGATCTTACAATGCCTGCGCCGGTTGGACCAGTTCGAGCAGCGCCTGCGCGCTGGTGAGCAATGGGATGTCCTCTCACGTACTCCCGGACATCTGTTAAGTGCCCAGATTGTGGGACTGGTAGGAGCCAGCCTGATTGGACGCGAAGTGATTGCACTCTTGCGCCCGTTTAGTTGCCGTGTGCTGCTGTATGATCCCTATCTCTCATCCGCTGAGGCTGGAGATCTCGGCGTGGAGTTAACCGATCTCGACACGCTCTTCGCCCGCTCAACTATTGTCTCCCTGCACGCGCCGCTCCTGCTATCCACGCACGGAATGATTACCGCTAGGCACCTTGCGCTGCTGCGCGACGGTGGTATCTTGCTAAACACGGCGCGGGCCGGGGTGGTAGATAACGCAGCTCTGCTGGATGAGTTGGCGAGCGGGCGAATCAGTGCCGCGCTGGATGTCTTCCCAACCGAGCCTCTGCCAGACGACCATCCTTTCCGCATATTGCCTAATGTTTTGCTCTCACCCCATATTGCTGCGATGACCACCGAAACGTTGTTGAAGCAAGGAGAGATGATGGCTGACGAAATCGTGCGTTTCCTGAACGGCGAACCGCTTCTCTACGAGATTCAGCCGCATAAGTTCTCTACTATGGCATAAAGGGACTCACGAAAACTAAAATATCTCAGAGAGACCTTGACCTGCTTTTGGTAGGTTGGAGAGAGGAGTCGTTGTTTCTCGCTCAATGATCGTTGTTGGGAGAATCTCTAAGGGAGGACTGGCTGCTTATCCAGGAGGGCAAGCAAGTGAGTGGCCCCGATACGCCCAAGCTGGCGCATCGGAAGAATATGGTAATCATTGTATAGTAAACGTTTTCTTTTTGTGAGATCTGGCAAGAGAGGACCCAGAAGAAAGGATTGTGGAATGCGCACTATCGGCATCATTATGAACGGGGTCACTGGACGCATGGGGGAAAATCAACATCTCGCACGCTCCATTGTGGCCATTCGCAAACAGGGTGGCCTCAAGCTTCCTGGGGGAGAGATGCTATTGCCTGACCCCATTCTGGTTGGTCGCAATGAGCAGAAGCTGCGGCGTCTGGCAGAGATGTATGGCATTGAACGCTGGAGCACTGACTTGCAAGCCTGTCTGAGCAACCCGGATAATTCCATTTATTTCGATGCACAGAGCACGCCATTGCGAGGTAAAGGCTTGCGCGCTGCTCTTGACGCAGGGAAGCATATCTATTGCGAGAAACCTATTGCGTCCGATCTGGCTGAGGCTCTAGAAATAGTGCGGCTGGCCCGCAGGGCCGGGGTAAAACACGGAGTTGTCCAGGATAAGCTCTTTCTCCCTGGTCTGCTCAAGCTCAAGCGTGTGATCGATAGTGGTTTCTTTGGACAGTTGCTCTCGGTACGCGGGGAATTTGGGTATTGGGTTTTTGAAGGCGATTGGCAGTCGGCGCAGCGTCCCTCCTGGAATTATCAAAAAGAACAGGGCGGGGGCATTATCGTTGATATGTTCTGTCACTGGCGCTATGTGCTGGGTCATCTTTTTGGTGAGGTGCAGGGGATCTCTTGCCTGGGCGCAACGCATATTTCTGAGCGTGTCAACGAAAACGGTGTACGCTATCCCGTGACAACGGACGACGCGGCATATGCAACATTTGAACTGGAGGGAGGCATAATTGCCCAGATGAATTCCTCCTGGGCGGTGCGCGTGTATCGTGATGAGTTGTTGAGTCTGCAAGTTGATGGGACGCTCGGCAGCGCGGTGGCGGGACTTCACCAGTGTAAGGTGCAGAGCCGTGTGTATACGCCACGAGCCGTCTGGAATCCCGATTTGCCCAACACGCATGATTTTCGCAGCGATTGGATTGAGGTTCCCGGAAATGAGACCTTTGACAATGGCTTCAAGATGCAATGGGAACAGTTTCTGCGCCACGTAGTCATAGATGAGCCATTTCCCTGGACACTGCTCGAAGGAGCCAAGGGGGTACAGTTGGCTGAACTGGGTTTACAATCCTGGCAGGAACGCCGCTGGTTGACTGTGCCTTCCCTGGAACAAGAAGTGGAGTGAGTTGATGAGTCTAAGTATACGCCTGCCCCACGTGGATGGCAGTCATCACGAGTACAGCTTACGCGCTCCCAGCTTGTTTCCGTTTGTGAGTGCCGCACCACATAGCCGCGTGGCCTACGCTGCCGCTCATGTCGTGTGCGATCCTCTGCTGACAACCAGCCATACATTTCCCGCGCGTCTCGACTGGGACGCGACCCTGGCCTATCGTCGACATCTCTGGTCATATGGCCTGGGAGTCGCCGAAGCGATGGACACGGCGCAGCGGGGCATGGGACTGGACTGGCAAGTGGCCAGCGAACTGATATGCCGTTCTCTGGCTGAAGCGCGAACTATTCCAGGGGCACGCATCGCCTGCGGGGCTGGCACCGATCAACTCACTTCCGCCAACGACGTGACGCTGGACAAGGTCGAGGCGGCCTATACGGAGCAGTGTGACTTTATCGAGAAGCATGGTGGACAGATCATTTTGATGGCGAGCCGCTCCCTGGCGGCCTGCGCGCAAACTTCCGATGACTATGCGCGCGTCTATGGCAACATCCTGCGGCAGGTCAGGCAGCCAGTAATCCTGCATTGGCTCGGGGAAATGTTCGATCCGGCTCTGCATGGCTATTGGGGGTCCGAAGACCTGGACAGAGCAATGCAAACCTGCCTGGAGATTATCCGGCAACATGCCGGGAAGATCGCTGGCATCAAGATCTCGCTGCTCGACCGCGAACGCGAGCGCGTGATGCGGCGGCTCTTGCCAGAAGGCGTGTTTATGTATACTGGCGACGATTTCCACTATCCTGAAATGCTGCAAGGCGATGAACAGGGTTATAGCCATGCCCTGCTCGGCATCTTTGACGCCATCGCGCCTGCCGCTGCTGCCGCGCTACATGCCCTTGATGCTGGAAATCTAGAGCGTTATGCAGAGATCTTTGCGCCGACCGTTCCGCTCGCGCGCCATATCTTCCAGACTCCAACAGTTTACTACAAAACGGGAGTGGTCTTTCTGGCTTATCTAAACGGGCATCAGTCCCATTTCCGCCTGGTGAGTGGCCTGGAGAATGCGCGCTCTCTCCTGCATCTCGTGGAACTATTCAAGCTTGCTGACCAGGCTGGTCTCTTGCCCGATACCGAACTGGTGGTCGCACGCATGCGCCAGATTCTCATAGTTGCAGGTTGCGCGTAGGAGGAAAATATGGAAACGTTGACAGATTATGGCCGCCTGAGTCTCAATCAGATCACGACCAATAGCTGGAATGTGCGCGAGGCGATTGAAGGTTGTGCGCGTGCTGGTCTGCCCTGGATTGGCCTCTGGCGCGAGAAAGTGCAAGAATATGGACTGGCTCAGAGCAAACGCCTTGTAACCGACGCTGGGCTTCAGGTATCGAGTCTCTGTCGCGGTGGCTGGTTTCCAGCGGCTAGCAAGGAGGAACGGCAGGCGCGAATTGATGACAATCGTCGTGCGCTTGCAGAAGCCGTAGAACTGGGCACAGATGTACTGGTGCTGGTGTGTGGACCAGCACCAGACGGCGATCTTGTTGCCGGACGCGCGATGGTTGAAGAGGCAATCTCCCAATTGCTTCCCGACGCCCAGGCTGCCGGAGTGAAGCTTGCCATCGAGCCACTGCATCCTATGTTTGCCGCAGATCGCTCGGTGATTGTGACAATGGCTGAGGCTAATCGTCTGATAGAATATTTCAGGTCTGACTTCCTTGGCGTGGTGGTTGATGCCTATCACGTCTGGTGGGATTCAGATGTACACGCGCAGATTGCGCGGGCAAGCGGGCATATCCTGGGCTTCCACGTCTCTGACTGGCCAGTCCCGCTTCCTGATACACTGCTGGGCCGTGTTATGATGGGGGATGGTGTGATCGATCTGCGTTCTCTGCGTTCAACAGTTGAGGCGGCAGGATATCAGGGTCCAATCGAGGTCGAGATTTTTAACCGCGCTATCTGGGACGCGCCGGGCGATGAGGTGCTGCGCCTGATGAAGCAGCGTTACCTCGCTCACGTCTAATAGTGACACGCCTGTCCCCTAATGGGTGACAGGCTTCTCCGCATCGTCGGGGCGGTGGCCTGTCTCCGAAGAGACCACGTCTGCAACGTACGTGTGGGTGAGACCGTTCCATGAAACTTACCCAAACATGGACAAGCCATATTCAGCGTTCACTTCTTGCTTCATCCAGAGCAGTCTCACCCCTTATTTCTAAGAAGCCAGCGCTCCTCTGTCCACAAGCTTATAATCCGACAGAACTTGCCGTACTCTTTGTAAGAGCAAACGATATCGTGAAACCGCCCTCAAGCATCATCTGTGCTCGTGCGTCCTGTGGCTTGGTTATCACCACCATCTGCAAGAACTGATGAAAGCGTGACAAGATTTCTCTTCTTTTGCTCTACATGCGCTTCAATGTACCATATACTTAAGAGGAATGCAACAGGTGAAGTGTCTAGCTATGACCGTTTCTGTCTAGAAAACATAAAACTAATTATAACCCCCTTGTCACCAGCACGGAAAAACTTCCACCCCCATTACCACCTTTTGATGGGTCCAAACCTCCCTCCTGTCCTGATACACTTCCTACAACAACGATGCGCGTGAGAAAGACATCGCTGGCAATGAGGAGAGAGATCATCACCTCTACGTGCATGGAGAAGAAAACGAGCATGCCACAGGAGTTTTATCAGATTACCGTCAAGGGCCACCTGAACCCGAACTGGACCGACTGGTTCGATGGATTGACCATCACGCCGTTGCCCAATGGCACCACCGTCGTCTCCGGCCCGGTGGTCGATCAGGCCGCGTTGCATGGCTTGCTCAGGAAAGTGCGTGATTTAGGAGTGCCATTACTCTCGGTAACCCGCGTCAGACCCGGCCTGGCCGATGCGTAAGATGTCAAACACTGAGTTGAGGCAAGTGACTCAGGCAAGCGGATTAGATCAGAAAGAAGAAAAAACGATGGCTAGCAACGAAACAACGAGTTCGATCAAGCAGCCCCCAACAATGAAAAAAGACAAACACATGAACACCAATCGACAGGCTGCCACAATTGTGGCCTCATCGAGAAAAAACGCGATAGCGGCGGGCGTGTTCTTCCTCATCAGCGACGTGGTCTCGATCGCTGCGCTCCTCTTCTACGGTTCGGTGCTGACCAACGCCAACTACATTGTTGGATCGGGTTCAGATGCTCACGTGCTCTTGGGCGCGTTCTTGGAGGTAATTGTCGCCTTTTCCCTCGTCGGCACCGCCGTCGCGCTGTATCCGGTCGTCAAAAGGCAGAATGAAGGCATCGCCCTTGGTTATGTCGGTCTTCGCACCATGGAAGCCGGGATCATTGCCATCGGCGTCCTCCCCCTCCTGGCGGTGGTGACGCTGCGGCAGGCGGGCATCGCCGGCACCGACCTCGCTACACTGACCACGGTGGTCAGGGCCCTCGTTTCCATCCACAACTGGACGATCCTGATCGGGCCCGACTTCACGAGCGGCCTCGACACGGTACTGCTGGCGTTCCTGCTGTACAAGTCTCGCCTGGTGCCCCGGTTCATCGTAGGCCACCTCGCTGGCGGTCCATAACAAGGCAGCGTAGGTCTCGATGAGGTAGCCCACCTGTTTTGAGTGGTTGTCTAAGCTGAACAGGAGGAGAGACTTCACGTCCCTCATGTTTCTTCCAGTGTTTTTGCAACACAGCCTGAAAAAAGCTATCTAAAATGGGTATCAATAGGTATCTATGGATGCCAGATAAAAGTAACGCCAGCACCGGGGTGGAATGTCCAGTAACTTACCTGGTCCCAACCATCATTCCAGTTCATACTGCTGACATTCACGCCATTCGTATCCGCGCTCGCCGCACTCACACCTGACTCCACAACGCCTACATGCCCATATGCACCGGCACCCTCTGTATATGGCTGCAGCACAATAATTGAAGGCCCATTTGGATTAGGCTCAGATGACGTAATCCAACCAGCAGACGCAGCTCCACTCGCCCATGCATCTGCATTCCCCAACCACTCAACCCACCATCCGGTCAAGCCGTGATAATGGATGTTCGCCCAATAGGTACACGGGCCAACAAAAAAACGCCCCGAACTATCAGTATTCCCAGCAACATTCGTTGACGGGGCTGGGGCTTGAGTCGGGACTGGGGCTTGAGTCTGCTTCACACCCGCATAGGACGCATTACCTGGATCAAATCCATCTTGAGTCACGGTAGTTGCAGTCGCAGCCTGTGCGGCGATCAGTGCAGTATTATTCTGCTTTGAGATAACCTCACTCGTCGACGGCTCAAAGGGCGTGCTCAATCTAAATGCCTGGCTCCTTCCGGATGGAAGTACAGCCATTAATGCTCCAATGACGACAGCAACGAACATCAGTCCGGCACCAGCATGGATGACCACACTTCGTCATTGTGGAGGACGCATCGTACCTGAACTCTTTTTCCCATTTCCAGGAATAACGACGGGCATACGTACCGATGTCGTCGTAAGCTTGTTCTGTGTCGAGCCTGGCATCATCGAGGAGTCTAGAGTAGTAGAAACTGGTGCAGGTTCAGTTTTAGCAGGAACAGCTATCGCTGCATCGGTATCAGGGAATGATCGTTGCTCAACGAGCAAGTCCGCATCCCCTCCTGTTTTCACTGCTGGAACAGCGCTATTTTGAACTTCAGTAGCAACTTTACGATTACGATCTCTAAACAACATACGAATTACCTTTCATCTTACACAGTTGAATGATATTTATTCACATTCAGATGACTATGAGGCTGCGTTTCGCAGTAATCTGAATGCAAGGAAGTACCACATACGACGCATGACAATATTTAGTACTCACATTAACAAACTTTAATCAATAGCTCAATAATGAGTCAAATAATTTACCAAAATACAGGACTATATAACTATCATACTTTTGCATATATAATTGCATGAAATATGGTAAAGCTTCTTTTACAATTACAAAAAGCTAAAGAATATATTAAAATTTGGAAAATTTACTGGATAAAGCGAGAAGTTTTCTGGTTTTCTGAACCCAGAGGAAATGAATTTTCTAAATTCGTGCATGTACTACTTGACAATTGGGGAAAAATTCACTATATTCATAATAGCTGTTTCGATATTGATTTCGGAAATTGTCGGAAAGATCAGATTGCAGATGTGCGCTGTTCTGGCTCAACTATTATGCGCTAATGCATATTTATTAGCATAAGACAAGGAATGTCACTCTTTCAGTGCAGGAAGGAAGTATTTATGTCTCTCTACTCTTTATTGCCCATCCTCATTGAAGTCTAAAAAACTCTCATGCAAGTCGATGAGTGAATATCTTGTAGAGATAGGAGAGGTCATTTTCCTGAAAGGAGTCAGGCTGTGCTAGTTACGAACGTGTGTGCCGAGGCGCGTGCTCCCCCACTGCCCATTGCTGTGAAAACATTCACACTAGCGCTGTTTTATCAAACTCTTTTCTGTCAGTATCCTGGTATGACCACCAGGAAGGAGATGTCATGGATGCAAACATATCCGGCGCTCCGCTGCGCCGGAAACCACTTCAACGGTTGATTATAATGATCATGCTTCTCTGTTGCATGATCGGACTCGTCACTGCTTCGCCCCTCTTCATGCGTTCTCCTGTTGCTCATGCGGCAGGAAACGTGCAAATCAATGCGGGCGGCGCTGCGGCCTCGCCGTTCATTGCCGACACAGACTTTAGCGGTGGCGCGACCGCAAGCGTCACCAATACGATTAATACCAGCGGGGTAACCAATCCTGCCCCGGCGGCGGTCTACCAGAGCAATCGTTATGGCAACTTTACTTACACCATTCCTGGTCTGACGGCCAGCAGCGCGTATACGGTGCGGTTACACTTTGCCGAGGAATACTGGACAAATGCTGGCAAGCGCGTCTTCAACGTCAGTATTAATGGCCAACAGGTACTGACCAACTTTGATATTGTGGCTACGACTGGCGCAGAGTATAAAGCTGTCGTCGAGCAGTTTAGTGCGACGGCTAGTAGCGGTGGTAGCATCACGATCCAATTTACCACCGTTGTTGACAACGCCCAGGTTAACGGCATTGAGGTGCTTGGTGGCAGTTCGGCAACACCAACACCGACGCCGACCACTACGTCAACGCCGACGCCGACGCCAACACCGACTGGTGGTCCCCCCAACTTTGGTGCCAATACCTATATCTTCACGCCCAGCACGCCGCTGAGCCAGATCCAGTCAACGGTCAATTCCATCGCAAATCAGCAGGTTGGCAATCAGTTTGGAACGCAGCGCTATGAACTGCTGTTCGCGCCTGGTACCTATGGCACCAGTACCAACCCTCTGAACTTCCAGGTAGGTTACTATACCAGTGTGGCCGGTCTTGGTCGTTCTCCAACCGACGTTGTCATCAATGGGTCCATCGATGTTTACAATCAGTGTTCCGGCACCACCTGTAATGCGACAACTAACTTCTGGCGTTCGGTGTCGAACCTGACCATCAATGTGACCACACCGAACATGGGTTGCTATAATGGTGAATTCTGGGCGGTGTCGCAGGCCGCGCCGTTGCGCCGTGTTAATATCAACGGAGCAACCACGCTTCAGGATTATTGCACCAATCCGAACTATGCGAGTGGCGGTTTCATCGCTGACTCAAAAATCACCGGTAGCAATATAATTAGTGGTTCGCAGCAACAGTGGGTTACCAGGAACAGCCAGATCACTGGCTGGAGCAATGGCGTCTGGAATCAGGTGTTTTCTGGTGTTGTGGGTGCGCCTGCCCAGTGCTTCCCGGCGTCGTCATCATGTGGTGGCCCGTACACCACACTTGCAACCAGTCCGGTGACACGCGAGGAGCCATATCTGTACACAGATTCCAGTGGGAACTACAACGTCTTTGTGCCCTCGACCCAGACAAACTCCTCAGGTACGACTTGGGCAAACGGCGCAACTCCTGGGACGTCTCTCCCAATTAGCAAATTCTTCGTCGCTCAGCCGAGCACCTCTGCGGCGACCATCAATAGCGCGTTAGCGAGCGGTGATGACCTGATCCTGACTCCCGGGGTCTATAACCTGAACCAGAGTATTAATGTGACGAATCCCGATACCGTCGTGCTCGGTCTCGGCTTAGCAACGTTGATCCCTCAAAACGGAATCGTGACAATGCAAGTCGCTAATGCGCCAGGAGTTATGATCTCCGGGTTGATCTTTGACGCAGGCACACCGAACTCACCAGTGTTGCTACAGGTTGGAAGTAGTGCTATGCACAATAACCAGTACGCTTCCGATCCACCAACTATTCAGGATGTGTACTTCCGTATCGGTGGTGCGGAGGCCGGCAGCGCGACGACCAGCCTGGTCGTCAACAGTGCTAACGTCATCCTTGATAACATTTGGGCATGGCGTGCCGACCATGGTAACGGTGTGGGTTGGACCTCCAACACAGCCAATACAGGTCTCATCGTCAACGGTGATAACGTAACTGCGTATGGCCTTGCTGTTGAGCACTATCAGCAATACGAGGTGATCTGGAATGGGAATGGAGGCACTGTCATCTTCTTTCAGAATGAGATGCCCTACGATCCACCCAGTCAGGCAGCATGGATGGAAGCTTCTGGTGTCAATGGTTGGGCAGCCTTCAAGGTTGCCAGCACTGTGACCAGCTTCCATGGATACGGTATGGGTAGTTACAGCTTCTTCAACCAGGGGGTGAACATCTACGCCGCCAACGCGTTTGAAGTTCCCTCTACACTTCCGGCAGGAAGCCTCCATGATCTGCTGACCATTTTCCTCTCCACAGGCGGATTTGGTGGCATCCAGAATGTGATTAATAACATAGGCGGGTCATCAACTATTGCCAACCCGGATGTCCCAGTCACTGTGACAAGCTATCCGTAATGACCTGACATTTCGTCTAATCGTTTTATACTTTTGTATCACAAGTTGATGCTAGTGGGAGAAGGAGATCGTAGTATCTCCTTCTCCTTTTATCTTGCCAAGCAAAGAGGACGATGAGCCAATATTGCAGCCATCCAATGAGCTTGGCATACAACCCATGGTAGTCATAGGCAGAACGGCCAGAAACCTTGTGGCGAAAAGACAGGAACAAAGGTTCTTGACCGAGAGAAATGAAGGAAATAGAACCTAGCCGATGATATCGGCAATACGCTCGATCTGATTGATGTCAGTACTCCAAGTAAACAGAACTACCTCATCGGCACCCACTTGTTCGGCAGCCTTAAGCTTATCTCGGAGTTGCTGGTCTGTCCTGATCAACGTTGAGGATTTGTAGACATCAAATGGAGGTGTTAATTTGTAGTATGATAGCACATCATCAATCGCCGTGTCATTGTGTGGAGTTTCCAGTCCGATATCTATCTGAGCAATCAGGCGCGGCTTGCCAGGTCTGCTAGCCTCTTGCCACGCTTGTTCAACGAGACGGAACATCCCCGCAACCTGATCAAGATCATTCAGAGGTGTGACAAGACCGTTAGCAAGACGAGCAACGCGTTGGAACACAACTGGGGCAAGACCACCAAGAATAATTTCAGGTCCACCGCTCTGTACAGGAGCAGGACCAACAGGGCCGGTATTTTCATCTTCGCCTCATTCTGGAGACCCCTGCATTCATGCAGGGGGAGGAAAGAATGCTGTCCGCAGACAGAATACCTATCCATATTGACAATGCTCCTTTTCTTTGAGATACTCGTTCTATGGATAGAACAATTGTCGTACAACTACATCCGACTCCTGAGCAAAAAGCTCTCCTTGACCGAACAATGCAGGAACACACTGCTTGTTTCAATGCTGTCGCCCATGAGGGGTTTGAAACCGGATGCAGCAATAGCATTACCTTGCATAAACGTACCTACTATCCATTGCGCGCTCAACACCCCGATCTGCCTGCTCAATTGGTCTGCGCTGCTCGCGTCAAAGCGGCTGAAGCCGTGAAATCTGCGCTGACCTGGAAGAAAAAACACGCTGCCAACTATCCCAAGCGGGTTGCCAAGGCAACAAAGCAAGGAAGACCTCTTCCCACCTTCAAGCCTGTTCGTTGTCCTCAATCGACCCGTGCTTCCATCCGCTATGATAAAAACTCCTACTGGGTCAAGTGGGACCGCATGACAGCCAGCCTGGCGAGCGTCTCTGGCCGTCTTGAGATTCCTCTCACCGTCCCTCACCATGCTCGGCAGTATATGGGTAGGAAGACTCGCTCTGCCGATCTGTGTTTCCACCACGGACGCTATTTTCTGCATATCGTTGTCTCTCTTCCATCTCCCGTGCTTGATCCTTCCGGTGAGGTAATTGGGGTTGACCTTGGGCTCAATCGTCCAGCCGTGACCAGCACCCGTGCATTTCTGGGAGAGCGTCGCTGGAAAGAACAAGAACGACGCATGTTTCGCCTGCGCCGGAAACTACAATCCAAAGGTACAAAATCTGCTAAAAGGCACCTGAAAAAACTTTCGGGTAAACGGTTGCGGCAGAGAAAAGACCATGATCATGTCCTCACCAAACGCCTCATACAAACGACCCCTTCTGGCTCTACGCTGGTCCTTGAGAACCTGACCAACATCCGTGAGAACACGAAGATTGGTCGCGGCAAAAAAAGCCAGAGCGTGGAGCGGAAGCGACGTATCCACTCGTGGAGCTTCGCACAGTTTCATGCGTTTCTGTCCTACAAGGCGGAGGCCAAGGGCATCAGGGTGGTCAAGGTTGATCCTCGCCACACCTCGCAGACGTGCTCTCGTTGTCGGTACCAAGCACGCAACAATCGCTGTTCGCAATCCCTCTTCCGCTGTCGAACATGTGGCTACTGCTTGAATGCCGATCTCAATGCCTCCTACAACATTCGAGAGAAGCATCTCTCGACTCTTGCTGGCGTCGGTACACCTTCGTCAGTGGGTCGCCCTGTCAAGCGGCCTATCGTCTCAGCTCTTCGGAGTTAGGGACAAGCCCCTGCATTTCATGCATGGGGTACTTGACTGACTGAGGGAGGGCTCGTTGGAAACAGTACAAATGGACATTGCAGAAAAACGCAAGCTCGCGGCCTCTTCGCAGAAGAAATCTAGCAAACTTCGAGGTATCGCACGAAAAGACCTCTTCTGGGGCTACCTGATGGTTGCTCCGCTTATGCTTGGATTACTGATCTTCTACATCTGGCCGGTCTTTCAGACATTCTATTTTAGCTTTACCAGTTGGGGCCCTTTTGGCAGCTACCAATGGACCGGCCTCGCCAACTATCAGCAGTTGCTGAGTGATCCCACGCTGGGACAGGCGCTCCGCAATACGTTCATCTTCACCGTCCTTTCCGTCGCAGGCAGCATGGTCGTCTCCTTATTCGTAGCGACGCTCCTCAATCGCAAAATTCGTGGTCTGGCCGTATATCGCACGATCTACTTCCTCCCCGCCGTAACGATGCCTGCCGCCATCGCTATCGTCTGGCAATGGCTCTACAACGGTGACTATGGGTTGATTAACTATGTTCTGAGCCTGTTCTCTATTCATGGTCCCCGCTGGCTCACTAATCCCAACATCGCGCTTTACTCGATTACGCTCATTGCCATCTGGGGCTCTGTTGGCAACAACATGATTCTATTTTTGGCTGGACTGCAGAGTATTCCTTCTGTCTACTATGAGGCAGCTTCCCTCGATGGAGCTGGCTCGGCACTCAAATTCTTTCGTGTGACACTTCCACTCCTCAGCCCGACCATATTCTTTGTCACAGTGACTTCTCTGATCAGTGCTTTCCAGGTCTTCGATCTGATCTATCTCCTATTCGGAACAAGCGATATCGTGATTAATTCGACTCAGACGGTGGTCTATCTCTTCTATAAGAGTGCTTTTGTTGATAATAACAAGGGCTATGCCGCTGGCATTGCGATGTTTTTGTTTGTCATTATCATGATTATCACGATTATTCAGTTGCGATTACAGAAACGGTGGGTGCATTATGCCTAAAAGCCTTGAGATCACCAGGCAAGCTACTCGGCGTTCGAAACTACTGGGTTCTGTCCTGACACATGCGATCTTAATTATCGGTGGGATTGTCTTTATCGTCCCTTTCATGTGGATGATTCTGACCTCCTTCAAAAGTTTAAGCGAGTCGATGGTGGTGCCGCCGACCATTTTTCCGGCGCTTCTGCACTGGAGCAATTACACCTCTGCTCTGACTACGCTGCCCTTTGTGCAGTTTTATGAAAATACTTTGCTGATGACGATTGGTCGCACACTGGGGCAACTCGTTTTTTGCTCGCTTGCTGCGTACGCATTTGCACGCATTGAATTTCCCGGACGCAACTTGCTCTTTCTTCTGACGCTATCCGTGCTTATGATTCCCAGCTATGTGTTTTTGTTGCCGCAATATATGATCATGAAAAATCTGGGCTGGCTGAACTCGGTGCAGGCCTTGATTGTGCCCGGCCTGTTTAGTTCCTTCGGCACATTTCTCCTGCGCCAGTACTTTATGTCGTTGCCCCTGGAACTGGATGAAGCGGCCAAAATCGATGGGGCCAATCATTTGCAGATTTACTGGCATGTCATATTGCCACTGGTCAAACCTGCCCTGATTGCGCTGGCCATCTTTACGGTTCTCTGGTCCTGGAACGATCTCATGTGGCCGTTGGTCGTGAATAGCTCATCGGATAAAATGACATTATCAGTAGGATTGGCGGCCCTTCAAGGCGAGTACTTCACCAATTTTCCAGTCCTGATGGCTGGTGCGGTGTTAGCTACCTGGCCAATGCTGCTTATGTTTGTATGCTTACAACGGTACTTTGTCGAGGGAATTGCCTTAACTGGTACCAAGGGATAAGGATCTTTGCATAATGTGAATCCTTCGTAGAAAGGTTTTAGATAAACATGGCGATAACACTACTCATTATCGGCGCTGGTAGCCGGGGCAAGACGTATGCCGCATATGCGCTTGAGCATCCTGACTTAGCGCGTGTGGTGGGAGTTGCAGAACCACGCGAGTTCTTTCGTACGCGCATGGCCGAGAAACACCAGATTCCTTCTGAACAGGCCGCAGCAGATTGGCAGGAACTGGCAGCACGACCAAAATTCGCGGATGCGGTCGTCATTGCCACGCAGGATAGATTGCATATGGAACCCGCCATCGCATTCGCGCAGAAGGGCTATGATATCCTCTTAGAAAAGCCTCTGGCTCCCGATCCAGAGAGCTGTCAGAGCATCGTAAATGCAGCGGTGAAGCATGGTGGCATTTTTGCGGTTGGGCATGTCATGCGCTATACCAATTACACACAACGCGTAAAAGGGCTCGTATCCTCCGGACTGATCGGTGACATCATCACTATTCAACATCTGGAACCGGTGGGCTATTGGCATTATGCGCACTCGTTTGTACGTGGGAACTGGCATAATGAAGCTAAATCATCGTTTATGCTGTTGGCAAAATCGTGTCATGATCTGGACTGGCTCCGCTATATCATGGGACGCCCCTGTGTCCAGGTGTCGTCATTTGGATCGTTACAGCATTTCCGCAAGGAAGACAAACCGGTAGAGGCTGGCGAGGCGAAACGTTGTCTGGATTGTGCCTATGAGTCTCAATGTCCTTATTCCGCCAAAAGATTTTATATGAACAGGTTGGACGAGGAAAAACAGGGCTGGCCGTTGGATGTGATTACCACAAACGTTACCCGCGAAGGGGTAGAAGAAGCCCTCCGTGATGGTCCATATGGACACTGTGTGTACGAAAACGATAATGACGTCGTCGATCATCAAGTAGTCAATTTGCTCTACGATAATGGGGCCACGGCATCTTTTACGATGATTAGCACCAGTGAGATGAGGGATCGAGAAACGATCATATTTGGGACACGTGGAGAATTGCGGGGAAACGGCGAGAAGATTGTCCACTACGATTTCTTGACAGGCAAGACTGAGGATATTCTCGTTGAGAAACCAGAGAGTGGACATGGCGGCGGGGATTACGGCTTGATGGCCCACTTTGTGGAGGCCGTAGCAAAGCGCGATCCCAGTTTAATTCTCTCAGGGCCAGATGAGTCCCTGGAGACCCATCTCACCGTATTTGCGGCTGAGCGCGCCCGACGCGAAAAGCTTGTTGTGCAGGTACGGTAGCAAGAAAAACGTAAGAGCAGATGAATATGCAAACACAATCTTCCTTTATTACCCATGAACCTGGAGCACTTGTTGTCGGGGTTGATGTGGGAGGGACAAAAATTGCGGCTGGCGTGGTAGATTCTCGGGGGCAGGTATACGGACGGGTACAACTTCCCACTGATTCCAGCCAACCTGAGATGACATTGCATGCCATTGAAAGCGCAGTGACCAATGCTATTCAGGCTGCCGGGGTAAATTCTGCTCTCATTCGTGGAGTAGGTCTAGGCATTCCAGGCAAGGTCGATGTGGAACATGGTATCAGCCTGCTCGCAGTCAATCTGGGCTGGCAAAATATGCCTGTCAAAAGTCATCTGGAAAAGGTTTTAGGATTGCCCTGTAGTGTCGAGAATGACGTCAGTGCAGCCACTCTCGGCGAAAGCCTGTATGGAGTAGGCCAGGGAGTGGCAAACCTGGTCTACCTGATCCTGGGAACCGGGATCGCCGCCAGGGTGATAATTTCTGGGCAGCTACATCGGGGAACACATGGACTGGCCGGAGAGATCGGACATACGATTTTTGTTCCGGACGGGCCACAATGTCGTTGTGGGGCTCGCGGTTGCTTAGAAGCGTTAGCCGCTGGCCCGGCTCTGGCCCTACGTGCCCAGGAGGCGATACTCTCTGGATATGCATCTCAGCTACAGGACGTGTTCGCCCAACAGGCTCATCTTACAACAGAACAGGTGTGCAAAGCAGCTGATCAGGGCGATCGTCTGGCAGTACAGGTGGTGACAGACGCAGCGGAACATATAACCCAGGCAATTTATCTGCTATCCATGGCCTTTGATCCTCAAATATTCGTACTGGGTGGAGGATTGGTACAGGCAGAGACATTGATCAATGCTATTCAGACGAGCGTCGCGCGCAAATCTGAGCAGTCGCCGCTGTTCCGGGAAATCTATAGCACGCAATTCGTCCGCCTGACGGGTTTAAAGCAGGATGCCGGGATTCTGGGCGCGGCGGCACTGGTTGCCGCACCTGGCATACAGCAAGGCAGGGTTGAACAATGAAGACACTTGCGATAAAAAACGCTCGCGTCATTACCCCTTATCAAGTAGTGGAAGAAGCAACCATTGTCGTGAGGGGAGAACGCATAGCTGAAATTCGCGCAGATACTACTAGTCCGACAGAGGCAGAGACGCTTGATGCCAGCGGATGTACGGTTGTACCGGGCTTTATTGACATCCATGTCCATGGAAGCGCCGGTTACGATACGATGGATGCAACGCCTCAGGCATTGCATGGCATGGCAACGTTTCTTGCAACTCATGGCGTCACCAGCTTCCTCCCAACCACGGTAACAGCAGCGAAAACTGCGCTTCTGGCAGCGATTGCGAACGCAGCACAGTACCAGCACAACGATCGGGGGGGAGCACGCATTCTTGGCGTCCATCTGGAAGGGCCTTATTTGAGCACGGTTCATCCTGGTGCGCAGCCTGTCCAACATATTCGACCTGCCAGTCTGGACGAATATACGCAGCTTTTCGCTTCAGGCAACGTGCGTTTGATCAGCCTGGCTCCTGAAATTCCTGAGAGTCTGCCGTTGATCGAATATGCTCGTTCTCAAGGAGCAGTTGTGGCGGTTGGACACTCTGCGGCTTCTTATGAAGAGGTGATGGAGGCGGTTAAATTAGGTCTGACTCAGGCCTGTCACACGTTTAATGGCATGACCGGCTTGCATCATCGTACGCCAGGAACGGTGGGAGCAGTGCTGAGTTGTGATGAGATTTACGCGCAGGTGATTGTTGACCTGATCCATCTCCATCCTGCCGTGGTCAAACTGCTTGTCAGAGCAAAAGGAGTCGAGCGTACCATCTTGATTACCGATGCGATACGAGCAACCGGGCTACCAGAGGGGATCTATGATCTGGGAGGCCAGAGCGTCACGGTCAAGCAAGGTGTGGTCTATTTGACGCATGGCAATAGCCTCGCTGGTAGTACGCTGACCATGGATCAGGCCCTGCGTAACGTGATGGGAGCGACGAACCTGCCGTTGCTTGAGGCTCTGCCGATGGCTACCAGCGTTCCAGCTCGATCATTGGGCCTGGATACTGAGCTTGGTGCGATCTTGCCTGGCTACTGCGCCGACCTTGTCCTCCTAGATCAGAATTTGAATGTGCGTGCAACAATCGTCCTGGGCAACGTCGTTTACCAGGCAACAGAGCCCTTGACACGATAAACAGAAGATACAGCTTCCTGTTGAGGCTGGAGCATACACTTGGATCTTCATTAATGCAAGGAGTTTTTACATGGCAAATCGTAACTTTTCATTACAGGAGTACTTTATCCAACGTGGCTATCAAACAACTCCCGAACTGGCCTTCCAGAGTGGGAATGTTGAAAACTGGCAAAGAGCATTGAAGGAGAACGTCCTTCAACTACTTGGAGATTTTCCAGCCCCCGTGGACCCGAACCCGGAAATCATCTGGAGGATAGAGGAAGATGGTCTGATCAAAGAAAAGGTTGTGTTTGACACGGAACAACATATGTCAGTACCGGCTATTGTCGTGCGAAGGGCAGATCTGGACCCAAAGAAAAGGCACAAAGGGCTCGTTTGTATTCACGGGCATGGGCCATTTGGAAAGCTTTCCGTCGCAGGTGTGGCCATTTCGAGTGAACACCGGAAGGTCATCGAGCAGTTCAATTATGACTACGGGACACAATTTGCGCGGGAGGGATATATCACCATCAGTCCCGATCTGAGGAATTTTGGCGAACGTGGCGGTCATGCAGAGTACCCTGGAAGGGATAGCTGTAATGTGCATTTCATACGCGGTCTTTTAATGGGGATCAACCTCATGACGTTAAATATCTGGGATATGATGAGAACGATCGACTATTTTACCAGCCGGGACGATGTAGATCCAGAACGCATCGGGTGCATTGGCCTTTCACTTGGCGGAACAACGACGTTACATGTTGCCGCATTGGATACGCGAATTAAGGCCGCTGGCATATTCAGTGCTTTAACCACCTATGAGGAATACGCAATCAAAATGGCAAACTTCTGCGGTTCTCAGTTTATTCCAGGTATGTATCAATTCGCAGACCTGGCGGATGTAGCCGGATTGATTGCTCCACGTCCTCTCTTTATCTCAAACGGTGCCTTCGACGATGGCTTCCCGATTGAGGCTTCTCTCGCAGCTCACGAGCATCTCACAGAAATATATAGAAGCGCTGGCGTTCCCGACAGACTTACCATCGACGTATTCAGTGGAGGCCACGCTTTTGGTGGTGGAAAAGCATTTCCTTTTCTCGAATCGTGGCTATAAATCTTCCTCATTTCCCAGGGAAAACCTGGAGCAATTCCGTTTTCCCTGGGAAATGACGTCACTCATCAAATTCCGGCCACTATCCTGAAATAACATTCGGATGTGACTTTGTTTAGCAATGCGGAATTCCCCATGCTTATAGATAACAAAGTATTGGTAAGTTATTTATAAGTATTTCGTTGGATCAGTTTATTTGAATGAAGGAGCAAAAAACATGAAGAGATATGCAATTGTTGGAGCGAGCAGCAGAGGAACATCGATGTTTGCGATCCCTATATCCAAACAATTTACGGATGTTGCTAAATTAGTTGGGGTCTATGATCCTAACTATAAACGAGCCCAATTGCTGCAACAAAACTGCGGTGGGGACTTCCCCGTTTACGCCAGCTTTGAAGAAATGGTCCGCGATTCAAAACCGGATATCGTCATTGTCACAACGACTGACCGCTATCATCACGAGTACATTATTAAGGCGCTGGAGATGGACTGTGATGTCATTACGGAAAAACCGATGACGATTGATGAGGAGAAATGCAATGCCATTCTTGAAGCTGAGAAGCGCACGAAGAGGAATGTAACGGTGACGTTTAACATGCGTTTCGCGCCGCTTATCATGCGCATCAAAGAAATTCTCAAGCAGGATACAATCGGGCAAATTTTAAGTGTGCATTTCGAATGGTTTCTGGACACGAGCCACGGTGCGGACTATTTCCGAAGATGGCACCGAAGAAAAGAGAACTCCGGTGGACTGCTCATCCATAAATCGACGCATCATTTCGATGTCGTGAACTGGTTTTTGGAAGAAGAGCCTGTGGAAGTTGCGGCCTTTGGCACGTTGCGGTTTTACGGACCGACCCGGAAGGAACGCGGCGAGCGCTGCCTGACCTGTAATTATAAAGATACATGTGAATTTTATTTCGATATTTCCAGAGACAAGACTCGAGAAATGTATCTGGAAAGCGAAGACATCGACGGCTATTACCGCGACAAATGCGTATTTTCCGATGAGATCGATATCGAGGACTCTGTAAGCCTGAGTGTGAGATATTCCGGCGGGGCGGTGATGAGTTATTCTCTGACAGCCCATTCCCCCTATGAAGGATTCAGAATATCGATTAATGGCACCAAAGGAAGATTGGAAGCCGAAAATTTTCACGGGTCGGTCGGTCCCTTTGCTGGTGAACAAATCTACAAATTAAAGAATCTACAACCGGGAACAGGAAGAGATTACGCTGAAAGTGCCGGTTTTCACAGGGGGACACGGTGGCAGTGACGAGCGGCTACAGAAAATGATCTTCCAGGGCAATATCCCCGATCCGCTTCATCAGCAGTCCAGCTCCTGGGACGGTGCAATGTCCAACGCGATCGGCTTTGCGGCGAATAGGTCAATGAAAGAGGGAAAATCCATCTTAATCAAGGATCTGATCAAGAAGCCTTAGCATTTCTCGTGCGAAGTTATGGGTAAACCAGCAACGATGTATGATACAACGGGATAAAGTGTATCATCACGATGATGAACACGGACCAGATATGCATTATAGGAAAGGACAATGTGCTGAGTATGATCTGGGGAACGTATATGATCCGGCTTATACGATAGTGTGCAAGCTAAACAAGAAGTTCTTGCAGTAAGCGTGCTCATGCGATGGAGATGATCACCAGGCACGGATCATCTCCATCGCATGAGCACGCTTTGTTACCATGGCTAGATTATTTTCTGAAAGAGCAGTAGTTTGTTTGGCAGGCTCATCCACCTGATTACGGCTACTCCCAGACAGCACAGGAAACAGATCCAGAACAAAATATGCAGCGGAATACCAACCGCCGCCCCTGCCTTCCCCATCGATCCCACGAGGAGTGTGGCTAGCCCGATGCCAGCAATTTGACCGAGATAACGGATCATTGCAAGTAAGCTGCTACTCAGGCTTATTTTCGCTTCGGGCGAGGCGCTCATGATTTCTGCGTTATTGGTTGCATGGAAAAGTCCCATGCCGATCCCGAACAGGACAAGTTGCAGGCTCACACTTATAGCCGTCACATGTTGAGAACAGGCTATGAGCAACATCGAAGCGGCACAAAACAGTGATCCTACGGTCACAGGAACAAATCCGCCGTGTCTATCACGGAACCAGCCCGCAAAGGGTGCCACAATTCCCATCAGCAGCGGCTGTAAGATCAAGAGCATCCCGGTTACTCCTGCAGAAAAGCCCAATTGTTCCTGCAGATAGAACGTGATCGGGATAATGGTCGCCGCCTGTGCCATATTGATGAAGAAGGCGCTCGTATTACCAAGCGCTATTTTAGGCTGGCTGAACAATTCACGATCCAGGATACCGTACGATATACGCCGCTCATAGAACCATAAAATCACCAACAATGCCAGACCAGCCACGCCCTCGAACACTATTGGCGGCGTAAATCCTCCACCCTGCTCGCTCGCTTCGGATGCAAGCATAAGCATGCAAGTGCCAGCGGCAAGCAGAAATGAGCCGGCGATATCAAACGCTGTCCTAGTCCCCCCACTCTTCGCCTGTGGAAACCAACGCCGACCGAGCAGAAAGGCAGCCAGACCTATTGGTACATTGATCATGAACAACCACGTCCAGTGCACGAAATTCAGCAGGAGTCCGCCAACGGCAGGGCCAGCCAGAGTTCCAGCGGCAATAACGATAGCGTTCACGCCAAGTGCACGCCCTATTTCATGATCGGGAAACACCTGACGGAGCATTGCCTGACTGTTGGCCATAATCATGGTGGCACCGATTCCTTGCAGGCAGCGAGAAAGCAGGATACTGACAATTCCGTGTGACACAGCAACACAGAGAGAGCCTATGCTAAACACAAGAAATCCGTAGCTGTAGATCTTTTTCCGATCCCAGGCATCAGATAGTTTCCCTAAAAATGGGAGCAGGGCAACCATCGTCAACAGGTAAGCAGTCGCGACCCATTGAATCTGAGCCAAGGGGACGGAAAACTCTTTTGCCATCGTAGGTAAAGACACATTGACGATACCAACATCCAGCGTCGACATAAGCGTGCCTATGTTAATAATTTGCAGGATGCCCCATTTTTTCGGATTGTTTGTGCCTGTCATCGATTTCTCTTCCATGTTTGAACTCAAAGTCGCCCGGTTAACAAAATAGTAGATAGGGAGTGGTTCGGGGAATGGTTCGACCGGGCGACGAACCACTCACACATCAGTCTATTATTATCCTTTGCTCAGGATCTGGTTCATCTGCGTGGCAATCTCCTTGCCGCCAGCAGCCGGGGTTAACTGGCCCTGCCAGACCTGGGTCAGAACGTTGTTTTGCACATCTTGCCATGTCGTCGTATTATTCGAGGTGGGATAGGGGACGGCATAGGGTAGTTCGTCAAGGAACGACTGCACATGAAATTGGGAATAGGCCTTGATCCAGGCCGTTTGTGTCCCATTGTAGGCGGGGATGATGGTACCCGTTGCGGCTTGGATATCTGCAGCGTCCTGCGATCCCATGAAGTCCGCAAATTCCATGGCCTGGGTGGGATATTTGGTGTTCGCATAGACCGCAACTCCCACGCCATGAATGACGGTGGCACGGGTTTTGCCTTTCGGCATCACAGTCACATCCACCTTATCTTTCGTGTACGCATTTTGTGCAAATGCGATCGCATTCCATGAACCGGTGTACATCATGGCAACCTTGCCTGACTCAAACAGGCTCAGTGCGGGCGTATCGGTCATTTGTGCGAGGGTAGGCGATGACTTGTCCTGAATCAGGTTTGACCAGAACTGGAGACCGCCAATGGAGGCGGGACTATCGAAACCGGAGGTCTTTTTATCGGGCGAAATAACATAGCCACCATTTTGCGGAATGGTGTTATAAAACCCTTCCTGATCCGCGAGTTGGGCCGCAATTCCCCAGACGCCCTTTGCTGGATTCGTTAATTTTTTTGCCGCCTCAGTCAAAGTGTTCCAATCCCAGGTATCATCAGGATATTTTACCCCTGCCGCATCAAAGAGCGCTTTATTGTACCAGAGGCCAATGGTATCAAAATCTTTGGGCAGCGCATAATGCTTACCGTTATAGGTATAGAGCGAAATGAGCGAAGAGGGATAGTTGCTTAAATTAATCTTTTTGGATGAGACCTGGTCATCAAATGGCATCAAAATACCGTTCGCTGCGTACGTGACGAAATTAGGACCGTTCATCCAGAAGACATCGGGAGCGCTGCCCCCGGTGGCAGCCGTCTGGAGCTTGGTAAAATATTGAGCATAAGGGGTGAGCTCAATGTTCACGTTAATGTTGGGATGGGTCTTTTTAAATGCTGTGATGATCTGTTGCATAGCTGGGGCCTGATTTGAATCCCAGATGGCGTACCGGAGGGTTACAGGTTGGTTCTGGCTCGATTGCGCATCGGCTCCACAGGCAGATAATACTAAAGGAATTAACGCAATAAGGCTACACAGGAAAAGGAGTTTTTTCATTGCTATTCTCTCTCCCCTTTTGACATAGAAATAGCTAGCCACCCACCCACATGGAATGAGCCTGGCAAAAAGCGGTTATAGTTAAGGGATAAGCCACTTTGCTCATGTAGTCCCGTTCACCACAGCCAGGTTACGATAATGCCAGGATTTCGCTGATTTTGGGTGATACTTGAAAAGATCAAAAAACAATCAAATTGTTGATCATTATTTTTCGATAGTAACACTTTTATTTTCTATTGTCAAGAGTTTTGATCGATATTCCTCGCAATTTTCTGGGAAGAACACCTTCTGTGTATGGCACTTCTTCTACTTGTCGATGTTGTGATATTTGATCAAGTCAACGAATCGTCCCTCTCACTATCATTGCACCTCTCCTGTGCAAGCGTTGAGGGGTACTATTTTGTGATTCACGTGTCTTGTGAAATCACGTACGTATTCACACGCCTATTGACACCTGGCTATTGCAAATCTATAATCAAAAAATCGGGCACGAATATGATCATATGTGTTTCTTTTTCGATCATCAGGGATTGACCAAGTAAAGCTTTATTTCTATGGTCATAGGGCAGGCTTTATTTCCTGTATCATAGTCGAAAGAAAGGTTATATACCGATGTGGTTTGAAGGACGGTTGATAGAGAGTAATTATCCAGTGCAGCTAGAGGTCACGGATAGTGTTATTGGTCGCATTGAGTCTCTGCACACTGCTCCGGATGTGTGGATTGCGCCGGGTTTGCTTGATATCCAGGTCAACGGGTACGCAGGCCATGATGTCAACGCGCTTCATGTGACCCCTCAAATTATTATTGATCTGGCACATGCGCTATGGAAGCGTGGCGTCACCGCTTTTTGTCCGACAGTGATCACGCAATCGGAAGCTCATATCTGTCACGCACTGCAAGCTATTGCGGCTGCCTGCAAGGCTGATCCTTTAATAGCTCATTCCATTCCATGTATTCACGTCGAAGGGCCATATATCTCCCCCGAAGATGGGCCACGTGGTGCTCATCCTTTGGAGCATGTGCGTCCTCCTGACCTAGATGAATATTATCGTTGGCAGGAAGCCGCTGAAGGACGAATTGGTATTATTACGCTTTCTCCAGAATACCCGGTGACGCCCGAATATGTCCGTGCGGTGACAGCAGATGGAGTCATCATAGCGCTTGGACATACCGGAGCTGATGAAGAGCATATTCGCGCTGCGGTTGATGCTGGAGCTCACCTCTCTACGCATCTGGGCAATGGGTCTCATGCTCAGATCAAACGTCATCCCAACTATATCTGGGAACAACTGGCAGAGGATCGTCTTACGGCGAGCTTCATTTGTGACGGGCATCATCTCCCACCATCGGTAATGAAGGCAATGTTGCGTGCAAAAGGCATTGAACGCTCTATTTTAGTCAGCGATGCTGTAGCGATTGCCGGACTGGAGCCAGGTATCTACAGGACTGCGGTAGGAGGCCAGGTGGAGCTATTACCAAGCGGACGCCTTAACCTCTATGGCACGCCCTATCTCGCAGGGTCGAGCAGTTCTTTGCCAGAGTGCATTGCGAATGTCGTTCGCTATGCTGGCATGACGCTGCTGGATGCCGTGAGAATGGCGAGTGCGAATCCAGTACAGCTTCTCGGGCTGGATTCACAGCATAAACGCGGCTCCGTTCGCAGTGGAGCTGCAGCAGATCTCACCCTCTTTCACGTTGATCAGGCTTCCGGCGATTTGATTATCGAGGCAACCATCGTTCATGGTGAGCTTGTCTACCAACGCAAGGCACAACAGGTTATATAAGCTTGCCCAATATTTGCCCATACATAATTCTTGTAGAGGCACAGTTCCGTTTCACTGCACCGTGCCTCTACTGGGTTTCTGTAGCTTCACGAGCTTCGCTTAGATACTGTTTTTTGTTTTTTTGCGTAGATCTTGACATAGCTCTCGCGCCGTCTGCTCAGCCAGTTTAGCATCCAGATCAAAGATCAGGACATGTGCACCTTGCAGAAGAAATTGTTCTGCAAGGGTTCGTCCCATTCCCTGGGCCCTCCGGTGACGATCATGGCCTTTCCGGCAAATTCGTCGTCGTTCATGCGAATATCTCCTTTTTCACAAAAATTCTCCCGTCAAAGGGTTTCCACCATTCCCGTAGAGGCGTGGGTGATGTAGCGATGCCGCTGGAGAACTCTTTCTTCAAGCTCACCCGTTGCCGCTATCGCCTCCGGAGCCTGTGATATCGTTCGATTTCGCGGACGCAATGGAGAGCAACGGAATTGCGTCCCTACTTGTGTTATGCGAAAGGCCATAGGAAGAGCAGCAGTATCTGTAGCCCCTCTACACGGGTGATGTAGCAAAGGGTGCAAGATGTCTGGCGAAATGTGTTTTGATGTAGGCGTGATATGCGGTCCGCTGTTCGTCCAGGTTGCGGCGAAGTTGCGGGCCGAATGTGTCCAGCACGGAACCAAATGTGACATGCAGGACCTGACGAGCATCAAACTGATTCAGCAGATCTGGCAATTGTTCGTCAGTCAGGGCGCTCGCCGCCGGTACTTTATCCAACAAGGCAGAGACGTGATAGGTTTTACGGTCGGTCTCATAATGAGCGCGCGCGAAATCCAGGATCTCTCTGAATAATTTCGTGTCAATCGATGCGATCAGACGAAGCGCTTCCAGGTAGCTCGTTCCGGCGGTCTTGAGATGCACCAAGCCATCGGTATACTGCATGGCAAGCGGGTAGACGACAAACTTGTCGGAGCCAGTGTGTAGGCTGAGCTTATAGCTATTACCAAAGTAGCGCATAATGCTGGCGTGCCCGGCAATATTCTCCTCCAATTCCCGCACATCGCCAATATAGCCCACGCCCTTCTCAAAACGTCCCACAAAACGCGGGGCCAGGCTCACAAATGGCACCTGCAAACGCTTGAGTTCAGACGCGATGTAAAAATGCTCGATCAATGCAGTGGTCGTCCCTGTCTCATCTACCGAGATCTCCATCTCAAACGGCTGCTCGCCTGATACCTCCTGCAAACGCCGCGTCATGCGTGCCATATGCGCGACAGCCGCACCGTACTTGGCAAGTCCTTTGAGCAGCGCTAGCTCATCGAAGGAGAGAGAGCGGGTATCGAGATCGAAGCTCTTGAGATAGCGCTGCTGCGTTTCCGCGAAAGAGCTCTGGAGATCACCCCAGGGTAACGCTTCAACCTTCTGGCGCAGCGTGGTCTCATCATCTGTTTCAGCCGCGTCGTCCACATAGTCGCCAGGATCGACAGTAAAGAAGGTATAACCGGCAGCAACAAATGGCTCAATATCAGCCAGCGTTTTCAAATGGTCGGCGTCCGCGCCCCAGGGTTCCCGCCATCCTGCCTCGAATGCGCCCCACATCGCATCATCTAGCACCTGCTGGGGAGAGCGCCCAATTCGCGTATTCTCACGAACCGATTGTTGCGCAAAGATAGGAGCCACACCCGTATTGCCGATAGCTTGCACGTGACCGGGGGTAGCAATACCCAGACGATCGCCAAAGCCTGCCGATGTCCGTAATCCCAACGGGACTGGCTGTAGCCACGTGAGCCGCTGGCGCAAGACACACGCATGCTTAGCACTGAGCGCACAAAGCAGAACGTCGCCTTCTTGCTTTTCTCCGACAAATCCTGCCGTATCGCCAATAACAGCAAGCTTTCTTTTGCCCGGCACAGCGGTTGTCGCCAGTGCGTAAGTAGTACCATCATGAGTCACAACAGATGCTTTAATAACCGGAAAATTCATAGTTTTATACTCCAATTGACAGGTCTGCAAACATCGTAGGAACTGAGGAATCAGAATACTCACGGTCTCCTGGGACCTGCAATTTCATACGGCGTTGTACGCCTGTGACCGAAATTTGATGGTGTAAGGCAAACCACACATCCCATTTTCATGTAGCTTGTTTGCCCACACCATCAAGTATAAGGCCGATTTATGCTTTCAACAATTTAATCCGCCGAAGACAATTCGATTGGTACATCCAAATCGCTGCTTTTCGATCCATCACCTATAAAAGCCTCATGGATTTCGATAGGACGGAACGGCCATACATTCTCAAAATAGGCCCAGATGACATATGCCACGATCCCTAATACTACCCAGCCTACAGCCAATGGAACGGAAGGGTATGGTGACGTGAAGAAAATGTATACCCAGCCGACCAGCGCAATGAGGCTACAGAGCGGATGGAGCCATTCACGATAGGGACGACGCAATTCAGGCTGCTTGTAACGCAGGATGGTGAGTGCGCCAATCTGACCAATGAATTGGACAAGGATAGAAGCAGCTACCAGCGTATTGATAATCGTTTGCAGATTGAGGAAGCAACCGATAGCTGTGATCAGACCCATAATGAGCAGAGAAACATGTGGAAAACTCATGCGCTTATGCAGAGCGCCAAACGGTTTGAAGAACAAGCCATCTTTCGCTGCATTATAGGGCAAGCGTGAGCCAGCCAGCAATCCCGTATATCCCGAGGCAAAGGCCGTCAGGATAATCAGCAATGTCATGATTGTGGCTGCCGTCGAACCCCAGGTTCGCTGCAACACCAGCGAGCCAATCGTCAATGATTGCGCTGCTTCCTTCCAGGGCACAACGCCAACGCTCACAATATTGATGGACAGATCAATGGCGGCCACCGCCAGGATGGAAATGATGATGGAGAGAGGAATGACTCGGCCCGGCCGTTTCACCTCGTCGCCCAGATAGGCTGCGCTGAAATATCCCAGGTAGTCATAGATCGAGATGCCCATGCCTGCGCCTAACCCGAGGAAGAACTGGGGCGAGAGCGAAAAGGCGTTCGCCGGGAAATCAAAGGCCAGATGTGGATTGAAATGAGTCAGACCCGCAGTAATGATCATCAGTACCGTGATAATCATCCCAACCCAGAGGAATTTTGTGATCTGAGCAATACTATCAATGCGTCGATAAAGCAGTGCAACTGTGATAACAGTGAAGCCAACTGCAATAAAGTGCAATTCCAATGGTGTCAGGCTCGGTACGAAATAACTGATATAGTTCGCGATACCAATCATGCCGGTAGACATAGTGAGTGGGGTTGCCAGCAGGGTCGTCCACACAAATAAGAATGGTAGTAGTTTGCCCGTCCAATATTGATAGGATTCGCGGAGATAGACATAACTTCCACCGGAGCTTGGCATAGCCGCTCCCAGTTCAGCCCAGATCTGTCCATCTGCCATCGCTAGCACTGCCCCCAATATCCAGCCGAGCATGGCCTGTGGTCCACCCATCGTCGTTAGGATGACCGGAATAGTGATAAACGGACCTATACCGACCATCTGCGTCATGTTGATTGCTGTGGCCGGGACGAGGCCCAGCGCTCTTACAAATCCAGGTTTCCCCGCTTGTGGCTGAGCACCCGAGGTGCTCTCATTGTCATTCATTACGTTGCTCCTGTTACGAGTTCCAACATATTGGGATCTAGTAATTTGCCTTTGATCGACTCAAGCTCGAACTGCATGCTTTCATTGGAGACGCCTCATGGTGCATGGGAGGGAGATGCACTTTCCAGTTCTTGCCCATGATTATTCACCCTTGCCTTTCAATTCAATGCAACTAAACCACAGAAGTTGGTAGCATGCCTCGATGCATGATAGAGGTCATCAACGACGGTAGGAATGATATCCACTGACTAGATCCTATTCATAGCATTTCGTGGAAGAGTATGAACAGGACAGGAAAATGATCAAAATAGTAAGAAAATAATCAAATACGATGATCGATTTCTTTCAGAAAAAATAACATTTTTTCCTCAGCTTTGTCAAGGTTCCCTCGAGGATTTCCTGATTTTGCACAAGATCCCCTCAAGATCCCTCTGGACAGGCTCACTGAAGCACCCATTTCTTCCATAGTACTTGTGGGGCAGCGTCCTGCTCACGCTCTCAAACTGCCGTGTTTGCTGGTCACAGGTAAAAAGAGTATAGAAAGACTTTGAAAGCCTCTGATGAGGAGAGCTGTTTCTGGGAATTGTTCAGGAAATGGGAGGATGAGTTTCCCTTGACAACAAGAAGAAAGGGGGTTTATAATCAAACAAAAATAAACATTCAAATAAGATGATCACATTTGAGTGTTTATAAACGCCATATTTTTTGCATATTCCTCACCCGGGCAATCCTTTGCAATGAGGATTGTTTTTTTTACAAGATTAGCCTGAAAGATCAAAGCGAAACGCAGATTCTATTTGTAGTGGAGGAGAGAACCATGAAGGTACACATTTTACAAGATGCTCAAGAACTGGGCGAAACAGCCGCTTCACTGGCTGCGAACATCATCAATGAACGGATCGCCGAAAAGGGCAAGGTGCGCCTGGTCCTGTCTACGGGAGCATCACAATTTGAAACCATAGAAGCGCTCGTAAAAAAAGAGATTGATTGGACAAAGGTAGAGATGTTTCATCTCGACGAATATGTCGGCCTTTCCGAGCAACATCCAGCCAGCTTCAGAAAATATTTGAAAGAGCGCTTTGTGAACCTGGTGCCGATACAGATGGTCCATTTTGTGAACGGGGAGGGAGATATCGAAGAGCATCTTGCGGAATTGAGCCATGAAATTCGCAAAGAGCCGATCGATCTTGCGCTGATCGGCATCGGGGAAAACGCTCATATTGCTTTTAACGATCCCCCCGCCGATTTCGCAACGAAAGAAGCGTACATCGTCGTGAACCTGGACGAAAACTGCAAAAAGCAGCAGGTACGAGAGGGCTGGTTCCCCGGAATCGATACCGTTCCGCAACAAGCAATCACAATGACGGTTCATCAAATTCTGCAAAGCGATGTCATCATCTCATCCGTTCCCCACAAAGCGAAAGCAAATGCCATCCGCGCTTTCTTCGAGCAAGAGGTTACCAATACCGTTCCTGCCACTATCTTGAAAACGCATCCACATTATAGCCTGTTCCTTGACAAAGAGTCCGCTTCAGAAGTAGACCAGAAGCTCTTTTAGCATTGCCCAATCTGCATGGATAATCCATGCAATCAACCCGTAGAGGCGTTATCCTTCTTTCACTCTTTTCGGCTAGGGCTACGACGTGCTGACCTTCGTCGGGTCACGAGGTGGGTAATCCATACAGAGTGCAACGGAACTGTGCCTGCGAACGCGGGCCGCCGATCTCAGAGGCTACGAAGATGATTGACGCTCACTTCATGTCTATGGGCATAGACAAGCAACACCTCTACGGGTTGATTATATGGTATAGAGATGTAGCCCGGATGTTTTTACACAAGATATTCATCGTTATTTATACAGAGGAACAATCATGTCACAAAACATTGATACTCATGAGCAGATACGTCAGCAATTTTTAGAAAAGCTAGGGTCACTTCCGCAGAATTGTGCGCTGAATGTGCAGGTGCTCGAGCGTTATGAGACGGACGACTATACACGTGAGCGTATTAGCTATACAGCCAGTCCCGGCGTTGATGTTCCCGCATATCTGTTCATTCCGCGTCATGGGCAGTCAGAACAGCTCCCCGCAGTGCTGTGTATCCATCAGCACAACGACGAATTTCACATAGGGAAGAGTGAGCCTGCCGGTCTGGCGGGAAGTGCCAACATGTTTTATGCGCTTGAGTTATGCCGACGCCGCTATGTGACAATCGTGCCCGACCTGGAAGCCTTCGAAGAGCGACAGGCGGCGACGGAGGATGTGCAGCGCTGGCAGCAGACGAATGAGGACGTGCTTTCGGGTGAGAACTATGAGCGCTTTCTCAATATGCATTATTATTTAATGGGGAGTACGCTCCAGGCTCGCTATGTCTGGGATCTCGCACGTGCTGTTGATGTGCTCATCTCACGGCCAGAAGTTGATGCTGAGCGCATTGGTACCATTGGGCATTCGCTGGGAGGGCAGGAAGTGTGCTGGGCGCTGCTCTTCGATCGACGCATCAAAGCAGGCGTCTGTTCCTGTGGCGTGAGCACGTTCGCCGCGATCCAGCGCAATGGCATCAATCATAATTTTGCTGCGTACGTCCCCGGCCTTCTTACCGTGGGAGATATAGATACGCTTATCAGCACGATCGCGCCTACACCATTGATGATGACGACGGGCGCACAGGATTGGATTTTTCCCGTTGATGGTGTACGTTATATTGCACAACAGGCTGGCGAGGCGTATAAAAAACAGGGTGCACCCGATGCTTTCCACCTGAGAGAATTTGCGGGCGGACACGGCTTCCCCGACGAAGTGCGTGCAGAGGCATATCAATGGCTGGATCGCTGGCTACGACACGAATAACGTGCGAGAGGAGAGTTCTATTATGGAAGAAAGTCCTGCTCATTTTGTCTTAGGGATTGATCTTGGCGGCACAAAGATGGCGCTGGCAACTGCTCATACCAATGGAACGATCATCCATCGACAGGTGTTACCGACCCTTGCCGAGCAAGGAGCCGAGCGAGCAATTAGCCGTGTGATCGAGGCTGGTCTACAGCTTGTAGAGCAAACGCAAGCAGAGTTGGGAGGAGCCCTTGCCGGGGTAGGACTCTCTACCATGGGCATCACATTGGAGGATCGTGTCTTGATGGCTCCCAATGTGCCGGGATGGGATCGCCTTGAGCTTCCCAATATCATGCGACAGTCTTTCTCTACCAGTACAATACGGACCGCTAACGATGTCAAGGCGGCAGCCGCTGCCGAGCTGCGCTGGGGAGAGTTAGCGGGTTGCAACGTCGGCCTTTATCTCAACGTGGGGACCGGTTTCGCCGCCGCTCTAATCGTAGGAGAGCGCGTCATCGAGGGTGCGCACGGTGCCGCTGGTGAGATTGCCTATAATCTGCGGCACCTGCACGAGGAGATGGGGTTCCATCATCAGCGTGCTCCCCTGGAAGAGTTTCTCGGGGGAAGCGCTATCGGCGAACGGGCACGTCTCCAGTTTGCAGGCGTGACTACCGCCAGAGAGATCTTTCAACTTGCACACACTGATACGGAGGCGCGTGCCTTTGTGGAAGCCACCCTCACAGAACTCACCTTCCACGTCACGAACTTGACCATTGCACTTGATCCAGAGCGGATCGTCCTCGGTGGCGGACTGATGGCGTCTAAAGAGCTTATATTACCGCGTCTCGAAGCACATATAAAACGCTTCGTGCCTTTCCAACCGCCCGTGCTGGCGGCGCGCTTCACCCAGGATGCGGGACTCATGGGAGCTATTGCGCTGGCGCTGTCAAAGAAGAAACCTTGTAGAGGCGCTGCTTGTCTGCGCCAGGGGCATTAGTCGAACGTGATCGTATGGGTTCCCTGGCGCAGACAAGCAACGCCTCTACAAGTCTATAGGGTCACCAGCTAGACGATCTCGATGTTCTCCAGGCCGCCGTAGACGCTATACCAGGGCTGAGTAGCGGTAGCAAGCGTCTCATTCAGAGCCTGGATATTCTGCACGCCACGCTCCATCAACCATGCTTCCAGAGCTGCCGCGCCCCCTTGCACAAATATCGGAATGCCATCTTTCCAGGTCGCGCGCCCGCAGAGCACGCCGCTGAAGCTCACCCCAGCCTCAGAAGCCATTTCCAGGCTCTCGCGGAAGACATCATCATTCACGCCTGCACTCAAATAGAGGAACGGCTTCTCTGCAGCCGCGGCCGCCACGCGGAAATGTTCCAGAGCAGTGGCATAGTCGTAGACAACCGTGCCGCCTTTGTACGCTTTGCTGCCTGCAAGATAGGCAGTATTAATGGGGATTTCAACTTTTAGCAGATCTACCCCATAGCGTGCCCGGGAAAACTCCCGCATAATCGCCGTGACATACTCTGGCTTGACACGCGCAAAATCTGCCCCCAGAATGTCGTAGTTATCGTCATACGCCAGCGGCTCCAGGAAAAATGATACATCCTGCGAGGCACACTCGGCTCCTACACGTTCGATGAACGCATGCTTCTGATCATTGATGCTCTGCTCATCGAACGGATTGTAGTACAACAGGACCTTGACTGCATTTGCCCCGGCCTCTACCAGCCTCTGCACACTCCAATGCGTAAGCAGCGCGGGCAAGCGTCCCTTTACGCCAGGATCGTAGCCGGACCGCTCGTATGAGAGAAGTACGCCCGTCCCTGGCGCACGCGTTTCCAGAGCAGACAGGCTGTACTCGGGATCCAGCAGAACCGCGCTGGCATAGCGAGTAAGAACGCTCGTCACCGTCTGTTTAAAGGTTGCCAGTGTCGCGTTAGTAACGGATGTCGCCCCTGCCTTTTCAAGGCTCCTCTTGAGCGAACTACGCTGATCCATGGCGAGGGCGGCGATGGTGCCCCTCTCGTTCATGCATGCCTGGATCGCAGCAAATTTTCCTTTGCTTATTTTTATTTTTGCCATACTATTCTTTCTCTTACAATGATAGATATATTGATGAGCCGGGCACAGATACAGCGCACCCACCTCCATTATCGTATAGAGGCGCGGCTTCTCTGCGCCGGGGACGGCTACCACCCAGGTTCGCCCGCGAGATTGCGTTTGGGCCACGCCCTAGCGCAGACAAGTAGCGCCTCTACGGGAAATACGTCAGGGGTTGAACTTGCTGGAATAATCGTTGGACCTGGTCCAGTTCCAGCCGCCCTGCTCCGATCTGCAAGGTATTCGCGGCACCAGATGCTACTCCCCAGCGGAGCGCCTCTTGCAAGCCCTGGCCGCGCGTCAGGCTGGCAGCGATTCCGGCAAACAGACAGTCACCGCTGCCAGTGGCAGAGATGGCGGCAACTTCTGGTGCTCTCCAGCCGAACGACTGACCCTCGAAAGTCAGACCAACCGCTCCTTGCTTACCCAACGTTATGACCACCTCCCGTACACCTCGCTTCTGCAAATCTGCCGCAGCCGCAATCGCCTGATTGGGAGTAGCTATTGCTCTTCCGGTCAGTTCTCCTGCTTCAAACTGGTTAATTTTGAGCAGAACCGGCCCAAGCTCCAGCACACCCTCAAGCTGCGGTCCATACGTATCGAACAACACTGGCAGATTGGCGGCCCGTGCTTTCAGCATCAGATCGTAGAGCCCTCTTGCAGGTACGCCAGTGGGAAAACTCCCACAGACCACCAGAAAGTTTGCATCTGCGAAATGACTGGCCGTAAGCTCCACGAGGCGTTCCCATTCGCCCTCAGCCAGCGCCGCGCCCCGCTCATAAAGCTCCGTCAGGCGATTATCGGCTGCCGGGTCAATGATCGTCAGGCAAGAGCGCACTTCTGCTTGGACTGGTAGCGGATCACACTCCAGCGCGTCTTGAGCGGTTAGATCCAGGAGATATTGCCCTGTAGAACCCCCTATCGGACCGATGATCAGACTCCGCTCGCCGAGCACGCGCAGCGCTCTGGCAAAGTTGAAGCCCTTCCCTCCGGCAAGCGTCAACACTTTGCCGGGTCGATGGATCTTCCCCACTGCGAAATTTGAAACCACCACCGTTTTATCCAGGGACGGATTGGGAACTACCGTTAAAATCATACTCCCTGCTGATCCTCCAGGACAATGACAGCCGTGAGGTTATGTGGCTGATCAGGATTCTGGCCGTTCTGGCGCGCTCGATAATAGCCCAGGAGTTGTAACACTGGCAGATAGAGAACGCCCCGTCTCGCTTCTGGCAAGCCAGAGTTAAAACAGACCTGATAATCAGCGACGTCTTCGGCAACAGGCTGATCAGCCAGCACCAGCGTCCGCCCTCCCAGCTTACGCATCTCGCGCAAGACAGCCAGTTCATAGGGACGCGCCGCCTCCGAGAGCAGGCCGATGACCAGCGTATGTTCATTGACCATGGACATCGGTCCGTGCCGGAATTCCATAAAGTGGAAGGCTTCAGAAACCGAAAGCGACATCTCTTTCATCTTCAGGTTCGCTTCGCTCGCCAGCCCGTATTGTAGACCGGAGCCCAGGAAGTAGAAGCGCTCAATGTTCGAATCTTGACCAAGCTGCTGGGCAAGTGAACGGTAGGTCGAGATCAACTGCTCTCCGATCGCCGGTAGCTGTTGCATACTCTGGAACTGCTCTTCACCTACCAGCGAGGCAACAGCAGCCTGGGCAGCCACGAGCATAGCACTGAAAGAACGCGTCTGTACGACGCTCTCTTCCTGTCCCTCCTGGATCACAAAGGCCAGATCGCTCTGTGTGACCAGTTCCGTCTCGTCGTAGCAGCCAATGTTCACGACTGGTGCTTTGTGCCGGGCTTTGTATTGCTGGGCAGCTTGCACCGTTTCTGTCGTACGTCCCGAGCGAGAAATAGTGAGCAGCAAGGAGTTATTGGTAGGAGGTGTCACCGTTTCGGGAAAGAGTAATAATTCAGATCCAGGGACGGCACGTGCTCGCGTACCCAGTTGCTGCTGCAAAAGGGGAGCTACAGCCTGGGAGAGATAGTGGGTTGAGCCGCAGCCAGTTACCAGAATGTCAGAAAATTGGCCTGCATCCCACAGATTTCGTAGTGCGTTTTGTTTGTCTGCGACTATCTTCAAGGCCGCTTGCCAGGCAGCAGGTTGCGTCAGAATTTCCTTGAGGGTATAGCTCTCTTGTATAGACGCGTTGGGACTGGCGGGCTCTATTATAGGTTGCGAGTATTCGAGGTCGCTCATCAAAACTAGCTCCTTTGTTATATCGATCTTCTGTCGTCACAATGACTGGTGCATCATCGCGGGTCGTAGCACTTACGCCGCCCTGTCATCGTGTACCAGAACCATGATCGATCAAATCCGTAAAGTAATGATCAAAAATATTCAATCATTCACATTTGTATTATCACCTTTTTGGCGCTACTGTCAATGGTTGAATCACCTATTCGTAAGATTTCGCTATATATTGCTTGACAGGAAAGGGAGGAGCGACTATAATCAAACACGGTTATTTACAAAATTGATCACTTTTGACTGTTTCAGAGTGATAGTTGTCATCTATCCGAAAGTAACCCTATCAATTGAGCCAGTTACCTGTATACGTGTCAGAGATCTGATTGTAACGGCTTGCACTCTGGCATGGCAGCCAGTAGAACATTATATGTATAGGATGCCAGATCCGTCAGGAACCCCACGCATAAATGCGGGGGCTTGCTTCGGTAAGCCCACACCTGACCAGTCTCAGTTTTAACGAACTCCGTTACGAGTGAAATAGGTACGGTCGCGTGCATGCCAGCGTTACCCGCTACGGTGTCTGATTAAACAGGTCTATAGGGTTAAACCAGTGTCAGACACGATAAACCACTCTAGTAACATTGACGAGGCAAACATGACCACCGCAAGGTGAGGCTCTGAAAGGAGCAACAACCAATGTCCAAAGTATTCGTGATTGATACCCATCAGAAACCGCTCGATCCAGTTCATCCTGGCCGGGCAAGACTCTTACTCTCGCAAGGGAAAGCCGCCGTGTTCAGACGATTCCCATTTACGATCATTTTGAAAAGTGAAGTACTAGAGCCAGAAGTACAGCCATTGCGGATCAAGCTTGATCCTGGTTCACGCACGACTGGCATGGCCATTGTGAACGACGCGACCGGTGAAGTGGTCTTTGCGGCCGAGTTATCGCATCGAGGTCAAAAGATCAAGGCAACACTTGATGATCGTCGAGCGGTGCGCCGATCACGACGCAACAGAAAAACGAGATATCGCAAGCCACGCTTTAGCAATCGCAACAACAAGAAAAAGGGGTGGTTGCCGCCATCCTTAGAAAGTCGCATCTCAAATGTGCTCACCTGGGTTCATCGGCTTTCACGGTACTGTCCTATCACGGATATCAGTATGGAGTTCGTCAGGTTCGATATGCAACTGATGGAGCATGCTGAGGTGTCTGGAGTTGAGTATCAGCAAGGTGCGTTGGCAGGCTATGAAGTGCGCGAGTACTTGCTCGAAAAATGGGAACGAGTTTGTTCGTATTGCTCGGCCAAGGACATCCCATTGCAGATAGAGCATATTCATCCTCGCGCCAATGGTGGAACCAACCGGATATCAAATCTCTGTTTAGCGTGTGAATCTTGCAATACAGCCAAAGGGACACTTGATATAGCGGTGTTCTTGAAGAAGAAACCGGAGGTGCTCAAGCGTATCCAGTCTCAAGCCAAGAAACCACTCAAGGATGCAGCAGCCGTGAATAGTACACGATGGGCACTTTACGCTCGGCTCAAAGCCACGGGATTGCTCATTGAATGCGGAAGTGGCGGTCTTACCAAGTTCAATCGAACGACACGAGCATTGCAGAAGACCCACTGGCTGGATGCATCATGTGTCGGAAAGAGCACGCCGAATGTCCTGATCGCGAAGGATGTTGTGCCACTGCTCATCACAGCCACAGGGCATGGTTCACGACAGATGTGTCGTCCCGATCGCTATGGGTTCGCACGCACATCGGCCAAAGGAGAGAAGAAAGTGAAGGGCTTCCAGACTGGTGATATGGTCAAAGCCATTGTCACTACTGGCATCAAGCAAGGCACGTATATCGGGCGGGTAGCGGTTCGCTCAAGCGGATCATTCAATATTGTGACATCGACCCAGACGATTCAGGGAATAAGCCATCGTTTTTGCCAGATAGTGCACCACAGTGATGGCTATAGTTACAAATAAGGAAGCGCACTCCTCCCCATGCATGAATGCAGGGGTATCTGTGCGATTGAAAAGGGATGAAAAACGCTACAACACGAGGATATATGCAATTAAATACCGAAAGGTTGCAACTCATCGAACGTTTCATCAACGAACGCCAGCATGTACGAGTTGCAGAATTAAGTAAATATTTTGAGGTGAGCGAACCGACGATCCGACGCGATCTGCAAAAGCTAGAGGAAATGGGTCGGATACGGCGGGCTCATGGCGGCGCAAGTGTGGTAGAGCAGGCTATGCCAGAGCCGCCAATTGCGCAGCGCGTCGTGGAATGTATTGAAGAAAAACGTCGCATCGGACAGACGACGGCCCAATTGATCCAGGATGGCGAGACCATCTTCCTGGGATCGGGAACAACGACGCTGGAAGTTGCCCGCTGCCTGCACGAAAAGAAGAACCTGACCGTGATCACCAATGCGATCAATGTCGCTCAATGTCTGTCCAGCAATCCAAACATCAATGTGATTATTACCGGTGGTGTTCTGCGTCACTCTGAACTTTCCATGATCGGCTATATCGTCGAGCAAACGTTGAAAGAGCTTCATGCCGATAAAGTCATTGTGTCGATGCGAGCGGTCAGCGTAAACGAGGGCCTGACCAACCATAACCTATTGGAGACAATGACGGACCGTAAAATTATCCAGCTTGCTCGGGAGGTGATCCTGGTCGCCGATCATAGCAAGTTCGGCAAAGTTTCAACGGCGGTCGTTGCGCCCATCACTGCCGTGCATAAGGTAGTAACAGACACTGAGACCCCGCAGGAAACTGTTCAGAGCTTGCGCGCAAAAGGTATCACTGTCATTCAAGTGTGAATCGCGCTGTGTATAATGAACGCGATACGTGCGCACCTGCGCACGTATCGCATCGCCAATTGGGATAGGCAGCGTTCTTATCCGTGTTGATCACACGCGGGACCAGTTCTTGAGCGAGGGGAGCCGTAGGGAGAGAAGGCGTGGTCTCCATCTCACGCATCGGGCAGGCCCCAGAGGTTGAGCGAGCTGAGTATTGCAATGCTTTGACGGAAAAGCGCTTGGCAGGCTCGGCATCCCGCGTTGGACTCAACAGAAATTCGAGCGTGTTCCTCTATTCTAGTTGGCGAATCTCTCGTACGAGCAGCGTAGGGATAAGAATAAGTATCAGATTGAAAGCACCTCCTATAACAAAGACCAGGGCCGGGCCAATATGGTCTGTTGCTATACCACCGAGCGCGTCAGCAATAGGTGTCAGGCCAAAGGAGCCTAATGAGTCAATGCTGACGACACGGCCCAATTTCTCAGTAGGCACCATTTCATAGAGTACTGTATAACAGATCGTATTAAAGAATGTCAGGCCAAAACCAAATATAATACCAGCAATAGGGGCAATGAAGAGCATGGACTGTGTTGGAAACGGTAAGCCAAGGATCAGAATGCCAGCATTTGCCAGGGCAAATGCGAGATACGCCAGCAGGCCGCGTCGTTTCCAGCGCGTTGCTTGGGCAACTGCAATCAGACCGATGAAAGCTCCAATGGCTGACATGCTATTGATCAAGCCATATAGCCATGGGCCTTGACCATACACATCATGAACTAGCTTTGGCATAGCGACTGCTAGTGAGGCAACAATGCCGATATTACCCAGCGAAGAGATGAGGATTGTGACCCAGATCCAGCGGGAACTTTTGACATATACCATGCCTTCACCTAAATCAGCAAAAAAAGCTTTAATGGCATTCCGTTTGACCAGGGGGCTGGAGAGTGTTTCGTTGGATATTTGGTCCAGTTGACTGGCTAGTCCAGTTGATTCGACGACGATCTCTTTCTTACGAGCTGGTATACGCACAGCGAGCAGAAAGGCTACGGAAATGGCAAAGCTTAGTGCATCGATAGCAAAAGCTCCCGCAGTTGAGGTCAATGTGATCAGTAGCGCACCAAGGGCTGGGCCAAGCAGTTGGCTAAAGTTGCGGCTCAATGAGTTGAGTGAATTGGCTGAAGTTAGATCACGCTTCTCAACTATATCTGGTGTAATCGATAGGATCGCCGGGCCAAAAAAGCCATCGACCACGCCAAAGATGAGCGACTGAGCAACTAGTTGCCAAAATGTTAGAAGATGCATCCAGGTCAGGAGCGCTAGTAGCAATATTACCACGCCACGCCCTGCATCGGACCAGAGGATCACCAATTTCCGTGGTAGGCGGTCGGCGGTGACACCGCCGATCAGTGTAAAGATCAGCCGGGGGATAATGCCAGCTAGCAGGACCAGTCCCATGGAGGTGCCGGAACCTGTCAACACAAGGACTTCCCAGGCTAGAGCAGTAAGGAAAATACTATCACCCAGGTTAGAGAGTGTTTGCCCGACCCAAATAAGCGCGTAAGGGCGCGCATTCAATGCTTGGGCAAAGCGGAGATGTTTGCTTATTCGAAGAAGCATAGTTTTCAATCCTTTGAAAAATAAAATAGCATCCGTTATTGTGTCTGTTTCAATGTCGCCCGCTGGATAGTGAGGGATTTGAGCGCAAAACTAAACCAGGCTCCACAGCCAGAAAGGAGTATACCTAAGACGATAGTGATGGTTATTACTACCCAACCATTAGCATTACCAATCCCCATAATCTCAGCAACTAACGATGCCGTACGTGTTACTGGCACAAAGAAAGACTCATAGATCAGCCCTGTAACCCATCCCAGCCCTCCTGTAAGCAGTGAAATGAGCAGTGCTAGTTGCCCACGCTGAATGAGTATCCCAATAACTATTCCTATCAGGATCGTAAACCACCAGAAACCGAAATAATTTGCACACCATATAAGAAGCACTCCAAGAGCTACAATGCATAAAAGATAGCTGTACCGAACTCTCTTTATGGCTGAATTGTCCATATTGCCTCCTTCTGATTTTGTGGCAATTCGTTCGCAGTTACTAATGGATAATACTGACCATGGAGCCATGGCAGAATACCATTTTGATACCAATCTGAAAGCGGATCCTCGCTCTGTCCTGCTGGATAGATACCTTCACTCTGTCCACCGCTACCCCAGTTAACGATCATACGCCAGCTAGGGCCATGAATAGAGGCATGCGTATCTGCGGCGTTAATCGTCCAATCGTCACCATCTGAAGGTATCGGTCCATAGCCAAGTGCATTGATACCTGTTAACGAGGGGATTTTACGAACGTTCAGTTTACCCCATTGCCACCCTTGCATAGTATTTCCCAGTTTCTTTGAAAGGCTTGAAAGCGTATTTTGAAATGCCAGGAACATCACATCCGAGGCTGTTCTCTTTTCACCTGTTGGTAGAGTAAAGGCTGAATTTTCTGGATCTTTTAAGGTCCAAGTCTCCAAGTCTTCATCCAGAGAAAAGTGTCCTGCATCAACGTTTAATTCCGGAAAACGGTCGGCTGGCACTTTTTGTGCTTGCCACCAGGGTTGGAAAGTTTCGACCAGATATTGATTCCAAAAAGTCCACCAGATAGAAGGAGCTACCGTGTTCATCTGCATATTCTTATCCCAGGAACTGAGGATTGTATATGCTTCCTTTTCTTGGCTTGAGAGATTATGCGTTTTCAGCGTAGCCAGTAATTTAGGAATAATCAAATTAGCCAGGTAATCTTGAGTGCTATTTTGTAGTTTTTCCATATCTTGGGTCGTGAGATGATCTCCACTACTCAACTGTTGATCAATCTCATCTGCGCGATACCCATTATCAAAATATTGTGTTGTTCCAATATAATATGGATAATTATTACTAACAGGTCTCTGATTCGCCGTAGAAACAAAATGACTGGGAGGATCATAGGCTTGAGGTAGATCGTTAAAAGGGATTGTACCAACAATATCAGACTCTCCTGTTCCTGAAAGAGGGAGCCAGGGTGTTCCAGATTTCACAATAGGATATGCACCAGGGGCCACAATACCTATGTTGTTCTGGTTATCTGCATACACAAAGT
This sequence comes from uncultured Chloroflexia bacterium, assembly GCA_963699315.1. GTDB lineage: Bacteria > Chloroflexota > Ktedonobacteria > Ktedonobacterales > Ktedonobacteraceae > Dictyobacter. Next base: position 4,720,178 of record OY969433.1, read on the forward strand.
TCAATGCTGGTGCTACCCACCCGCGTAAAGCATCCTTGAATTGTGAAAAGTTAGTTGCCTGGACCAATTTTAACATCTCATCGATTCCCGATGAGGGAATGTTCCCCATCCATTCAATAGAGACGGGTTTCCCTGGAAGTTGATTCTGTGAGATGATCGGCCCATGGATAGTCTGTTTGACCTCAAAATGAACTGCAGGCTTCCCCTTTACAGGTATAGTATAAGAGACCTGCTTCATCTGTCTCCAACTTCCGTCCCAGTAATATTGATTGGGATGGGCGCTATCTGTTTTCTCAAGGTAGAAAAGCGTCGTTTGAGTCTGAGCATCAGTAATACTCCAGGAAATATTTTTATTCTTCCCGATCAGAATGATTGGAAGTCCTGGTATGGTAACTCCATTGAATGAGTAGTTTGGTGAATTGCCTTCGACCTGAAACCATATGGAGGGTAAACTCAAATTGAGGTGTGGATCGCCAGCAAGTAACGACTGACCAGTGGCGCTTTTTGACCCATTGATCGCCCAACTGTTACTATCTGAATCATGCCTGATAGCATTGGTTGGCAGGTCTGCTAGCATGCTCTCTACAGACTCCAGATTTTGAATATCCTGCGCACTGATAGCGCTCTGTGTGGGTAGTGGGGCAGCCCCTGAGAGGGAATGAGTACTGGTATCATACGGTTTTTGATCATCGGGAGGCACAACAGGAAACCATTGCATTGTCCGTTGATAGCCTAATGTATTAGCAAGTAAAGCGTAATCGAGAGGGATATTAGATAAGCTCAATGTCTGTGTCATGACCCCCTCAACGATAATCGAATCAATGGGAGTCCAGGTTTGAGGTTGATAATTGAGCAATGTAAACATTGCTGGTAATGTATGTTCTTGTTCTTGTTGCGCAATACTGGCATTGACACCCTGGGAGTATGAAGTCAGCGTTTGCCGAGCAGCATTTGAGGGTGATAGCTCATCCCATGTGGTACGTGCGGTATTCGCCAGTCCCAGGGTATCCTCAAAGCGATCTGAACTTAGGGCTTGAGGACCTAGAATTTCTGAAAGCAATCCTCCTCCCTGACGTCGAAGTAGATCCATCTGGAAAAGACGGAAGTGTGCTTGTACATAACCCATCGTCCAAAACAGATCTGCATCTGTTTGGGATTGGATATGCACCATCCCGTTTTGCTCGAAAACGACTGTGACTGGATGCGATAGTCCACTGAAGTGGAGTGTTTCAGTGTGTGGCATCTGGGCATTTCGTTCACCGTTCCAGACTCCTACGAGAGGATTAAATGTTGATCCAAGCGGTGGAATTGAGCCAAAACCATGAGCGGTAACGCTCCATACCAGGATCAAAATAATCAAAGAGGCAAATAGGTTGAGCATACGTAGACTTACTATACGTATGCGCTTTGGCTGTTTTTTGTCAAATAATGACTTCATACATACTCCGTTATTCGTATCTGACCAACTGGAGGTTATCTCGATCAGCTAGCCATATCGAGGGGATTCACTTCAGTGCTAGCTGCAACCTTGTTGTAATGTTGAGATTGAGTAGCTCCTATACATGATTTTTGTACAAAATTGGTTTGCTGCACTAAAACATCACAATCTTACCACCCATCTATTGCCTCCTATTTTGCACTTCATCTATACCAGGGTGTTTTTTATACTACTGGACGATCCTTGTTAGCTCAGATAGCCTTTCAAACTGAATGGAAAGTCGAGCCAGAGGATTATGCATGATCAATGGAGGCATTTTTTTTTGGCCATTCCTTATGAGCAGGGGCCAAACATCCGATAAGAGTGATGAGAATAACTAAAATGCCAATGCCAACTAATGTATAGGGTGCTCCAATAATTGAGGCGAAAAATGTTGTTAATATCGAGCCAACGAGAGCAGGCATGGAAATCAAAGCCCATGAGACGGCAGTGACACGCCCCATAAGAGCATCAGGAGTTGCCCTCTGACGCAATGACATCCAACTGACACGCATAATAGTATCAGAGAAGGTGTAACCAATAGTTAGAAATATAATCGGGCCAAGTAGGGAGGTCGGGCCGAGCAGTGCTACAAAAAAACCCTCCAAGAACATGCCCCCTAACCAGACGACACCGAAGCTCAAACGGTGACGCAGCAAGGGCGTAATGCTCCCTCCCACAATCGAACCAACGCTCGCGAGGCAGAGAACGAGGCCAACTATATTGTCGTTCTGATGAAGATCATTCTTCAGATGAAAAATGAAAAGATTTATTCCGGCAGCTGTCACCAGTGAAAAAATCATAAAAAGTATTGTAATAGACCTTAACACCGGATGCTCGAACAAAAAACGCGTTCCCATTAAGAATCCAGAAAAACCCTTTGCATACCACGTCTCACTTTTCTTCGCGTGAGGTAGTATATATTCTGTATCTAATCTTGGTTTAAAGCGAATACAGAACAGCGAAAGAGCCGAGAGCAGAAAAGAAAAAGCATCTAGCCCAATAGCTATCGACGCACCAAAGCGAGCAGAGATAAGACCAGCCAGCACAGGCCCAATTACAAGTGCAATGGCATACGTTACTTGCAAACGGCTATTCGCGTCAATAATCTGATCTTTCGTAACCAGATTGGCAATCGCAGTATTATATGCTACCTGAAAACATAAGCCCGAGCATGAAGCTAATGCTGAAACAACATATATGAGCCAGATATTTTGCATAGCAAGTAGCCAGCAAATAGGAATAGTAATATATAATAGAAAACGCAATACATCACATACAATCATTAATATGCGTAGATCCAAAGCGTCTACTAAAGAGCCAGAGAAAAGGCTACCAATGGCTTGTCCAGCACTATAGATGCCTGTAACTAAGCCCATCTGTGCTATGGAGCCAGTGGCTTGAAAAACGAGTAATGGTATGGCTACAAGAGCAAACGCATCACCAAGGCTAGAGAGCGTCTGTCCGATTCCAAAAATGGTAAAGCTATGATTTAGCCATAACGACTGAGGGAATAATGAAGAATCTGGCAATGGTGTATCTTCTGGTGAAATATGTTGCACTTAATTGGATCCACCTTCTGTTGAGAAATTCCATAAATATGAGGGAATTCCATAAATGACATATTTGTCTGTATACCGATCATCAGTATAACAAAATTTACACATGTAGTCAACAAAAGCCATATAAGTAGTTAGCTAAGTATATCACCTGTTAATATCAAGCTGATCTTCTTTATCCTCCTGAAACTAAGGGTTGACAAACAGGCAATGTAATATTATATTGTGACAAATAACGTCCATCTTTAAAACTTTGAAGGGCATTTTTTGCTTTTCCGATTCCTTGATGTTTGTTGAATAATTATCAAACCTCGGGAAAGAATTAAGCTAACGAAGCTTAATTGTAGCTAAAGATTGAAGAAACGCAAATACTTCTGTAAAGATTTCCATGTAGATTTTGACGATGTATCTGGCGAAAAAATGGACAAATAATCAGACTTTTCGCAAAAGATTTTGGGTGTTTCTGTAGTGTTGCTTTGATGTGTTTTATGGAAATTGAAGAGCTGTATAGTAATTAGCTATATTTTTATGTCATAAGCTACTCATCTCAGCTATTCATTTTTGCCCTCATTTGAGCGGAAATATGCAGGCTACTAAGCATTTTTCTTATTTGAAAAAGCTAATTTGTTGATGAATGAAGAGGGAAGATGAGCTTAGATATAGCTGACAATATACCATCCACGCTGATTGATGTTCTGCGTATGCGTGCTCTCTATCAACCTACTCAACGCGCATTTACTTTTTTAGTGAATGGAGAAGTTGAAGGGATTACGGTGACATATGAGGAGTTAGATCGTCAAGCCCGGGTCATTGGTAGTTTCCTTCAGGATATTGCCAACGTTGGAGATCGAGCATTATTGCTTTATCAACCTGGTTCTGAGTATATCGCCGCTTTTTTAGGTTGCTTATATGCTGGTGTTGTTGCCATCCCTGCGTATCCACCCCAGTCAGCCAGACCCGAGCGTACGCTAGCACGCCGCTTAAGAACTATTGCGATTGATTGCCAAGCATCAATTGTATTGACGCAAGCATCATTTTTGCCTGTTTTTCAAAAATTAGCTAAACAAATAACAGAGCTAGAAAATATTGCCAGTATTGCTACTGATACGTTACCGGTAGGAAGCGGAGAATCCTGGCAGGAGCCAGAGGTCACGGACCAATCTTTAGCGTTTTTGCAATATACCTCTGGATCTACCTCAGATCCCAAAGGGGTGATGCTTACACATCGCAATCTATTGCACAATTCTTCTTTGATTCAGCGCCGTTTTGCGCATACTCCTGCAAGTAAAGGGGTAATCTGGCTTCCACCATATCACGATATGGGATTAATTGGTGGCATTATCCAACCTATTTATGTGGGATTTCCTGTTACCCTTATGTCGCCTGTGGCTTTCTTACAACGTCCTCTTCGTTGGCTAGAAGCAATTTCGCGTGAGCAGGCTACAACGAGTGGTGGCCCTAATTTCGCTTATGATTTGTGTGTGAGTAAGAGTACTCCCGAGCAACGTGCTGAACTTGATTTACATAGCTGGAAGGTTGCCTTTAGCGGTGCTGAGCCTGTTCGAGCAGAAAGTATGGCTCGTTTTGCTGAGGCGTTTGCTTCGTCTGGCTTTCGTAAAAATGCATTTTATCCTTGTTACGGACTGGCGGAAGCAACGCTGATCGTTACAGGTGGGAATGTTGATTCGTTTCCCCGTGTGGGTTCTTTTGATCACGAAGCCTTACAACTCAATCATGCGGTTGCTGTACCTGATAGTACGCAATCTGCTGCTTTGTTAGTAAGCAACGGTCAAGCTACGGATGAGCAGCAGCTGGTTATTGTTGATATAACGACGGGCTCTGCATGTTTACCTGATCAGGTAGGTGAAATCTGGATAAGTGGCCCTAGCATCGCACAAGGATATTGGCGAAAATCAGAGGCAACCGAGGCTACCTTCCAAGCGAAATTACCTTCTTTTCCCACTCAAACATTTTTGCGCACGGGTGATTTGGGTTTCATTTCTCAGCATGAGCTATTTATAACTGGACGCTTGAAAGATTTGATTCTTATTCGAGGTCGTAATCACTATCCTCAAGATATTGAATTCACTGTCGAAGACAGCTATCCCGGATTACGAGCGAATTGTGGGGCTGCATTCTCAATCGATATTGATGGTACAGAGCAGTTAGTTATTGTGTATGAAGTTGAGAGACATGAACAACATCTTGAAGTTGCTCAGGTTGCTGCAACTATCAGGCAAGCAGTGGCTCAGAACCATAATTTGCAAGTCTACGATATTGTTTTTATCAAAACAGGTACTATATTAAAAACGTCTAGTGGTAAAATCCAGCGCATAGCTTGCCGTGCAAAATATTTATCAGGACAGCTGGAGAATATTGGGCAGAGTAGACAGGAAAAAATTGAGGCATTAGTCGCGAGCAAACCGACCATTCTTACCCCAGATGTTGTGCTTGGTGTTCCACTTGAAGAGGGTATTACGTTACTGACGACATATATAATCGATCTGTTGCATGCGTTTATCCAGCCTGTTCCTGATTTATTATTGAGCGAACACTCCCTGACATCACTGGGATTGGACTCACTTGCTGCTATCGAACTGCAATATAAAATTGAAAATGATCTAAATATCAATTTATCTCCAGCAGTATTTCTTGATGATCAATCGGTTGCCCAATTAATCCATAGCCTTTACGAGAAGCTCTCATCGATTGGCATAAATCCCCCTCCAACCGAGATCGTCGTTGCCAGTACGCCAAGAAACTTTTTTCCTCTCTCATATGGACAAAGAGCGCTATGGTTTCTGCAACAGCTTGACTTGAAAAATACCGCTAATAATATTTTTAGCACGATGCGTATTTATGGAAATGTTGATCTCGATGCTTTGATGCAGGCTTTTCAGATTCTCTCTGAACGGCATCTTGCTTTACGGACGACGTTTGTTGTAAAAGATGGGGTTCCATATCAATATATTCATCCACACATAGAGAATTCTCTTCAGGTGGAAAACATTGCAGCATGGGATCACACAACATTACAAAACCAGCTCAGAAAAGAGCTGAAACATTCCTTTCATCTTGAACAAGGTCCATTGTTTCATGTGCGTTTATTCCAGCATTCATTGACAGAATCAGTGCTCTTCCTGGCTATTCACCATCTCATCGCGGACTTCTGGTCGTTAGCTATTCTATTGCAAGAGCTTGATGCTCTTTACCAATCTGAGAAAGCACACAAGCCTGTCTCTCTTACTCCTGTGGATGGTCAGTATGCAGAGTTTGTCCACTGGCAAGAACAAGTGTTAGCAAGCGCACATGGACAACAAATGAAGCAATATTGGCACCACCAGCTAGCAGGAGAACTTCCTGTTTTGAACCTACCATGTGATTATCCCCGCCCAACGATTCAGACCTATAATGGCAGTGCTTATTCATTTTTGCTCACAGAGGAACTCACACAACAGTTAAAATTAGTGGCTAAAGCCAGTGGTCTGACATTGTATATGGTGCTGCTGGCTTGCTGGCAGATACTCTTGTATCGTTATACTGGACAGAATGACATTCTGGTTGGTTCCCCTTTGGCTGGGCGAAATAGTAAGAAATGGTCTAATATCATTGGCTACTTCGTCAATCCTGTGGTACTAAGAGCGTATATAACGGAAGACACTTCAGTGGAAGAGTTCTTTGTGCAAGTACGCCGAACTGTGCTGGATGCGCTTGCTCATCAGGATTATCCATTTCCATTGCTGGTTGAACATTTGCAATCAGATCGCGATCCAGGTCACTCGCCGCTATTCCAAACAATGTTTGTTCTGGAGAAATCCCATCTCCATGACCAAAATAACCTTTCGCTTTCTATGGCTAATCCCCATGCTCTACCACTTCAATTAGGGGATTTGCAAGCTGAAATTCTTCCAGTTGAGCAGCTAACCTCACAATTTGATATATCGCTTACGATGGAAGAGACGGGAGGCGTTCTGGCTGCTAGTTTGCAATACAACACTGACTTGTTCGCGAGTACTACAATTGTTCAAATAAGCAGACACCTTCAAATAATATTAGAAGCAATTTCTCAAAACAAAGAAATGAAAATTGCGCAATCGCCACTATTGAGCAAGGAGGAACAGCAACAGTTTGCTGTATGGAACTCAACCCGACAGATGTTCCCCACTCAGCAGGCGTTGCATACCCAATTTCAGCAACACGTGGAACAGACTCCTCAGGCACCTGCACTCATTGTGGGTGAGCAACATCTGACATATGCCGAGCTTAACCAGCGGGCTAACCGCCTGGCCCATCTGCTTCAGGCGCAAGGGGTAGGTCCAGAACGATGTGTCGCGATCTGTCTGGAACGTAGCGCTGATCTCCTGATTGCTATATTGGCCACCCTTAAAGCCGGAGGGGCCTACGTGCCGCTCGATCCCCAGTATCCCGCTGACCGTCTGGCTTTTATGCTTAAGGATGCGCAGCCTCAGGTGTTGGTGACCCAGCGTACTCTGTTGGCTCAGTTATCCACTGCGGATTTGGTCCAAGAGCCACTGTGTCTGGATGCTTTAGAGGAGCAGCTTGCTCGTATGCCTGTGCATAATGTGAACATCGTGCCGGATGCAGCCCACCTGGCGTACCTGATCTATACATCTGGATCGACGGGACAGCCGAAAGGGGTGGCCATCACCCATGGAAATGCGGTGGCCTTTATTGCCTGGGCGACCAGCTTTTTTACGCGTGCACAACTGGCTGGAGTGTTAGCGTCGACCTCGGTCTGTTTCGATCTCTCAATCTTTGAGCTCTTTGTCCCCTTGAGCTGTGGAGGAACGGTGATACTGGCTGAGAATGTTCTGCAGTTACCGAGCTTACCGGCTGCTGCACAGGTGACGCTGCTCAATACCGTGCCCTCGGCAGTCAGGGAACTTTTACGCCTGGGTCCCTTGCCGGCGGGAGTGCAGACTGTCAATCTCGCCGGGGAGCCACTTCCTCTGCTGTTGGTGCACCAATTGTATCAGCAAGCAGGGGTACAAGCAGTCTATAATCTCTACGGACCCAGCGAGGATACGACGTATTCCACCATGGCCTTGATGGCGGCCGACGAAGAGCGTACACCAGTGATCGGGAGGCCGATTAGCAATGGGCAGGTGTATCTGCTTGATGGGCAGGGACAACAGGTTCCACGAGGAGTCGTGGGAGAACTCTATCTCGGTGGTGCAGGACTGGCACGAGGGTATTTCGGGCGTGCTGCATTGACCGCTGAGCGATTTGCACCGCATCCCTTTAGTAAGGAACCGGGAGCTCGACTTTATCGGACGGGCGATCTGGCTCGTTTTCGGAGCGATGGAGCGTTGGAGTTTCTGGGACGGAGCGACTTCCAGGTGAAGGTACGTGGTTTTCGTATTGAATTGGGAGAGATTGAAGCGGTCCTACAGGCTCATCCTCAGGTCCAGGGTGGGGCAGTGATAGTGCGCCCGGGATCAACCGAGCTAGAACAGCAGATTGTGGCATATGTCGTACCTGAGTCCGTTTCAACGGACCCGTCAGTGGAGTCAAGACAGATTGTCATATTGCGAAACTGGTTGCAAGACCGTCTCCCTGGCTACATGCTGCCCAATGCCTATGTATTATTAGCATCTTTGCCACTTACACCCAATGGCAAAATTGATCGTCATATGTTACTCACATCTCATGTGACCGATGTATTCCATGGCGATACACAGCTCGTTTTACCTCGTAATCCTCTAGAAGATTTGCTTCTTGATATCTGGGTTGAAGTTCTTGGCCATCAGATAATTAGTATCTATGATAATTTTTTTGAAGTTGGTGGTCATTCCTTGCTTGCAACACAGGTAATTGCACGTATTCGTGACATGTATCAAATTGATATACCATTGTCTGTTTTGTTTGAAGCAAAAACGATAGAGCAATTAGCTCGTCGTGTTCAGGAATACACATATGGGACCACTGTATCACAAGTATTGCCACTGATAGCTACAGTTCGGAACACAAAGGAAAATCCACTCTCGTTTGCCCAAAAGCGTCTCTGGTTGCTTCAACAAATTGACAATGAAAGTCCTGCTTATAATATACCTGCCGTGGTCAAGCTACATGGGCAAGTGGATATGTTCGCAATTAGGAAGAGTTTAGAAGAAATTGTTCGCCGTCATGCGACCATGCGAGCTACTTTTATACAGGAAAATGGAGAGCCTGTACAGGTCATTGCGGATCAGATTGTTCTGACTGTTTCTCAATGTGACTTACGCTATCTTCCTGAGGAGGATCGTAATCAGGAAGCTTTTATGGCGCTTGTGGAAGAATGCCGTAAGCCTTTTGATCTTACATGTGGACCGCTCTTCCGAGTCTTTACTGTACAGTTAGCGGACGATGAGATCGTTGTTGCAATTACGATGCATCATATTATTGCAGATGGTTGGTCTTTAGGGATATTAATTCGTGAGCTTACCAGCCTCTATACCACATTTACGCAAGATATTTTATCTTCTCCATTGTTACCATTGCCCATTCAGTACATCGATTTCGTGCATTGGCAACGTGAGTGGTTCAATGGTGAGATAAAAGAGCGACAAATCACTTACTGGATGCGTCAGTTAGCGAATGCAGCACCACTCATTGAGCTCCCCTTGGATTATCCAAGACCATCCATTCAGACATTTAACGGAGCCACTCAGGCATTTTCTCTATCCGCAGATCTCGTTACAGCATTGAGGGATCTCAGCAAACAGGAAAATGTAACGCTCTACATGACTTTGCTCGCTGCATTTCAAATATTGCTCTACCGTTATAGTGGTCAACAAGATATACTCATCGGTTCGCCTATTGCGAATAGGACTCAAAAGCAAACGGAAAACTTAATCGGGCTCTTTGTGAACACGCTGGTTATGCGTATGGAACTTGAAGATTTTATCTCTTTTAGTGGACTTCTCAAGCGCGTGAGAACGATGACCCTGGAGGCATATGCTCATCAGGATCTACCATTTGAGCAACTTATGGAAGTATTACAACCAGAGCGCTCACTTAGTTACTCTCCTATCTTCCAGGTATTATTCACTTTGCAAAACACGCCAGAGCTGGAATTGCATCTGGATAATCTAAGTATAGAACGCATCGATATTGATACTGGCACTGCAAAGTTCGACCTGAATATGACAATTGAAGAACATACAGATATCTTGCAGGGCTGGCTAGAATATAATACTGATCTATTTGCGGCGACAACCATACAACGGCTGATTACACATTTCCATCTCCTCTTACAGGCCGTTCTTTTAGATAAGCATATGTCTATTGCTAAATTGCCACTGTTGAGCAAAGAGGAACAGGAACAATTTGCCGCATGGAATGCAACTCAGCAGATATATCCCACTCAGCAGGCGTTGCACATTCAATTTCAACAGCAAGTAGAACAGACGCCCCTGGCAACTGCACTCATTATGGGTGAGCAGCAACTCACGTATGCCGAGCTTAACCAGCGAGCCAATCGTCTGGCCCATCTGCTCCAAGTGCAGGGAGTGGGCCCAGAACGATGTGTCGCAATCTGTCTGGAACGTAGTGCTGATCTCCTGATTGCTATACTTGCCACCCTTAAAGCTGGTGGGGCCTATGTACCACTTGATCCTTTGTATCCCTCTGATCGTCTGGCTCTTATGCTCGAGGATGCTCACCCTCAGGTGGTGTTGACCCAGCATACTCTGCTGGCTCTGTTACCCACAAAAGATTTGCTTCAGGAGCCATTGTGTATGGATGCTTTAGAGGAGCAGCTTGCATGTATGCCTGTGCATAATGTTCACATTGTGCTCGAGGAGGCCCATCTGGCGTACCTGATCTATACTTCTGGATCGACGGGACGTCCAAAGGGAGTGGCCATCACCCATGGAAATGCGGTGGCCTTTACTGCTTGGGCGTTACGCTTCTTCTCACGAGCGCAACTGGCTGGAGTGTTGGCGTCGACCTCAGTCTGTTTTGATATGTCGATCTTTGAGATCTTTGCCACCTTGAGCTGTGGAGGAACGGTGATACTGGCTGAGAATGTCCTGCAATTACCGAGCTTGCCTGCTGTTGCACAGGTGACGTTGATCAACACAGTGCCCTCAGCAGCCAGCGAACTCTTACGCCTGGGTCCCTTGCCAGCGGGAGTACAGACAGTCAATTTAGGAGGGGAGCCGCTGCCCCTGATGTTAGTTCGCCAATTGTATCAGCAGAAAACGGTGCATGCAGTCTATAATTTTTATGGACCCAGCGAGGATACGACGTTCTCCACTGTGGCTTTGATGGCGGCCGATGAGGAGCGCACTCCGGTGATTGGAAGGCCGATTGACAATGGGCAAGTATATCTGCTCGATAACCAGGGGCAACGGGTTCCACAAGGGGTGTTCGGAGAGGTTTATCTGGGTGGCGCAGGCCTGGCACGAGGGTATCTCGGGCGTGCTGTGTTAACCGCTGAGCGATTTGTACCGCACCCCTTTAGCGAGGAGCCAGGCGCTCGACTCTATCGAACGGGCGATCTGGCTCGTTTTCGGGATGATGGAGCGTTGGAGTTTCTGGGACGGAGCGACTTCCAGGTGAAGGTACGCGGTTTCCGCATTGAACTGGGAGAGATTGAAACGGTTTTGCAGGCTCATCCTCTGGTTCAGAGCGGAGTGGTGCTGGTGCGTCCGGGATCAACCGAGTTGGAACAGCAGATTGTGGCTTATGTCGTACTGGAGCCCTCTTCAATGGAATCTCCAGCGGAGTCAGGCCAGATTGTCGCGTTACGAAGTTGGTTGCAAGCCCGCCTCCCTGGCTACATGCTACCTAATGCCTATATCGTATTAGAGACGTTGCCACTTACTTCTAGTGGTAAAGTTGATCGCCGTAAACTGCCAGCACCTGAGATTGGTCGCCTGGATCTGAGTAGTGATCTGGTTGCTCCACGTACTGTGCTTGAACAACAGCTGGTAACCATCTGGCAAGAACTCTTGCCTGTTGAACAGGTTGGTATCGACGACAATTTTTTCGAGGCAGGTGGTCATTCATTATTAGCGACACAATTAGTCAGCCGGTTGCGTGCTCATCTGCAGATGGATATTCCCCTACGTACCATCTTTGAGGCTCCAACTATCTCACTGCTGGCGGCTCGGTTGACTATGTTTGTTCCGGCCGTCAATACAGCTCCTGCACTGTTGTCCATCAGCCGAGAAAAGAACTTACAGCTTTCATTTGCCCAGCAACGTCTCTGGATACTGGAACAACTAGAGATGTATTCTGCGCTCTACAGCATCCCCACCGCTGTCTCTATTGAAGGTGTTCTATCACTGGAAACATTGCAGCAAGCTCTTACCTTGCTTGTTGCTCGCCACGAGAGCTTACGTACCACCTTCCATCTTGTTAATACACAACCGATGCAGCATATCGGTCCTCCTTTCACAGTGGAGGTGCCGTTAACTGATCTGATGCAGTTGTCTTCGGAACAGCAAACTCAGAGAGTACAGCAAACGCTTGAGCAAGAGTACAATCAGGGATTTGATCTTGAACGTGGTCCTTTGTTGCGTGTTCAGGCACTACAATTGAATTCTATGAGATATCTACTCGTGCTTAATATGCACCATATTATTTCTGACGGTTGGTCTATCTCCGTGTTCGTGCGCGAATTGGTTACCACCTATCGTGCCTTCCAAACCGGTGGCGTGCCTCAATTACCATCTTTACAAATCCAGTATGCTGATTATGCATACTGGCAACGTCAATGGCTACAAGGAAAGGCACTAGAAGAACAACTGGCCTATTGGCAGAATCAATTGCAGGAACCACTGCCCCAATTGGAACTGCCAACTGATCATCCTCGCCCTATAACCCAATCCTTCGCTGGTGCTCAGCAACGCATGTGCCTTACACCGCAGTTGACCCAGAACCTGTATCAACTGAGCCAGCAGGAAGGGGTCTCACTGTTTATGACATTGTTGGCTGCTTTCCAAGTATTGCTTGCACGCTATAGCGGACAAACAGATGTGATTGTGGGGACACCGATTGCTAATCGGACGCAGATTCAAACCGAGCACTTAATTGGCTGTTTTATTAATACTGTGGCTTTACGCGTTGACCTTTCCATTTCGCCCACCTTCCGGGAACTATTGCAACAAGTACGAGAAGTGACATTAGGGGCCTATGCGCATCAGGATCTGCCTTTTGAGCGACTGGTTGAGGAGATCCAGACCCAACGTGATCTAAGCAGAAACCCCATCTTTCAAGTGATGTTTATTTTGCAAAATACTCCTGAGATCGACCTTAGTATTCCCGGATTAACAATGCAAACAGTACCAATTGATACTGGTACAGCCAAGTTTGACCTGACACTTATGCTGGAAGAGAAGGAAGATGGCCTACAAGGGTGGTTTGAATATAACACCGATCTGTTTATGGCAACAACGATTGCCCGTATGAGCCAACATTTTCAGACATTACTTGCGAGTATTTGTGCTCATCCGGAAATGCCGATTGTGCAATTGCCATTATTGAGCAAGGAGGAACAGCAACAGTTTGCCATATGGAATGCGACCCGGCAGGGATATTCCTCTCAGCAGGCGTTGCACACCCAATTTCAGCAACACGTGGAACAGACTCCTCAGGCACCTGCACTCATTGTGGGCGAGCAACATCTGACATATGCTGAGCTTAACCAGCGGGCCAACCGCCTGGCCCATCTGCTCCAGGCGCAAGGGGTAGGTCCAGAACGATGTGTCGCGATCTGTCTGGAACGTAGCGCTGATCTCCTGATTGCTATACTTGCCACCCTTAAAGCTGGAGGGGCCTACGTGCCGCTCGATCCCCAGTATCCCGCCGACCGTCTGGCTTTTATGCTCAAGGATGCGCAGCCTCAGGTGCTGGTGACCCAGCGCACTCTGTTGGCTCAGTTATCCACTGCGGATTTGCTCCATGCGCCACTGTGTCTGGATGCTTTAGAGGAGCAGCTTGCTCGTATGCCAGCACACAATGTGAACATTCTGCCTGATGCGGCCCACCTAGCGTACCTGATCTATACGTCTGGATCGACGGGACAGCCGAAAGGGGTGGCCATCACCCATGGAAATGCGGTGGCCTTTATTGCCTGGGCGACCAGCTTTTTTACACGTGCGCAACTGGCTGGAGTGTTAGCGTCGACCTCAGTCTGTTTCGATCTCTCAATCTTTGAGCTCTTTGCCCCTTTGAGCAGTGGGGGAACGGTGATACTGGCTGAGAATGTCCTGCAATTACCGAGCTTACCAGCTACTGCACAGGTGACGCTGCTCAATACCGTGCCCTCGGCAGTCAGCGAGCTCTTACGTCTGGGTCCCTTGCCAGCGGGAGTACAGACTGTCAATCTTGCTGGGGAGCCACTTCCCCTGCTGTTGGTGCGCCAATTGTATCAGCAAGCAGGGGTACAAGCAGTCTACAATCTCTACGGACCCAGCGAGGATACGACGTATTCCACCATGGCCTTGATTGCGGTCGATGAAGAGCATGCACCAGTGATCGGGAGGTCGATTAGCAATGGACAGGTGTATCTGCTTGATGGGCAGGGACAACAGGTTCCACAAGGAGTCGTGGGAGAACTCTATCTTGGTGGCGCAGGACTGGCCCGAGGGTATTTTGGACGTGCTGCTTTGACCGCTGAACGATTTGTGCCGCATCCCTTTAGCGAGGAGCCGGGAGCTCGACTCTATCGAACGGGCGATCTGGCTCGTTTTCGGAGCGATGGAGCGTTGGAGTTTCTGGGACGGAGCGACTTCCAGGTGAAGGTACGTGGTTTTCGTATTGAATTGGGAGAGATTGAGCACGCGATAAGCCAGCATGCAGCTGTGCATGATGCTATCGTAGATGTCTATAAAGATAGGGCAGGAATTTCAATTCTCATTGCTTATATTGTACCTAAAACTTCTGTCTTGCCTACATCAGAAGCTCTGCGTCAACAACTCTTACAGACGCTACCTGCATATATGATACCCTCGTTTTTTCAATTTCTTGATGCCTTACCTCTCACTGTAAATGGTAAAGTGGATCGTCGTTTGCTCCCTAGGCCTGAAGAGGATAGAACAAACCAGTTGCCAACCTTTATTGCTCCTAAGACGCCCCTCGAAGAAATTGTTGCAGGTTTGTGGAGAGAAGTACTTCAGGTGAATCGCGTTGGTATAGATGATAATTTCTTTGCTGTTGGTGGTACTTCACTGCACCTCATTCAGATCTTATCTCGTCTCCGTCAGGTTTTTCAGACCGAAGCGCCGCTACAAAAAATCATGCAAGCTGCAACCATTCAGAAGATGGCAGAGCTACTGATTCAATATGAGAAAACAACTGGCCAAATAGAGCAGGCTGCTCGCATTTTATGGAAAATCCAATCTATGTCACCAGAAGAAAGAGAAAACCTGCTTCAATCGAAGAGAAGTAGCAGGAGAAAATAACAATGAACGAAGAGCATGATTTTCAGCGTAGTGGAATATCTCAGGAAGAGCTTGAATTGCTTGATTATCTTCTTGCCGATGAAGGTGTAGAACGACATCAATCTGTCATGATAATGGCGCAATCTCAGGAAACTCCTTGTAGACTTTCCTTTGCACAGGAGCAGATGTGGCTATTTAATCAATTGGAGCCTGAGAGTGCGGTCTACAACATCCCATTTGCCCTACGCTTAGCTGGTTTACTTGACCGTGATGCCCTTGGGAAGAGTTTCAAAGAGATTATCAAGAGGCATGCGATTTTACGTAGTGCCTTTCCTGTCATAGATGGATCTGTTCAACAAGTCGTTCAACCTTCTTCAGAAGCCTCAATGTTTCAGATAGATCTAAAGGCATTACCTGAAACATTGAGAGAAACTGAAGCACGGAAAGTTATGCAAAGCGAGGCTGAGTATACATTTGATCTGGTTCAAGGACCTCTTTGGCGTGCAACTTTAGTGCAACTGGATATGGAGCATGCTATTCTTGTGCTTGTGTTTCACCATATTGTTGCTGATGGGTGGTCTCTTGAAGTTTTTATGCGAGAACTTGGCACTTTATACTCTGCCATACTGCAAGGAGAGGCGTCACTCCTGCCTCCTCTGGCTATTCAATATACAGACTATGCTGCGTGGCAACGCTCATCCTGGGATGGTGATAACTATAATGAGGAGCGAGATTACTGGATTCAGCAACTGATCGATGCTCCTTTGGTATTAGAGCTTCCAACAACTTATAGTAGGCCAGTTGTACAGACTTTTCACGGGGCAACGTACTCATTTGATATTCCTAGTGGGATTTTACGATCATTGCGATCTGTAAGCGAACAAGAAAGCGTTACCATGTTTATGGTCATGCTTGGTGCTTTCCAGACGCTGCTATTTCGCTATACTGATCAGGCTGATATTCTGGTTGGTTGTCCTATTGCTAATAGAGATTTGCGTGATATAGAATCATTAATTGGAGTTTTTATTAATACTCTTGTTTTGCGCACTGATCTCTCCGGTAATCCTTCATTTCAAAAATTACTGCATAGAATTAAAGATATGGCCACCGATGCTTATCAGCATCAACACGTACCCTTCGAATATCTCGTCAAACAGTTTGAGCAGACACGCGACATAAGTCGTAATCCTCTTGTGCAGATAATGTTTGCCTATCAAAATACGTCGCAACAAACGTTGAGCCTTTCTGGGTTGGACGTACAACCATTAGCTTTGCATACAAACACATCCAAGGCTGACCTGATCCTTTATATAGAAGAGTCTACAAATAGTTTACATGGATCAATAGAATATAATACCGACCTCTATGATCAGCGTTTTATTGCTAGCTTTGTAGAGAGTTTTCAAACGTTATTGCAAAGTGTCATTGATAATCCCAAGCAAAGTCTTTTAGCATTGCCCATTGTAGGTGCTTCAACGTCTTTTGAAAAGAGGATCAGTTTTACCTTTCCTGAGCAGAGCACAATAACACAGTTATTCGAAGAAGCAGTTGCAAAATTTCCCAATCATGTGGCCCTGAAATATGGAGAGACTCGCTTAACATATGCAGAGCTAAATAGTCGAGCTAATCGTCTAGCATGCGTACTCAGAGATATGGGAGCGCAACCAGATGATCTTATTGGTATTTATATTGAGCGTTCTATTGAAATGATCATCGGCATACTTGCTATCTTGAAGGCAGGTGCAGCCTATCTTCCACTTGATCCCCACTATCCCATTGCTCGTCTAAGTTATATCTTGGAGGATAGCCACGTGCAGATTGTCTGTGCGCAATCACACTTAGCATCTGATCTCCCCTTCTGTGATAATCTGGTGATGCTCGATACTATTGCGTTGGAGGGGAGAGCAGACACAAATCTACCTCCTAGCCATAATGCCAGAAGTTTGGCCTATGTGATTTATACTTCGGGGACCACCGGTAGGCCCAAAGGGGTGATGGTGGAGCATCGGCAGATTGTGCAACTCTTACGCAATGATAAATTTTCCTTCGATTTTGATGAGAACTCAATATGGACGATGTTCCATTCATTTTGCTTTGATTTTTCTGTATGGGAGATGTACGGAGCACTACTGAATGGTGGTCAGCTTACCATTATTCCACGCTCAATGACATTGGATATGCCAGCATACCGAGATTTACTAAAAAAAGAGCATGTTACTGTGTTGAATCAAACCCCTGGTGCTTTTTTTCAGCTGTGTGAGGAAGAAAAGAAGCATCATACTCATGATCTCTCTTTGCGTTATGTGATCTTTGGCGGCGAGGCGTTGAAACCTGGCCGATTGAAAGAGTGGCAACAGTTCTATCCCTCAACACAATTGATTAACATGTATGGTATTACCGAGACGACTGTTCATGTTACTTATAAGGAAGTAACCTCAGCTGATATACATGCAAATATCAGTAATATTGGTGCTCCCCTACCACCAATGTCAATATACATACTTAATTCCACATTGCAATTGGCACCACTTGGAGTTGTCGGGGAAATCTTTGTTGGCGGTGAAGGCGTTGCTAGAGGCTACCTACACAATCCTGATTTAACACTGCAAAATTCATTGTGAATCCATTTGATCAGCGCACCAGACTGTATCGAACGGGTGATCTGGGGAAATGGATAAATAGCGAAGAGATAGAGTATGTTGGCCGGTCGGACCAGCAGGTAAAGATCCATGGGTTTCGCATAGAGATTGGAGAGATCGAAGCGCATATTCGTTCTTTTCAGGATATCACTGATGTTATCGTATTGCCAATAGAGGATACTCAAGGAGACTTGGCCCTCTGTGGCTATGTTGTAACTAGCCAGACAGGCGATCCACGTGAATTTATTGCTATGTTGAAGGCATATTTGAAGCAGCATCTACCGGTTCATATGCTCCCAGCATTCATTGTACCTGTTGACGACCTACCGTTGACCGAGCACGGAAAAATCGATAAAGCTGCCTTACCTGATCCCAAACAATATACAGATCCCGGGGAATTATATGTGCCGCCACGTGATCAATTGGAACGGTCACTGGTGAAAATATGGGCAGAAGTTCTCAAGCTTCCAGAAGAGAAAGTAAGTATTCAGAGCAGGTTTTTTGATATGGGAGGGAATTCTTTCAATGTACTTGCGCTTCATAATCGTGTTCAGGATACCCTTGGCAAACAAATTTCCATGCTGAGCTATTTCCAATATCCTACCATTTTAAGCTTTGTTGAACATATGGGAAAGACTCAGGATGATACATCTCCAACGTCAAATGAGGAAGAGTATATAGAAGCTGAAGACGCTTATTCTATGATGGATGAGTTAACCAGATTAGCAGGAGAGAATTAGAATGGGCGACACTAAGCGAACACTTTCTATTGGAATGCAGGTTGCGGTGATAGGTGTTTCAGGGAGGTTTCCTGGGGCCCGCAATATTCATGATTTCTGGAGTAATTTGTGCCAAGGAACTGAATCTATTACTTTTTTTGAAAAGGATAAGCTTAGCCCCTGGCGTATGCAACCTGGCTTAGTTAATGAGCCAAACTTTGTGGCCGCAAAAGGAATCATTGAGGAACATGAATACTTTGATGCTTCTTTCTTTGGTTATTCTCCACGAGAAGCTGAAGTCATGGATCCCCAAATACGCTTATTTCATGAGTGTGCCTGGGAGGCACTCGAGGATGCAGGATATAATCCTGAGGACAAACATGGTACAGTGGGTGTATTTGCTGGTGCCTCTCCAAATGTGTATTGGCAAGGATTTTCCCTCTTGAGTCGTGGTGATAGCTCTAGTGAACAATTTGCAGCCTTACCCTTTGTCGACAAAGACTTTATGAGTGCTAATATTGCGTATAAGCTCAACCTGAGTGGACCCAGCGTCGCTGTAAATTCTGCCTGTTCAACATCGTTAGTTTCTGTCCATCTGGCATGCCGATCATTGCTAACTGGTGAATGTAGCATGGCTATTGCCGGAGGCGTTTCTGTTCCGATTCCCGGCCCTCAAGGATATCTCTATCAGGAAGGCATGATCTTGTCTCCTGATGGCCATTGTCGTGCTTTTGATGCTGATGCTGCAGGAACAGTTCCAGGGGAGGGTGTGGGTGTCGTCGTTTTAAAGTCCCTTAAACGTGCTCTCGCAGATGGTGATCACATTTACGCGGTGATTCGTGGTTCCGCAATTAATAACGATGGTAATCGAAAAATTGGTTTTACTGCTCCAAGCATTGATGGGCAGGCTGATGTTATTCGGGCTGCACAACGTATGAGCATGGTCGAGCCAGAAAGTATTAGCTATATTGAAGCGCACGGGACAGGAACGACACTGGGAGATCCCATCGAGATTGAGGCCCTCAAGATTGCATTTCAGACGCAGCAACGTGGCTATTGCCAGATTGGTTCGGTCAAGTCAAACATTGGACATCTGGATGCCGCTTCAGGAGTGGCGGGCTTGATCAAGACGGTATTGGCTCTCCAACATCGGCAGATACCCCCAAGCTTGCATTTTGAGCGAGCGAACCCACGCATCGATTTTGCGGCTAGCCCTTTTGTGGTAAGTACCCAGTTGACCCCCTGGCACAATGAACACTATCCCTTGCGAGCTGGGGTTAGTTCCTTCGGCATCGGTGGCACCAATGCGCATGTGATCCTGGAAGAAGCCCCCGCAGTCCAGGTGAGCCGTTCGCCGCGAGACTGGCATGTGTTGCCGCTCGCCGCAAAGAGTGAGATGGCTCTCGTACAAATGGCTCAGCGCCTGGCACAAGCCCTCCAGGCTGAGTCTGATATCTCGCTGGCCGATGTGGCCTATACCTTGCAAGTAGGTCGGGCTCACTTTGGACATCGGCGTATGGTGGTTGCGCACTCTGTGGAGCAAGCCATTGCTCAGTTGAGTCAGGAGACGATGGACTCTATGAGCAGTGGCGTTGTCCAGCAAGAGTCACGTCCCTTATTCTGGTTGTTTCCGGGTCAGGGCGCACAATATGTCAATATGGGACAGCACTTGTATGCACGAGATGCGGTCTTTCGAGCTGCGATTGAACGCTGCCTGGATCTGGCGCAGACCTATGGAGCAGGCGATCTGCGTGCCTTGCTCTATCCGATCGCTGTCGATGCAGAGAGTGAGCAGCGGCTGCAGGAGACGCAGGTGGCCCAACCAGTCCTCTTTAGCGTGGAGTATGCGCTGGCACAAGTCCTGCTCCAGTGGGGAATCAAACCACAGGGGATGCTCGGCCATAGTATTGGCGAGTATGTGGCGGGGTGTCTGGCTGGCGTCTTCTCCTTAGAGGATGCGATGCGGTTGGTGGTCAGGCGTGGACAGCTGATGAGCCAGGCACCAACCGGTGCTATGCTCAGTGTGGAACTCTCCGAAGCGCACGTGCAATCGTATCTCCGCGAAGGATTGAGCCTGGCTGCGGTTAATACGCCGCAGATGTGTGTCGTGGCTGGCCGGGTGGAGCTGATCGAGGTGTTGGAAGCAGAGATGCAGCGGGATGGACACCGCTGTCGACGCGTTCCGACCTCCCATGCCTTTCATTCTGCTCTGATGGAGCCAGTACTCGAAGCATTTGGAGAAGAGGTGAAGCGTGTGGCGTTGCATGCGCCACAGATCCCCTATCTCTCGAATGTGAGCGGGACATGGATACACGCAGAAGAAGCCACCGATCCAGCCTATTGGGTGCGCCATCTGCGTACGCAGGTACGATTTGCTGAAGGGATCAGTCATCTCTTGGAAGAGCGCACCGCGATACTGGTGGAAGTGGGACCTGGCAATAGCCTGAGTACCTTTGCGCGTCAGGGGCAAGGAGCAAATAAAAAGCAACTCGTCCTCAATCTCTTACGTCATCGGCGGGAGGAGCAGCCAGATGATGTCTATCTGCTCAATCGCCTGGGACGGCTCTGGATAGCCGGCGTCAATCTGAACTGGACGGCTGCCTATGCAGAAGAACAGCGCAGGCGTCTCTCCTTACCGACCTATCCCTTTGAACGGCAACGCTTTTGGTATGATGAATCCTTAGAAGAGAACGTATTGGCAAAACGTGATTTGCACTTGGTGCCTGTGCCAGTAACACCTCAAACTACAAAGCATAGGTATTTCTATCTGCCAAACTGGGAGAGGCAACCCCGTATATTTACTTCTCCTCAGCGCCAGACAGGGCATGTTTCAACATGTCTCATCTTTCGGGATGATTATGGGATTGCCGACGGGATCGCCGAACGCTTCACTAGCGCTGGTTGTAAAGTCATTATGGTAGAGAAAAACACGGAATATAAAGAACATGTTGATGATGTATTCTTTATCAATCCTGGGATAGATGAACAGTATCAGATGTTACTTGAAGACCTCTACCGTAGATACGGAGCCATCGATAAAATTATTCATTGTTGGGGAATGACCAATGTGGTCCAGGATGAGAATATTGTACATATTACCAATGACCTACAGGAAGTAGGTTATCACTGCCTACTTTCACTGGCGCGAGTAGTTGCCAAATATCAAGAGACGCCTACACATATCACAATTGTTTCCAATAATGCATTTGAGGTTACTGGTACAGAGATAGTAAATCCGGCCCAGTCCTTACTTATCGCTCCTGGAAGAGTGATCTCGCTGGAATACAAACATATACATTGCTCAAATATCGATATTGTGTTTACACCTAACGGTGTCAACGCGACACTGATCAATCCGCTTGTTGATGAGATTGTATCTGATTCGGCGGACGAAGTTGTTGCCTTGCGCGGAAAGTATCGCTGGACGCAGACATATAAGCAGTTTCAGCTAGAAGAACATCAACCACCACCTCTCAAGGCAGGTGGTACGTATCTGCTCACTGGGGGCCTTGGTGCGATAGGTTTGACCTTAGCTGAAACTCTGGCAATGATGGTTCAGGCAAATCTCGTATTGATTGCCAGAAGTGATTTTCCCGCCCGGGCGACATGGGATGACTGGTTGCAAACCCATGCAGCACAGGATCAAACTTCCCTGAAGATTTACCAATTGCTTCATATTGAAATGCTTGGTTCGACTGTGCTGATTATTACTGCCGATGTTTCCAATCGAGTGCAGATGAAAAATGTAGTTGATGTAGCTATTCAGCGCTTCCAGGTAGTAAATGGGGTTATTCATTGCGCTGGTGTGGCTGATGGAGCACTAATACAAGGTAGAACCAGGGAATGGGATCAGCATATTTTTGCCGCTAAGATTTCAGGGGACTCTGGTATTACACGAGGTTTTGAGTGGACTTTCACTTGATTTTGTTATTTGTTGTTCGGCTCTATCGGCTGTTGTTCCTCCTATCGGTCAAGTTGGTTATGTAGCTGCTAACAGTTTCATGGACGCATTTGCGCACTATAAGGGCGAATGCTGGTTATCAATAGGCTGGGACACCTGGCAAAATGTTGGAATGGCTGTCGCAGCATCTTTGCCAACCCAACAGGTAGATAAATCGCTTGCTGTTTATAAGGATCTTCTTCATCAGCAGTATAACTCAGGCTTATTGAGTGAAGAAGGAGCAAACATCTTTTTGAGCTTGTTATCCTGTACGGTGCCCCATGTTCTTGTCTCAACAGAAGTACTTGAACAAAAGATAGAGGCCAATAAGCAACTTTCCTCTATCTATACTAGCGAAGCCCCAGCCAAAAATACGGGTATATCTGCCCACACGATAGTCACTGTGAATGATGTGGAACAGGTCCTGGCCGAGCTGTGGAGAGGGTTTTTAGGCATGGAAATGATTGATATCTATGCTAACTGGTTTGACCTGGGAGCTTCATCGCTCGATGTTATCCAAATCAACAGCATGATAAACACAGCCTTGGGGACGAGCATTTCAGCATCGCAAATGTTTACCTTTTCAACAATCTACGCACTAGCTGAATTTATTTATCAAAAAGACTTTAATGTAGCGGTTGAGAATACGCATAAAGATCGCGAGGACAAATTAAGCGCAGGGAAATCTCGTTTGAAAAGCAGAATGAGTAAAGCAAGACAAAAATAAAGCAGAGCTGTATACAGGCGTAATGGTCAATGGTAAGACCGCTACCTTATCTAGCAAGAGTAGTAACCATTGGTATAGATCCACAGGTGAGGAGTATCTATGAGTCAGGGCAAGCTGGCAGCCGGAGAAACAGGTTTAGAAATCGCAATAATTGGCATGGCAGGAAAGTTTCCTGGCGCAGATAGTGTGGCAGAATTTTGGTCTAACCTACAAAATGGGACAGAATCAATCATTCCTTTATCGGATGAGGATTTGATTGCTGCCGGGGTCGACCGTGAACTTCTGAATAATCCGCGCTACGTTAAGGCTAGCGGTTCATTACAAGGCGTTGAAAATTTTGATGCTTTCTTTTTTGACTACTCGCCGCGTGAAGCTCAATTGATGGACCCTCAATATCGATTGCTTCATGAGTGTGTCTGGGAGGCATTGGAGGATGCTGGATATTGCTCACAGGATAGTAAAGGCTTAGTTGGGGTCTATGCTGGTGCAAGTAATAATATCTTTTGGTCTACTGCCGTCTTGCAACAAATGCATGATGCTTCTGAATTGTTTCAAGCTATGCTGCTCAATGATCAGAGTTTTACGACGCGTCTTTCTTATAAACTCAATTTGCAGGGTCCTAGTTTAGCTGTACAGACTGCCTGCTCTTCCTCTCTTGTGGCGATTCATCTGGCCTGTCAGGGGCTTTTAAGCGGGGAGACAGATATTGCTGCCGCGGGTGGTGTCTCAATAAATTTGCCTGCAACGACAGGTTATTTATATCAAGACGGTATGATGAATTCTCCCGATGGGCACTGTCGATCCTTTGATGAACGGGCTGCGGGGACAGTTTTCAGTAGTGGCGTCGGTATCGTGGTGCTTAAGCGGCTCCAGGAAGCAGTGGCCGACGGAGATCATATCTATGCGGTGATTTGCGGTTCCGCCATTAACAATGATGGCAATCAGAAGGTTGGCTATACCGCACCAAGTGTCCAGGGGCAGATGGCGGCTATTCGTGCGGCTATCAGTATGGCTGAAGTTGAGCCGGAAAGTATTAGTTATATCGAAGCGCATGGGACAGGAACGACGCTAGGAGATCCTATTGAGATAGAGGCCCTCAAGGCGGCATTTCAGACGCAGCAACGTGGCTACTGCCAGATCGGTTCAGTCAAGTCAAACATTGGACACCTGGATGCCGCTTCAGGAGTGGCAGGCTTGATCAAGACGGTATTGGCTCTCCAACATCGGCA
Organism: uncultured Chloroflexia bacterium; assembly: GCA_963699315.1. Lineage (GTDB taxonomy): Bacteria > Chloroflexota > Ktedonobacteria > Ktedonobacterales > Ktedonobacteraceae > Dictyobacter. The sequence goes on from OY969433.1 coordinate 4,744,860, forward strand.
GATACCCCCAAGCTTACATTTTGAGCGAGCGAATCCGCGCATCGATTTTGCGGCCAGTCCCTTTGTGGTGAATACCCGGTTGACCCCCTGGCACAATGATCACTATCCCTTACGAGCCGGAGTCAGTTCTTTTGGCATTGGGGGCACCAATGCGCATGTGATTTTGGAGGAAGCTCCAGCGGTCCCGGCGAGCCGTTCGCAGCGAGATTGGCATGTGCTGCCGCTCTCGGCGAAGAGTGAAATAGCCCTGGGGCAGATGGCTCAGCGTCTGGTACAAGCCCTCCAGACTAAGCCCGATATCTCGCTGCCAGATGTAGCCTATACGCTGCAAGTAGGTCGTACCCACTTTGGACATCGGCGCATGATGGTTGCGCAATCGGTGGAGCAGGCTATTGTCCAGTTGAGCCAGAATCCGGTGAGCAGCGGTGTTGTCCAGCAGGAATCGCGTCCCCTATTCTGGTTGTTTCCAGATCAGGGCACACAATATGTCAATATGGGACAATACTTGTATGCACGCGACGCAGTCTTTCGGGACGCGATCGAGCGCTGTTTGGATTTGGCGCAGACCTACGGGGCGGGAGACCTGCGAGCCCTGCTCTATCCAACCGCTGTCGATACAGACAGTGAGCAGCGGTTGCGGGAGACGCAGGTGGCTCAGCCAGCCCTCTTTAGCGTGGAGTATGCGCTGGCGCAGGTCCTGCTCCAGTGGGGGATTAAGCCACGGGGAGTATTTGGTCATGGTATTGGCGAGTATGTGGCTGCGTGTCTGGCTGGCGTGCTCTCCTTAGAGGATGCGATGCGGTTGGTGGTCAGGCGTGGACAACTGATGCGTCACTCAACTCAGGCAGCTATGACTGTTGAATTTGAGAGAGAGGTGACGCAGATTCAGTTGCATTCTCCTCAGATGCCCTATATCTCAAATCTGAGTGGAGCATGGATTTTAGCGGAAGAAGCAACCGATTCGAGTTATTGGATTCGCCACCTGCAGCAGTCAGTATACTCTGAGCAGAGAATAGATGATATCTTCTCAGAAGAGACAGCCATTCTTTTAGAAATCGGTCCAGGGAATATGCTCAATGTTTTTGAGCATGCACAACAAGGTGTTGCGGATAAACAGCTGAGGCTTAATATTCTGCTTCCTGCGAATGATGCCACTGCAGAAGCGAAACACTTGCTCGATTGTCTTGGTCAACTATGGCTGGCAGGAGTTAAGATTGACTGGTCTGCATTGAATAATCATGAAAGATTTCGCATCTCCTTACCTACCTATCCTTTTGAGCGTCAACGCTTTTGGGATGTAATGAGTCGAACTGCTCCACTTGCAGCATATCAGCGGAAGATGCAGCAGAATAATAGAGCAAAGACTTCGCTCTATCGGACAGCAAGTGCTCTCAGTGAAGTTATTGCTGATGTGGTAAAGACACACTTTGGCTTTACTACAATCAATATCCAGAGTAACTTTTTTGATTTGGGTGCTTCTTCTCTGGATATCTCTCAGCTTGGTTCTCTATTGTCAACCACATTGGGACAGGAGATCCAGGTTGTCACGCTTTACACCTATCCATCAGTGCAAGCCTTAGCCAATTATCTCTTTGCCCCTGATGAAAAGATCTCTCAACTCTCAAGTGATAGTGCAGCACTTCCTTTACTACCCACAACTCTTAATGCAGATGCGCTAGAGAACAAGATCGCGGTGATAGGTATGTCTGGACGTTTTCCAGGGGCTTCAGATATACAGATGTTTTGGCATAACATTATTAATGCAGTTGAATCAATTTCCACTTTTTCTGTCGAAGAGTTAGTTGCAGCAGGAGTCCCGAAGGAATTAGCTGAACATCCCAACTATATAAGAGCAAAAGGCGTTATCGAAGACGTAGAATATTTTGATGCGAACTTTTTTGATTATGCGCCAAAAGAAGCCGAAATTATGGATCCTCAATTCAGGATGTTGCACGAATGCGCCTGGAATGCACTTGAAGATGCTGGTTACGATCCACAGACATATAAGGGGCTAATAGGAGTATACTCAGGGACTACACCCAATCTGGATTGGCTCTCTCGTTTAGGCGAAAAACTCATGGGAGCAGAGCATTTTAGCACCATGTTGTTGAACGATCGAGAGTTCTTCAGTACAGCTCTTTCCTATAAGCTCAATTTGCGTGGCCCTAGTATCACAATGCAAACTGCATGCTCCACTGCATTGGTGAACATTGTATTAGCCTGCCAGGCCTTATTGTCCAATGGATGTAACTTGGCACTTGCGGGAGGTGTCACTGTAACTTCCCCATTAAAAGCAGGTTATCTCTATCAGGAAGGCATGATCAATTCTCCTGATGGGCATTGTCGATCCTTTGACGAACAGGCTGGTGGCACTGTTTTTGGTGATGGGGCTGGTATAGTGGCGCTCAAACGACTCAATGAAGCAGTGGCAGATGGCGATCACATCTACGCGGTGATTCGTGGCTTTGCCATTAACAATGATGGCAATCAGAAGGTTGGCTATACCGCACCAAGTACGAAGGGTCAGGCGGCAGTTATTCGCGCGGCTATGAGTATGGCTGAAGTTGAGCCAGAAAGCATTAGCTACATTGAAGCGCATGGGACAGGAACGACAATGGGAGATCCCATCGAAATTGAGGCCCTCAAGGCGGCATTTCAGACGCAACAACGTGGCTACTGTCAGATCGGTTCGGTTAAGTCAAACGTTGGACATCTAAATGCCGCTTCAGGTGCGGCGGGCTTGATCAAGACGGTACTGGCTCTCCAGCATCGGCAGATACCCCCGAGCTTGCATTTTGAGCGAGCGAACCCACGCATCGATTTTGCGGCCAGTCCCTTTGTGGTAAGTACCCAGTTAACCCCCTGGCACAATGAGCACTATCCCTTACGAGCCGGAGTCAGTTCCTTCGGCATCGGTGGCACTAATGCGCATGTGATCCTGGAGGAAGCCCCAGCGGTCCCGGTGAGTCGTTCATTGCGAGATTGGCATGTGTTACCGCTTGCGGCAAAAAGTGAGGCGGCTCTCGTACAAATGGCTCAGCGTCTGTCGCTGGTTCTTCATGACGAGCCTGATGTCTCGCTGGCTGATGTAGCCTATACCCTGCAAGTAGGTCGTGCCCACTTTGGGCATCGGCGTATGGTGATTGCGCACTCGGTCGAGCAGGCTATTGCTCAGTTGAGTCAGAAGGCAGTAGAGCCGGGGAATCGTGGCGTTGTCCCGCAGGAGTCGCGTCCCCTGTTCTGGTTGTTTCCGGGTCAGGGCGCACAATATGTCAATATGGGACAGCACTTGTATGCACGAGATGCGGTCTTTCGGGCTGCGATTGAGCGCTGCCTGGATCTGGCGCAGACCTATGGAGCAGGCGACCTGCGTGCCCTGCTCTATCCGATCGCTGTCGATGCAGAGAGTGAGCAGCGGCTGCAGGAGACGCAGGTGGCCCAACCAGTCCTCTTTAGCGTGGAGTATGCGCTGGCACAAGTCCTGCTCCAGTGGGGAATCAAACCACAGGGGATGCTTGGCCATAGTATTGGCGAGTATGTGGCGGGGTGTCTGGCTGGTGTCTTCTCCTTAGAGGATGCGATGCGGTTGGTGGTCAGGCGTGGACAGCTGATGAGCCAGGCACCAACCGGTGCTATGCTCAGTGTGGAACTCTCCGAAGCGCACGTGCAGTCATATCTCCGCGAAGGATTGAGCCTGGCTGCGGTTAATACGCCGCAGATGTGTGTCGTGGCTGGCCGGGTGGAGCTGATCGAGGTGTTGGAAGCAGAGATGCAGCGGGATGGACACCGCTGCCGACGCGTTCCGACCTCCCATGCCTTTCATTCTGCTCTGATGGAGCCAGTACTCGAAGCATTTGGAGAAGAGGTGAAGCGTGTGGCGTTGCATGCACCACAGATCCCCTATCTCTCGAATGTGAGCGGGACATGGATACACGCAGAAGAAGCCACCGATCCAGCCTATTGGGTGCGCCATCTGCGTACGCAGGTACGATTTGCTGAAGGGATCAGTCATCTCTTGGAAGAGCGCACCGCGATACTGGTGGAAGTGGGACCTGGCAATAGCCTGAGTACCTTTGCGCGTCAGGGGCAAGGAGCAAGTAAAGAGCAACTCGTCCTCAATCTCTTACGTCATCGGCGGGAGGAGCAACCAGATGATGTCTATCTGCTCAATCGTCTGGGGCGGCTCTGGATAGCCGGAGTCAATCTGAACTGGACGGCTGCCTATGCAGAAGAACAGCGTAGGCGTCTCTCCTTACCCACCTATCCCTTTGAACGGCAACGTTTCTGGTTAGAAGAAAATGCCTTCAGGAAAAGCCTGCCACTAACCGAAAAAAATAAGAAAAAAGAAGCCATCAGCGAATGGTTTCATCTGCCATCCTGGCAGCGTTCAATGATGCCTGTAGTCAATGACGTTCAGCTCCAAGCTTACTGGCTGATCTTTCAAGATAAGCTTGGCCTCAGCTCACAAATAGTAGAGCTTCTCATGGATAAAGGGATAAACGTTATTCGTGTGGATACCGGGTCACAGTATACTCGATTAAGTGCAGAGCATTATATCATTAATCCAGATCTAGCTAGCGATTATCTGCAACTTCTAAAGACACTCAGCGATACAGGTAAAAAGCCTGAAACCATAATTCATATGTGGAATATATTGCCTATAGATGCCCAGAATTTTAAGGAAGTGCAAACACTAGGGTATTACAGCATGATCTATCTGGCTCAGGCGATTAGCCTACAAAAACACTACGAGCTCATTACAATCTCGGTGATTACGAATGGGATGGTTGAAGTCACTGGCGGTGAAACCTTGTTCCCTGAACAGGCAACCATTTTGGGGCCATGTAAAGTCATTCCGCAAGAATATAGCAATATTCGCTGCAAAAATATTGATGTGGATTTTATCAATGGCCAAAATACAGAGCTTGTCGCCAGAAGGATTGTTGAAGAGAACATAAGCTCGTCTGTCGATCCAATGGTTGCCTATAGAGGAAACCATCGTTGGATCCAAGAGTTTAGCTCCGTTCATCTGGAAGCAGGGAACACAACATTATTCAACGATGGAGGTGTTTACCTGATTATTGGAGGCTTAGGTGAAATTGGGCTTGTCATGGCGAACTATTTAGCCAAGCATCATCGTGCCAAGCTTATTCTGGTTGGTAAGTCTTGGTTTCCACCACGAGACGAGTGGATAGCATGGGCTGAGAAAAAATCTTCAGATGGCACTATAGGGCGCCGGATTCATGCTATCAGACAACTAGAAGAGTACGGTTCTGAAGTTGTAGTCGCACGGGCTGATATATCTCGCGAAGAAGATATGCTGCATGTGATAAATGACGCCGAACATCGATACGGCAGAATTAATGGGGTTATTCATTCGGCTGGCTTGCCGGGTGGTGATACGTTCCGTGCTATTCAACAGATCAATCATGAGATAGATGAAGAACAATTTGTGGCGAAAGTGTATGGAGTACAGGTGCTGGAGAAAGTTTTGCGTGGTAAGAGCATCGATTTTTGTTTGCTCTTTTCCTCGATTGCCAGTACCTTGGGCGGGCTTGGATTTTGCGCTTATACGGCTGCAAATCAATACCTGGATACGTTTGTACAAAAACATAACCAACAAAATGGAGCCCCATGGCTATGCATAAACTGGGATGCCTGGGACTTTTCTGGGGGAGCCGATATACCATCGTCTTTGGGTGGATCAATTGTGGCAGCGGCAATTGTGCCAGATCAAGAGGGTGAGGAAGTATTGCAACGTATTTCAGCCTCTGGTTTTCGTAACCAATTATTGGTTTCTACCTTTGATCTTCAAGAGAGGCTGCAAACGTGGATCTATCTGGCTGGTAAGCGAAGCAGTGAAGAGAATCATTCAACAGCATCTTTTGCCCGTCCTGCGTTATCCAATCCATATATTGAGCCAGTGAATGAAATGGAAAAGAAGCTAGTCGAGTTATGGAAAATATTTTTCCGTATTGAGCAAGTAGGTATCCATGACAACTTTTTTGAGTTGGGTGCCAGTTCGTTGGACGCTATTCAAATCACCCATCGTATCAAAGAAACGCTAGCGCTAAATATTCCAATTGTTACCATCTTCACCTATCCAACTATCGCTCTGCTCTCCAACTATTTGACTGATAACGCTGATCCTATTGTTGAAGAGATCATAAAGCCGGAAGAACGGATTGAGGGGAGACAGAAGATCCAGATGCGCCGTTTAAGGAGAATGCAGGAGGATGAATAATATGAGTAAGCAAGAATATGAATATAATGGTACAGAAATCGCTGTCATTGGGATGTCTGGTAGATTTCCTGGTGCCCGTAATATCAATGAATTCTGGGAAAACTTACGAAATGGCATTGAATCAATCTCATCTTTTTCTGAGCAGGAATTGCTGGAGCAAGGTAATGATCCTCAATTGATTCAAAAGCCTAATTATGTGCGAGCAAAAGGTTTTGTTGAAGATATACAAGGGTTTGATGCGACGTTTTTTGACTATACGCCAAAGGAAGCCACATTCATGGATCCGCAATTTCGCCTTTTGCATGAATGTGTGTGGGAAGCGCTTGAGGATGCAGGCTATAGTGCCGGAGCGTCGGAAAAATCGATAGGTCTTTTTGCTGGGGCTGCCTTTAATCACTCCTGGATGCTGCGAGCCTTTGCTCGCCAGACAATGGACAATTCTGAAATATTGGAAACATCAATGTATACATTGAGAGATTATCTCTGTACATTGGTCTCTTATAAATTGGATTTGAAGGGCCCCAGCTTTACGATTCAAACTGCCTGTTCAACCTCGCTGGTTGCTATCCATCAAGCTTCCCAGTCTTTATTGCTTGGTGAATGTCGACTAGCAGTGGCTGGTGGTGTCTCTATTACTCTGCCATCGAAGACGGGCTATTTGTATCAGGAGGGTATGATCAATTCGCCCGATGGGCATAACCGGACATTCGATGAGCAGGCTGGCGGCACCGTTTTCGGTGATGGCGCTGGTATTGTGGTGCTTAAACGGCTGCAGGAGGCGATAGATGCTGGCGACCATATCTATGCGGTGATTCGTGGTTCCGCCATCAACAATGATGGTAATCAGAAGGTTGGCTATACCGCACCAAGTACGAAGGGGCAGGAGGCGGTTATTCGGGCTGCCCTAAATGTAGCGGAGGTTGATCCAGAAAGTATTAGCTATATTGAAGCGCATGGAACAGGAACGGCATTGGGAGATCCCATTGAAATTGAGGCCCTCAAGGCGGCATTTCGCACACAACAACGTGGCTATTGCCAGATTGGTTCGGTCAAGTCAAACATTGGGCATTTGAATGCTGCGGCTGGAGTGGCCGGTTTTCTCAAAACGGTACTGGCTCTCCAGCATCGGCAGATACCTCCAAGTCTGCATTTTGAGCGAGCGAACCCGCGCATCGATTTCGCAACCAGCCCCTTTGTGGTAAGCACCCAGTTAACCCCCTGGCACAATGAACACTATCCCTTGCGAGCCGGAGTTAGTTCCTTCGGTATTGGTGGCACCAATGCACATGTGATTTTGGAGGAAGCCCCAGCGGCCCCGGTAAGCTGTTCGCAGAGAGATTGGCATGTGTTGCCGCTTTCGGCGAAGAGTGAAACTGCATTGACGCAAATGGCTCAGCGTCTGGCGCAGGCCCTCCAGGCTAAGCCAGACATTGCTCTGGCTGATGTGGCCTACACTTTGCAAGCGGGTCGTGCTCACTTTGGGCATCGGCGCATGGTGGTTGCGCACTCGGTGGAGCAGGCTATTGCTCAGTTGGGCCAGCAGGAGGTGGACCCCGGGAATCGTGGCGTTGTCCCGCAGGAGTCGCGTCCCCTGTTCTGGTTGTTTCCGGGCCAAGGCACACAATATGTCAATATGGGACAGCACTTGTATGCACGAGATGCGGTCTTTCGGGCCGCGATCGAGCGTTGCCTGGATCTGGCGCAGGCTTATGGAGCAGGCGATCTGCGTGCTCTGCTCTATCCGACCGCTGTCGATGCAGAGAGTGAGCAGCGGCTACAGGAGACGCAGGTGGCTCAGCCGCTTCTCTTTAGCGTGGAGTATGCGCTGGCGCAGGTCCTGTTACAGTGGGGGATCAAGCCACAGGGGATGCTCGGCCATAGTATCGGCGAATATGTGGCAGCGTGCCTGGCCGGGGTCTTCTCCTTAGAGGATGCGATGCGATTGGTGGTCAAGCGTGGACAGCTGATGAGCCAAGCACCAACCGGTGCCATGCTTAGTGTGGAACTTTCCGAAGAGCACGTGCAGTCATATCTTCGCGAAGGATTAAGTCTGGCTGCCGTCAATACGCCGCAGATGTGTGTCGTGGCTGGCCGGGTGGAGCTGATCGAGGTGTTGGAGGCAGAGATGCAGCGGGATGGACACCGCTGCCGACGCGTCCCAACCTCCCATGCCTTTCATTCTGCCCTGATGGAGCCAGTACTCGAAGCATTTGGAGAAGAAGCGAAGCGTGTGACGTTGCATGCACCACAGATCCCCTATCTCTCGAATGTGAGCGGGACATGGATACAAGAGGAAGAAGCTACCGATCCAGCCTATTGGGTGCGCCATCTGCGCGTGCATGTGCGGTTTGCTGAAGGAATCAGTCAAATGTTAGGGGCGAGCACAGCGATGCTGGTGGAAGTGGGACCTGGCAACAGTCTGAGTACCTTTGCACGTCAGGGGCAAGGAGCAAGTAAAGAGCAACTCGTTCTCAATCTCTTACGTCATCGGCGGGAGGAGCAACCAGATGACGCCTATCTGCTCAATCGCCTGGGACGGCTCTGGGTGGCTGGTGTCAACCTGAATTGGACAACTGCCTACGCGGAAGAACAACGCAGGCGTCTCTCCTTACCCACCTATCCCTTTGAACGGCAGCGTTTCTGGCTAGAACTTTCAGGTTTACAGTGGAGCGTAGAGCCACATAATGTAGTTGCTACGACTAACGAACATCGCACTGCAAAACAAGAGGCTTTGCCGAAACAGCATTTACAATCAACAGAAATACAATCACCTGTAGAGGCAGATGTTGATGGCATTGAGCACGTAATTGCCCAGATCTGGGAGCAGATACTTGGAGTGAAGCCTGAGCTCAATGATAGCTTTTTTGATATTGGTGGCGATTCTTTAAAAGCTACCAGTCTGACTTCGCGTATTCAAAAAGAATGCCATGTAGCTGTACACATCAGTGATATTTTTCAATTTGCCACGGTTAAAGCATTAAGTGATCATATTCGGCAACTCGAGAAAACAGAATATGCGGAAATCGTGCCAGTTGGAAAGAAGGAGTATTACGCTCTCTCTTCTTCACAGCGGCGAACATATATTATCCAGCGTAATATTGGTACCGGAACGACATACAACTATCCAATGGTAATGTTTGTCTATGGAACGCCAGATAATAAAAGAATTGAAGCAGCATTCAGGAGCTTAATCAATCGTCACGAGATTTTTAGAACCACATTCGAGTTCATTGATGGTGAACCAGTACAGAAAATCCATGAGCAGATTGATTTCTCCATTGAGTATGCACACATTCAAGAAGATGAGCTTGATGCTTCTATTAAAGCCTTTATTCAGCCTTTCGATCTTGAGCATGTTCCGCTTTTGAGGGTAATGAGCGTTCAACTGGCAGATCAGAAATATGCATTGTTTCTTGATATGCATAATATTCTGGCAGATGGCATGTCCATGAATATCTTTATCAAGGAATTCTGTGAACTGTACAGAGGAGCTATCCTAGCGCCGCTGAGCATTCAATATAAGGATTATGCAGAATGGCAACAGCGCTTTCTTACATCTGCTCTTATACGTAAACAGGAAGCATATTGGCTAAACAAATTTGCGACTATTCCTACGTTGGAGATGCCCTTAGATGCTTCCAGACAACAGACGCAAGAGTTTTCAGGTGAGACTATTCAGTTTACCGTTTCATCTGAGCTTGCTGAAATGCTACATCAGTTTGCCAGAGAGCGCAATATTACTTTAAACGTATTGTTCTATAGTGCATTCACGTTATTATTGCATAAATATAGCGGGCAGGTAGATCTTGTTGTTGGTTCTCTTGTTGCGGGACGACGGCGTACAGAGGTTGCTAACCTGATCGGGCTTTTTACCAACTTTTTACCCGTCAGAAATCTAATTGTCCCCCATTCTTCATTTGTTCAGTACTTGGAAATGGTTAACCTGCTTCTACTAGAAGCATATGACAATCAAGACTATCCATTTGATCTGATTGTTGAAAAACTTAGCCACCGAATTCCCCGCAGTAGAAATCCTTTGTTTGATGCCATGTTTGTCTACCACAACGAATATGATCCCAACATCACGCTCGACGTTGAAGGTTTGCAGTTTGAAAGATACGATTTTATCAAGGATACGGCGAAGCTTGATATTAAATTAGATATCATTGATCGACGTGATGGCGAGCATCGATGTGTATTGCAATACAATAACCAACTGTATGTAAGGCAGACTATTGATGATTTTATTGCTCATTTCCTGAAATTGCTTCATTTGATTATAGAACAGCCAGAATCCATGCTATCACAGTTTGAGATTTTTACGTTTGAGGAAGAACAAGCTATCCAGGCAAAGCGTGCTTTGTTGGAGCAAGATGTCTCAGAAGCGACAGCAATGACGCTAGTTGTGTGCGCAACCTTTACGGCTACGCCCATTGAAAACTATATAAAATGGTGGGGACGCACCTTTGAACAGCCGATTGCTGTGCAGTTTTCAGCGTATAATCAGATATTTCAGGATCTGTTAGATCCATCCAGTCTGCTCTCTTTAAATAATGGTGCGAACCTTCTCCTCATTCGTTTTGAAGATTGGCTGCGTGACACCACCTCGGATGAACAAACGCAGGTGCGTATGCTAGAGCAAAATTTCGCTGACCTAGTAAGGGTGATCCAAGAAAAACCCAAATCTATCCCTTATTTTGTCGGTTTATTCGCTCTTGCAAGCGAACAGAATCTAAGCCCTACATTACAGACCTACATAACCATGTTGAATATGCGTTGGAAACAAGCTATGTCAGCGTTGGAGAATGTCTATGTGATAGATTTTAGCAATCTCTCAGATCTCTATCTAGTAGAAAAGATCTTTGATCCTGTTACTGATCGCACGGCGCACCTGCCTTTTACTGACGGTTTCTATGCTGCTATGGGGACTGAAATCGCCCGTAAGATTATCGCATGGAAACAGCATCCTTTTAAAGTTATTGTGCTCGATGCTGATAATACATTGTGGCAAGGTGTTATTGGTGAGGATGGACCTGATGGGATCCGGGTGGATACTCCATATATTGAGTTACAGAAGTTTATGCAGAAGAAGCGTCAGGAAGGCTTCTTGTTAGCTCTCTGTAGTAAAAATAATGATGTAGATGTTTGGGAAGTGTTTTCCTCAAATGCACAGATGCTGCTGAAAAAAGATGATTTTGTGACTTGGCGCGTGAACTGGCAACCCAAGTCACAAAATATAAAAGAGTTAGCTGTTGAGTTGAGGGTTGGCCTGGACAGCTTCATTTTTATTGATGATAGTGCCATTGAGTGTATGGAGGTAATGGCGAATTGTCCCGAGGTACTTACCCTTCAACTTCCCCAATCTGCTCAGCAAATTCCAACGTTTCTCAATCATCTGTGGGGCCTGGATAAACTGAATGTGACAGCTGAGGATCAGCAACGAACTGCTATGTATGTTGCTGAGCAACGGCGACAGGAGACGTATGGTGCCGCATTGACACACGCCGATTTCTTGCAGGGGCTGCATTTGAAAATGAGTATGCAGGTTCTTGAGAAAAAGCAGAGTATGCGTACTGCACAGATGACACAACGTACCAATCAATTTAATGTTAGTACGATTCGTAGAAGCGAACAACAAATTCAGGAATTACTAATGCAAACAGATATGCATTGTTGGTTCGTTGAAGTGGAGGATCGTTTTGGATATTACGGTATTACTGGAGAGGTCTTTGCGAAACAGGTTGACGACACATTGTTTATTGACACATTTTTGTTGAGTTGCCGTGTCCTTGGCCGAAATATTGAAGATGCTGTTGTTGATGCCTTGCTTCGCTATTGTCTTGAACATGGTATTAACCAACTAGCTACTTACTACTACGCAACTTCGAAGAATCAGATCGTAAAAGAATTTTTGGAGAGAACAAACTGGTTGCCAGGTGTAGAGGCTGAGGATTATATTTCCTACACATTGGATGTACAAAAGGCTGCAACAAAGCAGGCACATCAGGTCGATATTTACTACAATACTCCTTTGCCTCACCGTCAGGATGCAATTGCTGTGAGCATTGAGTCCTCTCCGATTCAAACGGAGATGCATAAGCTGGATAACGTCGAGCCTACGTCCAGATCTACTCCTGCATTGCAGTGGCACAATGCGTTGGTCAATGATCAGAATTCGCGGCACCGGGCTTATTACGCCCCAATTGAGCATTCATCTGAAGTATTACTGTTGCAATTACCTGTTAGTACCGTGGCTGTTGTGGATCGCACTCAACTCTATATTGCCCCACGGAATGCATTAGAGATGAAACTTTGCCAGTTATGGTCGAGTGTCCTTGAAGGTGTTGAGGTTGGCATTGATGATAGTTTTTTTGCGATTGGTGGCAATTCACTACGAGCGATAAAGCTTGAGGTAGAACTGGAGAAAAACGATCTGATAATCGAAGGTGAAACTATTTTTATTAATCCAACAGTTCGCCAGTATGCAGAAAAAATAGCGGGTATACACATGCAGCCGTCAGTATTCACAGCGGCTGCTGATCTAGAGCCTGCTCAAGCCTCAGCAAATCATGCGTTCATTTGCGGGATAAAGCCATTTAATGACTTCATCTATAAAGGGTGTTTTTATAGTTCTGTCTTTCCTATTCTACTTTCCCTGAAAAGAAGCATCATCTCATTCATCATCAATGATTCTATTGTGTATCACTATGATGAAAATCAGCCTGGAACAGGGTTAACGATCATGTTTCAAGAGGCTGTGCCTATTTCTTCCGTTCTTCAATCCCAGGGAATTGTATATGTGACACAAGAGCATGTTACGAATATCATCGATACTATTATCAACGCTCTTGAACAAAAGCAGCCGGTTGTCTTATGGGTAGACTGTTTCTATGAGTCAATTCGCACTGATGTATACCACAGAATACATCATTCACATACCTTACTCTTTTATGGCTACGAGCGCGATGAACAGACATTTAACATCATTGAGCACCAGAATCTGGAGAGTCCTGTTTATGAAGAGAGAAAGATAAGCTTTCAAGATGTTGAAAATGCGTATGAGGGATTTATACAGCATTTCCATGCTAAACAACATGAAACTTACTTTCAGTTTACGGCTGAGCCAGACTGGGTTGATAGCGCAAGTAACAACTTATTAGAAACGTTTAAGCATAATAACCGCGTGCAAAAGGCTCTGTTTCTTGATGGCATTCAGGCATTACAGCACTTTAAAGATGATTATGAGCATATGATAGATGACCAGGCGTCATTGCAGGAATATGCAAGTAAGTTGATTCTTGCATTAAGCGATATTATTAATGCGAAGAAAGTAGCTGTATATACACTGGAGCATCTGTCAATTGAACAAGAAGTCATAGATTTGCTTAAAAAGATTGTTGAGGGCTGGAGTGCTATTCGTATAACTATTGCAAAATTCCAGTATTCGGGTAGTTATCGTCCGAAAGCCTTAAGAGCATCGATAGTGCATTTGGACAAAATAATTGAGTGTGAATGTTTGTATAACGAGTGGTTATTTAAATAAGGATGAAAGGGAAATAGCAATGATTGTTCTAGGAATTGGTGGAGGTCTAGATTTAATAGATGATAATAGATACAATTCAGCACACGATTCAACTGCGGTACTTATAGATGATGGTAAGTTGGTCTTTGCCATTGAAGAAGAACGCTTAAATCGTATCAAGCATACTGATAAAGCTCCTGTAATGGCCATCAGAGCTTGCCTGGATTATTACGGGATAAGCCTGGATCAAGTTGATCGCATTGCCGTATATGGACATGAACAGGCGCTCAATGCTGCTTTAAAGCACGCGAGTCTAGATCGTTTCCTGGGGGAGGAGGATGCGCTAGATGTCTGTTCCATTATGCAGCGTTTCGTCTCCAAGGAATTTGGCTATCAAATAGAGCGTGACCGTTTTGTGTTTGTTCCTCATCACATTGCTCATGCGATTAGTGCATATAACATGTCTGGCTTTACTGATAGCCTTGTTTTGACCATAGACGGTCATGGAGATGGCATCTCTACCCTGGTTCTGAGCGGGCGGGGAGGGGAGATGGAAGTATTAAACACATGGTATATGTCTGATTCGCTTGGCTTTTTCTATGTGGAGGTCATCAAATTTTTAGGCTATGAGATGTTTGATGAATATAAAGTAATGGGTCTTGCTCCCTATGGAAACCCAGCCAAATATAGAAGATTATTTAAGAAATTCTATAAGTTGCTGGAAAATGGCTCTTATACTATTCATTTCGACCGCATCGACTACCTTTTTGAAATTACCACGCCGCGTAGAAAGGGAGAGCCTTTTTCTCAGGTACACAAAGATATTGCCGCCGCTCTCCAGGAAGCACTAGAAATCATTGTTTTCCATATACTTACCTATTATCAAAAGCAGACCGGTCATGACCATCTGTGTATGGCAGGAGGCGTGGCACTGAACTGTACGTTAAACGGTAAAATCCTTCGCTCTGATCTCTTTAAACAAATGTTCGTACAACCGATAGCACACGACGCTGGTGCCGCACTCGGAGCCGCCATACATGTTTTCCAACAGGAGTGCCCACAAGTACCTGTACCTACGCTAGAGCATCTTTATCTTGGGACAGACGTTGGCAATGACGATATCATTGCAGAGACGCTATCTGCATGGAATAAATTTCTCTCATATGAGAAGAGTGATTGCATTTCGGAGACAACGGCTGATCTATTGGCAAAAGGCAATGTGATTGGATGGGTACAGGGACGAATGGAATTTGGTCCACGGGCACTTGGCAATCGAAGCATTCTTGCAGATCCCAGGCCGATAGAAAATCGGGAGATTATCAATGGTATGGTCAAGATGCGTGAGGCATATCGGCCATTTGCTCCAGCCATTCTTGAGGAATTTGTGCGAGATTACTATGAATTACCGACAGGTATGCAAGAGATGCCTTATATGATCTACGTGGTAAATACCCAAAAAGAGGTAGGGCAGAAGCTTGGAGCTGTGACTCATATGGATGGCACTGCTCGCATCCAAACGGTCTCTAAAGCGACCAATCCTGCCTTCTGGCAACTCATCAGTGACTTTCATCAAAAAACAGGCACACCTGTTCTATTAAATACATCTTTCAACAACAATGCTGAACCTATCGTAAATTCAGCAGATGATGCAGTTGTCTGTTTTCTTACCACAAAGATCCAGTATTTAGTCATTGGTAATTTTTTGATAAGAAAGCAGGAAGGGAATATTCAATCCTATATGGACTTATTTCCTTCAATTCAACAATATGTTATACTTGAAAAAGCAGTAAAGTATCATAATGGCGTTTTGATTGATGAATACGCGCTTAAATGTAATTATACTGACAAGTATAACACCCCTGTTTTGATGGCTACATTTGATGTTTTAGCTCAGGCTAATGGACGTCGATCATTGCGTGAAATTCTGGCAATTGTAGGAACCACAGAGAATCAAGTAGAAAGCATAGTTACTCAGTTGCTTGATCTATGGTCTCGTAGACTCATTGTTATGAATCCATTAGCAATGCATGCGTAGTTGGATACATCTACTTTAATTGCTTTTGTTTCAAAATTTTCCTCTTCAGCCATCTGTTCAGGAGAAGTAGAGACTACCATTGTACCTTTAGTGAGAGGATATTTCGTTATGTCGGCTGAAATACAAGATCAGGTTATCAAATTATTACAAAGTGTTTGCGCTGCGGAGCATATAATGATCCCAGCTGAAATTAACCATGCCACGAAATTAAGTGATTTAGGACTTAATTCACTTTTGTTCGTCAAATTTGTTGTGCGTTTGGAAGTAGAGTTTGATATTGACTTTGATGATGAGAATATGGATTTCAAGAACTTTACTACATTGAATGATATTGTCAATTATGTTGAGCAGCAGGTAGAGGCTGCATAACGCTGAGATTTTTTCTCAGGTAGTTGTATGGTTTCAATGGAGAATGACATGTTAAAAGATGCACCTTCTGGAAAAGCTACCGCAATCGAACGAATCGATAATCCGTCTTACGACGATTTTTACCGGAACTACTTTTTGAAAAACAAGCCAGTTATCATAACTGGAATTGCCAGTAAATGGAAGGCCTTAGATCAGTGGAACGTTGATTATTTGCGCTCGACATCTGAAGATGTTGGCTTGGAAATCATTGTCTCCAAAGACCAATCTACCATAGGAAACCAGGAAAAAGGTTGGCTGACACATCGAAAGTTATCTATGGGATTCCATGAGTTTTTGAATACAATTGAAGATAGTAATCAGTTAAAACGTTACTATTATCTGCAGTATCAGAAATTCGATAAATTCCCCCATTTACTTAATGATATTGAAGTACCAGCTTTTATTCCTAGCAAGGATATTAATACACGTCTATGGATAGGGTCAGGGAAAAATATTACCCCTGTGCATCATGATACTCAATCCAATATCCTTACTCAAATCAGGGGACGGAAGCAATTTACACTCTTTCCACCTTCTGAAAGCAGCGCATTGTATCCATTTCCTTTCCGTTCAAAAAATCGTGCATTGTCGCCAGTTAATTTAAAAGAGCCAAACTATGAGAAGTATCCTCGCTTCAAAGATGCTCATCCTGTCGAGGGGATTCTGGAACCGGGGGAAATGATCTTCCAGCCTGTGTTCTGGTGGCATCAGGTTGAAACCATCTCCGATGATATTACAATCTCAGTCACGTTTATGTGGAAGGCTCTCATGCGTAGCTACTTTAGCTACCTGGGTGTGCGTTATGTTGCTGGTGGCATATTTCAAAGTGCCAAAGAGGATTCATGGTAGGATCTTATCTTGGTCAGAGGTGAAAGAAGATCGTAAACTCATTTTGATAAAGTGCGCCTTAATAGGGATAGGGAGTATATGTGCTTCCTATCCCTTTGTACATTGCTGGTGCTCGCTCTTCAATGCGTATTTTCAAAAGAAGTGCCCCTGTAATGTTAAAATACTACCTGCTTGCGTCTATGTTAGCCCCATTATCGCTTGAGAACTGTATTTTTACTATGCGTTGCTCACTGATAAACCCTGCTTTCTCTATGGCTTTCTTGGAAGCATAGTTGTTGGCTTCACATGAGCAAATAGGTTTGTATCCTGTTTCATAACAATACCTTTTTAACTGTGTAAGCATGAAGCTACCTAATCCTCTTCCACGATAGGCCTGGTCCACCACCATACCCAGATCAGCATACGGCTGCTGTTTCTGACTGGGGATATATTCCCCTGTGGCTATGAGTGTCTGTTGATCATATAAGACAAATAATTCTTCGCGATTGAGCCGCTTGTGAAGGAAACCCTCAATCCATTCGCCTGCTCCTTCGGTATTTTTTTTGTAGAAGAGGACGATATCATCTAGTTCTTGTTTATCTGCTTTTTTGAAAATACTATTGCTCATGCTAGATGGTAGCTCTATATGTTTGTGGTCTCGAAAAAGATAGCTATGAAGAGAAATGTTTTTCTGAAGATCAAGGCATAAAGAGAAATACATGGGCTCTATAGTACTGGCGATTGCATGTTGAATCCCGTGGGTTGAGATAATCCAACTAAAAGTCTCCTGAGCTCGAGCTTGATAGTTGTCTAAAAGGTGAAAGCGCAGCAAATAATTATCGGAGTCCATGCAGAAATATCCTATGTGCTGCCCTTGATCCTGTATTTCCCAAAATGTTGCCTGAGGAATGATCCCCCCTTCCCACATTCCATCCATAGGGGCGACAAGAGTATGCAGATAGTCATCTCTTAATTGTTGTATGGAGGCTAAATGGTCAAGTTGAATATATGTCAGCATTGAAAAACGAATACCTTTCTGTGGTGTAGTGGATGTGCATTATTCAGTATAACATTATGGCTTGACTTTCTGTAAGGAGTTGAGTAAGATCCTTACAGAAGAAGAGCCTGCTTCCTTTTTTGAATTTAAAGCAAGGCCTTATAAAATAAGCGAAAAACAACTGCCGAGCTATTAGCTGAGGTTCATTAAAAGTGTATTAGCCACTCTAATAGAAGATGACCTACTTGTTTTCGTATAGACATGTTTGCATGAAGATGATAGATCAAGAATTTTTTTGAATGGAGATGTGTTCACAATTGGAATCGAGACATCGGGACGCTGTTCAAGCTAGTGGGGTGAAGATATGACGGGAAAGAATATGCCATCATCGTTAACCCATTCCTCTGGGCGTGTAATTAACCTCTTTTGTGTGCCGAATGCTGGTGGTACAGTTATGATGTATAAACATTGGAGACCGCTACTTCAGCCACCGGTGAACCTGTGTCTGCTCGAACTAGCAGGACGGGGAAGAAGATTCCAGGAGAGCTGTTATGACGATCTGCCTGAAGCCGTTGAGGATTTATATAGCCGTATCGAGCAGCAATTAGGGGATGGTGATTTTGCCTTTTTTGGTCATAGTATGGGAGCAATGCTTTGCTACGAGTTGATTGGCAAAATTTGGGAAAAGCGGAATCTGGCACCAATTCACGCTTTTTTATCTGGTCGCGTACCACCAAATAGCAAAGATATAAAGATGTTACATCATCTATCCGATACGCGATTAATGGCGGAGATCAAGCGCTGGGGAGGGTTCTCATCTCAACAGTTAGCAGATAAAACATTGATACGTATGTTTTTGCCTATTTTGCGAGCGGACATGAAAATGATAGAGACATACAGTATGGTCGATAGAGAATATCCCCGTCTACCATGCCCATTTTCGATTTTAACTGGAACTAATGATGCTGTTGCACCGTCACATAAAATGCTACCATGGGCAGACTTTACAACACAATCATGTTCTTTTCATACATTTGCTGGCGGACATTTCTATATCACAGAACGCCAAGATGAGCTGATTGATTATATCAATACGGTGCTGTCAGAAGCGTAATCAGTAAGTAACAACCTGATGGTTTACTCGGCATCGGTCTGAAAAAGCCATATGAGTTTATGATTCGTTCTGAAATCTATGGACGTTTGTCATTGATAATGAGGATTATCCTGGTAGAGTTGGCAGCGTGGACAATCCTCATTATCTCTTCTCAAACTCCTGATGAGTTTATCACCAAAGCTGTGTCAGAGCCAAGATATATGTCAAACAACATGATAGGCTTCCTTGCTTACAGTGTTTCTTTTTTCCAGATACTATCGTGATAGATGGAGGAGGGCGAATTGCTGTTGAGATAGACGCATGTGCTCGCAGATCGAAACGATGTTAGAGGAAGATCGAGCGTTTTCTTCGGCGCGGCTTTCTCACGCATACTATGGTTTATTTTATTTTAGATAAGGAAATACGAGATAGGACAGTATTGGCAACAACCAGCAGCATCAGGGCGAAAAGAGTCTCTCAGCACGAACGGGATCAGCGTTGAAGATTCAACTTCTCCCTGTGCAAGGCACCCATCAAACGCCAGCATGGTAGTGTCGGTAAGCAGCACGTCCCCAACCGGGGAACAATGTTCTGGCTGACCGTACCGCTTGGACGACTTGCAGATGCAGATCATTCGCCACGCCTTCTTGGCCGACCAGAAGTCAAAAGGGAGACAATCAGGAGCATTGACACTCTCCAGAGAAAGAAGGGACCTTCGATGATGAATCCACAAGACCCCGGCCTCCACCCAGAGAAACAGGAGGCAATGCCCGGGGAACTGCCAGCACAGCCAGCCAGCACCGTGCTGATGGCATCTTTCTTGCTGACCTTGAACATCCTGACCTCGTTTCTTGATCTCTCGCCAGATGCCCTGATCGTTGTTGACTCGGCAGGCACGATTGTCCTGGTGAATACGCAGTTGGAAACACTGTTTGGCTATGGACAGGACGAACTGATTGGTCAGATGTTAGAATTCCTTCTTCCCGAGCGTCTTCGCGCAGCACACGTGGCCCAGCGGACGCACTATATGCAGGCAGCGCATCCACGTCCAATGCACATCGGACTCAATCTGGTTGGTCAGCGCAAAGATGGCAGCCAATTTCCCGTCGATATTAGCCTGCGGCCCATCCTGATCGGGCGCACCTTGCATGTGATGGGAGCGGTTCGCGATGTGACGGGCCAGCGTCTTGCTGAACGCGAGCGCGTGCATATCGCCCAGCACCTGCACCAGCAGGACAAGCTCATCAGCCTAGCCCACGATGCGATCCTGGTATGCGATCCGGAGAGCCACGTCGTTTCTTGGAATGAGGGAGCAGAGCACCTCTACGGGTGGACAGCTCAGGAGGTCATAGGCAAGGTCACCCATATGCTGCTCCATACGCGCTTCCCCATCTCGCGGGAAGCAATCGATCAAACCCTGGAGCAGCATTGCCAGTGGCAAGGGGAGCTTATTCACACCTGCCGGGATGGGACGCAGGTGATCGTCGAAAGTCGCCAGGTGATGGTACGTGATGAACAGGGAATGTCCTCTGCCATCTTGGAAATCAATCGGGATGTAACCGAGCGCCATCGCCTGGAACACTTAGAGCAAGAGGTGCGTGCCGAGATGGATGCGCGCTTGCATGTCTTACAATTAATCCTGGATCGCTTGCCTAGTGGGGTCTTCCTGGCGCAAGGGCCTCAATTGCGCTTACTGCTAGCCAATCATGCCGCAACTGCTCTCTGGGGCGCAGAATGGCAACTAGGCCAACCACAGGAGAAATTTCTCCAACAGCAAGGCATCCATCTTTTCACAGCGACTGGGCAACCGCTCCCCTTGGATGATTTGACAGGCAGGCATGCCATGGCCTCTGGCGAACCCGAGCTCCATCGCCAGCTAGTGATCCGCCAACCTGATGGCACCCGCCTTCCGGTCCTGGTGGATGCGATCCCCTTTGAGAATCTCTCCCTGTTGCCCCGTCTTCCCCAGGAGATGGCACCGGGATTTTCTTCAGCAGAGCGGGTAGTTCTGGTTGCCTATCAGGATGTGAGCGCCCTCAAAGAAGCGGAGGCGCTCAAAGACCAGTTCATCAGCCTGGCGACGCATGAGCTGCGCACTCCCGTAACCATCGTCTCGGGCTATGCCGATCGCCTGCTCACACGCGCAGCACGTGGGAGCGGACATGAACTGGACGAGTGGCAGCGTGAAAAGGTGCAGGAGATGAAGCAAGCCTCGTGGCATTTAGCCAGCCTCACAGAGGATCTGTTGGACGTGACGCGAATGCAGGCAGGCCAGTTCCAGCTGGAACGGCGCTCTACCGATCTGGTTGCCCTCTCCCTGCAGGTGATCAAGCGGTTCCAGGCGACCACCGACCGGCATCAGGTTGCTTTCCAAACCGACCTTTCCCAGCTCTGGGCAACGGTCGATGCCATCCGGATCGAACAGGTCCTTTCCAATCTGCTTTCCAATGCCATCAAGTACAGTCCAGGTGGTGGTTCCATCGAGGTAACGCTTGAGGAACACGTGGAGACACACGAAGCCCGCTTCCGTATCCGCGATCAAGGGATGGGGATTCCACACGCCCAGCAAGCGCACCTCTTTGGGCGGTTTGTCCGTGCCGAGAATGTGCGCGCCGCTGGCATCCGTGGAACGGGACTGGGTCTCTATCTGTGCCGGGAACTGATCGAACGGCATGGAGGGCGTATCAGCTTCGAATCTGAGGAAGGAGTTGGCTCGACGTTCTTCTTCTCATTTCCCTGCGGTAGTGGTTAAGTAGTAAGTGATAGACTCGAATTATACTGAACAATGAATGCTAGCGTCATCAAATGATGATACTCATCGGATTTGGAAAAGGAGAGTGTTTGTCGCGTATAACGCCCAAGCCGTTGGCGTATTTGGTCAAGCCTGTTATCCTGTGTCGGCTTGGTGTGCATGACGATGGTTCCATCGCACCTTCGACTACTGATCTAACCAGATCAGTAACTCATCATAGAAACTAGCTAGCAGTCTTTCCGTATCAGGATTACGGTGAAGCCGCATTCCACCCAGCTTCACGGATTGATGACCAATCTCTACCGTGGGGGTAGTGCTCTCCATCTTCCATCAGATGGGTTGGGAATTTCGCCCACCATCAGTACATCAGTTATCAAATTACTTGCCACACATCCCCTGTATTTCTACAGTTTCGTGTGAACGGGTCGCACCTGTTCCGCTGCACCATAGATCCCAAAGTCACTTACACATATCTCAACCCAACTTGTTTTGGTCATTGTTCGGTCTCCCTTCACAATAGTGTTACAACCCGTCGTAAAGAGGATGTTCTGGAATGTTTTCTGGTTCCGGTGGCGCGTATTTAGCCTCGTTACGCTCTGTCGCGCGCCCCGATTTCATGCTCCCCAGGATCGCTACGGAAAAAGAATGGCTTGTCCCGAATAGATGCCAGACCTTTCGTAAAAAAAACATTTTACAGTCACGTGCATAGAACTGCATATAATCTTTGGAGAGGACCAGAGTATGTAGAGAAGGAAGATGAGGATAATCCTTTACAGGATGCTCTATCCGTTTCTGCTAATTTTTCTTCTGCGCTTGACAGATGCGATAGACATCCTTTATTTTATGCATATAAGTTCATTGATTGAGAGTCAGTCAGTCAGTTGCGTGTGGATGAATGTCTCTCACCTGTATGTATTGAGTATGCTCTTATTGGCAGGCTATCCATGTATTCTGGTGCGCATCATTGAGTAATAAACGGCAAGTAAGTATCAAGCCTTGTCGCCTACCATGAAAAAGGAGGTAGGATCTCAGTATAGAGCAAAGGAGGCTCTTGTGATGGCTGATCAAGATGATCCAATTATTGTTGATGTTCAGGCCAGGGAAGCGAATGCTGGAGAAGAAACAGCAAGCACAAATATCTCTGAAGAGCGGACACGGTGGATGTGGAAACGCCTATCGGCGGGACGTGTGTGGGGGAATCTACGTCTTCAGCGGCTTGTGCGACCAAAGAAGCATTCGGAACAGAAGGACGACTGGCGGGAATGGTCACGCTTTCGTCTCTGGCGCAGAACACGCCCATTCGCGGGAGCGATTCTTATCATGATCGCGGGCCTACTTGTGCTTTGGGGTCCTGTTGAATTGCTTCCATTTGCGCTATTGCCAGGTAGTAATATCTGGGCTGGAATACTGGTGGGTGGTCTGCTCCTGGTTATGGGCATCATCCAATTACTGGCCCCTTCCAACGCACTTGTTACCGGGGCAATCGCCGTTGTCCTCTCACTTGTGTCGCTCCTAGTTGCTGCCGGTGGCTTTGGCATAGGCATGTTACTAGGCATCATCGGTGGGGCTATGGGGATTGCCTGGCAACCCGTTTCCCGCTCCCGAAGTCGTCCTCACTACAAACTCTCATCGTTCATCAAGCGACCCTTTCTTCGACCACGCTAATCCTGTAAACAAGACGTCTCATGTAGTGCCATCAAGCTTTATTCAACCAGAAGGTTTGCGTAGCAAACTGAGAGAGCCACTCAGGCGACTTTTCAATCGTTCTGAGTAAGGGCGACAGTCAACGAACGTTGACTTTATTTTTGAAAGCGGGTGTAAAAGTTTATGGAACAGGAACATTTCACTGAGGAAAGCCTGAACAATCCGAATCTTCATGACGAAGATCAGAAGCAACTTGAACAAAATCCTGCCATTGGGGCGGTCAACCGCTCACTATTTTGGACAGTGGTGCTTGTCGCATTATTGTTGCTCGGTGGTATCGCTACTCTTGTCAGCAGAGGGGCTATTGCCATGGCGGCGGCAGTGCCTGTACCTGTAACGGTTACGTCGTCAATGATTAAAACGACGAAATTCCGCCTCTATCCGGGGATTTCCCAGGCCGATGGTGCGTCCCCCGTGGCCGTGAATCAGCTTGACGGCACGCTCTCGAACCTAGTGATTACGAAGACGGTTTCTCTGCCGGTTATTGGCAACGTTACGGTTACCTTGAAGGCGGGGCAGAATACGCCCGTCTCCACTACTGGTCTCACAACCGACCTGGCGGCTCTCTCCTCCGAGTCGGCGACCTTCGGGGGGCAGTCTGTGAGCAGTAATGCCAACGGGAATGCCTTTGAGATTGATGCCCAAACCGTTACGTTGACCAATGTCACTATCAGTGCGCCCTATATGATTGCCAACAGTATGACCCTGCCAGGGTTGACGCTCTCGGTCAAGTAAAAGGATACTCCAGATTTCTTCGGGGGCCTGCCTGTACAGGTTCCCCGGTTTTTCGGCCTGGACAAATGCTCTCACTAGATAAGCTACGCTTTTCAGCGGCATTGTCTTCTTTTTATGGAGGAGCAATCCCGCTTCGAGAATAGAAGGAGAATAGACGACGTGTACTCTGTACGACATCGTGTTATACGATTGTGTATCCCCATCCTCGCGCTTGGCCTGATGATTGGGGGACTACTCCTGGTTATAAACCCTCTTGTGGTCTACGCGCACCCTTCTAAAGCGCAAAACGCTCTGAGCGCTTTCTCAACATCTGGTACCGCAATGCGCTATACTGCCAATAGCACAACAGGGGGATTCACGGCTTCGGGTAATTATACATTGGAAGCGACTGAAATCATAGGGACGAACGCGCATTTGAACGTATTGCCCGATCCTCTGTATCCCACGCTCACCTTTACCGCGGCCACAATGAACGGATTTAGCTTAAGTCATCCATTCTATAGTACGGCGCTTCTGCTCTCGTCGAATGGTACGGTAATGGCGACGGGAGTGGCGATTAAAACCAGCTTGCTCCAGGATGTGAGTACGGCGCTCAAGAGCTTTGTGAATAAAGCCGACTTGCTTGTGCTCGCTGCGGGCGGTACCGTGAAGCAATTGGTGATGAAGAACGTGACTTTAACAGTGGATTACTCTCTGAATACTGATACTTTTGCTGCCACCAGCTTTCACCTGGCAATTACCACTGAGCTTCCACAAATCGAAGCTGTACCACCAGATGAAACGCCAACGCCGACCGCGACGTCCTCGCCTGGTGTGACGCCGACCGCGACTCCGTCTGTAACGGCGACGCCCTCGCCTGGTGTGACGCCTTCACCCGAACCTAATCCGACCCCGACATCCTCACCGACGCCGCCACATAAAAAATGCCAATGCCTGCTCCTTATTTGCTTGTGCTCATCCACTTCCTAACAAGAAGAGTCCCTTCACAATTGTGAGGGGACTCTTCTTGCCCTTGCTAGCCATCGAGGAGGGGGTAAAATTATTTTGGCTCATATAATAATTTGAGTGTAGTTAACGCGATGTGTACGTTTTTTGGAGTTCTCGATGTAGCGAGTCGCTTGTTGCTGATCTTTTTGTGTGTGAGCGTTGTCAGGGTAGAAGTTGTGCCTTCGTCTCATGCATCATTACACCAATGCAGCCAATACACCGTTCGTAGAAATAAGGCCACTGATCGACGAACGGCTTGATTTCGACTTCCAGGGGCATTTGTTGCAGAAGAGTTAGAAGCACTCGCTGGAAGGCGAGCTGATCTGGTTCATGCTGAAATTGATAGCGGGGGAAGTGGATTTCTAGGCCCCGTCTCGCTGCCTGACCATTCAGGTTGCGCAGCGGGAGCAGTTCGTAGGTCCCAGTTAAAATATGAAGAACCCCAGTCGTGTTCGTCATACTTTTGAGCCAATCAAGCTGGTCAATCAGCTTGACGCCACTCGAAAGCTTTAAGAGATGTTGCGCCTCATCTAAGATAATGGTCCGAACACCTCGACGCTGGAGAGACGCCTCGTAGACCTGGCGCAATTCTGGCGAGTCGTTGAATTTGGCCTCTTTTTCTCGACCTTTTTTCTGCTCCCACGCATGTTCATAAGGGTATTCTCCTAATTGCTTAAGCGCGACTTGATAGTACTCAGCCCGATTGAAGGTCGAACCATCCGGCGGGCGTGTCTCTACAGCGGTCTTCACAACGCTTGAACCCTGTGACAAAATAGACCCATGCGAGCATATTCTTACGATTTACGTCAGCGTATCCTGCGCGCGGTTGACCAGGGAAAGTCACGTGCTGAGATTACCCAGACCTTCGCCGTTTCTCGATCTACCATCAAACGCTATCTCACGTTGAGACGTGAAACTGGTGATGTCAAGCCCAAGGCCATTCCCGGGCGGCCATCAAAGAAAGGGTCAGCGCTGCACGCTGGGCTTCTTCCTCAACTCGAAGCCCATCCTGATGCGACCCTTGACGAGCATCGACAGTGGTGGGAAGCCACACATGGCATCCAGGTGAGTTCCGCGACCATGAGCCGTGCGATGAAGCGCCTGAACTGGACCTGGAAGAAAAAAACGATCCGCGCGAGTGAGCAGAATGAATCCGGCCGTGCTGCTTGGCGGGAGCAAGCCAAAGAACTGGATGCCAACAAACTGGTGTTCATCGATGAATGCGGCTCGAATATCGCTTTGACTCGTCTGTACTCTCGATCTCTGAAAGGGGAACGAGCCTATGGGACAGTTCCACGCAATAGACGCGCAAACATCACGCTCCTGGCTTCGCTTTCACTTTAGGGGATGGGTGAGGCCTTTCTCCTGGAAGGCTCGGCGGATACCACCGTGTTTGAACTCTATGTCGAGCAGGTTCTGGCCCCGAGTCTGCAAGCAGGGCAAATTGTCATCCTGGACAACTTGAACACGCATACCGGAGAAAAGGTGAGACAAGCCATCGAAGCGCGGGGATGCCAGATCCTCTTCCTGCCTTCTTACTCTCCCGACTTCTCGCCGATCGAAGAGGCGTTCTCCAAACTCAAAGCCGTTTTACGTCGGGTGGGCGCGCGAACCCCAGAAGCTTTGCAAGAAGCCATCTGCCAAGGTCTGCTGGCCATCACCCCGTCGGATGCCTCTGGCTGGTTCCGCCATTGTGGCTACGGTTCCAATCCGCTCTGAGATACTCATGCATGGCTATTCCAGCGGCCTCTGGATGTTTTGCCGAATGCACTCCCAGTGACGACGTCTCAAATGCTGCTCATTCTAAACTCTGCAAGGATCTCCTGGCCTGGTCGCAGACCCTGTCCTGCCAAAAGCGGCCTCCTTCTCGATCTTCTGGTTGAATGGTGTCATCGCATAAGAGCGTGAGCGCGGGGATCGCTCGCTGATCACCCAAAGTGCCGAGGGCCCTGGCCGCCTCATACCGCACCCCTGCAAAGGGGTGGTGCGTCGCGTCAATGAGCGCAGGGACCGCGTCCCGATCATTGATCGCCGTAAGAGCACGGATGATGTTGCCTATGACGAGCGT
The DNA here is from genome assembly GCA_963699315.1 of uncultured Chloroflexia bacterium. Lineage (GTDB taxonomy): Bacteria > Chloroflexota > Ktedonobacteria > Ktedonobacterales > Ktedonobacteraceae > Dictyobacter. The sequence goes on from OY969433.1 coordinate 4,772,233, forward strand.
TTCTCTCTCGGTTGCCAGGAGCGCGGTAAGCATGGGAACGGACTTGCGGTCCCGCAGAGCAGTCAGAGACTGAACGCCATAGAGTCGTACATACATATCAGAATCTTGTAAGCACCGCGACAGCGCATCCAGAGTACGATCCTCAGGAACGCTTTTGAGACTGACTGCTGCATTTTGACGAGACTGGGGATGGTCTGACGACAGCATCAAAAGCATGTCATCAATCGTCAGCTTCTGGGCGTGATCCAACTTGAGCCAGGCAGCCTGTCTCACGTTTTCGTCGGAGTCCGCCTGAAGCATCTGTTGTACTATCGGCCAGGGTACATCGGGGAGTTTGACTAGGGATCTCAAGGCGCTCTCGCGAACCGTCGGATCAGCATCGGTCACCAACTCGCGAAGGAAAGGGCCAGCCTCGGTGATGGAGAAGTGGGCAACCACAAGAGCGGCATTCTTGCGCACGTTCGCGTTGGCGTCCTGAAGGCTAGCCAACACCGCTGGGATCGAAGCCGTAAGTTGAGGGAATTTGGTTAGCGCGTTCAGAGCATCAGCGCGAGTGGAACTGGGAGTGTGCGGGTCGTGAAGGAGGTGGAGAAGGTCAGCTTCGCTGCCACCCATACAGAAGCCGAACCAGCTCAGATCGTAGCCGCTGATTGTTTCATCCAGCCACCGCTCGTACCAGGAAAGGAAGTCAGGTTCCCTGAGAAAGTAGGGCGGTTGTCCATCCAGGTCTATGTAAACAACGCGTCCACGCGCGGGACCAGAGACGATCAGAAGCACAACGTATGTGCATCCCTGCTCACAGATCGTCAAGGTGCCCTGGTAGGGGTCCTTCACTCCCGGAGGAAGCATCTGTTTCCACTTCTTGTCAATGCGCGGCAGGTTTTCGGATAAAGGAAATGGCTGACTGAGCACCTGTTCATCGGGTTTCCGTCCAAATGTCCAACGTTCTAACGGGAGGATGCCATAGTATGGTCCAGCGCCCCCGTTTCCTACGTCGCGGAGAAAAGCCCGATAGTCTTCAGGAAGATGAATGCCATGACGCGTCTCAAAGGCGAGCAGGGCATCCTCCGATAGGGTCGGGTTCATCCGGAACTGATGTTCCTGGACGCCAAACTCGTCAGGACGGGTATGCCGAGCAGCTTGCACCTGCGCAAGCTTTTGCTTCACGCGTGCTATTCGGCTGTCTATTTCGTTCATCATCATGACCTCGCGTTGGGAGTCAAACGATCTTCAGAAAAGCTTCTTATTGAAGAGATTGTATCATTCTCTGTCAAGAGACGTATGTCTTGCGAAAAAAGGTACCGCACAAAAGATAGCTCCTCAAAAGCGGTAAGCGATGCAAAATCAAGGGTTTTTACTGGTGTTGTGGAAGAAAAGGATGTTGCCCCAAGCAAGGTCAGGGCTTCCTCACGCAGATGGATCTCTGGCCCGGCAATCGCCTCAAAAATAGCTTTTACCTCTAAGTCTCGTATCCGCCATTGCCGTATGGTTTTATGCTCTGACGCATTGTTCAGAAAATCAGCTAAGCGCCGAGCGGTGACCGTCCGGTTCTTGGTATGGAGCTGATTCTGTCGTCGGATCTCTTTTGAAGCCAACATCAACTCTCTTTCAGAGTGTCCTTGCAAAAAGGTGTGATATTGGGAAACGCAGCGTATCTACTTGTTCTGGACGAACGCATAGGCCAGGCCGATGTTGAAAGGTTTCTTCTAGTCGTTGTTCATTTTTCTCACGAGAGCAGAACATACGCTTGGGGAGAGTCTGTTTTAAACATTCATAAAAGGAACCGCTGAAAGGAAGTCCCTACTGATAAATGTGCCGCACCAGTTCAGGCAATTCAGCTAAACTCGCAATACAGAGCATCCCGTTCACTGACTCACGCTCGGCATTGATGAGTACGGTCATGGCACCGAAGTCTCTAGCCCAAGCAAGAACGTGTGGGCTGTCATCGACGATCAGGGCATCGCCAAGCGCAATACCAGAGTCGGCGAAGAGGCGTTCGTAGTAGGCGGGTGCCTCTTTGAGCATCCCAATTAGGTCGGAGCCGTAGAGTTTCCCAAAGCAGGCGCGCACGCCCATGCCTTCCAGATAGTTATGCAGGTGGATTGAGGTCTCACCAGAGGCGGTGTGTAGCTCGTAGCCCTGGATGTGCAGCTCGCGGATAGCCTCGATGGCTCCAGGGAAAGCACTACGAACACGAGGCGTGATATATGCCTCGGCTTCGCGAGCCAACTCGATGCTCTCTGCTTCTGGCGGAGTCTCTACACCGACCATCTGGCACATGCCATCCATCCAGTCGCGCCAGTAAATCTGCTCGAAGCTGGAGTAGTCAGGCGCGGCCTGCACCCGCGCCTGCCAGTTCTCTGGCTGGAAGAGCTGTGTCGCATAGACGCGGTTGGCCTCAGCCCATGCTGCTGGCTTGCCTCCAAGCCGAGGCGCAAAAAATTCGCCTACGAGACGCTGCCACTGTGGGCCACGCAGGCGATTGTCATTCATCACCCCACCATCATCCAGCAGAATAATTGGTTTCGCTGCCATATTCGCTTCCTTTGCTTCTTCAAGTGTCTTTTTCTGATAAGGAAGCTCATAATAGCATACATCTGCATGTGCTTTCAAGCGCTATTGGCTTCCTTTTCCTCCGTCCATGCATAGAGGCAAGGAGCTTGGTTTGTGGATTCTCTTCAGTATACTCCTTTTTGATCAACAGAGTTGCCTGGGGAGCCTACTCGGAATCCCAACTGTGCTCCTCTCGTTGTAGCGAGGATCTGAAGCGCTCCATAAAGGCGAGATACTCTGCAACTTGTGCTTCGAGCTTCGCAATGGTGATCCCACAGTTCATATTGTGTGCGTTGTTCAGCCTCAGCTCGCTCGGTCTTCACTTGCCGTTTTGCTTCGTCGCGTTCGGCACGGGCTTCGTGCAAGAGTCATAGCACATCTCCTTCTTCGTCCTGGATCGGCGGCAGCGTATCCACAAACGGCAAATAGCCGCCATCCTGACGGGTACGGACCTGGATCTCCATGATCCGAATCGCATCATCAATAGACTGAACCATCTTGCGGGCCTGCTCTGCATCGACGGTATGACCCTGATCATCGTGAAGTTTTGCTTGCAATAGGTAGAGTTTTCGCCAGGTCTTGGCTTTGAGCAAATTGCTGTAATGAGGAACCAGATACCGGCAATTGGCACAGATTCCTCGATTGTCAGGGCGGACGCAGGTGCCAGCGCTGCAAAACCCGAGGACGGTGGGCCCAATCAGGCCGCAGCGCTCAAATTGTTTGCGTAGTGCATCATCCATTTGTTCTAATGTGTGTGGAGAGGGGGCTTGGAGATAGGAGCGCCCTTGATCTGAAGAAAGCTGAGGTTGGATCTCAAACAGGAGTGCCAGCAATTGGGCAACCGGTAAGCGGCTGTAGTAGGCAGTCGCTTCAGGGATGGTCAGCGCCTGGGAAGAGCCTTCCAGCCTCATCCGATGGTGCAAGAGGTAAGCAATCGCTTCTGCCGGGATGTTCAGAGCCGTTCTTGCGTGCGTGGCGAGGACATGTCGGAGGAGATGGGGAGCAATGCGGATTGGATCGCCTGCTCTTGTAGTCAGGGTCAGGCCATGGAAAAGAAAACGCAGCAACTGAGCAACATCCTGTGCATTGAAGTGGCCAAGAAGCCCATCTGGGGATGCCGCCCATTGAAAAAAGTACGGTTCAGCAACCAAATCATCTGCTTTGTTGCCAAATGCTTCTGGACGCACAATGGGGATGCGCCCACCATGGGCAGCCTGAAGCATTTCAGCAATCTCTTTGCCCATCCAAGCCATTGGGCATCGGCGTTGGTTGAGGTCAAGACGCCAGGGCGACGCGTGCCGATGAATTCCGGGCGATGTGTTGCACCCAGGAATTGTTTCTCAATGAGATCTCCACCCCAGAGCAGGTGGCAAGCTTCTCCCTCATACTGGAAGAAGTAGCCATTGCGCTCGGGTGCGTACGCCCCCATTTGGCGTTTGACCCGCCTTCGGACCTCTTTTGTATACAATTTGGGATGGTGTTTGACCAACTGCGTCCGATTCCAGAGCGTCAGCGAAAGAGTAACGGGCTGTTCAATGAGTTGGGCCTCAGAGAGCGTCATCGCATGCTCCGAAATGGAGAACTGCCGATCGACATACTCAAACTGATAGGGCAGTGTAATCTCTCCTCGCGCCGCGCGAGCGCAAAGCCTTCGGAATTCCTTGATGAGACGTTCTGCGGCTTGTTTGCGGAGTTGGACAAGTTCGACGAGCAAGGGAAACAGAGGAACAATGATGTCCGACTTTTCCTTGCGTCGAGCCTGGGTTGCTGCAATCACGGCTTGTTGCTGTGCCTGTTTTTCACAAAACCCACGAGGCAGCTTGGGCAGAAGATAGGGCTTCCAGATCACCTGATGCCGTTCCGGAAGTTCTTCAACGTAAGGTTGCTGATAGACACAAGCAAGCGTCTCATATCGTTTAAGCATGTTGAGATCACCACCGGAGATTAATCTCCCAGCCACAAAAGCGTCCCAAACGTGACGTTCACCCAGATCCGCAAGCGTCATGTTTCGAACGTGAGCCAGAACCGGTAGTGGTGAAAAAAGAATGATATGATAGCATCGCAGTACCATGGATACACGAGGTTAAAGGCTCTATGATCACCGTCATCGTTCATTGCTCTCATTGCGGGAGTGACGCACTGGTACGTAACGGTCGATCTCTCAACGGGGAGCAGAAATATCTCTGCCGTGCTTGTCAAAGGCAAAGCCAGCACCACATGCATATCCAGAAGAATGTTGTGAGGAGATCCTGCGTGCCTATGAGGAGCGCAGCAGTTTGCGTGGGCTTGAGCGAACTTTTGGGGTGTCACGCAATACCGTGATCGCTTGGATAAAAAAAGCCGCTCATTTGCCAGCACTGAGCGAAATGCTGATCGAGCCTGAGAGCAGCGAGGAGGACGCAACCGTGTTGGAATTGGATGAACTGTGGTCGTTTGTCTCAAGGAGGACAAACCAAGCGTGGATCTGGATTGCCCTGTGTCGTAAGACGCGACAAGTCGTGGCGTACGCGGTGGGAGATCGCAGCGAAGCGACCGGCCATTGTTTGTGGGAGGCGATCCCCCTGCTCTCTGGCAGGCGAAGTGGAATGATGACGCAAACTTAGGGGAGCGAAGAGAGAAAGGTTGTCACAAACGCAAAGTGTATTCCGTCTAGTGTACGAATCTTGAACAGAAATCTTACTCGTACATGTGACAAAGGAGACGTACGAATGATGATGGATACGCTTGCGCAACTGCCAGTAATCATTGTTGGAGGAGGCTTGTCGGGCCTCTCTGCCGCAGCTATCCTGGCACGCGCAGGTCACGTAGTGACCGTTTTTGAGAAGGCCGGTACCCCTGGAGGGCGTGCCAGAACGAAACACCACGGCGAATTCTCCTTCAACCAGGGGGCGCATGCCTTCTATCTGGGCGGACTGGGCGAACAGCTGCTGAGCGAATTGGGTGTGCGCTCTCGTGGCTTGCTCCCTAACAGGAATCAGTTTCAGATCCTTGACGATAGAAAGCTGCATACATTTCCCACCGGTGTGATATCTCTCTTTAGAACAACCTTGTTGAAATTTGGTGCGAAAGGAGAGCTTGCGCGCCTTCTTAGCATGTTGAAGCATATAGATCTGACGCAGCTTCACCATGTGAGTGTGCAGGACTGGTTGGAACGGCAGATCCGACATCCGCAGGCTCGCCAACTCTTTCTGGCTCTGGCCCGGCTGACCACCTATACCAATGCACCCGAAATGCTCTCCGCCAGTCTGGTCTTTCCCCTCCTGAATGTTCAGGTGCGCTACCTGGATGGTGGCTGGCAGACACTGGTCGATGGCTTGCGGCAGATAGCTGTAGCGTCGGGAGCAAAGATGGTGACACATGCCAGGGTTGCAGCGATTGAGCTCTCCGAGGAAAGACATACCGTGCGCCTGGCGGATGGGACCGCCCACCAGGCGTCGGCAGTGGTGCTCGCCATTGATCCGCAGACCGCCTCAGCCTTGGTTGTAGATGGGACACAGAAGGAACTGAGCCGTTGGGCTGCTCAGTCTGTTCCGGCTCGCGTTGCCTGCTTCGATGTTGCTTTGCGTCGTCTACCCAGGCCGCGACACCTCTACGTACTTGGTATTGATCGTTCGCTTTACTATTCAGTGCATTCCGCCTGGGCCAAACTGGCACCGGAGGGAAGCGCTTTGATTCATACCATGAAGTATCTCAAGCCCGGTGAGCCAGCGAACCCAGAGACCACACAACAAGAGTTGGAAGCGCTGCTCGATATGCTGACGCTCTTTACCCCGACCAAAACGCTGATTAGCATGGTTCTGCGCATGAGTCGCGAGAACATTCGCAGTTCCGCTCGTTCGCTCGCCAATTTGGAATTTCATCATGCCGATCGCAAACTTGAAGAGGTTGCGCACGAGATTGTCGCGACCCTGAAGAAGCAAGGCGTGCGTGCAATGAATCCAGTCGTCGGTTTTCCCAATAGTTGCCTGTAAATTACGTCTGTAAAAGTCTATTTTATGCCAGAAATGAGTGCTTTGTATAGATTTACCTGGTACGACTCCAGGTGCGAGTCGCTCGGATCAGAGTAGCACAACGAGACCTGAAGATGGCACCCTTCTTTGTGAGCATAAAGCTCACCGTTGTGATGACATTGTGAGTTTAATACCTTATATTCATCAATGAAGAGTTGTATGCATTAGCCAGTATAAAGTGCTCGCAATCGAATACAACTTATTGGGAAAGATGATGGTTTCATGCAATGAAAATATCGAAGGCGTCTCTCTGGTTATCAGTGCTTATTGCCTTCCTAGTACTGATGGCAAGTAGCGCTGGGCTTTTTCTCAAGAGCACCTATGCCAGAGAAACGACATCCTATGCTCTCCAGGGGGTCGGACAGGATATAGAAAACAGTGTCGCTGCCGCTACACTTTTGATGCTGGTCTATTTTATGTGCAAAGGATCACTCAAGGCGTTCCTGTTATGGATTGGAGTACTGATTGCTCTGATTTATTCGTACGTCATCTATGCTTTTGCGATCCACTTTAACAGCCTGTTTTTTGTGTATGTGGCTATCCTTGGCTTGTCTTTTTATACACTCGTTGGCAGCTTGATGCGTCTGCATCTGGAGAGTCTCCAGCCCGCCTTTGCTACCATTACCAGAGCAAGACCGGCGAGCATCTTTTTACTGATAGTAGCTTTCCTGTTTTACTTTCTGTGGTTAAGCGAGGATATCCCGGCACTTTTAGCGGGGAAGATTCCACAAAGCGTGATAGAAAATGGCTTGCTGACCAATCCTGTGCATGTGCTGGATATGGGATTGTTGCTACCAGCCTTCATCATCACAGCAATTTTGTTGTGGAGAAGAAAACTCCTGGGGTACCTCCTGGCGGTTCCGCTGCTGGTTTTTAGTATCCTCACAGGACTTGGGATACTCGCTATATTTGTAGTTATGGGCTATCATGGCATGCCTACCAGCATTGGTATAGAGCTATTTTTTGCCATCATTGTTCTGATCAGCATTGTCCTGAGCTGGTTCTTTGTTAGAGACGTAAAATAATCCAGAGGAGGAGGCAACCTTCCCTGGAAGAACTGATAACGCTGATAGTGCTTGATCTCTCAGAAGCGACTTTAATAGGAAACGCTCTCATTGCTGTGATGATGCATGCTATCAGACGTTCAGAGAAAGCTTGGACGATGGTCGCGAGAAGCTGATAGAGGAAAACAAGAATATCTATCAATTTCTGAGTGCGACCGCGGGGGCCATCGCCAGTAACGTGCGTATCGAAGCTACTGGGGCTTATAAAGAAAAATTACGCCATATCGGCTCACAGGTGTTAGCAGATTTCTACAAGCTGCTCGATACCCTTCAATGCGACCGGCTGATTATCATGTTCGACGCCAGCGAATGGCTCGGGCAATCAGAAAATGTCGAAGTAGGCCAGTGGGTCCTCAACAAGTTTCTTCCAGAACTACACGAGTATATGTGGCATGAGCACGGAACGAAACACCAGAAGTGTTCTTTTGTTATCGCTAGTCGAGATAGCCTTCATCTGTGAGACGCAATGAGCGAGAGAAATGGCTGCTGTATCACAAGCGCGCTTTAAATTATCTCGCATTATCCTTGTCTGCCCAGCGTCCACAGAACTGGTCCACGTATCCACTTGACTGGCACTATCACGCGCTGGCCTATGATGAGAAGCAGGGGCTAGATGAATGGAAGAGAGCTATAGACAAGGCGTTTGCTAATGGGATGCGGGAAATACAAAGGGAATTATGCGATAGAGGAACGAGAAGAACGAGAAGAAGGCCACAAAAAAGAATAGGCCCATTAGGACTACCAGCGAAATGCACAACGCGAAGCCAAAAGGGGCTCAATTTGGGGACTCATTCATCAATGAGACCTTTGAGCAGCTCAATCAAATGGGTTAAGGAGCGCCCTGCTCGGTCCCGTTTCCAGACAACGAATGTGTCCCCTGCCCGCACATACGCCAGTGCCTCGTCCAGTCCTTTTTTCTCAGCTTTTGATCCCGTCATCTTGTCTACAAACCATTTCTCACACCCTGCTTCTTTCAGTGCGTCTAACGGCCGATAATGAGAGAGTGATGTGAGCCGATCGAGAGCGCAAGTCATTGCATTGTGACGAACACGAGAGATCTTTGAGTTATCATCTAGATGGCACAATAAATGCATCGGTTGGTGGCAACAAGAAATTGCCCCCCATACCGTATCGGAGGAGGGATGTCTCATGGAATGGCTTCTTGCTCTTTTCGCCCGTGTGGCGTTGTTCGTTGTCTGGATATCGACCCCTTTGGTCAGTCGTGTATTCCATGAGTACTGGCTCTTGCCATTGCTCGGAATCCTCATTTTGCCGTTGACTACCCTGATCTATGTCGTCGTCTTTGCTCTTGCAGGCGAGGTTTCTGGCTGGAACTGGCTCTGGGTCGTCTTGGCACTCCTGCTCGACCTGTCTGCGCATAGCTATCCTGCCAGACACGCCTTCCAAGCAAAAAACAGAGGCACTGGCCTCCAGCAGGAAGTGAAATGATGAACTATTCTTTTCGAGAGGAGTCAAGATTATGAAAACGTTCAATAGACATTCCCTCTTCGTGGGCCAGCAATCGATGGCTGAGTCAGCTCTCGAAACGACAAGGTTCGCCTGGAAACCTCTCTATAGAGTTGGCGCAGTGGCGGCTCTGGCCGAGATCGCCATCATCGTGATCCAGGCCCCCATTTTTATCTTGTACCCGCAACCGACCACCGTGATGGGCCACTTCACGCAGTTCCAGAGCAACAAGCTTCTCGGACTTCTGGACCTCGACCTCCTGCTGATCCTGGGTGGAGCCTTCTCGGTCCTGATCCTGCTCGCCCTCTATGCTGCTCTCAGACGAGCCAGCCCATCCTCCATGACCATCGCTCTGACGCTTGGCCTGGGAGGGATAGCGCTCTACTTCGCTGTGAATCCGACCTTCTCGATGCTTTACCTGAGCGATCAATACGCGGCAGCGACAACAGACGCGCAGAGAGCTGCGTTCCTAGTTGCCGGGGAGGCGCTGAGGGCCAACTACAACGGCACCGCGTTCGGCCTGTTTTTCGTCTTCAGCGGCCTTGCCTACGTGATCATTGCCGCGGTCATGCTGCGGAGCGGTGTCTTCAATAAGACAACGGCTTCTGTGGGAATCCTGATGGGCGTGATGATGCTGGTCCCACCGTTGCCTCCTGTGGGGACGATAGGTCTTGTCCTCTCGTACATCGTGATCGTGCCTTCGGTGATATGGAACATCCTAATTGCCCAACGGCTCTTCCAACTGGGGCAAGGCGTCTCGAAAGAAGAGGCGAAGCAACCTGCGCAGGTGATATCCGAGTGATGTCCATGCATTACACTTCATACTAGGAAGATTTACGCTGTGTCATGAAAGGGAAATCAAAGAGTTAAAGCAATCCCTATATACAAGAGGACATATGAACACATTGGTTGTCTACAATTCCCAATATGGGAACACTGAGCGCATCGCCCGGGTCATCGCCGACACGTTGCGTACCTATGGACAGGCGCAGGCCGTCCATGTCGCTCAAGCACATCTTATCGAGTTCCAGGGGGTGGACCTGCTCATTGTGGGGAGCCCAACACAGAGGTGGAGACTAACTCCGGCCATGCAGTCCTTTCTCGTAAATGCCTCACCTCAACGGCTTGGCGGCCTCGCGATAGCTTGCTTTGATACGCGTTACCGTGCGGCCGTATGGATGACTGGCTCTGCTGCGCGGCATATGGACAGACAGCTTCGCACGATGGGGGTCGAGCCGATCGTCCCGCCAGAGAGCTTCTTCGTGAGAGACTCGCAAGGGCTTCTGCTTAGTGGAGAATTGGATCGAGCGGCCACCTGGGCTCTGAAGCTTGTCAAAAAGGCAGAGGCATCTCATCCTGCCATGCGATGATGTCAGAGGGAGAAACTGCGGCTGGTCGTTGTTCTTGAGCGGTGTGACCGGCATCCTGGCACGGCAGTCAGACTAAAACCGCACCCAATCGTCTGGGCAAGTTGTAGGAAAAGAAAAGGAGAATAAAATGATTAATCAGCCTTTGGAGATGGACATCAGGGTCAAGACAACCTATCGCGCGACGGTTCTGACAGGGAAAGGCGGTCCGGATGTGCTCGAGGTGAAGGAGTTGGCGCTCCCCGAGCCCGGACCTGGCGAGGTACGCGTGCGGGTGCGCGCCAGCGGCGTCGGTTCGACCGACGTCATCATACGCCGCGGTTCGTATCCGTACGCTCCGAAAATTCCGTTCGCGCCCGGCTATGAGGTCGTCGGCGACGTCGAGGTCCTAGGCGCGGGCGTTCAGACGCTGCGCCTAGGCCAGCGGGTCGCGGCACTCACCGTCCACGGCGGCTACGGCGAGGTGGTGGTTCGGCGTGCGGAGGAGTTCGTCCCCGTGCCGGATGGGCTCGACGATGCGGACGTGGTCGTGCTCATCCTCAATTACGTCACCGCGTTCCAGATGATCGAGCGCGTGGCCAAGCCCCAGAGCGGCCAAATCGCCTTGGTGACAGGTGCCAACGGCGGTATAGGGATCGCGCTGCTCGAGCTCTTGCGCTTACGCGGCGTGAAGACCATTGGAGCGGCGCCCCCGTCCAAGCACGACCTGATCCGCTCTTACGGCGCAACGCCGATCCCGTTGCCCGGCGCGCCCATCGACGTGTCCGCCCGCAGCGTTGCGCCGGAGGGCGTGGACGTCGCTTTCGATGTCATAGGGGGGCACGGGACCGCCGAGTGCATCCGCGCAACAAAGCGCGGCGGAATGATCGTGACCTACGGCTTCATGGGAACCATGAAGAACGGAAAGCAAAGCAGGGGTCTCGTCCTGCTGGGGCTCTGGTCCGCGTGGGTCGGGTCGCGCCTCGCTAGGCGGCGCGGGGCCTCTTACGGCATTACGGCGCTCTATCGGACAGATCCGCGACCGTTCCGTGAAGATTTGCTCAAGCTGTTCAACCTGCTTGCAAGCGGGCAAATCCACCCGAAGATTGCGGCGCGGCTTCCGCTGCTCGAGGCCCGGCGCGGGAATGAGATGCTGGAGGCGGGCGGCTTGGAGGGAAAGATTATCTTGCTGGCGTCGGAGCTCTTGTGACTTCACATATGTGAGGACAGGGAAAGCACCTATGAACATGGGGAAACCCGCCCTAACATTCCTGGTTGAAAATTTCGACGAGCTTCATTCAAGCGTCGAGAGGCTGAAGAAGTTAAAGATAAACACCGTTTATCCCGGGAATGGCTTGCCATTCCCGATGGAACAGTTCATAAAAAATCACTAACAGCTCGACGGGGAGCAGTGTGATTTCACACTGCTCTTGGCACTGTTTGTGAAGCAATTCTTGGCCGAGCCTCACGCTCTCATGCCAATTGAGAGCAACCAGCTTTATCGGATGTGAAGTCCCTATCTGCACGTCACGGTTGAGGACATGATCGTGGAAGGGGACAAGGTGGTCGTCCGCCTGACGATGCGTGGATAGTGTACTGAAAGGAAATAATCATGTCAACTTCAATTCTGGTAGCATATGCAACACGGTACGGCTCAACACAGGAAGTAGCTGAGTCAGTCGCGGCAACGCTGCGCGGTTTCGTCACCTGATCCGGCAGGCGCGGCCGGAGGGCGAATGGATCTCAACGTTGGTCTTCGGAGCCGGGCTGATCGTGATCACCCTGGAACTGGCTGGCGATGCGCTGGCGGGTGGCGCAGCCCTAGACGCGTCGGTCAAGGCCGATCCCAGTGTGGTCAGAGGTCTCTGGGAGGGCAGCTTCGTCTTCTACGGTGCGATTGGGCTCGTCATGTCGGCACTGTTGTTGGCCTCGGCGGGCTACGCGACGCTGGCCACCGGAGTGCTTCCCAGGTGGACCGGCTGGGTGGCCTATGCCGCCGCGGTTGTCAACCTGGTGGCTGCTCCCGCAATCTTTGGGGGGACCGACTACACCGGGTTCTATACTGCGAGCGGCTATGTGACGTTCATCGGCCAGGGAGTGATGGTGATCTGGTTCTTGATCGCCAGTGTCTCGATGCTCGTCGTGAAGCGGGAGGCCAAAGCTATGACGCCGGCCTATGGAGGCTGAGCAAAGTCGGTCCGACATGAGACATTGCATGCTCACATGTCCATCCTTAGCGAAGGAGGAGGAAAAATATGAACACGTTGCAAGTAAGAAGATCATTGGGAGAAGCTGAGGCTGCTCCAGATCCCTCATGGAGAGGTCTCTATAAGGCAGGGGGCGTTTCAGGAGTTCTCGTAGGCGTTCTCTATATAGTAGCAACTGTGCTTGTCTTCATCATGCCGCAGCCCCCGAGTTTCGGGCGGGGCTGCCACGCTCCAATACATCGCCTCAAACAGGTCAGGCTATATACTCGAACTCGTACTGTATGTGGGGCCCAGCGTCCTGGTCATGGTCGTCTTCCTGGCTCTCTTTCTGGTGCTCAAGCATCTGAACAAGAGCTACGCTGCCCTCGGCGCCATAATAGGTATCGCCTCCGAGGTGATCGCTCTGGCCCTCAACAGCAGCTCCCCATCGCTCAACGGTGGCCTCGTGTACCTGAGCGATCACTACGTGGCAGCCACTACCGCTGCACAACGCGCCGCCGAAGCTACCGCTGCTGAGGGCCTGATCGCAGTGAGTAACGCAGTGAATGAGGCAGGTATCTTGACCGCGCTCGGCATTCTGATCCTCTCTCTCGTCATGCTGAAAGGCCTCTTCCCGAAGAGCGTTACCTATCTGGGCATCGTGACTGGTGCCCTGGGCATCATGAGTGAGACTCTCAGGCTCATTCTAGGCCCTGGCTATATAGTCTATGGTGTTCTCCTCATGATCTGGTTTATCACGATCGGCTGGAAACTCTACCGGCTGGGAACGAGCCGCTCACATTCGAAGGTGGCGCAGAAGCTGGAAACTGGGGCAGTACCGTAACAGCCACCTCGACGAAAGGAGCAAGCAGATGCAACACCCACTGGTCGGGACCCCAAGTAGGAGCGAGCACTTCCATCGCCTGAGCTTTTATCCTCTGAGATACTTTGAGACTTTTTTGTGATATACAGTACAATGTTTGTGAGTCCAAAAGACTAATATACTAGAAAAGGCTTGAGTCAGGCATTTCATTAATTGAGAAAGTACTTGATTCCCGTGAAATCTGCATTCAAATAAGTCTATATTAAGGTATTAGAAAGGCTCTTCTACGTCCAGAAAGTGAGTGAGCCCGTTAGCAATCGTAATTACTTGCAGTACACGTAGAAATCGGCTATACTCTAACTACGTCCATCTGAGAATGAATTGAGCAGGCAAAAGAGCCGCACGAGGAGCAGCCGCATATGGCACAATTTGATCAGCGCGGCCAGCAGGTGACCAGACAGCAATATAATACGAGGTGCGATATTTCCTTTGGTGTAGTGCAGAATACGGTGGATTTCACCGCTGAGTTAGAGCAGCTCCAACAGGCCGTGGCTCAGGCAGCAGAGCAGGGTCTTCTACCTGAAGAGACTAGCATTGATGTCGAGGCCTATCTCAAAAAAGCGCTGGTGCAGGCGAAAAAATCGATGCCTGAGAAGAAGACGTTACTGGATCATCTCAGTGCGACCAAAGCCTTGCTCGAAAATCTAGCTGCTGCCAGTAGCCTGGTCCCAGCGGTCGTCAGTGCGATTGAGGCCGTCCATAAGCTGTTCCCATGACGCAGTTTGATCAGCACAAGCAGCAGGTTGCCAGAGACCAGTACAACGCTGAACAGATCACCATTATGAATTGGCAGAAACTCTACAACCCCATCGTGATCTGGCTCTTGCATTCGCCACTGCATAGCTTTATGGATAAAAGTACGCTAGTGATCACTGTTACGGGACGCAAAAGTGGCAAACTCTATACCGTCCCAGTTTCTTATATGCGTGACGGAGAGACGCTGCTGGTGATCAGCCGGAGGGAACATAGCTGGTGGAAAAATCTCAGTGGCGGCACTCACGTCACTCTCTCTATGCAAGGGCACACCATGAATGCTAGAGGGGAAACGTTCACTGCTACAGAAACGGTTGCGAACAAGCTCCTCCTGGTTCTCCAACAATTTCCCAGCTACCAGAAACTCATTCATGCCAAGCTTGATGCGAACTGCCAGCCTGAAAACCCCGAAACTTTCAAACGTTTTGTCCAAGCCGTGATCATTGTGCAATTGAGGGAACTGGTGGAAGTCGCGGCTTAGATCAGGTTTCATACGGAGGTGAATTTCTGATGTCGAACACAACAGTACAGGAAACAAGAGCAGGTTGGGATTGGAAGCTATGGGTCCAGTGGCTGCTCGCCAATGCAGTAGGAGAGACAGTGGGTCTGGGGGGAACGTTATTGATCAGTGGGTTACTGCTCATGAACGCACAGCAGACAATAGGTGTTGTTCCTGCTGCGGCTCTAGCGGTGCTTGCAGGTACTTTTATCGAAGGAATAGTAGTTGGAACTGCACAGTGGCTTGTGTTGCGTCGGCCTCTTACACGTATACGATGGCGTGTCTGGGCACTGGCTACCGCTATCGGCGCCTTTGTGGCCTGGACACTGGGTATGATACCCAGTACGTTTATATTCACCAGTGCAGATACGGGAGGAGCAGCGTCCGCACCGATGAGCGATCTGATGGTGTATGCGCTTGCGGCGGTGATGGGATTAGTTCTGGGGTCAATCCTGGGAGTTCCACAATGGCTGGTACTGCGCCGCCACCTGCCGAAAGCTGGTTGGTGGGTGCCGGCAAATGCGTTGGCCTGGATGGTGGGTATGGCGATTGTGTTTGTCGGAACAAATTTCATTCCACCAGCGGGGATCTCGATCAGTGTGGCTCTCATGCTGCTGCTCTTCCTTTTTGCTGCTGGTGCCGCTGTCGGAGCCGTTCATGGGTTCGTGCTACTCTGGTTGCTGCGCTCGCGTTCTCTCGTGAGAACCCAGGTCTCTCTGCAGTGAAAGCCTTGTGCTTGCATCTACCTGGTGAACTGTAGGCCTCCAAGATGATTATGCGATCCTCCATGAGTGACAGAGGAGCATCATGATCTTTGTCTGGGGCCTGCCGGACTGCCGATATGCCGAAGGGCCGCTAGGGGCACCTGGGCCAGTGCCTGAAAATGCTGCTCCACATCTGTGAGCAGAAGCTCAAACGTGCTGTGGTGATGATTATGGGTCACGGCCCGTCGCGAGACACGCCAGAGCCATTCAATGCGGTTGGCGTCAGGATCATAGGCAGGGGTGTATACCAGATAGGGGTAGAGCTCTACCCCAAATACGGCATCATTGGTCTGACATGTGTCACGGCTCTCGAAGCAGCCGAACATGGAGTGACATGTAATGCTATCTGTCCATCCTATGTACGTACACCGCTCGTCGAGAAACAGATCGTCGACCAAGCGCGTATTCATGGCATTCCAGAAGAGGAGGTCGTAGAAAAGATCATGGCGGCTGAAGGAGCGATCCATCGCCTGCTAGAGCCTGAAGAGGTTGCCAACTTCGCCACCTACCTCTGCACAAATGCCGTCAGTGATATTACAGGTAGTGCACAAACAATCGACTGTGGATGGACCGCACATTAGAGCAGAGAAAAAGAGCCTGGGGCAGTAACCCGGGCTCTTTCTTGCTCATTTGAACTGTATCTCTCTGAGATCCGATCCAATTTCCGCATCACCAATGTGTCCCCTGATCGTAGATATGTCAGGGCCTCGTCCAAACCTTTGCGCTCTGCATTGGAGCCAGTGATCTTATCAACAAACCATTTATCACAGCTCGCTTCTTTGAGTGCATCGATTTGTAACGCTTCGTGTTGTGCTTGTTTGGAGACGCGCACGTACCCAATCTTCATAATCTCTTCCTTTTGTCTCAGGTTTCCCGTCAACTATCTGACCTTTTGACTGGTTTCGAGATAGCGATGTGAGTTAATTGAGAGCACAAGTTGTTGCATTGTGACGTACACGAGAGAACTTTGAGGTACTCTCTAGATAGCACAATAGATGCGACAGTTGCAAAATATAACGCAGTGAGTACCGGCGGTATTTTGTTCGCGCCACTCGCTTCTAGCGAGGGCATTGAAGGAGGTTTCATGATGGAACAACAGGTGACGTATCCCGTCCAGTTCTCGGTTGACTACCCGGATCGACCGCTCAATCGGCTGACCACGTTCTTCCGGATCTTTGTGGCCATCCCCATCGTCATCGTACTAGGGACATTGAGCGGCACGACCACGGCAGTCGCGACTGTTGTTGGTGGCCTGCTGTTTTTCGGACCTCTGCTGATGATCCTGTTCCGCCAGAAGTACCCCCGCTGGTGGTTCGACTGGAACCTGGAACTACAGCGGTTCAGCAACCGGGTGGGCGTCTACCTGGCCCTGATGGACGATCGGTATCCGTCTACAACCGATGAGCAGTCGGTACACCTGGACTACGCCTACCCCGACGTGGTGAACGAGCTCAACCGATGGCTTCCTCTGGTGAAGTGGTTCTTGGCGATCCCCCACTACATCGTGCTGGCGTTCCTGGACGCCGCAGCGGTCATAGTGGTGATCATCGCCTGGTTCACCATCCTATTCACCAGGCACTACCCCAGGGGGATGTTCGATTTCGTGGCAGGCGTCATCCGCTGGCACAACAGGGTCATCGCCTACGCGTTCGTCCTGGTTATCGATGAGTACCCACCGTTTCGCCTGAGCCAGTGAGGTTATACATACGCTTTGTGGGTGGTAGTGGAGCCATCGGGCACCTCCCGATATATAACCTCTGACACGTCAAATGTCAGAGAAGGCGCAGAATTCAGAGAAAGGAATCGGGGATTTCAGCTACTTTCGTAGCGAGATTACTGAGATAGAGTATAACCAGTCGGGAAGGATAACGGTATTTCTCCGTGTGAAGATCAGAATCTCCTCTTCGCACGGGGAAGCATCCCTTGCTACTGGAAAGCAGACTGATTTTCTCCTTTTATAGGCCTCGCAGCGCTATTTTGCTCATTTTAGTGCAGCCATTGGCTGCTTCCTGCTGATAGTGCGATGATAGCTGTGGTTATGGGGTCCATGTGCTTGCTTCCATTCTGGCTTCTTAATCGTATATCTCGACAGTCCGCCAGATATCCCCCTCTACTTCAGAGATTCAGTTGGCAAATGACACAACCAATAACATTAGGGTTGTTTTGGTCGAAAACTGGTCAGGTAGAACATGCAAAAATGTATAAAAGTGCTTCCTTTTGGCCTTATTTTACTCTTTGTGTCATTCGTCAACTGAATCCTCAGAGCAGTGTTTTTGAAAAGATTCAGGATGAAATGCTGATAGTGCTTGGATGCAGACATATTCTGAGATTGATATCGTAAGTCGCGATCGGGGAGGAGATTATGCTGCCGTGCAAATGGAAGGAGAAAGTTGCCGCTTTAGGAAGTAATACTTGCCGCATTTTGCTCCATATTAAGAGATTTAGAGTTCTTCTGACTGCCAATTAAGAAGTAATACTTGCCATCATTGAGAAAATATTGAGCAAACATGTGAGACATATCAGTATTTCACAATCATAAGATACTTCTTACCTATCAAAGAGGAACATGAAAGTTGCCTCTATGATCTTTGAGGAAAGAACGTAGAAGCCGCTTCTACCCTTAATATTTCGTTCTTTCTGTGAAAAAGAACGAAATGGGGTCACTAGATTGGCAGGGGCAAAACATACTTTAAGGTTGAAAAGTAGGGTCTGTATCCTTGAGGGTGAAAGCGGGGTGCAGGGGCGGCAGCCCCTGACGGAGCGCGAGGTGTCCTCGCAACTCTCCCTTTCCCCTCATCACCCGGAAGGATGGAGAGCCGAAAAGTAGCCATCAGAAATCTACTTTTGCTGTTTTTCTCATTTCTTGCAGCAAAAGTAGCGTTCATTTGAACACACCTGCATTCTTTCACCCATTCAGGTGAGGCCGCCTGAGAAGGGCTTTCATCGCTTAGCGTATGTTTTGCCCCTGCCAATCTAGTGATCCCATGAAGGAGCCTCTAGACACATGTTATATGCAGCCCTTTTGTCTATCGAACATCGAATTATATCTATCTACATAAACGCATGGAAGTAGTAAAATTAGCAAGAGAAGTATCAAAGACACATTACGACAATGTGGTATTATTATTGCCTTTTGCTTTATAGCTGAGTACAACAACCGGTCAATTCCGGGACATCTCAGCCTGCAAAGAAGCGGCAGCATGGAAGCATGTTTGATCGAATAACTTCACGCACTTTCCTGACGCCACCTTACGCTTCTTTCAAGCTCCAATGGCTTTCTTCACTCCCCATTTTAGACATTTCTGGTCGTTTCTGGGATTGTAGGATACGGGATGATTATTGGGCTGCCTGACCTGATTTCGCATCTGGGGGCTGATCTAATAAGCGTTGCTTGTTCTTGTGCTCTGTAATCGTCGTCTGGGTATGATTAGCGAACAGACCCAAGGCTTGGGCGAGTGGTTGCCCTTTATAGTCCCCCGTCCCCAATTTCACGGCATTGTAGTCGTCCTCTATCGTATCGGCAGCTTTTTGCGTATCGTTACTGCGCTCTTTATATTTAAAATAGGCCATCGACCCTGATGCAATCGTGACCAGTAAACTCAAAAAAGCGGCCACAATTTTCAGTGTAATCGAAATATTTGTTGCACCGGTAAAAATCGTTGCACCTGTCGTACTGGTTGCGAGCGCAGAGCCAGCAATCACGATCAGTTGCAACCGATCATGTCTGGCTCTATGCTTTTTGGCTTCCTTTTTGTACCCAGCAACAATATATTTCACCTCCTTTTCATAAAAATCTGTGCGTGCCTTCAAGAATTTTTGTTCGAAGGGCGATAACGCTCTTGGTTTCTCCTCTTCCGTCAACTGTTTTGTGCCAGCAAGTGGTTTGGTTTGTGCCACGTCTGCCAACTGTTTTGTAACAGCCAGTTGTTTCGCCTTTGCCTCTTCTGTGAGCTTGGTGATTTCTAATTGCTTGGTTTTCTCCTGTGTCAGGTGCAACTCGTGTGCCTCCGCAGCTTGTTGACGATGATGTATGGCTTGATTTGCTGCGTCCAACTGTTGCGATTCGAACATGGCTATCTCTTCTTCCATGTCTCTCTGCTTAAAATCAAAGACCACAGACGTCAATTCTTCCTGCTGAATTGCGTCGAGGGAAGAGAGGTAGTGTGGGAGATCAATAGCGCCGTTGATATAACTAGATTTGAGTGTATCGCTCTTGAATGTATAGCGGTGAGATAACATGCATCCTTGCCCTTCGAATGACTATTTAAATCTATAACTTAGCATAACGCATCCACGTCGCATAAATCAAATCTAAAAATGCACATATCCTATAGGTAATAGTGATATTTCCGCAGAAAATTCTTCTGTGCTAGCACTTTTCAGGTGTGTGTCTGTCCTGCTTGTGACGTTCGTGTGCTCGGTGTGGTTTTTGTTTGTATGCGTGCTGTACCTCTTCTATAGATAAATGCATTGATACAAAATGATTTTCTTCGAATTATTGTTCCATTGACTTTCGTTTTCCTACCGTGAATACTATCTATAAGCACTTGTCTCTTTTGTAGCGCGTCTTGGGCCTGTTGAACATGGAATATCGTAAAACACACCGATACGGAAGACATGGCCCACATGCATGGATTCGGTGGAAACAGAGGCAGCATCAACAATTTTTTCTCTTCCAGTTGCGCCAGTTGTTGTGCCCGTTCAGTTTCCCTCGCTATCGGTGTTTCACATACGGGTCTCTTTCGTACTCACTGAAGAAAGGATCATTATTGTGGCTGACAATGGCGAACAATCCTCAACTGGTAGGGGTAGCGCTACGCTGCGTGTCACCAGCCGCAAGGTAAGAAATGGGGCAAAAAATCAAGTTTTGCTACCTGTCTTATGCACTGATACGTCTGAAAAAACTTAGGTAAACATGGGTTTAATTTTCCTTTGCCTATCAGCCAAACACATTCTCTTGCTGAATAGATAACTGATAAATCTTCTATTCACTATCATTGTCGTTCATGCCCGCTACTTTGCGGCTGGTGACAGTATCAGTAAACGCCTTTGCACTAACGTAACGTGAACGTCCTTGAGAAGCCAGTCTTAGCTATAAACTGGTAGTGCTATAGAGTCACGTTTAACGTATACGCATAACGTTATGCGCATCGTTGAAGTGACGATATACACTGGTGGTTCATAGTTAAGACTGGCTTCGCAGACAATGCTTACGTAACGTTTACGTGCAATGGTTAAAAACGTAGCGTAGCGCTACCCCATATTCTCCCGGGATCACCGGAGGCGAGCGCCGCCCTGCAACGCTTCAAGGCGTATGCCATGTCTCATACCCTGTTGGCTGAGGTGGACAAGCAGATCTCGCGTGCGATTCACGAGCCTGCGGGCTTTTCCTTTGTCCTGCTCTATGGCCCCAGCGGAGTCGGCAAGACGACGCTCATTCGTCAATTGGAACATCGCGCGGGGGTGGTGAGAGAACCTACGTTTACTGGATTTATTGGTGGACCACGACATCCTCACCCGTTTGCCCCTGTCCCGCTCTTGCTGTTGGAAACCCGGCCACCAGATGGTGCAACCTTCAATCGTGCCGAATATTACCAGGTCGCCCTCAAGCAGTTGGGAGAATATCCCTATGATCCCTCCTGGGAGCAGAAAAAAGGGCGAGGAAAAGACGCCAAATTCCATGACTCGGCAGAACTGCGTCAGATCTACGAGGCGGCTCTCCAGCGTCGAGGAGTGCGAACGATTATCCTGGATGAAGCGCAGCATCTTCTCAAGCTGGCGAGCGGTGTCAAGATGATTGACCAGCTTGATTGGCTCAAAAGTATGACCAATACCACGGGTGTCCTCCATATTTTAACGGGTACCTACGAATTGTTGCCTTTGCGCAATCTCAATGGGCAAGCTACCAGGCGGGGGCTAGAAATCCACTTCCCACGCTATCAATTTCAGCATGAACCCGATCAACAAACGTTCCAGCGCACGCTGTTGACCTTGCTGCAACAGATCCCTCTCAAGGTCGAGATCAAGCCGCTGGTCGATCAATGGTCGTATTTCTACGAGCGAAGTATCGGCTGTATTGGCATCTTGAAAGACTGGCTCGTGCGCGTGCTGGCTGCAAGTCTCGCTACTGGAGAGAGTGAACTGCTCCTCTCCCGCATCCAGGAATGTGCGCTTCCGATTGCCCAATGCGAGAGTATGGCACTGGAGGCAGCGGCAGGGGAGCAAGAATTGCATTACACGGCAAGCCGTCAACAGCATTTGTGGGCGCCGCTAGGAATGAAGATGAGCCAGGATGTGAGAGAGCAGCAGGTTCAACTCATTCCAGGAGAAGACGTGCAACCCCTGCCAGACGAAGCGACTCCTCATCAGCAGAAGTCTCGTGTTGGCGAACAACAGTCTGCCCGCCTTGAGGTGGGGGAACCCCAAGAAAAAGGGAGTACGGAGAACTGTCCTTTTTCTTGGACCGTCGTGGAGCTTCAGTCAGCACAGATCCGGGCGACAGGAGTGGAGAAACTCCTGTGTCCGGGGGGCGGAGCAGCCAGAAAGGCGACAATTCGGGGCGAACTCGTCATTTATCCCCCTCACACGCCGCTGCGCATTACACGAGCGAACAAGGGCCCTCTATGGATCAGGCAAGGGACAACCTGGATCAAGAGGTAGCAGGGAAATCCTGTCCAGTCAGAAAAGTGAATTTTTATTTCAACAGACAACAATCAGCTCCACGTTTCAAAATTGAAAGGGAAAATGATGGAAAGTGTTCAGACTTGACCTCTCTGATAAACTCAAGTCATGACACACGAGGAAGAAATAGCTCACCTTCGGAAGGAAAACCAGGAACTGCGCGAAGTGTTGCAACAGACACAGGATCTGCTGCCTGGAGTTGCCCCGTTTTTGGAGAGGATGCAAACGGAAAAGGTGCGTCAAAGAAGATGCATCAAAAATGAGAGAAACGTCTTTACGTAATACGTATATATCTCTATTACAATAAATGAATGATTTTGTCAAGAAAAATCGCTCCGTATTTTCTCTCCTTGTTTCTCATAGTGAACAGGACTCAGATATCCTAAAATGAATGTCTCCGTTTTTGGTTGTAATAGACTTCAATGTACTCAAAAACGGCTTGTTTCGCTTCATCTCTACTTGGAAAGATACCATCCTCAGCACATTCTTTTTTGAGTGTTGCCCAAAAACTTTCTATCGCCGCGTTATCGTAGCAATCCCCTTTTTTACTCATACTTATCTGGATGTGATGCTCACACAGCAGGCTTTGATACCGACTGCTGGCATATTCACTGCCCCGGTCTGAGTGATGGATCAGGTCAGCTCCAGGCTGCCGCTGAAGCAGTGCCATCTGCAGCGCGGCGTGGACCAATTCTGCATCATGATGCTCGCTCATGGACCAGCCCACGATTTTGCGCGAATAGGCATCAATCACCCCTGCAAGATAGAGCCACCCTTCACGTGTCTCAAGGTAGGTAAAATCTGACATTCACTTTTGATTTGGCGCATCAGCGGTAAAATCCTGCGCCAAGAGATTGGGAGCCACCGGAAAATCGTGATGGCTCTCCGTGGTACGCGGTTTGCGTTTCTTTTTTCTCGCGCTCAGCCCATGTTCTTGCATGAGGCGTGCAACACGTTTTCGCCCACAATGAATACCCTGATCCTGTCATTCAATATGAATACGAGGACTTCCATAATGACCCCTGTTCTGATAATACGCATCTTCAAGACGCTCCGTAAGCTGTTCGTCATCCCGTTTTCTTTGACTTTTCCCCCTTTTACGCCAGTTATAGGAGCCATTTTCCGAAACGTCAAGGACTTGGCACATGCGAAGAATGGGGAATATCTGACGATGCTCATGAAGAAACTGGAATTTTACGGGTGGGGTTGCGCGAAGATGCTCATCGCTTTTTTTACGATGTCCCTTTCTTGCCGTAGGATTTCATTTTCACGCTTTAATCTTTTCATTTCCTCTTCTATGGTTGTTTGATGACCTTTACCAGGAAATGCTTCATTTCCTCGTATTCCAAATTCTCTGCACCATTTGCTCAAAGCGCTATCAGAAATACCCAAATCTCTGGAAATTTGTGTTTTGCTTTTCCCACTTGTTTGAAAGAGTGTGACAGCTTGCTGCTTGAATTCACGCGTATAAGTCGGTTGAGATTTACCCATATAACCCTCCTCTTCGTAGTCTACCATATTTCTCTTCTCCGACTCTTCAAATCCGGGGGAATTCCAATATTACGTCTATCCCGACGAAGCAGGGGTGGCTCTATTTGGCAGTCATGCTCGATCTGTATTCACGCATGGTGGTAGGGTGGTCAATGTCAGGTAATTGTGATGAGAAGCTCGTAGAACATGCGCTTGAACAAGCCCTGGCCCGCCGTCGTCCTGATACAGGGCTGCTGCATCACAGTGATCGAGGAAGTCAATATACTTCATATACGTATCAGGCATACTTGAAGACATATGGAATACAATCGAGTATGTCGAGGAAAGGTAACTGTTGGGATAATTCAGTCATGGAGAGTTTTTTTGAACATTAAAAGATGAATGTGTAAGAGAAACGCTATATGCATCACATGATGAAGCGAAATTAGAACTTTTTACCTACATAGAAGTGTATTACAATCGAGTTCGTCGGCATTCCGCACTTGGCTACGTAAGTCCAATCCAGTACGAAAATATGGAGGATCACCATACGTTACGTAACGTTTGACGTACTACATTTTCTATGGTAGAATAAATACGTATTACGTATACGTTACGTAAAAACGTAGTACGTTCTCCTTAGCTCTCACTACTGGAGACTCTACAAAAACGGGGCAAGCTCAGTTCCCAAAGTCTTTAAACGCTTTGGCAAAGGATTTCCCATTGTTATAAAAGGGAAAGGGGGAAAGGCAGATCGTATGGTCACTTTCTACCTAAACCATGACTGGGTCAAAAAACGAGGCGCGTTTCAAATCGGAATGAACCTGAATATTGATCTGGTACAAACAGCGATACGAATGCGAACTCGTTCAAAACTTGACAAGCCATGCTGTATCTGCGGCGATGCAGGGGCAATCGTCATGCATCACGTTCGGCACGTCCGCAAACTCACCAACAAACGGGCGGCAACAGGCTTTAATCGCATTCTACGAGCGATCAACCGAAAGCAGATTCCCGTTTGCACTGCTTGTCATGGAAAAATCCATCGAGGAGAATACGACGGATTAAAACTCTCAGACCTGGAATATATCCCACGCTAAGAAATGAACGTAGAGGCTCTTGGAGAGCCGGATGCGCGGAAACGGTGCGCCATGGTACGCACGAAGATAATTGCCGCCAAAGGTGGCCGGAGTTTCAGGGAAAATGACTCCGAGGCGAACTCACTTACCTAAACTTGAAAAAGAGAGGGGACAAGAGCATATGAGAAAAGCAGGAAGGAACAGAAGACGTGTATGTTGCTGTCCTGCAACGCCTGAGCGATATGGCTAGAGCTAGACTGCCCGAACCCGAATCTCCAGCGACGGAAACGCACGCCTATCGGTAGCACGTTTGAACGCCGATACCATCATGAGTCATGGATTCGCCTTTTGTCCATGGTACACCCTGCATGATGGGCGATGACCAGCGAGGTCATTTAAGGGGATGAGTCGGGAGCCTACGTCGTTCTACACGTTTCTTCGTGACGGAACATGGGATTCTCTACCGGGGGCGACCCCCAAGAGAACGGAGTGTTCGTAGTAGTCGTGGGAGTTACGACCCACCAGGGAAGACGAGAAGGTCGTCTACAGGGCGAAGGAACACAGGTGATACCGATGAACAGAAAACCATGAGGTATGCGAATGCAAAATGCCACAACGGTACTGAACATCATTCGAGAACAAGGGAAACGCGGAATCCCGTTACAGCGAATCTATCGACAACTGTACAACCGAGATCTGTATCTACGAGCATACGCCAAATTGTACCCCAATGACGGCGCAATGACTCCAGGAACGACGCCAGAAACGGTCGATGCCATGACACTTGCCAAAATCGACACGATCATCGATGCGGTACGACATGAGCGATATCGATGGACACCCGTGCGCCGAACATACATTCGTAAAAAGAATGGAAAACGTCGGCCATTAGGCCTGCCTTAGAACCAATCTGGAGCCAACGCAGTGAGATTGTGCAACGGTTGCTTGCCAACACATGCGAAGTATGTGGATCAACAACCAAGGTAGAAGCACATCATATTCGCAAACTTGCAGACCTCACGGTCAAAGGGCAAACAGCCAAACCACAATGGGCTCAAAGAATGATTGCTCGACGACGCAAATCCCTGATGGTATGTCAACAGTGTCACAACGACATTCATGCTGGACGCTATGACGGACCATCACTCTCGAAGATGGATCACTGGAGAGCGACGTGAAAAGGAAACTTTCATGCGTCGTTCGGTGGAGGGTGGTTGGAAAAGGTCTGTTTGTTCAGAACCTCGCTGGCCACCTATCCTACTGCAAGTCGCGGTTCGGAGGGGAGAGGTTGATGTTCCTGAGCAATTAGGACGCGGCCTCTTACCCTACAAATGCCGGTGAAGCTCCAGTCCCAGGAGCCAGAGGTCGGTAAGTGACGCTGTATATGGTGAAGTCTTGATTGGCTCAATCCAAGTCATGGCGGGAATAGGGGCAACCCACAGGAACGGGATAATCGCCTATGTCCAATGTGCAGGGGAACGGTACTATTTCCTTTGCAAGCTCTCGTTGGAGCCAAGCTTCACGGAGAGGAAAAAAAATGACGAAATGGGCACCTACGTACAGACGGAGACATTTGGAGGAACTGAGGATCAACCTAACCCGCGAGAGCGGTATGGTTAAAGAGTCGTTACAGTAGTCGTGGAAGTTACGCTCCACCAAGGCGCGTGGGAAATTCACACACAGGGCGAAGGGCGACAGGAGATCACACATAAAAGGAAGGGTCGACATGGATGTGTCAAAAGATCTTTCTTAAAAGTGGTGCTGAAAAGGCACAGATCTCTGGAGAGCGATGATGCCATGAAAGTGGCCCGTCACGTTCGGGAAGGGACCGTTGGAAAAGGACCGAGTTCAGGACACCACCTAGAAATCTAGGCAGGTCGGAACAGCATCGGTACCTCGCTGGCGGCCTACTTCATCTCGGTGGAGTAACGCCCACCCAGGGAGTCGAGGAAAGCTCGGCGCAGGGGGAAGGGGAACAGGTTGCAATCCTATTTGGGAAGTGGCTGGCAGGTCGCAAGATGCATAAATCCTGTCGTATACCAATGTCCAAAGGAATGCAACTGGCGAGCCGGATGCCTCGAAAGGGTGCGCCATGGTACGCACGGAGATAATTACCACCAGAGGTGGTCGGAGTTCAGGAGAAATGACTCCGAGGCGATCTCACTTACCTGAACCTAAAAAGGGGAGGGGACAAGAGCATGTGAGAAAAGCAGGGGACAGCGGAAGTCGTGTAGGCTGTGGTCCTGCAACGCCTGACGATATGGTCAGAGCTAGACTGCTCAAACACCAATGTCCAGCGGTGGAAACGCACATCCGTCGGTAGCACGATTGAACGCCGATGCCATTGGAAGCGATACATTCGTCTTTTGTGTATTGTACCTCCTGTCCAATGGGCGATGCCCAACGAGGGTATTTAAGGGCATGAGTGGTGGACCTACGTCGATCTAGTACGTTACTCGGTGACGGAACATGGGAACCTCTACAGCGCGAGAGCGCCAAGAGGTCGGAGGACTCGTAGTAATCGACGGAGTTATGCCCGTCCAGGGAAGACGAGAGAGTCGTCTACAAGGTGAAGGGGTCCAGGTGGCTTGATGCACGAACTGTAAGGTACGCGTAATGCGAATTGCCGTCACGGAAAGAGCATCGTTGTGCCACTGGAGAGCGAGGTGATATCGAAAGAATCACGCCTCGTTCGGCGGAGGGCCATTGGAAAAGGATTGAAATCAACACCTCGCTGGTGGCCTATCCAACGGCACGTCCGGTTCTGAGGAGGGCCGAGAGAAAAGGACCAGCGATGGTACCTCGCTGGCGGCCTATCCTACCATTTAGGGCCTCAATGCGGGAGAAGATGTGTTATCCTGAGATGGCTTCATGTCCTTTTCTCTTTCATGCAACACGCTGTTTTGTACTTGATACGTACAGAGTGTCACATGTCATCGAAAAGTACTTGAAGCGTTTTTTCCTCTTTTTGGACGAGGGTTGTTCAGTCTAAGAAGTGCCACTGTAGTGGGCAATACAATTGGTTAGTTGAGGTATTGAGTCGTTTATATAAGGGTTAGACATACCTCCTTCTCTGCATACAAAATGTCAAGCGAAGAAAGACGTCAGTTGGATTGCACTTTTAGCATATATTTTCATTAATACTATATTTTGTTTGTATTTTTATATTGACATTTAAATATCTCCTCATGTATATTATAATAAAGTTGAGATAATTAGATATCGAAAAGTCTAAAGGAGATATGGCCCATGAGCCAGCTTCCCCAGCGTGTTGGGAAATATGAATTGCAGGAACTTTTAGGACGTGGTGGGATGGCTGAGGTATGGAAAGCTTTTGATACTCAATTACATCGTTATGTGGCTATAAAATTACTGCATGCAAATTTACAGACAGATCCAGATTTTATTTCTCGTTTTACGCATGAAGCACAAACGGTGGCAGCTTTGCGTCACCCAAATATTATACAGATCTATGATTTCCACACTTCAGAAGCCGTTGAGTCTAAGGAGACACTGGCTTATATGGTTATGGAGTATATCAAAGGTCAGACCTTAGCCCATTATATCCGTGCTACATCGAAACAGCAGCAATTTCCTCCTGCCAGCGATATTATTCGGCTCTTTACACCTATTAGTCTAGCTCTAGATTATGCGCATCAACAAGGCACTATCCACCGTGATATTAAGCCAGCGAATATCCTGCTTGATCAAGGGAATCGTACGCGTAACTCAATGGGGGAGCCGATTCTTTCAGATTTTGGTCTGGCTAAGGTTATGGATGCTCCATCTCAAACGGTGGCTGGATTTGTGCTTGGTACCCCCCTCTATATTTCTCCTGAGCAGGTGCAGAATAAACCGATAAGTAGCTGTACCGACCTCTATTCGCTGGGAATTGTGCTCTACGAAATATTTGCCTCAAAGCCACCATTTCATGGCAATAGTTCGAGTGGTATTATACTCCAGCGTGTCACCGAGGAGCCCACTGATCCGCGCAATATCAACGCCAACATTCCTTCTGCGTTAGCCGAAGTTCTCTTGAAAAGCGTTGCCAGAGATCCGCAAGATCGTTTTCCCAATGCCGCAGCTATGACCGCCGCAGTGGCAGAAGCGCTTAATCTCTCCATACCAGAAGATTTACGCCTGGCTATTGCCTCCACAAAACATTTTCCGGACTCTGAACCGCTGTTACCAGGAGCGACGACGAGTGGTACGATCGTAGCTGGTAAGGTTTCTTTTTCGCAACAAACTATTTACTTCAATGCCCATCCACAATTGCCTGATGATGCGCCGACCGTTGTGAGTTCTCAAAACGGCGGCGCGGAAAAGCAGACTGTTATGGCACAGTCATCCGATGCAAAACCTGCATCGTTATCAGCGACGCCATCGACAGTTTCTGCTCTGCCACATGCACCGGTGACGCGAAAACGTCAGAAGATGCGTATCGTGATCGCAGCACTATTGATTGGTATCCTAATTGTAGCGGGATCAGGCATGCTATTTTTGCAGCTAGCTACGCATCAGACCGCCTCTACTACCGGCGCGGGCGCTACTGTTGGTCAGGCTTTCTTTCTTAGTAATATAAATCTGACACAGGATACAACCAAGGGAAATAACAGTCGATTAGGGATAGATCTCAAAACTATTCCAGCACCTCAACAAGGCAAAAGTTATTATGCGTGGTTGTTACCCGATAAACGCAATCCTGAAGGAATCCCGGTTCTCCTAGGAAAAATCGTAGTAAAGAAGGGGAATGTCCATTTTGTTTATGCTGGCGATCAGGATGATTCGGATGTGCTCGCAATCACCAGCCGCTTCCTTATTACTGAAGAAGGTTCTGCTGTTACACCGGATATTCCTTCTCCTGATCTTAGTGATTGGCGCTATTATGCAGAGATTCCTCAGACGGTGCCGGCTAATCAACAATATAGTTTGCTTGATCATGTCCGTCATCTGCTAGCGAACGATCCAGATCTGATGGCTCTCCATCTCACTGGGGGATTGGATATCTGGGCTGATCGCAACACGAGTGAGATTGCTCAGTGGTCTAAGAATGCGCTGGGCGATTGGCAGGCAAATGATTTTGATGGGTTACATCGACGTATTGTAGAGGTCCTTGATTATCTTGATGGAGTGAAATACGTCAAGCAAGACGTGCCAGCAGGTACACCTATTTATGTCAATCAGCGATATGCCCAGGTTAGCCTGCTTGAGTTTGATCCCACGCAACAAAATCCGCCCAGCTATCTATATCATATCGCGCTTAATCTGAACGGTGTTCTTTCCTCGCCTGGCTCTACACAATATCAGCGTTCAGTGGCTTCGCAAGTGAATATAGGTATCAATACTATGAAGGTAGAGTTAGGACAAAGTAGGCAGGACGCTATTCAATTGGTTTATATGAACGATACTCAACTGGCTCAGCCCTTTGCATTTGCTCTCATCAAGGATATGGTAACGCAGACCAATATCGCCTATGCAGGTCGGACGGATCCTACCACTCATCAGCTAACGAAATTAGGTATGACACAGATTTATCAATACAATCAACGGCTCGCTACATTTGAGATCAAGCCATATCACAGTTGATAGAGATAGCGATCATTGCTTTTATGTGTGCGAGGAAAGATATATGCAAAGTGAAGAACTACAGAACGGTGTAGCGACAATTCGTTTTCTCAGCGGGCCACTTGTTGGTAAAAGTATCTCTATCCAGAAAGCAACCACATCATTTGGACGGGGACGCAGAACGATATTGTCGTGTTAGATCCTGCAATTTCCAGGCAACATGCCAGTATTCACTGGAACGATGGTGTGTGGTTCATTGAGAATCTCTCACAAAGCAACTATGTGACGATTAGCCAGCAACGAGTAAAGCAACAGGGTATTTTGCAACACAACTGTCTTGTCAGCCTTGGTGGAACAATCCGTTTTGTTTTTCTCCTGCCACAAGCAGTGGCGGAACAGCAGCAGCCTTCCGCTGCTCAAATACTAGAACAAGCAAAGATCGCTGATCTTCATACATTGAGATCGCCGCTCAATGTGGTTGTGTTGCAAAAACGATGACGAAGGTGAGAATAACGTGAAGGGTTCTCCTCGTTCCAGTCAGGCTGCCACTCCAAACAGCTTGGTAACCAAGGCAACTTGGCCTCCACATCTCCTTTTTTCACTCCTTGCAGTTGTCCTTTTCTGATCATGTTATATGCCTCATAGCCCTGTAAGGTTCTGCTGGCTGTCTCGAAGGAAAAGAATCCCATCCCCGGCTTCGTCAAGCGTTGGGGAAAGGTTGGATGAACCGATGGTCTTGTTCGATCAGACTGTTGAGGTATTTCACCTGCCGCAATTCCACGTGGTCAGGCAAGGCTCCAGCAGCTTTCAGCTCAGCAATGGCTTTGGGATAGGCTGCGTTCTTATCGACATTGATCACGCGAGGAATTGACGTGGCCGGATTGACCGCAGTTGCGAGTTGGGCCACTTGTTTCTCGACCGGATGAGCTTGAGGCGCTCCATCAGCGGTGGAATGGAGCGCTTTCAGGAAGAAACGTGTGGCCGCCTCGGCATCGCGTGTCGGACTCAAGAGAAACTCGAGGGTGTTCCCCTCCCGGTACAGATACGTCCAGATTTTCATCACTTTGATGTACGTTTCATCAACTTTTCAGGAGTCATTGCAGGCTTTGAGATGTGGCCGACAGCGCTTCTCCAGTTCGGGGGCAGAGCGTTGCACCCAGCGGTAGATCGTGGTGTGATCGACGTGCAGCCCGCGCTCGAGCATCATTTCTTCCAAATCACGATAGCTGAGCGCATAGCGCACGTACCAGCGCACGCAAAAAAGAATGATCTCGGCCTGGAAATGACGCCATTTGAACGGGGTTTGCTCGGTCATGATGACTCCTCTTGTGTTCTTTTCTCTCAACTGTAGCAGATCAGCTTTTTATTTGCAACACAACCTTTTGCAGTCTCCCACATACAGCAACCCCTTTTGCTTGAGACCGTCGCGCACGCGAGCAAGCATGGGCAGATACACTGGATCATCAGCATGTTCCCCGGAAATGACCTCTGTCGCCAGCGGCATACCCAACGGGTCCAGGCTGGCAAGCACGAGTTTGAGTTGGGGCAGGTTCGGGCGATGGTCTTTACTGTGACCCAACTGCAGCAATCCCTGTTCATTCACGTCGGCATAGCTACTGGCGGTCGTCGTATCGATCCGCACCACTTGCGCAGGCAGATCATACACCCGCACCAACTGGCCCATCAGTTCCTGCTCAAATGCGTGCCAATGCCTGTCGTCGGAGAGCAAGCGCAGCACATCTGCCAGTCGATCATCGGTCAGATCCTGCAGGCAAAGCTCGTTCAGGGAGTATCCCCACAGCGTTTCCAGCCGTCGGCTCGCCCACTCCTAGACGCGATTCATGCGATGATCCGCTTGCGAAAGGATATGGGCCAGCCAAGCCACACACAGTTCTCCCACGCTCAATCCTTTGCGGTGACCGTGGGTTGGAATGTGCTTGTCCAGCAACTCGGCTAGGTTCATGCGCTGCATATGCGTGATCAACAATGGAATATCATCCATTCGTTCTGTCTCTATGCTCAGGGCTTCTTTCATGCCCCTCAGCTTACCAGAATTGTGAAATTGCGTCCAGATTTAAGCGAACCGTGAGTATTTGTTACGAGATTTCACCTTTCATCCTAAATGCTTTCTCACTTATTACCTGTGAGTACTAGCTCAAATTCCTTTCTCAAACCTATTCAGGCCTATTGTTCAGGTCCCCATTCATAGGTGCTCACAAGACAGCATTCTTTAAAGCCAGCACGCTGATAGATATTTATACCAAAGGGTGATGCTGTAAGAACACCGATATGATAACCGGTATTGCGTGCTTCGTGCATTGCCATATGCGTCATAGCTGTGCCTATTTTTCGCTGACGAAATGGTTGTATTGTAACAATATGTTCGATTGAAGCCACGCCTGCTGCAAAGAATAGAGCCGTAGTTGCAACTGGTTTTTCCTCCATGATGCCAAGGAATAAGCGTAAGGCACCTTGAGAACGAGCAAGCAATCTCGTATAAATAGTATCCCACTGCTGAATAACCTCCTCCGGACCACCATACCCCCAGACACGTGTCCATTGATGGATCTGTTCGATCGTTGTTACTTCTTCAATCACAAAGTGAGGCACAACCGGAACCTCTGCACGGAGCAAATGTAGATCGATATACATTCCAGGTTCATCTTCAACGTGCTTTATACCGTGGGCGCTCAAGAGATCTCCAAGATTTGTTGCATATGAGCATGGTCCAACATGCCAGTGAAACGGAATATTACGACGCCGAAAATGAGTGATGACACGTGTGACGGCGGGCAACAGATCTTGTGATTGTCTATGAACTTGGAGTACGCCATTAAAAAGGCTGTTAGGGACGCCAGTCTCAAACCAGTATACGTCAGAATCAGCATGTAATAGCGCATAAGGTAAATAGCTTAAAAGAGTGCCAAAGGCAATTTTATTTGCATCGAGCGCCTGCGTAATATCCGCTAGAGATGAATTATGAGTGAGGATATTCATCTTCTGAATGCCTTTCTTGCTAATGTGTCTCATGGGAGCGAGACACACGGCTAATTATTATATATTTGAGCACGAGTGAATAGAAATAAATTCTTTGTTTTCTTATAATTGTGGCAATTTATTATACTTAGAATGTAATAAGATAGAGATTGCAAATAACTTAACACAAGTAGAAGAGGTTGTTTTTGTTGTATTTGACAGCACTTTCTCAGTGTGGATATAGTATACAATAAATTATGATTGAGTTGTAATTGGTTTTATTTGAATATTCTGTCTCTTGGATAGTTAATGCTCGAATAGCTATCCTAATCACTGAATTATCACTTGAGGATGCTCTATAACTTTTAACTTAATTTCATCAGAACGATAGAATCTCATATTTTGACAATTTTAGGAACTTTATGTTATATTTATATTATAAAGATACTCTCAGGCTCTAGCTTACTGAGAAATATATTGCTTTACAGGGATCATTTATGCTTATGCGACTACGGGTAAAAAGCAAGGCACCTACACCGGACGCGTGGCAGCCCGTTCCACCGGATCATCTAATATTGTCACACCCACATAGATTGTTCAGGGTATAAGTTATCGTTTCTGCCAAATTATCCATTATAGCGATAGCGACAGTTACGAAAAAGGAGGCGCACCCCTCCCCATGCATGCATGCATGGGTACCCGTGCGATTGAAAGTAGATGATTCCAATCACGGAGTTTTTGCGTTTAACACATCCCCAACAGAGAATTTTTTCTGTTGAAGAGATTTACCCCAACACAAGTATTCATAATATCGGAGGAGTCGTAAAGATACACGGACTCCTAGATATGATCCTTTTGGAAAAAGCGATTCGCTTCTTTATTCAGCAAAATACAGCCTTCCGCCTGCAATTAGTGCGAGTAAATGGAGAAGTAAGGCAGTATATAAACCCCAACATTCCGGAATCCTTGCAAGTCTTTAATGTTCAAACTAGTGGAGATACAAAACAGGCGCTTGAACAATGGGCTCAACAAGAGTTTATAACGCCATTTCAGTTATGGGATGCTCCTCTCTTCAAATTTGTCCTTTTGCATATTGATGAGCATACCTGTGGCTATTTCATAAAGATCCATCATATCATCGCTGATGGTTGGAGCATACAGCTCATGACGGACCAGATTAGTGCTGCATATGAACTATTTCTGTCTGGAAGAGCTCTAGCAATGCCGCTAATGCCAGGATATGAGCAATATATTGCTATAGAGCAAGAATACCTATCATCCGAGAGATTTTATAAAGACCAGTTATTTTGGCAACAAGCGTTTCAGGAGCAATCACAAACCTATTTGATACAAAGTACCAGTGATTTAGATGCAACACGTAGCACATTTACGATAGATACTCATCGTACACACCAATTACAGCAGCTTGCACGCAGCCAAAAGTGGTCCCTTAATGCGCTTTTTACTGCGATGACGCTGGTCTATTTCCATAAGCTTTTGGGAGAGGATGATATTACTATTGGTATTCCCGTATTCAATCGTCGTGGTGCAAAAGAAAAAAATTTCGTCGGCATGTTTACCAGCACAATGCCATTTAGAAAGAAAATTCGTCCTACCCAGCCAATTGAGGAACTAGTGCAAGAGGTGAGCAGAGAATTGATGCGATGCCTGCATCATCAACGCTACCCTTACGATCTCCTGATCAAAAATCTCGGTATGACGCAGGAACGGGCAGATCAGCTCTTCCAGGTTTGTATGAATTACTATAACACGAAACCTGCACGTTCAATTGCAGGTCTTACAGTAGAAAATACCGAATGGTTTTGCGGGAAGCAGCTCTATTCTTTGCAGATCATTGTAAAGGACTGGGCAGATCAAGGAACCCTGGAATATATTATTGATTATAAAAAGAAAGATTATACGGAAACACAGATAAAACATTTCTATGCATGGATACAGTATAGTATTGATACATTGTTAAAACAAAAACAGACCATTATTCGTGATGTTGAAATATGCCTAGAAGACGAAAAACGCTTATTTCTATATGACAATAACGACACTTCTACGCCATATCCAGATGCTAGTGCTATACAACAGCTATTCGAGTGGCAAGTTGTACAGAGTCCAGCGGCTATCGCGCTCATTGATGGGCCAACTACAGTCACATATGAGATGTTGCATCGACGTTCAAATCAGTTTGCTCATATGCTGAGAATGCGTAGTGTTGAGAAGGGGCAGGTGGTTGCTCTTGCCGCTCAACACTTCGATCGAGCTTATAATTGCCATCTGGGGTATTATCAAAGCTGGCGGTATTTACCTTCCTATCGATCCAACCAATCCAGCAGACCGATATGCATATATCTTAAGCGATAGTCAGGCCTCATTATTTATTACTGATCAACCCTTACCACCTTCTCTGCACTTTACAGGGTCAATCATCTACTTGCAGGAGAGACAATATCTACAGGAAGAAAATTCTGATATTGCTATAGTGAATCATGCACACGACCCTCTCTACATTATTTACACTTCTGGCTCTACTGGGCAACCAAAGGGCACTCTTGTCGAGCACCGTTCACTTGTAAATTATGTTTGGTGGGCAAAAAAAGCATACCTCACCACGACTAAAGAATGTTTTGCTTTTTATTCATCTATCGCTTTCGATCTTACATTAACCTCTTTATTTGTGCCGCTTATTAGCGGAAACAGCATTGCGATTTATCGCGAAAACTCGGACGAGTTTATTCTGCATCGTATTCTGCGTGAGAATATTTGTACGATTATCAAAGCAACGCCATCTCATCTTACTTTATTAGATAAAGAAATGCCTTCGAGCAGCCAGATGAGATGTTTCATTGTTGGTGGTGAGGACTTTCATACGACGTTAGCATTTGCTATATGGCAAAAGTGGCGTGGTCGTATTCGTCTATTTAATGAGTATGGACCAACCGAAGCCACTATTGGTTGTATGATTTACGAATATGATCCTGAGCAAGATAGAGAACGCTCTGTTCCGATTGGACGTCCCATTGATAACATGCAGGTCTATCTTCTAACCAGGCAATTACAACTGGCACCAATGGATAGTGTGGCCGAGATATATATAGCCGGAGATGGTCTATCTAGGGGCTATATTCAGCAGGAAAATCTGACCAGAGAACGCTTCATCGATAATCCTTTTACGCTGCATACGTGTATGTACCGAACCGGTGATCTTGCACGCTATCATAATGGCGTCATTGAATATCTAGGTAGGGTTGATGATCAAGTCAAGATTCATGGATATCGGATTGAGCTCCCTGAGATAGAGAGCGCTCTGCTCGCACATGAAGCTGTTGGTCAGGCAGTTGCAGTGGTACGTCAGGATAGTGCTGGGCAACAACATCTCATTTCCTTTGTACGACTAGAGGCAGCGCTATCAATGCTCGAACTGAAATTATTTCTGGCACAACGCCTGCCAACCTTTATGATTCCCTCGTTGCTTGTCGAATGCACCTTGTTTCCACTTTCATCGAATGGAAAAATTGACCGTTCTGCACTGGCCGAGATGCCGCTTGATACTAGCTCAGATCAATCTTTTCCTGTTGATACAGAGATTGCCCGGCATGTAATCCAAGTGTTTACAGAGATTTTATCCGTCCCAGGTATTACTCTAGACAGTAATATCGCGTTCATGGGTTCTGATTCTATTAAGGCTATTCAGATAGCGGCACGCCTCAAT
The DNA here is from genome assembly GCA_963699315.1 of uncultured Chloroflexia bacterium. Taxonomy (GTDB): domain Bacteria; phylum Chloroflexota; class Ktedonobacteria; order Ktedonobacterales; family Ktedonobacteraceae; genus Dictyobacter. The sequence continues at coordinate 4,809,253 of OY969433.1, forward strand.
AGTCTAGGTTATCAAGTACACACACGAGACATCATGACGTATCCAATTGTCAAGGAACTGGTTGTGGTGCTTGCTTCAAACCGCCCTACCAGTCGAATTACCCATAGTCAAGAAGTATGTGCTGGACTCATTGATAAGCTACCTATTGTGGAATGGTTTAAGAGGAGCAGCGATACGCAGCCAGACTACTGGCATCAAGCTATTGTGCTGGAATTACATGCACACTTGTCTATTAATGAGATCAAGGCAGCTTTGCATGCACTTATGCAGCATCACGACACGTTGCGTATAAATTATAGTAGAGAAGCAGCCGAGATGTATTATAATCCTGCATATCTGGAGGATGATACACGGATACTTGAGGTTATTGATGCGCCCGACGGAGATCTGGCAGATACTTTACGAATTTACGGATCGCGACTGAAACAGAGTATACATCTGGAACAAGGTCCACTATTTCGAGCACTACTTATTCGTACGAATAAGTGTGCCGATCGCCTCTTGCTTGTTACACATCATATCATCATAGACGGAGTTTCATGGAGGATCTTATTAGATGATCTTTCTCTGGCTTTGAGCTGTCTTCGTCAAGAGCAACCTATCCATCTACCTGCTAAGATGACTTCCCTACAAAAATGGGCTTCAGCACTGAAACGTTACGCTGAGAGTATTAACGAGGAGGAGCTTGCTTTTTGGCAGCGTATCAACGGTGAGCAGTCATGCCTGCCGTATGATTATGATGGCGTAGTTACGGACAGCTCGCGCTCTAGAGAAACAATCATCTGTGAACTATCTGCGAACGAAACTCAACTGCTTACGACTGACGCTAATCGTATGTATGGCACACAGGCGAACGATTTACTGCTAGCTGCTCTGATATTTGCTATTGCCGATAGCACACAACTCAAAGAGATTGTGTTTGAGGTGGAAACGCATGGGCGAGAGCCGCTCTTTGAGGATATGGATGTTTCTCGTACGATTGGCTGGTTCACCACCCTTTTTCCTGCTCGTTTTTCTCTTCAAGACGTCAGTCCTCAGACTAATCTTGTGTCGATCATCGAACAATTTCATCATATACCACAAAAAGGTATTGGTTTTGGCATCCTGGCCTATCTGGCTAATAAAATTGACGTGCCCTCACATAGTGGCATTCGTTTTAATTATCTGGGCTCTATAGATAGTGGGCTCGATAATGAATTCTTCTCGCTTGTACGAGAAGATAGTGGCCCGGATATGCATGATACCAATCAGCTGACATGCGACATTGATGTGCAGGCATTGATATATCAGGGAACATTGTACGTTGAGTTTCATTATCACGCGCATCGTTATCAAACATCAACGATTCAAGCTTTGGCTGATACCTTCTTGCAGCAGCTACGTGCGATCATTGCTGATTGTTGTGGATACCCATATGAAGATCCTTTATTGAATAGCTCGTCTTTACTTAGCCAAGAGGAATTAGATCTCCTACTAGAAGATTAAAAGAGGCTAGATGAAAACTGTACAAAATGTTCTTTTGTTAATCATGGTTCTCCTGGTATTAATCTGTGTTCCACAGGCTTATGCAGCAAGTGCGCCCAGCAGTCAGTCTATCACCGCATTTGTTCAAGGGCAGTGGAAGGCAGCGAATATCCCTGGTATAACAGTAGCTGTAATTCAGAATAATAGTATTGTCTATTCCAAACAGCTTGGTCATACCAGTACAGGTAGTCCTGTAACTGACAAAACATTGTTCGAACTAGGATCTAATTCTAAGGCTTTTACGGGCCTTGCTATCCTACAACTCATAGCTCAGCACCGTCTTGCGCTCACAGATGCCGTTTCAAAATATCTGCCCTGGTTCTGGATGCAATATCAGGGGCACAAAGAAACTATTACCATAGAGCAGTTATTGCATCATACAAGTGGTATAAAAGCCACGGCTCTGGGTTCCATTCCTGTTAGTACGGCCAACAACGCGCTAGAGCTAACTGTACGTACTCTCGTTGGCGGAGATCTCAGGCATAAGCCAGGTTATAGTTTTGAATATGCGACCATTAATTATGACATCCTGGGATTGATTATCCAGCAGGTTACTGGCAGCACTTATGAGCAATATATACAGGATCATATTCTCACACCACTTGGTTTAACTCATACATATGTTGGAAGAAACAACCTACCTGCTCAGGACGTTGCTCCTCAAGGTTATAAAATGTGTTTTCTCCATCCTTGTTTATATAATGCTCCAGAATATCGTGGGAATACGCCGGCAGGCTATATAATTTCGAACCAGCAGGATATGATTCGTTGGGCCGGCATTCAACTGGGTATTGTATCGGTTCCGGAGGATTTCAAGCAATTAATCCAGCAATCGCATATGCCTAATCTTAGCGTATCACCGGATACAGATGGTTCCTCATATGCGGCTGGCTGGTCTATTTTTCAGGTACCTGGTGGAGAGTTCAGCCATGATGGCACCAATCCAAATTTCTCTTCGTATATAGGTTTACTGCCGTCTCAGCGCGTGGGAGTCGTTATACTGGCCAATATGAGTTCAAGTTACACCCACGTCATTGGCCAAGGGATCATCAATCTCTATCTGGGACGAGATTTACCCATAGCTACAGAGGACCAGAATGTCCAGATTGATAAGATTGCAACCTTTCTGATCTGTCTCAGTGGTTTTGCATGCCTTTTTCTCTGTTATTTTTTGTTCACTAGCCTATGGCAAATCATGCGTAAAAAGCGTCGTTTCGCTCCATTTCGCATGAATACTATCTTTAATATCATTAAATCGCTAATATTTCTTGTATTATTTGCCCTGACCCTTTATAATATGTCCGCCTTGATTTTGCCGGGCATGCCCTGGTCGTTTATTCTGATATGGGGACCAAATACGATCCTCTACGCACTTGTAACAGCTGCTGCCGTGGCTTGTCTGATATACCTTTATTACTTACTCATGGTACTGACAGACGGCGTTGACGAAAAACCTTATTATTGGCTTATTACATTTAGCGTCATCAGTGGTTTAGGGAATGCCCTCATCATATTTGTAATCAATGAGACCTTTGTATCTACCAATAATCTGACCAACGGACTACTCTTCTATTTTGTAATAGGCATCGTTGCATATGTCTTTGGGCAGCGTTTTGTACGGCGTAAGATTATCCGCTTGACGAACAATCTTCTCTTCAAGAAACGCATTGAACTCTTGCAGGCTTTACAGCAAACATCCTATCGCGACTTTGAGAACTTGGAGCAGGGAAAGATTCTTGCGGGCCTCAATAGCGATACAGAAGTTATTAGCAACTCGATCCAGATCACTATCACAGGACTAACCAATGTCGTAACGTTGCTCTGTTGTCTTCTCTACCTAGGCTTCATGAATGGCCTAGGCTTGCTCGTCTCATTAGGTGTCATAATCTGCACAGCCGGTCTCTATTATCTGGTAGGACAGCGAGCAGAGAAGTTGTGGGAAGACATGAGGGATGCACAAAACCATCTATTTCAACAAATTCAGGACTTATTGGCTGGATTTAAGGAATTACAACTGAATTCCCAGCGCCGCTTCTCTTTTCATGAAGATGTTAAGGAAAGTAGTAGCATTTATCGCGATAAACGGATACAAGGAGATATTCGCTTTGCCGACGTTTTTGTGATTGGTGAATTGTTATTTATTGTCGTAATTGGTTTTGTTGCCTTCTTTTATCCTTCTATCTTTCCAGCGATCAACCAGGATATTTTACATAACTATGTGTTTGTTTTTCTGTATATGACCGGCCCCGTCAATGCTATTTTAGATGCGTATCCTCAAATTGTACGTATGAGAGTAAGCTGGAAACGTGTTGAAAGCCTTTCGCTGCAATTGAATGCGACACAGCGTATAACTGTTGAAAAAAGGGAACTTCCAGCATTAGCCCAACGTTCACTGCGACTCGAAGTGCGAAATCTTCAGTTTGATTATCAGGATAAAGATAAGAGAACTTTTACCTTGGGACCGATTGACTACACATTTATGTCTGGAGAGATTGTGTTTATTACAGGTGGTAACGGTAGTGGAAAATCCACATTTGCAAAGTTAATTACCGGTCTATACACTCCTACACGCGGAAGTATCAGTATCAATGGTTCTGTTGTTGAGTCTGTACAGTTGAGCGATTACTACTCAGCCATCTTTAGTGATTTTTATCTGTTTGAGAAACTCTATGGACTCAGCACTGATGGCAAGGAACAAGAAATAGCGTATTATCTTTCCATGCTGCAACTTACGGATAAAGTGCAAATTCGTGAAGGGAATTTTTCAACAACACAACTCTCTTCGGGTCAACGCAAGCGCCTGGCTCTTCTCATTAGTTATTTAGAGGATCGCCCGATCTGTTTGTACGATGAATGGGCATCTGATCAAGATCCAGAATACCGCACGTTTTTCTATCAAACGATCCTTCCTGATTTACGCGCGAAAGGTAAATGCATCATTGTTATTACGCATGATGATCGTTATTTCCATCTAGCAGATAAAGTACTTAAATTAGATATGGGGAAAACAATTGCATTTCCCAGCGTTTCATTATAGGCAAAAAGGGAGATAAGCACAATGCCGGCGAAAGAAATAAAGTGTGTAGTCTGGGATCTTGATGATACCCTCTGGACTGGAATTCTTCTGGAATCTGAGAGCGTCTTCCTTAAGGAGCAGATAAAAGGGATCATTATTGAACTAGATGCCAGAGGTATCATTCAGTCAATTTGTAGTAAAAATGATGACGCCACGGCAGTGAAGCAACTCAAAGATTTCGGTATCAATGATTATTTCATCTATCCCCAAATTAGCTGGGAGCCAAAGTCCGTTGCTATAAGACGGCTGCAAGAACGCTTGCGTATAGGTATGGATGCCATCATGCTGGTAGATGATCAGCATTTTGAGCGCGATGAGGTGAGTTTAGCACACCCTGATATTACCTGTTTTGATGCTCAGCAGTATCAAGAAATACTCTCACTGGACTTTCTGCAACCACGCTTTCAGACTGTCGAGAGCAACAGGCGTCGCCAGATGTATCTGGAAGATATACAGCGTGAGACTGATGAACAGGAGTATCAAGGTACCCCTGCAAGCTTTCTGCGCTCTCTTCATCTCCAATTCACAATTAGCCAGGCTCGTCCAGAAGATCTTCCAAGAGTAGAAGAACTTACAATACGCACAAATCAACTAAATGCCACCGGGCTCACCTATAGTTACGATGAACTGGACCAACTGAGCCAAATGTCTGAATATCGCCTACTCGTTTGTGAAATGACCGACATCTATGGCTCCTATGGCAAGATAGGCATTGCCCTCATCGAATTACAACCAGAATATCAACGCATTAAGCTCCTATTAATGTCCTGCCGAGTTATTTCACGAGGAGTTGGAAGCGTTCTCCTTTCTTATATCGCCCAACAGTGCAAGCACAAAGAGCAGCGTTTGCTCGCCGACTTCCGTCCCACCGGGAAAAACAAAATGATGCTGGTCGCGTATCGTTTTGCCGGTTTTAAGGAGATCGACACAATGGAAGACGGCACAATTGTTTTAGAGCATAAGCTAAATACAATACAGCCATTTCCTGATTTTATTCAGGTAATTGAGGCTTAGTGAAAAGGATTTTAGTGTGGACCCAAGCGTAAAAGTGCGTAACTATATCACTGAGAACTTGATCATTTTTGATCGCAAGGCAGAATTTGCTGACGATGACGATATTTTCCAACGTGGCTTTGTAAATTCTCTTTTTGCTATGATGCTACTAACCTATATCGAGCAAGAGTTTCGGCTCTCCCTGGATAGCGCAGACCTCGAAATTAGCAATTTTAATACGGTTAATCATATTGTGCAGTTTATTCAGGAGCGCCAGAAGCAATAGAGAAAGAAGCGTAATTGTGCAACAGCAATTGATGTGTCTCTTTCCAGGTGTGGGATCACATAATACAGGCATGGGCCAGTCATTTTACGACCAGTATCGTAGTGCACGCGACGTTTTTGCAGAAGCTAGCGATATATTAGGGTATGATGTAAGTGCGCTCTGTTTTTCACCAGAGCAGTCCTCCACACTCAATCAGCTTGAGTATGCGCAAATTGCGCTGGTTTGCGTGAGTGTTGCTATACATCGGGTATGTGTTGAGGAAGCAGGATTGGAGCGGGCATATTATCTAGGATATAGCCTAGGCGAGTACTCAGCGCTCTGCTGTGCCGGAGCACTTTCATTGTATGACACACTCCGCCTGGTGCGAGATCGAGGCCGTGTAATTACTGAAGCCGTCGCCACTAGCGATGGTTCAATGGTATGGGCTGTTAACATCGCAGCTGAACGTGTCGCTACCATCTGCGAAATGCTGCGGCAAGAAGGCGAGCAAGTTTTTCTATCAGCGATCGACTTTCCCATGAAAACATCTGTTTCTGGCACCCCTATAGCTCTCCGTAAGGCAGGAGAACAGATAGTTGCCGCCGGAGGAATTCCCATACCCATTAAAATGTCAGGCCCCTTTCATAGTCCCTTGATGCAGTCCGCCGCCGACACGTTTCGAAGTGTCTTAGCATCCTATCCATGGAAGTTGCCACAGGATCGCGTGATTGCTAATTTGACGGCCCAACCTTATAAAGACGAAGCAGATATTATCTCTGCACTCGCTTTACAGTTGACACATCCTATTCAGTGGCATGATGCCATTGAATATGCTCTTGACCATGGCGCAACGACCAGCGTTGAGCTTGGTCCAAAGAATGTATTAACCTATTTACTCAACACAAATACCCGGCTTGAAAACAAATATGTCATTGATACCGTTAGTGCCTTGCACACATGGAAATCTATCCGCGCAGTTGGAACAGAGACCTATCTGACATTTCTTGCGCGATGCTTGACCTCTATTGTTGGCACAAAGAACTACAACGATAACGCAAGCGAATATACAGCCAAAGTAATCCCAATTTACCACACATTACAGAACATCTATGAGGAAGTTGCGGCCAAACAACGTGTACCTGATGAACAATTAACTTCCCAAGTGCTTGCAATGACAAAAAAAGCACTTAGCGTAAAAATGATACCCGCAGCATCCATAACAGATCGTCTGCAGCAATTGACTTCTCTTTAGAAAGAGGTGACGGGCATTGTATAACACTATCGGCATCATTGGAGCCGGCACGATGGGCACTGGACTCGCCGTCGACTTTATATTGCATGGCTTGCATGTTATCCTGGTGGATACGGCAGAAGAAATTCTGGCACAATCCCATCAGACCATCGTACAGACAACGCGTTTCGCCCCACTAGCCAATAAGGCGCTACCACGCCTGTCCGCTGCGCACATTGAAGAAAAAATACAGCTAACAACCGAGCTCGAAAAGGTAGCTACTTGCGACTTCATCGTAGAGAATGTCCCAGAGATTATAGAGTTGAAAGAAGGTATTTATCGTCGCTTAGATGTGATTTGTCCACCACATGTATGCTTCGGTGTAAACACGTCTTGTATTTCTATTACCCAGATTGGAAGCTACACTCGCCGAGCAGAGCAGATCATCGGGATTCACTTTATGAATCCTACCTATCTCAAGACCTGCGTAGAAGTTATTCGTGGCTATCACACCTCTGAAGAGACGATCCAGTCTACCAAAGATCTGCTTGAGAGGCTGGGTAAAGAAGCAATTATTGTCAACGACTACCCTGGCTTTGTCTCGAATCGCATCTCGCATCTATTCATGAACGAAGCCGCATTTGTAGTGCAGGATCAGGTTGCTACAGCCAAAGAGATAGACGATATTTTCAAAAAATGCTATGGCCATACGATGGGTCCTTTACAAACAGCAGATCTTATCGGCCTGGATACTGTGCTTCATTCACTGGATGTACTCTACCAGAGTTACCAAGATACAAAGTTTCGCTGCTGCCCACTCTTACGCAAGATGGTCAATGCTGGGCTTTTAGGGGTGAAATCAGGTAAGGGTTTTTACGAATACAGGCGATCATGATTGGTTACTTACTGGTTACATATAAGGAAAGAAGGAGAAAAAGGCGTGCATACAGCTCAGGAGATTGAGTCGGCAGTGAAGCGATATATTGGTGAACGCATCGATTTAGAGCATGTCTACGCCGAAACCAATATTTTCGATGAGGGTCTGGTGAATTCACTCTTTGCGATCGAACTCATGACATTTTTAGAGCAGGCATTTCAGATTAAGATCGGTATGGATGATCTTGATATGACGAACTTTCATTCCATGCATAATATTACGGTCTTCGTACAAGAGAAAGAAGCAGGGGTCCGCACGTGAAGCATAATCTTACTAGAGAGCAGCAAGAACACTATCAACAATTTATTCAGTTTGCCAACGAATATATTGTTGAGCAGGCTAGCAATTGGGAATATAGTGAGGCGCTTTCACCTGAGATTATTGCAGCATGTGCCGCACAGGGGTTTTTCGGTGCCACAATTCCTCGGGAATATGGTGGGGCTGGATGGGATATAGTGACGTATGGTTTGCTCAATGAAGCCCTTGGGGGCGCTAGCATTTCCCTGACTGGTTTGCTGAATGTGCATACGATGCTGGCACAGACATTGTTGAAGTGGGGAACAGAGGAGCAAAGGCAACGCTGGTTGCCTGCAATGGCTCGTGGTGAGGTGTTGGGCGCTTTTGCACTGACTGAGCCCGAGGCGGGCAGTGATGTTCAGATGATCAAGACACGCTATCAGCGGGATGGTGATGATTTTATCATTACGGGTACCAAGAAATGGATTACCGCTGCTGGCATTGCTCATCTCTTTTTACTCTTTGGAAAAGTTGATGAGCAGCCTGTGGCTACGCTGGTAGAGCGAGAGACACCCGGGGTTATGATAACACCTTTAAGAGGGATGCTCGGCTTTAAAGCTTCTCATCTCGCTCGTATCCAATTAGATGCATGCCGTATTCCTACCCGCAACGTGGTTGGGAGGCCTGGCTTTGCCTTATCCTATATCGCACCTTATGCACTGGAGTATGGGCGTGTTAGCGTCGCTTTTGCAGCTTTAGGCATGCTGCGTGCTGCTCTGGAGATTTGTGGTAAACACGTATTAGAGCGGATCTCGTTTCAGCGTCCTCTGATTGAACATGGCGCGATTAGCGCTCTGATCGCTGATATGGGGGTAGACCTTGAAGCTGCCAATGCACTCTGCCTCAATGCTGTCAATATGAAGGATCAGCACCATCCTGATGCGACTGAGAAGATTATGATTGCCAAATACTTTACCACTCGCGCATCTGCTCATCATTGCACGCAAGCTGTGCAGATTATGGGAGCGCTGGGCTGTAATGAAGACTATCCTCTTGCACGCTTCTATCGGGATTTTAAGACGATGGAGATTATTGAGGGGAGTACTCAAATTCACCAGTTTTTGCTGGGCAAAAGTTTCGCGATGAGCCAGCGTAATAAACAGACAACGCAACGTATCAGGATTGAGGAGTAAGAGTGTGCTTTGATGGGACTTAATACGACTATTATGACCAGTTTTGAACGAATGGTGGAACAAGATCCACAGCGACCGGCTTTGCTAATGGGAGAGCAAGTGCAGACCTATGGCGAATTTAATGCGCGAGTAAATCGATTAGCACATGAATTGCGTGCGCGTAGCATTGGTCCTGATTGCGTTGTGGCTGTGATTGCTGAACGTTCTATTGAGATGGTGATTGGCATTTTTGCGATTATTAAAGCTGGTGGCGCTTATTTACCAATCTTGCCGACAACTCCTATCATACGTATCAATGAGCTTTTGCAGGAAAGTGGTGCTAAGCTTGTTTTGACACTATCTGATACGGTGGAGTATGTGATCTCAGCATTACACCTACAGGATAAAAGTCTCTATCAGAGATCGACAGAGAATCCTGATTGTATTAATCAGCCAACGGACCTTGTCTATGTGATTTATACTTCTGGCTCAACGGGCAAACCGAAAGGCGTCATGATTGAGCATCGTTCACTTATGAACCGTTTACTCTGGATGCAGAAACAATATCCTATTGATGCATCAGATACGCTGCTACAGAAAACCCCCTGCATTTTTGATGTGTCAGTCTGGGAACTTTTCTGGTGGTCTATGACTGGCGCTAGGCTATGTTTATTAAAACCTGGACACGAAAAATTTCCATTGGCACTCAATGAATGTATTCAGCGCCATAGAGTGACAGTACTACATTTTGTTCCTTCTATGTTCGGTATGTTTTTGCATTATGTTAGAGCTCACAACGATGCAACCAGGTTAGCTTCACTGCGGCAGATTTTTACAAGTGGCAAATCACTCACACCTGTTCATGTGCAATTATTCAAAGAGATCATTGCCGATGAGTATGGAACACGGCTAACCAACCTCTATGGCCCGACAGAGGCAACGATCGATGTCACTTTTTATGATTGCCCATTGCAGGAGCCTGTTGAGCGCGTGCCTATTGGGCAGCCTATTGATGATATAGAAATACTTATTCTCAATGAGCACCATGAAATTACTGCCGCGATGGAGATTGGTGAGCTAGGTATTGCGGGGATCGGTGTTGCGAGAGGTTATATAAATGATGCGCGTTTGACGGAGCAAAAGTTCGTTCCTCATCCTTTCCGCCCCGAAAGCAAGATGTACCTTTCAGGTGACCTGGCCCGTTGGCTACCTGATGGCAATATTGAATTCCTGGGCCGTAGCGATAATCAGGTGAAAATCCGCGGCATGCGTATCGAGTTGGAGGAGATTGAGACTGTAATAGTGACGTTTACTCACGTTCAACAATGTGTCGTAGTGGCTGAGCTAGAGAGCGAAAATGTTACTTTCTTGACTGCTTATCTTGTGCCAGAGTCTGACTATAGACTATCTGATCTGAAATATTATTTACGTCAGCGCCTGCCCGATTACATGATCCCGACAATATTTATACCACTGCAAGAGATACCACTAACAACTACTGGCAAGGTTAATCGAAAAGGTTTAACGTATTGGCGCAAGATGCAAGAAAGATAAAATAGCGTGAGAAGGGATGATTGGATGTCTATACGTGCGAGTAAATTGGCAAAAGAGCATGTCCAGGCTATATTTGAACTAACCCCTTTGCAGGAAGGATTGTTATTTCATTATCTTCAGAATCCTACTAGTGCTCAATACCATGTGCAAGTGTGCTTACATATCGAGGGCCAGATTGAAGAAAAGCCTTTTCAGCAAGCCTGGGAAGCAGTTATTCAGTCAAATGAGCTGTTACGTACCGTTTTTCGCTGGCAGGGTCTCAAGCGGCCTGTACAGATCGTGCTGAAAAAGTCACCGTCGGCGATTAGCTATCAAGAGAGTAGCGAGCAAAAGACATCTGAAATAATATGCGCTGATTATGCACAAGCATTTGACCTGCAAGATGTTCCTTTTCGCGTAATTCTGCACCATCTGTCAACCAACCATGCTCTTCTCCTCATCAGCCATCATCATATTCTCTACGATGGTTGGAGCAATGGTATTCTCCTGCGTGAGTTTTTTGCGCACTATACGCATCTTATCGCTGGACGATCTCCCGCTACTACACGGAAGTTACCTTTCAAGGTCTATGTGGAGTGGCTCAAACAGCAGGATAAAGAGAAGCAAGCCACATTCTGGCGCTCATATTTGCAGGAACTAGATAGTCCAACACGGTTGCCGATGGGCAAACGCTCAGAGACAGTCGGAAATGTAATCAGGATGCAGCATATCGTATGCCCAACTGATGTGAAGCAGAGGCTGGATCAATTCTGTCGCGACCATCAGGTAACGCAAGCTGCTCTTTTGTATTGCGCCCTGGGTATTCTCCTGCAAAAATATGGTAATACCGATGACAGTGTCTTTGGAACGACGGTCTCTGGCCGTACCGCAGCTATTCCTAATATTACCGAGCTGGTGGGTCTGTTTATTAATACATTACCACTGCGTGTACGGGCAAAGAAGCAACAATCAGTCCTTAATCTTGTCCGCCAAGTACAGACAGATATGCTGGCTCGGATGGAATTTGAGGGGACAGCACTCGTTGATATAAAGGAATATAGTCGTCTTCATATACAAGAAGAACTTTTTGACACAATCATGGTGATCGAGAATTATCCCTTAGATCCCCAGACACTTACGCAAGATGCGCCATTTAAAATTCGGGATTTTTCTCATCAAGAGATGACAAATTATGATCTGACAATTGTTGTAAACTTGCTTTTCAATGCGTTAGAAATTACTTTTCAGTATCGTAGCGAGCGCTTTACTGAAGAGGACATACAGCGGCTGCAAGCTTGTTATCTACAAGTTCTTACGACGTTACTCCAGCATCCAGACTCTACTGTAGAGCATATTGAGATCATCTCAGAGAGCGAGCGGCAACTTATTCTAGGTCAGTTTAATCAGACGAAAGCGCCCTATCCAGAACAACAGACGATTATTGATCAGTTTGTCGCTCAAGTTGAGCAAGCACCTGACCTGTCGGCGCTCTATGATGGTGATGACTGTTTGACCTATGGAGCATTGCATCTCCAGTCCAATCGCTTAGCCCATTTTTTATGTGCACGTGGTGTCAATAGCGGTGTGGTGGTTGGTCTTTGCGCCGAGCGCTCACTGGCAATGATGGTTGGATTGTTTGCTATTTTGAAAGCTGGCGGTGTCTACCTGCCACTAGATCCGGCAGTACCAGCAGAGCGTCAGCGCTATATATTAAAGGATAGTGGTGCAGTACTGTTGCTCTGTCAGCGAAAGTTTATGCGACTACAAGAGGAAAGTATAGAGACTTTCTGTTTAGAGGAGAGAAGTGATGATCCCTCGCTTCCCACGGAGCTTATGCAGGAGGCTCGTCCTGACAATCTGGCATACCTCATCTATACATCAGGTTCCACTGGTCGGCCTAAAGGCGTGCTCGTCAATCACCGTTCGCTTGTCAATCGTCTACACTGGGTACAGACTCGTTATCCACTAGGTACTCAAGATGTTGTTTTACATAAAACGAATAATATGTTTGACGTTTCTATATGGGAACTGCTAGTTTGGGTACAGGGCGGCGCAGCGCTCTGCCTACTTGAGACTGGTCATGAAGCTAACCCTCATGAAATTGTAGAGGCGATCGCCCGCTATCATGTAACAACGATCCATTTCGTCCCATCCATGTTCTATTTCTTTCTTGAGTACCTTCAGCAAAATCGTAAGCAAGAACGTCTGCACAGTTTACGCCGGATTATGAGTAGCGGAGAAGCATTACCAGCGCGTCAAGTGGCACAGTTTTATCAGTTTATTCATGACTCAACGCATCCTATTCAACTTATTAATCTGTATGGTCCAACAGAGTCAACCATCGATGCGTCATATTATGAATGCAACAAAGAAGATGGGCAACGTGCCACAATTCCTATCGGCCGCCCAATTGATAATATCCGGCTCTATGTCCTGAATGGAGACAATCAATTGCAGCCGCTAGGGGTTCCGGGAGAACTCTATATCGCTGGTATCGGCGTTGCACATGGATATATCAATGCGCCCGAGCTGACTGCACAGCGCTTTTTGCCCGATCCTTTTGAGCCAGAGGGACGTATGTATAAAACTGGTGACCTTGTTCGCTGGTTACCGACAGGGGATTTAGAATATCTTGGGCGGACTGATTATCAGGTGAAGGTACGTGGGTTCCGTATTGAACTTGCAGAGATCGAAACTCAATTACGTCAGTCTCCCGAGGTACAAGAGGCGGTTGTGAGTGTAATCACTGATGATGCAGGTGACGATCGTCTGGTAGCTTATTTTGTTCCTTCTCAACACGCCAGAGTCGAGGAACGAACACTGAGGAGTGTACTGGCAACACAATTGCCCTTATATATGATCCCTGATATCTTTCATGCTCTTGAGCATCTGCCATTAACCCCAAACGGAAAGATCGATCGTCGTAGCTTAGCGCAATTCCAGGAGCATAACCAGCAATCTCATACGCAGGAGCACATCAACCTTAGCGCAATTGAGCGGCAAGTGGCTCAGGTCTGGCAAGACATTTTAGGGGTTGAGCATATTCGTGCGAATGATGCCTTTTTTGAGATTGGCGGTAATTCGCTGAAAATTCTCCGTGTCAGCAGCCGGCTGGATATTCCAGTGACCATCCTCTTTCGCTATCCCACAGTTCGTCAATTAGCGCAGTATATTGCTGACGAACGGCATGTTCAGACACTAGCAGTAGTAGCGTCGAAGGTGCCAGAGCAGGAAAAATTAGAGGAGACATTCCATGATGTTGCGGTGATAGGTATGTCAGCACGTTTTCCAGGAGCAAATAATCTGGCAGAGTTCTGGTCTAACCTGGTTCAGGGTGTAGAATCTATCGCGCAACTCTCCGACGAAGAATTGACTGCTACAGATATTGACCCATCTCTCATCTCCAATCCTGCTTATGTCAAAGCGAAAGGTATACTTCAGCAGGCCGACTATTTTGATGCTCAATTTTTTGGCTATTCACCTAAGGAAGCCGAGGCGATGGACCCACAAATGCGCTTATTGCATGAAGGTGTCTGGGAAGCCTTAGAACACGCAGGCTATAATCCAGAGACATATGAGCACAAAATCGGCTTGTATGCTGGCTCATCGCCCAATTTTCATTGGCTACAACTCATCACCCAACAAAGTCATGCTCTGGACGAATTTTCCCTGATGCTTTTAAACGAGAAAGACTTTTTGAGTGCACGCGTCGCATATAAGCTGAATCTCAAGGGTCCCAGTGTCACAGTTCAGACAGCGTGCTCAACCTCACTCACCGCAATTCATTATGCAGCTCAAGATCTCCTTAATGGTCACTGTGATATGGCGATTGCTGCTGGTGTAAGCATCACCTATCCGCTCTCTGCGGGTTACCTTTACAAAGAAGGTATGATCTACTCGCCAGACGGTCATTGCCGCGCTTTTGATGCTCAAGCACAAGGAACTGTTGGTGGAAATGGCCTGGGTGTTGTCGTACTTAAACGTCTAGATGATGCTCTCCGTGATGGTGATCATATTCATGCGGTGATCAAAGGTTCAGCGATTAACAATGATGGCTTTAGCAAAGTTGGTTTTACTGCTCCAGGCATCGATGGTCAAGCGCAGGTAATTATTGATGCCTTAGCTGCTGCTCGTGTGGCGGCCAACAGTATTGGATATGTGGAAGCTCATGGCACAGGGACACCAATGGGAGATCCGATTGAGCTCGAAGCGCTTAAAATAGCTTTTACCGATACCACGACCCACTGTGCTATTGGATCAGTTAAAACGAATATTGGTCATTTAGACGCTGCTGCGGGTGTTGCCGGCTTCATCAAGACAGTGCTGGCGCTTGAATATGCTCAATTGCCTCCCAGTTTGCATTTTAAACAACCAACCCCGGCACTTGCACGCAGCCCTTTTCATGTCGTCACTACGTGCACTGATTGGCCAGAAGGAGTAATGCCACGTCGTGCTGGCGTAAGCTCATTCGGTATGGGTGGCTCCAACGCGCATGTAATTCTGGAAGAAGCCGCCAGACCGCATGCAACTTCTCAGGGAACAGGTTGGCATATTCTTCCACTTTCAGCTATGAGCGTGCCTTCCCTGCACAGTTTTATGGAAAAGCTTACCATCCATCTACAAGACCATCATGAGCTCAATCTGGCAGAGCTTGCATATACGTTACAGGTAGGCAGAAAATCATTTGCACACCGTCAATTTGTCGTTGGTTCCACTCTTGACGAGGTACGGCAGGAGTTGATCAGGAGTAATGATGAGCTTGCGGATATACCTCTGGTTGATGAAGAACGACGCGAGATTGTTTTTCTATTCCCTGGCCAAGGCTCCCAATATGCCAATATGGGCAGGGATTTATATACGACTGAGCCAGGTTTTAGGGAAGTAGTTGAGCATTGTTTTACGCTTGTCAAGCACTTATTCGATGTTTCTTTGCAAGAGGTAGTTTATCAACCATCTGATGGAACAGATGATCTTATTCATCAAACGGTTTATACTCAACTCCTACTATTTAGCTTTGAATATGCTCTGGCACAGGTTGTGATGAGATGGGGAATAATACCAACGGCGATGATTGGTCACAGTCTGGGTGAATATGTGGCAGCATGCTTGGCCGGCGTTTTTTCATTAGAGGATGCCCTCTACCTTGTCGGTTCGAGAGCAAAGTTGATGCAACAGATGCCCACAGGAAGTATGCTCAGTGTCTCTCTCTCAGAGCAAGAGGTTCAGCCATTCTTAATAGATGGAGTAAGTATTGCAGCCTATAATACACCATCATCGCTGGTACTCTCAGGGCCAAAGGAGCAGCTTCAGAGCATCGAAATGGAACTAGAACAGCAGCAGCATGAATATCATTATCTTATAACCTCGCATGCCTTTCATTCTGACATGATGGAGCCTGTCTGTGATGATCTCTATTCGATTGCGTCACGGATTTCTTATCAACGGCCAACTTTGCGTTTTATCTCTAATGTGAGTGGGACCTGGATACGAGACGAAGAGGCAATGAGTGCAGCGTATTGGGTCAATCATCTACGATCAGCGGTCCGTTTCAGCGCTGGCGTCGATCATCTGCTACAGCAAGGACAACGAACGTTTATCGAGATTGGCCCTGGCAGAACACTTTCTGAGCTGGTTAGAAAACATTGTGCCCATGATACCAATGTAAAGATTACGAACCTTTGCCGTCATCCACTTGAACACAGCGATGACATGCGTTATCTCTTGTACAAACTTGGTATATTGTGGCAGCAAGGTGTGAGGATAAATTGGAAGACTCTGCACAGCGGACAATCACGTCAGCGTATTCCATTGCCGACCTATGCCTTCCAGGGACAACGTTTCTGGCCTGACCACTCACTGGATAGCGTTGATCCTATTTCACACGCATCGGTGGTCATAGCACCATCAGGAAAGCAGGAAGAGATTCGAGATTGGTTTTATATGCCTTCCTGGGAACGTGTGCCCACTCCTTCTCACTATCCTATGCATGAAGACCATACGATATGGCTGCTCTTTGCTGGCAGAGATGCAGTCAGTATGCAGTTGATACAAGAGTTAAGCGATCTCTGGCATACTGTGATAGTTGTCTATGCAAGCGATCATTATGAGCAGATTACCGATACAACATACACTATTCGCCCTCGCCAGCTTGGAGATTTTAAGCACATGCTCAAAGCTGTACAGGTTACCTATGGTATACCAACAACCTTTCTACATTTGTGGCATATGCCAGTCGAGGATAGTTTTTCAGATGATATCGTGGCGGCAGGTTTTTATGCGCTGCTCAATTTAGCTAGAGTGTTAGGCGAGATGTATGTGCAAGAAAAGCTACGCATTTTTGCCGTCACCAGCGGTATTGAACAGGTAACAGGTAGCGAGCAAATCAATCCGGCGAAAGCTACTATCTACGGCTTCACAAAAATATGCGCCCTTGAATATCCAAATGTGACATGCCGCACGATCGATATTGAGCTTCCAGACAAGGAAGAGCAGGAACGGCTAGAAGAGACTGTAGAAGATCTCCTGCGAGAATTCGAAGATCCAAATGCAGGCGCGATTACGGCCTATCGTGCAGGCTATCGTTGGACAAAGACGGTCAAACCAGTTCAGCTGACAAAATCATCTTTGACGAAAAAGAGACTTCGTCAAAAAGGCACCTACCTTATTACAGGCGGCCTAGGTGGAATAGGGTTGGCCATCAGCCAATGTTTAGCCGAAGCTATCCAACAAGTAACCCTTATCCTCATCAACCGATCAGATTTTCCATCTGCTGAAACCTGGAATGATTACTTGCAAAGCGTAGAAACCTCTGATCCTATACGTCAGAAAATCCTGAAGTTGCAGCAATTAGAAGACCAGGGGGCGCGTGTCATAGTGATCGCCGCTGACATTACCAACGAGATCCAGATGACCCACGTGATCCATATGGTAGAGGCAGCGCACGGACCTATTCATGGAGTTGTTCATGCTGCTGGCATTGCAGACTATGCAGGTATGATGCAAGTGCGTTCATATGAACAGACCGAGCATATCCTTGCGCCTAAAGTAGCAGGGACGATCATTTTAGATCGACTATTCCAGCATCATCACTTGGACTTTTTCGTGCTCTGCTCTTCTATTGGAAATATCATCTATCAGCAGAAATTTGGTCAAAGTGGCTATAACGCCGCCAATGAATTTCTCGATGCATATGCCCACTATCGTCGTCGACAGAGCAAAACCTTCTGGGTCTCTATTAACTGGTCCGACTGGCAAGAGGTAGGCATGTCGCTAGCCTCAGCTGCATACTGGGCCAGACAACTAGCGACCAGTCCAGAAGACATCCTTAAGGAAGCTATTTCGGTAGCAGAAGGCATTGAGGCATTTCGTCATATCCTCAGCAGTCGAAGCGCACAAATCATAGTTTCTCCTCAGGAACTTGCGCAACGAACCGGAAAGGCTCAGGAAAGGTTAAAGGCATTACTTGGGGCTGTGCCAGCTAGCCCCTCAATGCTGCTGCAATCATCGACGCTCAATGAGCGGAAAGCCCAATCCACCACTGATATTGTTCAAGCTCTGACACAGATATGGCAACAGCGTATCGGCTTAAGCACTGTCGGATTACGTGATAATTTTTTTGACTTGGGAGCCACATCGCTAGATTTGGTCCAGGTAAATGCAACACTTAAAGCTAGCTTTATGCTAGAGATCCCATTAGTTGCACTTTACGAATACCCTACTATTGAGACATTAGCTGCGTATATTTGTGCACAACTAGATGCTAAACCAGCTATTGCTTATCAGCCTGAAAAAACGAACGATACTAGAACACAAGATTTGTTAAAGAATACCTCGGCAAGATTGAGAAGGAAATAGAATACTATTAGTTTAGAGATTAAAGTTTTTAATCCCTAAATACTGGAGATAACCCTTGACAAGTGCTAAGAATTATATTATCGTGAGAGATATTAACATATAGAATAATTAAGGAGAAGTTATGTAGTCTGTGAGCTTAAATATTGTTAAAGCGTTAACATATCGATAGAATATGCAATATATGCTCTTTAGCGTGATTTTAAATTGCTGTGGCTATAGACATTGGAAGCTAGTGAGAGCTACAAAAATATAATAGAAGGGCAGTAATTACACATGGCTGAAAACTCTCTCAACGATCATGATACTGGCATCGCTGCGATCCTATTTAACATAGAGCCTCTAAGCAACGTTGAAATCAATTGTATTGATGCTGTAATCGCATCACTGACTATGTGGTTACATCGTCACTATGAATTAATGTATGCTAATGCCTGGAATTTCTCGTTTACAAAGCCATCGTCATCTATGATTGGAGAGGGCTTACGCGTTAAATCTTCATTGGATGTAGATGCCCTAGAACATTTTCATGGTGTTAGGAGTATCATCTATTCTACCGATGTCAGTACAGAAGCCTTAGAGCTGATCAAGCAGACATTGCAAGAGCCAACGCCTGTGATGTTGACGATGAATTCATTCTGGGTGCCATGGGACGAAAATTATCAGAAATTGCATGCCGTGCATTCCTTTATTATAGTTGGCATTGATGCAGCGACAGGAGGATTTTATTGTACTGATCCGTATTTCAAGCAAAAGGGCATACTCCTGCCCCTCTCAGAATTCCACAAGGGCTTTGTGCGCTGCTCAACTTTTCAAATAGTTGGCGACGAAATTTTAGATTTCGAGCAGATTATTGAATTTCTTATTATGGGCATACGTACAGAAATTGCTGGTAATCGTCCTTTTATCCAGATGCGAGAGCTGTCTGATGCCCTAACAACTAGTTTTCAGCCAATGCAAGAGACCGCCGGGTATGAGCACTTCTCAGAGATGCCCTTATTTGCAAATCTTGCAGATGTCGCTGATGGGCGTATAAAGTTTGCCCATCTTTTGCGCTATCTGGGCACTACATATGACCCTTGTTTCCTGGCAGTAAGTGAGAAATTTAAGAAGATCAGTAGTCAATGGGGTATGATCCGGGGCACCTTGCTCAAGATGCATCTAACCTCTCGCTGGTCTGATGTCGTCCTCCAAAAATCTCATTACGCATTCTCAACGTCTCGATAGAGGAACAGGCACTCGCTCAAGAGTTGCTGGCTGTCCTCAGCAAGTTCCAGCGCCAAGGCGCTGAAGAGATTGATGATCTGCTAGCAGAGAT
The DNA here is from genome assembly GCA_963699315.1 of uncultured Chloroflexia bacterium. GTDB lineage: Bacteria > Chloroflexota > Ktedonobacteria > Ktedonobacterales > Ktedonobacteraceae > Dictyobacter. The sequence continues at coordinate 4,829,390 of OY969433.1, forward strand.
TGATGAGGCTGATGGATTTTCTGAGCATGATGCGTATATGGAGCCGCGCTCAGAGATCGAGCGTCAACTAGTCGCGATCTGGCAAGAAGTTCTAGAGGTGCCTCGCATCGGTATTCTAGATACGTTTTTTGCCCTCGGAGGACAATCGATCAAAGCCTTGAATATCCTTATGCGCATGCAACGACAATTACAGATGGAAGTTCCCATCAACATTCTTTTTCAATATCCTACAATCCAAGAACTTGCCCAATATCTTTCTAGCAAACAAACTATCTTATATAATGCCATTAAGATCGCACCAGTGCAGGACTACTATCCTCTGACATCAGCTCAAGAGCGCATGTATTTTTTACAAGAACTTGTTGGCGCGGTTGTGAGCTATAATATTCCTGGCGCATTCATCATCGAAGGCGAGCTAGAGCGGGAATGCTACGAACATGCTTTATATGGCCTAATTCAACGGCATGAAGTATTTCGTACCTCATTCCATCTTATTGCAGGCAAGCCTTTACAACGTGTTCATCCAGTACCTCATTTAGATATTGAGTATCGCGATATCGCTGAGTTGGATTGTATCAAATACATTAAGTCCTTTGTGCGACCATTCCAACTGGATCAGACCCCACTGATTCGTTTTCAACTGCTTAGACTCGCTCCTAACAAGCACCTCTTTCTCTCTGATATGCATCATATTATTGCCGATGGAGTCTCTTTTAATATTATTGTAAAAGAGTTTGTCGCTCTCTATCACGGCGATGTACTATCGCCATTACGAATTCAGTGTAAAGATTTTGCCTTATGGCAGGTAGACCTTTTTAGCTCAGAAATATTGAAGAGTCAAGAGGATTATTGGCTAAAGCACTTAGCCGGACTACAACCCTTCGTTTTGCCCACAGATTTCTCTAGCCAGGATCTGCAAGACTTTGAAGGCCAACGGGTAATTTTTGCTCTTTCAATTGAAGAGACAGCTACGTTAAAACAAATCGCAACGGATATGCAAGGCACGCTTTACATGCTTCTACTGGCTGTTTATTGCGTTTTGCTTTCCTTCCTTGCCCATCAGGACGATATAGCCGTTGGATCTTCTATTGCCGGACGTAATCATCCTGATTCAGAAGATCTGGTTGGTATGTTCGTCAATACTCTTGTCATGCGGGTCCAGGTAGTACAAGATCAAACCTTTAAAACCTTTTTGGAGCAGGTGAAACAGGTTGTTTTACAGGCATTTGAACATCAAGATTATCCATTTGAAGAATTAGTAAAGCGCATTCCATCCGCGAGAGATGTTGGCCATAATCCACTTTTTGATGTGCTCTTTACCATGCTGCATCAAGATCGCTCATCTTTGCAGCTAAAAGATCTACTCATAACCCCTTTTGAATTTGATACTGGTCTCACTAAATTCGACCTCATTTTCGAAGCAAATGATTATGGTGAGGCTATCCAGTTTTGTATCGACTATAGTACCGCGCTTTTTCGTCACGAGACCATTGAGGGTTTTAGCCACTATTATCGTCGAATTTTGCAGGCAATCATAGCTAATATAGATGTCAAACTATGCGATATTGATTTTCTGTCCGAGCAAGAACAGCAGTATCTTCTTGTGGATGTCAATGAGAATAAAGAATTTTGGAGCGGCGAGACAACGCTCCATCAGCTATTTGAAACATGCGCACAACAGCAACCTGACAATATTGCTTTGGTTTACCTGGACAAGTCGCTTTGTTATGGCGAATTAAATGCTAGAGCAAATCAACTTGCTCGCGCCTTGCATGCCAGAGGCGTTGGGCTAGATACTCGCGTTGGCTTAATGTGTGATCCCTCGCTTGAATTGCTGATTGGTCTACTCGGAATTCTAAAAGCCGGTGGCTGTTATGTGCCATTGGCTCTAGATGCTCCCCAAGCACGACTTAACTATATTGTTGCTGATAGCAAGATAGGAGTATTAGTCACAAAAAGGGAATTTATAGAGCAGATAGAGTTTGCAGGTGATGTGATTGATATTGAGCATGATTTGGATGGCATTGAGAATACCAACCTTCCGGCTTTGGGGACAGCAAAGCATCTTGCCTATGTGATCTACACGTCTGGCACTACCGGGAAGCCTAAAGGCGTAATGATTGAGCATCGTCAGATTACGAGTAGATTGCTTAATAGCTTTCCTTTGTTCGCGTGTAGCGTTCAAGATACATGGACTCTATATCATTCATATAGTTTTGATTTATCTATCTGGGAAATTTTTGGGGCTTTGTTCTATGGAGGGCGTTTGGTTATTGTCTCACGTGAGTGTGCCCAGGATACACAGGCATTTCTACAACTTATAGCGAATGAGTACATCACGATGCTCTGCCAAACACCTGCTGCCTGTTATCGTCTGGTACGTGCGGCAAGCGCTGCTACTGCAAGTCAGACGTCGGTGCGCTGTTTATTTATTGGCGGCGATGCCTTACAGCCTCAGCATCTGGCAAGCTGGCATCAGCAATATCCGAATACACGTTTAATAAATATTTATGGACCAACAGAGATAAGCATTGTTGCTACCTATAAAGAGATAACGACTGAAGATATTAAACATAATCGATGCCTGATTGGTCGACCATTGCCAGGTACAACCTGCTATGTTCTCCGTGATGAGCGTTTTCTCTTGCCGCCAGGCATGATCGGCGAATTATTTGTTGGTGGCTATGGCGTTGCGAGAGGATACTTAAACCTTTCTGAATTGACGGCAGAGCGCTTTATTCCCGCTTTGCATAATTATCAGGAGCGGTTGTATAAGACTGGCGATCTGGTTAAACGGATGCCTGATGGTGACCTGGAGTTTATTGGTCGATCCGATGGTCAGGTTAAGATTAGAGGCTTGCGTATAGAATTAGGGGAAATTGAAGCCTGGCTGCTGACTCATGAGGATGTTCAGGAGGTAGTGGTAGCGTCTTTTAAAGATGCAGAGGGCATTCAGGAATTATATGCGTATGTTGTGGGCAAGAAACCACTTTCTGCTGCAATCCTGAGTGCGCATCTGGCAAAAAATGTCCCTCTTTATATGATTCCTTCTCACTTCATCTTTCTTGCCGAAATACCTTTGACCGAACATGGCAAGATCAATCGTCAGGCTTTGCCAAAATCAAACGTGATCCACTCGTTTGAGCGTATATATGTTGCCCCGCGTACTCATCATGAGCATTTAATGGTAGTGATCTGGCAGCAAGTACTTGAAATACCACGTATAGGCGTCACGGACAACTTTTTTGAGGTTGGTGGGCACTCGCTGAAAGCTATGAGACTGGCTGCTGATGTCAGGGATGCTTTGGGTGTGTATGTACCGCTACGTACCATTTATGAGCATCCAACGATTCAGCAGATGCTTGAGAATATAAACAAGCCAGGTCATGTTGAAGATGACAAGCAACCTGTTCGTCTGTTAAATGCACCATCCTCTGCTGCTCCAGCTTTATTCTGTTTTCCTCCTATGGGGGGGGATAGATTTATTTTTCAAGATTTTGCGCAGCAACTGGCGGATTGTGCTGTGTATGGTTGTGATTTTCTGGCAGAAGATGATCGTGTACAACAATATGTTAATTGGCTGCGCGAACTATATCCTCAGGGACCTTATTGTTTATTAGGATACTCACTAGGTGGCACTCTTGCTTATGAGGTGGCAGTAGCGCTTACTACCGCAGGTTATGAGGTTGCACACTTGATTTTGCTTGATGCCGTTAAGAATATTGATGTCACATTAAAAGATATCGACGAGGAGATATTTGACCAATGGGTGTCTCTGCAAGCTGAACAGGTCATGCATGATTTCGTTGCTCTGTCTCAAAAAGAGCAATTTTTGCAACGCTGCCAGAGCTACCTGCAATATTTTCATGCAGTCCAATATACCTCAACCATTCAGGGGCGTATTTCTTTGATTTATGCTAATGATAATCCTCAGGATCGTTTAGACGATGGGCAACAATCCTGGCGTCATCAGACTACTACTCACTATGATGAATGGCAGGGCGCTGGATCACATTATACCATGCTGCATGCTCAGTTCCTTGCTGTAAATAGTGAGTTGGCTCACACGCTTTTGGCTGAGACTATTCTGCTAACACATAAAGAAAATAGGGAGCATATCGATGGAAAGGCCCAACATGGAAAATGATGAGAATACATCAAATAGGACAGGACTCGAAATCGCTATTATTGGTATGGCTGGACGCTTTCCAGGTGCTCATACTCTAGACCAGTTCTGGGAAAATCTTGCGGTCGGCGTAGAATCTATTTCTCATTTTAGTGACGAGGAACTGCGTGCAGAGGGAATTAGCGAAGATTTGCTTACGCAACCAAATTATGTGAAAGCTAAAGGCTACCTCGAAGGGGCCGAGAATTTTGATGCAGAATTTTTTCAGTATTCAGCGCGTGAAGCAAAGATCCTGGATCCGCAGATACGCCTGGTCCAGGAATGCTCATGGGAAGCATTGGAGGGAGCCGGTTATGATCCACGACAATTTGATGGGCTCATTGGCTTATATGTTGGAGCCGCTACCAATTTGAATTGGATGCAGTTGAGTCCTTTGTTGAATAGTAGTAACCAGGCTGAGTTTACTGAAGCTGGAACACTTAGCTATAAAGACGCAATCAGTACACTTACCTCCTACAAACTGGGTCTTAAGGGTCCGAGCATGACTCTCTATACCGCTTGTTCTACTTCCTTGCTTGCTGTCCATCAAGCCAGCCGTGCTCTTTTGACTGGCGAATGCCAGATGGCACTGGCTGGTGGCGTTGCCGTATCGTATCCCCAAAAACATGGATATTTATATGAAGAAGGCATGACAAGTTCTCCAGATGGGACATTACGCGCTTTCGATGCCGATGCTAAAGGAGCTGTATCTAGTGATGGAGCCGGTATGGTACTTCTGAAGCGCTTGGATGATGCAATCGCTGATGGAGATACTATTCACGGGGTCATTTTAGGCTCGGCCGCCAATAATGATGGCGCTCGTAAGGTTGGCTATACAGCTCCCAGCGTCGAAGGGCAGACTGAGGTTATTGTTGCTGCCCATAATGCTGCTGAGGTGACATGCGAGAGTATTAGTTATATTGAGGCACATGGTACGGCTACTGCGCTAGGCGATACGATTGAATTCGAGGCTCTAAGGCGGGCTTTTGCCGGAACGACTAGGAAGGCGTTTTGTGGCATTGGTTCGGTAAAAAGTAATATTGGACATTTGGATACGGCTGCCGGAATTGCCAGCCTGATCAAAGCACTATTGATCATAAAACATAGACAGATTCCGCCAGCTCTCCATTTTGAACGCCCCAATCCCAAATTGCAGCTCATTGATAGCCCTTTTTATGTCAACAATGAACTGACTACTTTAGCGCAAGAGCCCTTACCTCTGCGCGTGGGTGTGAGTGCCTTTGGTTATGGCGGTACCAATGTCCATGTAGTGATAGAAGAACCACCAGTTGTAGTATCAATGCCTTCGTCACAAAGCTACCATGTGCTGACGCTCTCGGCTCGTAGCGAAAAAGCGTTACAGCAATCTATTACCCAGCTTGGCGTATACATGCAGGAACAGCAAGAGGTAAACCTGGCTGATGTTGCCTATACATTACAGGTTGGTCGGCATGACTTTCCTTTTCGCTGGGCTACTGTCTGTGGGAATCTCCATGAGGCAATCAGGTGTTGTAAAGATGCTGATTTGAGCGCTACTCGTGCTATTCATCAGGAACGTACGACCCGCTTGCATTTCAGAGATTATACCCGGCGATTTACCTCTGCTGCGATGCGTGAAGGAATAAAACTTTATCAGTGCCATCACGATATTCAGACAGCTTTTGATAAATGCTTATATAGCATGCAATCTGTCGCCCCCTACTCCAGAGATGCTTTTATGTTGCAATTCAAACGCCTTGAGATGCAGTCTCTGTCGGAGGAGATCGATGTTCGCTTTGCTCTCCAGTTCTTGTGGAGTCTGGATAATGCACTTTACCAATGCTTGAAGCAATGGGGTGTTCAGATTACCGGCGTGGCTGGTGAGGGGAATGCTATGTTTATGGCGGCCCTAGTAGCAGGAGCAATCTCTCTCGAAGATGCCTTTACTTTTACTGCCAGCATCCATCAGAACGTAGAGCATGATCATTTAGAGAAACAATCCCAGCTCACTTCCCAACTGGCCTTTTACTCCAATGCACAGAAGTGCTGGTTACCGCCAAACAGTGTTATTGATTTAAATGTTTGTTACAAATCACCTGATGATCAATCGCAGTCCTGGGAGCAGTATCCTGATCTCATAAATGATGAGCAATGGCAACTGATCTCCGTTGGCATCGAAGGTGCGTTTGCAGCACCTTATGGGAAATCATCAGAATATGGTACAAGGAGCGATGCGGCTGTGTTCCAGCTGCTGAGCGAGCTCTGGGTTCATGGCGCAGGTTTCGCCAAAAGTGACTTGCGCGCTTTGTATCGAGAAGAAAAGCGTCGCCGCCTTCCTCTGCCCACTTACCCTTTTGAGAAAAAACGCTTTTGGTTGGAGAGTAAAAAGTCACAGGAGGCTTTCTCTCCATCCCATCAGTCGGAACTGTTAGAGAAGCAGCCAGTAATCGCAAACTGGTTCTATACACCCGCCTGGGAGCCATCATCTCCTGACTATAATGCGTCAGTGCCTTCCACACCTCTGGTATGGTTGGTGTTTACTGATAAGCAAGCTCCAATATCTAATCTTGCCTTACGACTCAAGGCCGCAGGTCAGGATGTGATCTTCGTGTATGCCAGCACTGACAGATTCTCAAGGATTAGCGATAATGAGTTTATGCTCAATGAGCAACAGTTTGATGACTATGTAGCACTCTGGCAGTCCCTACGTGAAATGGATAGACTGCCTCAGAAGATCTTGCATATGTGGTACGCAGATAAAGATCATAATGAAACAAGTGAGTCATACACCAAATTTTTCTCGTTACTACATCTTGTGCGAGCGATGAGTAAGCAAAAGATCTTCCATGAAATCGAACTCACGGTGTTTTCGACCGGTATGCAGAATATCGTTGGTCGTGAACATATCTACCCTGAAAAAGCTATGCTACTAGCTCCAGTAAAGATCGTACCACAAGAGCACCCTAATATTCGTTGTCGAAGCATCGATCTTCCCACTTCGTTCGAGGAGGCTATCGAAGACGTTATTTATGAGAGGATCTTGCAAGAGATACAACATGAGATTACGGAAACTGTCGTGGCTTATAGCGAAAGCGAGCGTTTTATTCGTGTTTATCCTGCTCTTTCCCAGAACGCATTCAAAACCGCGTTATCTCAGGCACCTGAGCAGGCCGTACCAGAACTCAGACACCATGGAGTTTATCTGATCACAGGTGGCCTTGGTGGCGTAGGTTTAAAGCTGGCCAGTTATCTGGCACGAGCGGTACAGGCAAACTTGATCCTGACCAGCCGCCATCCATTTCCTGAGCGAGCACATTGGCAGGACTGGCTTGCCGAGCATGATGAGGATGATGCTATTAACTTGAAGATTAATGAGCTTCAGCGTTTTGAAGCTGCGGGTGCTCATGTAGTTGTAATGCAAGCAGATGTAGCGAATGAAGATCAAATGCGTCAGACTATCGAAAGGATAGAAAAAACGCAAGGCGCTCTGCATGGTGTTATCCACGCAGCCGGCATCCTACGTGTACGTTCTGCCCAGAGTCCGATTGCGCAGATCACGGAAGAAGATTGTAAAGAGCAGTTTCGCGCAAAGGTTGATGGTTTGCACATCCTCGATGGCATCCTAGAGGAACGCATCCTTGATTTTCGTATTTTAGTTTCCTCGCTCTCTCCTATTCTAGGTGGTCTGGGTTTCGTTGCTTATGCCGCAGGGAACCTTTTTATGGATGCCTTCGCAGATTTTTCGCAGCTACGGAATAGAGCCTGCTGGCTAAGCGTCAATTGGGGTGATTGGCAGTACACAGGAAAACCATTTCAGAAACTTTTTATTGGAGAAAGCCTTGAGCGTTTAGAGATGACACCTCAAGAAGGCATCCGAACATTTCAATGCGTGCTGGCCCTGCATAATTTGCCCCACATTATTATCTCGTCTGGTGATCTTCAAGTACGGTTAGACCAATGGGTACGCTTACAGCCACAAATCCAAGCGGCTAGCGAGACAGTTCCTGTACCAAAAGAGCATACATCTAGCTCTACTACACTGTTGACACTTCGTAGTCAGATGGAGATGGAACAATTCATTACTCAGATCTGGCAAGCCTTCTTTCAAGTCAGTACCGTCGATGCAGAGAAAAACTTTTTTGAACTAGGTGCTACCTCACTCGATATCATTCAGATTCACTCACGCTTGCTCAAGCAGCTAGGATATTATGTTCCTATTGACGTTCTTTTTACACGACCAACTATTCGGCAACTCGCCTACTACCTTCATGAGCAGCAAGAACCAACCGAGCCAGTGCAATCTCCAGCAGTAAATGTTCCTCGTCATCCCATAAAATCGGGGCAGCCACATACACACGATATTGCCGTAATCGGTCTGGCCGGCCGTTTTCCAGGAGCTATTGATATACAGCAATTTTGGAGTAACCTCGTCAATGGAGTTGAAGCTATTTCCTTCTTTAGTGCGGACGAATTACGTGAAGCTGGTCTGACATCAGTTGAGATTAATAACCCGCAATATATTCGAGCAAAAGGTTACTTACAGGATGCTGATTGTTTTGATGCTGCCTTTTTTGAATATCCTTTACAAGATGCCGCATTGATGGATCCTCAATTACGACTCTATCATGAATGTTCCTGGGCGGCCTTAGAGAATGCTGGTTACAATGTCGATAATATCCCCGGAAAGGTAGGTGTTTTTGCGGGAGCATCTCCCAACCTCTACTGGCAAGTTCTATCGACCCTCTCTGAGATGAGCGAACCTGCCTCCCAATTTCAGGTTTCGCTCCTCAATGACAAAGATTCCCTGAGTACCCAGATCTCTTATAAATTCAACTTTAAAGGCCCAAGCATTAACTATTTCACAGGCTGCTCTACATCAATCGTGACAATTAATGCCGCCTCGGAATCATTATTAAATGGACATTGTGATCTCGCTATGGCTGGAGGTATTACGATTACACAGCCTGATAAGGCTGGATATCTCTATCAAGAAGGTATGCTATTCTCGGCAGACGGACATTGTCGTAGCTTTGATGAACAGGCAAGTGGGATGTTATTTGGCGATGGTGTTGGCATTGTTGTTTTAAAGCGCTTGGAAGAGGCTCTCTCTGATGGAGATACTATTCACGCTGTGATTAGGGGATCAGCCGTTAATAATGACGGAAATCGCAAAGTAGGCTATACTGCGCCTGGCGTTGATGGGCAACGCGACGTTATCATGTCGGCTATGCAGATAGCGAATGTAACACCAGACATGATTAGCTATATTGAGACTCATGGCACCGCCACAAAACTTGGCGACACAATCGAGATGCGAGCATTAAAAGAGGTTTTCACTGAATCTGATTTGCAAAGTATTCCCATTGGATCGGTGAAAGCTAGTGTTGGACATTTAAACGCGGCTGCCGGCGTCACTGGTTTTATCAAAACCGTGCTTAGCTTAGAAAAAGAGCAGATCCCGCCCTCTCTGAATTTTAGTACACCAAACAAACAGATTGACTTCGAGCATAGTCCCTTTTTTGTCAATACTAGCCTGCGTGAATGGAAGCGTACACAACAGCCAAGAAGAGCAGGAGTAAGTTCCTTTGGGATTGGAGGTACGAATGCGCACCTTATAGTAGAGGAAGCACAGCTACCTCAGCAGACTTCTTACGGACGTCCCTGGAAGCTCTTTGTACTTTCCGCCAAAACAGAAGCTGCTCTTGAGCGCATGACATATAACCTTGCAACACATTTGCCAACCCTCAACGCTGATCAATTAGATGATGCTGCATACACCTTACAGGTAGGCCGTAAAGCCTTCAAATGGAGGCGAGCCTTTGTCTGTGATTCAGTAGCACAAGCCAGTGAACTTCTTGCGCAGATCCATGAGGTCGATACACGCAACATCTATACAAAGCGTGCATCGCTAGCATCACCTCCAATCGTCTTTATGTTTTCTGGCAACGGCTCCCAATATGTGAACATGGGCCTCAATCTCTATCAACAAGAACCACTCTTCCGAAAAAACCTTGATACTTGCTTGAGCCTACTACACTCTTACACGCAGGTTGATTTTAAAGCAATTTTATATCCAGCGCCACAGCAGTTTGAGCAAGCTCAGAAAAAGCTTGCAACCATGGAGTATTGTCAGCCAATCATCTTCTCTTTTGAATATGCATTGGCACAACTATTGATGTCCTGGGGCATTCGTCCGGCCGCAGCAATTGGCTATAGTTTTGGTGAATATGTTGCCGCTTGTCTGGCAGGTGTATTTACGTTGGATGACGCATTGACGCTGATTGTTAAGCGTAGTCAATTAATGCAGAAGTTACCACCGGGCTATATGTTGAGTGTTCCACTCTCAGAAGTCGAGCTGATGCCGATCCTGACTGCATGGAACGCCAGAGAAGAGCAAGATGGTCTTCATACTATCTCCCTTGCTATCGTCAATGGATCCTCCTGTATTGTATCAGGATCGGCTGATATGATCAAATTATTCACAAAAGAGATGCAACGGCGAAAATACCTTTGTATTCGTGTCAATATTGATTCCGCTGCCCACTCAACTGAGCTTGATGCTATTCTCCCAAGCTTTGAGAGCACTTTGCAAACTGTACATCTCCATCCTCCAATCCTGCCTTATATCTCTAATATTACTGGTACATGGGCACAAGAGGAGCAGGTTACTGATGCGCAGTACTGGGTTCGTCATCTACGCGAGACCGTACGTTTTGCCGACGGTATTGAAGAGCTCAAACGGAACGAAAATACTATTTTTCTGGAGATAGGACCCAGTAGCGATTTAAGTGTTCTGATCCAGCGTTTTTTCTCACAAGAGGAGGCGGTAACTCGCATCTTTAATGCAAATCGTCAGGCACAGAGTGACTATCCAGATGATTATTTCCTGCTGACAAGAATTGCCCATTTATGGACGCTCGGTGTGGAGGTTGATTGGGCTGCTTATCATGCTAATACATTTCGTCGACGTATCCCTATGCCTACTTATTCGTTTGAACCGACACGCTTTAAATTAAATGGTACGCCTCTGGAGCTAATGCAAAAGATGCGCCCAGAGACTCCACCGCTTAGCAAGACATCTGATATCATAAAGTGGTTTTACTTGCCACAGTGGAGGCAGCAAGCCTTAAATGTAAATAGTGGTAAGCAGACAGAGAGTACTCCGACCTGGCTTATTTTCTCTGATGGCAGTGGACTGGCCGATAGTCTGGCAAAAACATTGTTATCCAAACTGCATATAGTTACTTGTGTCCGCGAAGATGATGCTTTTGCTCAACTGAATACAAGCGAATACCGTCTCCGCCCTGAATGTGAAGAAGATTATCGCGCGTTACTTAAAAAATTACAAGCAGATGGTCGGCTACCGACACATATTATTCATTGTTTCGGTGTAAGTCGAGAAACAACTATAGTGGAAGCACAATCAGTACCAGCCTTAGCACGAGGCTTTTACAGTCTCTTTTATCTTGCGAAAGCACTTGGCGACATCTCTATCCCAAGCATCATTAATATAAAAGTGATCACCACCAATATCCAGCAAGTAACCGCAGAAGAACAACTTATACCCGAAAAAGCACCTGTACTAGGACCAGTAGTGGTTATCCCGCAGGAGTATCCATACCTCAACTGTTCCAGTATCGATATTACATTGTCTGTGGCAGGCAGCAGGCAATGGCAGCAATTTATCGATCAACTCCTCGCAGAGTGCGTCAGAGATATGGATGATAAATACGTCGCGTATCGAGGTAATCGGCGCTTTATCCAAGTCTATGAGCCAGCGTATGTGCAAGATACATCATCGCATTCAATAGCTCTCCGCCAGGGTGGAGTTTATATCATTACCGGTGGGACTGGCGGCATTGGCCTATTGTTAGCCAAACATCTTGCCCAGTCGGCCCATGCAAAACTCATTCTGCTTGGGCGTAGTGATTTTCCAGAGCCCCAGTATTGGGATGAGTGGCTCTCCTCACATAGCGAACATGACCGTATAAGTCGACTGATTCGTAAGCTCCAAGAATTGGAACAATTGGGCAGCGAAGTGCTCTATTATCAAGTCGATGTCGCGGACCAGGAACGCTTACAGGCGATCTTTACTACCGTAGAGCAGATATTTGGCACAATTTCTGGAGTCATTCATGCCGCTGGCATTATTGGCGGCAAAACTTTTGATATCATCAGAAAGCTAGATCGTGACGATTGTGAGATGCAGTTTCGCGCTAAGATTGCTGGAGTACAAGCGTTGGAAGCGTGCTTACAGCAGCGGCAACTCGATTTTTGTCTCTTGATGTCCTCCATTTCGTCGGTACTCGGTGGTATCGGTTTTGCTGCCTACGCAGCTGCTAACATCTATAGTAATGTTTTTTCGCAGCTACAAAATCGAACCTCCCAGACACCATGGCTATGCGTCAACTGGAGTGATTGGAAATATTGGGAAGATGGAGAGCGAGATTACAGTATCGGCTCCATCATCGCAGAGCTTTCAATGACACCGGAAGAGGGCATTGCAGCCTTCGAGCGCATTCTGGCCTGGGGGGAAACGGAAGTCATTGCCCATTCGCCTGGTGATCTCAATGAGCGCATTAATCAGTGGGTGAAACTTGAAGCATTGCGCAAGCGTGAAGAGCACACAAAAGATACTCCTGAGGTGTTCTATGCCAGACCTGACTTGATGACTCCATATCGCGAACCCAGTAGTCAGATAGAGCACGCACTAGTAGAGATCTGGCAACAGCTTTTTAAAGTAGACCATGTAGGTGTTCAGGACGAATTCTTTGAATTGGGAGGAGATTCACTCAAAGCAATTACACTCGTTTCACGCATTCACAAAGAATTCCAGGTAGAAGTTCCGATTACTGAGCTGTTGCAATTCTCAAATATCGAAAAACTAGCCGAATATATTAAGGGCGGAGAACAGAGTCGCTATGCTACGATAGAAATGGTCGAGGCGAAATCCCATTATGTGCTCTCTTCAGCACAGCAGCGCTTATATACATTATATCGACTCTATCCAGAAAGTACGGCTTATAATGATACCTCCATCATGCAATTAGATGGAGAACTTGATCTAGCTCGTTTACAAGCAGCATTAGAGCAAGTGGTACAGCGCCATGAGAGTTTTCGTACAGCAATCGTTTTAGTCGATGACGTTCCCATGCAAAAGATTATTGAGCATGTCGAACTTACAATCGACTACGATGCATTGGCTGAAGAGGATGCTCGTGAGCGCATTCAGCGCTCTATTTGCCCCTTCGATCTTAGCCAACCTCCTTTATTACGAGTGAGTCTGTTTAAGATAGGGGAGCACAGACATATAATGATGATTGATCTGCATCATATCGTGACTGATGGGGTCTCTTATGATATCTTCGTCCAGGATTTGCTCGCATTTTATGCTGGTCAGACACTGCCACTTTTGCGCCTCCAATATAAAGATTATGCAGAATGGCAATATCGCCAGAAGGAGTCTGCCGCGCTAGCTCAGCAAGAGGCTTATTGGCTGCAACGCTTTCAAGGCAATCTTCCATTGCTGGCATTACCCACAGATTTTCCACGACCAGTTGTGCAAGACCTTGTTGGCGATAGTGTGTATTTCACCGTTGATGCGGCTATGACAGCACAGATCAAAAAGCTGATTGTGGATGAAGAGGTTACGCTTTATATTCTCTTGCTCGCGGTTTACCATATCTTGCTGCACAAGTATGCTAATCAAGACGATATTGTGATTGGCTCGCCAATTGCAGGACGCCCTAATGTTGATTTGGAGAATATTATTGGCGTCTTTGTGAATATGCTGGCAATACGGAGCACGTGTGATGAGCAACAAAGCTTTCAGCAGTTTCTTGCGCAAGTGAAAGAGCATGCCTTTGCAGCCTTCACCCATCAGCAGTATCCATACGAAGAGCTCGTAGCAAAACTAGGATTACAGCGAAGTCTCAAACACAATCCTCTCTTTGATGTAGCCTTTGTGCTGCAAAATATGGATACAGAACAAATACATAAGTACCAATTGGACATTCATGCCTATGAGTACAATCACCAGCGAGCTCAATTTGAGCTACTTCTTAGAGCACATGAAGACCATGATACCATTCATTTGACTATGGAATACGCACGTTCGCTCTTCAGGCATTCGACGATTGAAAAGATGGTGGAGCGATACTTAAAAATACTGGCAACGGTTGTAGTGACTCCTGATATCCTGTTGCGCGATATAGGGATTGCTTATTCATTTGAGCCCTTAAGCCCATTTGTCGCCGAGCCAGATCTGGCAGATTTCAAATTCTAACTGCTTGTATGGATATATTCCATAGAAAATGGAGCCTTCTCATGAGTGGAAAAACAATTGATCAAGATTTGATAATTGAGGCAAATCGCCCTTCCCGTGAACGTGCCTATTGGCAGCAAAAATTGCCTGATGGGTTACCGCGTTGTCACTTTTATCATGATTATCGTGGCACACGAAGCGCTGATGAAAAACAAGAGACGCTCTCATTTGCGGTGAGCGGAGAGCTCTATCAAGTGCTAAATCGCTTAGCGAACAGATCTCATCTGCGTCTACAAATGATTTTGACAACTGTGGTATCTATTCTACTACAAAAATATACCAACCAATCAGATATTATACTAGGGACATCTATTCAGCGACAGGAAACTCAGGCGAATCTAGTCAATACTCTTTTAGTCTTACGATCTACTGTAGATGAGCAAGCGAGCTTTAAGCAGATTCTGCTCCAGATCAAGGATGAGCTAGTTGCTTCGATGGAGCACCAAAATTATCCTTTGCCTGCTCTACTTACACAGCTATCCGCGACCCCTGAGCAGGTATTTTCTTTTGATGTTGCGCTTGTTCTTGAAAATACTCAGGATGTTGGTTACCTAGCCTCAACGCATGCTGAGGTCCTGTTTGTTTTTCATGATCAGGAGACCTCTCTCCATGGAGAGATACGCTATCATTCAACGCTCTTTCGGCAAGAGACGATGATACATATACGCAACCATTTTCTGCGGATCTTTGATGCCGTACTGAAGAATGCAGATCAGCCCATTGCTGATATCGACCTAGTGACAGAGGAAGAGCATGCTCTTTTAAGACAATTTAATCAGACTAGCCTGGATTTTTTACGTGAGACGACCCTTATCGCCCTATTTAATGAACAGGTTGAGAAGACCCCTGACGCGCTAGCTGTTACTGATGAACACCAATCATTGACATACAAGCAATTACAGGTGGAAGTCGAGAAGATAGCATCAGCACTGTTACAGAGAGGTGTAACGAGCAATTGTGTTGTAGGTCTGCTCGTTGATCGTTCTATCCATACGGTTGTGAGTATCTTTGGCATACTCAAAGCTGGCGCAGCCTACTTACCAATTAATAGACAGCTACCCTCGCATCGTATTCAGTTTATGCTCGAAGAGGCGAGAGCTCGGTATTTGATTGCTCAGTCGCGTGAGCAGAGAGAGAGCATACAAATATCGCTTAATATCCCCAAGCTATTATTTAGTGAGCTGCTCGAAGAATCTGGGCGGCTGCACAGTCACGAGAGCCAGTCGACTGACCTTGCATATATTATATATACTTCAGGCTCAACAGGTAAGCCCAAGGGAACCATGATTACTCATCGCAGTGTCATTAATTGTATCTTGGGTTTGGGGCAGGCTATTTATGACCATTTTTCGCAGCCGCTTCGGATGAGTCTTGTCTCACCATTTGAATTTGATGCATCGATACAACACCTCTTTGGTGGGCTCTTGCGAGGGCATAGTGTACACATTGTGCCAGATGACGTCAGGGTTAACGGAGAACGGTTATTGGCCTTTTATCGTCAGCAGCGTATCGAGGCTGCCGATGGTACGCCGACACACCTGCATCTCCTCAACGAAAGCATGGGGGGAACTGGGGAAGGGTTGTACTTAAAGCAAGTGACCATCGCAGGTGAAACGCTATCTCCACAGATAGCTCGTCGTTTTCTTGAGTCCTTTCTCGAAAATCCACCTCGTTTGACAAATGCCTATGGCCCTACTGAGACCTGTGTTGACTCCACTTATTATCATGTGTATCTGGAGCACATAGCTGAGCTAGCTAATCTGCCGATTGGACAACCCCTTGCCAATCAGCAGATCTATATTGTGAATAGTTATCAGCGCTTGCAGCCGATTGGTTTGCCGGGCGAACTCTACATTGCTGGTGAAGGACTTGCCGAAGGGTATGTCAGCCAACCTGCGATCACTGCGGAGAAGTTTGTACCGAATCCGTTTACTCTTATTGGCAGAGAGCAACAACGTCTGTATAAAACAGGAGATATTGCCCGTTGGCTACCCGATGGAACAATCGAATATTTACAGCGTATTGATGCGCAGGTCAAAATTCGCGGCATGCGCATTGAGCTTGGTGAGATTGAGCAAACGCTGCAAACCTATCCGGGTATTAGGCAAGCAACCGTCATTACGTCATCTCAACTGCCAGAGAGCGGCAGGCGCGATGAGGATGCACAAATTTATGCCTATATTATTTCCGATGAACTATTGGCAGAGAGTGAAATTCGTTCTTATCTGTTGCAGGAACTTCCTTACTATATGGTTCCCAGTGCAATTATGCGTGTAGAGCAATTACCATTGACATCAAATGGCAAAATTGATCGTAGCGCCTTACCTATTCCGATCGCGAGTACATCAGATGACATGTTTTTGCCACGTACTGCAACTGAAGAGGCGCTGGTTGAGATCTGGTGTGATATACTACAACGAAAAGCTATCGGCATACAACAGAATTTTTTTCATTTAGGTGGCAACTCCTTTCAGATTATCTCAATTGAATCACGTATACAAAGAATGCTGCATGTCGAAATACCCATACGTAGTATCTTTGATTGTCCGACTATTGAAACGTTGGCTCACCACATTGATCAACTCACGAGCACCAGTGCTGATGACCATCAGCCTCTGGCACGCATTGAGCCAGTAATGTCTCAAGCTCATTATCCGGTCTCCTCGGCTCAACAGAGACTGTACTTTCTTAATAAACTTGAGGAGTCTGGAACCAGCTATAACATACCAGGCGTTTTGCAAATTGATGGTATTCTTGAACGGAAACGCTTTGAAGAAGCGGTGCAACAATTACTCACTTATCACGAAAGCTTGCGCACTTCCTTTACCTTCCATGAAGGAGCGCCAGTACAGATTATTCATGATCAGGTTGTATGTATTTGTGAATATATGGAAGGCAACGAAGAAGATAGTGAGCAGCTTATTGCAACGTTTATTCGCCCCTTTGATCTCTCGCAAGCCCCTTTATTTCGTGTTGGCCTGATTCAACTGCGACCTGATCGGCATCTTCTGCTTTTCGACCTGCATCACATCATCTCCGATGGTGTTTCTCTCGCTATTATCGAGCAGGATTTTATACGGCTCTACTCAAAGCAAATCACACAAAAGCCAGCATTCCAATATAAAGATTACGCTACCTGGCAGCGACAACGCTTACAATCTCCCGCATTAAAAAGACAAGAAGCTTACTGGTTGCACGCCTTCGAGGATAAAGATATTCCAGTATTGCAGCTGCCAACAGACTTTCCACGGCCCTTTAAGCAAAGCTTTGCTGGTGACCGCATCAACCACTATCTCGCAGATGCGCTCGTGGTACAACTGCGGAGATTTGCACATGAACACAATGTTACTCTCTATATGCTCTTATTAGCTGCATATACTGCCCTGTTACACCGTTATACACAGCAGGAAGAGATTCTCGTAGGATCGCCAATCGCTGGTCGTATGCATCCTGATGGAGAAAATATTGTTGGTATGTTTGTGAATACATTAGTCATGCATAACTATCCAGCGGCCGAAAAAACCTTTGCACAACTATTGCAAGAGGTAAAAATTTCCAGTTTAGATGCCTTTGATTATCAAGAATATCCTTTTGAAGCATTCGTTGATCGCTTAAAGCTGCGACGCGATCTCAGCCGTAATCCACTCTTTGATACAATGTTTGTGGTACAGAATGTGACACGAACACGAGAGCAGTTAGATAACCTGACCTTTACGCCCTACGAGTTTCGTCATCGAGCCTCAAAAGTAGATCTAACCTTAGAAGTATATGAGCAAAATGGAGAGCTCATCTTCTCGTTTGAATATGCGACTCATCTCTTTCAGCGTACGACTATTGAGCGATTTCAGACTCACTTTATACAATTACTTACGCAGGTTTTAGCCGCCCCTCAGACAAGGCTGGGAGAGATTGATATTGTGACGCCTCCGGAGCGGTCAACTCTGCTGGGCGTTTTCAACCAGCCACGAAGCAATGATATGTCGTCGTTACTAATACATCAGATATTTGAGCAACGCGTAGAGCAACATCCTGAAAAGACTGCCCTTGTTATGGGCGAAACTGCTCTTACCTATCGAGAGATCAATGGTTGGGCCAATCGCCTGGCAACGCAACTGCGTACTTTTGGTCTCTTGCCCGAACAAAGAGTAGGACTGATTCTAAATCGTTCGATGGAAATGGTGGTTGCTGTGCTGGCTGTATTTAAAGCGGGAGGAGCATATGTTCCTATTGATCCAACCTATCCAGATGAACGCGTCCATTTTATGCTGGATGATAGCCAAGCTAGTATTGTCCTAACGGAAACCGCCTATATCAGCAGGTTTGCGACCCTGCAAAATGTCCTGAATATCACGAGTATTACTCCGCGAGGAGAGAACTCAGATGAGGAGAACCTTCCAGCAGTTAATGTACCGCAACATTTGGCTTATGTGCTCTATACCTCCGGCTCAACTGGTAAGCCAAAAGGAGCGATGATACAACATGCTGGTGTGGTCAACTTACTGCAAGCGCTGCAAGCGCAATATCCGTTAGGAGCAGGTGACACCACTTTATTGAAAACACCCTACATCTTCGATTTTTCTGTGCTGGAATTTTGTCGCTGGTTTGTGGCGGGGAGTCGACTTGCAATCTTGGAGGAAGAGGAACATCGTAATCCTCGGGCCATCTTACAGGCAATTGAACAGTATGATGTGTGCTCAATCAACTTCGTCCCTTCAATGCTGAAAGTTTTCATTGAGGCTCTTAATGCTGAACGTATGCATGTGTTGCAGCATCTTAAGTATGTGTTCCTGGGAGGCGAAGCCCTTCAACCAGAACTTATAAAGAAATTTTATACTTATACACATACTATTAAGGTTGCTAATCTATATGGACCCACAGAAATCACCGTTCTTGCTACTACCTATCCGTTGACACCGAGAGAAACCTCTGCCGTGATACCAATTGGTAAACCGATCCAGAATATGCGTAGCTATGTACTTAATCCACACGATCTCTTACAGCCAATTGGGGTTCATGGCGAATTATGTATCAGTGGCGTTGGGCTGGCGAGAGGATATGTTAATCTGGAGGCAATGACTGGCGAGAAATTTGTTCCGAATCCATTTGATGCAGGCGTAAGGATGTACCGAACTGGCGATATTGCCTACTGGTTGCCCGATGGTCAATTAGTCTATGTAGATCGGGCGGATACACAGGTAAAAATTCGTGGAATTCGCGTCGAGCCAGGCGAAATAGAGCAAGCACTGCTAAAACATGTATCAGTGCAACAGGCAGTTGTGATGTATATTAGTTTGGATGAGAAGACAGAGAATAAGCAGCTGATCGCTTATATTGTTACATCTTCTATGGTGAGTAAAGCGGAACTTCAAGAGTACTTGAAAAGTTTTTTACCATACTTCATGATACCATCCCACTTTTTGTTCCTGGAGCAGATACCTCTCACGATGAATGAGAAGATAGATCGCCGAGCGTTGTCAGCAATTCCCTTGCTAGTGAATGAGGAACTGGCTGACGAAGAGCCGAAAACTGAGCTAGAGCTGGTGCTCATTGAAGTATGGAAGCAAGTACTTAATATAGATACTGTACAGGTAGATGATGACTTTTTTGAATTAGGTGGAAATTCATTATCTGCGATTTCATTAGATCTTGAACTTGAGCAGAGAGAATTAGTCATCCAGGATCTGATTGTATTTGAACACAGAACTGTAGGGGCGCTGGCTCACTATATAGAAGCAAACAGGGGCGTGCTAGATGATGAAAATAAGCCCAGTTAAGGAGGCATCATGAAGTTTTGTTGGGCCTTGCCAGTTATTCCGACACCAAAGTACCAGGATTTGTACCAGGCCTATGTTGATCAAAGCAAATTGGCTGAGCAATATGGCTTTGACAGCGTTTTGTTTTCAATCACGCCGACGGCTGTTGATCCTTTTGTGGTTGCAACGAGAGTTGGTTTGGAAACGGAATTTATTCGCTTACTCATTGCTCAAAACACAAGCTTTGCCTTTCCTACCGCTACGGCCAAAGCGATGAATACTCTCAATACTATGCTTGGTTCGCGCGTAGATCTGAACATCGTGACGGGAAGTTCTGCAATGACTCTCTCTCGTGACACAAGGCCTGAGAGTCATCAAGAGAGGTATTGTCGCACGCGAGAATTTGTGACGATCCTGCAATTACTGCGTCATGGAATTACAACTTATAATGGTAACTACTTTGCAGTGGCAAACAGTGATATCTATCCCAAGGACAATGGAGGATCTTTTTTTGTCGCTGGTAGCTCCGAAGATGCGATGAGTATCGCAGCAGAACATGGTGATTACTATATTTTATATGCCTGTGATTATCAGACCATTACACAGCAATATATGTCTGTAAAAGCTATGGCAGCTGATCATAATAGATCGATCCATTGTGGCGTCGTCGTAGATATAATAGCACGAGAAACTTCAGAGGAAGCATGGGAGGTTGCGCAACACTTGTTGAATGGAACAGATGCTGTGACCAAACGGTTGACTAAAATTTTCTTGAAAAGCTCAGATTCCGTTGGGATGACGCGTTATAGAGATCTGACAGCGAAGGATAACTATATGGTTGATGAGTATCTTTGGGGTGGTTTGAGTCAGATCAATCCTGCGAACTCTATATCCATTGTTGGGAGCTACCAGGAAGTCATTGCCGCGCTAAGGCGTTTCCAACAAGCAGGAGCCGATTACTTTTTAATTACGTCGCTGGTGCATGATAAAGACATTGAGCGTATGGGTACATATATCATTCCCTACATGAAATCGGAAAAAACATAATGGATGAGAGCAAGCAGTGAAAGCGGGCTCAAAGAGGAAATACGATCTATTGTCTACGATACGGGTGGAGGGTGGAATTTTTGAAGAAGATACAGCAATTTACTAATTAAGGAGCATATTGTGAGCTTCAAATTCTTTTTACTAACAGAAAATACGTTTCACGCAAGCTATTTAGTAACGAAATGGCTAGAAGCCTTCAAAGGATCGCCAAATTCCCTTGGTATTGCCTTGCGTGAAAATCCCTTTCCAGAACAGAGCCGCAAAGCAAGGGAGGATTTTCATCAGTTTCATCAAGGACAAAAGAGATTAGGTTATACTGATTGGAAACTGTTGGCAAAGCTTTATCCGGACTTGAGCGAGACAGAGCGAGCCATGATTCTATCCTTTGGAGTCCCTGCACATACGGCTACTTATGATCCTGACACGCTTTATCTTAGTAAAAACATAAACAATCCATTAGCCAAGCAGTGGCTTTCTACAATATGTACAACATCAAGTAAACCTTTTCTGTTTGTTTTTCTCGATAAAATATTAGACCCATGGTGGATAGACCTTACTGCATCACAAATCATCAATGGGCATTCTGCAGTTCTCCCATATGCAAGAGGAATGTTTGCCATTGAAAATGTTGCAGTATCACAAGATGCTGAACATTTTCGGGCTTCAGCTGGAGCAACAGTACATTATGTTGATACAGGAATAGACACAGGCCCAATTATCAAGGGAGGACGATTTAGTGAACCGTTTAACTTTATTTCTATCTGGGAGTGCAAAGGGCATTCATTTATATTGGCCTTTGATCTTCTCATTCAAGTTGCCTGTGACATAAGCAAGAGAGTGTCTACTGTTCCTATCGGAACAGTCCTTGCACCTCTCCTTTATGGCCCCAATTTTAGACGAGTGGATTTTACACCCGAGAAACGTAAAAAGGCAGAGATAGGCTATCTGAATATGAAGGCAGCTAACGATCGACGACGAGCCGCCCAGCAGTACAGAGTGGACCAAGTCTCTGTATCAGGTCTCTGTATGCAGTATACCGATGAGGCTCAAATGTGAGGCTCACATGATGGAGATGATCACGCATGCGTGCTCATGTTTCGTGTGAGTGCGTCTTGGCCTGCTCATGAGGTGCGTCTGGATGGGCAGGCCAGCGTAGTGGTGTGGGGCTGTGCTGTGCGAAGATGAGGTCTCAAAGCGCGACTCTCTCATGATCGGTTTGACTCAGGAATGGTGCCAGGGAAGCGCGAGCTTTCCCAATGGGTCAAGTCGTGCGGAAAAGGGAGACGTTCCCTGGCGCGTTCAACAGTTTTCTAGAACAAGTGTCCTCTTGTTCCAGACCTGTGTCGAAGGGGCTTGTTAATCGTTACCTGTATAAGAAGGCAACGGTGGAAAGCGCCAGGTGAAGCGCTCATCGGCTGCGAGGAGCTGCCGCATCTGTGTTGGTTCTCCGACGATGAGCAGGGGCATCATGCGACCGGTTTGAAAGACGGAGAGGAGGATGTCGAAGTGCTGAGACGCATTCGCCAGGTGGTGGATATCAGCCACGATGACCAGTTCGGTCTCGCGTTTGAGATGCTCTTTCAAGCGGCTCTCTTTGGTATAGGAGGCCTCTTGCTTGTCCCAATCGGGGTCGCCTCCTGCTTGGAGGAGCACTTTGAGGAGCCAGGCTTTCCCTCTGGGACGCTGCTCGGTTGAGGGAACTTCGACAGACAAGACGCCGTCGCTGATTGTGGGATTCTGCAGGTAAGCTCGAAGAAGGGCTTTGCTTGGGGGATCGGCACGTGCGTAAAAATGCGGTTCTCCATTGCGTTGGAGGGTGCTGGTGCGTAGACGGTTCACTGCGCTGCTGAACTGGTTTGTATCAACATCATCCATATAGCCTCCTCTATTTTTGTCGTTATGCTGTACGAGTTAAGGATTCAAGTAGAGCATAAAAGCAGGAGTATGGAACATGTTTTGAGGTATATGGACCTCTCTGCCGGATGTATCCGATACATCCGGCCCTTTTTTTCGCGATTGGCTTCTCAGGCGGGCGCAGGGGGGGTATTTGGGGCGGTTCTATGAAGTAGGGAGAAACTATGGAGGTGGTGATGTTTGGAAAAGAATGCATGGTGATGAGAACAGGGTTTTGGAGGTGGTTCTCGAGGTTCGGGTAGGAAGTTCCTCTTTGGATGATGAAGGACGTTGGGTTGCTGTGAGGTCTGCGTGAGGTCTGAAAGAAAAGACTGAGCGCTTCTCTCGAATCAACCTCATTGATGGGATCATTATTGGCATAGATATACGGGTTGGCCTTGGTGGCCTCCTGCAAACTGCCTCCTATCGGCGTGGCCTGCGTCCAGCGTCCCACACGCGGATCGTAGTAACGGATGCCGAACTTGATAAGCCCAGTGGTTGCATCGGTGTAGCCACCCGCGTAGCCCCAGGGATTGATCACGCCACTCTGGACACTTCCTCCACCGACGTTGCCGAAGGGATCATAGCCATAGGTTGCTACCAGGTTTCCTGTACTATCAGTCATGCCCACAATAGAGCCGAGTCCGTCGAACAAGTAGTAGTAGACGTTGCCAGCAGTGGTGCGCTCGCTATTGAGCATCCCACCACTACTGCGCACATACTCGTTGGTGTTGGTCGCCGAGGTTTGCTCCGTGCTCAAGCCTAAACTCGTATATACAGCAGCGTTACTACTGTTGCTGACCCGATCAGTCTGATCGGTGCCACTGTAGTCATAGTTATAGCTGCTTGATGAACCGGTCGCTGTGCCGGTGCCACTGATATCCTGATTAGCCGTGTTATAGGTGTGTGTCTGAGCGTGGCTCAGCGGTCCCGCACCTTCGGTCCCATTTCTGGGCATTTCCAACCGCGACGTCACCGTTTGGCTGTCGGGGAATATCGTCCCCTTTTACAGGACCGATTTCAAACCTGGGATGAAGTGACTGGAGCAAAACGCGTCGCCTAACCATCGGTATCTCCCATTTTCCATGACCCATCAGCATCTTTCTTCGCAATACCTCAGCAATAATTTTCACTTTTCTGGTTAAGTTGACAATACCTGATCATCGGTATTGTCAACTTGACGATGTACAACAGAGGCCTGATAGGCGCCTAGTCTGAGGCACAATGCCCACCGCAGTTTCCAGGAGACTTGCCTCTCACACACATCACGCATCCAACGGCGAAGAGGCACCATGAGGCACCATGAGGCACCATGAGGCACCATGAGGCACTATGAATAGCAGCCGTCAACGGTGGTCAGAGCAAAGATAGACACCGCTCAGAAATTATCGTTCCACCGGTTTTTCGTGCTCGATGATCTGATGGGCTATCGAGTGCAGATCTGGACCGACGATATCGGGCCTAGGGACCAAGGGATCGAGCACTGCGCCGGGGCGTGCGACAAAGGCAGCCACACATCCGGCACGTAGGGCACCCGCAATATCCCAGGCGTGGGCCGCGATTAAACGGATATCGTTTCTGCCCACCCCTAGCTGCTGGGCGACCATCTGATAGGGCTCAGGAGCAGGCTTCAGACGGCGAATGCTATCGGCTGAAAAGATCCGCTCGAAATAGCTGGTGAGGCTGGCGTTAGCAAGCTGCGCTTCGGCAACCTGAGATGTCGAGTTCGTCAGGGTTGTCAGACGGAAACCGGCAGCGCGTAGCTGTTCGAGGCTCGCGACCACGTCTGCATGAGGTGGGAGATGTTGCATGCCATCGCGCAACTCCTGCCGATCGGCAGTGGTGAGCGTGACCTGGTGTCGCTCGGCTAGCATATCGAGCGCGGCAACTCCATTTGTCCCAAAGTCCGTATAGGCATTCGTGATTGTTGCGACCAGCGAGGTCTGGAGCATCTGGGTAAACCACGCCGGGCGTAGTGTGGCGTTCCCAAAGATGCGTGCGAAGTAGGGGTCAAGGACACGCAGGTCCAAAAGCGTCTCGTTCACATCAAAGACACAGATCCGTCGCATCGGAACCTCCTTATCAATCAATACGTAGAAATAATGGTAGCGAACAAAGAAAACTATCGTCTACAAAAACAGCGTCTGTCAATCGCCCTACCCCAGCATCTTCTCACACCATAAACATCGACTCCAACATATTTCCTGGCGAATTGCCTAAAAGGGGACGCCGGGGAATATGTTGGCAGCGATGCCGCGAGGGATGGTCGCTAGGCGAGAAGTTCTTTGCCGCGCGCATCGTAGATGCTGATGACTTCGCCCGTGGCATCGGTGGAAATGAGATTGACGACCAGACGGGCGGGAAGCGTGGGGTCTTGTAATTTGCCCTCGCGGTAGTTTGTCTCGAACTGCTCGAAGATTTTTTGTCCGACCTGCTCGGCCGGCAGACTGCGGATGTGTGCCTGCATTGCAGTATCAACGATACCAGGGCGGACCGCATTCACCGTTACGCCACTGCCCGCGATCTCTGTCGCCAGATTCACCGTCATGATTTCAAGACCAGCCTTGCTTACAGCATACGCGTTGCCTCGCGACATGCCAGGCGCGGTGGCGGCTCCGCTGGAAATATTGATAATACGTCCCCAGCCTTGCGTGAGCATGGTGGGCAGGCAGGTATGGATGAGCTGGAATGCACCGGTGAGATTGATGGCGATTGATTGTGCCCACGCGTCTGGATTGACCTCGGCCGTCAGCCCCAGTGGTCCGACAACTGCTGCGTTATTGATGAGAATAGCGATGGGACCGAGTGCGTTTCGTACCTCGATGAGAGCTTGCTGCACCTGCTGTGTATTGGCAACATCAGCGGCAAGAGCGATGCTACGCCTGCCCAGTGCTCGAATCTCGGCTGTGACTGCTTCAACCTGCTCACGCGTGCGGGCAAGGAGCGCGACATCACAGCCCGCTTGAGCTAGTTCCAGGGCGATTGCACGACCAATCCCTCGACCACTGCCAGTGACCAGGGCAATTTTTCCATTCAATTCACTCATACTATTTCTCTTTTCCCCGGTAGCCGCCACACCATAGCCGCTACCAGTATGGCTATCTCTTTACTTGCCAGCTCATTGAGCCACAACGGGTGCAAATGTCTCGAGATTATCACCAAAGACCGTGATGGGTGAGATACCATAGCGCTCGCAGCGCGCCAGGAGATCTTCACACATCTGCTCAGTTGTCCCAATCAGGCAATGGGGCGTCTGAAGTAACTGCTCGCTCGTCGTCTGGAAGCGTCCAGCCAGGAGCTCGGCCACCTGCTGACGATGTTGTGTAGGCACGACGGCGAAGAGCAGCATAGTCAACACCAGCTCCTCGAAGCGCCCTCCGCCTCCTGGCGGATCAAACGACTCTTCCGCTCCGTAGCTGCGGGACTCCTCTACTCGCCTTGCCTTTGCACTCCAGTCCTCTTTTGAGCTTGCATTGTTGAGTGCAAGGCCGAAGCGGAAAGGGCGAAGATTACTCATCAGCTTCGTTCTCATCTTTCTTTGAAGAAGATTTAGTTAGCCAACCGACTTCATACTAAAACACGAGGGAAGGTTGTGTCAAGGATCAAAAAGTCCAGGGCTTGTGAATTATTGCTGAGAGGCAAAGGCTCCAAAAATAGAATGGCGTGAAACGTGTCAATTTTCAAGTCCCCTTCCCTCACTTACTGGGGCTCTACCAGGGCTTTCAAGACTTTGTTGGCGAATGACACTAGAAATCGCAAAGAAATCATGCCACTCTCTGAGATGGCAAAGCAGGATGGAAGGCCAGGCGCATAAAGTTGGATTGGCGTGTCTTGCCGCGAGGAGTCTGGGTGAGCAGAGCATCAATGCGCACCAGATTGATCGCAACAGCGGTCAAGACATGTTGGACCTGCGTTTTGTGCAAGCCGTCATAGCGTGCACGTCGTATCCCCATTCCTCGCACCGCTTGTGAAAGTGTCGCCTCGATGCCTGCTCTTGTCTGATAGGCCTGCCGAAACGCGGGTGTTTCTTGTTCTTGTCGCCGTGCTTGCAAGGCTTCATGAGCAGGAGGCAGTTCAGGCAGACAGGGCAACGCTCGCTGTCGTGCGACCTGACGGGTCGCATCGATGTCAAAGATAACCAAGCGACGACCTTGCCGGTCGAAGATGCCACCAATGGTTTCCGACGTCCACCCTTCGACAAAGCTTTGCTGGAAGAGGGTACGAAACGCTTCTAAGCAGGAACGATCCACACTGGACAGAAAGCGACTCAAACTGGAACGATGAGGAAGAGATCGGCGTTCAAACAATGCCATGAATGCTGTCTCGAAAGGCTCTAGACGCTCAAAAAAGTCAGCCAGTGTCCGTTCTCCGCTGATCGCGTAGCCTATCAACAGGGCAAGAAAATCGATAGGTTCATAGTTTCCGAAACGTCCACGTACCAAATGGACCTGATGAGCAAACGCATCAAGTGCACCAGTCGTTGCAAGGTGCTGGACAATGATAACAACCTCAGCAAACCATGCAGGTACTGAAGGGCGATCCACTGGAGAAGTGTGGACCTCAACACAGCGATTCGGTATCATATCAAGAGAGACCTCCTTCTGAGTAAAGAATTTATCCTTCTCATTAGAGATCTCTTTTTCTTTATGCTACTAGCTTGCTTACATCTCGTTGCGCATCCCGTGGGCAGATCGAATCAGTGGGCGGAAATTTGGCAATTATGTGGGCGGTAAAACGAGCATGAGACTACAAAAGAAGATGACAGTGGAGTGGCGAATCGCCTCTTACAGCTTTGCTGGCTCTTCCCTACTGATTGTTTGCTCTCCCACATAATTGTCAAAAATGTTCACGATCTGTCCCATTTAATTATCAAATTTACACATTGCACCACAGACCCCAAGTCGTTTTCAATCTCCGGATTTTTTATCACGCCGCCCCAGGAAATCTCCCAAGCGATCTTCTGCATCGCCGGGTTTGCTGAAACCTCGCTCTATCAGTGTTTTGATTCTCTGCTGCGTGGCCGGTCGCGCCATCGAAGCAACGCAAGCATCCCACCCGGATTGGACTTCGATATCAGGCGGCAAACTAGCAACGTCGACAAGGCGCTTCGTATCCATGATTGCCTGTTTGTCGAAGGAAGCGATTCGGGTGGCAAGCGCATCGACAAATCCGTCAAGGTCAGCATCCGGCAACGACCGATTCACATAGCCGTAGCGTTCGGCCAGGTCGCCTGGGACGTCGTCCGCGCTTAGAATTACTTCAAGGGCGCGTCCTCTTCCCATGAGGCGCGACAGTCGCGCCATAGGGCCGCCACCAGGCACCAGACCTGCGCCGACTTCAAACTGCGACAAGATGGCTTTCTCGCGACTTGCGAACCGCATGTCGCAGGCAAGTGCAAGCTCACTTCCCATGCCAGTCGCCCGCCCGCGAATCAACGCTATCGATACGACAGGTGCACGGCTCAGCCGCACCAACATCTCGGGCCATGGATGCAAGCCTGTGGAGCCAGGAGAGAGATGCGCAAAATCGTCAAGTTTTGCAAGAAAATCCAAATGAATCAAAAAGAAACCTTCGACAGCACTGTCAAAAACCACCACCTTAACCTGCTCGTCGGTTCCGATTGCCGTGATAATCTCACCCACTTGCGGAAGCATCTCCGGAACAAAGATGTTGATCGGCGGGTGGTCAACCGTGACCCGCCAATATTCGGGTGAGCGCTTGACCAAGCGTATCTCAGTAGTATTTGTTGCCGCGTAATTCTGATCTTTCACGTTTGTAGCCTCCTCATTATTTAGTTTTACGGTTGATTTTGCGTTGCGGTCGTCTTAGGGGTCCCGACATTTTTCCCGGCGTTTTCCCCGCTAAGCAAGAGAGGAAAGAGAGGGCAACAGAAGTATTTAGGGAGAGAATGAGCCTCTTGCAGGCCTCTTTGGGTTCCACAGGAAGAGGAAAAAGAGGTTTGCCACGCAACTTGGCGGGTTCACGCTGACTCCTTGGTGTCTCTCGACCCAGTACGCATCTTGAAATACTTCTTTATTCCCTTCTGCATGTATTGCTAGCTGCTTAGCGGGGAAAACGCCAGGAAAAAATGTTGGGACCCCCATACGTGTTACGAATGAACACAAACATTAGTGACATATCGGTCCTGGTAGAGGGCTACTCCCTCCTGGACAGGCAATCGGTAAGCTTGAGCTTACTAGATTGACGTTGATCGCTTGGCAAGCATGATATTCTGCGAAAGGTGGAGAAGGCATTGCAATAGATCAGTTTATAGGGGCCTGGCAAAAAGGAATACATGAGGACAACATTTGATGCACATTTGTTTGCGGCTTGCCTGCGAACACGGCGCGGGGAACAAAGCCTGCGCGATGTCGCAATGGGGCTAGAGATCAGTCCAGCGACGTTACACCGCCTTGAGCATGAACAGATCCAGCCCGATCTGCAAACATTTCTCCAGCTCTGCGAGTGGCTGCGTCTCTCTCATCGCATATTTATGTATCATGAGCAGACACCGCCGATCGTCGAGCTGGTTGAACACGCACTCCAAGCGGATCAGGTGCTCTCGCGGCAACAGGTTGATGCATTCATGCTCCTTTATCACATGATACGAGCCAGAGAAGTTCCATACATCTAATAATCTTCTAGATAATCAATACCTCTTACGCATATTATTGCTAGTAAAACACCATACAACTCTTTCCATCATTAATGTATCTTTTTTGCAAATCCGAGGAATCCTCTCAATAAATCGGGGTGGCCTAGCGAGGGCAAAAATTGATGGCGCATGTATACTGGAAATATGGAAGAAAACGTCGATTTGAACAGGGTAGAAAACGTCGATCCGAGCACCATTGAAGATGAAGGTGTGCGCCAGGTGGTCATGACACTGATGAACCTGGTGGAAACGCTGTCGGCGAAAGCGATCAAGCAAGCAGAAGAAATCCAACGGCTCCGTGATGAGATTCATCGGCTCAAAGGCGAACAAGGCAAACCCACATTCACGCCAAAGAAACTCACGCCGCTTCTTTCATCGGAACAAGAACGTCGCGTGTCCAAACCACGCCGCAAAGCCAACAAGCATGCCCAGATCATGATCGTCAGGGAGGAGGTGCTCAAGGTCGATGAGCACCTCCTCCCTGACGATGCTCAGTTTAAAGGCTATGACGAAGTCATTGTGCAGGACATTGCGTTTCGCACCCACAACGTCAGGTTCCGCAAAGAAAAATACTACTCACCGAGCCAAAAGAAGACGTATCTGGCGACGCTTCCAACCGGCTACAGTGGTCAGTTCGGACCCGCAGTCAAAGCGTGGGTCTTGACCCTGTACTATGCAGATGGGATGAGTGAGCCAAAAATCCTCGACCTCTTGCACACGGTGGGCATGTCGATCAGTGCAGGACAACTCTCTGGCATGCTGATTAAAAACCAGGAGCCGTTCCATGTTGAGAGCGCTGCGGTGAGGAAAGCTGGACTGGCGAGTAGCCCGTGGCAGCATCTCGACAGCACGGCACCACCGTTCATGGTCATCAGCAACAGTGTCATATCCTCTGCAACCCGGTGTATACTGCCTACTCGACCTTGCCGACCAAAGATCGGATGACGCTGCTTCGCGTGTTGCAAGGAGGAGCTGACCCTCTCTTTCAGGTAAACGAGCTCGCCTTGGAATTACTGACGCAACTGGGCGTCTCTGCAAAGTGGCGTGGCCTGCTTCCCGTCCTCTTGCCACCCGATCAGATCTTCACTGAGAACCAATTCGACACCGTGCTGGATCGATACCTGTCCCCATACGGAGCCACACTACGCCAGCGCTTGAAGGAAGCCTTGGCCATTGCGGCCTACCGAACGCAGACGGAGTACCCGGTGGTTGCGTTACTGCTCTGTGATGATGCTCCCCAATTCAACTGCTTGGCTGCCCAATTAGCCCTGTGCTGGATTCATGAATATCGCCATTACAAGAGGCTGATTCCACGTTTCCTGGCCCATTGCAAGATGCTCGAAGCGTTTGCAAAGGACTTCTGGGATTTCTATCAAGACCTGTTGGCCTACCGAGACTATCCGAGCGTGGAAGAGGCGAATGCATTGCGTGCGGCCTTTGATCACCTCTTTGGGCAAACCAGCGGCTATCAGCAGTTGGATGAGCGCCTCGCCAAGACACTTGCCAATAAAGAGTCCTTGCTCATGGTCCTTTCCCATCCTGAGATTCTCTTGCATAACAATCCAGCTGAGCTCGGTGCCCGACAGCGGGTCCGCAAACGAGACGTGAGTCTGCAAGCATGCACCACTGAGGGCATCACGGCTTGGGATACCTTTCAGACGCTGGTCGAAACGGCCAAAAAGCTTGGGGTGAATATCTTCCAGTATTTCCATGATCGCATCTGCCAAACCAACGTGGTTCCCGCCTTCGCTACCCTGATCCAACAACGGTGTTTCGATCTTCACCTTGGCAGCTCTTGGTATCTCACCACCTGAACCGTGTGAGAGTGCCCGCTCAAAGACAATATCGATCCATACGCATCTCCTCATCGTGTTCTTGTTCGCTTCTTCTTTCCTCTCTTCAC
Organism: uncultured Chloroflexia bacterium; assembly: GCA_963699315.1. GTDB lineage: Bacteria > Chloroflexota > Ktedonobacteria > Ktedonobacterales > Ktedonobacteraceae > Dictyobacter. The sequence goes on from OY969433.1 coordinate 4,861,109, forward strand.
ACTCCTCTGCCTTTTATGAATACATCCATTTTTCTCTCCCCCCATTATTGAGAGGATACAATCCGGGAGCCATTCCTCACCCATTAAATACATTTTTTATTACATTTTAATTCTTATAAATGTAATACATGTGTAAATTTGCACGTTTCATGGGAGAAAATTCGCTCATTCCGTGGGAAGCTCGGTCTGTAGGAAGTTTGGTCTCTTTTCCGTAACAATACAACGTCGCGCGGGAAATCCCACGCAATGTGCAAATTTTCTCCCATGAAACGTGCAAATTTACACCAAAGCTGATCTAACGATCTTTCCTCTAAAGAACGTTTTGGCGGATGTATGAGTTGAACGACAGTCATTCCCATCATTGTGCGCCACTGCGTGTTGTATGGAAATACAATAATGAAATGAGGGAGTTTTGTGCTAACTCATTGCTGTCTGGTTCTTCTCAATCAAATGATATTGAAAACAATCAAGTCGCAATTCATGAGAGGGAAATTGCCTCATTTCATGATCGTATGTACAATTATGCTGGCTTTTGCGCTACTGCCCAGAGAAAGGTAATGGGCACTCCATCCTCTTCCTCTGTCTCCTCTTGTGCACTCAGAAGATGCAGACCCGCATCTTGTATGAGACGCTGGTTTGTGGCGCTATCGAAAAAACTCCAGTACATGGGTACCCCTAACCAATCAGGTGCGAACATTTCCTCTACCTCTTGCGTACCATGCGCAGCAAGGAAAAGCCCCCCTGGCTTCAGCCACGAAGTAATCTTCTGAAAAAGTGGGAAAAGCTCTGTACGCGGGAGGCAAAGTAAGGAGTAGAAAGCAACGACTGCATCAAAGCTAGCTCGTGCGAAATCAAGGCTTGCAATGTCAGCGTGCAAAAAGGTTGCTTGGGGGACTTTTTGCTTGGCTAGTTCGATCTGACGGGTGGAAATATCAACGCCAGTGACGGTGGTTGGATGTAGTATCTATCAAATACCGGCTGGGCGGGCTATTGCTGGATCTGTTCCGATTGGCCTCCCAATTGCGAATACACAATTTTATGTGCTCGATGCACATCTGCAACCTGTCCCGATTGGGGTCGCTGGTGAGTTGTACATTGGAGGTGATGGGGTTGCCTGGGGATACCTTAATCGTCCCGGATTAACTGCGACAGCGTTCATACCGAATCCCTTTAGTATGCTTCCTGGAACGCGGTTATATAAGACAGGTGATCTTGTACGCTATCTGCCAGATCAACGTGGCAACATAGAATTTTTAGGTCGTATTGATCTGCAAGTGAAGATTCGCGGATATCGTGTCGAGCTGGGTGAGGTGGAAACGACGTTAGTTGAGCATGCTGCGGTGGAGCAGGTGATTGTGACTGCGCGCGAGGATATACCAGGGATCAAGCAACTGGTGGCCTACGTGGTCATTGCTTCTGAAATGCATGCGTCATTGAGTGAACTGCGTGCTTTCCTGGAGCAGAAGTTACCTGCCTACATGATCCCATCGGCTTTCGTCTTTCTCAAAATGCTCCCGTTAAAGGCCACGGGCAAAGTTGATCTTGATGCGCTCCCGGCACCGGAGAAAAAACTATCCGATGAGGATGGCACGTTTGTCGCCGCGCAGACACCAGTTGAGAAGCAGTTGGCTGAGATCTGGTGTGAGGTTCTTGGTCTTGATCGCGTTGGCCTCCACGATAATTTTTTTGAGGTTGGTGGCGATTCTATTCTCAGTATCCGGATTATCGCTCGAGCCCAGGCTGTCGGTATACGACTCACGCCGAAACAGATGTTTCAGTATCAGACGATCGCCGAGCTCGTCGTCGTGGCGAGTACGACAACTCTGTCGATCTCGATTGGCGAGGAAGGGGCTTCAACAAACGCAATTCCGTTGACTCCTGTCCAATACTGGTTCTTTGAGCACGATTTTCCCAATCGAAATCACTATAATCATGCGACCTTATTAGAAATGTCTCCCAACCTGGCGGATGCTTCTTTAATGAAAGAGGCTGTTCGCATGCTCATCCAGCATCATGACGCGTTCCGATTGCGCTTCGTGGCAGGACCCCAAGGTTGGCAACAATATGTCGTCGAAGATGTACATGATGTTCCCTTCTCTTCTTTTGATCTCTCGATGTTTCAGGCGTCTGAACAAGAACAACAATTTGATATGATCACTCACGATCTTCAGACCAGTCTAGATCTGTCGAAAGGGCCAATCGTCAGGGTAGGACACTTCTCTTTTGGATCTGATAAGCCGAGTCGCCTCTTGATTATCGTTCATCATCTGGCTATAGATATCGTCTCCTGGCAGGTATTATTGGATAATCTACAGACAATCTATCAGCAGATGCTTAATGGACAGACACCTCGTTTGCGACATAAGTCGGCTCCCTTTACCTATTGGGCCAGTCAGCTTTTCAATTATGCACAATCTCAGTCACTACGCCAGGAATTTAGTTACTGGATGGCTTTGCCCTGGTCAGAAGCCACGTCCTTGCCGGTCGATAAACCGGGTGTGAATACACAGGCATCTGCACGAGCTATCCAGACCACTCTCGGTAGCGCTGAGACACATGAGCTGCTGCGAGAGGTGCCAAAACGGCATCGCACGCAGGCCAATGATGTTCTTCTCACTGCGTTCCTCCAGGCGTATACGGCTTGGACTGGTAAGCAGACACTTTTGCTTGATTTGGAAGGACATGGGCGCGAGGATATTATCGATGGTATCGACCTTTCACGCACGGTGGGATGGTTTACTTCTATCGTCCCCATTGTGCTCAATCACGATACAGTTACGGCTCGTCCAAGTGAAGTCTTGAGAGCAGTGAAAGAGCATCTGCGTGGTATCCCCGCTGGCGGCATCGGATTTGGTCTCTTACGCCATATGACGCAAGATAATGAGGTTGCAGAGCAGATACGGCATTTGCCACAAGCTGAGATCATTTTTAACTATCAAGGGCGCTCCGCTCGTGCCCTTGCGAAAGAAGAACTCTTCACCCCTTCCGATGCATCAAGTGGTCTCACAGTGGGACTGGATGGCATACGAAGCCATCTTCTGAGTGTGAACGCTGGCGTGATTGATGGAAATCTTAGTGT